>NZ_CP056185.1:0-5217381 GCF_013781985.1 Citrobacter sp. RHBSTW-01013
GTGTCACTTTCGCTTTGGCAGCAGTGTCTTGCCCGATTGCAGGATGAGTTACCAGCCACAGAGTTCAGTATGTGGATACGCCCGTTGCAGGCGGAACTGAGCGATAACACGCTGGCTTTGTATGCGCCAAACCGTTTCGTGCTTGATTGGGTAAGGGATAAATACCTTAATAATATTAATGGATTACTCAATAACTTCTGTGGAGCGGATGCCCCGCAGCTGCGCTTTGAAGTCGGTACTAAACCCGTCACGCAAACGCTGAAAACGCCGGTGAACAACGTTGTTGCGCCCGCTTACGTGGCTCAGCAAGTGCAACCGCAACGTGCCGCTCCGGCGGCGCGCTCAGGCTGGGATAACGTCCCGGCACCGGCAGAACCTACCTATCGTTCTAACGTCAACGTCAAACACACGTTTGATAACTTCGTTGAAGGTAAATCTAACCAACTGGCGCGCGCGGCGGCACGGCAGGTGGCGGACAATCCTGGCGGCGCCTACAATCCGTTATTCCTTTATGGCGGTACGGGTCTGGGTAAAACCCACCTTCTGCACGCTGTCGGTAACGGTATTATGGCGCGTAAGCCAAACGCGAAAGTGGTGTATATGCACTCCGAACGTTTTGTGCAGGACATGGTTAAGGCCCTGCAAAACAACGCGATCGAAGAGTTTAAACGCTACTACCGTTCCGTGGATGCGCTGCTGATTGACGATATCCAATTCTTCGCGAATAAAGAACGATCGCAGGAAGAGTTTTTCCACACCTTTAACGCCCTGCTGGAAGGCAATCAGCAGATCATCCTGACTTCGGATCGCTATCCAAAAGAGATCAACGGCGTTGAAGATCGTCTGAAATCCCGCTTCGGCTGGGGACTGACTGTTGCGATCGAGCCGCCTGAGCTGGAAACGCGCGTCGCGATCCTGATGAAAAAAGCCGACGAAAACGACATTCGTCTGCCGGGTGAAGTGGCGTTCTTTATTGCCAAGCGTCTACGCTCTAACGTACGTGAGCTGGAAGGCGCACTGAACCGTGTGATCGCCAACGCTAATTTTACCGGCCGGGCGATTACCATCGATTTCGTGCGCGAAGCGTTGCGCGATCTGCTGGCTTTGCAGGAAAAGCTGGTCACCATCGACAATATTCAGAAGACGGTGGCGGAGTATTACAAAATCAAAATTGCGGATCTGCTTTCTAAGCGTCGATCTCGCTCGGTAGCTCGTCCGCGCCAGATGGCGATGGCGCTGGCAAAAGAGCTCACTAACCACAGTCTGCCGGAAATTGGCGACGCGTTTGGTGGGCGTGACCATACTACCGTGCTTCATGCCTGTCGCAAGATTGAGCAGTTGCGTGAAGAAAGCCATGATATTAAAGAAGATTTCTCCAATTTAATCAGAACATTATCTTCGTGACGCTATGAAATTTACCGTTGAACGTGAACATTTATTAAAACCGCTTCAGCAGGTCAGCGGCCCGCTGGGTGGACGTCCTACACTGCCTATTCTCGGAAATCTGCTGCTGCAGGTTGCTGACGGTGCGCTTTCTCTGACCGGTACCGATCTCGAAATGGAGATGGTGGCGCGCGTGGCGCTGATCCAGCCTCATGAACCTGGTGCGACCACCGTTCCGGCGCGTAAATTCTTCGATATTTGCCGTGGGTTGCCGGAAGGCGCGGAAATAGCCGTTCAACTGGAAGGCGATCGCATGCTGGTGCGGTCTGGCCGCAGCCGTTTCTCGCTGTCTACGCTGCCTGCCGCCGACTTCCCGAATCTGGACGACTGGCAGAGCGAAGTCGAATTCACTCTGCCGCAGGCCACGATGAAGCGCCTGATTGAAGCCACGCAGTTTTCGATGGCGCATCAGGACGTGCGTTACTACTTAAACGGCATGCTGTTTGAAACCGAAGGGGAAGAGCTGCGTACCGTGGCGACCGACGGTCACCGCCTGGCGGTCTGTTCAATGCCTGTCGGTCAGCAGTTACCCAGCCATTCGGTGATCGTTCCGCGTAAAGGCGTGATTGAACTGATGCGTATGCTCGACGGCGGCGACAACCCTCTGCGCGTGCAGATTGGCAGCAACAACATTCGTGCACACGTGGGTGACTTCATCTTTACCTCCAAGCTGGTTGATGGCCGTTTCCCGGATTATCGCCGCGTATTGCCGAAGAATCCGGACAAACATCTGGAAGCCGGTTGCGATATCCTCAAACAGGCATTTGCTCGTGCGGCGATCCTCTCTAACGAGAAATTCCGCGGCGTGCGTCTGTATGTCAGTGAAAACCAGCTGAAAATCACCGCCAACAACCCGGAGCAGGAAGAAGCGGAAGAAATTCTGGATGTCTCCTATCCTGGTACTGAACTGGAAATCGGTTTTAACGTTAGCTACGTACTGGACGTACTAAACGCGCTGAAGTGCGAGAACGTTCGTATTCTGCTGACCGATTCCGTATCGAGCGTACAGATTGAAGATGCTGCCAGCCAGAGCGCGGCTTATGTTGTTATGCCAATGAGACTGTAATGTCGCTCACCCGTCTGTTGATCCGCGACTTTCGCAATATCGAAAGCGCGGATCTCGCTTTATCCCCTGGCTTTAACTTCCTGGTTGGCGCGAACGGCAGCGGCAAAACCAGCGTGCTGGAAGCCATCTATACGCTCGGCCACGGCCGGGCGTTTCGCAGTTTGCAGATTGGCCGCGTAATTCGCCACGAGCAGGAGTCGTTTGTTTTACACGGGCGTTTGCAAGGGGAAGAGCGTGAGACATCGATTGGTCTGACGAAAGACAAACTGGGCGACAGCAAAGTGCGCATTGACGGTACTGACGGGCACAAGGTTGCGGAACTGGCGCACCTGATGCCGATGCAGCTGATCACGCCAGAGGGGTTTACTTTACTCAATGGCGGCCCCAAATACAGAAGAGCATTCCTTGACTGGGGATGCTTTCACAATGAAGCCGGATTTTTCACCGCCTGGAGCAATCTGAAGCGACTGCTCAAGCAGCGCAACGCAGCCCTGCGCCAGGTGAGTCGTTATGAGCAACTGCGTCCGTGGGATAAAGAACTGATCCCGCTGGCGGAACAAATCAGCACCTGGCGCGCGGAGTACAGCGCCGGTATCGCGCAGGATATGGCGGATACCTGTCAGCAGTTTCTACCCGAGTTTTCTCTCTCCTTCTCATTCCAGCGCGGCTGGGAGAAAGAGACCGATTATGCCGAAGTGCTGGAACGCAGTTTTGAACGCGATCGCATGTTGACCTACACCGCACACGGTCCGCACAAAGCGGATTTTCGCATTCGCGCTGACGGTGCGCCGGTGGAAGACACGTTGTCGCGTGGGCAGCTAAAGCTGCTGATGTGCGCCTTACGTCTGGCGCAAGGGGAGTTCCTCACCCGCGAAAGTGGGCGGCGGTGTCTCTACCTGATAGATGATTTTGCCTCTGAACTTGATGATGCCCGTCGTGGGCTGTTAGCCAGCCGCTTAAAAGCGACGCAATCTCAGGTCTTTGTCAGCGCAATCAGCGCTGAACACGTTCTGGACATGTCGGACAAAAATTCGAAGATGTTCACCGTGGAAAAGGGTAAAATAACGGATTAACCCAAGTTTAAATGAGCGAGAAACGTTGATGTCGAATTCTTATGACTCCTCCAGTATCAAAGTCCTGAAAGGACTGGATGCGGTGCGTAAGCGCCCGGGTATGTATATCGGCGACACGGATGACGGCACCGGTCTGCACCACATGGTATTCGAGGTGGTAGATAACGCTATCGACGAAGCGCTCGCGGGTCACTGTAAAGATATCGTTGTAACGATTCACGCTGACAACTCCGTGTCCGTTACCGATGATGGCCGTGGTATCCCAACCGGTATTCACCCGGAAGAGGGCGTTTCGGCGGCGGAAGTTATCATGACCGTTCTGCACGCAGGCGGTAAATTCGATGATAACTCCTATAAAGTTTCCGGTGGTCTGCACGGCGTAGGTGTTTCCGTAGTAAACGCCCTGTCACAGAAACTGGAGCTGGTGATTCGCCGCGAAGGTAAAGTGCATCAGCAAACTTACGTGCACGGTGTGCCGCAGGCGCCGCTGGCGGTAACCGGCGAAACAGAAGCGACGGGTACTCAGGTACGTTTCTGGCCAAGCCACGAAACCTTTACCAACGTCGTTGAGTTTGAATACGAGATTCTGGCTAAGCGTCTGCGCGAGCTGTCGTTCCTGAACTCCGGCGTCTCTATTCGTCTGCGCGACAAGCGCGATGGTAAAGAAGACCATTTCCACTACGAAGGCGGCATCAAGGCGTTTGTTGAATACCTCAACAAAAACAAAACGCCGATCCACCCGAATATCTTTTACTTCTCCACCGAAAAAGACGGTATCGGCGTTGAAGTTGCGCTGCAGTGGAACGATGGTTTCCAGGAAAACATCTACTGCTTCACCAACAACATTCCGCAGCGTGACGGTGGTACTCACCTTGCAGGCTTCCGTGCGGCGATGACCCGTACCCTGAACGCCTACATGGACAAAGAAGGCTATAGCAAAAAAGCCAAAGTCAGCGCCACCGGTGACGATGCCCGTGAAGGCTTGATTGCCGTTGTTTCCGTGAAAGTACCGGATCCGAAATTCTCCTCACAGACCAAAGACAAGCTGGTCTCCTCTGAGGTGAAATCGGCGGTAGAACAGCAGATGAACGAACTGCTGAGCGAATACCTGCTGGAAAACCCGTCTGACGCGAAAATCGTCGTTGGCAAAATTATTGATGCTGCACGTGCCCGTGAAGCGGCACGTCGCGCGCGTGAAATGACTCGTCGTAAAGGCGCGCTGGACTTAGCGGGCCTGCCGGGCAAGCTGGCGGACTGTCAGGAACGCGACCCGGCGCTGTCCGAACTGTACCTTGTGGAAGGGGACTCCGCGGGCGGTTCTGCGAAGCAGGGCCGTAACCGTAAAAACCAGGCGATTCTGCCGCTGAAGGGTAAAATCCTCAACGTCGAGAAAGCGCGCTTTGATAAAATGCTCTCTTCTCAGGAAGTGGCAACGCTGATCACCGCGCTCGGCTGTGGCATTGGTCGTGACGAGTACAACCCGGACAAACTGCGTTATCACAGCATCATCATCATGACCGATGCGGACGTCGACGGCTCGCATATTCGTACGCTGCTGTTGACCTTCTTCTATCGTCAGATGCCGGAAATCGTGGAACGCGGCCACGTTTACATTGCACAGCCACCGCTGTACAAAGTGAAAAAAGGTAAGCAGGAACAGTATATTAAAGATGACGAAGCGATGGATCAGTACCAAATTTCTATCGCTCTGGATGGTGCAACGCTGCACACTAATGCCAGCGCACCTGCTCTTTCAGGTGAGTCGTTAGAAAAACTGGTTTCTGAATACAACGCGACGCAGAAAATGATTGGCCGTATGGAACGTCGTTTCCCGAAAGCGCTGCTGAAAGAACTGGTTTATCAACCGACGCTGCCGGAAGCTGATTTGGCGAACGAGCAGACCGTTACCCGCTGGGTTAATACGTTGATTACCGAGCTGAACGAAAAAGAACAGCACGGCAGCCTGTGGAAGTTTGATATCCACCACAACGCAGAGCAGAACCTGTTTGAGCCGATTGTGCGCGTCCGTACTCACGGTGTGGATACCGACTATATTCTGGATCACGAGTTTGTGACCGGTGGCGAATACCGTCGTATTTGTACGCTCGGTGAGAAGCTGCGCGGGCTGATCGAAGACGATGCGTTTATCGAACGTGGCGAGCGCCGCCAGCCGGTTGCCAGCTTTGAGCAGGCGCTGGAATGGCTGCAGAAAGAGTCACGTCGCGGCCTCGCTATCCAGCGTTATAAAGGTCTGGGCGAGATGAACCCGGATCAGCTGTGGGAAACCACCATGGATCCGGAAAGCCGTCGTATGCTGCGCGTTACCGTGAAGGATGCGATTGCCGCCGACCAGCTCTTCACTACGCTGATGGGCGATGCCGTTGAACCGCGTCGCGCGTTTATCGAAGAAAACGCCCTGAAAGCGGCGAACATCGATATCTAACTTGCACCCAGGTCTACAACCGTCCTGCAAAAGGGGAATCTCGATTCCCCTTTCTATCCCCCTTTTCGTAGCTGTTTTTTGAGCGGAATCGCGTTAGCATGAGGACGGACTCATTTAATCCGGGGAACTCATGGCTATCAAACTTATTGCTATCGACATGGATGGCACACTTCTGCTGCCCGATCACACCATTTCACCCGCGGTCAAAACGGCGATTGCCGCAGCGCGCGCGCGTGGCGTAAATGTGGTGCTGACCACGGGGCGCCCGTATGCCGGCGTCCACAGCTATCTGAAAGAATTGCATATGGAAGAACCCGGTGACTACTGCATTACCTACAATGGCGCGCTAGTGCAGAAAGCAGGGGATGGCAGTACTGTCGCGCAAACCGCGTTGAGCTATGATGATTATCGTTATCTGGAGCAGCTCTCCCGGGACGTTGGCTCGCATTTCCACGCTCTCGATCGCAACACCCTGTATACCGCGAACCGTGATATCAGCTACTACACGGTGCATGAATCGTTTGTTGCGACGATTCCGCTGGTGTTCTGTGAAGCCGAGAAAATGGATCCCGCAACCCAGTTCCTGAAAGTGATGATGATTGACGAGCCGGAGATCCTCGATAAAGCTATCTCGCGCATACCTGCGGAAGTAAAAGAGAAGTACACCGTGCTGAAAAGTGCACCGTATTTCCTCGAAATCCTCGATAAACGCGTCAATAAAGGGACTGGCGTGAAATCGCTGGCCGATGCGTTGGGTATAAAAGCTGAAGAGGTGATGGCGATTGGCGATCAGGAAAACGACATCGCGATGATTGAATACGCAGGCGTGGGCGTTGCCATGGACAACGCTATTGGGTCAGTCAAAGAAATCGCCAACTTTGTGACGAAATCTAACCTTGAAGATGGCGTCGCGTATGCCATTGAGAAGTTTGCGCTGAAATAAGATGTTATGGGCAAATGCCTTGGCGCGTTTGCCCTGTTTCAGCAATTATTTGTGATACTGAGTGGTCACCTTGAGGAATATGCGCCACGCCGCTGCGCATTATCCATTTACGGGAAAACGCCGACGTCAGGGCCCGACTTTTCAGGATTTTGCCAAACAGTTTGAGACGTAACTTGCGGGTGGCTTTGCGGTAAGCGTGATTCATATCTGGTGCATCCCGCAACAATACAGATTTGAGCGCCTCCGCGCTGTCCAGCGCATAGCTAATCCCCTCCAGTGAGCTGGCGCTGATAAAACCGGCCGCTTCGCCAATCAAAAATGCGTTGTCCTTGCCACAGATGAAGTCTTTCCAGCGTGAAGGAAACAGCACCGTACATTTTTCACTTTTCACCGGTTTGCCGAACTGAAATTGGAACGCTTCCATCTTCGCTTTCAGCGCGTCAAAGCGCGCCTGACCGTCCTTCATCGGGTAGGCACCGCCAAAGATAAAATAGCCATCTTTGCTGATACTCCAGGAATAACAGTCGGTTGCGTCGTTATCAAAAATGCAGGAATAGAACGGGACGGGATGTTTTTCCGCAAACCATTGTTGAATAGCAACATATTTACGGATCTGGTGCCGGGGATAGAGATGACGGCGTACCAGTGAGTTTGCGCCGTCGGCTCCCACCAGATAACGCGCGGTGATCTGCTGCTCCCAACCGTCGGCGCGGAAGATGACATGCCATTTATCGCCCTCGCGCCAGATTTTCCGACACAGGCTGTCGTGGTACACCTGTACATCATCAGGAATGAGAGATTTAAGCCATAAATCAAAAGAATGGCGGTTGATATTAATGTAGCTACGCTGGTAGTTACGCGTCAAAGAGGCTGCAACATCAACCGTTTTAACGCTAAATATTTGTGGGTTAGCGATGACATCAACGGGTAAGGTTATCCCGTCGCGGATAAACGAACGCTGGGCATCCGGGGCCAACAGACCGCCGCAGGGTTTGGTGAAACCTTCGTTGCCACACTGGTGTTTTTTATCCAACGCGATCACGCGCATTTTTCCACTCAACTGCCGCGCTAGCGCTGCGCCTGCCGGGCCTAACCCGATAATGGCTACGTCAAAATGTTCCATCTTTCTGTCCGCAAAAATGAAGATGGCGATACGCTAAAGCCTGAAAGTGAAGTGCTTGTGAAGTATGATTGCTGAAATCGTCTTGTATCAGGGCATTCCATGAAGCAAATCACCTTTACGCCGCGTAATCATCAGCTTACCAATATCAATACCTGGACACCGGACAGCCAGTGGCTGGTCTTTGATGTGCGCCCTTCCGGTGCCTCTTTTACCGGTGACACAATTGAGCGCGTCAATATTCATACTGGCGAGCTGGAGGTGATTTATCGGGCCATGCAGGGATCGCACGTTGGCGTGGTGACCGTTCATCCAAAGTCGGAAAAATATGTGTTTATTCATGGGCCTGAAAATCCTGATGAAACATGGCATTACGACTTCCATCATCGGCGTGGGGTGATAGCTACGCAGGCAAAAGTGGAGAATCTGGATGCGATGGATATTACCGCCCCATATACGCCGGGCGCGCTGCGCGGTGGTAGCCATGTGCATGTATTTAGCCCGAGCGGCGAGTTTGTCAGTTTCACCTATAACGACCATGTGCTGCATGAGCGCTCACCGGCGCTGGATTTACGCAATGTCGGTGTGGCTGCGCCCTATGGTCCGGTGACGGTCTCCGCGCAGCATCCCCGTGAGTACAGCGGGAGCCATTGGTGCGTGCTGGTAACCCAGACGACACCCACGCCTAAACCGGGTAGCGATGAGATTAACCGCGCCTATGAAGAGGGCTGGGTAGGGGAAAACAGACTGGCGTTTATCGGTGATACGTTATCAGTCACGGGCGAGAAAGTGCCGGAGTTATTTATTGTTGATTTACCACAGGATGAAAGCGGCTGGAAACAGCCGGGCGACGCTCCGCTGGAGGGCACTGAGGCGACAATGCCTGCGCCGCCATTTGGTATTTATCAACGCCGTCTAACGTTTACTCATGCGCGCGCCTTTCCCGGTCTGGTAAATCAGCCGCGCCATTGGGTGCGCAGTAATCCAAAGGCATCTGAGATTGCGTTTTTAATGCGTGATGACGTCGGCATTGTGCAACTGTGGCTGATTTCCCCACAAGGAGGAGAACCGCGTCAGCTTACCCGCTGCGCCACGGATATTCAGTCAGCATTCAACTGGCATCCGTCAGGGAAATGGCTGGGGTTTGTACTGGATAACAAAATTGCTTGTTGTGATGCTCAGACGGGAGAGGTTGATTTTCTAACGGACCGTCACGGCAACCCACCATCGGGCGATGCGATCATCTTCTCTCCTGATGGTCGACAGGTTGCGTGGATGGAAGACGTCGAGGGTTTCCGCCAGTTGTGGGTGACAGAGACAGGGCGTTAACTTAAGGAGCAGGCATTTCAGCCGGAGGGATAACGGCGTTCGCGGCCTGCGTTCTCTCCTCGCTTTTTTCTACACGGGATCTCACCGAGTTATCTTTGCGAAAGAGATCCCACGGAAGTAATACTGTATCCAGTACTGCGGTAAACGGCATATCCAGAATCGCCAGTGACTTGGTTCCCCAGTTTGTATCACTTTCGCTAATCATTGTGGCGCTGGCGCGCGTGCCAGGATACGTCCCTTCTTTGCCCCCGGTATGCGACATAATGCTGGAACAGCCGCTCACAAACGCCATCCCGCTGCACATTGTCAGTGTTACCAACATTTTTTTTATCATCATTTTTTTCATCTGTATTTATTGTGTTTGCATGGTGAGTTAAAGCGATCCGTTGCGAAAATAACATCACCATTTCGTCACACTGTGGCGGCTATCGCGATTTAACGATAACAACTGCTCCCACCAGTGTATGCAATAGACAACAAACTGCAAAAAAAGTCAGATGAATACGCTTGAAAAGTTTGTATTAAGACCCATTTTTAGAGTGTAGACAAATGAAGGGCATGCCTGATGGGTGTCCTGGCTACCTGACCTGTCCATGATGGAAGGTCTATTATTCTCGCTGATTTCAGGAGCTATTGATTATGCGTAACTTTGATTTATCCCCGCTGTACCGTTCTGCTATTGGTTTTGATCGCCTGTTTAACCTGCTGGAAAACAATCAGGGCCAGAGCAATGGCGGCTACCCTCCGTATAACGTTGAGCTGGTAGACGAAAACCATTACCGAATTGCGATTGCCGTTGCTGGTTTTGCTGAAAGCGAACTGGAAATTACTGCCCAGGACAATCTGCTGGTGGTGAAAGGCGCCCATGCGGACGATCAAAAAGAACGTACTTACCTGTATCAGGGGATTGCCGAGCGCAACTTCGAACGTAAGTTCCAGTTAGCGGAGAACATTCATGTTCGCGGCGCGAACCTGGTGAATGGTCTGCTGTATATCGATCTCGAACGCGTGATTCCCGAGGCGAACAAGCCGCGCCGCATCGAAATCAACTAATTCTGTGGGCCGCTTCAGGCGGCCCTGCTAAGCAATCGGCTTGCCGTCAGGGAGCCAAAAGGTACTTACTCGCTTCTTAGAAGGAGATTATTATGCGTAACTACGATTTATCCCCACTGCTGCGTCAATGGATCGGTTTTGACAAACTGGCCAATGCCTTGCAAAACACTGGCGAAAGCCAGAGCTTCCCGCCTTATAACATCGAAAAGAGCGATGATAACCACTACCGCATTACCCTTGCGTTAGCCGGTTTCCGCCAGGAAGATCTGGATATTCAACTGGAAGGCACACGCCTGACCGTGAAAGGTACGCCGCAGCAGCCGGAAAAAGAGACCAAATGGTTGCATCAGGGGCTGGTCACTCAGCCGTTCAGCCTGAGCTTTACGCTGGCTGAAAATATGGAAGTCTCCGGCGCAAGCTTCACTAACGGCTTGCTGCATATCGATTTGACCCGGAATGAACCTGAAACCATCGCTCCACAACGTATCGCCATCAGCGAACGTCCCGCATTAGACAGTTAAATAGCTCCATGCCTTTGCCCCGCCAGAAATGACGGGGCTTTTTTGTGCATCAGCCCACATGAAACTATGATCTGGAGGGCAGGATGCCGGAAGCGCTGCCATTGCCAGAAAAAAGCATTCAGCAATTTCAAATCGACGTGAAGAAAAACAGTAAAGAACGCCCTTCTTAAGCGCTCCTGGGCGCTCTGTAGCATGATAATGTGCGCCACTCTGCATTCATGCCTGAACGGTTCAGTCATAATCTTCGTTAAATAAAATGTTATTCACAGGGAACAGGAAAATGAGTGATATAGCATTGACGGTCAGCGTTCTGGCAATGGTGGCAGTTGTCGGATTATGGATCGGCAACATAAAAATACGTGGTGTTGGTTTTGGCATCGGAGGCGTGCTGTTCGGCGGTATTATTGTCGGGCATTTTGTCGATCAGGCAGGGATGACCCTGAGCGGCGACATGCTGCATTTTATTCAGGAATTTGGCCTGATTCTTTTCGTCTACACCATCGGTATTCAGGTGGGGCCGGGCTTTTTTGCGTCACTGCGCGTTTCGGGCCTACGGCTGAATCTGTTTGCCGTGCTGATTGTTATCATGGGTGGCCTGGTCACCGCGATCCTGCATAAGATTTTTGCCATTCCCCTTCCCGTGGTGCTGGGCATTTTTTCCGGTGCGGTCACCAATACTCCGGCATTAGGCGCGGGGCAGCAGATTCTGCGCGATCTGGGTACTTCTGTTGATGTGGTGGATCAGATGGGGATGAGCTATGCCATGGCTTATCCTTTTGGTATCTGCGGTATTTTGCTCACTATGTGGCTGATGCGCCTTATTTTTCGCGTTAACGTCGATGCCGAAGCCCATCAGCATGAATCCACGCTGACCAACGGGCACGCGCTGATTCAGACGATGAATATCCGTGTGGAAAACCCGAACCTCAACAATATGGCGATTCAGGATGTCCCAATCCTGAACAGCGACAAAATTATCTGCTCACGTTTAAAACGTGAAGAAACATTGATGGTGCCGTCGCCGGGGACGATTATCCAGATGGGCGACCTGCTACACCTGGTTGGTCAGCCTGCTGATCTGCACAACGCGCAGGTAGTGATTGGGCAGGAGGTGGACACATCGCTGTCGACGCGAGGCACCGATTTACGCGTTGAGCGCGTGGTGGTGACCAACGAACAGGTGCTGGGGAAACGAATCCGCGACCTGCATTTCAAAGAACGATACGACGTGGTTATCTCCCGTCTGAACCGTGCGGGGGTTGAGCTGGTAGCCAGCAGCGACGCCAGCCTGCAGTTTGGCGACATCCTCAATCTGGTCGGTCGACCTTCCTCGATTGATACTGTTGCCAATGTGGTGGGTAACGCCCAGCAAAAACTGCAGCAGGTGCAGATGCTGCCGGTATTTATCGGGATCGGGCTGGGTGTTCTGCTGGGTTCAATCCCGCTGTTCATTCCGGGGTTCCCGGTGGCGCTAAAACTGGGGTTGGCCGGTGGGCCGCTGATTATGGCGTTGATCCTGGGGCGTATTGGCAGCATTGGTAAGCTGTATTGGTTTATGCCCCCCAGCGCTAACCTGGCGCTGCGAGAGTTGGGTATCGTGCTGTTTCTCGCAGTGGTTGGTCTGAAGTCAGGCGGTGATTTTGTTCATACCCTGACGCAGGGAGATGGCCTGAGCTGGGTGGGCTACGGTATTTTCATCACCGCGATTCCGCTGATTACCGTGGGGCTGCTGGCGAGGATTTTCGTCAAAATGAACTACCTCACGCTGTGCGGCATGCTGGCTGGCTCAATGACCGATCCGCCTGCACTGGCATTTGCTAACAACCTGCATGCCACCAGCGGGGCAGCGGCGCTTTCGTATGCGACCGTTTATCCGCTGGTGATGTTCCTGCGAATTATCACGCCGCAACTGCTGGCGGTGATTTTTTGGGGGATGGGTTAAAGAGCGAGTATCCGGCCTGCATCACCTGTAGGCCGGGTAAGATGAACGTCGCCATCTGGCATGCAAACTAAACCGGTGAAACGTTGCCGAGAAAGGAGAAGATCAGAATAAGCAGGATGATGGCGCAGATAATTCCAATACCAAAAAGCAGGGCGTGAAAGGCGAGCGTTCCGCCACCAAAGCACATCGCACCACAAATACCCCAACGATTTTCTTTGCGCATGCCGCCAATAAATGCACATACCAGCGCGATGACGGCAAGAGCAATGCCGCTGTTATCCAGTATCTTATCGATATCTGTTGCTGGTTTTTCCACTGCGGCAGATGCTTGTTCGCCTTTCAGTCCAGCAAGAATACCTTTTTTAACGGCAGATACCTTCTCTGATACCACGCTTTCAAGCGTAGGAGGCGGGGCGGAAAAAGGACCGAAAGAAAAATGAAAAATGCCAAGGATCAATGCAATGGCGCCAAAAAGCATTCCCAATGAGCTACATTTGTTTTGCGATAATATGTCCATCAGACCTCCTTGTGCTGGATGGCATAAAGAGTATCAGCAATACCATGTTCGCAATTCTGAAAGTGAGCAGCGTTGTAGCTGAACTGTGAAAGTAAAAAGGAGTCCTGATGAAAATTTCCCGCCTTGGAGAAGCCCCGGATTACCGCTTCTCACTGGCAAATGAGCGTACCTTTCTGGCGTGGATCCGTACCGCGCTGGGATTTCTGGCGGCGGGGGTTGGTCTCGACCAACTGGCTCCGGATTTTGCCACGCCGGTAATTCGTGAGCTTTTAGCGCTGTTGCTATGCCTGTTTGCCGGTGGTCTGGCGATTTATGGCTACCTGCGCTGGCTGCGTAATGAGAGGGCGATGCGCCTGAAAGAGGATTTGCCCTATACCCATAGCCTGTTAATCATCAGTCTGATTTTGTTTATTGTCGCGGTGATTGTCATGGGACTGGTGCTGTATGCCGGATAGCCGTAAGTCGCGACGTATCGCCGATCCGGGGTTACAACCGGAGCGAACATCGCTGGCCTGGTTTCGTACGCTTCTGGGTTATGGCGCGCTAATGGCGTTGGCGCTGAAGCACAACTGGCATCAGGCGGGTTTCCTGTTTTGGGTTTCAATTGTGGTGCTGGCGCTGGTGGCAATCGTTCTGTGGCGCTATACCCGCAGCCGTAATCTGATGGATGTTACGCATAGCGATTTTTCTGAATCTCGCGCGGTGCGTGACAAATTTATGATCTCCCTCGCGGTGTTATCCCTCGCAATACTGTTTGCTGTAACGCATGTCCGCCAACTTATTGCGTTTATCGGGAATTTAGCATGACAGGATGTCAGGTCATGGCCAAACCAGCCAGCTCTCGTTGTAACCTGGATTGTCGTTACTGTTTTTACATTGATAAACCCACTCAACCCGAAATGGACGACGCCACCTTAGAGACGTTTATCCGTCAGCATATCGCCGCACAGCCGGGGGCTGACGTGATGTTCGCCTGGCAGGGCGGAGAGCCAACCCTCTGTGGCATCGACTTTTTTCGCCGCATAGTGACGTTGCAAAAACAGTACGGGGAAGGGAAGAAAATCCATAACGCGTTCCAGACCAACGGGATTTTGCTCAACGACGAATGGTGTCAGTTTTTGCACGATAACGGCTGGCTGGTGGGGATTTCGTTGGATGGCCCCGCCGAGTTGCACGATGCTTATCGTGTTAACCGCAGCGGAAAACCGACTCACCATAAGGTGGTGGACGCCATTGCCAGGCTCCGTAAGCATCAGGTGGAGTTCAATCTGCTGGTAGTGGTTAATTCTCTGAACAGCCAGCGACCAGGACAGATGTATCGCTACCTTCGCCAGCTTGGCACGCCTTTTTTGCAGTTCATTCCGCTGGTTGAATATGATGAAGACAGCGAGCTTACCGCCGAATCCGTCCCGCCTCAGGCGTGGGGAACCTTCCTGAATTCCGTCTTTGATATCTGGGTCAGAGAGGATATTGGCCGCGTATTCGTCCAGTTATTTGATTCAACTCTGGGCGTATGGTGCGGACACCCGGCGCAGATGTGTTCGCTAAGCTCCACCTGCGGACATGCTTTTGCTCTGGAAGCGAATGGCGATTTGTATCAGTGCGATCACTATGTTCACCCTGATTTTCGCCTGGGTAATATTCATCGCACGTCGTTGAGTGAGCTCAACGCCAGCCCGTGGGCAGCGGCGTTTGGTCAGTCCAAGAGAACCACGCTGAGCGCGGAATGCCAGGCGTGTTCGCTATTACGCTTTTGCCATGGCGATTGTCCAAAGCATCGCGACAGCAGTGGAAAGAGTGCGATTTGCGGCGGATACAGCGCTTTCTTCAATCATACCGCGCCGCATATGCGCGTGATGCGTGACCTTCTGAAGCAACATCGCTCACCGATGGAACTGATGGCGATGCTGCGTTAATTTCAGCGGCGTTTAACGTCCTTTGGCCAGATACTGCGCCATTTCGGCTTCCGGCACCATGCCGCCGCCGGTCGCCCACACCAGGTGGGTGGCGTTATTGAGCTGCTCCGCGCTGAAGCCGTGCATTTGCTGATAGTCAGCAGAAGCGCAAACGTGCTGCGGACCGGCCATCCCGGCCAGCGCCGACGGCTCAAGGCGAATGCCTTCTTCCTGCGCCAGCCAGCCCAGCATGTCGTACATAGTCTGATCGTCCAGGGTGTACAGACCGTCGAGCAGACGTTCCATTGCCCGGCCAACAAAGCCGGACGCGCGGCCCACCGCCAGCCCATCTGCCGCTGTCAGGTTATCGATGCCAATGTCCTGCACAGAAATCGTATCGTGCAGCCCGGTATAAATCCCCAGCAGCATGCACGGTGAATGGGTCGGTTCTGCGAAGAAACAGTGCACGTTATCGCCGAATGCCAGCTTCAGGCCAAACGCTACCCCGCCAGGCCCACCGCCGACGCCGCACGGCAGGTAAACAAACAGCGGATGGTCGGCATCCACCACGCGCCCCTGCTGCGCGAACTGCGCCTTCAGACGCTGGCCGGCGACCGCATAACCTAAAAACAACGTGCGGGAATTTTCATCATCGATAAAGAAACAGTTCGGATCGGATTGTGCCGCCTTACGGCCCTGCTCAACCGCCACGCCATAATCTTCTTCATACTCCACGACCGTCACGCCGTGGCTGCGCAGTTTGGCTTTTTTCCATGCGCGAGCGTCGGCAGACATATGAACAGTTACCTTAAAGCCGATACGGGCGCTCATAATGCCGATCGACATCCCAAGGTTGCCAGTGGAGCCTACGGCGATGCTGTACTGACTGAAGAACTGTTTAAACTCAGGCGAAAGCAGAATGCTGTAATCGTCTTGTGTGGTCAGCAGACCGGCTTCCAGCGCCAGTTTTTCCGCGTGGGTTAGCACTTCATAAATACCGCCACGCGCTTTAATTGAGCCGGAAATCGGTAGATGGCTGTCTTTCTTCAGCAGAATTTCGCCGTTGATGCGCTGCTCATACTCTTTTTCCAGCCGCTTTTGCATCGCCGGGATCGCGGCCAGTTCAGATTCGATAATGCCGCCGGTGGCTGCGGTTTCCGGGAATGCCTGCGCCAGATACGGCGCGAAGCGCGTCAGACGAGCGTGGGCATCCTGAACATCGTGCTCTGTCAGGCCAACATACGGTAAACCTTCCGCAAGAGAGGTAGTGCCAGGGTTAAACCAGGTCGTCTCCTTGAGAGCGACCAGATCTTCCACTAAAGGATGCTGGGCGATAAGTGTTTGAATGTTTTCCATAGTCAGTCTCTTTGCGCTTAGATAATAAAGGAAAGCAGGAATGTGCAAACCAGTGCAATAACGGACGCGATAAATGTCGCGGTCGTATAATATTTGAACGTCTCATTTAGGGTGGCACCGCAATATTGCTTCACCAGCCAGAAGAGGGAATCGGTGACGATCGTGCAGCCAATCGCGCCGGAACCGATGGCAATGGCGATGATCTCCGGGCTAACGTTGGGGTAGAGCGGCAGCATCGGGGCCACGATTGCCGTCGCACCCATCATCGCCACCGTGGCAGAGCCCACCGCAGCATGCAGGATTAACGCCACCAGCCATGCCAGCAGAATCGGGTGCATATGCATGTTCGAGAGGATCAGCGCGAGGGTATCCGCCAGTCCGCTGCTCTTGAGGATAGCGTTGAATGCGCCGCCTGCGCCGATAATCAGCAAAATGTTAGCAATGGAGCCAAAACCGTTTTCGGTGTGGGTCAGCAGCGCACCCATGCCAATGTGCTGACGCAGGCCGAGAATGTAATAGGCCACGAAAACGGCAATAAACATCGCGGTGATCGGGTTACCAATAAACTCCAACAGCGTATAAACCGTGCTGCCTTTCGCCATGTTCAGCTCAGCGACGGTTTTTACCAGCATCAGGCCAATCGGCAGCAGTACGGTAAACAGCGTAGCGCCCAGCGATGGCAGCGTACTTTCGTCGCGCACCTTGAGGTCGGAAAACTCAGCCGGAACCGGTTTAAACGGCAGACGGTTACCGAGGAATTTCAGATACAGCGGACCGCCGATCAGCGAGGCCATTAAGCCCACCAGTAAGCCGTAGACAATCACGGTGCCAATGTCCGCGCCCAGCTTGTTCGCCACGAACAGGGCGGCTGGATGTGGCGGCACGACGCAGTGTACCGCCATCAGCGCTGTACATAACGGAATCGCCAGCTTCAGTAGCGAGGTATTGGTTTTTTTGGCAATTGAAAAGGCCAGAGGAATCAACAGCACTACGCCGACTTCAACAAACAGCGTGATCCCGCAAATCAGCCCGACCAGTACCATAATGACGTCAGCGGAAAGCCAGCGACAGCGCTGTAGCGTCAGGCCGATGCGTTCGGCCGCGCCGGACACTTCCATCATTTTGCCAAGAATGGTCCCAAGGCCGATAACCGCGGCGAGGAAGCCCAGCGTACCGCCGATGCCACTCTCAATGGCATTGACCATATCCAGCGGCCCCATACCCATCATCGTACCCACGAAGAAGCTGGCTAACAGCAGCGCCAGAAACGGGTGGAATTTGAACTTCACGATGGTCAAAACGATTAACACGATGCTTATCAGCAGCGTGCTCACAACCCAGATTTGAGAGTGCATAACTCACCTTGCCCTGTGATTAATATAGGGTTATTGGACAAAAATAAGGCATAGTCTGACAAACGATATAAATCCCCTTTCACATGAGCCAGATTGCATCAAGTAGGTGATTTGCGTCTAATTACGCTTTGTTTATGCGATATGGTTCACCTTGATTCATCTTTGTGCTGATTTTTGCAGCGAACTTTTTTACACTCCGGCGAATGAATCAGGAGGACAGGAGGTGAACATGGATCCCTTACGCGAGGTCAGAAATCGGCTGCTCAACGGCTGGCAGTTGTCAAAGCTGTATACCTTTGAAGTGGCGGCCCGACATCAGTCGTTTGCGCTGGCGGCAGATGAGCTGTCACTAAGCCCCAGCGCTGTCAGCCATCGCATTAATCAGCTGGAAGATGAGCTGGGTATTCAGCTGTTTGTTCGTTCGCATCGTAAAGTGGAACTCACCCACGAGGGCAAGCGGGTGTTCTGGGCGCTGAAATCATCGCTGGATACGCTGAATCAGGAAATCCTTGATATTAAAAATCAGGAGTTGTCCGGGACCCTCACCGTGTACTCACGGCCTTCTATCGCTCAGTGCTGGCTGGTTCCGGCGCTCGGCGACTTTACCCGTCGCTATCCGTCGATTTCGCTGACCATGCTGACCGGGAACGACAACGTCAATCTGCAGCGTGCCGGGGTCGATCTGGCCATCTATTTTGACGACGCACCCTCCGCGCAGCTCACGCACCACTTCCTGATGGATGAAGAGATCCTGCCGGTATGCAGCCCGGACTACGCTCGCCGCCATGACCTTAACGGTTCGCTGGTGAATTTACCGCACTGTACGTTGCTGCATGACAGACAGGCGTGGAGTAACGACTCCGGGACCGATGAATGGCACAGTTGGGCGCAGCATTTTTCGGTGAATCTGCCGACATCGTCGGGAATTGGCTTCGATCGTTCTGATTTGGCGGTGATTGCGGCGATGAATCATATCGGCGTGGCGATGGGCCGAAAGCGGCTGGTGCAAAAACGCCTCGACAGTGGAGAGCTGGTTGCGCCTTTTGGCGATATGGCGCTGAAATGCCATCAGCACTACTACATCACCACCCTGCCTGGCAGACAGTGGCCGAAAATCGAGGCGTTTATTCGCTGGCTTCAGGAACAGGTTAAATAAGCAGGCCGCGAATATTTTTTACGCTTTCTCGCTACACGCAAAGTGAAAAAGCATGCTAAATACGTGATATCACTCCTGATGATTTGCGTAAGGACGACCGTGTTAAAGCCGATTGTTTCCCTTTTACTGTTAGCCAGCGCCACCGTGTGTGCCGCGCAACCTGTGCTGACTGCGGCGCAGTATGCGCAGCAGCTTGGCGTTGGGATGGACGTAGACTGGGCGCGCACCGATCGGGGTATCCGTGAATTCGATCCGCTGGTGGTGCGGGATTACAAGGCGAAAGGGTTAACCCACGTGCGCATTCGCGTGGCGGGAGAGCCTACGGAGGCGCGGCTTATACATCTGCGCAAGCTGGTGGAAGCCTGCGAGCAGTATGGCGTGATCCCGATAATTGCCTATCAGGCTGACGAATATAAAAAAGATCCCAGTACCGGTAACGAAAAAGAGGTGGTTAACTGGTGGGTGGCGGTGGCGCATTACTTTGGTCAAAGCTCGCCGTTACTGGGTTTCGACCTGATATATGAACCCTCTGATAAGCTCAACCATAATCAGGTGTCGCTCAATCGGGTGTATGACAAAACCATTCGTACTGTCCATGCCATCGACCCGCAGCGGATGATTTTTATCGCGCCGCGACTACGCGCCGCGCCGGAAGATTTGCCTGACCTGAAACTGCCGCCGCAAAGTCAGAATACCGTGCTGGCTCAATGGCATATTTTTCCGTGGGGGCCGCTGAAAAATAACGGTAAATATCCGTGGACCTCAGGCACAGCGGCAGAAAAGGCTGCTATTCGCGCCCGTATCAATACCGCCATTCACTGGCAGCAGAAAACGGGTCATGTCAGTTGGGTGGGAGGGTGGTCGCCAGGAGAAACCATCAGGAACGCGCCTTCTGCCTCGCAAATGGCGTTTGCCCGATTTATGGCGTGCGAACTGAAAAAAGCGAAAATTCCCTATGCTATCAATGCGGATACGCAGTTTTATGATGGCGAGGAAGGCGCCTGGCGTCCAGCGCTGGAGCCGTTACTGACGACGATGATCGCGCCTGAATGCGAAAAGCCCGGCGATAAGCCGGGCCATCATACGCTTAAACCGCCTGCCCCTGATGCGACACGCGTGACGCCAGCGGAAGCCAGCAAACAAAAATCAATAGTCCCATAAGGGTCATCAGCAGGCCCAGACTGGCTTGCCCGGTCTGCGGCAGCATTGCAGAGAACCACGCCAGCACGCCGGAACCAATATTCTGTAATCCCCCAACCAGCGCACCGGCAGTGCCTGCCAGGAATGGGAAAGGCTCCATTGCGCCACTGGTTGCCAGCGGAAACAGCATCCCGGCACCGAAGAAAAATAGTGCGGCGGGAACCAGCAGCGTCCAGACGTTCATCACGTCAAACAGGCCCGGGATCCACATCATTAAACCGGCTACCAGACAGCAGATAACCGACTGCCACATCAGCGTCGAGAAACGCTTATTCGGGCGACCGGCGAACCAGGCGCCGAAAAATGCCGCCGGGATGGGCAGAATAAACAGGATACTGACCACCATGCTGCTTAAACCGAGCCTTGCGCCCAACAATACCCCGGAGCAGGCCTCGAAGACCGCAACGCCCGCCAGGCCGCCGATCAGCATCAGCACGTAACAGGTGAAAGAACTGTTACCAAACAGCGTTTTATAGCTGGCGATAAGGCGTGGACGCGGTGCGCCCGCAGGACGCGTTTCCGGCATCCAGCGCGCCATGCTAAACGTGACGCCCGCGCACAGAACCAGCAGGAAGATGTAACAGGCGCGCCAGTTCCACAGGGTATCCAGCATGCCGCCAATCAGCGGGGCCAGCAGCGGACTCACCAGAATCCCCATGTTTAACAAACTATTCGCGTGGCGCAGCTGCGTGCCTTCGTACAGATCGCGCGGTAAGGTTCGCGCCATTACACCGCCGACGCCTGTGCCCATGCCCTGGATTGCACTGGCGATAATCAGTACCGTCAGGCTGTGGGTGGTAATCGCGACCAGCGTGGCCAGCATAAAAATAGACATTCCGGCGAGGATCACCGGACGGCGGCCAACGCGATCGGAAAGTGGGCCGTAAAACAGTTGTGACAGGCCGTAGGTCAGCAGGTAGGCGGCCATTACGCTTTGCACCGCTCCTTCGCGAACGTTCAGTTCACGCGCCATATCAGCAATCGCGGGGATATAAATGGTTTGCGCCATCTGACCTACCGCCACCAGTAATACCAACATCAACAACAAATTGACGCTTCTATGCCTTTTCATTTCGCTGATTACTTTTAAAAAAGAGAAAAAAGAAGAATAAGGTGCTGTACTTTCCCGTAAATGCGCGTGGAATCTACCACAACAGAAAAAGAAGGCCAGATAGTGGGCTGGAATGTTTACGCGATGAACGGCAGGAAATGTAAACAAAAAGCGGCAACAAATGTTGCCGGATTGCATCGGCTTTACGGCGCGATCATGACAAGCGAAGTAAGACAGCGCCTACGGCAATACCGGCGGCCGCGACAAGGCGTATTCCGGCAACCTTTTCTTTCAGCAGTAGCCAGGCGAGCAGAGCGCCAAACAGAATGGAGGTTTCACGCAGCGCTGCGACCACCGCCAACGGAGCCTGGGTCATGGCCCACAGCGCCAGACCGTAAGAACCCATCGTGCCAATCCCGCCCAGAATACCTTTCTTCCACTGTTGTACCAGATAGCGTGACGCTTCCCGGCGCCGGGCGATCATCGCCCAGCCCAGCAGACAGGAACCGTTCAGAAAGAAGGTCCACAGCGTATAACCGAGCGCGGTTTCTGATAAGCGTACGCCGGTGCCATCAACCAGCGTGTAACCAGCGATAAAGCAGGCGTTAATGAGCGCCAGTACGATCCCGCGTTGTGAGCTGCTGCGTCCGTTAAATGCCATGCCGAGAATGGCCAGACAGATCGTAGCAATCCCCACCCAGGCAAACACAGACAGGCTATCGCCAAGGAACAAGACGCTGATAATCGCAACCAGCAGCGGTGCTGTCCCACGCATCAGAGGATAGGTCTGACTCATATCCGAAACCTGATAGGTTTTGGCGACCAGGACCGTATACACCACTTGCAACGCGGTTGAGATGGCCAAAAACGGCAGGCTGGCGGCGGAAGGCTGAGGCGCGAAGGGTAAGCAGATCAGTGCCATAATCGCCGCGGAGCCGCTGACGCCAATCGCCGAGTACAGTTTATCGTTTCCAGCTTTAACAATGGCATTCCAACTGGCATGCAGCAGCGCGGCAAACAGCAAAATGCAGAAAACAGAAAGCGTCATGGTGGCGTTCTTCCCTGAGAATGTCATAAAAACGTAACATATTGGCGCGAGACAAGCACCAGGGAGAAGGTGAAAGGGGAGCGGAGTGTTACCCGCTCCCCTTAGGTGCGACTTGAATCCGAATTACTTAACGTATTTCAGAACGGCATCAAGTAGTTGCAGTGCTGCAACAATGAGTTTGAGGATAAGAATAGCGATATCCACGAGGCTCATACGCTCTCCTTTTGGTACAAGGAGCACGGTGCTGACGTACCTCGCCGCTGCCTGTTGCCAGCACCTTTGTTGACATAACACAGTGTGCTCACACGGGGGTTAAGGCGCTGACGGCACCACCCGTTTCAGCCAGGACTTTGATGCGCCGGTTTACGATGCGGCCCCCCGCATAACACATTGCGTACCGAGACATTATAGATAAATACTGTATAAATTAACAGTATTTTATGGACGTTGTGTCATTCATGTTCCATACTCAAAACCATCAAAATTCGTGCCGAAATTGCGTGTTCTTCGCAGAACGCGTATACTTTTTCCGTTGACATAACACAGTGTGTTCGGCGGCTACCAACCGCACAGCGCTGAAAAAAACCTCGCTCCGGCGGGGTTTTTTGTTTTCCGACTCTGCACAGCGAAATGTGATCGTTGACGCATTTTTATGCAGATGAAAAATTTTCCATTGTCACGCTGAAAAACCTGTGTTTGTATAAATCCAGTTAATCAACAAACAGACAGGTCCCTAATGAACCCTTCCATGCTGACTGCGACCCTACTAAAAACTGCGCCATCTCGCGCAGCGGTCGTCGTGCGTGTGGTGGTGGTCGTCGGCAATGCGCCGTAGGGTCCGGATCAACACACGATTCCAAAACCCCGCCGGCGCAAACCGGGCGGGGTTTTTCGTTTAAGAGACCTGCCCGAAGCAAAGGCCCAGAATAAAAGGACTGGAGCATGGCAAGTTCGGGCATAACATCCAAGCGTACGCGTTTTACGGGCGCAGAATTCATCGTTCATTTCATGGAACGCCAGGGGATTCAGGTGGTCACCGGTATTCCTGGCGGATCGATTCTTCCCGTCTATGACGCTTTAAGCCAAAGCACGCAAATCCGTCATATCCTGGCGCGCCACGAGCAGGGCGCGGGGTTTATCGCGCAGGGGATGGCGAGAACCGATGGTAAACCCGCCGTCTGTATGGCCTGCAGCGGACCGGGCGCGACCAACCTGGTGACCGCCATTGCCGACGCGCGGCTGGATTCTATCCCGCTGGTGTGTATCACCGGGCAGGTTCCGGCCTCAATGATCGGGACCGACGCCTTCCAGGAAGTCGATACCTACGGCATCTCTATCCCCATCACCAAGCACAACTATCTGGTCCGCCATATCAGTGAATTACCGCAGGTCATGAGCGATGCGTTCCGCATTGCGCAGTCCGGCCGTCCGGGCCCGGTGTGGATAGACATTCCTAAGGATATTCAAACCGCCGTTTTTGAAATTGAAGAGATGCCGGAGCCCGCGCAGAAAATGGCGGCACCGGCGTTCAGCCAGGACAGCATTCGCGATGCCGCAGCTATGATTAACGCCGCACAGCGTCCGGTGCTGTATCTCGGCGGCGGCGTGATTAACGCGCCTGAGCGGGTTCGTGAACTGGCAGAAAAAGCCATGCTGCCCACCACCATGACCTTAATGGCGCTCGGTATGTTGCCGAAAGCGCATCCGCTGTCGTTAGGCATGCTGGGTATGCACGGCGCGCGCAGCACTAACTTTATTCTGCAAGAAGCGGACTTATTGATTGTTCTGGGCGCGCGTTTTGATGACCGGGCGATTGGTAAAACCGAGCAGTTCTGTCCGAACGCCAAAATCATCCATGTGGATATCGACCGTGCGGAGCTGGGTAAAATCAAACAGCCGCACGTGGCGATTCAGGCGGATGTCGATGAGGTTCTGGCACAACTGATCCCATTAATTGACGCGCAGCCGCGAGAGTCGTGGCATCAAATGGTGGCCGATTTACAACGCGAATTCCCCTGCAGCATTCCGCAGGAAAGCGACCCGCTCAGCCACTATGGGCTGATCAACGCCGTAGCGGCCTGCGTGGATGACAATGCCATTATCACCACCGACGTAGGCCAGCATCAGATGTGGGCCGCACAGGCTTACCCGCTGAACCGTCCGCGTCAGTGGCTGACCTCCGGCGGTCTGGGAACCATGGGCTTTGGCCTGCCGGCGGCAATTGGCGCAGCGCTGGCCAACCCGGACAAAAAGGTGCTGTGCTTCTCCGGCGACGGTAGCCTGATGATGAATATTCAGGAAATGGCGACGGCCAGCGAAAATCAGCTGGATATTAAAATCATCCTGATGAATAACGAAGCGTTGGGTCTGGTGTATCAGCAGCAGAGTTTGTTCTATAAGCAGGGCGTTTTTGCGGCGACATATCCGGGGATGATTAACTTTATGCAGATAGCCGCCGGGTTTGGCCTCGAAACCTGCGATTTGAATAACGAAGCGGATCCACAGGCAGCGTTGCAGGAGATTATTAATCGCCCTGGACCTGCGCTGATCCACGTGCGCATCGATGCCGAAGAAAAAGTGTACCCGATGGTGCCGCCGGGTGCGGCAAACACAGAAATGGTGGGGGAATAAGCCATGCAACAGCAGACTCATGACAACGTAATCCTGGAACTCACCGTACGCAACCATCCGGGCGTAATGACCCACGTCTGCGGGCTGTTTGCCCGCCGCGCGTTCAACGTGGAAGGCATTCTCTGTCTACCGATTCAGGACAGCGACAAGAGCCGCATCTGGCTACTGGTCAATGACGATCAACGTCTTGAGCAGATGATAAGCCAGATCGACAAGCTGGAAGATGTGGTGAAAGTGGCCCGCAACCAGTCCGACCCGTCGATGTTTAACAAAATCACGGTTTTCTTTGAGTGAGTTAGTCGCCGTCTGAATCCGGGGTGATGACTTTGACAGAACCGTTCCGGCAGTGGGTTGCGTAATCTGCCGGCAACGGGCGATCGCTTATCAGTACGTCAAAAGTGGAAAGCGGACCAATGCTGGCGGGAGCAACCTCATCAAACAGGGCGTGGCGGGTCAGCAGAATTTTGCGCAATCCGCGTTCCATTGCTTTGCGTTTGGTGGCCAGATCGTCCGGATTGAACCAGCTAACGCCGAAATGCTCATGGACTCCGCTGGCAGAGATAAACACTTTTCGTGGGTTGAGCGCATCCAGCGGAGAGGGATTGCTGGTGTCGTAAAAGGCATCACTTTTCGCCCGATAGGTGCCCCCGCAAAGAATCACCGTGGCGTTGGGTTTTTCATTTAGCGCCACGAATACCCGGTGTGAGTAGCAAATTCCGGTAAAGGTAATATCGTCCGGGATCATGCTGACGACTAATGGCATTTCCGCACCATTATCAAAAAAGACCAGATCGTTTTCACTGACCAGTCCCGCGGCCAGAATGGCAACCGGT
The DNA here is from genome assembly GCF_013781985.1 of Citrobacter sp. RHBSTW-01013. Lineage (NCBI taxonomy): Bacteria > Pseudomonadati > Pseudomonadota > Gammaproteobacteria > Enterobacterales > Enterobacteriaceae > Citrobacter > Citrobacter sp. RHBSTW-01013. The sequence goes on from NZ_CP056185.1 coordinate 25,976, forward strand.
AAATCGTCGCGATGATACTGCTTTTGCACGGGGAGCGGAGCGTTAACGAGGGTGGCGGGCTTGTTCACCATCACGATGTAACCACCGAGTAGCGTAAGCGGCAATGGTTCGTCATCCTGGCTGAGATCCCGACGGATGGTCATCACGGAAACCTCCAGCATGCGCGCCGCCTCTTTCAGATGGATTCTGTCGGTCTTCTTCAACAATTCCATCAGACGTCGAATACGTTCTTTTTGCTTGGTTTCCATGCACACTCTCCACGAATCATGTTTTCATGTTCCTTCAGTAACATTTATGTGTTTCTGGGAACATGACATTGCTGCATTACTATACGTCTGACCATTGGGAAATAAAAGCGTGTTTTTACACGTTTTATTGATTATAAGCAGCGAGTTTTCAGTCAATTGTAAGCAAGTTAATCATTTTGAGTGTGATAGAGACGCAACATTTAGCATAATAAATAAACAATAAAATGATCCTCCAATCGCGATCCTAGTCACAAATGATACGGAAGTAACATGATAATGTTATTTTAATATCATTGTTGTGTGATTGTTTCTGAGAGGTAGTAAAATGGATATCGCGGTTATTGGCTCCAACATGGTGGATCTCATCACCTACATCAACCAGATGCCCAAAGAAGGGGAAACGCTGGAAGCACCCGCCTTTAAAATTGGTTGTGGCGGTAAAGGGGCAAATCAGGCCGTTGCGGCTGCTAAGCTCAACTCCAAAGTGCTGATGCTGACGAAAGTCGGTGATGATATTTTTGCGGATAACACCATTCGTAATCTCGAATCCTGGGGGATTAATACGACCTATGTCGAAAAGGTACCCTGCACCAGCAGCGGCGTTGCACCGATCTTTGTTAATGCAAACTCCAGCAACAGCATTCTGATTATTAAAGGTGCCAACAAGTTTCTCTCCCCGGAAGATATCGATCGCGCGGCGGAAGATCTGAAAAAGTGTCAACTTATTGTCCTGCAGCTGGAAGTACAGTTGGAAACGGTTTATCACGCGATTGAATTCGGTAAAAAACACGGTATTGAAGTGTTATTAAATCCCGCCCCTGCATTACGGGAATTAGATATGTCTTATGCCTGTAAATGCGATTTCTTCGTGCCAAATGAAACCGAGCTCGAAATATTAACCGGTATGCCGGTGGATACCTATGACCATATTCGCGCCGCGGCACGTTCTTTGGTCGATAAAGGTCTGAACAATATTATCGTCACCATGGGGGAGAAAGGCGCTCTGTGGATGACGCGTGACCAGGAAGTCCATGTCCCGGCGTTTAAAGTGAACGCTGTCGATACCAGTGGCGCAGGTGACGCTTTCATCGGTTGTTTTGCCCACTATTACGTTCAAAGCGGTGATGTCGAAGCCGCCATGAAAAAAGCCGCTCTCTTCGCTGCATTCAGCGTTACCGGGAAAGGCACTCAATCATCTTATCCAAGCATCGAACAATTTAATGAGTTTCTTACCTTAAACGAATAATACTCCTGCATTGTAAAAGGTAGCACTATGAACGATAAAAACATCATTCAGATGCCCGACGGCTATCTGAATAAGACGCCTCTGTTCCAGTTTATTTTGTTATCCTGTTTATTCCCTTTATGGGGATGCGCAGCCGCATTAAATGATATTCTGATTACGCAATTCAAAAGCGTATTTTCACTCAGCAACTTTGCTTCGGCATTAGTTCAGAGTACCTTTTATGGCGGTTATTTTTTAATTGCGATTCCGGCATCTTTGGTGATTAAAAAGACCAGTTATAAAATCGCCATCTTAATGGGACTGACCCTTTATATTGTTGGCTGTACGCTCTTTTTCCCGGCATCGCACATGGCCACCTACACCATGTTCCTCGCGGCAATTTTTGCGATTGCGATTGGCCTGAGCTTCCTGGAAACCGCAGCCAACACCTACAGCTCCATGATAGGCCCAAAAGCGTATGCCACCCTGCGCCTGAACATCAGCCAGACCTTTTACCCCATTGGTGCAGCCGCTGGTATTCTGCTGGGTAAATATCTGGTCTTCTCTGAAGGCGAGAGTCTGGAAAAACAGATGGCTGGGATGAACGCGGAGCAGATCCACAACTTTAAAGTGTTGATGCTGGAAAATACACTTGAGCCTTACAAGTACATGATTATGGTGCTGGTTGTGGTGATGGTGTTGTTCCTGCTGACCCGCTTCCCGACCTGTAAAGTCGCGCAAACGGCGAGTCATAAACGTCCGTCAGCGATGGATACGCTGCGTTATCTGGCCAGCAATGCCCGTTTCCGCCGTGGGATTGTGGCGCAGTTCCTGTACGTGGGGATGCAGGTCGCGGTGTGGTCATTTACCATCCGTCTGGCGCTGGAATTGGGTGATATCAACGAGCGCGACGCCTCAACCTTCATGGTCTATAGCTTTGCCTGCTTCTTTATCGGCAAGTTTATCGCCAACATCTTGATGACACGCTTCAATCCGGAAAAAGTGCTGATCCTCTACTCCATCATTGGCGCACTGTTTCTGGTCTATGTTGCGCTGGCGCCAAGCTTCAGCGCCGTGTACGTTGCCGTACTGGTGAGCGTCCTGTTTGGACCCTGCTGGGCGACAATCTATGCCGGTACGCTGGATACCGTGGATAACGAACATACTGAAATGGCGGGAGCGGTTATTGTCATGGCCATTGTTGGTGCAGCGGTGGTTCCGGCAATTCAGGGCTATGTGGCCGATATGTTCCACTCGCTACAACTCTCGTTCCTGGTCTCCATGTTGTGCTTCGTGTACGTCGGTATCTACTTCTGGCGTGAAAGCAAAGTGCGCAATAACCTGGCTGAAGCGACTGTTTCCTGAGGAGAGCGATCATGACAACACGTATCACGCTGTGGCGGGAACTCTTTGCAGAGCATCCGCGAATCTTACTGAAGAATAGCGACTTCACGGTTACCGCATTTCGTTACGCCAGCGGTGTGGAAGGGCTGAAGGTAGAAAACAGTCGTGGACATCTGGTTATTCTGCCCTGGATGGGGCAGATGATCTGGGATGCTCAGTTTGACGGGCATGAACTGACCATGCGCAACATGTTCAGTCAGCCGAAACCGGCTGCGGAAGTGGTAGCGACATACGGCTGCTTTGCTTTCCACTCGGGTATATTGGCTAATGGCTGCCCTTCGCCGGAAGATTCTCACCCGTTGCATGGCGAAATGGCCTGTGCCGCGATGGATGAGGCCTGGCTGGAGCTGGAGGGAGAGAATTTGCGCGTGAGCGGACGCTACGAGTATGTGATGGGGTTCGGTCATCATTATCAGGCGCATCCTGCGGTGGTTATGCGCAAAGCGAGTGCGCTGTTTGATATTCAGATGGCGGTCACCAACCTCGCCTCAGTGGCAATGCCTTTACAGTATATGTGCCATATGAACTATGCCTACGTACCGGAAGCGACCTTCAGCCAGAATATCCCGGATGAAGCCATGAAGCTGCGTGAGTCGGTACCCGCGCATGTTAAGCCTACCGAGCAGTGGCTGGCGTTTAATCAGCGGATCATCCAGGGCGAGACCTCGCTGGGGCGCCTCAACGAGCCCGATTTTTACGATCCGGAAATCGTTTTCTTCGCTGACCAACTGGACCGATACACGGATAAGCCTGAATTTCGCATGATCGCACCTGATGGCACCACGTTCGTGACGCGTTTCTCCAGCGCGGAGCTGAATTATGTCACCCGTTGGATCCTCTATAACGGCGATCAGCAGGTGGCAGCCTTCGCCCTACCTGCGACTTGTCGCCCTGAAGGCTTCCTGGCGGCACAGCGAAAAGGCACGTTGATTCAGCTAGAACCGCAGCACACCCGCACATTTACCGTCACAACTGGCATCGCCTGATCGCTCAAGGCTTAAACAGCAGCGCGTCGGAACACAAAATCCTTCAAGCTGCATAAGGCGGCAAGTCTGCTTGAAGGATAAAGTGTATATCGTTAAGGTAAGCACGTTTTTTATCCCCCAGGACAGAACCCATGATCACCGTTGCCCTTATCGACGACCACACTATCGTCCGCTCCGGCTTTGCCCAGTTGCTGGGGCTGGAACCTGATTTGCAGGTTGTGGCTGAGTTCGGCTCAGGCAGCGAGGCGCTGGCGGGATTACCGGGACGTGGCGTGCAGGTATGTATCTGTGATATCTCGATGCCTGATATCTCCGGTCTTGAACTGTTAAGCCAGTTGCCAAAAGGGATGGCGATTATCATGCTCTCCGTCCACGACAGCCCGGCGCTGGTGGAGCAGGCGCTCAACGCGGGCGCGCGTGGTTTCCTTTCTAAACGCTGTAGCCCTGATGAGCTGATCGCGGCGGTGCATACCGTGGCGACCGGCGGCTGCTATTTGACGCCGGATATCGCCGTCAAACTGGCGGCTGGTCGTCAGGATCCGCTGACCAAACGCGAACGTCAGGTGGCGGAGAAACTGGCGCAAGGCATGGCGGTAAAAGAGATTGCCGCCGAACTGGGCCTGTCGCCGAAAACGGTGCACGTGCATCGTGCTAACCTGATGGAAAAACTGGGCGTTAGCAACGATGTCGAACTGGCCCGCCGGATGTTTGACGGCTGGCAATGAACACGCTCTGTTCCCGGTTAATCACCGTTGTTGCCTGCTTCTTTATCTTCTCTGCCGCGTGGTTTTGCTTGTGGAGTATCAGCCTGCACCTGGTTGAGCGCCCGGAGCTGGCGGTACTGCTGTTTCCGTTTGGCCTGCGTCTGGGGCTGATGCTGCAATGTCCACGCGGCTACTGGCCGGTGCTGCTGGGTGCGGAATGGCTGCTTCTTTTCTGGCTGGCGCAGGAAGTGGCGCTGGCTCACTTGCCACTTTTGATGATTGGGAGCTTCCTCACGTTACTCCCGGTGATGCTGATTTCGCGCTATCGCCATCAGCGCGACTGGCGCACGCTGCTGTTACAGGGCGCGGCGCTGACGGCAGCGGCGTTGCTGCAATCGCTGCCCTGGCTTGGGCAAGGCGAAGAGGCGTGGAATGCCCTGCTGCTGACGCTCACCGGTGGATTAACGCTGGCCCCGATCTGTCTGGTTTTCTGGCACTATCTTACCAGCACCACCTGGTTGCCGCTGGGCCCGGCGGTGGTGTCTCAGCCGGTGAACTGGCGCGGGCGGCATCTGGTCTGGTATCTGCTGCTGTTTAGCGTCAGCCTGTGGTTGCAGCTTGGCCTGCCCGATGAACTGTCGCGCTTCACGCCGTTTTGCCTCGCACTGCCGATCATTGCGCTCGCCTGGCACTACGGCTGGCAGGGGGCGCTGATTGCCACGTTAATGAACGCCATTGCGCTGATTGCCAGCCAGACCTGGCACGATCATCCCGTCGACCTGTTGCTCTCCCTGCTGGTGCAAAGCCTGACCGGGCTGCTGCTCGGCGCGGGGATCCAGCGTCTGCGCGAGCTTAACCAGTCGCTGCAAAACGAATTAGCGCGCAACCACCGTCTGGCTGAACGCCTGCTGGAGACCGAAGAGAGCGTGCGCCGGGATGTGGCGCGCGAACTGCACGATGATATCGGTCAGACCATCACCGCCATTCGCACCCAGGCGGGCATTGTCCAGCGGCTGGCGCCGGAAAACGCAGGGGTGAAGCGCAGCGGGGCGCATATCGAACAACTTTCTCTTGGCGTGTACGATTCGGTGCGTCGTCTGTTGGGTCGTCTGCGTCCGCGCCAGTTGGATGATCTCACGCTGGAACAAGCGATCCGCTCATTGATGCGTGAAATGGAGCTGGAAAGCCGTGGCATTGTCAGCCACCTTGACTGGCGAATTGACGAATCTGCACTCAGCGAAAGTCAGCGGGTGACGCTGTTTCGCGTCTGTCAGGAAGGGCTGAACAACATCGTTAAGCACGCCAACGCCAGCGCGGTGACGCTTCAGGGCTGGCAGCAGGATGAACGGCTGATGCTGGTGATTGAGGACGACGGCAGCGGCCTGCCGCCGGGGTCGAATCAGCAGGGATTTGGCCTCACCGGGATGCGTGAACGTATTACCGCCCTCGGGGGATCGCTCTCGATTTCCTGTACGCACGGCACGCGGGTCAGCGTGTCGTTACCCCAGCGTTATGTGTAAGGAGCGGTCATGTTTTCGTTTTTAAAATCCCCAGTCAGCGCGCCGCTCATCACCGATAAGCGTGAAGTGGATGCCCTCTACCGCTACTGGCGGCGGCATATTCTGACCACTATCTGGCTCGGCTACGCGCTGTTCTATTTCACACGCAAGAGCTTCAACGCCGCCGTACCGGATATCCTCACCAGCGGCGTGCTGACCCGCAGCGACATTGGTCTGCTGGCGACGCTGTTTTACATCACCTACGGCCTGTCGAAGTTTGTTTCCGGTATCGTCAGTGACCGTTCCAACGCCCGTTATTTTATGGGGTTTGGGCTTGTCGCCACCGGCGTGGTGAACATTCTGTTTGGTTTTTCCACCTCGCTCTGGGCTTTTGCGGTGCTCTGGGCGCTGAACGCCTTTTTCCAGGGCTGGGGGTCGCCGGTCTGCGCGCGTTTATTGACTGCGTGGTATTCGCGTACCGAACGCGGCGGCTGGTGGGCGCTGTGGAATACTGCGCACAATGTTGGCGGGGCGCTGATCCCTATCGTGATGGCGGCGACGGCGCTGCACTACGGCTGGCGTGCCGGGATGATGATCGCCGGGCTGCTGGCGATTGTGGTGGGGGTTTTTCTCTGCTGGCGGCTGCGCGACAGGCCGCAGGCGATTGGTCTGCCGCCGATTGGCGACTGGCGCCATGATGAGCTGGAAATCGCCCAGCAGCAGGAAGGCGCAGGGCTGAGCCGTAAAGAGATCCTCACCCGCTATGTATTGCTGAATCCCTATATCTGGTTGCTGTCGCTGTGTTACGTGCTGGTGTACGTCGTCCGCGCCGCCATCAACGACTGGGGCAATCTGTATATGTCGGAGACGCTCGGCGTGGATCTGGTGACCGCCAATACCGCCGTGACCATGTTCGAATTGGGCGGATTTATCGGCGCGCTGGTCGCAGGCTGGGGCTCGGACAAACTGTTTAACGGCAACCGCGGTCCAATGAACCTGATTTTCGCTGCCGGAATTTTGCTCTCCGTGGGCTCGTTGTGGCTGATGCCGTTCGCCAGTTACGTGATGCAGGCGGCGTGCTTCTTCACCACCGGATTCTTCGTCTTCGGCCCGCAAATGCTGATCGGCATGGCGGCGGCGGAGTGCTCGCACAAAGAGGCAGCGGGCGCGGCAACCGGATTTGTCGGGCTGTTTGCCTATCTGGGGGCATCGCTTTCCGGCTGGCCGCTGGCGAAGGTGATGGAGGTCTGGCACTGGACCGGATTCTTTGTGGTGATCGCCATTGCGGCGGGGATTTCCGCGCTGCTGCTGCTGCCGTTTTTGAACGCCCAGGCTCCACGCGAACTTAACGAAGCGTGATGCACCTCACCTTTTTGCCCCGAGTAGGGCAAAACTAAGAAATTTTCCCGGTTTCACCTGGACGCTGTCTCAGGCGCGTCCCCCGGCTGATTTTTACAATGCCTGCCATTCGCAGGTATAAAAATTAGCTCGGGAGTGTCAAATGCTGGCCTTTCTAAACCAGGTACGCAAGCCGACCCTGGATCTGCCGCTCGATGTGCGGCGCAAAATGTGGTTCAAACCGTTCATGCAGTCCTATCTGGTAGTCTTTATTGGCTACCTGACCATGTATCTGATCCGCAAAAACTTCAATATCGCGCAGAACGACATGATCTCCACCTACGGGCTGAGCATGACGCAGCTGGGGATGATTGGCCTGGGCTTCTCCATCACCTACGGCGTGGGTAAAACGCTGGTTTCCTACTACGCCGACGGCAAAAATACCAAGCAGTTCCTGCCGTTTATGCTGATCCTCTCCGCCATCTGTATGCTCGGCTTCAGCGCCAGCATGGGGGCGGGTTCAACCAGCCTGTTCCTGATGATCGCCTTCTACGCGCTGAGCGGTTTTTTCCAGAGTACCGGTGGCTCGTGTAGCTATTCCACCATCACCAAATGGACGCCGCGTCGCAAGCGGGGTTCTTACCTCGGCATGTGGAATATCTCCCATAACCTCGGTGGTGCGGGTGCGGCTGGCGTGGCGCTGTTTGGCGCCAACTATCTGTTCGACGGTCACGTCATTGGTATGTTTATCTTCCCGTCGATTATCGCCCTGATTGTCGGTTTTATCGGCCTGCGCTACGGCAGCGACTCCCCGGAGTCTTATGGCCTCGGTAAAGCTGAAGAGCTGTTCGGCGAGGAGATAAGCGAAGAGGACAAAGAGACTGAAGAAAATGAGATGACCAAATGGCAGATCTTTGTTGAATACGTGCTGAAAAACAAAGTGATCTGGCTGCTGTGCTTCTCCAACATTTTCCTGTACGTGGTGCGTATCGGTATCGACCAGTGGTCCACTGTCTACGCTTTCCAGGAGCTGAAGCTCTCCAAAGAAGTGGCGATTCAGGGCTTTACCCTGTTTGAAGTGGGCGCGTTGGTCGGCACGCTATTGTGGGGTTGGCTCTCTGACCTGGCTAACGGTCGTCGTGCGCTGGTAGCCTGCGTGGCGCTGGCGTTGATTATCGCGACCCTGGGCGTTTATCAGCACGCCAGCAACCAGTATGTCTATCTGGCTTCGCTGTTTGCGCTGGGCTTCCTGGTGTTTGGTCCTCAGCTGTTAATCGGCGTTGCAGCCGTCGGATTCGTACCGAAAAAAGCGATCGGCGCAGCCGATGGGATTAAAGGCACCTTCGCATACCTGATTGGTGACAGCTTCGCCAAGCTGGGTCTGGGGATGATTGCCGACGGCACGCCGATTTTTGGTCTGACCGGCTGGGCGGGCACGTTCGCCGCGCTGGATACCGCCGCCATCGGTTGTATCTGCCTGATGGCCATCGTGGCCGTGTTTGAAGAACGTAAAATTCGCCGCGAGAAAAAAATTCAACAATTGAAAGTCGCTTAAGTTAAGTGTGCATTGGTAACTTTTGCCCGCCTGGATGGCGGGCTTTTTTATGTCGCGGATCCATCCTGAATCGTGTTGATACGTTCAGTCGTCGACAGAGAGGAATTTGCCGTTATGATGGGCATCCTGTCTGGTAATGGATGTGCGCATGATTTGGATAATGCTGGCCACATTGGTCGTTGTTTTTATAGTGGGTTTTCGGGTGTTGACGTCCGGATCTCGACGGGCAATTCGCCGTCTGAGCGAGCGACTAAATATTGATGTTGTGCCGGTAGAGTCGATGATCGATCAGATGGGAAAAGTACAGGGTGAGGCTTTTTTACAGTACCTCCACCGCCCAGATGAATCGCATCTGCAAAATGCTGCCCAGGTGTTGTTGATCTGGCAAATCGTTATTGTCGACGGCAGTGAGTCGAATCTGCTGCAATGGCACCGTTGGCTGCAAAAAGCCCGATTGGCCACGCCGATTACTGACGCACAGGTGCGTCTGGCGCTTGGTTTTCTGCGCGAGATAGAGCCGGATATGCAGGAGTTTAATGCGTTTCAGATGCGCTATAACGCCTTTTTCCAGCCCGAAGATGGCGTGCACTGGCTACACTGACAGTCATGCCTGTTGGCGAATTAATTGTGCAAATATAAATTGATTTAATAGCTAATGGGCTATAATTTACCTATAGCTTATTAGCTATGAGGGATCGTTGATGTGGGAAGTGGAAACAACGGATGTTTTCGATAAATGGTTTGACGTACAGACCGAGGCGCTCAAGGAAGATATGCTCGCAGCGATGATGATTTTATCCGAGTATGGTCCTCAGTTAGGCAGGCCGTTTGCTGATACGGTAAATGCTTCTGCTTTTTCAAATATGAAAGAGTTGCGAGTGCAGCATCAGGGCAACCCGATTCGGGCGTTCTTCGTGTTTGATCCTTCTCGCCATGGCATCGTGTTATGCGCTGGCGATAAAACAGGGTTAAACGAGAAGAAATTCTATAAAGAGATGATCAGGCTTGCTGACGCTGAGTACCGAAATCACCTTAATAAGTAAGGAAAATTATGGCGACGCTTAAAGAATTGATGGCGAAACAAAGCCCGGAAAGCCAGGAGCGCATTGCTGAAAAAGTAGAAGTGCTACGTCAGGTGATTGCGTTAAATATGTTACGGGAAGAACTGAATCTCTCTCAGGCGGAACTTGCCTCGGCAATGGGCGTTAAGCAGCCAACAATCGCAAAAATGGAGCAGGCGGATAACGATCCTCGTCTGTCGACGCTTAAGCGTTATGTCACGGCGTTAGGTGGCGAACTGAGCATTGATGTTAAGTTACCGACAGGTAAAAGAGTCGCGTTTCATCTTTAAAAATCCGTGTGGCCTGGATTTTGTGTTAGATGAAAGTAGTTGCCAAAACGTTAAATACGTCACAAATTTAATGTTACACTGCGTAACTTTTCTGCAATAACCCCACGCAGGTAACAAAATGAGTGAAGCTGTTGAACAAAAATCCCGCGCTGAGGCAAATGCCCGACCGAACTGGTCGGCGGTATTCGCCGTGGCGTTCTGCGTTGCCTGCCTGATAACCGTTGAGTTTCTGCCCGTTAGCCTGTTAACGCCGATGGCGCAGGATCTGGGGATTTCTGAAGGTGTTGCCGGACAATCGGTGACTGTGACGGCATTTGTTGCCATGTTCGCCAGCCTGTTTGTGACGCAAATTATCCAGGCGACCGATCGTCGCTATGTGGTGATCGTGTTTTCGGTGCTGCTGACGCTCTCCTGCCTGCTGGTTTCCTTTGCCAACTCTTTTTCACTGCTGCTCATTGGCCGCGCCTGCCTCGGTCTGGCGCTTGGCGGATTCTGGGCGATGTCAGCGTCGCTGACCATGCGTCTGGTTCCCGCCCGTACGGTACCGAAAGCGCTGTCGGTGATTTTTGGCGCGGTCTCTGTCGCGCTGGTGATTGCCGCGCCGCTGGGGAGTTTTTTGGGCGGCATTATCGGCTGGCGCAACGTGTTTAATGCGGCGGCGGTAATGGGCGTGCTGTGCACGATTTGGGTGGTGAGAGCGCTGCCGTCGTTGCCAGGTGAACCTTCGCATCAGAAACAAAATATGTTCAGCCTGCTGCAGCGCCCGGGGGTGATGGCCGGGATGATTGCCATCTTTATGTCCTTTGCCGGACAGTTCGCCTTCTTTACCTATATTCGCCCGATCTATATGAATCTGGCAGGCTTTGAAGTTGATGGCCTGACGTTGGTGCTGCTGAGTTTTGGTATCGCCAGCTTTGTCGGGACGTCGCTCTCCTCGGTGGTTCTGAAGCGCTCGGTCAAACTGGCCTTAGCCGGTGCGCCGCTGGTGCTGGCGCTTAGCGCGCTGGTCCTGATCCTGTGGGGTAGCGACAAAGTTGTGGCGGCAGGTATTGCGATTATCTGGGGCCTGGCGTTTGCGTTGGTTCCGGTCGGCTGGTCGACGTGGATCACCCGATCGCTTGCCGATCAGGCAGAAAAAGCCGGATCCGTCCAGGTCGCCGTGATCCAGCTTGCCAATACCTGCGGGGCAGCGGTGGGAGGCTATGCGCTCGATAACCTCGGACTGCTTTCGCCCCTGATGCTTTCCGGCAGCCTGATGCTGCTGACGGCGCTTCTGGTCACGATGAAGGTCAGAATACAGTGAGATTGTTGCCTGATGGCGCGCAGCTTTCAGGCAACACCGCTATCTGACGACTGACTCAATCAAAACCATTGTTTTCGGCGGTATGGGCAAACCATTCGCCGCTTTTCTTCACCGTACGTTTTTGCGTATCTAAATCTAACTGGACAAAACCGTAGCGGTTTTTATATCCGTTGAGCCAGGACCAGTTATCAATAAAGGTCCACATATGGTAGCCAAGACAATTACACCCTTCGCTAATGCCTTTATGTAGCCATTTAAGATGCGCAGAAACAAATTCAATACGGTAGCTGTCGTTGATTTGGTCCTGCTGAATAAAACGTTGCTCATTTTCGACTCCCATGCCGTTTTCAGAAATAAAACAGCGCGGGTTGCCGTAGTTATCACGCAGATTAGTAATAATATCGTAAATACCTGGCTCGTAAATTTCCCAGCCACGGTAAGGGTTCATTTTACGCCCCGGCATTTCGTAATAATCAAACAGCCACTCCGGCATAAACGGCGCGTCAGGATTGACGGCAGTATCACGACATTTCACGCGGCGCGGCTGATAATAATTAATACCGAGCAGGTCGATTTTGCCATCGGCGATGAGCTGACTGTCGCCTGGCCGACATGCTGGGAGTTGATCGTACTCTTTTAGCAGCTCTATCAGATCCGCCGGATATTCACCTTTTAGCACCGGGTCAAGGAAGCTGCGGTTAAACAGCAGATCCGCATGGTGCGCAGCTTTTACATCCGCCGGGTGTTGTGAGCGCGGATAAGAGGGCGTTAAATTCAGGATCACACCGATTTCACCGTCATAACTTCCGGCGTGGTACGCGCGCACCGCCGTGGAATGCGCCAGTACGGTGTGATACGCCACGGTGGCCGCGCGTTTGAAATCCACCACATTAGGGTAATGGAAGTCATACAGATAGCCGCCTTCTACCGGGACAATCGGTTCGTTAAAGGTGAACCAGTGCTTCACCCGATTGCCGAACAAGGTAAAACAGGTTTGTGCGTAGCGACCAAACGCCTCAACCACATCACGGTTTTCCCAGCCACCTTTCTCCTGCATCACCATCGGCATATCGAAGTGGAACAGGGTGATAAATGGCGTAATGCCTTGCGCCAGCAGCTCATCGATGACGTTGTTATAGAAATCAACTGCCTGCGGGTTGACGTCGCCAGTACCGTCCGGGATCAGTCGTGACCAACTGATTGAAGTGCGGAAGCTGTTGTGCTTCAGCTGTTTGAGCAGTGCGATGTCCTGTTTCCAGTGCTGATAAAAGGTCGAGGTGTTCGCCGGGCCAACCCCCTGATGGAAACGCCCAGGCTGGCGGTCGAACCACACGTCCCATGTCGTCTGGCTTTTGCCGCCGTTCAGACTATCCCCTTCGGTTTGCAGCGCCGAGCAGGCACTGCCCCACCAAAAGTTTTCGGGAAAACGGTATCGCATTATCTTGCTCCTTGATGTGTTTCATTTCCCTACACAATAGGCGATTTTGCAAAACAGAAACCGGTTACAGCACTCGTTTTTCAATGCGATAGTTACAAATCCGGGCATTCAACTTTGCCCAGCGCTTCCCAGTAGTTGTTCTGATTGTTTCTTTGTATTGCCAGAATGGCTTCGCGGATGTGTTGCTGATTACGGGTATCAGCCATAATCGTTTTTTCCCACACCTCATCCGATGGCGACCCCTGCGGGGTACAAATCTTGCGTAAATCCTTCAATACGGTGTTTTTTTCATGAACGGACTGTAGAGAGCCATAAGCCGAATCGGCCTGCGCCAAACCCGGCAGCATGAAAAGAATGGCAATAAGCGGTAAAACGGCTTGTTTCATGATAATAATCCTTGTTGTCGATGCGCATCATCTCAAGAGTAAGTGTAGACGGCATGCGCCTCACTCATCAGCCTGTGTTAATTTCTAAAAAGAAAATCAGCCAGAAGTTTTAGTTTTTCAGGAGGATAGGATGCAAATACAGATTACAGATACCATTACTGAAGACGATCAAAATGCTCTGCTTGTTGGATTGCGCGCCTACAATCGCCAGTTCCTGAGGACCACCAATTTTGGCGACCTGGCGGTGTACTGGCGCGATGAGCACAATGAAATACTGGGCGGGCTGATCGGTAAAATCAAAGGCGAATGGCTGTGCATTGATTTCCTGTGGATGCATGACTCGCTGCGTAAAGGCGGTTACGGCACAAAGTTGATGCAGGCCGCTGAACAGACGGCGCGTGAGAGAGGATGCCTGCATGCGCTGGTGGACACGATGAGTTTCCAGGCGCTGCCGTTTTATCAGAAAAACGGCTATCAGTTGCAAATGACCCTCGATAACTTTCCAGAAACCGGTTCCGCGCGCCATTATTTGTCGAAAACGTTTTGATGACCGGAAGGACTGCAAAAGGGATGAGCTAACGGCACATTCCGACTCATTTTCCTTTTCGCATTATGCTTTTTTCTTCTTGCTGATGCTTTTTCGTTTTTTAAACCGCAGCGGCCTTCCCGCTATAGTCATTTCATTACTCATCAGGCGGTTATTGCAAAAGGAAAAAACGTGAAACTGAAGATACCTTATTTCGGGGCTGGGGCGGCGTTATTACTGGCGGGATTATTGCTGGCAGGATGCGATCAGCAGAATAATGATGCAAAGCATATTAAAGTGGGCGTGATTAACGGCGCGGAGCAGGATGTGGCGGAAGTCGCGAAGAAAGTCGCTAAAGAAAAATATGGCCTGGAGGTGGAATTGGCGGGGTTTAGCGGTTCTCTGCTGCCCAACGATGCTACTAATCATGGTGAGCTGGATGCCAATGTCTTCCAGCATCGTCCGTTCCTTGAACAAGATAATAAAGCGCACGGCTATAAGCTGGTAGCGGTGGGCAATACCTTTGTGTTCCCGATGGCGGGTTATTCGAAGAAAATCAAAACCGTTGCTGAACTAAAAGACGGTGCGACGATTGCGATACCTAACGATCCGACCAACCTTGGGCGGGCGCTGTTGCTGCTACAAAAAGAGAAGTTAATCACTCTGAAAGCGGATACCGGCCTGCTGCCAACGGCGCTGGATATTACGGATAATCCGCGACATCTGAAAATTATGGAACTGGAAGGGGCACAGCTACCGCGCGTGCTGGACGATCAAAAAGTGGATGTGGCGATTATCAGTACCACCTACATCCAGCAAACCGGGCTTTCTCCGGTACATGACAGCGTATTTATCGAAGACAAAAATTCACCGTACGTGAACATTCTCGTGGCGCGAGAAGACAATAAAGATGCCGAGAATGTGAAAGAATTCCTGCAATCTTATCAGTCACCGGAAGTGGCGAAGGCCGCTGAAACTATCTTTAACGGCGGCGCAGTTCCGGGCTGGTAATCGTCACCCGTTGCCGCGCCGGTTGGGGTTAAACCGCTCTGGCGCGGCGACGTGAGTCCATTGAGATAAGCACGACCGATGAGAGGATCAAAAGCGTACCCAGCCAGTCTGGCAGGGTAAAGGTGATGCCTAACAGCAGCAGGGACAGCAACGCACTGCTCAACGGTTCCGCGCAGCTTAAAATGCTCGCTTTCGGTCCGCCAATCATCTGCGCGCCTTTCAGGTACAGGCTAAACGTGAGTGACGTGCCGATGACCACCAGATAGAAAAACGCCAGAACCAAACTGCCATTCACCACGAAATGAGTTCCCTGCCCGGCATAGAACGGCAGTAGGATCATTCCACCGATTAACATACTCCAGCCGACGACCGGCAACGTGCCGTAGCGCGCGATGAGCGTTGAGGGGTAGGTGGTATAGAACGCGGCAGCAAACGCCGAGGCTATTCCCCAAAACAGCGCGGCAGCTGAGATAGATAACGACGTCGGATTACCGTGGGTGACCAGTAAGAAGGTACCGATGAGTGAGGTGAAGATCGCCGTCAGCACTAAAATCCCCGGCCGCGCTTTGCGCACCACGGAGAACCACGCCACGATAATGGTCGGTGACAAAAATTGCAGCACCGTCGCGGTGGCGGCGTTGGATTTTTCGATGGTCAGCAGGAAGGTTAGCTGTACGGTGAGTGCCCCGACCACGGAAAAAATCAGCAGGCTGATGGCGTCCTTGCGGTTTTTGATAATGGAGAACACGTTGTCACCGTGAACGAAAGAGAGCATCAGCAGAATGAGCCCCGCGAAAATCAGGCGCGTCATGGTCAGAAACTGCGACGACATCTGGCTTTGTTCCATGATGTACTGCGCGCAAACGCCTGAACTTCCCCATAATACGGCGGCAATCAGGACGTTCATCATCCCTCTTCTGGTGGAACTCATCTTTCCCTCTGCATGTTGTTTTGTTTTATTTGTGTGCAGGCATCATAGCAGAGATAGCGAAGCGAGTGAGACATGACGGGCACAGCCCCCCACACCGCAGGGGGCTTCGGCAGTCATCTTACGGCGCAATCGGCGTCAGATAATCCAGTCGTAGCGGTTCGGCCAGCAGCTCGTTCATTTGCAGAATAAACGTCTGGAAATGGGGCAGGGCGATATGCTCGTCCAGACCGGCCTGACCGCGCCAGGATTCACGAACGTAGAAGACATCCGGTGTGTCGCGCAACTGGAACAGGGCATACTCAATATTGCCCGGCTCCTGGCGCGTGGGCAGCAGCAGAGCCTGCAGCGCCTGTTTTAGTGCGTCGATTTTCCCCGATCTGGCTTTCAGTACCGCAATAATTGAAATCACCTCTGAATCAGACATGTTAAAACCCCTCCAGCACAATCTTGCCCACTGAACGACCGGTTTCAATTTGCGCGTGCGCTTTTTGCAGATTCGCCGCGTTGATTGCGCCAAAATGCTCGCCCAGCGTGGTGCGAATGGTGTTGTCATCGATCAACTGTGCCACGCGGGTTAATAGCTGATGCTGCGCAATGATGTCGTGGGTGGTAAACATCGAACGGGTAAACATAAATTCCCAGTGCAGCGAAATGCTTTTGGCCTTCAGTGGACGTGCATCGAGGGTTTGCGGATCGTCAATCAGCGTCAGTTTGCCCTGCGGCGCCAGGGCGGCAATAATTTGCGGGTAGTGCTGCTCGGTATTGTTCAGGCTGGCAACGTGCGTCACCTCTTTAATGCCTATCCGAGCCAGCTCTTCCATCAGCGGCTTGCTGTGGTCAATCACATGATGAGCGCCTGCTTCACGGACCCATTTCTGGCTCTGTGGACGAGAAGCGGTACCGATGACAGTCATTTTGGTCAGCTTACTGGCCAGTTGCGTCAGGATAGAACCGACGCCGCCAGCAGCGCCAACAATCAATAACACATCATTTTCATTGCCATTTTCCTCAACGCCCAGACGGTCGAACAGCATTTCCCAGGCGGTGATGGCGGTCAGCGGCAGTGCCGCAGCAGAAGCGTTGTCCAGCGATTGCGGCTTCAGCGCGGTAATACGTTCATCAACCAGCTGAAATTCACTGTTACTGCCAGCGCGACCCAGCGCACCGGCGTACCAGACTTCATCGCCAGGAGCGAACAGAGTGACTGCTTCACCCACGGACTTCACTACGCCAACGGCGTCCCAACCCAGCACGCGGGGCACATCAGCGTTAAAACCTTCGCGGACCTTGGTATCAACGGGGTTGACGGAAATGGCCTTCACTTCAACCAGCAGATCGTGCCCGGAGGCGACGGGCATGGGCAGGTCAATCTCTTGTAAAAATTCAATGTTACTGCCGTCGGTTGCGGCGCGGGTAATAGCGATGGCTTTCATAATCTCTCCAGTTAATAAACCTTCTATCTGTTGAATAATTCGATGGTAAACCGGTAGCAGAACGGGAAAAATAGCCCTTCGGCGACAGGACTTATACTCGGGGAGTGAAAATGTTCCGGCTTGAAGATCTCACGTTGTTTGTCCGCGCCGCGGCGCTAAATAGTTTTAGCGATGCCGCACGCGAAGTCGGCGTTCAGCCTGCTCAGGTCAGTTCTGCTATTAAGCGCCTGGAGTCTACGCTGGCTATCCGCTTGTTCGCCCGCTCCACGCGCAGTCTGCGCCTGACGCCGGAAGGTGAGGTCTGGCTACCCTATGCCCGCCAGATGCTGGACGTGATGCATGCCGGACTGCAAAAAATTCAGACCCCGGAAGATGAAGTTTCAGGCACGCTGCAAATCGCCGTACCTTCCGATCTCGGTCGGAACCTACTGCTGCCGGTCTTTCAGTCGTTTCGACGCCGCTATCCCGCGCTGCGCCTGCGGATTTTTTTCTCCGACCAGGTGACGGATGTCTTTAAAGACCCCGTCGATGTAGCGTTTCGCTATGGCAACACCGAAGACGCATCTTACATTGCGCTGCCTGTCGCACCGGGTAACCGACGCGTGCTGGTGGCATCACCGGAATGGGTTGTGCAAAACGGCGCGCCGCAAACTCCGGATGATTTAACACAGCTCAACGCCATGACCTTCGTCTTACGCGGACGCCTGCACGATCGCTGGACGTTTACGCATAACGGCGAGGTTAGCAGTGTGCAGGTTAATGGCACCATTATGAGCGACGATGCTGAAGTAATCCGACGGCTGGCGATTGCCGGAGAAGGCATCGCATACAAGTCGTGGCTGGATGTCAGCGAGGATGTGCGTGATGGACGATTGCAGCTACTGATGCCTGATTACCTGGGCGAGAAAGCCCCGCTGAATATGATTTGCCCACATCGTAAGCAGCTTTCAACGGCGGTCCGTCTGCTGCATGACGCCGTGAAGGCGCGGTGTGACACGTTGACGCAAAGCTAATAAGCGCTTTGCGCCAGCATGTCATCGTGTCGTTACTCAGTCTTTTTTCGCAGCGTTTGCAAAGAAGATATCAGACTGAATGTCTTTAGTGCGGATGGTAAACAGCTGATTAGTCAGATCTTCCGTCAGCTTCTCGGCATCGGCCATGATGCGCAGGTTGAAGTCATTCAGCATCTTATCTGCGGCAGGTTTATCGGTTTTTGCCATCTTCAGATATTTTGCTTCGACCTCTTTTTGCTCCTTAGCCACTTTATCTTCCCATGCTTTGTAGGCTTTTTTGACGATTGGCGCGAGCTTCGGATAATCGGTCATCGTCAGCGTCTGTAACTTACGGTATTTCCAGTAAATGGACTGATCGTCCGCTTTATCGGTGCCCATCGTATAGTTTGCCGGATACGCTTTCAGGCCGCTGTAGTACGGAACAAACGCGGTGAGGTCGGCCATACCCAGACCAATGTAGGTCGTTTCACCAATCTCTTTTGGCAACCACGGACGGACCTGCATCACGTGTGCTTCATAGGTGCGGAAGACGCTAACCGGACGCCATGGCTCTTTGCCGTTCAGACCGTTGGTGTACGGGTCATGGCTGGTGCCTTCGTAATGGTTACGCAGCACGGCCTTCACATCATCCAGCGTCATCTTCTTCTCTGGCGTCATGAACACCGGGAATTCGCGCCCTTTGGCCATATCCTGATTTACGGAAGGATTGAACTCTTTCTGGATGGTCCATACGCGAGGATCGTTATACGTGCGGTCACGCTCATCATCACGGGTATAGGCTTTGGAGAAGTTGAATTTGCCATCTTTTGCCGGTTCGTACAGACCTTTTTCGGTCGCAAATTGAATCAGGTTTTTTGACGCCATCATGTCTGGGTTTTTAGGGTCGTAATCCTGTAAGCGGCCCTGATTACCAGTGGCAAAATACTGGTTATTCGGCAGGCGCTGCGCCATCCACTGGTGACCGCTGCCGGTTTCCAGGTACCAGATTTCGTTATCGTCGACGACGGCCACGCCAAAACCTTCCCCAGCGCCGACGGTCTCAACGATATGACCCAGTAACGCCACGGCTTCACGCGCGGTTTTGCTCTGGGACAACAGAATATCCGGGATATCATCTTCGGTGATCCCTTTATCTTCAACGTAGGGGTCGGCAGCCAGCGCTTTTGCTGAGGCAAAAATAGATTCTGTACCGCTCACGCCAACGCCCAATTCGTTAAATCCGGTCGCGCCGTGCAGTTGGGTTTTCCAGTTTGGAACGGTGGTATAACGCAGAGAGTTTTTGGGTAGCGGCCAGGTAAAGTCATTCGCGCCATTATGTGCTTTGGTGCTGTATATCCCGGTCTGATTCTGCTTGGCCGGATGAATGACAAAATGCTGCGCTTTCAGGGCATCACTGTCAGCGCTACGGGCTACCAGCATGGAGCCGTCCGCTGATGCTTCATTACCGACCAATAGGGTCGTACAAGCAAAACCTGATGAAACAACGGCCAAATTTATAGAAAGTGCAATCAGGCACTTTTTAAAAGTAAACATTACGTATCCCTCATATGTACGCCAAAAATACACCGGAAACACACCGTTTCCTGAAATGCGATAACGCCTGAACGCTCAGACATTGCTCGCGAGAGAGATAAACGCCCCTGTCCACGTCTTCTCCAAATATCCATCCGTAGGTTGAAGTCTTCTGGGCAAAATAAAACGCCCATTTCGCTTAATTATTGCGCAATGGATATCGTGGTATTCAGGATGTTTCCTGATTCGGGATGAAGAATAGCAATGGGATATGAGTGGATTCAGTGACCCATGTCGCGTAAGTCGATGATGGCAAATATGAATTCTATTGAAGGGGGCGTGCTTTTTGTATCCGGATATGACGTTACCTTTTGCGGCAATACAGCGAGGGGACATTTGAGCTGGCAAAAATCCATGCGCCCTTATACTCCTCCATAACCAGGCTCAGGTTTCGTCCGCTTTGACGGTAAAATCCGGGTAATGTGTTGTTAATATCAGCTTCATCGGCGCTGTCAGCGAAGGTTTTGACCACCTGCATTGCCTGTAGCACTCGGGCTTCGTGCTGCCGGGTATAACTGAAATAGATGTTCCTGCTAATGTCTGAGGTATTACGTCCGTACAGTTTTCCGGTAATGGTCGCTAGCCCTGCATCTTTGTACATCCGAAATGAAACCGTACCTGCAAAGCGGTTGCTGCCAATATTCCATTCGACATTTCCAACGCAATTTAGCTGCTTTTCGGCATAGCGTGAATGCCATAGCCATCCGCCTGAGCCGAGCAATGTCGCCACGCCGATTACGATTAAAATAAGGTGGTGTATTTTTTTCATTGCCCGCGCATCCAGTAATAATGGGTAGTACAAAACGCGTGCGCATCTACCCGTGCATCTTTATCACAAACAAATGCCACGATCCTCTCCGCTTTACGGTAGCCGGAAAGGAAAACATGCTTGTTGTTTTCACAGAGAGAAGGGTGCAGTTGCATCAGATTGAAATAATTTTCCTGATCGTGATCATTCAGTGAGTAATAAATTTTACAGTTTTGCCGAGATGGGACCTGCATAGAAACAGAAATGAATTTACTAAACGGCATAACAGGACGTGTCTGATACCACACCAGCCAGATAATCAATGTGGCAATAACGATGCCAGCGCTAAATATAATATTCCACCAGGGGACCCGCGTCGTTTGTTGTGCCGCGGGAGGAATTATCTTTGGGGGCGCGTATTCCTCTATTAGCGGTGACTGGAAAACTTCACTCTGAGGATGCGTTATCGCCTCTACCTGCGTATTTTCATTTAATCTGAGTCCGCGTCGAGAAATAGTTTTCACCGTATCACGTGGCAGACCCACATCCGCCAGCGCGTTACGTAGCGTCAGAATAGCCTGGTAAAATGTGTTGGTTGTGGTCACATTATTTCTCTCACCCCAACCCACTTTTATCAATGTGTTCTGCGAAACAATGTCACTTGCGTGAGTAATTAAATAGAGAAAGCAAAGCGAAGCTGGGAGCTGAAGTTGTATTGCGCGCCCGGTCTGACGATTGACCAGACTTTTGCTGTCAGGATTAAATTCGACCAACTGATTGATAAGGTACAATTGCCCAGCCCTCAGTAACTATAACGTATCACCGCGTGTGCCTACACATACCTTAAATTTTACATCCAAATCGTGAATATGCCTCACTCTTTGTACGTGATCGAAGATAAGAATTTCACTCAAGGATTAAAAATACTTTAAATACAATGTGTTACGCTTGTAAATTCTTAGGTGAGTATTAACTAATGTTAAATAATGAGAATTCATTACAGTTTTATCTGAATTCTCATTATATTTATCAACAGCACTTCAAGGGGGATTGAGTTATCAGGATTGTGTAATTAATAAGAGCCCCTTTCATTGGTTAATTTTTAGCAAATAGTGCTTTTTTAATGTTTATTCTGGGATTTGGATTTATGCATAAAATTCCTAATGCCCAGACTGTTATTCTTAGATAAAGCAGAAAAAAGCTTAGCGCAATCGCATTGCTTACAGCCTATTCATAATAGCGTATCAGGAGTTTATTACATTTTTTAAGTGTCACTGTTATTAACTGACAAGGAATGTCATACGTGTCGGATTGACACATTTATTTACCAATGAAATATTTATGGAAAAATAACAGGAGTCATTTTTGATGAAGAGATCACCATCACAGAGTGTTCGTTGCATAAGCTGTGAATTATCCTGTCAATTATTTCCGGATACTGTGGTACGCGCCAGCTACTGTCACCGAGCCACTTTTGCGATCTGGCCAGAGGGAAATAGTTTTCTGCAAAAAGGAATTATTGAAAAACTTCTCCTTAATAATCAAAATCATTTGTCGCGTGGGTTTATTTTTGTGGACTTTTCCTTCCCAAACCTGCGCCTGTTCGCCGATGCGCAATGGGTTGACCGGCTGGCCTACAGCGGTATGTATATTGTGTTGATAGCGGACAGGAATCTCGCGCCGTTAGCCAACTACTGGCTGTCGAAAAGCAATAAAATACAAGGGATTATATATTCCGATGATGATGATGAAGTTCAGCATCAGAAAATTCGCCGATTATTTACCGGCCACCTTGCGAACAGTAAACGCGGACGCTCACTCAACTATACAGAAATGATATTACTGAAGCGATTTGTGTCAGGGAAAAGTATTCAGCAAATTACCAAAATAGATAATATAGATATTAAGAAAATATATGTCTACAAGCTCAGGCTTGAAGATAAATTAGGCCATAGCATTCATCAAATACTGTCTAATATTTTATAACGCATTTTTGATTTTTACTATTTTCACATCTTTGCGATGTGGTGGACGCCCTACGCCCGAAAGCAGGAGGCTATTATGAAAAAACCTAAGCATTACTCACGCATTGCGATAGCGGTATCAACCGCGTTAACGTCAATGGTATTTTCAACCCACGCGGCCTGGATTGATATTGATAGTCTTCCTGCCAGTGGATTGGTGAGCAGTCTTTCGCCGGAGTTGCAGGCTTTATTTCCTGCACAGGCGAATGACAGTTTCAAAAAAACCAGCGCTACACCGAATTATGTTTATCAGTGGAGTGCCGACACCATTCCCGTTTTTGGCCATGGGTTAACGCTGAATGGGCCAGGAGGAGAAGCTTTTGAGCACTCTGTTACCGTTATTCAGAACAGCGCGACGGGTAGCCCGGGCGTTATTTTCGGTGACGACCTGACGATTCGCACACAGTCAAAGAATGCCGCTAATAATGGTAAAGATGTTGACGGTATCCGCACGCACGGGGCTAATACGCCGGATAATCCAGTCTTTATTATCACCGGGGATCGCACAAGTATTTATGTAGATGGCCAGGATGGTGACGGTATTAACGCCGGATACAACGCCATCGGTCAGGGTGGGATAGGCTCAGCAAACATCTACGTCGGCGACGATCTGTATATTCAAACCACCGGTAACCAGGGACGTGGCATCACCGCCAACGCGTTTAGAGACGCAACGCTTGCCAAAAATACGATTATTGTCGGCGATCGTGCCCACATTGTGACTACCGGTAACAGCTCAGAGGGAATCCGCTCCGGACAGAGCGGGTCCTCAATCCGCCTTGGCAATGACGCCACCATCGAGACATCGGGCACTTCCTCAATAGGGGTCTACGCCGCCTCATCTTCCAAAACGGAACTGGGCAATAACGCCACTATTTCGGTGAGCGGAGCCAGCGCCCATGCGGTCTATTCCTATAATGCGACGGTGAATCTGGGTGATAATGCGACGATTCGTGTTAACAGCATCGATAAAGTTTACTCATTCAGCAAGGCCCCACGCGGCCTGTATGCGATTTCACGCGGCACGGTAAATCTCGGTGGCGGCGCTACTATTGCTATGGCGGGCAATCACAGCAATGAAAGCTATGCCATCAGTACAGAAACGGGCGGTATCGTCGACGGTTCTGCTGGCGGGCGTTTCCTTATCGACGGCGATCTTCACGCAGCCGGTGCTACTGCCGCAAACAACACCCAGCCGCAGCAAAACAGTACCATCAAACTCAATATGACCGACAACTCGTTGTGGAGTGGGGCGTCATACGTCACCAGCGCCACTGCCGGGACGGGGGTTATCTCGCTGCAAATGAGCGATGCGACCTGGAACATGACCAACAGCTCAACGCTCACTGACCTGACGCTGAACGGCGGGTCAGTGGTGAACTTTGGGCATGCTGACGGCGAACCGTGGCAGACGCTTACTATCAATGAAGATTTTACCGGCAACGGCGGAAAACTCGTTTTCAATACCGTCCTGAATGACGATACCTCCGAAACCGACAAGCTGAAAGTGCTCGGCAACACCGCGGGTAACGCGTTTGTGGCGGTGAACAATATCGGCGGAACTGGGGCGCAAACCGTTGAAGGTATTGAGATCATCGAAGTGGCCGGTAATTCTGACGGTACTTTTGAGAAAGCGGGCCGTATTGTTGCCGGTGCGTACGACTATAACGTGGAGCAAAAGGGCAGCAACTGGTATCTGACCAGCTTTATTCCTGCTCCGCCGGATCCGGAAGAGCCGGACCCCGTCGATCCGGACCCGGTTGACCCTATTGACCCAGATCCCGTTGACCCGGACCCGGTTGACCCTATTGACCCAGGTCCTGTTGACCCAGACCCGGTCGATCCTGTCGACCCGATTATCCCTGAGCCGGAAGAACCTGTTGCGCCCCCTGTCACTGAGCAGCAGTACCGCCCGGAAGCAGGCAGTTATCTGGCGAACAACTACGCTGCTAACACGCTGTTCATGACCCGACTCCACGATCGTCTGGGGGAAACGCAGTACGTCGATATGCTGACGGGCGAGAAAAAAGTCACCAGTCTGTGGATGCGTAACGTCGGGGCACATACCCGCTTCAAAGACGGTAGCGGGCAGTTGAAAACCCAAAGCAACAGCTATGTCTTGCAGTTAGGCGGTGACCTGGCGCAGTGGAGTAGCGATGGCCTCGACCGCTGGCACCTCGGCGCGATGGCTGGTTATGCCAACAGCCAGAACCGCACGCAGTCCAGTCTGACCGGCTACCATTCACGTGGTCAGGTCACTGGTTACAGCGTGGGACTGTACGGCACCTGGTATGCCAATGACGCTGACAAGACCGGCACTTATGTAGACACCTGGATGCTGTACAACTGGTTTGATAACAAGGTGATGGGTCAGGAGCAGGCGACGGAGAAATATAAATCCAGCGGGATCACCGCTTCTGTTGAAGCCGGTTACAGCTTCAAACTGGGTGAAAACGAGCGCAACAGCTATTGGCTGCAACCGAAAGCTCAGGTGGTGTGGATGGACGTGCAGGCCGACAGCCACCGCGAAGCGAACGGCACCCGCGTGAAGGACAACACCGATGGCAACCTGATGACCCGTCTGGGGGTAAAAGCCTTTATCAACGGTCACAACGCCATCGACGACGGTAAATCTCGTGAGTTCCAGCCGTTTGTTGAAGCCAACTGGATCCACAACACGCAGACGACTCGCGTGAAGATGGATGATGTGAGCAACGACATGCGTGGCACCAAGAACATTGGCGAGCTGAAAGTCGGCGTTGAAGGTCAAATCACTCCGCGCCTCAACGTGTGGAGCAACGTGGCCCAACAGGTTGGTGACAAAGGCTACAGCGATACTCGCGGTATGCTGGGCGTGAAATATAACTTCTGACGTAACTGCAGGTGACAGAAAGCCGCTGATTAACCGATCGGCGGCTTTATTTTTTGGGGAAGCGGTAGGTCGGATAAATGGCATCCGTCAATAAGGTTCAGTCATAAAGCCATTTACCCGCTTTTGCAGACTCTGCCAGCATGCGGAGTGTTAATGGCTGTGGCTCATCGTCATCTCTGCTACAGGTAAACATTGCATAAAGTATGAATGTCTCAATAGGCCAATATTTATAGAAATCGAAATTGGCGCAATCAACATTGAAAGTTGCAAAGTAAGCATCCATGATGTCTGCGCCCGTTTCACTGGCCCACACATAATCTCCCGTTGAAAGACTGGTATCGAGAGTGACTGGCCAACGCTTTTTAAAGAATAAGCTGGGTTTATTAAATGTTTCATCGTACCAGGCGATGATATCATCATCACTTACCATAGCTTATCTTTACCTCTGGCTATGGTGTTATATTTAATTGTGACTTTGTATGAAATCGCAGTCACGTCATAAGCCATTATGACAATCCCCAATATTGGAATCCATCTTCCAACAAAAGCGCCCAGATTTGTTACATATGCAAATTTTAATCGTCTTATACTTCCTGTAGTTAGGGTGGGTAAACGTCTAGTTTCTATATTTAACCAATGTCGTAACTGAGAGCTCAGTGGTGATGTCCCTGCAGTTGCCCCTATCGGCTTACCTCTGGTTGCGATCGTAGGTTGACCAAGTAAAATTAGACCCAAGGTCATATAATCATTTACGCCAAATTGTTCACTTGTTTCATCTAGGAAAATCCAGAAAAGAAGTTCTCCTGCTGAAAGATTAGCAAACCCTCTGTAGAAATATGTACCGTTAAGCTCTTCGACAGTGTCCATATGATTTCACTTATTCGGTTATGCGTTCATTCCAGGCATCTGAATATTGAATGTTCCCATCGAGATAGTGCCAGGTGATTTTATCGTAACGTAGCTGTACTTGTTCTCTATGACCAACATTGATGACAGTTTTAGTGTCATGCATCATCGGTGTTACGGATACAACTTTAACCCCTTCGAGGAGCATGTTGTAGTACTCTACTTCCTGACCTGCATCATTGATCTCGTACCATTTGAATTCGGCCGATTGCAAGCTTTGCCCTGTGGCAACGGCTTTAAAAAGATAAGGGGAAGCGCTATCGAATTCCTTCTCAAAAATCAGTGCGCCGTGCACACGTGTGCCAGTAAGCTTTCCTGTGTTACCATCCGTTGGGATATAAAGGTTATGGCTAAACGATGTCACCTCGATTGAGCGTTCGCGATTGTTTACATCAACAGAACCCTTTATAGGAGCACCACCATCGTCTTTGAGCCAGAGATAAGCAGGAATTGCCATTTTAATAGTCCACTTTGTTAAAAAATAACATATAAAGGTTTTTACGATTGGTTTGCAATAGTAAAGGCATTAATAATAGATAAAAATAAATAACTTATTCCGCGGTTGAATTTAAAATATCCATATATAATTTAGATGATTGATTTTGGACGGGTAATTCATTTTGAAAGAAGGCCGGATAAGCGTTAGCGCTATCCGGCATCTGGAAAACCTGTAATTAACGCTTACAGGTTCAGCCGCACTTCACTGAAGAGTCGCCAGCGTGCTCCCAATTCTATTCAACTTCTGATGCGCCTCTTTCAACTCGTCCTGCAACCGTTGCTCCTGCTCGCCATAGACCATCAGGACGATACAGCCATTCATCACTTTTACGGTAATCTGTTGCCCGGTATCAAACCCCGCTTCGCGTAGCCACTTGCCGGAAAGAATAATTTTGGGTGTGGATTTGTCGAAAACATTCGGGCGGTATCCCACAATTAACGAGCGCTCGGTTCCGGATTGGTCTGTGTCTGGGGTAGAATGCGAATCAGCCATAATCAACTCCTTGATAGTTGGTGAGGTTAGACGCTCCGGCTGTGTTCCCGCACAACGGGGCGTTGCTAGTGTAGAAGGCTTTTAGGTGGCCTCCTATGTGGTTAAGATAGTTGTATAGGTGGCCCCATGTCAATCATATCGCGCGAAAAAAAACCAAAAGGTGGTGGTCAATCACCGCAGTTCAAAATGCGTATTGATCCGGCATTGAAGGAGCAACTTGATGCTGTGGCGGCGGAGGAAGGGGTAAGTCTCGCCAGTTGGTTGAAGGAACTGGCGAGGGAGGCTTTGCGGAATAAGGGTATTAAACCCAACGGGTAATTTTCATATGAATTAACTATTTGAGAAGGAATTTGAAATGGCTCGAACAGCTAACCAATTGAAATTATTGGATGTATTAAGGAGTTTTGAAAAAACTAAGAAATTATTCACTATTGCTGATTTAGCTGCTGAAACTGGTTATACTGAAAACAGTATAAGAAAATATATAAATGAGAAATTAAACGGAATATATGTAAATAGTTTAAATGGTAAATTATGGAAGTGTGAAGGAATACAGCGAATATCCAATGATGATTTTATAAGTTTAATGTCACAATCTTTAAAAGCAAAAAGTCTAACGCCAGAATTAAAAATTTATAAGTCACTGCTAAAAAGAAGTTTGGATGCTTTTGTTTTATCATTAGAAGTCTATAATAGACCAACACTTGATAATCGAGTAGAAGCATTTTGTATACTATCAGTGAATGCTTGGGAGCTATTGTTAAAAGCGGAAATACTTAAGTACTCAGGCATGGATTCAGTTTTTAAGAAAAATGGATATTCTATAAGTGTAACGGATGCAATTAACAAAAGGTTGCAGCAAAATGATCCTGTTAAGAAAAATCTAGATACTTTAATTGAACTTAGAGATGGCGCTATACACTTATTATTACCTGAATTACAACCGGAGCTTTCTCGTCTTTTTCAGGCTAATGTTTTAAATTATCAACAGCGTTATTTGAAAGAAACAGGTATGTCACCATTAGCTGGACAGAGTGTCGGAATGTTAAGCTTAGTTGTGGATGGTCCTAAAAGTGATATAGCCACTATTAAAGAAAACTATGGTGAAATGACTGCAAATGTTGCAAGTGAGTTTCTGACAAGATTTCATAAAGCCACTAAAGAACAAAACTCGAATGAATTTAGTATATCAATTGACTACAAGCTTACACTTACTAAATGTGAGAAAGATAGTGATTTGTCATTGGGTTTAGGAAATCAAGGTAGCAATGCAATAATTATTCGAGAAACTAGAGATCCTGATATAACCCATCCATATTACCAAGGTTCAGCAATTGAAAAAATAAATAGTCAACAGAAGAATATTGTGCTCACAAGGTTTTCTTTTACCGCAATTATTAAGAAGCATAATATACAGAAATCTAAACGATCTGATATGCATTATACTATTGATAATAGACATCGTTATTCTGAGAAATTCATACAGTGGGTTATTAAAAACTTAGAACAACCTGGATGGATAGAAGAATCAACAGCCCATTACAAAAAAATCATTAAAAAATAAAGATTTTGGCGGAAGATCACAGGAGTCGCATTTGGTGCTTAACTCATTGATTTAATATTGATATTTCGTATTGGATAAATGAGTAACCCCCATAAGCACCCCCAAATGATTTTGCTTGTGGAGAGCAGAGGCATCCAGAGCTACTTTTTGGCCTGTAGTAAAGTGGCAATATCCTTTTCGCCTCCGACTTCTGTTTAACGCCGAGTTGTTTGGTAAAACCGAACAATTGAAGTTTCGCATATTCAGTTTGCCAGCGTCTGGCGATGCTCTCCCTGCTGAACTTGTAAATTAGACTTACAGGTTACGTAGTAGCCTGTTGAGAGTTCTTGGCCGCAATGATTATGCCAGAAACCCATAATCTACTCAGGTTATCTTGCAGGTAGCGCTCCAGGAAAATGTTTTGCTACGATATCATTCATCCTCTCCACCAGATCAAGGCGTTTAAACGTGATATGTCCGCTGCCTTTCTGAAAATAACGAATGCTAAAGAAATCATCCTCGAAGACCTGTTGATGTGGATTATCGCGAACAAAATCCATGAACCGAATGGAGATATCGTGCCGATTATCAGGGATGGTTTTACCATCCAGCAAATACAGCATACGTTCCAGATCGGCTAACTGATCGCGCCGCCAGCCCCAGTTCAGGCTGTAGCCCCATCGGTCATGCTTCACCAGATTGTTGACGATAATCTTCTTGCCAAAACAGCAAGGATTGTTGGTTTTGTAGTCCCAGCTTAGCCCTTTAAATACGTTGATAATTCCACGTTCGAAAACATCCTGTTTATTGTGGTGGAGTTGTTCAAAGGTGCTTAGGATGTTGGCTTCACTGATTGCCGGGAGATCACCCTCTTCGAGGTTCTTCGCCCACTGACTACGCGCCTCTGCGTCCATTAACGTCAGCATCCCGGACTTCAACATTAGATCGCGCCAGATGCTGCGATCGATATTGTGGGCGATCACCGGCATTGCCCTGTCTACAGGTTGTACCAGCCAACAGTCAAAGGAATGCCCTTGTCTCATTGCCCAGTGATCTGCCACGTCACCGCCAATGCTGGAGGTCAATCGGGAAATATCATCAAGCTGGCGGATTAGCGCCTCTATTTGTTTTAGCGCAGTATCACGTCCTGTGACGATACGTTCAATACTGGTCGAGCAAATTAGCTCATTATGATCTGTTAAAACTTCAGCTTCAGTTTGCATTATTTTTGTCCGTATAAAAGCAAACGCGCCTGCCGGGAATGGCAGGCGCATTATGCAATGAGTAAATAAGGAAGAAAGATCGGGAATGTAAATCGGGAGGTTGTACGCAATATTCACCGTACTGCGTTGTTACGGCTTTGTCGCAACAGGCCAGTTGCCTGTCTTGCCCGTAAAATATCTACCGCCCGAATATAAGGTGATTGCTCCTGACAGTTAAAACTTCTGCGATCGATACGAACCAGTTCGTACTTTTCCACCAGAAAGTTAACGGCATCAGCCAGCGTAATACCGGCGTTGATATGCTCCTGAATAACGGTTACATCACTGAATGGTGTGTCGTTCAGCGTCAGGCCATAGTGTTGCTCCAGCAGGCGTGTCAGTAGCATTTGCCAGACTGCAACGGGCGACAGACAGGGCTTCGCCGCCCGCGAAATTGTAGCAGGTAGAGTTTTCATGTTTGTTCTCGTGAAATTAAGTTAGCGTTGAGTGGGATAAACAGCGATGTATACGTAGCCGCAACTGCCAAGAGTATCGGCTTCGCAGGTAAAACCGTTGTGGTACAGGGTGACGCAATGGGCGTGTTGGGGACTGAGCTCACCGGTGGTCACCATCGATTCCATCTGACTGATAAAATGCGGAAATACCACATTCAACTTAAGACATTCTGCTTCGCTGAATTTACCGGTGATACTGGCCCGGTCAGCCAGATAGTGCAGCCGGTTGCCCTCCTGAAGCAGACGTGCCCCCAGGCGCGGCGTGATATCCCGCTGCAGGCCCCATGTGATGTTACTCATTGATAACCTCCTTTATTGTCAGTTCAGGGTAATACTCATCAGGCAGGCATAAGGCCCGTTGCGGTCCTGGCGGCGTTCGGCGTACACAGCCAGGACTCCTGTGATATCCGGAACATCCCTGCCGGTGTAATGACAGACGCTACCGTGCCACTGATATTTTCCGGTGCAGTAGCGAAAGATTCGGGACTCAGGATGCTGGCGGTATATCGTCATTGCCCTGCGTTTACTGATAATTTTCATGTAATACCTCAAAGCAGGCCGTGTTCTGCGAACGAATAGATTTGCCTGCCACCAACAATCAGATGGTCAGGGACACGGATATCCACCAGTTGAAGTACCTGAACCAGTCGTTGCGTGAGGGCTTTGTCAGCCTGGCTGGGCGTCGTCTCGCCGGAAGGATGGTTATGCGCCAGTATCACCGCCGCCGCATTGAAGTGCAGTGCACGTTTGACTACTTCCCGGGGATGGACCTCGGTGCGGTTAATCGTGCCACTAAAGAGGGTCTCATGGGCGATAAGCTGGTTCTGGTTATCCAGATACAGCACCCGAAACTCTTCCCGCTCAAGTGCGGCCATATGCAGTCGCAACCACTCCCGAACGGCATGAGTGGAGGTGAAGGATACCCCTGGCTCATGCAGGTGCCGCTCCAGAGCCCTGAGCGCCCGCTGAATGAGACGCCGGTCCTGTGGCGTCATCTCGCCGGGTAAAAAGGAAAGCTGTTTCATCCGTTGTTCCTCCGTTCAGTCGATGATACGCAGAATGGCGTGAGCTTCAGGATGCTGCAGGGCATAGTCCCGCAGTCGGTAATAGCGTGCGGTCATCGCGTCACATTCTGTACGGCAGGCATGGTGGCTGTATTCAATCAGGCAGACAGCGATACCAGCGGCTTCTGCGCTCATTTCCGCACCATTGCCGTTCATGCCGTTGAACAGATGCCATTTATCGTCACTGTCAGCATCAGGGGCCATAAACGCTCCGCCATTGCTGAGCGTGTAAAAGGACCAGATACCACCGCTGTACTCATCACAGAAGCGGTCCATCCAGGCGAAAATGCGGGGCTCCAGCGTTATCCATTGTGGGATAGAGCCAAAGTGCTGCGGCCAGAAATCGAGACGCTGTTCGTCGGGAACCTGCGTTGCTGTAAGTTTGAAATCGGATTCGTTAGCGGGTACGAGGCCGTACTGTGTCGCTGTTGTCATGTAAATATCTCCGTTAATAAAAAACGCCAGCGGCGATGGCTGGCGTATGGGGTAATAAAGTGTGTCCGGAAAGGTGAAATGTTGCTGGTAAATGATTTGGCGTCAGCGGGGGAAAGTATCAGTGCGGATGCCTGACCTGCGAATATAGCGGTCAAGACCTTCACCGGCATCCGGTTCAAAATTCCATGCCCGCCAGACCATGCAGCCATCATCGTCACGCACAACCAGACGAAAATGCGTTTTCTGGTCATCTTCGATGGTGACGTTGTGGTACCGGCTGATAATGGCTTCGGCCTGCTGCCGGGTGAACGGCCCCGGTGGCAGTAAGTGAGATTCAGGCATGAGGGGCTCCTTAAATGCAAAAAGCCCCTGCTGGCTGAGCAACAGGGGCTATGGGGACTGCTGATGCCACTCTGGTCAGAGTGGCCGGATTATCAGAAGGCGACCTTCAGTGTGGCCTGACCGTTGTAACCGTCAGCACTGTTGCCGCTGACGCTGCGGGTATAACCAGCCTGCACGCCGAGCGCGACATTCTGCCGTACCCGCGCTTCAATGCCCGCCTGCAGGTCAAGCGAGGTGCCATCCTGAGACGGGGTGAAGCTGACATTGCTGCCTGCAGTCGCGGTACCCATGCTCATCTCGCCGTCTGAACTGAAGGTACGGATGACCGAAGGACGCACCCACCAGTTCACCGGCAGCTCGCCTGCGCTGCGCTTCATGCTGTCAGCAAACCCTGCGACTGCAGAGGTGCCCTGGCCGAAGTCCATTTCAGACGAACTGCCGAAACGGAGCCCGGCCCGCACATGCTGCGCACTGCCGTCACCAAAGTTCACGTAACCGCCGTTGTCATGCCCGTTATCCAGAGACAGCCCCTGCCAGACATACTGCAACTGAGGCTCCAGCACCAGCCCCTGACTCACCCCGAACGGCAAGCCGGTTTCCAGAGAGGCCAGCCAGCCGGTGCCGTCAGTATCAAAACGGTTATCCGCTGAGCTGGCCTTCAGGCTGTGACGGGAGCCCTGAGCCACCACATCGGCCCACAGTCCGCTGGTTTCATGAACCGCCGTCAGATACCCGCCGAGGCTGTACACCGTGTCACGCACGCTGCCTGCCGCAGAGCGGTCATCGTTTTTCACATCCACCAGCGA
The DNA here is from genome assembly GCF_013781985.1 of Citrobacter sp. RHBSTW-01013. NCBI lineage: Bacteria > Pseudomonadati > Pseudomonadota > Gammaproteobacteria > Enterobacterales > Enterobacteriaceae > Citrobacter > Citrobacter sp. RHBSTW-01013. Next base: position 59,347 of record NZ_CP056185.1, read on the forward strand.
CTGGCCTGCCGCACCATACAGGCCACTGGTCAGGGAAAGCGAGCCGGTATCATGCTTCAGCAGGTCCCCGCCGAGCTGGATGAAGCCGTAGCTGCCGCTGCTTTCCGGGGTGTCGCCCCGGGCAATGCCGCCGTTACCGTCATGCCGGGTATGCCCGCCCTGAATACGCCCCCAGACCCCCTGGTCGTTCACCGCACCGCTGCGCTGGCTGTATGTCCCTGCCAGTGTGCGGTCGTAATCCATGCTCTGAGCGAACAGTGAAGAGTACAGTGCAACTTCGGCACGGTAGCCCGCTTCACTGGAGAGATACCAGTTTTCATCAGCCCTGCCATGGCTCAGGGTGTAGTTATACGCCCCGGCCTGCAGTTTGCGGCCCAGTTCAAAAGCCCCGGCTTCGGTAGTGGCCCCGTTAATCGCCTCCACCACTTTGATACCGTTACCGGTTGTCGCCAGGCCCAGCCCTGCATCACCGGCATTGGTGAAATTCAGCCAGGTTTTACCGGTTGCCTGCCCGCCGTCAATGACCAGCATATCGGTCGGGAAGGCCGGGTCATCAAGACGAATAGACAGGTTAAGGGTGCCGTTGCGTCCTGTCAGATTCGTGACCGTCAGCGTTTCAGGGACAAACGGACTGTTTGCCTGTGCGGGCGAAAAACTGATGGTTCCGGCATTGTCCAGGTTGTCGAGCACTGATTTCACCGCTGCACCACGCTGAATATTCCAGCGGGCACCGCTGTCGAGGGTGACGTCAGTCGGGTCAATCGCCCCGTTCATGACCGAGTTGCCGGTCAGGCGCACCTGCGTACCGGACTGTGCGATGATATCGCTGTTGATGATGGCATTATTCAGTGCCAGTGTACCCTGATTCAGGTTTACCTGTGACTGGGACAGCGTGCCGTTGCTGACCGTCAGGGTGCCGTCACCGTCCTTGAGTAGCTGCCCGTCACCGCTTACCGAACCGCTGATGACCGCGTTCTGACCGTTACCCGTACTGAAGTGTAGTTGTCCGCTGTTGATGGCATTCCCCGTCAGCGATGCACCGTCGCCAAATGAGGTGGTGCCGGTGAGTGTGCCACCCAGCGCCACATTCAGGGTGCTGCCTGCCCCCACGGTGGTGTTATCCGCACTGCCGTTACCCAGTACCGTGAACTGACTGCCGTTATCAAGACGCAGGTTGCTGGCCTTACCGGTTGCACCGTCAATGCCGAATGCGCCGGAGGTGTTCGTACCGCTGACCGTTGCGCCGGTATCGGCAATCAGTACGCCGCCGTCATGCATCACGATGTTCTGCGCCTTACCACCGGTCGCCACGGCCAGAATACCGCCCTGATTAACCGTGGTGGTATCGGCGCTGCCGTTACCCAGCACATCAAGACGCCCGCCGTTTTCCAGCAGCACGTTAGTGGCGCTGGCAGTCGCGGCATCAACACTGAAGTCCCCCAGACTGTTGGTCCCGGACACGGTGGCACTGGTGTTCGTCACCAGCGCGCCCCCGGCATTCTGGGTAACGTTCGTGGCGGTTCCTCCTGCGTTCACCTGCAGTTTGCCGTCCGCGTTAACCGTGGTGTTGTCCGCTGTCGCACCGCTTTGTACCACCTGCCAGCCGCCCGCATTGATTACCGTGTCTGCTGCGGATGCACCGGTATGTACGTACTGATTGCCGCCATCAAGACGAGTCGTGTGTGCCAAACCGTGCACACTCTGGTCGCCGCCCGCTTTAATCACTGTGCCGGTGGCAAGCCCACCGACGGCAATAATCTGACGACCATTCGCATTAATGGTGGTATCCGTTGCCGTACCGGCGACAAACATTCCGTCACTGTTTTCCGCATCCGGGCCACCCTGTGCACCGGTGTTGATCACGTTACCGGTCGCCTGCGCTCCGGCTTTGACCAGCTGATATCCGCCTTCATTAATGACAGTACCGGATACACTGCCGCCGTTGTGTACCCACTGCGCTCCGCCATTGAGTACCGTATCTGTCGCCTGACCATGTACGCTCTGACCACCACCGCTGTTGACGGTGGTGTCCGTGGCGCTGCCGCCTGCCAGTACACCCTGCAGACCATTACCGTTAATGGTCGTCTGGTTTGCCACACCCCCGGTCTGAACAAACTGACCACCGCTGTTGGCCTCTTCATCATCACCGTATTCCTGACCGGTATTGATGACCGTGTTGTTTGCCGTACCGGATACCAGCTGGGTGTCATGGTTGCTGATAACAGTGTTGCTCGCCACGTCTCCGGCAGCGACAGCGACAGTGCTAATATTACCCGGCGCATCGTCGGCCAGTGCGGAAGGACTTGCCACCAGTCCGGCAACTGCCAGCGCCAGAACGGCAGTGCTGCGCTTTCCTTTTGCTTTTGCCAGCTCTGAGACAACAACAAATGCTCCCAGAACCTCGTTCCATACCAGCCGGTAGCTGGTGTTCAGGTTTCGCTTCATCATTAGTACCTTGTTGTGAAATATTATTTTCTGAAAGGTTATCGGCATGGGGTTAATAACCTTTAGGTATCTGTTAAATTTACAATTATTTGTTGAACAAACTGAAAATGCGGCAGTGCCCGGATAAAACTTAAATCTTCCGTCAGCCGGTAAAGACGCTCGTTGCGCCTGAAGCTCTCGGTAAGGGTCTGCACAAGGTGAATATCACTGAGTGCAAATACCGCCGGATGGTCGTTGTGCTCCGCAATCAGGTACCAGTGGCCCCGCTGCGCAATCAGCCGGTAAGGGGCCAGTCTTTCGCAACGTTTTCCGTCAGCCAGCAGCGTGACGCGCTGGCAGGTGGTAATAGCCTGTACCAGCCGGTAAAAGGACTGAGGGGTCGCTGGCGAGCCCACAGAAACCGCATCTCCGGTCAGGCAGGGGGCACCCTCGCAGTTTAGCAGCAGGCTCACCAGCCGACGGTCCAGCCCCGGAAAGAGACCGGCGATGCCAGTACGGTGGGCAAAGGTCAGGACATCCAGCTCGCCCTGCGGCCCAGCCCCTGACCGCAGGCGATAGCAGCCCTGATGACATTCGAGGTCCAGATAAATCAGCCGCTCACGGAAGTCCCGGTAAAGGGTGCGGACTGACACATCAAACTCGGTCGCGAGCTTTTGCATGTCCAGCGTTTCACCCGCCACGAGGCGGCTGATAATCAGCGACAGCCTGACCGCAAGTCTGTCGTAGCGGCGCTGTGCCAGTGGCATGATGGATTCTCCGTGCAGGTTAACAGGTTGAAAGGCATACGATTCTAAAGGAGGGAGTTGACAGGATATGTCTGCGGGAACGGCTATTTTGAGGAAGGGCTAAAGCCTGTATCTGTCAGGCCTGCGCCATTTTCCGGTGAATTAACCGGCAAAAACCCCCGCCAGAAATGACAGTGAGTGTCATTTATTAACACTGCCGTAACGTTATTTAATGAAAAGTGTGAACTCACGCAGGACAGAGACCACTGAGCATCGCTTCCGCCATCACCCACAGTGCCCGGTTAAGCTTTACATCCCCGTCAATGCCGCGCACCGCACGGGTATGCGTTCGTCCGCCTTTCGCACTCCGTCCACTGAGACCGCCCTTAATCAGGTTCTCCTGAATACGCTGATACGTGGTCCACAGGTCGTTACTCTCATCCTGCCAGCGGCGCGGGGAGAGCACCTGTGACGGCGCAACCGGCTGGTGGTCCTCCCCGAACCGGTACGTCAGTGCAGCCCGTGCCAGTGCCTGTTGCGCAGGTGGCGGCAACAGCAACGACTGCATCGCATCCCGCTTCTCCTCCACCCGGTCAAAAATGCCCAGCACTTCATACGCCCCCTCAATCACCTGACTCACGACATCTCCTTTGTGCGGCACCCGCACCTCGCCAAACGACTCACCGCAGACGAGCCCGTTCTGGCATACCGCACGGAATAATCCCGGCAGCATCTGATACGAACTGGAGCCATCGTGGGAGTTGAGCAGAATAATTTCCGGGACCTGTTTGCCGGTAATTTGCCCCTCCCGACGCAGGCGCAGCATGTGCTTTGTATGCTCACGACGCCCTGGGTCACGCACTCTGGTCTGGCAGGCAAAGAAGGGCTGAAAGCCTTCGCGCTGCAGACTGTCGAGGAGAGAAATCGTGGGTATATATGTGTACCGTCCACTGCGAGATTCGTGTTTGTCCTCGCTGAAAACACTGGGCACTACACGAAACAGCTCTTCGCGGGTTAACGGACGGTCACGACGGATAAGATTTGATGCGCCAAAGCGCGAAGCCAGACGGGTCATAAGCAGACTCCTCATTATGGAAAAATAAAGACAAAAAAGCCCTGTCACATAGTCGCGACAGGGCTAAGGAAACAACGAGTTAAGGGGTTAAGTATTCAGAAGAAGAAATTCCAGACGGCACGGGCGACTGATACCACGGTATCGCGTACAGCCTGGATTACTGTCCGCACCGGGGCCGGTATCAGGGGCAGGGAACTTACTGCGTCCAGTGCCGAGCCGACCGTTTCACCAAAATCGTCACGGGCTTTTTTATTAACGGCATCGGTACGCAGTGGAGCACTAAGCTGTACCGCCACCGGACTGCTGGCCTCACGTGGTAAGCAACGGATCATCCGTTCAACCATCACCCGCAGCCCCCATTGCAGACGTACTGACACCGCACAAACCGGGTTTACCGGCTGGAACAGTTCATGTAACAGGCAGATTTTGCGGCTGATATTGCGTTTCTGCTCCGTAGACAATCTCTCGCTGCCACTGGCTGGTTCAATCTTGTCGGCCTGACTGATGACAAACAGCACCTTATGCCGGTACTGCTCGCCAATCACCTGACGGTAAAAATGTTCATCCACCGCCAGCGCCCGGTCATCGGCCTTAATCAACCACAGCACCAGGTCCAGCCGGGGAAGCTGTTGCCGGTACAATGCGGCATACTCTGCATCACGGGTCTGACTTTCCCCGACACCAGGCAGATCCACGATGCTCATCACGCGTTCCCCCACCTGCAGTCGAAAGCGCAGTGGTTCGCGAGTGCAGGCAGCCACATCGCTGACAGTTGAAATCTCACTGGCAAACAGGGCATTGCATAGGCTGCTCTTGCCCGAGCCAGTTTTACCCATAATGCCAATCACCGGCTCATAGCGAGTAAGCTGGTTTATCTGTTGCAGAATACGCTCTGATGCCCACTGCGGCAGGCCAGAAAGCGACTGCTGCAACGACTGTAAACCTTCAGATCTTTCCATCATTACTCCTTTGAAATGAAAACAAAAACGGCAGAACCATGGGGTTCTGCCGTTAATGGGGTATGTTCAAATAGATGATATATATCTGTATAATTTTTAGATAAACCCACGAAATCAAGTATGAATTCAGGAATGTTTTTTGGCTTTTTCTGTTTTTACCATTAACCCGGCATACTCATGCTCAATAAGTGAGGCCACTAAAGCTGACTCAGACTCTCCATACATTTCTGAAAGCTTAGTGAGTTTCTTCTTCACTCTGACAGAAAGTTTTATTTCTGTATCGTTCTCTTTGACTTGTCTGCGAAACAGTTTCTGGCTCCAGGCCTTTTCCAGTTCATCCATTAGCACTCCTTTATGCTTATGTGAAGAGTGTGGAAACGACAGTAAATCAGAGAAACTCTGGCTCATTTTTTTTCGACCATCCTTTAAATAACTCAACTGTTCATGAGTCCAGCCTTCCCAAAGATCAAACGTTGCGCAAATAAATTGCCAGCGTTGAATGTTATTAATCGGATTTGCCGGAGGGGAAACTGCCTTCTTTTTCATTATGTCCCATACCCACAGACACTGTTTTTCATCATTCACATCCACCCAAGAAAAAGCCTCAGGAAAATCACTGCTTGCCTGAGCCCAGGCTATGTTAATCTCCTTTATTAAATTACGCCGAGTTAATACATCTTTGTCACATAGTTCTTTCACTACACGTTCAATAATGTCATCAGTACCGGTTACAATCCCTTGTAAGAAAGGGGTGTAAATTCCATTAGCGTAAAGAAAATCTGTTGACATTATCCTTTTTGATACTGGCATCTTTCCCAAAACTGCATTATCAGATCCGGCCGTAATCTCTGTATTTAATATCCTCTCCAGATCTTCATCCATACCAATTTCCGTATCTATTCTATCTGCACTCATCTCGTTCAAATTAATTTGCGACGTCATTACCGAAAGTGATGCTGTTTTGTTAATTTCGACGCCTAGCGAAATCTTTTCCATTCCCAGAACCTTCGCGGAAAGTGGATTTCGTTCGTACAGATGTACGGGCCGAGAAATCTCCGACTCAGACTTACTTAAAGAACGAGCGATGTAGAAAAAATAGAAGCATGCAGCACGTGGGTTATTATCCAGCCACTTCAGTTTCCTTCTCAGGGCTTTGTACTTTTCTTGAGCGGTAAAGACCTTTTCTCTACTCATATTTCAACCAATGGCAATGCTAAAAATGAATCCATTATGATGAATAAATGCAGATAATCAATAGCAAAACTGACCATGAAAAGACTTTTAAACGTATAAAAAAAGAATTTTTTACGTAGTAATTTCGTAGTAAAAAATTTCTCACCAAAACACTATCAATCAATGAGTTATGATGTTCACACTGTCATCAATTCACAGTTATATTGCGTAAATTAAGTTGTTTTGAAGGCATGGTTTTCATAAGCAGATTTACAACGGCAACATGTCACTCTTCGTGTTGCGATGTTGAGAAAAGCCACACTCAGCGCCCCCCTCCCGCTCTCCATGCGAATTTCTGCAACTTAGAGTAATCGGGCCAGATCCCAACGGATGAGGTTGCACCATGTCACATCAGATGCTGCCGGTAACAGGCATGCATTCGTTCCGTTTTTGATAATTAAGGTTAATTAATATTATATTGTGGAGTTGTAGCTATGCCCTCTACCTACTGTATATTCACCACTCCCCTTACCTCTGCCCCATAACTAAACCCGGAATGGATAACGATTAAGATGCTGGAGTTCATTAATGCTGTTATCTTCACAAAAAAAAACAGCATCAAGTAATCCTTTGAGACAAAGCCAAAGGATTACTAAAATGAAAAAGCACTACCCATTCTTCCAGAACATAACCCCTGATGATTGCCTCCTGAATTTAGCTAATCATCATCTCAACCAAGTTTTGAGTCGGTACTCAAAGGTGCTAGCTTTTCGTATGGACTTCAGTTATCAGAAAGGAAGTAACAGATACATCCGTAATTCAACACTGGAGATACAGGATGATCTTCGTGAGTTAATGAATGCTATGATAGCAAAACCTGCTATTTGCGGGTGTTTTTGGGTATTAGAGTGGACAAGAGGAGGTGCGGTTCACGCACATGCCATTTTTTATATCAAAGGGCAGAAACATAAAAAATCATTCCCCTTCATGCTTGAAGCAGAAAGTGCTTGGGGAGATATAACACGCAGTGAAGGAAAAATTAGATGGTGCCACGCGGAGAGTTATCACAAGGACAATATAAATACAATTGTAGATCATAAAAATGATGCAGACGTGGAAAGCCTCAGGCGGATAGTCAGTTATTTAACAAAAGAAGACCAGAAACATGGAAATCCGATCTGGGGATGCAATGAGGTTCCACCTCCTGCACGACAGGGAAGACCCAGGAAATAAATAACCGGCTAATACTATTTTTTACGGCACCACCGGTACCTATGCCGGAGCGGGTAGTAACACGAATAACCCCGACTCCGGTTTCTATTTAGCTACCGGAGAATCAAATCATGACAGTTAAACCAACCCTACTCGAAGATCGCTTTGTTGATATGGCTTTCATCACCCGCCTGCTGGGGGTCAGTGATAAGTGGATTTACCGACTCATCAAAGGTGGCATATTTCCCAAACCTATCAAATTGGGGCGAAGTTCACGATGGCTACAGAGTGAAGTGGAAGCATGGCTACAGGAGCGAATCGCTCAATCTCGTCAGTAACGCTTTCCGGTGTTTGCCACATATTCCCCAGCCAGCTTAACGATCCGCCTGCTGCGGAGGTTTCTGGCTGTCTGTTTTACAGATGATGAAGGATTCTTTACCGATGAAAGAAACCATTGCCCGTTACGACCATTTACTTAACACCTACCAACGCTGGTTGGCCGATTTAACCAATATCGCAGTCCGAAACGGCATGTGCCATCCGGATATTCAATCAAGCCATCTTCTTACGCTCTCAACGTTACATTTTCCAGAGACTGGCGCAGTGGTTGCGGTCGTGCCGCAATGCCTCTACCGGATTATTTATGGTAAAGCACGGCCAGAACCGTTGACTATCCAGAACGATTTGCAAATAAGTCTTGAAACCGAAAATGAACTTCTGTTCACCCATGCCGGGATGGAAGGGGTTTTACTGAGTGAGTGTGTCAGATTGAAGCAAAGCCGCATAGCCAATAAGTTGATCAGCCTTTCCGCGCGATTTAAGGCGCGTGAGATTCGTCATAAGCTGATCTGGTTGTGCTGGTACGACTTGATGCTGGGGGCTTCGATGACCGACTGGCTTGAGAACCTGAAGAGGATGAATCATGTGGAAATTTGCTTCTGGCTGGGGCAACGACAGGAAAAAAATGCGGTGTTGACGAAGCTGATGGATGAGTATGTGGTTTTTACGCGTTATTAGCTTTTTAAACTTAATAAGTTAGCTTTTCCTCTCTTTGCCATAGAGAGAACTTCTCCACCAGTCTATTCATTCCTGCCATATGTCATCGGGCTCACTTTGCCAGCCAAATTAGTGTGATATTCTTTCCAGAATTCCTGTTGTATCCACGACATAAGGCGATGATTGATGGAGCAGTCTCTCAATTTTGAAATGTTGCGCAGCCAGTGGCCGGAACTGGCTGAGCTGGGATTAATGGCGGAACGTTATGTTCACACCGATCCAGAAAGCTGTCTGGTGAAACTGCGTAACTACACCGAATTGATGGTGCGTTGGTTATATCGTCAGGAGCGACTGCCGGAAGGTATCAAAGCGAATCTGTATGATTTAATGAACGCCGATGTCTTCGCCAGCATGATGCCGGAAGCCATCATCATGAAAATGGATGCGCTACGTATCCACGGTAACCGCGCCGCGCACGGCGGACGTATCAAAGCTAAAGATACTTACTGGCTGCTTAAGGAAGCATATTTACTGGGGGTTTGGCTGTATGTTCGCTATGCTCACGGCAATGTTGATGACTGCCCCAAATTCTCTCTCCCACCATTAACACAATCTTCAGGGCGTGCTGATGAAAAACGTCTGGAAGATGCAATCAGGGCTCAAGATGAAAGCCGTGAGCGCGAACTGGCATTACAACGCGCACTACAGCAAGAGCAGGAAAAGGCCGAACACCTTACTCAGCGCCTGAATGAAGCCAGAGCTCGCAACCAGCATGTTGCCGACATTCTTTCTATTGATGAAGCGGAAACCCGCCGCCGCCTGATTGACTCCCGCCTGCTTGCTGCTGACTGGAATGTAGGGGAAGAGCTTAACAACACAGATCAGATTACGCAGGAACATCCAGTTAAAGAACAACCTACCGCAACCGGCGACGGTTATGCGGATTATGTCTTGTGGGATGAGGCACACAAACCGCTGGCGGTAGTGGAAGCCAAAAAAACCAGCGTCAATGCCGAACAAGGACGAATTCAGGCCCGGTTGTATGCAGACTGGCTGGAAAAAGAATATGGTCAGCGTCCGGTCATCTTCTACACCAACGGCTACGATATCTGGCTATGGGACGACCATAAAACTCATGGCTATCCTCCGCGCCGGGTATTTGGCTTCTATTGCAAGGAAAGCCTGCAATATCTTATTCAGCAGCGTGAAACCCGTCTGCCGCTGAATAGTGTGCCGCATGTCAAAGACAACGAAGGTAAGGCCGTTGCCGGACGTTTGTATCAGCTTGAAACCATCGCCCGCGTCAGCGAACGGTTTACCAACAAGTACCGACAATCGTTAATTGTACAGGCCACTGGTACAGGCAAAACCCGCGTGGCAATTGCACTAAGCAAACTGATGATTGATGCTCGCTGGGTTAAACGCGTCCTGTTTCTTTGCGACCGTAAAGAGCTGCGTAAACAGGCGGCGAATGCCTTCAATCAGTTCACCAATGAGCCTCTGTATGTGGTCGGGAAATCAAAGAAAGCAGACAGACAGAATGCCAGAATCTACATCGCTACCTATCCGGGCATGATGAAAATCATGGACCATTTCGATGTCGGTTATTTCGATCTGATTATCGCCGATGAATCCCACCGTTCTATCTACAACGTCTACGGCGATCTATTTAAGTATTTTGATGCCCTCCAGATTGGCCTGACGGCCACGCCGATCGACATGGTGAGCAAAACCACTTTCGGTCTGTTTGGTTGTGAAGGACGCATCCCTACCGCCAACTACAGCCTGGAAGATGCTATCGCCGATAACAATCTGGTGCCTTATGAAGTCGTTACGCACACCACGGAATTCCTGCGCGAAGGCATTAAACGGGAGAAATTAAGCGACGCACAAATCCGTGAGCTGGAAGAACAGGGTATCGACCCCAATACGCTGGAATTTGATGGCAAGGCACTGGATGAGGCGATCTACAACAAAGACACCAACCGCTATATCCTGCGTAACCTGATGGAAAATGGCCTGAAAGATGCCGATGGGCAGCTTCCCGGTAAGACCATCATTTTCGCCCGTAACCACAAACACGCTCTGTTATTGAATGAATTGTTCGACGATATGTACCCACAGTTTGCCGGACGCTTCTGCCAGGTTATCGACAACTACGATCCTCGTGCCGAGCAACTGATTGACGATTTTAAAGGGCTGGATGAAAGTACCAACAAAGAGCTGACCATTGCTATCTCTGTTGACATGCTCGATACCGGTATTGATGTCCCGGAGATTGTAAATCTGGTCTTTGCCAAACCAGTCAAATCGAAAGTGAAGTTCTGGCAGATGATTGGCCGTGGTACGCGTCTTTGTTCAGGGTTGTACGGCTATGATGACAACGGCAAACCGCTGGATAAACAAAAATTCCGTATCTTCGATCACTGGGGCAATTTTGAGTATCACGAGCTGCATACCGAAGAGGCCGAAGTCACAGCAACAAAATCGCTGGCGCAAAAACGTTTCGAGGCATGGATCACTCTAGGGGCCGCAGCGCAGCGTAAGTTCGATAAACAGGCGGTGGATTTAGTCGCTCACCAGCTTCGTGAGCAGATCAACGCACTGGATGAAAAGTCGATTGCCGTGCAGGAGAAGTGGCAGCAAAAAGCGCAGTACAGCGATGAAAAAGTGCTGCGCCAGCTTTCCCCGAAGACACAGCAGGATCTGCTATCTGTCCTGGCCCCACTGATGCAGTGGCTGGACGTTCGCGGGCAAAGTGATGCCATGCGCTTTGATATGGATATTCTGACGGCGCAAACTGCACGCTATACCAACCCGGAAGAACTGGATGTGCTCTGGCCGGTCATCGTGGAGAAAGTGGAGCGCCTGCCGCCACATCTGGCACAGGTTCAGCAGCAAGGGGAGCGAATTAATCAGCTTCGTGATTTAGGCTGGTGGAAGCAAGCTAGCCTGGAAGAGCTGGAGGATATCCGCATTCATTTGCGCGGCATTATGCACCTGATGGAAAAAGATGCGACGCCGCAATTTGGTTCGATACAGGTGGATATTACCGAAGATGCGAACCTGATCCAGACGGAGACCCGCAAAACCAACATCCGCTCGATTGATTTCAAACTCTATCGTCAGCAGGTTCAAGGAGCGCTGGAGCCGCTGTTCCAGCAAAACCCGGTGCTGAAGAAAATCCGCAACGGCGAGCCGGTGACGCAAAGCGAGCTGGATGAGCTGGCAAAGCTGGTGCTGATCCAGAACCCCAACGTTGATATTCGTGCGTTGAAAGAGTTCTATCCGCAGGCAACCGCCAGCCTGGATAAACTGTTGCGTACCATCATCGGGATGGACAGCGACGCGGTGGAAGTGCGCTTTGCCCAGTTCGCCGCTGACAACAGTTTGACCAGCCAACAACTGCGCTTCCTGTCATTGCTGAAAAACCACATTCGCGATTATGGCACCATTGAAATGCGACAGCTCTTTGAACAGCCGTTTACGCATATCCACAACGAAGGCGTTACTGGCGTGTTCCCGGATATAGAGCAGATCGCCCGGCTGCAAAAGATAGTCGAAGAGCTGGGTGTTGTGACCGACGCAGCGACGGTATAATACGCACATGACAAGCCCCGGCAGCGGGGCTTTTGTATTTATAACAAGGTATAGACGTTAACAATGATCACCGGTGACTTAAAAAGTAAAATCGACGGCCTGTGGGAAGATTTCTGGGTAGGCGGCATAACTAACCCGCTGACCGTAATCGAACAGATCACCTACCTGATGTACTCCCGGATGCTGGATACCCAGGAACAACGCGACGAGAAGCGTAAACAAATCGCGGGCGTTGATTTTAAACCGCGTTTTGCGCCTGAGCAGCAGGAGTTCCGTTTCAGTCACTATAGCAACCTTGGCTCGGATGAAATGATGGAAGTGGTGCGCGATGGCGTCTTCCAGCATTTCCGTCAACTCGGGCTGGCCGACGATTCGAAGGTGACGCTGCTGGGCAACTTTATGAAAGACGCCCGTCTGGAGATCGTCAAACCGTCGCTGTTAACCAAAGCCGTAGAGGTGATCAAAAACCTGCCGCTGGATCGTGGCGACACCAAAGGCGATCTCTACGAATACCTGTTAAGCAAGCTAACCACCGCAGGAATCAACGGTCAGTTCCGTACGCCGCGCCACATTATCCGCACGATGGTTGAAATGATGGAGCCGAATCCAGCGCGTGGTGAGACGATTTGCGATCCGGCCTGTGGCACTGGTGGTTTTCTGGCGACCAGCTATGAGTACCTGTTGGAAAAATACAGCTCGCTGGAGTCCATCCATACCGAGATTGGCAGCAACGAACGCGGTGAGCTGGAAGAGCAAAAAATCTTTACTGGTGATCTGCTGACGCCGTGGCGTGACCATGTGGATAACAACATGTTCCACGGCTACGACTTTGATACTACTATGCTGCGTATCGCCGCTATGAACCTGATTATGCACGGCGTGGAAGAGCCGGATATCCACTATCAGGACACCATGAGCCAGAGTTTCAGCACCAACTTCCCACAGGCCAGCAAAAATGCTTTCAACCTGATATTGGCGAACCCACCCTTTACCGGTTCACTGGATGAGGAAGATATCGACGCCACGCTGTCGGCGATGGTGAAAACCAAGAAAACTGAGCTGCTGTTCTTGGCGCGAATTCTGCAAATGCTGAAAGTAGGCGGACGCAGCGCCACTATCGTGCCGCAGGGTGTGCTGTTTGGCTCCAGTAAGGCGCACCAATCACTGCGTAAAACGCTGGTAGAAGATAACCAGTTAGAAGCGGTGATCAATCTGCCTTCCGGCGTATTTAAACCTTACGCTGGTGTGGCGACGGCGATCCTGATCTTTACCAAAGGCGGTCAGACGGACGAGGTCTGGTTCTACGATCTGCAAAATGATGGCTACAGCCTGGATGACAAGCGTAACCCGATAAAAGATAACGACCTGCCGCATCTGCTGGCAAGCTGGAAGCATTACCGTACTTTACGCGGGCTACCGGTTGATAACTTTATGGGTGAGAAGTTAGCCTCGTTGCTTAAACAGCAGTACCCGGAAGGGATTGATGCTGGCGTTGATTTTAAAGATCGCACGCAGGCGGCGTTTGTTGTACCGAAAGCGGATATTGCTGCGCAGAAATACGATCTCTCTATTAATCGTTATAAAGAAGTGGTGTATCAGGCGGAGGAGTATGAAGATCCGAAGGTGATACTAAAGCGGTTAAAAGATTTGGAAAAAGAGATTCTGGCGGATTTGGATGAGCTGGAGGGGATGCTGTGAGTTGGCCGATGGTGAAGTTAGGGGATGTTTTATCAATCATTCGAGGAGTAACGTTTAAGCCAAATGATCAGGTTGAGCCATTGAGTGAAGGCTCAACCATTGTCATGAGAACAAAAAATGTTCAAAGGGGTGGGTTAGAGATTTCGGATTTAATTGCCATTCCCGATAGTTTTATTAAGCGGGATGAGCAATATTTACGTTCTGAAGATATGCTTATTTCCAGTGCAAATAGTTGGGAGCTTGTTGGGAAAATTAGTTTTATTGAAAAATTACCGGCAAAATCTACTGCTGGTGGTTTTATATCAATCATTAGAGCAAAAAAAGAAAAAGTAATTCCAAAATATTTATACTATTGGCTGACACTTGAACACACTCAAGTAATAATAAGAAATTGTGGGCAAAAAACGACTAACATATCGAACTTAAATCTTGAAAGATTTAAAGAATTGTTTATACCTCTACCATCTTTAAATGATCAGAGACGTATAGTTGCTATTCTTGATAAAGCAGCGAACATACGCCAAAAACGCGAGCAAGCTATCAAACTGGCTGATGATTTTTTGCGTGCTACGTTTTTAGAGATATTTGGCGATCCTGTTGAAAACCCTAAAGGATGGCAGAGGATGAAATTTTCCGAAGTCGGAACATTGGACCGAGGAAAGTCAAAACATAGACCAAGGAATGCCCCAGAATTATTAGGTGGTATTCACCCATTGATTCAAACTGGAGATGTTGCAAACTCTGGTGGCTATATTACTGAGTATTTTAGTACATATTCAGATATTGGATTAGCACAAAGTAAAATGTGGGAAAAGGGCACTCTATGTATAACAATAGCAGCCAATATCGCCAAGACTGGAATTTTAACGTTTGATGCTTGTTTTCCAGACAGTGTTGTTGGCTTTCAGCCTAACCAACACGTCGAAGTAGAATTTATTCAGCATTGGTTAGGTTTCTTGCAAAAACAATTAGAGGAAACAGCACCAGAAGTGGCACAAAAAAATATTAATTTAGCAATATTAAGAGATTTAGATGTAATAGTTCCCGATAAAGCATTACAGATGAAATTTAAAGGTGTTGTTAAAAAAGTGAGGGGATTAAAAGAAAAGTACCATAATTTCCCAGACATACAGTCAGCATTATCAAGCTTTCATTTATCTTAATTTTATTTGGAGGCAAGCCTCCAAATAATTATTCAAACCATTGAAAGAGTTAAACAATGGAAAATATTAAGTTAAAAATCCTTGTTCTCTGTATTATAGCTATAATACCATTAGCCCCTTACCTTCTTGTCTTTCACAATGGATTTTCGCATCTTTCAGATGATTGGGGTAACTTTGGATCTTACATGAGTGGTATTACAGCTCCATTACTTTCGGTTATTAGTATTATTCTTGTATTGCACACTATAGAACTAACACAAAAAAATCATACAGAGCAGTTATCACAAGTAACCAAAGAGCATAACTACAATAAATTCAATGATCTGTGTGGTTTCTTGGAGAGCTCTATATCAAAGAGTTGGTTAGTTAATAATAATCAAAGAAAGCAAGAGGTTATTCAGCGCTTAACGAGACGTACTCTTGGAGATGTTATTTATCAGTCTAATGAAAATGCTACGCCGGAAGAGCAGCGCCAATACGCAGAAGAAAATGCAGAAATAATATTGCCATACATATCAGATGATATCAGGGAAATAATAGTCTGCCTCGATTATTTTTGTGATTTCATCTTGGATGATAAAAATCATGATATTGAATTCATGAGAAATATCGCGGAAATAAGAATAGATAATCATGTTAGATTCATTATCTCTCTATATGTTCACATAAATAATGAAAGATTAAATTTGTTATTAAGTCAGAAATGGAAGAGTTTTAGACCATCTATAGAAGAGTTAGTATAAGTTTGTAAGCCAGTTTGTTGATTTTAACAGGCTGGCTTGATTTTTTATGCCAGTGTTCGTGATTATATAATTCGCAAAAAAGTAAATTAATAAATGTTAAGCGTACTATAGTCCTTTGGTCACTATGTATCAGCCATTCGTCTTTGCATATTTCAAATATATAGTGGATGTGAGGATATCGGTACTGCCTTCTGGTAGATAGCCGATATCCTATACCTGCGCTATGATGGTTAAATTCCTCTTACCTTGGAAAGTAACCATGCCTTTAGATTTAAGTAACACTTTAGTTATTGGCATCAGCGCGACTGCGCTTTTTGACATGAGCGAATCCGATCGTATGTTTCGCGAAACTTATGCGACCGATCCCGACAGTGCTATCGAAAAGTATCGTGACTATATGCTGGAGCACGAAAACCAGCCTTTACAGCCTGGTACAGGTTATCCCTTAGTCAAAGCGCTTCTGGGTCTGAACCAGTATCGTCAACCGGATAATAAATCACCGTTAGTTGAAGTGGTCGTAATGTCGCGTAACAGCCCTGATACCGGTATCCGTGTTCTGAATACAATTCGTCATGACAAACTCGATATCACTCGCTCTGCTTTTACCGCAGGCGAAACCGTTGCCGATTACCTTGATGCCTTTGATGTGGATCTGTTTTTAACAACTAACGTTGAAGATGCGCAAAAGGTGATTGATTCCCGATTCTGCGCCGCTGCAATCCTCAAAGATCCTCCCTCCGACGCCTCCGATATCCCAGAAGGGCAGGTCCGCATTGCGTTTGACGGTGATGCCGTGCTTTTCTCTGATGAAAGTGAGTTAGTTTATAAAACTCAAGGGATGGCCGCTTTTCACGCCCTGGAGGATGCGCAGCAGGATATCCCGATGGCTGAAGGGCCCTATGCCACTTTGCTAAAAAAAATAGCCAAGCTTCAGGAACGATTGCCGACCCGCGTTGAGTATTCTCCTGTTCGTATTGCACTGGTGACAGCCCGAAATAGCCCTTCGGAAATGCGCGTCATTAAAACGCTGAGAAGCTGGGGGGTGTATGTCGATGAAGCTTTTTTTCTTGGTGGGGTAGAGAAAACAAAAGTATTAAAAGCGTTTAAACCGCATATTTTCTTTGATGACCAGGATGTGCATTTGATTGCTGCCGCAAAGGTGGTGCCTTCCGGTAAAGTACCTTATGCCAGCAATTCAGAGCTTTTTGAAAACAAAGTGTCATGAGACTAGAAAAATAGCCATCTTTACCGCTGGATGGCTATTTAATTGGTTTATGCTGTTTTCCCAAACGTCCCTTCTATGACAGCCCCGCCTTTCCCCAACTCACCAATATAATCCGCATACCACTGCATCATCTCCCTACGCCCATCAAGATACTGCGCATGGTTATACGTCCCACGAATCGCGTTCTTATCGACGTGTGCAAGCTGCGTTTCAATCCACGCGGAGTTAAACCCCTGCTCATGCAGAATGGTGCTCATCGTGTGGCGGAAACCATGCCCTGTCAGTCTGCCTTTATACCCCAGCAACTCAATGACCTGATTGATGCTTTCCTTGCTGATCGGCTTGCGAGGATCATTCCTGCCGATAAAAACCAGCGGGTGATGCCTTGAGATCGGTTCAAGCTGTGCAAACAGCGCAATGACCTGCTCTGAGAGCGGCACAATATGAGGCCGTTTCATCTTCATCACTTCTGCCGGGATTTCCCACAATTTCTTCTCAAAATCGATATCTTCCCAGCGAGCGAAACGCAGCTCTTGTGTACGCACGCCGGTTAACATGATGATCTGTGTGGCTGTTTTGGTGATAACACTACCGGTGTATCCGGCCAGATCTTTAAGGAAGTGTGGTAACTCTTCGACTGTGAGGAACGGGAAATGTGTTTTCTTAGGCGTTGCCAGCGCTGTAGCAAGATCTGACACGGGGTTATATTCAGCTCTCCCGGTAACGATGGCGTAACGGTAGACTTCATTACAACGCTGGCGGACTTTGCGCATTTTCTCTAAAGCGCCGCGCTTTTCAAGGCGACGAAGGATCTCAAGCCAGTCCATCGGCTTAATATCGACGATAGGGCGTCTTCCCGTATGAGGGAAGATATCTTTCTCGAAGGTGTCGATGATTTCATCGCGGTAGCGTAATGACCAGCGGTCGGCTTTTGTCTGATGCCATTCGCGGGCAATGGCCTCGAACGTATTCTTGTGGCTCATTTGCTGGGCGATTTTTTCTTCTTTCTTTACTTCCCCAGGATCGCCACCAGCGGAGAGAATTTTTCTGGCCTCACTGCGCTTTTCGCGTGCGTCAGCTAAGGAAACGTCAGGGTATACGCCAATGGAAAGCATCTTTTCTTTACCAGCGAAGCGGTACTTCATACGCCAGTATTTGGAACCATTAGCGTTAATCAGCAGATACATGCCGCCGCCATCTGTCAGCTTATAGGGCTTATCTTTTGGCTTCGCGGTTTTCACTTTAACATCGGTTAGCGCCATTACATCCTCCGGCTATTTGGTGAATCCATCCTCCAGGGGATTTCCACCAGTGACTAATCTGATACCCCCAATGCAACCCTTGTATAACAAAGTGGTCGTTAAAACCCTTTGTTATATATCACATTTTTACCATTATGGGGGTGCTGATATTTTAAAGGAAAATAACACCCCCCAATGTACCCCCAAAAAGGACTTGATGCCGATTACCTTCAGGCGACAATGGTGGGGTTATTTCTCTTGTTTTATCAGGTATTACAGGGGTTTTATTGACTTAGAGGGGGTTCAGTAGAGGCAAACTGGCGGAAGATCACAGGAGTCGAACCTGCCCGGGAACGCTGGCGTCCCCAACTGGATTTGAAGTCCAGCCACCTCACCGGAGATGACGATCTTCCGCGCCTCGATTGCTACATGGAGGCGGGGCGCATTATAGCTACTTCCAAAGGTTTCCACACCCCCTCACTCACTTTTTTAACTTCCGTTTCTCTATACCATGACCAGTTTCAAATAAATCCCCGCAAAATCCATTACTTACACTTAGACACATTTTTAGACGCTACGCTGATCACAGAAAACAAGAATCGTAATTTGATAACGAGATATCGGAATACCCGCGCTCACAGGGATGGTTTACAAGAACTGTAACCGGTATCAGGGCGTGTGAAAGTGCTAACAAGGATGCGTAATGAAAAGTGAAATTCTGTCTGTTAAAGAGAAGATTGGCTACGGAATGGGCGATGCGGCTAGCCACATTATCTTCGATAACGTCATGTTATATATGATGTTCTTCTATACCGATATTTTTGGTATCCCAGCCGGATTTGTCGGCACTATGTTCTTACTGGCCCGCGCGCTGGATGCCATCTCAGACCCTTGCATGGGGCTGCTGGCTGACCGTACCCGTTCTCGCTGGGGGAAATTCCGACCATGGGTGCTGTTTGGCGCACTTCCGTTTGGTCTGGTTTGCGTGCTGGCCTATAGCACGCCGGATCTCAGCCTGAACGGCAAAATGATTTATGCCGCAATCACCTACACGCTGCTGACCCTGCTTTATACCGTGGTCAATATTCCCTACTGCGCGCTGGGCGGCGTGATCACTAATGACCCTACGCAGCGTATCTCCCTGCAATCATGGCGCTTTGTGCTGGCGACGGCGGGCGGCATGCTCTCCACCGTGCTGATGATGCCGCTGGTGAATCTGATTGGTGGCGAGGATAAAGCGTTCGGCTTTCAAGGTGGGATTGCGGTGCTCTCCGTGGTGGCATTCCTGATGCTGGCGTTCTGCTTCTTCACTACCAAAGAACGCGTGGAAGCGCCGCCGAGCACCACCTCTATGCGTGAAGACCTGCGCGACATCTGGCAAAACGACCAATGGCGCATCGTCGGCCTGCTGACCATCCTCAATATTCTGGCCGTCTGCGTTCGTGGCGGCGCGATGATGTATTACGTCACCTGGATTTTGGGTAAGCCGGAGGTGTTTGTCGCCTTTCTCACCGCCTATTGCGTCGGCAACCTGATCGGCTCTGCGCTGGCAAAACCGCTGACCGACTGGAAATGCAAAGTCAGCGTCTTCTGGTGGACCAACGCTGCGCTGGCGGTGGCGAGCCTGGCGATGTTCTTTGTGCCGATGCACGCCAGCATCACCATGTTTATCTTTATTTTTGTCATTGGTGTACTGCACCAGCTCGTTACGCCAATCCAGTGGGTAATGATGTCCGACACCGTTGATTACGGCGAATGGTGCAACGGTAAACGCCTGACGGGGATCAGCTTTGCGGGCACGTTGTTCGTGCTCAAGCTGGGTCTGGCGCTCGGCGGGGCGCTGATCGGCTGGATGCTGGCGGGCGGGGGCTACGACGCCGCCGCGAAAACCCAGAACAGCGCCACCATTAACATCATCATCGCCCTGTTCACCATTGTCCCGGCGATTTGTTACCTGCTGAGTGCCGTGATTGCCAAACGCTTCTATACCCTGAAAACGCCGTATCTGACGGAAATTATGAGTCAGTTGGCTCAGGGCGCGCGCCGCAACCAGCAGGATTTCACGACGAAAGAATTACAGAACTAAGGAACTGACGATGAAAATTAGCGATGGAAACTGGCTGACCCAACCTGGACTGAATTTAATACACCCAATTCAGGTGTTCGACGTTGAACAGCAGGGTAATGAGATGATTGTCTACGTTGCGCCGCGCGACGTGCGTGAACGTACCTGGCAACTGGATACCCCACTCTTCACCTTACGCTTTTTCTCGCCGCAGGAAGGCGTGGTGGGCGTACGTATGGAGCACTTCCAGGGCGCGCTGGATACCGGCCCGCATTATCCGCTGAACGTGTTGCAGGACGTCAATGTTGAGATGCGAAACACCGCTGAATTTGCCGAACTGAAGAGCGGCAATCTGAGCGTTCGGGTGACCAAAGGTGAGTTCTGGTCGCTGGATTTCCTGCGTAATGGTGAACGTATTACCGGCAGTCAGCTAAAGAATAGCGGTTACGTGCAGGATACCCACAGCGGGCGTAATTATATGTTTGAGCGTCTGGATTTGGGCGTGGGGGAAACGGTGTACGGGCTGGGGGAGCGTTTTACCGCGTTGGTACGTAACGGTCAGACGGTGGAAACCTGGAACCGCGATGGCGGTACCAGTACCGAGCAGTCTTACAAGAACATCCCGTTTTATCTCACCAACCGCGGCTACGGCGTGCTGGTGAACCATCCGCAGTGCGTGTCGTTTGAAATCGGCTCTGAGAAAGTGTCGAAAGTGCAGTTCAGCGTTGAAAGCGAGTATCTGGAATATTTCGTCATCGACGGCCCAACGCCGAAGGCGGTGCTGGATCGCTATACCCGCTTTACCGGCCGTCCGGCGCTGCCGCCAGCCTGGTCGTTCGGTCTGTGGCTAACCACATCGTTCACCACCAATTACGACGAAGCGACGGTGAACAGCTTTATCGACGGCATGGCCGAGCGCAATCTGCCGCTGCACGTCTTTCACTTCGACTGTTTCTGGATGAAGGCCTTCCAGTGGTGCGACTTTGAGTGGGACCCGGTGACCTTCCCGGACCCGGAAGGTATGATCCGCCGCCTGAAAGAGAAAGGGCTGAAGGTGTGCGTATGGATAAACCCCTACATCGGTCAGAAATCCCCGCTGTTCAATGAACTGAAAGCGAAAGGGTATCTGCTCAAGCGCCCGGACGGTTCCCTGTGGCAATGGGATAAATGGCAGCCGGGCCTGGCGATTTATGACTTCACTAATCCGCAAGCCTGCGAGTGGTATGCCAACAAGCTGAAAGGTCTGGTGGATATCGGCGTAGACTGCTTCAAAACTGACTTTGGCGAACGCATCCCCACGGATGTACAGTGGTTTGACGGTGCCGATCCGCAGAAGATGCACAACCATTATGCGTACATCTACAACGAACTGGTGTGGAACGTGCTGAAAGAAACCGTCGGTGAAGAAGAGGCTGTCCTGTTTGCTCGTTCGGCTTCGGTGGGCGCGCAGAAGTTTCCGGTGCACTGGGGCGGCGACTGCTACGCCAACTATGAATCGATGGCGGAAAGCCTGCGCGGTGGCTTGTCTATTGGCCTGTCCGGCTTTGGCTTCTGGAGCCACGATATCGGCGGCTTTGAGAATACCGCTCCGGCGCACGTCTACAAGCGCTGGTGTGCGTTTGGGCTGCTCTCCAGCCACAGCCGCCTGCATGGCAGTAAATCCTACCGTGTGCCATGGGCGTACGATGACGAATCCTGCGATGTGGTGCGCTACTTCACCGAACAGAAATGCCGCATGATGCCGTACCTGTATCGTGAAGCAGCGCGCGCTAATGCGCAGGGCACCCCGATGATGCGCGCGATGATGCTGGAGTTCCCGGACGATCCGGCGTGTGATTATCTCGACCGCCAGTACATGCTGGGCGATAGCGTGATGGTCGCGCCGGTGTTTAGCGAGGCGGGCGATGTGCAGTTCTACCTGCCGGAAGGACGCTGGACGCATCTGTGGCGTAATGATGAGGTGTCTGGTAGCCGCTGGCATAAACAGCAGCATGACTTCCTGAGTCTGCCGGTTTATGTGCGTGACAATACCCTGCTGGCGTTGGGTAGCAATAACCAGAAGCCGGACTACGCCTGGCACGAAGGGACAGCGTTCCAGCTGTTCCATCTGCAGGAGGGCCGGGAAGCACTCTGTGAAGTTCCGGCTGCTGACGGCTCGGTTATCTTCACGCTGAAGGCGGTGCGTGTAGGTAATACCATCACTGTGAAAGGGAATGGTGAGGCACGTAACTGGACGTTGTGCCTGCGAAATATTCAGAAAATTGGCGGCATTAAATGCGGGTCGCATATGGGCAGCGAGCTGGGTGTAGTTATTACTCCACAGGGCAGTGAGCTGACGATTACCTTGTAAGCATGTGTCGACGTGGTGCCGGATGCGTCTTATCCGGCCCACACCGCGAGCAGCGTTCCAGATCTGAAAATCAAAAACATCCCGACTTAAATTTTTACCTCACCATATTTGCGAGCGCTATCACTCTAATTCCCGCGAAAAATGTGATCTGCGCCGTAAATATCTCACTATTTCCTCTTTTTGTCTTATTTCTGTCCGGAATACAGGACACGATTTAGTATTGTTGGCGCATCGTAGTCCTCTTATATTTATCATCACGGATTACACGTGGAGCATAAACGCTTCTTTATAACCTAAATAATTCGAGTTGCAGGAAGGCGGCGACGCAGCGAATCCCCTGAGCGTACATAAGTACGTGACAGGGGTGAGCGAGGAAAGCCAACGCACATGCAGCTTGAAGTATGACGGGTATAGATATTTAATCTGGTATGTAATAAGGGTAAATAATGCAAATGATTACCTCGCGACAAAACAGATTATTAAAGTTTCTTCTGTCCCGGAAGGAATATGTTACGCTGCTAAAAATTGCCGAATATTTATCTGTTTCAGAGAAGACCGTCCAGCGCGATCTGCGGTTACTGGAACAATGGTTATCGGAATGGAAAATATCCATCGATAAACGTGCCGGTGCGGGCGTGATATTAAGTGCCGATAACATTACTGACCTTTTATATCTGGATCAGTTATTAGGGTCGGAGGGTGATGATGCTGACGGCATGATGAATAATTCACGGCGGGTTAAGATAGCCTCGCAATTATTAAGTGAAACGCCGCATGAAACATCGATCAATAAATTATCCGAACGTTATTTTATTAGTAGTGCATCGATTGTTAACGATCTGAAAGTAATTGAATCCTGGATTACCCCGCTGGGCCTGTCGCTGATTCGCAGCCAGAGTGGTACACACATTGAAGGCAGCGAGAGCGGCGTGCGCCAGGCGATGGCGTCGCTGATTAACGGTGTGATTAACCATAATGAACCTGGAAGCGTGATTTATTCACGACTTGATCCGGGCAGTTATAAAGCGTTAGTGCATTACTTCGGCGAAGAAGACGTTTTATTTGTCCAGACGCTGTTGCAGGAAATGGAGAACGATCTGTGCTGGTCGCTGGGCGAGCCTTATTACGTCAATATCTTTACTCATATTCTGATCATGATGTACCGCATTACGCGGGGCAATGCGCTACCGAGAAAAGAAGAAAGCATCACGTCATGTGATGAGAACATCTTTTCCATTGCCAGTCGCATGATTCAGCATATCGAAAAACGCATTGCCCACCCGCTACCGGAAGACGAAGTCTGGTTTATTTATCAATATATTATCTCCTCCGGTATGGTGATTGAAGAGCATAACGATGTGAGCGTAATTGGCCATATGCACTCCAGCGACGAAGCACGCTTGATCACCCATCGGCTGATTGCCACCTTCGCCGAAATGGTTGACTGCGATCTTAGCCAGGACACTGCGCTGTATGACGGATTGCTGATCCATATTAAGCCGCTGATTAACCGCCTCAACTACCAGATCCGCATTCGTAATCCGCTGCTGGAGGACATTAAAGGCGAGTTGCAGGACGTCTGGCGTCTGACTCAGTGCGCGGTGAATCGGGTGTTTAGCGGCTGGGGCGAACGGGCCGTGTCGGATGATGAGGTGGGATATTTAACCGTGCATTTTCAGGCCGCGATGGAGCGTCAGATAGCGCGTAAACGTGTGCTGCTGGTTTGCTCAACCGGTATCGGCACCTCTCACTTACTCAAAAGCCGCATTCTGCGCGCCTTTCCGGACTGGACCATCGTCGGCGTGGTGTCGGCAGGCAGCTTGCCCTCCGTCCTGACGGACGATATTGAACTGGTGGTATCGACGATCAATTTACCTGCCGTTGCCATGCCGGTCGTGTATGTCACCGCCTTCTTCAATGATGCGGATATTAAGCGGGTAACAGAAACGGTTATTACGGAAAAATTACATCGGGCGACGTCGCTGGTCGTTGAAAATTAATGTCTGAACTCCATGAGGTATGATTTATGGACATCACGAAAATACTCAATACAAATCGCGTTATTTTGGACATGAAGGCTACAAACAAAACGGAGGTTATTGAGGAACTGACGGATATTCTGCAAAAAGATGGGGCAATTAGCTGTCGGGAAACGTTTATTCAGGATGTCTGGCAGCGTGAATCAGAAGGCTCGACCGGCTTCGAAAATCATATTGCGATTCCGCACGGGAAATCCTCGGCGGTGGTCAATACCACACTGGCGATTGGGCGTACCCGCCAGGATATTCCCTGGGAAACCCTGGACGGCAGCAACGTGCGCTGCATCATTCTGTTTGCCGTACGCCTTGAAGATCAAAACACTACCCATATTCGTCTGCTTTCGCAGGTTGCTGGCGCGTTGGCGGATGACGACATTATTGAACAACTGTTAGTCGAAAGCAGTCCACAGAAAATTATTGAGCTTTTTAGCCAATATGCTGAATCCAATGTCTGCTAAATAAAACGTGGAGCATGTTATGAATATTGTTTGTGTTGCCGCCTGTACGGCGGGTATTGCGCACACCTATATTGCCCGTGAGAAGTTAATTAAAGGTGCTAAAGCGCTTGGTCATAATATAAGAGTCGAAACCCAGGGGACTATCGGCACGGAAAACGAACTGCTGACAGAGGACATTTCTGCTGCTGATGTCGTGATTCTCGCTGTGGATGTAAAAATAAAAGGGGAGGAACGATTTTTAAATAAACGTATTGTGCGAGTAAAAACTGAAATCGTCATAAAATCGCCCGTTCAGTTTCTTGAAAAGGTCGAAAAATCATTAGTTAATAATAACCAGTAGCGATCCCCATTCTGGAGGGATTTCACATGAGTGAAAATAAAATTCCGCTATCTCAGGAAATAAAAAAACATTTATTAACGGGGATTTCGTGGATGATCCCGTTAATTGTTGCCGCCGGGATCTGTATTGCTCTCGGGCAAATACTTGGCGGTACTAACGTGGGTGAAAAAACAGGAACCATACCCTGGATGCTCAACCAGATTGGCGGCTGGGGGATGGGGTTAATCGTACCGCTGATTAGCGCGGCGATTGCGTACTCTATTGCTGACCGCCCCGGATTCGCACCGGGTCTGATTGTCGGCTTTGTCTGCGGTGAAATTCATACCGGTTTTATCGGCGGGATGCTGGGCGGTTTTCTGGTCGGTTATACCGTCCTGCTGCTCAAGCGCTATATCCGTTTGCCGCAGTCGATGCAGGGGTTGATGCCCATCATGGTGCTGCCGGTACTGAGTACCGTCATTGGCGGCCTGTTGATGATGACGCTCATTGGCAAACCGATAGCCTGGCTGCAGGACGCGTTGATTCATCTGCTGGAGTCCATGCAGGGCGGGTCACGCTTTTTAATGGGGGCCATCCTTGGCGCAATGGCGACATTCGACTTTGGCGGACCGGTGAATAAAACCATGTCGCTATTTGCTGACGGCATGTTGGTCAGCGGCGTGTACGGTCCGGAAGCGGTGAAGTTTGTCGGTTCGATAATCCCTCCGTTCGGCATTACGCTCTCCTTTTTGCTGACGCGTCACAAGTACACCCGTGCGGAGCGCGAGGCGCTGAAAGCGGCATTCCCGATGGGGATCTGCATGATTACCGAAGGGGTCATTCCCATTGCGGCGCGCGACCTGTTACGCGTGGTGGGATCCTGCGTGGTGGCCTCGGCGATAGCGGGCGGTCTGATTATGGTGTGGGGCGTCGAAAGCCCGGTACCGCACGGCGGCATGTTCGTGGTCCCGCTCTTTACGCATCCGCTGCTGTTTTGCCTGGCGCTGGGGATCGGCACGGTGATTTGCGGCGTCATGCTGTCGTTGTGGAAGAAACCGGTGACCGAACGTGACGAAGAGTTTGATGAACTTAGCGATCAAAAGCTGAAAGACGAAGAGATCACCTTCACCCTGGAATAACCGGAGGCCGTATGTTTGCCGATATGAAAAGCATGGTGACGAAAGCCTGGCGCGAGCAGTACGCGCTGCTGGCCATCAACTGTATGAACCTGGAAAGCGCCCGTGCGGCGGTGCGGGTGGCTGAGAAACACCGTGCGCCCATCATTCTGAATCTGTATCAGGGGCATCTGGGCCATTTTCCTGCACCGATAGCGGTGGCGGTCGTCAAAACGCTGGCAGAGGAAGCGTCGGTACCGGTCGCGCTGGCGCTGGATCATGGAAAGGACCCAGTGCGCATTCGCCAGGCTTTTCGCGCCGGATTCAGCGGGT
Source organism: Citrobacter sp. RHBSTW-01013 (assembly GCF_013781985.1). Taxonomy (NCBI): domain Bacteria; kingdom Pseudomonadati; phylum Pseudomonadota; class Gammaproteobacteria; order Enterobacterales; family Enterobacteriaceae; genus Citrobacter; species Citrobacter sp. RHBSTW-01013. The sequence continues at coordinate 86,281 of NZ_CP056185.1, forward strand.
TAATGATCGATGCCTCCGCCTTTGCGCTGGAGGAGAACATTCGCCAGACCCGGGCGGTGGTTGAGCTCGCGACCAGCGTTTCTCTGTGCGTGGAAGGTGAGCTGGGGCATCTGGCTGACGCCCCGCGCTATGATCACGCAGCTAACGCTGATTTGATGACCCAGGCCGCCGATGTGGAGCCCTTTATCCAACAGACCGGTATCGATTTACTGGCGGTCTCGGTCGGCACGGCACATGGCATGTACGCGCCCGGTGTCATACCCGCCATTGATTTCCAGCGACTGGAGGAAATTGCCCGTTTATCAACGGTGCCGCTGGCGCTGCATGGCGGCAGCGGGACGCCGTTTGACCAGCTACAGCGCTGCCCGACGTTTGGCGTCGCCAAGATAAACGTTGGCGCGGCGGTTTTCGAAGCCGGAAAGGCTGCACTACTGCATACCCTGTGTCGCGACACATCCGGTGAACTCGTTGATGCCCTGGCCCTGATGGAGCAGGCCTGCGAGGAAGCCATTATTCCGTACCTGCAGGCCAGCGGCGCTATCGACAAAGCCTGATTCATTTTCTGTAACGCCTTCTATGCCTCTGCGACGACGCACTGGCAGGGCTTTCTACACCCTGAAACTGGAGAATTAACATGTTAGTTTCGATGAAAGAATTACTGCAACCTACCCGTCAGCACGGTTTTGCCATCGGCGCATTCAACGTGGCGGACAGCTGCTTTGTACGTGCAGTAGTGGAAGAAGCGGAAGCAACCAATACCCCGGCGATTATCTCCATTCACCCCAGCGAACATGATTTTGTAGGCGATGCGTTTTTTAGCTACGTCCGTGATATCACTCTGCGCAGCCCGGTTCCCTTTACTCTGCATCTGGACCACGGCGCTTCGGTCGAGCATGTCCTGCGGGCGATTCAGTGTGGGTTTACCTCGGTGATGATTGATGGCTCGCTGCTGCCGTATGAAGAGAACGTGGCGCTGACCCGCGAAGTGGTCAAGCTGGCGCATGCGGTAGGCGTTTCGGTGGAGGGGGAACTGGGTACGATTGGTCAAACCGGGACGTCAGTGGAAGGCGGTGTATCGAAGGTCACTTATACCGATCCTGATCAGGCACAGGATTTTATCGCCCGTACCGGCGCGGACACGCTGGCGGTGGCGATTGGAACTGCACACGGCATCTACCCGAAAGGGATGCAGCCAGAGCTGCAAATGCACATCCTGCGTGAGATTGCCGGGCGAGTGGACATTCCGCTGGTGCTGCACGGAGGTTCCGCGAACCCGGATGCGGAAATTGCCGAATCCGTTACGCTGGGCGTTGGCAAAATCAACATTTCCAGCGATATGAAATACGCTTACTTCCAGAAAGTCCGCGAAATCCTGGCGAAAGAAACCTGGTGGGACCCGAACGTTATTTACCCGGAAGCCATTAGCGCCGCGCGGGATGTGATCCGTCACAAAATGAAACTGTTCGGCTCAACCGGCAAAGCGTCACTTTACTAACCGCATACAGGCGGGGTGACCCGCCTTTTTCGCAACAAGGAAAAGTGGAATGAAGCGTTCACACATTAATTATGCCGTCGATAAAGCGCATGCCATCGCCGAGACTTTTCGGGTTTGCCTGCCTGACTTTGCGTATTTTACGGCTGATGCCTGGCGGCAACAGGATCACACTCTGTGGCGTGAAGTGCTCGATCTCCAACTGGGCTGGGATATAACCGACTTTGGGCGCGGAGATTTTGCGCAAACGGGGCTGACGTTACTGACGTTGCGCAATGGTCAGTTAGGGTCAGCCAGCTACCCCAAACCGTACGCCGAAAAGATGCTGCAGATTCAGCAGGATCAGCAGACGCCATGGCATTTTCATCGCCATAAAATGGAAGATATCGTTAACCGCGGCGGCGGTGATTTATGTATGCAGTTGGCGTGGGCTACGCCCGATGACGGGTATGATGCCCGGCGCATTGTTGAGGTTAGCGTCGATGGTCAGCGGCGTTCCGTTGACGCTGGCGAGACGCTGGTATTGAAACCGGGGCAGGGGGTATGCCTGCCGCCGCGGTTGTATCATCGCTTTTGGGCGGAGAAAGCGTTCGTGCTGGGCTGGGAGATCTCGATGGTCAATGACGACCTGCATGACAATCACTTCCTTGAGCCAGGCGGTCGCTTCCCGGCGATAGAAGAGGATGAGCCGGTGAAGTGGCTGTTGTGCAGTGAATATGCGCGCTTACAGCGATAAACGGCGACCCGGTCGGCAAATCGCCGCCGGGCCGTCAGATTTTACTGCGCAGCGGGTGGGGCGGTAACTTCACTACCGGATACCACGCCCGCCTGCATGGTTTGCGTTACCTGCTGTTTCTCCACGTTCACCGCATGCAACTGGCCGCTGACCGTTGGCTTGAGTGGCGCATCGGCTTGAATATTGCCGCTGGTGGTAAGCTGGATGTTACCGTCGCCAGAAAGCGGCAGTGCGGGCCATCCCCACTGCTGCAGAATCGTCATTGGCACGCCGCGCCCGTTCAGGCTGACCTGAGTTTGACGCTGAGGCAACTGTGAAATACTGGCTGTGGCCTCCAGCAACCCTTTTTCCGTATAGGCGCTTAGTTCGCTGATATTGATGGTGCTGCTGTTCGCCGTCAGCGCCAGCGAAGGACGACGCACGTCGGTGCGGTTAAAGGTGCCGGCAGCGGCGTTGAGGTTAGCGCTCCCGCTCCAGATCCCCCACTGATTGTTCTGCACCAGCCCGAGGTTAGCACCGTAGCCGTCCAGCGCGGTGAGCTGCCATGGGAAGCTCGGGTCGATATCGATCACCAGATTACGGCTGGCGCTGAATTTCTTCAGCGTCAGGCTGGCTAGCCAGGCTGGTAGAGGTTTCATCCACAGCTGTTTCCAGTTTTCCGGCAGCGTGTACTCCAGACCGGCAATGGCGGCATCATCGAGGACCAGCGCTTTGTTGTTGCGCTGCCAGTTTCCGGATGTTCTGACCATTCCCCCTTCCCAGCGGGTGGTGAACTGGCGCAGCGCAATGCCCTGCGGCGAGAACTCGGCGTTCATAATCGGATCGAAAAAGTGCAGAGAGCCGTAGATAAACTCGCTGGCGTTCATCGACAGTTTTCCTTCCTGAGTTTGCCAGTCGTCCTTGCTGAAGGTCATGTTGCGCAAGCTCAGATCGAGATCCGTCACCGCCCAGTCAGGGCCTTGCAGACGGGCATCTGTTACTTCCAGACGACCAATTTGCAGGGAAGGAATAGTGCTTAACGGAGCAAAAAACTCGGCCAGCGATTTGTCGCTTTGCAGCCGAATATCGTTCAGGCGCAGATTCTCTACTACCCAACTACCGTCGGCATTGCGTTGCGCCACGCCGGTTAATGCGCCTCGCGCCACGTCTGCGCCAATATTGCTCAGCGTCACACGGTCATGGTCAATACTGCCTTCAATCAATACGTTGGTCGTGGGGACGTCGTTCAGCGTCAACGAACTGGCGCTGAGCTGAATTTGCGCTTTACTCCCGAGAATTTTACCCGCCTCAGGACTCCAGGGAATGACTCCGCCGTTAACGCGCTGCGCGCTCAGGGTCCACTCGCTACCGGGACTGTTAAGCGCCATATCTTGCAATTGCAGGCGATCGGCCTGGAACGGCAGCGGCGCAGTTTGCTGGGAAAGATTCAGCGTGCCGTTTTGCAAAAGAATGGTGTCTACGTGCAGCGGGTCGGTGATTTGGCGGCTGCTCAGTCCAATATCGACCGTTTTGGCGACCAGCGTTGCGGGCTGACCATCCCGGCCAAAGGTGACGTTTTCCAGCAGAATATGGGAAGGAGAAGAAAACCGGTGATCGATGGCATCAAATGCCAGATGGTAGCTGCTGTTCTGCGAAACCCAGGCGCTTACGTGCTCTGCGCCCCAGCGGGTTTGCAGTAGAAAATATAAGCCGAGGATCGCCACTGCAAGGGCGATCAGCACGTAAAGAAGCAGCTTTCCAATAAATTTCATGGTCTTCCATCCCGCGAAGTGCACATAGTCAAGTTATGCACGATTTAGGCGCAATGCTCAAGGCGGGAATGGTGAAAGAGCGTTACAGCGGCGTTGATTCAGAATCAACGCCGCATTTTGCTTATTGCTTCTCTGGTGGGAACACCAGATTCAGAACGATAGCGGTAATACCGCCTGCGGCAATGCCGGAAGAGAGCAGGTTTTTCACCCAGTCCGGAGCGAACTGCAGGATCAGCGGCTGCTGGGAAACGCCGAGGCCGACGGCCAGCGACAGCGCGATAATCAGAATTGCGCGGCGGTTCAGCGGTTCGCGGGATACGATACGCACGCCGGATGCCGCGATAGTACCGAACATCACCAGCGTAGCACCGCCGAGTACCGGCTCAGGAATATGCTGTACAAAACCGCTGACCGCCGGGAACAGGCCCAACGCGATCAGCATCAGCGCAACCACAAAACCAACGTAGCGGCTGGCAACGCCCGTTAACTGAATAACCCCGTTGTTTTGTCCAAAACAGGAGTTCGGGAAGGTGTTAAATACGGCTGAAACAAACGAGTTCAGACCGTTCGCCAGTACGCCGCCTTTCAGGCGTTTCATGTACAGCGGGCCAGAAACGGGCTGCTCGGAGACATCGGAGGTGGCCGTAATATCACCGATGGTTTCCAGCGAGGTAATCATAAACACCAGCATCAGCGGCAGCAGTAAGCTCCAGTCGATACCCAGGCCATAATACAACGGCGTTGGCACCATCAGCAGGTCCTGACTTACCGGCGCGGTATTTTGCGGCAGCATATCCATAAACCACGCCAACAGGTAACCTGCCGCCATCGCAATCACCAGTGACGCAACGCGCAGGTACGGGTTGCGCTGGCGGTTAAGCAGGATAATCAGCGCCAGCACGACGCCTGCCAGCAGTAAATTCTTTGGCGCGCCAAAGGTGTTGTCGCTCATTGCCGCATAGCCGCCGCCAATCGACGTCAGACCCACCTGAATCAGCGACAGGCCGATAATCATCACCACCACGCCTGAGACCAGCGGGGTAATGATACGACGCGCCAGATGCAGTACGCGTGAGATAACCATCTCAGTGCAGCTTGCCAGCATCAGTGTACCGAACAGCGCCGCCATCATGGTTGGGACGTCTGCACCACCGGTTTTTAGCGCTGTACCGCCCATAATCAGTGGCGCAACAAAGTTAAAGCTGGTGCCCTGAATGGATAATAGCCCTGAGCCGACCGGCCCCCAGGCTTTGATCTGAATGATAGAAGCCACGCCGGAAGCGAACAGCGACATACTGATAATGTGTTGAGTATCCTGAGCCGGTAAACCGAGCGCCTGGCAAATTAACAGCGCTGGGGTGATTACCGCGACGAACATGGCCAGCAGGTGCTGACAGGCGGCAAACAGGGTCTGGGCTAGTGGGGGGCGATCTTCAAGACGGTAAATCAGTTCACTGTTGTGAGTCTGCGCAACCGGTTGCGCATTTGTTGACTCTACGGCGTTAACGGACATCAGAGGCAATCCCATGGTGGAAAAGCGGTGATTTTATCTGACCATGGCGGAAATGCAAACGTTTGCTACCAGGTGTTCTTAATATTTAAAACGGATAAACAAACATTTTTATATAACTTTTCATGATTTTCTGCTTAAAATCCACACCGAAAACTCAATAAGAGCTAAAAATCGGTCTGGAATGCATCGTGCGTGATTGTGCTAAACGCACTAATGGAGTTGTAAATGTTTTATCTCGATACGTTATCAACGCTGGTTGCGGCAACCCTTGTGTTGCTGCTGGGACGTAAGCTCGTCCAGTCTGTTTCCTTCCTGAAAAAATACACCATTCCCGAACCTGTAGCTGGCGGATTGCTGGTGGCGATTGCGCTGCTGGTGCTGAAAAAAAGCATGGGTTGGGAAGTGAACTTCGATATGACCCTGCGCGATCCGCTGATGCTGGCATTCTTCGCCACTATCGGCCTGAACGCCAATATTGCCAGCCTGCGCGCGGGTGGCCGCGTGGTGGGTATCTTTCTGATTGTGGTTGTTGGCCTGCTGCTGATGCAAAACGCCATTGGTATTGGTATGGCGACCCTGCTGGGTCTGGATCCGCTGATGGGTCTGATCGCCGGTTCGATAACCCTCTCTGGCGGGCATGGAACCGGGGCAGCATGGAGCAAACTGTTTATTGAGCGCTATGGTTTCGCTAATGCGACGGAAGTGGCGATGGCTTGCGCAACGTTTGGCCTGGTGCTGGGTGGATTGATTGGCGGCCCGGTGGCCCGCTATCTGGTCAAACACTCTACCACGCCAGACGGCATGCCGGACGATCAGGCTGTGCCTACCGCATTTGAAAAGCCGGATGTCGGACGCATAATCACTTCGCTGGTGCTGATTGAAACCATTGCGCTGATCGCCATCTGTCTGACGGTGGGTAAAATCGTTGCACAAATGCTGGTCGGAACGGTGCTGGAACTGCCGACTTTCGTCTGCGTGCTGTTTGTTGGGGTGATCCTCAGTAACGGCCTGGCGTTAATGGGTTTTTATCGGGTGTTCGAGCGCGCGGTTTCGGTGTTGGGTAACGTTAGCCTGTCGCTGTTCCTGGCGATGGCGCTAATGAGTCTGAAGCTGTGGGAGCTGGCTTCTCTGGCCCTGCCGATGCTGGCAATCCTGGTTGTGCAGACCATTTTCATGGCGCTGTACGCGATATTCGTCACCTGGCGCATGATGGGTAAGAACTACGATGCCGCCGTGCTGGCAGCCGGACACTGCGGTTTTGGCCTCGGTGCGACACCCACGGCGATTGCCAACATGCAGGCAATTACAGAACGTTTTGGACCATCCCATATGGCGTTTCTGGTGGTGCCGATGGTGGGGGCGTTCTTTATCGATATCGTCAATGCGCTGGTGATTAAGCTGTATCTGCTGCTGCCGATTTTTGCGCAATAATGTCTGTGCGGCGGAGTCACATCCGCCGCCGCTATGAATCGACTATGCGTTGGAGTAGCGCTCGGTTTCCGGCATCCAGCGTTCAATCAGCGCCACAGCCTGTTGCGGGTAACGTTCGTGAATATGACGGGCAATGCGCTGAACTTCCGGGATAATCGCCTGATCGCGCAGCAAATCTGCGACTTTGAATTCTGCCGTTCCGGTCTGGCGCGTACCCAACAGCTCGCCGGGCCCGCGGATCTCTAAATCTTTTTGCGCGATCACGAATCCGTCGTTGCTGTCGCGCAGAACTTGCAGGCGTTTTTGCGCGGTTTTTGACAGCGGCGATTTGTAGAGCAGGACGCAGTGGGAGGCCACCGCGCCACGACCTACGCGACCACGTAGCTGGTGCAACTGCGCCAGGCCCAAGCGCTCCGGGTTTTCAATAATCATCAGGCTGGCGTTAGGTACGTCTACGCCCACTTCAATCACCGTGGTGGCAACCAGCAGCTGTAGTTCGCCCTGCTTAAAGGCCGCCATTACCGACTGCTTCTCTGCGGGCTTCATACGGCCGTGTACCAGGCCAATATTCAGCTCTGGCAGCACCAGTTTAAGCTCTTCCCACGTAGCTTCAGCCGCCTGAGCTTCTAACAAACCAGACTCTTCAATCAGCGTACAGACCCAGTACGCCTGGCGCCCTTCATGGGTACAAGCGTTGCGCACGCGGTCAATAATATCGCTGCGGCGGGTATCCGGAATCGCCACCGTGGTGACCGGCGTACGCCCCGGAGGGAGTTCGTCAATGACCGACGTGTCGAGATCGGCATAGGCGGTCATCGCCAGCGTACGCGGGATTGGGGTGGCGGTCATGATTAGCTGGTGTGGATGGAAACCCTGCTGCTGACCTTTCTCCCACAGCGCCAGGCGCTGATGTACGCCAAAACGGTGCTGTTCGTCGATGATAACCAGTGCCAGTCCGTTGAACTGCACCTGTTCCTGGAAAATTGCGTGCGTGCCGACAATCATCTGCACCTCACCGCTGGCGATAGCTTCCTGCTGTGCCTGGCGCGCTTTGCCTTTCTGTTTACCTGCCAGCCAGCCTACTTCAATGCCCAGTGGCGCGAACCAGTTGCGGAAGTTATTGGCGTGCTGTTCAGCCAGCAGTTCGGTGGGGGCCATCAGCGCAACTTGCTTACCATGTGCGATGGCACGTAGGGCGGCCAGCGCCGCAACCAGCGTTTTGCCGGAGCCGACATCGCCCTGCACCAGACGCATCATAGGGACATCCAGTGCCATATCGCGTTCGATCTCAGCGGTAACGCGGGCCTGGGCGCCGGTGGGTTTAAACGGTAGAGCCGCCAGCAGCTTATCTTTCAGCGCGTTGTTTGCGAGCAGCGGCTGGGCGTGGAAACGTTGCGCCCCGGCGCGTAGTGCCAGCATGCTGAGGTTATGCGCCAGCAGTTCTTCCAGAATCAGACGTCGCTGTGCTGGATGCTGACCGGTTTCCAGATCGCTCAACTGCAGTGACGGCGGTGGACGGTGCAATGTGCGCAGAGCTTCCGGCAGGCTCATCATGCCCTGCAACAGCTCTGGCGGCAGCAGTTCGGCAATGGCGCAGGTATCGAGCAGGTCCAGCGCTTGATCGGTCAGTTTGCGCAGCGTGGCCTGCTTCACGCCTTCGGTGGTTGGATACACCGGCGTGAGCGTTTCCTGCAATTCCGGCGTGCTGAGATCGCCCTGCACGCGATACTCCGGGTGGATCATTTCTGCGCCGTATTTTCCGCGTTTGGCTTCGCCATAGGCCAGCACCCGGCGACCGGTGGCGAGACTATTTTTCATTGCGGCGCTGAAGTTGAAAAAGCGCATGGTGAGAATGCCGGAGCCATCACTGATCTGACAGGTCATCATCCGGCGTCCGCCGAAGGTGATATTGCAGTTCAGCACTTCGCCTTCTACGGTGGCATAAACGCCCGGCAGCAGTTCGCCAATCGGGTACAGGTGCGTGCGGTCTTCGTAACGCAGAGGGAGGTGGAGCAGAAGGTCCTGCACGGTGTGCAGGCCAATTTTCGCCAGTTTACTGCTTTGCGCTGCGCCAACGCCGGTCAGAGAATTGAGTGGGATGGCATCCAGTAAACGGCCTTTCATCGCGTTTATCTCGCAGATTGCATAGTGGCCCACCACGTTGCATCGGCTTCAATTTCGCCCTGCGTGTTTACGTGGGGGTAGGGAAGACCTTTGCGCTTAGCGACATTCGCCAGCACCGGATAACCGCCTTCAAACAGCAAACGCTGCTGCTCATCTTGCGCCAGCATGCTGTTTTCTCGTCGGTACATGCCGGCGTTTTGCCGCTGGCGCTGTGCTTCGTACAGAATCAGCGCGGAGGCGACCGAAACGTTCAGCGATTGCACCATGCCAGTCATGGGAATGATGATGTCCTGATCCGCCAGATCCAACGCTTCCTGAGTGATGCCGGTTTTCTCCTGGCCCATCAGGATGCAGGTGGGGCGCGTGTAATCAATCTCGCGAAAATCCACGGCTTTATCTGACAGATGTGTTGCCAGAACCTGCATTCCCTGGCTTTTTAAATGTGTGACCGCATCGCCAATAGTGCGGTGAGTCTTCACCTGTACCCAACTGTTGCTGCCTGCGGCAGAAGAGGCCATGGTGCGCATACGGCTACCAGGCCAGACGGCGTGGACTTCATGCACGCCGACCGCGTCTGCAGTACGAATGATTGCAGAAACGTTATGAGGTTTGTGGACCTGCTCCATGCAGACGGTCAGATCGGGCTGACGACGTGCGAGCATCTCGCAAATACGTGCATAACGTTGAGTATTCATAAAACGTGTTCTAGTTACGGTTACGGGTGACTTTTATCACGTCCGGCATGACGCGGATTTTGCGCATGATATTCGCCAAGTGCACGCGATCGCGAGCGGTCAGGCGAATAAAGGCGCTATAGACGCGGCCATCTTTCTCTTCCGTATTCAGACTTTGAATGTTGGAGGTGGTCGTGTTGATTGCCGCCGTCAGGTTCGCCAGAGCACCCTGGTGGTTAAACATATCCACCTTAATCTCGGTAATGAACTCCTGCTCTGTCTCTTTATCCCATTCCACCGCCATAAACTTCTCTGGCTCTTTTTGATAGCCACGAATGTTACGGCAGGATTCATGGTGAATCACCAGACCTTTACCCGGGCTGACGTGGGCAATGATTGGATCGCCAGGAATCGGACGACAGCATTTCGCGAAGGTGATCAGCACGCCATCTGCGCCTTTGATCGGCAGATGACCGTGGCCAGATTGCGCTGGCACGTTTGCCGTTGCTTCGCCCTGCTGGAGGTTTTTCGCTACCACCACGCTCATGGCGTTACCCAGACCGATTTCCGCGAGCAGATCGTCAAGCGTGGCGAGCTTCATGCGCTCAAGCTCACGCTGGATGCTCTCTGGCGGGATCTCAGCCAGTTTACGGCTACCGCCTAAGGCATGGTTGAGCAGTCGACGACCCAGACTGACGGAATCATCGCGCTTGAGGTTTTTCAGCAGTTGGCGAATTTTGGCGCGCGCTTTCGAACTGACGACGAAGTTGAGCCACGCTGCATTCGGACGGGCGCCCGGAGCGGTAATAATCTCAACGGTCTGGCCGCTAAAGAGCGGCTGCGAAAGCGGGTAAGGTTGTCTGTCGACGCGTGCGCCGACGCAGGCGTGACCGATATCGGTATGCACGGCGTAGGCGAAGTCGACAGGCGTTGCACCGGCAGGCAGTTCGACAATGCGCCCTTCCGGTGTGAAAACATAAATCTCATCCGGGAAGAGATCAGATTTGACGCTTTCAATAAATTCAAACGAGCTACCGGCGCTCTGCTGCAGTTCCAGCAGACTTTGCATCCAGCGTTGAGCGCGGATTTGTGCGGTGGTGCTGCTTTCGCCGCCGTGCTCTTTGTAAGCCCAGTGCGCTGCTACACCCATCTCTGCCATCTGGTCCATGTCTTCGGTACGAATCTGTACTTCAACCGGGACGCCGTGAGGGCCGATCATTGAGGTGTGCAAAGACTGATATCCGTTCGCTTTCGGAATGGCGATATAGTCTTTCACGCGACCAGGACGAGGTTTGTACAGGCTGTGCATCTGGCCGAGTACGCGATAACAGGTATCGGAATCATGAACGATAACGCGAAAAGCGTAGATATCCATGATGGAGTGAAAACGCTGCTCTTTGAGCACCATTTTGCAGTAAATAGAGTACAGGTGCTTCTCGCGGCCACTTACGCGACACGGAATGCCTGCCTCCTGTAAACGCCCTTCGATTTCCGAGAGGATTTTTTGGATCATCTCTTTGCGGTTGCCACGAGCGGCTTTAACCACTTCTTTAATCACGCGATAGCGGTTCGGGTACAGCGCTTCAAAACCCAGCTCTTCCAGCTCGGTTTTAATGTGATGAATACCTAAACGGTGTGCCAGCGGACTATAGATTTCGAGGGTTTCACGGGCGATGCGGCGACGCTTGTCCGGGCGTAATGAGCCCAGCGTGCGCATATTGTGGGTACGGTCAGCGAGTTTGATGAGAATGACGCGGATATCCTGCACCATCGCCATAATCATCTTGCGAAAGTTTTCAGCTTGCGCCTCTTTCTTATCGCGAAACTTAAGCTTATCAAGTTTCGACACCCCTTCTACCAGTTCAGCAACGCTTTTACCAAAAAGCTGTTCCATGTCCTGGTAGGTGGCTGGGGTATCTTCAATCACGTCATGCAGCAGCGCAGCCATCAGCGTTTCATAGTCGAGTTTCATCTCGGCCAGAATGCAGGCTACCGCTACCGGGTGCGTGATATAGGGTTCACCGCTTGAACGTGTCTGGCCCTCGTGAGCGTCACGTGCAACGAGATACGCCTGCCGAAGACGCTTAATCTGGTCTTCCGGCAGGTAGTTTTGAATCAGTTGATTCAGGCTTTCAAACAGATACAAGGGCGACCCGCTTTGTGATTAACGACGACCTTCAGCAATAGCGGTAACGGCTTGTAATTCAGCGGCTTCCTGCTCTTGCTGTTCCTGGCGCTCACGCACGTCGAGGATCTGGTTGTTGATCAGACCTTCTTCGATTTCGCGCAGCGCGATAACGGTAGTTTTATCGTTTTCTTCCGGTACGAGCGGATCCTTTCCGCCTACCTGCATCTGACGAGCGCGACGCGCGGCGACCAGTACCAGGTCAAAACGGTTACCAATTTTCTCTACAGCGTCCTGAACAGTTACGCGTGCCATACTTAAAATGCTCCACAGGTGAAGAAATGACTGGGCATGATACTGAATGTGGGTTCAGTCTGCCAACAGTTTGCTGATTAAAGCGTCATGACGCTGCTTTTGGCGGCTCATGCGCAGACGTTCGGCGCGAATGATAGTTTTCAAATCGCCCAGGGCGGTATCGAAATCATCATTCACAATAAGATAATCATATTCGGCGTAATGGCTCATTTCTGCAACAGCTTGCGCCATACGTTTTGCAATCACGTCTTCGCTATCCTGACCGCGGCCACGAAGACGGCGATCCAGCTCAATCTTAGATGGCGGCAAAATAAAAATACTGCGCGCATGCGGCATTTTTTGACGAATCTGCTGCGCACCTTGCCAGTCGATATCTAAAAAGACGTCTACGCCGGATGCTAATACTTGCTCAATGGTCTCACGCGAGGTGCCGTAGTAATTACCGAAAACCTCAGCGTGTTCCAGGAACGCGTCTCTGCCAATCATGGTTCTGAATTCGTCATGGTTCACAAAAAAATAGTGTTCACCGTGCACTTCCCCCGGGCGCGGTGCGCGCGTGGTGTGCGAAACAGAAACCTGGGTGTCATACAACGGTTGGGTCTTTAATAAAGCCTGAATCAGGCTGGATTTACCCGCGCCACTGGGGGCAGAAACAATATAAAGCGTGCCTTGAGCCATGAGTATCTTAATGTATGTGATTGTCGAAAGAGAGCCTACATACGGGCTTATTATACACGTAGCCGCTATGTGACGTAGCCCTTGTCACACTTTTTGCGCATGTTTATTGCGTTTTGCGTACCAGTTTCCTGTTTTATCCGCGATTTGCAGCAATTCGTGCAAATGTCAGGAACGTTGCTCGCAGGATGATTTTTTGCCTCTCTGTTTCCATTTCAATTCGCGTTATACCTGCCGGGAAACGTATGGTTCAGCGGAGATAGCATGGGATTATGGAAATGCATAGGGCTGGTTTTGCTAATGTGGTATCTACCCTCATGGGCGGTATGCCCCGTCTGGTCGCCAGCCAGGGCACAAGAGGAAATTTCACGGCTACAGCAGCAGATAACACAGTGGAATAACAGTTACTGGAAACAAGGGGAAAGTGTCGTAGACGACGCTGTTTATGACCAGCTCAATGCGCAACTCATCCAGTGGCAGCGCTGTTTTGGCGATGAAGCCCCACCAGATCTATCTGCGCCCCCAATAAGTGGAACCGTCTCGCACACCGTTCCCCACACGGGAGTTCGAAAACTTGCCGATAAGCAAGCGCTACAACAATGGATGCATGCTCGTAGCGATCTCTGGGTGCAGCCGAAGGTGGATGGGGTGGCGGTCACGCTGGTTTATCGCAATGGAAATCTGATACGGGCGATTAGCCGTGGTAACGGTCTGAAAGGCGAAGACTGGACGCAAAAGGTTCTTCTGATCCCTTCCGTTCCACGTACTACCACCGGGCCGCTCTCTAACAGTACGTTGCAGGGGGAGATATTTTTGCAGCAACAAGGGCATATTCAGCAGCAGAGAGGGGGAATGAACGCCCGCTCAAAGGTTGCTGGAATGATGATGCGCCAGAGCAACCCGGAAATGTTACGTTCGCTGGCTATTTTTATCTGGGCCTGGCCTGATGGTCCAGTTGCCATGTCGGAAAGACTTGAGCAACTCACTGCTGCCGGGTTCAGTTTCACGCAACGATATACTCAGGCCGTGAAGAGTGTGGATGACGTCGAGCAGGCGCGCGCCAGGTGGTGGACTTCAGCGTTACCTTTTGTGACGGATGGTGTGGTGGTGCGAACGGGAAAAGAACCGCGGGCGCAATACTGGCTACCCGGACAGGGAGACTGGCTGGCAGCGTGGAAATATCCTCCCGTGGCCAGGGTATCTGAGGTGACGGGTATTCAGTTTTCCGTTGGCAAAAGCGGGAAAATTGCGGTGGTTGCATTGCTGGTCCCCGTCATGCTGGATGATAAGCGGGTGCAGCGCGTCAATATTGGCTCAGTACGGCGCTGGAATGAATGGGATATTGCGTCTGGCGATCAGATTCTGATAAGTCTGGCCGGACAGGGGATTCCCCGTATAGATGAGGTGGTCTGGCGCAGCACCCAGCGTAACAAGCCAGCACCACCTGAGGGGCGCTTCAATTCACTAACTTGTTTTTATGCCACAGCGGAGTGTCAGGAACAGTTTGTTGCCAGGCTCGTCTGGCTGGGGGCCAAAGATGTGTTAGGGCTGGAGGGTATGGGCGAGGCGGGATGGCGGGAGCTACATCAGACGTATCGCTTTGAACATATCTTTTCCTGGCTTGGATTAACGCAGGAGCAGCTACAGTCCACATTTGGCGTGAACAAAGGGGGGAAGCTGTGGCATCAGTTCAATCTGTCACGCCATCTTCCATTTACGCGCTGGGTGATTGCCATGGGAATACCGTTAACACAGGCAACGTTGAATGCCAGTCGGGATGGATCGTGGCAGCAGTTACGGGAGCGCAGTGAACAAAGCTGGCGGCAACTTCCTTTCATGGGGGAGCGACGGGCACGACAGGTTATTCAGTGGCTGGAGGATAAAGAGATCACAGCGCTGAGCAACTGGTTAGCTGCTCAGCGGATCACGGGTTTTATGCCTTAATGGCCTTCATGGCGATAGTAAAATACCGGCAGCCCCAACTTCAGGCGTAGCGCCAGCAGTCGGGCGGTAAAGCCAAAGAGCAGGGTAGAGATCACCACCACATCGTGGCTGGAGACATAATGTTGCAGCACGATATACAGCACAGCAGCGGCAAATGAAACGCCGGCATACAGTTCTTTCTGGAATACTAACGGGATGCGTTTGCAGAACATGTCACGTAATACACCACCAAAGACCCCGGTAGTGACCGCAGCGACCACGGCAATAATCGGTCCATGACCCATATCCAGTGCCACCTGGGCACCAATAATAGAAAAGACCACCAGGCCCAGCGCATCCAGGACGAGGAATATTTTACGCAGATAGGGCATGACGGGGGCAATAATGGTGGTGAGTACCGCAGCGGTCGCCACGATAATGACGTATTCAGGGTGCTTTACCCAGCCGAGCGGATAGTGGCCGAGAAGAATGTCGCGTACCGAGCCGCCGCCAATGGCCGTCGCGGTGGCAATGATAATGACGCCAAATGTATCCATACGGCGACGCCCAGCCGCAAGCGCACCGGTCATGGCTTCGGCAGTAATACCAATTAAATATAAAACGTGTAACAGCATGTATTCCCCCCTGATTTGCTGGGGCTAAGGTTAACGATTTGTGCGCATTGTCACGATTGAGATTTTCTAAGGTGAAGCGATTTTAATAACTACAGCTAATGTGATTTTGCTGTAAATGCGTTATGGCATGCGCTTTACTTTATGAATAGTGACAATAAATGATGAGAAAATATAATTCGAACTGGATGGGTCACAACCGAAGTGTTGGGAAAAACACGTAGCCCCGTCGTTTATGGGTGGGCTACGTATCATATTTCACCCAAACTATCACCCTCGACCACTGGACAAATTGACACTCCGGTTCGTATTTCAGTCATACCTTGAATGTTGCAGCGAGAGATTAGTAGGTGTGGTATGTGCTTTGGTGCGCTGCAAAAATGATATTTCTTAGAACCACTACACTCCAGATGTCATTGGGGAAGTTATTCTGAGTAAAGTCTGATATTCAGCGGCTTCTATTCTGAAAAATGACTTCCTCAGCTATCGCTTCTATGTGGATGGGTGCATTTACAGCAAAATCTTCAGCATTTAGTGCGTTGGAATGCTAGGTATGAGCGTAAGAGAAGAAATTCAGGATGGCAGAGAGGCTGGAAATTTAAGAAGCGGGATAATATACACCGAAGTTTTGGGGTGGATAGATATGGGACATGCTCGAGGAGATGATGTCAGAAAGTTACTCTCGGATATGCACCAAGGCGAGCATTCATGAGAACAGTGATACCTTACAGCGATTTTAGTTCTGGTAACGTTAAAATAGTTTCCAGAGATGGAACGGTCGTTAACTGGTAAAAAAGGGAAACATATGAAACAGGCAGTCATAATAGTGCTGATGGTAATAGCTATATGCAGCTCTTATTTCTGGCCTAATATTAAAATGAGACTTGCAGGTAACGCACAATATACAGAGTTTGATAAAGCCAAATATGATTATTACACTCCCCAAGTTTTAAAAAAAATGCCGAGAATATCCCAAGTGTATGACTTTAATTATACGAACATTTCTGGTCCTAAGGCTGATGTATGGAGTGTGACGTTCCATGATACCAGGGATACGGGGAGGATTAGTAAGTATCTCTCAATGGCGGGCTATGAAAAACAGGTAAAATGCGATGTTGAGGCAGAATGCTGGCGCCTCAGGGGATCCGATGAAGTACTGACAGTCGTGAATATGAACAGCAGTAATGCTGTTCGGGTTGATATTCTGAAGAGTATTTATAACGACAAATATATGCCAGATAAATAAGTATTCAATTTTATATCAATCAGCACTTACTGGCGGTACGGATAGCCTGCATTGAGCAGGCTATCTAGTACGTTACGATAGCATAGGCATGGTACGCAAAATTACTCGATATTCTGAATTTGAATATTGAATTGTGGGTTATATGTATTGATATTTAAATGATTTTTGTTTTTCTGGTTTTGCTTGTGTACACGTAGGGGTACATGGATTTACAGGGATTACAATTTTTATTGTGTGATTTATGATCAATTGTAATTTTGTGTAAGTCACGCCGTGATCTTCATTAAAACATTATCAACAAAAACCCATTCGGGGTGAGAGGTGGGCGCTGGCATTTTTGTTTTACGTTCGCGCCGTGGATCTGCGATTTCAAATGCTGTCGTCATAAAGCGATAAGTCGCCGCCTCAGCCCATGCCTGGGTAAAGCCATACCGTCGTAGCTCATGTATTAGCGCCTCTTCATCAAGATCCAACGCGTAAACCTCTTCAGCAATAGCGGCGGCAATCTGTAGGCGGGTGCTGTTGGGCAAGCGGTTCACATTCAGCATGACAGGCTCCATCAGGTCAAAAGAAACCGCCTTTCGGCGGCGCTTGGCAGTGAGGGAAGGTTACGGGCAGATAAGCATCAGGTAGCAGTACAGCATCACACAGAGCGCATATGCCTCAGTCATGATTTCCCCGCATAGAACCGGGCATTAAATGCCTTTTGGTTCATCGGCTCGTTACTGTCGGTCTTACTGACACCATCTGTTTTGGTGACGCGGCCAGCGTAAAAATTTTTGTTAAATTCGGCCTGACCAGTACCGCCAAAGATATTGCCTTCACGCGCTTCACGCGCCTTTCTCAATGCCGCCATTACAGATTCTTTGCTCATCGTGCGAACCCTCGTGTAATACTGGTGTAGCCTCGACCGGCTGCTTTGCTCAGTTCATTCAGGCCATTGGTCACAACATTCGATTCCCAACCGATAACCCCATTAATAGAGCGCGGCAACGGGAAGTTCCCGTCCCTGCTCCATTCCTTCAATTTGGCAGTGGTGAGTGCTTTGCCATATTGGCGCTGATATCTCACACAAACATCATCAGGGCTTACCAGAACCACCTTACTGAGACCCAACGGCGAGTGAAGCTCTTCGATTTGCTTCACATACCACCCATCACCCGCAGCGTACAGGCCGGATGGATGGCGCTTCTTCTCATTAGCCAAGCGGCGTTGTTCTGCTGCTTGCTTTTGTTCAATCAAAATTGTTTCTAACTCAGTCATTGGTGTCACCATTAAAATGTACTAGCGTGAGGGTACATTATACCAACCGTACTAGCTTGCTGGTACAATATTCACACCAAATAAGTGATTGTTTGGCACACCATCAAAGCGCAGCAGTAAGGAGCGCCTCGGCACTGGAAACAGTGTTCGGGGTTTTCTTTTACTGGTCGACGATGCTGTAGACTGGCGGGGAATCAATGCGGGGTTTGTGCTTCGTTCTTAGGCAGGCTGTAACGCCCTCTGGGGTTGATACGTCAATCTGGTAAAGGGGATGAATTAGCAAGCCCCTGCGACTGCGGGCGGCGTTCCGTTCGAGCGCCGATAACCGGTTTTCTATTTTAGCCATTGGTTTAAAAGCTCCTGTGCCGTTTGCCGCTGGTCTGCGGTCATCGTATTAATGCGCTGCTCGATCTCTTCGTCAGTCATTGCCCGAATACGCGCCAGCGCATTATCAGGCTGTCGCCGCTCCAGTTTGATAAGACGATCATTCATCTTCATGGTTTGAGTCCTCCAGCGCTGCCAGGCGGCGCTCCAGTTCATCAACCTCGATAATTTTGGCTGTATTGTTTACGGCGGTTATCAGCATTGCGCCCACATCAGGCGCTAACATCCCGGCCGCTACGGCGCGTAACACTGATTTTGCGGCATCAGCCAGGCTTGAATCATCCATCTCAAAGGCAACCGCTTCATATGATGCCTTTCGCACTGGCACTGTGCGCTCAAGTATCAGGCGGCAAGCTGTCATATCACCCTCAGCAGCAGCGTTAATTACCTGCGTAATAGCGTCGTCGCTACCTTCTTCGAGTTGCTTTCTTAGTACGCTTTCGCGCTTCGGCCTGCCTCCTGCGTTGCCGCTATGACCAGGCAGAAACCGACCTGTTTTACCTCTGTTCTCTGGCGCTGAGTTGGCCGGACTTGTGCTGTCCATGTTGATCACCATATCGCTTAAATATTGTGCTCATTTTACCAGCGTTAACCCCCGGTCGCTAACGCTCCCCGCTTGGCAGGCGATGGGGTGGTTTTCTCTTTCTTGGTGGGGGATAGGAAGTTGAATGAAAAGAGTGACAACAGGAGAGCTATAATAATTTAAGGTGAATATATTTAGGTCTGGTATATTCACTAGTCCACTTGCTTCGTAAAGTAACGTATTACTATAGCCCGCATTATGGGAATAACTTTCTCCATAATGCGGATGTGTTACCCAATTATTTTATGATTGCCTTGTCGAGTTTTTTGTTACCATTAAAAGTACAAAGGGCTTCATTATGAACTTTCATGCTGTATTTGTTTTCGGCGACAAATTTAAAATATACAGCGTACCCATTTAAATCATTTTTCATGTTTGTCTTTAGACTTCCGTAGTCAATATCCATTGTTTCTGGGAGTTTAAGCCGAGCGCTAACGTTACTGATACACTTGCTTTCAAGCCCACTTGTAAGCTCTTTCGCGGCCTTTTCTGCGGCCTCCGTTGCGATCTCTTCAGGTGTCTTAGGCTTTTCCGGAGCATTTACAACTGCCAGGACGACCATAGCAAATAAACAAAAAAAGATAATGCCAAATGCTATGGTGATTTTATCCTTCCTAGAGTATTTTACTTTCCCGCCACCATTAAAAAACTCTTTCTTTTCAGATTTATTTAGTTTTTTAAACTCGGAAAAGGGTATTGTTTTTGAGTCTTTTTCTGAATGGATGTGTGAGATTTCTTCTGAGGTGGATAACTGATTGCTTTCATGTGTGTCATTAATTTCAGCCATACAGTTCGGACATGTTTTATCCTTTTTGCCATATACATGGGCACATTTTTTACATATCAACTTAGCCATAAATAACCCTAACAATAAATAGAAAAAGTGCGAGCATTATAGCTGGTTGAAAAGAGCGGTTTAACCTGCTTAAGTCAACATTTCTCATCAAAGCTAAGGAAGGTGCGAACAAGTTCCTGATATGAGATCATCATATTCATCCGGAGCGCATCCCAGAGGGACATCATGAGCCATCAACTCACCTTCGCCGATAGTGAATTCAGCACTAAGCGCCGTCAGACCCGAAAAGAGATTTTCCTCTCCCGCATGGAGCAGATTCTGCCATGGCAGAATATGACCGCTGTCATCGAGCCGTTTTATCCCAAGGCGGGCAATGGCCGACGGCCCTATCCGCTGGAGACCATGCTGCGTATTCACTGCATGCAGCATTGGTACAACCTGAGCGACGGTGCCATGGAAGATGCCCTGTACGAAATCGCCTCCATGCGCCTGTTTGCCCGATTATCCCTGGATAGCGCCCTGCCGGATCGCACCACCATCATGAATTTCCGCCACCTGCTCGAGCAGCATCAACTGGCCCGTCAATTGTTCAAGACCATCAATCGCTGGCTGGCCGAAGCAGGCGTCATGATGACCCAAGGCACTTTGGTGGATGCCACCATCATTGAGGCACCCAGCTCTACCAAGAACAAAGAGCAGCAACGCGATCCGGAGATGCATCAGACCAAGAAAGGCAATCAGTGGCACTTTGGCATGAAGGCCCACATTGGTGTCGATGCCAAGAGTGGCCTGACCCACAGCCTGGTCACCACCGCGGCCAACGAGCATGACCTCAATCAGCTGGGTAATCTGCTTCATGGAGAGGAGCAATTTGTCTCAGCCGATGCCGGCTACCAAGGAGCGCCACAGCGCGAGGAGCTGGCCGAGGTGGATGTGGACTGGCTGATCGCCGAGCGTCCCGGCAGGGTAAAAACCTTGAAGCAGCATCCGCGCAAGAACAAAACGGCCATCAACATCGAATACATGAAAGCCAGCATCCGTGCCAGGGTGGAGCACCCGTTTCGCATCATCAAGCGGCAGTTCGGCTTCGTGAAAGCCAGATACAAGGGGCTGCTGAAAAACGATAACCAACTGGCGATGTTATTCACCCTGGCCAACCTGTTTCGGGTGGACCAAATGATACGTCAGTGGGAGAGATCTCAGTAAAAACCGGAAATAACGCCAGAAATGGTGGAAAAAATAGCCTAAATAGGCTGATTCGATGTGTTTGCGGGAAAAAAATCGGCCCAGATCCGCGAAATTTTAATCAGCGAGTCAGCTTGGGAAGAAATGACCTGCTTATTCGCACCTTCCTTAATATAAAGACACAAGCAGAGACATTTTTGGCACGATATAAAAACGCTAAGTTAAAAAATCACTATGACGTGTTGGGTATCAAATGTTCACTGGCATAAACCTCTGTTTCTGATGTAAAACAGATTTTCTGAGGAGGCGTAAAACCTCCTCGTACTGCGAAATTGATTTAGTGATAGCGATCGATCACGCCAACCAGATAGTGGTCGGTTTGCTGCATGTTGATGCCCGCTTTTTTAGCGCTGCGGACTTCATCCAGAATGATTTGCAACAGCGTCCCGTCCACGATTTCCTCTTTTCTGTATCGCTTCAGGAAGTTAATCGCTGACTTATCGTTTGCTGCCTGGGCGTCTTCCGTCAAAGAGGTCAGCGCATTAATGCGCTTCTGGTAATCGCTTACCGTCTGCTCAAACAGATCTTCCAGCGTGGAAAATTCACCGCACCGGGCGTGTTGCTCCTGTAACACCGGCGTGGCGCCGCTCTGTTTGATGTATTCGTACATGCGCATCATTTGCGTCACCGTATTTTGCGCCTGATGACGCAAAAATAGTGCGGTGCCATTAAGGCTATTCTCGCTGCACCTCTGGCTGAGCTGAAGATACAAATTTGAGGTATAAAACTCCTGATTCATTTGCGCATTCAGTTTTTGAACTATTCCGCTAGCGATCATAGGACTTCCTTATTTCTTGTCATCTCAGAAAACGGTCACTCTTCGAAAAAACAACCAGAATAAAAGCGATTCTTTCGCTTTTTTTATTGCGCCTGGTTACGCAGTCATATTCATTTTAAGTCGGGATGCTCCTTATTTAAATATCCAACCCTACTATCGCATTTCTATCTGGCATTATTCTGTGATGGTGTTTCGATATTCACACTCCCTGTGCCAATCCTTTCTTATCGACAGTAGGAAACTTCCTCCGGCTATTCTGCTGAACACGATTAGGGGCACTGTTGCAAAGTTAGCGATGAGGCAGCCTTTTGTCTTATTCAAAGGCCTTACATTTCAAAAACTCTGCTTACCAGGCGCATTTCGCCCAGGGGATCACCATAATAAAATGCTGAGGCCTGGCCTTTGCGTAGTGCACGCATCACCTCAATACCTTTGATGGTGGCGTAAGCCGTCTTCATGGATTTAAATCCCAGCGTGGCGCCGATTATCCGTTTCAGTTTGCCATGATCGCATTCAATCACGTTGTTCCGGTACTTAATCTGTCGGTGTTCAACGTCAGACGGGCACCGGCCTTCGCGTTTGAGCAGAGCAAGCGCGCGACCATAGGCGGGCGCTTTATCCGTGTTGATGAATCGCGGGATCTGCCACTTCTTCACGTTGTTGAGGATTTTACCCAGAAACCGGTATGCAGCTTTGCTGTTACGACGGGAGGAGAGATAAAAATCGACAGTGCGGCCCCGGCTGTCGACGGCCCGGTACAGATACGCCCAGCGGCCATTGACCTTCACGTAGGTTTCATCCATGTGCCACGGGCAAAGATCGGAAGGGTTACGCCAGTACCAGCGCAGCCGTTTTTCCATTTCAGGCGCATAACGCTGAACCCAGCGGTAAATCGTGGAGTGATCGACATTCACTCCGCGTTCAGCCAGCATCTCCTGCAGCTCACGGTA
This sequence comes from Citrobacter sp. RHBSTW-01013, assembly GCF_013781985.1. Lineage (NCBI taxonomy): Bacteria > Pseudomonadati > Pseudomonadota > Gammaproteobacteria > Enterobacterales > Enterobacteriaceae > Citrobacter > Citrobacter sp. RHBSTW-01013. Next base: position 108,917 of record NZ_CP056185.1, read on the forward strand.
ACTGATGCCGTATTTGCAGTACCAGCGTACGGCCCACAGAATGATGTCACGCTGAAAATGCCGGCCTTTGAATGGGTTCATGTGCAGCTCCATCAGCAAAAGGGGATGATAAGTTTATCACCACCGACTATTTGCAACAGTGCCCTCAAAAATGCGCTCCGTATCGGGAGGCAGGGGGAAATTCGCGATCGCACGACAGAGGGGCAGCACTACCGAATCGCTGGGCTCAATTTATTGACTGCGGTGATCATTTACTGGAATACCGTCCATCTTGGTCATGCCGTCACGGAGCGGCGGAACGAAGGGTTGGATGTTCCCCCTGAATTTCTTCCCCACATATCCCCATTGGGCTGGGCGCACATTCTACTGACTGGCGAATATCTTTGGCCCAAGGAACCGAAAGCTTAGGGTGTCATTTCGCCCTCAGCCGGAACCGACCCCCTCTACGCAGGGCGTCTGGCCCGCGATCTCAAAGGCAGCGACCTGCTTCACTGGGGGGAAGGCGAGATCCGGGTCTCGCGCGACCGTATCGCCCATATCGGGCGCCTCGCCCCTGGTCCCGACTACAAGCTCTACCTCGCACCACGTTTCGTCGACACGAAGGAGGCCTTTCTCCTAATCAAGGACAGATCAGTCCGCGTGGGCGATGTGAAGACGTTCAACGGCTTCATCGTCGAGGTGCCTGCCGGCATCGATGTCCGTGACTACAACACGGTCGTCATCTGGTGCGAAGCATTCGACCAGTTCATCAGTGCGGCAGAGTATCAACCCTCAAGTCAGGCCCGAGAACGAGCCCGGCGATGGATACCATGAGGTCGGCGGGCAAGCGCGGCCTCGTTCTCGCGCCGGTGGCGGCGCTGCTGCTGAGCGTCGCCGCTCTGCTGCTGGGCAATGGCCTGCTGAGCACGCTCCTGATCGTGAGAGCCGGCCATAAGGGGTTCTCGACCGGCGCGATCAGCGCGATGATGTCCTTCTATTTCGCGGGTTTCACGATCGGCGCGCTCGTGTTGCCACCGATCATCGTCTCCGTGGGACATGTCAGAACCTTCGCCGGCTTCGCGGCCATTGCCTCGATGACCGCCCTTCTCCATGTGGCGTTCGTGGAGCCGATCGCCTGGATGCCGCTTCGCCTGATTACCGGCTTCGCCTACGCGGGCATGATCCTCGCAACGGAGAGTTGGCTCAACGCCCACGCATTGCCATCCACACGCGGGCAGCTCCTGTCGATATTCGGAGTTGTCTCTATGGGCTCATGGGCAATCGGGCAGGCGTTACTCAACATCGCACCGCCCGCCGACGTGACATTGTTCCTCATCGTGTCGCTGCTGATATCAGCGGCGGTGGTTCCGATCACCTTGCTGCCCAGTCATCCGCCGGCCCAGGTGGAACAGGAATGGGTCGCGTTCAGGGACCTCGTCCTCGTATCACCTCTCGCTGCGGCTGGCGCTTTCCTGGCCGGCCTGGCTATCGGTGGTTTCTGGGGCATGGGCGCGAACTTCGCCCAGAGCATCGGCCTCGATGTGGGCGGTATCTCCGCCTTCATGGCTGCGGTTCTTGGTGGAACGCTCGCCTTCCATTGGCCACTCGGTTGGCTTTCGGATCGAGTGCCCCGGAATCTTGTCATCGCCGGTGCGGCGCTGGCGTCCGCAGCGTCTGCCATCGGCGTAGCGTTGGCGGTGGAAGCGCCTCTGCCGCTGCTCCTTGCGGCAGGTGCGCTGTTCGGCGGCTTTGGCATCCCGATTTATTCGTTGTGTCTCGCCGTCGCAAACGACGATCTTCCGGCCGGTCGGCTACTCGGCACCGCGCGCGGGCTTCTGTTGCTCAACGGGATCGGGACAGCCGCTGGCCCCCTAATAGGAGCAGCTGCAATGAATATCGTCGGCCCTGGCGGCCTGTTCCTTTATGCGGCGGCGTTGCTCACGCTCCTGGCAGTGCTGGCCATCGCCCGCAGGCAGCCGAGGCGCGCCAACCAGGCCAAGGCGGCCCCCCGTTCTCCGAGCACGCCGATGATAACCGGATCTCTCGATACGATGATATGCATGGAGAAGCGGGCGCAGGGCGTGCGGGATTAGCGCGGCACGGCGCCTGCACGAACCGCGGGGTCAGGCGATGATAGCTGTTACGCGAATTTCGATACGCATGGTTGGAAGCCCCAGCGCTTCGATTCCCAACTGCGTCCAGATTGGAGCGCGGTCGGGCATGTAGTGGCGATACAGCTTGGCCATTGTTTCGTTGATCACGGGAGGGAATCCACCGACGTGATAGGAATTGACGTGGACCACATGCGGCCAGCGTGCTCCGGCGGTCGCGAGCGTCCGTTCCACGTTCTTGAACGCCTGCTCGATCTCTTCCTCAATCGACTCCGGAATGACGAGATCGTCGTTCCATCCGCCCTGTCCGGAGATCTCCACGCGGTCACCAATGCGCATTGCCTGAGAATAATGAAGCGCGTCATGCAGGCGCGTCCCGTATCCGGGGGTGATGAAGAATGAAGGTGTTGTCATGAGTTTGCCTTTGATGAGCCAGGTCAACGCGGCTGCAAGTGACCGTATGCATGCAGAAAGAGATGCAGGGCGTTCGGCACTAGCGCGCCGGCTGCGGTGGAGGGCTTTATTCCACGTCTTCTACGGTGAGGTCCCGGCCGTTGAACTGCACGGTCTCCCCGGCTCGGGCACCCTCGATCGCTTCGAAGATCGGCGCCATCGTGGAAATGCCCATGAGCTCACGCCCCTGACAGGTAAACTTGCTCGTTGACACCGCGATCACAAAGTGGCGGCCGGACAGCTTGACGACAGCGCCTTCGTTGACGGCCAACTTGGGGCCGAAATCGATCGTCCTGAGCTTTTCGAGTTTATTGGCGTAGTCATGGAGCGTGTCATCGAGCGCTTCAGCGAAGTCGCTCGCGACCTCGGCCTGAGCTAGTTCGTCGTTTTCGATCGGTTCGCTCCGATCGAGCCGAGCGGTAGAGACATAGTCCAGGTAGTTTTCGCGAGCGCTGTGCAACGCTGCTGTCTCCAGCAAGAGCATAGTTTCTCGTATGTGGTCCTTGTTCCAGTCCATAATCACCTCCTAATTTTCGATGTTCTTAAAGTTCAGCCTGCAGATGTGTGGGCCAGGAAGGCCAGCCTTTCCGGCTAAGCGACACCGCTATTCGTCGCTGATGACGTCTTCGCCCTGGTATGGAACCCTGATCAGCCGAGGATCTCGAATGATGCTCGTGACGAGCCAGACATATTCCTGCTCGGCGGTATCGAAGCCGAGGATGCTGAAGGATTGGCCGAAAGGGCATGGCGGGAAGTCTGGAAAGCCCTCGCGCAGAACGTAACGCTCGGGATCGCTGTGAAACTCGCTCTTGTAGACTTTCCGTAGTCCGTGCTTGCTCGGCGCGTCCTGGTCACCTGCCGGTGCTGTTTCCCGATGCGCCACAAGGCGCTCGGACAAGTCGCGGGGGCAGATTTCGTGGAACACGTCGAAGGCGTCGATCAACAGGCCTTTATGCTCTGTCGCCGGATCGGTGATCGCGTAGATGTTGGAGGCATCTTCGCCGTCGTCCCCGCTCTCGAGGCGCAACGCCGCATCGACGCGAATGCTGCATGCATCGAGGGTTGACCCTAGTTCGAGATCGACGAGATTGCCGTCCTTGACGCGGTATTCGCGGTCATAGCCTTTGGCGATGAATGACTGGACTGCTTCTAGAACGTCGGTCACCTGGGAGGTCATGGAAGCACCTTCATCTTGAACTGGATTGGACACGCTCGCGCACAAAGCGCGCTGTGACTCGGCGGACGGAGAAGCTCGCGAAGTGCGTTACTCATAGCCACTTGGCCTTCTTGAAGCGCATGAATAGGAGAAGGCAGAACACCGCTATCACTCCGAGCACGACGAAGTAGCCATATGGCGTGTCCAGTTCCGGCATGTGCTTGAAGTTCATGCCATATATTCCGGCGATCGCCGTCGGGACCGCCAAGATCGCCGCCCAGGCCGCGAGCTGGCGAGTGACCACACCGATCCTTTGCGCTTCCAGAAGGCTGCTGGCCTCGAAGACCGTGGACAGGACAAGCAGGAGGCCGTCGACCATGGACTGCACGCGGTGGACATGGTCCGCGACGTCGTGGAAATATGGTGTCATTTCGGCGCTGATGCAGGGAAAGTGGCCGCGAACGAGCTTTCGCACCAGCTCGGCCATAGCCCCGAGCGTGCGCTGGAACCGCGTGAGTTCGGACCTTAGTTCGAAGATTCGCGCCACCTCTTCTGGCTCGAGGAAATCGTGCAGCGACCGTCGCTCCATCGCCAGGACGTCGTCCTCGATCATTTCGAAGATGGGCAGATACTGGTCGACCACTCGGTGCAAGATCGCGTGCAGCACATAGTCGACACCCTTGCCGAACTGCGTCGGCGATGCCTCGAGTTGCTCCCGAAGTTTGCCCAGCGCTCCGGCATTGCCGTGCCGCACGGTGATAAGGTGATTGTGACCGGTGAAGATCGCCATCTTGCCGTAGCTGATCCGGTCGCCGACCAGCTCGGCGGTCTGGGCGACGACGTACAACTCATCGTTGTAGACCTCGAGCTTGGGCGGGCACAGCGGGTGCATGGCGTTGTCGATCGCCAAAGGATGGAGGTTATACGTCGTCTGGATCGCGCTGAGTTCGTCTGCGGTGGGCTCGCTAAGCGCGATCCAGCAGAAGCCCGAGCGATTCTCGTTTAGTTCGACGTGCTCATCGAGCCTGATTTCACGGACTCGCTTACCTTCGTTGTAATAATATGCGGCGATAATGGTCATGCAGGGGTCGTCTCAGAAAACGGAATCTATGGTCACTCCCGTTTTTGCAACACCGATTTTGACGATAAATTGGCTTGCTTGAATCTATCCGGCGTCTGAATGGGATTTTATTCCCGCGCCTTGATGAGTTCCGCGCCTGATGAACCTCCAGAAAATATACGGCTTCAATGAGCCTTTCCGTTTTACAGGTTCCTCAACAGGCCGGTGGGCCGTTAGTATCATCAATATCAGTATTCGCAAAACCAGATCAGTAATTCTTTAAACCGGTGTATTTCTGCCGTTATGCTACATAAGTTTGCTGTCGTGCCGTTAGGGCCCAGGCTATTCTGGCCAGCTTGTTTGCCAGAGCACAAGTGACGACAAAGTTGCTTTTCCGGCACAGTAAATCCCTGACCCAATCGGCCAATTTGCCAGACTGGTGTTCCAGTTTTTGTATGAATACCCTGGCACATTGAACCAACAAAGTTCGGATCTTTTTATTACCTCGCTTACTAATTCCCAGCAATGTCGTCCTACCTCCCGTGCTGTACTGCCGAGGTACAAGCCCTGTTGCCGCCGCAAAGTCACGGCTGCTGGCGTACTGCTTCCCGTCGCCAATCTCAGTTGAAATAGTACTCGCTGTCAGTGTTCCGACGCAGGGAATGCTCAGCAAGCGCTGTCCAACCTCATCTTCGTCCAACTTTCGTTTCAACTGGGATTCCAAATCTTTAATCTGCTCAACAAGATAGTGATAATGCTGTTGTAATTTCAGCAATAACTGGCTGAGGTAAAGAGGCAAACTATTGTCCTCAAGAATGGTACTCAGTCGGCTAATAACGGCAGCTCCTCGGGGAACGCTAATGCCAAATTCCAGCAGAAAAGCATGCATTTGATTGGTTGTTTTTACCTTATCCTGAACCAGGGATTCACGGACACGATGCAGAGCCCGCATTGCCTGCTGAGATTCCGTTCTGGGCTGCACAAAACGCATAGACGGACGCGATGCAGCTTCACAAATAGCTTCGGCGTCGACAAAGTCGTTTTTATTGCTTTTAACGAACGGGCGGACAAATTGTGGTGATATCAGCTTTGGGGAATGCCCCAACTCTTCCAACTTGCGTGCCATAAAGTGAGAACCGCCACAGGCTTCCATTGCGATGGTTGTAGCGGGGCATGTCGCCAAAAATTCGATCAACTTTGGCCGGGTAAATTTTTTACGGTAAACAGCCTTCCCGCGACGATCCTGGCAATGAATATGGAAAGAGTTTTTACCCAGATCGATACCAATGAGCGCAATGTTTTCCATGATAGTTCTCCGAATGAAAGCCTGTCCTCAGCATAGTACCGGGAAGGAGGGAGTGACCATCTCATTAAATAAAGCACGCTAAGCGTGCGTGGAGGCTGGCACCCAGCGGTACAGCGTCGGAATGGACACGCCGAGGTTCTTGGCCACGTCCTTGGGCGGCACCCCGCTGGCCAGCAGCTTCTTGGCCGACTCGATCTTGCTGTCGGTCATCTTCGGCTTGCGGCCGCCTTTGCGGCCGAGCTGCTTGGCGACTTCCAGCCCGGCGCGGGTGCGCTCGACGGTCAGCTCGCGCTCCATTTCGGCAAGGCTCGCCATGACGTGGAAGAAGAACCGCCCGGATGGTGTGCCGGTGTCGATGGAGTCGGTGAGGCTCCTGAACTGGACACCGTGCTTGTGCAGATCGCCGACCAGATCGACCAGTTGCTTGACCGACCGGCCCAGCCGGTCGAGCTTCCAGACGACCAAAGTATCGCCTTCGCGCAGCATTTCGAGCGTCTTGGCCAAGCCAGGCCGGTCTGCCCGCGTGCCACTCACCTTGTCCTCGAAGACCTTTTTACATCCGGCCTTGCTCAAGGCTTCGCGTTGCAGCTCCAGGTTCTGATCCTGCGTCGAGACGCGCGCATAGCCAATCAACATGGCTTGTCTCGCGCCCGGTCGATGCGTTCCTGCATCGCCTGCATCACTTCTTCGTGGGTGTACGATCTGGCGTTGGCGTCGGTGGCTTGCCGCAGGGCTTCCTCAACCTCGCGCGTCATCCGCTCGTAATCCTCCGGCCACAGCGCTTGCTCCATGCGCAGCGACGCCTGACCCAGCAGGTGCAGCAGGCTGAACAGCCGCATGTCGTTGGTGGCGACGATGCGCTCCCGAATCTGCTCCTGAATAGCTTCGCTAGCCCGATGCGCTTGTGGTGTGGCAGTCCCCTCGTAGTCAGCGGGGAATTCCGCTTCCTCGGCAATCCTTGCCCAGGCGCTGGCCAGCGCCTCGATGGTTGACGTGCTCATTTCCGCCGCTCCTGTGCTCTTTGGCGAATCAACCGGCCAAGGGGCCTCGACGCGAAAACCAGCAGCATCACGCCTATCGGATACCAGGTCGAGAAGACCACCAAGGCATCGAAGGCTGGCCGTCCGGTGTTGGTAGGCAGTACGGCGGTCACAGCCATCAACCCGCCGACCGTCCAGATGATGCGCCACACGTAGGGCATCACGCGGGGCACGTAGCCGTCATCGAAAGCGGTCTGGTAGTAGCGGCGCAGGCCGCGCTCGGCAAGCGCCTGGCGCTGCCGCTCCGACAGCGCATCCGTCCGGCCATACCAGCGCCGGAATGGTGGACAGCGCAGCAGCAAAGGGGTGAAGAGGATCATCACCGCCACGATCGCGACACCCCACGCCATGACGGCGCCGGCATCGGGCCGCTTGGCGTTCTCGATCACGGGCGCGAAGACGCCCGGAGCACCGATCATCCAGAACAGCGCAATGTGCTGATGGAAGGAGAGCTTCATTTGCTCATCCACTTGCGCAGCAGGCGCTTTTTCAGGGAGGCGCGTTCTTACGGGTTGCGTCCCTTGTGATTGGCGATGCGATCCGCCGTGGCGGCCTGGCGCTTGACGGGCCAGTAGGAGCGGCCATCCTTGCCCATCGACCAGACGCTGCTGGCCTGGTTTTCCAGCAGGGGCAGATGGGCGCTCAGGGCTTCGGGCGACGCGCTGGTCAGCGCCGTGCGCTCACGGGTGCGCCAGCGCTGATGCCAGAGCTTCTTGTCCTCGCGCTCGCTGCCGCAGGTCGTGTGCCCGACGATGGGTGTTTTGCGGCGGCTGCGGCTCATAACGTAGTGGTCTCCAAGAACATTCAGGACTGATCCCAGGCGTCGATGGTCAAGACCTGATCGGCAGGACAGGCGGCTACGCGGTCGGGAACTGGATGGTGTTCAGTCTCATGCCGACCCCATTCGATTGATCGCGTCGCTTGCGGCACGCTGCGACGCAAGGAGGTTTGCGACCTGGTTTAGCAGCCGTGTCCGCTGCATGTCTGTTACCTATCTCCCCGACCGCTCATTGGACCAACTCCAGAGATTGGGCTCTATCGCTCAGCCAATACGAAACCGGCATTGGCTGATGCCACAACCGAGACGAACACAAATGGCTCGGTACCTGTATTTCGCGCCCCGTGCACTTGGCCCGGTCTTGCCACGGCTATCTCACCTTCCCTGAGGGCACGAACAATCCCATTGCCCTGAAAGTAATCAGCCATTCCCGACAAAACAGTCCACGTGTCTTGGCCGTGAGGATGAATGTGAGCCGCAATTTCCTGCCCGGGATGGACATGCCAAACCACGATAATTGAGTCTCGGGTTTCAAGCACAACGGAACGAATAGGCTCGCCTTCGGACGGCTGAACATACTCGGCTACAGAAAATATTCTCGATTCAACAGTCATCGGAGATCCCTCTTTCACAGTTGTCGTTACGGTCTTCATCGTCGGCATCCTGACGCACGGCGGGCAATTGCTGGAGCAACGCCGGCAGCCATTCCTGTACCGTCTCCCACACCACATCGAGGTTGATGTCGAAATAGCCGTGAGCCATGCGATTACGCATATTGCGCATGCTGCGCCACGGCACGTCGGCATGCGCCTGGGTGAACTCGACGTAGCCATCCATCACCTTTGTGGCCGCCTCGCCGATGACGATCAGGCTCATGATGACGGCCTGCTGGGTGCGCTTGTCGGCCAAGAAGTCGTCCTTGGCCATCCCTTCCACGAAGCTGCGCGCATCGGTTGCGGCCTGCTGAATGTGGTCGAGGTAATCGGGCAGGCGGTTCTCGCTCATATCGGTTGCGCCTCCGCGAGCACCTTGGCCCGGAACTTCGGCGGCAGGTCGCCGGGAGTCAGCAGATCGACGTCAACGCCGAGCAGCGATTTCAGTTCTTCTTCCAAATCGCCCAAGTCCAACAACGTGGCACCGGGCAGCGCATCGACCAACAGGTCGAGGTCGCTGCCATCCCGGTCGGTGCCATGCAGCACCGAGCCGAAGACGCGCGGGTTCGCGGCGCGAAAGCGGCCTACCGCTTCACGCACTGCGCTTCGCTTCATGTCAAGCACAACAGACGGTCGCATGCGCATCCTTTCTTATCGAAACTCGTTGAGATGATATGCAATCAAGAATAGAATTTCAAGAACTATTTTCGAGAATCGCAATGCCTTGATTCCCGTGCCGCGTGTCATTTTCAGAAGGTGACTGCACGGAATATCAAGAGTCGGCTGCACAGTCTTTTCTGATCTGTGGTCGTCTCAGAAAACGGAATCTATGGTCACTCCCGTTTTTGCAACACCGATTTTGACGATAAATTGGCTTGCTTGAATCTATCCGGCGTCTGAATGGGATTTTATTCCCGCGCCTTGATGAGTTCCGCGCCTGATGAACCTCCAGAAAATATACGGCTTCAATGAGCCTTTCCGTTTTACAGGTTCCTCAACAGGCCGGTGGGCCGTTAGTATCATCAATATCAGTATTCGCAAAACCAGATCAGTAATTCTTTAAACCGGTGTATTTCTGCCGTTATGCTACATAAGTTTGCTGTCGTGCCGTTAGGGCCCAGGCTATTCTGGCCAGCTTGTTTGCCAGAGCACAAGTGACGACAAAGTTGCTTTTCCGGCACAGTAAATCCCTGACCCAATCGGCCAATTTGCCAGACTGGTGTTCCAGTTTTTGTATGAATACCCTGGCACATTGAACCAACAAAGTTCGGATCTTTTTATTACCTCGCTTACTAATTCCCAGCAATGTCGTCCTACCTCCCGTGCTGTACTGCCGAGGTACAAGCCCTGTTGCCGCCGCAAAGTCACGGCTGCTGGCGTACTGCTTCCCGTCGCCAATCTCAGTTGAAATAGTACTCGCTGTCAGTGTTCCGACGCAGGGAATGCTCAGCAAGCGCTGTCCAACCTCATCTTCGTCCAACTTTCGTTTCAACTGGGATTCCAAATCTTTAATCTGCTCAACAAGATAGTGATAATGCTGTTGTAATTTCAGCAATAACTGGCTGAGGTAAAGAGGCAAACTATTGTCCTCAAGAATGGTACTCAGTCGGCTAATAACGGCAGCTCCTCGGGGAACGCTAATGCCAAATTCCAGCAGAAAAGCATGCATTTGATTGGTTGTTTTTACCTTATCCTGAACCAGGGATTCACGGACACGATGCAGAGCCCGCATTGCCTGCTGAGATTCCGTTCTGGGCTGCACAAAACGCATAGACGGACGCGATGCAGCTTCACAAATAGCTTCGGCGTCGACAAAGTCGTTTTTATTGCTTTTAACGAACGGGCGGACAAATTGTGGTGATATCAGCTTTGGGGAATGCCCCAACTCTTCCAACTTGCGTGCCATAAAGTGAGAACCGCCACAGGCTTCCATTGCGATGGTTGTAGCGGGGCATGTCGCCAAAAATTCGATCAACTTTGGCCGGGTAAATTTTTTACGGTAAACAGCCTTCCCGCGACGATCCTGGCAATGAATATGGAAAGAGTTTTTACCCAGATCGATACCAATGAGCGCAATGTTTTCGGCACTGTTGCAAATAGTCGGTGGTGATAAACTTATCATCCCCTTTTGCTGATGGAGCTGCACATGAACCCATTCAAAGGCCGGCATTTTCAGCGTGACATCATTCTGTGGGCCGTACGCTGGTACTGCAAATACGGCATCAGTTACCGTGAGCTGCAGGAGATGCTGGCTGAACGCGGAGTGAATGTCGATCACTCCACGATTTACCGCTGGGTTCAGCGTTATGCGCCTGAAATGGAAAAACGGCTGCGCTGGTACTGGCGTAACCCTTCCGATCTTTGCCCGTGGCACATGGATGAAACCTACGTGAAGGTCAATGGCCGCTGGGCGTATCTGTACCGGGCCGTCGACAGCCGGGGCCGCACTGTCGATTTTTATCTCTCCTCCCGTCGTAACAGCAAAGCTGCATACCGGTTTCTGGGTAAAATCCTCAACAACGTGAAGAAGTGGCAGATCCCGCGATTCATCAACACGGATAAAGCGCCCGCCTATGGTCGCGCGCTTGCTCTGCTCAAACGCGAAGGCCGGTGCCCGTCTGACGTTGAACACCGACAGATTAAGTACCGGAACAACGTGATTGAATGCGATCATGGCAAACTGAAACGGATAATCGGCGCCACGCTGGGATTTAAATCCATGAAGACGGCTTACGCCACCATCAAAGGTATTGAGGTGATGCGTGCACTACGCAAAGGCCAGGGCTCAGCATTTTATTATGGTGATCCCCTGGGCGAAATGCGCCTGGTAAGCAGAGTTTTTGAAATGTAAGGCCTTTGAATAAGACAAAAGGCTGCCTCATCGCTAACTTTGCAACAGTGCCTTTTTGAGCGCATGGTGGGCCTCTCCCTTGTTAAGACCGATCTGAGCACGCCGCTGCATGTCCGTATCCAGGATCCACTCAATAATGAAAAGGGTCCGTTCAATACGACCAACTTCACGAAGCGCAACTGCAAGGTTGTTTTGTCGTGGGTAAGAAGCGAGCTTGCGCAGGAGTTGGCTGGGCCTGATTTTGCCAGCGGTCATCGTCGCGGCACAACGGAAAATATCAGGCCAGTTCGCAACGATAAGATCCTCCCGGGCTTTTCCACCTACCAACTTGCGTAACTCCCTGGGGGTCGTATCGGGATTAAATACGTACAACCGCTTCGATGGCAGATCCCTGATTCGCAGAACGAGATTGTAGCCGAGCAGGCTACTGGCTCCGAACAAATGGTCGGTGAATCCTGCTGTATCGGCATACTGTTCGCGAACATGGCGACCGACCTCGTTCATCAGTAGTCCATCGAGAATATACGGTGCCTCGCTCACGGTCGCCGGGATCGACTGACAAGCGAATGGCGCGAACTGGTCGCTTACGTGAGTATACGCTTTGAGGCCGGGAACAGAACCATATTTGGCATTGACCATGTTCATGGCTTCGCCATGCCGCGCTGTCGGGAAAAACTGACCATCGCTCGATGCTGACGTGCCCATCCCCCAGACGCGTGACATCGGCAGTTTACCCTGCGCGGCCACCACAATTGCCAATGCCTGGTTCATGGCTTCGCTTTCAACATGCCAGCGGGCAAGGCGTGAGAGCTGCCAGTAATCATGCGTGTTTGTAGCTTCCGCCATCTTACGCAGGCCCAGATTGAGCCCTTCAGCGAGCAGGACGTTGAGCAGACCGATCCGGTCGCGACATGGAGCCCCGGTTCTCAGATGGGTAAACGCATCTGTGAAACCAAGGGCTGCATCAACTTCAAGCAGCATGTCGGTAATCCGAACGGACGGCATTCGGCGATACAGATCCAGTATGAGTGCCTCGGCACCATCCGGCACGTCTGCTGTCAACCTGTCGATCCGCAACGTTCCATCTTCTATGCTACCGTGCGGAATAGTGCCGTTACGGGCAGCCCGGGCCAGCCGCTTAAGAGCGATCGTGAGTCGCGCCTTTCTGTCTGCCAGCCAATCCTGTGGGTTGGAAGGCACGGCCAGTTTTGCATTTTCCTGCGCCGCGATCATCGGCACCAGTACCTGCTTGAGGTCACCATAGCGGCGCGAATGAGCGAGCCAGACATCTCCGGAACGAAAAGCATCCCGGAGGTGAAAGAGTACCGCCACTTCCCAAAGACGGGTATCTCCTTTTTCCTGAGCTCGTAAATGACGGTTCCATTTGGAGCTGGGCCGCAGGAAACGCCTTTCTGGCGATGCAACACCTTTCATCTCTCCGATCGACAAAGCTGCTGCTACCAATGGTCCGGCGACCGGCGCGGCTTCGAGCTTCAGACAGCGCAACATGCGGGGCGCATAACGACGAAAGCGATGGTATCCCTGCCCGACATATGCAAGAGGCTCATCGGCTAGCGTGTTGCTGAGTTGAGTCCCTGTCGCTACCAGTTGAGCGAGCCGGTCCCATGCAACCGAACTGGCGACAGCCATCTCCAGCGGGGTTCCGTCACTGCGGGCCTCAAGCAACGAAGCTCCCAGCGCGGTGAAGGTACGGATCGTATCCGTGAGTGTGGCTTTAGAGCCGGAAATTGTTTCGTCATGCTGGCGCTTCGCTTCCCGCCAGGTTTTTCCTACGATCCTGTCATGGGTTTCGACTATGGCATCAGCAATCGCCGCTTCCCACTCCACAACACAGACGGCAAGGATCGCCCAGCGGCGGTCCGAAGTGATGTCACGCAAACCGTCGGTGAAGTAGCGTTCACCCTGCCGACGCAGCCGGGCAATGCGATGGGCAGGTATGCTGGCCAAAGCACTATGATTGATATTCAGGGTACGCAGAAATTCGAGCCTGTCGAGCAAACGGTTAGCAGCAGCCGAGTTGTTACCAACCTCGAAGTTGCGAAGCCAGATGAAACGACTGATATTGCCGGCGAGCATTTCACTCAGAAGTTTGTCCAGGTGATCGCGAACATCCGCTGTTAAATTTTCCGCAATCCGCGTTTCAATCCGCCGCTCAGCGGCGACCAGAGCATCCGCGCACAAGCGCTCGATTGTCGATACTGCGGGCAGAATGGTGGAAGTTTCCCGACACCGCACAATAAAACGATGAGCAAGATCCTCGTTTGATCTGGCATCTTCGGCCTGGCCGAAAGTCCACTCCCGCAGATCACGGGCACCACGGCCCGTGAAGGTCTTGTAGCCGTAAATTTCGCGCAGCGTGTCCATGTGCTGCTGACGGGTTTGGCGCCGTGTGGCATAAGTGAGAAGCGCATCAGCCGGAACTCCAAGCTGAGCACCGACGAAGGAAAGGACTTCACGCGGGATCATCTCACCAGGAGCCAGTGCACGGCCCGGATATCGTAAGGCACAAAGTTGCAGGGCAAAGCCAATCCTGTTTTCCGGTCTGCGGCGCTGCCTAATGTTTTCCAGGTCATCATCGCCCAGCGTGTAGAACTTCAGTAGCGACAGTTCGTCCGTGGGCAGATCGAACAGCGCTGCTCGCTGCCGTTCGGTGAAAATATGGCGTCGTGACATACAAATTCGTCCCTTTTGAAGTATAGTCTGTTTTGGACAACAGCCAGCCCATATAAATCAGGGCGTTCCGATACAAAAATCCAGGAGGGTTCAATTGGGACATCGTGCCGCCATTTACTGCCGGGTTTCAACAGCGGATCAGTCTTGTGAACGCCAGGAATTTGATCTGCGAGCCTTCGCCGGCCGTGCCGGCTACGACGTGGTGGGAATATTTAAGGAAACAGGTTCAGGAACTAAACTCGACCGGGCCGAGCGAAAGAAAGTCCTGGCGCTTGCCCAGTCCAGACAAATTGATGCAATCCTGGTCACTGAGCTTTCCCGGTGGGGGCGCTCGACGCTCGATCTGCTCAATACGCTACGTGAACTGGAGAACTGGAAGGTTTCCGTGATAGCCATGAATGGAATGGCGTTCGATCTTTCGTCGCCGTATGGACGAATGCTGGCGACGTTTCTTTCCGGCATTGCGGAGTTTGAGCGGGATCTCATCAGCGAGCGGGTCAAGTCAGGCCTTGCTGTTGCGAAGGCACGTGGTAAGAGGCTTGGTCGTCAGGCCGGAGTGCGACCAAAATCAGACCGACTTTTGCCTAAGGTGGTTGCGATGAGGGCCGAGGGACGCAGCTATCGCTGGATCGCACGCGAGCTCGGTATCAGCAAGAATACCGTCGCTGACATCGTGCAACGACACAGAGCTAACGCTTAGGGTGTCATTTCGCCCTCAGCCGGAACCGACCCCTACCAGCTCAGGAATATGTAAGCCTGGCGCACCGACTTTCATGCGCTAACGCGCATACAGTGGACTGGCTGCGCCCTGCTCACCACTCATGACACCCTCTTTCAGGTTGGAGTCAGTTTGGGTATAGAAAAATTTTGTGCGTTAAGTGATAACAGGTGTCTGGAAATATAGGGGCCAATCCACGGATTCACGAAGGGTTATAAACGATTTCCTGCGAAATCTCTCCCTGACCTCCCAACTATATCCGGGCGTTGCGTCACGGTTCCTGCCCGTCCCGGAGTCTGAACGCATTAACCAGTGAAGACAGTGTGTCGGCCTGCTCAGACATTGCCCTTGCCGCACTGGCTGACTGTTCAACAAGCGCAGCATTCTGCTGGGTGGAGGTATCTATCTGTCCGATCGCCTGATTAATCTGGCGTACTCCGCCACTTTGTTCTGTTGCAGCCTGAGCAATTTCCACGATTATCTGGGCGATCTGCCCGGCGTTCACCGACATCTCCTGCATGACTTCACCGGCCCGGTCAATCAGGTCACGGCCAGACTGGGCCTGTTCCACTGATTCATCGATCAGCCCCTTGATATCTTTGGCCGCCGTGGCACTCTTCTTCGCCAGACTACGAACTTCGGCTGCTACAACCGCAAATCCCCGTCCGGATTCACCGGCACGCGCTGCCTCAACGGCCGCATTCAGTGCCAGGATGTTGGTCTGGAAGGCGATGGATTCAATGACGTTAATAATATCCGCCATTCTCTGGGAGGACTGGTGAATGCCTTCCATCTGACGGGTAGTGGCCTGCATCATTTCTGTATTACGCTTAACAATACTGCCCCCTTCCTGTACAAGGGTCTGTGCCTGACGGGCGTTTTCTGCCGTATTTTCTATAGTGGCCGTCAGTTGCTCCAGTGCAGACGCCGTCTCAACGAGTGCACTGGCCTGTTCTTCAGTACGGGAAGAGAGATCCTGGTTTCCGGCCGCTATCTGGGAAGATGCCGTTGACACCGAAGAGGAACTGTCGCGAACCTGGCTGAGCATGCGGCTGATATTAATACTTGTAGCTTTCAGCCCGGACAGCAGACGTCCTGTTTCATCTTCCGGATAACGTTCACGGAACGCGGTTGTCATATCTCCGTTGCCGGCAGCCTCTATCCCCTTCATGGCCTCATCCAGCGGGCGGGTGATACTGCGGGTAATGATGATCATGATGCCAATCCCCGCGATAATGGCCAGCAGCGCCACAATGGAAAAGATAATATTGTTACGAACCAGACTGGCAGCCAGGCGCTCCATTCCATCATTCAGGACGACGTTAATGTCATCCATCATGGGTTTCAGCTGGTCTGACAGGCCATTCAGGGAAGCAGCACTTCCGCCCTTTGATACAGCCTCGTCATGAGCGGAAAAATATTTTTGCTGCTGAAGTACTACCTTTTCCCAGAGCTGTTGCCCCTCCCCCAGATCTTCTGGTGAGACTGTGTTCTGCATGGCGGTAATGGAATCCTGAAGTTCCTTATATTTTTTCTGATACGCGGCAGCATCGTTATCAGCGAGAAATTCCTTACCGGCATCGATAATGGCCAAATTGATATCATATAACTCATTCACCGTTGCCGTACGCGCCATGGAGCCTTTTATCATGGCGTAGTTATACTGGTTAACCAGCAACAGCCCAACTATAAATACCAGCAGTGCGCCAAACCCCAGCGACAGTTTTCTGGCGACAGAAAGATCCCTGAAAAATCCCATAAAATCTGTATTCCTTACTCTGTAATCGTTTAAAAAGGCATGCATCCTTCATAACCATCAGTTTACGGCCGGCACTTATTTCCTGCCGGGCATCCTTCACCGGGAGTAGTTATGAAAATGTGAATATATTATCGGCATGACAGGAGTAAACTTGATGGTATTTCCCGTTAAAGTGATGTAGCCCCCTGAAACACCAGACAGTAGCTGTATCTCCAGATAAGAGATAGGCGGTGATGCTGCCAACTTACTGATTTAGTGTATGATGGTGTTTTTGAGGTGCTCCAGTGGCTTCTGTTTCTATCAGCTGTCCCTCCTGTTCAGCTACTGACGGGGTGGTGCGTAACGGCAAAAGCACTGCCGGACATCAGCGCTATCTCTGCTCTCACTGCCGTAAAACATGGCAACTGCAGTTCACTTACACCGCTTCTCAACCCGGTACGCACCAGAAAATCATTGATATGGCCATGAATGGCGTTGGATGCCGGGCAACCGCCCGCATTATGGGCGTTGGCCTCAACACGATTTTACGTCACTTAAAAAACTCAGGCCGCAGTCGGTAACCTCGCGCATACAGCCGGGCAGTGACGTCATCGTCTGCGCGGAAATGGACGAACAGTGGGGATACGTCGGGGCTAAATCGCGCCAGCGCTGGCTGTTTTACGCGTATGACAGGCTCCGGAAGACGGTTGTTGCGCACGTATTCGGTGAACGCACTAGGGGTCCGCTTGGAAAACGGAATCTATGGTCACTCCCGTTTTTGCAACACCGATTTTGACGACAAGTTGGCTTGCTTGAATCTATCCGGCGTCTGAATGGGATTTTATTCCCGCGCCTTGATGAGTTCCGCGCCTGATGAACCTCCAGAAAATATACGGCTTCAATGAGCCTTTCCGTTTTACAGGTTCCTCAACAGGCCGGTGGGCCGTTAGTATCATCAATATCAGTATTCGCAAAACCAGATCAGTAATTCTTTAAACCGGTGTATTTCTGCCGTTATGCTACATAAGTTTGCTGTCGTGCCGTTAGGGCCCAGGCTATTCTGGCCAGCTTGTTTGCCAGAGCACAAGTGACGACAAAGTTGCTTTTCCGGCACAGTAAATCCCTGACCCAATCGGCCAATTTGCCAGACTGGTGTTCCAGTTTTTGTATGAATACCCTGGCACATTGAACCAACAAAGTTCGGATCTTTTTATTACCTCGCTTACTAATTCCCAGCAATGTCGTCCTACCTCCCGTGCTGTACTGCCGAGGTACAAGCCCTGTTGCCGCCGCAAAGTCACGGCTGCTGGCGTACTGCTTCCCGTCGCCAATCTCAGTTGAAATAGTACTCGCTGTCAGTGTTCCGACGCAGGGAATGCTCAGCAAGCGCTGTCCAACCTCATCTTCGTCCAACTTTCGTTTCAACTGGGATTCCAAATCTTTAATCTGCTCAACAAGATAGTGATAATGCTGTTGTAATTTCAGCAATAACTGGCTGAGGTAAAGAGGCAAACTATTGTCCTCAAGAATGGTACTCAGTCGGCTAATAACGGCAGCTCCTCGGGGAACGCTAATGCCAAATTCCAGCAGAAAAGCATGCATTTGATTGGTTGTTTTTACCTTATCCTGAACCAGGGATTCACGGACACGATGCAGAGCCCGCATTGCCTGCTGAGATTCCGTTCTGGGCTGCACAAAACGCATAGACGGACGCGATGCAGCTTCACAAATAGCTTCGGCGTCGACAAAGTCGTTTTTATTGCTTTTAACGAACGGGCGGACAAATTGTGGTGATATCAGCTTTGGGGAATGCCCCAACTCTTCCAACTTGCGTGCCATAAAGTGAGAACCGCCACAGGCTTCCATTGCGATGGTTGTAGCGGGGCATGTCGCCAAAAATTCGATCAACTTTGGCCGGGTAAATTTTTTACGGTAAACAGCCTTCCCGCGACGATCCTGGCAATGAATATGGAAAGAGTTTTTACCCAGATCGATACCAATGAGCGCAATGTTTTCCATGATAGTTCTCCGAATGAAAGCCTGTCCTCAGCATAATACCGGGAAGGAGGGAGTGACCATCTCATTAATTATCCCACGCTAAGACTATATTTTGTACAGCAGTGGAGAAGGATGAGAGACCAGCAGTTCATTAACAGGGACTCCTTTTTGCTTAAGCGGCTCAATGGTTCTTTCTATATAAACCGTATTCCAGAGTGTTATCGCCGCCGTATGTAGTGTCAGCGCCGGTGGCGTGGTAACGCTGATCCTCCCACCCCCAGATCCCTGATTTCATTCAGCCGGTGCATGCCAGCATAAACAGCGTCCGATCTCTGCAGAAAATCGCCCTCTGCGCTACGAGTTTGAACGCATTTACTCTGTTTATAGGTAACATTCGCTCCACGATATAATGATATCGGCAACGTATTCAGCATCCTGAGCATGAGTCAGAAGGTGATCCGCCTTACCCAACGAAATGAAACTCTTGGGATGCTTTGCTGCTTTGAATATTTTTTCGGCCTGCTCAATTAACACAGTATCATCTTCAGTCGCATGAAAAATAAGCAGAGGCTTGTTCATGGCGAACACCTTATGAGCGATTTTGTGTTCCTGAATATTGTCCAGCATCTGTTTCTTTAAGGTAAATACCCGCCCGGCCAGCTCAACGGGATAGGCTCCATGCTGGTTAATGTTTTCAACATCATCCTTAAAAAGACGTTTTACGTGTGTCAGTTCTCCGGGTGATCCTATGGTGACAACGGCCTTTGCCTCAGGAAGGGGTCAGTTTGGATATCGAAAATTATTGTACGGTAAGTCTGTTCAAAAAAAAGGCTTACCGAATGGAAGGGACTTCCCCTGATTATGCGCCTGATTAACTCTTGTGCAATCATGGGGTAAACACAACCCCGGAGGGATTCGTTATGACCATTACTACTGTCGGTATCGATCTTGCTAAAAATGTGTTCGCTGTTCATTGCGTTGACCAGAATGGCAAAACCGTTCTGGTTAAATCCAGAGTAACCCGCGCAGCTCTTCCCGGGCTGATTGCTGGTTTGCCGCCCTGTGTTATCGGGATGGAGGCGTGCTCCGGGGCTCATTACTGGGCAAGACTGTTTCGGCAGTATGGTCATGAGCCGCGTCTGATGGCCGCTAAATTTGTATCGCCTTACCGCATGGCTGGTAAATCAGGGAAAAATGATGCAGCTGATGCTCAGGCTATCTGCGAGGCGGTTCGTCGCCCACATATGCGGTTTGTGCCGGTTAAGGATGAGAGCCAGCAGGCAATGCAGTGTCTGCATCGTACCCGACAGGGTTTTATCGAAGAGAAAACAGCAACATATAATCGTCTCCGGGGGTTGATATCTGAATTCGGCGTTATCGCCCCACAAAGTACAGATGCCCTGCGCCACATAGTTTTTGAGCAGAAGAATTCTTTACCACTTCAGGTTCAGCAATGTGTTGATGATTTGCTGGAGCACGTTGCTCGCATTGAAGATAACATCGCTGAATATGACCGAATTTTGTCCCGCATGGCCAAAACAGATCATCGCAGTCAGCGGCTGATGGAATTGAAGGGCGTTGGCCCCACAACGGCCTGTGCGCTGGTCGCCAGTATCGGTAATGCACATGATTTTAAGAATGGGCGCCAGCTGGCAGCCTGGCTGGGACTGACACCATCGCAGTACAGCAGCGGCGGAAAGTCGAAGCTTGGCAGGATAACGAAAGCTGGCGATTCGTATCTGAGAACACTTCTGGTTCAGGGTGCCCGCTCGGTACTGATCGGGGCGGAGAAAAGGACTGATTTATTCAGTCGTTGGGTCTGCTCACTGGTCGAACGCAGAGGATACTGGCGCGCTGTTGTTGCCATCGCTGCCAAAAATGCAAGACTGTGCTGGGCATCATTGCATTACGGTGATGATTTCAGGTTGTACTCAGCCAGCTAAAGTACAAAGCTGTATGACCATCTGTTCTGCAACTCGTTGATGATAAAGGGTTAGACCCCGTGAGGTATATCTGCTTATTGTACAGGGCAAGTGTACCCGACTAACGAACTAGAGCCTCACGAGCGTCTTTCATCAGGGTCCGAATCGATGACGATTCATCATGACCGTTTATAGTACCGCAGTCTCTCCCCTTTATTTTTTTACTATAGTGCAGACAGAAACCGTAAACACCGGCGTTGACATGCCGGGGAAGCCCTTATAGTACAATAATTTCCGATCTCCAAACTGACCCCTAAATAGGCTGATTCGATGTGTTTGCGGGAAAAAAATCGGCCCAGATCCGCGAAATTTTAATCAGCGAGTCAGCTTGGGAAGAAATGACCTGCTTATTCGCACCTTCCCTAAGCCTTTCGGTATTGTGTAAGTTTTAATATTGTTTTTTTGCGTGTCCCACGTGTCCCATCTGTCCCGTTTTGTAAGTATTAAATAAATTCAATTAGTTACTAGCAGTTGCATGGGACAAAACCGGGACAAAACACGGGACAGAGCGGGACAAAAGTTTTCCATTGAATGTTGTGGCGGTTGTACTTTGAGCGGTTCGGGCAAAAAAATACCCGCTCGGTGGCGGGTATCGGTTGTTAGTCTGCGAGGCTGTCACGATGAATGACATAACACCTGATTCGGGACAGGCCGGGGAGGTATCGCCGCTCATTCTTAGCTATTCCCTTCTCTTGCAGAACGTTAGCCGCTCGTCTGGCATCAAGTCCGGCAAAGATAATTTTCCAGCCTTCAGCCGGGATAACATAATCATCATTGTCGATAAAGCCTATGCGTGCCGTTGGCACTTCGCATGGTTTATTTACGTCCTGAAAACGCGCCCCGTCACGCACTATGGTTTGTCTGATACGTTCAACGATTTCATTATCTTCGTGGCTTTCTGTTCCACCTCTCCGCTCAACCCATGCGGCAAAGCAAACTTTCGCCGCCTTTGTCGCGGTTCCGGCACTCCATCCCGTTATCTCTGAAGACAGCTCGCCAGCATAAGCAGCAATAGCAAATTTTTCAGCGACGCGCCCAATCTGCCCGGTAGGTTCTTCGGCCACATCAGCCAGGAAGATTGCCTTAAACTCACGCCAACCATTCTTAATGGCCTCATAGTTAATGGTCAGGTTATCAAGCCATGCGTTAAATGCTGTACCGTGGTTATCTCTCACGGCTCTGTCGAGGCGGTCAGCGAAAAGCGCACCGTTTGCCTCTCCGTGAAGCTCCTCAAAGCAGGCATATTCACAGTTATCAGCGGGTATGTTGATCACTCGCATTTCCTGCCCGGCGTATGTACTTTTACGCGCGGTATCGGCATGAGATTTAAGGTCGATCTCGCCATTGGATAATAACGCCAGACACCATTGCTGAATCTCTTTGGCCGCACCGTTTTTGGCGCTTCGCTGCTTACCTTTCCCGTTTGGTAGCATATATGCGATTTCCCCGGCCTTACTTGCGTCAACTTGGGCGATCTCATCCAGACATAGGAGGCCATCGTTATGACGTGCTGCTATACCTTCCAGCCCGTTATCTGTCGCACGCCATGAGCGAATATATTCTTTGGGGTCGGAAATAACAGAAGCGGCAACCGTCATTGACCGGGATTTGCCTGAAGATGATGCCCCTACATAATGGAAGCAGAATCCATCAACTCCCAGCATGGTGAGCATAGGGGACAGGAACGCAGTAGATACCGCCAGAACCAGACGACTATTACCAACGCACAACGCCGCCACTTCATCGCGCCATGTCGCCAGGGTGCCGCAGGATGGCTCTGGCTTTACTCGGGCATTAACCTGATAGACAACCATATCTTTATCAATTGGGTTAAATGTCCGCACCGGGGTCACGTATACAGCAGGTTTAAACCAGCCACAGCGCGTAACGCAGGTTAATCGGTTTTGGTGGGATTGCCCTTTGAGGTAACGGATAAAAGCCTTCTCATCCCAGATACGCAGGCCGCCGTTAACCAGAATGCTAATGGCTTCAGCTCCGCCATTTGCGTAAAGTGAAGTCGCAGGCATCGCCCATTTCTTTGGCATCCCGTCACGGTCACACCATGACAGAAGTTTGCCCCACGACTCGTTATCGTTGTCTCTGGTTTCCGCAGTGACCTCAATAACATCAGATATACAGACGGGTGCCGGATTGGGGTTTTTCTCCGTTGGTGCTCTGTAGAAGTAAACGCCAGCATCCCCGCGTTCCCTGTCGTACTCCCGATGTACCCAGTAAAACGGCGGCAGCTTTTCGGCTGGCGGGTTGTCTTTGTGGACTGATAAATCAATCACGTTGTTCGTGCTCATGCCATCACCTTCCATTGTTCCGCCAGTTCGTCTTTATGGTCGTTCCAGTCGCCGTTAGATGATGGAGTGAGTATTTCCGCACGGTAGCGCCGTGCGGCGTCCAGCGCTTTAGTTAAGCCGGGGTTGCCGTCAGTATTGGCGTCATTGTCAGCAGCAATGATGATGCGGGCGCGTGGAAATTCACTGCGCACACTCTCAGATACCTCTCGCAGGTTTCCGGCAGTAAAGGCGACACAGACCGGGCAGCCCGTTACTTCTCGAACGGTGGCGGCGGTGGCATAGCCTTCAGCGATGAAAATGGTTTTGTCATTGACGACTAACCCGCCCAGCCAATAGCGTCCACCTTTCAATAGTGCGCCAGATTTAAAGCGCTTTGTGCCGTCCGGCATAATGTACTGAATGGACTGTACACTTCCGTACTGATCATGGATTGGAATCAGTAACCAGTCACCAGATTGATAAATGCCATGCGCCCCAACACCTTTGCGCAATAGGTAAGGGTGATTATCACTGGCGGGAACTGCGCTACTAATCTTGGCTCTACATTCGGCAGCGGCGGCAACCTCAGCTTTACGCTGTATCGCTCCAATTGCCCGGCGTGCTTCCATCATCACGCGCTTACGTTCAATGCTGTTGACCTGTACACCATCGGCAAAGTGACACGCGGTTATGCCAGTTTTCCAGCTACCAAAAGCACAGCCCGCGCCATCAGGGAATGGGTAAGCCCAGCCATTAAGTGAGCCGGATTTATCGCCCTCGATACGAAAGCGGACTACGTTACCGGGTATTAGTTCCGGCAGCTCGCAAGGAATTACACCAGCTTCGCGCATGGTGTCAGACAGGGATTGCGGTTGACATGTATTCATATATACTTTTCCTGTTACTGTGCTGGCGGGTCTGTCGCCAAACTTCACCGCCAGCGAATGAATTAATATGTTTTTAGTAGTGCTAATCGGCATCCTTTGGGGTGCCGTTTTGCTTTATCCGGTCATTAATTTCCTCCAGCAAGTCTTCAGCCTTAACCAATTCTCTGATTGCCTTTGCTGTCCGCGCTGCCTCTGCTTCAGCTTTGTCGGCTGATTTTTTGGCTAACTGTTCGCGCCTTTCGGCTCTGGCTTGAGCATCCAACTCCCAATCGCATGAAAGGTGGCGGCCATCTAGATACCTGCTTACGATAACGCCTCTTTCATCCGTATCCTCATGAATGAACCACCAGCCATGCTTCTCGTTCATTAATTGCTGCAATGGTGAGCGATAGTGTTTACCTGCTATTTGAAGTAATTCGTCTTCACAAACAGGGCCATCAACCAGCGCGCGCCAGATTCGATATGCCTTTGTGCCTGGCTTAGGGATAGTGTGCAACGGCGCAGTAATCAGGATTTTCTCCCAGTTCTTCATTTTTTGGCCTCCAGCCATGAGTTGATTTCCGCAGTTGAGAACGCCGCCACTCTGGGGGACAGTTTGACCGGTTTCGGCATCTTTCCTGCTTTAACCCAACGCCACAATGAGGGCATTGAAATGCCTAGTTCCTCAGCAAGATTCTTTGGGCGGATATAGCTTGGTTTTAACATATATGCCTCGATAGCTTGTTAGTATCACGGGTAGTCCGTAGAGCTAAGAATGCCACCCCAGATATCGAGATAAGTCAGTTATCATCCGCATCAGATTTTTTTTTTCGTTTCCCTTATCGACTTAGATATTGAGCCCTTCTTAGCACTTCTCACGCGATCACCTTCAACGGCCAACTCAACTAGGCCATCCGGCTTTTCTGTCACGGCATCTTTATATTTTTCTTTAAGCCAGTTAATAAAATCATCTTCTGGCTTTTTTTTGGGCAGCGCATGCGTACCCTCTTCAATCTCGTGAAGATATTTGATGATATAAGACTCAAATATCCCTGGGCGGCTACCATTTTTGCCACCATTTGATCGTACTTTTCGAACCTTTTCTTTGCCGTCATGAATAGCATTGATGATTCCTCCTGCCGCTTGAATATCTTGGCGGTGTGTTTCAATCACCTGGCCGTAATGACTTCTAACAAAATTGGCGTTCATCTCCGCGAGTCTCAATGAATGCCGCAATTGAGCATTTTCTCTGGATAGTTCTGCGAGGGCAGATTCTGTATTTCCTGATAGCGCGTTATTTAGAGTCTCAATGTGAGCATTTAGCCTCACTATCTCTAACTCATTCTCCTTCGCTTGCCTTAAGTAACTAGCCAGCGCTTCATCAGATAACCCCATTTGGTTTTGTAAATTGCTCATTATTCACCCTACACGTCTGTTATTTGTACTACCCATCAGTGTTGAGACAGGTTTTTGTCCCGTCCTGTCCCGTCTTTTGTCCCGGTTTTGTCCCATGCGACTGCTAGTAACTAATTGAATTTATTTAATACTTACAAAACGGGACAGATGGGACACGTGGGACACGCAAAAAAACAATATTGAAAACCTATCCACTGAATCATCATGCTTTCCTCAATGGTTGAACGTTGTATTCCTCGCCACGCTCTAAGGCTTCCATCAGGTCGGCCAATAGAACTAACGCCTCCCGGCGCTCTTCTAGATACTGGTGACGGTTGTAGATGCCCTCGACGCCTTTGATGCGGTGATTAAGGCAACGCTCAGCAACAATGGGATTCACACCTAACGCTTCGAGATGGGTTCGGGCGGTGCGCCTAAGGTCGTGGATTGTGAAGTTCGGTACACCAGGCATCTCATGCTTCACCTTCGCCAGCGCAACGGGTAGGGTGCTTTCCTGAATATGGGGGATCATGCGGTGCTGTTGCTTACGTGCTGGCAGTACCCATTTGCTATTACAGGAAAGAAGGTGAAGCTCCTCAAGCCATTCGATAGCCTGCTTTGGCAGTGGAATATCAATGCCGTCACCAGTTTTGGTACGCTCTCCCGGCAAATACCACATGCCATTAGATAAATCGAACTCACTCCAGCGAGCGGCGCACAGTTCCATTTTCCTGACGCAAGTAACCAGTAACAGCTTTATCGTCAATTCGTTCTCGCGGCTAAAGCCTTTCGCCATTCGCATGGCTTCAAAGAGTTGAACCAGTTCCGGCCTGGTTAACCATCGTTCTCGAGATGTTTCCTTACCGCCCGCGTCACTTATATCAAAGGCGGCTGCGGGGTTAACCTCAATCATTCCCAGCTTGATCGCATGGTCAAAGATGCGGCGTACCCATCGCAGGACGTCATTAGCAACGGATGGCGCACCACGTTTCAGAATTGCTTGGAGTAAAGCGTCAATATCCCTGGGCTTTATCTCGTTAACCTTCTTTTTGCCCATGCGCGGATTTATGTCTTTCTCAAGACGGCGGCGCAGAATGTCAGGGTGTTTCCATGTACCCAGCACTTTCTTCTTAAAATAGTCTTCAGCGACTTCAGTCACGGTTTTATCGTTCCGGTCAGCTTCTATTTTGGCTTTTACCTCTGCCTTACGTTCCTGCTTCTCTCCGGCAACGTCATATCCAAGGGAAACGCGAGCGGCTAGCTCTCGGGTGATTTCACGGGCTTTAGCTAATGAGATAGCGCCATATGTGCCAATGGTCATTACACGGGGTTTGCCTGCTAACCGATATCGAAAGCGCCATGAAGGGATTGTGTCGTGGGTTCTATAACGTAGGTACAAGCCGTTACCGTCTGCTTTGCCCTCGAAGCGTGTTCCGGCTTTTACCCATGCCTTGATTTGAATGTCAGTTAGCTTGCCCATATTCACCTGTATTCTTGTACCCGATTAAGAGTTTGCCTTTCGTGGCTTTGTACACGTTAGGGTACACAAGAAATATGCGCTTTTATGATACTAACTGCAACTTTGTGACATTAAAAAAGCCCGTGGTTAGCGGGCTTCTTCTGGTAGGTGAGTCTACTTGATATGGAATGATATCCTACTCAATGTTCTGAATCTGCTCGCGCATTTGCTCGATCAATACCTTCAGTTCAATTGCGGAATTAGTCACCTCGGCATTGATAGACTTGGATGCCAGAGTGTTCGACTCACGGTTGAATTCCTGCATCATGAAGTCCAGACGACGGCCAACAGCCTCTTTTTTCTTCAGAATGTTGTAGGTTTCTTTGACGTGGGCTTCCAGACGATCTAACTCTTCTGCTACATCGATGCGCTGCGCCATCAGCACCAGTTCTTGCTCAAGGCGGTTATTCTCCAGTTGCACCTGGGCGTCTTCCAGTTTGGCTACCAGACGCTCACGCTGCCATTGCAGAATTTCCGGCATATGTGCACGCACTTTAGTGACTTCAGTGCTGACGCCTTCCAGACGCTGCTCGATCAGCGCTTTCAGCGCCTGACCTTCGGTTTCACGCGCGACGATGAAGTCATCCAGCGTACCGTCAAGCGCGGCGAGGATTTCAGCGGCAATGGCGTCCAGATCTTGCTCCTGGGCAGCCATTACGCCTGGCCAGCGCAGGATATCAACTGGGTTAATTTCACCTTCATCACTCTGCATTTTGACCCAGTTAGCAGCGCTAACGAGCTGTTTAGCGAGCTTTTCATTTAGAATCAGCTCGCCCTGGGCGCTGGCATCAGGCTCAAAACGCAGCGTACACTCGACTTTACCGCGCGTCAGACGCGTGCGAATACGTTCGCGAACAACGGGTTCAAGACTACGGAACTGTTCCGGCAGGCGAAAATAAGTTTCCAGATAACGCTGGTTTACCGAGCGCATTTCCCAGGTAGCGCTACCCCATTCACCCTTAATTTCACGCCGGGCGTAGGCGGTCATGCTGCGGATCATAGACGTTCCTGTTTTTAAAGATGAGATGGGAGGATTATAGCCATCCACGTCTTGTCAGGATAGGAATAACAGTCGGAAGTCCGTATAATGCGCAGCCACATTCGTTTCAAGCCGGAGATTTTATCATGCGTCCAGCAGGTCGTAGTGCCAACCAGGTGCGTCCCGTCACCCTGACCCGTAATTATACAAAACACGCTGAAGGCTCCGTGCTGGTCGAATTTGGTGATACCAAAGTGCTGTGTACCGCCTCTATTGATGAAGGCGTACCGCGTTTTCTGAAAGGTCAGGGCCAGGGCTGGATCACCGCAGAATATGGCATGCTGCCACGCGCCACGCACACCCGTAACGCCCGTGAAGCGGCGAAAGGTAAGCAGGGCGGTCGTACCATGGAAATCCAGCGTCTGATCGCTCGTGCGCTGCGCGCCGCCGTTGATCTGAAGACGCTCGGTGAATTCACTATTACGCTGGACTGCGATGTTATTCAGGCAGATGGCGGTACGCGCACTGCATCAATTACCGGCGCATGTGTGGCGTTGGCTGATGCGCTGAACAAGCTGGTTGCGAGCGGTAAACTGAAAACTAACCCGATGAAAGGGATGGTCGCCGCGGTTTCCGTGGGCATTGTGAACGGTGAAGCGCTCTGTGACCTCGAATATGTTGAAGACTCTGCCGCAGAAACCGACATGAACGTGGTGATGACTGAAGACGGCCGCATTATAGAGGTGCAGGGCACGGCAGAAGGCGAGCCGTTCAGCCATGAAGAACTTCTCACCCTACTGGCGTTAGCCCGAGGGGGAATCGAATCCATTGTAACGACGCAGAAGGCGGCGTTAGAAAATTGATTTTAAAGGCGACTGATGAGTCGCCTTTTTTTTGTCTGTAATAAAGTGAGATGAGGAGCGAATCCATGAAACCGTATCAGCGCCAGTTTATTGAGTTTGCGCTTAGCAAGCAGGTACTAAAGTTTGGCGAGTTTACGCTGAAATCCGGGCGTAAAAGCCCCTATTTCTTCAACGCCGGGCTGTTTAATACCGGGCGCTGCCTGGCACTGTTAGGCCGTTTTTATGCCGAAGCGTTGATGGATTCCGGTATTGAGTTCGATTTGCTGTTTGGTCCGGCCTACAAAGGTATCCCGATTGCGACCACCACGGCTGTTGCGCTGGCGGAACACCACGATAAAGATTTGCCGTACTGCTTTAACCGTAAAGAGGCGAAGACCCACGGTGAAGGCGGTAATCTGGTAGGTAGCGCACTTGAGGGACGTGTAATGCTGGTGGATGATGTTATCACCGCAGGTACGGCTATTCGTGAGTCGATGGAAATTATTCAGGCTAACGGCGCCACGCTGGCGGGGGTACTGATTTCTCTCGATCGTCAGGAACGCGGTCGCGGCGAGATTTCAGCGATTCAGGAAGTGGAACGCGATTATGGCTGCAAGGTGATTTCTATCATTACCCTGAAAGATCTAATTGCGTATCTGGAAGAAAAACCAGAAATGGCAGAACACCTGGCCGCAGTACGGGCGTATCGCGAAGCGTACGGCGTATAAGAACTGCCGGATGGCGCTGCGCTTATCCAGCCTACGCACCGCGGGGTTCGTAGGCAAAATAGGCGAGGTCGCCATCCAACAACGGTGTTACTGCAATTGAGCGGCAACCAACGGCCAGCGGATGTCGAAATCATCCGTTGGGCGATATTTAAATTCGCTACGTACAAACCGGGACAGCATACCTTCGCAGAAAGCCAGTAGCTGGCTGGCCAGCAGCGTTTCATCCACGGTGTAGCCTTCACCTTCACGCATTCTTTTTTCTCGCAGAACCTGGCGTAACTGCGCCTCAATTCGCTCAAAAAGCTGGTTAATACGGCCTTGCAGACGGTCTTGCTCGAACATCAATGCGTGTCCGGTCAGAATTCGCGTCAGGCCAGGATTACGTTCACCGAACCCTAAAATCAGCAGTACGATCAGACGCAATCGCGCGTTAGTGTCTTTTTCATCTTTCAAAATCAGATTGATACGGGTAATCAGACTATCTTCGATAAACTCAATCAGGCTATCGAACATGCGGGTCTTGCTGGGAAAATGGCGATACAAGGCCGCTTCGGAAACGCCCACAGAGGCCGCCAGTTTAGCTGTCGTGATGCGTTGGCTACCATCGCTGGACTCAAGCATCAGTGCCAGAGACTGAAGTATTTCTTCGCGACGATTCCTTTTCGCAGTTTGCTTTTCTACCATGTTACAAAATACCCCTGAAAATAAGCTCTTGCCAGGCAGGCATCCACACAGCGACCGCAAACTGGTGTTTGCGGTGTGTTATTGCGTTATTACGCTGTGAGATACTTTTCTGCGGGTTACTTGCGCCCGGAATGGCCGAAGCCACCTTCGCCACGATCGGTGGCTTCAAACTCTTCCACCAAATTAAATTCAGCCTGGACGACCGGTACAAATACCATCTGCGCGATACGTTCGCCCGGTTCAATAGTAAAGTTGTCCTGACCACGGTTCCAGATTGAAACCATCAGCTGGCCCTGGTAGTCGGAATCAATCAAACCGACCAGATTGCCCAGTACGATCCCGTGCTTATGGCCCAGCCCGGAGCGCGGGAGCATCACTGCCGCAAGAGAAGGATCGGCAATGTGGATAGCTAACCCGGTTGGCACCAGCGTTGTTGCGCCAGGCGCCAGTTCTACGGCGTCATCAAGACAGGCACGCAGGTCAAGTCCGGCAGAACCAGAAGTGGCGTACGTCGGGAGCGGAAATTGTTGCCCTACGCGCGGGTCCAGAATCTTAACGTCGATTTTTTTCATCATAACGGGTCACGATCTCGTCGAGTAATAATTGGCCCAGGAGTTCTTTGCGCTCAAGCGGTAAGACTTTATCTCCATCCTGCCAAAAAAGGTGTAATGCGTTGCTGTCGCTGTTAAATCCTTGAGTGGACAGCGAAACGTCGTTCGCACAGATCACATCAAGGTTTTTGCGGATGCGTTTTTGCCGGGCATATTCTTCCACATTATTTGTTTCGGCGGCAAACCCAACGACAAAAGGACGATTAGCATCCAGTGCGGCAACACCAGCGATGATGTCCGGGTTTTTGACCATTTTTACTGTTAATTCATCACCCTGCGTTGCCTGTTTTTTGATTTTTTCACTGGCGACAGTTTCAGCGCGATAATCAGCGACTGCGGCGCAGCCGATAAAAATATGCTGTTGTTGCACCGCAGATTGCACGGCGGCTTCCATTTCCAGTGCGGTCATCACATCAATGCGCTGGACAAAAGGTGGTGTAGGTAACGAAACCGGACCTGATACCAGCGTGACGTTTGCCCCGCGTTTTGCGGCAGCGGCCGCGATAGCAAATCCCATTTTCCCGGAGCTGTGGTTGGAAATATAACGCACGGGATCAAGCGGTTCACGCGTCGGGCCTGCTGTAATCATGATGTTGAGATGTTGCAGATCTTTGACAGGTGAAAAATGTTCTGCCGCCATATCCACAATTGTTAACGGATCCAGCATACGTCCAGGACCGACATCACCACATGCCTGACTACCGCTGTCAGGGCCCCAAATGAGCAAACCGCGCGAGGCAAGAATGCCCAGATTGTGTTGGGTTGCGGCAGCGCGGTACATCTGCTGGTTCATAGCCGGCAGCACGGCAACAGGCGCTGGCGTTGCCAGACAGATCGTAGACACCAGATCGTTGGCCATACCTGCGGCAACGCGGGCAATCAGGTCTGCCGTCGCTGGGGCCAGTATAACCAAATCGGCCCATTTCCCCAGTTCAATATGGCCCATCGCGGCTTCGGCTGCGGGGTCAAGCAGGCTGTCGGAAACGGGATAGCCCGAAACCGCCTGTAAGCTCAGAGGAGTAATAAACGCTTTTGCTGCTTCGGTCATCGCCACGCGGACGTCTGCGCCGCGTTCCCGTAAACGACGCACCAGCTCAGGGGTTTTGTACGCAGCAATCCCGCCACTGACGCCAAGTACGATTTTTTTACCGGCCAGGCTCATCATGATCTTTCCTGTTGGGTTTCACCAGAAGGCGAATATTTTATCACAATCCGCAATGTGTCGTGCTTTTGCCCGCGCTCCAGTTTGCGAGGCTCTACGAAGAAGTGAAAACAGAGCGTCGATTCGCCGCTGGCGTTATGCCACTATGCGGACGCGAAAGGAGGGGAAAAGCATGGAAAATACAGGACGTATAATGCCTCGGGAAAAGCTGTTGGCGCAGGGGGCCAGTTCGCTGACCGACGTAGAGCTACTGGCTCTTTTTCTACGCACCGGGATACTGGGTAAAGATGTGCTTACGCTGGCGAAAGAGATGCTTCAGCATTTTGATTCGTTGTATGGCCTGTTGTCTGCTGATTACATGGATTTCAGCTATGTTCAGGGCATCGGTATCGCGAAGTACGCACAGTTGAAGGGAATAGTGGAGCTGGCAAGGCGCTACTACAACGTACAGGTTATAGAGGAGCGTGCGATACTTAGCCCGGAAATGGCGCGTGAATTTCTGCAAAGCCAGCTTTCGCAAGAGGAACGCGAGATCTTCTATGTGATCTTTATGGATTCTCAACATCGCGTGATTAAACACCGTAAACTTTTTTCCGGAACGCTAAGCCACGTTGAAGTGCATCCGCGAGAAATTGTCCGCGAAGCGATAAAAATGAATGCTTCTGCGGTGATCCTTGCACATAATCACCCTTCGGGGTGTGCAGAGCCGAGCAAAGCAGATAAACTCATCACCGAGCGTGTTGTGAAATGCTGTCAGTTCATGGATATCCGGGTGCTTGATCATCTGGTCATTGGGCGCGGAGAGTACGTTTCTTTTGCGGAACGCGGTTGGATTTAACGCACTTTACGCGATCCATCGGGATCTTTGTCTGTTCGGGACTTGAGCACATCGCTGACTCAGCGTATACTACGCCACCTTTGAGAATCTCGGGTTTGGCATTTGGGCCTGGCAATCGAGAGTTCGCAAATACGCAAAATCATTCTTGTTGCGTCCAATGACGAGGCAACGATGAAAGATTTAGTGTATTGAACTGCGATAACCGGGCTGAGAAGCCTGACGAGGCGCCAATACCCCATACGAAGCTCGAGCTAATTTGATTTTTGGAGAATAGACATGTCCCGAGTCTGCCAAGTTACTGGCAAGCGTCCGGTGACCGGTAACAACCGTTCCCACGCACTGAACGCGACTAAACGCCGTTTCCTGCCTAACCTGCACTCTCACCGTTTTTGGGTTGAGAGCGAGAAGCGTTTTGTCACCCTGCGTGTATCTGCTAAAGGTATGCGTGTTATTGATAAGAAAGGCATCGAAACAGTTCTGTCTGAACTGCGTGCCCGTGGCGAAAAGTACTAAGTACTAAGAGGAAATAAATCATGGCTAAAGGTATTCGTGAGAAAATCAAGCTGGTTTCTTCTGCTGGTACTGGTCACTTCTATACCACCACGAAGAACAAACGTACTAAGCCGGAAAAACTGGAGCTGAAAAAGTTCGATCCAGTTGTTCGTCAGCACGTTTTATACAAAGAAGCGAAAATCAAATAATTTCCGCTTTGATGTAAAGAAAAACCCTGCCTCGGCGGGGTTTTTTGTTTTCTGGCCGTCCCCATATTAATGAGACCTGATACACAGCCGGAGATACTATGCCTGAATTACCTGAAGTCGAAACCAGCCGCCGCGGTATTGAGCCGCATCTGGTGGGGGCAACGATTATGCACGCGACTGTGCGTAACGGTCGTTTGCGTTGGCCAGTATCAGAGGAAATCTATCGTCTGAGTGATAAACCTGTCCTGAGCGTACAGCGGCGCGCGAAATACCTGCTGCTGGAGCTATCAGATGGCTGGGTAATCATTCACCTGGGGATGTCGGGTAGTTTGCGTATCCTTTCTGAAGAGCTTCCGGCAGAAAAACATGACCACGTCGACTTAGTGATGAGTAACGGCAAAGTCCTGCGCTATACCGATCCGCGTCGTTTTGGCGCCTGGCTGTGGACTAAAGAGCTGGATGGGCATAATGTCCTCGCCCATCTTGGCCCTGAGCCTCTGAGCGACGATTTCAATGCTGGTTATCTGCAGCAGAAATGTGCGAAGAAGAAAACTGCGATTAAACCCTGGCTGATGGATAACAAGCTGGTCGTGGGGGTGGGAAACATCTATGCCAGCGAGTCGCTGTTTGCGGCTGGTATCCATCCTGACCGTCTGGCGTCATCTTTGTCGCAGGATGAGTGCGAACTGCTGGTGCGCGTTATCAAGGCGGTTTTGCTGCGTTCTATCGAGCAGGGCGGGACCACGCTGAAGGACTTTCTGCAAAGCGACGGTAAGCCGGGTTATTTTGCCCAGGAGCTGCAGGTCTATGGGAGAGAAGGTGAACCCTGTCGCGTATGCGGCGCGCCAATCATTGCGACAAAACACGCTCAGCGCACAACGTTTTATTGCCGGCGCTGTCAGAAATAACACCATTATCGGCCGGACGTAGCGTATGCCTCATCCGGCCAGACGCATTACTTCAGTTTACTCAATAATGCCTGATGAACGTTTTCCGGCAGAAAGTGCGCTACGTCACCCTGGTGGCGGGCAACTTCTTTCACCAGTGACGATGAGATAAATGACCACTCTTTAGACGGCATCAGAAAGACGCTTTCCAGTTGTGGCATCAGATGACGGTTCATATGGGCCAGCTGCATTTCATACTCAAAATCGGCTACCGCACGCAGGCCACGGATCAGAATGTTAGCCTGATTATCGCGGGCAAAGTTTGCCATCAGGTCGCTGAATCCCAGAACCTCCACATTACCGAGATGCGCCGTTGCCTGCTGTGCCAGCTCAACGCGCTCTTCCAGAGTAAACATCGGTTTTTTACTGGGACTTGCGGCAATTGCCAGGATTACGTGATCGAACATGCTTGTCGCTCGTGTCATGATATCGAGGTGGCCGTTAGTAATGGGATCAAAGGTTCCTGGATAAATCGCCCGTTTTTGCATGACTTGCCTCAATGCGTTTTGGGTGGCAGATAAGGTTCCAGCAGCTGCAGCAGACGCTGAAGCGCGCCCTGATTTTGATACAGAACTTCAACTGCGTGACGGCCATAAAAATTACGATAATCTGCATCGGTCAGTAAAGAAGAGACCTCTTTCACCAGCGTAGTTGCGTCGGTGACGGTGATCAATCCGCTTGCCTGTTCGAGGCGGGCGCAAATATCTTTAAAATTAAAAGTATGTGGCCCCATCAGTACCGGAATGGCGTGCGCCGCGGCTTCCAGTGGGTTGTGTCCACCGCGTTCAACCAGCGAACCGCCAACAAAAGCAAGGTCAGCAATGCCGTAAAGCAACATCAACTCGCCCATGGTGTCGCCGATTACGACCTGGGTTCCTGATGACGGAACTTCGCCTGAAGAACGTGTCGTATAGCTTAGCCCAGCCTGGCGTACGAGGTTAATGGCATCCGGGAACCGTTCAGGATGTCTGGGTACCAGAATCAGTAAAAGATTAGGGAACTGGTTTAATAACGCCTGATGGGCGGCAATGATAATGCTTTCTTCGCCGTCGTGCGTGCTGGTTGCAATCCATACCGGGCGGTGAGGTGCCCATTGACGACGCAATGTAATCGCTTTTGCGGCCAACTGCGGCGTGACGGAAATATCAAACTTCAGGCTACCGGTAACGGTGACCTGATTGCTTCTGGCACCAAGCGTGATAAAACGAGCGCCATCTTCTTCGTTCTGGGCGGCAATCAACGTAATTCGGCGCAGTAGCCTGCCAACAAATTTACCTAATTTAGCGTAGCCAGCAGCTGAACGAGCGGAAAGACGTGCATTGGCAATGACCAGCGGAATATGGCGCTTATGCAGTGCCGCGATCAGATTCGGCCACAGCTCGGTTTCCATAATTAACACCAGCTTGGGGTCAACTTTATTCAGGAAACGGTTTAGGGCATCCGGTAAATCGTATGGCAGATAAATATGCTGAACGTCAGGGCCAAAAGCGGATTGTACGCGCTCGGAACCGGTTGGCGTCATGGTGGTAACCGTGATCGGCAAGTCGGGGTAACGATGTCGCAGAGCGCGGACTAATGGGATAGCTGCCAGCGTTTCGCCCACGGAAACCGAATGAAGCATGATGCCGCCTGGTTTTAGCGGACGGCGGTAAAAGCCGTAGCGTTCACCCCAGCGTTTACGGTAGGCCGGAGCCTTACGTCCGCGCACCCAAAGCCGTACCCAGATCAAAGGCTGAATAAGGTAGAAAAGGGCGGTGTAAAGCAATTCGAGCATAATGGTAGCTGACTTATGAATGTGCTGGGGATTCTATGTATTTAGCTGTGGCTTTACCAATACTTTTCCTATTTTTAAATTAAATAGCGTCCCTCGCGGGGGATGTCCAGGGTACCAGCATCTTTTGCATCTTTACGTTTTCTGTTGATATTTTCCGGTTTAGTCGAGATAGAGGGCTAAAAATCAAAAGGTCTGAACATCTTAATTCATTGATTTATATGTTTTAAAATCATTGGCTGTGCAAGAATTATTCGAGTCGGAACATGGCGAAAGAAGTGATACACTAGCGCGTAAAAAATCAGTGCGATATCAGTAATCAGGTAGCTGTTGAGCCTGGGGCGGTAGCGTGCTTTTTTCTGCTTAACTTTACCGGACACTCACGATAAAAGAGCCGCTTGTGGATAAGCCAATTAATAGAATTCTGGTCATAAAAATGCGTTTTCACGGAGATATGTTGTTAACAACTCCGGTCATTAGTACGCTAAAGCAGAACTATCCTGATGCGAAAATCGACGTGCTTCTCTATCAGGATACCATCCCAATTTTGTCGGAAAACCCAGAAATTAATGCCCTTTATGGTATTAAAAATAAAAAGACAAAAGTAACTGATAAAATTACTAATTTTCTGCACCTGATCGGAACGTTGCGCGCGAATGGGTATGATTTAGTTGTAAACCTTACCGATCAGTGGATGGTTGCGATACTGATGCGGTTACTGAACGCGCCAATCAAAATCTCTCAAGATTATGCACATCGGCAATCTTCTTTTTGGAAAAATAGTTTTACATGTCTGGCTCCGCTTAGCGGTGAAAATGTGGTGGAAAGCAATCTGTCTGTGCTGGCCCCGTTGAAACTTAAATCGACTGTTACGCATACAACAATGAGCTATCCTCCGGATAGCTGGGAACGTATGCGCACAGAATTAAATCGGGCTGGGGTTGGTGATGAATATGTTGTAATTCAACCAACGGCACGCCAACGCTTCAAATGCTGGAATAACGAAAAGTTTTCACAGGTAATTGACGCCTTACACCAGCGTGGTTTGGAGGTAGTTATGACCTCAGGCCCAGGCGAAGACGATCTGGCTTGCGTGAATGAAATTGCACAAGGTTGCAAAGAAAAGCCCGTTACTGCTCTGGCGGGAAAGATGAGCTTCCCCGAGCTAGGAGCGGT
The DNA here is from genome assembly GCF_013781985.1 of Citrobacter sp. RHBSTW-01013. Classification (NCBI taxonomy): domain Bacteria; kingdom Pseudomonadati; phylum Pseudomonadota; class Gammaproteobacteria; order Enterobacterales; family Enterobacteriaceae; genus Citrobacter; species Citrobacter sp. RHBSTW-01013. The sequence continues at coordinate 145,938 of NZ_CP056185.1, forward strand.
CATCGATCATGCTCAGTTGTTTATTGGGGTGGACTCTGCTCCGGGACACATTGCTGCTGCGGTTGATACACCATTGATATGCCTGTTTGGCGCAACGGATCATAATTTTTGGCGACCATGGTCAAAGCAGATGATTCAATTTTGGGCTGGTGATTATCGTCCGATGCCTCCACGCGAACAGCGCGATCGCAATGAAATGTATCTTTCGGTGATACCCGCTGACGATGTTATTGCTGCTATCGATAAATTATTACCGGGTAGACTTGTGCCGCCACAAGCGGGGAGTCCCGTATGATTGTTGCTTTCTGTTTGTATAAATACTTCCCATTCGGTGGGTTACAGCGTGATTTTATGCGCATTGCGCAAACTGTAGCGGCACGTGGTCACCATGTTCGTGTCTATACGCAGTCCTGGGAAGGTGAGTGTCCTGACGTTTTTGAATTGGTTCTTGTACCGGTCAAGTCCCGGACAAACCATGGTCGCAATGCGGAGTATTATTCCTGGGTCCAGGCACATTTACTTCAGCACCCTGTCGATCGGGTAGTTGGTTTTAATAAAATGCCAGGGCTGGATCTCTACTATGCTGCTGACGTTTGCTATGCCGAGAAAGTGGCACAAGAAAAAGGTTTCCTCTATCGGTTAACTTCACGATATCGGCACTATGCAGAGTTTGAACGCGCGACGTTTGAGCAGGGTAAACCGACGCAACTATTGATGCTAACTGATAAGCAGATTGCTGATTTTCAGAAACACTATCAGACAGAAGCTCAACGATTTCATATTCTTCCTCCAGGGATTTATCCAGACAGGAAGTATAGCCAGCAGATTCCGAATAGCCGTGAAGTTTATCGCCAGAAAAACGGTATAACAGAGCAACAAAATCTATTATTGCAGGTAGGCTCTGATTTCACTCGTAAAGGTGTGGATCGTTCAATACGTGCACTGGCCTCGTTACCAGAAACGCTTCGAACTAATACGCTACTGTATGTTGTTGGACAAGACAGACCGAGAAAATTTGAGGCGCTGGCGGAAAAACTTGGCGTACGCAGTAATGTCCATTTCTACTCTGGCCGTAATGATGTTGCAGAATTAATGGCTGCGGCTGATATATTGATGCATCCAGCTTATCAGGAGGCGGCAGGTATTGTTTTACTAGAAGCAATCACTGCCGGGCTGCCGGTGTTGACCACAGCCGTATGCGGTTACGCGCATTATATTGTTGATGCTAATTGTGGTATGGCAATTACAGAACCATTCCGGCAAGAAACGCTGAATGAAGCCTTACGTAAAGCGCTGGTAGAGCCTTCATTGCGTTCGGAATGGAGGGCAAATGCACGACACTATGCGGATACGCAAGATTTATACAGCCTACCGGAGAAAGCAGCGGATATGATTACGGGTGGTTTAGATGGTTGAATTAAAAGAACCGTTAGCCACACTATGGCGCGGGAAAGATGCATTTGAAGAAGTTAAAAATTTACAAGGTGAAGTATTCAGAGAACTGGAGACTCGCCGTACTCTACGATTTGAACTAACGGGTAAAAGCTATTTTTTAAAATGGCACAGAGGCACTTCTCTGAAAGAGATTGTTAAAAACCTACTTTCATTACGCATGCCAGTATTAGGTGCTGATAGAGAATGGAATGCCATTCATCGCCTGAGTCAGTTAGGTGTGGATACAATGACAGGCGTGGGATTTGGTGAGAAAGGGTTGAATCCACTGACTAAAACCTCGTTTATTATTACTGAGGATCTCACACCAACTATCAGCTTAGAAGATTACTGTGCTGATTGGGCCACAAATTCTCCCGATGTGAAAGTGAAGCGTATAATTATTGATCGTGTTGCCACCATGGTGCGTAAGATGCATGCTGGTGGTATCAATCATCGCGATTGCTATATTTGCCACTTTTTATTACATCTGCCTTTTTCAGGGCATGAGGACGATCTCAAGATTTCAGTGATTGATTTGCACCGTGCTCAGATTCGGTCGACTGTTCCCCGACGCTGGCGCGATAAGGACTTAATCGGTCTCTATTTTTCGTCCATGAACATTGGATTAACCCAGCGTGATATTTATAGATTTCTACGCATCTATTGCGAGTTGCCGTTGAAAAGCATCCTAAGTCAGGAGGCTGATTTGTTCAAGGAAGCTCAGGTTAAAGCTAATAAAATACGCGAAAGAACAATCCGTAAATCTCTGTGATTAATTTACCCTGAACTATTTGAAATGCATCATGTGAGAACATGGTCTATTTCTCAAAAATTGGTAAGAGTCAAATGTCTCAATTTAGCGATAAAGAAGTTATCCTTTCTGTTTTTGAGTACGATTTTCGGGAAAATGCTTCTGCAGACTGTTTTAATATCGGTTATGGTATTGACAGGAATTTTTTATTTGGCTGCGGTGTATCAATAGCCTCTGTATTATTGTCGAATAAAAAAATCGATTTCACATTTCATATATTTACTGATTATTTCGATGAGAGTGATAAAGCCAGATTCGCCGATCTTGCTAAACAATATCAATCCTGTATCAAAGTTTACCTAATTGATTGCAATAAATTAAAAGACTTACCTAGTACAAAAAACTGGACTTATGCAACATACTTCCGTTTTGTTATTGCAGATTATTTCTATAATAAAATAGATAAATTATTATACCTGGATGCTGATATTGCTTGCCAGGGTAGTGTACGAGAACTGGTCGATTATAAGTTTTCCGCAGATGAGATCGCTGTCGTTGTAACGGAAAGAGATTCCGAATGGTGGCATAATCGTTCTGTAACGCTGGCCACTCCAGAATTAATCACCGGATACTTTAATGCTGGATTCTTACTTATCAACATCAACGCATGGCACAGTAATAATATCTCTTCCCGAGCCATCGAAATGTTGCGAGTTCCAGAATGGGTGGAAAGAATAACTCATCTTGATCAAGATGTCCTTAATGTATTGTTAGCCGGAAAAGTAACTTTTATCAATGGTAAATACAATACACGCTTTAGCATTAATTATGAACTGAAAGATAAAGTAGTCAATCCTGTGAATAATGAAACTGTCTTCATTCATTATGTGGGGCCGACAAAACCCTGGCATGAGTGGTCCAACTATCCGGTATCGAAGAGTTTTTTAGTTGCGAAAGAGGCCTCGCCCTGGCATTCAGTAGCGCTTCTCAAACCGACCAATAGCAATCAATTCAGATATTGTGCAAAGCATAAATTTAAACAAGGGTTATACGTTCAGGGACTGTGTAACTACTTTAATTATTATCTGACCAAGTTGAAAGGTTAACTGCTGGCTAAGTACATTGTTAAAATAATCAACAGCAATGCATATCTTAGCCGCTGGAAAATATAGCTGAAATAATTAAAGGTAATTAACTTGGACTTCAAAAGATTAACTAACTTCAAAGATATTATTGAGTTAGACAGACGTGTTACACCATGTGATGATCGTGACACTTTTAATATCTCATGGGGAATCGATAAAAATTACCAAACTGGCGCGGCAATTTCTATTGCCTCAATCCTTGAAAATAATAAAGAGAGTAATATTAATTTTACTTTTCATATTATTGCGGATTATTTAGATCAAGAATATATTGTACTTTTGACACAATTAGCAGAACAGTATAAAACAGTTATTAAGCTATATCATATTGATTCTGAACCGTTGGTGTCACTACCTAAAACAAATATATGGCCAGTGTCAATATACTATCGCTTGCTTTCATTTGATTATTTTTCTGAACGATTAGATCGACTGCTATATCTTGATGCTGATATTACGTGTAAAGGCTCTTTAGAGGATCTTGCCGCACTGAAATTTGATGGGGAATATGGTGCGGTTGTAGTAGATGTTGATTCAATGCAGGATAAAAGTGCAGAGCGTCTACATAATCCTGAGTTTAAAGGCAACTACTTTAACTCGGGTGTCATGTATATAAACTTGCAGCAATGGCTTAACTCTAATTTAACGAAAAAATTCTTCGAACTATTGTCGGATGAAAGTATAGTTTCCAGAGTAAAATATCCTGACCAGGATATTTTAAATATCATGTTTTTGCATCATGCGGTATTACTACCGAGGAAATATAACTCAATTTATTCATTGAAGTCTGAGTTTGAGATTAAAAATAAAAATTACTATAAATCAGTGATTAATGAAGAGACAGTATTTATTCATTATACTGGTGTAACAAAACCATGGCACGAGTGGGCTGACTATTCCTCAGCACAATTTTTCCGCACAGTATATGAGACGTCACCATGGAAGAATCAGCCTTATCAAGTTGCAAAACAAAAGCACGAATATAGAGAAGAATATAAACACCTTCTTTATCAAAATAAAATAATTCCAGGCCTGATCGCAGCAATTAAATATAAAACAATGTAATGGTGATCTTTATGATTGATAAAATCATATTTACTGTAACACCTATTTATTCTATTCCACCACGTGGTGCCGCAGCAGTTGAGACCTGGATGTATCAGGTTGCCCAAAGAACCAAATTCCCTAATCGTATTGTCTGTATAAAGAATGAAGGATATTCTGATTATTCTTACGTAAACGAAAGATGTAGTATTCATCGTATTGGATTTAGCTCGGTATATAAGCGTATTTTCCAAAAGTGGACTCGGCTGGATCCGTTACCTTATTCAAAGCGCATACTGAAAGTTGCCGAAAAGTTTGAGATAACCGATCAAAGTGTGATTGTTGTCCATAACAGTATGAAGCTATATCGACAAATTCGTTCGCAAGCTCCTCAGGCTAAAGTTGTGATTCATATGCATAATGCGTTTGAACCTAAGTTGCTTGATAAAAAAGTTAAGATGATCGTACCAAGTTTGTTTTTGAAGAACTATTATCAATCTTATCTTCCTGAAGCTGATATTGTTATTGTGCCTAATGGTATTGACCTGGATATCTATCAATCGTCATATGAATCAATATCAAAAAATAAATTAAATATTTCCCCTGAAAGCAAGGTGGTATTTTTTGCTGGACGTATAGTCCCTGATAAAGGCGTTCTCTTACTTCTGCAGGCTTTTGAAAAGTTGCTGCATGAGAACAAAAATCTGAAGCTTGTGGTTGTTGGTGATCACATGGAAGTAAGTAAGAACGATAAAGGTGATTATCAGCGTGAAGTTCGGGAAATAGCTGAGCGCCTCAAACCACATTGTATTATGTTAGGTAGTATCTCACCCGAGAAAATGCACTATTACTATCCACTGGCAGATATAGTTGTGATTCCTTCTCAATTTCAGGAGCCATTTTGTATGGTGGCTATTGAGGCTATGGGCGCTGGAAGACCTGTATTAGTCAGTACTCGAGGCGGCATGGTTGAGTTTGTTAAAGATAAAATTACAGGCTATCACCTTACAGAGCCGATGACTGCAGAAACTATTGCTCAGGATATTACCAGGGTAATGGCGGAAAGTAGTTTAGCGGATACCGCCCAACGAGGTCAGCAATATGTCTTTGGAAACTATAGTTGGTCTGCGGTTACACAACGGTTTGAAGAGGTTATTTGTAACTGGTTCGAGTGATAAAAAGGCTACATAAAGTAGCCTTTTTTTTACTATTTTATTTATTCTTCAGCGCTAACAGAAAACCTGCAAAAATACCCAACAGATCTAACTCAATCTGCTCAACGTTGCCACGTATAATAAAATAACCGAAAAATGAAAGTAAAATTATTATATAAGCATTGTATGGGGAATAGTAGTTCTCCCTAAATGCATGCGTAACACATTCTCTCACAATGCTAGTGTACACCAGTATTAAACCCACAAGTCCAAGTAATCCTGTACCAAACCATACAAAAAGAATAAGGTTGTGTGGTCCAATTGACTCGCGGAATGTCCAGTTTGGATAATCAACAACACGCTTGTTGTATACAGTTTTATAAGCGTTATTACCAAAACCATAACCAATAACTGGGTTTTCTAAGATTAGGTCAAATGCACTTCCTTGCGTACCGTTAGTATAGCGATATGAACTGTCAGTTTGCTGCAATTTAAAGGTCAGTTTTTCTGACATATCTTTGTGTGAAAATATAGCTGTCAGAGCAACAATGGCTACGAAGATTCCTACAGTAAGCAATCGCCATTGTTTGTACATGATTATCCATGTAAGAGCAATAATAAATACAGATAACCATGCGCCACGGGACAATGTTCCAAGAATTAAAAAGGTGTATATCGCCCCTAGCAACAGGAATAATATACGGTATTTCGCTGATTTAACGAGCCATAGATTCAGAAGCACTGGGAATAAAAACACCATTGCATCTGAAATTCCGCGATGTTGGTAATTAGTAAAAGGCATGATTCCTTGCTGATAGTCCTGATAATAAAGGACAAGTTCTGAAAGGCATCGCAAACTAAGAGCTGTAATGAACGAGAAGAATATCAACTTTGAAATGGTTTCTTTGCTTTCTTCTCTTAGTAATACAGGGATCGCAATAGTGCATAATAAGACATTTTCAACAACTGAGTTGTTTATCTCTTTCAGGCTAGCTTTTAGTTCAGGAGTGAACACTAAAGAGACGAAGGTAGCGATTACAAGAAATGATACACTTGCAAAAACAAATGTTTTAAAAATAGGAATATAATGTCGAGGATTCTTACATAAATAAACTATCGTTGTGATAGTCATCAGGATGACAATCAAATGTTTATAACGAGTAATACCACCTAAGAAATAGGTGGCGACAAACAGAAATATAAGTCCTCTATTCCAGTTTATCTTCCAGTTTTTTTTCTCATCTAAAAAAAACTTTGTTAAAGCCATCATTTCTCCGACACTTACAGACAATTATTTAAAAAATTGCAATTAATTGATTCTAATACGGTCGAAGAACGCAAGTCTGAAAGATTTTCACTTTCTGAGCGACATGCCACTTGATTCTTGCCATACCCACCAATCAATCCTGGGTCCGTTGGACCGTACAACGTAATATTAGGGCGATCCAGCGCAGCGGTTAAATGACTCAGGCCTGTATCAACCGACACCACAAATTTTGCCCCCGCCAGTACGCGAGCGACCTCTCCCAAAGTCATCCGTGGAAGAACATCAACATAAGAAAAACCATTTGCCAGCCTAAGGGCTCGTGCTTCTTCATGAGGAGCACCCCATGGCAGTTTAATACGTATGCCAGCGTTATTTAACAAGCCAATTAGCTCCCGCCAGTTGGCTTCTGGCCAGTGCTTATCATCACGCGTTGTGGCATGCAGAAATACGGCATACTGGCCCGCATCAGCATTACCTTCTTTCAGAAAATGCTGAGCGATAGCGTAATCACCCTGCGACTGGGGCCTGGAATATCCCAGACTTTTGGCGAACAATTCACGCGTACGTTCTACCGCGTGCTGCTGTTTGGCAATGTGATGTTTGCGATTATAAAACAGGCTCGCCAATGGTTCGCGCGCCGTGCTCCAGTCCATACCATGCTTGATGCCACGTGCCAGACGCGTAACCAACGCCGCGCTTTTTACCAGACCCTGCGCATCAATTATCGCGTCATACTGATGTAAACGCACCGCATCGCGAAAGGCTTTACGCTCGGCTTTAATCGGCGCTGAAAACCAGGCTTTACGCCAGCGGCGGATCGCCACTGGAATAACCCGGTCAACGGCTGCATGCCAGGATGGGATCTGCGCGAAGCCTTCTTCCACTACCCAATCAAATTGAATATCCGGCATGACCTGCTGCGCATCGGTTAATGCCGGTAACGTATGCAGTACATCGCCCATAGACGATGTTTTAACGATCAATACCCGCATACGTCAGGCTTCCTCTTGTAACAACAGGTCGTTGAGTTCTTCCAGCACGCGCTGGGGTGTGATGTCAATCAGGCTCTGATGATAGCCTTCTGCTGCATCTCCCTTGCGTACTTTGTGATAGCCCGTAATCAAGCGAATCACGCGCGCCTTGTGTGAAAGCGGCGGAGTAAAATCCGGGCTGCTGGGGCCATACAACGCTACCAGAGGTCGATTCAACGCTGCGGCAACGTGCATTAATCCAGAGTCGTTGGTGACCACCGCTTTGCAGGCGGCGAGCAGAATGACGGCCTGCTCCAGCTGTGTTTCGCCTGCCAGATTACGGCACCAGGGCTGCTGATCAACGCTCAGCGTCGCCAGGATCTCATTTCCGGCTTCATGGTCTTTTGCAGAGCCAAAAAGCACAATCTGATGGCCTTCATCGATCAGCTGCTTCGCCAGATCTGCGTAGTGGTAATGTGGCCAGCGTTTCGCTGGACCAAATTCCGCTCCAGGGCAAAAGCCGATGATGGGGCGTTCGGCAGAAAGGGAAAACTGGCGACAGGTCAGGGACTTTTCACCTTCGCTTACCTGCAACTGCGGCCATAGCAGAGGCTGCGGCAAATCTTTAGCTGACAGCATTACGCCTTTATCATAGGCCAGGGCTACATAGCGTTCGACCATCAGCGGCCAGGCATCTTTATCCAGCACGCGCGCATCGTTTAGCAGGCCGTAGCGCATTTCACCACGCCAACCGGTACGATGGGGAATGCCAGCAAAGAACGGTACCAGCGCGGATTTAAACGAGTTAGGCAGCACATAGGCGCGGTCATAGCGTTTTTCACGCAGGCTATGACCGAGTTTACGCCGCTCGCCGATCTCCAGCGCGCCGTGTCCCAGTGGCATGGCGATAGCTTCGTTAACTTCAGGCATGCGCGATAATAACGGACGGCACCATGCAGGTGCCATCACGTCGATTATCGCCTGGGGATAGCGCGCCTTAAGCGTGCGATAGAGACTTTGCGACATCATCATGTCGCCCACCCAGGACGGGCCTACCACCAAAATTTTCATACTTACGCGTCGCGGTTCAGCCAGGCCATATATTCCGTTACACCTTCAGCAACGGTTTTAAACGGCTTGTCATAGCCCGCAGCGCGCAGATTAGTCAGATCGGCCTGGGTAAACGCCTGATAGCGACCTTTCAGTTTTTCCGGGAATGGGATGTACTCAATGCTGCCTTTTTTGTGGTACGCAAGCGTTGCATCGGCAACGGCCTGGAAAGATTCCGCACGACCGGTACCAAGGTTAAAGATGCCGGAAACCCCGTTTTCCAGGAACCACAGGTTCACCGCAGCCACATCGCCTACGTAAACGAAATCACGCTTGAAGTTTTCACTGCCTTCGAACAGTTTTGGTGTTTCGCCATTGTTGAGCTGGGTGTTGAGGTGGAAAGCGACGCTCGCCATGCTGCCTTTATGGCCTTCACGCGGTCCGTAGACGTTGAAATAGCGGAAGCCAACAATCTGAGAATTGGCTTCTGGCAGGATCTGACGAACGTACTCGTCGAACAGGAATTTTGAGTAGCCGTAAACGTTCAGCGGTTTCTCATATTCACGGGATTCGATGAAATCAGAAGTACGACCGCCGTAGGTGGCGGCAGAGGACGCATACAGGAACGGAATTTCACGCTCCAGGCAGTAGTGCAACAGCTCTTTGGAGTATTGATAGTTGTTATCCATCATATACTTGCCGTCCCACTCGGTAGTGGAGGAGCATGCGCCTTCGTGGAAAATCGCTTCGATATCGCCGAAATCTTCTCCGGCCATAATCTGGATCAGGAAGTCTTCCTTGTCCATGTAGTCAGCAATATTCAGATCCACCAGGTTAACATACTTGGTGCCATCTTTCAGGTTGTCCACCACCAGGATGTCGGTGATGCCTTTATCATTCAATGACTTGACGATGTTGCTGCCGATAAAGCCCGCGCCGCCGGTAACGATGATCATAAATGTAACCTTCGAATTTTGGAGTCAGAGACAATCTCAGACACTAATGTCTGTAATCATACCATCACATCGGCATCCCTTCAGCCTCTTAAGTAAGATGGTGGGTCGGTAGAAGGCCTATAAACACCAGTATAAGAATGCTTATTTAATGGTTATTAAGTCTATTAAATTAATCTTAAATGTACTTAGTTTTTTTATATCCATCTATGTATATTATATGTACAAAAACAAAAACTATGTGATATAATATTTTTTTTATTAATGGTTTGAAAATGGTTATGAAATCGTCTACCACTATTGTGACAGCATATTTTGATATCGGTAGGGGGGAGTGGACTGTTAATAAAGGCTTCCGTGAAAAACTTTCCCGATCTTCTGATGTCTATTTTGACTACTTCAAACGGTTAGCCGCTTTAGAAAATGATATGGTTATTTTTACCTCGTCTGAGTTTGAAGACAGAGTTGCGGAAATACGCAAAGGTAAGCCCACAAAAATTATAACCATAGATTTAGGTAAAAAATTTAAGCATATTAATAATAAAATAAGACAAATTCAGCAGGATGATACCTTTAAGAATAAATTAGAGACGCGACAGCTAGGTAACCCTGAGTACTGGTCTCCAGAATATGTGTTGATCAATAATTTAAAAGCATATTTTGTAGTGAAGGCCATAAATGCAGGCTTAGTTAATACTCCGATGGTTGCTTGGGTAGACTTCGGATATTGCCGTAAACCGCAGGTTACTCGCGGATTAAAAGTATGGGACTTCCCTTTTGACCGTAATAAAATGCATCTCTTCACGATTAAAAAGGGTCTGGTTATATCATCCAGAAAACAGGTTTATGATTTTATGATCGGAAATCATACTTATATTATCGGCGGCGCTATTGTTGGTTCACCAGAGAAATGGAAAGAGTTTTACTCATTAGTCACTGAGTGTCAAAAAGAGACTCTCAGAAATAATATTGTTGATGATGATCAGGGTATTTTTGTCATGTGTTATTACAAGCGCCCTGATCTATTAATGCTTAATTACCTTGGTCGTGGCAAATGGTTCGATCTGTTCCGTGTTTATCGGCGAACCGCTTTAGGTGCAAAACTCCAGGCATTGCGAATTTTTCTCACTCGAAAGTAGTGGCTTGAATGAGATTGAAGGGTTACCTAACCAGATAGAATGCTGCAAAGGCATTCTTCTGCTATTGCTGTTGTTTTTTTATGATTTTTTATAAAATCCAGACAATTCAATTGGTTGTGATTCCTTGCGTCCAATGAATCCATACGACGGCATCACTGATTAGCCATGTGGGTATACGTGATTTATGCTTCATTTTGAAGAAGTGATGATGCGTCATCTCGTATCAGCGTATAGCTTTGGGTAATATGTGCTGAAATTTGCCCAGTCTGGAGAATTGAAATGCGTGGGGATTTTTACAAACAGTTAACGAACGATCTCGAAACCGCACGTGCGGAAGGATTGTTTAAAGAAGAGCGCATTATTACGTCTGCCCAGCAGGCGGATATCACCGTGGCGGACGGAAGCCACGTTATTAACTTTTGTGCGAACAACTATCTGGGGCTGGCTAACCACCCGGAACTGATTGCAGCTGCAAAAGCAGGTATGGATTCTCACGGATTTGGTATGGCTTCGGTCCGCTTTATTTGCGGTACCCAGGACAGCCATAAGCAACTGGAGCAAAAACTGGCGGCATTCCTCGGTATGGAAGATGCCATCCTTTACTCTTCCTGCTTTGACGCCAACGGCGGCCTGTTTGAAACGCTGCTGGGCGCAGAAGATGCGATTATCTCAGATGCGCTCAACCACGCTTCTATCATTGACGGTGTTCGCTTGTGTAAAGCAAAGCGTTTCCGTTACGCCAACAACGACATGGTCGAACTGGAAGCGCGCCTGAAAGAAGCGCGTGAAGCGGGAGCCCGTCATATCCTGATCGCCACCGATGGCGTGTTCTCTATGGATGGTGTGATTGCTAACCTGAAAGGCGTTTGTGACCTGGCGGATAAATACGACGCGCTGGTCATGGTTGATGATTCCCATGCTGTCGGCTTTGTCGGCGAAAATGGTCGTGGCTCACATGAATACTGTGATGTGATGGGGCGTGTGGACATCATCACTGGTACGCTGGGTAAAGCGCTCGGCGGCGCATCTGGCGGTTATACCGCAGCGCGCAAAGAGGTTGTTGAGTGGCTGCGTCAGCGTTCCCGTCCGTATCTGTTCTCCAACTCATTGGCTCCTGCAATTGTTTCTGCCTCCATTAAAGTGCTGGAGATGGTCGAAGCAGGCAGCGAGCTGCGCGATCGCCTGTGGGCGAACGCACGTCAGTTCCGCGAGCAAATGTCTGCCGCAGGCTTTACGTTAGCGGGAGCGGATCACGCAATTATCCCGGTCATGTTGGGGGATGCGGTAGTGGCGCAAGAGTTCGCCCGCGCGCTGCAAAAAGAGGGGATTTACGTTACTGGATTCTTCTATCCGGTGGTTCCAAAAGGTCAGGCGCGTATTCGTACCCAGATGTCTGCGGCGCATACCCCTGAGCAGATTACGCGTGCTGTTGAGGCGTTCACACGCATTGGTAAACAACTGGGCGTTATTGCCTGAGGATGTGAAATGAAAGCGTTATCCAAACTGAAAGCGGAAGAGGGCATTTGGATGACCGACGTTCCTGAACCGGAAGTCGGCCATAACGATTTGCTGATTAAAATCCGTAAAACAGCCATCTGCGGGACTGACGTTCACATTTATAACTGGGATGAATGGTCGCAAAAAACCATCCCGGTACCGATGGTCGTTGGACATGAATATGTCGGCGAAGTTGTTGGCATCGGCCAGGAAGTTAAAGGTTTTAAAATCGGCGATCGCGTTTCAGGCGAAGGTCATATCACCTGCGGGCATTGCCGTAACTGCCGCGGTGGACGTACTCACCTGTGCCGCAATACGACCGGTGTTGGCGTAAACCGTCCTGGCTGCTTTGCAGAGTACCTGGTGATCCCGGCATTTAACGCGTTTAAAATTCCGGACAACATCTCTGACGACCTGGCGTCTATCTTCGATCCGTTCGGTAATGCGGTGCATACGGCGCTGTCGTTCGATCTGGTTGGGGAAGATGTGCTGGTTTCCGGCGCGGGTCCAATCGGTATTATGGCGGCAGCGGTTGCCAGGCACGTTGGCGCACGCCACGTGGTGATTACCGATGTTAATGAGTATCGCCTTGAACTGGCGCGTAAAATGGGCATCACTCGCGCGGTCAACGTGTCGAAAGAGAGTCTGACCGACGTGATGGCTGAACTGGGCATGACCGAAGGGTTTGATGTCGGTCTGGAGATGTCCGGCGCGCCGCCAGCGTTTCGCGCCATGCTGGACACCATGAACCACGGTGGCCGTATTGCTATGCTGGGTATTCCACCATCAGACATGTCCATCGACTGGACTAAAGTTATCTTTAAGGGATTGTTTATTAAAGGTATCTACGGTCGTGAGATGTTTGAGACTTGGTACAAGATGGCCGCATTGATTCAGTCTGGTCTGGATTTGTCGCCGATCATCACCCATCGATTCTCCATCGATGAATTCCAGCAGGGCTTTGACGCGATGCGCTCGGGCCAGTCAGGGAAAGTGATCCTGAGCTGGGATTGAATGCTCGACTTGTATTAAATGCTACCAACGGCCAGATTCTTTATTCTGGCCGTATAAATAATAAATACTATTTGCCACGAAGCTTTCTGGATAAAGATCTTATCGCTTCTTTGAGCCAGATGAGCTTATAGATTAACCCTTTTCCTTTGATGTGAATATGATATTTTCGCTGCAAAGCTAAAATATCATTAGCCTGGCAAATCTTCATATTTCCCTTACAGGATAAGTCAATTATTCTTAATTCACCGCCTGGCGTACGAATGAAATTTCCAGGGTGGATATCATTAGACGCCAACCCGGCTTTGTGAAGGCGCAGAACGCACTGTTTCACTTCATCGGCATTCTTATGGTTAATTTCTTTTAAAGGAGTGCCTTCAACATATTCATGAATAATATAAACATCATGACACTGACGAAGGCGTACTTTTTCAGCGGCATAGTAGAGATCCGCTGTACAGGCGCGCATTTCCGGGGAGAGTGTGTCCAGTTTCTTGATGAGCCTGGAATAAAAGGGGCCGGAGATAAAATTCTGCATTTTTTTCTCAAATCGAGGATCAACTTCACGGTCGTTTTTGATGATAAATTTTTGTGAGTTGTACTCGACCAGTTCTACACTGCGCATGGCGTTACCACTGCTCAACGGTTTGCCACTGATTTCTTTGTTTATATACTTATTCATCAGTGACTTAAGGTCTGTTTTGGTCTCTTTGCAATAGACCGTATAACCTTTTTCATGTGTCTTACTGATGGCCATCACTTTCCTCAATATCAGTGTACATCGCGCGTTAATTTACAGGGGTATAGTATACAGGTTGTGTCCCTCAATATGTAGACGATCTGAGCTATCACAGGCCGCTGAACTCAGGCGCCGCATGGCATTTTCCCATACTGGTTGCTTTCGCTGCGCCTCTTCTGAAAATTAAACGTTCTAACCTTAATAATTCCTTAATGAAACTGTAGTAAAAGTCATCAGTGTACTGACAAACTTGGGTTATCTGATGAGAAACCGCACAAATATGTTGAGTGTTATTATTCCGTTGTATAACGCGGGTGATAGTTTTCGGGATTGCATGGAATCTTTGATCGCACAGACATGGGCTGCGATAGAGATCATTATTGTGGATGACGGTTCAACGGATAACTCTGTTGATATTGCAAGACATTATGCTGATAACTATTCCCATGTCCGGTTGTTACATCAGGCTAACGCCGGGGCATCTGTCGCGCGTAATCGTGGTCTGGCAGTGGCCAAAGGGGATTATGTCGCATTTGTCGATGCCGATGACCTGGTTTATCCCAATATGTATGAAACCCTGATGACCATGGCGCTTCAGGATGACCTCGATCTGGCACAGTGCAATTCTGATTGGTGCATTTTCGAAACGGGGGACACCTGGCAATCAATACCGACGGACCGTCTGCGGTCTACGGGTGTATTGACCGGCCCCGACTGGTTACGTATGGCATTGGCTTCACGCCGTTGGACGCATGTGGTCTGGATGGGGGTTTATCGCAGAGATGTTATCGAGAAAAACAAGATAGCGTTTATTCCAGGGTTGCATCATCAGGATATTGTATGGACGACGGAGTTTATGTTTAACGCCAAACGTGTGCGATATACCGAGCAATCATTGTATAAATACTTCTTACACGATCAATCAGTTAGCCGTCTTAAAAGACAAGGCTTAAAAAATCTCAATTACCAACGCCACTATATTAAAATTACACGGTTATTGGATAAGTTGAATCGTGAATATGCGGGTCGGATTACTATTTATCCGGAATTTCATCAGCAAATAACCTATGAAGCATTACGCGTTTGCCACGCAGTACGCAAAGAGCCGGATGTCCATATTCGTCAACGCATGATTGCAGAGATTTTTGTCTCTGGTATGTATAAACGCATGATTACTAACGTACGCAGCGCCAAAGTTTTGTACCAGGCGCTGCTATGGTCATTCCGTCTCTGGAAATGGCGCGATAAAACATCCTCGCCTTCTCGTATTGCCCGTAAAACGCTTAATTTACGTTAGCGTTCATAGCGCTGGGTGAGGATGTATTCCCCCAGCCCTGCCATTGCAGGCGTATGTACTGCACCAGCGTGCTTTGGGTGATGCTTTCACCGAGCACGCTGAAGAAGCGGCTGGCGTAAACCGGCTCTAACGGCTGCTTCGGTTTGCATAATCTCACCCCGCGGAAAGGATTACGTGGCGCATCAGGTTTACCATTCTTCGGCGGTGTAAGGTTTGGTCTGGAGGTGTCTACCTGTGGTTCATTGAGCAGGCTGCTTGGGCGAACCAGCGTAATGTCCGCAGGCAGGTTATAAAGCATCTGCTGCAGGACGCGAACCGTCGAAGGGTGAGGATGCCCAATGGCAATTGCTGAACCGTTGCGGCGCGCAAGCTCAACGGCACGATTAAACTGACGGCGAATATCGGCTTCGTTTTGCGTGTCATCCAGGAAGACTTTGCGTTTGATAACCTTCACGCCGGTTCCTGATGCTGCGCGCATTGCCTGACTGTTGCCGATGGTCATACTGTCCAGGAAGTAGAGATCGTAGCGTTCCAGCGCTTGCATCACCTTCTGCATGCCGAACAGGCTGGAGGTCATCGCGCTGCCCATATGGTTGTTCAGCCCGACCGCATTCGGTACTTTGCTTACCGCGTCGCGAATAATCCGCTCAATCTCTTCGCTGCTCATTTCCGGGCGCAAAGTATCTTTCTCTAACGGCTGTTTGCTCAGCGGCGCCATCGGCAGATGGATTAACACTTCATGCCCGCTGTTATGCGCTTTAATCGCCATTTCACGCGCGTGTGGGGCATTAGGCAGAACGGCAACGGAGAGGGTGGAAGGCATCGCCAGAACCTGATTTTCGGTGTGTGGACGATAGCCGAAATCATCAATAACGATGGCAAGTTTGCCAGCAAAAACAGGTGTTGCGAAGGCCAGCACGCTGGCGAGAGAGAATAATAGACGAAATTGAGGCAAAACTTATCTTCCCAACCACGGCTGTGGATTGACCGCCTGACCCTGGCGACGAATTTCGAAATAGAGTGCCGGCCTGCCCTGTCCGCCGCTGCTACCCACAAGTGCAATAGGCTGCCCGGCGCGAACCTGCGTACCGACGCTGACCAGCGCGCTCTGGTTATAACCGTAAAGGCTCATATCGCCTTTACCGTGCTCAACGACGACCACCAGACCGTAGCCCTGCAACCAGTCCGCCAGAATGACGCGGCCATCGGCAATGGCTTTAACTTCGGTGCCTTCGGATGCGCCAATAACCATCCCCTTCCAACGTAGCTCACCTTGCAACTGTTCGCCATAACGATGTAGCGTTGGGCCACGAACGGGCCAGAATGCCTGGCCGCGTGGGGAACCTAAACCGCCGGTACGGGACATCAGTGATTTTTCGCTTTCGGTTGGCTTGTAGGTTGAGCCTTTCCGTGACGCATCCTTCTGTTTGTCACGTACGGCCTGCGCCTCGCGAGCTTCACGTTCCGCGCGTGCTTTGGCTGCGGCTTCGGCACGAGCAATGCTGTTGCGCAGGCGTGATTCGTTGGCGCGCATTTCGCCCAGTTGCTGCTGACCCTGCTGAATCGATGACTCCAGACCCGAGAGCGTCTTCTTGCGTTCATTACGCGCTTGCTCCAGCTTAGCCTGCTGAGCGCGCTGTTCGTACAGCAACGTCTGCTGTTCGCTCTGCTTATCTTCCAGCTCGGCTTTTTGCGAGTCGACTTCTTCGCGGGTTTGTTTCAACTGCGCGATGGTTTCCTGCCGCGCCTGGTTCAGATAGCCGAAATAGGCCTGCAGGCGTTGCCCGCGCTGGCTCTCTTCCCCGCTCAGAATGAGCTGAATACCGGTGTGTTCGCCCTGGCGAAACGCTGCGTCAAGTTGGGCTGCCAGGCTACGCTCTTGCGCAGCCCGCTGTTTTTCCAGCTTCGCGAGGGCGGCATTCATCTCTGTAATTTGCGCATTCAGCTGCGCCAGCGAGTTTTGCGTTTCGCGTAGTTGCCTGGCGGCAACGGCGATGGCCTGTTCCTGAGCTTTAAGTTGAGCGAGGAGAGTGGAGCGTTGTTGTTGTTGTTGGCGTACCGCGCGTTCTTTTGCCGCGATATCAGCCTGAATAGATTTGAGCTGATCGCGCTCGTCCGCGTGGGCGGAAAAGGCGCACAGCAATACGCCAGCGCTAAGCGCGCTGGCGTAGAACAAGGGCCTGACTGAAAGCTTTTGCAGTTTCACGGCCCAAGTGATGGTATTAATCGCCTTTCCCCTCATGGGGAGGGATTATTCCACGATGAACAGCGGCTTACCAGTCATCTCTTGCGGGATTTCCATACCCATCAGCGTCAGCATCGTCGGGGCGATATCAGAAAGTTTGCCGCCTTCAACTGCTTTGACGTTTTTACCACCGACATAAATCAGCGGAACGGGCAGGTTGGTGTGTGCTGTATGCGCCTGACCGGTGGACGGATCGCGCATTTGCTCTGCGTTACCGTGGTCCGCGGTGATCAGCAGTTGGCCGCCAACGGATTCAACCGCTTTAGTCACCTGCTCAACGCAGTGATCCAGCGCTTCAACCGCTTTAACCGCAGCTTCCATCACCCCGGTGTGACCAACCATGTCGCCGTTCGGGTAGTTACAAATGATGGTGTCGTATTTTCCACTCTGAATCGCAGCAACCAGCTTCTCGGTCAGCTCAGCAGAGCTCATTTCCGGCTGCAGATCGTAGGTCGCGACTTTCGGCGAGTTGATCAGGATGCGATCTTCGCCTTTGAACGGCTCTTCTACGCCGCCGTTAAAGAAGAAGGTCACGTGGGCATATTTTTCAGTTTCGGAAATACGCAGCTGCGTTTTGTCATTCTTCGCCATCCACTCGCCAAGGGTGTTGGCCAGAGACGCTGGTGGGTAAGCAACAGCAGTTTTGATGTCGGCTGCGTATTCGGTCAGCATCACAAAGTTGAGGTTAACGACTTTCTTACGGGCGAAGCCGTCGAAGTCTGCGTTAACAAACGCACGGGTGATTTCACGCGCACGGTCAGCACGGAAGTTCATGAAAATCAGCGTATCGCCGTCTTCCATGGCGGCTTCAGCCTGGCCTTCAGCACGAATCACGGTCGCTTTCACGAATTCGTCGTTTTCGTCGCGGGCATAAGCAGCCTGCAGGCCTTCAACAGCCGTAGCGAACTGGAACTCGCCTTTTGCCAGCGTCATCAGGTCATAAGCCTGTTCAACGCGATCCCAACGGTTGTCGCGGTCCATGGCGTAGTAACGACCGATGATGGACGCTACACGGCCTTTGCCCAGCGCGGCAAATTTCTCTTCGAATTTCTGCAGCGAATGTTCAGCGCTGCGCGGCGGGGTATCACGGCCATCAAGGAAAGCGTGCAGATAGATTTTCTCAGCACCGCGTTCAGCTGCCATTTCTACCATCGCCATGATGTGATCTTCGTGGCTGTGAACGCCGCCAGCAGAGAGCAGGCCCATGATGTGAACCGCTTTGCCGCTATTTTTTGCCTGGTCGACCGCATCGGTCAGCACTGGGTTAGCGAAGAAAGTCCGTTCTTTAATTTCAACATCCAGACGGGTCAGGTCCTGATACACGATGCGGCCCGCGCCCAGGTTGACGTGACCCACTTCGGAGTTGCCCATCTGGCGATCGGGCAGGCCGACTTCCAGGCCAGAGGCATCAATCAGGGTATGCGGACGTTTTGCCCACAGAGCATCCATTACCGGGGTTTTGGCATTAAAGATGGCGTTATCCTGGCTGTCTTCACGATAGCCATAGCCATCCAGAATCACCAGTACCATAGGTTTTTTAGAAACCGACATTGCGACAACCTCACACTCAATAGACAAAAATAATTGCGTAATTTTACTACAGCTGAATCGATAAAATAGCCCCAGAAGATCAAATAATCGACCAGAGCGTGTCGCAGAGGGCGCGGATTTACGTTTTTTTTTCCGTAGCGCCCCGCAAAAATGCAATCCAATGCACGCTCTGGCTGTATTTGCGCCAACGCGCAGGTATACTCCTTTCCTGGTTTTTTAATCACTAAGTCGGGAGTTGTTACCCCCCATGCAAGAAATTATGCAATTTGTTAGTCGCCACCCTGTATTGAGTATCGCCTGGATTGCGTTACTGGCGGCTGTATTATTTACCACGTTTAAGAGCCTGACTTCGAAAGTGAAGGTAATTACGCGCGGAGAAGCCACTCGTCTTATCAACAAAGAAGATGCGGTGATTGTGGATTTACGTCAGCGCGACGACTTCCGCAAAGGTCATATCGCGGGCTCCACTAACCTGCTGCCGAGCGAAATCAAAGCCAACAATTTTGGCGAGCTGGAAAAACACAAAAACAAACCTGTTATTGTGGTTGATGGCTCTGGTATGCAGTGCCAGGATTCAGCAACTGCGCTGATTAAAGCCGGTTTTGAGCAGGTATCTGTACTGAAAGACGGCGTAGCGGGCTGGAGTGGCGAGAATCTGCCACTGGTTCGCGGCAAGTAATTTACCCGTCTTCTTTCATGCCTCAGGGTAAAAGAACACTGGAGATAAGTCATGGCCAATATTGAGATCTATA
The DNA here is from genome assembly GCF_013781985.1 of Citrobacter sp. RHBSTW-01013. NCBI lineage: Bacteria > Pseudomonadati > Pseudomonadota > Gammaproteobacteria > Enterobacterales > Enterobacteriaceae > Citrobacter > Citrobacter sp. RHBSTW-01013. The sequence continues at coordinate 165,938 of NZ_CP056185.1, forward strand.
CCAAAGCGACCTGCCCGTTTTGCCATCGCGCAAAGGCGCTGTTGAACAGCAAGGGTGTGAGTTTCCAGGAACTTCCGATTGACGGCGATGCCGTGAAGCGTGAAGAGATGATCAAGCGCAGTGGCCGTACAACGGTTCCGCAGATTTTTATTGATGCACAGCACATTGGTGGTTGTGACGACTTGTATGCGTTGGATGCACGTGGTGGACTGGATCCACTGCTGCGTTAAGGCGTACCGAAGTATTTAAAGGACAACACTAAAGGGTTTTCTCAACATGTCAGAACAAAATAACACTGAAATGGCTTTCCAGATCCAACGTATTTATACCAAGGATGTGTCTTTCGAAGCGCCAAATGCACCACATGTTTTCCAGAAAGATTGGCAGCCAGAGGTTAAACTGGATCTTGATACCGCATCTACCCAACTGGCAGATGATGTGTATGAAGTAGTGCTGCGTGTCACCGTAACGGCTTCTCTGGGTGAAGAAACTGCGTTCCTGTGTGAAGTTCAGCAGGGCGGTATTTTCTCCATCAGTGGTATTGAAGGGACTCAGATGGCGCATTGCCTTGGTGCATACTGCCCGAACATTCTGTTCCCGTATGCCCGCGAATGCATCACCAGCCTGGTTTCCCGCGGTACATTCCCGCAACTGAACCTTGCGCCGGTCAACTTTGATGCGCTGTTCATGAACTATTTACAGCAGCAGGCTGGCGAAGGTACTGAAGAACATCAGGATGCCTGATGAACCAAAGTAATGCTTCAATGACTGTGATTGGTGCCGGCTCGTACGGCACCGCTCTTGCCATCACCCTGGCAAGAAATGGCCATCAGGTTGTCCTGTGGGGCCATGATCCGAAACATATCGCGACCCTCGAGCACGATCGCTGCAACGTCGCGTTCCTCCCTGATGTGCCTTTTCCCGAAACGCTGCGCCTGGAAAGTGATTTAGCCACTGCACTGGCCGCCAGTCGTAATATTCTGGTGGTGGTGCCGAGCCACGTCTTTGGCGAAGTGCTGCGCAACATCAAACCGCTGATGCGTCCTGACGCGCGTCTGGTCTGGGCGACAAAGGGTCTGGAAGCGGAAACGGGACGCCTGCTGCAGGACGTCGCGCGTGAAGCGCTGGGGAATTCTATTCCACTGGCGGTTATCTCCGGTCCGACGTTCGCCAAAGAGCTGGCGGCGGGCATGCCGACGGCGATTTCTCTGGCCTCGACGGACGACACCTTTGCTGACGATCTCCAGCAGTTGCTGCACTGCGGCAAGAGCTTCCGCGTTTACAGCAATCCGGATTTCATTGGCGTGCAGCTTGGCGGCGCGGTGAAAAACGTCATTGCGATTGGCGCGGGGATGTCTGACGGCATCGGTTTCGGCGCGAATGCGCGAACCGCATTGATCACCCGTGGACTGACCGAAATGTCTCGCCTTGGCGCGGCGTTGGGTGCCGATCCTGCCACCTTTATGGGGATGGCGGGTTTAGGCGATCTGGTGCTGACCTGTACCGACAACCAGTCGCGTAACCGTCGTTTTGGCATGATGCTCGGCCAGGGGATGGACGTGCAGGGGGCGCAGGACAAGATTGGTCAGGTGGTTGAAGGCTACCGCAATACGAAAGAAGTTCGTGAATTGGCGCACCGTTTTGGTGTTGAGATGCCAATAACCGAGGAAATTTATCAAGTATTGTATTGCGGAAAAAACGCGCGCGAGGCAGCATTGACGTTATTAGGCCGTGCACGCAGGGACGAGCTGAGTCGCCACTAGCTGTAAGGAACTGTTGAATATAACGACCCGACCCGCGAAGAACGGGTCGGTCGTTTTGCTACCTTCTGGAGTACGCAATGCCGTGTGAAGAACTGGATATCGTCTGGAAAAACATTAAAGCGGAAGCCCGGGCACTGGCGGAATGTGAGCCAATGCTGGCCAGTTTTTATCACGCAACGTTGCTCAAGCATGAAAACCTCGGCAGTGCGCTGAGCTATATGCTGGCGAATAAACTCGCTTCTCCGATCATGCCCGCCATTGCCATTCGCGAAGTCGTGGAAGAGGCCTACGCGGCCGATCCTGAAATGATTGCCTCAGCGGCCTGTGATATTCAGGCGGTACGCACGCGTGATCCGGCTGTCGATAAATATTCCACCCCACTTCTGTATCTGAAGGGCTTTCATGCGCTTCAGGCCTACCGTATCGGTCACTGGCTGTGGCATCAGGGGCGTCAGGCGCTGGCGATCTTCCTGCAAAATCAGGTGTCCGTTAGCTTCCAGGTAGACATTCACCCGGCGGCAAAAATTGGCCGTGGGATTATGCTCGATCACGCCACTGGTATTGTGGTCGGTGAAACTGCCGTGATTGAAAACGACGTCTCTATTTTGCAATCCGTCACGCTGGGCGGGACCGGTAAAGCCGGCGGTGACCGTCATCCGAAAATTCGTGAAGGCGTGATGATTGGCGCGGGAGCAAAAATTCTCGGTAACATTGAAGTCGGGCGCGGCGCGAAGATTGGCGCAGGTTCCGTCGTTTTACAGCCGGTACCACCGCATACCACTGCAGCAGGCGTTCCGGCACGCATCGTCGGTAAGCCTGACAGCGATAAGCCGTCCATGGATATGGATCAGCATTTCAACGGGATACATCATACTTTTGAGTATGGAGATGGTATCTGATTTCGAGCTATCTTACCTGGCAGATTGAACCTGAGCTGTGCTCGTCATCCTTACGGACTGCGTGTACGCTCCGGTGACTGTGCGCAGTCCATGTTCAATCTGTCTGCGCCGATAACGCTCAAAATGAATTCCATCAAATTAATGTAGGTCGGATCAGGCGCTAGCCGCCATCCAACAATCATCAGCTACGCAGTACCGCGCCCGGATACCCTAGCTGGCGCCAGGCCTCATACACCACCACCGACACCGCATTTGACAGGTTCATGCTGCGACTGTCTGGCATCATCGGAATACGAATTTTTTGTTCGGCCGGCAGCGCGTCAAGGATGCTGGCTGGTAGACCGCGTGTTTCCGGACCAAACATCAGATAATCCCCGTCCTGATAGCATACCGCGCTATGCGCTGGCGTACCTTTGGTGGTCAGAGCAAACAGGCGCTGCGGATGTTCTGCGGCGACGAAGGCGGCGTAATCAGGGTGGCGCAGCACGGCGGTAAATTCATGGTAATCCAGCCCCGCGCGACGCAGGCGCTTGTCGTCCCAGGTAAAGCCCATTGGCTCTATAATATGCAGACGAAAGCCGGTGTTGGCGCAAAGACGGATAATATTGCCGGTATTTGGCGGGATTTCTGGTTCGAATAAAACGATGTTAAGCATACTGCCCCCTTGATAACGGGGGGCAGAATAGCAGAAAGAGCGGGTACTATGCGACGGTCAGCGCGTGCGGTTTATAGCGTTGCAGCTTGTAAATTGTCGCGGCAGCAGCGACCAGGGCCGGAAGGCTGAGGAACATTAAGATACTGTCTGCCTGCCATTGCAGGGAAAGCAACTGGGCGCTCATCATCGTTCCGGCTACGCCGCCGAAGCGGCCCACGCCCTGCATCCAGGCAATGCCCGTCGCACGGCAGTGGGTTGGATAAAACGTGGCGGCCAGCGTCTGCAGCCCGGACTGCGCGCCGTTCATGGTAATCCCCATCAGGAAGATCAGTGCGCCGAACAAGATGATGTGGTTATGTTCAAACCCGAGAGCGAGGGCAAACAGCATCGTCAGAATGAAGCCGAGTGAGACCACTTTATGGGCTTCCCAGCGGTCCATTAACCAACCGGCCAGCAGGATCCCCGCCGTACCGCCAAAGGTAAACAGCGATGTCAGCCAGGCGGATTCGGCCAGCGGATAGCCCATTCCCAGCATCAGCGTTGGCATCCAGCTCAGCAGCACGTAATAGATAACCAGCCCCATAAAGTAGGTCATCCAGAGCATCAGCGTACCCGGCAGCCAGGGCATACTAAATAACTGTGCCACGCTGCTTTTTTTGACCGTGATACGGTCTTCATCCAGATAAAACTGGGTAACCTGTTCCAGACTTCCCGACATAAAGCGTTGAGCAATGCGTTTAATCTGTGCAACCCCTTTACCGCGGTGAACCAGATACTTAACCGACTCCGGCAGGAACAGCACCAACAGTACGGTGAGGACCAGTGGGGCGATCGCACCAGCAAGCAGAACACTGTGCCAGCCGTAGTTGGGGATCAGCCAGGAGGAGATCACGCCGCCGCCCGCAGCCCCTAACGGAAAGCCACAGTACATGGTGTTAATCGCCATTGAACGACAGCGTTTCGGGGCGAATTCTGACACCAGGGTGATGGCATTGGGCATTGCCGCGCCAAGCCCAAGCCCGGTGAGAAAGCGCCAAAACGTGAGCATATTCAGCGTCTGGGCATAGGCGGTTCCCAGACTGGCGAGGCCAAAGAACAGACAGGAAAAGACCAGGACGCGCTTACGCCCCATACGATCGGAAATCGGTCCGGCCAGCAGGGCACCAAATGAGAGGCCTAATAGCGCGGCGCTTAACACCGGTCCAAGGTCTTGTTTCTTGATGCCCCAGTCGGCTGAAAGCGTGGGGGCAATATAGCCCATCGCCGCCGTATCGAAGCCGTCAATGGCTAAAACCAGAAAACCCAGGACAATAATGACCCAGTGGAAACGCGAAAAAGCACTGTCATCTATCGCCTGCTGGATATTCACTTTTCCGGAATAAGCCATGTCACCCTCGCCCGTTATGATGGTTGTTATATGTATAAAATGCTGTTGTATTAGCTTGTCTATACATTTGGCAGGTGGATAAAAAGTTGTCAAATATATTGGTTGTAAATGTTAACTGGTCGTTATTTTTGGATAAAAAATGGTCGGGCTGAAAACAGACCGACCATTCAGAAAATGGGGTTTACGGGGATGTTGTTACGCTGCGCTACCCTGGACCAGAGGTGCCAGCGCGGCAGGCAGGCTCTTACCCAGTTCCTGTACCAGCGAATCACGGCTGATTTCGCTAATCGACTTCGCACCGGTCAGGGTCATCGCCACCTTCATCTCTTTCTCGATCAGGTTCAGCAGATTCGCCACACCGGCCTGGCCGTGGGTTGCCAGCGCGTACAGATAAGCACGCCCCAGCAGCACGCTATCCGCGCCCAGCGCTATCATGCGTACAACGTCCAGACCATTGCGGATCCCGCTATCAGCCAGAATGGTGATATCGCCTTTCACCGCATCGGCAATGGCGGGCAGCGCACGAGCTGAAGACAGCACGCCATCTAACTGACGGCCACCGTGGTTAGAGACAACGATGCCATCCGCGCCAAAGCGTACGGCGTCGCGGGCATCTTCAGGGTCGAGGATCCCTTTGATCACCATCGGACCATCCCAGAATTCACGGATCCACTCGAGGTCTTTCCAGGAAATCGACGGATCGAAGTTATTCGCCAGCCAGCCGATGTAATCTTCAAGGCCGGTGGGTTTGCCAAGATAAGTCGAAATATTGCCTAAATCATGCGGGCGACCGTTCAGACCCACGTCCCATGCCCACTGTGGATGAGTGACTGCTTGCCAGTAGCGCCGCAGTGCCGCATTTGGACCGCTCATACCGGAATGGGCATCACGGTAGCGTGCGCCAGGCGTTGGCATATCGACGGTAAAGACCAGCGTGGAGCAACCCGCCGCTTTGGCGCGCTCCAGTGCGTTACGCATAAAACCGCGATCGCGCAGCACATACAGCTGGAACCACATCGGACGCTTGATGGTCGGGGCGACTTCTTCAATCGGACATACGGACACTGTGGAAAGCGTAAACGGAATGCCTTTGGCATCAGCGGCGGCGGCGGCCTGAACCTCGCCCCGGCGTGCGTACATGCCGCACAAACCGACAGGCGCGAGGGCTACCGGCATGGAGAGTGTTTCGTTGAACAGCTTGGTTTCCAGGCTCAGGTCAGACATATTCTTCAGTACGCGCTGGCGCAGCGCCACCTCTGACAGGTCTGCCACGTTACGGCGCAAGGTGTGCTCGGCATACGCCCCGCCGTCAATATAGTGGAACAAGAAGGGGGGCAGGATGCGCTGGGCTGCGGCGCGATAGTCGCTGGCTGCTGAAATAATCATGTGTTGTTCTCCCTGCTATTCTCACCAGGATCACCCGGCAGGCGAGTAATACGCGCCTGCCGGGCCTGATCTTCATCAAATCGTTTAATTGTGGTGTGGACAAAACTGAGGTGCGCCATCATGGCCTTACGCGCCCCGTCGGCATCCCCGGCAACAATGGCGTCCAGCACGGCCTGATGCTGCGCCGTCAGTTGAGAAAATACGGGCGGTACCAGGTACATACGTTGGCGGCTCTGTTTTACCGAAGACTGCAGGACGTCGAAGAAACCGCGCATGGTCTGCAACAGCACCACGTTGTGCGAGGCTTCCGCAATGGCGAGATGAAAACGAACGTCAGCCTGCGAGGCGAGATCCGGATCTTCGCTTTGCGTGGCCTCGAAACAGAGCCTGATTTTCTCTTTATCCGCGGCGGTGGCCCGCATGGCAGCGTGCCAGGCGGTACTGGCTTCGATGGCGTGGCGGGCCTCCAGAATATCGAAACTGTAATCAGGATCGTCCGCCAGTAGGGTTTTCAGCGGCTGAACGATGTTTTGTTCAGACCAGGCCTCATGCTGCCAGCGGATAAACGTCCCGCCGCCACGACGGCTAATCAGTACGCCTTCACTGACCAGCTTTGCTAACGCCTCGCGCAGCGAGTTACGCGATACGCCGAGCTGTACGGCCAGTTGGCGCTCAGCGGGCAACTTCATGCCCGCCTCCAGCTGTTGTTCTTCAATCAGCGCCCGCACACGAGATGCGACTTCGTCTGACAGGCGTCTGGGCATCACTATCATGGAATCATCCAGGTTAAGACATAGGCCTGCAGCGTGGTAATCACACCCACCATGCAGGTGAAAATCAGGCTGTGTTTCACGGTAAAGCGGAACAGGTCAGACTCTTTCCCCACTAGTCCCACTGCCGCACAGGCGATAGCGATAGATTGCGGCGAGATCATCTTGCCGGTCACGCCGCCGGTGGTATTTGCCGCAACCATCAGCACATCCGAAACGCCGATTTGCTGAGCAGCCGTAGCCTGCAGGGCGGCAAACAGTGCGTTTGATGAGGTGTCGGACCCGGTCAGAAATACCCCCAGCCAGCCGAGGAACGGTGAGAAGAAGGTAAACGCGCTGCCGGTGTGTGCCAGGGCCAACGCCAGGGTTGATGAAAGCCCGGAGTAGTTTGAGATAAACGCGAATGCCAGCACCATTCCGATGGAGTAAATAGGTAATGCCAGATCTTTCAGCGTGCTGCCAAAAGTCTGCAGCGCTGCGGACGGCTTCATCTTCAACCAGACGATAGACAGCAGGGCGGCAAACAAAATCGCGGTACCGGTTGCGGAGAACCAGTCAAATTTATACACCGCCGCGTAGGCTGTGGCTTCGTGTACGACCGGCGGCATACGGGCAACCAGCTTATCGAGGTACGGAACCGGAATATTGACCACCCAGTGGTACATCGCGCCGCCTGGTGCAAACAGCGCTTTAAACGGCGGTACGCTCCACAGCGTGACGGTGGCGGTCAGGAACAGGAACGGAGACCAGGCGCGGACCACCTGTCCAGCGGTATAGTGGGTGCGAGCCAGCGTCTGATCGACCTGTGAAGCGCCCATATCGCCAAAGCGGAAGATGCGTACCGGCTGCCAGCGTTTCAGGAACAGCGTCAGGCAGACCAGCGAAACCAGAGACGAGATAATGTCTGGCAGTTCTGGCCCGATAAAGTTAGAGCTGAGGTACTGCGCGATAGCAAACGAGCCGCCAGCGACCATCACCGCAGGCCAGGTCTCTTTTACGCCGCGCCAGCCATCCATAATCGCCATAATCCAGAACAACACGATAATGGTCAGGAACGGTAACTGACGGCCCACCATCTGACCAATCTCGAAGCTATCCAGCCCGGTAACCTGACCGGCAACCAGAATCGGAATGCCCATTGCGCCAAAAGCGACCGGAGCGGTGTTTACGATCAGACACAAACCTGCCGCGTACAGAGGATTAAAGCCCAGACCAACCAGCAGTGCGGCGGTAATCGCTACCGGAGCGCCAAATCCTGCCGCCCCTTCGAGGAATGCCCCAAAGGAGAAACCGACAATCAGCATTTGCAGACGTTGGTCCGGGGTAATCGAGAGTATTGAGGAGCGGATGATGTCGAACTGCCCGGTTTTCACCGAGATTTTATAGACGAATACCGCGGCGATAATGATCCAGGCAATTGGCCACAGACCATAGAAGAAGCCGTACACCACGGAAGCCAGAGCGTGATCGACCGGCATTTTGTAAAACAGCAGGGCGACCGTCAGAGCGATCACCACCGTCCATGACGCCGCAACATAGCCTTTCAGCTTGAGCTTAATCAGGGCGAAGAAAAAGAACAGGATAGGGAGCGATGCGATCAGACTGGAAAGCCAGATGTTACCGGCCGGGTCGTAGTTCTGTTGCCAGAGATTCATTGCAGGTCTCCTGGGGGCCGCCGACATAATGGAATGAGTCTGTGCTCATCTCCTGGTCACATTATGTGTAAAAGTGGCCCTGCCAATATTGTTGTGTAGGGGTAATGACAATGAATGGTTAATCAAATGTTATTTATTGGCAACGGTATTGTACGCACATTTTAATGAAATGTGAGGTGCTGGTAGGATCTGGTTGAAATTGGTAGGGCCAATTGCGAGGAGAAGGGAAGGACCGGGCAAGCGAATGTTGCCCGGTGGGAGATCAGAACTCGCTCTTCGCGAAGCCCGTCATCTCTTTCAGGCCCATTTCACGGCCAAGCTCGGTCATCGGGTGAACGACGATCAGGCCGCGCACGCTCTTCTTCAGCTTGCCCATGTCGGCCTGTTCTTTTTTGGTGATAGCACGACGGAAAGGAAGTTTCGCCAGCTTTTGCGCTTCTTTGCTCAGCTTCTGGCCGTGGACGTCACGCAGACGCGCGATCTCGGTTTCCAGCGTTTCTTTCTCTTGCTCCAGCTCGGCATATTTGTCGGCGGCTTCAACCAGGGACAGGTCTGCCTGCTGGTGGCGGATAGCGTCCAGACGATCGCTCAGGCGTTTAATTTCGTTTTTTTCGACTTCTTTCATAGGATAGCTTCTGATAAAAATAGGATGAATATCCTATAGTATGCGCGCAGAGCGGGATTATTCACAACTAATCGCAGATAAATAATCAAATGTTGCAAGTATTATTCAGCTAATGAAAATACTACTATTTTGATTAATAAGGAATTTTAAGTGATAAGGTCGGCCGTGGTGCTTTTTATTGACGGGTTCATAGTGAAGCACGTTTTCCTCAATATAATCGCCCAACCGATCCTAAACTTAAATGAGCAACCGCGCAGGCTGAGCGCGGTTAATACATGGAGGAGGGAAGATTATGGCGAAAATAGGTGAGAACGTTTCGGCCCTTATTGATAAGACGGTCGATTTTATGGCTTCAAGCCAGGCTTTTCGCGAATATCTGAATAAAACACCACCGCGCAACGTTGTCCCTACTGAAATACCGCAGGAGAATGCGCAGCTGTATCTGCAACGTCTGGCGTATTATCGGCAGCTGTATCGACCGCAGCAGGAAGAGAAGTAAGCCTGCAGGGTCTTATTTTTGAAAGGCTTTTTTTAAGCTGATTTTAGAAATCAGCTCGGTCAGGGAAAGTACCATCGTGGAGCGTACCATCTGCTGGTAGCGCTGAATCTGCATTGCGTGCAAACCTGAGTCTGAGGTATCAAACTGCGGTGGCGGCGGGAGTGCCGTCACGCAGTGGAGTTCGCCAAACGGGCCAAGAATTTCGTCGTCGGTGAACGCGTATTCATTACCGTCATGGTTTAACTCTTCCCGCAGCGCCATCAGAAGCTCCGCATCTTCATACTCCGGCCGGCTGAGTACGCCCAGACCGTAAATTAGCTTCAGACGAACGGAAAGATCGCCCAGCGGACCGTCGCCGTCGAGCAGGGGTTCTACGGCATATTTTACCGCATAGTCGTCTTTGCGAAATACCTGAAGCACAAGGATATTCACCGCTTCGGTGAGCAGTTCTACGGCGGTGATGAGGAAGCTGCGTACGGTTTTGCCAGCATTCAGACGCTCAAGCACACGATTTTCAAAGGCCTGCGTTTGTTCCATTATTGCCTGCATATCTGACAATCTGTCATTTGGGCGCAGGCTGACCTGCGCCACATTCTCTATCATTTGGTTGCGTTATATGCGTTAACCGCCTCCGCCACCACATCACTGTTGGCATCCAGACCGGAAACCTGCGCCAGCGCGGCCTGTGGACCTTTTTCGTCAATCAGCGCGGCCAGTTCCTGGGCCTGCGGATCTTCTTCACTGCGATAGTGCATCGCTGCAGCAATACCGGTGACCAGATTCGCGTGCGGCAAGCCATACTCCAGCGTGCCCAGCAGCGGTTTAATCAGACGGTCGCCCGCGCTCAGTTTACGCAGCGGCTGACGCCCCACGCGCTCAACGTCATCTTTCAGATACGGGTTTTCAAAGCGACCGAGGATTTTCTGAATGTATGCCGCATGTTTTGCTGCATCAAAGCCATAGCGTTTGATCAGTACCGCGCCGCTCTCTTCCATCGCACCTTTTACCACTGCACGGATTTTCTCGTCGAGAATCGCGTCACGGATGGTCTGATGACCGGTCAATTTTCCGAGGTACGCGGTTATAGCATGCCCGGTGTTCAGCGTGAAGAGTTTACGTTCGACAAATGCCATCAGGTTATCAGTTAATTCCATTCCCGGGATGTTAGGCAGTTCGCCTTTGAACTGTGTTTTGTCGACAATCCACTCACTGAAGGTTTCGACGGTGACTTCCAGCGGATCGTTGGTCGCAGAAGCCGAAGGGGGAACAATGCGGTCCACGGCGGAATCGACGAAGCCAACATGTTCTTCAACCCAAGATTTGTCTTCATCTGCCAGCGCGTTCATAACGTGGCCTTTCAACTGGGTGGTTCCGCGCACCATGTTTTCACAGGCGATAATATTCAGCGGAGTGGCGATGCCCTGCGCCTTGCGTTTAACCAGCCCTTTGGCGATGGCCGGAGCGATACGCTCAAGCACGACCGGACCGACGGCGGTAGTGACTAAATCTACGTGGGCAATCAGGTCGACAACATCATCGCCGATGCTGCTCACGGCGTTGACGCCGGAAACGGTATCAACCTGCTCGTTTTCACCCACCACATGAACCTGATAGCTATGACGGGCATTCAGGGCATCGAGCACGACCTGGTTTACATCCGCGAACGTCAGTTGTATCCCCGCGTCCGCCAGCAGTTTGCCGATAAAGCCACGACCGATATTACCTGCGCCAAAATGTAATGCTTTCATAGTATTAACCTTCATTAATGTTTTTACCCAAGAGGGCTGGGGTGAGGCGTTTCCCTCAACCTAACCCTCTCCACAAGGGAGAGGATATCGCCTTCATATTTCGAACTGCAGATGCGTTGGATCTCCTCGCTCACCCCAGTCACGTACTTATGTACGCTCCTGGGGATTCGCTGCGTTGCCGCCTTTCTGCAGCTCGAACTATTTTGGAGATACTTAATGGTTAAGCTTTTTTACCAGCCAGCAGTTCCAGAACTTCATCCACGCTGGTGGTATGGGCCAGACGTTCGATCACGGATTCGTCATCCAGAGCGTTGGTCAGGCTGGTGATCACCTGGATATGTTCATTGTTACGTGCGGCGATACCAATGACCAGGCGGGCAATATCGTCTTCTTCTTCACCGAAGCGCACGCCTTCCGGGTACTGGCAGAACACCACGCCGGTTTTCAGCACGCGGTCTTTGGCTTCAACCGTACCGTGCGGCACTGCGATGGACTCACCGAGGTAAGTCGGGGTCAGTTTTTCGCGGTCCAGCATCGCCTCGACGTATTCTGGCTCAACGTAGCCGCCTTTCACCAGTTGCTCACCGGCAAAGCGAATCGCTTCTTCTTTGTTAGTGGCTTTACGGCCGAGGAATATATTCTCCGCACCCAGTTTGAACAGGTGGGTATCACCCTCTTCAAAGCTGTCTTTCAGGTGATCGCGGACTTTCTCTTCGTTCACGTTGTGGCGCTGTGCAGCAACCAGACGTTCGGTCAGGCTGGCGTACAGGCCGCTGTCGAGGAAGTTGGTCAGCGAAATGTGTTGCGCCTGAGGCACCTGGCGCATCGCACGTTCGGTCAGGTCACGGTGGGTAATGACCAGATCGACATCCGGCGGCAGATTGTTAATCGCGCTGTTGGTGACGGAAATCTGAGACAGACCGGCATCCTGCACTTTCTTGCGCAGTACGCCCGCACCCATGGCGCTGGAGCCCATACCCGCATCGCAGGCAACGATGATTTTACGCACATGGCTCAGGTCGTTAGTCACGTCGCCAGCCGCCAGCGGAGATGCACCTTTGGATTCCGCTTTCATGTCGTGCATACGACGAGTTGCGGCATCAATGTCATCATCTTCTTTCACTTTGCTGGTTTTCAGCAGAATGGCTGAGACGACAAAGGAGACAGCCATTGCGGCACAAATAGCAGCGATGTTCGCGAAGTAAGCACCCTTCGGCGTCATTGCCAGCACGGCCAGGATAGAACCCGGAGAAGCCGGAGAAACCAGGCCGCCGTTCAGGATAGTCAGGGTAAATACGCCAGTCATACCGCCGAGGATAACGGCCAGGATCAGACGCGGGTTCATCAGCACGTACGGGAAGTAAATTTCGTGGATACCACCCAGGAAGTGGATGATAGCCGCGCCGCCTGCAGACTGCTTAGCGCTGCCGCGACCGAAGAACATGTATGCCAGCAGAACGCCCATACCCGGACCCGGGTTAGCTTCAATCAGGAAGAAGATGGATTTGCCCATCTCGTGGGACTGCTGAATACCCAGCGGTGAGAAAATACCGTGGTTGATGGCGTTGTTGAGGAACAGGATTTTCGCCGGTTCAACGAAGATAGACGCCAGCGGCAGCATGTCATGGACAACCATGAAGTTAACGCCTGCCGCCAGGATTTTGGACAGTGCTTCAACCAATGGGCCAATGCCAAGGAATGCCAGAATGGCGAGGATCATCCCGATGATGCCTGCGGAGAAGTTATTCACCAGCATCTCAAAACCGGACTTGATCTTACCGTCTACCCAGTTGTCGAAATGTTTGATAGCCCAGCCGCCCAGCGGACCTGCGATCATCGCGCCGAGGAACATTGGCATATCGGCACCGACGATAACGCCCATGGTGGTGATAGCACCCACCACGCCGCCACGCTCGCCGCCAACCAGCTTACCACCGGTATAACCGATCAGCAGCGGCAACAGATAGGTGATCATTGGGCCGACAAGCTTCGCCAGCGTTTCGTTCGGCAACCACCCTGTCGGAATGAATAATGCGGTGATAATACCCCACGCGATAAACGCGCCGATATTTGGCATCACCATGTTACTGAGGAATCGACCAAAGCTTTGCACTTTGATCTTAATATCGGATGACATAAAAACACCCCTTCTTATGTTTGCTGTCGCGCAGGCTAAAAGCCCGAGGTTTGTTAATGTAGCGGCAGGAGGTAGCCGGACCCTGTAGATACTGCGAAATCTGGCACTGAATCGTTCAACTGTCCAGTCGATGGCTTTTTATGTGACGTTTGTCACGTAAATATAGGGTGTATGGCGTTAGTTAATGTGATTTTCATCACAAAATATCGGTACAAAAAAACATCACAGGTCAAGAATTGGCTAAAAATGGGCGTTAAGTGTGAAGTTGTTCACGTTTTTGCTTTGGCTGTTTGTTGGGTATTTGTGATCTACTTCGCAATAAATATTTGTCTGGATTTCTCCTGGTGTGATCTGGAGCGGATTCTGTTTCATCACCTATTTCTTGCAACTACCCCGCAAGCCATCAACCTGAAAATTTATACCCTGGTGGTATGGCGGAAATGACTAACTGCAATTATGTTCAAATTACCAGCCATGACTCCTTTCGGCTGCCTGCAATTGAAAGCTCTGATTAGCGTGAATACGAGGCGGGTATGTTTCTAAACTATTTCGCGTTAGGTGTGCTGATCTTCGTTTTTCTGGTTCTGTTTTACGGAATCATCGCCATCCATGATATTCCCTATAACATGGCTAAGAAGCGCAACCATCCCCATGCCGATGCCATCCATACGGCGGGTTGGGTGAGTTTATTTACGCTGCATGTTATTTGGCCCTTCCTGTGGATCTGGGCCACGCTCTATCAGCCAGAACGAGGCTGGGGAATGCAGTCACACATCACGCCGTCCGGGAAGGAACCTGACCCTGAAATTGCCGCGCTGGCCGCGCGCATCACCCAGTTGGAAAATAGACTGGATGGGGAGAAAAAAAACGATAACTCCACCTTTCCGGAGATTTGATCATGGACTTGTTGATTGTCCTGACCTATGTGGCATTCGCCTGGGCCATTTTTAAAATATTCCGTATTCCGGTAAATCAATGGACGCTTGCTACCGCCGCATTAGGTGGGGTGTTTATTGTGGCGGGACTCATTTTATTAATGAACTATAACCACCCGTATACCTTTACGGCGCAAAAGGCGGTTATTTCAATTCCTGTTACCCCACAGGTCACCGGAATTGTTAGTGAGGTGACAGATAAAAATAATCAGCTGATTAAAAAAGGCGAGGTGTTATTTAAACTCGATCCCGTTCGTTATCAGGCGCGGGTCGACAGGCTGCAGGCCGACCTGGTGACCGCTACGCACAACATCGACAATATGAAAGCGCAGCTGTCTGAAGCCGTAGCCAATACCACCCGCGTTTCCGCTGAACGAGATCGCCTGTATAAAGATTATCAACGCTATTTGAAGGGCAGCCAGGCGAAGGTTAATCCATTCTCTGAAAGCGACATCGACAACGCCCGGCAAAACTATCTGGCGCAGGATGCGCTGGTCAAAGGCTCAGTTGCTGAACAGACGCAGATTCAGAGCCAGTTAGACAGTATGGTCAATGGAGAGCAATCTCAGGTTGCGTCTCTGCGCGCCCAGCTCGCTGAAGCCAAATACAATCTTGAGCAGACTATCGTACGTGCGCCCAGCAACGGTTATGTAACGCAGGTGCTTATCCGGCCCGGGACCTATGCCGCCGCGCTGCCTCTGCGCCCGGTGATGGTATTTATTCCGGAACAAAAACGGCAAATCGTGGCGCAATTCCGCCAGAATTCGTTGCTGCGTCTTAAACCGGGTGATGAAGCGGAAGTGGTCTTCAACGCGCTGCCAGGCCAGGTATTCTCCGGCAAGCTCACCAGCATTCTGCCGGTTGTTCCGGGCGGTTCTTATCAGGCGCAGGGAGCATTACAGTCCTTAACGGTGGTGCCGGGTACCGATGGCGTGCTGGCCACGATTGAGCTGGCTCCCAATGCCGATGTGGATGCGCTGCCGGACGGTATCTATGCCCAGGTGGCGGTCTATTCCGACCATTTCGCTCACGTTTCAGTGATGCGTAAAGTGCTGCTGCGCATGACCAGTTGGATGCATTACCTTTATTTGGATCATTGAGACCGTCATCACCTGCCATTTGCACTGACCTGAGCCATACTGATATTTTTGTTGGCAAAAAGGACCCGGCATGAAACTCATTGGCAGCTATACCAGCCCTTTTGTGCGTAAAATTTCTATACTGTTACTGGAAAAGGGCATCACCTTCGAATTTGTAAATGAACTCCCCTATAACGCAGATAACGGCGTGGCACGCTATAACCCGTTAGGAAAAGTGCCCGCGTTGGTTACCGATGAGGGCGAGTACTGGTTTGACTCTCCGATCATCGCGGAATACATAGAACTGCTGGATATTGCGCCAGCGATGCTGCCGCGTGAACCACTGGCGGCGCTGAAGGTACGCCAGTTGGAAGCGCTGGCCGATGGCATTATGGATGCCGGTTTAGTCTCGGTACGCGAACAGGCTCGCCCCGTCGCACAGCAGTCAGAAACCGAACTGTTACGCCAGCGAGAAAAGATTACCCGTAGTCTGGATATGCTGGAAGGTTATCTGGCGGAGGGTACGCTGAAAACGGATACGGTTAACCTGGCAACCATTGCGATTGCCTGTGCCGTCGGTTATCTCAATTTCCGTCGGGTTGCGCCCGGCTGGTGTGTTGATCGCCCGCGTCTGGTCAAACTGGTGGAAACGCTCTTTCAACGCGAAAGTTTTGCCCGTACGGAACCGCCAAAGGCTTGATACACATTATACTCGCCTAAGCAAAGTCACGGTACAATCCTTCCTATATCGATATCCCTCTCCACGGTGGAGAGGGCCACCAACAGCCAGGCCCTTTCATGACAACCGACATGCGTTCACTCTACAGCCAGCTTCCTGCGATCGATCGTTTATTGCGCGATAGCGCCTTCCCAGCTTTACGTGAGTCTCACGGTCATACCCGGGTGGTTGACCTGCTGCGTCACATGCTCGACGAAGCCAGAGAAGCTATTCGCGACACGCACGCGCTCCCGGCATGGTGTGAGGACTGGGCGCAAGAGGCCTGCGCCCGGCTGGAACGAGAATCGCAAAGTGCGCTGCGTCCGGTGATTAACCTGACCGGAACGGTGCTGCATACCAATCTTGGTCGCGCATCGCAGGCCGAAGAAGCGATCGAGGCGGTGGTGCAGGCGATGCGCACGCCAGTGACGCTGGAATACAGCCTGGATGATGCCGGGCGTGGACATCGGGATCGGGCCCTGGCGGATTTACTCTGCCGTCTGACGGGGGCGGAAGACGCCTGTATCGTCAATAACAATGCCGCAGCGGTTTTGCTGATGCTGGCGGCCACGGCTAACGGCAAAGAGGTGGTCGTTTCACGCGGAGAGCTGGTAGAAATTGGCGGCGCGTTTCGTATTCCTGACGTGATGTGTCAGGCCGGATGTATTCTGCGCGAAGTGGGTACCACCAACCGGACCCACACGAAAGATTATCGTCAGGCGGTAAATGAAAACACCGGTCTGCTGATGAAAGTGCATACCAGTAATTACAGCATCGAAGGCTTTACGAAGTCGGTGGATGAGGCAGAGCTGGCCACTATTGGCAAGGAGCTGGATGTTCCGGTAGTGGCGGATCTCGGCAGCGGCTCGCTGGTCGATCTCAGCCAGTATGGATTACCGCAGGAGCCGATGCCGCAACAGCTGATTGCCGCTGGCGTTAGCCTGGTGAGCTTCTCTGGCGATAAATTACTGGGAGGGCCGCAGGCAGGGATTATTGTCGGTAAAAAAGAGATGATCGCGCGCTTACAGAGCCATCCGCTGAAACGTGCATTACGGGCTGATAAAATGACGCTGGCTGCGCTGGAAGCGACGCTGCGGCTCTACCTGCACCCGGAAGCGCTGGCAGCGAAGTTGCCGACGTTACGCCAGCTCACCCGCTCGCAGGAGGCTGTCCACGCGCAGGCACAACAATTACAGGCACGGCTTGCTGATCATTACGGCGACGAATTCGCCCTGAACGTTATGCCTTGTTTATCGCAGATAGGCAGCGGTTCGCTACCTGTTGATAGGCTGCCCAGCGCGGCATTAACCTTTACTCCACATGACGGGCGCGGTAGCCGCCTCGAAGCACTGGCCGCCCGTTGGCGTGCGCTGCCCGTGCCGATCATTGGGCGAATTTATGATGGTCGCTTATGGCTGGATCTGCGCTGCCTTGAGGACGAGACCCGGTTTATGGAGATGATGCTGAAATGATTATTGCAACCGCCGGACACGTTGACCACGGAAAAACAACGTTATTACAGGCGATTACCGGCGTGAATGCCGACCGTTTGCCGGAAGAAAAAAAGCGCGGCATGACCATCGATCTCGGTTATGCCTACTGGCCGCAGCCGGACGGAAGGATTCTGGGATTTATCGATGTTCCCGGACACGAAAAGTTTTTGTCCAACATGCTGGCGGGTGTCGGCGGGATCGACCATGCGCTGCTGGTGGTGGCGTGTGATGACGGCGTGATGGCGCAAACGCGTGAGCATTTGCAAATTCTGCAACTGACGGGCAACCCGCAGATCACCGTGGCGCTCACGAAAGCCGATCGCGTGGATGACGATCGCATCAACGCGGTACGTACTGAGGTGCATACTGCGCTTGAAAACTATGGATTCGCCGATGCGGTTCTGTTCGTGACGGCTGCCAGTGAAGGTCGTGGAATCGAAGAACTGCGCGATCATTTACAGCAATTAACGTCGCGCGAGCATGCCCGCGATTGCAGCTTTCGCCTGGCGATTGACCGTGCCTTTACGGTCAAAGGCGCGGGTTTGGTGGTGACCGGGACGGCGCTTAGCGGTGAAGTGACTGTTGGTGACACGCTGTGGCTCACGGGCGTCAACAAACCGATGCGCGTACGTAGCTTGCATGCGCAAAATCAGACCACCGATCGCGCGCAGGCGGGGCAACGTATTGCGCTGAATATTGCCGGTGATGCACAAAAAGAAGAGCTTAACCGCGGCGACTGGCTGCTGTCCGATGCACCGCCAGAGGCGTTTACCCGCGTGATTGTCTCTTTAGAGCATGCCGCGCCGCTGATGCAGTGGCAACCGCTGCATTTTCACCACGCGGCCAGCCATGTCACCGGGAGAATCTCGCTGCTTGAAGGGACGCTGGCGGAACTGGTGTTTGATACACCGCTCTGGCTCGCCGATAACGACCGTCTGGTGCTACGCGATATTTCGGCCCGCACGACGCTGGCTGGCGCGCGCGTGGTAACGCTCAATCCGCCGCGTCGCGGGAAGCGTAAGCCGGAATATTTGCAGTGGCTGGCAGCGCTGGAGAAGGTACAGAGTGACGGCGAAGCTCTGGCGCTACATCTGACGCGCGGGGCGGTGAATATTCCTGACTTCGCCTGGGCGCGTCAGCTCAACGGCAACGGTATGCGTCCGTTGATTGAGCTGCATGGCTTTATTCAGGCGGGATACAGTCTGTTGAATGCTGCCGTTGCAGCGCGCTGGCAGCGGAAAGTCCTTGATACGCTGGCAACGTACCACGAACAGCACCGTGATGAACCAGGACCAGGGCGAGAACGCCTGCGCCGTATGGCTTTGCCGATGGAAGACGAAGCGTTGGTCCTGCTGCTGATTGAAAAGATGCGTGAGAGCGGCGCCATCCATAGCCATCATGGCTGGCTGCATTTGCCGGATCATAAGGCCGGTTTCAGCGAAGAGCAGCAGGCTATCTGGCAAAAAGCAGAACCGCTTTTTGGCGATGAGCCGTGGTGGGTGCGCGATTTGGCAAAACAGACGGGCACAGATGAGCAGACGATGCGTGTGGCGTTACGACAAGCAGCGCAGCAAGGCATCATTACCGCGATCGTCAAAGATCGCTATTACCGTAACGATCGTATTGTGGCCTTTGCCAATATGATCCGCGAACTGGATCAGGAGAAAGGATCGACCTGTGCTGCCGATTTCCGCGACAGGCTTAACGTTGGACGTAAATTGGCTATCCAGATTCTGGAATATTTTGACCGCATTGGTTTTACGCGTCGCCGGGGAAATGATCATTTATTACGCGATGCTTTGTTGTTTCCCGAAAAGTAATGAAACAATTAATTCAGGAATTAAATGAATTAATACAAAATAAATATTGATTGAAATAAGCACATTAGATTATGAACCTAATGTGCTTTTTAATTGTGGGTGTTATTAAAATAACAACCACGATCATATTTTGTTGGATATTTCACTCGTATGCTTCCTGACTCTTTAGAGTAATTAAGGATCGTACAATGGCTGCTTCAATATTTTTTATTCCTTCCGTGAATGTAATTGGCGCTGATTCATTAAAAGACGCAATGAATACAATGGCAGAATATGGTTTTCGTCGTACGCTGATTGTCACGGATGCCATGCTGACAAAATTAGGTATGGCTGGCGAGATTCAAAAAGCATTACAGGAACGTGATATTTTCAGTGTAATTTTCGACGGTACGCATCCTAATCCCACGACCAGTAACGTCGCTGCTGGCCTGCACATACTGAAAGAAAATGAATGTGATAGCGTTATTTCCCTCGGCGGCGGTTCTCCGCACGATTGTGCGAAGGGCATTGCGCTGGTGGCGGCTAACGGCGGTGATATTCGCGATTACGAAGGTGTGGACCGTTCTGCAAAACCACAGCTGCCGATGATCGCCATTAACACCACCGCGGGCACGGCATCTGAGATGACCCGTTTCTGCATCATTACCGATGAAGTACGTCACATTAAAATGGCGATTGTGGATAAGCATGTTACGCCGCTGCTGTCCGTTAATGACTCCTCGCTGATGGTCGGCATGCCGAAGTCCCTGACAGCGGCAACCGGTATGGATGCGCTGACCCACGCCATTGAAGCCTACGTGTCTATTGCTGCAACGCCGATTACCGATGCGTGCGCGTTGAAAGCGGTCACCATGATTGCGGAAAACCTGCCGGTCGCCGTTGCAGATGGCAGCAATGCTCAGGCGCGCGAAGCCATGGCTTACGCGCAGTTCCTCGCGGGCATGGCCTTTAACAACGCTTCTCTTGGTTATGTGCACGCAATGGCGCACCAGTTGGGTGGCTTCTACGATCTGCCGCACGGTGTATGTAACGCAGTGCTGCTGCCGCATGTGCAGGTCTTCAATAGCAAAGTGGCTGCCGCTCGCCTGCGTGATTGCGCCGCGGCAATGGGTGTGGACGTTGCTGGCTTGAGCGCAGAGCAAGGGGCGGAAGCCTGCATCACGGCGATCCGCGAACTGGCGCAGAAAGTGAATATCCCGGCCGGTCTGCGTGAGTTGAACGTGAAGGAAGAGGATATTGCCGTACTGGCGACCAATGCTCTGAAAGATGCCTGCGGTTTCACTAACCCGATTCAGGCGACTCATGAAGAAATCATGGCGATTTATCGCGCAGCCATGTAATTCGTGATACCTGTCGTAAAGCAGTAAATGGCTGGCGAATAATTCGCCAGCCCCGTCTACCCTTGTAGTACCCCTACAGCAAGGAGACGGTCATGACCAATAACCCCCCTTCAACGCGTATTTATCCCGGCGAGTATGGTTACCCTCTGAAGTTAAAAGCCCGATACGATAACTTTATCGGCGGTGACTGGGTTGCCCCGGTGGACGGCGAGTATTACCAAAACCTGACGCCGGTAACCGGGCAATTACTGTGCGAAGTGGCCTCTTCCGGCAAAAAGGATATCGATCTGGCACTGGATGCCGCGCACAAAGTAAAAGACAAGTGGGCGCAGACATCCGTGCAGGACAGGGCGGCGATACTGTTCAAAATCGCCGATCGTATGGAGAAAAACCTGGAACTGCTGGCGACGGCAGAAACCTGGGATAACGGTAAGCCCATCCGCGAAACCAGCGCGGCAGATGTTCCGCTGGCGATTGACCATTTCCGCTATTTCGCTTCCTGTATTCGTGCGCAGGAAGGGGGTATAAGCGAGGTTGATAGCGAGACCGTGGCTTATCACTTCCATGAACCTCTTGGCGTGGTAGGGCAAATTATCCCGTGGAACTTCCCGCTGCTGATGGCCAGCTGGAAAATGGCGCCCGCGCTGGCGGCGGGTAACTGCGTCGTGCTTAAACCCGCGCGCCTCACGCCGCTGTCCGTGCTGTTGCTGATGGAAGTCATCGGCGATCTGCTCCCGCCAGGCGTGGTGAACGTGGTAAACGGTGCGGGTGGGGAAATCGGTGAGTATCTGGCGACGTCTAAACGCATTGCGAAAGTGGCGTTTACCGGCTCAACGGAAGTTGGGCAGCAGATCATGCAATACGCCACGCAGAACATTATTCCCGTCACGCTGGAGCTGGGTGGGAAATCGCCCAATATCTTCTTCGCTGATGTGATGGATGAAGAGGATGCGTTTTTTGACAAAGCGCTGGAAGGTTTCGCGCTGTTTGCCTTCAATCAGGGTGAAGTGTGTACCTGTCCGAGCCGTGCGTTAGTACAGGAATCTATTTACGAACGTTTTATGGAAAGAGCTATCCGCCGGGTGGAGAGTATTCGCAGCGGCAATCCGTTAGACAGCGTGACGCAAATGGGTGCGCAGGTCTCGCATGGTCAACTGGAAACCATTTTGAATTACATCGATATTGGTAAGAAAGAAGGGGCTGATGTTCTCACCGGTGGGCGGCGCAAGCAACTGGATGGCGACTTAAAAGAAGGTTATTACCTCGAACCAACCATTCTGTTTGGCAAGAACAACATGCGGGTTTTCCAGGAAGAGATCTTCGGGCCCGTGCTGGCCGTCACGACCTTTAAAACCATGGAAGAGGCGCTGGAAATCGCCAATGACACCCAATATGGGCTTGGCGCTGGTGTCTGGAGCCGTAATGGAAATCTGGCGTACAAGATGGGCCGTGGGATTCAGGCGGGGCGTGTTTGGACCAACTGTTACCATGCTTACCCGGCCCATGCGGCATTCGGTGGCTATAAGCAGTCAGGCATCGGGCGCGAGACGCATAAGATGATGCTCGAGCATTATCAGCAAACCAAATGTCTGCTGGTGAGCTACTCGGATAAACCGCTGGGACTATTTTAATTTCTCATCACTTATTGCCCGGTTTTGCGCCGGGCATATCTTTATTCTGCAGTTATATATAAACCCATATATCGTTATATAAATAAGACGATTGCATCCAATCTGGTCATTCCACTACTATTATCAACTCTATTGTGTAAATCAAATTGCAGCCGAATTTTTAATTTAAATCCCTGAGGCAAATATGTTCCTTAATTATTTTGCATTAGGAGTGCTTATTTTTGTATTCCTGGTCATTTTTTACGGGATTATTATTCTGCATGATATTCCCTATCTCATTGCAAAGAAACGTAACCACCCTCACGCTGACGCAATACATGTCGCAGGCTGGGTGAGTTTGTTTACCTTACATGTCATTTGGCCCTTTTTATGGATCTGGGCAACGCTTTATCGCCCGGAACGCGGGTGGGGTATGCAAAGCGCGGATTCTTCCCTGATCCAGTTGCAGGCCAGGGTTGCCGATCTGGAAAAGAAACTGGGTGAGGCGAAGACCTCTCCGGCGGAGTAATATCGATGGATTTATTGATCGTTCTGACCTATGTGGCGTGCGCATGGTCAATATTTAAGATTTTTAAAATTCCTGCCAATAAATGGACAGTACCCACTGCAGCATTGGGCGGTATATTCATTGTTTGCGGGCTTATATTACTGATGAATTATAACCATCCGTATACATTTAAGGCGCAAAAGGCAGTAATTTCTATTCCCGTAGTACCGCAGGTCACGGGGGTCGTGACGGAAGTGACGGATAAGAAGAATACGCTGATCAAAAAAGGTGAGGTACTGTTTAAACTTAATCCGGGACGTTATCAGGCACGAGTTGATCGCCTGAAAGCTGATATTGTCACCGCACAACATAAAGAGCAGGTGCTGGTGGCGCAGTTAGACGAAATGCAAGCCAACACGCAGCGGGCAAAGGCTACGCGTGACAAGCTAGCTAAAGATTACCAGCGCTATGCGCAGGGGAGTCAGGCGAAGGTCAATCCTTTTTCTGAACGCGATATCGATGCGGCGCGGCAAAACTATCTGGCGCAGGAAGCAGCGGTGAAATCCTCCGTTGCGGAACAACAGCAAATCCAGAGTCAGTTAGACAGCCTGGTGCAGGGTGAGAATTCGCAAATTGCCAGCCTGAAAGCGCAGTTAGCCGAAGCGGAGTTCAACCTGGACCAGACAGTGGTTCGCGCGCCCAGCGATGGTTACGTTACGCAGGTGCTGATGCGACCGGGAACCTATGCCGCCGCGCTGCCTATGCGTCCGGTGATGGTGTTTATCCCGGATCAAAAACGGCAAATTATCGCCCAGTTCCGGCAAAACTCGTTGCTGCGATTGGAGCCAGGCGATGAAGCTGAAGTGGTGTTTAACGCCCTGCCGGGTAAGGTTTTCAGCGGCAAACTGGCTGCCATCAGCCCGGCCGTACCGGGGGGGACATACCAGTCGAATGGGGCGCTGCAATCCTTAAATTCTACGCCCGGATCGGAAGGGGTGATCGCCACGATTGAGCTGAATGATAATGTGGATGTGAACGCTCTGCCTGACGGGATTTATGCGCAGGTCGCGGTTTATTCTGATCACTTCACCCATGTGTCAGTGATGCGTAAGGTTCTGCTGCGTATGACCAGTTGGGTGCATTATCTGTATCTCGATCACTAGGCGCAGGCTATTTTGCTTACCATTTTGAACCTGGTACCCTAATTTCGCTTACTCAGGCTGCTGTTCCAGCGCCTGAGTAAGTTGCTGGCGGATCTCTGCTAACATCTCATCAAGAATAAACTGTACCCGCCATGGCTGATATTCACGTTTGCGGAAAATCACCACCAAATCCAGCCACCATTCATGTTGTTCTGAGAAACATGGAACCAGCGACCCGGATTCAATATCTTTTTGGATACTCGCATTTGGCGCAAAAACAATGCCCAGATGGTTACGTGCCAGCGCCAGTGCAGACTGTGTATTGTCGCAGACATAATTTCCGGTCACCCGATAATCGTGCATCTCCTTGCCTCCGGCAGAAGTGAAACGCCAGATATTAGCCTCATCTATCATCATGGAATCAATCAGGATACAGGAATGTTCTTCCAGTTCATCAGGGCTACTAATAGGATGTGCTTTGATATACTCAGGGCTGGCAAAAGCCGTCACCGCATATTTGGTAATGAAACTGGCAACCAGAGATTCATCTTTAGGATGCGCATAGGTAATTAAAATATCACAATCTTCAGGGAAGTCGACACCTTCAAAAAATGCCTTTCGTTCCAGGTTACATGTTTTAAGTGAGAGGCTAATTCCACCAATATCCTGAATTTTTGCGATCACATGTTGCGATAAATAAGCAATTATGCCCGTCGGAGCATATACGGTTACCCGGCCACGTTTTTCGTGCTTATAATCAGCAATGAAATTATTGAGCTGATCGTTTCTGTCCAACATGTCATTGATGTAAGGAAGCAGCGCTGTACCAAACGGTGTGAGGGTGAGCTGTCGAGTGGTGCGATCAAATACCTTTAGTCCAACTTTGGATTCAAAATCAGCAAGATACTTACTAACGTTGGCTTGTGCGATGCCGAGAACCGTAGCGGCATGACTGATGTTTTCACTGGCAGCAATTACCGAAATAATCTTCAGTTCCCGGTGTTTGAGTTGTAATTTGTTCATCGCCAAACCCAATATATATATGTTTGTATATATTACTATATAAATATGAATCTTGCACCGATGAAATTGTAAGCATTATTATGCACGCGTTTTGTATCTTATTTTAAAATGGAATGTGGGCATGTTAATTAAACGCAATATTGTGGCGCTATTCGCCTTTTCATTTATGGCGAGCGCAACTGCCGCAGAATTTTCTATTGGCGGCGGCGCTGTATATAACGAATCTCCTTATCGTGGATATAATGATAACGTTCACGCAGTACCGCTTGTCAGTTATGAAAGTGAATCATTTTATTTTAGGCAAACAACGTTAGGTTATATTCTTTCAAAAAATGAAAGTAATGAATTTAGCATTACTGCCTCGTACATGCCGCTTGAGTTTGATCCGGGTGATAACGACGATCAAGCGATGAAGCAACTGAACAAGCGTGACGCAACCGCGATGGCAGGTGCTGCATGGTATCACCATGAGAAATGGGGCAGCGTGAAAGTCTCCGCAGCAGCGGATGTGCTGGACAACAGCAACGGTTGGGTTGGGGAAATGTCTCTGTTTCGCCAAATGCCGATGGGCAAGCTGACGCTGACGCCGGCGATTGGCGTGCTCTACTATGACGAAAACTTCAACGAATATTACTACGGCATCTCTGGCAATGAATCCCGCCGTAGTGGGTTATCAAGCTACTCCCCTGGCGATAGCTGGACACCGTATGTTGGCCTGTCCGCTAAATACGCATTGACCAGCAATCTGACGCTGCTGGCCAGCGCCAACTATAGTGCGCTGCCAGATGATATTAAAAATAGCCCGATGGTTGACCGTGATGACAGCTTTACCTTTATGTCCGGTCTGACCTGGCGTTTCTGATTCTCACCCGTTTGTCCTCAGGGAGGAGGGCAATCTTTTCAATGCGGTAGACCGGATAAGACCCGAAGCATCGTCATCTGACCATTTCCAATGAGCTGGGTTTTACCGTTCGCGATTAGGCAGATATCCATAGTTATTCAGGCACCTGACAATATTTAACCGTTTCCCCTGTCCGATCAAGGCGTCAGGGGCAACCTCTCTGGCACTCTGTGGTTTTCACGCAGACGGAGGGAGCAATGAACGAGTTTATTATGGCGGATGCGGCAAAATGTATTGGGTGTCGTACCTGTGAAGTTGCTTGCGTCGTCGCGCACCAGCAAAACCAGGACTGTGCGTCGGTCTCTTCCACTGCGTTTACCCCGCGCATCCGCGTGATCAAAGACGACGCCTTTACGACGGCAGTCGCCTGCCATCAATGCGAGGACGCTCCCTGTGCAAATGTCTGCCCGACGCACGCAATTCGTCGTGAATATGGGCATATCTTCGTTGAACAGGCGCGTTGTATAGGTTGTAAAAGTTGTATGCTGGCCTGCCCGTTTGGGGCAATGAATGTCGTCGCCCGCTCGTCACGGGTGCAGGCGATAAAATGCGATTTATGCTGGCACCGTGATGCGGGACCCGCGTGTGTCGAAGCCTGTCCGACCAGCGCGTTGCAGTGTATAGATGCCGTCAGCATTCAGCGCCAGCGTCTGTGTTCACAGCCGCTGTGAAGTGAGCCCGACCCGCTCTCGGGTCGGGACTTGCGTTAGCCTTCCTGCCAGGCGCGTTCGATCTCTTCAGCCAGAATCTTCACTCCAGCTTCGATTTTCTCCGGTTCTGGCACGTAGTTCATCCGCATACACTGATGGGTATGCGGCCAGGGTTTATCCAGACCCGGGAAGAAGTAGTCACCGGGAACCATCAGTACGCCACGCGCTTTCAGACGCTGATACAAAAGTTCGGTGGTGATAGGCAAATCTTTGAACCATAACCACAGGAAAATCGCGCCCTCCGGTTTATGAATAAGGCACCGATCTTCAGATAAATAGCGGCGAATGATCGCAATCGTCTCCTGAACGCGCTGATAATAAAACGGCTTGATCACCGTCTCGGACAGGCGCAGAAGGTCGTTGCGCTTAATCATTTCGCACATGATTGCCGGGCCCATTCCGCCAGGCGCGAGGCTGATAATGCCGTTCATGTTGGTGATGGCGGTGATGATTTTTTCATTCGCGATAATGATGCCGCAGCGGGAGCCTGGCAGACCCAGCTTGGAAAGGCTCATGCACAGCACAATGTTGGGATTCCACAGCGGGCGCGCTTCGCTAAAGATGATGCCGGGGAACGGTACGCCATAGGCGTTATCAATCACCAGCGGGATCCCATGCTGGTTGGCCAGCCGGTCCAGCTTCATCAGCTCTTCATCGGTGATCACGTTGCCTGTCGGATTTGTCGGACGTGACACGCAGATCATGCCCGTCTCTTCACCGATGTGCAGGTGTTCAAAATCAACGTGATACTTAAACTGACCTTCTGGTAACAGTTCGATGTTTGGACGCGCGGAGACAAAAAGATCCTCTTCCAGCCCGGAATCAGCATAGCCAATGTATTCCGGAGCTAACGGGAACAACACTTTTTGCGTTGTTCCGTCGGCGCGGCGTCCGGCGAACAGATTGAATAAGTAGAAAAATGCGCTCTGACTGCCATTTGTCAGTGCAATATTTTGTGGCTCGATATCCCAACCCTGCTTCTCACGTAGCAGTTTCGCCAGCTCAGTCAGCAGCTCGGTTTTACCTTGTGGACCATCGTAATTGCAAAGCGCATCAGTGGCTTTGCCGTTTTCCAGCATATCTGCCAGCAGAGATTGAAAGTAATTTTGCATCTCTGGAATTTGCGCCGGATTGCCGCCACCGAGCATGATGGCGCCTGGGGTGCGTAAACCGTCGTTAAGGTCCTCCATCAGGCGTGTGATGCCTGAATGGCGGGTAAATTTGTCGCCAAAAAGTGAGAATGTCATAGCAGGTGGTCTGTCGAACTGAGTAATAAAGTGGCTAACCATAGCGCTACCCATGGCAGGGTGCAAATCAGGGGTATCAGGCCGGATTGAGATTTTGTGCTAATGATTTTTATTTGGCTGGTTTTTAATGTTGAGTAAGGCTTCCCGCTGCGTGCACAGCGAGAAGCCTGCCGGGATCAGGGCTGACCGGCCCACACCACCATCACCTTATCGTCGCCATGCTCACGAATAAATCCGTATCCCTGCGTCAGCGGCAGCGTGATTTGTTTACCGGCACCAATGGCGGGATGTCTGGCCCTGAACTGACTGATTCGCTGCCAGTGTGCGACGCTGGCGGCAGATTTCCCGGTCACATCCTGCCAGTTCATCTCTGAGCGCGTACCCTGTAATGGGTCTGAGCCGGTTGGGCCAAAGGGGCGGGCCGACTCGTCGCCATAAAAGAGTTGAACCGCGCCAGGTGCCAGCAGCAATAGCTCGGCGGCTTTGTCTCCACCTTCGCGGAACAGACGTGTATCGTGCGAGGAGAGATAGCTCAGGACGTTGAAGTCCTGCAATTTATCCGCCATCTGCTGCCAGGTGGGGTCCATATTTGCCAGACAATCAACGG
Organism: Citrobacter sp. RHBSTW-01013; assembly: GCF_013781985.1. Classification (NCBI taxonomy): domain Bacteria; kingdom Pseudomonadati; phylum Pseudomonadota; class Gammaproteobacteria; order Enterobacterales; family Enterobacteriaceae; genus Citrobacter; species Citrobacter sp. RHBSTW-01013. Next base: position 194,595 of record NZ_CP056185.1, read on the forward strand.
CCTTTGCCGCCTGCTCCTGGTAGTCGAAATTGATCATCGCATCGAAGCCGTGACGGTAATAGTCGCTTTGCATCACACCGTGACCCCAGGCCTCGCCAGTCATCCAGAAGGGGTTATTATCCAGCGCTTTTTCCGGATTGGCTTTCTTCCATTCGACCAGCGCCGCGCTGGCTTGTGTTTTTAGCTGCTGCCAGGCGGGAAGCTCGACGTGTTTAGCGGTGTCGACCCGAAATCCGTCAATTCCATAATCACGCACCCACTGACTGAGCCAGTGCGTCAGATAATCCCGGGGCGTGTAACCGGCGATGGCTTTGGCGTGCGTATCCGGCTTGTGCTGATAAAAGTTTGGCAGCCCGGAAGGCGTGGTGGATTCGGTTTTCAGATCGGGCAGGAAGGCCAGCGACATCGTCAGGTCGTCAAAGCCAGGATTGTCGTAATCGCCAATATCGGTGCGGACCCAGTTTTTCCCCCACCATTTTTCCCAGCCAGCTTTATCGCTAAAGTTGATGTAATCATTGAAACTGTGCCAGCTTTGCCCGGCGGATGGCTGCCAGTCCGTCCAGCGTTCCCCGAGCGTTTTTTTCAGTTCATCGCCCGATAGGTACAGTGCCCCAAACTGATACTCCTGCATATCCGCCAGCGTGGCGTAGCCGGTATGGTTCATCACCACATCAAACAAGACACGGATGCCGCGCTGGTGTGCGCCATCAACCAGCGCACGCAGGTCCGCTTCGTTTCCCATATTGGCGTCAAGCGTGGTCCAGTCCTGGGTGTAGTAGCCGTGGTAAGCGTAGTGGGGGAAGTCCCCTTTGGAGCCACCGCCGACCCAGCCGTGGATTTGCTCAAACGGCGCGCTGATCCACAGGGCGTTGACGCCTAACTGTTGCAGGTAGTCGAGTTTGCTGGCGAGCCCGCGCAAATCGCCACCGTGGAAAGTGCCAATTTCCTGCATGCCGTCGTTGCGACGCCCATAGCTGTGGTCGTTACTCGGATCGCCATTCACAAAGCGGTCCGTCAGGACGAAATACACCGTGGCGTTATGCCAGTCGAAAGCGGCGGGGGCATCGGTTTCCGCCCGTTCCAGTAGCAACAGCCCGTTACTGGTTGCGGCGGGCTGTAGGGTAATCGACCCGTTTTTTACCGTTGCCGTTTGCTGGCTGTAGAAATCACGCACCACGGCACCTTCCGGGAAGGTCTGGCTCACGTCCAGCGTTAATGGTGAGCCGTCCCATTTCGGGCATTGGCGAATCTGGGTGGTGACGGTGTCCTTAGCACTTTTTACCAACAGCATCAGCGTCGGCGTACCGGAGCGGGTATCGATTTCCAGCGTGTAATCGCCGTCTTTGAATAAACGCCACTGTGGCGGCGTGCCTTCACAAGGTTTTAGCGACAGCATCTGGTTGAGTTTTATCGCATCAGCAGGCTGCCAGCACTGTTGGTCAAAATTCAGGGTTAAAGGACGGGTACCCTTCGTCAACGCTGCATGGCTGACGAATTTACCCGTACCTTCCGCTTCGAAGGTGGGAAGTCCTTGAGACGTCCATGATGAGGCGATGGCAATGCCGGGCATTAGCGCCAGCGCAACGGCGGCAAGTTTCATAGTGCTGTCCTTGATGCTGCGATTTTCGCCAGTTTGCCAGCGAAATCAGGCCGGAAACTCCTCCTTTGAGTTGATTCCGCCAGGAGGAGAAGTGAGGGTGAGCGATCGCGCGCAAAAAATGAACTGATTTTGCGATAACCTCCACATTTTCTTCGAATTAATGGCACCCAGAACCGTTAATACGTGACATAGTTTCAGAATTGGACTATTCCTGTGGGTGCTCTTGACGGCTATTTTTGATATGATTTGAGATTCATCTCTCATTTTTGTGAAAAATATAAGGTGTTGGAATGTATAAATCCGACCAGGAGACCTAATGATATTGACTCCCATTCGACGATATGGGGCAATGATTCTTATGTTACTCACCGTTGCATTTTCGGGTGAGGTGCTGGCAAAGACACACACGGCGACAACGAGTCACAAGCCCCAGATAACCAAGGCAAGTAATAAACAGGTTAGCAGTAAACAAGAGTATTCTCGCAATAGTGCAAAGAGTAGTTCACTTCCTGATTTGCGAAAATACCCTTCCGGAACACCAAGGAAAAAAGCGTTTCTCCGGACGGTTATGCCTTATATTACCAGTCAAAATGCTGCCATTACGGCGGACCGTAACTGGCTGATTTCAAAACAGTACCAGAACCGCTGGTCACCGACTGAGCGTACGCGTATGAAAGACATCGCGAAGCGCTACAAGGTGAACTGGTCTGGTAACACGCGTAAAATTCCGTGGAATACGCTGCTTGAACGTGTAGACATTATCCCGACCAGTATGGTGGCAACCATGGCTGCGGCAGAAAGCGGCTGGGGTACGTCGAAGCTGGCGCGTAGCAACAACAACCTGTTTGGCATGAAATGCGGCAAGGGTCGTTGTAACAATGCACCGGGTAAGGTCAAAGGCTACTCACAATTTGAATCAGTGAAAGAGTCGGTGAATGCTTACGTCATTAATTTGAATACGCATCCGGCCTACTCTTCCTTCCGTAAGTCACGTGCGCAGCTGCGTAAAGCCGATCAGGAAGTCACCGCCACCGCGATGATCCATAAGCTGAAGGGTTATTCCACTAAGGGACAGAGTTATAACAACTATCTGTTCGCAATGTATCAGGACAACCAGCGTTTAATCGCCGCGCATATGTAATTTCGAGTGCCGGATGGCGACTTCGCCCTCCGGCTATCATCCTTATAGCAACACTTCACTGTTCACATCGCGATACTCTTTTGGCGTCGTGTCGTACTCTTTCTTGAATACCGAATAGAAATACTGCAGAGACGGATAGCCGCACATCTGTGAAATTTCGTTGATTGAAAGCGTGGTAGAAATCAACAGGCTGCGCGCCTTTTCCAGCTTTTCGGCATGAATCACGGCGTGAATGGTCTCTCCGACCTCTTCTTTAAAGCGCTTCTCCAGATTCGAACGTGAAATCCCTACTGAGTCCAACACTTGATCAACCTTGATACCTTTGCAGGCATGGTTGCGAATGTAATGCATCGCCTGAATAACGGCAGGATCGGTAAGTGAACGATAATCTGTAGACTGACGCGCAACAACGCGTACAGGAGGAACCAGAATGCGCTGTAAGGGTATCTCTTCGTGAGCCAGCAGGCGGTGGAGTAGTTTGGCTGCCTGATACCCCATTTGTCTGGCCCCCTGAGCGACGGAGGACAAGGCGACTCGTGACAGGTAACGGGTCAGTTCTTCGTTATCGATACCAATGACGCACAGTTTTTCCGGTACCGGAATATGCAGATGTTCACAGGCCTGCAGAACGTGCCGCGCACGTGCGTCGGTGACGGCGATAATCCCGGTTTGCGGCGGCAGAGTTTGCAGCCAGTCCGCCAGCCTATTTTGCGCGTGCTGCCAGTTTTCTGGCGCGGTTTCCAGCCCCTGATAGACGACGCCGCGGTACTTCTCTTTGGCAACCAACTGGCAAAACGCATATTCACGTTCTGCGGCCCAGCGTTTACCGCTTGAGGCAGGCAGACCGTAAAACGCAAAGCGGTTAATCCCTTTCTCTTTCAGATGCAGGAAGGCGCTTTCTACCAGCGCGTGGTTGTCGGTGGCAATGTAATGTACTGGTGGATAATCTTGCTGCAGATGGTAGGAACCCCCAACGCCAATGATCGGAACATCCACATCGACAAGTAATTGCGCAATATCATCATCGTCATAATCGGCAATAACGCCGTCGCCTAACCACTCTTTAATGTTATCAATGCGAGCACGAAAATCTTCTTCTATGAAGATATCCCACTCCGATTGCGACGCTTGCAGATACTCGCCAACCCCTTCAACCACCTGACGGTCGTAGGCTTTATTGGCATTAAATAACAACGTAATACGATGACGTTTATACAACATGGTTCTTTTCCTGCTGAATCATGTAGAAAAGACAATGCCGGTTGCATTAACCGGCATTGAGATACACCCACTTCTTAAATTCAGGAACGACGTTTGGTTGCTGAGTCCATCCATACCGCCAACAACAATATCGCTCCTTTCACTATGTATTGCCAGAAGGTGGGGACGTCCATCATACTCATTCCATTATCGAGAGAAGCCATAATAAATGCGCCCATGACGGCGCCGGCAACACTCCCGACCCCTCCCGCCAGGCTGGTTCCCCCGATGACACATGCGGCAATGGCATCCAGTTCTGCAATGTTCCCTGCGGAAGGGGAACCTGCGCCAAGCCGGGAGCTAAGAATGAGCCCGGCAATGGCGACCATCAAACCATTAATAGCGAAGACGGCAAGTTTGGTGCGTTCAACGTTGATACCTGAAAGGCGGGCGGCTTCCAGATTCCCGCCAATGGCGTAAATTCTCCGACCGAATGCAGTGCGCGTGGCCATAAACATCCCACCGAGCAGCAGCAGCGTCAGCAGCAGGACGGGCGTTGGAACACCACGATAATCGTTTAATAGCCAGATTGCCCCTAAGACGACAATGGCTGTGAATGCCTGGCGACCCACAGCCGACGTTGATGCGGGAGTGGCAAGGCCTAACGCCTGGCGACGCATACGGCCTCGCCATTGCCAGCCAACAAACGCCATTAAGCCGAGAGCACCGATGACAAAGCCTGTGCCATCAGACAAGTAGCTCTGACCAATCTGAGACATTGCTGCGCTGGTGGGGGATACGGTGGTGCCGTTGGTGATGCCAATCAGAATACCGCGGAAAGCCAGCATTCCCGCAAGGGTGACGATAAACGAGGGAACCTTGCGGTAAGCAACCCACCATCCATTCCATGCCCCGAGGAGCAATCCCAGAGTCAGGGTTACGATCACCGTCAGCGGTAAAGGCCAGCCTAGCCAAACATCACAGATCGCCGCTACGCCGCCCAATAATCCCATCATGGAACCGACAGAGAGATCGATTTCAGCGGAAATGATCACAAACACCATACCCACGGCAAGAATACCGGTAATCGCAGTCTGTCGAAGCAGGTTCGAGACATTACGTGCGCTCAGGTATGCGCCATCAGTGGTCCACGTGAAAAACAGCATAATCACGATAATCGCCGCAATCATGACGAAGACTTGCAAGTTAAGCGATTTTATTGCTGGGAAACCACCTGTGATAGAGGGAGAAAGTTTCGCTTCAGACGGATTGTTTTTCGACATGATGTTCGCTCCTTAATGCGGCTTCCATCACCTGCTCCTGAGTCAGGTTATGATTTACCAGGTTAGCTTTCAGTTTTCCTTCATGCATCACGAGGATGCGATCGCTTAGTCCGAGCACTTCAGGTAATTCAGAGGAGATGACAATCACGGCAATGCCTTCCTGGACGAGCTGGTTGATGAGTTTGTAGATTTCATATTTGGCGCCGATATCAATACCCCTGGTGGGTTCATCAAGAATGAGAATCCGGGGATTTAACAGGAGGCAACGCGCGAGAATCGCTTTTTGCTGATTCCCTCCGCTCAGACGCCCGATCGCAAGGTCGGGGGACGATGTTTTTACTTTGAGCTGTTGAAGCGATTCCAGAATGCATTTTTGTTCAGCGGCATCATCAAGATGGCTCATGCCCCCGGTAAATTTATCGAGTGCAGCCAGCGTGATATTTTTCCCCACAGCCATCACCGGAACAATGCCATCTTTTTTTCTGTCTTCAGGCACCATGGCGATTCCATGAGCAATAGCTTGCTGGCAGTTATGGATATGCACCTGAGTGCCTTCAATAAAAATCTTTCCCTCCCAGCGACCAGACCAGACGCCAAACAGACACTGTACGGCTTCGGTACGTCCTGCACCGACGAGTCCGGCAATACCGAGAATTTCGCCCTGCTTGAGTGAGAAAGAAATGTCGTTGACGCGTTTTATATGGCGATTGACGGGATGCCAGGCTGTCAGATTCTCAACCCGTAAAATCTCTTCTCCCGTGGTATGAGGCTCGCTGGGGTAAAGTGCGGTGAGCTCACGACCAACCATCATGGTGATAATATCGTCTTCAGTCATGTTGGTCGCATCGCGTGTGCCGATGTGTTTACCGTCGCGAATAACGCAAATGGTATTCGAGATGGCCTTAACTTCATTCAATTTGTGTGAAATATAAATGCAGGCGATATCATGCTGTTGTAGGTCACGTATAATATTCAGCAGTATTGCAGTTTCCTGCTCGGTGAGAGAGGCCGTTGGTTCATCCAGAATAAGTAAGCGGACCTGCTTATTCAGCGCTTTTGCAATTTCTACCAGCTGTTGTTGCCCTAATCCTAAATCGCCCACGCGCGTATCTGGCGAAATAGACAAACTGACCTGATCGAGTAATTTTTGACAGCGTAACGTCATCATCTCGTAATCAAGAACGCCGTTACGGGTCATTTCGTTACCGAGGAAAATATTTTCCAGTATTGTTAACTCTTTCACCAGGGCTAATTCCTGGTGGATGATCGCAATACCCTTACGTTCGGTATCACGAATATGGCTGGCACGGATGGCTTCGCCAGCAAAAATGATCTCACCTTCGTAGGTTCCATGCGGGTAAATTCCGCACAGAACTTTCATTAGCGTCGATTTACCCGAACCATTTTCACCGCATAATGAAATGATTTCGCCAGCATTGATCCTAAGGCTAACGTTATCAACCGCCTTCACTACGCCGAATGTCTTGGTAATGTTTTTCATTTCAAGAAGATATGGCATAACTGCTCCACATAAGCCAATAAGAGAACCCTGCGTGGACATTCACGTATATCCGTGGCGAATTTGACACCACGTTTTATTGCCCTCTGATTTGCAGAGGGCACATGGCTTACAGATCGCTTTTCTTGTGGAATCCGTCTTTAATGACGGTCTCGTTAATATTATCTTTGTTAACATCAATAGGTGTGAGTAGTCGGGAAGGGACATCTTTCAGGCCATTATTCAGCGAAGTATCTGCTTTAGGCTGTTGATCATTTCCCAGTTCGACGGCGATTTCCGCAGCGGTATTTGCGAGCAATGTAATAGGTTTATAAACCGTCATGGTTTGAGTCCCGGCGACAATGCGCTTGATGCCTGCAAGGTCTGCATCTTGTCCGGAAATAGCGACTTTTCCTGATAATCCTTGCGCACTCAGCGCCTGAATCGCACCGCCAGCTGTGGCGTCATTTGAGGCAACTACTGCGTCAATTTTGTTATTGTTGGCGGTTAGCGCATTTTCCATAATCTTCAACGCATTCTCCGGTAACCAGCCGTCAACCCATTGATCGCCCACTACCTTAATTTTTCCGCTGTCGATATAAGGTTTTAATACTTTCATTTGTCCAGCGCGGAACAGCTTCGCGTTGTTATCAACGGGTGAGCCACCCATCAGGAAATAATTCCCTTCGGGAACAATATTGACTAATGATTGAGCCTGTAATTCACCTACTTTTTCATTATCGAAAGAGATATAAAAATCGATGTCAGCATCATTGATCATGCGATCGTAAGCCAGCACCTTGATCCCTTCTTGTTTTGCTTCTTTGATAACATTGCTTAATACCTGGCCGTTGTAAGGGATTATCACAAGGACATCCACGCCCCGGTTTATCATGTTTTCAATCTGCGACATTTGGGTTTCTTCATTACCATTCGCCGATTGTACAAATACTTTCGCACCAAGCGATTCAGCTTTGTTGACGAAAATATCGCGATCTTTCTGCCAGCGTTCCAGGCGGAGATCATCAATCGCCATACCGATTTTTACTTCTTTGGCATGACCTGCGACGCTGGTGAGTAAAAGGGATGTGCAAACAGCAAGTAAAATGTTCTTCATCTTCATAATCGTGATGCCTTTTGTAGGGGAGAAATAGCAGTAAAAGTAACAATCACAGCATAAGACGTAGCAGAGTTTTAACAGGTAACGGCGGGAAGGCAATTATAGATTTTTATCTTCCAATTACGTTTTTTGGTTTATTTCTTGATTTATGACCGGGATCGTATTTTAAATGATTCGTCACCTGGGTTGCATTTAAGTTTGATAAGTAACAATTTTTAAATTGTTCAGATTTTATTTTGAGAAGTAGCGCACACTTGTGAATTATCTCAATGGCAGTATGAAATAACATAATTGAGCAATAGGTGGGGAGTGCCCAATATTACGACATTATCCATCACCCGCCGCATTACCTGATTATGGAGTTCATTATGCCAGCCTATTTTGACCAGCTTGAGCGCGTTCGTTATGAAGGCACCAAATCAACTAATCCATTAGCATTTCGCCACTACAACTCTGATGAGTTAGTGTTAGGCAAGCGTATGGAAGATCACCTGCGGTTTGCTGCCTGCTACTGGCACACTTTCTGCTGGAATGGTGCAGATATGTTTGGTGTTGGTGCATTTAATCGCCCGTGGCAGCAGCCCGGTGAAGCGCTGGAATTAGCGAAGCGCAAGGCGGACGTGGCGTTCGAGTTTTTCCACAAGCTGAACGTGCCCTACTACTGCTTCCATGACGTGGATGTCTCGCCGGAAGGTGCGTCGCTGAAAGAGTACAAAAACAATTTTGCGCAGATGGTTGATGTACTGGCGGCAAAACAGGAGCAGAGCGGCGTGAAGCTGCTGTGGGGAACGGCAAACTGCTTCACCAACCCACGTTACGGCGCGGGCGCGGCCACGAACCCGGATCCGGAAGTGTTCAGCTGGGCCGCCACTCAGGTGGTTACGGCTATGGATGCCACGCATAAATTAGGCGGTGAAAACTACGTTCTGTGGGGCGGTCGTGAAGGCTATGAAACGCTGCTGAATACCGATCTGCGTCAGGAACGTGAGCAAATTGGTCGCTTCATGCAACTGGTCGTGGAACACAAACACAAAACCGGTTTCCAGGGAACTTTGCTTATCGAGCCGAAGCCGCAGGAACCGACCAAGCACCAGTACGATTACGATGCGGCGACCGTATACGGATTCCTCAAGCAGTTCGGTCTGGAAAAAGAGATCAAACTGAATATCGAAGCCAACCACGCCACGCTGGCGGGTCACTCGTTCCATCACGAAATCGCCACCGCTATCGCGCTGGGTCTGTTTGGCTCTGTCGATGCCAACCGTGGGGACGCGCAACTGGGCTGGGATACTGACCAGTTCCCGAACAGCGTAGAAGAGAATGCGTTGGTGATGTACGAAATCCTGAAAGCCGGCGGCTTCACCACCGGTGGCCTGAACTTCGATGCCAAGGTTCGTCGTCAGAGTACCGATAAATACGATCTGTTCTATGGTCATATTGGTGCGATGGATACCATGGCGCTGTCGCTGAAAATTGCGGCGCGTATGATTGAAGACGGTGGTCTGGATCAGCGCGTGGCTAAACGTTATGCCGGTTGGAATGGTGAGCTGGGCCAGCAAATTCTGAAAGGGCAGATGACGCTGACGGAAATTGCGCAGTACGCTGAACAACACAACCTGGCGCCAGTGCACCAGAGCGGTCATCAGGAATTGCTGGAAAATCTGGTGAACCATTATTTGTTCGACAAATAACGGGTCTCTGAGCATGTCCGTAAGCCCGGTCAGCTCGCGCGACCGGGCCTTTCTTTAAGGAACGATGCCCTATGTATATCGGGATAGATCTTGGCACATCAGGCGTAAAGGCCATTCTGCTCAACGAGCAGGGCGATGTGGTCGCTTCGCAAACAGAGAAACTCACCGTCTCGCGCCCGCACCCGTTATGGTCAGAACAAGACCCAGAGCAGTGGTGGCTGGCAACGGATCGCGCTGTGAAAGCCCTGGGTCGGCAGCATTCACTTCGCGAGGTGAAAGCGTTGGGGATTGCCGGACAGATGCACGGCGCGACGCTACTGGATGCACAACAGAAGGTATTGCGCCCGGCTATCCTGTGGAACGATGGTCGCTGCGCCGAAGAGTGCGTCATGCTGGAGAGTCTGGTTCCGCAGTCTCGTGCCATCACCGGCAACCTGATGATGCCTGGCTTTACCGCGCCAAAGCTGCTGTGGGTACAGCGCCACGAACCGGAGATTTTTAGCCGGGTTGATAAAGTCCTGCTGCCGAAAGATTACCTGCGCCTGCGTATGACCGGCGATTTCGCCAGCGATATGTCTGATGCGGCTGGTACCCTGTGGCTGGATGTTGCGAAGCGTGACTGGAGTGATGTCATGCTGGAAGCCTGTAAGCTGACTCGTGCGCATATGCCTGCGCTCTATGAAGGCAGTGAGATTACCGGAACATTGTTGCCAGCAGTCGCCAGGGCCTGGGGAATGCAGGAGGTTGCGGTGGTCGCCGGAGGCGGGGATAACGCAGCGGGGGCGGTTGGCGTGGGCATGATGAATGCCGGTCAGGCGATGCTATCGCTGGGTACTTCCGGGGTCTATTTTGCGGTCAGCGACGGCTTTCTCAGCAAACCGGAAAGCGCGGTCCATAGCTTTTGCCATGCATTGCCTGAACGATGGCACCTGATGTCCGTGATGTTAAGTGCGGCATCCTGCCTGGACTGGGCGGCAAAATTAACCGGACTGGCGAGCGTTCCTGCGTTGATTGCCGCAGCGCAACAGGCGGATGAACACGCTGAGCCGGTCTGGTTTTTACCCTATCTGTCCGGTGAACGTACGCCGCACAACAACCCGCAGGCGAAGGGCGTATTTTTCGGTCTGACGCATCAGCATGGTCCGGCGGAGCTGGCTCAGGCGGTGCTGGAAGGCGTTGGTTTTGCATTGGCTGAGGGTATGGACGTGGTACACGCCTGCGGCGTGCAGCCCTCCAGCATTACGCTGATTGGCGGCGGGGCGCGCAGCGAATACTGGCGTCAGATGCTGTCTGACATCAGCGGATTGCAGTTGGATTACCGTACCGGCGGCGATGTTGGTCCTGCTCTCGGTGCGGCGCGTCTGGCGCAGATTGCCATTAATCCGCAGCAGCCATTATCAGATCTTCTACCTCAGCTTACGCTGGAGCAGGCGCATTATCCTGATGTCGAGCGCCATGCCCTTTACCAACAGCGTCGGGAAACCTTCCGCCGAATCTATCAGCAATTACACCCGCTGATGTCCTGACCCTAAATCCCCTCTGGTAAACAGAGGGGATTTATCAAATATATATTTCAATCTAATTAATAATTAGCGCGCATGAATTTATTCTGAAAGTCCGGCGTAGTGGCCTTTTCTGTGTTGTCTTTAGTGGGTTATTCATATTGTATCCATGATGGATAAGGAGGTCCCAATGAAGACGACAAGGCTGTTGCCATGGATATTATTCTTCTCTGGTGCATTGATTTACGTTATTGGCTTATGGCGGGCATGCCCGTTATTGAGTAGCAAAGGCTATTTTTTCGCCGTGCTGATGACGGGAATGTTTGTGACGTACGTTTATCAGCGTGCAGAAAATCTCAATCAGAACGATGAACACTTCGCCTCTGTATGTCAGATGGTGGCGCTCATCACGGTAGGGGTGCTGTTGGTGGGCGTATTGAATGTCCCATTATCACCCCTCGAAAAGGGGCTGTTCCCGCTGGCATTCATCGTATGTTTACTGGGGCAAGTTTTACTCATGCGTTCAGCAGAATATTTATCTAAAGGACCGGAACTCTAAATGGAAAACAGGACATCAACTTATTCACCGGCATTTAGTATTGTGTCATGGGTCGCGCTTCTCGGCGGCATTGTGGTTTATCTGCTGGGGTTGTGGAATGCCGATATGCAGTTGAACGAAAAGGGGTATTACTTTGCTGTTTTGGTGCTTGGTTTGTTTTCTGCTGCGTCGTATCAAAAGACGGTACGGGATAAATATGAGGGGATCCCGACAACGCCGATTTACTACATAACCTGTCTTGCCGCGTTTATTATTGCGGTTGCATTGTTGGTTATCGGTTTGTGGAATGCCACGCTGCTGCTAAACGAGAAAGGGTTTTACGGCCTGGCCTTCTTTTTAAGCCTGTTTGGTACCGTTGCGGTGCAGAAAAATATCCGTGATAGTGGCTTTGAGCATCCAAAAGAAACGCTGGCAGTCGCAGACGATTTTACGGAGTGATCGTATGCCCTCGATGGTTACCGATCGAGGGCTTTTATTGTTAGCTCACCAGTCTGCGCGTATCGATGCGCTGCAACAATACAGACAACAGTAAACTTCCCGCCAGTGTGGCGCTAAAAATCCATAGCATATCCAGCGGCGGCCAGTTTTTGAGTTCTACACCGTTGGTGCGTAGCGCGTGAATGATCAGCGCATGAAAGCCATAAATGCCCAGGGAGTGGCGGGAAATAAGGCCCAGTACCGGCAGAGTGCGCGTACTGAGCGTATTTTTGACCAGCGTCAGGAGGGAGGCGGCACAAATAAACACAGCCGGGCCGCAATAGAGATACCAGGTATCGGCAAAATTGCCTCGCCAACGCAGTTCATGCAACGTGCCTCGAGAAATAATAAACACTGCAGTGATAAACAACGCCGCACAGAGCCAGGTAAGCGCGCGCTTGTGCGTATCCATCATACCAATCGCTCGGCCTAGCATACCGTACACGATGTAGTAGAACGTGTCGCCACTGATGTACAGGTTGATGGGAAGCCACTCAAAACCGCCAATTTTTTGTGAGACGGTATTGGGATTGGCAATCACCCCAATCACCACCATAAGCGCTAGCAGCATCTTGCCGCTGATATTTTTTACCTGTATCAGCGGGGAAACCAGGTAGATTACGGCGATCGCGAAGAAAAACCACAGGTGATAGAACACCGGCTTTTGCAGCAGGTTTTTCAGCGACAGCTCAGCGTTGATCGAGGTAAACAGCAGGATGTAGGCCAGCGCCACGCTGCTGTAAAACAGGATGCAGAGCGCAATGCGCATGAAATGGCGCGATTTGGCGCTGCGCTCGCCAAAAAACAGATAGCCCGAAATCATAAAGAACAACGGGACGCTGACGCGAGAGGCTGAATTGAGCACATTGGCCAGATCCCAATTCAACGGGCTGACGCTTTGCGCATTGGTGATGTACCAGGTCGTGGTGTGGATCATCACAACCATGAGACAGGCTATCCCGCGCAGGTTATCAATCCAGAATATTTTGGGCTGCATCAGTTCCTCTGTATCCATTAAAAAAAGTCTGACCGAAAATTTGCGAGCGTAGCTCACTGGAAAAATCCGAGTTCTTACGCTAAAGCTTGAGATGGTCTGATGAGATTCTCAAAATAGCATCCGTTTCCAGACACTTAATAATAAGACTGACCAGCAAACCAGGCGGTAATAAAATGATGATGAAGTATTTCTTTTCCGCGATCGTTCCCCTTTTACTGGTTGCGTGCGCCGACACCCAGCCGCCTGCACCCGCGCAGAAGGCGCAAAAGATCAAAGTCAGTGCAACACGTTCGCTGGATATGGAGTCACTATGTAAAAATGAGGCGGCACAAATCTACAACACTGGAGTGCAGAAAATTGATATCTCCGGTCTGGAACAATTTCAGGGCAGCTATGAGATGCGTGGTTCTACCTTCCGTAAAGAGAGTTTTGTCTGCTCTTTTGATGCAGACGGGCAGTTTTTACACCTTTCCATGCGCTAAGTTCCCCCTTTTTCCCGTTTCGTACTGTATATCTTGCAGCCAGCGGGTATACTGACCGCTTCCTTTAAATCCACACGTATCCAGCACGAAATAATATGCAAAAGTTTGATACCAGGACCTTCCAGGGCTTGATCCTGACCTTACAGGATTACTGGGCTCGCCAGGGCTGCACCATCGTTCAACCATTGGACATGGAAGTCGGCGCGGGGACATCTCACCCAATGACCTGCCTGCGGGCGCTGGGGCCGGAACCGATGGCGACTGCTTATGTGCAGCCTTCTCGTCGTCCGACCGACGGCCGCTATGGCGAAAACCCGAACCGCTTACAGCACTACTATCAGTTCCAGGTAGTGATTAAGCCGTCTCCGGACAACATTCAGGAGCTGTACCTGGGTTCTCTGAAAGAGCTGGGTATGGACCCGACCATTCACGATATCCGTTTCGTGGAAGATAACTGGGAAAACCCGACGCTGGGTGCCTGGGGTCTGGGTTGGGAAGTGTGGCTGAACGGCATGGAAGTCACGCAGTTCACCTACTTCCAGCAGGTTGGTGGTCTGGAATGTAAACCAGTGACCGGGGAAATTACCTACGGTCTGGAACGTCTGGCCATGTACATTCAGGGCGTAGACAGCGTTTACGACCTGGTCTGGAGCGACGGCCCGCTGGGTAAAACCACTTACGGCGACGTGTTCCATCAGAACGAAGTGGAGCAATCCACCTACAACTTCGAATACGCCGACGTGGACTTCCTGTTCACCTGCTTCGAGCAGTACGAGAAAGAAGCGCAGCAGTTGCTGGCGCTGGAAAATCCGCTGCCGCTGCCTGCGTATGAACGTATTCTGAAAGCCGCCCATAGCTTCAACCTGCTGGATGCGCGTAAAGCCATCTCCGTCACCGAGCGTCAGCGCTATATCCTGCGTATTCGCACCCTGACCAAAGCAGTGGCAGAAGCTTACTACGCTTCCCGTGAAGCCCTTGGCTTCCCGATGTGCAACAAAGACAAATAAGAGGCGGCCATGTCTGAGAAAACTTTTCTGGTGGAAATCGGCACTGAAGAGCTGCCACCAAAAGCACTGCGCAGCCTGGCTGAGTCCTTTGCTGCGAACTTTACCGCGGAGCTGGATAATGCTGGCATCGCGCACGGCAACGTGGAGTGGTTCGCCGCGCCGCGTCGTCTGGCGTTGAAAGTCGCTGCCCTGGCTGAAGCACAACCCGACCGTGAAGTAGAAAAACGCGGCCCGGCTATCGCCCAGGCGTTTGACGCCGAAGGTAAACCGAGCAAAGCGGCTGAAGGTTGGGCGCGTGGCTGTGGCATCACGGTTGATCAGGCTGAGCGTCTGACCACCGACAAAGGCGAGTGGCTGCTGTATCGCGCGCATGTGAAAGGCGAAAGCGCTGAAGCGTTGCTGCCGAATATGATCGCCACCTCACTGGCTAAGCTGCCGATCCCGAAACTGATGCGCTGGGGCGCGTCTGACGTTCACTTCGTGCGTCCGGTTCACACCGTGACGTTGCTGCTGGGCGACAAAGTTATTCCGGCAACTATTCTGGGGATTCAGTCCGATCGCGTGATCCGCGGGCATCGCTTTATGGGCGAGCCGGAGTTCACCATCGATAATGCCGATCAGTACCCAGAAATTCTGCGTGAGCGCGGCAAAGTGATTGCGGATTACGCTGAGCGTAAAGCCAAAATCAAAGCTGATGCCGAAGACGCGGCGCGTAAAATTGGCGGCAACGCCGATCTGAGTGAAAGCCTGCTGGAAGAAGTCACCTCGCTGGTGGAATGGCCGGTCGTGCTGACCGCGAAGTTCGAAGAGAAATTCCTCGCTGTTCCGTCCGAAGCGCTGGTACACACCATGAAAGGTGACCAGAAGTACTTCCCGGTATACGCGAACGACGGCAAACTGCTGCCGAACTTTATCTTCGTTGCCAACATCGAATCCAAAGACCCGCAGCAAATCATCTCCGGTAACGAGAAGGTGGTTCGTCCGCGTCTGGCGGATGCCGAGTTCTTCTTCAATACTGACCGTAAAAAACGTCTGGAAGACCATCTGCCACGTCTGCAAACCGTGCTGTTCCAACAGCAACTGGGTACGCTACGCGACAAAACTGACCGTATCCAGGCGCTGGCGGGCTGGATTGCTGGTCAAATTGGCGCTGACGTTAACCACGCAACGCGTGCTGGCCTGCTGTCCAAGTGCGACCTGATGACCAACATGGTCTTCGAGTTCACCGATACCCAGGGCGTGATGGGCATGCACTACGCGCGTCACGATGGTGAAGCGGAAGATGTCGCTGTGGCGCTGAACGAGCAGTATCAGCCGCGTTTTGCTGGTGATGACCTGCCATCTAACCCGGTTGCCTGTGCCGTGGCGATTGCCGATAAGATGGACACACTGGCGGGTATCTTCGGTATCGGTCAGCATCCGAAAGGCGACAAAGACCCGTTTGCGCTGCGTCGTGCCGCGCTGGGCGTACTGCGTATCATCGTTGAGAAGAACCTGAATCTGGATCTACAAACGTTGACCGAAGAAGCGGTTCGTCTGTATGGCGACAAGCTGACTAACGCCAACGTGGTGGATGATGTGATCGACTTTATGCTCGGTCGCTTCCGCGCCTGGTATCAGGATGAAGGTTACACCGTCGATACCATTCAGGCAGTACTGGCGCGTCGTCCGACTCGTCCGGCTGATTTCGACGCACGTATGAAGGCGGTTTCGCACTTCCGTACGCTGGAAGCCGCGTCCGCGCTGGCTGCAGCGAACAAGCGTGTATCGAACATCCTGGCGAAGTCTGAAGAGACGCTGAATGACCGCGTAAATTCGGCAACGCTGAAAGAGCCGGAAGAAATTGCGCTGGCGCTGCAGGTTGTGGTGCTGCGCGATAAGCTGGAGCCTGTCTTTGCAGCTGGTCGTTACCAGGAAGCGCTGGTTGAGTTGGCGGAACTGCGTGAACCGGTTGATGCGTTCTTCGAGAAAGTGATGGTCAACGTGGAAGATAAAGATCTGCGTATTAACCGTCTGTCTATGCTCGCAAAACTGCGCGAACTGTTCCTGCGCGTAGCGGATATTTCTCTGCTGCAGTAACGCTCCTGAGCTGACTTTGAAAAGCCGGATAAGCATTGTGCCATCCGGCTTTTTTGTATGTTGTTAGCGCAGCTGTAATTTTGTCAGACAGGTCTGGCTGTCTTCCATCGTCTTGATGGGATACTCCGCCGTTTTACCGTTGTAGCTTACCGCGATTGTGCCTGCCATGTTGCGCGGTAGCCATACCCCGACGAAGCCATTTCGACCGCTCTTCATCACTTTTTGTACCACCACCTCACCCTTGTTATCCGTCACTTTGACATTGAATGCCTTCTCCGGCATTTCGCCCTGGCAGCCAGAAAGGCTGTGGTTGAAGCAAGGATGTGTTTGCCATTCATAGGGGGCGAATGACAGATAGAACTTGTCACCGAGCGGTAGGGTATAAATCTGATCGCCCGAAGAGAGCTTCAGTTCGGTACTGGTGATAGATGCTGAGTACGGCAGCGGGCGGTTCTGTGGCGACTGGTCAATGGTCTCGACGATTTGCTCGACGGATTTACCGCTGAGCCCGTGTTCCGCCAGAAAAGCAGCTTCCGGAGTTGCTGCGAACGCGCTAGCGGTAGTGAGCAAACCTAAAACCAGCAGCAGTGAGGATTTCGACATAACTTCAATTCCTTGTGAATATTGTGGAATACAGACTGGCTCACTATAAAGCTTGCCCTTAGGGAAAGGTCAAAGGGAGGACGGGTAAAGTAATGCAAAGAAGCGTTTGGGCGGGGAGTCTTGCGAAGTACAGATAAAAAAAATCCCCGCCGTTTGGCAGGGATTCAGAATTTTGAGCTTATTAAGCTTACAGGCTGGTTACGTTGCCAGCTGCCGGGCCTTTAGCGCCGCTTTCGATGGTGAAGGAAACTTTCTGACCTTCGTCCAGAGATTTGTAGCCATCGTTCTGGATAGCAGAGAAGTGTACGAACACGTCTTTAGAGCCATCGTCAGGAGTGATGAAGCCAAAACCTTTGTCAGCGTTGAACCATTTTACGATACCAGTCATTTTACCGGACATAGTGTATTACCTTTTAAAAAATAAGTGTGCCTTTCGGCGATATGGCGTGCTTTACAGATTTTTTAACAGTAAAGGAAATGCTCACTACGAAGGGTATCAACGATAACTCTTGAAGGGACTTGCCTTACTAACTGCTGTAATGGTCTGTACGTCAAACCGTTGAGGGCATTAACTCATTTTACGCATGTGGATGCAACTACTATTTTCTTTTTTGTGGATAACCCCCTTAAGGGAACGGCCCTTTTACAGGACCGTTCATAAGTAAAATTGAAAAATAGTTCAATCCATCAGTTGCTTACTTAATCTTGGGTCTGCCTGAATCAGGCGCATTAACTTCAATTCGGTATTGGAAGGCTTTACGCGTTTAGACTCCCATTCATGAACCGTCGCGACCGTCACGCCCATCACCCGGGCAAAATCATCTGTTTTTAAACCTGTCCCTCGTCGTAGCTGTTCAAATTCGGTGAAAGGGTTGGTTTTTTGCGTCAGAGTAACCGTCTGCGATACATCTTTAAAAACAATCTGCTCCAGACTGCTCAGCAGTTCAAACATAGGATCTTTGTATTCCATTGAGAACTCCTACAAATCACACAGCGGGATCGTGAATTTCATCGAAGCTCATTAAGAGTAGTCGGAAAAAATGAAGCCGGATTTTAGGTTTGCGTGATGGATTCGTTTCAGCGGATCGGGGTCGACAATCTTTTGCAGGCTAACGAACTGATAAAGGTCGTGATCTGCGAACGATCGATCCCGATTGTAAAGATGACTAAAATATGACGTCGTGTGGTAAATGGCGCATTGTTTAGCAAAACGATGGGTGGCGGGAGCGGTTATTTTCCCCCACAAGATTACGCGGAAAGGGTATCTTGCGGGGCTGACCTGGACTATCCTTGTCAACGTCAGGCACGCGGGTGTCGTTGTGCGCATTTTTGGGTGAAAGGAGTATTAAAATGGCGACAGGTAAGTCCTGCTCTCGCTGGTTTGCGCCTGTTTTGGCGCTCTTAATGGTAGTTGGCCTGAGTGGGTGTTTTGATAAAGAAGGCGATCAACGCAAAGCGTTTATCGATTTTCTGCAGAATACTGCAATGCGTAGCGGAGAGCGTTTACCAACGCTGACCGCCGATCAGAAAAAACAGTTTGGCCCGTTTGTGTCCGATTACGCGATTCTGTATGGCTATTCGCAGCAGGTTAATCAGGCAATGGACTCCGGTCTGCGCCCGGTGGTTGATAGCGTAAATGCGATTCGTGTTCCTCAGGATTATGTGACTCAGCGCGAACCGCTGCGTCAGGCAAATGGTGCGTTGGGCGTATTAGGGCAACAGTTGCAGAATGCGAAACTGCAGGCAGATGCTGCGCATGGCGCGCTGAAGCAGGGCGAGGATCTGAAGCCGGTCTTTGACCAGGTCTACAATAAAGTCGTCACTGTACCTTCAGAGGCGCTACAGCCGCTGATCCCTGCCGCGCAAATCTTCACGCAGCAGTTAGTACAGGTTGGTGATTTTGTGGCACAGCAGGATACGCAGGTGAGCTTTGTCGCTAACGGTATCCAGTTCCCAACTTCACAGCAGGCAAGTCAGTACAACACGCTGATTGGCCCGTTGGCCTCTCAGCATCAGGCATTTAATCAGGCCTGGACTGCTGCGGTGAATGCCGCTCAGTAATGAAGGCGCTGTAATACATAAAAGGCCGGGTAAGCGTAAGCGCTACCCGGCCTTTTGTTTATGGCGCGACCTGCGGGTTCACGCAATTCTTCTCAACGCGTCCTTGCAGCGCATCGATTAAGTTATCCACCGCACAGGCCGCCATGTTATAGCGCGTTTCATGCGTCGCTGAACCTATGTGCGGCACGGCTACCACGTTTGGCAGCGCCAATAACGGTGAGTCTGCCGGTAATGGCTCCTGCTCAAACACATCCAGGCCTGCGGCATGAATTTCCCCGCTTTGCAGGGCGGCAATCAGCGCTTTTTCATCGACCACTGGCCCACGCCCGGCGTTAATGAAAATGGCGGAGGACTTCATTTTGGCAAACTGTTCGGTACTAAACAGATGATGCGTTTCTGCGGTTAACGGCAGGATCAGGCAGACAAAATCGGACTCCTGCAACAGCGTATCGAGGTCGCAGTAACGCGCGTTGAAGCGTTCTTCCGCCTCCTGGTGATGACGGCGCGCGTTATAAAGAATCGGCATGCTAAAACCAAAATGCGCGCGTTGCGCCAGCGCCAGACCAATACGGCCCATGCCGACAATCCCCAGCGTTTTGTGGTGTACATCCGTACCAAACCAGTCCGGCCCGATACTTTTGGTCCATTCGCCAATTTTCACCCGTTCAGCAACTTCTACCACGCGGCGAGCGGTGCTTAACACCAGCGCCATTACCGTATCGGCGACAGTTTCCGTCAGCACGGTTGGCGTGTGCATCAACAGCACCTTGCGCGCGTTGAGGGCATCGACGTCGAAGTTGTCATAGCCTACGGAAATCGTGGATGTCGCACGTAGCCTGGGCATTCTCTCCAGTAGGGCGGTATTGACGGCTTCACTGGAACCCAGCAGACCTTCCGCGTTGGCAAAAGCCTCGGCGTGCTGTGCGACTGTTTCCGGGCGCAGGTTAGGCACATGAGTCACAGTAAAATGCTCTTCCAGGCGATGCAGTAAATCGTCAGGTAACGCTTTATAGAGAATAATGGACGGCTTCATGCGAATCTCCGTAAGTTAAAATTTAAGCGTGGCGTGCGCCAATAGGTAATTGCTGATTATTAGCAGGCTTAACAATTAAAGTTAGCCATACTGAGACAAAAAGCGCTACCCCCATAAAAATGTACGAGGCGGATGGGCTGCCGGTTGCGCCATTGAGGTAGCCGACAAACCATGAACCAAAGAATGAGCCTAGCGCGCCCATGCTGTTAATCAGCGCCATTGCACCCCCGGCGACGTTGCGCGGCAGCATTTCCGGGATGATGGCGAAGAAGGGGCCATATGGGGCGTACATTGCCGCACCCGCAATAACTAACAGCGTGTAAGAAATCCAGAAGTGGTCTGCACCCACGGCCCAGGAGCCGATAAAAGCGAAAGCGGCTATCAATAACAGCGGCCAGACAAACAGTTTACGGTTTTGCAGCTTATCGGAGGCCCAGGAGACGAGGATCATCGCCGCCGTCGCCGCCAGATAAGGTACGGATGACAGCCAGCCAACCTCTACCATGCCCAGATTTGCGCCGCCGTTGCGGATAATCGACGGTAGCCACAGGACAAAACCATAGACGCCAATACTCCAGGCGAAATACTGCATGCACAGCAGGATGACGTTACGTGAGCGGAAGGCCTCGCTATAGTTACGCACGGCTTTGATGCCTTGCTGCTCTTTTTCCAGTTGCGCCTGAAGGGCGGCTTTTTCAGATTCTGACAGCCAGCCGACCTGAGACGGTTTGTCTTTTACCAATACCCACCAGCAGAACGCCCAGATGATGGCCGGGAAGCCCTCGATGATAAACATTTCCCGCCAGCCCAGCGCCTGGATCAGATAACCGGAAACCACAGACATCCACAGGACGGTAACCGGGTTACCGAGGATCAGGAAAGTGTTAGCGCGCGAGCGCTCGGATTTCGTAAACCAGTTGCTGATATAAATCAGCATTGCGGGCATCACCGCGGCTTCAACGACGCCAAGAATAAAGCGGATGGCGGCAAGCATTGGAATATTGCTGACCATACCGGTTAACGACGCGCATGCGCCCCAAAGGATCAGACAGACAAAAATCAGTTTTCGTACGCTGCGCCGTTCTGCGTAAATCGCGCCTGGGATCTGAAAGAAGAAATAGCCGAGGAAAAACAGAGCGCCCAGCAGGGAAGAGATCCCTTTGGTAATGCCGAGGTCCTCGTTGATACCGGCGGCGGAGGCGAAGCTGAAGTTCGCACGGTCAAGGTACGCCAGGCTATACGTGATAAACACGATTGGCATAATGTACCACCAGCGTTTTGCTGCATTAGTTGAGCTATTCATAGACTGCCCTCTGGTTATGCTGATACGCCGCCTCTGTATGTAGGGTACAGAGACAGAGTTGGCCGGGAGTTTATTCCCCTAATTGTTCACGTGTGGGTAATCCTTCGCTGTCGCCCTGAACCTGAATGGCCAGTGCGCCGATTTTATTGCCGCGGGTCACCGCCTGATGCAGCGAACGGCCTTCCAGCAGGGCACTGATAACGCCCACGGCAAAGCCATCGCCTGCGCCGACCGTATCGACCACGTTGTCGACTTTTACCGGTGCAACGCAACCTTGTTCACCGCTGGCTGTTTTGTACCAGGCACCATCAGCCCCGGTTTTGATGATCACGGCCTTCACTCCGTGACGCAGATAAAAGTCGGCGATGGCTTCAGGCGTCTGTTGGCCGGTTAAAATCATCCCCTCTTTTAATCCAGGTAAAACCCAGTCAGCCTGGAATGCCAGCCGGTTCAGTTTTTCCACCATCTCGGCTTCGCTTTTCCACAGCACCGGACGCAAATTTGGGTCGAACGAGATGGTCTTCCCCTGGGCTTTCAGCGTGCGGGCGGTGTGCGCCAGTAGTTCATAGGAGCTGGCAGAAAGCGCAGCCGCCACGCCGCTCAGGTGCAAGTGACGCGCGCTGGCGAAATAGTCCTCGTGATAATCCTCAACGCTGAGGTGGCTGGCGGCGGACCCTTTGCGGAAATACTCCACAATGGGATCGGTTCCATTTTCGACCTTAGATTTAAGCTGAAAGCCGGTAGCGTAACGCCCGTCCTGGGTAACTCCCTGCGCATCTATCCCTTCTTTTTCCAGCGACTTAACGATAAAACGACCAAAACTGTCGTTGCCTACGCGGCTCACCCAGCCGACCTTCAGGCCCAGACGAGCAAGACCGGTCGCCACGTTGAGTTCAGCGCCTGCAACGCGCTTGATAAACTGCTCTACATCCGTCAGTTCGCCGGTTTGCGTGGCGACAAACATCGCCATCGCTTCACCAATAGTGACCGCATCCAGTGAATTTTTCATGTGTTACTCCTCGCGTAACAGCTCGACGTAGTGGCGGGTAACCGCCGTCAAATCCTGCCCTTCCAGGGGGAACTCAATACCGCGCGGAACATCGTTGGGCAGCGTTTTTAACAGCGCCAGCCAGCGTGAATCTGCTTCATCAGGCGGTACGGCACGGTAGCTATCGCGATGCGTAACTGCGGCTTTGACATGGATATATCCGACGGTTGGCGCCAGGTTCTGCGCAGCCTGTTCCGGGGAGTCGCCAACCCACAGCCAGTTGCCCATATCGAAAGTCAGAGATATCGGCAGGTTTTGCGTCTGACAGGCTTCATTGAAACGTTGCATCGGCTGCAGGCGTCCGCAGGCGGTCTGATCGTTTTCCACAACCAGCTCCATTCCGCTGTTGTCCAGCCATTCACGTAAATCGTCGAACTGTTCGGTATGGGAAAAATGACCGAGAGAGACTTTTAACCACAGCGCCTGTAGGGCCTGCGCTTCTTCGAGGAGCTGCGGAAGTCGGGGATTCAGGTTCCCATCCTCAAGGAATAACGGTTCAGGCGCTGAATAACAGGCCAGCAGGCCGAAGAGTTCGATTGCAGAGGCCATTGTGGACAGCGTTTTCAGCTCGGCGTCGGTTAATAACTCGCGGCGGATTTCGACGCCGTCAGCACCGGCTTCGGCAATGATGGGCAACATTGCCGTTTGCCCGCCTGCGGCCCGCACCTGGTCGTAGCCGTAGGCGGCGGTAACCACCATAATTTTTCTTTTCATGGAAACTCCAGACTAGCATTCTTGTTATAACGCTAGATGGAACCGGTTCCAAAGAAAAGCTCATGATGTCGAATTTATGATCACCATCACGAAGGAAATTTAACGGGCGGTTGAGCCGCGCACGATCAGCTCGCCGGAGAATACCTGTTCCTGAATGGCAGCAGAGCCGCCATCAATTCGGCGTACAACCTGCTCAACGGCGGTGTAGCCAATCTGCCATGTGGGTTGTTTCAACGTGGTGATACCGACGCCCGCCAGCTCCGCCCATTCCAGTTCGTCAAAACCGAGCAGGCCGATATCGCTGCCCCAGTTAAGGCCAATGCGCTTCAGGGCGCGGGCAACCTGCAGCGTGAGAGCGCCGTTGGCAGAGATAACGGCTTTGCGCATCCCCCGATGCTGCTGGTGAAACTGGCGCAGCGTGTCATCCAGTTGCGTATTGTCCGTTAGCGGGACTTCGGCATTTTGCGCGATAACGCCGGGGTACTGTGCGAGCGTGGCGCGAAAAGCGCTCAGGCGTTCGCGGCGGGTATTCACCATGCCCAGCGGTTCGCTGAGGAACAGGATGGCTTCAAAGCCTTGCTCGACCAGATGTTCAGTGGCAACCGTTGCCGCCTGGGTGTTATCCAGCCCGACCATATCACAGGCGAAATCGGGAATTTTACGGTCAATCAGTACCATCGGCAGCGCAGACTGTTGCAGGCGGTTCAGCCCCTCTTCGCGCATTCCAACGGCGTTGACCACAATCCCTTCGACCTGGTAGCTGCGCAGCAGGTCGAGATAATGCAGCTCCTGATCCACTTCGTTGTTGGTGTTACACACCAGCGGGGTAAAGCCCTTGTCGCGACAGGCGGCTTCAATACCGCTTAACACGTTGACGGAGTAGGGATTAGTAATATCGGCGATGATCAGACCAATCAGACGGGTACGACCGTGTTTCAGGCCTCTTGCCATCAGGCTGGGACGGTAGTCGAGATCGGCAATGGCTTGTTCAATGCGGGCCAGTAGCGCGTCGGAAAGCAGGTGCTTTTCACCGTTGAGGTAGCGTGAAATGCTGGTCTTGCCGGTTTTTGCGGCTTTCGCCACATCGCTGATGGTTGCCCGTGTTGATTTGCTCATCGCTGATTTCCCTAAATTTGGTGACAACACCTTAACGCGAAAATCAACGATGGCAAGTGCTTCATGCCGGATAAGACGCTGCCATTATCCGGCACAAAACGTTACTGGAGCGGGCTTAAGGTGATCTCTACGCGGCGGTTTTGCGCTTTACCTTCCGCCGTGCTGTTACTGGCGATCGGGTTTGCCGGGCCCATACCCTGAGTGCGGATACGGTTAGCGGCGACGCCTTGAGTGATTAAGGCGCTGGCCACAGAGTCCGCGCGCTGCTGCGACAGGCGCATATTCAGATCCTGACTGCCGGTGCTGTCGGTGAAGCCGAGCACGTTGACGGCGGTTTTATTGTACTCTTTCAGTACCATTGCCACGCCGGTCAGGGTGTTGGCACCCGCAGGTTTCAGATTGCTGCTGTTGCTGTCGAAGGTGACGTTATTTGGCATATTCAGGATGATGTTATCGCCACTGCGCGTCACGCTGACGCCCGTTCCCTGCATTTTGTCGCGCAGTTTTGCTTCCTGCACGTCCATGTAATAGCCGACACCGCCGCCAACGGCCGCGCCAGCCGCCGCACCAATCAGCGCGCCTTTGCCGCGATCTTTCTTCGAAGAAGAGAGTGCGCCAATACCCGCGCCGACCAGAGAGCCAATACCCGCGCAAATGCCGGATTTACCCGCTTCGCGTTCTCCGGTGTAAGGGTTTGTTGTGCAGCCAGAAACCGCCAGGGCGCCGCTCACGATGGCAGCAATAACAAAAACACGTTTCTTCATCTTAATTCCTTAATGACTTTTTCTTCTTTGCCACAGCGACCGTGGCGGTTGATTATGACGTGTGAACATGAAGAAAATTCCAGGGAAGACTCTGAAATTTGTAAGTAACATTGAACGGCATAATAAATAAGCCGTCACATCGCATTCAGGAGCGCCATCTTGGCTAATTCACCCGCACATTACTCGGTGTTAACCGCCGCCCACTGGGGACCTATTCTCGTCGAAACCGATGGCGAGACGGTTTTCTCCTCTCGCGGCGCGCTGCCCACCGCCCATCCCAACTCTTTGCAAACCGTGGTGCGCGACCAGGTACACAGTAAAACGCGGGTACGTTTTCCCATGGTGCGTAAAGGCTTTCTCGCCTCGCCGGAGAATTCGCAGGGGGTGCGCGGGCAGGATGAATTTGTTCGTGTCAGTTGGGACGACGCGCAGAATCTTATCCATACGCAGCATAAACGCATCCGTGACAGCTACGGCCCGGCCTCGATTTTTGCCGGTTCCTACGGCTGGCGTTCCAACGGCGTGTTACACAAAGCAGCGACCCTGCTACAGCGTTATATGGCGCTGGCGGGTGGTTATACCGGGCATCTGGGGGATTACTCGACGGGTGCTGCGCAGGCCATCATGCCGTACGTGGTGGGCGGTAACGAAGTTTACCAGCAGCAGACCAGTTGGCCGGTGGTGCTGGAGAACAGTGAAGTGGTGGTGTTATGGAGCGCCAATCCGCTGAATACCCTGAAAATTGCCTGGAACGCCTCCGACGAGCAGGGCCTCGCTTACTTTGAGGCACTGCGTGGCAGCGGGAAGCGGTTGATCTGTATCGATCCGATGCGATCGGAAAGCGTCGATTTCTTTGGCGAGAAGATGGAATGGATCGCTCCGCATATGGGGACCGACGTGGCGCTGATGCTGGGTATCGCGCATACGCTGGTGGAAAACGGCTGGCACGACGCGGACTTTCTCGCTCGGTGTACGACCGGATATGACCGTTTTGCCGACTATCTGCTGGGCAAATCTGACGATGTTGCAAAAACGGCAGAATGGGCCACTGAAATTTGTGGTGTTCCGGCGGCGAAAATACGTGAACTTGCGGCGATATTTCACCAAAACACCACCATGCTGATGGCGGGATGGGGTATGCAACGCCAGCAGTATGGTGAGCAGAAACACTGGATGATTGTCACGCTGGCCGCCATGCTCGGGCAAATCGGGACGCCTGGCGGCGGCTTTGGGCTGTCGTACCATTTTGCCAACGGCGGCAACCCAACGCGCCGTGCTGCGGTGCTGGCTTCAATGCAGGGCAGCGTTAAAAACGGCACCGACGCGGTGGATAAAATCCCGGTGGCGCGAATTGTTGAAGCGCTGGAGAACCCGAGTGGTTTTTATCAGCACAACGGTATGGACCGCCATTTCCCGGACATCCGTATGCTGTGGTGGGCGGGCGGCGCTAACTTCACCCATCATCAGGACACCAACCGTCTGATTCGCGCCTGGCAAAAACCGGAGCTGGTGGTTATCTCGGAGTGTTTCTGGACTGCCGCAGCGAAGCATGCCGATATCGTGCTGCCGGCGACGACGTCTTTTGAACGTAATGATTTGACCATGACCGGCGATTACAGCAACCAGCATCTGGTGCCGATGAAGCAGGTTGTATCGCCGCAGGCTGAAGCGCGAAATGATTTTGATGTCTTTGCCGAGCTGAGTGAACGCTGGGAGAAGGGCGGATATGAGCGATTTACCGAAGGCAAAAGCGAGCTGGAATGGCTGGAGACTTTTTACAACATTGCCGGGCAGCGTGGGGCTAGCCAGCAGGTGACGTTGCCGTCATTCACCGAGTTTTGGCAGCGGAATGCGCTGATCGAAATGCCAGAAAACGCCGCCAGCGCGCAGTTTATCCGTTTCGCGGATTTTCGCCGCAACCCACAGGCGCATCCGCTGAAAACGGACAGCGGTAAAATTGAAATCTACTCCGCGAGGATTGCCAGTTACGGTTACGCGGACTGTGCGGGGCATCCGATGTGGCTGGAGCCGGATGAGTGGTTCGGTAACGCCGAGCCGGGCCAGTTACAGCTGCTTTCCGCCCATCCGGCGCACCGTTTGCACAGTCAGCTAAATTACAGCGCGTTGCGCGAACAGTATGCGGTAGCGGATCGTGAGCCCGTCACGATTCATCCGCAGGATGCCAAAGCGCGCGGTATTGCGGATGGCGACACGGTCAGGGTGTGGAACCAGCGTGGGCACGTTCTGGCGGGAGCGGTCGTGACGACGGGAATTAAACCCGGTGTCATCTGTATTCATGAGGGCGCCTGGCCTGATTTGGATCTCGCCGCCAACGGTATTTGTAAAAATGGCGCCGTCAACGTGCTGACCAAAGATCTCCCCAGCTCGAAGCTGGGGAATGGCTGTGCGGGCAACACTGCGCTGGCGTGGCTCGAAAAATACAGCGGACCAACGTTGACGCTTACGGCGTTTGATCCGCCTGCCAGCCCATAATCCACGTGGGATGGTGAGTCTCTTCCTGCCATGCGCCATCTTCAATGCGAAAACCCAGCGCATGGTAGAAGTTCACCGCTGATTGATTCTTCTGGTAGACCTCGAGGCTGAGTAACGAAAAGCGCTGCTGTACATGCTGCACCAGCGCTTTGCCGATCCCGCTTCTGATGGCGGCAGGCGCGACGAACAGCGCGCCGAGAAAGCGGTCGTCAATGACGCTGGCAAAGCCTTTGAGCACCCCTTCTTCTTCCCATACCCAGGTTTGTGCGGCTGGCAGGTAAACATCCCGCACGATGGATTCACTTTCGCGCCAGTAGCGTTCTTCGATAAACGGATGGGCATGGATCGTGCTTTCCATCCACAGCGCCAGAATCGACGGTAGATCGTCAGCCTTTGATTCACGAATCATGTTGTTCTCTCGGGTAACAGATACAGCTGGTGA
This sequence comes from Citrobacter sp. RHBSTW-01013, assembly GCF_013781985.1. Taxonomy (NCBI): domain Bacteria; kingdom Pseudomonadati; phylum Pseudomonadota; class Gammaproteobacteria; order Enterobacterales; family Enterobacteriaceae; genus Citrobacter; species Citrobacter sp. RHBSTW-01013. The sequence continues at coordinate 222,808 of NZ_CP056185.1, forward strand.
CATGGTCGTTGACCAGGCCGCATGCCTGCATAAAGGAGTAACAGATGGTGGTGCCGACAAACTTAAATCCGCGTTTTTTTAACGCTTTAGACAGTGCATCTGACGCAGGTGTAGAGGTGGGGATATCGCTCAGGTTGGCGGCGCGGGTCAGTTGCGGTTGGTTATCAACAAACGACCAGACGAACTCGCTAAACGATTCTCCGTTTTGCGCCATGGTCAGAAAGGCGCGAGCGTTGCCGATAATGGCCTGAATTTTTCCTCGATGGCGAATAATGCCGGCATCCAGTACCAGTCTTTCCACATCTTCTTCGGTCATGGCCGCCACTTTTTCCGGGTCAAAATGGTGGAAGGCGTGGCGATAATTTTCCCGTTTCTTAAGCACAGTGATCCACGATAAACCGGCCTGTTGGCCTTCCAGACAGATCATTTCGAACAGCTTGTTGCCATCTGTTTCGGGGACACCCCATTCCTTGTCGTGGTAGGCAATGTAAAGTGGGTCCTGACTGACCCATCCGCAACGCTGCATATTCTTCCTCGCTGTTTTTACTGGCGTAAAAATTTCATTCGGCCCGCCTTGACGCGCCAGCTAAAAAGACAATATTTAATACAGGGCCTGATGGGCCCGATATCCTTCACACAATGACAATAATATCGCCGAATTCGGCTCTTTTCTGGAGTCGCGTTGATGATTATAAGAAACAGTAGTGGTCGCCAAAGGTTAACTCTGGCGAGCGTCGTAGTTTGTGCGCTGTTCATCAATACAGCATATGGCTGGCAACAAGAATATATCGTTGATGCGATGTCAGGGCATACGGCTGAACGTTATACATGGGACAGCGATCACCAACCACGTTATAACGACATTCTGGAAGAACGTATTCGCTCCACTCAAAACGTGGCGGGTCCCGTGGTGAATCTGGCGGATGAAACGCCTATGGATGCGACCAGCGGCATGAGTATGGGCTGGAACTTTCCGCTTTCAAGGCAGGTGATGACCGGTCCGGTGGCCGCGCTGCATTATGACGGTTCGACCACGTCTACTTACAACGAATTTGGCGATAGCGTGACGTCGGTAACGCAGAACGATCCGCTGTGGCATGCCAGCGTCAGCACGTTAGGCTGGCGAGTCAATTCTCAGTTCGGTGATGTGCGGCCGTGGGCGCAAATCAGCTATAACCAGCAGTTTGGCGAGAATATCTGGAAAGCGCAGTCGGGCCTCAGTCGCATGACGGCGGCGGGTCAAGACGGTAACTGGCTGGATGTTACCGTTGGCGCAGATATGCTGTTGAACCGGCACATGGCGGCTTACGCGGCGCTTTCGCAGGCGGAAAATAGCACCAATAACAGCGACTATATGTACACCATGGGAGTGAGTGCCAAATTTTAACGCAAACAATCATCATATAAACATCTTTGTTACATATTGAGATCAACAATCACACGCCCCTCAGCGATAGCGTGTACTAACTCTTACGATAAAATTCAGTAACCCGACTTTTTGTCTCGTCATTCATTCCGCATTCCAGGCATTTCATTCCGTCCTGGCGGCATTTCATGCCGTTTTCTCCTGGCCATAAAAGCGCTTCGGTATGGTTGTTGGCAGAGAATTTCCCATTTTGCTTATGCAGGAAGACTGCCATGAAAACTTCTGATTATCAGCGCACTCGCTGGCTAACACTGATCGGCACGATTATTACCCAATTTGCTTTAGGTTCTGTTTATACCTGGAGCCTGTTTAATGGCGCGCTCTCTTCTAAGCTCGATGCGCCAGTAAGTCAGGTGGCATTTTCCTTTGGCCTGCTGAGTCTCGGGCTGGCGATTTCCTCTTCCGTTGCCGGCAAGCTGCAGGAACGTTTTGGCGTGAAACGCGTCACCATGGCCTCCGGTATTTTACTCGGCGTCGGTTTCTTCTTAACCGCCCATTCCAACAGCCTGATTATGCTGTGGCTGAGCGCCGGTGTGCTGGTTGGTCTGGCGGATGGCGCAGGTTACCTGTTAACGCTTTCCAACTGCGTAAAATGGTTCCCTGAGCGTAAAGGGCTGATTTCCGCCTTTGCCATCGGTTCTTATGGCCTTGGCAGCCTCGGTTTTAAATTTATCGACAGCCAACTGCTGAGCACCGTGGGCCTGGAAAAAACCTTCATGATTTGGGGTGCGATCGTACTGGTGATGATCGTCTTTGGCTCCACGCTGATGAAAGATGCGCCGAATCAGGAAGTGAAAGCGAAGAATGGCGTAGTTGAGAACGACTACACCCTGGCGCAGTCCATGCGCAAACCGCAGTACTGGATGCTGGCAGTCATGTTCCTGACGGCGTGTATGAGCGGTCTGTACGTCATTGGCGTGGCGAAAGATATCGCACAAAGCCTGGCGCATATGGATGTGGCGACGGCGGCGAATGCGGTTACCGTCATTTCTATCGCGAACCTGTCGGGTCGTCTGGTGCTGGGGATTCTGTCCGATAAAATCTCCCGTATTCGCGTGATCACCATTGGTCAGGTCGTTTCGCTGGTCGGTATGGCTGCACTGTTGTTCGCGCCGCTGAATGACGTAACCTTCTTTATGGCAATTGCCTGTGTCGCATTTAACTTTGGCGGCACCATCACCGTATTCCCGTCACTGGTCAGCGAGTTCTTCGGTCTGAATAACCTGGCTAAAAACTACGGTGTTATTTACCTGGGCTTCGGTATCGGTAGCATTTGCGGTTCCATTATCGCCTCGCTGTTTGGCGGGTTCTATGTGACCTTCTGCGTCATCTTTGCGCTGTTAATCATTTCGCTGGCGCTTTCTACCACTATTCGTCAGCCACAACGTAGCGTCTATACCGAGGCGCACGCCTAAATCTATTAGTAACCTGGCGCATATATTTACAAAAATTTATGCGCCATTTTCATTCTCTATAAGCACTTTTGCTCCCTCCTGTGGTCTACTTACCCGCGCCCGTAGACATTTCACCTCTGCTGTTGTCGCATTTTTCCTCTGTCAGGTCTGATTGATCGCTGCTCAGGGTTTTTTATCCCGATTTCCAGGGTTTGTTTGCATGAGATACATTAAGTCGATGACGCAGCAGAAACTCAGTTTCTTGCTGGCAATCTATATCGGTTTGTTTATGAACTGTGCTGTATTTTTCCGTCGTTTTAGCGGATATGCGCACGATTTTACCGTCTGGAAAGGACTCTCCGCGGTTGTTGAATTGGCCGGCACTGTGCTGGTGACCTTCTTTTTACTACGCCTTCTCTCTTTGTTTGGCCGCCGCGCCTGGCGTGTCCTGGCAACCTGTTTGGTGCTGTGTTCTGCCGGCGCCAGTTATTATATGACCTTCCTGAACGTGGTAATTGGTTACGGTATTATCGCCTCCGTAATGACCACGGATATTGATTTATCGAAAGAAGTCGTCGGCTGGCATTTCATCGTGTGGCTGGTTTCGGTCAGTATTATTCCCTTGGTGCTGATTTGGAGTAACCGCTGCCGCTACACGTTGATGAGACAAATTCGTACACCGGGCATGAGGTGGCGTAGCGTAGCGGTAGTTTTACTGGCCGGCCTGATGGTGTGGGCGCCGATTCGCCTGCTGAGCATGCAACAGAGAAGCGTAGAGCGAGAAACAGGTATCGATTTACCCAGCTATGGCGGGGTTGTGGCGAACTCTTATTTGCCGTCAAACTGGCTCTCTGCGCTGGGTTTGTACGCCTGGGCACAGGTGGATGAATCCTCAGACAACAAATCGCTGATGAACCCGGCGAAGAAATTTACCTATGTTGAGCCCAAGAACCTCGACGACACCTATGTGGTCTTTATTATCGGCGAAACCACCCGCTGGGACCATATGGGGATTTTTGGATATGAGCGAAATACCACGCCAAGGCTCGCCCAGGAGAAAAACTTGGCCGCGTTCCGTGGATATTCCTGTGACACGGCGACCAAACTTTCGCTGCGCTGTATGTTTGTGCGTGAAGGTGGGGCGGAAGAAAACCCGCAGCGTACCCTGAAAGAACAAAACGTCTTTTCCGTGCTAGGTCAGTTAGGGTTCAAGACAGACCTCTACGCGATGCAAAGCGAGATGTGGTTCTACAGCAATACTATGGCGGAGAACATCGCTTACCGAGAGCAGATTGGCGCAGAGCCGCGTAACCGTGGCAAGAACGTTGACGATATGCTGTTGATTACCGAAATGCAGCAGTCTCTGCAACCGACGGATGATGATGGCAAACGTCTGATTATTCTGCATACCAAAGGTTCGCATTTTAACTACACGCAGCGCTATACCCGCGAATATGCGCAGTGGAAGCCGGAGTGTGTCAATGTGGATAGCGGTTGCTCGAAAGCCGAGATGATTAACTCTTTTGATAACTCGGTAACCTATGTTGATCACTTTATTACCAAAGTGTTTGATCAACTGCGGGATAAGAAAGCGATAGTGTTCTACGCCGCCGATCACGGTGAGTCGATTAACGAGCGTGAGCACCTGCACGGTACGCCGCGTAAAATGGCTCCGCCAGAGCAGTTCCGCGTTCCTATGCTGGTGTGGATGTCAGACAAATATCTGGAAGACCCAGACCATGCGAAGGCGTTTGCACACCTGAAGCAAGAAGCTGATATGAAGGTGCCGCGTCGTCATGTGGAACTGTACGACACTATTTTGGGTTGCCTCGGTTATACCTCGCCAAATGGCGGTATTAACGAGAATAACAACTGGTGCCGTATCCCGGACGCGAAGAAGGTTACGGCTCAGTAATTGGGCTGCTGACTTTCTCGCCGATCAAATGGCATTTTGATACTAAGGGATTGACGGGGGCGCGGCTGAGCAGTAAGATGCGCCCCGCATTCGGTGATTGGCGCAGCCTGGTAGCGCACTTCGTTCGGGACGAAGGGGTCGGAGGTTCGAATCCTCTATCACCGACCAAATTCAAAACCCTGCTCAACGAGCAGGGTTTTTTGCATTAGTGGCGAGTAATCCTCTCTCTCCGACCAAAATTGACCTTCCTTTTATCTGCAAAAATTGTGCACCACTTCCCACTGACTGTTAACGATTCTGTGACATATTCCATTGCCTTTTTTTATATTTGCTTGAAACTTTTTTTGCGCTACTTATGGCTGAACCTGGCATTTTCCGCTGTGCGCTTTAGCGTTCATGGCATTAATCGCTCAGATATGCAGCATTAATTTAGAAAGTTTTAATAATTTGCATAAATGTTAATCACCAAATGTTGCGAAATATGAAGATGTTTATTCTGGCATAGTGCGCGTAGCACAAATTTCCCTGCTGAAAATGTCCTTCTGCACTTTTTTTAATCTTTGTTTGCGAATTCTCACCGTTGGTGTAAATCACGGTTACCTGTATTGACGTTTTCACATTCTGTTGACAGATTGTAGGGCATGAGGGGCATTTCATGGAGAATCCGCACTGCAACTCAGTCGCTTATGTGAACGGAATCCCTATCCTCTTAACGCCGACCCGGCCGGGTAAAAAACAAAAAAGGCCAGGCGGTGCAAACCCACTGCAAAGGGTAAAACAACAAACATCACATTTGGAGCAGAAGAATGAGTATTTCCTTGAAGAAGTCAGGGATGCTGAAGCTTGGTCTGAGCCTGGTGGCTATGACCTGCGCCGCAAGCGTACAGGCTAAAACTCTGGTTTATTGTTCAGAAGGATCTCCTGAAGGCTTTAACCCACAGCTTTTCACCTCTGGCACGACCTATGATGCCAGCTCCGTACCGATCTATAACCGCCTGGTCGAGTTCAAAACCGGTACAACTGAAGTGATCCCGGGCCTTGCTGAGAAGTGGGAAATCAGCGAAGACGGTAAAACCTATACCTTCCACCTGCGCCAGGGCGTGAAGTGGCAGGACAACAAAGATTTCAAACCGACGCGCGATTTAAACGCCGATGACGTGGTGTTCTCTTTCGATCGTCAGAAAAATGCCCAGAACCCGTACCACAAAGTCTCTGGCGGTAGCTATGAATACTTCGAAGGGATGGGTCTGCCAGATCTGATCTCCGAAGTGAAAAAAGTGGACGATAAAACCGTTCAGTTCGTGCTGACTCGCCCGGAAGCGCCTTTCCTGGCTGACCTGGCGATGGACTTCGCTTCTATTCTTTCCAAAGAATATGCAGACAACATGCTGAAAGCCGGCTCCCCGGAGAAAGTGGATCTGAACCCAATTGGGACCGGTCCGTTCCAGCTGCAGCAGTACCAGAAAGACTCCCGTATTCTGTATAAAGCATTCGAAGGTTACTGGGGCACCAAGCCACAGATTGACCGTCTGGTCTTCTCCATTACGCCTGACGCTTCCGTGCGTTACGCCAAACTGCAGAAGAACGAGTGCCAGGTGATGCCGTACCCGAACCCGGCAGATATCGCGCGCATGAAGCAGGATAAAAACATTAACCTGATGGAGCAGGCCGGTCTGAACGTTGGCTACCTCTCTTTCAACACCGAGAAGAAACCGTTTGATGACGTGAAAGTCCGTCAGGCGCTGACCTACGCGGTGAACAAAGAAGCCATCATTAAAGCGGTATATCAGGGCGCCGGCGTTGCCGCGAAAAACCTGATCCCACCGACCATGTGGGGCTATAACGACGACGTTAAAGACTACACCTACGATCCTGAAAAGGCTAAAGCGCTGCTGAAGGAAGCGGGTCAGGATAAAGGCTTCACCGTTGAGCTGTGGGCCATGCCGGTACAGCGTCCTTACAACCCGAACGCCCGCCGTATGGCGGAAATGGTTCAGGCTGACTGGGCGAAAATTGGCGTTCAGGCCAAGATTGTGACCTACGAGTGGGGTGAATATCTGAAACGCGCCAAAGCGGGTGAGCATCAGGCGGTGATGATGGGTTGGACCGGTGACAACGGGGATCCGGACAACTTCTTCGCCACCCTGTTCAGCTGTGCGGCAGCGAAAGACGGTTCCAACTACTCTCGCTGGTGCTACAAGCCGTTTGAAGATCTGATCCAGCCGGCGCGTGCGACCGACGATCACAACAAACGTATTGAACTGTACAAGCAAGCTCAGGTTGTTATGCACGATCAGGCCCCGGCTCTGATTGTTGCTCACTCCACCGTGTATGAACCAGTGCGTAAAGAAGTGAAAGGCTATGTGGTTGATCCATTAGGCAAACATCACTTCGAAAATGTCTCTGTCGAATAATTAAAAGCAAGCCAGGCAGCGCTACGGACCGTTAAGTCGGGTCACCGTAGCGCCACCTGACAGTAATGCTTTATCTCCCTCTCGCTGGAGGGGGAGATAAGATTTGTGAGCAATACAGATTCACGGTTCCAGGCCGTGCGTCATTAGAGAGAATCCGGGTTATGTTGCAGTTCATTCTCCGACGTTTGGGACTCGTCATCCCCACGTTTATCGGTATCACTCTTCTCACCTTTGCTTTCGTTCATATGATCCCCGGCGATCCGGTAATGATCATGGCGGGTGAGCGTGGAATTTCCCCTGAGCGTCATGCTCAACTGTTGGCTGAACTCGGTCTGGATAAACCGATGTGGCAGCAGTACCTCCATTACATCTGGGGGGTTATGCATGGTGATTTAGGTATCTCGCTGAAAAGCCGATTACCGGTGTGGGAAGAGTTCGTTCCTCGCTTTAAAGCAACGCTGGAACTTGGCGTCTGCGCGATGATTTTCGCCGTTGCGGTGGGTATTCCGGTGGGGGTACTTGCTGCCGTTAAGCGCGGCTCCATTTTCGATCACACTGCCGTTGGCCTGGCGCTGACGGGTTACTCCATGCCGATTTTCTGGTGGGGCATGATGCTGATCATGCTGGTTTCCGTGCAGTGGAACCTGACGCCTGTTTCCGGTCGGGTGAGCGACATGGTGTTCCTTGATGATTCCAATCCCCTGACCGGTTTCATGCTGATTGACACCGCCATTTGGGGTGAAGAGGGCAACTTTATCGATGCGCTGGCGCATATGATCCTGCCGGCAATGGTGCTTGGCACCATTCCTCTGGCGGTAATTGTGCGTATGACTCGTTCATCGATGCTGGAAGTACTGGGTGAAGATTACATTCGTACCGCACGCGCCAAAGGCCTGACCCGTATGCGCGTCATCATCATTCACGCTCTGCGTAACGCGATGCTGCCCGTTGTGACCGTTATTGGCCTGCAGGTCGGTACGTTATTGGCTGGGGCAATCCTGACCGAGACTATTTTCTCGTGGCCGGGACTGGGACGCTGGTTGATCGATGCGCTACAACGCCGTGATTATCCAGTGGTACAGGGCGGGGTGCTGCTGGTCGCGACGATGATTATCCTCGTCAACCTGCTGGTAGACCTGCTGTACGGCGTGGTGAACCCGCGTATTCGGCATAGGAAGTAAGGGGCCATCATGTCACAGGTTACTGAAAATAAAGTTATTGCTGCACCGGTGCCCATGACCCCGCTGCAGGAGTTCTGGCACTATTTTAAACGCAACAAAGGTGCGGTTGTTGGGCTGGTGTACGTTGTCGTGATGATCCTGATTGCGGTCTTTGCCAACGTCCTCGCGCCGTACAACCCGGCAGAGCAGTTCCGCGATACGCTGCTGGCTCCTCCTGCGTGGCAGGAAGGCGGTACCATGGCGCATCTGTTTGGTACTGATGATGTGGGCCGCGATGTGCTGTCCCGCCTGATGTACGGTGCGCGTCTGTCTCTGTTGGTCGGCTGTCTGGTGGTGGTGCTCTCCCTGCTGATGGGCGTGATTCTCGGGCTGATTGCCGGTTACTTTGGCGGGATTGTCGATAACGTCATCATGCGTGTGGTCGATATCATGCTGGCACTGCCGAGCCTGCTACTGGCGCTGGTGCTGGTGGCGGTATTTGGGCCCTCGATTGGCAATGCCGCGCTGGCGCTGACGTTCGTGGCATTGCCGCACTATGTGCGTCTGACGCGTGCCGCCGTCCTGGTGGAGGTTAACCGCGACTACGTTACCGCATCCCGCGTGGCCGGAGCCGGTGCGATGCGCCAGATGTTCGTCAATATTCTTCCTAACTGTCTTGCGCCGCTGATTGTTCAGGCGTCGCTTGGTTTCTCTAACGCCATTCTCGATATGGCTGCCCTCGGCTTCCTGGGGATGGGCGCACAGCCGCCTACGCCGGAATGGGGCACCATGCTCTCTGACGTGTTGCAATTTGCCCAAAGCGCCTGGTGGGTCGTGACCTTCCCGGGGCTGGCAATCCTGCTGACGGTGCTGGCATTTAACCTGATGGGTGACGGTCTGCGTGACGCGCTCGATCCCAAACTGAAGCAGTAAGAGGTTCGAGATGGCGTTATTAAATGTAGATAAATTATCGGTGCACTTCGGCGATGTGGGGTCCGAATTCCGTGCCGTAGACCGCATTAGTTACAGCGTGAACCAGGGTGAAGTGGTTGGCATTGTAGGGGAGTCCGGCTCTGGTAAGTCCGTCAGCTCGCTGGCGATCATGGGACTGATTGACTACCCAGGTCGCGTTATGGCCGAAAATCTGGAGTTTAATGGTCGTGACCTGAAGCGCATCTCTGAGAAAGAGCGTCGCCAGTTAGTGGGCGCGGAAGTGGCGATGATCTTCCAGGACCCGATGACCAGCCTTAACCCGTGCTACACCGTCGGCTACCAGATTATGGAAGCCATTAAGGTGCACCAGGGCGGTAACAAAAAAACGCGTATTCAGCGGGCGATTGACCTGCTGACGCTGGTGGGGATCCCCGATCCGGCCTCGCGTCTGGATGTCTATCCGCACCAGTTGTCTGGTGGGATGAGCCAGCGCGTGATGATCGCGATGGCGATTGCCTGTCGTCCAAAGCTGCTGATTGCCGATGAACCGACAACGGCGCTGGATGTGACCATTCAGGCGCAGATCATCGAGCTACTGCTGGAATTGCAGCAAAAAGAGAACATGGCGCTGGTCTTAATCACGCACGACCTGGCGCTGGTGGCCGAAGCGGCGCACAAGATCATTGTGATGTACGCCGGGCAGGTAGTGGAAACCGGGGCCGCGCAGGATATTTTCCGCGCGCCGCGTCATCCGTATACCCAGGCGTTGCTGCGCGCGTTGCCGGAGTTCGCTCAGGATAAAGCGCGTTTGGCTTCGTTGCCGGGCGTGGTACCTGGTAAATATGACCGCCCGACCGGTTGTTTACTGAACCCGCGCTGCCCCTATGCGACTGACAAATGCCGCGCTGAAGAACCTGAACTGAACCTGCTGGAAGGCGGTCGTCAGTCGAAATGCCACTACCCACTTGATGATGCCGGGAGGCCTGGGCTATGAGTACGCAAAAGGCCGCTTTGCCACAGCCGCTGTTGCAGGCAATTGACCTGAAAAAACACTACCCGGTGAAGAAGGGGATGTTCGCCCCGGAACGCCTGGTGAAAGCGCTGGACGGCGTCTCCTTTACCCTGGAACGCGGCAAAACGCTGGCGGTGGTAGGCGAGTCGGGCTGTGGGAAATCCACCCTTGGTCGCCTGCTGACGATGATTGAAGTCCCGACCGGCGGTGAGCTGTATTATCAGGGGCAGGATCTGCTTAAGCACGACCCGCAGGCGCAGAAGCTGCGCCGGCAGAAAATCCAGATTGTGTTCCAGAACCCTTACGGTTCCCTGAACCCGCGCAAGAAAGTAGGGCAGATTCTGGAAGAGCCGCTGCTGATCAACTCCACGCTAAGTAAAGAGGAGCGTCGTGAAAAAGCGCTGGCGATGATGGCGAAAGTGGGGCTGAAAACCGAGCACTACGACCGCTATCCGCACATGTTCTCCGGCGGTCAGCGTCAGCGTATTGCCATCGCTCGCGGGCTGATGCTTGATCCAGACGTGGTGATCGCCGACGAACCGGTCTCGGCGCTGGACGTTTCTGTTCGTGCGCAGGTGCTGAATTTGATGATGGACTTGCAGCAGGAACTGGGGCTGTCATACGTCTTTATCTCGCATGACCTGTCGGTGGTAGAGCACATTGCCGATGAGGTGATGGTGATGTATTTAGGCCGTTGCGTGGAAAAAGGAACGAAGGATCAGATCTTCAATAATCCGCGTCATCCGTATACGCAGGCGCTGCTCTCCGCGACGCCACGCCTGAACCCGGACGATCGCCGCGAGCGTATCAAGCTGACCGGTGAGCTGCCAAGCCCGCTGAATCCACCGCCGGGCTGTGCGTTCAATGCCCGCTGCCGTCGGCGTTTTGGTCCGTGTACCCAGCTTCAGCCGCAGCTGAAGGATTACGGTGGACAACTCGTGGCCTGTTTCGCTGTTGACCAGGATGAAAATCCACAGCAATAAACGTGGGTTATGACCTGATAACCGGAGCCTTGTGCTCCGGTTTTTTTATATTTTGTTTTTACGTCCACAATGTGAGTCCTCTGGCAGAACATTATTCCACAGCGTCTAAAATGTAGTCAGATTTCCTCTCGTCACAGAAATATCTATTTCGCAGTTGCTAACTGTCAGGAGCAAATGTGGTCACGATACGCTGGGATATTAAAACAATTGATCGTCTGTCGATGGTTGAGGATGTCCTGAAGGAATTTTCCTGCTGCGATATCAATATCATCTCTATGAAAGTCACGCCTGGACGGATCCTGATTAAATCCTGGTGCCGTCAGTTACAGGATATTTCCTGCGTGCAATCCTGTTTAGGCCGGCGCGCCGATATTATTAACGTCGCTTACCTGTGTGAAGAGATAAGCGAACTGTCAACGCCTGAGCCAGAACGCCCGCGCTATTTCTCTGACATTATTTGTAGCAGCCAGAGCATGCACTCGCTTATCGAAAAGGCGATAAAAATTGCCGACAGCAAATATACCGTTTTGATCCGCGGCGATACGGGTACTGGCAAAGAACTTCTGGCCCGGGCTATCCATAATTCCGGGCAGCGACGTTTTTATCCGTTTATTCCGGTCAACTGCTCTGCGCTACCTGAGTCGTTGATGGAGAGTGAATTCTTTGGCTATGAGAAAGGAGCTTTTAGCGGTGCAGATTGTAAAGGCAAAAAAGGGCTGTTTGAAATGGCCGATAAAGGCACCCTTTTTCTCGATGAATTTGGTGAAATGTCGCTGAGCTTACAGGCTAAATTACTGCGCGTACTTCAGGATGGCGGGATCCGTCGCGTTGGCGGGGCGCAAATTATTCCGGTCAATGTGCGCATTATTGTGGCAACCAACGCCAATCTGGAAGAGATGGTGGAACAACGTCTGCTGCGCGCCGATCTCTATTACCGCATCAATGTACTTTCACTGACCATTCCGCCCCTGCGGGAGCGCCCGCAGGATATCAGCCTATTGATTCGCCACTTTGTGCAGAAATACGCGAAGGAATTCCAACGACGGATCATTCTGGATAAAGCCTGCTTTGATGCCCTGCATCATCACACCTGGCCGGGAAACGTTCGCGAACTGGAAAATACCATCATTCGCCTGATGCTGATGGCGGAATCCGACGTCATTACGCGGGAAGAATTAGGGATGGTGAATTTGCCTGCTGTTGAGCTGACGCCGACAGAGCGTCCTTTTAAAGAACAGGTTTTGTGTGCTGAACGCCAGCTTATTGAACAGATGGTGGAAGAGAATGTGTCGTCGCGGCATATCGCTAAAGCGCTGGGGGTGTCACATACCACGGTACTGAATAAAATTCGCAGCTATCAACTGGAGAGTGTGAGTTAAGCGCCGTCAGTCACTGACGGCGCTGTAAACGGATTATTCAATCAGCTTCAATAATGGCGACAGGCACAGCAGGATCCCGTACAACAGGATTAGCCAGGTTTTCAGCCCGCGTAGTTTTTCCAGTTGCGTTACTTTATAGATCAGGAAAAACGGAATAATACAGGACACAATCCCGTAAAGTGGGCTACCCAACTGGAAGAACACCAGTACCGATACACGAAATGACACCCAGATCACCAGGGTGATAACAATAAAGGTGCAAATACCCAGCGTAAGCACCAGGGGATTAATTTTCTCCACATCAATAACGCGGCTCAGAACATTAAGAATAATACCCTTAATCGCCTCGTGGAACCCCAGATAAATACCAAAGAATGCGGTTAATACGGCGAAGATATTTAGCACCGTTGAGGTGATATGAATAATTTTCCCAGGAATGACTTGCGCTGCCAGCGCCAGTGCGGAAATATTTTGTTCGAAGGCCGAAACGGCCTCTTCATGACTAATAGAAAAGGTAAAAGAGAATGAGAAAAACAGAATGACCGCAATCAGCGTAATGTAACTGATGCGATGCGTGCGTATTGCCATGCGGGTGGCCAGAACCCGGTCCGCTACCCGCTTGCGGTAGGCGATGTTCATTGGGTTCAACACCTGAATAAACACCGCTGAGAAGAAGCAGAACGGGATGGTCAGCAGCACGTCGCGAAAGAAGACCGATGCTTCAGGGAATGCGCTGATATTAGAGAAGTTCCAGTGCGGAACCATCGCAAAACCAAACACGATGATGATCCCCACTTTGACTACCACCATCGGGCCGGAGATTTTAAACAGCAGCTTTTCTCCCCCGGATGCAATAGCCACCAGCACGGAAAAAATGGCCACTTTATAGATTATTGATTGTGAAAGATCGGCATCGGTTAAGCCGAAGGTTTTGATATATGAGGCACTGTCAAAAACCACGGATAAGGAATAGATAAATATGCCGTGAATAATCATCAAAAAATAGATGACGCCAAGAAATACACCCCAGTTTTTTCCCAGGTAATGACTGATAATATCGGTATAGTCATTACAAGTTTCACTTTCTGATAATGTTTTTAAATAAATATCCTGCACAATATAGGTTGCTGGATAGGCAATAATAAAGGCGACGATAAATACCCAAATGCCTGTTAAGCCTATTTGTACTGGCATCAGTACCGTTCCGGCACCAATTGCCATACCGATACACAGTAATACCCAGCCAAAGTCGTATTTCGTAAACGGTATTTTCTTTGAGAATGGTACGGTGGTTGCTGTATTGTTGCTTAGTTGTAATGTGTCGTCCTGCATAGAACCCCCTGCCCAAAATACGCGCACTCCCCGAAACAGGATTGCGCGTATTACCAGACTGTTGTGCCTTGATTCTCAACAACCTGAACCGATCGGCGTCGGTTCAGGTCATAATGGTCAGAATGTTGCCTTTCTGATGGCGTGTTCAAGGTCGTTAATAATATCTTCTGGATCTTCAAGACCCACAGAAAGACGGATAAGCCCGTCGGTAATACCTGCTTTAAGCCGTTCCTCTGGCGCAACGGGCGAATGTGTCATAGACGCTGGGTGCTGAATGAGGGTTTCGGTATCACCGAGACTGACCGCGAGGAGGCACAATTCTACAGAATTGATCATCCGTCTGCCAGCCTCGAGGCCGCCGGCGATTTCGAAGCTGATAATTCCTCCTGGCAGGCTCATCTGTCGCTGGCCCAGCTCATACTGCGGGTGTGAAGATAAGCCAGGATAATAAACGCGGGTAATGGATGGATGCCCCTCGAGGAAGCGGGCGATTTTCAATGCGTTTTCACAGTGGCGTTCCATACGTATACCCAGTGTTTTAACGCCGCGTAGAGTCAGCCACGCGTTGAAAGGACTCATGCAGCCGCCGGTGATATCTTTCAGACCAACAAACCGCGCCTGGTCAATAAACTCCTGCTTACCAACAATGATCCCGCCAATCACGTCTCCGTGACCGTTGATATATTTAGTGACGCTGTGTACCACAATATCCGCGCCTAACTGTAAAGGCTGCTGGCAGTACGGTGACATAAAGGTGTTATCCACCACCAGCAATGCGCCTTGTTGATGGGCGATACCGGCTACCGTTTCAATGTCGACCAGCGACAGCGTCGGGTTAGCGGGCGTTTCGATATACACTACTTTGGTTTCCGGGCGCATGGCGGCGCGGATTTCTTCAGGCTTTGCCGCATCGACGAAGCTGACGTTAATCCCAAACTTCGGCATGCTGTGTGACAAAAACGCGTGGGTGCAGCCGTAAATCGCGCTGGCGGAAACGATATGGTCGCCCTGCTGGCACAATGTCAGCAGCGTGGTGGTGATGGCAGAAATACCGGATGCGGTTGCCAGCCCGGCGTCACCTCTTTCTAGCACCGCCAGCTTTTTCTCCAGCGCATCGGTGGTGGGGTTACCCAAACGGGTGTAAATGTACCCGGACTCCTCGAGCGCAAAGCGGGCGGCACCTTGTTCGGCGCTGTCAAAAACAAACGTTGAAGTCTGGAAAATAGGCGTACTGAGCGCGCCAGTAGAAGGGTCGGGTTGTTGCCCCGCGTGAACGATCTGGGTGTTGAATCCGTAAGTACGACAGTCAGACATGATATCTCCTTTGATTCGGAACAGAACAGCTCACAGTCAAATAGCAATCGCTGTGCCAGAAAATTAAGGTATATATATCAATGAGATATGTCTTTTTCTGTATTGAAGAGCGGCAGGAATGTTGCCAACTGGCAAGAATCTTTCCAGCGTAATGGTGAGAAAACAGGTGAAATGCGAGGCGCTACGCAGAGCCGTATATTGCGCAGTGATATGGAAAGTAGGCTACCGTAGAATCAGCGGCAAGCCGGGAATTCCCGGTGAGGCGCAATGTTGCGGGGGCTTGATCCCCGGCGGCATAGGTTGCTGGAAAGAGAAAACCCCCGCACGTTGTTAGGTATAAACCAGGCAACAAGACGGGGGCTAACTTGACTCCAGACAAGTTAAGAATAGCCGCGAACAGTTGCCATTGCAACACAGGCGGCTATATGACGCTCGCACAGTTAGGCGTGGCCTTCTGGCACGATTTAGCGGCTCCGATCATCGCTGGCATTATTGCCAGCCTGATTGTGAGCTGGCTGCGTAACAGGAAGTAATGCACCTTGCGGGCGTCTGTCTGCCGTGATGGCAACATGCGCCCGAACCAGGCCGCAGGGGGGAACCTTGCGGCCTTTTTCGGCTTAAATGCAGATAAATCTCGTCGCCAGGTGCCTATCCTGTCGGGATAATGCATGCTGGTAAGTTTTCAGATACCGCCTCTCTTAATACCGCTACGATCGGGTATACTCTGACGGCAGTTTCGTCTATCCGTGGAGAGTCAGTTTGCGTGTCAGTCGCTCGTTAACAATTAAGCAGATGGCAATGGTTGCGGCCGTTGTCATGGTGTTTGTGTTTATTTTTTGCACCGTTTTGTTGTTCCATCTGGTCCAGCAGAATCGCTACAACACGGCTACGCAACTGGAAAGTATCGCTCGCTCCGTCCGTGAGCCTCTGTCGGGCACGATCCTGAAAGGGGATATTCCCGAAGCAGAAGCTATTTTAAGAAGTATTCGACCAGCAGGCGTGGTCAGTCGCGCCGATGTGGTGCTTCCCAATCAGTTTCAGGCGCTGCGGATGAGCTTTATTCCTGAACGCCCGGTTCCGGTTACGGTGACTCGCCTGTTTGAACTTCCGGTACAAATTTCGCTGCCGGTCTATTCTCTTGAGCGTTCAGCGAATCCGCAACCGCTGGCGTATCTGGTGCTGCAGGCGGATTCGTACCGTATGTACAAGTTCGTGATGAGTACGCTCTCAACGTTAGTGACCATTTACTTACTTCTCTCGTTAATACTCACGGTAGCCATCTCATGGTGTATTAACAGATTGATTTTGCATCCATTACGTAAAATAGCGCGTGAGCTGAACGACATTCCCCAGCAGGATCTGATTGGCTATCAGCTGGCATTGCCGCGTCTGCATCAGGACGACGAGATTGGCCTGCTGGTGCGTAGCTACAACCTCAATCAGCAACTGATTCAGCGCCGCAGTGAAGAGCAAAGCGACCATTCAATGCGGTTCCCGGTTTCTGAGCTGCCCAACAAGTCGTTTCTGATGGCGCTGCTGGAGCAGGTTGTGAACCGCCAGCAGACAACGGCGTTGATGATTGTCACCTGCGAAACCCTACGTGATACCGCGGGTGTGTTATCCGAGACCCAGCGGGAAATCCTGCTGCTTACGCTGGTTGAAAAGCTGAAGTCAGTTTTGGCCCCCAGAATGGTGCTTACTCAGGTGAGCGGCTATGACTTTGCCATCATCGCACATGGTGTGAAAGAACCCTGGCACGCTATTACGCTAGGTCAGCAAGTGCTCACTATCGTTAACGAGCGATTACCGATTCAGGGCATTCAACTCCGTCCAACCTGTAACATTGGGGTGGCGATGTTTAATGGCGACTTGACCGCAGAACAGCTTTACCACCGCGCACTCTCAGCTGTGTTAACGTCGCGTCACAAGGGTAAAAACCGGATTCAGTTCTTTGACCCGTTGCAGATGGAAGAGGCGCAACAGCGTTTGACGGAAGAGAACGATATTCTTACCGCGCTGGATAACCATCAGTTTGCGCTCTGGATGCAGCCGCAGGTGGAGATGTCCAGCGGTAAGGTATTGAGCGCAGAAGCATTATTGCGAATGCAGCAGCCAGACGGAAGCTGGGAGTTGCCAGAAGGGTTAATCGACAGGATTGAGTCCTGTGGCCTGATGGTGACGGTCGGTTACTGGGTGCTGGAGGAGACATGCCGCCAGCTGTCAGCCTGGCAGGAACGCGGCCTGATGCTGCCGCTCTCGGTGAACCTGTCTGCGCTACAGCTGATGCATCCGAGTATGGTGTCGGATCTGCTGGAGTTGCTAAACCGCTATCGCATCAAGCCTGGGACGTTGATTCTGGAAGTGACCGAAAGCCGGCACATTGATGATCCTAATGCCGCTGTGGCTATTTTACGCCCGCTGCGCAACGCGGGCGTGCGTATCGCGCTGGACGATTTTGGTATGGGGTATGCGGGCCTGCGGCAGCTGCAGCACATGAAGTCGCTCCCGGTGGATGTACTCAAAATCGATAAGATGTTTGTCGATGGCGTCCCTGAAGATTGCAGCATGATCTCCGCCATCATTCAGTTGGCACATAGCCTCAATTTGCAGATGATCGCTGAGGGCGTCGAAACCGAAGCGCAACGCGAATGGTTATCACAAGCGGGGGTAGAAGTGGCACAAGGGTTCCTGTTTGCCCGGCCGGTTCCGGCGAATATCTTCGAAGAACGTTATCTGACGCCGAAAAACGCTGATTACAAAAGTTAAAAAAGGTCTCGCTTGTGCGAGCCAGCTCAAAATTTTTAACATTTCTGTATCAATTATGATCCAGGCGCATTTCTGTCATGTTGTGTGGGTGTTACTTTAAGGCCGCAGGTTAAACAAAACCTTACAAGACCTGTGGTTTTTACTTTAAGGACACCCTATGAAAACCTCTATATTCAAAAGCCTTTACTTTCAGGTCCTGACAGCAATTGCCATAGGTATCCTCCTTGGCCATTACTACCCTGAATTAGGCGCCCAAATGAAGCCACTTGGTGATGCTTTCGTGAAGCTCATCAAAATGGTCATCGCACCTGTCATCTTCTGTACTGTCGTGACCGGCATTGCAGGCATGGAAAGTATGAAAGCCGTAGGCCGCACCGGTGCGGTTGCACTGCTTTATTTTGAAATTGTCAGTACGATTGCGCTGATCATCGGCCTTATCATCGTCAACGTGGTGCAACCCGGTGCCGGTATGAACGTCGATCCGGCGACGCTGGATGCCAAAGCGGTTGCGATTTACGCCGAACAGGCAAAAGACCAGGGGATCGTAGGCTTCCTGATGGATATTATCCCGGGTAGCGTCATTGGCGCGTTCGCCAGTGGCAACATCCTGCAGGTATTGCTGTTTGCGGTTATGTTTGGTTTTGCGCTGCATCGTTTGGGTAGCAAAGGCCAGATGATTTTCAACGTGATTGAAAGCTTCTCGCAGGTTATTTTTGGCATCATCAACATGATCATGCGCCTTGCGCCGATCGGTGCTTTCGGTGCCATGGCCTTTACCATCGGTAAATATGGCGTCGGGACGCTGGTGCAGTTGGGTCAGTTGATCATCTGTTTCTACATCACCTGTATTCTGTTTGTGGTTGTGGTGTTGGGTTCGATTGCGCGTGCAACCGGCTTCAGCATTTTCAAATTCATCCGCTATATCCGTGAAGAACTGCTGATCGTTCTGGGCACCTCTTCTTCCGAGTCCGCGCTGCCGCGTATGCTCGATAAGATGGAAAAACTGGGCTGTCGCAAGTCGGTTGTCGGGTTGGTTATACCCACGGGCTACTCGTTTAACCTTGATGGGACATCAATCTATCTGACGATGGCGGCGGTATTTATCGCTCAGGCCACCAACAGTCATATGGATATCTTCCATCAGATAACCCTGCTGGTGGTGCTCCTGCTCTCTTCAAAAGGTGCTGCGGGTGTGACCGGGAGTGGCTTTATTGTTCTGGCCGCGACTATCTCCGCTGTGGGCCATTTACCGGTTGCTGGTCTGGCGCTGATTCTCGGTATTGACCGCTTTATGTCTGAAGCCCGTGCGCTGACTAACCTGGTCGGTAACGGTGTGGCAACTGTTGTAGTAGCGAAATGGGTGAAAGAACTGGACCATAAAAAGCTGGATGATGTGCTGAATAATCGTGCGCCGGATGGCAAAACGCACGAAATATCCTCTTAATCTCTCCACTTATGCCCGTAGTCCCTTCCAGGACTGCGGGCGTTTGCGCATAATTAACCCCTGTGCCTGAAACCGCCGATTCGGCGGCGTCGGGATTTTTTCACTTCCTCCGTGACATTTTTATGTTCTTGCGGTCTAACACGAAGTGTTTTTAACGTCATATTCAGAGAGTCCTCTCGCGGGCTGTCTTTTTATTTCCAGGATAGTTGATCAGGGGTTCACATGCAGGGCACAAAAATTCGACTTTTAGCGGGCGGCTTGCTGATGATGGCCACTGCCGGCTATGTGCAGGCAGATGCGCTCCAGCCTGACCCGGCGTGGCAACAGGGCACGCTGGCAAATGGTTTACAGTGGCAAGTCTTAGCCACGCCCCAGCGCCCCAGCGACCGTATTGAGGTTCGCCTGCTGGTCAATACCGGTTCACTCACCGAAAGTACACAACAGAGTGGTTTCAGCCATGCGATCCCGCGTATCGCGCTGACGCAAAGCGGTGGCCTCGATGCTACGCAAGCCCGTTCTCTGTGGCAGCAGGGGTTCGATCCCAGTCGTCCCATGCCGCCCGTTATCGTTTCCTATGATTCCACGCTGTATAACCTCAGTCTGCCTAACAGCCGCAACGATCTGCTGAAAGAGTCACTTTCTTATCTGGCGAATATTTCCGGTAATCTGAGCATCACCCCTGAATCGGTCAATCATGCGCTGAGTAGCGAAGATATGGTTGCAACCTGGCCGTCAGATACCAAAGAGGGATGGTGGCGCTATCGTCTGAAGGGATCGACGCTGCTGGGTCACGATCCTGCCGATCCGCTGAAAACGCCTGTTGATGCGACGAAAATCCAGTCCTTCTACCAGAAATGGTATACCCCGGATGCGATGACGCTGATTATCGTCGGTAACGTAGATGCGCGCAGCGTGGCTGATCAAATCAATAAAACCTTCGGCGAATTAAAAGGTAAACGCGAAACGCCTGCGCCGGTACCCACGCTCTCTCCGCTGCGTGCAGAGGCCGTAAGCATAATGACCGATGCGGTACGTCAGGATCGCCTGTCTATTATGTGGGATACGCCGTGGCAGCCGATCCGTGAATCTGCCGCGCTGTTACGTTACTGGCGCGCTGATTTAGCCCGTGAAGCGTTGTTCTGGCACATTCAGCAGGAGCTCACCAAAAACAATGCCAAAGACATTGGCCTTGGCTTTGACTGTCGGGTGCTGTTCCTGCGCGCGCAATGTGCCATTAACGTTGAATCACCGAACGGTAAGCTGAACGCGAACCTCAGCACGGTTGCGCGTGAGCTGGCCAAAGTGCGCGATAAGGGGCTGCCGGAAGAAGAATTTAATGCGCTGGTGGCGCAAAAGAATCTGGAACTGCAGAAGCTGTTTGCCACCTATGGTCGCACCGATACCGATATTTTGATCAGCCAGCGTTTGCGCTCGCTGCAAAACCAGGTCGTAGATATTGCGCCTGAACAGTATCAGCGTTTACGTCAGAGCTTCCTGAACAACCTGAGTGTTGAGATGCTGAATCAGGACCTGCGTCAGCAACTGTCGCAAGATATGGCGTTAATTTTGTTGCAGCCGAAGGGTGAACCTGAATTCAATATGAAGGATTTGCAGGCGACGTGGGATAGCATTATGGCACCGGTTACCGCCGCGGCAACGTCGGTAGAAACGGATGAATCACATTCTGAAGTGACGGACATCCCGCCGGTGCAATAAGGGAATCGTGACCTGCAGGCCGGACGCGACGTTAACGTCTAATCCGGCCTGCCAGAACGCCAGATTATTGCGGCATGGCGTCGCGAGGAATAATCGCCCCGCGATGCTGAATAACGGTGCTTGCCGTCAGGTGGCCGCGTTTTGCGGCATCAGCGGCATCGCCACCGGTCAGACGTACCGCCAGATACCCGGCGCTGAAGGAGTCTCCCGCAGCGGTCGTATCGATAACCTTCTCTTTCGGCAGTTTTACGGCCGGAACGTCGATGAGTTCTTCGCCTACGATGGAAACCAGGCAAGAGTCAGCACCGCGTTTCACAACCACTTCCTGTACGCCAGCCGCATGAGTACGGGCAATCACCTCGGCAACCGGTTTTTCACCCCACAGCGCGTCTTCATCATCCAGCGTCAGGAACGCGATATCGGTGCATTCCAGCATTTGCTGATACACCTGCTGGGTCTCTTCTTTACTGCTCCACAGACGTGGGCGGTAGTTATTGTCAAAAATGACCTTTCCACCGTTGGCACGGCATTCTTGCAGCAGCGACAGCAGCTTGTCACGACTTGCCGGGCTTAAAATAGCCAGGCTGATTCCGCTCAGATACAGATAGTCAAATGTCGCCAGTTCTTCGCAAATAGCGGCGGACTGTTCGCTCTCAAGCCAGAATTTTGCGGCGGCTTCATTACGCCAGTAATAGAAGGTGCGCTCGCCGGTGCTATCGGTTTCAATGTAATAGAGGCCCGGCAGGCGGTTTTCCATGCGTTGGGTTAATGAGGTATCCACATTTTCGCTCTGCCAGGATTCCAGCATTTGTTGGCTAAAACTGTCGGTACCCAGCGCAGTCACATAGTGTACGGAAAGTGCCGCAGCATCGACCTGACGGGCGATATAAACGGATGTATTCAACGTGTCGCCACCGAATCCGCGCTGAACGTCAGCGCCTTTCTGTGACAGCTCAATCATGCATTCGCCAATCACGGCAATCTTTCTGGACATAGTCGTAACCTGCTCTGAAAAAAATTAGCGTTAGTGTGCGCTGTGGGTGTTAAGTGGTCAACTATATTAAAACATCGTTCCATTATTTTTTTGAGCCAGCACGTGTTCTGCGTCGTTTTTTGCCGCTTAGTTTCTATTTTGCGTAGGGCTGAACGTAAAGTTCTTCGCCTGAGCGCCGATAACCTTTGACGAGTCCGGTCAGTCACACTCTTATTTACAGGACATCTCAGATGATAAAGCAGGTTACCCAGCAGCTAATTACGCTCGATGCGAGTATTGAAAACTTGCAGGAGAGACGCTATTGGCTGCAGTGCGAGCGTGCTTACACCTACCAGCCGATTTATCAGACCAACGGGCGGCTGATGGCCGTTGAGCTGCTGACCGTCGTGAGCCATCCTGAAAACCCCTCCCAACGTATCGCGCCGGACCGCTATTTCGCCGAAGTGGCCGTACGACATCGTGTAGATGTGGTGAAAGAGCAGCTTGTACAGCTTGAACAAAAAGGGGCGTTTTTCAAAGCCCACGATCTGCTGGCATCCGTGAATGTCGACGGGCCAACGCTGATTGCAATGCGCCAGGATCCCGAAATCCTGAAAATCATCGAATGTCTGCCGTGGCTGCGCTTTGAACTGGTGGAGCATATCCGCTTGCCGAAGGGATCGTCGTTCGCCTCAATGTGCGAGTTTGGCCCGCTCTGGCTGGATGATTTTGGTACCGGAATGGCAAACTTCTCGGCTCTGAGCGAAGTGAGTTACGACTATATCAAAGTGGCGCGGGATCTGTTTGTCATGCTGCGCCAGACGCCGGAGGGCCGCAATCTCTTTACGCTGCTGTTACAGCTGATGAACCGCTATTGCCGCGGTGTGATTGTCGAAGGCGTTGAAACGCTGGAAGAGTGGCGTGATGTGCAAAACTCGCCTGCTTTCGCTGCGCAAGGCTATTTTCTCTCTCGTCCAGTGCCTCTGGATACCCTTGAAGACGTAATCCTGTCGCTTTGATAAGGATGTAGAACGCCTCCTTTTCCTCTGCTGGACTATCTTTAGGACAGGCAAGGAAGAAAGTAAGGAGGTTAAACATGACGAGAACAGGCAAAATAACCACTTCAGTAATAGGGGTTTTCTTGTTGTTGATCGTCGTACTCATCATCGTGATTGCGACATTTGACTGGAACCGGCTCAAACCGACCATCAACCAGAAAGTCTCTACAGAACTCAACCGGCCCTTCGCCATACGGGGTGACCTGGGCGTGGTTTGGGAACGCCAAAAACAGGAAACCGGCTGGCGTAGCTGGGTTCCGTGGCCGCATGTTCATGCTGAGGATATCATCCTCGGCAACCCGCCGGACATTCCTGACGTCACCATGGTGCATCTCCCGCGCGTTGAAGCCACGCTCGCCCCACTGGCGTTGCTGACAAAAACCGTCTGGCTCCCGTGGATCAAGCTGGTAAAACCCGATGCACGGCTTATCCGCCTGTCGGAGAAAAACAATAACTGGACCTTTAACCTGGCAGGGGATGAAAACCGCGATCCCAATGCGCCGCCATCAGCCTGGTCTTTCCGGCTGGATAACATTCTGTTCGACCAAGGGCGCATCGCCATTAACGATAAGGTGACGAAGTCAGAGATTGAAATCCTGGTCGATCCGCTGGGTAAGCCGTTGCCCTTTAGCGAAGTGACTGGCGCAAAAAGTAAAGAGAGCAACGCCCACATTGAGGACTACGTGTTTGGTCTGAAAGCGCAAGGCCGATATAACGGCGAACCGCTAAGCGGTAGCGGGAAAATAGGCGGAATGCTGGCGCTGCGCGGTGAAGGAACCCCTTTCCCGATTCAGGCTGATTTCCGTTCGGGTAATACGCGTGTGGCGTTTATCGGTACGATAAACGATCCGATGAATATGGGCGGGGCGGATCTGCGGCTTAAATTCTCGGGAGATTCGCTAGGGGATTTGTACGATTTGACCGGCGTGCTGCTCCCGGATACGCCGCCGTTTGAAACCGACGGACATCTGGTCGCGAAAATTGACCCGGAAAAATCCTCTGTTTTTGATTACCGCGATTTTAATGGCCGAATTGGCGACAGCGATATTCACGGAACGCTGGCCTATACCACCGGTAAGCCGCGCCCAATGCTGAAAGGGGATGTTGAGTCACGCCAACTGAGGCTGGCTGATTTGGGACCGCTGATCGGTGTGGATTCAGGCAAAGGGGCGGAGCGGGCCAAACAATCTGAACAGCGCAAAGGTGAGAAGAGCGTCCAGCCCGCGGACAAGGTCTTGCCGTATGACCGTTTTGAAACCGACAAATGGAACGTGATGGACGCTGACGTACGTTTCAAAGGACGGCGTATTGAGCACGGCAGTAGCCTGCCGATCAGCGATCTCTCCACCCATATCATCCTGAAAAATGCCGACCTGCGCCTGCAGCCGCTGAAATTTGGCCTCGCGGGAGGCAGCATTGTCTCCAGCATCCATCTGGAAGGGGATAAAAAGCCGATGCGGGGGCAGGCGGACATCCAGGCTCGCCGCCTGAAGCTAAAAGCGCTGATGCCGGATGTGGAGCTGATGCAGAAAACGCTCGGTGAAATGAACGGTGACGCCAGGTTTAGCGGGAGCGGAAACTCGGTAGCGGCGCTGCTTGGTAACAGCAATGGCAACCTGAAGCTGCTGATGAACGACGGTTTGATCAGCCGGAATCTGATGGAAATTGTTGGCTTGAATCTGGGCAACTATCTTGTTGGACAGATATTTGGTGATGACGAGGTGCGGGTAAACTGCGCGGCGGCGAATCTGGATATTGTTAACGGCGTAGCCCGCCCGCAGATTTTTGCCTTCGACACGGAAAACGCGGTCATTAATGTCACTGGTACGGCGAGTTTTGCGTCGGAGCAACTGGATTTAACCATCGATCCGGAGAGCAAAGGCATTCGTATTATTACCCTGCGTTCGCCGCTGTATGTTCGCGGCACCTTTAAGAATCCGCAGGCCGGTGTGAAGGCCGGGCCGCTGATTGCGCGCGGTGCGGTTGCTGCCGCGCTGGCAACGTTAGTGACGCCCGCGGCGGCCTTGCTGGCGCTGATTTCACCTTCTGAAGGAGACGCTAATCAATGCCGGACCATTTTGTCGCAAATGAAGAAGTGATTTTTGCCGTTGTCGGATGGCGCTAACGCTTCGCTTCTGCGGCCTACATTTCATGCTCAACGTAGGCCGCAGACGGTGCTTACAACCAAAGAATCACAATGATTGATGGCGGGTTTCGTGGGTTAACAGCAGCGCAATCAGCGTTAACGCCGCCATTGATGCCAGATACGTACCGACCGCCGCCAGGCCGTAATTCGCCTGCAGCCATGCGGCAATGTAAGGGGCAACGGAAGCACCAAGAATCGACGAAACGTTGTACGAGAACGACGCCCCCGTGTAGCGCACTTCGGTCGGGAACAGCTCCGGCAGTAGCGCGCCCATCGGACCAAATGTCAAACCCATCAGGCTCAAACCAAGCAACAGGAAGGCGAACACCAGCACCGGATTGCCAGAGCCGAGCAGCGGTTTAAAGGCAAACAGCGCAAACAGAATAATAAGCGTGGTGATGATGAGCATGCTCTTGCGACGACCAAACGCATCGGCCAGCAGGCCTGCCACCGGCACCATGACGCCAAAGCCAATAACCGCCATCATCAGCATCCACAACACTTCATTACGCGGTAGGCCAAGCCCTACAGGCGCCGCGGCGGTGCTGAACGTCATGGAATAGACGGTCATGATATAGAACAGCGTATAGGTCGCCAGCATGATGAACGTGCCGAGGATCGTCACGCGGACATGTTTTGTCAGCAGGGTACCCAGCGGGATTTTCACCTGTTTTTTCGCCGCAGCCACTTTGGCAAAGACCGGGGATTCATGCAGCGAAACGCGAACGTACAGACCGATAATCACCAGCACCGCAGAGAAGATGAACGGTACGCGCCAGCCCCAGCTCATAAACTGCTCGTCGGTCAGCAGCCAGGAGAGCAGCAGGAAAGTGCCGTTGGCGAAGAAGAAGCCGATAGGTGCGCCCAACTGCGGGAATGATCCGTACAGCGCGCGTTTACGCGGCGGTGCGTTTTCCGTCGCCAGTAACGCCGCGCCGCCCCATTCACCGCCCAGTCCTAAACCCTGACCAAAACGCGCCAGCGCCAGCAGCAGCGGGGCGAAAATACCGATAGTTTCATAGCCCGGCAGCAGGCCAATGACAACCGTCGAGATCCCCATAGTGAGCAGTGAGGCAACCAGCGTGACTTTACGCCCTACGCGATCGCCAAAATGCCCGAACACAGCAGAACCGATAGGCCGTGCCACAAAGGCGATAGCAAAGGTGGCAAGGGACTGCAGCGTTGCCGCGGTCGGATCCCCCTGCGGGAAGAAGATATGGGGGAACACGATCACCGCGGCGGTGGCGTAGATATAGAAGTCGAAGAACTCAATGGCAGTGCCAATGAGTGAGGCGACGACAACTTTATTGCGCGAGTTGACCGGGGTGTGTTCCTGTTCGTTGTCGAGCGTTGTGGCTGTTGCTTGCATAATATTTTCTTATTTTTGGTCGAACGAAAGGTCATATTACGCACAGCAAAAGAGACATTTCAATCTGTAACAAACCTTGCGATTGGTCAAAAACAGAGCAAAAAGGGGATAATTTTTAGGCTGGAGATTTCACTTCCATGAAATGCTTCACATAATTTAAAACTTGGATGATAAAACTGGTTTTTGGTTAAACAAAAGTTACGGGCTGGATTTTAATTCTGATAATGCGCAGAATTTCGACGTAAGCATTGGGTTGGCCGGATAAGCGCAGCGTTATCCGGCAGTTAACAAAGATTAGCGGTGGGTTTTCCCCGGCATTCGCGGGTCGTCTTTGTATTCCGCTGTGGCAATCCAGGCAGCGCAAAACAGAGTCAGACGGGCGAAGAAGTAGAAGAACGCCATCAAGCCAAGTACGGAACCAAACGCCGCGCCTGACGGCGATTGCACCAGTGATGGCAGCGTGTACGTCATGATCATTTTGATGACTTCAAACCCCAGTGCCGCGATAAACGTGCCGCGAATGAGCGCTTTTTTGCGCGGTCGGTGACGCGGTAGCCGCCAGAAAATCCAGAAGAATAGCAAGTAGTTGGCGAAAATAGAGATGGTCAGGCCGATCAGCCGCCAGGCGGGCTTCAGCCATTCGATGCCGTCGAGATACAGCGCAGAGATAATCATCTGCTGGGCGGAACCGGCGATGGAGGTAATGGACAGCGTAACAATCAGCGCAATCAGTAAGCCAATCAATGAGACAAAATCACGCAGATATTTGACCCAAATTTTTTCCTGATCCTGTGGGGTCCGCTCCCAGACATCCCGCGACTGGGCACGAATAGCTTCGCGCAGGTTTCCCATCCAGTTAATTCCGGAATAGAGCGCGATGGCAAGACCCACCAGACCGACGGTGGTGCGTTGCTGAACGGCGGTATTGATGGTGTTTTTCAGCGTGGAGGCGAGCGTCGGATCGCTGACGTTGAGCAGGATTTTGCTGAAGATATCCTGCAACAGCGTAGGGTGCGAAGCGAGAATAAAACCCGCGGCGGCAAACGACACCATCAGGATAGGGATCATCGACAGAAACGAGAAGTAGGTAATGGCGGCGCCAAACTGATTTCCCATACGATCGTTAAATCTCTCCGCGGCGCGAATCAGATGGGCAATCATGGGCTGGCGTTGAATTTTATCGGCGAAGGTCAGGGCGGTTTTCAGCGCCTGGTTGGTCTTACCGTTGGTTTCTGTATTTTTACGCTCCAGGGTCTCAATTTTTGGGATTGGTGCGTGCTCAAGTTCCTGAATGGGGCGTTTAATCTCTTTTTCCTGCGTCATCAGGGCAGTAATCCTTGTTCTGTTCATTCTCAGGACAGTATAGCTTGTCAGTCCACATAGTCTTTCATCACGCCGGTCAGCCATTCCATAAACAGATGTACGCGGCGGGAGAGGTTACGGCGATGCGGATAGAGCAATGAAACCGGTAATGGTTCGGCGCGATATTGCGGCAATACTTCAATCAGCGTACCGGCGCGCAGGGCATCACGCACGCCCACGCGCGGTACCTGAATAATGCCCAGACCGGCAAGACATGCCGCATGATACGTTTCGGTACTGTTCACCGTCAGCATGCCGCCGGTTTTAACCCATTTAGCACCGTTGTCTGTCGCCACTTCAAAGCCTTGCGCACGTGTTCCCAAATTGACTGAGTAGTGCACCACCGCATGCGAGGCTAAATCCTCCAGGCTTTCCGGATAACCAAATCGGGCGAGGTATTGCGGGCTGGCGCAGTTAATCTGCGTGAGTTTTCCCAGCGGGCGCGCAATCAGCCCTGAATCTTTCAGCGTCCCCACGCGTACCACACAGTCGAAGCCTTCGCGGATCAAGTCCACCAGGCGGTCGCTGCTGCTAAGTTCGAGCTCAAGCCCCGGATACTGATGCAAGAAGGCCGGTAAGCGGGGCATCACCAGATTTCTCGCCACACCAACCGGCATATCGACGCGCAGCTTGCCGCTGATGCTGGCCGGGTCGTGATGGAATAGCCCATCCAGTTCATCGAGATTGCTCAACAAATCTTTCGCTCGTTCGTAATAGATCATGCCGTCTTGCGTGAGCTGAACGCGGCGGGTTGTGCGGTGCAACAACTGTGTGCCCAGATGATTTTCCAGGGCCTGGATCTGGCGCGATACGCTACCTTTAGGAAGTCCGAGGGTGTCTGCCGCGCGCGAAAAGCTCTCCAGTTCTGCGACGCGGATGAACAGCTGCATTGCGTGAATTTTATCCATTCTCATGCCCTATTGTTGTTCTAAATGAAACAGTAATGCGCAGTAAGCGGTATTTATTGTTTTTCTACCACCTAATAAGCTTTGTCTCAATCTTCACAACATCTGAAATGAGGTTTCTTATGACGCAACGTATCGCATTGGTGACCGGCGGCGGCCGTGGACTCGGTAAAAACGCGGCGCTAAAGCTGGCGAGTAAAGGCATTGGTGTCATCCTGACGTGGAACAGCAATGAAAAAGAAGCGCAGCAGGTTGTGGATGAAATTCGCCAATCTGGCGGTAAAGCTGCAGCATTACCGTTGAACGTCGGAAATATTTCCACTTTCCCTCAGTTTGTCCAACAGGTGCAGGAAACCCTACAAACGCACTGGCAAAGCGACACCTTTGATTATTTATTAAACAATGCCGGAGTTGGCATTAACGCACCGTATCCGGCGTTCACTGAAGCGCAATTTGACCAGCTTTTGGACATCCATTTTAAAGGACCTTTTTTCCTGACACAGAACTTGCTGGCGTTGATCAACAACGGCGGACGCATTCTTAATGTCTCGACCGGATTGTCGCGCTTTGCGCTACCGGGTTACAGCGCTTACGCTGCCATGAAAGGGGCGATGGAGGTGTTAACCCGTTACCAGGCGAAGGAGCTGGGAGAGCGCGGCATTACGGCGAATATTATTGCGCCTGGGGCAATCGAGACGGATTTTAGCGGCGGAAACGTGCGGGATAATGCGCAATTGAATGCCTACATTGCATCGCAGACGGCGCTGGGGCGTGTTGGGTTACCGGACGATATTGGCGACGCCATTGCTGCGTTGCTCAGCGATGAGCTGGCCTGGATGACGGCACAGCGTATCGAAGTCTCTGGCGGGATGTTCCTGTAATCGACCGCCTCTTACTTAGCTTTTTGAGCAAGAGAAATCTGGCGCGCTATCAGAGGTCAAAATATAGCTGATGGCGTTTGCCGGTATTATTTGGAATCTGATACCGCGGAAAGAGAGCGGGGATAAACGTTCTGAAGAGTTCATTCTTCTTCGAGAGTGGATTTGTTGTATCAGAAACCATGATCACCTCCCCATTCTCATGCCCGAATGATCATTTAATGCGATATTTTGTTTTGTAACATTTTTGTCTGTTATCGTGAGTTCCTTATTTTTAGCTAAGAATATAAACTCCGGGTTATTAATATTAGTAATCCAGTTTTGAACGTCAAATATTAAGGAATTTCTGAACATTTGACCCCGATTTTGATCCTTTGTGTGATTCTTTGGTTTCAGCTGTAACTATTTATAACGTCTGCTTCTTTCTTCTCCGTCTATCGGTAAAATGGCCTCCGCCAAATGGTGACTTCATATTTTGCCCCTCGGATAATACCCTTCCGCGTGTTAAGGCTAATATCTTATTCAGACGGAGATAAATAATGCAGTTAATAATGTTTGACAGGCAGTCAATATTTATTCATGGAATGAATGTAATTTTGCAAGAGCGTATTCCAGGAGTGAATGTTCAGGGTGTCAGTCAGGCAGATGATCTTTGGCGGACGCTGGAAGACAATCCTGATGCACTGGTAATGCTGGATGGAGATTTTGACGCTGAGTTCTGCCGTAGCTTGCTGCAACAGATAGCAGAGCGCTTTGCGAAGGTAAAAGTGCTGGTAATCGCAACGGACTGCCGTAAAAAATGGCTACAGGAAGTCACGCAATTAAACGTGCTGGCCATTATTCCGCGCGATTCTGATGCGGAAACCTTCACGCTGGCACTCAATAGCGTCGCGATAGGTATGATGTTTATCCCCAGAGATTGCATCACAGCGACCGAATGTGGCGGGCAAAATATCAGATTGCTCAGCGCGCGTCAGCGGGAGATTCTGACGATGCTGGCCGCCGGAGAATCTAATAAACAAATTGGTCGATTATTAAATATCAGCACCGGAACGGTAAAAGCCCATCTTGAATCGTTGTATCAGCGCCTGGAGGTAAAAAACCGTACGCAGGCGGCAATGATGCTAAACGACACCCTATAATGGGCAAATATTTCACAGTCAGACTGTTTCTGGCTGTGAAATAGCCCTCGGCCAGAATTCAGCACTGCAAAACCGGCTAATCCCCACGCTGAGCATCCATGCAATTAACGCTTCCTGTTGAAAACGATCTTGTATTTGCGGCATTTCCTTATGGATGAATGCCTCGCAGATATTTATATCCGCGAGCAGCAATGTTTCAGCCTGCATCAGCATAATTGGGGCATCAAAGGATTCATCTGCGGTGATTTCGTGCCCGTAGCCAATGACCCAGATCCCCTTTTTGTCCTGATACTTTTCCAGCGACAGGCCCTGCCATTGCTTAATAAATGCGATACAGGCGGGCGTGAACTGCGTCGAATGTAGCGGCATAATAATCTCTGTACAAAGAGACCTATTTTAAGAAACACACCCCGTTACGCCAGCCGCCATCCAGCCAGTTTTTACAGCAAAACGCCTGATGGCGCGGGCGGCTGATATTCATGTTTTAACAGGCCGAAAATCCAGTCATCATGCCAGGTTTGATGTAGCCAGTAGTTTTCGCGCAGCGTGCCTTCGAGAATGAACCCGACCTTTTCCAGTAGACGCCGTGAGGCATCGTTTCCTGCGGTGACGCAGGCCGTCAGTCGGCGTAGTCCTCCGGCGGTAAACGCATAATCGCAAACGGCATGCAGGGATTCAGCGCCATAACCTTTACCCTGCGCCTCGGGAGTGAGCAGAAAGCCGACCTCGGCACATTCATTTTTATCCTGAATATATCCGGTTACCCCAAGCGGTACGCCCGATGCCTTATCGCACAGGACCAGGCACAGCCAGTGTGGACTGCCGGGAGACCATTCAGGCAAGCGGGAGTCAAAGACTGTCCGTATCTCCTCTTCGGTACGCGAGTCATCGACAAAGCGCATCACAGCTGCGTTCTGCTGTAACGTTAAGAAAAACGCCCAGTCGTCATGTGTGAGTGGGCGGCAGATCAAACGCGAGGTTTTCAGTACAGGCACAGGCTTATCTCCAGAATAATTTTCAATGATTGTGTGGAAGTCACTGTAAAACATATTTATTTGTTATATGAATGTGTTTTAGTCTGTGGCGGCACAGTGCTGCATTTAAAAAAGATAACTACACACCATTGTGAGGCCGCACTTTTTGGGTCCTTTTAGGGAAGATAATGACCAATAGCGCGTTACAGGCGACATGTACACCATTCGAACATTGTTTGGGGATAATCCGGCAAGCCTCGGTAGAAATTTTGCTGATGCTTGGCGTGCGCGTCGCAGAGGGTAAAGATCCACGCTGGTTTCTCGAGCAGCTTGACCAGGCGCGATTGAATCTGGGAGGTTGGGGCGTTGTCGCCAGGCGGTTGCAGATGAATGACGCGCAATTGAGTCAGTTCACGTTGCGGCTACGCCATCTTCAGCAGAGCGTGCCGCAATATGAAAATGGCCAGGACGTCAGTGAAAACCAGCTGATTTCTGCGCTGCGCTTTGTCGCTTCTCTGGAACAGTTGCGCCAGCAACAGCCCCTCCTGAAGTATCCAACCGAGATTGAACGTGCAGAGCCGGATGCGCAGATGCGGGCGCAGCGTCAGCTTCGCGCAATAGAATTAACCCTCAAATCCCTGATTGCGCGGGTATGGCCGGATCAACATCCGCTCAACAGCTTCCTGAAACAGCACTTTGGCGGTGAACGTCTGCGTCGCTGGTTAAAGCTGGGAGAAAGTCGGGATGCGCTGGACGGCATGATGTTTAGCGAACTGGCGCTGATGGTTGTCGATAAGAAGTTATTCGTTCGGCATTTTAGCGAGATTTTTAACGACACCTCGGTGCTCATGTCGTTTGTTGAGCCACGTATCACGCTGAGGATGTTCCTGGATGACTGCCGCCTGGCCCGTAACTGCGTTATCGCGCAGCAGCCGCTAACCTCAGTACAACTGCTGTTGCTGGATTGCCAGTACCGACAGATTACTCACCCTGTGCAGCGGGCATTTGAAGAACGGCGTACGCGCATTAATCCTGCGTCGTATCTGGCGTCCGATGAGGCGACGGTTCGCCAGTTTTGGGAAAACGCAAAGCAAAAAGACGAGCAGGCGGGGGGCGATAAACAGGAAATCGCAGACAGTATCGATCCGCCGGAGAAGCGGGCCAGGCGCACGGCGGAAGAACGTGAACAGCTGATTTCCGGCATGTTGTGGGTAGCGGTCGGCGTGATGGTGCTGGTGATTTCGCTGGGCGCGTTCTGGTTATTCATTTCGCCAGCGCCACAAGCGTCTTCCGGGCAATCCGTTGAAATCGTGCAGGAGGAGCCACGGCGTGATGCCCCTGGTGCGCGGGAGTCGGTGACCCGAATGGGCATCACCTGGGATGCCTTTAACATGCGCGCGGCTATCGAGCGCAACGACACCCGTGTGACGTCACTTTTCCTGCAGGGCGGGATGGACTGGAAGCTGGCGTGGACGGAGCAGGCATTCTCGGCAGGCAATACCGAGGTGTTGAGGCTGCTGCTGCGTTACCCTTCGCAGATGAGTGAGAGTAAGCCATGTCGGCAGTTTATGACCACGGTCAGCCATGCGATGGCGAATGGGGCGTCACTCACATCGCTGCATAAAAGCTATCTGCAAAGTTTTTGCTCGGTGCCGGCGGTTGTCGCGCGTCAGCAGTATGACCTTGAACAGGCCGAGCTACGCGTTCGCGCGCAGCCAAGCCCAGAGAACAAGAAATGGCAGAAAATTCACGCCGAACTGTACGATGCGATTAACTGACGGTCTGATAATTCAGACTGTCAGCTGCTAGGGTTCGCCATACAGACCGATGAGTCGGCGCACCACGCCATTGGTCCAGCCAAAGCCGTCCTGTAACGGATATTCTCCGCCGCCGCCTTCGCGCGGCGCGGCGTCGGCGATGTGGTATTTTTCGATAAGCTTGTGGTGTTCCTGATAAAAGAGATTCACCGTTTTCAACCAGTTACGGGCGATTTCATCCCCTAGATGGTCGTCGCCGTAAAGTTTGAAACCCTGGATCGCCATCCACTGCAGCGGCGCCCAGCCGTTGGGTTTATCCCATTGCTCACCCGTTTCATGCTCCGTGGCTAAAATCCCTCCGGGGGTAAGCAGGCGACTGCGGACCGCATTGGCAAGTCGGTCGGCTTGTTCATGCGTTGCCATGCCGACATACAGCGGCACAATACTGGCGGCAGAGAACAGGGCCATTTGTTCGCGCCGCCAGTCGTAATCGCGATAGCAGCCGTTTTCATCGTCCCAGAGATAGCGATTAACCGCATCGCGGCGGTCATTGGCTTTCTGGCGAAACTGCGCTTCAGTGTCTTTGTCGCCTTTCAGTGCGGAAATATTGGCGATAGTGCTCTCCAGCTTGTAGAGGAACGCGTTCAGGTCAATAGGGATGAACTGAGTGGTGCGTATGCTGGCAAGACGGCCTGCATCGCGTAGCCAGCGCGAGGAGTAATCCCAGCCGGAGGCCGCGCCCGCGCGCAAATCCCGATACACTTCATTGGGTGGGCGACCCGAATGCTTGGCGGTTTCGACGTCTTCAAGCCACGACTCATCGCGCGGCGTATCACGATCGTCCCAATAGCGGTTGAGCAGGGAGCCGTCCGACATTCTGATCACGTGACGGTAGGCCTGGTTGAGTACCAGGGAATCTGCGCCATCCATCCAGAACGCGTACTCCATTTTTAGATGATCAAGGTAACGACGCGCGCCGCGTACGCCATCCTCTTCAAACAGTTCGACCATCAGCGCAAAGACCGGCGGCTGCGAGCGACTCAGGTAGTAAGTACGGTTACCGTTCGGGATATGACCATAGTTTTCAATCATCCAGGCAAAGTTATCCGCCATACATTTCAGCAGATCTTCGCGACCGCTCTCCGCCAGACCCAGCATGGTGAAGTAGGAATCCCAGTAGTAGGTTTCACTAAAACGCCCGCCGGGCACAATATATGACTGCGGTAACGCCAGCAGCGAGGACCAGGGAATGTGGTCCTGTGGCTCGCGCGTCAGCACCGGCCACAGTTGATCGATATGCTCTTTCAGCGAATTTGCCGGGTCAGAAACATATTCACTGGAGGGCGTTTCCGGGAGCCAGAAGTGGTTCTCGACGAAGCGTCGCAGATCAAAATCGCGGTGGCGTTTAACCTTGCGATAGCGGATCAAAATATCCAGCGGATCCATTTTCGGTGCACAGTCGGGGAAGGTTTTGCTATCGGCAAACAGTTTCGACGACTGAACGTGTTCGAACAGCTCGAGGTAACGATCGGCGGGAGTTAACGCATCTGAGGCGGGTAACCCTTCAATCATCTCCGGTTCAGGCTCCGCCTCAATCATTTCATCCAGCTTTAACTCGCACGGATCCATTTCATAAAGCAGATCGATGTCGATCGTCATTTCTTCAGAAGGGGCGTGGGGTAGTTTCTGGTTGAGCATAATGCGAAAGACCTCCGATGGACGTTGAAAGATTAAGGCTATTGCCCGCTCGTCAATTAAGCGTAGACATTCGCTTCGGTATCTGGTGAGTAAAGCGTGCGGTCGATCACATTTTAGTGCTGCGCAATATCCAAAAAATAAATCTATCCCAATGAAAATAATGCAGAATTCCGAATTCTGCACAAACTGAGGATATTCTATTTTCAGAACATTCGATTGCAACGAGGTGTGAACACAACCTGGTAACGTTTAACTCTATAATAGGCACAGGCTATTCTATCGATAGTTCTCCTCCATGTAATTGCTTGATACTTATCAAAATAGTAATCCCCTCATTTCCTATGATGGTCAGGTCTGACAAAGACTGTCTATTAATTATTCTAATTTTCTGGGTCACAATAACTCACAACGGTGAGGGTAAAATAATGAAAATCATTACCCGTCTTACCGTGATTGCCATAGCTGGCGTCGCGATTTGTTATTTTGGATTATCCGGTTATGTGTGGTATCACGATAATCAACGGAGTAAACAGGCTGATGTTCAGGCCTCTACGCTGGAAGAAAATAATAAAGTACTAGGGTTCTTACGTGAAAAAGGATGCGATTATTGTCACACTCCTTCGGCTGAATTACCTTTCTATTCTTCTTTTCCCGTCGCTAAGCAGTTGATGAATTACGATATTCAACTGGGATACAAATCATTCAATCTGGAGGCCGTTCGTGCGGCGCTGGTCGCGGATAAACCCGTTTCGCAAAGCGATCTGAATAAAATTGAGTGGGTGATGCAATACGAGACCATGCCGCCGACGCGTTATACCGCACTGCACTGGGCTGGCAAGGTAAGCGATACGGAGCGAGCAGAGATCCTGGGCTGGATTGCGAAACAGCGTGAGCAGTACTACGCCAGTAACGATACTGCCACGCAGCATCGTAATGAACCTGTACAGCCGATACCGGAAAGCATCCCGACCGATGCCCGCAAAGTAGCGCTTGGTTTTACGCTTTACCATGACCCGCGTATTTCCGGCGATAGCACGATTTCTTGCGCGCACTGTCACGCCCTGAATGCGGGCGGCGTGGATGGCCGGAAAACGTCAATCGGTGTAGGCGGCGCGGTTGGCCCTATCAATGCGCCAACGGTATTTAACTCGGTCTTTAACGTTGAGCAATTCTGGGATGGCCGTGCGCCAACATTGCAGGCGCAGGCCGGTGGTCCACCGTTGAACCCTATCGAAATGGCGTCTAAATCCTGGGATGAAATTATCCAGAAACTGGACAAGGATCCGCAACTTAAGCAAGAGTTCATTGCCGTTTATCCGCAGGGATTCAGTGGGGATAATATTACCGATGCGATTGCTGAGTTTGAGAAAACGCTGATTACGCCAAATTCGCCGTTTGATAAATGGCTGCGTGGTGATGAAGCGGCCTTAACCGCTCAGCAAAAACATGGCTATCAGTTGTTTAAAGATAATAAGTGCGCGACCTGTCATGGCGGTATTATTTTAGGCGGACGTTCATTTGAGCCATTGGGTCTGAAAAAGGACTTTAATTTCGGCGAGGTCACTGCTGCAGATATTGGCCGCATGAACGTCACCAATGAATTACGTGACAAGCTGCGTCAGAAAGTCCCTGGATTGCGTAACGTTGCGCTGACTGCGCCTTATTTCCATCGCGGTGATGTGCCTACGCTCGACGGCGCGGTAAAACTGATGCTGCGTTATCAGGTGGGTAAAGAACTGCCGCAGGAAGATATCGACGATATCGTGGCATTCCTCGAAAGCCTTAATGGGGTATATACACCGTATATGCAGGGTAAATAATTTCTCTGTGGTCCAGATTCGGACGTAAAAAAACCGACTTCACGTCGGTTTTTTTACGCTTCAGCCCGAGTTGGTGGTTCTGGCCGAAGTGAGAGTTCCATCATCTAACGCTTCAATCGTATTACCTTACCGGTAGTATTGCAAGAATACGCTGGTTGTTTTGATTAAAATAACTGTATACTTATCCAGTTAGCTCTGAAGCATTTTCATTCCGGACGCGCGCTAAACGCTTTCTAAGTCCTGATCGGCTGTACGGGTGGTGCCGTTGGCCGATGCTCTGGCCGGAGTGAGAGTTCCATCATCTAACACTGGGACATGCGCCGTGACAGGCAATGGATGAGTAAGCGGATGCATTCTCACTCCATCTGATGGAGAAGACGGGTGATTGATAAAGCAATCATCGTTCTGGGAGCGTTAATCGCGTTGCTGGAGCTGATCCGCTATCTGCTGCAACTGCTGAACTGATAGCGGAAACGTAACTAAGGGCAAAGAGCTAACCCCTCTTTGCCCTTTAACATTCCTGAAGCGCGATTAACGCATGGTGACAAACTCTTCAGATGCCGTTGGGTGAATGGCAACGGTGTTATCAAAGTCTTTCTTGGTTGCGCCCATTTTCAGAGCGACCGCGAAGCCTTGCAGCATTTCATCCATCCCAAAACCAATGCCATGAATACCGACAATCTTCTCTTCCGGACCGACGCAAACCAGCTTCATGCGGCACGGCTGACGGTGGGTGGTGACAGCGGTATACATCGCGGTAAACGATGATTTATACACTTTCACCTGATCATCGCCGTGCTGTTCGCGAGCCTGCTGCTCGGTCAGGCCCACGGTACCAATAGGCGGATGGCTGAAGACCACGGTCGGGATGTTGCTGTAGTCCAGATGTTCGTCCGGCTTATTGTTAAACAGACGCTCGGACAGACGACGGCCCGCGGCAACGGCAACCGGCGTCAGCTCAACGGCCCCGGTGTTATCGCCGACGGCATAAATACCCGGCACGCTGGTGTTCTGGAATTTATCAACGACGATGTAGCCTTTTTCGTTGGTTTTCACGCCAGTAACCGCCAGGTTGAAGTTGTCGGTGGCAGGTTCACGACCGATCGCCCAAATCAGGCAATCTACCGTTTCGCTACGACCATCTTCCAGTTGCAGGGTCAGGCTACCATCAGCGTTTTTAACGACCGCTTTTGGAATCGCGTGAGTATGCAGAGTCGGGCCTTCGGCGTTCATCACCTCAACGAGCGTGTCGACGATCATCGGGTCGAAGCTGCGCAGCGGTGCGTGTTTACGCACGAACAGATGCGTTTCTGCGCCCAGACCGTTAATTACGCCCGCCAGTTCAACGGCGATGTAGCCTGCGCCAACAACGGCCACGCGTTTTGGCAGCGCGGGCAGCTCAAAGAAACCGTCGGAGTCGATACCGTATTCCACACCCGGAATGCTCGGATGGCTCGGGCGACCACCGGTAGCAATCAAAATATGATCGGCAGTAATGGTTTCACCGTTCACTTCAATGGTTTTGGCATCCACAAAGCGGGCAAAGCCTTTAATCACATCGACATTATTTTTGCCCAGCACGTTGTCGTACGAGGTATGAATGCGATCAATATAAGCGGTGCGCGTGGCGATCAGTTTATCCCAATCGAACTTATTGATGGTGGTGTCGAAACCGTAATCCGGCCCGTACATGTGGATTGCTTCGCGGACCTGTGCGGCATGCCACATCACTTTTTTCGGTACGCAGCCAACGTTAACGCAGGTGCCGCCTAGCTCTTTGGCTTCAATCAGCGCGCATTTCTGGCCGTACATTGCTGCACGGTTAATGGAGGCAATACCGCCGCTGCCGCCGCCAATAGCGATGTAATCATAGTGCTTGGTCATGACCGCTCCTTCATGTTCATTGTAGGGCGGAGAAGCGTTACGCCATCCGCCAAAATATTCGCGATTGTATACCTGAAATTAAAAGGTTCCACCGATGACTGCGATTACTCCGGCACGATCCAGCTTACCGACGTATGACCGGTTCCTGCCGGAACCAGTTTGCTGTGCAACCACGGCAGGACACTGTTCATCTGCTGCTCCAGCTTCCACGGCGGGTTTATTACAATCATGCCGGACGCCGTCATGCCGCGCTGATCGCTGTCCGGCCGTACCGCCAGCTCAATCTGCAGAATTTTGCGGATACCGGTGTCTTCCAGGTCGTGGATCATGCGTTTGATTTGCTGGCGCAGAACTACCGGATACCACAGCGCATAGGTGCCGGTTGCGAAACGCTTATAGCCTTCGTTAATACCGGTCACCACCGCCTGGTAGTCGCTTTTGATTTCGTAGGGGGGATCGATAAGGATCAGCCCGCGACGGGAAACTGGCGGTAATTTTGCTTTTAGCTGCTGATAACCATCGGCTTTGGCCACGCGTGCGCGCTCATCTTTCTGGAATTCGCCGCGCAGCAAAGGAAAGTCGCTCGGGTGCAGTTCCGTTAATTGCAGGCTGTCCTGTTCTCGCAGCAGCTGGCGAGCAATTAACGGAGAGCCGGGGTAATAGCGCAACTGGCCGCTACGGTTGAAGTGCTTCACCACGCCAATGTAGGGTTCCAGTTCGGCAGGCAAATCGTCCTGCTGCCAGATACGGGCGATCCCTTCCAGATATTCACCGGTACGTTCGGCATGCTCACTGCTCAGCTGATAACGGCCTGCGCCAGCATGGGTATCCAAATAGAGAAACGGTTTTTCTTTCTCTTTAAGCGATTCGATGATCAGGCTCTGGACGGTGTGTTTAAGGACGTCGGCGTGGTTGCCAGCGTGATAACTGTGGCGATAACTCAGCATGGGTAAACGTGTTCCAGGTTATAAACGTAGGCCCGAAAACAGCGCAATATCGGGCGAAAATAAAGCGTATCGCCACAGTATACAGAAAAGTCGTCACTGCCGCGAAAGCGCAACGCCTGGCATTGAAATCCTCTACACTTAACCCCATTGTACAAATTAATATGCACAGCGCCGGATACGCGCTTCATTCACTCTTTTCAACAGGACCGCGCTAATGACCAATCCATTGCTGACCCCCTTCGAACTGCCGCCATTTTCTAAAATTCAGCCTGAGCACGTTGTGCCTGCCGTGACTAAGGCGCTGAACGATTGCCGCGAAAACGTTGAGCGAGTGGTTGCGCAGGGCGCGCCGTACACCTGGGAAAATCTTTGTCAGCCGTTGGCGGAAGTTGACGATGTGCTGGGGCGTATTTTCTCTCCGGTTAGCCACCTGAACTCGGTGAAAAACAGCCCGGAATTGCGCGAAGCCTACGAACAAACGCTGCCGCTGCTGTCTGAATACAGCACCTGGGTTGGACAACATGAAGGTCTGTACAAAGCGTACCGCGACCTGCGTGACGGCGATCATTACGCCACCCTGAACACCGCACAGAAAAAAGCGGTCGATAACGCGCTGCGCGATTTCGAGCTTTCTGGTATTGGTCTGCCGAAGGAAAAACAGCTGCGCTATGGTGAGATTGCCACCCGCCTGTCTGAGCTGGGCAATCTCTACAGCAATAACGTCCTCGATGCCACGATGGGCTGGACTAAGCTGGTGACTGATGAAGCGGAACTCTCCGGCATGCCGGAAAGCGCGCTGGCGGCTGCAAAAGCCCAGGCTGATGCTAAACAGCAGGAAGGCTACCTGTTAACGCTGGATATCCCAAGCTACCTGCCGGTGATGACCTACTGTGATAACCAGGGGCTGCGTGAGGAGATGTATCGCGCTTACTCCACTCGCGCGTCTGACCAGGGGCCAAACGCTGGTAAATGGGACAACAGCCCGATAATGGAAGAGATCCTCGCGCTGCGCCACGAGCTGGCACAGCTGCTGGGCTTTGAAAGCTACGCTTTTAAATCTCTGTCCACCAAAATGGCGGAAAACCCGCAGCAGGTACTCGACTTCCTGACGGACCTGGCGAAACGTGCCCGTCCTCAGGGCGAGAAAGAGTTGGCTCAACTGCGCGCCTTCGCGAAAGCGAAATTTGGTGTCGATGAGCTGCAGCCGTGGGATATCGCTTACTACAGCGAGAAACAAAAACAGCACCTCTATAGCATCAGCGACGAGCAGCTGCGTCCATACTTCCCGGAAAACAAAGCCGTTAACGGCCTGTTTGAAGTGGTTAAACGTATTTACGGCATTACCGCTAAAGAGCGCACTGATGTTGACGTCTGGCACCCGGAAGTACGTTTCTTCGAACTGTATGACGAAAACAACGAACTGCGCGGCAGTTTCTATCTTGACCTGTATGCCCGTGAACATAAACGTGGCGGGGCGTGGATGGACGACTGCGTCGGCCAGATGCGTAAAGCCGACGGTACGCTGCAAAAGCCTGTTGCCTACCTGACCTGTAACTTTAACCGCCCGGTGAACGGCAAACCCGCGCTGTTTACCCACGATGAAGTGATCACCCTGTTCCACGAGTTCGGCCACGGTCTGCACCATATGCTGACCCGTATCGAAACTGCCGGTGTTTCAGGTATCAACGGCGTGCCGTGGGATGCGGTCGAACTGCCGAGCCAGTTTATGGAAAACTGGTGCTGGGAGCCCGAAGCGCTGGCATTTATCTCTGGTCACTTTGAGACAGGTGAGCCGCTGCCCAAGGCGTTGCTGGATAAAATGCTGGCGGCGAAAAACTACCAGGCGGCACTGTTTATTCTGCGTCAACTGGAGTTTGGCCTGTTTGATTTCCGTCTGCATGCGGAGTTTAACCCACAGCAAGGGGCGAAAATCCTCGAAACGCTGGCGGAAATTAAAAAGCAGGTCGCCGTGGTGCCGGGCCCAACGTGGGGTCGCTTCCCGCATGCCTTCAGCCACATTTTTGCTGGTGGCTATGCGGCGGGTTACTACAGCTACCTGTGGGCCGACGTGCTGGCGGCGGATGCATTCTCTCGCTTTGAAGATGAAGGGATTTTCAACCGTCAAACCGGACAATCGTTCCTCGATAACATTCTCACCCGTGGTGGTTCTGAAGAGCCGATGGAACTGTTCAAGCGCTTCCGTGGCCGTGAGCCGCAACTGGATGCAATGCTGGAGCATTACGGGATTAAAGGCTGATTATTCACGTGAAAATCTGCTTAGTAGATGAAACAGGCGCCGGAGACGGCGCCTTATCTGTTCTTGCCGTCCGCTGGAATCTTACGCACGATGAAGATAACCTGATGGCGCTGGTGATGACACCGGAACATCTGGAACTGCGCAAACGTGATGAGCCCAAACTCGGCGGTATCTTCGTGGATTTCGTTGGCGGTGCGATGGCCCATCGGCGCAAATTTGGCGGTGGTCGCGGCGAAGCGGTGGCGAAGGCGGTTGGCATTAAAGGCGATTACCTGCCGGATGTGGTCGATGCGACTGCAGGGCTGGGGCGCGATGCGTTTGTGCTGGCCTCAGTAGGCTGCCGCGTGCGAATGCTGGAACGTAACCCGGTCGTGGCGGCGCTGTTGGATGATGGCCTGGCGCGAGGGTATGCTGACCCGGAAATCGGTCCGTGGCTGCAGGAACGTTTACAACTGATCCACGCCTCAAGCCTGACGGCGTTAACCGATATCACCCCGCGTCCGCAGGTGGTGTACCTCGACCCGATGTTCCCGCATAAGCAGAAAAGTGCGCTGGTGAAAAAAGAGATGCGCGTGTTTCAGTCGTTGGTGGGGCCGGACCTGGATGCGGATGGGCTGCTGGAGCCTGCGCGTCAGCTAGCCACTAAACGTGTGGTAGTGAAGCGCCCGGATTACGCGCCGCCGCTGGCGGATGTCGCCACGCCGAACGCGGTAGTCACGAAAGGGCATCGGTTTGATATTTACGCGGGGACTCCTGAATAGCCTTTCCACTTAACTCGATCGTGGGTGGTGGTCATCATAATGCTCCCAAATCTTCGGATGTTGGCGCTTATTTAAAAATAAGCGCCAATGATATTAGCTTATTCACCTAAACCATTTTCGATTTCGGCGCTAAGTTTTTGTAATGC
Organism: Citrobacter sp. RHBSTW-01013; assembly: GCF_013781985.1. Lineage (NCBI taxonomy): Bacteria > Pseudomonadati > Pseudomonadota > Gammaproteobacteria > Enterobacterales > Enterobacteriaceae > Citrobacter > Citrobacter sp. RHBSTW-01013. The sequence goes on from NZ_CP056185.1 coordinate 266,073, forward strand.
AATTTGGGCATCTTCACCCAGGAATACGATATTGACTTCATGGCCTTTTTTTATACCCAGGGACATGAGAGCCATTAGACTCTTTGCATTTACGTATTTATCACTTCTTGCAAGATTTGCGATCTTAACTTCACATTTAAAGGGTTTTAATGTCGCAACCAGGTTTGCTCCTGGACGAGCATGTAGACCATGCTCATTTTTTATGATGAAACGAGCATTGCAATTGGCATCAGGCATCATAATTAACACTGTGTCGTTGGAATTAAATTTTCAGCATCCAGCGCTAAATATTGCTGTGCAACATTAAGCGTCACAGGGTGATTTTTAGGTAAGCCAATGATTTCGGCAGCGGTAGTCAGCAATCCCATTCGTTGCATTTTCTGTTGCAGTTTGACAGAGGCTTGATCGTCTTCGGCATAATAAGCAAGGCCGCAAGCGATCGCTTTTGTGAGGGGGGTGTAATCGAGGTCGTGTTTAAGACAAAGTTGCACTACACCCATTAAGCGATCCTGATAAGCCAATTTCCGAATAGGATCATAGGCGACACGATGAATCGAATCCGGGAGTTCGTTTTTAGCTTTAGGTAAGTACTCCAGATCTTTTAATGCTTCACGCGTGATTTGTGGGTATTCGGTCATTACCGCAGTAATTGTGACATCGTGTACCGCATTGGCCAAATCTGAAACCTGAGGATCGGCTGAGGCATCAGGAATGGTTTTGTAACCTTTCAGGTGTCCATACCAGGCGGTAGTAGCGTGAGGGCCATTGATGGTAAATACTTTGATGTCTTTAAGCATTTCCAGATGTTCGCGTGGCTCTAGCCATTCCACACCACTGATGTCGTTATAAAGAGGAGTTTGAATGATCAATGAGGCAACGGCGGTGCTGTCTATCTGGGTTGCGTAGTGCGTTTTGGCATCGGTGGAGCGTCTGACAATTGAGTCGCGGATCGCTACGTGGGTGTCGAACCATTGACGCGCTTCAGCAGATGGGATTGCGTCACGGTACCAGCCTTCAATATCTTTAATAATATGATTTTTATTTGTCAGGCAAATTAATGACATTTTTTTGTTTGGGTCAATATGATATTGATGCTCAAAACATTTGCCAAGATACTGAGCGGATTCTGCAAAATCCTCTGGATAAAGTGGACACATAATGACAGAAGACTCAAGAAAGTCATTCATGACAGAATAGTTGTCATCGGTCAAAAAAGCATTAAAGTTGGTGATCTCGTGTAAAATGATGTCATCAGTACGAAAAACCTGAACGGTATATTTGTTTTCACGGTTCAGTTCATCAATAACTCGTTGGTCTTTATCCAGAAAGGTTATATCCCAGCCAGCATTGTCAAACGTTTCGCCCACAAAGCCTTTACCAAGGCGGCCAGCGCCTATAATTAATACGCGTTTCATTATAACTCCTCATATTATTAGATATCCTTGCTCGTGAATATATGACTTATATCCTTGAGTGAGGACACCACGAAATTAGATCTGGTCTCAAGTTTTTCTTCGGTTACAAGAATGGCAACTTCATTTGAGACTTCAGCCATTTTTTGTTTGGTATAACACTCATCCAGATCGGGAATAGTTACACCGACTTCACTGTCAACATGCGCAACACCCATAAAGTATATATCCGGGCGAATAGCATTTAATTCACGAATAGTTTCAGCACCAATTAAAACCAAAGAGTTTTTATAAAGCCTGCCCCCTAATCCTATAACCTCTACATTCTTGTAATCACTTAATAAATGCAGAATAGGGATGTTATTAGAAACAACAGTGCATTTTAAATCTTTGGGTATTAGCTTTATGAGTTCGTAGTTAGTTGTTCCTCCGTCAATTAAAATGACGCTATTTTCTTTAATTAAATGTACGGCTTTCTTTGCCAGCTTTACTTTCTCACTGGTGTTCAGATCCTGCCGGATATTAAACTCAGTGATGGCAGGCCCGACGCGTATTGCGCCACTATGAACACGATGAATTACTCCTTGATTCGCAAGCTCATTTAAGTCGCGTCTTATGGTGTCCTCAGAAACCTTAAGACGCTCACTTAATTTACTGACAACAATCTTTTTCTCTTTCTCAAGTATTTGAAGAATAATATCTTGTCTTGCCGCTTTCATCGTAATGACTCATTTTATTCAGAGAATAATGAGTATATCTTAGATGTTTAGCACTTGTAAAATATATTCTATGGAATTAGCGGTTCGTAATGCCTGAACATTCTTTTCTTCAATGCAAATTAAGGCGATTTTATTTAACAAGTCCATATGTTCGCCTTCTTTACCCGCGATACCTATGGTTATATAGGCAGTATTTCCATCACCAAAGTCTATACCGTCAGGAAACTGTACTAAAGAAATGCCTGACTTAATGATTTCGCAATCTGAACCATCCGTACCATGTGGTATTGCTAAACCATTGCCTAAATAAGTTGAAACAATCTCCTCTCTGAGTTTCATTCTCTGAACGTATTTATCTGTCACATAGCCATTCATTTTCAGAATATTTCCAGTAAGGGTTATAGCTTCAAATTTATCGTTGGCATGTGCATTAAGAATAATGTTCTCGGGGATAAAGATGTCACTCATGCTGGCACCTCTTCATGGTTTTCATGATTATGCGATTTTATAAACGCAACTGTTTCGTCATAATCACTCAACTTAATAAAGTTATTAACGGTCATAAACTCAGTATCGGTGTTTTCACAGCTTAATTTTGCGCGCTCAAGGAGCCCAGATAAAGTAATTACCATATCGTAGTCTCTACCCACTCGGTTTGCTGAATCGTTAATAACCTTAATATAGCCGAGCCCTTCTTCTTGTAGTCGTTTACGTAGAACAGAAGCGCCCATTGCGCTAGAACCCATCCCGGAATCACATGCGACCAATATACGTTGCACCTTTTTTACGCTGGTATTGGATAAGCCCGGGACAAAATCAGCCACAGATTTAACCTGACGCCCGCCGACAGTCACTGGGCTTTCATCATCATCTTCTGAACCGGGGCTGATTTTAAGTATTAACCAGCCCAGCGCGCATGACACGATAAACCCTGCGCTGATGGACACCAGATTGGCAACGATGGCGCTTTTCGGCGTCATCATGGCGATAGCGATTAAACTGCCTGGAGATGCAACGCCGATCAACCCGCCTTCCATGATGACTTGTAAGAATAAGGAGACGGCAAGTCCTCCCATTGTGGCGAATACCAGTAATGGATTTGCCAGCACAAACGGAAAATAGACTTCACCGATCCCCGCTATACCTGCAATAAACATCGCCATCGGTGCTGTTTTCTTCGCGCGTCCACGTCCAAACAGGGCTATCGCCATTAATGTTCCGAGCAGTGGGCCATTATTGGTATCTACCAGGAACATGATTGATTTACCCAGTTCGGGAACCTGGGCGAAACCAATTGGTGCGAGAATGCCGTGGTTAACCACATTATTCAGGAACAGAACCTGAGCGGGCGCCATAAACACTGACAGTAAAGGGAGTAAATTATTGCTGGTACACCAGTTTACCCCTGACGTGATAATGACAATCAGCAGGCGGATAACCGGCCCAACGGTCATATAGGCGAAAATAGCGCATATCAGGCCAATAATTCCGAGACTGAAATTATTGACGAACATTTCAAATCCCGGCTTAATTTTGTCCTGCACTTTGTGGTCAAATTTCTTCAACAGCCAGGAAGAGAGTGGCCCCATGACCATCGCCCCACTGATCATCGTGATTTCTGACCCGACGATAACGCCCATTGTCGCGAATGCAGCAATGACCCCTCCACGTTGACCGTGGATGTTATATCCTGCGGTATAGCCAATCAGTAATGGAAAAAGGTAATTCAGGATTGGGCCAACCATTTCACCTAATTTTTCATTAGGGAACCAGCCATTAGGGATAAAGATGGCGGCCATTAAACCCCATCCCACAAACGCTCCCAGATTCGGCATAACCATGCCGCTCATAACTCCACCAAACTTTCTAATTTTTGCTAACGCAGGGCTATTGGCAATTCGACTGTTCCCCATGGTCGGCTCCATTCTTATATTGATGAGTGATTAATGATGCGATTTACCGCCGGTAATATTGATTACGGACCCGGTGATATAAGAAGAATGATCGGAAACCAGGAAAGAGATCAGGTCGGCAATCTCTTCAAGTTTCCCCGGACGACCAAGAGGAATAATGCCTTTATAGTCTTTATGAACATGATTTGGATCGGTTCCTCGTGTGTAAGCCAGCGCCCGGAAATTGGCTTCGCTGTTCATTGGCGTTGGTACATTGATGGCTGGCTCAACGCTAACAACGCGCACATTGTGGGGGCCCAACTCTTTCGCCCATGAAAATGTGAAGGCGTTAACGGCGGCTTTCGTTGCGGAATAGCAGCTCTGCCCGCGTGAACCCTGAACACCAGCTTCAGAAGTCATATTGATAATGACGCCTGATTCTTGTTCGACCATCTGGCGCCCAATGGACTGCGATACCAGAAAAACAGCTTTCTGGTTAACGTTGACCATAAAGTCGAAATCATCTTCGCTCAGTTCATATTCTGGTTTTTCTTTAAATACATCGACTAACAGGCGTGGACGGCTGACACCAGCATTGTTGACTAAACCGTCTATATGACCAAACCTCTTTACCACTGAGGCCGTGAGCTGCTCAACTTCTGTTTTTTTGGTCACATCGCATTTGATGAAGATGATGTCGTCGAACTGGCTGAAGTTTTTATTGGGTGATAAATCGGCATAAACCACGGTTGCACCGTTGGCGTAGAGATTCTCAACCATTTTTTCACCCAGGCCCATACTGCCACCCGTCACGACCACGACTTTACCGGAAAGATCCAACCACTTTGTTGCTTGATCCATTTACGTTCTCCCACTTTTCACGATTGACTGACAGCAGCTGCCTGGGTATTTGACATTCGATGCCCGCAGCATATTGTTTACATGTTTATGCGGTTTTTTGCGTGTTTATAATCTATGCGCAGAAAAACGCATTGCCTACGAAGATCGTTGATTTTTGCGATGCTAATCACGGGATACATTTTAAATTCTTTTAATTCAGTTATTTGCTTATATTTCTTGTGTTTTGCGTAAAGGATCGCATTTCTGGTGTGTACGATTGTTAATCGATTCATTAATGCGTTTATTTGCGCGTTTTCTTTTTTAATGCGTCTTTATGCGTGATTAAAATTGAGGGGAATAATTGATAAAGAAGCATGTATATAACTGATGGGGCATTGCTGGGGAGGTTGTATGGCACTGGCGACTTCCTGACAGAGTGATTGTCCGTCAGGAAGACTATGTTTACTGGAGGTTAGACAAACGGTGCGTATGGGTCAGCCATCTCAAATGCGACGGCTCTTTCCGCTTTCGGCGGATAAATCAGTTCACTGACAATCGATACTTTCAGTTTCTTCGCTTCTGCGCGAGTGAGTTTGACCTGTTGATCCCATCCTTCGGTATACACCGCGCCCCACACGCCGAGATCCAGACAGGTGACGTACATCTCCTGACGGTACGGTGAAGGTTCTACACCTAGCAGGCTTGCAGCGGCGTTATTACCGGCAAATTTACCCAACAAAATAGCGTGCTGGCAGGTCATTAACGCATGGTTGCCTTTGTCATCGGTGGCGGCGTAGGCCACATCGCCAGTGGCGTAGATATCATCATGACCCACGACCTGCAGATTGGCATTCACATGCAGGCGGCCCTGTCGATCGCGCGGGGCGTTAATCTGTGCTGTCAGGTTATTGGCCTGCACACCGACGGTCCAGATAACTGTTTGAGAGGCAATAACCTGCCCATCTTTCAGCGTTACGCCGCCAGCATCCACGCTTTCTACTTCTGCATTTACCAACCATTCGATGCCCAGTTCAGCGGAGGCTTCGATTATCACGTCGCGTAATTCCTGGCTCCAGCGCCCGGCAGGCTGAGCACCGCGTTCAACTACGACCACTCTGGTCTTAGCATCGGCACCCAGAATCTCACGCAGACGACCAGGCAATTCCAGCGCCATCTCAATCCCGGTAAAGCCGCCGCCACAGACCACCACCGTATTGCGAGCCTCACTTTCCGGCTGTAATGCCAGGTCTGTAATGTGCTGCTCCAGTGCGGTGGCGCTCTCGAGCTGGTCGAGGTCAAACGCATGCTCGGCTGCACCGACAACGGCGTCGCGGTTAACGTGACTCCCGCTGGCGAGCACCAGGCGGTCGTAGCGGCGCAGATGAATTTCACCGTTGGCATCTTTCCAGCTCACCTCTTTAGAGTCCGGGATGATCTGCTCGACGTGACCTTGCAGGAAGTTGACGCCGGTAACGTCAAACAAGGGTTGCAGTGGGGCGACCAGGGTTTGTACGGCGCGTTCATAAAAGCGTGGGCGGACACGCAGCTCTGGCTGTGGTGCAATTACTGTAATATCAATGGCCTGCTGATGTTTATCCGCCAGTCGTGCGGCGCTTAATGCTGCCCACATACCGGCAAAGCCGGCGCCCACGATCAGAATTCGTTTACGCATTGGGGGGTTCTCTCTGGTGACTACGAATAATTTACTCGGATTTTATTTGTCGCAGTTAAGAATTGCAATGCGATCAGGATCCTTTTTGTCCTGATGTCGTAGGGTGTTTAATTATCTATTTGATAAATATATGATTAAAGTTTTTATATAAATATGGGTTGTGCTGCTGTCTGGAATGAATGAGACGAAAAAGCTACAATTAACTCAGATTCATTTTGGCTGAGATAAGAGAATGGCATTTTACAGTTCCGGGGTTGAGTACGGCATTCATAGCCTGATGTGTATGGTCGACAGCAAGGGCGACGCGCGGGATATGAGTGTGCGGGAAATTGCCGAGCTGCAAAGCGTGCCGTACGACTACCTGGCGAAAATTTTCACCCGTTTATCGAAAGCGGGCCTGGTGCGCAGTATTGAGGGAAAGGGCGGCGGTTTCCAGTTGGCTAAACCTGCTGAACACATTACGGTGCTGGACGTGGTGAATGCCATTGATGGCGATAAGCGCATCTTTGAGTGTCGTGAGATTCGCCAGCGGCTGGCGGTATTTGAGGAGCATCCGCCGGAGTGGGCCTGTGAAGGCATTTGTGGTGTGCGCTCGGTAATGGATATGGCTCAGCAGCGAATGGAAGAAGCGCTCGGTCAGCATACGATTCTGGATTTGGCGCGCAAAATGTACCGCAAAGCGCCGGACACTTTTGTGGTCGAAGTTCAGGAGTGGATTAACGCGCGCAAAGGGTAGCGATTGAAAATGCCCGGTGCTTATCCTCGGTGAGAAGCGCTTTCCGCTGGCGTGATAAGACCGAAGTCTTAATCAACGCAATATCGTTCATGGTCATGTCCATTCATGATGACCTGTTTGTATAAACTACGCTCTTACAATGCAGGACTTAAAAGGCAAAAAAAACCGCGATGTGACTCGCGGTTAATGTTAAAAAAAGCTTATTTACTGCTATCTGGCGTATTAATCATTCGGTTCAGCCAGGGCACCATAATCGCCATCACCACCGTGACAGCCAGGGTGACCAGGCCTATCTTGCTGAAGACGTTGGTGTAGATAGGCAGCGTTTGCAGCGGGTCGGTGATGTTCTCCGGTACGGCAGTAAACGTGGCGACATACCCGCCCATCAGGAAGGCGGCGGCTTGCGTCAGGAACCACATCCCGAGAATAAAGCCCATCAGGTGCTGCGGCACGAGAGCGGCGACCATCGCCAGTCCCAGGGCACTAATCAGCAGTTCACCCAGGCTCTGGAACAGATATACCAGCACGATAAACCACGGCGACGTCAGCCCCTGCGCATCCGCAAACCACATCCCGGCAGCGGCTGCCGTCAGGAAGCCCAACGAGCACAGGAACATACCGAGCGTAAATTTCATCGGCATAGTCAGGTCTTTGCCTTTGTTTCCCAGACGGGTATAGATCGCGGCCAGTACCGGACTTGCCAGCACCACCCAGAACGGGTTCAGCGCCTGGAAGCTCACTGGGTTAATGGCGAAACCGAGAATTTCATGGTGCACGTTATTGATAGCAAAGAAGTTCAGCGATGTCGGCATCTGCGCGTACAGCACGTAGAACACAACCGCTTCCAGCATCAGGATGAAGGCCACGAACATCTTGTTGCGCCCGGTTTTATCCAGTTTGAATGCCTGACGGAAGAAGATGATAGTCACGGCAATCGACAGGACGATCAGCACCAGGTTGGCAATCTGCACGTTGTGCATCAGCCAGGCGCATATAAATACCATCACTACCGTACCGGCCAGCACGTACAGCAGATTACGGAAATTCAGCGGCTTATGGTCTGGCTCAGAACCGATATTTTTTACCATCCCACGGCAGGCAAAGTAGACCAGCAGCGCGACGATAAGCCCGGCCCCGCACAGGTTGTAGGTCACCGCGTAGCCAAACTTATCGGCAATCACCGGCGCCAGCGACAGCGACAGCAACGAACCGATGTTAATCGACATATAAAACAGGGTGAAAGCACCGTCCAGACGGGCGTCTTTTGGTGGATAGCATTTTGACAACAGGCTTGCCGGGTTGGCTTTAAACAGCCCGTTACCGACGGCAATGGTACCCAAAGCAATAAAGATCAGATCGGGCTTGAGCAGCGACATCCCGGTCATGAAGTAGCCGATTGCCAGCACAATGGCACCGAGAACCAGCGTGCGCTTGGTGCCTAACAGGTGGTCGCCGACGTAGCCGCCGATCGAGATCAGGCCGTAGACCAGCGCAGCAAAGGCACCAAAGGTGACAAATGCCTGTTCCTGTGAAAATCCTAGCTGCTTAACAAAGAATACCGCCAGGATGCCCTGAACGCCGTAATAGCCAAATCGTTCCCATAATTCTACAAAGAAGATCATGAAGAACGGACGAGGTTGCTGCAGCAAGCCCGTAGGTGCAGTTTTATTCATATTCCATCGCCTTTCAAAGCCATCCCGAAAAGTATGAACGCGTATGCTTAAACGCGCCGAAAAAGTCTTATTTTGTTATAGACTGCGGCTATTGGCCGCGAGAGTAGAGTATTATAGAGATGGTTTTCGATCCAATTAGTTGATCACACTAATTATTATTTGTTTGTTGGATTGATGTACTAATTGTGTCCGAATGATAAAAACAAAAACGCCCGCACAGGCGGGCGTTTACAGGCTTAACTACTTGCGGCAGGCCGGGCTATATCCCGGCGGCAAGCATTTTATGCTTCTTCGTCGTCACGCAGCGGAACAATCAACATGTCGACGTGGACGGTGTTGATCAGTTGGCGCGCGGAGGACATCAGTTTGCTCCAGAAATCCTGGTGGTGACCACAAACGACCAGATCCATGTCGTATTTTTTGATGGCATCAACCAGAACCTGACCCAGGTCGCCGCTACCGCTCAGGGTTTCGGTGATTGGGTAGCCTGCGTTGGTGGACAGCTCGGTTAACGCGTGGTGGGTTTCTTCAGAAATGCGTTTCTGCATGTCGCCCAGATTCACGTCGATAAGGCCGGTGTACAGGTCGGAATAGTTTACGTCAACGTGGATAAGGGAAACTTTAGCATTGTAAGGCCGCGCCATAGAGACCGCTTTTTCAACCAGAACTTTGCTTTCCGGAGAAAGATCAACCGCGATAAGAATATGTTTATAAGCCATAGTGTTACTCCTTCCATAAGTTGTCGATGACTAGCCTGCTGGCGTTTCTCTGCCGCCGCGTCATCCGCGTCCTGCGAACCTTGTGCGCGGGGCTAGCCCAGTCGTAAAAACGTACCATATAAGGACTATCCTTACATTATAGCGACCAGAATAATCCGTCAATCCGCCTTGCTTGCCAAGCAGTTAAACAAATTTTTTAGTTAATTGCATTGATAGCGATTAACCTTCTGGCAAAAAAATTAACTAATCTCCTACACTATCTAGAGGGGCGTTCGAATGCGTGATACTAATACGAACGGTTTCTTCAGTACTCTTCACTGAATGGTTTGGCAGGGTATCGGGGAGCGGTAGTCCCGGAAAGGAGTTCCGTGGGCGGGTCGCCGGGGAGGGGGTATGATAAGCACCATTGCATTGTTCTGGGCTTTATGTGTCGTTTGCATTGTTAATATGGCGCGCTATTTTTCTTCGCTACGCGCACTGCTAGTGGTACTTCGTGGTTGCGATCCATTGCTTTACCAGTATGTCGATGGAGGGGGCTTTTTTACCTCGCATGGGCAACCGAACAAGCAGATGCGTCTGGTGTGGTATATCTACGCTCAGCGTTACCGCGATCATCATGATGATGAATTTATTCGCCGCTGTGAGCGGGTTCGCGGTCAGTTCATTCTCACCAGCGCGCTATGCGGCCTGGTGCTAATCAGCATGGTTGCGCTGATTATCTGGCACTGATTCCAACGACAGATACAAAAAAAGCGGGCCAGTTTCCTGACCCGCTTTTTTACCGCGCATTCGCTTAGATAAGCTTCAGGGAGAGCCAGTACAGCCCGCCGGAAAGAAGAATTGCTGCTGGCAGGGTGAAGACCCAAGCCATCAGAATGCTGGTCACCGTTTTACGTTGCAAACCGCCGCCATCAACAACCATTGTTCCCGCAACGGAAGAGGAGAGAACGTGTGTGGTGGAAACGGGCATACCGGTGTAGCTGGCAAGACCGATAGAGACTGCGGCGGTCATCTGCGCCGACATCCCCTGGGCATAGGTCATGCCTTTCTTACCGATTTTCTCACCGATAGTGGTTGCCACGCGACGCCAGCCAATCATCGTACCAATACCCAGCGCCAGTGCGACGGCCATAATGATCCAGATAGGCGCGTACTCAATGGTGCTCAGCATGTCAGATTTCAGTTTCTTCAGCAGACGCTGATCGTCAGCGCTTACGCCAGGCAGCTTAACCACTTTATCGGTGGTATCAGAGATGCACAGCATAATACGGCGCAACTGACCACGCTGTTCGACGCTTAACTTGTCGTAGGTTTCCAGATTCGCCAGCATACCTTTCGCACGTTCCAGCGCGTTGATGGTATTCGCCGGGTGGCAATGGAACTCGGTCGGCGTCGCTGGTGCCGCGTCCGTCGGGGACGGAATCAGCTGGTCTACGCCTGTGGCCTGTTTAAGCAGGTCAGGGCGCTGCTGGAAGAAGACTTCGACGTTATTGATTGCATCGCGGGTACGGGTAATTTCGTAACCGGAAGCATTCATATTCACCACGAAACCTGCTGGCGCTACGCCAATCAGCACTAGCATCACCAGACCAATGCCTTTCTGACCATCGTTCGCGCCGTGGGAGAACGCCACGCCGATAGCGGAGAGGATCAGTGCAATACGCGTCCAGAACGGCGGCTTTTTCTTTCCGTCTTTCTTTTCACGTTCTGCCGGCGTCAGGTGGATACGGGCACGTTTTTTCGTACCGCTCCAGTAGCGACGCAGAATGAAAATAAGACCACCTGCAACCACCAGACCGACAATAGGTGAGATGATAAGCGAGGCAAAAATACCGATAACTTTCGGGATGTTAAGTGCATCCACCACCGAGGTGCCGTTCATCAGCGCATTGGTTAAACCAATACCGATAATGGCGCCAATCAGCGTATGGGAGCTGGATGCAGGCAGACCAAAGTACCAGGTACCCAGGTTCCAGATAATTGCCGCCAACAACATGGAGAACACCATGGCGAGGCCATGTGACGATCCCATATTAAGCAGCAGATCCGTTGGTAACATATGCACGATGGCATACGCCACGCTGAGACCGCCCAGCAAAACACCAAAGAAGTTGAACACCGCAGCCATGACCACCGCCAATTGCGAACGCATTGCACGGGTATAGATCACAGTTGCGACAGCATTGGCTGTATCATGGAAGCCATTAATTGCTTCGTAGAACAGCACGAAAGCCAGAGCAAGCAATAGTAAAAGCCCGGTATGTAAATCCAGGCCAGCAAACAAATGTAGCATAGGACGTTACGCCATTTTGAGGACATGAACGCGGCGCATTATCAGTGACTTTGGCGGCGCGGGCAAAGTGAAATATAGAGTTTTTTTGATTTGTCTCCTGCTTTGTTTTACACCACTAAAGAATTATCCTATATATTTCAGATAAATACCCTTTATCGGTAGTTTGGTGCTGGTGCGACCACTGAGGAATCTTTACAATTCACTCCCGCTTTTTAGAGAGGATAGCAACGTGGAAAGGTTTGATACCGTTATTATAGGCGCTGGCGCAGCGGGTATGTTTTGTGCCGCGCAGGCAGGACAAGCAGGTAGTCGCGTACTGCTAATTGATAATGGTAAAAAGCCAGGGCGCAAGATTCTCATGTCTGGCGGGGGCCGCTGCAACTTTACCAACCTTTATGTCGAGCCGGCTGCGTATTTGAGCCAAAACCCGCATTTTTGCAAATCGGCGCTGGCGCGTTATACACAGTGGGATTTTATCGATCTGGTGGGTAAGCACGGTATTGCCTGGCATGAAAAAACGCTAGGCCAGCTTTTCTGCGATGATTCCGCCCAGCAAATTGTCGATATGCTGGTGGATGAGTGTGAAAAAGGTAACGTAACTATGCGGTTACGTAGCGAAATCCTGAGCGTTGAGCGAGATGGTGACGATTTTGTCCTGGAATTGAATGGGATGAGTGTCGGCACGAAAAAGCTGGTTATCGCCTCCGGTGGTCTCTCTATGCCGGGTCTTGGCGCGACGCCGTTTGGTTATAAAATTGCGGAACAGTTCGGCCTGAACGTTTTGCCTACGCGCGCAGGTCTGGTGCCTTTCACCTTACATAAGCCGCTACTGGAGCAGCTTCAGGTGCTCTCTGGCGTATCCGTTTCTTCCGTTATCACCGCCGAGGACGGCACCGTATTTCGTGAAAACCTGCTCTTTACGCACCGCGGGCTTTCTGGTCCGGCCGTGCTGCAGATTTCCAGTTTTTGGCAGCCAGGTGAATTTGTCAGCATTAATTTGTTGCCGGATGTTGACCTCGCGAGCTTCCTCGATGACCAACGTAGCGCACACCCTAATCAAAGCTTAAAGAACACCCTGGCAATGCAGTTGCCAAAGCGTCTGGTGGAATGCTTACAGCAGTTAGGGCAAATCCCGGATGTCTCGCTGAAGCAGCTTAATGTGCGCGATCAGCAAGCGCTGGTTGAGACGCTGACCGAGTGGCGGGTGCAGCCGAACGGTACGGAAGGGTATCGTACCGCTGAAGTCACGTTGGGCGGCGTCGATACCAACGAGCTGTCATCGCGCACGATGGAAGCGCGCAAAGTACCGGGACTCTACTTTATCGGCGAAGTCATGGACGTCACCGGCTGGCTGGGCGGCTATAACTTCCAGTGGGCGTGGTCGAGCGCCTGGGCATGCGCGCAGGATTTGGCTCCTGCCTGACCGTGGTGCCCGACAACCTGGGCTGCCGGGCGTTATCATTAGTTCAGACCAAGAAAATACTGGGCGATTTTAAAGTAGATAATCAACCCAGTACCGTCGATAAGCGTGGCGATAAACGGGGCGGAAACCACGGCGGGATCAATGCCGATACGCTTGAGCACCATGGGGATCACTGATGACACCACGGCGCTCCACAACGTAATGCAAACCAGCGTCAGGCTGACGATTAGCGTGATTTCCACTCCGATACCCATCATCCACGCGCGCAAGCAGCCTGCCAGACCCAGCGTCAGGGCGATCAGCAGCGAAGTTGAAACTTCTTTGCGGATCACCCGACCCATATCGCGCAGCCGCACTTCTCCCAGCGCCATTGAACGTACCAGCGTTGAGGTGATCTGCGTACCGCTGTTGCCGCCAGTACCAATTAATAGTGGAATAAAAAAGGCCAGTGCAATAGCAGATTCCAGCGCCTCTTCAAAATGTTGAAGAACGCTGCTGGTATAGGCCTCTGCGACAAAAAGTAGCAGGAGCCAGACAGAACGTTTTTTCCACAATGTCCACGGGCTAATCTCCAGGTAGGGTTTTTCCAGCGGCAACGTTGCCCCCTGAAGCTGAACATCTTCGGTAACATCATCTTCCTGTAGATGAGCGATCTCTTTTTCCATCAGACAACCGACCAGCTCACCTTTCTCAACGACAGCCACCAGATCGAGTTCGCGTTCGGCTAACTCGGCAACGACCTGTGCCCGTTCATCATCAGGCTTTACATGAAACAAACAACTGTCCGTAAGATGGTTGATGCTCAACGATGTATCTTTTTCCTGCAATAAGCGCTTGATGGATAACACCCCGCGCAGCGCTTTTCCAGATACAACAAAGACCTGGCCTGGAATATCATCCGTTGTGAGCTGGGAGACAAAGTATTCACGAGCGCCGTTCACGCTGAGATGATCCGGCAGGGTAATAAAATCGGTGCGCATATATTGCGCGATAGCATCGCCATTGAAATCCGGCATAGGATGATGGGCGGCGCAGAGTGGCATAGATGACATGGTGTAATTCCCTATAAAAATCTCTCATAGGGGCGAACAAGACAGGGTTAGCGCAGGCGGATCCCTACGTCCTGGTTTTAGCACTGAACAACGTATCTGCCCGATGGTGAAATCGTCAGAAGTTACCTTGGCAACACCTTGATTCGATGGATGCCTGTATTTCCCTGAGTGGCCTCTCTCGATACCAGCAGGGCGGTAACTTGTATTTGTACAGGAGCCTCGCCATAACGAGATCGGTAAATGAGCCACTATTATAGCGATGTCTAATTATTGATTATGTTTATAGTTGTGAATGTTTATCAATCGTTGATATACGAAATATTCCCTGTGCCAGAGCGCGATAGGGCTGAAGTGGAAACTACAACCGAATAGACATATTGAATCCAGGTGTTAGTATTCAATAGATAGCAGTTATGAGTATGCGTGTTTCATTTCCGGCCAGGAACGCTGATGAAGACAACATTACTACCCGATTTCACAGCATTTTCGTCATTCACTTCCTGCGCGGCGCAGGTTGCCTTAACGCCTGTCCGCTCTCTGGCCATGGTTTCTTATTCCTTCTCATCCCGGATGGAATCTCCCGCTGAATAGCTATTCAGTGGGCTTTGTGACACGCATCGTTTGATAACAGGGATTACGGCGGGTCGAATATGGATAAGTTTAAGCGTCATGTGATGTGGTGGGGGGCGGGCACCCTGGTCGTGGTGGCTGCGATAGCATGGTGGATGCTCCGTCCTGCCGGAATACCGGAGGGGTTCGCAGCCAGCAACGGCAGAATTGAAGCCACCGAAGTGGATATTGCTACCAAGATTGCCGGGCGAATTGACACGATCCTTGTGTCGGAAGGGCAGTTCGTTCGTCAGGGCGAGGTGTTGGCGAAAATGGATACTCGCGTGCTGCAGGAGCAGCGGCTGGAAGCGATCGCGCAAATCAAAGAGGCCGAAAGCGCGGTGGCGGCGGCGCGAGCGCTGCTGGAACAGCGGCAAAGTGAAATGCGCGCCGCGCAGTCGGTAGTAAAACAGCGCGAGGCGGAGCTGCAGTCGGTTTCTAAACGCCACGTGCGTTCCCGTTCGCTATCCCAGCGTGGGGCCGTGTCTGAGCAACAACTGGATGACGATCGGGCCGCGGCAGAAAGCGCACGTGCGGCGCTGGAATCCGCAAAGGCGCAGGTCTCAGCGGCAAAAGCCGCAATTGAAGCCGCTCGCACTAGCATCATTCAGGCGCAAACCCGCGTAGAAGCCGCGCAGGCCACCGAACGTCGTATTGCGGCTGATATTGATGACAGTGAGCTGAAAGCCCCGCGCGATGGTCGCGTGCAGTACCGCGTTGCTGAACCGGGTGAGGTGCTTTCTGCGGGGGGGCGCGTCCTGAATATGGTCGATCTCAGCGATGTCTACATGACGTTCTTCTTGCCTACCGAACAGGCTGGCTTACTGAAGATTGGCGGCGAAGCGCGTCTGGTGCTGGATGCCGCACCGGATCTGCGTGTTCCGGCGACCATCAGCTTTGTGGCAAGCGTCGCGCAGTTCACACCGAAAACGGTCGAAACCAGCGATGAGCGGCTGAAGCTGATGTTCCGCGTTAAAGCGCGTATCCCGCCAGAGCTATTGCAGCAGCATCTCGAGTACGTGAAAACCGGTCTGCCGGGCATGGCGTGGGTGCGTGTCGATGAAAATCGAGCCTGGCCTGACGACCTGATGGTGAGGTTGCCGCAATGACGCATCTGGCGCTGGTTCCCGTTCCTCCCGTGGCGCACCTTGACGGCGTGAGTCAGCATTACGGGAAAACGGTAGCGCTGAACAATATCACGCTGGATATCCCCGCCCGCTGTATGGTGGGGCTGATTGGCCCGGATGGCGTCGGAAAATCAAGCCTGCTGTCGCTCATCTCCGGCGCGCGAGTCATTGAACACGGTAACGTGATGGTGCTGGGCGGCGATATGCGCGACCCGAAACATCGCCGGGATGTCTGCCCGCGCATTGCCTGGATGCCGCAGGGGTTGGGGAAAAACCTGTACCACACGCTGTCGGTGTATGAGAACGTCGATTTCTTTGCCCGGCTGTTTGGCCATGACAAAGCGGAGCGCGAAGCGCGGATTACCGAGCTGCTGAACAGCACCGGACTGGCGCCGTTTCGCGATCGTCCGGCCGGGAAACTCTCGGGTGGGATGAAGCAAAAGCTGGGGCTGTGCTGCGCGTTGATCCATGACCCAGAACTGTTAATTCTCGATGAACCTACCACCGGGGTCGACCCGCTGTCCCGCGCCCAGTTCTGGGATCTGATTAACAGCATTCGCCAGCGGCAGACCAACATGAGCGTGCTGGTTGCGACCGCCTACATGGAAGAAGCCGAGCGCTTTGACTGGCTGGTGGCGATGAACGCCGGGGAGGTGCTGGCCACCGGGAGCGCGCAGCAGCTACGCGAAAAAACCAACACCGACACGCTGGAGCAGGCGTTTATCGCGCTGTTACCCGAAGCCCAGCGTCAGGCGCATAAGCCAGTGGTGATCCCGCCGTATCACGCTGAGCAGGAAGAGATTGCCATCGAGGCGAAAGATCTGACCATGCGCTTCGGCAAGTTCGTGGCCGTTGACCACGTTAACTTTCGTATTCCGCGCGGGGAAATCTTCGGTTTTCTCGGCTCCAACGGCTGCGGTAAATCCACCACCATGAAAATGCTCACCGGGCTGCTACCCGCAAGTGAAGGTGAGGCGTGGCTGTTTGGGCAAGCGGTTGACCCGAAGAATATCGATACCCGTCGCCGGGTAGGCTATATGTCGCAGGCGTTTTCGCTCTACAGCGAGCTGACCGTACGGCAAAACCTCGAGCTACACGCGCGGTTGTTCCATATCCCCGAAGCAGAAATCCCGGGGCGGGTACAAGAAATGAGTGAGCGCTTTTCGCTGACCGATGTCGAAGACGCGTTGCCTGGCGCGCTGCCGTTGGGGATCCGTCAACGCCTGTCGCTGGCGGTGGCGGTGATCCATCGCCCGGAGATGCTCATTCTCGATGAACCAACCTCCGGGGTCGATCCGGTGGCGAGAGACATGTTCTGGCAACTGATGGTCGATCTGTCGCGTCAGGATAAAGTGACCATTTTTATCTCCACCCATTTTATGAACGAAGCGGAGCGCTGCGACCGCATGTCGCTGATGCACGCCGGAAAAGTCCTGGCCAGCGGTACGCCGCAGGAGCTGGTGAAACAGCGTGGTGCCGCCAGTCTGGAAGAGGCGTTTATCTCCTGGTTACAGGAAGCGGCAGGTCCGGCGCCGGAGGCTCAGTTACCGCCAGCCAATGTCCCGGCAGTGCATGAAAACAGTCAGCCGCCGCACCAGGGATTTAGCCTGCGGCGCTTGTTCAGCTACAGCCGCCGCGAAGCGCTGGAGCTGCGACGTGACCCGGTACGTTCAACGCTGGCGCTGATGGGCACGGTGATCCTGATGCTGATCATGGGCTACGGCATCAGCATGGATGTGGAAAACCTGCGTTTTTCGGTGCTCGATCGTGATCAGACAGTCAGCAGCCAGGCGTGGACGCTGAATCTGGCGGGATCGCGCTATTTTATCGAGCAGCCGCCGCTCACCAGCTATGACGAGCTGGACAAACGGATGCGCTCGGGCGAAGTCGCGGTAGCCATAGAGATCCCGCCAAATTTTGGCCGCGATATCGCGCGTGGAACGCCGGTGAAGATTGGCGTCTGGGTCGATGGCGCAATGCCGAGCCGTGCGGAAACGGTCAGAGGCTACGTGCAGGCGATGCACCAGACCTGGCTGCAGGATGTGATGGCGCGTCAGCCAAATACCAGCGGGCAAAACGGATTGATGACCATTGAAACTCGCTATCGTTACAACCCGGATGTGAAAAGCCTGCCAGCGATTGTTCCGGCGGTGATCCCGCTGCTGTTGATGATGATCCCCTCCATGCTCAGCGCTCTGAGCGTGGTGCGTGAGAAAGAGCTGGGGTCGATTATCAACCTGTACGTGACGCCCACTACCCGCAGCGAGTTTTTACTCGGCAAACAGTTGCCTTACATCGTGCTGGGCATGCTGAACTTCCTGCTGCTGTGCGCGCTGTCGGTGTTTGTATTCGGCGTCCCGCATAAGGGGAGTTTTGTGACCCTGACGCTGGCCGCGCTGCTGTACGTCACCATTGCCACCGGGCTGGGATTGTTAATTTCCACGTTTATGAAAAGTCAGATCGCCGCCATTTTTGGTACGGCGATTATTACGCTGATCCCGGCGACGCAGTTTTCCGGGATGATCGACCCGGTCGCCTCGCTGGAAGGGCCGGGACGGTGGATTGGCGAAATTTACCCAACCAGCCATTTTCTGACCATCGCGCGCGGGACGTTCTCTAAAGCGCTGGATCTGACCGATCTCTGGCCGCTGTTTATTCCGCTGGCGGTAGCCATTCCAGTGGTCATTGGTCTGAGCGTATTGCTGCTGAAAAAACAGGAGGGGTGATGCGCCGATTACGGAATATTTATAACCTCGGCATCAAAGAGTTACGCAGCCTGCTGGGTGACAAAGCGATGCTGACGCTGATCGTCTTCGCCTTCACGGTCTCGGTTTACTCTTCTGCGACCGTTCTGCCTGGGTCGCTGCACCTGGCGCCGATTGCCATTGCCGATATGGACCAGTCGCAGTTGTCGAATCGCATTGTGAACAGTTTTTATCGTCCGTGGTTTTTACCGCCGGAGATGATTACCGCCGATGAGATGGATGCCGGGCTGGATGCCGGGCGCTATACCTTCGCTGTGAATATTCCGCCTGATTTTCAGCGCGATGTACTGGCCGGACGGCAGCCGGATATCCAGGTTAACGTCGATGCCACGCGAATGAGCCAGGCCTTTACTGGCAACAGCTATATCCAAAATATCATCAGTGGCGAGGTGAACAGCTTTGTGTCGCGTTACCGCGAAAACAGCGAGCTGCCGGTGGCGCTGGAAATGCGTATGCGCTTTAACCCTAATCTGGAACCCGCCCGCTTTGGCGCGGTGATGGCGATTATCAACAACATCACCATGCTGGCGATTGTGCTTACCGGGTCGGCGCTGATTCGCGAGCGTGAGCACGGGACCATTGAGCACCTGCTGGTGATGCCAGTGACGCCGTTTGAAATCATGATGGCAAAAATCTGGTCGATGGGGCTGGTGGTGCTGGTGGTTTCCGGTCTGTCGCTGATGCTGATGGTAAAAGGTGTGCTTGGCGTACCGATTGAAGGCTCGATACCGCTGTTTATGCTGGGAGTGGCGCTGAGCCTGTTCGCCACCACATCAATCGGCATTTTTATGGGCACGCTGGCGCGCTCCATGCCACAACTGGGGTTGCTGATGATTCTGGTACTGCTGCCGTTACAGATGCTCTCCGGCGGCTCTACACCGCGTGAAAGCATGCCACAGGCGGTGCAGGACATTATGCTGACGATGCCGACTACCCATTTTGTTAGCCTTGCGCAGGCGATTCTTTACCGCGGCGCAGGGTTTAACATTGTCTGGCCGCAGTTCCTGACGCTGCTGGCGATTGGCAGTACGTTCTTCCTGATAGCGCTGCTGCGTTTCAGAAAGACGATTGGCACGATGGCGTAAATACTATTGCCGGATGGCGGCTGCGCCTTATCCGGCCTACAAACGGGAATGAATGTAGGCCGGGCAACATAACAGGCAATTACTCTTCTTTCGGCAGGCACTGCAGATGACCGTGGCGCACGCCGCGCTGGGAAATCACGTCATCGGCAAAATGCTGCACATCGCCCATGTCACCTTTTAGCACAGCGATTTCCAGACAGTCGTCATGGTTGATGTGCACGTGCAGTGTGGCGACTGATAAATCGTGGTGGTGATGTTGGGTGGAAACAATACGGCTCGCCAGGTCACGCTTCTCATGCTCATAAACATACGAGAGCACTGCGAATCCCTGAGTGCCGTGCTCCTGGGTGGTTTCCTGCGCCAGTGCGCCGCGCAGAATATCGCGGATCGCTTCGGAACGGTTGTTATAGCCACGGCGCTGGCTCAAGCTGTCGAGCGTTTCCAGTAAATCGTCATCGAGGGTAATGGTGACTCGTTGCATCTGCAATTAACCTTTCATGTGGCGCGTGGGCGCACAGGGAGTAAGGGGAATAGCGTATTTTGTAACACACGTCCGGCATCCGGGGAAAAGGTTAATGCTCTCGCAATAAACGCAGCAGGGTTGTTACCTGTTCATCCAGCGGCGCGAGCGTGTCTTTGACGATCAGATGCAGCGGGGTGGCACGGCGAGCGCCATGGCTTAACGGCAGCGGTCGTAATAGCCCCTGCTCAAGCTGCTGCTGAATTCGCTCCTCAGGCAACCAGCCGTAACCGACCTGATACATCACCGCCTCAATCGCGGCATCAATGGTCGAGAAGGTCCAGGCATCGCGCACCGCTTGCTGCGGGGTGTCGCGATCGGCAATGCGAATCAGCGGCCACGCGCGTAATGCGTCTTCATCCAGCGGCGCATCCAGCATGCAGAGCGGGTGATCGCGGTGGGCAACGGCCACGAAGTCAATATTCATCAGCCATTCGCCGCGGCCGGTGATATCCTGGCGTCGGGTCAGGACCATCACGTCCGCATCGGCATGCGCTGCCAGTCGATCGTCACCATTCTCCAGTACTTCGGTCAAACGTACCTGCGTCTGCGGCCACGCCTGCTGAAACTGCTTGAGGATCGCGAACAGGCGTTTGCGTGGGAAGATGCTATCTACCATGAAATCCAGCCGCGTTCGCGTGCCGTTTTGCAACGTTGCTGCCCGGGTTTCCACCCATAAAAAGGACTTCAGTAACGGTTTGACCTGGCCCAACAGTAGCTCTCCCGCAGGGGTTAATACCGCCCTGCGACCTTCCGGCGTCAGCAGCGTCACGCCAAGCCGCTCCTGCAGTAGCGCCAGATTGTAGCTCACCGAAGACTGGCTACGGTTGGTCTCTTCCGCAGCTTTCGCAAAGCTGCCCAGCTCCACGACTTTCTCCAGTAAGGCCCATTGCTCCAGCGTTGTCTTGTGCATAACTCATCTAAAAATTGAATGAATATGATGTAAACATAGCGTTATTCATCCAATTTTTGAAGCGGTAAGATCCTCGCATCAAGTAAGAGGAGAACGAATATGAGCACTTTTGATAAACATGATTTGAGCGGCTTTGTCGGCAAACATCTGGTCTATACCTACGATAATGGCTGGAATTACGAGATCTACGTGAAAAACGACACCACTCTGGATTACCGTATTCACAGCGGCATTGTGGGGAATCGTTGGGTGAAGGATCAGCGGGCGTACATTGTGCGGGTTGGCGAGAGTGTTTATAAAATTTCATGGACCGAACCGACCGGGACCGACGTCAGCCTGATCGTAAATCTGGGCGACAAACTCTTTCACGGCACCATCTTTTTCCCACGCTGGGTGATTAACCATCCGCAAAAAACGGTCTGTTTCCAGAATGACCATATTCCGCTGATGATGTCATATCGCGATGCGGGTCCGGCATATCCAACTGAGGTGATTGACGAGTTTGCGACCATCACCTTCGTGCGTGACTGTGGGGCGAATAATGACAGCGTTATTGCCTGTGCGGCCAGTGAATTGCCGGAAAACTTCCCGGAAAATTTACGCTAAGGCTTCCAGACGCTGCACGGCGTCGGCGGTCAGAGTAAACGGCGTGGGCGTACACACCGCCAGGCTCAGGGTATCGAGCTGGCACTGGCTGACTGAGAGTGAGGAGGTTAGCGCGGTGCTGTCGACACTGACAATTTGCCAGGCGCTGCCGCCACGCTGTTTCACGATAGCTTCTTTACGCGTCCAGATGCGCCAGAACGCCGCCAGCTGTTGCTCCGGGCGTTCGGCCTCAACTTCGGCATGTTCCCTGAGACTGAACACCGTATTTGCCAGCGTCTGCCAGTTATCGCGCGGGCGAACGACTTCAATATCACAGCCGACTTCCCCTTCGTCGCTGAGCAGCAGGGCAATATCATCACCGCTGTGGCTGAGATTGAACCACAGCGGTGTGTCAGCGGAAAAGGCCGGTTTTCCTTGCTCGCTGTAGACGATGTCCGGTAATGGCGAAAGAGTATGGGAAAGCAGCACGCGACCTGCCAGCCAGCGCGCACGACGAGCGCCTTGCGGGGCCTGCTCACGCAGTGCGGCAGGCAGTGTGCCAGCGCTTAAAACAGAAACTTTCCCAAGAACGATCCGGTACATATCAGGGCCAACGTTTAATGATGATAGAAGTATTTATGCCGCCAAACGCAAAGTTATTGCTCTGCAAAAATTCGCAATCAATCTTGCGGGCTTTACCCATAATGTAATCCAGCGCTCCACAATTAGCATCTGGCTGACTCAAATTGAGCGTAGGCGCAAACCAGCCTTCTCGCATCATTTGCAGACTCATCCAGGCCTCTAGTGCGCCACAAGCGCCAAGGGTATGTCCAAAATAGCTTTTAAGCGAGGATAGCGGCACATTATCACCATAAATTGCAGCGGTTGCCTGACTTTCTGCAATATCACCGCGATCGGTTGCGGTACCGTGCGCTGAAATATATCCGATATCACGGGCGCTAATACCGGCCATATTCAGCGATTTTTCCATGCAAATCTGCATTGTTTCGCGCTGTGGCTGGGTGATATGGGCAGCATCGCAGTTAGTGGCAAAGCTAACGATTTCACCATAAATCGTTGCTCCGCGCGCTTTAGCGTGTTCCAGCTCTTCCAGCACCAGCGTACCTGCGCCTTCTCCGATGACCAGACCATCGCGTTTTTCATCGAACGGGGAGGGGGTGGTTTTCGGCTCGTCGTTGCGCTGGCTAGTAGCGAACAGTGTATCAAACACGGCGGCTTCGGAAGGACACAGTTCTTCTGCACCGCCGGCGACCATCACTGTTTGATAACCGTGCCGAATGGCTTCCCATGCGTAACCAATTGCCTGGCTACCGGATGTGCAGGCGCTGGATGTCGGAATGACTCGCCCCCGCAGACCAAAAAATAATCCAGTGTTAACGGCAGTGGTGTGCGGCATCATTTGCACGTAGGTCGTGCCGGTGATGTTATTAGTATGCTTCTCGGTCAGCATGGTCGCGAACTCGCTCACTGGACCGGTACTACCGGTTGATGAACCATAAGCGATCCCGGTTTCACCGTTAGTCAGTACCCGATCGCCAATCAGCCCGGCCTGCTCAAGCGCCAGCTCTGTTGCGCGGGTGGACATCAGCGATACGCGACCCATGGCGCGAATTCGCTTGCGGGTATAGTGTTCCGGTAGAGTGAAGTCGTCGATCGGCGCACCCAGCAGTGTGTGCAGTCCGTCATAAACCTGCCACTCCGGCATTTTGCGTACCGCATTTTCATATGCCAATAACCTGGCGGAGACAGCCTGCCAGTTTTCCCCAAAGGCGGTGACGCCGCCCATGCCTGTAATCACGACACGACGTGTCATAACATCCCTCCATTGATGGAAATCACCTGGCGAGTTACATAGCCCGCCACATCCGACATTAAATAACTGGCAAGCCCGGCCACTTCTTCAGCCTGACCTATCCGTTTCATGGGGATCATCGACATCGCCTCTTTCAATGCGGCTTCTTCCATCTCGATCATCCCGGTATCAATGAGTCCCGGTGCAATGCAGTTTACGGTAATTTTGCGTTTTGCCAGTTCGATGGCCAGCGCTTTAGTGGCACCAATAATTCCGGCTTTTGCCGCACTGTAATTGACCTGACCGCGGTTGCCCATCACGCCCGAAACCGAAGACAGTGTGATGATACGGCCCCCCTTGCGTGCACTGATCATCGGCATAATGCACGGATGAATGACGTTGTAAAAGCTGTCGAGGTTGGTATGGATCACCGCATCCCAGTCGTTATCACTGAGCGCAGGGAAAGCGGCATCACGAGTGACCCCAGCGTTGCTAACAATGCCGTACCATGCGCCGTTTGCCTCAATATCTTGCGACAGTATTTCGCGGCACTGCTCGCGATTGGCAACATCAAATGTCAACAGGCGCCCTGCGCCGCCAGCGGCGAGGATAGCATCCAGCGTTTCTTGTGCTCCTTGCACATCGCGATGATAGTGTACGCCGACCACAAAACCGTCCGCGGCCAGTTGTCTGGCGATGGCGCGACCGATACCTTTGCTGGCACCCGTAACTAAAACTGAACGGCTCATGTGGACGCTCCTTGTTGAAATAGCGTGTTAATTTCTTCTGATGTCGGCTGGAAGGTGTTGACGCGACCGGTCGCCAACGTCTCGTTGTCTGCCTGGATGGCACATTCAAAGCTACCGAATCGTGCATCCTGCATCAGCAATTTGACATGGATGCTCAGCT
Source organism: Citrobacter sp. RHBSTW-01013 (assembly GCF_013781985.1). Lineage (NCBI taxonomy): Bacteria > Pseudomonadati > Pseudomonadota > Gammaproteobacteria > Enterobacterales > Enterobacteriaceae > Citrobacter > Citrobacter sp. RHBSTW-01013. The sequence goes on from NZ_CP056185.1 coordinate 290,830, forward strand.
TCTTCCCGGCAGGCAGAACACCTGTGGCACAGACTAACTCACGTGCGCCCAGTACCATGCCTAACGTAATACTCGCCTGACCTTGTTGCTGGCGGTGCCAGCCAGACCAGACGCCAATGGTCTGCGCCATCAGTTCCAGTGCGAACCAGCCAGGTAGATTGCCATCGGGGTCGAGGAAAGGGGCCAGTACGCTGTTTGCTGATACCGTCACGTGGCAGATGGCGGTTTCGTCCGCCACACTGACGACCTCTTCAAGGAGCAGCATTGGCGCATCATGCGGCAAATAGTCGCCCGGTGATAAATAGTGGCTCATGAGATTCTCCCGAGCAGGATGCTGGCATTATTACCGCCGAAGGCAAACGAATTTGACAAGATAACCGGGCGAGTCAGTGACTGCGGCTGTTCAATGATGCCGCAGGCTGGCAATGTTTCATCGCGTGGTGACTGGCTAAAATCCTGCGGTGGTAGCGGCAGGTCGCGTTGCAGAATCAACACACCGATAGCTGCTTCGGTGATCCCCGCGGCGCCCAGTGTGTGCCCGGTCAGGTGTTTGGTTGAACTGCACGGGACCGTTTCGCCAAATAGCGCGCTCACGACGTTGGACTCAATCTGATCGTTTAGCGGTGTGGCGGTACCGTGCAGATTGATATAGCCCACGTGTTCCGGCGTCATTCCTGCGTCGTTAAGTGCCTGGTCGATGGCGCGAATGGCACCTTCCCCCTGTGGATGGGGAGCCGAAATATGGTACGCGTCGCTGGATTCGCCGACGCCAAGGAGCGCGATAGGCTGTGGCTCGCGGGTTAATACCATCAAGGCGGCGCCTTCGCCAATGGTGATCCCACAACGGTCACGGCCAAACGGCTGACACAGCGTTGGGGAGAGTGATTCCAGACTGTGGAATCCGTTGATTGGCATTCGGCTTAGCGTATCCGCACCGCCGACAATGGCGATATCGACCAGACCAGATTCGATCAAACGACGTCCGCTCATAATAGCCCTTGCACTGGACGAGCAGGCGGTTGAGAGCGTAAAGGCCGGGCCATCCAGCGCCAGCCAGTGGCTAAGAAAACGCGACGGATCGCCCAGTTCCTGTTGCGGATAGCGCCAGTCAGTGCTCTCTTTGCCGTTGAGCATCAAATCAACGTGAACGTCACCCTCATCCAGGCCGGAGGTGCTGGTGCCGAGAACAACAGCAATACGATCGCGACCAAATCGGGCGATAGCGTCGTCCACCTGCGGCTGGATTTGCATCAGTGCTGCCAGCAATAGCTGGTTGTTGCGCGAACGATGAGCGCTAAAGTGCTGAGGAATAGCGGGTAACTCACCGTCAACGCCTGCTAACACGGCGGATGGGTGTCCTTGCAGCCAGCCCGTGCGCGGGCGCATTCCCGGCGCTATGCCACGAGTGAGGTTGGCTGCGATTTCATCAGTGTTATTGCCCAACGCGTTAATCATGCCAACGGCAGAAATGTAGATCATCTCAGTCACCCAGATATTGAATGGTGATGTGGTATTTAAAAACGTGCTGCTCAATGCTGATCGGTTCGCGTTTTCCTTTTCGATTCAGATACGTGATTTCCGTGACCACTTTGCCGCGTGCATTGCGCAGCTCACGCCTATCACCCGTATCGACGAGCGTCCAGCCTGTGGGTAATTGCGGTTGCCAGGTGCTAATCGGCCAATGGCTAAGCATCACGTCAGCCAGCACCTGGCTGGCTGGCGGCAATTGTGGAACGATGATCGATTGCTCGGTGTGCAGTCCTTTTTCATCGTAAGTCACGAGGAACAGGCGAATGCCGACTGATGACAGCCCGGCAAGTGTGATTTTCTTGTCATCAGCATTGAGCATGACCAACAGTGACTGAGTTTTGCCGTTAAAACTACCGGTTAGTAGTTGTTGCGAATTCACCGCGGGAGAAATACCCGGAGCAGGTAGCGTTACACGAATACCCGGCTCTAACCAGGCTTGCGGGCGGCCTTTCTGTTCCGGCTGTGAGTGGCTGCAACCTGCCAGCAGCAATGTGGCGACGAGCAGGCCCTGTCGGATGGCGCTGCGCTTATCCGGTCTACAAATGGTGTGCTGACGTAGATCGGATAAGGCAATGCCGCCATTCTGCAAAAGCCCACTCAACCAACGAAATATCGGTTTACTCATCGTTTTTTCTTCTCTCTTTTCGTTGGCATCGCCAGCGGTGACAGCAAAAATGCGGTGAAAATACCGCTTACTAGCACAATGCCAAAACTGCTGATTGCCTGAGTGGCACTAAAGACCAGCATGCCGAGCGTCAGGAGCGTGGTCATCATCGCCAGCGTGATAGCCAGCAGCGACGTCAGTGGCGTACCGCGTGGATTACTGAAAAACAGCGTGTAGTTAATGCCAATTCCCAGTACCAGCACCAGTGCCAGCAGCGAGAACAAGTTGAGCGCATGACCGCTCAGGGCCAGTACTGCCAGACCACAACCTAAAGACAGCACTGAGGGCACCAGGCTAATTAAGCCCTTACGCCAGCCAAGCCGAATGATGGCGCCACAGGCAATCACCGCCAGCGCAATGCACAGCAGGCCGGTCAGAATATGGCGATAAAGGGCAAACAGGTTGTCAAAGCTGCTCTTGCGATCCACCCACGCCACGCCGGAATATTTCGCGCTGAGCGTATTTAAAGCATCACTTTGTTTCACCCCTTCAACGGGAACCAATACGCTGCTTTCGCCATCAGCCAGAGACAGCCATAGCAAGCGCCAGCCTTCACTGGCTGGGCTGGCAAGCCAGGCATCGACGGTTACAGACATGGCGCTAAGATCGGGGTTCACCGTTGCCAGCCCGGCGTTGTTTAGGGCTTTCGTGATGGCGGGAGAAGCATCTTTTAGCAGAGAGAGATCCTGATGTTGCCGGGCGAGTGAATTGAGCGGAATAGTGCGATATCCGCTGAGTAACCCGTCTTTTTTTGCCTGTTCCAGCGCGGGGGTAAAGGTTTCCAGCCGCTCCAGCGTTTGCTGAGCGGATTTGCCGTACACCACAAACCACTTCTGGTCGACGCTTTGCCCGGTCAGGGCGGTAATCGCTTTTTCCTGAGCGAGAATTTCCTGCGGCAGCGCCTGTAACTGGGAGATATCATCATCTACGCGCAGCGTCGCTATTCCTGCCAGCGAGAACAACGCCAGTGCCAGCGGCAGGCCAACGGAGAGTTTTTTATTGCGTCGCCATGCAGCAAGCCAGCGTAGCATGAGTACCATTGCCGGCACCGGGCGTACCGGCAACCGACGACACAACCACGGGTGCCAGAAAATGACCGTCAGGCAGGAGGCGCTCAGACCTACCGCCGCGAATACCGCCATCTGGCGAATACCGGGGAAGGGGGCGAGCATCATAATCAGATAAGCTGCTACGGTGGTGAGTAGCGCCAGGAGCAGGGCATTGCGCACTTTGGCAAGGCTTTGCCATGGCGATGTTTCCGCACCGTGCACCATCCGTTCGGTCAAATAGTAGAGCGTATAGTCGGCGGAAATACCGATGATGCTCATGCTCATCACCAGCGTCATCAGATGGAGCTCGCCAAAAATCAGCAGCGTGACGACGGTCCCCGCCAGCGCACCAATGCCAATCGAAATCAGGCACAGCAGCAGCGGACGCAGCGAACGAAATACAGCCACGATGAGCAGGATCACCCCGAGCACAGTGGCTATGCCGAGAGTAGAGATATCTTTTTTCGCCTGCTGGCTGGCGTAATCGCTATAGAACAGCGTCCCGCGAGACAGCAGTTGAGCCTGTGGATAGTGGGCTTTGAGCTCACCTTCCAGCGTATTCAACGTGGTGACCAATTGGTGCGTCTGTTGCATATCAAACGATGAACCGGTCAGTTCGCCATGTAACAGATACCAATAGTTGCCTTGTTCATCCTGGGTGACCAGCCAGCCGTCCATCAGGCGCAGACGCTGCCCAGTTTTGGCCATGGCCAGCTGCGAGCCACGCATCAGCATGAAGGGATCGTTTTGTAGCTCTTTGCCACTGACGCCAGAGAATGCGGAGTAAAGTTGGGACAGGATCCACTGGCCCTGCGCTTCGCCGCCGTTTTGCAGCCGGGCGCGGGTCTCGTTATCTATCAGGCCGTTACGATGTTGCCAGAAGAATGCCCCCCAGGCCTGCTGGCTGTCGGCATCCATTGGACCTTTTACCTGGGCTAGCGCGTGCGATTTTTGCAGTAAAGCCAGCCAGTCCCGGGCTATCGCTGGGTCCGGTTGCTTACCGGGACTCACCAGCCAGACCACCTGACGGTCAAGGCGCTGCATAAATCCCTCGTTCAGACCCGGAGGTATAGCGCCCAGCGTCTGCTTTGGCAACATGGCCAGCACGCTGCTGTTAAGGCGGGCCTGAGGTAGCAGCGTCAGAAAGATGCCCAGCAGAAGCAGGCAGATGACTCCCCATAACAGCGCGGGACGTTTACTGGGCGGCAAAGCGTTGGCGTTCGTCATCGGTCAGTTGCGCTGGCGTTAGTTGGTGTTGGGAAAGCGCGATATCGGTGCGATCGCCCTGTTTATCATTGAGCTGAATGCTCTCCAGGTAGGTCTTTCCTGCTAAATCAATCGTCGCAAAAATCTTATCCAGCGGTGTGGTGATTGGCGTCAGGCGTAGCGTCCAGCGACCTTCTCCTAAGTCTGCGAACTCCACGCGGAAGTTTTGTTCCAGCACTTTACGATCCGCCTGGAATAACGCCCGCAGCAGATGATTAAACTGGAACATTTGCGGGTTATTCTCAGCGGTAACGGTCTGCGGTGGTTGACCGTTAATTGCCTGAACCATCCGTTTGTCATCCAGCAGCAGCTGCATCGGGAACGGGGACGTTTGATCCCACAGCAACCCCTTGTCGCGGGCGATCAACATCTTGCCCTGAGATCGCAGCGGTTGTGGTAGATCCTTTATCGTCCGGGTTTGATCGAAGTGGGCGCGAACCACCGGTTGTTCGGTAAAACGCTGTTGTAGGGAGTCGAGCGTCAGGGCACTGACGAAAGGGCTGACGAGCAGCACGAGCAATGGCCATAATTTCATGGTGTCACTCCCATCCGTTCAAACAGAATATTCGGGCTGACAAAGCACAGTTCACGGCTTTTTTCGTCGACGGCGACCTGGATGGTGTAGCCTGTTGTAGCACGTTTACCTGTTTCGGCATCAAAAATTTCGTAGCCGATTCGCAGGCGATTTTCGTACTCTTTAATTTGGGCGCGTACACGGATACGCTGCTCGAAAGTCAGCGCATTGCGATACTTCACCCGAGTGTCGACCACGGGCCACAGATAGCCAGATTCTTTCATCTGCCGATAGCCATAATCGAATTGGTTCAGCAGTGCCTCACGGGCAATCTCGAAGTAACGGAAGTAGTTACCATGCCACGCTACGCCCATCATATCGACGTCGTGAAACGGAATAGTTAGCTCGACTTCAGCCGTAAAACGGGGATCGTTAAGCACCCTTTACTCCTTGTCATTGGTGTCCGGCTGTTGCCAGAAATCGAAAAAGTTAAACCAGTCGAGGGGCGACTGAAGCGCATAGTGCTCAAGGCGTTCGGCGTAGCGATCGACAGTATTCTGTAATGCCTGTTGTCGTGTGGCGCGCGGTAAGAGCAGCGGGTCGGCAAACGGTTCGCAGTAGATGTGGAGTTTCTCCTGCTGGCGCAGGGCAAAAATCAGATCTACAGGGCAGCGTAAAATAGACGCAAGAATAAACGGGCCCTGAGGGAATGGCGCGTTTTGCCCCATAAAGCGGCTCCAGCACACACGCCACTCGCCGCCGCGTTGGGGATTGACTGCGATGCGATCGCCTACGATGGCTACCCATTCACCGCGCTCCAGTTTCTCTTTGAGCAGAATGGCAGTATCTGGACCAATACTGTTCACCGGGAGCAGATTTAATCCAGCCTGCGGCGCCATCTCTTGCATGATCTGTTTAAAGCGTTGGGCATTATCGCTAAATACCAGCGCATTGATTGTTTTACTGCCCTGTAGCTGGGCCAGTGCCCGACAGGCTTCGACATCGCCAAGATGTGAAGCCAGCAGCAGTTTTCCCCGAGGATCGCTGACATTTAGCGTTTTTTCTGCGCCTGGTGCAAAAATCACATCGCGACCGAAGTGCAGTTCACCGCGCCAACTGGCAATCTTATCCAGCATCGCGCTGCCAAAACGCAGGAAATGCTGATAACTGGTCAGGTTTGGCGGTACTGGCATCCGGCGTGTGATCAGTTGCGCTCTTACGCGGCTAATCCAGCGTTGAGAGGCTTTTCGGGCAGTTGAAGCGCTGAGCCAGTATACGCCGACGACCGGATACAGCAGCAGGGAGAAGGCTTTGCGACCCAGTACACGCCAGACCAGCAGCATCAGACGCATTCCCCACAACCCTTTGACTTCCTGTTGCTGCGCCCAGTGTGTCGATGAACGACGACACAGCAGGGAGGGGATGCGCGGCAACATGCCAAAGAACAGGCGAGTGTGCATCAATGAAATGTGCAGATTGTCTTTAAGCGCGTCGAAATGGGATAGCCCGTCCTGCGGATAGGTGACTCGCGTGGGGATAAAATAGCTGGTGTTGCCTTGCCAGTAGAGGCGCACCATCACTTCAGTATCAAAATCCATCCGTTTGCCGAGCGTTACGCGCTGTGCCAGTTGCAGCGTGGGAGCCACCGGATACACCCGGAAGCCGCACATACTGTCTTTGAGCTGCAACGAGAGCGTTTCTATCCACACCCAGATATGGGTTACCCAACGACCGTACAGGCGCGAGCGAGGAACCGAATCATCGTAAATCGGTTGTCCGGAAATCAGTGCTGTCGGATGTTCTTTTGCCAATGCAAGCAGCCTGGGAATATCTTCAATGGCATGTTGCCCATCGGCATCGACCTGCACTGCATGACTGAACCCGGCATCTGCTGCCGTCTGCATTCCTCGAATAACCGCCGCGCCTTTTCCTGCGTTGATGGGCAGGCGAATTAACGTCAGATTGCTGTATTCTGTCGCCAGGCGTGCCAGTTCATCTCGTGTAGTCTCGTCGCTGCCATCGTCCACCACAATGCAGGGGAGATTGAACGGCCGAAGACGATCCAACACGTCCGACATCATCGCGCCGTGGTTGTAGCAGGGGATCAACACGCATGGGGAAAAGGTCAGCGGCATAACCGAATCTTCCCGCTGCTGGCGGTATGGCGCACGTCACCGTCGTGGCGCTGGTAGCTAAAAGTGAGCATCTGACGCGCTTCCTGCCAGCTCAGACTCAGGGTGACGGTGGCCTCTGGCAATAGCGGTGACTGGAACTTCACGTTTTGAATACTGTGAAAACGCCAGCCAGGGACCAGCAGCGTGGTGGCGTAATCCATCGCCCAGTTTAGCTGTGCAACGCCCGGCAGCAGTGGCTGCACGCTAAAATGCCCGCTGAACCAAAACAGAGAAGGGTCGAGTTGTAAAACAATCTCAGCCTGATGAGGCAGTGCCTGATGGCGCTCGATTTCATGGGGTTTCATGAAATAACTCCTGTAATTGCGCATAGACACGCTTGTTCATACTGTTGACCGGAATCTCATCAATCACCCGCCAGTAGCGGGGAACAGCGACCGGCTCCAGCCAGGGCAGCAGCGAACGTCGCCAGGTCAGTTCTTGCGGTTTACCACCGCACTCAAGCCAGCGTTGCCGGGCTTCGTCATCCAGTACCAGCAGGACACCAACGCCCTGACGTCCTCCGCGTGAGACGGGCAATGCTGCGACTTCACGGATACCGTCCAGTGCCAGTAAACGTTGCTCCACTTCGCTGAGTGAAATGCGTTTCTCTTCAATCTTGACCACCCGCCCGCGTCTGCCCATCAGGCGGAACTGTCCGTTTTCGATAAACTGAAGAATATCATCGAGTAACAGGCCATCATCAGCTGCAATTAGTGGTGAAAACACACGAAACGCGTCGTCTTCTGACTGGAATCTGACTCCGGGAAAAGGCAGCCATGTCACATCATCCTGATGGCGATAGCGCCACGCGAGGATTCCGGTTTCAGTGCTGCCGTAGATCTCATCGGGCCAGACATTCAGCCAGTCAGCAGCCTGCTTGACGTCCTGCCAGGACAGCATGCCGCCCGCGGAAAGAATCAACTCGATTGGCGGCGGTGTCAGGTGGTGGTCGAGGCGTTTCAGAAACGCCGGACTGCTGATAAACGCATACCGATGATCAGGGCTCAGTGCCGCCAGTTGTTCGGCATACCAAAGCATCGCCGCATGCAGCGGGAGGCCTAAAGCCATCGGCAAGAAGATACGAAACGTCAGACCATACAGGTGTTGCGGTACCACTGAGGCGACGACCCGGCAACCTGCCAGACGATCAGCAAAACGCGTAGCGAGCAATGCTGCTTCGCTATCCAGACGAGCAATCGGTTTGATTACGCGTTTCGGCTGGCCGGTCGAACCGGAAGTGAATAGCTCCACAAAGGCGTCACTGCGTATTATCGGGAATGTGATGTCGTGGGCCACAGATGTCATGGCAGAGCTGACCACTCGCAGCGTTCCCTGCCAGTCCAGCGCTTTATCGCTCAGTACGCCATCAAACAGCAAGTGCTGCTCGTTTAACAACGAAACGCGACAATGTCCCGGGATCACCGGTGTTTTGCCAGCATGGAGCGTTGCCAGCAACGCGACGATGAATAAATAGCTGTTCTCGAAGCATAATGCCCAGCGTTCACCTTCCTGCTGCTGCAGTTGCGTTATCAACTGGGCCACATCATGGCGCAGATGGCCAAGCGTCCACGTATGATCTTCTTGCCACGCAACAGGAATGTCGTCCGGTCGTGGGGCACAGAGCCATTGAGCAAGTGTGAGGGGCTGCTTCATTGGGTATCTCGCTTTATCACCAGTTGGCGAACTAACCACTCGCCTACCATCAATGTTCCCATCAGCAGATAGGAAACCATACCGTTCCAGGTCGTCCACAGGGTCATATCGCCATTCAATGCAGTAAAGAGCGCAACGCTGCCATTGATGATGAAAAAGGCGCACCAGATTAGTGTCACAAGGTACGTGTAGCGCACGCCTGCTTCGGGCAGATTTGGTTCGCGCAGCCGCGCCAGACGTTCAACGATGGGCATCGCTGACCACAGAGAACCACCAAAAACCGACAGCATGACGGCGTTTACCACTACGGGATAAAACAGCAGCAGCTGGTGCGTTTTGAGCAGATAACTGGCAATGCATAAGGTGATACCCGCGATCACCACTACCTGTGTCACGACGCGCAACGGTCCCGCCTGTCGCCGGACCTGGCGAAAGCGTAAAAAAAGGAGTAGCGCCATTAACGGCAGCAACCAGTGCAGACTGTTATGCGCCAGGCCAAACCAGATCAAAAACGGCCAGGCCAACAACAGTAGACCTGTCAGCAGTTGTACGACTGGCAGGGAGCGAGTGCCTGACACGGTGAATTACGCTTCTATGAGAAGGCGTTCAACCGCATCGACGACATCTTGTACGGTGCGTACTGCTTTGAACTCTTCCGGCTTGATTTTCTTACCGGTTTTCTTTTGAAGATGCACGATCATGTCGACTGCGTCGATGCTGTCGAGTTCCAGATCTTCGTACAGGCGCGCCTCAGGCTTAATATCTTGCGGGTCAACTTCAAACAGCTTGACCAGCAGTGAGGAGACTTCTTCGTAAATGGCTTTTTGTTCGGTCATAACGGACTATCCTCAGGCACGTTGCGCGTGAATGAAAGATGCCAGCGTGGCGACGGAGAAGAAGTGCTGACGCATTTCTTCGCTCTCCGCTGAGAGGACCACGCCATACTCGTTTTTCACCGCCAGACCCAGCTCCAGGGCATCGATTGAGTCCAGGCCTAAGCCATCGCCAAAGAGTGCCGCTTCGGTTTCAATATCGTCAGCTGTTAGTTCGTCGAGATTCAATGTCGTTATAATGAGATTTTTGATTTCAAGATAAAGCGCTTGCATCATTAATTCCTGAAAGAGGTAAAGTACCTGGTTGTAATTGAAGCAAAAGATGCCGGTTCAACTGCCTTGCGGCCAGCGCCGGTTCTTGTGAATTTGCGTCGTAAAATTGGTCGATCTTAACCCGCTCGTGTACTGAAATGGTAAACATGGGTTTTACCGATGGGACGTCGTACCATTGGCTTTCTTTGTTCAGCATTTGTTCGCTGCATTTAATGGTCACTATGCGTAAATCACTGCTGCAGCGCACGGCGATATTCGCCGCACCACGCTGTAACGTCATTTCCTCTCCGGGGCGTGTACGGGTTCCCTCGGGGAAAATTAAAATAGTATCGCCTTGTTCCAGACGTTGCTGGCACGCGGGCAATAGCGCGTCAGCCTGGCTGTTAATCAGATAATCTGCCGCCCGGACCACGCCGCTGAGGAACGGATTTTTTAGTAGTGCACTTTTCACCAGACAGTCGGTTTCGGGCATTACCGATGCCAGTAGCACGTAATCGATGAGCGTCGGGTGGTTGGCGACGACCAGGCATCCTTGTTCATTGCGTAAAATATCTCGTCCTTCAATTTGGTAGTCCAACACACCAAGCCGTTTCGCCACCGTTAAAAAGAGGCGAAAACTGGCGGCGATGCTGCGTCTGGCGATACGCCGACGTCGGGCTTTATCCCATATCGCGATCAGCAAGACGTTAAACCAGAACGTAGAAAGAAGGAGTCCGCCTAGGCCAAACAGGGCAAAGCAAAGACCGGTCATCACCAGTCGCCATACCCGGTTAAGTCGCAGGAGCATCGTGTTCATCCCTGACTCCACTGCCATTGTACGCGTTCACCAGACAGGGTAAACGCCTTGGTATCTTGCAAGTAATGTTGTAAAAACAATAGGCTTTGCGGCAACGTTGTCTCACCCCGCCCGCAGTGCGGACGGGTTTCACATTGCCAGCTATCACCGGATTCAATGACCAGCGCGACGGCAAACGGCCATGTTGGCATGTCTGGTGGTAACTGTGGGTGATAAAACTCGGGCAGAAAACCGTCGAAATCGACCATCAATACGCGCTGATATCCCGCCTGCAACAGCCCGATGACTTCACATAGCCCTTGCTGGAACGTATCCCTGCCAGCAGAAAGCGAGGAGGAGGCAATCGGTTTTTTCGCAGCGATCGTCAGGTTACCCACAGCAGAGTTATGTACAGAGAGGGCAAAATCGGTTGGTGAGAGTGCCTGCCCAGTCGCCAGGGCGTGCAGGATCCTGTAGTTACGCTCCAGTTCACCATGGCGGCTTGTATACAAAACAGCATTGATATCATGGCGGCGTAGCATCGCCAGCCCACAATCGACGGCCAGTTTGCTGCCGGAACTGAGTCGGCGAGCCGTCATCATCGGTAACTCGTTGAGCTTAGCCAATGGCGCAGTGGGATCGATGGCGTGCGAAAGCCGTGACCATTCATGCCACTGTTCTGTTTCGCTTAACCCTGGCGCCCTGGCCTGCCAGTCTATAATGTTGAAAGCAAATTTCATCAACGCGTATCCGCGGTAAATCGGTTGTTCCGATTGTTTCTTATTTTTTCTTCTGACATATCAATAAAGTATGCCCAACACCTAAGTTATCGTGGCGTTCATCTACCTGAAAACCTGCCAGATTCAGATAGTGATAAAACCTCTCTACGCTGTAGAAACGGCTGTTGCCATTCGCCATACAGGTAAAATAAAGCGAAGACGCATTCAGGCTAAATGAGGCCGCTTCAAATTTTTGGGCATCCCAAAACAGTTCCATAATGAACAGCTTCGCGCCCGGTTTCATCACCCGGGCAACGTTGCGCAGCATAGCGATAATTTGTTCCGGAGAAAAACAGTCCAGAAATTGACTCATCCACCAGATATCAGCGCCGGCAGGTAAAGGCGAGTCGCTAAGCATATCCACAGCATGGAAATTTATGCGATGAGATAATCCTGCATTTTCTATATTTTCGCGGGCAAGTGCAATTTGTTGCGGCAAATCTAATAGGGTGACAGTAATATTGTCATCATGTTGACAACAACGTAATGCCCATTTCCCGGTATTTCCGCCGACATCGTACAGGGTTGCAGGGGCGCTGGCGAATACATATGGCAATGCGGCATCAAATGCTCCATCTGAATAGTAATGATCGAAAGCAAACCAACTTTCACGCGCCGCCAGCGGTAATTGTGATAGTGCAGGATAGATTGTTGACCAGTCGCCAAAAGTTTTTAACCCTACGGGTTTTCCTTCTTTAAGTGCATTTTCCAGATAGAACAGCCCCTGATAACAAACATCCTGGGTGAAGTCCATATTCACACGCGTCATCGTGTCATGTAAAAGAAAATGACCAACTTTAGCGAGGTAATAATATCCCTCTTTGTGGGTAATGATGCGCCCACTTAACCCCATATCCAACAGGATGCTGGCGGCATATTCGTTGATGGTGCTGTTTTCGGTAATCTCGTCGAGCGTGGCGCCGCGTTTACCTTGCTTGTCCAGCCAGGTGAGTACTCCAGCATTTCGCAGACACAACGCGGTTTGAAATAGCATAGGGGCAAAGGCGATACGTTGTGCTTCAGTAATGGCATCCAGTGCGCTAAGCGAATCCTGTTCGTACATGTGGGGACAACCTGTTAAATGGCAGATAGTAAGAGTATCGGGCCTTTTCGGCCCGACTTTAGGCGTAATTACAGATTGGCGCCGGCTGACAGATTAAGCTGGATGTCTTTATCCAGATTGCGTACCCAGCGGTTGTAGTTTTTGTGAATCTTTCCACCAGAAGCCTGCAGGTTGAGGCTGCTGTCATATTTGATGTCATAGCTGGTGGCGGTATAAGTGATACGGACTTCAGCCACATGATCGCGGGTTTGTTGGCGAGCTTTAATAATACCTGGTCCGGCTTCGGACATGACCCATTGGCGTTGAATACCGGCTTTTAGGATCGCGGTTTTAACCTGGTCCTGAGTATGTCCCGCGCTCACACTGGTGTGAACTTGATCAATCGGCGCAGTACGTGCACAACCCGCCAGTGCACCGACAACGGCAATGGCTGCAAACCACTTAATATACTGTTTCATTAAAACTCCCTCTCAAAGTACCGTTTATACATGTTAACTTATAAGCTCCGGAATCATGATGCACCCTTTATCACCTGCAATTTTATTTAAACTAAATTAGCGTTTTATTTCACTCTGTTGATAGCGAGGCAATGAGATGACCGGATGATAATATTCTATGACTTTCTTCAACAGAAACTTTTCAGCATCATCATCGGCGAGAAGTATAGATTTTTAGAGAAAACGTATCAAATAAAATAACCTTTAAATCTAAGTGGATAGTTTAAGTTAAATGCTTTGGATGTGTTCATTACTTTTATGTTTTTTGGCAAAGAATAATGCATGTGGATTATATATTTCCTTTATAAAAGAATGAATTCCTTTTCACTCTTTATTTAAGATAAGCCACTGTATATAGCTGTGTTGACGTCATTTTAACGTCAATATGGAAATATAATAACTACCTCGGTTGGTAGTTTTCAGGGTAGCCGACTTTTGGGCCTGCCGGGTCCCAGCAAAATTGCCAGTTTGCTACCGCCTGTGGTGGTTTCCATCCAGATTTTACACACGCTGGTTAACGGCACGGAGAGCAGCATACCTACCGGACCAAGCAGCCATCCCCACACCAACAGAGAGAGAAAGACGATTAGCGTCGATAATCCCAGCCGGTGCCCCATCATGCGGGGCTCAAGGATGTTGCCAATTACCATATGCACCACCAGAAACAGCGCCCCAACCAGCACGCATTCGTAAACGCCGTTGAACAGCAGCGCCTGGATCATGGGTGGAACGGCGGAAATGACCGAGCCAATGTTGGGCACGTAGTTTAGCAGGAATGCCAGCACACCCCACATCAGAGCAAACTGAATACCCATTAGCGCCAGCCCCAGCCAGACGATGGCTCCGGTCCATAAGCTGAGCAACGTTTTCAGCGCCAGATAGTGAGAAACACCTTTCAGTGCCCGATGCAGCCCCGCAATATGGATTTGTGGGTTGTTCAGCGCAAAGCGCAGCTTATAGGGGACATGACGCACCTCAAACAACATAAAGACCACCGTCATCACCAGCAGAACGACGCTGGCCATGGCACCGGAAAGACTTGTCATCAGCGTGGTTGTGAAGGTCATCAGCTTGTCGGAGTCCATACGTTGCAGCATGCGCTCCGGGGACATATGCAGATTCAGAAAAGGCACCATCTCTTGCAGATACAGAACCTTGCGCGTCAGCTCCTTGTTGTATTTTGGCAGCATGGCCATGAATTCAGTGATGGACGATGCCAGAACGCCGATTAACGCCGTAAGAACGATCAGCATCACCACCACGACTAACGTTATCGCGACTGGCCGACGTACACCCCGGCGAATAAACCAGGTGACCAGCGGATTCAATACAATGGCAAAAAAAAGGGCCAGCAGAAGCTGTACGATGATATCCGCCGCGGCATGAATACCCGCGAGGATCACCACCAGAGCGGCCAGTTTGAGCAGAATGTGCAAACCCGTTTTATCGGGCTGGGCGGTTGTCATGTCGTCTTCCTGTTTGCGTTTTTGCATTAAGTGTAGCGGCTGGCTTGCGACTGATATTCCTAAACTGACTACTGATTTCTGCCCGGCAACATGGTAGAAATGAAACACTGTTGTGAAAACGTGGTGATCCTCCATGCCCGAACCCGTCGCTGAACCGACGCTTAGCGGTTTACGCCTTAATCTGCGTATTGTCTCTGTGGTGATGTTTAACTTCGCCAGCTACCTGACCATTGGTCTGCCGCTCGCTGTATTGCCAGGCTATGTCCATGATGTGATGGGATTTAGCGCTTTTTGGGCAGGGCTGGTCATCAGCCTGCAATATTTCGCTACGCTGCTGAGCCGTCCACATGCAGGTCGCTATGCCGACCTGCTGGGGCCAAAGAAGATTGTGGTATTCGGACTGTGTGGCTGTTTTTTAAGTGGTCTGGGCTACTTCCTGGCGGGCTTCACGAATGGCTGGCCGCTGGCCAGCCTGCTGCTGTTATGCCTGGGGCGCGTGATTCTAGGGATCGGGCAAAGCTTTGCCGGGACTGGCTCTACGCTGTGGGGGGTTGGGGTCGTTGGTTCAATGCACATCGGACGGGTGATTTCGTGGAACGGCATCGTGACCTATGGCGCGATGGCGATAGGCGCTCCGCTGGGCGTTCTGTTTTATGCCTGGGGTGGCTTACAGGGATTGGCGCTGACCGTGATGGGCGTGGCGCTGTTGGCAATACTGCTGGCGCTCCCTCGTCCGGCGGTGAAGGCCAGCAAAGGCAAACCGTTACCGTTTCGCGCGGTGCTTGGGCGTGTCTGGTTGTACGGCATGGCGCTGGCCCTGGCCTCAGCCGGATTTGGCGTGATCGCCACTTTCATTACCCTGTTTTATGATGCCAAAGGCTGGGACGGCGCCGCTTTCGCGCTGACGCTTTTTAGCTGCACGTTTGTGGGGACCCGCCTGTTATTCCCAAATGGTATCAACCGTTTAGGTGGACTAAATGTGGCGATGATCTGCTTTAGCGTCGAGATTGTTGGGCTGCTGCTGGTCGGGATGGCTTCCATGCCGTGGATGGCGAAAAGCGGCGTCCTGCTGGCCGGTGCAGGGTTCTCGCTGGTGTTCCCGGCGCTGGGCGTGGTGGCGGTAAAAGCCGTCCCGCAGCAAAATCAGGGCGCTGCGCTGGCGACGTATACGGTGTTTATGGATTTATCACTGGGAGTTACGGGGCCGCTGGCCGGGCTGGTCATGACGTGGGCGGGCGTGCCGGTTATCTATCTGGCGGCGGCAGGGTTGGTGGCGGTGGCGTTATTGCTGACCTGGCGATTAAAAAAACGGCCTCAGGTGGTGTCACCGGAGGCCGAGTCATCGTCTTAACCGTTACTGGATAACCAGCGTGTTAATGATGTTTTCTGCGGTAGTCTGCGCTTTTTGCTGATCGTCAGCAGGCAGCGTGATTTGCAGAGTCAGCAGTTGGTTATCGACTTTACCCAACACCACGGAAGAGTAAGCGGTCTGGCCTTTGGCCGAGATGATGCTGTCTAACTGCTGCAGCGTGTGGCCTTTCAGCTCAATAGATTTATTGGTGACGACCTGCAACTGCGGGTCGCGGCTACGCTGCTGATCTTCAAGGCGTTTTGCCAGCACAGCCAGGTCTTCGTTGGTATTGTCGCCAACAATCACAATCACCGCTTTCTGGCCGGTTGCGTCAGAATAAACGTGCATATTGTTCGCCTGGGTGCCCAGTTTGCCGCTCTGATCGGTCATATCCGCTGGCAGGGAAAAACTGAGTTTACCGTCCAACAGGCTGACCGGTTGTCCGGTGGCGCTACTTTCTGCGGCAGCACCCTCTGCTGGCGCTTTTGTATCGCTATTATCACAGGCCGCAAGCCCCATAACCAGCAGGCCAATACCGACATATTTAACCAGATTGCGCATTGACTTCTTCCTTTCGATAAACGGCCATAACGGCTCATTCGTCCATCTTATCACAACTCGGAAAATGAACCTTTAACTCGTCTGCAATGCAGAGATTTCGGATTTATCTGCCAGCCTTTTCAGTAACATATTCAGCAGCACGCCGTACATCGGCAGGAAGAAAATAATGCTGATCAGCACTTTGAAGCAGTAGTCGACCAGCGCGATTTCCATCCAGTGCTCGGCCATAAAGGCATCTGGGCTGCGCCAGAAAGCGATAAAGAAGAAGGCTAACGTATCGCTGATGTTGCCAAACAGCGTCGAAGCCGTTGGCGCCAGCCACCAGCGACGGTTCTGACGCAGGCGGTTAAAGACATGCACATCCAGAATTTGACCCAACGCGTAAGCCATAAAGCTGGCGGCGGCGATACGGGCGACAAACAGATTAAAGTGCAGCAGTGCGCCGAATCCCTGCCACGATCCCATATAGAACAGTGATGAAACGACATAGGAGATCAGCAGCGCGGGGATCATTACCGCAAAGATGATACGTCGTGCCAACGGAGCGCCAAAAATACGCACGGTCAGATCGGTCGCGAGGAAAATAAACGGAAAGCTGAAAGCGCCCCATGTGGTATGGAAACCAAAAATGGAGATCGGTAGCTGCACCAGATAGTTGCTGGAGGTGATCACCAGCAGATGAAATAGCGATAGCCAAAACAACGCTTTTACGCGTTGAGATTGTGTAAACGGAGTCATATTGTGACCTTTTTGTTGGATGGGGTGAGGGAACCCAATAAAAAACCGTCGCATGATACTGCTTTAAGAGCACATTGCAATGGTTGTTTTTCACGCAATCGTTAACCTGATTGGCTTACGCCACAACAGAGCGTAAAATAACGCCGTTTTTGAATGAACGAGACTACGATGAGCGATCTGTTTACCTCTCCCGACCATACTCTTGATGCCCAGGGGCTGCGCTGCCCGGAACCCGTAATGATGGTGCGTAAAACCGTGCGTGGCATGCAGGCGGGTGAAACGCTGCTGATTGTCGCCGACGATCCGGCGACAACCCGTGACATTCCCGGCTTCTGTACCTTTATGGAGCATGAGCTGGTAGCAAAAGAGACCGACTCTCTGCCGTACCGCTATCTGGTGCGCAAAGGCCAGTAATCTCAGCCGGATGGCGCTAATGCAACTGCCGTCCGGCACAGACGCATTATCCTTTACGTAGTAACCGCAGCGCGTTAGCGGTCACCAGTACCGTCGCCCCCGTATCTGCCAGCACCGCCAGCCACAGTCCGGTTATCCCGAGCAGCGTGGTGACGAGGAAAATCCCCTTCAGGCCTAGCGCAATCGCAATGTTCTGGCGAATATTGGCGTGGGTGGCGCGGGCTAACTGAATCATTTGCACCAGACCACGCAGGCGGTTGTGGGTCAGGGCGGCATCGGCGGTTTCCAGCGCGACATCGGTCCCGCTTCCCATCGCAATGCCAATGGTGGCTGCTTTCATTGCCGGAGCGTCGTTGATGCCGTCGCCGACCATCGCCAGCGGCGACTGTTGGTTAAGATGGGTAACGGCCTGTACTTTATCTTCCGGTAATAGACCCGCTTTGAATTCTAGACCCAATTCACTGGCAATAGCTGCCGCCGCTCGCGGGTTATCACCCGTCAGGATCACCCCTTTCACGCCAATCTGATTAAGCTCGCTGATGGCGCTACGGGCGTCGTCGCGCAGCGTGTCCTGTAGGGCCAGCACGCCGAGAACGGCATCGTTACGCAGCACCAGCACCACCGTTTGACCCGCGCTTTCCAGCTCGCTTATCTGCCCGGCAAAAGCATCGGCAGGCTGCTTACCGGCGGCGCAAATCAGCACGCGTTCGCCGTTGACCAGTGCTTCAATGCCAGAGCCAACCAGCGCCCGTTGATCTTTTGCGACAGGGATCGTCAGTTCGCGCGTTTGGGCTTCCCGAACAATCGCCTGCGCCAGCGGATGCGTCGCGCCTTGCTCTACTGCTGCCGCCAGCGCCAGCAGTTCTGCCTCGCCAATACCGCTTGCCGGGTGAATCGCCGTGACGCGAGGTTTACCGATGGTCAGGGTGCCGGTTTTATCAAACGCGACCTGCGTTACCCTACCCAACTGCTCCAGCGCGGCCCCGCCTTTGATTAACGCGCCACGACGTGCCGCGGCGGCAAGGCCAGAGGTAATGGCGGCGGGTGTGGAAATCACCAGCGCACATGGGCAGCCAATCAGCAGCAGCGTCAGCCCTTTATAAATCCACTCCTGCCAGGATGCGGCAAACAGCAGCGGTGGTACAAGGGTGACCAACAACGCAACCGCCATAATGGCTGGGGTGTAAATCCGGCTGAAACGGTCAATAAAGCGCTCAATGGGGGCGCGGCGTTCTTCCGCTTCTTCAATCAATTTCAGAATACGGTCAATGGCGCTGGCACCCGGTTCGGAGAGTACTTCCAGCGTTACCAGACGGTCCACGCTGGTGGCGCCCGCCGGGACTTTCTCGCCGGTGGCGCGCTCAACCGGTATCGATTCGCCGGTCAGGGCGCTTTCATCAAAGCTGGCAAATCCGGAGACCAGCTTGCCATCGGCAGGTAAACGCCCACCCGCGGCAACCTCGATAACATCGCCTGGCTGGAGAGTATTGATAGCAACCTCTTCGCGCTCGCCGTTACGCAGGCGCGTGGCGGTTTCCGGCTTGAGCGCCATCAGTGCGCTGACCCCTTTACGGGCGCGGCTGGCGGCCCATCCTTCCAGGCGTTCGCCAATTAAAAACAGCAGCAGCACCATGGCGGCTTCTGCCGTCGCGCCGATAAACAGTGCGCCAATGGCGGCCACGCTCATCAACGTTTCAATGGCAAAGTAGCTGCCGGTTTTCATCAGACGCAGGGCCTGACGGGCAATGGGATACAGACCTACCAGCGTGGTGGCGATAAATGCTATCTGGCCAAAGGGGTGATTGAACTGCTCCAGCCCCCAGCTAATCGCCATCATGATAATCAGCGAAATCAGCGGCAGGTTCTCTTTAAACCGCGACTCGGGGGCGGCGTCTGGCGCTTGCTCATCGCGCAGGGTATAGCCTGCCTTTTGCACTGCGCTTTCAACTTGCAGGCGGATATCGGAACCCGCATCGACTACCAGTTTTTCGGTGGCGAACAGAACCTGGACCTGGTTGACGCCGTTGACCTGGCGGACCGCATTCTCCACTTTTCGGGCGCAGGCTGCACAGTCCATGCCTGCCACTTTCCAGGAGTAGCGGGTACCCATTACGGTACCGGATACGGGTGGTGGGGTGGAGCAACTTCCTTCGCAGCAGCAGTCGTCAGCCTTTTGTGGCGCAGGCGCTAGCTTGAAAGAAGAAAATTGTGGGGCTTTTTTGCCACTGGAATCGGGTGTCGACATGGCATCCTCCGGTTGATAATCATTTCATATTAACCGGAGGATACACTCTGGAGTCGACTCCAGAGTCAAGCGTTTTAAAGATACAACGAACGAACAATCAGGAAATGTCCGGCGAAGTAGCAGGCGGCAGCAATTGCGTTATCGGCGCGGAAGCGGCGACGGTAATGGCTACCCAGCCAGACAATGTTGCCGATGAACAGGAGTGATGCGCCCATAAAGGCCGACAGCGCCGGAGCGGTCGGGCGGAAGAACCACAGCTCACCAGCCATCCAGACCATCATCAGCGTGATACCAATAAAGGTACAGATAGCGATGCGTAGCTCTTCCAGACGTGTCCAGATCACGGCAATCAGCAACGCCCCCAGCACCACCAGCACCAACGGCAAAGGCCAGAAGAACGACAGCGTCATTTGGCTGGCGAAGTAAATGGTATACAGCAGATGCGACAGGAAGAATGCCCCCACGGCATACAAAAGGCGTTGGCGCGGTAACAGCGTCAGCGCATCGCCCAGCAGCGAGGCAAGCAGGCCAGCCAGCACCAGATAGCTGACAGCATTAAACATTGGCGCCTGCCAGGCCAGCAGCGCCAGCAGAAGTAAGGTTAGGGGTTTAAAGACCCAGCGTTGCCAGGCGGGCCCACGATAGGAAGCATCCACGAACAACCATGCGGAAAGGCAGACAGCGATAAACGACCAAAGCATCTTAGTTCCTTGAATTCGTTATTTTTTCGTAAGCGGGGTGCTCACGGCTCTACTGTTCAGTGTAGAGGTCGACACCGCCAGATGACAACACCATAACAGGCAATGTATGCTTATTTCCGCATTTTCTGATGGGTTAATAATATGAGCAAACCACCACTTTTTTTCATAGTTATCATTGTTTTAATCGTTGTTGCTGCGTCGTTTCGCTTCGTTCAGCAGCGGCGTGAAAAAGCCGATAATGATACTGCGCCGTTAGTGCAAAAGCAGGTGGTGGTGAGTAACAAACGGGAAAAACCGCTTAACGATCGGCGATCCCGCCAGCAGGAAGTGAGCCCGGCGGGGACCAGCATGCGCTATGAAGTCAGTTTTAAGCCACAAAGTGGCGGCTTCGAGCAGACGTTTCGTCTGGATGCCCAGCAGTACCATGCGTTAACGGTCGGGGATAAGGGAACGCTGAGTTATAAAGGTTCGCGTTTTGTTGATTTTACAGTGAACGCTAAGGTTTCATCTGACTGATGCCGGATGCCGGATGCCGGATGGCGGCTTACGCTTTGTCCGGCCTGGAGATTTTGTCGCCCCGGCCTGCTAAGCGCCGCCGGGCGAAAAGATCACAGTTACTTTTTCAACTGATCTTTAATCTTCTTCTGCCAAACCAGTAACTCAAAGACGCCGAACAGAAAAATACGGATTTTCTCTCCGCGAGTCATCTGCGGGCCATCTTTAGGCATGGTGCTTTTTAACAGCGCCAGTTGCATGCCGTGCATTAGCACCATAAAAATCAGTGCGACGTTAACGAAGATGTTAAGCGGGCGTGGAAAGGGTTGGAAAATATTGAGTAGTAAAAATGCCCAGACGCACAACATCAGCAGGCGTCCCAGGTTAATCAGCATCGTGTTCTCCTCGTGCTTCACGTTGGTAAAGGCGATAGGCGACCTGTCCGGCGACTTTTTCGCGGTACAGCGACCAGTTCACCGGAACCGGCGGCAAACCGTTTTCTACTTCGCTTTCAACGTAAATATACGCTTCATTTGCCAGCCAGCCATGAGTTTCCAGAAGAGTTAATGTTTCTTCCAGTAATCCTTTGCGAAACGGCGGGTCAACAAACACCACGTTATGCGGCGTACCCGTCTGGGCCAAAAATGTCAGGGTATTGGTGTTGACGACCCGGGCATGGGGGGCTTTCAGCGTGGCGAGATTGTTTTGTAGCTGCTGTGATACCGCGCGATCCATTTCCAGAAGCGTCGCATTTGCTGCATAGCGAGAGAGGGCTTCCAGCCCCAGCGCGCCGCTGCCGGCGAAGCAGTCCAGGCAGTGAGCATCGACCATTACCGGGGCCAGCCAGTTAAATAAGGTTTCGCGTACGCGGTCGGTGGTTGGGCGCAGACCGGGACTATCCGGAACCGGGAGTTTACGGCCACGCCATTGACCGCCAATAATGCGGATCTGGCCGCTACCAGAGTGATTCGGTTTTTTCATTTCAATTATTGCTCAATCCGCTGCTGACGTGTCATTCCAGGCGGTGATGTGAGTTAAGTTAACCCGTCGCCTTTCAAGTTACCTCTTCGTTGGCTGCACTTACTCACCCGAATCACTTACTAAAAAAGTAAGCTCATCGGGATTCGTGCGCTTGCCACCTTGACGTAACTCGAAATTCATTGGGTATAAGTGATAGACTATTTCATCATTTTTTTAGCTGCTATGTACATAGCGTTGACGCTGTGCCATGAAGCAACAGCGGGGGAGTGTAGTCGCAAATGGCGAAAGAGAAAAAACGTGGCTTTTTTTCCTGGCTGGGCTTTGGTCAAAAAGAGCAGGCACCGGAAAACGAGACAGAATTAAAAAACGAAGAACAACAACCGGTTGCTGAAGAAACTACCGTCGTTGACGAACAGCCGCGCGCCGAGGAAACCCGTAGCGAGGCGGAAACGGAAGCTTTTGCAGCTGAAGTTGTTGAAGTGACTGAACAGGTTGCGGAAATCGAAAAACTGCAGCCGGAAGCAGAACCTGTTGCCGAACAATCGCAGCCGGAGATTGAGCGGGTTGCTGAACCCGCTGCTGAACCCGTAGTGGAAACGCCAGCGGCGACGGTTATCGAACGCGAAGAATTGCCGCTGCCGGAAGAGGTGAAAACCGAAGAGGTTTCTGCCGAAGAGTGGCAGGCCGAAGCGGAAACCGTGGAAATCGTTGAGGCGGTTGAAGAGGAAGCCGAAAACGAACCGCACCTGACTGATGAAGAGCTGGAAGCGCAGGCGCTGGCTGCTGAGGCAACTGAAGAAGCCGTGATGGTGGTGCCGGTAGAAGAACCTGCCGTAGAAGCACCGACAGAAGAAGAGGGAGTCCAGGAGCAGGAAAAACCAACGAAAGAAGGTTTCTTTGCGCGTCTGAAACGCAGCCTCCTGAAAACAAAAGAAAACCTTGGTTCCGGATTTATCAGTCTGTTCCGTGGTAAAAAGATCGACGATGATCTGTTTGAAGAGCTGGAAGAGCAACTGCTGATCGCCGACGTGGGCGTAGAAACGACCCGCAAGATTATTGCGAATCTGACGGAAGGTGCCAGTCGTAAGCAGCTCAAAGACGCGGAAGCGCTGTACGGCCTGCTGAAAGAAGAGATGGGCGAGATTCTGGCGAAGGTGGAAGAACCGCTGAATGTTGATGGCAAGACGCCGTTTGTTATCTTAATGGTTGGGGTCAACGGCGTGGGTAAAACCACCACTATCGGAAAGCTGGCGCGTCAGTTTGAGCAGAAGGGTAAATCGGTGATGCTGGCGGCGGGCGATACCTTCCGTGCGGCGGCGGTAGAGCAGCTGCAGGTCTGGGGTCAGCGTAACAACATCCCGGTGATTGCTCAGCATACCGGCGCGGATTCCGCGTCCGTCATCTTTGATGCTATCCAGGCGGCGAAGGCGCGTAATGTAGATGTGCTGATCGCTGATACCGCAGGGCGTTTGCAGAACAAATCGCACCTGATGGAAGAATTGAAAAAAATCGTTCGCGTCATGAAGAAGCTCGACGAAGATGCGCCGCATGAAGTTATGCTGACTATCGACGCCAGCACCGGGCAGAATGCGATAAGCCAGGCCAAACTGTTCCATGAAGCCGTGGGCTTAACCGGTATCACCCTGACTAAGCTGGACGGTACAGCGAAGGGCGGGGTCATCTTCTCGGTTGCCGATCAGTTTGGCATCCCTATCCGCTATATCGGTGTGGGCGAACGTATCGAGGATTTACGTCCGTTTAAAGCGGACGATTTTATAGAGGCACTTTTTGCCCGAGAGGATTAACAATGATTCGCTTTGAACATGTCAGCAAGGCCTATCTCGGTGGGAGACAAGCGCTGCAGGGAGTTACCTTCCATATGCAGCCTGGCGAGATGGCATTTCTGACCGGCCACTCTGGCGCGGGGAAAAGTACCCTGCTGAAGCTGATTTGTGGAATTGAACGGCCCAGCGCCGGGAAAATCTACTTCAGCGGGCATGACATCAGCCGTTTGAAAAACCGTGAAGTGCCGTTTCTGCGTCGTCAGATTGGCATGATTTTTCAGGATCACCACCTGTTGATGGACAGAACCGTGTTTGACAACGTGGCAATCCCGCTGATCATCGCGGGCGCCAGCGGGGACGATATTCGTCGTCGCGTGTCAGCGGCGCTGGATAAGGTCGGACTGTTGGACAAAGCGAAAAACTTCCCTATTCAGCTCTCCGGCGGTGAACAACAGCGCGTGGGCATCGCCCGTGCGGTGGTGAACAAACCGGCGGTATTGCTGGCGGATGAACCAACAGGGAACCTGGATGACGCGTTGTCGGAAGGGATCCTTCGCCTGTTTGAAGAGTTTAACCGCGTCGGGGTCACGGTATTAATGGCCACGCACGATATTGGCCTGATCTCCCGTCGCTCCTATCGCCAAATGGTTCTGAGCGATGGACATCTGCATGGAGGCCTGGCCCATGAATAGACGTGACGCTATTAATCAAATCAAACAGTTCGGTGGCCGACTGGATCGCTTCCGTAAATCGGGCGGCGCGCCGGGAGATGGCGGTCGTAACGCGCCAAAGCGGGCGAAAGCCGCGCCAAAGCCGAACTCGCGTAAAACCAATGTCTTTAACGAGCAGGTACGCTACGCGTTCCAGGGCGCGTTACAGGACCTGAAAAGCAAGCCGCTGGCGACGTTCCTGACGGTGATGGTTATTGCCATCTCCCTGACGCTGCCAAGCGTATGCTACATGGTTTATAAGAACGTCGACCATGCGGCAAGCCAGTATTATCCTTCTCCGCAGATCACCGTTTACCTGCAAAAAACGCTGGATGATGATGCAGCGGCGCGGGTGGTTGGTCAGTTGCAGGCCGAGCAGGGCGTTGAGAAAGTGAATTACCTTTCCCGCGATGACGCGCTGGGCGAATTCCGTAACTGGTCCGGCTTTGGCGGCGCGCTGGATATGCTGGAAGAGAACCCGCTACCGGCCGTGGCGGTGGTTATCCCGAAACTGGACTTCCAGGGCACGGAGTCGCTGAACACGCTGCGCGACCGTATCGCACAAATCAACGGTATTGATGAAGTGCGCATGGATGACAGCTGGTTTGCCCGTCTGGCGGCTCTGACGGGCCTTGTCGGACGCGTCTCCGCGATGATTGGCGTGCTGATGGTAGCGGCGGTCTTCCTCGTCATCGGTAACAGTGTGCGCCTGAGTATTTTTGCGCGTCGCGATACCATTAACGTGCAGAAACTGATTGGCGCGACGGATGGGTTTATCCTGCGTCCGTTCCTCTATGGCGGTGCGCTGCTCGGTTTTTCCGGCGCATTTCTTTCACTGATTTTGTCAGAAATTTTGGTGATGCGCCTGTCGTCAGCGGTTACTGAGGTGGCGCAGGTTTTTGGAACTAAGTTTGATATCAACGGCTTATCATTCGATGAATGCCTGTTATTACTGCTGGTGTGCTCGATGATTGGCTGGGTGGCAGCCTGGCTTGCCACGGTTCAACATTTACGTCACTTTACCCCCGATTAAAAAATCTCTGGTATAATCTTTCCCTGCACTGAGTAGTTCGCTCTGCAGGGAAAGAGTCCCTGTTATCTCTTCCCAGCGTATTCATTGTGATGTCACATTTTGTGCGTAATCTATACACATTACGACATGGAACTTGTGGATAAAATCACTGTCTGATAAAAGATTGAATGATATTCTCGTTGCTCATAAGCTCTGGCATGGTTGTTGCTATTGGTTTTAGCCAACGCGTCAGATGAAAAGATTGAGAGGATTTGAATGACCAAAGAAATGCAAAATTTAGCTTTAGCCCCTGTTGGTAACCTGGAATCTTACATCCGGGCTGCGAACGCGTGGCCGATGTTGTCGGCTGACGAGGAGCGGGCACTGGCTGAAAAGCTGCATTACCAGGGCGATCTGGAAGCAGCTAAAACGCTGATCCTGTCTCACCTGCGCTTTGTTGTTCATGTTGCTCGTAATTATGCGGGCTATGGCCTGCCGCAGGCGGATCTGATTCAGGAAGGTAATATCGGCCTGATGAAAGCCGTGCGCCGTTTCAACCCGGAAGTGGGTGTGCGCCTGGTTTCTTTCGCCGTGCACTGGATCAAAGCTGAGATCCACGAATACGTTCTGCGTAACTGGCGTATCGTAAAAGTCGCGACCACCAAAGCGCAGCGTAAGCTGTTCTTTAACCTGCGTAAAACCAAGCAGCGTCTGGGCTGGTTCAATCAGGACGAAGTTGAAATGGTTGCTCGTGAGCTGGGTGTTTCCAGCAAAGACGTGCGCGAAATGGAATCCCGTATGGCGGCGCAGGACATGACGTTTGACATGTCTTCAGACGACGAGTCTGACAGCCAGCCGATGGCACCGGTTCTGTATCTGCAGGATAAATCATCTAACTTTGCCGACGGCATTGAAGAAGATAACTGGGAAGATCAGGCCGCGAACAAACTGACCCACGCAATGGAGGGTCTGGACGAGCGTAGCCAGGACATCATTCGCGCCCGTTGGCTGGACGAAGACAACAAGTCGACGTTGCAAGAACTGGCCGATCGCTACGGCGTCTCTGCTGAACGTGTTCGTCAGCTTGAAAAGAACGCCATGAAAAAACTGCGTGCGGCGATCGAAGCGTAATCACGCCGTTTAACGCATTGCCCCTATAACCCCTGGATGCCCATTCGGGGGTTTTTTATGTCTCATTGATACTTCAAACTGCTATCACGCTTTCCTCTGCCAGGTTTGCTTTTGCCTCTCTGGTGTTGTGGAGGGGGGGGCGAAGTGATTGATGCCCCTGCGCTTGACAAGGTGACATGTTTGCCCGGTTTCTGGGCAAACATGTCACCTTAATGCAGACGAATACTGTCGGTAAAACTTATTGTGGCAGGAGATTATAGGCTGCCAGCATCTCTTTGATATCCTGAGTGATGATTTCATTCGGCATATGTATTGGTCTTCTGGTAATGCCTGCGGTGATCCCCATTAAGTTAAGAGCCTCTTTCATTACTGCAGGTGCGGTCATTTTCTTAATGTTCATACGCAGCGCATCGATCTTATTACGCTCTTCCTGTGCTTGATCCAACTGCCCCGCGATAAAGTAGTTATACAAATCTACTTCAATCTTCGGTAAAACATTTGATGTGGCTGCGACGCTGGCTACTGAACCTTCTTTAAATGCATCAAGCATCAGCGAATCTGAACCGTTCAATACTTTAAAATTTTTGTGTTTTGAAATCTCAAGGTACTGTTTTTGTACTTCAAATTTGCCACTGCTATCTTTGATTGCCACGATATTATCGATATCAGCCAGGCGATTCGCTGTTTCGTATTCAATACTTAGGCCCGTTTGCCCTGGGAGATTGTATAGAATAATAGGTGCTGCTGTGCTGGCCGCAATATCATAGTAATGTTTATATAAATCTTCCTGATTAGGCACCAGATAGTAGGGGGTTACAACTGAAATGTAATCTGCGCCAGCATCAACGAGTCGTTGAGTCAGAGCAATAGTTTGCTGTGTGCTACAGCAACCGGCACCGGCGCAAATAGTTACGTCATCACCCACTTCATCAACAACTGCTTTGGTGAGTTCTACTTTTTCATCATCTGATAACAGATGAAATTCACCATTGGTGCCACAAATAAATAATCCATGAACACCATTATTGACTAACCAGCGAGCCATCTTTCTTGCTGCCGGGATATCCATTTTTTCCGTTTCATCAAATGGTGTCACCATCGCAGTAATAATTCCCTTAAGTTCTTTCATTATCTTTTCTCCAGTTCGTTGGTAACATTTTTAATCGAGATTTGAATTGTGTTAAGATCTGCTTCCTGAGTAAACGAAGCCGCATGTGGCGTGATCGAGTAATTCATGAGTTGTTTTGTTGTTTCTTTTCGTTCTTTAAGTTCAATATCTTCACTAGCAAAAGAAATTTTATGAGTGATTAAAGCATTGTATAAACTATCTTCATCAATCAAACCGCCTCGTGCAGTATTTATTAATATTACGGAAGGTTTCATTTTTTCGAATGCGTGCTGATCAATCATGTGCCTGGTGCTATCTAGTAAAGGCAAATGAAGCGAGATAACATCACTGAGCTGATACACCTCATCTAACTTTTTAAAGTTTATATACGGAAAAACCTGACTCTGATTGATATAAGGGTCGTATGCAATGATCTCCATACCCATAGCGTTAGCGATGTGGGCTACATGTTTGCCAATAGCACCAAGGCCAATCAGCCCTAATGTCTTTTTATGTAACTCAGTACCCACCAATCTGACATCATTACTGCATTTAGCCTGTTGTTCGATTTCAACATACTTTCTGGCACTGGATAGCATCATTAGAATAGCCATTTCTGCTACCGATACAGAATTGGCGTTGAGTGCTTTATGCACCACAATATTTCTGCTGTTCGCATACTCAACGTTTATATTATCTAAACCAACACCATATTTTGAGATTACTTTTAGTTTTTTCGCACAATCTATAACGTCTTGATCTAAAGGGTCGTTGCCTGTAATAATAGCATCGGCATCTTTAATTTTTACCATCAACTCTTCTTTACTAAAACGTCCGCCGCTCGTATTACATTCGACGATATAACCTGCTGCCTGTAATTCATCCAGATATTTTTGCCCCTTACTAAGAAAGGGCCTGGGCGTTATAAGTATTTTTTTCATATTACAATAAACCGAAGAATGAAAAAATAAGGCTTAAAGAGAGGATTGCTACCAGTATTCGTAGGAAATGCGGTCCACACTTCTGGATGTATATATAAATACCGAGAACCGCAACCAGGGGGAGTAAGTTAGGCACAATTTTGTCTAACATGTCCTGCAGGACAATAGTATTCCCCCCACCAGTAGTAATATGTAGTGGTGTCTTAATCTTTACATAAGTGGCAGAAAGCGCCCCCATCATCAACAGGCCGAACATACCTGCGCCTTCAATAATTTTATGGATACTGCCAGAGTGGAGTATCTCTAAAATTGACTCTTTCCCCTTTTTATAGCCAATATTTAGCGCAAATCGGCTAGCGAAGAACATATAGACAACTTGATAGATCAATGGCAGTAACGCGGCTAATACGTACCCTTGCAATACAAAAGGAATACATACCCCAATAACAATAGGTCGCAATGTGCCAAAATCTAACGTATCCCCGATACCTGAGACTGGACCCATTAGCCCCGTTTTTAAACTGGTCACTAATTGGGTTGTGGCTGTTCGCTGTTCTTCCGGTTCCTGGGATGCTTTTTCTTCTAGTGCGATAGTGATGCCGTTTACCACTGAGCCCCAGTTAGCTTGTGTGTTAAACATCGTCAAATGGCGCTGTAACGCTTTTGAAAGATCCCTCTCATTTGGGTATAGCTTAGCTAAAATCCCTGTCATTGAATTACAAAAGGCTAGAGCCTGTAACCGTTCAAAATTTAATGATGTTTCCGAGAAAGCATGCCATTTTAACCAGACAATCTGCACATCTCTATTCGTAATTGGTGAGCTTTCGGCTTCCTTTAAGTCGATATTATTAGCCATTTTGTGTTCCTTTCGCAGTTTTTGATTGCATGTATAAGAGAACAGCACATAAACCAAAAATGGATATCCCTATGGTGTTTAGCCCTGAATATGTGACCAAGAAGAAACCAATGATGAATAACGGGATGTATTGTTTTTTCCCGATCACAATGATAGTGATAGCAAAACCTAATGCTGGAAGAATATTACCAGCGATAGCTAAGCCGTTGGTGGTCCAGGAGGGTAACAGTTTGACAAATGAGGCAATAGCATCTGGGCCATACAAACAGGCAACGAAAACAGGAACGAAGCGCATAGGGAAGGCCAACAGAATAGGATAGATAGTTGCTACCCGCTGAATCCCTTTGATATCTGCTTTTTCGGCATAGCGATCGGCCATATGAACAAATGTGGTATTAACCGTTTTACGAACGTTTTCGAGGACAACCCCTAATAAACCTATTGGGATTGCCAACGAAATAGCTATTTCAGGTTTTATCCCCGCAGTAAGAGCAATAGGTATAGCGATGCAGGAGGCCAATCCCTCATCTGCTGGCGGGTTCCCACCAGGAGCAATACTACCTATATAGATCATCTGTAATGTCGCGCCGACTGATAATGCAGTCGGCATATCATCAAAGATAATTCCCATAATGGGGGCAATAGATAACGGCATGCGCATGATTGAAAAGCCATACCATACCTTCGCTTGTGATATCCAATAAACTAAACCAATCAATATTGCTGTAGAAACGCCCATAAGTTCCTCTCCTTTTTAAGGTAACTTATTCTTTATTTTTTGCAGACTGGCTGGTTCTTCTTCTGGGATAGTCTGGAAATAAACTTTAATATTCCTGTCTTCTATTACTTGTAGTTTTTCTGCATCTTCTTTATTTATTGATATCTGATTAAAGACGATTTTTCTGCCAGGGATGTTTTCTATGCCGCCTACTTGCAACTCTTCAAGTTCTAATCCGCCCTGAATAGTCTTTAATGCTGAATCAATAGATTTGAAAAGGATTAAAAGTTTGCCAGTATAGAAATTTTTCTCATTCCAGCGGGTTGTCGTTTCCTCAATGGATGTCATGATTACTTCGATGCCGCTGGGGGCCGCCATTTTATAAACTTCGGCTAAAAAAGGATCATTATATAATTCGTCATCAATAACTATTATTTTATCGGCGTTGCTCCTTTTCAGCCATTTGGTGATAACCTGTCCATGAATTAGTCGATAATCAATGCGGGCATGTACTATACTCATACTCTATTATCCTTTATTAAATTGATAACTTTGAACCATATCTTTACCGGCATCATGAATACATTGAACATATTCTTCGATGGTGATTTCTTTATCGGAGTCTTGTAACATATTCGCTTCAAGCAGCATGGCAAGGTTTACGCCGCTAATACAATGAATAGGGTATTCTCTGGAGAGAACCGTCGCTACATTTGATGGTGTTCCACCATATATATCGGTAAGAATGACGGTTTTAATATTGGGTCTGAGTATTTTCCTTGTTTGCTCCATTAACGTTTCTGGTGACATCCCGATGATCAGAGAAATAGCCGTTGTATTTTTCGTTTTGCCAACAATCATTTCACTACTGTTTAATAACTCTTTACCTGCGTCACCATGTGTTAATATGATGATATCATAGAGATTCAATGGTTATCTTCCTTATATATATAATCCATATGTTTGATTTATATTTTGTATGTAACAGATTCCGTTCTTGAGAGTGGTTTCTGTTCTTTGAATATATATTGTTTTATGGATTTTTAAACGTTACCAAGATCACATATTGAATGTATTGACTAATATGGCTATTTCTAGCGGATGAATATAACGCATAACAAAATAATATAATATTTGGTTTTTATAATTAATATTGTCATTTATATATATTCAACAATGCATCTTAATTAAGATAATATTTTATATCGATGATATAAGGTCATATTATGGAGATGAAATTGATATTTATAGTTTTGTCACCTATATGTTATGTCATCGCAAAAATTCACGTTTCAAATCCATAAAAATGGGGTATGTTTTAGCAGAGTATGCTGAAAATGCACGATCAGCATGCCTAAATATCAATGTCTTATACTTGGTGTGACGCCAATATCAGAATAATGTGCTAAATAACAACATCACAACAAATGCAACAACCATAACAATGAGGAACCTCAGGATGAAAATGAAGGGTAAAGCGTTACTGGCAGGATGTATTGCACTCGCATTCAGCAACATGGCATTAGCAGAAGATATAAAAATTGCTGTTGTGGGGGCGATGTCTGGCCCGGTAGCGCAGTATGGCGATCAGGAATTTACCGGCGCAGAGCAGGCAATTGCGG
Source organism: Citrobacter sp. RHBSTW-01013 (assembly GCF_013781985.1). Lineage (NCBI taxonomy): Bacteria > Pseudomonadati > Pseudomonadota > Gammaproteobacteria > Enterobacterales > Enterobacteriaceae > Citrobacter > Citrobacter sp. RHBSTW-01013. The sequence continues at coordinate 322,734 of NZ_CP056185.1, forward strand.
ATATCAACGCCAAGGGCGGCGTGAAAGGTGACAAACTGGTCATGGTGAAATATGACGATGCCTGTGACCCGAAACAAGCGGTAGCGGTTGCGAACAAAGTGGTCAACGACGGGATTAAATACGTAATCGGTCACCTGTGCTCTTCTTCCACTCAGCCTGCTTCAGACATCTATGAAGACGAAGGCATTCTAATGATCACCCCAGCGGCAACGGCGCCGGAGCTGACCGCGCGCGGCTATAGCCTGGTAATGCGTACCACTGGTCTGGATTCCGATCAGGGCCCAACGGCCGCCAAATATATCGTTGAAAAAGTGAAGCCGCAGCGCATCGCGATTATTCATGATAAGCAGCAGTACGGTGAAGGTCTGGCCCGCGCGGTGCAGGATGGCCTGAAAAAGGGTAACGCCAATGTGGTGTTCTTTGACGGGATCACCGCCGGGGAAAAAGATTTTTCTACGCTGGTAGCGCGTTTGAAGAAAGAGAACATCGATTTCGTTTACTACGGCGGTTACCACCCGGAAATGGGGCAAATCCTGCGCCAGGCACGCGCCGCGGGTCTGAAAACCCAGTTTATGGGGCCAGAAGGTGTAGCGAACGTGTCGCTGTCTAACATCGCCGGTGAATCTGCAGAAGGCTTACTGGTAACGAAACCGAAGAACTACGACCAGGTTCCGGCGAACAAACCCATCGTAGATGCTATCAAAGCTAAGAAACAGGATCCGAGCGGCGCATTCGTATGGACCACCTACGCCGCGCTGCAATCTTTGCAGGCCGGTCTGAACCAGTCTGACGAACCGGCTGAAATTGCCAAGTATCTGAAAGCAAACTCGGTGGAAACCGTCATGGGACCACTGTCCTGGGATGCTAAGGGCGACCTGAAAGGCTTCGAATTCGGTGTGTTTGACTGGCATGCAAACGGGACGGCGACAGACGCCAAGTGATTTTCCCGGCGCCTTTCGTGCCGCAGGTGTGTTGGCTGCGTTATTCAACCCCGGTCACTTACTTATGTAAGCTCCGGGGATTTTATAACTTGCCGCCTGCCTGCAACACAAAATTCTTGGGAAAATACTCGTAATACAATTGGTTGGGGGCGGTTTTCTACCGTTTCTCCCAGCCATTTTCCTGGGCCGTAAACCCTAACACCTGCATAAATGCGGCCATCACGCTGCGGTCTTCAACGCCGACGTCGGCCATCCACCACGAACTCACGTCAGGGTTTTCCCGGATCACTTCTTCGATCAAATACTGCCCGACGCCGCGACGGCGGGTGATATCGCGCACGCGCAATGAATCCAGTGCGCCTTGTGTGCCGCTCAGGGTTACCCGCACGGCACCTAACAGACGCTCGTTAAAGCGTGCGGCGTAGATCCGGTGCGTTTCATCTACGCTTAATGATGAGGCGGAATATTCCGGCCAGATTTTGCCCAGATCAATCAGGTCCTGGTCGCTAAAGTTATCTAAACGAACGATGGTCAGCTTCATTAACAGCATGTCCAAATCACAAAAGATGGAATCAGTGTACCGAAATAATTCGCCCGGATGCTTTCTCTTTTTAATGCGATTAACCAGGTTAATAGTTTTGTAACAACGACAATGACAGATTGAAACAGTAGAGATTGAAAAACAGGCAGGATAATACCCTGGAATGCAGCATTTTATTCCGCTCTTTGTGCCGTTATTTTATGCTGACAAATGCACTTTTTTTTGTTTATCTATAGTGAAAAGCAGAATATTATCTTTTCTTAATCGACTGAAAAATAGAGATTTTAGCCGTAATTTGCTTAAAAAACTGCGCTAAACCATTAACGAGACTGGTAAAAATAGTACAGTTCAAAAAAAGCACAGTCTGCTTTTTAACCACATAAATACAAAATATATACATCATCACGAATGGGGATTCAGGAAAATGAAACGGAATGCGAAAACAATCATCGCAGGGGTGATAGCACTGGCAATGTCACACGCGGTCATGGCGGAGGATATCAAGGTCGCTGTTGTCGGGGCGATGTCAGGTCCGGTCGCGCAGTGGGGTGATATGGAATTTAATGGCGCACGTCAGGCCATTAAAGATATCAATGCCAAAGGCGGGGTCAAAGGCGACAAACTGGTTGCCGTCGAATATGACGACGCCTGCGATCCGAAACAGGCCGTTGCGGTAGCGAACAAAATCGTCAATGACGGCATTCAGTACGTTATTGGTCATCTGTGCTCATCTTCCACGCAGCCCGCATCAGATATCTATGAAGACGAAGGCATTCTGATGATTTCCCCGGGCGCGACCAACCCGGAACTGACCCAGCGCGGTTACGCACACATTATGCGTACAGCGGGCCTGGACTCCTCTCAGGGGCCGACCGCCGCGAAATACATTCTGGAGAAGGTGAAGCCGCAACGCATCGCCATCATTCACGATAAACAGCAATACGGTGAAGGCCTGGCGCGTTCAGTGCAGGAGAGCCTGAAAGCGGGCAAAGCCAATATCGTCTTCTTTGACGGGATCACTGCCGGGGAAAAAGATTTTTCTGCGCTGATCGCCCGCCTGAAAAAAGAAAATATCGATTTTGTTTATTACGGCGGCTACTACCCGGAAATGGGACAAATGCTGCGCCAGGCTCGCTCCGTCGGGCTGAATACCCAGTTTATGGGACCTGAGGGCGTGGGCAATGCGTCGCTGTCTAATATTGCCGGTGATGCCGCTGAAGGCATGCTGGTGACCATGCCAAAACGCTATGACCAGGATCCGGCGAATAAAGCTATCGTCGATGCGCTCAAAGCTGACAAGAAAGATCCAACCGGACCGTACGTGTGGATCACTTATGCAGCCGTCCAGTCATTGGCGACAGCAATGGATCGCAGCGGTAGCAAAGAGCCGTTGGAGCTGGTGAAAGATCTGAAAGCACACGGTGCTGACACCGTGATTGGGCCGCTGAAATGGGACGAAAAAGGCGATTTGAAGGGATTTGAGTTTGGTGTCTTCCAGTGGCACGCGGACGGATCATCGACCGTCGCGAAGTAATAGCTGAAGACGAGTTATCCCACCGCCCGTGCAAAACGGGCGGGTTAAGAAAGGTTACCTTATGTCCGAGCAGTTCCTCTATTTCTTGCAGCAGATGTTTAACGGCGTCACGCTGGGAAGCACCTACGCGCTGATCGCCATCGGTTACACGATGGTGTACGGCATTATCGGCATGATCAACTTCGCCCACGGCGAGGTGTATATGATCGGCAGCTATGTCTCCTTTATGATCATCGCTGCGCTAATGATGATGGGTATTGATTCCAGCTGGCTACTGGTCGCGGCGGGCTTTGTCGGCGCGATTGTGATTGCCAGCGCCTACGGCTGGAGCATTGAACGCGTAGCGTATCGGCCCGTGCGCAGCTCTAAGCGCCTGATCGCGCTGATTTCCGCTATCGGGATGTCCATCTTCCTGCAAAACTACGTCAGCCTGACGGAAGGTTCGCGCGATGTGGCGCTGCCCAGCCTGTTTAACGGCCAGTGGACTGTCGGCAGTAGCGAAAACTTCTCTGCTTCCATCACCACCATGCAGTTGGTTATCTGGATTGTAACCTTCCTGGCGATGCTGGCGCTGACGCTGTTTATCCGTTACTCCCGTATGGGCCGTGCCTGCCGTGCCTGCGCGGAAGACCTGAAAATGGCCAGCCTGCTCGGCATAAATACCGATCGCGTGATTGCGCTGACCTTTGTGATTGGCGCGGCAATGGCGGCGGTAGCGGGCGTACTGCTCGGCCAGTTCTACGGCGTAATTAACCCCTATATCGGCTTTATGGCCGGAATGAAAGCCTTTACCGCGGCGGTACTGGGCGGCATCGGCAGCATTCCTGGGGCGATGATCGGCGGCCTGATTCTGGGTGTCGCGGAAGCGCTCTCCTCTGCTTATCTGAGTACCGAATACAAAGACGTGGTTTCATTCGCGCTGCTGATTCTGGTGCTGCTGGTGATGCCGACCGGTATTCTGGGTCGCCCGGAGGTAGAGAAAGTATGAAACCGATGCATTTTGCAATGGCGCTGCTCTCTGCCGCTATGTTCTTCATCCTGGCGGGCGTCTTTATGGGCGTCCAGTTGGAGCTTGACGGCACCAAACTGGTGGTGGATACCGCCGCGGATATCCGCTGGCAGTGGGTGTTTATCGGCACTGGCGTGGTCTTTCTCTACCAACTGTTGCGTCCAGCTTTCCAGAAGGGCCTGAAGAGCGTCTCCGGACCGAAGTTTATTCTGCCGGCGATTGATGGCTCCACCGTTAAACAGAAGCTGTTCCTGGTCGCGCTGCTGGTGATTGCCGTGGCGTGGCCGTTTATGGTGTCGCGCGGTACGGTTGATATTGCCACGCTGACGATGATTTATATCATCCTCGGCCTCGGCTTAAACGTGGTGGTGGGGCTTTCCGGTCTGCTGGTGCTGGGTTACGGCGGCTTCTATGCCATCGGTGCTTACACCTTCGCGCTGCTGAACCACTATTACGGACTCGGCTTCTGGACCTGTCTGCCGCTGGCGGGGCTGGTTTCCGCTGCTGCGGGCTTTATGCTCGGCTTCCCGGTACTGCGCCTGCGCGGTGACTATCTGGCGATTGTGACTTTAGGCTTCGGCGAAATCGTCCGTATCCTGCTGCTCAACAACACCGAAGTGACCGGTGGTCCGAACGGTATCAGCCAGATCCCGAAACCGACCTTTTTCGGTCTGGAGTTCAGCCGTACTGCCCGTGAAGGTGGCTGGGATACCTTCAGCAACTTCTTTAACGTGAAGTACGATCCCTCTGACCGCGTTATTTTCCTCTATCTGGTGGCGCTGCTGCTGGTGGTCTTCTCGCTGTTTGTCATCAACCGTCTGCTGCGTATGCCGTTGGGTCGTGCGTGGGAAGCGCTGCGCGAAGATGAAATAGCCTGTCGCTCGTTGGGCTTAAACCCTACGCGCATCAAGCTGACCGCCTTTACCATCAGCGCCGCGTTTGCCGGTTTTGCCGGTACGTTGTTTGCCGCGCGTCAGGGTTTTGTCAGCCCGGAATCCTTCACCTTTGCCGAGTCGGCCTTTGTGCTGGCGATTGTGGTACTGGGCGGAATGGGCTCACAGTTTGCAGTGATCCTCGCGGCCATCCTGCTGGTGGTGTCACGCGAGCTGATGCGTGATTTCAATGAATACAGCATGTTAATGCTGGGTGGTTTAATGGTACTGATGATGATCTGGCGTCCGCAGGGCTTGTTGCCGATGACCCGTCCGCAGTTGAAGCTGAAAAACGGGGAAGCAAAAGGAGAGCAGGCATGAGTCAGCCATTATTATCCGTCAACGGCCTGATGATGCGCTTCGGCGGTCTGCTGGCGGTAAACAACGTTGAACTGGAGCTGAGACCACAGGAGATCGTCTCGTTAATCGGGCCAAACGGTGCGGGAAAAACCACGGTCTTTAACTGCCTGACCGGTTTTTATAAGCCGACGGGTGGGACGATTAAGCTGCGCGACCAGCATCTGGAAGGGCTGCCGGGTCAACAAATTGCGCGGATGGGCGTGGTGCGTACTTTCCAGCACGTGCGTCTGTTTCGCGAAATGACGGTGATTGAAAACCTGCTGGTGGCGCAACATCAGCAGCTGAAAACCGGCGTCTTCTCCGGCCTGTTGAAAACCCCGTCGTTCCGTCGCGCGCAGAGTGAAGCGTTGGATCGCGCCGCCACCTGGCTGGAGCGTATTGGTTTGCTGGAGCACGCCAACCGTCAGGCCAGTAACCTGGCCTACGGCGACCAGCGCCGTCTGGAGATTGCACGTTGCATGGTGACCCAGCCGGAAATCCTGATGCTCGACGAACCCGCCGCAGGCCTCAACCCGAAAGAGACCAAAGAGCTGGACGAGCTGATTGCTGAACTGCGTAACCATCACAACACCACCATTTTGTTGATTGAGCACGACATGAAGCTGGTGATGGGTATTTCCGACCGTATTTACGTGGTGAATCAGGGCACGCCGCTGGCGAACGGGACGCCGGAACAGATTCGTAACAACCCGGACGTGATCCGCGCCTATTTAGGTGAAGCATAATGGTGGTGACGCATAATATGGAAAAAGTCATGTTGTCCTTTGACAAAGTCAGCGCCCACTACGGCAAGATACAGGCGCTGCACGACGTCAGCTTGTATATCAATCAAGGTGAAATCGTGACGCTTATCGGCGCCAACGGCGCGGGAAAAACCACGCTGCTTGGTACGCTGTGTGGCGATCCGCGTGCGACAAGTGGGCGAATTGTCTTTGATGGTAAAGACATTACCGACTGGCAGACGGCGAAAATCATGCGCGAAGCGGTAGCGATTGTTCCGGAAGGGCGTCGCGTGTTTTCCCGCATGACGGTGGAAGAGAACCTGGCGATGGGCGGTTTCTTTGCCGAAAAGGACCAGTTTCAGGAACGCATCAAGTGGGTGTATGACCTGTTTCCCCGCCTGCATGAACGTCGAATTCAGCGTGCGGGCACGATGTCCGGCGGTGAACAGCAGATGCTGGCGATAGGCCGTGCGCTGATGAGTCAGCCGCGGCTGCTGCTGCTTGATGAACCGTCGCTGGGTCTGGCGCCGATTATCATCCAGCAGATCTTCAACACCATCGAACAACTGCGCGAGCAGGGGATGACAATCTTCCTCGTCGAACAGAACGCTAACCAGGCGCTGAAGCTCGCCGATCGCGGCTACGTGCTGGAAAATGGTCATGTGGTGCTGGAAGACACCGGTGATGCGTTACTGGCTAACGAAGCAGTGCGCAGCGCGTATCTGGGCGGTTAACATTCTCTGAATGGATAAGGGGGCCTGATATGGCCCCTTTTTATTGCTCTATGTTATTATTGAGAATAGTTATCAATAATAAAAGTGAACATGGAGAAAGGATGATACGTTCCGGTATCTGCATGATGATTGGCGGTTTGTTTTTGACACTTTCATCAAATACCCTGGCCTTAGCACCGCCTGCGTTCGACCCGCGCCACCCTTCAATCTGGGAAGAGAAACCGGACAACTCGTTAGCCCAGTCCAGCTCGCCCTGTGAAGTGTTCACCACCTCTGTCTGCCCGGGCTGGGAAGATGAGAAATCGGATATTCAGCGCGAACGAGAGCGGCGGGAACAGCAGCGTTTACAGAATGAATATGAACGACGCTGGCGTAAAGATTAATGTTCCTTGCTGGCTGCAACAGATAACGTCATCCTGGCCGGGTAAGACATAGCGTTACCCGGCTTTGTTGTGCACCACCCCGCATTTTCCTGTCACTACGCTTTCACCGCCTTGCCATCTGTTTGTCGCCTTACTATCTTTTTTTTGTAATAAAAAAGTTATTTTTCTGTCATTCGAGCATGTCATGTTACCCCCGCGAGCATAAAACGCGTGATATCGCGCATCCGGCACAACAAGAGAGATAACCGATGATATCGTTACGACATACAGCTTTAGGACTGGCACTTAGCCTGGCGTTTGCAGGTCAGGCTCTGGCCGTCACCACTATCCCGTTCTGGCACTCAATGGAAGGTGAACTGGGTAAAGAAGTTGATTCACTGGCGCAACGTTTTAATGCCGCCAATCCCGACTACAAAATTGTTCCGCAGTACAAAGGCAACTACGAGCAGAGCCTGAGCGCAGGTATTGCGGCTTTCCGTACCGGAAACGCACCTGCGTTACTACAGGTTTATGAAGTGGGCACGGCAACGATGATGGCTTCGAAAGCCATTAAACCGGTCTATGAAGTATTCAAAGAGGCTGGTATTAACTTCGATGAGTCTCAGTTCGTGCCGACGGTTTCCGGTTATTACACCGACTCTAAAAGCGGACACTTACTCTCCCAGCCGTTTAACAGCTCCACGCCGGTGCTGTACTACAACAAAGATGCCTTCAAAAAAGCCGGTTTAGACCCTGAGCAGCCGCCAAAAACCTGGCAGGATCTGGCGGAATACACCGCGAAGCTGAAAGCAGCAGGCATGAAGTGCGGCTACGCCAGCGGCTGGCAGGGATGGATTCAGATTGAAAACTTCAGCGCCTGGAATGGTCTGCCGGTAGCCACCAAAAACAACGGCTTTGACGGTACTGACGCGGTGCTGGAATTCAATAAACCGGAACAGGTGAAACATATCGCCCTGCTGGAAGAGTTGAACAAAAAAGGGGATTTCAGCTACTTCGGGCGTAAAGACGAGTCTACCGAGAAGTTCTATAACGGGGATTGTGCCATTACCACCGCCTCTTCCGGTTCTCTGGCTGACATCCGCCACTACGCCAAATTCAACTATGGCGTCGGCATGATGCCGTACGATGCCGATGTGAAGGGCGCGCCGCAGAACGCGATTATCGGGGGAGCCAGCCTGTGGGTGATGCAGGGTAAAGACAAAGCAACCTACGAAGGCGTGGCGCAGTTCCTCAACTTCCTGGCGAAGCCTGAAATTGCTGCCGAATGGCACCAGAAGACCGGCTACCTGCCCATTACCACCGCCGCGTACGACTTGACCCGCGAGCAGGGCTTCTATGATAAGAACCCTGGGGCTGATATCGCCACCCGCCAGATGCTGAACAAGCCACCGTTGCCGTTCACCAAAGGGCTGCGTCTGGGCAACATGCCGCAGATCCGCACCATCGTAGATGAAGAACTGGAAAGCGTCTGGACCGGGAAGAAAACCCCGCAGCAGGCGCTGGATGCTGCCGTTGAGCGTGGCAATCAGTTACTGCGCCGCTTTGAGCAATCGACTAAATCGTAATGTGAAATGCCGGGTGGCGGCTGCGACTCACCCGGCCTACAAATGCGTATAGTTTGTAGGCCGGATACGGTGTGTGCACCGCAATCTGGCACCTTCCAGGAAAAGAACCTACATGTCTTCATCCCGTCCGGTGTTCCGCTCGCGCTGGCTTCCCTATTTGCTGGTGGCCCCGCAGTTGGTTATCACCGTTATTTTCTTTATCTGGCCCGCCGGTGAAGCGCTGTGGTATTCACTACAATCCGTTGATCCGTTTGGTCTTTCTAGCCAGTTTGTCGGACTGGAAAACTTTATCGCGCTGTTTCATGACCCGTACTACCTTGATTCATTCTGGACCACCATTAAGTTCAGTACGTTAGTCACGGTAAGCGGTTTACTGGTGTCGTTATTTTTTGCGGCGCTGGTGAATTACGTGGTACGCGGTAGCCGTTTTTACCAGACGCTGATGCTGTTGCCTTACGCCGTTGCGCCCGCCGTCGCCGCCGTATTGTGGATCTTCCTGTTTAACCCAGGGCGCGGGCTGATTACCCATTTTCTCGGTGAGTTTGGCTATGACTGGAACCATGCGCAAAACAGCGGTCAGGCGATGTTTCTGGTGGTGTTTGCGTCGGTCTGGAAGCAGATTAGTTACAACTTCCTGTTCTTCTTTGCCGCACTACAGTCTATTCCGCGGTCGCTGATTGAAGCCGCCGCGATTGATGGTGCGGGACCGGTTCGCCGCTTCTTTAAGCTGGCGCTGCCGCTGATTGCACCGGTCAGCTTCTTTCTGCTGGTGGTGAATCTGGTTTATGCCTTCTTTGATACCTTCCCGGTGATCGATGCCGCCACGGCGGGTGGGCCGGTACAGGCGACCACTACGTTGATTTATAAGATCTATCGCGAAGGCTTTGTCGGGCTGGATCTCTCCGCCTCGGCCGCCCAATCGGTAGTGCTGATGTTCCTGGTCATTATTTTGACGGTGGTGCAGTTCCGCTATGTGGAAAGTAAGGTGCGTTACCAATGATTGAGAATCGTCGTGGGCTGACAATATTCAGCCATGCCATGTTGATTATGGGGATCATGGTGATCCTGTTTCCGCTGTACGTTGCGTTTGTCGCGGCGACGCTGGATAACAAAGCTGTCTTTGAAACGCCGATGACACTGGTTCCCGGCACACAGCTGCTGGAAAACATGAAATACATCTGGGTCAACGGCGTGGGCGTTAACAGCGCGCCGTTCTGGCTGATGATGCTCAATAGTTTCATCATGGCGTTCAGTATTACGGTAGGGAAAATCACCGTCTCTATGCTCTCCGCATTCGCCATCGTCTGGTTCCGCTTTCCACTGCGTAACCTGTTCTTCTGGATGATTTTTATCACGCTGATGCTGCCGGTCGAGGTGCGTATTTTCCCGACGGTGGAAGTGATCGCCAACCTGAAAATGCTCGACAGCTATGCGGGTCTGACGCTGCCGTTAATGGCATCGGCGACTGCGACGTTCCTGTTCCGGCAGTTTTTTATGACCCTGCCGGATGAATTGGTTGAGGCGGCGCGTATTGACGGCGCGTCACCGATGCGTTTTTTCCGCGATATTGTACTACCGCTGTCAAAAACCAATCTGGCGGCGCTGTTTGTGATCACCTTTATCTACGGCTGGAACCAGTATTTGTGGCCGTTGTTAATTATTACCGATGTCAATTTGGGCACTGCGGTGGCAGGTATCAAAGGCATGATTGCTACTGGTGAAGGCACCACGCAGTGGAATCAGGTAATGGCAGCCATGCTGCTGACGATCATCCCTCCGGTAATCATCGTGTTAGCCATGCAGCGTGCCTTCGTACGTGGCTTGGTCGATAGTGAGAAATAAAAATGGCTGGTTTAAAACTACAGGCAGTAACCAAAAGCTGGGACGGCAAAACCCAGGTGATTAAACCGCTGACGCTGGATGTCGCGGACGGAGAATTTATCGTGATGGTTGGCCCATCCGGCTGCGGTAAGTCAACGCTGCTACGGATGGTGGCCGGGCTTGAACGGGTGAGCGGCGGCGATATCTGGATTGATAATAAACGCGTCACCGAAATGGAGCCTAAGGATCGCGGCATTGCGATGGTCTTTCAGAACTACGCGCTCTACCCACATATGAGCGTGGAAGAAAATATGGCCTGGGGGCTGAAAATCCGTGGGATGGGCAAGGAGCATATTGCCGAACGGGTGAAAGAAGCGGCGCGTATTCTCGAGCTGGGTGAACTGCTCAAGCGTCGTCCGCGCGAGCTTTCCGGCGGTCAGCGCCAGCGTGTGGCGATGGGGCGGGCGATTGTCCGTGACCCAGCGGTATTCCTGTTTGATGAGCCGCTGTCTAACCTCGATGCCAAGCTGCGCGTACAGATGCGTCTGGAGTTACAACATCTGCATCGCCGACTGAAAACCACCTCACTGTATGTGACGCACGATCAGGTTGAAGCGATGACCCTCGCCCAGCGGGTGATGGTGATGAACAAAGGCATTGCCGAGCAGATCGGCACGCCGGTTGAGGTATATGAAAAGCCTGCCAGCCGCTTTGTGGCGAGTTTTATCGGCAGCCCGGCGATGAATCTGCTGGACGGGCGCATCAGCGCCTCGGGCACCCATTTTGAGCTGGATGACGGCATGACGTTGCCCCTCGGCAGAAGCGCGAGGGAGTCTGGTGGGCGTAACATGACGTTGGGTATCCGCCCGGAGCATATTGCGCTAAGCTCGCAGGCCGAAGGCGGCGTGCCGTTGGTCGTCGACACGCTGGAAATGCTGGGAGCGGATAACCTGGCACACGGACGTTGGGGTGAGCAAAAGCTGGTGGTGCGACTGGCGCATCAGCATCGCCCGACGGCAGGCAGCACGCTGTGGCTGCATCTGCCAGAAAATCATCTGCATCTTTTTGATGGCGAAACAGGACAACGCGTATGAGTAACTGGCCTTACCCCCATATCGTCGCCCATCGCGGCGGCGGTAAGCTGGCACCGGAAAACACCCTGGCGGCGATCGACATGGGGGCGCGATACGGGCATACCATGATTGAGTTTGACGCTAAATTGTCGAAAGACGGTGAGATCTTCTTGCTGCATGACGACAACCTGGAACGCACCAGCAATGGTTGGGGTGTGGCAGGCGAGCTGAACTGGCAGGATTTATTGCGCGTGGACGCCGGTGGCTGGTTTAGCGGTGAGTTTAAAGGCGAACCGCTACCGCTGCTCTCGCAAGTGGCCGAGCGCTGCCGTCAGCACGGTATGATGGCGAATATTGAAATTAAACCCACCACCGGCACCGGAACGTTAACCGGCAAAGCCGTAGCGCTGGCCGCTTGGGAACTGTGGGCGGGAATGACACCACCGCTGTTGTCATCCTTTGAAATTGACGCGCTTGCAGCGGCGCAGCAGGCGGCGCCTGAACTGCCGAGAGGCTTACTGCTTGATGAGTGGCGCGAGGACTGGCGTGAGCTGACAACGCGGCTGGGTTGCGTCTCTATTCATCTTAATCACAAGCTGCTGGATGAAGCGCGCGTGGATGCGCTGCGCGACGCAGGGCTGCGTATTCTGGTGTATACCGTCAACCGACCCCAGCGCGCGGCGGAACTGCTGCGCTGGGGAGTGGACTGCATCTGTACCGATGCCATTGATACGATTTGTCCGGATTTCCAGCCCTGTTAAGGCCCAATTGTTTTTAACGGAACGTTAGGCTGCGGCGTGCTGGAGGGCTTCAGCATGTCGCCGTTCTTTTTCTCCGACAGCATATGTTGCTTATTCAGCGAGCTGTCCGGGTTACGGGGTCCACTTAACATCCCACCGTTGCTGTTGGGCAGCATTTGCTGCTGGCTGGAATTAAACTCGCCAGGCTGAGACTGAAGGACGCGCTGGGAGTTGGAATTGATTTGGTTTTCCATATGCTGTTGTTGCATACGCGTCTGCGTTTGCAACTGCTGATTGAGCATCCCTTTCTGCTGAATCTGCTGCGATTGCATTTGGGTTTGCATACGCTGCTGGCTCGGGATCTGATAACCGGGTTGATTCGGGTTATTCATGGTGTTGATGGGCTGCGCAAAGCCTGCAAACGGCAACAGCATGGCTAAAAGTAAGAGTCGTTTCATCGCTTTTCTCCTCTCGGGGATCTCTTAAGTTTACTCCTTTCTCGCCGTTACGATGATTATTTCAGAGTTATGCACCAGGCTTAGTGGGGGCTGACCCCCATACATCTGGAGAATAACGATGATAAAACCGACGTTTTTACGCCGGGTAGCCATTGCTGCTCTGCTCTCAGGAAGTTGTTTTAGCGTTGCTGCCGCTCCGGCTGCACCGCCGCCGGTATCATACGGTGTTGAGGAGGATGTGTTCCATCCCGTGCGTGCGCAGCAGGGGATGGTGGCCTCCGTGGATGCGCTTGCCACTCAGGTGGGGGTGGATATTCTTAAACAGGGTGGGAATGCCGTCGATGCCGCCGTGGCCGTTGGCTACGCGCTGGCGGTGACGCATCCCCAGGCGGGCAATCTGGGCGGTGGCGGTTTTATGCTGCTGCGTACCAAAGACGGTAACACCACGGCGATTGATTTTCGCGAAATGGCCCCTGCTGGCGCGACCCGCGACATGTTCCTTGATGAGCAGGGCAACGCCGATGCGAAAAAGTCGCTGACGTCGCATCTGGCATCCGGTACGCCGGGTACCGTCGCGGGTTTCTCGCTGGCGCTGGAGAAATACGGCACGATGCCGCTGAACAAAGTGGTACGTCCGGCGATGAAGCTGGCGGAAGAGGGCTTTGTGGTTAATGACGCACTGGCCGACGATCTGAAAACCTATGGCAGTGAAGTGCTCCCTAATCACGAGAACAGCAAAGCCATTTTCTGGAAAGACGGCGAGCCACTGAAAAAAGGCGATAAGCTGGTACAAAAGAACCTGGCGAAAAGCCTGGAAATGATTGCCGAAAGCGGCCCGGATGCGTTTTATAAAGGGGCTATTGCCGATCAGATCGCCGGGGAAATGCAGAAGAACGGCGGGCTGATGACCAAAGAGGACTTAGCCAGCTATAAAGCCGTGGAGCGTACGCCGATTAGCGGTGACTATCGCGGGTATCAGGTCTTCTCCATGCCGCCGCCGTCCTCTGGCGGTATTCACATCGTGCAGATCCTCAATATTCTTGAAAACTTTGATATGAAGAAGTACGGGTTTGGTAGCGCCGACGCCATGCAGGTCATGGCTGAAGCGGAGAAATATGCCTACGCTGACCGCTCGGAGTATCTGGGCGATCCCGATTTTGTGAAAGTGCCATGGCAGGCTCTGACCAACAAAGCCTATGCTAAAACGCTTGCCGATCAGATTGATATCAACAAGGCTAAGCCTTCCAGCCAGATTAAGCCTGGCAAGCTCGCCCCGTATGAAAGCAATCAGACCACTCACTTCTCGGTGGTGGATAAAGACGGCAATGCCGTGGCGGTGACCTATACCCTGAATACCACCTTCGGGACCGGTATTGTGGCGGGTAACACTGGCATTCTGCTCAATAATGAAATGGACGACTTCTCTGCCAAGCCGGGCGTACCGAACGTATACGGTCTGGTAGGCGGCGATGCCAACGCGGTCGGACCGAAGAAGCGTCCGCTGTCATCTATGTCGCCGACTATCGTGGTAAAAGATGGGAAAACCTGGCTGGTTACCGGCAGCCCAGGCGGGAGTCGAATTATCACTACTGTGTTGCAAATGGTGGTCAACAGCATTGATTTCGGGATGAACGTCGCCGAAGCGACCAACGCACCACGCTTCCATCATCAGTGGTTGCCGGATGAGCTTCGTATTGAGAAGGGCTTCAGCCCGGATACAATTAAGCTGCTGGAGCAAAAAGGACAGAAAGTGGCGCTGAAAGAAGCGATGGGCAGCACGCAGAGCATTATGGTTGGACCGGATGGTGCACTGTATGGCGCGTCCGACCCACGTTCCGTGGATGATTTAACGGCGGGGTATTGATTGTTGATTAATAGCCCGGCATCAGGCGCCGGGCTATATGTTAGTTACGCCGTGAGTAACCGCGCCGGATTATCAATACAGAGCTTGCGAAGAGTATCGTTATCTACGCCACGGGCAGCCAGATAGGCGAGGAAAACATTTGGGACAAATCCCCAACCATTCCCCCCATTTTTTGCCCACATCTGTTTGAGAAAAACATCATGGCTTAATACGATCTGGTCGGCGTAACCCAGTTCAATCAGATGTGCTACCGCATCTGCGGTGTCCTGAACACCTGGGGCGATACCTTCTTTGGGGAAAGTAATGTCCAGACCAATCATGTCAAATTCAAGCCATACGCCGCGGTCAAGCATTTTACGTTGATAGGCAACATCCTTTCCTGAAGGGTCTGAGTGCGCCAGCGAAACTTTTGCCGGAGAGACGTTCATCTCTTCAAGGACAATATCCAGTACCTCATCACCCAGCCGCAGCCACCCTGGCATATGGATATTCATTGCCGTATGGGGATTATTACGTTGTGCCAGAGACGCCGCGCGCAGGCTGTTGCGCTCAGCTTGGGTAAAAGCGGGTGATACGCCAATTTCACCGATCATACCGGCGCGAATATCCGTCTCGCCAATCCCCTGATTCAGTTCCTTATCAATAAGTGAGGCTAATAACTCGACAGGTTTGTGGATCCTGGCGCTTTCAAACTTTTCCAGATAAGGTCCTGATGAAGCAACGATATTCAAACCAGTTTTTAATGCCACTTCCCGCAATGAAGTGGCGTCCCGACCAATAGATTCAGAACCCGTCGCGTCGACAATCGTCCTGCCTCCCAGTGACATGAAGTTATTGATTTCAAAGATGACATCATCAATCTCTTTTCTGTCCATGTTATCGGCGCAGCAGTACGGGTCGTGTTTCAGTCCCCACTGCAGGTCAGCACTGACTTTCTTTCCCACCAACTGCTGTGAAAAAGCATACTGTGGCTCGTCAACAACGGATGACAAATCGTTAAACAGGTGCTCATGCGGTAGCGTCAGACCCATTTCTGAGTGTGCCACTGGGCCCGTTACGGTTTGCAGGAAGCCTTTCATCCTGACACCTCCATTTTTTTCGCCATTTTGGATGCTCTGTATTCGGGGATGGTGGTAACAATTGCACCTACTAACGCGAATAATGTACCGATGATGGTGACCAGATAGACCGTATTGCCTAATGATGGGATTAACTCATCAATCAACACCGATCCCAGTAACTGACCCGCGGTAGAGGCGACACCCAGCATTAATAGTCCTAAGCCTCTGACCAGAATCGCCATCAGCCCGATGGACAGCAGACCCAGCGGGCCACCGAGATACATCCACCACGTATCGGGTAACTGGACGGTGACATGCCCTAATGCGACACGTATCGCCAGCGCTGCACCCAGGACACAAAAGCCGACGATGAAGTTCCAGGTAATGGAAACCAGCATGGATCCCGTTGCCTCGGCGACTTTGGCATTCCCCGCAGGCTGCCAGCCAGCGAGTAATCCTGCCAAAAATGGAAGGATAGCCAGTAGGATAAACGAGGTTGAGTGCCACTGTGGCGACACGACAAAAATCGTGGCAATAACAGCGAACAATGCGCCAGTAACGCGCCATGGCGTGAAATATTTCTTCTCATCCACACCGACGCCAAAGCGGTCGCACAACAGGCCGGAAAGGAGCAGGGCGGAAATTAAAGCAGTTTGAAAAGTGGCAACGCCTAACGCGCTGGCTGATGCGCCTTCAGAAAATACGACCATCGCCCCGCATAACCCGGCAAACCAATTCCACAAGGGGATTTTCCGCTTTTTAATCAGCGTAGGGATCGACGCGAATTGATGGCGTGTTTCTTTACGCGCAATAATAATAAAAAACATGACGACCAGACCGCTGGCGAAAGAGATTACTGCGCAAGCATTACCATCCTGCAACCAGTGTCCCAATTGCCCATTAACGGCAGACTGCATTGGGGAAAGCATACCGGCTAAGATGGTTGCAAGCATCAGTAAGGGGGTTGAGTACTTATTCTTGTTCATACATCAATCCTTATATTTTATAAAAGGAGTAACTTTCGTTACTCCATTGTTTTTTATTTTCTGGCGATGAATTGAAGCGTGTTAACCCACAGGTCGGTATAAAACGGCCAGGACATGAATTGCTGAGTTCCCCAGTGCGGCGAACAGTCACTCATAAAACAGGCGGTTTTACCCTGTTGGTATTTACCGAACACTAATAGAGGGTCATTATTTATTGTTAATACGACATCAGCATCTTCTCTGGCGACAACCTGGTTATATCCAAGAAATATCGGGTAGTCTGAGAATCCGTCTACAACAGGATGTTCAGGCGAGACAGCCTCAGCGTAGATACCCTCTGGTTTTTCTACTCGGTCATCGCCGTCAAGCATAATAACTGGCAAGACCTCGGCAAGAATGGTGTTCTTGTAATTGGCCTTTGCCTCAATACCCATAAATGACAGATAGCCGCCAATCATAAGCAGACCACCACCATTTTTGACGTACTCTTTAATTGATTCCAGAGCATTTGGCTTTATTTTGAGCTGATAGAATGTCTCGTTTTGCAACAGGAATGTATTGCTGCCGATATCGCTAATGACAATGACATCATAACGGTTTAGTTCATCAATGCTTTCTGGAAATGCGATTTGTACGGTGTGAGCAGGCATGTAATCAATTTCCACACCACCTTTCTTTAAGCATTCCAGTAACCATGTAGCGCCTTCTTCATATTTACTGGAGGTAAAGCTGTCATAACCTTTTGAATGAATCATGTGAATATGCCAGGATTCTCCAATAAAGAGCACCTTTAGTTTTTTCTGCGTATTGTTCATAGTCTGCTCCTTGATTTAGTGAGTTGAGATAGTTTGTTTGTAATGTGAACTCTGAATGCGATGTAGAACGGATTCGTTTTCTGGCATGTCAGAGGCATTGGGTGTTTCAACAGCAAGCGAGGCGAATGCGCTGGCGTAGCATAATGCGGATGCCAGTGATTTTCCTTTAGCAAGGCCAGATGCGAGTGCGCCATTGAAGGCGTCGCCAGCTCCTGCGGTGTTTTTTACAACTGCCGGGAATGCCGGAGAATAGATGAATTGCGTTCCGTCATAAGCGAGAGATCCTTTGCTACCTAAAGTAATAATGGTATTTTTTACACCTTTCTGATGAATAATCTTCGCTGCACATTTGGCTGACTCAATGTCATTGACGGACATGTTTGCCAGGAGACCCGCTTCGGTTTCATTTGGCGTAATATAATCGATGTCATCAATGATGGTATTGACCATTTCATTGTATGGCGCTGGATTGATAATTACCGGTATGTCATTTTTTTGTGCGAGACGAATTGTTTGCTGAAGCGCCTCGTAATTTGTCTCCAGTTGTACAAGAACAATATCTGAATGAATAATGGCTTCTTTTTGTATGGTGATTTCATCAGGTGAAATTGTCATATTAGCACCGGGATAGATAGCGATGACGTTATCCCCGGTATCTCCATTCACCATGATGGTAGCTGTACCAGTTTGTGTTTCTTTGGTCTGGTAGATTACACTTTTATGGATTTTTGATGAGTTTATAAAATTAATGGCGTAATCACTAAAATGGTCTGACCCTACTTTAGTAATAAAATGCACATCAGAATCGGCATAGCTTGCCGCTAAAGCTTGATTACATCCTTTCCCGCCTGGCGAAAAAATAAATTTATCGGCAAGTAATGATTCTCCTGTCGAGGGTAGCCTCGGTAGGTAACTGATAATATCAACATTGAACGAGCCAATAACACATACATTATTTTTCATGGCAGAGAGACCTTTTTTTATTTTCTGCGCTGATTCATATTTTTCCAGCACATAAGCAATTTCGTTTTTTGCAACGTTATCAAGAGAATCAAGGGTAATAAATGCACCACCATGACAGCGAGTGAGATATCCCTGTCCGGCAAGTTCATTGAGATCTGAGCGAATGGTTTCTTTTGTTACCTTGAGACTTTTCGCCAGATTTGAAACTTTTACAACTCCCGAAATACTGATTTCTTTCAATATTCTATGATGGCGTTCAAATTTCATTTTTTACCTCACCGTGGTTAAGTTAGTCCCAGGAGAAGTATATTGTTGTGATTGTCACCATAAAGTGATGGCAGAAACCAAAAAAAAACAAAAATGTAATATTAATATTATTAACGTTACGAAAAATAGCGATGAAGATAAAAAGATGAATAACCATATAATTCAGGTGGTTGTTAGGCCTGAACATGACGGCGGGGGAAACGATAGACTGCAATCAAAAACTCTATGCCAGGGCCGGATAGCGCTTCCGCTCCTGAATTTAACGGCGAGATATAAAGGATAATGGCCTACAGCGTTCAGAACGATGTCGGCCTTATTGGTTGGTTATGGCGCATATCCCTGCAGTGACTCAGACCAGCGGAATATTTGGCTGCTTTTATCCTGCAGGTTTACGCGCTCTAAATCATAAAACCCGTGCGTTTTTGCCGAACGCATTTTGAGGATATATTTACTTTCGCTGATGTCGTGCTGTCTTGTACCGTCTTTATTCCACTCTCCGGCGATGTCCGTATATTGATAAACAAGGTCGGAATACACGTTGATTATCCTGTTGTCTTTGATCGCATAGAGCTCCAGCACTTCATAAAATGCGCCGCCGCCGGAATACGCCTCAGAGTATCCACCGCGCACCCCAAACGCCAGCGTATCGGGTGCGATCCGGTACGGTGCCAGATCCAGTTTTGTATAATAGGCCAGCGGTCTGACGGACTCATCATCGCTCTCTTTTTCGGCGGTTTTATTCCACTCAGAGAGTTGGTTTAATGGTTTTTCCGAGCGTGCAATCGGCGTTAGCTGTTGGTTCTGCCAGGAAAAAACGCCGAGATATAATTTATTGGCGCGCCCGTTGCTGTAGTTTTCCGGACAGTTGTTATCCGCGTATTTCTTTGCCTGCCCGGCGTCGGCCGGATTGTCGGCGAAACAGGCGACACCGATATATTTGCCGTCTTTGCCCCAGGCTTTGGCACCCGTGAGGATCAGGTTGTCAGGATCTTCATTCGGCGCAACCCAGGCAATCCACGCGTTCTCAGATAATCCCTGTGGAAGCTCGCCAAATCCTTTGGCAGATGTTGCTCCTGCCATTTGCTCAGCAAAAATCTGTTTACCTTCCGGGTGTTGAATGGTGCTGGGCACGGAATCGAGATTTTGTACGGTAGTGGCGAAAGCAGGGGAGAGTGCTGCCAGCAACACCAGGGGAAGGTACTTTTTCACTCTTGCGTCCTTTCAATAAGAAGGGCGATAAGACTCGCCCTTACATTTATTTCATACGCGCCATAAAGTAGGCATCAACGTATTCACCGTTGCGCAGGCCGTATTTCTTACCTGTGCCTTCGATTTCAAAGCCGTATTTCTTATACACCGCCACGGCCGGCTCATTATCAACAAATACCGTTAGCTCAATACGCTCGACGCGCAGCCAGTTGTCGCACATGTCGATCATCGTGCGAATCAACGCGCTGGCAACGCCGCGATTGTGCCACCGTGCATCCACGCAGATACCAAAATCAGCCACGTGGCTGCGACGCGGGCGTTGCGCGACCTCAATACAGAGATGCCCCACGACGATATCGTCAATACAGGCAACCAGTTGTTTGACCCCGGCTTGCTCGGTTAGCCTCGCTTGCCACATCTCGAGGGAAGGATGAGGAACCTGTAGCGTGTTGTGGTACACCTCCGGCTGGGCGTGGATCTGACGAATTGCGTCGTAATCTTTCGGTTCAGCGTGGCGTATCACTATCTCACTCATTCCTTATCTCCAGCAGGGTTAATTGTGTATTTACACTCGCTGAGAAAGAAAATTCCGTCAACTGCATTTTTTTGCAAAAAGAAGTAGACAAGTGCGAATGAGAATGATTATTATTGCTCTGCGTTCAGGGGAACCCCTACGGAGAACCTGAAAGCACGACATTGCTCACATTGCTTCCAGTATTACTTTAGCCAGCTTTTGCTGGCTTTTTTTTTGAGGTTTTGTGTCTGCCTGGCTTACTTGCCATTTCGTCCCCGGGAAGTGCTCGTGCTCCTCACGTACATTTAGTACGCTCCGGGCCCTGCGCGCTTGCCGTGAACAAACTGCCTGCGACGCCGACGGCCGATCCTGTCGCCCTGTGGTGCAGTTCAAGCGCCATCCGGCAAAGAATCCAACATTCAGTCTCCAGCCGCTTTGCGCTATGGTGTAGACAATCACCTTCGAAAGGATCGTCTCATGACCTTACACTGCGCATTTATTGGTTTTGGTAAAAGCACCACTCGCTACCATTTGCCGTACGTCCTCAACCGCAAAAATAGCTGGCATGTCGCGCACATTTTTCGCCGCCACGCCAAGCCGGAAGAGCAGGCACCACAATATTCACATATTCACTTCACCAGTGACCTTGACGAGATCTTAAACGATCCGCAGGTGAAGCTGGTGATCGTCTGTACCCATGCTGACAGCCATTTTGAATACGCCAAACGCGCGCTGGAAGCGGGTAAAAACGTGTTGGTTGAGAAACCCTTCACGCCGACGCTTGCGCAAGCAAAAGCACTGTTCGAACTGGCGCAAAGCAAAGGACTGACCGTTACGCCATATCAGAACCGTCGTTTTGATTCCTGCTTCCTCACCGCTAAAAAAGCGATTGAGAGCGGCAAGCTCGGCGAAATTGTTGAGGTTGAAAGCCATTTCGATTACTACCGCCCCGAGGCGGAAACCAAGCCGGGACTGCCGCAGGACGGCGCATTCTATGGTCTGGGCGTACACACCATGGATCAGATTATCTCGCTGTTCGGTCGTCCCGATTGCGTGGCCTATGACATCCGCAGCCTGCGCAACAAAGCGAACCCGGACGATACCTTTGAAGCACAGCTGTTCTACGGCTCCCTGAAAGCCATTGTTAAAACCAGTCACTTGGTGAAAATCGACTATCCGAAGTTTATCGTTCACGGTACCAAAGGCTCGTTTGTGAAGTACGGCATCGACCAGCAGGAAACCAGCCTGAAGGCCAATATCATGCCAGGTGAGCCAGGTTTCGCTGCTGACGATTCCATTGGGATGCTGGAGTACGTTAACGATGACGGCCTGACGGTAAAAGAAGAGGTGCAGCCGGAAGTGGGGGATTATGGTCGCGTCTATGATGCGCTTTACCAGACGCTGACAGCCGGTACGCCTAATTACGTCAAGGAATCTGAAGTTCTTACCAACCTGGAACTCCTCGAACGCGCCTTTGAACAGGCTTCTCCGGCGACGATAACTCTCGCCAAATAGCCTGCGCAGACTCCTCTGGGCTTGTTCATTTTTTTTGAACAGAGGAGTCAATTTTCACCCTCTATGATCCCCGGCGGATTGAGTCCACACTTACTCCATCGAAAACATCTGGGGGTGAACACAATGATCTACTTACGCAAAGCTAATGACCGTGGCCACGCTAATCATGGCTGGCTCGATTCCTGGCATACCTTCTCTTTTGCCAACTACTATGATCCAAATTTTATGGGGTTCTCGGCACTGCGCGTGATTAACGATGACGTGATCGACGCAGGTCAGGGCTTTGGCACTCACCCCCATAAAGACATGGAAATCCTGACTTACGTGCTGGAAGGCGCGGTGGAACATCAGGACAGCATGGGGAACAAAGAGCAGGTTCCGGCCGGTGAGTTCCAGATTATGAGCGCCGGGACGGGGATCCGTCACTCGGAGTACAACCCGAGCAATACTGAGAAGCTGCATCTGTATCAGATTTGGATCATGCCGCAGGAAAACGGTATTACCCCACGCTATGAGCAGCGCCGTTTTGATGCCGCTCAGGGTAAACAACTGGTGCTGTCGCCGGATGCCCGTGATGGCTCGCTGAAAGTGTACCAGGATATGGAGCTTTACCGTTGGGCACTGATCAAAGATGAGCAGTCGGTGCATCAGATTGCCGCTGAACGCCGCGTCTGGATCCAGGTAGTAAAAGGTAACGTGACAATTAACGGGACCAAAGCGACCACCAGCGATGGTCTGGCAATCTGGGATGAGCAGGCCATTTCTATTCATGCCGACAGCGACAGCGAAGTGTTGTTGTTTGATCTGCCGCCAGTATAAAAATACACGGCATGCTTAAAGCCGCATCTGTGTTGGCTTTCCTCGCTCACCCCGGTCGCGTACTTAATGTACGCTCCCGGGGATTTACTGCGTCGCCGCCTTGATGCAACTCGAATGATTTTGTGTATTTCTCACAATAAAAAACTCCTTTTTTTCTCTGCAAAGGTTCACGCACGTCCGTGGTAAACTGGGGGAATCTATCCCTTTTTAACGCTTCAGGACGATGAAAAAGAAAAGACCCGTACTTCAGGATGTAGCCGACCGCGTGGGCGTAACCAAAATGACGGTCAGCCGCTTTTTGCGTAACCCGGAGCAGGTCTCCGTGGCGCTGCGGGGCAAAATTGCCGCTGCACTTGATGAGCTGGGTTATATTCCCAATCGCGCTCCTGATATCCTTTCTAACGCCACCAGCCGCGCTATCGGCGTGCTGTTACCGTCTCTTACTAACCAGGTTTTTGCTGAAGTGCTACGCGGCATTGAGGCTGTCACTGACGCTCATGGTTATCAAACCATGCTGGCGCACTACGGCTATAAGCCTGAGATGGAACAAGAGCGTCTGGAATCGATGCTGTCGTGGAATATTGATGGCCTGATCCTCACCGAACGTAGCCATACGCCCCGTACGCTGAAAATGATTGAGGTTGCCGGTATCCCGGTGGTTGAGCTGATGGACAGCCAGTCCCCGTGTCTTGATATTGCCGTGGGATTCGACAACTTCGAAGCCGCGCGTCAGATGACAGCCGCTATCATCGCCCGCGGGCACCGTCATGTTGCCTATCTTGGCGCACGCCTTGATGAACGTACTATCATCAAACAGAGAGGCTACGAGCAGGCAATGCGCGATGCCGACCTGGTGCCGTACAGCGTGATGGTGGAGCAGTCCTCTTCCTACTCCTCCGGTATTGAACTTATCCGTCAGGCGCGGCGTGAATACCCGCAGCTTGATGGTGTCTTTTGTACCAACGATGACCTGGCGGTAGGAGCGGCCTTCGAATGCCAGCGTTTAGGGCTGAAAATCCCTGATGACATGGCGATTGCCGGATTCCACGGTCACGACATCGGGCAGGTGATGGAGCCGCGTCTGGCGAGCGTGCTCACGCCGCGTGAACGCATGGGCAGCATTGGCGCAGAACGTCTGCTGGCGCGCATCCGCGGTGAAGCCGTCACACCTAAAATGTTAGATTTAGGTTTCACCTTGTCACCGGGTGGATCTATTTAAGCCAACAAGTTTGAAGTAGCTCACACTTATACACTTCGAGCACGAATGGATATTGCTTCTCTATTTATCCGGCTGGACAATGTTACCGATAACAGTTACCCGTAACAATTTCCTGATTCTTGTACCAGTGGGGGCAACGCTTTGAGCACGACTAATCATGATCACCACGTTTACGTTCTGATGGGCGTATCGGGCAGCGGTAAATCTGCTGTCGCCAGCGAAGTGGCGCATCAACTGCAGGCCGCGTTTCTTGATGGCGATTTTCTCCATCCGCGCAGCAACATCATGAAAATGGCTTCTGGTGAGCCACTCAACGATGACGACCGCAAACCGTGGTTACAGGCGTTGAATGACGCCGCCTTTGCGATGCAGCGTACCAACAAGGTTTCGCTGATCGTCTGTTCCGCCCTGAAAAAAGTCTATCGCGACCAGCTACGCGACGGTAACCCGAACCTCTCTTTCATCTATCTGAAAGGGGATTTTGACGTTATCGAAAGCCGCCTGAAAGCGCGTAAAGGCCACTTCTTCAAAACGCAGATGCTGGTGACCCAGTTTGAAGCGCTGGAAGAACCGGGTGCGAATGAAAACGATGTACTGGTGGTCGATATCGATCAACCACTGGACGGTGTGGTCGCCAGCACCATTGAGGTTATTAACCAGGGCAGTAAGTAGTGAGTACATTAACGCTTGTTTTAACAGCAGTAGGGTCCGTTTTATTACTGCTGTTTTTAGTGATGAAGGCGCGTATGCACGCCTTCGTTGCTTTGATGGTGGTATCCATTGGTGCAGGTCTCTTTTCCGGTATGCCGCTCGATAAAATCGCGGCGACCATGGAAAAAGGAATGGGAGGCACGCTCGGTTTCCTGGCGATTGTTGTGGCGCTGGGGGCGATGTTCGGCAAGATTTTGCATGAGACCGGAGCTGTCGATCAGATTGCCGTCAAAATGCTGAAATCCTTCGGTCACAGCCGCGCACATTATGCGATTGGCCTGGCCGGTCTGATTTGCGCGCTGCCGCTATTCTTTGAGGTGGCGATTGTGCTGCTGATTAGCGTGGCATTCTCAATGGCGCGCCATACGGGGACAAACCTGGTTAAGCTTGTGATCCCGCTGTTTGCGGGCGTAGCGGCTGCTGCGGCATTCCTGCTGCCTGGGCCTGCGCCGATGCTGCTGGCCTCTCAGATGCACGCCGACTTTGGCTGGATGATCCTGATTGGCCTGTGTGCCGCGATTCCGGGCATGATTATCGCCGGGCCGCTGTGGGGGAATTTCATCAGCCGTTACGTCGAGCTGCACGTACCGGAAGATATTTCCGAGCCGCATCTGGGCGAAGGCAAAATGCCGTCCTTTGGCTTCAGCTTATCGCTTATCCTGCTGCCGCTGGTACTGGTGGGGCTGAAAACCATCGCCGCACGCTTTGTTCCGGTCGGTTCTACAACCTATGAATGGTTCGAGTTTATCGGTCACCCGTTTACCGCGATTCTGGTTGCCTGTCTGGTGGCGATTTACGGTCTGGCGGTGCGCCAGGGCATGCCAAAAGACCGCGTGATGGAGATCTGTGGCCATGCGCTGCAGCCGGCGGGGATTATTCTGCTGGTGATTGGTGCGGGCGGTGTGTTCAAACAGGTTCTGGTTGATTCTGGCGTCGGTCCGGCGCTGGGCGAAGCGTTAACCGGTATGGGCCTGCCGATTGCCATCACCTGCTTCGTGCTGGCGGCGGCTGTGCGTATCATTCAGGGTTCCGCGACTGTAGCCTGCTTAACGGCGGTCGGTCTGGTGATGCCGGTGATTGAGCAACTGAACTACTCCGGTGCCCAGATGGCGGCACTGTCTATCTGTATCGCGGGCGGCTCTATCGTGGTCAGCCACGTTAACGACGCCGGTTTCTGGTTGTTCGGTAAATTTACCGGTGCGACCGAAGCGCAAACCCTGAAGACCTGGACGATGATGGAAACCATCCTCGGCACGGTCGGTGCGATTGTCGGTATGATTGCCTTTCAGCTGTTGAGCTGATGGCATTGCCCGGCGGCGCTTGCGCTTACCGGGCCTGGAAACGAGCACACATCCACACCGTAGGCCGGGTAAGCGCAAGCGCTACCCGGCTTTTTTATAGCACGACCAGCCCTTCTTCTGTTTTCAGCCAGCGCGGCGCTTTTAGCGTATCGGCGAAATAGCCCACCAGATCCTGCAGTAAGTCACCCGCCACTCGTTCCATCTCGTCAGACAGCGTTTTACTCATCAGCAGGTGTGTTAATAACTGACAGTAGCGCCCCATCTGGTCTGGTTCCGGCTCGAAAAGGGGAAAACGGGTCGGGAATGTTTCTACCGTCAGGCTCGCTTGCAGATGCTGCGGTACAGGTTCTGTTAAGGTCGGTTGCAATAACGCGAGACAGGCCGACAGACGTGCACAAATCGCCAGTTTTTCAACCGGGTCATGGCATTCAACCAGCCCTTCGACAAAACGCTCGCAGTTATCCGCCAGTTCGGTGAAATCCGTGGCAGGGCTAAAGGGCAGGGTAAATAAAGAGTGTGAAAAGAGAGGGGTAGTCGCCATAGGGCAGCCTCCAGTATGTTTTATTTAAACCACCACCGGAGAGGCTAATCTCGCGGGTGGCGGAATCGAGCGGAGTTAGCCTTACCGGTCATACTGGATACCGGCGCGTCTTGCGACGCCCCCGCTCGACCCGCCATTGAGACGAAATCGGTCGCACGACATAGAAGTATATGTCGCCAGTATGATTTTCAGAAGGCTAATTCTGGCACCTGGTTTCGCAGGTGCAGCGAGAAGATAATGTTTATCCGCGATGCTGACAAGAGGGCATTCCGGAAGGCACCTCGCAGAAATGAAAATACGTTTTTTCAGCGAGTTAAAAGCGTAAGGAATACCTGAAATTACAGCGGTGCCGGAGAGCCTGGATTGTTAAGGGGGTTGCGTTGTACTGAACCCCATAACCTGGACACTTTTTACATTTCTCTTGATGCCCGGTATTCCACCGGGCTCATACCTGTTTTGAGGCTGATCCTTTCATTATTGAAGTAACAGATATAGCCTTCGATATCCTGCATCAGCACATTCACTGAGTCATACCGGTTACGGTGATACATCTCCACCTTCAGATGGCTGAAGAAGTTTTCCATCACCGCATTATCCAGGCAGTTCCCTTTGCGTGACATACTCTGGGTCACTCCGGCATCTGCCAGCATTGAACGCCACATCGGCGTCCGGTACTGCCAGCCCTGGTCACTGTGTAGCATCAGCCCTGTTTTCCGGACTGGGGCTTTCAGCGCTTGTTCCAGCATCCCGCAGGTCAGGCTCAGCACCGGCTTCTGAGACATCTGCCACGCGATAATTTCGAGATTAAACAGGTCCTGCACCACAGACAGATACAGCTTCTCCTGTCCGATCCTGAACTCTGTCACATCAGTGCACCACTTTTTTCCGCTTTCTTCTGTTCTGAAGCGCCGGGCAAGAAGATTAAGCGAAGCCTGATTACTGTCGTTCATCCACGAACTGTACTTTTTGCGCCGAATCTGACAGAACAGACCCTGCCGCCTCATCAGCTTCCCCACCGTTTTATGGTTCAGTCGGGTACCCCTTCTTCTCAGCTCCGTAGTCATGCGACGATAGCCATAGCACTCCTTGTGTTGCCTGTGGATTGCCGCCATAAGCGGTATTACTTCCGCGTATTTGTCAGGCCTGCTGGCGGGTTTAGCCTGATGATAGTACCAGCTGCTGCGGGGCAGGCTGGCCGCCCGCAGCAGGCATCTCAGCGAGTGGTCAGGCAGCAGCAGGCGGACTAGCCGGGCTTTTTCTGCTGCTCCCTGAGCGCATTTTCCGCTCTCAGGGCCTTCAGCTTTTTTAAATATGCATTCTCCGCCCGCAGATATTCAAGCTCTCTGAGCAGCTCAGGATGCGTCATTTCACTGTAAGGTTTTGCTTCGGAAGGCTGTTTACGTTTGGTCATGGCGGAGCCTGCTCTGGACGGATTAAGTTCCACTGTGCCTTTTGTACGATATCTGTGCAACCAGTTCTGGATCAGCGTCTCATTGGGAATGGCAAAGAGCGCAGAAGCGTCAGCGCTGCTGCAGCGGTTTTCAAGGATATAGTGAACCACACGAAGTTTGAACTCTGCGGAATAAAAACGATGAGGACGATGCTCCAGACCTGTCTCACCCTGCTGCCTGAAGGCGCGTATCCAGCGGGAGAGTGGCGTCCTGCCGACTTTAAACTGGCGTGCAGCTTCAGCAATTCCGGCTTGGCCGGACAGAACGTGCTGAACAGCCGCCAGTCTGAGAGAAAAAGGATGTTTCATTTTGAACCTCCGGAGTCTGAACTGTTTGTCCAGGATCCGGGGTTCAGTACAGCGTAGCCCCCTTAACACGTTCACTGGTGACGAGATCTCAGAGAAGCAATGAGCATAACGTGAACGGAACTGTTCTCCGGGTAACATGCTATCTGAGCCAAAAAGGAGAGATTACCCCTTCATCCACATCCTTACGCCGTCGAGGAACATCTGGGTAGCCATCATCACCAGAATCAGCCCCATCAGGCGCTCCAGTGCGTTCACCCCTTTCTCGCCCAGCAGGCGTAAAAACAGCGAAGACTGCAGCAAAATCACAAAAGTACCACCCCAGGCGATCAGCAGCGCAATCACCAGATGCCCCATCTGGTTCGGATACTGATGTGATAACAGCATTAATGAAGCCAGGATTGTCGGACCGGCTACCAGCGGAATCGCCAGTGGCACGATAAACGGCTCTTCGCCTGCCGGAAGCCCGGTGCTATTCCCGGTGGCGCTGGGGAAAATCATCTTGATGGCGATCAGGAACAAAATGATGCCCCCGGAGATCGAAACGGTTTCCGCGCGCAGGTTAAGAAATGCCAGTATTTTCTCGCCAGCAAACAGGAATATCAGCATCACCAACAGCGCAATGAACAGCTCGCGAATCATAATCGCGCGGCGGCGTTTCGGTTCGGTATGTTTCAATACGGACATGAAAATGGGCAGATTTCCGAGCGGGTCCATAATAAGGATCAATAAAACTGCCGCTGAAATGATTTCATTCATAACTCAAATTCCCTTACTATTACCGCGGACTTTCTGCTTGCTTGCGCAGCGGGATAAGTCGCATTACTGATGGCTTCGCTATCATTGATTAATTTCACTTGCGACTTTGGCTGCTTTTTGTATGGTGAAGGATAGGCCAGTAGGATACTGGTTAGCATACACAGCACACATCTCTGCAGGAAAAAAACGCTATGAAAAATGTTGGTTTTATCGGCTGGCGCGGTATGGTCGGCTCTGTTCTCATGCAACGCATGGTTGAGGAGCGTGACTTCGACGCCATTCGCCCTGTTTTCTTTTCTACTTCCCAGCTCGGGCAGGCGGCACCGACATTCGGTGGAACCACGACCGGCACGCTTCAGGACGCTTTTGATCTGGATGCGCTGAAGGCGCTCGATATCATCGTGACCTGTCAGGGCGGCGATTATACCAACGAAATCTATCCAAAGCTTCGTGAAAGCGGTTGGCAGGGTTACTGGATTGACGCGGCCTCTTCGCTGCGTATGAAAGACGATGCCATCATCATTCTCGATCCGGTTAACCAGGATGTCATCACTGACGGCCTGAACAAAGGTATTAAGACCTTTGTCGGCGGTAACTGTACCGTTAGCCTGATGCTGATGTCCCTCGGTGGCCTGTTTGCTAATGACCTGGTTGACTGGGTTTCTGTGGCGACCTATCAGGCGGCCTCCGGCGGCGGCGCGCGCCATATGCGCGAACTGCTGTCCCAGATGGGTCATCTGTATGGCCATGTGGCCGATGAACTGGCAACCCCTTCCTCTGCTATTCTCGATATCGAACGTAAAGTGACGACCCTGTCCCGCAGCGGTAAACTGCCGGTTGATAACTTTGGCGTACCGTTGGCCGGTAGCCTGATTCCGTGGATCGACAAACAACTTGATAACGGTCAGAGCCGCGAAGAGTGGAAGGGACAGGCTGAAACCAACAAAATTCTTAACACCTCTTCCGTGATCCCGGTTGATGGTCTGTGCGTGCGCGTCGGTGCGCTGCGCTGCCACAGCCAGGCGTTCACCATTAAACTGAAAAAAGATGTGTCTATTCCGACCGTGGAAGAACTGCTGGCAGCGCACAATCCGTGGGCCAAAGTCGTGCCAAACGATCGGGATATCACCATGCGTGAGTTAACCCCGGCGGCCGTTACCGGCACGCTGACCACGCCAGTAGGCCGTCTGCGTAAGCTGAATATGGGACCGGAGTTCCTGTCAGCCTTTACCGTGGGCGACCAGTTGCTGTGGGGTGCTGCGGAGCCATTGCGCCGTATGCTGCGTCAGTTGGCGTAATGTGGGACGGCCTGATGACGCCACGTTTATCAGGCCTACAAACGACGCGAACCACCTGGCCGGATCAGTCAATACGGCTCTCCGGCAGAGTGATTGCGTGTTTTAACAATGGGTGCTGAGTCACCCATTTTTTTGCGTAATACAGGAGTAAGCGCAGATGTTTCATTTTTTACCAGGAGTAAGATAAAGCATTGGCTATTCTTTAAGGGTGACTTAGTACCGGAGGTATTAAGTTGTTGCCTGAAGGTGGGACGACGCAGAGAGGATGCACAATTGTGCTGCGCCGTTCAGGTCAAAAAAAGTGTCACTACCTGATGTCGAAGATCAGTTGGAAGGCGTGACACCATAAAACAGGATGACAACCATGTCCGTTCGTATCGATAGAGACGTGATTAATGCGCTAATTGCAGGCCATTTTGCGGATCCTTTTTCCGTACTCGGTATGCACCAAACTGACGCTGGACTTGAAGTCCGCGCCCTATTACCTGACGCCACCGAAGTGTGGGTGATCGAACCCAAAACCGGACGCAAAGTCGGCAAGCTGGACTGCCTCGACTCTCGCGGTTTTTTCTGTGCTGTACTTCCCCACCGTAAAAATTTCTTTCGCTATCAGTTAGCTGTTGTCTGGCATGGACAGGAGAATCTGATTGATGACCCTTATCGTTTTGGCCCGCTGATCCAGGATATGGATGCCTGGCTGTTATCTGAAGGTACGCACTTGCGACCTTACGAAACGCTGGGCGCGCATGCGGATACCATGGATGGCGTAACCGGTACGCGCTTCTCCGTCTGGGCGCCTAACGCTCAACGCGTTTCAGTGGTTGGGCAGTTCAACTACTGGGATGGACGTCGCCACCCGATGCGCCTGCGTAAAGAAAGCGGTATCTGGGAGCTGTTTATCCCCGGCGCGCAGCATGGTCAACTGTATAAATACGAGATGATCGATGCGAACGGTAAGCTGCGAATCAAAGCGGACCCTTACGCCTTCGAAGCGCAAATGCGCCCGGAAACCGCGTCGCTTATCTGCGGTCTGCCGGAAAAAGTGGTGCAAAGCGAGGAGCGAAAAAAAGCCAACCAGTTTGATGCGCCGATCTCTATCTATGAAGTGCACCTGGGCTCATGGCGTCGTCATACCGATAACAACTTCTGGCTGAGCTACCGCGAACTGGCGGATCAGTTGGTGCCTTACGTCAAGTGGATGGGCTTTACCCATCTCGAACTGTTGCCGATTAATGAGCATCCGTTCGACGGTAGCTGGGGCTACCAACCTACCGGTATGTATGCGCCGACCCGTCGTTTCGGGACGCGTGATGATTTCCGCTATTTTGTGAATGCCGCGCATCAGGCCGGACTGAACGTCATTCTCGACTGGGTGCCGGGCCATTTCCCGTCGGACGACTTTGGTCTGGCAGAATTTGATGGCACCAATCTGTATGAGCACAGCGACCCGCGCGAAGGGTATCACCAGGACTGGAACACGCTGATCTACAACTACGGTCGCCGTGAAGTCAGTAACTATCTGGTGGGCAATGCCCTGTACTGGATTGAACGTTTTGGTATCGATGCGCTGCGCGTAGATGCCGTGGCGTCGATGATTTATCGCGACTACAGCCGTAAAGAAGGGGAGTGGGTCCCGAACGAATTTGGCGGTCGTGAAAACCTCGAAGCCATTGAGTTTTTACGCAATACCAACCGTATTCTTGGCGAGCAGGTGCCGGGGGCCGTGAGCATGGCGGAAGAGTCCACCGACTTTGCCGGCGTTTCAAGGCCACAGGATATGGGCGGTTTAGGGTTCTGGTATAAGTGGAACCTCGGCTGGATGCACGACACGCTGGACTACATGAAGTTGGATCCGGTTCATCGTCAGTTCCATCACGATAAGCTGACCTTCGGCATGCTGTACAACTACACCGAAAACTTTGTCCTGCCGCTGTCGCACGATGAAGTGGTACACGGTAAAAAATCAATTCTCGATCGCATGCCGGGGGACGCATGGCAGAAGTTTGCCAACCTGCGCGCCTACTACGGCTGGATGTGGGCCTTCCCAGGCAAGAAACTGCTGTTTATGGGCAACGAGTTTGCTCAGGGGCGTGAGTGGAACCATGACGCCAGCCTCGACTGGCATCTGCTGGAAGGCGGCGATAACTGGCACCACGGCGTACAGCGTTTGGTGCGCGATCTAAACCTTACTTATCGTCATCACAAAGCGCTGCACGAGCTTGATTTTGACGCCTATGGCTTCGAGTGGCTGGTGGTGGATGACAAAGAACGTTCGGTGCTGGCTTTCGTTCGTCGTGACAAAGTCGGTAATGAAATCATCGTTATCAGCAACTTTACGCCAGTGCCTCGCCACGGCTATCGCTTCGGTATCAATCAGCCGGGCAAATGGCGCGAGATCCTCAATACCGACTCGATGCATTATCACGGTAGCAATACCGGTAACGGCGGCGCGGTGCACAGCGATGAAATCGCCAGTCATGGTCGTCAGCACTCACTGAGCCTGACGTTGCCACCGCTGGCAACGATCTGGCTGGTGCGGGAGGGATAATGACGCAACTGGCAACCGGCAACGCCACCCCCCATGGTGCAACGTATGACGGCCATGGCGTCAATTTCACCCTCTTTTCGGCCCACGCTGAACGCGTTGAATTATGCGTATTCGATGAGCAAGGCTGCGAACTCCGCTACGACCTGCCGGGGCGTAGCGGCGATGTCTGGCACGGCTATCTGGCCAACGCCCGTCCCGGTCTACGCTATGGCTATCGCGTACATGGTCCGTGGCAACCGCAGCAGGGCCACCGGTTTAATCCGGCGAAACTGCTGCTTGACCCTTGCGCGCGTCGGGTGGATGGCGAGTTAAAAGATAACCCACTGCTGCACGGTGGGCTGAATGAACCGGATCATCATGATAATGCCGCCATCGCGCTGAAGGGCGTGGTGGTGTCCGACCATTATGACTGGGAGGATGATGCCCCGCCGCGCACGCCGTGGGGCAATACCGTAATTTACGAAGCGCATGTCAAAGGGCTGACGTATTTGCATCCTGACCTGCCGGAAGAAATTCGCGGGACCTACAAAGCGCTGGGTCATCCGGTGATGATCGACTATTTCAAGCGCCTCGGCATTACCGCGCTGGAGCTGTTACCGGTGGCGCATTTCGCCAGCGAACCGCGGCTTCAGCGGCTGGGCCTGTCAAACTACTGGGGCTACAACCCGGTGGCGATGTACGCGCTGCATCCGGCCTATGCCAGCTCGCCGGAGAGTGCGCTTGATGAGTTTCGCGACGCGGTAAAAGCGCTGCATAAAGCGGGTATTGAGGTCATTCTCGACATCGTTTTAAACCACAGCGCCGAGCTGGATCTCGAAGGACCTGTCTTCTCGCTGCGCGGAATTGATAACCGTAGCTATTATTGGATCAGAGATGATGGCGATTACTACAACTGGACCGGTTGTGGGAACACCATCAATCTAAGCCATCCTGGCGTTGTGGAATACGCATGCGAGTGTCTGCGCTACTGGGTTGAAACCTGCCATGTGGATGGTTTTCGTTTTGATTTGGCTTCCGTCATGGGGCGTACGCCTGAGTTTCGTCAGGATGCTCCGCTGTTTACCGCGATCCAAAACTGTCCGCTGCTCTCACGCGCCAAGCTGATTGCGGAACCGTGGGATATTGGTGAAGGCGGGTATCAGGTGGGGAATTTCCCCCCGCCGTTTGCCGAGTGGAATGACCATTTCCGCGATGCGACGCGACGTTTTTGGCTCCAGCGTAATCTTTCGTTGGGCGAGTTTGCCGGACGTTTTGCCGCATCCAGCGACGTGTTTAAACGCCCGGGCCGCAATCCCAGCGCCACGGTCAATCTGGTGACCGCGCATGACGGTTTTACGCTACGCGACTGCGTTTGCTTCACAAATAAGCACAATGAAGCGAATGGTGAGGAAAATCGCGACGGCACTAGCAATAACTACAGTGACAATCATGGTAAAGAAGGATTAGGCGGCTCGCTGGACCTGATTGAGCGGCGGCGCGACAGCATTCATGCGCTGTTAACCACGCTGTTGCTCTCCCAGGGGACGCCGATGCTGCTGGCGGGTGATGAGCATGGTCATAGCCAGCACGGTAATAATAACGCTTACTGCCAGGATAACGCCTTAACCTGGCTGGACTGGCAGCAGGCAAACAGTGGGCTAACCACATTTACCGCCGCGTTGATTCATCTGCGTCGGCAAATACCTGCATTAACAGGCGATTGCTGGTGGGAAGAGGGCGATGGCAATGTTCGTTGGCTGAATAAGTACGCACAACCCTTAAGTGCGGATGAGTGGCATAACGGCCCGAGGCAGATGCAAATCCTGCTTTCAGATCGTTTCCTGATTGCAATAAACGCCACGCTTGAGGTGACAGATATCGTTTTACCTGAAGGGGAATGGCACGCCATTCCCCCATTTGCCGGAGAGGATAATCCGGTGCTTACGGCGGTCTGGCAGGGACCTGCGCACGGACTGTGTGTGTTCCAGAGAAGATAAAAAGGAGTTAGTCATGGTAAGTTTAGAGAAGAACGATCGTGTAATGTTGGCGCGCCAGCTGCCATTAAAATCTGTTGCCCTGATCCTGGCCGGTGGCCGCGGTACTCGCCTGAAAGATTTAACCAATAAGCGTGCCAAGCCTGCCGTGCACTTTGGCGGTAAGTTCCGCATTATCGATTTTGCCTTATCCAACTGTCTTAATTCCGGGATCCGCCGTATCGGCGTGATCACTCAGTACCAGTCACACACGCTGGTGCAGCATATTCAGCGCGGCTGGTCGTTCTTTAGTGAAGAGATGAACGAGTTCGTCGATCTGCTGCCTGCCCAGCAGAGGATGCAGGGTGAAAACTGGTATCGCGGTACGGCGGATGCGGTGACCCAAAACCTGGACATCATTCGACGCTATAAAGCGGAATATGTGGTGATCCTCGCGGGCGATCATATTTATAAGCAGGACTACTCACGCATGCTGATCGACCACGTTGAGAAAGGCGCGCGTTGCACAGTGGCCTGTATGCCAGTGCCTATTGAAGAGGCCAGCGCGTTTGGCGTAATGGACGTGGACGACACCGATAAAATTATCGAGTTCGTTGAAAAACCTGCCAACCCGCCAGCGATGCCTAATGATCCGACCAAATCGCTTGCCAGTATGGGGATCTACATCTTCGACGCCGATTATCTGTATGAACTGCTGGCGGAAGATGATCTCGATGAAAAATCCAGTCACGATTTTGGCAAAGACATCATCCCGAAAATCACCGAAGCTGGCATGGCATATGCTCATCCATTCCCATTGTCCTGCGTACAGTCTGACCCGGAATCCGAGCCGTACTGGCGCGATGTGGGAACGCTGGAAGCCTACTGGAAAGCAAACCTCGATCTGGCTTCGGTGACGCCTGAACTGGATATGTACGACCAGGACTGGCCAATCCGTACGCATATGGAATCACTGCCGCCGGCGAAATTTGTTCAGGACCGTTCCGGTAGCCACGGAATGACGCTGAACTCGCTGGTCTCCGGCGGCTGTATTATTTCTGGTTCGGTGGTAGTGCAGTCCGTTCTGTTCCCGCGAGTGCGGGTGAATTCATTCTGTAACATTGATTCGGCAGTGTTGTTACCTGAAGTGTGGGTGGGACGTTCGTGCCGCTTACGTCGTTGCATTATCGACCGCGCCTGCGTTATTCCTGAAGGCATGGTGATTGGTGAAAACGCGGAAGAAGATGCTCGTCGTTTCTACCGTTCAGAGGAAGGTATTGTACTGGTCACGCGTGAAATGCTGCGCAAACTGCAGATCAAACAGGAGCGATAATGCAGGTTTTACACGTTTGTTCAGAGATGTTCCCTTTGTTAAAAACCGGGGGACTGGCGGATGTTATTGGGGCGTTACCCGCAGCGCAAATCGCGGACGGTGTGGATGCCCGCGTGCTGCTCCCGGCGTTTCCTGATATCCGTCGCGGCATTCCCGATGCGCAGGTAGTGACGCGTCGCGATACCTTCGCCGGACGTATTACGCTGTTGTTCGGGCATTTCAACGGTGTGGGCATTTACCTGATTGACGCGCCGCATCTCTATGACCGTCCCGGTAGCCCGTATCACGACACTAACCTGTTTGCATATACCGATAACGTGCTGCGTTTTGCGCTGCTGGGTTGGGTCGGCAGTGAAATGGCCTGTGGCTTTGACCCATTCTGGCGCCCGGATGTGGTGCATGCGCACGACTGGCATGCCGGTCTGGCCCCGGCGTATCTGGCGGCGCGCGGCCATCCGGCGAAATCGGTGTTCACCGTGCACAACCTGGCGTATCAAGGCATGTTTTATGCAAAGCATATGGATGACATCCAATTGCCATGGTCGTTCTTTAACGTGCACGGACTGGAGTTTAACGGGCAGATTTCTTTCCTGAAGGCCGGGTTGTACTACGCCGACCACATTACGGCGGTCAGTCCGACCTACGCGCGGGAAATTACCGAGCCGCAGTTTGCCTACGGCATGGAAGGTCTGTTGCAGCAGCGTCATCGTGAAGGACGTCTTTCCGGTGTGCTGAACGGCGTTGATGAAAAAATCTGGAGCCCGGAAACCGATCTGCTGCTGGCGTCGCGGTATACGCGTGAAACGCTGGAAGAGAAGGCGGAGAACAAACGCCAGCTACAGATCGCGATGGGACTTAAGGTTAACGACAAAGTGCCGTTATTTGCCGTAGTCAGCCGCCTGACCAGTCAGAAAGGGCTGGATCTGGTGCTGGAAGCGCTACCGGGGTTGTTAGAGCAGGGTGGACAGCTGGCATTGCTTGGTGCGGGCGATCCGGTTTTACAGGAAGGTTTCCTCGCCGCGGCGGCGGAACATCCGGGACAGGTGGGCGTACAGATTGGCTATCACGAAGCCTTCTCGCACCGCATCATGGGTGGAGCCGACGTTATATTGGTTCCCAGCCGTTTTGAGCCGTGTGGCTTAACGCAGTTGTATGGACTGAAGTACGGCACGCTGCCGCTGGTGCGGCGCACCGGTGGGCTGGCTGATACGGTCTCTGACAGTTCGCTGGAAAACCTGGCGGATGGTATCGCCAGTGGGTTTGTATTTGAAGATAGTAATGCCTGGTCGCTGCTACGCGCGATCCGGCGTGCTTTCGTATTGTGGTCCCGGCCTTCGTTGTGGCGGTTTGTACAACGTCAGGCCATGACCATGGATTTTAGCTGGCAAGTCGCGGCGAAGTCATACCGTGAGCTTTACTATCGTTTGAAATAGATATCCAGGAATCACCTATATGAATGCTCCATTTACTTATGCATCGCCCACACTCAGCGTAGAGGCACTTAAGCATTCTATCGCCTACAAGCTGATGTTCACGATTGGTAAAGACCCGGTCATTGCCAATAAACATGAGTGGCTGAACGCCACGTTGTTCGCGGTGCGCGATCGTCTCGTGGAGCGCTGGCTGCGTTCTAACCGTGCGCAATTATCCCAGGAAACTCGACAGGTTTATTATCTGTCAATGGAGTTTCTGATTGGGCGCACACTTTCCAATGCACTGTTATCGTTGGGTATTTATGACGATGTCAAAAATGCGCTGGAAGGTATGGGGTTGGATCTTGAAGATCTGATCGATGAAGAAAACGACCCTGGTCTTGGCAACGGTGGCCTCGGGCGCCTGGCGGCCTGCTTCCTGGACTCACTGGCAACGTTGGGTCTGCCGGGACGCGGCTACGGTATTCGTTATGACTACGGCATGTTCAAACAGAACATTGTTGATGGCCGACAGAAAGAGTCACCGGACTACTGGCTGGAATACGGTAACCCGTGGGAATTCAAACGCCACAATACGCGCTACAAAGTGCGCTTTGGCGGGCGTATTCAGCAGGAAGGCAAGAAAACGCGCTGGATAGAAACTGAAGAGATCCTCGCGGTAGCCTACGACCAAATTATTCCCGGTTATGACACAGACGCCACCAATACGCTGCGCTTGTGGAATGCCCAGGCCAGTAGCGAAATCAACCTCGGTAAATTTAACCAGGGCGACTACTTTGCGGCGGTGGAAGATAAAAACCACTCCGAGAACGTCTCCCGCGTGCTGTATCCGGATGACTCCACCTATTCCGGACGCGAGCTGCGTTTGCGCCAGGAGTATTTCCTGGTCTCCTCCACGGTGCAGGACATCCTGAACCGTCATTATCAGCTGCACAAAACCTACGACAACCTGGCAGATAAGATCGCCATTCACCTCAACGACACCCATCCGGTACTGTCGATTCCTGAGCTGATGCGTCTGCTGATCGATGAGCACAAATTCAGTTGGGATAATGCGTTTGAGGTCTGCTGCCAGGTCTTCTCGTATACCAACCACACCTTGATGAGCGAGGCGCTGGAGACCTGGCCTGTCGATATGCTGGGCAAAATTCTGCCGCGCCATCTGCAAATCATCTTTGAGATTAACGACTACTTCCTGAAGACGTTGCAGGAACAGTATCCGAACGATACCAGTCTGCTGGGACGGACGTCGATTATCGATGAATCCAACGGCCGCCGGGTGCGTATGGCATGGCTCGCAGTGGTGGTGAGCCACAAGGTTAACGGCGTTTCTGAGCTGCACTCCAACCTGATGGTGCAGTCGCTGTTTGCTGACTTTGCGAAGATTTTCCCGACTCGCTTCTGTAACGTCACCAACGGCGTGACGCCGCGCCGCTGGCTGGCGCTGGCTAACCCATCGCTCTCTGAGGTACTGGATGAGAACATTGGCCGCACCTGGCGAACCGATCTCAGCCAGCTAAGCGAGCTTGAACAGCACTGCGATTACCCGCTGGTAAACCAGGCGGTGCGCCGTGCGAAGCTGGAGAATAAAAAGCGTCTGGCAACGCTCATTGCCCAGCAGCTTAACGTGGTGGTGAACCCGAAATCGCTGTTTGATGTGCAGATCAAGCGTATTCACGAATACAAACGCCAGTTGATGAACGTGCTGCATGTGATCACTCGCTACAACCGCATTAAGGCCGATCCTGACGCCGAGTGGGTGCCGCGTGTGAATATCTTCGCCGGTAAAGCGGCTTCGGCCTATTACATGGCGAAGCACATCATTCACCTGATCAACGACGTCGCGAAAGTGATCAACAACGATCCGCAAATTGGTGACAAGCTGAAAGTGGTGTTGATTCCTAACTACAGCGTCAGCCTGGCGCAGGTGATTATTCCTGCTGCCGACCTGTCTGAGCAGATTTCGCTGGCCGGGACCGAAGCCTCTGGTACCAGTAATATGAAGTTTGCCCTCAACGGTGCGCTGACCATTGGGACGCTGGACGGTGCCAACGTCGAGATGCTGGAGCATGTGGGCGCAGAAAATATCTTTATCTTTGGTAATACGGCGGAAGAGGTCGAAGCCTTACGCAGCCAGGGCTACAAGCCGCGTGAGTATTACGAGAAAGACGAAGAGCTGCATCAGGTGCTGACGCAGATCGGCAGCGGCGTATTCAGCCCTGAGGAGCCGGGGCGCTATCGTGACCTGGTTGACTCTCTGATCAACTTTGGCGACCACTATCAGGTTCTGGCGGATTATCGCAGCTACGTTGATTGCCAGGATAAGGTTGACGAACTGTATCGCCACCCGGAAGAGTGGACCACCAAGTCGATGATTAATATCGCCAACATGGGCTACTTCTCGTCGGACAGGACGATCAAAGAGTACGCCGAAAACATCTGGCATATCGACTCGGTGCGGTTGTAACAAGGGCAGGATGATCTGTCGGCCGGATGGATAAGGCGTTAGCCGCCATCCGGCAAAAGGCCCGGTAGCGCTGACGCTTACCGGGCCTACAGTTTTATATCGAGTGTCTTAAGACGCCAGCGACAGCTGCTGTTTCTCAATGTACTCCGCCAGCCACTGGGTCATGCGCGACTGCTGTTCAGCGTTCAGCCACATACCTTCTTTCGTGCGACGCCACAGCGCATCTTCCGCACGGCGCACCCATTCGTGATCGACCAGATATTTCAGCTCGGCCTCATAGAACTCATGGCCGAAGTCTTCACCTAACTCGGCAAGCGAGGTGGCTTCCCCGATAATCCATTCGGTGTTACTGCCGTAGGTGCGCGAATAATGGCGCGCCAGCGACTCGGTCAGGAACGGGTAGCGACGGCGCAGTTTGGCCGCGTAATCTTCACGATCGCCGCCGATGTCACCGCCTGGCAGAATGCACTCTTTTGTCCACGCCGGACCGATTCCCTGATAGTACGACGCCAGTTTTTCCATCGCGTGTTCGGCCAGCTTACGATAGGTCGTCAGCTTACCGCCAAAGACCGACAGCAGCGGCGCTTTGCCGTTTTCGTCGTGGATATCCAACGTGTAATCACGGGTGATAGCCTGCGGCGAGTCGGACTCGTCATCGCACAGCGGACGTACGCCCGAGTAGGTCCAGACGATATCGTCACGGCCCAGCTGTTTCTTAAAGTGCGCGTTGTAGACCTTCAGCAGGTAATTGATTTCACTCTCATCAATTTTTACCGCTTTCGGATCGCCTTTGTATTCGACGTCAGTCGTCCCGATGATCGAGAATTCGTCCATCCATGGGATGACAAACACAATACGTTTATCTTCGTTTTGCAGTATATAAGCTTGCTTCTGGGTATGGACGCGCGGTACCACGATGTGGCTGCCTTTAATCAGACGAATACCGTACGGCGATGGCAGATGCATGCCGTCGTCGAAGAACTCTTTCACCCATGGGCCGGTGGCATTGACCAGACCACGCGCCTGCCAGGTGTGCTTTTTACCGGTATCGATATCTTCAGCTTCAACAATCCACAAACCGTTTTCACGGCGAGCGGAGGTAGCGCGAGTGCGGGTTAATACCTCTCCGCCTTTGCGTACGACCATTTGGGCGTTTGCCAAAACCAGCCGCGCATCGTCTACCCAGCAGTCAGAATATTCGAAACCGCGCACAATCTCAGGTTTCATTACGGAATCTGCGCCAAAACGCAAACCGGTTGAACTCGGCAAACTGGTGCGTTTGCCCAGATGATCGTACATAAACAGACCAATGCGGATCATCCACGCTGGACGCAGGTGCGGGCGATGGGGCAGACGAAAGCGCATCGGGAAGGCGATATGCGGTGCCATTTTCAACAACACCTCACGTTCGGCCAGCGCTTCGCTCACCAGGCGAAATTCGTAGTGTTCCAGGTAGCGCAGGCCACCGTGGATGAGTTTAGAGCTAGCGGAAGAGGTGGCACAGGCTAAATCCTGCGCTTCCAGCATCAGCACGGATAAACCGCGTCCAGCGGCATCTGCCGCGATACCGGCACCGTTGATGCCTCCACCTATCACAATCAGATCTTTGGTTTCCATACTGGCCTCTCGCACTTTCGTTATAGCTCATTAATGTTCGTTATCGAGCATAATAGCAAAGAATCGCGCCATTGGTAACATCGGATAAACAATTTACAGTGATACATATAACATTATGGCGTTTAACTGCCGTCGGGACGTACACTAAGAAGTAACATGTCTGAAAAGCGTCACCTGCAATATAAAGAAGAGAGAGCAATGGATCAGTTTGAATGTATTAATGTCGAAGAAGCGCATCAGAAGCTGCACCAGGGGGCCGCGGTGTTAGTGGATATCCGCGACCCGCAAAGCTATGCGATGGGTCACGCCCCACAGGCGTTTCATCTGACGAACGACACGCTGGGGTCATTTATGCGCGAGCATGATTTCGACACCGCCGTGTTAGTAATGTGTTATCACGGCAACAGCAGTAAAGGCGCGGCGCAATATCTTCTTCAGCAGGGCTATGACGTGGTTTACAGTGTTGACGGCGGCTTCGACGCCTGGCATCGACATTTTCCGGCAGAAGTGGCATACGGTTCGTAAGACTATACCCAAATTAATTCGAGTTGCATCGCGACGGCGACGCAGCAAATCTCCGGGCGCGTACGAACAGTATGTGACCGGAGTGAGTGAGGAAAGCCAACAAAGATGCAGCTCGAAGTAAGAAGGGTATATATACTGTCCTCTTTTGTGTGGAATAAGCGACAGCAACCATGTTGATGATTACCTCTTTTGCTAACCCCCGCGTGGCGCAGGCATTTGTTGATTATATGGCGACACAGGGCGTTATCCTGACGATTCAACAACATCAGCAAACGGATGTCTGGCTGGCGGATGAGTCCCAGGCTGAGCGCGTGCATGCTGAACTGGCGCGGTTTCTGGAGAATCCAGGCGATCCGCGTTACCTCGCGGCAAGCTGGCAGTCGGGTCATACCGACAGCGGTCTGCGCTATCAGCGTTATCCGTTCCTGGCAACATTGCGCGAACGCGCAGGCCCGGTAACCTGGGTGGTGATGGCCGCGTGTGTGCTGGTGTTTATCGCGATGAACACGCTGGGCGACCAGACTGTGATGCTCTGGCTGGCATGGCCGTTTGATCCTTCGCTGAAATTTGAATTCTGGCGTTATTTCACCCACGCTTTTATGCACTTCTCGCTGATGCATATTCTGTTCAACCTGCTGTGGTGGTGGTATCTCGGTGGTGCGGTAGAAAAGCGTCTGGGCAGCGGAAAACTGATTGTAATTACCGTGATCAGCGCCCTGCTAAGCGGCTACGTTCAGCAGAAATTTAGCGGCCCGTGGTTTGGTGGGCTGTCTGGCGTGGTATAT
Source organism: Citrobacter sp. RHBSTW-01013 (assembly GCF_013781985.1). Taxonomy (NCBI): domain Bacteria; kingdom Pseudomonadati; phylum Pseudomonadota; class Gammaproteobacteria; order Enterobacterales; family Enterobacteriaceae; genus Citrobacter; species Citrobacter sp. RHBSTW-01013. Next base: position 365,805 of record NZ_CP056185.1, read on the forward strand.
GCGCTGATGGGTTATGTGTGGTTGCGCGGCGAGCGCGATCCCCAAAGTGGTATTTTCCTGCAGCGTGGTTTGATTATCTTTGCTTTGATCTGGATTGTTGCCGGCTGGTTTGATGTGTTCGGCATGTCGATGGCGAACGGCGCACATATCGCCGGGCTGGCCGTGGGTCTGGCAATGGCGTTTGCCGATACTATGAATGTACGAAAACGAACGTAATTTCAGGGAACAATAATGAAGCAAACACAACGACATGACGCGATCATCGAGCTGGTAAAGAAACAAGGATACGTCAGTACTGAGGAGCTGGTGGAGCATTTCTCCGTCAGTCCGCAGACGATTCGCCGCGATCTTAACGATCTGGCCGATCAGAACATGATTTTGCGCCATCACGGTGGCGCGGCGCTGCCCTCCAGCTCGGTCAACACCCCGTGGCATGACCGTAAAGCGACACAGACGGCGGAAAAAGAGCGCATTGCCCGCAAAGTTGCCACGCAGATCCCGAACGGTTCTACGTTGTTCATTGATATCGGCACCACGCCGGAAGCGGTGGCTCACGCGCTGCTCAATCACAGCAATTTACGCATTGTGACCAACAACCTCAATGTGGCGAATACGCTGATGGCGAAAGAGGATTTTCGCATCATACTCGCCGGTGGCGAACTGCGTAGCCGCGACGGCGGTATTATGGGCGAAGCGACCCTCGACTTTATTTCTCAGTTCCGCCTGGACTTCGGCATCTTAGGGATTAGCGGTATCGATAGCGATGGCTCCCTGCTGGAGTTTGATTATCACGAAGTTCGCACCAAGCGCGCGATTATTGAGAATTCACGGCATGTGATGCTGGTGGTGGATCACTCGAAGTTTGGGCGTAACGCGATGGTGAATATGGGCAGTATCAGCATGGTGGATGCGGTGTATACCGACACGCTGCCGCCAGCTGGCGTGATGCAGGTTATTGCGGACCATCATATTCAGTTAGAGCTGTGCTAAGTTAATTCCAAGCCTGATAAGCGTAGCGTATCAGGCATTAACTAAACCCCATACCCCATCATTTTCAGCAGTTTCTGCGCATGTTGCACCGCATCCTGGCGGTGTGCGACGCCGAGCTTTTGATACAAATTGCGGATGTGCGTCTTGATGGTCGTTGCCGCGACGGCCAATTCTCCGGCGATCTGCTCGTTGCTGTAGCCCGAATAAATCAGTCCCAGAACCTGCCATTCGCGCTGGGTCAGCGGGCTGGTGCGGATAAGCTCCGGTACTTCCGGGTGAGTAAGCAGACGCTCAACGAATCCTTCATCGAAGTGGGCGAATTTATGGCGGTGATGCTGGTTAATCTCACGCAAAATGCGCTGGGCGCGGTGCTGATCGAGTTCCGGTAAGGTATTGAGCTGAATCAGCTGACGCAGTTGCTGCGCCATGGCCTCACCTTCAATGACAAAGTGACTGATAAATCCGGTGCGGTTCGCCAGCTGCAGCGCGTCGAGTAACACGCGCTGTGCGTCATTTTTGCGCCCTGCCTGCCAGTAGAGCTGATTAAGCAGCAGCAGGTTACGGTTCAGATCGCTCATCAGGCGCAGATTGCGCGCATTTTCATTCAACTCTTCCAGCACAATCTCAGCCGGTTCAAACTCGCCCAGCAGGATCTGCGCGCGGGCGATGTTGCGCCACTGGCTTTGCAGAAAGTGGTTATTGGCGAATTCGGGTTTCGGCGTGTGGCGCAGCCAGTTGGCGGCCGAGTTTTTGTCGCCCACCATTTGCCAGTAAATCACCCGTACCTTATCGGCGTTCGAGATCCAGTCACTGTGATAGTGACCGTTACCCAGCAGGTTTTCCAGGCGGTTGAGCAGGCTACGCGCATTATCCAGATCCCCCCGGGCCAGCGAACATTGAATCAGCAGCGCCAGGCACTGTAGCTGTTGCTGCGGCTGGAATGTGGAAAGCAGTTCAATACCCGCGCGGGCAGACGTTTCCGATTCGTCCAGGCGCGCCCATGCCCACAGCAGTTGCGCGCGAATACGCACCAGGAACTCGTGCATCGGCAGCTGTTCCAGATGCTGCTCTTTGATCAGCTGAAACGCTTTTTCCTGAGTCTCCCAGGCGGCCTGTAAAAAGCCCTGGGCAAACAAAATTTCGCTTTGCTGGATTAAACTCCACAGCGCGTAATGCCAGACGTCATGATGGCGCGCCATTTGCTCGGTTTGCTGCATTAACGCCAGAGAACGCGTGAGATCGCCCTTACAGTGCAGGACTTCACCGTGTACCGAGGTGGCGACGATACGGCTATAGAACCAGGCGATGGGTAACTCATCCAGCGCCAGCTTTGCCAGGCGCTCGGCTTCGTCAGGATTTCCGTCGTTAATCGCGACCTGCGCACGCAGGGCGTTAAATTCGGCGTGCAGCGTCGGTTCCATGTCGCCTTTCATTTCCTGCTCAGCGCGCGCCAGCAGGGTATTAACCTCGCCGGAGCGGTGCTGGCTTTGCATCAGCCAGGCTTGCAGCAGAACCAGACGCGGATTTTCCAGCAGACTTTCCCACGGCAGGGCTTTCAGCGACTCTTCCAGTAATGTCAGTTCGCTGTGGTTAAACAGTCCCCACGCATGGTTAAGCAGGATATCGCGTAGCATATGGGCGTCGCCTGCCGCCAGCGCGTGGTGGATAGCTTCGCTGGGGAAACCTTGCGCCATCCAGCTTTCAGCGGCGGCGCGGTGTATTTCGGGCAGTTCGCTTGCCAGTTCCCACTGACAGCGCTGGCGTAAAAAGCTGCCAAACAGTGGGTGATAGCTGAACCACTCACCGACGTCATCCATCCGCTGCAAGAATAATCCCTGGCGTTCAATCTCCTCCAGCCGCATCTGGCCGTTTTCTTCCCCGGTGACCCGGACGATCAGTGCGTCGTTCATTGAGCGCAGAATGGCACTTTTCAGCAGGAAGTGACGGGTGCCGAGGTCGACGCTGTCCAGCACTTCATCAACCAGATAATCGGACAGATGGCTGGCGTTGATCCCGGCGAGGCGGCGTGCGGACTGGTGTGCAGAGTGGTTGTTCTGGCGGGCGGAGAGGGCAATCAGCTGTAACGCCGTGGCCCAGCCAGCAACGTCATCGCACATCCGGCTGCTTTCTGCCGCTTCGATAGGCGAGGACAAACGTCGATCGAAAAATTGTTTGGCTTCCTGGTGGTTAAACGCCAGCTGTTGGCTGCCTATCTCCAGCAACTGATCGCGTACTCGCAGGTTGGCAATACCCAACTGTGGCAGGTTGCGCGACAGCACGACCAGCGTGAGGTTCTCAGGCTGATGACGCAGGAAGAAACGCATCGCTTCGTGAATTGCCGGATTGGAGATGAGATGATAATCATCCACTACCAGGTAGAGCGGGCGGTGCCACTCGGCCAGTTCAATAAATAGCTGCGCAAACAGTGACGTCAGGCTGGCGTATTGGCGCTTTTGCACCATCGCTTCGCTGGTGGTGCAGTGTCCACCGGTTGCCTGTTGGATAGCGGCGATCAGATAGCTGGCAAAGCGCTCTTGTTGATTATCGCCTTCATCCAGAGAGTACCAGCCTAAGTCGTTCTTCCCCGCTGCCCATTGTGAAACCAACGTCGTTTTTCCATAACCAGCAGGACTTGTTATCAGGGCAAGCCTGAAATTGTTCGCGCCGGAAAGTTTAGCCAACAGGCGCTCACGAACCACCGTATGGTCGAGTCGAACCGGACGACTTAATTTAGACGGAATCAACATAAGTTAGTCACTTCACTGTGTGAAAATGGGGAAAAATGATTTTTTTTGCGCTTCGTAATTAATAGATATAAGGTCGGCCAGATTAGTGTTTTATGCAAGCTAAGCGGACTTTTTGTGTGTCTGATTTTGCACTATGTCACAAATCTATACATCTATTACATTAATTGCTTTAAAGAGTCACAACAGGCGTGGCGACTGGATCCGTCGGTATTTTGGCTGAGCCGAAAAATACCTCCCTTTTTATAAGGTTACTCAGTTGCTTAATGTAAAGAGCCGAATTTTGTGGCCGACTTAAAAGTTTTATGTGAATTATCTTATCCACCTTGGATATTTCAGGTTAGAAACTATTTCTCTGTTTACAGATTGTTTCCCATCGTCACCCCTCTATTTGATATTGTCGATTTATCTCTTGTTATTAATGCGTCGTCCGTTGGGCATTACAGGGGCGTTATGCCGGACTTACGCGAATTTACGGGCGATAACACCCCCTTTAAGTGGCAGCGATCACACTTTTATGCTCATCCCCGCTCCTCCTCCCTGCCTAATCCGTGCCAGGATGAGGAAGGTCAACAACGAGCCTGGCAAACTAGCGATAACGTTGTTTTATTACCTAAGGATCTGGAACCCCTATGTCACAGCCTACTTTCAACAAAGATCAATTTCAGGCTGCCCTGACGCGTCAGTGGCAGCGCTTCGGTTTACTGTCGGCTCAAGAAATGACGTCGCGCCAGTGGTGGCAGGCAGTGAGTGGGGCGTTGGCTGAGTTACTCAGCGCCCAGCCTGCGGCGAAGCCGGCAAAAAATCAGCGCCATGTTAACTACATCTCGATGGAGTTTTTGATTGGCCGTCTGACTGGCAACAACTTACTCAATCTCGGCTGGTATCAGGCGGTGAGCGATGAGCTGAAAGCGCATGACGTCAACCTGACCGACCTGCTGGAAGAAGAGATCGACCCGGCGCTGGGTAACGGTGGATTGGGGCGCCTGGCGGCCTGCTTCCTTGATTCGATGGCGACAGTCGGTCAATCGGCGACGGGCTATGGTCTCAACTACCAGTACGGCCTGTTCCGTCAGTCATTTGCCGATGGGCAGCAGATGGAAGCCCCGGATGACTGGCATCGCGGCAGCTATCCGTGGTTCCGTCACAACGAAGCACTGGATGTGCAAGTAGGGATTGGCGGCAAGGTCACCAAAGAAGGGCACTGGGAGCCGGGGTTTATTATCACCGGCCAGGCCTGGGATCTACCGGTTCTCGGCTACCGTAACGGCGTGGCGCAACCGCTGCGTCTGTGGCAGGCCAGCCACGCGCATCCGTTTAACCTGACCAAATTTAATGACGGCGATTTCCTGCGCGCAGAGCAGCAGGGCATCGACGCTGAAAAACTCACCAAAGTGCTGTACCCGAACGACAACCACACCGCGGGTAAAAAGCTGCGCCTGATGCAGCAATACTTCCAGTGCGCTTGCTCCGTAGCTGACATTCTGCGCCGCCATCATCTGGCTGGGCGTAAACTGCATGAGCTGGCTGATTTTGAGGTGATTCAGCTCAACGATACTCACCCGACCATCGCCATCCCTGAGCTACTGCGTGTACTGATTGATGAGCACCAGATGAGCTGGGACGATGCGTGGGCTATTACCAGCAAGACCTTTGCTTATACCAACCACACTTTGATGCCAGAGGCGCTGGAGTGCTGGGACGAGAAGCTGGTGAAAGCACTACTGCCGCGCCATATGCAAATCATCAAAGAGATTAACGACCGCTTTAAGAAGCTGGTCGATAAAACCTGGCCGGGTGACGCTGAAGTTTGGGCGAAGCTGGCGGTGGTGCACAACAAACAGGTGCGTATGGCCAACATGTGCGTGGTCAGCGGCTTTGCGGTTAACGGCGTGGCGGCGCTGCACTCCGATTTGGTGGTGAAGGATCTGTTCCCGGAATATCATCAGCTCTGGCCGAACAAATTCCATAACGTCACTAACGGGATTACTCCGCGTCGCTGGATTAAGCAGTGCAACCCGGCACTTGCCGCGCTGCTGGATAAATCGCTGAAAAAAGAGTGGGCCAACGACCTCGATCAGTTGATTAACCTGGAAAAATACGCCGACGACGCGAAGTTTCGTCAGCAGTATCGTGACATCAAGCTGGCGAACAAAGTGCGTCTGGTGAAGTTTATTAAAGCGCGTACCGGTATTGAGATAACGACTAACGCTCTCTTTGATATTCAGATTAAACGCCTGCATGAGTACAAGCGTCAGCACCTCAACTTGCTGCATATTCTGGCGTTATACAAAGAAATCCGTGAGAACCCGCAGGCCGATCGCGTGCCGCGCGTATTCCTGTTTGGCGCGAAAGCCGCTCCGGGTTACTACCTGGCGAAAAATATCATCTTCGCCATTAACAAGGTTGCAGAAACCATCAATAACGACCCGCAAGTGGGCGACAAGCTGAAGGTCGTATTCCTGCCGGATTATTGTGTCTCGGCGGCGGAAATGTTGATCCCAGCGGCGGATATCTCTGAGCAAATCTCCACCGCAGGGAAAGAGGCTTCCGGCACCGGTAACATGAAGCTGGCGCTGAACGGTGCGTTAACCGTCGGTACGCTGGATGGCGCAAACGTCGAAATCGCCGAGAAGGTCGGTGACGAGAATATCTTTATCTTTGGTCATACCGTGGAAGAGGTGAAGGCGCTCAAGGCCAAAGGGTACGACCCGGTGAAATGGCGTAAGAAAGATAAAGTGCTGGATGCTGTTCTGAAAGAGCTGGAAAGCGGGAAGTATAGCGACGGCGATAAACATGCCTTCGACCAGATGCTGCACAGTATCGGCAAGCAGGGCGGTGACCCGTATCTTGTAATGGCGGACTTCGCGGCCTATGTTGAAGCCCAGAAGCAGGTTGACGTGTTGTATCGTGACCAGGAAGCCTGGACCCGGGCGGCGATTCTGAATACCGCGCGTTGCGGCATGTTCAGTTCGGATCGCTCCATCCGCGATTATCAGACTCGTATCTGGCAGGCGAAACGTTAAGGAATCGCGATGGAAAGCAAACGTCTGGATAATGCCGCGTTGGCGGCGGGGATCAGCCCCAATTACATTAATGCCCACGGTAAACCGCAGTCTATTGGCGTCGAAACCAAGCGGCGTTTGCTTGACGCTATGCATCGCTCCACCGCCACCGCTCAGGTGGCGGTGACCCCGGTGCCGAATGTCATGGTTTATACCGCTGGTAAGAAAATGCCGCTGGCAGTTGAGGGACGCGGAGAGTTTACCTGGCTGCTGACCACCGAAGAGGGCGTGCAGCACAAAGGACATGCCGTCGGCGGTAAATCGTTCAACCTTCCTGCGAAGCTGCCGGAAGGGTATCACACGCTTACCCTCACCCAGGGGGAGTTGCGTACCCATTGCCGCATCATCGTCGCGCCGAAACGCTGCTATGAGCCGCAGGCTCTATTAGCCGGGCAGAAGCTGTGGGGCGCATGCGTTCAGCTCTATACCCTGCGTTCAGAAAAAAACTGGGGGATTGGCGACTTTGGCGATCTCCGTGCCATGCTGGTGGAGGTGGCGCAACGCGGCGGCGCGTTTATTGGCCTGAATCCGATTCACGCGCTGTATCCGGCGAACCCGGAGAGTGCCAGTCCGTACAGCCCGTCGTCACGCCGCTGGTTGAACGTTATTTATATTGATGTGAACGCAGTAGACGATTTTCGCCTGAGTAAAGAGGCGCAGGCCTGGTGGCAGAAACCCGCGACTCAGCAAGCTCTGCAACGCGCGCGTGATACCGAGTGGGTTGATTATTCTGCCGTTACCGCATTGAAGATGACAGCGCTGCGTATGGCATGGAAAAGCTTCTCTGCACGTGACGATGAGCAGATGGCGGCATTTCGCCAGTTTGTGATTCAGGAAGGGGATAGCCTGTACTGGCAGGCGGCCTTTGATGCGCTGCATGCGCATCAGGTGAAAGAGGACGCACTGCGCTGGGGCTGGCCGGTGTGGCCGCAAGCTTTCCAGTCGGTGGATTCGCCAGAGGTAAAACGCTTTTGCGAAGAGCATCGTGATGAAGTGGATTTCTACCTGTGGTTGCAGTGGCTGGCGTATACCCAGTTTGCTGATTGCTGGAAAACCAGCCAGGGCTTTGCGATGCCGATTGGATTATATCGCGATCTGGCTGTCGGCGTGGCCGAAGGCGGGGCGGAAACCTGGTGCGACCGCGAGTTGTATTGCCTGAAAGCCTCGGTTGGCGCACCGCCGGATATTCTCGGTCCGCTCGGGCAAAACTGGGGATTGCCGCCGATGGATCCGCATATCATCACGGCACGCGCTTACGAACCGTTTATCGAACTGCTGCGTGCCAATATGCAGAACTGCGGTGCGTTGCGTATCGACCATGTTATGTCGATGCTGCGTCTGTGGTGGATCCCTTACGGCGAAACTGCCGATCACGGCGCCTACGTGCATTATCCGGTCGACGATCTGCTTTCAATTCTGGCGCTGGAAAGTAAACGTCATCACTGCATGGTAATTGGTGAAGATCTGGGGACTGTGCCGGTAGAGATCGTCAGCAAGCTGCGTGACAGCGGCGTGTACTCCTACAAAGTGCTTTATTTTGAGAATGACCATGAGAAAAATTTCCGCGCGCCGAAAGCGTACCCGGAACAATCAATGGCAGTCGCGGCGACGCATGACCTTCCTACGCTTAAAGGTTATTGGGATAGCGGCGATCTGACGCTGGGTAAGGCGCTGGGTCTGTACCCGGATGAAGTCGTGCTGCGTGGGTTGTATCAGGACAGAGAACTGGCGAAACAGGGGCTGCTGGACGCGCTGCACAAATACGGGTGCCTGCCAAAACGTGCTGGTCACAAGGCGTCACTGATGTCGATGACGCCGATTCTTAATCGTGGCATGCAACGCTACATCGCTGACAGCAACAGTGCGCTGTTGGGCCTGCAACCGGAAGACTGGCTGGATATGGCTGAGCCGGTCAATATTCCCGGGACCAGCGACCAGTACAAAAACTGGCGGCGTAAGCTCACCGCCACGCTGGAGCAGATGTTTGCCGATGACGGTGTGAACAAGCTGATTAAGGATTTGGATAAGCGCCGAAAATCGGCCGCGAAGAAGAAGTAAAAAAGCCGGGGATTTCCCCGGCTTTTTTAGGGTGATAGCAGGTAGGCCGGGTAAGCGAAGCGCCACCCGGCACAGTTTTATCAGACCACCATACCCAGCAGCAGACACCCTACCAGACCGCAGACGGAGATAATGGTTTCCAGCATTGACCATGACTTGATGGTTTCACCGATGGTCAAGTTGAAGTACTCCTTGAACAACCAGAAGCCTGGATCGTTCACGTGGGAGAAAATGACGGAACCGGAACCAACCGCAATAACCATTAGCTCAGGGCTTACGCCGGTCGTTGCAATCAGCGGTGCCACAATCCCACCAGCGGTGATCGCTGCAACGGTTGCGGAGCCCAGTGCGATACGCAGTACCGCAGCGATAGACCATGCCATCAGCAGCGGAGAAACGTTTGAACCGTGCATCATTGACGCGATGTACTTGTCCACGCCGCTATCCACCAGGACCTGTTTGAAGGCACCGCCACCACCAATGATCAACAGCATCATCGCGATGATTTTGATTGAGGACACCAGCGTGTCGTTGATCTGATCCATCGAACGTCCACGGTTCAGACCAAAAGTGAACATCGCAATCAGCACCGCGATAAGCGTTGCCATAACCGGGTCACCCAGGAATTCTGCCACCGTCAGGAAAGCGTGGCCTTTTGGCAGAATCATCTCCGCCACGGCGCGCATCGCCATCAGGATAACCGGTACCAGGGAGGTCCAGACGCTGACGCCAAAGCCAGGCATCTCTTCTTCGGTAAACGTTTTCGCGCTGTACAGACCTTCCGGGATTGGCTTATCGATGCCTTTCAGGAAGCGAGCGTACACCGGACCGGCGAGAATAACGGTCGGGATTGCCAGAATCGTACCAAACAGCAGGGTTTTACCCATATCTGCGTGGAAAATGGTGGCAATAGCGGTCGGACCTGGGTGCGGCGGCAGGAAGCCGTGAGTTACGGACAGCGCTGCAGCCATCGGCACGCCAACATACAGCAGCGGGATGTTGGCAGCAGCGGCGATGGTGAACACCAGCGGCAGCATCAGCACGAAGCCGACTTCGTAGAACAGGGCAAAACCGACGGTGAAGCCGGTTAATACCACCGCCCACTGAATATGTTTTTTGCCGAATTTAGCAATCAGAGTGGTTGCGATGCGCTGTGCGCCGCCGCAGTCCGCCAGCATTTTGCCCAGCATGGCGCCAAAACCCATAATCAGGGCGAGGCTGCCAAGGGTTCCGCCGACACCGGCTTTAATCGAACCGATGACTTTATCCAGTGGCATCCCTTGCATCAATCCGACAGCAAGCGCCACCAGGACGAGAGCGATGAAACCGTTCATTTTGAAACGGATCATCAGGAGGAGTAACAAGATTACACCGATAGCAACGATGACTAATGGCATGATTTACCTGGCCTTTACTTTGTTATGGGTAACGTCAGTGTTTAGATGACAAATTCCGATTGTCCCGACCGGGAACAGAGCATTCTCAGCACCAATGCTGGTTGCCTTCAAAACTAATCAGTTTAGCTGGCTGTTATGTGTGTGTTAGGTGCTGATGCGAATGATACGGGTAACATACGGCGCTTGAAAATCACCTGGGCAGGCAAAATTTAAATTATGAGAGGCTGGTCAAATTATGAGGGGGATTGTTGCAGGAAATATGCGGAGAAATGCAAGGTTGTAGGCCGGATAACGCGATTACGCTGCCATCCGGCATCAATGCCCGATGGCGGCGCGGATGCGTCTTAACGGGCCTACGGAAACTCTACAGGTTGAGGCGTTAGTAGTAAGAGTGCTCGCCGCGCTGGTGTTCGGTTAAATCGCGAACGCCTTTCAGTTCAGGGAATTCAGCCAGCAGCTGCTTCTCGATACCTTCTTTCAGCGTTACATCCACCATTGAACAGCCGTTACATCCGCCGCCAAACTGCAGAATAGCGTAGCCTTCATCGGTGATTTCCATCAGAGAGACGCGACCACCGTGACCTGCCAGCTGTGGGTTGATCTGCGATTGCAGCATGTACTCCACGCGTTCCATCAGCGGCGCATCATCGGCAACTTTACGCATTTTGGCGTTTGGTGCTTTCAGGGTCAGCTGGGAGCCTAACTGGTCGGTAACGAAATCGATTTCTGCATCTTCCAGATACGGTGCGCTCAGTTCATCAACATATGCGGTCAGCAGGTCAAATTTAATGGCAGTGTCGGTTGCTTCCACGGCGTCCGGCGGACAATAAGAAACGCCGCATTCAGCGTTAGGCGTGCCGGGATTAATCACAAATACGCGGATTTGTGTCCCTTCTTCCTGATTTGCCAGCAGTTTGGCAAAGTGCGCTTGTGCAGCATCGGAAATATGGATCATAGTAATGGCCTAATAGTTGACTATTTTACTTGGTTATAATACGCCCATCATCGAGGCTCTACAAGGTTCGACACAGGCACCATACCTGGACAGTCGCCGCGCCATTGCGTAAAAGCAGCTGCGCGATTTCCGCGATGGTACTTCCGGTAGTGACGACATCATCCACAATGACCATATGGAGTCCCTGCACTGGCAATTCAAGGCGAAAGGCGTTTTTCAGGTTACGTTTACGTAATCGGGCGCTGAGATGGTGCTGTGTGGCGGTTGCCCGAACCCGCGTGATGGCCCGGCTGTCCCAGTCGCAGCCCAGCCAGCGGGCCAGGGGACGACACAGTAAGTCGCTCTGATTAAACCCTCTGCGCCAGTGCCGGCGTTGCCAGAGCGGGACGCTGACGAGCCTGTCCGGCAGAGGAAGACCGCTGACGCGCCGGGCCTGTAATACCTCCAGCAACAGCAAGCGTGAAAGAGCGGGGGCCATTTCGCCACGTCGGGAAAACTTGAACTGGTGGATAAGCCCGCTCAACGGCGGAGCATAGTCGCTGACGGTAACCAGCCGCTGCCACGGCGGTGGTTTTTGCAGACAGCGCCCACAGGGAACGACGGTATGCGCGGCAGGGAGTCCACATTGAGGGCACCGGCTGACGTGCTGATGCGTTGCCCGTGTGCAGACTGAACAGATCCCCCAATGCCCTAACGTCAGGGGCATTCGGCATAGCCAGCACAATCCCGGTACTGTTAGCATAGAAGCATCCTTTCAGGCTAAAAGAGAACAATAACTGATGAATGACATCTGGTGGCAGACCCAGGGTTCGGGAAATTGCCATCTTGTGCTGCTGCACGGATGGGGACTGAATGCGCAAGTGTGGCATTGCATAAGCGAGGAACTGAGTTCGCATTTCACGCTGCATCTTGTCGACTTACCGGGATTTGGTCGCAGCCAGGGGTTCGGCGCAATGTCGCTGGAAGAGATGGCTGAGCGGGTAGTAAAACAGGCGCCGGAGAAAGCCATCTGGCTCGGCTGGAGTCTGGGCGGGCTGGTCGCAAGCCAGGTGGCGTTAACCCATCCTGAACGTGTTCAGGCGCTGGTGACCGTGGCGTCTTCCCCTTGCTTTAGCGCGCGCGACGAGTGGCCGGGTATCAAGCCAGAAGTGCTGGCAGGTTTCCAGCAGCAGTTGAGCGAAGATTTCCAGCGTACGGTGGAACGTTTTCTGGCGTTGCAGACGATGGGCACGGACACCGCGCGTCAGGATGCGCGAGCACTGAAGAAAACAGTGCTGGCGTTACCCATGCCGAAGGTCGAGGTGCTCAATGGCGGACTGGAGATCCTGAAAACGGTCGATCTGCGTGAGCCTCTGTGCGCTGTGGACATGCCTTTTCTGCGGTTGTACGGCTATCTCGATGGACTGGTTCCGCGCAAAGTGGTCCCAATGCTCGATGCCCTGTGGCCGCATAGCGAGTCGTTGATATTTGCTAAAGCGGCGCATGCACCGTTTATCTCGCATCCTGCAGAGTTCTGCGCAGCGCTGGTGGCGTTAAAAAAACGCCTATAAATCTGTTGTGTTGCCCGGTAGAGCCGCGCTTACCGGGCTTGAGATTAATGGCTGCGCGTAGCCAGATCCTCAGCGGTCAGGCCGGTAATTCTGAAGATGGTCAGCGGGTCGATACCATCAGCCTGCAGGGTTGATGCAATACGTAAAGCTTCCTCTCGTTTACCTTGTTGCAAGCCCGTTTGTAACCCTTCTTGTAATCCCTCTTGTAACCCTTTCATATGACCTTCCTGAAGACCATTAAGATGCCCTTCTTGTCGTAATCTTTCGGCGATAGTCATCAACTTTTCCTTATGTTGGGGTAAACGTTCGGCGACCTCATGAAGAAACTCGGTAAAATGTGCGGTGTCCCCGACCTGCATTAGATAATTAAACAAGGCTTTCAACTGGCTGTCATTAGCGTGTCCTTTAATAAGCAGGATGACCAGTTTTTCTACCAGCCCCATCAAATCGCGTTTACGAATATGTTTTTGGATGAGTTCCAACAGCGCCATCCGGCGATGCTGCATGATCTCGTCATCGGGAACCACGGTGATATCGATCAGTGGAAACGCTGCGGTATAAAGTTGTCTGGCAGCCTTTGGGTCGTCAAATTCGTCCAGCCAGCAGAGTGAGTAGGGGTATGGGCTTGCCGCGCCATGATAAAAAAGCATGGGTATCACCAGCGGGAGTTTCTTGTGACCTGCAGCCAAATGACGATGCATAACCGCAATGGCATAACGCATCAGCCGAAATGCCATATGGGCATCGGCGGTACTCTGATGCTCAATGATGGTGTAAATATAGCCATCGCCTTCGCGGGTTTTTAATGACCACAGCACATCGGAATAGTACGCGCGCAAATCGTCCTCAATAAAGCTGCCCGATTCCAGTTGTAGCGTTTTCAGATCGCACAGTTTTTGCAAAGAGGCTGGAAGGTGGAGCCGAAGAAAGTCGCGTGCGGTAGCAGGGTGGTTTAAGAACGTTTTGAAAATCGCGTCATGCGGCGTAGCAGTCGTGTCAGTATTCATGGCGATCCGTCACCTGAGAAACAAGATGACGAGACTCTACTTCCCTGGTCGCCAGTAATCATCCACGAGTTGATAACGATGCGCGACAGGCTGGAGGATAGATCAGCTTTGCTGAAACAGGGACATCTTTGTGGAATCCATTACGCAAAAAGCCGGATATCAGCATAAACGCTTTATCCGGCCAGGACGTTTGCAGTCATTTTTAGACCGGAAGCGTAGCGCCATCCGGCATCGAACTAGCGCAAAGCCCACCACTCGCGCAGGCAGGCTTTACCTTCCGGACAACTCTTGCAGCTTCCGGAAAGACACCCGTCGGCATCGTCCTGAATCCGCACCGCTTTGCCCATCTTTTCTAACTGATTCAGCATGGCGTCAATCATGGGCTGCGGGGTGTGCAGCGTGTGGCTAATCTGAGTTGCCTCCATGCGTCCCCGCAAAGCCAATAAATCACGAACCTGAATAAGCGATGCCATTGTCGATAACCTTAGTGGCAGTCGCCAGTGGTGCTGGAACAGCAGGAGCTTGCCGTCCTGTTGGTCGCCAGCAGTGCGAGATCCACGCGACTGCGAGCTCGACGCAGCAGGCCCAGCAACACAATGTTAAACAGGATGACAGCTAAAATGCACACCAGGCTGTAGGTCGGGTGCTCTTTGTAGCTGACCGCCTGATAAAACAGCGTCGACAGAGAGTAGGCGATGTTCAGGCCCCACAGAATCGAGAAGCTCATCCAGCCACGGCTGGATTCACGTGCAATAGCGCCCATTACCGAAATACACGGCACATACAGCAGCACGAAAATCAGGTAGCTGTAAGCGGCGGCAGCGCTGCCAAATTTTTCGCCCATCACGCCCATTGCACCCGTAGCCATTTCACCGTCGCCCTTGCTGGCTTCAATAGGGTTAGCCAGTACGCTCAGGCTGAAGGTGTCTTTCAGGCTTTGCCAGGTCTCATCTACCGCGCCGAGCAGCTCGTCACCGAGGTGGAAATCTGCCGGGTTGAACTCTTCTTCCTGAATGTTTTCTGCGGTATAGAGCGTGTTCAGCGTACCGACAACCACTTCTTTCGCCATCGCGCCGGTGAACAGACCTACGGTTGCCTGCCAGTTATCTTCGTGAACGCCAATCGGCTTGAAGACCGGCGTGATTACGCGGCTGACGGAAGCCAGAGCAGAGTCGTTGATGTTGTCGACGATTTTTCCGCTCAGCGAGAAACTGTTAAACGCGCTGAGGAAAATGCTGACGATGATGATGACTTTACCCGCACGCAGAACGAAGCCTTTCAGGCGTTGCCAGGTCTGAATAATCAGACTCTTAATGTGCGGCACGTGGTACACCGGCAGCTCCATCACGAACGGCGTTGCTTCGCCACGCATGATGGTGTGTTTGAGCATCAGACCGGTCAATACCGCCATAACGATACCCAGTACGTACAGTGAGAAGACCGCCAGCGCACCGTTCTGACCAAAGAACGCTGCGGCAAAGACGGCGAAAATCGCCAGGCGAGCGCCACAGGACATAAACGGTGCCATCATGATAGTCATCAGACGTTCACGCGGGGCGTCCAGCGTACGTGCGCCCATCACTGACGGTACGTTACAGCCAAAGCCGACGATCAGCGGGACAAACGATTTGCCCGGCAGTCCCAGCGCCTGCATCAGACGGTCCATTACAAACGCGGCGCGCGCCATGTAACCGGAGTCTTCAAGGAAGGAGAGGAACAGGTACATCATGCCGATTTGCGGTACCAGTGGCAGCACGGTGTTAATCCCGCCGCCAAGACCTTGCGCCAAAAAGATAGTGAGCCAGTCCGGGAAGTGCAGCGTGTAGCCAATCCACTGAATACCATGGATAAAGAGCGCTACGGAGCCGACATCAAACAACGGTTGCAGCGCGCCGCCAATGTTGATGGCGAGCAGGAACATCAGGTACATCACGAACAGGAAAATCGGCAGACCGAGGAAGCGGTTGAGGACGATTTTATCTACTGCGGTGGTGAAGCGGCTCGGCTCTGCCGTCAGGGTGTTGCTGACGGTATCACAGATAGCGGCAATGCACTGATAGCGCGCATCGGCGATATGCAGTGCCGGATCATCCATTGTCTCGCTCAGACGTGCAATGGCGGCATCAAGGTTTTGCGCGGCATCACCCGCGTAGGCCCGGCTGTAGATATCGCCTTCCAGCATCTGCAGGCCCAGCCAGCGGCGCTGTTTTAACGGCATATCTTTGGCCATCGCATCGGCGAGGGAATCCGCTTCCTGCAGCAGCGGCTGGGCATAATGTACCAGCTCGACGGTGTCGTTTTCTTTGTAGCGATCGATCGCCAGTTTCAGCGCTTCAATGCCGCGGGCGCGGGTGGATACCAGCGGAACCACCGGGCAGCCAAGGCGAGCGGAGAGGGCATCGATATCAATACGGATTTGCTGCTTCTCGGCAATATCCAGCATATTCAACGCGACGATGCAGGGGATGCCCAGCTCAAGCAGTTGCAACGTCAGGTAGAGGTTGCGTTCAAGGTTTGAAGCATCGACCACGTTGATCAAGAGATCCGCGTCGCCGCTTAAAATATAGTGACAGGCGATCTGCTCATCGAGAGAGGTCTGGGATGAGATTGTCGTCAGAGAATAGGTGCCGGGTAAATCAACCAGCGTGACCTGGTGGTCCGTCGTTGCGAAATGACCTTCTTTACGCTCAACGGTAACGCCAGCCCAGTTGCCTACACGCTGGCGGGCGCCGGTAAGCTGGTTGAATAAAGTTGTCTTGCCGGAATTAGGATTGCCAATTAAACCAATGGTTAGTTTTTTCATTTTTATAGACTCACTGTATTAACAGGAAACCGCTTCCACTTCTAATAACGCCAGATCTTTCTTACGCAATACCAGACTTACGCGACGCGTTTCGATATGGATAGGATCGCCGAGTGGGGCGACGCGTACCACGTTGAAAGAGGAGCCGGGTAGCATGCCAAGTGACAACAGTTTCTGACGATAAGCCGGGCTGATTTCACGGGCAAAACCGGTAATTTTCCACGCACTGTCAGGAGTGAATTGCATAGGGACCTACTTATATCTCGCTAACTGGATGATTACCTCATGGGGCGGCAAGGCGGCATGAGGCCAGATGATTAGCCAACGTAAGGAAAGAGTAAATAATCAACAGATCAATGATAATGAGAATGGTTTCTATCATCAATAGAATAAATGTGACGGAATGTACAATTGGATAATAATTTGCGCCAATTTTGATATTCCTCAATATTTATTCTGGTTGAGAACGAATGATTCACGGAAATAATTAGTGAGGATCTTAATGTTTAATTAAGGTTTCATCTGTTAATGAAGTGATAAATATATGGCGGTAGAAAGCGGGAAATAGACTAAATATGCCGGATGGCGACGCTCACGCGTGTTATCCGGCTTACAAATTAATTGCGACAAGTCAGCCGGATAAGGAGGTTACACCCCCATCCGGCACAAAAGCCATACTAGCGTTTTTTACCCATTGCCGCCGCCAGCGCATCCATCATGGCGCTGTTACCCGCAGGCTGTACGTCACGACCACGAGGTTTCGCGGCTTTTGGCGCCGGGCGATTGCTTTGAGTGCGATCGTTATTCCCGCCGCCGCGACGCGCATTGGTTTCACCCGGCTGCTCGTCCAGACGCATGGTCAGTGCGATACGCTTACGTTGCAGGTCAACTTCCAGCACTTTCACTTTCACAATGTCGCCCGCTTTCACCACGGTGTGTGGATCTTCGACGAACTTATTCGACAATGAAGAGATATGCACCAGACCATCCTGATGAACGCCAATATCAACAAACGCGCCGAAGTTCGTGACGTTAGTGACTGCCCCTTCCAGAATCATTCCCGGCAGCAGATCGTTCATGGTTTCTACGCCATCAGCAAACTGCGCGGTTTTAAATTCAGGACGCGGGTCGCGGCCTGGTTTTTCCAGCTCTTTGATGATGTCGGTGACGGTCGGCACCCCGAAGCGTTCGTCGGTAAAATCGGCTGCTTTCAGATTGCGCAGTTCGTTGCTGTTGCCCATCAGGTCACGCAGCGATTGCTCGGTTGCGGCCAGAATGCGTTCCACAATCGGATAAGCTTCCGGGTGAACGGTAGAAGCATCCAGTGGGTTATCGCCATGGTTGATACGCAGGAAGCCTGCGCACTGTTCAAAGGCTTTTGGCCCCAGGCGGCTAACTTTTAGCAGTTGCTGACGGTTCTGAAACTGACCGTTCTCATCGCGCCAGGCGACGATGTTTTGCGCCATCATGCGCGTCAGGCCAGCAACGCGGGTCAGCAGCGGCACGGAAGCGGTATTCAGATCGACGCCGACGGCATTCACGCAGTCTTCCACCACCGCATCCAGCTTGCGCGCCAGCTGCGTCTGGCTTACATCGTGCTGATACTGGCCCACGCCGATAGATTTCGGATCGATTTTCACCAGCTCCGCCAACGGATCCTGCAAACGACGGGCGATAGACACCGCGCCACGCAGCGAAACATCGAGATCCGGGAACTCCAGCGCCGCCAGCTCGGAAGCAGAGTAAACCGATGCCCCGGCTTCGCTGACAATCACTTTCTGCGCGGTCACTTTCGGGAACTGCTTCTGGACGTCGAGGAAGAAACGCTCGGTTTCGCGCGACGCCGTACCGTTACCAATCGCGACCAGCTCAACGTTGTATTTTTCACACAACGCCGCCACGGCAACGGCGGCTTTGGCTGCCTGGCCGGTATGCGGATAAATAGTGTCGGTCGCGACCAGCTTGCCGGTACCGTCAACCACCGCCACTTTTACACCGGTACGCAGACCCGGATCGAGACCCATTGTGGCGCGCAGCCCGGCCGGGGCGGCCATCAGCAGGTCATGCAGGTTACGGGCAAAGACGTTGATCGCTTCATCTTCCGCACGTTCACGCACGGTACCCATCAGCTCAGTTTCAAGGTGCATCAGCACTTTGATGCGCCACGTCCAGCTAACAACGCCTTTACGCCAGCTGTCAGCGGGGGCGTTGTTCAGGCGCAGTCCCAGGTGATCCTGGATAATCTGCTCGCCGTGGCTCTCTTTTGGCGGCTCATCGAATTGCGGATCGGCATTTAGTGAAAGCTGCAACACGCCTTCGTTACGACCACGGAACATGGCCAGCGCACGGTGGGATGGAACGGTAGAAATAGGTTCGTGGTGATCGAAGTAATCGCGGAACTTAGCGCCTTCCTCTTCTTTCCCACTAACCACGGCGGCAACCAGGTGGGCGTTTTTCCACAAATAATCACGCACTTTTGCCAGCAGCGCAGCGTCTTCGGCGAAGCGCTCCATCAGAATGTAGCGTGCGCCATCGAGGGCAGCTTTGGTATCGGCCACGCCGTTTTCAGCGTTGAGATATTTTGCAGCTTCTGTTTCCGGGTCGTGGGATGGTTCGTTCCACAGCAGATCTGCCAGCGGCTCCAGTCCGGCCTCAATGGCTATCTGCCCACGGGTGCGGCGCTTAGGTTTGTACGGCAGATAGAGATCTTCGAGTTCGGTCTTACTTAACGTGCCGTTGATCGCGTTCGCCAGATCGTCGGTCAGTTTGCCTTGCTCGCCGATAGATTTCAGGATTGCCTGACGGCGGTCTTCCAGTTCACGCAGATATCCCAGACGGGTCTCCAGATTACGCAGTTGCGTATCGTCCAGACCGCCGGTGATTTCCTTACGATAACGTGCGATAAACGGCACGGTGTTCCCTTCGTCAAGCAGGCGAACGGCAGCTTCTACCTGTTCAGCACGAGCCTGAATTTCACCTGCGATAATGCGGCAGAAAGAATCATTCATCATGGATAGCTTCGTCTATAGGATAAAAAATCAGGGGATAGTTATACGGATTGACTGGCAAAAATGCCAGTCATCTACCGGGGCTTCGGATTGTTCCGGTCTCACTTAACGTATTTAATTTCGTTCACGTACCAGCTGGCTTCACCACCAGGGGTGTTGACTATCGCGAGATCGCCGACCTCTTTTTTCAGCAGCGCCCGCGCCATCGGTGAGTCGATAGAAATGTAATCTTTACGACCGAAGATCTCATCGTAGCCGACAATGCGGAATTTACGGATGTCGCCATCGTCATTTTCTATCTCGACCCACGCGCCAAAGAAGACTTTGCCCTCTTGCTGCGGGGAGTAATCGACGATTTTCAAATTCTCCATGCACTTGGTCAAATAACGGACACGGCGGTCGATCTCACGCAGACGCTTTTTATTATACTGGTAGTCGGCATTTTCGCTGCGGTCACCCAGACTTGCGGCCCAGGTAACCTTTTTGGTGACTTCCGGGCGCTCTTCACGCCAGAGGTAATTCAGCTCTTGTTTGAGTTTTTCATACCCTTCGCGGGTTATCAGGGGCGTTTTCATCTTATTGTTTTACCTTCGACTCTGTGATGATGCGCACAATTAGTATTACGCGAGCATATCAACAGAATAAATAATGTATTGCGAGAAACATTGTATACTTAAGCTGCTGTTTAATATGCTTTGTAACAATTTAGCCTGGAATTCATACCAGAATTCGCTGGTGACTCACGTTAGCTTTCTTAAGAATATACACTTAATTGTTGCGAACCTTTGGGAGTAATAACAATGCAAGAGAACTATAAGATTCTGGTGGTCGATGACGACATGCGCTTGCGTGCGCTTCTGGAGCGTTATCTGACCGAGCAGGGCTTCCAGGTTCGAAGCGTCGCTAACGCTGAGCAGATGGATCGTCTGCTGACCCGTGAGTCCTTTCACCTGATGGTGCTGGATTTAATGCTGCCGGGAGAAGATGGCCTGTCTATTTGCCGTCGCCTGCGCAGTCAAAGCAACCCGATGCCGATCATTATGGTCACGGCGAAGGGTGAAGAAGTCGATCGTATCGTTGGGCTGGAAATCGGCGCTGACGATTACATTCCGAAACCGTTTAACCCGCGAGAACTGCTGGCCCGTATTCGCGCTGTACTCCGTCGTCAGGCGAACGAACTGCCGGGCGCGCCTTCTCAGGAAGAAGCGGTCATTGCTTTTGGTAAGTTTAAACTGAACCTCGGTACGCGTGAAATGTTCCGTGAAGATGAGCCAATGCCGCTCACCAGCGGGGAATTTGCAGTACTGAAAGCGCTGGTAAGCCACCCGCGCGAGCCGCTGTCCCGCGACAAGCTGATGAACCTGGCCCGTGGTCGTGAATATTCGGCGATGGAGCGTTCTATCGATGTCCAGATTTCTCGCCTGCGTCGTATGGTGGAAGAGGACCCGGCGCATCCGCGCTACATTCAGACCGTGTGGGGTCTCGGCTACGTCTTTGTTCCGGACGGTTCTAAAGCATGAGGCGAATGCGCTTCTCGCCACGAAGTTCGTTTGCCCGCACGTTATTGCTCATCGTCACCTTGCTGTTTGCCAGCCTGGTGACGACTTACCTGGTAGTGCTGAACTTCGCGATACTGCCGAGCCTCCAGCAGTTTAATAAGGTCCTGGCCTACGAAGTTCGTATGCTGATGACCGATAAACTGCAGCTGGAGGACGGTACGCAACTGGTGGTGCCGCCCGCATTCCGCCGGGAAATTTATCGTGAGCTGGGTATTTCCCTCTATTCCAACGAGGCAGCTGAAGAAGCTGGACTGCGTTGGGCGCAACACTATGAATTCTTAAGCCATCAGATGGCGCAGCAGCTGGGCGGTCCGACGGAAGTCCGCGTTGAGGTGAACAAAAGCTCGCCGGTCGTATGGCTGAAAACCTGGCTGTCGCCCAATATCTGGGTACGCGTGCCGCTGACGGAGATCCATCAGGGCGATTTCTCACCGCTGTTCCGCTACACGCTGGCGATTATGCTGTTGGCTATCGGTGGCGCGTGGCTGTTTATCCGTATCCAGAACCGACCGCTGGTGGATCTTGAACATGCGGCGCTGCAGGTGGGGAAAGGTATCATTCCGCCGCCGCTGCGTGAGTATGGCGCTTCAGAGGTGCGCTCCGTTACCCGAGCCTTTAACCATATGGCCGCGGGGGTGAAGCAACTGGCCGATGACCGTACGCTGTTAATGGCGGGCGTGAGCCACGATTTACGTACTCCGCTGACGCGTATTCGTCTGGCGACCGAAATGATGGGCGAAGAGGATGGTTATCTCGCGGAATCCATCAATAAGGACATCGAAGAGTGTAATGCCATTATCGAGCAGTTTATCGATTATCTGCGTACCGGTCAGGAGATGCCGATGGAGATGGCGGATCTGAACTCGGTGTTAGGCGAAGTGGTCGCAGCGGAAAGCGGCTATGAACGTGAAATCGAAACTGCGCTGCTGCCGGGCAGCATTCAGGTGAAAATGCACCCGCTGTCGATCAAGCGTGCGGTTGCCAATATGGTGGTTAACGCCGCCCGTTACGGCAACGGCTGGATTAAGGTCAGCAGCGGTACGGAGACGCATCGCGCCTGGTTCCAGGTAGAAGATGATGGTCCTGGCATCAAGCCGGAGCAGCGTAAACACCTGTTCCAGCCATTTGTCCGCGGCGACAGCGCGCGTAGTACCAGCGGCACGGGCCTGGGTCTGGCGATTGTGCAGCGTATTATCGATAACCATAACGGTATGCTGGAAATTGGCACCAGTGAACGAGGAGGGTTGTCGATCCGCGCCTGGCTTCCGGTTCCCTTCACTCGCGCGCAGGGCACCACGAAAGACGCATAAGAAAGGGAGGCGAAATGCCTCCCTTTTTGTTGCTGTAGGCCGGATAAGGCGAAACCGCCATCCGGCACTCTTCGTTACAGCTTCGGTCCGGCGCTAACCAGCGCTTCACCTGCAGGGGTATCGGTGTATTTCTCGAAGTTCTCGATAAACAGTTTTGCCAGCGCGTTGGCTTTTTCCTGCCACTGCTCCGGAGAAGCATAGGTATTACGCGGATCGAGAATGCGAGTATCTACGCCCGGCAGCTCGGTTGGGATAGCCAGGTCAAACATCGGCAGACGGAACGTTTCTGCGTCATCCAGCGAACCGTTCAGGATAGCGTCGATAATCGCGCGGGTATCTTTGATAGAGATACGCTTGCCGGTACCGTTCCAGCCGGTGTTAACCAGATATGCCTGCGCACCTGCCGCCTGCATACGTTTCACCAGTACTTCTGCGTACTGCGTTGGGTGCAGTGACAGGAATGCTGCGCCAAAGCAGGCTGAGAAGGCTGGGGTCGGTTCGGTGACGCCACGTTCGGTACCGGCCAGTTTGGCGGTGAAGCCAGACAGGAAGTGGTACTGGGTTTGGTCTGCCGTCAGACGAGAGACCGGCGGCAGCACGCCAAACGCGTCGGCGGTCAGGAAGATCACTTTGGTGGCGTGACCCGCTTTTGACACCGGCTTAACGATGTTATCGATGTGATAAATCGGGTAGGACACGCGGGTGTTTTCGGTTTTGGAACCGTCGTCGAAGTCGATGGAACCATCTGCGCGCACGGTGACGTTTTCCAGCAGCGCGTCACGACGGATTGCGTTGTAGATTTCCGGCTCGGCATCTTTAGACAGTTTGATGGTCTTCGCGTAGCAACCGCCTTCAAAGTTAAACACGCCGTCGTCATCCCAGCCGTGTTCGTCATCGCCAATCAGGCGGCGTTTCGGATCGGTGGACAGCGTTGTTTTACCCGTACCGGACAGGCCAAAGAAGACTGCCACATCACCTTTTTCCCCGACGTTTGCCGAGCAGTGCATGGAGGCAATGCCTTTCAGCGGCAGCAGGTAGTTCATTACGGAGAACATACCTTTCTTCATTTCGCCGCCGTACCAGGTGCCACCAATCAACTGGATACGCTCAGTCAGGTTGAAAGCCACGAAGTTTTCGGAGTTCAGACCCTGCTCTTTCCATTGCGGGTTAGTGCATTTAGCGCCGTTCATCACGATGAAATCAGGTTTGAAATCAACCAGCTCTTCGTCGCTTGGGCGGATGAACATGTTTTTAACAAAATGCGCCTGCCAGGCTACTTCGGTAATGAAGCGTACGGAAAGGCGGGTATCGGCGTTAGCGCCGCAGAATGCATCAATGATAAACAGACGCTTGCCGGAAAGCTGCTGGGTGACTAATCCTTTCAGATGCTGCCAGGTTTCCGGGGAGAGCGGTTTGTTGTCGTTCTTACCTTTACCTTTGTCGGACCACCAGAGCGTGTCGCGCGTGGTGTCGTCACGGACAATATACTTATCCTTTGGCGAACGTCCGGTAAAGATACCGGTATCAACGGCAACGGCGCCCAGGTTTGTTAACACGCCACGCTCATAACCTTCCAGGTTTGGATCAAGTTCCTCCTGGAAAAGCGTGTCGTAGTCTGGATTGTAAACGATATCCTGAACGTCATTGATACCATAAGCCTTGAGATCTTGCGGGGTTAAACTGTTGTTCACACGCATTTCACTGCTCCTTAGCCAATATGTATTACCTGGAATAGTAAGGTTTTTTAGGGATTGCTAACCGCGACAAGGCTCATAGATTTACGCATCCGGGAAAATCACGGATAACCGAATGCGCTGCGACTCCTGTCACAAAGAGGCGGATATTATGGCAGGAAACCCTTTTTTGTTGTGGAAAATGTTCTTAAAACGTTAATAGAGAGTGTTTTTGGCGGGAAACTTGTGAGTGTAATCGCATTCACGTAAGAAAATAACGTAACTCATACATAAACAATATCGATTCACTTCCCGCCGCAGTGGTCCGGGATCGGCCTATCAATGCTCAAAATTGTGAAGTTGATGCGATAATTACCTTTTCTCTTCATTCTGGGTGACGACATGGATAGTGTTGAGCTTTCACGTACTACTCGCTGGGGCATGATATCTATCGGCCTGTTACAGGGGATATTGTGCTACCTGCTGATGACATATCTGGTGCCGCATAATGACGGCTGGCTGTTCTATGGCATGCCCGCGACAATTGCTCTCTCCTCGGCGCTTTTACTCACTGTTGTCTCTTTCAAACAACGCGCGCTGTGGTACTGGATGGCGCTGATCTTTGTTGTCGTGCTGGCGATGAGCGTCTGGCTAAAGTGGCAAGTCGAGGGCAGCGATAAGTGGCGGCAAAATGATATTTTTATGTTGTACGGCTGGCGCTTACTGCTGATGGCGATGCTGGCATTGCCATGGATTCAGTACTCGCTCCACGCATCCCGCCAGCAGGCCCGCTATGCGCAGTTTTATGCTAGTTTGTGGCTTAACGCGCTGACGTTACTGATTGTCTTTGTCGCCAACGGTCTGTTCTGGATGGTGCTCCTGCTATGGAGCGAGATGTTTAAGCTCGTTGGTATTACCTTCTTCGACACGCTTTTCTTTGATACCGACTGGTTTGGCTACGTGGCCTTTGGCCTGGTTACCGCACTGGCGGTGGTACTGACCCGCACGCAGTCGCGTCTGGTTGCGGCGGTCCAAAAGTTACTGACTTTGATCGCCACCGGTCTGTTACCCCTGGTCGCGCTGCTGGCGCTGATGTTTGTACTGACCTTGCCCTTCACCGGCCTGGAGGCTATCTCGCAGCGGGTGTCTGCGGCCGGGTTGATGTCAACGCTGGCGCTGCTCCTGCTGCTGTTGATGGCTATCGTTCGCGAGCCGCAGAAAGAGGCGCTTCCCTATCCAGCCGCGTTACGCTACCTGATCAAATGCGCCCTGGTTGTCGCGCCCATCTATATGCTGATTGCCGGTTGGTCACTGTGGGTGCGAATTCAACAGTACGGTTGGACGCCCGAGCGTTTATATGGCGTGCTGGTGGTCTGCGTGCTGCTGCTCTGGTCGTTTGGCTATCTGGCGAGTATTTTACGCCGTGGGCGCAATTCGCTTGAGCTTCAGGGGAAGGTGATTCTTTGCGTCTCGTTGCTGGCGTTGGGGCTGTTGATTTTGCTGTCGTCGCCGGTTATTGATGCCTGGCGCATCAGCGTCAAAAGCCATATGGGGCTGTATCACAGTGGCAAAATTAAGCCGGATCAGGTCAGCCTGTATATGTTGGGTAATAGCGGAAAACCGGGACGTGCGGCGTTGGAGGCATTACAAAAAGATGCGGCGTTTAACCAAGACAGTAAGCGCCGGCGCGACTTAAATTCTCTGCTGCAAGGACGTCGCGATCCCATGCAGAACCTGACTGCCACTCAACTAGCGCCGAAAGTGATGATCGCTCCAGGTAGCAGGCAACCCGATGAGGCCTTCTGGGCGTTTGTCAAAGGGCAGAGCTACCGCATTACATCCTGCGTTGAGCAGGATGCATGCGTCCTGGTCGATCAGGACCTTAATGCGGATGGTAAGCCTGAGCAGGTGCTGTATGCTTTTGGCGATGGTGAGAGTCTGGTCTTTGCCAGGAAAGAGGATAAATGGGAACTCATCGCATCAGGTCAGCTACCTGCAGGATTCAATAAGGATAAACTGCTGCAGGCGGTGGCGAATCATCAACTGAATTCAGCCCCCAGAGTTTGGCGTGATATCACCATTGATGGCACCCGATTGCCGATGAATTATTACAACGAGTGAGCGTGTTGCAGATAGCGTTTTGATGGATGGCGGTGCGAACGCCTATCCGGTCGACGATTGTGGGCCGGATAGGCAGTGGTGATTAATGTACCTGCGGGTCCGCCGGGGAAGCGTTGCTACGGATCTCAGCAATGTCCATGGCATTAAACAGATAGTGGCTCCCGCAGTAATCGCAGTGCATATCGATCTCGCCTTCTTCCGCCAGAATGCTGTCCACTTCTTCGTCCGGCAGCGTTTTCAGTGCGCCAGCGCAGCGTTCGCGTGAACAGGTGCATTTGAACTCAACGTCCTGCGGATCGTAGAGAGTAACCTCTTCTTCGTGGTACAAGCGCCACAGCACTTCGTTGGCCGGGAGCGTTAACAGCTCTTCAGTTTTGATGGTTTCGGTCAGGGCTGTCAGGTGATCGAAATCATCTGCCTGCGCGTTTTGCGCCGGCATTACCTGCAGAAGCATCCCGCCAGCAGCGGGTTTGCCATCGACGTCGCCAGTACGGATAAACAGACGTGTCGGCAACTGTTCAGAACGCATGAAGTAATCTTCCAGACAGGCGGCCAGCGTGTCGCCTTCCAGACCAACCACGCCCTGATAGCGCTCGCCTTCTTCTGGGGTAATGGTGATCACCAGGTAGCCGTTGCCTACCAGCGTTTTGAGATCAGCGCCTTCAGGGATATCGCCCTGCATACGGGCCACGCCGCGCATCTGCTGATTGTTGTTGCCGTTGATGACGGCCAGGCTCAGCGGACCATCGCCCTGCAGCTGTACGGTGATATCACCGGCAAACTTCAGCGTGGCGGTGAGCAGGCTGGTGGCGACCAGCAGTTCAGCCAGTACGTTCTTGACCGGCTGCGGGTAAGTATGATTTTCGAGGATCTGTTGCAGGGTTTCCGAAACGGTCACCAGCTCGCCGCGCACGGCAAAGTTTTCAAACAGATAACGATGTAATTGGTCATGTTGCGGCATAATCATCTCTCTTGCAGGTGACAGTCACTCGCTGTCGCCATGTTTAAATCGTAACAGGTCGCGGCGCTCTTTCTTGTCCGGTCGCCTGTCCGGGTGCGGCATGGTTAACGCGTTAAGTTTACGCGCCAGAGCCACTTTTTCGCGTTTTTCTACGCTTTCCGCAGTTTCTTCATACAGCGTAACGGCTTCCGTGGCCGGGCGACGCTGCTCAGTAATAGCCTTGATAATGACCGTTCGCTCGTCATTTCCCTGGCGCAGGGTGAGGGTGGCGTTCAGCTCGACAATCTTGCTCGGTTTGCTGCGCTGGCCGTTGTAATGCACCTTACCGCCTTCAACCATTTCGCGGGCTAGCGCACGCGTTTTGTAAAAGCGTGCAGCCCACAGCCATTTATCCAGCCTGACTTCAGTAGAGGGCTTTTCTTTCATGGCGTCTCCTTCACATCAGTGAGGGGATCAGTCGGCGGTAGTCATTCAGTGACGGATGGCGTGCGTACTGTTTTTCCGCGATGCCTGAGTCGGGATTGGTCACGCCGAGGCAGTAACGAATACCGTACAGAGCAGCGGCGTCGAGAATGGGTTCGCTGTCATCAATAAACAGCGTCTTCTCTGCACTCATTCCCGTTTCTTCAGCCACAGCGTGCCATAACCGCTGATCCTCTTTGGGATAACCAAATGTGTGGGTGGAAAGTAATAAATCAAGGTGTGAGGCCAGACCGGTATGCTCCAGCTTCACCGCCAGGTTATGGGGATGCGCGTTGGTGAGCAAAATACGGCGCTTGCCGCTGGCTTTTAAGGCATCAAGAAACGGTACGGTATCTTCACGCAAAACGGCGCGCGGTCCCTGTTCCGTTGTCATGGCGCAAATATCAAGATCCAGGCATTCGCTCCAGTAATCCAGGCAGTACCAGTTTAGCGTATGTTGCACGGCATGATACTGCTGACGAATATAGTCCTGGGCTTCCTGGGGAGAGATACCCTGTTTCGCGCCATAGGTTTCCGGCACCAGTTTTTGCCAGAAATAGTTATCGAATGCCAGGTCGAGCAGCGTGCCGTCCATATCTAACAACACGGTATCGACATCGTGCCAGGCAATATTGATCTGCATGGAAACTCCCCAGAAGAAAACATGATGCGCGACAGGGTAGCATATCCTGTCGCGCGAGCGTGTTATCGAATCAGGCTTTCTGGGTTGTCAATCAGCGTTGGATTCAGGCAACTTTCGTAGTAGCTCTGAATTTCCGTGATGCGGGAGCGGTGACGCTGGTAGCGTCTGAAAGCCTGTATGCTGTTGTAGACAGCGCATCCGAGCATGGAGAACATCAGCAGCGTCGTGCCAAGGTAGCGCCATAATCCTGAACGATCCGGGATACGGTGCAGGCCAATGTGCTGGGTGCCATTGGCGTCGGTCGAAATATTGGTGACGATCCCCTCCGCGCGAAACGGCGTCTGCATCAGCATCTGCGCCAGACGCTGGAAGGCGTTCCACTGTTCCTGTGGGGGATAGTCATATAGCGAGGTTGTCGGCCACGGCTGATCGACCAGATCGCTGCCTTCGTCGCTGATAATCAGGAAACCGCCAGGGGCTGGGCTATTCAGCGTCTGGGCCGCTCGCGCAGTCTCGCGTGAAATAAACGGCGCCGTAGAGGTATTCACCAGATTATCCAACGACTCCGCACTTACCGGACGCAGCAGCACGTTCACGCCATCCAGTTTGCCTGCGTTCGCCCGTTTCACCAGCGCCGTCCAGTCTTTACTGTTACCAAGGTTAACCAGTGCATTTTTTAAACGTACACATTCATCTTTGGCCGCGCACAGATCGGCCGTTTTCAGGACGATCTCGCCAAAATCGTCCAGTAACACCATTCCGGACTTTTGAATTGCCGAGCGTAACGACGCGCTGACGCGAGAGTCATCATCCGCTTTGGGGTGTAGTTGGCGGTTCACCGCCTGCGTGAGCGCGGTGGCTTTATTCACCAGGTCGGACTCAGGCAGCGGTAATGCGCGCGCGTCATTCCAGATAATTTGCGTGCAATCGAAAGGCATAAACGGCGCGGAAGGCTGCGCATTCCAGCTCCCTTGGGTATGAATGTTACACATACCCGTACCGCTCAGATGCAGCGTGTCACCCACGCGAACGCCCGCGTTTTCAAGCTGTTTAACGCTGGTGGCTTCGATAGTTTGTGCGCCCTTCATCCAGGAAAGCGTAAGCTTTATCGGCATATCCAGCGGGATCCAAAACAGCAGCATCAGCAGCACCAGCAACGAGCCGCCCGCGATGACGGCGTTGCGCAGCCAGTGCTGTAACGGGAAGTTTTTGACTTCGTCATGCAGCGATAAAAAACGTCCCTGGCGAACAACGTGGCGATCGAGATAAATATCAATATCCGTTTGCTGGCCAAGATCTTGTGCGATGTAAGGCTGCCAGTGCGGTGGATAAATCAGATCAATAATACCTAGTGAGATATTATTAATTTGCTCCTGGTCGTTTTCGCCAAACAGCCCCCAGCGACGCGGCGTACCGCGCAGACAATGAATTTCCCGCAGGGCGGTTTTAGACGGTGGGGCGAACAGCCCCCACAGACCCGCAGCTAGCAGCAGCACCGCGCCACCAACTGTCCACGGAACAAACGTATCCGGGATTATCAAACAGAAAAAGAACAGCAGGAACGATGCGGCAATCAGTAACGCCTCGCGCAATCCCGATGGGCGGCTAAGCGCATATTCTTCATGGGTTTCCTGGCGAATATTCAGCAGTTCAATCTGCTCGCTTTCTTCACCGCGAATGGACGCCTGGGTAGAGGCGGTGTGCTGTAACGCATAGCCACGCGCTTCCTGCATATATTCCTGCAGCGTATGGCCGTTCAGGGAGATAACCAGCGGTATCGTATTGGTGTGGATTAGCTCAACGCTGTTTTCGTCATTGATGTATTGTTCCCAGAAAGGGGGAAGATGTACCTCAACGGAATCAAGATAGTAACGCCATTTGTTAGGATCGTCGGTAGTAATGCCGTAACGTGTAATCGCGTGCGTAAGCACGATGACGCTATTACTTTGGGCATTCAGCGTTAATGACACCGGCGCGGAGCTGGCGCCCGTTGGACCAGGTACCTGCTGAATTTGACTAAGGCTTTCGAGATAGTTTTCGACTGCACTGCGCTCTTCAGGCGTGAGTTTACGCTTCGAGGCGTCTGAGAAGACGTTGCTCAAGGGTAAATTTTTCCGTCTGGATTTCGTTCTGAGTAGCCATCCTGCAAGCAATGAGCAGGCCAGCAAAGCAGCTAAAAAAATCAGAATGGTGCTCATGCTTTCCCCATCTTACTTAGTCTGTCAGGCGTGGTCAGTCGCACCCTGTTCAATATTCGTGATTCTGTGGTTGGCTATCGGCAAGTGTGGAGTCGAACTTGAGCATCTTTAAGTACAGCCCAGTAAATGCGAATCATAGCAAAATCACTAAAAATGGAATATCAGCAAATTCCTGGAGTTATTTCAACCTATTGACTTTTAATTTGAAATAGGGATTAACTTTTAGTACGTTACATAAATGTAAATAAACGGCAATTCACATTGCCGAAACCGTGCGGTATATCGCACAATAACCCCAGATTTCACAGCAAAGATCCTCACAATGAGCAAATCATTACAGAAACCCACGATTTTGAAAGTGGAAACCGTCGCCCAATCCCGGCTGTTTAAAGTCGAAAGCGTGGACCTTGAGTTCAGCAATGGCGTACGCCGCGTTTATGAACGTATGCGCCCGTCCACGCGTGAAGCGGTAATGATTGTGCCGATTGTGGACGACCACCTGATCCTCATCCGCGAATACGCGGTCGGGACCGAATCTTACGAACTGGGTTTTTCCAAGGGGTTAATCGATCCTGGCGAAAGCGTGTACGAAGCGGCGAATCGGGAGCTGAAAGAAGAGGTGGGGTTTGGCGCAAAAGATCTGACGTTTTTAAAGAAACTCAGCATGGCGCCTTCCTATTTCTCCAGCAAAATGAACATCGTGGTGGCGGAGGACTTATATCCTGAATCGTTGGAAGGTGATGAGCCTGAACCATTACCGCAGGTGCGCTGGCCGCTGGCGCATTTGATGGATCTGCTGGAAGATCCTGACTTTCACGAAGCGCGTAATGTGAGTGCGCTGTTCCTCGTGCGCGAATGGCTGAAAGGACAAGGGCGGCTTTAATTTCTCTTCGCAAAGAATAAAAAAGGCGCCGAAGCGCCTTTTTTTGATCGGTCAGGGATCAGAACAGTTCGTGCGTCTCACCATTATCGATAATGGTCGTCCCCACCTCATGCACCGCCTGTTGCGTCGGCTGAGTGCCTTCAATGAAGTATTCTGCGCGGCTGTTGCCACCGCTTGCCAGTTGACCGGTGCTGCGATCGATATTGACCGTCACGATACCCGGCGGCGGTGTCAGCGGCTGCTCAGGCACGCCTTCCAGCACGGACTTCATATAGGCATCCCAGGCAGGCTGTGCGCTCTTTGCGCCGCCTTCGTAGCCGGAGATCTGGTCTTTGATCGCCCCAGAAGCCGTCGTGTGTCCGAGATTGCGGCGATGGTCATCAAACCCGATCCATACCGACGTCACCACGCCAGGCCCGTAGCCGGAGAACCATGCATCTTTAGAGCTGTTGGTGGTCCCGGTTTTCCCGCCGATATCATGGCGCTGTAAATCGCGACCTGCACGCCAACCGGTTCCCATCCAGCCCGGCTCACCAAAGATATTGGTGTTCAGGGCGCTTTTAATCAGGAAGGCCAACGGCGTGTTGATCACATGTGGAGCGTACTCCTGTGTTCCGCTTTGCGCGACCAGCGCCTGGTTTGCCTGCTCAAGCTGAGGCATAGGCACGGCGGCATTCTGCTGTTCCTGCGATACGGCGACATCTTCGACGTTACTGTTCTCCAGCACGTTAGATTTCTGGGTATCACCATAAATCACCGGAATATCGCATTCCGGACAGGCAATTTTCGGCTTCGCCTCGAAGATAACGCCGCCCATATCGCTTTCTATTTTACTGATGAAATACGGATCGACCAGGAAGCCGCCGTTAGACATCACTGCATAACCGCGCGCCACCTGCAACGGCGTGAATGAGGCAGAACCCAGCGCCAGCGACTCGGTGTGCACAATGTTTTGTGCCGGGAAGCCGAAACGTTGCAGATACTCTGCCGCGTAATCCACGCCCATCGCGCGCATGGCGCGTACCATCACCACGTTTTTCGACTGACCCAGCCCCTGACGTAAGCGGATAGGACCGGCGTATTGCGGCGGTGAGTTCTTCGGCTGCCAGTCGGAACCCGCGCCTGCATCCCATCGGGAGATCGGCACGTCGTTGAGCATGCTCGCCAGCGTCAGACCTTTATCCATCGCGGCGGTATACAGGAATGGTTTGATGTTGGAACCCACCTGGCGTAACGCCTGGGTTGCACGGTTAAACTTGCTCTGGTTGAAGTCAAAACCACCGACCAGCGCCAGCACCGCGCCGTTTTGCGGATTGATGGAGACCAGTGCGGAGTTGACGTCCGGTACTTGCGCCAGCCACCAGGCATCGCCAACCTGGCGTACCCAGATTTGCTGCCCGGTTTGCACCACATCAGTCACTTTGCGCGGCGTCGGGCCTTGCTGGGTATCCGAGCGGTAAGGACGCGCCCAGCGCATGCCATCCATCCGTAATGACACTGACGTACCATCCGCCAGCGCGGCAATGGCTTCCTGCGGATTGGCGCTGGTAACAACCGCCGGTAGCAGGGGACCATAAGTCGGTAGCGCTTTCAGCGTATCGGTGATTTTCTTGCTGTCCCAACTGCTTTCGCCCACTTTCCACAGCACGTTCGACGGGCCGCGGTAACCGTGGCGCATGTCGTAATCCATCACGTTGTTACGTACTGCCTGCTGAGCAGCCTGCTGTACTTTGCGCGTAATAGTGGTGGTGATGCGATACCCGTCCTCATAGGCTTTCTCGCCATAACGGTTATACATCTCCTGGCGCACCATCTCAGAGAGATACGGCGCGGAGAAGGCGATTTCCGGCGCGTGGTAGTTGGCGTCAATGGCTTCGCCGCGCGCCTGATCGTACTGGGCCTGCGTGATGTAGTTTTCGCTCAACATACGCGACAGTACGACGTTACGTCGCGCGGTTGCCCTTTCCATCGAATAGAGGGGGTTGAAGGTTGACGGCGCTTTTGGCAGACCGGCAATCACCGCAATTTCACTTAAGCTGAGCTGATCAACCGTCTTACCGAAATAGACCTGCGCGGCAGCACCTACGCCATAAGCGCGATACCCCAGGTAAATCTTGTTCAGATACAGTTCGAGGATCTCATCTTTACTCAGCAGTTGTTCAATGCGGATCGCCAGGAACACTTCTTTGATCTTACGCATCAGCGTACGTTCCGGGCTCAGAAAGAAGTTTCTCGCCAACTGTTGGGTAATGGTGCTGGCCCCTTGCGATGCATGGCCGGAGAACAGCGCGACGCTGGCAGCACGGAAGATCCCCACCGGGTCTACCCCGTGGTGCTCATAAAAGCGACTGTCTTCGGTAGCGATAAAGGCTTTAACCATTACCGGCGGCATCTGATCCAGGGTGACCGGGATTCGACGTTTCTCGCCATATTGCGCGATCAGCTCGCCATCAGCGCTGTAAACCTGCATCGGGATCTGTAAACGCACATCTTTGAGCGTCGCGACGTCAGGTAATTGCGGCTCAATATAGCGATAGAGGCCATAAATCGAGCCTGCTCCCAGCAGGATGCAACATACTGCAAGGATTAATAAATACTTTACGAACTTCACTGGAGATTTCCCATTTAGTGGCATTTGGGCAGTTTATAAACAAACGCGCGGTAGTATAAAGGCAAGCCAGACGCATTGATATACCCGTTAAAGCAACGGGTGATAAGGAGATCATCAGCAATGGCTTTCAATATCTGGAAAATTGGTCTGCATATTCAGCAACATGAAGCGCTGGCTGTCGCCTTAGTTCACGACGCATCCGGTCGGTTTCTCCAGCGCTGGTGGCGTATACCGCTGACGCCTCAGGTTATCGTCGATGGCCACATTCGCGAGCCTGAACAGCTTGTCGCAGCGCTACTGCCGTGGAGCCGGGAGCTTCCTCGCCGACACCATATTCATCTCTCTTTTCCTGCCAACAGGACGTTACAAAAAAAGTACCCTCGTCCGGAAATGATGCTGGGCGAGCCGGAGCAAGCCGCATGGTTATCCGGTTCGATGGCGCGTGAGCTGGATATGGCGCCGGATGCGCTGCATTTTGATTATAGCGAAGACACGTTAAGCCCGGCGTTTAACGTCACTGCCGCGCAAAGCAAAGAGATTTCAGCGCTTCTGACGCTTATCCAAACGTTGAAGGTGCAGGTTACGGCGATTACGCCGGATGCCAGCGCGTTACAGCGATTTATACCTTACCTGCCAGAACGTCATCAGTGTCTGGTATGGCATGATGATACCCAGTGGCTATGGGCGACCCGTTCGGCATGGGGGCGTAAATCAACGGGCGATATTGGCTGTATCGACGAGCTTGCCGCGACATTATCGCTTTCCACAACAGCCATTGCGCTATGCGATCCCAGCGGCTTCGATCCTTTAAGCGTGGTGTCTGTACGCCAGCCGCCAATTCCAACGCAAAGCCATCGCTTCACCATTGCACTGGGACTCGCTATGGGAGGCACATGTTGATGATAGCGACCATCAATCTTCTGCCCTGGCGCCAGGCGCGACGTCGCGCCTGCCTACGCTTCTGGAGTGTTTTATTTGGCATTTCGCTACTGCTTAGTATTGGCGTGTTGTTGCGCTATTACAGTGTTTTGAGCGTAGAAAACCAGGTCGAATTGTTGTTAGCGGATGCCGAAAAGACGCGGGCCGAGGCTTTAATGGCGCTAAAGCCGCGTGTGCAGCAGCGCCAGCAACGATGGCAACAGGTTCAAGCGCGGAACAAACAGCGTGAGCAGACCCGAAGCTGGCAGCGGGTTTTGCAAGGGCTGGCGGAATTACTGCCGGAGCAGGCGTGGTTAACAAAAATCACCTGGCAGCAGGAGACACTGGAACTGACGGGAAACACGCTGAGCTTTGCCGCGCTGAAGGCGCTGGAAGCGCAATTACGCCAGCTGCCGCTGTTTAAATTGGGTAGCCCTGGCGAAACGCAGCAGGATGCGCAGGGACGCTGGCAATTCCACTATCGACTGATGCGGAGCGGTGCGCATGAAAACGCTTTGTGATAGCTGGTTAGCGCAGTCGCCGCGCTTTCGGCTCATCTGCGGCTGTGGCTGGATGCTGGGACTGCTCATCGTCGTCATGTTATGCCTCAGCTCCACCGCGCAGAAACGGGTTATGCAACAAGAGGCGCTAAACCAGCAACGAGCGGCCATTCAGGCACAATGGCGAAATTTATATCTGCTGGCGGCATCGCCAGAAGAGCCTGAAGAGACGCTGATTCCGTTCTCCCCACTGCTGTTTCAGACTCCTCTTGCACATCTTATCCACTGGCAACCCTCCGCACAGGGCGGAGAAATGACGCTGAAGCCAGGCTGGGATGTCATCCCGCCGATGTTTGACCAATTAGCGGAGCAAGGGATGAACGTCAGCCGGTTTTCTCTTTACGCAGAAGGTGCGGAGCTGCTGTTAACACTACAACTGGAGCGCCTGAATGATGGTTGAACGCTGGCTGTTGGCGTGCGTAAGCGTACTGATACTCACCGGTATGCGTAATCCCTTCCTGCCGCCGGAGGACCGTTGCCAAATTGCTGAGCTGTCGGCATGGCGCTATCAGGGAATATTGAGCCAGGGCGCGCGACCCATTGGCATTGTTCAGGATAGCCAGAAAAAATGGCAGCGGGTTGAGCGAAATGATGTCCTGAAAAACGGTTGGACGGTTACGCAGATAACGGCCCAGAGCGTAACCCTCGACACAGGGAAAAACTGCGAGCCGCCGCAGTGGCAGTGGCAACGACAAGGAGCGATAAATGAAGCGATGGATGGCATGGATAGTGCTCGTACTGGTGGTCGGGATTCAGAGCGTACTGGCGGCGAAATCGCAAAACGTGACGCTGGTGGTCGATGATGTGCCGGTGGTGCAGGTATTGCAGGCGCTGGCCGAACAGGAAAAGAAAAACCTGGTAGTTTCACCGGATGTCAGCGGTGTGCTGTCACTGCATTTGACGGATGTGCCCTGGAAGCAGGCATTGCAAACAGTGGTGAAAAGCGCCGGGCTGGTATTACGTCAGGAAGGCAACATTCTGCATGTGCATTCTGTTCAATGGCAGAGTGAAAATGCGGCTCGTCAGGACAATGAGCAGGCACGGCTTCAGGCCAGCCTGCCGTTGGAACATCGCAGTATCATTTTGCAATATGCTGATGCCTCCGAGCTGGCAAAAGCCGGAGAAAAGCTGCTCAGCGCCAAAGGAAGCATGACGGTGGATAAACGCACCAACCGCTTACTGCTGCGTGATAATAGCGTTGCGCTTAACGCACTGGAAACGTGGGTGGCGCAAATGGATCTGCCGGTTGCACAAGTCGAACTGGCGGCGCATATCGTGACGATTAATGAAAAAAGCTTGCGTGAGCTGGGGGTGAAGTGGTCGCTGGCTGACGCACAGCAATCGGGGGCGGTGGGGAACGTCACAACGCTTGCCAGCGATCTTTCTGTATCCACAGCCACATCCCGTGTGGGATTTAACATTGGCCGTATTAACGGTCGTTTACTCGAGCTGGAGCTGTCTGCGCTGGAGCAAAAACAGCAGTTGGACATCATCGCCAGTCCACGCTTACTGGCTTCTCACCTGCAACCTGCCAGTATTAAGCAGGGTAGTGAGATCCCTTATCAGGTCTCCAGCGGTGAAAGCGGCGCGACATCCGTCGAGTTCAAGGAAGCTGTATTAGGGATGGAAGTCACGCCCACCGTATTGCAGAAAGGACGAATCAGACTGAAAGTGCATATCAGCCAGAATGTTCCCGGGCAGGTGCTACAGCAGGCGGATGGCGAAGTTCTGGCTATTGATAAGCAGGAGATTGAAACTCAGGTCGAGGTAAAAAGCGGCGAGACGATTGCGCTGGGCGGGATTTTTTCACATAAGAATAAATCCGCAGCCGACAGCGTGCCGCTGTTAGGGGACATCCCCTGGCTTGGCTCTCTCTTTCGCCATGATGGTAAAGAAGACGAACGGCGTGAATTAGTGGTTTTTATTACGCCCAGACTGGTTTCAACGCAATAACTTATGCATGAAAAGCCGTTGTTTTTGCACTGAACACGTTTCAGAGATTTGACGTGCGGGTGTATTTAGCATACAAGGAGTACCGATTTGAGTGTCGGTACTTTTCTTTACTTATGCGGCAGTAAATACGCTTTGCCTTTCTGGTGGTGTGTCATAGGCTTATTTGGTGTCATTTGGCTGCGCGATACGTCGCCAGGTCTGATGTTTGCAGGGTAGCATGCCTGCCACGACCAGAAATGCGTAAGGTTTGGTGATTTATTCAGTTGCCAAACCCGCTTGAGTATTGAGATAATTTTCAGTCTGACTCTCGCAATATCTTATGAGGTTTCAGTTCATGTCCTGCTGCGCTGAGTGTCTGCGAAGCGGGTTTACCATTAACGAATAGTCTTAGTAGTACCGAAAAAATGGCAGAGAAACGCAATATCTTTCTGGTTGGGCCTATGGGTGCCGGAAAAAGCACTATTGGGCGCCAGTTAGCTCAACAACTCAATATGGAATTTTACGATTCTGATCAAGAGATTGAGAAACGAACCGGAGCTGATGTGGGCTGGGTCTTCGATGTAGAAGGTGAAGACGGCTTCCGTGATCGCGAAGAAAAAGTCATCAACGAGTTGACGGAAAAACAGGGTATTGTGCTGGCAACTGGCGGTGGCTCTGTTAAATCACGTGAAACACGTAACCGTCTTTCCGCGCGTGGCGTCGTGGTCTATCTTGAAACGACAATTGAAAAACAACTTGCGCGAACTCAACGTGACAAGAAACGCCCGCTGCTGCAGGTAGAATCGCCGCCTCGTGAAGTTCTGGAAGCGTTGGCTGACGAACGCAATCCTCTGTACGAAGAGATTGCTGACGTGACCATTCGCACCGACGATCAGAGCGCAAAAGTCGTAGCAAACCAGATTATTCATATGTTGGAAAGCAACTAATTCTGGCTGAATACACACTCGTCTGCGGGTACAAGTAACTAAGGTGGATGTCGCGTAATGGAGAGGATCACAGTCACTCTCGGGGAACGTAGTTACCCTATCACCATCGCGGCTGGTTTGTTTAATGAGCCAGCTTCATTCTTACCGCTGAAATCGGGCGATCAGGTTATGTTGGTAACCAACGAAACCCTGGCTCCCCTTTATCTCGATAAGGTTCGCGGCGTACTTGAACAGGCGGGTGTAAACGTTGATAGCGTTATCCTTCCCGATGGCGAGCAGTATAAAAGCCTGACGGTTCTGGATACGGTTTTCACTGCGTTACTGCAAAAACCGCACGGTCGTGATACCACGTTAGTCGCACTTGGCGGCGGCGTGATAGGCGATCTGACCGGTTTTGCGGCAGCCAGCTATCAGCGTGGTGTTCGTTTTATTCAAGTCCCGACAACCCTGTTGTCGCAGGTCGACTCCTCCGTTGGCGGCAAAACCGCCGTAAACCATCCCCTCGGTAAAAACATGATTGGCGCGTTTTACCAACCGGCGTCCGTGGTGGTGGATCTCGATTGTCTGAAAACGCTTCCTGCGCGTGAGCTGGCATCGGGGCTGGCGGAAGTGATCAAATACGGCATCATCCTTGACGGTGAATTTTTCAGTTGGCTGGAAGAAAATCTGGATGCGTTATTGCGTCTGGATGGTCCGGCGATGGCGTACTGTATTCGTCGTTGTTGTGAGCTGAAAGCAGAAGTTGTCGCAGCGGACGAGCGTGAAATGGGCTTACGTGCTTTACTGAATCTGGGGCACACGTTTGGCCATGCGATCGAAGCTGAAATGGGTTATGGCAATTGGTTACATGGTGAAGCCGTTGCAGCAGGTATGGTAATGGCTGCTCGTACGTCAGAACGTCTTGGACAGTTTACCTCCGCTGATACGCAGCGCATCATTACGCTGCTGCAGCGAGCGGGCTTGCCGGTCAATGGACCGCGTGAAATGTCCAGCGAGGCTTATCTACCGCACATGCTGCGAGATAAAAAAGTGTTAGCGGGAGAGATTCGTTTAGTGCTTCCGCGGGCTATAGGGAAGAGTGAAGTGCGCGGCGGAGTGTCGCACGAGGTGGTTCTTAACGCTATTGCTGATTGCCAGCCGGCGTAACAACAAGAAAGGTCTGGCTTGCGTTGCGAAACGTAGGTCTTTTAGCTTCAGGTTATGTGCAAAGTCGTAAGCATTAACCTTTGAGTGGGGTGTTAAATGGATGAATTCAAACCAGAAGACGAGCTGAAACCCGATCCCAGCGATCGTCGTACTGGTCGTTCTCGTCAATCGTCTGAACGCGATAATGAGCCGCAAATCAATTTTGATGATGTTGATCTGGATGCTGACGATCGCCGTCCTGCGCGCGCACGTAAAGAGCGTGAAGAAGAACGGGACATTGAAGAAGAGTATGAATCTGAGGACGATGACGTGGATGAAGAGCGTGTAGAACGCCGTCCGCGCAAGCGTAAGAAACCCGCCAGCAAGCCTGCCTCTCGTCAGTATATGATGATGGGTGTCGGTGTCCTGGTGCTGTTGCTGCTGATCATCGGTATCGGTTCTGCGCTGAAAGCCCCCTCATCATCTCCCAGTGAGCAGGCTGGATCTGGCGAGAAGAGCATCGATCTTTCTGGCAACAATGCGACGGATCAGGCGAGCACGACTACGCCTGCAACAGGCGCTGAGCAGACCGCTGGCAATACCCAGCAGGATGTTTCCCTACCGCCGATTTCCTCTACCCCAACTCAAGGTCAGACACCTGCGGCAACTGAAGGCCAGCAGCGTGTTGAAGTGCAGGGCGATCTGAACAACGCTCTGACGCAACCGCAAGGCCAGGAGCAGGTTAACAATGTAGTGGTTAACTCTACGCTGCCGACCGAACCTGCGACCGTTGCGCCAGTTCGTAATGGTAATGCTGTGCGCCAGACTGCGAAAACGGAAACGGCTGAACGCCCTGCTGCGACACACCAGGAACGTAAACAGGCCGTTATTGAGCCGAAGAGCAAACCGCAAACTACGGTGAAAGCGACGCAGACAGAGCCGAAACCTGTTGCTCAGGCAAAACCAACTGCAACTGCGCCGACGACCACAACCAAGGCACCTGTGGTTACCGCTACGCCGAAGGCGACCGTTGAGCCGAAAGCAACCGCGACTACAACGCCTGCGCCAACTGCAACGTCAACACCTGTTGCTGGTGGAGCGAAAAGTGCTGGAAATGTCGGAGCGTTAAAATCTGCGCCGTCCAGCCATTACACGTTGCAGCTCAGCAGTTCTTCTAATTACGACAACCTCAACGGTTGGGCGAAGAAAGAAAATCTGAAGAACTACGTGGTGTATCAGACGACGCGTAACGGTCAACCGTGGTATGTTCTGGTAACAGGCGTGTATGCGTCTAAAGAAGATGCGAAACGTGCAGTGTCTACGCTACCCGCCGATATTCAGGCGAAAAATCCGTGGGCAAAACCGCTGCACCAGGTTCAGGCCGATTTGAAGTAAGATAGGATATGTTCTGCAATGGTTTGCTGTTTCGCCCAATTGCGGGACAAAGACTAAAGCGCAGGATGCTGTCGGAGCTTTCTCCACAGCCGGAGAAGGTGTAATTAGTTAGTCAGCATGAAAAAAAATCGCGCTTTTTTGAAATGGGCAGGGGGAAAATACCCCCTGCTTGATGATATCAAACGGCATTTACCTCAGGGTGAATGCCTGATTGAACCTTTCGTGGGTGCCGGGTCGGTGTTTCTCAACACCGACTTTTCTCGTTATATTCTTGCCGATATCAACAGCGACCTCATCAGTCTCTATAACATCGTGAAGACACGTACCGATGAGTATGTGCAGGCTTCGCGTGAGCTGTTTATGCCTGAAACTAATCAGGCTGAGGTGTACTATCGGTTCAGAGAAGAATTTAATGCCAGTCAGGATCCGTTCCGCCGTGCAGTGCTGTTCTTGTATCTGAACCGCTTTGGTTACAACGGATTGTGCCGTTATAACCTGCGCGGCGAGTTTAATGTACCGTTTGGTCGTTATAAAAAACCTTACTTCCCGGAAGCCGAGTTGTACCATTTTGCTGAAAAAGCGCAGAATGCGGAGTTCCATTGTCTCTCCTATGAAGAGTGCATGGACCGTGCGGATAGCAACTCTGTGGTCTATTGTGACCCGCCTTATGCACCGCTTTCGGCGACGGCAAATTTCACCGCGTATCATACCAACAGCTTTAGCCCAAAAGAGCAGGCACATCTGGCCGAGATGGCAGAAAAGCTGGTCAGTAAGCAGATCCCGGTGTTAATTTCGAACCATGACACGCCCGATACCCGCGAATGGTACCGATCGGCGAAACATTTTCAGGTCAAAGTGCGGCGCAGCATTAGCAGCAATGGCGGCACGCGTAAAAAGGTGAACGAACTGCTGGCACTGTATAAACCAGGAGTTGTAACGCCTGCGAAGAAATAATTCTTAAGGAGAAGCGGATGAAACAGTATTTGATCGCCCCCTCAATTCTGTCGGCTGATTTTGCCCGCCTGGGTGAGGACACCGCGAGAGCGCTGACTGCCGGTGCCGACGTCGTACACTTCGATGTCATGGACAATCACTACGTACCGAACCTGACCATCGGCCCGATGGTACTGAAATCGCTGCGTAAATATGGCATTACCGCTCCGATTGACGTTCATCTGATGGTGAAACCGGTCGATCGTATTGTCCCGGACTTCGCCGCCGCCGGCGCGAGCATCATTACTTTTCACCCGGAAGCCTCCGAGCATGTCGATCGCACTTTACAGCTGATCAAAGAGCATGGCTGTAAAGCGGGCCTGGTGTTTAACCCGGCAACACCGCTGAGCTATCTGGACTACGTCATGGATAAGCTCGATGTGATCCTGCTGATGTCCGTAAACCCAGGCTTTGGCGGGCAGTCCTTTATCCCACAAACGCTGGATAAGCTGCGCGAAGTGCGTCGTCGTATTGATGAATCTGGCTACGATATCCGCCTCGAAGTGGACGGCGGCGTCAAGGTGAACAACATTGGTGAAATCGCGGCGGCGGGTGCAGATATGTTTGTCGCAGGCTCTGCTATTTTCGACCAACCAGACTACAAAAAAGTCATTGATGAAATGCGCAATGAGCTGGCGAAGGTAAGTCATGGATAAGTTTCAGGATATTCGGGGCGTGGCATTTGACCTCGACGGTACGCTGGTCGACAGCGCGCCGGGATTAACCGCAGCTGTGGATATGGCGCTGTATGCGCTGGAACTGCCGATTGCCGGTGAAGAACGCGTTATCACCTGGATTGGCAACGGTGCAGATGTACTGATGGAGCGCGCGCTGGCGTGGTCGCGTCAGGAGCGCGCCACACTACGTAAGACAATGGGTAAACCGCCCGTTGATGATGATATCCCCGCCGAAGAACAGGTGCGTATTTTGCGTAAGCTGTTCGACAGATACTACGGCGATGTCGCAGAAGAGGGGACATTCCTGTTCCCTGATGTTGCCGACACGCTGGGCGCGATGCATGCGAAAGGATTGCCGCTGGGTCTGGTGACCAACAAACCGACCCCGTTTGTCGCGCCATTGCTTGAGGCGTTAGATATCGCCAAATACTTTAGCGTGGTCATCGGTGGTGACGACGTGCAGAATAAAAAACCGCATCCGGATCCGCTACTGCTGGTAGCAAGCAAGCTTGGCATCAAGCCTGAGCAATTGCTCTTCGTAGGGGATTCACGTAATGATATTCAGGCGGCAAAAGCTGCTGGCTGTCCGTCCGTTGGTCTGACTTATGGCTACAACTACGGCGAGTCGATCGCGCTGAGCCAACCCGACGTTATTTACGACCGTATTAATGAACTACTGCCCGTTCTCGGGCTTACGCATAGCGAAAATCAGGAATCAAAAAATGACTAAGCCCATCGTTTTTAGTGGCGCACAGCCCTCAGGTGAATTGACCATTGGCAACTATATGGGTGCGCTGCGTCAGTGGGTGAGCATGCAGGATGACTACCATTGCATCTACTGCATCGTTGACCAACATGCCATCACCGTTCGTCAGGATGCTCAGCAGTTGCGTAAAGCAACGCTCGATACGCTGGCGCTGTATCTGGCATGCGGTATCGATCCTGAAAAAAGCACCATTTTCGTCCAGTCTCATGTACCGGAACACGCACAGTTAGGTTGGGCGCTGAACTGCTACACCTATTTCGGCGAGCTGAGCCGTATGACCCAGTTCAAAGATAAATCCGCACGCTATGCGGAGAACATCAACGCCGGTCTGTTTGATTATCCGGTGCTGATGGCGGCAGACATCCTGCTGTATCAGACCAACCAGGTACCGGTTGGCGAAGATCAGAAACAGCATCTGGAACTAAGCCGCGATATCGCCCAGCGCTTCAACGCCCTGTATGGCGACATCTTCAAAGTGCCTGAGCCGTTCATTCCTAAATCCGGTGCGCGCGTGATGTCGCTACTGGAGCCGACGAAGAAAATGTCCAAGTCGGATGACAACCGCAACAATGTGATCGGCCTGCTGGAAGATCCGAAATCCGTGGTTAAGAAAATCAAACGTGCGATGACCGATTCCGAAGAGCCGCCTGTTGTACGCTACGACGTGCAGAATAAAGCGGGTGTTTCCAACCTGCTGGATATCCTCTCTGCCGTTACCGGCCAGAGCATTCCGGAGCTGGAACAGCACTTTGAAGGCAAGATGTATGGTCATCTGAAAGGTGAAGTCGCAGAGGCCGTTTCCGGCATGCTGACCGAGCTTCAGGAGCGTTATCACCGTTTCCGTAACGATGAAGCTTTCCTGCAGCAGGTGATGAAAGATGGCGCGGAAAAAGCCAGCGCACGCGCGTCTGTTACGCTGAAAGCGGTTTACGAAGCGATTGGTTTTGTCGCCAAGCCGTAATGCGCTCTGCGTTGCTGAAGAAACCGGGTTCTACCCGGTTTTTTTTCGCCTGTTCGCTGGTGAATCTCAAAAAATATGAAGCGCCTCGCCGTTTGCATATTTCCTTATATCAATCACTTTAATGAAGATATAAATATTCAATTTACTGAAGATATAAAATGCGTCGGATATTTATCAAGAGAGAGGAGGGACTGACAACCCTGGCCCGCTACCTGCTCGGCGAGAAGTGCGGTAACGTGTGAATGAGCATTTAACCTATAAATATAAAAACCGGGGATTTCCCGGTTTTTTTGTATCTGCGCAATCGCTTCTGTTACAGATCTGCAGCCGGGCCACAGCCACCAATAATTTTAGAAATAGAAATTGCCGGATGCAGGAAGTAATCGTAGGTGCAGTTATCTTTTTTATTATCGACATGACCAGTACACGCGGTCAGCGTAGCCAGAACACCAGCAACGATAGTG
This sequence comes from Citrobacter sp. RHBSTW-01013, assembly GCF_013781985.1. NCBI lineage: Bacteria > Pseudomonadati > Pseudomonadota > Gammaproteobacteria > Enterobacterales > Enterobacteriaceae > Citrobacter > Citrobacter sp. RHBSTW-01013. The sequence goes on from NZ_CP056185.1 coordinate 410,541, forward strand.
ATTTTTGCAAATTTCAGCATGTTAAAATCCTTGTAAGATATCTATTTTTAAATGGATGAAATCCATTTCTCGGCGGTTAAGATATCAACTAAAATAAACTTAAAGTAGTCCGGATTAGGACATAACAAGTTTTATATAAAATATGCTTTCAATGAATTTAAATATTTTAAAAATACATTTAATTAATGATTAACGGTTGGGCTACTGAGGCGAGTATATAGCGTATATCGGTTATTTATTTCTATCGGAAGATAAATAAATGCCCTGAATACGAACTGTCCAACTTTATGGGGGCAGTCCAATATCAGGGCATTTTTGAGCATTCAATTAATGGTTCGAGAACCAGTTCAGCTTATCGCGTAGTCCAACCACGCGGCCGACGATAATCAGCGCCGGGCTTTCAACCTGCTGCGCCAGTTCGCCGAGTTGCGAAAGCACCCCGTTAACAACGCGTTGCTTCACGGAGGTACCGTTTTCTACCAGCGCGACAGACATATCGGGTTGCATGCCAAATTCGATCAGTTTTTCCTGGATAGTAGCCGCCTGATTGAGGCCCATGTAGAACACCAGCGTCTGTTTCTCTGCCGCCAGATTTTCCCAGTCCAGCTCGCCGCCGGTTTTCAGGTGCCCGGTGACCAGACGTACACTCTGGGCGTAATCTCGATGGGTCAGTGGAATGCCGGAATAGGCGGAACAACCGGATGCTGCGGTAATACCTGGCACAACGGAGAATGGAATACCGGCATGACACAGGGTTTCCAGCTCTTCGCCACCACGGCCAAAGATGAACGGGTCGCCACCTTTCAGGCGCACGACGCGTTTGCCCTGTTGCGCTTCACGCAGCAGGATCTGGTTAATTTCTTCCTGCGGTACGCAGTGGTAGCCCGCGCGTTTACCGACGAACACCCGGTCGGCATCGCGGCGTACTAGGTTCATGATGTCGTCGGATACCAGACGGTCATAAACCACGACATCCGCTTGCTGGATCTGCTGTAGACCTTTCAGCGTCAGCAGCCCGGCATCGCCAGGACCGGCGCCAACCAGCACTACTTCGCCTCGATGGTCCAACGGTTCGCTGAGCAACTGCTCGGTGGTTTCCTCGACGGCTTTCTGGTCACTGTTCGCCAGCGACTGCGCCAGGCGGTCATTCACGAACAATTTTTCCCAGAAGCGGCGACGTTCACCCATGCTGGCAAACTGTTCTTTCACTCGGGCGCGTAACTTGCCTGCATATTGCGCGACCTGGCCCAGATGCTGAGGCAGCACAGATTCAAGTCTTTCACGTAGCAGACGGGCAAGCACCGGCGATGTACCGCCGGAGGAGACCGCCACCATCAGCGGCGAGCGGTCGATAATGGAGGGCATGATAAAACTGGCTGCTTTTGGCGCATCGACCACGTTGCAGAAAATACGACGTGATTCTGCGGCGGTGCTGACGCTTTGGTTGACGGCATCGTCATCGGTGGCGGCAATAGCCAGCCAGCAGGTGTCGAGCAGGGACTCGTCGAACGGTCCCTCAACCAGCGTCAGCATGCCTTCATCTGCCCATACGGTGAACTGCGGAATAAACGCCAGCGCATTAACCGTTATACGGGCGCCCGCTTCCAGCAGTAACCGCGCTTTGCGTTCTGCGACATCACCACCGCCGACGATCAAGCAGTCGCGGTCACGTAGTTGACAAAATATAGGCAAATGATCCACGACATTACCCCTTAATTATTGGCAGTAGCCTCTGGCTGGTTGATTTTTGCCGGAGCAGGACGCTCCGATTTTGGCGTAGCATACCAATAACCCAATCCCATGAATACGACACCGGACAAAGTATTACCGAGTGTCACCCACAACAGGTTATGACCAATTCCTGACAGGGTATAGGCTTCGCTGTGGTGGCCGAACCAGGAGAGGGCAAACAGCGTCATGTTGGCAACCGAGTGCTCGTAACCGGAAGCGATAAACGCCAGTAGACACCACCAGATAGCGAGGAATTTTGCTGCGCCCTCGGTACGAATTGCCATCCAGATTGCCAGACAAACCAACCAGTTACACAGCGCGCCTTTAAAGAACAGGACCGTTGCTGGCGCGGTCGTTTTCGCCAACGCCACCGAATGGACGATGCTGGTATCGACCGGCAGCAGGCTACCGCCGCCCCAACTGTAAAGCAGAGCGACAAACACGGATCCGACCAGGTTACCCAGCCAGGTTTTTGGCAGGATTGCCCACATCTGACCGTGACTGATGGTGCCCGCTTTAACGCCAAGCGTCAGGAACATCGTGTGTCCGGTGAACAGTTCAGAACCGGCGATAATAACCAGCGTTAAGGCAATACCAAAGGTTGCACCCATTACCAGAGGACGTACGGACGGGTCGAGCAGATTACCGAGGGTGAAAATAAGAATGATGCCGAGACCGACGTAGGCCCCTGCCATTGCCGAACTGATCCAGAATCCGAGCGGGTTATTAGCCGAGAGGCGTGCGATGCGCGCAGCGTTAGCCGCACACTTATTAATAGTGTCTGTGAACATGTGTTGATTATCCTTGAAGTACAAACAATAAAAAGAAATCGTAACCGTAGGCCGGATAGCGCTACGCTTATCAGGCCTACAAATAAAAGACCTACAAATACGTCAAAAAAGGGGAGGCGTTGCGCCTCCCAAAAAGTTATTAACCGCGCAGTTGCACCGTGCCGTCTTTCACTCGGGCTTCGTAATGTTTCACGGAGAACTGTTCGTCTTCCATGCACAGACCATCGCTTAAGCGAAAGCGCTGTTTTTTCAGCGGGCTGGCGACCCACAATTCGCCCTGATGTTCAGCAATCAGCCCACGAGAAAGCACGCTGGATTCAAAGAACGGGTCGATGTTGCTGATCGCAAACACCTGGTCGCTGTGATACGGGCGGAAAATCGCAACTTGCTCGCTACCTAACAGGGCGCAGACGCCTGTTGCAGGCAGAATGTCATCGATTTTGCAGATGTTTTTCCACTGGCTCATGCGTTTTCCTCCACCAGAGTCACCGGGATACGCTCATAGGGCGTGGCCGGACGATGTTGTTCACGTTCAGGCACAACCTGGACATTCGGATCGCGTTGATCGCTGTTGATAAAGTGTTTGAAGCGAACCTGTGCGGATGGGGTGTTAACCGTCTCTGTCCACTCGCAGACCACCGCTTCACGCAGACGGGCCATCTCTTCTTCCAGGTGCTGGTTCAGCCCCAGTTTGTCGTCGATGATGACCGATTTCAGATATTCGATACCGCCTTCCAGGTTGTCTAACCATGGTGCGGTTCGGGTCAGTTTGTCAGCGGTACGGATGTAGAACATCATGAAACGATCAAGGTATTTGAGCAGCGTTTCGCGGTCGATATCCGCTGCCAGCAGGTCTGCATGACGAGGTTTCATCCCGCCGTTACCGCAAACGTACAAGTTCCAGCCTTTCTCAGTGGCGATGATACCCACGTCTTTGCCCTGTGCTTCCGCACATTCACGGGTACAGCCGGAGACGCCGAATTTCATTTTGTGCGGGGTACGAATGCCCTTGTAGCGGTTTTCCAGCTCCACGCCGAATCCGACGCTATCGCCGACGCCATAACGGCACCAGGTACTGCCTACGCAGGTTTTCGCCATACGCAGCGCTTTGGCGTATGCGTGACCGGTTTCAAAGCCCGCTTCAATCAGCTGACGCCAGATTTCCGGCAGGTCATCTTTTTGCGCGCCGAACAGGCCGATACGCTGAGAACCGGTGATTTTGGTATACAGGTTAAATTCACGCGCGATACGGCCCACGGCCACCAGGCCTTCAGGAGTAATTTCTCCGCCCGCAGAGCGCGGGATCACGGAGTAGGTACCGTCTTTCTGGATGTTCGCCAGGAAGTTGTCGTTAGTGTCCTGCAGCGGCGTGTGCTGTGGTTTGAGGATGTACTCATTCCAGCAGGAGGCCAACAGGGAACCTACGGTTGGTTTACACACTTCACAGCCGTAGCCTTTCCCGTGTTTTGCCAGCAGCTCTTCGAAGGTTTTAATTCCTTCTACACGGATCAGATGGAACAGTTCCTGACGCGAGTACGGGAAGTGTTCACACAGGTTGTTGTTAACTTCGATCCCCTGTTTCGCCAGTTCAGCGTTCAGGACCTGCGTTACCAACGGGATACACCCGCCGCAGCCGGTACCAGCTTTGGTTTCAGCTTTCAGCGCCGCAACGGTGTGGCAGCCTTTGTTGATAGCGGCGATCAGCATGCCTTTGGTGACGTCGAAGCAGGAGCAAATCTGCGCGCTGTCCGGCAGTTTATCGACACCGATAGACGGCTTACCGCTGCCCGCGTGAGCTGGCAGAATCAGTGAGTCTGGGTTTTCCGGCAGTTCGATGGCGTTCAGTACCAGCTGCAGCAGGTTGCCGTAATCGCTGGTGTCACCGACTAAAACCGCCCCGAGCAGGGTTTTGTTATCTTCGCTAACGATGAGGCGTTTGTAGACTTCTTTGCTTTCGTCGAGATAGACGTAGCTACGGGCGCCCGGCGTGCGCGCATGCGCGTCGCCAATCCCGCCGACGTCAACACCGAGCAGCTTCAGCTTGGCGCTCAGATCCGCGCCTTCAAAGGCGTTTTCGGTTTCGAGAATATGGTCAACGGCAACCTGCGCCATTTTGTAGCCTGGAGCGACCAGACCATACACGCGGTTGTTCCAGCTGGCGCATTCGCCGATGGCATAGATGTCCGGATCAGAAGTCTGGCAAGTATCGTTAATCACAATACCACCGCGCGGCGCAACGTCCAGACCGCATTGGGTGGCCAGTTTGTCGCGTGGGCGAATACCGGTAGAAAAGACGATGAAATCGACTTCCAGTTCGCTACCGTCGGCAAAACGCATGGTTTTGCGCGCTTCGGTGCCTTCCTGGACGATCTCTTTAGTGTTTTTGCTGGTGTGCACACGCACGCCCATGCTTTCAATTTTGCGACGTAACTGCTCGCCACCCATGTGATCCAGCTGTTCGGCCATCAGCATTGGGGCAAATTCAATCACGTGGGTTTCAACGCCGAGGCTTTTTAGCGCACCGGCGGCTTCCAGGCCCAGCAGGCCACCGCCGACGACGGCACCGCGTTTGCTACGGCGCGCGCAAGACTCAATGGCGTTGAGGTCTTCGATGGTGCGGTAAACGAAACAGTCTTGGGTTTCCGAACCTTTAATCGGTGGGATCCACGGATAAGAGCCTGTCGCCATGATCAGCTTATCGTAATAGACCGTACGACCCGCGCTGGAGTGGATCACCTTCTCCTGGCGGTTGATGGTGATTGCGCGCTCGCCCACTAACACCTTAACGCCATGCTTCTCGTAGAATCCTTCACGCACCAGAGAAAGTTCTTCGGCGGTGTGGTGGGAGAAGTAGGACGACAGGTGGACACGGTCGTACGCTTTGCGGGGTTCTTCACAGAAGACGGTAATATCAAAATTGGCAGCGTCGGATTTATCAAGAAGATCCTCAATAAAGCGATGGCCGACCATACCATTACCGATAATAGCGAGTCTGACTTTGCTCATTTTTGCCTCGATTTCTTTTCTATTACTGCCTACCTTAACGATTCAGCAACCCCGCTTATTGATGCAAATCAAATTCGCCTTTATATACTCCTTAAGAGGTATATGGCTGATTTAACTGCATTTTTATAAGTTACGGAATTAACAGGCTTTTCGTGTTTGTATAAATAACGTACAAATTAAGGGGTTTTTGTAAGAATTGGCCTACAGCACCAGAGAAAGAAGAGGGCGCGGGAATAGGCCGGAGGGCGTCTGCGCCTTATCCGGCCTACGAACAGCTTGTCTTGTAGGCCGGATAAGATACGTTAGCATCGCCCTCCGGCACTCAGATTAATGCGTTGCGGGTGCGTTATGCTGGCGATGACGCGTGACGAACCCAAGAATAAAGCACATCACGAATACGACCGCATACAAGCCGTTAGCCGTCTGCAATGCCGCCAGCGGACCGCTGTGCGCCACGATAGGGCCAGTGACCACGAAAGTGAGCATAGTACCGATGGTGCCACAGGTCAGAACGAAGTTAACCAGTTTAGGTGATGCGACCTTCGTCTGCTGGGAGCCGAGGGTAATGATGGTGGTATAAATCGCGCTGGAGAAGAAGCCCAACGTCAGAATGAACCACGGCATATGCTCCGGCGTACCGGTGATAAACAGATACATCAGGACGGTAGCCACACCCGCCAGTACGGTCAGGATGCGCTGCAAATCGAAGAAACGCAGGATAAAGCTAAATGCCCACATGCCAACCATGTAAGACATCCAGAAGTCGCTGACCAGTTTACCTGCGTCGTTCAGGCTCATGCCCAGACTTTTGGCGTATTCCGGCACCCAGGAGATAAAGCCCAACTGACCGAGGATGTAGCACAGCGCGGCGATTGCCAGGAACAGCACGCCAATGCCCCATTTTTCTTTTACCACTGGCGCGTCCGGTTGCTGTGCGTGTTTACCCAGCGCCGGGAATTCGCAGCCGAAGGTCAGCAGGAAAATGGCGACGTATACCAGGCCGATGCAGGCATAAACCCAATACCATTCGATGCTGCGCGCTAACAGGAATGCTGCCACCATCGGGAAAATCATGCCGGCCATACTGAAGAAGGAATCAGTAAACAGCAGGCGGGAACCGCGCTGGCGACCTTCGTACATCTGAGTCACCAGGAACGTACCAATCGACATGGTGATACCGCTCACCAGACCCAGTACAAACATGGCGGCTGAGAACAATGCCAGGCTATGGCTGAGCATCAGTCCGGCGACCGCCAGAACCATCAAGATAAAGCCAAAGCGCAACTGGGTTTTCAGTGGCACAATTTCCATCAGCCAGGCATTCAGAAAAATAGAGATCAGAATGCCGGCATTCAGAAAGGTGAAGGTGTTACTCATACTGGAAACGGGCAAATGGAAGTAATCTGCGATGTTTCCCATCACCATCCCGGTGACAATTACCAACGCGCCTGTCAGGGCGTAGGAGAGAAAGCTAATCCATGTGAGCTTGATGCGATTGCTGTTAGTCATGACTGGCCTGTATAGAAGTGTTAGGCGCATTGACTGCGCCGTGAGCGGGCAGATTTTAGGCGCTTTAGTGATGCATTTAAATGTTTATTGGTAATTACTTGCTACGTTACATTTTTTTATGTGATCTAGATCTCATTGAATCTTGAGGCTATAAGGTTACATTTGTTTCAAGTACGTAAAATTAAGTAAAGGGATGGCCTTGTTCTTGAAGGCTCTTTAGAATCAATTCACTTGCTTCATTTCTGCTCTTGTTAAGGAATTCTCATGCTCAAATCGACTCTGGCGGCTGTTGCAGCTGTTCTCGCTCTTTCTGCTCTTTCTCCCGCAGCACTGGCAGCAAAAGGTGACCCGCATGTCCTGCTGACAACCTCTGCCGGTAACATTGAGCTGGAGCTGAACAGTCAGAAAGCCCCGGTTTCAGTGCAAAACTTTGTCGATTATGTCAACAGCGGTTTCTATAACAACACCACGTTCCACCGCGTGATCCCTGGCTTCATGGTGCAGGGCGGCGGTTTTACCGAGCAGATGCAGCAGAAGAAACCTAACCCGCCAATCAAGAATGAAGCTGATAACGGACTGCGTAATACCCGCGGCACGATTGCCATGGCGCGTACAGCAGATAAAGACAGCGCGACCAGCCAGTTCTTTATCAACATTGCAGACAATGCGTTCCTCGATCACGGCCAGCGCGACTTTGGGTACGCGGTCTTCGGTAAAGTTGTGAAAGGTATGGATGTCGCGGATAAGATCTCTCAGGTGCAGACCCATGATGTTGGTCCTTACCAGAATGTCCCGTCAAAACCGATTGTTATCCTGTCTGCCAAAGTCCTGCCGTAAACGTATTTTGCGCGGGCAGTTCCTGTCCGCGTTCTTTCCCTTCTCTGCGTAACCTGAAATTGCCGCTTATACTTGTGGCAAGTGTCGGCTCATTCAGGGAGGTCACGTGAAAAAACTCACCGATAAACAAAAGTCCAGACTCTGGGAACAACGGCGAAATGCCAATTTCCAGGCCAGTCGGCGGCTGGAAGGCGTGGATATTCCACGGGTGACTTTGAGCACGGAAGACGCCCTGGCGCGTCTTGAAGAGTTGAGGGGGCACTATGAGCGATAAATTCGGTGATGGACGCGATCCCTATTTGTATCCGGGCCTGAATGTCATGCGTAACCGTCTGGGGATTCATCAGGCGCAGCGCCTGGCGCAGGCGGCGTATGAACTGACGGCGCTGCGTGCGGCCACTATCGAATTAGGCCCGCTTAAACGGGGCTTGCCGCATCTGTGCGCCATTCATCGCCAACTGTATCGGGATATTTTTGACTGGGCGGGACATCTGCGAGAAGTGGATATTTACCAGGGCGATACCCGCTTTTGTCATTTCGCTTATATCGAGAAAGAGGGCAATGCGCTGATGCAGGACCTGGAAGACGAGTCCTGGTTGGTGGGGTTACCGGAAGATAAGTTTGTGGATCGTCTTGCGCACTATTATTGCGAAATCAACATGCTGCATCCGTTTCGTATTGGCAGCGGTCTGGCGCAGCGAATTTTTTTCGAACAGTTAGCGATTCATGCCGGGTATATATTGAGCTGGGATGACATTCCGGTTGAGGAGTGGAACCTGGCTAATCAGAGTGGGGCGATGGGTGACCTGTCTGCGCTTCGGGCGATATTTCGTAAAGTGGTAAGCGAAGCCCCGGAAACTGAGTAGAATAGCGCGGTTCTTATGTACCGGAGCCGCCATGATCCTGCTTATCGATAACTATGATTCTTTTACCTGGAACCTGTACCAATACTTCTGCGAACTGGGCGCTGATGTCCTTGTCAGGCGCAACGACGAACTGACGCTGGCGCAAATCGACGCGCTAAGCCCGCAAAAAATCGTAATATCCCCAGGCCCCTGCACGCCGGATGACGCTGGTATCTCATTGGATGTTATTCGTCATTTCGCGGGCAAGACGCCCCTGCTGGGTGTTTGTCTGGGACATCAGGCTATGGCGCAGGCCTTTGGCGCGACAGTGGTTCGGGCAGCTAAAGTGATGCACGGTAAAACCTCGCCAATTACGCATAACGGGCAGGGTGTTTTTCAGGGGCTCGCCAACCCATTAACGGTGACGCGCTACCATTCTCTGGTGGTTGCCCCCGCGACGCTTCCTGACTGCTTTGAGGTGACGGCCTGGAGTGAAACGCAGGAGATTATGGGCATTCGTCACCGCGAGTGGGATATGGAAGGTGTGCAGTTTCACCCGGAGAGTATTCTCAGCGAGCAGGGGCATCAACTGCTCGCTAATTTCCTCAACCGGTGATTTGTGGTTGCTATTCAGTGATTTTTTATTCATATTTTGTGATTATAATTTCACTAACATTTCTGCTTAACAGGGTGGCAATGACATGGCAACTGAACAAACTGCAATTACGCGCGCGACATTCGATGAAGTGATTCTGCCGATTTATGCACCGGCTGAGTTTATCCCGGTAAAAGGAAAAGGGAGTCGAGTCTGGGATCAACAGGGCAAAGAGTATGTTGATTTCGCGGGCGGCATTGCAGTTACTGCACTAGGGCATTGCCATCCGGCCCTGGTGGAGGCGTTAAAAACCCAGGGTGAAACCCTGTGGCATACCAGCAACGTTTTCACCAACGAACCGGCGTTGCGCCTGGGCCGTAAAATCATTGATGCGACCTTCGCCGAGCGCGTGCTGTTCATGAATTCGGGTACCGAAGCTAACGAAACCGCCTTTAAGCTGGCGCGCCACTATGCCTGCGTGCGCCATAGCCCGTTCAAAACCAAAATCATTGCCTTCCATAATGCGTTTCACGGTCGTTCGCTGTTTACCGTATCCGTCGGCGGGCAGCCGAAATACTCTGACGGCTTTGGACCAAAACCAGCGGATATCATCCATGTACCGTTTAACGATCTGCATGCGGTCAAAGCGGTGATGGACGATCACACCTGTGCGGTGGTGGTTGAGCCTATTCAGGGGGAAGGTGGCGTCACTGCGGCAACGCCGGAATTCCTGCAAGGTTTGCGTGAACTTTGCGACCAACACCAGGCGCTATTGGTATTGGATGAAGTGCAGAGCGGGATGGGCCGTACCGGCGATCTGTTTGCCTATATGCACTACGGCGTGACGCCGGATATCCTCACCAGCGCGAAGGCTCTCGGCGGCGGCTTCCCGGTGAGCGCGGTGCTGACCACCCAAGAGATTGCCTCCGCATTTCACGTGGGTTCGCACGGTTCCACTTATGGTGGCAATCCGCTGGCCTGCGCAGTTGCGGGGGCCGCGTTTGATATCATCAACACGCCGGAAGTGTTGGAAGGTATTCAGGCTAAACGTCAGGCGTTTGTCCAACATTTGCACAAAATTGATCAACAGTTCGACATTTTCAGCGAGATTCGCGGGATGGGGCTGCTGATTGGCGCCGAGCTGAAGCCGCAGTTTAAAGGCCGGGCGCGCGATTTCCTGTATGCCGCCGCGCACGAAGGGGTGATGGTACTCAACGCCGGACCGGACGTGATGCGTTTCGCGCCGTCGCTGGTAGTTGAGCAGGCGGATATCGATGAAGGGATGCAGCGTTTCGCACAAGCGGTAGTGAAAGTCGTTGCCTGATTAACTGTTGCCGGATAAGCACAGCGCATCCGGCAGTCGATCTTAACCTTTCATGTCCCGCAGACGGCGGCTCAGCCAGATTCCGTGGTGCGGTCGCTGACGCCATGCTACCGACGAAATGGTGTGCATGGTGTTCAGATGCCCCAGTATCCGTTGCAGATGCTGCTCAAGGGTGCTTAACGGACCGTGGGACAGCATCTCTGGCGCTTCGAGAATATTCACATCGCCTGAGCTTCCCGGTCCGTCATATTCCAGCCGCTGCTGACAGCGCTGGAGCGCAATTTCACAGGATTCCAGATACCGCTGCGCTAAATCCGGCGTCAGCATTGTGTGTTCCCTTGCCAGTGTGGTCATCGCGTTGATGTGCTCGACGATGAACTGGCTGTGCGTGACCCACAGTTTCATGTCCGCCAGGTAGTGCGAGTTGAATCCTGGCTCCTGCATCGCCTGGTTCAGTGAGTTGAACAACGTGTTATGCGCCTGATTGACCCGCATGCGTTGATACGCCAGCGGCGTGGCCTGCGGATCGTTACTGAGGATCAGGCGAATGGCCTCCTGATCGGCTTCTAACGCATCATGGGCGTTCTTACGCAGCAGGCCGCTCTGCCACTGCGGCCACAGCCAGAGTGTACCGCCAAAGGCGATTAAGCAGCCAATAACCGTATCGACAAACCGCGGCACGATAAACTGTTCTCCGTTCAGCGTCAGCAGTTGCAGGGTGTATACCGCCGTGACCGTAAAGCCGACGGTAGCCCAGCCGTAGTTTTTGCGCATGATCAGATAGCTACCCAGGGTAATCAGCAGCATGCCTGCCAGCGTGTAACCTTCCTGAATATGAAAGTGCAGGGTGACCCCGGCAATGACCAGTCCAACGAGCGTTCCTGCTGAACGGTGTAAAATACGTACCCGGGTTGCTCCGTAGCCATTTTGCGTGACGAACAGGATCGTCATCAAAATCCAGTAAGGCTTTGGCAGGTGTAAAGCGCTGCCCATCAGGCTGGCGATACTTAGCATGACACTGATGCGTCCGGCATTACGCAGCGCCGGCGATTTCAACGACAGATAGTTTTTCAGGGCCGGGATCAGCGGCAACCGACGCTGCTTGTCCGCCATTAAATCTCGGGCGTACAGCGGTCGCTGGGTGCGTAGCACGCGGGCAATACGGCTGAAGTGCCAGTAGCAAAATTGTCCCACCGGATTGTCCGGATGCTGGTTGGCGATTTTCTCCAGCGTGCCAATCTGCTTGTCCATCGAGAAACGGGTCGGCAAGCGGTGATACAAAATATCATCGGCCAGTACCCGAAGGCGTTCGGCGACGGTGCGCGCATTCCAGCGAATCACCTGTTCGGCGTGGCTGCGTTCGACCAGTTTTTGCACCTCTTCCGGCTGGTGGAGGCTGACGGAAATATGCTCCTGCAAGTCCAGTGCCTCCTGAAAGGCACGCAGCAGGCGCTTGTAATCGTTGTTGCGATGCGCCGACAGCATATGCATTTGCTGGTAGCACTGGGTAATCAGATCCACCGCTTTCTGCTGGCGAACCAGTAGGGGAGGCAGCGCTTTTTCCGGATCGGCATGCTGGGTCAGCAGGCTGTACTTGGCCTCACAGTAATCGGCTAATTCACGGTACAACAAGCTGAGCGATTCACGGAGCGGCTGCTCGCGCCACATCCAGAACCAGAACCAGTTGAACAGGCCGTACCATAACGTGCCCAGCGCATAGATCAGCAACGGTTCCCAGACGGGCATGTTCCCGACCAGGCTTAGCGTGAAAATCGCGGCGATAAGTGAGGCCGGTAACAGTCTGGCATGCAGAGGGCTGAGCTCGGCGGTTACGCCAAGAATCAGCGTCAGCCCGGTGAGGATAAGCGGCAGCGGTATGGCCTGTGCCAGCAGCAACTGCATGATCAGACTGCAACCGGCAAACAAAGACGCGCCAATAGCTAAACGTTTGAAAAAGCGCTTGTGCGGGGTATCAAGGCCGGCAATGTTGCAACAGGCAGGGACCAGGGAGAAGAGGAGCCCCAGATGAAGCTGACCGATGATCAGACCAACAGCCACAGGTAAACATAGCACCAGCGTCTGCCGTAGTGCGTAGTTGATCTCTGGGTGGTATATCAGTCTTCGCCACATCGGTGTAAACAAAAGTGGCGCATCACTGAGTAACGCGCCACTTCGATGGGGTTAACGGGTGCCGTAGACGACGATGGTCTTACCGTGTGCGGAGATCAGGTTTTGATCTTCCAGCATCTTCAGAATACGACCAACGGTCTCACGGGAGCAGCCAACGATCTGGCCGATTTCCTGACGGGTGATTTTAATCTGCATGCCGTCCGGGTGGGTCATCGCATCAGGCTGTTTCGCCAGATTCAGCAGAGTCTGCGCGATACGACCCGTTACGTCGAGGAAGGCAAGGTTGCCGACTTTTTCAGACGTGACCTGCAGGCGACGAGCCATCTGTGAAGACAGGCGCATCAGAATATCCGGGTTGACCTGAATTAATTGGCGAAATTTTTTGTATGAAATTTCAGCGACTTCACATGCGGTTTTGGCACGTACCCAGGCGCTACGTTCCTGACCTTCTTCGAAGAGGCCTAATTCACCAATAAAATCGCCCTGATTCAGATAAGAAAGGATCATTTCTTTCCCTTCTTCATCTTTGATCAGCACTGCCACTGAGCCTTTAACGATGTAATACAACGTTTCCGCTTTTTCACCCTGGTGAATCAGCGTGCTCTTCGATGGGTACTTATGAATATGGCAATGAGACAAGAACCATTCGAGAGTCGGGTCTGTTTGCGGTTTGCCAAGCACCATGCGCGGTTATCCTCTGTTATAAGCTGTCTCCAGAGCCAGAAAACGACGCTGCCTCTGGGTTTGCAAAAATATGCTTCCCGCTACCTGGGAAAGGGGCTGTCAAAAATTAACTGCAGCCTGTAATGTGATGTCCTCTGCATACATGCAGTACGTCAATGTATTACTGTAGCATCCTGACTGTTTTAGCATAGCTTTCGCCGTGTGTCTCCTGGTGTCTCGCTTCAGCATGACGCAGGTCGCCTTCCGTTGCGAGAATTGTTATGTACGCGTAATCTGTCAGGAAAATTGAAACATTGGAGTTACGAAATATGCAAGCGCGTGTAAAGTGGGTTGAGGGGTTAACCTTCCTCGGTGAGTCCGCCTCTGGCCACCAAATTTTGATGGACGGTAACTCCGGTGATAAAGCGCCGAGCCCGATGGAAATGGTATTAATGGCTGCGGGTGGTTGCAGCGCAATTGATGTGGTTTCGATCCTGCAAAAAGGCCGTCAGGATGTGACCAACTGCGAAGTGAAACTGACCTCAGAGCGTCGTGATGAAGCGCCGCGCCTGTTTACCCACATTAACCTGCATTTCATCGTAACGGGTAACGATCTGAAAGATGCGTCCGTTTCGCGCGCAGTCGATCTCTCTGCGGAAAAATATTGCTCTGTGGCGCTGATGCTGGAAAAGGCGGTGAACATTACCCACTCCTATGAAGTGGTTGCTGCTTCGTGATGTCATGCCTGATGGCGTTTCACTTATCAGGCCTACAGGATATAAACGCGTAGGCCGGATAAGGCATCAGCCGCCATCCGGCAAAATAACACCTTACTCTATCTTTTTGCCTTCCATCAGTCGCTGGACCAGCGGCAGCATAATCAATTCCATCGCCAGACCCATTTTCCCGCCAGGAACAACCAACGTATTGATATGGGAAATGAATGATCCCTGCAGCATGGCCAGTAGCCACGGGAAGTCGATCCCTTCCAGATTCCGAAAATGAATCACGACAAAGCTTTCATCCAAGGATGGAATACTTTTGGCGGCAAAGGGGTTGGAGGTATCAACGGTCGGTACGCGCTGGAAGTTAATATGCGTACGGGAAAATTGCGGCGTAATGTAATTGATGTAATCGTCCATTGAGCGCACCACTGAGTCCATCACCGCTTCGCGCGAGTGTCCCCGCTCGCTGGTATCGCGGGTCAGCTTCTGAATCCATTCCAGGTTCACGATCGGCACTACGCCAACCAGCAGATCGACATGCCGCGCCACGTTTTGCTGTGGGGTTACGACGCCGCCGTGTAGTCCTTCATAGAACAGTACATCCGTCGGTTCAGGCAGCGGCTGCCAGGGCGTAAATGTACCCGGAACCTGATTCCACGGTACGGCCTCATCGTAGGTGTGCAGATATTTTCGCGACTGACCTTTGCCCGTTTGGCCGTATTCGATGAAGGTTTGCTCCAGCAGACCGAAGTCATTAGCTTCGGGGCCGAAATAGCTGATATGCCGCCCGGCATCGCGCGCTTTGCGAATCGCCATGTCCATTTCCGGACGGGTATAACGATGAAAACTGTCACCTTCCACCTCGGCGGCGCGCAGATTTAACTGCGCGAAAATTTTACGAAACGCGAGGCTGGTGGTGGTGGTCCCCGCGCCGCTGGACCCTGTTACCGCAATCACCGGATGTTTGGCAGACATAACAACTCCATGAATAGGTTGAATTTTTATTATAGTCGGCCGTCGGCTACGGATTACTCGTGAATCTGCTTCCTCGGCATAATGTTGACCGTTTCATGCAGTTCGGACCATACCAGCACGGCTTCACCAGATTGTAGTTGGCGTTTGACGTCGGCGACTTTATGTTCGAGCGAGCGTTCATGTTCACCATAATCGGTGCCTTCGCGCAAGACAAAGCTTTCAATCAGATTGTCCAGCGCGTCCGGGGAGATGTCTTGCCAGGGGATGATCATGATGATGTCTCCAGATACGTTGTCAGCCAGTCCGGGATTCTGGATTCCAGCCACATCTCAGGACGGCGCACCGTGCCGCCAATGAATCCGACGTGGCCGCCGTGTTCCGTCAGTTGATACTCTACCTGTGAGGGCAGATTTTCCGGTTTCGGGATCACGTGATGATCCATAAACGGATCGTCCTTGGCATGGATAATCAGCGTGGGTTTGGCGATCTGGTTGAGCAACGGCATAGCGCTACACTGACGGTAATAGTCTATAGCATCGGCGAAACCATGGATTTTAGCGGTGATCAAATCGTCAAAATCGCGAATGCGACGCAGAGATTTCAACTGGCCCAGACTCACCGGCAGCGAGCCTGGATATGCCTCTAGCTTGCGCGAGGCATTGGCTTTCAACAGGTTTAGCAGGTAGCGCTGATAGACCCGGGAGAATCCCTTGTCCATATGGTAACTACAGGCTTCCAGCACGAAAGGCGCGGAAACGATAACCGCGGCATCAATTGGAATCTCAGTACCTTCTTTTGCCAGCAGGCAGGCCAGCATGTTTCCACCGA
Source organism: Citrobacter sp. RHBSTW-01013 (assembly GCF_013781985.1). Classification (NCBI taxonomy): domain Bacteria; kingdom Pseudomonadati; phylum Pseudomonadota; class Gammaproteobacteria; order Enterobacterales; family Enterobacteriaceae; genus Citrobacter; species Citrobacter sp. RHBSTW-01013. The sequence goes on from NZ_CP056185.1 coordinate 426,500, forward strand.
GCGAATAGCCTACCGCCGCGGTCGGCACGCGACCGAACTCACGAGCCAGCCAGTGTAAAAACCAGGTGCCATCTTCTGTCTCACCGGAGTGATAAATACGGTTCAGACGATTGGGTTCGCCGCTGCAGCCGCGAAAATGCATCACCACGCCCAGCCAGCCGCGCTTTTGCGCTGCTTCAATCAGGCCATGTGCGTACGGGCTGTTCAGACTGCCTTCCAGACCGTGAAAAACCACCAGGCGCGGTTTGTGTTTCGCCTGTTGCGGATCTTCACTCCATGCCAGATCGACAAAATCACCGTCGGGCAATTCCAGACGCTGCCAGTGGGCGTCGAACTTCACCTTGCGGCGAATTAAACGCGGCAGCATCGTCTGCAGATGGCGGTTACTGATACCGCGCATCGGGCGGAATTCTCGCGAATCGTCGTTAGGTGGAGTTATTTCTGTGGACGTGATTTCAACCATAACACCAGAGCAATTAATAATCGGAAAGAATAACTATACCGCGCACAGCGCGTGTGGGTTAGCCAATATGTGATTTTGTCGCGAGTCAGTCAGCAGGCAATCATCGGCTATAGTGCCGGATGGCGGCTTCGCCTTATCCGGCGCTCATGATTACTCGGCCAGCATCTGCTCAAGCTGTTCCTGAGCCTCCAGCCAGGCCATCTCGCACTCTTCCAGTCCGGATTTCGCACTGGCCTGCTGCTGCAAGCATGCTGTGAGTTCGGCTTTGCGGCTTTGGTCGTACAGTTCGCTATCGCCGAGTTTTTCTTCCGCCTGCGCCAGCTGTGCGTGCAGTTTCTCCATCTCTTTTTCCAGGCGGGAAATCTCTTTACGTAGCGGTTGCGTCAGGGTGCGTAGTTCAGCTTCGCGACGCTTCTGGTCTTTACGTGCCTGGGCGCTGTTAACGCTCTCTTTTACCGGTTCGTCGCTCTGGTTTTCCTGTTTTTGCACATCGCTCAGCCACTGCTGATAATCCTCAAGATCGCCATCAAACGGCTCGACTTTCTTGTCGTGCACCAGATAGAGGTCATCGGTAGTAGAGCGAATCAGGTGACGGTCGTGCGAGACCACAACCAGTGCGCCTTCGAAATCGATCAGCGCTTCGGTCAGCGCCTGACGCATATCCAAATCCAGGTGGTTGGTCGGTTCATCAAGCAGCAGCAGGTTCGGGCGCTGCCAGACGATCAATGCCAGCACCAGACGCGCTTTTTCACCACCGGAGAAGCGGCGAGTCTCTTCGCTGACTTTATCGCCCTGGAAGCCGAATCCGCCGAGGTAGTCTCGCAGTTTCTGCTCCAGCTCCTGCGGCGCCATGCGCGCCAGGTGCTGAATCGGTGATTCATCGGCGCGTAAAAACTCCAGCTGGTGCTGTGCGAAGTAACCCAGCTTGATGCCTTTTGCCAGGCCAATTTCGCCGCTGATGGGGGCCAGTTCGCCGGCCAGCAGCTTAATCAGCGTAGATTTACCCGCGCCGTTGCGTCCGAGCAGGCCGATGCGAGACCCTGGCACCAGATTCAGTTTGATCGAATCGAGAATGACGCGGTCGCCGTAGCCGGCGCTGACCTTTTCCATCTTTAACAGCGGGTTCGGCAGGCTTTCCGGCTCGCGGAAGCTGAAGTGGAACGGGTTGTCCACGTGTGCAGGGGCAATCAGCTCCATGCGTTCCAGCATTTTGATACGGCTCTGCGCCTGCTTTGCTTTGGTGGCTTTAGCGCGGAAACGATCGATATAGCTTTGCAGATGCGCCACGCGCTCCTGCTGGCTTTCGTACATTGCCTGTTGCTGTGCGAGGCGGGTCGCACGCTGGATTTCAAACGCGCTGTAGTTGCCGGTGTACTCGAACATCGTTTGCTGTTCGATATGAATAATTTTATCCACCACCGGGTCGAGGAAGTCGCGGTCGTGGGAGATCAAAATCAACGTGCCCTGATAGCTTTTCAGCCATCTTTCCAGCCAGATCACCGCGTCGAGATCGAGGTGGTTGGTCGGTTCATCGAGCAGCAGCAGGTCTGAACGGCAAATCAGCGCCTGAGCCAGGTTGAGACGCATACGCCAGCCACCGGAGAAATCGCTGACGGGACGTTCAAGCTGTTCGTTGGAGAAGCCGAGGCCATGCAGCAGGCTGGCGGCGCGTGAGCGCACAGTCCAGGCGTCGATGGCATCCAGCTTGCCATGGACGGTGGCAATGGCGTGTCCATCGTTACGTTCGTTGGCATCGTTCAACTGTGCTTCCAGTTGACGATACTCGCGGTCGCCGTCAATCACATACTCCAACGCCGGCTGTGGCAACGCAGGCGTTTCCTGATTAACCCACGCGAGCTGCCAGTTTCCCGGATAGGTAAATCCTCCGGCGTCGGCGCTGAGTTCATTTTTCAGCAATGCCAGCAGGGTAGATTTACCGCAGCCATTTTTACCTACCAGGCCAACTTTCTGCCCTGGATTAATGGTGGCCGTGGCATTTTCCAGCAAGACGCGCACGCCGCGACGAATTTGTAACGATGAGAAAACAATCATAAGGCGCCGTATGTTCAGACTATGTTAATTTATCATTATGATAATGTAATGTGTGGGCTATTTGCCGCACCGAGGCGCAATGGTAGCCCAAAACGTCGAAAATAGACAAAAGACAAAACCGGGAGGGGGATGATGTTCCAGCCAGCGAAAGTCTTGCTGCTGTATGCCCATCCGGAATCTCAGGACTCGGTCGCGAACCGGGTACTGCTTAAACCGGCCATGCAGCTCAGCAATATTACCGTGCACGACCTGTACGCGCACTATCCTGACTTTTTTATCGACATTCCGCATGAGCAGGCGCTGCTGCGCGAGCATGATGTGATTGTTTTTCAGCATCCGCTCTACACCTATAGCTGCCCGGCGTTGTTAAAGGAGTGGCTTGACCGTGTACTGAGCCGAGGATTTGCCAGCGGCCCCGGGGGGAATCAACTGGCGGGAAAGTACTGGCGGAGCGTTATCACTACCGGCGAGCCGGAAAGCGCCTACCGCTATGACGCGCTAAACCGTTATCCAATGAGCGATGTACTGCGCCCTTTTGAGCTAACGGCCGGTATGTGCCGCATGCACTGGATGAGCCCTATCATTGTCTACTGGGCCAGACGGCAAACGAAACAGGAGCTGGACAGCCATGCGAAAGCGTATGGTGACTGGCTGGCGAATCCGATCCCTGTGGGAGGCCGCTGATGGAAGGTTCTGATTTATTGACAGCCGGCGTGTTGTTCCTCTTCGCGGCGGTGGCTGCCGTTCCGCTGGCCTCAAAGCTGGGTATCGGTCCGGTGCTGGGTTACTTGCTGGCGGGGATTGCTATTGGCCCATGGGGATTAGGGTTCATCAGCGATGTGGATGAAATCTTACACTTTTCCGAACTGGGCGTAGTTTTTCTGATGTTCATCATTGGGCTGGAACTTAATCCAGCCAAACTGTGGCAATTGCGGCGTTCAATTTTTGGCGTCGGTGCCGCGCAGGTGATGCTAAGCGCGGTCGTGCTGGCAGGGCTACTGATGCTTACAGCGTTCTCCTGGCAGGCGGCAGTGGTTGGCGGCATTGGTCTGGCGATGTCATCGACCGCTATGGCGCTACAGTTGATGCGCGAAAAAGGCATGAATCGCAGTGAATCCGGACAACTGGGCTTTTCGGTGCTGCTATTTCAGGATCTGGCGGTGATCCCCGCATTGGCGCTGGTTCCGTTGCTGGCGGGGTCTGCTGACGAACATTTTGACTGGATCAAAGTGGGGATGAAGGTGCTGGCCTTTGCCGGCATGCTGATTGGCGGGCGCTATTTGCTGCGTCCGGTTTTCCGTTTTATTGCGGATTCTGGCGTGCGGGAAGTGTTCACCGCCGCCACGCTGCTATTAGTGCTGGGTTCTGCTTTATTTATGGATGCGCTGGGTTTGTCGATGGCGCTGGGAACCTTTATCGCGGGCGTTCTGCTGGCGGAAAGCGAATACCGACATGAGCTGGAAACGGCAATCGATCCGTTTAAAGGCCTGTTGCTTGGCCTGTTTTTTATCTCCGTAGGTATGTCGCTTAACCTTGGCGTGCTCTATACCCATATTTTGTGGGTGGCGGCGAGCGTGATGGTGCTGGTGGTCGTAAAAATGCTGGTGCTGTATGTACTGGCGCGTCTTAACGGCATGAGAAGCTCAGAACGGATGCAGTTTGCCGGGGTTTTAAGTCAGGGCGGTGAATTCGCTTTCGTGCTGTTTTCAACGGCCTCTTCTCAACGGCTGTTTCAGGGTGACCAAATGGCGCTGTTGTTGGTGACCGTCACGCTGTCGATGATGACCACGCCGCTGGTGATGAAGTTGATTGATAAATGGCTCTCTCGCCAGTTTAACGGTACGGATGAAGAAGATGAAAAACCTTGGGTGGAAGATGATAAACCGCAGGTGATTGTGGTGGGTTTTGGGCGCTTTGGTCAGGTTATTGGTCGTCTGTTGATGGCCAATAAAATGCGTATTACCGTCCTGGAAAGAGATATCAGCGCAGTGAATCTAATGCGCAAATATGGCTATAAGGTCTATTACGGTGATGCCACGCAGGTGGATCTGTTGCGTTCAGCGGGTGCAGAAGCCGCACAGTCTATTGTTATTACCTGTAATGAACCTGAAGACACTATGAAGCTGGTGGAGCTGTGCCAACAGTATTTTCCGCATTTGCATATTCTTGCGCGTGCGCGCGGACGTGTAGAGGCGCATGAGTTATTACAGGCTGGTGTGACGCAGTTTTCCCGCGAAACATTTTCCAGTGCGCTGGAGTTAGGGCGAAAAACGCTGGTTACGCTAGGGATGCATCCGCACCAGGCTCAGCGCGCTCAGCTGCATTTTCGGCGGCTGGATATGCGCATGTTGCGGGAACTGATCCCCATGCACACGGATACGGTACAAATCTCCCGAGCCAGGGAAGCCCGGCGCGAGCTTGAGGAGATTTTCCAACGAGAGATGCAGCAAGAGCGACGTCAGCTGGATGGCTGGGATGAATTTGAGTAGAGGTAACCATGGCAATTCGTAAACGTTTTATCGCAGGCGCAAAATGTCCGTCCTGCCAGGCGCAGGATACGCTGGCGATGTGGCGCGAAAATAATATCGATATTGTTGAGTGTGTTAAGTGCGGTCATCAGATGCGGGAAGCGGATAAAGAGGCGCGCGAGCACGTTCGCAAAGAAGAGCAAGTGATCGGGATTTTTCATCCGGACTAGCGATATGGCGCAGCTTTTTTTAAGCTAGAGGGTACACGGGTGCAGAATTCCGCTACAATCTGCGCCACTATTCTTTCCATGCTCAGGAGATATCATGAAAGTAGCAAAGGACCTGGTGGTCAGCCTGGCCTATCAGGTACGTACAGAAGACGGTGTGTTGGTTGATGAGTCTCCGGTGAGTGCACCGCTGGACTACCTGCATGGTCACGGTTCCCTGATTTCTGGCCTGGAAACAGCGCTGGACGGTCATGAAGTTGGCGACAAATTCGATGTTGCTGTTGGCGCAAACGACGCATACGGTCAGTACGACGAAAACCTGGTGCAGCGCGTTCCTAAAGACGTCTTCATGGGCGTTGACGAACTGCAGGTTGGCATGCGTTTCCTGGCTGAAACTGACCAGGGTCCAGTACCGGTAGAAATTACCGAAGTGGAAGACGACCACGTTGTGGTTGACGGTAACCACATGCTGGCTGGCCAGAATCTGAAATTCAACGTAGAAGTTGTCGCTATCCGCGAAGCGACCGAAGAAGAGCTGGCTCACGGCCACGTTCACGGTGCGCACGGTCACGACCACGATCATGACCACGGTCATGACGGTTGCTGCGGTGGTCACGGTCACGACCATGGTCACGAGCACGGTGGTGAAGGCTGCTGCGGCGGTGGCGGTAAAGGTAACGGCGGCGGTTGCGGTTGCCACTAATCGTTATACGGCATAAAAAAAAAGCGGGAATATCCCGCTTTTTTTATGTCTCAATAATGTGGCGGCGGGGTCTCTTCAGACTGCGACGCGATGTGGGACGGCTGCGTTGCCTTGAGCTTCTCCGTCAATAAACGCAGATGGTCGCGGAGTTTTGCCATTTCCAGTTCATGCGCGGTCACCGTCACGTTGAGCTCTTCAATGGTTATCTCCTGAAATGCCAGGCGACTTTCCAGTTCAGCCAGGCGAGTTTCCATTGTTGTATCCTGCATGATTCACCTCTTTCTTTTTTTCTCCGGCAGATCGCGGACTGCGGCGAATTCTACTTAACTTTGCCTGTTTGCACAGCACTCAATCTTCGGTCACGAAACTAATTTAAACAAAAAGAGTCTGAAAAGTGGTGATAATAGGGCGTGCCCGTATGTTGATTTGTTCTGCAACGCTTTATAGTACATTTTTATGTTAGCTAACCTTGGGGTGAGATGCCCCGGCCCTGGAGATATGGATGAAATCACTGTTTAAAGTAACGCTGCTGGCGACCACAATGGCTGTTGCTCTGTATGCCCCGATCACCTTCGCTGCTGACGCTGCGAAACCAGCCGCTACTGCTGACAGCAAAGCAGCATTCAAGAATGACGACCAAAAAGCCGCTTACGCGCTGGGCGCGTCCCTGGGTCGTTATATGGAAAACTCTCTGAAAGAGCAGGAAAAACTGGGCATCAAACTGGATAAAGATCAGCTGATCGCTGGCGTTCAGGATGCGTTTGCAGACAAGAGCAAACTGTCTGACCAGGAAATCGAACAAACTCTGCAGGCGTTTGAAGCACGCGTGAAGAGCTCCGCTCAGGCGAAAATGGAAAAAGACGCGGCTGACAATGAAGCCAAAGGTAAAGTTTACCGCGAGAAATTTGCTAAAGAGAAGGGCGTTAAAACCTCTTCTACTGGCCTGGTCTATAAAGTAGAGAAAGAAGGTACCGGCGCTGCACCGAAAGATAGCGATACCGTGGTAGTCAACTACAAAGGTACACTGATTGATGGTAAAGAGTTTGATAACTCTTATACCCGCGGTGAGCCGCTCTCTTTCCGTCTTGACGGTGTGATCCCTGGCTGGACCGAAGGCCTGAAAAACATCAAGAAAGGCGGCAAAATCCAGCTGGTTATCCCGCCGGATCTGGCTTACGGCAAAACCGGCGTACCGGGCATTCCGGCTAACTCTACGCTGGTCTTTGATGTTGAACTGTTAGACATCAAACCGGCACCGAAAGCCGATGCGCAGCCAGATGCTGCACCGGCAGCTAAAGCTGCGGACAGCAGCAAAAAGTAAGTAACCAGATACCGCCGCCCACAGGGCGGCGGTTTTTTATTATCGACAGGATATAATTAATACTGGAAAGCGCCTTGTGCGCTGTATTACTTTAGATGCCCCTATAATAGTGATGAGCCTGCCCTGACAACATAACGACAGGCTCCTGAAAAGGAGTGCTTTTTTTCATGTCCAGGTCGCTTTTAACCAACGAAACCAGTGAGCTAGATTTACTGGATCAACGTCCTTTCGATCAAACCGATTTCGATATCCTCAAATCCTACGAAGCGGTTGTGGACGGGTTGGCGATGCTCATTGGTTCCCATTGTGAAATCGTATTGCACTCTTTGCAGGATTTGAAATGCTCGGCCATTCGCATTGCTAACGGTGAACACACGGGCCGCAAAATTGGCTCGCCGATTACTGACCTTGCGTTGCGTATGCTGCATGATATGACGGGTGCGGATAGCAGCGTGTCGAAGTGTTACTTCACACGTGCGAAAAGCGGTGTCTTGATGAAGTCGGTGACGATTGCCATTCGCAACCGTGAGCATCGCGTGATTGGTCTGCTGTGCATTAACATGAACCTTGATGTTCCATTCTCGCAGATAATGAATACCTTTATCCCACCGGAAACCCCGGAAGTGGGTTCTGCCGTTAACTTCGCTTCTTCGGTGGAAGACCTGGTTACCCAAACGTTGGAATTCACGATTGAAGAAGTGAATGCCGATCGTAATGTTTCCAACAATGCCAAGAATCGCCAGATTGTCCTGAATCTGTATGAGAAAGGTATCTTCGATATTAAAGATGCCATTAACCAGGTCGCCGATCGGCTGAACATCTCCAAGCACACGGTTTACCTCTATATTCGTCAGTTCAAAAGCGGCGATTTCCAGGGGCAAGACAAGTAATGCGTTTTGCCATTATGGTGACGGGGCCAGCTTATGGCACGCAGCAGGCGAGCAGCGCGTTGCAATTTGCTCATGCGTTACTCAAAGAAGGGCATGAGCTCTGCAGCGTCTTTTTCTATCGTGAAGGTGTGTATAACGCCAACTTCCTGACTTCACCTGCCAGTGATGAATATGATCTGGTGCGGGCCTGGCAACAGCTGAACCAGCAGCATGGCGTGACGCTGAATATCTGCGTAGCTGCGGCGTTGCGTCGCGGCGTCGTTGATGAAACAGAAGCGAAGCGACTGGGACTGGCAGGGGCTAATTTACAATCAGGTTTTAACCTCAGCGGGCTGGGTTCGCTGGCTGAGGCATCCCTGACCTGCGATCGCGTGGTGCAGTTTTAATGAAACGTGTTGCTTTTGTCTTTTCTACCGTGCCGCATGGCAGTTCGTCTGGCCGCGAAGGGTTAGATGCCTTACTGGCGACATCGGCATTAACGGAAGACCTCGGCGTATTCTTTATCGGCGATGGCGTTTTTCAAATCCTCCAGGGACAACAACCGGATGTCGTGTTGGCTCGCGACTATATCGCAACCTTCAAGCTGTTAGGGTTGTACGATATCGATCAATGTTGGCTTTGTGCCGCCTCATTACGTGAGCGGGGCCTCCAGCAGGGGGGTAATTTTGTGGTCGATGCGACAGCGTTAGAACCGGAAGATTTACGCCGTGAGCTAGGCAACTATGACGTCATTTTAAGGTTTTGAGATACTCATGCTGCACACATTACATCGCTCCGCGTGGCTTACCGATTTCTCCTCTCTTCTTCGCCTGATTGATAAAGACGATGAACTTTTATTGCTTCAGGATGGCGTGACCGCGGCAATAGAAGGGAGCCGTTTCCTTGAAAGTCTGCAAAATGCCTCCATTAAGGTCTATGTACTGGAAGAAGACATTAAAGCTCGCGGCTTAGGTGGTCAAATTTCAGACAGTGTCGTCAGGGTTAGCTATACTGACTTCGTCAGACTTACGGTGAAGCATCCCAGCCAGATGTCCTGGTAATTGTGGGATCGTTGTATATTTCTTGACACCTTTTCGACACCGACCTAAAATTCTGCGTCCTCATATTGTATGAGGTCGTTTTATTACGTGTTTACGAAGCGAAAGCTACAACCAGGAGCTATTTAATGGCAACAGTTAACCAGCTGGTACGCAAACCACGCGCACGCAAAGTTGCAAAGAGCAACGTGCCTGCACTGGAAGCATGCCCGCAGAAACGTGGCGTATGTACTCGTGTATATACTACCACTCCTAAAAAACCAAACTCCGCACTGCGTAAAGTATGCCGTGTGCGTTTGACTAACGGTTTTGAAGTGACTTCCTACATCGGTGGTGAAGGTCACAACCTGCAGGAGCACTCCGTGATCCTGATCCGTGGCGGTCGTGTAAAAGACCTCCCGGGTGTTCGTTACCACACCGTTCGCGGTGCGCTTGACTGCTCCGGCGTTAAAGACCGTAAGCAATCACGCTCCAAGTATGGCGTGAAACGTCCTAAGGCTTAATGGTTCTCCGTTAAGTAAGGCCAAACGTTTTATATTAATGTCAAACTAAACTCGTAGAGTTTTGGACAATCCTGAATTAACAACGGAGTATTCCCATGCCACGTCGTCGCGTCATTGGTCAGCGTAAAATTCTGCCGGATCCTAAGTTCGGATCAGAGCTGCTGGCTAAATTTGTAAATATCCTGATGGTAGATGGTAAAAAATCTACTGCAGAAACCATCGTATACAGCGCGCTGGAGACCCTGGCTCAGCGTTCTGGTAAAGATGGCCTGGAAGCTTTTGAAGTAGCCCTTGAAAACGTGCGTCCGACTGTCGAAGTTAAGTCTCGCCGCGTTGGTGGTTCTACTTATCAGGTTCCAGTTGAAGTCCGTCCGGTTCGCCGTAATGCCCTGGCAATGCGTTGGATCGTTGAAGCTGCTCGTAAACGCGGTGATAAATCCATGGCTCTGCGCCTGGCGAACGAACTTTCTGATGCTGCAGAAAACAAAGGTACTGCAGTTAAGAAACGTGAAGACGTTCACCGTATGGCAGAAGCCAACAAGGCGTTCGCACACTACCGTTGGTAATCCCTTCGGAGTTTTAGTCACCAGGCGGGCGCTTCTAGTAAGCAGCCCGCTTTGGGCTACTTAAATTGAACGCCTAAAAGATAAACGAGGAATCAAATGGCTCGTACAACACCCATCGCGCGCTACCGTAACATCGGTATCAGTGCGCACATCGACGCCGGTAAAACCACTACTACCGAACGTATTCTGTTCTACACCGGTGTAAACCATAAAATCGGTGAAGTTCATGACGGCGCAGCCACCATGGACTGGATGGAACAGGAGCAGGAGCGTGGTATTACTATCACCTCCGCAGCGACTACTGCATTCTGGTCTGGTATGGCTAAGCAGTATGAACCGCATCGCGTAAACATCATCGACACCCCGGGGCACGTTGACTTCACTATCGAAGTAGAACGTTCCATGCGTGTGCTTGATGGTGCAGTAATGGTTTACTGCGCAGTTGGTGGTGTTCAGCCTCAGTCTGAAACCGTATGGCGTCAGGCAAACAAATATAAAGTTCCACGCATTGCGTTCGTTAACAAAATGGACCGTATGGGTGCGAACTTCCTGAAAGTTGTTGGTCAGATCAAAACCCGTCTGGGCGCGAACCCTGTTCCGCTGCAGTTGGCGATTGGCGCTGAAGAAGCGTTCACCGGTGTTGTTGACCTGGTGAAAATGAAAGCCATCAACTGGAACGAAGAAGATGCAGGCGTAACCTTCACTTATGAAGATATCCCGGCTGACATGCAGGAACTGGCTGAAGAATGGCACCAGAACCTGATCGAGTCCGCTGCGGAAGCTTCAGAAGAGCTGATGGAGAAATACCTGGGTGGTGAAGAACTGACTGAAGAAGAGATCAAAAAAGCTCTGCGTCAGCGCGTTCTGAACAACGAAATCATCCTGGTAACCTGTGGTTCTGCGTTCAAGAACAAAGGTGTTCAGGCGATGCTGGATGCGGTAATTGATTACCTGCCATCCCCAGTCGACGTACCTGCGATCAACGGTATTCTGGACGACGGTAAAGATACTCCGGCTGAGCGTCATGCTAGCGATGAAGAGCCGTTTGCTGCTCTGGCATTCAAAATCGCTACCGACCCGTTCGTGGGTAACCTGACCTTCTTCCGTGTGTACTCTGGTGTGGTTAACTCCGGTGACACCATCCTGAACTCAGTGAAAACTGCACGCGAGCGTTTTGGCCGTATCGTACAGATGCACGCTAACAAACGTGAAGAGATCAAAGAAGTTCGCGCGGGCGATATCGCTGCTGCTATCGGTCTGAAAGACGTGACCACTGGTGACACTCTGTGTGACCCGGATCACCCGATCATTCTGGAGCGTATGGAATTCCCTGAGCCGGTAATCTCCATCGCGGTAGAACCGAAAACCAAAGCTGACCAGGAAAAAATGGGTCTGGCTCTGGGCCGTCTGGCTAAAGAAGACCCGTCATTCCGCGTTTGGACTGACGAAGAATCTAACCAGACCATTATCGCCGGTATGGGTGAGCTGCACCTCGACATCATCGTTGACCGTATGAAGCGTGAATTCAACGTTGAAGCGAACGTCGGTAAACCTCAGGTTGCTTACCGTGAAGCGATTCGCGCGAAAGTTACCGATATCGAAGGTAAACACGCTAAGCAGTCTGGTGGTCGCGGTCAGTACGGTCATGTTGTTATCGACATGTACCCGCTGGAGCCGGGTTCAAACCCGAAAGGCTACGAGTTCATCAACGACATCAAAGGTGGTGTAATTCCTGGCGAATACATCCCGGCCGTTGATAAAGGCATCCAGGAACAGCTGAAATCTGGCCCGCTGGCTGGTTACCCGGTTGTTGATCTGGGCGTGCGTCTGCACTTCGGTTCTTACCATGACGTTGACTCCTCTGAGCTGGCGTTTAAACTGGCCGCTTCTATCGCCTTCAAAGATGGCTTTAAGAAAGCGAAACCAGTTCTGCTTGAGCCTATCATGAAGGTTGAAGTAGAGACTCCGGAAGAGAACACCGGTGACGTAATCGGTGACTTGAGCCGCCGTCGTGGTATGCTTCGTGGTCAGGAATCCAACGTCACTGGCGTTGTTATCCATGCTGAAGTTCCGCTGTCCGAAATGTTCGGATATGCAACCCAGCTGCGTTCTCTGACCAAAGGCCGTGCTTCTTACTCCATGGAGTTCCTGAAGTACGACGATGCGCCGAACAACGTTGCTCAGGCCGTTATTGAAGCCCGTGGTAAATAAACCACAGGATTAAAACCTAAGTCCCGTGCTCTCTCCCCAGGGGTGAGCACTATAGTAAGGAATATAGCCGTGTCTAAAGAAAAATTTGAACGTACAAAACCGCACGTTAACGTCGGCACCATCGGCCACGTTGACCACGGTAAAACTACCCTGACCGCTGCAATCACCACCGTACTGGCTAAAACCTACGGCGGTGCTGCTCGTGCATTCGACCAGATCGATAACGCGCCGGAAGAAAAAGCTCGTGGTATCACCATCAACACTTCTCACGTTGAATATGACACCCCGACTCGCCACTACGCACACGTAGACTGCCCGGGCCACGCCGACTATGTTAAAAACATGATCACCGGTGCTGCGCAGATGGACGGCGCGATCCTGGTTGTTGCTGCGACTGACGGCCCGATGCCGCAGACTCGTGAGCACATCCTGCTGGGTCGTCAGGTAGGCGTTCCGTACATCATCGTGTTCCTGAACAAATGCGACATGGTTGATGACGAAGAGCTGCTGGAACTGGTAGAAATGGAAGTTCGTGAACTTCTGTCTCAGTACGATTTCCCGGGCGACGACACTCCAATCGTTCGTGGTTCTGCTCTGAAAGCGCTGGAAGGCGAAGCAGAGTGGGAAGCGAAAATCATCGAACTGGCTGGCTTCCTGGATTCTTACATCCCAGAACCAGAGCGTGCGATTGACAAGCCGTTCCTGCTGCCTATCGAAGACGTATTCTCCATCTCCGGTCGTGGTACCGTTGTTACCGGTCGTGTAGAGCGCGGTATCATCAAAGTTGGTGAAGAAGTTGAAATCGTTGGTATCAAAGAGACTGCTAAGTCTACCTGTACTGGCGTTGAAATGTTCCGCAAACTGCTGGACGAAGGCCGTGCTGGTGAGAACGTTGGTGTTCTGCTGCGTGGTATCAAACGTGAAGAAATCGAACGTGGTCAGGTACTGGCTAAGCCGGGCTCTATCAAGCCGCACACCAAGTTCGAATCTGAAGTGTACATTCTGTCCAAAGACGAAGGCGGCCGTCATACTCCGTTCTTCAAAGGCTACCGTCCGCAGTTCTACTTCCGTACTACTGACGTGACTGGTACCATCGAACTGCCGGAAGGCGTTGAGATGGTAATGCCGGGCGACAACATCAAAATGGTTGTTACCCTGATCCACCCAATCGCGATGGACGACGGTCTGCGTTTCGCAATCCGTGAAGGCGGCCGTACTGTTGGTGCGGGCGTTGTTGCTAAAGTAATGAGCTAATTATTGATTAATTAGCTTTGAGCTTAAAAAGGGCGCTTCGGCGCCCTTTTTGCTGTCCGCGATTTAGCAGTTGTCATATTTATTCGCATTTTTCATTCATTCTCCCGCTGCGTAAATAGCGTTGTGCTATTGTAATCATAACTATTCTCATTTACACTTTGCGCAGAAATTGAACGGGAGCGATCATGTACGTTTGTTTGTGTAATGCGATAAGTGATAAAAAAATACGTCAGGCTGTTCGCCAGTTTCATCCTCAGTCCTTTCAGCAATTGCGTAAATTTATTCCTGTTGGAAATCAATGTGGTAAGTGCATTCGTGCTGCCCGCGAAGTCATGCAGGATGAATTAACGCAAATGCCAGAATTTAAAGAGATCGCCTAAGTCACACTCTTTTTTTTGACATCCCTGTAGCCCCATCTACGCTCTAAGAGTGGAAGCGGAGGGACTATAAAATGAAAGGTGATGTTAAAATCATAAATTATCTCAATAAACTATTGGGAAATGAGCTTGTCGCAATCAACCAGTATTTTCTCCATGCTCGTATGTTCAAAAACTGGGGACTGACTCGCCTCAATGATGTTGAGTACCATGAATCTATCGATGAGATGAAACACGCTGATAAATATATCGAGCGTATTTTATTCTTAGAAGGGCTCCCAAACTTACAGGATCTTGGTAAGTTGGGTATAGGCGAAGATGTTGAAGAGATGCTGCAATCCGATCTTCGACTCGAACTCGATGGAGCTAAAGATTTACGTGAAGCCATTGCCTATGCCGACAGCGTCCATGACTACGTTAGCCGGGATATGATGATCGAAATCCTTGCTGATGAAGAAGGTCACATTGACTGGCTGGAAACGGAACTGGATCTGCTCCAGAAGATGGGACTCCAGAACTATCTTCAGGCACAGATTCGCGAAGCGTAGACGCAAACTTTGCAGAGCGGCAGGCCTGCCGCTCCTTTCAGTACCCGATAACACCTGAGCTTTGCGCGCTGAAAATCAACCAGCCTGCCAGTCCAAGCCACGGACCGAACGCGATAAGCGGTATCGACGTCCTTCGGGTAAGGCGTAGGATCAGCCACCAGACAATGCCCAGCAATGATGCAGCGAGTAAAATGGGCGGTAGCGCTGGCCATCCACACCAGGCACCCATCGCCGCCAGTAGCTTAGCGTCACCCAGGCCGATGCCCTCTTTTCCCGCGAGTATTTTGCATCCCCACCAGACCAGCCATAGCGTCAGATAGCCAGCGACAGCGCCGTACAGCGCGTCGGATAACATCTCTCTGTCGTAAACGCTGTGATACATCAGACCGAGCCAGAGCATCGGCTGCGTCAGCACATCCGGCAGCAGGTACGTCCGGAGATCAATTTGCGCCAGCGCGAAAATAAACCAGAACAGCGTCATGATGGCAATCGCATCTGACATTGAAGGGACAAACGCGGCGCTAAGCGCAAAAACACAAGAACACGCCAGTTCAGTCAGTGGGTAACGCCATGAAATTGGCTTAGCGCAGGCCTGGCAACGCCCCCGCTGCCACAGCCAACTGAATAGTGGAATAGTGTTACGCACCGATAGCCTGTGCTGGCAGTGCGGACAGTGCGACGGAGGCCAGGCGATATTCCATGTTTCGCTGTGCCGATGCTCAATCATGATCGGCAGTCGATAAACCACTACATTCATAAAGCTGCCGACTATCAGCCCGACAAATGCCATTGCCGCAATGTTAATGAGTTCCGTCATTTCCCCACCGGATAGAGTTCAAGGGCTTCCACCGCAATCTCCCCGGCGACCGGGCGGGCGCTAAACGTGAGTTGCGAAACCTGTATTCCCTCATTTTGTAGGGTATTAAGCCACGCAAATAATGGTTCGGTTTTGACAACGGGAAGCGAGATCGCAAAATGATCGGGAGTGGATGTCACAACGCTGATATTCAGACCTGCCTGCTGCGCGCTATGTTGTATCAGTGCCGGATCGGTCTTTGTGCCCGGTCTACTGGCAACTAATCCGCGACGCTGAATCGCCTCATTTACCCACAGGATCTCACTCCTGAGACGATCATTTTCCTGCCTCTGCTGTGCAATAGCGTTATCCAGGGGCTGAACCACGCCGTACCAGAATCCCGCCAGCAGACAGAAAACGGCGAGGAATATCAGACTGCGTTGCTCTCTGCCGTTTTTTTCGCTCCACCAGCTATTCATATTCATTTGCGCTCCTTCAGGGTCAGCCGGACGCTATCTGTCGTCCCTTCTGGCGGTTGAGTCAGGATAAATTCGTCGTTTGTCTGCACCATAAAGCGGTGAAGATGTTCCGGATCGCGAACGTTGAGCGTCAGGGTAAAAAGGCGTTGTTCGAGCCGGTAGTTGACCTCGCGGATGGTAAGCCCCGGCAATGTGCTTAATCGGGTCTGAAGCTGAGTCAGTAACGTCAGCACATCCGGATAGCGATCCCTCGCGGACGATTCGAAGAAATATTTAAAATTGCTGTTGCGGTTATCACCTGGGAAATAGCGGTTCCACAGGGTGGCACCTTCCGCTGAGAGTGCCTGTTTCTGTTGATGAAGCTGCCAGAGCATCACCCCTTTCAGCCCTGAGAAGAGCGCTATTGCCAGGGCAAATGTTGCTATGGCGGCATATTTCAGCAGACGCGGGGTCGGTTGTGTCGGAGGCAAAGGGCGGAAGCTGCCGTGTAATACGTTAATGTCCTGAATATTATCGCTATTGCAGGCGCACGCCAGCGGTGGCTGCCAGTCAAGGTATTCGACATAAGCGTGAGGCACAGGAAGCGGGCTGGCGCTGATGATTTTCTGCTCTGTATGGCTGGCGAGTAAATGCATGAGCAGTGCCTCACTCAGCACGCCTGTTTTCCACGTGTCGTAACGGATTAACCATCGCTCATCTTGTTTTAGCAGACTCCAGCTATCCGTGACATACGGCAGCCAGAAACCATCCGGAACGATATACGTCAACGTCACGCCAGCTGTGTGGAAAGTCGTCAATAGATCGTTCAGCGTGGTCCTGGCGATCCCGGCGAGATGGAGCGTGTTTTCTTCTCTGGCGAGAACCGTCCAGTGCAGGCTATCTGTATCACCGACAACGGCGTCCTCCACCAGCCAGCCCAGCGTTTGTTCACTGATTTTGTAGTTTTCCGTCGGTAATTCGACGCGGCGAAAACAGAAATAATCAGGCGACAGGAAAAGGCAGGCGTTACCGGCATCCGGCAGGTCGGCCAGCGCGTTTGGCTGGAGGTAATCCGCCTGTTCAACAATAACCGGAGGCTGTGTCCCTATGGGGGCGCACCATTCCAGTTTTCCCGGCAGCGGACGTAGCAGTAATGTGTCTGGCGTCATTTAGTTCCCTTTAATGGTCGCGCGCCACGCTTTTGCGGGCTGTAATAAACAGAGCCTTTCTTTTGGGATCGTATTCCAGCTGGCTGACGGTGCTCCCGGCGCTATCGCCCTGTTCGATAGTCGTTTCAAGGCGGAAGTAACGACTGGTCGCCACCGCAATGCTTTTGAATGTGGTCTGCGACAGCTTATGAGCTGGATTATCCTTATCGAATGTCTTTAACAGCGTCTCAATGCTGATTTTGCGTCCTTTGCGCGGGGTATCAAAAAAGCGTTCAATCTCGCGTGGCGTGACAGCATTACTGAGCATCGCCGCAAGCAACGGTGCATCCCGGCGCGTCAGGGTGTTGATGTTGATTTTTAGCTCATCATCAGGCAGCGCGCAGAGTAGCGGGGAGATTTGCTGGTAAAGAGAAAGCGTCATCCCTTTGATTTGTTTGAGCTCACTGATTGACCAGATACGTCGTCCGCCAATGGTGTGGGGGTCGTTACTTGTCTGGTAATACTCATTTTCGGCACCGGAGGCGCGTGGGATATCGTCGTTATCGATGTAGTCGGCGATAGCATCAACCAACGCCTCAGCTTGGGCATTGGTGACGCCAACGTTTTCCAGCAGTGCCAGAAAGACGCTCACGCTGGCGGGCGGCTCTTTCATTCGATCGGTCGGGGCGTTAATCAGCGCATTAATGTTGTAACAGGCCTGCTCGTCAGATAGCTGCCAGCTAACAGCGTCGCCGCTGGCGAGCTGAATACGCTGCGGCTGCGCCCAGAGCTGCTCGTGAGTGAGGTATTTCTCATTATCCCGCAGGTCCTGTTCAAGAATACGCATGGCCTGGCTTTCAGCCAGCTCTGCCAGCCAGTTTTGCTGTAGCCGCATCCGGGTGTAGCTGGTGCGTTTGAGGTTGATCTGGTAGCGCACGGTCATTTCGCTGGCCAGCGCCGCCATAATTGCCAGGATCATCAGCACTACCAGCAGCGCCACGCCCTTTTGTTGGGTCATTGCTGTTCTCCTGGCTGGCGGTTCTCTGGCAACAGCGTCAGACGAGTTATCGTGCCGGAATCAGCAAGTTTAAGAGTGACTTCCATCGCGCCAGGAGATGGGATTGTCGCCGTGTCCGTCCACGCTTTCTCTTTACTGTTGTAATAACGCAACGTGAAGGCGTTCACACCATTGAGCATCGGCTGAGTGATGGCCGGGGTTGCATCTTCCGGGTAGCGCCAGAGCGTGCGGTATAAAGTATGATCCTGCAGATACCACTGAACTCGCTGGATATCGGGCGCGCAGCAGGCGCCAGGATAACTGTTACTGCTGGCTGTCGTCAGCATCAGCGTCTCTTTTTCGCCCTGCAATTGGGTTACCGGCACCCGCTGTCGGATATCTTTATCCAGCAAATTGACGGTACGCACGATAGCGGAAAAACGCTGCTGATGCTTTTTGGTCTGCTCGTTACTGTCAATTGTCGTCGTCAGCATCTGCGCCGTCAGCAGGCTGAGCGTGGCGAACAGGGCAATAGCCAGTAAAACTTCCAGCAGGGTAAAGCCGCGCTGTTTCTCAGGGCGGGGAGACATTTTGCGGTCCTCCTTGCGGCGAGGGGATAAAGCGCTGCAGGCGGATCTGCTGTTTGTCCTCAAGAGCGACGTCTGCTGTCCAGGTGCTGAGGCCGGAAGCATCGGCGGGTGAGACTGTCAACGACCAGTCCCAGCGGCGTTTACCCATTATGCTGCTGCCTGTGGCGGTTTTAGCGAGGCTCTGCCCGGCCAGTTGATAGGTTTTGAGCGTATTATCCGCTACCCAACCGGCAAGCACCTGTTCTTCCATTTTTGCAGTGGCGCTAACCTGACCGTGCCGGCTGTTGAGTAGCGCGAGGGAGCAGGTGGCGAAAATGAAGATCGCCAGCAGCACTTCCAGAAGCGTCATTCCTGATTGCCTTTGGCTCATCGGCTTTCGCCTCGGGTGAGCACCAGCGGCAGCCCGCCGGTGCTGGCGAGCGTGAACAGCAGCGTATTATTTTTACGGCTGCGGATGTGTAGCGTAAACGGCGTAATTTCACCGTCCGGGTGAATCAGAATTTGCGGCGTGCCGACGGATTGCCTGGCGAGCGACGCCGGGAACAGAGCCACCTGCCAGTCACTTTCCCACTTGCCCTCGGTCGCCAGGCGATAGAACTGGGTTGGCGTCTGCCAGCGATTGCCAATCGGTGTGACGATGCGCCAGCCTTGTTCGCGGATCTCAATACCGGTACTGCGGTCCTCCATGGTTGACCAGTCAGCGGCATATTCAGTCAGTGCCGCCAGCTGTTCGGCTGCAGTAATAGCTTTCGCGGTATCATTTTGTCGCCCGTAGGTCATCATCACCAGCGAGGCACCAAGCGCGATAATCGTCAGCACCAGAATGACTTCCAGTAGCGTGAATCCCTTCTGCCTCATTCCGATTATTTCGCTTTACCCAGTTCCCAGTTAGTAATGTCGTCAGCGGTGCCGGGTTCACCGTCCTGACCTGCGGAGAGAATATCGTAATCGCCGTGTTCACCAGGGCTAACCAGCAGATACTCATTACCCCAGGGATCCTGTGGCAGACGCTTGATATAGCCCTTCGCGTTGTAATTTTCCGGGATTGGGCTGGCGGTCGGTTTTTCGACCAGCGCCTTTAACCCCTGTGCCGTCAGCGGATAGCGATAGTTATCCAGTTTGTACATATCCAGCGCATTCTCCAGCGCCACGATGTCGCTGACGGCTTTCTGGTGATCGGCTTTGTCTTTATTGCCCATTAAGCTGGGGACGACCAGGCTTGCGAGGATGCCCAAAATAACCAGCACCACCATCATCTCCAGCAGCGTAAATCCTCGCTGCTTATGTGCATCACTATTCACGTTTTATCCTTAACTTACCAATGAGTTGAGTTGCAAAATGGGTTGCAGAACCGAGATGATGATGAACAGCACAATCATCGCCATCGTAATAATCAGCGCGGGTTCAAACAGCGCCAGCGTCAGCGCAATTCGGTTTTGTAGCAGTGTTTCCTGCTGGTCGGCGGCGCGCGCCATTAGCTCGCTGAGTTGGCCGCTTTTTTCCCCGGAGGCAATCATGTAGAGCATCATCGGCGGGAAGAGATCGCATTTTTCCAGGGCGAGATGAAAGCCTGAACCCTGGCGCACGCGCTCCGCAGCCTGACCCAGCCGCTGACTAATTTCTCGGTTACCGATGCCTTCGGTTGCCAGCGTCATCCCTTCCAGCAGCGGAACGCCGCTGATATTAAGAATGCTCAGGGTGCGCAAATAACGGGCGCAGTGGATAGCGCGCAGCAGGGCGCGACTGAGTTTGAAATCAAGAAGCCAGCGGTCAAGCAGATGGCGTTTGCCGGGGCGGGTGAGCCAGTGGCGAAACAGGAAAAAGACAATCAGCAGCAATGCGATTACCCACAATCCGTAGTGGCGCATGGCACCACTGATTGCCAGCAACACGCGCGTGGATATCGGCAGCGCTTCTTTCATATGCAGAAACTGCTCCACGATTTTGGGCACTACGGTGGTGAGCAGGATAGCGACGACGGCGATCGCCACGCTGGTCAGCAGGGAAGGATAAATCAGTGACTGGATGAGTTTACTGCGTGTTGCCTGTCGTAACTCATTGTAGTCAGCCAGCTGTTCCAGCACACAGCCGAGCTGTCCGCTTTTTTCGCCGGCTTTCACCAGCGTGCGGTAAACGGAATCGAAGATCCGCGGCCAGGCGGCCAGCGATTCGGAAAGCGTATGTCCGGCGAGGATCCGTTCGCGCAGGTCGTGTAGCACCAGCCCCAGTTTATTATTTTTGTTCTGCCGGCCAATAACGAACAGCGCCTCTTCAAGCGGTAGTGAAGCGTTGGCCAGTGTGGCGAGCTGGCGGGTGAACAGCGCCAGTTCACTGCCGCTAAGCCGTAAACGAGGCGTTTTTTTTACCGTCCGTAACAGCGAAATGACCTTTTTCTCATTTAACACCAGCGGGTGCAGACCCTGGGCGCGTAGCGCCTCGCGCGCCTCTTTGCTGCTGGCGGCATCCAGCGTTCCACGGCGGGTTGCGCCGCGGTCATCCATTGCCTGCCACTGATATTTCATTGCGTATCCTCTTGCGCAGAGGTGACCCGCATGACTTCCTCAAGCGTGGTCTCGCCCGCCAGCACGCGCAGCAGGCCGTTCTCCCGCAGGCTCCGGCTTTGCTGGCGCAGGCACTGTTCCAGCGCGTGTTCATCGGCGTCGCGATGGATGATGCTGCGCATAGTTTTATCCACCAGCATAATTTCATGAATCGCCAGTCGCCCCTGATAGCCTGTTCCCCGACATTCGCTGCATCCGCAAGCCTGCCAGATTGTCTGAGCGGTGGGATCGAGCGCGTGCAGGAGGGATTTCTGAGAGTCAGGAATGGGAGCATGCACGCGGCAGGCCGGACAGAGGCGACGCACCAGGCGTTGGGCGATAACGCCGCTTAGCGATGATGAGAGCAGGAAAGGTTCAACGCCCATATCTCGTAATCGGGTGATCGCACCGCAAGCGCTGTTAGTGTGCAGGGTGGAAAGCACCAGGTGTCCGGTGAGCGATGCCTGAACCGCTATCTGCGCGGTTTCGGCGTCACGAATTTCGCCGACCATGACGATGTCCGGATCCTGGCGCAGGATGGCGCGCAGTCCCCTGGCGAAAGACATATCCACCCGGCTGTTTACCTGGGTTTGTCCGACGCCTTCCAGCTCGTACTCGATGGGATCTTCGACGGTCAGGATATTACGCTGGGGGGAATTCAGCTCGGCGAGAATTGCATACAGCGTGGTGCTTTTTCCCGACCCCGTCGGGCCGGTGACGAGAATGATGCCGTGCGGCTGCTGTACTAAACCCTTCAGCCGCAGGCTATCCACCGCCGATAGCCCCATATTCTCCAGCGTCAGGCGCAGACTGTTTTTATCCAGCAGACGCAGCACGGCTCTTTCGCCATACTGCGAGGGCAACGTCGAAACGCGGACATCAATATTTTTGCGTCCGAGGCGCAGGGAAATACGCCCATCCTGCGGCAGTCGTTTTTCGGCAATATCCAGTCGCGCCATGACTTTGATACGTGAAATCAGCAGCGGCGCCAGTTTTTTAGCGGGCTGAAGGACTGGCTTGAGGACACCATCGATACGAAAACGCACCACCAGCGATTTTTCGAAGGTTTCGATATGCACATCCGACGCGCCTTCCCTCACGGCTTCATGAAGAACCGCGTTGATCAGGCGGATAACCGGTGCGTCGTTTTCATCACTGAGCAGATCGGCGTTGTCGGGTAACTCCTCGCTCAGCGCCGTCAGGTCGATCTCCTGATCGATATCCTGGGCAATCTGCCGGGACTCTCCGGCGCCGTGCTGGAAAAGTTGCTCCAGGTGGTCGTCAAATTGCGCTGGCGTCAGGCGGCTGAAGCGCTGACAGGCAACGCTGGCCTCGAGCACGTTTTCCAGCGGCGTGTCGGTGCGGTAGAACAATTCATCCACCGCGACCGCGATACCAAATTTTTGCCCCTGTGCGTAATTAAGCGGCAGAGGATGCTGGGGAGGAATGCGCGTCCATAAGTCAGTCATGTTGGATCATTCCCGGAAGGGATTGCGCGATGGCTGGTCGTTGGGCGCGTCGGTCGGCACATCGAAATTCAGCTCTTTAAGCATCGGGCGTTCTTCGTCCTTCACGCCGACCAATCCACTGGATTGCTTATCAATACGCTGCTGCTGTAAATCACGAAATCGGGTGTACTTATCCTTTGAGAGCGAACGATAAACCTCGTCGTCGCGAATAATGGTCGGCCTGATAAAGACCATTAAATTACGCTTCGCATTTTCCGTTGAGGTGTAGCGGAATAGCTGTCCGAGAACAGGGATATCGCCCAGCAGCGGTACTTTGGAAACCTGCTCTTTGCTTGAATCATCCAGCAGGCCACCCAGCACCACGGTTTCGCCACTTTTGACCAGCACGGCATTCTGGATAGTACGGGTGTTGAACGTCGGACCGAGATCGCTGGCGTTACCGGAGGCGGTATCGACGCTCGACACCTCCTGCTCGATCTCCATCAGCACCGCGTCGCCTTCGTTGATTTGCGGTGTGACCTTCAGTTTGGTGCCGACGGTTTTACGTTCGACCGTATTAAAGACGTTGTCGCCGGAGGTCGTTTGCGAGCCGGAAAGCACCGGCACATCCTGGCCGACATTAAACGATGCTTCTTTGTTATCCAGCGTCACAATGCTGGGGGTGGCGAGAATATCGTTTTTGTTGTCGGAGGAGATCGCGGTGAGCAGGACGCTCCAGTCCCCCTCAAAGAAGCCCGTCGCCAGGCCGTTAAAACTGCTTAACGCGCTGGCAATAGGGTTGTCACTGGTCATCGAACCGTTTTTATCAAACTGGCGCGCGCCTCTTGAGGCGTCGAAAATCGGCAGCCCCGTTTTAGTAAACTGCTGACCGCCGACGTTGCTGTTGGCCCATTGCACGCCAAGATTCAGGCCGTTGCCATCCTGGACTTCCACAATGATGGCTTCAACCAGTACCTGTGCGCGGCGAATATCCAGACGAGCGATGACTTTTTCCAGCTCCTGCATGGTGCTCTGGTCTGCGGTAATGACCACCGAGTTGGTTTGTTCATCGGCGTTAATCGAGACATCCCGGGAAGGGGTAGCCACGCTCTGCGAAGACGACTGCTTGTCTTCCGTCAGTTTGGTTGACACGCCGGTCAGCACTTCAACGATTTTAGTGGCTTTGGCGTATTTCAAATAGAACACGCGAGTATTGCCCTGCGTGGTCTGTTCGATATCCAGTTTAGCGATTAAAGATTTCATCCGCTGGCGCACATTGTCCGGCCCGCTGATAAGAAGGGCGTTGGTGCGCTTGTCGGCGACAATTTTAGGCAGCAGGATCTGCGTTGGGTTTTCCTTTGACTCTTCGCGAATCAGGCTGTTAATTACGTCAGATAAATCAACTGCCGAGGCGTAGCGCAGTTTGATAAGCTCACGTTCCTGAGTACCGATAACATCGACCCGCTTCACAACCTCAAGGATGCGATTGACTATATTGGCTTTACCGGTGATCAACAGCGCATTAGAAGGATCATAGTGTACGACGTTGCCGATGCCGCCGCTGTCCATCATCTGGCGTAATAGCGGAGCCAGATCGCGTACCGGGACATTTTTCAACGCCACGACGCGGGTGATAAATTCATCGCCGACCGCCGGTTGCGACTGTGCCAATACTTTTCCCGGCGCGGTCTTAAGCGTTGCGGAGCGAACAACCTTCAGCAGGCCGTTATCCAGGGTGATAACCGAGTAGCCGTAGATATCGAGAACGCTGAGAAAAAACTGGTAGTATTCCTCCTCGTTGAAACTGTCAAAGCTGCGAACGGAGATTTTTCCCTGGACGGACGGATCGATCAGAATGGTTTTGCCCATTTGCTTACTGACCGAGGTAATAAACTCCCGGAGATCCGCATCCTGGAAGTTTGCCGAATATTGCGCTGACATGGTTTGAAATGGAAAGGAGCAAAACTGTAGCGCCAGTATCCATGCAGCCGTTTTTTTAATTCCTTTGCGCAATTTTGTCGTCCTTAAGGTTAATCATTCTCAGTAACGGATACATTCACCAGCGCTTCCTGACCGTTTCGTATTACGGTGAACTGGGCAGAGTTTAAGGTTACAAATTCCTGTAGTGCCGCTTTTGCTGACGCTTCCTGAGTTAGCGGATGGTTGTTCATTTTGATCGCAATATCGCCAGGCCTGAGTCCGGTTGCTATAAAACGTTCAACCGGACCACGGGCGTTTAATCTGACGCCCTGTAGCGCTTCCTGCTGATAGATAAAGTTGGTAATAATGATGTCGCTGAGGGAATGTGGCGCGCTGTCATGTGGCAGCGATGGTGCCGGCACCCTGGAGGATATATCAGGCTCATCAATAAAAGCGATGCGTTGCCGGGAGCCATTGTTATCAATCGTCACGCTATTATTATCAATGTCCGTAATTTTTACGTCAGGGAGATCGTCAAGTTTATCTCCGGTACTGTAAAATTTTGCTTTCTCATTAATGGTGATAATAGCCTGTGAACGTGTTTTTAGCGTGCTCGCAATAATGCCATTTAGCTGGAGATCGAGCATCGAATTTTTAATTGAAACATCTTCTTTATTATCAGTCGCATTTTTCCTACTGTTTTTCGGTAAATTCATTGGCAGCCTGAGGACAACGGACGTTATTGAGTGACTGGTTTTGTTTTTTGTATTTGTCGAATCAATAAATAATCTATAGGTATATAACGAATGAATAATAACAATGGCACCGACAAAAAACATAACGCAGTACAGCACATCGTTACGCTTTCTCTTAAATATAAAGGTAAATTGCTTCGCGATAACATCCATTGTTAATAGCACGCCTGTTCTTTTCGGGAGAAGCATGATATAGGCTTACTTTCAGGTTTTCAATTTAATCGTCGGAACATGTCGTTTAATTAAAATATAAAAAATTGATAATATTTACCTGGCATATAATAAGTTAAATACCCGCATCAATTACTGGAACTTATCGATGACTGAACGCGAATTACCGTATGCAATTTACTCTTTTTCGCAACATACCCTTATCAAGAATATCTTTATTCATGAGCTGGGCGCTGGCGATGTGGGCGTATTATGCGGCAAACCGGGGTGTGGTAAATCGACGCTTATTTATCAGTTAGGTAAGGATTTTCCCGGCAGGGTAGTGGTGTTTACCGCCACCGGTTTATCTGGTTTCTGTCAATTGACACACACGGCGTGTACGCACGGAAAACTCCAGCCAGACTGGCGAGATGTGAGAATTAGCCGTTTCTGGTCAACGCTGATGCCTGCCCTTAGTCCGGCAGCGCAACCAATAATAATTGTCATTGATAATGCTGACGCACTCGCCAGACATCTTCCGGCATTTGTCGATAATTTCCG
This sequence comes from Citrobacter sp. RHBSTW-01013, assembly GCF_013781985.1. NCBI lineage: Bacteria > Pseudomonadati > Pseudomonadota > Gammaproteobacteria > Enterobacterales > Enterobacteriaceae > Citrobacter > Citrobacter sp. RHBSTW-01013. The sequence continues at coordinate 452,483 of NZ_CP056185.1, forward strand.
TCATCTGGCGGCTTCATTTGACGCTGGCGCCAGCTTGCTACTGGTGGGGGGCGAAGCGCTCAGGCGTAACCGACGACTTAAACGGCGTATTACGCTGTCGGCGATCATCGCTGCGCCGACGGACGATGAATATCTTGATTTTATGCATCAACAGCAACTGCGTGAGGCGGATGGCGAGCCTGTGCGCATGCGTCATGAATTTGTGCGCAAAGCGGTTCGGGCAGTGCAGGGAAACCTGGCGTTGCTGAGGCACATCGCCCGGGCGGCGAGAAAAATGGCAACGGACAGGCAAGCGGATGTGTTAACCGCTCAACAGGAAAGATTGTTGCTGGAAACATTTACTCTCCGCTCTTGCGTATTGCGCAAGGGAATATTGCCTGGACTTTACGCTGCGCTGGCTTTGACGTTCGGTTGGCTGGCGGTCGATGTTTTTCCCCTTCAACTTCCTGTGCCTGCCGGGTTAACGGTGGCGATGACGCAAAAAAAGGAAAACCTGCCGGATATTAGCGATGCACGGGGAGGATTACGCGACGCCATGCAGCAATTATTCAGCGTCTGGGGATTCGACACAGCGCATGACGAGGCATGGTGTGACCAGGCCGATCGCGCTGAGTTGGTGTGCGAAAGCGGCAAGGAACGTTTAGATAACCTCATCAGGCGCGGGTTGCCGTGGATCGCGCATTTGAATATCGATAAACAACCGGTCTACGGTGTTGTGATGCGTGTATCAGGAAACGAGCTGGATCTTATCATTGATAATAAAACCTGGATCGTCAGTCAGGAGTGGCTGGCGAAGCACTGGCAGGGAAATTATACCCTGATGCTCAATTTAACGCCTGACAGGAAAATGCAGATCGGTGAAAAGAGTCCGGCGGAAACCATCATCTGGTTTGATACGATGCTGAGCCGCGCACTGGGCGTTCCCGGCGATAAATCAGGCTCATGGACGCCATGGTTAATCGAAAAGGTCAAAGCATTCCAGCAGCGGGAGAATTTGCCTGTGGATGGTAAGCCGGGAAAAGAGACGCTGATAAGGCTACGTCAGAGTCTTGGAGACGCGCCGGTATTAATCAATGAGGCGGCACCTGTGCTCACACATGTGTCATCTAAGGAGCGTATGTGATGATGCACATCTATCAACCCATTGATGCGAAAACAGTGTTGAGTTGCCGCTGGCGGCAGGCGCTGCGTTCCTGTTGCTGGCTGTTGTGGGTCAGCCTGATGCTAATGTGCGGCTACTACGGACATTATGTCTGGTTGGTGCGCCATCCGACAACCGCCATGCAGGGAGTGCCCGATTCTCAGGCGTATCGACTCTCGGATGTGCATTACATTTTTAAGCGGAAACCTCTGCCGATACGCATCGATTTACCCACCCAGAACGAAGAGGGTGACAGTATGCTGGAAGAGATACCCTATGATGAAGCGTCCGGGCAGGAAGTGCCGGATGGCGAAGTATTGCGCTCACGTGTGCAACAAGCGTTGAGAGAAATCGATGGCAAATAGCCATAATCACTTGCATCCGTACCGGCTATACGTATAATACGGCAGCCTGTCAAATCTGACGGGTAGTTCGATATGAACTGTGGCGGTTTACCGTCAACAACGCTCCCAATCAGGGGGCTACGTAAGAACGGTTACACTCTCCCATCAATCGTAATGGGTTTGAGGAGTAACTATTTCGTCTATAAAATAATTGGAGCTCTGGTCTCATGCAGAACCAAAGAATCCGTATCCGTTTGAAAGCGTTTGATCATCGTCTGATCGATCAATCAACCGCGGAAATCGTCGAGACTGCCAAGCGCACTGGTGCGCAGGTTCGTGGTCCGATCCCGCTGCCGACCCGCAAAGAGCGTTTCACCGTTCTGATCTCCCCGCACGTCAACAAAGACGCGCGTGATCAGTACGAGATCCGTACTCACAAGCGTCTGGTTGACATCGTTGAGCCAACTGAAAAAACCGTTGATGCTCTGATGCGTCTGGACCTGGCTGCCGGTGTAGACGTGCAGATCAGCCTGGGTTAATCAGGTCATCGAGCGATTGAGAGGTTGATACAATGATTGGTTTAGTCGGTAAAAAAGTGGGTATGACCCGCATCTTCACTGAAGATGGCGTATCTATCCCAGTAACCGTTATCGAAGTTGAAGCAAACCGCGTTACTCAGGTTAAAGATCTGGCTAACGATGGCTATCGCGCTGTTCAGGTTACCACCGGTGCTAAAAAAGCTAACCGCGTAACTAAGCCGGAAGCTGGTCACTTTGCTAAAGCTGGCGTAGAAGCTGGCCGCGGCCTGTGGGAGTTCCGCCTGGCAGATGGTGAAGAATACACCGTTGGTCAGAACATTAGCGTTGAACTGTTTGCTGACGTTAAAAAAGTTGACGTAACCGGTACCTCTAAAGGTAAAGGTTTCGCTGGTACCGTTAAGCGCTGGAACTTCCGTACCCAGGACGCTACTCACGGTAACTCCTTGTCCCACCGCGTTCCGGGTTCTATCGGTCAGAACCAGACTCCGGGCAAAGTGTTTAAAGGCAAGAAAATGGCAGGTCAGCTGGGCAACGAACGTGTAACCGTTCAGAGCCTGGACGTAGTACGTGTTGACGCTGAGCGCAACCTGCTGCTGGTTAAAGGTGGTGTTCCGGGTGCGACCGGTTGCGACCTGATCGTTAAACCAGCTGTGAAGGCGTAAGGGGATAGCAATGGAATTAGTATTGAAAGACGCGCAGAGCGCGCTGACTGTTTCCGAAACTACCTTCGGTCGTGATTTCAACGAAGCGCTGGTTCACCAGGTTGTTGTTGCTTATGCAGCTGGTGCTCGTCAGGGTACTCGTGCTCAGAAGACTCGTGCTGAAGTAACTGGTTCAGGCAAAAAGCCGTGGCGCCAGAAAGGTACCGGCCGTGCGCGTTCAGGTTCTATCAAGAGCCCGATCTGGCGTTCAGGTGGCGTGACCTTCGCTGCTCGTCCACAGGACCACAGTCAAAAAGTTAACAAAAAGATGTACCGCGGCGCGCTGAAAAGCATTCTGTCCGAACTGGTACGTCAGGATCGTCTGATCGTTGTCGAATCATTCTCTGTAGAAGCGCCTAAAACTAAGCTGCTGGCACAGAAACTGAAAGACATGGCTCTGGAAGATGTGCTGATCATCACCGGTGAGCTGGACGAAAACCTGTTCCTGGCTGCGCGCAACCTGCATAAGGTTGACGTACGCGATGCAACTGGTATCGACCCGGTTAGCCTGATCGCCTTCGACAAAGTCGTAATGACTGCTGATGCTGTTAAGCAAGTTGAGGAGATGCTGGCATGATTCGTGAAGAACGTCTGCTGAAAGTGCTGCGCGCACCGCACGTTTCTGAAAAAGCGTCTACTGCGATGGAAAAAACTAACACCATCGTTCTCAAAGTTGCTAAAGACGCGACCAAAGCAGAAATCAAAGCTGCTGTGCAGAAACTGTTTGAAGTCGAAGTCGAAGTCGTTAACACCCTGGTAGTTAAAGGGAAAGTTAAACGTCACGGACAGCGTATCGGTCGTCGTAGCGACTGGAAAAAAGCTTACGTCACCCTGAAGGAAGGCCAGAATCTGGACTTCGTCGGCGGCGCTGAGTAAGTCGGAGGAGTAATACAATGGCAGTTGTTAAATGTAAACCGACATCTCCGGGTCGTCGCCACGTTGTTAAAGTGGTCAACCCAGAGCTGCACAAGGGCAAACCTTTTGCTCCGCTGGTTGAAAAAAACAGCAAATCCGGTGGTCGTAACAACAATGGCCGCATCACCACTCGTCACATCGGTGGTGGTCACAAGCAGGCTTATCGTATTGTTGACTTCAAACGTAACAAAGACGGTATCCCGGCAGTTGTTGAACGTCTTGAGTACGATCCGAACCGCTCCGCGAACATCGCGCTGGTTCTGTACAAAGACGGTGAACGCCGTTACATCCTGGCCCCTAAAGGCCTGAAAGCTGGCGACCAGGTTCAATCTGGCGTTGATGCTGCAATCAAAGCAGGTAACACCCTGCCGATGCGCAATATCCCGGTTGGTTCTACCGTTCATAACGTAGAAATGAAACCAGGTAAAGGCGGTCAGCTGGCACGTTCCGCTGGTACTTACGTTCAGATCGTTGCTCGTGATGGTGCTTATGTCACCCTGCGTCTGCGTTCTGGTGAAATGCGTAAAGTCGAAGCAGACTGCCGTGCAACTCTGGGCGAAGTTGGCAATGCTGAGCATATGCTGCGCGTTCTGGGTAAAGCAGGTGCTGCACGCTGGCGTGGTGTTCGTCCTACCGTTCGCGGTACTGCGATGAACCCAGTCGACCACCCACATGGTGGTGGTGAAGGTCGTAACTTTGGTAAGCACCCGGTAACTCCGTGGGGCGTTCAGACCAAAGGTAAGAAGACCCGCAGCAACAAGCGTACTGATAAATTCATCGTACGTCGCCGTAGCAAATAATTTTAGAGGATAAGCCATGCCACGTTCTCTCAAGAAAGGTCCTTTTATTGACCTGCACTTGCTGAAGAAGGTAGAGAAAGCGGTGGAAAGCGGAGACAAGAAGCCCCTGCGCACTTGGTCCCGTCGTTCAACGATCTTTCCTAACATGATCGGTTTGACCATCGCTGTCCATAATGGTCGTCAGCACGTTCCGGTATTTGTTTCCGACGAAATGGTCGGTCACAAACTGGGTGAATTCGCACCGACTCGTACTTATCGCGGCCATGCTGCTGATAAAAAAGCGAAGAAGAAATAAGGTAGGAGGAAGAGATGGAAACTTTAGCTCAACATCGCCATGCTCGTTCTTCTGCTCAGAAGGTTCGCCTTGTTGCAGACCTGATTCGCGGTAAGAAAGTGTCGCAGGCTCTGGATATTCTGACCTACACCAATAAGAAAGCGGCTGTACTGGTCAAGAAAGTCCTGGAATCTGCCATTGCTAACGCTGAACACAACGATGGCGCTGACATTGACGATCTGAAAGTTACGAAAATTTTCGTAGACGAAGGCCCGAGCATGAAGCGCATTATGCCGCGTGCAAAAGGTCGTGCAGATCGCATCCTGAAGCGCACCAGCCACATTACTGTGGTTGTGTCCGATCGCTGAGACTCTGGAGACTAGCAATGGGTCAGAAAGTACATCCTAATGGTATTCGCCTGGGTATTGTAAAACCATGGAACTCAACCTGGTTTGCGAACACCAAAGAATTCGCTGACAACCTGGACAGCGATTTTAAAGTACGTCAGTACCTGACTAAGGAACTGGCTAAAGCGTCTGTATCTCGTATCGTTATCGAGCGTCCGGCTAAGAGCATCCGTGTGACCATTCACACCGCTCGCCCGGGTATCGTTATCGGTAAGAAAGGTGAAGACGTAGAAAAACTGCGCAAAGTCGTAGCGGATATTGCTGGCGTTCCTGCTCAGATCAATATCGCCGAAGTGCGTAAACCTGAACTGGATGCAAAATTGGTTGCTGACAGCATCACTTCTCAGCTGGAACGTCGTGTTATGTTCCGTCGTGCTATGAAGCGTGCTGTACAGAACGCAATGCGTCTGGGCGCTAAAGGTATTAAAGTTGAAGTTAGCGGCCGTCTGGGCGGCGCGGAAATCGCACGTACCGAATGGTACCGCGAAGGTCGCGTACCTCTGCACACACTGCGTGCTGACATCGACTACAACACCTCTGAAGCGCACACCACTTACGGTGTAATCGGCGTTAAAGTGTGGATCTTCAAAGGCGAGATCCTGGGTGGTATGGCTGCTGTTGAACAACCGGAAAAACCGGCTGCGCAACCTAAAAAGCAGCAGCGTAAAGGCCGTAAATAAGGAGCGTCGCTGATGTTACAACCAAAGCGTACAAAATTCCGTAAAATGCACAAAGGCCGTAACCGCGGTCTGGCGCAGGGTACGGATGTTAGCTTCGGCAGCTTCGGTCTGAAAGCTGTTGGCCGTGGTCGTCTGACTGCCCGTCAGATCGAAGCAGCACGTCGTGCTATGACCCGTGCAGTTAAGCGTCAAGGTAAGATCTGGATCCGTGTATTCCCGGACAAACCGATCACTGAAAAGCCGCTGGCAGTGCGTATGGGTAAAGGTAAAGGTAACGTGGAGTATTGGGTTGCCTTGATTCAGCCGGGTAAAGTCCTGTATGAAATGGACGGCGTACCGGAAGAGCTGGCCCGTGAAGCATTCAAGCTGGCAGCAGCGAAACTGCCGATTAAAACCACCTTTGTAACTAAGACGGTGATGTAATGAAAGCAAAAGAGCTGCGTGAGAAGAGTGTTGAAGAGCTGAACACCGAGCTGCTGAATCTGCTGCGTGAGCAGTTCAACCTGCGTATGCAGGCTGCAAGTGGCCAGCTGCAACAGTCTCACCTGTTGAAGCAAGTGCGTCGTGATGTCGCACGCGTTAAGACTTTACTGACTGAGAAGGCGGGTGCGTAATGACCGATAAAATCCGTACTCTGCAAGGTCGCGTTGTTAGCGATAAAATGGAGAAATCCATCGTTGTTGCTATCGAACGTTTTGTGAAACACCCGATCTACGGTAAATTCATTAAGCGTACGACCAAACTGCACGTACATGACGAGAACAACGAATGCGGTACTGGTGACGTGGTTGAAATCCGCGAATGCCGTCCGCTGTCCAAGACTAAGTCTTGGACGCTGGTTCGCGTTGTAGAGAAAGCCGTTCTGTAATACAGTAGGCATTCTCAACGAATAAACGGCTCAGCGATGAGCCGTTTATTTTTTCTACCCATATCGTTGAAGCGGTGTTATAATGCCGCGCCCCCGATATGGGGCTTTTTTAACGACCTGATTTTCGGGTCTCAGTAGTAGTTGACATTAGCGGAGCACTAAAATGATCCAAGAACAGACTATGCTGAACGTCGCCGACAACTCCGGTGCACGTCGCGTAATGTGTATCAAGGTTCTGGGTGGCTCGCACCGTCGCTACGCAGGCGTCGGCGATATCATCAAGATCACCATCAAGGAAGCAATTCCGCGTGGTAAGGTCAAAAAAGGTGATGTGCTGAAGGCGGTAGTGGTGCGCACCAAGAAGGGTGTTCGTCGCCCGGACGGTTCTGTCATTCGCTTCGATGGTAATGCATGCGTTATTTTAAACAATAATAGCGAGCAACCTATCGGTACGCGTATTTTTGGGCCGGTAACTCGTGAACTTCGTAACGAGAAGTTCATGAAAATTATCTCTCTGGCACCAGAAGTACTCTAAGGAGCGAATCATGGCAGCGAAGATCCGTCGTGATGACGAAGTTATCGTGTTAACCGGTAAAGATAAAGGTAAACGCGGTAAAGTTAAGAATGTCCTGTCTTCCGGCAAGGTCATTGTTGAAGGTATCAACCTGGTTAAGAAACATCAGAAGCCGGTTCCGGCCCTGAACCAACCAGGCGGCATTGTAGAGAAAGAAGCAGCTATTCAGATCTCTAACCTTGCTATCTTCAACGCGGCAACCGGCAAGGCTGACCGTGTAGGCTTTAGATTCGAAGACGGCAAAAAAGTCCGTTTCTTTAAATCTAACAGCGAAACTATCAAGTAATTTGGAGTAGTACGATGGCGAAACTGCATGATTACTACAAAGACGAAGTAGTCGCTAAACTCATGACTGAGTTTAACTACAATTCTGTCATGCAAGTCCCTCGGGTCGAGAAGATCACCCTGAACATGGGTGTTGGTGAAGCGATCGCTGACAAGAAACTGCTGGATAATGCAGCAGCTGACCTGACAGCAATCTCCGGTCAAAAACCGCTGATCACCAAAGCACGCAAATCAGTTGCAGGCTTCAAAATCCGTCAGGGCTATCCGATCGGCTGTAAAGTAACTCTGCGTGGCGAACGCATGTGGGAGTTCTTTGAGCGCCTGATCACTATTGCTGTTCCACGTATCCGTGACTTCCGTGGCTTGTCCGCTAAGTCTTTCGACGGTCGTGGTAACTACAGCATGGGTGTCCGTGAGCAGATCATCTTCCCAGAAATCGACTACGATAAAGTCGACCGCGTGCGTGGTTTGGATATTACCATTACCACTACTGCGAAATCTGATGAAGAAGGCCGTGCTCTGCTGGCTGCCTTTGACTTCCCGTTCCGCAAGTAAGGTAGGGTTACTGAATGGCTAAGCAATCAATGAAAGCACGCGAAGTAAAGCGCGTAGCTTTAGCTGATAAGTACTTCGCAAAACGCGCTGAACTGAAAGCTATTATCTCTGATGTGAACGCGACCGACGAAGATCGTTGGAACGCAGTTCTCAAGCTGCAGTCTCTGCCGCGTGATTCCAGCCCGTCCCGTCAGCGTAACCGCTGCCGTCAAACAGGTCGTCCGCATGGCTATGTGGGCAAGTTCGGGTTGAGCCGTATCAAACTGCGTGAAGCCGCTATGCGCGGTGAAGTACCAGGCTTGAAAAAGGCTAGCTGGTAATTACCAATTGAATCACGGGAGTAAAGACAGATGAGCATGCAAGATCCGATCGCGGATATGCTGACCCGTATCCGTAACGGTCAGGCCGCGAATAAAGCTGCGGTCACCATGCCTTCCTCCAAGCTGAAAGTGGCAATTGCCAACGTGCTGAAGGAAGAAGGTTTTATTGAAGATTTTAAAGTTGAAGGCGACACCAAGCCGGAACTGGAACTTACTCTTAAGTATTTCCAGGGTAAAGCTGTTGTAGAAAGCATTCAGCGTGTCAGTCGCCCAGGTCTGCGCATTTATAAGCGTAAAGACGAGCTGCCGAAAGTTATGGCTGGCATGGGTATCGCAGTTGTTTCTACCTCTAAAGGTGTTATGACTGATCGTGCAGCGCGCCAGGCTGGTCTTGGTGGCGAAATTATCTGCTACGTAGCCTAATCGGAGGAAAAAATGTCTCGTGTTGCTAAAGCACCGGTCGTTATTCCTGCCGGCGTTGATGTAAAAATCAACGGTCAGGTTATTACGATCAAAGGTAAAAACGGCGAGCTGACTCGTACTCTCAACGATGCTGTTGCAGTAAATCATGCAGATAATGCACTGACCTTCGGTCCGCGTGATGGTTACGCAGATGGATGGGCTCAGGCTGGTACCGCGCGTGCCCTGCTGAATGCAATGGTTGTCGGTGTTACCGAAGGCTTCACTAAGAAGCTACAGCTGGTTGGTGTAGGTTATCGTGCAGCGGTTAAAGGGAATGTAGTAAACCTGGCTTTAGGTTTCTCTCACCCTGTTGACCATCAGCTGCCTGCGGGTATTACTGCAGAATGTCCGTCTCAGACTGAAATCGTGCTGAAAGGCGCTGATAAACAGCTGATCGGTCAGGTTGCAGCAGATCTGCGCGCCTACCGTCGTCCTGAGCCTTATAAAGGCAAGGGTGTTCGTTACGCCGACGAAGTCGTGCGTACCAAAGAGGCTAAGAAGAAGTAAGGTAACACTATGGATAAGAAATCTGCTCGTATCCGTCGTGCGACCCGCGCACGCCGCAAGCTCCAGGAGCTGGGCGCAACTCGCCTGGTGGTACATCGTACCCCGCGTCATATTTACGCACAGGTAATTGCACCGAACGGTTCTGAAGTTCTGGTAGCTGCTTCTACTGTAGAAAAAGCTATCGCTGAACAATTGAAGTACACCGGTAACAAAGACGCTGCTGCAGCTGTAGGTAAAGCTGTTGCTGAACGCGCTCTGGAAAAAGGCATCAAAGATGTTTCTTTTGACCGTTCCGGGTTCCAATATCATGGTCGTGTCCAGGCACTGGCAGATGCTGCCCGTGAAGCTGGCCTTCAGTTCTAAGGTAGAGGTGTAAGATGGCTCACATCGAAAAACAAGCTGGCGAACTGCAGGAAAAGCTGATCGCGGTTAACCGCGTATCTAAAACCGTTAAAGGTGGTCGTATTTTCTCCTTCACAGCTCTGACTGTAGTTGGTGATGGTAACGGTCGCGTTGGTTTTGGTTACGGTAAAGCGCGTGAAGTTCCAGCAGCGATCCAGAAAGCGATGGAAAAAGCCCGTCGCAATATGATTAACGTCGCGCTGAACCACGGCACCCTGCAGCACCCGGTTAAGGGTACTCACACGGGTTCTCGTGTATTCATGCAGCCGGCTTCCGAAGGTACCGGTATCATCGCCGGTGGTGCAATGCGCGCCGTTCTGGAAGTCGCTGGAGTTCGTAACGTTCTGGCTAAAGCCTATGGTTCTACTAACCCGATTAACGTGGTTCGTGCAACTATCGATGGCCTGGAAAATATGAAATCTCCGGAAATGGTCGCTGCCAAGCGTGGTAAATCCGTTGAAGAAATTCTGGGGAAATAAACCATGGCAAAGACTATTAAAATTACTCAAACCCGCAGTGCAATCGGTCGTCTGCCGAAACATAAGGCAACGCTGCTTGGCCTGGGTCTGCGTCGTATTGGTCACACCGTAGAGCGCGAGGATACTCCTGCTGTTCGTGGTATGGTCAACGCGGTTTCCTTCATGGTTAAAGTTGAGGAGTAAGAGATGCGTTTAAATACTCTGTCTCCGGCCGAAGGCTCTAAAAAAGCGGCTCGCCGCCTGGGTCGTGGTATCGGTTCTGGCCTCGGTAAAACCGGTGGTCGTGGTCACAAAGGTCAGAAGTCTCGTTCTGGCGGTGGCGTACGTCGCGGTTTCGAGGGTGGTCAGATGCCTCTGTACCGTCGTCTGCCGAAATTCGGCTTCACTTCACGTAAAGCAGCGATTACAGCCGAAGTTCGTCTGTCTGACCTGGCTAAAGTTGAAGGCGGTGTTGTAGACCTGAACACGCTGAAAGCAGCTAACATTATCGGTATCCAGATCGAGTTCGCGAAAGTGATTCTGGCTGGTGAAGTCACTACTCCGGTAACTGTTCGTGGCCTGCGTGTTACTAAAGGCGCTCGTGCTGCTATCGAAGCTGCTGGCGGTAAAATCGAGGAATAAGTAGCAGATGGCTAAACAACCGGGATTAGATTTTCAAAGTGCCAAAGGTGGCTTAGGCGAGCTGAAACGCAGACTGCTGTTTGTAATCGGCGCGCTGATTGTGTTCCGTATTGGCTCTTTCATTCCGATCCCTGGTATTGATGCCGCTGTACTTGCCAAACTGCTTGAGCAACAGCGAGGCACCATCATTGAAATGTTTAACATGTTCTCTGGTGGTGCTCTCAGCCGTGCTTCTATCTTTGCTCTGGGGATCATGCCGTATATTTCGGCGTCGATTATTATCCAGCTGCTGACGGTGGTTCATCCAACGCTGGCAGAAATTAAGAAAGAAGGGGAGTCTGGTCGTCGTAAGATCAGCCAGTACACCCGCTACGGTACTCTGGTGCTGGCAATATTCCAGTCGATCGGTATTGCTACCGGTCTGCCGAATATGCCTGGTATGCAGGGCCTGGTAATGAATCCAGGCTTTGCATTCTATTTCACCGCTGTTGTAAGTCTGGTTACAGGGACGATGTTCCTGATGTGGTTGGGCGAACAGATTACTGAACGTGGTATCGGCAACGGTATCTCAATCATTATCTTCGCCGGTATTGTCGCGGGACTCCCGCCAGCCATTGCCCATACTATCGAGCAAGCGCGTCAAGGCGACCTGCACTTCCTCGTGTTGCTGTTGGTTGCAGTATTAGTATTTGCAGTGACGTTCTTTGTTGTATTTGTTGAGCGTGGTCAACGCCGCATTGTGGTAAACTACGCGAAACGTCAGCAAGGTCGTCGTGTCTATGCTGCACAGAGCACACATTTACCGCTGAAAGTGAATATGGCGGGGGTAATCCCGGCAATCTTCGCTTCCAGTATTATTCTGTTCCCAGCGACCATCGCGTCATGGTTCGGGGGCGGGACTGGTTGGAACTGGCTGACAACAATTTCGCTGTATTTGCAGCCTGGGCAACCGCTTTATGTGTTACTCTATGCGTCTGCAATCATATTCTTCTGTTTCTTCTACACGGCGTTGGTTTTCAACCCGCGTGAAACAGCAGATAACCTGAAGAAGTCCGGTGCATTTGTACCAGGAATTCGTCCGGGAGAGCAAACGGCGAAGTATATCGATAAAGTAATGACCCGCCTGACTCTGGTTGGTGCGCTCTACATTACCTTTATCTGCCTGATCCCGGAGTTCATGCGTGATGCAATGAAAGTACCGTTCTACTTCGGTGGGACCTCACTGCTTATCGTTGTTGTCGTGATTATGGACTTTATGGCTCAAGTGCAAACTCTGATGATGTCAAGTCAGTACGAGTCTGCATTGAAGAAGGCGAATCTGAAAGGCTACGGCCGTTAACAGTCGCCCGAGAAGTTACGGAGAGTAAAAATGAAAGTTCGTGCTTCCGTCAAGAAATTATGCCGTAACTGCAAAATCGTTAAGCGTGATGGTGTCATCCGTGTGATTTGCAGTGCCGAGCCGAAGCATAAACAGCGCCAAGGCTGATTTATTCGCATATTTTTCTTGCAAAGTTGGGTTGAGCTGGCTAGATTAGCCAGCCAATCTTTTGTATGTCTGTGCGTTTCCATTTGAGTATCCTGAAAACGGGCTTTTCAGCATGGTGCGTACATATTAAATAGTAGGAGTGCATAGTGGCCCGTATAGCAGGCATTAACATTCCTGATCAGAAACATGCTGTGATCGCATTAACTTCGATCTACGGCGTCGGCAAGACCCGTTCTAAAGCCATTCTGGCTGCCGCGGGTATCGCTGAAGATGTTAAGATCAGTGAGCTGTCTGAAGAACAAATCGACACGCTGCGTGACGAAGTTGCCAAATTTGTCGTTGAAGGTGATCTGCGCCGTGAAGTTAGCATGAGCATCAAGCGCCTTATGGACCTTGGTTGCTATCGCGGTTTGCGTCATCGTCGTGGTCTCCCGGTTCGCGGTCAGCGTACCAAGACCAACGCACGTACCCGTAAGGGTCCGCGCAAACCGATCAAGAAATAATCGGGGTGATTGAATAATGGCAAAGGCACCAATTCGTGCACGTAAACGTGTAAGAAAACAAGTCTCTGACGGCGTGGCTCATATCCATGCTTCTTTTAACAACACCATCGTTACCATTACTGATCGTCAGGGTAACGCACTGGGTTGGGCAACAGCCGGTGGTTCCGGTTTCCGTGGTTCTCGCAAATCCACTCCGTTTGCAGCTCAGGTTGCAGCAGAGCGTTGCGCTGAAGCCGTAAAAGAATACGGTATCAAGAATCTGGAAGTTATGGTCAAAGGACCGGGTCCAGGTCGCGAATCTACTGTTCGTGCTCTGAACGCCGCTGGTTTCCGCATCACTAATATTACTGATGTGACTCCGATCCCTCATAACGGTTGTCGTCCGCCGAAAAAACGTCGCGTATAACGCTGTCGTTTCTAGGATTGTTGGAGAAAGAAAATGGCAAGATATTTGGGTCCTAAGCTCAAGCTGAGCCGTCGTGAGGGCACTGACTTATTCCTTAAGTCTGGCGTTCGCGCGATCGATACCAAGTGTAAAATTGAACAAGCTCCTGGCCAGCACGGTGCGCGTAAACCGCGTCTGTCTGACTATGGTGTGCAGTTGCGTGAAAAGCAAAAAGTTCGCCGTATCTACGGTGTGCTGGAGCGTCAGTTCCGTAACTACTACAAAGAAGCAGCACGTCTGAAAGGCAACACCGGTGAAAACCTGTTGGGTCTGCTGGAAGGTCGTCTGGACAACGTTGTATACCGTATGGGCTTCGGTGCCACTCGTGCAGAAGCACGTCAGCTGGTCAGCCATAAAGCAATTATGGTAAACGGTCGTGTTGTTAACATCGCTTCTTATCAGGTTAGTCCGAATGACGTTGTTAGCATTCGTGAGAAAGCGAAGAAGCAGTCTCGCGTGAAAGCCGCTCTGGAGCTGGCTGAGCAGCGTGAAAAGCCAACCTGGCTGGAAGTTGATGCTGGCAAGATGGAAGGTACGTTCAAGCGTAAGCCGGAGCGTTCTGATCTGTCTGCGGACATTAACGAACACCTGATCGTCGAGCTTTACTCCAAGTAAAGCTTAGTACCAAAGAGAGGACACAATGCAGGGTTCTGTGACAGAGTTTCTAAAACCGCGCCTGGTAGATATCGAGCAAGTGAGTTCGACGCACGCCAAGGTGACCCTTGAGCCTTTAGAGCGTGGCTTTGGCCATACTTTGGGTAACGCACTGCGCCGTATTCTGCTCTCATCGATGCCGGGTTGCGCGGTGACCGAGGTTGAGATTGATGGTGTACTACATGAGTACAGCACCAAAGAAGGCGTTCAGGAAGATATCCTGGAAATCCTGCTCAACCTGAAAGGGCTGGCGGTGAGAGTTCAGGGTAAAGATGACGTTATTCTTACCTTGAATAAATCTGGCATTGGCCCTGTGACTGCAGCCGACATTACCCATGATGGTGATGTCGAAATCGTCAAGCCACAGCACGTGATCTGCCACCTGACCGATGAGAATGCATCTATTAGCATGCGTATCAAAGTTCAGCGCGGTCGTGGTTATGTGCCGGCTTCTACCCGAATTCATTCGGAAGAAGATGAGCGCCCAATCGGCCGTCTGCTGGTCGACGCATGCTACAGCCCTGTAGAGCGTATTGCCTACAATGTTGAAGCAGCGCGTGTAGAACAGCGTACCGACCTGGACAAGCTGGTCATCGAAATGGAAACCAACGGTACAATCGATCCTGAAGAGGCGATTCGTCGTGCGGCAACCATTCTGGCTGAACAACTTGAAGCTTTCGTTGACTTACGTGATGTACGTCAGCCGGAAGTTAAAGAAGAGAAACCAGAATTCGATCCGATCCTGCTGCGCCCTGTTGACGATCTGGAATTGACTGTCCGCTCTGCTAACTGCCTCAAAGCAGAAGCTATCCACTATATCGGTGATCTGGTACAGCGTACTGAGGTTGAGCTTCTTAAGACGCCTAACCTTGGTAAAAAATCTCTTACTGAGATTAAAGACGTGCTGGCTTCCCGTGGACTGTCTCTGGGCATGCGCCTGGAAAACTGGCCACCGGCAAGCATCGCTGACGAGTAACCGGATCACAGGTTAAGGTTTTACTGAGAAGGATAAGGTCATGCGCCATCGTAAGAGTGGTCGTCAACTGAACCGCAACAGCAGCCATCGCCAGGCTATGTTCCGCAATATGGCAGGTTCACTGGTTCGTCATGAAATCATCAAGACGACTCTGCCGAAAGCGAAAGAGCTGCGTCGCGTAGTTGAGCCGCTGATTACTCTTGCCAAGACTGATAGCGTAGCTAATCGTCGTCTGGCATTCGCCCGCACTCGTGATAACGAGATCGTGGCAAAACTGTTTAACGAACTGGGCCCGCGTTTCGCGAGCCGCGCCGGTGGTTACACTCGCATTCTGAAGTGTGGCTTCCGTGCAGGCGACAACGCGCCGATGGCATACATCGAGCTGGTTGATCGTTCAGAGAAAACAGAAGCTGCTGCAGAGTAATCTGTAGTAACGTAAAAAAACCCGCCTCGGCGGGTTTTTTTATATCCGTCATATCCCCACTTACCTACAATATCTGTACTCTTTTTGTTCATCACTGGAGTGTTGTATGTGGTTACTGGACCAGTGGGCAGAGCGCCATATTATTGATGCACAGTCTAAAGGTGAGTTTGATGGTTTGCATGGTACAGGAGAACCGTTGGTTCTTGACGATGATTCCCACATTCCGCCTGAACTTCGAGCCGGATTCCGTTTATTAAAAAATGCGGGATGTCTTCCTCCTGAGCTAGAGCAGCGCAGAGAGGCAATACAGCTGCTTGAAATACTTGCAGGGATCCGCAAAGATGATCCCCATTATCAGGAAGTGAGTCGAAGACTGTCACTACTGGAACTGAAACTTCGGCAGGCTGGACTCAGCACCGAGTTTTTACACGGTGAATACGCAGATAAGTTGCTGCAGAAGATCAACGACGAATAGGGGAGATAGCATGTACCGTATTGGTGAATTAGCGAAACTGGCTGACGTGACGCCTGATACTATCCGCTACTATGAAAAGCAGCAGATGATGGAACATGAAATACGTACAGAAGGCGGGTTTCGTCTCTATACGGAAAGCGATCTTCAGCGTCTAAAGTTTATTCGCTATGCCCGTCAGCTTGGTTTCACGCTGGAATCGATCCGCGAGCTGCTTTCGATCCGCATCGATCCCGAACACCATACCTGCCAGGAATCAAAAGGGATCGTCCAGGAAAGATTGCAGGAAGTGGAAGCGAGAATAGCTGAGCTTCAGGCGATGCAACGGTCGCTGCAGCGATTGAATGACGCGTGTTGTGGCAAGGCACACAGCAGCGTGTACTGCTCTATCCTTGAAGCACTTGAGCAAGGCGCCAGTGGATCACCATCAGGCTGTTGATTTATTGAACGGTCAGGTCTACACTCGCGGCGTAAATTACGACAACCGGAGGTATTATGAGTCGTTATCAGCACACTAAAGGGCAGATAAAAGATAACGCCATTGAGGCGCTTCTACATGACCCACTGTTCAGGCAGCGCGTTGAGAAAAATAAGAAAGGGAAAGGAAGTTATCTACGTAAAGGTAAACATGGTAATCGGGTTAACTGGGAGGCCAGTGGCAAGAAAGTCATTCACTTTTTTACCACTGGTCTTCTTGTTTCAGTGAGTGCTTAAGAGCGGTTATTCTGTTCTTTCAGCAGGTCACGAATTTCACTCAGCAATACTTCTTCTTTCGATGGCGCCGGCGGTGCTGCTGGCTCTTCCGCTTTTTTACGGTTCAGTTTGTTGATCAGCTTGATTGCCATAAAGATAGCAAACGCAACAATAACGAAATCAAAGATATTTTGAATAAATACACCGTAATGCATAACGACTGCCGGGATATCTCCCTGTGCATCACGTAGTGTTAAAGCAAACTGTTTAAAATCAATTCCACCAATTAACAACCCCAGCGGCGGCATGATGATATCGGCAACCAGTGATGAAACAATCTTCCCAAATGCCGCACCAATAATGACACCCACTGCCAAATCGACAACATTCCCGCGCATCGCGAATTCGCGAAATTCTTTAATAATGCTCATCTTATTCTCCCTATGCAGCTGACGTTTATAAGTTTAACAAATGTTTAGGCAATTTCCATTTATGTATTACCTAAATACAAATTTATTAAACCATGAAAAATAAAGGGAAATAATTTAGGCGCAGTTTCAGCGCCCAAATTATTACAGGAAGAACGGACTTGGCTGGAATAGTCGCTCGACGTCGGTAATAAACTTTTTATCTGTCAGGAACATAATTACGTGATCGCCCTGTTCAATACGCAGGTTATCATTGGCAATCATCACATCGTTACCACGCACAACGGCGCCAATAATGGTTCCTGGTGGAAGTTTAATTTCATCAATTGAGCGACCCACAACCCGTGACGTCGTTTCATCACCATGTGCAACGGCTTCAATGGCTTCCGCGACGCCACGGCGCAGTGAAGATACACCAACAATATCCGCTTTACGCACATGACTGAGCAGCGCAGAGATGGTTGCCTGCTGCGGTGAAATCGCAATATCGATCACGCTGCCTTGCACCAGATCGACGTATGCTCTGCGTTGGATCAACACCATCACTTTCTTGGCGCCCATCCGTTTGGCAAGCATCGCCGACATGATATTCGCTTCATCATCGTTGGTTACCGCAATGAACAGATCAACCTGATCGATATGTTCTTCCGCCAGCAGCTCTTGATCCGAGGCATCACCAAAAAAGACGATCGTATTTTGCAGTTTCTCTGCAAGCTCGGATGCGCGCTGTTGATTACGTTCAATCAGTTTGACGCTGTAATCTTTTTCTAGTCGCCGTGCCAGCCCGGCGCCAATATTACCACCGCCCACTAACATAATGCGTTTGTAAGGCTTTTCCAGACGCTGTAATTCGCTCATTACGGCGCGAATATGCTGCGAGGCCGCGATGAAGAAAACTTCATCACCCGCTTCAACAATGGTAGAACCTTGCGGACGGATCGGTCGGTCATGACGGAAAATCGCCGCAACGCGGGTATCGATGTGCGGCATATGCTCACGCATTGTCGACAGCGCATTACCAATCAGCGGCCCACCGTAATAGGCTTTCACCACGGCCAGGCTGACTTTTCCTTCGGCAAAATTCACTACCTGCAATGCGCCCGGATATTCAATCAGGCGATAAATGCTATCGATAACCAGTTGCTCAGGCGCAATCAGGTGATCGATAGGCACCGCATCAGATTGAAATAGCTTGTCCGCATCACGAACGTAATCCGGTGAACGAATACGAGCGATACGATTAGGCGTGTTAAACAGTGAATAAGCTACCTGGCAGGCAACCATATTTGTTTCATCTGAGCTGGTTACGGCAACCAGCATATCGGCATCGTCAGCACCGGCTTCACGTAGAACGCGGGGATGCGAACCATGCCCTTGCACGACACGGAGATCAAACTTGTCCTGCAGGCTACGCAGGCGCTCACCATTGGTATCGACTACCGTGATATCGTTGTTCTCTCCGACCAGGTTTTCAGCCAGCGTACCGCCAACTTGCCCTGCGCCCAGAATGATAATTTTCATCAGTCGCGACCCGTTATCTCATCACTTTTTGATTAGCTTAGCGTAAAAGAAGCCATCACCATCTTCCGCACTCGGTAAATTCTGACGTCCAGGTTTTTCCGGCGTACCAGTGACGCTTAATACCGCATCTGGCGTGCGCGCAAGGAAGGCGGCAATTTGCTGTTGGTTTTCTTCTGGCAGGATAGAGCAGGTTGCATAAACCAGCGTGCCGCCAGGTTTAAGATGTGGCCAGGTTGCATTCAGGATTTCAGCCTGCAACTGGGCAAGTTCAGCAATATCCCGGTCGCGACGCAGCCATTTGATATCCGGATGGCGACGGATCACTCCGGTGGCAGAACACGGAGCGTCCAGCAAAATACGGTCAAACTGTTGTTCACCGCACCACTGCTGTGGATAGCGGCCATCACCCTGTTTTACGGTTGCCTTCATACCCAGACGTTTTAGATTGTCGAAAACGCGCGATAAGCGTTTTTCATCAACATCGACAGCCATTACGTTAGTGTGCGGAGCAACTTCCAGAATGTGAGTGGTTTTGCCCCCCGGCGCACAGCATAGGTCGAGGATCTGTTCACCGTCCTCCGGCAACAGATAGTTTATGCATCCTTGAGCGGAAGCATCCTGGACGGTTACCCAGCCTTCATCAAAACCTGGGAGGGCGTGCACAGGAGCTGGCGTTTCCAGACGCACTGCATCCGGGTAATCTGGATGCGGGAAACCGGTTAATCCCGCTTCGGTCAGCAGGTCCAGCCAGGCATCGCGCGTATGATGGTTACGATTGACACGTAACCACATCGGCGGTCGCTGGTTATTGGCTTCAAGAATGCCTTCCCACTGCTGCGGATAAGCGGTCTTAATACGTTTCACCAGCCAGGAGGGGTGTAAGAAACGTAAATCGCTTTGAGAGAATTCAGCCAGCAGCTCTTCCTGGCGGCGCTGAAACTGGCGCAGCACGCCGTTGATCAGCCCTTTAAGCTGCGGACGCTTAATAACGACTGCGCCTTCTACGGTCTCTGCCAAAGCAGCATGCGGTGGAATACGAGTATGCAGCAGTTGGTAGAAGCCCACCATGATCAGATAGTGAACAGTGCGCTGTTTGCCCGTCATTGGACGTTCCATCAACTGCTGGATCATCCACTCCAGTTGGGAGAGTGTACGCAACACGCCGAAGCAAAGCTCCTGCAACAGTGCTTTGTCTTTATCGGCAACTTTTTGCTGCATGGCGGGCAGCACGTTGCTTAATGATTGTCCCTTTTCGACAACCTGTTCGACGGCCTGGGCCGCCATACTGCGTAAATTAAGATGTTTTTTCATAAGCGCAAAAATAAAAATGCCCGGAGATACCGGGCTTAACGAGATGAACCGTCATACCAGACGGTTACCGGGTACAAACCATTCCCGGCGCGAATTAAGCAGATCCTGCGCGCTCATGGCTTTTTTACCGGCAGGTTGCAAAGAGACGAGATTCAGGATGCCGTCGCCCGTTGCGACCTGGATACCCTGCTTTGTCGCCTCAAGAATAGTGCCTGGTGCGACCTGTGTGTTCGCTGTAATAACCGTAGCTTGCCAGACTTTCACTGGCTGGCCGTCGATTTCAAGCCAGCTCATTGGCCACGGGTTAAAGGCGCGGATGCAGCGTTCCAACTGAGCGGCTGAAAGCGACCAGTCGATACGGGCCTCTTCTTTGCTGAGTTTTTCTGCATGCGTAACCAGTGATTCATCTTGTACAACGGGTTTTATGGTGCCAGCCGCCAGCTGTTTTAGCGTTTCAATCAGCCCCTGAGGTCCTAAATCTGCCAGCTTATCGTATAACGAACCGCTGGTATCTTCTGCAGTTATCGGGCAGGACAGCTTAAGCAGCATATCACCGGTGTCGAGGCCAACATCCATCTGCATGATGGTCACACCAGTTTCGGCGTCGCCTGCCCACAGTGAGCGCTGGATTGGGGCTGCGCCACGCCAGCGTGGAAGCAGGGAACCGTGAACGTTGATACAACCCAGACGCGGCATTTCCAGTACGGCTTTTGGCAGTATCAGGCCATATGCTACCACTACCATCACGTCTGCGCGTAAATCAGCAACCAGCTGCTGGTTTTCCTGAGGACGAAGAGAGACTGGTTGGAAAACCGGTATCCCTTTTTCTTCCGCCAGCACTTTTACCGGGCTGGGCATCAGCTTTTTACCGCGTCCCGCCGGACGGTCCGGTTGGGTAAACACGCCAACGACGTTATGTCCAGAAGACAACAGCGCGTCGAGATGACGCGCTGCAAAGTCAGGTGTACCCGCAAAAATAATACGTAGTGAGTCTGACACGTTGATTCTTGTCCTTAAGCTCGGGCGTTCAGGCGGTCGAGTTTTTCAACTTTCTGACGAATGCGTTGTTGCTTCAACGGAGACAGATAATCGATAAACAGTTTACCGACCAGGTGATCCATTTCATGTTGAATGCAGATAGCCAGCAGGCCATCGGCTTCCAGTTCAAAAGATTTGCCGTTGCGATCGAGCGCACGAATTTTTACTTTCTCTGCGCGCGGTACTAACGCACGCTGTTCGGGAATAGACAGGCAGCCTTCTTCAATACCTGTTTCGCCGTCTTTTTCCAGCAGCTCTGGGTTAATGAGTACCAACTGCTCGTCGCGATTTTCAGAGACATCAATAACAATGATGCGCTGATGAATATCGACCTGAGTTGCTGCCAGACCGATACCTTCTTCGGCGTACATCGTTTCGAACATATCATCAACGATACGCTGAATTTCTGCATTCACTTCTTCGACCGGTTTTGCGACTTTGCGAAGGCGCTCGTCCGGAATATGTAACACTTGCAAAACTGACATAGTTATCCAGAGTTGTGTTCAGGAGTTGAAAAGATTATTACCTCTATTCTAGACAAAACCCCCTCTGATTGACAGCATCAGTGACCAATCGCAAAGATTGCCAGGACTGCTTGTGGCAGGGGAACAGGGATGACCAAAATCGAGATTTGGCTACGTTTAGCACAAGTGAATGAACTGTATGGTGATGAGATGGTGCGCGTTGCCCACTGGCTCAATACTCAGCCGTGTATTAACAACGTGGTACTTCATCATGCTGGACTCTCTCCCCGCCAGGCCCGGCGCTTTTTAACCTTTCCAGATCAGACGCTGGAAAAAACGCTGCGCTGGCTTGAACAGCCCAACCATCATTTTGTGGTTGCCGACAGCGAGCATTATCCGGCACAGCTCCGTGCAATTGAGGATTATCCTGGGGTGCTTTTTGTTGCAGGAAATCCCATATGCCTTAGCTCGTTTCAGGTTGCCGTCGTCGGTAGCCGACAGCACTCCTGGTATGGCGAACGCTGGGGGCGGCTGTTTTGTGAAAAGCTTGCAGCATGCGGCGTGACGATCACCAGCGGCCTGGCCCGGGGGATTGATGGTGTGGCGCACAATGCTGCGATAAACCGAGAGGGCACGAGTATTGCGGTGCTGGGAAATGGGCTTGAGACCATTCATCCACGACAGCATGTCAGTCTGGCTAAACGACTGATTGAGGCTGGAGGCGCACTGGTGTCTGAGTTCCCATTAGATACGCTTCCTTTGCCGCGCAATTTTCCCCGACGAAATCGCATTATTAGTGGTCTAAGTAAAGGAGTCCTGGTTGTAGAAGCTGCTCAGCGTAGCGGGTCACTGGTCACTGCGCGTTGTGCACTGGAACAAGGGCGGGAGGTTTTTGCGTTGCCTGGACCGATTGGGAGTCCGGGAAGTGAAGGTCCACATTGGCTTATTCAGCAGGGAGCCACGCTTGTGACGGCCCCAGAAGAAATTCTGGAAAATTTGCAATATGGGCTGCAATGGTTGCCAGATGAACCTGAAAAATCAATTTATTCGCCAGATCACGAAGAGGTGGCATTGCCATTTCCGGAGCTCCTGGCTAACGTAGGAGATGAGGTAACACCTGTTGACGTCGTCGCTGAACGTGCCGGCCAACCTGTGCCAGAGGTAGTGGCTCAACTGCTCGAACTGGAGTTAGCAGGATGGATCGCAGCTGTACCCGGCGGCTATGTCCGATTGAGGAGGGCATGCCATGTTCGACGTACTAATGTATTTGTTTGAGACATATATCCATAACGAAGCTGAGCTGCGTGTGGATCAGGACAAACTGGAACGGGATCTTACCGACGCTGGTTTTGATCGAGAAGACATCTACAACGCGTTACTTTGGCTGGAAAAGCTTGCTGATTATCAGGATGGTCTTGCCGAACCTATGCAGCTGGCATCCGATCCTCTTTCTATACGTATTTATACCGCAGAAGAGTGTGATCGACTGGATGCAAGCTGTAGAGGGTTCCTGCTATTCCTGGAACAGATTCAGGTGCTAAACCTCGAAACACGAGAAATGGTCATTGAGCGCGTACTCGCGCTGGATACGGCAGAGTTCGATCTGGAAGATCTGAAGTGGGTGATCCTGATGGTGCTTTTCAATATTCCAGGTTGTGAAAATGCCTATCAGCAAATGGAAGAATTACTCTTTGAAGTGAATGAAGGTATGCTGCATTAATCAATCTTCATTCAGTATGAGTTGTTATGGCTAAATCAGCACTGTTTACGGTGCGTAAAAACGAGCCCTGCCCACAATGTGGGGCTGAACTGGTTATTCGTTCCGGGAAACACGGTCCGTTTCTCGGTTGTTCACACTATCCAGAATGCGATTACATCCGTCCGCTGAAATCTTCCGCGGACGGACATATTGTCAAAGTTCTGGAGGGTAAGCTTTGTCCTGCATGTGGCGCCGAGCTGGTGCTGAGACAGGGAAGATTCGGGATGTTTATTGGATGCAGCGATTATCCAACGTGTGAACACACCGAACTTATCGACAAGCCAGATGAAACAGCAATAGTTTGTCCTCAATGCCAGACTGGCCACCTGGTCCAGCGGCGTTCCCGTTATGGCAAAACGTTTTACTCCTGCGATCGCTATCCGGAGTGCCAGTTTGTCATTAACTTCAAACCGTTGGCCGGAGAGTGTCCTGAGTGCCATTATCCGCTACTCATCGAAAAGAAAACCGCGCAGGGTGTGAAGCATTTCTGTGCCAGTAAACAATGTGGAAAGCCGTTCTCGGCGGAATAAAAAAGTGAATAATAACCTGCCCACAGGCCCTATCGCTGCTGCGATAGCGGTTCTGAAACAAGAAAAAGTCATCGCCTATCCAACAGAAGCTGTATTTGGTGTCGGCTGCGATCCCGACAGCGAAACGGCTGTTACCCGTCTGTTGGCGCTAAAACAACGCCCAGTCGATAAAGGCTTAATTTTGATTGCGGCAAATTTTGACCAGCTCAAGCCCTATATTGACGATAGCACGCTTTCAGATGCTCAACGTGAGGCTGTGTTCGCTCGCTGGCCTGGTCCTGTCACCTTCGTTTTCCCTGCGCCCGCGACTACGCCTCGTTGGTTGACCGGTCGTTTTGACTCGCTGGCCGTGCGAGTCACCGATCATCCGCTGGTGGTTGCATTGTGCCAGGCTTATGGCAAACCGTTAGTCTCCACCAGTGCTAATTTGAGTGGCTTACCGCCTTGCAGAACGGTAGAGGAAGTCCGCGCGCAGTTTGGTACAGACTTTCCCGTAGTTGAAGGGGAGACCGGAGGGCGTTTGAATCCTTCGGAGATCCGTGATGCTCTGACCGGTGAACAGTTTCGACAGGGGTAATATGAAAGAAGCCTATGCTGTTTTTGGTAATCCGATAGCGCACAGTAAATCGCCCTTTATTCATCAGCAATTTGCAGAGCAGTTGAAAATTGATCACTCCTATGGACGTGTACTGGCACCTATCAATGATTTTGTGAATACGCTGAATGCCTTTTTTGCTGAGGGTGGGAAGGGGGCAAATGTCACTGTGCCTTTTAAAGAAGAGGCGTTTGCGCGTGCCGATGAATTAACGGAGCGGGCATCGCTTGCTGGAGCGGTCAACACTCTTAAACGACTTGAGGATGGGCGTTTACTGGGAGATAACACGGATGGTATCGGCTTATTAAGCGATCTTGAACGTTTATCTTTCATTCGCCCCGGATCGCGGGTTCTGTTGATTGGTGCCGGTGGCGCATCCCGTGGGGTTTTATTACCTCTTCTTTCTCTGGATTGTGCGGTAACCATCGTTAACCGTACTGCTTCGCGCGCAGAAGAACTGGCACAAATCTTCTCCCATACCGGCAGCGTGCAGGCGGTGGGTATGGACGAGCTTGATAATTACAGTTTTGATTTAATTATTAATGCGACATCCAGCGGAATTAGCGGTGAGGTACCAGCCATTCCGACATCGCTTATTCACTCATCTGTCTATTGCTATGACATGTTTTATCAGCAAGGGAATACACCGTTCCTTTCCTGGTGTGCTGAACATGGGGCGAAACAGTATGCCGATGGTCTGGGGATGCTGGTGGGACAAGCAGCGCACGCCGTTTTACTCTGGCATGGTGTATTGCCACAGATTGAGCCCGTCATCAAAAGCATGCAACAGGAAATGTCGGCATGAATCAGGCGATCCAGTTTCCCGATCGAGAAGAATGGCGGACGGATATTAGCGCCGTTGTTTTCCCGGCGTTGGTCCATGGTATGCAGTTAACATGCGCTATATCAGGGGAGACGTTGGCGTCCCGCTTTGGCGGCTGCACGCCTGAACAATGGCTGGAAACCTTTCAACAGCATCGCTGGGACCTGGAAGAAGAGGCCGAAGCATTGATCCAGGACCAGCAGGAAAACTCTCAGGGTTGGGTTTGGTTACTCTGATTTAAATACTCATCTTTCCATTTAACGTAGTTGTTAGCAGAGTATTTTAAGCCTGCTTTCTCTTCGTCACTTAATGGACGGATTTGTTTAACCGGACTACCCAGGTACAAATATCCACTCTCCAGGCGTTTGTTTTGCGGCACCAGGCTTCCTGCCCCAATCATAACGTCGTCTTCTACCACTACGCCGTCCAGTAAAATTGATCCCATACCGACCAATACGCGGTTGCCAATGATGCAGCCGTGTAGCATGACTTTATGACCGACCGTCACATCCTCACCCACGATCAATGGATTACCTTGCGGATTAGATGTGGATTTATGTGTGACATGGAGAACGCTGCCGTCCTGAATGTTTGTACGGGCGCCGATTTGTACATAGTTGACGTCGCCACGAATCGCAACCAACGGCCAAATCCCGACGTCATCAGCCAAACGAGTATCACCAATGACGACGCTACTGGTGTCGATCATCACGCGTTTTCCGATCTGTGGGAAAAGATCCTTATAAGGACGTAATACATCAGACATGTTTACCTCAATGAAAATAGAGCAGTAATGAAGACTTTGGTTGGATTATTGAGACTGTGCAAGTGATTTAGCTATCAAAAATCAGCCAAATTGCGCAGGAATATAGCGAAAGGGGTGAAAAACAAGCACTCAGCAAAAAAGATCCAAAAAATACTTGTGCTAAAAAATGGGATCCCTATAATGCGCCTCCATCGACACGGCGGATGTGAATCACTTCACGCAAACAGCCGGTTCGGTTGAAGAGAAAAACCTGAAAATGAGGGTTGACTCTGAAAGAGGAAAGCGTAATATACGCCACCTCGCGACAGAGCGCTAAAGCGCGTCGCAACTGCTCTTTAACAATTTATCAGACAATCTGTGTGGGCACTCGAAGATACGGATTCTTAACGTCGCAAGACGAAAAATGAATACCAAGTCTCTGAGTGAACACGTAATTCATTACGAAGTTTAATTCACGAGCATCAAACTTAAATTGAAGAGTTTGATCATGGCTCAGATTGAACGCTGGCGGCAGGCCTAACACATGCAAGTCGAACGGTAGCACAGAGGAGCTTGCTCCTTGGGTGACGAGTGGCGGACGGGTGAGTAATGTCTGGGAAACTGCCCGATGGAGGGGGATAACTACTGGAAACGGTAGCTAATACCGCATAACGTCGCAAGACCAAAGAGGGGGACCTTCGGGCCTCTTGCCATCGGATGTGCCCAGATGGGATTAGCTAGTAGGTGGGGTAACGGCTCACCTAGGCGACGATCCCTAGCTGGTCTGAGAGGATGACCAGCCACACTGGAACTGAGACACGGTCCAGACTCCTACGGGAGGCAGCAGTGGGGAATATTGCACAATGGGCGCAAGCCTGATGCAGCCATGCCGCGTGTATGAAGAAGGCCTTCGGGTTGTAAAGTACTTTCAGCGAGGAGGAAGGTGTTGTGGTTAATAACCGCAGCAATTGACGTTACTCGCAGAAGAAGCACCGGCTAACTCCGTGCCAGCAGCCGCGGTAATACGGAGGGTGCAAGCGTTAATCGGAATTACTGGGCGTAAAGCGCACGCAGGCGGTCTGTCAAGTCGGATGTGAAATCCCCGGGCTCAACCTGGGAACTGCATCCGAAACTGGCAGGCTAGAGTCTTGTAGAGGGGGGTAGAATTCCAGGTGTAGCGGTGAAATGCGTAGAGATCTGGAGGAATACCGGTGGCGAAGGCGGCCCCCTGGACAAAGACTGACGCTCAGGTGCGAAAGCGTGGGGAGCAAACAGGATTAGATACCCTGGTAGTCCACGCCGTAAACGATGTCGACTTGGAGGTTGTGCCCTTGAGGCGTGGCTTCCGGAGCTAACGCGTTAAGTCGACCGCCTGGGGAGTACGGCCGCAAGGTTAAAACTCAAATGAATTGACGGGGGCCCGCACAAGCGGTGGAGCATGTGGTTTAATTCGATGCAACGCGAAGAACCTTACCTACTCTTGACATCCAGAGAACTTAGCAGAGATGCTTTGGTGCCTTCGGGAACTCTGAGACAGGTGCTGCATGGCTGTCGTCAGCTCGTGTTGTGAAATGTTGGGTTAAGTCCCGCAACGAGCGCAACCCTTATCCTTTGTTGCCAGCGGTTCGGCCGGGAACTCAAAGGAGACTGCCAGTGATAAACTGGAGGAAGGTGGGGATGACGTCAAGTCATCATGGCCCTTACGAGTAGGGCTACACACGTGCTACAATGGCATATACAAAGAGAAGCGACCTCGCGAGAGCAAGCGGACCTCATAAAGTATGTCGTAGTCCGGATTGGAGTCTGCAACTCGACTCCATGAAGTCGGAATCGCTAGTAATCGTGGATCAGAATGCCACGGTGAATACGTTCCCGGGCCTTGTACACACCGCCCGTCACACCATGGGAGTGGGTTGCAAAAGAAGTAGGTAGCTTAACCTTCGGGAGGGCGCTTACCACTTTGTGATTCATGACTGGGGTGAAGTCGTAACAAGGTAACCGTAGGGGAACCTGCGGTTGGATCACCTCCTTACCTTAAAGAACCGACCTTTGTAGTGCTCACACAGATTGTCTGATGAAAATTAGCAGTAAGAAAATCTCTGCAGGCTTGTAGCTCAGGTGGTTAGAGCGCACCCCTGATAAGGGTGAGGTCGGTGGTTCAAGTCCACTCAGGCCTACCAAATTTCTGCTGATGCTGCGTTGCGGCGACGCTCACATACTTCAGTATGCTTCGCGTCACCACGCCTTGCCTCAACAGAAATTAAGGTTAAACGAGATTTAACTACGATGGGGCTATAGCTCAGCTGGGAGAGCGCCTGCTTTGCACGCAGGAGGTCTGCGGTTCGATCCCGCATAGCTCCACCATTCCTTACTGCAAAAACACAAGAAAACTTCAGAGTGTACCTGAAAAGGTTCACTGCGAAGTTTTGCTCTTTAAAAATCTGGATCAAGCTGAAAATTGAAACGACACACTGTTTCATTTCTCCGTAAACAAGAAATGAAAAGCGGTGTGTCCGAGTCTCTCAAATTTTCGCAACACTGAAATGTTTTACGAAACATCTTCGGGTTGTGAGGTTAAGCGACTAAGCGTACACGGTGGATGCCCTGGCAGTCAGAGGCGATGAAGGACGTGCTAATCTGCGATAAGCGTCGGTAAGGTGATATGAACCGTTATAACCGGCGATTTCCGAATGGGGAAACCCAGTGTGATTCGTCACACTATCATTACGTGAATACATAGCGTAATGAAGCGAACCGGGGGAACTGAAACATCTAAGTACCCCGAGGAAAAGAAATCAACCGAGATTCCCCCAGTAGCGGCGAGCGAACGGGGAGCAGCCCAGAGTCTGAATCAGCATGTGTGGTAGTGGAACGGTCTGGAAAGTCCGGCGATACAGGGTGACAGCCCCGTACACAAAAGTGCATGTGTTGTGAACTCGAAGAGTAGGGCGGGACACGTGGTATCCTGTCTGAATATGGGGGGACCATCCTCCAAGGCTAAATACTCCTGACTGACCGATAGTGAACCAGTACCGTGAGGGAAAGGCGAAAAGAACCCCGGCGAGGGGAGTGAAAAAGAACCTGAAACCGTGTACGTACAAGCAGTGGGAGCCTCTTTATGGGGTGACTGCGTACCTTTTGTATAATGGGTCAGCGACTTATATTCTGTAGCAAGGTTAACCGAATAGGGGAGCCGAAGGGAAACCGAGTCTTAACTGGGCGTTAAGTTGCAGGGTATAGACCCGAAACCCGGTGATCTAGCCATGGGCAGGTTGAAGGTTGGGTAACACTAACTGGAGGACCGAACCGACTAATGTTGAAAAATTAGCGGATGACTTGTGGCTGGGGGTGAAAGGCCAATCAAACCGGGAGATAGCTGGTTCTCCCCGAAAGCTATTTAGGTAGCGCCTCGTGAATTCATCTTCGGGGGTAGAGCACTGTTTCGGCTAGGGGGTCATCCCGACTTACCAACCCGATGCAAACTGCGAATACCGAAGAATGTTATCACGGGAGACACACGGCGGGTGCTAACGTCCGTCGTGAAGAGGGAAACAACCCAGACCGCCAGCTAAGGTCCCAAAGTCATGGTTAAGTGGGAAACGATGTGGGAAGGCACAGACAGCCAGGATGTTGGCTTAGAAGCAGCCATCATTTAAAGAAAGCGTAATAGCTCACTGGTCGAGTCGGCCTGCGCGGAAGATGTAACGGGGCTAAACCATGCACCGAAGCTGCGGCAGCGACACTATGTGTTGTTGGGTAGGGGAGCGTTCTGTAAGCCGTTGAAGGTGTGCTGTGAGGCATGCTGGAGGTATCAGAAGTGCGAATGCTGACATAAGTAACGATAATGCGGGTGAAAAACCCGCACGCCGGAAGACCAAGGGTTCCTGTCCAACGTTAATCGGGGCAGGGTGAGTCGACCCCTAAGGCGAGGCCGAAAGGCGTAGTCGATGGGAAACAGGTTAATATTCCTGTACTTGGTGTTACTGCGAGGGGGGGACGGAGAAGGCTATGTTAGCCGGGCGACGGTTGTCCCGGTTTAAGCATGTAGGCGGAGATTCCAGGTAAATCCGGAGTCTTGTTAACGCTGAGGTGTGATGACGAGGCACTACGGTGCTGAAGTAACAAATGCCCTGCTTCCAGGAAAAGCCTCTAAGCATCAGGTAACACGAAATCGTACCCCAAACCGACACAGGTGGTCAGGTAGAGAATACCAAGGCGCTTGAGAGAACTCGGGTGAAGGAACTAGGCAAAATGGTGCCGTAACTTCGGGAGAAGGCACGCTGATATGTAGGTGAAGTGATTTACTCATGGAGCTGAAATCAGTCGAAGATACCAGCTGGCTGCAACTGTTTATTAAAAACACAGCACTGTGCAAACACGAAAGTGGACGTATACGGTGTGACGCCTGCCCGGTGCCGGAAGGTTAATTGATGGGGTTATCCGTAAGGAGAAGCTCTTGATCGAAGCCCCGGTAAACGGCGGCCGTAACTATAACGGTCCTAAGGTAGCGAAATTCCTTGTCGGGTAAGTTCCGACCTGCACGAATGGCGTAATGATGGCCAGGCTGTCTCCACCCGAGACTCAGTGAAATTGAACTCGCTGTGAAGATGCAGTGTACCCGCGGCAAGACGGAAAGACCCCGTGAACCTTTACTATAGCTTGACACTGAACACTGGTCCTTGATGTGTAGGATAGGTGGGAGGCTTTGAAGTGTGGACGCCAGTCTGCATGGAGCCAACCTTGAAATACCACCCTTTAATGGCTGGTGTTCTAACGTAGACCCGTAATCCGGGTTGCGGACAGTGTCTGGTGGGTAGTTTGACTGGGGCGGTCTCCTCCTAAAGAGTAACGGAGGAGCACGAAGGTTAGCTAATCCTGGTCGGACATCAGGAGGTTAGTGCAAAGGCATAAGCTAGCTTGACTGCGAGAGTGACGGCTCGAGCAGGTGCGAAAGCAGGTCTTAGTGATCCGGTGGTTCTGAATGGAAGGGCCATCGCTCAACGGATAAAAGGTACTCCGGGGATAACAGGCTGATACCGCCCAAGAGTTCATATCGACGGCGGTGTTTGGCACCTCGATGTCGGCTCATCACATCCTGGGGCTGAAGTAGGTCCCAAGGGTATGGCTGTTCGCCATTTAAAGTGGTACGCGAGCTGGGTTTAGAACGTCGTGAGACAGTTCGGTCCCTATCTGCCGTGGGCGCTGGAGAATTGAGGGGGGCTGCTCCTAGTACGAGAGGACCGGAGTGGACGCATCACTGGTGTTCGGGTTGTCATGCCAATGGCATTGCCCGGTAGCTAAATGCGGAAGAGATAAGTGCTGAAAGCATCTAAGCACGAAACTTGCCCCGAGATGAGTTCTCCCTGACCCTTTAAGGGTCCTGAAGGAACGTTGAAGACGACGACGTTGATAGGTCGGGTGTGTAAGCGTAGCGATACGTTGAGCTAACCGATACTAATGAACCGTGAGGCTTAACCTTACAACGCCGAAGATGTTTTGGCGGATGAGACATCGAAATTCAGCTTGATTACAGATTACATCGACAGGCCCGAGAGGTGTGTTGATAAACAGAATTTGCCTGGCGGCTGTAGCGCGGTGGTCCCACCTGACCCCATGCCGAACTCAGAAGTGAAACGCCGTAGCGCCGATGGTAGTGTGGGGTCTCCCCATGCGAGAGTAGGGAACTGCCAGGCATCAAATTTAGTGTGCTGATATGGCTCAGTTGGTAGAGCGCACCCTTGGTAAGGGTGAGGTCCCCAGTTCGACTCTGGGTATCAGCACCAGTTTTTCGGTTAAAGTTTGGCACTTAGAAAAGAATTTGTCTGGCGGCTGTAGCGCGGTGGTCCCACCTGACCCCATGCCGAACTCAGAAGTGAAACGCCGTAGCGCCGATGGTAGTGTGGGGTCTCCCCATGCGAGAGTAGGGAACTGCCAGACATCAAATAAAAACAAAAGGCCTAGTCGAAAGACTGGGCCTTTTGTTTTATCTGTTAAACGCCGGGTTGTATCCGGCGCATGGCTTTAATGGATAACCTGCGACAAAAACGCACGAGTGCGTTCAGATTTGGGGTGAGCAAAAAACTCATCCGGTGCTGCCTGTTCAACAATCTCGCCAAGATCCATAAAGATCACCCGGTCGGCCACTGTGCGGGCAAAGCCCATTTCATGGGTAACACACAGCATGGTCATGCCTGATTGTGCCAGACCTATCATGGTATCAAGCACTTCTTTTACCATTTCAGGATCCAACGCTGATGTGGGTTCATCGAATAACATAATTTTAGGTTTCATGCACAGCGAGCGTGCAATGGCCACGCGCTGTTGCTGCCCACCAGAGATTTGCCCAGGATATTTATGCGCATGTTCAGCAATGCGAACTCGCTCAAGGTAGTGCATTGCCAGAGCTTCAGCCTCTTTTTTTGGCATCTTTTGCACCCAGATCGGTGCCAGCGTGCAGTTTTGCAGGACCGTCAAATGAGGAAAGAGATTAAAGTGCTGAAAAACCATGCCAACTTCTTGTCTGACGCGCTCAATATTGCGGATATCTTCATTGAGTTCGATCCCATCCACCACAATACGTCCTTGCTGATGCTCTTCAAGATGGTTGATACAGCGGATAGTTGTCGATTTACCCGAACCGGAAGGTCCGCATAATACGATGCGTTCTCCCTGCTTTACCTTCAGGTTGATGTTTTTCAGGACGTGAAACTGTCCGTACCATTTGTTGACGTTTTCCAGCGTAATCATCGCGTCGGTAGACGGCATTAATAATTGGCTCATAAATTCCTCAGTGCGGTGTACGCCCGGTGTTAAAACGTTTTTCCAGATGTTGGCTGTAACGCGACATGCTAAAACAGAAGATCCAGTAAATCAGTGCAGCGAAAACATATCCTTCCGTCGACATACCCAACCATGCAGGGTCCACAGTTGCCTGCTGCACGCTACTGAAGAGATCAAACAGGCCGATGATGATGACCAGACTGGTATCCTTAAACAGGGCGATAATCGTGTTAACCAGACCCGGAATAACCAGCTTGAGGGCTTGCGGAAGAATGACCAGCCCTTGCGTTTTCCAGTACCCTAACGCCAGTGATTCAGCGGCTTCATACTGACCTTTTGGTAGGGCCTGTAACCCTCCGCGAACCACTTCTGCGACATACGCCGACTGGAAAAGAATCACGCCGACCAGCGCCCGGATAAGTTTGTCGATACTGGTCCCTTCCGACATAAACAGAGGAAGCATGACTGAGGACATAAAAAGGACGGTAATCAACGGCACACCGCGCCAGAACTCAATGAAAATGACGGATAAAATCCGCACGACTGGCATATGAGACCGACGTCCAAGCGCCAGTAAAATACCCCACGGAAGCGCGCCCGCAATCCCCACGGATGCAATGATAAGCGTCAGTGTTAATCCGCCCCATTGTCGGGTTTCTACGCGCTCAAGTCCGAAAAAACCACCGTACATCAACCACCAGACCACCACGGGATAAACGACGGCCCAGACGGCGATATAGCGGCCACGGTGAGGAATAGATTTCCAGAACATAGGGACGATAGAGGCCAGGCCAATGATCAGGGCCAGATTTACGCGCCAGCGCTGATCGTGGGGATAAAGTCCATACATGAATTGCCCAAAGCGTTCATGAATGAACACCCAGCAAGCCCCTGCTTTGGTGCAGTCTGCGCGGGTTGAACCGACCCAATTGGCCTGAAAGAATACCCAGTTCATCAGTGGCGGAAGAAATGACCAAATCAGCCAAACGCACAGCAGCGTGAGCAGGCTATTTGACCAACTGGAGAACAGGTTTTTACGCATCCAGAGTAGACTGCGGCTTGCCGGGTTACTGTTCTGACGCGAGGGGTGAGACAGCAGTGCTTTTGTCATCATGGCTCCTTAGCGCTCAATCAGTGCAATACGGCGGTTATAAATATTCATCAGCAGAGAAATGCTCAGGCTGATGATCAGGTACACCGACATCGTGATAGCAATGGTTTCAATGGCTTGCCCTGTTTGATTGAGTACCGTGCCGGCAAACAGTGAAACCATATCCGGGTAGCCAATAGCGGCCGCAAGAGAGGAGTTTTTGACGATATTCAGATACTGGCTGGTTAATGGGGGAATGATGACGCGCAGCGCCTGTGGGATGATCACCTGGCGCAGTGTCACCGGATTTGGTAGACCCAGCGAGCGTGCTGCTTCATGTTGGCCATAAGGAACGGCCTGGATTCCCGCTCGAATAATTTCTGCAATAAACGCCGAGGTATACACTGAAAGCGCCAGCGTCAGGGCAGCCAGTTCGGGAATAAGCACCATACCGCCACGGAAGTTAAAACCGCGAAGGGCGGGGATATCCCAGTGAAGCGCTGCGCCAAACAGCCACTGTGAGATCATCGGTAAAAGCACGATCAGCGCCAGAGCCGTGGGCCAGGTCCGGCGTAGCTGACCGGTTTTAGTCTGGTGCATTCTGTTGTAGCGAAATAGCCCGATAGTGACGACGATAGTGATAATTACAGCGCCGCAAAAGGCAAAAAATCCTTCTCCTATTTGCGGTGCCGGAATATAGAGCCCCCGGTTACTCAGAAACATCAAGTCCAGCGCGTTAACGGCCTGACGTGGGCCGGGCAGGTTACGTAATACGGCGAAATACCAAAAGAAGATCTGCAGCAGCGGCGGTATATTGCGGAACGTTTCGATGTAGATCGTCGAGAGCTTTCGTAATAACCAGTTATCTGACAGGCGTGCCAGTCCGAGAAAGAAACCAATAATTGATGCGAAAACAATGCACAGTGCAGAAACTAATAGCGTATTGAGCAGGCCAACGATAAAGACACGGCCATACGTATCGCCTTGCTCGTAATCGATCAGATGCTGGACAATACCAAATCCGGCGCTGCGATCGAGAAAAGAGAATCCCGAGGTAATACCGCTATTATTCAGGTTATTTATCGTGTTATGGATGAGATAGACCGCAATGCTGATGACTGCAATGACGGCAAGTATTTGAAATAACCAGGCGCGGACCGCAGGGTTAGAAAAGGATAACGATCCTTTTACGATTGAGCGGCGATGGAACATAAGAAAACCTCGGTAACTATGACTCTGGACTGAGCGCCGCAGTCGCGGCGCCCGTTACATCACTACGTATTAGCGCACCGGTGGCGCATATTGAATGCCACCGTTATTCCAGAGGTTGTTCTGTCCACGTTTGATCTTCAGTGGGCTTTCCGATCCCACGTTACGCTCAAAGATCTCCGAGTAGTTACCTACCTGCTTGATAATGTTGTAAGCCCATTTGTTATCAAGCTTCAGATCCTTACCATAATCCCCTTCTTTGCCTAACAGGTGTGCCATATCCGGCGTTGCAGGATTAGCCGCTTTTTCATCGACGTTTTTCGAGTTAACGCCCATTTCTTCCGCATTCAGCATGGCGAACAGCGTCCAGCGAACAATGGAGAACCACTCATCGTCCCCACGACGTACAACAGGTCCCAGCGGTTCTTTAGAAATAACTTCTGGCAGGACAATCCACTCCGCAGGATTACTCAGCTTGATTCGCAGGGCGTACAACTGAGACTGGTCGGAAGCCAGCGTGTCGCAGCGTCCAGATTCCAGAGCTTTAGCTGATTCATCCGAGCGGTCAAAGGTGACAGGGGTGTACTTCATGTTGTTGGCTTTAAAGTAGTCAGCCACGTTCAGTTCGGTATCTGTTCCTGCCTGGATACAAACCGTTGCGCCATCCAGCTCTTTAGCACTCTTGAGACCCGCTTTATTGTGGGTAAGAAAACCAATGCCGTCGTAATACGTTACGCCAGTGAAAGACATTCCCATTCCTGCGTCACGAGAGGAGGTCCAGGTGGTATTACGAGAGAGCATGTCGACCTCACCTGATTGTAGTGCGGTAAAGCGTTCCTTGGCGGTGAGCGGGGTATATTTTACTTTGCTATCATCGCCAAATACGGCGGAGGCAACGCCACGACATACGTCGACATCAATACCTGAGAACTTACCGCTTGCATCGGCATAAGAAAAGCCAGGCAACCCGTCACTGATCCCACACTGCACAAAACCTTTTTTCTTTACGGCATCAAGTGTTGCGCCGGCATGTGCCTGATTTGCAACCGCAAGCAGCACGCCGGCCGCAGCCAGGCTGGCTATTATCATCTTTTTCATAGAGCATCCTGTGTGGAGGAATTATTGTTATGGAAACGTTCTGAAAACGTCTTTTACCTGTCTGTGGCTATGGCCATACTCTTTTAAGCAAAGGTAGTGCCAGGTTTTTGCGCACGATTATTCGACGCAATATCCAGAGTGTAGACAGGAAAAAATAAATGCAGCGCCCTGAAGTGGTGCAAAATTGAAACGTAAGCCACATTTCGGCGCAAAAAATTTAAAAATCAAACCGGACGTGTGATAACGATTTCGTACGTTAATATTGATGACGTGAGAATAATGAAAAGAAAGCGCGCTGTTACGAAGAACTGAAAAAATGCTAATTTCAAATCGTGGATATGTGAGGCAAATCTATAATAATTTTATTATACGTTGAGTGCTATATACCAACGTTTTGTCTTATATGAAGATTTAATTCTTATAGCAAAAAGCGCGGTACCCACCGCGCTTTTAAGAAGATTTATTTGGTCAGGGCGACAATCCCAAGCGTCAGCCCGGCAACGGCTGCTGCGCCACCGGCGATGGCACCGGCTGTTTCCCAGTTATCCTGCGTGGTGCCTTTCATACAGGTATTGGTATGAACCAGGCGCCCCTGATCGTCGTATACAGGTACGCAAGGAGAATCGTGTGCACAGCCGGCCAGGAATGCGGTAAGCAATGCAACGGATATTAATCTTTTCATGGTGTTACCTCAAAAATAAGCGTTTCGCTAATTGAGCAAAGACAAACGCTAAGCCATCTGCGAACTCGGC
This sequence comes from Citrobacter sp. RHBSTW-01013, assembly GCF_013781985.1. Taxonomy (NCBI): domain Bacteria; kingdom Pseudomonadati; phylum Pseudomonadota; class Gammaproteobacteria; order Enterobacterales; family Enterobacteriaceae; genus Citrobacter; species Citrobacter sp. RHBSTW-01013. The sequence goes on from NZ_CP056185.1 coordinate 489,153, forward strand.
GATTATTTTACCACTTCTTAAAAAAATACTGACATGAGGAATAATCTCAATTCATGTGGATTGTAAAAATAATGGATAAAAAGAAAGGTGATTCACGATTTTTTCAGGAAGGGTTTATTAGAAATAAATGGCTATCTTATTAATAAATAAAGAGGGGCATCTTAGGTGAAAAAGGCGTCCGAAGACGCCTTTATTTTACAAATTAAACGTTGCGCCGACTAAAACGCCGTCTGACGACAACGAAGAAGACGGGGACGAAGAAGATTGCCAACAATGTCGCGGTCAGCATGCCTCCCATTACGCCTGTACCGACCGCATTCTGTGCCCCGCTACCCGCTCCGTGGCTGATAACCAGAGGCATAACCCCCAGAATAAACGCCAGGGATGTCATCAGGATTGGACGAAGACGCATGCGTGACGCCTCCAGTGTGGCTTCAATCAACCCTTTACCTTCTTTATCCATCAGGTCTTTGGCAAACTCCACGATAAGGATAGCGTTTTTGGCGGAAAGACCGATGGTAGTCAGCAGACCTACCTGGAAGTAAACGTCGTTATTCAGACCGCGTATGGACGCCGCCAGAAGCGCACCGACCACGCCGAGCGGTACAACCAACATGACTGAAAATGGAATAGACCAGCTCTCATACAATGCGGCGAGACACAGGAAGACGACGATTAACGAAATAGCGTATAACGCAGGTGCCTGATTGCCGGAGAGCCGTTCCTGATATGACATCCCCGTCCAGTCATAGCCGATACCGGTTGGCAGCTGTGCTGCCAGGTTTTCCATGAGCGCCATGGCTTCACCGGTGCTTCGACCCGGCGCGGCCTCTCCCAGTATTTCCATTGATGGCATACCGTTGTAACGCTCCAGGCGGGGTGAACCATAAATCCAATGCGACGAACTGAACGCAGAGAATGGCACCATTTCACCATTCCCACTACGTACGTAGAGATTGTTGATGTCGTTGGGTAACATACGGAACGGCGCGTCAGCCTGAACGTATACCTTTTTCACTCGGCCATGATCGATAAAATCGTTCACATAGGTGCCGCCAAGGGCCGTGGAAATCGTTTGGTTTATATCCGACAAACTTACGCCTAACGCCTGGGCTTTTTCCTGATCAATATCCAGCTTAAATTGCGGGGTATCTTCCAGACCGTTAGGGCGCACACGCACCAGTAAATCTGGATGCTCTCTCACCATACCCAGCAACTGGTTCCGGGCTTTCGTCAGTTCTGTATGACCGAGGTTAGCCTGATCAATTAACTGAAAATCAAAGCCGGTCGCGGTACCCAGTTCAAGAATGGCAGGCATGTTGAACGGGAACACCAGTCCATCTTTAATCTGGCTGAACGCCCTGGTCGCACGTTCGACGATAGCCGTCACGCCGTTTTCATCGCCCGAACGCTCTTCCCATGGTTTGAGGCTAATAAAGACGATACCGGAGTTCTGTCCCTGGCCGCTAAAACTGAAGCCATTAACGGTGAACACCGATTTTACGTTCGCTTTTTCCTGGTTCAGGTAGTAATTCTGAATCTGATCCAGCACCTGCTGTGTGCGCGTCTGTGTCGCACCGGCAGGAAGTTGCACCATTGTCATAAAGACCCCCTGATCCTCATCGGGCAAGAAGGAGGTAGGGAGGCGTAAAAACAGAACTGCCATTCCGCCGACGATAAGAACATATAGCAACAAGTAGCGTCCGGTTTTGCGCAGAATACCGCTGATACTATTGCTGTAATGCCCGACGCTTTTATCGAACAGGGCGTTAAACCATCCGAAAAAACCGCCTTTCTTTTCATCATGTCCGGCGGAAACGGGTTTTAGCAGCGTTGCGCAAAGCGCTGGCGTAAGAATGAGGGCGACCAGAACAGAAAGCGCCATCGCTGAAACAATGGTCAGAGAGAACTGGCGGTAAATGGCGCCGGTCGAGCCGCCAAAGAACGCCATGGGGATAAATACCGCCGAGAGTACCATCGCGATCCCGACCAGTGCGCCCTGGATTTGGACCATGGATTTCTGCGTCGCCTCTTTGGGCGGCAGTTTCTCTTCCGCCATGACGCGTTCGACGTTTTCTACTACCACGATGGCGTCATCGACCAGCAGGCCGATGGCCAGCACCATTCCGAACATTGTTAGCGTGTTGATGGAGAATCCGAATGCGGCGAGGATCGCGAATGTTCCCAACAGCACGACAGGCACTGCGATAGTTGGAATCAGCGTGGCGCGCAGATTTTGCAGGAACAGGTACATCACCAGGAACACGAGGATGATGGCTTCAAACAGCGTTTTCACCACCTCGTTAATCGAGATTTTTACAAATGGTGTAGTGTCATAGGGGTAAACCACTTGCAAACCTTGCGGGAAGAAAGGTTGTAACTCAGCCAGCTTTGCTTTGACACCAGCGGCAGTATCCAGCGCGTTTGCACCGGTCGCCAGCTTAATGCCCAGACCTGTTGCGGGCTGACCATTAATTTTCGTCACCATGTTATAGTTTTCGCCGCCGAGTTCGATGCGGGCTACATCTCTGAGGTGAACCATTGAGCCATCCTGGCCCACCTTCAGCGTTATGCGGCCAAACTCTTCCGGCGTTTTCAGGCGTGTCTGAGCAATAATTGAGGCATTAAGTTGTTGACCCTGGACGGATGGTGCGCCTCCCAGTTGGCCTGCGGCAATCTGATTGTTTTGCGTTCTCAGTTGATTGATAACGTCCAGCGGAGTCAACTGATATTTGTTCATTGCGTTGCTGTCGAGCCAGATGCGCATTGCGTACTGTGCACCAAACATCTGGACATCGCCGACACCTGCTGTTCGGCTTATTGCGTCTTTAACGTTAGACGCCACATAGTCGGAAATATCATCCTGTGTCAGATTGTTATTATCGGAGACAAAACCCGCCACCATCAGGAAACCGCTACTGGATTTCTCGACGCTGATCCCCTGCTGCTGTACTTCCTGTGGCAGTAAGGGCATCGCTAACTGTAATTTGTTTTGCACTTGGACCTGTGCGATATCCGGGTCAGTACCTGACTCGAAAGTCAGAGTAATGGTGACGCTCCCGGAGGAATCGCTGGTGGAGGACATATACATCAGGTTATCGATACCGTTCATATTCTGTTCGATAACCTGCGTAACCGTGTCTTGTACCGTCTGCGCATCCGCACCTGGGTAGGTGGCAGAAATAGCGACCGCAGGAGGTGCAATGGTCGGATACTGTGCAACGGGCAGTTGCATGATTGCCAGAGCCCCTGCCATCATCAGAATGATGGCCAGAACCCAGGCAAAAATAGGGCGATTGATAAAAAAGTTAGCCATGTCCGGTTACCTTATTGCGCAGTTTTTGCGGCTGGAGTTTCGGTATCGGTGGTTGCTTTAACCTTTATGCCGGGACGCGCTTTCTGCAATCCGCTGACGATAACCTTATCGCCAGGCTGTAAGCCCTCGCTGATTAACCACTTATCACCTATCGCCTGAGTAGCAATGACGGTGCGAGCCTCGACCTGACTCTTGTCATTGACAACCATCACCGTTGCATCACCGCGTGGCGTACGCGTTACCCCTTGTTGGGGAACGAGAATGGCATTCGGCTGGACGCCTTCATCAATACGAGCACGCACAAACATGCCCGGCAGCAGCGTGTGCTGTGGGTTAGGGAATACGGCCCTGAGGGTGATGGATCCGGTACTTTCATCAACGGTGACATCAGAGAACTGCAACGCACCTTTCAGCGGGTACGACTGACCATTTTCCATCACCAGTTCGACGGTACTGCTGGCGCTGTCTTTATGCAGGCTCCCTTGCTCAACGGACTGTTTAAGGCGCATAAAGTCATTACTGGACTGTGTTACGTCGACGTAAATAGGATCAAGTTGTTGCACGGTAGCAAGTTCAGTTGCCTGGCCATTCGTGACTAATGCGCCTTCGGTGACGTTAGATTTACCGATACGTCCGCTAATGGGCGATGTCACTTTGGTGTAGGCCAGGTTGATACGAGCGCTTTCGACCGCCGCTTTTGCCGCGATAACGGAGGCATCGGCCTGGCGAGCATCAGCAATGGCCTGATCGTACTCTTGCTGGCTGATGTACTTAGTGCCAACCAGTGGGACATAACGTTTTACCGTTAAATGTGCTATAGCTGCTGCCGCTTCACTCTTTGCCAGTTCGCCTTTGGCGCTGTCGTAGTCAGCCTGGTAAGTCGCAGGATCGATCTGATAAAGCGACTGACCGGCTTCAACATCGCTTCCCTCGGTAAAATTCCGTTTAAGTACAATCCCGCTGACCTGAGGACGGACTTCAGCAATACGAAATGCTGTTGTGCGCCCTGGTAATTCGGTCGTCACGGCTAAAGGCGCCTTTTCGACGACATGGACAGTCACCTGCGGCTCTGCGGGGTGAGCTTGTGTTTCTCCCTGATCGTTACAACCGGCGAGTAATACAGCGGACATGATGATGAATGAGGGCAGGAGTGAAAACCTGGCATTTTTCGTCATTTCTATTCCTTAAAAAACCGAACGCTCGTTATTAACCGGGTAACGCAGAGGCGATAACGCGCACAAGTGAAAATAATGGTTGGCTATCCTACAAATTATTAGCTTGCGATGTAAGCAATACTTATTTATGGGCGCGATACACGGCACGTAAAAACAAAAAAGGATTAATCTTCGGTTGTTTCATTATGGTTTTAATAGTAATGCTATGATGCGCATAAACACATATTGAAATAAGTATTTGGTTGGTGAATATATTGGTGGTTGTTATTTGTTTTGTTTATTCGTGTGCAATGTCCATAATTAACTGTTTTAGAACTCGTCTAAATAAACGCTAAGTGATACATTTGTTCCGTTTAGCAAATATTACATAAGAAAGTTAATCATTCTCTACCTTACCTCAGACAGTCGAAACCATGGCCAGAAAAACGAAAGCTGATGCCCTCAAAACACGACAGCACCTGATAGAAACAGCGATTATGCAGTTTGCCGTGCGTGGTGTTAGCAATACGACGTTAAACGATATTGCGGATGCCGCCAGCGTGACGCGGGGGGCGCTCTATTGGCATTTTGAAAATAAGACGCAATTGTTCAATGCGCTATGGTTACAACAACCTTCATTACGCGATCTTATTCAGGATAAGCTTATTGGTCGTTGGGGGGATAATCCTTTACAGCGACTGCGTGAAAAGTTTGTAGTGGGATTGCAATATATTGCACAGAATCCTCGCCAGCAGGCATTAATGCAAATTTTATATCATAAATGTGAATTTCATAACGATATGATATCAGAACAGACCATTCGCGATAAAATAGGTCTCAGTCATCAAAGCATTCGTGATTCACTGCAAAAGTGCGTGGATGAAAATCTGATTGCTACCAGTCTGGATTTAGATGTCATCATCATTATTCTGCACGGTAGCTTTAGCGGGATAATAAAAAACTGGTTAATGAATCCAGTGAGTTATGATTTGTATGGGCAAGCGCCAGTATTAGTTGATAACGTATTAAAAATGTTAAGCCCAGACGGCTGTGTAATGCAATTAATGCAGAGTGAAAATCAGCAAGGGTAGTTTTAGCCGCCAGGGCCTGACGGCTGTCGACGTATTTTTCGTCGTGCTATTCGAGGTCGACGCAGTTGACCAGCTTGAGGGGGTTTACAGAATTCATATTCCGGCACTTATCGTGCTCCGTTGTCATCAGCTCTATCCACTGAATGAGCAGCGCATCAAAGAGAAAAACGAAGACCGCAAAAACAACCAGCCACCAATACTTGCGAATCATTACCAAACCCTGTGTATTCATGCCCAAGCGTGCAGGGAATATACACGAAATCTGCAAGCTGAAAAGCAGACTTACAATGCCTTTACTTTGCTGAAAGATCGCCGCTCTTTGCTGTTAATCGACTCTTTTTAGACAGATTTTTTGTCTTCCGCTTTTTCACCTTTGCAAGTTCATTCTCTGAAAAATGCGAACCAATGCTCATTCTTCTGAGCCCCATTTTTACGTACTCGGCATTGATTTCAATCCCGACAAACTTGCGACCTAATTCCACGGCAGTGGCACCGGTCGTGAAGCTACCGGCAAACGGATCCAGCACGCTGTCATCTGGACTGGAGGAAGCCAGAATGATGCGTTCAAGGAGGGCTTTGGGTTTTTGAGTGGGGTGATTTTCGTATTCGTCCATCAGATAACGAACGCGTGGAAACTCCCAGACATTGCCTGGTACTTTTTTCTGGTTGTAAGGTTGGGGCGGGTTCTTTCTGTAGTCTATCAGTGCACGTTTAGCGCCCGTTTTGGCTTCAACCAAAATATCATCACGATTAAACGTGTAGTTTTTCTGATCTTTTACCATCATCAGAAGCGGTTCATACATCGAACCAAAGTAATTTTTGGCCTGCACCCCGGAGCTATCGTATGACCACACGATACGGCTCTTGATGGTAAAGAGCTGGCGGCATTTGAGATCGATATACGGCATGTTCTCCGTACTGTTCATGATGTACATGGTGCCGTGTGATTTGAGAATGCGATGGCACTCGTCAATGCACTCAAACAGCCATGCCAAAAAGGCCTCTTCGTCCCAGGATTCCACCATCCCGTCAAAGTCTTTACCGATGTTATAAGGTGGGTCGGCGAAAATGAGATCGACGCTTTCTGACGGCAGCTTTTTCAGTTCGGTAAGTGCATCACCCAGGATTATCTTTTTAGATTCATCGCCAAAATAGACAGGTTCACATCTCGCGTTCATCGCCAAAGCCTCCCGTGTGACGTTAATAAAAAAGGCGCTTCCCCATGCCGAGTAGCGCCTTTTAAAACAAACATTTCGCTGATTAGTATCAGTTCATGCCGTATTTTTTCAGTTTTTTACGCAGCGTACCACGGTTGATGCCCATCATCAGGGCAGCACGGGTCTGGTTACCGCGGGTGTATTGCATCACCATGTCCAACAGGGGCTGTTCTACTTCAGCCAGTACCAGCTCATAGAGATCGTTAACATCCTGACCATTCAATTGAGCAAAATAGTTCTTCAGTGCCTGTTTAACCGAGTCACGCAGGGGCTTTTGAGTTACCTGATCCTGAGAGTTAACGGTAGAAACGGTCAGTACGTCAGAATTTACGCGTTGTTCGAACATAGTTCTGTCAGCTCTTTATTTCTGTTTACGCAAAATTTTCGAAGTATGCCTCCAACGCCGCCAGCTGTTCGCTGGAATCTTCAATGGCGTTGAATGTGCGCCGAAACTGGTCATCCGGAGCGTGTTCCTGGAGATACCAGGATACGTGTTTACGCGCAATTCGGTACCCTTTTGCCTGACCATAAAAGTCGTGCAGTTCCCGAACGTGCGCACAAAGCAAGCGCTTCACCTCTGCCAGAGGCAGCGGGGGCAGCAGCTCCCCAGTGTCCAGATAATGCTGGATTTCCCGAAAGATCCAGGGTCTTCCCTGAGCTGCACGTCCTATCATCAGGGCATCCGCCCCCGTATAGTCGAGTACAGCTCTGGCTTTATGCGGGTCAGTAATGTCGCCATTCGCGATAATCGGAATGGAAACTTTCTGCTTAACTGCCCGAATACTGTCGTACTCAGCATCTCCATTGAACAAACAGGCGCGGGTGCGTCCATGAATGGTCAGAGCCTGAATGCCACAGTCTTCAGCCAGTTGGGCAATCTCTACGCAGTTACGGTGTTCCGGAGCCCAGCCGGTGCGAATCTTGAGTGTGACAGGAACGTCCACTGCATTGACGACCTCGGTTAGTATTGATTTCACTAGATCCGGGTACTGCAAGAGGGCTGAACCTGCGAGCTTGCGATTCACTTTTTTAGCCGGACACCCCATATTGATATCAATAATCTGGGCGCCGCTTTCCACGTTAATACGTGCGGCATCGGCCATCTCAACAGGGTCGCTACCGGCAATTTGCACCGTGCGAATTCCTGGCTCATCAACGTGCACCATCCGTAAACGAGACTTGTCACTTTCCCAAACCTGCGGGTTAGAAGACATCATCTCGGATACCGTCAATCCTGCTCCCATCTCATAGCACAGCGTCCTGAATGGTCTGTCAGTGATGCCAGCCATAGGTGCTGCGATCAGGCGATTTCTGAGCTGGTATTGTCCGATGCGCATGAGTTAAGAAATGACCATACTGTGACTGCAAGGCGGCGTATATTACGCATTTTTCGCACGAGATGAAAGGCCAAACTTTGACCAATCCACTGAGGTGGATCAATGAATTGCTGGTTAAGTACACAGTTTCAAATTAAAATCTTTAATAATCAGTTTGATACGTGGTTGTGCTAATTTTTCATCCGTTTATAAATTCCGAAAACTTCTCTTTTTTTATTACGGCCAGCCTCAGGTTATCAGGATAAAAAGCTGTTTTTGTGAGCAAATAGTGGCTTTGTAATGCGATCTCGCTCTCATTTCCGCAAATCCTTTTGCGAAAAAAAGAGCGATTATTGCGTTACCAACGGTAACGAGAGGGGATTATTTTTTCTGACCGGTAATGCGGCACCACTCTTCTTTCTCGATAACCGGATCGAGCGTAAAGAGTTCGGCATAGGCCTCACAGACGCTTTCCGCCTGGCTGGCAAGAATGCCAGAAAGCCCCAGCAAACCGCCCTCAACGGGCAGTACGCTGATTAACGGTGCCAGTTCACGTAATGGGCCTGCGAGGATGTTTGCGACCACCACGTCGGCTTTCATCGCCTCTGGCTGGTCTTTCGGCAGATAAAGCTCCAGACGCTCAGAAACGCCATTACGCTGGGCGTTATCACGGCTGGCCTGAATTGCTTGCGGATCGATGTCTACGCCGATGGCTTTTGCGGCACCCAGCTTCAGTGCCGCAATGGCAAGAATGCCGGAGCCGCAGCCGAAGTCGATGACCGTTTTGCCGTTAAGATCGAGACCGTCCAGCCATTGCAGGCATAGGGAGGTGGTGGGGTGAGTGCCGGTACCAAACGCCAGACCTGGGTCCAGCATCACGTTGACGGCATTCTCATCCGGGACATCGCGCCAGCTTGGGCAAATCCACAAACGTTCACCAAAGCGCATCGGGTGGAAGTTATCCATCCATTCGCGTTCCCAGTCTTTGTCTTCGAGCTGTTCGATTTTATGCGCGAAGCCTGCACCCAGCAGCGGATGCTGCTCCAGGATGGCAACCACTTCTTTCATGTCGGTTTCTGCATCGAACAAGCCGATAACGTCGGTATCTCCCCACAGGCGAGTCTCGCCCGGCAGAGGCTCAAATACCGGCGTATCATGCGTGTCCTGGAAAGTAATGGAAACGGAGCCCGCTTCCATCAGCGCATCGCTCAACTCTTCAGCGTTGGCACCGGTCGTGTTCAGTTTCAGTTGGATCCATGGCATGGCAAAACTCTTTTATTTATCAGTAGTCAATATGGCGGCTTGCGGGACGGCAGAACCGAAACGGTTGCCGATCAGGAAAGCCAGCAAGCTTATCAGTAACGAGGGCACAATCGGGTGGAAACCCAGGTACTGAATGTTAAATGTAGCGAGTACGGCATAAAGAACGCCGCCGATAATCATCGCGCTCAAAGCGCCCGCGGCGTTTGCCCGCTCCCAGTACAGGCCCAGTACCAGCGGCCACAGGAAGACAGCTTCCAGCCCGCCAAACGCCAGCAGGTTAAGCCAGATAATCATCTCTGGCGGTTTCCAGGCGGCCAGTAGCAGTAACGCGCCGAGCAATAGGGTAATTACTGCCGACATGCGCTTCAGCCGGGTTTCGTTTTTCAGCTGTTCCGGACGCAGGTTCAGGTACAGATCCTTAATGATCGTAGCGGAACTTTGCAGCAATTGGGCATTGATCGTCGACATGATCGCGGCCATGGGGGCCGCGAGGAAGATCCCAGCAACTACCGGCGGCAACACTTTGACCATCAGCGTAGGGATAACCAGATCCGGCACTGTCAGATCAGGGATCACCGCACGCCCCAACGCACCCGCCAGATGCATACCAAACATCAGGATTGCCACTACGATGGTGCCGATGATAATGCCGCGGTGTACAGCTTTGCTGTCTTTATAAGAGATGCAGCGTACTGCTGTATGCGGCAGCCCAATTACGCCAAAGCACACCAGTACCCAGAATGAGGTCATGAACGTGGGTGACAGAATGTCATCCGCGCCTTGCGGCGAGACCAGTTTAGGGTCGATAGTTTGCAGGGTTACCACCGCATTGCTGAGGCCACCGGCAGCATGAACGACGCCGACCAGCAGAACAATAGTACCAATCAGCATCACCATACCCTGCATGGTGTCGTTCAGTACGCTGGCGCGAAAACCGCCGAACGCCGTATACAATGCGATACTGACGCCAAAAATAAGCAGACCGGTTTCGTAAGGTATACCCGCAGCGGTTTCAAGCAAACGTGCGCCGCCAATAAACTGTACGGTCATTGCACCGACAAACGCGACCAGCAGGCTAAGGCTTGCCAGCCACACAAGCAGGCGACTCTGGTAGCGGGCAAACAGCATATCGTTGAGGGTAACGGCATTATAACGGCGAGCCAGAATCGCGAATTTCTTACCAAGAATCCCCAAAGAAAGCCAAACGGCGGGCAACTGGATCATCGCCAGCAGCACCCATCCCAGCCCGTATTTGTAAGCGGCGCCAGGACCGCCAATAAACGAACTGGCGCTAATGTAGGTTGCCGTTAGCGTCATGGCTAATACGACCCCGCCCATCGAGCGGCTGCCGAGGAAATATTCATTCAGGAAAGTGCCGGTCGATCTCTTACGCATGGCGTAAACGGAAAGACCGAAGACCACCAACAGATAGGCGACCAGCGGCAAAATAACTTCAAGCTGCATCGTCATCCTCCAACGGAATGTCGCGATAGATAAACTTCACCATCGCCCAGCACAGCACGATGAAAACCAGCGGCGTTAGCAGGCAGGCCATTTCGAACCAGTGTGGTAAGCCGGTAAAACCGAGCGTGGAATCTGGTAAGTAAGCGGCCACTAACCATGTGGCAAGATATAAAAGGGTCAGCCACAGCGCCCAGCGCGCCTCTTTATGGGCCTGAACAAAACGAGCGTCCATTTTTTGTCCCTTGTGGATAAAGAAAGCGGGGATTGTACCTTATGGCACGTGCGGGAGGGGAGAAAAACAAAAGGCCGGAATTTCCGGCCTTTTCAGTTAACGCACGCTTACTTTTCCTGAAGTCCGAGTTTTTTCTCCAGATAGTGGATATTGGTTCCACCGTGCTGGAAATGCTCGTCATTCATGATGCGGATCTGCAGATCAACGTTGGTTTTGATACCGTCGATGATCAGTTCCTGCAACGCGTTTTTCATACGGGCGATTGCTACATCGCGGTTTTCGCCATAGCAGATCAGCTTACCGATCATTGAGTCATAGTACGGAGGTACGGTGTAGCCTGCGTAAATATGAGACTCCCAGCGCACACCAAAGCCACCCGGCGCGTGGAAACGCGTGATTTTACCCGGGCTTGGCAGGAAGGTGTTCGGGTCTTCGGCGTTGATACGGCATTCTACCGCATGGCCTTTAACCACAACTTCATCCTGCTTGATGGACAGCGGTTGTCCCGCAGCGATGCGCAGCTGCTCTTTGATCAGGTCAACGCCGGTGATCATTTCGGTTACCGGGTGTTCAACCTGAATACGGGTGTTCATTTCAATGAAGTAGAACTCGCCGTTTTCGAACAGGAACTCGAAAGTACCTGCCCCGCGATAGCCGATATCAACGCACGCTTTGGCGCAACGCTCGCCGATGTAGCGACGCAGTTCCGGAGTAATGCCCGGTGCTGGTGCTTCTTCGACGACTTTCTGGTGACGACGCTGCATGGAGCAGTCACGTTCTGCCAGATAAATCGCGTTACCCTGACCGTCTGCCAGCACCTGAATTTCGATGTGGCGTGGGTTTTCCAGGTACTTCTCCATGTAAACCATGTCGTTGTTGAAAGCCGCTTTCGCTTCCGCTTTGGTCATGGAGATGGATTGTGCCAGTTCGGCATCGCTGCGCACGACGCGCATACCGCGACCGCCGCCGCCGCCGGAGGCTTTGATAATAACTGGATAACCGATGCGTTTAGCATGAGCGCGGTTAGCGTCCATGTCGTCGCCCAGCGGGCCGTCAGAGCCTGGGACTGTCGGTACGCCAGCTTTCTTCATCGCGGTAATTGCGGACACTTTATCGCCCATCAGGCGGATGGTGTCGGCTTTCGGGCCGATGAAGATAAAGCCGGAACGTTCTACCTGTTCAGCAAAGTTGGCATTCTCAGAGAGGAAGCCATAGCCCGGGTGAATTGCCACTGCGCCGGTGATTTCAGCAGCGCTAATGATAGCCGGGATGTTCAGATAGCTTTTTACGGACGGAGCCGGGCCAATACAGACCGTCTCATCCGCCAGCAATACGTGTTTTAAATCGCGATCCGCGCTTGAATGCACAGCGACAGTCTTGATGCCCAGCTCTTTACAGGCACGCAGAATACGCAGGGCGATCTCACCGCGGTTGGCGATAACAATTTTATCCAACATGTTCGCCTCGTTATTCGATGACGACCAGCGGCTCGTCAAATTCTACCGGTTGACCGCTTTCTACCAGAATCGCTTTCACTACGCCGGATTTGTCGGCTTCGATCTGGTTCATCATTTTCATGGCTTCAACGATGCACAGGGTATCGCCCGCATTCACTTTCTGGCCGATTTCGATGAACGCTTTCGCATCTGGGCTCGGGGTGCGGTAGAACGTACCAACCATTGGGGAGCGTACGATGTGACCACTGATTTCCGCTGCTGCCGGAGCTTCCATACTTGGAGAGGCAGTTTGTGCGACAGCGTTAGACAGAGCTGGCTGCTGCATCACTGGTGCAGCATAAGCCTGTTGCATCATTGGAAAACTTGCAGCTGGCGCCGCACGGCTGATGCGTACAGACTCTTCGCCTTCAGAAATTTCCAGTTCGGAGATGCCTGATTCTTCAACCAGCTCGATCAGTTTTTTAATCTTACGAATATCCATGAGTGGGTTCCGTACTCTTTGTTTAGTGAGATTGTGACAAGCGTTTTACCGCCGTCTGTATAGCATTTTTATAACAGTGAGTGACAAGATGCCACGCATCTCAGGCATTGCACTGGGTGCGGTTGCCATTAAGTGAGATTGCCAGACTTGTTAGTCATTGTGCGGCTATCTTCTGCCATTTTCGGGTAAAAGACAAAATATACCTTCAACATGCGAATGTCACCCTTTCAGCGCTCTAAAAACGCTACCGGGGATAGCAAAGTCGCACATTATAACTATTTCGTAGCATTTGGCAGCTAAATACTGGTCTTATCAGGGAAGATAATCAACCGTTAACATGTAAAGAAAATCGGATCGTCCACATTTTGTAACGCACTGCACATAACGTGAAACTACCGCCACCACTGGCGAAACTTCTTGTAACGGCAGGCTAACAACACCACAGCGAGTGCTGCATAAATAATCGGTTGAGGGGAGATAATTTTTACCGACCACAGATAATGTATGGGTGCCAGGATCGCCACAAGATAGACGAAGTTGTGCAAATACTGCCAATTTTTGCCCAGTTTTCGCTGAGCCGACTGGGTGGAGGTTAACGTGAGGGCGAATAATATGCCCCAACTGGCAATGCCCAGCATCAAATAAGGTCGCGAGATTAATTCCCGTCCTAACAGCGCCAGATTATGAATGCCCAGTTCCAGGAGTGCGTAGCTGGTTAAATGCAACGTTGCCCAGGCGAAACACCATAGCCCTAACAGGCGCCGTGTGCGTATCAATAATGGCTGTTTAGCGTAGCGCGCGAGGGGAGAGACCAGCAAGGTCGCCAGCAAGAATTTCAGAGCTGTCCTACCGGTAAAGTGCTGGATATCTTTGACCGGGTCTGCGCTCAGACCACCGTGATTCACCGCCCAAAATAGCCAGACAAACGGTAAAAAGCCGGCAAGATGCAGGCAAACTTTCAGTCCGGTAATGTGCTTTGCAGTCAGGCGCACTTAAAAATTCTCCTGCAGATTAAGACCACGGTACAGCGAAGCGACCTCGTCGGCGTAACCGTTAAACAGCAGCGTGGGTTGGCGCTGAACGTCCAGAATACCGCCTGCGCCAATAAAACGCTCAGTGGCCTGGGACCAGCGCGGGTGATCAACATGCGGATTCACGTTGGCATAAAATCCATATTCATTGGGGGCGGCCAGATTCCAGGTTGTCGGGGGGCGTTCGCGGGTTAGTTTAATGCTCACGATCGACTTAATGCCTTTAAATCCGTATTTCCACGGCACAATTAAGCGAATGGGCGCGCCATTTTGTGGGGGAAGAGCTTTTCCATAAACCCCCACGGTAAGCAGAGTGAGTGGATGCATAGCTTCATCCAGACGCAGTCCTTCAATATAGGGATACTTCAGCCCGCCGCCAATAAAGCGATCTTTTTGTCCGGGCATCTCATCCGGTGCGTAGATCGTTTCGAAGGCGACATATTTTGCGTTGCTGGTAGGTTCAACCTGCGCCAGCAGTTTATGTAACGGAAAACCAATCCACGGCACGACCATTGACCAGGCTTCCACACAGCGCATCCGGTAAATCCGTTCTTCCAGTGGGAAACGGGCGGTCAGCGCATCGTGATCGAGGGTGAGTGGTTTTACCACCTCACCACTGATTTTTAACGTCCACGGATCGGTTTTCAGACTGCCAGCATTGGCTGCCGGATCCGCTTTATCGAGACCGAACTCATAGAAGTTGTTGTAGCCAGAAACTTTATCCGCCGGCGTTAAAGGAAGCGAATTTTGCCAGGCGGCGGGTTTACTGAAATCAAGCGGCTTACCCGCGGGCGCGGGCGGGCGGTCATTCCCCTTAAACCAGCTAAGAAGGTCAGCCTGCGCAGAGAGGGGGAAAGACAACGCGGCGGCGCTGATCCCTAATGCTTTCAGTACCTGGCGGCGTTGCATAAAAAAAGCCGACTCGTCAGTGACGTCGGCTTCTGTAAATGGACGTAATTTCTTCATAACAGACTCCCGGCTTACGCGTCATAACTGACAGGGGACGCGTAGTTAATATGGCAGGGAGTCTGTAGATATGCCGCGAAATTTCGTTAATTAAGTGTAAATTTCTGCGCTGGAGCCTGTTACTTCACCTTCACCAGCGTACGACCTTGCACCTGGTTATTGATGATGGCATCGGCAAACTTCGGCGCATCCGCCAGCGTAATCTCCGTGGCGGCCTGAGCATAGAAAGAGTCCGGCAGATCCTTAACCAGACGCGCCCAGGCTTCTGCCCGGCGTGCCGGCGGGGTCATCACCGAGTCCACCCCTTGCAAACGAACGTTACGCAGAATAAATGGCATCACCGTCGTCGGCAGAGCGAAACCGCCAGCCAGACCGCAGGCGGCAACGCAGCCACCGTAGTTCATCTGTGCCAGGACTTTTGCCAGAACTTTGTCGCCAACGGTATCAACCGCACCAGCCCACAGCTGTTTTTCCAACGGGCGAGATTCAGCAAATTCATCGCGGCTAAGGATACGGTTAGCGCCCAGGCTCTTCAGGTAGTCGTGAGTGCTTTCGCGACCCGAAACCGCCGCAACCTGATAACCCAGCTTATGCAGTAACGCCACGGCCGTGCTGCCCACGCCGCCGCTGGCGCCAGTGACGACAATCTCACCGTCTTGCGGGCGAATACCTGCATCTTCAAGCGCCATGACGCACAGCATGGCGGTAAAGCCAGCGGTACCGATGACCATGGCTTTACGTCCGTCCAGCCCTTGTGGCAGCGCAACCAGCCAGTCGCCTTTCACGCGTGCGCGTTCGGCCAGTCCACCCCAATGATTTTCACCCACGCCCCAGCCGGTCAGTAAAACTTCCTGACCTGCATGAAAACGGGGATCTTCGCTAGTGCGCACGGTACCGGCGAAATCGATACCAGGAATCATCGGAAAATTGCGAATGATTTTACCCTTGCCGGTGATAGCCAGGGCGTCTTTATAGTTCAGGCTTGACCAGTGGACATCCACCGTCACATCGCCTTCCGGTAGCTGATTTTCGTCGAGGGGTTGAACGGATGCGAGGGTTTTTCCGTCCTGCTGTTCTAAGATCAAAGCCTGCATAACCTGTCCTCAATTCGTATAGTGGATTGGAAAATTATTAATGAAGACTATACTCGCTAATCAAAACATGATGCCGATTCCGCGCAATAAATTGCCAGATATACCTAATTTGGTAGTATGCCCACACTGTTTGTATAAATGGACGGATTTTGCGTTCAGTTTTGCATTTTCGCGCCGCTTTATCACTTTCATGCCTGTTTCATAACTGTCGGAGTTAACACAAGGATGCGATTAACGACGAAATTTTCAGCTTTTGTGACGCTGCTTACAGGGTTAACGATCTTCGTGACTCTGATCGGCTGCTCGCTGAGTTTCTATAACGCGATTCAATATAAGTTCACCACCCGTGTTCAGGCGGTGGCGACGGCGATTGATACGCACCTTGTCTCCCGCGATGTCGTTGCGCTAACCCCGCAAATCGATGAACTGATGGTTTCGGTTGATATCGTGCGCGTCGAACTGCTTCAGGGCGAACACGTGGTGTATGACCACTCCCGAACCAGCAGCTACCGCCCGGCGGGGACGAACAATCTGTATCGTGATGTCACCGTCCCGTTGGTCAAACACCCGGGCATGTCGCTGCGTCTGGTTTATCAGGATCCAATGGGCAACTATTTCCATTCGCTGATGACTACCGCGCCGCTCACGTTGGCGATTGCTTTCATTATACTGATGCTCTTTTTGTCTGTGCGCTGGCTTCAGCGTCAGCTTTCAGGTCAAGAGTTGCTGGAGATTCGTTCAACGCGCATTCTTAACGGCGAACGTGGACCGAACGTGCGGGGGACTGTCTATGAATGGCCTGCGCGTACCAGTAGCGCGCTCGATATGCTGCTGACCGAAATTCAAAGTGCCCGCGAGCAACGTAGCCGACTGGATACGCTGATTCGTTCCTATGTGGCGCAGGATACAAAAACCGGGCTAAGCAACCGCCTGTTCTTTGATAACCAACTGGCAACGCTGCTGGAAGATCAGGAAAAAGTGGGATCGCATGGTGTCGTGATGATGGTACGCCTGCCGGACTTTACGCTGCTGCGCGATAGCTGGGGAATTACCCTTGCGGAAGAACAAATTTCAACGCTAATCAATTTGTTGTCGACTTTTATGACGCGCTATCCGGGCGCGTTGCTGGCGCGCTACCACCGTAGCGATTTTGCCATCCTGTTGCCACACCGCACGCTGAAAGAGGCGGAAAGTATTGCCGGGCAATTATTAAAAGCGGTAGATGCGCTTCCGGCTAATAAAATGATCGACCGTGCCGATATGGTTCATATTGGCATTTGTGTTTGCCGCAGCGGTCAGTCGACGGAACAAGTGATGGATCACGCCGAAGCCGCCACGCGGAACTCGGTATTGCAGGGTGGGAACAGTTGGTCGGTCTATGATGACTCACTACCGGAAAAAGGTCGGGGTAACGTACGCTGGCGAACGCTGATCGAACAGATGCTCAGCCGGGGTGGACCAAGAATTTATCAAAAGCCTGCGGTAACCCGTGAAGGACGGGTGCACCACCGGGAGCTGATGTGCCGTATTTTTGATGGCAGCGAAGAGGTTATTTCGGCGGAATATATGCCGATGGTCCTGCAGTTTGGCCTGGCTGAAGAATATGACCGTCTGCAAATCAGCCGTCTGATCTTACTGTTGGGCTACTGGCCGCAGGAAAACCTGGCGATGCAGACAACGGTTGAATCGCTAATTCGCCCACGTTTTCAGCGCTGGCTACGTGATACGCTGATGCAGTGCGAAAAATCATTACGCAAACGCATAATTATTGAACTTGCTGAGGCAGATGTCTGTCAACATATCAGCCGGTTACAGCCCGTCATCAGATTGATGAATGCGCTGGGTGTGCGAATTGCCGTTACGCAGGCGGGTTTAACGCTGGTGAGCACCAGTTGGATCAAAGAGCTTAACGTTGAGTTATTGAAGCTGCATCCAAGCCTGGTGAGGAATATTGATAAGCGAACCGAAAACCAGCTCCTGGTGCAAAGCCTGGTGGAGGCTTGTTCTGGAACACCAACGCAGGTTTACGCCACGGGCGTTCGTTCGCGTAGCGAGTGGCATACGCTGACGGAACGCGGAGTTGCGGGTGGGCAAGGGGATTTTTTTGCCGCATCACAGCCACTTGACACTAACGTGAAAAAATATTCGCAAAGATACTCGGTTTAACCTGCCGTTTAATTCGTTTTCACGTAGAATAACGCGCGCTGTGCCTTCTGGGGGTGTGCTTGTCTGCTCGCCAGGTTGTAACAGCAAACATGCAGGTGAATGACCTTTGACAGGTTGCAAACAAAAGCGAGGAGTGCTGCTGATTTATTCAGCCCTGATGGACTCAGGCCGATTTTGTAACAAAGGAAACGAACTGCACTAATTTTCACCGTAGCAGATGATTTTTGCGCCTTGTCGCTGCTGCGTGTGGTTGGTAAAGTAAGCGGATTTTGTTTTCCGCCCCAGCTTTCAGGATTATCCCTTAGTATGTTGAAAAAATTTCGTGGCATGTTTTCCAATGACCTGTCCATTGACCTGGGTACCGCGAATACCCTTATTTATGTAAAAGGACAAGGCATCGTATTGAATGAGCCTTCTGTTGTGGCCATTCGTCAGGATCGTGCCGGCTCGCCAAAAAGCGTAGCCGCAGTGGGCCATGACGCGAAGCAGATGCTGGGTCGTACACCGGGCAATATCGCTGCCATTCGCCCAATGAAAGACGGCGTTATCGCTGACTTCTTCGTGACTGAAAAAATGCTCCAGCACTTTATCAAACAAGTGCACAGCAATAGCTTCATGCGCCCAAGCCCGCGCGTACTGGTATGTGTACCGGTTGGAGCAACTCAGGTTGAACGCCGCGCGATCCGTGAATCCGCCCAGGGCGCAGGTGCCCGTGAAGTATTCCTGATCGAAGAGCCGATGGCGGCTGCGATCGGGGCGGGTCTGCCAGTTTCTGAAGCAACCGGTTCTATGGTTGTGGATATCGGTGGTGGTACAACTGAAGTTGCCGTTATCTCCCTGAACGGCGTGGTTTACTCCTCTTCTGTACGTATTGGCGGCGACCGCTTCGACGAAGCCATCATTAATTATGTTCGTCGTAACTACGGTTCTCTGATCGGTGAAGCCACCGCAGAACGTATTAAACACGAAATCGGTTCCGCTTATCCGGGCGACGAAGTGCGCGAGATCGAAGTTCGCGGCCGTAACCTGGCAGAAGGTGTTCCACGCGGCTTTACCCTGAACTCCAACGAGATTCTGGAAGCCCTGCAGGAACCGCTGACCGGTATCGTGAGTGCGGTGATGGTTGCACTGGAACAGTGTCCGCCAGAACTGGCGTCTGACATCTCCGAACGCGGCATGGTACTGACCGGTGGCGGTGCTCTGCTGCGTAACCTTGACCGTCTGTTAATGGAAGAAACCGGTATTCCAGTTGTTGTTGCTGAAGATCCGCTGACCTGCGTGGCGCGCGGTGGCGGCAAGGCGCTGGAAATGATCGATATGCACGGCGGCGACCTGTTCAGCGAAGAGTAATCGGATGCAGGTAGGGTAGCCCGCGGGTTGCCCTTCCGCTCTGATACGAGAATACGCATAGACTATGAAGCCAATTTTTAGCCGTGGCCCGTCGCTACAGATTCGCCTTATTCTGGCGGTGCTGGTGGCGCTCGGCGTTATTATTGCCGACAGCCGCCTGGGTACGTTTAGTCAAATCCGAACGTACATGGATACCGCCGTCAGTCCTTTCTACTTTATCTCAAATGGTCCTCGTGAATTACTCGACGGCGTTTCGCAAACGCTGGCTTCGCGTGACCAACTCGAACTTGAAAATCGGGCGTTGCGTCAGGAACTGCTGCTGAAAAACAGCGAGCTGCTGATGCTGGGGCAGTATAAACAGGAGAACGCGCGTTTGCGTGAGCTGCTGGGATCGCCGCTGCGTCAGGACGAACAAAAGATGGTGACGCAGGTCATCTCAACGGTTAATGACCCTTACAGCGATCAGGTGGTGATCGACAAAGGGAGCGTTAACGGTGTCTACGAAGGTCAGCCGGTTATTAGCGACAAAGGCGTTGTGGGTCAGGTCGTAGCGGTGGCTAAACTGACCAGCCGCGTGCTGCTGATTTGCGATGCGACGCATGCTCTGCCCATTCAGGTACTGCGTAACGATATCCGCGTGATCGCTGCCGGTAACGGCTGCACCGACGATCTTCAGCTCGAACACCTGCCGGCCAACACCGACATTCGCGTTGGCGATGTGCTGGTTACCTCGGGTCTGGGGGGACGTTTCCCTGAAGGCTATCCGGTTGGTGTTGTTTCTTCCGTTAAGCTGGACACTCAGCGCGCTTATACCGTGATTCAGGCACGCCCGACCGCGGGTCTGCAGCGTCTGCGTTATCTGCTGCTGTTGTGGGGCGCCGATCGTAACGGCGCAAATCCGATGACGCCCGAAGAAGTGCACCGCGTTGCCAATGAACGTCTGATGCAAATGATGCCGCAAGTTCTGCCTGCACCAGATGCCATGGGGCCGCCTGCGCCAGTGCCAGCTCCCGCCACAGGCGTGACTCCAGCGCCTGCGGGTACCACGCCGCCACAACCTGCTCCGCGTAAGCCGGGAGGACAGTAAGTGGCAAGCTATCGTAGCCAGGGACGTTGGGTGATTTGGCTCTCGTTCCTTATTGCACTGTTGCTGCAAGTCATGCCCTGGCCGGACGATATTCTGGTTTTCCGGCCAAACTGGGTACTGCTCATCTTGTTGTACTGGATCCTGGCGCTGCCGCATCGCGTAAATGTGGGCACGGGATTTGTGGTGGGTGCCATACTGGATCTCATCAGCGGCTCCACGCTTGGCGTGCGCGCATTGTCGATGAGTATCATTGCTTATCTGGTCGCGCTGAAATTCCAGCTATTCCGTAACCTCGCGCTCTGGCAACAGGCGCTGGTGGTCATGTTGTTATCACTGGTCGTGGATATTATTGTTTTCTGGGCCGAGTTTTTAGTGATCAATGTCTCTTTCAGACCCGAAGTGTTCTGGAGTAGTGTAGTGAATGGTGTGCTTTGGCCATGGCTATTCTTACTGATGCGTAAAGTCCGTCAGCAGTTTGCGGTGCAATAAGGTTGATATGAATACTCTGTATCTTGCTTCAGGTTCTCCACGTCGTCAGGAGCTGCTCGCTCAGCTTGGTGTTACCTTTGAACGGCTGGTGCCTGGGATTGAAGAACAGCGACACCCGCAGGAGAGCGCGCAGCAGTATGTTTCGCGTCTGGCACGCGAAAAAGCGCAGGCTGGCGTGGCGCTGGCGCAGCGCGATTTGCCGGTATTGGGTGCGGATACCATTGTTATCCTTAATGGCGAAGTGCTGGAAAAACCACACGACGACGCCCATGCCGCAGCAATGCTGCGCAAACTGTCGGGTAAAACGCATCAGGTCATGACCGCCGTGGCATTGGCCGACCGCCGGCACAGTCTGGACTGTCTGGTGGTGACGGATGTGACGTTCAGAGCACTAACCGATGAGGACATCGCGGGCTATGTTGCCAGCGGTGAACCAATGGATAAAGCAGGTGCATACGGTATTCAAGGGTTGGGTGGCTGTTTTGTCAGGAAGATCAATGGCAGCTATCACGCCGTAGTCGGCTTACCGCTGGTAGAAACGTATGAGTTGCTGACCAATTTTAACGCACTGCGTGAGAAAAGGGATAAACATGACGGCTGAATTGTTGGTAAACGTAACGCCATCGGAAACTCGGGTGGCTTACATTGATGGCGGTATTCTGCAGGAAATTCATATTGAACGTGAGGCGCGACGCGGAATCGTAGGCAATATCTACAAAGGTCGTGTAAGTCGTGTACTTCCGGGTATGCAGGCGGCTTTTGTAGATATTGGACTGGATAAAGCCGCATTTCTTCACGCTTCAGACATCATGCCGCACACCGAATGCGTGGCGGGTGAAGAACAAAAACAGTTCACCGTGCGCGACATTTCTGAACTGGTGCGCCAGGGCCAGGATCTGATGGTGCAGGTGGTAAAAGATCCGTTGGGTACTAAGGGCGCACGCCTGACGACGGACATCACGCTTCCTTCCCGTTACCTCGTCTTTATGCCAGGTGCTTCGCACGTTGGCGTTTCCCAACGTATCGAAAGCGAAACCGAACGCGAACGCCTGAAAAAAGTGGTGGCGGATTACTGCGATGAACAGGGCGGATTCATCATTCGCACAGCGGCGGAAGGCGTCTGCGAGGAGGATCTGGCCTCAGATGCTGCCTACCTGAAGCGCGTCTGGACTAAAGTCATGGAGCGTAAAAAACGCCCGCAAACGCGCTACCAGATGTACGGCGAACTGGCGCTGGCGCAGCGCGTGTTGCGTGATTTTGCCGATGCCCAGCTTGACCGGATCCGCGTTGACTCTCGTCTGACCTATGAAGCGTTGCTGGAGTTCACAGCGGAATATATCCCCGAGATGACCAGCAAGCTGGAACATTACAGCGGGCGCCAGCCCATTTTTGATCTCTTTGACGTTGAGAATGAAATCCAGCGCGCGCTGGAACGCAAGGTTGAACTGAAATCCGGCGGCTATCTGATCATCGATCAAACTGAAGCAATGACCACCGTCGATATCAATACCGGAGCGTTTGTTGGGCATCGTAATCTCGACGACACTATCTTTAATACTAATATTGAAGCAACGCAGGCCATTGCTCGTCAGCTGCGTCTGCGTAACCTCGGCGGCATTATCATTATCGATTTTATCGACATGAATAATGAAGATCACCGTCGACGGGTGCTGCACTCTCTGGAACAGGCGCTGAGCAAGGATCGCGTAAAAACCAGCATCAACGGTTTTTCTCAGCTGGGCCTGGTGGAGATGACGCGCAAACGCACGCGTGAAAGCGTGGAACATGTGCTGTGTAACGAGTGTCCGACCTGTCATGGGCGCGGTACGGTGAAAACCGTGGAAACTGTATGCTATGAAATCATGCGCGAAATCGTGCGGGTACACCATGCATATGACTCCGATCGTTTCTTGGTTTATGCATCTCCGGCAGTGGCTGAAACCCTGAAGGGTGAAGAGTCACATGCGTTGGCAGAAGTGGAAATCTTTGTCGGCAAACAGGTTAAAGTACAAGTCGAACCGCTGTATAACCAGGAGCAGTTCGACGTTGTCATGATGTAATCTGGCCTGGTAAACGCCCAATGGCGATACCTTGCAGGCCGGAGAAGGCGTTCACGCCGCCATCCGGCAAGACGGTTTTGTGAGTCACATTTTTTGGTAGACAAGGAGAGGCGCGTGAGGCGATTGCCGGGGATATTACTGCTCACTGGAGCCGCATTCGTTGTCATCGCAGCGCTGCTGGTCAGTGGGCTGCGCCTTGCGCTGCCTCATCTTGATAGCTGGCGTCCGGCCATCCTTGACAAGATTGAATCCGCTACCGGTCTGCCCGTCTCCGCCAGCCAACTTTCCGCTAGCTGGCAAAATTTCGGGCCTACTCTTGAAGCGCGCGATATCCACGCGCAGCTTAAAGATGGCGGTGAATTTTCGGTAAAGCGCGTCACATTAGCGCTGGATGTCTGGCAAAGCTTGCTGCACATGCGCTGGCAGTTTCGCGATCTCACCTTCTGGCAGCTGCAGCTGCGTACTAATACCCCCATCCAGCGCAGCGAAAGCGGTGATGGAATTGAAGCCGGCCACCTGAGCGATCTCTTCCTGCGTCAGTTTGATCATTTCGATCTACGCGACAGCCAGATTAGCTTTTTAACCCTCTCAGGCCAGCGTGCAGAACTGGCGATCCCGCAGCTTACCTGGCTTAACGGTAAAAACCGACATCGCGCTGAAGGCCTGGTCAGTCTCTCCAGTTTGACCGGGCAGCACGGTGTTATGCAGGTGCGAATGGATCTGCGTGATGACAACGGGCTGTTGAATAACGGTCGGGTCTGGCTGCAGGCCGACGATATCGACGTCAAGCCGTGGCTGGGTAAATGGATGCAGGATAATGTCGCGTTGCAAACCGCGCGTTTTAGCCTGGAAGCATGGATGACGATCAGAAAAGGTGTCGTTTCCGGCGGCGATGTCTGGCTGAAAAAAGGTGGGGCAAGTTGGCTGGGAGAGAGTCGTACGCACACGCTCTCCGTCGATAACCTGACGGCGCACATCAGCCGCGAACAGTCGGGCTGGCAATTCTCCATTCCCGATACCCGTATCACGATGGATGATAAACCCTGGCCAAGCGGGGCGTTAACGCTGGCCTGGATCCCTGAACAGGAAGTCGGCGGCGAGAATAACAAACGCAGCGACGAGCTACGCATCCGCGCCAGCAATCTGGAGCTGGCCGGGTTAGAAGGGCTGCGTCCGATGGCGGCCAAGTTATCGCCTGCGCTGGGTGATATCTGGCGGGCCACGCAGCCGAGCGGCAAAATAGATGTGCTGGCGCTGGATATCCCGTTACAGGCAACAGAAAAAACCCGCTTCCAGTCCTCGTGGACCAATCTGGCCTGGAAACAGTGGAAGCTGCTGCCAGGGGCAGAGCATTTCTCCGGTACGCTTGCGGGCAGCGTTGAAAACGGGGCGCTCACTGCTTCCATGAAGCAAGCTAAAATGCCGTATGAAACCGTCTTTCGCGCACCGCTGGAAATAGAGGATGGCGTAGCGACGCTAAGCTGGCTGAAGAATGATAAAGGTTTCCAGTTAGATGGGCGCAACATTGATGTTAAAGCGAAAGCGGTACACGCACGCGGTGGTTTTCGCTATCTGCAGCCCGCCAATGATGAGCCATGGTTGGGCATTCTGGCAGGTATCAGCACCGACGATGGCTCTCAGGCCTGGCGTTACTTCCCGGAAAACCTGATGGGCAAAGAGCTTGTTGATTACCTCAGCGGCGCTATTCAGGGCGGCGAAGCGGATAACGCCACGTTGGTGTATGGCGGCGACCCGCATCTGTTCCCGTATCTACACAATGAAGGGCAGTTCCAGGTACTGGTGCCGCTTCGCAATGCGAAGTTTGCTTTCCAGCCCGACTGGCCCGCGCTGACTGACCTTAATATTGAACTGAACTTCATTAACGACGGTCTGTGGATGAAGACCGATAGCGTTAATCTGGGCGGTGTGAAGGCCAGTAATCTGACGGCTAACATCCCCGACTATGCCAAAGAAAAACTGCTGATTGATGCCGACATCAACGGGCCGGGCAAGGCGGTTGGACCTTATTTTGATGAGACGCCATTGAAGGATTCACTTGGCGCTACGCTTGAGCAGTTGCAGATTGACGGCGATGTGAATGCTCGCTTACATCTTGATATTCCGCTAGACGGCTCGCTGGTTACCGCCAAAGGTGACGTCAACCTGCGTAATAACAGCCTGTTTATTAAACCGCTCGACAGCACGCTGAAGAATTTGAATGGTAAATTCAGCTTTATCAACGGCGATCTGAAGAGCGAGCCGATGACCGCGAACTGGTTTAATCAGCCGCTGAACGTCGACTTTTCCACGACCGAAGGGGCGAAAGCCTATCAGGTAGCCGTGAATCTGCAAGGTGACTGGCAGCCAAGCCGCATGGGGATTTTACCGGCGCAGGTCAACGACGCGTTGAACGGCAGCATAGCGTGGAATGGCAAGGTAGGAATCGATCTTCCGTATCATGCCGGGCCGACCTATAACGTTGAGTTAAAGGGCGATCTCAAGAATGTAAGTAGTCACTTACCTTCTCCGCTGAATAAGGCGGCCGGTGAGGCGTTGCCGGTGAACGTTAAGGCCAACGGCAATCTGCGCAGCTTTGATCTGACCGGCAACGCTGGCAGTAAAAATCATTTTAATAGCCGCTGGCTGCTGAATCAGAAACTGACGCTTGACCGCTCAATCTGGGCGTCGGAAAGCCGCACCGTGCCCGCGTTACCCGATCAACAAGGCATAGAGCTTAATCTTCCCCCTATGGATGGCGCGCAATGGCTGGCGTTATTCCAGAAAGGCGCTGTGGATAACGTGGGCAGCAACGCTAACTTCCCGCAGCGCATCACGGTGCGTACGCCATCGTTATCCCTGGGCGGTCAACAGTGGAATAATTTGAGTATCGTTTCTGAGCCTGCGAGCAATGGCTCCACCGTGCAGGCGCAGGGCCGTGAAATTAACGCCACGCTGGCTATGCGCAATAATGCGCCGTGGCTGGCCAATATTAAGTATCTTTATTACAACCCAAGCGCGGCAAAACCGTCACAAAATAGTACGCCAGCCTCGCCGTTCTCAGCCATCGACAACGTCAGCTTCCGTGGCTGGCCGGACCTTCAACTGCGCTGTGCCGAGTGCTGGATGTGGGGACAGAAATACGGGCGCATTGACGCCGATGTAGCGATTAAAGGCGACACGCTGACCTTGAGTAACGGTCTGTTGGATACGGGGTTTGCCAGACTGACCACCGACGGCGTGTGGGTGAATGCGCCGGGCAAGGAGCGAACGTCGCTGAAGGGTAAACTGAGCGGCAATAAAATTGACTCCGCAGCCGGTTTCTTTGGCGTATCAACGCCGATTCGCAATTCTTCCTTCAACGTGGAGTATGATCTGCATTGGCGTAATCCGCCGTGGGATCCTGATGTAGCCTCGCTGAATGGTATTTTGCGTACCCGGCTGGGCAAAGGCGAACTTACCGAACTCAGTACCGGACATGCGGGGCAACTGTTACGCCTGCTAAGCTTCGATGCGTTACTGCGTAAACTGCGCTTTGATTTTAGCGACACCTTCAGCGAAGGCTTCTATTTCGACTCGATTCGCAGCACGGCGTGGATCAAAGATGGTGTGATGCATACCGACGACACGCTGGTGGACGGTCTGGAAGCCGATATTGCGATGAAAGGTTCAGTGAACCTGGTACGCCGGGATCTGGACATGGAAGCCATTGTTGCACCAGAAATATCTGCCACCGTAGGCGTTGCCGCCGCGTTTGCCGTCAACCCGATTGTTGGTGCGGCGGTGTTTGCCGCCAGTAAGGTGCTGGGGCCGCTGTGGAGCAAAGTCTCGATTCTGCGCTATCGCATCACTGGTCCGGTCGATAAGCCGCAAATTAACGAAGTTCTGCGTCAGCCGCGCAAAGAAAGCCAGCAATGATTTGACGGGGGCGAGTAATTGCCCCAATCTCAGTACATAGTATTGCCGGATGGCGCAGCGCTTATCCGGCCTACAGCAGCCTAACAACGTAGGCCGGATAAGGCGTTTTTTCCGCTATCCGGCAGAATTAAATGAGTAATCAAAACGATGAGTCTGAACCTGGTAAGTGAACAATTGCTAGCGGCAAATGGCCTGAAACATCAGGATCTGTTTGCCATCCTGGGCCAACTGGCCGAACGCCGTCTTGATTACGGCGATCTCTATTTTCAGTCGAGCTATCACGAATCCTGGGTTTTAGAAGACCGCATCATTAAAGATGGTTCTTACAATATCGATCAGGGCGTTGGCGTGCGCGCCATCAGCGGCGAGAAAACAGGGTTTGCCTATGCAGACCAGATTAGCCTGTTGGCGCTGGAACAAAGCGCTCATGCCGCGCGTACTATCGTGCGTGACAACGGTGACGGCAAAGTAAAAACGCTGGGGGCCGTGGAGCATCAGGCGCTTTACACCTCGGTTGATCCGTTGCAGAGCATGAGCCGCGAAGAAAAACTGGATATCCTGCGCCGCGTAGACAACGTGGCCCGTGCCGCCGACAAACGCGTCCAGGAAGTGACCGCCAGCCTGACCGGTGTTTATGAACTGATCCTGGTGGCCGCGACTGATGGTACGCTGGCCGCTGACGTCCGCCCGCTGGTACGTTTGTCCGTAAGCGTACAGGTCGAAGAGGACGGTAAGCGTGAGCGCGGCGCCAGCGGTGGCGGCGGTCGTTTTGGCTATGACTATTTCCTTGGCGACCTCGATGGTGAAGTCCGTGCCGACGCGTGGGCGAAAGAGGCCGTACGCATGGCGTTAGTCAATCTGTCCGCGGTAGCAGCGCCTGCTGGTACGCTGCCGGTAGTACTCGGCGCTGGCTGGCCTGGCGTTCTGCTGCATGAAGCGGTCGGTCATGGTCTGGAAGGTGATTTTAACCGCCGTGGCACCTCGGTATTCAGCGGTCACATGGGTGAACTGGTGGCATCAGAACTGTGTACCGTTGTGGATGATGGCACAATGGCGGACCGTCGTGGTTCCGTGGCTATCGATGACGAAGGGACACCGGGTCAGTACAACGTGCTGATCGAAAACGGCATTCTGAAAGGCTACATGCAGGACAAACTGAATGCGCGCCTGATGGGCGTAGCGCCAACGGGTAACGGTCGCCGTGAATCTTACGCGCACCTGCCGATGCCGCGTATGACCAACACCTATATGCTGCCGGGGAAATCCACGCCGCAGGAAATCATCGAATCCGTTGAATACGGTATTTATGCGCCTAACTTTGGCGGCGGTCAGGTGGATATCACCTCCGGGAAATTTGTATTCTCGACGTCCGAAGCGTACCTGATTGAAAACGGTAAAGTGACAAAACCGGTGAAAGGCGCAACGCTGATTGGCTCCGGTATCGAAGCGATGCAGCAGATTTCGATGGTGGGTAACGACCTGAAACTGGATAACGGGGTTGGCGTTTGCGGTAAAGAAGGACAGAGCTTGCCGGTGGGCGTGGGCCAGCCGACGCTGAAGGTGGATAACTTGACCGTAGGTGGCACCGCGTAACGACCCGGTCGCCGGATAGCGCTCAGCGTATCCGGCCTGGAATGTGCGCTGGCACTGAATGTAGGCCCGGTAAGCAAAGCGCTACCGGGCTTTTTTATTTCTCTTTGCCCCGGCCGTACATCCCCTGAAACAGCTGCGCCACATCGACAAAATAATCCGTCAGATAGTTAATCACCACCTGGACCTTGAGCGGTAGTTTGTCTTTTTCGGTATACAGCGCATAGACCGGACGTGGATCCGACTGGTAGCGGGGCAGCAGGATCTCCACTTCACCACGATTGATCTCATTGATCACCCACATCAGCGGCACATAGGCAATGCCTGCGCCTGCGGCCAGCCAGCGCACCAGCGTCATCGGATCGTTAGTCACGAAGCGCCCCTCCGGGATCAGGCGGGTAGAGATCCCCTCCGGAGCGATAAGTTCGAATTCATTATCCGGGCGCACGCTGTATTCCAGCCACGAGTGGTTGCTGAGATCGGCGGGTTTTTCCGGCACGCCAAACTGCGCGAGATAGCTTTTAGCGGCGCAGACCACCATCGGCATGGTTCCCAGGCGACGTGAAAACAGGCTGGAGTCCTGCAACGCGCCGACGCGAATAACCACGTCCAGACCATCGGCGATTAAATCCGGTGCCGGGATGCCTGTTACCAGATTTACCGTCAATCCTGGATACTCTTTCAGCATCGTTGCGGTCAACCCAGCGAGGACATTTTGTGCCATGGTTGAAGAACAGCCAATGCGCAAGGTGCCGATGGGCGTGTTGTTAAAGGCATAAAGCTGCTCGTGAACATCCTGTGCTTCGTGCAGCATCCGGCGGCAGCCCTGATAATAAATTTTACCGGCTTCGGTTAGCCCAATGCTGCGTGTGCTGCGGTTTAGCAGCTTGACCTGTAGCTCATCTTCCAGTTTAGAGACCGTCTGGCTTATCGATGAAACGCTCATTTGTAGCTGTCTTGCGGCGGCGGTGAAGGAGCCCAGTTCGACAACTTTGGCAAACACCGACATACGTTTTAATCGTTCCATTGTTCACTCTGACTTAAAAGTGATTTAGATCACATAATATAGATAACAGCATAACAGTTACGTTAATATATTATTATTCAAATAACAGCTATGTCGCTCTCGCCTGGCTCATCCTTGCCCTTCTCTGCGGTGACATACGCTAGAAAATCTATCACCTGCACTCTCTTAAGCTACCAAGGTCAACATGAGTCTGTTTCCCGTTATCGTGGTGTTTGGTCTGTCCTTCCCACCGATTTTTTTCGAATTACTTTTGTCACTGGCGATTTTCTGGCTGGTGCGCCGGGTACTGGTTCCAACTGGCATCTATGATTTTGTCTGGCACCCGGCTCTGTTTAACACCGCGCTGTATTGCTGCCTGTTCTATTTAATAACGCGCCTGTTCGTTTGAGGTTGAAGTGAAAACACTAACAAGAAAACTCTCCCGTACGGCCACGACTCTCGTACTGGTCATTCTGGCCTTCATCGCCATTTTCCGCGCATGGGTGTTCTACACCGAGTCGCCGTGGACGCGTGATGCGCGCTTCAGCGCCGACGTTGTGGCAATAGCCCCGGATGTCGCCGGGCTTATCACTAACGTTAACGTTCATGATAATCAACTGGTGAAGAAAGACCAGGTCCTGTTTACCATCGATCAGCCGCGCTATAAAAAAGCGCTCGAAGAAGCGGAAGCAGACGTCGCCTACTATCAGGTGTTATCACAGGAAAAACGCCAGGAGGCCAGCCGTCGTAATCGGCTGGGCGTGCAGGCTATGTCTCGTGAAGAGATCGACCAGTCAAACAATGTCCTGCAAACCGTATTACACCAGCTTGCGAAGGCGCAGGCGACCCGCGACCTGGCGAAATTAGATCTGGAACGTACCGTCATTCGCGCGCCAGCAGATGGCTGGGTGACTAACCTGAACGTCTACAGCGGCGAATTTATTACTCGCGGCTCTACGGCGGTGGCGTTGGTCAAACAGCATTCTTTTTATGTGCTGGCCTATATGGAAGAAACCAAGCTGGAAGGCGTCCGCCCTGGGTATCGCGCAGAGATCACCCCGCTGGGCAGTAATCATGTGCTGAAGGGCACCGTTGATAGCGTGGCGGCTGGCGTAACGAATGCCAGCAGCACGCGGGACGCAAAGGGTATGGCGACCATTGATTCCAATCTCGAATGGGTGCGCCTGGCGCAGCGTGTACCGGTGCGAATTCGTCTTGATGAGCAGCAGGGAACCCTGTGGCCTGCGGGGACTACGGCTACCGTCGTCATTACCGGCAAGCAGGATCGCGATGCAAGCCGGGAATCCTTCTTTCGTAAAATGGCGCACCGCCTGCGCGAGTTTGGCTAATCGTGATGGGCATTTTCTCTATTGCCAACCAGCATATCCGCTTTGCGGTAAAACTGGCGTGCGCGATTGTACTGGCGCTGTTCGTTGGCTTTCACTTCCAACTTGAGACCCCGCGCTGGGCGGTGCTGACCGCCGCCATTGTGGCGGCTGGCCCGGCCTTTGCCGCTGGCGGAGAGCCCTATTCTGGTGCTATACGCTATCGCGGCATGCTGCGTATTGTCGGGACATTTATCGGCTGTATTGCTGCACTGATCATTATCATCAGCATGATCCGCGCCCCGTTATTGATGATCCTGGTGTGTTGTATCTGGGCCGGTTTTTGTACCTGGATCTCGTCGCTTGTGAAGATCGAAAACTCCTATGCCTGGGGACTTTCGGGCTATACGGCGCTGATCATCGTCATTACCATCCAGGCTGAACCGCTGCTGACGCCGCAATTTGCGCTCGAACGCTGTAGTGAAATAGTGATGGGGATTGTCTGTGCTATTGTGGCCGATCTGCTCTTTTCGCCCCGTTCGGTGAAACAGGAGATTGATGTCGAACTGGACAGCCTGCTGGTGGCGCAGTATCAGCTTATGCAGCTGTGCATTAAGCATGGTGACAGTGAAGAAGTGGACAAAGCCTGGGGCGATTTAGTCCGGCGTACGGCGGCACTGGAAGGCATGCGAAGTAACCTGAATATGGAGTCCTCACGCTGGGGGCGGGCTAACCGCAGACTCAAAGCATTGAACACGCTGTCACTCACGCTCATCACGCAGTCCTGCGAAACCTATCTTATTCAGAACACTCGACCCGAACTGATCACTGATACCTTCCGCGAGTTGTTCAATATGCCGGTTGAGACGGTGCAGGATGTTCATAAACAGTTGAAGCGGATGCGGCGGGTGATTGCCTGGACCGGCGAACGCGAAACGCCGATCACGATATATAGTTGGGCAGGCGCCGCGACGCGCTACCTGTTGCTCAAACGCGGTGTACTGAGTAATACCAAAATTAGCGCCACGGAAGAAGAGATCCTGCAAGGTGAGCCAGTAGTGAAGGTGGAGTCTGCCGAGCGCCATCATGCGATGGTCAACTTCTGGCGCACCACGCTTTCTTGTGTCCTGGGAACTTTATTCTGGCTGTGGACCGGATGGACCTCCGGCAGCGGCGCAATGGTGATGATTGCGGTTGTCACTTCGCTGGCAATGCGTTTGCCCAACCCGCGCATGGTGGCGATAGACTTTATTTACGGTACGTTGGCGGCGTTACCGCTCGGGGCGCTCTATTTCCTGGTGATTATCCCCAATACGCAACAAAGCATGTTGTTACTGTGCCTGAGCCTGGCGGTGCTGGGGTTCTTTCTGGGTATAGAGGTACAGAAACGACGGCTGGGATCAATGGGGGCGCTGGCCAGCACTATTAATATCATCGTGTTGGATAACCCGATGACCTTCCACTTTAGCCAGTTCCTTGACAGTGCGCTGGGGCAAATTGTTGGCTGCGTGCTGGCATTTATCGTCATTCTGTTGGTGCGCGATAACTCTCGTGACAGAACGGGTCGCGTGTTGCTCAACCAGTTTGTCTCGGCGGCGGTTTCAGCGATGACCACCAACGTGGTACGTCGTAAAGAAAACCATCTCCCGGCGCTTTATCAGCAGCTGTTTTTGCTGATGAACAAATTTCCCGGCGACCTGGCGAAGTTTCGCCTGGCGCTGACGATGATCATTGCGCATCAGCGCTTGCGCGATGCGCCGATACCGGTAAACGAGGATCTATCCACGTTCCATCGCCAGCTTCGTCGCACTGCGGATCACGTGATTTCCGCAGGCAACGACGACAAGCGCCGACGCTACTTTAGCCAGTTGCTGGAGGAGCTTGAGATCTATCAGGAGAAATTAATCATCTGGCAAGCGCCACCGCAGGTGACCGAGCCGGTAAAACGACTTAGCGGGATGCTGCACAAATACCAGCATGCGCTGACCAGTAATTAAGAGTTGGAAACCGACGCTAAAAGCGTCGGTTTTTTTATGGCTATACTTACCTGAAAATGCAGGAGGTTCCTGCATATTGATGGTCTGTAGAGTGACTGGCGTCGGGATGGTGGCTATAGATGAACATCTATACATTTGATTTTGACGAGATAGAAGACCAGGGGGATTTCTACCGTGAGTTTACGCGCGCGTTCGGTCTCGCCCGGGAAAAGGTGGTTGATTTAGATTCTCTGTGGGAGGTGGTTATCGGGGACGTTTTACCGCTGCCGCTGGAGATTGAATTTGTTCATTTGCCGGACAAGCTACGCAGGCGATACGGCGCGCTGATTTTACTGTTCGATGAAGCGGAAGAAGAGCTGGAAGGACAGTTGCGCTTTAACGTTCGTCACTCAATGTAAGGCATAAAAAAGCCCCCGGCAGGCGGGGGCAAGTCGTCGGACTAGACGACGAGGGTTTATTTGTAGAGTTCTGCAGTCGCGTGCCAGTGAGCGCCTTCACGGAGTTCGGTGACGCGATAGCTGCTGGCACCCGCTTTTTCAGCTTTAGCGGCGATAGCCTGACGCATGTCCATTGGTGAGCTACCGATCTGAGATACGGAGATGCTGCCCATGGATTGCAGGTTCTGTGCTTCTTGTGAGTTCACCTGAGTCACTGCGGCGCTTGCACCGAAAGAGAGAACAGAAAGAAGGCTTAAGGTTGCAATAGTTGTTTTGATTTTCATGATATTTACCTCGTCGAATTCTTTTATTGGGGTCTGCGTTTCGTGACCCTCATCACAAAATCAAGTATACACTAATCACTCGATAAATTAATACCACGCTAATTGTTTCCATGCGGATTAAGTGTTAAGAAAAATATTTTTTATAACCAAACAGAATTAAAAATAGGATTTTAAACATCGCTTTTATAATAAATTCAATTAAATCATTGAGATATGAATTTTTGCAAAATGTGCGTTTTTAACTCTTCATATTCGCTATGTGAATGACTTTTGACGGTTAAACGCACCATTTGTTAAATCAATGACAGTGGATAATAGAGGGAGGAGGGTGGATACAGAGGTTTTTCCCCCGCCGCGAGGCGACGGGGAGGAAGTATTACAGTTCTTGTTCGAACAGTTCCAGAATGGCTTCGTACAAATCTTTTACCGTAAAACCCTTAGCTGGGGTGGTGAAGATGGTATCGTCACCGGCAATTGTACCCAGAATACCTTCCGCTTTACCTAATGAGTCCAGCAGACGTGCAATCAACTGAGCAGCGCCAGGGCTGGTATGAATAACCACAACTGCATCGTTGTAATCGATATCCAATACCAGATTTTTCAGTGGACTGGATGTTGTAGGTACCCCTAACTCTGCCGGCAGGCAGTACACCATTTCCATTTTCGCATTGCGGGTACGCACGGCGCCGAACTTGGTCAGCATGCGAGAAACCTTGGACTGATTGATATTATCAAAGCCCTGATCCTGCAACGCGAGGACGATTTCGCCCTGAGAGCTGAACTTTTCTTCTTTAAGCAGCGCTTTAAACGCCTTTACTAATTCTTCTTGTTTTGCCGAGCTTCGCATAAGTCACCCGTAATATGGCGGTAGAAACAACATTATTGTGCATACAGATGAATTTTTATGCAAACAGTCTGCCTTGTTCAAGGCTGAAATAATGTTATGAAAGAGCGGAATTTTATCAAATTTCGTTATCAAGAAACATGCCTGTGTCACGGCTCGCAAATAAGGTTAAAAGTAAATTAAATGTTATCAAATTGATGTTGTTTTGAGAGGTGGGTAGGGTATATTGTCAGCACCTGTTGGAAAGTTGCTCTACTGTGCGGGTGGTTTTGAATTACGTAACTTAGGTTTTATTTTACGTAAGTTAAATGCATAAAAGCCAAATTTGCGTGACTACGCATTCTTGACGCGTGGTTGTTGTATTCGTTGGATTTGTGAATTAAGGTCGCCGCCGCGGAGCAATAGACACTTTGCTTATCAATATAATAAGGAGTTTAGGATGAAAGTTGCAGTCCTCGGCGCTGCTGGTGGTATCGGTCAGGCGCTAGCATTACTGTTAAAAACCCAACTGCCTTCAGGTTCAGAACTCTCCCTGTACGACATCGCTCCAGTAACGCCTGGCGTGGCCGTTGATTTGAGCCATATCCCTACTGCTGTGAAAATCAAAGGCTTCAGCGGCGAAGACGCTACCCCTGCACTGGAAGGTGCTGATGTGGTACTGATCTCTGCGGGTGTCGCACGTAAACCGGGTATGGATCGTTCCGACCTGTTCAACGTTAACGCCGGTATCGTGAAGAACCTGGTGCAGCAGGTTGCTAAAACCTGCCCGAAAGCATGTATCGGTATCATCACCAACCCAGTGAACACGACCGTTGCTATCGCTGCAGAAGTGCTGAAAAAAGCAGGCGTATACGATAAGAACAAACTGTTTGGCGTGACCACGCTGGACATCATCCGCTCCAACACCTTTGTTGCGGAACTGAAAGGCAAGCAGCCTGGTGACGTTGAAGTCCCGGTTATTGGCGGCCACTCTGGCGTGACCATTCTCCCGCTGCTGTCACAAATCCCTGGCGTGAGCTTCACTGAGCAAGAAGCGGCTGACCTGACCAAACGTATCCAGAATGCAGGTACTGAAGTTGTGGAAGCTAAAGCCGGTGGCGGATCTGCAACCCTGTCTATGGGTCAGGCTGCAGCACGTTTCGGCCTGTCACTGGTTCGCGCGCTGAGCGGCGAAAAAGGCGTGGTTGAATGTGCTTACGTTGAAGGCGACGGCCAGTATGCTCGCTTCTTCTCTCAGCCGCTGCTGTTGGGTAAAAACGGCGTAGAAGAACGCCAGTCTATCGGCAAGCTGAGCGCATTTGAGCAGAGCTCGCTGGAAGGTATGCTGGATACGCTGAAGAAAGATATCACCCTGGGTGAAGAGTTCGTTAAATAACGCCTTTATGTAGGCCGGATGGCGGTGTTTAACGCTTTATCCGTCCTACAAATATCGCGAATTTGACGCATAAAAAAACCGGAGCTATCTCCGGTTTTTTTACATCATTTCGCTTGTGATTTAGTTTGTAGCCGGGTATTCCTGAATCGTTACCTGCAGCGTCAACTGCTTGTCATCACGCATCACGACAACAGAGATAACCGAACCAGGGCGAATCTCTGCCACCTGGTCCATGGTCTCCAGCGCAGATACCGCCGGTTTGTTATTGACCGAAATAATCAGATCGTTAACCTGAATTCCAGCCTGTGCTGCCGGACCGTCTGGGGCTACTTCGTTAACTACAATCCCCTGAATTTGATCCATCCCGCCGCCCTGGGCGTGCAGTGGCGCAATTTCGCGACCGCTGATGCCGATGTAGCCACGAATCACGCGCCCGTCACGAATCAGCTTATCCATGATTTTGGTTGCCAACTGAAACGGAATAGCAAAGCCGATCCCTTCCGGGGTTTCGCCATCGTTGCTCTTATCAAATGACAGCGTGTTAATACCCATTAACTCGCCCAGCGAGTTGACCAACGCGCCGCCGGAGTTGCCGTGGTTGATGGAGGCATCCGTTTGCAGGAAGTTTTGCCGTCCAGTCGGGTTCAGGCCAATACGACCGGTGGCGCTGATAATCCCCTGAGTGATGGTTTGCCCAAGGTTGTACGGGTTACCAATGGCGAGGACGACATCGCCGATGTGCGGCACGCGTTTGTTATTAATTGGAATTGTCGGCAGTCCGCCAGTCGCGTTGATTTTCAGCACCGCAAGATCGGTTAACGTATCAGAACCCACAAGCAGCGCTTCGAATACACGCCCATCCTGCAACGCGACGATGATTTGGTCGGCATCATTAATGACGTGCTTATTGGTAATGATATAGCCGCGCTGATCCATGATAACGCCTGAGCCGAGTGTGCGGATCTCAAGCTGGTTATGTGCTGTGCTGTTCATACTACGGTTATAAACGTTAACGACGGCAGGCGCTGCACGGCGAACCGCCGGGTTATAGCTGGCGGGCGTTTCATCTGCACTGTCGAACTGTGGCGCGGTAAGCGTATTTATTTTTCGCAGAGAGGGCATCGCGGCCAGCAGAATAGCGCCGACGATTAAACCAATCGCGACCGAACGTAAAAGCTTCACAAACATGATGGCGGCGTCATTAATAAAGGGAACGGCAGCAGCATATCACGAGTTTACCGGACATCACACGGGGGGCTGATGTCCGGTTGCATGCGTTAACGCAGGAGCAGGTAAATACTCTCGTTACCACGAACTACCTGCAGAGCAATGATCGACGGTTTCGTTTCCAGCACTTTACGCATTTCGGCGATCGAGTTTACACGATCGCGGTTAACGCCAATGATAACGTCATCTTTATGCAGACCGGCCTGCGCGGCTGGGCTACTTTTTTCAACGTTATCAATTTTGATGCCTTTGGTGCCGTCTTTAAGCTGACCGTCACTGAGCGTAGCCCCTTGCAACGCAGGAGCAATCATCTCCGCGCTGGCGGACGATGATGTACTGGTATCCAGGGTTACTTCAACCTCCAGCGGTTTACCGTTACGCAGCAGGCCCAGTTTGACTTTGGTCCCTGGTTCGGTTGTCGCGATGCGTGAACGCAGTTCGGCGAAGCTGTTGAGCGGTTTGCCGTTGAGGCTGGTAATGACATCACCAGACTTCACACCTGCTTTTGCGGAGCCAGAGTTAGGCAGAACCTCGCTGACAAACGCGCCGCGCTGCACGTCCAGTTTGAACGCTTTGGCGATATCGGCAGTCATTTCGGTGCCTTTAATTCCCAGCAGACCACGTTTGATTTCACCAAACTGCATCAGTTGCTGCGCCAGCGTGCGTGCCATATTGCTCGGGATCGCAAAACCAATACCGATGCTACCGCCGCCGGGGGCCAGAATCGCGGTGTTAATGCCAATCAGCTCACCATTGAGGTTAAGCAACGCGCCGCCGGAGTTACCCCGGTTGATGGAGGCATCGGTCTGAATAAAGTTTTCCAGACCTTCCAGGTTCAACCCGCTGCGACCCAAAGCCGATACGATGCCGGAGGTGGCCGTTTGCCCCAAACCAAACGGGTTACCCACGGCCACCGCGAAATCACCGACGCGGAGTTTGTCGGAGTCGGCAATGGCAATTTGCGTCAGGTTGCTGGGGTGTTGAATTTGCAGCAGAGCGATATCGCTCTGGTCGTCGCTGCCGATAAGCTTAGCGTCGAACTCACGGCCATCGTTAAGCTGAACGCTGATTTTTTGCGCCTGATTGATGACGTGATTATTGGTCAGGACGTAGCCTTTGGCGGCATCAATGATGACCCCGGAACCCAGCCCTTCAAAAGGTTGTGCAGGTTGATCGGGAAGTTCATCACCAAAAAACTTTTTGAACTCTTCCGGGACTTTCTGCCCCTGAGCGGCGGTGCCTTCGACCCTTACGCTCACCACGGCAGGTAACACTTTCTCCAGCATCGGGGCGAGGCTGGGGAGCGCAGCCTGACCGGGAACCTGGCCGGGAATCGACGCTGCGGCTGGGAATGGCGCCGAGAGAGTTAACCCGACACTTAACGCTAATGCACTCAACAGCTGGGTGTGTTTTTTCATGGATCCTGCTCTCGTACCTTGAGTAAACGGAAGATGATTCAAAACAGTTTGATGTTATTGAATTTTCGGTTTGGTCACAATGAGGCTAACGACTAAATAATAGCTGGGACAGGAAGAGAAGCGGAGGGCGCAATTGCTGCGCCCAATAAATTTCTTAACGATGTGCGGTTAGTCGCGCTTTGCGCCACTACGCAGCAGGCCAGATGCGCCTTCAGAATAGTCACGCGGCATCTGAACCGGCGCCTGATCGTTACCCGCTTCGGATTCTGCCAGACGATTACGGAACGGATTATTTTCCGGTGACATACCCGGCAGCAGGTTGCTGGAGCTTTTCGCCATATGCTGGTAGATCTGACGATAATCGTCCGCCATGTTATCCAGCAGTTCAGCGCTGCGGGCAAAGTGGCTCACCAGCTCTTCGCGGTACTCTTCCAGCTCAGCTTTATTTTTTTCCAGTTCGTACTGCAATGCCTGCTGTTGGCGTAATTTACGATTACCAAAACGCATGGCTACAGCACCAATAATGATACCGACGACTAACCCAATTAGCGCATATTCCCAGGTCATGAACATCTCCCGTTGTCTTGTGTTTCCGTAGGTTGTTGGCTTTAGGCTCCATGCCTGCGCCTGATTATGCCACTATAACCGCTAATCCCGTAGAAGTGGAATCCCGTGTTTATATCACGTAATGTAGAACGGCCTTTTTTTCGTCAACCGTGAGCGACGGCACATCGATTCTCAAGGAATAACAATAACATCATGCAAAGCCTTTCCCCGACATCGCGTTACCAGCAAGCCCTCAAAGACGGCAGTCATCAGCCCGACAACGTACAACAAGAAGCAGTGAATCGACTGGAAACAATTTTCCAGGCGCTTTCGACGCCAGCACGTCCTGCGCCGCAGGAGAGCGGACTGATGGCGCGTTTTGGCAAATTGCTGGGAAAGCGTGAGTCACCGACCAACGCGCCAGTGCGTGGTCTGTATATGTGGGGCGGAGTCGGGCGAGGAAAAACGTGGCTGATGGATCTGTTCTTCCATAGCCTGCCGGGCGGGCGTAAACAGCGTTTGCACTTTCACCGTTTTATGCTGCGTGTCCATGAAGAGCTTACGGCCCTGCAGGGGCAGAGTGATCCGCTGGAAATCATTGCCGACCGCTTTAAGGCTGAAACGGACGTGCTGTGCTTTGACGAATTTTTTGTTTCTGACATCACCGACGCCATGCTGCTCGGCGGTCTGATGAAGGCGCTGTTTGCCCGTGGTATTACGCTGGTGGCAACCTCCAATATTCCGCCTGATGAGCTGTATCGCAACGGTTTGCAACGCACGCGTTTTCTTCCTGCCATTGATGCCATCAAACAGCATTGTGACATCATGAATGTCGATGCTGGCGTCGATTATCGTCTGCGCACCTTAACGCAGGCGCATTTGTGGTTGTCGCCACTGAATGAGGAAACCCGCCAGCAGATGGACAAGCTCTGGCTGGCATTAGCGGGAACGAAAAGTGAACATGCGCCGACGCTGGAGATCAATCATCGTCCGATGCAGACGCTGGCCGTCGAAAACCAAACGCTGGCGGTGTCGTTCACCACGCTCTGTGTCGATGCGCGTAGTCAGCATGACTACATTGCGCTATCGCGTCTGTTTCATACGGTGCTGTTGTCTGATGTGCCGGTCATGACGACGCTGATGGAGAGCGAGGCGCGGCGTTTTATCGCACTGGTGGATGAGTTCTACGAACGCCACGTTAAGCTGGTGGTCAGTGCGGCCTCACCACTTTATGAAATTTATCAGGGCGAGCGTCTGAAGTTTGAATTTCAGCGTTGTTTGTCACGTTTGCAGGAGATGCAAAGCGAAGAGTATCTGAAGCGGGAACATTTAGCCGGTTAAACCTGCCGCAAATCACATAAAGGGGTCGATCTTTGACCCTGACTTCTCTATAATCTTGCGACCCCACGTTACGAGAGAGTTTTTTTCCCAAAACTTTCTATGCGCCGGCATAGGCTATTCGAAGGGGTAGGTTTGCTGGACAATGTCGTGTGAACCTCAACTGACAAAACGTTTGGGTGTTCACCAACGTGTAACTTATTTATTTGGGTAAGCTTTTAATGAAAACTTTTACAGCTAAACCAGAAACCGTAAAACGCGACTGGTATGTTGTTGACGCGACCGGTAAAACTCTGGGCCGTCTGGCTTCCGAACTGGCTCTGCGCCTGCGCGGTAAGCACAAAGCGGAATATACTCCGCACGTAGATACCGGTGATTACATCATCGTTCTGAACGCTGACAAAGTTGCTGTAACTGGCAACAAGCGTACTGACAAAGTGTACTATCACCACACCGGTCACATCGGCGGTATCAAACAAGCGACCTTTGAAGAGATGATTGCTCGCCGTCCTGAGCGTGTGCTTGAAATCGCGGTTAAAGGCATGCTGCCAAAAGGCCCGCTGGGTCGTGCTATGTTCCGTAAACTGAAAGTTTACGCTGGCAACGAGCACAACCACGCGGCACAGCAACCGCAAGTTCTTGACATCTAATCGGGATTATAGGCAATGGCTGAAAATCAATACTACGGCACTGGTCGCCGCAAAAGTTCCGCAGCTCGCGTTTTCATCAAACCGGGCAGTGGTAAAATCGTAATCAACCAACGTTCTCTGGAACAGTACTTCGGTCGTGAAACTGCCCGCATGGTAGTTCGTCAGCCGCTGGAACTGGTCGACATGGTTGAGAAACTGGATCTGTACATCACTGTTAAAGGTGGTGGTATCTCTGGTCAGGCTGGTGCGATCCGTCACGGTATCACCCGCGCTCTGATGGAGTACGACGAATCCCTGCGTGGCGAACTGCGTAAAGCTGGCTTCGTTACCCGTGATGCTCGTCAGGTTGAACGTAAGAAAGTCGGTCTGCGTAAAGCACGTCGTCGTCCTCAGTTCTCCAAACGTTAATTGTACTCTGCTTCGGCAGACAACAATTTGCGAAAAAACCCGCTTCGGCGGGTTTTTTTATCGTTACTGCTCTCCGTATAACCACGGTAATCCGCTGATTGCCACCTCTTTTTCCCCATTTCAAGAATCGACTCACCACAAAGGTCACAAAATCTGGTAAACTATCATCCAATTTTCTGCCCAAATGTCCGGTATCGTTCATTTTTTGTTTGTATTTTGAACAGTAATGGCTTTCCCGAATATGGGTGACATCACTTCTGGCTGGCCACTTAGTGGCTGGTAGCAGTAAAAATTCTGAATATACCTGGAGGTTTTCATGGCTGTCGCTGCCAACAAACGTTCGGTAATGACGCTGTTTTCTGGTCCTACTGACATCTATAGCCATCAGGTCCGCATTGTGCTGGCTGAGAAAGGTGTTAGTTTCGAGATTGAGCATGTGGAGAAGGACAATCCACCGCAGGATCTGATCGACCTCAACCCGAATCAGAGCGTACCGACACTGGTGGATCGTGAGCTGACCCTGTGGGAATCTCGCATCATTATGGAATACCTGGATGAGCGCTTCCCGCATCCGCCGCTGATGCCGGTTTACCCGGTTGCGCGTGGTGAAAGCCGCCTGTACATGCAGCGTATTGAAAAAGACTGGTACACGCTGATGAACGTCATCGTGAACGGTTCTGCTTCTGAAGCCGAAGTCGCGCGTAAGCGTCTGCGCGAAGAACTGCTGGCAATTGCACCAGTATTTGGCCAGAAACCTTACTTCCTGAGCGATGAGTTCAGCCTGGTAGACTGCTACCTGGCGCCGCTGCTGTGGCGTTTACCGCAGCTGGGCATTGAATTCAACGGTGCAGGTTCGAAAGAACTGAAAGGGTACATGACTCGCGTCTTTGAACGTGATTCTTTCCTGGCTTCTCTGACTGAGCCTGAACGTGAAATGCGT
The DNA here is from genome assembly GCF_013781985.1 of Citrobacter sp. RHBSTW-01013. Classification (NCBI taxonomy): domain Bacteria; kingdom Pseudomonadati; phylum Pseudomonadota; class Gammaproteobacteria; order Enterobacterales; family Enterobacteriaceae; genus Citrobacter; species Citrobacter sp. RHBSTW-01013. Next base: position 531,687 of record NZ_CP056185.1, read on the forward strand.
CTGGGCCGGGGTTAACCTGTATGGATTTGCCACAGCTAACACCACGCCGTCCGTATCTGCTGCGCGCATTCTATGAGTGGTTGTTAGACAACCAGCTTACGCCGCACCTGGTGGTGGATGTGACGCTTCAGGACGTGCAGGTTCCTATGGAATATGCGCGTGATGGGCAAATTGTTCTGAATATCGCACCGCGTGCGGTGGGTAACCTGGAACTGGCTAACGATGAAGTGCGCTTTAACGCGCGCTTCGGTGGTGTGCCGCGTCAGGTTTCTGTACCGCTGGCGGCAGTTCTGGCAATTTATGCTCGTGAAAATGGCGCCGGTACTATGTTCGAGCCGGAAGCCGCCTACGACGAAGATGTCGCCAGCTTAAATGATGACGACAACGACGCACCTGGTTTTGAGAGTGAAACGGTCATGTCGGTCATTGATGGCGATAAGCCTGACAATGGCGACGACAACGATCCGGATGACACTCCGCCGCCGCCACGCGGTGGGCGTCCAGCGCTACGCGTAGTGAAATAAAAAAACAGGCCCTTTGGGGCCTGTTCTGTTTTCTGCCTTCGGGATCAGTAAAACAGCGTGATGGTGGCTATCATATTGACCACAAATCCCACCGCCATCGGAATGGCCGTACGTTTTACCACCTCAAAGGGCGATACGCCCGCAATACCTGATGTCACCACAATGACCGCTGTAATGGGGGATACCGCCCGGGCCAGCGTAGTAGCAAAATGCATCGGCATAATCATCACTACCGCAGGAATATGTAGTCCGGCGGCAATATCTGGAATCAGGCTGGCAAAAGACATAAACGGCGCGTTACCTGACCCCATGACAATCGCACAGGCGGCAATGACCACGGCCATGATGATCATCACGCCGATACCGCCAAGGCCGGAATGTTCTGCACCTTTTATTACGGCGTCGACAGTCCCGATAGTCGTCAACCCTTTCGCAAAGATCTCACCTGCGACCACCAGCGTGACAACGTTGGCAAACTGGGTTCCCATGCCGTCAAAGAAGGCCTGCACGTCATCCATCGTTTCGCGCAGATTATGTTTATGCAGGAACTCGACAAACATCGTCAGCGTCATGCTCATCAGCATGACCACCACCAGATTCAGCTCTGTTTTCATTAACCCCATATGCGCCAGGGCAAGCGAGCCCAACATCAGAAGGAGCGGCATGACGGGTAGAATGGCGTAATAGAGAGGTGGCACGTTTTCCAGCGTCTTTTGTTCAGCGAATCCGTAGCTTTCCGGGAATGCTTTTTTATCAAACTGCCGCTGAACGAAAAAATGTGCAATAGCGACGGCGACGATAACGCACGATGCGACGGGTAACTGATAGTGAAAGAAGTAGGTAGCGATTTTCATGCCCGCCACCTGCGCGGCAAAAATAGAGTTGGTTTCCAGAATGCCCCATTCAATTGACATTGAAGTGGCAATGACTGCCACCGCGGATAAACGGCTCACGCCAAGACTGACCAGCGTCGGGAACAGCGTCACCATCAGCAGCATGCCTAACCCGGAAGCGCTGGTGATGAACTGCGCCATGATCTGACCAATCACATAGGTGGCGGCAAGAACAACATAGGGTGAGCGGATTAGCTTAAGCGGGCGGCTTAACAGGCTAACCATCGCTCTGCTGGCCCCCATCCTGTCCATATAACGGGCATAACCACCTACCGCCATGATTGATAACCCTAGTCCGGCCGCCCGATTGGAAAGCATACGCAGAATTTCGTTGTAAATATCGACCAGTAGATAGCCGCTGCTCTTGTCGTCAGCGACCAGCGCGCCGTAGCCTAGCCAGACGCCGCAGATCATCAGGAAGATCCCCGCGGCTGCCAGCACTACCTGCGGTTTGTAGTTTTTGAGGATCAGGTAACCCATCGTTAATAAAACGATGACAGAGATAATGATGCCGAACATTGTTTCACTCCATGCCAGAGAAGAAGATAAATCCGGTAATAACGCTGTTGTCCAAACGGATGTTATATTTTTTCGGGCGATTTTTATGGAGTGAATATCTTATTTTTAATTCGATGTTTAAATTATTTATCGTTATAAAATAGATGGTTATGATAATTTATCACGTTCATATTCATAAATTTCACGAAGCGAATATGATTGTTTTCAATTAAAGATAAGCTGAATGTTTTAGCGTAACAAAATATCCGGATGCGTTAGACCGCCAATAAGCCCGACAGTCTGATTGACCATCATTTCACCCTGCTTTCGATCCTGTGTTAGGATAAACCCGCTGTTATTTGTCACCACGACTTAGCTGAATGGGCCCTATGAACGCATTTGATTCGCAAGCTGAAGACTCTCCATCCACCATTGGCCGTAGCTTACGCAGCCGCCCGCTGGCGCGTAAAAAGCTGTCTGAAATGGTTGAAGAAGAACTGGAGCAGATGATTCGTCGTCGGGAATTTGGCGAGGGCGAACAGTTGCCGTCTGAGCGGGAGCTGATGGCCTTCTTTAACGTGGGCCGTCCTTCTGTACGAGAAGCGCTGGCAGCGTTAAAACGCAAAGGTCTGGTGCAAATCAACAATGGCGAGCGCGCCCGCGTTTCGCGTCCTTCAGCTGATACCATTATCAGCGAGCTGTCCGGTATGGCGAAAGATTTCCTCGCGCATCCCGGCGGCATTGCCCACTTCGAACAGCTGCGACTGTTCTTTGAATCCAGCCTGGTACGATACGCCGCAGAACATGCGACGGATGAGCAAATCGACAGACTGGCGAAAGCACTGGAGATCAACAGCCAGTCGCTCGATGACAATACGCTGTTCATTCGCTCGGACGTTGATTTTCATCGCATACTGGCGGAGATCCCGGGCAATCCCATCTTTATGGCTATCCATGTTGCGCTGTTAGACTGGCTAATTGCCGCCCGTCCGACCGTGGCCGACCAAGAGTTGTATGAACACAATAACGTGAGTTATCAGCAGCATATCGCTATTGTCGACGCGATTCGTCAGCGCGACCCTGAGGAAGCTGACCGCGCACTGCAAGAACATCTCAACAGCGTTTCCGCTACCTGGCACGCCTTCAGCAAAAGTAAAAAATTGCGTAAGTAATCGCGATCCTGACGATCGTTTAGTGAGGCAGATCGCACTATAAGCGTTCTGTATTGTATTGCTGCTTATTTGATCTGGTATAACAGGTATAAAGGTATGCAGTCAGATAACACTAATCATCATCAGAGGTAGCTATGGCAAGAGATTTAAAAGGCGTAATGCCAGCGTTGTTAACCCCATTCGATAGCCAACAGCGACTGGACATTGAGAGCCTGCGCCGCCTGGTGCGTTTCAACATTGGGCAAGGGATCGACGGGCTCTATGTCGGTGGGTCTACGGGTGAGGCATTTGTCCAAAACCGCGCTGAGAGAGAGCAGGTACTGGAAATTGTTGCCGAAGAAGCGAAAGGCAAGGTGACGCTGATCGCTCACGTTGGCACAGTGAGTACCGAAGAGAGCCAACAGCTGGCGAGTGCCGCGCATCGCTACGGCTTTGATGCGGTTTCGGCCGTCACACCGTTTTACTATCCGTTCAGTTTTGAAGAGCACTGCGATCACTACCGCGCAATTATTGATTCCGCTGATGGCTTGCCGATGGTGGTCTATAACATCCCGGCGCTGAGCGGCGTAAAACTGACGCTGGATCAGATCAACACGCTGGTGACGTTGCCGGGCGTTGGCGCGCTGAAGCAAACCTCAGGCGATCTCTATCAGATGGAACAGATCCGCCGCGCTCACCCCGATCTGGTGCTTTATAACGGTTATGACGAGATCTTCGCTTCTGGTCTGCTGGCGGGCGCAGATGGCGGTATCGGTAGCACTTACAACATTATGGGATGGCGTTATCAGGGAATTGTGAAAGCGCTCAAAGAAGGCGACATCCGGACGGCGCAAAAGCTGCAAACCGAGTGCAATAAGGTTATCGATCTGCTCATTAAGGTTGGCGTGTTCCGCGGCCTGAAGACGGTATTGCACTATATGGACGTGGTTTCTGTTCCGCTGTGCCGTAAACCATTTGCCCCGGTAGATGAACAATATCTGCCGGAACTGAAAGCGCTGGCCCAGCAATTAATGCTGGAACGCGACTGATCGGACGCCGGATAGCACAATGCTTATCCGGCCTGCAAAAACAAGACTCGTAGGCCGGATAAGGCGAATCCGCCATCCGGCACCACAACGAAAATAAAGATCGTCGGGAGAGTAAAATGAGTACTTCTACCCAGAGCATCCCGTGGTATCGCCATCTCAATCGGGCGCAATGGCGGGCATTTTCCGCCGCCTGGCTGGGATATTTGCTTGATGGTTTTGATTTTGTATTAATCGCCCTTGTGCTGACGGAAGTACAAGGCGAATTCGGACTGACGACGGTGCAGGCGGCCAGTCTGATCTCGGCCGCTTTTATCTCCCGCTGGTTTGGCGGGTTAATGCTGGGCGCGATGGGCGACCGTTATGGACGCCGCCTGGCGATGGTCACCAGTATCATTCTGTTCTCTGTGGGGACGCTGGCCTGCGGCTTCGCGCCGGGCTACACCACCATGTTTATCGCCCGCCTGGTTATCGGTATGGGGATGGCTGGTGAGTACGGCTCCAGCGCAACTTATGTTATTGAAAGCTGGCCCAGGCACCTGCGAAACAAAGCCAGCGGCTTCCTGATTTCCGGCTTCTCTGTAGGCGCAGTGATCGCCGCCCAGGTTTACAGCCTGGTGGTCCCGGTCTGGGGATGGCGCGCGCTGTTCTTCATCGGCATTTTGCCGATTATCTTCGCCCTCTGGCTGCGTAAAAATATTCCGGAAGCGGAAGACTGGAAAGAGAAACACGAAGGCAAAGCGCCGGTACGCACGATGGTGGACATTCTCTACCGGGGCGAACATCGGGTTATCAATATTGTGATGACTCTCGCCGCCGCAACCGCGCTGTGGTTCTGCTTTGCAGGCAACCTGCAAAATGCGGCTATTGTGGCGGTCCTTGGCCTGATATGCGCGTTTATCTTCATTAGTTTTATGGTGCAAAGCAGCGGGAAACGCTGGCCGACGGGCGTCATGCTGATGGTGGTTGTGCTGTTTGCCTTCCTTTACTCATGGCCGATTCAGGCGCTGCTGCCAACCTATCTGAAAACTGAACTGCTGTATGACCCTTCCACTGTCGCCAGGGTGCTCTTCTTTAGCGGCTTTGGCGCGGCGGTCGGTTGTTGCGTCGGTGGTTTTCTTGGCGACTGGCTGGGCACGCGTAAGGCCTATGTCTGCAGTCTGCTGGCTTCGCAGTTGCTGATTATTCCAGTGTTTGCGATTGGCGGCTCAAACGTCTGGGTACTGGGTTTACTGCTGTTTTTCCAGCAAATGCTCGGTCAGGGGATCTCCGGGATCTTACCAAAACTGATTGGCGGCTATTTCGATACCGACCAGCGTGCGGCGGGTCTGGGCTTCACCTACAACGTGGGTGCACTGGGCGGGGCGCTGGCACCGATCATCGGTGCGCTGATTGCCCAACGACTGGATCTGGGCACCGCGTTGGGATCGCTCTCTTTCGGCCTGACATTTGTGGTGATTCTGCTGATTGGTCTCGATATGCCGTCTCGCGTACAGCGCTGGCTGCGGCCTGAAGCATTGCGTACGCATGATGCCATTGATGGCAAACCGTTTAGCGGGGCCGTGCCGTTCGGCGGTGACAAAAGCACCATGGTGAAATCCAAAAGTTAATCCGTTTGCCCGGTCCTGCGCCGGGCAATAGTCATAAGGGAATAAGCATGTCGTTACTTGAACAACTGGATATCAAGATTTCCGCGAACGGCGGGCTGATTGTCTCCTGCCAGCCTGTTCCTGACAGCCCGTTAGATAAACCGGAAATTGTTGCGGCGATGGCGCTGGCCGCAGAACAGGCTGGCGCGGTGGCGTTACGCATTGAAGGGGTGGAAAACCTAAAAGCGACCAGGGCGGTAGTTTCGGTGCCGATTATCGGCATTCTCAAACGTGACCTTGATGACTCTCCGGTTCGCATCACCGCATATCTGGAGGATGTTGATGCGCTGGCGCAGGCAGGCGCTGACATCATCGCCATCGACGGTACCGATCGCGTACGTCCGGTACCTGTAGAAACCTTACTGGCACGTATTCATCATCACCAACGCCTTGCGATGGCTGACTGTTCGTCCATGGCGGATGGCATGGCCTGCCAGAAACTCGGTGCCGAAATCATTGGCACTACCCTTTCTGGTTATACCACGCCAGAAACGCCCGAAGAGCCGGATCTGGCTCTGGTGAAGTCTTTAAGTAACGCGGGTTGTCGGGTGATTGCTGAAGGACGTTACAACACGCCAGCGCAGGCCGCTGAGGCGATGCGTCATGGCGCTTGGGCGGTGACAGTCGGCTCAGCCATTACCCGGCTGGAGCACATTTGCCAGTGGTACAACACAGCGCTTAAAAAGGCGGTGCTATGACCACGCTGTCGATTGATATTGGCGGCACCAAACTGGCTGTCGCACTGGTAGACAGCAGCCTGCAAATTCAAGAGCGTCATGAATTGCCGACGCCCGCCAGCAAAACACCGGATGCTCTGCGTACCGCGTTACAAGCACTGGTTGCGCCGCTACAGGGGCAGGCAACGCGGGTGGCGATCGCCTCAACGGGGATTATCCGCGACGGTTCTCTACTGGCGCTGAACCCGCACAACCTCGGCGGGCTGCTGCATTTTCCTCTGGTGCAAACGCTAAAAGATCTCACCGCTTTGCCGACGCTGGCAGTCAATGACGCGCAGGCCGCGGCGTGGGCTGAGTATCATGCGCTTGGCGGCGAGTACCGCGATATGGTGTTTATCACCGTCTCCACCGGTGTAGGCGGCGGGGTGGTAAGTGATGGGAAGCTGCTGACCGGGATTGGCGGTCTGGCCGGGCATCTGGGACATACGCTGGCTGATCCGCATGGGCCGGTGTGCGGTTGCGGGCGTGTGGGTTGTGTCGAAGCGATCGCTTCCGGTCGTGGGATCGCGGCGGCTGCCGAAGGCGCGCTTGCTGGATGCGACGCCAAAACCATTTTTAGCCGCGCCGGGCAGGGTGATGAGCAGGCTCGGCGGTTGATCCATCGTTCGGCACGTACTTTGGCAAGGCTTGTCGCCGATGTGAAGGCCACGATCGATTGCCAGATTGTGGTGATTGGCGGCAGCGTGGGGCTGGCAGAAGGGTATCTGGCGCTGGTGGAAAACTATCTGGCACAAGAGCCTTTGGCTTACCACGTAGAGTTACGGGCGGCGCATTACCGTCATGACGCTGGATTACTGGGGGCCGCGCTGTTGGCCCTGGGAGATTGATTATGATGTCAGATGAGTTGCGTTCATTGCCTTCTGCCGGATTACATCCGGTTTTGCAGCAGGCGTTAACGCTGGCTGTTGCGGCGAATCCGCAGGAGAAAACGCCAGGGCGCTACGAGTTGCAGGGCGATAATATTTTTATGAATGTTATGCAATTTGCAACGCAGAGCCCGGAGCAAAAGAAAGCGGAACTGCACAGGGAATACATTGATATTCAGGTGCTGTTATCCGGTGAAGAACGCATTCTGTTCGGGATGACTGATTCTGCTCGTCAGTGCGAAGAGATGCATGTTGAGGATGATTATCAGCTGTGTAGCCAGATTGCCGATGAGCAGGCGATGGTACTGAAGCCGGGAAGATTTGTGATTTTTATGCCGGGCGAGCCGCATAAGCCGGGCTGCGTGGTACAGGCTCCGATGGACATCAAAAAGGTGGTGATCAAGGTGCGCGCCAGTTTATTACACACCTGACGATGAGAGTGACGGTGTCGGATGGCAAGGCTTGCGCCATCCGACACCGGATATTACAACCTAGCGCTTAAACGTCATCGCTTCCGGCTGCGTCAGATGCAGCGTCGTTTGGCTCGGCACAGTCTCGGCAATGATTCGCCCGTGACGAATGGAATAACGTGCAGGCGTCTGGCGACGAACCGCGTCAAATCCATTCTCTGCCGGTAAAATCACCAGGTTCGCGGAATTCCCTACGCTCAGACCGTAGTCCTGCAGGTGCAGGGTTTTCGCGCTGTGGGTGGTGATCAGATTCAGGCCATCGTTAATTTGTCCGTATCCCATCAGCTGGCACACATGTAACCCCATGTGCAGTACCTGCAGCATATTCGCGGTGCCTAGCGGATACCACGGATCGAAGACGTCATCATGGCCGAAGCAGACGTTGATCTCTGCCTCCAGCATCTCTTTGACGCGTGTGACGCCGCGGCGTTTAGGATACGTGTCAAAGCGCCCTTGCAGGTGAATATTCACCAGTGGATTCGCGACAAAGTTAATGCCGGACATTTTCAACAGGCGGAAAAGACGGGAAGCATACGCGCCGTTATAGGAGTGCATTGCCGTAGTATGGCTGGCGGTCACGCGCTCGCCCATATTGTCGCGATGGGCCAGCGCCGCGACGGTTTCAACAAAGCGTGATTGCTCATCGTCAATTTCGTCACAGTGCACGTCGATAAGTCTGTCGTATTTTTGCGCGAGGGCGAAAATTTTGTGCAACGACTCCACGCCATATTCACGCGTAAATTCAAAGTGGGGGATAGCGCCAATGACGTCGGCACCCAAACGCACGGCTTCCTCTAATAACGCTTCACCGTTGGGATAAGAAAGAATGCCCTCTTGCGGGAACGCGACAATCTGCAGCTCTACCCACGGAGCGACTTCTTGCTTCACCTCCAGCATGGCTTTCAGCGCCGTCAGCGTAGGGTCGGAAACGTCAACGTGAGTGCGGACATACTGGATGCCGTTGGCCATCTGCCACTTAAGAGTCTGCATGGCGCGCGCTTTGACGTCATCGTGAGTGAGCATTGCCTTACGTTCGGCCCAGCGCTCAATGCCTTCAAATAACGTACCAGACTGGTTCCAGCTCGGCTCCCCCGCGGTTTGCGTGGTATCCAGGTGGATATGTGGCTCTACGAACGGTGGGATTGCCAGGCCACCTTCGGCATCAAGCACTTCCCCCTGCGGCAACGTAGCGGCGTCCTGAGCCTCAATTCGGCTGAAGCGTCCGTTTTCAACCGTGAGCTGCCACAATCCTTCGCGTCCCTGTAAACGCGCCTGACGAATGGTGATGTTATTATTCTGCATGGCTGACCTCTGGTGATTTAGCAAGGCTGCGATTGAAAAGTGGGTTCAGCAGGATATAGCTGAATACGCCGCCGAGTACGGCGTTGACGGGCACGATACCGGGAATATAGTGACCGGCGGCAATGCCCAGTGCAACGGACAGGATAGCTATCCAGTTTACGGAAATAAATTGTGCTTTGCTGAAGTCGGCATATCGGCGATGGTTCAGCAGATAGTCGGCGATAATCACTCCACCAATTGGAGGAATCGCTGCCGACAAAAATGTCAGCCAACCGACAAAGTTATTGTAAAGCCACAGTGCGCACAGTGTGCCGATAATACCGTTAGCCACCGACAGCGAACGGCTGGAAAGGCCGGTAATATTGGCAAATCCCAAACCTGAAGCGTAGAGCGCATTGTCGTTGGTGGTCCAGATATTCAGGCCGAGCACCACAATTGCGGGCAGCAGCAGGCCCTGAGCAATCATTACGTCAGAGATGTCCGCCTGTCCAACAGCGGCGGCACCCGCAGCGCCGAAGATAAACATCAACGAGTTGCCAAGGAAAAATGCCACCATGGCAATCAGTACCGCACCTTTGGCGTTGCGGCCAAAGCGGACAAAGTCGGCGGTTAACGTGCCTGCGCTGATAAATGAGCCGACCACCAGCGCCAGTGCGGTGGAGAAATTCAGCGGTGTCTGCGGCACTATCGCTTTTAAATGGTCTAAACCGCCGACATCGCTCACCGCCAGCCAGACGGAGTAGCTGCCAAGAACGACGATGGCAGGTACGGCGATGATAGATAAAACGGTCAGCGCCGAGATGCCAAAAAAGATAGTCAGGGTCATCAACAGACCGGAAACCGCAATCAGAATATTGACGTCAATCCCCGTCGCTTTGCCAACCGGGATAGCAAACATGGCCACACCAACGCCAAACCAGCCTACCTGTGTACCGCCTAAGAGCAGTGAGGGAAGCCATGAACCTTTCAAACCAAATGAGTAACGTGCCAGAAGGTGGGTAGAGAGCCCTGTTTTTGCGCCGATAAAACCGAGAAATGCAGTGTAAATACCGAGGAGAAGATTACCGAAGAGAACTGCAAGGAAGAAATCATTATAGGAAAGACCGGTACCGAGTGTGCCACCGGTCCACATACTGGCGGAAAAAAATGTGAGTCCCAGCATGACAAACGTTAGTGGAATCACGCCCTTCCGCGCCGCCAGAGGGACGGGGCCCTGGCTATAATTGTTGTCCTGCGACACAACGCCTCCATGAATTTTGCCCAAAAAATCCGCCGCATAATATACAGTTCTCAGAATAAAGCAAACGTTTCCGTATCTTTTTTTAGTTCTCTTTCACGGTGTTGATAGAGGGGAGAGGCAGGGGGGTTGCGAGGAATCTGGCATCTCATCAGCGTTTGAAGATGAGATGCCAGAAGACGCTTACTTACACTTCCAGGTAGTTCAGGATACCGTCTGCCGCTTTACGACCTTCGGCAATCGCGGTGACTACAAGATCCGAACCACGCACGATATCGCCACCTGCGAAGATTTTTGGGTTGCTGGTCTGGAAGGCGTTATCGCTGCGTTCCGGAGCAATAATACGGCCCTGAGAATCCAGCTCGACGCTGTGCTCTTTCAGCCACTCCATACTGTGCGGGCGGAATCCAAACGCCAGTACCACCGCATCAGCTGGAACAACGTGCTCGGAACCAGCGACGATCTCCGCGCGGCGACGACCCTTCGCATCCGGTTCGCCCATTTCGGTGCGCGCCATTTTCACGCCGCACACTTTACCGTTGGCATTCACTTCCACGCCTAAAGGCTGGACGTTGAACTGGAACTCGACGCCTTCTTCACGCGCATTTTTCACCTCGCGTTTGGAACCCGGCATGTTCTCTTCGTCGCGGCGATAGGCGCAGATCACGTGTGCCGCGTTCTGGCGAACCGAGGTCCGCACGCAGTCCATCGCGGTATCGCCACCGCCGAGAACAACGACGCGTTTGCCTTCCATGCTGATGTACGGCTCGTCACTGCTTTCGCCAAATCCCATCAACTGTTTGGTATTGGCGATCAGGAACGGCAGGGCATCAAATACGCCGGAAGCGTCTTCGTTTTCCAGCCCACCGCGCATCGACTGATAGGTACCTACGCCAAGGAACACGGCATCGTAATCCTTCAGCAGATCGTTAAGCTGCACGTCGCGGCCCACTTCCACGTTTAGTTTGAACTCAATGCCCATACCGGTGAAGATTTCACGGCGACGGGTCATGACCTCTTTCTCCAGCTTGAATGCCGGGATCCCGAAGGTCAGCAGACCGCCGATTTCCGGGTGGCGGTCAAATACCACCGCCTTCACGCCGTTGCGGGTCAGCACATCAGCACAGGCCAGGCCCGCCGGACCTGCACCGATGATCGCCACGCGCTTGTCCGTCTGGCGAACGCCAGTCATATCCGGACGCCAGCCCATCTCGAACGCTTTATCGTTGATATAGCGCTCGATGTTGCCGATAGTTACCGCACCGAACTCATCGTTTAGCGTGCAGGATCCTTCACAAAGACGATCCTGCGGGCACACTCGGCCACAGACTTCCGGCAGAGTGTTAGTCTGGTGCGACAGTTCTGCCGCTTCAAAAATACGTCCCTCATTCGCCAGCTTAAGCCAGTTCGGGATGTAGTTATGTACCGGGCACTTCCACTCGCAGTACGGGTTGCCGCAGGAAAGACAGCGATCTGCCTGTGCTTTGGCCTGGCCTTCGGAAAACGGCTCGTAGATCTCGATAAATTCGATCTTACGGATCTTCAGCGGTTTCTTCGGTGGATCAACGCGCTGCAGGTCGATAAATTGGTATACGTTCTGACTCATTGCTGCTACCCCTTACTGCGCCTGCACACGCAGCTCTGCTGCGCTACGACTACGGTGACCCAACAGTGCTTTTACATCACTGGATTTCGGTTTTACCAGCGCGAATTTCGCCGAGAATGCTGGCCAGTTCGCCAGGATCTCTTCGCCGTGTGAAGAACCGGTATGTTGTACGTGCTCGGTAATCAGACCGCGCAGGTGTTCCTCATGAATAGCCAGCGAGTCCACGCTCAGTACTTCTACCAGTTCCGGGTTCACGCGTTTGCGGAATTCACCGTCTTCGTCGAGCACGTAGGCGAATCCGCCGGTCATGCCCGCACCGAAGTTGACGCCGGTTTTGCCGAGAATACACACGATGCCGCCGGTCATATATTCACAGCCGTTGTCGCCAATACCTTCAACCACGGTAATAGCGCCGGAGTTACGCACCGCAAAACGCTCACCCGCACGACCCGCAGCAAACAGGCGGCCACCGGTAGCACCATACAGGCAGGTGTTACCAATGATGCTCGCCTCATGGCTACGGAAAGCAGAGCCAACCGGAGGACGCACTGCCAGCAGGCCGCCCGCCATGCCTTTACCGACATAGTCGTTGGCATCGCCGGTCAGATACAGCTCCACGCCGCCCGCGTTCCACACGCCGAAGCTCTGGCCTGCGGTACCGCTGAAGTGCGCTTTAATCGGGTCAGATGCCAGCCCCTGATCGCCATGCGTCTGAGCGATATAGCCCGACAGCGATGCGCCGACGGAACGGTCGGTGTTGCGGATATCGAACCAGAAGGTTTTGCTCTGGCGCTCGTCGACAAACGGTTTCGCCTGCTGTAACAGCTGGGCGTTGAGCACGCCGTTATCAAACGGCGGATTGTTTTCAGTGCAATGCAGCGCTTTACCTGGATGCGGTTCAGCGGTTTCCAGCAGACGAGACAGCTCCAGCTTCTGCTGCTTGGCGGTAAACCCTTCCAGCTCTTTGAGCAGGTCGGTACGACCAATCAGATCCACCAGACGTTTCACGCCCAGTTGCGCCATCAGCTCGCGGGTTTCGCGGGCGATAAATTCAAAGTAGTTAGTCACTTTGAACGGCAGGCCGTGATAGTGGTTCTTACGCAGTTTGTCATCCTGAGTTGCCACACCGGTTGCGCAGTTGTTCAGATGGCAAATACGCAGGTATTTACAGCCCAGCGCGACCATGGGGCCGGTGCCGAAACCGAAGCTTTCTGCACCCAAAATTGCCGCTTTAATGATATCGACGCCGGTTTTCAGACCGCCATCGACCTGCAGACGGATCTTGTGACGCAGACCGTTAGCCACCAGTGCCTGCTGGGTTTCCACCAGACCGAGTTCCCACGGGCAGCCCGCATACTTCACGGAGGAGAGCGGACTTGCACCGGTACCGCCATCGTAGCCGGCAATGGTAATCAGATCCGCATAGGCTTTCGCCACGCCGGTCGCAATAGTGCCGACGCCCGGTTCGGAAACCAGCTTCACCGAGATCATCGCTTTCGGGTTGACCTGTTTCAGGTCGAAAATCAGCTGCGCTAAGTCCTCGATAGAGTAGATATCGTGGTGCGGCGGTGGGGAGATCAGCGTCACGCCCGGCACCGAATAACGCAGTTTGGCGATGTACGGGGTGACTTTATCACCCGGTAACTGACCGCCTTCGCCCGGCTTCGCGCCTTGAGCGACTTTAATCTGAATGACATCAGCATTGACCAGGTACGCCGGGGTTACGCCAAAGCGACCGGAAGCCACCTGCTTAATGCGCGACACCTTGTTAGTGCCGTAGCGCGCCGGATCTTCGCCGCCTTCACCGGAGTTCGAGTTACCGCCGATGCTGTTCATGGCTTCGGCCAGCGCCTCGTGTGCTTCCGGGCTTAATGCCCCGATAGACATCGCTGCGGTATCAAAGCGTTTAAACAGTTCGGTTGCGGGTTCTACTTCGCTAATGCTTACGGCTTCATCGCCAGGTGTAATCGCCAGCAGATCGCGCAGCGTGGCCGCCGGACGCTCATTGACCAGCTTTGCATATTCCTGATAGTCGCTGTACTCGCCGCTTTGTACTGCCTGTTGCAGCGTGCGCACCACGTCCGGGTTGTAGGCGTGGTATTCGCCGCCGTGGACGTACTTCAGCAAACCGCCCTGGCTGATAGGCTTACGCGCCAGCCAGGCATGTTTGGAGAGGTTCAGCAGATCCTGCTGGAAGTCGGTAAAACCCGCGCCGCTGATGCGACTGACCACGCCCTGGAAGCATAAAGCCACAACATCATCGTGCAGACCAACGGCTTCAAACAACTTCGAGCAGCGGTAAGAGGCGATAGTCGAGATGCCCATTTTGGACATGATTTTGTACAGACCCTTGTTGATGCCGTTACGGTAGTTCAGCATCACAGTCCGGTAATCTTTGGCAATTGCTTGAGTGTCGATCAGACGTCCCAGCGTTTCATACGCCAGATACGGATAAATGGCCGTCGCGCCAAAACCGAGCAGAACGGCAAAATGGTGCGGGTCACGGGCGCTGGCGGTTTCAACGATGATGTTGGCATCGCAACGCAGGCTTTGTTCTACCAGACGTGTTTGTACTGCGCCAACGGCCATCGGTGCCGGAACCGGCAAGCGGTTTTTTGCGATATTACGGTCAGAGAGCACCAGCAGCACCGTGCCGTTACGCACCATCTGTTCAGCCTTATCGCACAATGCTTTGACGGTCTCTTCGAGCGTGGTTTCCGTCACGTCGAAGGTGATATCCAGTCGGTCAGCGCGATAATGCTCCTCTTTCATGGTGGTGAGCTGGGTGAAATCGGAGTACAGCAGGATCGGCGACTTAAAGCTCAGACGGTGCGCCTGACCTTCGGCTTCGCAGAAGACGTTCATCTCACGACCGATGCTGGTGGCCAGCGACATGACGTGCGCTTCACGCAGCGGGTCGATCGGCGGGTTGGTGACCTGGGCAAACTGCTGGCGGAAGTAGTCATAAATGATGCGCGGCTGGCTGGAGAGCACGGCAAACGGGGTATCATCACCCATTGAACCGACCGCTTCCTGACCATTTTCACCGAGCACGCGGATAACGGAATCCAGCTCTTCAGCGCTGTAGTTAAACTGTTTCTGGTAGCTGGCGAGGGTGTCATCGTCCAGTTCACGGCTGCCGACCTGATCGTCAGCCAGGTCTTCGAAAGGCACCAGACGGCGGACGTTCTTCTCCATCCACTCTTTGTAGGGGTGGCGGCTTTTCAGATCGTCATCGGTTTCAGCCGAATGCAGAATGCGCCCGCTGCGGGTATCGATAACCATCAACTCCCCAGGGCCGACGCGACCTTTCTCAACCACTTCATCCGGCTGATAATCCCAGATCCCGACTTCAGAAGCGCAGGTAATCAGCTTGTCTTTGGTGATGACGTAGCGCGCCGGACGCAGGCCGTTGCGGTCAAGGTTACAGGCGGCAAAGCGACCGTCGGACATAACGATACCCGCCGGACCATCCCACGGCTCCATGTGCATGGAGTTAAAGTCGAAGAACGCGCGCAGCTCCGGGTCCATATCCGGGTTGTTCTGCCAGGCCGGCGGCACCAGTAAACGCATGGCGCGGATGATATCCATCCCGCCAGCCAGCAGCAGTTCCAGCATGTTATCCATTGAGCTGGAGTCGGAGCCGGTTTCGTTAACGAACGGTGCGGCGTCGTGCAGATCAGGGATCAGCGGCGTCTGGAATTTATAGGTACGGGCGCGCGCCCACTGGCGGTTGCCGGTGATGGTGTTGATTTCACCATTGTGCGCCAGGTAGCGAAACGGTTGCGCCAGCGGCCAGCGTGGTACGGTGTTGGTGGAGAAGCGCTGGTGGAACAGGCAGATGGCCGATTCCAGACGCAGGTCCGCCAGGTCCAGGTAAAAGCGCGGCAGATCCGCCGGCATACACAGACCTTTATAGATATTGACCAGGTTCGACAAGCTACAGACGTAGAAGTCTTTATCTTCCTGGAGGCGTTTTTCGATACGACGGCGCGCGATGAACAGGCGACGCTCCATATCACGCGGACGCCAGCCCGCAGGGGCATTAACAAAAATTTGCTCGATACGAGGCAGGGAGGAGAGCGCAATTTCACCGAGAACACCTTCGTTAGTCGGCACGTCGCGCCAGCCGACAATCGACAGGGTCTCCTGCTGTAATTCTTCTTCTACAATGCGACGAGAAGCCGCTGCCAGCTCAGCGTCTTTATTTAAAAAGATCATGCCGACGGCGTAGTTTTTGGCTAAACGCCAGCCGCGCTCTTGCGCTACGATGCGGAAAAAGCGGTCAGGTTTTTGTAACAGCAGGCCGCAACCATCGCCGGTTTTTCCATCGGCAAGAATTGCGCCACGGTGCTGCATGCGGGCCAGTGCGTGTATGGCGGTACGCACTACCTTGTGGCTAGGTTCGCCTTCTATGTGGGCGATCAGGCCGAAACCACAGTTATCCCTCTCAAGGGATTTATCGTACAACATATCAGTGAACCTCCCCAGGCTCTGCGGGATTCCCATCTGGACCGTTGCGCACGGGCACACCAAGAGCATGGCGACGGGGTTTGCGTGTCATACGCTTACCTCGCATTCGCCCTCTTTATCCTTTTCGCACAGGTCAAACAAGTTTGAGGACTTGCTTCAGAGGGAATCTCAATTACTGCATAAATATGATGAGCAGACTGCTCATCCAGAAAGCTTCCAGCGGATTTCCAAGTTATCGGGAATCCACACACAGGTCAAATGGCAATCTTATTTATGCAAAAATGTGCTATTGGGCAATTAACTTTATGAAAATATTGAAATAAAAGGGTTTTATACATTGATATAACCTGAGGAGGATGCCCTGGGAAGTGTGATCTGTCTCACTGTAAGAGAGGCCGGATATCTCTCGTCCTCCCTTTGTTTATCGATATACTTGGCATTTTATGCTGGTTTTTAGAGTTTTGGCGTCTTAAAGATACTGTTTTTACGCTGAGAGTATAAGAAGATAAAAAAAACAGCTGGATATAAGGAAAAGTAATTATATTTTGAGTGAATGGAATTTCGATTATTTTGATTTGTTATGCAATAAATAAAGGCTTGCCAGGGCGATTGATCCAGGTCATCGCCGACTGGGGCAAAAAATGGCAGGCTTTGGCCTCTTTTCAAGGCGCGGTCTACCAGATTATGCAGTTACAGAAATTAGTCAATATGTTTGGTGGGGATCTTTCTCGCCGTTATGGGCAAAAGGTTCATAAACTCACGCTGCACGGCGGATTTAGCTGTCCAAACCGTGATGGCACCATCGGACGCGGCGGATGTACTTTCTGTAATATCGCCTCGTTTGCCGATGAAGCACAGCAGCACCATTCAATTGCCGAGCAGCTTGAGCATCAGGCGCAGTTGGTCAATCGCGCCAGACGCTATCTGGCCTATTTCCAGGCTTATACCAGCACCTTCGCGGAAGTACAGGTGCTGCGTTCGATGTATCAACAGGCGGTCAGCCAGGCCAACATCGTTGGGTTATGCGTTGGGACGCGCCCCGACTGCGTGCCGGATGCGGTACTCGATCTGCTTTGTGAGTATAAAGACCTCGGCTATGAGGTATGGCTGGAGCTCGGTCTGCAAACCGCGCATGACAAAACTCTGCACCGGATTAACCGCGGCCATGATTTTGCCTGCTATCAGAACACCACGCGGCTGGCGCGCGAGCGCGGGCTGAAAGTGTGCTCACACCTGATTGTTGGCCTGCCGGGAGAAGGACAGGCAGACTGTCTGCAAACCATGGAACGTGTGGTGGAGACGGGCGTTGACGGTATTAAGCTGCATCCGCTGCATATTGTGAAAGGCAGTACGATGGCAAAGGCCTGGGAAGCCGGACGTCTGAACGGAATTGAACTGGACGACTACACGGTTACCGCCGGGGAGATGATCCGCCATACGCCGCCAGAGGTGATTTATCATCGAATCTCTGCCAGCGCGCGTCGCCCAATGCTGTTGGCTCCGCTATGGTGTGAAAACCGCTGGACTGGGATGGTCGAACTGGATCGCTATCTCAATGCTCATGGTGTTCAAGGCTCTGCGCTTGGCACTCCGTGGATTCAGCCTGGGAGCTAACCATCCGGCAATCTGCGCCTGCTTGCCTGATGACGCTACGCTTATCAGGCCCACGTTGAATCTCTCCTCGGTCATTTCACCGATAACCTCCGCATTTCTTGCACAATCTTCAACGTCACGCTGAGAATTGAGTATTATTGTGCCAAGTTGTCGTGAAGGAACCCTCTATGAAGCAAATCCGTATGCTGGCGCAATATTACGTCGACCTGATGATGAAATTGGGTCTGGTGCGCTTTTCGCTGTTATTGGCGCTGGCGCTGGTCGTGTTGGCGATTGTGGTGCAGATGGCTGTCACCATGGTGCTGCATGGCCAGGTAGAAAGCATTGATGTTATCCGCTCTATCTTTTTTGGTCTGTTAATTACCCCCTGGGCCGTCTATTTTCTGTCAGTGGTGGTGGAGCAACTGGAAGAGTCCCGGCAACGCTTGTCACGACTGGTACAAAAGCTGGAAGAGATGCGCGAGCGCGATCTCAAGCTCAATGTGCAGTTAAAAGATAATATTGCCCAGCTTAATCAGGAAATTGTTGAGCGCGAAAAAGCCGAAGCGGAGCGCCAGGATACGTTCGAGCAGTTGAAGGTTGAAATCAAAGAGCGCGAAGAAGCGCAGATTCAGCTTGAGCAGCAGTCTTCTTTTTTACGCTCTTTCCTTGATGCCTCGCCGGATCTGGTTTTTTATCGTAATGAAGATAAAGAATTTTCCGGCTGTAACCGTGCCATGGAACTGCTGACCGGCAAGAGCGAAAAGCAGTTGGTGAATTTAAAACCGGCTGATGTTTACTCCCCTGAGGCGGCAGAAAAGGTCATTGAAACCGACGAAAAGGTGTTCCGTCATAACGTCTCGCTCACCTACGAACAGTGGCTGGACTATCCGGACGGGCGCAAAGCCTGCTTTGAAATTCGCAAAGTGCCTTACTATGACCGCGTAGGTAAGCGGCATGGTCTGATGGGCTTTGGGCGCGATATTACCGAGCGTAAGCGTTATCAGGATGCGTTAGAGCGCGCCAGCCGCGATAAGACCACCTTCATTTCTACCATCAGCCACGAACTGCGCACTCCGCTTAACGGCATTGTCGGCTTAAGCCGGATCCTGCTGGATACGGATCCCGCTGAGCAGGAAAAATACCTGAAAACAATCCACGTCTCTGCCGTGACGCTGGGGAATATTTTCAACGATATTATCGACATGGATAAGATGGAGCGACGTAAAGTTCAGCTCGATAACCAGCCGATCGATTTCACCAGCTTTATGGCGGATCTGGAAAACCTCTCTGGCCTGCAGGCGCAGCAAAAAGGGCTGCGTTTTGTGCTTGAGCCGACGTTACCACTGCCGCATAAGGTCATTACCGACGGCACGCGTTTGCGCCAGATTCTGTGGAATCTGATCAGCAACGCCGTGAAGTTTACCCAGCAGGGGCAGGTAACCGTGCGGGCGCGCTATGACCAGGGGAATATACTGCATTTCGAGGTTGAAGATTCCGGGATCGGTATTCCGCAGGATGAGCAAGATAAAATCTTCGCCATGTATTATCAGGTGAAGGACAGCAATGGCGGCAAACCGGCAACGGGAACCGGGATTGGACTGGCCGTATCGAAGCGTCTGGCGAAAAACATGGGCGGTGATATTACGGTCTCCAGCCAGGCTGGCAAAGGCTCCATCTTTACGCTGACCGTGCATGCGCCTGCGGTAGCGGAAGAGATTGAAGACGCCTTTGAAGACGACGACATGCCGCTGCCAGCCCTGAATGTGCTGCTGGTGGAAGATATCGAACTGAACGTTATTGTCGCGCGTTCAGTGCTGGAAAAACTGGGCAACAGCGTGGATGTCGCCATGACCGGGAAAGCCGCGCTGGAAATGTTCACGCCGGGCGAATATGACTTGGTGCTGCTGGATATTCAGCTACCGGATATGACCGGTCTGGATATCTCGCGCGAGCTGACGCAAAAATACGCCCGTGAGGACCTGCCGCCGCTGGTTGCGCTTACCGCCAACGTTCTGAAAGATAAAAAAGAGTATCTGGACGCGGGAATGGACGATGTGCTGAGTAAGCCGCTGTCGGTTCCGGCGTTAACCGCCATGATCAAAAAATACTGGGATACCCGAAACAAAGAGGAGAGCACTGTGACATCTGAAGAGAGCAGTAAATCGCAAGCGCTGTTAGATATTCCTATGTTGGAACAATACCTCGAGCTGGTGGGACCGAAGTTAATAACCGACGGGCTGGCGGTGTTTGAGAAGATGATGCCGGGATATTTGAGCGTGCTGGAGTCCAATCTGACCGCACGGGATAAAAAAGGCGTTGTTGAGGAAGGCCATAAAATTAAAGGCGCGGCAGGTTCCGTGGGGCTGCGCCATCTGCAACAGTTAGGTCAGCAAATCCAGTCGCCAGATCTTCCTGCCTGGGAAGATAATGTTGCTGAATGGATTGAAGAGATGAAGCAGGAGTGGCAGCACGACGTGGCGGTATTGAAGGCCTGGGTGGCGAGCGTGGAAAAAAAATGACCCCGGCTTGACCGGGGTGCGCGAATACTGCGCCAACACCAGGGAAATCGTGGCTGCGCCGTAAATTATTATCATTGTTTACAAGGGCGCAGCCCTAATTTTCAGGCCGCACGCAGTTAAGATAGCAAATCTTAAATAATTTGTTACATGAATCAGTTAAATGTGTGAAGCGTAGCATTTAAATCATAATAACTAATATGTTTCAGCCAATTGAGAAAGGAGTATCACGATGAAAAAAGTGGGTGTAGTGCTCAGCGGATGCGGCGTGTATGACGGCGCAGAGATCCATGAAACTGTTCTCACGCTTCTGGCGATTGCCCGCAACGGTGCTCAGGCCGTCTGTTTCGCACCGGATAAACAACAAGCGGATGTGATTAATCATCTGACCGGCGAGCCGATGCAGGAAACGCGTAATGTGCTGATTGAAGCCGCCCGTATAACACGCGGTGATATTCGCCCACTTGCTCAGGCAGTCTCAACGGAACTGGATGCGTTGATCGTGCCAGGCGGGTTTGGCGCGGCCAAAAATTTGAGCAATTTTGCCAGCCAGGGCAGTGAGTGCCGGGTTGATAGCGACTTAGCTGCGCTGGCGGTGGCTATGCATCAGGCGGGTAAGCCGCTGGGATTTATGTGCATTGCGCCTGCCATGTTACCTAAAATTTTTGACTTTCCGCTGCGTCTGACCATCGGTACTGATATTGATACGGCAGAGGTGCTGGAAGAGATGGGCGCTGAGCATGTGCCTTGTCCGGTTGATGACATTGTCGTTGATGAAGACAACAAAATCGTCACCACTCCCGCCTATATGCTGGCGCAGGACATCGCTCAGGCCGCGAGTGGTATCGATAAACTGGTATCACGTGTGCTGGTGCTGGCTGAATGAGAAAAGGAGTTACCGCCTTTCTGCGACGTATCTTTCTGCGGGCGGTCGTTGTCCTCGCCGTATTCTGGGGCGGGGGCATCGCACTTTTCAGCGTGATGCCAGTCCCTTTCTCTGCCGTGATGGTCGAGCGGCAACTGAGCGCATGGCTGTCCGGTGATTTCGGTTATGTGGCGCACTCAGACTGGGTGAGCATGGATGAGATCTCACCGTGGATGGGACTGGCGGTGATCGCCGCGGAGGACCAGAAGTTTCCCGAGCACTGGGGATTCGATGTCTCCGCCATAGAGAAAGCGCTGGCGCACAACGAACGTAATGAAAACCGTATTCGCGGGGCGTCGACGTTATCGCAACAGACGGCAAAAAACCTCTTTCTGTGGGATGGACGTAGCTGGGTGCGTAAAGGTCTCGAAGCCGGGCTAACGCTGGGTATGGAAACCGTCTGGAGCAAGAAGCGTATTCTGACCGTTTACCTGAATATTGCTGAGTTTGGTGATGGGGTTTTCGGCGTGGAGGCAGCGGCGCAGCGCTATTTCCATAAGCCAGCCAGTCGGCTGAGTCTGTCTGAAGCGGCCTTGCTGGCGGCGGTATTACCCAATCCTTTGCGTTTTAAAGCGAATGCGCCTTCTGGTTATGTACGTAGCCGTCAGGCGTGGATTATGCGCCAAATGCGCCAGCTAGGCGGTGAGTCGTTTATGCGGGAAAATAAGCTGTATTAACGGGTTTATTGCCGGATACGGATCCGGCCTAGGGGAGTGTGACGTTGCAGTGTAGGCCTGATGAGCGCAGCGCTTCAGGTACTCGACTAATCTTCATCAAACCCTGAATTAAACAGGGCAATCACCGCTGCCAGGGCTTCCACTTCCTGTGGACCCGTGGCTTCAACTTCTATCTGACGCCCTTTGGCGGAATCCAGCATCAGCAGAGCGATAACACTGTTTGCCTCGGCTTCCGTTCCTTCATCATTACGCAGCAAAACTTCTGCTTCAAAACCCTGCATCAATTCAAACAGTTTCATGGCTGGGCGAGCATGCATACCCAGCTTATTCGTGATTTCAACGGTTTGCTTCACGGTCATGATTTACGTTTTTCCAGCGTACGATGGCGTGACTGTACGTTTTTACCGCGTGAGCGGAAGTAGTCTGCCAGCTGCTCTGCAATATACACCGAACGGTGTTTCCCGCCGGTACAGCCGATAGCTACGGTGAGGTAGCTGCGGTTGTTGGTCTCCAGCATGGGTAACCATAGCTCAAGATAGCTGCGAGTCTGGTAGATAAAATTGTGTACTTCTGTGTGCCTGTCAAGGAAGGCGGCAACGGGGCGGTCAAGACCGGTCATCGGGCGCAGCTTCGGATCCCAGTGCGGGTTAGGCAGGAAGCGCACGTCAAAGACGTAATCCGCGTCAATTGGGATACCGTGTTTGAAACCAAAGGATTCGAATACCATCGTCAATTCGCGTTCACGCTTGCCCAGCAGGCGGGTACGCAACATTTCCGCCAGTTCGTGCACGGACATTTCGGAGGTATCCACGATCAGGTCAGCACGAGAGCGCAGAGGCTCCAGCAAATCGCTTTCCTTATCGATAGCGCTCTCCAGAGATAAGTTCTTGCTGGAAAGAGGATGCAGGCGACGCGTGTCGCTGTAGCGGCGAATCAGGGTGTTACGATCGGCGTCAAGGAACAGCAACTGTGGTGAGAAGCCTTCAGGCAGATTGTTCATTGCCTGCTCGAAAATCTCTGGGGACTCAGGCATGTTGCGCACATCAATGCTGACGGCCGCAGAAATCTGGCGATCGGCCAGAGTACGAGCCAGATCGGGCAACAGCACTACGGGAAGGTTATCCACGCAGTAAAAACCCATATCTTCCAGCGCTCGCAGGGCGACAGATTTTCCTGACCCTGAACGACCGCTGACGATCATCAGTACCATGTACTGTTTCTCCTCACAACGACAAAAAAGGATGCCATTGGGTTGTTATGCTTCATCCAGTCCACCTTCGGTGTCCGTGATGATTTGATACAACTCCTGGTCACTCTGTGCTGCGCGCAGGCGGCGGCAGATGGTTTTATCGGCCAGACGTTTGGCGACCAGCGACAACGTATGCAAATGCGTCTTGGTTTGGTCTGCCGGAACCAGCAGGGCGAAAAGCAGATCGACGGGCTGATTATCAATGGCGTCGAAAGCAATAGGCGTTTCAAGTTGCACAAACACGCCAACTGCGCGCATCGTGTCTTCTTCCAGCTTTCCGTGCGGGATAGCAATTCCATTACCGATGCCGGTACTGCCCATTTTTTCACGCGTCAGAATGGCTTCAAATACCACCTGAGAGGGCAAGCTGAGCTGTTTTGCCGCCAGTTCGCTGATGATTTCCAGCGCGCGTTTCTTGCTTTGGCAGTGAACGCCAGCGCGTGTACATTCCTGGTTAAGAACATTGCTCAGTTGTAGAGTCGTATCGTTATTTGTCATAATTTCACCTAAGCGCTAACTGTACAAATGGCCCGTTGTGCGACACAACAGGCCGTCCTGCACCCGCTAACTGCCCGGACAAGTTAGTGCTGTTTCAGTTTATCTTTATGTTTTGTTAACTGCCGAGCCAGTTTATCAATTAAACCGTCAATGGCGGCGTACATATCCTGACCTTCCGCGCTGGCATGAATTTCGCCACCGTTCACATGCAGTGTTGCGTCCGAGATATGTGTCACCTTCTCCACTTTCAACACAATATAGACCTGATTAATCCGGTCGAAATATTGTTCTAGCTTGGCGAATTTTGTATTAACAAAATCGCGTAAGGCTTCAGTGATTTCGACGTTGTTTCCAGTGATGTTGAGCTGCATAGTGTCTTCCTTATCGGTTGGGTCAGACCAGCTGTTTGCGCTGGTTCGACGGCGGAATGGATAAAGACTCTCGGTACTTCGCAACAGTGCGGCGTGCCACCATGATACCCTGTTCTGACAGCATAGAGGTTAACTTGCTGTCACTCAGCGGTTTCGCGGGGTTTTCCGCAGCAATTAATTTCTTCACCAGTGCACGTATAGCTGTGGATGAGGCTTCGCCTCCGCCTTCAGTGTTAACGTGACTGGAAAAGAAATACTTCAATTCAAAAATGCCGCGCGGACTGTGCAGATACTTTTGCGTGGTCACTCGGGAAATGGTCGATTCGTGCATCTCGACGGCCTGGGCGATATCCGCCAGCACCATCGGTTTCATAAACTCTTCGCCTTGATCAAAGAAGGCTTGCTGCTGTTCAACGATACAGCGACTGACGCGCAGCAGCGTATCATTGCGACTTTCCAGGCTTTTAATCAGCCACTTTGCATCCTGCAGATTGCTACGAATAAACTGGCTGTCAGCGTCGTTGCGCGCGCTGTTGCACATGGCGGCGTAGTGCTGGTTAATCTGCAACCGTGGAATGCTGTCGCCGTTGAGTTCGACCACCCAGCGATCGTTATGCTTACGCACCAGTACATCCGGAATAACGTATTCTGGCTCCCCGGTCTGGATAGACTGCCCAGGTCTGGGGTCCAGGGACTGAATAAGATTGACGGCTTCTTTCAGCACATCTTCTTTCAGCCGGGTTACGCGCATCAGCGTGCGGAAGTCATGGTTGGCTAACAGATCGAGGTGATCGCTGATGATCAGGCGCGCTTCTTCCAGCCACGGCGTGGCTTTATCAAACTGGGAAAGTTGGATCAATAAGCAGTCGCGGAGATCTTTGGCCGCCACGCCCACGGGATCAAAACGCTGAATGCGTTTAAGCACGGCTTCGATTTCGTCCATGCCGACGTCGTCATCGCCCATGCTTTCGAGAATATCGTCCAGGGTTACGGTGAGATAACCGGTTTCGTCTACCGCATCAACAATGGATGTCGCAATTGCGCGATCGGTATCCGAGAACGGGGTCAGCTCCACTTGCCACATCAGGTAATCCTGCAGCGATTGCGTGGTCTCACCCTGATACACAGGCAGTTCGTCGTCGATGTAATCCCCGCTGGTGCCAGAAGGCGTACCGGCGGTGTAAATTTCATCCCAACTGGCGTCAAGCGGCAGCTCCTCTGGCATCTCTTTTTGTTCGAGAGCATCTGCGGTGTCGAGGGATTCGCTGTCCTGTTTTTCCTGGGTATCAATTTCGTCGTGAAGATCGGTTTGCTCGAGCAGTGGATTACTTTCCAGCGCTTGCTGAAGTTCTTGCTGAAGTTCCAGCGTGGACAGCTGCAACAGACGGATAGCCTGTTGTAGCTGAGGCGTCATCGCCAGTTGTTGGCTAAGCCTGAGTTGCAAACCTTGCTTCATGTTCAGAGTTGTTCTCTCCTGCGGTGACGTGAAGTCTTCTACCCTATCAGAGTCTGAAGTCTTCCCCAAGGTATACGCGTTTAACGTGCTCATCCTGCAGTATTTCTGTTGGCGTGCCATGCGCGATCAGGTGGCCCTGACTCACGATGTAGGCGCGCTCACACACTGCCAGCGTTTCGCGAACGTTATGGTCGGTAATCAGCACCCCAAGCCCGCTGTCGCGCAGGTGTTCGATGATCCGTTTGATATCAATAACGGAAATCGGGTCAACACCGGCAAACGGTTCATCCAGCAGGATAAATTTCGGATTCGCGGCCAGTGCGCGGGCGATCTCCACGCGGCGTCGTTCACCACCGGAGAGCGACTGTCCCATGCTGTCACGCAGGTGTTCGATGTGGAACTCTTCCATCAGCTCGTTGGCGCGATCTTCCCGCTGCTCGCTGGTAAGATCGTCACGAATTTGCAGCACCGCCATCAGGTTATCAAACACGCTCAGGCGACGGAAAATAGACGCTTCCTGCGGCAAGTAGCCGATGCCGCGACGCGCGCGCGCATGCAGAGGCAGCAGGCTGATGTCTTCGTCATCAATGATAATGTTGCCCGCATCACGCGGGACAATGCCGACCACCATGTAAAAGGTCGTTGTCTTGCCCGCACCGTTAGGACCGAGCAGACCGACGATCTCCCCGGAGTTGACGGTCAGACTGACATCTTCCACCACACGGCGGCCCTTATAGGCTTTTGCAAGGTTCTTTGCAGTTAATGTTGCCATAACGAATCAGTTACCTTTTTTCTCTGCCGGAGCCTTGTTTTTGTCCTGCAACTGCGACGGTACCAGAACGGTGGTGACGCGTTTGCCTTTATCGCTGAAGGCCTGCATTTTCTGCTCTTTCACCAGATAGGTGATCTTATCGCCCGTGATGTTGCTATCGAGCTGTTCCAGGTAAGCCTTACCGGTGAGAACGACGAAGTCTTTCGCCAGTTCATAATGCATGTGTGAGGCGTGGCCTTTAACCGGTTTACCGTTGTCCTGCATCTGGTAAAAGGTTGCAGGATTACCGTAGCCATCAATGACTTCTTTACCGTCTTCACCGCCAGGGCGGGTCACGACGACTTTATCGGCGTTAATTTTGATGGTGCCCTGAGTCACAATCACGTTGCCAGTAAAGGTCACCACGTTGCCTTGCATATCAAGAGACTGCTGGTCCGACTCAATGTGAATCGGCTGCTCGGTATCGCCGGTAACGGCGAATGCCGGGATGCTGGCGGCCAGAAGTGCGCTGGCAAGCACAAGATTAAGGCTGAGTTTGTTTGTTTTGGATTTCATATGAGGTTCTAACCTTTTCAATCAGCTCGGCGTTCTTGCTGCGTAAGTTGCCGCGCATCTTCAGTCCGCTGGAGTTAAATGTTGTGCCATATAACGTGACGAGATCATCGGAAGTGACGTCTTGTGTCACCAGGTTAATCTGTGCGTTATCGGTCGTAATTCTGCGTAGTTGAGAGTCGGGCACCAGGGCGTTGACCTCAACATGGCCGTACAGATATAGCATCCGATCGTTGGTCAATTTGGCTTTATCAGCCTTGATCGTCCAGGTCGGTACTTTATCCTTATCAAATGTGGTTAATACCGGTTGAGTAAACCACGAAACCGCTTGTTCCGAATAATATTCAACGTTTTGCGCGATCAAGTGATAGCTCAGTGCGCCTTCGGGACTATACACAACGGTATCAGTATGTTCGCTCTTATAGGTTGGCTCGTTGTTATTTACGACGACCTCAGCGGTGTCGTCTTTGTCTGCCAGATTAATACCAATCATCACAAGGACAGCCAGCGACAGTAGAATGATAACCCAACGTCTGGTTTTGCTCATATCGATTGCCCTTTGGCCTCGTCCAGTTTGCCCTGCGCCAGGAGTAATAAATCGCAGACTTCACGTACCGCGCCGCGTCCCCCATCGATGCGGGTGACATAATCGGCCCGCGGGATCAGCAAAGGATGAGCATCCGCCACCGCCACGCTTAATCCCACTTGTGCCATCACCGGCCAGTCGATCAGATCATCGCCAACGTACGCAACATTTTCAGGAGCGATCGCCAGTTTGCTAAGGAGATCGTTAAAGGCGACCAGTTTGTCTGACTGCCCCTGATACAAATGCGTGATCCCCAATGTGGCACAGCGATCTTCTACAAGTTTAGCCTTTCGTCCGGTAATAATGGCAACCTCGATACCGGAAGTGAGCGCACAGCGAATTCCGTAACCATCGCGGACGTTAAAAGCCTTCAGCTCTTCACCGTTGTTGCCCATATAAATCAGACCATCAGACAGTACGCCATCCACATCCAGGATCAGAAAACGGATGTTCTCTGCCCGGGTGATAACGTCTGTGCTGACGGGTCCATAACAGGTCGCAAGCGACGCACCTGCTTTACTCATTTTCTTTATCCTTGAGTTTCTTACACTACACCTGCACGCAGCAGATCATGCATATGTAACACACCAAGTAACCGGTCGCCATCAGCAACCATTACCGAGGTGATATGGCGGGACTGCATTAAGTTCAGGGCATCGACGGCAAGAATGCCCGGACGCACGCGAATGCCGCCAGGGGTCATCACATCGGCAATGCCTAACTGGCGAACATCAACGCCCATATCGAAGACGCGACGTAAATCGCCATCGGTGAAAATACCGTCAATCTTCATGTCATCATCGCAAATGACGGTCATGCCGAGATTTTTACGCGTGATCTCAAGTAAGGCGTCACGCAGGCTGGCGCTTTTAGTCACATGCGGGATCTCATCGCCCGTATGCATAATATCGTTAACGCGCAGTAAAAGCTTACGGCCTAGTGCGCCACCGGGATGAGATAACGCAAAATCTTCCGCGGTAAAGCCACGCGCTTTTAATAATGCCACGGCTAGCGCATCGCCCATCACCAGCGTTGCGGTCGTGCTGCTGGTCGGCGCCAGGCCTAACGGGCAAGCTTCCTTGGGCACTTTAACACACAGATGCACATCTGCCGCACGCGCCATGCTGCTTTCCGGACGACCGGTCATGCAGATAAGCGGTACATGAAGACGTTTTAACACCGGGATTAACGCCGCTATCTCATTGGATTCACCGGAGTTAGAGATGGCGATGACTACATCCTGCGGCGAGACCATGCCCAGATCGCCATGTGCGGCTTCGCCTGGATGCACGAAAAATGAGGGGGTGCCGGTGCTGGCAAATGTGGCCGCCATTTTCCGCCCGATATGTCCAGATTTCCCCATCCCCATCACCACAACTTTGCCCGGGCAACTGAATATTTTCTCGCAGGCGAGAGTAAAATTTTGGTTGATGTACTGATCAAGCTCCGCCAGGCCTTCACGTTCAATTGCCAGGACTTCCTTGCCTGCTTGCTGAAAGTCAAAACCCGGTTGCAACTCTAAGTGCGACATAATGCGTTTCCAGTTATCCAACGAGAAGTGGCGATAACCAATACAGCATCGCCAGCCATATGATAAAACCGCCGGTCAGCAGCGCACCCGCGCCGCGACCAATCTGGCGCGGACGTCGCCAGCAGAGTAGTGCAAAAATTACGCTCACCAGCAGCATGACGCTATAGTCACGGGTGAAGGCCATCGGATTGACCTCACCCGGCGTAATCAGCGCCGGCAGTCCGAGGACGATAACAATATTAAAAATGTTCGCGCCGATGATGTTGCCGACGGCAATATCGTTTTCACCTTTACGCAGACCCGCAATTGCCGTTGCCAGCTCCGGCAGGCTGGTACCAATGGCGACAACCGTCAGCCCGATGGTGAGTTCGCTCATGGCGAAGTAGTTCGCCAGTACGGTTGCGTTATCTACCACCATACGCGTTGCCATTGGCATAATAATTAGCGCAATACCCAACCACAAAAAGGCGACCGGTAACCCGCCTTCGCGCGGCAGTTCCGCGATCTGCTCGCGGGTCAGGCTGTCGTTACCTTGTCGCTCTGCCAGACGGGCGATTTTAACAATGAATAACAGCCATAGCACGGCCAGAAGCAGAAGAAAGAAACCATCGCTGCGACTCAATTGCCCGTCATACAGGACCGATGCGGCTAAGATGCTTACCAGCAACATTAGCGGTAATTCACGACGCAGAACATCAGAATGCACGGTAAAAGGATGAATCAGCGCCGACAGGCCTAAAATAAGCAGAATGTTGGTAATGTTAGAGCCGATGGCGGTACCGACGGCTAAATCAAGCTGCCCGTTCATCGATGCGGCAACGGAGACAATTATCTCGGGTAACGATGTACCAATGCTGACCACGGTCATCCCGATGATAATGGGGGGAATACCGAAGTTTCGACATAAAATGGATGCGGCAAATACCAGTCGGTCGGCACCGTAGACCACCAGAAGTAAACCAATTATTAACAGCGCCGTCGCTAAAAGCATCTAAAGTCCTTTCTTCAGGTATACTCGCCGGTCCACTTGAAGGATTTCTGGAAGCCGTCACGAATTCTTAATTTTGACTTTATGCGGCTAAAAAGTAAAACAAATGCCAGCTTTCGCTAACCAGGACAGGTAATAATCTGTAAATATGTTGGGTTCAGGGCTAAATTGAGCGCCAAGCTCTTCGATCAACGAGGCAATAGTAAAGGATGAATCAATGGGTCAGTCTGTGGCGAATCTAATCGATATGCGCGATGTCAGCTTTTCCCGAGGCGACCGCTGCATCTTTGATAATATTTCCCTGACGGTGCCGCGTGGTAAGGTGACGGCGATCATGGGGCCATCAGGCATCGGCAAAACGACGCTGTTGCGTCTGATCGGCGGACAAATCTCCCCCGATAAGGGCGAGATCCTGTTTGACGGCGAAAATGTCCCGGCCATGTCCCGTTCGCGTTTATTTACCGTGCGTAAGCGCATGAGCATGCTATTCCAGTCTGGTGCGCTGTTTACTGATATGAATGTGTTTGACAACGTTGCATACCCGTTGCGCGAGCATACAACACTGCCTGCGCCGCTGCTGAAAAGCACGGTAATGATGAAGCTCGAGGCCGTTGGCCTGCGGGGCGCGGCAAAATTAATGCCTTCTGAATTATCCGGTGGGATGGCGCGTCGTGCCGCGTTAGCACGTGCTATCGCGCTGGAGCCAGACCTTATTATGTTTGATGAGCCGTTCGTCGGCCAGGATCCCATCACCATGGGCGTGCTGGTGAAGCTGATTTCTGAACTGAACAGCGCGCTGGGCGTCACCTGCGTGGTGGTTTCCCATGATGTGCCAGAAGTGCTGAGTATTGCGGATTACGCCTATATTATGGCGGACAAAAAAATAGTGGCCTACGGTAGTGCTCAGGCGCTGCAAGAAAATGCCGATCCGCGTGTGCGTCAGTTCCTCGATGGCATTGCCGATGGACCGGTTCCGTTCCGTTACCCGGCGGGCGACTACCACATCGATTTACTCAAAACAGGGAGTTAAGCCACCCATGTTGTTAAATGCGCTGGCATCACTCGGACATCGGGGAATAAAAACCCTCAGGACGTTCGGGCGAGCCGGATTAATGTTGTTCAATGCAGTTGTCGGCAAGCCGGAGTTTCGCAAACATGCGCCGCTGCTGATACGCCAGCTCTATAATGTCGGTGTCTTATCGATGCTGATCATTATTGTTTCTGGCGTGTTCATCGGCATGGTGCTGGGGTTGCAGGGATACCTGGTGCTGACGACCTACAGTGCGGAAACCAGCCTCGGTATGCTGGTGGCGCTGTCATTGCTACGTGAGCTGGGGCCGGTGGTTGCGGCGCTGTTGTTTGCCGGGCGGGCCGGATCGGCCTTAACCGCAGAGATTGGCCTGATGCGGGCGACCGAGCAGCTTTCCAGCCTGGAAATGATGGCCGTCGATCCACTGCGCCGAGTGATCTCCCCACGTTTTTGGGCCGGTGTCATTTCATTGCCGCTGCTGACGATTATATTTGTCGCGGTGGGGATCTGGGGTGGGTCGTTGGTTGGCGTAAGCTGGAAAGGTATTGATGCAGGCTTTTTCTGGTCGGCTATGCAAAATGCCGTCGACTGGCGTCTGGATCTGGTCAACTGTCTGATTAAGAGCGTGGTGTTTGCCATTACGGTCACATGGATTGCATTGTTCAATGGTTATGATGCTATCCCGACCTCTGCCGGTATTAGCCGGGCAACGACACGCACCGTAGTGCACGCCTCTCTTGCCGTTCTGGGGCTGGATTTTGTGCTGACCGCACTGATGTTTGGGAATTGAGTTCATGCAAACGAAAAAAAATGAAATTTGGGTCGGGTTATTCCTGCTGGTTGCGCTGCTGGCCGCGCTGTTTGTCTGCCTGAAGGCGGCGAACGTCACCTCAATGCGTACTGAACCGACTTATACGATTTATGCGACCTTTGATAATATCGGCGGTCTGAGAGAGCGCTCTCCGGTGCGGATTGGCGGGGTCGTGGTAGGACGCGTATCGGACATCTCGTTAGATCAGAAAACGTACCTGCCGCGCGTGACGCTGGAAATTGAATCGCGTTTTAACCATATTCCTGACACCAGTTCTCTGAGCATCCGTACTTCCGGTCTGTTGGGCGAACAGTATCTGGCATTGAACGTAGGTTTTGAAGATCCTGAGCTGGGAACGTCTATCCTCAAAGATGGCGGTACGATTCAGGACACGAAATCTGCGATGGTGCTGGAAGATATGATTGGTCAGTTCCTTTACAACAGCAACAGTAAAGGTGATGACAATAAGAATTCTGGCGATGCGCCAGCCGCAACTGAAGGCAATAATGAAGCCACTACGCCTGCGGGCGCAACGAAATAATCTCAGGAGAATCGACGTATGTTTAAACGATTGATGATGGTGGCTATGCTGGTGATTGCTCCACTTAGCGCGGCAACCGCAGCGGACCAGACGAACCCGTACAAACTGATGGATGAGGCGGCGCAGAAGACGTTTGACCGTCTGAAGAACGAGCAACCTAAAATCCGTTCCAACCCGGATTACCTGCGTCAGGTGGTCGATCAGGAACTGCTGCCTTACGTGCAGGTTAAGTATGCAGGCGCACTGGTACTTGGCCGCTACTACAAAGATGCGACCCCGGCTCAGCGTGACGCCTATTTCGCCGCATTCCGTGAATATCTGAAGCAGGCTTACGGTCAGGCGCTGGCGATGTACCACGGCCAGACCTATCAGATTGCCCCTGAGCAGCCGCTGGGTGATGCGACCATCGTGCCTATCCGCGTAACCATCATCGATCCAAACGGTCGTCCTCCGGTACGTCTGGATTTCCAGTGGCGTAAAAATTCCCAGACGGGTAACTGGCAGGCGTATGACATGATTGCTGAAGGCGTAAGTATGATCACCACCAAACAGAATGAGTGGAGCGACCTGCTGCGTACGAAAGGTATTGATGGCCTGACGGCACAGCTGAAATCTATTTCTCAGCAGAAAATCACGCTGGAAGAGAAAAAATAATGACGCAGTCACTCACCTGGATGCGTGAAGGCGACAAGCTGGTGCTGGTGGGAGAGCTGGATCAGGACGTGTTAAACCCATTATGGGATGCGCGAGTTGAGGCGATGAAAGGGGTATCCTGCATCGACCTGAACCAGATTTCCCGGGTGGATACCGGTGGTCTGGCATTACTGCTGCACCTGATTAATGAGGGCAAGCAGCAGGGGAACAGCGTTTCGCTCGCTGGCGTTAACGATAAAGTGTACACGCTGGCGCAGCTTTACAATTTGCCTGACGACGTTCTTCCGCGTTAATTTTTGTAAGCCGGATAAGGTCTTGTGCCGCCATCCGGCAACTCCTCTGCGGGGGATCTGCCACTAAAGCCTTGTCTGATTTATCAGCGGGGCTTTTTGCTTATTTATGACAGCGCCACTTTGCTCTAAGATGTTGGGCTGTTTTCACTATCTGACGAATGAAGAGCCCATGGAAAATAATGAAATTCAGAGCGTGCTGATGAATGCACTCTCCCTCCAGGAAGTCCACGTTTCTGGCGACGGCAGTCACTTTCAGGTTATTGCCGTGGGTGAGATGTTTGAAGGCATGAGCCGGGTCAAGAAACAGCAATCGGTCTATGGCCCGTTGATGGAGTACATTGCGGACAACCGCATTCATGCCGTGTCGATTAAGGCGTTTACTCCAGCGGAATGGGCGCGCGATCGCAAACTTAACGGTTTTTGAGCTACGGGTGATATGCCGGTAGCGAAGATAAATTCTTAACAGAGAACAGAATAATGGATAAATTTCGTGTTCAGGGGCCAACCAAGCTCCAGGGCGAAGTCACAATTTCAGGCGCTAAAAACGCCGCGCTGCCGATCCTGTTTGCGGCGCTGCTGGCTGAAGAACCTGTAGAGATCCAGAACGTCCCGAAACTGAAGGATGTTGACACCTCAATGAAGCTGCTGAGCCAGTTGGGGGCGAAAGTTGAGCGTAATGGTTCTGTGCACATTGATGCACGTGACGTGAACGTCTTCTGTGCGCCGTACGATCTGGTCAAAACCATGCGTGCATCCATCTGGGCGCTTGGGCCGCTGGTTGCCCGCTTTGGCCAGGGCCAGGTTTCACTGCCGGGCGGCTGCACCATCGGCGCGCGTCCGGTTGACCTGCACATTACTGGTCTGGAGCAGTTAGGCGCGACTATTAAGCTTGAAGAAGGCTATGTGAAAGCGTCCGTTGATGGCCGCCTGAAAGGCGCGCATATCGTCATGGACAAAGTGAGCGTCGGCGCGACGGTCACTATCATGTGCGCAGCAACGCTTGCCGAAGGCACTACCATCATCGAAAACGCCGCGCGTGAGCCGGAGATCGTGGATACCGCGAACTTCCTGATTGCGCTGGGCGCAAAAATCACAGGCCAGGGTACCGATCGTATTACCATCGAAGGCGTTGAGCGCCTCGGCGGCGGTGTGTATCGCGTTCTGCCTGACCGCATCGAAACCGGTACTTTCCTGGTCGCAGCGGCAATTTCTCGCGGCAAAATTATCTGCCGCAATGCACAACCTGACACGCTGGATGCCGTTCTGGCGAAGCTGCGTGATGCGGGAGCGGATATCGAAGTTGGTGACGACTGGGTCAGCCTGGATATGCACGGTAAACGTCCGAAAGCGGTCAATGTGCGCACGGCACCGCACCCGGCGTTCCCTACCGATATGCAGGCCCAGTTCACGTTGCTGAACCTGGTGGCAGAAGGGACGGGTTTCATCACGGAAACCGTGTTTGAGAACCGCTTTATGCACGTGCCTGAGCTGAGCCGTATGGGCGCTCACGCAGAAATCGAAAGCAATACCGTGATTTGCCACGGCGTGGAAACGCTCTCCGGCGCACAGGTTATGGCGACCGATCTGCGCGCATCTGCAAGCCTCGTGCTGGCAGGGTGTATTGCTGAAGGTACGACGGTAGTCGATCGTATTTATCACATCGATCGCGGCTATGAGCGCATCGAAGATAAACTGCGCGCGCTGGGCGCAAACATTGAGCGCGTGAAAGGCGAGTAATCGTCTACGTCTCTTGTAACCCCCAGTTCTGTGAACCGGGGGTTACTACTCATCAGTGTTCATTCAGGATTCTGTTTCTCTTTGCGTCCCCTCATCATCCGCGTTCTGTCGATAAACTCATGTGTTTTTGCATCGTGATAGCGTGACGGCCAAATCACCCACGGGTCGGTTCCCAACGATCGGGCGATAATCAACTCACCTTTTGGCCATGGGCGTGTTAACGCATTGGCCAGCGTTGATGAGCTTAATCCATTTTTACGTGATTCAGCGGCCATTGAGGTCCCTTTCTTGCGCAGTCCGGCGATGATATCGGCCGGATGCCAGTCAATCAGCTTGTTTTCCATAAACTCATCTCTCCTTTGGTTATCGACTTATGGTTCCACGATCGGTTGTGGAGATACTATAACGCCCGGAGAACGAATGTTCTAAAATGTTCATGTAAAGTGTGAGTATATTCAGAATATGCCAAATTTATGCGAAGGTTGCTGGAGAGGGGGACGTGTTTATTGGAATTTATAAAAGCATCCCGTGCAGGGCACGGGATGATGAAAGATGCCGCAGGGTATTAACGGTCGCGCTGTACGGCGATATGCGCCAGACCAATCAGCGCTTCTCTCCACGGCGTATCAGGCAGTACCTGCAGCGCAGCGATGGCCTTATCAGCCTCTTCTTCTGCACGTTGGCGAGTCCACTCCAGGGAACCACAGGCGTTCATCGCTTCCAGAACAGGCTCCAGAAGGTGACGGCCATTACCCTGCTCAATAGCCTGGCGGATCATTTGTGCTTGTTCAGGGGTGCCGTGGCGCATGGCATGCAGCAGCGGCAGCGTTGGTTTGCCCTCGTTGAGGTCATCACCGACGTTTTTACCCAGTTGCTCACCATCCGCGTTGTAATCCAGCAAATCGTCAATTAACTGGAAAGCAGTACCGAGATAACGGCCATAATCCTGCAACCCTTTCTCTTGTTCTTCGCTGCAACCAGCCAGAATGCCAGAGCATTGGGCAGCCGCTTCAAACAAACGCGCGGTCTTACTGTAGATAACGCGCATATAGTTTTCTTCAGTGATGTCCGGGTCGTTGACGTTCATCAACTGTAAGACTTCACCTTCGGCGATGACGTTGACCGCTTTCGACATGACTTCCAGCACTTTCAGCGAACCGAGGCTGGTCATCATCTGAAAAGCGCGGGTATAGATAAAATCGCCGACCAGCACGCTGGCCGCATTGCCAAACGCCGCATTCGCCGTGGCTTTTCCGCGGCGCATGTCGGACTCATCCACAACATCGTCGTGCAACAGGGTCGCGGTGTGGATAAACTCGATGAGGGCTGCAATCGTAACGTGTGCATTTTGCTGGTAGCCAACTGCACGCGCGGCGAGTACGGCGATCATTGGGCGAATGCGTTTTCCGCCGCCGCTAACGATGTAGTACCCCAGTTGATTGATCAGCTGCACGTCGGAATTGAGCTGTTCAAGGATTGTCGCATTGACCCCCGCCATATCTTGCGCGGTTAACTCATTGATTTTTTCTAAATTCATCGCAAAAGCCGGGCTTCTCGCCCCGATTACCTCACTGTATCGGAAGGTAACGTCGGGTTTAGGGTTATAAATATATGCTGATTGTACTGAAAAAACGCCATAGATAAACGTTACCGTACGTGTTGTGTTTTTTTTCTTCATGTATTGACGTAGCACTTGTCAAAGGCTCGCGTTTTGCGTAATATTCGCGCCCTATTGTGAATATTTATAGCGCACTCTGAATCATCAAAAAGGTGTGCGCGGAAGCGGAGTTTTTTATGTACGCGGTTTTCCAAAGTGGTGGTAAACAACACCGAGTAAGCGAAGGTCAGACCGTTCGCCTGGAAAAGCTGGACATCGCAACTGGCGAATCTGTTGAATTCGCAGAAGTTCTGATGATCGCAAACGGTGAAGAAGTCAAAATCGGCGTTCCTTTCGTTGATGGCGGCGTTATCAAAGCTGAAGTTGTTGCTCACGGTCGTGGCGAGAAAGTTAAAATTGTTAAGTTTCGTCGTCGTAAACACTACCGTAAGCAGCAGGGCCATCGTCAGTGGTTCACTGATGTAAAAATCACTGGCATCAGCGCTTAAGTTAAGGGGAGCAGATTAAATGGCACATAAAAAGGCTGGCGGCTCGACTCGTAACGGTCGCGATTCAGAAGCTAAACGTCTGGGCGTAAAACGCTTCGGCGGTGAAACAGTTCTGGCTGGTAGCATCATCGTTCGTCAACGTGGTACTAAATTCCACGCTGGCTCCAACGTTGGTTGCGGCAAAGACCACACTCTGTTTGCTAAAGCAGACGGTAAAGTGAAATTTGAAGTGAAAGGCCCGAAAAACCGTAAATTCATCAGCATCGTTGCTGAATAAGTTTTTCGCGTCACGGTAACGGATAAAAGCCCCGCAACACGTTGCGGGGCTTTTTACATTCGACGGCCGGTAAATACGCTCGTCGCGCCGTGATAACCCGGAAACGAGCCCTTGCAGGGAATACGGCATGAAGCAGCAGGCAGGCATTGGTATTCTGTTAGCACTCACAACGGCAGTATGTTGGGGCGCTTTGCCAATAGCGATGAAGCAAGTGCTGGAGGTGATGGAGCCTCCTACCGTGGTGTTCTACCGTTTTTTAATGGCAAGCATTGGCCTTGGCGCTATTCTTGCGGTTAAAAAAAAGCTCCCTCCGTTGCGTATTTTTCGCAAAGCGCGTTGGCTGATCCTGTTGGCTATCGCTACCGGTGGGTTGTTCGGTAACTTCATTCTGTTTAGTTCATCCTTGCAATATTTGAGCCCAACGGCTTCGCAGGTTATCGGTCAGCTGTCACCGGTTGGTATGATGATTGCCAGCGTCTTTATCCTAAAAGAAAAGATGCGCGGTACGCAGGTGATTGGCGCCATTATGCTTCTGAGCGGTCTGGTTCTGTTTTTTAATACCAGTCTGATCGAAATTTTTACCCGTCTCACCGATTACACCTGGGGCGTTATCTTTGGTGTTGGTGCGGCGATGGTCTGGGTGAGCTATGGGGTCGCGCAAAAGGTGTTATTGCGCCGCCTGGCATCACCGCAGATCCTGTTTTTACTGTACACTTTATGTACGATTGCGTTGTTGCCGTTGGCTAAACCCGGTGTCATCACGCAGCTCAGTGACTGGCAGCTGGCATGCCTTGTATTCTGCGGCCTGAATACGCTGGTAGGATACGGTGCTCTCGCGGAAGCGATGGCGCGTTGGCAGGCGGCACAGGTGAGCGCCATTATTACGCTCACTCCGCTGTTTACGTTGTTATTTTCAGATTTATTATCACTGGCCTGGCCCGATTTCTTCGCCAGACCGATGCTAAACCTATTAGGTTATCTCGGTGCGTTTATCGTGGTTGCGGGCGCGATGTATTCCGCCATTGGTCATCGAATTTGGGGCGGTTTACGTAAGCATGAAACGGTGGTTTCGCAGCCCCGCTCAGGCGAATGATTTACGGAGAGTAAAATGAAGTTTGTTGATGAAGCATCGATTCTGGTCGTTGCAGGTGATGGCGGTAATGGTTGCGTCAGCTTCCGCCGCGAAAAGTACATCCCAAAAGGCGGTCCGGACGGTGGAGACGGTGGTGACGGTGGTGACGTTTGGCTGGAAGCCGACGAAAACCTGAACACGCTGATCGATTACCGTTTTGAAAAATCATTCCGCGCGGAACGTGGACAGAATGGCGCGAGCCGTGATTGCACCGGCAAGCGTGGTAAAGATGTCACGATTAAAGTGCCTGTAGGTACGCGTGTAATCGATCAGGGCACGGGCGAAACCATGGGCGACATGACCAAACACGGTCAGCGTCTGATGGTCGCTAAAGGCGGCTGGCACGGTCTGGGCAACACCCGTTTCAAATCCTCGGTCAACCGTACTCCGCGTCAGAAAACGATGGGTACACCGGGCGATAAACGCGATCTGATGCTGGAGCTGATGCTACTGGCGGACGTGGGGATGCTGGGCATGCCAAACGCCGGTAAATCGACGTTTATCCGTGCGGTGTCCGCGGCGAAGCCGAAAGTCGCTGACTATCC
The DNA here is from genome assembly GCF_013781985.1 of Citrobacter sp. RHBSTW-01013. Lineage (NCBI taxonomy): Bacteria > Pseudomonadati > Pseudomonadota > Gammaproteobacteria > Enterobacterales > Enterobacteriaceae > Citrobacter > Citrobacter sp. RHBSTW-01013. Next base: position 570,982 of record NZ_CP056185.1, read on the forward strand.
GTTCACCACTCTGGTTCCGAGCCTGGGTGTGGTACGTATGGACAACGAAAAGAGCTTCGTGGTTGCCGACATTCCGGGTCTGATTGAAGGCGCGGCTGAAGGCGCAGGCTTGGGTATCCGCTTCCTGAAACACCTGGAACGCTGCCGCGTACTGCTACACCTCATTGATATCGATCCGATTGACGGTTCCGATCCGGTTGAAAATGCCCGTATCATTATTGGCGAGCTTGAAAAATACAGCCAGGATCTGGCGTCTAAACCGCGTTGGTTAGTGTTCAACAAAATTGATTTGCTGGACAAGGCTGAAGCGGAAGAGAAAGCGAAAGCGATCGCCGAAGCGTTGGGCTGGGAAGGTAAATATTACCTGATCTCCGCCGCCAGCCAGTTGGGCGTGAAGGATCTCTGCTGGGATGTGATGACCTTTATCATCGAGAACCCGATTGTTCAGGCTGAAGAAGCGAAACAGCCAGAGAAAGTCGAGTTCATGTGGGATGATTATCACCGCCAGCAACTCGCTGAAGTCGAAGACGAAGCAGAAGATGACTGGGATGACGATTGGGACGAAGACGACGAAGAAGGCGTTGAGTTCATCTACAAGCGTTAATCACATTAAAAACCCCGGCCATGTTGCCGGGGTTTTGTTTCCAGGTTTCAGAAGGCCGGATTAGGTGCGTTAGCGCTGCCATACGGCAAACATACTCAGTTATTCTGATAAATATCCTTGTATAACCGGCTCTCGAAGCGGACCAGTGGAATACGGCGATTACGCTGATCAGCTGGCTCTACCGCATAACCAGACAGATACTGCACAAATGCCATGCGCTGACCGCTTGCCGTGGTGATGAAGCCTGCCAGGTTATAGACCCCCTGCAGTGAGCCTGTCTTCGCCGATACTTTGCCATCTACGCCAGCCTGATGCAGACCCGCACGGTATTGCAAAGAGCCGTCATGGCCTGCCAGCGGCAGCATGGTGATAAAATTCAGCTCGTTATCGTGCTGAGCGATATATTGCAGCACCTGCATCATGGTCGCTGGGGCAATCAGGTTATGGCGCGAGAGACCAGAACCGTCGGCAATAATGGTGTTGCCGATATCAATACCCGCTTGCTGACGCAGAATCTGGCGTACGGCATCAGAACCTGCTCGCCAGGTACCTGGCACGTTAAATCGTGCATGGCCAATCATACGGAAAACGGTATCGGCAATCATGTTGTCCGATTTTTTCAGCATAATCTTAAGCAGGTCGTGCAGCGGCGCCGACTGCTTACTGGCTACCACGGTCCCCGGCTCGTTGACCAGCGTCTGGCGCAGCAGAGTCCCGCTGTAAGTGATACCGGCTTGTTTTAGCTCATCTTTGATAATCGCCCCGGCATAGCTGGCACCGTCCTGAATAGCGAATGCCAGCGGCAGCGGATCGGCTCGTTGGGGCAGGCATCCGGTCAACGTAAAGCGGTTGAGATCGCCTGGAACCACGTCCAGTTCACAATATTGCGCTTCGGCAGAGCCACGAGCGAGAGTACGCACCTGACTGAACATGGTGACCGGGTAGTAAGATGCCACGCGGATAAAGGCGAGATCGTTAGGTTTTTGCGCGCTATAGAGTGAAACCGAGAAACAGTTACGATCGACAATAGCCGCCGCGGGCGGTGCGCTAAAACACTGCGTCATGTCGTTCCAGGGCCAGCCCGGCGCTTTATCATGGCTGGCGAAAATGGAGGTATCGATCATGACATTTCCGGCAATTTGCGTCACACCTGATTTTTTCAGGGTTGCCACCATATTGCGAATATCCTGACGTTTTAGCGTCGGATCGGCACCAAATCGCGCCACTAAGTCACCTTTCAAAACGCCGCCTTCCACGTTGCCTTTAGTCTCAAGCGTGGTGGTAAAACGAAAGTCAGGCCCGAGCTGAATCAATGCCGCCAGCGCGGTGATCACTTTCTGGGTACTGGCCGGCAGCGCCATCTGCTGGCTATGGTAATCAATAGCAGGAGCAGGTGTGCCAACCTTCTGTACCATAAGGGCGAGGTTGGCCCCGGCAGGGAGCTGATTGATATACTCGTCGACGTTCGCAGCCTGAACGCTGAACGCTATACTGGCAGTCAATCCAATGGTAAATCTGGAAAATCGCATAATCTCGCGCTAACAACCTGGAAACAGGCCGTCATACTACGGCGCAACGCCCCAAAAAGTAAACGATGACCCATAGGGAACTCCAGGGTAAAATGATCATCAAATAGAGAATTGTAGCTGACCTGGGACCCTGAGCCCCGGGTCGGTATTTTTTTGCTTCTGACTCTGGCATGGCGTATGCCAGAGTGGGCTTAGCAGCCGGGGTGAGAGCAGCCGCCCCCTACAGGAATGTTCAAGAGGTATAACAAATGCAAGCTATCCCAATGACCTTACGTGGTGCTGAAAAACTGCGCGAAGAGCTGGATTTTCTGAAATCGGTGCGCCGTCCTGAAATCATTGCCGCTATCGCAGATGCGCGCGAGCATGGCGACCTGAAAGAAAATGCAGAGTATCACGCGGCGCGCGAACAGCAGGGTTTCTGCGAAGGGCGCATTAAAGATATCGAAGCTAAACTGTCCAACGCGCAGGTTATCGACGTCACAAAAATGCCGAACAATGGTCGCGTAGTTTTCGGCGCGACGGTCACCGTGCTGAATCTCGATAACGACGAAGAGCAGACCTGGCGTATTGTCGGCGATGATGAAGCCGATTTTAAACAGAACCTGATTTCGGTGAACTCGCCTATTGCTCGTGGCCTGATCGGTAAAGAACAGGATGACGTGGTGGTTATTAAAACGCCGGGCGGTGAAGTTGAATATGAAGTAACGAAGGTAGAATACCTGTAATTCGCATCTTGGTTAAGATGTTGATACATTGTAAAGAAAGGAAAAAGGCCGCATAGCGGCCTTTTATCAACGAAGAGAGCGTGGCATTTTGCTCTCCTGCTAGCGGAAAATCCCGCGTTTTACACAAACTTCGTGTGCAACTTTGGGATATTCTTAGCGTGGCAGCGAGATTTTACGTTCTTTAGTCGGGCGATACAGTACCAGCGTTTTACCGATGACCTGTACATTGCAGGCGCCGGTTTCGCGTACGATAGCTTCCACGATCAAGGTTTTAGTATCGCGATCTTCCGAGGCGATTTTCACCTTGATAAGTTCATGGTGCTCTAACGCTTGTTCAATCTCGGCCAGTACCCCTTCGGTCAAACCATTGTTGCCAAGCATAACTACAGGCTTGAGCGGATGTGCCAGACCTTTCAGGTGCTGTTTTTGTTTAGTACTCAGATTCATCGTATATTTTTGCTTACGTTGGGATTGAAAACTGGTCATTCTACCGCCATCTCCCATATATCGCCAAATAGCTGTGTAGAAATTTACACCATTGGTTACGATGAACTGCCCTTTGGGAATGTGAAATGACAGGTAAAAAGCGTTCTGCCAGCTCGAGTCGCTGGCTTCAGGAACACTTTAGCGATAAATATGTTCAGCAGGCGCAGAAAAAGGGGTTACGTTCCCGTGCCTGGTTTAAACTTGATGAAATACAGCAAAGTGACAAAATTTTTAAACCGGGGATGACGATTGTTGATCTCGGTGCTGCTCCTGGTGGCTGGTCGCAATATGCGGTTACGCAGATCGGCAACACTGGCCGCATTATCGCTTGCGATCTTTTACCTATGGATCCAATCGTTGGTGTGGACTTCCTTCAGGGCGACTTTCGTGATGAATTAGTTCTGAAAGCGTTACTTGAGCGCGTAGGTGACAGTAAAGTACAAGTTGTCATGTCTGATATGGCGCCAAATATGTGTGGAACACCGGCGGTGGATATTCCCCGGGCCATGTATCTGGTAGAGCTGGCGCTTGGAATGGCTCGTGATGTATTAGCGCCAGGTGGTAGTTTTGTAGTGAAGGTGTTCCAGGGCGAAGGCTTCGATGAGTATCTAAGAGAGATTCGCTCCCTGTTTACGAAGGTCAAAGTTCGTAAGCCGGACTCTTCTCGCGCCCGTTCGCGTGAAGTGTATATTGTAGCGACCGGGCGTAAACCATAACCGGTAGATTTCAAACGAAAGTTTGAAAGAAACTGGATATAGAGTATCCTGACGCTGTTTTTAACACAGTTGTAATATGAGGTTAATCCCTTGAGTGACATGGCGAAAAACCTAATTCTCTGGCTGGTCATTGCCGTTGTGCTGATGTCAGTATTCCAGAGCTTTGGGCCCAGCGAGTCTAATGGCCGTAAGGTTGATTACTCTACCTTCCTGCAAGAGGTCAATCAGGACCAGGTTCGTGAAGCGAAGATCAACGGACGTGAGATTAACGTTACCAAGAAAGATAGTAACCGTTACACGACCTACATTCCGGTTAACGATCCGAAGCTGCTTGATAACCTGCTGACCAAAAACGTCAAGGTTGTTGGTGAACCGCCTGAAGAGCCGAGCCTGCTGGCTTCTATCTTCATTTCCTGGTTCCCAATGCTGCTGCTGATTGGTGTCTGGATCTTCTTCATGCGTCAAATGCAGGGCGGTGGTGGCAAAGGTGCCATGTCGTTCGGCAAGAGCAAAGCGCGCATGCTGACGGAAGATCAGATCAAAACGACTTTTGCGGACGTTGCTGGTTGCGACGAAGCAAAAGAAGAAGTTGCTGAGCTGGTTGAGTATCTGCGCGAACCGAGCCGTTTCCAGAAGCTGGGCGGTAAAATCCCGAAAGGCGTCCTGATGGTCGGTCCTCCGGGTACGGGTAAAACCCTGCTGGCGAAAGCTATCGCAGGTGAAGCGAAGGTTCCTTTCTTCACCATTTCCGGTTCTGATTTCGTAGAAATGTTCGTGGGTGTCGGTGCATCTCGTGTGCGTGACATGTTTGAACAAGCCAAGAAAGCGGCACCGTGCATCATCTTCATCGATGAAATCGACGCCGTAGGCCGCCAGCGTGGTGCAGGTCTGGGCGGTGGTCACGATGAACGTGAGCAGACGCTGAACCAGATGCTGGTTGAGATGGACGGCTTCGAAGGTAACGAAGGCATTATCGTTATCGCGGCAACTAACCGTCCGGACGTTCTTGACCCTGCGCTGCTGCGTCCAGGCCGTTTCGACCGTCAGGTTGTGGTTGGTCTGCCGGATGTCCGCGGTCGTGAACAGATCCTGAAAGTGCATATGCGTCGCGTACCGCTGTCTCCGGATATCGATGCGGCAATCATTGCACGTGGTACGCCTGGCTTCTCCGGTGCAGATCTCGCGAACCTGGTCAACGAAGCGGCGCTGTTTGCAGCTCGTGGCAACAAGCGTGTTGTATCGATGGTTGAGTTCGAGAAAGCGAAAGACAAAATCATGATGGGTGCGGAACGTCGCTCCATGGTGATGACGGAAGCGCAGAAAGAATCTACCGCGTATCACGAAGCAGGCCACGCGATTATCGGTCGCCTGGTACCGGAACACGATCCGGTGCACAAAGTGACGATTATCCCGCGCGGTCGTGCGCTGGGTGTGACCTTCTTCCTGCCTGAAGGCGACGCTATCAGCGCCAGCCGTCAGAAACTGGAAAGTCAGATCTCCACGCTGTACGGCGGTCGTCTGGCGGAAGAGATCATCTACGGTGTTGAACATGTTTCTACCGGTGCGTCGAACGACATTAAAGTCGCGACTAACCTGGCGCGTAACATGGTTACTCAGTGGGGCTTCTCCGAGAAACTCGGTCCGTTGCTGTACGCTGAAGAAGAAGGCGAAGTGTTCCTGGGACGTTCTGTGGCGAAAGCTAAACATATGTCCGATGAAACGGCTCGTATTATCGATCAGGAAGTTAAACTGCTGATTGAGCGTAACTATGACCGTGCGCGTCGTCTGCTGAACGAAAACATGGACATTCTGCACTCGATGAAAGATGCGCTCATGAAATATGAGACCATCGATGCGCCGCAGATTGATGATCTGATGGCTCGCCGCGAGGTACGTCCGCCAGCGGGTTGGGAAGAACCGGGTTCTTCTAACAACAACTCTGGCAGCACCGGCAAGCCGAGCGCGCCACGTCCGGTTGATGAACCGCGTGCGCCGGACTCTGGCACCATGTCAGAGCAACTGGGCGACAAATAAGTTATCGTTGATGATGACCGTGTTTTAATTTAAAACCCTGGGGCTTGCCCCGGGGTTTTTCTTATTTGTATATTCAAGATGTTATCAGGGATAAAACTATGAAACTCTTTGCTCAGGGGTCTTCACTGGATCTCAGCCATCCGCACGTCATGGGGATTTTGAACGTCACGCCAGATTCCTTTTCCGATGGTGGTGCGCACAACTCTCTGGTTGAGGCGGTAAAACACGCAAACCTGATGATTAACGCCGGGGCGACTATCATTGATGTGGGTGGTGAATCCACGCGTCCAGGCGCGGCCGATGTGAGCGTGGAAGAAGAGTTGCTGCGAGTGATCCCGGTGGTGGAGGCGATTGCTCAACGTTTTGAAGTGTGGATTTCGGTCGATACTTCAAAAGCAGAAGTGATTCGCGAGTGCGCCAGAGTCGGCGCACATATCATCAATGACATTCGCTCACTCTCGGAACCTGGGGCGCTGGAAGCCGCAGCAGAAACCGGATTACCGGTTTGTCTGATGCATATGCAGGGTCAGCCGAAAACCATGCAGGAAGCACCAAAGTACGAGGATGTTTTTGCTGATGTAAATCGTTACTTTGTTGAACAAATAGCACGCTGCGAGCGGGCTGGAATCACAAAAGATAAATTGTTGCTCGACCCCGGGTTCGGATTCGGTAAAAATCTCACTCACAACTACACATTACTGGCACGTTTGGCTGAGTTTCATCATTTTAATCTGCCATTGCTGGTTGGAATGTCACGAAAATCAATGGTTGGCCAGTTGTTGAATGTGGGGCCATCCGAACGCCTGAGCGGGAGCCTTGCGTGCGCGGTCATTGCGGCAATGCAGGGGGCGCATATCGTTCGTGTCCATGACGTCAAAGAAACCGTAGAAGCGATGCGTGTGGTGGAAGCCACATTGTCTGCAAAGGAAAATAAACGCTATGAGTAATCGTAAATATTTTGGCACCGATGGGATCCGTGGTCGCGTAGGCGACGCCCCAATTACCCCTGACTTTGTGCTCAAACTGGGTTGGGCTGCAGGAAAAGTGCTGGCACGTCATGGTTCACGTAAAATTATTATCGGCAAAGATACGCGTATTTCTGGCTATATGCTGGAGTCCGCACTGGAAGCGGGTCTGGCTGCCGCCGGACTGTCGGCTTCTTTCACGGGCCCAATGCCAACACCCGCCATTGCGTATCTGACGCGCGCCTTCCGTGCTGAAGCCGGGATTGTTATCTCCGCTTCGCACAACCCGTACTATGACAACGGGATTAAATTCTTCTCCATCGATGGGACCAAACTGCCGGATGCGGTTGAAGAAGCTATCGAAGCCGAAATGGAAAAAGCGATCACCTGCGTGGACTCGGCTGACCTGGGTAAAGCTACCCGTATCGTTGATGCTGCTGGTCGTTATATCGAGTTTTGCAAAGGCACCTTCCCGAATGAATTGAGTCTGAGTGAGCTTAAAATCGTGGTGGATTGCGCTAATGGTGCGACGTACCACATTGCGCCAAATGTACTGCGTGAGCTGGGCGCAAACGTGATTGCTATTGGCTGTGAGCCAAACGGTGTGAATATCAATGAAGAAGTCGGTGCCACCGACGTCCGCGCCCTGCAGGCGCGCGTGATGGCGGAAAAAGCCGATCTGGGTATTGCGCTGGATGGTGACGGCGACCGCGTCATTATGGTTGACCACGAAGGCAATAAGGTCGATGGCGATCAGATCATGTACATCATTGCCCGTGAAGCCCTGCGTCAGGGGCAACTGCGCGGTGGCGCGGTAGGCACGCTGATGAGCAATATGGGCCTCGAGCTGGCGCTGAAACAGTTGGGTATTCCGTTTGCCCGTGCGAAAGTCGGCGACCGCTACGTACTGGAAAAAATGCAGGAAAAAGGCTGGCGTATCGGTGCTGAAAACTCAGGCCATGTGATCCTGCTGGACAAAACCACCACCGGTGACGGTATTGTTGCAGGTCTGCAGGTACTGGCGGCGATGGTGCGCAACCATATGAGTTTGCACGACCTGTGCAGCGGCATGAAAATGTTCCCGCAACTGCTGGTTAACGTACGTTACACCGCAGGTAGCGGCGATCCGCTGGAACATGAAAACGTGAAAGCGGTGATGGCTGAAGTTGAAGCTGCACTGGGCAATCGCGGACGTGTTCTGCTGCGTAAGTCAGGTACAGAACCGTTAATTCGCGTTATGGTTGAAGGTGAAGATGAAGCGCAGGTGACTGAATTCGCTCACCGTATTGCCGATGCCGTCAAAGCGGTGTAATCACTAAAAACAGTGAAAACCGGAGTCTGGGACTCCGGTTTTTTTTACTGTACGGGAAGCGACTGTTTATGTCGGCGCTGCCAGAAGTAACCACCGATCATTAATATTACAAGGACTGCCAGCCACGGCAGAACCGCCAGCAAATGCCCTGACCGGGCAAAGGTCAGCGCAATCATCAGTAACCAACCGCCCAGCATCGGAATCGCGGTGCGCTTAACAATATCCACAGGCGAGACGCCTGCAATTCCCGCGATAGCAATTATGACGCCGGCAATGGGGGATAACGTACGACCAATACCCGCCGATATCTGGATAGGCAACATCATGACTGCGATGTCGCTACCGATATGACGGCTGATGTCCGGTACCATCGGGGCGAAGGAGAAAAACGCCGCATTTCCTGAGCCCATTAGCGCTGAAATTGCAAAGGTGATAAGGGTCATCAGCAGGATAATAGAGGCGGCGCTGAGGCCAAATTCACCGGAAAGCGACAGCAGCGCATCGACGGCGCCAATAGCTTTCAGTCCGGCTGAAAAGACTTCACCGGCGATAATCAGCGTGACGACGGTAGCAAAAACGCTGCCCATGCTGTCGAAGACTTTTTGTACGCCTGCCATCACCTCGCGCGCCTTACGATGACGGCAATACTCACAAACCAGGGTAATGGCGAGGCTTATCAGTACGGCGGTATCCAGCGTAATTTTGAGCGAACTGAATACTAAATCACTGCACACCAGCATCAACACCAGCGGCAGCATGGGCAGAAAAAGCCAGGCGATCGGTGCTTCAGTTTCATCGGTCGACGTTAATGTCTGCATCTGCTGAGCCACACCGTCACCGCTTTCCCGATGGTCGAAAAAGCGTTGCACAACAATATGTAACAGGGCGATGAACAGAATAACGGGGACGACGATCGGCAACTGATCCTGCACGAAATAGTTCACCACCTCGATGCCTGCGGTTTTGGCGGCGAGAACCGAGTTGCCGGAACCTGGACCAAATTCAACCGCACAGGTACTGGCGATAACGGCGGCAACGGCAGCGCGGCTACAGCCAAGACGGGTCAGCAGCGGGTAGAGCGTCGCCATCAACAGCAGACCCAGCCCGGTGGCGCTGCTGATAAACAGCGACAGGAATTGACCCAGCAACAGCGCCAGTCCCAACAGCAGATACGGTGAGTTCAGGCGTTGCAAAGGGCGAGACGTCACCCGAACCAGCACCTGGCTTGCGCCAATGGCCGACATATATGTAGCGAAACCACCAATCAGCATAATTTGCAGCCCAAGGCCGCCGAGGCGCACGCTCAGGGTATCGCGAATAAACTCGAAGGCATCAAAGGGGCCGAATCCGGTGCTTTTTTTCACCAGGTCACTGAGCGTGGTCATCCCGCTAAAATGCGCGATAAGCAGCAGCACAATCCCGGTCAACAGTAACACTGACTGGGGGTGATATTTTTTGAGGATCAGACGTCCGGCAAAAATGATGGCAATTAGCGCCAGTAATAATGACATTCTTGCCCCCTTACTCGAAGTTGCCAGTAACCAGGCACTCGCCATCCCGCAGCAACGGCTTACCCGCAGCGAACAGATGGGCCAGCGAGAGGTCATCATTGAGTACACAGATATCGGCACGTTCCCCGGCGCAGAGCACGCCGCCGGAAATACCCAGCGAGCGCGCAACGTTTGCCGTCAACATCGCGATCGCTTGTGGCACCGGGATCCCCACATCAATCAAGCGAGGAAGAAGATTAAGGTTACCTGCGACCGGTGCCGCGCTTAAGCCTTCCACAATACCCTGGGCGTTAAAGCGCGGAACACTGCCATTACCATCAGAGCTGATCGTGATGCGATCGGCTGGAACCTGGGCTTCCAGAGCGTGGAGGATTGCCTGCTCCTGAGGCATAAAGCGACTACCGCCAGACGTAACGTCGATATGGCCGCCACGATGAGCGAACGCAATCGCCTGTTCGAACAAGGGCGCTGTTCTCGCAACATGGGTCGGTGAAATGTGGTGAATCGGAATGCCTGCATCACACAGCTCAATAAGCTGTGACATCCCTTCAGGCAGATTCCCAAGATGTACATGCAGTAACCCTTTTTTGCCTGCCAGCAGGGAAGCCACGCGGATATCGCTTACTATTCTCAGCAATTCCTGGAAAGAGGGGTAAGAACCACGGTGATCGGCGAGGGCGATTTTGACGCCAAGAATCGCCGGAATGAAGGTCATGTCACCGCGGATGGATCGCGTAATGGTTGGGCTGGGTACCGCGTAGGCTCCCGTATGCATAAATGCGCGTAATCCCTCAAGGTTGAGAGACTGCATTTTGGCGTAGAGGTCTTTGGGCGAACGAGAAATGGCATCGGTACCTAACACGCCGACAACCGTGGTAATACCTGCCTGAATCAGATCGCGTAGCTTGACGGCTGGCGTTCGGCTGGCAAATCCAGCCTCGCCACCGCCACCGGTAAGATGGACATGCTGATCGATTATGCCTGGGATAACCCATTTACCATGACAATCGATGACCTCGTCGACGCCATCAAACAGGGAAATATCTTTTTCTACCGCCACAATTCGGTCGGCATGAATGAGCAGGGAGCAGAGGCCTAAATCCTCGGGAGAAAAAACACGGGCATTGGTCAATAAAGTAAACATATAGGTCCTGTCAAACGTCGTGGGTGAGAGTCGGCAGGTGAAAAGGAATATTGTTGTTATGATGCCCACCATAAAGCCATTACTATAACTATGACTATTACCGATTTGGTATTGGAGGATGCGGTTATGGCATGGTGGAGAGTTCAACGTGGATTGTAAGTGGCTGGAAGATTTTCTGGCATTGAGTCAGCATGGAAACTACTCTCAGGCCGCGGCGCAGCGGCATATTACTCAACCCGCACTCAGTCGGCGTATAAAGGCGCTGGAAGAGGTGTTAGGGGTGCCGTTGTTTGACCGGACCACGACCCCCGTTACGCTGACACGCTATGGTGAACGCTTTGAACCCTATGCCCGGCACGTCCTCAGTACACTAACAGAGGCGCGCCACGAGCTATCGGCGATGACGCCAGCAACGGACAATACGCTGGTGATGGTTAGCCTGCATACGCTGTCGGTGAATATCCTGCCGGATATGATCAACTATCTGCGACAGAGTGAACCGCAGTTAAATTTTACGGTTAATGCCAGTATTCAGGGGATAGACAACCACTTTAACGCCTTGATAGATCGGCAAATCGATCTGCTGGTGACCTACGATTTACCATCTTCGCAGCCGGGGCTGGAGATTGCCGGAGGGTTAAAACGTTCACTATGGCGGTATGAGCGATTTATACCGGTTATTTCTGCGCAGTTGGCTAATGCGCTTAACGATCCGCATGTGCCGATCCCATGGCTATGCTATAGCGACTACACCTTTGTCAGACGCATTATTGAGCCAGCTGAACAACGCGTCCGCCCACGTCTGAAAAAAGTGTTTGAGAGTGGTTTAAGCGAAACGATACGAGAAATGGTGCTGCGGCATATGGGAATGGCATGGTTACCCGAATCGATGGTGGCGGAAGAGTTGGTGAACCAGCAAATTATTCACTGCTGGCCAGAAAACGCTGACCTGATTTGTAAAATCCCCGTTGTGGTATGGGCGAATCTTGACGATCAACGCGCCGTCATGCAGAGATGCTGGGAGAAGTTGCTGCGTTTTTGATTGATATGGCGATTTTTTCCGCAGTTGATACAATGCCAACAAATTGCCCTTGCGAAGGTTATTCGCTTTGGTTAGTATTCACACCCGCTTCAGTGGGAAACAGTAAACATTCCCGCTTTAATGGTCGAAGCATTGTACGCGGCAACTCCGCAAGGAACAGGTTGATTATGCACGAAGCTCTTTTAGTAGTTTTCCTTATTGTGGCAATTGGCCTGGTAGGCTTGATCATGCTGCAGCAAGGCAAAGGCGCTGATATGGGAGCCTCTTTTGGCGCAGGCGCTTCTGGTACTCTGTTTGGTTCAAGTGGTTCTGGTAACTTCATGACCCGCATGACAGCTGTATTGGGAACCTTGTTCTTCATCATCAGTCTGGTGCTGGGTAACATGAACAGCAATAAGACCAATAAAGGAAGTGAGTGGGAAAATCTGAGTGCACCGGCGAAAACCGAGCAAACTCAGCCAGCTGCTCCGGCTCAGCCGACCAGCGATATCCCACGCTAAGTATTCTGTACCGAGGTGGTGGAATTGGTAGACACGCTACCTTGAGGTGGTAGTGCCCTAACGGGCTTGTGGGTTCGAGTCCCATCCTCGGTACCAAATTCCAAAAAAAAAGACGCTGCAAAGCGTCTTTTTTTTCGTCTGTCATTTGTGGTAGTTCTGTAGGTCGGATAAGACATTTAGGACGCCGTCCGACTATTACAATACCTGATGATGCCTGGCTTATCAGGCCTCAGGGTAACAGAACATCCCTATTTTCTGCGCATAAAAAAGGCCGCTTTCGCGGCCTGAAGATGATGAATATTTACTTCGCCTTGTTTTCCAGATTTTCAACCTGCGGCAGGCCGGTTGTGGAAGAGGCGGTCAGCAGACCAGACTGCGCATAACCGAACAGCTTCTCGCGGGTATCAGTGATATCCAGATTACGCATGGTCAACTGACCGATACGATCATCCGGAGAGAATACCGAGTCGCCTTTTTCCATCGTCAGACGTTCTGGTTTGTAAGTCAGATTGTCAGACACGGTGTTGAGGATGGAGTAATCATTACCGCGACGCAGTTCCAGCGTCACTTCACCCGTAATCTGGCTGGCAACCCAACGCTGCAGACCGTCACGCAGCATCAGCGCCTGAGAGTCAAACCAGCGGCCCTGATACAACAGACGACCAAGCTGGCGACCGTGCGCGTGATACTGCTCGATGGTGTCTTCGTTGTGAATCCCGGTCAGCAAACGCTCATAGGCGATGTGCAGCAATGCCATCCCCGGAGCTTCGTAGATGCCCCGGCTTTTCGCTTCAATGATACGGTTTTCAATCTGATCGCTCATACCCAGACCGTGACGACCGCCGATGCGGTTGGCTTCCAGCATCATCTCAACGTCGTCGCTGAAGGTTTTACCGTTCAGCGCAACCGGATGACCCTGCTCAAAACGCACGGTGACTTCTTCTGCCGGGATCTTCACGCTCTCATCCCAGAATTTCACGCCCATAATCGGGTTGACGATTTTGACGCTGGAGTTCAGAAATTCGAGGTCTTTTGCTTCGTGGGTCGCCCCGAGCATATTGGAGTCCGTGGAGTACGCTTTCTCAACGGACATCTTGTAGTCGAAACCACAGGCAATCATAAATTCGGACATCTCATGGCGACCGCCGAGTTCATCGATAAAATCGGTATCCAGCCATGGTTTGTAAATCTGCAGTTCGGCGTTGGTCAGCAGACCGTAACGATAGAAGCGTTCAATATCGTTACCTTTATAGGTGCTACCGTCACCCCAGATATTTACGCCATCTTCTTTCATGGCCGCAACCAGCATGGTGCCGGTGACAGCACGGCCCAGCGGAGTGGTATTGAAATAGGTCAGTCCGCCGGTGGTGTTGTGGAATGCACCGCACTGAATCGCAGCAATCCCTTCGGCAACCAGCTGCTTACGGCAATCTACCAGGCGAGCATTCTCAGCACCATATTCCATTGCACGGCGAGGAATGGCGTCATAGTCATCCTCATCCGGCTGGCCCAAATTCGCAGTATATGCATATGGGACAGCCCCTTTTTGTCGCATCCACAGCAGTGCTGCACTGGTGTCCAGGCCGCCGGAAAAAGCGATACCAATACGTTGACCTACCGGGAGATGCTTGAGAATCGTCGTCATAAAATAAAACCCTGCTTGATAGACTGGTGAAGAGGTCGGCTTATTATACTAATTGCATTTTTATGCAAAATAAGTGAGTTTTCATTTAATCATCTTTTCTGGATGACAGGAAGAGTTTAGTGATAATTTCGTTAAATAACGGCGCGGGTGACACATTTATCTGGTCGAATATTCGCTGGGCAGCATTCATTGATTTGCATAGTCGTAACAAGGTTGACATACCGCATAGTGAATCAATATACTGTGCGCAGATTTTACGTCCCGTCCTCGGTACCAAATCCCAGCAGTATTTGCATTTTTTACCCAAAACGAGTAAAATTTGCCACGTTTCAGGCGCGGGGTGGAGCAGCCTGGTAGCTCGTCGGGCTCATAACCCGAAGGTCGTCGGTTCAAATCCGGCCCCCGCAACCACTTTCCCTTAGAGTTCTTTTTCAAATATACTGTGAAGACTTAGGCCTTCGTAGCTGGATTTGAAAAAAATTCTTTCGGAAGGTTTTCCGAACCGCAGGTGCGGTTATAGGGTTCAGTTATATAAAGCCCCGATTTATCGGGGTTTTTTGTTATCTGACTACAGAATAACTGGGCTTTAGGCCCTTTTTTTATGTCTTGGGGGTGGGCTTGTCCACATTAGAGCAAAAATTAACAGAGATGATTACAGCGCCAGTTGAAGCCCTGGGCTACGAGTTGGTCGGCATCGAATTTATTCGTGGTCGCACATCCACACTGCGCATCTATATTGATAGTGAAGATGGCATCAATGTTGATGATTGTGCTGATGTGAGCCATCAGGTAAGCGCCGTGATGGATGTCGAAGACCCAATCACCGTTGCCTACAACCTGGAAGTCTCCTCTCCGGGTCTCGACCGTCCTCTGTTCACAGCTGAACACTACGTGCGTTTCCTGGGTGAAGAAGTGACGCTGGTTCTTCGTATGGCGGTACAAAACCGTCGTAAATGGCAGGGCGTTATCAAAGCGGTGGATGGTGAGATGATCACGGTCACAGTCGAAGGTAAAGATGAAGTGTTCGCGCTGAGTAATATCCAGAAGGCGAACCTGGTTCCCCACTTTTAACAGTCTGGATTGAGGTGAAAAGCCCGCGATGAACAAAGAAATTTTGGCTGTTGTTGAAGCCGTATCCAACGAAAAAGCGCTGCCACGCGAGAAAATTTTTGAAGCGCTGGAAAGTGCGCTGGCTACAGCAACAAAGAAAAAATATGAGCAAGAGATCGACGTTCGCGTAGAAATCGATCGTAAAAGCGGTGATTTCGATACCTTCCGTCGTTGGGTAATCGTAGAAGAAGTTACTCAGCCGACCAAAGAAATTACGCTGGAAGCGGCACGCTTCGAAGACGAAAGTCTGAACGTGGGCGAATATGTTGAAGATCAGATTGAATCTGTCACCTTTGACCGTATCACCACCCAGACCGCGAAACAGGTTATCGTACAGAAAGTACGTGAAGCCGAACGCGCAATGGTTGTCGATCAGTTCCGCGAACACGAAGGCGAAATCGTCACCGGTGTGGTGAAGAAAGTTAACCGCGACAACATTTCTCTGGATCTGGGCAGCAATGCTGAAGCCGTGATCCTGCGTGAAGACATGCTGCCGCGTGAAAACTTCCGCCCAGGTGACCGTATTCGTGGCGTTCTTTACTCTGTACGCCCGGAAGCGCGCGGTGCGCAGCTGTTCGTAACCCGTTCCAAACCGGAAATGCTGATAGAGCTGTTCCGCATTGAAGTGCCGGAAATTGGCGAAGAAGTGATCGAAATTAAAGCGGCTGCTCGCGATCCAGGTTCACGTGCGAAAATCGCCGTTAAGACCAACGACAAGCGTATTGATCCGGTCGGCGCCTGTGTGGGTATGCGCGGTGCGCGCGTTCAGGCGGTTTCTACCGAACTGGGCGGCGAGCGTATCGATATCGTCCTGTGGGATGATAACCCGGCGCAGTTCGTGATTAACGCAATGGCGCCAGCAGACGTCGCTTCTATCGTGGTGGATGAAGACAAACACACCATGGATATCGCGGTTGAAGCCGGTAACCTGGCTCAGGCGATTGGACGTAATGGTCAGAACGTCCGCCTGGCTTCACAACTGAGCGGTTGGGAACTCAACGTGATGACCGTTGATGACCTGCAGGCGAAGCATCAGGCTGAAGCACATGCAGCCATTGATACCTTCACCAAATATCTCGATATCGATGAAGATTTCGCGACGGTTCTGGTAGAAGAAGGTTTTGCGACGCTGGAAGAACTGGCCTACGTGCCAATGAAAGAGCTGCTGGAAATTGACGGCCTGGATGAACAGACCGTTGAAGCGCTGCGCGAGCGTGCTAAAAACGCACTGACCACTCTGGCACTGGCCCAGGAAGAAAGTCTCGGTGATAACAAACCGGCTGACGATCTGCTGAATCTGGAAGGATTGGATCGTGAGATGGCTTTCAAACTGGCTGCCCGTGGTGTTTGTACGCTGGAAGATCTCGCTGAACAGGGCATTGATGATCTGGCTGATATCGAAGGGTTGACCGACGAAAAAGCCGGTGAGCTGATTATGGCTGCCCGTAATATTTGCTGGTTCGGCGACGAAGCGTAATAAACTGTAGCAGGAAGGAACAGTATGACAGATGTAACCGTAAAAACGCTGGCTGCAGAGATACAGACCTCCGTGGATCGCCTGGTACAGCAATTTGCTGATGCAGGTATCCCGAAGTCTGCTGACGACTCTGTGTCCGCACAAGAGAAACAAACCTTACTGGCGCATCTGAACCGTGAAAACGGCTCAGCGCCCGATAAGTTGACATTGCAGCGTAAAACGCGCAGTACTCTCAATATTCCAGGTACCGGTGGAAAAAGCAAATCGGTACAAATCGAAGTCCGCAAGACACGCACCTTTGTGAAACGCGATCCGCAAGAGGCTGAACGCCTTGCCGCGGAAGAGCAGGCGCAGCGTGAAGCGGAAGAGCAAGCCCGTCGTGAGGCAGAAGAAGCTGCCAAACGCGAGGCGCAACAAAAAGCCGAACGTGAGGCCGCAGAACAAGCTAAGCGTGAAGCCGCTGATAAAGCGAAACGTGAAGCTGCGGAAAAAGACAAAGTGAGCAATCAACAGACCGACGATATGACTAAAACCGCCCAGGCCGAAAAAGCCCGCCGTGAAAATGAAGCCGCAGAACTGAAGCGTAAAGCGGAAGAAGAAGCACGTCGCAAGCTTGAAGAAGAAGCGCGCCGCGTAGCGGAAGAAGCTCGCCGTATGGCGGAAGAAAACGAGAAGAATGGTGTGAATAACGCTGAACCTGTTGAAGATACCAGCGATTATCACGTCACCACCTCTCAGCATGCTCGCCAGGCAGAAGACGAGAACGATCGTGAAGTAGAAGGCGGCCGTGGTCGTACTCGCAGCACGAAAGCAGCGCGTCCGGCGAAGAAAGGTAACAAACACGCTGAATCTAAAGCTGACCGTGAAGAAGCGCGTGCAGCGGTTCGCGGCGGTAAAGGCGGTAAGCAGCGTAAAGGTTCCGCTCTGCAGCAGGGCTTCCAGAAGCCGGCTCAGGCCGTTAACCGTGACGTTGTGATCGGCGAAACCATCACCGTTGGCGATCTGGCGAACAAGATGGCAGTCAAAGGTTCTCAGGTCATCAAAGCGATGATGAAGCTGGGCGCAATGGCGACCATTAACCAGGTCATCGACCAGGAAACCGCACAGCTGGTTGCCGAAGAGATGGGCCACAAAGTTATCCTGCGTCGTGAAAACGAGCTGGAAGAAGCAGTAATGAGCGACCGTGACACCGGCGCTGCGGCAGAACCGCGCGCACCGGTAGTGACCATCATGGGTCACGTTGACCACGGTAAAACCTCTCTGCTGGACTACATTCGCTCCACGAAAGTTGCCTCTGGCGAAGCGGGCGGCATTACTCAGCACATCGGTGCGTACCATGTTGAAACTGACAACGGTATGATCACCTTCCTGGATACCCCGGGTCACGCCGCGTTTACCTCCATGCGTGCTCGTGGTGCTCAGGCGACGGATATCGTTGTTCTGGTTGTTGCAGCAGATGACGGCGTGATGCCGCAGACTATCGAAGCTATCCAGCACGCGAAAGCGGCAGGTGTGCCGGTAGTGGTTGCAGTCAACAAAATCGATAAACCAGAAGCGGATCCAGATCGCGTTAAAAACGAACTGTCCCAGTACGGCATCATGCCGGAAGATTGGGGCGGCGAGAGCCAGTTCGTTCACGTTTCTGCGAAAGCGGGTACCGGTATCGACGAACTGCTGGATGCTATCCTGCTGCAGGCCGAAGTACTGGAACTGAAAGCTGTGCGTAAAGGTATGGCTAGCGGTGCGGTTATCGAATCCTTCCTGGATAAAGGTCGTGGTCCGGTTGCTACCGTGCTGGTACGTGAAGGTACGCTGAACAAAGGCGACATCGTACTGTGTGGTTTCGAATACGGCCGCGTTCGTGCGATGCGTAACGAACTGGGTCAGGAAGTACTGGAAGCGGGTCCATCCATTCCGGTGGAAATCCTGGGTCTGTCCGGTGTTCCGGCTGCGGGTGACGAAGTTACCGTTGTTCGTGACGAGAAGAAAGCCCGTGAAGTTGCACTGTACCGTCAGGGCAAATTCCGTGAAGTTAAACTGGCTCGTCAGCAGAAATCTAAACTGGAGAACATGTTCGCCAACATGACCGAAGGCGAAGTTCACGAAGTGAACATCGTTCTGAAGGCCGATGTTCAGGGTTCTGTAGAAGCGATTTCCGACTCTTTACTGAAACTGTCTACCGACGAAGTAAAAGTGAAGATTATCGGTTCTGGCGTAGGTGGTATCACCGAAACCGACGCGACCCTGGCTGCGGCATCCAACGCGATTCTGGTTGGCTTCAACGTCCGTGCTGATGCCTCTGCACGTAAAGTTATCGAATCAGAAAGCCTGGATCTGCGTTACTACTCCGTCATCTATCATCTGATCGACGAAGTGAAAGCAGCGATGAGCGGCATGCTGTCTCCGGAACTGAAACAGCAGATCATTGGTCTGGCTGAAGTTCGTGATGTGTTCAAATCACCGAAATTCGGCGCTATCGCAGGCTGTATGGTTACCGAAGGCACGATTAAACGTCACAACCCAATCCGCGTACTGCGCGACAACGTGGTTATCTATGAAGGCGAGCTGGAATCCCTGCGCCGCTTCAAGGATGACGTCAACGAAGTCCGTAATGGCATGGAATGTGGTATCGGCGTTAAGAACTACAACGACGTTCGCGTTGGCGATATGATCGAAGTGTTCGAGATTATCGAGATCAAACGTACCATCGCATAATCTTCGTCGTCTTTTGGGCCGCAACTGCGTTGGCTGCGCTCGATCACCCCGGTCACATAGTTATCTATGCTTCCGGGGATTTACGAGTTTGCCGCCTTGCTGCAACCCAAAATCCTTAGAAGATGATTAAGTGTAGGCTGGGGAAGCGAAGCGCCACCCGGCAAGAAATTTAAAAAGGGGCTTATGGCCCCTTTTTTGTCTTTATTCTGGAGAATTTATTATGGCGAAAGAATTTGGTCGCCCACAGCGTGTCGCGCAGGAGATGCAGAAAGAAATCGCACTCATCCTGCAACGCGAAATCAAAGACCCGCGTGTTGGTATGATGACCACCGTATCGGGTGTTGAGATGTCCCGAGACCTGGCATACGCTAAAGTGTTCGTGACTTTCCTCAACGATCAGGACGAAGCTGCCGTGAAAAACGGCATTAAGGCACTGCAGGAAGCCTCTGGTTTTATCCGCTCTCTGCTGGGTAAAGCAATGCGTCTGCGTATCGTGCCTGAGCTGACCTTCTTCTACGACAATTCGTTAGTTGAAGGGATGCGCATGTCCAACCTGGTGACCAGCGTGGTGAAACATGACGATGAGCGTCGTGTGAACCCAGCGGACGACAGCAAGGAGGACTGATGAGTCGTCCTCGTCGTCGTGGTCGCGACATTCACGGTGTTCTGCTGCTGGATAAGCCGCAGGGCATGTCCAGCAATGACGTACTGCAAAAAGTAAAGCGCATCTACAATGCCAACCGCGCGGGACATACCGGCGCGCTGGATCCGCTGGCGACAGGCATGCTGCCTATCTGCCTCGGTGAAGCGACTAAGTTTTCCCAGTATTTGCTGGATTCTGACAAACGCTATCGTGTGGTTGCCCGTCTGGGCCAGCGTACCGACACCTCCGATGCCGATGGGCAAATCGTGCAGGAGCGTCCGGTAACCTTCAGCGCAGAGCAGCTTGCCAGCGCGCTGGAGACTTTCCGCGGCGATATCGAGCAGATTCCGTCAATGTATTCGGCGCTGAAGTACCAGGGTAAAAAGCTGTACGAATATGCGCGTCAGGGCATTGAAGTGCCGCGTGAAGCGCGCCCGATTACCGTCTATGAGCTGCTGTTTATTCGCCACGAAGGTAACGAGCTGGAGCTGGAAGTTCACTGCTCCAAAGGCACTTATATTCGCACCATCGTTGACGATCTCGGTGAGAAGCTGGGCTGCGGCGCGCACGTAACGTATCTGCGTCGTCTGACGGTCAGCAAGTATCCGGTGGATCGTATGGTTACGCTGGAACATCTGCATGAGCTGGTTGAACAGGCCGAACAGCAGAACATTCCGGCGGCGCAGCTGCTTGATCCTTTGCTGATGCCAATGGACAGTCCTGCATCGGACTACCCTGTTGTTAATTTGCCTTTAACATCGTCGGTTTACTTTAAAAATGGTAACCCGGTACGGACGTCAGGTGCGCCGCTTGAAGGGCTGGTGCGCGTGACGGAAGGCGATGACGGCAAGTTTATCGGCATGGGGGAGATGGACGATGAAGGTCGTGTCGCTCCTCGTCGCCTGGTGGTTGAGTATCCTGCATAGCGCTCTCTGTCTTGCGATAAAAGGGCGCTGCGAGTAGAATACTGCCGCTTAACGTCGCGTAAATTGTTTAACAATCTGCGTGGCGTGTACACAAAATCATTCGAGCTGCATCAAGGCGGCAGGTCTGAGGATCCTCAGGAGCTTACTCAGGTAAGTGACCGAGGTGAGCGGACACAGCCAGCGCAGGGTCAGTTTGAAGAAGGCGTGTATACACTGGGATAGCTGAATTAGAGATCGGCATCCTTTCATTCTTAACACTTTGGAGTTTTAAAATGTCTCTAAGTACTGAAGCTACCGCTAAAATCGTTTCTGAGTTTGGTCGTGATGCAAACGACACCGGTTCTACCGATGTTCAGGTTGCTCTGTTGACTGCACAGATTAACCACCTGCAGGGCCACTTTGCAGAGCACAAAAAAGATCACCACAGCCGTCGTGGTCTGCTGCGCATGGTTTCTCAGCGTCGTAAACTGCTCGACTACCTGAAACGTAAAGATGTTGCACGTTACACCGCGCTGATCGAGCGTCTGGGTCTGCGTCGCTAATTCTTTCGAGTTTCAGAAAGAGGGGGCCTTCATGGCCCCTTTTTTCCAGCAGATGGCAGCAATTCGCTGGAAACTAATGTATTGTTGCTATGAATGATCTTCCGTTGCAGAGGTTCGCGCGGCTAATGAGAGGCTTTACTCATGCTTATGGGTTAGGGTTGTCATTAGTCGCGAGGATGCGCAGAAGATCGGGTATTAACGATGGCGCAAAAATGTGTCGTCAAAAAATAGAGAAAGGATATTAATTTGCTTAATCCGATCGTTCGTAAATTCCAGTACGGTCAGCATACCGTTACGCTGGAAACCGGCATGATGGCGCGTCAGGCGACTGCCGCTGTTATGGTTAGCATGGATGACACTGCGGTATTCGTTACCGTTGTTGGCCAGAAAAAAGCGAAACCAGGCCAGGACTTTTTCCCACTGACCGTTAACTATCAGGAGCGTACCTACGCTGCTGGCCGTATCCCGGGTAGCTTCTTCCGTCGTGAAGGCCGTCCGAGTGAAGGCGAAACTCTGATCGCGCGTCTGATTGACCGCCCGGTTCGCCCGCTGTTCCCGGAAGGCTTCGTTAACGAAGTTCAGGTTATCGCGACCGTTGTTTCCGTTAACCCGCAGGTTAACCCGGATATCGTGGCAATGATTGGTGCATCTGCTGCGCTGACTCTGTCTGGCATCCCGTTCAACGGCCCGATCGGTGCTGCACGTGTTGGTTACATCAATGACCAGTACGTACTGAACCCGACTCAGGACGAACTGAAAGAAAGCAAGCTGGACCTGGTTGTTGCTGGTACTGAAGCTGCCGTACTGATGGTTGAATCCGAAGCTGAACTGCTGAGCGAAGACCAGATGCTGGGCGCTGTAGTATTCGGCCACGAACAGCAGCAGGTTGTTATTCAGGCTATCAACGAGCTGGCGAAAGAAGCTGGCAAACCGCGTTGGGACTGGCAGCCAGAAGCCGTCAACGAAGCGCTGAACGCACGCGTTGCCGCACTTGCAGAAGCTCGTCTGAGCGATGCTTACCGTATCACCGACAAACAAGAGCGTTACGCTCAGGTTGACGTGATCAAATCTGAAACCATCGCAACTCTGGTGGCTGAAGACGAAACCCTGGACGCTAACGAACTGGGTGAAATCCTGCACGCTATCGAGAAAAATGTTGTTCGCAGCCGCGTACTGGCAGGCGAGCCGCGCATCGATGGCCGTGAAAAAGATATGATCCGTGGTCTGGACGTGCGTACTGGCGTTCTGCCGCGTACCCACGGTTCCGCACTGTTCACCCGTGGTGAAACTCAGGCGCTGGTTACTGCGACCTTGGGCACCACTCGTGATGCGCAGAACCTTGACGAGCTGATGGGCGAGCGTACTGACAACTTCCTGTTCCACTACAACTTCCCTCCGTACTGCGTAGGTGAAACCGGTATGGTCGGTTCTCCGAAGCGTCGTGAGATTGGTCACGGTCGTCTGGCGAAGCGTGGCGTACTGGCAGTGATGCCGGAACTGGATAAATTCCCGTACACCGTACGTGTGGTTTCTGAAATCACCGAATCTAACGGTTCTTCTTCCATGGCTTCCGTATGTGGTGCTTCTCTGGCGCTGATGGACGCAGGCGTGCCGATCAAAGCTGCCGTTGCGGGTATCGCGATGGGTCTGGTGAAAGAAGGCGACAACTTTGTTGTTCTGTCTGACATCCTGGGCGACGAAGACCACCTGGGCGATATGGACTTCAAAGTGGCGGGTTCCCGCGACGGTATCTCTGCACTGCAGATGGATATCAAAATTGAAGGTATCACCAAAGAGATCATGCAGGTTGCTCTGAACCAGGCTAAAGGTGCGCGTCTGCACATTCTGGGTGTGATGGAACAAGCGATCAACGCACCGCGTGGTGACATTTCTCAGTTCGCTCCGCGTATCCACACCATCAAGATCAGCCCGGACAAGATCAAAGACGTTATCGGTAAAGGCGGTTCTGTTATCCGTGCTCTGACCGAAGAAACCGGCACCACCATTGAAATTGAAGATGATGGTACTGTGAAGATTGCTGCGACCGACGGCGAGAAAGCGAAATATGCTATCCGTCGTATCGAAGAGATCACCGCAGAGATCGAAGTAGGCCGTATCTACAATGGTAAAGTGACCCGTATCGTTGACTTTGGCGCATTCGTTGCCATCGGTGGCGGTAAAGAAGGTCTGGTACACATCTCTCAGATCGCTGACAAACGCGTTGAGAAAGTGACCGATTACCTGCAGATGGGCCAGGAAGTACCGGTCAAAGTTCTGGAAGTAGATCGCCAGGGCCGTGTACGTCTGAGCATTAAAGAAGCAACTGAGCAGTCTCAGCCTGCAGGCGAACCGGAAGCTCCGGCAAGCCAGGGCGAGTAAGGTTGCCATTGCCCTCCGTGAAAGCGGAGGGCTTTTAACCCGGCAGGACGCCTTGTTAGCAACCGGGGAACCTGGACGTTCATTCAATCGTTGTCTTCGGGAGTGGGAAATGAAGCCTTTTTTGCGCTGGTGTTTCGTTGCGACAGCACTCACGCTGGCTGGATGCAGTAATTCCGCCTGGCGTAAGAGTGAAGTCCTCGCAGTACCATTGCAACCGACTTTGCAGCAGGAAGTGATTCTGGCACGTATGGAACAAATTCTTGCCAGTCGGGCTTTAACCGATGACGAACGCGCACAGCTTTTATATGAGCGCGGAGTGTTGTATGATAGTCTCGGTCTGAGGGCACTGGCGCGAAATGATTTTTCACAAGCGCTGGCAATCCGACCAGATATGCCTGAAGTATTCAATTACTTAGGTATATATTTAACGCAGGCAGGCAATTTTGATGCTGCCTATGAAGCGTTTGATTCTGTACTTGAGCTTGATCCAACTTACAACTACGCGCACTTAAATCGCGGTATCGCATTGTATTACGGCGGTCGCGACAAGTTAGCGCAAGATGATCTGCTAGCGTTTTATCAAGACGATCCCAATGATCCTTTCCGTAGTCTGTGGCTTTATCTCGCCGAGCAGAAGCTCGATGAGAAGCAGGCTAAAGAAGCGTTAAAGCAACGCTTTGAGAAATCGGATAAAGAGCAATGGGGATGGAACATTGTCGAGTTCTACCTGGGCAACATTAGCGAAGCAACGCTGATGGAACGCCTAAAGGCGGACGCAACGGATAACACCTCGCTCGCTGAGCATCTCAGTGAAACCAACTTCTATTTAGGTAAGTACTACCTAAGTCTGGGGGATTTGGACAACGCTACGGCATTGTTCAAACTGGCGGTGGCTAACAACGTTCATAACTTTGTTGAGCACCGATACGCATTGTTGGAATTATCGCTCCTGGGCCAGGACCAAGATGACCTGGCAGAATCGGACCAGCAATAGCTGACGTACACATCAGCCCGTAATCTTTTTTGATTGCCATCACCTTCACGGGTGAGGGCGTTGTTGTTCGTTAATACACCTACTTTGAGCCGGTTCACACTTTTCAATGAAAATTGCAGATCAATTTCATGATGAGTTATGTAGACTGGCCGCCATTAATTTTGAGGCACACGTACTACATGGCTGAATTCGAAACCACTTTTGCAGATCTGGGCCTGAAGGCTCCTATCCTTGAAGCCCTTACCGATCTGGGTTACGAAAAACCATCTCCAATCCAGGCAGAGTGCATTCCGCATCTGCTGGGCGGCCGCGATGTTCTGGGTATGGCCCAGACGGGTAGCGGCAAAACTGCAGCGTTCTCTTTACCGCTGCTCAACAATCTTGATCCTGAGCTGAAGGCACCTCAGATTCTGGTGCTGGCACCGACCCGCGAACTGGCGGTTCAGGTTGCAGAAGCCATGACGGATTTCTCTAAACACATGCGCGGCGTGAACGTGGTTGCCCTGTACGGCGGCCAGCGTTATGACGTGCAATTACGTGCCCTGCGTCAGGGACCACAGATCGTTGTCGGTACGCCGGGCCGTCTGCTGGATCACCTGAAGCGCGGTACTCTGGACCTCTCCAAACTGAGCGGTCTGGTACTGGACGAAGCTGATGAAATGCTGCGTATGGGCTTCATCGAAGACGTTGAAACCATCATGGCGCAGATCCCGGAAGGTCATCAGACCGCTCTGTTCTCCGCGACTATGCCGGAAGCGATTCGTCGTATTACCCGCCGCTTTATGAAAGAGCCGCAGGAAGTACGCATTCAGTCCAGCGTAACTACCCGTCCTGACATCAGCCAGAGCTACTGGACCGTCTGGGGCATGCGTAAAAATGAAGCGCTGGTGCGTTTCCTGGAAGCAGAAGACTTTGATGCGGCGATTATCTTCGTTCGTACCAAAAATGCGACCCTGGAAGTGGCAGAAGCGCTGGAGCGTAGCGGTTATAGCAGCGCTGCACTGAACGGCGACATGAACCAGTCCCTGCGTGAGCAGACTCTGGAGCGTCTGAAAGATGGCCGTCTGGATATTCTGATTGCTACCGACGTTGCGGCACGTGGCCTGGACGTTGAGCGTATCAGCCTGGTTGTTAACTACGACATCCCGATGGATTCCGAATCTTACGTTCACCGTATCGGCCGTACCGGTCGTGCGGGCCGTGCGGGTCGCGCGCTGCTGTTCGTTGAGAACCGTGAGCGTCGTCTGCTGCGTAACATCGAACGCACCATGAAGCTGACTATTCCGGAAGTAGAACTGCCGAACGCAGACCTGCTGGGCAAACGCCGTCTGGAAAAATTCGCCGCTAAAGTACAGCAGCAGCTGGAAAGCAGCGATCTGGATCAGTACCGTGCTCTGCTGGCGAAAATGCAGCCGGAAGAAGAACTGGATATCGAAACGCTGGCAGCCGCACTGCTGAAAATGGCTCAGGGCGAACGTCCGCTGATCCTGCCGCCAGATGCGCCGATGCATCCGAAACGCGAATTCCGCGACCGTGACGATCGTGGTCCGCGTGACCGCAACGATCGTGGCCCGCGTGGTGACCGTAATGAGCGTGGTGGTGAAGACCGTCCGCGTCGTGAACGTCGTGACGTTGGCGATATGCAGCTGTACCGCATTGAAGTGGGCCGTGATGACGGTGTTGAAGTCCGTCATATCGTTGGTGCGATTGCTAACGAAGGCGATATCAGCAGCCGTTACATCGGTAACATCAAGCTGTTTGCTTCCCACTCTACCATCGAGCTGCCGAAAGGTATGCCGGGCGACGTGCTGCAGCACTTTACCCGTACTCGCATCCTGAACAAGCCGATGAACATGCAGCTGGTTGGCGATGCAGTTCCGCACACCGGTGGTGAGCGTCGTGGCGGTGGCCGTTTCAGCGGTGAGCGTCGTGAAGGCGGTCGTGGAGAAGGTCGTGGTTTCAGCGGCGAGCGTCGTGAAGGCGGTCGTAGCGAAGGTCGTCGTTTCAGCGGCGAACGTCGTGAAGGCAACCGCGGTCCGCGTCGTGACGATTCTTCTGCTCCGCGTCGTGATGATTCCGCTGGTCGTCGTCGTTTCGGTGGTGATGCGTAATCCATGCGAAATTACGGTTTAATACCGTAAAGTAAAATATACAGCCCCGATCTCAACAATCGGGGCTTTTTTTATTTCATTTGTACTCGTGTACTGGTACAGTGCAGCACATTGAAATGTAGTCACAATATAAATGACTGGAGAGATGGCTAAATGGCAACACTAACCACCACCCAAACGTCACCTTCGCTGCTTGGCGGCGTGGTGATCATCGGCGGCACCATTATTGGCGCAGGGATGTTTTCTCTGCCAGTGGTCATGTCCGGGGCGTGGTTCTTCTGGTCAATGGCGGCGCTGATCTTCACCTGGTTTTGCATGCTGCACTCCGGGCTGATGATCCTTGAAGCTAACCTCAATTACCGCATTGGTTCCAGCTTTGACACCATCACGAAAGATCTGCTGGGCAAAGGCTGGAACGTTGTGAACGGCATCTCGATTGCTTTCGTTCTCTATATCCTTACCTATGCGTATATCTCGGCGAGCGGTTCGATCCTGCATCACACCTTCTCGGAGATGTCGCTGAACGTTCCGGCGCGTGCGGCGGGTCTTGGTTTTGCGCTGCTGGTGGCGTTCGTGGTGTGGTTAAGCACCAAAGCGGTTAGCCGCATGACGGCGATTGTGCTGGGCGCGAAGGTGATTACTTTTTTCCTGACCTTCGGCAGTCTGCTGGGGCATGTTACGCCCACGACGCTGTTTAACGTGGCGCAGAGCAACGCTTCGTATACGCCGTACCTGCTGATGACGTTACCGTTCTGCCTGGCCTCATTCGGCTACCACGGCAACGTCCCGAGCCTGATGAAGTACTACGGCAAAGATCCGAAGACCATCGTTAAGTGCCTGGTGTACGGCACGCTGCTGGCGCTGGTGCTGTATACCGTATGGTTGCTGGGGACGATGGGTAACATCCCGCGTCCGGAATTTATCGGTATTGCGCAGCAGGGCGGTAACATTGATGTGCTGGTACAGGCGCTGAGCGGCGTGCTGAACAGCCGTAGTCTGGATCTGCTGCTGGTGGTGTTCTCCAACTTTGCGGTGGCGAGTTCATTCCTCGGGGTCACGCTCGGTCTGTTTGACTA
This sequence comes from Citrobacter sp. RHBSTW-01013, assembly GCF_013781985.1. Classification (NCBI taxonomy): domain Bacteria; kingdom Pseudomonadati; phylum Pseudomonadota; class Gammaproteobacteria; order Enterobacterales; family Enterobacteriaceae; genus Citrobacter; species Citrobacter sp. RHBSTW-01013. The sequence continues at coordinate 599,168 of NZ_CP056185.1, forward strand.
TTTGGCGGATCTGTTTGGCTTTGATGACTCGGCAATGGGACGTTTTAAAACGGCATTGCTGACGTTTGTCCCGCCGATTGTCGGTGGCCTGCTGTGGCCGAACGGTTTCCTGTACGCCATTGGCTATGCAGGGCTTGCCGCGACCATCTGGGCCGCCATTGTTCCGGCGCTGCTGGCCCGTAAATCCCGCGAGCGTTTTGGCAGCCCGAAATTCCGTGTCTGGGGCGGCAAGCCGATGATTGCGCTGATCCTGGTATTCGGTATCGGCAACGCGGTTATCCATATTCTGTCGAGCGTGAATTTGTTGCCTGTGTACCAGTAACCTTTTAGTGCCGGATGGCGGTTGCGCCTAATCCGGCCTATACGGTCTCGTAAGCCCGGTAAGCGAAGCGCCACCGGGCAAAACAACGATTACCCCACCAACTCTTCTTTCACCTGCATCGCCAGGTCAAACGAATGTAGCCGTGCCTGATGATCAAAAATCTGGCCGTTAACCATAATTTCATCGGCCTGGGTTTCACGCAAAATGGCGTCGAGACCGTGTCGCACTTTCGCCTTATCACCAACCAGCGACATGCTCAGAGCCTGTTGTACGCCGTACTGCTCGGAAGCGGACCACAGCTGATGCATATTCTCTACCGGTGGCGGTAGCTGGCCGGTTTCGCCACGACGCAGTTTCACAAACGCCTGCTGCATTGAGGTGAAAAGAAATTCGGCATCGCGGTTGCTGTCGGCGGCAATGATGTTGATGCACACCATCGCATACGGCTTTGCCAGACGCGCTGAGGGCTTGAACTGGGTGCGATACAGATGCAGCGCCTGATGCAACATATCCGGAGCAAAGTGCGAGGCGAAGGCAAATGGCAGGCCGAGCTGGGCTGCCAGCTGTGCGCTGTACAGGCTGGAGCCTAATAACCAGACCGGGATCTGCTCGCCGTAGCCGGGAACCGGGCGTACATGGGGATTAGGATCGCGGGCGTCGAACCAGTCCACCAGTTCAGCTACGTCGCGCGGGAAGTTATCGATATCACCACTCATATGGCGGCGCAGCGCGCGCATGGTCGGCTGGTCGCTACCCGGCGCGCGGCCAAGCCCGAGATCGATTCGTCCCGGATACAGCGTATTCAGGGTACCGAACTGCTCGGCGATCACCAGCGGCGAATGGTTGGGCAGCATAACGCCGCCAGAACCAAGATGCAGCGTGGTGGTATTGGCAGCCAGATAGCCAATCAGCACAGAGGTCGCAGCGCTGGCGATGCCGGTCATGTTGTGATGTTCTGCCAGCCAGTAGCGGTGGTAGCCGCGCTTTTCGGCCAGTCGAGCGAGATCAAGCGAGTGTGTGAAGGCCTCTTTTGCCGAAGATCCTTCAGGGATCGGCGCCAGATCCAGCACCGAGAACGGAATAGTTTTGTCAGTCATAACGGCTCACTTTGTTACCGGTTAATCTTTTAATACTGCATTAAAGATTAGCGAATGTTGTTAACAAAGTGAGCTATTAATCACGGCTGTAGTTCAAGACCTGCCAGCCGTTTCCAGTAGCCGTTGCAGTCGTTGTGGGCGGCAAGCGGTAATGGGGCAGTGCCATTTTCATTGGCGCGGAAGGCATCGAGCATGGCGAACGTGTCGCTGCCTGAAGGGGACAGACGCACAATATCAACCAGACCCTGCATCGATGTCAGCTCGTTGCCGAGGTTGTAAACATAGCCGCTCATAGTCTGGATGCCGTTGAGGACAAAGACCTGCTGATTCTCCTGCGACAGCACATCGCGCCCATTCGGGTATTTGATGCAGCAGGTTTCACACTCGTCTTTTGGACGGTCTTCAGAGCGTGCGGTAAAGCAGCGGGCAGAGTACGCCAGCGGCAGATGCCCGTAGCTCAGTACCTCTACTTCAAACTGATTGCGAATACCCAGCTCTTCACACTGGTTAAGCAGATTGACCAGCCAGTCACGGGACAGTTCTACCGGCATACACCAGCGTACCATGCCCTGCCTGAGCAGCAAACGCAGGGTTACCGCGTTGTAGCAGTTGAGCGCATGCCCGGCGACAAACGGCAGCTTACGCTCGGCGCACATGTTTACCACGCCGAGATCGCTGGCTTCCAGCAGGAAGTCGCCGTTTTCGACATAGCGCTTCAGTTCTCCCAGCTCAGAGGAGGCCTGCACCAGCGCCAGCGTTGACAGCACCACCTGTTTACCGCTGCCAGCGAGCGATTTCGCCATATCGATCCAGTCGCCTACTTTGGTAGCGCGGCGTTTACTGCACACCGCTTCGCCAAGATAGATAACGTCGGCCTGGCTGGTGGCGGCCTGCTGATAAAAATCTTCCAGCGTTTCTTTCGGCCAGTACCACAGCACCGGCCCTAAGGAATATTTCATTGCTTCTCTCACTGCCATTTACGGTGATACGCGCCAAGCGTGGTCTGCGTGCCTTCGGACATTGAACCGAGCGTTTCCATCCACGCGGCCTGTGGGGCGTAGTTTTGCGGGTCGGCCATACAGCGGTCGATCGCCTGGCGCCACACTTTCGCCACCTGGCTGACGTAGGCCGGGCTACGCTGACGCCCTTCGATTTTCACCGAGGCAATATTGGCCGCCAGCAGTTCTGGCAGCAGCTCCAGCGTATTCAGGCTGGTGGGTTCTTCCAGCGCATGATAGCGCTCGCCGTCAACCAGATAGCGGCCTTTACACAGCGTCGGATAACCGGCGTTTTCTCCGTCCTGATAGCGGTCGATCAGCACTTCATTAAGACGGGATTCCAGCCCTTGTTGGGTCTGCTGCCAGCGAACAAAACGGGCAGGAGAGCAGGCGCCAACCGTATTAGGAGACTCGCCCGTCAGATAGGATGAAAGATAGCAGCGGCCTTCCGCCATAATGCACAGACTGCCAAAGGCGAACACTTCCAGGGGAACTGGCGTGACGCGAGCGAGCTGCTTCACCTGGTGAATAGACAGTACGCGCGGCAGTACCACGCGGGCGACATCAAAGTTGCGATGATAGAAATTAATCGCCTCTTCATTGGTTGCGGATGCCTGAACAGAGACATGACGCTCAATATGTGGGTAGCGCTCTGCGGCATACTCAAGCATGGCGAGGTCGGCGAGGATCAGCGCATCCGCACCCAGTTGCGCCGCCATATCTACGGCACGTTGCCAGCGCGCGTAACCATCCGGATGCGCAAAGGTGTTAATCGCGATGTGCAGCTTACGGCGGTGCTGATGGACAAAACTCACCGCTTCCTGCAATTTTTTCTCGGTAAAATTAAGGCCGGCGAAATGACGGGCGTTGGTATCATCTTTCAGCCCGATGTAGACCGCATCAGCGCCGTTCTCGATGGCCGCCTTAAGCGCCGGGAGGTTTCCGGCAGGGCAGAGCAGCTCCATAATTTATCCTGAACGTTGCGCCGTAAAGGGCGCAGAAATGTTAACGAAGAGGGATTTTAGTTAACCTTGCTGAGACAATTTTTGATTTGAGGCAGTTAAAGTCGTATTGGTGATACCAATAAGAGGTAACAATTTCGTAGCGAATTGTTGATTTATGCCGCTATGTCGTTTATTTGATATGGCAAAATAGCAGGATAATTGAAACAGGGAGTAAAGCTCGTGTTGGATAAACTGCGTTCACGCTTAGTACATTTTGGTCCTTCTCTGATGAGTGTACCGGTTAAACTGACGCCCTTTGCGCTGAAGCGCCAGGTTCTGGAGCAGGTCCTGAGCTGGCAGTTTAGTCAGGCGCTGGCCGATGGGGAGCTGGAGTTTCTCGACGGTCGCTGGCTGAGCATTCATGTGCGTGACATTGGCCTTAAATGGTATACCTCTGTTGAGAACGATAAACTTATCGTCAGCCAGAATGCAGAGGCGGATGTGAGTTTTAGCGCGGATGCCAGCGATCTCCTGATGATCGCGGCGCGTAAGCAGGATCCGGATACGCTGTTCTTCCAGCGTCGCCTGGTGATTGAAGGTGATACAGAATTAGGGCTGTATGTTAAAAATCTGATGGACGCCATCGAACTGGATCAGATGCCTAAAGCGTTGCGCGTCATGCTGATGCAGTTGGCGGATTTTGTTGAGGCGGGGATGAAAACGTCGCCAGAAACCAAACAGACTTCGGTAGGTGAGCCATGCTGATTCGAGTTGAAATTCCCATTGATGCCCCAGGTATTGATGCATTGCTGCGTCGTTCATTTGAGAGCGATGCGGAAGCGAAATTAGTGCACGACCTGCGTGAAGACGGTTTCATAACGCTGGGTCTGGTTGCTACCGATGACGAAGGTCAGGTAGTGGGTTACGTCGCGTTCAGCCCTGTCGATGTCCAGGGCGAAGACCTGCAATGGGTCGGCATGGCACCGCTCGCGGTGGATGAAAACTACCGTGGACAGGGCCTGGCGCGTCAGCTGGTCTATGAAGGACTCGATTCCCTGAACGAGTTTGGTTACGCCGCGGTGGTTACGCTGGGCGATCCGGCGCTGTACAGCCGCTTTGGTTTTGAGCTGGCTGCCCATCATGACCTGCGTTGCCGCTGGCCGGGTACCGAAAGCGCGTTCCAGGTTCATCGCCTGGCGGACGATGCGCTGGAGGGTGTGACGGGCCTTGTGGAATACCACGACTACTTCAATCGTTTTTAAGCGCCGGGGGTTTGCAGGCTGCTCAGTAGTGCCTCAAGCCCTTCGCCTTCAACAAGGCGCTCTTTCTGCCGCTTTGTAAGCTGTTTGACGCGATATTCTAAGCGCAGGGCCAGCGAACGGTCGCCGACCTGAGCCGCAAATGCCAACGTGAGTTCTCCCTTTCCGCGCAGCGCCTTCGCGCCTTTCCCACTTTGATGCTGCTTATAGCGGCGCTGCACATCGGTGGTTATTCCGGTGTATAAGGCGTTGTCCGCAGTACGGATCAGGTACAGATACCAGGGTGTCATTGTCACCATCGACGTGATAATTTTCAGGCCTACAGTATAAAAGAGAACAGAAATGGAAACACTGACTGCGGTGACCCGCTGGCTGGCAAAGCAGCACGTCGTGACCTGGTGTGTACATCATGACGGTGAATTATGGTGCGCCAATGCGTTTTACCTGTTTGATGCGCAGAAGATGGTGTTCTATGTGCTGACCGAAGAAAAAACGCGCCATGCGCAGATGTCCGGGCCGCGCGCGCCGATTGCCGGCACGGTAAATGGTCAGCCCAAAACGGTCGCCCTGATTCGCGGCGTACAGTTTAAAGGGGAAATCCGGCGTCTTGAAGGGCAGGAGAGTGAAGCCGCGCGTAACGCCTACAACCGCCGTTTCCCGGTCGCCAGAATGCTGCCTGCGCCCGTGTGGGAGATTCGACTGGATGAAGTCAAATTCACGGACAACACGCTGGGCTTTGGCAAAAAAATGCACTGGCAACGTGATCTATAGTTAATAGAGTGATTAAAGAGTCAGGGGAAGATTAGCGATGAGTCAGGTGTTAATAACAGGCGCAACGGGGCTGGTAGGCGGAAATTTGCTGCGTATGCTGCTCAATGAACCCCGGGTCAATGCCATCACGGCACCGACGCGTCGACCGCTGGCTGATACGGCTGGCGTCTATAATCCCTATGATCCGCAGTTAACCGATGCGCTGGCGCAGGTCACCGATCCGGTAGATATTGTCTTTTGTTGTCTGGGAACCACTCGGCGAGAAGCGGGTAGTAAAGAAGCGTTTATCCATGCTGACTATACGCTGGTGGTGGACACGGCCCTGACGGGGCGTCGGTTGGGCGCTCAGCATATGCTGGTGGTCAGTTCGATGGGTGCCAACGCCAATTCACCGTTTTTTTATAACCGGGTGAAAGGGGAAATGGAGCAGGCCCTGATCGCGCAAAATTGGCCGCGGCTGACGATTGTTCGGCCTTCAATGTTACTCGGAGAACGGGATAAACAGCGGGCGAATGAGAGGTTTTTAGCGCCGTTATTTCGGCTGCTGCCGGGGAACTGGAAGTCGATTGAGGCGCGTGATGTAGCCCGGGCTATGCTGGCGGAGGCACTGGCGCCTGGACATGAAGGCGTTTCGATCCTGACCTCTTCCGAACTGCGCGAAAGAGCCAAATAAAATGCCGGAGAGGACGCTCTGGCGTCGCCATCCGGCATTTGTAGCAGTCTTACTTAATAAACGTAAAAGCCGTCGTGACGCGTTTCACGCCGCTTACCCGGCTGGCGATGTCTGCCGCAGCCTTCGCTTCACGTTCAGTTACCAGACCCAACAGGAACACTTCCCCGTTTTCGGTGGTGACTTTCACGTTAGAGGATTTCACCTGATCGCTGGTCAGCAACTGGGAACGTACTTTAGTGGTTATCCAGGTATCGTTAGACGCATCGCCCAGGCCGATTGGCTGACCCTGACGGATCTCATTAAAGACCTCAGTGGTACCTTCTACGCCCATCGCAATCTGTTTTGCCCGTGCAGACAGTTCGCTATTTGGCGACTGACCGACCAGCAGCACTTTACCCTGATACGCGCTCACGTTGATACGCGCCTCTTTCTTGATCTGGGCATCTTTCGACAACGCGGTATTGACGCGTAATTCCAGGGTTCCGTCATCTACCTGGGTGCCTACACTGCGAGGATCCGTCGCGGCTTTGGTGCCGACAGCCGCAGTTCCGACAACGGCGGCAGCGACACAGCCTTGCAGTAGCAGGGCAGCGATAATCACAGCAAGCGGCGAAAATGCCTTCATGTGTACTCCTTAATCATCCTGGTGAGGGAAAAGCGTGTTATCGATGAGATCGCAAAGGCAGTTGACCGTCAGCATATGCATTTCCTGAACGCGGGCGCTGTGGTGTGAAGGGATACGGATTTCAACATCCTGCGGCCCCAGTAACCCGGCCAGCTCCCCTCCGTCATACCCGGTCAGTGCGACGATTGTCATGTCGCGTGTCACGGCGGCTTCAACGGCTTTTACGATATCGCGGCTATTACCACGCGTAGAGATTGCCAGCAGAACATCACCTGCATGTCCCAGCGCACGGACTTGTTTTGCATAAACTTCATCGTGCAGGCGATCGTTGGCAATCGCAGTTAAGACCACATTATCAGTATTTAGTGCAATCGCAGGTAAACTTGGGCGCTCTGTTTCAAAACGATTGATCATGCTGGCAGCAAAATGCTGTGCGTTGGCAGCGGACGTCCCATTACCACAACAGAGAATTTTGTTGCCATTGAGCAGGGACTGAACCAGCGTCATGGCTGCACGGGAGATCGCATCCGGAAGTGCTTCAGCCGCAGCTATCTGAGTTTGAATGCTTTCTGTAAAGCAGACTTTAATTCTATCTAACACGCTAATCCTTAAGAACCAGGCTCTGAATCTTCAACTATGAGCGGTCGTTGAACGCGTCCTTAAACCACTCAACATCATTTCCGGTGAAGGCTAACACATCGAACCGGCAATCCACAGTATCAAAACTTCCATTGTGGCGCGCAAGCCACAAGCGGGCAGTCTGTAATAATTTGTGTTGTTTGCTCCGGGTCACACTCGCCGCTGCACCGCCAAACTGGGCTGAGCGCCGATAGCGAACCTCAACAAATACGGTGGTGTTGCCTTCACGCATTATCAGGTCGATTTCGCCGCCACGCTCACGCACGTTGGCGGCGATAAAATGCAGTCCCTTGCTCTGCAGCCAGTCACGCGCGGTGGATTCCCATGCGTCACCGGTCTGTTTACTCGTTAACTGGCGGGGACGACTTGTCCTTGCTGGTATTTGAGCCATGATAACTTCCTGTTAATCACACAATCCTGCGTTGCGGTTAAGGCTCCGGTGTTGCCGTTAATTTCGAAACCCTGCACCTGACGCATTTGCGAGAAGTGGTTGGCAAGCGACCAGGCATCGACGCCCATCGCGTACATACGTGCCAGCGAGTAGTCGTTACGAACCGCGCCCAGCGCCTGCTGCATGAGAGGGGCGTTAGCGCCTGCCAGCATCGGAATTTCGCTGTACTGCAAGCCTTCCATCTCCAGACGGAAATCCGGGCCGGCAGTTCCCTGCGCGCTACGGGAGCTGGCGTACAGCGTGGCACCGCTCTGGCTACCGTTGCGCATGGCGATCATCGGCTTTATAAATGCAATTTCTTCCGGCGTTGCCAGAATATATACGGCATCAACACGACCGCTGCCGCCGGTGATTTGCGCATCGGTAGGTGCTGCCGGAATGGTCAGACCGCCAATCGTCACGCCAGGCTGCGCGGGTACAGAAGAGGCCACCGGGCTGCCCGTCAGGGAAATCCCCGAGCCGCCGTTGACGCCCATTTTCAGCTCAGCGGTGGAGCCGAACTTCTGCTGCAGCACCACGCCGCCACCCAGTTTTTGCCACTCCTGTGCAAAGGCGTTGGCAACGCGATCGCCTAACGAACTCCGCGGGATCAACAACAGCGGCGTCTGTTTTCCTTGATCGCGAATGTGGCGTGCTGCGTCGCGCGCTTCATCTTCTGGCGACAGAGCGAAGTAGCAGACGTTCGGCAGGTTTTTCACCGACTCCGGCTGATTAAGCGCCAGGACGTTTAATGGCGTGTTGCTTTTCATCAGCTCTTCAACATTGTTCTTCAACAGTGGGCCAACCACGATGCTGGCGCCATCCTGCTGAACCTGAGTCAGGATCTGATTCAGCGGCAGTGATGACGTGTCGTAGATTTTCAGCTCCGCGGACGGATTCGCTGGTGCGCTGGCGGTTGTTGGCTGCGCAGGCGCTGTTGGTTGTGGAGCTGTAGCTTCTGGCTGTGCTGGCGTCTCGTTGGTCAGATCGCTTACTGACGCCTGAGCCGGACTGGCAACACCGTCAGTCGTTTGCGGCTGTTCCGTGGTCGTCGCAGCCGCTGTATCCGCAGCAGGCGCGGCAACAGCAGGGTCCGCTACGGGTTGAGTACCCATATTTTTCGCGGCTTCAAAGCCTTGCTGAATAGTACGGCCAAATACAGCGGCCTGACCGTTCAGCGGCAACAGCAGAGCAATTTTGCTGGTGGAAGCGGGTTTAAAGCTCTGCACGTTAACCAACTGCGTTGGCAATAGTTTTGCCCCCGGGTTTTGTGGATAACGTTTCTGCCAGTCAGCAATACCGGCTTTCATCATGTCTGGATCGTTACGGTTATCGAACCAGACGCGCTGGAGATCTAACCAGCCTTGCAGCACGTTTTCATCCGCATTGATGACCAGCGTCTGCGCTTGCTCCTGGGTCATGGATGACAGCGCCTGCCAGGTGGCATCCATGTTTTTCTGCTTAGCGTTCGCGGCCAGCAGCGGTTCCTGGGCGATCAGGGCGCGCAGTAAAGTCAGCGATGGACGACCCTGGTTGACGTCAATTTGCGCCTGCCAGTATCTCGCCTGCTGGTTTTGATCAAAATCGGCGGGGGTTAGCTTATCCAGCAGGGCCTGTGCGCCAGCGACATCTTTCTGCGCGAGCTTAATTTCGACAGCCAGCAGTGACTGCTCACGACGCTGGGTATCGCTTAGCTTCTGTGGTAGCTGGTTGAACAGCTCGAAAGCCTGCTGGCTCTTGCCTTCTTTCAGCAGTGCACGAATGGCGAGTAATTGCCAGTTGGTCTTGCTATCATCTGAGCTTTGCTGCATTTGTTGCAGATAAAAGCCGGAATCAGCCTGCGCAGTGCCCTGCATATGGGCTGCACTCTGGTCTGGCGCCTGGGTGCCACAGCCTGCGAAAATCAGTGCAGCCAGAATGACTGGTAGCGCGCGTGCGGCTTTCAAACGAGAAAATGTTGAGGGTACCATACTGTATCCAGTGATATTTTTTTACTCAATGCTCAATATTAAATCGGCAATACGGACGACACAATGAAACAACACGAATCGGCGGATAATTCTCAAGGCCAACTCTTTATTGTACCTACTCCTATAGGAAATTTGGCTGATATTACCCAACGAGCGCTCGAAGTTTTACAAGCCGTTGATTTGATTGCCGCTGAAGACACTCGTCATACAGGACTCTTGTTACAACACTTCGCGATTAACGCGCGTTTGTTCGCTTTACATGATCACAACGAGCAACAAAAGGCCGAAACGCTGGTGGCGAAGCTTAAAGAAGGGCAAAACATTGCGCTGGTTTCCGATGCCGGAACGCCGCTGATTAACGATCCTGGTTACCATCTGGTACGGACCTGTCGCGAAGCAGGGATCCGCGTTGTTCCCCTGCCAGGCCCTTGCGCGGCGATTGCTGCCCTGAGCGCTGCAGGTCTGCCTTCAGACCGCTTTTGCTATGAAGGTTTTCTGCCTGCCAAATCGAAAGGGCGTCGTGATGCGATGAAAGCCATTGAGGCTGAACCGCGTACGCTTATTTTTTATGAATCCACCCACCGTTTGCTGGATAGCCTGGAAGACATGGTTGCCGTCTGGGGCGAATCCCGCTACGTGGTGTTGGCGCGTGAGTTGACCAAAACCTGGGAAACCATTCACGGTGCGCCGGTCGGCGAACTGCTGGCGTGGGTCAAGGAAGATGAAAACCGTCGTAAAGGCGAAATGGTGCTGATTGTCGAAGGACACAAAGCGCAAGAAGACGACCTTCCGGCTGATGCGCTGCGTACGTTGGCCTTATTGCAGGCAGAGCTGCCGCTGAAAAAGGCCGCCGCACTGGCCGCTGAGATCCACGGCGTGAAGAAGAATGCGCTGTATAAGTACGCGCTGGAACAGCAGGGGGAGTAAGAAGGCCTGGATTAATCACCGGCTTGTCGGAAGAAATGTCGGAAGAAATGTCGGAAGAAATCGCTGAAAGCGTTGCAGTTAAAAGGCAAACTGCAACGCGTTGCTGCGTCAGGGGGATGTGGCGGTTGCTGTAAATTTTATTTATCAGGATATTGTGAGCCGTCAATCAGGCAACTGACATTGCGGTGCAACCATAAAAATGAAGCAGGAATAGTAGTAGTAACGGAGGCGGCTAGGTATTTTTCTACCGCATCGTGCTTCCCTTCACCTGCTATCAGCAACAAAATCTCTTTTGCATTCAGGATGTCTTTCAATCCCAGCGTAATGCCGTGAGTCACACGACTACCAGCTGTTTTTAACATGTCATGATGGCGTGTTTTCTCCTCAAGTACGCTGATATGGCAAAACGGCTCCAGGAGCTCTGTGGGTTCATTCAATCCCAAATGGCCATTTTTGCCTATTCCGAGCAGACATAAATCGAGGCCGCCTCGGCTGGCAATAATCTCTGTGATGCGCTCGCATTCCTGCTCGTTAACATTTTCAGATTGAAAACCAACCAACTGTTCAGCTCGTAAACCCAGCGGTTGAGCGATGTGTTGTTGCAGGAAAGATTCACACGTTGCAGGAGAGTTCAACGGAATACCGACCCACTCATCCAATTTCACGAAAACCACTCGATTAAAATCGATATTACGTTGGTTAATTTTCTCGACAAAGTAGCGATATGTGAGAAGGGGGGTGCCTCCTGTTGCCAGACAGATGGTTGCATCAGGTTTATTCTGTATCAGCGTAATTAACTGTTCGCTGGCGCGATCGCTCAATACGTCATAATTGTCGCAATACTGAATATATTGCATTTTTCGAGTCCTTTTGAAGTAGGGTGTTGCAGGCTGCTTCACCCTTATTTCGTTTAAAGTATGCCGAGTGCTGAAGAGATAATTGACAGTACAAACGTCACGCCGATTAACAGTACTGGATGTGCTTTTTTCACCCGCAACAGGTAGTACATCAGTAACGTGTAGCCCATCGGTAAAATATTCGGGAATACTTTATCGAAAAAATCCTGCTGTAATGCCACGCTGTGGGTACTGTCGATTGCAAAAGAAGTTACAACGTTAATGTGCACATAGGATGCGATAAGTCCGCCAATAACTGTGATCCCGAGGATCGTTGCTGAGCGGGCGATCATTTGCGAATTTTCTCGTACTTTGTCGATAGCTTTAACACCTACCGAGTAACCGACATGCGTCCAGCCGACGCGCAAGAAAAAGATCATCAAATAAACGGCGAAAAACAAAATTGGTCCCAGTATGTTTCCCTGGCTGGCGAAAGATGAACAGATCCCCGCCATAATAGGCAGTAAGGTGAACCAGAAAATGGCATCGCCGATCCCGGCGATAGGTCCAAATAGCGCCACTTTCAAGCCTTTAATTGTGTCGCGGTTTTCCCCCTTTTCTTCCATTGAGATCAATAATCCCATCAGAAAACCGACCAGATTAGGGTGGGTATTGATAAATTCTAAATGGTCTTTCATCGCCGCGCTTAGACCGGCTTTATCATCCTTATAAATTTTTTTTAGTACCGGGAGCATAGCCCAGGTAAAACCACCTGCCTGCATCCTTTCATAGTTAAAGCTGGCCTGAAGAAATGACGAGCGAAAGCCAAGGCGAGTAATGTCTTTTTTACTGATTTCAGATCCCATTGCTATAGTCCTCTTCTTCATTGTTTTTATTAGTGGCAAGTTGAGCCTGCTGTTTGGCTTTCGCATTGAAAAATTCATATACGGCGAAGCCTGCGCCCAATACGGCGACGGGCAGTAGGTTGTTAACCTGGATGTAGCAGACGAAGAGGAAGCCAGCAATCAGGTAAGGTATGTACTGTGCTTTGAACATCACGCGGAGCAACAAACCAAAACCAACAGCAGGCAAAATGCCCCCCGCCACTTCAAATCCATGTGTTAACCAGGCGGGCATGGCTTTTACCAGTGACTGCATAGCGCCCTGTGCCAGATACGTACACAGGAAGGCGATGATGGCGTATGAAGAAGCAACAATCAGTGTTGTCAGCCAGTTCAGACGCGTAAATGCGCTTGTGTTTGCTTCTCTCGCACAGTTATCGGCTTTTGCCATAAACAGAGAGAATGCTGAGTAAAAGAACAATATTACGTATTGCATTAGAAGGCTGAAGGGCAAACCAAGACCGATGGCTGTTTTGGCATCCACGCCGGTAGACCATGCGATAACAGTGGTCATTAAACCGGCCATTATTGGATTGGGTGGCTGTACGCCTCCTGCGGGGGTTAGGCCAGCAAAAGCCAACTCGGTCAAACCACCTGTTATTAGGCCAATATGAATATCACCCAGAATAGCGCCGGTTAAAGTACATACAATAATCGGTCTGAATAAAAACAAGGCTTCCAGCCAAAAGTCGATTCCAAGAAAGAAAACTAATGCAGCCAGGGATATACCCTGAATAAGGGTTATTTCATGCATATATATCACCTCAAGAAAATAAATCCTTTTATTATGAAAAAGTTGTTTAGCCTTTTAATCAGGAATCTGTTCTTTTTGATCTCCAGGGACATCCTGAATAAAAATATGAACACCCTGTTTTTTTATAAAATGCAGGTCATCAAGATCTTGTTCATTAACGTAAACTTTGCTTCTTATCTGTTTTTTGCCTTCAGAGAAATGCATGTTACCCACATTGACATCGTTCAGTTGAATACCTCCTTCGAGCAATCTTCTTACTGTTTGTGGCGTCCGACAAATAAGAAAGATTTTCTGATGTGGTGCGGCCTTACCGATAACGTTTATGGTTTTATCTATGGAAAAAAAGCGGATGCCAAAACCGTAAGTTTCAGCAGTGATGCTCATTAATTTCTGCTGAATCTCATCTTGAGCAACGTCATCATCAATAACGACCAACAAGTTAGCACCAATTGTGGATGTCCATGTGACGCCAACCTGTCCATGTACTAATCGGTTATCAATGCGGGTTAACAGAATTTTTGGACCACTCATATTTTAATCCTCACCATAAAAAGATTGAATTACATTGATTATTGAAATATATTATTATTGCAGTATCAAGTTTATGAATTTATTCAGCGTAATTTAAATGCTATATATCTCTATTATTCGAATAATGAGTGCTAACAGACATTATGCAGATAGCACTCAAGAATAAAAAAGAAATATAACGATAGTCACGATAATTCGCGGACAGCCATCAATTTGTTTGCTGAGCCGCATACATTAATTTTGCTACGCACCACTTCTTTCATCGCATCCATACCGACCCGCATATAATAACGGGGATCATTACCTTGTGGATTTTCCGCAAACCACGCTTTGACTGCATCGGCAAAGGCAATCTTCAGCTCGGTAGCAACGTTAACTTTGCACACACCAAGTTCGATCGTGCGGCGGACGTATTCGTCAGGGACATCGCTTGCGCCATGTAGTACCAGTGGAACGTCGACTACTTCACGAATTTCACCCAGCCGTTGGAAATCGATTTTAGGCGTTTTGGTGTAGAGGCCGTGAGCCGTACCAATGGCGACTGCAAGGCTGTCTACGCCGGTACGCTCAACAAACTGTTTGGCTTCTTGTGGATCGGTGAGGAAGGCGCTTTCGGCATCCACGCTCATGTCATCTTCAACACCGCCGAGGCGACCTAACTCTGCTTCGACGCTGCAATCTTTGGCATGGCAAAAATCTACGACGGATTTCACCAGCTTCACGTTTTCTTCAAACGGGAAATGGCTGCCGTCGATCATTGCGCTGCGTACTCCTGCATTTACTTTGCGGCGAATATCGTCCAGAGACTCATGATGATCGAGATGTAACGCCAGCGGCATGTCGTAGCTGCTGGAATAAGCGCTGCACAGTGCATAGATCTCTTCCAGTGCAATATGCTTAAAGGTACCTGGGGTTCCGGCGAGGATCACCGGCGATCGCATTTCATTGCATACTTCAAGGATCGCCTGGATCGTCTCGGCGTTGTGAATGTTGAAGGCGGGTACGGCGTAGCCTTTTTTTTGTGCATCCAGCAGGAGGTATTTTGTGGAAATAATGCTCATATAACGCTCCTTTTAGGCGTTCCAGGGATGAATAACAACGCCCTGTACAACGCGGTTCACAGTGCCGCTGGCAGAAGGCGTATCCGGTGTATTGCCGATGTTAATGGATTGCGTCAAAGCAAAGACCTGGGCGTAGATCAGGAAGCAGAACGCTAATTCCATATCAATGAAAGAGCGTGCTGGCGGCAGCAGAATATGTGGGCCAGCTTCAATTACTTCATGGGTTTGTGCGGCAATTGCGACAACTCGTAGCGCCTGACGATCGCGGCGTAACTCTGCCAACAGATCGAGATCGTACTGACGTGTATAGGGGTGGCTGGAAACAAAAACCACTACCAGCGTTTCGTTATCAACCAGCGACTTTGGACCGTGACGAAAGCCGGTCGGGGAGTCATAAAATGCAGCCAGTTTACCCGCAGTCAGTTCCAGAACTTTCAGTGCCGATTCACGCGCAGCTCCCTGTAATCCACCGCTACCAAGGTAGACGATCCGTTTCCACGGATCATTGCCGAACACACCGTCGCTGAAATCGCCCAGTGAAGTCAGGATCGCCTGGCACCGATCGGCTACGTCGCGGAAGGTCTGACTATTGATTTTCTCTGGGGCGAATACTGCCAGGCAACTGGCCATCATGGTGGTAATGCTGCTGGTCATGGCAAAACCACGGTCATGTGTCTCTGCGGGCATTAACAGAGCAAAGGCATTGTCGCTTGCGACTGCGTTTTGATACAGGCAACCAGCTTCGTTACAGGTGATTGGCAGGTGATAACACTCAGATACAAACTGATTAGCCAGTTCTACTGCAGCAACGCTTTCTGGGCTGTTACCTGAGCGAGCGAAAGAAACTAGCAGCAGTGGATGTGCGGGATTCAGATAATCCATCGGATTGGTGACCAGGTCAGTGGTCGGAACGGCAGTGATGTTTTTTCCGGTGTAGCTTGCCAGCCACGGGGCGATGATGTCGCCAATGAATGCTGAGGTCCCGGCCCCGGTTAGTACGATCCGCAGATCGTTTTTGCGCAACAATGGCGCAAGAAAGCTATCAATGGCGGATCGAATATTGTCGATATTGGTGAGAGAACGGATCCAACTGGCAGGTTGTTGACGGATCTCTTCTTCGGTCCAGGTGCCCGTTACCGCAGTAACAGGGGTATAGGTTTCTGGCATAACTTAAGTCCTTAGTCTTGTAAAATCCACATAAGACGCTGGCGAAAATATCGCTATCTTTCGTTTCGTTTCACTTGCTCATATAATCTATTAATTAAAATCTATAGAAAAGAAATCGAAAGGTCAATAAGATGAAATGAAATAAAACGAAAATTGTGATCGTGAGAGCGAGGGATGTAATTATCTTATTGATCTATAAAGATAAGAGTTGTTGTAAGGTGGTTGAGTATTTCCTTAAGCGAAAGGAAAAGAAAGGCCTTGCGATCAAGGATCGCAGGCCAACACAAGACAAAATGAAAGGTCAAAGGGGGAGAGCCTGACCCTGAATCCAGATCTGTTGTAAATGCAGCCCGCTATTAAGCGCGATCGCGTCGGCACGTTTACCCACCGCTAACGATCCCAGTAGGTGATCGATTCCCAACAGACGCGCAGGGTGGAGAGAGGCCATATGAATTGCCTCTTCTGCCGTTATCCCGGTGAACTCGATCATATTTCGTACGGCTGCATCAACCGAGAGCGTGCTGCCAGCCAGGCCACCGGACGTGGTACGCACAATTCCGCTGCGCATTTCAACTTGCTCACCGCAGAGCGAATAGCGCCCGTCAGGCATTCCTGCTGCCTGCATGGCATCTGTGATCAGCACCAGTCTCTCTTTCGCGCAACAGCAGCACAGCTTCATGGCCGCCGGGTGGACATGGTGTCCGTCAGCGATAAGCTCCAGCCAGGCGCGAGGGTCGGTTAACCCTGCGCCAACCATACCGGGCTCCCGGTGATGTAACCCAGTCATACCGTTATAGCAGTGAACCAATCCATCAGCACCTGCATCAAAGGCCGCGCGGGTTTGTTCCCAGTTGGCTGCGCTGTGGCCCAGCATCACTCGAACGTTACGCCGCTTCAGATATTCGATAGCCTGCAATGCGCCAGTTTTTTCTGGTGCCAGCGCAACGACGCGCAATGTGTGCTGGGAAACCGTAATCAGTTCATCCAGTTCACTGAGCTCCAGTTCCCTGAAAAGCTCAGGCGGGTGCGCCCCTTTGTTCTGCGGCGTAAAATATGGGCCTTCAAGATAACTGCCCAGCACCTGTGCGCCAGGCCCGCCGGAATGGTAGCGACGGGCAATACGCTCCAGCGCACTGTGAATATCCGGTAGTGGAGCGGTGACGGTAGTGGGTAGCCAGTTGGCTACCCCTTCACGCGCTTTGTGCATCGCCAGTTTGTCGAGCGTATCCGGTGCCTCATCCATCACATCGACGCCTGCACCACCATGTACGTGGGTATCAATGTAAGCTGGACAAAGCAGTTCAGCGTCGCGCTTCATAACTCCGGATGGGATTGGCTCTATTGCTGCAATGATACCGTCTTCAATATATAACTGATGATCATCCAGCCATCCTTGTTCGGTTAGTAGACGCCTGGCGCGCAATCGCTTTGTCATATCCCTTCCTCAACGGGTTTTTCCTCGCGACAGCGTCCCAGCTCGTCCACCAGACTGGTTAAACCCCTGTGTCCGCACTCCAACGCCTGCACACGAAACGCTTCGCTGCTCAGGCCGTCGCGCTCCAGCACCATCTCCAGTAGCAGTTGTAGATTGGTACCGGTGATCACTTCAGTACCTTGCCTTTGCATGGCCAGCGTAGAAGCTACGCGAAATGGCGTCCCGCCCAACAGGTCTGTTAGAAACACGATGTCTTGCTGAGCATCCAGTTCACTCACTGCCTGTTCAAGTTGCGAGGTGAGTAAGGCTGTGGTTGAGGTTTCCGGAAAGTCGATGGCGATGAACTGAGTCTGTTCACCCAAAATCTGTTTCATCGCTTTTTCCATTCCGCTGGCAAACCCGCCATGGCCCGTCAAAATAATACCTAACATCTACAACCCCTTATATTTACAGGAAGTGACAGAACTTACCTACGACGCCAAGCACCACGGTAATGGCGATAAGACGAAGAGGACTCCAGCCACGACGGACCAGCCAGAACATAGTCAATGTGTAGACCAGCGGTAAAAATGCTGGCATCAATTTGTCTATAACGTCTGTTTGCAGTTTCACAACCGCGTCGCCAGCAGTAATTTCCAGCGTAGTGCTCAGGCGAACATAGGTCGCTACCAGCGCGCCGATCACCGTCATCCCAACGATGGATGCAGCATGTCCAACCTTTTTGGTGTTAGCTTTTATTAGCGGGATGGCAGCAACGCCCATTCGATAAGCATAGTGTGCTAGCCCAAAGCGCAGACCAAGATGAACCACGTTAAACATAACAATAAAGACAACTGCGCCAAGAATAGAACCTTGCAGCGCCAGACTGGCCCCGATACCACCGCAAATAGGCAATAACGTTAACCAGAACATGGCATCACCAATACCGCCAAGTGGAGCACCTACAGCAATCTTGGTGCTTTGAATACTGTTGACATCCTGCTTGGAGCGTTCCATCGCAAGGATAATCCCGATAACAAACGTGACCAGGAACGGGTGCGTGTTGAAGAAGCCCATATGGCCTTTCATCGAACGCGCCAGATCGCGCTTGTTGGTATGGATCTTTTTCAGTGCAGGTAACAGGCCGTACAACCATCCTGATGCCTGCATACGTTCGTAGTTAAAAGAGGCTTGTAATAACATTGAACGCCAGGCAACACGGTTGATATCTTTTTTCGTCAGCTCAGCACCGATATTCTGGTCTTCGTAGACGTTTTCATTGGTGCCGGACAGCAGCGTTTCTTCGGTTTCGGAAACGTTCGGCAGAGCCGTTTGATTAGATGCCATCTTCGAATTCCTCTTTTTGTGCTGCGGGAGCTGTAGGTTCAGGTGATTTACGCAGAAAATCGATCAGCGCCATTGCCAGTGCTGCTGCTGCGATCGCCAGCACAGGGAGTTTGAGCCAGGCTGCGGCTACAAAACCCAGGATGAAGTAGGGGATATAGACGTTTTTCATCATGATTTTCAGCAGTACGGCGAAGCCGATAGCTGGCATGATGCCGCCTGCCACGCCGAGGCCGTCAATCAGACGAGTCGGCAGAACATCTATAGCGGTTTTGGCATGTTCCGCACCAAAGTAAATCGGCAGGAACGCGCATAAAAAATAGAAGGTCCCCAGCGCCAGCAACGCCAAATAGTTGACCCGCTCAATTCCTGCGGTATCGGCATTTGCTGCCATGCGATCGCACCGAGCCATCACCCCTGACATCACAGAGAACAGGAAGGTAATCCCCATCTGTACCGCTACGGCGAACGGTACCGCCACTCCTACGGCAACTTCGGGTTTTACTCCTGTCGTTATGGCAAACGTGGTTCCCACGATAGTGCCGATAATCACGTTTGGCGGCTGAGCCCCAGCCAGCGGGGCCAGGCCCATCCACACCAGTTCCAGCGTACCACCTGTCAAAATACCGGTATGCAGATCGCCCAGAATCAGGCCGACCAGCGGCCCGAGAACAACCGGGCGGTGCATGTGCGTTAACCCGTTGAACATATCCAGGCCTGCAATAAAGGCGAGAATACCCAACGCAAAAGCCTGCAACAGACTAATTTCCATTGTGAATACCTCAGAGAAGTTTATAGAGGTCCTGGGCGGCTTCTGTTGGAACGCCCTGAACGAAGCACTCCACCCCAGCGGCTTTTAGCCCGTTGAACGCCGTAATATCGGTAGCGTCTACAGAAACCGTTTTGGCGATTTGTTGCTTGCCGTTGGCATAGTGCATATTGCCAACGTTGATACGGTTAACAGGAACACCGCCTTCAACCAGACGGAAGAAATCCGCAGGCGATTTGCAAACCAGCAGAATTTTCTGGCGATCGGCGGCACGGTGAATATTGTCGATCACTTTTTGTAGTGACCAGAAGCGTACGGCGATCCCTTCTGCCAGTACCATTTCCATCAGGTTTTGCTGTACTGGGTCTTCAGCCACTTCATCATTAGCGACCAGCACCAGATTTGCCCCCGCAAATCCGACCCATTGCACACCAACCTGACCGTGAATCAGACGTTCATCAATGCGACTTAATACAATGTTTGGCATGGTATTTTTCTCTTTTTTGTTATTCGTTACGATCTGGCGCACCCAGGCAGGCGCAGTGATATTGCTGCAGTATGTCCTGAATATGGTTAATGATGAGTTCTCGCGGTGTGGCGTTGAGATCTCCCCCGCGCACTTTTACGTACTGCAAGGGTAAATACTGGCTAATTAGCGGCAGTGGAATGGGGTCATCCGCCAGATTACGCACCAGACGTTCGAATGCTTCATCAATCTGGTTGTCCGGCCAGTAGTAACGAACCCGATCGGAGTAGCTATAACCGCGGGCCAAACGGCGCGCGTTGCCATCGCCGTGATAGTGGCTCTGCCAGTATTCTGGTCGATCAAGCATCACGCTTTCCAGCACATGTCGCAGGCCTGAACTGGCTTTTGCTGGCAGCAATTCTTCTTCAATAGCGGCTAACGAAAACAGTGCTTCGCGCAGGGCGAATGTCAGCGCGGGTCCCACTTTCAGAATGGCGAAGTGATCTATCACCAGTTGGCGCAAGGAGTGTGGCGTTTGGTAATCGGTAGAATGCGCTTCAAAAACCAGCGTGTCGTAGTCTTCCACCATTTTGCTGAGTGCCACGGCTTTCTGCGGTTGATAATCAATGATGTGTGTGTGGTCGAATTCAACGCCAGGTTGTACCACCAGGGCGATAATACGCGGCCAGATACCTTCCAGCCCGCGCTTTTCAAAGGCGTGATAATGGGCCTGTAACGTTGCACGTGCGGCATCCGGCGTTGTTACCGCCAGTTCGGTTAACGCTTCGTGAGCGCCACCAGGTACCGGAACTTCTGTGCCGATCACATAGACCAGGTCAGACTCACCAAAATGTGCCATACAGGTTTCTTCGGCTACTTTTGCCAGGCGTGCGGCGCGCTCGGCGACGATTTCATCAGTCAGGGGAACCGGGTCGTTAGTACACGACATGCTGCAATCGAGGTGGATCTTTTTAAAGCCTGCGGCGACATAACTCTTGATCAGATCGTCAGCGTTGGCCATTGCCTCTTCTGCTGGCAGATTTTGCCAACGGTTTGGCCCAAGATGGTCCCCGCCGAAAATCAGCATATCCTGAGAAAAATTAAGCGAGTCGGCTAAACGGCAGACAAAACTGCGAAAATCGGCTGGAGTCATCCCCGTATAGCCGCCAAACTGGTCAACCTGATTAGAGGTTGCTTCGATCAACAGCGGTGTATGATTGGCATGGGCGTAGCGTATTGCGGCTTCCAGTACGATTGGATGTGCGGAACAAACGGCATAAATCCCGTTTGCCTTCCCCCATTTATGCTGCTCGACCATTTTAGTTAGATGTTTCACTTTCCTCTCCAGGTCAGGTAACTACGACATCATTCTTTCGTTTTGTTTCATTTAATACTGCATCATGGTGGTATAAAAATAAAACGAAAGATAATGGTTTTCCGATCTGTTTCACAAAAGAAACGCAATGAAAGGTTTCAGCGTAAATCTGTCTGGCTCTTACCCGTTTGCGGGGCTTGCATTCACGTAAAAGAAAGGCGTTAATAGACAAAACGAAATAAAACGAAAGATTCAACTAAAGGATTTCATATGAGTAACACCGAGTCCTCTGCAGACAAGCGCGTTATCGGCACTAGCGAAAGACGTGAGCAGATCATCCAGCGATTACGGCAGCAGGGAAGCGTTCAGGTTAACGATCTTTCTTTATTTTTTGGCGTCTCCACGGTCACTATTCGTAACGACCTCGCCTTTCTGGAAAAGCAGGGGATTGCGGTACGCGCCTATGGTGGAGCGCTGATTTGCGAAAGCAATGCGCTTGTTGTGGAGCCTTCTGTTGAAGATAAGAGCTCACTCAATACGGCGGTAAAACGCAGTATTGCCAGAGCCGCTGCGGAGTTGATCAAACCGGGGCACCGCGTGATTCTCGACTCCGGTACCACGACGTATGAAATTGCCCGCCTGATGCGCCAGCAAACCAACGTCATTGCTATGACTAACGGTATGAATGTCGCCAATGCGTTACTGGAAGCCGAAGGGGTTGAGCTGCTGATGACCGGCGGCCATTTGCGTCGTCAGTCGCAATCATTTTATGGCGATCAGGCAGAGCAATCGCTACAAAATTATCACTTCGACATGCTGTTTCTTGGCGTTGATGCTATCGATTTAGAGCGTGGTGTTAGCACACACAACGAAGATGAAGCGCGTCTCAACCGTCGGATGTGTGAAGTAGCTGAGCGTATCATTGTCGTTACTGACTCGACGAAGTTTAACCGCTCCAGCCTGCATAAGATCATTGATACCCAGCGGATTGATATGATTATTGTTGATGAAGGTATTCCAGAGGATAGTCTGGAAGGTTTACGTAAACATGGGATTGAGGTTGTTCTGGTGAGTATCTGATAAAAAAGTCGGGAAGTTTGCGAACTCCCCGACCTGTAATCGAATTTAGCTTTCAGGAATCAGGTCACTGGCGCCGGGTTAAACACCGCCAGTTGGTTATGCAGTCCCCATTGATCCGAGAAGGTTTTCTTACGCCCGCTGGCGACGTCGAGAATAAACTCGAACAGTTTCAGACCCACGTCTTCAATGGTTTCTTCCCCGGTAGCAATGGTGCCTGCGTTGATGTCCATCAGGTCAAACCAACGGTTGGCCAGCTCGGTACGGGTCGCCATTTTTATCACCGGCACGGCCATCAGTCCGTACGGCGTACCGCGACCGGTGGTGAACACCTGCACGGTGATCCCGGAAGCGACCTGCTGCGTACCGCAGACAAAATCACTGGCGGGTGTAGCCGCGTAAATCAGGCCGCGTTTGGTTGGGCGTTGACCCGGCGACAAGACTTCGACAATCGCGCTCTTGCCAGACTTGGCAATAGAACCCAGCGCTTTTTCCACCACGTTTGCCAGACCGCCTTTCTTGTTGCCTGGAGAAGGGTTGGCGCTGCGATCCGTTTTGCCCATATCAAGGTAGTTATCGTACCAGGCCATCTCTTCAAGCAGGCGTTTACCTACTTCTTCGTTAATCGCACGTGGGGTCAGAAGATGGATGGCATCGCGCACTTCGGTAACCTCAGAGAACATTACGGTGGCGCCGCAGCGTACTAACAGGTCGGAGGCATAACCGACCGCCGGGTTGGCCGTCACGCCTGAAAACGCATCGCTGCCGCCGCACTGCATGCCGACCACCAGTTCTGATGCCGGGCAGGTTTCACGCTGGCGTTGATTGAGTTTTGCCAGATGGTGTTCAGCCACCTGCAAAATATCGGCAACCATCGATTGAAAGCCAACGTGTTTATCATCCTGCAGGCTGACGATGCTGGCGCTGTCGACCGGAATACTTTTCACATCGTGCGTGCCTTCCAGCAGGCGCTCTGGCTGCAGTTTTTCGCAGCCGAGGCCAATGACCATCACTTCACCGCCAAAGTTCGGGTTTAGCGCAATATTGTGAATGGTACGAATCGGCACGATGGCGGCTGGGGCATTAATCGCCACGCCGCAGCCGTACAGATGATTGAGTCCGACCACGCCGTCAACGTTCGGGTATTTGGGCAGCAGATCGCGCTCAATGATTTTCACCACATAATCCACCACGCCCGCCACGCAGTGCACGCTGGTGGAAATACCGAGCAGATTCTTGGTGCCGACACTACCGTCCGCATTGCGATAACCTTCGAAGGTGTAACCCTCAAGAGGCGGCAGCGGCTCTGGCACTTTGGTTGCCAGCGGCAGCGTCTCCAGCGGCGGGGCCTTGGGTAGCTCAACCATTGATTCATCAATCCAACTGCCGCGTGGGATATCGCGAACGGCATAGCCTATCACTTCGCCATAACGCACGATTTCACCGCGAACAGGAATATCCAAGAGCGCCACTTTATGTCCCTGGGGAATATGTTCAATGAGTTCCAGTCCGTCTGGAAAACGCGTCCCAGCTTTCAGACCATTGTCATTGACAATTATCGCCACATTATCTGTTTCGTGAACTTTAATATAAAACGCCGTTGGCGATTCTTGTCTGATTTCGATGTCGGCCATTGTCCAGTATTCTCCAACAAGGTGGTGATAATAGTGTGGATATTAATATTTTGAATCTAATTATAAGTAATAAAGATTCGGTATCGTGAAATAAGAATGTCAGGAGTTTATCGCCAAGAATGTGATGATGATCACTTAAACTCAGCAAGGCCGCCCCACCAGGGGTAGCAATACGTAAATGTGTGCATTAGCGCCCATGTATGTGTGCATATGCCCAAAACATTATTTTAATAACGCATGTTTAATGAGCGCTTGCACAATGATTAACGTTGCGCTGCTGATTATACTAAATCACGGTTTCATAGCGTCTGATAAATTATTATGCATTCTTATTATCAGTAAGTTATCACCAGGAATATCTACCCAATAATAATAAAAATTTAATGTACCCGAGGTAATTAGAATGATTCTGGATACAGTAGTCGAGAAAAAGAAAGGCACGCACACCCGTTACTTAATATTGCTGATAATATTTATCGTTACAGCCGTTAACTATGCGGACCGTGCAACGCTGTCAATTGCCGGCACGGAAGTGGCGAAAGAGTTACAGCTCAGTGCCATCTCAATGGGGTACATTTTCTCCGCTTTCGGCTGGGCTTACCTGTTAATGCAAATCCCCGGCGGCTGGCTGCTGGATAAGTTCGGTTCAAAGAAAGTCTATACCTACAGCCTGTTCTTCTGGTCACTGTTTACCTTCCTGCAGGGCTTTGTCGACATGTTCCCGCTGGCCTGGGCGGGTATTTCAATGTTCATCATGCGCTTTATGCTGGGCTTCTCGGAAGCGCCGTCCTTCCCGGCGAATGCCCGGATCGTGGCGGCCTGGTTCCCGACGAAAGAGCGCGGTACGGCGTCCGCAATTTTTAACTCCGCACAGTATTTCTCTCTGGCGCTGTTTTCGCCGCTGCTGGGCTGGCTGACCTTCGCCTGGGGCTGGGAACATGTCTTTACCGTGATGGGCGTGATTGGTTTTGTGCTCACCGTGCTGTGGGTAAAGTTTATTCATAACCCAACCGATCACCCGCGTATGTCGCAAGAAGAGCTGAAGTTTATCTCTGAAAACGGCGCGGTCGTGGATATGGACCATAAAAAGCCGGGTGATGTGAAGTCAGGCGGTCCTAAATTGCATTATATCAAGCAGTTGCTCACTAACC
Organism: Citrobacter sp. RHBSTW-01013; assembly: GCF_013781985.1. NCBI lineage: Bacteria > Pseudomonadati > Pseudomonadota > Gammaproteobacteria > Enterobacterales > Enterobacteriaceae > Citrobacter > Citrobacter sp. RHBSTW-01013. The sequence continues at coordinate 624,244 of NZ_CP056185.1, forward strand.
GTATGATGCTCGGCGTGTTCTTCGGACAGTATTTTATCAACACAATTACCTGGTTTTTCCTCACCTGGTTCCCGATTTACCTGGTACAGGAAAAAGGCATGTCGATCCTGAAAGTGGGCCTGGTGGCTTCGATCCCTGCGCTGTGCGGATTTGCCGGTGGCGTACTCGGCGGCGTGTTCTCTGATTATCTGATTAAACGTGGCCTCAGCATCACTCTGGCACGTAAGCTGCCGATTGTGCTCGGAATGCTGCTCGCCTCGACCATTATTCTGTGTAACTACACCGATAACACCACCCTGGTGGTGGCGCTGATGGCGCTGGCGTTCTTCGGTAAAGGCTTCGGGGCGCTGGGATGGCCGGTGATTTCCGATACTGCGCCGAAAGAGATTGTCGGTCTGTGCGGTGGGGTATTTAACGTATTTGGCAATGTGGCTTCCATCGTCACCCCGCTGGTGATTGGGTATCTGGTGAGCGAGCTGCACTCATTTAATGCTGCGCTGATGTTTGTAGGGTGCTCGGCGCTGATGGCAATGGTTTGCTACCTGTTTATTGTCGGTGACATTAAACGTATGGAATTGCAGAAATAAACAAAGGTGTAAGCGATGAATAACACGATTTTTCCGAATAAGTTTAAAGCGGCTCTCGCGGCGCAACAGATTCAGATTGGCTGCTGGTCTGCATTAGCCAGCCCAATCAGTACCGAAGTTTTAGGCCTGGCGGGTTTTGACTGGCTGGTGCTGGACGGCGAACACGCGCCGAACGACATATCGACGTTTATCCCGCAATTGATGGCGCTGAAAGGCAGCGCCAGCGCGCCGGTAGTGCGCGTACCGACCAACGAGCCGGTAATTATCAAACGCCTGCTGGATATCGGATTTTACAATTTCCTGATCCCGTTCGTGGAGACGGAAGAAGAGGCGGTGAACGCCGTGGCGTCGACCCGCTATCCGCCGGAAGGTATTCGCGGCGTGTCCGTATCCCATCGCGCCAATATGTTTGGCACCGTACCGGACTACTTTGCGCAGTCGAATAAGAACATCACCATCATCGTGCAGATCGAAAGTCAGCAGGGCGTCGATAACGTTGACGCAATCGCGGCGACAGAAGGCGTCGACGGGGTCTTCGTCGGCCCAAGCGATCTGGCTGCGGCGTTAGGCCACCTCGGCAATGCGTCACACCCTGATGTGCAGAAAGCTATCCAGCACATTTTTGCCCGCGCGAAAGCACACGGCAAACCAAGCGGCATTCTGGCCCCGGTAGAGGCGGATGCGCGTCGTTATCTGGAGTGGGGCGCGACGTTTGTTGCCGTTGGCAGCGATCTTGGCGTGTTCCGTTCAGCCACGCAAAAATTGGCTGATTCTTTTAAGAAATAACCCCCCTCGACAGTAGAGAGAGATAAAGACATGACAATGAAAGTTGGTTTTATTGGCCTCGGTATTATGGGTAAACCAATGAGTAAAAACCTCCTCAAGGCAGGTTACTCGCTGGTGGTTGCTGACCGTAACCCGGAATCCATTGCGGAAGTGATTGCCGCAGGCGCAGAAACCGCCGCCACGGCGAAAGATATTGCCGAGCAGTGCGATGTGATCATCACCATGCTGCCGAATTCTCCGCATGTGAAAGAAGTGGCGCTGGGAGAGGGCGGCATTATTGAAGGGGCGAAACCGGGGACAGTGCTGATCGACATGAGCTCCATCGCGCCGTTAGCCAGCCGTGAAATCAGCGACGCGCTGAAAGCGAAAGGCGTGGATATGCTGGACGCGCCGGTAAGCGGCGGCGAACCGAAAGCTATCGACGGTACTCTGTCGGTGATGGTTGGCGGTGATAAAGCGATTTTTGACAAATATTACGATCTGATGAAGGCGATGGCAGGTTCCGTGGTACATACCGGTGATATCGGTGCAGGTAACGTCACCAAGCTGGCGAATCAGGTGATTGTGGCGCTGAACATTGCGGCGATGTCGGAAGCGCTGACGCTGGCGACCAAAGCGGGCGTAAACCCGGATCTGGTGTATCAGGCGATCCGTGGTGGGCTGGCGGGAAGCACCGTACTGGATGCGAAAGCGCCGATGGTTATGGACAGAAACTTTAAGCCGGGTTTCCGTATCGACCTGCATATTAAAGATCTGGCGAACGCGCTGGATACCTCTCATGGCGTTGGCGCTCAGTTACCGCTGACTGCTGCAGTCATGGAGATGATGCAGGCGCTACGTGCTGATGGGCTGGGCACCGCCGATCATAGCGCACTCGCATGCTACTACGAAAAACTGGCGAAAGTGGAAGTCACTCGCTAACAAGAAGGGCGCGGATGCGCGCCCTGTATTTCTTGCCTTGCGCGGCACTGTCAGGCTACATAACTATGAAAATCGTAATTGCCCCAGACTCTTATAAAGAAAGCCTTTCTGCCACCGAGGTAGCTCAGGCAATAGAAAAAGGATTTCGGGAAATTTTCCCCGATGCGCAATATGTTTCTGTCCCGGTTGCCGATGGCGGTGAAGGAACGGTCGAAGCCATGATTGCCGCTACGCAGGGGAGTGAACATTCAGCGTGGGTGACAGGGCCGCTGGGCGAAAAAGTGAATGCCTGCTGGGGCATGTCTGGAGATGGTAAAACCGCGTTTATCGAAATGGCGGCAGCCAGCGGTCTGGCGTTGGTTCCACCTGAAAAGCGTAACCCGTTAGTCACCACGTCGCGCGGCACCGGGGAGTTGATTTTGCAGGCGCTGGATAGCGGTGCGCAGAGCATCATTATTGGTATTGGCGGTAGTGCGACCAACGACGGCGGCGCGGGTATGGTGCAGGCGCTGGGGGCGAAACTCTGCGACGCCAACGGGACAGAGATTGGCAACGGTGGTGGAAGCCTGGAGAGTCTGAACACCATCGATATAACGGGCCTGGATCCGCGCTTAAAAACCTGCTCAATTCGCGTGGCCTGCGATGTAACCAATCCACTCACCGGCGATACTGGCGCTTCGCGCATTTTTGGCCCGCAGAAAGGGGCGACGGAAGAACGCATTATCGAACTGGACCGCAATCTGTCTCACTATGCCGACATCATTAAAAAATCGCTGCGGGTTGATGTGAAAGACGTTCCTGGCTCTGGTGCGGCTGGCGGAATGGGTGCCGCATTAATGGCTTTTTTAGGTGCGGAGCTGCGCAGTGGTATTGAGATTGTGACCCAGGCGCTCAATCTGGAAGAGCATATTCATGACTGTACGCTGGTGGTGACCGGAGAAGGGCGGATTGACAGCCAGAGCATTCACGGCAAAGTGCCGGTGGGGGTGGCGAATGTCGCGAAGAAGTACCACAAGCCGGTAATTGGTATTGGCGGCAGCCTGACGCGCGATGTGGAGGTGGTGCATCAATATGGTATCGATGCGGTGTTTAGCGTATTAACCACCATCAGCACGCTGGAAGAGGCCTTTCGTGGGGCATTTGATAATATTTATCGCGCTTCAAGAAACATCGCCGCCACGTTGGCGATAGGAATGCGCAGTGCGGGGTGACAATGCCCCGCAAACCCTCTATACTGCGCGCCGAAGCTGACCAGACAGTCGCCGCTTCGTCGTCGTCCTCTTCGGGGGAGACGGGCGGAGGGGAGGAAAGTCCGGGCTCCATAGGGCAGGGTGCCAGGTAACGCCTGGGGGGGAAACCCACGACCAGTGCAACAGAGAGCAAACCGCCGATGGCCCACGCAAGTGGGATCAGGTAAGGGTGAAAGGGTGCGGTAAGAGCGCACCGCGCGGCTGGTAACAGTCCGTGGCACGGTAAACTCCACCCGGAGCAAGGCCAAATAGGGGTTCACAAGGTACGGCCCGTACTGAACCCGGGTAGGCTGCTTGAGCCAGTGAGCGATTGCTGGCCTAGATGAATGACTGTCCACGACAGAACCCGGCTTATCGGTCAGCTTCACCTCTTTATAAAACCCCGCTTCGGCGGGGTTTTTGCTTTGTAGGCAGACTGTCCACGACGCTATACTCAAAAGAACGCGGCTTATCGGTCAACTTCACTCTTTATAAAAACCCCGCTTCGGCGAGGTTTTTGCTTTGTAGGCAAGTGAGATGAATGACTGTCCACGACGCTATACTCAAAAGAACGCGGCTTATCGGTCAAATTCACTCTTTATAAAACCCCGCTTTGGCGGGGTTTTTGCTTTATAGACTGGATAAGACGTTTACACTGCCATCCGGCAGACGTTTTTCCTGTCGTGTTGTAGTTGGTTCACCACGAATCAGGCCTTTATTTCCCATTCATCTCATCGTTATTTGACATTTATTTACGCGCTGAACTTCTTTTATCTAAGGGAATGTCTTGCGGGATATTTCCTTTTTTGTGATGACTAGCACAAAACGCTGCGCGATACGTTTTTATCGAGAATAATCGAACGCAATCGATCGCCATCACAAAATTACTGGCTGATAAATTGTACAAAACTACTGTTAATGCAATGTTGCATATGATGATTATTTGTATGTTTTGGTTTAAATATTAATAAACGCAATGTTTCTTTACAAACAAATAAGGCTAAAAAACGTGATGCATAACGTTATTTGACCACTATAAACGATAAAATATAATTATATTTGATAAGTTGCTTATTAAATTTAAGCGCTGTTTTGCCTGGTAATTACTCTGTAATTGATTGAAATATAGCCTTTCGTGGTTTTAAGAAATAGCAGGAGAAATGGTGTTGTTATAGCCATAAAAAATCGTTATCCCCCCATCTTTTTTTGATTAAAGTCAGGATAAAGTGAGATCGATATTTCATATCTATATGATTATTAAGTGATTTCAATTTAAATAATAGTCTTACAAAATGTAAGTCAAGGGGATTTGTGAGTGGTAGCACATATCCTCGTTCGCTTAATTTGGTACACTTCCTGCCGTCAACAAAGTAATTAGCGCAGGTCGATATGAATACTATTACACTCCCTAAAACACAGCACTTAGTGGTCTTTCAGGAAGTCATTAGAAGTGGTTCTATCGGCTCAGCTGCAAAAGAATTAGGTTTAACTCAACCGGCTGTCAGCAAAATCATTAATGATGTAGAAGCTTATTTCGGTATTGAGTTAGTCGTACGCAAAAATACTGGTGTGACATTAACTCAGGCAGGTCAGGTTATGCTCTCATGGTCTGAATCTATTACCCGTGAAATGAAGAACATGGTTGATGAGATGAACAGCATGACGAGCAATGCGGTCGTTGATGTGTCGTTTGGCTTTCCTTCACTGATTGCCTTCACCATCATGTCCGGCATGATTAAAAAATTCAAAGAAGTGTTCCCGAAAGCGCAGGTTTCCATGTATGAAGCTCAGCTCTCCTCGTTCTTACCTGCGATTCGTGACGGGCGTCTGGACTTCGCGATCGGTACGCTGAGTGATGAGATGAAACTGCACGATCTGCATGTTGAACCGCTCTTTGAGTCAGACTTCATCCTGGTTGCCAGCAAGTCCCGAACATGCACCGGCATCACCTCGCTGAGCGCGTTGAAAAACGAACAGTGGGTGTTGCCACAAACGAATATGGGGTACTACAGTGAACTTCTAACCACGTTACAAAATAATGGCATCAGCAGTGAAAACATCGTTAAAACAGACTCCGTCGTTACGATTTATAATCTTGTTCTCAATGCTGATTTCTTAACAGTAATTCCCTGCGATATGACCACACCATTTGGCTCAAACCAGTTTATTACTATCCCGGTAGAAGAAACCTTACCCGTCGCGCGTTATGCCGCCGTATGGTCGAAAAATTATCGAATTAAAAAAGCAGCATCTATTTTGGTGGAATTAGCCAAAGAGTATTCATCATATAATTGTCGGAGACGAAGGCAATTAATTGAAATTGATTAAAGATTGAATTTGTTTTAACACGAAATCAACGCCATCTGTCTATTTCTGACAATGGTCACGGCTATCTATTTACTTTAATACCCTAGTAAGAGGTTCTAATGCACATTACATACGATCTCCCAGTTGCAATTGAAGATATCCTCGAAGCGAAAAAAAGACTGGCGGGGAAAATTTATAAAACGGGAATGCCTCGCTCTAACTATTTTAGTGAACGTTGCAAAGGGGAAATTTTCCTCAAGTTTGAAAATATGCAGCGTACCGGTTCATTTAAAATCCGTGGTGCGTTTAACAAGCTCAGTTCATTAACCGAAGCTGAAAGATGTAAGGGCGTGGTGGCTTGCTCTGCAGGTAACCATGCGCAAGGGGTTTCTCTCTCCTGCGCCATGCTCGGAATCGACGGCAAAGTGGTCATGCCGAAAGGCGCGCCGAAGTCTAAAGTTGCTGCAACCTGCGATTATTCCGCAGAGGTTGTGCTGCACGGCGACAACTTCAACGACACCATCGCTAAGGTTAGCGAGATTGTGGAAACTGAAGGCCGTATCTTTATTCCGCCCTATGATGACCCGAAAGTGATTGCTGGTCAGGGCACTATTGGTCTGGAAATTCTGGAAGATCTGTACGATGTCGATAACGTGATTGTGCCAATTGGCGGTGGCGGACTGATTGCTGGTATTGCGGTGGCAATTAAATCTATTAACCCGACTATTAAAATTATTGGCGTACAGTCTGAAAATGTTCATGGCATGGCGGCTTCTTTCCACGCTGGAGAAATAACCACGCACCGAACGACCGGCACCCTGGCGGATGGTTGTGACGTTTCCCGCCCGGGTACTTTAACGTATGAAATTGTTCGTGAGTTGGTGGATGACATTGTCCTGGTCAGCGAAGATGAAATTCGCAACAGCATGGTGGCATTAATTCAGCGAAATAAAGTTGTGACTGAAGGTGCCGGCGCGCTGGCTTGCGCAGCATTATTAAGCGGGAAATTAGATAGCTATATCCAGAACAGAAAAACAGTCAGCATTATTTCTGGCGGTAATATCGACCTTTCTCGTGTATCTCAAATTACTGGTTTAGTTGACGCTTAATATACTTCGTTGAGGATAGGATATGAGTACTACTGATAGCATTGTATCCAGCCAGACAAAACAGTCGTCCTGGCGCAAATCGGACACCACCTGGACACTGGGTTTATTTGGTACAGCCATCGGCGCCGGGGTGCTGTTCTTCCCTATCCGCGCAGGTTTTGGCGGACTGATCCCCATTCTGATAATGCTGGTGTTAGCATACCCCATCGCCTTCTATTGCCACCGGGCGCTGGCACGCCTGTGTCTTTCCGGTTCTAACCCTTCCGGTAACATCACAGAAACGGTTGAAGAGCACTTTGGTAAAACGGGCGGCGTGGTTATCACGTTCCTCTACTTCTTTGCGATTTGTCCGCTGCTGTGGATTTATGGCGTCACCATTACCAACACCTTTATGACCTTTTGGGAAAACCAGTTGCAGATGCCAGCGTTAAACCGTGGCTTCGTGGCACTGTTCCTGCTGCTGTTGATGGCATTCGTCATCTGGTTTGGTAAGGATCTGATGGTTAAAGTGATGAGCTACCTGGTATGGCCGTTTATTGCCAGCCTGGTGCTGATCTCTCTGTCTCTGATTCCTTACTGGAACTCTGCGGTTATCGATCAGGTTGATCTCAGCAATATCGCTCTGACTGGCCATGACGGCATCCTGGTTACCGTGTGGCTGGGTATTTCCATCATGGTGTTCTCTTTCAACTTCTCACCTATCGTTTCTTCCTTCGTGGTCTCTAAACGTGAAGAGTATGAGAAAGATTACGGTCGCGAATTTACCGAGCAGAAATGTTCAAAAATCATCTCCCGCGCCAGTATGCTGATGGTTGCCGTGGTGATGTTCTTTGCCTTTAGCTGCCTGTTCACGCTCTCTCCGGCAAACATGGCGGATGCGAAAGCGCAGAACATTCCAGTACTGTCTTACCTGGCGAACCACTTCGCTTCACTGTCCGGTTCGAAGTCCACCTTCGCGACCGTTCTGGAGTACGGCGCTTCAATCATCGCACTGGTTGCTATCTTCAAATCTTTCTTCGGCCACTACCTGGGCACGCTGGAAGGTCTGAACGGTCTGGTGCTGAAGTTTGGTTACAAAGGCGATAAAACTAAGGTTTCCGCTGGCAAACTTAATACCATCAGCATGATCTTCATCATGGGCTCCACCTGGGTTGTGGCTTACGCCAACCCGAACATCCTGGACCTGATTGAAGCAATGGGTGCGCCGATTATTGCCTCTCTGCTCTGCCTGCTGCCGATGTATGCCATCCGTAAAACGCCATCACTGGCGAAATACCGTGGCCGTCTGGATAACGTGTTTGTTACCGCGATTGGTCTGCTGACTATCCTGAACATCGTCTACAAACTGTTTTAATCCTTAAGCTCAGGATGAGCGGAGTAGTGAAATGAATGAGTTTCCGGTAGTACTGGTTATTAACTGTGGTTCGTCTTCCATTAAATTCTCAGTGCTGGATGCAGCGAACTGTGAAGTTTTAATGGCGGGAATCGCGGACGGTATTAACTCTGAAAATGCGTTCATAGCAATTAATGGAGGAGAGCCAGCTAAGCTGGCTCACCACAGCTACGAAGACGCATTAAAAGCAATCGCCGTTGAACTGGAAAAACGTAATTTAATGGACAGCGTGGCCTTAATTGGCCACCGCATTGCCCACGGTGGAAATATCTTTACCGAATCAGCAATTATTACTGACGACGTTATCGATAATATTCGCCGGGTATCGCCTTTAGCACCGTTACATAATTATGCGAACCTCAGTGGGATTGAGTCCGCACAGCACCTTTTCCCAGGCGTGCAGCAGGTTGCGGTATTTGACACCAGCTTCCACCAGACGATGGCCCCTGAGGCCTATCTTTACGGTCTACCGTGGAAATATTTTGAGGAGTTAGGCGTTCGTCGTTATGGCTTCCACGGTACGTCGCACCGCTATGTATCTCAGCGAGCGCATGAGCTTCTTGAGCTGCAGAGTGATGACTCCGGTCTGGTTGTGGCTCACCTGGGGAACGGCGCGTCAATCTGCGCGGTGCGTAACGGGCAGAGCGTTGATACCTCAATGGGCATGACGCCGTTGGAAGGGCTGATGATGGGCACACGCAGCGGCGACGTCGATTTCGGCGCCATGGCGTGGATTGCCAGCGAAACCAACCAGACGCTGAGCGACCTTGAGCGCGTTGTGAATAAAGAGTCCGGTTTACTGGGTATTTCCGGTTTGTCCTCTGACTTACGTACGTTAGAAAAAGCCTGGCACGAGGGACATGAGCGTGCGCAGCTGGCGATTAAAACGTTTGTGCATCGTATCGCGCGCCATATCGCCGGACATGCCGCTTCGCTGCATCGTCTTGATGGGATTATTTTCACCGGTGGAATAGGTGAGAACTCGGTATTAATTCGTCGTCTGGTTATCGAGCATCTCGCCGTTTTAGGGGTGAATATCGACAGCGAGATGAATAGCCTGCCAAATTCCCATGGCGAAAGAATTATCTCTAATAAAGATGCTCGTGTTATTTGTGCGGTTATTCCCACAAATGAAGAGAAAATGATTGCGCGTGATGCCATTGCGTTAGGCAAAATTAATATACCAGTAGAATTTGCATAATTAATTTTCAGCAGAGAGATTATTTTTCATGAAGGTAAATATCGATACCAGCGATATGCTGTATGCCGAAGCCTGGAATGGCTTTAAAGGTACGGACTGGAAAGAAGAAATTAATGTCCGTGATTTTATTCAGCACAACTATACGCCTTATGAAGGGGATGAATCTTTCCTCGCCGAAGCAACGCCAGCGACCACTGCATTGTGGGAAAAAGTTATGGCGGGCATCCGTATTGAAAACTCGACGCACGCGCCGGTTGATTTCGATACCAATATTGCCACCACGATAACCGCACATGATGCGGGTTATATTGAACAAGAACTGGAAAAAATCGTTGGTCTGCAAACGGATAAGCCGCTCAAGCGTGCTCTGCATCCGTTTGGCGGCATCAACATGATCAAGAGCTCTTTTGATGCTTATGGTCGTGAGATGGATGCTGATTTTGAATACCAGTTTACTGAACTGCGTAAAACCCATAACCAGGGCGTATTCGACGCCTACTCTCCGGATATGCTGCGCTGCCGTAAATCCGGCGTGCTGACCGGTCTGCCGGACGGCTATGGCCGTGGTCGTATCATCGGCGACTATCGCCGCGTCGCGCTGTACGGTATCCGCTACCTGGTACGTGAGCGTGAACTGCAGTTTGCCGATCTCCAGTCGAACCTGGAGTGGGGCCAGAATCTTGAAGCCACGATTCGCCTGCGCGAAGAGCTGTCTGAGCACCGTCGCGCCCTGCTGCAGATGCAGGAAATGGCAGCGAAGTACGGCTGCGATATCTCCCGCCCGGCGCGTAATGCGCAGGAAGCGGTGCAGTGGGTTTACTTTGCTTACCTGGCTGCGGTGAAATCTCAGAACGGCGGCGCAATGTCGCTGGGCCGTACCGCATCGTTCCTCGACATCTATATTGAGCGCGATTTCAAAGCGGGAATTTTAAACGAGCAGCAGGCGCAGGAGCTGATCGACCACTTCATTATGAAGATCCGTATGGTGCGCTTCCTGCGTACGCCGGAATTCGACACCCTGTTCTCAGGCGACCCTATCTGGGCGACTGAAGTTATCGGCGGCATGGGGCTGGATGGCCGCACGCTGGTGACGAAAAACTCGTTCCGCTACCTGCATACGCTGCACACCATGGGACCGGCGCCTGAGCCGAACCTGACGGTGCTGTGGTCTGAAGCGCTGCCGATTGCCTTCAAAAAGTACGCCGCCCAGGTGTCTATCATCACCTCGTCTTTGCAGTATGAAAACGACGATTTGATGCGTGCCGACTTTGACAGCGATGACTATGCCATTGCCTGCTGCGTAAGCCCGATGGTTATCGGCAAACAAATGCAGTTCTTCGGTGCGCGTGCCAACCTCGCCAAAACGTTGCTGTACGCAATCAACGGCGGCGTGGATGAGAAGCTGAAAATTCAGGTTGGGCCGAAAACGGCACCGCTGATGGATGACGCGCTGGATTACGATACGGTGATGGAGAGCCTGGACCACTTTATGGACTGGCTGGCCGTGCAGTACATCAGCGCGCTGAACATCATCCACTATATGCACGACAAGTACAGCTATGAAGCTTCGCTGATGGCGCTGCACGATCGTGATGTCTATCGCACGATGGCTTGTGGTATGGCGGGTCTGTCCGTGGCGGCGGATTCTCTGTCGGCTATCAAATACGCCCGCGTGAAACCGATTCGTGATGAAAACGGCCTGGCTGTCGATTTCGAAATCGAAGGCGACTATCCGCAATACGGCAACAACGACGAGCGAGTAGACAGCATTGCCTGCGACCTGGTCGAACGCTTCATGAAGAAAATTAAGGTGTTGCCAACCTACCGTAACGCAGTGCCGACGCAGTCCATCCTGACCATCACCTCCAACGTGGTGTACGGACAGAAAACCGGTAACACGCCGGACGGACGTCGCGCAGGTACGCCGTTTGCACCAGGGGCTAACCCGATGCACGGTCGCGATCGTAAAGGCGCGGTTGCGTCGTTAACCTCGGTGGCCAAACTGCCGTTTACCTATGCCAAAGACGGCATCTCGTACACCTTCTCCATTGTGCCGGCTGCACTGGGCAAAGAAGATGGGGTGCGTAAAACCAACCTGGTTGGTCTGCTGGACGGTTACTTCCACCATGAAGCGCATGTGGAAGGTGGGCAGCATCTGAACGTTAACGTTATGAACCGTGAAATGTTGATGGATGCTATTGAGCACCCGGAAAACTATCCAAACCTGACGATCCGCGTGTCTGGCTATGCGGTGCGCTTCAACGCGTTGACCCGTGAACAGCAGCAGGATGTTATTTCACGTACTTTCACCCAGGCGCTCTGACGCCGGAGGGATTATGAGAAAAGTTATTGCAACCGAATGTGCGCCAGGGGCGATTGGGCCTTACGTACAGGGGGTGGATCTGGGCAGCATGGTGTTGACGTCAGGTCAAATCCCGGTGTGTCCACAGACCGGTGAAGTGGCAGAAAACGTGGCCGATCAGGCACGTCAAAGCTTGGAAAACGTGAAAGCGATCGTCGAGTCCGCAGGTTTGAAAGTGAGCGATATCGTGAAGACTACCGTTTTCGTATCCGACCTGAACGACTTCGCCACCATTAACCAGGTGTACCAGCAGTTCTTTGATGAGCATCAGGCTATCTACCCCACGCGCAGTTGCGTACAGGTCGCCCGCTTACCAAAGGATGTGAAGCTGGAGATTGAAGCCATCGCCGTACGTGGCGACACGCTGTAATCCCTTGCGGGGCGATCTCAGGATCGCCCCAATCCTTAATGAGTGTGAAACCTGGTCTTCACTGAACGGCAATCCGAGGGTGTGGATATGATTAGCGCATTCGATATTTTCAAGATTGGCATTGGACCTTCCAGCTCCCATACCGTGGGGCCAATGAACGCAGGTAAAAGCTTTATCGATCTGTTGGTCAGCAGCGGCGAACTCCCCAGAACCACGCATATTGTGGTCGATCTTTACGGATCGCTTTCCCTGACCGGGAAAGGTCATGCGACAGATGTCGCGATCATGATGGGGCTGGCCGGTAACAGTCCGCAAAACGTTAATATAGACTCAATCGCTGGTTTTACTCAGGAAGTGGCCCGTACCGGACGTTTGCCGGTTGCTGAGGGCGCGCATGTTGTCGATTTCTCTCCAGATGAAAATATTCTCTTTCATACCGAAACGCTGCCACGCCATGAAAATGGCATGCGTATCACCGCGTGGAACGGCACCGAGAGGCTATTAAGCAAAACCTATTACTCCGTCGGCGGTGGTTTTATCATTGAAGAGGAGCAATTTGGGCAGGTGCATGATGTTGAAGCACACGTGCCCTACAATTTTCATTCCGCCAGCGAACTGCTGAAACTGTGCGAGCGCAATGGGCTGTCTGTTTCCGGCTTGATGATGCAAAACGAGCTGGCGATGCGCAGCAAAGAGGAAATCGATGCTGGCTTTGCCGCCATTTGGGACGTCATGCACGCCGGGATTGAGCGCGGCATGAACACCGAAGGCGTCCTGCCGGGGCCGCTTAACGTTCCGCGTCGCGCCGTGGCATTACGTCGGTTGCTGGTTTCCAGCGATAATCTGTCCAGCGACCCGATGAACGTTATTGACTGGATCAACATGTTCGCGCTGGCCGTGAGCGAAGAAAACGCCGCCGGCTGCCGGGTTGTGACGGCGCCGACCAACGGTGCATGTGGGATTATTCCCGCCGTATTGGCCTATTACGACAAGTTCCGCCGTCCGGTGAATGCGAACTCCATTGCCCGATATTTGCTGGCCGCGGGGGCGATAGGCGCGCTGTATAAGATGAACGCCTCTATTTCTGGTGCTGAGGTGGGCTGCCAGGGTGAGATTGGCGTAGCCTGTTCAATGGCGGCTGCCGGTCTGACGGAACTGCTGGGCGGTAGCCCGTCGCAGGTCTGTATCGCAGCGGAAATCGCCATGGAGCATAACCTGGGGCTGACCTGCGATCCGGTAGCCGGACAGGTGCAAATACCGTGCATTGAACGTAATGCGATCAACGCAGTAAAAGCCGTCAACGCCGCGCGCATGGCGCTACGTCGAACGTCAGAACCACGCGTTTCGCTCGATAAAGTGATCGAGACCATGTATGAAACGGGCAAAGATATGAACGACAAATACCGTGAAACCTCACGCGGTGGGTTGGCAATTAAAGTGGTTTGTACCTGAGGTGTAAAGCCGTGCCTGGTCAGCGCAGCGCTATCCAGCAATAAATTAATCAATATGGCATGATAAAAAAAGGTGCACGTTAGTGCGTAATGCTTGTCAGTTAACGAGGATGAGTGGCCGTAGCGATAATGGAAAGTGGCACATACGGAGGTAATGAATCTGTTGCCTCCGGCGTATTGCTACGTTCACCTTAGTGATATCACTTCTCTGAGACAATACGACCTGTGAACGTGTTAAGGGTGCTATCGCTGTACTGAACCCCGGATCCTGGACAAACAGTTCAGACTCCGGAGGTTCAAAATGAAACATCCTTTTCCTCTCAGACTGGCGGCTGTTCAGCACGTTCTGTCCGGCCAAGCCGGAATTGCTGAAGCTGCACGCCAGTTTAAAGTCGGCAGGACGCCACTCTCCCGCTGGATACGCGCCTTCAGGCAGCAGGGTGAGACAGGTCTGGAGCATCGTCCTCATCGTTTTTATTCCGCAGAGTTCAAACTTCGTGTGGTTCACTATATCCTTGAAAACCGCTGCAGCAGCGCTGACGCTTCTGCGCTCTTTGCCATTCCCAATGAGACGCTGATCCAGAACTGGTTGCACAGATATCGTACAAAAGGCACAGTGGAACTTAATCCGTCCAGAGCAGGCTCCGCCATGACCAAACGTAAACAGCCTTCCGAAGCAAAACCTTACAGTGAAATGACGCATCCTGAGCTGCTCAGAGAGCTTGAATATCTGCGGGCGGAGAATGCATATTTAAAAAAGCTGAAGGCCCTGAGAGCGGAAAATGCGCTCAGGGAGCAGCAGAAAAAGCCCGGCTAGTCCGCCTGCTGCTGCCTGACCACTCGCTGAGATGCCTGCTGCGGGCGGCCAGCCTGCCCCGCAGCAGCTGGTACTATCATCAGGCTAAACCCGCCAGCAGGCCTGACAAATACGCGGAAGTAATACCGCTTATGGCGGCAATCCACAGGCAACACAAGGAGTGCTATGGCTATCGTCGCATGACTACGGAGCTGAGAAGAAGGGGTACCCGACTGAACCATAAAACGGTGGGGAAGCTGATGAGGCGGCAGGGTCTGTTCTGTCAGATTCGGCGCAAAAAGTACAGTTCGTGGATGAACGACAGTAATCAGGCTTCGCTTAATCTTCTTGCCCGGCGCTTCAGAACAGAAGAAAGCGGAAAAAAGTGGTGCACTGATGTGACAGAGTTCAGGATCGGACAGGAGAAGCTGTATCTGTCTGTGGTGCAGGACCTGTTTAATCTCGAAATTATCGCGTGGCAGATGTCTCAGAAGCCGGTGCTGAGCCTGACCTGCGGGATGCTGGAACAAGCGCTGAAAGCCCCAGTCCGGAAAACAGGGCTGATGCTACACAGTGACCAGGGCTGGCAGTACCGGACGCCGATGTGGCGTTCAATGCTGGCAGATGCCGGAGTGACCCAGAGTATGTCACGCAAAGGGAACTGCCTGGATAATGCGGTGATGGAAAACTTCTTCAGCCATCTGAAGGTGGAGATGTATCACCGTAACCGGTATGACTCAGTGAATGTGCTGATGCAGGATATCGAAGGCTATATCTGTTACTTCAATAATGAAAGGATCAGCCTCAAAACAGGTATGAGCCCGGTGGAATACCGGGCATCAAGAGAAATGTAAAAAGTGTCCAGGTTATGGGGTTCAGTACAATCGCCGTACCCTTAACAATCCCGGCTCCCGGCGGGAAAATTGCCGCTCCGCGGTCCCCTCCGTTTATTCCTCCAGGCTACCGGGCCGGGCGCGAGGTAGCGTCCCTGCAAAACGCGCCCTGAACCCGCATCCCTGCGGGTTCTCCCGGCCTTACGGAAACACGTCGGCAATTTTCAGCCGGACCAGCCCACACCTGACCACCTGCGTTTTTTATCTGAACAGCAAAACAGAGTTAACTGGAAGTCAGTGCACCGTGCACGTTCACGGGTATCAGCGCTTCAGAAAAGTGATACTACTGAGGTGAACGGAACCCTGAGCCGAAATCACATGTTCTCCATAATGCTTAACTGACTGGCATTACATGTTAGTGCGCCTTTTTTGTTGTGATCTGCTTCAAATATAGAAATTCAATTCTTTATATGGAAATAAAAGAGAAAATATTTCTTAACTTTTAGAAATTACAGGGGTTTGTTTGTGAAGTTTTTCTCTGATCCTGCGCGTATGATTTCCTCATTACTCCAATAGCTCACCTGCACCGTAGTACTGCGTATCGCATTGAGGCAGTACGAAAAAAATATAAAAACCTCTACCTACACATTGAGCGGAAAATTATGGAAACGGCAACGAATAACAGCGTAATACTCGACGCATCTGCTCCGGCACGTCGGGCGGGAATGACCGAAAGTGAATGGCGTGAAGCCATTAAATTCGACAGCATGGACACCGGCTGGGTCATTATGAGTATCGGTATGGCAATTGGTGCGGGGATTGTTTTTCTTCCCGTCCAGGTGGGTTTGATGGGGCTGTGGGTGTTTTTGCTCTCCTCTATCATCGGCTACCCAGCCATGTATCTGTTCCAGCGTCTGTTTATTAATACGCTGGCTGAGTCCCCAGAGTGTAAAGACTACCCGAGCGTAATCAGCGGCTATCTGGGTAAGAACTGGGGCATCCTGTTAGGTGCGTTGTATTTTGTGATGCTGGTTATCTGGATGTTCGTCTATTCCACCGCCATCACCAACGATAGCGCCTCCTACCTGCATACTTTTGGCGTTACTGAAGGTTTACTGTCCGACAGCCCGTTCTATGGCCTGGTGCTGATTTGCATCCTGGTGGCTATCTCGTCCCGCGGGGAAAAACTGCTGTTTAAAATCTCCACCGGTATGGTACTGACTAAGCTGCTGGTGGTGGCGGCGCTTGGCGTGTCGATGGTTGGGATGTGGCATTTATATAACGTAGGTTCACTGCCGCCGATGGCGCTGCTGATCAAAAACGCGATTATCACGCTGCCGTTTACCCTGACCTCGATTCTGTTTATTCAGACCTTAAGCCCGATGGTTATCTCCTATCGTTCTCGCAATAAATCCATTGAAGTGGCACGCCATAAAGCCCTGCGAGCCATGAATATTGCGTTCGGTATTCTGTTTGTGACCGTCTTTTTCTACGCCGTTTCCTTCACGCTGGCGATGGGCCATGACGAAGCGGTTAAAGCTTATGAGCAGAACATTTCCGCTCTGGCGATTGCCGCGCAGTTTATCAGCGGCGCGGGTGCTGGCTGGGTGAAAATCGTCAGCGTTATTCTGAACATCTTTGCCGTAATGACCGCTTTCTTCGGCGTTTACTTAGGGTTCCGTGAAGCCACTCAAGGGATCGTGATGAACGTGCTGCGCCGCAAAATGCCAGCCGAGAAAATCAATGAGACCCTGGTTCAGCGCGGCATTATGGTTTTCGCTATCCTGCTGGCGTGGGGAGCCATTGTGCTCAATGCGCCGGTACTGAGCTTCACTTCTATTTGTAGCCCTATCTTCGGCATGGTGGGATGTCTGATCCCGGCCTGGTTGGTCTACAAAGTTCCTGCACTGCACAAATACAAAGGCGCTTCCCTGTATCTGATTATTGTCACGGGCCTGCTGCTGTGCGTTTCTCCGTTCCTGGCATTTTCCTGAGATATCTGAGCAAAGGTTGTTGTTATGTTTGAGACTACATTGAATCCATTATGGGATAGTTTTATCCGCGCGGTGCAGGAAGAAGTTAAGCCTGCGCTGGGCTGCACGGAACCTATCTCTCTGGCTCTGGCGGCAGCGGTCGCCTCCTCTGAGCTGGACGGCGCGGTTGAACGCATTGATGCGTGGGTCTCACCGAACCTGATGAAAAACGGCATGGGCGTTACCGTGCCGGGTACCGGAATGGTTGGGCTGCCTGTCGCGGCGGCACTGGGGGCGCTGGGGGGAAATGCCCACGCCGGTTTAGAGGTACTGAAAGACGCCTCGCCTCAAGCGATTGCCGATGCGAAAGCGATGCTTACCGCCGGGAAGGTCGCGGTGATGCTGCAGGAGCCATGCGAGGACATTCTCTTCTCCCGTGCGAAGGTTTATAGCGCTGAAGGATGGGCGTGCGTGACGATTGTTGGTGGTCATACCAACATTGTGCACATTGAGACCAATAAGGGCGTGGTGTTCACGACAGAACAGAACGCTCAGGAAGAGGAACAAGAGTCACCGCTGGCGGTATTATCCCACACGTCGCTGGAAGAGATTCTGGCGTTCGTGAACGCGGTACCGTTTGAGTCAATCCGCTTTATTCTCGATGCGGCAAAACTGAACGGTGCCCTTTCCCAGGAAGGGCTGCGCGGTAACTGGGGCTTGCACATCGGAACCACGCTTGAGAAGCAGTGCGCGCGTGGCCTGCTGGCGAACGATCTCTCCACCTCTATTCTGATCCGCACCAGTGCGGCATCGGATGCGCGAATGGGCGGGGCGACGCTTCCGGCAATGAGCAACTCGGGCTCCGGTAATCAGGGGATTACCGCGACCGTTCCGGTAATGGTGGTGGCTGAGCACTTTGGTGCGGATGAAGAGAAACTGGCGCGTGCGCTGATGTTGTCTCACCTGAGCGCTATCTACATCCATCATCAGCTTCCGCGTTTGTCTGCACTGTGTGCGGCAACCACGGCGGCGATGGGCGCCGCGGCGGGGATGGCGTGGATCGTTGATGGTCGCTACAACACCATCGCGATGGCAATCAGCAGCATGATTGGCGACGTGAGCGGAATGATTTGCGATGGCGCCTCAAACAGCTGCGCGATGAAAGTTTCAACCAGCGCATCTGCGGCGTGGAAAGCGGTGCTGATGGCGCTGGATGACACCGCAGTGACCGGCAATGAAGGGATTGTGGCGCACAACGTGGAGCAATCGATCACGAACCTGTGTGCGCTGGCATGTCGCTCGATGCAGGAAACCGACAAGCAGATCATTGAGATCATGGCCAGTAAGGCACATTAATCTGCAGGCCGGGTAAGGCGGAATCGCCCCCGGCATAACTCTAAGCCGCCTTTTCAGGCGGCTTCTTCGTCTTCCAGACGTAGCTCGGCATCCGCCACAATCGCTTCCAGCTCTGTCAGCATTTCTTCATAGCCGAAGGTCACAGTATCCTGTTTTTTCGGCTCAACCTGCGGCTGGCATTTTTTTGATGATTTCTTGCTCAATAGTCGTACTCCATTGTTTTTCCTGACTATACGGGCAAATCTATCAGCAAAGCGCGCAGCGCGGTATCGGCGACTAACGTTATGTTAGTTTCGTCACGAATAAATGCGCCATCGCCGCAGGTGAGCGCTTCCTTTTCGGCGCCAGATGTCACCGCATGGAATCTGCCGTGGATCGACTGTAAGTAAGCCCGCGGCCCATGTAACTGAAAACTCAGCGATTCACCTTGTTGCAGTTCAACGTGGTGCACCCATACCTGTTGACGCAGATGCAGGCTGCCTTGTTCACCATCCGGCGAGGCGAGCAACTGATGCTTACCGGCACTCAGCGTGGCTTTCTGTACGCAGGCGTTTTCGCGCTGCGGGCAGGCATCCAGCCAGAGCTGCATTCGGGTTAACGGTTTATCTTTGCTGATATTGTGTTCGCTGTAGCTAATTCCCGGCTGTGTGGCGAGCAGTAAAACTTCTCCTGCCTTGGCCTGGATATGGTTACCTTCACTGTCGCGGTACTCCGCTTCCCCTTCGAGGATCAGATTGACGATATCCACCTTCGGATAGGTACGTGGCTGGAAAGAGGCTCCCGGTGCCAGAACTTCCTGGTTCAGAACACGCAGCGAGGCATAACCCAGCAGTTTAGGATCAAAATAGTGTCCAAAGGAGAAGGTATAACGGGCCTGCAGCCAGCCGTAGTCTGCTTGCCCGCATTGTTTGGCTGTACGGGTAGTAATCATAGATCTTGACCTCTCTTTACTTCCTTTTATGTTAAATGGCTAGACGCTGCATTGTTAGCCAGATATTCTGCCCGGTATGTTCAAATTTCCTGAATGAGAACGAGATGGCCAAAGAAAGGGCTTTAACGCTTGAGGCGTTACGCGTCATGGACGCAATAGACCGGCGTGGCAGCTTTGCCGCCGCAGCGGACGAACTGGGGCGCGTTCCTTCCGCGCTCAGCTATACCATGCAGAAGCTGGAGGAAGAGCTGGACGTCGTGCTGTTCGACCGTTCAGGTCATCGCACAAAATTCACCAACGTCGGGCGTATGCTGCTGGAACGTGGGCGTGTACTGCTGGAAGCTGCGGATAAGCTGACCACCGATGCCGAAGCGCTGGCTCGCGGTTGGGAAACGCATCTGACCATCGTCACCGAAGCGCTGGTGCCGACGGCGGCGTTTTTCCCGCTGATCGACAGACTTGCCGGGAAGGCCAATACCCAGCTTTCCGTTATTACCGAGGTTCTGGCCGGGGCGTGGGAGCGTCTGGAGCAGGGGCGGGCGGATATCGTGATTGCGCCGGATATGCATTTTCGCTCATCTTCGGAAATCAACTCGCGCAAGCTGTACTCGCTGATGAACGTATATGTGGCGGCCCCGGATCATCCAATTCATCAGGAACCGGAACCGTTATCGGAAGTCACCCGCGTGAAGTACCGTGGAATCGCGGTGGCGGACACGGCCCGCGAACGTCCGGTGCTGACGGTTCAACTGCTGGATAAACAGCCGCGTCTGACGGTGAGTTCGATAGAAGATAAACGCCAGGCGCTGTTGGCCGGCCTTGGCGTGGCGACGATGCCATACCCGCTGGTGGAAGAGGACATTGCGGCGGGTCGGTTGCGTGTGGTTAGCCCGGAATCGACAAGCGAAATTGATATTATTATGGCCTGGCGTCGAGACAGCATGGGCGAAGCGAAATCCTGGTGTTTGCGGGAAATTCCCAAGCTGTTTGCGGGTAAATAGCAGGGCTGTTACGCCGGATGCGGTGCAAATGCACCTTATCCGGCCGACAAGATGGTGTATTACATCAGGACAGTTGTTTCGGGTCAGCGCCGAAGCGGTTGCTCCCCTGAGTCCCATTTTGACAGTTGAAAATGATGATTACCAACCAGCCTACGATCGGGATCAGCAGCACCAGTAGCCACCAGGCCGAGCGGTCAGTGTCATGTAAACGCCGGAACTGCACCGCCCACCACGGGATAAAAACCAGAACCCCATAAATCGTCGTTAATATGCCTTCCCCTCCGGCGCGTTCCCAGCCAAGCATTCTGTCCAGAATGCCCAGCACGAACGTAAAGATGATGTTGACCAGCACAAACATCCAGTATTCTTTACGACGCGCGCGGCCCCCAAAACCAAAGTAGTTCTTTAATACGTTTAAATACCAATCCATTTTTGCCTCGTTCTGTATTCAATTACTTGTTTTTAAAGCAATCAAATTAAGAATAGCCGTGAATGGAATACTGGTAAATATTTGCAGTATTAATTATTTGGCCCCCAAAGGGGACCCGTGTCATTCAGGCAAAACGGTCATCACGCCCGTGGGGTTCGTTGAGGTCCTGCCACGGTCCGACAGAAATAATGCCGGTCGGGTTAATGGTTTTGTGGCTACGGAAGTAGTGATTGCGGATGTGATCGAAATTAACGGTCTCCGCAATGCCTGGCATCTGGTAGATATCGCGCAGGAAACCGTACAGGTTCAGATAGTCGCTAATCCGGTGTTTGTCGCACTTGAAGTGCGTCACATACACAGGATCAAAGCGCACCAACGTGGTCCACAGGCGAATATCGGCCTCTGTTAACTGGTACCCGGTCAGGTAGCGATGTTGCCCAAGGATCTGCTCCAGTCGCGCCAGAGATTGAAAGACTTTTTCTACGGCGTCGTCGTAGGCTTCCTGACTGGTGGCAAATCCGGCTTTATACACGCCGTTATTGACGTTGTCATAAATCCAGCCGTTGAGCTCGTCGATTTTAGTTTGCAGAGCGGGTGGATAGTAATCCCCGGCTTTCGCGCCCAGCGCATCAAACGCAGTGTTAAACATACGGATGATATCTGCAGATTCGTTGCTGACAATGGTGTGGTTCTTTTTGTCCCACAGCACCGGAACGGTCACCCGACCGCTGTATTGCGGATCGGCGTGTAAATAGAGTTGATAAAGAAATTCGTGCTGATACAGGGTATCGCCGGTTGCCGCCGGGAAGTTATCGTCAAAGGTCCAGCCGTTTTCCAGCATCAGCGGATGCACAACGGAAACGGAAATAAACGGTTCCAGCCCTTTGAGTTTACGCAAGATCAGCGTGCGATGCGCCCACGGACAGGCCAGAGAAACGTAGAGATGATAGCGGT
Organism: Citrobacter sp. RHBSTW-01013; assembly: GCF_013781985.1. Lineage (NCBI taxonomy): Bacteria > Pseudomonadati > Pseudomonadota > Gammaproteobacteria > Enterobacterales > Enterobacteriaceae > Citrobacter > Citrobacter sp. RHBSTW-01013. The sequence continues at coordinate 646,234 of NZ_CP056185.1, forward strand.
CTTTTTCGGCGGCGAAACCCCCTTCGCCCGTTGGACCCGGTGCGCCATCCGCGGTGAGCCAGTTACGGAAAGCTGATGCAGAGCGTTGAAATTTTCCCCCGGTTGATTTGGTGTCATACCAGGTGTCATGCCATACGCCGTCAATGAGTTGTCCCATGATTTTCGCCTCCTCAGATAGCAAAAGCGAGGAGATGTCTCCTCGCTTTTTGATGCGTTTAGTATAGCTCGCTTACCATTTTTTATTCAGTACACGGTCGATGCTGAATGCGCCCGGACCGGTGATAGCCAGCAGCAGGAAGCCGCCTGCGATGGTCAGGTTTTTCATAAACATCAGAGAGTTCACACCTTCCGCAAAATTGCTGTGGAAGAGGAACGCCGTCAGCAGCGTGAAGCCCGCGGTGAACAGCGCGGTAGTGCGGGTCAGGAAACCAAACAGGATGGCCAGACCGCCGCCAAACTCAAGCAGGATAACCAGCGGTAACATAAATCCTGGGACGCCCATGGCTTCCATGTACTGTTGGGTACCCGCATATCCGGTGATTTTTCCCCAACCTGCGGTAATAAACAGGATTGGCATCAGAATGCGCGCTACCAGTACACCAACATCTTCTAATTTCTTCATCATACTCTCCAGGAAACCACTCAGGCGGCTTATTGTGTTTTTTTGTGCAACGACGTCGCAGAGTGCGTCGTTGCTGTCGATGGAGAGAATCATAAACGCGGCTAATGACAATTGTTAGCAAGGAAAACTGTCAGAAATTTTCAAAAAATTTGAGGTTAGGGGGAGGAGAGGTGATCAGCCGCGCAGTTGCTGTTGTCTGATGGTTGATTTAACCAGACGCCAGATGCTCCACACGCTAAAGCCGCGTTTAGCCCAGCGTACCAGCAGATTCGGGTTACGGATGGTGCGAACCGCCATAATACTGCTTCCGACCAACACCCAGCCACGCAGGTTCAGCAGCGTCTTCCAGCCACGATCGTAGACTTCGGTGGCTTCCAGCCAGTCGCGGCGAGTGGCCGACAGATCCAGCCTTTGCTGCTGGATCTGTCCAAGCAGTTGCGCCTTACGCTGTTGACGTTCGACTTTACTGCTCATTATGCATCATCCTCCAGGGCCTGCCTGTCGTTAGCGAGTTCATTGCGCGTATGGCGTAGCAGCGTTGTTTTACGCGCTTTACTCAGCGTCCATAGCCCGCCGATAAGCGCTAAAAGCAACAGCACAACGGTGGTGGCAATCATGGCGTTCAGGCGATACTGCGGGTCTATGGCCCAGATGATAAGCACCATCAGGCTCATCAGACCAAACGCCGCGAACAACATGGTCAGCCCAAGCATCAGCAGGATCTGGATGAGATTGGCTTTTTCCTCTTCCAGCTCAACGACGGCCAGCCGCAGCCGCGTCTCTACGATCTCAACGAGAATCGTCAGGATCCGCTGTCCAATACCCAGTACGCCTTTGCCTGGACCTTGCGCGTGTTGAGAGTCTGCCATTATTAACGGCGCGACAGCAGTACACCAAGCACCACACCGACTGCAGCGCCAATGCCGACGCCTGTCCATGGGTTTTCGCGTACGTAGTTATCGGCTTTTGCCGCGGCCTCACGGGTCTGTTTGGCAATCACATCGCTGGTTTCGCTCAGACGATGGCGGCTCTCGCGTAACGCATGTTCGGCTTTACTGCGAATTTTACTCATCTCTTCCTTCGACTTATCGCCAGAGGAGCTAAGTACTTCTTCAAGCGTATCCGCAAGAGATTTCAGCTCAGCGCGCAGGTTTTCCGTAGCATTATCTTTCGACATAGTTTTCTCCAGTTGAGTGGCTAGTTACCGTACTTAGTAATCGCGTGTCTCGAGTTCTTTCAGCTCTTGCTGAGCTTCAGCAAGCTTATGTTCGCGCTTGGCTATCTTATCCGCATCGCCTTTTTGCTTCGCCTCGGCCAAATCACGTTGACGCTCGGCTATCTCATTTTTCTGCTCGGCGATTTTTTTCTGATGGTCGGCGCGCAGTTTGCTGTCAGTACAATTTGCCCGAACTTCGCTCAGCGCTTTGTTCAGACCATTGATGCGGTTTTGATTGTTGTGCTTTTCGGCATAGCTTATCTCCCGCTGAATATCCTGTTCTTTTTCCTGACAGAGGGTGGAGGCGTAACTGCCGGCACTGAGAGCGAAAAGACTAATTGCTAAAGCGATGCGGTATTTCATTCTTGAACCTTCCATTGTGATTCGACCTTGTGGCTTTGGCCGATGCTCCAGAATAATAAAGCAATGGGTCATAAACCCAGTTTATTAATCATAGGCGCTAAATGATGAAATCACCAAAGTGAGTGATCTAATTCAGATTCCTGGAGATTAACCAAAACGGTGCGGGGTATCACGTAAGCGGGATAACCACTGTACCGCCTGATTATCATCATCCTGCTGAGCAATAACGAAACCGTGCGGTAACGTTCGGTCCAGCACGACCTTTGCGGCTGCGCTTTGCGCGCTGGAATCAAAGGTGATCAGCAGCGCGTCATTTTGCGGAGTAATGCTTTTAAAGCGAATGCCGTTGGCGTCCAGGTGATGCCAGATAGAGAAGCCATCAGGCATGGTGGCTCCCTGGTTTACAGCACGGATGGCAAGCGTTGACTCCTGCTGGCGGATGACCGACCAGGTCAGGAGCAGCGCGCCGATAAACAGCATAAAAGTAGTCGTCCAGGCCAGTCGTCGGAGTGTTATGCATGATTTCAGCATAATTTACCCTCGGTTCCCGTATTTCTTTTTCCAAAGCACAACCAGGGAACCTGCCAGACCAAACACCAGTAACACCACGGGAAGCAGCATCAGACAAGACATCAGCTGATCTTCATATTTGAGAAACACTGGCGTTTTGCCCAGCAGATAGCCAAGCGTTGTGAGAATCAGAACCCAAAGCAGTCCGCTCATCCAGTTAAAGAACTGAAAGCGCGCATTGTTCAGACCGGACAATCCTGCGATGGTCGGCAGTAATGTTCTGACAAACGCGATAAAGCGACCGACCAGCAGGGCAGACAAGCCATGCTTATGGAACAGATGATGTGCGCGCTGATGGTAGTGCGCGGGTAGATGAGACAGCCAGTTTTGAACGGTGCGGGTATTTCCCAGCCATCTCCCCTGGATATAGCTGAGCCAGCAACCCAGGCTGGCCGCGGTGGTGAGCAGCAGTACCGTTTGCGGAAAACCCATCGCGCCTTTAGCGATAAGTACGCCGACCAGTACCAGTAGACTGTCGCCAGGTAAAAAGGCTGCTGGCAGCAGTCCATTTTCCAGAAACAAAATGGTAAACAGTACGAAATAGAGCATGCCAATCATGGAGGGATTGGCCAGCGTTTCAAAATCCTGAGCCCATAAAGCATTCAGTAATTGAGTCAGTAGTTCCATTCAATATTCCTGGAGAATCGGTTGTCGTCATGCCGGTATTCTGGAGTTTGTAACGCCGCAATTTTATTGGTGTTTTTTACATGGATCGCGGTCTGACACAAATTCACGGCCTGAACTATTCCCTGTAAAGTTGTGAAGTAAGCAAGCTCTCAAACACAAAAATTCAAATAACAACTAATTGTAACAAAGGTCAACGTAGTCCGTTATAGAAATTACGGGTGTTGCCCTGTGATTTTGCTTATCGCAATGGAGGGAGGCGAGAGGATTTACACAGGCTGACACTTTATACCTAATGCTTACCAAGCGTCAGAAACAGGCGCTTTGTCGCGCCTGCATCGTTAAGATTGTTTATTTTGCGCCGTTAGCTGCCGTATCGAGATGAATGACGGGATTATCGGTAAAAAGATAACGGTCTGCGTTGAATTCAAAATCATCGCTGGTTTCGTTAAACAGCATCTGCTTTGTGTTCTCAAGATGCTGCCACATCGCCAGTTTGGCGGCGTGTGGATCTTTGCGAATCAGCGCCCGCAGGATCTGGTCATGGTCGTCGCACCAGTTATCTATCGTGCGCAGGTCGATGTGGTCGTGCAGCTTCTTCCAGTAGGGGTTGTGAATACGCTGAGTCCACATTTTTTCAACAATCGCGGCCAGGGCAGAGTTCTGTGTTGCCAGCGCGACCTGCACATGGAACAGGAGATCCCACTCGGAGTCACGAAAGCTTTTTTCGTTACGCGACTTCTCCTGAATTTCCATCAGTTTCATGATGTCCTGTTTGGTCACCTGGGTGGCGGCAAACTCGGCAATGTTGCTTTCTATGAGCTGGCGAGCCTGGAGCAGCTCAAACGGACCGTAGCTGGCGAACTCCAGACTTTCATCTGGCGCGACATAGTGTTTGGGTTGGTTTGAAATGACGTGGATCCCCGATCCTTTACGCACTTCAACATAGCCCTCAACCTCGAGCATGATAATCGCTTCACGAACCACGGTGCGGCTGACATTTTTTTCATCGGCGATAAAGCGCTCGGCGGGGAGTTTGTCACCCACCAGGTAGACACCCTGCTCAATGCGTTCTTTCAGATCAGCGGCAAGTTGTTGGTACAAACGTCGTGGTTCGGTGATTTCCATATGCGCTCCAGGCATGATACGGCAGACTCTATTTGTTATACCACTTTTGCGATTCCGGCTCCACTCGCGGCGATAAAAAAGCCGCCAGATGACTGGCGGCTTAGCATTACATAACCTTGTTAAATCGTGTCTGGTTAACTTTGCGCAGCGGGATCGCCAGTTTGCGAAGCTGACTCTACCTCGCTGGCCGATTTGTTCTGCAATACCGTCCAGATGACTAACGCGCCGAGCAGGTCGAATACCGCCAGTACGGCGAACAGCGGGCTGAAGCCGATGGTGTCAGCCAGCGCGCCAACGACCAGCGCAAACAGCGTACTTGCAAGCCATGCGGACATACCGGTCAGACCGTTCGCGGTTGCCACTTCATTACGACCAAATACGTCAGAAGAGAGCGTGATCAGCGCACCGGACAGCGCCTGGTGAGCAAAGCCGCCGACGCACAGCAGGGCGATAGCAATGTACGGGCTGGTGAACAGACCGATCATCCCTGGGCCAATCATCAGCAATGCGCCCATGGTGACGACCATTTTACGGGAAACGATCAGGTTAACGCCGAACCAGCGCTGGAACAGCGGCGGTAAGTAACCCCCTACGATACAACCCAGGTCAGCAAACAGCATCGGCATCCAGGCAAACATCGCAATCTCTTTCAGGTTAAAGCCGTAGACTTTAAACATGAACAGCGGGATCCAGGCGTTGAAGGTACCCCAGGCCGGCTCTGCCAGGAAACGCGGCAGCGCGATGCCCCAGAACTGGCGGTTACGCAGGATCTGACCGAGAGACATTTTCTTGGCGGTGCTGTTTTTATGCTGTGATTCCTGACCATTCAGAATGTAATCACGTTCTTCATCAGACAGTTTTTTCTGGTCGCGTGGGTGTTTGTAAAATACCAACCAGCACATGGCCCAGATAAAGCTCAGGGCACCGGAAATAATGAATGCCATCTGCCAGCTGTGCATGACGATAGCCCAGACGACCAGCGGCGGAGCAATCATCGCGCCGATAGAGGAACCGACGTTAAAGTAACCCACGGCGATTGAACGTTCTTTTGCCGGGAACCATTCAGAACTGGCTTTCAGACCCGCAGGGATCATCGCAGCTTCAGCGGCACCGACTGCGCCTCGCGCCAGCGCCAGTCCACCCCAGCTGCCAGCCAGTGCGGTCGCGCCACAGAAGACGGCCCACAGAACGGCGAACATCGCGTAACCAATTTTTGTGCCGAGCACATCGAGCACGTAGCCGGCAACAGGTTGCATTACGGTGTAAGCAGCAGAATACGCTGCGATGATATAGGAATACTGTTGGGTGGAGATGTGTAACTCTTCCATCAGAGTTGGCGCAGCTGCCGCCACAGTGTTACGTGTCAGGTAACCTAGCACGGTGCCAAGCGTCACCAGTGCGATCATGTACCAACGTAACCCTTTAATTTTACGCATGTAAAACCTCATCGTTTTGTTATGTCCGCGAACGAGCGGTCATCTTCCAGTTCAGGGAGGAGGATGTTCTTTTACGAGGGGGTAACCGAAAAAAAAGCCGGTACTCCCCGAACTCTGCCATGTCAATATTTGTGCTAATTCGGTTTCCGTACCGGTTAATCCGATGGTGATACATCGGTAATTTGCATTCCGTCGGCTTATGTATCGCGACGGCAAAAAGATAACTTGTCATACATCTTTAAAAGGTGAGTGCCATCACAAAAGTGTGAATCTTCGTGTGGTCATTATTTCGATTCAGCAAAGCCAGTGCTGGTGCGGCTTGGCGCGAGGTTTACCTCTTTGAGAGTAATTTTTTTGTCGCCATTTGTTGATCTAACTCACGAAAATATCTTCAGTGTATGGAAATTGGTGTGATAACTTTGTCAACATCAAAACATAAGCAATCTGACGCACTCGCTGAGAGGAAGACGATAATGACCCCGTTTATGACTGAAGATTTCCTGTTGGACACCGAATTTGCCCGCCGTCTGTATCATGATTACGCCAAAGACCAGCCAATCTTCGACTACCACTGCCATTTGCCACCGCAACAAATCGCGGAAAACTACCGTTTTAATAACCTGTATGACATCTGGCTGAAGGGTGACCACTACAAGTGGCGTGCGATGCGTACTAACGGCGTCGCTGAGCGCCTGTGTACCGGCGATGCGTCCGATCGCGAGAAGTTTGACGCCTGGGCCGCCACGGTTCCGCACACAATCGGTAACCCGCTGTACCATTGGACCCACCTCGAATTACGTCGCCCGTTTGGTATTACAGGTAAGCTGCTGTCTCCGGCAACGGCTGACGAAATCTGGAACCAGTGCAATGAACTGCTGGCGCAGGACAAATTCTCCGCGCGCGGCATCATGCAGCAGATGAATGTGAAAATGGTCGGTACTACCGATGACCCAATCGACTCTCTTGAGCATCACGCGGCCGTTGCTAAAGACGCAAGCTTTGATGTGAAAGTGCTGCCGAGCTGGCGTCCGGATAAAGCCTTTAACATTGAGCAGGCGACCTTTAATGACTATATGGCGAAGCTCGGTGAGGTGTCTGACACGGATATCCGCCGCTTCAGCGACCTGCAAGCTGCGCTGACCAAACGTCTGGATCACTTTGCGGCTCACGGCTGTAAAGTCTCTGACCACGCGCTGGACGTGGTGCTGTTTGCTGAATCTAACGAATCTGAACTGGATAGCATTCTGGCACGCCGCCTGGCGGGTGAAACGCTGAGCGAGCATGAAGTTGCCCAGTTTAAAACCGCGGTGCTGGTGTTCCTCGGTGCGGAATACGCGCGTCGTGAATGGGTACAGCAGTACCATATCGGCGCGCTGCGTAATAACAACCTGCGTCAGTTCAAACTGTTGGGTGCGGATGTCGGCTTCGACTCCATCAACGATCGCCCGATGGCCGAAGAGCTGTCCAAACTGCTGAGCAAGCAGAACGAACAGAACCTGCTGCCGAAAACCATTCTCTACTGCCTGAACCCGCGCGATAACGAAGTGCTGGGCACCATGATCGGCAACTTCCAGGGCGAAGGTATGCCGGGCAAGATGCAGTTCGGTTCCGGCTGGTGGTTCAACGATCAGAAAGACGGTATGGAACGTCAGATGACGCAACTGGCCCAGCTCGGTCTGCTGAGCCGTTTCGTCGGCATGCTGACCGATAGCCGTAGCTTCCTGTCATACACGCGCCATGAATACTTCCGTCGCATCCTGTGCCAGATGATTGGCCGTTGGGTTGCTGCAGGTGAAGCGCCGGCAGATATCCAGCTGTTGGGGGAAATGGTCAGAAATATTTGCTTCAACAATGCGCGTGATTATTTCGCCATTGAACTGAACTAAGGCCTGGGTGAAGGTATGCAATACATCAAGATCCATACGCTGGATAACGTCGCGGTAGCGCTCGCTGATTTGGCTGAAGGAACCGAAGTCACCGTTGATGGGCAAGCGGTAATCCTGCGCCAAGCGGTTTCTCGTGGCCATAAATTCGCTTTATGCGATATTGCGCAAGGCGAAAACGTCATTAAATACGGTTTGCCAATCGGTCATACGTTGGTGGACGTGGCGGCGGGTGAGCATATTCATGCTCACAACACGCGCACGAATCTGAGCGACCTGGACACGTATAGCTACCACCCTGATTTTCAGGCAGAGCTTGTTCAACCCGCCGATCGCGATGTCCAGATCTACCGTCGTGCCAACGGCGAGGTCGGCGTGCGCAACGAACTGTGGATCCTGCCGACGGTCGGCTGCGTCAACGCCATGGCGCGTCAGATGCAGACCCGCTTTCTGAAAGAGACCAACGACGCCGAGGGTATCGACGGCGTGCATCTTTTCAGTCACACCTACGGCTGTTCACAGTTGGGTGACGACCACATCAACACCCGTACCATGCTGCAAAATATGGTGCGCCACCCGAATGCGGGAGCGGTGCTGGTGGTCGGCCTGGGCTGTGAAAACAACCAGGTTGATGCCTTCCGCGAAACTTTAGGCGAGTACGATCCTGAGCGTGTTCACTTTATGGTCTGCCAACATCAGGAAGACGAAGTGGAAGCGGGGATTGAACATCTCCATCAGTTGTACAACGTGATGCGTAACGATAAGCGTGAGCCGGGTAAGCTGGGCGAGCTGAAGTTTGGTCTGGAATGCGGCGGCTCTGACGGCCTGTCCGGTATTACCGCCAACCCAATGCTGGGGCGTTTTTCCGACTACGTGATTGCCAACGGCGGCACCACCGTGCTGACTGAAGTACCGGAAATGTTCGGTGCCGAGCAGCTGCTGATGGACCACTGCCGTGACGAAGAAACCTTTGGCAAGCTGGTGACCATGGTCAATGACTTTAAGCAGTACTTCATTGCTCACGACCAGCCGATTTACGAGAATCCATCGCCGGGCAACAAAGCGGGCGGGATCACCACGCTGGAAGATAAATCTCTGGGCTGCACGCAAAAAGCGGGCTCCAGCCAGGTGGTGGACGTACTGCGCTACGGCGAACGCCTGAAGACACACGGCCTGAACTTACTGAGCGCGCCGGGTAACGATGCGGTTGCTACCAGTGCCCTCGCGGGCGCGGGCTGTCATATGGTGCTGTTCAGCACCGGCCGCGGTACGCCGTACGGCGGTTTTGTGCCGACGGTGAAAATTGCGACCAACAGCGAGCTGGCGGCCAAGAAAAAACACTGGATCGATTTTGACGCCGGACAGCTGATCCACGGTAAAGCGATGCCTCAGCTGCTGAGCGAGTTTGTCGATACGATCGTTGAGTTCGCCAATGGCAAGCAAACCTGCAACGAGCGCAACGATTTCCGGGAACTGGCTATTTTCAAAAGCGGCGTAACATTGTAATTACCCTTCATCTTTCGCGTGACAGCCGCGTTGGCTGCGTCCATTCACCCCGGTCACTTACTCCAGTAAGCTCCCGGGGATGTCTGAACTTACCGCCTTGCGGTAGCACGAAATCTTTTGGGTAATCGAAATGGAGTGGATTTTAAAAACGGCGTTTCATAATATGGAGCGCCGTTTGTTTTTGCGTTTCCTCACAAGGATCTCCCATGACCGCGTATTGGCTGGCCCAGGGCGTAGGTGTCATCGCCTTTTTGATCGGCATTACCACCTTTTTCAATCGAGATGAGCGCCGTTTCCGGCTGCAACTTGCCGTCTACAGCGCCACCATTGGCGTGCATTTTTTTCTGATGGGCGCCTGGCCTGCGGGAATGAGTGCAGAGCTAAACACCATCCGCACACTCGTCTCGATGCATACCCGCAAACTATGGGTAATGACCGTTTTTATTATCCTCACCCTGGTTCTCGGGCTGGCGAAATTACAGCATGCGATGGAGCTGTTGCCGATTATTGGCACGCTGGCCAGCACCTGGGCGCTGTTTCGCTGCCAGGGGCTGACCGTGCGCTGCGTAATGTGGTGCGCAACCGCCTGTTGGGTTATCCATAATTTCTGGTTGGGATCGATTGGTGGGACGATGATCGAAGGTAGTTTTCTGGTGATGAACGGCCTGAACATTATTCGCTTCCGGCGGATGCAAAAACGCGGAATTGATCCATTCAAAATTGAAAAAAGCGTACAAGAAGAGAACCCCTCCGTCCGGTGACGGAGGGGAAGAGATTAGCCGCGCAGGGCGTTATTTGCCAGACGTTCGTCTTCAGCCTGGCAGGCCGCAGCGGTAAACAGGACGTCTGTAGAAGAGTTCAGCGCCGTTTCACAGGAATCCTGCAATACGCCGATGATAAAGCCAACGGCAACGACCTGCATGGCGATGTCATTCGGGATACCGAACATATTACATGCCAGTGGGATCAGCAGCAGAGACCCCCCCGCCACGCCCGATGCGCCGCAGGCGCACAGCGAAGCCACCACGCTCAGTAACAGCGCCGTCGGTAAATCGACCGGAATACCCAACGTATTTACCGCCGCCAGCGTCAACACGGTAATGGTGATCGCCGCGCCAGCCATGTTGATGGTGGCTCCCAGCGGGATAGACACCGAATAGGTATCACGATCCAGGTTCAGCTTCTCACACAGCGCCATATTCACCGGAATGTTTGCCGCGGAGCTGCGGGTAAAGAAGGCGTACACGCCGCTTTCACGCAGACAGGCCAGCACTAACGGATATGGGTTGCGGCGAATTTTCCAGAATACCAGCAGCGGGTTGACCACCAACGCTACCAGCAGCATACAGCCTACCAGCACGGTCAGCAGATGTGCGTAGCCCCAAAGCGTGGCGAAACCGGTGGTTGCCAGCGTGGAGGAGACCAGGCCGAAGATACCGATCGGCGCGAAACGAATCACCAGCTTCACCATAAAGGTAACAGCGTTGGACATATCGTTGACCAGATTTTTGGTCGTTTCATTACCGTGACGCAGCGCAAAGCCCAGACCGACGGCCCAAACCAGGATGCCGATGTAGTTGGCGTTAAGCAGTGCATCAATTGGGTTAGAAACCATGCTCATTAGCAGGCCACGCATCACTTCAATAATGCCGGACGGCGGTACGATATCGCTGGCGCTGCTGGAAAGATGCAGTGTCGATGGGAAGGCGAAGCTGAAGACAACGGCCGCTAACGCTGCGGAAAATGTTCCGAGCAGGTAGAGAAACAGGATTGGGCGGATATTGGTTTTTTGCCCGTGCTGGTGGTTGGCGATAGAAGCCATTACCAGCATCAGAACCAGAATTGGTGCGACGGCTTTTAACGCGCCGACGAACAGAGTACCCAGTAAACCAACGGCTTCTGCCGCAGGTTTTGACACCAGTGCCAGTAAAATCCCCAGAACCAAACCGATCAAAATTTGTTTAACCAGGCTCCCTTGCGCCAAGCGCGAGAATAGCCCCGATGAACGTTGCGTAGTCATGTAGTAATCCTTTCATTGTGTTGTTGCCCTGCCTTTGTGCGTTCTGTAGACGCATCTTTCAGGATGAGGCAAATGTTTGCATGGCTGAGTATAAGGAAAGAACAGGGTTCTGGAAGCGAAATATCCTGGATTTCGCGTTGAGATCATATTTTATAACTTTGAGTTAACATTATTTTGACATGATAAACAAAAAGCCCGACGCACGCAGTGTGCTGTCGGGCTTTTCAGCTAGCAGATGAAACTTACTGTATTTGTTGCTTTTTATCGTGCTGGTGGTTGACCCAGGCGTTCACAATCAGCGTCACAAACAGAATGCCAAATACCACGCCTAACGAGATAGCGATCGGGATATGGTAGAAATCGACGATCAGCATCTTAATACCGATAAACACCAGAATGACCGACAAACCGTACTTCAGCATGGAGAAACGCTCCGCCACGCCCGCCAGCAGGAAGTACATTGCGCGCAGACCCAAAATAGCAAACAGGTTTGAGGTCAGCACGATGAACGGGTCGGTAGTGACGGCAAAGATAGCCGGAATACTGTCGACGGCGAAAATGACGTCGCTCAGCTCAACCAGAATCAACACCAGCATCAGCGGCGTAACAAACAGCAGGCCGTTTTTACGCACGAAGAATTTTTCATCTTCGATGGTATCGGTCATGCGCAAATGACCGCGCAGCCAGCGTACTAACGGTCTGTCGCCAATACCGGAAGCATCTTCTTTCGCCAGCGCCATCTTCACGCCGGTAAACAGCAGGAATGCACCGAACACGTACAACAGCCACTCAAATTGGGTGATAAGCCAACTGCCGGCGAAGATCATGATCGTACGCAGAACAATGGCTCCCAGCACGCCATACACCAGTACCCGACGCTGCAACGCAGGCGGTACGGAGAAGTAGCTGAACAGCATCAACCAGACAAAGACGTTATCTACTGCCAGCGATTTTTCGATCAAATAGCCGGTAAGGAACGCCAGCGCCTGTGGGTCGGCAACGGCGCGGCCCTGGGTTTGTGCCAGGTACCACCAGAAGACGGCGTTAAACAGTAACGACAGCGTTACCCAAACGATTGACCAGGCCGCAGCCTGCTTCATCGACATCGTATGCGCGCCACGACGACCCTGCAACAGCAGGTCGATGGCCAGCATAATTACCACCACGACAGCGAAGCCACCCCATAACAACGGTGTGCCGACAGTATTCATTGTATTTCCCCATGCATAAAAAAAACGGCCAACGCCGAATGACGTTAGCCGCTGCTTTTTATGCATAGACCTTGCCATTCGGCAAGGTCTCACTTACAACAACAAAGGAATACGATGGCGTATTCCTTTGTTATCGCCCGGCGACCGGATGTGGTTTTTCACACATCGTAATGACGATCAACCGACAACGAAGTTACTCCCCTTTGCGGGTTACAAAATATTACAGGCCATGCATTCAGTCAATGGCCTGCAACATTCGTTTTACATACCTTTACGCAGTCAGCGATGTTACCGCTTCGTCTGCCGGGAAAATCACGCCGGTCTGGCGGCGAATCTCTGTTTGCAGTTTGGCGGTGATACGGCTGACGGCCAGTGCGGGGTGATCCACTTCGCCGGATTCAACCAAATGAGCAAAAGCCTCTGCCTCATACAGCATAGTATTGATGTGCTGAGGCGTCGTCAGATCCTGGGTTTTCCCCCCACGAGGAACGAAGCACACTTTCTGACACTCGGAGATATGCTCGATCACCAGCGATCCCTGCTCACCCTGAATTTCACTGGCTAACACCGAGTCGCTTACTTTTGAGTGCTGGAGTGTGACGCTGAAATCACCGTAATTCATCACCACCACGCCGTGGGCATCTACGCCGCTTTCCAGCAGACTGGCGCTGGCCTGAACGCTTTGCGACTCACCCCACAGCGCAACCGCTGAGGCCAGGCAGTAAAAACCGATATCCATGATCGAGCCATTTGAGAAAGCAGGATTAAACGTGTTCGGATTTTCACCGTCCAGATAGCGCTGGTAACGCGAGGAGTACTGGCAGTAATTAATAAACGCTTTCCTGATTCTTCCGACTTTGGGTAGAGATTGCTGCAACAGCAGGAAGTTAGGCAAGCTGGCGGTCTTAAACGCTTCAAACAGCACGACCTGATTTTCGCGCGCGCAGGCGATAGCGGCTTCGGCTTGCGCCAGGTTTGAGGCCAGCGGCTTTTCGCAAATAACATGCTTTTTGTGCCGCAAAAACAGCTCGGTCTGCGGGAAGTGCAGGGAGTTTGGACTGGCGATGTAGACGGCGTCGATCGCCTCGCTTTGCGCCATCGCTTCCAGTGAGGTAAACAGATGCTCGACGGGGTAATCGTTGGCGAAGGTCTGCGCCTGTTCAAGGCTACGGGAATAGACCGCGGTTAACTTATATTTGCCGGTTTCATGGGCGGCATCGACAAACTGGCGGGTGATCCAGTTTGTGCCAATTACTGCGAAACGTATCATAATGGCCTTCAGGCTGCGAAAAGGGATCCTTTCGTCAATTTAGCATGCCCTGAAGACAAAGCCAGTGCGCGACTACGCAGTTTGCTTTAACGATTGTTGCGTTAACCACAGGCGGGTATCGAACTCCAGTTGATGATACTGAGGCTCCATATGACAGCACAGCTGGTAAAACGCTTTGTCGTGCTCTTTTTCTTTCAGATGCGCCAGTTCATGAACGACGATCATGCGTAAAAAAGGTTCAGGGGCATTGCGAAACACGGTGGCAACGCGGATCTCCGCTTTGGCTTTTAGCTTACCGCCCTGCACGCGAGATACGGCGGTATGCAGCCCCAGCGCATTCTTCAGAACGTGTATCTTGCTGTCATACATGACTTTATTCAGCGGCGGGGCATTACGCAGGAACTGATTTTTCAGATCCTGAGTATATTGCCAGAGCGCTTTGTCGGTCGCGAAATCATGCGTCCCCGGATAGCGCTTCTCCAGCACTGCGCCCAGACGCTGTTCAGCAATCAGCGTTCTCACCTGAGAAAGCAAATGTTCCGGGTAGCCCTGGAGATAAGTTAGTTGGTTCATCTTTGCCCATGCCAATCATAAAAAGTGTATACTCACGCACCCTTTTCAGGGATACGCCGAAATTTTACCATTCAGGAGGGCCGATGAGCCACATAGACAACGGTTTCCGTTCGCTGTCACTTAAACGTTTCCCGGAAACGGATGACGTTAACCCGCTGCTGGCGTGGGAAGCGGCAGATGAATATCTGCTGCAACAGCTGGACGATACCGAGATTAGCGGCCCGGTGCTAATCCTGAATGATACCTTTGGCGCGCTGGGCTGTGCGCTGGCGCAACATTCGCCGTACAGCATCGGCGATTCTTATCTCAGCGAGCTTGCCACACGCGAGAACCTGCGTCACAACGATATTGCCGAGTCGAGCGTCAAGTTCCTCGACAGTACGGCTGACTACCCGCAGGCGCCGGGCGTGGTGCTGATTAAGCTGCCAAAAACCATGGCGCTGCTGGAGCAGCAACTGCGCGCACTGCGCGAAGTGGTAACGCCGCAAACGCGTATCATCGCCGGGGCAAAAGCGCGTGATGTGCATACCTCGACGTTGGAGCTGTTTGAAAAAGTATTGGGTCCAACCACCACGACGCTGGCGTGGAAAAAAGCCCGTTTAATCAACTGTACGTTCAGCAAACCTGAGCTGGCCGCTGCCTCGCAAACGCTAAGCTGGAAGCTGGAAGGTACCGAATGGACTATCCATAACCACGCCAACGTCTTCTCCCGTACCGGACTGGATATCGGCGCGCGCTTTTTTATCGAGCATCTGCCGGAAAACCTCGAAGGGGAGATTGTTGACCTCGGCTGTGGTAACGGCGTCATCGGTATGACGCTGCTGGCGAAGAACCCGGAAGCCAGCGTGGTATTTGTTGATGAATCGCCGATGGCGGTGGCTTCAAGCCGCTTGAACGTGGAAAGTAACATGCCTGAAGCGCTGGATCGCTGTGAGTTTATGATCAACAACGCGCTGTCGGGCGTCGAACCGTTCCGCTTTAACGCCGTGCTGTGTAACCCACCGTTCCACCAGAAGCACGCGCTGACGGATAACATTGCCTGGGAGATGTTCCACCACGCTCGCCGCTGCCTGAAAATCAACGGTGAGCTGTACATTGTGGCTAACCGTCACCTTGACTACTTCCACAAGCTGAAAAAGATTTTCGGCAACTGCGTGACCATCGCCACCAATAATAAATTCGTGGTGCTAAAAGCGGTCAAAACCGGTCGCCGCCGCTAATCGTGTGTGCCGGATGGCGGCGTGACCACCTTATCCGGCCTACGAAATACATACTGTTAAATTTCCAGCGCCAGCATCGTCCCTTGGGCAATAGCGCGTCGGGCATCCAGCTCCATCGCCACATCGCAGCCGCCGATCAGATGCACCGTTTTACCTGCTGCGTGGAGTGGATCAACCAGTTCACGGCGCGGCTCTTGTCCGGCGCAAATCACCACGTTATCCACGTTAAAGATCACCGGTTCGCCGTTCAACACGACGTGTAACCCATCATCATCAATTTTCTGATAGCTAACTGCCGGGATCATTTTCACGCCGCGTGAGAGCAGGGTGGCGCGATGGATCCAGCCCGTCGTTTTCCCTAAACCTTGTCCCGGTTTGCTGGCTTTGCGCTGTAACATCACTATCTGGCGCGGGCTGCGGGATAAGTGCGGGCCTTCCAGGCGTAAGCCGCCAGGCTGTTGCAGGCTGGTGTCGATCCCCCATTCCACGCAGAATTCCGCAATGTTTTGGCTGGTGGGCTCACCGGGCTGGCTCAAATACATGGCGGTATCAAAACCGATCCCGCCGCAGCCAACGATCGCTACGCGTTTGCCCACCGGCATTTTATCGCGCAGGACGTCGAGATAGCTCAGCACTTTAGGATGCGCGATCCCCTCGATCGGTGGCATACGTGGCTCGATCCCGCTGGCGAGGATCACTTCATCGAAGGGGTACAGATCGCGTGCGCTGACAAAGTGATTCAGCTTCAGCGACACGCCAGTCACGTCGATCATCCGGCGGTAGTAGCGCAGGGTTTCATAAAATTCTTCTTTGCCGGGGATCTGCTTAGCGATATTAAACTGCCCGCCAATCTCGCTATGCGCGTCAAACAATGTCACGTGATGACCGCGTGCGGCGGCATTAATGGCGAAGGCGAGGCCTGCAGGACCTGCTCCGACAACCGCCAGATTTTTCGGCGCAGTGGCGGTAACGATCGGCATTTTGGTTTCGTGGCAGGCGCGTGGATTCACCAGGCAAGAGGTGACTTTGCCGACGAAGATCTGATCCAGGCAGGCCTGGTTACAGCCGATACAGGTATTGATCTCATCCGCTCGCCCGGTTTGCGCTTTTGACAGCAGTTCGGCATCGGCGAGGAACGGACGGGCCATCGACACCATATCGGCATCGCCACGGGCCAGAATGTCATCGGCGACTTGAGGATCGTTAATGCGGTTGGTGGTGACCAGTGGGATCGTCACATGCCCTTTCAGCTTACGTGTCACCCAACTAAACGCACCGCGCGGCACTGGGGTGGCAATAGTGGGAATACGCGCCTCATGCCAGCCAATACCGGTGTTAATAATGGTCGCCCCTGCGGCTTCTATCGCCTGCGCCAGTTGGACGGTTTCGTCGAAGGTTCCGCCGTTTTCCACCAGATCGAGCATCGACAGGCGGAAGATAATAATAAAGTCATTACCGGCACGCTGGCGTACCGCGCGCACCACTTCCACGGCAAAACGCATGCGGTTGGCATACTCGCCGCCCCATTCGTCATTGCGCTGATTGGTGCGCAGAGTCAGGAATTCGTTGATGAGATAGCCTTCCGAGCCCATCACTTCGACGCCATCATAGCCTGCTTCCCGCGCCAGTTGAGCGCAGTGGGCAAAATCTTCAATCAACTGCAGCACCTCATCGTGCGTCAGCTCATGCGGCGTAAAGCGGTTGATTGGCGCCTGAATGGCAGAAGGTGCCACCAGATGCGGCTGGTAGCTGTAACGGCCAGTATGCAGGATTTGCAGGGCGATTTTGCCGCCTTCGTCATGCACGGCGTCGGTAATGACGCGATGATGTGCAAGCTGGCTGGTGTCGTTCAGCATCGCGCCGCCTTCCATCCCCACGCCGGAAAGCGCAGGCGCAATACCTCCGCTCACAATTAACGCTACGCCGTGACGGGCGCGTTCGGCGTAGAACGCGGCCAGCCGTTCTGCACCGTCGGGATACTCCTCCAGCCCGGTATGCATTGAACCCATCAGCACGCGGTTTTTAAGCGTGGTGAAGCCTAAATCGAGCGGGGCGAACAGCGACGGATAGCTCATAAAGGTGTCCAGTATGTAAAATTATTGTTATGTGGTCGGATGAGTTAATAATTTAGCCGTCGCCGCGTAAAAGGGAAAAGGGGAATGCCGTGATTGTGATGGGATTCAAAAAATGCCCCTGCGGCCGCAAGGGCAAGTGGGTCAGAACGCCAGTCGTTTACCCAGACCGTCAAAGAGGTGCAGGTGCGACTCTTGTACGGTGAGCGTAAGCGGTGTATCCGGCATGAAGCTAAGCTGTTGAAAAGACTTCAGGCACACGGGGTGGCCGGCTAAATCCAACCACACCAGCGTGGAGTCGCCCTGTAATTCACACAGCCGGGTACGCCCTTGCAATGTGAAATCCCCGGTCTGCTGGTATTGCATATGCTCCGGGCGGATGGCGACAAACAGTTTGTCCCCGTCGCTAACGCCTGCGGGCTGACGGGTGAGGCGGAAGACGAGGTTATCGGCGATATGCAGCGCGCCTTCGCGCCATACCGCTGGTAGAACATTGATTTTCGGCGTGCCGATAAACTCAGCGACGAACAGGTTTGCCGGGGTGTTATACAGCTCCAGCGGCGTGCCCACCTGCTCAATTTTTCCCTTGTAAAGCACCACGATGCGATCGGCCAGCGTCATCGCCTCCACCTGATCGTGCGTTACATAAATCATGGTGTTTTTCAGGGTGTTATGCAGCTGCTGGATCTCCTGGCGCATCCCGACACGCAACGCGGCATCCAGGTTAGACAGCGGTTCATCAAACAGAAACAGTTCCGGTTGCTGGACAATAGAACGCCCGATCGCCACACGTTGGCGCTGCCCGCCGGACAGATTCTGCGGCAGCCTGTCCAGCATCTCTTCCAGCTTCAGCATGCTGGCGGCGTGAGCGACCCGCTTATCAATCTCGGCGGCGGGCGTATTGATATTACGTAAACCGAATGACAGATTTTCCCTGACGGTCATATGCGGGTAGAGGGCGTAGGACTGAAACACCATCGACAGGTTGCGTTTGCCCGCTGCAAGCCTGGTGACCTCTTTTCCCCCCATCACCAGTTTACCGCCGTCGGGGATTTCCAGTCCGGCGATGATCCGCAGCAGCGTGGATTTCCCGCATCCGGAAGGGCCAACCAGCACAATGAACTCCCCGGAGGCGATCTCCAGCGACAGATTTTCAATGATGGTGTTCTTGCCCCAGGCTTTATGAATATTGCTCAGGCTTAGCGCGGTCATAACCTCTCCTTGTCAGAATCCCAGGCTGCAATCAGCGTTAAAAGTTCATCGGTTTTGCGCGCCAGCAGTGCCGTATCCGCGCGGGTTTCCACGTTCAGGCGCAGCAGCGGCTCGGTGTTGGAGGCGCGTAAGTTGAAGCGCCAGTCAACGAAGTCGATGCTCAACCCATCGCAATCGTCACGCAGGCTGCCGGCTTGCAGATAGTGAGAGGCGATGGATTGCATGACCGATTGCGGATCGGCCACCGTCAGATTGATTTCGCCGGAAACCGGAAAGCGTACCTGGGCGTGTTCGATATACGCCGACAGCGGACGGCTGTCGCTGCCGATAATTTGCAGCAGCAATACCAGTGGGATCATCCCGCTGTCGCAATAGCCAAAATCGCGGAAGTAGTGGTGGCCGCTCATTTCTCCACCGTAGACCGCGTCCTCTTCGCGCATCCGCGCTTTGATAAAGGCGTGCCCGGTTTTGCTGATGACCGGGATTCCGCCGCAGCGAGTTACAACGTCCAGCGTATTCCACGTCAGCCGCGGGTCCAGAATGATATGACTGCCTGCGGAGCGTTGCAGGAAGTGTTCGGCGAACAGGCCAACCAGGTAGTAGCTCTCAATAAAGCGGCCACACTCATCAAAGAAGAAGCAGCGATCGAAATCGCCGTCCCAGGCGATGCCGAAATCAGCCTGATTCTCGATAACCGCCTGCTGGGTGATGAGGCGGTTTTCCGTCAGCATCGGATTGGGCACGCCCGCCGGGAAATGACCGTCCGGCTGATGGTGCAGGCGAATAAACTCAATCTGAACGCCCGCACGGGCCAGTCCGTCGGCGATCGCGTCAAGCGCAGGCCCGACGGTGCCATGTCCGGCGTTGGTCACAATACGTAGCGGGCGAGTCGGCGGATGCTGAAGGAAGCGTAGCAGGCAGGAAATCCAGGCGGGGCGATTATCATAAGGGATGAGGCTGCCACGATGGACAATCGGAGCAAAGTCATTGCGCTCCGCCAGCGCTTTTATCTCCAGCAGGCCGTTGTCGTTACTGATCGGACGCGCCTCTTCGCGCACCAGTTTCATACCATTGTACTGCGCCGGGTTATGGCTGGCGGTAATCTGAATGCCGCCGTCGGCACGCAGTTCCCGGGTGGCGAAATAGATCTCTTCGGTGCCTGACAGACCAATGTCGATAACATCCACGCCGCTGGAAATCAGCCCGTCGGTCACGGCGGATTTTAACGATTCCGAGCTAAGGCGAATGTCGGCGCCGATCACTACCCGGCGCGGATGGCGCCAGGCGGCGTAAGCGCGACCGATGCGAAAGGCGATATCCGGCGTCAGGTTGACGCCAACCTCACCGCGAATGTCGTAGGCTTTAAAACAGGTTAGTTCATCCATAATCTACTCTTCTGTAATTAATGAGTCAGGCTGACTCCCGAATGATGAGCTGGTAAGGCAATTCATAGTGGGTCACCGGTCCTCTGGTGAGCAGCAATTTGACGGCCATTTCCCCTTTCTTTTCCGCGTCTTGCGCGATAGTGGTCAGGCGTATTCCCGCTACCTCAACGGCGAGATTATCGAAACCGGTAACGGCAACCCGCTGCGGAACCGCCAGTTGCTGCCGTTGGCAGTAGTGGATCGCGCCGACGGCGAAGCGATCGGAAAGGCAGATAAGCGCAGTGATCTCCGGATGGGTTTCCAGTAACGCTTTGGCCGCCTGTTCGCCGTGTTCTTCATCGTGTCGGGTTTGATACAGCCAGCACGTATCAAGGGCGAAGCCGCGCTGCTGGAAAACCTCCCGGCAGGCATTCACGCGGGAGAGCATCAGCAGGTTGTCGCCGGTGACGGGGGCGGTCAGATCGCACATTCCCTGCGCGGAGGGCTGTGACGGAAAGGCGATGATGCCGAAATGTCGATGACCTTTATCGGCCAGATAGCGGGCAATATCGCGCATGGCGCAGGCGTTATCGATGGAGACGCTGCTGTGGTCGGGAAACTGAAAATCGAGCGTGACCACCGGACGCCCATGAGCCAGCGCGTGCTGGATCATGGCCGCATTGTTATGCGTGGCGTTGAGAATATAGCCATCAACCAGGGTGTTGAGCGGCGTCTGTTGCCGCTTACGCAAAGGGATCAAGACCAGATTGACGTTTTGTTCTTCACACTGGACGGCGATCCCCCGCATCAGCGCAATGTCGTGGGGATCGATAAACACGTAACTCATAGAGTCGTTGAATATCACGCCGATGGTGTCAGATTTGCCGGTACGCAGCGCGCGCGCCAGCTTGTCCGGTCCCTGAAAGCCAAGCTCGCTGGCATATTGCAAAATTCGCTGGCGCAGCTCCGGAGATAATTTTTCCGGATTATTCCATGCGTTCGACACCGTGGTATGGGAAATACCCATAATCTTGGCCAATGATTTTATCGTAATACGTTTCTTATCTTTATTATCATTAACGTTTATTTTCATGTTTAATATATTTGCTGGGTTTATATATTGGCGTGAATTATTTATTTCTATCGTCCATTGCGTTGAACGTTGATGCAAAGTTTAACGTTAAACAAAAATCGTTTTGTGATTTGTTTAACGTTAAACATAAAAAGGGGGTGTTAATTTACGCTCCATTCAATAGCAGGGTAGCGGTAAATCAATACTTATTGAAAGTAAATGGAGAGTTATCGTGAGAGTTGTAAAATTAGCTAAATTAACAGCCTGTGTACTATTCGCATTTTGTATTTCTGGTTGCGGTCCGGATGATAAAAAATCCGCAGAGACAGCAAAAACGCCAATTAAAATGTGGGTGGCACCAAACGAAAATGAAGAAGCCTTCTGGAATACTATGGTTAAAGAATGGAATAAAGACCCGGCGCATACCCCGGTCGAATTTACGCCCATTCCTGCCGCCAGCAGTTCTGAAGAGGCAATAATGAACGCGCTGGCTTCCGGCACGGAACCCGATATTTCCAGTAATATCTTTATCGGTTTTGCCAGCCAGTTGGTGGAAATTGGTCAGCTTGAAGACCTGTCTAAAATGAGTGGTTTTAATGAACTCGTTAATAACCGACAGATGGGCAAAATTATTCCTGCCTGGCAATTAAACGGCGAGCAACACGTTCTGCCAATCTATATTAATCCTATCGTCTGGTGGTGGCGGGGCGATTTACTCAAGCAGTATGGTTTTGACCATGTTCCGACCCGTTATGATGAGCTTTATCAGCTGGCAGAGCGCCGGGCGGCGGATAATAACGGCTATGTTATCCAGATGACTGCCGGGAAAAACTGGTGGGAACGCTGGTTCGATTTTATTCCGCTTTATTATGCGCAAAACGGCGGTAAACCTTACCTCGCGGGTCATCAGGCGACGTTTGCCGATCCTGCCGGACAGGCGGTACTGACCTTTATGGGGAAAGTCTTTAACAGCAAGTGGAGCAGCTACGACTTCACCGCCGCCGACGATCCGTTAGCGACCGGACAGGTGCTGGCATCCGCGCGCGGTCCGTGGGATATCGCTCGCTATCACAAGCAGTATCCGGAGATCCTCAAAACGCTGCAAATTGGGCCGATGCTCACCGAGAAAGGCGACGCGCACCCGTATACGTTCGGCGACAGCAAAGGGGTGGTGATCTTCAGTTCCAGCAAGCGCAAAGCGCAGGCGTGGGCGTTTATTCAGTGGGTCTTTAACAACGCCGAGCACGACCGGAGCTGGCTGGAGCTGACCGGTATGCCGCCAGCACGCAGTGATTTAATGAGTAATCCGCTGTTTGTGAATTACTTTGAGAAAAACCCGCTGGAGAAGGCGATCGCTTCTTACGTGGACGTCGCGCTGCCGCCAGCGGCCACTACGCAAACCACGGAGATTCAGCGCAGCATGACGCAGATGCTGGAGCAGTTCATTTTCAACCACGCCGATCCGGCAGCCACCCTCGATAAATCCGCGCAGGAAATTAACACGTTGCTGGCGAAATAAGGGGAAAAAATGGCTGGATATGAATCCCGCACCGGAGGCCTGTTGGCCTCCACGTGGATCGGTTATTCGTTGCTGTTCTGGTTTTATCCGCTGTGCTGGCTGGTCGTGCTTAGCGTGACGAACTGGCAATTTATTGGCACGCCGACGTTTAGCGGATTACAGAATATTATTGGCGTGTTTCATGACGCGTTATTCTGGCAGTCGATGTGGAACGTGTGCCGTTTTTTAATGTGGTATATCCCGATTGTCTTTCTTGCCTCGCTGCTGTTTGCCGCGGGATTACGAAAAATTAAGTACGGGAAAAGTTTTATTGCCCTGAGCTTTTTACTGGCGAATATCTCTTCGGGGGTGGCCTATTCCATCGTCTTTGCAAAACTGTTCAGCGAATACGGGCCGGTCAATCAATTTTTACAGGCCAGTTTCGGCATCTCTGTGCCCTGGTTTACCAACCCTGACTGCGCCATGTTATCCATTGCGTTAATTGTCACCTGGAAATTCGTCGGTTATTACGGGCTGATTCTCTATTCCGGGATGGTGGCGATCCCCGCGGATATTTACAGCGCGGCGCAGTTGGATAAAACCGGGAAGTTTAAGCAAAGTTGGGCGATTACCCTGCCGATGATGAACGCGCAAATCGTGATGGTGATGGTGCTGGCGATTACCGTGGCGTTCAGCATCTTTACCGAGCCGTATCTTATCACCGGCGGTGGACCGCTCAACAGCACCACCAGTCCGATGGTGGTGATGTATGAAGTGGCGTTCCAGAAAATGAAGCCAACCTGGGCGGCGACCATGTCGATTATCGTTGCGGCATGCAGTTTCCTCGCCATCTGGGTCTTCCGCAAAGTATTCGAAAAACATATCGAGATTGTGTGAATGAAGAAACTGACTCCCTTAACGCTGCTCATTCACGCCGTGATGTTTTTGCTGGCGCTCACCTGGCTCTATCCTTTTATCTGGATGGTGATCTCCTCGTTGAAACCGACGGCGCAAATCTACACGACCGGGCTGTTTTCCGGTCATCTGACGCTGGAGAATTACGCTTTTCTGTTCGATAACAGCAACCGGGCGGACAAACCTTTTTTGCGCACCCTGGTTAACTCACTGTTCGTGTCGCTCACCATTACCGTCTGCGTCACGCTGACCTCAATGCTGGTGGGATATGCCGTCGCGAAAACCGAATTTCGCGGCAAAAATGCGTTTCGCAACCTGTTGATTGTGCAGATGGTTTTCCCGGTCTTTATGTTCATTATTCCACAGTTTGTCCTGATGCGTGAACTGGGGCTGATCAACAGCTACGGGGCGATGATCCTGCCGTATGCGATGAGCGCCTGGGGCATTTTTATGGTTTCGCAGAGCTTTAAAGGCACGCCGAATGATTACCTGTATGCCGCAAGGCTCGATCACGCCAGCCTGTGGGGGATCTTGCGGCATGTGATGATGCCGCTGAATAAATCCATTCTGGCGATTGTCGCACTGTTCACCTTTTCCAGCTCATGGGACAACTTCCTCTGGCCGCTGATCGTGATGCGCGAAGTGGACAAAATGCCGTTTTCGGTGCTGCTCGCCACCTTCAGCAAATCCTACGGCATCTACCTGGGACCGGTGCTGGCGGGGTCGGTGGTGCAGATGCTGCCAATCGTTGTCCTGTTTATTCTGTTCAGAAAATACTTCCTCGAAGGCATGTCGTTATCACTGAAATAAGGAACGTGACGGTGAAAAAGCAACCGTGGTGGCAGGCGTGTACCTGTTATCAAATTTATCTGCCTTCGTTTTGCGACGGCAATAACGACGGGCTGGGCGATTTTCCGGGCCTGATTTCCCGGCTGGATTATTTGCAGGCGCTGGGCATCGGCGCGGTGTGGATCACGCCGTTTTATCCCTCTCCGCTGGTGGATAACGGCTACGATATCAGCGATTACTATGCCGTTGACGCCCGTTTCGGCACTCTCGACGATTTCCGCCGGGTGGTTGACGGCTGCCACGCCAGAGGCATTCGGGTGATTATCGATCTGGTGGTCAATCACGTCTCCTCAGAACATCCCTGGTTTCGCGATGCGTGGAATAATCCGGGCAGCCGCTATCGTGATTATTTCCTTTTTCGCCGCCAGCCGAATAACTGGCGTTCTTTCTTTTCCGGCAGCGCGTGGACCGCTGAGCCTGACACCGGCGAATTTTATTACCATAAATTCGCGCCCGGCCAGGTGGATCTCAACTGGGCCAACCCCGCGGTGGAACAGGAAATTTACCGGGTGGTGGATTTCTGGGTTACGCAGGGGGTGGACGGTTTTCGCTTTGACGTCATCAACTTTCTTACTACCGACGGCATTGGGCCTGATAACCCGGAAGAGAACGGCGAGCAGCGCCATGAATTTGACATCAATCAGCCGCGACTCCCGGAGACGCTGCAACGGCTGTGTGCCCATGTTCGGGCGCAGGGGGACTATTTCCTGATTGGCGAAATCGGCAGCGAAGACCCTGACGTGCTCAGCCGCTATCAAAGTCCGCAGCTGATGGACGTGGTGTTTAATTTTAATATCGGTAGCCAGAAAAACTTTGATGTTTCCCGTCTTTTCAGCCAGTTAAAAACCACGCTGGCTGCGCAGCCGGGTTTACCGACGCTGTTTTTCTCCAGCCATGATATGTCGCGGATGATCAGCCGCTTTGGCGAAAACGAGCGCGATACCGGGCGGGCGCTGGCGGTACTGGCGCTTCAGCTAACGGTGAGCGGCGTGCCGTTTATCTTCCAGGGCGAAGAGCTGGGGATGACCGACTACCGTCCGCAAACGGCAGAGCAGCTTTTTGATATTCAGGGAAAAACCCATTACCGCACCGCCCTTGCCGCAGGCAGCAGCCCGCAGCAGGCGCTGGCGCTGGCTATTGAACATTCGCGGGATGGTTCGCGCGCGCCGCTGCCCTGGCGCGACGCCCCCTTTGGCGGATTTTCCTCCGTCGCACCGTGGATGCCCGTCGGCGGCGATATCGCCCTGATTAACGCGGAGCGCCAGCAGCAGGATGAAACATCGTTCTGGCATCAGTACCGACGGCTGATCGCCCTGCGTCGCCGCGTTGCGGCGCTGCATCAGGGACAGCAGGACTCACTCGACCTCACTGACGAATGCGTCTGGTTTACCCGTTCGACGACGGCGGAGCAGGTCTGGGTCGCCATCAACTTTGGTGCGCCCGTTCGCAATCCGTGGCAGGAGATTGAGGCTGAAGTGCTGTACGGAGAGGACGCGCAATGGATTGGCAAGAATCAATGTTTGATCAAAAGGAGAGTACATGGACAGGCACAGTAAAAACCCGTTGATTACCCCGGCGGACGTGACGCCTTCACTGCCCGGCAGGAAGGTCGATTGTGTTTTCAATGCTGGCGTAACGGAGTTTGACGGGGAGATCGTTTTGCTGCTGCGGGTGGCGGAAAGCGTGATCAATCCCGACCCGCAGCAGCGTGTCGTACCGCTGTTGGAAAAAACCGATGCGGGCTGGGTACAGGCCACCGCGAGTTTCGATCGTCGTGATGAACGCTATGATTTCAGCGATCCGCGGGTGATCGTGCTGAAAAGCGATCCGGCGCGGGTGTGGCTGACCTCCATGTCGCATCTGCGTCTGGCGCGCAGTCGCGACGGGGTGAACTTCCGGATTGACAGCCAGCCGTTTATCATCGCCGATACGCAATATGAAGAGTTCGGCTGCGAAGATGCGCGGATCACCCGCATCGATGATATCGCGTACATCAACTACTCGGCGGTGTCGTCGCTGGGGATCTCTACCGCGCTGGCGGTGACCAAAGATTTTGTCACGGTGGAGAAAAAAGGGTTGATCCTCTGTCCGGACAACCGTGACGTCTGCTTTTTCCCGGAAAAGATCGCCGGTAAATATCACGCCCTGACCCGTCCGGCCCCGTGTCACTTCGGTCATCCGGAAATCTGGATCTGCGAGTCGCCGGATATGCTGCACTGGGGCAATCATCGCCACCTGCTGGGACGGTCCGGCGATGCCTGGGACTGCCGTAAATCAGGCGGCGGCGCGCCGGTGTTAAAAACCGATCGCGGCTGGCTGGAGATCTACCACGGTGTGGATGCCGATCAGCGCTACTGCCTCGGCGCGCTGCTGCTGGATCTCAACGATCCGACCCGCATTCTGGCGAAATCACCGGTGCCGTTGCTGGAGCCAGATGCGCCCTACGAGCGCGAAGGCTTCTTCGGCAACGTGGTGTTCACCTGTGGGGCGCTGATCCGCGATGAGACGCTGCACGTCTGGTATGGCGCCGCCGATGAGTGTGTGGCGCTGGCGACAATGCCGCTGGACAAACTGTGGCGGCATCTGGGGGTTAAATAAATGCCGCAGAGTGTCCTGGGTTGCTAAACCTCCTTCTGGCAGGGGGGGGGATTCACACGTTGCGACCGCTGGTGGACGAATCTTTGCTGCAAATAATGAAAATACACAACAGAAGAGCAGGGCAATAAATGCCCTGCAAGTCTGTATATTTAATTTCACATTGTATTTCAGGTGCGCAAGAAAACAGATTGCGCTTATCGTTATTAATATTTTAATTAATATCTGACGCGGGGGCCGCCTCAATAGCTTTTTCTTCTTTGGTTAGCCCTTTGATGTATTTACTGTATTTCCACCAGGCAAAACCGAGGAAAATAACAATCCCACCGACGTTATAGAAAATAATGGTCATAATGTTACCGCCGGTCGGGAAGGTCGAGGCAATAAACCCGATGGTGAAAAGGACAATCAGCATCGGGTAATGACTCCAACTTATTGATAGTGTTTTATGTTCAGATAATGCCCGATGACTTTGTCATGCAGCTCCACCGATTTTGAGAACGACAGCGACTTCCGTCCCAGCCGTGCCAGGTGCTGCCTCAGATTCAGGTTATGCCGCTCAATGCGCTGCGTATATCGCTTGCTGATTACGTGCAGCTTTCCCTTCAGGCGGGATTCATACAGCGGCCAGCCATCCGTCATCCATATCACCACGTCAAAGGGTGACAGCAGGCTCATAAGACGCCCCAGCGTCGCCATAGTGCGTTCACCGAATACGTGCGCAACAACCGTCTTCCGGAGCCTGTCATACGCGTAAAACAGCCAGCGCTGGCGCGATTTAGCCCCGACGTATCCCCACTGTTCGTCCATTTCCGCGCAGACGATGACGTCACTGCCCGGCTGTATGCGCGAGGTTACCGACTGCGGCCTGAGTTTTTTAAGTGACGTAAAATCGTGTTGAGGCCAACGCCCATAATGCGGGCGGTTGCCCGGCATCCAACGCCATTCATGGCCATATCAATGATTTTCTGGTGCGTACCGGGTTGAGAAGCGGTGTAAGTGAACTGCAGTTGCCATGTTTTACGGCAGTGAGAGCAGAGATAGCGCTGATGTCCGGCAGTGCTTTTGCCGTTACGCACCACCCCGTCAGTAGCTGAACAGGAGGGACAGCTGATAGAAACAGAAGCCACTGGAGCACCTCAAAAACACCATCATACACTAAATCAGTAAGTTGGCAGCATCACCTCAGCATCGATACCACAATAATGCCGGTTTTTTGCGAACCCATACGGAAGTCGCGCGGTAAGTGGTCCAGTTTTGCGCGCAGATTCAGGTAAGCCAGCATAATAAACAGCGGCGGCAGCATCGATGCGGCGGCGGTCATGTTGATGATAGTGTTCATTAAATCCTGCACGGTATTGGAGCCGAGCGTAGGGATAATCATCAGCGGGATAACAATCAGGAACTGAATCCAGGCTGCGCGGGCCGGAACGCCATTTTCATTCAGTTCGACGGTTTTTTTACCGAAAATACCCGCCGGAATTTCAGAGAAGAAAATTTTCACCGGCGTTGCGGTCCACATCAGCAGAGAGCCGAACATCGCGGTAAAGGAGACCAGGCCGACAAAGCGGTTAACGATCAGTTCCGGCAGGCCAAAGTATGCCGCCAGGCCGTGGAATACCTGTACCGAACCACCGGTAAATTTCAGCTCTTTGCTGCTCACGAAGACGTTGATCAGTACCGAGGAGATGGAATAGAGCACGCCGATAAAAATCCCGGCAATGATAATGACCTTCACGAACGATTTTGACCCGCCCTTGACGTCGTTGACGTACACTGCCACCGACTCCGCACCGCCTGCCGCCATAAAGATCCAGGTGGTGATACCGAGGAAGGCCCAGTTAAAATTCGGGATCATTGCGTCTACGGTGATAGGGTCAGCAGGCTGTACGCCGCCAACCAGCGCAGTACCCGCCAGCAGGATGTAGGACAGTGTCAGCAGCAGCATCAATGTGGAGGTGACCGAAGTAATCGGTCCTAACATTTTTGCGCCGTTGGTCGAAACCCAGGTGGAGAAGGCAAACAGCACCATACTTAACACCGTGGTTGCGAACGGTGTCAGAATGTATTCGTAGCCTAAAAAAGCATATGAGGCGTAGGCGATAACACGGGGTAACAGCGAGGTAAAAAAGAACAGGTTAACGAACAATAGGTATAGGCGGTAATAAATGCCCAACGTCCGCCCAGCGAACTTTTCACCCAAGCATAGACACCGGCTTCGGAGTTTTTATTCAGCGAAACAAATTCAGCGATGATTAAGCAGAACGGAATAAAGTAGAAGATCGTCGCGAGGAAAAACATCGGTGCGGATGCCAGACCCAGCTCAATATTATTGTTGATAACGTTATTAAAACTATAAACCGCGGCAAAGGTGAGTGAAAGTAAGCCGAACTTGCCGATGGTATTACGTTTGGTATCAGACATAGCACATCTCCGATTCCTGATTATTATAGGGTACTGGCGGCGCAACGTCGGCGCCGCCTGTGTTTTTATTTATTATGAAAATAACCATCTTCGATGGTGACTTTGAGTACGACTTTCTTCACTGCGTTATTACAAATAAAACGATAGGCTTCATGGTTGTCACAAATAACCATTTGTCCTTCGCGCACTTCTACGGTTTTTCCACAGCCTTTCAGATATTCGCGATCGGTTTCATCGCGATAATATTCAACCACCTGGAGATCCTCTTTGGCGGCATACTCTATTTTTTGCTGTCCTTGCAGGTAGTAATGGATTTCAAAATAACGACGATGACCGGTAAACAGTGCATCGGTCGCGGAGTCTGTCTCCACGCGATAGCTCAGGGAATCACCGATAGAGTGGGCAACGCCTGGTTGAATATTATCAATATTTTCAATCGCTTCGACGCAGCGCTGCCACTTCTTCCCGGATGCGTAAATTTGTTGGAACTGCGCTAAGTTGTCGATGATCCTCATTTTGTATTCTCGCTGTGCAAATTCGTGGAAAAGAACCCGGTACCAAAGACGCGGCTGGCGGCGGTTTGAGCGCTAGATTCGCTACCGGAAACCGGCAACAACGTGAAGCCGTAGCTGAACGAACGGAACCAGACGCGCCAGGAATCAAGCACCTCGCTTCCCCAGGAGTTGGAGCCTAAGCCCAGCACCTGGTGGTCCAGATTCAGGGTGATGTCATCGCTGCGCTGCAGCGCATTACAGTGCTGTGCGGCAAAGATATTTTCTGGCGTATAGCGCCAGGCGCTCAGGTTGACAGGGCGCTGCGGAACCACCAGCAGACCGTTGCCGTGGCGGTTGGTTAGCGTTGCCCAGCGCACGTCCTGATGATTGCCGTTGCTTTGCGGGAACGGATAGTTTTCGAACATCTCATCCACGCTGCTGCGCCAGATATCGATGATGTTGGCCTGCTGGCTATCGGCATAGTTTTCACCGGGACCACGTCCGTAATACGCCACCTGCCCCAAATCGCCGTTGATGCCCATCGTGAAGCCGATGCACGGAATAATGTCCCGGTACTCGCCGTAAGGCTGGCCGGAAAGCTCCACGTTCAACTGACCATCTGCGGCAATCCGCCAGCGGTAGGTACAGCGCATACCGAAATCAAATACCGGCGGGGCGATAATCGTCTGGCTGGTTATCAACAGCGCGTCATCGGTTTGCTCAATGGCAAAATCGCGCAGATGCTCCTGCATAATCTGTAAATGATTTGGTTGCCAAAGGCCTTCGAACTCTTGTTTGTGGTTATCAATGGTTGGTTTGAAGAAATTAATCTTCGGCTCGCGGGTAATCAGCTCCTCACCGTTAACGGTCCAGCTAATGGGCTTACCGTTCAGTTTTGAGAAGGTCAGAAGGAAGTTATAACCGCGTATGGTGCAGCTCTGGCGGCTGTCTTCCAGCGTCAGAGGGGTAGCGTTTTGCTGGCTAAACGGTACGGCAGCCGCCGTTCTGGCCTTCAGCGGGAACTGATAAGTCGCGATGTGGTGCCCGGCTTCGCTGTATGCCGTACGGGAATCTTTCGTCACGATGACGTTGAGGAACGCTTCGCGCGCATCCAGTTCCGGCAGTGTGCATTGCACCAGGGTATCGCTGTTAGGAGGGACGTCGCGCAGTTTTATCTGCTGAGCAGAAAGCGTATCTCCTTCGGCGCGAACCTCAATATGCAAGGTGTAGTCGTCAAGCGTGGTAAACCACAATTTGTTTTCTACCCGTAGCTCGCCGCGAGCCAGATCCTGTGCGCGTACTTTTACTGGCGCAATCACCTGCTTGTACTCTTGCAGACCCGGCCCCGGGGTTTGATCGGAATAAATCAGGCCATCAAGGCAGAAGTTGTAGTTGTTCGGATAGTCGCCGTAGTCTCCGCCATATTTGTACCAGACGTTGCCGTCGTCATCTTTGGCCTGAATCCCGTGATCGCACCACTCCCAGACATAGTGTCCCTGAATGCAGTCATGCTGATAAAAGACGTTCTGATATTCCGTCAGCCCGCCGGGACCGTTGCCCATGGCGTGAGCATATTCGCAGATGATGCGCGGCTTAGGATGTGGATATTCGCCAAACTCATTCATCAGCGGCACACGGGTGTACATGGTGGAGATGATATCCACCACTTCGGCGTCACGATCTTCTTCGTAATGGATCAGACGCGTGTCATCCAGCGCTTTCGCGGCGTGATACATGGCGCGGATGTTACAGCCGTATCCGGATTCGTTGCCGAGCGACCAGATGACGATCGACGGGTGGTTTTTTTGTGCATGGATGTGGCGCACGATGCGCTCAACGTAGACGTTTTCCCACAGCGGATCGTCCGTTATCCGGCTGATATCGCCGATATTGGCGAAGCCGTGAGATTCAACGTCGGTTTCGGCCATCACGAACAGACCGTAGATATCGCACAATTCATAGAAGCGCGGATCGTTCGGGTAATGGGCGGTACGCACGGAATTGATGTTGTGCTGCTTCATTAACAGCAGATCTTTTTCAACGCGATCCATGCCAACCGCACGGCCTTTAAGATGATCGTTATCGTGGCGGTTAACGCCATGCAGCATCACGTAGCGGTTATTGATGTAAAACAGACCGTCGCGAACTTTGATATCGCGGAATCCGACCCGCTGTGGCACGACCTCAAGGAGATTGCCGTTGGCATCTTTCAGCGTCATCACCAGATGATAAAGATACGGCGATTCCGCTGACCACTGCTGCGGCGCGCTAACCTTGAAATTAAAAGCGGTG
The DNA here is from genome assembly GCF_013781985.1 of Citrobacter sp. RHBSTW-01013. NCBI lineage: Bacteria > Pseudomonadati > Pseudomonadota > Gammaproteobacteria > Enterobacterales > Enterobacteriaceae > Citrobacter > Citrobacter sp. RHBSTW-01013. Next base: position 678,663 of record NZ_CP056185.1, read on the forward strand.
CGGGTGTGTTGATCCACTGCCAGATTGTTAATCACGCCGCTATGCAGCGCCTGCTCACCGTCAAACAAGGTGTATTCGAGCGACGCCATCGCTGGCGTGGAAGCCAGGTTTTCCAGCGCAATGTCGCAGGTGAGGGTGGCGTCGCGATAGTCATCATCGAACTCGGTGCGAACGGTAAAATCCTGAATATGGGTCGCCTGTTTGCCTACCAGATAGACGTCGCGGAAAATTCCCGCCGACCACCACATGTCCTGGTCTTCAACGTAAGTGGAATCAGCCCATTGCATTACGCGAACGCACAGCAGGTTGTCACCGGTCTTTACCACCGCGCTGATATCAAATTCAGCCGTCAGGCGGCTGCCTTTGCTGAAACCGACGTACTGACCATTCACGTAAACTTCGAAGTAGGTTTCTACGCCATCAAATTTAATCAGCGTTTGTTTGCCCTGCCAGCCTTCGCTGAGGGAGAAAATGCGCTGGTAGGCTCCGGTGGGGTTATTGGTCGGAACGTAGGGGACATCAATCGGGAAAGGAAAACCTTCGTCGGTATACTGCAGTTTGCCGTGTCCTTCCATCTGCCACATGCCTGGGACGGTGATGCTGCCCCAGTCATTCATCAACTGCGACGTAAAGATTTCCGGCACCTGCAGCGGATGCTCAAAGAATTGAAAATTCCACTGACCGCTTAGCAACTGAAAGAGGCTGCTGGTTTCGCGGGCAAACGAGCGAGCCTGCGCAACGGAGTCATAAGAGAAAAAATATGCGCGTGGCGCCAGTCGATTTTCGTGGGTGAGCTGAATGTTTTCCCAGCGATTCATAAGGCCTCCCGGTGGAGAAAAATCGGAACCATTCATTGTAATGGTGAGTAAGTGTAATTGATGATGATTTTAGTAAAAGTTTTACTAAAATATAGCGGGTGAGGTGATTTACTTTAACTGGATCACGAAAATAATGGGGGCGCAGAAAATAATGCATGACAATGCGCGCCCGGCATCTGAAGAAACCGGGCGTGTTTACTGGGGATTTTAGCGGGTGGTGCCGCGCAGTTTCAGCTTGCTGGGAACAAAAACCAGCAGAGGAAGCGCACGCCCATCGCGGGCTTTCTCAAACAGCAGGTTGACGCCCTGACTGCCCATCATTTCTGAATGGATGCGAACGGTGGAAAGCGGAGGAAAGGTGAAGCGCGCTGTCGGGATATCATTAACGCTAATCAGCGAAATGTCCTGCGGAATGTTCAGGCCACGCTCGTGAATGGCGCGCAGAACGCCAATAGCAATCGAGTCTGAAGCCACAAACAGGGCACCGGGATAGTCGGCTTTCGCCAGCATTTTTTTGGCCAGTTCATACCCTGATGAACTGGAGAAACCGCCGCGATAGATGTCCTGTTCAGAAACGACCTGCTGCAGACGACCGTATTCGACAAACGCGGCTTCACGGATATCTGCCTTGCCGGGTTCGTCTTCACCGCCGATGAAGCCAATGCGAGTGACGCCCTGGGCGATGAAGTAGTCGATGCTCTCTTTACTGATGCGGGCCAGATCGATATCGACGGCGTCATATTCGCTGCCGGGTTCATGGAAATCGATAAAGCAGATGTTGTCGGTAAGCGCTGTTGCCGCATTACGCAAAGCCGGAGAAGGCTTGCCGACAATAAGAATGCCGGTAATGTTTCTGTTCTCCGGCAGCCCACTGTGCTCATAGCAGTTGGTCAGTTCGATCCCCAGCTTCTCACACTGGGTTTCTATTCCGTGACGGATAGCGAGATAGTAAGGATCGTTGATTTCCAAATCCTGCTGGTAGCTGTAGAGCGCCAGAATATGCTGGGGGCCGAGCGCGCAGGTCTGGTTTTTACGAGCACTGCTGGTTTTGTACTCCAGTTTTTCCGCGATCTCCAGAATGCGATGCTTGGTCTCTTCTTTTACATTCAGCGTGGGGTCATCGTTTAAAACCCGGGACACTGTCGCCAGGGACACGCCAGCTTCGATTGCGATGTCTTTAAGTGTTGCCATGTTTGCCTTTTCCCTGAGTTACCTGCGCATTGTAAATGAAGTGCTTATCTATTCATCTGTTTTCAGTAAAAAAAGTACGTTTAATTGATATGCCTGGGGTAAAACTGGGCTTTCAGAGTGTGATGACTACGTCATTTTCCCGCTTTTGAGAACCATGCCAAGAAAATATTTTGCTAGTATTTAGTAAAATTTTACCAAAGGAGAACACAATGGATACCGTCGCATTTGCTGATTTTGCCCGAATGGAAATACGTGTTGGAAAAATCGCACAGGTAAAGCGCCATGACAATGCTGATAAGCTGTATATCGTGCAGGTGGATGTGGGAGAGCGTACGCTGCAAACCGTGACCAGCCTGGTGCCTTATTACAGCGAAGAGGAATTGATGGGGAAAACGGTGGTGGTGCTGTGTAATCTGCAAAAGGCCAAAATGCGCGGGGAAACGTCAGAATGCATGTTGCTGTGCGCTGAGACGGAAGATGGCAGCGAAAGCGTGCTGCTGACGCCAGAACGCCTTATGCCTGCGGGTGTGCGGATTGTTTAAGTTGTGCTAATTGCCGGATGGCGGCTACGCTTTTCTCCGACCTACATTTGATCCCGTAAGCCTGAGATGCGCAGCGCCATCCGACCTGTATTACACCTGCTCCACGCTCACCCGTAATGCTGCCAGGGCTTTGCGCGTCGATCGCAATACCAGATCGCATTGCTCGATCGTTAACGTTAACGGCGGTTCGATACGGATCGTCTTTGCATTGTTTAGCGTGCCGGCAACCAGTACCCGCTGGCGGAACATCTCACTGGCAAAGTTGTAGCCGATTTCATTATCGACAAACTCAATTGCCATCAGCATGCCTTTACCGCGTACATCATGCACCAGGTCTGGGTACTCCCGCGCAAGCTGGCGGAAACCATCCAGCAACATATCGCCTTTCTGCTCCGCCTGAGCCGGTAAATTTTGCTCCAGCAGGACGTTTATGGTGGCTAACGCAGCCGCACAAGCGAGCGGGTTGCCGCCAAACGTGGTGGTATGCAAGAAGGGATTGTCGAACAGAACGGAAAACACCTCTTCAGTGGCAATAGTTGCGCCAATTGGCATCACGCCGCCGCCCAGCGCCTTGGCCAGACACATAATGTCGGGCTGCACATTTTCGTGCTCGCAGGCGAACATTTTGCCGGTACGACCCATGCCGGTCTGCACTTCATCAAGGATCATCAGCGCGCCAAACTCATCGCAAAGTTTACGCACGGCGGGCAAATACCCTTGCGGTGGCAGGATCACGCCCCCTTCACCCTGGATAGGTTCGAGGATCACGGCTGCGACGTCGTCACCGGTCTTTTTACACTCGCTGAGCATGGTGCGCATCGCGTTAATATCGCCAAACGGCACATGGCGGAAACCCGGCAGCAGCGGCATAAAGGGTTTGCGGAAGGTTGATTTAGCCGTGGCGGACAGTGCTCCCAGTGATTTGCCGTGGAATGCGCCACTGGTGGCAATGAACGTAAATTTACCGCGCGGCGATTGGTACGCTTTCGCCAGCTTCAGAGCGGCTTCAACCGACTCGGTCCCGCTGTTACAGAAAAAACTGTATTTCAGTTTACCTGGCGCCAGCGCGGCGAGGGTTTTTGCCAGCATGGCCCGCAGAGGGTCAAGTAACTCCTGGCTGTGCAGAGGTTGTTTCGCGAGTTGATTCTGTACGGCGGAAACCACGACTGGATTACGGTGCCCCACGTTGAAAATTCCAAATCCACCCAGGCAATCGACGAACTCCTGCCCCTGGGTGTCGACAAGCGTATTCAGGCTTCCCGCTTGCCACTCTACGGCTCCGTAATCCCCGCCTGCAGTTACAGATTTTCGATACTCTAAGAACCCCGGATTGACATGCTCCTTGAAGTATTCAATCACCTCTCGGTTTAAAGATTTCATTTCCTCATGATCAAGCGTGCGCTTTTCGATGAGATTCAGTGCGTGTGCGCTGCAGGCCAGGGCCGATGCGCTGGAAGGTAACCTGTTCAAAATATGCTCCCGGAGCTCGCGTATCACATGATACTGATTTAAGTATTGCAGTGATTGCGCCATTCCGGCGCGCTTAGCAAAAATCGGGATAAACACCAGGAAACATCTCATTCACGCAACATTTAATGCTGATGTTTAACATTTGCTGGCATTTTGCCCAGGTTAAGACCGCGAAAACAGATCGGAAAAGCACTTTTCTGCGCTAAAAGTGAGCAATGTTTGCACTGTGACGGTGCGTTGGTAGAAGTGCAGTTGAATAGTTACTGAATGAAAGTATTTTAAATCAATGGATTAGAATGCGTACAGATTTTGAGGTTTAATCGCAAATTGCGATCTAAATCAAATTTAACAACTAAAGATAAAAAAATTATCGCCGAAATAACATAAGCCGAAAGAGTTAACAACCAGATAACCTGCACAGGACGCAATCATGTCTTCTCATCCCTACGTTAGTCAGCAAAATACACCGCTGGATGATGATATCACCCTCATGTCGACCACCGATTTACAAAGCTATATCACCCACGCGAACGATACTTTTGTCCAGGTCAGTGGCTATCAACTGAATGAATTGCTTGATAAGCCGCACAATCTGGTTCGTCATCCGGATATGCCAAAAGCGGCGTTTGCGGATATGTGGTACACCCTGAAACAGGGCGAGCCATGGAGCGGGATTGTGAAAAACCGGCGTAAGAATGGCGATCACTACTGGGTAAGGGCCAATGCGGTGCCGATGGTACGGGAAGGTCGTGTCACCGGATATATGTCGATTCGTACCCGGGCCACTGACGAGGAGATTGCGGCGGTAGAGCCTTTATATAAAGCGCTGAATGAAGGGCGTTGCAACCGACGTATCCATAAAGGACTGGTGGTACGCAAAGGCTGGCTGGGTAAACTCCCGGCGCTGCCGATTCGCTGGCGAGTGCGCAGCGTAATGGCAATTATGTTTATCGTACTGGCGGCCGCATTGCAGCAAATGGGCGCCGAATGGCCGTTACTGCTGATAAGCGCGCTGGTGATGATGCTGGGAACGGCTATTTTCGAATGGCAGATTGTGCGTCCTATTGAGAATGTCGCTCGTCAGGCGCTAAAAGTGGCGACCGGTGAACGAAACAGCGTGTCGCATCTTAACCGCAGTGATGAACTGGGCCTGATGCTGCGAGCGGTTGGGCAACTGGGGCTAATGTGCCGTTGGCTCATCCATGATGTCTCCAGTCAGGTGAGCTGTGTGCGCAGCGACAGCGAAACGCTGGCGAAAGGCAGCGATGATTTAAACAAGCATACGCAGCAGACCGTTGAGAACGTGCAGGAAACGGTGACCACCATGAATCAGATGGCGGCATCGGTGAAGCAAAACTCAGAGACCGCCGCCGCGGCCGACAAGCTCTCCATTGCAGCCAGCAGCGCGGCGACGCACGGCGGCGAGGCGATGGATACCGTCATCAAAACTATGGACGATATCGCCAACAGCACCCAGCGGATCGGCACCATTACCACGCTGATTAACGATATTGCTTTCCAGACTAATATTCTGGCCCTGAACGCCGCTGTTGAAGCCGCACGGGCGGGTGAGCAGGGGAAAGGGTTCGCCGTGGTGGCGGGAGAAGTGCGTCATCTTGCCAGCCGCAGCGCCAGTGCAGCCAATGATATCCGCAAGCTGATTGATGCCAGCGCCGATAAGGTGCAGTCCGGATCTGACCAGGTTCACGCCGCAGGGCGCACGATGGAGGATATTGTGGCGCAGGTGCAAAACGTGACGCAGTTGATCGCCCAAATCAGTCACTCAACGCTGGAACAGTCAGATGGTCTTTCGAGCCTGACTCGCGCAGTGAATGAATTAAGCAACATTACGCAGAAAAACGCCGAACTGGTTGAAGAGAGCGCCCAGATTTCCGCGATGGTGAAACATCGCGCTGGTCGTCTGGAAGATGCGGTTACGGTGCTGCATTAATATTAACGATAAAGGCGGAACGCAGGGCAAACGCGTTCCGCCTGCTCTGTAGATTAATCCAGTTGAGTAATATCCAGCGCAGCGCGATCGATAATACCGATGATTTTTTTGATCTGCGCATCGCTGGTATCACCATGATTGACCCGCAGGTCCAGCACGGCTTTGAAGTTCTCCAGCGCGCGTTTCATCTGCGGGTTCTTGCGTAATTCAAAACCCACGCAGCGGGCTTTAATACGTTCGTGGATATGTTCCAGATGCTCACAGTTTTCATCCAGCCACTGCTGGCCCTGGGTTGTGATCGCAATCTGTTTACGCCCACCTTCCTCGTCGCTGATAGTGATCAGCTCTTGATCCTGCAAGAAATCCAGCGTCGGATAGACGACGCCCGGGCTCGGGGTATAGTTGCCCTGAGTCAGGGTTTCAATCGCTTTAATCAGCTCATAGCCGTGGCTGGCGTCGCGGGTCAGGATATCCAGAATGACCAGGCGTAATTCTCCGTGACCGAAGAAGCGCTGGCGACGACCGCCGCCGCGACCGTGGCGGTGTCCACAACCCTGTTCGTGGTGATGTTCTTTGTTGCAGCCTTCATGGCGATGTTCTTCACCTTTGCAGCAACCGGCATGGTGTTCGTTGTGGCGGCCTTCGTGGTGATGTCCTTCACCCTTGCAGCAGCCTTCGTGTTGGTGCTCTGTATGCTTGCAGCAACCTTCATGATGGTTTTGCATCATCGTCTCCTGATGTGTTTTAGATATATCTAATTTATATCTAAATATCATTTTTGCGCAAGGCTATAAAATATTTTTTATTTAACTTTATGATTTTTATCTGTTTTAAAGAGGTTGTTTTAGCCGGTTAATCAGAAGTCGACTATATCAAAAAAGTGCTTGCAATCTTTCTGATTAGCAATCATTATCATTTAAAAATTAATTTAGATATATCGTATTATCTTTCCGAAGGCGAAAAAATGACAAAAAACACCTCACGCTACCCGCAGCGCGTTCGCAATGAACTGCGTTTTCGGGAACTTACCGTCCTGCGCGTAGAACGTATTAGCGCGGGCTTTCAGCGCATTGTACTGGGCGGTGACGCTCTGGATGGTTTTAGCTCACACGGCTTTGACGACCATACCAAGGTCTTTTTCCCTGAACCGGGCAGCCACTTTGTGCCGCCGGTTGTCACCGATGAAGGTATTGTCTGGGCTGACGGCGTGCGTCCGATATCCCGTGATTACACGCCGTTGTATGACGAAGCACGCCATGAGCTGGCACTGGATTTCTATATTCATGACGGTGGCGTGGCAAGTACGTGGGCGATGAATGCCCGCGAGGGTGACAAGCTGACGGTAGGCGGACCGCGCGGTTCTTTGGTGGTGCCAGAGGACTATGCGTATCAGGTTTACGTGTGTGATGAATCGGGAATGCCTGCGCTGCGCCGACGCCTGGAGTCGCTCAGCCGTTTAGCGGTACGTCCGAACGTCACGGCGCTGGTAAGTGTGCAGGATGCCGCGTACCAGGACTATTTTGCCCATCTCGACGGATTTACTATTCAGTGGTTTATCGGCCATGACGAACAGGCGGTGAATGAACACTTATCGCAGCTAAGCGTACCTGCAGATGATTATTACATCTGGATTACCGGCGAAGGTAAGGTGGTCAAAAACCTGAGTGCTCGCTTTGAAACCGAGGCGTTCGATCAGCAACTTGTTCGCGCAGCGGCTTACTGGCATCAGCGTCGTTAATCAGTAATTAGATGGCGGCACGCCAAACGCCTGGCGGAATGCGTAGCTAAATGCCGCGGTGCTTGAATACCCTACGTCGAGTGCCACGGCGGTCACGCTTTTATTTTTCTTCAGCATTAATACGGATTCCAGAATACGCATTTTTTGCTTCCAGACGCTGAAAGGCAATCCGGTTTCTTTTTTGAAATGGCGTGAAAAGGTACGGGCAGACATACCCAGATGCTGCGCCCAGTATTCAACCGAATGCTCCAGCGCCGGGGATTCTTGTATTGTTCGGCAAACTTTGGTTAATTCGCGATCCTGCGGCCAGGGTAATACAAAAGCGACTTCCGGAAGCTGCAGAATAATGTCGACCAGGACGCTAACCAGCTTGCCCTCTTTTGACTGGCTATCATAATGGCCCGAAATTAAATTCGTGGCGTAATGAATAAACTCTCTGGCGAAATCACTGATAGCCACCACTTTACATTCATTGATGCTCTCTTCAAGAAAGCTCGGTTTAATATCCAGATTCTCTAAATGCACATCATCCAATGCCCAAACCGCATGCTCCGTATGATTTGGGATCCAGATGCCATAATGCGCCGGGATTATCCAGCACTTGCCGGCAACATCAATACGCATACTGCCTTTGCGGGCGAAATGAAACTGCATAAAAGAGTGTGAATGCTGTGGAACATGATGATTGGCTTCCAGGACATAAGAGCGAAAGTAAACATCCTGCGGCAGTTCCGTCATGGAGTTATCCGGGAAGGAGTTCCACTGTTTTTGCACGAGAGTTTCCATAAATAGATCGTCAATGCTCCCGATGGTGTGTCCGCTGCTCGATAGATCTTGTCCGCGGATCATAATACATACACTCTTTTTTCCATAATAATCTTGCGTAAGAATTTTTAGCCCACCTTTGGTAAATACCATGAACTCGCTTTGTTCAGATGCTGTCATCGTCAATGAAACAAATGATAACTGGACCCGAATGGGAAAAGAGCTGCTTTCGCAAGCAGATATCAGGATTAATGGCTCCCGTGCCTGGGACATTCAACTTCATCATGCCGGTTTCTTTAAACGGGTACTGCAACAAGGCTCGTTAGGGCTTGGCGAAAGCTATATGGAAGGCTGGTGGGACTGCGAGCGGCTCGATATTCTGTTCTGCAAAATCCTGAAAGCAAAACTTGACCAGCAGATGCCGGGTAACCTGAAAGATATTTTACGTATTGCCAGCGCACGCCTGTTTAATTTGCAGTCGCGGAGCCGCGCGTGGATTGTCGGCAAAGAACATTATGATATTGGTAACGATCTCTTTGCGCTGATGCTTGATCCGCATATGCAATATTCCTGCGCTTACTGGAAAGATGCGACCACATTAGACGATGCGCAAAATGCTAAATTAAAAATGATCTGTGAGAAGCTACAACTGAAACCGGGTATGCGTTTACTCGATATTGGTTGTGGCTGGGGTGGGCTGGCGGAATATGCGGCGCGTCATTATGGCGTGGCGGTGGAAGGCGTCACCATTTCCAAAGAGCAGCAAAAAATGGCGCAGCAGCGCTGTGAAGGACTGGACGTTAAGATTCTGCTGCAGGATTATCGCGACCTCGATAAACACTACGATCGCATTGTCTCCGTGGGGATGTTTGAACATGTCGGGCCAAAAAACTACGACACCTATTTCAGCATCGCCGACCGTTGTTTAAAACCGGACGGACTGTTCCTGCTACACACCATTGGTAGCAATAAAAAAGGGATGAGCGTCGATCCGTGGATCAATAAATACATTTTCCCGAACGGCTGCTTACCGGCGATCTCCCATATTGCCGAAGCCAGCGAATCACGGTTTGTGATGGAAGACTGGCATAACTTTGGCAGCGATTACGATAAAACGCTGATGGCGTGGCACGAGCGCTTTAATCAAGCGTGGCCGGAGCTGTCATCACGTTATTCCGCCACCTTCAGAAGAATGTTTAACTACTATTTATGCGCCTGCGCCGGGGCTTTCCGCGCCAGAGATATTGAACTTTGGCAGGTGCTGTTTAGTCGCGGCGTAGAGGGCGGGATCCGCGTTTATCGTTAACGTTCTGCCTGATAAGCGAAGCGCCATCAGGCAGTAAATACCTGAGAAGCGCTCCTTGTTACATCTTAGCCCAGCTCACTCTCCGCTAGCGCTTTAAACACCATCGCTACGGCGTGCGCGCCGGGGTCCATGTTTCCGAGCAGGCTTTCGCTGCTCAGATACGATGCGCGACCCGCATTGGCTTTGCTCGACAAACAGGTTCGTTCGGCTCCCGCTTGCGCGGCGTCGAATGCGGCCTGCAGATTTTTCGGCTGTGTGAGCAGCGAAGTCAGGGCCGGTTGCAGCGCATCAATCATCGTGCGATCGCCTTCGTCTGCGCCGCCGTAGAACTTCATCTGCGCCAGCCCCGTATTTAGCGCTTCGACAACGTTAGCGCCCTGTTCCAGTTTCTGCCCGGCGGCGGTAAAGAAGATTGACATCAGCACACCGCTGGAACCGCCCATCACCACGGTCAGACGTTCGCCAATCAGCGCGAACAGCGTGGCAAGGTTATCCAGCGGCAGCTGCTGGCGATGCAGCAGGCTGGCAATTTCACGCGCGCCGGCGGCAAAGGTCGAACCGGTATCGCCATCGCCGACTTTGGCGTCCAGCGCATTCAGATGAGTCTCCAGATCGGAAAGGGTTGCGGTGACCAGCTCCACAACCCCGGCTACCAGGGCGTTTGCCGAAGGCTGGAATTCCACGCGGGCGCTACGCTGAGATGACGCTATGCAGCTGATTTCACGCGGTGGGACCGGCGTCGGCCAGTTGCTGGTTTCCACTTCGGTGAGCAGTGCTTTTTCGATGCTCTCTTCCAGCACGATGGCCGTCAGTGAGAAGCCTTTCATATCCAGCGCAGTGACCAGCGAGGCCGGGCCAATTAGCCAGTCGATACGCGAGTGCAGCGGGCTGCTGGCGAGTTCGCGGGTGATGATGGCCATTTCGGCCACGGAAACGCCGCCAAGATTATTAATCATCACCGCCAGACGACCGGTTTCAGGCAGGGAGGCCAGCAGTTTATCCACCATCAGGTTCACCACTTGCGCACTGTTTTGGGTGTCGATAACCGATGCGCCTGGTTCGCCGTGAATGCCCATACCCAGCTCCGCATGACCCGGATGATGACGAGGGGCTGCGTCGGTTTCTTGCGGCAGATGACAGCTGGAAAGAGCTACGCCTAGGCTAAAGGTGTTGCTGGCTGCGTACTGCGCTTCACGCAGGACGGTGGCGAGGTTATAGCCGCGTTCGGCAAAATAGCCTGCGATTTTATGCACCAGGATAGTTCCCGCAATGCCACGTGGGTGTTTGTTATCCGGCAGGGAGATGTCGTCGCCGACAATCAGCATTTCAACGTTATAGCCAAGGCGACGCGCCTTCTCGGCGGCGAGACCGAAATTAAGACGGTCACCGGTGTAGTTTTTCACAATCAACAAACAGCCAGCCTCACCGGTCACCGCCTGAATGGCGGTCAGTACTGCATCCACGCTCGGGGAGGCGAAAACATCGCCGCAGACCGCAGCGGTTAGCATGCCTTTACCGATAAACCCAACGTGCGCGGGTTCGTGTCCCGAACCGCCGCCGGAAATGACCGCTACGTTATTTTTATTAAGGTCACGACGGACCACGATGCGAATGGCCGGATCGCTTTCCAGACGCGCCAGGTTATTCCATGGGCTGGCGATAATCGCCCCGTCGATGACGTCGCTCACAAGATGGGTGCGTTGGTTAAAAAAGAATTGAGACATAACGGCTCCTCGAGGTTGAGTGAAAGACAAACCCCCGAATGTAGGATCATGGTGCGGAGGCAATGAAGAGATTCTGGCGAAGTCAGCGTGGAAAAAAACAACGCTAAAATGAGTTTCATTACGGAACGTTGATGCTGTTTTTTGTTCCGAAATGAAACTTAAAAAAGCGGGGAATGATCATAATGCGAGCTCGCTCGACTTTTTTCTCCTGCGATCAGCGCCGCTCATACGGCGCAGCCAGCCTTTTTTTTGCCGGTTTTAATACAACTGCATGAGTAAAAGAGGAACTGAGCTTCGTGTTTGCCGGAGATTTGGGGGTAAATGTACGGATCGGGATCGCAAACCTTATCATTTTTGTGGATAAGCGTTCCAAAATGGAACGTGCGTCGTTTTTATCTGTTTCATATCAGAACAAAATGACGAAAGATTTTTTTGTTCACGCCTCGCCATACAGTTATTGCATCGCTCCGGTACCTCCTGTTTTTGCCGACAGCAACAGGCCAAACAGGTTAACGCCAGGGCTCACCATGTAAAAACATGTACTTATTTGAGGATGAAAGGAATGCTAAAAGTTATTCAATCTCCAGCCAAATATCTCCAGGGCCCTGACGCTTCCACCTTATTTGGTCAATATGCTAAAAATCTGGCGGACAGCTTTTTCGTGATTGCGGATGACTTCGTGATGAAGCTGGCGGGAGAGAAGGTACTCAATGGCCTGCACAGCCACGACATTAGCTGCCACGCGGAACGCTTCAACGGTGAATGCAGCCATATTGAAATTAATCGCCTGATTGCCATTCTGAAACAGCATGGTTGCCGCGGCGTGGTTGGGATTGGCGGCGGGAAAACGTTGGATACCGCCAAAGCGATTGGTTACTACCAGAAGCTACCGGTGGTGGTGATCCCGACTATCGCCTCTACCGATGCGCCAACCAGCGCGCTGTCCGTTATCTATACCGAAGCCGGTGAGTTTGAAGAGTATCTGATCTACCCGAAAAACCCGGATATGGTGGTGATGGACACCGCAATCATTGCCAAAGCGCCGGTACGCCTGCTGGTGGCCGGGATGGGCGATGCGCTCTCAACCTGGTTTGAAGCGAAAGCCTGTTATGACGCCAGAGCGACCAGCATGGCGGGCGGACAGTCCACCGTAGCGGCGCTGAGCCTGGCGCGCCTGTGCTATGATACCCTGCTGGCGGAAGGCGAAAAGGCACGCTTTGCCGCGCAGGCTGGCGTGGTGACTGATGCGCTGGAGCGTATTGTCGAAGCGAACACTTACCTCAGCGGCATCGGCTTTGAAAGCAGCGGTCTTGCAGGGGCGCATGCTATCCACAACGGTTTTACGATTCTGGAAGAGTGCCACCATTTGTACCACGGTGAAAAAGTCGCCTTTGGTACGCTGGCGCAGCTGGTGCTGCAAAACAGCCCGATGGAAGAGATCGAAACCGTGCTGAATTTCTGTCAGAAAGTAGGCCTGCCGGTAACGTTAGCGGAAATGGGCGTGAAAGACGACATTGACGGCAAGATCATGGCCGTGGCCAAAGCGACCTGCGCAGAAGGTGAAACCATCCACAATATGCCGTTCCCGGTGACGCCTGAGAGCGTACATGCCGCGATTCTGACGGCAGACCTGCTGGGACAGCAGTGGCTGGCGCGTTAATCAGTCGTCGGTAAGTTTTTATCCGGCATCTTCTCCCCCCTCTGACAGTCTCTGCCGGAGGGGTTGTCTATGGTAAAACAGCGGAAAGGGATATGACGACGCACACTCAGGACATTGGGAAGGAAGTCTCTTCGGTCATTGCCCAGTCATGGCATCGTTGCAGCAAGTTTATGCAGCGGGAAACCTGGCAGGCGCCGCATCAGGCGCAGGGCCTGACCTTTGAGTCGATCTGTCGTCGCAAAACGGCGCTGCTGACGATTGCTCAGGCCGCGCTGGAAGATGCCTGGGAGTTTATGGACGGCCGTCCGTGCGCGTTGCTAATTCTGGATGAATCGGCCTGTATTCTCAGCCGTTGCGGCGATCCGCAGACGGTGGAGCAACTGGCGGAGCTCGGTTTTCGCGACGGCAGTTACTGTGCGGAAAGCATTATTGGCAGCTGCGCATTGTCGCTGGCGACGATGCCGGGGCAGCCGACAAAAACCTCTGGCGATCAGCACTTTAAACAGGCGTTGCATCCGTGGTCGTTCTGCTCTACGCCGGTATTCGATAACCATGGTCGACTGTTTGGCTCCATCTCGCTGTGCTGTCTGGTAGAGCATGAGTGCGTTTCTGATTTATCCCTGACGCTGGCGATTGCCAGAGAAGTCGGCAACTCATTGCTGACTGACAGCCTGCTGGCTGAATCCAACCGCCATCTGAACCAGATGTACGGGCTGCTGGAGAGTATGGATGATGGCGTGATGGCCTGGAACGAACAGGGCGTATTGCAGTTCCTCAATGCGCGCGCGGCGCTGCTTTTGCATCTCGACGCGCAGGCCAGCCAGGGGAAGAATATTAATGACCTGCTCAATCTCCCCATGCTGCTGCGTCGGGCGATCAAACATGCCCGCGGCCTGAATCATGTCGAAGTCACCTTTGAAAGCCAGCACCAGTTTGTTGATGCCGTCATCACCCTGAAACCGATTGTTGAAGAGCAGGGCAACAGCTTTATCCTGCTGCTGCATCCGGTGGAGCAAATGCGTCAGCTGATGACCAGCCAGCTCGGCAAGGTGAGCCACACCTTTGAGCAGATGTCGACAGACGATCCAGAAACCCGACGTTTGATCCACTTTGGTCGTCAGGCGGCGAGGGGAAGTTTCCCGATCCTGCTGTGCGGGGAAGAGGGCGTCGGTAAAGAGCTATTGAGTCAGGCCATTCACAATGAAAGCGAACGCGCCAGCGGGCCGTATATCGCCGTGAACTGCCAGCTGTATGCCAACAGCGTACTGGGGCAGGATTTTATGGGCAGTGCGCCTACTGATGATGAAAACGGTCGGCTAAGCCGTCTTGAACTGGCGAACGGCGGCACGCTGTTTCTGGAAAAAATTGAATATCTGGCGCCGGAGTTACAATCCGCGCTGCTGCAGGTGATCAAGCAGGGCGTTTTAACCCGCCTGGATGCCCGGCGGCTGATTCCTGTGGATGTCAAAGTGATCGCCACCACTACGGTTGATCTCGCGAATCTGGTGGAGCAAAACCGCTTTAGCCGTCAGTTGTATTACGCGCTGCACTCTTTTGAGATCGTAATCCCGCCGCTGCGGGCGCGGCGTAACAGTATTCCATCGCTGATTTATACGCGGTTGAATAGCCTGAAAAAACGCTTTTCATCCAGCCTGAAGATCGACGACGACGCATTGGCACAACTGGTGGCCTATTCGTGGCCGGGTAATGATTTTGAGCTGAACAGCATTATTGAAAACATCGCCATCAGCAGCGATAACGGCCATATTCGGCTGAGCAATCTGCCGGATTATCTGTTTGCCGAACGTCCTGGTCTGGAGACGGCATCTTCACTGCTGCCCGCCAGCCTGACCTTTACCGCCATCGAGAAAGAGGCGATTATCCATGCCGCCCGCGTGACCAGTGGGCGTGTTCAGGAGATGTCGCAACTGCTGAATATTGGTCGCACCACCTTGTGGCGTAAGATGAAGCAGTACGACATTGATGCCAGCCAGTTTAAGCGTAAACATCTGGAGTAGTTTCTTCGATTCTGGCCATCGAGAACAGCGCATCCGACAGTCGATTGATATAACGCCTGGCCTCATCGCGTAACGTCAGCGTTCTGCCCATCGCGATGAGGATCCGCTCCAGCCGACGCGTCAGGGTTCGCGCAACGTGCAGTTGTGCCGATGCCTGATTTTTCCCCGGAATAACAAACTCTTTGAGCGGGCCGCTTTGCGCCATATTGCGGTCAATAAGCTGCTCCAGCGCCTGAATATCCTCTTCGCCAATACGCTGTTTTAAGCGTGTGAGTCCTTTCTGATCGCTGGCGAGTTCCGCCCCCAGTACGAACAGCATCTTCTGCATAGCGTGCAGTTCCTGGCGTAGCTCGGCCTGGCGCGTGCTGGCATAGCAGACGCCAAGCTGGGAAATCAGTTCATCCACCGTGCCGTAGGCCTCAACGCGGATGTCGTCTTTATCGATACGGCTGCCGCCAAACAGCGCGGTCGTGCCGTTATCACCGGTTCGGGTATAGATGCGGTACATTTATTTTATCTCGCTGAAGGGAAGAACTTTAACCAGTTGACCGGCATTGGCGCCGAGCGTGCGGATCTGTGCTGTCCCGGCGCGGGTATGTCCGCAGACCAGCGCCCGATCCTCGGGCAACTGGGCATGGGTTAAGGCAATATCACCGGTGGCGTTGAGACCGAGACCCACGCGCAGCGCCGAACTTTTGGCCGCCAGTTTGCCGAGCGCCAGCGCGCAGTCATGATCGTCGCAACAGATTGCCCGGCAGGGAACGCCTTGCTCTTCCAGCCCCCAGCACAACTCGTCAAGCACGCGAGTACCCTGCCAGCGTGAGTGATAAAACAGGTGTACGCCCGGTGATGAAAGTAACATTGCGCCCCCTGCGTTATCAGAATGCCTGACGGAAGATCTCGGCAATTTCTTTCTCGTTCCCTTTGCGCGGGTTGGAGAAGGCGTTACCGTCCTTCAGTGCCATTTCCGCCATATACGGGAAATCGGCTTCTTTGACGCCCAGATCGCGCAGATGCTGCGGAATACCGATGTCGGCGGAGAGGCGGGCAATAGCGTGAATGGCCAGCTCGGCGGCATCCATGGTGGAGAGTCCGTCAGTGTTTTCGCCCATAAACTCTGCGATGTCGGCAAATTTTTCCGGGTTAGCGATCAGGTTATAACGCGCCACGTGCGGCAACAGTACGGCATTCGCCACGCCGTGCGGCATGTCGTAAAGACCGCCAAGCTGATGCGCCATCGCGTGAACGTAGCCGAGGTTGGCGTTGTTAAAGGCCATACCCGCCAGCAGGGAGGCGTAGGCCATGTTCTCGCGAGCTTTCAGGTTGCTGCCCAGCGCCACGGCCTGACGCAAGTTACGGGAGATCAGGCGGATCGCCTGGATAGCGGCAGCGTCGGTGACCGGGTTGGCATCTTTGGAAATGTAGGCTTCCACTGCGTGGGTCAGGGCGTCCATCCCGGTGGCCGCAGTCAGTGGGGCTGGCTTGCCGAGCATCAGCAGCGGATCGTTAATGGAGACCGACGGCAGGTTGCGCCAGCTGACAATCACAAACTTCACTTTGGTTTTGGTATTGGTCAGCACGCAGTGGCGGGTGACTTCGCTGGCGGTACCGGCGGTGGTATTCACCGCAACGATCGGCGGCAGCGGGTTGGTCAGGGTTTCAATCCCGGCATAGCTGTAGAGATCCCCTTCGTGAGTCGCGGCGATACCGATGCCTTTACCGCAGTCATGCGGGCTACCGCCGCCAACGGTAACGATGATGTCGCAATGCTCTTTCCGAAAGACCTCCAGGCCGTCGCGCACGTTGGTGTCTTTGGGGTTTGGCTCAACGCCGTCAAAAACCACGACGTCAATACCGGCTTCACGCAGATGTGTGAGGGTTTTATCTACCGCGCCGTCTTTAATCGCCCGCAGACCTTTATCAGTGACCAGCAGCGCTTTTTTACCGCCCAACAGTTTGCAGCGTTCGCCGACCACGGAAATAGCATTGGGGCCAAAGAAGTTCACATTTGGCACCAGGTAATCAAACATACGATAGCTCATAATATACCTTCTTAGATTTAAATTATAATTCAGAGAAACAATTCAATGCGGTTTCTGCTAATAATCTGTCTTGTTCGACGGTACCGCCACTTACACCAACGGCACCGATTGCTTTGCCGTTTAATATGACAGGTAAACCGCCGCCAAAAATAACAATTCGTTGTTGATTGGTGAGCTGCAAGCCATATAGAGAGGCACCTGGTTGTACCGCATCGGTAATTTCATGGGTACCCTGTCGCAGGCAGCAGGCGGTATAAGCTTTATTAAGAGAGATATCACAGCTGGTGACAAACGCGTCGTCCATACGTTGTATTAGCAGCGTGTTCCCGCCGTGATCCACCACGGAAAAAACCACCGGAACGTTGATTTCAAGCGCTTTAGCCTCGACGGCCTGCGCCATTTTCTTTGCAGCCGCCAGCGTAATGGTGGCGATTTGTTGGCTCTTATTCACAGTCTCTCCTGAAAAGGTTGTAGGGCTGAGGTCACGAAAATATCGCGCAACAGCTATTTTTATCATTGGCTTTATCTTATTTTCTCGCCCCGCGTTATTAAGTCAATAGGGTGGGGATTTCAAAAATATTACGTTCAGTTTCCTGTTGTGGCGTTTGTTGATAATGATCATTTAACCTCGTCACAATTCGCGGTGAATATTCCTGCGCCGCGTTTCAATATGAAACGATGGTTTTTTATTACGTGCCAAATTGGAACGAAATTAATTTTATTTTTTTATTGTCCTGCTCATTTAGAGTTCGGCTATTGCTGATGAAAGGCGAATGCCGGGTGTTGTGTCCCCGGCAATACGGCCCGGCGTCCCTATTTTTTATCTTTTGAGTCCATAAACTATGAGAAGATCAAAACGATTCGAAGTGCTTGCCCAGCGGCCTGTAAATCAGGATGGGCTAATTGGCGAATGGCCTGAAGAGGGGCTGATCGCAATGGAAAGCCCTTACGATCCGGCTTCGTCGGTGAAGGTGGAAAATGGTCGTATTGTTGAGCTGGACGGCAAGAGCCGCGCCGAGTTCGACATGATTGACCGGTTCATTGCCGATTACGCGATTAACGTGCCCGAGGCCGAGCGCGCCATGCAGCTCGACGCGCTGGAGATCGCCAGAATGCTGGTGGATATCCACGTCAGTCGGGAAGAGATCATTGCCATTACGACTGCCATCACCCCGGCGAAAGCGGTGGAGGTGATGGCGCAAATGAACGTGGTGGAGATGATGATGGCGCTGCAAAAAATGCGCGCCAGACGCACCCCCTCCAATCAGTGCCACGTGACCAACCTGAAAGATAACCCGGTACAGATTGCTGCCGACGCTGCTGAAGCGGGGATCCGTGGCTTTTCCGAACAGGAAACAACGGTCGGGATCGCCCGCTATGCGCCGTTTAACGCCCTGGCGCTGCTGGTGGGGTCCCAATGCGGTCGCCCCGGCGTGCTGACGCAATGCTCCGTTGAAGAGGCCACGGAGCTGGAACTGGGAATGCGCGGGCTAACCAGCTACGCCGAAACGGTGTCGGTATATGGCACGGAGTCGGTGTTTACCGATGGCGATGATACGCCGTGGTCAAAAGCGTTTCTTGCCTCGGCGTATGCTTCTCGTGGTCTGAAGATGCGCTACACCTCCGGCACCGGCTCGGAAGCGCTGATGGGCTATTCCGAAAGTAAATCGATGCTTTATCTGGAGTCGCGTTGCATTTTTATCACCAAAGGCGCGGGCGTACAGGGGTTACAAAACGGCGCGGTCAGCTGTATCGGCATGACCGGCGCTGTGCCGTCGGGGATTCGCGCGGTGCTGGCGGAAAACCTGATTGCCTCGATGCTCGACCTTGAAGTGGCCTCCGCCAATGACCAGACCTTTTCCCACTCCGATATTCGTCGTACTGCTCGCACCCTGATGCAGATGCTGCCGGGCACCGACTTTATCTTCTCCGGCTATAGCGCGGTACCGAACTACGACAACATGTTTGCCGGGTCGAACTTCGACGCTGAAGACTTCGATGATTACAACATTCTGCAACGCGATCTGATGGTTGATGGGGGCCTGCGTCCGGTCACGGAAGAGGAGACAATCGCCATCCGCAATAAGGCCGCGCGCGCCATTCAGGCGGTGTTCCGCGAACTGGGCCTGCCGCTGATTAGCGATGAAGAGGTGGAAGCCGCCACTTACGCTCACGGCAGCAAAGATATGCCCGCGCGCAATGTGGTGGAAGATTTGGCTGCCGTGGAAGAGATGATGAAACGCAATATCACCGGGCTGGATATCGTCGGCGCGTTGAGTTCCAGCGGTTTCGAAGACATCGCCAGCAATATCCTCAACATGCTGAGGCAGCGTGTTACTGGTGATTACCTGCAAACGTCGGCCATTCTGGATCGTCAGTTCGACGTCGTCAGCGCCGTTAATGACATCAACGACTATCAGGGACCCGGCACCGGCTATCGCATCTCTGCCGAACGTTGGGCGGAAATTAAAAATATTGCGGGCGTGGTTCAGCCCGGCTCGATCGAATAAGGCGGTACACAGTGGAATGCACAACTGAACGTAAGCCGGTTTTCACCTTGCAGGTGAGCGAAGGCGAGGCGGCTAAAGCGGACGAACGCGTGGATGAAGTCGTGATAGGCGTCGGCCCGGCCTTTGATAAGTATCAGCACAAAACATTGATTGATATGCCGCACAAAGCGATTTTGAAAGAACTGGTTGCCGGCATTGAAGAAGAGGGCCTGCATGCTCGGGTGGTGAGGATTCTGCGCACCTCGGATGTTTCATTTATGGCATGGGATGCGGCAAATCTCAGCGGTTCTGGCATCGGGATTGGTATCCAGTCGAAAGGAACCACGGTGATTCATCAGCGCGATCTGCTGCCTCTGAGCAACCTTGAGCTGTTCTCTCAGGCTCCGCTGCTGACGCTGGAAACCTATCGCCAGATTGGTAAAAACGCCGCGCGCTATGCACGTAAAGAGTCGCCTTCGCCAGTGCCAGTGGTTAATGACCAGATGGTACGCCCCAAATTTATGGCCAAGGCCGCGCTGTTTCATATCAAAGAAACCAAACACGTGGTGCAGGATGCTGCGCCTGTCACGCTGCATATTGCACTCGTAAGGGAATGACCATGAACGACAACATCATGACCGCGCAGGATTATCCATTAGCGACCCGCTGCCCGGAGAAAATCCAGACTCCTACCGGCAAACCGCTAACCGAGATTACCCTTGAGAATGTGCTGGCGGGCCGTGTAGGTCCGCAGGATGTGCGTATTTCTCAGCAAACGCTGGAGTACCAGGCGCAGATTGCCGAACAGATGCAGCGTCACGCCGTGGCGCGTAATTTCCGTCGTGCGGCGGAGCTTATAGCAATCCCGGATGCCCGTATTCTTGAAATTTACAACGCGCTGCGGCCGTTTCGTTCTTCGTTCGCCGAGCTTCAGGCCATTGCCGATGAACTGGAACATACCTGGCATGC
Organism: Citrobacter sp. RHBSTW-01013; assembly: GCF_013781985.1. Lineage (NCBI taxonomy): Bacteria > Pseudomonadati > Pseudomonadota > Gammaproteobacteria > Enterobacterales > Enterobacteriaceae > Citrobacter > Citrobacter sp. RHBSTW-01013. Next base: position 699,346 of record NZ_CP056185.1, read on the forward strand.
CACGGTGAACGCCGGGTTTGTCCGCGAGTCGGCAGAGGTGTATCAGCAGAGAAACAAGCTGCGTAAAGGCAGCCAGTGACGGAGGTTGTATGCCGTTAATTGCAGGGATTGATATCGGCAACGCCACCACCGAAGTGGCGTTGGCGCAGCATGGCCGGTTTATCTCCAGCGGGATTGTCGCTACGACCGGTATGAAAGGTACACGGGACAATATTGCCGGGGTGGTGGCCTCCCTGCAGCAGGCGCTGAATAACACCCCGTGGTCGCTTCAGGACGTGGCGAAAATCTGCATCAACGAGGCTGCACCGGTGATTGGCGATGTGGCGATGGAAACCATCACTGAAACCATCATTACCGAATCAACAATGATTGGGCATAACCCGCAAACGCCCGGCGGCGTTGGCGTGGGAATGGGAACCACTATCGCCGTGGAGAAGCTGGCGGCGTTGAGCGAAGAGCGGTTTGCCCAGGGCTGGATCCCACTGGTCGGTGAGGAGAGGGATTTCCTCGAGGCGGTTTGGTTTATCAATGAGGCGCTGGATCGCGGGGTCAACGTGGTGGCGGCGATCCTGAAAAAAGATGATGGCGTGCTGGTGAACAATCGCCTGCGTCGAACAATGCCAGTGGTAGATGAAGTCACCCTGCTGGAGAAGGTGCCGGAAGGTGTGCTGGCGGCGGTGGAAGTGGCGGCCCCAGGACAGGTGGTGCGAGTGCTGTCGAATCCTTACGGCATCGCGACCTTTTTTACCCTGACGCCCGAGGAAACGCAAACTATCGTCCCCATCGCCAGGGCGCTAATTGGCAACCGTTCCGCCGTGGTGCTGAAAACCCCGCAGGGTGATGTGCGCTCAAGGGTGATCCCGGCGGGTAAGATCTTTATCCGCGGCGAAAAGCGTGGCGGTGAAGCCGACGTAGCGCAAGGCGCACAGGCCATTATGCAGGCGATGAGCACCTGTGCGTCCGTGTGCGATATTCGTGGTGAAGCAGGTACGCATGCAGGCGGCATGCTGGAGCGGGTGCGTAAAGTGATGGCCTCGCTGACCGGTCACGACATGCACGCGGTGTATATTCAGGATCTGTTGGCGGTGGATACGTTTATTCCGCGCAAGGTGCAGGGCGGTATTGCCGGGGAGTGTTCAATGGAGAACGCCGTTGGCATTGCGGCGATGGTGAAATCCGATCGCTTACAGATGCAGGCCATCGCCAGTGAGCTGAGCGCCCGTTTAAACATCCCGGTTGAAGTCGGCGGAGTGGAGGCCAACATGGCTGTCGCCGGTGCGTTAACAACGCCCGGATGTGCTGCACCGCTGGCGATCCTCGATTTAGGCGCAGGCTCCACCGATGCCGCCATTATCAATAGCGATGGCGTTGTGAAAGCGGTCCATCTGGCTGGCGCGGGGAATATGGTCAGCCTGTTGATTCAAACCGAGCTGGGCTTAAGCGATCCGTTTCTGGCGGAGGAAATTAAAAAATACCCGCTGGCAAAAGTGGAGAGCCTGTTCAGCATTCGCCACGAAAACGGCGCGGTGGAGTTTTTTCGCGAACCGCTCAGTCCGTCAGTGTTTGCCAAAGTCGTTTATCTGAAAAACGGCGAGCTGATCCCAGTAGATAACCAGACCTCGCTGGAAAAAATTCGGTTGGTGCGCCGACAGGCCAAAGAGAAAGTTTTTGTGACCAACTGCCTGCGCGCTTTACGCCAGGTGTCACCCGGCGGCTCTATTCGCGATATGACTTTTGTGGTGCTGGTGGGCGGCTCCTCGCTGGATTTCGAAATCCCGCAGATGATCACCGACGCGCTGGCGCATTACGGCGTGGTTGCCGGACAGGGCAACATCCGTGGTACCGAAGGGCCGCGTAATGCGGTAGCGACCGGGCTGGTTTTGGCCGGGATAGCGAATTAATCGTGCAGAAAACAGCCGCCGCAAGCGTTTAGCTGCGGGGTAAATCAAATAAAGGTGATGTTCTCTTTGATATCCCGGCGGAGTTGGGTACATAGTATAAATGTGTCTCTCACGTGGTTAATTTTAAGGATAAGAGCATGCCAACAGCAATTGAGAAAGCATTGGATTTTATTGGTGGTATGAACACTTCGGCGTCAGTACCCCATTCAATGGATGAAAGTACCGCTAAGGGAATCTTAAAGTATTTGCATGACTTAGGTGTGCCAGCAAGTCCGGAAGCTGTGATGGCACGGGGTGAGCAGGAGGGATGGAATCCAGAGTTCACGAAAAAAGTGGCCGGATGGGCAGAAAAAGTGGCCTCCGGTAACCGCATCCTTATCAAGAACCCAGAGTATTTTTCAACTTATATGCAGGAGCAGCTCAAAGAGCTAGTTTGAGCTGACTATCGAATCAAACTCTAACGGACGTTTCCATCTCTGGATGGCGACGTCCAGAAGGGGACAGTGACCAGCTTGTTGCTGGACAGAGGCATCCCGTAATATATCTTCAGGCCCCGCCTGCCGTATTCTTCCCGGCTCTCATTTCACATTTTGGCGCGAACAGATATTGATTTGTTCCAGCAGGAATCCTTTTGGCTCGCGCCAACATCTACGGAAGAACCCCAAAAAAAAGGACCTGCGATTTCTCGCAAGTCCTTGAATCTTGGTGGCCCCTGCTGGACTTGAACCAGCGACCAAGCGATTATGAGTCATAAAATTGGTATGTTTTTAATTGTTCGTCATTGTCTCTATTTGTATTTTTAATTATCTATAATCAATCAGTTATGAAGTTATTTTTGTTTCTGATTGGTTCTCTCATTTCCCCATTGTACTATCCTTACCTGACCCATTACCTGACCCAAAATGGGCATTGGGTCAGGTAACGCTTATCCTCAGAAAGGTAACCTCATGGCCGCTAATCTTACCGAGACTGCTATACGTGGATTGAAGACAAAAAGTACGTCGTACTACGTGTGGAGCAACAGTGCTCAACGTGGCACCGGCAGGCTTGGCGTTAAGGTTCAGCCTTCAGGCAGCAAAGTTTTTTATTTCCGTTATTACGTTGAGAAAGGGAAGAAAGAGAAGTTCATCCAGTTGGGCATCTGGCCTGAGATGAAGCTGGTGACGGCCAATGAGTTGGCGAAAAAGTATGGAGCCTGGCTTGTTGAAGGAAAAGAGCCCCAACAAGAGCTTGAGCAACAACGCCTGGCCGAAGAGCACCTTATGCAGATCCATCGCTCTCAAGGATCGTTTGATGAGCTGGTGCATGGCTACGTTAACAAGATGAAGCTCGACAATAAGCGGACCTGGGCTGATGTCCTGAAGCGTCTTGAAAAAGAGTGCTACACGGTTATCCCTCGAGAAACCAAAGCGAAAGATGTAACACCTCTGCAGATCAAAACCATCCTCTCAGGCATTATCCAGCGTGATGCGGTGGTGCATGCTAACCGGATTCGCTCGTATCTGATGGCAGCATTTAACTACGGCTTAAAAGCCGATAACGATCCGATGAATACCAGTGTGGGTATTACGTTCGGTCTTGAAGTAAATCCGGTATCGGCCATACCGAAACAGTCTTCGGCGGAAAAAGTGGGTGATACATGGTTAACGCTGGAAGAGCTACGTTTTGTCATGGAGCAGTTCGCTCAGGCAACTAACGTTGGGCCACTGATGCAGCACCTAATCCGCTTCTGTGTTTATGCTGGCGGGCAGCGTCCGTTTGAAATGATTGCCAGCCAGTGGAGCGCGATTGACTGGCAGCAAAAGACGCTCCTGGTAATTGCCGATGTATCGAAAAACAAACGGGAGCACCTGATCCCGCTGACTGAATCGGCATTAAGTGAATTAGCCTCAGTGAAAGAACTGACTAAGGAAAGTAACAGCCCCTATATCTTCCCGCTCTCGACCAACGGCGAACGACCGGTGCGTACCGATAGTCTGGCGCGTTCCATTATGTATTTTCGGGCCTTTAATCCCGAGTTTAAAGTTTTTACAGCACGAGATTTACGCCGCACTTGTAAAACGCTGATGGGGGAGGCGGGGATCAGCAAAGAGATCCGCGATCGTATCCAGAATCACGCTCTGAATGACGTCAGCTCGAAACACTATGACCGTTATGATTACTTGCCTGAAAAGCGCAGGGCGCTTGAGATTTGGGAAGATAGGGTCAACAACTATCAGCGACAGCAGGAAAACAACGTTGTGAACTTGTTTGGACGGAGGTAAGAGCTTGGCAAAATATGAGCTTAATTCAGCAGAAGAGCGGTATCAGCCGGGCTCTGGAGACCTGGTGCTGGCTAATAAGTTAGGGATCACTGATGAAGAGGAAATGGAGGCTCTGGAATCTGGCCTGTTGCTGATGCTTTATGAACTGCTATTTATCGAAGGTCAGCCGCCAACGGCGCTGGCTTTTGACCATATCAGTGGCTGGCATCGTCAATGGCTGGGGAACGTGTACGACTGGGCGGGGAGATTGCGTAATGCCAATTTAACTAAGGACGGTTTCCAGTTTGCTGCTGCCGACAGGATTCCGCTTCTTCTTGATGGTTTCGAGAAGCAATTTCTTTCTCGGTCTGGTGAACTGAAATCCCTAGCTCGCCCGGAGCTGGTTAGTTATCTGGCTGAATGCCACGTGGAGTTTATTTTGATCCACCCATTCAGAGAAGGTAACGGGCGTCTGTCGCGGCTACTTTGCGATGCACTGTCGGTTATGGCGGGGAAGGGCTTACTGGATTACAGCCTGTGGGATGAGCACAAGGCGTTTTACTTCAAGGCAATACAGGCAGGTGTATCAGGGAACTACAGCCCTATGAAGCAACTTGTGAGCGACATCTTGCCAGATTAACGGGCGAGGCCAACGGCTTTCGCCTGTGCCTGGTTTTTTTTGAGTTGCTGCTCAATTTTTTGCACAGAAGCACCCGTTTCGATCGCGGTTGAGCTGGCAACGGCGCGGTAGATTTGAGTCTTGGTGATCTGACTATATGCTGTTTTTTTTGTCATGGTGAAAGCCTCGTTTTGTTGCTCTGATTCTAGTGTGGATAGGGACTGCCCGCAAGGCTGGTATCAAGTGAGATAGCACGGTAAATGCCTGCATCGTTCACAGAGTAGCGCTGTACATAACTCGATTTGAGATGATGAAAAAACTGACTTGTCATTAAATAGCTTTTAAACTCATTGCGTTACCTTGATACAATCCGTTGTAATTGATAGGGTCAATTCATTGGTGGCGATAAATGACAAGTAACTCTGATTTTTTTGATGCTTCTGATCTGTTTAATATATCTGAACAATTCGATATCCCTGATATTTTTTGTCGTGCTGGCGAGTTCTCGAAAAAATTTAATGTGAGCCTGGAAGATATTATATCTATATGGCTGGATGATAAAATAAGTCTTTATGTTAATCTTCGTTCAGAATACTGCCGAATAATTCGTTATGCGAATAAAAAAGAACATCGTTATGATACATTTGATATCAGAGCTGGAGGGGACTTTTATCAACATGAGAGCAGCTCTCAGTTTACAGTAAGAACATTTATACCTTGTGACCAGTCTGAAATAAATGAGTATCCAGTTTTTAGCGGTAGTTCATTTTTTAAATATGCCTATGATGGGTATGCCTGCGGCTTTTGGAAAATCAAACCTACCAAAATGACCCACTTGGTAAGAGATAATTATAACCTTAGGAATGCGAATGATGTTTGGGGGAGTATTCCTAGTGAGGTTATAGTGTATGGACGTGATGACAATGATCATCTAATTTTTAATAAGGATGATTTAATTTCTCACTCTGACTTGCAGATTGATAGCGCCAGCTATAAAAAACTTCTTAAATTAACTGCACCTCAAAGCAATGAGTTTGTTGCAATGGAGAGAAGTTACATTCAAAATGTTATTGTCATTCTTCTAATTAATAAATATTGTAAATCAAATAATGACAAGCTTTTGTTTTTAACCGCAGCGGATATATTGAATTTTTACAGGGAAAAACATTGCAAAGAAATTAAAAAAATAAGCCGCTCAAGCATCTCTCGATGGTTTAATGAGTTTACAAATGATGATGGTACTTTATCTGTTAAAATGAAAAATGGACGGTGGTCTTCTGAAAAAGACGAAGTTATATATCTGGTTGCTAAGGAGCACTGTTGGGATGAAAATCCTGATGTGATTCTGGAATTGCTAGTCAGCTCATTGTTAGATGAAGTTGAAAAATTAAATTTCCCTGGGGAAATTACTGGGTCACAATTAAAACACTATCTAAAAGATATCAAGTTACTTTCTGCTCAATAAGGTGCTCAATAAGGTGTTCATTGCGTGATAATGAAGTGAGCACCTATCTTCTTTATATTTTTATCTGAATCGTACAAACTGCTTCCACCAAAACAAAGGAGGCAATATGAATACAAAATCTATCATTCCAACCCCTGAACAACGACTGCAAATTCTGCATGTCTACGGTGAGAAAGGTGACCGTCTGGTGCGTGAAAAAGAGCGACAGTATATCACTTCGATTTCTCGCTCGACAGCCTGGAAGCTCGAAAAGGCTGGGAGGTTTCCTCAACGCAAATCACTTGGAGCTAAGTCGTGCGGGTGGTTGCTTAGCGATCTACTCTACTGGATTAATGAACGCTAAGAACCATGGTTTTTTTAGTATTTTTCATCTAATGGTTGGGAATGCATCTTGCTATTTCCACTATTAATAGCGGAATAGCAACTCAACCGGAGGTACTTTTTACATTAAATGATGATGAGGATTTATGTCGGGAGATCAAGAGTTCCCCATACATGTGTTCCCCGCGAGGGTGGGAAATGCAATTTATGAGATAGTACAACATACTCATGCACCGCTTCCCATGGTTGCAGCAGAGATGCTTGGCGTTATATCTCTTGCTTGTCAGAACAGAATTGATGTTTGTAGATTGAATAATCTGCGTAGCCCTACATCGCTGTTTATTGTGACAATCGCGGAATCTGGGGAACGGAAGAGCACGGTAAGTAAGTTGTTAATGAAGCCCATTTACCAACTAGAGGAACGGCTATTTGACCTATATAAACAAGAAATAATTAAGTGGCGGTATAACGTAAAGATTTTCAAGGCGGAAGAGAAAGCTTTGATGTCAAAACTGAAGTCAGAGATCCGTGGTGGCAAAGATCCAACCATAACACGTGAAAGTCTGAGTATGCTGCAAGATAGTTATCCTGTAGAGCCTGTCAGATATAAGTTGACGTTTAATGATACCACACCAGCGGCGATAAAAGAGTATCTCTGTGGTGACTGGCGATCAGTTGGCATTTTATCAGATGAGGCTGGGACCATATTTAATGGTTATGCATTAAATGAATTGCCGTTTGTAAACAAAATGTGGGATGGCGCAACCTATTCAGTCGAAAGGAAAAACGCACCTGAGAGGTTAATAAAAAATGCCAGATTGACATTATCCCTACAGGTTCAGTCTGTAGTTATCAATAGATATATTGAAAGAAAAGGGGATATAGCAAAAGGGATAGGATTTTTTGCTCGTACACTTATTTGTCGTCCCTTTTCAACACAAGGATATAGACAAATAACTAATCCTGTTGTCTCAAGTGAACATTTGCCTGTGTTCCATGAGCGATTAATGGAGATCGTCAATGAGAGTATCGAAAACAAAGATGAACGTATTTGCCTTCATTTCTCGCCAGAAGCAAGACAGAGATGGATTGTATTTTATAATCAAGTTGAAACAGAAATGCGGTTACTCGGGTTTCTTTCAGACTTTAAAGATTATGCATCTAAAATCGCTGAAAATATGGCAAGGATTGCTGCATTATTACACTATTTTAATGGTGATGAAGGGGATGTATCACTTACCGCTGTTGAAGCTGCTATAGAAATAAGTGCATGGTACGTAGATGAGTATATAAAATTATTTTCCAAACAACAGGAGCTAGATATGGTCAATACAGATGCAGATGAGCTTTATTGGTGGATAAAAGAATATTGCAATCAAAATCTTTTACCATATATGAGGAAGAATACCATACTGCAATATGGGCCTAACCGGTTCAGGGACCGCGGTAAAGTAAATGAATTATTAAGCACTCTTTATTCTCAAGGGAAGATAAAGGCTGCTAAAAAAGGAAAAACTATCTTTATACAGGCGATGGATACCTGGGGGGTTTAATGAAGTAAAAAAATACCATCGATATACTTGCTTGTTCTAACTAATTGCAGAGTTATTTTGGAACTGCCACCGCAGGCAGGTGATAGCTTTTGCCTAAATTTAAATGTTGGAAAGGTAATATATATTTATTTGATAAATCACTCACAACATATCCCTGTGAATAGCAGGGATATTAAAATCAGAGATGTATGATGAAACTTTACCAAGGTACTCATGGCGATCATATTCTCGCTTACAGAGATAAAATTGCTCTGACAGTCAGTAATGCTATCAATCAGTTTCCACGTACTATGGCATTAAGAGCGGATCTTCATTACCCACCTATTTTAGATAATGGTGATACGGTATGCTGTTTTCCTAACCTTGAACCCGGTGCAATATCACGATTTCTGGATTCGATGAAAGCGATTTTGGAAGCACATGAACATCGCAGAAAGTTTGCTGGGATCAGAGTCAATAAGAACGTTGTACGTAATGTCTGGGCAAGAGAATACTCAAAGAATGGCAAATGCCATTTCCACATTTGCTTGTTCTTTAACAAAGATGCTTACTACCATCTGGGGCATCTCAAACATAGTGGTACACTTAGCAATCTGATAGTCAGGGCGTGGTATAGCGCTCTCGGCTTGGAACTTGAAGATTGTCGTGAAATTGTACATTTTCCGGACAATTGCAGGTATGTGCTCAACGTAAACGATCCTGATTTTGACATCATATACAATGAGTTGCTTGAACGACTGGATTACTTGACCAAGCTTGATACGAAGGTATTTGGTGAGGGAGATAGAAGTTTCGGGTGTAGTCGGGGATAATTTTTACTGCAATGGCCTTTCTTATGCGAGAAAGGCCAAATCAAACCAGATAACGTTAATTATTTAACTTATTCACTTACTGCAATCTGCGCTTCGGACAAAAATATAGCATCCAAAATTTTTGTAGATTGTAGTAGCTTGTCAAGAGCTGTTTGCAATGGAAAAAATACTTCATGTTCCACTGGAAACTCACCATGCTCTTTCCAGCACTCAGTGAGTAAATTAGGTTTAATCGTGACAGGTAGGAAATAGTTACCTTTCCCTTGTTCCAATAGCCCTAGTGTCTGCAGTTGCTCACGGTAGGATTGTTGAACATTACTCGCATAACTAGCAATCTTTTTGACTCCACCAAAATACCCGGCATTCAATTTAAACTCAAAACCAAACAGCCCCTGCTCGGTTCCCGTACCCGTCAGGACGGCTAAAATATAATCATTTCCTTCAGTAACAGTCGAACTGTTTTCAAACCAATATTTGCAGTTAACGCCTTCAATGACCCAAGCTGGATGGGCCAGCCAGCAATAATCCTGATGTTCATAATTTGCTTTACCTACCCAGCTGTTGTCTTTCATAAATCGTTCAACACACTGATCAAAGCTTTTCCAGAAGGCAGGGCTTAAATGCTTTTCAAAATAAACAACAGCTTCGTTAAACATCTTTAGTTGCGAAAGAATCAGTATACCGGCGGCTTTGTTGAATAAATCAGATTTCGGGTAAGTCTCCCCCGTAGCGGGTTGTGTTTTCAGGCAATACGCACGCTTTCAGGTATACCTGCTTTCGTCATTTTGTTCAGCGCTCGTACCAGGGCCATAGCCTCCGCAACCTGACCATCGTAGTCACGCAGCGTCAGTGAACCCCCGAACAGCTGTTTTACCCGGTACATCGCCGTTTCCGCTATCGAGCGACGGTTGTAATCTGTTGTCCATTTCCACCGCGCATTACTCCCGGTCATTCGCTGATTAGCCACTGCACGGTTACGGTCTGCATATTCACCGGGCCAGTAACCCGCACCTTTTCGGGGAGGGATAAGCGCGCTGATTTTCTTACGCCGCAGTTCATCGTGACAGAGCCGGGTGTCGTAAGCGCCGTCTGCCGATGCTGCCCTGATTTTTCTGTGAGTCTGCCGGATAAGACCCGGGAAGGCTTCTGAGTCCGTCACATTATTCAGCGACAGGTCTGCACAGATGATTTCATGTGTTTTGCTGTCAACTGCCAGATGCAACTTTCGCCATATACGACGGCGTTCTTTGCCGTGTTTTTTGACTTTCCATTCGCCTTCACCAAAGACCTTCAGCCCGGTGGAATCAATCACCAGATGCGCGATTTCACCTCGGGTGAACGTTTTGAAACTGACATTAACCGACTTTGCGCGCTTGCTGACACTGGTGTAATCCGGGCAGCGCAACGGAACATTCATCAGTGTAAAAATGGAATCAATAAAGCCCTGCGCAGCCCGCAGGGTCAACCTGAACACGCGTTTAATGACCAGAACGGTGGTGATGGCGAGATCAGAATAGCGCTGAGGTCTTCCCCGTGATGAAGGCGTTGCCGACTCATACCAGGCCTGAATAGCTTCATCATCCAGCCAGAAAGTTATGGAGCCACGGTTGATGAGGGCTTTATTGTAGGTGGGCCAGTTGGTGATTTTGAACTTTTGCTTTGCCACGGAACGGTCTGCGTTGTCGGGAAGATACGTGATCTGATCCTTCAACTCAGCAAAAGTTCGATTTATTCAACAAAGCCCCATTTGGCGTGAAGGAGAGTTTTCGGTTACTAAAAGCGAGTTGTTTTAAAAGTATTCAAATGCTAAGTTAATGAAATTAATTATAGAATTTTGCTTACGGTTAAGCCTTTCGTCGTATTGGTTTTTTCAGGGCTGGCGGGGCGCTGTCTTATTTGTCCTTTAAGATTTATTTATTCTTCGTGCGCTAAGCGTCCATTCGATAATTTCGATGAATATATCCCCTGTTTGCCCTCCTCTGGCCTGGCGACATGGTGTACGCTCCTGGCAACGCTGAACTCAGAATATTTATCCAGTCACTCTATTTTTTAAGAGCAGTAAACCTATGACTACAATAAAGAACCGTCGTTTACGTCCGCGTGCGCATCGTTTTGCTCTTGAGTCTCGCCAGCTTTTTGATGGAGCCGCTCTGGCTGAAACCGCCATCCATGAGGCATCGGCAAGCGATCTGGTGCACCATGAAAGCGCCACCGAACCCGCGAAGGCGCTGGATATTCCCCACGCCGCCACAGCCGACGCCGCAAGCGAAAAACCGGGCAGCGCCGCCAGCGAAGTCTATGTAATAGACCAGCATATCTCCGGCTGGCAGTCGCTGGTGGACCAGGTGCCGCAGGGCAGCCAGGTGGTGATTATCGATGAAAACAGCTCGGGTCTGAGCCAGCTTGCCGACGCGCTGAAAGGCGAAACCAATATTTCCGCCATTCATATTCTGAGCCACGGCGCGTCCGACACCATTACGCTTGGCACCGATGTGCTGACGGCGGACAACCTCTCGGCGTGGTCTTCACAGCTCAGCGCTATCGGCGCAAGCCTTAGCGACAGCGGCGACATCCTGCTTTACGGCTGCGACGTCTCCGCCCAGGATAACGCCTTTATCACCCGCTTCGCCGAAGTGACTCAGGCGGACGTGGCGGCCTCCAGCGACATGACCGGCAGCGCGGCGCTTTCCGGCGACTGGGTGCTGGAAAACCATACCGGCAGCATTGAAGCGAAAACCTTCGCCTTTGATTACGACGGTCTGCTGGCCGGGCCGGAAGTCACCGCGCCGGAAAAAGGCATCACCGTCGCCGAGCCGAGCAGCCTTAACGCCGCAGGCGCCGATACCGCCACGCTCAGCGGCTGGCAGGTCAGCACCACGGACGCCAGCGAAACCGTCATCGTCACGGTGAGCCTGAGCAACAGCGCCATCGGCAAACTCAGCGACAGCCAGACCAGCAACGCTTCGCTGACCATGACCGGCACTGCCAGCGAAGCGCAGGCCTGGCTTAACAGCATCACCTTTACCTCCGCTGACGTCGAGCTTGGCAACACCGCCGCCAGCGGCAAGCTGGACGTCACGGTGCGCGACAGCGCGGGCGTCAGCACCAGCAAATCCATCGATGTGACCGTGACCCCGTCGAACGACCCGGTAAGCGTGGCCGACGCCACCCAGAACGTGCCGGAGATCGAATCGGGCGGCAGCGTCATCACCACCGTGACCCTTAACGCCATCGATGCGGAAGTAACGGCGGGCACCCAGCAGCCCGTGCAGATTGTCTATGATCTGACCGACCCGCCGCAGTATGGCTATCTGACGCTGAACGGCGACCGGATGGGCGTCGGCTCTATCTTTACCCAGCAGGATTTGATCGACGGCAAGGTGAAGTATGTCCACACCGCCACGGGCGCAGACCAGAACGCCGCCGACGGCTTTACGGCGGTCATCAACGACGGCGCGACGCCGAAGGCGCAGTCCGATACCGTCCACGTCACGCTGAACATTACCCCGCAGAACCAGGCGCCGATCCTTAGCGGCAGCGGCGTGGTCTTTGAAGGCCAGCCCAACAATGCGGTCAACACCGGCAACGTCGGCCAGTATATAGAGGCGGACGGCGGCGGCGATCCGGGCGACACAACGCTGACTCTCACCATTACCGCCCTGCCGACCCACGGCACGCTCTGGTTTAACGGCGTCGCCGTCACCGTCGGCCAGACCTTTGACTATGCCGATCGCAATCTGCTGACCTATGCTAACGACGGCAGTGAAAACCAGGGCACCGACAGCTTTGGCGTACGCGTCACCGACCAGGGCGGCGGCACCGGCGTGCCGGCCAGCACCGACGGCACCATTACCCTGACCGTGCGCCCGGTGGATGACGACCCGACTCTGGACAACGTAACGCTGCACGCGCAGGTGGACGATCTGGCGAACGCCGTCACCCTTACGTCTGCGATGATCGGCGCAAGCGACGTGGATTCCACCGATAACCACCTCAGCTTTATCGTTGACGACAGCAAGCTCACCCACGGTTACCTGACGCTGGACGGCTACCGCCTGCAAAACGGCGGCACCTTCACCATGCAGGATATCGTCGACGACAAAGTGCAGTACGTGCAGTACGCCAGCGCCAGCGCGTCGGGTGACACCGACAGCTTCAACTTTGTGGTGGTGGACAACACCGCTGCGCTGCGCTGGAACGCCGACGGCACGACCTACAGCCGCATCGGCGGGGTGTACACGCCGGGCACCGAAACGCTGACCAGCTTTACCTTTACCATCGGCCTTGCGGTGGTCACGGGCGGCGGTCCCGGCACGATCCCGGATCGCGTCACCACCATCACCAACCGCGACTCCACCTGGGCGGGCGTGGACTTCACCTCCGGCAACGCCCGCGGCGAAGTAGAAGAAGGCGGCACCCTCGTGCTGAACGGCACCAGCGGCGACTTCTCAAGCGTGCCGGGCCTGAGCTACACCGCCACGGGCGTGGACGCCTCGCAGGTGGTCTATACCTTCCTCGGTTTCTCGAACGGCGCAAGAGGCGGCGAGCTGCAAAAAAATGTCGGCGGCAGCTGGGTGACGCTCGGCGAATATGCCACCTTTACGCAGGCCGACCTCGACAGCGGCAATATTCGCTTCCAGCACGACGGCGGAGAGACCTTTGTCTACGCCGCGGCGTTCTCTGTCTCGGCGGGTCTGACCACGCTCGATGCCAACGGCAACCCGGTGACCAATATCTGGACGCCGACGCTGAACATCTACGTCACGCCAGTGAACGATCTGCCGGTGGTGACCGGCTCCTCCTCCACCGTCATCGCCGAAGGCGAAACCGCTTACCTGACCACCGGCCAGATAGCGATAAGCGACCCGGACGACGCCAACAGCGGCAACGGGCTGGAAGAGAGCGCGACGATCAAAGACGGCAGCGCCAGCGCCAACAATTACGCCTATAACAACGACGCGACCGGCGCCAACGCCCTGACGTTCACCATCAAAACGCTGCCGGACGGCTGCACGCTGCAATACTACAACGGCTCGCAGTGGGTTGACGTTACCGTCGGCCAGACGCTCAACGCCTCGCTGCTTACCGCCAGCGCCTCGACCACCGGGCTGCGCTTCGTCAGCGACGGCTCGGAAGTGCGCTCCACCACCTTTACCGTATCGGCCACCGACCGCTGGGGCGCCACCTCCGCCAGCGACGCGACGGTGAAAATCCAGATAACTAACGTCAACGACGCGCCGCAGATCGCCAAAGACCCGACCCAGGCCGACCCGACGGTGACCGCAGGCTCGCCGAACCTGATTGGCGGCACGCCAGTCAACAACCCGCTGTACGTCACCGAAGGAAGCTATGGCCAGCTAACCAGCGCCATGCTGCAAGCCTACGATTCCGACAGCAGCTCAATGCAGCTGCAGTACACCATCACCGGCGCGCCGACCCACGGCACCCTGGCCTATTCCAAAGATGGTGTGAACTTCAGCCCCATCGGCAAAGGCTCCTCCTTCACCCAGCAGGATGTGGCGAACGGGTACATTTACTACCTGAACGACGGCACCGAAGGCAGCGGCAACAGCGAACCCGCCACCCCGGACGATAAGTTCACCTTCACGATTTCTGACGGCGACAAAGAGCAGACCGGCAACGCGTTCTGGATCTACACCCGCCCGACCGACGACGCGCCGGAAGTGACCGCGCCGTCGGGCATCAAGAACATCGCCAGCGCCACGGCGACGAGCAACGCCCTGCCGGGCTTCTCGGTCAAAGATGGGGATCTGACAGACTGCGTGACCGATGGCGAGAGCGATTATTTGCAGGTGACCGTGCGTCTGCTGCATGCGGACGGCAGCGCCTTCGTGGCCAGCGAATACAGCGACGTGACCCTGGGTTACGCGACCGGCAGCGGCGCGACGATCTCTACCGCCCACGGCGGCCAGCACGACTATCTGGTCTTGAGCGGCACCCGCGCCCAGGTGAACGCGGCGCTGGCGGGCCTGACGGTGACCTTCAGAACCGACCGCAACGCCACCTATCAGGTGCAGACTATCGCCGATGACCGCCTGCGCGACGCAAGCGGCACGCTGACGGCAGGCGCTAACGGCGGCACGCTGAACCAGCCCGCGACGCCTGGCAGAGGCGCGGCGGCCACCGCCGTCGACGCCACCGAGTACAACTGGTACAGCGCCTCCGTACCGGAAAAAAGCGGCAACCTGAGCGCGGCGTCCGTCACCATTCGCGCCTCGGAAATCAACGATCCGGGCACGCTGACCGTGACCAACCTGGACCGTACCGTTTATGAAGATCAGGCAAGCTTTATCGGCGGCAATATCGTGGTGCAGGACACCGAATCCGCCGCCTTCGGCACGCCGGTGACCGTCACCATCACCGCGCCGTCCGGCACCCTCGGCATCGGCGGCGCGGACGTGAACACCAGCGCCACCGCCAGCGCCGCCGGCAGCCAGCCGGTTACGATTTCCGGCGACAACTCCGGCACGCTGACGCTGACCGGTCGCGCCAGCGACATTGAAGCGCTGCTGAACGACGCGGCGCTCGGCCTCACCTGGCAGAGCGGCGCCAACGTCAACCACGACCTGAACGGCGCAGCGGCGGGCGATGTCACCATCACCCTGCATCTGGACGACGGCGACTCGCATATCGGCGACACCGTGCAGGCCGACCCGGCCGACCAGACGCTGAACCTCACCATTGTGCCGGTGAACGACGCGCCGGTTGTCTCTGCAACGGGCGGTACGGTTTACCTCAACAGCGATCCGGCGGTAGTCGACGGCACCAAAGTCGGCGGCTTTGTGATTTCCGACCCGGATTACACCGACGGCGAAACCGATTTTATGCAGGTGACGGTGCGCATCACCGACGCCAGCGGCGTGCCGCTGACCGCCGCGCAGTACAGTAACGCCGGCGTATCCGACATCACCATTAGGGAAGGTGC
Organism: Citrobacter sp. RHBSTW-01013; assembly: GCF_013781985.1. Lineage (NCBI taxonomy): Bacteria > Pseudomonadati > Pseudomonadota > Gammaproteobacteria > Enterobacterales > Enterobacteriaceae > Citrobacter > Citrobacter sp. RHBSTW-01013. The sequence continues at coordinate 715,206 of NZ_CP056185.1, forward strand.
GAATAAGCAGGTCATTTCTTCCCAAGCTGACTCGCTGATTAAAATTTCGCGGATCTGGGCCGATTTTTTTCCCGCAAACACATCGAATCAGCCTATTTAGGCTATTTTTTCCACCATTTCTGGCGTTATTTCCGGTTTTTACTGAGATCTCTCCCACTGACGTATCATTTGGTCCACCCGAAACAGGTTGGCCAGGGTGAATAACATCGCCAGTTGGTTATCGTTTTTCAGCAGCCCCTTGTATCTGGCTTTCACGAAGCCGAACTGCCGCTTGATGATGCGAAACGGGTGCTCCACCCTGGCACGGATGCTGGCTTTCATGTATTCGATGTTGATGGCCGTTTTGTTCTTGCGCGGATGCTGCTTCAAGGTTTTTACCCTGCCGGGACGCTCGGCGATCAGCCAGTCCACATCCACCTCGGCCAGCTCCTCGCGCTGTGGCGCTCCTTGGTAGCCGGCATCGGCTGAGACAAATTGCTCCTCTCCATGAAGCAGATTACCCAGCTGATTGAGGTCATGCTCGTTGGCCGCGGTGGTGACCAGGCTGTGGGTCAGGCCACTCTTGGCATCGACACCAATGTGGGCCTTCATGCCAAAGTGCCACTGATTGCCTTTCTTGGTCTGATGCATCTCCGGATCGCGTTGCTGCTCTTTGTTCTTGGTAGAGCTGGGTGCCTCAATGATGGTGGCATCCACCAAAGTGCCTTGGGTCATCATGACGCCTGCTTCGGCCAGCCAGCGATTGATGGTCTTGAACAATTGACGGGCCAGTTGATGCTGCTCGAGCAGGTGGCGGAAATTCATGATGGTGGTGCGATCCGGCAGGGCGCTATCCAGGGATAATCGGGCAAACAGGCGCATGGAGGCGATTTCGTACAGGGCATCTTCCATGGCACCGTCGCTCAGGTTGTACCAATGCTGCATGCAGTGAATACGCAGCATGGTCTCCAGCGGATAGGGCCGTCGGCCATTGCCCGCCTTGGGATAAAACGGCTCGATGACAGCGGTCATATTCTGCCATGGCAGAATCTGCTCCATGCGGGAGAGGAAAATCTCTTTTCGGGTCTGACGGCGCTTAGTGCTGAATTCACTATCGGCGAAGGTGAGTTGATGGCTCATGATGTCCCTCTGGGATGCGCTCCGGATGAATATGATGATCTCATATCAGGAACTTGTTCGCACCTTCCCAAGCTTACCGGTGTTAGTGACATAATCGATCAGCAGATCTATATCGCCTTTGTCTGCGTTCAACAGCAGTTGAACCAACGCGTCATCACCCTGGATATCTATCTCACTCATGAAAATACCTCTGCCATATTCGTCACCAAAATCTTTTAAAACCCGCGCATCCCATTGATAAACGTTTCAATCACATTGCGCACACGGTCGTAGACACGTGCCCGCACGTTCTTGCGTTCCAGAATCTTCGGCGTCCAGGTTAGCGTTTCTGCCACTTCATCCTCTCGCGGCATCACGTCGGTAAAGAGGTAGTTATCCAGTAAGCCGGTCAGTTTGATCGAATCGAGTCGCTCTTCGCTACACAAGGCTGCCAGCGCCTTACCTTTTTCCTGTTCGACATAAGCTTCAAACACCTGAGTGATATCTTCGTCATGCGAGGCATGCAGCAGGCTTTTTTCAATAAAGTTATCGATAAGCTCACGTTTACTGCGCAGCGTGACGTCGCTGTCGACAATATCCATGATCTTTTTCTTCTGCTCCTGCTGTTCTTTTGGCGGCATCGCCTGAATGCCAGCCAATAGACGCAAAATGTAGCCGACGTTAATTTCGTCGCGATGAATCAGCGAGACTTCAAAATCCACGTCTTCAAGAATCGAGACTTTCTCCTTGCTGGAGTGTTTTTTCACCTTGTCGTGGATATCGAGGTACTTACTGGTGAAATCCGCCAGCGTCTGGTCCGATAGCGGTTTAGCCGCATCATCAAAATCGGCAAAGCTTTCGAGAATGTTTTTCAAACGCATCACATCGCGGAATGCCGTTACAAATGCCAGCTGTGCTTCCTCATCTGGCAAATCGTCCACGCTTTCCACCGTTGGCGTCAGCGTTAACAAGCGATCGACAGCGTTCTGATAATCCCCGAAGTACTCCTCAAAGGGTTTGACCAGCACCGTAGAAGAGGCATCTTTATTCGAGAACAAGGCAATAGCATCGTCGGTGGCTTTCTTCAGATTGCGGAAGCAGACGATATTCCCGTGGCTTTTCTTCTCGTTGAGAATGCGGTTGGTGCGGGAAAACGCCTGTACCAGGCCGTGAAAACGCAGGTTTTTATCGACGTACAGCGTGTTCAGCGCCGGGCTGTCGAAACCGGTGAGGAACATATTCACCACCAGCAGAATATCGATGCCTTTCTCTTTGGTGCGCTGGGCAATATTTTTGTAGTAATTGTAAAAGCTTTTTGAGTCATTGGCCGAGTAGCTGGTGCCATACAGCTCGTTATAATCCTCGATAAAACTATCCAGATGATCACGACTTGAGGTGTCAACTTTAGCCCCTTGCGGCAGGCTAATATCCTCTTCATCCAGCAGACCGTTTACCGCCTCTTTATCACTTTTGTCGGCTTCATTGGCGGCGTATGTGAAGATGGTGGCAATTTTTAACGGCTTGTAGTTAGCATCCGCCGCCTGCAGTGCGGCCTGCTTGCCTTTAAAGAGTTTGTAGTAGGTGATCAGCATATCGACTGACCCGACGCAGAACATCGCGGTGAACTCGCGATTGCGGGTCTTGGCGTTATGATGAGCAAGGATATAGTCAGTGATTTTGCCCAACCGGATATCGCTTTCCATCACCTCTTTGGTGTCGATATCCTCAACATCAATATCGATCTCATTGCTGCTCTCTTTACGCTTGTAAGTACCGACATATTCCACGGCAAAGCGCAGTACGTTTTCATCCCGGATGGCGTCGACAATCACGTATTTATGCAAGCATTTATCGAACAACAGTTCGGTGGTCTGTTTGACACCGTTGGTGATATTGACGTTATCGGCAAAGATTGGCGTCCCGGTAAAACCAAACAGCTGTGCGTTCTCGAAGAAGTTCACGATCGCTTTATGCGTATCACCGAACTGGCTGCGGTGGCATTCATCGAAGATAAAAACGATGCGTTCTTTTCGCAGATGTGCAAGCTGCGCTTTATACCCTTCATGGGTGATGGCATTATTCAGCTTCTGAATGGTGGTCAGCGTCAGTTTGGTGCTGCTTTGCTTGAGATGTTTTATCAGCGTACTGGTGTTGTTGGTGGTATCCACGCTGTCTTTCGCAAAGCCGTTGAACTCTTTCGCCGTCTGATAATCCAGATCCCGGCGATCGACCACAAAAATGACCCGATCCACTTCCGGCATCTCCATGATCACCTGGCTGGCTTTAAATGATGTCAGCGTTTTACCGGAGCCGGTGGTATGCCAGATATAGCCGTTCTCCGGCCGCCCTTGCTTGTGGAGATTCTCTTTCACATGGCGGATCATCGCCTCACAGGCATAAAACTGGTACGGGCGCATCACCATCAGGCACTTACGGGTTTCGTTCAGCACCGTGTAGTGGGTGATCATTTTTGCGATGTGACAGACCTTCAGAAATGCATCTGTGAATTTTTCCAGCGCTTTGAGCGGGTTATTCTTTTCATCGGTCCAGAAGAAGGTCTGTTCGAAGTGGTTAGCACGATTGTTAGCGTAGTATTTGGTATCCACGCCATTGCTGATAATAAAGATCTGCACATACTGGAACAGGCCGCTGCCGACCCAGAACGCATCCCGATGGTAGCGATCGATCTGGTTGAAGGCCTCTTTCAGTCCCAGACCGCGACGCTTAAGTTCGATCTGCACCAGCGGCAGGCCGTTGATCAGCAGCGTGACGTCGAAGCGGGTTTTACGCGTGTTTTGCTCGGCGTTGAACTGCTTCACCTGGCTCGCTACCTGAAATTCGTTCTGGCACCACTCCTCTTTATTGATAAAGCTGAGCCACTTCTCGGTGCCGTCATCACGCAATAACTGGTAGCGATCACGCAGAATTTTGGCGCGATCGATGACTTCATTACCTTTTGTCAGGTGCAAGAAAATACGGTTAAATTCGCTGTCCGTTAGTGGGGCTGATTCCAGTCGGTTATGGATTTCAATCTGCTTGCGCAGGTTGGCTTTCATACTGGTTTCGTCAGTGACATTCACCCGTTCGTAGTGCATGCCTACCAGCTGTTCCACCAGCTGCGTTTCTAACTCGTATTCGCTTTGCGTTGCCATCAGTGTGTAGTGCCTTTAGTTATTGTGCAGGCCCGGAGTCGGTCGGGCTGCACGATTATTATATAAACATTTGCTGGAGCAAGCCTTGCTTCCAATTTTTTAATTTATCTAGTTCCGCTTTTTTTGCGGATATTTTTTCATCGATAGCAGAAAGGAAGTTGGCTATTTTGCTTTGTTCTGCCTCAATAGGTTGAGATACTGGAAGGGCAAAAAAGTCTGCTCCAGAAATATTCATACGGTCATGTCTGGCACCACTATTAGCGACACTTTTCATATAGTCATGCCAAACTGAACTTTCAAAAAAATATTGGTAAAACTTCAATAATCCTTTTTTAAAACGAAATACCGTATACAAAGGAGACATCACGCCCTGGATTAATTCATTCATTTTTATAGGGCCAACCGGAGCTGTTGCAGATATTCTTGGGTTGTATATAAAATCACCAACACTAACTACATAATATCCTTGTAAGTTGCTTTCAGTTACAATCTCTCTTTCAAAGTAACTATCTTGTCTAACTATGCCTTGTGTCGCAGAGTTAGTTAGTACTACGTTGACCAAACCCTCTCTATTTTTAATATTAACTTTAGAAGCTATTTCTTTTAAATCTACATATTTCCATTCTGGGTAACCCTCCCCATTTTCATCCTTAAACCGCACTTCCTGACTAAAAATCTTCTGCATCATTCCTTTTTTGTACTGGCATAGCAGGTTGTACTGCTTGTTCAGTAGCGCCATTTTTTCATCAACAGAGGATAAGAAATTAGCAATTTTTTCTTGCTCTCTAATCTCAGGAAAAAATGCAGTGACCTTCCCAAGAGAATCCTGTCCAATGTTATACCTTGTACTACCACCACTTCTCTGAGTTATATCTTTTCTTAACGCATCAGTCTTCAACTGATAATTTAAAAAAGTGCTATTTATGTTAATTAACGGTCTGCCTCTTATCACAAAACCTCCAAACAAAACAGTTTTGGAGTCAGCGTAGACGTTAGTTTGCCCAACTTCATCTCTAGTTTCTGAACTTCTTTGAAAAAGAATGTCCCCTTGCATTACTTGATAAGATGATATTTGATCATCAGTTGCGCCCACGCTTTCATTAATAACATCATAAGTTATTTTATCGTTATTGATAATATCCAGTACATTGATAAACTTAACACCTTTACCATACATTTCCTTGCTGGCATTAAGTCCATTCTTAAATGAAAAAATACTATCTAATTTTTTTACCGCCCAGTTTTTATTGAATCCTTCGAAACGTAGCTTCGGCACCATCACTTATCTCCCTCCACCACTGCAAACGGCGTGTCAATCCCCAGCTCCTTACAGAACCCGGCAATGGTCTTATCAATCTCTGCCACTTTCTCTTCCAGATCGCGAATTTCCTGCGCCACAGCGTTGAGATCAATCTCTTCTTCAGCTTCAAAAGTATCGACATAGCGCGGGATATTGAGGTTGTAATCGTTGTTACGGATCTCTTCCAGCGTTGCGATATGACTGTATTTCTCAATCGCTTTCCAGTCGTTATAAGTATCGGCAATCTTATCGATATGTTCCGGCAACAGGCGGTTCTGAGTTTTCACCTTTTCAAAGTCATTGCTGGCGTCGATAAACAGAATGCTGTCGTTGTGCTTGCGGCATTTACGCAGTACCAACACACAGGTCGGAATGCTGGTGCCGTAGAAGATATTGGCAGGTAGGCCGATCACCGCATCAATGCAGTTCAGCTTCTCAATCATAAACTGACGGATATGGCCTTCCGCTGCACCACGGAACAAGACTCCATGAGGCAATACCACCGCCATGGTGCCGTCATCTTCCAGGTGATGGAACATATGCTGTACAAACGCCATATCCGCTTTGCTGGAAGGGGCCAGTTTGCCGTACTGGGCAAAGCGGTCATCGTTCATAAACAGCGGGCTGGCGCTCCACTTGGCGGAGAACGGTGGGTTAGCAACGATAGCGTCAAATTTCAGATGCGTATGCTGCGGGTGCTCCAGCGTATCTTCCTGAATGATCTCAAAATCCGCATAGTGTACCCCGTGCAGGATCATGTTCATACGTGCCAGGTTATAGGTAGTACGGTTCATCTCCTGACCGTAGATTTTACCTACCGACGAGGCTTCACGTTTTACGCGCAGCAGCAATGAACCCGAGCCACAGGTAGGATCGTAGACGTTTTTCAGCTTCAATTTGTGGGTGGTGACGATTTTAGCCAGCAGGGTGGAAACCGGCTGTGGGGTATAGAACTCCCCGGCTTTCTTACCTGCGCCTGAGGCGAACTGGCCGATCAGGTACTCGTAGGCATCCCCCAGAATGTCGGAACTCGCTTCGCTCAGGTTAAAGCTCAGTTTGTCGAGTTCAGTGACGACTTTGCCGATCAATTCGTTTTTTGCTTTCGCCGTGTTACCGAGCTTGCTGGAGCCTAAATCAAGATCTTCAAACAGGTTGCTGAAGTCATCCGCGGAGTCGGTACCCAGCGTGCTCTGTTCAATGCTGCGTAGGGTAGTCGCGAGGTCTTCCAGAATAAAGCCGGTACCTGTGCCTTTGGGGTCTTTAGCCACACGTTCTGCCATGGTGTGGAACAGATCCGTTGGCGGCAGGAAATAGCCTAAGGTCTGGACACTGTCCTCTTTTACCGCATCAACGATATCCTGATAAGCGGGATGTTCCGCAGTCAGTTCGTTGTACTGAATGCTATCTTCCGCCAGAATTTTGTTCGCATACGCGACAAATTTTTCTGACAGGTATTTGTAGAAGATAAAACCTAGGCAGTAGTCGCGGAATTCATCGGCATTCATCTTACCGCGCAGGGTATCGGCGATATTCCACAGGCGGCCTTGCAGTTCACTTAAATTTTGCGCTTCAATCTGGGGAGACATAGTTGTTCCTGTTGTTTTTCTTCGTCACGAAAGAGTGACGTAATAAGTCAAATCATACCACCGAGCAGGCTCAGGATCTGTTGTTCACTCAGGGCGGCAATTCGCTGCTGATAAAAGCGTTTTTCTCGCGCCGCCAGATAGAGCCCTCCCATCGCTTTTTGCTGTGCGAGTGGCGGGAGGGTAACGGTAAAATTTTTCAGTTCATTAACCGCGATACGCTGTACGACGGTAGAACCCTGGGTGGTCTGAATCCGCTGACGTCGTCCCTCCGGGCTTTCATTGAAATGCCAGAGGAACCACGCGGCATCAATCCGACTGGTATCAACATCCACTTTGACGTAGTTATTACCTAAAATACGTCCGGCATTTTCGGTGCTCACGCGAACCGCCTTGCCATGAATCAAGCTGATGACAACATCTCCTTTCTGCGCCAGCACAACATCCTGATGCGTTTTCACCCACTGTTCTTTCTCGGCTGACACAATAGCTGACTGCCAGTCATCTACCAGAAACTGTTCGGTCGCATAGAAACGAAATGCGGACCCATCTGCGCTTTCCTGGATACGGCTGATGTGCGAGCCTGCCGTAAACGTAGCTATTTCCTTGTAGGTGAGCAGCATTCAAACTCCGAATAAAGATAAATTACATATGCTTTGTGCGGTGTAGCATACTCATGCCGAATAGATTAAATCAAGTAATTTAAATTTATTACACGCGATCGTGATCAAATTTTTTCTGGTAAGAATAGCGTTATATAGTGCTCAGATATCAGGTTGAACACTAAAAAAATCATTCATAACTTCAAGTTTTAAAGCATGAGAACTGACCTGCTCCCCGTTGATTAGTACACCCCGATGTTAGTAATGTCTTCATAAGCCACATGAGGACATCCCCATGAAGAAGCGTTTTTCCGACGAACAGATCATCAGTATTCTCCGCGAAGCCGAAGCTGGGGTATAGCCCTGGTTTTGTTAATAAGACACCTGCACTCTAAAATTTTTCAGACATATATCATTTCCATGAACGCAACATCATTACGGCGAATTCCTCAAGGATTCGCCTTTTTTGTTTTATTTGTCTCAGGAGATGTCATGAGAAATCGGGAAGGCTTGCATTCGCTGCAGAACTCACTTTCTGGGTTACCGCAATGGGTGTCTGAACGCATTTTGCACCAGGTAAGCCAGTTAACCAGTTATGAACCAATGGTCGGCATTATGGGCAAAACCGGGGCTGGTAAATCCAGTCTGTGCAATGCTCTGTTTGCCGGTGAGGTATCGCCGGTCAGCGATGTAGCAGCCTGTACCCGTGAGCCACTGCGTTTTCGTTTTCAGGTTGGAGGGCGGTTTATGACACTAGTGGATTTGCCTGGTGTCGGGGAAAGTGGCGCACGTGATACCGAATATGCTGCTCTTTACCGTGAACAGCTTCCTCGCCTCGACTTGGTACTGTGGTTGATCAAGGCTGATGACCGGGCGCTGTCAGTGGATGAGCACTTTTATCACAAGGTGATTGGCGAGGCATACCGGCATAAGGTGCTGTTTGTTATCAGCCAGTCGGACAAGGCTGAACCCACCAGCAGAGGAGAACGATTATCCACAGAACAGAAACAAAACATCAGCCGTAAAATCTGCCTATTGCATGAGTTGTTCCAGCCCGTGCATCCGGTGTGTGCCATTTCAGTTCGGGCTAAGTGGGGACTGCGGGTGATGGCCGAGCGGATGATTAAGTGCCTGCCGCGTGAGGCCAGCAGCCCGGTGGTGTCGCAACTGAAGCCCTCCTTTCGCACACCGACAGTCCAGAAAAAAGCGCGTGACGATTTTGGTGAAACGATCGGCACGGCGCTGGATGCGGTAAGTGCCCTGCCGTTGATACCGGCTCCGGTGAGGGCAGTCATACGCGCGGTGCGCGATACCGTGGTGTCGGTTGCCCGGGCCGTCTGGAATTTCTTCTTCTGAACGTTTAACGATTGTCTGTTCTTTCCCGAGCCCTGTCGCCTGTGCGACAGGGCTTTCTTTTATTTGTTTTTCCGTTATGAGGAGTCTGCTTATGACCCGTCTGGCTTCGCGCTTTGGCGCTGCAAACCTTATTCGTCGCGACCGCCCGTTAACCCGCGAAGAGCTGTTTCGCGTGGTGCCCAGCGTGTTCAGCGAGGACAAACACGCATCCCGCAGTGAACGCTACACGTATATACCCACCATCTCTCTGGTCGATAGCCTGCAGCGGGAGGGCTTCCAGCCGTTCTTTGCCTGCCAGACCCGCGTGCGTGACCCGGGTCGTCGTGAACATACGAAGCATATGCTGCGCCTGCGTCGGGAGGGGCAGATCACCGGTAAACAGGTGCCGGAAATCATTCTTCTCAACTCCCATGATGGCACCAGCTCGTACCAGATGTTGCCAGGATTATTTAGAGCCGTGTGTCAGAACGGCCTCGTCTGCGGCGAGTCGTTTGGTGAGGTCAGGGTGCCGCACAAGGGGGACGTGGTGAGTCAGGTGATTGAAGGCGCGTATGAAGTGCTGGGCATTTTTGACCGGGTGGAGGAGAAGCGGGATGCGATGCAGTCGTTGCGGTTGCCGCCACCTGCGCAGCAGGCACTGGCAAAAGCCGCGCTTACGTATCGCTTTGGTGAGGACCACCAGCCTGTTACTGAATCGCAGATACTTTCCCCGCGCCGCTGGCAGGATGAGAGTAACGACCTGTGGACTACCTACCAGCGTATTCAGGAAAATCTGATTAAAGGCGGGCTCAGCGGACGTAGTGCAAAAGGCGGGCGAACGCATACCCGTGCCGTGCGCGGCATTGACGGCGACGTTAAGCTCAACCGGGCGCTATGGGTGATGGCGGAAGCTATGCTCTCCAGATTTGAGGCAAACGGATGTTAGCTCCGGCAGCATACGGACACCTCCTGTCCGTTCGTTGATCGATTTCCAGGCATTTTTTCCTCAAAAAGACGATGAAGCCGCATTCTGATTGCATTCATCCTGCAGAAAAAATACCGCTTCCGCTGTCCGTATCCTGTCCGACCCTCTCGTTACACTAATCACTTAATTTTCAGTCCATTAACAGGGTGGAGAACGCCTCTCATGTCTCAGTCTGAGCGCCGCCATGAGCGCCTCGCGGTCCGGCTGTCGCTGATTATCAGCCGTCTTGTGGCGGGAGAAACGCTGATCATACAGACACTGGCCGCCGAATTTGGCGTGTCAGTGCGCACATTGCGTCGGGATTTTCGCGAGCGTCTGGCCTATCTCGATCTGGAATTCCGTAACGGGCAATGTCGTCTGCTGTCCGGCAGCCGTCAGAGGGAGCTGACGGTGCAGACCTTTGTCCGTCAGTCCGGTGTGGAGGCGCTTTTTCCGGATATAGACAACCAACTGGTCAACTCTCTGTTGAGCGCCAGCGAGTCTCCTTGCCTTATCTGGCACAGCACCAACGTCAGGACGCAAGCACGGCCTGAAGTGTTTACGCGACTTATTCGCGCCATCACAGAACACCGTCGGGTAACGCTACTGGCAGAGGGTCATCGTTGCACTGGTCTGGCTCCCTATCGACTGGTGTGCAGCGACGGCTGCTGGTACCTGACCGGTGAACATGAGGGACATATAACGGTTTTCACGCTGGGTGATATTCACACGGTCACATTCAACCCTGCGCTTTTTGTCCCGGATACACAGGTACGTAACCTGTTGTCACACCCAGATTTTCTTCGGGTTTTACCTCACTTTCAAACTTTCCATTCACTTTTCGTTGTCGGTGACGACGGTTTTTCACCCTTTAAGGAGCAAAAATGAAATTACTCACTGCCACCACGCTGGCGCTCAGCCTGTGCGTCGGAACAGTTTTACCAGTAGCCGCTGAAAATATCGTGGGTACGGTTAAGGCCTGGCAGTACATGCAGGCAGATGGCTGGAAATCAGCTGATGGTCTGGACAACCATACCCTTAGCAACGCGCTGTATGGTGCCAGAGTGATCGATAATTATCCCTGGACCCGGCAATTCCTGCTACGTCAGGGATACAATGGAGGCTATTTTCTGGCCGATAAAAATACTAAAACGGTACGCAAACTGGCGCTCAAAACAGCCAGTGGTTCTTCCTCCGATTTGACATCTGTCTACCAGGGTGAGGGAAAGGCATGTGGTTTCGTTCTGATTGATACACAGGCTGCATTGCTTGACGAGGCGCAGCAGCGAGCGAGTGGAACTGATGACCCGGCAGAGACAGTGCGACTAGCCCGGACAAAATTTAAACCAAACACCCTGATGGTCGTGCCTGATAACTGCGTCAATCCCAAACAACAGGCCGCGCTGGAGGCTAAGCGTTCTCAAAAAGATAGGGAGCTGCAGCAATGGGTGGCAAAGCAGAGTATGGCTGAACTCTGCCGCCGAACCGGTAACTGTTGAGGATCTGGTTACAGATGTTTTAACCGCGCCAGATGGCTTGCAGGTATATCTGGCGCAATCCGGTTCGCATTTATTCAGGAAGAAGACCATGCTAAAAATAGTGACCTCTGTTATCCCGGCTTTAATTCTCTCGCTCGCGGCTTTCAGCGCCGGTGCCGCGCAACTTCCGGAAAGTCTGATGGATAAAGACAATCCCGGCCAGGAATACTGGTGCCAGGGTAATGACATCAACACTACAGTCTGCTCAATGGCCGATGTCAGTGATGACCGTAAGTTTGCCCTGATTCAGGACATGCCCGGTCCAGCCTGTGAAGATTTAAGTTTCGGGCTTATTGACCTGGTATTTAACACCGGACTTAACATCCCTTTTGACGGCGGCGACTGCAAAGGGGATGTGAAGGCCGGGTTTGTGCGTGGCACAAAAGATAATGCCCTGTATGTAAAGATTGTCCGGGGCAGCAAAACTTTGCGCTTGTATAAGGTGCAAACGGGTTTCTGACTGAATCCGCACAACAACACTCTCTCAAAGCCCCTGACGCGTCTGCGTCAGGGGCTTTGTCTTTAAAGGTTATCAGAATGTCTGAACTTCAATTACTGCCAACGGGACCTTTCACCCGACAGCAGGCCGAAGCTGTTACCAGCCGGTATCAAAACATCTCTATTGAAGATGACCAGCGCAGTCACTTCCGCCTGGTGGTTCGTGACGCTGAAGGTCGAATGGTCTGGCGGGCGTGGTGTTTTGAACCTGATGCCGGTGAAGGACTTAACCGCTATATCCGGCAGTATGGCATCCTCAGAGCATCCTCCTGCTGACCACACCCATTCATCATTCCTGCATACCCCCATACGCCAGCCATCGTCGCTGGCGTTTTTTATTGACGGAGAATATCCATGACGACAGAAACTCAATGCGAATTGATATCCGCTAATGAACCTCAATTAGACCTTACTGCAACACCAGTACCTGACGAACAACGTATCCGCTTCTGGCCACTGCACTTTGGCGCTATCCCGCAGTGGATAACGCTGGAACCCCGTATTTTCGCCTGGATGGATCGCTTCTGTTCGACCTACAGCGGTGGTATCTGGTCCTTTTACACCCTCAGCAATGGCGGGGCGTTTATGGCTCCCGAGTCTGACAATGATGAGATATGGCGTCTGTTTAATTGCCTGAACGGCAACGATGCCCAAATGAGTGCAGAAGCCGCAGGTATTGCTGTCTGCCTGATTGCGTACAGCCATCACGCCTGTCGCACCCAATGCGATGCCATGACTGAACACTATTACCGCCTGCGGGACTACGCCCTGCAGCATCCAGAGGCCCACGCCATTCTGCGTATTATCGACTGACCGAAGGAGCAACAGATGAAACAGCTTTCCTTTTTACCCGGCGAGATGACGCCACAGGACCGGCGTCTCATTCAGCGGGCGCTCAGGGCTCTGGACCGCCACCTGCATGAGCCCGGCGTGGCCTTCACCTCTACCCACGCCGTACGTGAATGGCTGCGACTGCATATGGCCGCGCTTGAGCGGGAAGAGTTCCGTGTGTTGTATCTGGACAACCAGAATCAGTTGATTGCCCATGAGACGCTCTTCACAGGCACGATTAACCGTACCGAGGTGCATCCCCGGGAAGTGGTAAAACGTGCCCTATACTTCAACGCGGCGGCGGTGATACTCGCGCACAACCATCCCTCTGGTGAGACAACACCCAGCCAGGCTGACAAAACCCTCACGCAGCGACTGGTGCAGGTGCTTCAGCTGGTGGATATCCGCGTCCCTGACCACCTGATTGTCGGCGGCAGGCAAATCTATTCGTTCGCAGAACACGGTCTGCTGTGAGGTATGACATGAAAATTATCAGTAAACGCCGGGCAATGACGATATACCGCCAGCATCCTGAGTCCCGAATCTTTCGCTACTGCACCGGAAAATATCAGTGGCACGGTAGCGTCTGCCATTACACCGGCAGGGACGTTCCGGATATCACAGGAGTCCTGGCTGTGTACGCCGAACGCCGCCAGGACCGCAACGGGCCTTATGCCTGCCTGATGAGCATCACCCTAAACTGACAATAGTGGAGAACTGTAATGAGCAACATCACTTGGGGCTTGCAGCGCGATATCACGCCGCGCCTGGGAACACGTCTGGTGCAGGAGGGCAACCGGCTGCACTACCTAGCTGACCGGGCCAGTATCACCGGTAAGTTCAGTGACGCCGAATGCCAGAAGCTGGATGAAACATTCCCGCACTTTATCAGCCAGATGGAATCGATGCTGACCTCCGGTGAACTGAATCCCCTACACGTTCATTGCGTCACCCTGTACCACACCGGTTTTACCTGCGAAGCCGACACCCTCGGCAGTTGCGGCTACGTATACATCGCCATTTACCCCACTAAGCGCTAATTACTTTCACGAGAGCAAGCATGAAACCTCAATCTGCAGCAACTTCGCGGGCGGTAAAACCCTGCCTGTCACCCGTGGCTATCTGGCAAATTCTACTGACACGCCTGCTGGAACAACACTACGGCCTGACCCTGAACGACACGCCGTTCAGGGATGAATCCGTTATACAGGAACATATCGATGCAGGTATCACGCTGGCCAATGCCGTTAACTTTCTGGTGGAAAAATACGAGCTTGTTCGTATCGATCGCAGAAGGTTTAGTTGGCAGGAACAATCACCTTATCTTCGGGCAGCAGATATTCTGCGAGCACGGCAGGCAACTGGCTTGTTGCGGCAAAGCCGTAACAACGTAGTACGGTGAATATTGCGTACAACCTTCCTGATTTAAATTTCTGAGCTTTCTCCCTTGTTTACATATTGCATAATGCGCCTGCCATTACCCGGCGGGCGCGTTTGCTTTTTAAGGACAAAATGTCATGCAAACTAAAGCTGAAGTATTAACCGATCATAGCGAGCTGATTTGCTCGACCAGTATTGAACGCATAGTGACTGGCCGCGATGCCGCACTGAAACAGATAGAACAACTCATTCAGCAGCTTGATGCCATTTCACGGCTAACCTCAGAAATTGGCGGTGGCACAGCGCAAGACTGGGCGATGAAGGCCGGGCACCGTTACGATAGCTGGATGACCGAAAAGGTAGACAAAGCGCTGCCTTCCGTTACCCGCAATATTGACCGTAGTATCTGGCGAGACTTGATGTTGAAGTCTGGCATGATGGCCTTGATGGATGCTCAGGCCCGTGACCAGTGGCATAAGAACCTGGAGGAGGGGGATCTGCCCGCCATCAGCGAGGCAAATATCCTCAGTACTTTTGAGCAGCTACATCTGAACAAAATGGATGTGTTTGAGCGTGGCATTATCAATGTCTTCAAAGGGCTGTCGTGGGATTACAAAACCAATAGTCCCTGCAGCTTTGGTAAAAAGATCATCGTCAACAATCTGGTGACGCATAGCCGCTGGGGATTTAGTTTGAACTGGGGATGGCGGCGGGATCAATTAGCGGACCTGGAACGAATGTTATTTCTGCTGGATGGTAAACCGATACCCGATAACCGTGGCGATGTTACTACTCGATTGATGGAACATATTCGGGATAACCCTTCGAAGGATATTTACGAAGATGATTTTTTCAGTATACGTTACTTCCAGAAAGGAACCGCGCACATCACTTTTAAACGTATCGACCTGACAGAAAAGATGAATGATATCGTGGCGAAGCACTATCCGGGGATGCTGGCAGCGAGATGAAGAGGGCAGGGAGGCAATTCCTTACCTGACCCATTACCTGACCTGATTCGTATAAAACGAAAAAGGAGTCAGATGATTTCTCATCTAACTCCTTGTTTTATTTGGTGGCCCCTGCTGGACTTGAACCAGCGACCAAGCGATTATGAGTCGCCTGCTCTAACCACTGAGCTAAGGGGCCGTGGCGATGGATTATAAAGTAACTCCGCGTTGCAATCCAGACATAAGCGTACGGATGCTGTTTTTATAAACAATGTATTTTCAGTCCGTTATACTTGTTCCTCTGATGTATTGATGGGAGTAATTATGGTTAAGGACATACTGGCGCCGGGGCTGCGGGTGGTGTTTTGCGGCATCAATCCGGGGTTGTCTTCCGCAGGTACAGGATTCCCCTTTGCACATCCCGCTAATCGCTTCTGGAAGGTCATCCATCAGGCGGGATTTACCGATCGCCAGCTCAAACCCGAAGAGGCACAACACCTGCTGGACTTCCGTTGCGGCGTGACTAAATTTGTCGACAGACCGACGGTGCAAGCCAATGAAGTGAAGCTACAAGAGATGCGCAACGGCGGTCGTAAGCTCATTGAGAAAATAGAAGAGTATCAGCCCGCCGCACTCGCAATCCTTGGGAAGCAGGCATTTGAGCAGGGCCTCAGCCAGCGTGGGGCGCAGTGGGGAAAACAAACGCTGACTATTGGCGCGACGCAAATATGGGTTTTGCCGAATCCCAGCGGGTTAAGCCGGATTACGCTGGATAAACTGGTGGAGGCGTATCGGGAAGTGAATGACGCCCTGGCCAGGCGGGGACTATAAAGAAAAACGCCACCTTGCGGTGGCGTTTATGCTTATGCGGCGAGATTAATCGTCGAGGAAGCTACGCAGCACTTCAGAGCGGCTCGGGTGGCGCAGTTTACGCAGCGCTTTCGCTTCGATCTGACGGATACGTTCGCGGGTAACGTCGAACTGTTTACCGACTTCTTCCAGCGTGTGGTCGGTATTCATATCGATACCGAAACGCATACGCAGAACTTTCGCTTCACGGGCGGTCAGGCCAGCCAGAACGTCGTGCGTTGCGGCACGCAGGCTCTCGGTGGTAGCAGAATCCAGCGGCAGCTCGAGGGTGGTATCCTCGATGAAATCACCCAGATGCGAATCTTCATCGTCGCCGATCGGCGTTTCCATGGAGATAGGCTCTTTAGCGATCTTCAGCACTTTACGGATCTTGTCTTCCGGCATCAGCATGCGTTCAGCCAGCTCTTCTGGCGTCGGCTCGCGGCCCATCTCTTGCAGCATCTGACGGGAGATACGGTTGAGCTTGTTGATGGTCTCAATCATATGTACCGGGATACGGATGGTACGTGCCTGATCCGCGATCGAGCGGGTGATCGCCTGACGGATCCACCAGGTTGCATAGGTAGAGAACTTGTAACCACGACGGTATTCAAACTTATCAACCGCTTTCATCAGACCGATGTTACCTTCCTGAATCAAATCCAGGAACTGCAGACCACGGTTGGTGTATTTCTTGGCGATAGAGATAACCAGACGTAAGTTCGCTTCAACCATCTCTTTTTTCGCACGGCGGGCTTTCGCTTCACCGATGGACATGCGACGGTTGATGTCTTTAACCTGCTCGATGGTCAGGCCGGTTTCTTCTTCAATCTGCTGCAGTTTCTGCAGTCCGCGGTGAACATCATCTGCCACGTCGTGCAGTTTTTCAGACCACGGTTTGTTCATCGCGATTGCCGCGTTGAACCAGGTTTCGCTGGTTTCGTTGCCAGTGAACAGGGTGATGAAGTTTTTCTTCGGCATTTTGCACTGCTCAACGCAGAGCTTCATGATCAGACGTTCCTGAGTACGCACGCGGTCCATCATGACGCGCATGCTGTTTACCAGGTAGTCGAACTGCTTCGGCACCAGGCGGAACTGTTTGAACACTTCAGACAGCTTCTGAATTTCTTCCTGTGCGGCAGCATGGCTGCGGCCTTTCGCTTTGATGGTGTCGCGAGTGATTTCGTACTGAGTACGCAGTTCACCGAATTTTTCACGCGCTAATTCAGGGTCGATGCTGTTGTCGTCATCGCTGCTGTCGTCGTCATCTTCTTCATCTTCGTCTGCATCGTCATCCATCTCTTCCTGAGAGAGTTCAGAACCGACGTGTGTCGCCGTTGGCGCCATGTCTTCTTCCGCGTTCGGATCGACAAAGCCGGTGATCAGATCGGAAAGACGCGCTTCTTCAGCTTCTACACGATCGTATTGCTCAAGCAGGTAGGTGATGGCTTCCGGGTATTCGGCAACGGAGCATTGAACCTGGTTAATCCCGTCTTCGATGCGTTTAGCGATGTCGATTTCGCCTTCACGGGTTAACAGTTCAACGGTACCCATTTCACGCATGTACATGCGGACCGGGTCAGTTGTACGACCGATTTCAGACTCAACGCTGGACAGAACCTGGGCAGCCGCTTCTTCCGCGTCTTCATCGGTGCTGTTGGAGGTTTCAGCAAGCAGCAGATCATCGGCATCAGGTGCTTCTTCCATCACCTGAATACCCATGTCATTGATCATTTGGATGATGTCTTCGATTTGATCTGAATCGACGATATCTTCCGGCAGATGGTCATTGACCTCGGCATAGGTCAGATAGCCTTGCTCCTTACCACGTTGGACAAGTAGCTTCAGCTGTGACTGCGGGTTTTGCTCCATAAGACGGTATCCACACTTAATTCGTTTGATTGGTGTTGGGCGGTAAAACCGCCAACGGCAAAACGAGGGCATACTTATATTTTGCCGCTGCCTCTCCGTGCGGCTGTCGGGGGCTTCCCGAGCGATATTCGGCAGTTAAGCCGTTAAATACTTTTGTCTTTCTGTTATTTCTTGGCCAGTTCCTGGTTCAGCGTCCAGAGTTCCCGGCGTTCTTCGCTGCTTAAACCGTGTGTGCGCTCACGAGCTATCAACTCTTCCTGGCGCAGCTCAAGCATCGAATCAAACATATGGTTGAGTGAGTCGGTGAAGGTTTTTTCTGCGATATCTTTATCTGCTATATCGTCCCACATCGACAGTTTTTCAAGGGTCGCAGCATCATTTGTGCCACGATAGTGTTCTAAAAGTTGTCCGGTGGTCAGACCTGGCTGAGCCAGACAAGTGTTGACCAGTTCTCTGAATAAGCCAAGTCCAGGCAGCTTATTGCTATCCAGTGCGCCTAACGGCGGAACCAGCGGGGCGAGACCCGGGTTCTGTACCAGCAACCCTATAAGTATACGCATGGTCGTACGTTTTAGCTGTGGAACAGGGCGGGAAGCCCCATTTTCTGCCAGTTTTGGCATTAAACGTTCAAGCTGACTGTCATCCAGAATGCCGAGCTTGTTTCCCAACTCCTGTCGCAGATAAATGCGTAACGTTTCGCCTGGTACCTGAGTAATCAGCGGTAATGCCAGCGTGCTGAGCTGTGCGCGTCCGTCTGGAGTACTCAAATCCACCTGTGGCATCAGGCTGTTAAATAAAAACGCGGAGAGTGGCAGCGCCTGCTCCATCCGGGCTTCAAAGGCCTCTTTCCCTTCTTTACGCACCAGCGTATCGGGGTCTTCGCCGTCAGGTAAAAACATAAAGCGTAGCTGGCGTCCGTCTGTCATATAGGGCAGTGCGGTTTCCAGCGCGCGCCATGCTGCGTCGCGTCCGGCACGGTCACCGTCGTAACAGCAAATTACGTTGTTCGTCGCGCGGAACAACAACTGGATGTGATCGGCGGTGGTTGACGTCCCAAGGGATGCCACAGCGTAGTTAATGCCGTATTGCGCCAGCGCCACCACATCCATATAGCCTTCTACCACTAACAGGCGCTGCGGATCGGCGTTATCCTGCTGGGCTTCATAAAGGCCATACAGCTGGCGACCTTTATGGAAAATATCGGTTTCCGGGGAGTTGAGATACTTCGGCAGGGCATCGCCCAGCACGCGTCCACCAAAACCAATGACTCGCCCACGTTTGTCGCGGATGGGGAACATCACCCGTTCGCGGAAGCGATCGTAACTGCGTCCCTGATCGTTGGTGACCAACATTCCCGCATCGACCAGCGATTTACGATTCTCAGCATTGCCGCCAAACCGTTTCAGGACGTTGTCCCAGCCGGGGGGCGCAAAACCAATAGCAAAACGGGTGATCACGTCGCTACTTAATCCTCGCTTTTCCAGGTACTGGCGCGCGGGGGTAGCGGCGGGTTGCATCAAAGACTGTTGATAAAAAGTGTTCAGGCCGTCCATCAATTGATAAAGGCTTTGCCGTTGATGGCGCTCTATCTGACTAGGGCCACTGCCTGCTTCATAGGGCACTTCAAGGTTGTGCATTGCGGCCAGTTCTTCGACGGTTTCCACAAACTCGAGCTTGTCGTAGTTCATGAGAAAGTCGACGGCGTTGCCATGTGCGCCACACCCAAAGCAGTGATAAAACTGTTTCTCACCGTTTACGGTGAAAGAGGGGGTTTTTTCGTTATGGAACGGACAGCACGCGTGATAATTTTTGCCCTGCTTCTTCAGCTTTACCCGCGCGTCGATGAGATCGACAATGTCGGTTCTTGCCAGCAGGTCATTTATAAATACGCGTGGAATTCGTCCAGCCATATGCCCCGTTTATTTTTTTATGACTTATATACACAAAATCATTCAAGATGCATCAAGACGGCAAGGGAGCGAATCCTCAGGAGCGTACATCAGTACGTGACTGGAGGGAACGACTGCAGCCAACGCAGAGGCAGCTTGAATGATGACGCGTATAAACGAAAACAAGCCGCGCATTCCTTCCGGAAGCACGGCCTTACAACTACAACTCTGTCTGAATTGAGAGCCTTGGCTCTCAATGGATTAGTACAGACGAGTACGGCGTGCGTTTTCGCGAGCCAGTTTCTTCGCGTGACGTTTCACAGCAGAAGCTTTAGCGCGCTTACGTTCAGTAGTCGGTTTTTCATAGAACTCACGACGACGAACTTCCGCCAGAACACCTGCTTTTTCGCATGAACGCTTGAAGCGACGCAGTGCTACGTCGAACGGCTCGTTTTCACGTACTTTAATTACCGGCATGTAACTCTCACCTTTATAAATTCGGTTTGCCGCTGGCATCAACGCCAGCTTATTTCAAAATGGTGCGGAATTTTACTGCAATTGCTGCTGCTTTGTAAAGCACCGACGCGATTTTGAAAGGGACTTTTATAAGGATAAGGAGTATACACGAGCGGAACTCCTGGGGCGAACAAAGTTTTACATCAACCCGCATTGGTCCTACACTGCGCGGTAATAGAGCGAGGTAAAACAAGTCATGCGTGTACTGGGTATTGAAACATCCTGCGATGAAACCGGCATCGCCATTTACGACGATGAAAAAGGTCTTTTAGCCAACCAATTGTATAGTCAGGTGAAATTACACGCTGACTACGGCGGCGTAGTGCCAGAACTGGCCTCGCGCGATCACGTACGTAAAACCGTACCGCTGATCCAGGCCGCGCTGAAAGAAGCGGGACTGACGGCAAAAGAGATTGATGCGGTGGCGTATACCGCAGGTCCTGGTCTGGTTGGCGCGCTGCTGGTCGGCGCAACCGTAGGACGTTCGCTGGCGTTCGCCTGGGGCGTACCGGCAATTCCTGTGCACCATATGGAAGGGCATCTGCTGGCGCCGATGCTGGAAGATAATCCCCCTGCTTTCCCATTCGTTGCGCTGCTGGTTTCCGGCGGTCACACGCAGCTGATTAGCGTCACCGGTATTGGGCAGTATGAATTACTGGGTGAATCGATAGATGATGCCGCTGGTGAAGCGTTCGATAAAACGGCCAAGCTGCTGGGGCTGGATTATCCTGGCGGCCCAATGCTGTCAAAGCTTGCATCGCAAGGCGTTGAAAAACGCTTTGTCTTCCCGCGCCCGATGACTGACCGTCCGGGTCTGGATTTCAGCTTCTCCGGCCTGAAAACCTTCGCCGCGAATACCATTCGTAATAATGAAAATGACGATCAGACGCGTGCAGATATCGCTCGTGCGTTTGAAGATGCTGTGGTTGATACGCTGATGATCAAGTGTAAACGCGCGCTGGATCAAACCGGTTTTAAACGTCTGGTGATGGCGGGGGGCGTGAGCGCTAACCGTACGCTGCGTGCAAAACTGGCCGAGATGATGCAAAAGCGTCGTGGCGAAGTGTTTTACGCGCGTCCGGAATTTTGCACCGATAACGGGGCGATGATCGCCTACGCGGGCATGGTGCGTTTTAAAGCGGGTGCAACGGCGGATCTTGGCGTGACCGTGCGTCCTCGCTGGCCGCTGGCGGAATTACCGGCGGCATAAGTACATAATATTGTAGGCCCGGTAAGCGTAGCGCCACCGGGCAATACTCTACTCCCGCAGCATCCCTTTCTCTTCCAGAAACGCGATAATTTTTTCCAGACCCTCTCCGGATTTTAAATTACTAAACGTCCACGGACGCTCGCCGCGCATGCGTAGGGTATCGCGCTCCATCACCTCCAGCGAGGCGCCCACGTAAGGGGCCAGATCGGTTTTATTGATCACCAGAAAATCAGATTTGGTGATCCCCGGGCCACCTTTACGCGGGATCTTCTCACCTTCGGCAACGTCGATCACATAGATCGTCAGATCCGCTAATTCCGGGCTGAAGGTGGCGCTCAGGTTATCGCCGCCGCTTTCCACAAAAATCAGATCCAGATTGCCGAATTTCTCGCTCAGCGCCTCAACGGCGGCCAGATTCATCGACGCATCTTCACGGATAGCGGTGTGCGGGCAACCGCCGGTTTCCACGCCGACGATCCTGTCTGGCTCCAGTGCGCCTGCTTCGGTGAGAATGCGCTGATCTTCTTTGGTATAGATATCGTTGGTTACCACCGCCAGTTGATAGCTGCTGCGCATGGATTTGCATAACGCTTCCAGCAGCGCCGTTTTGCCGGAGCCAACCGGGCCACCAACGCCCACGCGCAGGGGATGCTTGTTGTTACTCATTTTTTCTCCTCAGGAGCGGAATAATCGGGAATATTGGGTTTCATGCCGGGCAGATGCGATGGCCGCCAACGGCGTTGCGGAGCCGAGGCTGGCGTCAGGACACGCCAGCGCCTGTGCCAGACCTTGCGCATACCGATTGCAGAGCGCAATGATCAAACGCTGGGCCGCCTGCTGCCCAAATGGAACCAGTTTGACGCCAGCCATCACTGCGCTTTCAATCCAGCTGTAGCCGAGGCTTAATGCCAGCTCCGTCAGGGGGATTTTCCAGCGCACGCCCAGCCAGGCCATACCGCAGAGTTGGCTGTCGACAAAGAGCGCGCGCCACTCCCGCGAGCAATCTGCTTCCCAGTCGGTGACCAGCCGCGTAAACGCCGCGCCCCGACTGCGTTCTTCATCCCGTAGTTCGCGGGTTTCCCGACAGGCCAACAGGTAAGCGCTCCAGCGGCGTGCTGCAGCGAGATCGTCCTGCTCGCAGGCGCGATACAGTCTCGCCAGTAGCGGTAGGTCGACGGTAAAGAAGTTCTGCTCCATCTGCTGGATTTGCCAGTCAGAGAAGTCATCGGCGCTTTTCACCCAGCCGATTTCAACCGCCCACTCCAGACCCTGGGACCAGGTAAACGACCCCACCGGGAGAGCGCTGCTGGCGAGCTGCATCAGACGCAGCTGTTGGATGTTATGCATCAGTGCGCATGGGCGTGATGATGCCCGTGTGATTTACTGGCATAAGCGCCTGCTTCCGGTTCAAACGGTAGTTGAGCGAACGTCACCTCCAGGCTGAACTGGCGCAACATGGCGTCCAGCACATGATCGTGATGGTAGCGCAACTCATCCGGCAGAATTTGCAGCGGAACGTGGCGATTGCCGAGGTGATAACAGGCTTTGGCGAGCTGGAAAGGATCGGCGCAGCGCACCACGGAAACCGACTCCGGCGCGGCGATCACTTCGATCACCTCGCTGCCATCTTCGGTGGTCAGCAGATCACCACTGCGTAACAGCAAACCGCGCGGAAGCATTAGCCCGGCTTCGCGACCGTCGTTCAGCGTCACTCTGGCACGGCTTTTTTACTCGAATATCAATGGGTAGCGTGACGCTTGCGGTGACGCGGTGGGCGTGGTCAAGGCGTTGGGTCAGATAAATCATCGTCACTCCTCAAAACAGGAAATAGCGTTGCGCCATCGGCAAAACGTCTGCCGGTTCGCTGGTGATAAGTTCGCCATCAATGCGCACCTCATAAGTCTGAGCATCGACGGTGATATTGGGTTGCAGGCCGTTGTGGATCATGTCGGCCTTTTTCACCGTCCGACAGCCTTTGACGACGGCGATGGCGCTTTGCAAATTGAGCTGCTGCGGGATGTTTTGCGCGTTAGCGGCCTGCGAAATAAAGGTCAGCCGAGTACGATGCCGCGCCGCGCCAAGTGCGCCGAACATCATGCGGTAATGCACCGGCTGCGGGGTGGGGATCGAGGCGTTGATATCGCCCATCGGCGCACACGCGATCATCCCGCCCTTTACGATCGTCGCTGGTTTTACGCCAAAAAAGGCTGGGGACCACAGCACCAGATCGGCCAGTTTGCCAGGCTCAACGGAGCCAACTTCGTGGGCGATGCCGTGGGTTAGCGCCGGGTTGATGGTGTATTTGGCGACGTAGCGTTTAACGCGCTGGTTGTCGTTGTCGCCTGTTTCTTCTGCCAGCGGACCACGCTGAACCTTCATGCGGTGCGCCACCTGCCAGGTGCGCAGGATCACTTCGCCCACGCGCCCCATCGCCTGTGAATCGGACGAGGTCAGGGAAAACGCGCCAATGTCATGCAGCACATCTTCGGCAGCGATCGTTTCCCGGCGAATGCGTGATTCGGCAAAGGCCACGTCTTCGGCGATATCCGGATCGAGGTGGTGGCAAACCATCAGCATGTCGAGATGCTCGTCGATGGTGTTGACGGTATAGGGCAGCGTCGGGTTAGTGGAGGAGGGCAGAATATTTGGATGCGCGCAGGCGGTGATGATATCTGGCGCATGGCCGCCGCCCGCGCCTTCGGTGTGGAAGGTATGAATGGTGCGATCGCCAATCGCCGCCAGCGTATCTTCAACGAAACCGGACTCATTGAGCGTATCGCTGTGCAGCGCCACCTGGATATCCATCTCCTCTGCTACTTCCAGGGAACAGTTGATGGCGGCTGGCGTAGCGCCCCAATCTTCATGGATTTTCAGGCCAATGGCGCCCGCGGTGATTTGCTCGCGCAGGGCGTCAGGGTTTGAGCCGTTGCCTTTGCCGAGCAAACCGATGTTAACTGGCAAGGCGTCTGCCGCCTGCAGCATGCGCGCGATGTACCACGGGCCCGGCGTGCAGGTGGTGGCGTTAGTTCCTGCTGCCGGGCCGGTACCGCCGCCGATCATCGTCGTTACACCGGAGACCAGCGCCTCCTGTGCCTGCTGTGGGCAGATCCAGTGAATATGCGTATCCACGCCGCCCGCGGTGACGATCTTGCCTTCCCCGGCGATGACTTCAGTTCCCACGCCGATCGGGATCGTGACGTCGGGCTGAATATCAGGATTACCCGCTTTGCCGATGGCGAAGATCCTGGCGTCCTTGATGCCGATATCCGCTTTCACGATCCCCCAGTGATCGACGATCAGGGCGTTGGTTATCACCAGAACCACACACGCTTGCGCGCGCATTTGTCCCTGACCCATGCCGTCGCGGATCACTTTCCCGCCGCCGAATTTGACCTCTTCGCCGTAGGTGGTGAAGTCTTTTTCCACCTCAATCCACAGGTCGGTATCCGCCAGACGTACCTTATCGCCGGTGGTTGGGCCAAACATGTCGGCGTACGCCTGCCGTGAAATTTCACTCATCATTTGCCTCCAGCGCGCCCATCACTTCGCTGCGAAAACCCACGATCCTTTGTGCGCCAGCGACGCGTACCAGTTCGACTTCGCGTTTTTGTCCCGGCTCAAAACGTACCGCCGTGCCCGCAGGAATGTTTAGACGAAAGCCGCGTGCAGCCCGCCTGTCAAAGCGCAGCGCCGGGTTCACCTCGGAAAAGTGATAGTGCGATCCCACCTGGATGGGTCTGTCGCCATGGTTTTCCACCACGATCGTACAGGTTTCCCGCCCCTGATTGAGCGCGATATTGCCTTTGGCTATCTGATATTCACCAGGGATCATTGCCGCTCCTTAAACGATCGGGTTGTGGACGGTGACCAGCTTTGATCCGTCCGGAAACGTCGCTTCAACCTGAATATCTGGGATCATCTCCGGAACGCCTTCCATCACCTGATCGCGGCGCAGGACGTGACGCCCGTCTTCCATCAGCGAGGCCACGGTTTGACCATCGCGTGCCCCTTCCATGATGAAAGCGCTAATTAGCGCCACCGATTCCGGATAGTTCAGCTTCAGCCCGCGGGCCAGGCGACGTTCTGCCACCAGCGCGGCGGTAAACAGCAACAGCTTGTCTTTTTCTCTGGGGGTCAGTTCCATACGGGGTCTCTTAGGTTTGCCAGATTCGCGGTAGTACGGGCGGTTTGTGTGTCAAAAGCGGGCGCAGAAATTGCCAAATGTCACGCATAACGCGCTGAACAATCAGGTTGTCGTCGGCAAGAAAGCGGATCGTCAGCAGTGAGTCGTTAAGCGTTGCCCCGGCGTAATCGCCAAGCGGCGTCAGCCGCTCGCGCGTGCCTTCCAGCATGTTTTCAGTGGCCGGATAACACAGCAACGTGCCGACCCAGGGATGGTGCGCGACGCCGCTCAGCTCCCCCTTCTGCAACTGCAAGCGCTCTATCAGCAGCGGCTGCCCATTTCGCCACACTTCCAGACGGTTTTGCAGCGTGCCGTGGCTGAAGGACTCCTGCATAACCGGTCGCCCGAGGCACAGCAGATCCCAGGCCAGCAGTCGACTCTCCGACGCGATGTGAAAGACGGACTGGATAGTGGCGTTGGCGCCAGGAAAGAGGATCGTATCCTGGGGGAGCCACTCCAGCGTGGCGTGCGGGGCGAGCGTGAAATGTTGGCGCAGCAACGCCTGCGGCCCACCGCTGCGATAAAACTTTCCCGCGCCGGGCTGGGTGATTAACGCATGGCTGTTTTCGTTGAGAGTTACGGCAATGTGTAGTTCATCCCCGCCGACGATCCCCGCGGGTGGATGAAGCAAATAGAGGTGGCAGACGTCCTCTTCCGGGTAAAACGGACGCTGAACCGTCAATGGACCATGATGACGCGCCGAGGCGAGCACCGTGTTGTGCCCAGTGCGGGTGAAGTGCAGATCCAGTTCGGCCTGCCAGCCCCGTGTGAGTGTCTCGTGCGCAACCGTGTCCAGAGCGTTTCCCTTATCAGCATGAGGGTGTTTGCATACAAAAAAGTATGCCTCAGCACATCGGGAAATCGATCATATGAGAAGCTTATGGATAAAGGGGCGACAATATGCCGCCCCAATGGGGTTTTACAGTAAAACGAGGGGCATCCAGACCAGACCGGTAATCACCAGCAGCACAAGGAAAATCAGGCCAAAAATAGCACCGAGTCGCCAGTAATCCACCGTCGGCAAATAGCCGCTGCCGTAGTAGATAGGGCTAGGACCGGTGGCATACGGGGTCAGAATGCTGCCGAGACCAATGGCTGCGCCGACCATCAGGCAGAAGACCGGAAGTGGAATTTCCGGCATCGCCAGCGCGGCGGCAATCATCATCGGTGCCAGGGCGGAGGTATACGCCGTGGCGCTGGCAAAGAAGTAGCGCAGCAGATAGAACACCACAATGAGCGCCACCATCACCATCATCGGCGAATAGCCGCTCAACCCGTTTGCCAGCAGCTTGCCGAACCAGGTAATAAAACCGGTGTTATTGAGCCCGGTCGCCAGCGTTATCAGCGAGGCCAGCCAGAAAAAGACGTTCCACGCGGCTTTATTACTGACGATGTCATCCCAGCTAATGATGCGCAGTACCAGCATCAACGCCACTACGCTGTATCCGACCATCGCGGCGTCAATGTAATCGCCGCCGAAGATCCACAGCACCAGTGCGCCGACCATCAGCACCAACATCTTTTTCTCGCGTGCGCAGAGCGGTCCCATTGCTTTTAGCTCGGTATCCGCCCAGCGCGGAACCTGATCGCCGGATTTCAGCACCGGTGGATACAACACGTACGCCAGCCAGGGCACAATCAGCACCAGTAAAATACTCAGCGGCAGCATGCCTAAGAACCAGTCGCCCCAGCTCAGCGCCGTGTGGGACGCGCCTTTCATCAGGCCGATTAACAGCAGGTTCGGTGCCATCGCCGTTAAGAAAATGGCGCTGGTGACGCAGTCGGCGACAATGCCCATCCACATAATGTACGAGCCAATGGAGCGAGAACTGGCGCTATTGGGCTGCGAGTTATACAGCGGCGGCAGGTTGCGGATAATCGGGTAGATTATTCCGGCCCCGCGCGCGGAGTTGGATGGCGTGACGGGAGCGAGGATAAGTTCAGAGAACATCACCGCATAGCCGAGAAACAGCGTCCGGTGCCCCATCTTTTTCACCAGCATCAGCGCGATACGTCGACCGAGCCCGGTTTTCTCATAGCCGGTACCAAACATAAAGGCCGCGAAGATAAGCCAGATTACCGAGTTTGAAAAACCTGATACCGCCCATGACAGCGATTTGGCGGTAAATTTAAAACCGTCCTGCGCGAGTTGCTCCGGGCTGAACAGCAGCCACGGTGAAAGGACGGCGATGATCGAAATGCCAATCATCGCTACCACCGCGCCCGGTACAGGTTCCAGAATAAGGCCCACAATCACACCGGTAAAGACGGCAAAATAGAGCCAGGTGTGGTTCTCAAGACCGTTGGGGACGGGCAGTACAGCAATAATGGCGATGACCACCAGCGGAGCCAGGTATCGCCACCAACCAGCTAAAGGTGCCATTGTTGTATCCCTACGAAAAGGGAGAGGCGCAGCGCCTCTCCGGGAGGGTTATTTGATGTAGTGCACGTGCTCGCAGATTTCATCGACGATAGGATCGCGACGTTCAGCGAACAGCTTTTTGTTTTCGGCGATCAGGTTATTGCCGTGGGTATCGATGGAAACGATCAGCGGGCCGAACTCTTTCACCCGACATACCCACAGGGATTCCGGCATGCCAAGTTCGGTCCAGTGTACCTCTTCGATCTCTTCAACCTGGGTTGCCGCCACGACCGCACAACCTGCCGGGAAGATTACGTGCAGCGCTTTAAACTGCTTGCAGCCTGCTTCCGTTAGCGGTCCCATGCCGCCCTTGCCGACCACCAGTTTGACGCCCGTCTGCTCGATAAAGTCTTTCTCAAACGCTTCCATACGCATGCTGGTGGTTGGGCCAACGGAGACCATCTCCCATTTTTCACCGTTCTTACGTACGATGGGCCCCGCGTGGAAAATGGCTTTGCCGTTCAGGTCATAAGGAATCGGGCGCTTCAGTTCGATCAGGCGGCGGTGACACACGTCACGGCAGGTCACCAGCGTACCGGTCAGGTAGATGACATCGCCAACGCGAATGTCGGCCAGATCTTCGGCTTTGATCGGGGTTGTGAGGATCTTTTTCATAACGCGCTCCGGGTGTGAGACAGGTTTTCGAAGGAGAGGTCAGCATGAACTAACAGTGTGCCGCGACGGTGTGCCCAGCAGCCGGTAGAAACGGCAACGCCGATAGTCGACGGATGGCGTGCGGCGGATTCGATATGCACGCCCATCACCGAGCTATTCCCGGTCAACCCTTGCGGGCCAATGCCCAGACGGTTCAGCCCTTCTTCAAGACGCAGTTCCAGTTCGGCCGCTTTTGGATTCGGATGACGTGATCCGATAGGACGTAGCACCGCTTTACGAGAAAGGACGGCGGCGGTTTCCACAGAGGTGGCAATACCTACGCCCACCAGCACCGGCGGACAAGCGTTGACTGCCAACGTGGAGATATTTTCGAAGACAAATTTCACCACGCCCTCGTAGCCTTCAGAAGGCATTAACACTTTCGAACGTCCCGGCAGCGTACAACCGCCGCCTGCCATGTAGACTTCGATTTCCGCGTCGTCGTTATCAGGGATGATGTCCCAGGTGACCCACGGCACACCGGTACCGGTATTTTTGCCGGTATTCACTTCGTCAAAAATCTCGACCGCGTTATGGCGCAGCGGCGCTTTTACCGTGGCGTCTTCAACGGCCTGTTTCAGGATGCTTTGCAGTTCGCCCAGCAGCGGAAAACGGGAGCCGACCTTCACAAAGAACATAATCTCGCCGGTGTCCTGACAGGCCGGACGGTTCAGGTCGATAGCTTTCTGCATATTGTCAAACATGGTGTGGTAGATGATTTTACCCATCGGCGAAGTTTCGCCTTCACGCAGCTGTTTTAATTTATCTACGACGTCGTCAGGCATGCGGGTAGAAATCATGGCGGTAAAATCGGCGACAATGTTTGTCAGCGTAGTTATCGCATTTTGGTTATTTTGATTGCTCATCTTGTTAACTCCAGTTCTTTTATTTATCTGGAAATAAATTCTCCGCCACAAACTACCACTAAAAATGTGGTTTTATATTATTTGCCACTGTGAATATCCAATTAACAGATCGTGAATGATGTTCAGATAAGCAATAAAAATTGCGCAAAGGCAGGGTTTAATACGCATGAGGGAATTACACTGCAGTTAACAACTTTACGGATATACCGATCATGCTGAACACGTATCCCCTCGCGAAAGACCTGCAGGTCCTGGTTGAAATTGTTCATAGCGGCAGTTTCAGTGCCGCCGCCGCGGCGCTCGGCCAAACGCCCGCATTTGTGACGAAACGCATTCAGATCCTTGAGTCCACGCTGGGGACGACGCTGCTAAGCCGCTCCGCGCGCGGCGTGACACTCACGGAGAGTGGTCAACGTTGTTATGAACATGCGCAGGCTATTCTTGCGGGCTATCAGCATCTGGTCGATGACGTCACGCAACTCAAAACGCGCCCGGCAGGGATGATTCGTATCGGCTGTAGCTTTGGCTTTGGGCGCAGTTATATTGCACCGGCTATTACCGAACTGATGCATAGCTATCCTGAATTACAGGTGCATTTTGAACTTTACGATCGGCAAATTGATTTGGCGCAGGATAATATCGATTTGGATATTCGTATTAATGACGAAATTCCGGATTATTATATTGCGCATTTGTTAACGAAAAATAGAAGGATATTATGTGCAGCGCCGACATATTTACAAAAATACGGTGAGCCGACAACGCTGCAGGAATTAAGTCGTCATGATTGCCTGGTCACTAAAGAACGCGATATGACCCACGGGGTGTGGGAGCTGGATAACGGCCAGGAGAAAAAGTCGGTCAAGGTGGCGGGACATCTTTCCTCTAACAGCGGCGAGATTGTGTTGCAGTGGGCGCTACAGGGAAAAGGGATTATGCTGCGTTCCGAATGGGACCTGCAGCCGTTTCTGGCAAGCGGTGAACTGGTGCGCGTGCTGCCGGACTATGCGCAAAGCGCCAATATCTGGGCGGTTTATCAGGAGCCGCTGTATCGCAGCGTGAAGCTTCGGGTGTGCGTGGAGTTTCTGGCGACGTGGTGCCAGCACCGATTAGGCAAACCGGTAGAGGGGTATCACATTCCCCACGCCGGATAAGACGCTGTTGCGTCGCTATCCGACATTAAAATCACTCTGGGTCTCTTTCGCGTTTTTTCTTCAGCTTGGTCCAGATCTTTGGCTCCTGACGACGCCACAGACGCTGAATGTTGTCATGGTGGCGTAACAGAATTAAGCACGACAGCATGGACACCGGGAAAGTGAACTGGGGATTGAACCACCAGACGTAAAAGGGGGCGATCAGCGCGCTGACGATAGCGCCTAATGATGAATAGCCGCTTAATAAGACGGTCAGCAGCCAGGTTCCGGCCATCACGCCGGTTAAATCCCAACCAATCGGCGCAATTGCGCCAAAGGCGGTGGCAACGCCTTTCCCACCTTTAAAGCCGAAGAAGACCGGCCAAATGTGACCCAGACAGGCGGCGATCGCGATCAATCCCAGCCAGAAGGGGCTAATGCCTAGCGCATAGGCACCCCAGACGGGTAACATACCTTTCAGGACGTCGAAAATCAGCACCGCGACGGCGGCTCCTTTGCCACCGATGCGCAATACGTTTGTCGCGCCCGGATTCCCAGATCCGCTGTCACGCGGGTCCGGTAATCCAGCAAGGCGGCATACCAGAATAGCACTGGAAATTGAGCCACAGAGGTACGCGAAGATAATCATTCCAGGCGCGATTGCACTCATAAGCTGTTCCGTTTTGAAAATGTCGTGTAAAACGCTACTTCTGTGGATAATACGCATATTTCGCCGGAAGTGGTATCCGGGTTAGCCAAAAAGCAGGCAGGTCGTGATGGATATTGTATTTATAGAGCAACTTTCTGTAATCACCACTATTGGTGTTTACGACTGGGAACAAACGATCGAACAACAGTTGGTGTTCGATATCGAAATGGCGTGGGACAACCGTAAATCGGCTAAAAGCGATGATGTGGCTGATTGCCTGAGCTATGCTGATATTGCTCAAACGGTTGTTAATCATGTGGAAGGCGGGCGCTTTGCGCTGGTCGAACGCGTGGCGGAAGAGGTGGCGGATCTGCTGCTGAGCCGTTTTAATTCTCCATGGGTGCGGATCAAACTCAGTAAACCTGGCGCGGTAGCCCGTGCGGCCAACGTCGGGGTTATCATTGAGCGTGGCAATAATCTGAAAGAAAATAATTAAAATAATAATATCTAAACCAAACGGGTATAAAAGGGTCTTTATGTCGGCTCGTTTTCGCCGTGGTTTATCTATCTAGAGGTTCATTAATGAGTGATATGCACTCGCTGCTGGTGGCGGCAATTTTGGGTGTGGTCGAAGGATTGACGGAGTTTTTACCCGTTTCCAGTACCGGCCATATGATTATTGTTGGCCACTTGCTGGGTTTTGAGGGTGACACCGCAAAAACATTTGAGGTGGTTATCCAGTTGGGCTCTATCCTGGCGGTCGTGGTGATGTTCTGGCGACGTCTGTTTGGCCTGATTGGCATTCACTTCGGTAAGGTCCCACATGAAGGCACTGGCAAAGGTCGGCTGACGCTGGGCCATATCCTGTTGGGGATGGTTCCTGCCGTCGTACTGGGACTGATTTTCCACGACATCATCAAATCGCTGTTTAACCCGATCAACGTGATGTATGCGCTGGTGGTAGGGGGCGTGCTGCTGATTGCCGCAGAATGCCTGAAGCCGAAAGAGCCGCGTGCGCCGGGTCTGGATGATATGACCTATCGCCAGGCGTTTATGATTGGCTGTTTCCAGTGTCTGGCGCTGTGGCCGGGTTTTTCTCGCTCCGGGGCGACGATTTCTGGCGGTATGCTGATGGGAGTAAGCCGTTACGCGGCCTCCGAATTCTCCTTCCTGCTGGCCGTGCCGATGATGATGGGCGCAACGGCGCTGGATCTCTACAAAAGCTGGACGTTCCTCAGCGCATCAGATATTCCGATGTTTGCAGTTGGTTTCGTGACGGCGTTTATCGTGGCGTTGGTGGCGATCAAAACCTTCCTGCAGCTGATTAAGCGCATCTCGTTTATTCCGTTTGCGATTTACCGCTTTATTGTGGCGGCAGCCGTTTACGTCGTGTTCTTCTGATTTTGCTAGCTTGCCGGATAGCGGCGTTAACGCTTATCCGGCAATGCTCTGTCTACGCTTTTGGGCAACGTTGTTCTTTCCAGGCGGCCACCGCCGCGATCCGACGCCGGGTCAGTTCCTCGCGAATAGCCTGACCTTTGAATCCCGCCTCAACGACGTCTTTCGTTGGTACCGCCTGCGCAACCTGCCAGGCTTCACGCAACAGCCTGCCTTGCGGATAATCCGCCGCTTCAAAACCGGTCCGCCCACGCACGTCGGCCTCGCTGGTCAGGGCGATTTGCTCCACGCGCTGCGGTTTGCGCCAGGCATCGATGGAATCAAACAGCTTAACGATGGTTTTCGGCTGCAGGATCGGGAAGGTATGAATGAGGTCGTGAAACTCGGCTACCAGTTTGGCTAAATCACGGATGTCATTCGGCACGCGCAGGCGTTGGCACAGTTGCTCGACCAGCTTCACGCCAGCCGGACCGTGACCGTGGTGGCGTGGCCACAGTGCTTTTGGCGTCAATGCTTTGCCAAGATCGTGGCACAGCGTGGCGAAACGCACGTCGACCTCCGGACTTAACATGGCCGCCATCGACAGCGTCATCAGCGTGTGAATACCGGTATCAATTTCCGGGTGCCATTGCGCGGGCGCGGGAACGCCAAACAGGGCATCTACTTCCGGAAACAGGACGTGCAGTGCGCCGCAGTCGCGCAGGACCTGAAAAAATACCTGTGGGTTACGGGTGGTTAAAGCACCTTCTGTTTCTTTCCACACTCGCTCTGGCGTCAGGTGCTCCAGTTCCCCTGCGGCGTTCATATCGCGCATCAGCGTCATGGTTTCTTCAGCGATACGAAAACCGAGGTGCGCATAGCGGGCAGCAAAGCGCGCCACGCGCAGCACGCGCAATGGATCTTCGCTAAAGGCGGAGGACACATGGCGTAGCAGACGGTTTTCCAGATCGTCGCGTCCGTTATACGGATCGATAATCTCGCCGTCGTCATCGCGGGCCATTGCGTTGATGGTCAGATCGCGACGCTGAAGATCGGCCTCCAGCGTCACATCCGGCGCGGCGTAGCAGGTGAATCCGGTATACCCCGAGCCTGATTTGCGTTCGGTACGCGCCAGCGCATACTCTTCCCGGGTTTGCGGATGCAGAAACACGGGAAAATCGCGGCCTACCTGCTGGTAGCCCGCGTCGAGCATCTCTTGCGGCGTGGCGCCGACAACAACCCAATCTTTATCTTTAATCGGTAGCCCTAATAACGCATCCCGAACAGCACCACCGACCAGATAAATCTTCACACCACTTTCCTTTTGAAATTATGATCCCTTAATCATATGTCAGTGTGGCGGAGAAGGCGATTCAGTTCATCCAGCGATCTTTGCGTTTACGGCTGGGGATCATGTGTGGCAGAACCAGGCCGAGCAACAAACCCAGACCCAGCACGCCGCCGCCGTACATAAACCACTGCATGATGATGGTGCGCTGTTTGTCATCAAGCTGAAGGTTGGCTGCGCTGACCTTCTTTTGCGCCACGATAAGCTCGTTCCTCAGCTTCTGGTTTTCTTGTTTCAGCCCGTCGATTACGCTGTCGCTTTGCGACACTTTTTGCTGCATATCGGCGGTGCGCTGATTCCACGTGGTGTCGATATTATTGAGCTTATCGGTCAAGGTCTTAACCTGATTTTCCAGATCGGGAACGCGGGTACGCAGGCTCGGCGTACTGTTCAGCTCTTTCAGTGGGATCCAGGCGGTACGTCCGGTGCTGTCTTTCACCTGGGCGTAGTTAGTGTTGGCATCGGTCTGTAATAGCGTGACTTCCTCGCCGGCGTTAACCGTACCCACGAGGCGATAATTATCTCCCGGACCGCTGCGGACCCAGGTGTTCAGTTCGTCAGAAACATAGCGCTTTTCTTCGGCATGAGAGACTGCAGTGGCGCTAAGTGCGAGTAAAGTTAATCCAATCAGGCGTAATTTTGGCATCAGGCTGTCGTTATTGTCATAGAAAGTGGAACGATAGTAGTGGCATCAGTGTCTCTACGCAAAGCATTCGACATCAATCGGAATCATCTGTGTCCTTTTTGCCACCACTCGAAACTTTTACGCCCGTCAAATTGCTCGTTGCATGGCAATTTGGCGCAAAATACTATCTACTGACCATAAAGAACGAGCTTAGTTCGCAGTCAGTTTTCTCAACTGTGACATAACCCATAAGTACAAGACCATGGCCCAGGAAATCGAATTAAAATTTATCGTCAATAGTGACGCTGTAGATGCGCTACGTGAACGTCTGAATACGCTGGGGGGAGAGCATCATGCGCCCAGCCAGTTGCTGAATATCTACTACGAAACGCCGGATGCGTGGCTGCGTGGTCACGATATGGGGCTGCGTATTCGCGGTGAGAACGGTCATTACGAAATGACCATGAAAATTGCCGGACGAGTGACGGGCGGCCTGCATCAGCGGCCGGAGTTTAACGTTGCGCTGAACGCGCCAGAGTTGGATCTCTCCCTGTTCCCAACGGAAGTCTGGCCTGATGGCAAACTGCCCGCTGAACTTGCCTCTCAGGTACAGCCGCTCTTCAGCACCGATTTTTACCGTGAGAAATGGCACCTTGATATCGACGGTAGCCGCATTGAAATGGCCCTCGATCTCGGGGAAGTGAAAGCGGGCGAGTTGGCTGAACCTATCTGTGAGCTTGAACTGGAGTTGTTAAGCGGCGATACCCGTGCGGTATTGAAGCTGGCAAACCAGCTGGTATCGCAAACCGGTTTACGCCAGGGCAGCCTGAGTAAAGCGGCGCGCGGCTATCATCTGGCTCAGGGGAATGCGCCGCGTGAACTCAAACCGACGCGCATTTTGAAGGTTCCGGCAAAAGCGAGTATTGAGCAAGGGCTGGAAGCGGCGCTGGAGCTGGCATTATCACAGTGGCAGTACCATGAAGAGCTGTGGGTGCGTGGCGTCAAAGGGGCGAAAGCCGAGGTGCTGGCTGCGATGGGCCTGGTGCGTCACATTCTGATGCTGTTTGGCGGTAATGTGCCACGAAAAGCGAGTGCTCACTTACGTGATTTGCTAACCCAGTCGGAAGCGATCATTGCGTCTGACGTTTCTGCCGTTTCCGCGGTTTACAGCACGCAAACGGCGATGGCCAAGCTGGCGCTGACCGAATGGCTGGTGACCAAAGGGTGGCAGCCGTTCCTTGATGCGAAGGCGCAGGGTAAAATAGCCGACTCCTTTAAGCGTTTCTCAGATACCCATCTCTCGCGCCATGCTGCTGAACTGAAAACAGCTTTTGCTCAGCCGCTGGGCGATCAGTACGCCGATCAACTTCCGCGCCTGACGCGCAATATTGATAGCATGCTGATGCTGGCGGGATACTACGACGAAAAGGTCGCATCGGAATGGATCGCCACCTGGCAGGGTTTACGTCACGCCATTGCGGCCAACCAATACATTGAAATTGAACACTTCCGCAACGAGGCGATTGCTTTGGAACCGTTCTGGCTGCACAGCGGAAAACGATAATCAGGGTGAGGCCGGGATGCCTGATGGCGCAGCGCTTATCAGGCCTACGCGATGGGTGGAAGCGTCATGCAGGCTGGATAAGGCAACATGCCGCTGCCCGGTACTATTCAAAGGATAATCCATAAATGAAGCAGCTCTCTTCACCGTTACAGCAGTACTGGCCGACCGTTGTTGAGCGGCTGCCAGCAGCAATATCTGAATCCTCGCTTAGCATTCAGGCGAAGTCAGTGCTTACATTCAGTGATTTTTTTCGCGACAGCATTATTGCCCATCCTGAATGGCTGGTCGAACTGGAAAGCACGCCACCCGAGGCGGATGAATGGCAACACTATGCTGATTGGTTACAGCAAGCATTGGTCGACGTTAGCGATGAAAACACGCTGATGCGTGAGCTGCGCCTGTTTCGCCGTCGCATCATGGTGCGTATCGCCTGGGCGCAGACGCTGTCGCTGGTGACGGAAGAGAGTATCTTGCAGCAGCTAAGCCATTTGGCTGAAACGTTGATCGTCGCCGCGCGTGACTGGTTATACGCCGCCTGCTGTCGTGAATGGGGTACGCCCTGTAATCCACAAGGTGTTGCGCAACCGCTGCTGATTTTAGGCATGGGGAAACTGGGCGGCGGCGAACTGAATTTTTCCTCTGATATCGATCTGATTTTTGCCTGGCCGGAGCACGGCAGTACGCAGGGCGGACGTCGCGAGCTGGATAACGCCCAGTTCTTTACCCGTATGGGCCAGCGGCTTATCAAAGTGCTGGATCAGCCCACAATGGATGGATTTGTCTATCGGGTGGATATGCGTTTACGCCCGTTTGGCGACAGCGGCCCGCTGGTGCTGAGCTTCTCCGCGCTGGAGGATTATTACCAGGAACAAGGGCGCGACTGGGAACGCTATGCGATGGTCAAAGCCCGCATTATGGGCGATTGCGACGGTACTTACGTCAGTGAGCTTCGCGCTATGCTGCGGCCTTTTGTCTTCCGCCGCTATATTGATTTCAGCGTGATCCAGTCTCTGCGTAACATGAAAGGAATGATTGCCCGCGAAGTGCGCCGCCGTGGTCTGAAAGACAACATTAAGTTGGGCGCGGGCGGTATTCGTGAAATCGAATTTATCGTGCAGGTATTCCAGCTTATTCGCGGTGGGCGCGAGCCGTCATTGCAATCCCGCTCGCTGTTACCCACGCTCAGCGCCATCAATGCGTTGCACCTGCTGTCAGACACCGACGCGGAACAACTGCGCGCAGCCTATCTCTATTTACGTCGTCTGGAGAACCTGCTGCAAAGTATCAATGATGAGCAGACCCAGACGTTGCCAGGCGATGAACTGAACCGCGCGCGGCTGGCGTGGGGGATGAACGTCGATGACTGGCAGCAGCTAACCGATGTGCTGGCCAGTCATATGGACAACGTGCGCCGGGTGTTTAACGAGTTGATTGGCGATGACGAAGCAGAAACCCAGGAAGAGTCGCTCTCAGAACAGTGGCGTGAACTGTGGCAGGACGCATTACAGGAAGATGACACCACGCCGGTGCTGACGCATCTGGCGGATGACGATCGCCGGCGCGTGCTGTCTCTGATTGCTGATTTTCGCAAAGAGCTGGATAAACGCACCATTGGCCCACGCGGACGCCAGGTGCTGGATCACTTAATGCCGCATCTGCTGAGCGATGTCTGTTCGCGTGACGACGCCTCAGTCCCACTGTCGCGCATCACACCGCTGCTGGTAAGCATTGTGACCCGTACGACCTATCTGGAGCTGCTGAGCGAATTCCCCGGAGCGCTTAAGCATCTGATTTCGTTATGTGCCGCTTCGCCGATGATCGCCAGCCAGCTGGCGCGGTATCCGCTGTTGCTCGATGAACTGCTGGATCCGAACACCTTGTATCAACCCACTGCGACGGATGCCTACCGTGATGAACTGCGTCAGTATTTGCTGCGCGTGCCGGAAGATGACGAAGAGCAGCAGTTGGAAGCGCTGCGTCAGTTTAAGCAAACGCAGTTGCTGCGCATTGCCGCGGCAGATATCGCTGGTACGCTGCCGGTGATGAAGGTGAGCGACCACTTAACCTGGCTGGCGGAAGCTATTATTGATGCGGTAGTCCAGCAGGCGTGGATGCAGATGGTCGCTCGCTACGGGCAACCCACTCATCTTGACGGGCGCGAGGGGCGCGGTTTTGCCGTCGTCGGGTATGGCAAACTGGGCGGCTGGGAGCTGGGCTACAGTTCGGATCTTGATCTGATCTTCCTGCATGACTGTCCTATGGACGTGATGACGGATGGTGAGCGTGAGATTGACGGGCGACAGTTCTATCTGCGTCTGTCGCAGCGCATTATGCACCTTTTCAGCACCCGCACCTCATCCGGTATTTTGTATGAAGTGGATGCGCGGTTGCGTCCGTCCGGCGCGGCGGGAATGCTGGTGACATCAACCGAGGCTTTCGCTGATTACCAGCGCAACGAAGCCTGGACGTGGGAGCATCAGGCGCTGGTGCGCGCTCGAGTGGTGTACGGCGACCCACGGTTGACCTCTCAGTTTGATGCGATTCGTCGCGATATCATGACCCTCGTCCGCGACGCGAAAACCTTGCAGACCGATGTGCGCGAAATGCGTGAGAAAATGCGTGCCCATTTGGGCAATAAGCATCGCGATCGTTTTGATATCAAAGCGGATGAAGGCGGCATCACCGACATTGAGTTTATTACGCAATACCTGGTGCTGCGCTATGCGCATGAAAAACCGAAGCTGACGCGCTGGTCGGATAACGTGCGCATTCTGGAGTTACTGGCGCAAAACGACATTATGGATGAGCAGGAAGCGCTGGCGCTTACCCGTGCTTATACGACGCTGCGCGATGAACTTCACCATCTTGCATTGCAGGAACTTCCGGGCCATGTGGCGCCGGAGCATTTCGACGCTGAACGTACGCTGGTGCGTGACAGCTGGCAGAAGTGGCTGGTTGCCGAGTGAAGTGTGCTATTATCGCGCGCAAATTTTAAGACCCTCAGAGAATCTCTCAGGAGACAGGAATGAAAGTAACGCTGCCAGAGTTTGAACGTGCAGGAGTCATGGTTGTCGGTGATGTGATGCTAGATCGCTACTGGTACGGTCCTACCAGCCGTATTTCACCTGAAGCGCCGGTTCCGGTGGTGAAGGTTGATACCATTGAAGAACGTCCCGGTGGCGCAGCAAACGTGGCGATGAACATTGCCTCTCTGGGAGCGAATTCGCGTCTGGTCGGCCTGACTGGGATTGACGACGCGGCGCGTGCGCTGAGCAAAACGCTG
The DNA here is from genome assembly GCF_013781985.1 of Citrobacter sp. RHBSTW-01013. NCBI lineage: Bacteria > Pseudomonadati > Pseudomonadota > Gammaproteobacteria > Enterobacterales > Enterobacteriaceae > Citrobacter > Citrobacter sp. RHBSTW-01013. The sequence continues at coordinate 754,877 of NZ_CP056185.1, forward strand.
GCGGATGTGAACGTAAAATGTGACTTCGTTTCTGTGCCAACTCATCCGACGATCACCAAACTGCGCGTGCTTTCCCGCAACCAGCAACTGATTCGCCTGGATTTCGAAGAAGGTTTTGAAGGCGTGGATCCGCAGCCACTGCATGAGCGTATTAACCAGGCTCTGGGCTCCATTGGCGCTTTGGTGCTCTCCGATTACGCCAAAGGCGCGCTGGCAAGCGTGCAGCAGATGATTGCTCTGGCGCGTAAGGCTGGGGTGCCGGTGCTTATCGATCCGAAAGGGACCGATTTTGAACGCTATCGTGGCGCAACGCTGCTGACGCCGAATTTGTCTGAATTTGAAGCGGTGGCCGGTAAGTGCAAAAGCGAAGATGAACTGGTTGAGCGCGGCATGAAAGTGATTGCAGATTTCGACCTTTCCGCGCTGCTGATCACGCGTTCCGAACAGGGTATGACGCTGCTGCAACCGGGCAAATCGCCACTGCATATGCCGACGCAGGCGCAGGAAGTGTATGACGTGACGGGGGCGGGCGATACGGTGATCGGCGTGCTGGCAGCGACGCTGGCGGCGGGGAACACTCTGGAAGAGGCGTGCTATTTTGCTAATGCCGCAGCGGGTGTTGTCGTCGGTAAACTGGGGACTTCAACCGTTTCCCCGATTGAACTGGAAAACGCCGTGCGCGGTCGGGCCGACACTGGCTTTGGCGTGATGAGCGAGTCTGAGCTGAAACAGGCCGTAGCCAGCGCCCGCAAGCGCGGTGAGAAAGTGGTGATGACCAACGGCGTGTTCGACATCCTACATGCTGGCCACGTTTCCTATCTGGCGAATGCGCGCAAGCTGGGCGATCGTCTGATCGTTGCGGTAAACAGCGATGCTTCGACCAAACGTCTGAAAGGCGAAACGCGTCCGGTCAACCCGCTGGAACAGCGCATGATCGTGCTGGGCGCGCTGGAAGCCGTCGACTGGGTGGTCTCTTTTGAAGAAGACACACCACAGCGTCTGATTGCCGGCATCCTGCCGGATCTGCTGGTAAAAGGCGGCGACTATAAGCCGGAAGATATTGCGGGCAGCAAAGAAGTGTGGGCGAACGGCGGTGAAGTGCTGGTGCTGAACTTTGAAGATGGCTGCTCAACGACCAATATCATCAAGAAGATCCAAAAAGACAGCGATAAATAACAAATGCTGGAAACGTGTCGAACTTTTGGATGCGATACGTTTCTTGCTATTGATGCTGCTGTTTTCTTCAACCTAAAGTAAAGGAATAAGGGGAGAAGGGGTTTCTCCCCCCGATTTACTTTTACATGACGTCACAATAAGCGTGCGTCACGCTGACCTTAAATCCGACCCCTCTTAGATTTCGTGGGAAACTGTGAACCAGCGCAGTGCGTTTGCGCACAATATGTACAGAATAACTTCGCATCCAGGGAAATACTGAAATTAGAAAAAGCATATGGCCTTAACAGATATTCAATAACTGGAGGGTATGCTCATGAACAGCAATATGTATTCAATGAACAATTTCGATTTCCTGGCCCGTAGTTTTGCCAGGATGCAAGCTGAGGGCCATCCCGTAGATATCCAGGCGATAACTGGGAATATGGATGAAGAACATCGTAGCTGGTTTTGCAAACGCTATGCGCTGTACTGCCAGCAGGCGACGGAGGCCAGGAAGCTAGAACTGGAACACTAACAGAAAAAACGGGCCTTGCGGCCCGTTGTCGTTTTTACTCTTGCGGATCGACTGACGGGATCGCGGGAGCAGGTTTAACTTCTGCCGTTTTTTCACGCGATTCCAGCTCAGTCAGACGTTGCTCAAGCAGCGCCAGCTTTTCACGGGTACGCAGCAAAACCTGAGTCTGTACATCAAACTCTTCACGGCTTACCAGATCCAGACGGGTCAGCTGTGACTGCAGCGTTTGACGAATTTTCTTCTCGACGTCTTCGCCAAACTCGCGGATCCCTTTCGGCATCGACTCGTGAACCTGACGAGCAATCTGCTCAATTTTTTTCGGGTCAATCATTGTGGTTTCCCTGAACTGGTACGTGTTGTTGCCTATTGTAGTGCGAACTGGCACAGGCATAAACCAGAATTGTGTGAAGCTAAGACGAGCAAAGGCGTTGATGAAGGTAATCAATAGCGTTATAGTTAACCCGCTTATTCTCAGGGCGGGGCGAAATTCCCCACCGGCGGTAAATCAACTCAGGTTGAAAGCCCGCGAGCGCTTTGGGTGCAAACTCAAAGGTCAGCAGATCCGGTGTAATTCCGGGGCCGACGGTTAGAGTCCGGATGGGAGAGAGTAACGATCCAGTCGGGCATGGACCCGCTCACGTTATTTTTTTGCCGCTTAGACGGTACTCCTAAGACTGCCCTGATTCTGGTAACCATAATTTTAGTGAGGTTTTTTTACCATGAATCAGACGCTACTTTCCTCTTTTGGTACGCCTTTCGAACGTGTTGAACTTGCGCTGTCTGCGCTGCGTGAAGGACGCGGTGTGATGGTGCTTGACGACGAAGATCGTGAAAACGAAGGCGATATGATTTTCCCGGCAGAAACCATGACCGTTGAACAGATGGCTCTGACCATTCGTCACGGCAGCGGTATTGTATGCCTGTGCATCACTGAAGACCGACGCAAACAGCTCGATCTGCCAATGATGGTGGAAAATAACACCAGCGCTTACGGTACCGGTTTTACTGTGACCATTGAAGCCGCAGAAGGCGTGACCACCGGCGTTTCCGCTGCGGACCGTGTTACTACGGTGCGTGCGGCAATTCAGGATGGCGCTAAACCTTCCGATCTTAACCGTCCGGGGCACGTTTTCCCGCTGCGTGCTCAGGCAGGTGGCGTGTTGACCCGCGGTGGTCACACTGAAGCAACCATCGACCTGATGACGCTGGCAGGGTTTAAACCGGCAGGCGTGCTGTGCGAACTGACCAATGACGATGGCACCATGGCGCGTGCGCCAGAATGTATCGAATTTGCCGGCAAGCATAATATGGCGGTAGTTACTATTGAAGACCTGGTGGCTTACCGTCAGGCGCATGAGCGCAAAGCCAGCTAATCGCAAATTACCACGTTAGTCGCGGTAAGCATAAAAAACCGAAGCCATCTTCCAGGCTTCGGTTTTTTTGTTTCTTGCTCCGATTATTTGGTTCTCACCCGCTTTAATGCCCATGCGCCGCTCATAATGACGAGCAACAGTAAGCACAAACTAAAGGCCAACAAACAGGCCTGCGCCATGTTCATAAAATGCCAAGGCGGGATCAGATACCAGCCTTCTGACTGCTGGTACAGATCGACAAACCACTTTTGCGTACTGCTGAGCGCCACGCCGTCGGGAACGATGGGAGCGTCATAGCCGCAATCTCCTGTGGGTTTAAACCACTCCGGTGCCCAGTTGGCCAGAGGCAAATTGAAAGGGAATGTCGGATCGGTGGAACATCCCTGTACGCCAAACAGCGAATCCGGGTCCGGGTTATGTACAGCATAATGAATGCCGTTAAGTTTGATGGAGAACTTAATGCCCAGGATGCTGCCGTAAAATGCCGCGATACAACCGATGAGCTTCAGAACAACATTTTTGGGGTTGATTGCCGCAATCAATCCGCCAAAAACCATCACCAGCATGGCAAAACGAATGTAGACACATTGCTCGCAGGGGGCCATGTAGAGATAGATTTGGAAGAACGAGTGCGCCAGAATAATCAATCCACCCATTGCGCAAGCCATCAACAGCCACAGAAAGCGCTGTTCCTGCCATCTCACCAGGGTATCAACCGGTGTATTACATAAGTCTCGCCACGATCCTTTTATGAAAGCCATAGCCGGGTCCCTGTTTATTTTTTCGCGAGCTCTCTGACAAGCTCAGCCATGGAATCAATAGATTTGATATTTTTGGTGTAGATCAGGTATTTACCATTGACGACGTAAGCCGGAACGCCCTGAATTTTGGCGACATCATATGCTGCTTTCCATTTCTCCAGCGTTTGCTGGACGGCAGGATCCTTCAATGCCGCGTCAAAATCAGCCTGGCTCATGCCCGCTGCATCTAACCCTGTTTTGATGAATGAGGCGGGATCTTTACCCTCTGACCAGCGCTCTTTCTTATCGTGGTAGGCGGCGTAATAAGCGAACTTGGCTTTTTTAAACTGTGATTTGGCGTCAAACAATGAAATACCTGCAGCCATGTCCCTGGCAATCATTACGGCAAAGATTTCACTGGCCTGCTTACCGTATTCCCCTTTCGTTTCCAGATGAAACGGAGTGAAAGTAACGACATCGGCGACTTTGTCTGACACGGACCCTGTCACGGCTTTATCATATTTGTAGCAAAATGGGCAGGCGTAACTGAATACTTTGATCAACGTCTTATCAGCATTGGGAATTGGTTTTTCCAGAACCATATAATCAGTGCCTTCAGTAAACGCTGATGCTGCAAACGGTGAGGCAAGCGCGGCGGTTAATACCACGCTTTTAAATAATGAAGTGATCCATTTAGATGACATAATTAATCCTTAATCTAATGTAATTATTTAAACATTTGGCGTGGATGAACCAGCAATGCACGGTAGTGAGTTTGATTTGGCTTATCGGACAGGACATTAATTTCGACTTTGACTTCTTTTGTTTTGTAGTCAATTTCGTTGATTTTGCCGATGGTTGGCTGTCCAACGTCAAATAAATTAATCGAACCACCAAAGCCAAACATGGTGTCGCGATCCTTTTGATATTCGATAACCGAGGTGATAGGGCTATAAAAATCATAACCGCGCTCTTTTCCGTACTCCCAAATTTGCTGGACGGTCCCTTTTTTCTCGTCAATTTTATATTCGACGAAACGGGAGTATTTCATCGTTGGTAAAGCCGGTTGTTCGAGTCCGCGGCCATCGCCGTTGTCAAAAATGGTAAGCGTTCCTTTGCTGGAGAGCCATGCGGTGTGTTGAGTGTAGGTAAAATCGAAATCGGTATTCTCGCACTTGCCATTTTCATCACATTTCAGTGCGTTGCCTTTATCATCAACCGGTTTTAACAGCTTGCTTGCCAGCGCCTTATTCCAGCCTTTAGACGGTGCAAGGATCCACTTAACCTGTTTATCGCGACCGATTTTGACAACCCCCTGATGGCGGGAAGAGATAATGATGGCGTCGTCTTTGGCGTCAAAGGCGATGGAGTTAACGTGCGCCCAGTTACGACCCGCACCCACGCCGAGGGCATCACCGTAGGGGGTATCTGGCTCCAGTTTTGCCTGCTGGCCGGCATGAGCGAGGTCCACGTTGACGCATACCGCGCCCGCATCCAACGCACCCAGCAGTGCATCACGCATCGGATCGAGAATTTTTGTCAGATCCCACACGTCAACAACACGACCGGATTTGTCGACTTCAATAATCTGGTCGCGGATAGTTTGTACGTGAATGCCATCTTCCTTGCGATAGTCCCGTTTACCCACGCGAAGCAGTACGGTGCCGTTCACCGTTTCGACGGACTCATGCGATGCGTCGAGGAATCCGCGCGGCAGCTTATGGTCGGCCAGAATCTGGCCCATCATATCGAATTCATACCAGTGCTGGCCCTGTACGGCGGTGAAGGTGCCGCGCGGTGTCTCCCGTATGCCCATCAGGTAACCGCGCTTATTGATATCCATGTCATGGCCGTCATAGAAAGTGTCCTGATCCAGCCACCAACGATATTCGCCTTCCGTATCAACGACAAAGGTAAAGGGTGCGATATCAAAGGGTAATGCGCCACCGGCCGGACCAGCATCCAGGATACCGGCATTTTTATCTTTTTCACCATGCCAGTGGAATTCTGCGCCCTGCGCGGTAAAGGTGTGGGTATTCACCAGATAGAGACGGTCTTCAAAGCCAGGTGCGACCTTAATAACGTTTGTTTGCTGTAAATCGGAAATAGAACGGTTATCCATGTAGTGATTAACGATGGCAGATGTTTGCACCACGTAATCTTCCTTGATGGCCTTGCCATTTTCTTTATATTCAACGGTGACCTTATTAGCGAACTTTTGATAAAGGCCAAAAATAGGAACCCCATCGTAGGTGGCGAGGGATTCTTTGCCGACGGTATAGGTAATTGGGACTCCTTTTTCACCTTTACCATGAACGGTGACTTTAACATCCGAAATAACGTGACTATCTAATTCAACCAGTGCGGTAAGAGGGGCGTTTCCGTATGGGTCAACGACTATCGCACCCAATTTTCCTGCGGGCTGGGCTGGTTGGAAACCTGCGGCAAATGAATTCCCTGCGGCAAAGCCAAACGTCAGTGCAAGCGTTCCGGCTAGAAGTGTTTTTCGGTACTGTGTAAACATGGATATATCTCCTTATATTATCTTTAAATATAACAGTGCTGAATATATTATGTTTTTACGATGTGAATATAATAAAAAATGGTATTGCCGATGCTACTTTTATGGTGAATATATTAATGTTGATGAAATGTATTATTTTGCAGGTGCTAATTTTTATTATTTTTGGGATGGTATGAGTGCGTTATTTTAAGGGCAATATTTATTATTGCGCAGTGTGATCTTGTCGACATTGTTTTATTTTTTATAACGGTGTTAACTATTTGCATAGCTGCTGGTTTATATGATCGAAATCATATATTTGTTTCTGGAATATGCCACTATAGGAGTATGTCAGAATAAGGTTGTGTAAAATTTTAACGTTAAATGTTTAATGATGTTAAATTTTAAGGGTAAAAGAATGTTTATCGCCTGGTACTGGATTGTATTAATTGCACTCGTTGCAGTTGGTTATTATTGCCATATGAAGCGTTATTGTCGGGCATTTCGGCAAGACCGGGATGCATTACTCGAGGCGCGAAACAAACTCTTTCGTCGTTCTGGCGAAGATAACAGCGCGGTTAAGGAACAGGAATAGTCCTTCACGTTCTGCTATGGATGAGCGGATGCTGTAAATTAGCAGGGTGGCATCCGCCCTCTGAATTAGCCGATCCCCATGGACTGGAGGATGACAAGACTTAATCCCATCACCGACATTCCACAAAGTACCCCATAGCTGGGATTATTATTCGGATCGATCTCTTTTGCCAACGGCATTAGCTCATCGACGGACAGCGCCACCATAATTCCTGCGACTGCTGCCATTATTGCCGCCATCACCACCGGTGAGATCAGGCTCCCCAGAATTAACCACGCCAGTACGCCGCCCAGGATTTCCGCCATGCCCGAGATCCCGGCCCAGAATATCGCCGTACGTTTGGAGCCCGTGGCTGCATAGACTGGACCCGCAACGGCTAATCCTTCAGGAATATTGTGTAATGCGACGGCAAGGGCAATACCAAAGCCCAGCTCGAGGTTGCTGCTGGCGGTAACAAACGTCGCTATCCCTTCCGGGAAGTTGTGCAGGCTAATGCCGAGCGTTAATAAAATCGCGGTACGTTTAATGGAGCCGGGCAGTGGCCGCGTGGTTTTCTGTACCAGATCCTGAGGGTGCGCGTGCGGCAATAGGCGGTCCAGGCCAAAGTATCCCAGTAAGCCAACGATAAACATTCCGTAGCCCAATACCGGCGACATGCCTTCAGCAGCCAGTGCGGCTGGGAGCATCTCCATCAGTGAGATCAGTAACATAATCCCTGCGGCGAAGCCTAAAGAAAAGGCGAGCACGCGGTTGGAGGGTTTTTGCCCTAACACGCCGAGAAATGCGCCGATAAACGTGGCGGCGCCTGCCAGTAAAGTCAGAAGTAAAGGTACTGACATCGACAAATAAAACTCCTTATCAATCTGCTGTCCGGGTTGGATCGTCAAAATAACTGATGATCTTCATCATGGTTATCTGAGTTCTTCATCAGCCGAATAAGCGTATTGTGGTGGTATCAAAATGACTCCCTCAGTAAGGATATCATCATGTCTTCAACTCGTATGCCAGCATTGTTTTTGGGCCACGGTAGCCCGATGAATGTTCTGGAAGATAACGTTTATACCCGCGCCTGGCAGCAACTGGGGGAAACGTTGCCGCGCCCGAAAGCCATTGTGGTGGTCTCGGCGCATTGGTTCACTCGTGGCACGGGCGTGACGGCGATGGAAGCGCCTAAAACAATCCACGATTTTGGCGGTTTTCCGCAGGCGCTGTATGACACCCATTACCCGGCTCCTGGATCACCGGAACTGGCGCAGCATCTGGTTGACTTGCTGGCCTCGGTGCCCGTTACCTTAGACAAAGAGGCGTGGGGTTTTGACCACGGTTCATGGGGCGTGCTGATCAAGATGTACCCGCATGCGGATATTCCGATGGTGCAGCTGAGCATTGACAGTACCAAACCTGCGGCCTGGCATTTTGAAATTGGCCGCAAGCTGGCGGCACTGCGTGATGAGGGCATTATGCTGGTAGCCAGCGGCAACGTGGTGCATAACCTGCGCACTGCGCGTTGGCACGGTGAGAACACGCCATATCCGTGGGCGACCTCATTCAACGAATATGTTAAAGCAAACCTGACATGGCAGGGACCGGTTGAACAGCACCCGCTGGTGAACTATCTCGATCATGAAGGGGGATCGTTATCGAACCCGACACCGGATCACTATCTGCCGCTGCTGTATGTATTAGGTGCCTGGGACGGCAAAGAGGCAGTGACTATTCCTGTTGACGGGATTGAGATGGGAAGTTTGAGTATGTTGTCGGTGCAGGTCGGATGATAAATGTCCGATGGCGCTGCGCTTATCGAGCCTACAGTTCGTGCTGTAGGCCGGGTAAGACGCAGCTACCACCCGGCACTCTCAGTCATTCGACAAAAATATGCGGATAGAAACGCGAGAGATCCTGCGTGATCAACGCGCGGTCTTCGCGAATGCCGATGCCAGCTGGTTGATCGTTGATTAGCCAGCTGCCGATCAACATATAGCTGTCGCCAAACTTCGGTAGCTGATGGAACTGCTGCACGATCATACCTTCTTCGCCGTACGGCCCTTCCACTGCTTCGATCGTTTTACCGTTTTCGATAATGGAAACGTTCGCGCCTTCACGTGAGAAGATCGGCTTTACGACAAATTTATCCATCTGAGGATAGTCATCTTCGGCGAAATACGCAGGCAGCAGATTCGGATGATCCGGGAACATTTCCCACAACAGCGGTAATAACGCTTTGTTGGAGATGATGCTCTTCCAGGCTGGTTCCAGCCAGCGAACGCCAGCGTCTTCCAGCTTGGTGGAGAACATTTCACGCAGCATGAATTCCCACGGATAGAGCTTGAACAGGTTAGCAATGACCTGATCCTGCATATCCGTGAACTGACCTTTTTCACCAAGACCAATATCTTCGACATAGAGGAATTCAGTGGCGATTTCAGCTTCGGCAGCGCAATCCTGCAGATACTGGATCGTTCCGCGGTCTTCCACCGTATCGCGACAACAGGTCAGATGTAGCAACTGAAAACCATACTGCTCACGCAGCTCGGCGAAACGCTCGATCAGCTTTTCCTGCAGACTGTTGAACTGATCGCTGCCTTCCGGCAGGTTGCCTGCATTGAGTTGGTCTTCCAGCCAGATCCACTGGAAAAACGCAGCTTCGTACAGAGAGGTTGGCGTATCGGCGTTGTTTTCTAACAGCTTAGGCTCGCCCGTGCCGTCCCACGCCAGATCGAGACGCGAATAGAGCGACGGTTGCTGTGTCAGCCAGGACTGGCGGACAAAGCCCCAGGTATGCTTCGGAATGCGAAACTTGGTCATCAGCTCATCGCTGGCGATGACCCTTTCCACCACTTTGAGGCACATTTGATGCAGCTCTGCGGTGACCTCTTCCAGCTTTTCGACCTGAGCAAGCGTGAGCTTATAATACGCATCCTCACACCAGTACGGCTCGCCGTACATAGTGTGAAAGTTGAAACCGTATTCGGTGGCTTTATCGCGCCAGTCCGGGCGCTCAACAATACTGACTCTTTCCATGACGATCAGCCGCCCATTGAACGTGTGGTAGTACCGCTTGCGCTACGCTGCATGGTGCTCTGTTTAGCCACAGATTCGCCAAATCCACCGCGGGTTACGGTAGAGGTGGTAGCCGGTTTCGGCGCCATGGCGGTTTTCGGTACGGTCATGGTGCGACCCGGCGTTGCGGCGCCGTAATTTTTGCCGCCGGCATCCGTATATTTGCCGTATGCCGGGCTGGCCGGATTTTTCGAGCTGAACAGCGGCTGCTGAGCGCCCATACCGCCACCCATCATGCGGCCCATCATATAGCCTGCCATTAGCGGCATCCAGAAGCTGCCGCTGCTTTGATTCTGCGCCTGAGCCTGGCCTTCACCGGTCGGCGTCATGCCCGCTTGTGCAGGTGCCTGTTGGCACTGGCCTTCGCCGAATTCAGCGATACAGTCTTCGCGAGTGGCGTATTTTGGCGCGGTGCGTTCAGCTTCTTTCAGCGCATTGTTAAACGCGGTGGTACATTCGGCGCTTTTACCCGGATTAGCTGCAGAGCAGTCGTCCGCGTTCTGATAAAGCGAAACCGTTTCGTCACTCTTTTCACAGCCCGCGAGCATAAAAACAGCGGTAACTGCCAGAGCGACAGGAGTCAGGTGGCGCGCGCTCCAGCTTTTGCGGAACGAGGCGTGATGTATAGATTTTGTCCGTTTCATTTATGTCTTCCAGGACCCAGTGGTAACTCTGCTCAGAATAGAGGATGACTGGTCGAAATTGAAGCGGGAAGAGGCGAGAATGCGGAAGAAGGGGCGGATCTTTACGTTGCCTTACGTTCAGACGGGGCCGAAGCCCCGTCATCAGCATCAGTTACGGAACGGGTTGTTACCGTTGCTGCTGGTTGAACGTGCAGCCGTTGGTTGAGCAGCAGGCATATTGCCGTTGCTGTTAAAGTCATTCACAGCGGCATCTTGCTGCGGATTTTGCGGCGCTACGTTATCCGGAGAAGTCGGGATCGGTTTACCCAGCGTATTATTCAGCGCCACCAGATCCTGCTCGTTCAGCGTACCGAGCGCAGATTTGACGTTAAGCTGGTTAATAAGATAGGTATAACGCGCATTCGCCAGTTGCTGCTTGGCGTTGTACAGCGTGGTGGTGGCATCCAACACATCCACGATGGTACGGGTACCTACGGAATAGCCTGCTTCCATCGCATCTAAAGAGCTTTGGGCAGAGACAACCGCTTGTTTGTACGCGTTAATGCTACTGATAGAAGCATTAATGTTGTTGAACGAAGAACGCACGGTTTGCACCACGCTGCGGTGCGCGCTTTCCAGTTGTTCGCTCGCGCCAACAAAGTTGTACTGCGCTTGTTTCACCTGCGAGTTAACCATCCCACCCTGGTACAGCGGCAGCGAGAAGTTCAGACCAATTTTGTTCTGGCCCATGTTGCTGTCGTCGTACTGGGAGGTGTTGGTTTTCGACCCGCTGTAGGAGGTGTCAGAAACGCCGGTAGAGGCGGTCAAACCCAGCGTTGGTAAGTGACCATCCTGCGCCAGACGAATCTGTTCACGCGCCAGATCCTGGCTCAAACGCGCCTGCAATAATGAGAGGTTGCGGTTTTCTGCTTCTTTCAGCAGCGCGTTCACCGCCTGCGGTTTGTTGGTTTTAAAGCCATCAACGTTCAGCGAAGCCAGTTCGGGGTAGTAGTTACCGGTCACCTGGCGCAGCTGTTCTACCGCGTTGTCCAGATTGTTACGCGCGGTCACTTCGTTCGCCAGCACGGTGTCGTATTGTGAACGGGCGTTCTGTACGTCAGTGATGGCGACCAGGCCAACGTTAAAACGCTGTGTGGTCTGATCTAACTGACGATAGACCGCATCTTTCTGTGCCTGAGTGTAAGACAGCACGTCAATCGCGTTCAGTACGTTAAAATAAGCGGTAGCGGTATTCAGGATCAGCGTTTGCTGATCGGTCTGATACGTTACGTCCTGGATGCCTGCTGCTTTTTCTTGCAGCGTCAGGGCACGCCATTTAGACATGTCGAACAGCGTCTGAGTCAATTGTAATGACGCGCTGGTTGCGTTGGAGTTGACGCCATTTGCATCACGGTAGCCATTGCTGTAGGTGTAATCGGCACCTAAACCTAGTTGCGGCAGTAATGGGCTACGCGCTTCGTTAATTTTTTCGAATGCAGCATCGCGATCGGCGGCGGATTTACGCAATTCCGGGTTGCTCAGGCGTGCTTGCTGATAAACCTGCATCAGGTTTTCAGCCTGGCTCAAAGTAGTGAACCCCGACAGGCTCAGGCCGATAAGGATGGGGAGCAATTTCTTCATTTGCATTCCTTGTTGTGAAGCAGTATTTAGCGCTGATCAAATTGTAAAAATATTTGCTGATTCTAGCAGAATCCGCCACTTCAAAAAGTTGGCGTTACGTGCCATACGGCGTTAATTTGCATCAATTTAACACAAGGGCGTTCAAACATCAGTCAAACGACCTTGAAATTCACATTTTAATCACTATTGGTTTCAGGACAGCACAATGCGTAAACCAGACAACTTGCCAATGACTTTCACTAAAAATGATGTAGAAATTATTGCACGAGAAACGCTATACCGCGGTTTTTTTTCACTGGATCTTTATCGGTTCCGCCATCGCCTGTTTAACGGCGGTATGAGCGGTGAGGTAAAGCGCGAAATTTTTGAGCGCGGACACGCGGCAGTCTTGCTACCCTTTGACCCTGAGCGGGACGAAGTTGTTTTGGTCGAGCAGATCCGTATCGCAGCGTTTGATACCAGCGAAAGCCCGTGGCTCCTGGAAATGGTGGCCGGAATGATTGAAGAGGGCGAAACCGTTGAGGATGTGGCTCGTCGTGAAGCGATGGAAGAGGCCGGGCTGGAAGTTAAACGTACGAAGCCCGTTCTGAGCTATCTGGCAAGCCCTGGCGGCACCAGTGAGCGCCTGTCTATTTTAGTTGGCGAAGTGGACGCCACGACCGCGAGCGGGATCCACGGTCTGGCTGATGAAAACGAAGATATTCGTGTTCATGTGGTGAGCCGGGAGGAGGCTTATCAATGGGTTGAAGAGGGGAAAATCGACAACGCGGCTTCTGTCATCGCCTTGCAATGGTTACAGCTGCACTATCAAGAGTTAAAAACTGAGTGGAAAAAATGAAGCGTTACACACCTGACTTCCCTGAAATGATGCGCCTGTGCGAAACCAACTATTCGCAATTGCGCCGCCTGCTGCCACGTAATGATGCAGCCGGTGAAACAGTGAGCTATCAGGTAGCAAACGCACAATATCGGTTAACGATCGTTGAATCGACCCGATACACTACGCTTGTCGCGATCGAACAAACGGCACCCGCGGTCACTTACTGGAGCCTGCCGTCATTGACAGTCCGCCTGTATCATGACGCGAGGGTGGCCGAAGTGTGTTCGAGTCAGCAGATCTTTCGCTTCAAAGCGCGGTATGATTATCCAAATAAAAAGTTGCATCAACGCGACGAAAAGCATCAAATTAATCAGTTTCTGGCCGACTGGTTACGGTACTGTTTAGCACATGGAGCGATGGCGATTCCGGTTTATTAGCGTCGTGAAACCTAAGGACACCATTTGGAAAGCCTGTTAACCCTTCCTTTGGCTGGTGAGGCCAGAGTCAGGATCTTACAAATTACAGACACTCACCTGTTTGCCGAAAAGCATGAAACGCTGCTGGGTGTAAACACCTGGGACAGCTATCAATCCGTACTGGATGCAATACATGCAGAGTCGCCTGAATACGATCTGATCGTCGCGACTGGTGATTTGGCGCAGGACCAATCCTCTGCGGCCTATCAGCATTTTGCTGAGGGCATCGCAAGCTTTCGTGCGCCCTGCGTTTGGCTACCGGGCAATCACGATTTTCAGCCGGCAATGTACAGCGCGCTACAGGACGCGGGGATCTCACCCGCTAAACGCGTCTTTATTGGTGAACAGTGGCAAATCCTGTTGCTGGACAGCCAGGTGTTCGGCGTTCCCCACGGTGAATTAAGCGAATTTCAGCTCGAATGGCTGGAACGTAAACTTGCCGATGCGCCTGAGCGCAATACTTTGCTGCTTCTGCATCATCATCCTCTGCCAGCAGGTTGTAGCTGGCTCGATCAGCATAGCCTGCGTAATGCCGCAGAGCTGGATAACGTGCTGGTGAATTATCCTCGTGCCAAGTATTTGTTGTGTGGGCATATTCATCAGGAACTGGATTTGGACTGGAACGGACGCCGCCTGCTGGCGACGCCGTCGACCTGTGTGCAGTTTAAGCCACACTGTTCCAACTTCACGCTAGATACCATCAGCCCAGGCTGGCGGACGCTGGAGCTTTTTGCTGACGGGACGTTGCAGACGCAGGTACGCCGTCTGCAGGGTAATCGGTTCCACCCTGATACCGCTTCAGAAGGCTACTGATGTCTACGCTTCTTTATCTTCACGGATTTAATAGTTCTCCTCGTTCGGCGAAGGCATGTTTGCTGAAAAACTGGCTGGCGGAGCATCATCCGCACGTTGAGATGATCGTACCCCAGTTGCCACCGTATCCGGCCCAGGCCGCAGAGATGCTGGAATCGATCATTCTCGAACATGGCGGAGAGTCGCTGGGAATTGTCGGTTCCTCGCTAGGAGGCTATTACGCCACCTGGCTGTCGCAATGTTTTATGCTGCCCGCGGTGGTGGTGAACCCTGCTGTCCGACCTTATGAACTGCTGGTCGACTATCTCGGTCAAAACGAGAACCCCTACACGGGGCAGCAATATGTGCTAGAGTCACGCCATATTTACGATCTTAAAGTCATGCAGATTGACCCGCTGGAAGCGCCGGATTTGATCTGGCTGCTTCAACAAACGGGCGATGAAGTGTTGGACTACCGCCAGGCGGTGGCGTATTACGCCTCCTGCCGCCAGACAGTTATTGAGGGCGGAAACCACGCATTCACGGGCTTCGAAGATTATTTCAACCCGATTGTCGATTTCCTTGGACTGCACAGTTTCTGACGATCAATTCGAATTGCTTATTTAAACCATGACGCAAACTTATAACGCTGATGCCATTGAGGTACTCACTGGGCTTGAGCCGGTACGCCGTCGCCCGGGGATGTACACCGATACAACCCGTCCGAACCATCTTGGACAGGAAGTGATTGATAACAGTGTGGATGAAGCACTGGCGGGCCACGCAAAACGCGTGGACGTGATTTTACATGCCGACCAGTCTCTGGAAGTTATTGATGATGGCCGCGGCATGCCGGTAGACATTCACCCTGAAGAGGGCGTTCCGGCGGTAGAGCTGATCCTCTGTCGTCTGCACGCAGGCGGTAAGTTCTCCAACAAAAACTATCAGTTCTCTGGTGGTTTACATGGGGTGGGGATCTCCGTGGTCAACGCCCTGTCGAAGCGTGTGGAAGTGAATGTGCGCCGCGACGGGCAGGTGTACAACATCGCGTTTGAGAACGGCGATAAGGTGCAAGATTTACAGGTTGTCGGTACCTGCGGTAAACGCAATACCGGAACCAGCGTGCACTTCTGGCCGGATGAAAGCTTCTTTGACAGCCCGCGTTTTTCCGTTTCGCGCTTAACGCACGTACTGAAAGCCAAAGCGGTGCTGTGCCCTGGTGTTGAGATCACCTTTAAGGACGAGGTCAATAACAGTGAACAGCGCTGGTGCTACCAGGATGGCCTGAATGACTATCTGAGCGAAGCGGTGAATGGCCTGCCGACGCTGCCGGAAAAACCGTTTATCGGTAATTTCAGCGGTGAAACAGAAACCGTGGACTGGGCGCTGCTCTGGCTGCCGGAAGGCGGCGAGCTGCTGACTGAAAGCTATGTGAACCTGATCCCAACCATGCAGGGCGGTACGCACGTTAACGGCCTGCGCCAGGGTCTGCTGGATGCAATGCGCGAGTTCTGTGAATATCGCAATATTCTGCCGCGCGGCGTGAAGCTGTCGGCGGAAGATATCTGGGATCGCTGTGCTTACGTGCTGTCAGTAAAAATGCAGGATCCGCAGTTTGCCGGACAAACCAAAGAGCGCCTCTCTTCGCGGCAGTGCGCGGCATTCGTCTCTGGCGTGGTGAAAGATGCTTTCAGCCTGTGGCTGAACCAGAACGTGCAATCAGCCGAACTGCTAGCTGAGATGGCGATTTCCAGCGCCCAGCGTCGTCTGCGTGCGGCGAAAAAAGTGGTGCGTAAAAAGTTGACCAGCGGTCCGGCGTTGCCGGGGAAACTGGCGGACTGTACCGCACAGGATCTTAATCGCACCGAACTGTTTCTCGTCGAAGGTGACTCGGCGGGCGGATCGGCTAAACAGGCGCGCGATCGTGAATATCAGGCGATCATGCCGCTGAAAGGTAAGATCCTCAACACCTGGGAAGTCTCTTCCGATGAAGTGTTGGCTTCGCAGGAAGTTCACGATATTTCGGTGGCGATCGGCATCGATCCGGACAGTGATGATCTGAGCCAGCTGCGCTACGGTAAGATCTGTATTCTGGCGGATGCGGACTCCGATGGTTTGCATATCGCCACGCTGCTGTGCGCGCTGTTTGTGAAACACTTCCGTACGCTGGTGAAACACGGTCACGTCTATGTGGCGCTGCCGCCGTTATACCGTATCGACCTCGGTAAAGAGGTGTATTACGCGCTGACGGAAGAAGAGAAAGCGGGCGTGCTGGAGCAGTTAAAACGCAAGAAAGGCAAGCCGAATGTGCAGCGCTTTAAAGGTCTGGGTGAAATGAACCCGATGCAGCTGCGCGAAACCACGCTGGATCCGAACACCCGCCGCCTGGTGCAGCTCATCATCGAGGACGAAGACGATCAGCGTACCAACGCAATGATGGATATGCTGCTGGCCAAGAAGCGTTCTGAAGATCGCCGTAACTGGTTGCAGGAGAAAGGCGACCTGGCGGATCTCGAAGGGTAATTGACCGTGAATGCCGGATGGCGCTGGGCTTACCAGGCCTGAGGATTGCAATATAAGCCGGATACGTCTGTTTATGGCGTTATCCGGCAAATCGACAATCTTAAATGCCAGACTCCAGAATACGAATACTCATGTCCAGCACGTCGCCTTTCACGGCTTCGCTATAGGCTTTCATATGCGGTGTCTGCAAATGCGCTTCAAGATGCGCAATGCTTTCCCACTGTTCAACCATCACGATTGAGTCCGGGGCTGTGGTCTGAAAACTGACGCCAGCAGCATGATCGACCATCGGCGCGTAGCCGTGGCAACCTTCTTCTTTCAGTACGGTTGGAACGATTTTAGCGAATTGATCCAGTACCGCTTGGCGGTGATGTTGACCTGGACGTGTACGGATTTCTGCAATAACGGTAAGCATGGTTAACTCCTTCTAATTCCAGGTTACCAGTTAACCAAAAATTTCGTTCAGATGCTTGCGATATTCTGCGATATAACGCGGGACGTCCGGCATTTTAATCACGTCATTGGTGATAAAGGTCGGCAGCGCTTCCATTCCCAGGAACTGGTTTGCTTTATGGAACGGGAGATAAACGCCATCAACGCCAACGCCATGGAAGAACTGATCTTTTTCAGTAAAAGCTTCCATCGGTGCGTTCCAGGTCAGTGACAGCATGTATTTTTTGCCCTGAATCAGCCCACCGGAGCCGTATTTTTTAGACGCATCTGAACGCGTGCGACCATCGCTGGCGTACAGCGTACCGTGACCTTCGGTAAACACGTCATCAATGTATTTTTTCACGGTCCACGGCGCACCCATCCACCAGCCAGGCATTTGCCAGATAACCACATCGGCCCAGACGAAGTTCTGTACTTCATCAGAAATGTCATAGTCGCTGTCGGCGCGCACGATTTTAACATCATGCCCGAGGTCGCGCAGAAGGCCATCCGCGACCTCGGTCAGGGTGTCGTTTAACTGACCGTTGGAGTGGGCGAATTTTTTCGCACCATTGATAATCAGAATGTTGCTCATTTTGTGTCCTCAGGGAAATACGTTTGAAGACGATTTTACCCCTACCAGCGACGCGGTGAAATTAGCAAAATGTGCAAAGTCTTTTGCTATTTGAGCAATAATAACGCAATTACCAACTGACCTTCGCTTCAAAGCCACCTTGCGGAGCGTTGCCAAACGAGGCTGACATTCCATGCAATATTGCGATACGGCGGACAATCGATAGGCCGAGACCGCTGCCGGTCACGCTTTGTCCCGGTGGACGATAAAAGCGTTCCCCGATGTGCGTCAGGACCTCTGGCGCAACGCCAGGACCATTATCCTTGACGCTAAAATTACGGGCGTTGAGCGTCACTTCCACAATGCTACCCCGCGGGCTGTAGCGGATCGCATTATCCAGCAGATTTCGTACCATCAGGCTCAGCAACAGCGGCTGTCCAGTGCGCATGATGTTGTGCGCGTTAATCTGCAAACGCACGTCGATATGCGCCTGCTGGGCCGAATGGTAGATATCCATCACCGCGGATTGCAAAAGCTCCTCCAGCGAGATTTCCGCCACATCCTGAAGATTGTCGAGGGAGTCGAGGCGTGAAAGCGTCAGTAACTGATCGACCAGCCGGGTGGCGCGTTCAATTCCCGCATGCAACTGTACCAGCGCTTTTTCCCGCGTTTGCGTGTCGTCGTCTGACAGTTGCACCACTTCCGTTTGTACTTTCAGCGCGGTCAACGGGCTGCGCAGCTCGTGGGCAGCATCAGAAGTGAAACGCCGTTCGCGGACCATCATGGAATGGGTGCGGGTAAACAACTGATTGAGCGATTCAACTAACGGGCGTACTTCGCTTGGCACACCTTTCGGATCGAGCGGCTCCTCCGATTCCGGTGAGCGCCAGCGCAGAGCCTGCGCCAGTTTTTTTAGC
The DNA here is from genome assembly GCF_013781985.1 of Citrobacter sp. RHBSTW-01013. Classification (NCBI taxonomy): domain Bacteria; kingdom Pseudomonadati; phylum Pseudomonadota; class Gammaproteobacteria; order Enterobacterales; family Enterobacteriaceae; genus Citrobacter; species Citrobacter sp. RHBSTW-01013. The sequence goes on from NZ_CP056185.1 coordinate 773,636, forward strand.
GGCCTGAGTTCACGGCTAATCATGACCACCAGGATTAGCAACATCAGCGGCAGCGCAATCAACCACGGTGTTAACTGGGCGGTGACGATCGACAGCGCCATATCCTCTCGATACTCCCACTCCTGGCCTACCACAATGCGGTATTTGCCGTCAGCGGAATTCAGCCACAGAAAACGCCATGCGTCGTTGTCCCCCTTGAGTTGGCCATCGGTAAAGCCTTCGCGGGTGTAGCTGTAGGGAATATCCTGGCCGTTGTCGCCATCGTGCAATACCATTTTGCCGTCGATGGTGAAGATGGCAAACGTCAGCGCGTCGTCATCAATATGGCCGTGTTTGAGCTTCTTCGGCGTGCGAGCCATATTGCTTGAGGTGGTGACGTCGCTGATATCCAGCGTGCTGAGCCGCTTGGCGAACAACATCAGTTGGGTATCAAACAGCTCATCGACATTATCGGTGGTCTGCTTCCAGGCTACAAAGCTCGAAACGGCCCAGGTCGCTGATGCCAGAATCAGAAAAATAAGCGTTAGCCTGACGCGCAGGCTGAGGCGTTGTGTGAGTTTCATGCGTCACCCAGGGTGTAGCCAATGCCATGCACGGTACGGATAAAGTCGCTGCCGAGCTTACGGCGTAAGTGATGGACGTGTACCTCAATCGCATTGCTGGAGACGGTTTCGTCCCAGGTATACAGTTTTTCTTCAATCAGTTTGCGGGGCAGGACGCGACCCTTATTGCGCATCAGCAGCTCCAGTAGAGCGAACTCTTTGGGTTTGAGAGACAAAGGCTCATCTGCCGCCGTGGCAACCAGCGCGCCGGGATCGAGCGTCACCTGACCATGGCGCAATATGTTGCTCGCCTGGCCGCTGGCACGGCGCACCAGCGCCTCCAGTCTGGCGGCAACTTCGATCAGCGCAAAGGGTTTGCACAGATAGTCATCCGCGCCGAGACGCAGACCCTCAACGCGTTCCGCCAGCGCGTCGCGAGCGGTCAGAATCAGCACTGGCTCCTGCTTCCCGTTGGCTCGCCATTCGCGCAAGATGTCCCGTCCGTCGATGCCTGGCAGCGTCAGGTCGAGGATCACCGCATCATAAGGGGCGCTGTAGAGCGCTTCTTTCCCCTGGCGACCCTCGGTAAACCAGTCGATGCTGAAACCCATTTTACTCAGACCTGTTTTCAGGCCGTCGCCGATCAATGTGTCATCTTCGATCAGTAAAATACGCATATGTTCTTCCCTGCAGCCGCTCTCATTAGCGTCAGTAAACCTTGTGACTACAGCCTCTGTACAGCAAAAAAAGTATCTTTTTTTGCCTTAAGAACTTGTTAAGGATTAACTTATTTAATAGTCGTAAACCAAAATGAAAGGGAGACATGACGATGAAAAAATTAGCTGCAATGGTTGCCGTAATGGCACTGTGTTCCGCACCTGTTCTGGCAGCGCAGCAGGGCGGTTTCTCTGGACCGACAACCACCACGCAAAGCCAAAATGGCGGATTTGTCGGCCCGAATGGTAGCAGCGCGACGGTAGAAAGCGCCAAATCACTGCGTGATGACACTTGGGTTACCCTGCGCGGGAACATCGTTGAGCGTATTTCCGACGACCTGTATGTGTTTAAAGATGCGACCGGCACGGTGAATGTGGATATCGACCACAAGCGCTGGAACGGCGTAACCGTCACACCGCAGGATGTGGTTGAAATCCAGGGTGAAGTGGATAAAGACTGGAACTCCGTTGAAATCGACGTGAAACAGATTACCAAAGTTGCCAAATAATCCCCATCAGGGCCGCACTCGTGGCCCTTTTCTTTGTGACTCAACACGCCAGATAGGGTAGTATCTGCGGCAATATTGCCCTTCAATAGAGGGGTACAAAGTTGAGGAACCACGATTAATGAGCGATATGGCAGAGCGCCTGGCGCTGCATGAATTCACGGAAACCGCCTATCTGAACTACTCCATGTACGTCATCATGGACAGGGCGTTGCCGTTTATTGGCGATGGTTTGAAACCCGTTCAGCGTCGCATCGTGTACGCGATGTCCGAACTAGGGCTGAATGCCAGCGCCAAATTTAAAAAATCCGCCCGTACCGTCGGTGACGTACTGGGTAAATACCACCCACACGGCGACAGCGCTTGTTATGAAGCGATGGTGCTGATGGCGCAGCCGTTCTCTTACCGCTATCCGCTGGTTGACGGGCAGGGGAACTGGGGGGCGCCGGACGATCCGAAATCCTTCGCGGCGATGCGTTATACCGAATCCCGCCTGTCTAAATATGCGGAAGTTCTGCTGGGTGAACTCGGCCAGGGAACGTCGGACTGGGTGCCAAACTTCGACGGCACCATGCAGGAGCCGAAGATGCTGCCTGCGCGTCTGCCAAATATTCTGTTGAACGGCACGACCGGTATTGCCGTTGGTATGGCGACGGACATTCCGCCGCATAACCTGCGTGAAGTGGCGAAAGCGGCGATTACCCTGATTGAGCAACCGAAAACGACGTTGGATCAGTTGCTGGACATCGTGCAGGGGCCGGATTACCCGACCGAAGCGGAGATCATTACCTCGCGGGCAGAGATTCGTAAGATTTACGAAAACGGACGTGGCTCCGTACGTATGCGTGCGGTATGGACGAAAGAAGACGGCGCGGTGGTGATTTCCGCACTGCCGCATCAGGTTTCCGGGGCAAAAGTGCTGGAGCAGATCGCCGCTCAAATGCGCAATAAAAAGCTGCCGATGGTAGACGACCTGCGCGACGAATCGGATCACGAAAACCCGACCCGTCTGGTGATTGTCCCGCGCTCCAATCGTGTGGATATGGAGCAGGTGATGAACCACCTGTTTGCCACCACCGATCTGGAAAAAAGCTACCGCATCAATCTGAATATGATCGGTCTTGATGGTCGTCCAGCGGTGAAAAATCTGCTGGAGATCCTCACCGAATGGCTGGCGTTTCGCCGCGATACCGTACGTCGTCGCCTGAACTATCGTCTGGAAAAAGTGCTTAAACGTCTGCATATCCTTGAAGGTTTGCTGGTGGCGTTCCTCAACATTGACGAAGTGATCGAAATTATTCGTCATGAGGATGAACCTAAGCCCGAGCTGATGTCGCGGTTTGGCATTTCTGAAACCCAGGCTGAAGCCATTCTTGAGCTGAAATTGCGCCACCTTGCCAAACTCGAAGAGATGAAAATCCGCGGCGAGCAGGATGAGCTGGCGAAAGAGCGCGATCAGCTGCAAGGCATTCTGGCTTCCGAGCGTAAAATGAGCAACCTGCTGAAGAAAGAGCTGCAGGCTGATGCCGAGGCCTATGGCGACGAACGCCGCTCTCCGCTGCAGGAACGTGAAGAAGCGAAGGCGATGAGCGAGCACGACATGCTGCCGTCAGAGCCAGTGACCATTGTGCTGTCCCAGAGTGGTTGGGTGCGTAGCGCGAAAGGCCACGACATTGATGCGCCGGGATTAAGCTATAAAGCGGGCGACAGCTTTAAGTCTGCGGTGAAGGGTAAGAGCAACCAGCCGGTGGTGTTCGTGGACTCGACCGGACGCAGCTACGCCATCGACCCGATTACGCTGCCGTCGGCGCGTGGACAGGGTGAACCGCTGACCGGGAAGCTCACGCTGCCGCCGGGCGCGACGGTTGAGCACATGCTGATGGAAGGCGACGATCAGAAACTGCTGATGGCATCCGATGCGGGTTACGGTTTTGTCTGCACCTTTAACGACCTGGTAGCTCGTAACCGTGCTGGTAAGGCATTGATTACGCTGCCAGAAAATTCGCGCGTTATGCCGCCGGTTGTGATTGAAGATGAAACCGATATGCTGCTGGCAATCACCCAGGCCGGTCGCATGTTGATGTTCCCGGTAAGCGATTTGCCGCAATTGTCAAAAGGCAAAGGGAACAAGATTATCAATATCCCTTCAGCGGAAGCGGCGAAAGGCGAAGATGGCCTGGCGCAGCTCTACGTGCTGCCGACACAAAGCACGCTGACTATCCACGTCGGTAAGCGCAAAATTAAACTGCGTCCTGAAGAGTTGCAGAAAGTGACCGGCGAGCGTGGCCGTCGCGGTACGCTAATGCGTGGTCTGCAGCGTATCGATCGCATTGACATTGACTCGCCTCGACGCGCCAGTCACGGCGACAGCGAAGAATAACGCTACCGTCCGGCTCTCCCTGTTTTAGCCCGGGGAGAGCCAAGGTTAAAAATTCCCGTGAAACCGTTGTTTATTCGTGCGTTGCGATTAACAATACGCTTTTCCAGAGAGCCGCCCTTAACAAAGCCCTAACCTGATACTGCGTGATGAATCAGGTGACGTAAAATGCCAGGCTCTTAGGCCTCAGAGGTTGTTATGCTATATATTTTTCGTTTAATCATTACTGTTATTTACTGCGTTCTGGTCTGTATTTTCGGTTGCATATACTGTTTGTTCAGCCCACGAAATCCAAAACACGTCGCAACGTTCGGTCATATGTTTGGCCGCCTGGCTCCCCTTTATGGCCTGAAGGTTGAGTGCCGCATGCCGGCAGACGCGCAGAACTATGGTAATGCTATCTATATTTGTAATCATCAGAACAACTATGACATGGTTACCGCTGCGAATATCGTTCAGCCGCCGACGGTGACAGTAGGCAAAAAAAGCCTGTTGTGGATCCCATTCTTCGGGCTGCTGTACTGGTTAACCGGCAACCTGCTGATTGACAGAAACAACCGTACCAAAGCGCACAGCACCATTGCGGCGGTGGTGAATCATTTCAAAAAACGTCGTATTTCTATCTGGATGTTCCCGGAAGGAACGCGCAGCCGTGGTCGCGGTCTGCTGCCGTTTAAAACCGGCGCGTTTCATGCGGCGATTGCGGCGGGTGTCCCGGTTATTCCGGTGTGCGTTTCAACTACCTCGAACAAGATAAAACTCAACCGACTCAATAATGGTCTGGCGATTGTAGAGATGTTGCCACCGGTAGATATTAGCCATTTTGGGAAAGATCAGGTTCGTGAACTGGCAGCGCATTGCCGTACGCTGATGGAACAAAAAATCGCAGAACTCGATAAAGAAGTTGCTGAGCGGGAAGCCGCCGGTAAGGTTTAATCCGCGCAATTCGGGTTTGTTACAGGAAAAGATTTCCTGCGTGTTAATCGCCAGTTTTTCATGGAGTTTATATGTCATTCAGTCGGCGTCAGTTCATTCAGGCATCGGGGATCGCACTGTGTGCAGGTGCTGTTCCGCTGAAGGCTAATGCTGCCGGTCAGCAACAACCGTTACCCGTACCTCCGCTGCTGGAGTCCCGTCGGGGGCAGCCGTTATTTATGACGCTGCAACGCGCCCACTGGTCCTTCACGCAAGGCACGCGCGCACCTGTCTGGGGGATTAACGGTCGCTACCTGGGACCGACGATCCGCGTCTGGAAAGGGGATGACGTCAAACTTATCTACAGCAACCGTCTGACTGAAAATGTCTCGATGACTGTCGCTGGATTACAGGTGCCAGGTCCGCTGATGGGCGGCCCGGCGCGCATGATGTCCCCTAATGCAGACTGGGCACCAGTGCTGCCGATTCGTCAGAATGCCGCTACGCTGTGGTATCACGCCAATACGCCAAATCGTACTGCCCAGCAGGTTTATAACGGTCTTGCCGGAATGTGGCTGATTGAAGATGAAGTGAGTAAATCACTGTCTATTCCCAACCACTACGGCGTGGATGATTTTCCGATCATTATCCAGGACAAGCGTCTGGACAACTTTGGTACGCCGGAATACAGCGAACCCGGCAGCGGTGGTTTTGTCGGTGATACGCTGCTGGTCAACGGGGCGCAAAGCCCGTATGTCGAAGTCTCTCGCGGCTGGGTGCGTTTGCGTTTGCTGAACGCTTCAAACTCGCGTCGTTACCAGTTGCAAATGAGCGATGGCCGCGCGCTGCATGTGATTTCCAGCGATCAGGGCTTTTTACCTGCGCCCGTTTCGGTGAAGCAGCTCTCGCTGGCGCCTGGCGAGCGCCGTGAGATCCTGGTGGATATGACTAACGGAAATGAGGTCTCTATCACCTGTGGTGAGGCGGCCAGCATTGTCGACAGGATCCGCGGATTCTTTGAGCCTTCCAGTATTCTCATCTCCACGCTGGTATTGACGCTGCGCCCGACCGGTCTCCTGCCGCTGGTGACCGACAGTCTGCCAATGCGCCTGCTGCCAACGGAAATCCTCAGTGGTTCACCGATTCGCAGCCGTGATATCAGTCTGGATGACGATCCCGGCATCAACGGTCAGCTGTGGGACGTCAACCGCATGGATATTACCGCTCAGCAGGGCTCCTGGGAGCGCTGGACGGTACGAGCGGATATGCCTCAGTCTTTCCATATCGAAGGCGTCTCGTTCCTGATCCGTAATGTGAATGGCGCAATGCCGTTCCCGGAAGACCGGGGCTGGAAAGATACCGTCTGGGTCGACGGCCAGGTTGAATTACTGGTCTACTACGGACAACCTTCCTGGGCTCATTTCCCGTTCTATTTTAACAGTCAGACGCTGGAAATGGCGGATCGTGGCTCGATCGGACAGATGTTGGTGAACCCGGCGCCGTAATGCGCCGGAGTTTCCGTTACGCCCGCCAGAACATGCGCGAGAACAGGATCAGAATGGGGTAAATCTCCAGACGCCCCATGATCATGGCCGCGCACATCAGAAATTTTGCCTCCTCGTTTAAGGTGCCAAACGTCGTTGCGGTGATGCCAAATCCCAGCCCCATGTTATTGATGCTGGCGGCAACGGTGGCGAATGAGGAGAAGAGATCGTAGCCCATCAGATTGAGCGCCCAGATAAAAAAGCTGGTAAATAAAACGTAGAGAAAGAAAAAGCTCCATACCGAACGCACTACTCGGTCGCTTACTACGTTATTGCCCACTTTGATATTCAGCAGGGCGCGAGGATGCGCGAGCTGGTGTAACTCCTGACGGCATTGCTTGAACATAATCAAAAAACGCAGCACCTTAATCCCCCCGCAGGTCGAGCCGACACAACCGCCGAAGAAACTGGCGCTGAGCAGCATGAATATCGTGTGCGAAGGCCACTGCGCATAATCCGCCGTCGACAGGCCATTATCTGTCAGCATCGAACTGGCCAGAAAAAAGGCATGCACCAGGCTGTCCGTTATCCCGTACATACCCGCCCGCCAGACCTGCCAGGTGGCGATCAAGGTGACAACCAGCGCAATAAGCAGAAAGAAACGCAGCTCGGCATTACGACGAAAGGGCTTAAAGGTACGTTTCACAATAGCTACGTACCAGAGGGTGAAGTTAAACGCAGACAGCAGTGAAAACAGTCCGGCGACTAACTCAATAGCGTGGCTGTTATAAAAACCGATGCTCTCACTACGGGTGGAAAATCCGCCGAGAGAGACCGTCGACAGCCCGTGGCATAAGGCATCGAAAAACGACATCCCGGCAACCCAGTAGGCCAGAGTACAAATAAGGCCGAGAATGACGTAGGTCAGCCACAGCGTACGTGCGGTATCAGCAAGCCTTGGCGTGAGGCGTTCTTCTTTAAAGGGACCTGGCATTTCAGACTGATACAGCTTCATACCACCAATACCCAGCAGGGGTAATACCGCCACGGCAAGGACAATAACCCCCAGGCCGCCAATAAAATTGAGCTGAGCCCGATAGTACAGATACGATTTCGGCAAGGCGCTGATGTCGTCAATCACCGTAGCGCCAGTGGTGGTTATCCCGGAAACCCCTTCGAACAGGGCATCGGCAAAGGAGAGATTTAAGCCATCGTCCATCCACATCGGCATGGCGCTGATAAACGAAAACAGCAGCCAGAACAGGACGATAATGACGAAGCCATCCCGGGTTCGTAGTTGAATTCCTGCATGTTTGGTTGCCAGCCACGCTCCACCGCCGAGGGTAAAGAACGTCATAAATGTGCTGAAAAAGGCGAAAAAGCTCCGCTCTTTATTTAACAGAGCAATGGCCATCGGCGGCAGCATGGAGAAGCTGTAGAGAAGAACCAGAAATCCGCACAGGTGAACAACTACCCGTAACTGGGAAATATGCAGTGAATCGTTGAGTCGCAATGAAAAATCCCCCGCCGAAAAAGAGTTATCTCAGCTGGCCGGCATGGTGTTAATTATGAATGATAAAAATGGGCGTCGTAAAATTTAACAATTTAAATCACTTTCTACTTGTCTGACTCAGACTCCACTTCATTTCTTGCCGACATACAGCGTATAATCCCCGGCCTTTGATTATTTTTTTACCATTTTTGGAAGCACTATGAGCGCAATATCCCTGATCCAGCCGGACAGAGACCTTTTCTCCTGGCCGCAGTACTGGGCTGCCTGTTTTGGCCCGGCACCATTTTTGCCGATGTCACGCGACGAAATGGACCAACTTGGCTGGGATAGCTGCGACATCATTCTGGTTACCGGCGATGCATACGTCGATCATCCCAGCTTTGGCATGGCAATTTGCGGCCGTATGCTGGAAGCGCAGGGCTTTCGTGTTGGGATTATCGCCCAGCCGGAGTGGAACAACAAAGACGATTTTATGCGTTTGGGTAAACCGAACCTGTTCTTTGGTGTAACCGCAGGCAACATGGATTCGATGATCAACCGTTATACCGCCGATCGCCGACTGCGCCATGACGATGCTTATACGCCAGACAACGTGGCGGGCAAACGCCCGGACCGCGCGACGCTGGTCTATACCCAGCGCTGTAAGGAAGCATGGAAAGATGTGCCGGTTATTCTCGGCGGTATTGAGGCCAGCCTGCGCCGTACCGCGCACTACGACTACTGGTCTGATACCGTTCGTCGCTCCGTGCTGGTGGATTCAAAAGCCGACATGCTGATGTTCGGTAACGGCGAACGTCCGCTGGTGGAAGTGGCGCATCGTCTGGCGATGGGTGAAACTATCGATCAGATCCGCGACGTGCGTAACACCGCGATTATGGTTAAAGAAGCGCTGCCGGGCTGGAGTGGGGTGGATTCCACGCGTCTCGACACGCCGGGCAAAATTGACCCGATCCCGCATCCGTACGGCGAGGATTTGCCGTGTGCCGACAACAAACCTGTCGCACCGAAAAAGCAGGAAGCGAAAGCGGTAACCGTACAGCCGCCGCGCCCGAAACCGTGGGAAAAAACCTACGTGCTGCTGCCGTCCTTCGAAAAAGTGAAGGGCGATAAAGTGCTGTATGCACATGCGTCGCGTATCCTGCACCACGAAACCAACCCAGGCTGTGCGCGTGCGCTGATGCAAAAGCATGGCGATCGCTACATCTGGATCAACCCGCCAGCCATTCCGCTCTCTACCGAAGAAATGGACAGCGTCTTTGCGCTGCCGTACAAGCGCGTGCCGCATCCGGCGTATGGCGACAGCCGCATTCCGGCCTACGAGATGATCCGTTTCTCGATCAACATTATGCGTGGCTGTTTTGGCGGCTGCTCGTTCTGTTCGATCACCGAGCACGAAGGCCGCATTATCCAGAGCCGCTCTGAAGACTCGATCATCAATGAAATCGAAGCTATTCGCGACACCGTTCCGGGCTTTACCGGCGTGATTTCCGATCTCGGCGGCCCAACGGCGAACATGTATATGCTGCGCTGTAAGTCACCGCGTGCGGAGCAAACCTGCCGTCGTTTGTCATGCGTCTACCCGGATATCTGTCCGCATATGGATACCAACCACGAGCCGACGATTAACCTCTATCGCCGTGCGCGTGATTTGAAAGGCATTAAAAAGATCCTTATCGCTTCAGGTGTGCGCTATGACATCGCGGTTGAAGATCCGCGCTATATCAAAGAGCTGGCGACCCACCACGTGGGCGGCTATCTGAAGATTGCGCCAGAGCATACTGAAGAAGGCCCGCTGTCGAAGATGATGAAGCCGGGGATGGGCAGCTACGATCGCTTTAAGGAATTGTTTGACACTTACTCTAAACAGGCCGGTAAAGAGCAGTACCTGATCCCGTACTTTATTTCTGCGCATCCTGGGACGCGTGACGAGGATATGGTGAATCTGGCGCTGTGGCTGAAGCAACGTCGTTTCCGTCTGGATCAGGTGCAGAACTTCTATCCATCACCATTGGCGAACTCCACAACCATGTATTACACCGGGAAAAACCCGCTGGGTAAAATTGGTTACAAGAGTGAAGACGTGGTGGTGCCGAAAGGTGATAAACAGCGTCGTCTGCATAAAGCGCTGCTGCGTTACCATGATCCAGCCAACTGGCCGTTAATCCGCCAGGCGCTGGAAGATATGGGTAAAAAGCATCTGATCGGTGGTCGTCGCGAATGTCTGGTTCCGGCGCCTACGCTGGAAGAGATGCGCGAAGCGCGTCGCCAGAACCGTCATACCCGTCCGGCGTTGACCAAGCACACGCCTGTGGCGCATCAGCGCCAGACGCCTGCCGCGAACAAAAAACGTGGGAAAGTAGCAGGGCGCTAATCTGTCTTGCCCGGGAGTGAAATGTTTACCGGGCCTGAAAGACCGTCGGCCGGATAAGGTGCCATCTGGCGGAAGTGTTCAGTAATTATGCCTCACGAATTCTGGCCGCTAATGCGGCCAGTTTTGCATCATCCGCCCGTTCATGATCGTGTGACGACAGATATCCTTCATACTGCTCGAAAAATTGGTTCTGCTGCGATTCAATCGGCTTCCAGTGGGGCAGATCGCATGGGACTCAATTAGCTGTGCACGTGGTCTACGTCGAAATTCAAATCAGTAAAGGCCCGACGAGAGGTCGGGCAGGAGAGAAGGGGTTAACCGCCGAACTGGTCCGGGTCTGGTCCCAGACGTTTGCCCTGATCGAGCTTTGCGATTTCGCCTAATTCATCTTTATCCAGGCGGAAGTCCCAGACGTTAAAGTTTTCTGCGATACGCGCAGGGGTGACTGATTTCGGAATAACCACCAGGCCGCTATCCAGATGCCAGCGGATGACAATCTGCGCCGGTGATTTGCCATATTTCTCTGCGAGATCGCGGATGATCTTTTGATCAAAGACGTCTTTGCCGCCCTGCGCCAGCGGGCTCCAGGATTCGGTCTGGATTTTATGCGTTGCGTTCCAGGCATGCAGTTGGCGCTGTTGCATAAGCGGATGAAGTTCTATCTGGTTAATCACCGGTGGTACGCCGGTTTCATCCATCAGTCGCTGGAGATGATTGATCTGAAAGTTACACACGCCGATGCTCTTAATCAGCCCTTCTTTTTGCAGATCGATCATGCTTTCCCACGCTTCAACGTAGTGGTCGATCGCCGGCACTGGCCAGTGCATCAGATAAAGATCGAGGTAATCGAGCTGGAGTTTCTCCATGCTTTCGAGCAAGGCTTCCCGAGGGCGTTTCTGGTCATCATTCCATAGCTTGGTGGTGATGAATAACTCTTCCCGCGGTACGCCCGCATCGCGTATTGCTTTGCCGACACCTTCTTCGTTTTTGTACGCCGCAGCGGTATCAATTGAGCGATACCCCACTTCCAGCGCTTTATGAATGGCAGTGATGACCTCTTCGTTACTTGCCTTCCAGACCCCCAGGCCCAGCTGCGGCATGACGTTACCATCCTGTAGTTTAATAATGGTTGGACCGGTCATAATTCCTCCCCTGAATTGAGTTTACCGAGGCAAGCCCCGGTAAGTTAGGTGTGACTTAAGTCTGGCCTATCCTCGTCATACTTCAAGCTGCATATGCGTTGGCTTTATTACTCGACCCATCCATGGGCCTCGTCCTTTCAAGGCCGCTGCAAGCAGCGTTCAAATCTGCTCCCGGCAGGTTTGTCGTTTCACCCCCAGTCACTGACTTATGTAAGCTCCTGGGGATTCTCTCCTTTGCCGCCTTTATGCAACTCGAAATATTTAGAATATAAATACCCAAAAATGAAAGGCGGAGGTGAAAAAACCTTAGCGGGCAGCTTCGTAAATCCGACGGCTGACCTCGAGCGTAATGTCCTGATGTTCGCCCAGTTTCGTACCGCCGTGCGCTTGCAGTTTTTCCAGTAGCGCTGGGATGGAGCTACCGTCCAGGCCGTAGTCAGACAGACGAGTCGGTACGCCCATTTGTTCGAAGAAAGCGCGGGTTGCGGCAATAGCGGCGTCGATGCGTTGGTCATCGGAACCTTCAGTGATATTCCAGATACGCTCTGCGTATTGCAGCAGTTTGGCACGTTTGGTATCGCGTTTTTCATTCCACAGCGCTGGCAGAACGATAGCCAATGTTTGAGCATGATCCAGACCGTGCATTGCGGTCAGTTCGTGGCCCAGCATATGCGTTGCCCAGTCTTGTGGTACGCCTGCGCCAATCAGACCGTTCAGCGCCTGGGTTGCCGCCCACATAACGTTCGCACGCACGTTGTAATTTTCCGGCTCCTGCAATGCTTTCGGGCCTTCTTCTACCAGCGTAAGCAGAATACCTTCAGCAAAGCGATCCTGAATTTTCCCGTCTACCGGATAAGTCACATACTGCTCAACGGTATGTACGAAGGCATCTACGACGCCGTTCGCAACCTGACGCGGCGGCAGGGTATAGGTGTAAACCGGATCCAGTACGGCGAATACCGGCTGCACAAATGGGGTCATAAAGGCCAGCTTATCGCCGGTGGTTTTACGCGAAATGACCGCGCCGGAGTTAGATTCAGAGCCGGTCGCTGGCAGGGTTAATACGGAGCCCATCGGGATAGCGCTTGTTACGTCGTTGCCGTGGGTTTCCAGAATGCGCCATGGATCGATGCCGTCAGCGTATTGTGCCGCAGCCGCGATGAATTTGGTGCCATCCAGCACCGAACCGCCGCCTACCGCCAGCAGGAACGTCACTTTCTCATCACGCACGATTTTTACCGCGTTCATCAGCGTTTCATAAGACGGGTTCGGCTCAATACCGCCAAACTCCAGCACGTCCAGGCCTTTCAGCGCATCCTGAACCTGTGCCAGGACACCGGTTTTTTTCACGCTACCGCCGCCATAGGTAACCAATACGCGAGCATCCTGAGGGATTTGATCGCGCAGCTCAGCAATCGCACCTTTACCAAACAGAATGCGGGTTGGGGTATGGAGATTAAAGTTGTTCATTGCTCGTTCCCTTATGTGGGTAAAAAAGAGGGCAGGAGAGTGTCTGCCGGATGATGAACATTGTGGTCGTCAGCCGCGCTGCTCTCAATGCTCATTTCTGCCGATGTCTTGCCCATTTCTACAGACTGCTGGAGAAAACGGATAAATCTGCGCATTATGTCAGGGTTGCAAACCGATGATGAAATGGTGCTCTATGAACCGTGATGAGATCTGCCTTCTGCTGACAGAAAAAATTAAGCAGCTGAAAAACAATGAAAATAAACTCAGCGAACTGCTGCCAGATGTCCGCCTGCTGCACGGCACTGAGCCGGCAGCGCGTACACCGGTAATGTATCAGCCAGGAATCATATTTCTCTTTTCGGGACATAAAATTGGTTATATCAATGAACGTGTATTTCGTTATGACGCCAACGAATACCTGTTGCTAACCGTACCGCTACCCTTTGAATGTGAAACGTATGCAACGCCGGAGGTTCCCCTGGCCGGTATCTACCTGAATGTCGATATTCTGCAATTGCAGGAGCTGTTGATGGACATTGGGGAAGATGAGCTGTTCCAGCCCGCCATGGCGGCCAGCGGGATCAACTCCGCGACGCTTTCTGACGAAATACTGTGCGCCGCTGAGCGCCTGCTGGATGTGATGGAGCGACCGCTGGATGCGCGTATTCTGGGGAAACAGATTATTCGCGAGATCCTCTACCATGTGCTGACCGGGCCGCGCGGCGGCGCATTACTGGCGCTGGTCAGTCGCCAGACGCATTTCAGTTTGATAAGCCGGGTGCTGAAGCGCATTGAAACCAAATACACCGAAAATCTCAATGTCGAACAGCTGGCGGCAGAAGCGAACATGAGCGTGTCGGCGTTTCATCATAATTTTAAAGCGGTGACCAGCACGTCGCCGCTGCAATATCTGAAGAGCTATCGTCTGCATAAAGCACGGATGATGATGATCCACGATGGGATGAAGGCCAGTGCGGCTGCCATGCGCGTCGGCTATGAGAGCGCATCGCAATTCAGTCGGGAATTCAAACGTTTCTTTGGCGTAACGCCGGGGGAGGATGCGGCCAGAATTCGAATGATGCAGGGGAGTTAAACTTGCTCAGCGCTGGCCTGATAAGCGAAACGTCATCAGGCGAAAATGCCGGGGGAACCCCGGCCTACGGTTAATACTCAGGCGCTACAGTATTTTTTTTTAATCACGACAAACAGGGTTCCCAACAGACCCGCGGTTAACAGGGCAATCGGCAGGATCATTAAAAAGGTCATCACCTGATCTTCATGGCGTTTGACGAACGGGATCATGCTCAGCGCATAGCCAAAGCCGGTGACGACGGTGACCCACAGCAGACCGCTCAGCCAGTTAAAAAACTGGAACCGACGGTTTGGCAGGCCCGAAATTCCCGCCATTGTTGGCAGCAAGGTACGAACGAATGCCAGGAAACGCCCAGCCAGCAGTGCCATCAGCCCGTGTTGGTCAAACATGCAGGTAGCGCGCTGATGATATTTATCAGGTAATTGCGCCAGCCAGCCTTTTACCGTCCGCGTGTTGCCCAGCCAGCGTCCCTGAATGTAGCTCAGCCAGCAGCCCAGACTGGCTGCGGCAGTCAGAATAGCTATGGTAGGTATAAAACTCATCACGTCCTGAGCGATCAGCGCCCCTGCCAGCAATAACAGGCTGTCTCCGGGTAAAAAGGAGGCAGGCAGCAGGCCATTTTCTAAAAACAGTGTGGCGAACATTACGAAGTACACCACGCTCACAACGTGCGGATCCGCCAACGCGGCAAAATCGTGTTGCCAAAGCGCGGAGACAATATCTTGAATGACTACCATGGACTTTCCTGTGGAACAGCGTTTATGTGTGGATTGTACTCCTGAATTGTCCGGGATGCCTTGATCCCGGACGCAACAATTGCAGACTTTTCCACCAGAAGTGTCTGCATATATGTCCATCTATGGCAATTTTACTCGATTCGGGCAAATCCTGCGGCCAAATCGGCAATCAGATCGTCAACATTCTCTAAACCGATATGCAAACGGATGAGCGTTCCACTGAAGTCCACCTCGCCTTGCGGACGGATTGCCGCAATGTGTTCCGGCTGATTAGCGAGAATCAGCGACTCAAAACCGCCCCAGGAGTAGGCCATGCTGAACAGGCTGAAGTGGTCGAGATACGCGGCCAGCTCTTCATGATTTAGTTTCTTATTCAATACAAATGAGAACAGTCCGCTGCTGCCGGTGAAATCACGCTTCCAGAATTCGTGGCCTTTACTGCCGGGTAGCGCGGGGTGGTTCACGCGGGCGACCTGCGGATGGCTGGCCAGCCACTCGGCGACCTTTAAGCTGCTTTCATGATGTTGGCGCAGGCGAACGCTTAGCGTACGCAGTCCGCGGCTGGTCATATAGGCGGTATCGGCGTCCAGCATTTGCCCCATCAGATAGGCATTTTCGCGCAGTTGATCCCAGCAACGGGCATTAGCTACCGCAGTGCCGACCATGGCGTCGGAATGGCCAATCAGATATTTGGTACCAGCCTGAATAGAAATGTCGATGCCAAAATCCAGTGCTTTGAACAGCACCCCGGCAGCCCAAGTGTTATCAATTATGATGATCGCATCCGGCGCGACGCTTCTGACGGCGGCAACAATAGCAGGAACATCATGTACTTCCATGGTGACAGAGCCGGGAGATTCCAGAAATACGACTTTAGTGTTCGGCTGTATGTGCTTCACTATATCGGCACCAACCAGCGGATCGAACCATCCGGTGGACACGCCGAGTTTGCCGAGAATTTTGGTGCAGAAATCCTGGCTGGGTTCATAGGCGGTGTTGGTCATCAGCACATGATCCCCTTGTTCCACAAAGGCGAGGATGGTGTTGGCAACGGCCGCCGCGCCGCAGGGGAATAACGCACAACCCGCGCCGCCTTCCAGTTCACACATTGCCTCCTGCAGGGAAAAATGCGTCAGGGTTCCGCGACGTCCATAGAAAAGCGCACCGTTAGCACGGTTGTGCGTAGCCTGCTTTTTGGCCTCTACGGTGTCAAACACTAGCGAAGAAGCGCGCTGGATCACGCTATTTACCGCGCCCAGCGTGTACTTTTTACTGCGTCCTGCGTGAACGAGTTTGGTTTCAAGTTGCTTATCTGCCATGTCGTCTTACCTGTTTTTATACGTCTGGATGTCTAAACTACCATGAATCAAAGATGACGCATCCTGCAGAACGGTCATACAGTAGAAAATAATCTCAAAATGCTTCTGGTGACTTTTTTACTGCGTAAGCGCAAGGAAAAGAAACCAAAGGTGCGGCAATATGTAAATAGTAATGAGAACGACTATCAATTCGACGTCGTTTTGATATCATTACGCTCAGATTTTGTGATTTGCGTCCTGGAGATACAGAGTGGGTAATAATTTGATGCAGACGGATCTTTCCGTCTGGGGTATGTATCAGCACGCCGATATCGTGGTTAAGTGCGTGATGATTGGGCTGATTTTGGCATCAGTGGTCACCTGGGCTATCTTCTTTAGTAAGAGCCTTGAGTTCTTTACTCAGAAACGCCGCCTTAAGCGTGAACAGCAACTGCTGGCGGACGCCCGCTCTTTAGACCAGGCAAATGAGATTGCTGCAGGATTTGATGGCAAAAGCCTGGGCGCACAGTTGATTTACGAAGCGCAGAACGAACTGGAATTGTCAGAAGGCAGCGACGACAACGAAGGTATTAAAGAGCGTACCGGCTTTCGTCTGGAGCGTCGTGTGGCGGCGGTAGGTCGTCATATGGGACGTGGTAACGGCTACCTGGCCACCATCGGGGCTATCTCTCCATTTGTGGGTCTGTTCGGTACCGTATGGGGCATCATGAATAGCTTCATCGGGATTGCACAAACCCAAACGACCAACCTGGCCGTTGTTGCGCCGGGTATCGCAGAAGCACTGTTAGCGACGGCGATCGGTCTGGTCGCGGCAATTCCTGCGGTCGTTATCTACAACATTTTCGCACGTCAGATTGGCAGCTATAAAGCGATGCTGGGCGATGTCGCGGCACAGGTGCTGTTGCTGCAAAGTCGCGATCTGGACCTGAACGCTAGCGCTTCTGCCCATCCGGTACGTGCAGCGCAGAAATTACGTGTAGGATAATGTTCCATGGCAATGAGCTTTAATGAAAACCTGGACGATAACGGTGAAATGCATGAAATCAACGTGACGCCGTTTATCGATGTTATGTTGGTTTTATTGATCATCTTTATGGTGGCCGCACCGTTGGCAACGGTGGATGTGAAGGTGAATCTCCCGGCTTCCACCAGCACGCCGCAGCCGCGTCCGGAAAAACCGGTTTACCTGTCTGTTAAAGCCGATAAGAGTATGTTTATTGGCAACAATCAGGTGACGGATGACACCATGATTAGCGAATTAAATACGCTGACCGATGGGAAGAAAGACACCACGATTTTCTTCCGTGCGGATAAAACCGTCGATTATGAAACCATGATGAAAGTTATGGATACGCTGCATCAGGCGGGTTTCCTGAAGATTGGTCTGGTCGGTGAAGAGACCGTGAAAGCGAAGTAATCCTGATTGCCGGGTAATGGTTGTTGCCTTACCCGGCCTTCCTCTCCTGATTCAGCTCTCCCCACACGCCCTTATCTGTCCTCATCCAGTGCTACTGCCGTTATCCTGGTGGGTTCGTAGTTCCCTTCAGACAGTTTACGCGTCAGGCGTAAGGTGGCTGTTTCTCGCTTGAGTATATGCTGGTATGTGCTCTCCAGCCGGGCCATGATTTTGTCCCGTAGTTCTGGTTGCTGCTCCATAATGGCTTCAATCGCGGCACCATAGATCTCTTCTTTAGCCTGTAGCGCATAAATTTCGCGACGATTTTGCCATTTCATCCGCACCAGCGCGGCGGGAATAGAAACCATCTCCTGGGCAACGCTTTCCAACGTCGCATTTTTATTGGCAATCAATACGGCCAAATTTTGCTTTAAGACAAACTCATCGCTTTTATGGTCATCTAAAGCCAAATAAACATTATTATCCTCAACATCTTTCATTTTATTTCTCTTCCAGAGAATAAAAAATAGGATCGCTGGTCTCACGCGTAATTAAATTAAGCCAAATTTTATTGCCCTGTTCATTTACGCTGGCTGTTTTTGTCGATAAAATTTTACTTAATTCTTGAGCGTTAATGTCGCCTTCCGCTTGTAGTGAATTGAGCAGGCGAGTGAAGGACTCAATTTTCGCGGCACGAAACAGGCGCTCTTTTAAATGGCGATCGCACTCTTCAAATAACATATTGCGCGCCTGGCCGTTAGCTGTAGAGCTAATCAAAATATCGGGTTCGTAATCGCTTAATGTTCTCTTTCCCTGAGTCAAATTTTCACTATTATCTGTGGGACTGGTATTAGTAGATGAGCTGGATAAGTGAAAACGCGAGGGAACAAGATGCTCGGGAAGCATGTTGAAATATCCTTTGATGCCAATGATATGTTGTTCTAAATAAACCAGGCTGCGTTGACAATAGCATGGCGTAATTTTAAAATCAAAAAAAATGGAGCCAGTATATGAACAGTATATTTTATTCTGTTATTACCCTGCTAATGCTTACCTGCGCGGTACTTTTGTTGATGCGCAGTGCAAATAAAAACCGATATGCAGAAAATGGGCACTCTGAAAACCAGCCGGAAATGCTGAGTAAAGAAGAGGGGGAAGATCATTTTTCGGTACTGATGAATTCGATTACCCCAGTATGGTATTGGCGCGTTAATCACGAATATATCGATTTTATCCACTCAACGATCAAGCGGATGACAATGGTGGAGCTAAATGAGACGCCAGGGCTATTTGATGCACAGCGGCGTTGTAGCGATCTCAACTCTGCGGTGTATAAATATTACGACAATATAAAAAAGCGCTGTCTGAGCGGTGAGAAAGTCCCGCATGCCGATCTGGATGTGCTTAACTTACGCCAGTGCTTCAGGGAGTTCAGTCTGGAGGCTTATCCTGCGCTTGTCGCGCTGGTGTGGCCGGAATTTCAACGTCCAGAGATCAAAGCGGAAGAGGTGTGAAGGGATTGGCTGGCCCTGTTACGTGCCGGGGAGGCTAACGCCGCTTCCCGGCACAGAGTTACAAACGGCTATTTGTCAGATGAGGCCTGCCACAGGTTCAGCTTACCATCCGCGACATGCTTATCGATCTGCGCCAGTTCTTCGGCGCTGAACGTCAGGTTAGCCAATGACTGAACGTTCTCCTCCAGTTGCTCCGGTCGGCTGGCGCCAATTAATACCGACGTCACCCGGTTGTCTTTCAGCAGCCAGCTTAAGGCCATTTGCGCCATCGACTGTCCGCGCTGTTGCGCCATCTCATTGAGCAAACGCAGGCTGTTAAGGTTTTCTTCCGTCAGCATATTTTCCGTCAGCCCACGAACTTTTTTCCCTTCACGCTGCATGCGTGAACCTTCCGGAATGCCGTTGAGGTATTTCCCCGTCAGCAGCCCCTGGGCCAGCGGCGTAAATGCGATGCAGCCCATGCCATTGGATTCCAGCGTATCCAGCAGACCGCTGCTGTCTACCCAACGGTTAAGCAGGTTGTAAGAAGGCTGGTGGATCAGCAGCGGAATTTTCCATTCCCGCATCAGCTCGGCCATTTTCTGCGTACGCTCCGGGGAATAGGATGAGATGCCGACATACAGCGCTTTACCGCTTTGCACCGCATGGGCCAGCGCTGAGGCGGTCTCTTCCATTGGCGTATTTTCGTCAACACGGTGCGAGTAGAAGATATCGACATAGTCGAGGCCCATACGTTTAAGGCTCTGGTCGAGGCTGGCGAGCAGGTATTTGCGCGAACCGCCAGAACCGTATGGCCCTGGCCACATGTCATAGCCTGCCTTGGTGGAGATGATCAGTTCATCACGATAGTGTGCAAAATCCTCGCGCAATAATCGGCCAAAATTCTCTTCTGCGCTGCCCGGAGGCGGCCCGTAGTTATTGGCTAAATCAAAATGCGTGATGCCTAAATCAAATGCTTTACGCAGCAGAGCGCGCTGTGAATCCAGCGCCTGAACGTGCCCAAAACTGTGCCACAAACCCAGTGATAGCGCGGGTAAACGTAAACCGCTGCGCCCGCAGTAGCGATAGAGCATCTGCTCGTAACGTTCAGGATTGGCAAACCAGTCCATGAGATCTCCTTAGTGCAGGTGAATTTCGAAACAACGTTTCTATTCTAGCGGGTTCATGGTGAATATCCCGTTCACCAGGTCACACTGGAATGAAAAACTGGGCAAAAACAGACCACTGTGCTTTGCTTAAAAAAACATCGATCCGGAGTGCTGCCATGTCGCGTCTAACTGCCAAAGACTTTCCGCAAGAATTGCTCGACTACTATGACTATTACGCTCATGGCAAAATAACGAAACGCGAGTTTCTCAATCTTGCTGCGAAATATGCAGTCGGTGGTATGACGGCGCTGGCATTATTCAATGTGTTGAAACCCAATTATGCCCTCGCAACGCAGGTGGAGTTCACCGATCCTGATATCCTGGCGGAATACATGACTTATCCTTCACCTGAAGGGCATGGTGATGTGCGTGGGTATCTGGTTAAACCTGCGAAAGCGACGGGGAAAGTTCCGGCGGTAGTGGTGGTGCATGAGAATCGTGGGCTGAATCCGTATATTGAGGATGTGGCACGGCGGGTGGCGAAGGCGGGCTATATTGCACTCGCGCCTGATGGATTAAGTTCAGTAGGGGGCTATCCTGGCAATGATGATAAAGGTCGGGAGTTGCAGCAGCAGGTTGACCCGGTAAAGCTGATGAACGACTTTTTTGCCGCCATTGAATTTATGCAGCGTTATTCAGGCGCGACGGGAAAGGTGGGTATCACCGGATTTTGCTACGGTGGCGGCGTATCGAATGCCGCAGCCGTTGCTTTTCCTGAACTGGCCTGCGCAGTGCCTTTTTATGGGCGTCAGGTTCCTGCATCAGATGTCCCTAAAATAAAAGCGCCTTTATTACTGCACTATGCGCAATTAGATACCCGAATTAATGAGGGATGGCCTGCCTATGAAGCGGCGCTCAAAGCCAATAAGAAAGTCTATGAGGCATATATCTATCCCGGCGTTAATCATGGTTTTCATAATGACTCGACTCCGCGTTATGATAATGCTGCCGCTGATTTGGCCTGGGAGCGTACTCTTGCATGGTTTAACAAATATTTACGATAGAAAACAAGGGATTATTTAATGCTTCAGGTTAATTATCTGAATAATAATGCTAGCTAATTTCATTAGCATTCATGTTGATATAGTGTAAATAATATTGGATGTACTTAAGAAAGTAAAAAAATAAAGAATGCATTATATCTTCTCTGTTGCCTGCCGATAACAAGGATAAGTATCGCCTGATGGCGAATTCCTCATCAACGGCAAGGAAATTATTATGCGTTTGCTGAAAAACTTCACTATTCGTATTGTCATGTTGGCAATACTGGGACTTTTTTGCCTGCTCTGGTCGGGCGTGGGTTTATTCAGTCTTCATTCTTTATCAAAAATATCTGAAGGCAATGATATTGACCGTCATCTTGTCCATCAGATGACGGTACTCAGTCAGGGGAACGATCAGTATTTTCGCTTCGTAACGCGCTTAAGTCGCGCCATGGATGTCAAAATGAGCGGCGGAACGCCTGATTTTGCACCAGCGCAGCAGTCCCTGGAGAATATGAGCAAAAAACTCCAGGAGATGAAAACGTTGTCTCCGGGGCCTATGGATCCGGATGTTGCCGCGGCGGTACTGACGAAGTGGCAGGCGCTGCTGGATAACGGGGTGATTCCGCAAATGCAACTGGCGCAGCAGGGCACGCTTACGGCCTTTGCGGAGCATGCCAGCACCGTTACGCCAGCGCTGAGCCGTGAATTTGGCGCCAGTGCCGAACGTTTTAACGCCACGGCAGGTGAGCGGCTTGATTCCACGCGCGTCATGGTCGATGGCAAAACGTCTATCATCCGGACGCTAATTATTACCGCCGTGATCCTCGGTATTGCTCTCCTGTTCTTCACAGATCGTTACCTCGTCGCCATGATGGTGAAACCCCTGGGACGTATCCGCCAGCAGTTCCAGCAGATTGCTCAGGGCGATCTCAGCCATCCAATCGAAGATTTTGGCCGTAACTGCGTGGGCCAACTGGTGCCGTTATTGTGCGCGATGCAGGACAGCCTGCGCGAAGCCGTCAGTACAATTCGCTCAGGTAGTGACAACATCTGGCGAGGGGCTACGGAAATTTCCACCGGCAATAACGATCTCTCATCGCGTACTGAGGAGCAGGCTGCGGCGCTGGAAGAGACCGCTGCCAGCATGGAGCAACTGACCGCAACGGTAAAACTGAACGCCGAAAACGCGCGTGAAGCCAGCCAGCTTGCCGATACGGCGACAGAGACGGCAGGTAAAGGGAGCAGCCTGGTTTCAGAAGTGGTTGAGACGATGGACGGCATTGCCGCCAGCTCTAAACAGATCGCGGAAATTACGTCTGTTATTAATAGCATTGCCTTCCAGACCAATATTCTGGCGCTGAACGCGGCAGTTGAAGCTGCCAGAGCAGGTGAGCAGGGGCGTGGTTTTGCCGTTGTTGCCGGTGAGGTGCGTAACCTCGCCAGCCGTAGCGCCGGGGCGGCGAAAGAGATTGAGACGCTGATTGGCGAATCGTCGCGTCGCGTCGATCAGGGCGCTCGACTGGTTAAAGAGACGGGATTAACCATGGAGGCGATTCTGCGCGGAGCCACCGAAGTGACCGTTATCATGAAGCAAATTGCTTCTGCCTCAGAAGAACAGAATAAGGGCATCTCGCAGGTGAGCGTGGCGATCACGCAGATGGACAGCGTAACGCAACAGAACGCCGCGCTGGTAGAGCAAGTTTCCGCCGCGGCTGTGGCGCTTGAACGGCAAACGGAAGAGCTGCAACGCTCGGTACAACAGTTCCGCCTTTCAGCAAACGATGTGCAGTACGCCGCCGCCAGCACCGCTTCCCCTTCAGCAGACAGCAAAACGTCTGCGGCCGCTAAAAAGGATGAATGGGTGTCCTTCTAAGCGGGCATAAAAAAGTACGTGATACCTCTGGTCTTTGCTTAAAAAATCGCTATATAATTTATTATATAGCGATTGGAGGTTATGCATGGACAACCATTTTGGAAAAGGCTTGATGGCCGGATTAAACGCGTCAAGTGCGGATAGCGCACGCACGGCGGCCAATTTTTGTGCTGATTATAAACGCGGTTTTGTGCTGGGGTTTTCTCATCGAATGTTTGAAAAAACGGGCGATCGACAGCTCAGCGCGTGGGAAGCGGGGATCCTCACGCGTCGCTATGGGCTGGATAAAGAGATGGTTATGGATTTCTTTAAAGAGAACCAGTCCAGTACAACAATTCGTTTTTTCATGGCTGGCTATCGTCTCGAAGCTTGATCCGAAAGGGGTATTATCTTGCTTTAATTAATTACACTATTGACCTACACCTTCGTTTTGTTGCTCCGCCGAAGTATTATAATGCACATAACCATATAAAAAGTGTGGTAAATGGCGCGCCGATCGCAATATGCAACATGCGAAAGGTGCAAAATAAAAGCCAGGTCTTCGCAACGGAATAACTATAAAATGACTGGAGATAACTCTCTCATCAATTCGAACGGCATCAATCGCCGTGATTTCATGAAGCTTTGTGCAGCACTGGCCGCTACCATGGGGCTCAGTAGCAAAGCCGCCGCAGAAATGGCCGAATCAGTTTCTCGTCCTCAGCGTCCACCGGTTATCTGGATTGGTGCGCAGGAGTGTACGGGTTGTACTGAATCGCTACTTCGCGCGACACACCCTACAGTGGAAAACCTCGTTCTGGAGACAATCTCTCTGGAATACCATGAGGTACTCTCTGCCGCCTTCGGCCACCAGGTCGAAGAGAATAAACATAACGCTCTGGAGAAGTACAAAGGGCAATATGTTTTGGTTGTAGATGGTTCTATCCCACTGATAGACAATGGTATTTACTGCATGGTTGCCGGTGAGCCGATCGTAGATCACATCCGCCGGGCCGCAGAAGGCGCTGCCGCTATCATTGCCATCGGCTCTTGTGCCGCGTGGGGTGGTGTTGCTGCTGCTGGCGTTAACCCAACGGGGGCCGTCGGCTTGCAGGAAGTTCTGCCAGGCAAAACCATCATCAACATCCCCGGCTGTCCTCCGAACCCGCACAACTTCCTTGCAACGGTCGCGCATATCATCACTTACGGTAAGCCGCCGAAGCTGGATACCAAAAACCGTCCGACATTTGCCTATGGTCGTTTGATTCACGAACACTGCGAACGTCGCCCGCACTTCGATGCAGGTCGTTTTGCTAAAGAGTTTGGCGATGAAGGTCACCGTGAAGGCTGGTGCCTCTACCATCTGGGCTGTAAAGGACCAGAAACCTACGGCAACTGCTCAACGCTGCAATTCTGCGATGTTGGCGGCGTGTGGCCGGTGGCTATCGGTCACCCTTGCTACGGCTGTAACGAAGAAGGTGTCGGTTTCCATAAAGGTATTCACCAGCTTGCTCATGTGGAAAACCAAACACCGCGTTCCGAGAAACCTGACGTCAATATGAAAGAAGGCGGCAATATTTCTGCCGGGGCGATTGGGCTGCTTGGTGGCGTAGTAGGACTGGTTGCCGGTGTCAGCGTGATGGCGGTTCGTGAACTGGGGCGTCAGCAGAAGAAAGATAACGCTGACTCACGGGGAGAATAACCGTGAACAGACGTAACTTTATTAAAGCAGCCTCCAGCGGGGCATTGCTGTTGGGCGCTGCGCCGTCCATCAGCCATGCGGCTGCAGAAAACCGTCCGCCGATCCCTGGTTCTCTTGGGATGCTCTATGACTCGACGCTGTGCGTAGGCTGCCAGGCCTGTGTCACCAAGTGTCAGGATATCAACTTCCCGGCGCGTAACCCGGAAGGCGAGCAGACCTGGTCGAACAACGACAAACTGTCACCGTATACCAATAACATCATCCAGGTGTGGCGTAGCGGAACAGGCGTCAACAAAGACCAGGAAGAAAACGGCTACGCATACATTAAGAAGCAGTGCATGCACTGTGTCGATCCGAACTGCGTCTCCGTTTGCCCGGTCTCCGCGCTGAAGAAAGATCCGAAAACTGGCATCGTCCACTATGACAAAGATGTCTGCACGGGCTGTCGTTACTGCATGGTCGCCTGCCCGTACAATGTGCCTAAGTATGACTACAACAACCCGTTTGGTGCGCTTCACAAATGTGAACTGTGTAACCAGAAAGGTGTTGAGCGTCTGGACAAAGGCGGTTTACCGGGTTGTGTTGAAGTGTGCCCTGCTGGTGCGGTGATTTTTGGTACGCGTGAAGAGCTGATGGCTGAGGCGAAAAAACGTCTCGCGCTGAAGCCTGGCAGCGAATACCACTATCCGCGTCAGACGGTGAAAGCAGGCGATACCTATCTGCATACGGTACCGAAGTATTACCCCCATCTGTACGGCGAGAAAGAGGGTGGTGGTACACAGGTTATGGTACTGACGGGCGTTCCTTACGAGGATTTGGATCTGCCGAAACTGGATGATCTTTCAACCGGTGCGCGTTCCGAACATGTTCAACATTCCTTGTACAAGGGCATGATATTACCCCTGGCTGCGCTGGCGGGCTTAACCGTGCTGGTTCGTCGTAACACGAAAAACGACCATCACGATGGAGGAGACGATCATGAGTCATGATCCTAAACCGCTGGGCGGAAAAATAATCAGCAAACCGGTCATTATTTTTGGGCCGCTTATCGTCCTGTGTATGCTCCTGATCGTGAAACGTCTGGTCTTCGGATTGGGCTCAGTCTCCGATCTGAACGGCGGTTTCCCATGGGGTGTATGGATCGCGTTTGACCTGCTGATTGGTACCGGCTTCGCGTGCGGTGGCTGGGCTCTGGCGTGGGCGGTGTATGTTTTCAACAGAGGACAATACCATCCACTGGTACGTCCGGCGCTGCTGGCGAGCCTGTTTGGCTACTCGCTGGGTGGTCTGTCGATCACCATTGACGTCGGTCGTTACTGGAACCTGCCGTATTTCTACATTCCGGGCCACTTCAACGTGAACTCGGTACTGTTCGAAACGGCGGTCTGTATGACCATCTATATCGGCATCATGGCGCTGGAATTTGCTCCGGCTCTGTTTGAACGTCTGGGGTGGAAAGTCTCTCTCAAACGTTTGAATAAAGTGATGTTCTTTATCATTGCCCTTGGCGCGCTGCTGCCAACTATGCACCAGTCTTCAATGGGTTCATTGATGATTTCTGCGGGCTATAAGGTGCATCCGCTATGGCAAGCTTATGAAATGTTGCCGCTTTTCTCCGTATTAACCGCTTTTATTATGGGCTTCTCGATCGTCATCTTCGAAGGCTCGTTGGTACAAGCCGGGCTGAAAGGTAATGGTCCGGACGAGAAAAGTTTGTTCATCAAGCTGACGAATACCATCAGCGTACTGTTGGCGATTTTCGTGGTTCTGCGCTTTGGCGAACTGATTTATCGCGACAAGCTGTCCTATGCGTTCTCAGGCGATCTTTACTCCCTGATGTTCTGGATTGAAGTCGTGCTGATGGTCTTCCCGCTGGTGGTGCTGCGCGTCACTAAGTTGCGTAACGACTCGCGCATGCTGTATCTGTCTGCGCTGAGCGCATTGCTGGGTTGTGCGACATGGCGTCTGTCCTATTCGCTGGTGGCGTTCAATCCTGGTGGTGGCTACCACTACTTCCCGACCTGGGAAGAACTGTTGATTTCTATTGGTTTTGTGGCTATTGAGATTTGTGCATACATCGTACTCATTCGTCTACTGCCGATACTTCCTCCTTTAAAACAAAACGATCAAAATCGTCATGAGGCGAGCAAAGCATGAGCCAGAGAATTACTATTGATCCGGTAACCCGTATTGAGGGTCATTTACGCATCGACTGCGAAATCGAAAATGGCGTGGTATCTAAAGCATGGGCTTCCGGTACCATGTGGCGCGGCATGGAAGAGATCGTGAAAAACCGCGATCCACGCGATGCCTGGATGATTGTGCAGCGTATCTGTGGCGTTTGTACTACCACTCACGCTATCTCTTCCGTTCGTGCAGCAGAAAGCGCGCTGAATATTGATGTTCCGGTGAACGCACAGTATATCCGTAACATCATTCTGGCCGCGCACACCACGCATGACCACATTGTTCACTTCTATCAGCTCTCTGCGCTGGACTGGGTGGATATCACCTCTGCACTGAAAGCAGATCCAGCGAAAGCGTCTGCCATGCTGAACGGCGTGTCCTCCTGGCACCTGAACAGCGCAGAAGAGTTCACTAAGGTTCAGAACAAGATCAAAGACCTTGTTGCCAGCGGTCAGTTAGGCATTTTTGCCAACGGTTGCTGGGGTCACCCGGCAATGCAGCTGCCGCCAGAAGTGAACCTGATTGCGGTCGCTCACTACCTGCAGGCGCTGGAATGCCAGCGTGATGCTAACCGTGTTGTGGCGCTGTTGGGCGGTAAAACGCCGCACATTCAGAACCTGGCGGTAGGCGGGGTTGCTAACCCAATTAACCTCGACGGCCTTGGCGTGCTGAACCTTGAGCGCCTGATGTATATCAAGTCCTTTATCGATAAGCTGAGCGACTTCGTTGAGCAGGTTTACAAGGTTGATACCGCAGTTATTGCTGCGTTCTACCCTGAGTGGCTGGAACGTGGTCAAGGTGCGGTTAACTATCTGAGCGCACCGGAATTCCCGACTGACGGTAAAAACGGCAGCTTCCTGTTCCCGGGTGGTTACATCACCAATGAAGATCTGTCGACCTATCGTCCGATCACCTCTCACTCCGATGAGTACCTGATCAAAGGGATTCAGGAGAGTGCGAAACACGCGTGGTACAAAGACGAAGCGCCGCAGGCTCCGTGGGAAGGCACAACGGTTCCTGATTACACCGGTTGGTCAGATGACGGCAAGTATTCCTGGGTTAAAGCACCGACCTTCTACGGTAAAACGGTTGAAGTGGGTCCGTTGGCCAACATGCTGTGTAAACTGGCGGCCAAACGCGAGTCTACCCATGCCAAGCTGAATGAAATCATCGCGATTTACACCAAGCTGACCGGTAAAACTATCGAAGTGTCACAGCTGCACTCTACGTTGGGCCGTATTATTGGCCGTACCGTTCACTGCTGTGAACTGCAGAATGTTCTGCAGGATCAGTACAACGCGCTGATTGTGAACATCGGCAAAGGCGACCACACCACCTTCGTGAAACCGGATATCCCGGCAACGGGTGAATTTAAAGGTGTCGGTTTCCTCGAAGCGCCGCGCGGTATGTTGTCTCATTGGATGGTGATCAAAGATGGCATTATCAGCAACTACCAGGCGGTAGTACCGTCAACCTGGAACTCTGGCCCACGTAACTTTAATGATGAAGTGGGACCGTATGAGCGCTCGCTGGTAGGTACGCCGATTGCCGATCCAAACAAACCGCTGGAAGTGGTTCGTACCATTCACTCCTTCGACCCTTGTATGTCATGTGCGGTGCATGTGGTGGACGTTGATGGGAACGAAGTGGTCTCAGTTAAGGTTCTGTAATGCGGATATTAGTCTTAGGGGTCGGCAATATTTTGCTGACCGACGAAGCCATCGGGGTACGTATCGTTGAAGCATTAGAACAACGGTACGTCCTGCCAGACTTTGTTGATGTTCTGGACGGTGGTACGGCTGGGATGGAGCTTCTCGGTGATATGGCGAACAGAGATCATCTGATCATTGCTGACGCCATTGTGTCGAAGAAAAACACGCCAGGAACGATGATGGTCCTGCGGGATGAAGAGATCCCGGCGCTGTTTACCAACAAAATCTCACCGCACCAGCTTGGTCTGGCCGACGTATTGTCGGCCCTGCGTTTCACCGGCGAGTTTCCGAAAAAGCTGACGTTAGTCGGTGTTATTCCGGAATCGCTGGAGCCGCATATCGGACTAACGCCAACGGTTGAAGCGATGATTGAACCTGCGCTTGAGCAGGTTCTTGCCGCGCTTCGCGAATCAGGTGTTGAGGCGATCCCGCGGGAGGCGGCTCATGTCTGAGGAGTTTGTCGGTTTTCAGACGGCCCCGAAGATGCAAATTCAGGCAGCGTTTGAAGAGGTTGCCCGGCGTTCAATGCACGATCTCTCTTTCCTGCATCCGAACATGCCGGTATATGTCTCTGAATTTACGCTGTTTGAAGGACAGTGGACGGGGTGTGTTATCACGCCCTGGATGCTCAGCGCACTGATTTTCCCCGGACCGGACCAGATCTGGCCGGTGCGTAAAGTCAGCGAAAAAATCGGACTGCGTCTGCCGTATGGCGAGATGACCTTTACCGTTGGTGAACTGGAGGGTGTATCGCAATACCTTTCCTGCTCACTGATGTCGCCGCTTTCGCACAGTATGTCGGCGCAAGAAGGCATGCGTCTGACTGACGATTGCGCGCGAATGCTGTTATCGCTGCCGGTTAGCGATCCGAATGCGCCGCAGCTTAATCGCCGCGCGTTGCTGCTGGGTCGTCGGAACTGCGAAAATGCATGAGCTGTCCCTTTGTCAGAGCGCGGTTGAGATTGTTCAACAGCAGGCAGAGCAGCACGGTGTCAAACGTGTAACCGGTGTTTGGCTGGAAATCGGGGCGCTCTCCTGCGTTGAAGAGAGCGCCGTTCGTTTCAGTTTCGACATCGTCTGTCAGGGGACGCTGGCTCAGGGTTGTGAGCTGCATATTGATTACAAGCCAGCCCAGGCATGGTGCTGGGATTGCAGTCAGGTTGTGGAAATCACCCAGCATGATGCGCAGTGTCCACAATGTCAGGGCGATCGTCTGCGGGTTGATGCTGGCGATTCACTGAAAGTGAAAAGTATTGAAGTCGAATAACCCATAGGTTGCTATGGGGCGGAGTCAGATATGTGTATTGGAGTCCCTGGTCAGGTTCTGGCCGTTGGTGAAGATATTCACCAGCTTGCGCAGGTTGAAGTGTGCGGCATCAAACGTGATGTCAATATTGCCCTGATTTGTGAAGGTGATACAGCTGAGCTGGTCGGGCAATGGGTGCTGGTGCACGTAGGGTTCGCCATGAGCATCATTGATGAAGATGAAGCTAAAGCCACGTTAGACGCACTTCGCCGCATGGAGTACGACGTCACCAGCGCGTGACAAATCCTGAATGAAATTGCCGGATAGCGGTTGCCATCCGGCAATTTATTTTAGTTCTGGCGCTTATCTTCGGTATGGGTATCGAAGTCGCTGGCGTCATGGCGTTCATGAAGCTGCTCGTTCAGCGGTCCGTTAGTGCGGTTTACAATACGACCACGCTTAACCGCCGGACGCGCTGCAATCTCTTTTGCCCAGCGTTGTACGTGCGCGTAGCTTCCTGCGTCAAGGAACTCTGCTGCGTCGTAGACGTTGCCCAGAACCACATTGCCAAACCATGGCCAGACCGCCATATCGGCAATGGTGTATTCATCTCCGGCCACAAACTGATGTTGCGCCAATTGTTTATCCAGCACGTCGAGTAAGCGCTTGGCTTCCATGGTGAAGCGATTGATAGCGTACTCAATTTTTACCGGAGCATAGTTATAGAAGTGGCCAAAGCCTCCGCCGAGGAACGGCGCTGCGCCTTGTAACCAGAACAACCAGTTCAGCGTTTCGGTGCGTTTTGCCAAATCCTGCGGCAGGAAATAACAATATTTTTCAGCTAGATAGAGCAGGATTGCGCCAGATTCGAATACGCGAACCGGTGGGTTTTGCGAGTGATCGCGTAGCGCCGGGATCTTCGAGTTCGGATTCACCTCAACAAAGCCGCTGGAAAACTGATCGCCATCGCCAATGCGGATAATCCAGGCATCGTATTCCGCGCCTTTCACCCCCTGCGCCAGCAACTCCTCCAGCATAATCGTCACTTTCTGCCCGTTTGGCGTACCCAGCGAATAGAGCTGCAGCGGATGTTTGCCAACCGGCAGCGTTTTCTCGTGGGTGGCTCCGGAAACCGGGCGGTTGATATTGGCGAATGCGCCCCCGTTCGATTTTTCCCACGTCCAGACTTTCGCGGGCTGATAGGTATTGTCTGACATATTGACCTGCCTTCTGAGTGGTTGTGTTGATGCAGTGTAGCAGTTAGGTAGAACTCAATTTAACAGATTGGGACTTTATGTCGCTTTGTGCTGAAAGGGGAAGATAAATCTAACCCGTTCATTGTACCCGCTCCGTACTCCATGAAGAGGAAATCAATGTTGGACGGAAATTGCTACCGTATTCACCATTAAAAATTGGCGGTGAATAAGCAGTAATAATGAAAAATGGTGTTCCAGGAGTAAGCGGTTATCAGGGCCCGGCGGGTGGGTGGGGCGCGGTAAAAGCCGTCACTGCTTCGGTGTTTTCGCAAAAGGCTGTCGCCCGCGACATTATCGCGATGTTCAAAATGAACCAGGTGAAAGGGTTCGACTGTCCGGGCTGTGCGTGGCCGGACC
The DNA here is from genome assembly GCF_013781985.1 of Citrobacter sp. RHBSTW-01013. Classification (NCBI taxonomy): domain Bacteria; kingdom Pseudomonadati; phylum Pseudomonadota; class Gammaproteobacteria; order Enterobacterales; family Enterobacteriaceae; genus Citrobacter; species Citrobacter sp. RHBSTW-01013. The sequence goes on from NZ_CP056185.1 coordinate 805,177, forward strand.
CAGGGCACCGTGCGCCAATGGAGCTGTGCGAAAATGGCGTTAAGGCGGTCTCCTGGGAGACAACCAGTAAAAAAGCGTCACCGGAATTTTTCAGCCGTCACCCGGTTTCCACACTCTGGCACTACAGCGATTATGAGCTGGAAAATATCGGTCGTTTGACGCATCCGATGAAATACGATGCAGCATCAGATACCTGGCAGGCGGTGGATTGGGATATCGCCTTCCAGGAGATAGGCGAGCGTCTGCGCAGCTATGATTCACCCCAGCAGGTTGAGTTTTACACCTCCGGCAGAACGTCAAATGAAGCGGCGTTCCTGTATCAGCTTTTTGCCCGCGAATATGGCAGCAGCAACTTTCCTGATTGCTCAAACATGTGCCACGGACCGACCAGCGCAGGGCTTACGCCGGCCATTGGCCTTGGAAAAGGGACCGTTGAACTTGACGATTTTGACCATTGCGATCTGGTGATTTGTATCGGGCATAACCCTGGCACAAATCATCCACGTATGCTGACCACCTTACGCGACGTTGCCAAACGCGGGGCTAAAATTATCTCTATCAATCCGCTGAACGAAAGGGGGCTTGAGCGCTTTAGTTTCCCGCAAAGCCCGAAAGAGATGTTCACCGGTCAGTCGACGCAGCTAAGCAACGACTACTACCAGGTAAAAATGGGCGGTGACGCCTCGCTGCTCAAAGGCATCATGAAGGCGCTGATCGAAATGGATGAAGCGCGGATCTTACTGGATCAGCAACCGACGCTCGATCATGCGTTTATCGATGAGCATACCGCTGGATATGCAGCGCTGTATGAGGACTTACGTCAGCATAACTGGGCGGAGCTGGAACAGGACTCGGGCCTGACGCGCAGTCAGATGGAAGACCTGGCGCACAGCTACAGTAAATCTCGTGCCACTATTATTTGTTATGGTCTGGGCATCACCCAGCATAAAAACGGTACTGAGAACGTCCAGCAACTGGTAAACCTGCTGCTGCTGAAAGGCAATATGGGTAAGCCTGGGGCGGGGATCTGTCCGTTGCGCGGTCATTCTAACGTGCAGGGCGACCGTTCCGTGGGGATCAACGAAGCGGCATCCGAAGACTTCCTGCAACGCCTTGAGACGCATTTTTCTATCCGTGTGCCGCGTACACATGGCCGCTCCAGCGTGGAGAGTATTCGGGCCATCGAACGGGGAGAGGCAAAAGCGCTCATTTGCATGGGTGGCAATCTGGCGGTGGCGATGCCGCAGCCGCAGCGTACCTTTGCGGCGATGAAAAATTTGGATCTGCAGGTCCATGTTGCGACCAAGCTGAACAGATCGCATTTGCTGCTGGCAAAGCATAATTACCTGCTGCCTGCATTAGGTCGAACGGAGCGCGACATTCAGGCGACGGGGAGCCAGTCGGTGACCGTCGAAGACTCGATGTCGATGGTCCATGCTTCCTGCGGCGCGCTGAAGCCAGCTTCCCGCTGGTTAAAATCGGAACCCGCGATTGTGGCGGGCATGGCACACGCCACTCTGCCGCTTTCGCCGATCAACTGGGAAGCGTTAACCGGGGACTACGCGCTGATCCGTGACGCCATTGAAGCCGTGATCCCGGCGTTCCACGATTACAATGCCCGTATTGCCGAGCCGGGCGGATTTCGTATGGATACGCCCGCTTCGCGCCGTGAATGGCGAACGGCGAATGGTAAAGCCAACTTTATCGTCAGCCATCAGCGGGCGGTAGAGCGAGAAAATCAGCCTGCCGATGCACTGGTTCTGGCGACGCTGCGCAGCCACGATCAATACAACACCACTATTTATGGTATGAACGATCGCTACCGTGGCATTACCGGTCGTCGGGATGTGGTGTTTTTAAGCGCTGAAGAAGCGGCGACTCGCGGTCTGAACCAGGGAGATGTGGTCAACGTTCAGGCGCTGGACGACAGCGGCCAGCCCTGTGCGGATCGCATTATGTGCGGCTTGACGGTGGTGATTTACAACATGGCGGTGGGCTCAATAGGCGCTTATCTGCCAGAAGCGAATGTCCTGCTTTCGCTGGATGCGGTGGACACACAAAGTTTGACTCCGGCGTATAAAAGCGTACCGGTCACCGTGACAAAAGCGTAGTTCCTGCTGCGAATTTTTCGCCTCTGAGCGCCAGCCGCTGCGTTGAGGTGTATGATGATGTCGACCTCTGTCCGGTTAGTGTCGCAGAGCAGGCAATCAGAGCGAAAAATTCACGCCAACCTGCTCAGGCTGTATTGTTTTGAGGTAAGGTGCATGAGCAAAGGAACGACCAGTCAGGATGCCCCATTCGGGACATTATTGGGCTACGCCCCAGGCGGCGTAGCAATCTACTCTTCAGATTACAGCTCCCTCGACCCACGGGACTACGACGATGATGCGGCATTTCGCAGCTATATCGACGACGAATACATGGGCCACAAATGGCAGTGCGTAGAGTTCGCACGCCGCTTTCTCTTCCTTAATTATGGCGTGGTCTTCACCGATGTAGGCATGGCCTGGGAGATCTTTTCCTTACGCTTTCTACGCGAAGTAGTGAATGACAATATCCTGCCGTTACAGGCATTTCCGAATGGTTCACCACGCGCGCCGGTAGCCGGTGCTCTGCTTGTCTGGCAAAAAGGCGGTGAGTTTAACGATACCGGCCATGTGGCGGTCGTCACCCAGTTGCTGGAAAACAAAATCCGTATTGCCGAACAGAACGTGCTCCATACGCCGTTGCCTCCCGGACAGCAGTGGACCCGCGAACTGGAGATGGTGGTTGAAAACGGTTGTTACACCCTACGTGATACCTTTGACGACACCACCATCCTTGGCTGGATGATCCAGACCGATGATACCCGTGACAGCCTGCCGCAGCCGGAGATCGCCAACGACTCGCTGAAAATTGGCGGCGCGCGACTGGAAGATAACGGGCAGTTTGACGGTAAATGGCTTGATGAACAGGATCCGCTGCAGAAAGCCTACGTGCTGGCGAACGGCCACGTTATTAATCAGGATCCGCATCAGTACTTCACCATTACCGAGAGTGCAGAGCAGGAACTGATCAAAGCCACCAACGAGCTGCACCTGATGTATCTGCACGCGACCGACAAAGTGCTGAAAGATGACAACCTGCTGGCGCTGTTCGATATCCCGAAAATCCTCTGGCCGCGTCTGCGCCTTTCCTGGCAGCGTCGTCGGCATCATATGATTACGGGACGTATGGATTTCTGTATGGATGAACGCGGACTGAAGGTGTATGAGTACAACGCCGATTCCGCATCGTGCCATACCGAAGCTGGTTTGATCCTCGAAAGATGGGCCGAGCAGGGCTATACAGGACAGGGACACAACCCAGCTGAAGGATTGATCAACGAACTGGCGGGGGCCTGGAAGCACAGCCGCGCGCGTCCTTTTGTCCACATCATGCAGGATAAAGATATAGAGGAAAACTACCACGCTCAGTTTATGCAGCAGGCGCTACGTCAGGCCGGGTTTGACAGTAAAATTCTGCGTGGCCTCGATGAGCTACGTTGGGATGACGCCGGTCAGCTGATTGACGGGGACGGTCGTCTGGTGAACTGCGTCTGGAAAACCTGGGCGTGGGAAACCGCGATTGAGCAGGTGCGAGAGGTCAGTGAAACGGAGTACGCCGCGGTACCAATTCGTACCGGGCATACGAATCAGGAAGTGCGTTTAATCGACGTGTTGCTGCGCCCGGAAGTGCTGGTCTTTGAACCTCTGTGGACGGTGATCCCTGGTAATAAAGCGATTCTGCCGATCCTGTGGCAACTGTTCCCACACCACCGCTATCTGCTTGATACTGATTTCACTGTTAATGAAGAGCTGGCGCAAACCGGTTATGCAGTGAAACCTATTGCAGGACGTTGTGGCAGCAACATCGATCTGGTGAGCCATCAGGAAGAGTTACTGGATAAAACCAGCGGAAAGTTTGCCGAGCAGAAGAACATTTATCAGCAGCTTTGGTGTCTGCCAAAAATTGCCGGTAAATATATTCAGGTTTGTACCTTCACCGTAGGCGGTAACTATGGGGGGACCTGCCTGCGCGGCGATGAGTCGCTGGTGATTAAAAAAGAGAGCGATATCGAACCGCTGATTGTGGTGAAGGAAGAGTAATCTTTTTGCGTGTTCTTGATTGAAATGCGAAAAGCCGGAGTATATCTCCGGCTTTTTTCTGTTTATAGTTAAATTGACGCTGATTATATATTCAAATAAGTTACATGGAATATAGATATAATGGTAATTATTACTTTAATTAATATTTTATAGCTCAAAAACATTCTTTTTATGAATGTTTTCAACGTTAATTAATTTCCTCCGTTTGTATTAGATAATATACTTTCTTGATTTTGTTTTTAGATGAATAATACTAATGTATTATTTGGTGTATTAGTGATATTGATCATATTTTATCTCAGGTAATATGTCGGATTACGTTAGCATACTAATTATAATCGTTAATTGTCATTAACAGTTGTTGTTGACTGCCCGCAGAAATGACGATGTAAGAAACACGTTGAGCGATTGGAAAATGCTCCGTTAGGAAATGTAAAATATCGGCAGGAACCGCCGGTCTGAGAGGGACGTATGGGTGACAGTTTTCAGAATGAAGTGCCGACGGCACGCGTTAATATTAAGTTAGATTTACATACCGGAGGCGTTCAGAAAAAGGTTGAATTGCCGTTAAAACTTTTGGCTGTAGGTGATTTCAGTAATGGTAGAGAACAACGACCATTATCCGAGCGCGAAAAGGTTGATATTAATAAAAATAATTTCAATGATGTGTTAGCTAAGGAAGGTGCGAACAAGTTCCTGATATGAGATCATCATATTCATCCGGAGCGCATCCCAGAGGGACATCATGAGCCATCAACTCACCTTCGCCGATAGTGAATTCAGCACTAAGCGCCGTCAGACCCGAAAAGAGATTTTCCTCTCCCGCATGGAGCAGATTCTGCCATGGCAGAATATGACCGCTGTCATCGAGCCGTTTTATCCCAAGGCGGGCAATGGCCGACGGCCCTATCCGCTGGAGACCATGCTGCGTATTCACTGCATGCAGCATTGGTACAACCTGAGCGACGGTGCCATGGAAGATGCCCTGTACGAAATCGCCTCCATGCGCCTGTTTGCCCGATTATCCCTGGATAGCGCCCTGCCGGATCGCACCACCATCATGAATTTCCGCCACCTGCTCGAGCAGCATCAACTGGCCCGTCAATTGTTCAAGACCATCAATCGCTGGCTGGCCGAAGCAGGCGTCATGATGACCCAAGGCACTTTGGTGGATGCCACCATCATTGAGGCACCCAGCTCTACCAAGAACAAAGAGCAGCAACGCGATCCGGAGATGCATCAGACCAAGAAAGGCAATCAGTGGCACTTTGGCATGAAGGCCCACATTGGTGTCGATGCCAAGAGTGGCCTGACCCACAGCCTGGTCACCACCGCGGCCAACGAGCATGACCTCAATCAGCTGGGTAATCTGCTTCATGGAGAGGAGCAATTTGTCTCAGCCGATGCCGGCTACCAAGGAGCGCCACAGCGCGAGGAGCTGGCCGAGGTGGATGTGGACTGGCTGATCGCCGAGCGTCCCGGCAGGGTAAAAACCTTGAAGCAGCATCCGCGCAAGAACAAAACGGCCATCAACATCGAATACATGAAAGCCAGCATCCGTGCCAGGGTGGAGCACCCGTTTCGCATCATCAAGCGGCAGTTCGGCTTCGTGAAAGCCAGATACAAGGGGCTGCTGAAAAACGATAACCAACTGGCGATGTTATTCACCCTGGCCAACCTGTTTCGGGTGGACCAAATGATACGTCAGTGGGAGAGATCTCAGTAAAAACCGGAAATAACGCCAGAAATGGTGGAAAAAATAGCCTAAATAGGCTGATTCGATGTGTTTGCGGGAAAAAAATCGGCCCAGATCCGCGAAATTTTAATCAGCGAGTCAGCTTGGGAAGAAATGACCTGCTTATTCGCACCTTCCCTAAGTTCGCACCAGTGGTAAATATGAGTGTTAAAAATACGTTAGCTGGTGATGACAGAACTGACGATATTAACCTTACCTTTAAAAATATCCGCGATTTTGAACCTGAACAGGTCGCACGAAATATCCCACAATTACGCGTTCTGTTGGCTATGCGTAACTTACTGCGCGACCTGAAATCTAACTTACTCGATAACGCTGCTTTTCGTCGCGAGCTGGAAATCATCCTCAAAAATCCAGCCCTGAGTCAGGAACTGCGTGATGAACTGGCAACCATGATGCCAGAAGAGATTTAACGTTATACAGGGTTTCCTCCGCTTAATTGGCAGGAATAGTAAAGGATCATAAAAGGAATATGTTGATGTCTGTTCAGGAACATACCTCTTCAGTCGCGACCACCACGACCAGTGAACGCAGCGTTTATCAATCCCTCTTTGACAAAATTAATCTTTCCCCGGTTTCTACATTAAAAAATGTAGATGCATGGCAGAGCGATGAAGCGCTTTCTGATGCCGCTCCGGCTGAACGCGTGACCGCCGCTATTCAGGTTCTGGTCTCTTGTCTGGCGGATGCTGCGCAGCCAGTAGAACGCCTGGATAAAACGCTGCTCGATGAGCAGATTGCTCGTCTGGACAAGCAGATTAGCGACCAGGTTAATGAAGTTATGCACCATGCTGAATTTCAAAAACAAGAATCGCTCTGGCGTGGTGTGCACTCGATGATCACCGGTATCGATTTTCGCCAAAATGTCCGTGTAGAAATGATGGATATCAGCAAGGATGCGCTGCGTGATGATTTTGACGACGCGCCGGAACTTATCCAAAGCGGGTTGTATCGCCATGTTTATATTGAAGAATATGATCAGCCTGGCGGCGAACCCATTGCGGCAATGATTTCAGCATACGAATTTGATAACAGCCCGCAGGATATTGCACTGCTGCGCAATATTTCTGGCGTGTCGGCTGCCTGTCATATGCCGTTCATTGGTTCCGTTGGGCCGAAATTCTTCCTGAAGGAAAATATGGAAGAAGTCGCAGCCATAAAAGATATCAATGATTATTTCGAACGAGCTGAATACATCAAGTGGAAAGCATTCCGTGATAGCGACGATTCACGCTATATCGGATTAACTATGCCGCGTGTTCTGGGTCGCCTGCCGTATGGTCCTGATACCGTGCCGGTACGCAGTTTTAACTATGTTGAAGAAGTTAAGGGCCCGGATCATGAAAAATATCTGTGGACCAGCGCCTCTTTCTCTTTCGCTGTGAACATGGTGAAAAGTTTTATCAAGAATGGCTGGTGCGTCCAGATCCGTGGACCACAGGCGGGTGGTGCGGTTAAAGACTTGCCTATCCATCTGTACGATCTGGGGACAGGTAATCAGGTGAAGATCCCGTCTGAGGTGATGATTCCGGAAACCCGGGAGTTTGAATTCGCCAACCTCGGCTTTATTCCGCTTTCTTATTATAAGAATCGTGATTACGCCTGCTTCTTTTCTGCTAACTCGGCTCAAAAACCTGCGCTGTTTGATACAGCGGAAGCGACGGCTAACAGCCGGATTAACTCACGTCTACCGTATATCTTCCTGCTTTCCCGTATCGCTCACTACCTGAAAATCCTGCAGCGAGAAAATATAGGTACGACCAAAGATCGCCGTCTGCTTGAACTTGAACTGAACAACTGGCTGCGCAGTCTGGTAACCGAAATGACCGATCCTGGCGATGACTTGCAGGCTTCACACCCGCTTCGTGACGGGCGTGTTGTGGTGGAGGATATTGAGGATAACCCAGGCTTCTTCCGCGTGCGCCTGTATGCCATTCCGCATTTTCAGGTTGAAGGTATGGACGTCAGTTTGTCGTTAGTTTCACAAATGCCTAAGTCGAAATCTTAACGACACAATGCACAGGAGGTGCGATGAAGATCTATCGCCCGTTATGGAGCGAGGGGGCCTTTCTGGCTCCCCAGCAGTTTCAGCAACAGACACGTTGGGATGCCTATGTAGCCGACGTTGTGGCTCATATGTCACTTTCATCACCGTGGGGCGTCATCAGCGCGGAGTTTGATGAAAGTGCGCTAACGGTTTCCCGTTTGAATCCCGTTAATCTGGTTGTGCGTTTTCCTGACGGTACGTTAGTGGATACAGGTATTTCAGATAACCTGCCTCCGGCGTGTGATTTATCGCATCTTACTGGTTACAGCAGCGTTGATATCGTCCTGGCGTTGCCGCTGCTTTCGGCTAATGGCGGCAATCTTTCGTCAGGCAACGGCGTTAGCCGTCCGTGTCGCTGGCAGCAGGAATGGCTGCCAGTGCAGGATCTCTCTGGTCAGGAACGGACTGATATGGCAGTGCTGCGGCATGCTATCACCCTCCGGTATGCCCACGATGATAACAGCGCTTATCTGACCTGTCCGGTAGCTTGCCTGACTCGTAATGCTCAGGGGCAATGGGAGCTGGGACGCGATTTTTTACCGCCATCGCTTTCACTCTCAGCCAGCCCCTTATTAATCAATTCTCTCAGTGATTTGGTGCATCGCATCCAGGCCCGTTGTCGCCGTCTGATGGCCTTGCGTCGTGAAAGTAACGAACGAATGGCGGATTTTGCGGTAGCAGATGTTTCGTTGTTTTGGCTGCTGAATGCGCTTAATAGCTCGGAGCCTGTACTGAGAGAAATGCTGCAAAACCCAGGCCGTCACCCCGAACTTTTGTGGCGTGAACTGGCGCGGTTAGCGGGCAGCCTGCTGACCTTTTCATTAGAAAATGATGTCAGCGTTGTGCCCCCATACCAGCACGCAAATCCGCAGCAAGTATTCCCTCCACTGTTTGCATTGCTGGTGGAACTGCTGGAAGCCAGCCTGCCATCTCGTGTTGTCGCTATTGAGCTGACGCAGGAGAGACAGTTCTGGAATGGCGCACTGTCGGATGCTCGACTGCGTGAAGGCGCTGATTTTTACCTGTCCGTTCGTTCAGATCTCCCTGCGCATGTCCTACTGACGCAATTTCCACAGCTCTGTAAAGCAGGGAGCCGGGCAGACGTGTCTGATGTAGTCAATGTAGCACTTAGCGGAATTCCGTTAAAACCGCTGACGCATGTCCCCGCAGCCATCCCGTTACGACTGGAAAATCAATACTTTGCTCTTGAGATTAATCATCCAGCAGCTCAGGCCATGCTGGACGCTGGTAATTGCGCCTTCTATGTGCCGGGAACGCTGGGAGAGATTCAACTCGAGTTATTCGCCGTATTAAGGGATTGAAATAAATGAATAAGGATATTGATCAGGTGTTCTGGCCAACATGGCTTGCTGTAAGCCAGCTACGTGGCGGGTTGGAAGTCGACGATGGAGCTGCTTTCTATCGCCGGGCCTGCCAATGGGTTGATTCTGCGCGTAATGCATTGCGTGATCTGGGGTACAGCGAGCACAGCGTTGAACATATGCTCTACACCCAATGTGCGTTACTGGATGAAAGCGTGTTGAACCGTAACCGGCAGGATAGCGGTTATATCACCTGGCTTGCGACACCCTTACAGGCACGCTATTTCAATACCACCAATGCCGGGGAAGAGCTCTGGGAGCGCATCCGTACCGTACTGCGCGAGCCCGTTCCTGATACCGCCGTATTAACCTGCTTTTATCGCGCAATCACGCTTGGTTTTGTGGGTCGCTATCGTGAGCAGGGTGATGAACGTCGTGAAGATGTTCTTGAAGCGCTGTCAACTCAGGCAATGCCTTTTAAGTTAAAACACGATTCAACAGTAATCATGCGGGCGTCCGGCTTCTCTGGCGGTAAGCGCCGCTGGTGGCTGGCATGGATTGTTGGCGTGCTGGCGTTGGGGGCTTTGTGGCTAACATTTTCTCATGTCTTACAAGGGCAGATTGCTCAGCTGATTGGGCAGGGTTAAGACATGGCCCAGTTGCGAGGGATCGTTAACTATGTGCTGGCGGCCGTACTGGCTTTGCTGTTGGTCTGGGGATTCAGCCCAGTAAGTGCGGGTATCCGGGGCGGCCTTACCGTCATTGTTTTATTGCTTTCCATTCCAGGGATCGTTTATGGCTGGCGTCAGTATGGTCGGTTGAAGCCTGAGCATTCTGCCCGTGAAGTTGCGCTCCCTCCGGAGAGTTTCAGTGGGCCTGTCGTGCTGGTGTGTGGCGACAATGAGCCATTGTTTGCCGGACGTAGCGATTCTTGCGAGAGTTCGCAGGGCTGGTATTTATCTGTCCAGTCCCCGGAACATTTTATTGCTCTGGTTCGTCAGATAGCTGTGCAGCGCCCGGGCCTTCTAATGCGCGTGTCCGTGATGCTGGCATTGACCCCGGAACGGCATAAAGATGAAGATGCGCTTAAGCATATGCTACTCAGTTGGCGGCGTGTGGTAACCCAGAGCCGGCGTTGGTTATCAGGTATACCGCCGTTTTGGTTGTGCTGTTGGCTGAATTCTCCTCAATGTAATGAGACTGTACGTTGGTTTATTCGAACCCCTCAGGATGCAGAGGTGCAGTCAGCTACGGGATTAGACGACTTTGCACCTTTCTCTTCCGAAGAGCGCCCGGCTCGCCATTCTCATCTAACACATGCAGTGTGGTTAGATAATTTACTGGGCTGGCTGAAGAAGGTGCAAGGCGATACCGAGCGCCATGCTCCGCCTCTTTTCTCTGCTTTACGGGTTGTGTGTTTCACCTCATTAGCGGTTTACGAAAATAATCTGTGGCAACGGCATATCACTGCTCAAACAACGCTTTCTCCTGCGGCATCAGCAGCGCCCGTAATGCTGCCTTTTCCTGATTTAGCGTTGCCTTTTTTATCCCGCCGCCGGGCACTGACAGCATTTCAACGAACGCTGGGCGTAAGCGGTCTGCTATGCGGCATTTTTGTCGGGCTGGCGATGACGTGCAGCTTTATCAATAACCAACATCTCATCAGGATCACAAACGATCATCTGATGTTATACCGCCATCTTACTGGCAATCCTGCCGAGCCAAAGATTCAGGCCCAGGAACAGCTTCGTCGTGATGCACAGCGGCTTGATCGCTGGTATCAGCGTGGTGAGCCCCTTTCTCTTTCAATGGGATTGTATCAGGGGATGAGATTGATCCCGCCTTTGCAGGCCGCCATCAGCGACTGGCTGCCAACTGAAAAACCGAAAGTGATCTCCCCGCATACCGTTCGACTGGACAGTATGTCGCTGTTTGATACGGGCGAATGGGCGTTAAAAGCGGGTTCAACAAAAATACTCATTCGAGCTTTGGTCAATATCAAAGCCAAGCCCGGTTGGCTGATAGTCATCGCCGGGCATACCGATGATGTGGGTGACGATAAATCTAATCAGCAGCTCTCTCTCAAACGCGCGGAATCTGTTCGCGACTGGATGCGTGATACCGGTGACGTCGCGGAGAGCTGTTTTGCTGTTCAGGGTTACGGCGAATTACGTCCCTACAAAACCAACGATACGCCGGAGGGGAGGGCTGCCAACCGCCGTGTAGAGATCAGTCTGGTACCGCAGGCTGATGCCTGTCGGGTGTCGGGCATGAAGGAACCGTCACCGCAAGGCGGTGACGCATTAACGAAGTAAAAATGGAGAAAGAGTTATGGCAATTCCAGTCTACCTTTGGCTGAAAGACGACGGCGGTGCGGATATTAAGGGCTCTGTTGATGTGAAAGACCGTGTGGGCAGTATCGAAGTAGTGGCTCAGGAACATAACCTGTACATCCCTACCGATAACAACACCGGTAAGTTGACCGGGACGCGCATCCATACCCCGTTTCTTTTCACTAAGGAAATCGATGCTTCCAGCCCTTATCTGTACAAGGCTGTAACCACTGGTCAGACCCTGCGTCAGGCAGAGTTCAAATGGTATCGCATCAATGATGCTGGTCAGGAAGTGGAATACTTCAACACCACTCTGCACAACGTGAAAGTGGTGAAAGTAAATCCTGTGATGTACGACATCAAAGATCCGGCTAAAGAGAAGCATAACCACCTGGAACAGATTGAACTGCGCTACGAGAAGATCGTCTGGACGTATAAGGATGGCAACATTATCCATTCTGACGCCTGGAACGAGCGTACCACCGCGTAACGCACTAACGGATGAGGATTTCCTCATCCGTTTTTTTTATGCCCTCTGCTGAGTATCCGGCGCGGGGATTTAGCAGAGAGTATCAACGTCACTATTACCTTATGGGCATTGGGTTACGGCCACGGGCGGTAGCGTGCCTGAATACAGGGAGTCAGGAAGCAAATGGAACACCAGTCAGCAGTGTTATTACGACGTCTCAACCCCTATTGTGCTCAGGCGCTTGAAGCGGCGGCATCGTTATGCCAAACGCGTGCGCATGCAGAAATCACTCCCGAACACTGGTTACTGAAGCTATTGGAACAGGGGGAGGGCGATATTACTGTCATTGCACGTCGTTATGAATGGGATATCGACAATCTCTGGCAGTCGCTGCTGGCGCATCTGGATGTTCAGCCTCGTTCCGTAAAAAGCCGCCCGCAGTTGTCTGATGTACTCCTCTCTTTAATGCAACAAGCGTGGCTGTGTGCAGCAACGGATGAAAATTCGCAGATACGTGGTGTGCATCTGCTGATGGCGCTGGTGGGAAAGCCTTCGCTACTGAAGTGTGACGGCCTGTGGCCTCTTCTGAGCGCAGGACATACTCAACTGGAACGGCTCCTGCCGCTATTAAATGTTCAGTCGGATGAACGTCCTGAAAGACAGCAAGAGGCCGCTCTGGCGCAGTTTACCTCTGATGATGAACCGGGGCGAAATCTGGCCCAGTCGACTTTGTCGCCCGCATTACAAGGTGTGCTCGATAAATTTACATTAGACGTGACCGCGAAAGCGCGTGCCGGTGATATCGATCCGGTATTTGGTCGTGATAATGAAATTCGGCAAATGGTGGATGTGCTATCTCGTCGTCGAAAAAACAATCCAATTCTGGTTGGGGAACCCGGCGTCGGCAAGACCGCTCTGGTGGAGGGGCTGGCGCTGCGTATTGCTGAAGGTAACGTGCCGGATAGCCTGAAAACAGTAACCTTACGAACGCTGGATCTTGGGCTGTTGCAGGCAGGTGCTGGAGTGAAAGGTGAGTTTGAGCAGCGTTTAAAAAATATCATTGATGCCGTTCAGCAATCGCCAACTCCTGTTCTGCTCTTTATCGATGAAGCACACACCATCATTGGGGCCGGTAATCAGGCGGGGGGAGCTGATGCAGCCAACCTGCTAAAACCCGCTCTGGCTAGAGGTGAATTGCGAACCATCGCAGCGACCACATGGAGCGAATATAAACAGTATTTTGAGCGAGATGCTGCGCTGGAGCGGCGTTTTCAGATGGTTAAAGTGGATGAACCGGATGATGACACTGCCTGTTTAATGCTGCGTGGTCTGAAATCACGCTATGCAGAACACCATGGCGTTCACATCACCGACGAAGCGGTTAAAGCTGCTGTTCTGCTCTCTCGCCGCTATCTTACCGGGCGGCAATTACCCGACAAAGCCGTCGACCTGCTGGATACCGCAGGCGCAAGAGTACGGATGTGCCTTGATACCGTTCCTGAACCCCTTACGCGCTTGAAGTCGGAGATCACCGCGCTTGAAATTGAAAAACAGGCGTTGCTTGCAGACATCGCAGTAGGAAATGGTCAGTATGATGAAAGGCTGGCCAGCATTGAACAGCATGAAAATCGCCTGCTTGTCGAGCTTGATGAACTGGAAACCAAGTATGGCCTGGAAATAGCGCTCACTGAGCAACTGCTGACCAGCCGCCGTGATATTTCTCGTCAGGCGGAAACGATTGAATTGCAGCAACAGCTTAGTGTGCTTCAGCAGGGCCATCCTTTACTGTTTCCGGATGTAGACGCGCGCACAGTTGCTACGGTGATCGCCGACTGGACCGGTGTACCTTTGTCTTCACTAATGAAGGACTCCCAGACAGACTTGCTGACGCTTGAAACCCAGATGGGAAACCGCGTTGTCGGGCAGGATTACGCGCTAAATACTATCGCACAGCGGTTGCGGGCATCAAAAACAGGACTTACTCCGGAAAACGGCCCACAGGGTGTTTTTCTGCTAACTGGACCAAGCGGAACCGGGAAAACGGAGACGGCGCTGGCCCTGGCTGACATTCTCTTTGGCGGTGAAAAGTCGCTGATCACGATTAATCTGTCTGAGTATCAGGAGTCGCACACCGTGAGCCAACTCAAGGGCTCACCTCCGGGGTATGTGGGTTATGGTCAGGGAGGGATCCTGACTGAAGCCGTGCGAAAACGCCCCTATAGCGTGGTATTGCTGGATGAAGTAGAAAAAGCGCATCGCGACGTCATAAACCTGTTTTACCAGGTATTTGACCGCGGTTTCATGCGAGATGGTGAAGGCCGAGAAATTGATTTTCGCAACACCGTTATTCTGATGACTTCCAATCTTGGCGGCGACGCTGTGATGCAGATGCTGGAAGAACAGCCGGAAACCACGGAGTCCGATCTGCACGAGCTGCTGCGCCCCCTCTTGCGCGATCATTTCCAGCCGGCGCTACTGGCCCGCTTCCAGACTATTATCTACCATCCGCTCAGTGAACCTGCGTTACGTACGATTGTACAAATGAAACTGGATCAAGTTAGACAGCGATTACTGCGTCACTACGGCATCACTACGACGATATCCGAGAACCTTTTTGATGCCCTGACTGCCGCTTGTCTGCTACCGGATACGGGGGCGAGGAATATTGATAGCCTGCTGAATCAACAAATCTTGCCAGTGCTCAGCCAGCAGTTGTTAACGTATCTTTCCCAGCAGCAAAAAGCATACTCGTTGCACCTTAGCTGGGATGACTCCAAGGGCATCATGATGGAGTTTGAGAGTGACTAAAAATATTAAGGAAGGGGGACTCAGAACGCTTACACCTGGGGAGATTGAACTAGGGAAGGTGCGAATAAGTCACCAAACGCAAAAAAACGCCTATGTAAGTGATTGAATTTAATTGACTAAAAGTTTCATTTTCGTTGCGGAGGGTACTTATTCGCACCCTCCCTAGCAAAGACCGTATTTTTTTCAACTATCCAGTATCATAAAGTGTGGATCCATAGGGACAGTTATTTGCCTTTTAATCTACAGGATTCGAATACGGCAATGGCTCCTGACGGTGAGATTTACTTTCGTGAACAGTATCGTGAAGATTTTTCTCAGACGTTACCCCATTATCAACACTTATTTATCCATGAAATGAGTCATGTCTGGCAACGAGAAAAAGGCATGAATGTTATCTGTAGAGGATTGGTGAGTTGGTTAGTCAGTTATCGGTATAAATTGGATGGACGGCTTCTAAGTGAATATCCCATGGAACAGCAGGCCCAAATCATTGCAGACAATTTTATATTGCAAAATGCAGGGTACTACGCTTGGTTAAATATGCGTTTGAAGCATATTGTGACTTTAGATGGGGATGTTCATAAAAGCGTGATCCGAGACGCTTATAAAAACACCCTTCGAGGATTCCCTTGGTGATAAAAAATAGAGCATTTTTTACTTTCAGTGTG
Organism: Citrobacter sp. RHBSTW-01013; assembly: GCF_013781985.1. Lineage (NCBI taxonomy): Bacteria > Pseudomonadati > Pseudomonadota > Gammaproteobacteria > Enterobacterales > Enterobacteriaceae > Citrobacter > Citrobacter sp. RHBSTW-01013. The sequence continues at coordinate 820,707 of NZ_CP056185.1, forward strand.
CTGAGTTGCTGCCTGGTAATTCTTTCTGGTTGCCCTGGATATGGTGACAGAGCATTTACTGATGAGGAAGCCGTGGTTAGCGTGATTGGAAATAATATCTGCTTCTGGGTGAAGGACTCTGAGAAATACCAACCAAGTATCATTACGGTTACACGTAGAGGTGCTGATTTTGGTAACGAAAAATTTATGCTAAACCCACCACTAATTCTTCTTGAAAATAAATGGTGCATAACACCAGATGTTTATATTTTTCCAGATAGTGGGCAGTTTGTAGTTACGTATACGTTAGGGATTCCTTATTCAAGTGACAGGCCGCGAAGTATTGTTAGCGGGGTTGAATTCTCTAATGGTCGCATTTTTAACATCCATCTTACCGATATGGAAATAGCCAGACCTTATTCTGCGATGGATAAGTGATTTTTAACATCGAGAAATATTGAGTGTTGAAAGGAGTTAATCTTATGGATAAGTCTCAGCAAGCAGTGATAACCACGCTTAATCGATATTTTTTATCTATTTCTTCTTGCTCTTCTGCTCTGGATGTAGAGGATTTCAGTGGCTCTGAAGGACTGAGTCGGAATTATTACTATGATATTTTATTTACCAGTGCGGATAAGGATATTCAGGCAAATCAGCTCTTGCGTCAGATGGCAACATTGACGATGGATGCTAGCAAGCTGGCATCTATGACGACGCAAAAAATAGTTCATGGTGTGATAACTGATTTTCAGCGGTTATCTGGTTCTGCCGATGAATCAAGATATCATATTACGTTAACGCCTTATCTTTCCCTGCTTGATAAACAGTTCCGCACACACCGCTTTTTTATCAATAAATCAGTTCCGGAAGTGGTGAGTGAAATCCTGCAGGAGCACGCCCTGCATGGCTGGGAGTATGAATTCACGCTGACGCAGAGTTATCCGAAACGTGAGCAGATAAATCAGTATCAGGAGAGCGATCTGGCGTTTATTGAGCGTCTGCTGGCGGAAGTGGGGATATTTTACTTCTTCACGCTGCAGCCGGACACCCGGACGGAAGTGGTGCATTTTGCAGACCAGCAGAGCGCGTATGAATTTGATAAACGGCTGGCGCTGAACAGCCCGTCAGGAATGAGCGACAGCGGGGCGGACTCCGTCTGGGGACTGAAAATCCTGCAGCAGGTGGCACCGGCGGGAGTGACCACAAAAGACTATAACCATCGCGAAGCGCAGAAGGTGCTGCAGTCGGCGAGGGCGGATATCACCGGTGGCGAAGGCGAGGAAATGCGTTATGGCGAGGTGTATCACTACAAACCACGCCATCTTGAGACGGGTGACGCATCCGGCTCGGCACCGGAAACCGGGAACTTCTGGGCACGACTGGACCACGAGCGTTTTCTGGCGGAGCAGACGCTGATAACGGGTGCCAGCACGGATGCAGGGTTACGTCCGGGACAGGTGCTGACGATAACGGACAGCAGCGTGCCATCGACGTTGCCGGGCGTGCTGCAGCAGCCGGTGGTGGTCATCCGGACCGGGTTCAGCGGCAGCAGGAAGGATGCGCTGAAGGTGACGCTGGCGGCGGTACCGTACAGTGAGACGCAGTGCTGGCGTCCGGCGCTGAAGGCAAGACCAAAGGTCAGCGGTACGCTGACGGCGCGGGTCAGCAGCCCGAAGAGCGGAGATATCTACGCGCATCAGACGGCGGAGGGATTGTATCGTGTGAAATTTGATGCCGACCAGGACAGCAAACAGCAGGGTTACGAGAGCATGCTGCTGCGCCTTGCCAAACCCTATGGCGGCGACACCTACGGTATTCACTTCCCGCTGATACAGGGCACAGAAGTGGCGGTGGCGTTCCATGAAGGGGATCCGGACCGGCCTTATATCGCCCATGCGCTGCATGACTCCCGACATCCTGACCACGTGACGGAGGCAAACCACACCCGCAACGTCATCCGCACGCCCGCCAATAACAAACTGCGCATGGAGGACAAACGGGGCGAGGAGCACATCAAGCTCAGCACTGAGTACGGCGGGAAGACGCAGCTGAACCTGGGGCATAACGTGGATGCGCAGCGCGCGATGCGGGGAGAGGGCTTTGAACTACGTACAGACCAGTGGGGAGCTATTCGGGCAGGGAAGGGGATTTTTATCAGCGCCGATCGTCAGGAATTAGCTGGAGGTTTGCAGTTAGATATGCATGAAGCAGTAGCGAACTTACAAGCTGCGCTTCAGGATGCGAAAGGTATTCATTCTGCGGCAGAAAAAGCGAAAGCAGAACTGGCTGATATCGAGAGGCAAAAAGCATTGTTGATGGAGTCTATGACAGACCTCAAGAAACAGGCTTTACTTTTTTCTGCTCCTGCCGGTATCGCTCAGGTGACTCCCGCCAGTATCCAACTCTCATCAGGTGAGAATATCATTGTAACCTCTGGAGCGGACGCGGATGTCAGTGTCGCTAAAAAATTCCGCCTTGGTGTGAAAGAAACAATAAGTCTTTTCGCTCAGTGGATGGGGATTAAAATTTTTGCCAGCAAAGGAAAAGTGGAGATTCAGGCTCAGGGAGATGCAATGGATCTCATGGCAAAGAAAACGTTGAGTATAGCCAGCAAAGATGAGCAGGTGATTATTACCGCAGCGACAGAGTTAGTACTCAGTTGTGGCGGTGCATATATCAGGCTTAAAGATGGTGAAATAGAAGTAGGGGCGCCAGGCAATGTTCGCGTAAAGAGTATTGGAATTCAGAAAATGGCTCCTGCAACATTGAATGCTAGCATAGAGTTACCGGATCCTTGCGCCACCGCCATTGATGCTGCTGGTGGTACGCAAAGCCCTACCGTGACGCTGGGTTAATGGAGGGCAAATGAAGGAATCTTTAATAACTTATGATTACTCCTTACCGGCAATGCAAAAACGAGGGGATGACATTGGTGAACAAATATTTAATCATTTTATAACGTTAAATAGAAATTGCATATTAATGATTGATACTGCAATTATAAGACTGAGGAATAAAGATTCGTCATTCTATGATAAAATAAAAAGTAGGGATGTTGTAAGGGTACCTGTTGCTACTCGTTATCTATCAGCTGAATTTGAACCCTGTTTGGTTTCACTGGATCTATCTTTACCTGCTGATTGTAATATACTACATGAAAGTATTATGCAGGCTCTGAAAGAGATAGAACCTAATGAGATACTGCTGGGTAAGGGCAGGATGATTTGTGGTTGGCTTACTTGTGCAGAAAATATTATAAATCTCGCTGCTTATCTGGGAAAAGTCGCTATCCAACAGTGTGATGGCAAAGATGTATTGCTTCGGTATTATGACCCCGCAATTATAATCTCTCTTTTCTCCATCCTGGATGATTGGCAACAACGACGTTTGTTAGGACCAGTTGAAGTGTGGAGTTTTATTGATGGCGATGGACAGTTTATCAATAAAATAAATAAATCTAATAATCAAGTGCGACTTTCATATACTTTATCGCTGAGTGCTGACAATTGGCGTGATATAAATTTTGTAGGGATAAAGAATAAGATTATTTGTAATTATCGCTTAGCGCATTTGAGTAGTGAACGATTTTCGGAAGTAGAGGTGTTTAAGGTATTAAGAAATTCACTTAAAAAAGCCGAGTTGTGTGCTTTCTTTGATATAGAAGATCTTATTAAATGGGGTGAGTGTTCAATTAATGTAGCTCCGGAATTTTATAACCATAGCGTTATTAAAAAACTGCTTGAAATAAATAAACGAAGTGAAAGAGGAAATTTTATTCAAATCACGTCCCATGTCACAGAACAGCAATGGAATGAAATTCGTGAAGAGCATTAATTAAGAAGTTTACAGTTAGAATATGCAGGAGAACAGGGATGAAAAATCATAAATGTGACTGTATGTCACAGGGACCGGCATTACTACCCGTACGCTATGCGGTGATTCCTGAATATATTAAAGAACCGTTACCGGAGTGGGCAACATCAGGAGTATCGGCTTACCCGGTGGAAAACGAAAATTACCACTATGCGCTGCGCGCAATGCGCAGAGGATATATCTATATCTACTATCCGTATCTGACGGACTGGGAGGCGTGGTCGGTATGTGATGACGGCAGTTTGTGGAAACAGCTTTCGGCGAAAAATGTCCTGGAGAAAGCAGAGCCTGACTGTCGGCAGGGAACCTACAGTAATGGCGGAAAGGATTTTCTGACGCTGCCCTATGAAGTTCTGGAGAATGACATCTGGATAGCATTCACGCAGTGTCCGTGGACGGAAAATACGCTGGAGCGTTACGCGAGCGATGGCGTGCAACGGCAGAGCAGAATGCAGTGCGTGAGTTCATCGAACTGGAGGGCGCCACAGGCTTCACAGCAAATAACGGAGGCAACCACAGCGAATCTTGTCAGTGTTCTGGATTACATTCCGGCGCAGGGCAGCATGCTGAGCCCGGGAATGCGGTTACCTTATGGCACCCATAATAAAATACGCGTCAGCCAGTGTGTGAATGAACGCTATGCAATAGTCAAAGAGCCGGGGCCGCAGGAGACATTGTACCCGTGGAAGAGTGGAGTGGTCGGAAACACAATCCGGCAGATGAAGGAACGGGGTGTGAAGCCAGACGGTTCCCCGGTCACACCGTTGCTGATGGCGCTGCATGATGCAACAGGGATAACGCATGAGCTGACGGGATGGACAAACGATGTCCTGGCGATGGCGAAGATATTCGGTGATGAACGCGCTCTGGAGTTCTGTACCCAGAATCTGATAAACGGTGTTAAGGAGATTATAAAAAAGAGTGCTGAGCAGAATGTGGAAGAGCAGCTCGCGGCATTGGGTGGTTCACTTTCAACATCTCGCGATATTGATTACGCATATGGAATGTATGTCTGGAACGAGGGACGGAAAGGCAATACGGATGTTTTAAGCCGGGAAGAATTTGAGCGTCAGGCGAAGAAAAGACAGGAGCAGAATCTGAAAAGGTCGCGGGTGGCAAATAACCTGCGCAGATATAAAAGAAAGATAAAGCAAGAGAGCCTGGATTCGTTTATTAATTGTAGTGAGGTCCTGACACAAAAAATAGATAAACAACTCGAAGTGATAATTGCTTTCCGCTGTCAATGGCTTAAATCTCCATGTTTTATTCGTACACTGCAGGACTTTTATTCTGATCTTTCACAGGATAATTTGCACTTTCGTGAAATTGCGGCTTTTGCGATGTCTGGGTTAGGTGCGGCGAAATCTGGTGTGAGTTTACTCGATGACTGGATAAAAGATTACTCAACTGCTGATGAAAATAACCTTGTCTGGCGTACACATTTTTATAATGCACCTGAGTTAATGACTGTTGCCGAACCCTTGCTTGCCAGAGTACGCAAAGGAGTGAGTCAGCAGGTCACAGAACAAAGTTTATTAGCATTTTTTGAGTCAAAATCCGGCGACCTGGTTAAATTATTCGAAGGATTTAGTAAAGCAACAGCTGCGCTGGATGAGCCACTTGGAAATGATCCAGTCTGGTCAAAGCGAGTGTTGTATCAAGTTGACCAACATATGGCAACGCTGGGTTCACGATTATTCTCGGTTTCGGGTGTGGGACCAAAATTGGACACCATAAACGATCTTGTCGTTAAAACGCTCTGTTCTCTTTCAGCAGGTAAAACAATAGCTGAAATAAAATCTTTCTCTAGTAAATATTTTGGCTGGGCGACTGAGCGTAGTTACTATGTAAACGAAATTCTCTTTGTTAATCCTCAGAAAAACAGAGTGTCAGGGCGCTTAAAAGTCGCTCAGGTGCGGTTCTCCGATCTGGAAAAGGCGACTGCGGAATTCAGTATCAAGGGAGCGAAAAAAAATGCTTATCGTGCGACAAGTATCAATTTCCTGGTGCTCTTTTTTAATATGGCGGAGCTATATAACCAGGCCGATCATTTTAAACGTGATGACTTTTCCAGTTCTGCCAAACTGGTCGCTGCAGGATTCGCCACCACGGGAGGTGCGGTTGATATTGTCAGTAAGATGATGGATGTCATAAAAAAAGATGATAAATCGTTTCCGAAACTGAAATGGGTAGGGGCCAGTTGTGCAATGCTTAATGCCATTGCATCGTTGGGGGCTGATTTTTCAGATGCTTACCAGTTAAAAGATGAAAAATCAATAAGTAAACGATGGGCATACAGAGTGTTATATTTGGGAAAAATCCTTAATGACGTAACGACCATTATTGCACTCAGCGGCAAAGTTATGCCTGCTTTAATGTCAAAATTTGGCTGGAGTACGGCTGTCGGCAGTACGGATATGTGGCTGGGACGCGCAGTTGCACCTACGGTTTATGCGCTAGGTATTGAGTGGATTGGTGTCTTCTCGTCCTGGCAGTTCGCTTTGTTACTGGTGGTAGTGGATTATGCCCTGAAAGAGTATTTTTTTGAAGATGAAATTCAAGTCTGGCTGCAGAACACGCTGTTTGGCAAAAAATTTTCGAAAGATATTGATAGCTACTCTGAAGAAAAAAAAACAGAACTTATAGTGAAATGTGGAAAATCGTTGATGGAATGCGTACGTAAAATAGAATCTACCAGTAAACAGAATTGAATTATATTTTCAAATAAATTCATTGAATAAATATCGGCATGGTCATATTACATATTGTAAGAATAAATTATGAAAAAAGAACTGAAATTCTCGGACGGGTTGCGAAGAGGTCTGGAAGGCAGCAATAAAAAATATCCGCTTCATAACTATCTGCAGCAAAAAAGTGAGCTGGCGCGAACGCAGGAAATTCTGCGCAATATCGAGGCCAAAAATGAAAAAGGAAAATGGCTGGCACATTTTCGCCTGAAAGAGAAAGAGCTGCTGGAGGCGCTGAAAAACGCCCCGCCGGACCCGGTGCTGCCGCCTCCGGCACCGCTGATTAAAGTTCGGGGCGTCATAGAAAAACTGACGCAGCGGCGGGTGGTGCAGCATTTCGACGTTCTGTCCTATCCTGAAGGAAACGCCTACTACACCCGGTATAAAAAGAAGATGGCGGCGTCGGCGGTGGTCTGGGCGGCCAGCGGCTCGGGAGGGACAGCTTCGGCCCTGCTGCAGGACTATGACAGGCCGCTGTGCGGGGCCTGGTATCTGACCGGGCGCATTAACGGCAGACGTTTTTCGGGCTGGCTGGGGTATCACTGGTGCTATGAAGGCGAGGAGGTGGAACTGCTGGCAGCGCCGGTCGGTGAGGAGTATCTGGTGTATGCCATCCACAGGCCGGAGGAGCAGTCCCTGTGCATGACGCCGGGGTGTTACCGGGGAAAGAATCAGGCGCGCCGGGCGGCAGTGCGTATCCCGTTGCGGGTTTGCTATCTGTGCCTGGCCGTTGTCCTCATAACATTGCTGTGTAGCGATGGTATGGCATCATTTTACGATCCTATGTTCTATATATTTATAGCAGGCACAATAGTTTTTCTGCTGGTGATGTGCCTGCTTCCCGCGGCCTGGTCAATTTACAAACATAAGCCGTTACCGGAAGAAACGCTGTCAGAGGAGATATTCACCCTGCTGGGCTGGGAAAACGTGGCGGATATTAACCTGGACACTCTACATAAACGGCGAAAAAAAGAGTGGAGGCGAACAGAGATCCCGCCAAACCCTCTGCGCAAAGGTACGCCCTTTGATCATTCAGGAATAAGAGCAGGCATTTTTTATTATTAATAAGGATGCTGAATGGTTCTTAACGGTCTGGATAAATTATGAAAAAAGAACTGAAATTCTCGGACGGGTTGCGAAGAAGTCTGGAAGGCAGCAATAAAAAATATCCGCTTCATAACTATCTGCAGCAAAAAAGTGAGCTGGCGCGAACGCAGGAAATTCTGCGCAATATCGAGGCCAAAAATGAAAAAGGAAAATGGCTGGCACATTTTCGCCTGAAAGAGAAAGAGCTGCTGGAGGCGCTGAAAAACGCCCCGCCGGACCCGGTGCTGCCGCCTCCGGCACCGCTGATTAAAGTTCGGGGCGTCATAGAAAAACTGACGCAGCGGCGGGTGGTGCAGCATTTCGACGTTCTGTCCTATCCTGAAGGAAACGCCTACTACACCCGGTATAAAAAGAAGATGGCGGCGTCGGCGGTGGTCTGGGCGGCCAGCGGCTCGGGAGGGACAGCTTCGGCCCTGCTGCAGGACTATGACAGGCCGCTGTGCGGGGCCTGGTATCTGACCGGACGCATTAATGGCAGGCGATTTTCGGGCTGGCTGGGATGTCACTGGTGCTATGAAGGGGAGGAGGTGGAACTGCTGGCGGCACCGGTCGGCGAGGAGTATCTGGTGTATGCCATCCACAGGCCGGAGGAGCAGTCCCTGTGCATGACGCCGGGGTGTTACCGGGGAAAGAATCAGGCGCGCCGGGCGGCAGTGCGTATCCCGTTGCGGGTTTGCTATCTGAGCCTGGCAATAGTAACTCCTGCAGTTATACATATTCATAATGGATGGGAGGCATTTTCTGACCCGGAATTTTACATGATGTTGGCTGTGTTTTGTCTTATGTCATTGGGGTTGTGTCTGCTTCCCGCGGCCTGGTCAATTTACAAACACAAACCGTTACCGGAAGAAACGCTGTCAGAGGAGATATTCACCCTGCTGGGCTGGGAAAACGTGGCGGATATTAACCTGGAAACTCTACATAAACGGCGAAAAAAAGAGTGGAAGCGAACAGAGATCCCGCCAAACCCTCTGCGCAAAGGTACGCCCTTTGATCATTCAGGAATAAGAGCAGGCATTTTTTATTATTAATAAGGATGCTGAATGGTTCTTAACGGTCTGGATAAATTATGAAAAAAGAACTGAAATTCTCGGACGGGTTGCGAAGAAGTCTGGAAGGCAGCAATAAAAAATATCCGCTTCATAACTATCTGCAGCAAAAAAATGAACTGTCGCGAACGCAGGAAATTCTGCGCAATATATCGGGCTGGGTGAGATGAAAAATCATAAATGTGACTGTATGTCACAGGGACCGGCATTACTACCCGTACGCTATGCGGTGATTCCTGAATATATTAAAGAACCGTTACCGGAGTGGGCAACACCAGGAGTATCGGCTTACCCGGTGGAAAACGAAAATTACCACTATGCGCTGCGCGCAATGCGCAGAGGATATATCTATATCTACTATCCGTATCTGACGGACTGGGAGGCGTGGTCGGTATGTGATGACGGCAGTTTGTGGAAACAGCTTTCGGCGAAAAATGTCCTGGAGAAATCAGAGCCTGACTGTCGGCAGGGAACCTACAGTAATGGCGGAAAGGATTTTCTGACGCTGCCCTATGAAGTTCTGGAGAATGACATCTGGATAGCATTCACGCAGTGTCCGTGGACGGAAAATACGCTGGAGCGTTACGCGAGCGATGGCGTGCAACGGCAGAGCAGAATGCAGTGCGTGAGTTCATCGAACTGGAGGGCGCCACAGGCTTCACAGCAAATAACGGAGGCAACCACAGCGAATCTTGTCAGTGTTCTGGATTACATTCCGGCGCAGGGCAGCATGCTGAGCCCGGGAATGCGGTTACCTTATGGCACCCATAATAAAATACGCGTCAGCCAGTGTGTGAATGAACGCTATGCAATAGTCAAAGAGCCGGGGCCGCAGGAGACATTGTACCCGTGGAAGAGTGGAGTGGTCGGAAACACAATCCGGCAGATGAAGGAACGGGGTGTGAAGCCAGACGGTTCCCCGGTCACACCGTTGCTGATGGCGCTGCATGATGCAACAGGGATAACGCATGAGCTGACGGGATGGACGAACGATGTCCTGGCGATGGCGAAGATATTCGGTGATGAACGCGCTCTGGAGTTCTGTACCCAGAATCTGATAAACGGTGTTAAGGAGATTGTTAACAAAAGCTCGGAACAGAATGTTGAAGCCCAGCTTTCTGTATTACCCCAGGAAACATATATCTCTCCTCCTGCAATGGATTATTCTTATTACATGTATGTCCAGAATGAGAAATCTAAAGGAACAGATCCGAAGGATATACTAACTCGCGAAGAGTTCGAAAAACAGATAAAGGGAAAACAAAACGAAGTTTATAAAAAACACCAGGTCGCTAATGATTGGTCTAAATATGCTCGAATGATCAATCAGAGCAAATGGGATTCTTTTAATAAATGTTGTGCTGATCTTACACAAAAAATTGATGAGCAACTCGCTAAACTGATTATCTATCGTTGTGAATGGTTACAGACTTCTTTATTTATAACAATGTTACAGGATTTTTTCTCTAATGACCCTGTTGATAATGCAAACTATCGTGAAATTGCTGCATTCGCGATGGCTGGGCTTAATGAGTCGCCATCAGGTGTAAAATTGCTGGATGACTGGATCGACGCATATACCACGGCAAGTAAAACTAATCTCGTCTGGAGAACACATTTTTATAATAATCCAGAAATAATGGCAGATGCAGAGCCATTATTGGCTAGCTTGCAACAGTGTAGCATATCTCCGGTTTCTGAAAATGATGTGCTCTACTTTTTTGAGAAGAATGGCGCTAAACTTAATAAAATATTTAAAGGTTTTGAAAAAGCAACGAGTGAAATTTCAAAACCTCTGGATAGCAATGCCGTATTCTCGAAAAGAGTGCTGTATAAAATAGATCAGCACATGGTTACCGTGGGGACCAGGTTTTTTTCCGTATCACGGATTGGACCTGTGCTCAATACCATGAATGACCTTATAGTTCGAACTCTTTTTTCGCTATCTTCTGGAAAGTCAGAGTTAGAAACAAAAATGTTGTTCAGTAAATATTTTGGCTGGGCAACGGAGCGTAGGGCTTACATTACTGGCACTGTTTTTTACAGCACGCAAAGAGCCATTCGGGCTGATCGTCTCCGGGTGGCGAGTAATAAATATGCCGCACTTGAAAAAGCGTATGCAGATTATCTTCGCCAGCCTGCAGGATCTTCTGGTTATGCGGTGACCAGTATTAGAATTTTTGTTTTATTTTTCAATGTGGTCGAACTGTATAACCAACTCGATAACTTTAACAATAAACCCTCTGACTATGCCAAGGTAGTCAGCGCAATATCGGCAACGGCAAGCGGGATTATTGATATTGCAACACCTGCAATGGAGGTCATTCTTAAAGAGAAAAATAGTCTCCACTACATGAAAATGTCTGGCGCAGGATGCTCGCTGATAAGTGCCGGCCTTTCGCTGGGATTAGATTTTTCCACATTGTTGAATAAAGTTAGCTTACCGAATTCCAGTAAAAAATGGGCATTTACCGGCTTATATTTAGTTAAGACTCTTAGTGATGTTGCCATTATTGCCAAAGCGGAAGGGAAATTGATGTCGGTGTTGATTGAACGCTTTGGTTGGGATACCGCTAGAGGGGGATTGGCCGTATGGCTGGGAAAAGCCGCAGCACCACAATTAACAAAATTAGGTGTCGAATGGGTAGGGTTGTTGGCTTCGTGGGAGGTTGCCCTGTTATTGATGGTGGCTGAATATATTTTGACTGAATATTATTCACGTGATGCGTTACAGTCGTGGATTGAGAATAGTTTGTTTGGTGATGATAATTCGATTGATATCGATAGTTATGCGCCGGAAAAAATAAATATGTTTATTGATGAGGCCCGAAATTCACTGCAAGAAAGCACACGTCAATTATCTTCAGGTAAAAAACAACAACGTGGAAAACCAATAATTTACTGGCCATTTATTATCTATGATGAGCCGGAAGTCCCTGCTGTGGTTTAATTTTGGAGCAACGAAATATTATGACAGAAGATGATGAACTGTTCGCCGATATGCCCCGGGCCTATATCCGGGGGCTGGAGAAGGGTAAAGGGTATGTGAAAGAAAACTATCTCCGGGAGCGCAGGGAATGGATAAAATTAAGACAAACCATTGCGTACTATGAATCGGAAGGCAAGAAGAAGCATAAAAAACGGCTGGCGGAACTGTATCGTGAAGAAAAGCAACTGGCAAAAGCGCTGGCTGATATGCCACCGGACCCGATACTGCCCCCGCCAGCCCCGCTGATAAAGGTCAGGGGAGTGGTGAAAAACTATCACCAGCGCTGCCTGACGCACTATTTTGACACCAAAGCCTATCCGCAGACGTGGGAGTATTTCAGCAGGCAGGATGAGAACATGGCGTCTGCCGCGATGGTGCTGGCCTCGATGGGCTCAGCGGCAACGGCGCAGGGCATGGTGGCGAGCAATGAAGACAGGGTTCCAGCTGCTGCGTGGTACGTTACTGGCGAAATCAACGGTCGGCAGTTTTCGGGGTGGCTGGGAGCGCCCTATTGTCGGGAAGGTGAGGAAGTGGAACTGATTGCCGCGCCGGTGGGAGAGGAGTACCTGGTCTATGCCCTTGTCCGGCCGCATGCGCGCTCGCTGACTATGCCACCGTGGTGTTACCAGGGAGTACGACGGGCACGAATTGACGGGATGAAAGTCCCCATTTCGGTCGTTATTTTGTTAATTATTCTGATGTTGATAGTGTTTATTTATCAGGATGGCTGGATTGTTAGTGAAAAAATGGTGAGTGGGGTAACGATGTTCCTGACCATGGGAACCTTTCTGTATATCCTTCCTGCAATATGGGCAATCTGGCGACGCCACCCCTTTCCGAAAGAACAGTTGACGGAGGAGATATTGACTGTTGCTGGCTGGGATAATGTGACGAATATTGATCTTCGGAAACTCGACAAGAAAAATATAAAAGAATTTAAGAAGCAAGGGCGGTCTGTTCGATTACTTAAATCAGGATGGTGGTTTTTTTACTATTAGTTGACAATTATTTAAGTTTTGAATTTTAAAGCTAATGTTTTTGACGGGAAAGATATTAATATTATCTGATCTTTATCTAATTGTATAAATGTGTAGGAAGGTGTGCTTTTATCTTTTTCGAAAGTTTATATGTCGCTAGTTATATTTTTTATAGTGAGGGTTTATGTTTCAAGGTTTGGTCAGGCTCAATGATCCATTAAGTAGTGGTGGTAAAGTGATTTCTGTTTCGTCAACGATAATTATCGATGGTTTAGGTGTTGCACTGCTTGGTGATACTGTTATATGCCCAATTCCATTTCATGGCGTAAATAAGATAATCCAGGGTTCTCCAGAGTGGATCTCAGATGGAAAACCAGTAGCCGTGCATAAATGTATCTGCCAATGTGGTTGTTATGTTATTTCAACACTTCCCTGTACGGGGGTCTGGTAAGTTAAAATGAGTTGGAATATTCCAGATAAAAAGATAATACAACCTGTACCTTCTATTAGGTGGGGCCGCGATAGTGGTATTTTTTTCTCATTGTTAATAACTGTTGTTCTGCTATTCAGTTTATTATATTACATTACTCATAATAATGAGTCTTTTTATTATGCTTTTGTAATATCTTTAATTATTTTTTTAGCATTCATTATATACTTAGGTCTTCGATTATTTCAGCGAGGATTGTCTCTTGAAAAAAATGAAATGATATTAACGGAAGCTTCTAATATTGATTGTAAGTGGTCTGAATGGGCTTCTGATTATTTAAGTGTTGTAGATTATAGTTATCTCTTTCCCAAAGATTCTCAGATGCTAAATTTACTTGAAGAAAATGAGTTCAATGCAATTGGGGCCAGGGCGTTAAATTTCCCAGAATCGATTGGCTATACTGCTTTATTTCATGAGTTATTAGCTCCCATAAGAGCTAGATTAATGGATGTTACTTCTGAAAATGGTTTAATTATTAATTTTATTGTTGGTCAGGTATCGGGGGTTTCAACATGGCAGTCTTTTTTATTGGCCTGGAAACAACTTGGCCTCTCTGATGCTACAATTAATAGCAGTGAATTTATCTTACACGACTATGTATTAAATATTGATGAATGGCTAAGTGTTACGGAGGATAAATTTAGATTAATTATTGTAGGGGAAAAGTCAACGGATATTAATAATAAACATCCTGGTACGGGGGATGGTATGTGTGCTTTTCTTTTTGCTCCAGCGATTTTAATTAAACAGAATAATATTGCCGAGAAGGCAAGACTATATAGATCTATTTCTACAAATGAAGATAATCTGATCAAAGATCTTAACAATTTTATTTTTTATCAGGCCAGTGTCGGGATGGTTGATAATTTTTTGATAGGAAAAAATAGCAATAAAAAAGATGTAGCTAAGGCAGCTGTTGTTCTTAACGAACACAATAAAAATCTTGAGCAGTATTATGCTGAGTTATATATTGGTATTCATGGAGAATTTGATATCTGGGTGATGTTAATGTTTTCTTTATTAAATATAAAAGATATAGATGCTGTTGATCTGATATTCTCAGAGTCGGATGGAAATATTATATTGTCGAGGGTTAAAAAAATTAGAAGTCGGGAATAGATATATGCAAAAGTCTAAATAGCTGCGCGGAATAGTAGATCACTGAAAGGGAACTCAGCCCGGATTGTGCGATCTGATCAATCGCCAAACCAACCAAAACCACCAACCGGACTGAGCGATGCCGATCATAGCACCAATACCCCGTGGCGAACGACGCCTGATGCAGAAAGCTATTCATAAAACGCGCGATAAAAATCATGCCCGCAGACTCACGGCCATGCTGATGCTTCATCGGGGTGAACGGGTCAGCGATGTTGCCAGAACTCTCTGTTGTGCCCGTTCATCCGTTGGTCGCTGGATTAACTGGTTTACGCACTCAGGTATTGAAGGCCTGAAATCCTTACCCGCAGGGCGCTCCCGACGCTGGCCTTTTGAACATATCTGCACCCTGTTACGTGAGCTGATAAAGCATTCTCCCGGCGATTTTGGTTATCAACGTTCACGCTGGAGCACCGAATTACTGGCAATAAAAATCAATGAGATAACCGGTTGCCAGTTACATGCAGGAACCGTTCGCCGCTGGTTGCCATCTGCGGGGCTTGTATGGCGCAGGGCCGCGCCAACTCTGCGTATCCGTGACCCACATAAAGATGAAAAGATGGCGGTAATCCACAAAGCGCTGGATGAATGCAGCGCAGAGCATCCGGTATTTTATGAAGATGAAGTGGATATCCACCTTAATCCTAAAATCGGTGCGGACTGGCAGTTGCGCGGACAGCAGAAACGGGTAGTGACGCCGGGGCAGAACGAAAAATACTATCTGGCCGGCGCACTGCACAGTGGCACGGGTAAAGTCAGCTACGTGGGCGGCAACAGCAAAAGTTCAGCGCTGTTTATCGCTCTGCTGAAGCACCTGAAAGCCACTTACCGGCGGGCGAAAACAATCACGCTGATCGTTGATAACTACATTATCCATAAAAGCCGCGAAACACAGCGCTGGTTGAAAGCAAATCCCAAGTTCAGGGTAATTTACCAGCCGGTTTACTCGCCGTGGGTGAATCATGTGGAACGGCTATGGCAGGCACTTCATGACACGATAACCCGTAATCATCAGTGCCGCTCAATGTGGCAGTTACTGAAAAAGGTCCGCCATTTTATGGAAACCGCCAGCCCATTCCCCGGAGGAAAACATGGTCAGGCAAAAGTGTAGCGGTATTAGGCGCAGCTATTTAGCTTGTTGCGATTATGTGGTTTGTTATTTATTTTGGTTGTTGTTGGTTTGATATGCTATGTAGTACTTTATTACTACGGAGGGTATTTCGGGGTGACAACCCCAACAACCAGGATCATAGTTATCACATCGATTTTATTAGCACTGTGTTATATTTTTAAAATATGGCAGGTGAATGCGTTGAAATCAGTGTTAGGAGCGTATGTACCATTATTAAAATATAAAGCCATTGCTTATTTTCTTTTACCATGGAAGTCAGCTTATGAGTCAAATGTAGAAAATAATACTGTAGCCACATTGGACAGCAATATATTCATTAACTTCTACTCTACACTTAAAGATAACTACGGTCGCCGCTGGCGCGCCAAAACGCGTATCCTGCTGGTGATGGGGGATGCCCCTCAGGTTGATCAACTGGTACCTGAACTCACCTCCCAGCGCTGGGTTGAAGGGGATGGCGTGGTGTTAATCTGGGGAGGTAAGCTCACTGCAACGCCAGATGTCTCGCTGTTTGATACGATACGCAAACTGCATCGGCGCCCGCTGGATGGGGTTGTATGGGTAACCCACACTTTTCAGCAACATGATGCCTTGCTTCAATCAGCCCCTGTTGTGCCCTTAACTTCACAGCAAATGGATGAGGCCGCCCGCCATCTTCTGGCTGTTTTTACCACGCTTCGCTGGCGAGTGCCGTTATACCTCTGGTCGCTGCATGGCGCTCAATTTGTACCGGATAACGTAACCTTACACTCTGCGACGTGTATGCTCCCTTCAAAATGCACCACGGCTTTATGTCGTTCGCAGTTGACCTCGTTGGCAATGCAGATGGCAGAGCAGGGCACGCAGCAGGTTACGCGAAATCTCCGCGATAACTTCTTACTGAAAATGGCTAATTTGCTGATGCCTAATGCAGAGGCCATCAGCGACTTGTTGTCCACTTTTTTCAGCCCGCATCGGCCCCTGCCGCTGGCGGCGGTAATCTTGAGCCAGTATGCGGAAAGTACCCCATCGCGCGTTGCGCATGCCTGGACGCGTGATGAGCGTTGGCGCGCGTTGCTTGATTCACTCCCTGCGTTACCTGCGGAGCTAAAGGCACAGCGCACAGGCCGTTCAGGAATTCGAGTGCTGGCAGTCGGTACAGCCGGTTTGATGCTGCTATGGGGCGCGGGAATGGCGGTTTCTTTCCTGGCTAATCGCAATATGATCACCGAAAGCCTGGACCAGGCGAGACTGGCTGGCGGTCCGGATAAACCGCTCGCCGAGCGTCTTACGGCGCTATCCGCTCTTCAGCAAACGCCGGGCATGCTTCGCTGGCGTCAGCAGAATGGCGTGCCGTGGTATTACCGCTTTGGCTTGAGCCAAAATGATGCTCTGCTGGATGCCCTATGGCCGCGTTATACGCGTATTGCTATTCCACTACTGCGTGATGAAGCCGCACAACATCTCACTCAGGAATTGACGGCGTTAACGAGACTGGCACCGGATAGCCCGCAGTTTGCAGCTCGGGCAAAGATCGCCTACAACCAGTTGAAAATGTATCTGATGCTCTCCCGGCCCGAACAGATGGAGGCGTCATTTTTTAGTCAGGCGCTGATGCAAGACTGGCCAGAGCGCGCAGGCATTTCGCGCGCATCATGGCAAGGCGTTGGGCCGGGGCTCTGGCAATTCTGGGGAGAAAACCTTCAGGCGCATCCTGAATGGAAAATAGCGGCCGATAAAAATCTTATTAGCCAGGTGCGAACGCTGTTAATTCGTCAGATGGGGATCCGCAATGGCGAAGCCGCCCTGTATCAGAAAATCATTGAACAGGTGACTCCGCATTACACCGATCTTCGTCTGGAGGACATGACCGGCGATACTCGGGCAGACCAGGTATTTTATACCCGGAGTTCGGTTGCTGGCGTGTATACCCGCCAAGCCTGGGAAGAGGAGGTTTTGCCCGCCATAGAAAAAATCGTAAGCAACCGCCGGGAAGAGATGGATCGGGTGCTGGGGGATGAAACGCACTCTGCAAGCGACCCTCTCTCTCCACAGGCGTTAAAGGCGCGTCTTAGCGAGCGTTTCTTCATAGATTTTGCCGACAACTGGCTGGATTTTCTCAACAGTATTCGCTGGAAGCGCACCCAAACGCTGAGTGATGCCATCGATCAACTCACGTTGATTGCAGATATCCGTCAGTCTCCTCTGGTTGCGTTAATGAATACGCTCGCCGTTCAGGGACGTACAGGGTTAACCGGGGAAGCATTGTCGGACTCACTGGTGAAGTCGGCAAAGGATCTGTTTAACACCAAAGAGAATCAGACCATTGACCAGCATGCACGGGAAGAAGGTCCTATGGCGAGTACCTTCTCGCCAATCCTGGCATTGATGGATGAGCAATCGGCTGGGCAGGATATCAGCCTTCTGAGTCTGCAAACCTACCTGACCCGGGTAACGCAGGTCAGGCTGAAACTCCAGCAGATTACTAACGCTGCCGATCCGCAGGGAATGAGTCAGGCCCTGGCGCAGACGGTATTTCAGGGCAAAACCGTTGATCTCACTACCACGCGTGACTATGGAAATCTGGTGGCTGCCAGTCTGGGGCAAGCATGGAGTGGATTTGGTCAAACAATGTTTGTTCAGCCGCTGGAGCAGTCATGGCAGCAGGTGTTGCAGCCAACCGCGGCGGGTCTGAATGCGCAATGGAAGGCGCTGATTGTGAATGACTGGAACAGCGC
Source organism: Citrobacter sp. RHBSTW-01013 (assembly GCF_013781985.1). NCBI lineage: Bacteria > Pseudomonadati > Pseudomonadota > Gammaproteobacteria > Enterobacterales > Enterobacteriaceae > Citrobacter > Citrobacter sp. RHBSTW-01013. The sequence continues at coordinate 838,925 of NZ_CP056185.1, forward strand.
ATTCGGTGGACGTTATCCGTTCCGTGATGTCGGCAGCGAGGCTTCCCTGCCGCTGCTGGCGCAATATCTGCGAAGCGATAATGGCCGAATTCAGCATTTTCTCGAAAGTCATTTAAGCGGTGTGCTGCATAAACAGGGAAGTCACTGGGTTGCCGACACGGTGAATGCTCAGGGACTGGTATTTAATCCTGCGTTCCTCGAGGCGATGGACCAGCTCAGTCAAATTGCGGATGTCGCTTTTATTCGTGGAGAAGCCGGGATTCGTTTTGAACTGCGTCCTGGAACGGCACGAGATGTGATGCAGACAGACCTCGTGCTGGATGGCCAGAAACTCACCTACGTTAATCAGATGCCAACGTGGAAAAACGTTGTCTGGCCTGCCGATACGCAAGCGTCAGGAGCAACCCTAAGCTGGGTGAGCACGAGTACGGGAACCCGAATCTACTCAGATAACCCCGGTACCTGGGGCTGGATAAGACTGCTTGAGAAAGCGGAGATAACTGATAATGCTGGCGTGAGCAGCGGTTTTAACCTGCGCTGGACTGCGCAAGATGGATTGCCGCTGAACTATACCCTGCGCACGGAAGCGGGTGAAGGTCCCCTTGCATTACTCAAACTCCGCGATTTTGAACTACCCGAAGCAATTTTTATTGTTAGCAGCAAGCTTTCCTCAGAGGAAGAAGAATGAGCGCTCTGAATCGTCTACTGGCCGCCAGTGCGGATTCGACAGATGAACAACAGCAACTGATGGAACAGGCACAAACGCAGACTGCGCTATGGCAAAACTGGTTATTGCCAATTTCAGCAGCCAACCCGGGGGGTGACGATCCGGGCTATGACGATGATTTTCAGCGCATGCGGGAAGAGGTGAATAAACTTTCTGGCGCACAAACGGATCTCATCATTGAGCTTGCGGAAAAACTCCTGATCAACACTTGTAAGGATGTCCGTGTTGTCACTTATTACACATGGGCGCGTTTGCACCAGGATGGTGAGTCCGGCCTGGCGGATGGTCTGATTTTGCTGGCTGGCCTGATGCAGCAATATGGCGATACTCTCCATCCCTTAAAAGCGAATAGTCATAAAGCCGCCCTCGAATGGTTAGCAGGCGGGCGGATGCTGGATAGTCTGGCGCGATTCCCGGAAGTTTCACGACCTGACGCGCAACGGATCGCCGGTGCGCTGATGTTGCTGGACCAGCAATTTAATCAGCGAGAGGAGAGCATTCGCCCAGGGCTTGGAGCGCTGTATAGCGCGCTGGAGAACCGTCTGGCCCAATCAGGCGGTGCTCAGGCATTGGTACCACAAAATATCAGCACCCAAACCGCTCGGTACAGCGCAGATACTCCCGTCCTCAAAAGTATTGCCTCGGGCCGGGAGTTACTGGAGCAGGCACGGGTGTTGGCCAAATACCTGGCCGATCAGCCAGATGGCTGGCTGGCGGCGCATCATTTGATGAAAAGCGTGCGGCTCGATACGGTCAGCCAGCTTCCTCCGCCAGATGGCGCCGGACGTACACGTCTGGAACCGCCCAAGAGTGATTACCGTGCGCAGCTTAAACGTCTTTATTTGCAGCAAAGCTGGACTGAATTGATTGAGTTAACTGACAGCTTATTTGTTGAGGGAGTGAATCATTTTTGGCTTGATGTGCAGTGGTACCTTCATCAGGCATTAATGAGGGCTGGGTCGCCATGGGATAAAAATGCCGGGATTATCATCAGCGATCTGAAAATGTTGCTGCATCGGATGCCGGGTCTGGAAACGCTGGCATTTAACGACGGAATGCCCTTTGCCGATGACGTCACGCGTGAGTGGATCGCCCGTGAGGTGCTGCAGGAAAGTGACTGGCAGACGGAAAAAGTCACTGCGGCTACCGCAGGGGCGGACGACGATATCCTGCTACTTGAAAGCGAGGCCTTGGCGCTGGCGGATAGCGAAGGCGTTGAAGCCGCGCTCGCCTGGCTTCAGGCTCGCCCCGGCGTGATTTCACGTCGACAACGCTGGTTACGCCAACTGTTGATGGCTCGCCTGACGGAACAATGTGGGCGCAACGATCTCGCGCTGCATTTGCTTGGCGAGTTGAATGCGACAGCACACTCTCTCACCCTCAAACAATGGGAGCCTGAACTGCTGTTTGAAGTAAAAGCGCGACGGCTGAAACTTCTGCGTTTAAAAGCCAATCGCAGTGAAAGTGACAAAGCGCGTCTGATGCCAGAGATGGACTTACTGTTGTCCGGACTGGTAGCCATTGATCCTGCCAGAGCTGCCGTCTTGTGTGGCTAAAACAAAATAAGCGAACTGTAAAATGGAAGACTTAACTCTGCGTTATTATGACGCGGAAATGCGTTATTTAAGGGAAGCGGCAAAAGAGTTTGCGCAGGCGCATCCGGATCGTGCAGCCATGCTGGATCTGGATAAAGCTGGTATTCCCGATCCCTATGTGGAGCGATTATTTGAAGGTTTTGCATTTTCGATGGGGCGATTGCGGGCCAAAATTGACGATCATCTTCCTGAATTTACCGAAGGTTTGATGAGTCTGCTGTGGCCTCATTATTTACGTACCATTCCTTCCTTAAGTATTGTCGAGCTTTTACCTGAGATTGATGTGCTGAAAATGAGCGAGAGGATTAATGCGAGGTTTGGCGTATTGTCACAGCCCGTCGGTCCTAAAAAAACGGTATGTCAGTATCGTACTACACAGCCCGTCACGCTCAATCCGCTGTCTGTCACGGCGGTGAATATCGATGCGGAACCTGACGGACGCTCGGTCATTCGTATGCGAATAAAGTGCAATCCACAGATGGACTGGTCGCAAACTGATCTGACGCGCCTCAGTTTTTACCTGAGTGGTGATGCGCCGGTGACCCATGCGCTGCACCTTGCTTTGACAAAGCGTCTGGCCTCTCTTTATCTGAGGCTCCCCAAAAGCGTAGAGCGTATTCGACTGGATGGTTACTTTTCACCTGGCGGATTTGCCAGTGAAGACAGTTTATGGCCAAAAGGCGATACGGCGTTTGGCGGCTGGCAATTATTGCTTGAGTATTTTACGTTCCGCGAAAAATTTATGTTTGTCCATCTTAACGGTCTGGAAAAGATAATGTTTCCTGCTGGTATAGATTGCTTTGAAATAGAGGTGGTACTGACTCAACAGTGGAATTCTGAGCTTCCTTTGGGGAGTGAAAATATTCGTCTTCATTGCGTTCCGGTGATTAATCTCTTCACTATGGAGGCTGATCCACTGGTGGTTAATGGACTAGAAAGCGAATATTTGCTGCGTCCGCGCAGGTTGCAGGATGGACATACGGAAATTTATGCAGTCGATGCGGTTTCTGGTTCACAGCGAACGCATAACGCCGTCTATGCTCCTTTCACCAGTTTTCGCCATAAGGGAGGCATGATGCGCCGTAACGCGCCAGAGCGTTATTACCATACTCGCGTCAGACGCGGCGTATCCGGATTATATGATACATGGTTGATCCTTGGAGGAGATGCCTGGGAGCGGGATCGTCTTGCTGAGCAGGAAACCTTGTCATTAAAAGTGACCGGAACAAACGGTCAACTACCCAGGCGAGCTTTGCAGAGTTCATTGCTCAATCGCTGCGAGCAGATCCTCCAGACGCCGATTGCCGTGCGCAATCTGTGTAAGCCGACACTACCTGCTTATCCTCCCGCAGAGGATCGTTTTCACTGGCGAGTGTTGAGCCACCTGGGATCCAGCTTTCTGAATATGATGGCCAGCGCAGAAGTGCTCAAAGGAACGTTGTCTCTCTATAACTGGCAGGACGATGAGCTTAATTATCGTCGTCTGGATGCGATCATGGATGTTCAGCAACATGAAATACAGCGCTTTGAAAAAGGATTTTTACTCCGTGGTGTGGATATCGAAATAACGCTTGATGAGAACGGATTTACCGGTGAGGGCGATATTCATCTGTTTGGTGAAATGCTTAACCGCTTTTTTGCGTTGTATGCGGATATTCACTTATTTAATCAGCTTACTTTAATCATACAGCCGGCAGGGAAAAGCTTGCGATGGAAAGAGAATCACAATCAGCGACTACCCGGCTGCTAAATAGCCTTGGTGAAAACCTACCCCGTACTAATTTTTATCGTTTCTGCCAGTTGTTGGAACAGTGGAATCCACAAGCGCCAAGTCCTGGAAGCCAACAAAGTCCGCGCTTCGATACCATTCGTTTTCGTCCTCATCCCGGGATGGGGTTCCCGGCGGGGGAGCTAAAAAATGCAGAATATGATCCGCTACAACCCATACTTCCACCAACGGTTCGTGTCACTTTTATGGGATTGTATGGCGTGGAATCGCCGCTGCCGACAACCTATCAGGATGATATTGCCCAGCGTCAGGAAGGTTCGGACGTTGCTGCTGAGTTTCTGGATATTTTTAACCATCGCTTAATTACGCAGTTTTATCGAATCTGGCGTAAATACAGCTATCCGGCGACCTTCCGCCCAGGCGCTACAGATGAAACATCACAATATTTACTGGGGTTGACCGGGTTGGGAATTCGGGGATGCGCCACGCAAACCGAGGCTCCGTTATCGCGTTTTTTGGCGCTGTTGGGAATCATGAGAATGCCAACGCGTACGGCGGAAGGTATATCCGCGCTGGTATCTTTATTATCGCCAACAACAAATATCACCGTGACTCCTCATGATAAGCGCTTAATCCTGCAGGATAAGCCGTTAAAAATGAGTACGCGGCAACCCGTTAGCCTCCATTCTCGCCCGGTGATGGGACATAGCGCTGTAGATATTAACAGCCAGGTGCTTATTACTCTTACAACGGATGTTCCCGATGAGGTTCGCGACTGGTTACCGGGCGGCCAGCTTTATCATGATTTTCTCGCGCTGATGCACGTGTATTTAGGCGCCAGAGTCAATGCAAGGCTGCAATTACGCATTCCTCGCTCGGCGCTTCCGGACGCTCAACTTACCAGTAACAAATGTGAACGGGCAGTACAGCTTGGCCGCACGGCCGTTTTGCGTCTGGATAACCCGGAAGCTAAGAATCAAGTTATAACAATTAGACTTGGGCTTTGGCAGAGCCTTAGTCAACATGATCAGCGGAGGGAAGCCGATGAGACTGGCGATTATCGCTATTAATTTTGCCGTAATAACCGGAATGACTAGTGTGGTCACTGGATGTGGTCTGACACAAAAAGTATCTGAAGGCACGGTGTCATTAACGAAGTCTATTTTTTATAAGGAAATTAAAACGCTGCATTTGGATCTTTCCGCCAGAGAAGGCGCTAATAAAAATGCGCAGGGCATAGCGCTTTCTACGGTTGTGCGTATTTACCAACTCAAAGATCGTAAAGCGTTTGATTCGGCTAATTATCAGTCTTTATTTGAGCAAGATAGCACGGTGGTGAAAACAGATTTACTGGCTCAGAAAGATGTTTTGATACGTCCTGGTGAAAGTGTAACTGTCGATATTCCACTCGAAAAGGAAGCGCAATATGTTGCCGTGGCGGGGATGTTTATTTCTCCCGAACAGTCTGAAGATTCATGGCGCGTGGTATTAAGCCGTGAAGATCTCGATCCTGATAAGGCGCGTGTGCTTGAATTAAATACCCGGACTCTGGCACTCCTGGCGCAGGAGGATGAGTAATGGTCAAGCAGCCGTCTCTTTATGACATCTTACTGGGTAATTTTTCCGGTGGTTTCCCTTTGCACTCGGTCAGTGAAAACACGCAGGTCATCTTATCCGTCCTGGATAATATGCAGCGCATTTTGAATACTCGTGCCGGTAGCCTCAAACATTTACCCGATTACGGTCTGCCGGATATGACCAAAATCCTCCAGGGAATGCCAGGTACGGCACATCAGCTTATCAGCACGCTTTCTCTGGTTTTGTTGAAGTATGAACCGCGGCTAAAAGGTATTCAGGTAACGATGCAGGAGCAGGAAACTCCGGGGCATTTGCGTTATTCCATTGATGCTGAACTGCAAGACCTTGGCATTGTTCGCTATGGTACTGATTTTACCCCTGAGGGGCGGGTTCTTATCCGTCACCTTAAGAGGCAGGGTTGGCTTGAGACTGGAGTGTACTGACATGGATAAGTATCGCATCAGCACCGGTGGTGACCCGCGTGCTTTCACGGAGTTCGGGTTGTTACGCGATGAAATCAGCAAGCTGACTCACCCCGCGCGCCCGGACGTTGACTGGCAAAAAGTTGAACAGTTAAGCCTCGCATTGTTTCGTCATAACGGCGTCGAACTGCAAACACTGTCCTGGTACACCGTCGCCAGAATACGTAATGCGGGACTGGTGGGACTTGCCGAATGCGCGGAACTTCTGGAGGTCTTACTGACGCACCACTGGAATGCAATATGGCCACAGCAAACCCATGCCCGCGTTGAGATGTTGGCATGGCTCTCAGCCCGTTTACAGCAAGAATTGCGTACGCTAACGCTGTCATATACTGATTTATCCATGGTGTATCGGGTTGAACAGAGTTTAAAACATGCCTGCGAAGTGCTGCAACGTCTTGAGTTGAAAGCGCTTAGTAAACTGGAGGCTGTCGTGACCTGGATGCACAATGCAGCTTTGCGTCTGGAGAAGTCCGATCCCGATTCGGGATCGGCCGTAGTGATGATACCGGCTCCAGGTGCAACAAATAACGTTGCGACGTCTTTGCCACAACTGGTCTTTGTGGTTAATGAGCCAGCGTCGTCCGGGCAATCGAGCACAGCGGTTTTAGCGACCAAAATCGATCATGGAACCCGACGCATGTGGCTGGGGTTTGCTATCGGTGTCATGGTTACAGCAGTGGTGAGTACAGGCGCTTTTCTTGGTATCAACCCTATGCGAGCTGACGGATATGAACTGGTTAAGCCATTGCCGCAGGTGCTGACACCTGAACAATTGTCCACGTTGAAGCAGTCCTCAGATTTGAAGGGGAAGAAGCAAGATATAATTGCTGCAACGCAAGGGCAATTGGACGTTTTACATCGCTTGTCACCTTTGTGGTCGCGGGAATACGCTGCATCATTAGCGCAGCAGTTAGTCACTCTGTGGCCGGAAGAATCGCAGACGACAGTAATCGCGAGCAGATTACAGAAACAGTTAACTACGGAAGCGTTGCCGGAAAGTGCTCTGCAAAACTGGCATCATGCCCAGCAGGGGCTGGAAGCGTTAACCGCCCAGCTAAATGCGCTTGATGAACGCAAGGGTAAATATCTGACGGGGTCGGAGTTGAAATCAGCCATTTTCACTATCCGCCGCCAGCTTGACCAAACGCCGCCGACAGAAGAATTGTTGCGTCAAATCGATGAGGAATTAAAAAAACAGGGGAGTGTGTCACCCGCTTTGTATCAGCAGCTCGATATACGGCTTAACCAGCTTCTTAATCGTTATACGCTGCTGAAACAAAATGCCATTCGAGGGCGGTAGCACTGGAAATAAGCCAGCCAAAGATCATCAACTGATTCAGTTGGTTATATAAAATTGGTTGATGATCTCCGCTATAAAATCATGAAAAATTAATAATATTTATCAGGAATTATCACTGAGTGCCCTAAAAGGTTAACGCCAGGATCTCTATCGGGACCTCTATAGTGCACACTGCCCATCACTGCACCCTGATGCCATAGACGCGTCCTCGGAAACAGACAACGACTCATTTAATAACGCCCCGATTTCTGCTCCCAGCGCGAGGTCGTCTACCTGACCAAAATATTGCTGGCGTAGGTATCCCTGCTGATCAATTAACGTCAACGTAGGTGTACCGCGCATAGCGTAGGACAGCATGGTCTGGGGGACATCACTGTCAGGAGACGGCATATCCACCCCGACGGGAAAAGGGATGCGGTATTCTGATAGAAAGGTTTCTAGTGCCTGTGCGGTCATTACTTCATGATGTTCAAAAACCGTATGTAGGCCAATAACGGCCACCTTATCCTGTGGAAAAGTGGCATACACACGTGAAACCTGCGGCAGTCCATGGGAAACACAGCCAGGACACAGCATCTGAAATGATTCCATTACCACGACCTTGCCGCGTAATGATTCCAGGGTTATCGGCTGTGACGTATTAAACCAGCGTTCAATTGTCAATGCTGGTGCTCGCGGATGACGAATGATATTCATGTTAACTCCAGAACCCGCACTGTGGTGCGGGTTAATTTCCGTTACTGGTTTACTTTCCCCGGCAGCGTCAGCTTGCCAGAGGCCACTTTAAATACATCCTCGACGCAAAGTAGCGGCGCATGAACGGAGGCATTAACTCGTAGCCCGGCAGTTACACCATCAAACTGGCTGGCAGTGACCACCCCAATATTATCGAACGGAACTTTCACTTCTACAGTTTCACCTGTCAGCGTAGGATTCCAGCCCGGACTGTCCAACAATACCGGCAAGCCAGGCCAGGTTTTTGGCAGCCGGGGTTTTTGTCCCTCAGGAATATCAACTACGGCCAGTGCGCCAGGCCCGCAGACCTCGTTAGGCTTCAGCACCACCCAGTGGGTATGCCACAGATCGCCATCATTGTTGCGGTTACCATCGCCATTTTCATCATACAGCGGCGTATCATCCAGATCAGGATGGGATGTTACCGCCAGCGCCAGGATACCGGCCTTATGTTCAAATCCCACTTCATACGGATCGATCGTTGTCGGCCAGACATAAGAGAAAATTTCCGTTCCCGCCAGCTTACCTGTTACTGCAGGCTTACTTTTACCTGCCTTGCCGGAAACTGCCATATGGAAGGTGGCAACATTCCCTTCGGTAGTGACTTTAGTGTGCACAATATCAAACTCAGCCAATACAGCCTTGTCGGTGCTGGTTTTAATACCGCCCTGATGAGGCTCATTGCCATGTGCACCGGCAGAGGTGGCTACAGCCATTGCTAATACAATCGCAATACGTTTCATTTTTATCCTTAAAGCAGATCTTTAATAAACGCACCAAAGTTGATGTGAAGCGGGATACCGCCATCCAGTACCAGGGCTGGAACAGATTGCACACCAGCTTCGATGGCCTCATTCAGTCGGGTTTTATCATTTCCGAGATGAACGATTTCTACCGTGTATTGAGCGGGATCGAGTGCCAGTGCGATTTGGTGTTCTGCATCTATGCATACCGGGCAACCTGCATGAAAGAAAACGGCTGTTTTACTCATGATGACTTTCCTTGTGTAATATCAAATGGTATCGAATCGATACCATTTGATATTACACACACACTGAAAATATTGTCAATATGGTTTTGAATCGATACTATTGATGACAGTAAATCCCTATCGTTAGAAAGTCTGGACGTTTGTTTATCCAGCACGTATCCCGGCAAGCAGAGGCAGGTAACTGTGACACTCTTTGATATTCTTGAACGCCTGGTGAGCCTGCAAATGGGCAGCTTTTATCGCCATCCGCAACTGAAAGGACTCCCCACAACATGGGTTCAGATTCTTTTCTATTTAATGCGATGCAATGGTTATTCCAATACGCCCGCTGCAACCACGGAATACCTCGGGCTGACTAAAGGCACGGTATCGCAGTCCCTGAATAAACTAGAGCGTGAAGGTTGGATTAGAAGAGAAAATGACGGCAAGGATAAACGGGTTGTCCATCTGGTTCTGACATCCAAAGCGAGTGAAGTGAGGCATAGCATCATGCAGGAGACACTGCAGGACCCGTGGGATTCATTAGCTTTTTCTGAGGAACAGCTGAAAACAGTTTTTCTGGCCCATCTTCGGAGTATGCAGAAAAATCAGGGGGCCAGAATGTTTGGTGAGTGCCGTTTTTGCCGGTTTCATCAGTCGATAAATGGGCATCCCTGGTGTGGTCTAACAGAAGAGCCAATTCCCATGGAAAGCATCACATTAATTTGTCGTGAATTTGAGGAACCGGAAAATAGTTGCAGCGTTAGCGATCAGAACGAGGGAAAGGGCTAGATACTGGCTTTTGAACGGGTAAAGTGCGGACATAAAAAAATCCAGAAAATGGTATGCGCATTCTCTGGATTTAAGTCCCGTTTTCAACTGATGTGGTAACACGAGTACCATCATCATGCCGTATGGGGACTGCTGTCTTACCCGTTAAGGATTTTATCTCTTAACGAACAAGCTCTGAATAAGTGGTGCCCTGACTCGGGATCGAACCAAGGACATGGGATTTTCAATCCCTTTAAAACTGCTTATGAACTGCCTTTGAGAAGCGCGGTTTGACTGGATAGCCTTACAAAAAACTTTCATATCGAGCATTACATCGGAATACATCACAAAATGATCAAATAAAACCTACCAGAATTCTACCTTGTTATTAAGAAAATAGGGATGTCCTTTTCGAGGATTACCACTACGGTTGTCTTGTGTTGATGCTAATCAGGACTGTTCTCGATTTCCCTTGATTTCACCGAGCGCGACATTAAGGTACAGAACACCATTTTGTAACGAGTAAGACAATGAATGAGATACAGCTGCAGAATGCAGCGACGCTTCTGGAAAGTGTTGTACGATGGAATGAAGTGACGGCTCTGGCTAAATTACGCTATCAGGCCGAGCTGGCACCTGATTTCAGCCTTATGGACTGGCTGAAGAATGATGAACTGGCTCTTTCACGCTATCTACGATTTTTGCTTTCTCCTGATGGAACTCATGGGCAGTCAGCACTGTTTCTAAAGGGATTTCTTTCCCTCATAGAAAAGAGTGGACACGATAGCCCTGTAGCTACCGGAGATAAAGTCAGGGTTGATTATGAAGTCACTATCGAAAATGGAAGAAAGATAGACCTGTTACTGACCTCTTCAGAAGGTGTTATTGCTATCGAAAATAAACCATGGGCAGCAGATCAGGAAAACCAGTTACGGGATTATGCGCTATGGCTGAACAAACGTGAAAGGCCCTGGAAGTTAATTTATTTATGTAACCACGAGCCGAGTGAATGGTCTCTTCCCGACAATACTCAGGAAACAATAAGGCAACATATCCTTACAATATCATGGTATGACGTCGTCGAATGGCTAAATACGTGTTTATTACATGTTCGGGCTGGTGCAGTCAGAATATTTGTTGAATCATTGATTAAATATATCAACCAGTCGATTAATGGTGAGTTTATAATGGATAATAGTCGTGAGTTGTCAGAAATCATCCGCAAGGATGGTCATTCTATTGAATCGGCATTTATGATTTTTAACCAGATGAATAAAGTTCGCAGCGATTTACTCAAAGAGTTTGTCTATGATTTAAATGCAAGTTTCATCGATTATCGTTCTATTGAAGTCCTATTGGAAAATAGTACGGATTTTTATAGTCCATTAAGTGCGGATGGTAATTACTCTTTATACTGGAAGTTTGAACATTCAAATTATAACAGTTTATTCTTTGGCATATCAGAGATTATTCATATAGAAGAGAGGGCTGCTAAAATAGTAGCTTCAATTACAGAGAATTTCCCTCAATTGCGCATTAGGGGACCCTACACAACCTGGTCATGTTGGAGCAGGGATTTCGATCTTCAAGGGAAAAACCGTATTCCTCGTGATTGGGGAAATGACGGAAGTGTATGGGCAAAACTCCCTGAGCGTGGTGAAGACAGTATTTTTGCTGCTGTACGAGAGATGATCCTTGCCATTCACGAAAAGATCGATATGAGTCTGTTGCGCTAAATCCCTGCGCAGAGGAGAAGTGATAATGCTTACCTTCGTCTGACCGGGCAAAGACCAGATACAGCTTACCTTGATGAATTCACCAGAAATGTATACATGCTGGGAATAATGATCATTGAAAGTTTGGGGGCTAACAGATGAGGAGTCAGTAACCGGAGGGGCAGGGATCTACTAACGGGAATGTTCAGACGGGATACGAAACGCAGGATGGTAATGTCTGAGCTGAGAGCAACCAAAAATCCCCGGTCCCAGAAAGCAAAAAACCAGCCCTAAGGCTGGTTTTTCTAAATAGTGGTGCCCGGACTCGGAATCGAACCAAGGACACGGGGATTTTCAATCCCCTGCTCTACCGACTGAGCTATCCGGGCAACGAGGCGCATTAAACCCGATTCGCTTCGCTTCGTCAACGAAATTTCTTCAAATCAATGCAGACTGCACAATCTATCACCACATTGCTGCTAATGCACGCATTCTCAGCCAAAAAATGCCGTCCAGGCGGCGGAAAGCGGCATTGCCAGCAGCAGGGCAGGAAGCATATTCACAACCGCAAACATCTTAATGCCGCAAATACGCAAACCGGTTGCCAGCAGCAATAGACCGCCTACGGCGCTGAAATCGGCCATCATAGCTGGCGTCGTCAGGGGTAAAATCAGTGCTGCACAGGTGGCAAGCGTTAGCTGGATTGCCAGCATCGGCATGCAAATGGCGGATACCGCGATTCCCAGCGAACAGGCAAAAATGATGGCCGTGAAGAAATCCAAAAATGACTTGGCGATTAAAATATTCGGGTCGCCTGTCATCCCTTCATGTATCGCACCGAAGATCCCGGTACCGCTGGCGCAAAACAGCACGATGATAGCCACATAGCTTTGAATAAAGGATTCGTGCGTAACGTTGGCGTCCGAGCGGGTGAAAAGCTGCTGCGCTTTGGCTACCGCAGCATTGATCCCTTTTTCGAGATGACAAAACTCGCCAATTAATGCGCCGACGAGCGTTGCCAAAACCATCACCGGTAGATTGGCGCATTTGATAACCAGCAAGATACCAATCCCTAACGAGGCCAGCCCGAAAATAGAGGTCATGGAGACCCGAATGCGTTCTGGTATATGCTGGCTGAGCAGCGCGCCGAGAATGCCACCAAATAAAATAGCGCTGGCATTAATAAAGGGTCCGATTACCACATTTGCTCCTGCATACCCATCATCGTCTTGATACTAAAGGCAATTAGCTGGGTGAAATTATGTTTCAGATTGCATTATTATGCCGCAACTTTCAGACGAAATGCTTGCTGATCTGTAAGGTTTTCGCGCAAGATTTTATCTTGCGCCTGTAATTGAAAGGTGCCATGATTGCGCGAAATTTCTCCTGTCTGAATGGGGCTGCCTGGGATGATATTACTCCCCCTACATCGCCTTCAACATCGCCTTTTTGCGCGACGTTTGCCCCTTCCCGCGACTTATCTTTACGCTCCCACCATGCGGTGAGGGCAGCGCACGCTCACTGCAGGATAACAGTAAAATCAGAGGCTATCTGCTTTTACTGATGTCTGGCGGTCGGGGCTGGTAACCAGTTTGACCTGTCATTTCGTGGGCAAAGCCATGCGGCGTTGTCCGGGACTTTTGATTTTCCCGAAACGGGTTATTGCGCTTATGAAATCAATGAAAATTGCCGCCAGTAGTGAACTGGTTTCTCGTCTGTCCAGCCATCGTCAGGTGGTGTCGCTGGACAGTACCGATTTTACTGACGTTGCGGCAGTCGTCATTACCGTTGCGGACAGCCGCAGTGGGATCCTGGCTTTGCTGAAACGCACCGGTTTTCATCTACCTGTGTTTCTGTTCGCAGAATCTGATGTTGATGTGCCTGCGGGCGTTAATGCGGTAATTCGCGGTCAGGCTCAGGACTGGCTGGAGCTGGAATCTGCTGCCTGTCAGTATGAGGAAGAGCTGCTGCCGCCGTTCTATGACACGCTTACCCAGTATGTCGAAATGGGGAACAGCACGTTTGCCTGCCCGGGACACCAACACGGTGAGTTTTTTAAGAAGCATCCTGCGGGCCGACATTTCTATGAGTTCTTTGGTGAGAATCTGTTTCGCGCGGATATGTGCAATGCTGACGTTAAGCTTGGCGATCTGTTGATTCATGAAGGATCAGCGAAACATGCGCAGAAATTTGCTGCGAAAGTTTTCCACGCGGATAAAACCTACTTTGTGCTGAATGGGACCTCTGCGGCCAATAAAGTGGTCACCAATGCGCTGCTGACGCGCGGCGATCTGGTGCTATTTGACCGCAACAATCATAAATCGAACCACCACGGGGCGCTGATCCAGGCGGGTGCTACGCCGGTTTATCTGGAAGCGGCGCGTAATCCGTTTGGCTTTATTGGCGGCATTGATGAGCACTGCTTTGATGAGGAGTATCTGCGCCAGCAACTTCGAGAAGTTGCGCCGCAAAAGGCTGATCAACCGCGCCCGTTCCGTCTGGCGATCATTCAGTTGGGTACCTATGACGGTACGATCTACAACGCCCGGCAGGTGATCGACAAGATCGGTCACCTGTGCGATTACATCCTGTTTGATTCCGCATGGGTCGGTTACGAGCAATTTATCCCGATGATGGTCGATGGGTCGCCGCTGCAGCTGGAGCTCAATGCTAACGATCCGGGGATTTTTGTCACTCAGTCGGTACACAAACAGCAGGCCGGATTCTCGCAAACCTCGCAGATCCATAAAAAGGATAACCATATTCGCGGCCAGGCGCGCTTCTGCCCGCATAAGCGTCTGAACAATGCGTTTATGCTGCATGCTTCCACCAGCCCGTTTTACCCGCTGTTTGCGGCGCTGGACGTTAACGCCAAAATCCATGAAGGCGAGAGCGGCCGTCGGCTATGGGCGGAATGTGTGACGCTGGGTATCGAGGCCCGCAAAGCGATTATTACCCGCTGTAAGCTGCTTCAACCGTTTATTCCTCCGGTAGTAGATGGCAAACCGTGGGAAAGCTATCCGACACAGGTGATTGCCAGCGAGCGTCGCTTCTTTAGTTTTGAACCTGGTGCTAAATGGCATGGTTTTTCTGGATATGCGCGCGACCAGTATTTTGTCGATCCCTGCAAACTGCTGTTAACCACTCCGGGCATTGATGCGCAAACCGGGCAATATACTGAGTTTGGTATTCCGGCGACGATTTTGGCGCATTATCTGCGTGAAAACGGTATCGTGCCGGAGAAATGCGACCTTAACTCGATTCTGTTCCTGCTGACCCCAGCAGAAAGCGCTGAGAAACTGGCGCAACTGGTCGCGATGCTGGCGCAGTTTGAGCAGCATATTGAAGACGATACGCCGCTGGCAAACGTGCTGCCCACCATCTTCAACAAGTATCCGGTACGTTACCGGGATTACACGCTGCGTGAACTGTGTCAGGAGATGCACTCACTGTACGTCAGCTTTGATGTGAAAGATCTGCAAAAAGCGATGTTCCGTCAGGAGAGTTTACCTGCCGTGGCGATGAACCCGCAGGATGCTAACAGCGCCTTTATCCGCGGTGATGTTGAACTGGTGCGTATTTGTGATGCCGCTGGTCGCATTGCGGCAGAAGGCGCGCTGCCTTATCCTCCGGGCGTACTGTGCGTGGTACCGGGCGAAGTATGGGGCGGGGCGGTGCAACGTTACTTCCTGGCATTGGAAGAGGGCATAAACCTGCTACCGGGCTTCTCGCCGGAGCTGCAAGGGGTTTACAGTGAAACGGATGCAGACGGCATTAAACGTCTGTATGGATATGTTCTGAAGTAAGCGTCATCTGACCAAATAGGGCCACCATCAGGTGACCCTATTTAATCAATAAAGATTAGTGCGCGATAGTCTGGGCGCCTGCCGGAGCGCGTACGTGTTTGTATTTAAACAGCGCAACGAAGGCAAAAGCCAGAACCAGCGAGTAACCTGCGAAGATCAGCCACACGGTCTGCCAATCGGTAATACCGTTCAGCGTATAGTGTTCAACTACTTTACCGCTCACCAGACCGCCCAGAATACAACCGAAGCCGTTGGTCATCATCAGGAACATGCCTTGTGCGCTGGCGCGGATTTCAGGGCGAACTTCTTTCTCTACAAACACGGAGCCAGAGATGTTGAAGAAGTCGAAGGCGCAGCCGTAAACAATCATCGACAGAACCAGCAGCACGGTACCAAACGGTGTTGGATCGCCGTAGGCAAACAGGCCAAAGCGCAGCATCCACGCCACGATACTGATAAGCATCACGTTCTTAATACCGTAACGGCTTAAGAAGAACGGGATGGTCAGGATAAACAGCGTCTCGGAGATCTGCGAAATCGACATCATCACTGACGCGTGTTCAACGATGAAGCTGCCGGAGAACAGCGGATTGTTATCGAAGCTGTGCAGGAAGGTATTACCGAACATATTGGTAATTTGCAGCTCTGCGCCCAGCATCATAGAGAAGATGAAGAAAATCGCCATACGCTTGTTTTTAAATAGCGCGAAGGCATCCAGGCCCAGCATGGAAGACCAGCTCTGGTTTTTCTGCTGATTGGCGACCGGGATATGCGGCAGCGTCAGGGTGAACAGCGCCAATACGACGGACAGCGTCGCGCCGATATACAGCTGCATATGGCTCAGTTCAAAGCCGGAGAAGCTTACCGCCCACATCGCCAGAATAAAGCCGATGGTGCCCCAGATACGGATTGGCGGGAAGTCTGTAACAATATCCATCCCGGCTGATTGCAGGCGATAGTAAGAGATGGTGTTGATTAACCCCAACGTTGGCATATAGGCCAGTGAGTTAAGCAAGATCACAAAGAACATGGCACCTGGCGTGGTGACTTCGGCTGCGGCGAACAGCGTTGCTGCGCCGACCAGGTGACAAATGGTGTACACCCATTTCGCACTGATCCATTTGTCAGCCACGATCCCTAACAGCGTAGGCATAAACACGGCGGCGATCCCCAGCGAGCTGTACACCGCGCCAATGGATGCACCATCAAATTTAAGGGTGACAAACATATAGGAGCCGAGGGTAGTGAGCCAACTACCCCATAAGCAGAACTGCAGAAACGAGAGAACTTTCAGCTGCAGCTTAAGATTCATGTTAATTTCCTCACACCGTAATGCGGATGAATGTTTTAAAAGGCACATTTGCCGTGGCTATATGATGTGATTCTATCAACGAGAGGCACTCTTTTTTTGTTACCTGTGACAAATATTTGCAAACAATTTCGGATTGCAAAGCAAAAGAGTGATGGAGTTAACGTTTTTCCCTCTTCAGGCCCCCGTTTTAGGGGGCAAGAGAGGGATACATTAGCGGCGACGATATGATTTTTGTGCGGAATTGACCTTGTAAAGATATCGGCGTGATTCAGCAGATGGGTGTCGGGTGGTCAGCGTTTGATAAACGTCCCCAGGGGACATACTGTTAATGATGTTTGCGGCCTGTATTTTATCGTTCGAGAACACGCGCAGCACGCTGCCCGCGCCGCCGTTATACGCGGTGATCACCGCATAGCGACGCGAGGTCGGATTATCAATGCCGCCCAAATAGACATTATTCAGCATTGCCAGATAGGCAGTACCGGTATCAATGTTGCTGGCCGGGTCAAACAAGAAGCTACGGCTTGGCGTGCCTGAGCGCCCCTGGGAACGGAACACATCTTTTCCGGCGCTGTGTTGTACCACCTGCATGAGTCCCAGCGCATCGGCATGGCTGACCGCATACGGGTTAAACGAGGATTCGGTTTGCATGATGGCCAGAATCAGCGACTCGTCGACGCCATACTTACGTGAAGCCTGACGTACCATGCCGACGTATTTATGCGCGCGCTTATCAAGGTGGTTCGGGACCAGATTGATCGTCACGCTATAGATGATTCGCAAGCCATTGCTGCGCTTTTTCAGTCGCGTTTGTAGCAGGTAGTTGGCAAAGTTGGTTGCACGTCCCTCCCAACGAATAGGCTGGCCGGTATTATCGACTACCTGCCCGTACAGGAACGGCTCTTTGGAAATCTTAATGTCGTCGACATCGGAATAGAGGTCGATAGAACCCGGATCATCGCCCATCAGCAACGTCTTGATAATCGCTAGACGCAGATGTCCGGCGGGATCTGTCCCGGCAATGGTCTCGACGGTTATCGTACCGTCATCAAAATTGATATGGCTGCGGGTTTGATACTGATCGGTATACTTTACGTAGTCCTTCGGACCCGCAATCAGCACTTCCTTAAATCCCCACAGATTCTCAATGTTATGGGCAAATTGCCCCATCAGAATATCAAAACCGTTGGTATCCTTGACCCAGGCTTCGTTATAGGAATCGCCTTTTTTGGTCGAACTGGAACAGGAGATGAGCAACGGCGCGATAACGGCAAGCGCGAGAAATTTTTTCATCATTCCGGGAGTGCGTGTTGTGTTTGTTGTTGTATCGTTTTGCCGGATGGCGGTGCAAGCACCCTATCCGGCCTACGAGATTGCCAGCAAGCGATGCTTATTTTTTTTCTTCAGGCGTATAGCCTTCAATATGCACATCCTTACCTTCAAACAGGAAGTTAATCATCTCCTGTTCCAGTAACTTACGGTGTTCAACGTTCATCATATTGAGTTTCTTCTCGTTAATCAGCATGGTTTGTTTATGCTGCCATTGCGCCCATGCTTCTTTAGAAATCTCGTTATAGATGCGTTTTCCCAGATCGCCCGGGTACAGCTGAAAATCCTGTCCTTCTGCTTCGCGTTGCAGGAAAGTGCAAAAAATCGTTCTGCTCATAAAAAATCCTCTTTATCGACCGGTACGTTAAACCTGTGTGCCGGCACGTAATTGCTGTAACAAACGCTCCACGGGGGCCGCCAGTCCGACCGACGGCGGTCGCGCTAAGTTATACCAGAGCGCGTTGCCTTCATCCATGCATGAGGTGAATGAGGACACGGGAAGCCACATAGGCACAATATCTAAGTGGAAATGGCTAAAGGTATGGCGAAACGCATTCAGTTGGGTCAGATTATCTGCGTTAATTTGCCGTTGCGCCAGCCAGTCGCGTAGCCCATCCTCATCATCAAACTGCGGAAAACAGTATAAGCCACCCCATAAGCCGCTGGGTGGTCGCTGCGTGAGCAACACCTCGTTTTCATGCTGCATCAGTAAAAAATAGCCCGTCCGTTCTGGTAATGTCTGTTTGGGCTTTTTACCCGGGTACAGCGCCCAGCTTGCATTGGCGCTCGCCACACAGCCATTTTCCAATGGACACAGGGAACATTTGGGTTTTGAGCGCGTACAGACCATGGCGCCTAAATCCATCATCGCTTGATTAAACCGCTCAACCCCATGGGCTGGCGTAACCTGCTCGCTCAACTCCCACAGTTTCTTTTCGACCTCTTTTTTACCCGGCCAGCCGCTTACAGCATAACAGCGAGCCAGCACACGTTTGACGTTACCGTCAAGAATCGGAAAATGCTGACCCAGGGAGAGAGAAAGGATCGCGCCTGCAGTTGAACGTCCGACGCCTGGCAGGGCGGCCACTTCATCAAAGGTTTGCGGGAATGAGCCGCCGTGCTGCGTCACAACCTGTTGCGCGGCTTTATGCAGATTACGCGCTCGAGCGTAATAGCCCAGCCCGGTCCATAAATGCAGGACTTCATCCAGCGGCGCATGGGCTAAATCCGTTACCGTTGGGAAGCGCGCCATAAAGCGCTCAAAGTAGGGGATAACGGTCGCAACCTGAGTTTGTTGCAGCATCACCTCAGAGAGCCATACTTTGTAAGGCGTCTTATCAATTTGCCAGGGCAGCGTTTTCCGCCCGTATTTGTCGTACCAGCTCAAAACCTGAGCCGAGAATTGAGACGCTTGCATGATTACCGTTTCATTATTGCCGGGGGCAAGATTGCAGCACAGCGGCAACGGGGTGTAAACCGGAACTTTCCGCTGCTCACTTTCTTCCTTTACTTGCATCCGGCAACTAACTTTGGATAATGCCCGTTTTCAGAACTCAAACACAGCAGACTAAACTTTTATGAAGAACGACGTCATTTCACCGGAATTTGATGAAAACGGCCGCCCGCTGCGCCGGATTCGTAGTTTTGTTCGTCGCCAGGGGCGACTGACGAAAGGGCAGGAACACGCGCTGGAAAACTACTGGCCGGTGATGGGCGTTGAGTTCAGCGAAGAACCTGTGGATTTCGCTGCGCTGTTTGGTCGCGATGCGCCAGTCACGCTTGAAATTGGTTTTGGTATGGGGGCTTCGCTGGTGGCGATGGCGAAAGCGCGTCCGGAGCAAAATTTCCTCGGCATTGAGGTTCACTCACCGGGCGTTGGCGCGTGTCTGGCTTCAGCTCATGAAGAGGGCGTCGAGAACCTGCGTGTCATGTGCCATGATGCCGTCGAAGTCCTGCATAAAATGATTCCTGACAATTCTTTATCTATGGTTCAGCTGTTTTTCCCTGACCCGTGGCATAAAGCACGTCATAATAAACGCCGTATCGTTCAGGTACCGTTTGCTGAGCATATCTTAAGCAAGCTGAAGCTGGGCGGCGTGTTCCACATGGCAACCGACTGGGAAGCCTATGCGGAGCACATGCTTGAAGTGATGTCATCGATTGACGGGTATAAAAACCAGTCAGAGAGTAACGATTACGTACCGCGCCCGGAATCGCGCCCGGTAACCAAATTTGAACAACGTGGTCATCGTCTTGGCCACGGCGTATGGGACTTAATGTTCGAGAGGGTGAAATAATGGCAAAGAACCGTAGCCGTCGTCTGCGTAAAAAAATGCACATCGACGAATTCCAGGAAGTAGGATTTTCGGTTGCATGGCGTTTCCCGGAAGGTACATCTGGAGAGCAGGTCGATCAAATCGTTGATGATTTTATCAATGAAGTTATCGAACCGAACAAGCTGGCCTTTGACGGCAGCGGCTATCTGGCCTGGGAAGGTCTGATCTGTCTGCAGGAAATCGGCAAATGCACCGAAGAACATCAGGCTATCGTGCGTAAGTGGCTGGAAGAGCGCAAACTCGAAGAAGTGCGCACCAGCGAACTTTTCGATATTTGGTGGGACTAAGTAGCAAAGGGTCGGCAAATGCCGGCCCAATTTGTATTGAGGGAAAGATATGATGCGCAAAACGCTGCTGGCGGCAGTCCTAACGTTCACGGCGATGGCCGCACATGCTGATTATCAGTGCAGCGTCACCCCGCGTGACGATGTGATTTTGAGTCCACAAACGGTACAGGTGAAGGGTGAGAACGGCAACCTTGTCATAACCCAGGCCGGTGATGTCACCTTTAACGGTAAACAGTACAACCTGAACGCCGCGCAGCGTGAACAGGCCAAAGATTATCAGGCGGCGTTGCGTAGCAGCCTGCCGTGGATTGATGAAGGTGCCAGAGCGCGCGTGGAGAAAGGTCGCGTGGCGCTGGATAAAATCATCGCCAAAGAGGTCGGCGAAAGCAGCAACATGCGTGGCCGCTTAACTAAGCTGGATGCGCAATTGAAAGAGCAGATGAACCGCATTATTGAGCATCGCACTGACGGCCTGACCTTCCATTATAAGGCGATTGATCAGGTCCGCGCGGATGGACAACAGCTGGTCAATCAGGCGATGGGCGGTATTTTGCAGGACAGCATCAACGAGATGGGGGCGAAAGCCGTGCTCAAAGGCGGTGGTAATCCGCTGCAGGGCGTGCTCGGAAGCCTCGGAGGTTTGCAAACCTCAATTCAGAACGAATGGAAGAATCAGGAACAAGACTTCCAGCAGTTTGGCAAAGATGTCTGCGCCCGCGTCGTGACGCTGGAAAACGATCGTAAGACGCTGGTTAGCAATCTGAAATAATCTTCACCTCTTTTTAACGGCACAGAAACATTCTGTGCCGTTTTATTTTGTATTTTTCTGTTTTTTTGATATCCATCTCTAAGAATAACAATTTGATGGAGATATAAATCTGGTTAATTGGATGGCGTCACATTATTCATCTGTAAGATAGACATAATGCTGCAAATTCAAGTAACTGGAGAAATAACATGGAGTTTTTCAAGAGAACGGCACTTGCCGCACTGGTTATGGGTTTCAGCGGCGCGGCGCTTGCATTGCCAAACATCACTATTTTAGCTACCGGCGGGACGATTGCCGGCGGTGGTGACTCCGCAACAAAATCTAACTACACGGCAGGCAAAGTCGGCGTAGAAAATTTGGTTGATGCCGTACCTCAGTTGAAAGATATCGCCGTTGTGAAAGGCGAGCAGGTGGTAAACATCGGCTCCCAGGATATGAATGACGAAGTCTGGCTAACGCTGGCGAAAAAGATTAATACCGAGTGTGATAAAACTGACGGCTTCGTGGTAACACATGGTACGGATACCATGGAAGAAACCGCCTATTTCCTCGATCTCACCGTCAAGTGCAACAAGCCGGTGGTGCTGGTCGGCGCAATGCGTCCGTCTACGGGTATGAGCGCTGATGGCCCGTTCAACCTGTATAACGCCGTGGTAACCGCCGCAGACAAAGCCTCTGCCAACCGTGGTGTGCTGGTGGTCATGAACGACACCGTTATGGATGGTCGCGACGTGACCAAAACCAACACCACGGATGTCGCTACTTTCAAATCCGTTAACTATGGTCCGCTGGGTTATATCCATAACGGTAAAATCGACTACCAGCGTACGCCTGCGCGTAAGCACACCACATCCACGCCGTTCGATGTATCTAAGCTGACCGAGCTGCCGAAAGTTGGGATTGTTTACAACTATGCTAACGCCTCCGATCTGCCAGCCAAAGCATTGGTAGACGCGGGTTACGCCGGGATCGTCAGTGCGGGTGTAGGTAACGGTAACCTGTATAAAACCATTTTCGATACGCTGGCCACTGCCGCGCATAAAGGTACCGTTGTGGTGCGTTCATCCCGTGTACCAACGGGCGCCACCACCCAGGATGCTGAAGTTGATGATGCGAAATACGGATTTGTGGCTTCAGGCTCTCTGAACCCGCAAAAAGCGCGTGTTCTGCTGCAACTGGCTCTGACCCAAACCAAGGATCCTAAGCAGATCCAGGAAATGTTTAATCAGTATTAATGGCATAAAAAATGCCCCTACCGTAGCGTTGGGGCATTCTCCAGAGGCAGTTACTCTTCGTATTTACATCAACCCCAGCATCTGTGGAATAAACAGAGAGATCTGTGGAATGTATACGATCATCATGAGTGCGACCAGCAATGCGGCGTAAAACGGCAGCAGGGGTTTGATCAATTGCTGGATCTTCACGCCAGAAATCGAACAGCCTACAAACAATGCACTTCCTACCGGCGGTGTCAGCAGACCAATGCACAGGTTGGCGACCATCATGATGCCGAAATGTACCGGATCCATACCTAACTCTTGAGCGATTGGCAAGAAAATGGGGGTAAAGATCAGGACTGCTGGTGTCATATCCATAAAGATCCCAACAACCAGTAGTACAATATTGATTAACAGTAGGATGATCAGTGGATTATCGGAAATACCCATTAATGTGTCACTGATCATGTAGGGAATATCGGCATTGGTCATCGCCCAGGACATGCCGACAGAGAAGCCGATCAGTAACAGTACGATAGAGGTCATCACGACTGATTCCAGGATCAGCTTTGGTAAATCACGCCATTTTACTTCCCGGTAAATCAGCACCGAGAGAATGAAGGTGTAGACGACCGCAATCGCTGAGGCTTCTGTTGCGGTAAAGATCCCACCTAAAATACCCCCCATCACAATGATGACCAGTAACAGACTCGGTAGCGCATCCAGAAGTGCTTTTACTGCCTGTGCGCAGGTTGGTCTTTCCGACAGGGGATAACCACGGCGTTTGGCGATAATGGCGCATACCACCATGATCGAAAGCCCCATCAGGATCCCTGGTAAATAACCCGCCATAAACAACGAAGCAACTGAAACACCGCCAGCAGTAAGAGAAAACACAATTAACACATTTGATGGTGGAATTAACAGCCCGGTAATGCAGGAGGAAACGTTAACGGCTGTCGAGAAGGTTGGGTCGTATCCTTGCTTTGTCTGAATAGGATTAAGCGTACCGCCAACGGCTGCAGCAGCGGCAACGGCAGAGCCGGATATCGAACCAAACATCATGTTTGCCAGCACGTTGACATGACCAAGTGAGCCGGGAACTCGCCCAACCATCACCTGCGCCAGGTTAATTAGCCGGATGGCGATCCCACCGCTGTTCATCAGCGTACCTGCGAAAATGAAAAACGGGATCGCCAATAGGGCAAAATTATCTAATCCGTTTGCCAGACGTTGAGAGACAGTGATAACGGCAACATCCCAAGGAAACATCAGCAGCATTGAGGCTACAGTGGCGATACCGATAGAGAACGAAATAGGTACGCCAATGAACACCAGGACAAAGAAGCAGCCAAACAGGGTTAGTGCGATATAGCCTTCCATCAAATTACTCCCTGCGAAGATTGTTTCAGTTGCTGAATATTTTTGTGAATAAACCACAGGGCATAGAACATCATGACTGCGCCGCTTAGCGGCAGGATGATATACACGTAACCCATTGGAATTTGCATGGCCGCAGAAACTTGCACCGTTGCCAGCGTTTTATTAATCAGCTTGATACCGCCGGTAACGATGACTGAACCTGCAAAGCCAAAAATCAGCAGATTAATGAATAAGCTCAATAACGCCTGTTTACGTTTATTAATCGACATGAACAGTAGATCGATAGACAGGTGGCGCTGGGCGCCTACGGTATAGGCTGCACCTAATAATCCGACCCAGATCATTAAGAAGCGTGCCAGTTCGTCAGTTAAGGTGCTGGGCTGATTGAGCACGTAGCGGCTAAAAACTTGCCAGACTACGCACACTACCAGCGCAATCATTACGATGACCGAAAATGCGGCAATGACGCGGTCTACCGCAAGCTTAAGGCGGTTAAATATCATGGTGGAGTTTCCTGGTGAAACAGGGCCAATCAATGGCCCAAAGGGTTATTGTACTGCGTCTTCAAACTTCGCCAGCAGAGCTGCATGTTTTGGGTCTTTTTTGAAGTCATCAAACAGCGGTTGAACAGCGGCGCGGAAAGGGGCTTTATCAACTTTGATAATCTCGCCACCCATAGCTTTTGCTTGAGCGCGGGTATCAGCATCGATTTTATCCCACAACTTTTGTTGATAAGCCTCGGAATTTTTAGCCGCTTGACGAAGGATCTGTTGTTGCTCCGGGGTCAGCTTATTCCATGTTTTGGTTGAGATAACGAGAAAATCTGGAATAGAGGCGTGCTCATCTTCGGAGAAGACTTTAGCTATTTCGATATGACGTGTTTGCACCCACGATGGAACGTTATTCTCTGCGCCATCCACTACACCTTGTTGCATAGCGGTATAAACCTCACCGAAGGAAATGGGGGTCGGCGATCCGCCCATCAGTTCAACCATTTTAATGGTTGTGGGGCTGGGTTGAACGCGGACTTTCAGACCTTTCAGATCCTCTGGTTTGGTAATAGGTTTTTTGGCATAAAAACTACGCGTGCCGGCAACGTAAGCAGATAACGCAAAGAATCCCTTTTCTTTTGTGGATTCCATAATGTCTTTACCTACCTCACCAAATACAACGTTATTGAAATGGTTTTGATCTTTAAATAAGAAAGGTAAATTATAAATGGCATAAATATTATCAAATGACTCTAAATCACTGGCAGAACCTTTTGTCATATCCAACGCGCCATTTTGTAACAACTCCATCGTTTCTCGGGCATTACCCATTTGGCTACTGGGATATATACGTACAATCATTTTACCGTCGGAGAGTTGTTTTACCTCTTTGGCCATTTCTTCGAAAGCCTGGTGAACCACATGGCTACGTTCAAGGTTGTGTGCCAGTTTGAGAGTCACTTTTTCAGCAGCATATGCGCCAGTGCTAAGTAGCGCCAACAAGGACGCACAGACTAGCGAGCGGGAAAAGGTTTTGATTTTCATAAGTAAGCTCCGTGCTTTAAGGTACAGTAATTGGTTGACATCTGATGATGGTTCACCTTTTTCTGTATGATAAATTAATATAGTTGTCGGACATCTATCCACTATATAGATCACATACCTTTTGCATGGCAGCAGTTTGATCTTATTTTGTGCGCTGTGTTCAATATATTTATGTTGGTGAAGAGGCTATTTAAAATGAATAAAATAATTAATATGGTTATTGTCAATAAATGACGTGCATTGTACTCGGTTTTTCCGAGTACAATATTTAGAGGAATTTGTAGAAGAAAATGCGCCGACAGGCGCACAGAGATCACTCCGCCAGAAACAGCTCCAGCAGAGAATTCAAAAATAGCTTACCGTGTTGGGTAATCTGCCAGTATTCATCGCATTCACTCAGATAGCCCTGGGCAATGGCCTCATCGATCTGTCGACGAATAACGTCTTCGGTAAGCCCGGTATATTGCGTGAACTCCGCGCGAGGCGCGGCTTCCAGCAGCCGGAAACGGTTCATAAAGAACTCAAACGGCTTATCGGTCTCGGCGACATCTCGCTGGCTTTCCAGATAACGTCCTTGCATGTATCCGCGCGGATGTCGCGTTTTGGTCGTGCGCAGGATGCGACCGTCAGGGAAAGTGACTTTGCCGTGCGCGCCGCAGCCAATGCCTAGATAGTCGCCAAAACGCCAGTAATTTAGGTTGTGCTGACACTGATAACCCGGTCTGGCGTAGGCTGAGGTTTCGTACTGCTGATACCCCGCGGCGGTCAGCAACTGGTGGCCTTGCTCAAAAATATCCCACAGCGCGTCGTCGTCCGGTAATACCGGTGGTCGGGACCCGAACAGCGTATTCGGCTCGATGGTCAACTGATACCAGGAAAGATGCGGCGGGTTGAGCGCGATGGCCTGCTGTAAATCGCTCAGCGCCTCTTCCAGCGTCTGATCCGGTAAACCGTGCATCAGGTCGAGGTTAAAGCTGCGTAGTCCCAGACCGCTCGCCAGGTGCGCTGCACGTTTGGCTTCTTCCGGTCCGTGAATACGTCCCAGACGTTCGAGTTTGGCGGAGCTAAAGCTCTGTACACCAATGGAGATACGGTTTACGCCAGCACGTTGATAATCCACAAAGCGATCGGCTTCCACAGTACCGGGATTCGCCTCCATCGTGATTTCTGCATCTGCGGCGAGATTCAGCCGTGCGCGCACGCCGTCGAGCAGCGTTTGCATTGCCGGGCCAGAAAGCAGGCTCGGCGTACCACCACCGATAAAAATCGTCTTTACCTCGCGGCCCTGGGCGTGGGCCACCTCAGAATCCAGATCGCTCAGCAGATGCTGCACATAGTCGTCATGAGGGACTTCGCCTTTAAGCGCATGCGAGTTGAAGTCGCAGTACGGGCATTTCTGCACGCACCACGGGATGTGTATGTAAAGACTTAACGGCGGAAGCTTAACCATTACGCAGGGCATCCAGCAGCAGCTTCAGCGCTTGTCCGCGGTGAGAAATCGCGCTCTTTTCTTCGCGGGTCAGTTCGGCGGCGGTTTTCCCTTCAGAGGGCACAAAGAAGATTGGGTCGTAGCCAAAACCACCGTTTCCGGCAGGTTCACGGGCAATAACGCCCGGCCAGCGTCCGTGGCAAACCACAGGTGTTGGATCGTCTGCATGGCGCATATACACCAGCACGCAGTGGAATTGTGCCTGGCGCTTGTCATCAGGAACATCCTGCAGGGTGTGGAGCAGTTTTTCCAGGTTCTGCTGATCGGTTGCATCTTCGCCGGAATAGCGGGCTGAATAGATGCCCGGCGCGCCGCCAAGGGCATTTACCGCCAGACCGGAGTCATCAGCAATGGCGGGTAAACCGGTAATTTGCGCGGCATGACGTGCCTTCAGAATGGCGTTCTCAATAAACGTCAGCCCGGTCTCTTCTGCAGAATCAACACCCAGATCCGTTTGAGCAACAACATCAAGACCGAAATCACTCAGAAGAGAGGCGAGTTCACGCACTTTACCGGCGTTGCCGGTCGCGAGGACAACTTTTTGCATGGGATACCTAATCAGTTAGTGCCGCAATTTCGGGCGGGATCTGTTGCGGATGAATGATTTTAACCTGTTTGTGACGACCAAGCTCGCCCTTCTCAATGACGACCTGGCTTTTTGCCACACGGAACTGTTTGCCGAGAAACTTCACCAGATGGCTATTGGCTTGCCCATCAACCGGTGGGGCGGTAATGGCGACTTTTAGCTCGTCGCCATGTAAACCTACAATACTGTCACGGCTGGCTTTAGGCTGAATGTAGAGCCGTAAAACCAGACCGTCATCGCAGGGGGTAACGGCACTCATAGCGCCATCCACAGCCCCGGCAGCAGCATGTTACCTGTCGCCTGTAACACTTCTGCGATGCCCATGTTAATGACATACAGCAGCAGAACCAGGATCATTGGCGAGAAATCGATCCCGCCCATGCCTGGAAGTAAGCGACGAATAGGACGCAGCAGCGGATCCGCCAGTTGAATCAGCACGTACTCCACAGGGCTGCGGCCCTGGCTGACCCAGCTCATAATCGCCATTACCAGCAGAACCCAGAAAATCAGCAGTCCGATGGTCTTCAGGACAATCAGCACGGCGGCGATCCAGATGATCGGCTGGAACGTAACCACCTTAAACAGCACGATGGCCTTGATAAAGCTCAGAACGAGCGCAACTAATGCCGATGCGCTGTCAATTGGCCCCATCGGCGGAATGATACGGCGTAACGGCCCGATAATGGGCTGAGTGATTTTCACAATAAACTGCGAGAACGGGTTGTAGAAATCGCAGCGAGACCATTGCATCCACACGCGCAGCAGCAGCGCCATGGTATACAGCTCAATTACCGTTGAGAGCAGGAAGGTCAACGTATTCATGGTGTTCCTTAGTTTTCCTTATTTTTTAGTGTAATCACGAGCACCAAAAATGGCAGTGCCGATGCGCACCATCGTGCTACCCGCCGCAATGGCGGCATCCATATCATCAGACATCCCCAGTGAGAGCGTGTCGATACTTGGGTAACGTGTTTTCAACCCGGCAAATGCTACCGCCATTTGCTGTGCAACTTCAAACTGCCTTACATAATCTGACTCTGGCGCCGGAATCGCCATCAGACCACGCAGGGTAATGCGTGGCAACGCGGCGACTTCAGCGGCCAGTGCATCAAGCTCTGCAAGCGGAATACCTGACTTACTGTTCTCATCGCTGATATTAATCTGAATCAACACATTGAGCGGCGGCAGCTCCGCCGGGCGCTGTTCGCTCAGACGGGCAGCGATACGCAGACGATCAATCGTATGGCACCAGTCAAAATGTTCAGCGACCAGACGACTTTTGTTCGACTGCAGCGGGCCGATAAAGTGCCACTGCAGATCGTTAACGCCGTTTTCCTGAAAGTAGCGGATCTTATCCACCCCTTCCTGAACATAGTTTTCACCGAAGGCACGCTGCCCTGCGGTCATGGCTTCTTCGATGGCGCTCGCAGGTTTGGTTTTGCTGACTGCAAGCAACATAACTTCTTCTGAAGACCGCCCGCAACGCGTCGCGGCGGCTGAGATTTTGTCCCGGACATGTGCCAGGTTATGCGCGATATCGTTCATTTTCCGAGGATGTTCATATGAATATGGAAGAAATAGTGGCCCTTAGTGTAAAGCATAACGTGTCGGATCTACACCTGTGCAATGCATGGCCTGCGCGCTGGCGCATAGGTGGAAAAGTCGAAATAGCACCATTTACTACGCATGGTAAGGCTGCAGATAGGCTGAGTATAAAAATGTGAGTCTGTAGGAGGACGTAAACAGATTTAACTGACAGAATTTTCAATTCGTTTTATTCAGCTCCAGTTTGCGCCAGCGTAAATATTCTAGAGATTATAAAATCTGGGATGATATTTATTTCTAATAAAGCAAAAAAATTAAATAATTGGTAAGGTAAATATTATAACCTCATTTGTTATTAAGCAGTGATACACATCGGAAATAAATTTTACGGGCGTATTTGTGATTTCAATAAATAGAGTCGGAAGCATTTAATGTTCAAGGTGATGGTTCGCTTTGTGATATTTCATACTCTTCGTTTATAAATGAAATTTTGCAAATGTGGAATAAAGAAGCCGCTATAAATTTTGTTAGGAATAATGCTCATGCGCACGCTACAGGTTATTGTGCCAGGGCAGTAACAGCAGCAATCGAACATGGAGGCGTATCCCGGACCTGGTTATCGTAAAAATCAGCCCTCGTATAAACTCTATAGGCATAACTGATGAAACGATTGATATTATTTGCTTTTCTATTCTCATCGTTTGCTATGGCAGGAATAATACCTGCTGATACTCAGGCATTAAAATTCAATGCCTGGTATATCAAGCAGATTTCTCATAATATCATCCCAGTTGCAGATGATCCGACGGCATTAGAGCCTTATGTTATTATTGATACATTGAATAAATTAAAGCAAGCTTATAGAAGCAATGAGCTTGAAGAGGATTATTTTCTAAAAGTTCAGGATTTTGCAGATGAAGACTGGAGTAAGCATATTAGTATTGATCTAATTATAGCTGATCCTATTTGTACCAATGTCTATTTGACATTTGGAACAGGTGAGTCATCTCAAAAAGTTATTGACTGCATGGTAGAAGAAAAAGGTGTATGGAAAATCAAGAGCGTGACTACTCGCTATTAGTCGTTGTTTTCACCAATTGAAAATAATCCAGCGACGATGGCTTCTTCGATGGCGCTCGCAGGTTTGGTTTTGCTAACTGCAAGCAACATAACTTCTTCTGAAGACCGCCCGCAACGCGTCGCGGCGGCTGAGATTTTGTCCCGGACATGTGCCAGGTTATGCGCGATATCGTTCATTTTCCGAGGATGTTCATATGAATATGGAAGAAATAGTGGCCCTTAGTGTAAAGCATAACGTGTCGGATCTACACCTGTGCAATGCATGGCCTGCGCGCTGGCGCATACGTGGAAAAGTCGAAATAGCACCATTTACTCCCCCTGACGTGGAGAATCTGCTGATGTGCTGGCTCAGTGAGCAACAACAGGTACAGTGGCGGGAACAGGGGCAGATTGATTTTGCCCTTACGTTGGCTGACTCCCGGCGTCTACGCGCCAGCGCATTTGCTCATCAGCAGGGCACCTCGCTGGCGCTAAGATTGCTACCGCTTGAATGTCCTCGTTTAGACGATCTTCAGACCCCGGAGGCCATACCTGAACTGCTGCACGGTGAAAATGGATTAGTTCTGGTCACTGGAGCCACCGGCAGCGGTAAATCAACCACCCTGGCGGCGATGGTGGAGTACCTTAATCAACATATTGCGGGGCATATTCTGACTCTGGAAGATCCGATTGAATATCGCTACACCAGCCAGCGTTGTCTTATTCAGCAGCGGGAGGTGGGCGTACACTGCGCTTCTTTTGCTGCCGGTTTGCGCGGCGCGTTACGCGAAGATCCCGACGTCATATTGCTGGGCGAGCTGCGCGACGTGGAAACTATTCGTTTGGCCTTAACGGCAGCGGAGACCGGGCATCTGGTGTTGGCAACCTTACATACGCGAGGGGCGGCGCAGGCCATCGCGCGGCTGGTGGACACCTTTCCCGCTCAGGAGAAAGATCCGGTGCGTAACCAACTGGCAGACAGCCTGCGGGCGGTACTTTCGCAAAAGTTGGAGGAAGATAAGCAGGGAGGACGCGTGGCGCTATTCGAACTGCTCGTCAACACTCCCGCCGTGGGCAATTTGATCCGCGAAGGGAAAACGCATCAGCTACCCGGTGTGATTCAAACCGGGTAGCAGACAGGGATGCAGACGTTTGCACAAAGTCAGCAGCAGCGCCAGGCGCAGGGGCGACTTTAGTAGCCCTGCTCGAAATAGCTTTCAAGGATAATAACGGCAGAAGCGGAATCTACTTTGCCTTTATTCAACGCCCGGTATCCGCCTTGCTCAAACAGGCCTGAGCGGGCTTCGACGGTGCTCAAACGTTCATCGTGCAGCGTTACGGTTACGCCAAAGCGACCGTGAATGCGGTTAGCGAATTTGCGTGCGCGCGCAGTAAGGGGTTGTTCAGTGCCATCCATGTTGAGCGGCAGGCCGACAATGATTTCGTCCGGCTGCCACTCTTTTAGCAGGCGTTCAATCAAACTCCAGTCTGGCGTACCGTCCTGTGCTTTGATGGCGGGCAAGGGTCTCGCCGTACCGGTAATGCGTTGACCAACCGCGACGCCGATACTTTTCGTACCAAAATCAAAAGAGAGTAATGTTCCGCTCATCAGGCGTGTCCCGCCACGCCAGGCATGGTCTGAATATCAATCCCGATAAGCTTCGCCGCATCGCGCCAGCGGTCGGCAATCGGCGTTTTAAATAAGATGTTGAGGTCTGCGGGAGCAGTGAGCCAGGCGTTATCCAGTAGCTCTTGTTCCAGTTGACCTTTTTCCCATGATGAATAGCCCAGCGCAACCAGCACTTCGGATGGCTGCTCCTGCGTACCCAGGGTTTCAAGTACATCGCGGGAGGTCGTGATGATAGTGTTATCTGAAATGCGAATACTGGAGGCAAAGCGTGACGGCGGGGTGTGTAGAATAAATCCACGGTCTTCCGCCAGCGGGCCGCCGAGCATCACCGGTTTGTCCAGACGAATGGCAGGATCGCGTGCTTCTGGAGTAATCTTCAGCTTTTCCAGAATCCCTTCAATTTGTAAGTTTTCCAGAGGCTTATTGACGATAATCCCCATTGCTCCGTTCTCATTGTGTTCACAGATATACACCACGGAACGGCGGAAAATCGGATCCTGGAGAGCAGGCATGGCAATTAGAAAGTGATGCTGTAAATTCATTGTCAGAGGTTCTGTTTCCTGGTTCAAAAAAGCAACAGAGCCCAGTATGTGGGCAAAGCGCGAAGATGTCACCCTCTGAAGATAGCTTTGCCGGATGGCGGCTTCGCCTTATCCGGCCTACGGGGTGCGAATGTAGGCCGGATAAGACGCGAAGGCATCGCCATCCGGCAACTTATTTATTTCTGCAAACGTGCCTCGATGGCGTCCATCAGCATACCGGTAATCGAAACCGGGAACTCCGCTTCAATTTCACGAATACAGGTTGGGCTGGTGACGTTAATTTCCGTCAGACGGTCGCCAATGATATCCAGACCGACAAAAATCAAACCTTTTGCTTTCAGCGTTGGCCCAATGCGACGTGCAATTTCCCAGTCGCTGTCGGTTAATGGACGCGGCTCGCCACGACCGCCGGCTGCCAGGTTGCCACGGGTTTCGCCGCCTTGTGGAATACGCGCCAGGCAGTACGGAACGGGTTCGCCATCGACCACCAGCACGCGTTTATCACCGTCATTAATTGCCGGCAGATAGTTCTGCGCCATGCAATAACGGGTACCGTGCTCGGTCAGTGTTTCGGCAATGACGCCAAGGTTCGGATCGCCTTCCTTGACGCGGAAAATAGATGCGCCGCCCATGCCGTCCAGCGGTTTGAGAATGATGTCGCTGTGTTTTTGCCAGAAGGCTTTCAGCTGCGCTTTGTTACGCGTGACCAGCGTTTCCGGTGTCAGGTCGGCAAACCATGCAGTGAACAGCTTCTCGTTACAATCGCGCAGGCTCTGCGGTTTGTTGACGATTAGCGTCCCTTTCTCCTCTGCACGTTCCAGAATATAGGTTGCATAGATGAACTCGGTATCAAAAGGCGGATCCTTACGCATCAGAATGACGTCCAGATCTGCCAGTGGGAGATCCTGCTCGCTTTTGAACTCATACCATTTGTCGTAGTTCTGCTCTACGCTCAGGGTACGCGTACGGGCGCGGGCTTCACCGTTGATCAGATAGAGATCGGCCATTTCCATATAATGAATTTCGTAACCGCGACGTTGCGCTTCCAGCAGCATAGCGAAGCTGGAATCTTTCTTGATGTTGATGCTTGCGATGGGATCCATCACGATGCCGAGCTTGATCATTGTTCTTCTCCGTTAGCCCAGATCGCCAAAACGCACCTGTAGCGCGGTGATGGCGGTGAGCGCAGTTGTCTCAGTACGCAGAACGCGAGGTCCTAACAGAATATCAGTAAACTGATACCGTGCGGTCATGGCAATTTCATCTGCCGACAGCCCACCTTCGGGGCCAATCAGCAAGCGGATGCGTTCCACCGGGAGCGGCAGCGTATTGATGCTGGCGCTGGCGCGGGGATGCAGGTTCAGTTTCAGACCTTCATCCTGTTCGGCGCACCACGCTTCCAGATCCATCGCCGGGCGAATTTCAGGCACCCGATTACGACCGCACTGTTCGCAGGCGGCAATGGCGATTTTCTGCCACTGCTGGAGCTTCTTGTTCAGGCGTTCGCTGTCCAGTTTAACGCCGCAGCGCTCAGAAAAAAGTGGCGTAATGAGGCTTACACCCAGTTCAATCGATTTTTGGATAGTAAATTCCATTTTTTCACCCCGCGACATCACCTGGCCCAGGTGGATGTGCAGCGGCGATTCTCGATCGTCGAGTTCAGCGTTAAGCACCTTCACGTCCACGCTTTTCTTACTGGCGTGGGTGATTTCGGCGTCGAATACCTGATTGCTGCCATCAAACAGCTGTAGCGCCTGACCTGGCCCCATACGCAGTACGCGGCCGATATGGTTGGCTGCATCTTCACACAGTGAAATTTGGCTGCCGGAAGTGAGTGGCTCAGGGTGATAAATGCGAGGAATGCGCATAGTTAAACATCCGCGTCATGGCCCTGGGCTGCAAAAGGCCAGGGCATGGTTAAAAAATATTGCTGCTAGTGTAGGTTAGCTCTTTTGCGCCTGGCAAGCGCGTTGCACATAGGGGTTATGGTTCCCCTGTACCTTCGCAATGCGTTCGTCGCGCTCACACTCCCAATCAGTGACCGGATACTGCTTATTCCAGGCATTAAAAAGCTGAGTTTGCTGGCGGGAGAGCGTCAGGTTGTATTGGTCGCGCATGTAAAAATAGGTACGCGCGATGGCGCCACGGGCGCGGGCTGGCGGCTCGGCAACTTTCTCTTTGAAGTCAACCTTCATGGAGCATTGTCCATATTGGCCTTCACCACCGTTCCACTGGCTGTACATAAAGTTTGCGCGATCGCCATTGACCTCACCCACCGCGGGCTGCAGGTTATGCATATCGCTTTCCATTTTGCGATAGACCGGATCTTTAGCGCAGTTTTTACGCCCTCCGTCCTGCCAGCACTGGCGCTGATGACCAAATTGCCAGGCGGGGACAACGTGTTCCCATTCAATTCGACTGGCGCGGTTTTCATTTTTTCGCACTTTATAGCCGCAGGATTCGAGGTCAACGACCCCTTTTTTTCCTTGCCAATTAATTTTACATCCGCAATAGAAATCGCCTGGCGCATCGGCGTTAACTTTAACGCCCGCTGCTTTTGCCTGAGAAAAACTGTTGATGCCTTCGGCTAAAACCGAGCCTGAAAACGCAGCGGCTAACAGGGCCGCAGCAAAAGAAAGATTACGGTACATCACGAACTCCGTGTCAAAACGAGCCCGCAACGTAGCGAAAGTCATTCCTGTATGCAATCAGTTAGATCAGAAAAGTTCCTGATAATTCTGAAGATTATTCTGCAACCAGCGGTTGACCGCAGTGAACGCAGCGGTAGGTGGCTTCGCCGCGTACAACGCGGTTATGTCGGCGGACGGTCAGTTGGTGCTCCTGACACTTACAGCGGTATGTAAAGGTCTTACGCTGCACGGATTGCAGCTCAAACTGATGCGTGCGCCGGGCCGGTACGCCCAGCACGCTCTCCATCATCCATTTCCACTCTTTCCCGTGCGGCGGTACGCGGCCAAAGTGTTTCCACACCAGTAGATGCGCCAGTTCATGGGGCACCACTTCGTTAACGAACGCGTCAACATTCTCCATCAGCAAAACTGGATTAAGACGAATTTCGTAGGTTTGTAGCCACGCGGTACCCGCGGCGGTTCCGCGCTGTTGGTAAACCAGCTTTGGTTCCGGGTATTGGCGTTCGAGCTTGAGATTGGCCTGAGCGAGTTTTTCCCGCAGGCTGCGCATAGCGGCTTGCTGGATGGCGATCGGGAGACGGGAGGTTTTCATAACGCCAGAGGATAGTGCGACAGGGAAGGGACTGCAAGAGGAAGGCTCCCTCCCGCTTGGGAGGAAGCCTAACGTGATTAGTCGTGTGCGCCAATTTCGCGCAGTTTACGACCTTTCATCAGGTTACGTTCAATGTGTTCCAGAGAGACGTTTTTAGTTTCAGGGATCAGCCACAGGGTCAGGAAGATGAACAGTACGTTCAGGCCACCGTAGACCCAGAAGGTGTTGGCGCTGCCCAGCGAGTTCAGCATCGTCAGGAAGGTTGCGCCGACAATCATGTTGGCAATCCAGTTAGTTGCGGTAGAGCAGGTGATGCCGAAATCGCGACCTTTCAGCGGCTGGATTTCAGAGCACAGTACCCAAATCAGCGGACCGGCGCTCATCGCAAAGCCAACGATAAACATTAGCAGCATCAGCACAGCGAAGTATTGTGCGGCTGGCGAGTGAATACCCACGTGCATCATTGTACCCAGCACGCCCATACCGACGGCCATGACGATAAAGCCGAGGATCAGCGTAGGTTTACGGCCCCAGCGGTCAACCAGGCCAATGGCGATAAAGGTTGCCAGCACGTTGGTCAGACCGACAATAACGGTCCCCCACATCTGTTCGGTGGTGTTGGTGTAACCCGCCAGCTCAAAGATTTTTGGCGCGTAATACATAATGACGTTCATCCCGGTGAACTGCTGCATCACCTGTAGCAGGACGCCAAGGAAAACCGCGCGGCGGAAGTTGCTGTTTTCTTTAAACAGCGCCCAGCCGCTCTGCTTCACTTGCAGGCTTTCACGAATTTCATCCAGCTCGCGTTTGGCTTCAGCGCTGGTGTCACGCAGACGCAACAGAACGCGTTCGGCATCGACAAAACGACGTTTAGCCGCAAACCAACGCGGGCTGTCCGGCAGGAAGATGACGCCAACCAGCAGTAACAGGGCAGGGATGATGATCACGCCCAGCATCCAGCGCCATGCGCCGCTGTAGCTAAACGCCGTATCGGAAAGATACGCACCTAAAATACCGATGGTGATCATTAACTGATACATAGAAATCATGCTGCCGCGAATTTTTTCCGGGGCGATTTCGGACAAGTACAACGGTGCGGTATAAGACGCAACGCCGACTGCCAGGCCGAGCAGCACGCGGGAAACCAGCAGCACTTCAACGTTTGGCGCTGCGGCGGAGAACAGCGAACCGGCAACAAACAGGATTGCGCCGATCATCAGGCTTTTTTTACGTCCCAACTTGAAGGAGAGCCAACCACTGCCGACGGCGCCCACTGCCGCACCAAACATCATGGAACTCACCACCCATTCCTGAGTGTGTGGGGTAATTTGGAACTCGTCGGTGATGAATGGTAAAGCACCGGCAATAACACCGATATCCAGGCCAAAAAGTAATCCAGCCAGGGCTGCCAGGAAGCAGACAAAAAATGTCATGGCTTTGTTGGAATGCCCCGTTTTTTTATTGTCAGGCATGATGCCCTCCGTTGGGTAGCTAAATAGCTGCGCGGAATAGTAGATCACTGAAAGGGAACTCAGCCCGGATTGTGCGATCTGATCAATCGCCAAACCAACCAAAACCACCAACCGGACTGAGCGATGCCGATCATAGCACCAATACCCCGTGGCGAACGACGCCTGATGCAGAAAGCTATTCATAAAACGCGCGATAAAAATCATGCCCGCAGACTCACGGCCATGCTGATGCTTCATCGGGGTGAACGGGTCAGCGATGTTGCCAGAACTCTCTGTTGTGCCCGTTCATCCGTTGGTCGCTGGATTAACTGGTTTACGCACTCAGGTATTGAAGGCCTGAAATCCTTACCCGCAGGGCGCTCCCGACGCTGGCCTTTTGAACATATCTGCACCCTGTTACGTGAGCTGATAAAGCATTCTCCCGGCGATTTTGGTTATCAACGTTCACGCTGGAGCACCGAATTACTGGCAATAAAAATCAATGAGATAACCGGTTGCCAGTTACATGCAGGAACCGTTCGCCGCTGGTTGCCATCTGCGGGGCTTGTATGGCGCAGGGCCGCGCCAACTCTGCGTATCCGTGACCCACATAAAGATGAAAAGATGGCGGTAATCCACAAAGCGCTGGATGAATGCAGCGCAGAGCATCCGGTATTTTATGAAGATGAAGTGGATATCCACCTTAATCCTAAAATCGGTGCGGACTGGCAGTTGCGCGGACAGCAGAAACGGGTAGTGACGCCGGGGCAGAACGAAAAATACTATCTGGCCGGCGCACTGCACAGTGGCACGGGTAAAGTCAGCTACGTGGGCGGCAACAGCAAAAGTTCAGCGCTGTTTATCGCTCTGCTGAAGCACCTGAAAGCCACTTACCGGCGGGCGAAAACAATCACGCTGATCGTTGATAACTACATTATCCATAAAAGCCGCGAAACACAGCGCTGGTTGAAAGCAAATCCCAAGTTCAGGGTAATTTACCAGCCGGTTTACTCGCCGTGGGTGAATCATGTGGAACGGCTATGGCAGGCACTTCATGACACGATAACCCGTAATCATCAGTGCCGCTCAATGTGGCAGTTACTGAAAAAGGTCCGCCATTTTATGGAAACCGCCAGCCCATTCCCCGGAGGAAAACATGGTCAGGCAAAAGTGTAGCGGTATTAGGCGCAGCTATTTAGTTTTGTTGATGTTAAGGGTAGGTGAGTACGGGGTAAAAAAATGCGAATCACATCACATTAGTGTAATCGGTTACACTGGCATTCATGTGGGTTATTGTTTAATGAGTTGAAAGTTAACATTATTTATTATTATAGAATAAAGTTGATTGGCTGATTTTAAGACAATGCTGAAATATGATGTAACAGTGATGCAATGCTGGTAACGAAGAGATGTGAATTCAAGGTGGATAGAAATATCGTGCTATGTAATCGCTTTCATTTGTTATTGAAGCAAATGAAATTAGCGTGGTTATAGCGATGGGGGATGGGAGAGCAAATGACATAAAAAAAGACCAGCACGAGGCTGGTCTTCATAAGCATTGAGCCGTCGGGGAATTACTTCAGACCGGCAGCTTCACGCAGCAGGGCGGCTTTGTCGGTTTTTTCCCATGGGAAATGTTCGCGACCAAAGTGACCGTAAGCGGCGGTTTCTTTGTAAATCGGGTGCAGCAGATCCAGCATCTGAATCAGGCCATACGGGCGCAGGTCGAAGAACTCACGCACCAGCAGGGTCAGCTGTTCTGAAGGCACTTTTTCAGTACCGAACGTTTCCACCATGATAGAGGTCGGTTCAGCCACGCCGATTGCGTAGGAAACCTGAATCTCACAACGGTCAGCCAGGCCAGCGGCAACGATGTTTTTCGCTACGTAGCGGGCTGCATAAGCTGCGGAACGGTCAACTTTAGACGGATCCTTACCAGAGAATGCGCCGCCGCCGTGACGGGCCATGCCGCCGTAGGTATCAACGATGATTTTACGACCCGTCAGACCGCAGTCACCCATTGGACCACCGATAACGAAACGACCGGTTGGGTTGATGAAGAACTTGGTTGAAGCTGTCAGCCATTCAGTCGGCAGTACCGGCTTGATGATCTCTTCCATAACGGCTTCTTGCAGCGATTTCTGATCGATATCTTCAGAGTGCTGAGTCGACAGAACAACCGCATCAATACCGACGATTTTACCGTCGTCATACTGGAAGGTTACCTGGCTTTTTGCATCCGGGCGCAGCCAGGATAAGGTGCCGTTTTTACGCACTTCAGCCTGACGCTGCACCAGACGGTGAGCATAGGTAATCGGGGCTGGCATCAGCACGTCGGTTTCGTTGGTTGCATAACCAAACATCAGACCCTGGTCGCCTGCGCCCTGTTCCAGCGGATCCGCGCGGTCAACACCCTGGTTGATGTCCGGAGACTGTTTACCAATCGCGCTCAGTACCGCACAAGAGTTGGCATCAAAGCCCATGTCGGAATGCACATAGCCAATTTCGCGAACCGTGTTACGGGTGATCTCTTCGATATCAACCCATGCGCTGGTGGTGATCTCACCGCCAACTAAAACCATGCCGGTTTTGACGTAGGTTTCGCAGGCAACGCGTGCTTTCGGATCCTGCTCCAGGATTGCATCCAGCACGGCATCAGAGATTTGGTCAGCGATTTTGTCAGGATGCCCTTCTGATACGGACTCGGACGTAAAAAGGTGTTTTGCCATATTTAATTTCACCTAAGGAGAATGTAGTTAGCTCAAACTGTCGAGTGGAATAGCCATGTGTAGAAGATTCTACCATGAGTCTGCAGATGACGGACACTGGCAGTCTGAGTGTTAATCGGTATAGATGGATTAACATCTGGACGGCTATTTTAAGTCGGTTCTGCGCCTGATTTCCAGCTTTTTTTGATTGAGCTCGCATTGTATTGAAAATGTAACTGGAAATTTTTCCTGACGGTGCTGGCAATGCGCGTATTTATCTTTTGCTTTTTCGTACTGTTGTCGGTATAAAACGCGGCGCGCGGCTCATATCCGTCATACTTCAAGTTGCATGTGCGTTGGCAATACTCGGCCCAGTCACTTACTCCTGTAAGCGCCCGGGGATTCACTGCGTTGCCGCCTTCCCGCAACTCGATTTATTGAGGATAGACAAAAAAGCACACGACGTTTTCATCGTGTTGCCACTTCCAGCCGGGTTAAAACTTTAGCTTTGGCTTGTGGGTTCGTTCCGTCAGGAGCAACCGTGGAGGTGATACGAGATAATGAACCGTTGTATTCTGCTGAATCTATCGCACCGTTCTGGTGTACATATGTCCCCCGCAATCTGCATCTTGCATACCTGCCGATGTTATACCCATCTCGGCGCTTCTCAGGACTCCAGGGCCGGCAACGGTCACTAAGAACTGAACAAGGGCGCTCTTGGTAAACAAGAGTTTTCTCGTGGTTTCGCCGAACCGTCAGCATTAAGTTCGGTTACGTGTTTACATTGATATGAAAAAGAAACCGGTCGCACAGTCGGAGCGTCAGCACTATCTGCTGGAAATTCTGCCTGTATTTGGGTTGTTATCGCGTCTTCGGATTGCGATAGTAGTCAACTGTTTTACACTTGTTAATAAAATTTGAGGTTCGCTATGTCTGACGACATTTCTTTGGGTTCGCCTTCGTCAGCAGGCGAACACGGTGTACTACGCTCCATGCAGGAGGTTGCAATGAGTTCCCAGGAAGCCAGCAAGATGCTGCGTACTTACAATATTGCCTGGTGGGGTAATAACTACTATGACGTCAATGAACTGGGCCACATCAGCGTGTGCCCGGATCCCGACGTACCAGAAGCGCGCGTTGACCTTGCTGAGTTGGTGAAAGCCCGTGAAGCGCAGGGCCAGCGTTTGCCTGCATTGTTCTGCTTCCCGCAGATCCTGCAACACCGTCTGCGTTCGATTAACGCCGCGTTTAAGCGCGCCCGTGAGTCTTACGGCTACAACGGTGACTATTTCCTCGTTTACCCGATCAAGGTTAACCAGCACCGTCGCGTGATTGAATCGCTGATCCACTCTGGCGAACCGCTGGGGCTGGAAGCCGGTTCTAAAGCTGAACTGATGGCCGTTCTGGCTCATGCCGGAATGACCCGCAGCGTGATCGTGTGTAACGGCTATAAAGACCGCGAATACATACGCCTGGCGCTAATTGGCGAGAAGATGGGCCATAAGATCTATCTGGTCATCGAGAAGATGTCTGAAATCGCTATCGTGCTGGATGAAGCTGAACGACTGAATGTTGTTCCGCGTCTGGGCGTGCGTGCGCGTCTGGCGTCGCAAGGGTCCGGCAAATGGCAGTCCTCCGGCGGAGAGAAATCGAAATTCGGCCTGGCGGCAAACCAGGTGCTGCAACTGGTAGAAATGCTGCGCGAGCGCGGTCGTCTGGACAGTATTCAGTTGCTGCACTTCCACCTCGGCTCACAGATGGCGAACATTCGTGATATTGCCACCGGCGTACGTGAGTCGGCGCGTTTCTACGTTGAGCTGCACAAGCTTGGCGTAAATATCCAGTGCTTCGACGTGGGCGGTGGCCTGGGCGTGGACTACGAAGGTACCCGTTCGCAGTCTGACTGCTCCGTAAACTACGGCCTGAACGAATACGCGAACAACATCATCTGGGCCATTGGCGACGCCTGTGAAGAGCACGGTCTGCCGCACCCGACGGTAATTACCGAATCCGGTCGCGCTGTTACCGCGCATCATACCGTGCTGGTGTCTAACATTATCGGCGTTGAGCGTAGCGAGCATACCGAAGCAACGCCTCCGGCTGACGATGCGCCGCGTGCCCTGCAAAGCATGTGGGAAACCTGGCAAGAGATGCATGAGCCGGGAACCCGTCGTTCGCTGCGTGAATGGCTGCACGACAGCCAGATGGATCTGCACGATATTCACGTTGGGTACTCTTCAGGCACCTTTAGCCTGCAGGAACGCGCGTGGGCAGAACAGCTCTATCTGAACATGTGTCACGATGTGCAAAAACAACTCGACCCGAGCAACCGCGCGCACCGTCCGATTATCGACGAGTTGCAGGAGCGTATGGCGGATAAGATTTACGTCAACTTCTCGCTGTTCCAGTCGATGCCGGATGCGTGGGGGATCGATCAGCTGTTCCCGGTGATGCCGCTGGAAGGGCTGAACAAGGCTCCTGAGCGCCGTGCGGTGCTGCTGGATATCACCTGTGACTCTGATGGCGCTATCGACCACTATGTTGATGGTGACGGCATTGCGACCACCATGCCGATGCCGGAATACGACCCGGAGAACCCGCCGATGCTGGGCTTCTTTATGGTGGGTGCGTACCAGGAGATCCTTGGTAACATGCACAACCTGTTCGGTGATACCGAAGCGGTTGACGTGTTCGTCTTCCCTGACGGCAGCGTGGAAGTTGAGCTGTCTGACGAAGGGGATACCGTGGCGGATATGCTGCAATACGTGCAGTTGGATCCGAACACCCTGCTAACTCAGTTCCGTGACCAGGTGAAAAACACCGATCTGGATACCGAGTTGCAGCAGCAGTTCCTCGAAGAGTTTGAGGCAGGTCTGTACGGATATACCTATCTCGAAGACGAGTAATGCTGTTGGGGTTCGCTTGAACCTGAGCAAATTAACGGCGATAATTCGCCTATACAAGTAGTCACGTAAATCAATCCCTTCCTCGTCGGGCTTAACGACGCGGAGGGGATTTTTTTTCACCGATTTTAAAAGAGGTCAGTACATGAGCACCTTAGGTCATCAATACGACAACTCCCTGGTTTCTAACGCCTTTGGTTTTTTGCGTCTGCCGATGAACTTCATGCCGTACGACAGCGACGCCGACTGGGTGATCACCGGCGTACCGTTTGATATGGCAACGTCTGGCCGCGCGGGCGGTCGTCATGGTCCGGCTGCGATCCGTCAGGTTTCCACTAACCTGGCGTGGGAACACAATCGCTTCCCGTGGGACTTCGATATGCGCGAGCGCCTGAACGTGGTGGACTGCGGCGATCTGGTTTATGCGTTCGGTGATGCCCGTGAAATGAGTGAAAAACTGCAGGCGCATGCTGAGCAGTTGCTTTCTGCCGGTAAGCGCATGCTCTCTTTCGGCGGTGACCACTTCGTCACGCTGCCGCTCCTGCGCGCGCACGCTAAACACTTTGGTAAAATGGCGCTGGTACACTTTGATGCCCACACCGACACCTACGCTAACGGCTGTGAATTCGACCACGGTACCATGTTCTACACTGCGCCGAACGAAGGTCTGATCGATCCGAATCACTCTGTGCAGATCGGTATTCGTACCGAGTTCGACAAAGATAACGGCTTTACCGTGCTGGATGCTTGCCAGGTGAACGATCGCGGCGTAGATGACATCATCGCCCAGGTTAAGCAGATTGTTGGTGATATGCCGGTGTATCTGACCTTTGATATCGACTGCCTCGATCCGGCGTTTGCTCCAGGAACCGGTACGCCCGTGATCGGCGGTCTGACTTCCGATCGCGCGATCAAGCTGGTACGTGGTCTGAAAGATCTGAATATCGTCGGGATGGATGTGGTGGAAGTGGCTCCGGCCTACGATCAGTCAGAGATCACCGCGCTGGCGGCGGCTACGCTGGCACTGGAAATGCTGTATATCCAGGCGGCGAAGAAAGGCGAATAACGGGTTTCGGACTATTTTGCCGGATGTCGCTGACGCTAGTCCGGCCTACATTATTGCTGAATTTGTAGGCCGGATAAGGCGTTCACGCCGCCATCCAGCACTGTTCGAGGATTATTTTATCCCGTCTGCGCTCATGCGATCGCGAATGTGTTGCGCACGTTCTGCAGATGCCGGGTGATCGTCAAACATTGAGCTTTGGCGTCCTGCTTCCAGTTTAGCCAGTTTCTCAAAGCTGGTGGCCAGGCCTGCCGGATTGATCCCACGTTTGCGCAACAAATCATACGAGTAATCATCCGCTTCGGATTCCTGACGCTGGGAGAACTGCGAGTTCACCAGTTTCTCGCCAAGATCGCCCAATTGCGACTGCGACAGGCTGCCGACAATGCCGCCAGCGGAAGCCGCTGCTGCACGTACGGCGTTAGTGCCCAGCGCGACCTGCATGCCTTTTTTCACGTGACCCAGCGCGACGTGGCCCATTTCGTGGCCGATCACCGCTTCGACTTCGTTATCGGTCATCATATCCATCAGGCCGCTGTACACGCGGATACAACCGTTCGCCATGGCAAAGGCATTCACATCTTTCGCCATATAGACTTTGTAGTTCACCGGCTGGCCGTTAATGTTGTCGCCAAGCGCGGCGGCGATTTTGCCAAGACGCGTTGCGTACTCGCTGCTTGCAGGGGCGATAGTAGCCTTGCTGTCCATATCTTTACAGGCCTGATCGCTCAGCGCTTTTACCTGAGTATCGCTCAGACTATAGGCCTGAAAAGCCTCTGCGCCAGAAGAAAGCAGTCCGTTTGAGTCCATGTTCTGGCAGCCGGTCAATGCCGCCGCCATGCTCGTAGCAAGCAGTAAAGCGCGAATTTTCATTTTTTCTCTTCCGCACAAAGTCAGGATTTTTCTAAATAATGCGTCGTTTGCAGGTAAACCGACGCTCGGCCTTAGTATAAAGAAAAGAACATTCAGCGGGCGAGAAGATTGCGCAACTTGCGCGTATGATCCAGAGATTTCTGAAGCGGTAAAAGGATGCTCCATGTACATGACACGCGGCTTGGGTTACATTGTTGGCACTTTTTTCCGGCGTAGCCCAAAACGCGCTGTCGTCAAGTCGTTA
The DNA here is from genome assembly GCF_013781985.1 of Citrobacter sp. RHBSTW-01013. NCBI lineage: Bacteria > Pseudomonadati > Pseudomonadota > Gammaproteobacteria > Enterobacterales > Enterobacteriaceae > Citrobacter > Citrobacter sp. RHBSTW-01013. The sequence goes on from NZ_CP056185.1 coordinate 883,840, forward strand.
AGGGCTCAGCCTTCATTATCCGATCTGGAGTCAAAATGTCCTCACGTAAAGAGCTTGCCAATGCTATTCGTGCGCTGAGCATGGACGCAGTACAGAAAGCCAAATCCGGTCACCCGGGTGCCCCGATGGGTATGGCTGACATTGCCGAAGTCCTGTGGCGTGATTTCCTGAACCACAACCCGACTAACCCGTCCTGGGCTGACCGTGACCGCTTCGTGCTGTCCAACGGTCACGGCTCCATGCTGATTTACAGCCTGCTGCACCTCACCGGCTACGATCTGCCGATGTCCGAGCTGCAGAACTTCCGTCAGCTGCATTCCAAAACGCCGGGTCACCCGGAAGTGGGTTACACCGCGGGTGTTGAAACCACTACCGGTCCTCTGGGTCAGGGCATTGCGAATGCTGTGGGTATGGCTATCGCCGAAAAAACGCTGGCGGCGCAGTTTAACCGTCCTGGTCACGACATCGTTGACCACTTCACCTATGCTTTCATGGGCGACGGCTGCATGATGGAAGGTATCTCTCACGAGGTATGTTCCCTGGCCGGTACGCTGAAGCTGGGTAAACTGGTAGCGTTCTACGATGACAACGGCATCTCTATCGATGGCCACGTTGAAGGCTGGTTCACCGATGACACCGCTAAGCGTTTCGAAGCTTACGGCTGGCACGTGGTTCGTGGCGTTGATGGTCACGATGCTGACGCGATTAAGCGCGCAGTTGAAGAAGCTCGCGCTGTGACCGACAAACCGTCCCTGCTGATGTGCAAAACCATCATCGGTTTCGGTTCCCCGAATAAAGCTGGTACCCACGACTCTCACGGCGCACCGCTGGGTGATGCAGAAATCGCACTGACCCGCGAACAGCTGGGCTGGAAATACGCGCCGTTTGAAATTCCGTCTGAAATCTACGCGCAGTGGGATGCGAAAGAAGCAGGCCAGGCAAAAGAAGCTGCATGGAACGAGAAGTTCGCTGCTTATGCGAAAGCCTTCCCGCAGGAAGCTGCTGAATTCACCCGTCGTATGAAAGGTGAAATGCCGTCTGACTTCGACGCAAAAGCGAACGAGTTCATCGCTAAGCTGCAGGCTAACCCGGCGAAAATCGCCAGCCGTAAAGCGTCTCAGAACGCGATTGAAGCTTTTGGTCCTCTGCTGCCTGAATTCCTCGGCGGCTCCGCTGACCTGGCACCAAGTAACCTGACTCTGTGGTCTGGTTCTAAAGCTATCAACGAAGATACTGCCGGTAACTACATCCATTACGGTGTACGTGAATTCGGTATGACCGCTATCGCTAACGGTATCTCCCTGCACGGTGGCTTCCTGCCGTACACCTCCACCTTCCTGATGTTTGTGGAATATGCCCGTAACGCGGTGCGTATGGCTGCGCTGATGAAACAGCGTCAGGTGATGGTCTATACCCACGACTCCATCGGTCTGGGCGAAGATGGCCCGACTCACCAGCCGGTAGAGCAGGTAGCTTCGCTGCGTGTGACCCCGAACATGAGCACCTGGCGTCCGTGTGACCAGGTTGAATCTGCCGTTGCATGGAAATACGGTGTAGAGCGTCAGGACGGTCCGACTGCGCTGATCCTCTCCCGCCAGAACCTGGCACAGCAGGAACGTACCGAAGAGCAGCTGGCGAACATCGCGCGCGGTGGTTACGTGCTGAAAGATTGCGCCGGTCAGCCGGAACTGATCTTCATCGCGACCGGTTCTGAAGTTGAGCTGGCTGTGGCTGCCTGGGACAAACTGACCGCTGAAGGCGTTAAAGCGCGCGTGGTTTCCATGCCGTCTACCGACGCGTTCGACAAACAGGATGCCGCTTATCGCGAGTCCGTACTGCCGAAAGCTGTTTCCGCACGTGTTGCAGTGGAAGCGGGTATCGCAGACTACTGGTTCAAATACGTGGGCCTGAACGGCGCTATCGTTGGTATGACTACCTTTGGTGAGTCTGCACCGGCTGAGCTGCTGTTTGAAGAGTTTGGCTTCACTGTAGACAACGTTGTCGCGAAAGCAAAAGAACTGCTGTAATTTTGATTACAGGTGAAAACGGGTCGCTTATGCGGCCCGTTTTTTTAAAGTAAGTAAATTTATTTGGTCGTGCGCAATCCGAAAATGTAGATTTGCATCACAAATATGATATTTAGTGATGTTTTATATTTGCAACTTGAATCACATTATTGCTGTTGATTTTTATATTTCTTTTCTCAGTTTATTGTTTTTAAAGGCATCACCAAAAAACATTCTGCGCTGTATGTAGTTTTCTCCTCGATTGATTTCATTTCGCCGTGCGCGTATTTTATTTTTAACGCTAACTCGTACCCTAAAAATAAAATAAGGAAAATGTATGCGGCTGATTGATTACTTTCCCGAATCATCTATCTCAATAAAAAATTCAGCAAAGAACTGGCAGGAGGCAATTGACTTTTCTATGTCATCCTTACTTGCCAATCATTATGTCAATTCAGATTATATTCAGGCCATTAAAGACTCAACGATTAACAATGGTCCTTATTATATTTTAGCGCCAGGCGTCGCCATGCCGCACGCTCGACCGGAGTGTGGCGCGTTAAAAACCGGTATGTCATTAACGCTTCTCAAACAGGAAGTGAAATTTGCCGAAGACGATGAAGGCATTAGATTATTAATCGGATTGTCGGCGGCTAATGCTGATTCACACATTGGCGCTATTCAGGCCTTAAGCGAATTATTATGTGAAGAGGAAGCACTAACCGCTTTGTTAGCGGCTAAATCAGAAAAACAATTGGCGGATATTATCGCTCAAGCATAATTAACGGTTTCCTTTCAGGACATTATTATGGAAAACAAGTCTGCTCGTGCCAAAGTCCAGGCTTTTGGTGGGTTTTTGACTGCAATGGTCATTCCCAACATCGGCGCATTTATTGCCTGGGGTTTTATTACCGCATTATTTATTCCTACTGGTTGGATGCCGAATGAGCATTTCGCCAAAATTGTCGGTCCGATGATTACCTATTTACTGCCCGTCATGATTGGCTCCACAGGGGGACATCTGGTTGGCGGGAAACGCGGTGCGGTAATGGGGGGCATTGGTTCTATTGGCGTTATTGTGGGCGCGGATATCCCGATGTTCCTTGGCGCGATGGTAATGGGGCCGCTTGGCGGTTGGGTGATTAAGCATATCGACCGTCTGCTGGAAAAACGCATTCCTGCAGGCTTCGAGATGGTTATCAATAATTTCTCTCTTGGTATTGCGGGAATGCTCTTATGCTTGCTGGGATTTGAAGTTATCGGCCCGGCGGTTCTCATTGCCAATAATTTTGTGAAGGAGTGTATTGAAGCGTTGGTTCATGCGGGCTATCTGCCGTTGCTATCCGTAATCAATGAGCCGGCAAAAATACTCTTTCTGAACAATGCCATCGATCAGGGGGTGTATTATCCGCTGGGTATGCAGCAAGCTTCTGAAACGGGAAAATCGATTTTCTTCATGGTGGCATCCAACCCAGGGCCGGGATTAGGTTTGTTACTCGGCTTTGCTATCTTTGGCAAAGGGATGAGTAAAAAGTCTGCGCCAGGCGCCATGATTATCCACTTCCTCGGTGGTATTCATGAGCTGTATTTCCCGTATGTGCTGATGAAGCCTCTGACCCTGATCGCGATGATTGCCGGGGGAATGACCGGGACGTGGGTATTCCACCTGCTGGACGGTGGGTTAGTTGCGGGGCCAAGCCCAGGATCCATATTCGCCTATCTGGCATTAACGCCGAAAGGTTCTTTCCTCGCGACCATTGCAGGAGTCACCGCGGGAACCGTTGTTACTTTTGTTATTACCTCTGTCATCCTGAAAATGGAAAAGAACGTTGAAACAGAAAGTGAAGATGACTTTGCTGAATCAGCCAGAGCCGTCAAAGCGATGAAGCAGGAAGGGAAATTCTCTTATAAAAACATTAAACGTGTCGCTTTTGTCTGTGATGCAGGAATGGGTTCCAGTGCTATGGGGGCAACCACGTTTCGTAAGCGTCTGGAGAAAGCGGGATTGAATATTACTGTGACGCATTATGCTATCGAAAACGTTCCGCAAGATGCCGATATTATTGTCACCCATGCCAGTCTTGAAGGTCGTGTTAAACGTGTAAGTGAAAAGCCATTAGTGCTGATTAAGAACTATATTGGTGACCCATTGTTGGATGATTTATTTAAACGCATTACTGCGAACTAAATAGATGCGCGGAATAGTAGATCACTGAAAGGGAACTCAGCCCGGATTGTGCGATCTGATCAATCGCCAAACCAACCAAAACCACCAACCGGACTGAGCGATGCCGATCATAGCACCAATACCCCGTGGCGAACGACGCCTGATGCAGAAAGCTATTCATAAAACGCGCGATAAAAATCATGCCCGCAGACTCACGGCCATGCTGATGCTTCATCGGGGTGAACGGGTCAGCGATGTTGCCAGAACTCTCTGTTGTGCTCGTTCATCCGTTGGTCGCTGGATTAACTGGTTTACGCACTCAGGTATTGAAGGCCTGAAATCCTTACCCGCAGGGCGCTCCCGACGCTGGCCTTTTGAACATATCTGCACCCTGTTACGTGAGCTGATAAAGCATTCTCCCGGCGATTTTGGTTATCAACGTTCACGCTGGAGCACCGAATTACTGGCAATAAAAATCAATGAGATAACCGGTTGCCAGTTACATGCAGGAACCGTTCGCCGCTGGTTGCCATCTGCGGGGCTTGTATGGCGCAGGGCCGCGCCAACTCTGCGTATCCGTGACCCACATAAAGATGAAAAGATGGCGGTAATCCACAAAGCGCTGGATGAATGCAGCGCAGAGCATCCGGTATTTTATGAAGATGAAGTGGATATCCACCTTAATCCTAAAATCGGTGCGGACTGGCAGTTGCGCGGACAGCAGAAACGGGTAGTGACGCCGGGGCAGAACGAAAAATACTATCTGGCCGGCGCACTGCACAGTGGCACGGGTAAAGTCAGCTACGTGGGCGGCAACAGCAAAAGTTCAGCGCTGTTTATCGCTCTGCTGAAGCACCTGAAAGCCACTTACCGGCGGGCGAAAACAATCACGCTGATCGTTGATAACTACATTATCCATAAAAGCCGCGAAACACAGCGCTGGTTGAAAGCAAATCCCAAGTTCAGGGTAATTTACCAGCCGGTTTACTCGCCGTGGGTGAATCATGTGGAACGGCTATGGCAGGCACTTCATGACACGATAACCCGTAATCATCAGTGCCGCTCAATGTGGCAGTTACTGAAAAAGGTCCGCCATTTTATGGAAACCGCCAGCCCATTCCCCGGAGGAAAACATGGTCAGGCAAAAGTGTAGCGGTATTAGGCGCAGCTATTTAGCCTTCTTCTATTTTTGGAGTGAATATGAAAACGAAAGTTGCTGCCATATATGGCAAGCAGGATATTCGTATCCGCGAATTTGAACTGCCTGCAATTACAGATAATGAATTGTTAGTAAGCGTAATATCCGATAGCGTTTGTTTGTCCACCTGGAAAGCAGCAGCATTGGGGAGCGATCATAAACGCGTACCGGACGATCTGGAAAATCATCCGGTTATTACCGGACATGAATGTGCAGGTATCATTGTTGAGGTGGGGAAAAACCTGACGGATAAATATAAGAAAGGTCAGCGTTTTGTGTTGCAACCCGCGATGGGATTGCCAAGTGGATATTCAGCGGGATACAGCTACGAATATTTTGGCGGCAATGCGACATATATGATTATCCCGGAAGTGGCGATTAACCTGGGATGCGTTTTGCCTTACCACGGCTCTTATTTTGCCGCCGCCTCATTGGCAGAACCGATGTGCTGCATTATTGGCGCGTATAACGCGAATTTTCATACCACGCCTTACGTTTATGAGCATCGCATGGGGATTAAGCCAGGGGGGAACATTGCGCTTCTGGCCTGCGCCGGGCCGATGGGTATTGGTGCAATAGATTATGCCATTAACGGAAATATTCAGCCGTCACGCGTGGTGGTGGTCGACATTGGCGAAGCACGACTGGCGCAGGCTAAAAAACTGTTGCCCGTTGAGCTGGCGGCAGAAAAGGGGATTGAGCTCATCTATGTGAATACTACTGGCATGGATTCTCCGACAGCGATGCTGCGAGCGTTAACTCATGACGCAGGTTTTGATGATGTCTTTGTGTATGCGGCAGTGCCTGCAGTTGTTGAGATGGCTGATGATTTACTCGCGGAAGATGGTTGCCTGAATTTTTTTGCCGGTCCTACGGACAGTAACTTCAAAGTGCCGTTTAATTTTTATAACGTGCACTACAACAGCACTCACGTTGTCGGGACATCCGGTGGTTCAACGGATGATATGAAAGAGGCTATTGCGCTCAGTGCAACTGGCCAACTGCAACCGTCGTTTATGGTGACGCACATTGGCGGCCTTGATGCAGTTCCGGAAACTGTATTGAATTTACCGGCGATCCCCGGCGGTAAGAAGCTGATATATAACGGCGTTACCATGCCACTAACCGCCATTGCTGATTTTGCCGAGAAAGGGAAAACTGACCCATTATTCAAAGAACTGGCGCTACTGGTGGAGGAGACGCACGGTATCTGGAATGAAAAGGCAGAAAAATACCTTTTGGCACACTTTGGCGTTGATATCGGGGAGGCGGCGATATGATGTCGCTGGCATGGCCGCTATTTCGTATCACGGAGCAGGCTGCACTGGCAGCCTGGCCGCAAACCGGGTGCGGCGATAAAAACAAGATTGATGGTCTGGCTGTGACGGCAATGCGGGAAGCATTGAACAGTATTGCCATTCGCGGACGCATCGTTATTGGCGAAGGGGAGATTGATCAAGCCCCGATGCTGTGGATTGGTGAGGAAGTGGGAACCGGCAGCGGACCTGAGGTAGATATCGCCGTTGATCCTATCGAAGGAACCCGAATGGTGGCTATGGGGCAAAGCAATGCGCTGGCCGTCATGGCGTTTGCCCCTCGCGGTAGTTTGTTACACGCCCCTGATATGTACATGAAAAAACTGGTTGTTAATCGGTTTGCGAAAGGGGCGATTAATCTGGCGCTGCCGTTGGCAGATAATTTGCGTAATGTGGCAGAGGCATTGGGTAAACCGCTGGAGCGACTGCGGATGGTGACGCTGGATAAACCGCGCCTTCAACCAGCGATTGCCGAGGCGACACGGCTTGGCGTCAAGGTCTTTGCTCTGCCCGATGGTGACGTGGCCGCCAGCGTGCTGGCCTGTATGCAGGAGAATCCTTATGATCTGATGTATACCATTGGCGGCGCGCCTGAAGGGGTTATTTCAGCCTGTGCGGTTAAAGCGCTGGGGGGCGATATGCAGGCTGAACTGATTGATTTTTGTGAAGCGAAAGGAAATAACGCAGATAATCGTCTGATTGCGGCACAGGAACATCAGCGCTGCGCGGAAATGGGCGTTGAGATCAACCGGATCTACGCGTTGGACGAACTGGTAGGGGGAAATAAGATCCTCTTTAGCGCGACAGGGGTCACGGGCGGAGATCTTGTGAAAGGGATCCAACAGGTTGCGAATGGTGTGCGCACGCAAACTTTACTGATCGGCGGCGCGGATCGAACGTGTAATATAATAGACTCTCTGCATTCATGGTGATTTATCGAGAAACGAATGACGACGCTGACAGAAGACGATGTGCTTGAGCAACTGGATGCTCAAAATAATTTACTCTCGTTTATGACGACGGCACATAACATTTTGCTCCAGGGCATTAAGCGCTTTCTACCGTCGCTGTTCGTTAATAACGATGAAGAGATCGTGGAATATGCAGTGAAGCCGTTACTCGCCCAGAGTGGACCGCTTGACGATATCGACGTTGCGTTACGTCTGATTTATGCGTTGGGAAAAATGGATAAATGGCTTTATGCCGACATCACCCATTTCTCTCAGTTTTATCAGTATCTGAATGAGCAGGATAATATCCCCGGTTTTGCCGATGACATTACCTGGGATTTTGTCAGCAACGTGAACAGTATCACCCGCAACGCAACGCTCTACGGTGCGCTGGAGTCGATGAAATTTGCCGACTTTGCTGCATGGTCCGAAGTGCGCTTTAGCGCAATGGTCAAGACGGCAATGACGCTGGCAGTGACGGCGATTTTAAAGGAATTAACGCCGTGAAAATCAAACTAACGGTGAATGGGCTACAGGTTGAAGCACATTACCGTGATGATGAGATAGAGAACGTCCACAAACCGTTATTACAACAGCTGGCAAAAATACATGCCACTCACCCGCAGCGACGAACGATCGTTTTTCTCAGCGCACCGCCTGGTACGGGTAAATCGACGCTGACCACCTTCTGGGAATATCTCTCCCGTCAGGATCCTGACCTGCCGGAGATCCAGACGCTGCCGATGGATGGCTTCCATCACTACAACACCTGGCTGGATGCTCATAACCTGCGAGCATACAAAGGTGCGCCGGAAACCTTTGATGTGGATAAGCTTGCACAGAATCTACGTCTGATAAGGGAAGGGGAGGGCACCTGGCCACAGTACGACCGGCAAAAACACGATCCGGTAGAAGCGGCCATAACAGTGACCGCGCCGATTGTGATTGTGGAAGGTAACTGGTTATTACGCGATGATGAAAGGTGGCGGGCGTTAGCTGAGTTTTGTGATTACTCGCTGTTTATTCGTGCTCCTGCCAACGCGCTCCGTACACGACTGGTAGGCCGTAAACTGGCGGGCGGACTATCACAAGCTGACGCTGAGGCGTTTTATGAGCGTACCGACGGACCGAATGTTCGTCGGGTACTGGAAGCGAGTCTGCCTGGTGACCTGACGCTGGAGATGCTGGAATCTGGTGAATATCGGATTGCGTGAAGGCCAATTATTCCTGTTAAGCCGTAATGATTATTACGGTTTACTGGAATAATTTCCCCCGGTCTCAGCGGGAAAAATGTGATGTACGTCAGATAACTGTTTTCTTTGGCTGGACAATCATTCCTTTTATTCCGCGTTTCGCTTATTCTAGCTGAAGCGTTTCAGTCGATTAAATGTTCGACAATTAACCAATTAGTCGCAGTTTGCGACAGGTAAGGTTTCCCTGAGCGATTTGCTGCATTACTCTGTCTGCCACATCGTTTCTGAGAAATCCTTGCAGGAGACCTATGACCGTACGCGTAGCGATTAATGGTTTCGGTCGCATCGGACGCAACGTGGTTCGTGCTTTGTATGAATCCGGGCGTCGGGCGGAAATCACCGTGGTGGCAATCAACGAACTGGCGGATGCTGCAGGCATGGCGCATTTGTTGAAATATGACACCAGCCATGGACGTTTTGCCTGGGATGTTCGTCAGGAACGTGACCAGCTCATCGTTGGCGATGACGCGATCCGCATTCTGCATGAGCGAACGCTCGATGCGCTTCCCTGGCGCGAACTGAGTGTCGACGTTGTGCTGGATTGTACGGGGGTCTTCGGCAACCGCGAACACGGCGAGGCGCATATTGCCGCAGGTGCAAAAAAAGTGCTCTTTTCACATCCTGGTAGTCACGACATCGACGCAACCGTTGTGTATGGCGTTAATCAGGATCAGCTGCGCGCTGAACACCGGATCGTTTCCAACGCCTCCTGCACCACGAATTGCATAATACCCGTCATTAAATTGCTGGATGATGCTTACGGCATTGAGTCTGGTACCGTCACCACGATCCACTCCGCGATGCACGATCAGCAGGTTATTGATGCCTATCATCCTGACCTGCGTCGCACGCGAGCGGCCAGCCAGTCTATTATTCCGGTTGATACCAAACTGGCGGCGGGCATCACGCGAATTTTCCCGCAGTTTAACGATCGTTTTGAAGCGATTGCGGTGCGTGTACCGACCATAAATGTGACGGCGATCGACTTAAGCGTGACGGTGAAAAAACCAGTAAAAGCCAGTGAAGTCAACCAGTTGCTGCAAAAAGCAGCACAAGGTGCATTTCATGGTATAGTTGACTATACGGAATTACCGTTGGTCTCTGTAGATTTTAACCACGACCCGCACAGCGCCATCGTTGATGGTACGCAAACGCGCGTGAGTGGCGCTCACCTGATCAAAACGCTGGTCTGGTGTGATAATGAATGGGGCTTTGCTAACCGTATGCTCGACACAACGTTAGCGATGGCTGCTATTGGTTTCAGGCTCGACGCTTGAGCGTCGACAAAACTTTATGAATCAACGAGAGGATTCACCATGTCTGTAATTAAGATGACCGATCTGGATCTGGCTGGTAAACGCGTTTTTATCCGTGCGGACCTGAACGTACCAGTTAAAGAAGGGAAAGTAACCAGCGATGCGCGTATCCGTGCTTCCCTGCCGACCATCGAACTGGCCCTGAAACAGGGTGCTAAAGTGATGGTAACTTCCCACCTGGGTCGTCCTACCGAAGGCGAGTACAACGAAGAATTCTCTCTGCTGCCGGTTGTTAACTACCTGAAAGACAAACTGTCTGCTCCGGTTCGCCTGGTAAAAGATTACCTGGACGGCGTTGAAGTCGCTGCCGGTGAACTGGTTGTTCTGGAAAACGTTCGCTTCAACAAAGGCGAGAAGAAAGACGACGAAGCACTGTCCAAAAAATACGCTGCGCTGTGCGACGTATTCGTAATGGACGCTTTCGGTACCGCTCACCGTGCGCAGGCTTCTACCCACGGTATCGGTAAATTCGCCGACGTAGCTTGCGCTGGTCCGCTGCTGGCTGCTGAGCTGGATGCGTTGGGTAAAGCGCTGAAAGAACCTGCTCGTCCGATGGTGGCTATCGTTGGCGGTTCTAAAGTTTCTACCAAACTGACCGTTCTGGACTCTCTGTCAAAAATCGCTGACCAGCTGATCGTTGGTGGTGGTATCGCGAACACCTTCGTTGCTGCTCAAGGCCACAACGTCGGCAAATCCCTTTACGAAGCTGACCTGGTTGATGAAGCTAAGCGTCTGCTGACGACTTGCGATATTCCGGTCCCGACTGACGTTCGCGTAGCGACTGAATTCTCTGAAACTGCACCGGCTACGCTTAAATCCGTTAGCGATGTAAAAGAAGACGAGCAGATCCTGGATATCGGCGACGCTTCTGCACAGCAGCTGGCTGACATCCTGAAGAATGCGAAAACCATTCTGTGGAACGGCCCGGTTGGCGTGTTCGAATTCCCGAACTTCCGCAAAGGTACTGAAATCGTTGCTAATGCTATCGCAGACAGCGAAGCATTCTCTATCGCAGGCGGCGGTGACACCCTGGCAGCAATCGACCTGTTCGGCATTGCTGACAAAATCTCCTACATCTCTACTGGCGGCGGCGCATTCCTCGAATTCGTGGAAGGCAAAGTACTGCCAGCAGTAGCCATGCTCGAAGAGCGTGCTAAAAAGTAAGACATTGATGGGCAGGGAAACCTGCCCAATTATTAGCGCGCTGTCGAGCGCGCCCCCTTTCCAAGGCCGAAGATACAGGACTCGCAACATGTCTAAAATTTTTGATTTCGTAAAACCAGGCGTAATCACTGGTGATGACGTACAGAAAGTTTTCCAGGTAGCTAAAGAAAACAACTTTGCTCTGCCAGCTGTTAACTGCGTTGGTACCGACTCCATCAACGCCGTTCTGGAAACCGCTGCAAAAGTTAAAGCGCCGGTCATCGTCCAGTTCTCCAACGGTGGTGCTTCTTTCATCGCGGGTAAAGGCGTGAAGTCTGACGTTCCTCAGGGCGCTGCAATCCTGGGTGCTATCTCTGGTGCGCATCACGTTCACCAGATGGCTGAACACTATGGTGTTCCGGTTATCCTGCACACTGACCACTGCGCGAAGAAACTGCTGCCGTGGATCGACGGTCTGCTGGACGCGGGTGAAAAACACTTCGCAGCAACTGGCAAACCGCTGTTCTCTTCTCACATGATCGACTTGTCTGAAGAGTCTCTGGAAGAGAACATCGAAATCTGCTCCAAATACCTGGCGCGCATGTCCAAAATGGGCATGACTCTGGAAATCGAACTGGGTTGCACCGGTGGTGAAGAAGACGGCGTGGACAACAGCCACATGGACGCTTCTGCACTGTACACCCAACCGGAAGACGTTGACTACGCATACACCGAGCTGAGCAAAATCAGCCCGCGTTTCACCATCGCAGCGTCCTTCGGTAACGTACACGGCGTTTACAAGCCGGGTAACGTAGTTCTGACCCCGACCATCCTGCGCGACTCTCAGGACTATGTTTCTAAGAAACATAACCTGCCGCATAACAGCCTGAACTTCGTCTTCCACGGTGGTTCCGGTTCTACTGCTCAGGAAATCAAAGACTCCGTAAGCTACGGCGTAGTGAAAATGAACATCGATACCGATACCCAATGGGCTACCTGGGAAGGCGTTCTGAACTACTACAAAGCAAACGAAGCTTACCTGCAGGGTCAGTTGGGCAACCCGAAAGGCGAAGATCAGCCGAACAAGAAATACTACGATCCGCGCGTATGGCTGCGTGCTGGTCAGGCAACTATGATCACCCGTCTGGAACAGGCTTTCAAAGAACTGAACGCGGTTGACGTTCTGTAATTTACGCCGTCCAACGTGACATGAGGCCCGCAAATGCGGGCCTTTTTTATTGCCATTTCAATGTGCTGCTGACAGAGAATTCTGTGATCTGTTTGGCAAAATCTGAGTTTATTGTTTACCCTTGTCAGGTTGCCAGTCCCGTTAGGGCGGCTTTATTTCTCCCGTTTGGGTAAGCAAAAAAGGACTATTGAATGGAAGATTTGAATGTTGTCGACAGCATAAACGGTGCGGGCACCTGGCTGGTCCGCAATCAGGAACTACTGTTGAGCTATGCCGTCAACATCGTTGCGGCTCTCGCGATTGTCATTATCGGTATGATCGTGGCGCGTATCGTATCAAACACCGTTAATCGCCTGATGCTGGCGCGTAAAATTGATGCCACCGTTGCCGACTTTCTTTCTGCACTGGTGCGCTACGGTATTATCGCTTTCACGCTGATTGCCGCGCTGGGTCGCGTTGGGGTGCAAACTGCCTCCGTGATCGCCGTTCTCGGTGCCGCAGGTTTAGCTGTCGGTCTGGCACTGCAAGGGTCGCTGTCCAACCTCGCCGCAGGCGTGCTGCTGGTGATGTTCCGTCCGTTCCGCGCGGGTGAATATGTAGACCTTGGCGGCGTTGCGGGAACCGTGCTTAACGTGCAGATTTTCTCCACAACTATGCGTACCGTAGACGGTAAGATTGTGGTGATCCCAAACGGTAAAATCATTGCCGGGAACATCATTAACTTCTCTCGCGAGCCGGTCCGTCGTAACGAATTTATTATCGGCGTGGCCTACGACTCCGATATCGATCAGGTGAAAAAAATCCTCACTGATATCATCCAGTCTGAAGATCGCATCCTAAAAGACCGTGAAATGACGGTACGCCTGAATGAGCTGGGCGCTTCCTCGATTAATTTCGTCGTACGTGTTTGGAGCAACAGCAGCGATCTGCAAAGCGTCTACTGGGATGTACTGGAGCGTATTAAGCGCGAGTTTGACGCCAACGGTATCAGCTTCCCGTACCCGCAGATGGATGTGAACTTTAAACGCGTGAAAGAGAACGCGACCGAGTAACTTCAGCTAAAAACGCCCGCCAGAGAGAGGCGGGCGTTGATTTATCTCGTCTTGTTAAGAATTGCGCTGACACCCTGCATCAGCTCGCCAACATCGTTTATTCCTTTACTTTCCTGTTGGGCAATCCATTCGGCCTGAACGTGCTGATACCCGGTAGCGGCTTGCCACGCATTCAGCTCGCTGTTGGTCAGGTAATGAACGTGTGCACCCTCTTTTGCCATCTTTTTCGCCATTGCGGTCAGGCTTGCGTCCTGCACTGCGCCAATACGCTTTTGCGTCATGGCGGCGGCCCGATTGATGGCTGCGCGATCTTTCACGTCCAGGCTATCCCAGACGTCTTTATTCATCACCAGAAGATAAACGTGTCCGAGCCAGAGCGAAGGGGAGAGCTGAATATAGGGGGCCGCCCGCTGGGCATGGATATCATCTCCGCTGTCGAGGTTAACCATCAGGCCGTCAAGCTGTCCGGTCTGAAGCGCATCGGTAATTTTTTCATTCCATGGCATGCTGACCGGCACGCCGCCCGCGTTGCGTAAAAATGATTGATGCCAAAAGCTGGCGGTCCGCCATTGGCTTGCATTCAGCTGTGCCAAATCGACGTTCGGCTTGGTAGTAAAAAATCCAACCGGATAGCCGAGGAAAAACTGAAGATTCACCAGATTGTTGTTTTCCAGCTCGCGACCAAACTGGCGATACTCGCGGAAAATCCGCTGAAAGGCGTTAACCTGCGCTTCACCACGGCCCGGTCCGAGGGGGAAGCTCTTAAAAATCTGGTGTCGCGGCAGTTGTTCGGGCGTGTACTCAGGGACCACGATCCCCATATCCGCCACGCTGCCCTGGCCGATCGTTTTTAAGGCGTCATAGCTGGTGGACAGCTCGCCGTTCCAGTGAGCGTCGATTTTCAAACGTCCAAGCGACTCTTGTTCGATCGCACGAAAAAAAGTCTCTTTTATGAGCCGGGTACGCATGTTGCCATATGGCTCGTGATCGGTATAGCGCAGCGTTCTGTCTGCGCTGGCGACAGTGGGCCACAAACTGGTAACTATCAGCGAGGCACAGAAGAGAAAAATGTTCGCGTTATGCTTCATACCCATTCCTTTGGTATAGACAGATTTATCTTTCAGCATACCCCGGGTAACGCACAATCGCTATTGTCAGAGACTGAATATGGAGGGGAGTGTGCACGGTATTATTAATAATGCTAATTACTGATTAATATTATCCATTTCCTCTAATGAATCCCGCGCAGTATAGTCTGCCCACAAGACAATTATGTGAGATGTTTTACATGTTATCCTACTATTTTCAAGGGCTTGCGCTTGGTGCAGCCATGATACTTCCGCTTGGTCCACAAAATGCCTTCGTGATGAACCAAGGGATCCGTCGTCAGTATCACATCATGATTGCTTTACTCTGCGCTATCAGTGATTTAGTGCTGATTTGCGCGGGGATCTTCGGCGGTAGCGCCTTGCTGATGCAGTCGCCATGGCTGATGGCGCTGGTCACTTGGGGCGGGGTCGCATTTTTACTCTGGTACGGATTCGGTGCGCTAAAAACGGCAATGAGCAGTAATCTGGAACTGGCCAGCGCCGAGGTGATGAAGCAGGGGCGCTGGAAAATCATCGCCACTATGCTGGCGGTGACATGGCTCAACCCACATGTTTACCTGGATACTTTTGTGGTGCTCGGGAGTCTGGGGGGACAACTGGACGTTGAGCCTAAACGCTGGTTTGCACTGGGAACCGTCAGCGCTTCGTTCCTGTGGTTCTTCGGTCTGGCATTGCTGGCGGCCTGGCTGGCTCCGCGTCTGCGAACTGCGAAAGCACAGCGCATCATCAATACGCTGGTAGGATTAGTGATGTGGTTTATCGCTTTTCAACTGGCAAAAGAAGGTGTTGCGCACGTTCATGCGCTGTTCAACTAAGTGTTGTCTGATGGACAACGCAGCGAGATCGGCTAAGCTTGCCTGCATGTGCCCTGAGTTTTGGGGTAATTAATGAAACATGGAGGAACGACCGTGAAGTTCAAAATAATGGCCCTGGCGGCATTAGTCGGATTCAGCGCACTATCGGTACAGGCAAATGAGTTGCCAAATGGACCGCACATCGTGACTTCCGGAACGGCAAGCGTAGATGCAACACCAGACATCGCCACCCTGGCGATTGAAGTGAACGTTGCTGCAAAGGATGCGGCTTCCGCGAAGAAGCAGGCCGATGAGCGCGTGGCGCAATATCTGTCCTTCCTTGAACAGAACCAGATAGCGAAGAAAGACATTAGCGCTGCAAACTTGCGTACGCAGCCGGACTACGACTACCAGAACGGCAAAAGCATCCTCAAAGGTTATCGTGCAGTGCGCACCGTTGAAGTCACGCTGCGTCAGTTGGACAAACTCAACGCTCTGCTTGATGGCGCGCTGAAGGCCGGTCTGAATGAGATTCGTTCGGTATCGCTGGGCGTTGCCCAGCCGGATGCTTACAAAGACAAAGCGCGTAAAGCGGCGATTGATGATGCTGTTCATCAGGCTGAACAGCTGGCCGCGGGCTTTAATAGCAAATTGGGTCCCGTTTACAGTGTGCGTTACCACGTTTCCAATTATCAACCGAGCCCGATGGTACGGATGATGAAAGCAGATGCAGCGCCTGCAACCTCCGCTCAGGAAACCTACGAACAGCCGGTTATTCAGTTTGACGATCAGGTTGATGTTGTCTTCCAGATTGAGCCTACAGTAACCAATAAGTAGTCTTGATAAGGCGTAAGTCGCCATCCGGCAAGATTTTAGCCTGATGGCGATGCTTACGCGTCTCATCAGGCCGACAAAACATTCCAGCCGGTTTTTTCTGTGAGCAACTGTAAAAATGAGACCTCACATTCAGTCTTTTTTTTCGTGGTAATGAGGATAGGCCATAGCGATTTTTAAGGGGACGCTATGGATATTTTTATCTCGAAAAAGATGCGTAATTTCATTCTGCTGGCGCAAACCAATAACATCGCCAGAGCGGCAGAAAAAATACATATGACCGCATCGCCTTTCGGTAAAAGCATTGCTGCACTGGAAGATCAAATCGGCTATACGCTGTTTACCCGTAAAGATAACAACATCAGCCTGAATAAAGCCGGACAGGAGCTCTATCAGAAGCTGTTTCCCGTCTATCAGCGCCTCTCTGCCATTGATAACGAAATTCATAACGCCTCTTGTCGCTCGCGGGAAATCGTCATCGGTATCGATAATACTTATCCAACGATTATTTTTGACCAGTTGATTAGCCTTGGCGATAAATATGACGGCGTGACGGCCCAGGCCGTTGAATTCAGTGAGAATGGGGTGATTGATAATCTGTTCGACCGCAAACTGGATTTCATTATCTCGCCACAGCACGTTTCTCCCCGCGTACAAGAGTTGGAAAATCTGGCGATCAGCGAACTGCCTCCGCTACGTCTGGGGTTTCTCGTTTCCCGGCGCTACGAAGAGAAACAGCCGCAGGATCTGCTGCGCGAGCTACCCTGGCTGCAAATGCGCTTCCAGAATCGCGCCAACTTTGAGGCAATGCTGGATGCTTATATGCGGCCCTGCGGGATCAATCCGACGATTATCTACCGTCCGTACAGCTTTATGGCCAAGATTAGCGCGGTGGAGCGCGGGCAGTTTTTGACGGTGATTCCTCATTTTGCCTGGCGGCTGGTGAATCCGTCGACGCTAAAGTATTTCGACGCGCCCGGCAGCCCCATGTATATGCAGGAGTTTCTCTATTCGCTGAAAAATCATCGCTATACCGGCACCATGCTCCAGCATATTGCTGAAGATCGTGACGGTACGGCAAGTTAACCGAGCATCGATCCTGTCTCGAGAAGGTTGCGATGCAGATCGAACGCATGGCTGAGATCGTGATGGATATGCCCGCCGGGCGCTTTTTCCAGATAGCGGTGCAGGTAGTCCCGGTAAAGGGGATGCGCACAGTTATCGATAATCGTGTGCGCCCGCTGCATCGGAGATAACCCACGCAGATCGGCAATCCCTTGTTCGGTCACGATCACTTTAACGCTATGTTCGCTGTGGTCGACATGGCTGCACATCGGCACGATGGTTGAGATTTTCCCGCCTTTGGCAATCGACGGCGCCATAAAGATAGACAGGTAGGCGTTGCGCTCGAAATCCCCGCTGCCGCCGATCCCGTTCATCAGGTTCACGCCCGCAACGTGCGTGGAATTGGCATGGCCGTAGATATCAAACTCCAGCCCAACGTTGAGTGCAATGACCCCCAGCCGACGGATGATTTCCGGGTTATTGGAGATCTCCTGCGGGCGCAGCACAATTCGGCTGGCGAAGAAGTCCATATTGTCGTAAATCTTCTGTAGCGACGGGGCTGAGATGGTCAGGCTGGAGGCGCTGGCACCGGTGATCTTGCCCGTTTCCAGCAGATGCACCACCGATTCCTGTAACACCTCTGAATACATCATAAAGGGCGGAATATCCGGATTCTCCCCCAGTCGCGCCATTACCGCGTTGTTGATATTGCCCACGCCGCTTTGTAAGGGCAGAAACTCTGCTGGAATGCGTTTGTGCGCCATTTCTGCCAGTAGGAAAGTGACGACGTTATCGGCAATTTGTTGGCTGACCGGATTGGTTTTATCCGACGCATTCCCGGCATCGGGCAGCTCGGTATCCACCACCGCTACCACTTTCCTGGGGTCTATCTGCACGCACTGACTGCCCACGCGATCCATGGTATGAAATATGGGTACGCTGTTACGCCGCGGCGGTGCGCCGGGTATTACGATGTCGGCAAACTCAGCCACGCGTGGATTATGGTAATGATTCAGCTCGATAATCACCTTTTTCGCCCGCAGCAGCCAGGTAGGCGCATTGCCAATACCGCTGGAAAGCCAAATCCGGCCATCCGGCGCAATGGCGGAGGCTTCAATGACGGCAACATCGATATCGCCAAAAAAGCCGTAATTAACCATCTGCGCGACTTCGCTCAAATGGAGATCGACAAACCTCACCTGGCCTTGGTTAATTTTCTCGCGCAGGCCAGATGAGGTTTGATAAGGCGCACGCCAGGAAACGGCATCCGCCGCGGATAATGCATCATCAGCGGCGGCGCCAATTGACGCCCCGGTCAGCAGGCGGATCTGAAAAGGCTGCCCGTCCTGATGCCGTTCGCAGGCGCGTTGGGCAATTGCGGTGGGTAACGCTTTTGGCGAACCCGCGGGGGTAAAGCCGCTGAACGCCACCATATCATCGTGCTGGATAATTTCTGCCGCCTGTTCGGCGCTCATCCGTTTCATGGCCGTCTCCTTCGTCGGACGTGATTAATGGCCAACAAAATTAGGTTTACGTTTTTCCATAAACGCGTTCATCCCTTCCTGATAATCCTCGCTGTCATACACCGCGCGGCGCATGCCCTGAATGCGCTCGAATTCGTCAGAGTTCATGGTGTGTGCTTCGCCCAACACGCGCAGTTCTTCTTTGATGACGGCGATTGCCAGCGGCGCTTTTTCCGAGATGTGATGCGCCATTTGCAGGGTGAAATCTTCCAGTTCCTCGGTTGGAACGACATGGTTGAGGATCCCGACCGCCATGGCGCGTTGAGCGGTGATGGGCGAGGCGGTAAAAATCAGCTCCTTAACGATGTGAAAACCAGCGTCACGGGTCAGGTTGTGGATGCCCACCAGGTTATAGGGCACGCCGAGGTTGACCGGGGTCATGGAGAAGGTAGACGTACTGGCTGCGATGATCAGATCGGAACTCATGATCATCTCAAACGCGCCGCCCCAGACGCTGCCTTCAACCATGGAGATCACCGGCTTCGGATATTTTTGGATCATACGAGTTATCTGACGCAGCGGATCGTCATAAGAGAGCGGATCGCGACGTCCGGTGGGGAGTTCATGAATATCATGCCCGGCAGAGAACACTTTGGCCCCGCTCGGGGCGCGCAGAATGATGCAGCGAATGTCCGGACGATTGAGGTCGTTCAGCGCCTGCATCAGATCGTCAATAAACACTTTGCTTAGGGCATTGAGCTTGCGGGCGTAATTGAACTCAATGACCGCGACTTTCTGGATGATGACCACGTTGACGTATTGATAAGACATAATGTTCTCTTTATTAAAAGTAATGATGCTGGATAAATTCGCTGATGTGCCGCAGGCCGGTGCGCGGCGAAAGATCATTGTTTTTGACGGCCAGCAGTGTCTGCTGGAAATACCGGTCGAAATCAGCCCGGGCAAACAGCAGATGCAGGGCTTCTTCTTCAGCCTGCTTGTGTAGCCATTCCACCGCCTGCTGCTGGCGGACTTTTTCCAGTCGACCGCTGGCGGTAAGGCACGTTTTAAAGTCGGTTATCGCCTGCCAAACCTCCTCAATGCCGCGTTTTTCCAGGGCGCTACAGGTCAGAACCTGCGGCTGCCACTCGTCATATTTGCGGCGCAGAATATGCAGGGCGGATTCGTACATATGGCGGGCGATGGCAACGCTGGTACGGTTATCACCGTCGTCCTTGTTGATGACGACCAGATCCGCCATCTCCATCAGGCCTTTTTTGATGCCCTGCAAATCGTCGCCACCGCCGGCGATTTGCAGTGAGAGAAAGCAATCCACCATGCCTGCGACTTCGGTTTCTGACTGCCCAACGCCGACGGTTTCCACAATCACCACGTTGAAGCCAGCCGCCTCGCACAGCAGCATTAATTCGCGGGCGCGCTGGCTGGCGCCGCCTAAATGACCGCTGGAAGGAACCGGACGTATAAACGCAGATTCTGCGCGAGCCAGTTCCGTCATGCGGGTTTTATCACCCAGAATGCTGCCGCCGCTGACCGGGCTGCTGGGATCGACGGCGATCACCGCTACCCGTAACCCGCGGCGAATTAACAGCATGCCGAATGCTTCCAGAAAGGTGCTTTTACCCGCGCCCGGCGTGCCGGTGAGCCCCAGACGCAGGGCGTTACCGGTGAACGGCATAATCGCGTCCAGCAATTGCGTACTCAGCGGCTGGTGGCGCGGGTGATTGCTTTCGACCAGCGTCATCGCCTGGGCGAGCGTAGCCCGTTCACCGAGTCGCAAGCGGCGGACGGTATCCTCAAGCGTGGCGGCGTTAATCATGATGCTGACTGATACGGGTTAACACATCGCGGACGCTGTCGAGCATTGGCGTGCCTGGGCCATAAATGGCTGCCACGCCATGCTCGTGCAGGAAAGCGTAATCCTGTGGCGGAATAACCCCGCCGGCGACGACGCAAATGTCTTCGCGTCCCCAGCCTTTGAGCGCGGTGACCAGCTCCGGGATCAATGTCTTATGACCCGCCGCCAGCGATGATGCGCCAATGACATGCACATCGTTTTCTACCGCCAGACGGGCAATTTCCTCCGGTGTGGAGAACATCGGGCTGAGATCGACATCAAAGCCGAGATCGGAGTAGGCGCTGGCGATCACTTTTGCGCCGCGATCGTGGCCGTCCTGACCCATCTTGGCGATCAGAATACGCGGGCGGCGGCCATTTTCTGCGAGGAACTGTTCAGTTTGCGCAACAATGGCATCGAACTCATCGGCGGATTTGTCGGACTGGTGATAGCTTTGCGCAATCACCCCAGTAACACACTGGCTGGGAACCAGATAACGGTCAAAGGCGGCCTCGAGCGCATCGGATATTTCGCCGAGCGTGGCGCGAACGCGGGCGGCGTTGACGGCGGCTGCCAGCAGATTTTCATTCTGCTGTGCGGCGTGGGTCAGCGCGGATAGCGCGGTTTTAACCGCATCATTGTCGCGGGTGGCGCGGATATGCTGCAGTGAGGCAATCTGCTCGTTGCGCACCTTCACGTTGTCGATCTCCAGCACCGACGTGTCGTCTTCTTTATCCAGCTTGTATTTGTTCACCCCGACGATAACGCGCTTACCCTGGTCGATCAGCGACTGTTCGCGCGCGGACGCTTCTTCGATCATCCGTTTAGGAAGCCCGGCTTCAATCGCCTTCGCCATGCCGCCTGCCTCATCAATCTGCTTGATGATCGTGCGCGCCTGCTTCACGATTTGATCGGTGAGTGATTCGACGTAATACGATCCGGCCAGCGGATCGACGGTGCGGCAGATCTCTGATTCTTCCTGAATGATGATCTGCGTATTACGCGCAATACGGGCTGAGAAATCGGTGGGCAGACCGAGCGCTTCATCAAAAGCGTTGGTATGCAGAGACTGAGTGCCGCCAAGCGTAGCGCCGAGCGCCTCAATGGTGGTTCGTACCACGTTGTTGTACGGGTCCTGCTCGGTCAGGCTCCAGCCTGAGGTCTGGCAGTGGGTACGCAGAGCGAGAGATTTCGGGTTGGTCGCGCCAAAACTGCTGACCGCTTCGCTCCACAGATACCGTGCAGCGCGCAGCATGGCGACGTTCATAAACAGATCCATGCCGATGCCGAAGAAGAATGACAGGCGCGGGGCGAAGTCATCAATTTTCAGTCCGGCGGAAAGCGCGGCCTTGATGTATTCAATACCGTCTGCCAGCGTAAACGCCACCTGCTGTACGCAGTTTGCCCCGGCTTCACCCATGTGATAGCCGCTGATGCTGATGGTATTAAAGCGCGGCATGTTGCCTGAGCACCAGGCGATGATGTCGGCGATAATGCGCATGGAGGGTTTTGGCGGATAAATGTAGGTGTTGCGGCACAGGTACTCTTTCAGAATATCGTTCTGAATGGTCCCGGTGAGCTGTTCCGGCGTCACGCCTTGCTCCTGCGCCGCGACGATATAAAACGCCAGTACCGGCAGCACCGCGCCGTTCATGGTCATCGATACCGACATCTTATCCAGCGGGATCTGGTCGAACAGCACCTTCATATCTTCGACGGTATCGATCGCCACGCCGGCTTTGCCGACGTCGCCCGCTACGCGCGGGTTGTCTGAGTCATAGCCACGATGAGTGGCAAGGTCAAAGGCGACGGAAAGCCCTTTTTGCCCAGCGGCGAGGTTACGGCGGTAAAAGGCGTTGGACTCTTTGGCGGTAGAGAAACCGGCGTATTGGCGAATCGTCCACGGCTGCGCGGTATACATAGTGGCGCGCGGGCCACGCACGTAAGGCGGCAGACCGGGCAGGGTGCCCGTCACTTCCAGATTATCGAGATCCGCTTCGGTGTACAGCGGCTTGATGGCAATCCCTTCCGCCGTTTGTCTTTCCAGCGACTCAACGGTTTTTTCCCGTCGACTGAGTTCTTTATTGGCGAGTGTTTGCCACTCCTGCACATTAGCCATTTTTTGCTCCGTATTACGCAATAAGTTGAATCTTTGCGAATACGGTGTGCTTTTTCATTTGGCTTGTCGCCAGCAAAAAATAGCCAACAGGACGTCTTTTTTTGCCGCGTGGCGTGTTTTATTTTGTGATGTATTTCAAAGACGTGGCGGGAATAGCATGAAAAGAGGGGAAAGGCTTGCAGGCCGGATAAGGCGTTACGCCGCTATCCGGCCTCTGTTCGAGGAATTAATCCTGACGCAGTACGTTGTGGCCATAGGCCAGCAGCGCGTCGGTGACGTTGCGCATCATGCGGCTTTCTGGTGCAAAGCGGTGCCAGTACAGCATCCGACGCTGGAACAGGCCTGGCGTTAAGTCGATAAGCTCACCGCTTTCCAGCTCTTTCTCAATCTGTAAGTGTGGGATCATGCAGCAGGTTGTTCCCTGACGGGCTAGCTGGACGAAGGCTTCAGACGAGTTAACGATATGGCACGGTACGCTGCCCGGCGGCAGGTCGAAGTTTTGTTGCAAGAACGCCTGGTGCATATCATCAAGATGGTCAAACGCGACCGCCGGGGCTTTCAGCAGGGCGGAACGGGTGACGCCGTTTGGGAAATAACGCTCGGCGAAAGGTTTAGAGCCAACAAACAGGTAGTCCAGCGCGCCCAGTTTATCCACCAGACAGCTTGGCAGCGCCTGATGTTGAATACTCACCGCACCGACTACTTCACCACGACGCAGACGTTCCTGGGTTCGGGTTTCATCTTCAACCTGCAGGTTCAGTCGAATCGGTGAATTAGCCAGTACCGGGGCCAGCGCCGGAAGTAACCAGGTCGCCAGACTGTCGGCGTTCACCGCCAGCGAAAGCAGAAGCGGCGTCGAGCCGGTTTGTTCATCGCCCAGCCACTCGTCTTCCAGCAGTTCAACCTGGCGCAGAAGCGCCAGTAGTTTCTGTCCCTGTTCCGTTGGGCGCGGCGGTACGGTGCGCACCAGCAGCGGTTGTCCGAACATATTCTCAAGCTGTTTTATGCGCTGTGAAACCGCGGATTGCGTGATGCACAGCTTTTGCGCCGCGCGCTCAAATCCTCGTTCACGAATAACCGCATCCAGTGCTTGTAGTGTTCTGTAGTCCGGACGTTTCATTGCTTTGACGCACTCCTGAAATTTTTGCTTGTTCTGCACTATGACACAATTTTTGATTGGGTAAAGACGAAATCCGCCGCTTGCGAGCGGGTGTGGGGACATTTTTCTGCACAATGTTCTATAATGCGCGTGAATTTTCCCACCATATTCACACCACAGGCGAAACGATCATGACGCAGGATGAACTGAAAAAAGCAGTAGGATGGGCGGCACTTCAGTATGTACAGCCCGGCACCATTGTGGGCGTAGGTACAGGTTCAACAGCCGCACACTTTATTGATGCGCTGGGCACAATGAAAGGTCAGATTGAAGGTGCAGTATCCAGTTCGGACGCATCGACTGAAAAACTCAAAAGCCTTGGCATCCACGTGTTCGATCTTAACGAAGTGGATAGCCTCGGCGTATACGTTGACGGCGCGGATGAAATCAACGGTCACATGCAGATGATCAAGGGCGGCGGCGCAGCGTTGACCCGTGAAAAAATCATTGCTTCCGTGGCGAAGAAATTTATCTGCATCGCGGATGCGTCTAAAGAAGTCGATATTCTCGGTAACTTCCCGCTGCCGGTCGAAGTGATCCCAATGGCGCGCAGCGCTGTGGCTCGCCAGTTGGTGAAGCTGGGCGGTCGTCCTGAATACCGTCAGGGCGTCGTGACGGACAACGGCAACGTCATCCTCGATGTGCACGGTCTGGAGATCCTCGACGCCATCGCGCTGGAAAATGCCATCAATGCGATTCCAGGTGTGGTAACCGTCGGCCTGTTTGCCAACCGTGGCGCGGATGTCGCGCTGATCGGTACGCCTGACGGCGTGAAAACTATCGTAAAATGATCTGACGGGAGCGTCTTCTCCCGTTAAAAAAATTTTGGCAGGGCAAATTTGGTGACTTGTGTCACGTTTATAATATTGTCCTGCCGATCTCTCCAAAGAAAAAGTTATCGCCAGTATTTTCCTCTGACATTTCCCGTTGAATGACATTTCTTCAGCACGGCGACGCAAACGTTCATATTGCCGCAATATTATTTTTTGATATGTTGAAGAGACGGATGAAAATCCCACACACAACACATCAGTTTGAACAAAAAAGACAGGGTCGGGGAAATGGCAAAGGTATCACTGGAGAAAGATAAGATTAAATTTCTGCTGGTTGAAGGCGTGCACCAAAAAGCACTCGAAAGCCTTCGTGCAGCAGGTTATACCAACATCGAGTTTCACAAAGGTGCTCTGGACACTGAACAACTGAAAGAGTCCATCCGTGATGCCCACTTCATTGGCCTGCGATCCCGTACCCATCTGACTGAAGATGTGATTGACGCCGCAGAGAAACTGGTCGCGATTGGCTGCTTCTGCATTGGCACCAACCAGGTTGATCTAAGTGCAGCGGCAAAGCGCGGGATCCCTGTGTTTAACGCACCATTCTCTAACACGCGTTCCGTTGCTGAGCTGGTGATTGGCGAACTGCTGCTACTGCTACGTGGCGTACCCGAAGCGAACGCCAAAGCGCACCGCGGCGTGTGGAATAAACTGGCTACCGGCTCTTTTGAAGCGCGTGGGAAAAAACTGGGGATCATCGGCTACGGCCACATTGGTACTCAGTTGGGCATTCTGGCGGAATCGCTCGGGATGCATGTCTTTTTCTATGATATTGAAAATAAACTCCCGCTTGGCAATGCCACGCAGGTACAGCATCTTTCCGACCTGCTCAATATGAGCGACGTGGTGAGTCTGCACGTGCCGGAAAATGCCTCCACCAAAAACCTGATGGGCGCGCGTGAGATTTCGCTGATGAAACCGGGAGCGCTGCTGATTAACGCCGCTCGCGGTACGGTTGTTGATATTCCTGCGTTGTGCGACGCGTTAGCGACTAAACATCTGGCGGGGGCTGCAATCGACGTATTCCCAACCGAACCGGCAACTAACAGCGATCCTTTCACTTCGCCGCTGTGTGATTTCGATAACGTGATCCTGACGCCGCACATTGGTGGTTCAACGCTGGAAGCGCAGGAAAACATCGGTCTGGAAGTAGCTGGGAAACTGACCAAGTATTCCGACAACGGGTCTACGCTGTCTGCGGTAAACTTCCCGGAAGTTTCGTTGCCGCTGCACGGTGGTCGTCGTTTGATGCACATTCACGAAAACCGTCCGGGCGTACTGACGGCACTGAACCAGATTTTTGCCGAGCAGGGCGTCAACATTGCCGCGCAGTATCTGCAAACTTCAGCGCAGGTAGGTTATGTGGTTATCGATATTGAAGCGGATGAAGATGTGGCGGAGAAAGCGCTGCTGGCGATGAAAGCCCTTCCGGGAACCATTCGTGCTCGTCTGCTGTACTGATTTCCTCTACATGGGCAGGCGGTTGACCTGCCCATCTTTCCTCTGATTTCCCTGCCTCAAAATCTCTTTCTGTAACGCATACATTCTGTTTTCGTGCTTTGCCGCAGTTGGCAACTAAAGGCAGCATTGCGTGTTGTACAGCAATAAAAGGAATTTACGATAGGGGCGCAGCATAGGGCTGAAACGGGAAAGCCCCTACCGAAGCAGGGGCTCTAAAAAGGAAAGGGACGATGATGAGATACGTCATCATGCTGCTGATCCTGTTAATCATCGCTTGGCCAGCATATTAACAGAGAGTACGCAGGAGGGAGGTTCGCCTCCCTCACCCTTCACCGAGGAATTTAGGTCAAAAAAACGGCGCTGTCAATCGGCAAAAAACGGCTACCACTCCCAGATTTTGGACGGCGTCACCACCGCTGGCAGCGGGATATCCCACTCTTCAACCGGCAATTTTTCTACCAACTGGCAGTCATGCGCGTAGCCCACGGGTTGGATCTTATGCTGCTGCCAGTTTTGTAGCGTGCGGTCGTAAAATCCACCGCCCATGCCCAGGCGTTGCCCGTCCTCATCAAATGCCACTAACGGCGTAATCAGTACGTCCAGCTTTGACAGCGGCAATACGTCGCGTACATCAAGCCGTGGTTCCTGGATCTTTAAGCGATTGGTCACCAGGTCGCTGCACGGATGATAGTGCAGGAACAGTAAATTACCGGGACTGAAGGGATGAAGAACCGGAAGGTAAACGCGCTTGCCCGCTCGCCACAGCTGATCTATCAGCGGCTGGGTATCGAGTTCGCCATCGAACGAGAGAAATACCGCCACAGTATGCGCGAGTACAACAGGGGGAAAACTGAGCATTCGGGTCGCGGCTTGCTGACCGTATTGTCGTTGCTGTTCAGAGGTCAGCGCGCGACGACGCTGTCGAATCAGTTGACGAATTTCTTGCCGGGATAAAGGGAGTTCAGAAAGTAGTGTCATGGCTGTTGCCAGGTAGAAGGGAATCTCCGAGATGCCGCCGCAGGCTGTAACCCTTGAACCCTTGGTTCAAGGTGAATGCGTCGTCACAGTTTTAAGGCTTCTCGGACGGGCCGAGCATGCTCACCAACCATGGAGCGCCACATTCTTGTGGTATGAAATATCGGCTCAGGGGACTGGCCCGCTTGCAAACATCTCAGAGAAATTTTGTCTTCACGGTCACTCTACCACAGTAAACCGAAAAGTGTTATTCAAAGTTTTGGCCCGTTTTTTCGGTTATGCGACCCTGATCAAGCAACGCCTGTTCGATGGTCTGTTGTAGCATCCGAATACGTTGTTCCATGCTCGCCGCGTACTCACGCGTCTTCGCTTTTTCCTGAGTTAATTCATAGCTGATGTTCAACGCGGCGATGAAAACCAACTGCTCAGTATTTGTGACTCTAGTGCGAACTTTCAGATCTTGCAATCGCTGATTGAGATCGTCCGCAGCCTGATTCAACGCATCCCTTTGTTCAGGCGGGCAATTCACTCGCAGTGAACGGCCAAATATTTGGATATCGACGGGTTGTGCAGACATGCCACCTTCCTGCTGATTGACTGCGCTGCCTTCGTCTCCAGACCTTGGGTCCGCGAAGGGGCGACACTATAGCTACCCTGGTATCAAGATACAAGCCCTTTTCTGGTCCACCAGGGCCCAAAGTGGTAGCATACCATGAATATTCCTCCCTTTGATGACGAATGCTTATGTCTATACAGAACGAAATGCCTGGCTACAACGACGTTAGCCAGTTTTTGAACCAACAAGGGGCTGGATTAACCCCGGCCGAAATGCACGGCTTGATCAGCGGGATGATTTGCGGCGGCAACAACGACAGCTCATGGCAGCCGCTGCTGCACGACCTGACGAACGAAGGTTTGGCCTTCGGTCACGAGCTGGCTCAGGCACTGATGAAAATGCACTCTGCCACCAGCGATGCCCTCGAGGACGACGGTTTCCTTTTTCAGCTTTATCTGCCTGAAGGCGACGACGTTAGCGTGTTTGATCGTGCCGATGCGCTGGCGGGGTGGGTAAACCACTTTTTGCTGGGCCTTGGCGTTACGCAGCCAAAGCTCGACAAAGTGACCGGTGAAACCGGTGAAGCGATTGACGACCTGCGCAATATCGCTCAGTTGGGATATGACGAAGACGAAGATCAGGAAGAGCTGGAAATGTCGCTCGAAGAGATTATCGAATACGTGCGCGTAGCCGCCTTGCTGTGTCATGACACGTTTACGCGTCAGCAGCCGACCGCGCCGGAAGTCCGTAAACCGACTCTGCACTAAGAACGAAACGCAAAGGAGAGTGTGATGAGCGAGATATCTCAGCAAGAATTCCAGCGTCGTCGCCAGGCTTTACTGGCACAAATGCAGCCCGGCAGCGCCGCGCTGATTTTTGCCGCGCCTGAAGCGACGCGCAGCGCGGACAGTGAATACCCGTACCGCCAAAGCAGTGATTTCTGGTACTTCACCGGTTTTAACGAACCGGAAGCCGTGCTGGTGCTGATTAAAAGTGATGACACTCATAACCACAGCGTTTTGTTTAATCGGGTTCGCGATCTGACGGCGGAGATCTGGTTTGGCCGCCGTCTGGGCCAGGATGCCGCACCGGCAAAACTCGGCGTTGACCGGGCGCTGGCCTTCAGTGAAATCAACCAACAGCTGCACCTGTTGCTCAATGGCCTGGACGCGGTGTACCACGCGCAGGGCGAATATGCCTGGGCAGATGAGATAGTGTGCACGGCGTTGGATAAACTGCGTAAAGGCTCCAGACAAAATCTGCACGCACCCGCCGCGATCATCGACTGGCGTCCAATGGTGCATGAAATGCGCCTGTTCAAATCAGCAGAAGAAATTGCGGTCATGCGCCGTGCCGGAGAGATCAGTGCGCTGGCGCATATCCGCGCGATGGAAAAATGCCGTCCGGGAATGTTTGAATACCAGTTGGAAGGGGAGATTCACCACGAGTTTACTCGCCATGGCGCGCGTTACCCATCCTATAACACGATTGTCGGCAGCGGCGAAAACGGCTGTATTCTCCATTACACTGAAAATGAAAGTGCAATGCGCGATGGCGATCTGGTGTTGATTGACGCCGGGTGTGAATACAAAGGTTATGCGGGCGACATTACGCGTACCTTCCCGGTAAACGGCAAATTTTCCCCTGCTCAGCGTGAAATCTACGACATCGTACTGGAGTCATTAGAGACCAGCCTGCGCCTGTATCGCCCGGGGACGTCCATCCAGGAAGTCACCGGCGAAGTGGTGCGCATCATGATTACGGGTCTGGTGAAGCTTGGCATTTTGCACGGCGAGATCGACCAACTGATTACCGAAAATGCGCATCGCCCATTCTTTATGCATGGTCTTAGCCATTGGCTGGGACTGGATGTGCACGACGTTGGCGTTTATGGTCAGGACCGCTCACGTATTCTCGAGCCAGGAATGGTGCTCACCGTCGAACCGGGGCTGTATATCGCACCGGACGCCGATGTGCCGCCTGCTTATCGTGGTATCGGCATTCGTATTGAAGATGACATCCTCATCACCGAGGACGGCAATGAGAACCTGACCGCCAGCGTGGTGAAGAAAGCGGATGACATTGAAGCCTTAATGGCTGCGGCGCGACTGCAATGAGCGTGATTATCGTTGGTGGCGGTATGGTCGGTGCGACGCTGGCGCTGGCCATTTCTCAGCTCAGCCACGGGACTCTGCCTGTTCACCTGATAGAAGCGAGCGAACCTGAAACTGACCGCCATCCAGGGTTTGACGCCCGGGCGATCGCGCTGGCGGCAGGGACCTGCCAACAGCTGGCGCGAATTGGCGTATGGCAGGCGATTGCCGATTGCGCAACGGCGATCAAAACGGTTCACGTCAGCGATCGCGGCCATGCCGGATTTGTGACGCTGGATGCGCAGGAATACCGTATTCCGGCGCTGGGCCAGGTGGTAGAACTGCACGATGTCGGGCTGCGTTTGTTTGCGCTGCTGCGTAAAGCGCCGGGCATCACGCTGCACTGCCCCGACCGTGTAGCCAGCGTGTCACGCACGCAGGAACGCGTTGAGGTTACGCTGGAAAATGGTGAGATGATTAATGGTCGCCTGTTGGTGGCCGCCGATGGCACGCGCTCCGCACTGGCTACCGCCTGCGGCGTTGACTGGCAGCAACAACCCTATGAACAACTGGCGGTGATTGCCAACGTCACGACCTCCGTTGCGCATGACGGGCGAGCGTTTGAACGTTTTACGCAATATGGTCCTCTGGCAATGCTACCGATGTCTGATGGTCGCTGCTCGCTGGTATGGTGCCATCCGCTGGAGCGGCGGGATGAGATTATGGCCTGGTCCGACGAACAATTTTGCCGCGAACTGCAAACTGCGTTTGGCTGGCGGTTGGGGCGTATTACCCAGGCCGGTAAACGCAACGCCTATCCGCTTTCATTAACCTCGGCGCAAAAAGCCATTACCCATCGTACTGTGCTGGTGGGGAACGCAGCACAGACGCTGCATCCCATTGCAGGACAAGGTTTCAACCTTGGTCTGCGCGACGTGATGAGCCTGGCTGAGACGTTGACGCAGGCGCAAAACTGCGCGGAAGATATCGGTGATTATGCGGTGCTGGCACGCTATCAGCAGCGCCGCGAACGCGATCGCGAAACGACGATTGGTGTGACCAACAATTTGGTGTATTTGTTTGCCAATCGCTGGGCCCCGCTGGTCGTTGGGCGGAATGTCGGGCTGATGGCGATGGAATTATTCACGCCTGCACGCGATGCGCTGGCGGAGCGGACACTCGGTTGGGTTGCGCGATAGATATATCCTGTAGGCCGAATTAAAAAAGCAGGCCTGATTAGCGCAGCGCCATCAGGCAATGTCGCGGAAGTAATGCCGGATGGCGGCTTTGCCTTATCCGGCCTACGGTTTTTGATTGTCCTATTTTCAGGAGCAAACAGTGCAAAGTGTTGATGTAGCAATTGTTGGTGGCGGCATGGTGGGACTGGCGGTTGCCTGCGGCTTGCAGGGCAGCGGGTTGCGCGTTGCGGTGTTAGAACAACATGTTCCGCAGCCTTTGGCGGCGGATGCACCTCCCCAGCTTCGCGTATCGGCCATTAATGCCGCCAGTGAAAAACTGCTTAGCCGACTGGGCGTCTGGTCCGACATTGTTGCCCGTCGCGCTTGTTGCTACCACGGCATGGAAGTCTGGGACAAAGACAGCTTTGGGCGTATTGCGTTTGATGACCAGAGCATGGGCTACAGCCATTTAGGCCACATCGTTGAAAACTCAGAGATCCATTACGCACTCTGGCAAAAAGCACAGCGTTCAGCGGATATTACGCTGATGGCGCCCGCTGAGTTACAGCAGGTAGCCTGGGGTGAGAATGAGGCATTTCTGTCCCTGAAAGATGGCGCAATGCTGACAGCTCGCCTGGTGGTCGGCGCCGATGGCGCTAACTCCTGGCTGCGCAACAAAGCGGATATTCCGCTCACTTTCTGGGATTACCGTCATCATGCGCTGGTGGCGACTATCCGTACGCAGGAAGCTCACGGCGCGGTTGCGCGGCAGGCGTTTTACGGTGAGGGGATCCTGGCGTTCCTGCCGCTCAGTGACCCGCACCTGTGCTCTATCGTCTGGTCGCTTTCGCCGCAGGAAGCAGAACGCATGCAGCAGGCAAGCGTTGACGAGTTTAATCAGGCGCTGAATATCGCTTTTGATAATCGCCTGGGGCTGTGCAGCCTTGAAAGCGAGCGTCAGGCGTTTCCGCTGACGGGACGCTATGCCCGTCAGTTCGCTGCTCATCGTCTGGCGCTGGTGGGGGATGCGGCGCATACCATCCACCCGCTGGCGGGACAGGGGGTTAACCTTGGATTTATGGATGCGGCGGAGCTGATCGATGAGCTGAAGCGGCTCCAGCGTCAGGGCAAAGATATTGGTCAGTATCTCTATTTGCGCCGCTACGAGCGCAGCCGTAAGCACAGCGCAGCGATGATGCTGGCCGGTATGCAGGGCTTTCGTGAACTGTTTGCAGGCGAGAATCCGGCGAAAAAACTGCTGCGTGATATTGGTCTGAAACTGGCCGATACCCTGCCAGGCGTAAAACCACAGCTCATCCGCCAGGCGATGGGACTGAACGATCTTCCTGAGTGGTTACGCTAGCGTCCGTAAGGACAATCTTAAGAGTTTGAGACCCGTCACACTTTCCACTCCCGGCCTGCGCGCCGGGGTGCTTCTCTCATTTGAAATAATCTAATTCCACGCCTTTTTTCGCATTAGTTTTTTTAATATTACGTTTTTTTCATAACGCCATTTTTGACAATTTTTCCACATTTAATGTTGGTTGGTGCTGTTAATTCCAGCTTGTATTTATTTTTTATTCTGATTATTTGCCGTATGGATGGGGTTTTGTTCTGCCGGTGATTTTGCTGTTTTTAGCCATAAGCTAATGTGATGGTTAATTTTGCCTTATGGTTTAGCGTCTGTTTCGGTGGTAAGTTCAGGACAAAGAGAACGTTTGCGTCGTGGCCCCTGGAGCGGCTGCGGTGCTGGGTTTCGTGGCGAAAATTTCACCGCGAAAGAGTTGGTAGCCCCGCTTATTCAACGAGGAAAAGATGGCTCAACAGACTCCTTTGTACGAACAACACACGCTATGTGGCGCGCGCATGGTAGATTTCCATGGCTGGATGATGCCACTGCATTACGGTTCTCAGCTTGATGAACACCATGCTGTTCGCACCGATGCCGGAATGTTTGATGTGTCACATATGACCATCGTCGACCTGCGCGGTAGCCGCACCCGGGAGTTCTTGCGTTATCTGCTGGCAAACGACGTCGCGAAGCTAACGAAGACGGGTAAAGCCCTCTACTCCGGTATGCTCAACGCTTCGGGCGGCGTGATAGATGACCTGATTGTCTACTACTTCACTGAAGATTTCTTCCGCCTCGTTGTAAACTCCGCCACCCGCGAAAAAGACCTCTCCTGGATTACCCAACACGCTGAACCTTACGCCATCGACATCACCGTTCGAGACGATCTGTCGCTGATTGCGGTGCAGGGTCCAAACGCGCAGGAAAAAGCAGCCACATTGTTTACTGACGAGCAGCGTCAGGCGGTAGAAGGCATGAAGCCGTTCTTCGGCGTTCAGGCGGGTGATTTGTTTATCGCAACCACCGGTTATACCGGCGAAGCAGGCTATGAAATTGCCATGCCGAGTGAAAAGGCGGCAGACTTCTGGCGTGCGCTGGTACAAGCAGGTGTCAAACCTTGCGGTCTTGGCGCGCGCGACACGCTGCGTCTGGAGGCCGGCATGAACCTGTACGGTCAGGAGATGGACGAAGCCATTTCTCCGCTGGCGGCCAACATGGGCTGGACCATCGCGTGGGAACCGACTGACCGCGACTTTATCGGTCGGGAAGCGCTGGAAATGCAGCGTGAAAAAGGCCACGAACAGTTGGTTGGACTGGTGATGACCGAGAAAGGCGTACTGCGTAATGAACTGCCGGTGCGTTTCACCGATGCTTCCGGCAATCAGCAGGAAGGCATTATCACCAGCGGGACATTCTCCCCAACCCTGGGTTACAGCATCGCGCTGGCGCGTGTCCCTGCGGGTATTGGTGAGAATGCGATCGTACAGATCCGTAACCGCGAAATGCCGGTAAAAGTGACTAAACCTGTTTTTGTGCGTAACGGCAAAGCCGTCGCGTAATTCATCCTTTTTTGGAGATTGATTGATGAGCAACGTACCTGCAGAACTGAAATACAGCAAAGAACACGAATGGCTGCGCAAAGAAGCTGACGGCTCTTACACCGTTGGGATCACCGAACATGCTCAGGAGCTGTTAGGTGACATGGTTTTCGTTGACCTGCCCGAAGTTGGCGCAACCGTCAGCGCGGGCGATGACTGCGCCGTTGCGGAATCCGTAAAAGCGGCATCCGATATTTATGCGCCAGTAGGCGGTGAGATTGTTGCGGTTAACGACGCGCTCAGCGACTCCCCGGAACTGGTCAACAGCGAGCCGTATGCAGGGGGCTGGATCTTCAAAATCAAAGCCAGCGATGAAAGCGAAATTGAATCGCTGCTGGATGCGACTGCATATGAAGCTTTGTTAGAAGACGAATAAATACGCTTCATTCTTCACGTTGCAGGTGTGTTGGCTTTCTTGCACACCTCAGTTACTTACTGATGTAAGCTCCTGGGGATGTGCTGCGTCGCCGCCTTCCTGCAACGCGAATTTTTTGCGTATTCAGGTAAGTAGAGACACCTACGATTCACTGCACGTTTCAGGAACCATCGCCCATGACACAGACGTTAAGCCAGCTTGAAAATAGCGGCGCTTTCATTGAACGCCACATCGGACCGGACGCCGCGCAGCAGCAAGAGATGCTGAATGCGGTTGGCGCCGAGTCGTTAAACGCGCTGATCGGCCAGATTGTGCCGAAAGACATTCAGCTCGCAACCCCGCCACAGGTGGGCGAGGCGGCGACCGAATACGCTGCGCTGGCTGAATTAAAAGCCATCGCCGGGCGTAACAAGCGCTTCACGTCCTACATTGGCATGGGCTACACCGCCGTGCAGCTGCCACCGGTTATCCTGCGTAACATGCTGGAAAACCCGGGTTGGTACACCGCCTACACCCCGTATCAACCGGAAGTCTCCCAGGGCCGTCTGGAAGCACTGCTGAACTTCCAGCAGGTGACGCTGGACCTGACCGGCCTGGACATGGCTTCCGCTTCTCTGCTGGATGAAGCTACTGCTGCAGCTGAAGCCATGGCGATGGCCAAACGCGTCAGCAAACTGAAAAACGCCAACCGTTTCTTTGTGGCGGCTGATGTTCATCCGCAAACGCTGGACGTAGTGCGTACTCGTGCGCAAACTTTTGGTTTTGACGTCATTGTTGATGACGCGGCAAAAGCATTGGATCATCAGGATGTGTTCGGCGTGTTGTTGCAGCAGGTTGGCACCACCGGTGAAGTGCACGACTACAGCGCCCTGATGGCTGAGCTGAAATCCCGTAAAATAGTGGTCAGCGTCGCTGCCGACTTTATGGCGCTGGTACTGCTGACTGCACCGGGCAAACAGGGCGCGGATATCGTTTTCGGCTCTGCGCAACGCTTCGGCGTACCGATGGGCTACGGCGGCCCGCACGCGGCATTCTTTGCCGCTAAAGACGAATTCAAACGCTCCATGCCAGGCCGTATTATCGGCGTCTCCAAAGATGCAGCGGGTAATACCGCCCTGCGCATGGCGATGCAGACTCGCGAACAGCATATCCGCCGCGAGAAAGCGAACTCCAACATTTGTACCTCGCAGGTTCTGCTGGCCAACATCGCCAGCCTGTATGCCGTTTATCATGGCCCGGTTGGCCTGAAACGCATCGCTAATCGCATCCATCGTCTGACCGATATTCTGGCAACCGGTCTGCAACAAAAAGGATTGAAGCTGCGTCATGCACACTACTTTGACACTTTGTGTGTTGAAGTGGCCGATAAGGCTGCGGTACTGGCGCGTGCTGAAGCGGCAGAAATCAACCTGCGTAGCGATATCCATAACGCGGTAGGTATTACGCTTGATGAAACCACCACCCGTGAAAACGTGGTGCAGTTGTTCAATGTTCTGCTGGGAGACAGCCACGGTCTGAACATCGAAACGCTGGACAAAGACGTGGCGCTCGACAGCCGTTCCATTCAGGACAGCATGCTGCGTGATGATGCGATCCTCAGCCATCCGGTGTTTAATCGCTATCACAGCGAAACCGAGATGATGCGTTACATGCACTCGCTGGAGCGCAAAGATCTGGCCCTGAACCAGGCAATGATCCCGCTGGGATCTTGCACCATGAAGCTGAACGCTGCCGCCGAGATGATCCCTATCACTTGGCCGGAATTCGCTGAACTGCATCCGTTCTGCCCGCCAGAGCAGGCAGAAGGTTATCACCAGATGATCGGCCAGCTTTCCGAATGGCTGGTAAAACTGACCGGTTATGACGCAGTCTGCATGCAGCCGAACTCCGGCGCGCAGGGCGAGTATGCGGGTCTGCTGGCGATTCGCCATTATCACGAAAGCCGTAACGAAGGCCATCGCGATATCTGTCTGATCCCGGCCTCTGCCCACGGTACCAACCCGGCCTCCGCACAGATGGCGGGTATGCAGGTAGTGGTTGTCGCCTGTGATAAGAACGGCAACATCGATCTTGGCGATCTGCGTGAAAAAGCGGCGCAGGCGGGTGAAAACCTCTCCTGCATCATGGTGACCTATCCCTCTACTCATGGCGTGTATGAAGAAACGATCCGTGAAGTGTGCGACGTTGTGCACCAGTTTGGCGGCCAGGTTTATCTTGATGGCGCGAACATGAATGCTCAGGTTGGGATCACCACACCGGGCTTTATCGGTGCCGATGTCTCTCACCTTAACCTGCATAAAACATTCTGCATTCCGCACGGCGGCGGTGGCCCTGGTATGGGACCAATCGGTGTTAAATCGCATCTGGCGCCGTTCGTGCCGGGTCATAGCGTAGTACAGATTGAAGGGATGCTCACCCGTCAGGGCGCGGTTTCTGCGGCACCGTTCGGTAGCGCATCCATTCTGCCGATCAGCTGGATGTACATCCGTATGATGGGCGCAGAAGGTCTGAAGCAGGCAAGCCAGGTGGCGATCCTGAACGCTAACTACATTGCCAGCCGTCTGAAAGATGCCTATCCGGTGCTGTATACCGGTCGCGATGGTCGCGTGGCACATGAATGTATTCTCGACATTCGCCCACTGAAAGAAGAGACCGGCATCAGCGAACTGGATATTGCCAAGCGCCTGATCGATTACGGTTTCCATGCGCCGACCATGTCGTTCCCGGTAGCGGGTACGCTGATGGTGGAACCGACTGAATCGGAAAGCAAAGTGGAACTGGATCGCTTTATCAATGCGATGCTGGCAATCCGCGCAGAGATCGATCGCGTGAAAGCCGGTGAATGGTCGCTTACAGATAACCCGCTGGTTAACTCCCCGCACACGCAAAATGAGCTGGTCGCGGAGTGGAATCACGGTTACAGCCGCGAAATCGCCGTCTTCCCGGCGGGCGTAGCGAACAAATACTGGCCGACCGTGAAACGCCTTGATGACGTTTACGGTGACCGTAACCTGTTCTGCTCCTGCGTGCCGCTGAGCGATTATCAGTAATCGACTGATTCAGCTATCTTTTAAAGGCGCTTCGGCGCCTTTATTTTTGGGGAGAATAGTGATGGCTATAGCACTGGTTACGGGGGGCAGTCGCGGTATTGGCCGGGCAACCGCGCTGCAGTTAGCGCTAGAGGGTTACACGGTCGCCGTTAACTTTCATCACAATATTCGTGCGGCAACGGAGGTGGTGAACAATATCGCCGCTGCGGGAGGAAAGGCGTTTGCTCTGCGGGCAGATATCAGCGATGAAAGCCAGGTCGGGGCGATGTTTGAGTCCATTGACCGCGAGGGTGAGCCGCTGACTGCGCTGGTGAACAATGCCGGGATTTTGTTTGAACAGAGCACGGTGGAAAGTCTAACCGCTGAGCGTATTAATCGCGTCCTGGCGACTAATGTTACCGGCTATTTTCTGTGTTGTCGGGAAGCGGTAAAGCGCATGTCGTTTAAGCACGGCGGTCAGGGCGGGGCGATTGTGAATGTCTCTTCGGCGGCGTCACGGCTTGGTGCCCCGTTCGAATATGTTGATTATGCAGCCTCAAAAGGTGCGGTGGACACGCTCACCACCGGCCTCGCGCTGGAGGTTGCGGCGCAGGGGATACGCGTGAACTGCGTGCGACCCGGTCTTATCTACACGGAAATGCATGCGTCAGGCGGTGAGCCGGGAAGGGTGGATCGCGTGAAATCCATGTTGCCTATGCAGCGCGGCGGACAGCCGGAAGAGGTCGCGCAGGCGATTACCTGGCTGCTGAGTGAGAAGGCGTCTTACGTCACGGGCAGTTTTTTGGAGCTGGCCGGCGGGAAGTAATGCGTTGCTTGCCGGATGGCGGCGTAAATGTCTGCTCTGGTCTACAAGTTCAGTTCCCGTAAACCCGATAAGCGCAGCGCCATCCGGCAAAAAATTACAGATTCTCGCCGTTGCTGGCAATCACCGCTTTATACCACTCAAAACTTTTCTTACGCGAACGCGACATATCGCCGGTGCCGTCGTCGTGTTTGTTCACATAGATAAAACCGTAGCGTTTGCTGTACTGGCCGGTGGTGAACGAGACGCAGTCGATGCAGCCCCACGGCGTGTAGCCCATCAGATCTACGCCGTCATACGTTACCGCTTTCATCATCTCTTCGACGTGGGCGCGCAGATAGTCGATGCGGTAGTCGTCGTGGATGCTGCCGTCTTCTTCCACTTTGTCGTAAGCGCCAAATCCATTTTCAACGATAAACAACGGCTTCTGATAACGCTCGTACAGTTCGCATAAGGCGTAACGCAGGCCGACCGGATCAATCTGCCAGCCCCAGTCGGATGCTTTGACGTGCGGGTTCGGCACGCTGCCCTCAAAACCGGAAATTGCATCGCCGCTACCACCTTCCGCTTTTACCGCGTTGGTCATGTAGTAGCTAAATCCGAGATAGTCGCAGGTACCTTCACGCAGGATTTGTTCATCGCCAGCTTCCATTCGAATATTGAATTCGCGGCGCTCCCACTCGTTCAGTACATAAGATGGATAGTAGCCGCGCAGTTGAACGTCGGTGAATACATAGCGTTCACGCATCGATTCCTGCGCGAACATCACATCTTCAGGCTTACAGGAGTACGGGTATAGCGGGACCATTGCCAGCATGCAGCCGACTTTCATTTCAGGGTTGATGCGACGTGCGGCTTTCACCGCCAGAGCGCTGGCCACGAACTGGTGGTGCAGCACCTGGTACATAGTCTCTTCCGGGTTTTCATGCTCGGTATACACCACGCCGGAGCAGCAATAGCCAAACAGCGGTGCACGCCAGTTACGCTGGTTGTTGATTTCGTTGAAGGTCATCCAGTATTTGACCTTGTGCTTGTAGCGCTCAAAGACCACTTCAGCAAAACGGACAAAGAAATCGACGACTTTACGATTGGTCCAGCTACCGTACTGTTGAACCAGGTGTAGCGGCATTTCGAAGTGGGAAAGGGTGATAACCGGTTCGATATTGTACTTCAGCAGTTCATCAAACATGTCGTCGTAGAATTTTAGCCCTTCTTCGTTTGGCTGGGTTTCGTCCCCTTTGGGGAAGATACGGGTCCAGGCAATTGACGTACGGAAGCATTTGAAGCCCATCTCGGCAAACAGCTTAATGTCTTCTTTGTAATGACCGTAAAAATCGACGGCTTCGTGGTTGGGGTAGTACTTACCTGGCACGACGTCCTGAGTGATTTCTCGCGGAACGCCGTGTGCCCCCCCGGTCAGTACGTCGCAAATGCTGGGCCCTTTGCCACCTTTATTCCAGCCGCCTTCAACCTGATGCGCCGCAACCGCGCCGCCCCATAAAAAATCGTTTGGTAAGGTAAGTTTTTTCATCTGCGCTCAGTCTCAAATTAATACAATCTGATTTTGAGTCTAACAAAGGAAAGATAAATGTCACGATATAACAAAATAGCGTTAATGTGATTTGTTACATCAAAAAAACATATTGTTTTTTTACGCTATTCTTTTCGCCAGCTTGCGACCGAGTGATTCCAGAATATAAATAACGGGGATCTGCGTGGTTATATCGTATACCCCGGCAATGCGTGTCTGTGGAACGTGCCAGGAGAGATTAAAGTCGGCAAGTTTCGCGAGGCGCGAATGTTCATGGCTGGTGACCGACAGAACCTTACAGTTATGCAGACTGAACTGGCTGGCAAAGCGTAGGATCTCTTCGGTTTCTCCAGAAACGGAAAGCACGATCGCCAGCGCGTTTCTGGCCATATCATTAGTTACCGGGAAATAAGGGTCATCGATGTGGTTACTGAATTTTCCGACGTTTGAGAAAAAACGTGCGCCATATTTTGCCAGGGCTCCGGATGTTCCCGCCCCGACGAATATAATACGCTCGGAAGATAATATAATATCAACAGCCTGATCGAGTAGTTTGTCGAACTCGTCGTTATTGACGCCTTTAAAGAAGCTGATAATTTCGCTGGCACCGAAATTAGCCTGTTGCGGTTCATTCTGCTCTAAATATAATTTGAAGCGTACGCGAAATTCTGAGTAACCTTCACACTTAAGCTTGCGGCAAAAGCGCAGTACGGTGGTGGTGGAAACGCCCACGGCATCCGCCAGTTCGCGAATGGTCATGTACATGACTTTGTCACGGTTTTTGATGACATAGTTGTAGACCAGCATCTCAAGATTGTTGAGACTGGCGATGGCAGCGTGGGAGAACATACTCACAATGGCAAAACTCACTCATCAGACTTCATCTACAGGGAATAATAACATGCAGCCAAATGACATCACTTTTTTTCAGCGTTTCCAGAATGACATTCTGGCCGGACGCAAAACCATTACGATTCGTGACGAGTCCGAATCACACTTCAAAGCCGGTGACATTCTACGGGTTGGGCGCTTCGAAGATGAGGGGTACTTCTGCACGATTGAGGTTGTTGGCACCTCAACCGTCACGCTGGATACGCTGACGGAGAAACATGCTCACCAGGAAAACATGACGCTAGAAGAACTTAAACACGTGATTGCCGAGATTTACCCGGATCAAACACAATTTTATGTGATTGATTTTAAATGCCTTTGATTTTAACGGTACGCCTGTTAGCTGAGTATTAAAATATAATATCATGATTTTTATGGATTATTATTTAGTTGGCAAATATTTTAGCTAACAGGTGTTCACTGGAACCATTCTCAGTTACGCTAGAGGAGCAATCACGATAGTGTTCGTTTCTCGGGAGTAAAATATGGTTCAGAAGCCATTAATTGCGCAGGGATATTCGCTGGCAGAGGAAATAGCCAATAGCATCAGTCACGGTATCGGGCTGGTGTTTGGGATTGTCGGACTGGTATTGTTGCTGGTTCAGGCAGTGGATACCAACGCCAGCGCCATGGCGATAACCAGCTATAGCCTGTATGGCGGCAGCATGATCCTGCTGTTCCTCGCCTCAACTTTATATCACGCGATCCCCCATCAAAGAGCGAAAGTCTTGCTGAAAAAGTTCGACCACTGCGCGATTTATCTGCTGATTGCCGGGACCTACACGCCATTTCTGCTGGTGGGGCTGGATTCGCCGCTGGCACGTGGACTGATGATTGTTATCTGGAGCCTGGCGCTGCTCGGTATTTTATTCAAATTGACCATTGCGCACCGGTTTAAGGTTCTGTCGCTGGTAACCTACCTGGCGATGGGCTGGCTATCGCTGATTGTGGTGTATCAACTGGCGGTTAAGCTGGCGGTGGGTGGTGTGACGTTGCTGGCAGTTGGTGGTGTGGTGTATTCGCTGGGCGTTATTTTCTACGTCTGTAAGCGCATTCCATACAACCACGCGATCTGGCACGGCTTTGTGCTGGGTGGCAGCGTTTGCCATTTCCTGGCGATCTACCTGTACGTGGGGCAGGCGTAATTATTATTACCCAGCGGTGCTGTGCTTACCGGGTCTTTAAAACTCGTGACCCGGTAAGATAAAGTCACCACCCGGCGATTTACTCTTCCAGCGAATAAGGCAGCGGTACGATATGCAGCGTTTTCGCGTCGTCACGAACGCGGAACACGCTGTCGGCTTCCATGTCGTTATTCATCACAACCTGCACCAGTACCTGTCCATCCGCCAGTTGCACTGCGGCGAGTACGGTGCCGGTACGACGCCAGTTCTCACCCATTTTCAGCTCCAGGTCTTCACCTGCTTCCGGTACCCGACTGGCCGCACCTGCCAGCGTCCACATGGCACGTTTGTTGGCTCCGCGAAATTTTGCGCGAGCAACCATTTCCTGACCGGTATAGCAGCCTTTTTTAAAGCTGATTCCGCCCAGAGCCTGCAGATTGGTGGCTTGCGGAATAAACTGCGCGCTGTTGGCAGTATCAATCACCGGAATACCTGCTTCGATATCCAGCGCCAGCCACTGTTGGCTGTTATTTAACTCCGCTTCACCGCGCAGCTTCTCTACCAGGGTTTCCGCCGTTGCAATATCAACGATCAGCAGGAAACGCTCAGCGGGATGTTCGAACCACAATATGGTGGAAGAACCTTCAGTAATGACCTGCTTATCGCTGTTTGGTAATTCGCTAAAGAGATTGGCCAGCGCTGCGCGCGCCTGGAATCCCGCGACGCCCAGCAGTACGCGCTCGTCGTCCGGGGCAATCGCCACTTTCGAGAAGACCGCATATTTTTTCAGTTCGGTGAGCTGCGCATCGCGCAGATTACGGCGCTCAAGCCATGCAAAACCGTCACCCTGGCGGAACAGACGCAGGGGGCTCCACATTTTACCTTTGGCGTCACAATGTGCTGCCAACACGTGCTGATGCTCGGTCATCTGGCTGACATCCGCTGTGACCTGACCCTGAATATACTTCTCACTGTCGACACCGGTGATGGTGGCGAGCGCCCATTCATCGAGCGTCATTAGCGTCAGAGGCAAGCGCGTTGACGCGAAAGGCTGGCGAGGAGGAAAAGATATAAAAGCCATAATTAATGTCCTGATTTGCTTAACGCAGTGATAATGACTAATGGTAAAAGAGCTATGGCCCATTGCAAGCGGTTTAAACAGGCTATTTGTGCCATATATTAAGCTTTGCGAGGAGACATCCAAAAATGCTGAATCCTTTGACTTAATGTGGTTTTATTTAGCGAGCACGCTTCCGTTTGCTGATATTCCCGTAAATATGAGGGAAAAACACGTTACAATAGCGGGATACTTCGTTTTCGCGAGACAGGAAGAAGAACATGGATATTAACAACAAAGCACGTATTCATTGGGCATGCCGTCGCGGTATGCGTGAGCTGGACATCTCGATCATGCCGTTTTTCGAACATGAATATGACAGCTTAAGTGATGAAGAAAAACGTATCTTTATCCGTCTGCTAGAATGTGATGATCCAGACTTATTTAACTGGTTGATGAATCATGGGAAACCGGCTGATGCTCAGCTAGAGCAGATGGTGCGACTTATCCAGACACGGAATCGGGAACGTGGTCCAGTGGCAATCTGATTTACGCGTTTCATGGCGCGCGCAATGGCTTTCGTTGCTCATTCATGGGCTGGTCGCGGTATTTATTTTATTGATGCCCTGGCCATTGAGCTACACCCCATTATGGCTGGTTCTGCTCTCTCTGGTGGTGTTCGATAGCGTCCGTAGCCAGCGCCGAATCAATGCCTGTCAGGGCGAGATTCGGCTGTTGATGGACGGTCGTCTGCGCTGGCAAGGGCAAGAGTGGACTATTGCTAGCGCACCCTGGATGGTCAAAACAGGCATGATGCTGCGTTTACGTTCCGATGCCGGAAAACGTCAGCATTTGTGGCTGGCGGCAGACAGTATGGATGACGCGGAGTGGCGGGATTTGCGGCGGTTAATACTGCAACAGGCGAAGCAGGGATAATGCTGATGAATGCCTGATGGCGTGCAGCGTTAAGGTCTACGGTTCGGTGCGGCATCGGCATGTAGGCCGGATATGGCGTTTACGCCTACATCCGGCAAAATGGTTATCAGGACCAGTGTTCGGCCATTTCACTAAGGATTTGCTCGCACCAGGCCTGAATGCGTTCATCGCTGAGATCGTACTGGTTTGTTTCATCCAGCGCCAGGCCAACAAACAGCTGTCCATCAGCAATGACGGGCTTATCGCTGGTAAATTCATACCCTTCGGTTGGCCAGTAACCAACAAATTTTACGCCTTTGGTGACCAGTTTATCGTGCAGCATACCCAGCGCATCCAGGAACCATTCACCGTATCCCAACTGATCGCCCATACCGTAAAGCGCAACAATTTTGCCTTCCAGGTTGAGGTCGTCCAGTTGCTCCCAGACCGCTTCCCAGTCCTCTTGGATTTCACCGAAATCCCAGGTCGGGATGCCTAAAATGAGCACGTCATACTGCTCCATTAAGGTC
The DNA here is from genome assembly GCF_013781985.1 of Citrobacter sp. RHBSTW-01013. Classification (NCBI taxonomy): domain Bacteria; kingdom Pseudomonadati; phylum Pseudomonadota; class Gammaproteobacteria; order Enterobacterales; family Enterobacteriaceae; genus Citrobacter; species Citrobacter sp. RHBSTW-01013. Next base: position 928,149 of record NZ_CP056185.1, read on the forward strand.
GGGGAATCATCTTTGAGGTTGTGCAGTGTCACCAGTTCGGGACCCAGGATATCGCGGATTTTTTCTGCTGCCATTTCCGTATAGCAGGTGCTGGAACCGTAAAAAAGACCCATGTTCATGACGTAAACATCTCAATTCTGCTGTAGCGTTGCGGGTAGTGTAACAGAATCGCCGCATTCTCGGCACAATGAGGCATAATGCATCAAAAATGAGAGTGAAATAAGGGGCGCGAGTGGAACAGGATCTGGCGCGCATCGAGCAGTTTCTTGATGCCCTGTGGCTGGAACGAAATCTGGCGGAAAACACGTTAAGTGCGTATCGTCGCGATCTGACCATGCTTGTTGAATGGCTACATCACCGCGGCGCCTCGCTTGCGACCGCGCAGAGTGATGACCTGCAAGCATTGCTGGCTGAGCGGATGGATGGGGGATATAAAGCCACCAGTTCCGCACGCTTGCTCAGTGCAATGCGGCGTTTTTTTCAGCATCTGTACCGTGAAAAATATCGCGAAGATGACCCCAGCGCCTCGCTTGCATCACCTAAACTTCCGCAGCGTCTGCCCAAAGATCTCAGCGAAGCACAGGTCGAACGACTTCTGCAGGCACCGCTGATAGAACAACCGCTGGAACTTCGCGACAAAGCCATGCTGGAAGTATTGTATGCCACAGGCCTGCGCGTGTCTGAACTGGTGGGGCTGACGATGAGTGACGTCAGCCTGCGTCAGGGCGTGGTTCGGGTGATCGGTAAAGGTAATAAAGAGCGCCTTGTCCCGTTAGGTGAGGAGGCGGTGTACTGGCTGGAAACGTACCTGGAGCATGGGCGTCCGTGGTTGCTCAACGGTGTATCAATAGATGTGCTGTTTCCCAGCCAGCGGGCGCAACAGATGACTCGTCAAACCTTCTGGCATCGTATCAAACACTATGCTGTGTTGGCTGGAATCGACAGCGAAAAGCTGTCCCCGCACGTCCTGCGGCACGCGTTTGCCACGCATCTGCTCAACCATGGCGCTGATCTGCGCGTGGTGCAGATGCTACTGGGGCATAGCGACCTCTCGACAACGCAGATTTATACTCATGTCGCAACGGAGCGCTTGCGGCAACTACATCAACAGCATCACCCGCGAGCGTGAGTGCTGACAGGAAAGGATAGGTTATGAAAAAACGTTTTATGATGTTCACCCTGCTGGCGACGGCGTTTTCCGGCATGGTACATGCAGACGATGCGGCGATTCGCCAGTCATTAGCGAAGCTGGGTGTTCAGAGTACCGAGATTCAGTCTGCTCCGGTTGCGGGCATGAAAACTGTACTGACCAATAGCGGCGTGTTGTACGTTACCGAAGACGGTAAACATATTATTCAGGGACCGATGTATGACGTGAGCGGTGCAAGCCCGGTAAACGTCACCAACAAACTGCTGATGAAGCATTTGAACGCGCTGGAAAACGAGATGATCGTCTACAAAGCGCCGCAGGAAAAACACGTCATTACCGTTTTCACCGACATCACCTGTGGCTACTGCCACAAGCTGCATGAAGAGATGAAAGACTACAATGCGTTAGGGATTACCGTACGCTATCTGGCCTTCCCTCGTCAGGGACTGGAAAGCCAGGCCGAGCAGGATATGAAATCTATCTGGTGTGCGAAGGACAAAAACAAAGCCTTTGACGACGCCATGGCTGGCAAAGATGTGAAGCCTGCGACCTGTAATGTGGACATCGCTAACCACTACGCGCTGGGCGTACAGTTTGGCGTCAGCGGTACGCCGGCGATTGTGCTGAGCAATGGCTATGTAGTGCCTGGCTATCAGGGCCCGAAAGAGATGAAAGAATTCCTCGACGCACATGCAAAACAAACCAGCGGTAAATAATTCGCGTGAAACAACAGATACAACTTCGTCGGCGTGAAGCCGACGAGACCGCCGAGCTACCTGCCGACTTGCCGCCATTGCTGCGCCGTTTATACGCCAGCCGCGGTGTGCGCAGCGCGCAGGAGCTTGAGCGTAGTGTGAAAGGCATGCTGCCATGGCAGCATTTGAACGGTGTCGAAAAAGCGGTTGAAATCCTCTATAACGCTTTTCGCGAAGGAACCCGAATCATCGTGGTCGGCGATTTTGACGCCGATGGCGCGACCAGCACCGCGCTCAGCATTCTGGCGATGCGCGCGTTGGGCTGCAGTAACGTGGACTACCTGGTGCCTAATCGTTTTGAAGACGGTTATGGCTTAAGCCCGGAAGTCGTTGATCAGGCCCATGCCCGTGGCGCTCAACTGATTGTCACCGTCGACAACGGCATCTCGTCCCACGCGGGTGTTGAACATGCCAGAACGCTGGGGATCCCGGTCGTTGTGACCGATCACCATCTGCCAGGGGACACGCTGCCGGGCGCTGAAGCGATCATCAATCCTAACCTGCACGATTGTGAATTCCCGTCTAAATCGCTGGCTGGCGTTGGCGTGGCCTTCTATCTGATGCTGGCGCTGCGCACCTTCCTGCGTGACAAAGGCTGGTTTGATGAACGAGGAATTGCGCCGCCGAACCTGGCAGATTTGCTCGATCTGGTTGCGCTTGGCACGGTGGCCGACGTGGTCCCGCTGGATGCCAATAACCGCATTCTGACGTGGCAAGGCTTAAGCCGTATTCGTGCCGGAAAGTGCCGCCCTGGTATAAAAGCGCTGCTGGAGATTTCCAATCGCGACCCACTCAAATTGGCTGCCAGTGATTTAGGTTTTGCCCTCGGGCCACGGCTGAATGCAGCGGGGCGTCTGGACGATATGTCCGTTGGTGTGGCGCTGTTGCTGTGCGACAACATTGGTGAAGCACGTGTGCTGGCCAATGAGCTGGACGCACTCAACCAGACGCGCAAAGAGATCGAGCAGGGTATGCAGGCGGAAGCGCTGACTCTGTGTGAAAAGCTGGAGCGCAGTAGCGATACGCTACCGGGCGGTCTGGCGATGTATCATCCCGAGTGGCATCAAGGAGTGGTGGGGATTCTGGCATCGCGTATTAAAGAGCGCTTTCACCGTCCGGTAATTGCGTTTGCCCCGGCCGGTGACGGTACGCTGAAAGGCTCCGGGCGCTCGATTCAGGGGCTGCACATGCGCGATGCGCTGGAGCGCCTGGACACTCTTCATCCAGGTATGATCCTCAAGTTTGGCGGTCACGCTATGGCGGCGGGTTTGTCGCTGGAAGAGGCGCAGTTTGAGCGTTTCCAGCAGCGTTTCGGCGAACTGGTAACCGAGTGGCTGGACCCCGCCTTACTGCAGGGCGAAGTGGTGTCAGACGGTGCTCTGAGCGCGGCGGAGATGACCATGGAGGTCGCGCAAATGCTGCGTGATGCCGGACCGTGGGGACAAATGTTCCCGGAACCACTGTTTGACGGGCATTTCCGTCTGCTCCAGCAGCGTCTGGTCGGTGAGCGTCATCTGAAGGTGATGGTGGAGCCCGTCGGTGGTGGACCGTTGCTGGACGGTATTGCGTTTAACGTTGATACCACCTGCTGGCCGGATAACGGTGTTCGCGAAGTTCAGCTTGCCTACAAACTGGATATTAATGAGTTTCGCGGCAACCGCAGCCTGCAGATTATAATCGATAATATCTGGCCACTTTAGCGTCACTTTACACAAAATCATTCAAGCTGCATCGAGGCGGCAAGTGGATGAGTCTCCATAAGCGTACGAGCAGTACGTGACTGGGGCGAAATCGCGCAGCCAACAAAGAGGCAGCTTGAAGGATGATGTGTATATTCGCTATAAAAAAGGGTGTGGATTAGTTACAATCCCGCTCTTATAACCGCATTTTGACTAGTCCAATAAAAGAAATCAGACAATGTTTGAAATTAATCCGGTAAATAACCGCATTCAGGACCTCACGGAGCGCTCTAACGTTCTTAGGGGGTATCTTTGACTATGATGCCAAGAAAGAGCGTCTGGAAGAAGTAAACGCCGAGCTGGAACAGCCGGACGTATGGAACGAACCCGAACGCGCGCAGGCGCTGGGTAAAGAGCGTTCCTCCCTTGAGGCCATCGTTGATACGCTTGATCAGATGAGCCAGGGCCTGGAAGATGTCTCCGGCCTGCTGGAACTGGCTGTAGAAGCCGACGACGAAGAAACCTTTAACGAAGCCGTAGCAGAACTTGATACGCTGGAAGATAAGCTGGCCCAGCTGGAATTCCGTCGTATGTTCTCCGGTGAATATGATAGCGCAGATTGCTATCTCGATATTCAGGCTGGCTCAGGCGGTACGGAAGCACAGGACTGGGCAAGCATGCTGATGCGTATGTACCTGCGTTGGGCTGAAGCGCGCGGCTTTAAGACTGAAATTATTGAAGAATCTGAAGGTGAAGTGGCGGGTATTAAATCCGTGACCATCAGAATTGCTGGCGAATATGCTTACGGTTGGTTGCGTACCGAAACCGGTGTACATCGCCTGGTGCGTAAAAGCCCGTTCGACTCCGGCGGTCGTCGCCATACGTCGTTCAGTTCAGCGTTTGTCTACCCGGAAGTTGACGATGATATTGATATCGATATCAACCCGGCGGACCTGCGTATTGACGTTTACCGCGCTTCTGGTGCGGGCGGTCAGCACGTTAACCGTACCGAATCTGCGGTGCGTATCACCCACATCCCGACCGGGATTGTGACGCAGTGTCAGAACGACCGTTCCCAGCACAAGAACAAAGACCAGGCCATGAAGCAGATGAAAGCGAAGCTTTATGAACTGGAAATGCAGAAGAAGAATGCCGAGAAACAGGCGATGGAAGATACTAAATCAGATATCGGCTGGGGTAGCCAGATTCGTTCTTATGTCCTTGATGACTCCCGCATCAAAGATCTGCGTACCGGGGTTGAAACCCGCAACACGCAGGCGGTGCTGGATGGCAGCCTGGATCAATTTATCGAAGCAAGTTTGAAAGCAGGGTTATGAGGAACCAACATGTCTGAACAACACGTACAGGGCGCTGACGCGGTAGCCGACCTTAACAATGAACTGAAAACGCGCCGTGAGAAGCTGGCGAGCCTGCGCGAGCAGGGGATCCCCTTCCCGAACGATTTCCGTCGCGATCATACCTCAGACCAACTGCATGCTGACTTCGATGCAAAAGAAAACGAAGAGCTGGAAGCGCTGAACATTGAGGTTTCCGTTGCTGGCCGTATGATGACCCGCCGTATTATGGGTAAAGCATCATTCGTTACGCTGCAGGATGTTGGCGGCCGCATTCAGCTGTACGTTGCTCGCGACGATCTGCCGGAAGGCGTCTACAACGAGCAGTTCAAAAAATGGGATCTGGGCGATATCCTCGGCGCGAAAGGTAAGTTGTTCAAGACCAAGACCGGTGAGCTGTCTATCCACTGCACCGAGCTGCGTCTGCTGACGAAAGCGTTGCGCCCATTGCCGGATAAATTCCACGGTCTGCAGGATCAGGAAGCGCGCTATCGTCAACGCTACCTGGACCTCATCTCTAACGATGAATCCCGCAATACCTTTAAAGTGCGTTCACAGATTATGGCTGGTATCCGTCAGTTCATGGTTGGTCGTGGCTTTATGGAAGTAGAAACCCCGATGATGCAGGTGATCCCTGGCGGGGCGGCAGCGCGTCCGTTTATCACCCATCATAACGCGCTGGATCTGGACATGTACCTGCGTATCGCACCGGAACTGTACCTCAAGCGCCTGGTGGTTGGCGGTTTCGAACGCGTATTCGAAATTAACCGTAACTTCCGTAACGAAGGCATCTCTGTTCGCCATAATCCAGAGTTCACCATGATGGAACTCTACATGGCTTATGCGGACTACAAAGATCTGATCGAACTGACCGAATCGCTGTTCCGTACGCTGGCGCAGAATGTTCTGGGAACGACTGAAGTGCCTTACGGCGAAGAAGTCTTTGACTTTGGTAAGCCGTTCGAAAAACTGACGATGCGCGAAGCGATTCAGAAATACCGTCCGGAAACCAACATGGCCGATCTGGATAACTTCGATTCTGCAAAAGCGATTGCGGAATCTATCGGCATCAAAGTTGAGAAGAGCTGGGGTCTGGGTCGTATCGTGACCGAAATCTTTGAAGAAGTTGCAGAAGCGCACCTGATTCAACCGACCTTCATTACCGAGTACCCGGCAGAAGTTTCTCCGCTGGCGCGTCGTAATGATGAAAATCCGGAAATCACCGATCGCTTCGAATTCTTCATTGGCGGACGTGAAATCGGTAACGGCTTCAGCGAGCTGAACGATGCAGAAGATCAGGCGCAGCGTTTCCAGGATCAGGTTAACGCCAAAGATGCAGGTGACGACGAAGCGATGTTCTACGACGAAGACTATGTTACCGCTCTGGAACACGGTCTGCCGCCGACTGCGGGCCTGGGCATTGGTATCGACCGTATGGTTATGCTGTTCACAAACAGCCATACTATCCGCGACGTAATCCTGTTCCCGGCAATGCGCCCGGTTAAGTAAGATGTGAAATGCCGGATGGCGGCTGATGCCTTATCAGGCCTACGATGCGTTATGTAGGCTTGATGGGCGTAGCCCCGTCAGGCAATCAATTCCCGTTGGCAAACTTGCGCAGTAACTCTCGCGCCTTAACATCTGAAACCTGCATTACCATCCACGGGCTAAAAGCCCACGGCGTCGCGTCAATCCCGCTTAAAACATCCTCAAGATTGCTCCACTGGGAATCCATCACTTCATCTGGGTTTAGCTGTAGCTCACTGACGATATTTGCGGCATAAACCGGGCATACTTCGTTTTCCACTATTCCACTCGGATCCGTGGCGCAATAACGAAAATCAGCATACACGGGGCTGAGCGAGTCGATGTCTGCACCCAGCTCGAAGCTAGCCCGGCGGATAATAGCGGCTTCGGTGGTTTCACCCAACTGCGGGTGACCGCAGACAGAGTTGGTCCAGACGCCTGGCCAGGCTTTTTTGTGCAGCGAACGGCGGGTGACCAGCAGTTGACCCTGCTCGTTAAATATCCAGCATGAGAAAGCAGAGTGCTGGGGGGTTGTGGCGGTATGCGCCGCATACTTTTCCAGTGTTCCACAGGGCTGGCCCTGCTCATTCAATAAAATGACATGTTCCTGTCGCATAGCGTCCACCATCAATCTTAAGCATTCACATTATATGCTGTATTAAGTCAGAATGATTAACAGAGGGTGTGAAATGCCAGAGTCGACGCTTCGTTGCGCGATATGATTTGGCATCCGGTTTCTGGCTGCTATGATAAAGCGTCTGAAAATGTTGCGAGGTATTGTTTTGAGTGCAGGACGCCTGAAGAAAAATGGCCTGAGTATCGCGATACTGCTGTGTGTCGGTCTGCTGTTAGCAGGCTGTTCCGGGAGCAAGTCGTCTGATACAGGAAGTTATTCCGGCTCCGTGTATACCGTGAAGCGGGGAGATACGCTATACCGTATTTCGCGCGCCACCGGGACCAGCGTAAAAGAGCTTGCACGCCTGAATAATATTTCACCGCCCTATACCATTGAAGTGGGGCAAAAGCTGAAGGTCAGCGGCGGCGCGAAAACCAGTTCAGGCTCTGGCAAAACAACTGCGAAATCCTCAACCAAAACGGCGGCGGTCAGACCATCTTCGTCCGTACCGCAGTCCTCCTGGCCACCGGTCGGACAGCGTTGCTGGCAGTGGCCTGCCAGCGGTAAAGTGATTCTGCCTTATTCAACCGCGGACGGCGGCAATAAAGGCATTGATATCTCAGCTGCGCGCGGTACGCCGATTTATGCCGCCGGAGCCGGAAAGGTGGTTTATGTCGGTAATCAGCTGCGGGGTTACGGTAATCTCATTATGATTAAGCACAGTGAGGACTACATCACTGCGTATGCGCATAATGACACCATGTTGGTGAACAACGGTCAAAACGTGAAAGCCGGGCAGAAGATCGCGACGATGGGCAGCTCGGATGCGACCACGGTGCGGCTGCATTTCCAGATCCGCTATCGGGCGACGGCTATCGATCCGCTGCGTTATTTGCCACCAAAGGGCAGTAAGCCAAAATGCTGACGGTGAATTAATCGCCAGTCAGTCAGTTAGTCCCTTGCCAAGAAGAGCGTAAGGTTTATAATCCCTTACGCACTCCAATGCGGGCGTAGTTCAATGGTAGAACGAGAGCTTCCCAAGCTCTATACGAGGGTTCGATTCCCTTCGCCCGCTCCACGACTTACTTCTCACTGACTCTCCTGATTCAATTATCCTTCGTAATCTCAATGTGTTTCTTTGTTTAACGGTCAGACAGACTCAATGCACGACTATGCAGGCTAAAGCGATTGTGGGAGACGATAGGCTCCCCTGGCAGGAGATACCTCATATGAAACTAACTATCCACAGGGGCCAAAGAGAAATCTTTGACGCTCTCGGATAGTAGAGCCTTGTATATGTTGGTTAATCCTTTCAATTCGCGATACTGGTGTCTTAAATATCGCATTTCCCCCCCGTGGTACAAAAAATCAACTATCAATCAATTGAATTTATTTAAGAAAATTTAAGAAGTATGTTTGATTGTCTGTCTGAAAATATATCAACGTTAATACAGGTCACGTAGTTAATTGTTAGATTATAATTCCAAAGTTATCTTTATTTAACACGATATAAGATTGGTCATTCTTCATAAATAAGTAATGTGGTTTTTTTGCAGGTCAATTTTCTCTAATCGGCAGTAACAGGTTTTAAATGGTTTAGACTTGGTATGATTTTACCTGGATAAACATGGTGACATCTATTTTGTTAAAAATATCTTCAGGAGTTTAATTACTGCTGATAATTTCTTAAGGTGACTAGTTTTGTTCTCATTATCCGGTCACGAAATTATGTAGATACACAAAAATATACGAGTCAGTTTAGTACTTTGTACCATTTTGAATGCTTGCTATGCCGGGGGGCTCGTTAGCCTTGTGTATATTATGTCATTGTTGTTGAAAAATATAGCAAATATAGTTAGATAGACTTCAGTTGTACTGATTAAAATCTCACACGGTATAGCTAAGAATTTAAAGGTAGAGACATGGGTGACAATTCAGTCAGGCTACCTTTAACCCCAGTATGTATGCTGGTAATTTGTAAGAAAATGTTTCCTTGTGTTTTGAGAATTTTCTCATTTTGAATAAAAGATGAAAGTGCGGTTTCACAGGTAGTGCTAATAATACAACCAATAATCGTATTAAAATGCCGATATCCATTAGTAATTCAAATCTAAGAATGAGTGATTGATAGCTTTTAGCTATGAATGGCGAGGGGTTGATATCACATCCTTGTTGTGTAAAAGTTCATCTCATGTATTTAGCAATATTAATAAAATCAATTACTCGATTGTTAGGTATTTTTTAGAGGGTCGGTGTGCTTAAAAGTAGACACTTACCTTTCCATGGATGAAATAGAGTTTTTTGAGGTTATGGAGGCTTCATGAAGTATCAACATTTCTGGCCACCTAATGATATTTACTTTGGGGGTGGTGCCGCTAGTGTTATTGATGAAATGTCACTGATTACAAACGAAAGAAATTATTTATTCGTGAATCTTAATCAATATAGCTTACGTAGCACCTTGGTTTTTTTCTCACGGAATAAAAATATCAATAAAATCATAATCATCATTTCCAGCTCACGGTTGATGCCTTTGGCTCTTTTTTGGTTGGATAATATCAAAAATGTTATTGCTGTTTTCGATACCTCAACATCTGTGTCGGAGATGATTAAGAAAATAAGCCTATATCGACGAAATGGTGACAAGATAACGGCAGGGCGAAGGGAATGTAACTTTAAGATTAGCAACAAAGATATCATGAAGATGAAGTACTTCTTAACCGAAAGCGGTATGGAGGAGCTTCAGGATAGATTTATGAACTCGCCGTCAACATTGTATCGTTGGAGAAAAGAGATCGCCCTTAAATTCGGCGTGCGAGACCCTCGATATCTTCTATTGCCAGAATAAAATGCTATGCGTTTTCTCATTAAGAATTACAATTAAAGATCCGATCTTTAATTGTTGTTTTAGAACGGATACTGCATACGACCTCCATTTAACTAAAATTAGGGAATATAAAATTTCTAGCCTTGCTTAGGCTAGAAACTGTCGTGATTTCGATAAGAATAGATACGCTGGCTAAGAACGTCAGGGGCGGTAGCGTTCCAGAAAACATCTGGGATTTATGTAAAGTTAATAATTATTAAATAAGGGACTTATCAGTAATGATCAGCAAAGATGATGTAAAAATTGCCATTATTGGACTCGGGTATGTTGGCTTACCATTGGCTGCTGAATTTGGGAAAATTCGTCAGGTGGTTGGTTTTGATGTTAATCATAAACGTATACTCGAGCTAAAAGAAGGGATCGATGTCAATCTCGAAACCACAGAAGAAGAGCTACGTGATGCTCGCCATCTGACGTTTACCTCATCAATTGATGAAATCAGAGAATGCAATTTTTACATCATTACCGTCCCGACGCCGATCAACGATTATAAGCAACCAGATCTCACCCCTTTGATTATGGCAAGTGAAACTGTTGGCAAAGTACTGAGGCCGGGGGATATCGTGGTGTATGAATCTACGGTATATCCAGGGTGTACTGAAGAAGAATGTGTGCCGATCCTTGAGCGTATGTCAGCGATGACATTTAACAAAGACTTCTTTGTCGGATATAGCCCAGAGCGCATCAATCCCGGCGATAAAAAATATCGTCTGACAACTATCAAGAAAATTACCTCAGGTTCAACTGCAGAAACGGCCTGTCTGGTTGATGAGATCTATCGACAGATCATCACGGCAGGAACGTACAAAACGGAAAGCATTAAGATCGCGGAAGCGGCAAAGGTGATTGAAAATACCCAACGCGATCTCAATATCGCGCTGGTAAATGAATTGGCGATTATCTTTAACCGATTAGAGATTGACACTGAAGCCGTACTGCGAGCAGCGGGAAGTAAATGGAACTTCCTGCCATTCCGTCCTGGACTGGTTGGTGGTCACTGCATTGGCGTCGATCCCTATTATCTGACTCATAAATCTCAGGGCATCGGTTACTATCCGGAAATTATCCTCGCGGGTCGTCGACTGAACGATAATATGGGTAACTATGTTTCGGGACAGTTGATCAAAGCCATGATCAAAAAAGGGATTAATGTTGAGGGTTCTAACGTTCTGATTCTGGGGTTCACCTTTAAAGAAAACTGCCCGGATATCAGGAATACCCGCATTATCGATGTTGTAAAAGAGTTGGGCAATTACAGCTGTAATGTTGATATTTTTGACCCTTGGGTGGATGCTGAGGAAGTCGAAGAGGAATACGGGATTATACCTGTATCGGAAATCAAGGCGGCTTCTTATGATGCCATTATTGTTGCCGTTGGCCATGAGCAGTTTAAGAAGATGGGGAGTACTGATATTCGTGGCTTTGGAAAAGATAAACATGTGCTTTATGATTTGAAGTATATCCTTTCGCCTGAGCAGTCAGATGTGAGATTATAATCATGACAGCCTATGATGAATTAAAAATACAACTCGTTCTTGAACCAAAACGTTGGCTTATTACTGGCGTAGCAGGTTTTATCGGCTCTGGATTATTAGAAGAACTACTCTATTTAAATCAAACAGTAATTGGGTTGGATAACTTTTCAACTGGCTATCAACATAATTTAGAGGATGTGCGTGCCGCTGTCAGTGAAGAACAATGGTCGCGGTTTACCTTTGTTCATGGGGATATCCGGTCGTTTGCCGATTGTCAGGCTGTTTGTGAGAATGTCGATTACGTTTTACATCAGGCCGCTCTGGGAAGCGTACCACGTTCCTTGCAGGATCCTATCACGACAAATAGCGCTAACATTGATGGTTTTTTAAATATGTTGACGGCGGCGAGAGATGCACATGTATCTGGTTTCACCTATGCCGCAAGCAGTAGTACTTATGGTGACCATCCCGATTTACCTAAAATTGAGGAACGGATCGGCCGGCCATTAAGCCCGTATGCGGTTACAAAATACGTCAATGAATTGTACGCCGAGGTGTTTGCTCGCAGCTATGATTTTAACACTATTGGCCTACGCTACTTTAATGTATTTGGCCGCCGCCAAAACCCTAACGGAGCATACTCTGCAGTCATTCCTCGCTGGATACTATCGCTTCTTAAAGATGAACCAATTTATATCAATGGCGATGGTTCAACAAGCCGCGATTTTTGCTATATAGAAAATGTGATTCAGGCAAATTTATTATCAGCAACGACTAATGATTTAGCCTCAAAAAATAAAGTCTATAATGTGGCTGTTGGAGACAGAACTTCGCTAAATGAGCTTTATTATCTCATCCGCGATGGGTTGAATTTATGGCGGGACGAACAAATTAGTGCTGAACCAATTTATAAAGATTTTCGTGACGGTGACGTTAAGCATAGTCAGGCAGATATTACCAGAATAAAAACATTTCTTTCATATGAGCCTGAGTTTGATATCAAAGAAGGACTTAAGCAGACTCTAAAATGGTATATCGATAAACAGACTGCTTTGTATTCCTGAGTATAACTACTCACTTTCTTTTCACGTGGATGAATTTAATGAAATCGTCAGAGATGTTTACGCTTACCGCCATTGGTAGTTGCCGTATCGCGAGTCCGGTAAAAAGAGCTCAGCCTTATTTTAATTTTAAGGCTAATTTTAAGAAAATATATGGATTTACGCATACGAGCAGCGAGGCATTACAGCAGGTCCGTTTTATTTTGGGATTGATAGATATTCCTGAAAAGGTCCGGCCTTTTATTTTTAGAACTGCTGTAAATTATTCAAAAACCGACGTTCATAGTCGTTCTGATTTCTATATCGTTGAGATTTCAAGTCAGAAGAAGATTATGGCCTATGGGTTGTGCTTACAACAAAATTATATAACTCGTCATTTTTATGAGTTCTTTAGCCAAACAGAGCGAGCGCGTGTGTACTGGTCGCTGGCCACGCAAGGGAATCAACACAAACTGCTGGCCTATCTCAAAGACGATCCCTGTTTTGCCGGAATGTCGGAAGACGATCGTGCCTTATTAAGCAATATTAATGTTGAGCAGATGGATGAGCATGCTATCGAACAGGATATGATGGAAATCATTCAGCTTCTTGGTCGCGATCGCGTTATGTTTATGACCCATGTTGATGCTGTGACTCGTGCTGGAACCGTCATTCAGTCCCGCAGTCGGTTGATTAAAAATGTCGAGACCATCGCCGCCAGGATGGATATTCCCTGCGTTAACCCGACAAATTTGATGGAAAAGTGGGGGCAGAAACGAGCCCTGGAAAAAAATGGCGACGATCTTACTCATTATACCGACATGTTTGGTGATGCGATCGTTGCGGCTATTTTTAAGGGAGTGATCAACAATACTAAGCATCATCTTGATGAGAGGCGGCAAGAGAAACAGGACCAAATACGTGAGATTACATTATCGATCACTAAGCTGCTTGCCGATGGCGACATTATTGCTGCATCACAGCAACTTTTTGCCGCATTAAGAAATCAGCAGCAAGAGCCCGTTCTGATCCAACTTCGGTCCGTAATCTTCAGCCGTTTAGGTTATTATGAACAGGCTTATCAGGATATTAGTGATGTTGAGAAAATTATCGGTACGACGGACAGCACATTACGTTGTCGGCTGAGGTCTCTGCATGGATTAGCGCGTTGGCGGGAAGCCTTATCGACGGCCGAGATGATGCTTTCCAATGAAATTGAAGATGAAGAAGTCCTTACCGTTGCCGCTGGCTCAGCCGATGCTTTACAGCTGTTTGATAAGTCATATCAATACTGGAAAAGTGTACTGTTATTGAATCCTGAAACCCAAAGCGGATGGGTTAATTTCCTGAGCAGCACGCAATATTTCAATGATGGCAACGCATTCTCCGAAGCTTTCCATGCCGGTATTCAATCGCAGCGCCTAAATGATGCGTTTATGGAAACAGCGTTATCTTTGGCAATCAAATTCAGTGATGAATTGATTTTCAAGCATGCGCTTGAGCAGTTACTCCGCCATGAGTCAGAATTTGCGCTGACGGTATTGTCGACGATTCATGATACCGGCCTCGTCATCCACGCAGCTTTCTGCATCAAGAATATGAGCTATCATCAGGCGCTTAGCACCTCGTATAAAGATAAACTCCACGACGTTTTTGTGGCATGGAACAATACCGCGCTGTCGCTACATTCGGTTGATGATTTTGTCTCACTGAGTACTTCGCTGGTCTACACCTTCTCTGCATTTATGGTTTATCCCCATGCACGTATTTCTCGCTTTAATAATGAAGTTAAAACGGCATGGCGCGAGAAATTAAGAGAAATGTATGAGCGTGAGGATTATGAAAATATCCTGGTAGGGGCGAAAATTGTGTGGCCACTTCTGGAGTTCGATCCTGTTAGCACAGTATATTGTGCAAGAACGCTGGTGAATCTTGGTGCCTGGAAGGATGCGTGCACGTTGGCCCACATGACCCTGATTCGTAACTCGAACATTACCAGCCTGCAGTCGATTATGTTACGCAGCATACGTCATATTAACGACATTCCGTTCCTCATTGATTTGATTGCTAACGTCATGAGCATTTCTCCATCATTTCAGAATGCCTCGATGAACGAGCTGTTTGAGAAAGAGTGTCGCAATGTTGCAACCAGAGCCCTTAAATATGTACGCCAGAAGAAAACTGAAGGGCGTCTGGATGAAGCATTGTCTGTATTGATTAGCCTGAAACGAATTGATCCTGATGTTTCTCGCCTGATGCGTGAATATAAGCAAATTATCAGATTATTTAATGAGTCACTGAAGGATGGCGGCAGCACTATCGCGTCTTATGAACATCTGGATTATGCGAAAAAATTACTCGTTTTTGATAGCGAAAATGCCTATGCCTTGAAATATGCCGCATTAAATGCAATGCATTTACGCGACTACACCCAGGCTTTGCAGTATTGGCAGCGACTGGAGAAAGTGAATGGGCCAACGGATCCGGTGACAAGGCAGATCTCGACCTGCATAACCGCATTACAAAAAAATACATCAGGGAAGTCGTAATGATTACGGAGGAAGAAAAGTTAGCTGCGCTAAATAGCTGCGCGGAATAGTAGATCACTGAAAGGGAACTCAGCCCGGATTGTGCGATCTGATCAATCGCCAAACCAACCAAAACCACCAACCGGACTGAGCGATGCCGATCATAGCACCAATACCCCGTGGCGAACGACGCCTGATGCAGAAAGCTATTCATAAAACGCGCGATAAAAATCATGCCCGCAGACTCACGGCCATGCTGATGCTTCATCGGGGTGAACGGGTCAGCGATGTTGCCAGAACTCTCTGTTGTGCCCGTTCATCCGTTGGTCGCTGGATTAACTGGTTTACGCACTCAGGTATTGAAGGCCTGAAATCCTTACCCGCAGGGCGCTCCCGACGCTGGCCTTTTGAACATATCTGCACCCTGTTACGTGAGCTGATAAAGCATTCTCCCGGCGATTTTGGTTATCAACGTTCACGCTGGAGCACCGAATTACTGGCAATAAAAATCAATGAGATAACCGGTTGCCAGTTACATGCAGGAACCGTTCGCCGCTGGTTGCCATCTGCGGGGCTTGTATGGCGCAGGGCCGCGCCAACTCTGCGTATCCGTGACCCACATAAAGATGAAAAGATGGCGGTAATCCACAAAGCGCTGGATGAATGCAGCGCAGAGCATCCGGTATTTTATGAAGATGAAGTGGATATCCACCTTAATCCTAAAATCGGTGCGGACTGGCAGTTGCGCGGACAGCAGAAACGGGTAGTGACGCCGGGGCAGAACGAAAAATACTATCTGGCCGGCGCACTGCACAGTGGCACGGGTAAAGTCAGCTACGTGGGCGGCAACAGCAAAAGTTCAGCGCTGTTTATCGCTCTGCTGAAGCACCTGAAAGCCACTTACCGGCGGGCGAAAACAATCACGCTGATCGTTGATAACTACATTATCCATAAAAGCCGCGAAACACAGCGCTGGTTGAAAGCAAATCCCAAGTTCAGGGTAATTTACCAGCCGGTTTACTCGCCGTGGGTGAATCATGTGGAACGGCTATGGCAGGCACTTCATGACACGATAACCCGTAATCATCAGTGCCGCTCAATGTGGCAGTTACTGAAAAAGGTCCGCCATTTTATGGAAACCGCCAGCCCATTCCCCGGAGGAAAACATGGTCAGGCAAAAGTGTAGCGGTATTAGGCGCAGCTATTTAGGGAAAACGCTTTTAACATTGAAACAAGAGAGGAAGCTTGCGCAAGCTATTGCGTTAATTGACAGTGAATTACCGGCTGAGGCTTTAACTTCATTAGCGATGCTAAAAAAAGCAGAATTTCTTCATGATTTCAATGAAACGGCGCGTGCATACGCGCTCTACGAAACGCTAATTACACAAAACAATGATGAAGCACGTTATGAGTATGCGCGGCGTTTATATAATACGGGGCTAGCCAAAGATGCGCAGCAAATTCTTAAAAAGGTTAGCACTGGCGTGCAGAAAAAATATAACAATTATTTAGGCAAAATAAATAAGATCTGCGATTTGCTTGAACGCCTTGAAGGGGAAGCGATCCCTGTGGGGACCAACACCCGTATTATTGCAATGAAACATGCCATCTTGTTCTATCGAAATCGTCAGCCGCGGCAGCTTCCCGTCGGATCTTTTGGTCGCCTTGCGCTCTGTACAGGCTCGCTAGGTAGCGGCGGTGCAGAGCGTCAGATTTCCAGGCTGGCTATTGAGATCGCCAGAAAATATCGGCAACAGGGGAAAATTGGCGGCCTGAAAGTAGAAGAGCCGGTAGAGCTCATTATTCGCTCCCTGGCACCGGAACTCAGGCAAGACTTTTTCCTGAAAGAAGTGCTGGAAGAACAGGTCGAGGTGCTTGAAATCGCGAAGATTACCGGAAACTTCTTTGACGATGCGACAATAGAATCTCCGGAGTTGCGCTTATTGCTCTCTCATCTGCCGCCGGTGTGTAACTACGGTATCAAGCATCTGGTCCCCCACTTATGCGAGCGCAAGCTGGATTATCTCTCCGTTTGGCAGGATGGCGCTTGTCTGATGATTGCGCTTGCAGCGCTGATTGCTGGCGTGCCCAGAATTCAACTGGGATTACGTGGCTTACCACCGGTGGTGAGAAAGCGTCTGTTCAAGCCGGAATATGAGCCTCTTTACCAGGCGCTGGCGGCCGTGCCTGGCGTTGATTTTATGAGTAACAACCATTGTGTGACCCGCCATTATGCCGACTGGCTAAAGTTGGAGGCGAAGCACTTCCAGGTTGTATATAACGGCGTCTTACCGCCATCTACCGACCCCTCTTCTGAGGTGCCACATAAAATCTGGCAGCAGTTTACGCAAAAAACCCAGGATGCGGACACAACTATTGGTGGCGTTTTCCGCTTTGTAGGCGATAAGAACCCTTTTGCATGGATTGATTTTGCAGCACGCTATTTACAGCACCACCCCGCCACACGCTTTGTGCTGGTAGGCGATGGTGATTTGCGCGCTGAAGCGCAGAAACGCGCCGAACAGTTGGGGATTCTGGAGAGAATACTATTCGTTGGCGTCTCGCGTGACGTGGGGTATTGGCTGCAAAAAATGGACGTATTCATTTTGTTTTCGCGTTATGAAGGGCTACCCAATGTGCTCATTGAAGCACAAATGGTCGGGGTGCCGGTGATTTCAACCCCTGCAGGTGGATCGGCAGAATGCTTTATTGAGGGTGTTTCGGGTTTCATTCTTGATGATGCGCAGACGGTCAATCTTGACCAGGCTTGCCGCTATGCAGAACAGTTGGTCAATTTATGGCGCAGCAGAACCGGTATTTGCCAACAGACGCAGTCATTTTTACAAGAACGCTTCACCGTGGAACATATGGTGGGAACGTTTGTACAAACCATTGCCTCTCAGCCTCGTTAATTAATGGGCAGCATTTTTTCAGCTATTTCATTTATAAAATAAGTTATGAAAAAAATTATTATATTATTAACGACGTTTTTTCTGCTTTCGGGATGCACTATTCCCAGGGCGGTATTTAAATCCAGCCTGATTAATCAGGACGATCCTCATTATCATCTGGTTGAAGTCACACCGACATTAAAACTGAGTGATGCCGATACTGTGCCGAAAACTATTGTCGATCCGGTCTTTGCCGAAAATAACTGGCACTGGACATCTTTGGCTAAAGGCGATGTGCTGCATATCACTATTTTATCCTCGGGCGGGGCGGGGTACTTATCCAATAACGCGAGCGGCGACCGGGCGGATTTTGAAAATATTCTTGTGACTGACGGTAATATCGTTCAGGTGCCTTATGCCGGGATAATCCCGGTTACCGGGCTGGATGTGACACAACTGGCTGAAGAGATCAGAAAGCGACTTTCGCGCGTTGTCCTGAATCCTCAGGTGCTGGTGACGCTTACCGCCCGCACCGGAGCCATGGTGACGGTCGAGGGCAGCGGGAAAACAGGTCGTTACCCTCTCGAACAGAGTATGAATCGTCTTAGTCATTTTTTGGCAACGGCGGCGGCAGTAGAAAATACCAGCGCAGAGATGATGGAAGTTCACGTGACGCGCCAGCAGCATTATTTCAATGCGCGACTGTCAGATATTTATCAGTATCCCGGGTTGGATATTGTCTTACAGCCGGATGACCGTATCACTCTGCGTCAAGTGACCGAGTATGTTAATGTGCTCGGCGCGGCGGGTGTTCAGGGGAAACATGCTCTGGTTCAGCGTCATTCCAGCGTAGTGGATGCTTTGGCGCTGGCGAAAGGATTAAACGACAATCTTGCCGATCCGCAGGCGGTTTTTCTGTACAAGCATGACGAAGCGGAACAGGCGAAACAGCAGATGCGTAAGCTGAATATCTATCATGTCGATATGAGCCAACCTGACTCGGTGTTTTTAGCACAGGCCATGCGGGTGGAAGACGGCGATGTTATCTATATCTCGAACGCCTCTTTGACTGATTTCGCTAAGGTGAAAGCCGCATTCGATAGCTTTTTGATCCGCGGCTCTAATTCTTTCTAACGTCGCCATATGAATATTTTGAAAAATAATACTTATTATTTTATGAAACTCATTACCGTCTGTGAGTTAATCATTTTGTTAATGTCACGCGATATCAAAACACGCTATAACGGTAATTTGCTAAACTATATGATGGTGCTGGCCGTACCATTGGTATGGATAACCATTACAGTTATTTCTTTTCAATATTTAAATCGCACCGTGCCAATATTCACTGACGATATCAGCTTTGTTATTGCAGGTATATTACCGTATCTGTTATTTCGTTATACCATTACCGCAACCATGCGTACCCGTTCATTCTCCACATCGTTGGCGGTTGTCTCGCAGGTTAAGAAAAGACATGTGATTTTTGCTCTTGCCGCAGTCGAATTTGTTAATGCGGTTATCATTTATATTATTGTTTCATTAATTAACTTTCTTATCTTCTCCCGCTGGGAAGCCCAGAAACCGATCCTGATTTTTGAAGGGATGGTTATCGCATGGCTTCTGGGGTTATCGTTTGGTTACTTTTGTGACGCACTGTCTGAACGGTTTCCGCTGGTCTACAAAGCCGTTCCTGTGGTGCTAAGACCGATGTTTTTGATTTCAGCTGTCTTTTATACGGCGAATGAATTGCCCTATTCATTATTAAGCATATTCAGCTGGAACCCTCTACTTCATGCTAATGAGATAGTCAGAGAAGGAATGTTTGAGGGGTATAACTCCTTGTACCTTGAGCCTCTTTACCCTCTGGCATTTTCCGCAACGTTATTCCTCGCGGGCATCATTTTTCACCTGATTTGTGACACTGAAAATCACTGACTTTAGCTTCAGGAGAGACGCGTTCGTGTTCGGTTTATTAGGTTGTACACGCTATTTTGAGTCTGATAAGGGCCCGCGGGTGGTCCTTGATAAAACAGATTTTGTCATGGATTACCATGAGCATATCGGTATTCTGGCGGCCCCTGGTTCAGGCAAAACGACGCTAACCCGATTGCTGTGCGGTATAGATGCTCCTGATGAAGGGGATTTTATTGGGCTACGGGGTGATGCGCTCCCACTGGGGGCAAATGCTTTTGTTCTGCCGGGGTTAACCGGCGAAGAGAATGCGCGCATGATGGCCAGTCTTTATGGCCTGGATGGCGATGAGTTTTCACATTTCTGCTATCAATTGACCCAGCTTGAACAGCGCTATACCGACAGGGTGAGTGAATATTCTGTCACGATGAAAGCGCATCTGGCATTTGCCATTAATTTACTGCTTCCCTGTCGCCTTTATATTGCCGATGACAAGCTGTACACCGGGGATAATACCTCACAGTTGCGTATGCAGGCGGCGCTAGCTTATGAGTTGCAACAGAAAGGGTTGATTGTGCTAACGCGCAACCCTCGGCTTATTAAAGAACACTGTCATGCGTTTGGCGTACTGCTGCATGGGAAAATTACGATGTGTGAAGATTTAGCACAGGCATCTGCGCTTTTTGAACAATATCAATCAAATCAGGCGATGATTCAAACTGATAATTATTCCTTTGATATATAAATAGAAAATATACGGATAGAGAGTGGAAAATTCAGAACGTATTAAAAAATGGAAAGAGGAAAGGGCGAAGGTAGCAGAAGAAAGCCGAGCCTTGCGACTGAAACAAAAAGAGGATGAACGCGCCCTTCGCCAGACAGAAAAAACGGCCGATGCGAAAAGTCAACATCGCCCAGACGCCGGTTGGTCCGCGACGGATGCTGATTCCGTCCGTAGAGCGTCATTGGTTATTAAAGAGCGACGTGTTCAGCAAGCCAAGCAATCGCTACGTCGGCTCTTTCTTTATATTGCTTTGCCGCTGTTGGTTATTATGCTTATGTCATGGCTATTAACTTCGCGTTTTTATAGCGCGGATGCCACCTTTATTGTGCAAACTGATGCCAGCCAGGATAATTTTTCTGGAACATCTTTCTTTGGTGTAGGCAATGAGATGTCGGAGGGCTTTCAGGTTCGCGAGTTTATACTTTCGAAAGAAATGATGGAGCGGATGGAAAAAGATCTTGGTTTTTTATCTTATTTCGCGCAAGACGATATCGCATTATTTTCCCGCTACCACGCGCCGCTGGGTATTAATGATGATCCTTATCGTTACTATTTATCGAAAGTCTCGGTTGCTGTCGATATTCAACAGGGCATGCTGCGTTTAAACGTCAAGGCGCGGAGTGCGAAACAGGCTGAGTTTTTTGCCCAGCGCATTCTGGCTTTTGCTGAACAGCACGTTAATACCGTTTCAGCGCGGATGCAGCAGGAACGGATTTTATGGCTGGAAAACGATGTTAAATCGGCCCAGGAAAATCTGGGGGCAGCTCGGCTTGAATTGCTAAAAATACAGCATATACAAAAAGATATTGAACCGCAGGAAACCGTGACCGCGATTTATCAATTAATTGCTGGCTTTGAAACGCAGTTGGCGGAGGCGAAAGCGGAATACGCGCAATTAATGGCTAATGGTTTGGATCAGAACCCCCTTATTCCTCGCCTGTCGGCCAAAATCAAGGTCCTGGAAAAGCAGATCGGCGAACAACGTAACCGCCTGTCAAATAAGTTAGGGTCGCAAGGCTCTTCAGAAAGCCTGTCCCTGTTTGAAGATCTTCGCCTGCAGAGTGAGATCGCCAAAACACGCTGGGAATCTGCCTTACAGACCTTACAGCAAGGGAAGCTTCAAGCGTTACGTGAGAGACGGTATTTGCTGATCATTTCTCAACCGATGGTGGTGTCTGACACCACTCGCTATGCTGATGGAACAAAGTGGTTACTGTTCTTCGTGTTGCTGGGCATCGCGTACCTGGTGACTTCTCTCCTGATAACTATCAGGCGGATGCGTGAATAAGGCGGAGTAAGGAAATACGATGAGCTTGCACTCTACATGTAAAAAAAAATCGCCAACCACCCTGCTCAAACAAGAGGATTGGGAGGGGCTATGTCACTATTTCGGGCAGCATCCCGAAAAAGTGCGAGATAGTGCTGGAAATGAGCAAAACATTATTCTCTTCGCTATCGCGTGTTTGCGTAAAGATGAAACAGATGCCGCGCTGACTTTGTTGTCCGACCGTGTGCTGACAGCAAAGAATAGCCGTGATTTATTGCGACGCTGGGTTATTTCGCCGCTGGCATCACATCATCGGGACGCTGTACTACAGGTGGTTAACAAACTGCTGGCGGTGAATGTGTGCCAGCCGGAGGATGTCCTGCTGGTCGCAAGCGTGCTGCTTAAGAGTAAACAATATGCGACTGTTGCTGACTTAGCCGAGCGGGCATGGCTCGCTTTTTCGGGCAATAGCAAAATTTTTGCCCTCCATCTGCGCAGCCTGACGCTTGTGGATAAAGAGTTACAGGCAATCTCGTTGGCCAGAACACAGGCGCAGGAAGTTCCCCCGCGGGGAGATATGATTGAGACCTGCCTCCGTTTCTTAAATAAAAGCCGCCTACCAGAAGATCATGACCTGGCCCGCGCATTGCTCCCATTCTTCGCGTTAGAAAAGCAGGAGTCGGCGGGGCTGGCGGTTGATACGCTGTGCGCTGTCGGTAAATATCAGGAAGCCATTCAGACTGGGGAGTCCGCATTAGCCCGTGGGTTGGATGGTGCAGCGCTGCGTCGTAGCCTGGGGCTTGCCCACTATCAATCTGACCGCAGCCGGGAAGCGAAGCTTCAGGCCGCTGAGCATTGGCGTCATGCCCTGCAATTTAACCCTGATAATTTACGGATCGTGACCCTGTATGCCGATGCCTTAATCAGAACGGGTCAGAATGAGAAAGCCATTCCGTTACTGCAGCAGTCGCTCGCGACTCATCCTGATCTTCCTTATGTCAGAGCCATGTATGCCCGAGCACTGCGCCAGGTTGGGCAATACGCTGCTGCCAGCGATGAGTTTGTACAACTGGCAAGGGAAAAAGGGGTGACCAGTAAATGGAACCGTTATGCCGCGGCGGCGTTGTTACAGGCGGGGAAAACAAGCGAAGCGGAAAGCATCTTTGAGCACTATATTCAGGCCAGAGCAAGCCATCTGCCTCAGTCATTCGAAGAGGGGCTGCTGGCGCTTGATGGGCAAATATCTGCCGTTAATCTACCGC
Organism: Citrobacter sp. RHBSTW-01013; assembly: GCF_013781985.1. NCBI lineage: Bacteria > Pseudomonadati > Pseudomonadota > Gammaproteobacteria > Enterobacterales > Enterobacteriaceae > Citrobacter > Citrobacter sp. RHBSTW-01013. The sequence goes on from NZ_CP056185.1 coordinate 951,279, forward strand.
CTGAGCGCCTTGACTGGGCATGGGAAGTTGCCGGCAGACAGTCCGGTATCGAGCGCGATGAATGGGAACGCCGGGCGAAGTGGGGGTATCTTGCCGATAATTATCTCCTCGACTGGCTTGAATGCCGTGGAGAGCAGGCCGACGAACCGATGTATCGGTTGGCCGATATATCGCATGTCGAGCAGTTTTTCCAACGGCTGCAGCTCGATAAGCGTGGTTGCATTGTTGTATCGGCTCATATGGGCGCAATGTATGCCGGGCCGATGATCCTCTCCTTGCTGGAAATGAACAGCAAATGGGTGGCTTCCACGCCTGGCGTGCTCAAAGGGGGCTACGGTGAGCGGTTGATTTCGGTTAGTGACAAAAGCGAAGCGGACGTGGTCAGAGCCTGCATACAGACCTTACATAGTGGGCAGTCGCTTGTTGTGGCGATCGACGGCGCGCTGAATTTGAGCGCGCCGACTATCGACTTTTTCGGCCAGCAGATTACCTACTCCACCTTTTGCTCTCGACTTGCCTGGAAAATGCACTTACCCACCGTATTTGGTGTTCCGGTGTGGCGAGACGGGCGCATCCATTTTGTTTTGGAGAAAATGGTCGATCCGCAGAGGTTCGAAAGCCAGTCTTCTTTTATTGAGCGCTGGAAAGACAATTACCTGAAATGTGTAACCCAAATCCTGAATAGCGGGCCGGAAAACCTGAGACTGTCGGGGGGGATTTGGCGAAATATCACGCGCAGGGATGAATCATCTTCGGGCTGAAAAGATGTTTGCCCCGCGATGCCTTTGGCGCACCAGGCGGGGCCGCCCGCTAAGTAAAACTGAGTTATTCGATTTAGAAAGCATCCGTTCATTAACGTTCGGGTGCTTTTTTCGTTCTAACGAGCTGAAAAATGGAGAATTATTCAATAACTACGTTATACCTGATTGTGGTTCTGTTTGTCTGAGGGTTACCAGAAGACAGTATCCTGAAGTCATCCCTTAGCAATGTTAAATAGCGGCATCGAAATCCGCTGGTAGCGTACTGTTACCTGTACCCAGGCTGCGTTGCATTAATACCGTATCAAGCCAGAGCCCATGCTTGAATCCAATGTTCGTCAGCGTGCCTATTTTCGTAAATCCGGCCTGCTGATGGACTTTCAGCGATCCCTGATTATTGCTGTCGCCGACGATAGCGATCAACTGCCGATAACCCTGCGTTTCAGCCCACTCAATTACATGGCGTAGCAACGCTTTTCCCACCCCCTGACGCTGTGCCGTCGGGTCAATATAAATCGAATCTTCGAGGGTATAGCGATAGGCATAACGCTCGCGGTAGCGGGTGAGATAGCAATACCCGATGACCTTATCTTCTTGTAATGCGACAACCCACGGCAGTCCCAGACTGCGGATTTTTTCCAGACGATCCTGCATCTCGCGGGTATCCGGCGGGTCAGTTTCAAAGCTGCCGGTACCGTGAATAACATGATGGGCGTAGATATCGCGTATAGCGGGGATGTGTGTTTTTTCAGCGTTAACGATTTTCATTGACCAGCTCCCATTGGCATCTGTGTCCAAATTACCTCAAAGGCTGGAAGGAAGGTAAGTGCAAAAAATTATGCGTCTATACCCGTCATTCTTTAAGCTGCATGTGCGTTGGCTACGCTAGCTCACTTCAGTCACATAGTTCGCTATGCTCCTGGGGATTTACTCACTTGCCGCCTTCATGTAACTCGAATTATTTAGGGTATATAAATTATTTTCAATGTAAATAAGCTTTCAAATTGTAAGGGTAAAGGGGGTGTGGTTGATACTGTCAATAATACGCAAGGTTGGTAAATACTTTAGCGAGTTGAGCAATGCACAATTCTTCGCGCACGTATTATGGCGGATACCAAAATACCAATTTTGGTAGATTTCAAGGATAGGTCAAGAAGTCATTTGATTTTATTGAGTTTTTACTGTTTTTTTTACTGTACTTAGTTCTGCTTATGACTGTACCTTTAATTTCATTTTATCGACCCTGTTCGAAACTTAAAATTAGGTTATATTATTTACATTGTTATCTTTGTTGTTATCAGGGGCATTATTATCAGAACTTTCTCTATCCGCACACAATAGTTACCATGCAAACAGTTGCGCGGTGTAGCTATGCCAACCAGCAATAGTTATCATCGTCACAAGGTTTCGTCATGCAAACTTAATCTAAATCCAGAATTCAATCCCAAGAGTATTAGGATTATTTAGTCTAAAATACTTTTTTGTCTAAGAGTTTTCGTATCGCATAGCCACGAACTACGCTGAGTGATAAAATTTTCGAGTTTACGCCTGCTTTCCCACGATTAGAGGGCGAGGCGCGGGTAGTCAATAAGACGAAAGAATTAATTGCTTCATAACCCTATTGCAAAATAAGCGGCAGTGCATCTTACATGGTCGGGTATCGTTAGCAACCGACTGTAATATATTGAAAACGCTTATTTTTACTCTGATGTAAGTTATAAGGGCAGATATGTTAAGTATGCGTCGACATGCCAACTTCATTAAACGTTTTAAGTCTTTAAGCTGTTTATTTACGGCAAGCGTTCTTTTCCCTATGCAAATCTCTGCAGCGACATCAGATTATGACGCTTTGGTTATTGAAGCGCGGGGTGGTAATAGTGCACCGTTATTGCGTTATCTAAATAGCTGCGCCTAATACCGCTACACTTTTGCCTGACCATGTTTTCCTCCGGGGAATGGGCTGGCGGTTTCCATAAAATGGCGGACCTTTTTCAGTAACTGCCACATTGAGCGGCACTGATGATTACGGGTTATCGTGTCATGAAGTGCCTGCCATAGCCGTTCCACATGATTCACCCACGGCGAGTAAACCGGCTGGTAAATTACCCTGAACTTGGGATTTGCTTTCAACCAGCGCTGTGTTTCGCGGCTTTTATGGATAATGTAGTTATCAACGATCAGCGTGATTGTTTTCGCCCGCCGGTAAGTGGCTTTCAGGTGCTTCAGCAGAGCGATAAACAGCGCTGAACTTTTGCTGTTGCCGCCCACGTAGCTGACTTTACCCGTGCCACTGTGCAGTGCGCCGGCCAGATAGTATTTTTCGTTCTGCCCCGGCGTCACTACCCGTTTCTGCTGTCCGCGCAACTGCCAGTCCGCACCGATTTTAGGATTAAGGTGGATATCCACTTCATCTTCATAAAATACCGGATGCTCTGCGCTGCATTCATCCAGCGCTTTGTGGATTACCGCCATCTTTTCATCTTTATGTGGGTCACGGATACGCAGAGTTGGCGCGGCCCTGCGCCATACAAGCCCCGCAGATGGCAACCAGCGGCGAACGGTTCCTGCATGTAACTGGCAACCGGTTATCTCATTGATTTTTATTGCCAGTAATTCGGTGCTCCAGCGTGAACGTTGATAACCAAAATCGCCGGGAGAATGCTTTATCAGCTCACGTAACAGGGTGCAGATATGTTCAAAAGGCCAGCGTCGGGAGCGCCCTGCGGGTAAGGATTTCAGGCCTTCAATACCTGAGTGCGTAAACCAGTTAATCCAGCGACCAACGGATGAACGGGCACAACAGAGAGTTCTGGCAACATCGCTGACCCGTTCACCCCGATGAAGCATCAGCATGGCCGTGAGTCTGCGGGCATGATTTTTATCGCGCGTTTTATGAATAGCTTTCTGCATCAGGCGTCGTTCGCCACGGGGTATTGGTGCTATGATCGGCATCGCTCAGTCCGGTTGGTGGTTTTGGTTGGTTTGGCGATTGATCAGATCGCACAATCCGGGCTGAGTTCCCTTTCAGTGATCTACTATTCCGCGCAGCTATTTAGAGAATCAGGGAAAGCAAAGCGCGCTAACGCCAAATCAGGTTGCCGACTGGCTGCAAGTTTCCAGTTGGGTTGATAACAACGATAAAGCCACTATTGAAATCTGGCAGCGCTATCGTGGGCAGATGGATGTGCCTGCACGCGGCAAAGTCGCCGCTGCACGTGCGTACCGTAACCAGAAAAACTGGAATGATTCATTAGCGGTATGGGAAAGCGTTTTACAGGAAGAGCCTGACAACGTTGACGTACGCACCGGCTGGATAATGACGTTGGCAGATGCTCGCTACAATCAGCAAGCCCTTACTGAAGCGAATAAATGGGCACAGGCACATCCGGGGGCTGACTCCGATGCGCTACTTGCCTACGTATATCATTCTCAGGGAAAAAACTGGGACGCGCTGTTGGTTGCCAGCCAGGCGGATGACGTTGATCCTGGCAACAAAAATGCAAAATCTACGCTGCTGTCTGCTCTGTCAGCAAACCGTGTTTCCGGGCCCGCCTTAAATATAGCGGAGGTAGTGCCTACGGCAGATCCTGTGAAGCGCCGCCTTGAGCTTGATGCGGCCGCCGAAATGGTACGTTCCTCCTATACGTCCGCACGTAATGAAGAAGAGCGGTTTATCGTGGCGGATAAAGCGCTGGCTCGTTATGACCAGTTGCTGGCTGCCTGGAAGGATGAGCCATCCGCGCAGAATGATGTCCGTCGGGCGAGAATAGACCGCATGGGCGCTTTGCTGGTTCGTAAGCGAACGTCTGAAGTGATTAAGGAATACGAATCGCTTTCTGCGAGCGGCGAAGTGCCAAACTACGCGAAACGCTGGGTAGCATCGGCATGGTTAAGCGAACGCCAGCCAGAAAAAACCGAAGCGATGCTGATGAGCATCTACTACCCGAATGGACCGATTCCCGTTACGCCGCTTGGTCCTGAGGATCAACAGGATCTGTTCTACGCGCATATCGATAATGAAAACTTTGATGCCGCTAAAAAACAGGCCGAAAACCTAATCAAAGAGAGTCCGTACCTGCGACGCATCTATGGTTCGCCAACGCCGCAGCCTAACGATAACTGGCTGCTCGGACAGTCGATGCTGACGCAATATTATATCGCTGCCAATGAGCTACCTGAGGCTGAAAAGCTCGCTGAGCATCTGGCGCGAACAGGTTCAGGTAACCAGGGGCTGCGCATATCTTATGCCTCCGTTCTTGAAGCGCGTGGCTTGCCGCATGTGGCGGAGAAAGAGCTGAAGCTGGCGGAAGTGATTGAGCCAAGTAACCTGGAACTGGAGCGTCAGCAGGCTTATGTTGCGTTGGATCTCCAGGAATGGAGGCAGGCCGATGAACTGACGGATGACGTCATCGCCCGTAGCCCGGATGATGAAGCGACGCTGCGCCTCGCGCGTATTCGTGATGTCCACAAAATGTCGGAAGTGCGCATTAGCGGCACACAAGGGATCTCGTCCGATAGCCCGGTCAGCGGTAAGAATGACTTCAACATCAATACTGCCATTTACAGTCCGCCAATTAACGACAACTGGCGATTGTTTACTGGATTCAACTTTGCTACTGGCGAATTTGAGGAAGGTAAAGGCATCAGCCGCGATCTGGCTGCGGGGGCGGAATGGACTTCCCGCGACTACTGGGCAGAAATGGAAGTCTCTGGCCGAAATTATGGCGATGGTCAGAAAATTGGCGGTCGTCTTTCCGGCTGGCATGACTTCAATGATAACTGGCGCGTAGGTGGTTCGGCCGAGCGCTTGTCGCGTAATACGCCACTGCGCGCGCTGCGTAGCGGCGTGTATGCCAACGGCGGCGATATGTTTGTTCGCTGGTATCAAAACGAACGACGTGAATATCAACTGTCGTTTGCCGCATCACATTTCTCAGATGGTAACGATCGCATCGAATACGGACTCAGCGGAAAAGAGCGCATGTGGACAACGCCGCGCTTCACCCTGGACTTTACCCCGGGCATCGGCGGGAGCACCAACACCAAAGAGAATGTGCCGTATTACAACCCGAAGAGTGATTTTTCCGTGGTACCTGGTCTGAGCGCGGAGCAGGTTCTTTACCGCCATTATGACACCGTGTGGACGCAGCAAGGTCTGGCTGGTGTAGGTGGCTATTGGCAGCAAGGCCAGGACGCTGGTGCCATCGTTCAGGTGGGATACGGACAACGGCTCAAATGGAACAACGTCGTAGATGGCGGGGTGATGCTGATTTGGGATAAACGCCCCTACGACGGTAAACGTGAGCGGAATATCTCCCTCGCTTTCGATTTAAATGTCAGGTTTTAAGGATTGTTCATGCTGAAAAGATGCCTGTGGCTTAGCGCATTAATCGCTGGCTGGTTGATGATTACCGCGTGCAGTAGCGCGCACAATACAACGCCTCGCTACGTTCCTCCCGCAGAGAGAACGCCGCTGACGGCGGATCATCCGTGGCCGAAAAATAGCTTCCTGGTGCTCGGCTACCACGATGTCGAGGATGGTGCCGCCGACCAGCGCTATCTTTCTGTGCGCACCAGCGCGTTGAGCGACCAAATGGCCTGGCTGCGTGATAATGGCTATAACCCGATCAGCGTACAGCAAATCCTGGACGCCCATGACGGTAAAATCGTGTTGCCGGAAAAAGCGGTATTACTCACCTTTGATGACGGATATAGCAGTTTTTATACCCGCGTCTGGCCGCTGCTGAAAGCCTACAACTGGCCTGCGCTCTGGGCGCCGGTGGGGAGTTGGGTTGATGCTCCCGCCAACAAAAAAGTCGATTTTGGCGGCTTAATGACGGCGCGAGATAAATTCGCCACCTGGAAAATGGTCGAAGAGATGGGCAAATCACCGTTGGTGGAAGTCGGTGCGCACACCTGGAATTCGCATTTCGGTGCACAAGCCAACCCGCAGGGAAGTAAAGAACCGGCAGTGGCGAACCGCCTGTATGATAAGAAAACCGGCACTTACGAAACGGATGAACAGTACACGCGCCGTATAAACGCGGATATCTCTCTCATCACCAACAAGATCAAATCGGTGACCGGGAAATCACCGCGCGCGTGGGTCTGGCCTTACGGGGCAGCCAATGGCACAACGTTAAACCTGGCTAAAGAGCATGGCTATAAGATGGCCTTCACGCTCAACGAAGGGTTGGCGAATGCCGAGTTTCTTGATGACATCCCGCGCGTGCTAATCTCTGATAACCCCTCTCTTAAGCGCTTTGCCAGCCAGGTCGCTCAGGTACGTGAACCGCAGACGATGCGCGTGATGCATGTCGATCTGGATTACGTGTATGACAAGGACCCGGCTCAGCAGAAGCGAAACATCGACAAGCTTATCCAGCGCGTTTATGACATGCGTATTTCTCATGTCTTCCTGCAGGCCTACGCCGATCCGCAGGGCGACGGAAATATTCGCGAGCTCTATTTCCCTAACCGCTGGCTGCCGATGCGTGCCGACCTCTTTAACTATATCTCCTGGCAGTTACAAACGCGGGCAGGGGTGACGGTGTATGCCTGGATGCCGGTTCTGGCTTTCGATCTCGACGCTTCCATCCCACGCGTAACCGCCTGGGATCCGAAAACGGGACGTACAGCGATCAACCGCGAGAACTATGTCCGTCTGTCCCCCTGGAGCAGCGAAGCGCGTCAGCGCATCACTGAAATCTATGAAGACCTGGCCAAACACGCCAGCTTCAAAGGGATTTTGTTCCATGACGATGCTTTCCTGACGGACTTTGAAGACGCGTCACCGGAGGCGTTGGCTGCCTACCGCGCCGCAGGGCTTCCCGGAAGCATTGAGCAAATCCGTAGCAATCCACAGGCGTTCGAGCGCTGGACGCGACTGAAAAGTAAGGTGCTGATCGACTTCACCAAACAACTGACCCAGGCGGTGCGTAATATTCGCGGTCCGCAGGTGCAAACGGCGCGCAATATTTACGCGATGCCGGTACTGGAGCCGGAGAGTGAAGCCTGGTTTGCGCAGAACCTGAATGATTTCCTCAATACTTATGACTGGACGGCACCGATGGCGATGCCTTTCATGGAGCAGATCCCGGCTAATGATGCCAACGCCTGGCTCGACAGATTAGTGAATGCCGTTGCACAAACGCCCGGCGCGCTGGACAAAACCGTGTTTGAACTACAGGCACGAGACTGGCGTAAATCCGGGGACGAGGCTGAAATCAGTGGAAAACAAATAGCCGAATGGATGCGCCAGCTGAAATTAAGCGGTGCAGGAAACTACGGCTATTACCCGGATGATTTCATCAGCGACAAACCTGAGATGTCAGAGATTCGCTCGACGTTCTCCTCATACTGGTACCCGCAAAAATGACCGATCGCATAATTGCTTTCCTGATACTTTGCCTGATGTTCAGCCTGCCGTTTGGCGTGGCGGTCATCTTTACAGGTGAAGTGATGTTGAACTTCGTCTTCTTCTGGCCCTTGTTTATGTCTGCTTTGTGGATAAGCGGCGGGGTCTATTTCTGGTTCTACCGTGAGCGTCACTGGAAATGGGGAGATGACACACCGCCACCGACGCTGGAGGGGAATCCGCTGGTTTCCATTCTGATCCCCTGTTTTAACGAAGGGATCAATGCGCGCGAAACCATTGAGGCCGCGCTGGCGCAGCGATATAAAAATATTGAAGTGATTGCCATCAACGATGGTTCAACGGATGACACCCACGACGTGCTGGAACAACTGGCTGTGGAATACCCCAGTCTGCGGGTGATTCATCTGGCTGAAAACCAGGGCAAAGCGCTGGCGCTTAAGACCGGGGCAGCAGCGGCGCGCAGTGATTACCTGGTGTGTATTGATGGCGATGCGTTACTGGACCGTGATGCCGTTGCCTATATTGTGGCGCCGCTGATCCAGTTCCCGCGCGTCGGTGCGGTGACCGGGAACCCACGTATTCGAACCCGCTCCACCTTAATCGGTCGGGTGCAGGTCGGGGAGTTTTCTTCCATTATCGGCTTGATTAAGCGCACTCAGCGAGTTTATGGGCAGATCTTTACCGTTTCCGGCGTGGTTGCTGCGTTTCGTCGTCGCGCGCTGGCCGAGGTCGGTTACTGGAGCCCGGACATGATCACCGAAGACATCGATATCAGTTGGAAGCTGCAATTGCGCCACTGGTCGATATTCTTTGAGCCGCGCGCACTGTGCTGGATCCTGATGCCTGAAACGTTAAGAGGGTTATGGAAACAACGACTGCGCTGGGCGCAAGGCGGTGCGGAGGTGTTTATCGTGAATATGCGCCGCCTGTGGTCATGGGAATATCGCCGTATGTGGCCGCTGTTTTTTGAGTTCTGTTTTTCTACCACCTGGGCGTTTGCCTATGCGATCAGTATCGTGCTGTTCCTGTTAGGGCTGATGATCCCGATGCCGGACTCGCTGTATGTACAACATCTGTTCCCGCCGGCCTTTACTGGGCTAATCCTCGGCGTGGTGTGCTTGCTGCAGTTTGCGGTGAGTCTGATGATTGAGCGGCGCTATGAAAAAGGCATTGGCGCGTCGTTGTTCTGGATTATCTGGTTCCCGGTGGTGTACTGGATGCTAAGCCTGTTCACCACGCTGGTCGCTTTCCCGAAAGTAATGCTCAAACGCAAACGCGGCAGGGCGCGTTGGGTGAGTCCCGATCGTGGAATTGGGAGGATCGAATCATGAGCCAGCCGCTGATCTTTACGGAGCAGCGTTTGCTGCCGCGCATCATTGACGTGCTGTTAACGCTTTTTGCCTGGGTTGGCTTTTTATATTTGATCTATAAAGGGCTGATCACCGCTCTGGCGCACTCACCTTATATAGGCGTGCGACCCTTTTTCACCACGCTGGATACGGTCACGTTTTACATCCTTGTCGCGCTGGTCAACGGACTGGTGCTGATTGGTTGGGCGAAGTACAACCAGTTTCGTTTTCGGGTGGAACGTCGCAGTCGCAGGCCCGGACTGGAAGATCATGAGCTGGCGGAAAGTTTACGTATTACCCGGGAACTGGTGACAGAGCTGAACAAAGCGCGGGTGCTGACGGTTCACCATCATGAAAGTGGTGAAATCAGTCATATCGATGTGGACAGGGATATCGCCGATAACCGTCTACCGCCGCCGACGCCTGCGATGCTGGAGTATTTGCCGCCAGAGCCGCAGCCGTTGTTGCAGAAAAGGCCTGAGTGATATTTCTACTTTCAGTTGCTTCCTTCAGCCTCGCACAGGTCTATGATTAGACCCAGACAATAAAAAAATGCGAGGCAATGTCGTGGATAAGGAACTACTGGATGCCGGTTACCGGGCCTATACCGGTGAGAAGATTGACGTCTACTTCAATACGGCGATATGTCAACATTCGGGCAACTGCGTGCGGGGAAGCGCAGCGCTTTTTAACCTGAAGCGTAAACCGTGGATCATTCCGGATGAAGTGGATGTCGCGACGGTCATTAAAGTGATTGATACCTGTCCGAGCGGTGCGCTGAAATATCGCCAGAAATGAGTGAGGGGACCATGGAAATTCTTGTAGGCCACAACAAATTTTATGTTAACGATGCCGAAGGCAATCAGGTTGCCGAGATTGTCTTCGTGCCGACGGGTGAGCATCTGAGCATCATTGAACATACCGATGTCGACCCCAGCCTGAAAGGCCAGGGAGTCGGTAAACTGCTGGTGGCGAAGGTGGTGGAGAAAATGCGCGCCGAAAACCGCAAAGTTATTCCGCTGTGCCCGTTTGCCAAACATGAGTTTGATAAAACCCGCGAGTACGACGATATTCGCGCCTGATAATCTTACGTACGCCGGAAGGCATGACCGCCGTCCGGCGCATCACTGCCGATGCAGCAAATCCTGATAAATTCCCGTCAATACCCCTTGTGGGCCAAACTCTTTTTTAATCCACTGGGTTACACGACCGGTGGCCGAATGCTGGGTCGCCAGCAGCATCCGTGAATCCTGACGCGGGTTGTGGATCTGCCGCGTGACCAGCAACGACTTTTCCATCGCCTCGCGCACCATATAGTCCGGCAGAAAACCGATGCCCTCACCCAGGATCTGGCACTGGCATTTGGTATTAAAATCAGGAACCAGAATCGACTCCTGTCCGTGTAACAGCCAGCCGACCTTCTTGTTGATGGTGTGCGCGGTGTCTTCCACCATGATGTTCGGGTACAGGCGCAGCTGGCTCTCAGAAATCGGTTCAGGCATAAAAGCCAGCGGATGATCCGGGGCAATCGCAAACGACCAACGGATCGCGCCGATCTCGGTGTAATCAATCCCCCCGCCGTCCAGTAACGTATCCGGCGCGCCGATAGCGATGTTGGCGAGGTTGTTAATGATTGAATCCCAGACGCCGTTATATACCTCGGTGGTGACGGTTATCTGGCAGGTTGGAAACTGTTTCTTGAGTACCTGCAGCAGTCGTGCCGTATGTTGAGGGGTATACAACAGTTGATTAATACAGATGCGTACCCGGGCTTCAATGCCCTGAGCAATGGTATCTATACTGCGCTTGATGGCGTGGAAATCGTTGAGCAGGTCGGTCGCCTTGCGAAACAGATAGCGTCCGGACTCGGTCAGCTCAATGCTGCGGGTACTGCGGGTAAACAGCACCACGTCGAGCCCCACCTCCATGCGCTTAATGGTGTAACTAATTGCTGATGTGGTTAAGCCAAGTTCCTCAGCCGCCTTGCTGAAGCTGCTGTAGCGGGCTGCCATCGTAAATGCCAGCAGGTTTTCCTCGGTAAAAATTGAATTCATCTTCCTCCCCTCCGGCGACAAACGCGCATCTGCGACGCGATGATTGTTGAATGTATTTGTAATCCTTATGCAGAGCAATCAGTTTTGAACAGAATTTAACACTAGTTTTACAATTGATTTGAAGGCAATCACACTTCTGTATATTAATTGCAGGCCGCTATCCGTGTAGCATCACGCCTGATTTTCCTGACAACTGATTAATGGCTAAAAGCGGCTCTGTCATAAGGAAAAGATTGCACTACAGCACGTTTTGTTCTCATTGTTAAATTTGATTCAATAATCGACACGCTTACGATGAATGAAATTTAAGCGGATATTATTCTCTGCACTCTGTTGCTATTCTCAGCTTATCGGATATTTAAAAAGTCTAAAAAACTGCAGGAGAGCGATTATGTCAGAGAAAGAACTCATTACTGAATTTCTGCTGGCGGCAGAGCAGGGTGATGCCGATGGATTAAAATCCTGCCTGGCAAAAAATGTGGATATTAATGCCACTAACCGCCAGGGGCGCACTGCCATAATTATTGCCAGCCTGAATAAACATTATGACTGTGTTTCTTTATTGATTGCCGCCGGTGCCGATATTAATAAACAGGATCAAACCTGTTTTAATCCATTTCTGATTAGCTGTCTGACTAACGATTTAACGCTGCTGCGTACCGTATTACCGGCCAATCCCGATCTCAATTGCCTGAGCCGTTTTGGCGGTGTCGGTATTACGCCTGCCAGCGAAAAAGGTCATGTAGAGATCGTGCGCGAACTGCTGCTGCGTACCGATATCAATGTTAATCATACCAACTTTGTCGGCTGGACGCCGTTACTGGAAGCCATCGTGCTTAATGACGGCGGTGCGAAACAGCAGGAAATCGTCAAGCTGCTGCTCGAGCATGGCGCAAACCCGCACATGACGGATAAATACGGTAAAACCCCGCTGGAGCTGGCGCGGGAGAAAGGATACCACGAAATTGCCGAGCTGCTGATTGCGGCCGGAGCCTGACAGAGGAGCGCCACTATCGCCACGCCATCACGGCGATGCGTACGGGCGCTAACCGCAGACGGCGCGTTTCTCGCTTTCCGGGGAACGGGACGGGTTGAACAGGTTTTTTCCCGTGCGGTAAACCTGTTGATACCTGAACAGCAGCGGTTGCTGACGTTACTGAGTGAAGGTTGTGATAACGCGCCTAACAGCTGTCGGCTGGCGCTGACGCATTGTGAAGAGCTGTTTCACCCCGGTGAGAGAGTCAGTTTTACCGAATCGGGGATAGCCGTTGGCAACGATAAATGGATAGAAACTTCCGGTTGTCTGCCGTGGCGCATACCACGGTGGAGGCTTGATGCAATAAGCCTTGCTGCAATCCGCTGGCTGCGCTGGGAAGAGGTTATCCGCCAACAGCTAAGAAGCGCTGACACATTATTTCTGTACCAGGGTGATAACCCGTTTTATCTGGAAATCACCCGTCAATTACTGAGTCGCCGACAAACATTACTGGCGGCGTTGCATACAGGAGAAAATATCTCTACAGCGGTCAGCCATTTAATTGGTCTGGGGATTGGTCTGACGCCTTCATCTGATGATTATTTAGTGGGCTTAAGCACTATTTTATTTATTCCTGGACATCCGCTGGGGAAATATCGTGATGACTTTTTAGCAGCCTTACAATGTGCCGGAAATAATACCACGCTACTCAGCAAAATAACGCTAAATAGATGCGCGGAATAGTAGATCACTGAAAGGGAACTCAGCCCGGATTGTGCGATCTGATCAATCGCCAAACCAACCAAAACCACCAACCGGACTGAGCGATGCCGATCATAGCACCAATACCCCGTGGCGAACGACGCCTGATGCAGAAAGCTATTCATAAAACGCGCGATAAAAATCATGCCCGCAGACTCACGGCCATGCTGATGCTTCATCGGGGTGAACGGGTCAGCGATGTTGCCAGAACTCTCTGTTGTGCTCGTTCATCCGTTGGTCGCTGGATTAACTGGTTTACGCACTCAGGTATTGAAGGCCTGAAATCCTTACCCGCAGGGCGCTCCCGACGCTGGCCTTTTGAACATATCTGCACCCTGTTACGTGAGCTGATAAAGCATTCTCCCGGCGATTTTGGTTATCAACGTTCACGCTGGAGCACCGAATTACTGGCAATAAAAATCAATGAGATAACCGGTTGCCAGTTACATGCAGGAACCGTTCGCCGCTGGTTGCCATCTGCGGGGCTTGTATGGCGCAGGGCCGCGCCAACTCTGCGTATCCGTGACCCACATAAAGATGAAAAGATGGCGGTAATCCACAAAGCGCTGGATGAATGCAGCGCAGAGCATCCGGTATTTTATGAAGATGAAGTGGATATCCACCTTAATCCTAAAATCGGTGCGGACTGGCAGTTGCGCGGACAGCAGAAACGGGTAGTGACGCCGGGGCAGAACGAAAAATACTATCTGGCCGGCGCACTGCACAGTGGCACGGGTAAAGTCAGCTACGTGGGCGGCAACAGCAAAAGTTCAGCGCTGTTTATCGCTCTGCTGAAGCACCTGAAAGCCACTTACCGGCGGGCGAAAACAATCACGCTGATCGTTGATAACTACATTATCCATAAAAGCCGCGAAACACAGCGCTGGTTGAAAGCAAATCCCAAGTTCAGGGTAATTTACCAGCCGGTTTACTCGCCGTGGGTGAATCATGTGGAACGGCTATGGCAGGCACTTCATGACACGATAACCCGTAATCATCAGTGCCGCTCAATGTGGCAGTTACTGAAAAAGGTCCGCCATTTTATGGAAACCGCCAGCCCATTCCCCGGAGGAAAACATGGTCAGGCAAAAGTGTAGCGGTATTAGGCGCAGCTATTTAGAGGAAGCCTTTCATCAACGTTATCGGGAAAGCGTTGGACGGCTGCTGAACCATATTATTACTGAGCAACAACCCGTTTCTACGCAATATATTACTGACATTAAAAATATCGGCTCAAGTTCTGGCTGCGACATGCTGTATGGCATGGCGGATGCCTGCGCCCTGAGCCACAGGTCCGGAGGGAATTATGTCGATCAGGATAGTTGTTAAAAAGAACACGTATTTTGATTCTGTCTCACTGATGTCTATCTCCACACGCGCAAATAAGCTCGATGGCGTTGAGCAGGCGTTCGTGGCTATGGCGACAGAAATGAATAAGGGCGTACTGAAGAATCTCGGTCTGCTCACGCCTGAACTTGAAGAGGCGAAAAGTGGCGACCTGATGATTGTCATTAAAGGCGCCAGCGAGGCGGCGAACGATCAGACGCTGGTGGCGATTGAAGATTTGTTTACGCATAAAGAGCAGGGGGGGCAGCATGAAGCGCGCTATGCCACGCTTGCCAGTGCGAAGAAGCATGTTCCTGACAGCAACCTGGCGGTGATCTCGGTCAATGGTCTGTTTGCCGCGCGTGAAGCGCGTCAGGCGCTGCAAAATAACCTCAACGTGATGCTGTTCTCTGACAACGTCTCTCTTGAAGACGAACTGGCGCTCAAGCAGCTGGCGCATGAAAAAGGGCTGCTGATGATGGGGCCCGATTGCGGAACCGCCATTATTAACGGCGCGGCGCTGTGTTTTGGCAATGCGGTGCGTCGCGGCAACATCGGAATTGTTGGCGCCTCCGGTACCGGTAGCCAGGAGCTGAGCGTACGCATTCACGAGTTTGGCGGCGGGATTTCCCAACTGATTGGCACCGGTGGACGCGATCTGAGCGAAAAGATTGGCGGCCTGATGATGCTTGACGCGATTGGTATGCTGGAGGCCGATCCGCAAACCGAGATCATCGCGCTTATCTCCAAACCTCCTGCGCCAACAGTAGCGCGCAAGGTGCTGGAACGTGCGCGCGCCTGCCATAAGCCCGTCGTGGTGTGTTTCCTCGGACGTGAAGCCGCGCCTGCGGATGAAAACGGTCTGCTGTTTGCACGCGGCACTAAAGAGGCGGCGCTGAAAGCGGTACTGCTGACTGGCGTGAAAAAAGAGAGTCTGGATCTGCATCCGCTCAACTGGCCGCTGATTGAAGAGGTCCGCGCCCGCCTGACCCCGCAGCAAAAGTACATTCGCGGCTTGTTCTGTGGCGGCACGCTGTGCGATGAGGCGATGTTTGCTGCCATGGAAAAACATGCAGAAGTTTACAGCAACATTCATCCGGATCCGGCTTTTCGCCTGACAGATCTCAACCGCAGCGTGGGACATACCTTCCTTGATTTCGGAGATGACGATTTTACCAACGGTAAACCGCACCCGATGATCGATCCAACCAACCGCATTAGTCGTCTGTTGCAGGAAGCACGCGATCCTGAAGTCGGCGTGATCGTTATGGACTTTGTTCTTGGATATGGATCACATGAAGATCCGGTTGGCGTGATGATCGAGGCGATCGTCGAAGCCAAAGCGATCGCCGCCGCAGAGGGGCGTCCGCTTGAGATCCTCGGCTACGTGCTGGGAACCGATCTCGATACGCCGTCGCTGGAAAAACAGTGCCAGATGCTGACCGATGCAGGTGTGATCTGGGCGAGCAGTAGCACCAATACCGGATTGCTGGCGCGTGAATTTATCTGTAAAGGGGAGGAAGCCTGATGAGCCAGACACTGTTTAACCAGCCGCTGAACGTGATTAACGTCGGCATCGCGATGTTCAGCGATGACCTGAAAAAGCAGAATGTTCCCGTGACCCAGCTCGACTGGACACCGCCGGGCCAGGGCAACATGCAGGTCGTGGCCGCACTGGACGAAATTGCCGATTCGCCGCTGGCTGACAAAATCGCTGCCGCTAACCAGCAGGCGCTGGAACGCATTATCCAGTCGCATCCGGTGCTGATTGGCTATGACCAGGCGATCAACGTCGTGCCGGGCATGACCCGCAACACCATCCTGCACGCCGGACCGCCAATCTGCTGGGAAAAAATGTGCGGCGCAATGAAGGGCGCGGTCACCGGGGCTTTGGTGTTTGAAGGGCTGGCGAAAGATCTGGATGAAGCCGCCGACCTGGCCGCCTCGGGTGAAATCATCTTCTCACCGTGCCACGAGCATGACTGTGTCGGTTCGATGGCGGGTGTAACGTCGGCGTCGATGTTTATGCACATCGTCGAGAACAAAACCTACGGCAACCGCGCATACACCAATATGAGCGAGCAGATGGCGAAGATCCTGCGCATGGGCGCGAACGATCAGAGCGTTATCGATCGCCTGAACTGGATGCGCGATGTGATGGGACCGATGCTGCGCGACGCCATGAAGCTGGCGGGCGAAATCGATCTGCGCCTGATGCTGGCGCAGGCGCTGCACATGGGCGATGAGTGCCATAACCGCAACAACGCCGGGACGGCGCTACTGATACAGGCACTGACGCCGTGGATTATTCAGACCGGCTATCCGGTTGAGCAGCAGCGTGAGGTATTCGAGTTCGTCCTCAGCAGCGATTACTTCTCCGGACCGACCTGGATGGCGATGTGTAAAGCCGCAATGGACGCCGCACACGGGATCGAATACAGCACCGTAGTCACGACGATGGCGCGTAACGGCGTTGAATTCGGTCTGCGCATCAGCGGCTTACCGGGTCAGTGGTTTACCGGCCCGGCGCAGCAGGTGATTGGCCCGATGTTTGCGGGCTATAAGCCCGAAGATTCCGGACGTGATATCGGTGATAGCGCAATTACCGAAACCTACGGCATCGGCGGTTTTGCCATGGCCACGGCACCGGCCATCGTGGCGCTGGTGGGCGGTACGGTTGAAGAGGCGGTCGATTTCTCTCGCCAGATGCGTGAAATCACTCTCGGCGAAAACCCCAACGTTACCATTCCGTTACTTGGTTTTATGGGCGTACCGACCGCTATCGACATTACGCGCGTGGGTAGCACCGGCATTCTGCCGGTGATTAACACCGCAATTGCGCACAAAGATGCGGGGATCGGCATGATCGGCGCCGGAATAGTCCATCCGCCGTTCGCCTGTTTTGAAAAGGCGATCCTCAACTGGCGCGACCGCTACTGCCAATAACAACAATCGGGGCTAACGCTGTTGGCCCCACAGTAGCGAAGCGAAAAACGTTGCTTACCTGCAGGGCTGGGCGATCCCCGGGATCGCAAACGATGCTTAACCTGTTAAGGATATTCCATGAACAGCATAAAACTAGAATGGAAACGTGGTGACTGGGCTGCTTACTTTGGGCTGATGACCAACAACCTGACTAACCTGCTGACAATGATGGGGCTGCTCATTTTTGTCGTCGGGATCCCTACCGAAATTGTCTATGGTCGCATTGCGCCTGCCTTTGGTCTGGCGGTGCTGGTGGCCAGCGTCTGCTACGCCTGGTTTGGCCTGCAGATGGCAAAGCACACCGGGCGTAAAGACGTGACGGCGCTACCGTCCGGGCCGAGCGCACCGTCAATTTTTACCGTGACCTTCCTGGTGCTAATGCCGGTATATCAGCAAACCAAAGATGCCAACTTTGCTATCCAGATAGCCCTGGTGTGGTGCTTTGTAGAAGCGTTGATCCTGGTCGGCGGCTCCTTCCTGGGCGAGACCATCCGCAAGATGATCCCGCGTACGGTATTACTTTCTTGTCTGTCCGGTCTGGGACTGTTGCTGCTGGCGATGAACCCGATGCTGCAGGCATTTGAAGCGCCGACCGTCTCTTTCATCGTCTTGTTGTTGATCTTCATTAACTGGTTCGGTAAGAAGCCGATTTTTGCCCGCATCCCCACCGGTTTGCTGCTGCTGATTGCCGGTACAGCGTTGGCGTGGATCTCCGGTTTGCAAAGCCCGGAAGCCATTAAATCTTCGATGTCTTCCTTTGGCTTCAACCCGCCGGAAATCCATGTCGACAGCTTCCTGCAGGGTTTGCCGCACGCGCTGCCGTACCTGGCTTCTGCGGTTCCTCTGGGTCTGGCGAACTACATTTTTGACCTTGAGAACATTGAAAGTGCGCATGCGGCGGGTGATGAGTACAACACCCGTAAAGTCATGATGGCGAACGGTTTTGCCTCCATGCTCGGCTGCATGCTGGGCAACCCATTCCCGGTGACCGTATATGTTGGGCATGCGGGCTGGAAAGCGATGGGGGCCAGCATCGGCTATACCCTCGCTTCAGGCATCACCATGTTCCTGGTACCGCTGTTTGGGCTGGGGGCGTTTATGCTCGCGATTATTCCGATGACTGCGATAGTGCCGATTCTGGTGTTTATCGGCGTGGTGACCGCCAACCAGGTGGTGCGAGAGACGCCCAAAGTCGAGGTTCCCGTTATCTTTATCTGCTTGTTCCCGTGGATCGCTAACTGGGCGTTGACCATCGTCAACAGCGTGATGGGCGCCGCCGGAACATCCGCGGGGAAACTGGGTAGCGACCTGCTGCACAGCAAAGGTGTCTATTACGATGGGCTGGTGCATCTGGGAAGCGGCGCGCCGCTGGCCAGTATGCTGTGGGGCTGCGTCGCTATCTTCGCCATTATGAATAAGCCGCTGCGTGGGGCGATTGCCGCAGCTTTTGGCGCGCTGTTATCGCTGTTTGGTGTGATCCACTCTCCGGCGGTTGGCTTTGCAGAAGGCAGTTCGATGATGTTTGTTGTGGCCTACCTGATGATGAGCGGCATGTTTGTCCTCAAGCATGTTCTTGATAGCCGTGAAGCGGTGACTGCGCCTGAGCAGGAACCGACGAAAACGACCTGAATCGCCTGTAAGCGGAAGATAACACTATGAAAGAACTTGTGGTCGTTGCCATTGGCGGCAACAGCATTATCAAAGATAACGCCAGCCAGTCGATTGAGCACCAGGCTGAAGCGGTGAAAGCGGTGGCGGACACGGTGCTGGAGATGTTGGCATCGGACTACAACATTGTGCTGACGCACGGAAACGGGCCGCAGGTGGGGCTGGATCTGCGGCGTGCGGAAATCGCGCATGAGCGTGAAGGGTTGCCGCTCACCCCGCTGGCAAACTGCGTCGCCGATACGCAGGGCGGGATCGGCTATCTGATCCAACAGGCGCTGAACAACCGCCTGGCGCGGCGCGGTGAGCAGAAGGCGGTTACGGTGGTCACGCAGGTGGAGGTCGACAAAAACGATCCGGGCTTCGCTAACCCGACCAAGCCTATCGGCGCGTTCTTTAGCGAAGCGCAGCGCGATGAACTGCAGCGGGCCAATCCGGGCTGGCGCTTTGTTGAAGATTCGGGACGCGGCTACCGCCGGGTCGTCGCCTCTCCGGAACCGAAGCGTATTGTCGAGGCGGAGGCGATCAAAACGCTGACCCAGCAAGGTTTTGTGGTGATTGGCGCGGGGGGCGGTGGGATCCCGGTGGTGCGTAGCGATCAGGGGGATTATCAGAGCGTGGATGCGGTGATTGATAAAGATCTCTCCACGGCTCTGCTGGCGCAGGAGATCCGCGCTGACATTCTGGTGATCACCACCGGCGTCGAACAGGTCTGTATTCATTTTGGCAAACCCAACCAGCAGGTGCTGGATAAGGTGGATGTCGCAACGATGACCCGTTACATGCAGGAGGGACATTTCCCGCCGGGGAGCATGTTACCCAAAATCGTTGCCAGTCTGGCGTTCCTGGCGCGTGGCGGTAAGCGAGTGATCATCACCACGCCGGAATGCCTGCCGGCCGCACTACGCGGCGAAACGGGCACCCATATTGTCCAATCCTGAGAGGAAATGTGAATGAAGGAAAGTAACAGCCGCCGTGACTTTTTAAGTCAGAGCGGAAAAATGGTGACCGCTGCCGCGCTGTTTGGCGCAGTGGCTCCGGTCGCGTATGCTGCTAATCCTGTCGGGAACACCTGCGGGGCGAAGAGCACAATGACGATTAACGATAAGCACTATTACCTGGATAACGTCCTGCTGGAAGCGGGTTTTGATTACGAAAACTCGGTGGTGTTGCATACCCGTACCGCGCTGCAAACCGTTGAAATTCAGGACGGGAAAATTGTTGCACTGCGTGAGAATAAGCAGCATCCGGATGCGACGCTGCCGCACTACGATGCGGGTGGAAAGCTGATGCTGCCCGCCATGCGCGACATGCACATCCATCTGGATAAAACCTTTTACGGCGGTCCCTGGCGTTCGCTGAATCGCCCGGCTGGCACCACCATTCAGGATATGATCCGCCTTGAGCAAAAGCTGCTGCCTGAACTCCAGCCTTACACGCAGGAGCGCGCGGAAAAGCTCATCGATCTGCTGCAATCAAAAGGCACCTCGATCGCCCGCAGCCACTGCAATATCGAACCGGTTTCCGGGCTGAAAAACCTGGAAAATCTGCAGGCGGTGCTGGCGCGTCGCCAGCCGGGTTTTGCCTGTGAAATCGTGGCGTTTCCGCAGCATGGCCTGCTGTTATCGAAGTCTGAACCGTTGATGCGTGAAGCAATGCAGGCGGGGGCGCATTACGTCGGCGGTCTGGACCCAACCAGCGTGGACGGGGCGATGGAAAAATCCCTCGACACCATGTTCCAGATTGCGCTGGATTACGATAAAGGCGTGGATATCCATCTGCATGAAACCAGCCCGGCGGGCGTTGCGGCGGTGAATTACATGGTGGAAACGGTGGAGAAAACGCCGCAGTTGAAGGGCAAACTGACCATCAGTCACGCATTTGCGCTGGCAACGCTGAACGAACAGCAGGTGGATGCGCTGGCGAGCCGCATGGCGGCGCAGCAGATTACCATTGCCTCGACGGTGCCGATCGGAACCTTGCATATGCCGCTCAAGCAGTTGCGTGACAAAGGCGTGGAAGTGATTACCGGGACCGACAGTGTGATTGACCATTGGTCGCCGTACGGGCTTGGAGACATGCTGGAGAAGGCGAATCTGTACGCGCAGCTGTATATTCGTCCCAATGAACTCAACCTGTCGCGAGCGCTGTTCCTCGCCACCGGCGATGTGCTGCCGCTTAACGATAAAGGTGAGCGCGTCTGGCCGAAGGCGCAGGATGAAGCCAGCTTTGTACTGGTGGATGCCTCCTGCTCAGCGGAAGCGGTCGCGCGAATCTCCCCACGCACCGCGACCTTCCATAAAGGCCAACTGGTGTGGGGGAACGTCGCAAGCTAGCCTAGTTTGATGCGCAGCGGCAATCGCAGCTGCGCTCTCTGCTCGTTATCCGACGATCCCCATATAGCCGTGAATCCCCATATATAAGCCGACCATCGCGATGAGCGCGCTGGAAAAATAGGGGGCTTTGCGTGCCAGTGTGTTAAATCCGTTCCAGCGTTTGGCCGCCTGCTGCACGCTGATTGCCGCTCCCACGCCAACCGTTACCAGCGTTAGCGCCAGCCCGAGGCTGAAGCACAGCACCATGGTGGCACCCAGCGTGAAGGCTTTGAGCTGGATGCAAATCAGCAGTACCGTAATGGCGGCAGGGCAGGGGATCAACCCGCCGGTCAGACCAAACAATAATATTTGGCCGTTGGTGACCTCTTTGCCTGCAAAGCGGCGCTGAATATCGGTAGCATGTGCCCGCTCGTGGGCGTCCTGATACGCTTTTGAATCTTCGCTCAGCCCTGCTAACGCAGCATGGTTATGATCGTGGTCGTGGTCATGTTCGTGATGATGGTGGTGAGCTTCACCGTGGTTATGATGGTGGTGATGGTCATCATGATCGTGGTCATGATGCGTCTGGGTCAGCCAGTTCTGTTCTCCCTGCCAGGTTCGCCAGAACATCCAGAATGCGGTCCCGAGAATAATAATCGCCGAGACAAACTGCAGCCAGGGCTCAACGGCCTGGGCAGTAAACGCTTTGCTGATATACATCCCACCGAGCGCAATCAGCCATACCACTGCGGTATGCGACAACGTTGCCGCCAGCCCCAGCATCACCGCCTGTTTGATGGTCCCCTTAATGGCAATAATAAAGGCCGCCATCATCGTCTTGGAATGCCCCGGTTCCAGACCGTGTAACACTCCTAATAGAATCGCGCTGGGAATGAAAAACCAGGCGTTGCCTTGCTGAAGAAGCGTAGAAAACTCACCCATGAGAATGATTCTTAGTTGTTTAATTTTGCCAGATTCTACTCCCCCCCAGTATTAAATACTACCCCCCAGTAGAATGACGATGGTATTGTCGCTCCAGCCAGACGTTGAAAAGGTATTGCTATGTCACATACGATCCGCGACAAACAAAAGCTGAAAGCCCGAGCCAGTAAGATTCAGGGGCAGGTAGCGGCGTTGAAAACCATGCTGGATGAACCGCATGAATGCGCGGCGGTATTGCAGCAAATAGCGGCGATCCGCGGTGCGGTAAACGGGTTAATGCGCGAGGTGATTAAAGGTCATCTGACCGAGCACATTGTGCATCAGGGCGATGAAATTAAGCGCGAAGAAGATTTGGATGTGGTTTTGAAAGTACTCGATTCGTACATCAAATAAGTCAGTTTAACGGCTCATCCACATACTGATGAATGAGCCGTTAAAAACACGTTCTAGCCAAAAAACATCACAGATACGCACAGCAGACCGACAATCAGGGTGATCAGATTACCCACTGAACGGTACGGCTTTAGCGCCGGGATCAGATAGGTAGATAATGTCGGCATGATAAACAGAATCATGGCAATCAGCGGCCCGCTAATCGCGTAAATCATTGAAATTGCATTAGGGTTAATGCAGCAAATGATAAACGTAATGGTCGAAACCAGCATAATGGACAGGGCGCGGTTAAAGGCCCGGCTTTTCTTCACTCCCACCTGATGCAACGATGTTTTTACCACCTCGGTTGCCCCTTCAATCACGCCAAAGTAGGTGCCGAGGAACGATTTTGACATCGCCACGACGGCGACAATGATCCCAGAAATCGACAGCCATGCTGGTGCGTTTGGCATCATCGATAGCGCTGACAGAATGGTCACGCCTTCATTCTTCGCGTCCTCGATATAGTTTGTCGGAATCGAAAGCAAACAGCTGAAGACGAAAAACAGCACGCTCAGGCAGATGATGACGTAGGCTACCTTCATGATTTTTTTGCATTTACCCATGGCCTGCTCGCCATATTTCTCACGTCGGTCGATGGCGAACGTCGAGATAATTGGCGTATGGCTAAAAGCGAAAACCATCACGGGAATAGATATCCAAACCTGATGAAGCGTGTGCTGATCGAAAGACATCTGGCCGGTGAGTAGCGTTGGCTGCCAGCTTCCGGTCAGGTAGAGCGAAAGGAACAAAAAGTACGCGATGAGCGGGAACACCAGAAAACCCATTACCCGAATGGTTGCTTGTCGGCCCATCAGAAAAATCAGGTTCAGCACCAGCACCACGCCAAGACTGACCAGCATGCGAACACGCAGATCGATGGCGATATGTTTTGCCAGTTGTTCAGTGAGTGAATTGGTTATCGCCACGGCGTAGATCAGTACCACCACAAAGAAGGCAATAAAATAGAGGGTCGTGATCAGGCTGCCTATCTTTTTGCCGTAGTAGTGCGTAACTGCACCAGTGATCCCTTCACCTGCCGAGGTTTTTGAGGACAGGATAAACTGGCACAGCGCCTTGTGCGGCCAGTAGGTTAAAGGCCAGGCGACGAGTGCGGTGATAAACAGTACCACTGCGCCTGCAGAACCCAGCTGTATGGGGAGGAAGAGGGTTCCTGCGCCGACGGCAGTCCCATATAGTGCGAAGCTCCAGAGAGTCTCTTCTTTTGACCAAAATTTCGACATTATTTGAACGTATCAACTATAAAATAAACAAAAAGAAGCGCAATTTACCACAAATGGCAGGGGCTGGGGGAGGTGTCAACAAGCGGGCGAGTGAATGGATCAAAAGCCGGAACCGAGAAGATTCCGGCTATTGTTTGAATTATCAGGCAGTAACGCGCTGCTGGCGACGCTTCATCACGCGCTCGCGTAAAGTGTCATAAGCCCAGTTATAGAACATAGTGTATGGCAGGAAGAACAGGAAGAAACCTATTTCCAGTGTGAATGCCTGGAGCAGGCTGACGTTCAGCACATACGCCACGATGCTCACCCCGATGACAATAAAACCGCTCTCGAAGCCTAAGGCGTGGAATGCCCGCACTTTAGCCGTACGTTTTACCAGGTGCGACGGCCACAGTCGGTCAAACAGGGCGTTATAAATGATATTCCAGATCATCGCCGTGGTGGCGAGAAGGATGGTCAGTCCGCCCATTTCCAGCACCGAGCGCTGCATCAACCATGCGGTGGTTGGTGCGAGGATCGCGGTGGCAATGCCTTCAAAGCAGACGGCATGAAAAATTCGCTCCAGTAACGAGCGGCGTTGGACTGTATCGTGCTGCATAATCTAAAACCTTCTTTGATGCCCGGATAACGGAATGGTGGCAATTTTATCGTTTTATGTGATATCTAAAAGATAGTATCCATCGATAAAGTAGATAGTTCATGCGTTACTCCCCTGAAGCGTTAACGGCATTTGTGGAGACCGTTTCCTGCGGCTCATTTTCTGCTGCGGCCCGGCGGCTGCGTAAAAGTCAGTCCACCATCAGCACGGCCATTGCGCATCTGGAAGCCGATCTCGGTTTTGCGCTGTTTGACCGCTCATCACGTCAGCCGACGCTAACCGAAGAAGGTAAGCGGGTGCTGGGCTATGTGCAGGCAATTTTGACGGCCAGCGAACGTCTTGATGAGGCAGCAATTTCGCTGTCGGGTGAAACGGAAGCGCGTCTGACCTTCGTTTTGTCTGACACGCTGCACCCGGATGTGCTGGAAGAATTGATGGTGCAGTTTGACCACAAGTTTCCCCATACCGAGTTTGAATGTCTGATTGGCGAAGATGAAGACGTTATCGATCTGCTGCAAAAAGGACGTGCTCAGGTTGGGTTGATCGAAGCGCGGGAGGATTACCCGACCGACATGGGCGTCACGCGTCTGCCGATGCAAACCTGGATGGGATTATACGTTGCGGCATCACATCCACTGGCGACTCAAGAAAAAATGCAGTGGGAACAGCTACATACCTGGCGAGAGCTGCGGCTGAATACCTATCTGGAGAGCGGCACCAACGTGGCGCGCGGCCCCGTCTGGTCGGCGCCTAACTATTTGTTGCTGCTGAGTATGGCGGTGCAGGGATTCGGCTGGTGCGCGCTCCCTTGTGCGCTGGTGGAGGAGTTTGCGGCAGAAAAACCGCTGGTTCAATTGATGCTGCCCGGCTGGCCAAAGGCTATCTCAATCGATCTGCTGTGGAATAAGAAATCACCGCCTGGCGTGGCGGGAAGTTGGCTGCGCGACCATTTACAGCAGAGTGGCGTTCAGATGACCAATAAATGATACGAATTTCCTTTGTGATAAAAATCACCGTTTTTAAACAACCTTGATAACTCTTTTTAACAATCATCTACTATTGCGGTGTTATTTTGCGCTGAGGTGGTGATGAAAGAGGTTGTGATAGTCGGGGCGTTACGGACACCAATCGGCTGCTTCCAGGGGACGCTGGCGCGCCACTCTGCCGTTGAATTAGGTAGCATGGTAGTCAGGGCGTTACTGGAGCGCACGGGCGTGGACGTTCACGCTGTGGATGAAGTGATCCTCGGACAGGTGCTTACCGCTGGTGCCGGGCAAAACCCGGCGCGTCAGTCCGCCATCAATGGTGGGCTACCCAATACCGTCTCCGCCATCACCATTAACGATGTCTGCGGCTCGGGTCTGAAAGCGCTGCATCTGGCGACCCAGGCTATCCAGTGCGGCGAAGCCGACATTGTGATTGCGGGCGGACAAGAGAATATGAGCCGTGCGCCGCATGTCCTTACTGATAGCCGTACCGGCGCACAGTTGGGCAACAGTCAACTGGTCGACAGCCTGGTGCATGACGGCCTGTGGGACGCTTTCAACGATTACCATATGGGCGTTACCGCGGAAAATCTGGCGCGGGAATATGGCATCAGCCGTGAACTGCAGGATGCCTACGCACTGCATTCGCAGCACAAGGCGCGGATGGCAATTGACGCCGGGCGCTTTAAAGATGAAATCGTGCCGGTGGTAACGCAGCGTAATGGGCAATCGTTCGTGGTGGATACCGACGAACAGCCGCGCACCGATGCCAGCGCAGAAGGGCTGGCGCGTCTGGATCCGACCTTTGACAGGCTCGGTTCAGTAACCGCGGGCAACGCGTCATCCATCAATGATGGCGCCGCTGCGGTGATGATGATGAGCGAGGCTAAGGCCCAGGAGCTGGATTTGCCGGTGCTGGCCCGCATTCGTGCCTTTGCCAGCGTCGGGGTCGATCCCGCGCTCATGGGAATTGCGCCGGTGTACGCGACGCGCCGTTGCCTTGAGCGTGTGGGCTGGCAACTGGCTGATGTTGATCTTATCGAGGCCAACGAAGCCTTTGCCGCACAGGCATTGTCCGTTGGAAAAATGCTGGAGTGGGATGAACGGCGAGTGAATGTGAACGGCGGAGCCATTGCGCTTGGTCATCCGATTGGCGCATCTGGCTGCCGTATTCTGGTTTCACTGGTGCATGAAATGGTGAAGCGTCGGGCGCACAAGGGCCTGGCAACGTTATGTATCGGCGGTGGTCAGGGCGTGGCGCTCGCTATCGAGCGAGATTAACCCCCCGAAGTTTTCTCTGCTTAAACGCCTTTCCCGCTGTATATCCCCTGCATCTATAAAAAAGCCCTCCAACAGGAGGGCAAGGCCAGTTACAGAAACATACACTCTAAACTCTGCTAACGTATCAAAACGGCGTTTCATTTCATGTGATTAACAGCGCACTTTGTTAGAAAAGGTGTGTGAACGGCATGTGAGACTGGCTGTATTTTCAATGTGTTATTCCTACCCCTCATGAACTACTCGTGTTTGTTTTTATCTATCTAATTGTTTTAAATGATTTTATTGAAACCATTCCCGCGATTTATATGCGCTAGCGTGATCGCAATTACACTTTTGATAATAAGATGCAGAAAAAGTGAAACGTTGTTTTATTTGCAATTGAAAACCCATTCCGGGAGGGATATCATGAGCGCATAAGATAAAACGGAACAGCGTTTTGCTATTCGTTTAAGCATTCACGGTCAATTTATCACTGGAGGTAAATGTGGACGTAAGACAAAGCATCCATAGTGCGCATGCGAAAACCCTGGACACTCAGGAGCTGCGTAATGAGTTTTTGGTCGAAGAAGTGTTTGTCGCAGATGAATACACCATGGTCTACAGCCACATTGACCGCATCATTGTTGGCGGCATTATGCCAGTGGCCAAAACCGTCTCTGTGGGTGGCGAAGTCGGCAAACAGCTGGGCGTAACCTACTTTCTCGAGCGTCGTGAGCTGGGTGTGATTAACATCGGTGGCCCGGGCACGATTACCGTTGACGGCCAGTGCTATGAAATTGGTCATCGTGACGCGCTGTACGTCGGGAAAGGGGCCAAAGAAGTGGTATTCGCCAGCATTGATACGGCGAAACCAGCGAAGTTTTACTACAACTGCGCGCCGGCCCACACGACTTATCCCACCAAAAAAGTCACGCCAGCAGACGTTGCGCCAGTGACGCTGGGCGATGACCTCACCAGTAACCGTCGTACCATCAACAAATATTTTGTGCCGGATGTGCTGGAAACCTGCCAGTTGAGCATGGGTCTGACCGAACTGGCGCCGGGTAACCTGTGGAACACCATGCCGTGTCATACCCATGAACGTCGTATGGAAGTCTATTTCTATTTCAATATGGAAGAAGATACCTGCGTCTTCCACATGATGGGGCAGCCTCAGGAAACGCGTCATATTGTGATGCACAACGAGCAGGCGGTGATTTCGCCGAGCTGGTCAATTCACTCCGGCGTTGGCACAAAAGCTTATACGTTCATTTGGGGCATGGTAGGCGAAAACCAGGTCTTTGATGATATGGACCATGTAGCGGTCAAAGATCTGCGCTAGTTGCGGGCGATAGCCGTGCCTGCTGCGGCGGGCATTATAAAAAATTAAGGATTTACAATGATTTTGAATGCATTCTCTCTTGAAGGTAAGGTCGCCGTTGTGACCGGTTGTGACACTGGCCTGGGTCAGGGTATGGCGTTGGGTTTGGCTGAAGCGGGCTGCGATATCGTGGGGATCAACATCGTTGAACCGACGGAAACTATCGAACGCGTGACCGCGCTGGGGCGCCGTTTTTTAAGTCTGACCGCCGACCTGCGTCAAATTGACGGCATTCCGGCGCTGCTGGAGCGCGCAGTGGCAGAATTCGGTCATATCGATATTCTGGTCAACAACGCAGGTCTTATCCGTCGTGACGATGCGATCGACTTCAGCGAAAAAGACTGGGACGACGTGATGAACCTGAACATTAAGAGCGTGTTCTTTATGTCTCAGGCCGCGGCGAAGCACTTTATCGCTCAGGGTAACGGCGGAAAAATTATCAACATCGCCTCTATGCTTTCCTTCCAGGGCGGGATCCGCGTGCCGTCTTACACCGCGTCTAAAAGCGGCGTAATGGGCGTCACCCGCCTGATGGCGAATGAGTGGGCTAAACATAACATCAACGTCAACGCAATTGCGCCGGGTTACATGGCGACAAACAACACTCAACAGCTGCGCGCTGATGAGCAGCGTAGCGCAGAAATTCTCGATCGTATCCCGGCGGGGCGTTGGGGTCTGCCGAGTGACTTGATGGGGCCGATTGTGTTCCTGGCATCCAGCGCATCTGACTATATCAACGGCTATACCGTTGCGGTAGACGGCGGTTGGCTGGCGCGTTAATCCGCTTTCCAGAACCGACAAACCCTGCCCTTTGGCAGGTTTTGTCGGTTAAACATAAGGTGAATGTAGCAATACACCGGAGGCGACATATTCATTCCCTCTGGAACAACATTATGCCGCCAGGCAGATTACGAACAGATAAAATTACGCAGGCAGAAAATCTTCGCGCATGGGCGTAAAGGTATCCAGTAGCGTTCCCGGTTTTAAACAGACGCAGCCATGCATAATGTTGGGCTGTTTATATAGGGTATCGCCTGCCCTAACGACATGCTTTTCTTCGCCGATGGTAAATTCAAACTCCCCAGACAAAACGTAAGTCAGCTGCTCATGCGGATGATTGTGCATCGGGCCAATCGCGCCTTGCTCGAAGTTCACCTCAACCGCCATCATTTTACCGTCGTGAGCAAGAATGCGTCGGGTAACGCCATTGCCCAGATTTTCAAGGGTGGTCTCTTTATGAAAAATAAACATCTGGCCTTCCAGTAATTAAAGCAATGTTTCATTAAACCTATATCAGAAAATTAAAAAAAGAAATGCACGCCAACAGATGTGGAAAGTTGATCACATCTTTGGTTCACTGGAGAGATAACAACAAATCAGGGGAAATGATGAAAACGATCGGTCTGTTGGGCGGTATGAGCTGGGAATCCACCATTCCTTATTATCGACTCATTAATGAAGAGGTAAAACAGCGTCTGGGTGGCCTGCACTCGGCACAGATTCTGTTGCACAGCGTAGATTTTCACGAGATCGAAGCCTGTCAGTCTGGCGGTGACTGGCAGCGAGCTGGGGAGATCCTCGCGCAGGCCGCCGCAGGGCTTCAGCAAGCCGGAGCGGAAGGGATTGTGCTGTGTACCAACACCATGCACAAAGTTGCTGAGGCGATTGAAACCGCCTGTGACGTGCCGTTCCTGCATATTGCCGATGCGACGGGTCGGGCCATACAAAAACAGCAGATGAGCAACGTGGCGCTACTGGGTACGCGCTACACCATGGAGCAGGATTTTTACCGCGGACGTCTACAGACTGAATTTGGTATTAGCACGCTTATTCCTGAGGCTGATGATCGTCAGAAAATAAACCAGATTATTTTCGACGAGCTGTGCCTCGGTGAGTTCAGCAACGCTTCCCGCGACTACTACCTGAGCGTAATTGATCAGTTGGCTAAACAGGGCGCTCAAGGGGTTATCTTTGGCTGTACCGAGATTGGTCTGCTGGTTCCAGCCGAGCTAAGTCCATTACCGGTTTTCGACACCGCGGCAATCCATGCGCAAGATGCGGTGGCGTTTATGCTTTCGTCTGTGGATACAAAATAGCCTCCAGTGGATCGATAAGCCTCGGGAGTTGGGCTTGCAGATGCGCCGTAAAAGCATCGACCAGCGCCGAGGCAGGGCGATGAAGTGGGTGGATCAGGCTGACCGTAAAGGGTACCGAAATACTGAAGCGGCGGATAACCACTCCGCTGCTGGCATAATCCAGCGCGGTCAGTGGGTTTACCACCGAGATCCCCACGCCCGCCCGCACCATTGCACAAATTGAAGCGGCGCTGTGGGTTTCAATCACCATGCGGCGCTTCACCTGATGTTCGTTAAACAGGGTGTCCAGTAGCTGACGATAACTGTCGGTCCGCGACAGGCTGATGTAGTTCTCTCCCTGAAAATCCTGCGGCGTTAATACCGCTTTCTCGGTCAGCGGATGCCCCTGCGGCAGTACACACACTTCATCCAGCGCCAGCAATTCGGTGCGTTTCGTTCCGGCAGGCGTATGCAGCGTTTCCGTTAACCCCAGATCGTGGCGCTGCGCCGACAGCCACTCTTCCAACAGTGGTGACTCCTGCGGCACTATCTGAATGTTGACCTGCGGATAGCGCGCAAGAAATGGCTGCAGCAGCGGCGGTAAAAAGGACTGTGAAAATACCGGCAGGCAAACAATCGACAATTCACCTTGACGAAATTCGCGCAGGCTTTCGGCGGCGCTCACAATTCTGTCCAGGCCGTACCACGAACGTTGTACCTCTTCAAACAGACGTAAGCCTTGCACGGTTGGATGCAGTCGGCCACGCGTGCGTTCAAACAGCGTTAATCCCAGGACTTTTTCGAATCGGGCCAGTTCCCGGCTGACGGTGGGCTGCGAGGTATGTAGCATGCGCGCGGCTTCCGTCAGATTACCAGCGGTCATGATGGCGTGAAAAATTTCAATGTGACGCAGGTTAACCGCGGGCATAAGCAATCCTCGAATGAGCTAATCCATATCATTTTTGCATAGACTAAAGATAAAACGATATTTTTTATTCTTTTTGAGCTGTGGCGTAATCATAAAAAAGCCAATACCGGAGCACGCCATGCCACGCCCACTCAACAACACAGACACTGACCTGACCGCCGACAACCTGTTGCGCCTGCCTGCCGAATTCGGCTGCCCGGTGTGGGTCTATGATGCGCAGATTATTCGCGCGCAGATTGCCAAACTGAGTCAGTTTGACGTGGTGCGTTTTGCCCAGAAGGCATGTTCGAATATTCATATTTTGCGCCTGATGCGCGAGCAGGGCGTGAAGGTCGATTCCGTCTCGCTTGGCGAAATTGAACGCGCGCTGGCGGCAGGTTTTGTACCGGGCAAAGATGAGATTGTCTTTACCGCCGATATGATTGATGAAGCGACGCTCGCCCGGGTGCATGAATTGAGCATTCCGGTAAATGCCGGGTCGGTCGATATGCTGGAACAACTGGGCCAGCTCTCGCCGGGCCATCGCGTGTGGCTCCGCGTAAACCCTGGCTTTGGGCATGGACACAGTCAGAAAACCAATACCGGGGGAGAGAACAGCAAGCACGGCATCTGGTACAGCGATCTTCCGGCGGCGCTGGAGGTAATTCAGCGCTATAAGCTGAAGCTGGTAGGTATTCATATGCATATCGGCTCTGGCGTGGACTACGCGCATCTGGAGCAGGTGTGCGGCGCGATGGTGCGTCAGGTGGTGGAATTTGGTCAGGATCTGGAAGCGATCTCCGCAGGCGGCGGTTTATCAATCCCGTATCGCGAAGGTGAAGAGGCGATCGACACCGATCACTATTTTGGATTGTGGAACGCCGCGCGCGATAGTATTGCGCGTCATCTGGGTCATGCCGTCAAACTGGAGATCGAACCAGGGCGTTTCCTGGTCGCGGAAGCTGGTGTGTTAGTGGCGCAGGTGCGCAGCGTAAAAGAGATGGGCAGCCGTCACTTTGTGCTGATCGATGCGGGCTTCAACGATCTGATGCGCCCGGCCATGTACGGTAGCTATCACCATATCTCCGCGCTGGCGGGAGATGGTCGTTCTCTGCAACAAACTCCTCAACGAGAGACCGTGGTGGCCGGACCGCTGTGCGAATCAGGCGACGTGTTTACCCAGCAGGAAGGCGGAAATGTGGAAACCCGTCTGTTGCCTGCGGTGGCGCCGGGTGATTATCTGGTTTTGCATGATACCGGGGCGTACGGAGCGTCAATGTCGTCAAACTACAATAGCCGCCCGCTGCTGCCGGAGGTCTTGTTTGATAACGGCGTGGCGCGACTGATTCGTCGTCGCCAGACCATTGATGAGCTGTTAGCGCTGGAATTAATCTGAGTAAAGCTGGCCGGATAAGGTGCTTGCGTCGCCATCCGGCTCTTTTTCATATTACTTAAAGTACGGTCCGAGCGTTACTGAGTCACGTAATACCAGTTTGCCGGTAAACGGAGGGATCGGCTCCACGCTCTCACCGTTGGCCAGACGTATAGCCTGGTCGATTGCCGTGGTTATCATGGTATCAATCGGCAGATAAACGGTAGATAACCCCGGTTCCAGCCATTTGGCGCTGGGCGCATCATCAAAACCAAACAGCGAGACGTCCGTCGGGATCCTCAGTCCGGCCTGATGTAACGCTTTTGATGCACCTAATGCCATGTCATCGTTACAGGCGAAAAGGGCGCTGAATTTCACCCCTTCCTCCAGCAGTTCTCGACAGGCTTCATAGCCTCGCGTCATCGTGGAGTCGCCGTATTTAACCTTATCAGGATCCCAGGGAATACCGTTTTTTTCCAGAGCCTTACGATACCCCATCAGGCGGGATTTACCGGTAGGCGTATGGCCTGGCACGGTGATACAAGCAATATCGCTGTGCCCCTGCGAGATCAGATAATTGACCGCCTGATACGCCGCGTCTTCCTGCTCAAAGAAAATCGCGCGATCGCGGGCCTGACTGACATCACGGTTGATGACCAGCAAGGGCATCGCAATGCTGTTCATCAGCGACATAATCGCCTTTTCACTCATATAGCGGGTATAGAGAATAATGGCGTCGCACTGCCTGTCGGCCAGCATTTGCACGGCTTCCTGCTCACGCTCCGGCGTGTCGTGACCATCGGTGACGATCAACTGCTTGCCGTGAGACTCCGTCTGGCGCGAGGCCTGTTGCAGCAGGCGGCCAAAGTAGAATCCATCAAATGTGGAAACCACCAGGCCAATGCTGTTGCTGGTGCGATTCGCCAAAGAGCGCGCTAAAAAGTTGGGCCGATAATCGAGTGCCTGCATGGCCTTGAACACTTTCTGGCGCGTGCTCTCTTTTACCTGACCCGTTCCATTTAGTACGCGCGAAACGGTCGCTTTTGAGACGCCTGCGTGTCGTGAAACGTCCAACATCGTAGTCATGACGCAATCCTGGTTAATCGTTTGACGATGAGTTCCCCGGCTCTGTCAGCGCCGAAACGGAATGGCGACGCACCAGAGTTGGGTTAAAGACGTGGGTAATTTCAGGTGCGGGTCGCTTCTCCGCCAACGCGAGCGCCAGTTCGGCGGCCTGGGTTGCCATCGTCACGATGGGATAGCGTACCGTGGTCAGACGTGGGCGCACATAGCGGGAAATCAGCACATCATCAAAGCCAATCAGCGAGATTTCTCCCGGCACATCAATGCCGTTATCATTCAATACGCCCATGGCGCCAGCCGCCATTGAGTCGTTGTAGCAGGCTACCGCAGTGAAGTTTTTGCCACGACCAAGTAACTCAGTCATGGCCTGTTCACCACCGCTTTCATCCGGTTCGCCGAACGTCACCAGTCGATCGCTTACCGGTATGTTGCTCTCCGCCAGCGCGTCGTAATAGCCTTGCAGACGATCTTCCGCATCAGAAATACTGTGATTGGAACACAGGTAGCCAATGCGCGTATGGCCCTGTTGAATAAGGTGTCGGGTAGCGAGCCACGCGCCGAAACGGTCATCGAGGGCAACGCAGCGTTGTTCGAATCCCGGCAGAATTCGGTTAATCAATACCATGCCGGGGATTTGCTTCATTAATGAAGCCAAATCCGCATCCGGGATGATTTTGGCATGGACAACAAGGGCCGCGCAGCGGTGGCGAATGAGCTGTTCAATCGCCTGACGTTCCTTCTGTTCATTATGGTAGCCGTTGCCAATCAGCAAAAAATTCCCGGTGTTATAGGCCACCTGCTCGACAGCTTTAACCATTGCCCCAAAGAATGGATCGGACACATCACCAACGACCAGACCGATGGTTTCAGTGGATTGTTGCGCCAGTGCACGCGCATTCGCATTGGGGTGGTAGCTGAGTGATTCCATTGCACTCGTTACGGCCAGACGCGATGCTTCGCTGGCTTTGGGGGAATCATTGATCACTCGAGAAACGGTGGCGACTGATACACCAGCTAGTCGGGCTACATCCTTTATGGTCGCCATGATAGTACCTGTTGTGGGTAAACGCTTACATTCCGTCAGTGTTACGGAAAATGGCTGGCTGTTCAAGCAGATTGCCCGTCAGGACCTCGCAAATGTGAGCGCGCGCGAGCGAAGTAAGACAGAAAATAGAAAATGCTAATTTTTGCTTACACTTTGCGATGTGCTGTTGCGATTGTTCGCTGGTGGGAGAACTGAGCGGATTGCTAAAGTTGGGATCCCAGAGGTATTGATAGGTGAAATCAACTTTCGGGTTGATCACTAGAATTACACCAGCCTGCGCAGATGCGCAGGTTTTTTTTGTGCACAGAAAACCCCCAGCTAGGCTGGGGGTTCCGGAAAGCTTTCAGCTTTGGGCCAGTTATTAAAACCCCTTTTGATTTGTTAAAACACATTGCGGTCTGGCAACTGCAAATGTTTAACAAGAAATCAAAAGGGGGTCCCAATGGGGGACGAAAAGAGCTTAGCGCACACCCGATGGAACTGTAAATATCACATAGTTTTTGCGCCCAAATACCGAAGACAAGCATTCTACGGTGAGAAACGCAGGGCGATAGGCAGCATCTTAAGAAAGCTGTGTGAGTGGAAAAACGTGCGGATCCTGGAAGCGGAATGCTGTGTAGATCATATTCATATGCTTGTGGAAATCCCACCCAAAATGAGCGTATCCGGCTTTATGGGGTATCTGAAAGGGAAAAGCAGTCTGATGCTGTATGAACAGTTTGGGGATATGAAATTCAAGTACAGGAATAGAGAGTTCTGGTGCCGGGGATACTACGTAGATACGGTGGGTAAGAACACGGTGAAGATACAGGAATACATAAAGCACCAGCTTGCAGAAGATAAAATGGGTGAGCAGTTATCGATCCCTTATGCGGTTAGCCCGTTTACGGGCCGTAAGTAACGAAGTCTGATGCAAATGTCAGATCGTATGCGCCTGTTAGGGCGCGGCTGGTAACAGAGCCTTATAGGCGCATCCGAAAAACCTCCGGCTATGCCGGAGGATATTTATTTGCCTTCAGCCTATCTGTAACAGTAACCGATAATTTACACAACTCGTTGCATTTGGGTTCATTCCTTTGCGTTTTCGTACTGGCGTATCTGGCTGCTGACGACCACAATCAAGATCCCAGATGATCTTGACCCGCCATCTCCGGACAGCTTTTGTATCTTAAGTTAACGATGTCCGCTGCCGCCGATATTCCCTCGGGGAGTGATATCCCAGCGCGCTGTGCGGGTGGTTTTCATTGTAATGTGTGAACGCTGCTGCAAGGTTTCGCAGGGCTGTTCTCACATCTGGTTTTGGCATGAACGCGATATAGTCTTCCTTCATCGTCTTCACGAATCGTTCGGCCATGCCATTGCTCTGCGGGCTGCTCACCGCTGTTGTACACGGCTCCAGATTCAGCTCTCTGGCGAACCTCCGCGTTTCATGCGCGGTATATGCTGAACCGTTATCCGTCAGCCATTGAACCGGTGTGGTCGGCAGCCCGTCGCCGAAGCGCTTTTCCACCGACCTCAGCATCACATCCTGCACCGTCGAACTGTCGTAGCCTCCTGTGCTCGCTGCCCAGTCTATGGCTTCTCTGTCGCAGCAGTCCAGCGCGAACGTGACCCGCAGCTTCTCACCGTTGTCGCAGCCGAACTCGAAGCCATCTGAACACCAGCGCATATCGCTTTCTGCCACCGCGATTTTGCCCTTATGTTCACGCTTCGACCGCTCTGGTTTGTCATGCAGTAACAGCAGATTATGCTCACTCATAAGCCGGTAAAGCCGTTTGGCGTTCACGGGGGGCAGTCCCTCTGTACGGCGTTGCGTACGCAGGATGCCCCACACACGGCGATAGCCGTAACTGGGCATATCGCTGATGATATCGAGGATCTCTGACAGTATTTCAGCGTCTGCTTCGTCATCACGCCGGTTACAGCGCCTGTCCTGCCAGTCGGCAGAACGGTTAATTCGCAGTGACAGCTGCGCACGCGACACGCCCATGGTGCGGCTGACCAGGGCTATTCCCCGTCCTTTGGCAACAAGGGCGCGTGCGCTATCCATTTTCGCGACTGAGCGTACTCCACGGCTTCTTTCAGGATCTCAACTTCCATCGTCTTCTTGCCCAGCAGGCGCTGAAGCTCCCGGACCTGCTTCAGAGCAGCAGTAAGCTCAGAAGCTGGAACAACTTCTTCTCCGGCCGCAACGGCGGTGAGGCTGCCTTCCTGATATTGCTTCTTCCACTTAAACAGCAGGCTGGGCTGGATGCCATGCAGGCGGGCGACATGGGAGACATTCATGCCCGGCTCCATCGTCTGCTGGATAATGGCGATCTTCTCCTGAGGAGTTTTACGTTTACGGACTTCTTGCCCTAACAGGATCCCGGTCATCTCAAAATTGGCGTTAGTGTTAGACATATATTCAAGCCTATCTCTTATCTGGAGATACAGCTACTGTCTGGTGTTTCAGGGGGCTACATCAATCAAGATCCCAGAGGTATTGATTGGTGAGATTATTCGGTACGCACTTCGTACCTGTCTCTTGCACCGACCTGCGCGGATGCGCAGGTTTTTTTTCGGACTGTATTTACCTGTTTACCTGTCGCGCCCATTCCCCAACTCGTATACTCTCCCACCATTAATGTTTCTATAATTAATGGCACAGGGAGTTGAGATGCTATTTGGCTTTTTTCGTAATCTGTTTCGCGTGCTTTTCCGCGTTCGCGTCACGGGCAATGTCAGCGCGCTACAGGGAGAACGCGTTCTAATCACTCCCAACCATGTCTCATTTATAGACGGCATCCTACTGGCGCTATTTTTACCGATTCGTCCCGTCTTCGCCGTTTACACCTCGATCAGCCAGCAATGGTATATGCGCTGGCTAACCCCGCTGATTGACTTCGTGCCGTTAGACCCA
Source organism: Citrobacter sp. RHBSTW-01013 (assembly GCF_013781985.1). NCBI lineage: Bacteria > Pseudomonadati > Pseudomonadota > Gammaproteobacteria > Enterobacterales > Enterobacteriaceae > Citrobacter > Citrobacter sp. RHBSTW-01013. Next base: position 989,074 of record NZ_CP056185.1, read on the forward strand.
ACCAAACCGATGTCGATTAAGCATCTGGTCCGTCTGGTCGAGCAGGGCCGTCCGGTGGTGATTTTTCCCGAAGGACGCATTTCGACCACCGGTTCGTTGATGAAAATATATGACGGTGCCGGGTTTGTCGCCGCGAAGTCGGGAGCGACGGTCGTTCCTGTCCGCATTGAGGGAGCAGAGCTTTCCCACTTCAGCCGCCTGAAAGGTCTGGTTAAACAGCGATTCTTCCCGCGTATCCAACTGCACATTCTACCGCCGACCCAAATGCCAATGCCGGAAGCCCCGCGAGCGCGCGATCGCCGCAAAATCGCCGGTGAAATGCTACATCAAATTATGATGGAAGCTCGCATGGCGGTACGCCCGCGTGAAACGCTATACGAGTCGCTGCTGGCGGCAAAATACCGTTTTGGCGCGGGCAAAAACTGCATTGAAGATGTTAACTTTACGCCGGACAGCTACCGCAAACTGCTGACTAAGACGCTCTTTGTGGCCCGTATTCTGGAAAAATACAGCGCCGAAGGTGAAAAAATCGGCCTGATGCTGCCAAATGCGGGGATCAGCGCGGCGGTCATTTTTGGTGCCATTGCGCGTCGACGCATTCCGGCCATGATGAACTACACGGCGGGCGTGAAAGGGTTAACCAGCGCCATTACTGCGTCTGAAATCAAAACGATCTTCACTTCCCGACAGTTTCTCGATAAAGGCAAACTCTGGCATCTACCGGAACAGCTCACCCAGGTACGCTGGGTTTATCTGGAAGATTTAAAAGCCGATGTGAAGTTGAGCGATAAGCTGTGGATTTTCTCACATCTGCTGGCACCGCATCTGGCGCAGGTGAAACAGCAGCCGGAAGAGGCTGCGGTGATCCTCTTTACGTCTGGTTCGGAAGGCCATCCGAAAGGCGTGGTCCACAGCCACAAGAGTATTCTGGCGAACGTTGAGCAGATTAAAACAATTGCCGATTTCACCGCCGATGACCGCTTTATGTCGGCGCTGCCGCTGTTCCACTCCTTTGGCCTGACGGTGGGATTATTCACGCCGCTACTGACCGGTGCAGAAGTATTTCTTTATCCCAGCCCGCTTCATTACCGCATTGTGCCGGAGCTGGTATACGACCGGAACTGCACCGTGTTGTTTGGTACTTCAACGTTCCTCGGCAACTATGCGCGTTTCGCGCATCCGTACGATTTCCACCGCCTGCGCTATGTGGTGGCAGGCGCGGAAAAACTGCAAGACAGCACAAAACAGCTATGGCAGGAGAAATTTGGTCTGCGCGTCCTTGAAGGCTATGGCGTGACGGAATGTGCGCCGGTTGTATCGATCAATGTACCGATGGCGGCAAAATCAGGAACGGTAGGGCGCATCTTGCCTGGCATGGATGCCCGACTGCTGGCTGTTCCGGGTATTGAGGACGGTGGGCGTTTACAACTGAAAGGCCCGAATATTATGAGCGGCTATTTGCGCGTCGAAAAACCTGGCGTGCTGGAAGTGCCGACGGCAGAAAATGCGCAGGGTGAGATTGAGCGCGGCTGGTATGACACCGGAGACATCGTCCGCTTTGATGAAAACGGCTTTGTACAGATCCAGGGGCGCGCCAAGCGTTTTGCTAAAATTGCCGGAGAGATGGTCTCGCTGGAAATGGTTGAGCAACTGGCATTGGCGGTATCTGCAGACAAAATGCACGCCACGGCGATCAAGAGCGATGCCAGCAAAGGTGAGGCGCTGGTGCTGTTCACTACCGACAGCGAACTCACACGTGAAAAACTACAGCAGTATGCGCGAGCGCATGGCGTGCCTGAACTTGCCGTACCGCGTGATATTCGCCACCTGAAGCAACTCCCATTACTCGGCAGCGGTAAGCCGGATTTTGTTACGCTGAAAAGCTGGGTCGATGAGCCGGAAAAACAACATGATTGAGTCAGCGCACACTAACACTTCAATCTGGTCCAAAGGGATGATGTCCGTCATCGCCGCGCAGTTTCTGTCGGCGTTTGGCGATAACGCACTGCTGTTCGCTACGCTGGCGCTGCTGAAGGAACAATTTTATCCGGACTGGAGCCAGCCAATCCTGCAAATGGTGTTTGTGGGCGCTTACATCCTGTTTGCGCCATTTGTTGGACAGGTGGCGGATAGCTTTGCCAAAGGCAGAGTGATGATGTTCGCGAACGCCCTGAAACTGCTGGGCGCGGCGAGTATTTGCTTCGGCATTAATCCGTTTCTCGGGTATACGCTGGTGGGGATTGGCGCGGCCGCGTATTCACCGGCCAAGTATGGCATTCTCGGTGAACTGACCACCGGTGACAAACTGGTGAAAGCCAACGGTCTGATGGAAGCCTCCACCATCGCCGCGATTTTGCTCGGTTCTGTCGCCGGCGGCGTTCTGGCCGACTGGCATGTGATTGCCGCGCTTTCTGCCTGTGCGCTGGCCTATGCTGGCGCCGTGGTGGCTAACCTGTACATCCCGAAACTGGCCGCGGCTCGTCCTGGCCAATCCTGGCATCTGGGGAAAATGACGCGCAGTTTCTTCTGCGCCGCCTCTTCGCTGTGGCGCAACGGTGAAACACGTTTTTCGTTGGTCGGAACCAGCCTTTTTTGGGGCGCGGGCGTCACGCTGCGTTTTCTGCTGGTGCTGTGGGTTCCGGTGGCGCTCGGCATCACCGATAACGCTACGCCGACCTACCTCAATGCCATGGTAGCGATTGGGATTGTCGTAGGTGCGGGGGCGGCAGCGAAGCTGGTGACGCTGGAAACCGTGTCGCGCTGTATGCCAGCGGGGATCCTGATTGGCGTCGTGGTGCTGATTTTCTCACTTCAGCATGCGCTGCTTCCGGCTTACGCGTTGCTGATGCTTATCGGCGTGTCAGGTGGCTTCTTTGTGGTACCGCTGAATGCGTTGCTGCAGGAGCGGGGCAAGAAAAGTGTCGGTGCGGGTAATGCGATCGCGGTGCAAAACCTGGGCGAAAACAGCGCGATGCTGCTGATGCTTGGGATTTACTCACTGGCAGTGCTGGTGGGGATCCCGGCGGTAGCGATTGGTATTGGATTCGGCGCGCTGTTTGCGCTGGCGATTGCGGCGCTGTGGATTTGGCAGCGCCGCCAGCCTGGTACGAGATGAGTGAACAATGAATGTACCGGATGGCAGCGTCGCCTTATCAGGCCTACAGAGAGCAGCAATTTGTAGGTCTGATAAGCGTAGCGCCATCAGGTACTAACCGTCACGGTGCAGGATAGGTATACACCTGATGCACCGCTTCAATCTCTGCCAGTACTTCTTCGCTCAACTCCAGATGCAGGCTTTCAACGTTGGTTTTTAGCTGCTCCATCGTCGTGGCTCCCAGCAGGGTGCTGGCGACAAACGGCTGACGACGCACGAATGCCAACGCCATTTGCGCAGGATCCAGATTATGGCGTTTCGCGATAGCCACATAGGCCGCAACGGCTTTTTGCGTTTGCTCGCCGCTGTAACGCGTGAAACGGCTAAACAGCGTATTGCGTGCACCGGCAGGCTTCGCGCCGTTCAGGTATTTACCGGTTAATGTACCGAAGCCAAGGCAAGAGTAGGCCAGCAGTTCAACGCCTTCATACTGGCTCACTTCCGCCAGTCCAACCTCAAAGCTGCGATTCAGCAGGCTGTAGGGGTTCTGGATGGTGGCGATGCGCGGCAGATCGTGTTTGTCCGCCAGGTGCAGGTAGCGCATCACGCCAAACGCGGTTTCATTGGACACGCCGATGTAGCGAATTTTCCCCGCGCGCTGAAACTCTGCCAGCGCGTCCAACGTATCCAGCAGCGAAACGACTGGCGCAGAGTCCGTCCAGCTGTAGCCTAACTTACCAAAGCAGTTGGTCGGGCGCTGCGGCCAGTGAACCTGATACAGATCCAGGTAATCGGTTTGCAGTCTTTTCAGGCTGTCGTGCAGCGCTTCACGGATATTTTTACGGTCCAGCGCCTGATTCGGTCGAATACCGCTGTCGTTGTTACGTGAAGGTCCACTGACCTTAGAAGCAACGATTAGCTTTTCACGGCTACCGTGTTTGGCGAGCCAGTTACCTACGTAGGTTTCGGTGAGACCCTGGGTTTCAGGACGCGGCGGTACCGGATACATCTCGGCAACGTCGATCAAATTTATGCCTTGTTCTACGGCATAATCGAGCTGTGCATGTGCGTCGGCTTCGCTGTTTTGTTCACCAAACGTCATTGTGCCCAGCCCCAGTGTACTGACTTCAAGCGAGCTGTGGGGTATACGGTGATATTGCATAGCCGTTTCCTTTTTATAATCACGACATAAGGATTATAAAAATGGCTGAGGGAAGAGAAAAAGGGAAGTAAAATTGTTAAGGCCAGCGCGCTGCTGACCTCAACCATCAGCGTTCAATGATTTGAGACACATCATCGCGATTAATCTGCATCGCATTGCCTTGCTGGTCGTGATAGCTCACCAGACCGGTATCATCGTCAATTTCTGGTTTTCCATCGGTCAGGATCATTCGACCATCTTTTGTCGCCATTACATAATCACTGCTGCATCCGGAAACGGCAAAAGCCAGTCCTACGGCGGAAATCAAAACTGCCCATTTTTTCATCTGCTTATCCTCACATGGCCTGCATCTGACAATAGTTTAGTAATAACGCGAAGTTGTGCATGGCGAAAGCAGTAAAATCTTAAACTGTGAGAAGAGGTAGGTGTGGCGCGCATTCGCTCCCCGTGCGGGGAGCGATGGATTTCATCAGAGCGGATTTTTTTTATTACGCCACAGGTTCAGGGTCTCTACCGCAATAGAGAAGAACATGGCGAAATAGATATATCCTTTCGGAACGTGGACGTCGAAACTTTCCAGAATTAGCGTGAAACCGACCAGAATCAGGAACGAGAGCGCCAGCATTTTTACCGAAGGATGGCGATCGACAAAATCGCCAATCGGGCGTGCAGCAAACATCATCACACCCACGGCAATCACCACTGCCGCCATCATGATAAACAGATGATCGGACAAGCCTACCGCAGTAATCACGGAATCCAGGCTGAAGATAATGTCTAACAACATGATCTGCACAATCGCGCCCAGAAAAGAGGAAACGCGGGTTTTCAGTCCCTCTTCCTCACCTTCAATGGATTCATGGATCTCCTTACTGGCTTTCCAGATCAGGAACAATCCCCCCAGTAGAAGGATCAGGTCGCGCGCTGATATTGCCTCGCCAAACACTTCGAATAGCGGGTTTGTCAGACGCGTTACCCAGGCGATAGAGGCCAGCAGTGCCAGACGCATGATCATCGCCGCTGCAAGCCCAATACGTCGGGCATGATTGCGTTGCGCTGTCGGGAGTTTGGCTACAACCAGAGAGAGGAAAATAATATTGTCGATCCCAAGAACGATCTCCAGCAGCGTCAGCGTACCGAGCGCAAGCCAGGCGTTAGGATCGGTTATCCATGCAAATAACATCGAACAAAGTCCTGCCAAAAAAAAGAAGCGGTAATTATAGGCCCGTAACGCGGCGGGTGAAAGACCGGACGGTGCCTATTGCGCCTGGAACAAGAAATGTCGCTCAAGCAATGCGCTCGTGAAGTTCTTTTTCAAGTAAAAACCGCGTGGTAGGGTCAGGATGGGTTCGCCATGGGCGCCAATGGCCTCGGTAAGCGCTCGGGCGTTGGCGGCTTTAGGACGCAGCTGTAGCACTTCCCCATGGCGGGCAGTGATGCGTTCGACGTGGCCTAACACTATCATGTCCATCAACTCTTCCCAGTCCAGACGCAATTGCCGGTCTTCTTCTTCATTCGGGCTCCACAGCAGGGGAGAACCGACGCGGCGCTCAGCCAGCGGGATGCTGCGTTCGCCTTCTACCGGGATCCACAGAACGCGTTTAAGTTTGTGCCGCACATGGCTGGTTTCCCAGGTAACGCCGGTATTGCCGGTTAACGGTGCCACGCACACAAAGGTGGTTTCCAGCGGTCTGCCAAGGCTATCCACTGGGATTGTTTTCAGCTCCACGCCCAGCGCCGCAAAATCCTGCTCCGGTTTGCTGCCCGCACTGGCGCCGAGCCAGATTTCCAGTAACACGCCAATCCAGCCTTTATCGCGCTTGAGATCCTTGGGGGTAACGAGTCCTGCCATTGCCGCCAACTCTCCCAGCGCGTAGCCCGAAAGCAGCTGTGCCTGGCTCAACAACTGGGCTTCAGATTCAGGGGGAGAAAGCAGCGGATGGAGTTCTGACATCGGGTTAACCCTTAGGTGAAAAAATGAGCAAAGATTTTATACCGTGTGGACAGAGTTTATCTTTTTCCACATGCTTTATTCAATTCTATGATTTATATTGGTTTTTAGATTCACATACGCAGAGTTGCGCAACAGCGAAGCGGGTTTTCCAATTCTGGTCACTGACAATGAACAGGATCTTACACCATGTTATCCACAGAAAGATGGGATAACTGTGAAAAACCCCCACTACTGTTTCAATTTACAGCCTTGACGTGCGACGAAAATCGAATTTTCACACAAATTGTGCCTAACTTATTGGCATAATCTGTGGATAAAACCAACGCTGGTCGATCTTTCATCAGCCTGAAGATCGTGTGCGTGATATACGTCACATTTCTATGGGTTTATTTGCGCTGAACGGTCTTAACTTTATGAATATAGAAGACTATTTTTGATATGTGACGAATGTCTTATTCGGACTGTTCTGGGTTTTCCCATAGTAATTCCGTACTTCTTCACAACTATATCCACAGAAAAGGTGAATAAAATCGCCTTGCTTGCCCTTCTTCTGTTTATAACTCCGCCCTTAGCTGTGAGTTATTCAATTGTTATTAGAGTATCGCGCCCTTAACAGAGTGGTTTACCGCCTCTCTGGAGTGTGAAACAATCGTTTGTATATAAGGTTTATATTGAGGTAGTCCGGTGATTGATGACGATGGCTACCGCCCGAATGTAGGGATAGTAATTTGTAACCGCCAGGGGCAGGTCATGTGGGCCCGGCGATTTGGTCAGCACTCCTGGCAATTCCCGCAAGGTGGGATAAATGCAGGAGAGACAGCAGAGCAGGCGATGTACCGGGAACTCTTTGAAGAAGTGGGTCTCAGTCGTAAAGATGTACGGATCCTTGCTTCTACTCGTAACTGGTTGCGTTACAAGTTACCGAAACGTTTGGTGCGTTGGGACACGAAGCCGGTTTGTATCGGCCAGAAACAAAAATGGTTTCTTCTGCAATTGGTTAGCAGCGATGCTGAAATCAATATGCAAACCAGCAGTACACCTGAGTTCGACGGCTGGCGCTGGGTGAGTTACTGGTATCCGGTTCGACAGGTGGTGTCATTTAAACGCGATGTCTATCGCAGGGTGATGAAAGAATTCGCAAGTGTTGTCATGGCGCTTCAGGAGAGCACTCCTAAGCCGCAAAGCGCACCTGCGTACAGACGTAAAAGAGGTTAAGCTACGCAAATTATGCTCACCCGCCTGCGCGAAATAGTCGAAAAGGTGGCCAGTGCTCCGCGTCTGAATGAAGCGCTGAATATTCTGGTTACCGACATCTGTCTTGCGATGGATACAGAGGTCTGTTCGGTTTATTTGGCCGATCACGATCGACGTTGTTATTACCTCATGGCGACCCGGGGACTGAAGAAACCGCGTGGTCGTACTGTCGCACTCGCGTTTGATGAAGGTATCGTTGGCCTGGTTGGCAGGCTGGCGGAACCTATCAACCTCGCCGATGCGCAAAAACATCCCAGCTTTAAATACATCCCTTCGGTAAAAGAAGAGCGCTTTCGTGCGTTCTTAGGCGTACCGATTATTCAGCGCCGTCAGCTGTTAGGTGTGCTGGTGGTCCAGCAGCGCGAATTGCGCCAGTACGATGAAAGTGAAGAGTCTTTCCTCGTCACGCTCGCCACGCAAATGGCGGCTATTCTTTCGCAGTCGCAGCTAAACGCACTGTTCGGCCAATACCGGCAAACGCGCATCCGCGCATTGCCCGCCGCCCCTGGCGTGGCAATAGCCGAAGGCTGGCAGGATGCGACGCTGCCGCTGATGGAGCAGGTCTATCAGGCTTCAACGCTGGATCCGGCGCTTGAGCGCGAGCGACTCACCGGTGCGCTGGAAGAGGCGGCGAATGAATTCCGGCGCTACAGCAAACGCTTTACCGCCGGGGCGCAAAAAGAAACGGCGGCGATTTTTGATCTCTACTCACACTTGCTTTCCGATACTCGTCTGCGCCGTGAGCTATTTGCGGAAGTGGATAACGGTTCGGTGGCCGAGTGGGCCGTTAAAACGATCATTGAAAAGTTTGCCGAACAGTTTGCCGCGCTGAGTGATAACTACCTCAAAGAGCGGGCCGGAGATTTACGCGCGCTGGGCCAGCGTCTACTGTTCCATCTTGACGACTCGATCCAGGGGCCGAATACCTGGCCGGAGCGCTTTGTGCTGGTGGCGGATGAGCTTTCCGCCACCACGCTGGCGGAACTTCCTCAGGACCGCTTAGTCGGTGTGGTTGTCCGGGACGGCGCGGCCAACTCTCATGCGGCTATTATGGTTCGTGCGCTGGGTATCCCTACCGTCATGGGGGCCGATATCCAGCCATCGGTGTTACATCGCCGTACGCTGGTAGTGGACGGTTATCGCGGTGAACTGCTGGTCGATCCAGAACCGGTATTGATCCAGGAATACCAGCGTCTTATCAGTGAAGAAATTGAGCTGAGCCGCCTGGCGGAAGATGACGTCAACCAGCCAGCACAGTTGAAAAGTGGCGAGCGTGTGAAGGTGATGCTCAATGCGGGCCTCAGCCCGGAGCATGAAGAGAAGCTGGGGAGCCGGATCGATGGCATTGGCCTGTATCGCACCGAAATCCCGTTCATGCTGCAAAGCGGTTTTCCTTCGGAAGAAGAACAGGTTGCGCAGTATCAGGGCATGCTGCAAATGTTTAACGACAAGCCGGTGACCCTGCGTACGCTGGATGTCGGCGCCGATAAACAACTGCCCTACATGCCGATCAGTGAAGAGAACCCGTGCCTTGGCTGGCGTGGGATCCGCATAACGCTCGATCAGCCGGAGATCTTTTTGATCCAGGTTCGGGCCATGCTGCGTGCCAACGCGGCAACCGGCAACCTGAGTATTTTGCTGCCGATGGTCACCAGCATTGATGAAGTGGACGAAGCGCGACGTTTGATTGAACGCGCCGGACGCGAAGTGGAAGAGATGATCGGCTACGCGATCCCAAAACCGCGCATTGGCATCATGCTGGAAGTTCCGTCGATGGTGTTTATGCTGCCGCATCTGATAAACCGGATAGACTTTATCTCGGTCGGAACCAACGATCTCACCCAGTACATTCTGGCTGTCGATCGTAACAATACGCGGGTGGCCAGCATTTATGACAGCCTGCATCCGGGTATGTTACGTGTGCTGGCGATGATTGCGCAGGAAGCCGAAAGAAGCGGTATCGATTTGCGATTGTGCGGTGAAATGGCGGGCGACCCGATGTGCGTGGCCATTCTGATCGGCCTGGGTTTTCGCCATTTGTCGATGAACGGTCGTTCCGTGGCTCGCGTTAAATATCTGCTGCGCCATATCGATTTTGATGAGGCGCAAACGCTGGCGCAACGCAGCCTGGAAGCGCAGATGGCGACAGAAGTACGCCATCAGGTGGCGGCTTTTATGGAACGCCGTGGCATGGGGGGACTGATTCGCGGGGGATTGTGAATCGGGGGCTGGTAACAGTAGGTATACATATCTTTTAACTGTAATCGGCATCCGCTGCGATCCCCATGTGCTATCATTCGCACCTTTGGAGCGCCTGCATTATGCAGGCGCGCTTATCAATTGCTGTCTGACTTCAGCGAAATAACAAGAACTTGTGGTGACAGATGACCAGTAGCTATCTGCATTTTCCGGATTTCGATCCGGTCATTTTCTCAATCGGACCCGTCGCGCTTCACTGGTACGGCTTAATGTATTTGGTGGGGTTTATTTTTGCGATGTGGCTGGCGACGCGCCGTGCTAATCGTCCGGGCAGTGGCTGGACCAAAAATGAAGTAGAAAATCTACTGTATGCGGGCTTCCTCGGGGTTTTCCTTGGAGGGCGTATTGGTTACGTACTGTTCTATAACTTCCCGTTATTCCTCGATAACCCGCTGTATCTGTTCCGCGTTTGGGACGGCGGGATGTCCTTCCACGGTGGGCTTATTGGTGTGATCCTGGTGATGATTATCTTCGCCAAACGCACCAAGCGTTCGTTCTTCCAGGTTTCTGATTTCATTGCCCCGCTGATTCCGTTTGGTCTGGGCGCAGGGCGTCTGGGCAACTTTATCAACGGTGAGCTGTGGGGACGCGTTGATCCGAACTTCAAGTACACCATGCTGTTCCCGGGCTCCCGTACCGAAGATATTTTACTGCTGCAAACTAACCCGCAATGGCAGTCAATTTTTGATACCTACGGCTCGCTGCCGCGCCACGCCTCACAGCTTTATGAGATGGCCCTGGAAGGCGTTGTGCTGTTTATCATTCTTAATCTGTACATTCGTAAACCGCGCCCGATGGGTTCGGTATCCGGTCTGTTCCTGATTGGTTATGGCGCGTTTCGTATTATCGTTGAATTCTTCCGCCAGCCGGATGCGCAGTTTACCGGCACCTGGGTACAGTACATCAGCATGGGGCAAATCCTCTCAATCCCGATGATTGTCGCAGGCATTATTATGATGGTTTGGGCGTACCGCCGCAGCCCACAGCAACACGTTTCCTGAGGAACCATGAAACAGTATTTAGAACTGATGCAAAAAGTGCTGGATGAAGGCACACAGAAAAACGACCGTACCGGAACCGGAACGCTTTCCATTTTTGGTCATCAGATGCGTTTTAATCTGCAGGAAGGGTTCCCGCTGGTTACGACTAAACGCTGCCATTTACGCTCGATCATTCATGAACTGCTGTGGTTTTTGCAGGGCGACACCAACGTTGCCTACCTGCATGAAAACAACGTCTCAATCTGGGACGAATGGGCGGATGAAAACGGTAATCTGGGCCCGGTTTATGGCAAACAGTGGCGTGCGTGGCCTACGCCAGACGGTCGCCATATTGACCAGATCACCACGGTGTTAAACCAGCTCAAAAATGACCCGGACTCTCGCCGAATTATCGTTTCTGCATGGAACGTCGGTGAGCTGGATAAAATGGCGCTGGCGCCGTGCCACGCGTTCTTCCAGTTTTACGTGGCGGATGGCAAGCTCTCCTGCCAGTTGTATCAGCGTTCGTGCGATGTGTTCCTCGGTTTGCCGTTTAACATTGCCAGCTACGCCTTGCTGGTACACATGATGGCGCAGCAGTGCGATCTGGAAGTGGGTGATTTTGTCTGGACCGGCGGCGACACGCACCTGTACAGCAACCATATGGATCAAACGCATCTGCAGCTTAGCCGCGAACCGCGCGCGCTGCCGAAGCTGGTCATCAAACGTAAGCCTGAATCTATCTTTGACTATCGCTTCGAAGATTTCGAAATTGAAGGCTACGATCCGCATCCTGGTATTAAAGCGCCAGTGGCTATCTAATCGGCTTCATGCTGTCACAACCGACGCCCGTGCGCGTCGGTTTTTTTTGTCTCAAATCTCGTTCTTCGGCGTGGGTTCCTGAAATATTGCAACGACCTGCAACGCGACAAATATTCCTCGTAGCTCGCCGTAGAAACCGAATTTCCCGCTCGTTATTCATTTTCCTCACGCCATACTGGCAACATGAAAAAACAACACGGCTACACGCTTCTCGAAACCCTGATTGCGATGCTGATCGTCGCGGCGCTTGGCGCCTCGGGGCTGTATGGTTGGCAGCGCTGGCAGCAGCAACAGCGGCTATGGCAAACCGCCATTCAGGTGCGAGATTACCTGCTGCAACTGCGTGAAGATGCTAACTGGCGTAACCGCGATCACGTCATCAGCGTGATTCGGGATGGCACATCCTGGTGTTTTGTCAGCTCTGCTGCTGTGCAAACCACGTGTCTACCCGTTTCGCCCTTGGTTTTTACACCGCCCTGGGACGATGTCGAAATGGCAGAGATAACGCCTTCACTGGCCTTTTTTGGTCTGCGCAATACGGCATGGGCTGGACATATTCGCCTGAAAAATACGACAGGGGAATGGCGCGTGGTGGTGTCAGGCTGGGGGCGAATCAGGCTTTGCGAGAAAGATGAGGCCAGGTTATGTCCGTAAATGAACGGGGCTTTTCACTCCTGGAGGTGCTGATTGCTATGGCGATTAGCAGCGTTTTATTGCTTAGCTCAGCGCGATTTTTACCCGCGCTGCAGCGAGAGATCCTGCGCAACACGCGACAGTTAGCGCTTGAAGATGAAATATGGCAGCGGGTATACACCGTGGCGAAGCATCTTCAGCGGGCAGGGTACTGCCGCGGAAACTGTGTCGGAGAAGGGCTGGAGATATCGGCTAAGGGCGACTGTGTCATTGCGCGCTGGGATGCCAATAGCAACGGCATTTGGGAGAGCAGTCCCGCGAAAGAGGCCGATACGATTGGATTTCGTTTACAGGACAAGGTACTGGAGACCCTGCGGGGAGTAACGGACTGCAATGGAAAAGGGTGGGAGAAAATGACCGATCCAGCCACGATACAGATTGAGGCATTTCAGGTCGAACGTCTGAATATCAGCGGATATTCCCCGCTCCTTACGCTGCGTTTGCGCGGAGTGAACAATGCCGAACCACAAAAGGTTATTGAAGCAGTCTACAGCGTGACAGGATTCAACCTGTGAACCGTGAGCGGGGCGTTTCATCTTTAGCGATGGTCTTGTTGCTATTGGTGCTCGGTAGCCTTCTGCTGCAAGGCGTTAGCAGGCAGGAGTCCCGTTTTGCTTCGCGAGTGGTCACGCAAAGTCAGGCTCTGCAGCGCCAGGCGGTGGTGCAATCCGCGATGGAATGGGGGCGTATGCAGCCCTGGCGCTTACAACTCGCCGCACAGTGTCGGCGTTATACCACGCAGGATGCCGCTGTTTGTCTGCGACTGCTTACTAATAATTTCGTGCTGCTTATAGTCCATTATGAAGGGGTATCGTTATGGCGGCAGGGGGCGATTATTGATGACAATATCGAATATTCGGCGCATGGCTGGAGCGATTTTTGTCCACTAAAGGAGCAGGCACTATGTCAGATCCCCTGAACAGACAGCGTGGCTTTAGCCTGCCGGAAGTGATGCTGGCAATGGTGCTGATGATCATGATTGTGACCGCGCTGTCAGGATACCAGCGGGCGCTGATGAACAGCTTTATCATCAGAAACCAGTATCAGCAACTCTGGCGTCACGCCTGGCAGCAAACCCAGCTGTATCAGTTTTCATCGCCTTTGAACTGGCAGGTTAACCGAATGCAGACAACGAGCGCGGGATGTGTCAGCATCAACGTTAAAATTTCTTCACCCTTGGGCAGGCAGGGTCAGATGACGCGTCTGCATTGCCCGAATCGTCAGTAGTCAGGAGTCGCTATGTTAAGGGTCTACCACTCCAATCGTCTGGATGTGCTGGAAGCGTTAATGGAATTTATCGTTGAGCGCGAGCGGCTGGACGACCCCTTTGAACCTGAGATGATCCTGGTTCAAAGTACCGGTATGGCGCAGTGGCTACAAATGACCCTTGCACAGAAGTTTAGTATTGCCGCCAACATCGATTTTCCGCTGCCCGCGAGTTTTATCTGGGATATGTTTGTGCGCGTGCTGCCGGATATCCCGAAAGAGAGCGCGTTCAGCAAACAGAGCATGAGCTGGAAGTTGATGACGCTGTTGCCGCAATTGCTGGATGGCGATGACTTCGCATTGCTGCGCCACTATCTGACGGACGACACCGATAAACGTAAACTGTTTCAGCTTTCCTCGCGCGCGGCTGACCTCTTTGACCAGTATTTAGTCTATCGCCCTGAGTGGTTGACCCAGTGGGAAGCCGGGCGACTGGTTGAGGGACTCGGCGAATCTCAGGCCTGGCAGGCGCCGTTGTGGAAAGCGCTGGTGGAACACACCGAGGAATTGGGCCAGCCGCGCTGGCATCGCGCCAATTTATACCAACGATTTATTCAGACTCTGGAAAGTGCGTCCGAGTGCCCGCAGGGACTGCCTTCTCGCGTCTTTATTTGCGGCATTTCAGCGCTGCCGCCGGTTTATTTGCAGGCATTGCAGGCGCTGGGCAAGCACATTGATATTCATCTGCTGTTTACCAACCCTTGTCGCTACTACTGGGGAGATATAAAAGATCCCGCCTGGCTGGCGAAGCTGATGGCGCGTCAGCGTCGGCACAGCTTTGAAGAACGCCATCTGCCGCTGTTTCGCGATAGTCAGAAAGCCGAAGGATTGTTTAACAGCGATGGTGAACAGGATGTGGGCAACCCGATGCTGGCCTCGTGGGGCAAACTGGGGCGCGATTACATTTATTTGCTTTCAGAACTGGAAAATAGTCAGGAACTGGATGCGTTTGTCGATATTACGCCTGACAATCTTTTGCATAATATTCAATCGGATATTCTGGAACTTGAAAGTCATGCCGTGGCGGGTGTTACGCTGGAAGAGTATTCGCGTAGCGATAATAAACGACGGCTTGAGCTGAACGACACCAGCGTGACTTTCCATGTTTGTCATAGCCCACAGCGCGAGGTAGAAATTCTTCATGACCGCCTGCTGGCAATGCTGGAAGCGGATCCCACGCTGACGCCGCGCGATATTATTGTGATGGTGGCGGATATCGACAGCTACAGCCCATTTATTCAGTCGGTCTTTGGCAGTGCGCCAGCTGAGCGTTACTTACCTTATGCGATTTCCGACCGTCGGGCGCGCCAGTCTCATCCCGTCTTACAGGCCTTTATTAGCCTGCTGTCGCTGCCGGATAGCCGTTTTGTCTCAGAGGATGTGCTGGCATTACTGGATGTACCCGTGCTGGCGGCGCGTTTCAATATCGATGAAGAAGGGCTGCGCTATCTTCGCTTATGGGTCAATGAATCCGGGATTCGTTGGGGAATTGACGACGATAACGTGCGTGAACTGGAACTTCCGCCAACAGGTCAGCATACCTGGCAATTTGGTTTAACGCGTATGCTGCTCGGCTACGCGATGGAAAGCGCGCAGGGCGAGTGGCAATCGGTGTTGCCTTACGATGAGTCCAGCGGTTTGATTGCCGAACTGGTAGGGCATCTGGCTTCGTTGCTGATGCAGCTTAATCTCTGGCGTAGAGGGTTAGCTCAGGAACGTCCGTTGGAAGAGTGGCTGCCCGTTTGTCGGGAAATGCTTAATGATTTCTTCCTGCCGGACGCGGACACCGAAGCGGCGATGACGCTGATCGAACAGCAGTGGCAGGCTATTATCACTGAAGGTTTAGGGGCCGAGTACGGCGATGCTATACCGCTCTCTCTGTTACGTGATGAGCTGGCCCAGCGCCTTGACCAGGAACGCATCAGCCAGCGCTTCCTGGCGGGGCCAGTTAACATTTGTACGCTGATGCCGATGCGCTCTATTCCTTTCAAGGTGGTGTGCCTGCTGGGTATGAACGATGGCGTTTATCCGCGTCAGCTTGCGCCGTTGGGCTTTGATTTGATGAGTCAAAAACCGATGAGGGGCGATCGCAGCCGTCGCGATGATGACCGCTACCTGTTTCTTGAAGCATTGATTTCAGCACAGCAAACGCTCTACATCAGCTACATTGGCCGCTCCATTCAGGACAACAGCGAGCGCTTCCCGTCGGTACTGGTGCAGGAACTGATGGACTACATCGGGCAAAGCCATTATCTGCCGGGCGATGAATCGTTGACCTGCGATCAAAGCGAGGCCCGGGTAAAAGCACACATTACTCGTTTGCATACCCGTATGCCCTTTGATGCACAAAACTATCTGCCGGGCGAACAGCAAAGCTATGCCCGGGAATGGCTGCCTGCGGCGAGCCTGTCAGGAAAAGCGCACACGGATTTTGTCCAGACGCTTCCCTTTGAGATGCCTGAAACGCTGACGCTGGAAACGCTGCAGCGATTTTGGGCTCATCCGGTAAGGGCTTTTTTCCAGATGCGGCTGAGGGTCAACTTCCGCTCTGAAGAAAGTGAGATCCCGGAAACGGAACCGTTCACTCTTGAAGGATTAACCCGCTATCAGCTTAATCAGCAATTGCTTAACACGCTGGTTGAAGAGAAGGATGCTGAACAACTGTTTCGCCGTTTTCGTGCGGCGGGCACGCTTCCCTATGGGCCATTTGGCGAAATTCTGTGGGATACGCAGCGTCAGGAGATGCAGTCGCTGGCTGAACGCATTATCGCCTGTCGTCAGCCCTGTCAGAGTATGGAAATCGATCTTAACTGTAACGGCGTGCAAATCACCGGTTGGCTGCCACAGGTGCAAGAGGACGGTTTGTTGCGCTGGCGCCCATCTTTAATAAGCATTGCGCAGGGGGTGCAACTTTGGCTGGAACATCTTGTCTATTGTGCCAGTGGCGGTACGGGAGAGAGCCGGTTGTTCCTGCGTAAAGACGGGGAATGGCGTTTTCCGCCACTGGATGCAGAGCAGGCGCTGCTGTACCTGTCGCAGCTCATTGACGGTTATCGGGAAGGCATGTCGTCACCATTACTGGTATTGCCCGAAAGCGGCGGCGCCTGGATAAAAACCTGTTATGACGCCGCAAATGATGCCATGTTAGATGACGATGCAACGTTACAAAAAGCGCGCAGTAAGTTTCTGCAGGCCTATGAAGGCAACATGATGGTACGGGGTGAAGGTGATGATATCTGGTATCAGCGTCTTTGGCGTCAACTGGATGCGGCTACGCTGGAGACCATTGTTTTACAGTCTCAGCGTTACCTGTTACCGATTTTTCGCTTTAATCAGTCATGATGATTGTATAAAAATTGCGCAGTTCGATGGCTTCCACTATGATGCGCATTCTGTCACGGACTGATTCTTACAAAGAGAGGATGCTGGCTCGTTCAGCACATAGTCTTGCCCTGTTCAGACCACGTATTTATGCGTGCTTTGCTGTGAACAGGTGAATACGTTAATGATGAGGTTTGTGAATGCCCCGCAGCACCTGGTTCAGCGCATTACTGTTGTTCGTCGCCCTTTGGGTTCCCGTAAGTCAGGCAGATACCGGTTGGCAGCCTTTAGCTGAAACCATCCGTAAAAGCGATAAAGACACCCGCCAGTATCAGGCCGTGCGCCTTGATAACGGCATGGTCGTGTTGCTGGTATCCGATCCTCAGGCCGTGAAATCCCTTTCTGCACTGGTGGTTCCCGTGGGCTCGCTGGAAGATCCGGACGAGCATCAGGGGCTGGCGCATTATCTCGAACACATGTGTCTGATGGGCTCGAAAAAATACCCACAGCCGGACAGTCTGGCTGAATTCCTGAAAATGCACGGCGGCAGCCACAATGCCAGCACCGCGCCTTACCGTACGGCCTTCTATCTTGAAGTCGAAAACGACGCGTTGGTGGGGGCGGTGGATCGCCTGGCGGACGCTATTGCCGATCCGTTGCTGGATAAAAAATATGCCGATCGTGAGCG
The DNA here is from genome assembly GCF_013781985.1 of Citrobacter sp. RHBSTW-01013. Classification (NCBI taxonomy): domain Bacteria; kingdom Pseudomonadati; phylum Pseudomonadota; class Gammaproteobacteria; order Enterobacterales; family Enterobacteriaceae; genus Citrobacter; species Citrobacter sp. RHBSTW-01013. The sequence goes on from NZ_CP056185.1 coordinate 1,006,567, forward strand.
TAACGCGGTTAACTCCGAGCTGACGCTGGCGCGTACCCGAGACGGGATGCGTATGGCGCAGGTGAGTGCTGAGACCATCAACCCGGCGCACCCTGGCTCGCGTTTCTCCGGCGGAAATCTCGAGACATTAAGCGATAAACCGGGAAACCCGGTGGTGCAGGCATTACAAAAATTTCATGAAAAGTACTACTCCGCGAACCTGATGAAGGCGGTGATTTATAGCAATAAACCGCTGCCAGAGCTGGCGCGGATAGCTGCTGACACCTTTGGACGCGTACCGAACAGAAATATCGCAAAGCCTGAAATTACCGTACCGGTAGTCACCGACGCGCAAAAGGGCGTCATCATCCACTATGTTCCGGCAATGCCGCGTAAAGTACTGCGCGTCGAGTTTCGTATCGATAACAACAGCGCGCAGTTCCGCAGTAAAACCGATGAGCTGGTGACCTATCTGATTGGTAATCGTAGCCCTGGCACGTTGTCTGACTGGCTGCAAAAGCAGGGACTGGTTGAAGGTATTCGTGCGGATTCCGATCCGGTGGTCAATGGGAACAGCGGCGTGTTAGCCATTTCCGCGACGTTAACCGACAAAGGGCTGGCGAACCGCGATGAAGTTGTTGCGGCAATATTCAGTTATCTCAATCTGTTACGCGATAAAGGCGTCGATAAACGCTATTTTGACGAACTGGCGCACGTACTGGATCTCGATTTCCGTTATCCCTCCATCACCCGTGATATGGACTACGTGGAATGGCTGGCTGATACCATGATCCGCGTTCCTGTCGAACATACGCTGGATGCGGTGAATATTGCCGACCAGTACGATGTGAAAGCCGTTGAGCAACGCCTGGCAATGATGACGCCACAGAATGCGCGTATCTGGTATATCAGTGCGAAAGAACCGCATAATAAAACCGCTTATTTTGTCGATGCGCCTTACCAGGTGGATAAAATCAGCGACAAAACCTTTGCCGACTGGCAGAAAAAAGCGCAGGGCATTGCGCTGTCGTTACCGGAGTTGAACCCCTACATTCCGGATGATTTCACGCTGATTAAAACGGATAAAAAATACGCTCACCCGGAACTGATCGTTGATGAGCCGGATCTACGCGTGGTGTATGCGCCGAGCCAGTATTTTGCCAGTGAGCCGAAGGCTGACGTCAGCGTGATCCTGCGTAACCCGAAGGCCATGGACAGCGCCCGCAACCAGGTATTATTCGCACTTAACGATTACCTGGCGGGGATTGCGCTCGATCAGTTAAGCAACCAGGCGTCGGTAGGTGGAATTGGTTTCTCTACCAACGCTAACAATGGGTTAATGCTTAACGCCAACGGCTACACCCAACGTCTGCCGCAGCTTTTTCAGGCGCTGCTGAGCGGCTATTTCAGCTACACCTCAACGGATGAACAGCTGGAACAGGCGAAATCCTGGTATGCCCAGATGATGGATTCTGCAGAGAAGGGTAAAGCCTACGATCAGGCAATTATGCCAGTGCAGATGCTTTCTCAGGTGCCGTACTTCTCACGCGATGAGCGTCGTAAACTACTGCCTTCTATCACCCTGAAAGAGGTGATGGCGTACCGCGACGCCTTAAAAACCGGTGCGCGGCCTGAATTCCTGGTAATTGGTAATATGAGCGCCGCTCAGGCGACGACCATGGCGCGGGATATCCAACAACAGCTTGGCGCTAACGGGGCACAGTGGTGTCGCAATAAAGATGTGGTTGTGGACAAGAAGCAGTCCGTCATCTTTGAAAAAGCAGGCAGTAGCACGGACTCCGCGCTGGCGGCGGTATTTGTGCCAACCGGATACGATGAATACGCCAGTTCAGCCTACAGCGCCATGTTAGGGCAGATTGTTCAGCCGTGGTTCTACAATCAACTGCGTACTGAAGAGCAGTTAGGCTACGCTGTATTTGCTTTCCCGATGAGTATTGGCCGTCAGTGGGGAATGGGGTTCCTGCTGCAAAGCAATGATAAGCAGCCGTCTTATCTTTGGGAGCGTTATAAAGCGTTCTTCCCGACGGCGGAAGCGAAGCTGCGGGCGATGAAACCTGAAGAGTTTGCGCAAATTCAGCAGGCGATTATTGCGCAAATGCTGCAGGCGCCGCAAACGCTGGGGGAAGAAGCCTCACAGTTAAGCAAAGATTTTGATCGCGGCAATATGCGCTTCGATTCACGTGATAAAATAGTGGCTCAGATTAAACTGCTGACGCCGCAAAAACTTGCCGACTTCTTCCATCAGGCGGTGGTTGAGCCGCAAGGCATGGCGATACTGTCACAGGTTTCCGGCAGTCAGAACGGGAAAGCAGAATATGTGCACCCGGAAGGCTGGAAAGTGTGGCAGACAGTCAGCGCGTTGCAGCAAACCTTACCCCTGATGAGTGATAAGAATGAATGATGCCGCTGAGTCCCTTGATCCACTGCGCTTGCCCCTGACGGGTGAGCGCCTGATTGAAGCCTCTGCGGGCACCGGTAAAACCTTTACCATCGCCGCCCTGTATTTACGTTTACTGCTTGGACTGGGCGGCTCTGCCGCCTTTCCTCGTCCTCTGACCGTTGAAGAACTGCTCGTGGTCACCTTCACCGAGGCGGCCACCGAAGAGTTGCGTGGTCGAATTCGTAGCAACATTCATGAACTGCGAATTGCCTGCATGCGTGAAACAACCGACAACCCGCTATATGCCCGTTTGTTAGATGAAATCGCCGATAAAAAACAGGCCGCTCAGTGGCTGCTATTGGCTGAAAGACAGATGGATGAAGCGGCGGTGTTTACCATCCACGGCTTTTGTCAGCGTATGCTCAGTCTCAACGCCTTTGAATCAGGCATGCTGTTCGAACAGCAACTGATAGAAGATGAATCGCTGCTGCGCTATCAGGCCTGTGCGGACTTCTGGCGTCGACACTGCTATCCACTACCCCGCGACATTGCGCAGGTGATTTTTGAAACGTGGAAAGGACCGCAGGCTCTGCTGAGAGACATCGATCGCTATCTGCAGGGGGAAGCGCCGGTCATCAAGGCTCCGCCGTCTGATGACGAAACGCTGGCTTCCCGGCACGAACAAATTCTCACGCGCATTAACCAGATCAAGCAGCAATGGCGTGATTCTGTTGATGAGCTGGATGGCCTGCTGGAAGCCTCCGGGATCGACCGGCGTAAATTTAACCGTGGTAACCAGGGTAAGTGGATCGAAAAGATCAGCGCATGGGCGCAAGAAGAAACCCAAAGTTATCAGCTTCCTGACGCGCTGGAGAAATTCTCTCAGCGTTTTCTGGAAGAGCGCACTAAAGCGGGCGGAATAACTCCTCAGCACCCGCTGTTTGTCGCTATTGATGAACTGCTTAGCGAACCGTTAACTCTCCGCGATCTGGTGATCACCCGGGCGCTGGCGGAGATCCGTTCAGCGGTTGCCGAGGAGAAACGACGCCGCGGTGAGCTAGGCTTTGACGATATGCTCAGCCGTCTGGATGCAGCGTTGCGCAGTGAAAGCGGTGATGCGCTGGCGACGGCTATCCGTACCCGTTTTCCGGTCGCGATGATCGATGAATTTCAGGATACCGATCCGCAGCAGTACCGTATTTTTCGTCGGATCTGGCAGCATCAGCCGGATACCGCACTGCTGCTGATTGGCGACCCAAAACAGGCGATTTACGCGTTCCGCGGCGCGGATATCTTCACCTATATGAAGGCGCGCAGCGAGGTCAGCGCACACTATACGCTCGATACCAACTGGCGTTCGGCCCCCGGCATGGTCAATAGCGTAAATACGCTTTTCAGCCAGATGGATGACGCCTTTATGTTCCGCGAAATCCCCTTTAGCCCGGTAAAATTTGCAGAAAAAAACCAGTCGTTTCGGTTTGTTTTATACGGTGAGACACAGCCAGCCATGAGCATGTGGCTGATGGAAGGGGAAAGCTGCGGCGTAGGCGATTATCAGAACTACATGGCCCAGGTGTGCGCCACGCAAATTCGCGACTGGCTTAAGGCAGGGCAGTCTGGCGCTGCGCAACTGGTCAGTGGTAAAACATCCAGTCCGGTACGCGCGTCGGATATCAGCGTACTGGTTCGTAGCCGCCAGGAGGCGGCACTGGTCCGTGATGCGCTGACGCAGCTGGCAATTCCCTCCGTCTACCTTTCCAACCGTGACAGCGTATTTGAAACGCTGGAAGCGCGGGAGTTGCTGTGGGTGCTGCAGGCGGTGATGACGCCGGAGCGTGAGAACACGCTGCGTAGCGCGCTGGCGACCTCAATGATGGGGCTGAATGCGCAGGATCTTGAAGCCTTAAATAACGACGAAAATGCCTGGGATGCGGTGGTCGAAGAGTTTGATGGCTATCGTCAGATCTGGCATAAACGCGGCGTGATGCCGATGCTGCGCGCGCTGATGACAACCCGCCAGATTGCGGAAAACCTGCTGGCGACGGCGGGGGGCGAACGCCGCCTGACCGATATTTTACATATCAGCGAACTGTTGCAGGAAGCGGGCTCGCAGCTGGAAAGCGAGCATGCGCTGGTGCGCTGGCTGTCCCAGCATATTCTTGAACCCGACAGCAACGCGTCCAGCCAGCAGCTCAGGCTGGAAAGCGACAAGCATCTGGTCAAAATCGTCACTATCCATAAATCTAAAGGGCTGGAGTATCCGCTGGTCTGGCTGCCGTTTATCACGAATTTCCGCGTCCAGGATCAGGCTTTCTACCACGATCGCAGCTCTTTTGAAGCCGTGCTGGATCTCAGCGATGCCGAGGAGAGCGTTGAGCTGGCTGAAGCGGAACGTCTGGCGGAAGACCTGCGTTTGCTCTATGTCGCGCTAACCCGTTCGGTATGGCACTGCAGCCTTGGCGTTGCGCCGTTGGTGCGACGTCGGGGCGATAAAAAAGGGGATACCGATGTACATCACAGCGCCCTTGGTCGCCTGTTGCAAAAAGGTGAGCCGATGGATGCCGCGGGTCTGCGTAGTGCGATTGAAGCGCTGTGTAGCGACGATATTGCCTGCCAGACGCCTGCGCAGCCTGACGGTGAACGCTGGCAAGTTGCGCAGGCTGTTAGCTGCGAACTGAGTGCGAAAATACTGCAGCGTACGCCCGGCGATAGCTGGCGCGTGACCAGTTATTCCGGTCTGCAGCAGCGTGGGCATGGAATCGCGCAGGATCTGATCCCGCGACTGGATATTGATGCCGCAGGCGTTGGTGAGGTTATTGAAGAGTCAGGGCTTACTCCGCATCAGTTCCCGCGCGGCGCTTCGCCAGGTACATTCTTGCATAGCCTGTTTGAAGATCTCGACTTTACTCAACCGGTAGATCCGAGTTGGGTCGAGGAAAAACTGGCATTGGGCGGTTATGACGCGCACTGGACGCCGGTTTTGACCGAATGGCTGGATGCCATTTTGCAGGCGCCTCTCAACGAGACGGGCGTGAGTTTGAGCCATCTTTCCGCGCGTGAAAAACAGGTGGAGATGGAGTTTTACCTGCCGATTTCGCAGCCGCTGATGGCCAGCCAACTTGATGCGTTAATTCGCCAATACGATCCTCTCTCCGCGGGGTGCCCTGCGTTGGAATTTATGCAGGTACGCGGCATGCTGAAAGGATTTATTGACCTGGTTTTCCGCCACCAGGGGCGTTATTACCTTCTCGATTACAAATCGAACTGGCTTGGGGAAGACAGCTCAGCGTATACGCAGCAGGCGATGGCCTCTGCCATGCAGGCGCATCGCTACGACCTGCAGTATCAACTTTATACCCTGGCGCTGCATCGCTACTTGCGCCATCGCATTGCTGATTACGATTATGAACGCCATTTTGGCGGCGTTATTTATCTCTTCTTGCGTGGCATTGACAGTGAAAATCCGCAACAGGGAATTTACGCGACCCGACCAGACGGGGAGTTAATCGCCTTGATGGACGAGATGTTTGTCGGTGCGCCACTGGAGGAGATGTCATGACAATCCAGAAACGATTACTGGAAGCTGTGGAGCAAAAACAGCTCCGGCCTCTGGATGCCCAGTTTGCGCTGGCGGTTGCCGGAAATGATAACCCTGCCGTTGCGCTGGCGGCGGCGTTGCTCAGTCGTGAAGCAGGAGAAGGGCACGTCTGCTTACCACTTTCGCGGTTATCCCTGAGCGAGGATGCCCATCCCCTTTTAAGCGCCTGGCTCGCTGAAGTAGGGGAGCCAGAAGACTGGACGGAATGTCTGCTGGCCTCCGGGGCGGTAAGCCGTGGTGAGCAACCCACGCCGCTGGTGCTGCACGGCGATCGCTTGTATCTGAACCGGATGTGGCATAACGAACGGGCGGTGGCTCGCTTTTTCAGTGAAGTTAACCACGCCATTGAGGTGGATGAACAACGGCTTACCCACACGCTGGCGGCGTTGTTTCCACCAGCGGAAGGTGTTAACTGGCAAAAAGTGGCCGCTGCGGTGGCGTTGACCCGTCGTATATCGGTGATCTCCGGCGGGCCGGGGACCGGAAAAACGACAACAGTGGCGAGGCTTCTGGCGGCGTTGATTCAGATGGCGGAGGGAGAACGCTGCCGTATTCGCCTGGCGGCTCCTACTGGAAAGGCGGCAGCGCGCCTGACTGCCTCGCTGGGCGCAGCGCTACGAGAACTGCCGTTAACCGAAGAGCAAAAGAAACGCATTCCCGATGACGCCAGTACGTTGCATCGATTATTAGGCGCTCAGCCAGGCAGTCAGCGCCTGCGCCATCATGCGGGAAACCCGCTGCATCTGGATGTGCTGGTGGTGGATGAAGCCTCGATGATTGATTTGCCGATGATGTCGCGCCTTATCGATGCGCTGCCGCCGCACGGGCGGGTGATTTTTCTTGGCGATCGTGACCAGCTCGCTTCCGTCGAAGCGGGGGCGGTGCTGGGGGATATCTGTGCTTTCGTCGGTGACGGGTTTACCCCGGAACGCGCCCGCCAGCTCAGTCGTCTGACCGGAAGCGCTATTCCGGCAGGTCTGGGAACTCAGGCCGCCGCTTTGCGCGACAGTTTGTGTCTGCTGCAAAAGAGTTACCGTTTCGGTAGCGATTCCGGAATCGGTCAGTTGGCTGCTGCGATTAATCGTGGTGACAAAGCCGCGCTCAAAACGGTCTTCCAGCAGGGGTTTAGCGACATCGAAAAACGCACGCTACATAGCAGCGAAGATTACGCCGCGATGTTGGATGAGGCGCTGGCGGGTTATGGGCACTATCTGGATTTACTGCGCGAGGGCGCTGAGCCGGATGCCGTCATTCAGGCTTTCAATGAGTATCAGCTGTTGTGTGCCCTGCGTGAAGGCCCGTTTGGCGTGGGTGGTTTGAATGAACGCCTTGAGCAGGTGATGGCGCAAAAACGTAAAATTCATCGTTCGACGCATAGCCGCTGGTATGAGGGAAGGCCGGTGATGATCGCGCGCAATGACAGTTCGCTGGGATTATTTAACGGTGATATCGGCATTGCCCTCGATCGTGGACAGGGCCTGAGGGTGTGGTTTGCGCTGCCGGACGGTTCTATCAAATCAGTCCAGCCCAGTCGCTTACCTGAACATGAAACCACCTGGGCGATGACCGTGCACAAATCGCAGGGATCTGAGTTTGACCATGCGGCGTTGATTTTACCCAGCCAGCATTCACCCGTGGTTACCCGCGAGCTGGTCTATACCGCCGTCACCCGCGCGCGCCGGCGTCTGTCACTGTATGCCGATGAGCGGATATTAAGTAACGCCATTGCCACCCGCACCGAACGTCGCAGCGGATTGTCGGCGTTGTTTAATCAATAAAATTCGTTGCCGGATAAGGCATTTATACCGCATCCGGCAACGACCACTACCCCAAATCCGCCATCAGCACCTTTGACCGCCGCTGATAGTTGTACATCTCTTTCTTGCTTTCCGGCAGCAGGTCGATATCCACCGGCGTGAAACCACGTTCCTGGAACCAGTGGATGCTGCGCGTGGTCAGCACGAACAGTTTGCTCAGTCCCATTTGCCGGGCCTGCGCGGCGATCCGCTCCAGCAATACTTCCCCGCGCGATGAGCTACGGTAGTCCGGATGCACCGCCACGCACGCCATTTCGCCAATTCTCTCCTCCGGGAAAGGGTACAGAGCGGCGCAGGCGATGGTCAGGTTATCGCGCTGAATAATTGTGAATTTGTCGATCTCCATTTCCAGTTGTTCGCGGGAGCGACGTACCAGAATGCCTTGTTGCTCCAGCGGGCGGATCAGCTCCAGAATCCCGCCGATATCGTTAATGGTAGCGCGGCGGATCTGCTCGGCGCTTTCCATTACGATCTGCGTACCGATCCCGTCACGGGAGAACAGTTCCTGCAGCAATGCGCCATCTTCCTGATAGCTGATCAGATGGCAGCGCCGTACCCCACTGCGACAGGCTTTCACTGCCCCGCGCAGGAAGCGCACTGTGCCGGAGCTGTAATCGCCTTTCTCTTCCTGCAGCTCAACGCGCGCCTGGGCTTCGTTAGGAAACAGCTCGGAAATAATATCGCCATCATCGTTGGTGACGCCCTGAGAGGAGCAAAAGCCGATCATTTTCTCTGCCTTCAGTTTGATAGCCAACTGCGTGGCGACCTCTTCTGAAGTCAGGTTAAAGCTCTCACCGGTGACGGAAACGGCGACCGGGCCCATCAGCACAATCGCGCCACTGTCTAACTGCCGGTGAATGGCATCTTCATCAATACGACGAATACGTCCGCTATGGCAGTAATCCACGCCGTCATCAACGCCCAGCGGCTGGGAGATAATAAAATTACCGCTGACCACATTGATGTGCGCCCCCTGCAATGGCGTATTATTCAGGCTCATTGACAGGCGGGCGGTAATATCAAGCTGAAGTAACCCTGCCGCCTGTTTGACCAGCTCCAGGGTTTTAGCGTCGGTAACGCGCGTATTCTTGTGGTACACCGGTTCATGATGATGTGCCGCAAGATTGGCATCAATCTGCGGTCGTGCGCCATAGACCACGACAAGGCGGATGCCGAGGCTATGAAGAAGGCCAATGTCATTGACGATACTGGAAAAGTTTTCATGCTCGATGGCTTCGCCGCCCAGCATAATGACAAACGTCTTTCCCCGATGGGTATTGATATAGGGAACAGAATGGCGGAATCCCTGTACCAGTTCGGTTCTACGCTCCTTCACCACGGCACACCCTCATTGCATGATTATTCGTAATTTGTGTATTTTTATTCTGTTTTGGCGCTGTGCGCAAGCGTAATTTTTACCCATGCCGAAGATTTTTCTCAGTAATGCCGTGAATATAAAAAGAATGTTTACCCTTTTATAGATGACAGATTATGCGTCATTCGCTAAAGTTTCCGGTCAATTCAGACGTTTTACGTATTACCTCAATAAAGATTTCTTTTTGCTCGGGAGAAGCATGTCGGGATCCAATTCAGCAATCAGTCGCCGCCGTTTACTGAAAGGTGCGGGTGCTATGTGGCTTTTGAGCGTCAGCCAGGTTGGTCTGGCTGCCATGAGTCAGGTCGTTGCCGTACGTGTCTGGCCAGCGTCCAGCTACACCCGCGTCACGGTAGAATCTAACCGTCTGCTGAAATACAAACAGTTTGCCCTGAGTAATCCTGAGCGTGTGGTTGTGGATATTGAAGGCGTTAATTTGAACTCGGTGCTCAAGGGCATGGGTGCGCAGATCCGTCCTGACGATCCGTATATTAAATCGGCGCGCGTCGGGCAGTTTGACCCACAGACCGTGCGGATGGTGTTCGAGCTGAAACAGAATGTGAAGCCGCAACTTTTTGCGCTGGCTCCGGTGGCCGGCTTTAAAGAACGTCTGGTGATGGATCTCTATCCCGCGAATGCCCAGGATGTTCAGGATCCGCTGCTGGCGTTGCTGGAAGAATACAACAAGGGCGATCTGGACAAACAGGTGCCGCCTGCGCAAAGTGGCCCGCAGCCGGGTAAAGCGGGGCGCGATCGTCCCATTGTCATTATGCTCGACCCAGGACATGGCGGAGAGGACTCCGGTGCGGTGGGGAAATACAAGACGCGTGAAAAAGATGTGGTGCTGCAGATTGCCCGACGCCTGCGAGCCCTCATAGAGAAAGAGGGCAACATGAAGGTCTTTATGACGCGAAATGAAGATATCTTCATTCCGCTTAAAGTCCGCGTGGCGAAAGCGCAGAAGCAGCGTGCAGACCTGTTTGTCTCTATTCACGCCGATGCATTTACCAGTCGACAGCCCAGAGGTTCGTCGGTGTTTGCGCTCTCGACCAAAGGGGCGACCAGCACCGCCGCGAAATATCTGGCGCAAACTCAGAACGCCTCGGATTTGATTGGCGGCGTCAGCAAGAGCGGCGATCGCTACGTCGACCATACCATGTTTGATATGGTGCAATCGCTGACCATCGCCGACAGCCTGAAGTTTGGTAAAGCGGTATTGAATAAGCTCGGTAAAGTTAACAATCTGCATAAGAACCAGGTTGAACAAGCCGGGTTTGCGGTACTAAAAGCGCCGGATATTCCGTCTATTCTGGTGGAAACCGCATTTATCAGTAACGTTGAGGAAGAGCGCAAGCTCAAAACTGCGACCTTCCAGCAGGAAGTTGCAGAGTCGATTCTGGCGGGGATCAAAGCCTACTTTGCCGATGGCGCGACGCTGGCGAGAAGGGGATAACAAAAAAGCGCTGAAAAGCGCTTTTTTTATGGACCGCAGATACAAAAAAACACCCTTTAGGGTGTTTATAATGTTGGTTGCGGGGGCCGGATTTGAACCGACGACCTTCGGGTTATGAGCCCGACGAGCTACCAGGCTGCTCCACCCCGCGTCACCGTACTGCTTTATATTTTATCAAATTTGATTGGTTGCGGGGGCCGGATTTGAACCGACGACCTTCGGGTTATGAGCCCGACGAGCTACCAGGCTGCTCCACCCCGCGTCACCGTACTGCTTTTATTTCATCAAATTTTAATTGGTTGCGGGGGCCAGATTTGAACTGACGACCTTCGGGTTATGAGCCCGACGAGCTACCAAGCTGCTCCACCCCGCGTCCGTGGATGCGCACTATACTCTGCTCGCATTTTCATGCAACCCTTTTTTCACCTTGATCACGTTTTTAAGGTGAAAATGAACAAAAACAACGCATTCTGGATTGTTTTTTGCTCAAAATTTGCGTTCGGGTATGTATACGCATTTCATTAGGTTCGGGGGTTTGTTATCTTCGTCTCGCATTCAGGCAACATAAGACGAGAACAATGAAAGGACGTTGGGCAAAATATCTTCTGGCGGGAGCAGTCGTCGCGATGCTCGCCGCGTGTTCCTCAAAACCCACCGATCGTGGGCAGCAGTATAAAGACGGGAAATTTACCCAGCCTTTCTCACTGGTGAACCAGCCTGATGCGGTTGGCGCACCAATCAATGCCGGTGATTTCGCCGAGCAGGTTAATCAAATTCGCAGCGCTTCGCCACGTTTGTACGGCAACCAGAGCAACGTTTACAACGCTATCCAGCAGTGGTTACGTGCGGGCGGTGATACGCGCAGTATGCGCCAGTTTGGTATTGATGCCTGGCAAATGGAAGGGGCGGACAACTACGGTAACGTCCAGTTTACCGGTTACTACACGCCGGTTATTCAGGCGCGCCATACGCGCCAGGGCGAGTTTCAGTATCCTATCTATCGCATGCCGCCAAAACGTGGGCGCTTACCAAGCCGTGCCGAGATTTACGCGGGTGCGCTGAGCGACAACTACATTCTGGCGTACAGCAACTCCCTGATGGATAACTTCATTATGGATGTGCAGGGCAGTGGTTACATCGATTTTGGCGATGGCAGTCCGCTTAACTTCTTTAGCTATTCCGGGAAAAACGGCCACGCCTATCGCAGCATCGGTAAAGTGCTTATCGACCGTGGCGAAGTGAAAAAAGAAGATATGTCGATGCAGGCTATTCGCCATTGGGGTGAAACGCACAGCGAAGCCGAAGTGCGTGAGCTGTTGGAGCAGAACCCATCGTTTGTCTTCTTTAAACCGCAATCTTTTGCACCGGTCAAAGGGGCCAGCGCGGTACCGTTGATTGGCCGCGCGTCTGTGGCTTCTGACCGCAGTATCATTCCGGCGGGCACAACATTGCTGGCGGAAGTCCCGTTACTGGACAATAACGGCAAGTTTACCGGCCAGTACGAACTGCGCCTGATGGTGGCGTTAGATGTGGGTGGCGCTATTAAAGGGCAACACTTCGATATCTATCAGGGCATTGGTGCTGACGCCGGACACCGTGCGGGGTGGTATAATCACTACGGTCGCGTGTGGGTACTGAAAACAGCGCCGGGTACGGGTAACGTGTTCAGCGGTTAATAGCCGGATGGCGCTCGATATTAATGAATTTGAGGTGTTATGTCTGTGGTTATCAGTGATGCCTGGCGCCAGCGTTTTGGCGGTACGGCGCGTCTGTATGGCGAAAATGCGCTGCAGTTGTTTGCCCAATCGCACGTTTGCGTGGTCGGGATTGGCGGGGTAGGGTCGTGGGCGGCGGAAGCGCTGGCGCGTACCGGTATTGGCGCCATCACGCTCATCGATATGGATGATGTGTGCGTCACCAATACTAACCGCCAGATCCATGCTCTGCGCGATAACGTCGGCCTGGCAAAAGCTGAAGTGATGGCTGAACGTATCCGCCAGATTAACCCGGAGTGCCGGGTGAACGTGGTCGATGATTTTGTCACACCGGATAATGTTGCTGAGTATATGAGTGCGGGTTATTCGTATGTCATTGATGCGATTGATAGCGTGCGCCCAAAAGCGGCACTGATCGCCTGGTGTCGGCGTAACAAAATTCCGCTGGTGACCACTGGTGGTGCGGGAGGGCAGATCGACCCGACGCAGATACAGGTCGTTGATTTGGCAAAAACTATCCAGGATCCGCTGGCAGCCAAGCTACGCGAGCGGCTGAAAAGCGATTTTGGCGTGGTGAAAAACAGCAAAGGCAAGCTGGGCGTGGACTGTGTGTTCTCGACCGAAGCGCTGGTTTACCCGCAGGCAGATGGCTCGGTATGTGCGATGAAGGCGACGGCGGAAGGGCCGAAGCGCATGGATTGCGCATCCGGTTTTGGCGCGGCCACTATGGTGACCGCCACCTTTGGCTTTGTTGCCGTCTCACATGCGCTGAAGAAGATGATGGCGAAAGCGGCGCGCCAGAGTTGAATGTGTTGTGCCGGATAAGGCGCGTTCGCGTCGCCATCCGGCAACCATCAAACCTGTCGGGCAGCCTCAAGAATCGCCTCGTTCAGAGCATGCAGCCCCTGGGTACGCGAGGCGCTGAGCTGCGCGCGTAAACCTAGCTCGTCAAATAATGCCATAGGCGAATGCGCCAGTAACTCGGCTGCAGTTTTACCTTCGACCGCCGTGAGTAATACCGCCAGCAGCCCGCGTACAATGCGACCTTCGCTGTCGCCGAAGAAATGCAAAGTACCATTCTCATGAAGGGTATGCCCCAGCCAAACGCGGTTTTCGCAGCCCGCGATCTCTTTGGCCTGTGCCTTTAGCGAATCCGGAAGCGCTGGCAACTGCTTACCCAGCAGAATCAGCTGGCGATATTTATCTTCCCACTGGGTGAGCGGGGTAAAGGTATTGCGTAACGTCTCTTCCGTTACGGTTGTGCCAAACGGGTGTCCGGCGAACAGAGGGCTTGTCATTAATCCACCAATATTTCCAGCGCGCGGTCAACGGCTGCGACCAACGCATCTACATCACTTTGCGTATTATAAGGTGCAAATGAGGCGCGTAGCGTCCCGGATACGCCCAGTTCTGCCAGCAGCGGTTGCGCACAGTGTTGTCCTGCACGCAGTGCAATGCCATATTCGGCCAGCAACGTCACCATGTCGCTGTGATGAACGCCTGCGAAATCAAAGGCTAACAGACTGGAGTCCTGGCAGCGGAAGGAGCGAAAGCCGGGGCGTTTCGCCAGTGCATCTTCTGCCAGCGTCGCCAGACCCCGGCTCCAGTTTTCGGCCTGCACCACGTCAACGTCCGCCAGCCATTCGAGCGCCGCGCTTAGCCCGATAACGCCAGCAACGTTAGGCGTACCGGCCTCCAGCTTCCATGGAGCAGCCTGGGTGGTGAAACCGTCAAAACTGACTTCGCTAATCATTTTACCGCCACCGAGCCAGGGAGACATGGCATCCAGCAGTTCCGGTTTACCGTACAGCACGCCAATGCCGGTGGGGCCATACAGCTTGTGGCCCGAGAACGCATAGAAATCAATGTCTAATTGCTGTACGTCGGCGGGGAAATGGACAATCCCCTGTGCACCATCCACCATCACCACCATGCCAGCCGCATGGGCGAGCGTAATGGCGCGGGCCAAATCCGGGCAACCGCCGGTAACGTTCGACATCTGCCCAAGCGCCAGAATGCGACTGCGTGGAGTGATGAGTTGCGCGAGGCTTTCAACGTCTGGCAATAAATGGTCGTTAAGCGGTAGTCTGACGACCTTCGCCCCCGTTTGCTCCGCCACCATCAGCCAGGGCACGAGGTTGGCATGATGTTCTGCTGCGCTAACGATAATCTCATCACCCGGTTGTAACCGCGGTCGCGCATAGCTTTGGGCAACCATGTTGATCGCTTCCGTCGTACCGCGGGTCCAGACGATTGTTTTGTCATCCGGCGCATTAATCAGGCTTGCGACTTTTTCCCGCGCGGCTTCATAGCGTGCGGTCAGGCGCTGTGCTTCGGCAAACTGGCTGCGGTGGACGTTCCCGGCGCTCAGGCTATAAAACTGATGGGAGGCCTCAATCACTGCCTGCGGCTTCAGTGCGGTAGCAGCGCTGTCGAGATAGACGCCAGCATCGTTGAGTGCGGGAAATTGCGCGCGAAACTGCGCGGGGTTAAAAGCGTTCATGGTATTCCTCAGTTCAGTAAACCGATCGTGGCGCAAAAAGGGCGCTGATACAAGGGGGGGGCTAACCATCGGAATACTCTGGATATCCTGGCAAAGTCCACGCAGTGTCTTATGCTATATACCGTTAGGCGAGCAATTTAGCCTGTTACGGAGTGTGTTTTTAATAGCATAAATCGCTTTAAGGAGAAAAAGATGAAAAAGACTGCCGCAATTATCTCTGCTTGTATGCTGACTTTTGCCCTGAGCGCCTGTTCTGGTTCGAATTACGTGATGCACACCAATGATGGTCGATCAATCGTATCTGATGGTAAGCCACAGACCGACAATGAAACGGGGATGATTTCGTATAAAGACGCTAACGGCAACAAACAGCAGATTAACCGTACCGATGTGAAAGAGATGGTAGAACTGGATAACTAACCGGTCGTCCATCGACAAAGAGTCGGACAAAAAAAAGCACCGCAATTTGGCGGTGCTACATTAATCACTATGGACAGACAGGGTAAATGTACAGGAAGTGAAAAAGGGTAGCTTTGCTACCATGGTCTGAATCGCAGACCAATTGCAAACACAACAACACAACATCACAACCGTAAGCCAAAAGCCCACCAGAACACGCATTCCGATAAAACTTTTCGTTCCGGCTTCAGGAAGTGCCGCCACTATAGGTATTTGCTGGTAGAACCTCAACGGACAATTTATAATGGCTCAGATAAAAAAAACTAATAGGTTACAACCTGTTGGTTAATTGTTAA
The DNA here is from genome assembly GCF_013781985.1 of Citrobacter sp. RHBSTW-01013. Taxonomy (NCBI): domain Bacteria; kingdom Pseudomonadati; phylum Pseudomonadota; class Gammaproteobacteria; order Enterobacterales; family Enterobacteriaceae; genus Citrobacter; species Citrobacter sp. RHBSTW-01013. Next base: position 1,022,163 of record NZ_CP056185.1, read on the forward strand.
ATTCATTTAACATCAAAGCCTAAAAGTCATGTCAAAACGATTACCACCCCTAAATGCGTTGCGTGTTTTTGATGCTGCAGCGCGTCATTTGAGCTTTACTCGCGCAGCAGAAGAGCTTTTTGTGACGCAGGCCGCAGTAAGTCATCAAATCAAGTCACTTGAGGATTTCCTGGGGCTGAAGCTGTTTCGTCGACGCAATCGATCTTTGCTGTTAACGGAAGAAGGCCAAAGCTACTTTCTCGACATCAAAGAGATTTTTTCGCAATTAACCGACGCGACGCGTAAACTTCAGGCACGCAGTGCAAAAGGTGCGCTCACCGTGAGTTTATTGCCCAGTTTTGCAATCCAATGGATGGTTCCCAGACTCTCTAGCTTTAACTCAGCTTATCCGGGAATCGATGTCAGGATCCAGGCGGTGGACCGTCAGGAAGACAAACTGGCTGACGATGTTGATGTGGCGATTTTCTACGGACGTGGCAATTGGCCGGGTCTGCGCGTTGAAAAATTGTACGCAGAATATTTATTGCCGGTCTGCTCGCCGCTATTACTCACCGGTGATAAACCGCTAAAGACGCCCGAAGATCTGGCGAAACACACATTATTGCACGATGCGTCACGCCGTGACTGGCAAGCCTATACGCGCCAGCTTGGCCTGAATCATATCAACGTACAGCAGGGACCCATCTTCAGCCATAGCGCCATGGTGCTCCAGGCTGCTATCCATGGACAGGGAATTGCGTTGGCTAATAACGTCATGGCGCAATCCGAAATAGAAGCCGGACGTCTGGTCTGTCCGTTTAATGATGTTCTGGTCAGCAAAAACGCATTTTATCTGGTTTGTCATGACAGTCAGGCAGAACTGGGTAAAATAGCCGCCTTCCGTCAGTGGATTCTGGCGAAAGCGGCCACGGAACAAGAAAAATTCCGCTTTCGTTATGAACAATAATTTACGTAGGGTATTCACATGACCAGCCGTTTTATGCTGATTTTTGCCGCCGTAAGTGGCTTTATCTTTGTGGCGTTGGGCGCCTTTGGGGCACATGTTCTGAGTAAAACCCTCGGTGTCGTTGAGATGGGGTGGATCCAGACTGGCCTCGAGTATCAGGCGTTCCATACGCTGGCTATATTTGGCCTGGCCGTCGCCATGCAGCGGCGCATTAGCATTTGGTTTTACTGGAGTAGCGTGTTTTTGGCATTAGGAACGGTGCTGTTTAGCGGCAGCCTGTATTGCCTCGCGCTCTCGCATTTACGCCTGTGGGCGTTTGTTACCCCCGTCGGCGGTTTCAGCTTCCTTGTGGGCTGGGCGCTGATGTTAGTGGGCGCTATTCGATTGAAACGTAAGGGCGTTAGCCATGAATAAGGTTGTATTGTTGTGTCGCCCAGGTTTTGAAAAAGAGTGCGCCGCAGAAATTACGGATAAAGCAGGACGCCGGGAAATCTTCGGTTTTGCCCGCGTGAAAGACAATGCGGGTTACGTCATCTTCGAATGCTATCAGCAGGACGATGCCGAAAAGTTAGTGAAAGAGTTGCCGTTTAGCTCGCTGATTTTTGCCCGTCAAATGTTTGTGGTGGGCGAACTGCTGCAATATTTACCGCCGGAAGACCGCATTACGCCGATTGTCGGCATGTTGCAGGGCGTGGTGGAGAAAGGCGGCGATCTGCGCGTTGAAGTTGCTGATACCAATGAAAGCAAAGAGTTGGTTAAATTTTGCCGTAAATTTACCGTACCACTGCGCGCGGCGCTGCGGGAAGCGGGCGTGCTGGCAAAGTATGAAACGCCAAAACGTCCGGTGATTCATGTGTTCTTTATCGCACCAGGCTGTTGCTATACCGGCTATTCCTGGCCTGACAATAACTCCCCGTTCTACATGGGCATTCCGCGTCTGAAGTTCCCGGCCGATGCGCCGAGCCGTTCAACACTGAAGCTGGAAGAAGCGCTGCACGTGTTTATTCCTGCCGATGAGTGGGATGAACGTCTGGCTAACGGAATGTATGCGGTGGATTTAGGGGCATGCCCGGGCGGTTGGACCTATCAACTGGTTAAACGCAACATGTGGGTTTACTCCGTGGATAATGGTCCGATGGCGCAAAGTCTGATGGATACCGGACAAGTTACCTGGCTGCGCGAAGACGGATTTAAGTACCGGCCAAATCGCAATAACATTTCGTGGATGGTTTGCGACATGGTGGAAAAGCCCGCGAAGGTTGCCGCCCTGATGGCGCAATGGCTGGTCAACGGCTGGTGTCGTGAGACTATTTTCAACCTCAAGCTGCCGATGAAAAAACGCTACGAAGAGGTGTCGCAAAACCTGGCTTATATTCAGGCACAGCTTGACGAGCATGGCGTAAATGCCCAGATTCAGGCGCGTCAGCTGTATCATGACCGTGAAGAAGTCACTGTGCACGTCCGTCGCCTGTGGGCTGCTGTTGGTGGTCGTCGCGACGAGCGATAAGGTAAAATTGCAGGCCGGATGAAGGCGTAAATGTCTCATCCGGCCTGTATTGTTTCAATTAGCGGCGTATCTGAAATAATATGCGTCACATCATCCAGATGCCCAATCCGGGCCTCTCCCGAACGATTAAATTTACTTTTATCGATCAGCAATAATGACTGCGCTGCGCGCTTAAGCAGAATGGACTTGAAGTCGGCATTGGTCGCGTTAGAGTCCCAGAGTGCGCCGTCGCTGTCGATCCCTACGCAGGAAAAAATAAACAGATCGATCTCGAGTGGTTTGAGCTGCGAGATGAGCGAGGGGTTAACATAGCAACCGTATTTACGCTCAAGGCGACCGCCGGAGCTGATGAGCTGAAGGTGTTCGCGTTTAGCCAATTCCTGACAAATGGGCTGGCTGTTGGTAAAGACGTGAATGTTGATGTCCGGTAACTGTCGCGCCAGGTACCAGCACGTTGAGCTGGCGTCCAGGGCTATCACCATACCTTCTTCGATCCATGCCAGCGCTTCGCGGGCAATATTCGCTTTGTGGGCATAGTGGCTTTTGAGTCGCATATGAAACGGGTCGCCGCTGTCCTGATTTTCCCGATGAATCACTTTGGCCCGCCCGTGATTGCGCAGCACTTTTCCCTGGGCTTGTAACTCGCTGAGATCGCGGCGGATAGTCTCTTTGCTGACCTTAAGTTGCAAAGCAAGGGTTTCGGTTGTCAGATTTTTGTGGTTGGTAAGCAGATCTACGATCGCCTGCTGGCGCGCCGCTTTCATGTTCTGATCCTCATCTTATGATGAATGCCCGTAGCTGACGGGCATTCAGACCAGAGATTACGGGGTTACTCCTTTTTTTAATAGAATATTCCCGTACTTTGCCCGTTCTCCTGTGATAACGATCGCAAACGCCTGTTGCGCGCGTTCATAGAAGGCATAGCGGTCAATACGCGTGATGTCCGGGCAGGGGGTTTGCAGTGAAAGCGCCTGACGATAGCGGGCCTCGACGTCAGGATCGAGGGCATCGCCTTCAACAGCCGCCATCATCACCAGCGATGGGGCATAGCTGTCCAGTTCAAAGAGCGGAATAATCGCCTGTAGCAGGTCGCTGACCAGCAGACCGTCGGCGCGGATAACCTGCGGTCCCATGCTGTGGGCCGGGAAGTGGGCATCGGAAAATATAATCTCATCGCCGTGCCCCATCTCAGCCAGCACCTTCAGCAGGTCGGGTGAAATTAAGGGAGATATTGTTTTGAGCATGTTACTCAACTCCTGTTAGTTCGGATTCGGTTTGCGGATAGAAGTAACGGTACTGGTAGCGTACCTGCCCGCGTGCCTGTTCCGGTGAGGCAAATTCCCCAATGCCCGACCACGCAAACATTGCGGCACCTGCCACGGTGGTTTCGGCGTCATCCAGCACTTTGACAGGTATCCCGAGAACATTCGCTTTGATCTGATTCCACAACGCGTTGCGGCTTCCCCCACCAACCAATAGCAGTTCTGTGGCCTGGAAATGACCGATTTTTTCCAGCGTATGGAGGTTTCGCTGCAGCTGTTCTGTCAGTCCTTCCAGCGCGGCGCGATAAAAGTGCCCACGGGTGGTATTGAGCGTAACCCCTTGCCAGCCCGCATTCTGACAGGCCAGCAGGTCGCAGTGCATCTTCACGCCTTCGGCGCCTGCCGGGATGACCCTGGCTTCGTCAATCAACGTCTGCCAGGGGGTGTCGGCAGTCCACAACAGCTTACGCACCCACTCAAGTACACCGGAAGCCAGCCACTGCATGCCGGGGTTATTCAGTCCAGCCTGGCTATCCAGCTCACAAGTGGAACCCGCATATTGGCTGAGCTGGGAGGTATCCACCTGCGCACTGCGCACCATCAGAATTTCCCATGTGCCGGAAGAGAGCACCGGTTCATCTGGCTGGGCTCCTGCGCCAAATAGCGCAAACTGCGTGTCGTGTCCGGCAGAGATGACCGGAATTCCCGCCGTAAGCCCGAGCAGGCTGGCAGCCTCTGGTTGCAAAGCCCCAATCTGTTCGCCTGCTTCAACCAGGCGCGGGAACAGACGGCGCGGTATGCCCGTAGCTTGCAAAATGTCATGACTAAAATTGCGCTGCCGGATGTCCAGCAGCTGGCTGGTGCCCGCCATGGTGATATCTGTAGTGAACTCGCCGGTTAAACGGTGGTTGATAAGCGACGAGATAAACAACCAGGCGTGCGCCTGCTCCAGAAATTGCGGATGGTTTTCTTTCAGCCACACCAGTTTATACAGCGTGTTGAAGCTAAATGCGCCGACGCCGGAAATTTCCTGCAATTGCTGCGGTGATATGTAGCGGTGAATATTCTCCATCACCGCTGCGGTGCGTGGGCATTTCCAGCTAATCACCGGATACAGCTGCTTGCCGTTCTTATCAACCAGCGCGCCGTCTACGCCAAAAGTGGTGACGGCGATCCCGCGGACATGGCAGGCGGCCAGTTGCGTGCAGAGGCGCTGACAGCAGTCGGCGAAGCGTTGCAGAATGGCCTCCAGCGACCATTGATGCCAGGTACTGTTTTCTGTTGCGATGTCACTGGCGTTCGGGGTTGCTGCGCGGGCGACAATCTTTCCCTGTCGGTCAACGGCGATAGCCCGCACGTTGGTCGCGCCACAGTCGAGAACCAGGATAACGTCTTGTTTCATATTCGCTCCCCAAACGTAGCCGGATGGCGCAGCGCTTACCCGGCCTACAAAATTCACTGCGCAGGCCCGGTAAGCTTGCGCCACCGGGCCAGAGTCGCATTAACGCTTATACAGCGGGCCGTAGTTCTGGCAGGCGCGATAATCCTGGCCTTCCATATCCATACCATGGGCTGCCCAGGCTGAAGGGCGGTAAATTTTTTCGTCTTCCACGTTGTGCATACAAACCGGGATACGCAGCATGGCGGCGAGCGTAATAAAGTCCGCGCCCACGTGACCAATCGTCAGTACGCCGTGGTTTGCGCCCCAGTTAGCCATGACGGAATAGACATCGCTGAACGGGCCTTTACCGGTTAAGCGCGGAGCGAACCAGGTGGTTGGCCAGGTGGAGTTGGTGCGCGCATCAAGCTGGTCGTGCATCTCTTTCGGCAATTCCACGCTCCAGCCTTCCGCGATTTGCAGCACCGGGCCCAGGCCTTTAATGATGTTGATGCGGGTCATGGTGAACGGCACGCCGCCCTCGGTCAGGAAGCGAGAAGAATAGCCGCCGCCGCGGAAGTATTCGTGAATAGCCGGACACCATTCGGTAGCCGCCAGGCAATCATCCGCCTCTTTCTGTGAGATTTCCCAGTGCGGCTTCATGGTCGGTTTCCCTTCGCCGTCGCGCTGTTTGCAGGAGCCATCCAGCGCTGCCGAGCCGGAGTTAATCAGGTGAATAATACCGTGCTCAGCAAGGCCGGTTAGCGGTTTACCTGTGACGCGTTCAACCGCCTCTGGCGACCAGTAGGTGCGCACATCGGCAAAGACCTGCGCTGTGCCGGTGAGTTGATGACCAAACAGCATCGCCACGCCGTTCAGGCTGTCGTTTTCGGTGGCGACAACGAACGGTTCGCGAATGCCGTTCCAGTCAAAGGAGCTGTTGAGCAGTGCTTCGGCGGTATCGCCATTCGGGTATTGATCGGTCCAGTGACGCTGGCCCTGGAAGCCTGCGGCAATCGCGTTGTACCCCAGCGACTCTTCAACCCGACCTTTGTCTGCCAGTTTTTGGTTACCCTGCATCATGTCGCGAATGCACATGGCCATCAGCAGGCTCTCTTTCAGCACCGCACGGCTCTGCTCTGCGTTACGCTTATATTGCTGTGCGTTCTGATCTTCACCGTAGCGGAAGTTTTTATCCGCCCACGCCAGCGCCATTTCCAGCTCAGCTTCGTCATAGATTTTTTGGTCGATGCGACGACGCAGTTCGGTCATATCAACGGGTTGAACCTTCATTCCCAGCCAGGATTCAAAGAAGTTATGATCGACAATCGAGCCGGCAATGCCCATTGAAACGCCGCCTACGGACAGGTAGCTTTTGCCTTTCATACTGGCAACCGCCAGGCCCGCGCGGGCAAAGCGCAGCAATTTTTCTTCAACATCGGCAGGGATCGTGGTATCGCCGGCATCCTGTACGTCATGGCCGTAAATAGAGAAGGCGGGAAGTCCTTTTTGATTATGCGCAGCCAATGCTGCGGCCAGATAAACTGCGCCGGGACGTTCTGTTCCGTTAAAGCCCCAGATAGCTTTCGGGCGCATCGGATCCATGTCGATGGTTTCGCTACCGTAGCACCAGCATGGGGTAACAGTAATTGTCACGCCTACGTTCAGGCTGCTGAATTTTTCTTCACAGGCGGCAGATTCAGCCATCCCGGCAATGCAAGTGTCGGCAATCACACATTCAATTTGTGCGCCACTGGCGTGACGAAGTTTCTCTGTGATCAGCGCAGCAGTGGCTTTAGCCATATTCATGGTTTGCTCTTCGAGCGATTCACGAACACCCATACGGCGCCCATCAATCACCGGACGAATTCCAATTTTCGGTAAGCTATTTTTGTTCATTCGAGGTTCCTCATCTCACTTTATGCCGTGCTGCAAAAGCGGATGTTGAACACCACTGTCGCAGTTGGCTGAATAACCCATTTTTGCTAACTCGAGTTAGCTTAGGTATTAGAGAGTTTTTTGCACAACTTTTTTGTTGTGGAACTGTGAGAGGCTTCACGAGAAGTGGTTAAAATTCGATCTGCGTCAAATAAACCTGGACGGGTATTTTCAATAAATCCTTTTTAAATTAATATGTTGTAATAAATTGTCTGTTCAGCGTCACAGTTTTAAACCAAATGATTTGGCTATTTTGAGTAGCTAAAATAGCTTTAAAAGGCACTTCGCTAACTCGAGTTAGCATAATTGATAAAACGCATATGAACTTATAGGTAGTATTCGCATTAACGGTGACGATGGCTTCCTGGCAACGTTTTGCGCCTGATTCACTGATTGCAGTTTCTGTATATTGAGGAAAGCAGCAATGTCTGAAACATTTTTACAGATGAGTCATATTACGAAACGTTTTCCCGGCGTATTAGCGTTGAGTAATGTGGATTTTGCTTTACGCAAAGGAGAGGTTCATGCGCTGCTGGGTGAGAATGGCGCAGGAAAGTCTACGTTGATGAAGATTTTATCCGGTGTTTATCAGCCTGATGAAGGGGATATTATTTTTGAGGGCCAACCTGTTACTTTTGCGAACCCGTTGAGTGCACAAAGCGCAGGTATCACCATCATTCACCAGGAGTTTAACCTTTTCCCTGAACTCACGGTGGAAGAAAATATATTTATTGGCAGGGAGTTTTGCAAAAATAATCGCTGGCGTCTGGATGAAAAACAACAGCGACAGGCAGCTATCGATATTTTGCAAAAATTAAACCTGAATATCTCTCCAGAAACGCTGGTGGCCGATCTGACCGTCGCGCAACAACAAATGGTTGAGATTGCTAAAGCGATATCGGTGAATGCCAAGATTCTTATTATGGATGAACCGACGGCAGCACTGACTGAAACGGAAATTGACAGCTTATTTCAGGTAACTCGTTTGCTGAAAGAACAGGGAACGGGCATTGTTTATATTTCGCACAGGTTAGAGGAACTGGCGCTGATCGCCGATCGCGCGACGGTGATGCGGGATGGTCAGTTTATTGCCACTGTGGATTATGATGCGGTTAAAATTAGCGATCTGATTGCCATGATGGTTGGGCGCGATCTTGGCAATATCTATCCTCGCCGCGAACCTTTGGCTCAACGCAAACCGGTGTTGGAAGTAAGCGGTCTGACGCGCAATGGCGTATTGAACAATATTGATTTCACTCTGTATCAGGGCGAAATTTTGGGCTTCGCCGGTCTGATGGGGGCAGGACGTACTGAGCTGGCGCGGGCAATTTTTGGTGCGGATCCCATTGATGGCGGAACCCTCAAGCTGAACGGTAACGTGACGGTAATTAAAGATATTCCTGATGCTATCAAACAGGGTATCAGCTATTTAACCGAGGACAGGAAAAAAGAGGGGCTGGCATTAGGACTGTCCGTTGAGCGCAATATTATGTTGGGCAATTATCCTGAGTATTCCGATCGTTATGGCAACGTGGACAGCAAACGTTGTCAGAAAACCAGCGAAGAACAGGTGAAAGCCCTACGCATTAAAACACCACATTTAGAACAGGCTGCTCTGAATTTAAGTGGTGGTAATCAGCAGAAAATTATTATTGCCAGATGGGTGTGTAAAGACACCGATATTCTCATCTTTGATGAACCCACTCGCGGTATTGATGTGGGTGCCAAACTTGAGATTTATGAATTAATGAATCGACTGGTGGCAAAAGGGAAGTCAATTATCATGATCTCCTCTGAATTACCGGAAGTGCTGGGTATGTGCGATCGCATTTTAGTGATGCGTAATGGACGTATTACCGGGGAGTTAGCTTCTGATGACGCCACACAAGAAAAAATCATGCAATATGCGACGTTAGAGGACTAATTTATGACTATCTCTGTAACCTCTTCAGACAGCAATAATAAGAAAATAAAAATTAACAAAGAACTTTTAATGCGCCTTGCGCCGCTTTTGAGTCTGATTATTTTAGTAATATTTTTTAGCTTTGGTTCGCCATTTTTCTTTAACACTGAAAACATCATGACAATCGCTCTGCAAACTTCAGTGATTGGCATTATGGCGATTGGCGTTACCTTCGTCATTATCACGTCAGGAATCGACCTTTCTCTTGGCTCGGTGGTGGCCTTTTCGGGTGTTGCGGTAGGCATCAGCGCCACGCTGGGATTGCCTCTGCCCGTATGTATTCTGGCCGGGGTGCTGGCCGGTGGATTATGCGGCTATATCAATGGTCTGCTGGTCACCAAAATGACTATCCCACCTTTTATCGCCACGCTGGGCCTGATGATGTCCGTCAGAGGCATCAATATGGTGATGACAGATGGTCGTGCGATTTATTTCGCTGATTACCCCACCTTCAAAATGCTGGCCCAGGGACGTTTGTTCGATGTGTTGCCTTATCCCGTTTTTTACCTGGTGGTGGTGGCGCTAATCGCCGCCTACATCCTGAAGAAAACGGTGATTGGTCGCTATGTTTACGCTGTGGGTAGCAATGAGGTGGCCGCACATCTTTCCGGTATTAAAGTTCAACGCGTCAAAATTTTCGTCTACGCCTTTTGTGGTCTGCTGACCGGGATCGCCGGCGTTATTCTGGCCTCACGTCTGAACTCTGGTCAGCCAACGGTTGGTGTGGGTTATGAACTGGAAGCCATCGCGGCGGTTGTTATTGGCGGTACGAGCCTGATGGGGGGAATTGGCACCATCGGCGGGACTATCATCGGCGCATTCATTATGAGCGTGTTGAAAAACGGTCTGAACCTGATGGGGGTTTCCCAGTTCTGGCAAATGGTGGCCATGGGCGTGGTGGTCATTGCTGCGGTTTATCTCGATACATTACGCAAAAAAATTCGTTGATTTACGCTCCCGGAAGTCACGGGGCATCATAACCCTGACGTTTAGGGTGACTCACTCAGAACGGAGTAAAACAATGAGAACCAGGAATTTTGTCTATGCGTTATCCCTGCTGGCCTGTATGACATCCAGCGTATTGGCTAAAGATATGAACCTTCCGGTGGTCAGTAAAGGTTTCCAGCATGAATTCTGGCAAACCGTAAAAATGGGGACGGAAGCGGCAGCAAAAGAGTCGGGTGATAAAACCAGCTATGTCGGCCCGGCGGATGAAACTCAGATTGCCGAGCAGATTCAGCTAGTTGAAAACGCGATGGCGCAAAAACCCAATGGGCTATTGCTGGCAGCGTTAGATGCCAATGCGCTGGCGCCATTAGTTGAGACCGCAAATTCACGCGGCATTAAAGTTGTGACGTTTGACTCCGGCGTGAATTCCGATATCCCAGTGAGCTTTGTCGCCACGAATAACCGTAAAGCCGGTGCTGAAGCGGCGGATGCACTGGCAACGGAAGTGGGCAGCAAAGGTAAAGTGGGCATTATTGCGCACGTAGCGGGGACCTCCTCAGCGATTGAGCGTTCGGAAGGGTTTATTGCCCGCATGAAGGAGAAATACCCGGAAATCCAGGTGCTACCGGTCCAGTACAGCGATGGCGACCCGCAAAAAGCGATGGATAAAACCATCGATATGATCCAGGCCAACCCTGATATCGCAGGGATTTATGGCACCAATGAAGGCTCAACGCTGGGCGTAGCAAACGCCATTGATAGTCAAAACCTGAAAGGTAAAGTGAAAGTGATTGGTTTTGATAGCACCGAGGCAATCATTGCTTTCCTGAAGTCTGGGGTCATTCAGGGCTTTGTCGTGCAGGACGCTTATCAGATTGGCTACCAGGGTATCAAGACACTAAATGCAGCGGTATCGGGTCAGTCTGTACCGAAAGAAATTGATATTCCGGTTAAATTCGTTAATGCGAAGAACATTGACACCCCGGAAATTGACAAGCTGTTACACCCATTCGGTAAAAAATAACACCGTTGGGGCGATGTGTTCGCCCCATCATTCGCCAGCGTCAGGGAGTTACTATGGGCAGTGGATATTTCCTCGGTGTGGATGTCGGTTCCGCCAGCGTCAGGGCTGGTGTCTTTGATGCCAGTGGAAAACGGCTGGCTTTTGCGACATATGCCATCTCGCAGTTTCGACCCGGTCCTGAGCGGGTTGAGCAGTCATCTGCAGAAATCTGGCAGCAGGTTTGCCATGCAGTGAAGGAGGCGGTGTCGTCATCCGGGGTTCGCATTGAGGAGATTCGCGCATTGGGATTTGATGCCACCTGTTCATTGGTGGCACTGGATGAGCAGGGGCGGGGCCTGGCAGTTTCACCAGGCGAACCATCAGACCATAACATCATCATGTGGATGGATCATCGTGCGGCGCAGGAGACGCAACGTATAAACGCCACGCAGGATCCGGCTCTGCGCTACGTTGGCGGTGAAGTCAGCGTCGAAATGGAGCTTCCTAAAGTACTGTGGTTGAAAAACCATTTTCCAGCCACCTGGCAGAGTGCGTATCGCTTCTACGATCTGGCGGACTTTCTGGTCTCTAAAGCTACCGCCTGTGATGTTGCTGGTCTGTGCACGCTGACCTGTAAATGGAACTATCTGGCACATGAACAACGCTTTAGCCACTCCCTGCTTGACGCTGTTGAGTTAACGGATTTGTTGGGCAAAATCCCGTCGCGGATCCTGCCGCCAGGCGCTGCCGTTGGAACGCTTAGCGCCGATGCGGCCCAGGCGCTGGGGCTGACGACTGCAGTGGTCGTCGCCAGCGGAATGATTGATGCCCATGCGGGCGGAGTAGCGCTTGCCGGTGTTGAGCCTGAGGGGACGTTGGCGTTGATCAGCGGAACGTCAAATTGCCATATGCTGTGCAGCGAGCAGGAAATTCATACACCTGGTGTATGGGGGCCGTACTGGTCAGCCATGCTTCCAGGCTACTGGCTGACAGAAGGGGGGCAAAGTGCCGCTGGGGCGTTAGTCGACTGGACGCTTCAGGAGTCAGGAGCCAGCGCGGCGCTATTTCACAAGGCTGAGGCGCGGGGTTGCCATCCCATCGTTTTAGTTAATGAATGGGTTGCCGAACTTGAGGCGCAGGAGTCAGAGCCTGGTCGTTATTTGCATGTGTTGGCCGATCATCACGGCAATCGTTCACCGCGCGCGCGACCCGATGCCCGGGGGGGTGTTTGCGGTTTGACTCTTGAGCGAGGCGATATGCAGGTTGCTCGTCTGTACCTGGCGACATTACAGGCGATCGCCTGCGGTACGCGGCATATTATGGAAGTGATGCGCGAAAACGGTCACACCATTTCCCGACTGACGCTGTGCGGCGGCGCAACGCATAACCCACTGTGGTTGCGAGAATATGCCGATGCCACCGGATGCGATATTCATCTGATGCAGGAAGAGGATGCAGTGACGTTAGGTGCGGCCATCACCGGCGCGGTTGCCTGCGGCGCGTGGGAAAATATTCCATCTGCATGCCAGGCGATGGTTCGATCAGGCGAGGTGATTAAGGCTAACCCGGCACGGCGGAACTTCTATGACCGCAAATATCAGGCTTATCTGATGATGTGGGATCAGCAGCAGGCGATTAACCAACTTATGCAGTAAGACAAAAGTTTAAAATACTTTTATGATTGTAGATTGACGTTTTTGGATGTGAACTGGGGCATATAAATGGCTAAAACAGTAGAACAGATAGCCAGCGATCTGAATTTATCGGTTACGACCGTACGACTGGTGCTGAACGGGAAAGCAGAGCAATATCGAATCAGTGTCAAAACCCAAACGCGTATTAATGAATATGTCGAGCGCTATGGTTACGTCATTAACCATTCAGCACGCAGCCTGAAATTGAATAAAACGGATACGTTGGGATTGATTGTGCCCAATATTTCCAACGTGTTTTTTGCCACACTCGCAGAAAAACTTGAGCAACGCTGTCGTCGTTCCGGTTATCAGCTAACGATTAGCTGTACCTATGACGATGTTGATTACGAAAATAAACTGACCAAAGCGTTAATAGCTCGCAATGTCGATGGCCTTTTTATTGTTCCCTCAACATTAGAGAATCAGCAGCACCATTTACGTCAGGTCAGAAAACCGATGGTGTTACTTGACCGTGATTTTAAGTATACCGATAACGCTCTGGTAGAAAGCCATAACATTTTGGGCGGCGAAAAATTGACGCAAAGTTTGTTTGACGCTGGAAAGTCGCCGATCTGGTTTTTGGTGGGAGATACCGGATTACCCAGCATCGGCGACCGTTTGCAAGGTTATCTTAATGCATTGAACAATAATGGTATTTTGCATAGCGATTGGGTGCGCGAAGGGCCGGACAACACGCCCGAGGGGGGTTATCGACTGATGGATGAGTTGATCGGCGAACAGGGCTGTCCACAGGCATTTATCGCCTCATCATTACCCGTACTGGAGGGGGCCATTAATGCTATTCGTAATCGTTTTGGCACAATTCCACCTGAAATTAACATTGGGACATTCGATGAACACCCAATGCTGGGATTCCTCGCCAATAATGTCTGGTCAATGCAGCAGGATGAAAATGTTTGGGCGGAAAAAGCGTTCGATATGATGATGAGTGCTATTGATGACCAGCCAATTAAAGAAACTGTAAAAGTTGAGATGAAACTTATTAAGCGCGTAAGACAACCTTAATACGCCGCTATAAATAAATCGGCCTACTGAACCTGAATATATACGTTCAGTGGCTGCCTGTATCTGAAACCTGACCCGTCTTACTCTGCGGCTGCATTTTTCGCAATAAAGACGAGGGGAAACTGTACCCGGAGAATCATTATGGAAAGAATGCGTTTGTCGCGAGAAATCATTGAAACCTGCCTTGAAATGACCAGCCTTGGATTGAATCAGGGGACGGCGGGAAATGTGAGTGCGCGTTATGAAAATGGGATGCTGATCACGCCCAGCGGTATTCCTTACGAAAGACTTACTGAAAATATGATCGTGTATGTAGATAACGACGGGAAATATGATAAAGGACAATTACCCTCCAGTGAATGGCGTTTTCACCTGGCGGCATATCAGACGCGTCCGGATGCCAATGCGGTTGTCCATAACCATGCCGTACATTGCACGGCCGTTTCTATTCTTAATCGCCCTATCCCGGCAATTCACTACATGATTGCGGCGGCAGGGGGGAACTCTATTCCGTGTGCGCCTTATGCGACGTTTGGTACACGAGAGCTGTCAGAGCATGTGAGCGTCGCCCTGAAAAACCGTAAGGCAACGCTTTTACAGCACCATGGGTTGATTGCTTGTGAAGCGAATTTGGAAAAAGCACTGTGGTTGGCGCATGAAGTGGAAGTTCTGGCCCGCCTTTATCTGAGAACGGTGGCGATTGTTGACCCGGTGCCGGTGCTGGATGACGAGGAGATCGCCATTGTGCTGGAGAAATTCAAATCTTACGGATTACGCATTGAAGAGTAATTTCGCATAGCGAAAAGGAGAAATATGATGGCGAACAGAATGATTCTGAACGAAACGGCATGGTTTGGCCGGGGAGCTGTTGGTGCATTAACCGATGAAGTCATCCGTCGTGGTTATCGCAAAGCGTTGATTGTGACTGATAAAAATCTGGTGCAGTGCGGCGTTGTCGATAAGGTGACTTCCCGAATGGATGCTGCAGGTCTGGCATGGGAAATCTATTCAGGCGTTATTCCTAACCCAACCATTGCGGTGGTGCAGGAAGGATTGGGTGTCTTTCAGCAAAGCGGCGCAGACTATCTGATCGCCATCGGCGGAGGCTCCCCTCAGGATACCTGTAAAGCGATTGGCATTATCAATAATAACCCTGAGTTTGCGGATGTACGCAGCCTTGAAGGGGTATCGCCAACGCACAGCCCGAGCGTGCCGGTTATGGCTATCCCAACCACCGCGGGAACGGCAGCGGAAGTGACCATTAACTACGTAATCACTGACGAAGAAAATCGGCGTAAGTTTGTTTGTGTCGACCCCCATGACATCCCACAGGTAGCGTTCATCGATGCTGACATGATGGACGGCATGCCAGCGGCGCTAAAAGCCGCCACCGGAGTGGATGCCCTGACCCATGCTATTGAGGGGTACATCACGCGGGCGGCGTGGGCGCTTACCGATGCGCTGCACATTAAAGCCATTGAAATGATAGCCGGGGCATTACGTGGTTCCGTTGCGGGCGATACCCAGGCCGGGGAAGCGATGGCGCTGGGCCAGTACGTGGCCGGGATGGGTTTTTCCAACGTTGGTCTGGGATTAGTGCATGGAATGGCACACCCGTTAGGCGCGTTTTATAACACGCCGCACGGCGTAGCAAATGCCATTTTGCTGCCGCACGTGATGCGCTATAACGCCGAATTCACCGGGGAAAAATTCCGCGATATCGCCCGGGTGATGGGGGTTAAGGTTGAAGGACTGACGCTGGCTGAGGCACGTAAAGCGGCAGTAGATGCCGTCTTCGCCCTTAACCGCGATGTAGGGATCCCGCTGCATTTACGCGATGTTGGCGTACGCAAAGAGGATATTCCTGCGCTGGCGCAGGCGGCATTTGACGATGTTTGTACCGGGGGAAATCCCCGTGAAGCGAATCTTGGGGATATCGTTGAGCTGTACCACACCGCCTGGTAATTTTTCAGCGTGACGGCGTGAAAGCCTTATCCGGCCTACCGGGGTGTTCGACGTGTAGGCCAGATAAGCACAGCGCCATTCGGCAACAGACCTATCGCACCAACCGTAATTGCTGCAGGTTTCCGTCGATATGTAAGTCCGTTTGCAGCCGTGCGATATCGCGACACAGAAACGCCATCTCCTGGTGCATCTCTAGTTTCTTGCGCCACTTGTCCGGTACTTCATCAAGATGCGCGTAAATGCCTTCCAGATGTTGAAACTGTACGAGCAGCTGCGTGGCGCTTTTGGGACCAATACCTGCAACCCCCGGTACTTTCGAGCTGCTGATCCCGGCCAGTCCCCAGTAATCAGGCAACTGCTGCGGCAGCACGCCAAACTCTTTCTCAATAAACGGTGCATCCAGCCAGCGCTTCTGGAAGTAGTCACGAATACGCAGCGTCGGGGAGAGCAACTGACAATAGCCTTTATCGGTTGAGACGATGGTAGCCTGATGTCCCGCCTGGCTCACTTTAACCGCCAGGGTTGCGGCTAAATCATCGGCTTCATTCCCGCTGGAGACCCAACAGCAGACGCCGCGCTGTTCAAAAGCGGCGCGTAAGGCGGGCATTTCCTGGTGCAATTCATCAGGCATCGGTGGGCGACCGGCTTTGTAGTCAGGCAACCGTTGGTGACGCCAGCCGCTGTTGCGCGCTTCATCATCGAATACCGCCACGGCGTGCGTAGGCTGACTGTGCACAATCAACTGATCGAGCGCGTGCTGGCACGTCTCTACGCAGGGTGAGCCCTGTACGGCGTGAATGCGGCGGATAAGGTTCAGTGCATCGACAATGAGCAGGTGGACGGCCACGGTGTTCTCCCTAACAAATAAGTTTGTAGGGTAACATTCACGGCGAGGGGAGGCGAGTGTTGCGAAATAGCGTTATCTGTAGGCCGGATGGCGGCGAGCGCCTCATCCGGCCTACAGATCCTGAAACGTGGTGGGACTTAATCGCAGGTGACAATCTTCATCGCCAGACCGCCGCGGGATGTTTCACGGTATTTGGCGTTCATGTCTTTACCGGTTTCGTACATGGTCTCGATGACTTTATCAAGGCACACGCGCGGTTCGCTGGTACGGCGCAGCGCCATACGTGCGGCGTTCACTGCTTTAACCGAAGCAATAGCGTTACGCTCAATGCACGGTACCTGCACCTGGCCGGCAACCGGATCGCAGGTCAGACCCAGGTTATGTTCCATACCGATTTCCGCCGCGATGCACACCTGCATTGGGCTACCGCCCAGCAGTTCAGCCAGACCGGCCGCAGCCATGGAGCAGGCAACGCCGACTTCACCCTGACAGCCCACTTCGGCGCCAGAGATAGAGGCGTTCATCTTGTACAGTGAACCAATGGCGCTCGCGACCAGCATGTAGCGTGCCAGCGAGTTAGCATTCACTTCGCGGATAAACTTGTCGTAGTACGCCAGCACGGCAGGAACAATCCCGCATGCGCCATTAGTTGGCGCCGTAACCACGCGTCCACCGGCAGCGTTTTCTTCGTTCACGGCCAGCGCGAACATGTTGATCCAGTCAACAACCGCCATCGGATCAGTGGTGGTTTTGTCGCTGCTGACCAGCATACGACGCAGCGCCGCCGCGCGACGTGGAACGCGCAGTTTGCCCGGCAATACACCTTCGGTGGTGATGCCGCGCTCAATCCCGCTGCGCATGACGTCCCAGACGTTGGCGAAGTGTTGTTCCAGCTCTTCTTTGCTGTGCAGCGCCAGTTCGTTTTGCATCATCAGACCGGAAAGTGACAGGCCGGTTTCCTGGCAATGACGTTGCAAATCAGCCGCAGATTTATACGGATACGGCACGTTTACCGGAGAGTTGTTCGGTAAACCAAAATGTTCTTCATCAACGATGAACCCACCGCCAATGGAATAGTAAGTCTGGCTGTAAATGGCTTTTTCGCCCGCCAGTGCGGTAATACGCATCCCGTTTTCGTGCAGGGACAGATTGTCCGCATGGAAATTCATGCACTTGTCGACCGGGAACTCGACCTCATGTTGACCGTCCGCCAGCAGCAAACGTCCATGAGTATTCACATCCTGGATAAAGGCCGGGATGGCATCAATGTCTACGGTATCCGGCAGATTACCCGCCAGGCCCATAATAATCGCGATGTCGGTATGGTGACCTTTCCCCGTCAGAGACAAAGAGCCATAGACATCAACCACTACGCGGGTTACGTCAGTGAGAATTCCGCGTGCAATCAGGTCATCCGTGAATTGTTTGCCTGCTTTCATCGGGCCAACAGTGTGGGAGCTGGAAGGGCCAATGCCGATTTTGAAAATATCGAATACGCTAATCATGAGGCGTCCATTGTGTATCGAGGTGCGCCGCCCCGAGGAGCGGCGCAGGGGAATTAACTGAACAGAGAGTAGAAAATAGCGGAGATAGCGATCAGGCCCATAATCACAACGAAGACGTTGCTGATATGGCCGCTGTATTTACGCATTGCCGGTACTTTCTGAATTGCATACATCGGCATCAGGAACAGAATCATCGCGATGATTGGGCCACCCAGGGTTTCAATCATACCGAGGATACTTGGGTTCAGCGTCGCCACAATCCAGGTGGTTACCAGCATGAACAGCGCAGTGATTTTGTTCAGTTTGTTGATTTCGATGGTTTTGCCTTTGCCGCGCAGAGACTTAATCACCATACCGTTGAAACCTTCACGTGCGCCCAGGTAGTGGCCGAGGAAGGATTTGGTGATAGCGATAATCGCGATGATCGGTGCCATCCAGGCAATGATCGGCGCGTTAAAGTGGTTTGCCAGGTAAGACAGGATAGAGATGTTCTGCTCTTTCGCTGCAGCCAGATCCGCTGGGGTCAGGCTAAATACGCAGCTGAAGACGAAGAACATAACGGTCAGCACCATCATGATGTGAGCGAATGCCAGAATCTTAGAGCATTTCTTCTCAGCTTCATCACCGTATTCTTCACGCTTCGCCACGGCGAAGGAGGAGATGATTGGTGAGTGGTTGAAGGAGAACACCATTACCGGAATTGCCAGCCACAGGGTCAACAGCAGTCCGTTGCCGGTGGTTGCTGCAGAGTCAAAGGACAGGGTTTCCAGAACGGCACCGCTCCACTGAGGGATCAGGTACAGCGCCAGCAGCATCAGGGCGGCAACAAACGGGAATACCAGGATGCTCATTGCCTTCACGATCATCTGCTCACCGAAACGCACGATGGTCATCATGCCGACAATCAGGATCAGAGACAGGATTGCGCGCGGCGGCGGCGTAATTGCCAACTGGTGGGTCAGGAAGCTTTCGACGGTGTTGGTGATTGCTACGCTGTAGACCAACAGAATTGGGTAGATAGCGAAGAAGTAGAGCAGGGTAATCAGTTTTCCTGCGCCTACACCAAAGTGTTCTTCTACAACTTCAGTAATGTCTTCACCCGGATTTTTACCGGACAGCACGAAGCGAGTCAGGCCGCGGTGTGCAAAGAAGGTCATTGGGAAAGCAAGGATCGCCATGATGATCAGCGGAATCATACCGCCTACGCCTGCGTTAATCGGCAGGAACAATACACCCGCGCCAATCGCCGTGCCGTAAAGGCCCAGCATCCACATGGTATCTGTCTTGCGCCATGCGCTGCGGGTCTGGCCCGTAACGATAGTGCTGGTTTGAGTGTTTTCCATCTATTTCTCCTGGAGGAAGCTTAAAAAGTCGGGTTTGGGATCAATCCAATGAGAAAATACCCGACTGTAAATCGAAATTCGTTGAGCGATTTTTTATATAATTTTTCGCCGTAATAATTTGCGGGCGGAAAGATACATTTTAGTAATGAATGTATCAGTGATCGCGATCCCAAATGCAATAATCCACCTTTTATGTGGATAAATTTGGACCATTAATCTGTTAAAAAATAGTCAAAGCGAATTTACGGGCGCGAAGGCTAACATTAACGACATATATCATGAAAGCGAAGGCGCGAAGATACGAGCGTTACGCTGTAAAAACTGTTGTTTTTAGAGGATTTTGGCGACTAATAATAATTTCCTAAGATAAATCACGGTTGGGTTTTAAAGGTAATCGTTTGCGTAGCGCGCTATTTTTAATGAAACATCATCGGTATTTATATGATCGTCTGAGCTATGTGACTGGTATCACTAAAAAAAGCCGGGAGGCTGATGCGCCAAACCCGGCTTTGATATGGACAAAACTGTCACCGCGATAGCGTCTGCTGGCGGCTGTTGGAGGTTAGGCGCAAATCTCGTAGCAAGGGATATACGCGGAGCCTGGTAACTTCATACGATGCTGTGCAACAAAGCCCTGCAGGAGATCGTCCATGCGGCGCATCATTTCGCGGTCACCGTGGATTTTGTACGGGCCAAACTCTTCGATGGCGCGGATCCCGACTTCCTTCACGTTACCGGCTACAATCCCCGAGAACGCACGGCGCAGGTCTGCCGCCAGTACTTCCACGGGTTGATCCGGGTACAGCTTCAGGTTAGCCATGTTTTCATGGGACGGCTCGAACGGCATCTGCAAATCAGGCGCGATACGAATCGACCAGTTAAAGCTGTAGGCATCACCGGTGTCACGGCGGTTCTCTTTCACCAGCGGCATCGCTTTTTTCATCAGACGAGCCACTTCTGCTGCATCGTCTATGATAATGCGATAGTGGCGACGCGCATCTTCCCCCAGCGTGTGCACGATAAATTCGTCCAGCACGCGGAAGTAATCGGCGCTCTCTTTTGGTCCAGTCAGGATCAGCGGTAAAACTTGATCTTTGTTGGCCGGGTTCATCAGGATCCCCAGCAGATACAGCAGCTCTTCTGCTGTCCCTACGCCGCCTGGGAAGATGATTATACCGTGGGCGATACGCACGAACGCTTCCAGACGTTTTTCAATGTCCGGCATGATGATCAGTTCGTTAACCAGCGGGTTAGGCGGCTCAGCGGCAATGATTGACGGTTCGGTCATACCGATAAAGCGGCTGTCTTTGTATCGTTGCTGGGCGTGACCGACCGCAGCGCCTTTCATTGGCGCTTCCATCGCCCCCGGACCACAGCCGGTACAGATGTTCAGTTCGCGCAGGCCCAACTGGGTACCAACGCGACGGGCGTACAGGTACTCGTTTTCGTTGATTGAGTGACCCCCCCAGCAGACGACCATGTTCGGCGCTTCACCCACGTGAAGCGCCCGGGCATTGCGCAGGATCGAGAATACCAGGTTGGTAATATGCACCGAGCTTTCAAGATCCAGATGCTGAAAGCGACCGGCGTTATGGATCTGGCCATTGACGAACAGAATGTCGCGCAGCACGGCAAACAGGTTGGCCTGCAGTGCGCGAATAATGCGTCCATCAACAAACGCATCTTCAGGCGGGTTGATCAGTTCCAGCTTCACGCCCCGTTCGCGGCGCAGCACGTTAATGTCGAAACTTTCAAAGCGTGACAGCAGCTCTTTGCTGTTGTCGGTCAAACTGCCGGAGTTCAGAACGGCAAGCGAACAGTTACGAAACAGTTGATACAGGTCGCTGCTGGCCGTGCGTTTAAGCATATCGACTTCCAGCTGCGACAACATGTCCATTGAGCCAAGCGGGCTAATATGTGTAATCAAGTAAACTCCTTATGGGACGCAACACGTCATTCCCTGTTGATTACAATAGCCCTGGCTTATGACCTTTCACAACCTTGCGCGCGGAATCCGGCACGCAAAATTGAGAAAAAAGATTACTGACGTACCAGACGCCCCGTTGCTGGGGTGAAATCGGTGTTGGTGCGCCATGGGTTAATGTCCAGGCCGCCACGTCGCGTGTAGCGCGCGTAAACGCTCAGTTTCTCCGGTTGGCAGAAGCGCAGAATGTCATTGAAAATGCGCTCCACGCACTGCTCGTGAAACTCATTATGGTGACGGAAGGAGACCAGATAACGCAGCAGCTTCTCGCGATCGATTTTTCGTCCGCGATACTGAATCTGTATGGAGCCCCAGTCCGGCTGGTGGGTGATCAAGCAGTTAGACTTCAGCAGATGGCTGACCAGCGTCTCTTCCACCGCTTTTTCACCGCCAACGGCATTTTCCAGATACTCTGTGCTGAACTGGTAGTTATCGATGACGATATCCTGATTGTCGATACAGGTGCCGTTAAAGTGGGCTATCGGTTGTCCTTCCAGTTCGTCAAGACGGTACAGCGCTACGCTGACATCACCCTGAGCACAAGCGCGCAGATCGTTTTCCAGCGTCTGGCGTACCGCATCCCAGGAATCAAAACGCGTCTGGTTAAAACTGTTCAGGTAAAGCTTAAAGCTTTTCGATTCGATCAGATTTACGCTGGTGTAATCCAGTTCTACATGACCGACCGCTACCTGCGGTAAACCGTTGGCATTCAGCCAAGACAGTTCATATAGCGTCCAGATATCGGCACCGTGAAAAGGCAGATTATCGGCCTGTAAATCCAGCGGGTCGCGGTTCAGGCTGCGTGGAACGCCCTGCAGCAGGCTGGCATCGTAATTGTCACGGTAATCTGTTGATTTACCGAGAGTCAGGCCGTCAAGCGCCTGATGATTTTCATAAGAGGACATGTTTCACCGTCATAAACCAGATACACTATGCGACAAGTGTATCCTGGCTTTTGTGAAGAGAGAAATCAGTGGACGAATTGACAGCGCAGGCGTTGACAGCCTTTACGACACGTTATTGCGACGCATGGTACGAAAAAAACAACAGCTGGCCCCTCAGCGAAGAGCTGTATGGCGTACCTTCTCCGTGCATCATTTCTTCCACAGACGATGCGGTATTCTGGCAACCTCAGCCTTTTGTCGGCGAAAAAAACCTCAATGCGGTTGAACGCGCCTTTGATATCGTGATACAACCAGCCGTTCACGCTTTTTACACCACCCAGTTTGCCGGGGACATGCACGCGCAGTTTGCGGATGAAAAGCTAACGCTGCTGCAAACCTGGAGCGAAGACGACTTCAGGCGCGTTCAGGAAAACCTGATTGGTCACCTGGTTACGCAAAAGCGCCTCAAGCTGTCGCCTACGCTTTTTATTGCCACCCAGGACAATGAGCTTGACGTCATTTCGGTGTGCAATCTCTCCGGTGAAGTGTGCAAAGAAACGCTGGGAACCCGTAAACGAACGGTGCTGGCGGACTCACTTGCGGAATTTCTCACTCAGCTTAAGCCAGTTCTGTAATCCAGATTGCCCTGAACCTTGTGAGAGATCTCTTACAAACCCTGTAGGACATTGCCAGGTAATAAGTAAAGACTTAATGAACGGATAAAATAATTATTCCTTATTATTCATAAAGTTAATGTTTTATTGTCAACTTTCATACGAAAATAATCTTAAGGGAGTGTCTGTAAGCATCTTGTAAGACAAGGCGAAACAGGCGATTCTATATCTGTCGACAAGGAGTCGCACAACGAAGAGAACATCAGGATGATGGCTCTTCGGCAGGACACACCAGGACGGTGTTACAAGGACAGGCTTCAGGATGAAGCAAAGCGGAAAGCGCTGGATGCGTTAAGGGACACCTCCAGGATGGAGAATGAGAGCCGGTCAGGATGTTCGGCGGGTCAGGATGGCCAGGACACTTCAGGATGAAGTTTTCACATCGGGGTGATGTGAGCAGGATGCACAAGTTCAGGATGAACAAGGTCGCAAGACCACAGGAAAAGTTGTCACGGATGAGCAGGGAGCACTAAAAGTAGCTGGAACGCTGCGAAACGAACCGGGAGCACTGTTTTTACAGTGCTCCCTTTTTTTATTTCCCTTCACTAGTGCTATTCTTCGCGCCAGATTTTTCATCATTGAGGTTAATTTCATGACGACTCATGACCGTGTGCGCCAGCAGTTACACGCGCTTGAAGCGCTACTGCGTGAACATAATCACTGGCGGTTGGATGAGCCTGCAGAGCATCTGTTTACCAGCACGCAGCCTTTTTGTATGGATACCATGGAGCCGGTTGAGTGGCTGCAATGGGTATTGATTCCCCGCATGCATACGCTGATTGATAACGCTCAGCCGCTTCCGCAGGCTTTTGCCGTCGCACCGTATTACGAAATGGCGTTGGCAGCCGATCACCCGCAACGCGAAATTCTGCTGACGGCATTGCAGGAATTGGATGCTCTGTTTACAAGTGATAACGCCTGATGCTGGAGATTCTGTATCAGGACGAATGGCTGGTCGCAGTTAACAAACCTTCGGGCTGGTTGGTTCACCGCAGTTGGCTCGACCGGGATGAGAAAGTGGTGGTGATGCAAACGGTACGCGACCAGATTGGTCAGCACGTTTTTACCGCCCACCGACTCGACAGACCGACTTCCGGAGTACTGCTGATGGGACTGTCCAGCGAAGCCGGGCGGTTGCTGTCCCAGCAATTTGAACATCATCAAATTCAGAAACGCTATCATGCGATTGTGCGTGGCTGGCTGATGGATGATGCCGTGCTGGATTACCCGCTGGTCGAAGAACTGGATAAGATCGCCGATAAATTTGCCCGTGATGATAAAGGCCCGCAGCCTGCCGTCACCCATTATCGCGGTTTGGCGACGGTTGAGATGCCGGTAGCGACCGGGCGTTATCCGACGACCCGTTACGGATTGGTGGAACTGGATCCTAAAACCGGTCGAAAACACCAGCTCAGACGCCATCTGGCGCACTTACGCCATCCAATTATCGGCGACAGTAAGCACGGTGATTTGCGGCAAAACCGCAGCGCCGCTGAGCACTTTGGCTGTCAGCGTTTGATGCTTCATGCCAGCCAGCTTGCGCTGACTCATCCTTTTACCGGCGAACCGCTGGTTATTCGCGCCGGGCTGGATGATGTCTGGATGCAGGCGCTATCACAGTTTGGCTGGCGTGGACTTCTCCCTGAGAATGAAAGGGTTGAGTTCAGCGGGCTGTCAGGTCAGGATGAGCAGATAGATTCTTAAGTCCCAGGAGATTACGGTTATGGCGGAAATTGGAATTTTTGTCGGCACGATGTACGGAAACGCGTTGCTGGTTGCCGAAGAGGCCGAAGCTATTTTGACGGCGCAGGGTCATAAAGCCACGGTGTTCGAAGATCCCGAGCTCAGCGACTGGCAGGCATATCAGGAAAAATATGTGCTGGTGGTGACCTCAACGACCGGGCAGGGCGATCTGCCGGATAGCATCGTGCCGCTGTTTCAGGGGATCAAAGATAATCTCGGTTTCCAGCCAAATCTGCATTACGGGGTAATTGCGCTGGGTGACAGTAGCTATGTTAATTTCTGCAATGGCGGCAAGCAGTTCGATGCACTGTTGCAGGAACAAAGCGCCCACCGTGTTGGGGAAATGCTGCTGATTGACGCCAGCGAGCATCCTGAACCGGAAAGCGAATCCAATCCGTGGGTAGAAAACTGGGGAACCTTGCTTAAATAACCTTTCGCCCGGCAGCACTTTGTTTGCACGGGCCTGTGACAAATGATGGACATGGAGAGAACAATCTGATTATCACTAAGGGAGATTTGCTTTAATTTATCTGTATTATAAATACAATCGCATAATTTTATTTGTAACCCGAATTTATAAAAATTAAATTCGGGTTTTTTATTATTTATGAGATCAAAAGCACAAACAAATAACCCGGTTATCATGCTTTAATAAAAACAGGCCCAAAATCTGGATTTTGTGAATGAATTAATGAGGTGAATAAATGAGATGGAATGATAATAATTGGAAATTATTAAGCTAAGGAGATGCAATTTGTTTACTTTGTATAATTCACGGGGTTTTAGCCAAAGCGCCAGATTAGAAGACTTTGAAAAAATAATTTCACCTAAAGAAGGTATTAGGTTAGCAAGGATATATTATGAACTTGATGATGATAAAAATCAGCGCTCAACTATATTTGGCCTGCCACAGAGAAAATGGAATGTAAACCGATATTCTTCTGGTGCGTATGAAAGGCCCCCTATTGGTAGATGTAATCGCATTTATGATGAGATACAACACAAATTAAGCGTGGGCTGGATAATAGCGATAGATTATGATGAGCATTGGTCCTGGGACAGAAATCCTTTTTATTTTGATCAGGACGGGGAGTTAGTTTATGAACCATTTATGCCTGATGTATTCGACAGTATCTTCGCAGAGAGAGTAAGGAGAGCTTATCAGGAAACCCTCGACAGGGGACTGGAAAGAAAACCCAGACCCACTCAAAAGATTGAGTATGGTGCACCAGGTTATCTTGAACCCACACTAAAACCTCTTACCGTAGTACCAAGGCATTCATGTCCGGTTGAAGAGGATAAACCGTCTCGCGAACCTGTAGATGCAGGATTTTGTGTACTGCCCTATGATGCCACACCGTCATCTTTCGAATCCAGGTTTTTTATTAATCCTCCGGATGGTACACGTGAGTTATATCACAAGCTCAATCCAGATATAAAAAAACAACCGGGTTCAATTCTGCTTGTCGTTGATCCTGAAAAGCAAGATCAGCAACAGATTGAAACATTGCAAAAAGCGCGTGATCGAATTGATAACGCGCTTGCGCCATTAACACTGCCAGAAGCCCGTGTGTTACACGAAAACAGAGCTTCCGTAGATATTTTTTCTTCACAATTATACAGCGATGCTTTAGGACAAAGCGGGGATATCTTAGGTTACATAAAAGATACCGGTGGGGGGTATTATGAAGAAATAAATAAAACACTCAATGAAATACAGGCGCTTTATAAGAAAACATATAGTAGTAATTCTGGTCGTATTTCTGGAGAGGAGTTTTTTGGTCAACGAGAACGACTATTTAAAAAATTAGACGGTATTTTGAATAAATTCTCAAAAGAACGGCTAAATTTAAAACAATATGAAGATATAAAGCAGGCATTAGGTTTATCAACCAAATCGATTATGCATAAGTGGGATCAAACAGGAGTAAAGGATATTGAGGGATATGCAAGCTACATAGAAAAGTCAGCCAAACTGATAAAAATAATGAGAACAACAGGCTATGTAGGTGTTGGTCTTGATTTTGCGAGTTATACAACTAACGTTTATGAAGCTTGCGCAAAAGGACGTGAAAGCGAATGTAGAAAAGCAGCGATAACGGAGTACAGCAAATTCGGCTTCAAACAAACTGCAAGTTTTGCTGGCGGAGCTGCCGGGGGAATTATGGGGAGAGCCGCGTGTACATGGGTTCTGGGATTGATTACATCAGAAGCAGGAGGTATTGGCGCAAGTGTATGTTTGGTAAGTGGCATTGCTTCAAGTATTGCAGGAGGTAAATTTTTGGAAAAAATGGGTGAGAAACTAGGTGATAGGTTTGGTGGATTAGTGAATGACGATATTGATAATCCAGAACTTAAACTGTATGACCCAGATTCATTTAATGAAGCAGCAGGCATTCTAATATATGAAAAGATTTTTAACAGATAATCTAGATGTCATTAATATGAGCCTTGGCATAATGCTGGTTATTATAACTTTGATTTTAATACTTATTTCTTATGTGATAAATGATGAGAAGTATAAAAAAATAGTAATATTATACGAGGAGGAGTTTGGTCGTCTTCCTATCACTGCAAGTTTGGCGAGAACAGCAAGCTTAATTGGTACTCCCGGTATCTACTTTGCAAAAATAGATTTCATTATGTCTAGTCTGATTTTTCCCTATAACAGGGTTTTTAATAATGATATGAGTATTGAAGCATATCATTTTATTCGTTCCTTACCCAAAGAATTAACCACCGGGTTTAAAGTTGAAGCGGCGTTCTGGTTTGTTGAGTTTATTGTTCTGGCTTTTTTGGTGATCCTTTATTATTTTTTCTGAAAAATCGAATGTTAATAGGGACTCCAATAAACTAGAGTCCCTTTTTTATTTTTATTTTTATTTTTATTTTTATTTCAATGTCCCATATTCCTGATCAACAATCTCACCATAATTAGCGGCAGGTAATAACCCCACTAAAAAACAATTGAGTCACGTTAGGAGTTGGTGCGCAATCTAAGAGATCAGCTTCCTAAACTGTTAGTCGTCATAAGTAGTAGCGCCTTAAACCCAGACGGGCACCGCTGGTTAGATGTTGCCGCCACACGGCAACAAAACGCCCACCAAACGCCAATTTCGTGAAGCATCTTCCATTCCCTTAGGCTTATGCCATAAACAACCTCATTCACCTCCCGCAATGTTGTGTTTTTGCACGGTGAGGGTAAGAGGCACTCCTTCATATACTTTTCCCGTCAGTTCCCGAAAAGGCAGCGAGTCAGAATAAAACGGCCCTGAGCTGTACCAAAACTGCCACACACTAACCTCTCATTCTGATCACCCTACAGGTGCTGTACAGAGTGAACTGGCGAAAGCCAAGATTCAGGAGTGCAATAATGAGTTCATTAAGTCAGGCGGCGAGCAGCGCGGAAAAACGCACTAACGCTCGCTACTGGATAGTGGTGATGCTGTTTATCGTCACATCCTTCAACTACGGCGATCGCGCCACCTTATCCATCGCCGGCTCGGAGATGGCCAAAGATATTGGTCTGGATGCGGTAGGGATGGGGTATGTATTCTCCGCTTTTTCATGGGCCTATGTTATCGGTCAGATCCCCGGCGGCTGGCTGCTCGACCGCTTCGGTTCAAAACGTGTTTACTTCTGGTCCATTTTTATCTGGTCCATGTTTACCCTGCTGCAGGGCTTCGTCGATATCTTCAGCGGCTTCGGCATTATCGTTGCGCTGTTTACCCTGCGCTTCCTCGTGGGGTTAGCCGAAGCGCCATCCTTCCCTGGCAACAGTCGTATTGTGGCGGCGTGGTTCCCGGCGCAGGAAAGGGGCACGGCGGTCGCTATTTTTAACTCGGCGCAGTACTTTGCCACCGTGATCTTCGCGCCAATCATGGGCTGGTTGACCCACGAAGTGGGCTGGTCGCATGTGTTCTTCTTTATGGGAGGTCTCGGGATTGTTATCAGCTTTATCTGGCTGAAGGTGATTCATGAACCGAACCAGCATCCGGGCGTAAACCAAAAAGAGCTGGACTACATTGCCGAAGGCGGAGCGCTGATCAATATGGATCAGGCGGCAGCCAAAGCCAAAGTGCCGTTCAGCGTGAAGTGGGGGCAGATCAAGCAACTGCTGGGCTCACGGATGATGATCGGTATTTATATCGGCCAATACTGCATAAACGCGCTGACCTACTTCTTTATCACCTGGTTCCCGGTTTATCTGGTACAGGCACGCGGTATGTCGATTTTGAAAGCCGGTTTTGTTGCCTCGGTCCCGGCCATTTGCGGATTCGCAGGCGGTGTGCTCGGCGGCATTATTTCCGACTGGCTGATGCGCCGTACCGGTTCGCTGAATATCGCCCGTAAAACGCCAATCGTACTGGGTATGCTGTTGTCGATGGTGATGGTGTTCTGTAACTACGTCAACGTGGAGTGGATGATCATCGGCTTTATGGCGCTGGCCTTCTTCGGCAAAGGTATCGGTGCGTTGGGATGGGCGGTGATGGCCGATACTGCGCCAAAAGAGATCAGCGGTTTGAGCGGCGGTCTGTTCAATATGTTTGGCAACATCTCCGGTATCGTTACGCCAATTGCTATCGGCTACATCGTAGGTACCACTGGCTCGTTTAACGGTGCGTTGATTTACGTCGGGGTGCATGCGCTGATTGCTGTAGTGAGCTATCTGGTGCTGGTGGGTGATATTAAACGTATCGAACTGAAACCTGTCGCAGGGCAATGATGATGACAACACAATCGAGTCCCATTATTACCGATATGAAGGTCATCCCGGTGGCCGGTCATGACAGCATGCTGCTCAATATTGGCGGGGCGCATAACGCATACTTTACCCGCAATATCGTCGTGCTCACCGATAACGCCGGAAATACCGGCGTCGGTGAAGCACCGGGCGGCGAAGTGATTTATCAGACGCTGGTGGACGCAATTCCACAAGTGTTGGGCCAGGAAGTCGCGCGCCTGAATAAAGTGGTTCAGCAGGTGCATAAAGGCAACCAGGCCGCTGATTTTGACACCTTTGGTAAAGGTGCCTGGACCTTTGAACTGCGGGTTAATGCGGTGGCCGCGCTGGAAGCCGCACTGCTCGACCTGCTGGGCAAGGCGCTGAACGTGCCGGTCTGCGAACTGTTAGGGCCAGGCAAGCAGCGCGATGCAGTCACCGTGCTCGGCTATCTGTTCTACGTGGGAGATCGCAGCAAAACCGATCTGCCGTATCTGGACAGCACGCCGGGTAACCATGAGTGGTATCACCTGCGTCACCAGCAGGCGATGAACAGTGAGGCGGTGGTACGTCTGGCTCAGGCTTCGCAGGATCGCTACGGCTTTAAAGATTTCAAACTCAAAGGCGGTGTGCTGCCTGGCGAGCAGGAAATCGACACCGCTCGCGCGTTGAAACAATGTTTCCCGGATGCGCGTATTACGGTCGATCCTAACGGTGCCTGGCTACTGGATGAAGCTATCTCCTTGTGTAAAGGGCTGAACGATGTTCTGACTTACGCCGAAGATCCGTGCGGCGCAGAACAGGGTTTTTCTGGCCGCGAAGTGATGGCCGAGTTCCGCCGTGCAACCGGTCTACCGGTAGCAACGAATATGATAGCCACCAACTGGCGTGAGATGGGCCATGCGGTGATGCTCAACTCGGTAGATATTCCACTGGCCGATCCTCACTTCTGGACCCTTTCCGGCGCGGTACGCGTGGCACAGCTATGCGATGACTGGGGACTGACCTGGGGCTGCCACTCTAACAATCATTTTGATATTTCCCTGGCGATGTTCACCCACGTCGGTGCCGCTGCACCGGGCAACCCAACGGCGATCGACACCCACTGGATCTGGCAGGAGGGCGATTGCCGCCTGACCAAAAATCCGCTGGAGATTAAACACGGAAAAATTGCGGTACCCGACGCGCCCGGCCTGGGCGTGGAACTGGACTGGGATCAGGTACAGAAAGCGCATGAAGCCTATAAGGCGCTGCCCGGCGGCGCGCGTAATGACGCAGGCCCGATGCAGTATCTGATCCCTGGATGGACTTTTGACCGTAAACGTCCCGTTTTCGGCCGCCACTAATTTTGAATAAGGACTTAATTATGAGCGCGCAATTTACTACCCCAGTCGTAACCGCGATGCAGGTGATCCCGGTTGCGGGCCATGACAGCATGCTGATGAATCTGAGCGGCGCACATGCTCCGTTCTTCACGCGTAATATTGTGATTATCAAAGATAACTCCGGTCATACCGGCGTGGGTGAGATTCCCGGCGGCGAAAAAATTCGTCAGACCCTGGAAGATGCCATTCCGCTGGTGGTGGGCAAAACGTTAGGTGAATACAAAAACGTACTGAATGCGGTCCGCAATACCTTTGCCGATCGTGATGCCGGTGGCCGTGGTTTGCAGACCTTCGATTTACGTACCACTATTCATGTGGTTACCGGGATCGAAGCGGCCATGTTGGATCTGCTGGGTCAGCATCTGGGCGTTAACGTCGCATCTCTGCTGGGCGACGGTCAACAGCGTAGCGAAGTTGAAATGCTGGGTTATCTGTTCTTCGTCGGTGACCGTAACGCGACGCCGCTGCCGTATCAGAGCCAGCCGGATGAGAAATGCGACTGGTATCGCCTGCGTCATGAAGAGGCGATGACCCCGGATGCAGTGGTGCGCCTGGCGGAAGCCGCATATGAGAAATATGGTTTCAACGATTTCAAACTGAAAGGCGGGGTGTTGGCCGGGGAAGAAGAAGCGGAATCTATTGTGGCGCTGGCGAAACGCTTTCCACAGGCACGCGTCACGCTCGATCCCAATGGTGCGTGGTCGCTGAATGAAGCGATTAAAATTGGTAAGTACCTGAAAGGATCGCTGGCTTATGCGGAAGATCCGTGCGGCGCCGAGCAGGGGTTCTCAGGCCGTGAAGTCATGGCGGAATTCCGTCGTGCTACCGGCCTGCCGACCGCCACCAACATGATTGCCACCGACTGGCGTCAGATGGGACATACGCTGTCGTTGCAGTCCGTGGATATCCCGCTGGCGGATCCGCACTTCTGGACTATGCAGGGTTCTGTCCGCGTTGCGCAGATGTGTCATGAGTTTGGGCTGACCTGGGGCTCGCACTCTAACAACCACTTTGATATTTCGCTGGCGATGTTTACTCATGTAGCGGCGGCGGCGCCGGGCAAAATTACCGCTATCGATACCCACTGGATCTGGCAGGAAGGCAATCAACGCCTGACCAAAGAGCCGTTTGAAATCAAAGGCGGCATGGTGCAGGTACCGGTGAAGCCGGGTCTGGGCGTGGAGCTGGATATGGATCAGGTTATGAAAGCTCATGAGCTGTATCAGCAACATGGACTGGGAGCGCGCGATGATGCCATGGGAATGCAGTATCTGATCCCGAACTGGACGTTTGATAATAAGCGTCCGTGCATGGTACGCTAAGCGAACTGGGACCGCTCCCATAAAGGGGCGGTTTTTCTCCTGGTGTATGCTTAACACAGTCAACATGCGTAAGGATGCTTTATGAAAATAGTAATCGCACCGGATTCCTATAAGGAAAGTTTGAGTGCGCTTGAAGTGGCAACGGCTATTGAGCTGGGATTTCGTGAGATCTGGCCTGAGGCGAATTACGTGAAGATCCCGGTCGCGGATGGCGGTGAGGGAACGGTCGAAGCGATGGTTGCCGCAACGCAAGGCCACCTTGTGCATGTTGATGTTACCGGCCCTCTGGGTAAAACGATTCAGGCATTTTATGGTTTATCCGGGGATGAGCGTTCGGCGTTTATCGAAATGGCGGCCGCCAGCGGACTGGAGCAGGTTCCCGCAGGTTTACGCGATCCGCTGAAAACGACCTCCTGGGGAACCGGGGAGCTAATCCGTCATGCGCTGGACGCTGGCGTTGAACATATTATTATCGGCATTGGCGGCAGCGCCACCAATGATGGCGGTGCCGGGATGGTGCAAGCGCTGGGAGCAAAATTACTGGATGCGCAAAATAACGATATTGCTCATGGCGGGACTGGCCTTGAATCACTCGCCCGGATTGATATTTCTCAGCTAGACCCGCGTCTTGCCGCGTGCCGTATTGAAGTGGCCTGCGATGTGACTAATCCGTTGACCGGTGAAGAGGGGGCCTCTGCGGTCTTCGGTCCGCAAAAGGGGGCGACGCCGGAGATGATTCTTCGTCTTGATCGGGCGCTCACGCATTATGCGCAACTCATTGCCCGCGATCTGGACGTCAACGTACTGGAACTGGCGGGGGGGGGCGCGGCTGGTGGTATGGGGGCGGCACTGTATGCGTTTTGCGGTGCGCAGTTACGCTGCGGTATTGAGGTCGTGACGGATGCGTTACACCTCGACGACTGCGTTGCGGATGCGGATTTAGTGGTCACGGGTGAAGGACGTATCGACAGCCAGACCATTCACGGTAAGGTTCCGGTTGGCGTGGCGAAGGTGGCAAAGCGTTACAACAAACCGGTTATCGGCATTGCTGGCAGCCTGACGGCTGATGTCGGTGTTGTACATGAGCATGGGCTGGATGCGGTTTTTAGCGTTATCTATACCGTTTGCACACTGGATGAGGCGCTGAAGAACGCGAGTGAGAACGTGCGAATGACGGCGCGAAACGTGGCCGCGACCCTGAAAGCGGGTCAGCAATTACGTTGAATGATGTGGCATGAAAGCCGGATAAGACGCGTGAGCGTCGTCATCCGGCAATCAGATCTTTACCCTAACAACTTCTTCGCTTCGCGCGCAACGTTATCCATTTCATCCAGAAGCTCTAAAAACTCAGGCTCCAGCTCTTCTTCTTTGCTCCCGCTACGTAATTGCTGCTCAATCAGCTGACACAGGTTTTTCATGCGGGGAACGCCGCTATAACCGCAACTGCCATGCAGTTTATGGATCATATCCACCAGTCCTTCAGGGTTTTCACCTACCAGCTGTTCTTCAATTTTGTTACGCACTTCGGGCAGAAAATCGAGCAGCATTTGCAGCATATCCCGCGCCAGATCGTTTTTACCGGCGGCTTGCCTTAACGCCAGTTGCCAGTCGAGTGTGGTATTCGGATTGACGACCGGTTCAACAGCGAGCGCCCTCAGCGATGAGCTCGCGCCGGGTTTGTAGCGTAACAGCAGATTATGCAGCTTATCTTCTTCGATAGGCTTCGCCAGGTAATCGTTCATCCCGGCGCTGAGCAGCTTCTCTTTTTGCCCGGCCATGGCATGCGCGGTGACCGCAATGACCGGCGTCTGTTGTTGATGAGGAAGCTGGTGGATCAGTTCGCAGGCGCGAATACCGTCCATGTCTGGCATCTGAATATCCATCAGGATGAGATCAAACTGCATCTGTTTGGCGCGATCCACTGCCTGATGTCCGCTGTCGCAGAGCACGACGTGCTGCACTTTATCTTCCAGCAGTGCGCCAATCAGCTTGAGGTTCGCCGGGTTGTCGTCCACCGCCATGACGGTCATCGCAATTTTGCTCTCGTCTAACAGCAGCGGAGCCGCGCTGTGGTTCAGTTGACAATACTCTGTCAACGCTGGCAGTAAGCGGGTTGAGGTTAGAGGTTTCAACAGGCACGCCGCCGCGCCGCCCTGCTTTAATTTCTCAGCGTTGATCTGCGCATGGCAAGGCAGAGCCAGTAACAAAAAGTCGGTCATCGCCGCTGCGCTTGCCAGCCGCTCATGCTGCATGGTGAGCGGTTCGCGTAAAGTGACCGGTATGCCAAGCAGCAGAATATCGTAGTGATCCTTCGGCAGCCCAGAGAATGAAGGGCTGTAAATCACCTCCAGCGGCGTTTCACTCAAGATATCTAACGTGCATTGCGCGGCTGTGGCGTTAGGTTCAACGTAGGCCAGCCGCTTTCCGGCCAGACAGTGCGTGGTTGAGCGATCCACGAGAACGTTAGGGTTGAGATCGAGGCTGATATGGAACCAGAACGTGGAGCCCCGGTTCGGCTGGCTGTGGAAGGAGATATCCCCGCCCATTTCATTGACCAGCTTTTGCGTAATGACCAGGCCCAGTCCGGTCCCGCCGTGGCGGCGGGAAATACTGGCATCGGCCTGGCGGAAGGCCTGGAACAGGCGTGACTGATCGCGCTCAGGGATGCCAATTCCGGTATCGCGGATTTGCACTTCAATTTGCACTTTCGTGTTACTGAGGGCGCGTTTCTCGACCAGAATGTCGATATTGCCGCCTTCGGTAAATTTGATGGCATTGCCAACCAGATTAGTGATTACCTGCTGTAAGCGCAGCGGGTCCCCGATGACGTTGTCCGGCACGTCATTCTTAATATTTAGCGTCAGCTCAAGCCCTTTATCATGGGATGAGTGCGCTAACAGCGTGACGACGTCATCCAGCGTGCTACGCAGCGGGAATGGGATGCTTTCCAGAATCAGTTTGCCCGCCTCAAGTTTGGAGAAGTCGAGCACATCATTGATGATGGCCAACAGATTGTTGGCCGAGCGTTCAATCGTATTCAGGTGATCGCGCTGCGTCGTGTTGAGCTCGGTTTTAAGCGTCAGGCGGGTGAAGCCAATCACGCCATTCAGCGGCGTACGCAGCTCATGCGACATGTTAGCCAGAAACTCAGACTTAATACGCGCCGCTTCCTGGGCGCGTTTCTTCGCCAGATCCAGTTCGACGTTCTGGATTTCCATCTGCTCCAACGTTTCGCGCAGGTCAGAGGTGGCCTGGTCGATGTTGTGCTGCATCTCTTCATGGTAGGCCGCAAGTGACATCGCCATCGAGTTGATGCCATTTTTGAGCATATCCAGCTCGCCCAACATGAAACCTTCGACGCGGCTGTCGAGCTGTCCTCTACGTATTCGGTCAACGGTATTTACCATATTGCGAATCGGGCCAGTCACGTCGCGCATCAGACGCCAGCCAAAAATTAACGCAATACCGATACAAAACAGCATCATTACGCTGGAGATAAAGATCTCTTTATACTGCTGCAATCGTACTGACTTGAGGTCCAGCTCAAGCGCCACATACCCCAGCATATTTTCCGTATTTTTGGCGTCGCTGACGGCAGATTCATCCGGCGAATAGCTTTCCGATATAATTGGCGTTCGCAGGATCATAATATCCCCGAGCCGGGTGACGCTCAGCTTTCGGGGAAATGGTGAACCGGTTGCCAGCTGCATTTCAGACGGATCGAGATGAAAATTGGATGTGACAAACAGCCGGTTATTCTCGTCATAGACAGAAATTGCCCGCACGATATCGGAATGGCGACGATGCAGCACGCTGATAAGTTGGCCGATGGATTCTCTGTTTTGCAGATTCATGCCATATTCGCTGGAGACCGCGAGTGGCTCAATGATGCTGGCGCCAGCATCTTCCAGTTGACGCTGCAAGTCGTTATAGCGATGCACAACAAAAAAGATACTGAGCAGCAAACCAATCAGGACGGTCGGGGCCAGGATCAGAATCATCATGCGTGCGCGCAGGCTGTAGTTGGTCATGGAGTTCCGTTATGGGACAATTAGGGTCACACTGTTAAATAGAGAAATATCTCGTCGATGGCGCAATTCTACTCTGCAAAACGACGCGTGACGACGCGTCAGATCATAACCGTTACCGTCAATGACCTTGATCCTTTCGGCCAGGGCGTTGCTCGCCATAACGGAAAGGCGTTGTTTATACCGGAATTGCTACCTCAGGAAAGCGCCGAGGTGGTGATTACCGAAGATAAAAAACAGTTCGCCCGTGCGCAAGTAAAACGACGTTTAAACGACAGTCCGCAGCGTGAAGTGCCACGTTGCCCGCATTTTGGCGTGTGCGGCGGCTGCCAGCAGCAGCATGCCAGCATCTCGTTGCAGCAGCGTAGCAAAAGCGCGGCGTTGTCGCGTTTAATGAAATGTGAAGTGTCGGATGTTATAGCTGATACCCCGTGGGGCTATCGTCGTCGCGCCAGGTTGAGCCTGAACTATCGGCCAAAAGAACAAAAATTGCAGATGGGGTTTCGCAAATCCGCATCCAGCGACATTATCGATGTCAAACAATGCCCTATTTTGGTGCCCCAGCTTGAAGCGCTCTTGCCCCACATCCGGGCGTGTCTGGAAAGTCTGCAAGGGTTACGCCATCTTGGCCATGTCGAGCTGGTGCAGGCGGGGAGCGGAACCCTGATGATTTTGCGCCACACGGCGCCATTAAGTGTTCAGGATAAAGAAAAACTGGAATGCTTTTCGCATTCTCAGGGGCTGTCTTTGTTTCTGGCCCCGCAAAGCGAGATACTGGAATCAATATCAGAAGAGTCGCCCTGGTATGACTCAAATGGACTACGGTTAACCTTCAGCCCGCGTGATTTTATTCAGGTCAATGAAGGGGTAAACCAACAAATGGTGGCCCGTGCGCTCGAATGGCTGGATGTGCAACCTGAAGATCGCGTTCTCGATCTGTTCTGTGGAATGGGTAATTTTACCCTGCCGTTGGCAACCCGGGCTGCAAACGTGGTGGGGGTGGAAGGGGTACCGGCGCTGGTGGAAAAAGGCCGGGAAAACGCGCTGAATAACGGATTACACAATGTGACATTCTTTCATGAAAACCTTGAGGAAGATGTTACCCGGCAGCCGTGGGCGAAAAACGGATTCGACAAAGTATTGCTCGATCCTGCGCGTGCGGGGGCTGCAGGTGTGATGCAACATATTATAAAATTAGAACCTATACGCGTTGTTTATGTATCCTGTAACCCGGCAACGCTGGCTCGTGACAGCGACGCTTTGCTCAACGCGGGATATGCCATACGGCGACTGGCGATGCTCGATATGTTCCCGCACACTGGACACCTGGAATCAATGGTCCTGTTTGAGCGTATGTAATAAATTTTGTACCCATTGGATTTCGGGTGGTAATGCAGCGTGAAAGACAATGGGTATGGCTTGTCGACTTCGACAGGCCAGGCCCCTTAAGGAGAGGACAATGGTTGCGGTAAGAAGTGCACATATAAATAAAGCTGGTGAGTTTGATCCAAAGAAATGGATCGCGAGTCTGGGGATCTCCAGCCAGCAGTCGTGTGAACGCTTAGCCGAAACCTGGGCGTACTGCCAGCAGCAGACACAGGGGCATCCGGATGCGGATCTGCTGCTGTGGCGTGGCGTAGAGATGGTAGAAATACTCTCCATGTTGAGCATGGATATCGACACGCTGCGCGCAGCAATGCTGTTCCCTCTGGCAGATGCCAACGTGGTCAGTGAAGACATCCTGCGCGAGAGCGTGGGCAAATCCATTGTTCATCTTATCCACGGCGTGCGGGATATGGCGGCAATACGCCAGCTTAAGGCCACTCATACCGATTCAGTCTCATCCGAACAGGTCGATAACGTTCGCCGCATGCTGCTGGCTATGGTGGATGATTTCCGCTGTGTGGTCATCAAGCTGGCGGAGCGGATTGCACATCTGCGTGAAGTGAAGGACGCACCGGAAGATGAACGCGTTCTGGCGGCAAAAGAGTGCACCAATATCTATGCGCCGCTGGCCAACCGTTTGGGTATCGGGCAATTAAAATGGGAACTGGAAGATTACTGCTTCCGTTACCTGCACCCGGCTGAATACAAACGTATTGCCAAGTTGCTGCACGAACGTCGCATCGATCGCGAGCATTACATTGATGAGTTCGTCGGTCATTTGCGCTCAGAGATGAAAACGGAAGGCGTCAAAGCCGAAGTGTACGGACGTCCGAAACATATCTACAGCATCTGGCGCAAAATGCAGAAAAAGCAGCTGGCCTTCGATGAACTTTTCGACGTGCGCGCGGTGCGTATCGTGGCGGAGCGTTTACAGGACTGCTATGCCGCGCTCGGGATAGTGCATACTCACTATCGCCATCTGCCGGATGAGTTCGATGACTATGTCGCTAACCCGAAACCCAACGGCTATCAGTCAATTCATACGGTTGTGCTGGGACCGGGCGGGAAAACCATTGAAATTCAGATCCGTACGAAACAGATGCACGAAGATGCCGAACTGGGCGTTGCGGCACACTGGAAGTACAAAGAGGGCACCGCTTCAGGCGTAGCGCGTTCTGGTCATGAAGATCGTATTGCATGGCTGCGTAAGCTGATCGCCTGGCAGGAAGAGATGGCGGACTCTGGCGAAATGCTGGATGAAGTCCGTAGCCAGGTCTTTGATGACCGAGTGTACGTCTTTACGCCAAAAGGCGACGTTGTGGACTTACCTGCGGGCTCCACACCGCTCGATTTTGCTTATCATATTCACAGTGATGTGGGGCACCGTTGCATTGGCGCGAAAATTGGCGGGCGCATCGTACCGTTTACCTACCAGCTGCAGATGGGCGATCAAATTGAAATTATCACCCAGAAACAGCCCAACCCAAGCCGCGACTGGTTGAACCCTAACCTCGGCTATGTCACCACCAGTCGGGGGCGTTCGAAGATCCACGCCTGGTTCCGTAAACAGGACCGCGACAAAAACATCCTTGCTGGCCGCCAGATCCTCGACGATGAGCTGGCGCATTTAGGCATTAGCCTGAAAGAAGCGGAAAAGCACCTGCTGCCGCGCTACAGCTTCAATGAGCTGGATGAGCTGCTGGCGGCGATTGGTGGGGGGGACATTCGCCTCAACCAGATGGTGAACTTCCTGCAGGCGCAGTTTAATAAGCCAAGCGCAGCCGAACAGGATGCCGCCGCGCTGAAACAGCTTCAGCAGAAAACGCAGGCGCCGCAGAGTCGCCGTAAAGACGATGGTCGCGTGGTGGTGGAAGGGGTGGGTAACCTGATGCACCACATCGCGCGCTGTTGCCAGCCGATTCCAGGCGATGAAATTGTCGGGTTTATCACTCAGGGCCGCGGTATTTCCGTGCACCGGGCGGATTGCGAACAGCTGACCGAGCTGCGCTCCCATGCGCCGGAACGTATTGTTGATGCGGTTTGGGGCGAAAGCTACTCGGCAGGATATTCGCTGGTGGTTCGCGTCCAGGCTAACGATCGCAGCGGCTTATTACGTGATATCACCACGATTCTTGCCAACGAGAAGGTGAACGTGCTGGGGGTTGCCAGCCGGAGTGATACCAAACAGCAGCTGGCTACCATCGATATGACCATCGAAATCTATAACCTGCAGGTGCTCGGGCGCGTGCTTGGCAAGCTGAACCAGGTGCCGGATGTGATCGACGCACGTCGTCTGCACGGTAATTAATTATTTAATAGGCCAGATAAGTTTGCATGCCTGGTGAGGCGCGTTAGCGTTGCCATCAGGCATTGCCATGTTGCCGGATATCGGCTGTCGTCTTATCTGGCCTCGCGTATTGAAATTTCAGGATATTCCAATGAACCAAATCGACCGACTGCTCGGTATTATGCAGCGCCTGCGCGACCCGGAAAACGGTTGTCCCTGGGATAAAGAGCAGACATTCGCCACTATTGCCCCTTACACCCTCGAAGAAACCTATGAAGTGCTGGACGCAATTGCGCGGGAAGACTTCGACGACCTGCGTGGAGAGCTGGGTGACTTGCTGTTCCAGGTGGTGTTTTACGCCCAGATGGCGCAGGAAGAAGGACGTTTCGATTTCAATGATATTTGCGCCGCCATCAGCGATAAGCTTGAGCGTCGCCACCCACATGTTTTTGCAGATGTTTCTGCCAGTAACAGCACAGAGGTGTTGACCCGCTGGGAGCAAATCAAAAGCGAAGAACGCGCCCAGAAGGCGCAGCATTCCGCACTCGACGATATTCCCCGTAGTTTACCGGCGTTAATGCGCGCCCAAAAAATCCAGAAACGCTGCTCTAATGTTGGCTTCGACTGGAAAACATTGGGACCGGTTGTCGACAAGGTTTACGAAGAGATCGATGAAGTCATGTTTGAGGCGAAGCAGGCTGTTGTCGACCAGGCTAAACTGGAGGAGGAAATGGGCGACCTGCTGTTTGCGACGGTCAATATGGCTCGGCATTTGGGCACTAAAGCAGAGACCGCATTGCAAAAAGCGAACGAGAAATTTGAGCGCCGTTTTCGTGAGGTTGAGCGAATTGTAGCGGCCCGGGGTCTGGAAATGACTGGTGTTGATCTGGAAACTATGGAAGAAGTCTGGCAACAGGTAAAACGGCAGGAAATTGATCTCTAAGGGATTTCGTCGGTCAAGGGCGATTTGTGTGATTTTTTAAATAACAAGCGCTTGATTTACGTCAAAAACATTTACCCCAAAGGGGCTATTTTCTCACTCCCGATGTTTATGTGAGCCTGGTGAAGAGGAGGAATAATGAAAGTTTGTGGCGCTCGTCATGTTCGGGTATACTACTTTCCCGTCTTGGTAATTCCATCGTTTCACCCTAACTTCTCAGGTCCAGCATGACAACGAACTATATTTTTGTGACCGGCGGGGTCGTATCCTCTCTGGGTAAAGGCATTGCCGCAGCCTCCCTGGCAGCCATTCTTGAGGCTCGTGGCCTCAACGTGACCATGATGAAACTGGATCCGTATATCAACGTCGATCCAGGTACTATGAGTCCAATCCAACACGGGGAAGTGTTCGTTACTGAAGACGGCGCTGAAACCGACCTGGACCTGGGTCACTATGAGCGTTTCATTCGTACCAAAATGACTCGCCGCAATAACTTCACTACCGGTCGAATTTACTCCGATGTCCTGCGCAAAGAGCGCCGTGGCGACTATCTGGGTGCAACCGTACAGGTTATCCCGCACATCACCAACGCGATTAAAGAGCGTGTCCTTGCCGGTGGCGAAGGTCATGACGTCGTTCTGGTTGAAATCGGCGGTACGGTCGGTGATATCGAATCCCTGCCATTCCTGGAAGCGATTCGCCAATTAGCGGTAGATATCGGTCGTGAACACGCGCTGTTTATGCACCTGACTCTGGTTCCTTACCTGGCCGCTGCCGGTGAAGTCAAAACTAAACCGACTCAGCACTCGGTAAAAGAGTTGCTGTCTATCGGTATCCAGCCTGACATTCTGATCTGTCGTTCCGATCGCGCGGTTCCGGCCAACGAACGTGCAAAAATTGCATTGTTCTGTAACGTGCCAGAAAAAGCCGTTATTTCAATGAAAGATGTCGATTCCATCTATAAAATTCCAGGCCTGTTGAAATCCCAGGGCCTTGACGATTATATTTGTAAACGATTCAGCTTGAACTGTCCGGAAGCTAATCTGTCAGAATGGGAACAGGTTATCTACGAAGAAGCGAATCCGGCAGGCGAAGTGACTATCGGTATGGTTGGCAAGTATATTGAACTGCCGGATGCCTATAAGTCAGTTATCGAAGCATTGAAGCACGGTGGTCTGAAGAATCGTGTCACCGTCAACATTAAGCTGATTGATTCGCAAGATGTCGAAACGCGCGGCGTTGAGATCCTGAAAGGTCTTGATGCAATCCTGATCCCTGGCGGCTTCGGCTACCGTGGTG
Organism: Citrobacter sp. RHBSTW-01013; assembly: GCF_013781985.1. NCBI lineage: Bacteria > Pseudomonadati > Pseudomonadota > Gammaproteobacteria > Enterobacterales > Enterobacteriaceae > Citrobacter > Citrobacter sp. RHBSTW-01013. Next base: position 1,064,143 of record NZ_CP056185.1, read on the forward strand.
TTGAAGGTAAGATCGCGACAGCGCGCTTTGCGCGTGAAAACAATGTTCCTTATCTGGGTATTTGCCTGGGTATGCAGGTTGCGTTGATTGAGTTTGCACGTAACGTAGTGGGTATGGATAACGCCAACTCCACGGAATTTGTGCCAGACTGTAAGTACCCGGTGGTGGCCCTGATTACCGAATGGCGCGATGAAGACGGCAACGTTGAAGTCCGTACCGAGAAGAGCGATCTGGGCGGCACAATGCGCCTTGGCGCCCAGCAGTGTCAGTTGAGCGACGATAGCCTGGTTCGTCAGCTGTACGGCGCGCCGACAATTGTTGAACGCCATCGCCACCGTTACGAAGTCAACAATATGCTGTTGAAACAGATTGAAGCTGCGGGTCTGCGTATTGCAGGCCGTTCCGGTGATGATCAGTTGGTCGAGATCATTGAGGTACCGAATCATCCGTGGTTCGTGGCCTGTCAGTTCCACCCGGAATTTACTTCCACGCCACGTGATGGGCACCCGCTGTTTGCCGGCTTTGTGAAAGCCGCCAGTGAACATCAGAAGCGTCAGGCGAAGTAAGAAGTAAAAAAGTTAGAACGGCAATGCACCCATCCGGGTGCATTGTTTGTCTGGAGTTTTAGTTTAACTTGTACTGAGGAAAATCTAATGTCCAAAATCGTTAAAATCATCGGTCGTGAAATCATCGACTCCCGTGGTAACCCGACTGTTGAAGCCGAAGTACACCTGGAAGGTGGTTTCGTTGGTATGGCAGCAGCTCCGTCAGGTGCTTCTACTGGTTCCCGCGAAGCACTGGAACTGCGCGACGGCGACAAATCCCGTTTCATGGGTAAAGGCGTACTGAAAGCTGTTGCAGCTGTTAACGGCCCAATTGCTCAGGCTCTGCTGGGTAAAGATGCTAAAGATCAGGCTGGCATCGACAAGATCATGATCGATCTGGACGGTACTGAAAACAAATCCAACTTCGGTGCAAACGCCATCCTGGCTGTGTCCCTGGCGAACGCCAAAGCAGCAGCTGCTGCTAAAGGCCTGCCGCTGTATGCACACATCGCTGAACTGAACGGTACTCCGGGCAAATACTCCATGCCGGTTCCGATGATGAACATCATCAACGGTGGTGAGCACGCTGACAACAACGTTGACATCCAGGAGTTCATGATTCAGCCGGTTGGCGCTAAAACCCTGAAAGAAGCCGTACGTATGGGTTCTGAAGTGTTCCATAACCTGGCTAAAGTTCTGAAAGCTAAAGGTATGAACACTGCAGTGGGTGACGAAGGCGGCTACGCGCCGAACCTGGGTTCCAACGCTGAAGCTCTGGCTGTAATCGCTGAAGCGGTTAAAGCAGCTGGCTACGAGCTGGGCAAAGACATCACCCTGGCGATGGACTGTGCAGCTTCTGAATTCTACAAAGACGGTAAATACGTTCTGGCTGGCGAAGGCAACAAAGCATTCACCTCCGAAGAATTCACTCACTTCCTGGAAGAACTGACCAAACAGTACCCGATCGTGTCCATCGAAGATGGTCTGGACGAGTCTGACTGGGACGGTTTCGCATACCAGACTAAAGTTCTGGGCGACAAAATCCAGCTGGTTGGTGACGATCTGTTCGTAACCAACACCAAGATCCTGAAAGAAGGCATCGAAAAAGGCATCGTTAACTCCATCCTGATCAAATTCAACCAGATCGGTTCTCTGACCGAAACTCTGGCTGCGATCAAAATGGCGAAAGACGCTGGCTACACCGCTGTCATCTCTCACCGTTCTGGCGAAACTGAAGACGCTACCATCGCTGACCTGGCTGTTGGTACCGCTGCAGGCCAGATCAAAACCGGTTCTATGAGCCGTTCTGACCGCGTTGCTAAGTACAACCAGCTGATTCGTATCGAAGAAGCTCTGGGTGAACAAGCGCCGTACAACGGTCGTAAAGAGATCAAAGGTCAGGCGTAATCCTGTTCTTTAACTCTTAACGTAAAAACCCGCTGCGGCGGGTTTTTTTATGCCGCTAAAGCAGTAGCGGTAAGGTCGCACTGGCGGTTTTCTGGCTCACATCACTGTACTTTTCATCCAGCGCAATCAGTGACGTGGTGAGCAGTTCTACCAACAGCATCACTCCCACCTTGGCGTTTAGCGCACCAGCACTCAACGGACCTTCTGGTTTGGCTGCGACCAGTTGAATATCACTCAGCGAAGCCAACGGACTGCGCGGCGTATTACTTAACGCCAGTACGCGCGCGCCTTGCTTACGCGCCAGTTTAACGACATGCAGCAGATCGCGCGTGGAGCCTGAGCTGGAAATCGCCACCACGATCGTGTCTTTGCTTAGCGTTGTGGCGTTCATGGCTGCGCGATGCATATCGCTGAACAATTGTGCGGGTTTGCCCAAGCGCAGGAGTTTGTAATGTAAATACTCCCCCAGAATGGCGCTGGCCGCTACGCCATAAATCTGTACCGACTGCGCCTGATGCAGCGCAAGAGCGGCTGCTTCAAGTAATGCTCTGTCGAGTAATTTTGCGGTGTCCTGCAGTGCTTGCACGGATTCATTGACCACATTGTCAATTTCATCCCCGCTGTGCTCTACCGGCTGTTCTTGCTGGAGATCGAGTGCCAGCGCCATTTTGAACTCGTTATAGCCCTTACACCCCAGCGTACGGCACAGCCGTGTGACGCTAGCTTCGCTGGTGTCGCTTTCACGCGCCAGTTCGGTAATCGTCAGGTAGACAACTTTTGCCGGATCGCTTAGCACAAACTCTCCCAGCTTCTGTTGTGTTCGGCTATATCCGTCAACGCTCTGGCGCAATCTCAGCAGCAGGTTTTCATTTTCTGACATGCAAAATCCTTAATGCGTTTCTCTGCTGATAGTGTGGCGGAAAGCAGGGGAGAGATGCCAGTCATTTTAAAAAAGTATGATCGGCTTCCTGGTTTTTGATGATAATTTTCATTTATAAAAATAATTATGGTAAAAATTTTCATCACTAGTCGGGGAGATGAAAAAATGATGCAAATGTTTAGCGGCGCCTCATCGGGTGCATGGTTTGAAAAAGCGCAGCGCTTCGGCAAATCCTTCATGCTGCCGATTGCGGTATTGCCCGCCGCGGGACTGTTGTTAGGGATTGGCGGCGCACTGTCGAATCCAAACACATTGACGGCTTATCCGTTTTTGGATGTCGACTGGTTGCAGGCAATCTTCACAATCATGACCAGCGCCGGTTCTATTGTGTTTGCCAATCTTTCGGTGTTGTTCGCAGTGGGTGTCGCTGTAGGACTGGCGAAAACGGATAAAGGTACCGCCGGGCTGGCGGCATTGCTGGCATTTTTGGTGATGAATGCCACTATCAATGCCTTATTGACCCTCAACGGGACACTGGCGCACGAGAACCCGGGTGCCGTTGGCCAGGGGATGACGCTGGGTATTCAGACGCTGGAAACGGGCGTGTTTGGTGGGGTGGTTATTGGTCTTGTCACCTGCGCGCTGCATAGCCGTTTCAATAAAGTCTCACTACCTCAGTTCCTTGGTTTCTTCAGCGGTTCGCGCTTTGTACCGATTATTAGCTCCCTTGCCGCGATTGTTGTGGGGGCTGTCATGACAGTGGTTTGGCCGCATTTCCAGAAACTCATTTTTGGGCTGGGTGGTCTGGTGGATGCGACGGGTTATCTGGGGACACTGTTGTACGGCTTCATCCTGCGTATGCTTGGCCCACTGGGTTTACACCATATCTTTTATTTGCCGTTCTGGACGACGGCGCTTGGCGGTAGCGAAATCGTCAACGGCCAGTTGGTTGAAGGTACGCAGCGGATTTTCTTTGCCCAACTTGCCGATCCGAATACGCAGCAGTTCTATGCGGGCACCTCGCGCTTTATGTCCGGGCGATTCATTACCATGATGTTTGGCCTGCTTGGCGCATGCCTGGCGATGTACCACACTGCCAAGCCGGAGAACAGAAAGCTTGTCGCCGGCCTGCTGTTGTCGGCAGCCCTGACCTCTTTCCTGACGGGGATCACTGAGCCTATCGAGTTCTCCTTCCTCTTTGTGGCTCCCGTGTTATATGTCATTCACGCCTTCTTCGATGGCCTGGCGTTTATGATGTCTCATATTTTACATATCACTATTGGGCAAACTTTTTCGGGTGGGCTTATCGATTTCCTCCTCTTCGGCGTCTTACAAGGGGAAGCTAAAACCAACTGGATGTACGTTCCCATGGTGGGGATACCGTGGTTCTTCCTTTACTACTTTACCTTCCGCTATTTGATTAACCGCTTTGGCTGGCTGACACCTGGGCGTGAAAACGTAACCCCAATTGAATCCGGTCTGCCTCAAAGTGAACGCGCAGCGGCAGTCATCTCTGGGCTGGGAGGCAAAGAGAATCTGGAAGAGGTGGACTGTTGCGCCACACGCTTACGCGTGACGGTGAAAGAGAGCAGCAAGGTAGATGAAGCGGCGCTGAAAGCGACCGGAGCACGTGGCGTTATTATTCGCGGTAAAGGTGTTCAGGTGATTTATGGCCCGCATGTCACCATCATTAAAAACGAAGTCGAAGAGATCTTATCGTAATGAAAACTGTACTGGATTGCCTGAAAGGTAAATTAATCGTCTCCTGTCAGGCGCTGGAAAATGAGCCTCTGCACAGTCCATTTATTATGTCGCGTATGGCGTTGGCGGCAGCACAGGGCGGTGCGGTAGGTATCCGTGCGAACAGCGTGGTGGATATTCGCGCTATCAAAGAGATCGTCTCACTGCCGGTGATTGGGATTATCAAGCGCGATTATCCGGGTAGTGATGTGTTTATCACGGCCACCTTGCAGGAAGTGGATGAGTTGATGACCGTTGAGCCGGAAATTATTGCTCTGGACGCGACAGCGCGCCCGCGCCCTGGTGGGCAAACGCTGGAAGAACTGGTCGCACAGGTCCACGCTCGCTACCCGTCCGTACTGCTGATGGCGGATATCGCCACTGTAGACGAGGCGGTGACCGCCGAGCGTCTGGGGTTTGACTGCGTGGGCACTACGCTCTACGGCTATACCGCTGACACTGTCGGGCATGTGCTGGCGGAAAACGACTGCAGTTTTTTACGTGAGGTGTTGGCTGCGGTCAGCATACCGGTCGTGGCGGAAGGAAACGTCGATACCCCGGAACGTGCTGCACGTTGCCTGGCATTAGGTGCCCATACCGTGGTGGTTGGAGGGGCTATCACGCGTCCGCAGCAGATTACGGCACGCTTTGCCGCGGCGATCGCCGCGTAAAGCATCGATGGGGCATGATACTTTGGCGGGGATCTGCGATAATTATCGTTTATCCCCATATTGAGAGCGCTATGCAGTACCCGATTAACGAGATGTTCCAGACCCTGCAAGGTGAGGGTTACTTTACCGGCGTCCCCGCCATTTTTATTCGTTTACAGGGATGCCCGGTTGGCTGTGCCTGGTGCGATACCAAACACACCTGGGATAAGCTTGAGGATCGGGAAGTTTCCCTGTACAGCATCCTGGCTAAGACCAAAGAGAGCGATAAATGGGGCGCGGCGAGCAGCGAGGATCTGCTGGCGGTCATTGTGCGTCAGGGCTATACCGCCCGTCACGTGGTGATAACCGGTGGCGAGCCCTGCATTCACGACCTGATGCCGCTAACAGACCTGCTGGAAAAGAACGGCTTTAGCTGCCAGATTGAAACTAGCGGTACCCACGAAGTGCGCTGTACGCCGAATACCTGGGTGACCGTATCGCCGAAGGTGAATATGCGCGGCGGTTATGATGTGCTGTCGCAGGCGCTGGAGCGTGCGAATGAAATCAAACATCCGGTTGGTCGCGTTCGCGATATTGAAGCGCTGGATGAACTGCTGGCTACGTTGAGCGACGACAAACCGCGTATCATCGCCTTACAGCCAATCAGCCAGAAAGAAGATGCCACGCGTTTGTGTATTGATACCTGTATTGCGCGTAACTGGCGTCTGTCGATGCAGACCCATAAATATCTGAATATTGCCTGATGATAATGGGTTTATCGGCCTGCATTGAGTGCTACATGCAGGCCGGATAACCTTATGCGTTAGACCAGCTCTGAATCGAATTGACGTTATTCAGGCCGCCGTGCAGTACTTCATACGACTTTTTCAGGATCACATCGGTGTGCTGGGTTAAATCGCGGAAAATCCCTTTATCCAGCGCCAAAGTCTCTTTAATGCCATTGCGGTTGTCGAGGGACGAGGCAGGAATCCATAACGCTCGGCCAGCAGGTTGTTGCCCCTTCCGCCAGTACCACATAGCGGGCACGCAGCGTAAAGCACAAGCGGTGCCCGCTATCCCTGCACCGATAATAATAATATCGAAATCGTCAGACATGTTGTGCTCCAGATATCCAGAGCACATAACCCTAACAGAGTGTTAGTTAAGGAAAATTGACCGTCGCCACAGACGATACAATCATTCCCCGCGATACACGCAGCCTGCTGTGCAGGTCTCTTTCACCATTACGGCACTCAGCAGAGGGACAACCGGTTTAACCTGATCCCAAATCCATTTGGCCAGTACTTCACTGGTTGGGTTTTCTAAGCCAGGAATATCGTTCAGATAGTAGTGATCGAGTCTGTTGTAAGTTGGCTTAAACGCGGCTTTTAACTCAGAAAAATCCATGATCCAACCGGTATGCGGATCGACTTCACCGGTAATTTCAAGACGCACCATAAATGAGTGACCATGCAGGCGGCCACACTTATGCCCTTCCGGTACATGCGGCAGGCGGTGAGCGGCTTCGAAGGTGAAATCTTTAAACAAGGTGGTGGACATTTTTTACTCTCAAGAATGCGAAAAACCGCCGTAGGGTACCGTAAAGAGCGAATTTTATCATTAGTTAAAAGGGCGCTGAGTATCAGAACGACCTATTCATGATGGTAATATTTAATAATTATTGATATATCATATGGTTATCCAATCTGTTTTGCTGTTAATAACTATAACTAAAACAGGTTAGTTCATTTGGTTATTTGTTATTTCTATCCCTTCTTTAATTGTTACTATCCCCGCCGTTAACCTTATCTTCAGTTTGGGTTTTATTGCTGAAATCCGCTTTGCTTACTGGAACATGACAACGCATGACGACACAGGCCCCACCTTCCGCTCTGCTACCGCTAAAACCGGAGCAACTGGCACGCCTTCAGGCGGCCACGACCGATTTCACTCCCGCACAGCTTGCGTGGGTTTCTGGCTATTTTTGGGGCGTGCTGAATCAGCAGCCAGGCAGCAATGCGACGACTCCTGCGCCTGCTGCTGAAATGCCTGGCATTACGCTTATCTCCGCCTCGCAAACCGGTAATGCGCGTCGTGTGGCGGAAGCTCTGCGCGATGATCTGATCGCTGCAAAGCTCAACGTCACTCTCATCAATGCTGGCGACTATAAATTCAAACAAATCGCCAATGAGAAATTGCTGATCGTAGTGGCGTCGACGCAAGGGGAAGGTGAACCGGCGGAAGAAGCCGTAGCGTTGCATAAATTCCTGTTCTCGAAAAAAGCGCCGAAGCTCGATAACACCGCTTTTGCCGTGTTTGGTCTTGGTGACACTTCTTACGAGTTTTTCTGTCAGTCAGGAAAAGACTTCGATGCAAAACTGGCCGAGCTGGGCGGAGAACGTTTGCTTGACCGCGTAGATGCCGACGTCGAATACCAGGGCGCAGCAGCCGAATGGCGTGTCCGTCTGGTTGATGTCCTGAAAGCGCGTGCGCCTGCGGCATCGTCTGTGCAAGTTGCTGCGAGCGGTGCGGTAAACGAAGTACACACCAGCCCGTACACCAAAGAAGCGCCGCTGACGGCGTCGCTTGCGGTGAATCAGAAAATCACTGGTCGCGACTCGGAAAAAGATGTGCGCCATATTGAAATCGATCTCGGCGATTCCGGCCTGCGCTACCAGCCGGGCGATGCCTTAGGAGTCTGGTATCAGAACGATCCTGAGCTGGTCAAAGAGCTGGTTGAATTGCTGTGGCTGAAAGGAGATGAGCCGGTCACGGTTGACGGCAAAACCCTGTCGCTCATCGAAGCGCTGCAGTGGCATTTCGAGCTGACGGTTAACACCGGCAATATCGTCGAGAGCTATGCCACTTTAACCCGTAGCGACTCTCTGCTGCCGCTGGTGGGCGACAAAGCGCAATTGCAGCATTACGCCGCAACCACGCCAATCGTCGATATGGTGCGCTTCTCTCCGGCGCAACTGGACGCCCAAACGTTGGTTGATCTTCTGCGCCCGCTGACGCCGCGTTTGTATTCTATTGCCTCTTCCCAGGCGGAAGTGGAAAGCGAAGTGCACGTCACCGTGGGCGTGGTGCGTTATGACATTGAAGGTCGGGCCCGTGCTGGTGGTGCGTCCAGTTTCCTCGCCGATCGCGTGGAAGAAGAGGGCGAAGTGCGCGTGTTCATCGAACACAACGATAACTTCCGCCTGCCGGCTAACCCGCAGACACCGGTGATTATGATTGGACCGGGCACGGGGATTGCGCCGTTCCGTGCATTCATGCAGCAGCGTGCGGCTGACGGAGCCGAAGGCAAAAACTGGCTGTTTTTTGGCAACCCACACTTTACCGAAGATTTCCTGTACCAGGTGGAATGGCAGCGTTACGTCAAAGAGGGCGTACTGAGCCGCATCGATCTCGCCTGGTCGCGCGATCAAAAAGAAAAAGTCTACGTACAAGATAAACTGCGCCAACAAGGTGCGGAACTGTGGCGCTGGATAAACGACGGTGCCCACATTTATGTCTGCGGCGACGCCAATCGCATGGCGAAAGACGTTGAGCAGGCTTTGTTGGAAGTGATTGCCGAATTCGGTTCTATGGATATCGAAGCGGCGGATGAATTTTTAAGTGAGCTGCGCATTGAGCGCCGTTATCAGCGAGATGTCTACTAATGAGCGAAAAATACCCAGGACCATTGGTGGTCGAAGGCAAGCTGTCCGACGCTGAGCGTATGAAGCTGGAAAGCAACTATCTGCGCGGTACGATTGCCGAAGATTTAAACGACGGCCTGACCGGCGGCTTCAAAGGCGACAACTTCCTGCTGATCCGTTTTCACGGAATGTACCAACAGGATGACCGCGATATCCGCGCCGAACGAGCCGAGCAAAAGCTGGAGCCGCGTCATGCGATGCTGCTGCGCTGCCGTCTGCCGGGTGGGGTGATCACCACCAAACAGTGGCAGGCGATCGACACGTTCGCCCATGACAACACGATTTACGGCAGCATTCGTCTGACCAACCGTCAGACCTTCCAGTTTCACGGCATTCTGAAGAAGAACGTTAAGCCGGTACACCAGATGCTGCATTCGGTCGGGCTGGACGCGCTGGCGACCGCCAACGACATGAACCGTAACGTTCTGTGTACTTCTAACCCGTACGAGTCTGAGCTGCACGCCCAAGCCTATGAATGGGCGAAGAAGATCTCCGAACATCTGCTGCCGCGTACTCGCGCCTATGCAGAAATTTGGCTGGATCAGGAGAAGGTAGCGACCACCGACGAAGAGCCGATCCTCGGTCAAACCTATCTGCCGCGTAAGTTTAAAACCACGGTCGTAATCCCACCGCAGAACGACATCGATCTGCACGCCAACGATATGAACTTCGTGGCGATTGCCGAAAACGGCAAGCTGGTGGGCTTTAACCTGTTGGTCGGCGGTGGTTTGTCGATTGAGCACGGCAATAAGAAAACCTACGCCCGCACCGCGAGCGAGTTCGGCTATCTGCCGCTGGAGCACACCCTGGCGGTAGCAGAAGCTGTGGTGACAACGCAGCGCGACTGGGGTAATCGTACCGATCGTAAAAACGCCAAAACTAAATACACGCTTGAACGCGTTGGTATCGACACGTTCAAAAAGGAAGTGGAGCGTCGTGCGGGTATTAAATTTGAGCCGATCCGCCCGTACGAGTTCACCGGTCGCGGCGATCGTATTGGTTGGGTGAAAGGGATCGACAATAACTGGCACCTGACGCTGTTTATTGAAAACGGCCGTATCCTGGATTATCCGGGCCGTCCGCTGAAAACCGGCCTGCTGGAGATCGCGAAGATCCACAAAGGGGATTTCCGCATCACCGCCAACCAGAACCTGATCATTGCTGGTGTGCCGGAAAGCCAAAAAGCGAAGATCGAGAAGCTGGCGCGCGATCACGGATTGATGAATGCGGTGAAGCCGCAGCGTGAAAACTCGATGGCCTGCGTGTCGTTCCCGACCTGTCCGCTGGCGATGGCGGAGGCCGAACGTTTCCTGCCATCGTTCACTGATAAAGTGGAAGCTATTCTCGAAAAACACGGCATTCCTGACGAGCATATCGTGATGCGCGTTACAGGCTGCCCGAACGGCTGCGGCCGCGCGATGCTGGCGGAACTGGGCCTGGTGGGTAAAGCCCCGGGGCGCTACAACGTACACCTTGGCGGTAACCGCATGGGCACGCGCATTCCGCGTATGTATCGCGAAAATATTACGGAATCGGAAATTCTCGACTCCGTTGACGAACTGGTTGGGCGCTGGGCGAAAGAGCGCGAAGCGGGTGAAGGCTTCGGTGATTTTACGGTGCGTGCGGGCATCATTCGCCCGGTGCTCGATCCCGCCCGGGATTTCTGGGAATAACCACGAGAGGTAATTATGACCGTACTCGATCTAAACGCCCTTAATGACCTGCCAAAAGTCGACCGCATTCTGGCGCTGGCGGAAACCAACGCACAGCTCGAAAAGCTGGACGCCGAAGGGCGCGTGGCGTGGGCGCTGGAAAACCTGCCTGGTGAATATGTACTGTCATCAAGCTTTGGTATCCAGGCGGCAGTAAGCCTGCACCTGGTGAATCAGATTCACCCGGATATCCCGGTGATCCTCACCGATACGGGCTATTTGTTCCCGGAAACCTACCAGTTTATTGATGAGTTAACAGACAAGCTCAAGCTTAATCTGCAAGTCTACCGGGCGAAGGAGAGCGCGGCCTGGCAGGAAGCGCGCTACGGCAAACTGTGGGAGCAGGGCGTTGAAGGCATTGAGAAATACAATGAGATCAACAAAGTCGAGCCGATGAACCGCGCGCTTAAAGAACTCAATGCGCAAACCTGGTTTGCCGGTCTGCGCCGCGAGCAGTCGGGCAGCCGGGCGCATTTGCCGGTGCTGGCTATCCAGCGCGGCGTGTTTAAAGTGCTGCCGATCATCGACTGGGACAACCGTACCGTTTACCAGTACCTGCAAAAGCACGGCCTGAAATACCATCCACTGTGGGATCAGGGCTATCTGTCAGTTGGTGATACCCATACCACCCGCAAATGGGAGCCGGGTATGGCGGAAGAAGAGACGCGGTTCTTCGGATTGAAGCGCGAGTGCGGATTGCACGAAGGGTGATCGTCTCATCAGCACCGGAAAATAGAGGGAAATATTTCTGGTGCTTATTTATATAATTCATCTTATTCATATTTATTATTATCTTGCATAAATACTTTATTTTGCGCGTTAAGGTGTGATTCTGATCACCGATATTATTTCTTAGTCTGTAATTCTCTTAATATATTTGGATTCGGACTTGTTATTAATAAATGGCTAATTACGCACCTTATTTTGCTTACTGGGGAAAAACCAGTAAAAAGGAAAATATTCACGACCAGGGGGATGCATACCATCTGCTGCCCTATCACTGTCTGGATGTGGCGGCCTGCGGTTGGCAAATGGTGATGCGCAATCGCTTTCATGCGGCAGATATCTTTGCCGAATTAGGTTTCTCCCGGGAAGAGGCTGCGCGCTGGTTTGCCTGGATACTGGGGCTCCACGATATAGGGAAATTCGCGCGGGGTTTTCAGCAGCTCAATAAGACGTCTTACCCGGATTTGGTGCCCGGTATCAGCGGGATTGGCTATCCTGAACGACACGACTCGCTGGGATACTGGTTCTGGCAGGGGTTGAGAAAAGCATGGCCCAATGCGTTACCTGCGTTAACACGCGAAAGTGAAAGAACGCTGGATATCTGGCTCAACGTCGTCACCGGTCATCATGGTCTTCCGCCATTAAAGGATGTCAAAGGAAGCGTTGCTTTTACCCCCGAAGACAAAGTGGCTGCCGAAGAATGGATGGCGGCGCTCTCTTCTCTCCTCAATGTCACTGATTTCCCCGACCGGTTTTGCGACAAAATCTGGCGTAAAAAACTCTGTCAACAAAGCTGGCTGCTGGCTGGACTGACAACGCTTGCGGACTGGATGGGATCGAACCAACATGATTTTCCACTGGTCAGTACCGTTATGCCAGATAGCGCGTACTGGCAGAGGGCCTTAGCACAGGCCACGCACGCGCTGGCGCAACTTCCTCAGCTTTCTTCGGTAGATACCCACCGTAATCCGGCCGATCTGTTCCCGTTTATTCAGCACTTAACGCCGCTTCAGCAAAGCGCTATGGACATAGCGATTTCAGCCGAAGGCCCACAACTTTTTGTACTGGAGGATGTGACCGGTGCAGGCAAAACGGAAGCGGCGCTGATCCTCACCCAGCGGTTAATGGCTCAGGGGAAAGGTGACAGCCTGTACGTTGGACTGCCGACTATGGCAACCTCAAACGCCATGTTTCAACGGCTGGCAACGGCTTATCGCGCGTTATTTGTAGCAGAGCAACGCCCGTCGCTGGTGCTGGCGCATGGCTCAAGCGACATGTCGGAGGCCTTCACGCATTCCCTGTGGTCATCGCGGAATGCCGGACAATCTGCCTATATACAGGATGAACAGGCTGCCAGCAGTGCCTGCAATATCTGGTTTGCTGATTCACGCAAGAAATCGCTGCTGGCTGAGGTGGGGGTCGGAACTCTCGATCAGGCATTAATGGCCGCCATGCCATTTCGTCATCAGTCTCTACGTTTGCTCGGGCTGTATCGCAAGATCCTGCTTTTGGACGAAGTGCATGCTTATGACAGCTATATGGTGCGTCTGCTGGAAGGGCTACTGACCTTTCATGCGGCTCAGGGCGGTAGCGTCATCATCCTGAGCGCCACGCTGCCCTCGTCTTTACGTCATACGTTACTGAATGCTTTCCAGCGCGGTATTAACGGTGCTCCCGTTATTGCCGATCAAAATGCAGGCTATCCCTGGCTTTCGCATCTCAGTTCGCAGGGGGTATCTGAACGCTATATTCCCACGCGTCCTGAAGTGGCTCGTCACGTTGCGGTGCAGTGGCTCAACGATCCGGGCAGCGCCCGCGAACTGATCCTCCGCACCGTTGAAAGCGGGCAATGCATCTGCTGGATCCGTAACACGGTGGACGACGCGATTACCGTCTATCGCCAGTTGCTGGATAGCGGGCTTGTACCACCAGAAAACCTGCTGTTGTTCCACAGTCGTTTTGCATTTATCGATCGTATGGCAATAGAAAATCGGGCGCTGGAATGGTTCGGAAAATCAAGCACACCAACGTTGCGGCGCGGCAAAGTGCTGATCGCAACACAGGTGGTGGAACAGAGTTTGGATCTGGATATCGACGTCATGATTAGCGACCTGGCCCCGGTCGATTTATTGATTCAGCGCGCAGGACGTTTACAGCGCCATATTCGCGATCGACACGGGGCGCTAACCGGGCAGATGCCAGATGGTCGTCTGTCTCCAGCGTTGCACATTCTGGCGCCGGAGTGGCAACCGGAAGCGGAAAGTGGCTGGCTGGGTGAACATCTCAAAGGTACAGGCTATGTCTACGAAGACCACGCTTGCCTGTGGCGGACACAGGCAATATTGCGCGACAAAGGGGAGATTCGCATGCCGGAAGATGCGCGCGAACTGGTGGAAAGCGTATACGAAGCATGGATAGCCGCGCCCGTTGGCCTGCAAGCTCAGGAGGATAACGTTTACGGCAAAGATCTCAGTGTGAAGGCTGCCGCAAAGCAAAACATTCTGGATTGGGAAACAGGCTATCACCGTACCGCAAGCATGGCGGGATGGAGTGACGACGTGGAACTTTCCACCCGATTAAGCGAGCCCACCGTCGATTTGTTTCTTGCCTGGCGGGCAGAGGGAGGATCGCTGCAACCCTATGCCCGGCTGGAACCGTTTTCCTGGCAACAAAGTCGCCTCTCGTTGCGGGAAACGCTCTGGCAGAAAATTGCTGCTAACGCGCCGTGTTTGCAGGGGGAAGAACTCGAACATTTTCGCCACGAAATTCACAACCCGAAGGCACAGGTGCTGTTGCTTACAGAGGGGGATGCGTCGGCAGTTTATAGCAAGGCGTGGGGGTTATCGAGCCAGCATTTGCAGTAATTTATTTCAGGAGGAATCATGTTTTCACTTATCACGGAGCCCTGGCTACCGGTTATCGACAGGCAGGGGCAGCGGCGAAAAATTTCGCCAGGCGAGCTGGCTGATAATGACATTATCGAACTGGCGTGGCCGCGCGCAGATTTTCAGGGGGCGGCATATCAGTTATTGATTGGCCTGCTACAAACGGTATTCGCGCCGGAGGATGAAGAACAGTGGGAGGATATCTGGGAAGATGGTATCGATCCGGACCGCTGGCAAAAAGCGCTGGAACGCGTGGCGGTTGCCATGCAGTTTGGCCCGCAGAAACCCGCTTTTTTGCAGGATTTTTCCGGGCTGGATGTTGAAAACAGCGCAATCGCCGGGCTGCTTATTGATGCTCCCGGCGGCAACGCCGTTAAGTTAAATAAAGATCACTTCGTAAAACGTCGCATTTATCGGCATTTTTGCCCGCACTGTGCGGTGATGGCGCTTTATACCGTTCAGACCAACTCCCCAGCGGGCGGCGCCGGGTTTCGTACCAGCATGCGTGGCGGCGGACCGCTGACGACACTGTTAATGCCAGTTCAGCCAAATGAGCCGCTGTGGCGCAAACTTTGGCTGAATGTTATGCCAGGGCAGCAGCAATGGCGGGATGAACAACTGCCTCTGATTTTCCCGTGGCTGGCCGAAACCCGCAGTAGTGAAACAGCAAAAAATAGGGTGACGCCCGAAAATGCACATCCGCTCCAGGCCTATTGGGGCATGCCGCGACGGCTGGAGATTGATTTCAGCCATACGCAAAGCGGCGAGTGTGATTTGTGCGGTGAGCATCATCCTGTGTTGCTCAGCCAGATCCGCAGCAAAAACTACGGCGTGCAGTATGACGGCTGGATTCACCCGCTTTCTCCGTATCGAAAAGCGCTGAAAGACGCGGTGTCACCGATGCTGGCGCTCAAGGGACAACCCGGTGGTCTGGTCAATAAAGACTGGCTGGGGCTGGCGATGACGACGGAAGATAAATTGAATTGCACGATCCCTGCACGCGTTGTGCTCGGGAATCCAGAGCCGGGAGCTACCGGATTATGGTGTTTCGGTTTTGATATGGATAACGCCAAGGCGCGTTGTTGGTATGAGCATCGTTTACCTCTGATCGCGCTATCTGCCGATGAAGCGGAAAGCTTTAAAGACCTGCTTTCAATTGCACTCGAACTGGCGATCTCCGTTCGACCTCTCCTCGTTCAGGCGCTTAAACAGGCCTGGTTCGGGAGTCCTAAAGAGGCGAAGGGGGATTTCAGTATAGTGGATATCGCCTTCTGGCAGCAGACCGAGCCAGGATTTCGTCAGCTATGGCAGACGTTAAGCCAACATCCTTCTTCTCTTCAGCCTCAGGCGCGCGCCGCGCTGCGGGCGTGGGGAGAGAGCCTGCAACGCGGGTTGTTACAAATATTCGACCAGAGCGCTTTTACTAACCCCGATAATACGGCTGATTTGCAACGAATTTTGTCTGCCCGGCTCAGCCTCATCAAGAATATCAATAAACTCAACAGCCTGAAAACACTGAAGGAGCTCGCTATGGAACATAAGGAGCAGGCGAATGTTTGAAACTAACACAGGAAAAGAGCTGATTATCATCGACGGTGCGCCCGGCATTATTCGCCGTTGGTTTCGGAGTTTGCAGGAACGCAATAGCGTCGATGCTGCTTTTACAGGCAATGGTCGAGCCTGGCGAGCAGAGCTGCGTCATGCGGTTTTACCGTATGGGGCGCTCACCAGCCAGGCTTTTCATCATCTGAACCGTGCGCTGACGGGAGTTGAAAAGCAGGCCAGCGACAGACTGGCACTAGCCATTTTTACAGGTATTGCGGCCCATGCCCATCACGACAACGCCACCGGCTCTTTCGCCCGTCAGCTTGGTGAAGAGATTAAAAGCGGCCCCTGCCTTTCACGTCAGCGTTTCGATCGTCTGTTGGCGGTCAGAACCCCGGCGGAACTCTCCAGTCAACTGATTCGTGCGGTAAAACTGCGCGGTGACCAGGGCGTTAACCTTGTGTCGCTGGCTGACGGGGTTTTCTTATGGATGCGTGAATGGCAGGCGAAAGAAGCACATCTGGCGGCTGAAAGTAACCCTTTTAAGCGCCTCTCCGTACGCTGGGCCAGTGAATATCTGCAGGCTGGCGAAAAATCACCCAGGAACAAATAAAAAGGATTTCACTCATGACGACATTTATTCAATTGCATATTCTGACGGCTTACGCCCCCGCTAACCTGAACCGTGATGATACCGGACGTCCGAAAACCGCCATTATGGGCGGAGTAGAACGCCTTCGGGTCTCCTCACAAAGTCTCAAGCGCGCATGGCGTACCTCGGAAGTTTTTGAAAGCGCGCTCAGTGGACATATTGGCACCCGTACTCGCCGTCTGGGCAGTGAGATTTATAAACATCTGCTGGCTGGTGGAGTTGCAGAAAAGATGGCGCTTTCCGCCGCTGGAAAAATAGCCAGCCAGTTCGGCAAATTAAAAGCCGATAAAAATGCGAAGGCGGAAGAGAACCTGAATATCGAACAACTGGTGCATATCAGTCCGGATGAATACCGGCATATAAACAAACTGGTTGAAACGCTGATTGCGGATAAACGTGAACCGGAAGAGAGCGAGCTGAAGCTGTTACGTGAAACTGCCAGCGGCGTTGATATCGCGCTGTTTGGTCGCATGCTGGCATCCAGCCCGGCGTTTAACGTTGAAGCCGCTTGCCAGGTGGCTCATGCTCTTGGCGTCAGCGCCGTTACGGTTGAAGAGGATTTCTTTACGGCAGTGGACGATCTGAACCGTAAAGAGGATGACGCCGGGTCGGCGCATATGGGTGAGAAGGGCTTCGCCTCTGCGTTATTCTATTCTTATATTTGCATCAGTCGCGACCTGTTACTGGAAAACCTCAATGGTGATGAAGCCCTGGTCGCGCGAACCCTTAAGGCGCTGGCCGAAACGGCGCTCACTGTCTCGCCAACCGGAAATCAGAACAGCTTTGCCTCGCGTGCTTACGCATCTTACGCACTGGTGGAAATGGGACGCCAGCAGCCTCGTGCGCTTTCAGTCGCTTTCTTTAATCCTGTTCGTGGAGAAGATCAGCAGACACAGGCCATTCAACGCCTGAAAGAGCAGCGGCAGAAGTTTGAACGCGCTTACGGGTCACGTGAGGGGGAGCGCCACTACGAGATGAATGTGGAATCGGGCGAAGGTTCGCTTCAGGAACTGCTGGAGTTTGTCAGCCAGTAAGGAGTTGCGATGTCCCGCTATCTTGTTTTTCAACTTTACGCGCCGTTGATGTCCTGGGGCGAAGCCGCCGTGGGCGAGGTGAGGTACAGCAACGCTGTGCCCAGTCGTTCAGCATTATTGGGATTGCTTGCTGCCGCCTGCGGTATCCGGCGTGAGGCTGCTCATCTGGATGAGTTTAACCGACACTACCATTTTGCCATACGACCGTTTTCTTCCCGCGAGCAATGGCTGCGTGACTATCACACTGTCGAAGTACCAAAAGAGAACAGAAAGCGCATTTATTTCACCCGGCGTGATGAGCTGGTTCTGGCGCCGGAAGATCTCAACACGATGATCACCACCCGCGAATATAGGTGCGATGCGCTGTTCCATATTGCTGTTCAGGAAACTGAAGGGGCACCGATAGTTCTGGAAAAACTGGCAGTTGCACTGGAGGAGCCTGTATTTCCTCTGTATCTGGGGCGAAAATCTTGTCCTCCAGCCCTGCCGCTGGCGCCGCTGATACTGGACGGAACGTTGGCCCACGTTTTTTACCAGGCAGAGCAGGCGTTGATTTGCCCGGAACTGGCGGCAATCACTACCGCGTCCGATCTTTGCTATTGGGAAGGCGAGCCGCAGGGCGTTGTGCCTGCTATTTCCGTTCAGAGAAGCGATCAGCCACTCAGTAAAGTACGCTGGCAGTTTACTACGCGTACTCAGTTTGCAGGCCAGCTCAGGGAGGAAAAATAATGTTTCTGTCACGCGTAACGCTGGACCTCGGCAAGCTAACGCTTGAAATGATGCAGAAGTGGCAGAGCGCCAGCCCCTATGCCAGTCATCAATGGCTCTGGCAGCTTTTTTCTCATCAGGATGAACGCCGTTTTCTGTTTCGCCATGAGTCTGCAGTACGGGGCGAGCGTTTTTATGTGCAGTCGGATGTTCCACCTCTGGATGGGCATAATATTTTTGCCGTAGAGAGCAAACCGTTTCAGCCACATCTGACAAAAGGCATGTTTCTGTATTTTTCGCTACGCGCGAATCCCGTTATCACCCGATCCGGTAAGCGTAGCGACGTGATGATGGATGCCAAATACCAGGCAAAGCAGAAAGGGATACCTGCTGAACAACACTGGCCACTGCAAATCATCGCGGCGAATAACTGGCTACGCCGTCAGGGGGAACAGCATGGTTTCATGCTTCCTGATAAGCAGGATTACGTGGTGAGTTACCAGCAACAACGTTTCAGTCGACTAACCGGGGAACGTCCTATCAGTTTTGGCAGCGTTGATTTTGCGGGACTGTTACGGGTAGACGATGTGACGCGTTTCTCTCACGCTCTCAGGAATGGGTTTGGTAAAAGCAAAGCGCTGGGCTGCGGTCTGATGTTGATTCGGCGAGGGGAACAATGAATTGGCTACCGCTGAGCCCCATCCCAATGAAAGATCGTACCTCAATGATCTTTCTGCAATACGGGCAGATTGATGTGATCGACGGAGCGTTCGTGCTGATCGACAAAACGGGAATACGAACGCATATTCCGGTGGGATCGATAGCCTGCATTATGCTGGAGCCAGGCACGCGCGTTTCTCATGCCGCGGTGCGACTGGCGGCAACCACGGGCACCTTACTGGTATGGGTTGGTGAAGCAGGTGTACGATTGTACGCCTGCGGACAGCCGGGAGGCGCGCGTTCAGACAGACTGTTGTATCAGGCAAAGCTGGCGCTGGATGAAGAACTCCGGCTGAAAGTGGTGCGTAAAATGTTCGAATTGCGTTTTGGTGAGCCTGCTCCCAGCCGTCGCTCCGTTGAACAACTCCGCGGCATCGAAGGCGCGCGGGTACGCCAGAGCTATGCTCTGCTGGCAGAGCGCTACGGTGTGAAGTGGCATGGTCGACGTTACGATCCTAAAGACTGGAAAAAGGGCGACACGGTTAATCAGTGTATTAGTGCTGCCACATCCTGCCTTTATGGTATTACCGAAGCCGCTGTATTAGCCGCGGGTTATGCACCTGCTATTGGTTTTGTTCATTCCGGTAAGCCGCTCTCTTTTGTGTATGACATTGCTGATATCGTCAAATTTGATGGTGTTGTTCCGGTTGCTTTCGAGATTGCCGCCCGTGCGCCAGTCAGTCCAGATAAAGAGGTTCGTCTGGCCTGTCGGGATATATTCCGCAGCCAGAAAACGCTGGCGCGGATCATCCCATTGATTGAAGAAGTACTGGCTGCCGGGGAAATTGAAATCCCTAAACCTTTTGCAGATGCCCAACCTCCGGCGATCCCTGAGCCTGTTTCATTGGGCGATGCAGGGCACAGGGGGTAGCGCATGAGTATGCTTGTTGTTGTCACCGAAAATGTTCCTGCTCGTTTGCGCGGTCGTCTGGCTGTCTGGTTATTAGAAGTTCGCGCAGGTGTTTACGTTGGCGATACCTCACGTAAGGTGCGAGAAATGATCTGGCATCAGGTCACTACCCTGGCAGACGAAGGGAATGTTGTTATGGCTTGGGCGGTGAATAATGAGTCTGGTTTTGATTTTCAAACATGGGGTGAAAACAGGCGCATGGCGGTGGAACTGGATGGATTAAGGTTAGTGTCATTCCATCCTTCGTAAAATCAATGGGTTATATTTCTTTAATAATGTGGAAAATTTGGTGAAATTTTTCTACGGCTATAATCCCTTTTAGATCAGTGATATAGTTTTAGAGTGTTCCCCGCGCCAGCGGGGATAAACCGACGAATCCTTGAGAGCTGGTATGGTCGCAATTGTGTTCCCCGCGCCAGCGGGGATAAACCGATTTTATAGGCACACCCGCCGATAAAATTGCAGTGTTCCCCGCGCCAGCGGGGATAAACCGTTCTCGCGCAACGACAAAATGATGGAATTCTCGTGTTCCCCGCGCCAGCGGGGATAAACCGCGCACATAGGAATTGCTGTGCCACATCGGCTGGTGTTCCCCGCGCCAGCGGGGATAAACCGGGTCGTCACCAGCAGGATGTCGTTATCGGCGTGTGTTCCCCGCGCCAGCGGGGATAAACCGCGGGAGTATATCTACCGTACCACAGGTAAAGAGTGTTCCCCGCGCCAGCGGGGATAAACCGTTGATTGAAATGCTGAAAACTCGCCAATTCCGGTGTTCCCCGCGCCAGCGGGGATAAACCGGGCTTTGAGTATCAACCTAACTGCCAGATCAAGTGTTCCCCGCGCCAGCGGGGATAAACCGGTCAGCCAGCGTGGTGTCGATGTAGGCATAGCGTGTTCCCCGCGCCAGCGGGGATAAACCGCTCGCTATTACACCTCGGGTGGTGATGGTTTCGTGTTCCCCGCGCCAGCGGGGATAAACCGCATGCTGGTTACTGCCCAGGTCATCAGCGCCTGTGTTCCCCGCGCCAGCGGGGATAAACCGAGCGGAAATTTAGCCTGATAACCATATGCAAAGTGTTCCCCGCGCCAGCGGGGATAAACCGCACCGTTACCGGGTCGCCGATTTTCGGCGCGCGTGTTCCCCGCGCCAGCGGGGATAAACCGTTTTTGCCGTTCGCCGGCTTCGCTTGCAACACGTGTTCCCCGCGCCAGCGGGGATAAACCGCCTTTAGCATCGCTGATCTTGCGAACACGCCGGTGTTCCCCGCGCCAGCGGGGATAAACCGCATCTTGCGGGCTTCCCGTTCCGTTGGCGCGTGTGTTCCCCGCGCCAGCGGGGATAAACCGGAGATCTCGACCATTGATATTTCCGTTATTGGGTGTTCCCCGCGCCAGCGGGGATAAACCGCCACAATTTTAACCCCACGCAAAACGCCGTGAGTGTTCCCCGCGCCAGCGGGGATAAACCGGCCAAAATCACCGGGGAGAATGAGGCGCAACCGTGTTCCCCGCGCCAGCGGGGATAAACCGGGCTTTCTCCGCTGCCATTTCTCATGATTACAGTGTTCCCCGCGCCAGCGGGGATAAACCGCGCGGCTAACTCACGATCTATACGCTCACCCAGTGTTCCCCGCGCCAGCGGGGATAAACCGTAGATCGCATTACGATTAGCGAGCTACATAGAGTGTTCCCCGCGCCAGCGGGGATAAACCGGCCACCAGCGGCCCTACGTTCGGCCGCTTCTTGTGTTCCCCGCGCCAGCGGGGATAAACCGGTCGTGCAGTACCAGCAACAGATGTTGATCACGTGTTCCCCGCGCCAGCGGGGATAAACCGTCTAAATTTGAGTTTCACCCGGCGACGGGTGGGTGTTCCCCGCGCCAGCGGGGATAAACCGCAATGCCGCCTTCTTCCGTGCTCAGGCGGTGCGTGTTCCCCGCGCCAGCGGGGATAAACCGGTGGAGAGAGTGATAAGCGCCGTAGATATCGAGTGTTCCCCGCGCCAGCGGGGATAAACCGCGGGGACACCGGTGCGGGAGACAGTGAATCAGGTGTTCCCCGCGCCAGCGGGGATAAACCGTAGCCCTGCGTTACGTCAGCGCTACGAAACGTGTGTTCCCCGCGCCAGCGGGGATAAACCGAAGACGTTTAACTATTTACAGGACTGGATCCGGTGTTCCCCGCGCCAGCGGGGATAAACCGCTGATCACTATACCCTTGAATACCACGCTCAAGGTGTTCCCCGCGCCAGCGGGGATAAACCGGAATCTACCAGGTTAATGAGCATGGAGATGTCGTGTTCCCCGCGCCAGCGGGGATAAACCGACTTCATCCGGATCCGCGATGAGTACCGGCGAGTGTTCCCCGCGCCAGCGGGGATAAACCGCAATCTATTCAGTTTGTGCGTCATACCATCATGTGTTCCCCGCGCCAGCGGGGATAAACCGCGTGTTTATCTCCAGCATTTCCCCGGCAGTAAGTGTTCCCCGCGCCAGCGGGGATAAACCGAGGCACGTCTTCGGCAATTTGGCTGATACCCAGTGTTCCCCGCGCCAGCGGGGATAAACCGGATTTGATAAGCCGCTGATTGACACATCAAACGTGTTCCCCGCGCCAGCGGGGATAAACCGGCGCTGGGGGAATTCACCCGCTACGGCAAATCGTGTTCCCCGCGCCAGCGGGGATAAACCGCCCGCCAAGATAAACCTCAACGAGCAATTCTTGTGTTCCCCGCGCCAGCGGGGATAAACCGCGGGAACCCACTGGCGTACAACACCAGTTCAGGTGTTCCCCGCGCCAGCGGGGATAAACCGGTATCAACCACATAGATATGACCATCACGCGGGTGTTCCCCGCGCCAGCGGGGATAAACCGTACTGAATGACTATGCCGAAACGCTGGAGAACGTGTTCCCCGCGCCAGCGGGGATAAACCGTTGGCGATCATTTTCGGTAACAGCGGGGCCGCGTGTTCCCCGCGCCAGCGGGGATAAACCGCTGTTGCGCTCTGAACTCCGTCAGATTCACAAGTGTTCCCCGCGCCAGCGGGGATAAACCGTGGCCGCAACCGGAACAGGCGGCGCAGGCGGAGTGTTCCCCGCGCCAGCGGGGATAAACCGCTGGCCCGATAATTCTCCGCACTGTCGGTGGCGTGTTCCCCGCGCCAGCGGGGATAAACCGACCTGGCGCCGGGTTTAAATCTTCCAGTACGCGTGTTCCCCGCGCCAGCGGGGATAAACCGTACCAACGTGTGCTGGTGGCACGATCTCGTGAGTGTTCCCCGCGCCAGCGGGGATAAACCGTTGCTTTTGCCATTCTGTTATCGCCCCTTATGGTGTTCCCCGCGCCAGCGGGGATAAACCGTCATCAGCCTTTACAACTGGTACATGCCCGTGGTGTTCCCCGTGCCAGCGGGGATAAACCGTGCAGAGGGCGCGGCGCGCGCGCACTTCTCGGGTGTTCCCCGCGCCAGCGGGGATAAACCGGGTGAGGGTTCTCCAATCGAGTTGGGCCTTGTGTGTTCCCCGCGCCAGCGGGGATAAACCGTAAACGGCTCGGGCAAAAAATATCAGCAGCAGGTGTTCCCCGCGCCAGCGGGGATAAACCGGGGCGATAAAGCAAACTTCCGGGACCGTTAGTGTGTTCCCCGCGCCAGCGGGGATAAACCGCTCTTAATAAACGCGTTTAGCGGATTAGTCTCGTGTTCCCCGCGCCAGCGGGGATAAACCGTTGAGCGTGCAATTCTGGAGCATGCCGGGCTGGTGTTCCCCGCGCCAGCGGGGATAAACCGATGTAGATATGGCCGCAGGTGGTTATATGCAGGTGTTCCCCGCGCCAGCGGGGATAAACCGAGAACGGCGGCGGGTACTGGCTGGGCCGGATTGTGTTCCCCGCGCCAGCGGGGATAAACCGCGGTACTTATCTTAGCCCACCGAACGCCGTCAGTGTTCCCCGCGCCAGCGGGGATAAACCGGAATGGCCAATAATTTTAAATTCAGCCAGCGCGTGTTCCCCGCGCCAGCGGGGATAAACCGAATTCATTGTCAGTATGTTGCTGTTGATAGTAGTGTTCCCCGCGCCAGCGGGGATAAACCGAACGCAAACACACCCTTGATGCCGCTGAATTTGTGTTCCCCGCGCCAGCGGGGATAAACCGAGTTGATGCGGCAAATCGTTGCGGCCGAAATGGTGTTCCCCGCGCCAGCGGGGATAAACCGATCACCTCGACTGTTCAAAACTCGATAGTAAAGTGTTCCCCGCGCCAGCGGGGATAAACCGGCGGTCTCTATGTCGATGCGGTGGACTGAATAGTGTTCCCCGCGCCAGCGGGGATAAACCGCTGGAAGTCCCGCGTGATGTGATGGATGTTTTGTGTTCCCCGCGACAGCGGGGATAAACCGCCGGAGGTTCTGATGGTGTCCGAAACCATGTCGTTTTCCCCGCGCCAGCGGAGATAAACCGGAACATCCTGAAGTACACATCAAAAACGAACCGTGTTCCCCGCGTCAGCGGGGATAATCTACTTTGAAAGCAGAAATATTATGGGGCTGGATGGGTTACGAGGATTTTCCCGCCTTTGCCAGTTCTTTCACCAGCGGGAGCATAATGCGTACCACGTCGCGGCTACGGTGCTCTATCCTGCCCGGTAAGGCTTTATCGATATGCTGCTGGTTATCCAGTCGCACATCGTGCCAGCTGTTGCCTGCCGGGAACGAGGCGCTTTTGGCGCGCTGTTGATAGCCATCTTTCTTGCCCAGACTCCAGTTGGTTGCTTCAACGGAGAGCACGGCAATGCCCGCATCGTCGAAGACCTCTGCATCGTTACAACATCCAGTACCTTTCGGATAGTTTTTGTTCAGTCCCGGATTGGTGCTGGCTACGATACCGCGGCTGTGCGCGATGGCCAGCGCCCGGTCGCGCGTCAATTTTCGCACAGCTTCCGGGGTTTTCTTACCGCTATTGAAATAGAGCTTATCGCCGACGATCAGGTTATCGAGGTTGATAACCAGCAGCGTATTTTTCTTCTCGGCGGCGCTCATTCGCTTCAGGATGTTCTCCGCGCCCAGTTTGCCTTCTTCCTCGCCGCTGGTGGCGATGAATCGAATGCCGTACTGCGTCGGCACGTCTTTGAGTTTTTCCGCCAGTTCCAGCATCACACCAAGTCCTGCGGCGTTGTCATCAATACCTTGCAGGGTCAATCCACCCAGATTGGCATCGGAATCAGCGTCGCTCTGTGCGGCGTAGGTGTCGAGGTGCGCCATGATAATAATCTGCTGTGGCGCTTTACCCTCATGTGCAGCAATAACGGTACTTCCCGTGACGTTATGCCAGTTTTTACGGTTATTTTTGGCGGTATAAACATAACGGCTATTAAACGTTCGAATATCACTGCTGTAGCCCATCTGCTGAAATTGCTGGCGAATATAATCAGCAGACAACATTTCTGCCGGAGAGCCCGTTACGCGGCCTGGGAAAAACGTTGCGATATATCGAGCCTGGGTATTTGCGATATCTCCAGGTTTGGAAGATGTTGCCTGTGCGGGAAGGATAAAGCACGCGCCGAGCGCCAGGATTGCAAGAAGGGGGCGCGTTGCGGAAAACATAATGAGTCCTTAAATACCAAGCAGAAATTTTTAGCCGCTAGTATGAAACCGTGATCGAGGTAAAACAATTTCATTTGCTCCTAAATGCCCTAAATTCGGTAGCTTAAGCACTTTTTGATATTTGCTTTTCCGGATCGTTATTCCTTTGAGGAACTACTCATTCCAATTCGTAATTTCATTCGCCCTCTTGCCCTCCCTATAGTCAGGTTATCTGAGCATCGTTAGCAAAATAACGGCATTACATAGGAACGGTTATGGATCAAAAACGACTTACCCACCTGCGGCAACTGGAAGCGGAAAGCATCCATATTATTCGTGAGGTGGCCGCCGAGTTTTCGAATCCGGTGATGATGTATTCCATCGGCAAAGATTCCAGCGTAATGCTGCATCTGGCGCGCAAAGCGTTTTATCCTGGCACGTTGCCGTTCCCTCTGCTGCACGTTGATACCGGCTGGAAATTCAGCGAGATGTACGAGTTTCGTGACCGCACGGCGAAAGCCTACGGTTGTGAACTGCTGGTGCATAAAAACCCGGAAGGGGTGGCGATGGGCATCAACCCGTTTGTTCACGGTAGCGCCAAGCATACCGATATTATGAAAACCGAAGGGTTGAAGCAGGCGTTGAACAAATACGGTTTCGACGCCGCGTTCGGTGGCGCTCGTCGTGACGAAGAGAAATCGCGTGCCAAGGAGCGCATTTATTCTTTCCGCGATCGTTTTCATCGCTGGGACCCTAAAAATCAGCGTCCGGAACTGTGGCATAACTACAACGGACAGATTAACAAAGGCGAAAGCATTCGCGTATTCCCGCTCTCCAACTGGACTGAACAGGATATCTGGCAGTACATCTGGCTGGAAAATATCGACATCGTGCCGCTGTACCTGGCGGCGGAGCGTCCGGTGCTGGAACGCGACGGCATGCTGATGATGATTGATGACGACAGAATCGATCTGCAACCGGGTGAAGTGATTAAAAAACGCATGGTGCGTTTCCGTACGCTCGGCTGCTGGCCGTTGACAGGCGCGGTGGAGTCGAATGCGCAGACGCTGCCGGAAATCATCGAAGAGATGCTGGTCTCAACCACCAGTGAACGTCAGGGCCGCGTGATTGACCGCGACCAGGCGGGCTCCATGGAGCTGAAGAAACGTCAGGGGTATTTCTAAGGAGCCGCCATGAACACGACACTTGCACAACAAATTGCTAATGAAGGCGGCGTTGAAGCCTGGATGGTCGCCCAGCAACACAAAAGCCTGCTGCGTTTTTTAACCTGCGGTAGCGTGGATGACGGGAAAAGCACCCTGATTGGTCGCCTGCTGCACGACACGCGTCAGATTTATGAAGACCAGCTTTCATCGCTGCACAACGACAGTAAACGTCACGGTACTCAGGGCGAAAAGCTCGATTTGGCGTTATTGGTTGACGGCTTGCAAGCCGAGCGCGAGCAGGGCATCACCATCGACGTGGCTTACCGTTATTTCTCTACCGAGAAGCGTAAATTTATTATTGCGGATACTCCCGGCCATGAGCAGTACACTCGCAACATGGCGACCGGTGCGTCGACCTGCGACCTGGCGATCCTGCTGATCGATGCGCGTAAAGGCGTGCTGGATCAGACCCGTCGTCACAGCTTTATCTCCACACTACTTGGGATCAAACACCTGGTGGTGGCGATCAACAAAATGGATCTGGTGAACTTTAGCGAAGAGACATTTAACCGCATTCGCGAAGACTATCTTACTTTTGCTGAACAGTTGCCGGGCAACCTGGATATCCGGTTTGTGCCGCTCTCTGCGCTGGAAGGCGACAACGTGGCTTCACAAAGCGCCAGCATGTCGTGGTACAGCGGTCCGACGCTACTGGAAGTGCTGGAAACCGTTGAGATTCAACGCATAGTTGATACTCAGCCGATGCGCTTCCCGGTGCAATATGTGAACCGACCGAATCTGGATTTTCGTGGTTATGCCGGGACGCTGGCCTCCGGTAGTGTGAAGGTAGGGCAACGTGTCAAAGTGCTGCCATCCGGCGTTGAGTCGAGCGTGGCGCGAATCGTAACCTTTGATGGCGATTTACAGCAAGCGCATGCGGGTGAAGCGATCACCCTGGTATTGAAAGACGAGATCGATATCAGCCGGGGCGACCTGCTACTTGATGCCGGTGAAGCGTTACCTGCGGTACAAAGCGCTGCCGTTGATGTGGTGTGGATGGCGGAACAACCGTTGTCGCCTGGGCAGAGCTACGACATCAAAGTCGCCGGTAAGAAGACCCGCGCACGCGTTGATAACGTGCAGTACCAGATTGATATTAATAACCTGACCCAACGTGATGTTGAAGCGTTGCCGCTAAATGGCATAGGTCTGGTTAATCTGACCTTTGATGAGCCGCTGGTGCTGGATACCTATCAGCAGAATCCGGTTACGGGCGGGCTGATTATCATTGACCGCCTGACCAACGTTACCGTTGGCGCGGGGCTGGTACGTGAGCCAATCGTCCAGGATCACGCCGCGGCTTCTCAGTTCAGCGCGTTTGAGCTGGAGCTTAATGCGTTAGTGCGTCGCCATTTCCCGCACTGGGGCGCGCGCGATCTGCTGGGAGGAAAATAATGGCGCTGCATGACGAAAACGTCGTCTGGCATGCCCATCCTGTTACACCGCAACAGCGGGAACAACGCCACGGTCATCGTGGTGTTGTGCTGTGGTTTACCGGGCTGTCTGGTTCCGGTAAATCCACGGTAGCGGGGGCGCTGGAAGAGGCGTTGCACAAGCTGGGAGTGAGTACCTATTTGTTGGATGGCGATAACGTGCGCCACGGCCTGTGCAGCGATCTTGGGTTTAGCGATGCCGATCGTAAGGAGAATATTCGTCGGGTTGGCGAGGTGGCTAACCTGATGGTGGATGCGGGTCTTGTGGTGTTGACCGCCTTTATCTCTCCACATCGCGCCGAACGCAAAATGGTCCGTGCACGCGTTGGTGAAGGGCGTTTTATTGAGGTTTTTGTCGACACGCCGCTGGCAACGTGCGAATTACGCGATCCAAAAGGGCTGTATAAAAAAGCGCGGGCGGGTGAGTTGCGCAATTTCACCGGAATTGATTCGGTATACGAAGCGCCTGAATCGCCAGAGATTCACCTTGATGGTGAACAATTGGTAACAAATTTGGTACCCCAATTATTAGACCTGCTGAGGCAGGAAGATATTATCAGATCCTGAGACACCCGAGCTTGTATGCCCGGTCAGTCACGGTCACAGGATTAGATATGCGTAACAGCCATAACATTACTATTACAGAGTCAGATACCTTCGCCGCCGACGATGAAACCACCTGGTCACTACCGGGTGCTGTGGTCGGTTTTATCGCGTGGCTGTTGGCGCTGGGGATTCCGTTTCTGATTTATGGCCCTAACACACTCTTTTTCTTCATTTATACCTGGCCCTTTTTCCTCGCATTGCTGCCCGTGGCGATTGTCGCGGGTATTGCGCTGCACTCCCTATTGAAGGGGCTGTTGCTGCTGAGCATTACCTGCACCCTACTGGTGGTTGGGGCGATGTTTGGCGCGCTATTTCTGTGGTTGTTGGGTTAGGCAAACGCCTTTTTTAAACAATCGCTGATGTAGTTCACTCTCTGGTCATAATTCAAACCGTAACCAACAATGAGATTATGTTCTCCTTACACGGGGTATACGTAACAACGGGCAAATGTGGTACATTTGCCCGCGTTGTCGCGGCATTCCCGACCGTTGATGTAAAGTTGTCTGCGGAAGTTATGGGATGTTAATGCCGTTTTTCAGGGGGCAGGATGGGTAAACTAACGCTGCTGTTGCTGGCTTTATTGGTCTGGCTGCAGTATTCGCTGTGGTTCGGTAAGAACGGCATACATGACTATAGTCGCGTCAACGATGATGTTGCTGCGCAGCAAGCTACGAACGCGAAACTTAAAGCACGTAACGATCAGCTCTTTGCCGAAATTGACGATCTCAATGGCGGACAAGAGGCTATTGAGGAGCGCGCGCGCAACGAGCTCAGCATGACTAAGCCGGGCGAAACCTTTTATCGTCTGGTGCCTGACGCGTCTAAACGCGC
This sequence comes from Citrobacter sp. RHBSTW-01013, assembly GCF_013781985.1. Classification (NCBI taxonomy): domain Bacteria; kingdom Pseudomonadati; phylum Pseudomonadota; class Gammaproteobacteria; order Enterobacterales; family Enterobacteriaceae; genus Citrobacter; species Citrobacter sp. RHBSTW-01013. The sequence continues at coordinate 1,093,637 of NZ_CP056185.1, forward strand.
TCAGACTGCAGGGCAAAATAATCGATAAACCGTCCAGGGATTTAACATGGCAGCCACTTTATTGGACGTTTGCGCCGTGGTGCCGGCTGCCGGGTTTGGCCGCCGAATGCAAACAGAGTGTCCTAAGCAGTACCTCTCTATTGGCAATAAAACCATTCTTGAACACTCGGTTGATGCGCTGCTGGCTCATCCCCGGGTGACGCGAGTCGTTATCGCTATCAGCCAAGGCGACAGCCGCTTTGCCCAACTTCCACTCGCCGCGCATCCGCAAATTACCGTAGTGGATGGCGGCAACGAGCGTGCCGATTCTGTCCTTGCTGGTTTGCAAGCCGCAGGTGAGGCCAGTTGGGTACTGGTGCATGACGCCGCGCGTCCGTGTCTGCACCAGGATGATTTAGCCCGTTTGCTGGCAATCAGTGAGACCAGCCGCACCGGCGGGATCCTGGCGGCACCAGTACGCGACACGATGAAGCGCGCGGAGCCGGGCCGAACAGACATTGCCCATACGGTCGATCGCACCGATTTATGGCACGCGTTGACGCCGCAGTTTTTCCCTCGCGAGCTGTTGCACGACTGCCTGACCCGTGCGCTCCTCGAAGGCGCAACCATTACGGATGAGGCCTCGGCGCTGGAATATTGCGGCTTACATCCTCAGCTCGTTGAAGGACGGGCTGATAATATTAAAGTAACGCGTCCAGAGGATTTGGCGTTGGCCGAATTTTATCTGACCCGGACTACCCACCAGGAGAAGACATAATGCGAATTGGACACGGTTTCGACGTACACGCTTTTGGCGGAGAAGGCCCAATTATCATTGGTGGTGTGCGCATCCCGTATGAAAAAGGATTGCTGGCGCATTCTGATGGCGATGTGGCGTTACACGCGCTAACTGATGCTCTGCTGGGCGCGGCTGCGCTGGGGGATATCGGTAAACTCTTCCCTGACACCGACCCGACCTTTAAAGGTGCCGATAGTCGTGAATTATTGCGAGAAGCCTGGCGGCGTATTCAGGCCAAAGGCTATACGCTTGGTAATGTGGATGTGACCATTATTGCTCAGGCGCCAAAGATGCTGCCGCACATTCCGCAAATGCGCGTGTTTATTGCCGAAGATCTCGGCTGCCATATGGATGATGTTAACGTGAAAGCGACCACCACGGAAAAACTCGGTTTTACCGGGCGTGGGGAAGGGATTGCCTGTGAAGCGGTGGCGTTACTCATTAAGGCACCGAAATGACTGTGTTTGACGATCTGACGTATCTCCATGGCAAACCACTGGGCCATGGCGTCCTGAAAGCGAATCCGGAAGACTTTGTTGTCGTCGAAGATTTAGGCTTCGAACCGGATGGCGAAGGCGAGCATGTTTTGGTGCGCATCCTGAAAAACGGTTGTAACACCCGTTTTGTGGCTGACGCGCTGGCGAAATTCCTGAAAATTCACGCGCGTGAAGTGAGCTTTGCCGGGCAGAAAGATAAGCATGCGGTCACGGAACAGTGGCTGTGCGCGCGTGTACCGGGCAATGCAATGCCTGATCTAAGCAAATTTGAGCTCGAAGGCTGTAAAGTTCTGGAGTACGCGCGCCACAAGCGTAAGCTGCGTTTAGGGGCGCTGAAAGGCAACGAATTTACGCTGGTGTTGCGTGAAGTGAGCGAGCGAAATGACGTTGAAGCGCGTTTGCAGGCGATTAGCGAACGCGGCGTACCGAACTATTTTGGCGCTCAGCGTTTTGGTATCGGCGGTAGCAACCTGCAAGGGGCGCTGCGCTGGGCGCAAAGCGATGCGCCGGTGCGCGATCGCAATAAACGCAGTTTTTGGTTGTCGGCGGCCCGTAGCGCGTTGTTTAATCAGATAGTCAGTGAACGCTTGAAAAAAACAGACTTTAATCAAGTTGTTGACGGCGATGCGCTACAATTATCCGGACGCGGAAGCTGGTTTGTCGCCACACAGGAAGAACACACTGAATTACAGCGTCGCGTCGATGAGAAAGAATTGATGATCACAGCGGCATTACCGGGCAGCGGTGAGTGGGGAACTCAGCGCGACGCACTGGCGTTTGAAAAAGCCGCTGTTGCTGATGAAACCGCGCTGCAGTCTCTGTTATTGCGCGAGAAAGTCGACGCGTCGCGTCGCGCTATGTTGCTGTATCCACAACAATTAAGCTGGAACTGGTGGGATGACGTAACCGTCGAGTTACGCTTCTGGCTACCGGCAGGTAGCTTCGCCACCAGTGTTGTAAGGGAACTTATTAACACAATGGGTGATTATGCGTATATTGCTGAGTAACGATGATGGGGTCCACGCACCCGGTATACAAACGCTGGCGAAAGCGCTGCGTGAGTTTGCTGACGTACAGGTGGTTGCCCCGGATCGTAACCGCAGTGGCGCGTCTAACTCGCTGACGCTGGAATCCTCACTTCGCACCTTTACCTATGATAACGGCGATATCGCCGTACAAATGGGTACGCCCACCGACTGCGTTTATCTGGGCGTGAACGCATTAATGCGTCCGCGTCCGGACATTGTCGTTTCTGGTATTAATGCGGGTCCTAATCTGGGTGATGATGTTATCTATTCCGGTACCGTTGCGGCGGCAATGGAAGGTCGTCATCTGGGGTTCCCGGCGCTGGCTGTTTCACTTGATGGCCATAAACACTACGATACTGCTGCCGCAGTAACCTGTCGTATCTTACGGGCGCTGAGTCGTGAACCGCTGCGCACCGGTCGCATTTTGAATATCAACGTGCCGGATTTACCGCTGGATCAGATTAAAGGTATTCGCGTCACGCGCTGCGGCAGTCGCCATCCGGCGGATCAGGTTATTCCACAGCAGGACCCACGCGGTAATACGCTGTACTGGATCGGGCCACCGGGTGAAAAGTGCGACGCCGGGCCGGATACGGATTTTGCCGCCGTCGATGAAGGCTATGTTTCTATCACGCCGCTGCACGTCGATTTAACCGCATACGGCGCGCATGAAGTGGTTTCTGACTGGTTAGACAGCGTGGGAGTCGACACGCAATGGTAAGCAGACGCGTACACACTCTTCTTGAACAATTACGTGCGCAGGGCATCAGAGATGAGCTTGTCCTCGATGCGCTCGCCGCCGTGCCGCGTGAAAAATTCATTGATGAGGCGTTTGAACATAAGGCCTGGGACAATATTGCCCTGCCGATTGGTCAGGGGCAGACGATTTCGCAGCCTTATATGGTTGCGCGAATGACCGAACTGCTTGAGCTAACGCCGCAGTCTCGGGTGCTGGAAATTGGCACTGGCTCTGGCTACCAGACGGCGATTCTGGCGCACCTGGTGCATCATGTGTGCTCCGTTGAGCGCATTAAAGGTTTGCAATGGCAGGCGCGTCGCCGCCTGAAGCAGCTTGATTTACATAATGTTTCGACCCGTCATGGTGATGGATGGCAAGGCTGGCAGGCGCGAGCTCCGTTTGACGCTATCATTGTAACGGCAGCGCCGCCCGAGATCCCAACCGCATTGATGATGCAACTGGATGAGGGCGGCATTCTCGTCTTACCCGTGGGCGATGAGCACCAGTTTCTGAAGCGGGTGCGTCGTCGGGGAGGCGAATTTATTATCGATACCGTGGAGGCCGTACGTTTCGTTCCCTTAGTGAAAGGGGAGCTTGCGTAGATAGCGCTGCTGAATACCTGGAGTTTTCCTGGTTATTCTCGAAAGAGTAAGCGTATTGTGACGGTGCCTTGCACGGTGATTACGTCACTGGTTTTAACCAATTTTCCTGGGGGATAAATGAGCGCGGGAAGCCACAAATTTACCGTTCGCCGCATTGCGGCATTGTCACTGGTTTCACTATGGTTGGCAGGTTGTTCAAACACCTCGAATCCACCAGCGCCGGTCAGCTCGGTTAACGGTAGTGCATCAACGAACACCAGTTCTGGCATGCTGATTACGCCTCCACCCAAAATGGGCTCGACGTCGACAGTACAGCAGACGCCACAGATCCAGTCGGTGCAGCAACCAACTACACAGCCAACGCAAATCCAGCCTGTTGTTCAACAGCCTGTGCAGATGGAAAACGGTCGTATTGTATACAATCGTAAGTATGGGAATATTCCGAAAGGTAGCTACACGGGCGGCAGTACCTATACTGTTAAGAAAGGCGATACCCTTTTCTATATTGCCTGGATCACCGGGAACGATTTCCGTGACCTCGCACAACGCAATAACGTTCCGGCCCCGTATGGCCTGAATGTCGGTCAAACTCTGCAAGTGGGCAACGCGTCTGGCGCACCGATTACCGGTGGCAATGCCATCACCCAGGCGGATGCAGCACAGCAAGGAGTTGTGACCAACCCTGCACAAAATTCCACCGTTGCTGTTGCTTCGAAACCAACAATTACGTATTCTGAGGATTCAGGTGAACAAAGTGCTAACAAAATGTTGCCGAACAACAAGCCTGCTGGGACTGTGGTCACAGCGCCTGTAACGGCTCCAGCAGTTAGCACAACCGAATCAACTGCAAGCTCAACGTCGACTAGCTCGCCAATCTCTACCTGGCGCTGGCCGACTGACGGCAAAGTGATCGAAAACTTTGCGGCTACCGAAGGTGGCAATAAAGGGATCGACATTGCAGGCAGCAAAGGACAGGCTATTGTCGCGACCGCAGATGGACGCGTCGTCTATGCCGGTAATGCGCTGCGTGGTTACGGTAATCTTATTATCATCAAACATAACGATGATTACCTGAGCGCCTACGCCCATAACGATACAATGCTGGTCCGGGAACAACAAGAAATCAAGGCGGGGCAGAAAATAGCTACCATGGGTAGCACCGGAACCAGTTCAACACGCTTGCATTTTGAAATTCGTTACAAGGGGAAATCCGTAAACCCGCTGCGCTATTTACCGCAGCGATAATTAGGCGGAACCAGGCTTTCACGTGCTAGTTCCGTTAGGGATCACGGGTAGGAGCCACCTTTATGAGTCAGAATACGCTGAAAGTTCATGATTTAAATGAAGATGCGGAATTTGATGAGAACGGAGTAGAGGCTTTTGATGAAAAAGCCTTGAGTGAAGAGGAACCCAGTGATAACGACCTGGCTGAAGAAGAGCTGTTATCGCAGGGGGCCACACAGCGTGTGTTGGACGCGACTCAGCTTTACCTTGGTGAGATTGGTTATTCACCACTGTTAACAGCCGAAGAAGAAGTTTATTTTGCGCGTCGCGCACTGCGTGGAGATGTCGCATCTCGCCGTCGCATGATTGAAAGTAACCTGCGTCTGGTGGTGAAAATTGCTCGTCGTTATGGCAATCGTGGTCTGGCTTTGCTGGACCTGATTGAAGAGGGCAATTTAGGGCTTATCCGTGCCGTCGAGAAGTTTGACCCGGAACGTGGGTTCCGCTTCTCAACATACGCAACCTGGTGGATCCGCCAGACGATCGAACGGGCGATTATGAACCAAACCCGTACGATCCGACTGCCGATTCACATTGTAAAAGAGCTGAACGTCTATCTGCGTACCGCGCGTGAGTTGTCGCATAAACTGGACCACGAACCGAGTGCAGAAGAGATTGCTGAACAACTGGATAAACCGGTTGATGACGTCAGCCGTATGCTCCGACTCAACGAGCGTATTACCTCGGTAGACACCCCGCTGGGTGGCGATTCCGAAAAAGCGTTGCTGGATATTCTGGCCGATGAAAAGGAAAACGGTCCGGAAGACACCACGCAAGACGATGATATGAAACAGAGCATCGTCAAATGGCTGTTCGAACTGAACGCCAAGCAGCGTGAAGTGCTGGCACGTCGTTTTGGTCTGCTGGGGTACGAAGCTGCGACACTGGAAGATGTGGGCCGTGAAATTGGTCTCACTCGTGAACGTGTTCGCCAGATTCAGGTTGAAGGTCTGCGTCGTCTGCGTGAAATTCTGCAGACTCAGGGACTGAATATCGAAGCGCTTTTCCGCGAGTAAGCACAAGTTCTATCAAGAAAGGCCAGTCTCATTGGGACTGGCCTTTTTGTGCACAGAAAACCCCCAGCTAGGCTGGGGGTTCCGGAAAGCTTTCAGCTTTGGGCCAGTTATTAAAACCCCTTTTGATTTGTTAAAACACATTGCGGTCTGGCAACTGCAAATGTTTAACAAGAAATCAAAAGGGGGTCCCAATGGGGGACGAAAAGAGCTTAGCGCACACCCGATGGAACTGTAAATATCACATAGTTTTTGCGCCCAAATACCGAAGACAAGCATTCTACGGTGAGAAACGCAGGGCGATAGGCAGCATCTTAAGAAAGCTGTGTGAGTGGAAAAACGTGCGGATCCTGGAAGCGGAATGCTGTGCGGATCATATCCATATGCTTGTGGAAATCCCACCCAAAATGAGCGTATCCGGCTTTATGGGGTATCTGAAAGGGAAAAGCAGTCTGATGCTGTATGAACAGTTTGGGGATATGAAATTCAAGTACAGGAATAGAGAGTTCTGGTGCCGGGGATACTACGTAGATACGGTGGGTAAGAACACGGTGAAGATACAGGAATACATAAAGCACCAGCTTGCAGAAGATAAAATGGGTGAGCAGTTATCGATCGCTTATCCGGGTAGCCCGTTTACGGGCCGTAAGTAACGAAGTCTGATGCAAATGTCAGATCGTATGCGCCTGTTAGGGCGCGGCTGGTAACAGAGCCTTATAGGCGCATCCGAAAAACCTCCGGCTATGCCGGAGGATATTTATTCTTTAGGGCTACCGCTATCGGGTTCTTTTTACTACACCAGACTTTTCAACCGGTAGATCCACTCCAGCGCCTGGCGAGGCGTTAGCGAATCCGGGTCGAGATTTTCCAGCGCATCAACGGCGGGTGACGTTTCTTCCGGTACTGACAGCAGCGACATCTGCGTGCCGTCGACCTGGGTTGCGGCAACATTTGGCGCGATGCTTTCCAGTTCGCGCAGTTTTTGCCGCGCGCGTTTGATCACCTCTTTCGGTACGCCAGCCAGGGCAGCGACTGCCAGACCATAGCTCTTGCTCGCCGCGCCATCCTGCACGCTGTGCATGAAGGCGATGGTATCGCCGTGCTCTAACGCATCCAGATGCACATTAGCGACGCCCTCCATCTTCTCCGGTAACTGCGTCAGTTCGAAGTAGTGGGTCGCAAATAAAGTTAATGCTTTGATTTTATTCGCCAGATTTTCTGCGCATGCCCATGCCAGCGACAGGCCGTCGTAGGTGGAGGTACCGCGTCCAATCTCATCCATCAGCACCAGACTGTTCTCGGTGGCGTTATGCAGAATGTTGGCGGTTTCGGTCATTTCTACCATGAAGGTGGAACGACCCGATGCCAGATCATCCGCCGCGCCCACGCGGGTAAAGATACGATCGATAGGCCCGATCTCGACTTTCTGTGCCGGAACGTAGCTGCCGATATAGGCCAGTAGCGCAATCAACGCAGTCTGGCGCATATAGGTACTTTTACCCCCCATGTTTGGGCCGGTGATGATCAACATCCGTCGCTGAGGCGAGAGGTTAAGCGGGTTGGCGATAAACGGCTCGGTCAGCACCTGTTCAACCACCGGATGACGTCCCTCGGTAATACGAATGCCGGGTTTATCGGTGAAGATCGGACAGGTGTAATTCAGGGTATAAGCACGCTCCGCGAGGTTGACCAGCACGTCCAACTCCGCCAGCGCGCTGGCGCTCTGTTGCAAATCAGCCAGGTGTGGCAGCAGCATGTCGAACAGCTCGTCATACAGCTGTTTTTCCAGCGCCAGCGCTTTGCCTTTTGAGGTCAGAACTTTGTCTTCGTACTCTTTCAGTTCCGGAATAATGTAGCGTTCGGCGTTTTTCAATGTCTGGCGGCGTACGTAGTTAATTGGCGCCAGATGACTTTGCCCACGGCTGATCTGAATGTAGTAGCCGTGCACGGCGTTAAATCCTACTTTCAGCGTGTCCAGACCGGTGCGTTCGCGTTCGCGGATTTCCAGTCTGTCGAGGTAGTCCGTGGCGCCATCAGCCAGCGCTCGCCACTCATCAAGCTCTTCATTGTAGCCAGGGGCAATGACGCCGCCGTCACGGACGAGCACCGGCGGAGCTTCCACGACGGCACGCTCCAACAGTTCACGCAGCTCAGTAAACTCACCCATTTTCTCGCGCAGCATCTGCACGGGGGCGCTATCTACGTTTTCCAGTTGCGCGCGCAGTTCGGGTAATTGCTGGAAGGCATGACGCATACGGGCCAGATCGCGCGGGCGCGCAGTACGCAGGGCCAGACGCGCCAGAATACGTTCCAGATCGCCTACCTGGCGCAGCACGGGTTGTAATTCGCTGGTGGTATCCTGCAGCGCGCCGATAGTCTGTTGGCGCTCGGTGAGGATGTTGGTGTCGCGGACCGGCATATGCAGCCAGCGCTTGAGCATACGGCTACCCATCGGTGTCACGGTGCAGTCGAGTACTGAAGCCAGCGTGTTTTCCACCCCGCCCGCCAGGTTCTGGGTGATTTCCAGATTGCGGCGTGTGGCGGCGTCCATGATGATGCTGTCCTGCTGACGCTCCATGGTGATGGAACGAATATGCGGCAGCGAGGTGCGTTGGGTATCTTTTACGTATTGCAGCAGACAGCCGGCAGCGCATAATCCGCGTGGGGCGTTTTCCACGCCAAAGCCAATCAGATCCCGCGTGCCGAACTGCAGATTTAACTGCTGACGGGCGGTATCAATTTCAAATTCCCACAGCGGACGACGACGCAGGCCGCGACGCCCCTCTATCAGCGAGGTTTCGGCAAAATCCTCGGCATACAGCAATTCAGCGGGGTTGGTGCGCTGCAATTCCGCGGCCATGGTTTCGCGGTCAGCGGGTTCACTGACACGAAAACGCCCGGAGCTGATATCCAGCGTAGCGTAGCCGTACCCTTTACTGTCTTGCCAGATGGCGGCCAGCAGGTTGTCCTGGCGTTCCTGCAACAACGCTTCATCACTGATGGTGCCTGGCGTGACAATACGTACCACTTTGCGCTCAACCGGGCCTTTGCTGGTCGCCGGATCGCCAATCTGTTCACAAATAGCAACGGACTCACCCTGATTGACCAGCTTGGCGAGGTAGTTTTCTACCGCATGATGAGGAATGCCTGCCATCGGTATTGGCTCGCCCGCAGATGCGCCGCGTTTGGTCAGGGAGATATCAAGCAGCTGAGACGCGCGTTTCGCATCGTCATAAAACAGTTCGTAAAAGTCGCCCATGCGGTAAAACAGCAGTATTTCTGGGTGCTGAGCCTTCAGCTTGAGATACTGCTGCATCATGGGGGTGTGGGAGTCTAAGTTTTCTATTGTACTCATTGGTTTATGATGTCCATTTTCTTAATTTTTAATGAGTTAGTGATTTTTTGGTTATCATTAAGTTTCACGTTGTCTCATCGAATATCATGAAATCCTACATTTAAAGGTGGGTTAAAGTGTGCCTTGCCAACCTATACCTGGGTAAAATATGGGCATATACAGAGTAACCTACCTTGATGTTCATGATTGCATAAGGTGCATGATAACGGAGTCTTTATGGCAGGAAAACAAGAGGGAAAGCTACTTTCGTTTAAAGCGGTAGAAATGATGAAGCCAGGCGACAAAGATAAGTCCATAAATGACTCTGAGGTGTCTGTTAAATCCGTAGTGATTCAACCTGTACGACAACCGGGGCGATACCTCAGTCCGGAGGCCATTAGACAGGCCTCGTCGTGAGGATCGAATCTGCTTACAGATGTGGGGTCGATCCATTATTCTGGAATACACCGGTATCAGGACGATGTTTCATGCAATTTATCTGCTGGAGTTCCTCAATGGTATATTCGCGGTACAAGAAATACTGGATATGGGTACCGTATCTGAGGTTCATTTTCTGAGCCAAGGCTGATACCCGCTGATACACTGCTTTCGTTGAGCAGTGCAGAAGTTGGGATGTGGCAGTAATATTTATTTGTCGGCGTAAGGCACAGGCTACGGAAATCTCGGTATGGGTAAGGTTACGTAGCTCCCGCAAAGAATCAATTATGGTGAGTATATGATAGACAGTATATCTTCGGCCTTCATTAATATACCGGATAAACTCCGTTACAGAGGCGGTTCTGGAGATACCCTCCAGTGATGAAAGCACCTTTGATAACATTCCACGGCCTTTTACAAAAATGATAGAATAGCCGTCGGTCAGTTCATTGCAAACACGATGTTTAATATCATGCAAGCTGAAGAAAGATTCAATATCAATAATACATAAGTTCTCTTCGCGCAGGCTATCTATTGGCATCAGCCCTCCCGCAGACCGGGTAAAAAAAATATCATCAGAGAATACGACAAACGACATTGGGAAAAACCTTAACTCTTTGTTTTTAAGAAAAATGAGTCCGGTGCTTTCCTCAAAGGGATACACTGGACAATAAATGATTTACTGATTTTTTGAGATGAAACTAAGAAATTACAAGAAGATCATCATTCAGACGCTATTTTTTGTCTGACACCATTAGCGTTATCTCTTTTTTATTTAGCATGGAAATAATCCCCTGATCCTTCAGGCTATCCAGGGCACGCGACAAGGTGGATATCGAAATGCCCAGAACCTGGGCCAGTTCTTTCTTACTGATCGGTAACTCAAGGTTGAGATGCTCAAAGCCATACTCTTTATAAGTGCGAGACAACAGTTGCAGGAAATATTGAACCTTCTGCAAGGTATCACTTTTGGTCAATACTGAAATAAATTGCTGTTTTTCCTGCGCCGAACGTGACAGGATCCTGACAATAAAATCTGTAAACCCTGGCATCAGCTGGCTCATTTCGTAGAAATGATCGCTTCTCAGTACGCAAACTTCTATTTCCGTTGCGGCTTGAATATCCTGCTGACTGTACCCGATGTGCAGCTCCTCCACGCCCATCACCTGTCCTGGCAAAACGATCCCCATCAGCTGCCCGCGCGTATCGTAAACCTTAGCGGCCCCGCTACGTAGGGCATATAGCGCGTCTATTTTCTCTCCCCGACGATAAATATATTCACCTCTGGCAATCTTCTTTTTTGTCTCCAGATTGCGGATAAACAATGGATCTTTCTGCCTGAACAGATAGGCAGAGCACAGTTCTGCAAAACCGCACTCTTCACAATTGACACAATTATTTCTTTTCATAGTGAATGTATAACACTATCCCTGTTATTGAATCACACAGTTCATTAAGGGTGATAAGGTATTTGCAATCGTAATATAGTTATTGTCTTTTTTGTCTAAGGAAATAACGTATTCCCCTTCCATCCCAAATATTTTTGTTGTCAGCAGGGTAATGTCTTCCGGCACATTATCGTGAGCCATGATATCTTTTGTCGTCGTATTCATACGATACTGGTTGCCACTGACGTTATGATAGGTAAATGTTATATAACGCGACAATCGATATTGACGCCCCTGATAGTCAATGTTGCCGGAAAGATTAAATACGCCCGTTTCGTTCTTGTTAAATTCAAACGTGATATTTCCTTTGAATAAGAGAGCGTGATCCGAAGCGTCAACATAGGTGATATTCGCAAAGCAGCGTTTGTCAAAATAAACACCCGATCGCAGGCTTAGTTGCCATGTTAACAGACAAATCAACGCGACCACTGCCAGCACTAAGGTTGTCATCAGCTTCATTTTAATTTCCAGTTAAAAGCATAATAGTTCTCACAATAGACAATTTTTGCTGTTGCCTTATCTGTTGGACAATAAGAGTAGAAAAACCGACCATGACTACCGTAAAGAACACTGGGTTGAAAATAAACCATAATCTGCGCGGGTTTCCGGGCGCACTTTAGCTCAAGTTCAGGCTGTAGCTGACGGATAATATTCATGACCTGAGGGTCAACTTCCTCCGATAAATCTTCATAGGCAGTAAATTTGCAGTTCCCGATTTCACCAATACGGTATTCGGCTGCAAAACGCGGTGAACCCTGTTTCTGGCTGAGTATCCAAAGGTTGGCCAGCAGCAAAAACGCGATAGCCGCAATCAGCCAGAGGTTTTTTTTATCCTTCGTTGCCGCCTTACGCAGGGATACCGGAAGAGGTGTGGTACTCACCATTTCTTCATCATTCTGCAGTTCAACGGCGATTTCCGGTGAGAAGTAAAAGCCCACCTTGGGTACGGCTACAATAATTTCCTCAATGAATATTAAGGATGTTAATGTTTTTCTGAGGATACTAATGTACTGGCTCAGCGATGAACTGGAACCCGGATGGCCCGCTTCCTCCCAGACTTTATCCAGAAGATAATCGCGTTCAAGTACCCGGCCTGGCGACGCAATCAGTAACGAAAGAATACGGTTAGCGGTATTTGTTAGCCTTTTACTTTGCTCGTTTCCGGGTTCCTTGACCACAAGTTCCCCGCTCTCGCTATCGTAAATGACTCTATTGGCTATCAAATATTTCATTCGCGTTTTCTTTCGGTAAATTTATACAATATGCATTCTGCGCGGCTGCGATTTCGGGTTATGCCTGGCTTAGTACATCGCAACCAAAGGTCTGAGCACTGCAATATTATGGCTTAGCAGATCGACAATGTCCCGATCCAGACGAAAATTTGACGCCTCTTCCTCCAGAATAATCAATGCTTTTTCGCTGGACATCCCCTGACGATAGGGGCGGTTCTCGGTCATCGCGGTGAAAACATCAGCCACAGCAATAATACGCGAAGGGATATCCAGCGCAGCCGCACCCAGACGAAAAGGATAGCCGCTGCCGTCGAGGCGTTCATGATGTCTTGCCGCCCAGTGTACGATTTCACCCAGCTCTTCAATGGGATGTAGCATCTCCAGCGTCTTATAGCTGTGGCGCTTCATTTGCGCGTACTCGTCCGGCTCCAGCTTTCCCTGCTTCTCGAGGATTTCCAGTGGAATACCCAGCTTGCCAATATCGTGCAGGTACCCCGCGATGCGGATTTTATCCTGGGTGTAGCGATCGCAGCCGTACAGCTCCGCAAGCTTCGCCGCCACGTGAGCCACGCTGGTACTGTGAGTCTGCGTAAAGCTGCTGTATTTATCGACGATATTCGAAATCAGCAGGCAGACCTCCAGAAAATCATGGTGATCCAGCACCACATCATTGAGCGGGCTGATAACGCGCAGCACGGGTTGTAATGAGGGCGAACTCAGGCGAAACCAGAAACCATCCTCATGGCTGGCATCCTGTAGCGCCTCGACCAGGCACGATGGCCATAGTGGGCTACTGGCCAGAAAACCGGAAACAATATTATGCCGTTGGGCCACATAGTCACCTTCAATCCCGCGCAGCCACAGCTCAAACTCATCGGCCAGATGCACCAGATGCCAGGTATTTAGCATTGTATTCTGCGTGTAACCCAAGGCATCCGCGTGGCGCGTTTCAAGAATTGCGGTCACTGGTTGTAAAAAACGTACGCCGGACATCATTGAGGCGCCAAGTCGTCCATGCTCTTCAATAAAGGCTTTACCATGGGCGCCACTGAAGGGATGCACTTTGCTCAGCGCCCCGATATTGTGCAACATACCCGCAAGCCAGGCGTTATTGATGGCTGCACTGTCAAAACCGGCTCGATTCCCGAGATACCAGCAAATGAGACCCGTGCGTTGCAAATGATGCACCAGTTCAGGAGAAAGCGGGTGCATAATGCTGTGCAGAAGATCAAGCACGGTTTGAACAGATATTTTCATAAAATCCTTTAAGAGAATTAAATTAAAAACTTACTGTAGCCCGTCTGGGTCACAGTAAAATAGGGGGTTAATCGTAGCCAAACATTATCTGCGCAGTCGCCACCACGCTACCGGTTGATAATGCTGATGCGTTATAAACTTTGTAATAAGCATGAAGATAAATGTATTGCGTATTGCTTATATCATCATCTTTAGCGATATCTAATATTTGTGAGGCATGTTCCATATTATTGCTACTGGATATTTGCACCTCATCATAGTCACCCATAAACATCCGGCTACGAATGGCAATACCTACCCCTCCCGCCGTGGTTTCATCGTTGACCATTATCTGGTAGCTGGTATCAGAACTGACTAAATCATTGCTGGATAACCAGGCCTTAACATTGCGGGTAGACGTTTTAATTCCGGCCAGGTTGCCGCACTTCAGCGGGATCGTGAAATCGGCACCAGCTGCCTTTCCATTTTTTTTCAGGACGCTAAACGGAGCAGGGGGTAATTTCACGCTCATGTCCCGCGTCATATTGCAGGTTGTTTCTTTTGGCTCAAACTGAATCGTCAGCTTCTCATAAGCAATAAAATAATCGGTATTCCAGCTTTTGCGTGCGGTTTCAGACATCATATTGGACCAGGCGCGATAAGCATATGTTTTGCTGGAAAGGAATGGGGAGCTGGAGCCGCTTCCGGTACCGCTCATCACCGCAGGTATGACCGACAGTGCGCCGCTGGTTGTGGTTTTGGTATAGCTTTCCATGCCCACAGGCGGAGCCGACATTAACTCCGCCCGCAGCGTATATTGTGTCTGATATGACAGAGAGTGAATGCCCACGATACCGCTGACAGTCACTTTGGTATCGCCACTAATGGTGGACGTTAATTTTATCCAGTAGCTACTTTCACCATCCGCACTGTTGAAATTCAAATAAACAGGGGAACCGTTGAAACCGGTAAAATAATATAAATGGTCTTGCGCCAGACCACCGATCCCAATATTCCCGTAAGTACAGGTCATACTACCCGACCAACTGGTAGTATAGGAATATTCAACGACGTTTGAATTCACGAAAGCCGATGAAAGATTTAGCGACTTATCCGATTCTGCGACGCTGGTAAAAAGTATGCCGGAATTACGGCAGGTATCGCCTGTTACACCGCGAGACTGAGCCTGCGACTGTGCTTGTGCAGATAATATTGGGATTGCGGTCAGTATTATGGCCGTAACCATAAAATAAAATAATTTTTTCATGATTGATTCTGTTAGCTGAGTAAACTGAGTTAGCGACAAATATTTTCAGCATGCTCTGCAGGCTGGGAAATAGTGCAGAATTTTTTAGTCTTGCCTTTGCTGATATTCACTTTCAGGCTGGCGGGAAGCGTCTCTGACTTAATAAAAATCTGACTCCCCTGTGCGACATAGCCGACTTCTTCATTCCCGGCACCGCTGACAACCGCGCCAAACGGCAACTGACCCCCTTCAGCGGTTTGCACATCAAAAGTGAAGAGTCTGCGCGTGTCAGTTTTGTACTTCAGCCAGCTGATACTGCCTTCGTACGGCGCCACATTGAGTAAATTACCTTCAAGGTCGACGTCGCTTTTTTGGGTTCCATCCTGCTCCAGATGGAAATTATTCTGTCGGTACGGTGTCGCGCTGGTGATGAGGGCGATACCTTTGCTGTTGGTGTGTGCGGAGGTATCGCCGTTAACGACCGCGTTCACCACTCCTGGCGCTTCAATAATGACAAAATTACGTCCGTTATGAGGAGACGCCAGCAGCCCACCCTTCCATGCCAGCAGATTGCCGCTGGCACCCAGGCTTAGCTGGCGATATTCACGGGCCAGCGTCGCGCCGCTGTTCATGCTGGTATAGTCATTTTTCCAGCTGGTGTAGAGATCGGCTGCCCGCGAATCGTTGTCACTGTCGTGGCTCAGCATCAGGCTGTAGTCAACATCATGCATATTCCCGCTCATGCTGACGTCAGAAGAGGAATATTTGCCGTTCTGCACGCTGGCATGAGAAGACAGGCTGCCGCCGCTGCCGAATATCGACATCGGTATCGTGACAGAAAAATAGAGGTTGTTTTCCGTCTTACCGCGTGAACGCAACGCGCTCACCAGGTCGCCTTCATAATTGGTTTCATAGTCGTAATAGGACTGCGTAACCTCCGAGCGGCGCAGCGAAACCGAGTAGTTGACGCCGTGACTGGCATTGCTCCAGGTCAGGTTGTACTGACGGCTACTTTTCTGACCGCGCCAGTAATCGCGCCAGTAGGCTGAAAGCGACAGTCTTCCAAATTGTTCCCCCAGCGGCTGATTAATATTGGCGCTAAAGGCTTGTTTGCTGTTGATCGTTGAGGTGCCCGTTCCGCCATAATCCTTAATATTGGATTTGGTCAGGATATAATCGCTAAAAGAAGCGTAATCCTGAGTACGGTAATAATACGAAGCCAGCGAAATATTGGTGCGGGTCGGGAAGTATTTACTCCAGGACAGCGCGTATTTTTCTCCGTGGCGACGGCTATCGCCAGGCAGACGATACTGCGACTCCTCCACGGAAGCCGAGAGTGACCCAGCGTAGGGGATGGAAACCGCTCCTCCCAGAAGCAGAGACTGATAATTCTGGCTCCAGATCCCGCCCGCTGACGCGGTGAGGTAGTTATTCACCCCACGTGAATAGCTCACCTGGGTAAAATGGCTGCTATCGTCGACGTTGCGCATGTCCACCGCCCCGACGTTAATCTGATAGTCGCTGCTGCCGGGGCGCTGCATATCCGGGATCGAGGAGAATGGCACAATGAAGCGCTCAATGTTGCCGCCGGTGTTTTTTACCTCGACGGATAAATCGCTGCGTGAGCCGGTAGGCATCAGATCGCGGATGGCAAAGGGGCCTGGTGGGACATTGATCTGGTGAATGATATGACCATCCTGGGAGATACTGACCACCGCTGAACTGGTTGCAACACCTTCGATCACTGGCATATAAACGTTTTCGCTGTCCGGTAACATCTGACGACTTTTATTCAGTGTCACCCCACGAAAACGGACCGTGTCAAAATAATCAGACGTCGTATAGCTTCGACCAATGCGCAGTACCGAATCGATTGCCGCAATTGGTTTTTCAACAAAACGCGTGGTATTTATCCAGCTACCTTTGTTCATTGCGCTGTAGCGCATCCACGATGAGCTATCGAGAAAATGCCAGCCATACATGTTTAGTCCGCTGTTCAGCGATAAATACAGATTATCGCTGTCACTATAGCCATTCTGCAGGCCGTGAAAATTGTAATAGTTGAAATTGTAATTGGTATACAGGCCATTAATTCCCTGATCCCATTTTTGCGGTGACACCCAGTTACGGCTATATTCTTTTACGAAAGCCTGAGGTACTTCTAAATCCAGACGCAGTGTGCCGGGTATCAGGGCGCTTTTCCCTCCGTGTAGCAGGGTATTAACGTCGAGCTTTTCAGCGGTGCTTTTATTTACAATATCATCCAGCCCCTGAATATCCAGTAGAGATGCGTCGTCTTTATTAATAAGCAGAGTACCTTTATCGTCATTAGCGACGGAAATATTAAATTTCCCGCGCCAGACGTTATTCACATAAACATCCAAATCATAAGCCCCCGGCGTCATAACCAGCCGAGAATTACTCCAGTCCATATCTGCTGAATTACCTACCAGCAGGCTGCTATTAAAATCCTCCGCCAACGCGCCGTATGAAAATATCGCGAGGCTGACAGAGTGAACTAGCAAACTTATACGAAACAGAGAACTGTTTTTCATCAGAATTGAACCTGGAGTCATTTATCTGGGATATCAGTGGATAGTGCTGAATCTCTTTGCGCCATAATCATCAAGCCAGGTAAGGCGATATTGCCCACCGGACTGAATTTTGCTGGATACCAGCGCGCAGCCAAACGGCGGTATAAACGCAGTCTCAGCCAGTAAATTATCTTTTCGGCTTTGCTTTAGCTCGCCCCCCTGCCAGGTCACGACCTGAGGGATGGTCATGTAATATGGCGAATTATTCTTCAGGCAAGTGTGACCGCCAGAAGTCGAAACGGTAATTTTCTCCGCCACGCTGCTGTCGAGATCGCTCAGTTGATCCGGACGATAGAACAGTTTTATACGATTGCGAATGGCCACTTGTAGGTAGCTATCTCCACTCCCTTCAGGGACGGGAGGGACGTCCAGAACGTTAAGCCAGAACACACTTTCGCGGTCTTTTGGCAGCGAATGGGTGTTCATTGCCGAGATTTTCAGAGCCTGTCCGGCGTGTCCGCTCATTTTTACGACCGGAGGCAGCAGAGAAAACGGCACTTTGACTTTCTCCGGCGCGGCGGAAGCATCGCCCTCGTCAATCCAGGACTGCACCAGATGGGTTTGTTCGCTGTCGTTTACCAGTTGCACCGACACAAATTTGGCGCTGGCCGGATAAATAACACGCGTTTCGTTGATCACAACGCTTGCGCTGGCATTCATGGAAATGAACGTAGCCGCAAGAAAAAATATCAGAGTTTTCATAATGTCGTAGAGGAGAGCCGGGGAGACCCCGGCTGAATGAGTTAGTCGTAGCTGAAGGAATAAGTTGCGTCAGTAACTACTTTACCGGTTGTTACGGCCGCGCCACCGTAGTTGTAGTAGTTGGCATACATGGTCAGTGTGACGCCATCTTCGGTGGCAGCGTCAGCGGAACTCAGACCAGTATCGAAAGCGGTATCAAACGGTACGGCAGTGTTACCGTCTTTGGTTAGCGCAATACCCACACCCTCGGCGCCATTGTCGCTGTAGTTTTTCAGGTATTTAGCGTCATCCGACAGGTTGCTGCTGCTGAAAGTGATTTTAAGCGTTTTAGCTTCGTCCGATGCCGCAGAGCAGTTTTTCAGATTCATGGTGAAGTCTTTGGCGTTGGTTTTAACAACACCGGCGGTGGTGCCCATATCACCCACAGCAATAGGGGAAAGGTTTACCGTGAAGTCTGAACCGTTATTGGTCACCACGTTACAGGTGGTATCGGACACTGAACCGTTAAAGGTAATAGTGCCACCCGCTACGCCGGTTGATTCAGCTGCAAATGCAGAGCTGGAAACCATCAATGCCGCTACGATGAATGTTTTGTTAAACATTTGTGTATATCCCATTTTCATAATCAAATTTACTTTTGTCAGTAGCGTGAAACTTTTTCCCTGCTCCCTGGTTCGCGCTACATCATCCCTGGCATCTGAACAGATGTTGATGATTCATTTCACCTTCTCTGGAGTGGCGCATTCGGTTGCAGAACAACATTTCGCGTCACGCTGTAAGGTTGGAATATAAGACCATTGTTTGCATATTTGGTAAATGTAAATATCGATTAAATTATTTTTTTAAGATTAAAACGCTATTTTTAATGTTTTTTATAAATTTATATCATGAGCGAGGGGATGAAGAGGCTAGCGTTAAGAAAGTAATTACTGGTTAGATGATGGACAAAAGCTGCAAATGACGTTTTTGCAGAACAGCGGAATAGGCGAATGAATAAATTAATTAACTAATTGTTATCAAAAACTTAATAAAATAAACGTGTTAGATACAATTACTGTGTCGACCTTGGGCTAAAGTGGACTCCCGGGCAGGGCAATCAATCGGATTATGAACATGATCAATACCTGTCTGACCGGATGATTGTGCCGCATTGCAGAATATCAGCTTGGCACACCGTCAAATTTCACCGCTAACTCTGCGCCTGAAAAGTCGCCCGAGCTATAAAATCATCGTTGCATCAATATACAACTGTCGGTGACATTTATTACCGGCGGTCAGAGAGGGAAGGGATGCCGTATATCGGGTCTGCAATTCGCTGCGGACCCGCCTGAGTTTTACCGGTCTACACGAGCCAGATGCTACGGTGAGTAGCGCTCGCCGATGATTTTTACTGTTTCAAGATTCTGTGTTATCTGAAGCTATCGTTCTTGAAATTCCTTAAAAGTAGTGCCAGGACAATTTCAGGATTGATACCAGGTGCCCAGAGATCCTGCAACATGTACGGAATAAATGGGATAGCATCAGTTGTTTCAGCGGCAAGAGAACGTGCCAGTTTATCCTGTACACTCCTGTTGATTATTATCTCTCCGTCTTTCCGGTCGGGATTTTAGCTAATGTCAGCTAAAACAGACCACCCTCAAATACTGATCACGGGCAAGTGATCGTGGCATCAACAATGCGGTTAAATGTGCCCGTTCCTGTGCTTCCACCTGCTATAAGTAACAACGTTCGAAAAGACCAGTTGGTGGTTGTCATTTCATCCTGTCTATTATCAAATACCCCTTGAGGCCATCACTTTCTGCCTGCATTCTTTAATGGTCTGTTGATATTAAAAATCTCGGAGGTTCAGGGGAAAAGCCCTTCTCCGGTTTCAGCATCAAGGACAAACTCTGGTGATGCTGCCAACTTACTGATTTAGTGTATGATGGTGTTTTTGAGGTGCTCCAGTGGCTTCTGTTTCTATCAGTTGTCCCTCCTGCTCAGCTACTGAAGGCGTAGTGCGTAACGGTAAAAGTACTGCCGGACATCAGCGCTATCTCTGCTCTCACTGCCGTAAAACATGGCAGCTACAGTTCACTTACACCGCCTCTCAGCCCGGTACACACCAGAAAATCATTGATATGGCCATGAATGGCGTCGGATGCCGCGCCAGTGCACGAATTATGGGCATTGGCCTCAACACGATTTTACGACACTTAAAAAACTCAGGCCGCAGTCGGTAAACTCACGTATACAACCGGGCAGTGACGTCATTGTTTGCGCGGAAATGGACGAACAGTGGGGTTACGTCGGCGCTAAATCCCGCCAGCGCTGGTTGTTTTACGCGTATGACAGGATACGGAGGACGGTTGTGGCGCACGTATTCGGTGAACGCACGTTGGCCACGCTGGAGCGTCTTCTTGGCCTGCTGTCGGCCTTTGAGGTCGTGGTATGGATGACGGATGGCTGGCCGCTTTATGAATCACGCCTGAAGGGAGAACTGCACGTTATCAGCAAGCGATATACGCAGCGCATTGAGCGGCATAACCTGAATCTGAGGCAGCATCTGGCAAGGCTGGGCAGGAAGTCACTGTCGTTCTCAAAATCGGTGGAGCTGCATGACAAAGTCATCGGGCATTATCTGAACATAAAACACTATCAATAAGTTGGAGTCATTACCCAAACTCTGAGAAAATAAATTGTCTGACCTGCAGTATCGAACTGAGGTTAAACTTTTGCCTGATCTTGCTGGTATAGGTATAAACAGTTTTTGGCGACAGATGAATTTTCCTGGCAATCGCCAAGGTGTCGTCAGTATCACGCAGGGCAAAAAGTGTCTTTTTTTCCTGACCTGAAAGCAAGCTGAGATCCCTGCAGCATGCAATATGATTTAACGCATATTGAGGTGAATGCGTCCTGCCGTCATTGAGTTGTTTTCGAAAGTCCTTAAAGCACGATTTTCTGTATATCGTCACAAGCGGCTCAAGAACCCTTGAACTGACATCTTTGCCACCGATGAAGATTAACCCGTGCTTATCAGTCAGTTTCTTTCTTTTCAGTAGTCTGAAAATCGCGCCCAAGCTTCTGTAAGATTCAATATCAACAATGCAGAGCTTCCTGGCGGGAGACACCTGTTCAAGGATGACAGACAACGCTTTCTTTAAATAAACATCTTTTGTCAAAATTATGTGAGGCATAGACATTACCAGTACATGAAGGATAAGAATGAAAAGGGGCCCTAAGACCCCTGAGATAACATCAGAATCCAATACGGATACCGGCCACACCCTGAACCGGCGTCTCCGTATGGCTGCCCTGACGATAATTCGCCTCGCCGTACAGCGTTACGTCCTTGCCGACACTGACCGATGCGCCCAGACCGTACTTGCCCGACGTGCCTTTGACGTTGTTGTCAAAGCGGTTGCGCGCATTGATGGTGACTTCGTTTGAGTCAGCAAACTCCTGAACTACCGCAGCGGACAGGTAAGGCTTGAATTCATTCGAACCAATACTGAATTTACCGGCAATCTTCGCACCGGCTTCACCCGTAACAGAACGTGGAGTTCCAGTATTGCCCTTCATGCCGTTGCTCAGCTTCACGTCCTCACTTGTCATCTGAACTAATGCCAGGCGAGCAAAAGGCGTAATGCTTACGTCATCTTTGAGATCGAACTGGTAACCACCTTCAACGGCTGTGCTAAAGGCATATTGATTCCAGTCACCGCTGGTTTTGCCACCATTGGTCATTACCGCGCTGAGTTTGTTATTCAGGCGATTGCCCTTCACCACACCGTCAGCGTAGAAGCCGCTGGCATCAAACCATGTTGCATACAGGCCGATACCGTAGCTGTCGATTTTGCTTTTACCGCCGCGGGCGTGTTTAACAGCGTTGTCGCTGTAAGACATGAATGCCCCCGTAACGAGGCTGCCGCGCGCAAAATCCGTCCGCGTGTCGGCACCGATTTCAATGCCGTTCTGATTAAGCTGATACGCCGCGCCGTTGCTGGTATCCGTATGGTTTTTGCTGCCAAGGTAGTGACCCCAGACGTTACTTTCCGGTCCGGTTTTATCCAGATTCGCCCGGTACATGCGCAGGCCTTCCAGCTCGGAGTGGATGACATTCAGGCCGGCATTCGACATGGCCAGGATGGCGTCCGTTGCCGGGGTGGTCATCGGCTTCTTGCCGCCGCTTCCGCTACCGCCGGTGTTGCCGTTGTCACCGCCGTCCGGGTTCTCACCGCCGCCAGGGTTTTCACCACCGCCAGGGTTCTCACCACCGCCAGGATTTTCGCCACCGCCAGGGTTCTCACCACCGCCAGGATTTTCGCCACCGCCAGGGTTCTCACCGCCGCCAGGGTTTTCACCACCGCCAGGGTTCTCACCACCGCCAGGGTTCTCACCACCGCCAGGATTTTCGCCACCGCCAGGGTTCTCACCACCGCCAGGATTTTCGCCACCGCCAGGGTTCTCACCGCCGCCAGGGTTTTCACCACCGCCAGGGTTCTCACCACCGCCAGGGTTCTCACCACCGCCAGGGTTCTCGCCGCCGCCCGGGTTCTCACCACCGCCAGGATTCTCACCGCCGCCCGGGTTCTCACCGCCAGGGTTTTCACCACCGCCAGGCTCTTCCGTCATCGCGCCCAGGTACCAGACGTTACCGCCGTTGAGACCGTCCTTATTCTGCTCGCTGAACAGGGTGTACATGTAGGTCCCCCCGTCAACCATGTTGGTGCTTCGCCCGTTAGCCGTGACCATCTCAAAATCAATGTCACCCCCCTTCTCATGGATGAGGTTCACTGTGAGGTCAGTGTGGTCTGATATCTCCTTACCGGAGTCATTAACGGCAATGCCAAACTGGCCTGAACCCTGCTCGATGGTGACAAAGTTGGCTTTGCGGTCGGCCAGCGAGGTATTGAAAAGGAAGTTTCCGGTTCCGTTCAGTTCCGTAATAGTCAGTTTCGCGAATTCACCTTTGCTGTTGCGCAGGAAGTTGACGTTACCGCCGTTCATGGTGAGCTTATCGACCTGAGCCGGGGTATAACTGGCGGTGGTATTGGTAAGGTCGGCGACAGAGAGGGTGCCCCCCGTGATGCGCACGTCCGTTGCGACAGAGCCAGCGTCCATCAGCAGCTCACCACCGGCGTTCACTTTGGTTTCGCCGTCAGCCAGTGCCCCCGTCTGTAGCCACGACTGACCGCTATTGATGGTGGTGTCAGTGGCTGTACCGCCACTGTAGACTACCTGTGAGCCATTGTTGATAGTGGTGTTTGTGGCAGTGCCTCCGCTGTAGATGTGCTGCTCGCCACCGCTGATACTGGTGTAAGCGGCTGTGCCGCCACTGGAGACGTTTTGCCGGCCACCACTGTTGATGGTGGTGTCAGTGACAGTGCCCCCACTGTAGATGTGCTGCCCGCCACCGCTGATACTGGTGTAAGCGGCTGTGCCCCCACTGGAGATGTGCTGCCCGCCACCGCTGATACTGGTGTAAGCGGCTGTGCCCCCACTGTAGATGTGCTGCCCGCCACCGCTGATACTGGTGTAAGCGGCTGTGCCCCCACTGTAGATGTACTGCCCGCCACCGTTTTTGATGGTGGTGGCTGTGGCTGTACCATCCCTGTAGACGATCTGCTCGCCAAAGAAATTAATAGTGGTGTCAGTTGCTGTGCCGCCATTGGAGACGACCTGTTGGCCACCGTCGTTAATGGTAGTCCCAGTGGCCGAACCACCGCTTGATACATACTGCCTGCCAAGTTTGTTGATGGTAGTCTCAGTGGCTCTGCCACCATCAACGAATTGCCTGCCACCGATGAGGGTGGTGTTAGTGGCTGTACCACCGACGCTGATGTACTGGCCGCCACCGTCAATGGTGGTGTTAGTGGCTGTACCACCGACGCTGATGTACTGGAAGCCACCGTTAATGGTGGTGTCGGTGGCTGTACCGCCGGAGACGTACTGGCTGCCTCTGTTAATGGTGGTGTCGGTGGCTGTACCACCACTGGAGACGTGCTGCTTACCACCGTTGTTGATGCTGGTGTCAGTGGCTGTTCCCCCGCTGGAGATGTGCTGGAGGCCACCGTTATTGATGGTGGTGCCATTGGCTGTGCCGCCATTGTAGACGGTCTGGGTGCCGCTGTTGATGGTGGTATCGGTGGCCGAGCCCCCATTGAAAACGTACTGCCAGCCAGCGCTGCTAATAGTGGTGGCTGTGGCAGTGCCGCCGCTGGAGACGTACTGTACGCCACCTTTTACCGTGGTATCGGTAGCTGTGCCATCGTCGATGTACTGTTCACCCCCGATGTTGATGTGGGTGTAAGTTGCAGTGCCGCCACTGGAGACATACTGCCAGCCATCGTTGTTGATGATGGTATTAGTGGCTGTGCCTCCGTTGTAGACATATTGTACGCCAAAGCTATTAATGGTAGTGCCAGTAGCCGTACCGTCACTGGAGACGTTCTGCCGACCGCTACTGTTGATGATGGTTTCGCTGGCTGTGCCTCCGCTGGAGACGAACTGTATTCCACCACTGTTGATGGTGGTATCGGTGGCCGTATCTCCTGAATAAAGATTCTGATTACCCGAATTCCCGTCTACCGTCGTGCCCACATAATCCACAGCCATAACCGGCGCTGATAGCAGCAGCATTGCCCCCAGCAGTAGCGCCAGCGCGCTTTTCTTCGGCGCCAGCTTCGGGCGACTGGACCCGGTCGCAAGCTCAGAGGTGACCACCCACTGCTGGCGCGACTCGCACCAGACGGTGGTATATATCTTGTTCATAGTAACGCTCCTTAATTATCAACTAATCCTGCATGCAGACGGTCCACCATCCCTGTAACCTGTCGTCCGGTTATCAGTCGCGTGCACTCATACTGTCTTGGGGTATCCCTGTGATGCGGGCACCACAAAAAATCCTGGTGGTCAAAATCAACCGATGTGTCATCCCAGCAGCCGTTACAGCCATGACTGCTGAACACCCGCCAGGGAGTGTGAAATTCGCTGTTGGGTAGACTGAATCCGCTGATTAACACCACCGGAATGCCGGCCGCCCAGGCAAGCCATGACAGCCCGCTGCTCAGACCGATAAAGAAGCTCGCATGCCTTAACAGGTCCACCCGCTCCTGAAGCGGAATGTCGCCCGTGAAGTCTTCGGCACCATAGGGGATGTGGTTCCAGACGAAGCCCTGACCGTGATGGGCCTGGCGGTCAATGCACAGCACCCGGTATCCCAGTGATTTAAGGTGGGCTACCACCTCTGCCCAGCCGTGACCGTTGTTCCAGTATTTAGCCTGGTTGGTTGACTGCGCGGCGATGCAGACGTAGGGCTCCGCAATTTTTCGCTCTGCATCAAGCTTCAGGCGAGGCGGGCACTCCCGCGGGTCAACCCCGAGGATGTAACCGGCATTGCGGTGAAAGCCGACTTTCCTGAAATCAATGGGCTGATGAAGGGTGTCATCCTTGAAGAAAAGACCGACGTACCAGGACGCGTAGGGATTGATTGTCCGGTGGGATTCTTTTGTGGAGAAGGTTATCTCCGGATATTGTGCGCTGAGCAGGTCAATGATTTCCTGCCCCATGACGCATTCAAGCTGGCACCGGTGCAGTTGACGAAATCGCTCGGCGTAAGGGAACCAGCCAAGTATATCGCCCAGGGTTCCGGTCGGGAAAAAGATGACGATCGGCTTGTCCTTCATGTCCAGTGTTTCATCCAGGACCGGATGCGCTTCTCCCTGGTGGAATACCTGAATGCGGAAACGGATGTAATATTTTTTGGTACTGGCGACCCACCCGCCGTCAGAATCACAGCTGAAAAGGATATTGCCGGAATCATCATCCATTAAAATGACATGCCATTTCCCTTCCGGAAGGTAAACACGCGCGCCGTAATTAAAGTCAAACAGAATACCTTCCGGTCCGGCACAGGTCGGAAATTCAGGAGGTGTTGCAAAGTTAGCTGACATATCTTATATATCCCTAGTGTTCATGTGCAGTCGATAAGGGGTCAGTCAATTGCACTGGTTTATATCTGTAATATTTTCCGTGACGGGCTGTGAGCCGTTTTTAACTCAGGCCCATAAGCAGTTCCGGATTAAATGTTTTGCGACTGTAAATGTATTTAAATTACCCTGCAGCTGAGGGCGTGATTTTTATTTTCCACTCAGTCAGTCATGTCCGGTCTGTTTACAGGGGTAAGGGTGTTAAATATGTTTGCAGAACTCGTGCATGCTGACGGGTTTTGAAAAAAGATAACCCTGAAAAACATTCACACCTTTATCTTTCAAAAGAGATAATTGTTCTTTATTTTCCACTCCCTCTGCCACAAGCTGGATTTGCAATCGTTCAGAGAGGGTTACGATTGAATCAATTACCGCGGAATAAATTAATGAACCGTTGCTGGCCACTGTAAGGCATTTATCAATCTTGATGGTTGAAAAACCCGAATGCTCAATATATTTAAGACACGAACTTCCGTTTCCGAAGTCATCAATCGCAAATCGCACACCTGCATCGGTAAGTTGTTGCATTGCGTCAAGCGCAAAGTCATCGAGATGCATCGTGCCACGTTCGACAATTTCAAGTAATACAGCAATGCGTCCTTCAAATGTTTTATTAAAATCGGTCACTGCTTCAATAACGTCCGGGGAATTCAGTTGTCTCGCACAGATATTGAAGGAAAGATAGAAGTCATCGGGAAGGGCTCCTTCATAGCCGTTGAAAAAAGTTTTAACATCAGACAGCAAAGAGCATGTCACATCATTAATCACCTCGCATGACTCCATTGCAGAGATGTATTTCTCCGGAGAGTGAAGGACTCCATCTTTTCGGATCCTCAATAACACTTCTCCGCCTGCAACCTTGTAAGCCCTGTAAACCGGTTGCACATAAGGCACAAACTCAGCTCCAGCCAGTTCTGCTGACAGGATCGACTCTCTTATCCGTGTTCCGGCCTTACTGAAGAAACGTTCTGCCTTCCTGAGCATGTTGGTGCTTATCATGGAGTTGCTCCTGAACCATGGTGGATCCGTTAACCTGGGAACTCTTCATATCCCGGATGGTGAATGGCAGTAATGCTGATGACTATTAGATGATAAGAACCTGCTCATTCTGCGAACAATCTTAACTGAGAAGAGTGGCAAATAAGTTCATGTATCGGCGTTAAGTTATTTTGCGGATTAAAATGCTAAAATATAAGTGATTTACAATCAATTAACCTGGTAATTAAGATATCCTGGCTGCGTATGGTATGCTTTGCAAAAGTCAGACGTAGTGATAATGAGGTGGAACAGGCGTTTTTTATCGCCTTACGTTCAGGATATTGGAGTGTTCATGTGGATTATTTAATCAGTTCTCTGGCCAGGTATCGTTCAGATGATGGCACAATCTGGCCGGTCTCGGATGAAGATTCTGTCATTATTCTGACAGCAACCATGAACAGACTTTTAGCCTATCTGCTGGAAAGACAGGGGCAGGTGATTAACCGGGATGAGCTGCTGGATAATGTCTGGGATTTACACGGCCTGCGTTCGTCAAACCACACCCTTAATAAATATATTTCCGAAATCAGGAAGCACTTTGTCAGCACCGGGATTCAGGCAGAATGTATTACCACTGTGCCACGAATCGGATTTATGTTTAATCAGGATATAGAGGTCGTGGTGATGACAGATACATTCCCGGTGCATGAGTCGGTTACAACGACGGACTGTACCGGAGCCGGAATAAAACGGCGGTATTCTGCATTTTCGGCAAAACACAGAATAATCTTTAACATTCTGTTGTTAGCTATATTTGCCGCCAGTGCCGCCATTTTTATTGCGGGCAGTCAGATCCCGGCAACAACCACATCGGCCCTGAAAGATATTCAGACCCATTTTCTGTTTAACTATCAGAATTGCCCGGTGTACACCATTCAGAAAAACTCCATTTCATTCCTTGAGAAAAAGAAGGACGTATTTGTCACCCTGGCCCGGCAGAATAATATTGACTGCCTGGACGGGGCTGTATTTCTTTATCAGGCGTCAGACGCTTATATTTATGGCAGTAAAGGCCGGGTATTTATCAGCAGATGTACAACGAAAGACAAGCAGTATATATCCTGCCTTAATAACTACTGGAATGGCTATGAAAGCAATTAAGATAAGTCGCCTCTGTGCAGCTGTCAGTCTGCTACTGGTCATGGCATCGTCCATCGGGTTTTATATGTACATGCTTAAGCGACAGAATGGCATGGACATCGACTGCAGCACGATCATTCGTTATAACCATCTTAACCCTGATTTTACTGCCACACTGAACCTCATCTTTCGTCTTGATAAACAATTCTCTGGTCAGGTTGTGTTGTCCGGATATATCAATTCTGAAGGTGACCCCGAAACGGTTTCCAGGACGATTCATTTCGGTTACGAGGTGAACAGGCCAGGCGAAATTTCAGTGAGCAATATGCACTATGCCAAAAAATCACAGGACACCGCCAGTGATGAAATATTCAAACACAGCTTCTTTTATGTTCCGGAAGGTACAGTCCGTCAGATCAGGATCAATCCGTTGTTAAATGGCTGGTTGATTGAAAATCTGCAGTCGCCGTTTGCGCTTTGCGTGAATAAGGACAGGTAGCGATAAAGACAGCATACCCGACATGCTCAAAAACCATACCGGGTATGCTCAGAGGATACTCCAGGAGACTACGGCTTATTTTGCCCAGTCTTCCAGCGTGAGCCCCGGCACCCGCTCAAACTCCCTCACATTAATGGTCACCAGCACACGCCGGCGGCGATAGCATGCCGGCAATCGCCGTGTCGTTCGGCCCAGTTGATAGCCGAGACCACGTCCGATCGCTGGCCAACACCGCCTGCTCCAGGCGCTTCAGTACGAATTACAGCTGCCCGTGCAGGATGAACGCTCAGATACAGGTGTCGAGCATATACGTTTTTTTCACAGGTCAGCCCGTCCTTCGTCGCTGACATCCTGCATTGATGGGGGGAAGAGATTATTGGAAAACCAGAAAGTTATAACGCTGGACGAGCAGGGTAACAATGTTCGCATAATCAGTGAGTTATGGTAGTGTAGGTTAGAATAGGTTTTTTATATTATGAGAGAAAATAATCTTTATTAATCAGCATTAACACACCAAGACATCATTGCCGTGTGGTTCATGAAGTCCGTATCAAGTGACTCTTTCAAATCGTTTTTGCTTTTTTTTAATCTTCGCTTATTGATTATTCATTTTCCGGCAACGCATAGTTCTGGCAGTACAGATAGGGGATCCCCTCTTTGGTAATCAAATACGTCTCTCTATTCAGCGCAAAAAAATCGACGTTGGATACGCTGGTGTTGCTCAGGAAGAAGTCGGGGAGGAGTTCCTGAATGAGACTGGCGGGTGCTGTTTCGCGATTGGAGATTTGGATTTTCTGCGAAATCCAAACCGGGCTTGAGCCGTAGCTGGATTGTGTAAAAAGTACCATGCGTTGCACGGTCTGCTCATTATTTTCGGCATCTTTGATAATGCCATCAATATTCACAATACCTTTGCTGCCGCCGGTTTTGATATCAATGATCCCTCGGAATGAGCTTGTATTGCGTACAATCTCGATGGCAGACCGACAGGTCAGATTATGTAACTGACCATTGTTTTTACTGTACCGGTAGACGGCGGTAACAATTAGCGCAGCAAAACAAAGCAGCAGGATAATACCAGTCTGGATGCGGGGCGTTCGGGAATAAAAATTCATTAGCTATCATACCGTGGGTAATAAACTGACTGACAGGCGTTTTCCTGCCTGTTTTTCATCGGTGAGCGACATACAAGCACGGATAATTTTTTGGATTCAGGGTAGGTGGTGATATAGATAAATTTATGGCTCTGACACAACCCAGGATTTTTGTTGATAAATGCCGTATGTCGGGAGAAATTACTGGCATCATTATTAAAATAATACTGACAGTCAGTGGGGGCTTTGTCTGCGGTGATATAGCCGGAGAAATAGTTATCACTGGTTTGCCACGGATACATTATAAGCACACAAATTATCAGGGTAATAGCAAGTATTACCATTTCAGCAGTGGTTATCAAAGGTTGGCGCGCTGTGTCATCTGACAGTTCTTCTATGGCGGCATCCGGCACTAAGGGTTCTGCTGTAAAAGATACGCTCTCCTCCGGAGTTTCAATCACCTGAATATTGAACTCTTCCTGGATGATCAGCCCTTTGCGGGGGATCGTGGTGATAAGCGGTTGCTCCAGTTCCAGCTGCAGCAAACTTTTGCGCAAAGAGAGAATGCTTTGATAAAAGGCGTTGAAGCTCACCTGGCGGTGATTTTTACCCCAGCCGAATTCCAGTAGTTCGTTTTGGGAAACCACTTGCCCGCGATGTTGAATAAGTAATAAAAGACATAATGACGCCGAGTGTTTGAGTTTTATCCGCTGATTGGGTTGATCTATCCGCGCCAGAGATTGTGTAGCTGGCGTAAATATTATTATTTTTTCAATCAGATAACTGACATTGCCAGTCTCAGACATGATGTTTCTACTCTTGCTGGTGCGCCAGGCGGTTGGCGAGTCATGATACCACTTAGCCCATAAAGACCACCAGTATGGACCCGACCCTGCAGCGAGAACCGCGAAGTGTTTCAATTTAGTATCATAATATAACAACAATGATAACTTTTTAATGAAAATAAACTATATATAAATCAATGCATTGTATCTTTTTGGCTACATTGCAAAGAACAGAAAGATGAAATAACAACGACAAAGATGATTGCCATTAATTCTTTATGGACAGCGTCATATACTGCCTGGCGCCACCACGCGAAAACAGAATGAGTCTGAACGCGTCAACGGCACCAGGGAATGCCGGTGGTAGATGTAGATGGGAATAAATGTCAGCTTGTTGGTGAGCTGACATTTATTTTTCGTGTTGAGTAAAATTCCACCCTCGTTTTGACAAAGCCATAATTTGCGGTAGAGAGTCCCATGTTCCAGAAAGATATTGAAAATGCTGTAGTGCTTGTTGGTGATGAAATGAAAAAGTCAGATAATGCCTGGCTGTCCTTACGCAAAAAACGCCAGCGTATTGATCTGAAGAGTGATGGAAATATCTTGTTTCTGGAGAAAGGGGCCGTCTCTGTTCATCGTGTGGAAAATGATTTAGTGATGGTAAGTATATCTGCACCGGCCATCCTCGGCTTGCCGCAAATGCGTACGGAAGTTGCCGGACACTATTTACGTTGTGATACCGATTGTGAAATGTGGGCGATGAGTGCAACCAATGCCGAACTTTTGTTCACTGCAAAGAATCTTTGGAAACATGCATTTGATATTTTAACGCTACATCTGCAACGCTATTTTCAGCGAGAAAAATTGCAATCGCATCGCACTATCCGTGAATTGATTATTGAACACCTGAAGTATATTTGGTCGATGGAGCCTGAGATGCGTGAAAACACATCTGTGTATACATTCATTCTCGCTCGAAATCATATCTCACGCAGTGCTATCCACAAAGTATTGCAGGAGTTAGTGAGTGACGGAAAAATAATTATGAAGCGAGGGAAACTCTCTTTTTTTGTATGTTAAAGTTAACATTAAAAGCATCTGACGTGTTTTTTTGCACTCAGCTGGAATGATAATGCAAAAACTGGGTTTGTGATTTTTGTTGATTATCAGTATGTTGGTTTTTGTCTTTTTCTTCACCGCTGATGCCAGCTACGCGGAATGTCCATTTTTATCTATAAATTAGTATTTATTTATTAATTTGATATGAATATGATGTTCCCTCCAATAATAACAAAAGTCATATCGCCAATGACCAACGGCAGGCCGGAAAACCTTGAGGCACAGCATAGCCGACTGTTTGGCAACCCTACTACCGATACAACGGATGTTCGCGCTGCACTGCAAAACGCGTTGGATCACAATACCTTTGTCCTGCTGGCCCAGCCTATCGTCAGTACTCGTGGTGATGAATCCTATCATGAGATACTGATCCGCATGCTCAATGAGCACGGGGAATTTCTTTCCCCTGACCATTTTCTGTCGGTTGCACGCGACACAGGGTTAGCACCCGATATCGATCTTTGGGTTATTGAGAACACCCTGAAGTACATGCGCTACCATCCGCTGAGTTGTTTTTCCATTAACCTGGCGCCAGTGACGCTATGTCGTTCAGGTATCGTTGCAAAGATAACTGCGTTGTTGCAGGAATATGTGGTGATACCGCAACGGATTATTTTTGAGATAACCGAGGCTGATACCCTGTCAGATAAAGAACACACGGCAGATACACTACGCTTACTACGTCAATTGGGATGTCGGATCGCGATTGATGACTTCGGTGCCGGGTTTGCAAGCTATGAACGCCTGATGAACATTGAAGCAGATATTTTGAAGATTGATGGGTCTTTCGTTCGTGGGATTATAAAATGTGAGGTTAGTCGCTATATCATCGAATCTTTCTGCCGGGTTGCGGCAATGAAAGGTATGCAGGTTGTCGCCGAGTTTGTTGAAAGTGCCGAAATCCAGATGCACCTGGAACACATGAATGTCGGGTGGTTACAGGGATACCACATTGGCAAGCCACAACCGTTGTTCACGTTAGAGTAATCTATAATCCGTTTATTTAAACGTATTATCACGATGCTGTAATCTGCCGATAATATAACCTCCTGGCGGAGGCTATATTAATATCAAGAACATTAGCTGACCAATAATTTACGGATCCTGTAGCTGAAGCTGATTCTCTAAACGCCGATCGCGCAGGGTTGCATAAATAAAGGTAATCACAAACAGCAGGGAAAATAGTACGACGATGGTGGGAGCCGGCGCGCTGTCGATGAAAAATGACAGGTACACGCCCATAAATGAGGTAATGACCGACATCGCCACCGCCAGCCATAAGGCGTGGGAAAATTTCCGCGTCATTAAAATCGCGATGGCGCCAGGTGCAATCAGTAATGAAATTGACAAAATAATCCCTACCGATTTTAGCGTGGCGACAATCGTCAGGGCGATCATGCACAACAGGCCGTAATGCAGCAGTGCGGTGTTAAGCCCACTGGCCTTTGCCTGATGTGGGTCGAACGCATGCAGCAGCAAATCTTTCCATTTAAGTCCGATGACAAGCGCGATCCCCAGAGTAATAACCGCGGTTTGCATGATATCGCTTAACGATACGCCCAGCATGTCGCCGAACAGAATATGATCGAGATGGACTTCCGACTGGATAGAGACGTACAGCACCAGACCCGCACCAAACATCCCGGAGAAAACAATACCCATGATGGTGTCGCGCTTAATGCGGCTGTTATCGTCGAGGTATCCGGTCGCCACCGCGCAGAACAGACCGGCGATAAACGCGCCAATTGCCAGCGGGATGCCCGCAATCCACGCCAGGACAATCCCTGGGAAAACCGCATGACTCATGGCATCGCCCATAAGCGCCCAGCCTTTGAGTACTAAAAATACCGACAGCAGCGCGCAGGGCACGGCGACGATGGTAGAGATGACCAGCGCATTAACCATAAAGCTAAACTGAAAAGGTTCCAGCAGCGTTGTTAAGATCATACTTGCTCCTTGTTCACCAGACGGGCGCGGCGGCGATTTGCCAGCAGACCGTGTTTTGGTGCGAAGACAAATGCCAGCAGGAACAGCAGCGTTTGCAGAACGACGATAATTCCGCCGGTTGCACCGTCCAGCCAGTAGCTTAGCCAGGCGCCGAAAAAGCTGGTCAGGCTGCCGAGCGCCACGGCGATGGTGAGTAGGCGAGGAAAACGATCGGTCAGCAGCCAGGCCGTCGCACCGGGCGTAACCACCAGGCAAATCACCAGAAAGGCGCCGACGGTTTGCAGTGCGGCGATCGTGGAAACGGAGAGCAACGTAAAAAACAATAGTTTCAGCCGACCCGGATTAAGACCGATAGACCGCGCGTGATTTTCATCAAAAAAGACCACCATCAGATCTTTCCACTTCAAAAACAAAATGGTCAGCGAAACCACGCCGATGATCGCCAGTTGCAGAATATCTTCCGGCGCAATCGCCAGGATGTTACCCAGAATAATGGTCTGGATGTTCACCGACATCGGATTAAGCGACACCATAAACAGCCCGATACCGAAAAAGGACGAAAAAATCAGCCCGATAATGGCATCTTCCTTCAGGCGTGAACGCTGATTGAGAAACAGCATGCTGCCCGCCGCCAGTCCACCGGAAAGAAATGCGCCCAGCGCAAAGGGAAGCCCTAACATATAGGCTCCGGCCACGCCTGGAACGATCGAGTGCGACAGCGCATCGCCAATCAGCGACCAGCCTTTGAGCATCAGATAGCAGGAGAGAAATGCGCACAGGCCGCCGACCATCGCCGAAACCCACATGGCGTTGAGCATGTACTGGTAGCCAAACGGCTCCGTCAGCCAGTTCATGATTGCTCCCCCTCGCTTGCCGCGCGTCGCGAAATAAACGGACGTTCATCATCGGTAATCACGTGTTGTTCACCGCCGCTCAGCGCGACGTGACGCAGAACGCCGCTGAATGCCAGCTCGAGATTCTCGTGGGTAAAGGTGGTTTCGGTTGGCCCACTTGCCAGCACCGTGCCCTTAATCATCACCGTGTAATCGCAAAATTCGGTGACGGATCCCAGATTATGGGTAGAGACCAGCATGGTCCGGCCTTCATCACGCAGTTCACGCAGCAGATCGATGATCCGGGCCTCGGTTTTCACATCCACGCCGGTGAAGGGTTCATCCAGTAAAATAACCTGCCCGTCCTGTGCGATGGCTCTTGCCAGAAAAACGCGTTTTTTCTGCCCGCCGGACAGTTCACCTATCTGGCGATGGCGATAGTCCAGCATATCTACCCGCGCCAGCGCCGCATCCACGCAGTCGTGGTCGATCTGTTTTGGTCGACGCAGCCAACCCATATGGCCAAAGCGGCCCATCATCACTACATCTTCCACCAGTACCGGAAACGACCAGTCCACCTCTTCTGACTGGGGGACATAGGCGATAAGATTCTGTTTGAGCGCCTTATTAACCGGTTGTTGCAGAATAGATATTTCCCCTTTCGCCAACCGGACAAAACCCATCAGCGCTTTAAAAAGCGTTGATTTTCCCGAACCGTTTACGCCGACCAGAGCGGCAATTGAGCCGCCCGGAACCTGAAAAGTGGCATCCCGCAGCGCGGTGTGGCCGTTGCGATACGTCACCGTAACCTGATTCACGGTAATCGCAGATTGACTCATTTTTGGCTCCTTAACCCGTCGTTGATGCCGCTGACGATGGTTTCTGTCGTCACGCGCAGTAAATCCAGATAGGTCGGTACCGGACCATCGGCAGCGCTGAGCGAATCGACATACAGCACGCCGCCGTAATACGCGCCAGACTCGCGGGCGACCTGACGCGCAGGTTTGTCGGACACGGTGCTTTCGCTAAATACGGTAGGGATTTGATGTTTTCTGATCGCATCGATCACTTTGCGTACCTGCTTGGGCGTGCCTTGCTGATCGGCATTGATCGGCCATAGATACAGCTCTTTCAGGCCGTTATCACGCGCGAGGTAAGAGAATGCGCCTTCGCTGGTGACCAGCCAGCGTTTATCAGCAGGGAGCTTCGCCAGTTCTGCATGCAGTGGCGCCAGAGTCTGCTGGATTTTCGCTTTATAATTCTCCGCATTTTTCTGGTAGGTTGCGGCATGGTCGGGATCGTATTTCATCAGCGCATCGCGAATATTATCCACGTAGATAAGCGCGTTCTCCGCTGACATCCAGGCATGCGGATTCGGTTTGCCGTTGTATGGCCCTTCGCTGATACCCATTGGCTGCACGCCATTTGAGACCATGACCTCCGGTACGCCGGACAAATTTTGGTAGAAGCGGGCAAACCATAGTTCGAGATTAAGGCCGTTGGAGAGAATAAGCTGTGCGCCTTGCGCCCGTTTAATATCTCCCGGTGTGGGTTGATATTCGTGAATTTCTGCCCCGGGTTTGGTGATGGAACTGACGTCCGCCGCGTCACCTGCCACATTGCTTGCCATATCGGCAATCACCGTAAAGGTGGTTATCACTTTGAACTTTTCTTTCGCCCAGGCAGGTGACAGCGTAAGCGCCGTTAACACGCTGGCAAGGAGAAATGACTTCAGATGGGGCAGATGCGGCATAGTATCCCTCACAACAAAGTGGTTAATTTATCATCGAATATAGCCTTTGCTATGTTATATAGCACATGGCATAAACAAATGAAAATAATTCTTATTTGCGTAGGGTGCTAAGGAATGTATCACCGGCAGGGAATAGTCCTGCGCTTAGTTAAGGTGTATTATTTATGCAACTTAATTGTGGAGGCATCATGTCCGGCAAACGTATTGCACGTGAGAAAATGACGATCCAGAGAATGATCTCGCTGTATGAGAGCCAGTGTCCGCAGGCTTCAGATGAACCGGGGCATTACGATGCGTTGTTTGCCTATGCGCAAAAGCGCCTGGATAAGTGCGTATTTGGTGAGGAAAAACCGGCCTGCAAACAGTGTCCGGTGCACTGTTACCAGCCCGCTAAACGCGAAGAGATGAAGCAAATTATGCGTTGGGCTGGACCCAGAATGCTCTGGCGTCATCCGATCCTGACCGTGCGTCATCTGATTGATGACAAACGTCCGGTGCCGGAATTACCCGAGAAATACCAGCGGAAGAAGTGATTTAGCAATTCGATGCCGGATGGCGGCTGCGCTTTATCCGGCCGACAAAGACAAACGCACCAGTGGCGTAGGCCCGATAAGCGTAGCGCTATCGGGCAATAATCCGTTAAACCAGTGCGTCCTTATCAATGCCCAGGCGCTTCATGCGCGAGAGTAACGTTGTGCGTTTCAACCCCAGTCTTTGTGCCGCGCCTTTAGGACCGGCGACAACGCCATTGGTTTCTTTCAGAACGCGCATTATCAACTGGTATTCATCTTCGCCATCCTGCGCAACTTCGGTGGCCACCGGCGGCGTAGACGGCGCCATAGCGATTACATCCGGCAGGGACAGTTGCAGCACGTTGCCCCGGGTGAGCAGAACCGCGCGTTCTACGACGTTTTCCAGTTCGCGCACGTTACCCGGCCATTCCATGCTGCTCAGCGTACGCAGTGCTTCGGCGGGAATGCTGTCGATATTGCGCCCCATCCGGCGGGCAATTTTGAAGGTGAAGGCTTTCACCAGCAGCGGAATATCTTCCGGGCGCTCGCGCAGCGGTGGCAGATGGATCGGGAAGACGTTCAGTCGATAGTAGAGATCGTTACGAAACTCGCGATCGGCGACCATCTGTTTCAGATCGCGGTTAGTGGCAGCGATCAAGCGAACGTCGGTCTGGATCAGTTTATTGCTGCCCAGACGTTCAAACTCCTGCTCCTGCAGAACGCGCAGCAACTTGGGCTGAAGCTCCAGCGGCATGTCGCCAACTTCATCGAGAAATAACGAACTTTTGTCCGCCAGTTCAAAGCGTCCAATCCGCTGCGTGCTGGCCCCGGTAAATGCGCCACGCTCATGGCCAAACAGATCGCTTTCCAGCAATCCGGCAGGCATTGCCGCGCAGTTCATTTTCACCATCCGACGGGCGTTACGTCCGCTCAGGTTGTGAATTGCTCGTGCAATCAGCTCCTTACCCGTCCCGGTTTCACCAAGAATCAGGACAGTGCTGTCGCTTTGCGCCACCATTTCGACCTGTTTGAGTACGCTGTACATCGCTTCGCTGCGGCCAATGATTTCTCCGAACTCACTTTCCACGTTGTTGAGTTGTTCAGTCAGCGCCAGGTTTTCATCGACCAGCCGCTCCTTCAGGCGGTGGATCTCCTGGTAGGCGAGGGCGTTATCCACGGCGATCGCCACGCGTTCTGCGATTTGGCGCAGCAGTTTGAGATTGGCGGTGGTGAATACTTTCTCTTCACATTGCGCCAGCTTAAGTACGCCGAGCATATTATTGCCGGACATCAGCGGCAGCAGGCACAGAGTCTGTAGCTGGTTGCCCCAGGTTTCGAACAACATTCTTTCGTAAGGGGCCAGGGTATCGCGTTCGCTCAGGTTAATCAGCAGCATCTCTTTACTTTTGAAGACCCGTTCAGAGAGCGTACCGGCTTCGTCCACTTCACTTTGTTCGTGTGCCGGATGATGTTCATCCAGATAGTGAGTGGAATAAATGCTGAGCTTGTTTTTGCGATCGCTGCGTAACACGATGCTGATGGCATCAATGTCGAAGTAGTGATGGATCTCTTTGGCGACTTCGCTGACCAGCTCATCAATATCCAGGCGGGAGAGCACAGCATTGGTGATGGCGACCAGGATGCGAAAGTTATCACGCTCACGGCACAGGAGATCGTAATCGACATTGTTGCTGACCCGGCTTTGAATTTGTTCAGCAACGACGCCGACTATTTGAGTGAAGGTCTGCAGCCGGTTGTACTCTTTTTCACTCCACGGTTGGTCTTCGTTACGGATAAATTCGCAACCGCCAAAGATTCGCCCATCTGCTGCCAGCGGTAGCAGGCAGTAGTGACCAAATTTAGAATACAGCCCGCCAGAGGCCAGCTGTGGCCAGGTTTCGCTAAACTCGTGATAGTTGCAGTGCAGCGCATCGGGGCGAGACAAAATACGGCGTACCGGGCCATGCGCCAGCACCGTTTCGTCTTCATAATCGATGGGGTTACCATTTTCACGCGTCGCAAAATAACGCGCACGCTGCGTTTGTGCCTGCCATAAGACAATAGCCGCGCAGTCGGCCAGCGCTGAACGCTTGACCAGTTGCGAAAGCGCCTCGCTGAGAGACGGCAGGTCGGGCTGCTGTAATAATGTACGAGTAATATCGAACAGGCCTTGCTGTCCGAGGTCACTCATCGGTGTATACGACATATTGCTTTTCCAGGAAAAGCACCGCAGAACGGTGCGAAAACGGTAAATGAATTATAGGTATAAGTCGTAAATTATTGCCGGACTGGTCCAGCTACACGAACCGTAGACCCGATCGGCAAAACGCCATCAGGTGATAATGCAGCGTTAAGGCCGGATGTCGACGCAAATGCGTCTTACCCGGCCTACAGCTTGCTGCCAACCGGCTGTTAGCATATACGAGGTAATGGTTCGGCGTGTGGTAAATCGAGAGTGCGTTTCACGCCGTAGAGTCCGGCAAGACGCACACCTTTTCGTTCTACCACTTCACCAATCATTGCGGCATCGCGTCCTAACGGATGTGCGTGCAGCGCGGCAAGCACCGTTTCAGCAGCCTGACGCTCAACGGCAATCACCAGCTTGCCTTCGTTAGCAAAGTTAAGCGCATCCAGACCCAGCAGTTCGCAAACGCCACGCACCGCGGGCTTCACGGGCAGGGCCGCTTCAGACAGCTCAATACCAAACCCGCATGAGGCGGCAAATTCATGCGTTACCGCATTTACGCCGCCACGGGTCGCGTCACGCAGCGCCTTCACGCCGGGAATATCACGCAGCGTCTGGATAAGAGGTGTCAATACCGCGCAGTCGCTGACCAGTTCGCCATCAAGACCCAGCTGTTCGCGCAGGTTAAGGATAGTTGCGCCGTGATCGCCAAGCGTACCGCTGACCAGCAGCACATCGCCTGGGCCGAGGGTCTGTGCGCCCCAGTGAATGTTGGCGGGGATCGCCCCCATTCCGGCCGTGTTGATGAACAGCTTGTCTGCAGCGCCGCGCTGCACGACTTTGGTATCGCCGGTCACGATGGCGATGCCTGCTTCACGCGCGGTCGCCGCCATACTGTTGACGACGGTTTTCAACGTCTCCATCGGCAAACCCTCTTCGAGGATAAAACCGCAGGAGAGGTAGCGAGGGATCGCGCCGCTGACCGCCACGTCGTTAGCCGTACCGCAGATGGCCAGCTTGCCGATATTGCCACCCGGGAAGAACAACGGATCGATAACATAGCTGTCGGTTGAAAACGCCAGACGATCGCCTTCTGCAACCAGTTGCGCCAGGTCCAGACGGGCCTGATCTTCTTGTTCCGCCAGCCACGGATTAGCAAAAGCCTCCATAAACAGACTGTTGATCAACTGCTGCATAGCCTGACCGCCGCTACCGTGGGCGAGTTGTACGCTGTTCATGCTTCACACTCCTGCTGACGATACTGATACCAGGCGGCACATGCGCCTTCTGAGGAGACCATCAGGGCACCAAACGCGGTCTCCGGGTTACAGGTTTTGCCAAATAGCGGGCACTGATGCGGTTTGCATCTGCCGGTCAATACCTCGCCGCAACGCGCGCGCGGATCGTCATACACCTGCTGCGGCGCTGGCTGGAAATGCGCTTCGGCATCAAAGCGCTGATAGTCTGGCGTCAGGTGAACGCCAGAGGATTCAATGACGCCCAGACCGCGCCATTCGCTATCGCCATTGACGCAGAACACTTCGGCGATGGCCTGTTGCGCTAACAGGTTACCGACGTCCGGCACCACGCGGCGATACTGGTTTTCGACCTGGCTATGCGCGGCAATCTTCTGTTCAATCAACATCACCACGCCCTGCAGCAGATCGAGCGGTTCGAAACCGGCGACCACCAACGGACGATGGAAATCTGAAGCAATGAAATTATAGGCATCGGTGCCAATCACCATGCTGACATGGCCCGGCGCTAAGAAGGCGTCGATGCCGTTGTCCGGCTGTTCCAGCAGGCTGCGCAGCGTAGGGATAAGCGTGATGTGCTGGCAGAAAAAGTAAAAGTTCTGCACGTCACGCTGTTTTGCCTGCTGAAGGGTGATGGCGGTGGTTGGCATTGTGGTTTCAAAACCCAGGCCAAAGAACACAACCTTACGCGTTGGGTTTTCCTGCGCCAGCTTCAGCGCATCCATCGGTGAATAGACGATGCGGATATCCGCGCCGCGCGCTTTGGCTTGTAGCAAAGAACCTTGTTTACCCGGAACGCGCATCG
This sequence comes from Citrobacter sp. RHBSTW-01013, assembly GCF_013781985.1. Classification (NCBI taxonomy): domain Bacteria; kingdom Pseudomonadati; phylum Pseudomonadota; class Gammaproteobacteria; order Enterobacterales; family Enterobacteriaceae; genus Citrobacter; species Citrobacter sp. RHBSTW-01013. The sequence goes on from NZ_CP056185.1 coordinate 1,134,684, forward strand.
CATCGCCAAAGGTGCAAAAAATCACTTCCGGATGGCTGGCGATTTCCACACAGCTGTCGATTCTGCCCATCGGCAGAACGCAAACCGGGCAGCCCGGGCCATGAATAAACTCGACGTTGTCAGGCAACAATTGGTCGAGACCGAACTTGAAGATAGCGTGGGTATGACCACCACACACTTCCATGATGCGCAGCGGACGTTCAGCAGTGTAGGGGAGGTGTGCGGCACGTTCACACAGGTGCTCTATCAACTGCATCACCTGTTCTGGTGCGCGGTATTCGTCAACAAAACGCATTATTTTTCCTCGCCATACAACAACGCGCCGACATCCGGCTCAACGTCAAACATGTTTTGCAGCGCGTCGAGCGTGTCGCGCGCTTCAGCTTCATTAATGATGCTCATGGCAAAGCCGACGTGGACCAGTACCCACTGGCCCAGACGGGGTTGACCGTGTTCATCGCAGCTTCCGACCAGCGTCAGGTCGACGTCGCGCTGAATACCGCAAACGTCGACTTTGGCCTGGTTGCCATCAATGGTGCGGATTTGACCCGGAACACCTATGCACATCGCTGCGTCTCCAGCCAGGAGAGCCATTGGTCCATGCCTTCGCCACTGGTGGCGGAAATCAGGATAATCTCAATTTCCGGGTTCACTTCCCGGGCGCTGGCGATGCACTTTTCTACGTCAAAATTGAGGTACGGCAGTAGGTCTACTTTGTTGAGCAGCATCAGCGACGCGGCGGCAAACATATGCGGGTATTTCAGCGGCTTGTCTTCGCCTTCGGTGACGGAAAGCACCGCCACTTTATGGCGTTCGCCGAGATCGAAGCTAGCCGGGCAAACCAGGTTCCCGACGTTTTCAATGAACAGGATGCCGTTGTCTTCAAGCGGCAAACGTGGCGCGGCGTCAGCAATCATTTGTGCGTCAAGGTGGCAACCTTTACCGGTGTTGACCTGGATGGCGGGCGTACCTGTGGCGCGAATACGGGCGGCATCGTTAACCGTCTGCTGGTCGCCTTCAATGACGGCGCAAGGCACGCTGTCTTTGAGCTTCATCAGCGTTTCGGTCAGCAGCGTGGTTTTACCGGAGCCTGGGCTTGAGACAAGGTTTAATACCAGATGTTGACGGGCAGCAAAGCGTGCGCGGTTGCGCTCGGCCAGACGGTTGTTTTTATCCAGCACGTCAATTTCCACTTCCAGCATCCGGCGCTGACTCATGCCTGGTGCGTGGGTGCCTGCTTCACCGTGACCGTAATGCAAATCGCCTTCTTCAGTCTGGCTCGGTGTGAAACTGGAGGTCTTCACCCCGGTAATATTCAGCGCCGGACGAGCCGCTGGGGCAAATGGCGCGCTGCGAAACGCCGAGTGGGGATTATGCTCATCACCCTCTATATAAAGGTTGCCTTCAGCGCAACCACATGTCGTACACATCGCTCACTCCTGATTTATTACTTGCGATACTTCAGTTGCCGGATGATGACGCTTAGGCGTCGGCATCCGACGCTGGAGTTTCATCTATTTCAATACGTCGAATCTGTAAGCCGTCATCGGCCACAATTCTCAGCATATCGCTGTTGCATTGCGGACATCTGCGCACGCGTTGCGTCAGTAAGGTGACGTATTGCTGACAAGATTCGCACCAACATTCGGCTTCTTGTTCTTCGAGGTGGAGTTTACAACCTTCTGCAAGGGTCCCGCGGCATACCAGATCAAAACAAAAGGCGAGAGCGCTGGTTTCTACGCAAGAAAATGCGCCAATTTTGAGCCAGACCCCAGTTACTCGCTGTGCACCGTATTGCGTGGCCTGTTGTTCAATCAATTCCAGTGCCCGTTGGCATAGGGTTATTTCGTGCATACCGCCTCCTATGAAGTTGCCGTATTAAAAGCAATAAACATGCCAGCTTGAATTTTTTCGATCGTGACAATGACGACGATGACGAAATGACATGTCGTCACCGCTCTTTGATTTTTTATCTATATGAAAATTAAAGCTTTTAATTTTGGCATGAAATGTGCTTAAAGCTGTTCATCTCTGCTAAACGGGTAACCTGACATGACTATTTGGGAAATAAGCGAAAAAGCCGATTACATCGCTGAACGGCATCGTCGCCTACAGGACCAGTGGCGTATTTACTGCAACTCGCTGGTTCAGGGGATCACCCTGTCAAAAGCGCGTTTGCATCATGCAATGAGCTGCGCACCGGACAAGGATCTCTGCTTCGTCCTTTTTGAACACTTCACTATCTACGTCACGCTGGCGGACGGCTTTAACAGCCACACCATCGAGTACTACGTTGAAACGAAAGACGGTGATGATAAGCAACTGATTGCACAGGCTGAGTTGACCATCGACGGTAAGGTTGATGAGCGTATCAGCAACCGCGATCGCGAGCAGGTGCTGGAGCACTATCTCGAAAAAATCGCCACCGTCTACGACAGCCTCTATACCGCGGTTGAAAACAATATGCCGGTGAATTTAAGCCAGCTGATTGAGGGACATAGCCCGGCTTAAGCCTTGGGTGTGCCCACTTTTGTCATGATGCGCTTTCATACTGCGTCACGACGTTTAGGGAATGGGCATGTCGAAAAATGTCGAAATGACATTTTCCAGACATGTTTTCGTCAAAAATGACTATCACCTGAGGAATGCCTGGTGAATCGTTTTGTAATTGCTGACTCCACTCTTTGCATCGGCTGCCACACCTGTGAAGCCGCCTGCTCAGAGACACATCGCCAGCATGGCCTGCAGTCAATGCCGCGCCTGAAAGTGATGTTAAATGAAAAAGAATCCGCCCCGCAGCTTTGCCACCATTGCGAAGATGCGCCTTGCGCCACCGTTTGTCCGGTTAATGCGATTAATCGCGTTGATGGTGCCGTGCAGCTGAATGAAAGCCTGTGTGTAAGCTGCAAACTGTGCGGGATCGCCTGTCCGTTTGGCGCGATTGAGTTTTCCGGTAGCCGTCCGCTGCATATCCCGGCAAACGCCAATACGCCAAAAGCGCCTCCGGCTCCGCCAGCGCCTGCCCGCGTGAGCACGTTGCTGGACTGGGTTCCGGGTATTCGTGCCATCGCGGTGAAATGCGATCTGTGCAGTTTTGACGAGCTTGGTCCGGCCTGCGTACGCATGTGCCCGACCAAAGCCCTGCACCTGGTGAGTAACGTGGATATTGCCCGCGCCAGCAAACGTAAGCGTGAGCTGACTTTCAATACCGACTTCGGCGATCTCACCTTGTTTCAGCAGGCTCAGAGTGGGGATGCAAAATGAGCGCAATTTCACTGATTAACAGCGGCGTAGCCTGGTTTACGGCGGCTGCGGTTCTGGCATTTCTGTTTTCATTTCACAAACCGCTGAGCGGCTGGATTGCCGGGGTTGGCGGTGCGGTTGGCAGCCTGTGTACGGCGGCTGCGGGTTTCACCGTACTGACTAATGCGCTGGCTTTAAGCGGTGTGATGCCGTTTATTGGTCACAGTGTGCAAATTACCCCGTTGAACGCTATCTGGCTGATTACGCTGGGCCTGTGCGGCCTGTTTGTCAGCCTGTACAACATTGACTGGCATCGTCATCCGCAGGTAAAAGCCAACGGGCTGCTGGTGAATCTGCTGATGGCCGCGGCGGTATGTGCGGTGGTTGCCAGCAACCTCGGAACGCTGGTGGTGATGGCGGAAATCATGGCGCTGTGTGCCGTGTTCCTCACCGGCTGCAGCAAAGAGGGCAAACTGTGGTTTGCGCTGGGCCGTGTCGGCACGCTGCTGCTGGCTATTGCCTGCTACCTGGTGTGGCAACGCTACGGCACCCTGGAGCTGCGCCTGCTTGACCTGCGCGCACAGGAGCTGCCGCTCGGGTCTGATATCTGGCTGCTGGGCGTGGCGGGTTTTGGCCTGCTGGCCGGGATTATTCCGCTGCACGGATGGGTACCACAGGCACACGCCAACGCCAGCGCACCGGCTGCGGCGCTGTTCTCTACCGTCGTCATGAAAGTGGGTCTGCTGGGTATTCTCTCCCTGTCGCTGCTGGGCGGTAATGCGCCGCTGTGGTGGGGCATCACGCTGCTGGTGCTGGGAATGATCACCGCGTTTGTCGGCGGTCTGTATGCGCTGATGGAACACAACATTCAGCGTCTGCTGGCATATCACACGCTGGAAAACACCGGCATTATTCTGCTGGGTCTGGGCGCTGGCGTAACCGGAATTTCCCTGAATCAACCTGCACTGATTGCGCTGGGTTTGACCGGCGGTCTGTACCACCTGGTAAACCACAGCCTGTTCAAAAGCGTTCTGTTCCTGGGCGCAGGCAGCATCTGGTTCCGTACCGGTCATCGTGATATCGAAAAACTGGGCGGTATCGGTAAACGTATGCCGGTTATCTCTCTGGCGATGCTGGTTGGCCTGATGGCGATGGCCGCACTGCCGCCGCTGAACGGTTTTGCCGGTGAGTGGGTTATCTACCAGTCCTTCTTTAAGCTTGGCAACAGCGGCGCGTTTGTCGGTCGTCTTTTAGGACCGTTGCTGGCGGTGGGACTGGCGATTACCGGCGCGCTGGCGGTGATGTGTATGGCGAAAGTCTATGGCGTTACGTTCCTTGGCGCACCGCGCACGAAGGAAGCTGAAAATGCCTGCTGCGCGCCAATCCTGATGGGCGTTAGCGTAGTCGCGTTGGCTATCTGCTGCGTGATTGGGGGCGTTGCTGCGCCGTGGCTGCTGCCGATGATCTCCGCTGCCGTTCCGCTGCCGCTGGAAACCGCGAACACCACCGTTTCTCAGCCAATGATCACGCTGCTGCTGATCGCATGTCCGCTGCTGCCGTTCATCATCATGGCGATTTTCAAAGGCAACCGTCTGCCGTCGCGTTCACGCGGTGCGGCATGGGTGTGTGGTTACGATCACGAGCAGTCAATGGTCATTACCGCACACGGTTTTGCCATGCCGGTGAAAGAAGCCTTTGCGCCGGTACTCAAACTGCGCAAATGGCTGAATCCGGTATCACTGGTTCCGGGCTGGCAGAATGCGGCTGCACCGGTGCTGTTCCGTCGCCTGGCGCTGATTGAGCTGGCGGTACTGGTGGTGATTGTGGTTTCACGAGGAGCCTGAGAATGAGTGTTTTATATCCGTTAATTCAGGCGCTGGTGCTGTTTGCCGTTGCGCCGCTGCTGTCCGGTATTACCCGCGTGGCACGTGCGCGTTTGCACAATCGCCGCGGTCCGGGCGTTTTGCAGGAATACCGCGACATTATCAAACTGCTGGGCCGTCAGAGCATTGCGCCTGCGGACTCCAGTTGGGTTTTCCGCCTGACGCCGTTTGTGATGGTGGGGGTGATGCTGACTATCGCCACCGCGTTGCCGGTAGTGACCGTTGGCTCACCGCTGCCGCAACTGGGCGATCTGATCACCTTAATTTACCTGTTCGCCATCGCCCGCTTCTTCTTCTCTATCGCGGGCCTGGATACCGGTAGCCCGTTTACCGCTATTGGCGCCAGCCGCGAAGCGATGCTCGGCGTGCTGGTTGAACCTATCCTGCTGCTGGGTCTGTGGGTTGCGGCGCAGGTTGCTGGCTCAACGCATATCAGCAATATCGCCGATACCATTTATCACTGGCCAGCTGCACGCAGCATTCCGTTGATTCTGGCGCTGTGCGCCTGTGCTTTCGCCACCTTTATCGAAATGGGCAAACTGCCGTTCGATCTGGCAGAGGCAGAGCAGGAGCTGCAGGAAGGTCCATTGACCGAATACAGCGGCAGCGGTTTTGCGGTGCTGAAATGGGGCATTAGCCTTAAGCAACTGGTCGTTCTGCAAATGTTCGTTGGCGTGTTCCTGCCGTGGGGACAGATGGAAACCTTCACCTTGGGTGGGCTGCTGCTGGCGCTGGTGATTGCCGTCGTCAAACTGGTTCTCGGCGTGCTGGTCATCGCCCTGTTCGAAAACAGCATGGCGCGTCTGCGTTTTTGCGCCACTTCACGCGTGACCTGGGCCGGTTTTGGGTTTGCGTTTTTAGCGTTCGTCTCCTTGCTGGTGGCGTGATTTAAGAGAGTTTGAGCATGTCTGAAGAAAAATTAGGTCAACAATATCTCGCGGCGCTGCACCAGGCCTTCCCGGGCGTCGTGCTGGATGAAGCCTGGCAGACCAAAGATCAGCTGACGATCACCGTCAAGGTGAACTACCTGCCGGAAGTGGTGGAGTTCCTGTACTACAAACAGGGCGGCTGGTTGTCCGTGCTGTTTGGTAACGACGAACGTCAGCTGTGCGGTCATTATGCCGTTTACTACGTGCTGTCGATGGAGCAGGGAACCAAGTGCTGGATTACCGTGCGCGTTGAAGTCGATGCCAATAAGCTGGAGTTCCCGTCCGTCACGCCGCGCGTGCCTGCTGCGGTCTGGGGCGAGCGCGAAGTGCGCGATATGTACGGTTTGATCCCGGTTGGTTTGCCCGATGAGCGTCGTCTGGTACTGCCGGATGACTGGCCGGACGAACTCTACCCGCTGCGTAAAGACAGCATGGATTATCGCCAGCGCCCCGCGCCGACTACCGATGCTGAAACCTACGAGTTCATCAACGAACTGGGAGACAAGAAAAATAATGTAGTGCCGATTGGCCCACTGCACGTCACCTCTGATGAACCCGGTCACTTCCGTCTGTTTGTTGACGGCGAGAACATCATCGACGCCGACTACCGTCTGTTCTATGTCCACCGCGGCATGGAGAAGCTGGCGGAAACCCGCATGGGTTACAACGAAGTGACCTTCTTGTCCGACCGCGTGTGCGGCATTTGCGGCTTTGCGCACAGCACCGCCTATACCACCTCCGTCGAGAACGCGATGGGCATCGTCGTGCCGGAACGTGCGCAGATGATCCGCGCCATTCTGCTGGAAGTTGAACGCCTGCACTCGCACCTGCTGAACCTCGGCCTGGCCTGTCACTTTACCGGTTTTGACTCCGGCTTTATGCAGTTCTTCCGCGTGCGTGAAACCTCCATGAAGATGGCGGAGATCCTCACCGGGGCACGTAAAACTTACGGTCTGAACCTGATCGGCGGTATTCGTCGTGATCTGCTGAAAGAGGATATGATCCAGACCCGTCAACTGGCGCAGCAGATGCGTCGTGACGTGCAGGAACTGGTCGATATGCTGCTCAGCACGCCGAACATGGAACAGCGTACCGTAGGTATTGGCCGTCTGGATCCGGAGATTGCCCGTGACTTCAGTAACGTCGGCCCGATGGTACGCGCCAGCGGCCATGCGCGTGACACCCGCGCCGATCACCCGTTTGTGGGCTATGGTCTGCTGCCGATGGAAGTTCACAGTGAGCAGGGTTGCGACGTTATTTCTCGTCTGAAAGTCCGTATCAATGAAGTCTACACCGCACTGAATATGATCGACTTTGGTCTGGACAACCTGCCAGGCGGCCCGCTGGCTGTGGAAGGCTTTACCTATATTCCACACCGCTTTGCGCTGGGCTTTGCTGAAGCGCCGCGCGGGGATGACATCCACTGGAGCATGACTGGCGACAACCAGAAACTGTATCGCTGGCGCTGTCGCGCGGCGACTTACGCCAACTGGCCGACGCTGCGCTACATGCTGCGTGGCAACACCGTTTCCGATGCCCCGCTGATTATCGGTAGCCTCGATCCTTGCTACTCCTGTACCGACCGTATGACCGTGGTCGATGTGCGTAAGAAGAAGAGCAAAGTCGTGCCGTACAAAGAACTTGAGCGCTACAGCATCGAGCGTAAAAACTCGCCGCTGAAATAAGGAATCGCCATGTTTACCTTTATCAAAAAAGTCATCAAAACCGGGGCGCCGACGTCGTCGTATCCGCTGGAGCCGATTGCGGTCGATAAAAACTTCCGTGGCAAACCGGAACACAATCCGCAGCAGTGCATTGGCTGTGCGGCCTGTGTGAATGCGTGCCCGTCGAACGCGCTGACGGTAGAAACCGATCTGGTCACCCATGAGCTGGCGTGGCAGTTCAACCTCGGCCGTTGCATCTTCTGCGCCCGCTGCGAAGAAGTCTGCCCGACTGCGGCAATTAAGCTGTCGCAGGAGTATGAACTGGCGGTGTGGAAGAAAGAGGATTTCCTGCAGCAGTCCCGCTTTGCGCTGTGTAATTGTCGCGTATGTAACCGCCCGTTTGCGGTACAAAAAGAGATCGATTACGCCATTGCGCTGCTTAAGCACAACGGTGACAGCCGTGCGGAAAACCACCGTGAAAGCTTTGAGACCTGCCCGGATTGTAAGCGCCAGAAATGCCTGGTGCCGTCTGACCGTATTGAACTGACTCGCCATATGAAAGAGGCCAGCTGATGAGCAATTTATTAGGCCCACGTGACGCCAACGGTATTCCGGTACCGATGACGGTGGATGAATCCATTGCCAGCATGAAAGCGTCGCTGCTTAAAAGCATCAAGCGTTCAGCGTACGTTTACCGTGTGGACTGCGGCGGCTGCAACGGCTGTGAAATCGAAATCTTCGCTACGCTTTCTCCGCTGTTTGATGCCGAACGTTTTGGTATCAAAGTTGTACCATCACCGCGCCATGCGGATATCCTGCTGTTTACCGGCGCGGTAACGCGTGCCATGCGCTCTCCGGCGCTGCGCGCCTGGCAGTCTGCGCCAGATCCGAAAATTTGTATCTCTTACGGTGCCTGCGGTAACAGCGGCGGTATCTTCCACGACTTATACTGCGTATGGGGCGGCACGGATAAAATCGTACCGGTGGATGTGTATATTCCTGGCTGTCCGCCAACGCCTGCGGCTACGCTGTACGGTTTTGCAATGGCGCTGGGTCTGCTGGAACAAAAAATTCACGCGCGTGCGCCAGGTGAACTGGACGAACAACCGGCTGAAATTCTGCATCCGGACATGGTTCAACCGCTGCGCGTGAAGGTGGATCGTGAAGCACGCCGTCTGGCGGGCTACCGTTACGGTCGCCAGATTGCTGATGACTATATGACGCAGTTAGGGCAGGGCGAGCATCAGGTGGCGCGCTGGCTGGAAGCGGAAAACGATCCGCGTCTGACCGAGATCGTCACGCATCTTAATCATGTTGTCGAAGAGGCGCGTATCCGATGAGTGAAACGGTGGTGTTCAGTCAACTGAGCCGTAAGTTTATTGATGAGAACGATGCAACGCCCGCTGAGGCGCAGCAGGTTGTCTATTACAGCCTGGCGATTGGTCACCACCTTGGGATCATCGATTGCCTGGAAGCGGCGTTAACCTGTCCGTGGGATGAATATCTGGCGTGGATTGCCACGCTTGCCGAAGGCAGTGAAGCCCGCCGGAAAATGGAAGGCGTGCCGAAGTACGGCGAGATCGTCATCGATTTCAACCATGTGCAGATGCTGGCGCGCGCGTTCGATGATGCGCGTGCCGTGCAGACCCCGCAGCAGCAGGAGTGGAGCAAGCTGATGCTTAGCATGCTTCACGATATCCACCAGGAAAGCGCCATCTATCTGATGGTGAGGAGACATCGTGACTGACGTTTTATTATGTGTGGGTAACAGCATGATGGGCGATGACGGCGCGGGGCCGCTGTTGGCCGAAATGTGTGCTGCAAATCCTCAAGGTCAATGGGTTGTCATCGACGGCGGAAGCGCGCCGGAAAACGACATCGTCGCCATCCGCGAGTTGCGCCCGCAGCGTCTGTTGATTGTGGATGCCACCGATATGGGGCTAAATCCTGGTGAAATCCGCATTATCGATCCTGATGATATTGCCGAGATGTTCATGATGACCACCCACAACATGCCGCTGAACTACCTGGTCGATCAGCTGAAAGACGACGTTGGCGAGGTGATTTTCCTTGGCATTCAGCCGGATATTGTCGGTTTTTACTACCCGATGACACAGCCGATTAAAGATGCGGTAGATACCGTTTATCAGCGATTAGCCGGGTGGGAAGGACACGGTGGGTTCGCTGAATTAGAGGCACCGGAAGCCTGAGCCAGAGGGCACTGAATACCGGATGGTGTGTCGCATTACCACCATCCGAATAACGTCGACACCCTCGAAACAGACTATTCACCTGCTTGTTCAATAATTAATTTCCCCTGCGTAACCGATACTTTTACCGACGTGCCCGTTGGGAACCCCGCCTGTTCCAGCCAGTCTCCGTTCATCGTGAGTGAAGCATGGCGGCTTATACGTCGTGTAAAACCAGTCTTGCGATCTTCATGCCGTACTCTGACATAGCTGACTTTAAAATGACGTAATGGCTTGTTGATAACCGCTTCGGCATTACCATTTTTACCAGACATAAACACTCCCTTGTTACAAATAAAGAGATGGAAAACTACTGAATAAAATGCCAGTAAAAAGGCGGGAGGGCAAACCCGAAACTGGAAGGCAGATCCAGAAAATAGAATGCAAATAATGAAAGGATGAGAAGTTGATAATAGCTGGGGGGGAATATTCTCTTCTTTTACTAATACGGGAGTTATATTATATTTCGGCGTTGTTCAGGGAGGTTATATACTCGAATTATTTAGAATTTGAATATATGGGAAATTAATATACAGGAGTTATTTATGCGTTCAGGTATACGTTTGGTAAATTTAATTATTATTTCCTCTCTTCTTAGCGGGTGCGAGACGGCGGCTGACGCGTTCTTCTCTGCGGGAGACCGATTATTTCAACCGGGGGAGTCATCAACTGCGTCAATGCCAACCTTGTCCGTCGCTGATTTTGTCGCGCCCTATACCTTAAATCCTGTTAAAGCCAATAAGGACTATCTTGGTGAATGGGTGAAGCTGCGGGGCGTGGTCATTGATATTCGTAAGGTTAATGGTATTTCCAATGCTTATTCTTATCTTGTCAGCCTGAAAGACGAAAATAATAAAACGAACAACGTGATTCAGTTCCAGTTTGGCTCCCATAATAGTACGAATGTTGAGTCATTACAGATTGGCCGGAGCGCGACAATTATTGGTCAGGTCCACGCGTTGGGCGAAGCGCCTTTGCCGCTGCTGCAAAATCCTAAAGTTGTGCAATAAAAATGATAACAGACAGCGGGTATATATATTCTGAATAATACGTGTTGCCGGATGGCGGCGTCATCCGTCATCCGGCAACATTGTTATTCCAGATCGGTCCCGTTGCTCGCAATCACTTTCTTATACCACCAGAACGATTTTTTGCGTTTACGCGCTAACGTGCCGTTGCCCGCGTCATCGCGGTCCACATACACAAAACCGTAGCGTTTGCTCATCTCACCGGTTGAGGCTGAAACCAGATCGATACAGCCCCAGGTGGTGTAGCCCAACAGCGGCACGCCATCCTCAATAGCATCTGCCATAGCGCGAATGTGCTCGCGTAAATAGCTAATGCGATAGTCGTCATTGATTTCGCCGTTAGCATCGATCTCATCTTTCGCCCCCAGCCCGTTTTCCACCAGAAACAACGGCTTCTGGTAGCGGTCATACATCATATTCATGGTGATGCGCAGGCCGAGCGGATCGATACCCCAGCCCCATTCGCTGGCGGCAATGTACGGATTACGCAGCGACTTCACCACGTTAGCGGCGCTGGTATTGCCAGTATTCATTTCAGCGGAGGCGCAGCGCGATGCGTAATAGCTAAACGAGACGAAATCGACGGTGTTTTTCAGGATATCGTCATCTCCCGCCGCTTTTTCTATCACCACGCCTTTTTCGCGAAACACACGGGCAGAGTAAGCGGGGTAAGCCCCGCGCGCCTGCACATCAATAAAGAACAGGTTTTCGCGGTCTTTTTCCAGCGCGGTCCACACATCTTCCGGTTTACAGGAATAAGGATAAAAATTACCGCCCGCCAGCATACAGCCGACCTGGTTTTGCGGATTAATTTCATGGGCAATTTTAGTTGCCAGGGCGCTGGCAATCAGTTCGTGGTGGGCGGACTGATATTTCACCTGATCCTGATTTTCACCTTCTTCAAACACCAGTCCGGCGCCAGAAAAAGGGCTGTGCAGCATAATGTTGATTTCGTTGAACGTTAGCCAGTACTTCACCAGACCGTCAAAGGCCTCGAAGCAGGTACGGGCATAGCGGGTAAAGAACTCTACCATTTTGCGGTTACGCCAGGAGCCATACTCGCTGACCAGATGCATCGGCACATCGAAGTGACACAGCGTAACTAACGGCTCAATACCGTATTTTTTACACTCGGCAAACACGGCCCGGTAAAACGCGATACCCTCTTCATTAGGCGTCAGCTCGTCGCCGTTGGGGTAGAGACGGCTCCAGGCAATGGAAGTACGAAAAACCGTAAACCCCATTTCCGCCATCAGCGCGATATCTTCTTTATAGCGATGATAAAAGTCGATTGCCTGATGGCTGGGATAAAATTCGTCATCCCGCAGCGTAAAGCGTTTTTCCTGACCCAGTTTGACGGCCATGCGGTTTGTGCCGTGGGGGATCATATCGACGGTGGTCAGCCCTTTGCCGCCTTCCCGGTATGCCCCTTCTGACTGGTTGGCGGCCAGTGCGCCGCCCCATAAAAATCCTTGCGGAAAAACAGACATAGTTAACCTCAGTTCATACCAGTCAAATGCTGGCTCTATTGATATTGCCTGGTTGCGCGGCCTGGTTTTTTCTGGCCTGCGCGGCTGCATCTTCGACAGGAATGTCTTCAAAGCCGAGGAGCAGTGTTAATACAAAGGAAAGCACGACCGCCAGCGCCATCACGCCAAACACCCAAACGATGGTCATCGGATTGGCTGGATCGAAAAACTGTACGCTGGTGAACAAGCCTGGAGCCGCCATGGAGTGGCTCGCCAGTCCGGCCATTCCGGCAACGGCACCGCAGATAAAGCCGCTGATAAGACTCGCAATCAGTGGGCGTTTCAGGCGGATCGCCACGCCATACAGCGCGGGTTCGGAAATGCCTGCCATGATGGCCGAGGCGGCTGCCGCTAACGCCGTCTGACGCAGTTCCGGGTTTTTGGTTTTCCATGCCACTGCCAGCGATGAACCGCCCAGCGACAAATTGGCGCCAATTTCTGACGGCATCACCATGCCTTCTTTTCCGGTTTCGGCAATGGTCTGAATAATGGTTGGCGTGAAGACGCGGTGCATACCGGTCATCACCAGCAGCGGCCACAATGCGCCCATAATGGCCACCGACAGCCAGCCGAGATAGCCGTGAATGGTATAAACCAGCGCTGAAATTGCACTACCGATCCAGATACCGATCGGGCCAATGATGACGATGGCGAGTGGGGCGGCGATCAGCACGATTAGCATCGGTTTAAGGAAGTTTTTGGTTACCGCCGGAGTGATGCGATCGACCCAGCGTTCGATGTAGGACAGACACCAGGTCATGACCAGCGCCGGGATCACCGTGTAGGTGTATTTCACCGCCGTCACCGGGATCAGGGCAAACTCAACGTGCTCACCCTGCGCGGCCTTCGCCATCAGTTCGATGAAGCTGGGATGCACCAGTACGCCAGCGATGGCGATTGCCAGCGACATGTTGGTTTTGAATTTTATGGCTGCTGAGGCGGCGACCATCAGTGGCAGGAAGAAGAAGGCACCGTCGCCGATTACGGTCAGAATAGTGAGCGTGGACGATCCTTTCACCAGCACGCCGGTCATTTCGAGGATCATTGCCAGCAGCTTGAGCATTGATCCGCCGATAATAGCCGGGATCAACGGGGACATTGTGCCGATCAGCGCGTCGAGGATCCCAGCGCCAATCCGCTTCAGCGTCAGCCGAGGTTTGGTTTGCGGCTCTGCAGGTTGCATATTGGCAGGCAACAGGCTGACTACCTCGCGATACGCCTGCGAAACGGTGTTGCCGATGATCACCTGGCACTGGTTATCGCTGCGCACCACGCCGAGCACGCCAGGGAGCGCCTTCAGCGTCGTGCTGTCGACCTGCGAGTCATCTTTGATAACGAAACGCAAACGGGTCATACAGTGGGTCACTGCTGTGATGTTGTCCACGCCTCCCAGAGCCGTCACAACCGAGCGCGCCAGCGCTGCATAATTTTTGGACATCGGATTTAATCCTGTTTTATCAGTAGAGTACGTTATGTTCTATCCGTTCACGTTGGTCGCTTTTCTGGGTTGATGAAACGCAGATAGGAAACCGGTTCCACAAAATCATGTTTAAATTACACGTAATGGGCAAGGTTTAATTTTGATCGTTTTTTATAATTGTGACTCCGATCACCAGATGTCAGCGTTTGCAATTGAGCAGCAAGGACAGCGGCGAAACGGTGCAGTACACTGCGTCACATTGAGAGAAAAGGGATGAGTAATATGACCACGATGCTGGAGGTGGCGAAGCGTGCCGGGGTGTCAAAAGCGACGGTTTCCCGGGTGCTTTCCGGGAATGGTTATGTCAGCCAGGAAACCAAAGACCGCGTGTTTCAGGCCATTGAAGAGAGTGGTTACCGCCCTAACTTGCTGGCACGCAGTCTGGCAGCGAAAACTACGCAGACGCTGGGTCTGGTGGTAACTAACACCCTTTATCACGGCGTCTATTTCAGCGAACTGCTGTTTCATACCGCGCGGATGGCGGAAGATAAGGGACGCCAGTTGTTGCTGGCTGACGGTAAGCACAGCGCAGAGGAAGAGCGTCAGGCGATCCAGTACCTGCTCGACCTGCGCTGTGACGCGATTATGATCTATCCGCGTTTTCTTAGCGTGGATGAGATAGACGATATCATCGACGCCCACGCCCAGCCGATTATGGTGCTTAATCGGCGGCTGCGGAAAAATACCAGCCACTGCGTGTGGTGCGATCAAAAGCAAACCAGCTTTAACGCCGTTACTCAGCTCATTGCCGCCGGCCACAAAGAGATTGGTTTTATTACCGGCTCAATGGATTCGCCTACCGGCGTGGAGCGACTTTCAGGCTATAAAGACGCGCTGGCACATCATGGCATTCCGCTTAATAATGATTTGATTGTTAAAGGGAAATGGACGCCAGCCTGCGGCGCAGCGGGAGTCGATACTTTGCTTTCGCGTCAGGTCAATTTTACCGCGCTGGTGGCCAGCAATGATGATATGGCGATCGGTGCGATGAAGCAGTTGCACGCGCATGGCATGAGCGTCCCTGCTCAGGTGTCGGTGATTGGCTTCGACGATATCGCCATCGCGCCATACACTATTCCGGCGCTTTCCAGCGTCAAAATCCCGGTAACGGAAATGATCCAGGAAACGATAGGCCGCCTGATCTTTATGCTGGATGACGGGGCGTTTACGCCGCCAAAAACCTTCACCGGTGAACTCATTCAACGCGACTCTGTTGCGCCGCTCGTTTTGCGCTGACGGCTGTCATTTGTCATCGTCACTAGTGACGATGACACGGCTTCTCTGCATTCATCAAAATAAAAAACCTTTAATAACAGTTAATTAAATTCTGGCACGATTTATGAATGCTTCGGCAGATAATCTGTCATTGCTGGAGAAATTGATGAACCGTTTCATCATTGCAGACGCCAATAAATGCATTGGTTGCCGTACCTGTGAAGTGGCCTGCGTGGTATCCCATCAGGATAACCAGGACTGCGCATCGCTGACCCCTGAAACCTTTTTACCCCGCATTCACGTCATCAAAGGCGTTAATGTCTCCACGGCGACGCTGTGCCGCCAGTGTGAAGACGCGCCGTGCGCTAACGTCTGCCCGAACGGTGCAATCAGCCGTGATAAAGGCTTTGTCCACGTGATGCAGGAGCGCTGCATTGGGTGTAAAACCTGCGTTGTGGCTTGCCCTTATGGCGCAATGGAAGTGGTCGTGCGTCCGGTTGTTCGTAACAGCGGGGCAGGTCTGAACGTCCGGGCAGAAAAAGCCGAAGCCAATAAGTGCGACCTGTGCCACCATCGTGAGGCCGGCCCTGCCTGTATGGAAGTCTGCCCGACTCACGCGCTGATTTATGTGGATCGCAATAAGCTTGAGCAACTGAGCGCTGAAAAACGCCGTCGCGCGGCGCTGGATTCCACGGCATCTTTGCTGTTCTGATATCTGAAAATCCGCGTAAAATACGTGCCGGATAAGGCGAAGCCGCCATCCGGCAAACGGACATTTCAGGGATACAATACCGCGGGAATTCATCATGACAATAAACAACCACTCCGGCGTACAGCTGCGTATTCGCGGTAAGGTACAGGGCGTCGGATTTCGCCCCTACGTCTGGCAACTGGCGCAGCGGTTACAGCTACATGGCGATGTGTGTAACGACGGTGACGGTGTGGTTGTGCGTATACAGGAAGATCCGGCAGAGTTTATTGCGCAATTGCATCAACACTGCCCGCCGCTGGCGCGCATTGACAGCGTTGAGAGCGAACCGTTCGCCTGGACGCAGCCGCCTGCCGATTTCTCGATTCGGCAAAGTGCTGGCGGAACGATGAATACGCAAATCGTTCCGGATGCCGCGACCTGTCCAGAATGTCTGGTTGAAATGAACACCCCCGGTGAACGCCGCTATCGTTATCCCTTTATCAACTGCACCCACTGTGGCCCGCGGTTTACGATTATCCGCGCCATGCCCTACGATCGCCCGTTTACCGTGATGGCGTCATTCCCACTCTGTGCGCAATGCGATAAAGAGTATCGTGATCCGTACGACCGTCGCTTCCATGCCCAGCCCGTTGCCTGTCCGGCATGCGGTCCCCACCTCGAATGGTTTAGCGCGGGTGAGCGGGCGGAGAAAGAAGAGGCGTTGCAGGCGGCAGTATCGCGCCTAAAAGCGGGCGGTATTGTGGCCGTTAAAGGGATTGGTGGGTTTCATCTGGTGTGCGATGCACGAAATGATGACGCCGTAGCGCTGCTCAGGCTGCGCAAACACCGTCCGGCAAAACCTCTGGCAGTGATGCTGCCCGGTAATGACGGACTGCCTGAACCCGCTCGTCGTTTGCTGACAACCCCTGCCGCGCCGATCGTGTTGGTGCAGAAACGCTATGTCGCAGCATTGAGCGAGGGCATTGCGCCAGGGTTAACGGAAGTGGGCGTCATGCTGCCAGCGAATCCGTTGCAGCATTTGCTCTTACAAGAGATGAATTGTCCGTTGGTAATGACCTCCGGCAATCTCAGCGGCAGACCGCCCGCTATTACCAACGCGCAGGCGCTGGAAGATTTACACGAAATTGCCGATGGTTTCCTGCTGCATAACCGCGAAATTGTGCAGCGAATGGATGACTCTGTGGTGCGCGACAGTGGGGAGATGCTGCGTCGTTCACGGGGTTACGTGCCGGATGCGGTGGCGCTGCCGCCAGGATTTCACGACGTGCCGCCGATGCTTTGCCTGGGCGCAGATCTGAAAAATACCTTCTGCCTGGTGCGTGGTGAACAGGCGGTTATCAGCCAGCATTTGGGCGATCTCAGCGATGACGGCATTCAGCAGCAGTGGCGTGATGCGCTGCACCTTATCCAGAACATTTATGACTTTACGCCGCAGCGTATCGTGCATGATGCACACCCTGGTTATGTTTCCAGCCAGTGGGCCAGCGAAATGAATCTGCCAACCGAAACGGTGCTGCATCACCATGCGCATGCCGCTGCGTGTCTGGCCGAGCACGGCTGGTCGCTCGATGGTGGTGACGTGATTGCTCTGACGTTAGACGGTATCGGCATGGGGGAAAACGGCGCGCTGTGGGGGGGAGAGTGTTTGCGGGTCAACTATCGTGAATGCGAGCACCTTGGCGGCTTACCGGCGGTAGCGCTGGCGGGGGGCGATCTGGCGGCAAAACAGCCGTGGCGCAATTTGCTCGCGCAGTGCCTGCGCTTTGTTCCTGACTGGCAGCGCTACCCGGAAACATCGGTGCTGCAACATCAAAACTGGAACGTGCTGGCGCGCGCCATTGAGCGGGGGATTAACACACCGCTGGCGTCATCGTGCGGACGGCTGTTTGATGCCGTTGCCGCCGCGCTTCAATGTGCGCCGGAATCGCTGAGTTACGAAGGTGAGGCGGCCTGCGCGCTGGAGGCGATGGCATCGCAATGTGCTGGCGTTGAGCACCCTGTCACGGTGCCGCTTGATGGCAATCAGCTGGACTTAGCGGTTTTTTGGCAGCAATGGCTGACCTGGCAGGCCAAGCCTGCCGAAAGAGCGTGGGCGTTTCACGACGCGCTGGCGCGTGGGTTTGCTACCCTGATGCGTTTGCAGGCCGAAGAGCGGGGGATTAAGACGCTGGTATTCAGCGGAGGTGTGATGCATAACCGCTTATTGTCAGCCCGGCTGGCGTTTTATCTGCATGATTTTACCTTACTGTTCCCGCAGCGTTTACCGGCGGGCGACGGCGGGTTGTCGTTGGGGCAGGGCGTGATTGCCGCGGCGCGGGCGTTGGCGCAAAAATAAAAAAAGCCCCGGGACTGGCGGGGCAAGAACTACAGGTCGGGGCATACCGACAAGTGGCAACGCACATCCATGTGCGTGAGGTTAATAAATCAAGCAACGGTATTCTGTACTTACACGGGCAGCGTTTTCAGCAGCGCAAAGGCCTCTTTCATGCGGTCTTCGCTGACGACAAAGGCACATAGCTGGCCTGCATCGTTCATCCCTCTGGCCACCATCCCTTGCGCTTCGGCGGCAATATGCCAGTTCAGATCGCGGCGCTGGGTTTCCCCAGCCAGATGCAAGGGTAATTCCGGCGTTTTGACTTTTACCAGCATGGCAGGCAACTTCAATGGCGCATTGCCGCCGAGCAGGTTTTTCGCCAGATACATGGCGCTCAGCTGAATCGGTTGCAGGAACGGGAGTACCTGACCGTTAATTTCTGCACAGTCGCCGAGAGCATAAATGTCCGGGTGGCTGGTTTGCAGGTAGCTGTCGACGCAGACGCCGCGATTGATGTTCAATCCGGCGCGACGCGCCAGCGCGGTTTCAGGGCGCAGGCCCGTTGCGGCGATCACCGCATCGACTTCTACGCTGCGGCTACGATCGAGCGTGGCGCGAATCGCCGACTCCGTTTTCTCCAGCCCCTGAAGCTGCGATTTCAGCAGCAGGTGTACGCCCATATCGGTCAGACGATGCTGTAAGCGACTGCTTACTTCTGGCGGCATCAGCGAAGCCAGAATGCTGGCGGCGTTGTCGATAAGCGTCACCGCTTTACCAGCACGACAAAAATCCATCGCCAGTTCGCTGCCAATCAAGCCGCCGCCAACAATCAGCACCCGTTGGGCGTCACGCAGTTGTGTTTCACAGGCGCGATACTCTTGTTGGCTGTTCAATGTGAGCATTAACTCACGTCCGGTAATCGGCGGTACGAACGCCGACGCTCCCGTCGCCAGCACCAGTTTGTCGTATGGCCACTGTTGCTCCTGGCTTTTCACTACGTGAGCATCGGCATCGATGTCGGTTACCCAGGTGTGCGGAAAGAGGCGCAAATTAAACTGTTCGGCAAACTCCCCCGCCGACTGGCGGGTGAGGTCGTCTGCACGTTGCGACTGACTGATAACATGGCTGAGATCGGGCTTGTTGTACTCATCCATACTGTCCGCAGCAATCAGGGTCAGCGGGACATTTGCATCCTGCTTACGGATATTTTTGACTAACTGGCGGGCGGCGAAGCCCGAACCAATAATGACAATTCCGCGGCTCATTTTACCTCCGTTGCCAGTACGTCGAAGACGTCTTTACCTAATGAACATTCCGGGCACAGGAAGTTATCCGGCACGTCGCTCCACGGTGTTCCCGGCGCGACATCCTGCAGCGGTTCACCTTTTGCCGGGTCGTAAATCCACTGGCATACGCTGCACTGCATGCTTGGACCAAGATCAGCGGCAGCCGCCGCGGCACAGGCGCACTCTTCCTCTTTGGTTGCCGTTTTGACGATTGTTTCCGGCAGCGGAGCAAGCGCCCACTGACGTGCGATTTCACGGCCATGCTGGCGACACAGTTCCAGCGCGTCCAGATCCGGACGCCATTTCGCTTTCAGACTCAGCGACATCTCGAAACCGGCATCCTGCAAGCGTGTGGACAAACGGTCTACCGCGCCGCCGCTCCAGCCGTGTGAACCAAAGGCGCTGGCGCGTTTGTTACGAAAACGCAGGCCGGTCATCTCTTCTACCAGACCGGCGATTTTTGGCATCATTACGTTGTTCATCGTTGAAGTACCAACCAGCACGCCTTTAGAGCGGAAGACGTTAGTCAGGACTTCGTTTTTGTCGCTACGGGCGACGTTAAAGATTTTCACCGCCACGTTCGGGTCAACTTCGTTGATGCCCTGGGCAATGGCGTCCGCCATCATGCGGGTGTTGTTGGACATGGTGTCGTAGAAAATGGTGATACGGTCTTCCTGATAGTCAGCCGCCCATTTCAGATACATTTCAACGATTTGTGTCGGGTTGTCGCGCCATACCACGCCGTGGGAAGTGGCAATCATATCCACCGGCAGGTTGAAGCCGAGAATCTCAGTGATTTTCGGTGTAACCAGACGGCTGAACGGCGTCAGGATGTTGGCGTAGTAACGCTGGCACTGTTCGAACAGTTCGGTCTGGTCAACTTCGTCGTTAAACAGACGTTCATCACAGTAGTGCTGGCCGAAGGCGTCGTTACTGAACAGCACCGCATCGCCGGTCATGTAGGTCATCATGCTGTCAGGCCAGTGCAGCATCGGTGTTTCAACGAAGATCAGCTGCTTACCGTTGCCAATGTCCAGCGAGTCGCCGGTTTTCACCACGTTGAAGTTCCACTCCGGGTGGTGGTGGTGCCCGTTGATAGAGTCAATAGCGTTGGCTGTGCAGTAAATTGGCGTGTCAGGGATGCAGGACATCAGCTCAGTCAGCGCACCGGCATGGTCCTCTTCCGCGTGGTTAATGATGATGTAGTCGATATCTGCCAGGTCAATTTCACTGCGCAGGTTCTGCACGAATTCACGGCTAAACTTGTGGTCTACTGTATCGATCAGGACATTTTTTTCTTCACGGATGAGATAACTGTTGTAGCTGCTACCGCGCAGCGTTTTATATTCAGTCCCGTGGAAATCACGAACTTCCCAGTCACGTTGGCCAACCCAATGAATGTTATTTTTAACCAGAATAGACATAGCAACCTCAGTAATTAATTCAGCGTTTTTCTAAAAAAGATGTTTTGTTTATTGCAGGTTGCGTGCCAACTTTTTATTTGTTGATTTTAAAGGGTTTGTTTTTTAATGCCTATAAGGTGGTAGTCAAAATGACTATTCATTTTATTGTCAATATGACAATATGAATTGTCAAAATGACAATGAGGTCGTCATGAGTTTTTCCGTAGACGTGCTGGCGGGTATCGCCATTGAATTACAAAGCGGTATTGGACATCAGGACCGTTTTCAACGCCTGATAACCACCTTGCGTCAGGTGTTGGAGTGCGACGCGTCGGCTTTGCTGCGCTATGAGTCGCGACAGTTTATTCCGCTGGCGATCGATGGGCTGGCGCAGGACGTTCTCGGCAGGCGCTTTACCCTGGAAGGGCATCCTCGTCTGGAGGCGATTGCCCGCGCCGGGGACGTGGTTCGTTTCCCTGCCGACAGCGATTTGCCAGACCCTTACGATGGGCTGATTCCGGGCCAGGAGAGCCTGAAGGTACACGCCTGCATTGGCTTACCGCTGTTCGCCGGTCAAAATCTGATTGGCGCGTTAACGCTGGATGGCATGGAGCCCGATCAATTCGATGTTTTCAGCGATGAAGAGCTTAGGCTGATTGCAGCGCTGGCGGCGGGAGCGCTGAGCAATGCGCTGCTGATTGAACAACTGGAAAGCCAGAATATGTTGCCGGGCTCGTCGACAGCCTTCGAGCAGGTGACTGAAACCCAAATGATTGGCCTGTCGCCCAATATGCTGCAGTTGAAAAAAGAGATTGAGATTGTGGCGGGATCCGATCTCAACGTACTGATAAGCGGCGAAACGGGGACCGGGAAGGAGCTGGTAGCTAAGGCTATCCATGAAGGTTCGCCGCGCGCGGTGAATCCGCTGGTGTATCTGAACTGCGCGGCGTTGCCGGAAACCGTAGCGGAAAGTGAGCTGTTTGGTCACGTAAAAGGCGCCTTTACCGGGGCTATCAGCAATCGTAGCGGTAAGTTTGAAATGGCTGACAATGGGACGCTGTTTCTCGATGAGATTGGAGAGCTCTCGCTGGCGTTACAGGCTAAGTTGCTACGTGTGTTGCAGTACGGCGATATTCAGCGTGTGGGTGACGATCGCAGCCTGCGTGTGGATGTTCGGGTGCTGGCGGCAACGAACCGTGATTTACGGGAAGAGGTGCTGGCCGGGAATTTCCGTGCGGATTTGTTCCACCGTCTGAGCGTCTTTCCCCTTTCCGTACCGCCCCTTCGTGAACGCGGCGAAGATGTGGTACTGCTGGCCGGTTATTTTTGCGAACAATGTCGGCTGCGGCTGGGACTTTCCCGCGTGGTGTTAAGTCCCGGCGCGCGTAGCCATCTGTTGAATTATGGCTGGCCCGGGAACGTGCGTGAGCTGGAACATGCCATTCACCGGGCGGTTGTTCTGGCAAGGGCCACCAGGGCAGGGGATGAAGTGGTGCTTGAAGCGCAGCATTTTGCCCTGCAGGATGAAACCCCGGCTCTGCAGGCGGAGGTTGTTGCGGAGATCCCGCAGCATCGCAACCTGCGTGAGGCAACGGAGTCATTCCAGCGGGAGATGATCCGCCGGGCGTTGGCGCAAAATAATCACAGTTGGGCGGCAAGTGCGCGGGCGCTGGAAACAGATGTCGCCAACCTGCACCGGCTGGCGAAACGTCTGGGGCTGAAGGATTAGATAATACCTGCCTGATAGAAATCCTGCAGGTTGATAGCACCGGTGAGTTTACCGTTTTCATCTACCACCGGTGCGGCAGTGATTTTGCGCTTCATCAGGATCTCTTTGGCGTCAATGGCGCGGCTCTGGGCCTGCAGCGTAATGCCATTATGGGTCATTGCTTCGCTAACCTGAGTGGTGAGCGCTCCGCCGCCAACCAGCCAGCGGCGCAGGTCGCCGTCGGTAAAGACGCCTTTCACCAGCGACTCGTCGTCGCAGACTGCTACCAGGCCAAGACCCGTACGGCTTAGTTCCAGCATCGCGTCCATGACGCTGGTGGTGAGCGTCACCTGCGGAATGGCATCGTCACGGCGCATCAGATGATGCACTTTATTTAGCAGACGAGCGCCCAGCGCACCCGCCGGATGCGAGCGGGCAAAATCTTCTTCGTTAAAGCCGCGCGCCTGCATCACGGCGATTGCCAACGCGTCGCCCATCATCAGAGTGTTCACGGTACTGGAAGTCGGTGCCAGGCGCATCGGACAGGCTTCGCGCTCAACGGAAATATCCAGCACGGCTTTGGCTGCCAGACCCAGCGGTGAGGTCGGTTTTCCGGTCATTGCCAGCAGAGCGACGGACTTGTCTTCCAGGCGCGGAATGATGAGATCCAGTTCTTTTGCGCCGCCGGAGTAGGAAATAAACAGCATGACATCACGGCTTTCAATCATCCCTAAGTCGCCGTGCAGCGCTTCAGCCGGATGCACAAAAAAGGCGGGCGTGCCGGTACTGGCGAGGGTCGCGGCTATTTTTTTGCCAATATGGCCTGATTTGCCAATCCCGGAGACAATCACTTTGCCTTCGCAGTGGATGATAGTATTGGCGGCGCGGACAAAATCATCGCCCAGTCGTTCAGGCAGTCGGCTGGCTTCCTGTAGCTCCAGCATTAACGTCTGACGGCCCGCGTTCAGTAGTGCATCACTCATTGGTTTCTCCGGTTATGATCACTTCAATCCCTTTTGCTTCCAGCGCCTGACGAAACGCAGGGTCGATACCCGCATCGGTAATCAGCTTGTCGACGCTTTCCAGACTGCACACAACATTGGGGCTTTTACGCCCAAATTTTGACGAGTCAGCCATCAGAATCACTTCGCGAGCGGCATTGCACATCGCTTTACTGACGCTAAACACCTCATTAAAGGTGGTCACGCCGGCATTGAGGTCAATGCCGTCGGTGCCCATGAAGAGTTTATCAAAGCTGAACTGCTCAAAGGCGTTTTCTGCCAGCTGACCGTGAAATGACGCAGATTTTTTGCGAAAGGTCCCGCCGGGCATCAGGATAGTTTGCTCGTTGTCCAGCTCTGAAAGGGCGTTAACAATGTGCAGACTGTTGGTCATGACGGTGATGTTGCTAAAGCGGGTGAGCATCGGCACCATCTGCAATACGGTGCTGCCCGCATCCAGAATAATCGAGTCGCCATCGTGAATAAAACGGACAGCGGCTTCGGCAATCTGCTCTTTTTTATGCGTATTGATTAGCGTTTTGTGATCGATTGGCGGGTCGGATTCGTCTTTATTTAATACCACGCCGCCATAGGTACGAATGACGGTTCCGGCATTCTCCAGAATGACCAGGTCTTTGCGAATGGTCGTGCCGGTTGTGTCAAAGTAGTGGGCCAGTTCTTCAACCGAGCATTTCCCCTGCTTTTGCAGGTGCTCCAGTATGGCTGCCTGTCGCTGACGAGGTTTCATAGGCGTGATTACCCTGACTTGATAGGTTGCAAAATGATAATTTCGCAAGCTATTAGCATTCACAACGAAATTACCCATGTTTCAGTTTAAGCGCCAATGATAGTGCATTCTGCGCTAACGGATCATGGGGAAAGATCACATCAGGCTGTAAATCATCAAGATGTTTGCCCATTATCGTGGCAATTTTACCGGGCCTGGCGAATACAGTAAGACCTTTCATAAATAACGAATCGGTAACCCGCTGCTGCTCATCCAGCGCGATGGCGACCACCACGCGGGGTTTAAACCGTCCACCGGAACGACCTACGCCAACCCGACCCCGCTGGCAGAGTTGATCAAACGCCCGGTTAAAGCGGGATATTTGCCAGCCACCGAGCGCCAGTTGCAGGCACCAGGCGATAGCGGCGACGGTAATCAGTGCGGAAACCATAATGTGCTCCTTTGATTTTGCCGGATGGCGGCTGTGCCTTATCCGACCCGGTGTGTGTAGGCCCGGTAAGCGCAGCGCCACCGGGCAATCATGTTTCTTAGAACATCACCTGACCACCGGTCACGTTAATGGACTGACCGGTGCAGTAAGAGGCTTTCGGGCTGGCGTAAAACAGCAGCATGTTCAGCACGTCCTGATAATCGCAGCCGCGCTTAAGCGGAACCTTATCAATGTAGTACTGCTCGACTTCGTCTGGCTTAAGGCCAAGCTTGGTCGCATATTGCGGTAATAATGACTGAAACATCGGTGATTTCAGCAGATTGCCGAGCATCAGTGAATGCACGGTGATCCCGTACTCTGCCAGATCCAGCGCCAGCGACTGGGTTAAACCTACGCCGCCAAATTTTGCCGCGCTATAGCCTGAGTTGTGTTTACTGCCCACTTTCCCTGATTTGGAGTTGATCTGGATAATGCGTCCCTGGACGCCATCACGGATCATCAGGCGTGAAAATTCCCGTGCGCAGAGAAAGTAGCCGACCAGATTCACCTGCAACGAGCGATCGAAATCCCCAAGCTGAAAGTCGCTGATAAACGCGGCTTTTGCGATACCCGCGCTGTAAACCAGCAGATCGACGCGGCCGAATATTTCATCCACTCCGCGCGACAGCGCCAGCACACTTTGTTCGCTGGTGGCATCAGCGCCAAAACCGTAGGCGGTGCCTTCGCCAAACTCGGCGTTAATTTCCTGCGCGACTTTGGCGGCTTTATCGCTTTGGATATCCACCACCGCGACGCGGTACCCTTCTGTCGCAAGCCCACGGCAAAGGAATGCCCCCAGGGTCTGGCCTCCACCAATGACAACGGCAACCTGATTCATCTTTATCTCCTTCAATCTTAAGCAATAAACTTC
The DNA here is from genome assembly GCF_013781985.1 of Citrobacter sp. RHBSTW-01013. Classification (NCBI taxonomy): domain Bacteria; kingdom Pseudomonadati; phylum Pseudomonadota; class Gammaproteobacteria; order Enterobacterales; family Enterobacteriaceae; genus Citrobacter; species Citrobacter sp. RHBSTW-01013. The sequence continues at coordinate 1,160,416 of NZ_CP056185.1, forward strand.
AAAATACAGCCCGGTGCGATACCGTCTGGTACGGGGCCCGCAACGTGTACGGTGCCGGGAAATTCCGCTTCACTCAGTCCGTCAAAACGCAGAGTGATATGCCCCAGTTCACGTAAATTTTGTTCCGCCACGCTGCCAACGGCTGTGACCGGGTAGTGATGCTGGCCTAGCTCAAATTGGATCCCAGCCTGCAAAGAGCCGTTCAGCTCCCCATGGCAATGGATGAAGCAAAATTCTTCGATATCCGCAGGCGCGCCTTCACGAAAGGTAATTAGCATCTGGTCGCAGAGTGCATCCGGGGCGCTCTGGCCGATGCGGGTGATGGTGGTTTCATAAATCACGGTCATTTTTGAGAGCCTCTTATTGGTAAATAAAGCCGGAAACAAACCAGGCGATGAGAACGGTCGGTGCGCCGGTCAGAAAACGACTCACCAGCACGGATGGCACACCGACGCGGACCGTGTCCTGGCGCGCTTCGGCTAGCGACAATCCGACTGGAATAAAGTCGCATGCCGCCTGAGCGTTAATGGCGAACAAGGCAGGTAGCGCCAGATGCGGAGGAATGTTCCCCAAACCAATCTGTACGCCGATCAGGACGCCGATAACCTGGGCGATGACCGCACCAGGGCCGAGGAAAGGGGACAGCAGCGGGAAAGAGCAGATCAGCGCCAGGGTTACCAGCCCCAGCGGATGGCTGGCCAGCGGTGCGAGTCCATGGGCAATCCAGTCCCCCAGGCCAGACGCCATAATGATGCCGATCAGCGCCGAGACGAACGCCATAAACGGCAGAATGGTTTTCAGGACGGTATCGATAGTGTCTCGCCCAGCCTGAAACAGAACCGCAACGGCTGAACCCATTCCCATGCCGACTTTTGCCAGCAGACCGTCGCTTTGTTCGGTAATTTTCTTGCTGGTGTCGTACTCGCGACCCATCGTGCTGTTTGCAGGCGTTGGCGCAGCGGATGCTTCACCGACGACGGTAATGTTTTCTTCTTTCACGCCAGAGACATAGATATCTTCGATAATATATTGGGCCAGCGGACCTGATTTACCCGTCGCGTGAATATTCACTGTTGGTATACGGCGTTTTGGATAGATCCCGCAGCGCAGCGTGCCGCCGCAGTCGATGATCGCCACGCCAATTTCGTTCTCTGGCGGCTCGCCTTCTTTGAAGCCATCAACGGCCTGCCAACCTGTCAGGCTGGCTATCCTGTCGACAATTGCGGGGCGAGTCCCGGCGGTGATATAGACAATTTTCTTGCCTGGCTCGGCATCCAGTTCAAGCGGGCCGCCCCAGCCGCCGGTGCCTTTTTCAATACGAATACGCGTCATGATGCTGCTCCCGCCAGATGTACTTTCTGCTCAAGTTGAATGCCCATTTTTTTCTCAAAGATGGTGGTGGTGAAATCGGTCACCCAGCCGCGGAAGAAGTTGGTCACCAGGCCGACCAGCAAATAGCTCACCGCCAGCGGGCCGAGCGGAAGACCCAGCGTGGTCAGTCCGCTGGCGATCCCCAGATAGACGAACAGCTCACCGGGGTTGATGTGGGGAAATAAGCCGTTCATTGAATGGCAGCTGTAAGAGGCGGCTGCGTAGTAGCTGGGCTTGAACTTTTCCGGCATAAAGCGGCCCAGGCTCAGTGTCATAGGATTACAAAACACAAATGTGCCGATACACGGCAGCAGTAGATAGCGGGACAGCGGGTTTCCGGCGCAGCGCTGGGCAAAACGTTCAATACGTTGCTGACCGATAAAGTTAATCAGCGCATTCATGATGACCAGCAGACTGATCAGCAGAGGCAGAATACCGGTCACCATGCCGGTAAACACCTCTCCGCCTTTCTGGAACAATCCGATAAACCACTCAGCACCGAGTGTGATGGTGTCGATCATTATTCTCTCCTGTAGGGGTTTTAGTTATCTTGCCAAACGGTAACTAATTTTAATCAGATCGAAAGATTTAAAAGTGTTATTTTGATCGCAAAATGAAAGATAAATATTTTAATTTGAAAGATTGTGCGTGAGAACGCGCAAATGTGCCGGTCAGGAGTGCAAGAGGGGAGAAATTCTGTGAAGGAGAGCGACTACTGCTTCCTTGTGTGGCGGAGGATGCTTTACCATACTTCTCCCAGGCTGAATTTGTTTAATGGATGTCTCATGTTCAAGCGTCGTTATGTAGCGTTACTGCCCCTTTTTGTATTGCTTGCTGCTTGTAGCAGCAAACCTAAACCTTCAGAGACTCAAACGACTACGGGTACGCCATCCGGCGGCTTCCTGCTTGAGCCACAGCACAATGTCATGCAAACGGGCGGCGATTTTGCCAATAATCCAAACGCGCAGCAGTTCATCGAGAAAATGGTGAACAAGCACGGCTTTGACCGCCAGCAGCTGCAGGAGATCCTGTCGCAGGCCAAGCGTCTGGACTCAGTATTGCGTTTGATGGACCGTCAGGCGCCGACGACTCAACCGCCAGCCGGACCTAACGGTGCATGGCTGCGGTATCGTAAACAGTTCATCACTCCGGATAATGTACAAAACGGTGTGGCCTTCTGGAACCAATATGAAGATGCGCTGAACCGTGCATGGCAGGTCTACGGCGTACCGCCGGAAATTATCGTTGGCATTATTGGCGTAGAGACTCGCTGGGGCCGGGTGATGGGTAAAACGCGGATTCTGGATGCGCTGGCGACGTTGTCGTTTAACTATCCTCGTCGTGCGGAATATTTCTCTGGTGAACTGGAAACCTTCCTGCTAATGGCGCGAGATGAAAGCGACGATCCGCTCGATTTGAAAGGTTCTTTCGCAGGGGCGATGGGCTACGGCCAATTTATGCCATCTTCCTATAAGCAATATGCCGTTGATTTCAATGGCGATGGTCACATTAACCTGTGGGATCCGGTTGATGCTATCGGTAGCGTGGCGAACTATTTCAAAGGCCACGGTTGGGTGAAAGGCGATACGGTCGCGGTTCCGGCGAATGGCCAGGCGCCTGGGCTGGCGAACGGCTTTAAAACCCAGTACAGCATTTCTCAACTTGCCGCCGCGGGCCTGACGCCGCAGCAGTCTCTGGGTAATCATCAGCAGGCCAGCCTGCTGCGACTGGATATCGGTACCGGTTATCAGTATTGGTATGGACTGCCGAACTTCTACACCATCACCCGCTATAACCACAGTACCCACTATGCCATGGCCGTGTGGCAATTGGGTCAGGCGGTCGCGCTGGCGCGCGTGCAGTAATCATTTGTTATCGGTCTACAGGGGCAATCCCTTGTAGACCGAATAGGCTATCCTGGTGCGTTATCCGGTACTCTTTTGAATGCGGTTTATCTATTTTCTGAATGCCCCTCGTAAAATTGTCTCCTCATCCCCATCTTGGTTAGGAAAGTGCTATCTTGTCCGGCATATTTTTTTAACTGACAGAGGCTGAAATGACCGACAGTGAACTGATGCAGTTAAGCGAGCAGGTTGGCCTGGCGTTGAAAGCGCGCGGGGCAACCGTGACGACGGCAGAATCCTGCACTGGCGGCTGGGTAGCCAAAGCAATTACGGATATTGCCGGCAGCTCCGCCTGGTTTGAGCGCGGGTTTGTGACCTACAGCAATGAAGCCAAAGCGCAGATGATTGGCGTGCGCGAAGAGACGCTGGTCCAGCATGGGGCGGTGAGCGAACCTGTGGTGGTGGAGATGGCGATTGGCGCGCTAAAAGCGGCCCACGCGCATTTCGCTGTTTCGATTAGCGGTATTGCGGGGCCAGATGGCGGCAGTGAAGAAAAGCCCGTGGGGACGGTATGGTTCGCTTTTGCCAGCGCGAGCGGCGAGGGGATTACCCGCCGGGAATGCTTCAGCGGCGATCGCGATGCGGTACGTCGACAGGCGACCGCCTACGCGTTACAAACCCTGTGGCAACAATTTCTACAAAATACTTGATACTGTATGAGCATACAGTATAATTGCCCCAACAGAACATTATCTATCACGTTTCGCGGTTTAACCCGAAAGCGGCATGACAGGAGTAATTAATGGCTATCGACGAAAACAAACAGAAAGCGTTGGCGGCAGCGCTGGGTCAGATCGAAAAGCAATTCGGTAAAGGCTCCATCATGCGCCTGGGTGAAGACCGTTCCATGGATGTGGAAACCATCTCCACTGGTTCGCTTTCTCTGGATATCGCATTGGGCGCGGGCGGTTTGCCAATGGGCCGTATCGTTGAAATCTACGGGCCTGAATCTTCCGGTAAAACGACGCTGACCCTGCAGGTTATTGCTGCCGCACAGCGCGAAGGTAAAACCTGTGCGTTCATCGATGCGGAACACGCACTGGATCCCGTCTATGCGCGCAAGCTTGGCGTTGATATCGACAACCTGCTGTGCTCTCAGCCTGATACCGGTGAACAAGCGCTGGAAATCTGTGATGCGCTGGCGCGCTCCGGTGCGGTTGACGTTATCGTTGTCGACTCCGTTGCCGCATTGACGCCGAAGGCAGAAATCGAAGGCGAGATTGGTGACTCTCACATGGGCCTTGCGGCACGTATGATGAGCCAGGCCATGCGTAAGCTGGCCGGTAACCTGAAGCAGTCCAACACGCTACTGATTTTCATCAACCAGATCCGTATGAAGATTGGTGTTATGTTCGGTAACCCGGAAACCACCACCGGTGGTAACGCCCTGAAATTCTATGCTTCTGTTCGCCTGGATATCCGTCGTATTGGCGCGGTGAAAGAAGGCGACAACGTGGTTGGTAGCGAAACCCGTGTTAAGGTCGTGAAAAACAAAATTGCAGCGCCGTTCAAACAGGCTGAATTCCAGATTCTTTACGGTGAAGGTATCAACTTCTACGGCGAACTGGTCGATTTGGGCGTGAAAGAGAAGCTGATTGAAAAAGCCGGTGCATGGTACAGCTACAACGGTGAGAAAATTGGTCAGGGTAAAGCGAATGCCACTAACTGGCTGAAGGAAAACCCGGCAACTGCGAAGGAAATTGAGAAGAAAGTACGCGAGTTACTGCTCAATAATCCGGATTCAAAACCAGACTTCTCTGTTGATGACAGCGGTGAAGATGTAAAAGAAACGAACGAAGATTTCTGATAATCTGACGTTATCGCACATAGAAGGGCTGCATACCATGCAGCCCTTTTCCATTTCTGAAGGCTCACTATGACAGAAGCAACTTCCCGCCGCTCCGCTTATTCCCGACTTCTTGACCGCGCTGTACGTATACTGGCGATGCGCGATCACAGCGAGCAGGAACTGCGGCGTAAGCTGGCCGCTCCGGTGATGGGAAAAAATGGACCGGAAGACATTGATGCAACGCCGGAGGATTACGACAAGGTCATTGCCTGGTGTATTGAAAGTCGTTATCTGGATGATGACCGCTTCGTTCAGCAGTTTATCTCCAGCCGTAGCCGTAAAGGTTATGGACCCGCGCGTGTGCGTCAGGAATTAAACCAAAAAGGGATTTCGCGTGAAGCCGTTGAACGAGCCATGCGCGAGTGCGAAATTGACTGGGCAGGGCTTGCGCGCGCACAGGCCATTCGTAAATACGGAGAACCTTTACCTGTAGATTTTTCAGATAAGGTAAAGGTCCAGCGCTTTTTGCTCTACCGTGGCTATCTGATGGAAGATATTCAGGCAATATGGCGAAATTTTGACGATTGAGCGCATACGGGATTTTACTTCCCAGTAAAGAAAACTTATCTTATTCCCACTTTTCGATTGCCAGAGGCGCAGTTTACGTGCCGATGCTGGTAATGACATTTCGTTAGCTTGATTTCTTCAGGATAATTATGAGCAAGAGCACCGCTGAGATCCGTCAGGCGTTTCTCGATTTTTTCCATAGTAAAGGACATCAGGTAGTTGCCAGCAGCTCCCTGGTACCGAACAATGACCCTACTTTGTTGTTTACCAACGCCGGGATGAACCAGTTCAAGGATGTGTTCCTTGGCCTCGACAAGCGTAATTATTCCCGCGCAACCACCTCGCAGCGTTGCGTGCGTGCGGGCGGTAAGCACAACGACCTGGAAAACGTCGGTTACACTGCACGTCACCATACTTTCTTCGAAATGCTGGGCAACTTCAGCTTCGGCGATTATTTCAAACATGATGCTATTCAATACGCATGGGAACTGCTGACCGGTGAAAACTGGTTTGCCCTGCCAAAAGAGCGTCTGTGGGTCACCGTCTATGAAACTGACGATGAAGCCTATGAAATCTGGGAAAAAGAAGTCGGCATTCCGCGCGAACGTATCATCCGTATCGGTGATAACAAAGGCGCGGCTTATGCTTCCGACAACTTCTGGCAGATGGGTGATACCGGCCCTTGCGGTCCGTGCACCGAAATTTTCTACGACCACGGCGACCATATTTGGGGTGGCCCTCCGGGAAGCGCAGAAGAAGATGGCGATCGCTACATTGAGATCTGGAACATCGTCTTCATGCAGTTCAACCGTCAGGCTGACGGTACTATGGAACCGCTGCCGAAGCCGTCCGTGGATACCGGTATGGGCCTTGAGCGTATTGCGGCCGTGCTGCAACACGTTAATTCCAACTATGAAATCGACCTGTTCCGTTCACTGATTGAGTCCGTGGCGAAAGTCACTGGCGCGACCGATCTGAGCAACAAGTCGCTGCGCGTTATCGCTGACCATATCCGCTCCTGTGCATTCCTGATTGCCGATGGCGTTGTCCCGTCGAATGAAAACCGTGGTTATGTGCTGCGTCGTATCATTCGTCGCGCGGTACGTCATGGCAACATGCTGGGCGCGAAGGATACCTTCTTCTACAAGCTGGTTGGTCCGCTGGTGGACGTCATGGGCTCCGCAGGTGAAGAACTGAAGCGTCAGCAGGCTATGGTTGAGCAGGTTCTGAAAACCGAAGAAGAGCAGTTTGCGCGTACACTGGAGCGTGGTCTGGCGCTGCTGGATGAAGAACTGGCAAAACTGTCCGGTGATACACTGGATGGCGAAACCGCATTCCGTCTGTATGACACCTACGGTTTCCCGGTTGACCTGACGGCGGACGTTTGCCGCGAGCGCAACATTAAGGTTGACGAAGCGGGCTTTGAAGCCGCAATGGAAGAACAGCGCCGTCGCGCGCGTGAAGCCAGCGGCTTCGGCGCAGACTACAATGCGATGATTCGTGTTGATGGCGCCTCTGAATTTAAAGGCTACGAACACCTGGAACTGAACGGCAAAGTGACCGCGCTGTTTGTTGATGGTAAAGCGGTAGACGCAATTAACGCAGGTCAGGACGCAGTTGTCGTACTGGATCAGACTCCGTTCTATGCGGAATCTGGTGGTCAGGTTGGCGACAAGGGGGAACTGAAAGGCGCAGGCTTCGCGTTTGCCGTGAGCGACACGCAGAAATATGGCCAGGCCATTGGTCACATCGGTAAGCTGTCTGCGGGTTCTCTGAAAATTGGTGATGCAGTACAGGCTGATGTTGATGAAGCTCGTCGTGCGCGCATTCGCTTGAACCACTCCGCAACGCACCTGATGCACGCGGCGCTGCGCCAGGTACTGGGCACGCATGTGGCACAGAAAGGCTCGTTGGTTAACGATAAAGTGCTGCGCTTCGACTTCTCTCATACTGAAGCTATGAAGCCTGCTGAAATCCGTGCCGTTGAAGATCTGGTGAATGCGCAAATTCGTCGCAATCTGCCGATTGAAACGAACATCATGGATCTCGAAGCGGCGAAAGCCAAAGGCGCAATGGCGCTGTTTGGCGAGAAATATGACGACCACGTGCGTGTTCTGAGCATGGGTGATTTCTCTACCGAACTGTGTGGTGGTACTCATGCCAGCCGTACGGGGGATATTGGTCTGTTCCGTATTGTGTCTGAGTCAGGCACTGCGGCGGGCGTTCGTCGTATTGAAGCTGTGACCGGTGAAGGCGCTATCCAAACCGTGCATGCTGAGAGCGATCGCTTAAGCGATATTGCGCAGCTGCTGAAAGGCGATAGCCAGAATATTGGTGACAAAGTTCGTTCCGTGCTGGAGCGTACGCGTCAACTCGAAAAAGAATTGCAGCAATTGAAGGAACAGGCTGCGGCGCAGGAGAGTGCAAATCTCTCCAGCAAAGCGGTTGATATCAATGGCGTGAAGCTGCTGGTCAGCGAACTCGCGGACGTTGAGCCGAAAATGTTGCGTACCATGGTTGATGATCTGAAAAATCAACTGGGGTCTACCGTTATCGTTCTGGCAACGGTAGTGGAAGGTAAGGTTTCTCTGATTGCGGGTGTGTCTAAGGACGTGACAGATCGCGTGAAAGCAGGGGAACTGGTTGGAATGGTCGCTCAGCAGGTAGGCGGTAAGGGTGGTGGTCGTCCGGACATGGCGCAAGCCGGTGGTACGGATGCTGCGGCTCTGCCAGCAGCGTTAGCCAGTGTGAAAGGCTGGGTCAGCGCAAAACTGTAATAATTATAAGCGTAAGTCGACGCTGCGGACTTCAATCCGCAGCGTTTGTATCAACGCTATCGACAACGATAAAGTCAGGTTGAAGTTGTGTATATCGGCTAAACTTAGGTTTAACAGAATGTGATGCCGTGACTGCTTACACTTAGGTGTTTGTCATCGCTTACTTTTTGGCGTTATATGATGGATAATGCCGGGATACAGAGAGACCCGACTCTTTTAATCTTTCAAGGAGCAAAGAATGCTGATTCTGACTCGTCGAGTTGGTGAGACCCTCATGATAGGTGATGAGGTCACCGTGACAGTTTTAGGGGTGAAGGGCAACCAGGTGCGCATTGGCGTAAACGCCCCGAAAGAAGTTTCTGTCCATCGTGAAGAGATCTACCAGCGTATCCAGGCTGAAAAATCCCAGCAGTCCAGTTACTAAGGTTTTCGCGTCTCACCTTTCTGGTGAGGCGCAACCTGATTGAATTATCCCTTTTCTTCTCTTTTCTTCTTCGTCTTCCTCATTTTTTCGATTCTCATCTGCGTATTGCCTTTCCCTGCGATTTTTCCGTTTGTTCATTGCCTCAGGAAATTGCCAATTTATCTGTTGATAAAACACTCTTTTTGCCGTTTTTGCAGACTAATTGCGCGTGAAATGTGCAAACGATAAAAGCGCTGGAAAAATTGTTTGACTTATAAGTCCCAGAAAGTAATATGTGCGCCACGCAGCGACGATGAGCAGAAACAAGTTCTTCGAAGCACTCGCAAGAGGCGTGTTGGTGAGGTGGCCGAGAGGCTGAAGGCGCTCCCCTGCTAAGGGAGTATGCGGTCAAAAGCTGCATCCGGGGTTCGAATCCCCGCCTCACCGCCATTTGCATCCGTAGCTCAGCTGGATAGAGTACTCGGCTACGAACCGAGCGGTCGGAGGTTCGAATCCTCCCGGATGCACCATCTTCTCTGCAATAGCGCATTAGCGTTGTTACAGAAAATCGATATCACTTTAGCAGCGATATCAAATCTGCAGTAAGTAAGTTTCCCTGATGCATCCGTAGCTCAGCTGGATAGAGTACTCGGCTACGAACCGAGCGGTCGGAGGTTCGAATCCTCCCGGATGCACCATCTTCTCCGAGATAACAGCAAAACTGTTGTTTCATGGTCTGCGAGATAATCGCGAGCACCAGGGAGGATAACGTTGCTTCAGCAACGGCCCACAGGGCGAGGCGCAGCCGAGTAATCCTCCCGGATGCACCATCTCTTACTTGATATCGCTCATTACGATATCAATATCGGCAGCAAAGCAAGTTTCCCGATGCATCCGTAGCTCAGCTGGATAGAGTACTCGGCTACGAACCGAGCGGTCGGAGGTTCGAATCCTCCCGGATGCACCATCTTCTCCGAGATAACAGTAAAACTGTTGTTTCATGGTCTGCGAGATAATCGCGAGCACCAGGGAGGATAACGTTGCTTCAGCAACGGCCCGCAGGGCGAGGCGCAGCCGAGTAATCCTCCCGGATGCACCATCTTACTTGATAGCGCTTTAGCAGCGATATCAAGTCTGCAGTAAAGCAAGTTTCCCTGATGCATCCGTAGCTCAGCTGGATAGAGTACTCGGCTACGAACCGAGCGGTCGGAGGTTCGAATCCTCCCGGATGCACCATCTTCTCCGAGATAACAGCAATACTGTTGTTTCATGGTCTGCGAGATAATCGCGAGCACCAGGGAGGATAACGTTGCTTCAGCAACGACCCGCAGGGCGAGGCGCAGCCGAGTAATCCTCCCGGATGCACCATCTTCTCTCCTTTGAATCATTTCCACATACTCCCGGAACACCCCTTAATTCGCTGTCAGCGACAAAATCAATCAATTACGATAAAATAACGTCTGGTCATTCGGCTTGTGAGAAGACGATGTACGAACGTTATGCGGGTTTGATTTTTGATATGGATGGCACCATCCTGGATACCGAGCCAACGCACCGTAAGGCGTGGCATGAGGTATTGGGGCATTATGGATTACATTTTGATGAACAAGCCATGGTCGCCCTCAATGGCTCCCCAACGTGGCGTATTGCCCAGTCGGTAATTGAATTGAATCATGCCGATCTTGACCCTCATGCATTGGCGCGTGAAAAAACCGACAAGGTGAGAAGTATGCTGCTGGATAGCGTCCAGCCTTTGCCATTGGTTGACGTCGTGAAAGCCTGGCATGGTCGTCGTCCTATGTCGGTAGGTACGGGGAGTGAAAGCGCGATTGCGGAAGCTCTTCTCGCACACCTTGGACTGCGTCGCTATTTTGATGCTGTAGTCGCAGCCGATCACGTACAACACCATAAACCTGCTCCTGATACGTTTTTGCTCTGTGCCGAACGTATGGGTGTTGCTCCGGCACGCTGTGTCGTGTTTGAAGATGCCGATTTTGGACTGCAGGCGGCGCGTGCCGCAGGAATGGACGCGGTGGATGTCCGGTTATTGTGAGTGATGGACTATCGCTCCTGTCACTGTTTGCCAGCAGTTTTCTCAGCGCTACGCTATTACCCGGCAATTCTGAAGTTGTTTTAGTTGCTTTGCTGGTCTCTGGGGTAAGTCATCCCTGGGTCTTAGTCTTAACAGCAACAATGGGTAATAGCCTTGGAGGGTTAACTAACGTTATCCTTGGGCGTTTCTTTCCATTGCGTAAAACATCGCGCTGGCAAGAAAAAGCCACTGGCTGGCTGCGGCGCTATGGCGCTGTCACACTATTATTAAGCTGGATGCCGGTTGTGGGTGATTTACTGTGCCTGTTAGCTGGATGGATGCGCATCTCGTGGGGTCCAGTACTTTTTTTCTTATGCCTTGGCAAGGCGCTGCGCTATGTAGTTGTCGCAGCGGTTACGACGCAAGGCATTATGTGGTGGCACTAATTGTGTTGTGAGATAGCCTTCAGGGTAACCAATACCATTATGCTAATTAAAACGATTTTGACAGGCGGGAGGTCAATTTGATCCCGGACGTATCACAGGCGCTGGCCTGGCTGGAAAACCATCCTCAGGCGTTAAAGGGGATTCAACGTGGGCTGGAGCGCGAAACGCTGCGCGTTAATGCAGATGGGTCATTAGCAACGACAGGCCATCCTGAGGTGTTAGGCTCAGCGCTAACGCATAAATGGATAACCACTGACTTTGCCGAAGCACTGCTGGAGTTTATTACGCCTCCAGGCGACGACATTGAGAAAATGCTCACGTTCATGCGCGACCTGCATCGGTATACCGCCAGAAATCTGGGCGACGAGCGTATGTGGCCGTTGAGCATGCCTTGCTATATTGCCGAAGGCCAGGATATCGAACTGGCGCAGTACGGTACGTCGAATACTGGTCGTCTGAAAACGCTGTACCGTGAAGGCCTCAAAAACCGTTACGGCGCGCTGATGCAGACTATCTCCGGCGTACACTACAATTTCTCATTGCCGATGGCTTTCTGGCAGGCGAAATGTGGCGTAACGGACGGCGAAGATGCTAAAGAGAAGATCTCCGCGGGTTACTTCCGTCTGATCCGCAACTACTACCGTTTTGGTTGGGTGATCCCGTATCTGTTTGGCGCCTCTCCGGCCATTTGTTCCTCTTTCCTGCAAGGAAAACCGACAACCCTGCCGTTTGAAAAAACCGACTGTGGGATGTATTACCTGCCGTATGCGACGTCGCTGCGTCTGAGTGATTTGGGCTATACCAATAAGTCGCAAAGCAATCTCGGAATTACGTTTAACGATTTGCATGAGTATGTGGCAGGATTAAAGCGCGCGATTAAAACCCCTTCCGAGGAGTACGCGGCGATCGGTCTGGAGAAGGACGGTAAGCGTCTGCAAATCAACAGCAACGTTCTGCAGATTGAAAATGAGCTGTATGCGCCTATTCGCCCGAAACGCGTCACTCGTCGTGGCGAAACGCCTTCTGACGCGCTTTTGCGTGGCGGTATTGAGTACATTGAAGTTCGCTCACTGGATATCAACCCGTTCTCACCGATCGGCGTGGACGAGCAGCAGGTGCGCTTCCTCGATCTGTTTATGGTCTGGTGTGCGCTGGCCGATGCCCCGGAAATGAGCAGCGATGAATTGCTGTGTACGCGTAAAAACTGGAATCGGGTGATTCTCGAAGGTCGTAAGCCTGGGCTGACGTTAGGTATTGGCTGTGAAACAGCCCAGTTCCCGCTGCCTAAGGTAGGGAAAGATCTGTTCCGTGATCTGAAACGCGTGGCACAAACGCTGGACAGCATCGATGGCGGAGAGGAGTATCAAAAGGTCTGTGATGAACTGGTTGCCTGTTTTGACAACCCAGAACTGACTTTCTCTGCCCGCATCCTACGGTCTATGATTGATGAAGGCATTGGCGGCACGGGTAAAGCGCTGGGTGAGGCTTACCGAAATCTGCTGCGTGAAGAGCCGTTAGAAATATTGCAGGAAGCGGAATTTATTGCTGAAACCGAGGCTTCAAAGCGTCGTCAGCAGGAGATCGAAGCGGCTGATACTGAGCCGTTTAGCGTGTGGCTGGAAAAGCACGCTTGATACAAAAGAAAAAGGCCACTCGGGAGTGGCCAAAATTTCATCTCTGAAAACAGGGATGATGATAACAAATGCGCGTCTTTCATATACTCAGACTCGCCCCGGAACAAAGAGTTCAGATTATTTTCAAAAAATTTATCGGAGGTGGCTAAATGCCGTTGTTAGATAGTTTTACTGTCGATCACACCCGGATGGAAGCTCCCGCGGTCCGGGTTGCAAAAACGATGAACACCCCGCATGGCGACGCAATCACCGTGTTTGATCTGCGTTTCTGCATTCCGAACAAAGAAGTGATGCCTGAGAAAGGTATCCACACGCTGGAACATCTGTTTGCAGGTTTTATGCGTAACCATCTCAACGGCAACGGCGTGGAGATTATCGATATCTCTCCGATGGGATGCCGCACTGGCTTTTACATGAGCCTGATTGGTACGCCAGACGAGCAGCGTGTTGCCGACGCGTGGAAAGCGGCGATGGCGGACGTGCTGAAAGTGCAGGATCAAAACCAGATCCCGGAGCTGAACGTTTACCAGTGTGGCACGTATCAGATGCACTCTCTTAGCGAAGCACAGGATATCGCACGTCATATTCTGGAGCATGATGTACGCGTTAACAGCAATGAAGAGCTGGCGCTGCCGAAAGAGAAACTGCAGGAACTGCATATTTAGTCATACTGATTAGTTGTTCCAGTATTTAAATTAACCCCGGCTTATAACCGGGGTTTTTTATTGCCTCCCCTCAACCATATCCCTGGGAGGTGGTTTACGGGGCAATAAAAAAGGGATCCGCAGATCCCTTTTATCAGATATTTAGTGCGCGCCACCGCCGCCGCCGCCCGCACCGAAGGGTGGCTTGGCAAACCACACCAGGCCAAGCAAGACCAGGAAGATCCCCGCCGACATCCAGAAGATTTCGTTGGCGGAAATAATCAGCCCCTGATTGGTGATCTGCTGGGCTATCCAGCCTGACGCTTGCTGATGCGTCATCCCTAAATCCTGCAGCTTATCGTACATTGCCTGCGCATTTGGATTGTAAGGATTAACGGATTCCGTTAACTGCGCATGGTGAAGTGACTCGCGGTTAGTCCACATCGTCGTCGTAATTGATGTGCCAATAGAGCCGGCCAGCGTTCGCGTAAAGTTCGACAAACTTGATGCCGCGGCCAGACGCTCAGGCGGTAAGCCGGACAGCGTGATAGTCGTCAGCGGCATAAAGAAGCAGGCTACCGCGAAACCCTGAATAAACTGTGGCCAGGCCGATGCGCCAAAGTCCATACCCGGTTCGAACGTCCACGCACGCCAGTAGAAACAGACGGCGTACATAATAAAACTGAACGTAACTAACCGACGCATATCAAGCTTGTGCGCGAAGCGGCCGATAATTGGCGATAAGATCACCGGAATCACCCCAACCGGCGCTGACGCCAGACCGGCCCAGGTTGCCGTATAGCCGTATACCTCCTGCAACAGCTGCGGCAGCAGGACGATTGCGCCGAAGTAGAGCATATAGGCCAGACTGATACACAGACAGCCGATGGTAAAGTTGCGCGACTTAAACAGCGAGAGGTCGACAATGGGGTGCTCGTCGGTAAGCTCCCAGACGATCAGGAAGCTGATGGCGACCACGGCGACCACCGTCAGGATGATAATCTCCTGAGAGGCGAACCAGTCCAGCTCTTTGCCGCGGTCGAGCATAATCTGCAAGCTGCCGATACCAATGACCAGCAGGGCCAGACCAATGGCATCGATGCGCCGCTGCTCGGTTTTGGTTTCCCGACCGCGCAGGGTTTGCAGAGTCATCAATACCACCGCAGCACCGATTGGCACGTTGATGAAAAATATCCAGCCCCAGTGATAGTTGTCGCTGATATAGCCCCCAAGAATAGGGCCGCATATCGGGGCAACAATCACCGTCATCGACCATAGCGCCAGAGCGATAGAACGTTTGGCGGGAGGATAGTTATTCAGCAACAAGCTTTGTGACAGCGGAATTAATGGTCCGGCGACAATCCCCTGGATTACGCGGAAGAAAATCAGCATGTTCAGGCTGGTGGACATCCCGCATGCCCATGACGCAATGACGAAGGCGATAGTTGACCACATGAATAGCCTTACTTCGCCAAAGCGCTTTGCCAGCCAGCCGGTGATCGGAATCGAGATAGCGTTCGCCACCCCGAATGAGGTGATCACCCAGGTTCCCTGGCTCAGTGAAGAGCCGAGGTTCCCGGCGATAGTGGGGATCGCCACGTTAGCAATGGTGGAGTCCAGCACCTGCATGAATGTCGCCAGGGACAGCGCGATCGTCATAATGACGAGCTGCGCGCCTTCCAGCGGTTTTTGCTGTTGCATCACACGCACCTTTGAATTAGCCCGCGTTGGCCTGCACGATCTCTTCGATCATCTTATTGACCGGAGCAAGGTTGATTTCCCGTGCATTACTTTCTGATACCGGCGTGGTGCGAACCTGGCTTGCCAGAATTTGTCCGTCACGATTTGAGGTATCTACCGTAACCAGCGTAGATAAACCGATACGCAGCGGATGCTGCGCCAGCTGCTGTGCATCTAGTTCAATACGCACCGGCAGACGCTGGACGACTTTGATCCAGTTACCCGTTGCGTTTTGTGCTGGCAGCAGGGAAAAGGCGCTGCCCGTACCCATATCCAGCCCGACAACCTTACCGGTATATTTCACGTCATCGCCGTAAATATCGCTGATAACGGTCGCAGGTTGACCGATACGCATGTGCGCGAGCTGTGTTTCTTTGAAGTTGGCATCCACCCACAGGTTAGTGGCTGGAACGACCGCCATCAGCGGCGTGGTCGGGCTAATTTGCGCCCCCGGCTGCACGGAACGACGGGAAACATAGCCAGTCATTGGGCTGACGATTCTGGTTCGTTCCAGCGCCAGCCAGGCATTGCGCACTTCAGTGGCAGCCTGTTGCACGGCGGGCTGGTCTTCCAGCTTACTGCCGAGAATCATCGCCTGGTTGGCATTATATTGTTGGATAGCCACATCAAGCTGAGCCTGAGCGCTGGCGACGGCATCACGCGCATGTTGCAGCTCTTCGCGGCCAATCAGGTTGGCGTTGCCCAGCGGGACACGGCGATTAAAGTCGCTTTGTGCCTGCGCCAGCGCGGTTCTCTGCACTTCAATGCTTGCCTGTAACTGCTTGCTATTGATCATCAACTGGTGCGTCTGACGCACGCTGGAAGCCAGCGCAGTTTTGGCTTTTTCAAATGCCTGCTTTGCGTCTGTCTGGTCGAGGGTGACCAGCACATCGCCTTGTTTTACAAAGTCAGTGTTATCAGCCCAGACTTTCGTCACGCTGCCTGATACCTGCGCCATGATTTGAACCTGGTTCCCTGCCACGTACGCATCGTCTGTCTCTTCGACATGACGCAGTACTAAAAACCAATAAATCCCATATGCCACGGCAATGATAATAAAGAGCAAGGTCAGAAGGAGCAGCATACTTTTACGTTTGCCATTCTTCTTGACCGGTTGCTGCGGGGTTTGAGTCTCCGCATTTACGCTCATGTTGTTCTCCACGATCTTCTTTTTTTTTCACATCGGCTGAGCCGACCTGTTTATCAGACAGGCCAGCAGTATGCGTGCTGGCCTGTCGGTTTTTTCATTTATAAATCTGGATTTCTGAGCGAGTCGGCGCGTTAGCGCAACGCTTCTAATACCGCGCCATCCTGTTCCATCTGGTCAAGACGGGTCAGAAGTTTACGGGTAATTTGCTCAAGCTGATCTTTTTCGGTGGTGCTGAGAGATGACCAAAGCTGATGCAGGCAGTTATGCTGAGGCGGTAACACCTCTTGCAAAAATGCGTGGCCTTTCTCGGTCAATTGCAGATGCAGACAGCGGCGATCGTTATCGCTTTCGCGACGTTCGATCCAGCCACGTTTTTCTAACTCATCCGCAATACGGGTTGCGTTAGTGCGTGACGAGCCAAGCGCGCAACTCAGTTCAGAAGGCTGAATACTGTGGTTTTCCTGAGACTCCAGCGTAATCAACGCCATAAACAATGTCTCGTTAATCCCTTGAGCTTTCAGCATCTTATTGCGGTTTTCCAGCAGCTTGCCCTGCATGTGCATGCATAGACGAGTCAGAAGCACTTCCTGATAAGGGAACTCTTCGTAGCGGCTGGCGCGAAATTTTAGCATTTGTTCAATGGGCGTAAACGAACTATCCATTTGGGTATAACCTCATTAATTTCAGCCGATATAGTAACGACAGTGACAAATAAAGTAAATGTATTATTTATTTAAAATGATTGTTTTTATCTATAAGACAATCAGCATTTTCCAGGCTAATCCATAGCCCAGAGCACTCAGTAAGGTTGGAATGATGATGCTGCGGGTCTTATAGAAGCTTGCGCCCAGTATGACAAACCCCACCAGCGTAGGCACGAACCGACGAGAATCGTGCATCACTTCTGGCGCGGTAGACACCACCAACAGGGCGCAAATTGATGCAATGCCAATGGTGTCGAGTAATATGCCCGTCGCGCCGCGCTTCGTCGGGCGAACATTCCCCACTCCAAGACGGAGCGGCAAATAACGAAAACAGTAGTTAACGCAGCCGACCAACAGGCCAAGCAGCAGGACCTCATAGCTCATCGGGACCTCCCTGCCAAAATGACTGGATAAGAGCCGTCAGGCATCCGCAGACAATGCCTGCAAGGATAGCGGCAGGAATGGAAAACAGCATGACGCCAGCCAGCGCGCCGGTCAGTGCTGCAGTCACGCAGAGTGCTTGTTGACGCTGGAAAGAGGCGAGCAGGAAGCTCATGAACAGCGCCGGGAGCATGAAGCCCAACGCCGCTTCAACTGCCGGGTAATCCTTGAGTAAACCACTGCCGGAAAACGCGCCGATCACCGTGCCAAACACCCAGGAGGCCCAGGAGCATAGCGCAATGCCGATCATCCAGTTTTCACTCCAGCGCCGGTTATCCCGTACCAGCTTCGCGGTGGCGGCGGCAAAGACTTCATCGGTGAGGCCAAAGGCCCACAGCGCGCTTTTGGGTTTACTCAGTCGCTGGGCGATTCGGCTACGCAGGGAAGGTCCGTACAAAACATGGCGTACATCCATGGCCATGACGGTCAGTGCGGCGACCCACAAAGAACTGCCTGCGGCGAGCATTGTGGTGATGACAAACTGGCTGGCTCCCGCATAGATAATGCAGGAGAAAAACACGCTTTCAACCGGAGTAAAGCCAAGGCGAGTGGCATTGAGACCAAATGCAAAAGCGACCGGAATATAGCTGATGACTATTGGCAGGCTGTCTTTGAATCCTTCAGTTAGCGTCGCAGAACTGGGTTCAGACTGGGATATCGGGCTTTCCATAGGGTTATAGGTTTCATTACCGAAATTAATATAAATTGGTTCAATGAGTTATAACCTTAGCAGACTGATGGGCTCCTTAACACCCTGCGGAGCCCAATCAGCGGTAAACATACGCTATATGCTTAATTTACGGCTTCCTGACGGTGATATCCTCGCCACCAGACCAACAGGTTGAGTAGGGCAACGGTCGTACCGGCCAGACAAACGCCAGCCCAACCGGCATGCTGCCAGGCGGAGGCCGAAATCAGCGAACCTGCCGCCCCGCCAATAAAATAGCTGGTCATGTATCCGGCGGTCAGGCGATTACGCGCGTCCGGATGAATGCGATAGATAACCGTCTGGTTGGTGATATGCACACCCTGAACGGTGAGGTCCAGGACCAGGATACCGATAATCAGCATTGGTACGGAACTATGCCCTAACCAGATAGCCCACCAGGAGAGCAGCAGTAATAACAGACCTGTGGTCGTGGTGAGATGTGATTTTCCCTTATCGGCAAAACCACCTGCCGGACGCGCGCCTAACGCCCCTGCGGCCCCTGCCAGGCCAAACAGCCCGATCGTTCCTTCGGAGTAGTTAAACGGCGGCGAGGCGAGCAAAAACGCCATAGAGGTCCAGAGAATACTGAAATTGGCAAAGGTCAGGCAGCCCAGCATCGCGCGGGTACGCAGCAATTTATCATGGATAAACAGGCTGAATACGGAGCCTAACAGTTGCGGATAGTTGAGATGAGTATCTGATTTCATCTTCGGCAGACCGCGCCACAGCGCAATCGCCATCAGCGCCATTAATATCGATGCGACCCAAAATACGGTGCGCCAGCCGCCAAGATTGGCCAGTAATCCCGCCACGGTGCGCGCCAGCAGGATACCCAGCAGCAGGCCGCTCATAATGGTGCCGACAACTTTACCGCGCTTATCCGGCGTGGCAAGCGTCGCCGCCAGCGGAACCAGAATCTGTGCCACTACCGAGAACAACCCGGTCAGGGCGGTGCCGAGGATCAGCATGCCCAGCGACTGGCTACTGGCGGTAATAAGCATGCCGCCTGCCGCTAACAGCGTCATGGAGACGATCAGCATCCGGCGTTCAAACATATCGCCAAGCGGTACTAAAAACAGCAGGCCGGCGGCATAGCCGAGTTGGGCCGCGGTGACGATAAAGCCAGCGGTACTGGCCGATAGCGAAAAGTTACGTGCGATGGTGTCGAGCAGCGGCTGCGCGTAATAGTTACTGGCGACGGCGAGGCCGGTGGCGATAGACATTAACAGGATCAGCGAAGGGCTAAGTCCCTGAGTGGTTTTCGTCATGGTTTTCAACTGAAAAATGGGTTGCAGAAAACAATCATAACGTAAGTGATTAAATGTTGCTGATTTGTTGGGTGATGGATTGTGCGGTTGGGAGGAGGGCGTGTAGGCCGGATAAGGCGCAGCGCGCCACCATCCGGCATTGGTGTGATGGCGCTACGCTTATCAGACCTACGAGGGGGGTTATTTCTGCGCAGCCAGCGCTTCTTTCACCCAGCCATCAAACTGTTGCTGGTGGGCTTTGATCCAGCCGTCAACGTGACCCTGCACGTCGGCTTCAGATGCTTTCCCGTCGTGCATCATCGCGTTCTGCGCGTTGATATCCGCCAGCGGCAGCTTCATGACGGCAAACAGTTTCGCCGCAGCCGGGTTTTTCTCCGCCCAGGCTTTGTTGGCGACGATATGCATAGTGTTCACCGGGAAGCCGTAGTTGGCGCCGTTTGGCAGCTTGGTATCAATGTCTTTCTGCTCGCCTGGCAGGGAAGAGAACGGTACTTGCAGCCAGACCACATCTTTACCCGGTTTCATTACGTCGCTCACCCAGTACGGTGTCCAGGTGTAGTAAAGAATGGGTTTGCCTTCTTTAAAGCGGGTAATAGTGTCAGCCATCATCGCCGCATAGTTACCGTGGCTGACCTCGACGGTTTTTTCCAGATCGAAGGCTTTGTTCTGGTGGTTGATCACCGCTTCGCAGCCCCAGCCCGGCGAGCAGCCCATCATGTCTGCTTTTCCGTCGCCGTTGGTGTCAAAGATTTTGGCGATCTTCGGATCTTTTAACTGGGCAATGTTGGTGATTTTATACTGCTCAGCGGTTTTTTTATCGATCAGATAACCTTGCGCGGCACCCGTAACGAATACCCCCTCGCGATAGAACTTTTTGTCTCCGCCCGCTGCGGCATACATATCATCATGCAGCGGCTGCCAGTTCACAGCGGTAAAAGTTGCATCGCCAGAGGCAATGGAGGTATAGCCGACGTTGTAGTCAACTTCACTTGTTTTGTTAACGGTATAACCCAGTTTCTCCAGCGCACGGGCGACCAGTTGCGTCTGGAAGGATTCTTCAGAGATAGTGCTCTGGATTGGCTGTACAGTGATGCCTTTGCCTGGCAGATCGGCAGCGAAAGTGCTGGTGGAGACAAGGGTGGCAAACGCTGTGGCAATAATGACGTTCTGTCGCATCGTTGTTCCTTAAATATTGGAGGGACGTATAGGCCCGGTAAGCAATACGCCACCGGGCAACGGGTGAATTACTTCGTGAATGGGCGAGTGATAAGCCCAACGGGGCCGGTGGTGTACCAGCGACGGTTGCCACGGCTACGGGCGTCGCGACCGACAGCCTGCGTCAGGCGGTCGAGAATGATGGCGAGGATCACGATCCCAACCCCGCCGACGGTGGCAAGCCCCATATCCAGACGACCGATTCCGCGCAGAACCATCTGACCCAGTCCGCCGACGGCGATCATCGACGCGATGACGACCATTGAGAGCGCCAGCATCAGCGTCTGGTTGACCCCGGCCATAATGGTAGGCATCGCCAGCGGGAGCTGGACTTTAAACAGCATCTGACGCGGGCTGGCGCCAAATGAGCGCGAGGCTTCAATCAAGTCGGCTGGCACCTGGTTAATCCCCAGAATGGTCAGACGCACGATTGGCGGCAGGGCGAAGATAATCGTTACCACCACGCCCGGGACGTTGCCGATACCAAACAGCATGACGATCGGCACCAGATAGACGAACGCCGGTGTGGTTTGCATGGCGTCCAGCAGCGGACGAACAATTTTTGCCGCCCGTGGACTGCGCGCCAACCAGATCCCCATCGGTAGACCGATCACCACGCAGAACAGCAGCGCGGTTAGTACCAGCGCCAGGGTGATCATGGCCTGCGACCACGCGCCGATGGCCCCGATTGCAATCAATGAAATCAGCGTAGCAACGCCCATTCCAACGCCGGAAATCTGCCAGGCAATCAGAGCGAACAGGATAATCGCCACCGGGGCAGGCATACCCAACAGAAGCTGCTGGAAGCCGTTGAGAATATAATCCACCGGGACTCGAATGCCCTGGAAGACCGGACGGAAATGGGTAACGACCCAGTCGATCCCTTCTGTGACCCAGCTATCCAGCGGGATCAGCGTTTTATGGAACGGATCCATAATATTGAAATGCTCTGGCGCCGGCGCGGGTGCGCTGGTCAGCCAGTCTGCGCTACCGCCGTCAGCTGGCGCGCCTGATGGCGTACTCCAGGCATCGGCGGTTTGTGCGGCACTGTCGGTCGCTGGTGTGGTATCCCACGGATTGGTTTGATCAGCCATTGTTTGCCCCCTCACGATCTAAAGCCTGTAACAGCATGCGTTTTGAAATGATGCCCACATACTGCTGTTCCTCATCAACAACCGGCACCGCGCACGGGGCCTGGCCGACATGAGAAAGCAACTCGCTGAGAGGAGTTTGTGCATCCACGGCTAGCGGCTCATCGATCAATGCCGCTTCAATACCTTGCGCCTGACTTAATGCTGTTTTTAAAGAGTCGATAGAGACAACGCCGACGAATTTATTGCCGCGCTCGATCACGTAACCATATTCGCGATCTTTGTCCTGCAATAATTGCAGCGCTGAACGTGGACCGACCCCGGGCGTTTTACGAATTAAACCTTCAGGGCTACGACGTGAAATATCCTTGGCACTAAAGACCTGGCTAATATCAACGCCGCGGAAGAAGGTGCGTACATAATCATTGGCCGGATTATTCAGGATTTCATCTGGCGTGCCGACCTGGACCACTTCACCGTTTTGCATAATGGCAATTCTGTCGCCAATACGCATAGCTTCGTCGAGATCGTGGGAAATAAAGACCACGGTACGTTGATGTTTCGCCTGTAGTTTTACCAGTTCATCCTGCATCTCGGTACGAATTAACGGATCGAGGGCAGAAAAGGCCTCATCCATTAATAAGATGTCAGGGTTAATGGCTAATGCACGGGCGAGGCCCACACGCTGGCGCATCCCTCCGGAAAGTTCATCCGGGTATCCGTGAGCATAATTCTCCAGACCAACCTGACGCAGCGCATCTAACGCTTTTTCACGACGTTCATCCGCGCCAACACCGGCTAATTCCATGCCGAATGCCGTATTGTCCAGGACCGTCATGTGCGGCATCAGGGCAAAGGACTGGAAAACCATCGCAATCTTTTTTCTGCGCACCTCGCGAAGCTCAGCATCGGATATCCGGGCGATGTCTACGCCGTCAATCAATACTTGCCCGCGGGTGGGTTCAATCAGGCGATTGAGAAGGCGTACCATTGTGGATTTACCCGAACCGGATAATCCCATGATGACAAATATCTCGCCTTCTTCAATGGCCAGACTGGCGTTCTTAACGCCAAGCGATAGCCCTGTTTTATCCAGAATCTGCTCTTTTGAAAGTCCTTTTTCAATATATTTGAAAGCTCTCTGCGGATGCTCTCCAAATATCTTATAGAGATTTTTAACTTCTAATTTAATTGCCATGCAATAGAATGATTCCTGTTATTTGTTTATATCGATATATTACCTGATGGAAATAGTGACCTTTTTCTACCCTAACATACTGAGAATCTGAGACAACCCTGAATTTGTTTGTGGCACGAATATTGCCGAAGGCCATGTGGCGGGACTTCCCGTGATATAAGGGCTGAGCGCGAATGTGAATGGGGTAATATTTTTTGTAAATGGCAATGAAAAGTCGCCTGAATTGCTGAAATGCAGGCGAATAATGCGACTGATATTGAGTGTAGATCACACAATTATATTTGCACGACAAAAGTGTGATCCTGTTAGAATATTTCCGCGAAAAATGTACGGTATTTTCCGCGGAAATGAGTGCTAGAAATTCCAGTCGTCGTCTTCGGTTTCGACAGCTTTTCCCATCACATATGATGAGCCGGAACCCGAGAAGAAATCGTGGTTTTCGTCAGCGTTGGGCGACAGCGCAGCAAGGATTGCTGGGTTAACCTCCGCCATTTCTGGCGGGAATAATGCCTCATACCCCAAATTCATTAATGCCTTATTGGCGTTGTAGCAAAGGAAGGCTTTGACGTCATCCACCCAGCCGGTTTCTGCATACAATTCTTCCGTATAACGCGCTTCGTTATCATACAATTCCATCAGCAGGTCGAGGGCAAAATTCTTTAACTCCTCGCGTGCGGATTCAGAAATGTGCTCCAGACCTTTTTGATATTTATAACCAATGTAATACCCGTGAACGGCTTCATCACGAATGATCAGACGAATGAGATCGGCGGTATTGGTCAGTTTTCCGCGGCTGGAGAAATACATTGGCAACCAGAAGCCGGAATAGAACAGGAAGGATTCCAGAAACACGCTGGCAATTTTTTTCTTCAACGGTTCGTCGCTGGCGTAATGTGTCAAAATGATCTGCGCCTTGCGCTGGAGTGGGGTATTTTCTTCACTCCACGCGTAAGCCGCATCCACGTCTTTGGTCTGGCAAAGAGTGGAGAAAATTGAGCTGTACGAACGGGCGTGCACCGCTTCCATAAAGCTGATATTCGATAGCACCGCCTCTTCATGCGGCGTTAACGAATCGGCCATCAATGCTGGCGCACCGGCTATGTTCTGAATGGTGTCGAGCAGCGTCAGCCCGGTAAAAACGCGGATAGTCAGCTGCTGTTCGTCGGCGTTCAACGTTTGCCAGGCCGGGATATCGTTGGAGAGCGGGACCTTTTCCGGTAGCCAGAAGTTACTGGTCAGGCGATTCCAAACCTCGAGATCTTTATCATCCTCAATCTTGTTCCAGTTGATGGCACTCACGCGGGATAATGTCATGTTGTCCTCCTTACAGCGCGCATGACACGCAACCTTCGATTTCGGTTCCTTCCAGCGCCAACTGGCGTAGTCGGATGTAATACAGCGATTTGATGCCTTTACGCCAGGCGTAAATTTGCGCTTTGTTGATATCGCGAGTGGTGGCGGTATCGGGGAAAAAGAGCGTCAGTGAAAGCCCCTGATCGACATGCCGCGTTGCTTCAGCGTAGGTATCAATGATTTTTTGTGGACCAATCTCGTAGGCATCCTGATACAAGGCCAGATTCTCATTGGTCATAAACGGGGCAGGGTAGTAAACGCGCCCGGTTTTGCCCTCTTTGCGAATCTCCACTTTTGACACGATCGGGTGAATGCTTGATGTCGCATGGTTGATGTAGGAGATAGAACCCGTTGGCGGAACCGCTTGTAAATTCTGGTTATAAATGCCGTAGCGCATGACATCTTCACGCAGCTGCGACCACATTTCGCGCGTTGGCAGCGTAATGCCGCTGGCGGCAAACAGTGTGCGAACCTTGTCGGTTTTTGGCTGCCAGTCGCCCTGTAGATACTGGTTAAAATACTCACCGCTGGCGTAGCGGGACTGTCTGAATCCGGCAAAAGTTTTGCCGCGCTCGCGGGCGAGCTTCATCGACGTATTCAGCGCATGCCAGGTGATGGTGTAGAAATAGAGATTGGTGAAATCCAGCCCTTCAGGTGAGCCGTAGGCGATACCTTCCCGTGCCAGATACCCGTGCAGGTTCATCTGCCCAAGACCGATAGCGTGCGATGCGCTGTTCCCGGCCTCAATTGAGGGTACGCTGCGGATATGGCTCATGTCCGAAACGGCCGTTAAACCGCGAACCGCCGTTTCCACGGTGCGCCCAAAGTCTGGCGAATCCATGGTATGAGCAATATTCAACGAGCCGAGGTTGCAGGAGATATCGTGCCCTGTTTGCGCGTAATTGAGGTTTTCATCGTAGGTGGAAGCGCTGTTAACCTGCAAAATCTCTGAGCACAGGTTGCTCATATTGATACGACCGGCAATTGGATTAGCGCGATTCACCGTGTCTTCAAACATGATGTAAGGGTAGCCGGACTCGAACTGGATCTCGGCCAGCCGCTGGAAGAAATCGCGGGCGTTAATGTATTTTTTGCGCACTTGTTTGTCGGCAACCAGTTCGTCATACCGTTCAGTTACGGCGATATCACCGAATGGTTTGCCGTAAATGCGTTCCACGTCATACGGTGAAAACAGCGCCATTTGGGCATTTTCTTTGGCTAACTGGAAGGTGACATCCGGGATCACCACACCAAGCGAGAGCGTTTTGATACGGATTTTCTCGTCGGCGTTTTCACGTTTGGTATCGAGAAAACGCAAAATATCCGGATGATGCGCGTGCAGATACACCGCGCCTGCACCCTGACGCGCCCCTAATTGATTCGCATAAGAAAACGCATCCTCCAGCATTTTCATTACCGGGATCACCCCAGAGGACTGGTTCTCAATGCGCTTAATGGGGGCACCTGCCTCACGCAGGTTAGAGAGCAAAAATGCCACGCCGCCGCCGCGTTTGGAGAGTTGCAGCGCCGAGTTGACCGCCCGTCCAATTGACTCCATGTTGTCTTCAATGCGTAACAGGAAGCAGGAAACCAGCTCGCCGCGTTGCTGTTTACCGCAGTTTAAAAAGGTTGGCGTGGCGGGTTGAAAACGCCCGGAGAGCATTTCATCGGTCAGTTGCAGAGCGAGCGCTTCATCGCCCTGCGCCAGCGTGAGCGCCACCATCGTTACGCGATCCTCAAAGTCTTCGAGATAGCGCTTCCCGTCGAACGTTTTCAGCGTATAGCTGGTGTAGAACTTCCATGCGCCGAGGAACGTCTGGAAACGGAATCCGCTGGCGTGGGCGTGGGCGAATAGCTTCAGCACAAACGCGCGATCGTAGCGGGCTAACACGCTGGCATCGTAATAGCCTTCATCCACCAACGTGTCCAGACGCGCCTGCTGGCTGGCAAACGCCACCGAGTTGGGGCGGACGTGGGCGGTAAAGAACGCCTCCACCGCCTGATGGTCTTTGTCGAACTGAATGCGCCCGGCCTTATCGTACAGATTCAGCATGGCGTTCAGGGCGTGATAATCCAGCGTCTGCTGTATTACACGTTCTGCGGTTGTCGTTGCCAAAATTCGCTCACTCCTTTTTGCACGTTGTCGATATCGCTTTGGGTGCCCATCAGCTCAAAGCGATAGAGCCACGGCACGCCGCATTTTTGTGAGATGACATCACCCGCGCGACCGTAGGCGTCCCCGAAATTGCGATTGCCGGAGGCGATCACTCCACGGATTAACGCCCGGTTGTGCGTATCGTTTAAAAAGCGGATCACCTGTCTCGGGACCGCGCCAGCTGTACCGCCGCCACCGTAGGAGGGCACGATTAAAATGTAAGGTTCGTCTACCCGGATCCGCTCGCGTTCGTTAAGCGGAATGCGGATGGCAGGCAGCCCCAGACGCTGCATGAAGCGGTGCGTATTTTCGGAGCTGCTGGAAAAGTAGACGAGCTGACTCATGCGCTGACCACTTGAGGAGCCGGGCGCAGACGGTTGATCATGTCCGGGCGAAATCCTGACCAACTGGTTTCCCCTGCGACCACGACCGGTAACTGACGAAAGCCTTGATCGCGCAGGCGATCAGCCATATCGGGGTGTAAATCGACGTTTACCATCTCAAAGTCAAACCCGCGGCTTTCCATCGCCCGCTTAGTGGCGTGGCACTGAACACAGTTGTTACGAGTGTAAATAACAATGCGCATGATTCGTATTTCCATCTAAAAGTAAAAGAATGACGCGATAGAGGGCGTCAGGTTGCGTGTGTCTTGATAGAGGAGATACTAGATGTAGTTTTAAAAAGATTCAACCATACAAGATATGGTAATTTTAGATTGATGAGGGCATGGGTGATGAGCGTGACGGAGGAAGTGATAGAAACTATGGCAGGTTGCCGGATGGCGTTTATGTCGCCATCCGGCAGCGCAGAATCACATGCGCATCCCTACCGCCAGACGGTTAAAGCAGTTCATCAGGCTAATAGCAAACGTCAGATCGCTAATCTCTTTCGCGCTAAAATGGTCGAGTAGCGGCAGATAAACGTCATCTTCGGCATGGGTGTTGGCTATATGGGTCACGGATTCGGCCCACGCCAGTGCCGCACGCTCCTGCTCGCTGAAGTGATGACTCACCCGCCAGCCTGCCAGCGCGTCCAGTTTGGCCTGCGCAACACCGGATTTGCGCAGCGCCTTACTGTGCATTTCCAGGCAAAAGGCGCAGCCGTTGATTTGCGAGACTCGCAGGTAAATCAGTTCCGTCAGCGTAGGTTCCAGCGCGCAGTTTTCCAGCGCTTTGCTGGCCTGAACCAAAGCGTTATAGATTTCAGGACTGAGTTCATAATAGGGCTGGCGTAACATTGTCATGGTATTTCTCCTCGTTTGGATGACCCGCAATGTAGCACTATAATGGACTGCTATAGAGAGCCATATTGTTGCCAAAAAAGCAGACCATAAATGCCACGCTATCAGCAAATCGCCCGTCAGTTAAAAAACGCCATTGAGAAAGGTGAACTAAAGCCAGGCACAAGATTACCCTCCAGTCGGACCTGGGCCCAGGAGCTGGGGGTATCACGTTCGACGGTGGAAAATGCCTATGCAGATCTGGTGGCGCAGGGCTGGCTCGCGCGACGCGGGCAGGCAGGAACATTTGTCAGTGAGCAACTGCGACCGGAAAACGCACCTGTGTCTCCCGCCATCTTCGCCGGAGAAAACCCCAGGCCGCAGCCTTTTCAGATGGGATTACCCGCACTCGATCTCTTCCCGCGGGACGTCTGGGCGCGGGTGATGGGGCGGCGTTTACGCACCCAAACGCGTTTTGACCTGGCCGTGGGCGATGTTTGCGGCGAACGGGTTTTACGTCAGGCGATTGTCGATTACCTGCGCGTCTCACGCAGTATTGAGTGCCAGCCGGAGCAGATTTTTATTACTTCAGGTTACGCGGCATCAATGACGTTAATCCTGCGCGCTCTGTCTCAACCCGGTGAGGGGATGTGGGTCGAAGATCCTGGCTTTCCGTTGATTCACCCCGTGGTGGCTCAGGAGCGCATTGAGCTGATGCCGGTGTCGGTTGATGCCGATGGTCTGGATGTCTGTGCTGGGATCCGTGACTACCCGCAGGCGCGTTTTGTGCTGCTCACACCCGCACACCAAAGTCCGCTGGGCGTCGCCCTGTCATTAGACCGTCGCCACCAACTGCTTGAATGGGCGACTCGGGCGCAGGCGTGGATCATTGAAGATGATTACGACAGTGAATTTCGCTACCACGGTAAACCGTTGCCGCCGCTAAAAAGTCTGGATGCGCCCCAGCGGGTGATTTATGCCGGAACGTTCAGCAAATCGATGTTTCCGGCTTTGCGCACGGCATGGCTGGTGGTACCCCTGACTCAGGTCGAACATTTTCGTCAGCAGGCGGCGCTAACGGCCTGTAGCGTTCCGGTTTTATGGCAGCAAACGCTGGCGGATTTTATGCAAGATGGCCACTTCTGGCGGCACTTAAAACGTATGCGCCAGAATTATGCCCTGCGACGTCAATGGATGGAAAACGCGCTGAGCGAACAAGGATTTAACGTCATTCCTCAGGAAGGAGGGATTCAGCTGGTGATAACTGTCGACGGAGATGATGTTGCGCTAGTGCGCAAAGCGAATCAGGCCGGGCTGGCGGTTCAGGCGTTAAGCCGCTGGCGAATAACTTCAGCAGGAAAGGGGGGAATATTGTTGTCGTTTACTAACATCAGCTCGGTGGAAATGGCGCAGCAGGCGGCGTATCAACTGCGGATGTCGCTGACATAATTCTGCGCGGTTCTTAAGATATTCGTCCCACCATCGCCACTCGTTTATGGACTTTTCTGAAAGCGTTGCTAATGCTGAATCAGGTAAGGTAAGCCCGCAGTAAAAAAGATAACGAGGAAAATATATGTATTTACGACCTGATGAGGTGGCGCGCGTACTTGAAAAAGTGGGCTTTACCGTCGATGTAGTGACGCAAAAAACGTATGGCTATCGTCGTGGCGAAAATTATGTGTACGTTAACCGTGAAGCACGTATGGGACGTACCGCATTAGTTATCCATCCCACGCTAAAAGAGCGCAGCTCTTCGCTGGCGGAACCTGCGACGGATATTAAAACCTGCGATCACTACCAGCAATTCCCGCTATATTTAGCCGGAGAGACTCACGAACATTATGGTATTCCGCACGGCTTCAGTTCGCGAATTGCGCTTGAGCGTTATCTGAGTGGGTTGTTTGGCGACGTTAGTTCAAACTAATAATGCGACTGGCAGGGCCAGTCGCGAAGAGATCTGTCAGGCTTTAGCCTGGTGATAGCTGCTGACCTTAAACAGGCGGCGGCAATAATCAAGAAAGTAGCCATAGACCGCGCCCATCAGCATTGATACCACGATGTTCGAACTTACTGCAGCCGTAATCTGGTGCCAGTCGGCGCCAACCGTCAAAAGAATAATCACATACACTGGTGACTGGAAGGTGACATAAGCCAGCACATCCGCCAGATTTTTCCCCCATCCTGCCTGCGTGGCTTTACGCGCCGCGCGCATAAACAAATCGCGATACATGCCGTATGGCCACGCGATCAGTATGTTGACGGGGATAGCCACCAGTCTGGAGTACAGAGACTGTTCGAAGCTCATTCCAGAAAGGAATATTTCGATCAACATGTTCACGACAGAACAATAAACAACCATCGCGAACGTGTCTGCTACTGCATGACGCAAGCGTGACTGCGGAGAGAACATGTTAATGCTCCTTGTAAAAAGGGAAAAAAAGGTTTTGAATATCTTCTTTCTAGTGATTTGTCTTGCTGCTTTCGCGTTTGAATAGGATATCTGCCTGGATAATAACTAGCAACTAGCTTAAAATTTTTATTTATTACCTTTTTGTCGATAAAATGCTCTGCAATGGTTTGTTTTTTGTTCGTTTTGGTATTTTCGTTGCTGATTTAATTAAAGGCATTTTAGATCAATGGGTTATGGAAATTTGTTTTTCTGAATTTTTTGCGCTCCTTTTCTCAATGTTGACTAATGTGCAATATGTATACGCACCGGCTCCGCGCGATGTTGTGGCCTGTTTCTCGGGTGATACCCTGAGACTCCTTGCAGGTATATTTATAGCGACTAGCAGAGGAATAGAATATATCGCATAGGCGATATCAAAATGGATGCAATAAATACACGAATTAGCTTTTTTGATTAGTAATATGCGAATAAATTAGACTGGAAATATAATAAGCAGTTGCATACAATATTTAGGGTAATACCGTTTTTATGTTTTACGTTAAAGAGGTTTTGTTAATATGAGTTCAATGTTAAAAAACTTAAATAATATCCGCTCGCTGCGTGCAATGGCTCGTGAATTTTCCGTTGATGTGCTGGAAGATATGCTGGAAAAATTCAGGGTAGTGACCAAAGAACGCCGCGATGAAGAAGAACAACTACAGCGCCAACGTGCAGAACAGCAGGAAAAAATTAATACTTTGCTGGCGCTGATGCAGGCAGACGGGATCAATCCGCAAGAGCTGCTGAGCATGACGCCTGCGATGGCAGGTTCAGTTAAAAAACGTCAGCCGCGCCCGGCGAAATATCGTTTTACCGATCTCAATGGTGAAACAAAAACATGGACCGGACAGGGTCGCACACCGAAGCCAATTGCCCAGGCACTGGCTGCCGGTAAATCTCTTGATGACTTTTTGATCTGATTATTAATGCGGTGAGGGCGACCTCACCGCTTATTTTCAGCAAACGCCAAAATCACCCTCTTCGGTATATCGCGTCACGTCAGCTGCTTTCAGCGTGAATTTTTCGCCGCTTTCATTACTGGCGTGTACCGCCACAATGTGATCGCCATTGACTTCGACAACTTTCAGTTTAGGTCCACCCATGCGTGGTTGAACCAGATCGCCAGGTTTAAACATATTGCTCTCCTTTATTTATCGCAGAACTCACCATAGATCACGTCAATCAGCGGGTACAGCGCAGTTTCAATGATTACCGCTTAATGAGTACGTCGGTTCCAGGGCATGATATCCAGCAATCGCGCCATGCCGCAAAAGCCGGTCACGCCAGCGAGTATTAGCCCGGCACCCACGAAACCGCTCAGCAGGAAGAAGGCGCTGCTAACGGTGTAGCCCAGAATGACGCCGAGTAAGGCAAGGCTGCCTGCGGCTATCTGCACCTGGCGCATCAGCGGTAACGGTTGTGAACGATCTTTTGCCACCGGAAAACCTGCGGCTTTCCAGCCGTCAATGCCACCTTCCAACAACCAGACCTGCGCAGGCGCGGCAATAGCGTTCAGTTTTGTCGCCGCGTTTTGTGTACGTTTGCCTGACTGGCAGTGAAAAATCACCTGCCCGGCGCGTAAATTCGCAGGCAGCGATCCCTGCTCTAGCGTAGGTAATGGCGCCAGATGCGCCTCCGGAATATGCTCGTACAGATACTCGTCAGCATCGCGGATATCAATCAGTTTTGCGCCTTGTGCGACCAGCGTCTGCGCCTCGCGTGGGGAAATCGTCCCAATGGTCATGATGGCTCCTTATGGGCAATACAGTGTTTTTAATGTGGCGATCAGTGAATTCACGGCCGCATTTTTGATGGAGTACAGGATGCGCTGGGCATCGCGTTGGCTGTCTATCAGGCCCTCTTCACGCATACGCGCCAGATGCTGCGAAGTGGCGGAAGGACTCAGGCCGGTAACACGGGCTAATTCGCCCGCGCTGGTACCGGGTGAGCCGCAGAGCATGCACAAAATCAGCAACCTTTTCGGGTTACTCATCGCTTTTAGCAGGGCGGCAGCCTGCTCAGCGCTGGCCTGGAGTTGTTCAAGTTCAGTCATATGTATTTAAGTATGTTCTAAATTAAGCTTATTCTAAAATAAGCGGTCAACGTACGCCAGCGTAAAGAGCGTAAAGGAGGGTAAAACAGCAGGGGAAGGCTGGCAGAGTTAGGTACACTGACTATGCTTAGAGATAAAATCTCTTTTTAAACAATGAGTAACTTTTTGCTTGTATGGAGTGTGTATGGGTTTCTGGAGAATCGTTTTTACTATTATTCTGCCCCCGCTTGGCGTGCTGCTGGGGAAGGGGTTCGGCTGGGCATTTATCCTCAATATTGTTCTGACGCTGCTGGGCTACATCCCGGGTCTGATCCACGCCTTCTGGATACAAACGCGTAACTAATTACCTTTCTACTACGGCGCTCTGGCGCCGTTTTCTTTGCGCTCCTTTCTCCTCTGCTACACTTCCTGGTGTTGATTGTTAACTACCGAGGTGGATATGGGACTCTTTAATTTTGTAAAAGATGCGGGTGAAAAACTGTGGGATGCGGTTACTGGCAACCATGACACTGCCGATCTGGCAAAAAAGGTACAGGAACACCTGAACAAAACGGGCATCCCGGATGCGGATAAAGTGAACGTCCAAATTAACGAAGGTAAAGCCACCGTTTCTGGCGATGGATTAAGTCAGGAAGCGAAAGAAAAAATCCTGATTGCGATTGGAAATATCTCTGGTATTGCCAGCGTCGACGATCAGGTAAAAACTTCTGCACCGGCGAGTGAAAGCCAGTTTTATACCGTAAAATCAGGAGATACCCTGAGCGCTATTGCCAAACAGGTATACGGTAACGCCAACCTGTATAACCAGATATTTGAAGCGAATAAACCGATGCTGAAAAGCCCGGATAAAATTTATCCAGGGCAGGTTTTGCGTATTCCAGAACAATAAGAATGTTCAGGCTTATTGCGTCAGCAATTTGCCGGACATCGCTTGTTGAATAATCGGAATGGGCGTCAGCAGGTGCTGGCGCATTAATTCGCTGGCACCTGCGGCATCGCGTGCCAGAATTGCTTCGGTCAGGGTTTGGTGCTGATCGTGTTTATCTTCCAACATCTCCACCGACAGCACCGTTTTTCGCAGCCAGATAAACCGGTAGCGCGCCGCCAAATCGAATAGCCGTTCGCGCATTTGCAGCAGATACTGTGAACCGCAGCCAGCGACAATTGCCGAGTGAAAAGCCTGATGGCGCTGATCCCACTCGTCGAGCATCTGTTCACTGGCGTCAACGGCTTCAAGCTTGCCGAGCATATGCGCCCGCGCCAGAATTTCAGCTTCCCAGGCGTCGCCGCCGCGTTCAATGGCCAGCGCGACCAGCATGGCTTCCATATTGGCGCGGGCATCGAAAATATCGAGCAACTCCTGTTCGGACATTGGGGCGACACGATACCCTTTCTGATTGACCACCGTGACCAGCCGCTCGGCAACCAACTGCGAAAGCGCTTCGCGTAACGGTCCCACGCCAAGCTCATAGCGTGAGGTCAGCAGGCTCATACGCAGTTTTTCATCAGGCTGATACACACCGCGGATGATGTCGTTTTTCAGCCAGCGGTATCCATCAATGGCCGTCGGTTGGGGAATGGCGGTCATGGTCTTACTCCTGAACGGTTTTCCCGGCCTGCGCCGGGAAAAGGTTTAATGCGTATTTTGCAACGGTGCTTTTTGCCACGATAGCAGTTTTTTCCAGCGTGACATAATAGGCACGGTGCAAATAATTCCTATGGCTAACAACCCGGTAGAGATAACTTCCAGTTGTTGAGCCGGGCGAAAGAGCATCACCACCAGCACAAAGATAATAAAGGCGATTACCAGCCAGGTAAGCCACGGATAGAGCCACATTTTCAGTTTAATTTCACCGCCTCGCGCCAGCAGGATTTTGCGCATCCGCAGTTGGGAAATTGCAATCACCAGATAAACCAGCAGGGCGATGGCGCCGGAGCTGTCGATCAGGAATTTGAACACCTTGGCCGGGGCGTAATAGTTGACCACCACGGTGAGGAACGCGGCACCCGTAGACAGCAACACCGCCACATAAGGCGTTTTACTCCGGTTCGTTTTACCCATAAAGGCGGGAGCATCGCCACGACGGCTCAGGGAGTAAAGCATACGCGACGACGTATACAGCGCGGAGTTCAGACAACTGGTTACTGACAGCAATATGACACAGTCCATGATCAGCTTCGCGTGTGGGATATGCAGTAACTCCAGCACCGAGCGGTAAGAGCCCACCTCTTTCAGTCCCGGCATGTTCCACGGAATCAGCGCGACGACCACGAAAATAGAGCACAGATAGAAGATGGAGATACGCCAGATAACCGAGTTGGTGGCGCGGACGATGTGCTTATCCGGGGTGTCGGACTCGGCGGCGGCGATGGTAACAATCTCTGCGCCCATAAAGGAGAACATGGTGATTAGCATCGCGCTGATCACCGCGCCAAAGCCGTTGGGCATGAAGCCGCCCTGATCCCACAGGCGCGAAACTCCGCTGACCTCGGCATAGGGATAGAAACCGCTAATCGCCACCGCGCCGAGAGTGATAAACGCCAGAATGGCAATCACTTTGCACAGCGCCAGCCAGAACTCGAACTCACCGTAATTTTTGACGCTCAGCAAATTACTGCCGGTTAATGCCAACGTGATAACCAGAGAAAACAGCCAGATAGGAATGCCTGGAACCCAGGAGTGCAGAATGATGGCGGCGATATTCGCTTCCAGCGGGATAACCAACACCCAGAACCACCAGTACAGCCAGCCGATGGTATAACCCGCCCACGGGCCGATGGCCTTATCGGCGTAGGTGGAAAAGGAACCGGTATCCGGGGTGGCAACGGCCATTTCGGCCAGCATGCGCATAATCATCACCACCAGCAATCCGGCGAACAGATAGGCCAGTAATACTGCGGGACCGGCTTCTGCAATCGCCACGCTTGAACCCACAAACAAACTTGCGCCGATAACCCCGGCAATAGACAGCATGGTGACGTGGCGTGATTTCAGCCCGCCCCCTAAATCATGTGATTGTGACACTTGCCCCATCTTTTAAACCTCTCGAAAGTATTTCACTTGGGAGAGCACCCCGGCATTCCCGCGCCGGGGCACGCGTATTTATTGTTATTGACCCTGTCTGCCGGATGGCGGCTCCGCTTTATCCGGCCTGTGGATTGCGTTTTTTATTGGTCGAATGCGCTGTTAACCCTGCTTCGCTTCGGCAAAACACTGAGCGATAATGTCCAGCCCCTGGCGGATTTGGGCATCTTCAATGGTCAGTGGGACAAGAATGCGCAGTACGTTGTAGTAAGGTCCGCAGGAGAGCAGGATCAGCCCTTTATCGCGCGCACGCGCGACGATTTCCGCGGTCAGTTTGGCGTCTGGTTTCGTGTGATCGCCGTCTTCAAACAGTTCGATTGCGATCATCGCTCCCAGCCCGCGTACATCGCCAATCTCGCGGTGGGTTTCCGCGATAGCCAGCAGGCCTTCGCGCAGGGTTTGCCCCAGGTCGTTGGCTTTTTGCAGCAGATTTTCCTGTTCGAAAATATTCAGTACCGCCAGTGCGGCGGCACAGGCAATCGGGTTACCGGCATAGGTACCGCCCAGACCGCCCGGTGGGATTGCGTCCATGACTTCGGCGCGCCCGGTCACTCCCGCCAGCGGGAAGCCACCGGCGATAGATTTGGCGAAGGTGGTGAGATCGGGCGCAACGCCCATCTGCTCCATAGCGAACAGCGTACCGGTACGGCCCGCGCCGCTCTGTACTTCATCGGCAATCAGCATGATGCCGTGCTCGTCACAAATGGCGCGCAGACGTTGCATAAAAGCAGGAGAGGCGGCGTAAAAACCACCTTCGCCCTGGACGGGCTCAATCACGATGGCGGCAACGTCTTCCGGAGCGGCATCATTTTTGAAGATACGGTGAATGCTGGCGATAGCATCGTCTTCACTGATGCCGTGCAGCGGGCAAGGATAAAGCGCACGGTACACGTGGCCCGGCATCAACCCCATTCCTGCAGAGTACGGGTTTACTTTCCCGGTCAGCGACAGGGTGTAGTGGGTACGACCGTGGTAAGCGCCGCTGAAGGCGATAGTGCCGGTTCGTTTGGTGGCGGCGCGGGCGATTTTCACCGCGTTTTCCACCGCTTCCGAGCCGGTTGTCACCAGCAGGGTTTTTTTGGCGAAATCGCCCGGCACTTTCTTATTCATGATTTCGCACAGCTCCAGGTACGGCTCATAGGCCAGCACCTGGAAACAGGTATGGGACAGCTTTTTCAACTGTGCTTCTACCGCAGAGACGATCTGCGGGTGCAGGTGGCCGGTGTTCAGCACCGCAATACCGCCAGCAAAATCGAGGAATTCACGGCCTTCAACGTCCCAGACTCGACAGTTTTCTGCACGCTCGGCAAAAATAGGGTGGATTTGTCCTACGCCACGGGGAACGGCGTTGCTGCGACGTTGCATAAGTTCTTTGTTGGTGCTCATCAGGTGTTCTCCAGTATTTATTTTATTAAAGGCCGATGCACATATATTTGATTTCTAAGTAGTCTTCGATGCCGTATTTCGATCCTTCACGGCCAAGACCGGAGGCTTTGATTCCCCCAAACGGGGCGACTTCGTTGGAGATAATGCCGGTGTTAATCCCGACAATGCCGTATTCCAGCGCTTCGCCAACGCGAAAGACGCGGCTCAAATCACGGGCGTAGAAATAGGCGGCCAGACCAAACTCAGTGTCATTAGCCTGAGCGATGACGTCAGCCTCGTCCTTAAACCGGAACAGCGGAGCCAGCGGGCCGAACGTCTCTTCTTTGGCGACCTTCGCGTTGTCAGGCACATCCACCAAAATGGTGGGCTGGAAGAAGTTGCCGCCGAGTGCGTGAGGTTTGCCACCCGCGATAATGCGCGCGCCTTTATCCAGAGCATCGGCGATGTGTTCCTGCACTTTGGCTACCGCTTTCTCGTCGATCAGCGGCCCGGTGGTGACGTCAGGTTGCAGACCATCGCCGAGGTGCAGTTTGCTCACTGCCTGCTGGAGTTTTTCGGCAAAACGGTCATACACGCCGTCCTGCACGTACAGGCGGTTGGCGCAGACACAGGTTTGGCCAGCGTTACGGAACTTCGATGCCAGTGCGCCTTCCACGGCTTTATCAAGATCGGCATCGTCAAAGACGATAAACGGCGCATTGCCGCCCAGCTCCAGCGACACTTTTTTGATGTCTTTGGCGCACTGCTGCATTAACTGACGGCCAATTTCGGTTGAGCCGGTAAATGACAGCTTGCGTACCAGCGGGTTGCCAGTCAGCTCGTTGCCGACCGCGCTCGCTGAACCGGTCACCACACTGAAAACGCCTGCCGGGATCCCGGCGCGATTGGCAAGCTCTGCCAGCGCCAGTGCGGAGTAGGGGGTCTGGCTGGCCGGTTTAAGCACCATTGTGCAACCAGCCGCCAGCGCCGGACCGGCTTTGCGGGTAATCATCGCCGCGGGGAAGTTCCACGGCGTAATCGCGGCGGTAACGCCGATCGGCTGTTTGATGACGATTAGGCGTTTGTCGGCCTGGTGGCCGGGGATCGTATCGCCATAGATACGTTTGCCCTCTTCGGCAAACCACTCAATAAAGGAAGCAGCATAGGTGATTTCACCTTTGGCTTCTGCCAGCGGTTTACCCTGTTCCAGGGTCATCAGACGGGCGAGATCGTCCTGATGCTCAATCATCAGGTTGAACCAGCGGCGCAGGATGTTGGCCCGCTCTTTGGCGGTCAGCGCACGCCAGGCGGGCAGAGCGCGGTTAGCGGCGTTAATCGCTTCGCGGGTTTCATCCGCCCCCATTTTCGGTACGCTACCTAATTGCTGACCGTTGGCGGGGTTGGTCACCGCGATGGTCTCGCCGCTGTTGGCGTCACGCCAGTTGCCGTCGATCAGTGCCTGCTGGCGAAATAAGGTTGGATCGTTAAGTTGCATAATTGCGTCCTGTCTAAATCGTTTTAACGGGTGAATGCGGCGTGTAATGTTTCCACGCTACGTGCCGCACGCAGCGTGCGTCCGGGATTACTCTGGTTCTCCAGCAGCGCATGAACTTTGCTGACAATATGCGCGCCGATAGGGAGCGCCGACGTTGCTGCCGGAGAAGGCGCGTTACAGGTGTGAATTGAGCGTGGCGTGGTGACAAACAGGAAATCGTCGATTAGCTTGCCGTCCGGTGATACAGCCTGTGCCCGCACGCCTGCAGGCCAGGGCTGCAGATCCTTGAGCGTCAGACTCGGGCAGTACTTTTGTACCAGCCGCAGATAACCGCTTTTGCACAGCGAATTCTTCATTTCGCCAAGTCCTGAGCGCAGGTTGTTTTGCAGCACGCGACGAATGCCGGAAGAGCTGAGGATCTCCAGCGTATCGCTGAGCGAGAAGTCGCGTTTACGGTAGCCTTCACGTTTAAATGCCAGTACCGCGTTGGGGCCCACGGTGACGCTGCCGTCAATCATCCGGGTCAGATGAACGCCGAGAAACGGCATCGCCGGGTCGGGGATGGGGTAGATCAGATGGTTGACTATCTGGTTATGTTCTGACGCCAGACGGAAATATTCGCCACGGAACGGACAGATGATAAAGCCGGGTTCAACGCCGAGCATTTTCACTAGTCGGTCCGCCATCAGGCCAGAGCAGCTAATCAGCGTCGCTCCCTCAAATTCCTGACCCTGACGGGTATGTACGACAACGCCCGCAGCGTGCTCTTTTAGCGCGCTGACCTCAGCGTTGTAGATAATCTCACCGCCTTTGGCCTGAAATATCTTCGCCATCGCGGCGGTGACTTCGCGGTAGCTGACGATCCCGCTCGACGGAACAAAAATACCGCCCAGCCCGGTGATGTTGGGTTCACGCTCGCGAAGCTCCTGCGCATTCAGCCATTCGCGCTCAAGGCCGTTAGCGGCGGTGCGATCCCACAGCGCGCGCATGCGCTCCATTTCCAGTTCGGAGGTGGCAACCAGCATTTTTCCGCAGACGTCGTAGCGGATGCCGTTTTGATCGCAAAAGGCTTTTGTGGCGCGATTTCCGGCCAGGCAAAACTGCGCCTTCAGGCTGCCGGGGGTGTAATAGACCCCGGCATGAATTACGCCGCTGTTGTGACCCGTCTGATGACAGGCCGGGCCGGACTCTTTTTCCAGCAGCGCGATTCTGGCGTCCGGATAGACATCAATTAGCTGCATGGCGGTCGACATGCCGATAATGCCGCCGCCAATAATCACAAAATCATACATCCGCTTTTTTCCTTCGCGCTTACTGATGGGTCTGGTAGTGGTTTGTCGCGTAAGCGAAATAACCACGCTGGCGCATCAGTTCGCGGCGCAGGTCAGGATGCGAGGTGAAGCGATCGCGACCGTGCAACCAGAACAGGTTGTTGATTAGCAGGAATTTACCGACTGAAACCGGAACGGAAATAATGGCCTTGCTGGTTTCCAACGCATCGGACAAATCGCTCAGCCAGACGCCTTCTTCATAATCTTTTGGCTGGACGAACTGGTCGATGTAGCGCATCACCGGGCGGCCCTGCTGGTCAACGTCAAACACCGGATGGAACACTTCCTGGCTGACGTTTTTGCTTGGCGGTGCGGCAAAGCGCATGGCGCGACGCGCCAGCGGGTGGGTAAAGTACTGATCCAGATGTTCCCAGTCGTCGAGGTGCAGCAGCAGCGAGTTACCGCCGGTCATGTTCTGCTCGTCAATCTTCATCATCAGCACATAGTCGGTGATTTCTTCGAGGTAGGTTCCGTCGTTATGCAGCTCCATTACACGGTGCGGCTGGCGCAGATAGCTGTCTGAGTTATCAACGTTTTTCACCACAAAACGGGCATAGTATTGACCGCTCATCGCATCAAAATTGGAGCGCCCGATAAGATGCGCTACCGCCGTCGCCAGCTTGACCATCTCTTCAGCCTGTGCCACATCATCTACGCCAACAGCGTTGATCAGCAGTGCGCCTTCGGCACGATCGAGCAACGTTTTCAGCAGCAAAGGCTGCAACTGATTGCCGCACAGGTCGTCGAGGATCTTGCCCACTTTGAAGCGCAGGAAGGATTTGTATTCCAGTGCCTGCACCGGCCACTGCGCTACGGCTTTCAGAAATTGCTCAGTGGTCTCAGCGGAAAAAGTCAGCTCCAGCAGGCGTGGGGACTGGGCTGATGGTTTCAACGTGAAACCGCTGTAGTGCTGGGCTGGATCATCAGCGTTCGGTTTTACGGCAGTCAGTGCGTTCATCAAATCGTTCCTCTCAGTAGATTGTCAGGGAGATATGGCGCAGCTCGTTTCGTAGCCATAAATTAAAAATATCTACATTTTTGAAAAACGCGCACAGAATGGGCTTTTTTGTTTATTATTTGTGATCAAAAACAACAATTATTTAACATTATAAAAAATGAGGTTAAGTGCGGGGATGAGAAGGGAGGATAGGTAATGTTATTTTAAAACAAAGAGTTAATTATTCTGCCGCTGAGGGTAACTCAACGGCAGCAGCAAAGTCAGTAACCGACTTTATAAATGCGCCCGGTTTGGATGCCTTCCACGCTGCGGCGATAGGCATTGGCAACGGTAGCGGCGGGGACGCTTTCAAAGCCTGGGAAGAAACCATCGTATGCTTCGGCGGATTCACTGAGTACGGTTGGGCTTATCAGGTTAATGCGCTGGCCACGACCTAGCTCACAGGCAGCAGCGCGCACAAATCCTTCCAGCCCGGCATTGATCGTTGCCGCATTCGCCCCTTGTGCGATGGGTTCATGGGCGATAATGCCGCTAATCAGCGTAATCGAGCCGCCATCATTGAGGAAATGTTGCCCGGTTAATGCCAGACGTATTTGGCCTAACAGCTTATCCTGTAATCCCTGATTAAAGTCCTCGTCGGTCATTGTCGACAGCGGGCCAAAGAACAGGTTGCCGGTGGCGGAAACGATCGCATCTACCCGACCGACTTTTTCAAACAATGCCTCGACACTCTCCTGCGAGGTGATATCGACCTGGTAATCTCCCTGCGTGCGACCTACGCGGATCACCTCATGTTTACGGCTTAACGTTTCTGTGACTGCGCGCCCCACTGTACCGCTGGCACCAATAATGACGATTTTCATAACCACCTCCAGAATAGTGTGAGCCGCTATTCTTTAATGAAAATGAAATCGGATAAACTGGCTATAAGTTAGAT
The DNA here is from genome assembly GCF_013781985.1 of Citrobacter sp. RHBSTW-01013. Classification (NCBI taxonomy): domain Bacteria; kingdom Pseudomonadati; phylum Pseudomonadota; class Gammaproteobacteria; order Enterobacterales; family Enterobacteriaceae; genus Citrobacter; species Citrobacter sp. RHBSTW-01013. The sequence continues at coordinate 1,201,899 of NZ_CP056185.1, forward strand.
GATTACTAACCAGGGGTTTGTAATATGGATAAGCTGCGCGGCATGGAAACGTTTATCGCCGTGGTGGAGAGCGGAAGCTTTACCTCCGCGGCAACAAGACTCGAGATGTCTGCGGTGATGGTGGGAAAATATATCACCCAACTGGAAGCACAGCTTGGCACGCGTCTGCTGGAGCGCAATACTCGCCGCCAGAGCCTGACCGATGCCGGGCGTGTCTATTTTGAAGAAGCCCGCCGCGTGCTGGAGCAGGTGTCGATAGCTGAGCGTTCGGTAGAGCGTCTGCGGCTGGCCCCTGCGGGGACGCTGCGCATTAGCGCGCCTACTTCTTTTGGCGCTTGCGTTATCTCGCCGCTGGCCGCTGCGTTTTTACAGGCCTGGCCAGAGGTGCGCATTGAGCTGGATCTGACCAACCGGATGGTTGATCTGGTGAATGAAGGCGTCGACCTGGCGATCCGTATTGGCGATATCCATCAGACTGATGTGGTGGCGAAATACCTGTGTCCTTACCGTATGGCGATCTGTGCATCAAAGGATTATCTTGCCCGTCATGGCACGCCCCTTACGCCTGCGGATCTGGTGGATCATCTGTGCCTGTCCCATACCGTGTGGACGGCTCGCAACGAATGGATACTGCCTGGCGTGACGGGTGAAGTCAGATGGAAGCGCGATGCGATCCTGCGCTGTAACGATGGTCATGGCCTGCGTATGGCGGCGGTAGCGGGGGCCGGACTGTTATTACAACCGGAGGTGCTGCTGGCGCAAGAATTGGCTACCGGGAAACTGATTCGGATACTGGAAAAGTTTACGCCGCAGCCGCGGCCGATTCATCTACTGTGGCGACAAGATTTGCGTCCGCTGCCCAAGCTGACGCGGTTTGTTGAGCACGTACTCAGTGCCGTTCAGGAATTAAGATGAAAATGCCGGATAAGGCGCGTCAGCGCCGCTATCCGGCATATTATTAACTGATATCCACCTGCGGTTTGCTGTTACGTTTACGAATCAGGCGTAGCACTGGTGGGACGACGATAACCAGTACCGCCATCACCAGCAGCACTTTCGCCACGCCGCTGGCCCACAGAATATCCATATTACCGTTACTGATAGACAGCGCCCGACGCAGGTTCTGCTCCAGCATTTCCCCGAGAACGAAGCCTAAAATCAACGGCGACATCGGGAAGTGCATTTTGCGCAATATGTAGCCCAGCACGCCGAGGGCAACCATCAGCACCAGATCGAAAGTGGTGCTGTGGACGGCATACACGCCCACCGCGGAGACTGCCGCGATAGCCGGTACCAAAAACCACAAGGGGATGGTCAGCATACGGGTAAACAGGCCGATCAACGGGATGTTCATCACCAGCAGCATCACGTTAGCAATCAGCAGCGCCGCAATCAGCCCCCAGACGATATCCGGCTGTTCGGTGAACATGGCCGGACCCGGGGTGATATTGTACAGCGTCAGCGCGCCCATCATCACCGCTGTGGTGCCGGAGCCCGGTACGCCGAGCGTCAGCATCGGGATAAAGGAGCCACAGGCCGAGGCGTTGTTGGCGGCTTCGGGGGCCGCCACGCCGCGTATATCCCCTTTGCCGAAGCTGTCGCTATTGCCGCTGAGCTTTTTCTCGGTCATGTAGGTGATAGCGCTGGCAATGGTTGCGCCCGCGCCAGGCAGGACGCCGACGAAAAAGCCAATCACCGATGAACGCAGGGTTGCGCCAACGCACTGCGCACCTTCTTTGGCGTTAAATAACATGCGGCCCGTTTTACGCACCAGCGTCTGGCCACTGCTGGTATGTTCCAGCATTAACAGTATTTCAGAGACTGAGAACAGCCCAATCACTACCACGATAAACTGCACACCGTCGGAGAGATGAACGCTGTCAAAGGTAAAGCGATAAACCCCGGTATTGGCGTCTACGCCGACGGTCGCAAGGCCGAGACCGATAAGCGCTGCCAGAAATGATTTCAGCGGGTTTTGCGCCATCATGCTGCCAAGGCAGGCAATGGCGAAAACCATTAAGGCAAAGTATTCCGCCGGACCGAAGGCCAGCGACCATTGGGCTAACGCCGGGGCAAACAGAATGATGCCGCCGATAGCGATAAGCGAACCAATGAAAGAGCTGACCGCCGAGATAGAGAGCGCAACGCCGCCGCGGCCTTGCTGCGCCATCGGGTAGCCATCCAGCGCGGTCATAATCGCCGCCGCATCGCCGGGAACATTCAGCAAGATGGAGGAGATACGTCCGCCGTATTCGCAACCTATGTAGACCGTAGCCAGCAGGATCAGCGCAGATTCTGCAGGCAGATGCAAAGCGAAGGCCAGAGGCAGCAGGATCGCCACGCCGTTAATGGGTCCAAGACCAGGCAACAGCCCGACAATGGTACCGACAAAACAGCCAATCAGGGCGATGACCAGGTTTTCCGGCGTCATGGCCACCGCGAAACCCTGAGAAAGATAAATCCAGGTATCCATCGTTTCTCCGTTAACCCAGCCAGGCGCCGAGTGGTAAGGTGACGTCAAGCAGTCGGTCAAAGGCATACCACAGCAGAATGCCGAGTACCGCGCCGGAAATACCCGCAGCCGGAATCGTTGCGCCGAACAGCATGCCAATCACCACGGTGAGAATGGCGGTGGAGATGGGAAAACCGAGCCATTCGAAACCCCAGGCGTACATCAACAGAACAATCACCATCGTCAGCAGCTTTTGCAGCACGTGACGGCGGGGCCAACTGATGGTGTCGGGATGGCGCAACAGCAGCGCCACGGCGCATACCAGCATCAGGCTGATAATGCCAAGCGGAAAGGGACGCGGCCCAACCGGCTCATAGCTGTATTCGCTGGTGATTTGCCAGGCCACGAACAGCCCGGCTATGCAGAGCAACAGCCAGATACCTGCAAAAATACGATCGCTCATCATCTTTGCCTCTGCGCTTATTTCGCCAGACCGAAGGCTTTCGCCTGCTCACGGTAATCCGTGACCTGCTTTTTCACGTATTCGTCGAGCTGCTTACCGCTCATGTTGAATTCAAACAGGCCGCGCAGATCGCGCTGCTTTTTAAACTCATCGGTCTGCTGGAGTTTGTTAAAGGCATCAACCCACCACTGATACTCGGCGTCGCTGACTTTTGGTCCAACGTAGAAGCCACGAATGATGGGCCACACGAGGTCGTAACCCTGCTCTTTGGCGGTTGGTACGTTAGCTAACTGGCCTGGCAGACGTTGATCAGAGAACACGGCGAGCACGCGGATTTTGTCGCCGCTAAGATAAGGCACCATCTCGCTGAGATCGCCGGAAACCACCTGTACGTGATTCCCCATCAGCGCGGTGACCGGTTCGCCGCCGCCCTCAAAGGCCACATAGCGCATCTTGTGTGGATCGACGTTGGCTTTTTGCGCCAGCAGCGCCGACTTCATCCAGTCCTGACTACCGATAGAGGCGCCTGCGCCAATGACCACGCTGTTAGGATCTTTCTCCATAGCCGTCAGCAGATCTTTCAGCGTTTTCCATGGTGAGTCCTGGCGTACGGCAATCATGCCGTAGTCAGTGCCGACGCTTGCCAGCCAGCGGACATCATCAACGCCGTAGCGACCAAACTTCCCTTGTGACAGGTTCAGCAGCGAGCCGCCGGAGAATGCCACTACGGTACCCGCTTCAGCCGGACGTTGCGCGACGATCGCGTTATAGGCCACGGCGCCAACGCCGCCGGGCATGTAGGTAACGCGCATCGGTTTTTCGATAGCACCGGTTTCCATCATGCTCACTTGAATCAACTTACAGGTGAGATCGAAACCACCGCCAGGTTTAGCAGGGGCGATACATTCTGTGCGCGATGGCGCTTGTTCCGCCAGAACAGAGGTACTCATCAGTAAAATGCTTGCAGTAAGGGTACGAAGTAACTGTTTTTTCATTGTTTATCCTCACGCCGGAAAACCGGATTTTCGGGTACGGAAGAAGATTTTTGTGATTATGTGAGCCGATGTGTAGCAGTTCGGTTGCATGATTGTTAAAACATTAACCTTTCAATTCCCTTTCAATGCGGCAGAAACTTTACAGGATGTGATATGCGTCTCTTATTAGCGGAAGATAACCGTGAGTTAGCTCACTGGCTGGAGAAAGCGCTGGTGCAAAACGGTTTTGCCGTCGACTGCGTTTTTGATGGCCTGGCGGCCGACCATCTTTTACATAGCGAAACGTACGCGCTGGCGGTGCTGGACATCAATATGCCGGGACTGGATGGTCTTGACGTCGTTCAGCGCCTGCGCAAACGCGGGCAGACGCTTCCTGTGCTGCTGCTGACGGCGCGCAGCGCGGTGGCCGATCGGGTGAAAGGATTGAACGTCGGGGCCGATGATTATCTGGCAAAACCGTTTGAAATCGAGGAGCTGGATGCCCGGCTGAGGGCTTTGCTACGCCGCAGCGCGGGGCAGGTGCAGGGCATACAGCAACTGGGAGAACTGGCGTTTCACGATGAGGGCTATTTTCTGTTGCAGGGGCAGCCGCTGGCGCTCACGCCGCGCGAACAGGCATTGCTGACGGTGCTGATGTACCGTCGATTGCGACCGGTTTCGCGTCAGCAGTTGTTTGAACAGGTCTTCAGTCTAAACGATGAGGTCAGCCCCGAAAGCATTGAATTGTACATCCATCGTCTGCGTAAAAAGCTACAGGGAAGCGATGTGCGCATCGCCACGCTACGCGGGCTGGGCTATGTGCTGGAGCGTAGCGATGAAGTGGGTTAAACCCCAATCGTTGTACCTGCAACTGCTGATGTTTCTGGGTTTGCCGCTCATGTTGTTGTGGGGGTTGTCGGCATTTAACAGCTATGTCAGCGCGCTACAGGCGGCGACGCAGGCGTATGACCGGACGCTGCTCTCGTCTGCCAGAACCGTCTCCGAGCGACTGGTGGTGCACAACAAACAGCTGGAAGTGAATGTGCCGTGGGTGGTGCTGGACAGCTTTGAGCTGAATATGAACGACAGGTTGTATTACAAGGTGGTCGACCCGGCGGGGAAGGTTATCTCAGGTTATGACGATTTACCTGCGATGCCGCCTGCGACATCGCGTACGCGGCTTTATCCGGCGCTGGCGTGGTTTTATCACACTGAATATCGCGGGGAGGCAATTCGCGTGGCGCGTCTGCTGCAGCCCGTCAACGAGGGCGGTATTATCGGCATGGCCGAGATTTATGTCGCCGAAACGCTGCAATCGCGACGTTACCTGGCGCGACAGCTGCTGTTTTCCTCGTGGGTTTCGCAAGGGCTGCTGGTGCTGCTCACGCTGGTGCTGGTCGGCTGGCTGCTGCGTCGGGTGTTACGCCCGATGCGCCAACTGTCATCGCTGATGGTGCGTCGCGAGCCTGGGCTGCTGACGCCGCTGCCGGAGCTGCTGCCGTGGTCGGAAACCCGTCTGTTGATTGTGGCATTCAACCGTTATCTGGACCGACTTCGCGGCCTGATCTCTCGCCAGGAGCGCTTCAGCGCGGATGCTTCTCATCAGCTTAAAACGCCGCTGGCGGTGCTAAAAACTCAGGCGGCGGTGGCCCTCGCCAGCCAGCAGCCGCAGCAATGGTATGAGAGTCTGCAAGCCATGAGCTCCACGCTGGACAACACCATTCAACTGACGGAAAGGCTGTTACAGTTGTCGGCTGTGAAGCGCAAAGAGCAAGGAGAAAGGCACTTCTCGCCGGTTAATTTGTATGAGGTGGTGCAAAGCAGTTGTTTCACGCGACTGGCGCAGGCGCGCAGTAAAGGGATCGATCTGGGCTATGAAGGGGAACAGGATGCGGTGTGGATTGAGGGCGATGAAGTCCTGCTTGGCGAACTGTGCGGGAATCTGCTGGATAACGCACTAAAATACACGCCGCCGCATGGTGTGGTAACCGCCCGTCTGCTGCGAAAAGGAGAGGCGGTGGTGCTGGTGGTTGAAGATAGCGGGCCGGGTATCGATGAGCAGATGGTGCACCAGGCGCTGCTACCGTTTCATCGCCTTGATAACGTCGGTAATGTCCCTGGCGCCGGGATAGGCCTGGCGCTGGTCAACGACATTGCTCGTCTGCACCGCACGCACCCTCAGCTATCACGGAGTGAAGCATTAGGCGGGTTAAGCGTACGACTGCGGTTTTTATGCCTGGTGCGAGACGCGCAGGACGATCAGCATCGTCCTGCGTCTGTTATTTAAAGGTCACCGTCGCATTGACAGGGATACTAAATGTGCCGGGTTGGGGAGGATTCTTCAGCCAGAACAGGGTTGCCATGAACTCTTTGCGTCGGCTGTCGCTCTGGTTGGTAAACGCGTTACTGGCAAAATCGATACGGTTGCCGCTGATAATGTCCCCGGAGCCGGGCTGTGCAGCATCCTGGAGCGTAACGCCGATATCTGGCGTACCCTGACCGGTAAAAACTGCGCCGTTGTTGCTCGTGGTGCCGGTAAACGTTACCGCGTAGTTGATGCCGCGACATTCATGCTTCCCGGCGGCTTCTGCGGCAATAACGGCAAACTGTTTACTGTGGCTGTTATCTTTTCCCACTTTTGCTTCGGTAATGCTGATCCTGCCAAACTCGACGGTATCCGTTCCTTTGTCAGAGCTGATAGAGACGATCGGTTCGCAGTTGATATAACTGATGTTATTCAGGCCATTAAGCGCGGGGCCAAAGTTTTTGGCCGGATTGCTGGTGGAGCAATGCGAACCGCAGGCGTTAATGCTGCCAATACCGTCGACGACGAAAACTTTGTTGATGGTGCGACCGGCCAGCGCAGGCAAAGGATCCGGGAGTTTTCCGGTAGCGACCAGACTGAGGTTAAAGGTGAAAGAAAATGTTTGTGGGCGCGCCTGGCAGTCACTGGCATGGCTGTGGCTATTACTGCTGCAGTAGTTGTCTGAACGTGTTCGGGGCAACGTTGCCTGATATTGGGTGGCGACGGCCTGGGCACTTTGATCGTAGGGGCGACCATCAATGCTCACCACCAGTTTCATATTGGTTCCCTGCAGAAAATGCGCAAACTCATGATCAGGGTCGATGTAGATTTTGGCGGCTTCGCCGTGGGGCATATAGTCTGTGTCGCTGCAGGTGACGCTAACGGTTTGTGGATTGGACACCCAAACGGTGTCCCCGGCGGTGGTACTGTGGCTGATTTTAATGGGATCAACCTGTACGGAGAGGTTGTTTGCTTTACAGGTAACTGCATAGCTTGCACTACTGAATATCGGCAAACAAAGCAGCACCACAAGTTTAACTATTTTTAACGGATTCATTGATTGCACCTTACGAGCCGACGCACTGGGCGGTAATTTGTGTATATCCGATTTTCTTCACCGGCTGGTTATGGTTATCCGGCATTTGAATAAAGCAGTGTTCATTTGCATGGGAGCCCCAGCGCACTTCCAGGCGAGAATTGTCCTCCACGCCGCTGGCATACAGTGCGCCATGCATACCGACCAGACCGTGGCTACGACCTTTGGTATCTCGTACGTTCGCGCCGACCGGGGGGGCAATATTGCCGGGCATGACGGCATTGACCAGATAGTTGCGGCCGCTGAAGGTTTCAAACACCACTTTGCCGATGGCTTTCTCTGTTGGAACAATTTTTTTCTGTGCCTGCGGAATATCCAGCCCGGCACCAATATCAGCGGTATTCAGACTCACCACGTTGTAATGCCATGCGTCTGCGGCGGTAAGGACCGCATAGCCGTTACCGTCAATTGCCACGCCATTTTGTTGCTGGATATGGACACCGTCGGCATTTTTGGCCTCGACCAACACCATGGTATCGCCAGGAGAGTGCATGAGCGTCACGCCGCCTGCGTGCAGCATTGCCCCGCCGCTGATGCCCATATTCATATTCTGGTAGTTGCGTCCTGCGCTGTAGCCCCCCTGAACATTCATCTTGTCACCTTGCCAGGCGGCGTTAACCCCGGCAGAGGAATCCTGTCGATCGGTGGTACTGCCCTGAACGCCCCAGCTCAGACGATCGTCAAATGCTGTATTGCTGTAGCTGGTGGAGTAGCTGTCGCCATTCTGCTGGCTATGCATGATGTTGGTGGAGACAAAGCCGCGGCTATCCATGAAATCGAATGGAATGGAAAGCGTCAGGTTGATACTGCGGTCCTGGTAGTCGTACTGGTTACGGGTATCCTGTACATAAACGCTCCAGTTGATTTTCCCCAGTGTATCGTTGTAACCCAGCTGTATCGTGCGGTCGTGACTCCCGTTGTGCCAGTAGTTTTGCTGGCTGGCGCTGACGTAAAGAGAGGCGTTATCCCACAAACGCTGGTTAACAGAGACCTCAAAACGTTGGCGGCGATTATTGTAGTTAGTGGTGTAGTAATGCTTTTTGTTGTGCTCCTCGCCAGGAAAACGCAGCTGTTGATTCGGGTCGTCATAGGCGATGTCGTAATAGCCCGAGGACCAGCTGTTATGCTCGTTAATGGTGTCGCTAAAGCTGTAATAACCGGAGGTATTGTAGCGGTAGCCTACCAGACGGAAATCCGTACCGTACTGGTTCAGCGATTTGGAGTATAAGAAACGGTAACTTTGTCCTGTGGACGTATCTCCACTGGCAAGCTGCGCTCTGGCGGTAGTGATATCGAAAGAGATCGCGCCGAACTGGTGCAGATCCTGCGCGATCCCGGTGGCAATCGCATTATAGCTTTCTGCGGTCAGGAAACCACCGTACAACGTGGAGCCAAAGCTGAGACCATAACTCAATGTGCCTTGAACAAAGCGGGGCCGCCAGCCGCCGCTGTAACCATCGCGGTATTCCCCTGCCGTAAACTGAAAGCGGCTGTTACCTGCACGCAGCATGTTCGGGACCGCCGAATAAGGCACAGTGAAATTACGCCGACTGCCATCGGCTTCAATAACGCTGACGTTCAGGTCGCCGCTTTGGTTGCTGGGGTTAATATCGTCGATGTCAAACGCGCCCGGCGCGACGTTTTTACTGTAAATCAGATAGCCATTTTGACGGATTTCGATTGTGGCATTGCTATTGGCGACGCCGCGAACGACTGGCGCAAAATCGCGTTGGCTATCAGGCAACATGTTTTCATCGCTGGTGAGCTGTGCCCCGGTAAACTGGATGCTGTCAAATACATCGTCGTCCGTATATGTTTGCCCGAAGCGCAAGCGGCTACGCAGCGCAATAATATTACGTTCCACCCACGTGGAAACCGCCTGCCATTGACGGCCTGAACCGCTGGCATAGCTGAAAGTAGACTGGTTGCGAAAATGCCATCCCGCCAGGTTTATACCGTTGGCAAAACTGGCAAAAACAGAGTCATGATCCTGACCCTGTTCAATCAGGTGCGTCGTATTGGCGTTGTAGCCGACAAAAGCGGCATTAATCCCATCGTCATAGGCCGATTCAGGCACGGCGTCATGCGCAGTCGAAAGCAGAAACGCTTCTGGTACTGAAATATCAATGCGCTGGTAGTTTGCATCTGCCGTCAGGCGACTGTTTGCGATCAGAGCCGTGAGCTCCACGCAGGTATCGGCGTTACCTTCGGGGATTTTAATCCCGTATTTGCGCAGATCGTCCGCGCTCAGGCAAGGTTGCGGCTTGCCTTGTGGTTGACGTCTTTTAAAGTCAACATTGCGCGTTTCGACGAAGCTATGGTCAAGATATATATCGTATTCAAACGTACCTTCGCTAAGTCCGTCATTACGGGCTATTTGCACTACGGAGGTAATATTTTGCGTACCATGTACAAAACGGGTATTAAACTGCGGTGTGCTGCTGGCGTATGCAGGTATGCACACGGCCAGCGTTGACAGCGTAAAGAGGGTGTACCGTTGCGGCTGCTTATTTTTTTTCATCATGTGCAACCCCCAACTTAATTGCAAGATACCGGGACGTTATTAACCGCGTTAGTGCCGCCGTAATCATCTACCCAGCTAAAACCGATATGGCTGACTTTTTGCTGTGACAACGCAAACGTGCGTTCGCCATGCGGATTAACCATGTCGGCATCGATGTTTTGGCCGTTAATATGTAATTGCGTCAGGGAGATATGTAACGGCGTCGCATTGACCGCCCGCAGAGTATGACCGTGGCACTGCCACTGTAATTTCTCAACGGCTTCAGGTAGCGTCATATTCAGCCCAACAGGGCGATAAAATAGTTTGATGCGAATACGCTGCGCCAGCTGTAAGGTATTTTCTTCATTCTCGATGGTGGGGATTTCCTGCACATTAATCCACACTACAGATTCAACATCCTCAGGAAAGCCGTTGCCCTGATAAATAGCTCGCAACACGGCTGATTTATGGCCATCAAGTTTCAGGATCGGGGGCGTAATTAACATTGGCAGATTGGCTGGTGTCTCATCCGGATTACCATTATCCAGCCACGTCTGTACCATATATGGCTTGTCTGTATTATTATTGACGTCAAACATCGCCGCTTTATCGTTCTCATTATAAATAACGCGTGTTTGACCCAAATTAATTGCGCTGTGAGCGGTGCTAACCACACACAGCAACAGGTAAAAGAATATTTTATTCATCAGGTGCACTTTCCAGGTTCAGGGAAGAGGTAATGACTCCAACTTATTGATAGTGTTTTATGTTCAGATAATGCCCGATGACTTTGTCATGCAGCTCCACCGATTTTGAGAACGACAGCGACTTCCGTCCCAGCCGTGCCAGGTGCTGCCTCAGATTCAGGTTATGCCGCTCAATTCGCTGCGTATATCGCTTGCTGATTACGTGCAGCTTTCCCTTCAGGCGGGATTCATACAGCGGCCAGCCATCCGTCATCCATATCACCACGTCAAAGGGTGACAGCAGGCTCATAAGACGCCCCAGCGTCGCCATAGTGCGTTCACCGAATACGTGCGCAACAACCGTCTTCCGGAGCCTGTCATACGCGTAAAACAGCCAGCGCTGGCGCGATTTAGCCCCGACATAGCCCCACTGTTCGTCCATTTCCGCGCAGACGATGACGTCACTGCCCGGCTGTATGCGCGAGGTTACCGACTGCGGCCTGAGTTTTTTAAGTGACGTAAAATCGTGTTGAGGCCAACGCCCATAATGCGGGCAGTTGCCCGGCATCCAACGCCATTCATGGCCATATCAATGATTTTCTGGTGCGTACCGGGTTGAGAAGCGGTGTAAGTGAACTGCAGTTGCCATGTTTTACGGCAGTGAGAGCAGAGATAGCGCTGATGTCCGGCGGTGCTTTTGCCGTTACGCACCACCCCGTCAGTAGCTGAACAGGAGGGACAGCTGATAGAAACAGAAGCCACTGGAGCACCTCAAAAACACCATCATACACTAAATCAGTAAGTTGGCAGCATCACCCGCGATTGAGTGAAAAATATGCGCTGAGTAAACATATGGATACTCTACTGGCGCTCTATAAAGAACTGCTGAGCAGGCCATAGTATGAGTAAAAAAATAACGGTTTTTGGTACGCGTGGTATTCCTGATGTATTGGGCGGGGTGGAGACACACTGTCAGAATCTATATCCTGCCATTAAGCAGCAGTTGGACGTTGATATTTGCGTGATTGCACGCTCGCCGTATGTAAATTACAAACGATCGTTATATAAGAAAGTTGAAACCTACGCGCTGTGGGCACCCAAAAAGCGCTCGCTGGAAGCGATTGTCCATTCCGTTTTAGCGGCATTTAGGACAAGTATCGACCATTCAGATATTGTGCATGTCCATGCTATCGGACCTGGGCTTGTGATCCCATTATTACGCATGTTAGGGAAGAAGGTGGTGTTCACCCACCATGGACCTGATTACGATCGTCAAAAATGGGGATTTGTTGCTAAAAAAATATTGCTGCTGGGTGAGCGTTGGGCTGTGAGATATGCCAACGAAGTGATTGTGATTTCTGAGGTTATTAATCAATTGATCCAGAAAAAACACGCTCGCTATGATGCGCATTTAATTCACAATGGCGTCAATGAGCCGCGGTCGTTATCTGCGCTGACCATCGACAATACGCTCTCCCGCTTTGGGCTGCAGCCGAAAAACTACCTCGTGGTGGTAGGGCGATTTGTGGAAGAAAAAGGGATGCATGATGCCATTGCCGCTTATCAGCGCAGCGGTTTAACTATGCCGTTAGTGTTAATTGGCGATGCGGATCATCCGACCGAATACAGCATTCGCCTCAAAAAGCTTGCCGCGGACACCCCTGGCGTTGTGATGACGGGGTTCTTGCGTGGTGATGAGCTTCAGGCGGTGTTTTCGCAGGCCCAGCTGTTTGTGATGCCTTCATACCATGAAGGATTGCCCATTGCGCTGCTGGAAGCGATGTCATTTTCTCTTCCTGCCGTCGTCAGTGATATTCCGGCTAACCTCGAAGTTCAACTGCCGTCCGAGGCCTATTTTAAGGTGGGGGATGTGACCAGCCTGGCCGAAAAACTAACCGAGTGGGCGGCAACCAATAGCGTGGACTATCGTGTGATCTTGACCCTCCATCTCCGAACAGCTTTTGTATCTTAAGTTAACGATGTCCGCTGCCGCCGGTATTCCCTCGGGGAGTGATATCCCAGCGCGCTGTGCGGGTGGTTTTCATTGTAATGCGTGAACGCTACTGCAAGGTTTCGCAGTGCTGTTCTCACATCCGGTTTTGGCATGAACGCGATATAGTCTTCTTTCATCGTTTTCACGAACCGTTCGGCCATGCCATTACTCTGCGGGCTGCTCACCGCTGTTGTGCAGGGCTCCAGATTCAGCTCTCTCGCGAACCTCCGCGTTTCATACGCGGTATACGCTGAACCGTTATCCGTCAGCCACTGCACCGCTGTGTCGGGCAACCTGTCGCCGAAGCGCTTTTCCACCGACCTCAGCATCACATCCTGCACGGTCGAACTGTCATAGCCTCCCGTGCTTGCTGCCCAGTCTATGGCCTCACGGTCGCAGCAGTCCAGCGCGAACGTTACCCGCAGTTTTTCGCCGTTGTCGCAGCCGAACTCGAAGCCATCTGAACACCAGCGCATATCGCTTTCTGCCACCGCTATCTTGCCCTTATGTTCACGCTTCGGTCGCTCTGGTTTGTGATGCAACAACAACAGGTTATGCTCGCTCATTATCCTGTAAAGCCGTTTGGCATTCACAGGTGGCTGTCCCTCTGTGCGACGTTGCTTGCGCAGGATGCCCCACACGCGTCGATAACCATAACTCGGCATATCGCTGATAATGTTGAGGATAGCCGACAGTATTTCTGCGTCTGCTTCTTCATTACGCCGGTTACAGCGCCTGTCCTGCCAGTCGGCAGAACGGTTAATCCGCAGTGACAGTTGCGCACGCGACACGCCCATGGTCCGGCTGACCATGGCTATTCCCCGTCCTTTGGCAACAAGGGCGCGTGCGCTATCCATTTTCGCGACTGACCGTACTCCACGGCTTCTTTCAGGATCTCAACTTCCATCGTTTTCTTGCCCAGAAGGCGCTGAAGCTCCCGGACCTGCTTCAGAGCAGCAGTAAGCTCAGAAGCAGGAACGACTTCCTCTCCAGCCGCAACGGCGGTGAGGCTGCCTTCCTGATATTGCTTCTTCCACTTAAACAGCAGGCTGGGCTGGATACCATGCAGGCGGGCGACATGGGAGACATTCATACCCGGCTCCATCGTCTGCTGGATAATGGCGATCTTCTCCTGAGGAGTTTTACGTTTACGGACTTCTTGCCCTAACAGGATCCCGGTCATCTCAAAATTGGCGTTAGTGTTAGACATATATTCAAGCCTATCTCTTATCTGGAGATACAGCTACTGTCCGGTGTTTCAGGGGGCTACATCAAGCGTGGACTATCGTGTATATTTGCAAAACTATAACTGGCATGAAATCGCCAAAAAGACGATTAACGTCTATCACTCAATTGATAAAGATATAGGTTAATTTTGACCAGTCCTCAAAATCGTCCTCCCGTCATCGAACGATTTTATGCTCACCTTGACGAGCCGATTGCGCAAGGGTTGACTCCTGAACAAAAAGAAGGGGTGGAAAAAGCGATCCTGGCCTCGACTCTGACTTCGCGGCATCAGATCGATATTCGCCGAAGCTTTCCCTTTTTCAGTAAACGCTATTATCTGGTTTTTTTGTTTGGCAGAGATTTGCGTCGGCAGCATCGTCAGGAATCGACCCTGTCGAGAATCTTGCTCACTTTTTTGCTGCTGATAGCCGTGTTGTTCGTTACCTGCTGCGTATTGCTGACGCTGTATATGATCAAATCAGCATTAGGTATTGATGTGTTCCAAAATTTTCATGTGGGTATATGGGACTGGTGGTTAAGTCTGAAAAACCGCTAGCGTAAACAAACCTGTGGAGGGCGTCACTGCGATGAAGTGTAAATGGGTTTCTGCGCTGTTGTTGATGTCCTTTCCGTTGGCGGTTATGTCTGCATTAACGACCGTAACCCCCAAAGCATTAACGGGCCCGCTAACCAATCCGGGGATTGGCGTGGCAAGTTTTCATCAGGGGTACGGTGAAACGCTGGGTCTGGCGGATTATCCCAATACCGGATTTGAATACGAGCGATTTTACTGGCGAGAGCTGGAGCCTGTTGAAGGTCAGTATAATTTTGCGCTGGTGGATGATGCCTTCAAATACGCGGCAGCGCATCGTCCCGCGATGAATGTCGGGCTGCGGTTTATGGTGCTTGCCGATCCGGGGGATGGCACCAAAATTCCCGATTGGCTGATTAAAAAAGGCGTGAAAGGCAGCTGGACGCCCGATAATAAAACATTTATTCCGGATTTAAGCGACCCGCTGTTTATTGAGTACAGCCAGCGTCTGCTGAACGCATTCGGAAAACGCTACGACGGTAATGAGAATCTCGCTTTTGTGGATATCGGCATGGTGGGGGCCTGGGGTGAATGGCATAACAGCAATTTCCCTGATCTGAAACCACTGTTGGAGCAGTACACCACCGCGCAGTTAGACCGCTACGTCGCAATGCACTTTTCTGCCTTCCCTTCGACGCCGAAAATAATGTTGATGAGCGGTGGGCATAGCCTGGCGAATGCGGTGGCGCGAGGGGCTGGATGGCGGGCGGATTGCTGGGGTGACCTGCGCGTATTTTCGGACTCCTGGAGCCATATGGCCGATGATTACCCGCAGCGATTACTGGCAGCACAGCAGAGTTATTCGGGGTTTAATGATACCTGGAAACGTGCGCCGGTCAGTCTGGAAATCTGTTCATATATGCAGGACTGGAAGAACACCTTCCACTATACGCGTGCCGAAGTGCAGGGCATTTTTGACTGGGCGGTCAAGCAGCATGCCAGCACGATCAACCTGAAATCGAGAGCGATACCCAGCGATTATCGACCGATTGTTGATGATGCGCTGACCAAACTGGGCTATCGGTTTCGCTTAGCGTCTTTGAGCCATGAGTCCGTGTGGGACGGCGGACAAACGCTGAGGTTGAACAGTACCTGGTATAACGAAGGTATCGCACCGATTTATCTGCCCTACACGCTGGCATTTCGTGTGGTGGATAGCGCCAATAAGGTGGTGGCGCAGGGGAATGCGGCGGATGATATACGACGTTGGCTCCCGGGCGTTTATCAGGTTAGCTACGCATTGCCCATGCCGGGCCGACTGGCGAAAGGGCAATACGCCATTGAGGTTTCGATGCTGGATAAATCCGGGGCGGCAAGAATTAACTTTGCCAACGAAGGAAAGCAGAGCAGCGGCTGGTATCGCGTATCAACGATAACGGCACACTAGCCCGTCACTGCAACGAGCCTGAGGCTCAGGCTCGTTGCCGAGTACATCAGATGTTATAACCATTCGGGTTGTTTTTTTGCCAGTTCCAGGTGTCACGCATCATTTCATCAAGGTTGTAGATGGCCTTCCAGCCTAACTCTTTGTATGCCAGTGACGGGTCAGACCAACATTCGGCAATGTCGCCGGGCCTTCTGTCGACAAACTGATAGCTTATTTTTTTCTGCGCCGCTTTTTCAAACGCCTCAATCAGATTAATCACAGAATAACCGACCCCGGTACCGAGATTAATCACCTTATAGGCAGCGCCTTTATTCTGGCTATCCAGCGCGGCTAAATGGCCGGTCGCCAAATCCATGACGTGGATATAATCACGAACGCCGGTGCCGTCGGGGGTTGGATAGTCATTGCCGTACACCGACACGGTTTTCAGCTTACCAATCGCAACCTGGGAGATGTACGGCACCAGGTTATTGGGGATACCGTTGGGATCCTCACCAATTCGACCCGATGGATGGGCGCCGACTGGGTTGAAATAGCGCAGGCAGGTAATGCGGAAATCGGGCTGCGCGCGGGAGAAATCGGCCAGAATCTGTTCGACCATTAATTTAGAGGTACCGTACGGATTGGTGGTACCCCCCGTACGCGATTGCTCGCTCAGCGGCACGCTTTCTGGATTACCGTATACCGTAGCTGATGAGCTAAAAATGAATCGATTAACGCCTGCGGCCAGCATCTCATCCAGTAAAACCAGCGTTCCAGTGACGTTGTTTTCGTAGTAAGCAAGGGGTTCTTTTATCGACTCGGAAACCGATTTGAGGCCCGCAAAATGAATGACATCAGTGATGTTATGGTTGGCGAAAATGTTTTTTAATGCCTGCCTGTCGAGAACATCAGCGATATAGACAATGGGTTCCCTTCCTGTGAGTTCCGCGACCCTGTCCAGCGAGATTCGGCTGGCGTTTGCCAGATTATCGATGACAACGACATCATCGCCTCTTTCCAGTAGCGTTAAAACAGTATGTGAACCAATATAACCTGCACCACCAGTGACAAGAATAGCCATACAGACTCCAGAAAAATGCTAAAAACCCGAGCGATTTTCCACCAATGCACCCAAGGATCCAGTGGATCAGTTATTTTGCCGGGAAAGGTATACGTTTCTATATTTTATCATACACTTATATGATATTTTTTTAAAGATTGCCAACAGACTGAACTTATTTATTTTTGTATCATAGGCAATATAATTACTTGAGAAATTTAGCGTGTGAACGCCGTCACTGTGGTTGATCGACGAATTGATTTGTTCGATCAGATTCTCATCAAAAGTAGCGTCATTCAGTGTAACTAATTCTTTGATGTAGATAGATTTTCCATACGTTTCAGGTGTGCATTCCTGGGTTAAGAAATACATTTTGTTATCGACAAGATAAGGCGCACCCGCTCCCCGATGATGATGATTGCTCACCTTCAATGCAGGAGTAATTCTCTGCCACTGTCCGTGGAGATGCTCGGCCGAATGAATAATTATTTTATTATCCATGGTGGTCGACATAAGATAGCAGGTCTCATTCATTGAAAGAAAAATGTTATCTGTCACTTCGGTGTCAGAGATTAGAACTTTAATTTTCTTCCAGCGCGTAGGAAACTCTACTGACTGAAACAGTATCACTTCTTTTCTTTCTGATGATTCAGGAATCATGAAGAGCTGATCGTTAATATTGATCAGGAAAGGAAATGACAAATGACACATCAGGTCGTCAAAACCTTCAAGTTTCACGTCATCAATTTCAACCAGTTCACGATCAAGAATACGGCATCGGAGCGTGCCTTTCGAGTTGCGAAAGCTAAAAGCTTCATAAAAAACAAACAGTTTGTCATCTTTTTCAATAAGAAAAGGATCGGCCTGAAACGTATATTTCTTTTTTAACTGCTGTGCAGCGGATTTACTTAATATATCCAGTGTATTATTTGGGAATAAGTGTGTACCATGATCCTTAATAATCATGATATCCCACGACTCATGATAGAATAACATATTTATTATTCTTTTTATTTTTGCTTGCATTCGTACCCGCTCCTTTTTATCGCCTGCATCATGTATGAACAGCTATTTGCGGCTCAGTTCATGAGACCTGTCGCAACGTTGTATGAATGTGCGAAAACTGATGTGAGAACACCAGTGGCTATTTTAAAACTAGTCGCAAGCATGTTTTTTGTCTATAGCACAAAAGTAGGTAAAAGCTCTCCAGAGCATCCTTGCTCCAGTGGACGATTTACTCGAAATGCACCTGCGGGTTATCAGCAAGGGAGACGTAGGTTTTGCTGTTTTTATCCAGGGTACGGATTTCACCGCTTTCGATGTCATATACCCAGCCGTGCAGACGAAGCGCATTATTTCGCAGCCCAACCGCGACGCAAGGATGCGTTTTAATATTATTGAGCTGTGCGATAACGTTTTCTTCCACCATAGCGTTAACTTTATCAATTGGGTTATCCCAGGTTTTCTTCTCAACCACGGCTTTCGCGGCATCGGCATAGTGCAACCAGTGAGCCACAGCGGGCATCGGATCCAGAGGCTGGCTATCGGCAATGGCTTTCATCGCGCCGCAGTTGGAGTGTCCGCAGATGACGATATCCGTCACGCCAAGTGCGACAACCGCGTATTCAATCGTAGCAGATACGCCACCGGGTTCCGGTCCAAAAGACGGAACGATATTACCGGCGTTGCGGATAACGAAAAGCTGTCCGGGCTCTTGCTGAGTAACGAGTTCTGGCACCAGGCGGCTATCGGAACAGGAGATGAAAAGCGCTTTGGGATTCTGGCTGGATGCCAGGCTGCGAAAGAGTTCCTTACGTTGAGGGAAAATCTCTTTTTGGAAGTTGAGGAAGCCCTCAATGATATGTTGCATAGCAGTGTCTCTTTTCTCTGTTTAAGCTGGTTATGATGAAGATCACACTTTCCAGTTTAACACCAGCCGACAGAACGGAAAAACTTTATAGCAGTTCTGCAACATCTTTGTATAGTTTTGCCCCACCGTGGCGGGGCAAAGAGTGTGATGCGCGCTACGCGTTCTGTCGTTTTTGGTACGCCGCTTTCAGTCGGTTCATCGCTTCTACCAGTACCGAGCGCGGGCACCCAACGTTGAGTCTCATGTGACCCTCTCCGCCGGGGCCATACTGCGCGCCTGGTGACAGACCCAGTTTTGCTTCCTGCACAAAAAATGCGCTTAGCTGTTCATCGCTAAGATTCATTTTTTCCGCGTTCAGAAACAGAAGATACGATGCGCCGCCATACACAATGGAGATTAAGGGACAGTGCTTTTCAATTTCACTTTTAACAAACGCCACATTGTCGGCCAGGTAGGCTAATAATTTTTGGTGCCAGTCGCCACAATGGGTAAAGGCGCTGTAAATGGCCGCCTGCTGTAATGAATGTGTCTCGGCAAGGTAGCAGTTATCCAGGAAACCATAGAACTGATGGCGTAATTCATCATTTTTAATAATGGCAATTCCGCCCTGGATCGCCGCCGTGTTGAAGGTTTTACTGATTGAGGTCAGCACGATTGACTGGCTCCCTGTCGCTTCGTCTAAAGTAAAAAACGGCAGATGGCGCTTGCCTGGCAGGGTTAAATCACTATGCACTTCATCTGAGAGAATAATGACGCCAGCTTGCTGACAATAGTGACTTACTTTTTCCAGCGTTTCCCGCGACCACACCATACCGCCCGGATTATGCGGCGAAGGGAAAAGAAACATTTTGCACTGCTTGAGTTTTTCGCTGAAATCATGCTAGTCAAATTCGTAATGACCATCTTTCTCAATGAGGCGCGTTTGAATCAAATTCCTGCCGCTGGTGTTTACCAGATTAGGGTAGGGGTCATATATTGGCGTACAGGTTAAAACATTATCACCTGGTCGGGTAAACACCATCAGAGTGATGTAGCCCCCTGAAACACCGGACAGTAGCTGTATCTCCAGATAAGAGATAGGCTTGAATATATGTCTAACACTAACGCCAATTTTGAGATGACCGGGATCCTGTTAGGGCAAGAAGTCCGTAAACGTAAAACTCCTCAGGAGAAGATCGCCATTATCCAGCAGACGATGGAGCCGGGTATGAATGTCTCCCATGTCGCCCGCCTGCATGGTATCCAGCCCAGCCTGCTGTTTAAGTGGAAGAAGCAATATCAGGAAGGCAGCCTCACCGCCGTTGCGGCTGGAGAGGAAGTCGTTCCTGCTTCTGAGCTTACTGCTGCTCTGAAGCAGGTCCGGGAGCTTCAGCGCCTTCTGGGCAAGAAAACGATGGAAGTTGAGATCCTGAAAGAAGCCGTGGAGTACGGTCAGTCGCGAAAATGGATAGCGCACGCGCCCTTGTTGCCAAAGGACGGGGAATAGCCATGGTCAGCCGGACCATGGGCGTGTCGCGTGCGCAACTGTCACTGCGGATTAACCGTTCTGCCGACTGGCAGGACAGGCGCTGTAACCGGCGTAATGAAGAAGCAGACGCAGAAATACTGTCGGCTATCCTCAACATTATCAGCGATATGCCGAGTTATGGTTATCGACGCGTGTGGGGCATCCTGCGCAAGCAACGTCGCACAGAGGGACAGCCACCTGTGAATGCCAAACGGCTTTACAGGATAATGAGCGAGCATAACCTGTTGTTGTTGCATCACAAACCAGAGCGACCGAAGCGTGAACATAAGGGCAAGATAGCGGTGGCAGAAAGCGATATGCGCTGGTGTTCAGATGGCTTCGAGTTCGGCTGCGACAACGGCGAAAAACTGCGGGTAACGTTCGCGCTGGACTGCTGCGACCGTGAGGCCATAGACTGGGCAGCAAGCACGGGAGGCTATGACAGTTCGACCGTGCAGGATGTGATGCTGAGGTCGGTGGAAAAGCGCTTCGGCGACAGGTTGCCCGACACAGCGGTGCAGTGGCTGACGGATAACGGTTCAGCGTATACCGCGTATGAAACGCGGAGGTTCGCGAGAGAGCTGAATCTGGAGCCCTGCACAACAGCGGTGAGCAGCCCGCAGAGTAATGGCATGGCCGAACGGTTCGTGAAAACGATGAAAGAAGACTATATCGCGTTCATGCCAAAACCGGATGTGAGAACAGCACTGCGAAACCTTGCAGTAGCGTTCACGCATTACAATGAAAACCACCCGCACAGCGCGCTGGGATATCACTCCCCGAGGGAATACCGGCGGCAGCGGACATCGTTAACTTAAGATACAAAAGCTGTTCGGAGATGGAGGGTCAAGATCAGGTAAACACCATCAGAGAGAGCACGATAGTTTTTATGACGCCGGGAATAAAATGCAACCAGTGTGGCTTTATGTCGACATCATACTGTTGCGCATACCAATGAATAACGGACTCTTTCCATTGCGGATAATCCAGGTTGTAGCCTTGTACTGGCTGCGATACCACTGAACGCAGTGTGCTCATGATTGGCTCTGGCGTCACAAAATCCATATCTGCAATCCACAGCGGTAATACATCGGTGGTGCCGTACATCTGTTGTAATTGACCGTATTTACGGCAATTAACATCCCTTATGACAATATCATCAAACAAAGACATTGCTGACTCCTGGACAGTCTCTGAAAAATAGTTTAAGCAACGCAACAGTGAAGAATATTTCTGTATATCTAATTGATATATTAAATTTACCCTGGTGGTAGCCAATATTTAGCTATTTATTAGCCTATGATTTTTGCTCAACCATATGCTCTGTAGCTTCATTTGGTTCATATTTAGCAATGCCAATACCGGTGGCAGCCCACAGCAGGGCAAAGATGATGCCGCTGTAGCAGAGGATTGCCCATGGCAAATAATCAAGCGTCGCCACGCCCAGCATCGTGGCGCAATAAACGCCTGAGGCAGACCAGGGGATAATCGGTTCGACAACGGTTCCGGCATCTTCGGTAGTACGCGAGAGGTTCTTTGTCGCAAGCCCTCGTTTTTTATATTCTTCTTTAAAGGCATCGCCGCACAGCAGCAGTGGCAAGGTTCCATTTGCCGTACAGGCACAGATGGTGAACGTCGTCACAATCGTGGTGGCCACCAGGCGGAATGTGGATTTAACGCCTTTCGTGAGCGCGTTTATCACGGTGTGCAAAGAGCCTGTCGCACTCATTGCGCCGGCAAAGCTGAAGGCGCTGAAGACGGTGACGAAGCTGCTAAACATTGAAATGGCGCCGCCTCGTTCCAGTAAGCGCGAAACATCTGATGACAGTGTTGGCAGGTTATCTCCGGTGAGCATCGCGAGCTTAAAACCGCTAACCACGGATTCGCCAACCGATGATGCGGTAAATTGCTGAAAGGCTAATGCCAGAATCATCGAGACTATTGTGGATAAAAAGAGCATCGGGATTGGCGGTCTTTTTGACAGTGAGCCATACAAAACGATGATCGGTGGCAACAGTAGAAGAATGTTAAAGTGATAAATCTGGCCGATAGCGTTCATCAAGTTGGTGATATTGGCTGGCGCGCTGGATGAGGCATCAATGCCCATGCCCATATAGCTGTATACGACGCAGCAAATAATAAATCCCGGGCCGGTGGTCCACAGCAGATGGCCGATATGCGAGTACAGGTTTACACCGGCAGCCAGCGCCGCCATGTTGGTTGAGTCAGAAACCGGAGAAAGCTTATCACCAAACCAGCAGCCGGAGACAATAGCGCCAGCAGCAATGGGCAGCGAAACATTCAGACCAATCGCTACGCCAATCATGGCGATCCCGACGGTTCCGATGGACCCCCAGGAGGTGCCGGTACAGACTGAGATCAGCGCTCCCAGCATAAATGCTGAAATATAGAAATACTGCGGGTTAATCCACTTCAGACCATAATAAATCATCATTGGAATAGTGCCTGACACCATCCATGCGCCAATTAAGAAACCGATACTGGCGACGATTAATATGACAGGAAGCGCTTCAGATATTTTATTGCAAATAGATTGTAGAATGTCATCCCATGTGTAGCCGTGAGCGATGGCGATAAACGAGGCGGTTGCGGTTCCCACGAGGATCATGGGTTCAGCTCGAATATTGAAGATAAAATATCCGATGCTAATGCCACCCAGCATGACTATCATGGGTAAAACTGACCAAAAGAAAGACAATGGCTTTCTGTTGTTGGCGGTGCAGCTATTTAATTCCATAATTCCATCCCAATCGATAATGGTTGAACACGTCAAATAAATACCTGCTACAGGTCACCCATAACTGAGTAACATAGTTGCCAGAGTTCATGTCTGAACCCTATTTTATTAACTGCTGCAGATTATCTATTTTGACCTGCTATTCTGACGCTTATATTTTGGTAGTAAGGTAAGAGTGAGTTTGACGAATAAATTACCCCTCGGCATAAGGTGAATGATTTCGGCGCTGTTGGCTCAGTTTGCGATACTGCTGCGGCGGCATGCCGACGTATTTATGAAATGAGCTATAAAAACGGCTGCTGGATCGGAAACCTGCAATTGTAGCGATATCCAGAATTGTTTTATCCGTATCGCTGAGCAAAGCCCGCACATGGTTGATGCGCATTGCGGTAATATACTGTTTCATGGTTAGTTGCATCACGCGATGAAAAATGCCCATCGCATAATTTGGGTTGAGCTTAACGTGTTCGGCAATAGCATCGACCGTAAGCTGTTTGTCGCAGTTTGCGGCAATAAACTCCAGCATCTGGCTGACGTAAAACTGTGAATGCCGTGAAATACTGTTTTTCTGGGTGCGCGATGTTTTGTTACCCAGCACTGGCCGCCAGCCAGCGAGGCTAAATCGCTTGAGCATCAGGGCAATCTCATCAATGGCTAATTGACGAATTTGCTCATTGTCGCTGTTGAGTTCACTCTGCCAACGCTGCACTTCAAAAGCGCTCAGCTGCTGCGAGGCAAGCGACGTAATCACCATCCCATGCGTCACGTGGTTAATCAGTTCCCTGTCCAGCGGCCAGGACAAAAACAGATGCATCGGTAAGTTGAAGATGGCCATCTGTTTACAGTGCCCGGCATCCGTCAGTTGATGGGGTGTGCAGGCCCAGAACAGCGTGATAAAGCCCTGTTTGCTTTTCACCACTTCGTCATTGAAAAGGTACTCCACATCGCCATCAAACGGCACATTCACTTCAACCTGACCGTGCCAGTGGCTGTAGGTCATGGCCAGCGGAGCCCGCAGCTCGACGTCCATCCGCTGATACTCTGAGTAGAGCGCCAGCGGACTTCGCGACTTTTTTTCATAGCTGCGACACATATGTGGGTCGAGCGGCAGCTGCGGGGTACTTTTTGCCATTATGGGTGGGTTCCTGAATAGTGAATCTGACCATGGGTAGCGCCAAAGCATGAACATAGCTTAACCGAAAAAAAACGCCGTTTTCTCTCCATTTTCGCGAAGTTATTCCCAAAAACTCAGATCCTGTGCCTGTCGCTTGCCGATCTGAGTTAACGGGAATGGCGGTTTTTAATTTAAAAAACGGTCAATCAAAGCTGCTCACTTTTCAAAGCGACAGCGTTTTTCTGCCAATAAATCGGATTCATAGCGATAGCCAATATTCACGCAATACCATACATTTTGTATGTATCCATATCTTAAGGAATCATCATGTCCAGGCTCCGTACTTTAGCAACGGCTTTAGTTGCCGTTGCCGCGATGTCGATGTGCGCTATCCCCGTTTCGGCTAACCCCGGTAATGGCAACGGAAATGGTAATAGCGGCAACCATGGTAATAGTGGGAATAAGGGTAATAGCAGTCATAGCCAGAAAGGAAACCCAGGCCCAAAAAACAACTCGCAATCGGAACAGCGTAAAAATTATGGCAAGCCGGACCATGTTGATAGTGATATTAGCTATAACGTGGCCAGGCAGTATGCCGTCAGATATGGTTTGACGGGATATAAGTCACTGCCTCCGGGCATCGCCAAAAATCTGGCGCGAGGAAAACCACTTCCTCCGGGGATCGCTAAGAAAAGTGTCCCACCCTCGATGCTGAATCAACTGCCATATTACCCGGGTTATGAATGGCAGGTTGTTGGCGACAATCTGGTGTTGATTGCACTGAGCACGGCAATTGTCACCGCGGTTATCAATGGTGTGTTTGATTAAGTATCTCCGTACTTAACCACCACAAGCCCGCGCTACGCGCATTACCGTTCAGTTAAGCATGTATGGAGAACATGTGACTCCGGCTCAGGGTTCCGTTCACCTCAGCGATATCAATTCTCTGAAGCTCAGACACCCGTGAATGCGCAATGGAGGCTCACCGTGCACTGAACCCCTATACCTGGACACTGTAATTTCATTGTTACTCTGTCAGAGTCCGGTACTCTACCGGACTCATCTATCTTTATGATTGCCGCGCTGTTGTGTTCTGCCGTCGTTACGCTGACCGTGAAAAGCTCCCATGCTATTGGGGCGTTGCCCAGTAAAGCCTGATTAATAGCTGACTCCTGTGGCTCTGCTGTTTCCTGAGCCACAGGGCGTTTTACTATCAAATCAGCAGGTTTATTATCTTTTTCTCCAGATTTGACCTGGTATAAAAATGATTCTTAGATAGCTATTCTGCATATACGCCTTTGCCGTTGTGATGAAAACTCCCCCTGGTTATATGACCCCGGGCATTAAGAATGAATCATAATAAATGAGAGATTTATCCTACGCGTGTAGGAATATTCCTTTTGGTTGTGTTAATGGTTTGATATTTAGATGGGCTCAAGGTTTAAAATTTGTAAAATACAGTGTTGCATTTATGCCTTATTCTTCGTTTTTATAAAAAACTAATAAATATACGTGTGAATGTGTTAGGATTTACCTGATAACGCCTTATTTTTATAAATTATAATGCTTAAGGCTCACCTGCTCGATAGCCATCGCCTCTCTTTATTTATCGGGATTCTTATACGCAATGAACGCGATAATCGTTGATGATCACCCATTAGCTCGCATAGCCATCCGCAACTTACTCGATACTAATGGTATTACCGTAACCACCGAGCTCGACAGCGGAGAGCATGTGGTCCAAACCGTTGAGAAAACTAAGCCGGAGCTACTGATTATTGATGTGGATATTCCGGGCATCAGCGGCATCGAAGTGCTGGAGCAACTGCGAAAGCGGCACTATGCTGGTGTAATCATTATCATTTCAGCCAAAAATGAATTTTTTTACGGCAAACGTAGCGCCGAATACGGTGCCAACGGATTTGTGAGTAAAAAAGAGGGTATGAATAATATTCTTGCAGCAATCGAAGCTGCAAAAAATGGGTATAGCTATTTTCCCTTTTCCCTTGAGCATTTTACTGGCTCATCTGTCAGCGAACAGGATAAGCTTGATACGTTGTCGACCCAAGAAATGAGAGTGTTGCGTTATATTCTTAACGGTATGGATTACAGCACTATTGCCAGCAAAATGAACATCAGTAATAAAACGGTAAGCACCTATAAAAGCCGTTTGATGGAGAAGTTAGATTGCTCGTCATTAATGGAAATTTATGATTATGCGCAAAGAAATAAAATAGGATAGAGTAATGCTGGAACGCTTGTTTATTTTTTTGATGGTCATATTTACCATCGGGTTTTCTACGGGTGTAAGCTCAGCCCGGCAAGTTGAGCTAAAAAGTAACTATAATACCTCAGTACAACATATCGGCTTGAACAGGGAAGAAACAAACTGGTTAGCGCATAAAAAAACCTTGGTTGTTGGCACCTGGTTACCGGAAGTCTCCCCCATTGTTTATCAAAATAGCGGTGAATATTATCGGGGCGTCAACGCGGATTATCTTGCGCTAATGCAAAAGAATCTCAATATAAAAATTGTTATAAAGCAGTATGATAATGAGCAAGAAGCGCTGACCGCACTTGCCAGTAACGATGTAGATACATTGATAACTCAGCTGTCCCGGCGACAAGATGTCGGCGGCCATTTATTGCGCACTTCGGCATTACTGACGACGTGGCCGACGCTTGTGACCTCGCTAAAAAACACTATGCTGCCGCTGACCTCGGAGCATCCGGTTAGCGTCGCGTGTGTGCGAGATTGTCCTTTTCTTGATGTTATCCAGGATGCTTTTCCTGAAGCTAAAGTCTCATTTTTCGACGACGAGTATCAGGCCATGGCATCGGTAGTGAACGGTGATAACCAATATTATATTGGGAACAATATCACCAGCAGTCATTGTGTCTCCCGATATTTTTCGCAATCACTGGTTATTACGCACTACTTTGATAAACAAGAGCAATATAATTATTTTGTGGTGAAGGACGACCAGCCGGTATTAAGAAATATTCTTGATGGTTTCATTACGTCAATCAGTAATGAAATTCATATGCAGGTCATGCAGAACTGGCTGAACCGCGGTAACCTTGCTTTTCTGAATGCGCCTATTCCTTTTACCGATCAGGAAAAAGCGTGGCTGAAGAAGAAACATACTATTCGCATTCTTATCAATCCAGATTATCCGCCTTACACGCTTGTCGATCGCAGCGGTGAGTTACGTGGAATTCTTGGCGATTTGCTGAATATTATTCATCTGCAAACGGGGATTGATTTTGAGCCGGTTTTGGCCAACACCAAAAGTGAACAGACCAAACAAATAAGCGGCGAACGATGGGATATGTATCCCACTATCACCCTGACAAATCAAAATCAGCACAATTCGACCTTTAGCGATCCGCTGATGAATGTGGCGTTTGTGATTATCACTTCCCGCGATGAAACTGCCGACTCGTTACTGAATACACCGATCCGTATTGCGTTGCCCGCCGGACATGTTTTGGAAAGTGACCTGAAACAACGCTACCCGCAGGCCACCTGGGTGGATGCTGATACTGGCAGCGTCGCGATGACTATGCTCAGGGATGGCAAGGTTGACGCGGCAATTGCTACCGAATTGTCGGCAAGGTTCATGGTCGATCATGACTACCAGAAAAACATGCACTTTTTTAGGCTACCAGATATGCCTGGCGCGTCGGTGAGCTTTGCGGTTTCTCCCCACGAGCCCATGTTGAAGTCCGTCATGGATAAAGCGCTGCAGGCGATACCGCCGCGTGAGATTTTGCAGATGACGGAGAAGTGGTCGAAAATTTCTAATACGCAGGTCGATCTCTGGAGTAGGTATAGCAAACAGTTCTATCAACTGGTGGTGTTTGCGCTGTTGCTGATAGCAATTAGCCTGATCTGGGGGATCTCACTCTCCCGTGAGGTCAATAAAAGAAAACAATCACAGCGGCAGCTAGAAGAGCAGCTTCATCTCAAAGAGGCATTGTCCCAAGAACTGGAAACTGAAAAAAATAAAGCGATTGAAGCAACCAAGGCCAAAAGTCGCTTTCTTGCGAGCATGAGCCATGAATTACGTACCCCTGTCAGCTCGATTGTGGGCTTTCTGGAATTACTGTCGAGCTCAGAACTCAGCCCGGCACAACGAAAAGAGGCGATTGCTCTTACAGCAGCGACAGCCCAGTCATTGCTTGGGCTGATCGGTAAGATTCTGGACGTTGATAAGATTGAGTCTGGTAAATATCAGGTTGTTCCTCAATGGACGGATCTCTCGCAGCTCATTGAATTGCAGTGTCACTCTTTTGATGCCTTAGCCAGACAGAAAGGCGTTACGCTTGCTTGCGTAAGTCAGTTGCCGGCAAACGAGCGGGTGTTTGTCGATCAACAAGCTTTGCGGCAAATTCTCACCAACCTGGTGGGCAATGCGCTCAAGTTTACCGAGCAGGGTAGCATTCATGTGACAGCCCGTTTAACACCTGACGGGGAGAATCACGGTACCCTGACCATCGCCATTAGCGACACCGGTTGCGGGATTAGCGAAGAGGAGCAGGCCGGGCTGTTTCGTCGCTACGCTCAGGGGCGCTGTGGGCGTCAACAAACGGGGTCTGGTCTGGGATTATTTATCTGCAAAGAGCTGGTGACGCTGATGGGCGGTACGCTGGAGCTGATGAGCGTCCCGGCGCAAGGAACCACGTTTACCATAACGCTGCCGGTTGAGACAGCCCGCCAGTCAGTTGTACCGGATAGCAACACGCCGGGGGCGCTGTTGCCGCTGCCGTGTCTGTCTATTTTGATAGCAGATGACAACCCGACCAATCGCCTGTTGCTTAAGCGACAGTTGAACGCCATTGGTTACAGCGTGGATGAAGCGTGTGATGGTGAGGAAGCCGAAGCCAAACTGGCTAAAAAATCATACGACCTGTTGATAACCGATGTGAATATGCCGAAGAAGGACGGGTTTGATCTTGCGGCTTCGTTACGTCGTCAGCAGCCTCATTTACAAATATGGGGACTGACGGCCAGCGCGCTCCCACAGTCACGTGACAGGTGTCTGCAAAACGGCATGAATTTGTGTCTGTTTAAGCCCGTGTCGATTCAGACACTGACGCATGAATTAAGCAAAATCGAAACCGGTTATTCGTCTCCTTGTGCAATCCGGCATCTGAAATTCAATGTCTTGACGGAAAATACCGGCGGCGATCGCGCATTAATGAACGAGATACTCGAAACATTCCGCGAGGCAACGTTTAGCGATTTACAGGCGGCCGAGAAAGCCGTTGAGCAAGACGAACCCCAGCTGTTTTTACGAGCCCTTCACCGGTTGCATGGTTCGGCGCAAATTCTGGGCATTACTGCTCTTCAGACGCTATGCGAACCTTTTGAATCGATGCGACATGACGATCTTCCTCTGGCAGTACGCCAGGAAGCATTACAGAAGATTGTTGCCGTCATGCGGGAAATTGAGATTGAGATTAACAGTTTGATTAGCCATTAACCCCCCTGATCGGGTTGCCGTAGCAACCCGATCAGGAGAGAAAGTCCTGGTTCAACACTCCGTAGTGCTGAGTATTACTGGCCTGCGCCCAGCATCTCGCTATCGATCACAATGCCTTCTTCAGCACCCTTTAACACAAGGTTTGCTTCATAGTATTTACCTGAAGACAGCAGTTTTTGAGCGCTGGCAACGGCTTTACGCGTCTGATTCAGGGGCATCAGGTATTGGGTCTGAAGCACGCTGATACCCGCCAGTTGCAAGGTATCCACAGCACCTTTCCAGTCGCCTTTAGCCATTTTGCCATTCGCTGTATTGATAGCGGATTCTTTAGCTGGGGTGGCAATATAGTCTTCTGACAGCGCAATCGTAGCGTTAATAATCACGTACTGATCGTCAATCATCTTGGCTTTAGGCGCAGCTTTTACAAATTTCGCCCAGTCGTGGCTGTCACCCGCAAGCAGGGAAGCGGCGTCATCGGTTAACTTTTTAGCACTGTCAGGCTGTCCATGAAACAGGGCCAGACGGGCAAGCTGAATATCACGCATCGCGTTTGCACCTTGTACTGCGACCTGCATAATATCGGCAGCTTCTTTTTGTACATTGGCGGTAGCAGTTTGTGCCGGCGTGGTAGTGGTAGCTGCCAGTACCGGGGCTGAGCCCATCATGGTTGCAAGCAGACCTGCAAGAATAATCTTTTTCATTACTTTCTCCTGAATAAATTTGGTATATCTCACCAAACGAAATAAGCATATTAAATAACTTCGAAGAGTGGAATCAGAGCCAGGATAGAATAATGAGCGTTTAATCTTACAGATGTCAGACGTCTGACACATGTAGGATTATACGGATAATGACATTCCTTTATTCTTATATACGAATTCGGAGTGAAAGTCTTATCATCCAATTGTAAGTGATATGTATTAAGTGAATATTACTCTTTTATTAGTAGGTTGCATTGCGTTTCTATGTAACGGAGGATGTATGTTTGTTTTTAATCAGCGTAGCCTGAAAGAATTTAATGAAAAAACACTATTTCATTATAAAAGACACGCCACAATCATGGCCGTGCTGTTGTTGGTTTGTGGCATCTGCTGCTTAATCTATCCAATCGCTGCAGGTGTTTACTTAAGCTATGCAACAGGTTTTATGTTCCTGGTGTGCGGCTTCTATTCTATTTACAGCCTGTTTTCCTCGGGTAAAAAGCAGTTGAAAGCCAAATTTACCTATGCCTTTTTTGCTATCGCATGGTTGCTGCTAGGATACTGTTTCCTCGAAAATCCTGTGATAGGTATGAATTCATTGGCAATGGTTTTTTGTTGCCTGTTTATTCTTGGCGGGATTTTTCGTGTTGCTTCCGGCGTCAAAATGTTCCGCAGTCCGGGCTATGGATGGAATATTTTTATCGGTATTTTTGACCTGCTTATTGCAGCCGTGTGGCTGAATATGGATCCCGACCGTTCTTATGTATTTACCTCCATCTTTATAGGCGTTGAGATGATCTTTAGTTCTTTGGCTTTTATCAGTCTGCGCAGAAATGCGTCGTTGGTACAAACTGAAAAACTCGCCGATAAAAATTAATGCTACTTCTGGAGTGCATTGTGAATATTAAATTGATTGTCTCTGCAGCTATTCTTATGACCTCTGTTTTGGCGCCGATGAGCCGTGCTTTTGCTACACAGGCAACGGAAGCGGCGCCACAAGATATGACCTGTAAAGAATTCGTTGATATGAGTCGGCAATACATGACAGCAATTGCCTTTGTGATTGTTAATAAAAATTCGGATTTTAAAGGCGATGATTATGTTCCCCTGCACGAGGTGGAAACTGTCGCTGTACCGAAGATGATTAAAATGTGTCATCGACACCCTGATACTAAATTGGGCGAGCTGGCCGTAAATCGGAAGGGCTCCGGTCTGAACTATTGATTACCCGTTTTGATAGCCTGGCATGAGTCAGAATTGACAACCTCTGTACCTACCTTAGTTGTTACCCTACAAGAAAAAATCCCCGTAATGTTTACCCTGCTATCCACGAGAAATTCGCTGGATAACAGGGCCCGCTAACAACCGTAGACCTGATAAGCGAAGCGCCACCGGGCATTGATTACCCGCAGAGCAGAGGGACTCAAGTGTGATGGAGAATGCCACTCTTAACGTAGTCACAGTATCGTCGCTGTAATGAAATGAAGAACTTAAGGTGAACGGAACCCTTTCTCTGAGAGAGCATTGAGAATCCCTGGGATTTAATAAACTTATCCCAGGGATAATCACGTACGAGGGCAGGGAATCAGCGCCGTGTTTTGAATCGCGCCAGCATGTTTTCTACGAGAACAAAGAACAGCGGAACAAAGTAGATCGCCAGCACTGTTGCGGCCAGCATCCCACCAATAACACCCGTACCGACGGCATTTTGCGCGCCAGAGCCCGCGCCGTTGCTTATTGCCAGAGGGATTACCCCTAAGATAAAGGCCAGTGACGTCATCAAAATAGGGCGTAAGCGCATTTGCGCGGCCTCTACTGCGGCTTCAAGCGGCGTTTTTCCTTCCTTTTGCATGATCTCGACGGCGAACTCGACGATCAGAATGGCGTTTTTAGCCGAGAGCCCCATGGTGGTGAGCAGGCCTACCTGGAAGTAAACATCATTGCTCAGGCCGCGCAAGTCGGTCGCCAGCAAAGCGCCGACCACCCCGATTGGCACAACCAGCATTACCGAGAACGGTATCGACCAGCTTTCATACAGTGCCGCCAGTGCCAGAAATACGACGATCAGCGAAATGCCGTACAGCATTGGTGCCTGGTTTGTGGACAGCGCCTCCTGATAAGACAGACCGGTCCAGGCATAGCCGACGCCCGCGGGCAGTTTGTTTATCAGCGATGCCATAAATTTCATCGCATCGCCGCTGCTTTTCCCTTCGACCGGCTGGCCCAGAATTTCCATTGCAGGCTGACCGTTGTAGCGTTCAAGGCGGGGAGAACCGTAGGTCCATTCGGTGGATGAGTAGGCCGAAAGCGGCGTCATAGCGCCGGAGGCATTACGTACGTACCAGTGATTAATATTATCCGGCAACATACGGAACGGCGTATCGGCCTGGACATACACTTTTTTAACGCGTCCCTGATTCAGGAAATCATTGACATAGCGACTACCGAACGCCGTGGAGATGGTCTGATTGATATCCGATAATGCAACGCCCATGGCTTCCGCCTTCGTGGCGTTAACATGAATGCGGAACATCGGTGTATCTTCCAGACCATTCGGGCGCACCCCGTCGACCTCACCGGACGACTGGTTGGCCAGCGCCAGAAGCTCGTTTCGGGCCTGCATCATTTTTTCATGCCCAAGGTTACCGTTATCCAGCAGCTCCATGTCAAAACCTGAAGCCGTTCCCAGTTCTGCAACAGCGGGTAAATTAAACGGATAAACGACGGCATTATTGATGGTGCTTAAGGCCATCATCGCCCGTCGAATAATGGCGGTAACTGAGTTTTCTTCACCAACGCGTTCTGACCACGGTTTCAGGCTGATAAACGCCAGACCGTTGTTTTGCCCCTGGCCGCTGAAACCAAATCCGCCTACGGTGAAAACCGAAGCGACATTTTTCTGTTCTTTCGTCAGGTAGTAATCCGTTATTTCCCCGAGCACTTTGCTGGTGTTCACCATCGTCGAGCCCGAAGGCAATTGCGCGGTGGTCATGAACACCCCCTGGTCTTCTTCAGGCAAAAAGGAGGTCGGGGTACGTAGAAACAGCACAATCATGCCCGCGCCAATCACTAAGTACACGACCATATAACGGCCTGTGCAACGTAGCAGTTTACGGGTGCTATCCGTGTAGTGCTGAGTACATTTCTCCATAAAGTGATTGAAACGGGTAAACAGAAAATGTGTGTTTGCTTTTTCTCCCTCGTGGGATTTCAACAGCATGGCGCAGAGTGCTGGCGTCAGGCTCATCGCCACAAACACCGACAGCAGCATAGAGGAGATTAAGGTGATAGAAAACTGACGGAAAATTTCACCGGTTGCTCCGCTCATAAATGCCATCGGCATAAATACGGCGGATAACACAACGGCAATACCGACCAGCGCTCTTTGCAACTGGCCCATCGCTTTGTGGGTAGCCGCTTTTGGTGACAAGTGTTCTTCGGCAATAATGCGTTCTACGTTCTCAACCACCACGATGGCATCATCGACTAACAACCCTATCGCCAGCACCATGCCAAACATCGTGAGCGTATTAATCGAAAAACCCGCGACGTCGAGTATCGCAAAGGTGCCAAGGATAACTACCGGAACGGCGATTGTGGGGATAAGCGTCGCGCGGAAACTTTGCAAAAACAGATACATGACGAGGAATACCAGAATGATTGCCTCGATCAAAGTATGAAAAACCCCCTGAATCGAAATTTCGATAAACGGAGTGGTGTCATAGGGATAAACGGTTTTCATGCTGGCCGGAAACCAGGCCGATAATCTGTTCAGCTCCTGTTTGACTGCCTGGGATGTTTCCAGGGCATTCGCGCCAGCGGCAAGTTTAATTGCAATCCCGGCGGCGGGTTTGCCGTTGTAACGTGCAACCGTTGCATAATTTTCCGCACCCAGCTCAATTCGCGCGACATCGCGCAGCAGAACCTGGGAGCCATCTTGCTGAACTTTAAGGAAGATCTTGCCAAATTCATCGGTAGTTTGCAGGCGCGTCTGGACGATTATCGACGCATTTAGCTGCTGATCGGCTGACTGAGGCATACCTCCCAACTGCCCACCCGATATCTGATTGTTCTGAACTTTGAGCTGGGTAATGACGTCCTGAGGTGTGAGGTTATACTTGTCGAGCTTTTGCGGATCCAGCCAGATACGCATGGCGTATTGCGAACCGAATAACTGTACGCTCCCCACCCCGGCAGTGCGGCTTATTGGGTCTTTAATGTTCGAGGCCACATAGTCGGCAATATCATATTGGCTCAGGCTGTTATTATCAGAGATAAAGCCGGCGACCATCAAAATATTGCTGCTGGATTTATCAACACTGATCCCTTGCTGCTGTACTTCCTGCGGTAAAGAAGGCATCGCCAGCTGCAGTTTATTCTGTACCTGAACCTGCGCAATATCGGGTGACGTGCCCGTTTTGAAGGTCAGGATAATCGACGCATTACCTGCCGCATCGCTGGTGGATGACATATACATCAGGCCATCAAGACCATTCATGTTCTGTTCAATCACCTGAGTCACGGAGTCTTCAACGGTCTTTGCGTCTGCCCCTGGGTAGGCAGCGCTGATGGTAATGGTTGGGGGAGCAATTTGTGGATACTGGGCGATCGGCAGGTTCATTATCGCGATACCGCCCGTAAACATCATGATAATGGCGAGCACCCAGGCGAAAACCGGGCGCTCAATAAAAAAGTTGGCCATGAAGAAAGTGTCCTTAATACCTGAAATATTACTGTTCAGTTCCCGCGTCAGGAGTGGTCAGTTTTGAAGGGAGGACCCGGGCTTTGATTCCCGGACGAATTCTTTGTAATCCGGACACAATGACCCGATCGCCGGGGCGTAATCCTGCGGTCACCAGCCATTGATTGCCAACGGCCTTCACGGCGTTTATTTCGCGCAGTTGCACCACGTTTTGCTGGTCAAGGATCAGCGCGGTGGCTTTTCCTTGTTCGTTATGCGTAATCCCTTGTTGGGGGACCATCAAAACATTCTGCTGGCTGCCTTCGTCCAGCAACGCCGTGACATACATGCCGGGTAAAATTTCACCTTCAGGATTGGGGAACACGGCGCGCAAAGTCACCGATCCGGTGGTCTCATCGACGGCGGGATCGGAAAACTCAAGCGTACCGGTATGGCGATAGGGTTTGCCGTTTTCCAGCATCAGCTCAACAGGAATTTTGCCTTGTTGCTGGGCAATTTTGCCGTTGGCTTTCTCTTCTTTCAGGCGTAAGAAATCTTGTACTGACTGTGTTAAATCAACATAAATCGGATCCAGCCGCTGAACGGTGACCAGCGCGTTTTCCTGATTTGCGGTGACCAGGGCACCCACGGTTACGGAGGATTTACCGCTGATGCCATCAATCGGTGAGGTGACATTAGCGTAACGAAGGTTGATGGTGGCCTGCTCAAGATCCGCTTTGGCGACGGCGACATTGGCTTCTGCTTCATTAAGCTGTGAGCGTGTCGTGTCGTAGTCCTGGCGGCTGACGTAATTGGATTTTATTAATGCTGACTGCCGATTTAATGTCAGACGCACATTATTGGCCGTCGCCAGTGCCTTTGCCAGCGCGCCTTTGGCTGAATCCAGTCGTGCCTGCAGCGGGGCAGGATCTATTTGATACAGTGACTCTCCTTTGCTGACTTTATCACCTTCAATAAAGTTGCGTTTTATGATGATCCCACCAACCTGAGGGCGGATTTCGGCGATCTCGAATGAAACCGCGCGACCTGGAAGTTCACTTTTAATATTCACTGAAGAGGGCTCTAAGGTAACAACGCCGACCTCGGGCTCCATCGCGGTGGTTTTTACTGCAGGTTTATTATCGCAGGCGGTGATGATGACGCTACTAAAAAATAATGGTATCAACAGTAAGCATTTTCTGTTCATAGTAATCCCTGAATAAATCGTAAACACCAATGTTCTTTTATTACAGGCAGGGTGGAAGAGTTATCGGTAAATAACAAAAGATGCTCAGGCATGAGATGGCTAAAGCCCATTTTTTCGCTCAAGTGTTAGCGGGTAAAATTATATGTAACAGGAAGAATGCGTGCTAAGCGAAGGATCTCATAAAGCAGGATGGCGCAATAAGGTCAACGCGGGGTGATGTGCTGGGCGTTTGTCAGTACCCGACTCCGGTATATATTCGCGCCATCTTACTACAGAGATTATTTCACTAGCTCCGGAGTTACCTGAGTTACTGTATTAGCGTAATAGGGGGCGCCCCACATGGGTTCAGGCCAGAACGCGCCATAGCCGTAATCCCACATATTATAGGTAGTGTTGACTGACTCCGTTAAATGCCAAACCTGAATACCTTGTAAATCAACTTTAACAAAGTTGTACGGGACTTTGTTGATGAATCCTGGTTCATCTCCTTGAATTGTCCCCAAAATAGTAACGAAATGGTTTCTGTAGTTTACCGGATCGAGAAAACCTTTCTGCTGGGTAAGAATGCGCCCCTGATAGCTCGCGTCTATTTGCGGTTTAGCATAGTTGTTCAGTGGCAGAACGGCGATTTCCAGTAATGTATCCGTTTTGGTGTTAATCACATTGATGACTTTACCCCCAAAGCGGGCCTGCTGACCGGTATATAATCCCGGTTGGTTATGCACGGAGATAAAGTTTTTTTGTATATCTGGTTGATTATTACCTTTGATATTCTCAGGAATTGAAGCACATGACGCCAGGGTGAAAGCAAGGGCAACAATTATCAACCCTTTTGTTTTTTTCATTTTACTTTCCTGCTAAAAAAAGACAGGCCAATAATAACCCTTTGCTCATTATTGTCAGCAAACGTGCCGTTGATTATCTAAAATTAATATTATTGTAGCTTATGGTAATAACAGGCTGTATTTTATCTGGTCGCTGGATAAGGGCGAAAGTGTGTGGCGACAGGGAAAGCGATTTACTGTCGCCACACGTGGAGTCAGGGCCAATGCGTTACCGTGCCCTGCTCTGGTTTAGCCAGGCGGGTAGGCAATCCTGGATTACGGCTTATTACTACGATTTACTAACGCAGACGTTCGTTGGCGAAAAGGTATTGCCTAACAGGTAGGCATTATCAATTTTATATATTTGCGCACGCTTACTGGGTGTGAACGGGTCATAGATATTATGGATAAACATCTCATCCGACACGTTATCCAGACTGTGTTTACTCATTTTCACGTCTTGCAGAAAAACGACGCCTTTATCTTTTATCCGATAATTAAAACTGACGGAGCGTTGCAGGATAAGGCGACGTCCTGGGCGGTTGTCTGCCAGTGGGGTTGTGGTAATAATCCCTGAGAAATCAATGACGCCAGTGTTATCTGTTTGCAACTGGATCATCAGGCTACCATCGTATTTCCCACCCCCGGGCAGTTCGGGTAGTGAAAGTGTGGAGACGCAATGCACGCTTATTCCCTGATTGACTGGAATGAGGGTGATTCCATTCGCGCTTAACAAGGCGCTGACAGCGACCAGAACGGCCGCTCCTGCAAGTAATATCTTGGTTTTATATTTAGTATTCATGGATATAAAGGTCCTTGCATCCAGCAAACTTTGTTTTTTCTGCATTATTGAAAGTACAGCGGGATAAAAATATGCGACCTTTTTCGCCGTAGACGTACAGATCGTCAGGCTGGAAAATAAACAATGCGCCAGCCAGACACTTCAGGTGTAAATCAGCCATTTTTTTGGCTTTTTCAAGTTTCGCAGTTGCCACTTCTCGTGAGCTTTCAAAAACGGTATAGACCGGACAGAGATCGATATTGCCAAGTTTATACAACTGCACGACGGGAAGGTTGTTTTGAGTGCTGTTAAACAATGTGTTGACTGGGTAAAGAAGCATGAATAACGAGACCCCCCCAGCTGCAAGCAGCATCATTTTTACGCGTTTTGACAGGGAAGGTGTGGCTTTTGCGGGAGTGAGGGACGCCGCGGAAACCAAAGGCGATTCCTCTATGGTGGTTACCAATCCTTCAGCGATGAAAAAGCCGACCCGTGGTACGGTTTGAATGATCTCGTGTTCACAACCGAGCTCCTGTAATCCTTTACGAATCAAAGAAATATACTGGCTTAATGAGTTGTTTGAGGCTTGCAGACCATTTTTGTCCCAGACATTCGTAAACATCTCTTCTCTCGAGACTACTTTCCCTTCCTGCTCGAGGAGATAGGTGAAGATCCTGTTTGCGGTAATAGACAGGGTGAGTGAGTTGTCCGACGGACTCAGACTCGCCAAAACGCCATCATCAGTCCTAAATGTAACTTCATTGTTAATTAGATATTTCATTTTTTCATCATTAACAGGGTATTACGTAATTATAAACCATAGTGGTATTTCTTCTTCACTACAGTATCGTGAGAGGTGACAGGGCCGATGCAGGATGAGGGGGGCATTTGAGCATTGTAAAATATCCCCTCTGGCATAAAAAACTATGAAATTGTTCATTTTAAGTATAAATGCCTACTTCACGCTGATTAAATTATAAGAGTGCTACTATTTTCAGATAGACCATTATAATCATTCGCCGGTTTGAGAACTGCGTAGTTCTGAGTCTCTGGTTGATTTACAAATTGTCAGTAACTTTAGTAAGTGGCATTTTTATAATGAGTAAACGAAAAGTTACTTAAGTAAAATAATCTAAAAATAGTATGGTATCAAGCGTCTTAAACAATAATTAGAAAGGCTTTGATATTTTTTACTTATTACATTCAACCCCTGGCGGTACAGATGCCGCGGAACTTGCTTATCGCGAGGTGTGTTTTCGACTGACTGAAATCCCTGTTTCTCGCAGTTATAATTTAAGTAACTCAAATGGGTTATGTTTTTCAATATAACCCATGCAATAAGATTTCTCTTATAAGTTGTTTGTTGTTTAAGAGCTGTGATTATAAATGTTTTTTACGGGGTATGAAATAAATTAATATGCGTTTTATTTAATTTGAAATGTTTGTTTATTGTGTAGAAAATTAGGTCGTCATATTACATTGTTTATGCAATTCATTAACAGTTGCTTATGTGTTCCTGTGATGACATCGATACTTAAAACTATAATCACTTATCTTTTTAGATAAAACATCTATAAATTGCAAATTTATCAGTATAAATAGATTGGTTGTTGATGCGGTAATACCATTCGTCATGTACAGATCGCTCAATGTTTCAGCGGAAAAAACTCCAGAGAAGAGGTATCTGACCGCTGGGTAATTATGAGCATCCCATAATGCTATGTGACCACGAATTTTTCCCAGGAAGGGTATTCGTGGAATTATTCGGAATGGTAATGATGAACAAGATTTTTAAAGTGGTATGGAGTGTTTCGCACTCTTGCGCGGTTGTTGTTTCTGAACTGGCAAAACGTTGTGGTGCTTCTGTGGAAACCAATAGTTCTGCCCGCATTGAATCTGGAACGCATAAATTTAATATTTCAAGAATTGCGCTAAGTATAATAGGTGCCGTACTGGCTACGCATTCAATATATGCTTTTGCCGCTGACTACGTCTTGCCTGATTACTTACCGTCGACTAACGCTAATGGCGCAGGGCAACTTGTTGTCGGTGACGGTGAAACCATGAATATTATCACCGGTACTAAAGGATATGGCAGCATCGCCTCTGGTGCATCGGGCTTTAAAACGATGACTATTCAGCAGGCAATGGATAATGGTTATATTTCGTCAGGTAGTGAAAATATAAATCTGACGCAGACGACTTTAGGTGGTCGTACCCACAGCATTCAATACGTTGACCCCATCACCGGGGCTTCGCGTACAGTCCAGGTGTATGACAGCGATAATTTTGCCTCTACCAGCGTTGGCGATCTGACGACTTATCTGGGGGTCAGCGTCGGTGATGGGCAGTATGTGAATATGAAGCTGGCGACAGTGACATCAGGCGGCACGCTTGATGTGAATGTTGGTTCAACGGAAAGCGGCTGGGCATCAAACTCGGCAAATATCTTCAATGCTGTCACCAAGGTCTCTGGAGTTTATAACGTTGAGAGCAGCGCCAGTGACACTAAAGACGCGGTACTGAATTACAACGCCAAAACCATCGTACAAAGCGGTAGCATTGGTAATGTCGCGAAAAATACCGGTAAAGATTATAACTTTGATACCGCAACCTATAACGGCACCTTCTCCAGCGCGCTTGGCGAGTATACGGTTAATAATCTTGATGATTTAAAAAACTACAATGATGCTCTGGTGAAAGCCGTAGAGGCTGGGCAACTTTCGCCCACGGACTACGAAGCTGAGCTTCATAAAGCCTATTCCACGGAACAGAAAAACATTCACTTCGACACCAATATCCCGGATGGCGATGCGGTGTTGCAGGCTGCGAATCGTGATGTGAACAGTTTTATTAAAGCTTCCGGTGCGCGCTCTGTCGTCAATATTTCTGCTGATGCCAATATTCAGGCGGTTTTTAGCGATACCTCCGTGGTGACGCTGACCGACGGAGCCACCCTCAATAACAACGGCACACTGGGGGTTGCCGCCGGTGCAGCCGGTGGTGATTATGTCGTTTCAGCGCGTGATAGCATCGTAAATAACAATGGAATTATTGATGCGGGTACCAGTCTTGATGTGAAAAATGCGTGGGTTGGCGCCCATACCGGGATTCTCGCGACCGGGACGACAAAGGTAAAGAACGACGGCGTCATCAACCTTGCCTCGCATCAGGATATCTATAACGCCTATGGCGTGCTGATGAATGACACGGCGACCTTTATTAATAACGGAGTAATGAATATTGCCACCGGAGGTGAGCCTGCGAAATCTTCCGATGGTGTCTATACCTACGGCGTGTTTGTTCAACGTAATGCAGTGGCTACTAATAACGGGACGCTCTACATCGGACGCTCTGCACAAGCGGTAAAAGATGAGGCGACCAGAGAAGTCCAGGTCACTCTTCCGGCCATTGGTATGTTTGTGAAGAGTGGAACCATCAATAACACCGGGAACATCACGATCGGAGAAAAAGTCGAGAATGCTGTTGCCATTCAGGCAAACGGCAGTGCGTCTCCTGGTGCAATCAACGTTACCCAGGACGGCGTCATTGACATCAATGGCATCGGCTCAGCGCAAAATATTGGCCTGATGGGGATTAACGGTGCAAAAGGGCTGGTAAACAGCGGCACGATTAACCTCAATGGGTACAGCGCCAGCGGTATTGAACTGCAGGGAGGGAGTCAGGCGCTTCATTCGGGCACGATAAATATCACCAATGGTAGTACCACGGATAATACATTAAAAAATATTGGTGCCTGGGTCGAGGGGACCGGGTCTCAACTTACGATGAGTGGGAGTGTGAATCTTGCTGCTGATAACGCCATTGGTCTGCACGTTCGTGACGGCGGTGTTATCGATATTACCGATACAGGCAAAGTCTCATTTACCAGTGGCAAAAACCAGATTGGCTATTTTATTTATGGTGAAGGTTCAAAAGTAAACGCCTCCTCTACCAATACGCAAGATGTCTCGACTGAAGGGTCAACATTATATCGCATAGAAGGTGGTGCGACTTTTGATGGCAGCGGGTCGTCTGGTACGACAATGACGGCATCAGGCACCGACAGCACTATTCTGCAGGTGACCGGGACGGGGAGCCATTTTGATTCCGGCTCGCAATCGCTGAGTATCACGGGTGACGGCGCGACCGGGATTCGGGTTGAAGGCGGAGCGGATGGGGTTATCACCAAAGACGCGGTGATCGTGAAACTTTCCGGTAAAGACACCACCGCCGGGATTGTGGACGGTAATTATTATGACTTGTCCGGGAATGTCGATGAAAATCAGAAAGGTGACTCAACCCTGACCAGTTACGCCACGCTGAATACCAGTAATACGGCGGATGGTGCTTTCGGCTACATCGCCCGCAACGGCGGTACGCTCAACCATAAAGGCAGCATCGACTTTGACCAGGCGGGTAGCACAGGCGTGCTGGTTTCCGGTGGTACGTTGAATAACGACGGCGATATCAAGGTTAATGGCGTGGCGGTCAGCATCGAAGGCGCTGATTCCGTTGTGAACAACAATGCGACGGTTACCGCGACGGATGGCACCGCAGCCTATCTCGTGGGCGATGATGCGTCATTAAGTTTGACGGGTTCGGGAGAAACCAAAGCATCGGGAGACGCGCACGGTATCTTGTTGGCCGCCGGTGCGAAAGGTCTGCTGGTCGATGGAGCCATCATCACGATGGACAGTACGGGTAAAGGAAGCGCGATTGAAAACGTCGCCAACATTGCGGGTATCCAGCTAAAAGATACAACTATCAGTGTGGGGAATGGAATCGGTATTCATACCGGAGCATCCCTGGCGCAGACCAACTCCGGAACGATTAATGTTACGGGGAGCGGTACGGGGATCCTGTTTGAAAATATCGACGGCAGCGAAACGAATCAAACGCTGGATATGTCTGACTCGCGCGATCTGGTTATCAATGTTGAGCAGGCTGCGGGTAAAGGGATCGTCACCAATGCGTCAACCGACCTGAAAACGGGCGTCAGCGTTAACGTACTCGACGTTAACGGTGGTGAAGCGTTGATTGTCGGTGGCACGACCAAAAATGTTGAACAGGCTGGTGAGTTGACATCGAAATCGACCAGCCACGCGGTGGTGAATGTTGATAACGGTTCCCTGGAAACGTTTATCAATAAAGGCGTTATTAAAGCGCTGGATGCGTCGCAAAAAGCGGTAGAAATGCTCTCGGGGGCAGGCATCGCGTTTACTAACGCGGCGGGTGCCAGCATTGTTGGTCAGGTTAACCTGATGAGCGGTGATAACACCGTTACGCTGGAGTCTGGCAGTACCGCAACCGACATCAAGACGGGCAGTGGTAACGATCTGTACCTACTGAAAGATGTCAAAGAGACAGAAACCTCACTGTTTACCAGCCTCAATGGTGGTGATGGGGAGGATACACTTCAGTTGAATAACGCACAGTACATCCTCAATCACGCCGATGCTATTACCGGCATGGAGCATATCGATCTCACTGCTGGTTCAGTATTTACCGTTAATAATGTTGATTTTGCGTTGGGTGATAACCAAAACGATGCGACCGGTACGGGTTACAACATTGATACGACCAGCACCTTGTCGCTGAATTCTGACGCTGCGCTGGCTTTTAATAGCCATCTGGCGGGAACCGGAACTGTCGCCGTTGATGCCAGCGGTAATGCGTTTGATTTTACCAGCAACAATGCGGCAGATGGATTCAACGGTACGCTGGCGCTGACGAACAGCACTTTTGAGCTGGCTGGATTAAACACTCAGGCGCTGAGCCAGGCAACATTAAATGTAGGCGAGGGGAACGTCACCCACGTGGGGTCCGGTGAGCAAAATATCGGAGGCCTGGCGTTTAACGGCGGCACCATCAGCTTTGACGGGGTGACGCCGGGGCAGAGCAGTTCCGAAGGAACAATTCATGCTGGCGCGATGGATCTCTCCGGACGCGGAACCGTGCAGGTTGATACCGGCACGATTACAAACGATCGTCCGCTGGCTGATACCACGCTATCACTTCTTGAGCAGGACGATGCGCAGTCCCTGATTCAACTGGCAACATCTGATTCTTCCGTCACCGGCGGTGCGGGCAATCTGACGCTGACCGATAGCAATGGCAATATCATCAGCGATGGGGTTGAAGCCGGTATCAGCCAAAATGGCGAGATTGTTGCGAATGGAACCTATGATTATCGCCTCACCGGAGGGGATAACGATGATGGACTGTACATTAGCTATGGTCTGACACAAGTCGAACTGCTCGCTTCCGGAGACAATGCACTGGTCCTGGATGCGAACGGAAAAACCGGTAATGCCGCAGATCTGAGCGCTCGCGTGACTGGCAGTGGCGATCTGGCGTTTGACAGCGCCAAAGGCCAGACGGTATCGCTATCGAATATGGATAACGATTACACCGGTATCACCGATGTGCGCAGCGGCAACCTGCTGATGAAAAACGATAATGTTCTGGGACAGACCGGTGAACTACGTCTGGCCGCCGATACCGGTTTTGACATGAATGGTCATAGCCAGACTGTCGGTAAGCTGACGGCGGGGGCTGACTCACTGCTGAACATCAATGGCGGTAGCCTGACCCTGGAGCAGGGCGGAACAG
Organism: Citrobacter sp. RHBSTW-01013; assembly: GCF_013781985.1. Taxonomy (NCBI): domain Bacteria; kingdom Pseudomonadati; phylum Pseudomonadota; class Gammaproteobacteria; order Enterobacterales; family Enterobacteriaceae; genus Citrobacter; species Citrobacter sp. RHBSTW-01013. The sequence continues at coordinate 1,246,166 of NZ_CP056185.1, forward strand.
CCGATGGAATATTGACCGGAAGCGGCGCGCTAAACATCAATGGCGATACGCTGACCATCACCGGTGAAAACAGCACGCTGACGGCAAAAACGACCATTGCAGAAGGTGCGCGCGTGCTGATGAACACGACGCTGGGTCTCGGCACGGGCGATATTGTGGCGGCGGGAACGCTGACGATGAATAAGGCGGCAGGTGTACTTTACAACAGCATCAGCGATGCCGGACGGATTGAACTTACCGAAAGCGATGTCGCGCTGGTGGGCAATAATAGTGCCTTTACGGGACAATTTGCTATTGATGCGGATTCCCGGCTCACCGCGTTCACCGCAGAAAATCTGGGCAGCGCAGAGGTGCGCAATAGCGGTTCACTGGTGCTGGACAGTCATACCGACTGGCAGCTTAATAACGACGTTTATGGTAGCGGCGACGTGACCAAGCTGGGAGCTGGATCCATTACTGTCGGTGATAACGCCGCCTGGACGGGGAAAACGGATATTGAGCAGGGCGGCCTGGTTCTGGGTGACGGCACATCTCCCGTCACGCTTGCCAGTACCGAGGTCAACATAGCTACGGCGGGGATGCTCTCGGGTGTAGGGGGCGTCGCAGGTAATGTGAATAACGCCGGTGTGCTGCAGGTGGGTACCGGGACCGGTGACAACCTCCTGTTCACTGTAGAGGGAGACCTGGTTAACAGCGGTATCCTCGCAACCGGTGTGAATGGTCAGCAGGCCGGTAATCAACTGGTGGTCAATGGCAATTACACGGGTAATGATGGTCATCTTTCCTTAAACACCGCGCTGGGGGATGACAATTCCGTTACGGATAAGCTGGTGGTGAAAGGTGATACCAGTGGCACTACTTCTGTCAGCGTCACTAACGCCGGTGGGAAAGGTGCCGCAACGATTGATGGTATCGAAGTTATCCATGTTGATGGCGTATCGGACGGTGAGTTTATTCAGGCTGGCCGTATTGTGGCGGGGGCATATGACTACAGCCTTGGACGTGGTCAGGATGAAAACAGCGGCAACTGGTATCTGACCAGCGGTAAAACCAACCCCGATCCGCAGCCAAACCCGGATCCAGATCCCGATAAAGATCTGCGTCCGGAAGGCGGCAGCTACACGGCTAACCTGGCGGCAGCCAACAACATGTTCGTCACCCGTTTGCACGATCGTCTGGGCGAAACGCAGTATATCGATGCCCTCACCGGCGAGCAGAAAGTCACCAGCATGTGGATGCGCCACGTCGGTGGGCACAACAACTGGCGTGACGGTAGCGGCCAGTTGAAAACCCAGAGCAACCGTTACGTATTGCAACTGGGGGGCGACATTGCGCAATGGAGCCAGAATGGGCTTGATCGCTGGCACCTTGGCGTGATGGCGGGCTACGGTAACGATCACAGCAATACCCAGTCTTCACGCACGGGCTATCGTTCAAAAGGCTCAGTGAATGGCTACAGCACCGGTGTTTATGCCACGTGGTATGCCAATGATGCGTCGCATAACGGCGCCTGGCTGGACAGCTGGGCTCAGTACAGCTGGTTTGATAACAATGTTAAAGGCGATGACCTGCAAGGCGAATCGTACAAATCGAAAGGGGTTAGCGCTTCGCTGGAAATGGGATATGCCCAAAAAATGGGCGAGTTTGCCGGCAGTCACGGAACGCTGAACGAATGGTACATACAACCTCAGGCGCAGGCAGTCTGGATGGGAGTGAAGGCGAACGACCATCGTGAAAGTAACGGTACCCGTATCACCAGCAACGGTAATGGTAATGTGCAGACCAGACTGGGCCTGAAAACCTGGATTAAGAGCCATCACCAGATGGATAACGCTAAAGAGCGTGAATTCCAGCCGTTTGCCGAGCTGAACTGGCTGCACAATTCACGCGATTTCAGTACGACCATGGATGGCGTGAATGTGCGCCAGGATGGAGCGAAAAATATTGCCGAGGTAAAAGTGGGTGTGGAGGGACAGGTGAGTCCTCGTCTTAATCTGTGGGGCAATATCGGGGTTCAGGCTGGCGACAAAGGGTATAACGACAGCGCTGCGATGGTAGGTGTGAAATGGAACTTCTAAGCTGATTCTACCGGGCAAGTTCAGCCAGACTGGCGCATGTCAGTCTGGCCATTTCCTCCTGAAATAATCTCAAAAATCGTCCTTCGGGGCGCTCTGTTCAACAACACGAGTTAATCATGTCTGTAACCAAGAAAATCACACCCATCATGCTGGTGTTGCTTTTTCTTCTGGCCGGTGTGCTGACGTCATGGCAGCAATGGGATAGAGAGGGACAACTTGTCAGAGAACACGCGATAAATAGCCTGGTCGAAGAAATCGATACGATATTTGACGACGTAAATACACTGGCTGTGTTAGCCAGCGCACATATACAAGAGAATTGCACTGACGATCTGCTACGAAAATTGCGTCTTCTTACGGCGTCTGGCGAGAAGATTCGTTCAGTCAGTATCATCAGGAACGGTGAGTGGAACTGCTCTTCTCTTGAAGGCCGAGAATCGCCGGGGATTATTTCCAATGGAACGACTACACACTCACTGATGATTGAACAGATTTATCGGCTGAACACGGAGATGTATATAATCTATTTTCCGATTCAGGGGCAGGTGGTGGCTGTTGCAGTATATAAAGCGGCAATCGATAAAATTCTCATGGATTTTGCCCGTAAAGAAAAAATTGATGTGCATTTTTTATTGTATCCAGAAAAACATCCTTTCGTGCAGATGGCCTCGCAAAACTATCCTTTCTGGATTGTGACGGATTCACAGGATGGCATTGCGGATTATGTGCGGGATAATCATTATCTTCTTATTTTATTTGTGGTTCTGTCTTTGCTGTTATATTTCCACTTACGCCGGGCGCAGCGGATATCACCGATAAAAATACTGCAGCGTGCGATTAATAATGATGAATTTATTCCGTTTTATCAGCCCGTCGTTGAACTCGCTTGCGGAAAAATCGTCGGGGCTGAAGTCCTTGTTCGCTGGAATCACCCTGAGCAGGGAATTATTCCCCCTAACGAATTTATCCACACGGCTGAACATAGCGGCTTGATCAATGTGCTGACGCTGAAATTGTTGACGCAGGTAGAGGTTGATATGCGGTGCCTTAGGGCTCAGTGTGATATACCATTTCATATCGGTATTAACGTACCTCCACTTTCACTGGAGGATCATGAATTTACCGATGCCACTATCGCCTTTATTCAGCGGATGAACTTGTTTCATATTGGCGTAATGCTGGAAATCACCGAACGGCAGCAGAATCTGATCCGTGAAAGTGTTCTTAGACGCTTGAAAGAGGCAGGCGCTGCGCTAGCCCTGGATGACTTTGGGACCGGATATTCTAACTATGCTGCGCTGCAACGCATTTCGCCGCGGTTCTTGAAAGTTGATAAGATGTTTATCGACTCACTGGGTAAAGGCGGCGTGAGTGATACTATCATCAGCAATATTGTTCACCTGTCTGAACTAGCCAGGATCCCATTGGTGGCGGAAGGAATAGAAAGTGAAGAACAAATGGAGAGACTGCGACGGATTAACGTTAGCTTTGGTCAGGGGTATCTGTTCAGTAAACCAATACCCTTTAATGCGTTTCTACGTTTATTATAAGGATTGCTAATAATAAAAAACCGCGAAAGCGGCTTTTTATTATTGAATGGATGGAAGATTACTCGCTGACTTTTTTCTCAACGGAGGCAGCACCTTCTTTGGTCTTATTCCAGCCTTTCTCGGTACCTTCTTTTGTTGCATTCCAACCTTTTTCAGTACCTTCTTTGGTTGTATTCCAGGCTTTTTGTGAGCCTTCACTCACTTTACTGCTCAGGTCATCTTGTTTACCTTCAGCAGCATGTTTTGCTTTTAACTGTTGCTCTTCGCCCTGATTCTGCGCCTGATGCAGTTTTTCTTTTGCGGTATTGGCATTTTCGTGCGCGGCGGCTACATCATTATCAGTTGCGTGTGTCGTCGCGGCAATAACGGGAGAAGCCAGCAGAATTGCAGATAATGCGATAATTGTCTTTTTCATAATATCCTCGCTTAGCGTTATAAGTTATTAGCGTGATTAAGCATGGCACACGAACGAAGCGCTGGCTTTAGGAAAAAACTGTAAGTGCTGATAACGGTATTTATCCATTTTGTGCAGCTGGGAGCGATCAATACGGTAATTTTGTGGTGGGGCAAAAAGACGCATTCAGTGTTAGGTTAAATAATAAGTGGTTGTCGTTATTAAGCATGGACATATTAAGTATGTGTAAGTCTCCCTGCAAAACGAACCATCAACTTTTAGAGAGTCTCTGGCACACAGCGGACAGGCTAACTGGGCTAAAGGTCTTCTATGAGGTGTGAGTTCACGGGTTGATGCCACGCTATCCTTAATCGAGGGGGAAGTTCAACTTAAGCGTGTACGCTTACTTTGTACTAAGATGCTTATCCAATAGATGCTTTAAGATTTTGTCTCAGAATCAAGATGGATTTATCAACATGACCAGAACAGAAAGGCTTCTCGAACTACTACAGATATTAAGGGCGCAAAGATATCCGATCACTGCATCCACTCTCTCTGAAAGATTAGGAATAAGTGTGCGCTCCCTTTACAGAGATATAAAAACGCTACAGCATCAAGGCGTGTGCATTGAAGGTGGTGCTGGAATTGGTTATATCATTAAGTCTGACTTTCATTTGCCACCCTTAAACCTTTCTCATGAAGAAATCAATGCTATTACGCTTGGGTTAAATTGGGTATCTCATAATACGGATTATGATTTTAAAAATACCGCAAGGAATGCACTTGCCAAAATCCACGCTGTCATTCCCGGTGAATTAAAAAATCTTATTGAGAGTCAATCTTATCTGATCGGCCCTTCAGAAAATAATGAGGTGTTTTTTGAAGACATCCGCAATGCTATTAAAAAGCGCAAGAGAATCAAAATAAAGTATTGTGACAAGAAAGATACTTACTCTTCTCGAGCCATATGGCCCATCGGATTGGTATATATGGAGTCATGCTGGCTTTTGGTTGCATGGTGTGAGATGAGAAATGATTTTCGTCATTTTAGAACTGACAAGATTGAAGAGATAGTACAACTGGGTTCCATATATAGAGAAAGCAGGACAGTTTTATTGAAAAAATGGAGAATAAAAGAAGGAATCAGCGAGGAGAAAGAGTACTGACAAAAACTGTCACAGCTAATTTGTATACTAACCCAGATGAAAGACTCAATTCGACTTCATAGGGTGAATTATGAATTTCCAGAATAAAGTTGCTGTCATAACAGGAAGTACTGCAGGTATAGGTGAGGCAGTCGCAGAGCAATTACACAAACATGGAGCTAAGGTCGTTATTGTCTCCCGCTCGTCAGAGCAGGCTAAACAAAAAGCGAAACGATTATCTTCACAGGGACAACAAGCGCTGGGGATCGGATGTGATGTGTCACAGCCCGAACAAGTACGGCAAATGATAGATGAAGTTATCAAAAATTTCGGCAGACTTGATTGTGCTGTAAATAACGCAGGCTTAACAGGTGAACATGGTAAAAACATAACCGAGCAGACGGTTGAAAACTGGGATAAGGTCATTGCCACCTCATTGAGCAGTGTTTTTTACTGCCTAAAATATGAAATACCTGAGATGATGAAATTTGGTGGCTCTATAGTTAATTTATCTGCAGTAAATGGTCTGGTTGGCATTCGTGGATTAGCACCTTACACCGTGGCTAAGCATGGTATAATCGGTTTAACCAAAACCGCAGCGCTAGAGTTTGCATGTCAAGGCATTCGAATCAATGCAGTCGCTCCGGGCTATGTCCAAACCCCACGAATGAGTGAATTTCCAGAAAATATCGTACGTAGTTTCGCAAATAGCCACCCTATGAAAAGGATGGCAAAAATGCAAGAAATAGCAGACTTCATTCTGTTTTTGCTGTCAGACAATTCAGGGTTCTGTACCGGAGGAGTATATCCAATCGATGGTGGTTATTTAGCAGAGTAAAATTCCTCTAAAGCGTCAGAGTATAGAGTTAACTCTTGTGTTGTAGGGCTAGTGATAACAATATTTCCAGTCTGGATTAACAAGAGTATAGATGATCGGCTCTCCATTGGTCCATTCATCATGCTATTAATAACTTCCGCTGCTGGCACGTAGTGGCCGGTCCGTTACGTGAGGGTCACCTCGGAGATTGTCACGCTGATTCTGCCAGTTGTCGCTGCAGGACCTGCAGACCGGTTCCCTCCCAAGCTGCAGTCGAGCCGACCACATACAGGTTTTTCTTGGCGCGTGAGACAGCTACCTTGATTATGTTTGGCAGATTCGATTTCTTTAACGGATAGAGGTTTGGTTTGTCTTGCCATTGTCGGGTTTCCATAGTTTTAGGCACCTCAAAAACAATAAAGCTTTATGAGGTGCCTAACAAGGTGCCTAAAAGGTTCGGATTTAATGAGTTCTCTTCGGACTTCGCGGGACAAATTGAGGGCACAAAAAAGCCCGCAGGGCTTGCGCCGTGCGGGCTCTTAGGACTTCATCGGATGACTCTGGTAATCACCGATGGAGAATTTTGGTGGGCTGGCGGAGTCTGAATTGGTTGTGTAACCAGTTGTTTTATAATACTTAACTTTCAATTCAATTTTCAATTTGGTCCCATTGTTGGTCCTAAAAGAAAATGTCAGGTTTTTTTGGCAGGGGAGGGGAGGTTATAGCAGGAGCCTCTTCGTTGGTGAGATTAGCATTTTGCTTTCCTTTAGTCTGCTCTGTATTTAAGCGTTTATTTCACGTTATTTTTTAGCAAGCCGGTAGAGCGCCTTGCTCGCAGAATATCCACTACGGAAATATACGGGGTTTGTTCTTGCCACGAAAATCCATTCCTGTCGATACGAACCAGTTCGTATTTTTCCACCAGAAAGTTAACGGCATTGGCCAGCGTGATACCTGCATCGATATGTTCCTGTATAACGGATTCATCCCTGAACGGCGTGTCGTTCAGGGTCAGGCCGTAGTGTTGTTCCAGCAGGCGTGTCAGTAGAATTTGCCAGATAGCCACGGGTGACAGGCAGGGTTTTACCGCCCGCGAAGTTGCTGCAGATTGAGGTTTCATGCTTGCTCTCGTGAAAGTAATTAGCGCTTAGTGGGGTAAATGGCGATGTATACGTAGCCGCAACTGCCGAGGGTGTCGGCTTCGCAGGTAAAACCGGTGTGGTACAGGGTGACGCAATGAACGTGTAGGGGATTCAGTTCACCGGAGGTCAGCATCGATTCCATCTGGCTGATAAAGTGCGGGAATGTTTCATCCAGCTTCTGGCATTCGGCGTCACTGAACTTACCGGTGATACTGGCCCGGTCAGCTAGGTAGTGCAGCCGGTTGCCCTCCTGCACCAGACGTGTTCCCAGGCGCGGCGTGATATCGCGCTGCAAGCCCCAAGTGATGTTGCTCATTACAGTTCTCCACTATTGTCAGTTTAGGGTGATGCTCATCAGGCAGGCATAAGGCCCGTTGCGGTCCTGGCGGCGTTCGGCGTACACAGCCAGGACTCCTGTGATATCCGGAACGTCCCTGCCGGTGTAATGGCAGACGCTACCGTGCCACTGATATTTTCCGGTGCAGTAGCGAAAGATTCGGGACTCAGGATGCTGGCGGTATATCGTCATTGCCCGGCGTTTACTGATAATTTTCATGTCATACCTCACAGCAGACCGTGTTCTGCGAACGAATAGATTTGCCTGCCGCCGACAATCAGGTGGTCAGGGACGCGGATATCCACCAGCTGAAGCACCTGCACCAGTCGCTGCGTGAGGGTTTTGTCAGCCTGGCTGGGTGTTGTCTCACCAGAGGGATGGTTGTGCGCGAGTATCACCGCCGCCGCGTTGAAGTATAGGGCACGTTTTACCACTTCCCGGGGATGCACCTCGGTACGGTTAATCGTGCCTGTGAAGAGCGTCTCATGGGCAATCAACTGATTCTGGTTGTCCAGATACAACACACGGAACTCTTCCCGCTCAAGCGCGGCCATATGCAGTCGCAGCCATTCACGTACGGCGTGGGTAGAGGTGAAGGCCACGCCGGGCTCATGCAGGTGGCGGTCCAGAGCCCTGAGCGCCCGCTGAATGAGACGCCGGTCCTGTGGCGTCATCTCGCCGGGTAAAAAGGAAAGCTGTTTCATCTGTTGCTCCTTCGGTCAGTCGATAATACGCAGAATGGCGTGGGCCTCTGGATGCTGCAGGGCGTAGTCCCGCAGGCGGTAATAGTGTTCAGTCATGGCATCGCATTGGGTGCGACAGGCGTGATGGCTGTACGCAATCAGGCAGACAGCAATACCTGCGGCTTCTGCACTCATTTGGGCATCGTTGCCGTTCAGGCAATTAAACAGACGCCATATCTCATCATTGTCAGACTCGGGAGCCATAAACGCCCCGCCATTGCTGAGGGTGTAAAAGGACCAGATACCACCGCTGTAGGTCGAACAGAAGCGATCCATCCAGGCGAAAATACGGGGTTCCAGCGTTATCCACTGCGGGATAGCGCCAAAGTGCAGTGGCCAGAAGTTGATACGCTGTTCGTCGGGTACCAGCGTGGCACTGAGGGTGAACTGCGGTTCGTTAGCGGGAACAAACTCGTGCTGTGTCTGTGTTGTCATAGGGTTTCTCCGTCAATAAAAAACGCCAGCGGCGATGGCTGGCGTATGAGGTGGGGTAATCAGGGTCTGAAAAATGACTGCAGTCAGTCGGTGGATAATGCTCTGCAAATGCCATCCTGCCCGATATACCGGTTGAGGGCCGTACCGGCATCCGGTTCAAAGTTCCACGCCCGCCAGACCATCCGGCCTTCGGGGTCGCGAACCACCAGACGGAAGTGACTGTCCTGGTCGTCTTCAATGGCGATGTTGTGATATCGGCGGGTAATCGCTTCGGCCTGCTGTCGGATGAAAGGTCCCGGTGGTAACCATTTAGGTTCAGACATTCGGTGTACCTTAAAAGCAAAATCCCCTGTCGCAAAAGCGACAGGGGACTGAAAGAGAGGAAGGAAAAATAGGGTATGTTTCGTGTCGTAACGATAACACTACTGCTTAGCAGCTTGTTTTGCTTTTTCCCAGGATGGTCGGTTCGGGCCGGAAAACTCTTTCATGTCTGACCAGTAACCGATAGGGTACTGGATAACAGTTTCATCACCGACGCCGATGTCAACAGACAGATATTGACCACCTTTAATGGAGCCTTTGCGCACCCAAGCATTTGGGCTACAGGTTCCAGTATCTCGCTGTTGCCAGGAACGGTCATCCCTGTCAATGATGTAAAAATCACCTAATGAACACCCACTTGCAGATTTGTGATTTAACACGGCGGCCACGTGTTTGGTATTACCAACAATCACACAACTGTTATGTTTACCGCCGCACATGTTCCACAGAGTGTCACCGTTACCCCCGGTAAATTCCCAGATGGTATTCGCTGGTGGTGCATCATTGGACGTGGTAGTGGCGGTTGGCGTGTGTGTTGGTTCCGCAGTCCCATTGACTAATGCACGTAATACTTTCAGCTCACCATCACTTGGGGTGTTAACCCATTGCCCATCTTTACCGTTGCTGTAGAAGCCCACGAAGTTATGGAGGTCAGGCTGGTACAAGAATGTCAGATTGTGGTTACCACAGTTACCGTCTTCACACATAAAACCTTTCAGGTAGACTTTACCGTCAATTTTTACTGGTTCCATCGGACCCGCTGGACCATTCATCTCGTCGAGCATCGCCGGTAAACCATTCTGATTCATGGTCTCATCAAACGACTTTTTGTACGCTGGGTCGGTTTTGTACAGGTCGAAAGGATATGGGCAGGTATTGTTTTCTGACTGACAGTTCTTGGCTTCTACCGCCGTTTTTGCGGTTGCCTGGACTACAGTCGGGGCCATCAGTGCCACAGACAATGCCAACCAACTCCATTTCACATTTGCAGAGAAAGATTTTCTTTTCATTATAAGACTCCTTATAAAGCCCCTGATGCGTCAGGGGCTGTGGGCGTATGCTCGCGTATGGCGCTCTGAAGTAGCACCGAAGCTAGTGGGGTGGCGGAGACCGGTTGCCACTCCGTCATTCCCTGTCGCCAAACCAGAGTGGCGGCAGTCAGTTCACCGTGAACAATCAGGCCGGTGATGTCGTCTTCGGTCACATTGTCGTGACGTACGCCATTTATCTCGTAATACCATATCATTGTTTTTCCTTGTTAACAGAGGTCATTAAACCAAAGCTCATCCCGATCCCCCGTTATCGGCAGCCTGTGACAAAACTTCACGGATACAGCTGAAGTGAGGAAGTGCCCGGATAAAGCCTGCCTGAGTGGTTAACAGGCTGAGTCGTTTTCGAGGGGTAAAAGTGGTGTTCAGGATTGTCACTGCATGGATGGTCGCCAGAGGATGCACGGTTATATGCCCGTTAAGTTCACCGGTGAGGTACCAGCAGCCGTCGAGAAATATCAGACGGTACGGGGCCAGTCCGTCACAACGTTCACCGTCCGCGAGCAGCAATACACGCTGGCTGCCGGTGATGGCGCTGACCAGTCGATAAAATACCAGCGGGCTGGTGGTCGTTATCGGCTGTGGTGACTGCCACACCAGGCAAGGGGTTCCATCCGATGCCAGCAGTGCGCCCGCCAGACGCCGGTCCAGCCCCGGAAAGATATCGGCCAGCCCGGCCCGGTATGCAAAAGTCAGCACATCCAGTTCACCCTGCGGACCTGCACCGGTCCGCAGGCGATAGCATCCCTGATGACATTCGAGGTCCAGGTACATCAGTCGTTCGCGAAAATCCCGGTACAGGGTACGGACCGACACATCAAACTCGGTCGCCAGTTTTTGCATCTCTAACGTTTCACCCGCCACAAGACGGCTGATAATCAGCGACAGCCTGACCGCCAGCCTGTCGTAGCGGCGCTCTGTCAGTGGCATGGAGGCTCCTCCGCATGGTTAACTGACTGAAAGAAATAAGATTCTAAAGGAGAGGGTTGACAGGATATGTCCACGACGGGAATTAATTTGGGAAGCGCATGAAGCCCGTGATTATCAGACCTGCGCGGATTTCTGATGATTTAACCGGCAAGTTCTGTGCACCCGAAATGACAGGGTGTGTCATTTATTCACATTTTAATAACCATGCCAGAGGTAAAATGTGAACTCACGCAGGCCGGAAACCACTGAGCATGGCTTCCGCCATCACCCACAGTGCCCGGTTAAGCTTCACATCTCCGTCAATGCCGCGCACGGCACGGGTATGCGTTCGCACGCCTTTTACACTACGTCCGCTAAGCCCGCCTTTTATCAGGTTCTCCTGAATACGCTGGTAGGTGGTCCACAGGTCATTACTCTCATCCTGCCAGCGGCGTGGGGAAAGTATTTGTGACGGGGCAACCGGCTGGTGGTCCTCACCAAAGCGGTACGTCAGCGCGGCCTGTGCCAGAGCCTGCTGAGCAGGTGGCGGCAGCATCAGCGACTGCATGGCATCTCGCTTTTCTTCCACACGGTCAAAAATCCCCAGCACTTCATACGCCCCTTCAATCACCTGACTCACCACATCTCCTTTGTGCGGCACCCGCACCTCACCAAAAGACTCACCGCAGACGAGCCCGTTCTGGCACACTGCACGGAATAATCCCGGCAGCATCTGATACGAACTTGTGCCGTCATGCGAGTTGAGCAGAATGATTTCCGGGACCTGTTTACCGGTAATCTGTCCCTCCCGACGCAAACGCAACATATGCTTTGTATGCTCCCGACGACCAGGGTCACGTACCCGGGTCTGACAGGCAAAGAATGGCTGAAAGCCTTCGCGCTGCAGGCTGTCCAGCAGGGAGATGGTCGGAATATAGGTATAACGTTCACTGCGGGATTCGTGTTTATCCTCGCTGAACACGCTGGGCACCACACGAAACAGCTCTTCACGGGTTAACGGGCGGTCGCGACGAATAAGGTTTGCTGCGCCAAAGCGCGAAGCCAGACGGGTCATAAGCAGACTCCTCATGATGGAAAATAAAGACAAAAAAGCCCTGCCGCTCAAATGGCGACAGGGCTCAGGAAACGACGGATTAAGAAGCAATATTCAGAAGAAGAAATTCCAGACGGCACGGGCAACCGACACCACTGTGCCGCGCACGGCCTGAATGACGGCCCGCATCGGGGCGGGAATAAGGGGCAAAGCACTGATGGTATCAAGTACTGCACCTACGGTTTCACCGAAATCGTCACGGGCCTGCTCCCGGACTACCGTTGTGCGAAAGGGATGCTGCAGTTGCGACACCACCGGGCTGCTGGCCTCACGCGGCAGGCAACGGATCATGCGCTCTGCCATCACCCGTAGTCCCCACTGTAGACGGACCGACACAGCACACACCGGATGCACGGGCTGGAACAGCTCATGCAACAGGCAGATTTTGCGGCTGATGTTTTGCTTCTGCTCTGTGGATAATCGTTCTCCTCCGCTGGTGGGTTCAGCTTTGTCTGACTGGCTGATAACAAACAGCACCTTATGCCGGTATGCCTCACCAATCACTTGCCGGTAAAAATGCTCATCCACCGCCAGAGCCCGATCATCAGCCTTAATCAGCCACAGTACTAGGTCGAGCCGGGGTAGCTGTTCGCGGTACAGCGCAGCATACTCAGTATCGCGTGCACCACTTTCCCCCACGCCGGGAAGGTCCACCAGCGTCATATAGCGCTCACCGACTTGCAGACGAAAGCGCAGAGGTTCACGTGTACAGGCCGCTACATCGCTGACCGGCGACACTTCACCGGCAAACAGGGCATTGCACAGCGACGATTTTCCCGCCCCTGTTTTCCCCATAATGCCGATAACTGGCTCGTAGTTTGTGAGCTGACGAATTTGCTGCATGACCCGTTCTGAGGCCCATTCTGGTAAGCCCTTAAGTGAGCCCTGCAAGGACTGCAACCCTCCCAGATTATTCATGATATCTCCTGAAACAAAGAAAACAAAAACGGCGAATCCTTATGGATTCGCCGTTATAGTGATATGTTCAAGATGATGATATATATTTGAAAAGTTTTGGAATGCGTTCTCATTGCGAACGGTATAAAATTTCTGGCGTTCCCTTTCATAATTACATTTTTTAGGATCAGGCAGGCACAATCTATGCAATGTCTGAGATAACTACATCCATTTTTACTTGACTACCACCAACAAAAATATAGTGGTGCAGGAGAAAACGTGAAGTATCAGATAGTAGGTGGTGCAGGCCTGCACCGCAGCGAAACCAAAACAGTTGATATGATGGTTAAGCAGTTACCAGATAGTTGGTTTGGCTATGCTGGCTTGGTTGTTACTGATAGCCAAGGATCGATGGAAATCGATACGCTAATTATTACTGCTGACCGGCTGCTATTAGTCGAGCTTAAAGAGTGGAATGGTAACATCACATACGAAGGGGGTAAGTGGCTGCAAAATGGTAAGCCACGAGGCAAAAGTCCCTATCAGATCAAGCGTGAGCATGCACTGCGACTAAAAGATTTGTTGCAGGAAGAGCTATCTCGTAAGTTGGGTTACTTTTTGCATGTTGAGGCTCATGTAGTGCTGTGTGGCACTGCAGGTCCTGAGAACTTGCCATCAAGTGAGAGTCGCTATGTTCATACCCGTGATGAATTCTTGACTATAGGCAACCCCAAAAATTACGAAAAGCTGGTGCAGGACACTAACTTTTCTCATCTTTTTGAGGGGGGAAAGCCTCGGCCAAATTCAGATGAGGCATTACCGATCATTAAGTCCTTCTTTGAAGGCCCAAAAGTCAGGCCTTTACCACTTAAAGAAAGCGGTTATCTTGCGAACGATAAGCCATTCTTTAGTCACCCTCACATGGTCTACAACGAATTCAGGGCTACCCACAAAGACAATAGTCAACACAGAGGTCTGCTGCGTCAGTGGAACTTTGATGCCCTGGGTGTGGCAAATGCAATGCAAACATTATGGTCTGAGATAGCGCTGCGTGAGACTCGAGTCGGTCGCTTGGTTCGTCATGGCAGTGCAACTATGCAGGATTATATGTTGCGTGCGGTAAGGGAATTATCCGAGGAGGATATAACTGATGATGCCCGTGAGCTGTATGAATTACGCCGTAGTTTTAGCCGATTGGATGAGATACTAGATAGCGAAGCTGACGGATGGAGTAAGTCTGATCGTATTGATCGCGTTCGTGCATTATTGGCTCCATTCTCTGAATTACATAGCCTAGGTATCGGCCATTGTGATATTGACCCGCACAATCTATGGTACGCAGGGGATCAAAAGAGCATTGTCGTTACTGGTTTTGGCGCAGCCTCGCTGGAGGGACATAATAGCCTAGAGGCATTACGTCCGACATTGCAAAGTGCTCCATATACTCTGCCCGAAGATGCTTTTGAAGAAGCAGTTGAGCCCTATCGCCTAGATGTATTCATGTTGGCTGTAATTGCTTATCGTATTTGTTTTGCAGGCGAATCGTTACTGACTCCTGGACAGATGCCTGAATGGCGAGCTCCATTAACTGATCCTTTTAGCGGCATTTTAAATAGCTGGTTTGAACAAGCTCTTAACCTTGAGCCAAGTAAACGCTTTCCACGTGCGGACATAATGCTCAATGAGTTTAATGCGGCTACTAAGGAACATAGCCAAGAATTTGATGAAGCTAACCAGATTTATCAAGAGTTAAAGCAAAACAAATTCTTTCGCGAAGGGATGAACAGCGTTGGTGTGTTAATTGAGTTTCCTCCGCTTCCTGAACAGTTGCCTATGGTTTACCCTGCGCTTGCTGCCATTGCTACGACTGGCAGCATCAGTTATCACTGTGAACAAGGTGGGAAAGCCCTGCAGGTAAAATTGTGGGATGGCGTGATTTTGAATCCTCAGCAACCTGGTGTTAACCGCCGTATCCACGCTTTTAAGCAGCGAATCGATAAGCTTACGCATATAAATCTGCCAACTCCTAAGGTGCGTTCCTGTGGACTATTAGGACAAGGCGGCTTGTATGTAGTGAGCGAGTATGTGGATGGTCTACCGTGGTCACAGTTTATTGCTGAGAACGTTTTAGAACAATCCCAACGTTTCACAATTGCGGAGACGTTGATCAACACCATTCATGCTTTTCATGAAAAACAGTTACCTCATGGAGATCTTTGCCCAGAGAAACTGCTGGTACAAGTCGGGGAGCAGACAGCAATTACTCTGATTGGATTGCTTGAATTCAGTGATGAATTAACTGCAGATAATCGCTACCAGCCAGATAATCCTGAAAGTACTGATGCTTTTGGGCGAGATTGCTTTGCAGTATATCGTATGGTGGAGGAGCTATTTAGTGAAGATATGCCAGTACCGGTGCAAGCTGAGTTAGAACGTGCAAAGCAAACCGTTGACGGTATACCTATCGCGCTCGATCCTTTGCTGCAGTCACTTCGAGCACCGGAACAAGCTGAGATTAAGCAAGTTGTGGAGTCTGAGTCACAGGATAATGTAATTCCTGTTTGCTGGGGCGCAGATGATTGGCCGCAAGAAGTGAAGCTTCTAGAACAAAATGATGGGATCTATCATTTTCACTGTAACTGGTCAGCTAACCCACGCTTTGCGCATGAATTGCGTTGTAACATCACTGGCCTAGGTGAGCGGCTATTGGTAGACCTGGATCCTGATAATCGCACTATTAATAGAATAGTGTATAAAAAAGGATTATCGATCGAAGAAAGTATAAAGGCTGGTAAATATTCCCAAGCTAAAATTAATACTCAACTTTCATTACAGCGTGGCTCACTTAATCAGCGCAATACTTTTATTGAACTACTGTTTAATCTCGAGCCAGTAATTGACGCCATCATTGAGCGGGCTAATCCTAATCAAGAGATGGATGAAGATGACTTCGATAGTAGTGAGTCAAGTCCAGTTGAGTTGTGGCAGGCATTGTCTGACACAGAAGTAGACCTACGAGATATAGTCAACATCGATTCAACTGACTTTCAGGAATCACCAAGTGGTTGCTTACTCTACCCATATACTACGGAATCCGGTGCTGACCTCAGCTTTGAACTTGATGATAAGATCATTGTTTATATTAAAGATAAGCGTGAATCAGTGCAGTTAGGGGAGTTGCGACTAAGTGAGACTACGCCGAATCTATTGGCTATTCGCTTTGATTTCGATGCTGCTCGTAAGCGAATTAGTAGCGGCAGCCAGCTACAATTGGAGTCGATCCGTGACAAATCATCAAGAGAGTTGCGTCAAAGAGCCCTTCAACGAGTAATTGAAAACAAAGCAGAGATCCAGCATCTGCCACAGTATTTTGATTACCACCAGAAACCCTGCATGCAGCAAATGCAACCGCGGCCATCCGCGGAGACATTACGCGAGCTTTATGATCAGCCTGGACAACGTTTTAATGAACAGCAGCTCATGGCGTTTCAACAGTTGGTCGAGTTGGGACCTGTTGGAGTTCTGCAGGGACCGCCAGGAACAGGTAAAACAACCTTTATTTCAAAATTTATTCACTATCTGTATCAACATTGCGGTGTGAATAATATTCTTCTGGTCGGCCAATCCCATGCGTCTGTTGATAATGTTGCCATCAAGGCTAGAGAGCTCTGCCATACAAAAGGAATGGAACTGGATACAGTACGTATTGGTAATGAACTTATGATTGATGAGGGTATGCTAAGTGTTGCAACTAAAGCTCTTCAGCGACAGATTCAGCATAAATTTCACCGTGAATATGACCTGCGAGTTAGCTCCCTAGGAAAGCGTCTAGGGATGGCTCCATTATTAGTCAAACAGTTATGTCAGTTACATCGTACGCTGAATCCCTTGATGGTGACATATGGCCAATATAGCCGTGAGCTGGATAAAGTAGAACAGACAAAGAGCAGTAGTATTAGTCATCAAGAGCGACTGACTGAATTATTAGAACAAAGCAATCAGCTTAAACTGCGAACACAAGAAATTATTAACTCAATATTCGATGACAGCTTGCTGAAAACTCTCGTCTATGATGAGACCTTGATAAGACAGTTGGCTGAGCAAATTGCCATACAATGCAGTTATAACAATCCAGAGAACCTTGAACGTTTTCTGCAGCTATTGGAAATGAGCCAAGAGTGGATGGATGTATTACGCGGCGGCGAGGCTGGGTTTGATCGATTTATGTTCAAAAGTAAGCGATTGGTTTGCGGAACTCTTGTTGGTGTTGGGAATCGTCGACTAGAGCTAGCTGAGTCTAGTTTTGATTGGGTAATAGTTGATGAGGCTGGCCGAGCACAAGCTGCTGAATTGATGGTAGCGCTGCAATCAGGCAAGCGAGTGTTGCTGGTAGGGGATCATAAACAATTGCCACCATTCTATCATCAACAGCATCTTAAGTTAGCCTCTAAGAAGTTAGAACTCGGGAAAGGGATCTTTTACGAGTCTGATTTTGAACGCGCTTTTAAAGCAACAGACGGCGTAACACTCGATACTCAATATCGAATGGTAGAACCAATTGGCGAGTTAGTATCGGAGTGCTTTTACGCTCAAGATATCGGTAAACTGCATTCATCGAGGAAAGTCTCGCCAGATTGGTATTCCCAGTTACCAAGTCCTTGGAACAAAACTGTTACTTGGATCGATAGTTCGAGCCCTAATGAAGCAGGTGCAGAAGAGCATAAGGGTAATGGCCGTTACTATAATCAACGAGAAGTCCGGCTACTGTTAGAGGCTTTGCAGTCATTGTCGAGCGATGACTGCATTGCACAGCTTGAGCAAACTATTACCACAGAGCAGCCATATCCTATTGGTATAATCACAATGTATCGTCAGCAAAAAGAGGAAATTGACAATGCTATCAGTCGGGCTGAATGGGCTGCATCGTTACGTGGTTTGATTAAGATCGATACCGTTGATTCATATCAGGGCCAGGAGAACAAGATAATTATCCTCAGTCTGGTTCGCGATAACCCCAACAAACTACAAGGTTTCCTGCGCGATGCGCCGCGAATAAACGTTGCTATTTCGCGAGCTCAAGAAAGGTTATTGATTCTGGGAGCTAGGCGTATGTGGTCAAAGACCAATAATGATTCAGCACTTGGAAACGTTCATGAATTTATTAGTAAACAGGTTGCCGTAGATGAACCCAACTACCAAATCCTGTGTGGTCAAAGTCTGCTTGGAGATAACAACTAATGTCAGAACCACGTCTGGGTAATCTGATTACCGTTTTACTACCTGCGCGTAGTTACAAGATCAACTGCGCTTTGACCACTGAAAAACTGATGCCTGGAATTGAACAGTTTGCATGTCGCTTGCTGCTGATTTTTGATCAGCTCTATCCCAGCGAGTTACAGAATTACTTTGGTCTAACCGATCGTGAGCGAGAGGTATTGCTTGATGGCTTGCTGGCTAACAGACTGATCAACATTAACCCTGATGGGCATATTGAGGCTAGCTCATTCCTACGTAAGCATGCAGCTAGTAATGGTGGGAAGCCAAGTTTAGTTAAGTATCAAGAACGTACGGAGGAAGTGGCATTCGATCTATTAACTCTTTCGATATGTAAACCGCAACCGAATCGTCGTTTTACTTCTGGACTGCCAGAGCTATTGCCTCGGCATCAGATCGGGGGAGATGCTGCTGCGGTAACAGAGGCTTTTAGCTCCCAGTTTCGCCACCATCTTTTGCTCAGCCGCAACAGCGAGTATGAGCGTCAAAGGACTAGATTATATAAGATAATGGGCTGTAGTTCGCATGAAATGGTGCAGCTCCCAATAGAGATAGAGGTTAGCTACGATGCTTCTGCTGGTAGCATTGAGCCGCAGAAATTTACTCGCTCCTATGAATATTTAGGTAACACCCGACTGCCGCTTTCAAACGAGCTGGAGGCTCATATCGCAGATTTTTTGGGAGAACATAAACTAGATGAATTTGGTATCGACTGTGAAGATTTCTGTAAACTAGCAAATGATAAAGTGTTGTTACAATTTGCTAATGGTTATAAGTTCGACTATTCCGGCTGGATAGAGGCTCGCGAACAACGGAAAACTGGCTACGGTACTTCATTGACTACCGGCATGTTAGGGGCTGTTTATTTGCCGCACAACTCTAAGCTGTTCATTAGTATGTTGCATAATGCATTACGTGATTATGTGGGTAAAACAGCTCCAAAAGCGCTGTGGTATAGCAGTAAAGTACCACTGTGGGGAGCTAATGGCAGTCAACTTTCGCGTTTTAATCGCGATCTAGGCGATATACTTGGTAATTATGCCGATGATAAGATTGCCCGCATTTCGCTTTTACACCCAAGCGCTGATGAAGGTGAGAAACGTCAAGAACGTAAGCGACACTTAGGTCGTTTTCCTACCGGTATTGGCCTTACTTCAGAGGCTAAGTTTGATCGTTTGGAGATCCTCTTAATTCCTGATGTGATTGCTTTGGTGCAATACCACGGTCAACCTAATTCTGATAGTGCATTAACCCTGCCGATTGGTTATATAACCGTTGAGCCAGAGCGTTTAGAATTACTTAAAAACCTAATGATTAAGCGAATTGAAGGGGTTGTTGCAACCATCAATTGGTCTGAATCAAAACTTGAAAATTTAACTTCGCTATTACCTGTTGAGTTTCTGATTAAACTGAATAAGAAAAGTGGTGAAGATGTGGATGCTGCAATACAAAAAATGCAAATTGCTAACCGTGCTGAAACCGCACGGGCAATTTTATCGCTGCGCAAGTAGCATTTATATTGCAGCGAATAAATTTTTCTAGGTTGCTATGAACTAGCTAAAGGACAAAAAATAGGTGAGCGGCGTTATTCATGTCAAATGAGATAATGCTAAATTGATAGGAATTTATACCCCTCCGACCATTTTGAATGGTCGGAGTTAATTATGCTTTTTTTTAAATAAATTGAGCTTTCGGTTTGACCTGCCCCCGGTGTAAGCATACCTGTTTTAGTTCCACGCACTTTTTGAGATTTCCGGGTTCCTGATGATATGCAGGCAGGGTAACGCTTGGAACCATAAGCGTGTTCACTGGATTTACTGTCTGCAGAAACTGAGTTTTCGTCGAAAAGGAAAGCAACGTCTGCCAAGCCGTAGCCCGGCACCACTGGCTACGCCAGAAGCGCTTAACCAGAGTGAGGTAATCCCCCCGTAGAAGGCCATGGAAGTCACTCTAAAATTTATGTTTGTAATGAATTTGAGTTCGACAGCAATTATCTACCTTATCCTAATAAAAACCTTGCAAATAGAAAGGGAACTTGCCCATATACTATAAATTCGGTAGCAGGTGTCGGGTCGAAGAACTTTCTGAGATTAGTAAACAGTTGTTTTGAAGAAAAATAATTGGGGACGTTATGTGGCATGACAATGAGACAACCGTTGATTACGTTAATTTTCGCCTAGTAGCAAAAGCATGTGCGGAGCTCATTCAAGATACCGGTGGGGAGCCAATCTCGATTGGGATCTCGGGAGGCTGGGGCGCAGGAAAATCGTCACTTGTACGGATGATCGCATCTGAGTTATCGCTGGAACAGACTGTCGGAGTGGGAATTGCCTCTGAGGAACGACCAAAACATGTAGTGATAACTTTCAATCCATGGCTTTACCAAGGCTTTGAGGATGCACGTACCGCGCTGCTACAGACGGTTGGAGATGCAGTACTTGAGGCTGTAGTCGCTCAGAATAGTGGACTTTTAGGTAAGGCAAAATCCCTCGTCAAGCGCATTAATTTTCTACGGTTGGCTCAACTTGGTGGAGAAGTTGCAGCCACTTTGATCACAGGGGTTCCGGTCGGTCTTATTGGAAAAGTTGTCGAGGCTGGAAAAGGTGCATTGCAGAATGAATCACTTAATGAAGGCATCGCAGTCGCCAAAGATGCATCAGATGCTACCAAAGGACTCTTGAACGAAGCTAAACCCGTTTCGCTGCCAAAAGAAATACAATCCTTTCGGGAAGCCTTGGAAGAGCTACTCGTCGAGCTGAATATCACGTTGGTAGTCTTTGTCGATGACCTTGATCGATGCCTACCTAAGACTGCTATTTCAACGCTCGAGGCTATTCGGTTGCTACTGTTTCTGCGTCGAAGTGCATTCGTCATTGCCGCGGACGATGTGTTTATTCGTGGAGCCGTCCGTGTCCACTTTGCTGGTACTGGTTTGGATGACGATATCGCAACTAATTATTTCGACAAGTTAATTCAAGTTCCATTGCGAGTACCAAGACTGGGCGCTAACGAGACTAAAGCATATACCGCGTTGCTATTTTTGGAACGTGCTCACCGCAGCGGACAGCTGAAAACCGAGAGTTTTGAGAAAGCTAAACTCAGCGTAGAAGCTCGACTACGAGAAACTTGGACGGGAAAAACCGTTGATCTTGCATTCCTCGAAACGCTGGTGGAAAAGGAGGATGCTGAGTTGCTCGACCTAATGGGGCTAGCTGAGAGGTTGGCTCCATTACTTTTTAGTGCAAGTACAGTCCAGGCCAACCCACGACTGATTAAGCGATTTCTTAATACCGTGTTTTTGCGTAAGACATTAGCTAAACCACAAGGCATTGATGTGGATGTACAAATTCTGGCTAAGTGGCATTTGCTCGAGCGGTGTGACGAAGCTACGGCGAATGCATTGGCAGAAAAGGTTTCGGCCGAAAACGAAGGCAGAGTCAGCATTCTTCATGACGCAGAGATGGCAGCTAAAGACCCGGATAATACGCTCCCCACCCTATTTGGAGATAAAGAGTTTGTTCGTGAGTGGCTGCAGCTTAAACCTCTGCTTGGTGATATGGATATGCGACCAATATTGCACCTCAGTAGAGATAGCACCGTTAGGGATTTTGGTGCCGATGATCTGAACGTAGCAGGTAAAGCATTACGTGATGCGTTGGTGGCAGCCCGAAATTCGAACGAAGCATTAAAACAGCAAATAATGGATGCTGGTGAACTGCAGTCTGGTCTTGCCATGGCTCGCGCCTGGGAAATTCGGCGACCAAACCGTTTATGGCAAAAGGCCGAAGAGGTCTTGATGCTTATCGAGGTGTCTCATATTCACCCAAGTACCGGGGCTCGAGCCGCTGCACTCATTAGTCAGGCACCTATTTCTCAGCTCGCCCCAGGCTTGGTTTCAGCTTTGACAGAGTGTAGCTGGGCGAAAGATGTTTTATCTAAGTGGGAACGGGACGAACAGATTCCGAAACCTGTTAAACGTGCAATTGAAAACGCAAGGAAGAAATAAATAAATGGGTACCTCGACCTCAAGCGCAGGAGCCGGTTCTGGCGCATCATTTGATCCACCATGGCTAGATGATGCTGAAACTGGCATTGACTCTAGCCAGGCAGACAAACCTATATCACCAAATCCAGCTCCCGAAGATGGCTCTGATGGTGCAAATGACAGTGACTCGGAGAATGACAACACTACACCGCAGCATGTAGAAAGTCCGGCGGCAGCGCCAGCGGGTCGTTATCAGGAAGCACGAAGGGCTCTCACGGGTTTCGTGCAATCTGGTAGTGGATCTGATTTACGGCGAGGTATTTCGAGTTTCATTAAAAAAGGTATGGGCGGCTCAGTAAAAGCGGCGAGTCGTATGCGCACCGGCGCTATAGCTTCTGCTTCATTAGGGGGCTTTCTGGCAACAGCCCGAGATGGGACCGACCCTGATATCGATGCGTGGGTTGCTTCGGTAAAACAGAGAAATCTATCTGCCCATGATACTGCACTAGAAGTTGTACAAAAGCTGCTGCCCACGGGTGGAAGTATTGACGAAGAGTCAGCCAAGCATGCAATGAATCAGGCCATCTCTCATCTTTATGAAGTAGATCCCACTGCTGATATCTTCAATCTTGCGGATGACCAGATTGCCAATGTAATGGCATTCACAGTGGCGTACGATGTTTACAACCGGGTTCAACTTGAACTCGGAAGGGTTTTTGAAAAGCTAAAATATGTACCCAGCGTCATACAACAGAGATTAGCACAAGTGCTTGACTACATTATGGTTGTTGTTAACAAATCGATGGAAAAGGTACGTTCTGGCAGTACTTCACATTCCATGCGAGAAATTGCGACTTCGGCGTTACAAGACGCCCTTACGGTGTTCTCTGAATCATGAAAATTCTTTGCTCAAGTATCAATTCGCTACCCCAAAATGTGCCAGTAGGCACTCGTGCATTCACCTTCCTAGAGGCATCATCACGACCCGGCATTGGACGTATTGCCTCTGGTTGGCTGCGTAAGCTAGAAAGTGCTGGCTATGCCCCATCGATCCCAGTGTGGGATTTCATGCTTTTTTGTTTTGCTGTTTATGCCTCAGATGTTGCTGTTCTTCGCAAAAATAGTGCTGATGGTTGGACTCGCCAAATTGAGCTCGATATTACACTTAATGATCCAGTTCCTTGGGAAGCAAATAAAGCTATTGCAGAGGAAATGCTTCGAGTTCTTTCTGGTGACTTTTGGACGCTGCACTTCCTGCCTGGCGGCCCAACACCACCAAAAGGCAATCACAGAGAGTGCGACCGAGATTGTGTGTCACTACTTTCTGGAGGCCTTGATAGCCTGATAGGTGGTATAGATGCAACAGCAGCAGGGCGTAAACCAATTTTTGTGTCACAACTTGCTTTTGAAGATTCTGCTCGGCAAGTTGCCTATGCTGATGCACTAGGTGGAGGCGACTGGCATCAACAGTGGAGTCATAAAGTCGTTTTTAGTGGTAAAAAAGAAACATCGACCAGAGCTCGCTCAATGGCGTTCTATGGTCTTGCTGTGCTCGCTACATCATTGTTAGCGGTCAAAAGAACCGAAATATTGGTACCAGAAAATGGATTCATAAGTATCAATCCTCCATTGCTTCCGGGAAGGATGGCTAGCCTCAGCACAAGAACAACACATCCACAGTTCATGACTTTCCTTCAAAAATTACTTGATGCCGTTGGCGTCAATGCTCAATTGTGTATGCCCTATCGGTTCATGACGAAGGGAGAGATGTTGGCACAGTGTGCAGATCAAACACTGCTAGCAAGATTTGCATGTGATTCGACAAGTTGTGGTCGTTTCCGTACCTACAACCGAACACACTGCGGTCGATGCGTGCCATGTATGGTTCGTAAAGCTGCGATTCAGCGTTGGGGTATTTCTGATACGACAAGATATAAATTCACCAATCTGTCGTTGGCAGGAAAAGCAAATGCTGACGATCCAATGGCAGTGGCTTGTGCTGTACTCGCCGCCGAAAAAAAAGGGATTGATGCCTTCCTAGGGGCCACACTAGCCTTTGCGTCAGCTGCGGATCGCCCTCATTATCGTCACGTTGCTGAACAGGGTTTAGCTGAGTTAGCTGCCTTGCTTCGAAGGGACGGTATAATTTGATGGATTTCCACTGCCACTTAGATCTTTATCCGAATGCCAAGAAAGTCTACATCGAAGCATTGCAGCGAACCGAATTTGTATGGCTGGTTACAACTAGCCCAAGAGCATACGCTGCAACTTCGAAAGTTCTGGCTACCACTCAGAAATGTTTCATTTCCCCAGGCCTACACCCTGAGATAGCAGATAAAAAACATAGCGAATTGGAAATGTTGCTATCACAAATGGAGGATTGCACTGGTATTGGCGAAATTGGTCTGGATGGTTCATCACGGTGCAGGCCGTACTTTGAACTTCAAAAGAATATATTTAAAGCCATTGTTGAAAAGTGTGTAGGACTAGGTGGGCGAGTTCTCAGCATTCATTCTCGGGCTGCAGCCAAGGAAGTTTTAGATATTCTTGATGTGAATCCTGGGTTTGGCACAGCGGTTCTTCACTGGTTTACCGATTCACCTTCCGTCCTTCGAAGAGCAGCCGATGCCGGCTGTTGGTTCAGTGTTGGACCAACAATGATGGAGTCTGCTAATGGACGTAAGCTGGCAGCACTGATGCCACGTGATCGAGTGGTCCCAGAGAGCGATGGACCATTTGCGAAAATGCGTGGTGCGCATGTAATGCCATGGGAGGCTAATACTGTAACAATTAAATTAGCTGAGATATGGAATATATCGCAAGATGAAACATCGTTTTTGCTGAGATCGAATGGCTTACTTCTAATGAAACGTTTAGGGCTCTAATTTTTTAGCATTACACTGAGTGTGGCTTCTTGACCTGAACAAAAGCATCATACTACGTCGGAAGTGGACGGATATAATTCTATTGAAACAAAGAAAAGCAATTGAAGAGACTCATCAGACGTTTGGGTATTTCCAGCATATCTTGCTGGATATGCCAGCTTACCCAGGTACTGTTAGAAATACAGAACGTTAAACCGATGAAGTGTTTTGAATTGCCGATAGTGGGAGCAACTCGTCTTCTCCTGAATGAGTAATCTAATGTGTATTAGCTTAGGCCAAAAGTGTGTATATTGCTTCCTGGCAACTGCTACAGCTGCTACGTGTAGCAGCTGTAGCAGGGGAGTCATAAAGCATCATTTGCTTTTTCGGACTGCGCCAGCGCTTTTCTGTTGACGTCTGGTCGTTTTTCCCTTCTTCTTAAATTCCCCCTCTCTACGTATTTCTGATGCAATCCTCAAAGCCTCACATATCTTTCCCCGAAGACGTCTTGGCTTTTCTGTTACTCCGGAAAATATCCTGATGTGTCCTAGTTCTTCTCCAGGGCATCTCAAATAACTAATAAAAACATTGATGCTACTCAGGAAATTATAAAGTGTGCATTTATCAAGTACGCCAACCAGGTTTTCATTCAATTCACGAGTTGTTAGTGTTTTATTTTTCACTATAAGCCCGGCTAGTTCATTACTGTCAATGCTATCACCTGTTTCGCGAATAAGGATATTTAATTTACCCAGCGCACATTCTATTTCATCAAGAATCCCGAATATAGCTTGTGGACACTCATCAGATAGTGAATCTTCAGATGAATAACTTACCTTTCTTATCAGGTGGTTGTACATTTTTATTGCACGCATGATCGTCATGTTATCTGCGCATAATACAAGATTACTATCAGTTTCTCCCTGAGTTACAGCAATAAGTTCGGTAACAGCACCTTGATTGCTCAAGGTGCTGTTTATCACGGACAGTAATGTTTTGTTTCTTATTTTTTTTCTTTCCAGTTTCACTTTTAATGCCAGTTTGATAACTGAAAAGGCTGAGGGCAGGTAACCAATCGGTAATGTAGTTAATGGGATTTTGTTTATAAGTCGGAATGCTTCATCTGTTTTATCCTGACTGAGAAAAATGATGACTTGCAAAAGTTGGAAGTAGGGTATTAGTACATCTGAGTTAGATGCGGATTTGAAACAAGATGCTATTTCGGCTAAATCCCATTTAGAATATTTGGTGTTATTCCTAGTGTTAAAAATAAGCCATTTTAATTCGTGTACATAACGATACGGTTTTTCCTCTATAGTTACCGAAACGGGCCGGATAGCCATATTATAAAATGGAAGAGTAATGTAATGTAACAGTTTTTCGTCATACCCCTTAGAGTAGATATATCGACACAAAATACCATAACTATTGTTATAATTAATGCCATTGTTCACTGTGTGTCGGTAATGCATGGATACCGCGGTGACTGCTGAGGTCTTGCGTTCGAATGCAAGCAGCACGTTAAGCGACAGATAAGCCCTTTCAATTTTATTTAAATTTAGTGAGTTGACTTTTATGTTCTTTTCAGGAATGTAGCTTTCATTATACTCTGAACGGCAATCTTCTATTACTCTCTTTATAGTCGCTTCCTTCTGTCCACTACTTGCTTTAATATTATTAATGAAATTAATAAGTGATGTCAGATGATCCGTGTAGTGAAAATCAAGTGTGCGAATATATTCCCGTAGATATTCTTTCACTCCTGCATAAATCTTTCTTTTATCAGCTCTTTCGTGTGGGCAGTGTGTGCTGATCAAAAAACGATGAATATGGTAATAGAAATGCATTTCATCATCGGGGGGAAGAGAATTATAGACGTCTAATGCTACTATGGGAGGCAATGCGACCTGAAGGTAGCGCTTTGTGATTTGGCGATTATCTAGATGAGAAAAGACCGGAATATGCATTAGCGCGTTATATAGTTGCTCGTATTTGTAAAAAACTTCGCGTCTTTCTTCGAGGCTGAAGACTTCATTGCTGTCAATTATTCTTATTACATCGTTATAGCCTTGATCAAAAAAATTCTGATGAAAGGAAAAACTGCTGTTTCCACGCACTTCACGCCGTTCGTCATCCTTTTCAAACAGGCCAAAGCACTGGTAAAGACGATACATCATATCAGCAAAAGCATGAGTCCCCACGTTCCCTCCGGTTGGTTTCCGTTTTATGACGGGGACAGTATCTCAGATGGTATGAGAGAGTTCGAGCGCTGACTAAGACGTCCAATAAGGGGAACTAACAATGTTAAAGCCATGCGAACAAACGAACCATTCTAACCAGCCTCTGCGCATTCTGCGTATGGCTGAATTGACGG
This sequence comes from Citrobacter sp. RHBSTW-01013, assembly GCF_013781985.1. NCBI lineage: Bacteria > Pseudomonadati > Pseudomonadota > Gammaproteobacteria > Enterobacterales > Enterobacteriaceae > Citrobacter > Citrobacter sp. RHBSTW-01013. Next base: position 1,273,594 of record NZ_CP056185.1, read on the forward strand.
CACTCCTGGGAATATCCCGATCCAGCATCTACGAGAAATTGAACCCAAAATCCCGTTACTACGATGCTGATTTTCCTAAACCGATCCGGCTTGGGGCTGCATCTGTCGGCTGGCGCTCTACCTCTGTAGACGAGTGGCTCGCTTCCCGAACAGTTTAATTTTTTTACCAAAAAAAGGATGATGCAATGAGCAATAAATTTAAAAGCAAAATTAATCATGAACTTAACCTGAAGTTTGACATACTACCACGCCACATCAGGTATTGGGCTTCGCATTTGCACTACATAACTGGAGTGGCTATCGAAATAATCCTTGTTACGTTATTAGCCTTTTTAGGGCTGGCCTGTCAGGATTTGTACTGTGTTCAGTTAAAGAATAAACAGCGATTTCCTCTGGCCTTATATCTGCTGCTGCTTTCAAGATCTGGCAGTGGAAAATCAACAATATTCAGATTGTTGAAGGACCCTTTTGCACAACAGGAACGGGAGTTTGAAGATACTTATCGTGCTGAGCTTAAAGCATATGAGCGAAAAAATATTCTTTGGGAGGCAGAGTTTGAAGTATTAAACAGGCTTTATAAAAAGACTCTGAGCAAGGGTGAAGATACTACCGAAACGGGTAAGGCGCTTGAAGAGTACATTGGTCGAAAGCCGGATAAACCAGTAAGAAAGATCATTATCACAACGAATCCGACAAGCGAAGCTCTCGCAAAAGCAATCGGGCTAGAGTATCAAAATAAGGCGCTTTTTAATGACGAGGCAACAGCAGTATACAAGGGGAGTGTGTTCAACAACCCCGCGCTTCTCAATACATACTGGTGCGGAGACAAAATCACGATAGACAGGGCATCCAGTGAAAGTTTTGTTATTGAAAATTATGTATTTTCATGTTTTTTAATGATGCAACCTCAACCTTATAACAATACCAGCAGACAGAAAAGAGTAAACATCAGAGAGACTGGATTGCAGGCGCGTACACTGATGATAGACATGGAGCAGATTACTACACCGTGCATCATCAGTGACCATTATACTCATAGTGAGTCAGTGCTTTCTGAATTGTACTCAGTGATAACGCGGCATTTAAAAGCGGGTGTGAGGCGAAGAGAAAATGATGATGAGTTAATAACACTGACGTTGACCCCGGATGCTCAGGAGCTATTGGGTGCAACTTCGTTAAGTTTGCAGCAAAAGATGAAACCTGGAGGCTCCTTGTATCACTACGATGATATAGGTGCTCGGATTATAGAGCAGGGGCTCAGAATGGCAGGCATTTTTCAAGTTTCTGGTGACCCTGATTCGACAATAATAACAAAGGAAAATTTGTTATCAGCTTTGAATCTGATGGACTGGTTTGTCAATCACGCCATCACAAAAATTGATTCTACAAGAGAGTTGAGTGATGAAGAAAAAATATTATTCTGGATGGAGTCGCGCCTTGTTCAAAATGGTTCTTATAATTTCAGTAGAAATGTCATGATCAAAAATGGACCGTTATCAACCAGATGCTCTGCGCGCTTGATGCCAGCATTGGCTAAGCTTGAATCTAAAGGAAAGGTACAATTATACGAAGAAGCAGGTATAAATTATGTCAAATTTACCGGTTCAAAAATGCATCCTGTCGAACTGGCAGAGAAAACTAACACACCCGTATACCTGTCTGGATCACTGGCAATGAGCAAGCTTGTTAAGCCTGAATAACTTCAGAGTAATATTTATTATTTATCAAGGGGTTACCTTGTTGGCAATCCCTGGCTGGTTGCGGGTTCGACTATCGCGGATAATATTTTTTCTTAGCTTAGCTAGTCGGTATATGTAATATACCTCGTATATCTTGTTAACATATACGTGTATACCAGTTAACTAACCAGCCCTATATGACAGATACCAGCAGAGATAATACATCCCTGCAAAGGGACCTGTACGCCTAATTACATGGGTAGCCTACTGCTACCCACTAACAAAAATTACTTGAGTAATTTATTATGAGATCACCTAATGAGTTATCTGAAAAAGGATTTGAATCCCTTCTGCTGGATGCAGAAAATAAATATAGATCCCGGATGTCGCGATATATGCTTCGTCGCTCGCTTGCGGTGGTATATGATTTTCTTGAGAAGAATAACCGCATATTCGCCGTGTTTGCTGTCTTGAGATTTGCTCAGTCCCATGCTGCCGATGAACCTGATTTACCATTGTGTTTTCAAAGAGATGATGAGAAGGCTATCACCCGAGCCTTAGACTCCCTGAAAAGCCAGCTACGGGCTGAGCACCTGCGTTCAGGCAGGGCTGGTGAACCTGCATTACCCGCTTATATCTGGGCCCGAGAACGTAATACCAGCGAACATCCCCACTACCACCTAGTTCTGTTGTTTGACAGAGAGGTTTATGCTTATCTCGGGAATTATACCGAACCTGATGCTGATAATATGGCGACTCGTATTCAGAAAGCTTGGTGCAGCGCTATTGGACTTGATTATCCCGATTACGCCAGTCGGGTTCATTTCCCGAAGAACCACACAGCCTGGTTCACACGACACCACGCATTAACGTTAAGCCCTGATTATTATGACTTCCTGCTACGGGTCGCTTACCTGGCAAAGAACAACACCAAACATTTAAGTGACGGTTACCGGAACTTAGGCACAAGTCAGATAACGTCATAGCCACTGTAAGGCCAGTAGAACCTCAGTTGCAGATTTGCCGATATAAACGCAGATCTGCACTATTATCCTCGTTCTATGTTTACCATCAGCCAACAAGCTGGCGATAATCACATTCCATCTCATCGACGAAATCGTCACCGATTGTCGGAAATCCAAAGATTAAACGTTCCTTCCCTTGAATTCTAAATAAATTATAGAGATAGCTGTCCTTTCGGTGAGCGACGTGAACAGGCACAAATGGCCTGCTTCTTACGATATCTTCGTTTAGTTTACTGGCGTTGATGATGTTGTATTGGTCCCCAGTGATATCAATAGCGTAATCCCCCACTTCCAGCCAGTAGTGAGTTATCACGCCATTTTTACCGGTGGCTCCTGTGACACCCTTCAATTCCAGCTCGGGCCATAATTGCAGAAAGTGGAAGGAAAGCAGCATTGAGCAAAGCCTGCAACTCATGACAGGAAAGTCGTGAGGTATGAGGTAGGTTGTTGATGGATCACATTTTTCGAGTAGCTCTCTAAATCTACTCGCCTCTTCATGTGCAGCCCGAAGGGTAAACAAAATTTTTCCCCTGATTTATTATAATAGTGTCTGGAAGTGCCCGTACCAATGGAAGGCTGGTTTATCAGGTATTAGAGGTCGCAGCCAGAACATAATCTCCCATGTCTGCATCATTTGGCGTCATTCAACAAGTCTGTACGATTGCAGGCTGCTTCACATTTATTTCTGATAGTACGAGCCAATGCTCTTCCGGTCAAATCATGCATGTAGCCCAAGAAATAAGATATTTTAAAACAGGATTGCGTCATTACCACACACTCCTGTTTTTTGCTTTTGTGGATTAAGAATTTCTCCTATCCAGTGAGCTTTAATGTTGTAAATTCAACTTCAGTGAGGCTACCACTATCTGCCTTTTTCACAAAGTCAGCCCACCATTGCATCATTGGACGACGTTGCTCTAGGTAATCGCTACGATTATAAGCTCGCCGAACCTCATTTTTGTCAACATGAGCCAATGCTGCTTCAATAACATCAGGTGGAAATCCCTGCTCATTGAGAGCAGTGCTGGCGATAGAGCGTAAGCCATGAGAAACGAGAACGCCTCCCAATCCAGCACGCTTAAGTGCGGCATTCACTGTTTGGCTGTTCATCGGCTGGGTTGGTTTGATGCGACTGGGAAAGATAAATTCTCGGCCACCACTGAGAGACTTCATCGTTGCAAGAATAGCGAGGGCTCCATCAGACAATGGAATCGTATGCTCCCGGTTCATCTTCATTCGAGCAGCAGGAATTTTCCATTCGTTGGCATCAAAATCGATCTCATCCCATCTCGCTTCAGAGGCCTCGGCTGGTCGGGTAATGGTGAGAAGCTGCCACATGAACAAGCACCGCGTTGACATACTAATGCTAGCCGTACGCATAGTTTGCATTAGCTGTGGTAGTTGCTCCGGGCGGATGCTTGGCATGTTTTTCTTTTGCGGTTTCTCGAACGCTTTTCCGATATTTACACTGGGAACTGCATCAATCAAGCCTGTGTTCTGCGCGTAAATCATGACTTCATTAATACGCTGACAAAGGCGTCGGACTGTCTCTAATGCACCTCTGGCCTGAACCGGCTGCACTGCTTTAACCAGAGTATGAGCCTTAATCTCAGTGACACTGATATCACCGATAGCTGGGAAAACATCTCTCTCAAGCGAGCGCCAGATATCGTCGGCATAGTCCTCTGTTACGCTGGCTTTCTTCACATTCCACCAACGCTCGGCAACTAACAGGAAAGTATTGGTTTTGGCCTCTTGAGAATTTCTCGCCTGTTCTTTCTGATATTCTTGGGGATCAACGTCTTTCGCCAATAAAACTTTAGATTCGGCTCTGAGTTTACGTGCATCAGAAAGCGAGACGGCAGGGTAGGCTCCGAAGCTTTGTTTGGTTCGCTGCTTGGTCAGAGGCCGATAGTAACGGAACTGCCAGAGCTTACTACCGCTGGACTTGATTAGCAGAGTAAGCCCGTCACCGTCATACAGCTGATAATCGGCATCTTTAGGTTTGGCAGCTTTGATTTCCGTATCGGTTAACGGCTTGGTTTTTCTTGCCATGGGGAGTCTCCCTGCGTTTAGGCCCAACGAAAACAATAGAGCTTTTCGTTGGGCCTATCAATGGGCCTAAAAGGTTCGGATTTAATTAGTTCTCTTCGGACTACGCGGGACAAATTGCAGGCACAAAAAAGCCCGCAGGGCTTGCGCCGTGCGGGCTCTTAGGACTTCATCGGATGACTCTGGTAATCACCGATGGAGAATTTTGGTGGAGCTGGCGGGAGTTGAACCCGCGTCCGAAATTCCTACATCCTCGGTACTACATGCTTAGTCAGTCTTTACATTCGCCTGGCACCTGCGGACAGACACGCCACTACCAGACTAGCCTGATTAGATTTAACGCTTCAACCCCAGGCAGGGCCTCCACGCGATCTCTTTTGGGTTTGACCTCTCTTTGATCCCCGTCTTAAGAGCGGAAGCTAGGGAGAGAGGGCTCAGAGCAGGTTATTAAGCTGCTAAAGCGTAGTTTTCGTCGTTTGCGACTATTTTTTTGCGGCTTTTTACGAGGCCAACCGCCCCTCGGCATGCACCTTGGGTTTCGCGAATCCCGTCGAATCCAGAATCAGCCCCAATGTGTTAGAGCAAGTATAACAGACTTGTGACACGCGTGACCAGCCCCCGCAACCCCTAATCCTCAAGGATTTACCGCTCACGCAGCGCTTCTTTTGCGCGATTAAACGGTTTGATTAAATAGTCGACGATGGTTTTTTCACCTGTTTTTATATCCACTGTGGCAATCATTCCCGGTACGATGGAGAAATGGCGTCCCAGTTTGTTCTGTAAGAAGTCCTGATGGGTGCGGATAAACACGCGGTAGTAGAATATTTCCGGTTTCACTTTGTCCTGAATAGTATCCGGGGAAATAGTTTCGACTACGCCTTCCAGACCGCCGTAAATCGCGTAGTCATAAGCGGTTATCTTCACCAGCGCCCGCTGGCCGGGGTGGATGAACGCGATATCGCGCGGAGACAGGCGGGTTTCTATCAGCAGATGATCGTCCAGCGGTACAATCTCCATCATCTCGCCATTGGGCGGGATAACGCCGCCAATGGTAGTGACCTGGATGTTTTTCACAATACCGCGCATCGGCGCGCGCACGGTCAGGCGGGTGACGGAATCCTCGCGTCCTTTCAAAATAGCCGCCAGCATATCCACTTCGGCATTGGCTTTTGACAGCGCTTCCCGCGCCTGCACGAAGTATTGTGAGCGCAGATCGGTGATTTTTAATCCTAAATCGCTTTTTTGTCGTTGCAGACGCAGCACTTCAACGTGGCTGGCGGCACCACTTTTTTCCAGCCGTTGGGTTATGGCCAGCTCTTTATTTACCGAGACCAGCGCATCCTGCAGTTCTGCCATAGAATCAGCGAGCTGCGCGCGACGGCTTTTATACAAGCGCGTTTCGGAGGCGATGAGATCCGGCCAGGCGCGTAGTGAAGCGGGAAAAATGAGCGGCAGATCGTTAACTTCGGCATTGAGCCTTGCGCTGGAAGCCAGTGAGGCGCGATAGCGGGCGGCGCTCTCCCCAACGTTGGACTCAGAGCGAGTGGGGTCGAGGCGCGCGACAATCTGATTAGCCTGTACTTTATCTCCTTCGCGTACCGTGAGCTCGGCGAGAATACCGCCATCCAGCGACTGCAAGACCTGCTCGCGCGAGCTGGGGATTACTTTCCCGCTGCCGGTCGAGACTTCATCCAGCTTGCCGAAATACGCCCAGATACCCAGGACGGCAAACAGCAGTGTGCTGAGCAGAATAATGCGGCTGGCCCCGGAGAAACGGTGCTCGCGGCGGATATCGAGGTCGTCCATGGCAGCGTCATGCGGATTGGTTTTCATTTTTCCACTCCCGACCGTGAGTAGGGGCTGGTGCCCGGCTCGCATTCAGCGCCTGCGCTTTCGGGGCATCCATGACCAGTTGACCTTCTTTTAACACCACTACGCGCTCGACCAGCTCCAGAACCGGCACGCGATGGGTGGCGACAATCAATGTTCGGTTGCCCAGCCACTGGTTCAGGCGCTGAATAAACTCTCGTTCGGTATGTTCATCCAGCGAGGCGCTGGGTTCGTCGAGCAGCACGATATTGGGCGATCGCAGCAGCATTCTTGCCAGCAGGATCGACTGCCGTTGTCCACCGGACAGACCGTTGCCGCCCTCCATAATGGGGTGCGCCAGCCCTTTGGCGAGTTGTTTAACAAAAGCCGCCGCGCCGCTGACCTCCAGCGCTTCGAAGATCTGCGCGTCGCTGGCATGCGGTGCGCCGAGGGTCAGGTTCTCGCGCAGGGTGCCAAAAAACAGCCGCGCATTCTGACTGAGAAAACCGATATTGCGGCGTAAATCGGCCATATCGATCTGCGCCAGGCTCAGGTTATCGAGTCGGACATCGCCCTGGATAATCTCCACGCCGCCCGCCATGGCCTGTAGCAGTGTTGATTTCCCGGCGCCGTTACGCCCGAGGATCGCCACCCGTTCGCCGGGCATGACCTCCAGACGCGAGATGCGCAGCGGAACGCGTTGATCGTCGCTGTGGTAGCGAAAGTGCGCGTTTTCAACCAGATAATGGCCGTGAAAAATCTCCTGATGCACCCGGTCTTCATCGTACTGCGTTTCGGTGGGAAGCTGCATGATGCTGTCTAACCCCATCTTCGCCGCCTTGACCTGCTGCCAGCGGGCCAGCACGCCGCACAGGTTCGCCATCGGGGCAATCATTCTGGAACCGAGCATCGATGCGGCCACCACGGCCCCGGTGGTCATTGTGCCTTCAATGACCATCGGCGCGCCGAACATAATGATGGCGGCGTAGACCAGGCTTTGTACCGACATGCCCCAGCCAATCAGCCCCTGAGTCAGCTTGCGCGTGCGCAGCCCGGACTCTCCGGTAATACGGATGTAGCTGTTCCACTGCTGTAAAAAGCGGTTTTCCGCCTGCATCAGCTTGATATCTTCCAGCCCCTGAACGCTCTCGACCAGCACCGCGTTGCGCAGGGTGGATTCATGCGCTGCCTGGTTGGCGAGTACCGCCAGTTTCTTCTGTAACAGCAAACCAGGCAGGATCATCAGCAGGGCCGCGACGGGGGCTATCCACGCCAGCGGCGGGGCGATAAAGGCCAGCACCACGATAAACAAAAAGAAAAACGGTAGATCGACAATCGTCGACAGGGTCGAGGAGGTGATCATCTCGCGAACCTGTTCCAGCTCGCGCAGTTGAGAAATAAAGCTCCCCGTCGAGCGGGGAACGGCGCTGTTGCGCAGCCGCAATGCGTGGCTGAACACGCGATCGGAAATGCGCATATCAGCGCGTTTGCCGAGCAGGTCCATTATGTGGGTACGCGCTTCGCGCAGCAAAAAGCCAAACAGCACCGCCACCAGAACGCCGGTGGAGAGAACATACAGCGTTGGATAAGACTGGGCGGGGATCACCCGATCATAGACCTGCATCGAAAAGATAATCCCGGCAAGCGACAGGACGTTAATCAGAAAGGCGGCAACCATGACCGGCAGGTAAGGGCGGATGTCCTGTAACACCAGTTCGCGCATCCAGTCGGGCCTGAAGCGCGAAATATAGCGGTCTACCCGACTGTCCTTCAGCGCTGACAGCGGGCGCAGCGCAGTAATGCTCACGAGCTCCGGCAGAAGTTCTGCAACTGTGAGTCGGTTACGCTGGCCCTCTTCGGCGATGATAAAAACATCCAACGCATCTTCACCGTTGAAATGTTCTATCACCATCAGTTGGCCGTCGCGCAGTTCGGCCACCACCGGCAGACGCCACTGGCCGAACGCCTGCGTGGCGGTATCCAGCGCATGAAATGACAGCCCCGCCTGACGCGCCAGCTGCGACAGGGCCATAGCTCGGCTTTTTCCCGCAAACCACGGGGCGTTGGCCTGGATTGCACCGGGCGAACAGGCAACGCGATAGTGGCTGGCAATATGCGTCATTGCCTGCGCCCACTGGCTCAGGGCGTGTTCGCCAATCGCATCTTCCGCATGTGTATCGACGTCGCTCATAGCTTTATCTCCACCGATTGAATACTGCGGTTATTTAAGGCGAACGCCTGGCGAAGCGAGCCGGTGTTATAGAGGCAGTTCAACTGGAGCTGGCGCAGCTGGTTTTGAGTCTGGAGTTCAGCAAAACGGGCCTGATATACCTCCTGCTCGGCGTTAAGCACGTCGAGCAGTGGGCGTGACCCGAGGTCCAGATACTGCTGTTGATAAAGCTCGCGCGTTTGTTCACTCAGCCGTTGCTGGCGACGCAGGATCTGCAGGGCAGTGGCGAGGCTCATCGCCTGGCTGCGGGATTCCAGTAATTTCTGCCGTACTTCAAGTCGGGTACGCTGGATGGAGTACTGTGCAGACTCTACCGCGTGACTGGCGGCGTTGCGTCTGGCGGTGAGTCCGCCCCCCTGATACAGCGGCATCTCGACTTTTACCCACGTGGAGTACTGGGTTTTGTCGAGCACCTCATGGCTGGGGTATTTGTCGTTGAGATAGTGCTGAACCGACGGCTCCAGGGAGATAGTGGGCGTCATCTGCGCGTTGGCGTAATCGAGATTTGCCTGGGCCACATTCGCCTGCGCCCATGCCGCCAGCACCGCGGGAACCAGCTTATCGTCCGGTTTGACCACATCACAACTGCTGTCCAGTTTGACCGGAAATTCGTTGCTGATGCCGTTAAGCGAGTTCCAGCCGAGGAAGCTCATCAGCGTTGCCTTGCTGCTGTCGAGATTGGCCTGATACTGCGCCAACTGAGAACGTGCAGACTCGATACGCGCATCGGTTTGCACCACGTCGGATAGCGAGGTTGCCCCTTCATCATTGCGTTGACGGGTCAGCCGACCAATACCGTTCAAGGCGCTGAGCTGCTCTTCGGCGGCGTCCACCATTTGCTGCCACGTCTGCACCTGGACTATCGCGTTGGCGGTTGCATGGGCGATGGTATCAATACTGAGTAATACATTCGCCTGCTGTTGTGCGGATCCGGCGGTTTCAGCGCGGACCTGGCTTGCCACTTTGCCGAAGTCGTACAGCATTTGCGACACTGAAATAACCAGAGCCGGGCTAAAGCCGTGATCGGTATAAGTATTGCTGTAACCGTTGTTCATCCCGGCAGAAACCTGCGGGTAATATTTTGATTTCGCCACATCGATCTGCTCATTTTGTGAGAGCAGTTTGCCGATGGATTCACGAATAGAAGGATGCCAGCTCACGGCGCGGCTCACTGCGTCGTTGAGCGTCAGGCTGCCGGGGGCGGCGGCGCTCAGCGGCAGATCGGCAACCGCGCCGTCCAGCGAGGGCAGCATCTGGCTGGTGGCCAGGCCTTCCGGCGTAATAATTTGCGGTTCATCTTCGGCATTCACCCGCAGGGTACAGAGCGTTAATGCCAGCAGTAAGGCAACAGGCGCGACATTTCTCATAGTTTATCCCTTACAAAATACGGCAGCGACGACTGTTATTGCCCCGGACGTCATGGCATCCGGGGCTGTAGTTATGGCGCTTTAACGTTATGCGTTAGCTTCAGGGCACAATGTGATTTTGTTGCACCAGCTCATCGAGCGTGGTGTGTACGTTCTCCAGCGTTATGAGATTGGTTGAGTGCCAGGTGTTGCCGGTACCGTCGCGGTCGATGGCAATCACCGTGTTGTTACCGTTGGTGGTCACGGTGAGGTAGTTGCCGAGCGTAGCGTTCTGCCCGTTCCAGCCCACCAGCAGGTCGCCGATATCGATTTTGTCACCCTGGGCCAGCGAGAAGTTGGTCCAGGTATCGGTAGGTCCAACGCCAACATTGCCAACGTTACCACCGGTAGCATCGTTGGCGTTGAGCAGGTGATAAATCAGCGTATCGCCGTAGACACTGCCGGTAAAACGATCGGCATCTACGGTGCTTACAACCTGCGGATTCATGTTGATGGTCAACGTAGCGGTATCGGTATGCCCATTCTGATCGTTTAGGGTGTAAGTAAATGTCTCTTTGGTGAGGATGGTGGAAAGTGAGACATCGCTGTTGAGGGCGTAGGTGTAATGACCATCAATGCCAATGGTCAGTTTGCCGTACAGTCCGTTAATGATGGCGCTGGTCGTGCTGCTCAGCGGATCCAGCGTGGCGGTGCTACCGCCCGTGCCGTTCACCGTCAGCAAGGTATGCACGCTGGTAATATGGTCCCCGTCATAAATGTTGCCGGCGACGCTGTTCGCTGTGGAAGTCTCGAAGTTTTGCAGGTCGATTATCGTGCCTTTCACGCTAGGGGTGATGGTGATATTCCCCAGCCCTAAAGCCCCGACGCTGCCAGTGTAGTCGAGTCGATAGTTACCGGGGTGCAACATGATCCCCAGGGCAATATCGATATTGCCGCCAATGAGCAATCCACCGTTGAATGAGTTACTGGCAACCTTAACGTTGTTGCTGTCATACAGCGCCCAGGTGACGGTCAGTCCGCCCAGCGTCAGACCTGAAGCAACGTTAAAATGCAGTATGGCGTTTTGCACCGCCGTTCCCGTCGCGACCTCAATGACGCCAGTGCCATTTTGTGAGGTGGGAGAAAGGAGTTGGGCGTTCCAACTGGCGTTCCCGACGCTGTTGTCAGCAAACAATCTGGAGGTGTCCGCCTGCGTGGTGACCGCCATCGTGCTGCTGACGTCATTTACGGCGTCCAGCGGCTGCGGCGTTGGTTTGATATTCAGCGAGGCGCTGCCGGTATCGCCGTTTGGTGCTCTGACCTTATACACGAAGCTGTCTGGGGTGTTGATACCGTCTGCACCCAGTCCGCTTCTTAGCGTGTAGGTGTAGTTCCCCTTCGCATCGATAGTCAGCGTGCCGTACTGTCCATTAATAGTGGTAGTGCCCGTCCCGTTAACGACAATACCGTTTACTTCGGTGATAACGGTATTGGCCGGAGCTGAGTCGTTGACCAGCAGATTGCCATTGGTTGTCGCACTCAGGCTGTCGACGGCGTAGGTGTGATCGGCCTGAATATTCAGGGTATAGCTGGTCAGCAGCGTCAGGCCGCCGGAGGCGTTAAGCAGGAACAGATAATCGCCACCTGGTAGCGTAATGGTATACGCTGAAGAACTTCCGCCCAGTAGGGCAGTGACCCAGTTTGGCTGTACCCGGTACTGCTCATACTGCTGAATTGACTCGTTGAAGCGATAAACATAGAGATCGAAGCCGCCAAGCGTCACGCCGAGAACATTCGCCTGTACGGTCAGCGTGCGGGTTGCGCCATCGTCAACGTTGAACTTAATCGGGTTAGTCAGACCGTTGACCAGACTGACGTCCAGCACATTGCCGAGTCCGACGCTGGCGAGCGTGAAGCCGGTTTGTTGTGATGGCAAGTGGTCAACCGCGATGACCTGCGTTCCGTAAGTCAGCACTGCTGCATCGTCTGCCGCGGTTACCGTGCTGGTGGTTGGAGCCTGACCGAGCGTTACCACCAGTTTTGCCGAGGAGTGATCGCTGCCATGCGTCAGCGTGTAGGTGAAGCTTTCGGAGCGCCCATACACCGAGATTGACGTATTGGTCAGGGTATAGGTGTAGCTACCGTTCTGATTGATATGCAGGATGCCGTATTTCCCCTGCACATCAATGCCGCCCGCCGGGATATTCACGACGTTGCCGTTACCGTCGGTGATGGAGGTGACCAACGTGCCGGAAGGCGCATTATCCTGCCCGTTGGCGGGATCGGTATCCGTAATGATGTTCCCGGATTCCGTGGTACCGCCGATGATGGTCCCTGCGCTGGCTTTCACCACCGAGACATCAAGGCTGGTGTATGCGCCGGTCGCCAGCAGGTTGGTGTTGTAGCTGACCACGCGGTAATCACCACCAGTCAGTCCGCCGTAATTGAGCGTTACGCCCGAGGCACCCAGGGTGAGCAGGCTGGCGAAGTCTGGTTTCCCGGTATCCACCACCGTTACCCAGGCATTCAGCCCGGTGTCAAAGCGCTGGATAACGACTTCAAGCGTGTTTAACAGCGACAGCACCACGCCGGTCGCGGCGGCATTGATCGTAATGGACCCGCTGCCGCCAGAAGCGATGCTGAAATTAACGCTTGCCGTATCGTTCCCCAGCACGTTGGCGACATTCCCCAACGCATTAACCAGCAGGAAACCATAATCGCTTTGATGATCGGTGCTGACGATAACATCGGTTTGCAGCGGCAGACTGGTGACGTTGTCTTCAGCCAGCAGTGGCAATACCGGTGCGATAGCGCTTGTCGGCGATGAGGTATTGCCCGCCGCATCGGTCGCCGTGGCGGACAGCGACTGGCCTTCAATTTGGCGAACCGGCAGGTTGACGCTGTAGACACCGCTGCTGTTGGCGATTGCCGTCACGCTGGTGCCGCCGGGCAGGGAGATAGTGACCGTGCTTCCCGCTTCGGCGACGCCGCTGACGGTGCCGCCATCGGCGCTGATCAGTATCGTTGGCGCGGTCGGTGGCGTGGTGTCCACAATCACGCTGAACGAGCTGGACAATCCGCTTGCGCCGTTGGCGTTTGTTGCAGTGGCGGTAAACGCGTGGTTACCTTCGCTGAGCGCCCCGGATGGGGTAAAGCTCCAGATCCCGTTACCGTCTGCGGTTGTGGTGCCCATGAGCACACCGTTGTTGTACAGGCTGACGATGGCGTTAGCCTGCGCCGTTCCGCTGAGCGTTGGCAGCGTATCATTGGTTGTTTTACCGGGGGCGACGGGCCCCGTGATCGTACCGACGTCATCAAGTACGCTGGCAATAACTGGTACAGGCGGTACGCCGGTAAACGGTGCCAGAACGTTACCCGCCGTGCCGATGTTGCCTGCGGCATCCTGGGCGCTGACCTGCAGCGTTTGCCCACTGATTTGCGGTGGGTTCAGCGTGAAGGTGAAATTACCGGAGGCGTTGGCGGTTGCCGTGCCGAGCACCGTTCCACCGCTGGAGGTAATAATGACCGTGCTGTTTGGCTCGGCAACGCCGGTGAGCGTGGTACCGTTGGCGTTTACCGCCAGCCCTGTAGGAATGCCCGGGGCGACGGTATCGACCACGATCGCTGCCGCAGACGATATGCCACTGGTATTACCCGCACTGTCCGTTGCGGTGATGGTAAAGGAGTGGGTACCTTGTGCCAGCGCGGTGGTTGGGGTGTAACTCCAGTTACCGCTGCCGTCCGCCGTCACGCTGATGACAAAGCTGCCGTTATCGTAAATATCGACCCGCGCGTTGGCTTCTGTGGTGCCGTTTAACGTTGGGCGTGCATCGTTGGTTGGCTGATTAGCGCCAATCGCCCCGGTGTTTGGCCCGACGTCGTCAATAATGCTGCTGATTGAAGGCCGCGTCGGCGCCGTGGTGTCGACCACCACGCTAAAGCCTGCCGTCGCACTGCTGGTGTTGCCCGCCGCATCAGTCGCGGTGACGGTGAAGGTGTGCGATCCATTCGTCAGCGGCGTAGTTGGGGTAAACGACCAACTGTTATTACTTTGCACCAGCGCCGTACCCAGCAGGGTGCTTCCATCATAGATGCTGACGGTGCTGCCTGCCTCGGCGGTACCGTTCAGCGTCGGGCGCGCATCGTTGGTCAGTTGTCCGTTGTTGAGCGCCGCATTGAACACGCCGCCTGCGATATCATCCACCACTGAGACCAGCAGCGGGGAGGATGGCGCAATGGTGTCGACATTAATAATAAACCCGCCGGAGGTGGGACTTACGTTTCCGGCGGCATCGGTGGCGATAGCGGTAAACACATGCTGACCGTTACCCAGCGCGGCAGGCAGATATTCCCAGGTGCCGTCTATCGCCGCAGTTACCGTTGCCAGCAGCGTGCTATTATCGTAAATGGCTACCCGGGCACCGGCTTCCGCCGAGCCGTTGAGTACGGGACGGGTGTCGTTGGTAAAGGCCCCGCTCGACAGCGTTCCGGTTCCCGGCTGCACGTCATCAAAAGCCTGGATAATCGTTGGCGCAAGCGGGGCGACGGTATCAACAACGATGTTAAATCCAGCGGACGTGAGGCTGACGTTTCCGGCAGCGTCGGTGGCTGTCACCGTCAGCGCGTGGTTACCGTTGCCAAGCTCGGTTCCTGGCGTGAAGCTCCAGGCGCCCGTGCCATCCGCTGAGGTAAAGCCGATAAACGATCCGTTATCGTAAACTCTTACCGTGGCATTGGCTTCAGCCGTGCCGCTAAGCGTCGGGAGTGGATCGTTCGTGGCCTGACCGTTGTTCAGATTACCGATCAGCGGGCCGACATCATCTGCAACCTGAGTAATCGCTGGCGTACCAGGCAACACGGTATCCACGATAAGCGTGAAGCTATTGGATGGCTGGCTGGTATTACCGGCGCTGTCGGTGGCGGTGACGGTCAGCGTATGCGGGCCGTTACTGAGTGCATCCGTTGGGGTTAAGCTCCAGGTGCCGTTTGCCCCAACGGTGGTGGTGCCGATGGGCTGACCATCGCTCAGGACGGTAATGGTCGCGCCAATTTCACCGGTGCCGCTCAGGGCCGGACGGGATTCATTCGTGGTCTGCCCGTTGGTTATCGGGCCTGTTGTCGGTGCGGTGCTGTCCTGAACTGAGCTGATGACCGGGATTGACGGGGCAACTGAGTCCAGCTCAATAGTAAACGATGATGATACTCCGCCGGAGTTACCTGCCTGATCGGTGGCAACGGTGGTGAATATATGTTGTCCCTGTCCCAGTGGTGCATCCGGTGTGAAGCGCCAGTTGCCTGACTCGTCCACCTGCGCTGTACCGATGGCGACGCCATTATCACGGATCGTGATGATGGTACCGATCTCGCCTTTGCCGTTCAGCGTAGGCTGCGCATCGTTTGTCAGTTGTCCGTTGGTCAGCGCTGTATTGCCAGGCTGATCGTCAATTACGGAGGTAATGGTCGGTGCCGCTGGCGGCAGCGTGTCGACGACAACCACAAACGGTGGCGTTGCCGGGCTGATATTGCCCGCGCCATCTGTGACGGTGGCAGTCAGCGAGTGGCTGCCTTCACCGAGGGCAGGCGCAGGCGTAAAGCTCCAGTTGCCGTTTTCATCGCTGATGGTTGTGCCAATGACCGCCCCGTTATCGCGGATGGTAACAAGCGAATCCGCCTCGGTAACGCCAGCAAGCGTTGGAGTATTATCGTTGGTCAACTGCCCGGAGGTCAGGGTCTGAATCGCACCAACGTTGTCCGTGACTGTCACAATAGAGGGGGCATTCGGCACCAGGGTATCGACAATGATCTGGAAATCACCGGATGGATCTCCCTGGTTGCCTGCGGCATCTGTTGCGCGAGCGGTAAAGATATGGTCGCCTTCTCCCAGCGGAGCGGTCGGGGTAAAACTCCAGAATCCGTTGCTGTTTACTGTGGTAGTGGCATAAGCGATGCCATTATCGTAAAGGGTGATGGTTGCCCCCGCTTCGCCGGTTCCGTTAAACGTCGGGCGTGAATCGTTGGTAATTTGCCCTTTATCCAACGATCCGGTGCCGGGGGCAATATCGTCAATAATGCTGGTGATAGTTGGCACCTGCGGGGGCGTGGTGTCGATGGTGATTGCGTAGTTGGGTGACAGACCACTTGGGGTACCGCCCACGGTTTGTGAAACCGTGAAGTTATAGGTTATGCCGTTAGTCAGCGCAGTGGGTAGCTGATAACTCCATGCGCCAGACACGGCATCGGCGGTTACCGTGGCGATGGATGCGCCATTTTGATAGATAGTCACCGATGCCCCTGCAGTGGCGGTCCCTTGCAGCAGCGGTAAGGTGTCGTTGGTGGTTTTACCGTTGCCAATCACCCCCATGATGGGCGCGATGTCATCAACGATCTCAAGAGTCGGTGGATGCGGAACGCTGGAGGTAGCGGCGTTAAACGTTGTCGGATCACTTTGATTTCCGGCGGTATCCTGAGCGATGGCGTTGAGCGCCTGACCGGTTGTTTGCGCTGGCGAAATGGTGACAGCAAAGTTACCAGAACCGTCTGCCACCCCCTGGCCGAGAATGGTGTTACCGCTGCGAATAATCACGGTGCTGCCGGCGTCGGCCGTACCGCTTACCAGCGTCCCGTTAGGATCTACGCTGGTAACCGTAGGCGTTGCAGGCGGCAGGGTATCGACAATCACAGTCAGCGGGTTATCTGCAGCCAGTGAGTTACCTGCGGCATCCACTGCGCCGAACGTCAGTGTGTGAGTGACGTTCGGCGTGAGGGGAACATCCACACTCCAGGTGCCGTTAGCAGCAACCGTAGCCGTAGCAATTGCGACGGGATTATTGCCATCGAAAATTAACACTGTACTGCCCGGTGTGCCGGTCCCGCTGAGGGTCGGGGTGGTATCGTCCGTAACGCTGCCACTGGTTAGCGAACCGGTAAAGATTCCAACGTTATCCTGGATATCCGTTACCTGCGGCAACGTCAGCTTCGTGTTGTTAACCGTAAACGAAATGCTGTTTGAATTGCTGCTGATGTTACCTGCCGGATCGGTTGCGGTGGCGCTTAACGTGTAGCTTCCGTTCGCCAGCGCAGTCCCTGGCGTAATACTCCAGGTTCCACCAGCCACCGTTGTAGTACCGATCACCGTCCCCCCGTTATACAGGGTGATGGTATCCCCGTCTGTGCCAGTACCGCGAATGGTTGGCGTGGTGTCATCAGTCACGGCATCTGGCGCAAGGTCGCCCGTGGCGTCACCGACATTATCGTTGGCGGCGATAATCACCGGAGGTGCAGATGGCGTCGTGTCGATGTTCAGTGTTATGGCGTTAGATGGCTGGCTGACGTTGCCTGCTGGATCGGTTGCGGTGAGAGTTACCTGATAACTACCAGGAACAACCGGTGCTGACGGAGTGAAGCTCCAGGTACCGTCTGCACCTACTGTTGCTGTTCCCTGCAATGGGGGAGTACCAGCAAGATAGAGGGTAATCAGATCCCCGACGTTCCCCGTGCCGCTAAAGGTTGGCGTGGTGTCATTGGTGTTGCCATTAGTGACCACTCCCGTTACCGGAGCCACATCGTCGGTAATGATTGGCGCGGCTGGTTGTGCGGGAGGCGTATTGTCTACTGTCAGAGTAAAGCTTGCCGACGGGATCCCCGTGTTGCCTGCAACGTCAGTCGCCGTGGCGGTGAATTTATGCGGCCCGTCGGCGAGTGAGGTTGGGGTAAATGTCCAGATGCCGTCTGGCTGTACGGTGACGGTGCCAATAGAACCGCCATTATCATAAATCGTAATCTTCGCGCCGGGCTCGCCGGTTCCGGAGAGTTCGGGATTCGAGCTCTTGGTACTGCTGCCGTTACTCAGCGTTTGTAGATTTGTCCCAATAAGACCTTCTGCAGAGCTGATAACCGGGGCAACTGGTGGGGTGGTATCAATCGTCAGCGTAAAGTTCCCGGCATTGCTGGCGTTGCCTGCAGCGTCCGTGGCGATAGCAGATAAATTGTGTGCGCCTTCACTGAGCGGTTGGCTGAGTTGAATACTCCAGGTGCCGGCGGGTAAAACCGTTGTGCTGCCAATTGGCGTGGAACCCTCATAGAGGGTGATTGTAGAACCGGCTATTCCGGTTCCTTTCAGCTCTGGTAAGGTATCGTTTGAACGGCTTCCGGAAGGCAGATCGATCGGCGCATTCCCAACGTCGTCGGTGGCGCTCACAATAACGGGCGCTGCGGGTGCCAGGGTATCAACGGTCACGATGACAGGGTTGGGGGAAGTGACGACGTTCCCGGCGGCATCCGTTGCGGTCACCGTAAAACGGTGAGTGCCTTCGGCGAGGGCCTCATCGGTTGTAACGTTATGGCTCCAGGTGCCTGTTCTGTCGATAAAAAAGGCTGCCATTTGCAGACCATTATCATACAGCGTCACCAGCGAACCGGGTTCACCGGTTCCTGAGATTGTTGGCGTTTTGTCGTTGGTGAATCCGTTGTTCGCGACGTTGCCCGTAATGCTGCCAACATCATCGTTAACCAACGTTATCACTGGAACGGTTGGGGCGATGCTATCGACAATAATTTTCCAACTGGCGGCGCTGCTGGTGTTGTTGGCAGCGTCTGTTGCCGTCACCGTAAATACGTGCGCGCCCTGGCTTAGTGCTGCGGTGGGCGTATAGTTCCAGTTACCGTTGTTATCAGCGTTAACGGTCGCAAGCAGGGTGCCATTATCATAAATTTTGACCCGCGAACCTGCTTCGGCGATGCCTTCAATTTTCGGTTTATCGTCGTTGGTTAACCCATTGTTATTGATGGGGCCAGTGAAATCGTCAACATCATCAGTAACGGCAATAATAACTGGCTGGTTTGGTGCAGTGATATCCGGAGCCAACGCGGAGGTAGGCTGACTCTCGTTATTGCTGCTGTCCGTTGCTGTGACGTTTACCGTTTCGCCGTTCTTTTGCGACGGCGCTATAGACACGGTGAAATTGCCGCCGCTGTCAGCCTGGCCTATGCCAATCGGGTTACCGTTGCTGTCTTTAACGGTGACGGTGCTTCCCGCTTCAGCATGTCCGCTTACAGAACCGCCGTCTCCGGCGACGGTGACGCCGGTTGGCGCATCAGGTGCCGTGGTGTCCGGTGCGGTGACAGAGGCGTTGTCGCCCTTGTTACCTGCGGTGTCGGTCGCATTTGCCGTAAGGGTCTCGCCGTTGGTTTGCGGCGGAACCAGCGTTGCGGTGAAATCCCCATCCGTATCAGCAGTTGCCGTACCAATGATATTGCCATCTGGATCCAGAATATTGACCGTACTGTTGGGTTCGGCCTTGCCGGTGACCTGGTCGCCAGTGCCATTAACTAGCAGGTTTGTTGGGGGCTGTGGCGCGGTAATGTCTGGTGCAAGCGCCGTTTCTGGCAGGCTTGGGTTTCCTGCCGGATCGGTTGCGATGGCTTCAATGGTTTCGCCATTGGTCTGTGGTGGGTTAATGGTGATGGTAAATGAGCCGTCCGTTCCGGCGACGCCGCTGCCGATCTGAGTTCCGCCACTGCCGGTGATAACCACGGTATTGCCCGGCTCGGCCGTCCCGGTAACAACAGTGCCATCGGCAGATACGTTCAGATCGTCCGGCGCTGACGGTGGTTGTGTGTCGATGCTGATATTGAACGCTGGTGACATGCCTCCTGTACCTGACTGGTTTGTCGCGGTGGCGCTGAAGGCGTGTAGCTCATCTGATAACGGGGAGCTGGAAGTCCATGTCCAGTTACCGTTACCGTCAGCCAGTACGCTGTCGATAATTGTGCCGTTGTCGTAAATAGTCACCGTGCTGTTGGCGTCGGCAGTGCCAGAGAGCGTGGGGGTATTATCGTTGGTGGCCTGATTATTGCTCAATGGTCCGGTTGAGGGGGCAAAATCATCCATTATGCTGACGATAACAGGCACGCCCGGGTAGCCAGAGTTGGTGGCATTGAAAGAGGTATCTGGCCCGATGTTGCCTGCCTGGTCCTGAATTTTCGCGATCAGCGCTTCACCGTGCGTCTGTGAGGGCGAAATCGCGATGACGAAATTGCCGGTTTGACCGACCGTTGTTGAACCCAAAACCTGATTATTACTGCCGATGATAATGACCAGGCTTCCCGCCTCAGCGCGACCAGTTACCTCGGTACCTTCTGGATTAACGGAGGAAATGACTGCGGCTGCAGGTGGGGTGGTATCAACGGTGAATGTCGGCACGCGCGTTTCCGCGCTCACGTTACCCGCGGCGTCAGTTTGCGTCAGCGTCAGATTGTGAACACCATCGCTGAGCGGAATGTCCGGTGTAAATGTCCAGTTACCATTGCTATCTACAGTTTGCATACCAATCAGGATGCCATTGTCATAGATGTTGATGGTACTGCCTACTTCGCCAGTGCCCTTGAGCGTCGGCGTGGCATCGTCGGTTACGCCGTTATTGGCGATAAGGCCGGTAATGGAACCGACATTGTCGGTTTCGTGAGTGACCACGGGGGCGTCGGGGGCAAGCGAATCGACAATAATTTCCCAACTGTCCGACATGCCACTGCTGCCCGTACCGTCTGAAGCGCTGACGGTAAACTGGTGCGTGCCGTCTGCCAGAGGAGAGGATGGCGTAAACGACCAGTTGCCGTTGGCATCGATTGTCACCTGGCCTATTTCGACGCCGTTATCAAAAATATGTAATGTGGCATTCGCGGGGCCGGTGCCCTGGAGTGTCGGCGTATTATCGTTGGTGGATTCCTGCTGGTTGACAGGGCCAGTAATCAGCTCCTGGTTATCGATTATGCTGGTGATAACGGGGACGTCTGGCCTGTTAGGGGTTGTCGTTGGCGGTGTGCCGCCATCACCGTCACCGTCACCGTCACCGTTACCGTTACCTTCGCCGTTGCCGCCGCTACCATTGCCGTTCCCGGCATTACCGTTTCCAGCGTTATTATCACTCCCACCGCCACCGCCGCCACCACCACCCGCAGCGAGGCCAATCCCGCCAGCGACAGCGATCCCGCCAAGAACCCACGGCCAGACGGCGCCGCCTTCATGACTGCCTTCGGCCGTCATCAGCGGTGTGAGATCGTCCAGGTGCTGGAAATGGAATGCTCCGTCAGTATCCTGAACCCACCACAGTGCGCCATTACTGTCCTCCAGAACAAGTTGGTTTTGCGCTTCACCTTTTCCGAGGTAGAAATTTTTAATAGTGATGGTTTCACCTGAGCGGAGTGTGACAACCAGATCCTGATTAACGCGCGTGAGTTGACTCACCTCCTCACGCGACACAGACAGTTTCACGATAGAAGGTGAACTGAGCGTAACTTCAGAGGCTTCAACATTTGTGGAAACGCCAGTTAATTTTGATACAACGGCGAGTAGACGCATATGTTCACTCCTGATGGCATGCCGGGAGTATTAATCCGCAACAGCGCGCTGGGAAAATGAGCAGACAGGGGCTCCGTTCATCATAAAGATGAATTTACACATGTAATTTCATTGATTAGGTCACATAGATGTTAGTTTATTGATTAAATACGTCTGGGCCCTTTCGGCTGAATAGTTCTTTCGTATTAGATGATATAGTCAGAAAGAAAGTATTCTGCAACTTATCCATATTAAAAAAGTAATTAGTCATTTGAAAAGGATACTTTCCAGTTTGCTTTTAACGGTTGTTTTCATGGCAACTAATTGTATTTAAATGATTTTGTTTTTATTGAAATGAATGTCAATATAATAAACAATAGTAATAATAGTGTTATTAAATAAATGGAAATATGAATGCTATGGTCTTGAACTTTTATATTATTGGACTATAGACCGCAACGGTAATGACAGGGGGTTTATTTCATATCTGAACGATTCAGCATAAATAAACTATAAACTCGGTGAATGTATTGTGTGGGTTTCGATAACTAAAAAATAAGAACCAGTCTCAGGAGGAGAGACTGGTCACAGGGGAGTAGCATTTAGCGGCCAGCATTTTTCATGATACGCGCTTTATCTAACTGCCATTCGCGTTCTTTCACATCAGAGCGCTTGTCGTGCTGTTTCTTACCTTTCGCAACGCCAATTTTCACTTTGCACCAGGCATTCTTCCAGTATAACGAAAGCGCAACGACGGTATAACCATCACGATTCATACGACCATACAGGGAGTCGAGTTCACGCTGGTTTAACAACAGTTTACGGGTTCGGGTGGGGTCGCATACCACGTGTGTTGAGGCCACCGCCATCGGCGTGAAGTTGGCGCCAAACAGGAACGCTTCGCCGTCTTTGAGTATGACATAGCTGTCGCCGATGTTGGCTTTACCCGCGCGCAGGGATTTGACTTCCCAACCTTGCAGGGCGAGTCCTGCTTCGAACTCTTCTTCAATAAAGTATTCGTGTCGTGCGCGCTTGTTTAGCGCGATTGTGGCTGAGCCAGGTTTGTGTGCTTTTTTCTTCGTCATAATGCCGCTCAGTATAGGTAATCTGGAATCGAAAAACACCCCATTTCATCCAGCGGGGCGCAAGGCGCTATCTTAGCACGAGTTAGGCTATAGCGTTTTTTTTAGCGGGTGATAAATGGTATTATTTGTGTGATTGATATTGATGGGAATTGTTATGCCTCAGATTAGCCGGACCGCTTTAGTACCCTACAGTGCGGAACAGATGTATCAGCTAGTGAATGATGTTAAGTCCTATCCTCAGTTTTTGCCGGGTTGCACCGGCAGTCGCGTACTGGAGTCGACTCCGGGACAAATGACGGCCGCTGTGGATGTCTCGAAAGCAGGGATCAGCAAAACGTTCACCACGCGCAATCAACTGACCAGTAATCAGAGCATTCTGATGCATCTGGTCGATGGGCCGTTCAAGAAACTGATTGGCGGTTGGAAGTTTACGCCACTGAGTCATGAAGCGTGTCGTATTGAATTTCACCTCGATTTTGAGTTCACCAATAAGTTAATCGAGCTGGCGTTTGGCCGTATCTTTAAAGAACTGGCTTCAAATATGGTGCAGGCCTTCACGGTTCGCGCGAAAGAGGTTTACAGTGTCAGCGTCGGCTAAAATTGTCGTTGAAGTGGCGTACGCGCTACCCGAGAAACAGTATTTACAGCGCGTAACGCTGCAGCAGGGCGCAACGGTGGAAGAGGCTATCCGCGCTTCCGGGCTGCTGGAATTACGTACCGATATCGATCTCAGTAAAAATAAAGTGGGTATCTACAGCCGTCCGGTAAAGCTTGCTGATGTTCTGCATGACGGCGATCGGGTGGAAATTTACCGGCCACTGATTGCGGACCCAAAAGAGCTGCGCAGACAGCGAGCAGAGAAATCCGCTAAAAAGTAACAGACAATAAAAAAGGTGCTCATTGAGCACCTTTTTTTGATCTCTCAAACCTACTTGTTATCGGTCAAAGCGGGTTTGTTATCAATGTTGGTCAATACGCCGCTGCTGTTAAAGGTCAGCGTCAGCGTTTGCTGGGTTACGCCTTCATGTCCAGGTTGCTGACGGAACACATAAAACCAGGTGTTAGTGCCAAAAGGATCGGACATCATTGGTGTACCCAGAGCATAAGCAACCTGCTGTTGCGTCATACCCGTGCGCACTTTAGCGACATCGGTAGGTGTCAGATAATTTCCCTGGTTGATGTCAGGGCGGTAAACCACTCGCTCCAGAGTGGAACAGCCTGCAGTCAACATCAGTAGTACTGCTGCAGCAGCAGTCAGCGTTTTACAGCGCATAGTGATTTGATTCCTTTTCGGGCCCGAGCAGTACGCGGCTCATATGTAATATGCCGATGATAATAGACCTTTCACCACTTTAAAACCTTTTGCTGTCGGGTCGGTCGGCGATTTTATGTTGAACTCAGACCTTCACAAGGTAAAAAAGTTTATGCCGCCAGCAGTTCTTTTGCATTTGCGAGGGTATTGCGCGTCACTTCGCTACCGCCAAGTAGACGGGCTAATTCCTGCAGGCGAGCGCGTTTATCAAGCGGCTGCATGTGTGTTTCCGTCATCGCGCCATCTGTTTCTTTGCTGACATAGAAATGTTGATGACCACAGCCCGCAACCTGCGGCAGGTGAGTAACACACATTACCTGTGTTGACTCGCCCAACTGTCGCAACATTTTACCCACTACCGCAGCCGTCGGGCCGCTGATACCAACATCCACCTCATCGAAAATTAGCGCAGGCGTTTCCATCTTACGTGCTGTAATGACCTGAATAGCCAGCGCAATACGTGACAGTTCCCCGCCGGAAGCGACTTTCGCAATTGGCTGTAACGGCTGACCTGGATTAGTGGTTACTTTAAACTCCACGCGATCGGCACCGTCTGCGCTCAGATGGTGCTCCTCAAATTTCACATCAATGCAAAAGACACCGTGCGGCATCGAGAGAGCATGCATGCTCTCTGTAATAAGTTGTCCCAGTTCCTGCGCATAATGCTGACGCTGTTGGTGCAGCATTTTTGCCGTTTCCAGCGCCTGCTGGTGGTGATTGTTCACCGCCAGGGTTAAGGTTTCGAGCGAGTCGGCCTGATCGTCCAGTTGCTGTTGTTCATCCAGCAGCGACTGATAGAACTGTGGCAGCACTTCAGGGGCAACATGATGCTTACGCGCCAACGAGATTTGCCTGGAGATACGCTGTTCGAGTTCGAACAAGCGGTTAGGGTCTAAATCCAGACGATCGCAATAGTGGCGCAGCTCGTCGCTGGCTTCGCTGAGCTGGATGGTGGCCTCTTCCAGCATATCCAGAATACCTGAAAGTTTGCCGTCCATGCCTGCCAGTTCAGTGACCAGGTGTTTTGCGGTGTACAGTTGGCTTTGCAGATTGATATCTTCACCATCTGCCAGGATAGCCAGCGCCTGTTGGCTGGTGGTGAGCAATTGCCCACTGTTAGCCAGGCGCTTGTACTCTTCATCAATTTGCTCAAACTCACCCGGCTGGGGATTGAATTCGTTCAGTTCCTTTAACTGGTATTGCAACAATTCCGCCCGGGCTGCGCGTTCCAGGCTTTGTTGCTGATGATGCGCCAGGTCACGGCAACTTTGGTGCCATAGTTGGTAGCGCGCAGCCATTTCCTGGGTCAGAGACGCTTCATTGGCGTAACCATCAAGCAGGGATTTTTGGTGTTCTGATTTTGTCAGGAGCTGATGCGCATGCTGGCCATGGATTTGAATAAGTAACTGACCCAGCTCGCGCAACTGCGATAACGGAACGGCGGTTCCGTTAATAAACCCACGGGAGCGGCCATCGCTGCTGATAACGCGACGCAGCAAACACTCACGGCCTTCCTCAAGCTGGTTCTCTTCCAGCCAGCGCAGGGCTGCGGGGGTATCTTTTAAGGCAAAACGGGCGCAGAGGTCGGCTCGCATGGCGCCTGCACGCACCATGTCTGCGTCTGCGCGTCCGCCCAGACACAAACCGAGAGCATCAATGGCAATGGACTTACCCGCACCGGTCTCACCGGTGATAACGGTCATTCCGTTCTGGAAATCGATCTCAAGTTCACGAACGATAGCAAAATTGCTGATGGTCAGTTGTGCCAACATAGCTGTTTTCCTGTATGAAAAACCATAACTGTGATTTCATACAGTATAAACTGGTTTTTTATACAGTAAAGAGGTTGGCGTTAAATTAGAATAATTTTTTTGACCAACCAAGCTTAGTGCTTAATGTGTTGAAATAGCTGTAATCTTTTGGATGTATCAGGTTCAGATGATAATCACAGCGGCGAATCAATACGTCTTCACCTTCCTGTATAGGTAGGGCGATTTGGCTGTCACAGCTGATCTCCAGATCGTTACGGCGATGGGAAAAGCGCAGGCGAATGGTGCTGCTACTGTTGATCACCAGCGGTCGCGCGGAAAGCGTATGCGGAAACATGGGTACCAGCGTAATGGCATCCAGAGAAGGCGTCAGAATTGGGCCTCCGGCAGAGAGCGAGTAGGCGGTAGAGCCGGTCGGCGTGGAGATAATCAGCCCATCTGAACGTTGGGAGAAGGCAAAAATTTCATCGATATAGACTTCAAATTCAATCATGTGCGCCACTTTCCCGGGGTGCAGCACAACTTCATTGATGGCAGTGCTAATGCGCTTCTGGCAATCCTGTTGACACACCTGAGCTTCGAGTAAAAAGCGCTTTTCGCTGATGTAGTGGCCTTCCAGCACGTCAGCTAACTGTTGTTGGGCATTGTCTGGGTCAAGGTCGGTCAAAAAACCAAGGTTGCCGCGGTTAATGCCAATTACCTTGATGTCATAACGTGCCAGGGTGCGTGCGGCGCCCAGCATATTGCCGTCGCCGCCGACTACCACGGCGAGGTCTGCCTGTTGGCCAATCTCTGCGAGCGTGCCGGTTTTCACATTTTTCAGCTGCAGTTCGTGGGCGATTTGTTGCTCAACGATAACCTCATAACCTTTGGTGCACAGCCAACGGT
The DNA here is from genome assembly GCF_013781985.1 of Citrobacter sp. RHBSTW-01013. Lineage (NCBI taxonomy): Bacteria > Pseudomonadati > Pseudomonadota > Gammaproteobacteria > Enterobacterales > Enterobacteriaceae > Citrobacter > Citrobacter sp. RHBSTW-01013. The sequence continues at coordinate 1,300,124 of NZ_CP056185.1, forward strand.
AGAGCATTTCATGTGTGGTCAGTGCAGTGGGGTGACGTGGATGCCCCACAATGCCAATACACTTGAAATGTTTGTTCATTTTCTCGAGGTCCTTGTAACGAAGATTAGTGACAATGTGAGTACTTCCCTTGAATCCCTGAATCTGATCCCCATAATAAGCCAAGTTAGCGAGATGAATGCGAAAAAAACGCGGAGAAATTCATGAGTAGTAAAGAACAGAAAACGCCTGAGGGGCAAGCCCCGGAAGAAATTATCATGGATCAGCACGAAGAAGTTGAGGCGGTTGAATCAGACGCTTCTGCTGAGCAGGTGGATCCGCGCGATGAAAAAATTGCGAATCTGGAAGCTCAGCTTGCTGAGGCCGAAACTCGCGAGCGCGACAGCGTGTTGCGTATCAAAGCGGAAATGGAAAACCTGCGTCGTCGTACCGAACTGGACGTAGAAAAAGCGCATAAGTTTGCGCTGGAAAAATTCGTCAACGAACTGCTGCCGGTGCTGGATAGCCTGGACCGCGCGCTGGAAGTGGCGGACAAAGATAATGACGCTATGGCGGCGATGGTTGAAGGTATTGAGCTGACCCGTAAGTCAATGCTGGATGTCGTGGCGAAGTTTGGTGTACAGGTGGTTGCGGATATCGATGTGCCGATGGACCCGAACGTGCACCAGGCAATTGCAATGGTAGAGTCTGACGACGTTGCTGCCGGTAATGTGCTGATGGTAATGCAGAAAGGCTATACCCTGAACGGACGTACCATCCGCGCCGCGATGGTCTCTGTGGCGAAAGCCAAAGGCTAATCAGCCTTCAGGCCGGGTAATGCTCACGCGCTACCCGGCCTGAATTACTCTCACTGGTCCGACACGCTTTCCCGTAGCGGTTTGACCGGCAATACCTGCACCTGTTTAATCATATTGTCCTGCACGTCGAGAATATTGATATCGTACTGTCCAATGCGCACACGCGTGCCGGCAACCGGGATCTCTTCCAGTGCTTCAAGAATAATACCATTCACGGTACGTGCATCATCTTCCGGCAGGTGCCAGTTAAACGCCTTATTGATTTCACGAACGTTAGCGCTGCCGTCAATGATCACCGAGCCATCATTCTGCGGCGTTACCTCTTCGGCAAGCGTGGGTGACATTGAGGTGGTGAAGTCGCCGACAATCTCTTCCAGAATATCTTCGACCGTGACCAGCCCCTGAATATCGCCATATTCATTAACAACCAGACCCACTTTCTTCTTGTTTCGCTGAAACTTAATGAGCTGGGTGCTGAGAGGCGTACCTTCCGGGACGTAATAAATTTCGTCGGCGGCACGTAACATGGTCTCTTTGGTGAACTCTTTTTTCTCTGCCATCAATCGCCAGGCTTCACGTACGCGCAGCATACTGATGGCGTCGTCCAGCGAGTCGCGGTACAGCACAATACGACCATGTGGAGAGTGCGAAAGCTGACGCACGATTGACTTCCAGTCATCGTTAATATCAATGCCGATGATTTCGTTACGCGGGATCATGATGTCATCGACGCTGACTTTTTCCAGATCCAGCACTGACAGCAGCATATCCTGGTTACGGCGTGAGATTTGCGAGCGCGATTCATTCACCAGCGTTCGCAGTTCATCTTTACTCAGCGAACCGCTCACCACGATATCCGTTTTGATGCCCATCATGCGCATAAGTAGCCGCGTGATGGTGTTGAGTAGCCACACCAACGGCATCATCAGAATCTGCAGTGGAGCCAGCAGTACACTGCTCGGATAGGCGACTTTTTCTGGATACAGCGCGGCAATAGTTTTGGGCAGTACTTCGGCAAAAACCAGCACGACAAACGTCAGTACCCCAGTGGCAATGGCGACACCCGCATCGCCATACAGGCGCATACCGACAATGGTGCCGAGCGCGGAGGCCAGAATATTCACCAGATTATTACCGATGAGCACCAGGCTTATGAGGCGATCCGGCTTACGAAGTAGCTTTTCAACGCGTTTTGCCTGACGATTCCCCTGCTTGGCTCGATGACGTAGACGATAGCGATTCAGGGTCATCATTCCGGTTTCAGAACCGGAAAAATAGGCGGAAATGACCACCATGATGAGAAGCGTGACAATGAGCGTGGTGGTGGAGATGTGTTCCACGTAGGGTTCCTTAAAGATTTAACTCACGAACTGCTGCAGGATACGACTGCCGAAATAGGCCAGCGTTAGAATGCCTGCGCCTGCGACGTTAAACCATACGACGCGACGTCCGCGCCAGCCTTCATGGTAATGCCCCCACAACAGAACGATATAGACAAACCATGCCACGATAGAGAGAACGGCTTTATCAATGTTCTCGGTACTGAACAGGTTATGCATGTAAAACAGGCCTGTGCACAGGGTGAGCGTCAGCAGAACCACGCCAATTTGGGTGATATGAAACATTTTCCGCTCAATACTCATTAGCGGCGGCATCTCATTGCTGAAGGCCAGTTTTTTATTTTTCAACTGGTAGTCGATCCATGCCAGTTGCAGCGCATACAGTGCGGCGATAATCAGCGTGGCGTAAGCGAATAGCGATAGCCCGATGTGAATCATCATGCCCGGCGTAGCTTCGAGATGGGTGATGAACTCGTTCGGCATAAACGTGGCGAAGGCCAGGTTGATCAGCGCAAAGGCGTAGACAATGGGCAGCAATAGCCAGCCACGATTGCGGGAAGCGACGATAGTCATTACCGTACAGATCATCAGGCTAACCAGTGAGCCGACGTTCAACAGACTCAGGTTTTGTCCGCTTTCACCGCCGGGCAGAATTCGCGCTTCCAGGGCGATAGCATGACTTACCAGCGCGACAACCGCAGAGAGAATAGCCATACGCCGCCAGCCGCTGTTTTTTTGCAGCAGAGCGGGAATAATCAGCGCGAGGCTGACTGAGTAGGCGACAAGGGCGAGCAGAGCAAAAACGGGCATATAGGTGTCGACAGTTGGCCAGTGATAAAGAAAAGCAGTATAGCGTTACGTGACCGCTGCTCCAACCGTTGCATAACAACAAAGGCGGCTTCATGTTATACTGCGACAAATTTCTGTTGATGTGTCGCTGTCGCGACCGACCGTTTCCACCCCAGGCGAGAGACAATGTTTGATAATTTAACCGATCGTTTGTCGCGCACGCTGCGCAATATCAGTGGCCGTGGACGCCTTACTGAAGACAACGTTAAAGAGACGCTGCGCGAAGTGCGCATGGCGCTGCTGGAGGCTGACGTAGCGCTGCCGGTAGTGCGTGAGTTTATCAATCGCGTAAAAGAGAAAGCGGTTGGTCATGAAGTTAACAAAAGCCTGACGCCGGGTCAGGAGTTCGTCAAGATTGTCCGTAATGAACTGGTTGCGGCAATGGGCGAAGAAAACCAGACCCTGAATCTGGCTGCACAGCCGCCAGCCGTTGTGCTGATGGCTGGTCTGCAGGGGGCGGGTAAAACGACCAGCGTCGGTAAGCTGGGGAAATTCCTGCGTGAGAAGCACAAGAAGAAAGTGCTGGTGGTCTCCGCGGACGTTTATCGCCCGGCGGCGATAAAACAGCTGGAAACGCTGGCCGAGCAGGTCGGTGTGGACTTCTTCCCGTCGGATGTCGGCCAGAAGCCGGTCGATATCGTTAACGCCGCGCTGAAAGAAGCCAAACTCAAATTCTACGACGTGCTGCTGGTGGATACCGCCGGTCGCCTGCACGTTGATGAAGCGATGATGGACGAAATCAAACAGGTCCACGCTTCTATTAAGCCGGTTGAAACGCTGTTTGTGGTCGATGCCATGACCGGTCAGGATGCCGCGAATACCGCAAAAGCCTTCAACGAAGCGCTGCCGTTAACCGGTGTCGTGCTGACCAAAGTTGATGGTGATGCTCGTGGTGGTGCGGCGCTCTCTATTCGTCATATCACCGGCAAGCCGATTAAATTCCTCGGCGTCGGCGAGAAAACCGAAGCGCTGGAGCCGTTCCACCCGGATCGTATTGCTTCGCGTATTCTCGGCATGGGTGACGTGCTGTCGCTGATCGAAGATATCGAAAGCAAGGTTGACCGCGCGCAGGCAGAGAAATTAGCCAGCAAGCTGAAAAAAGGCGACGGCTTCGATCTCAACGATTTCCTTGAGCAGCTCAACCAGATGAAAAACATGGGCGGCATGGCAAGCCTGATGGGCAAGCTGCCTGGCATGGGGCAGATCCCAGACAACGTGAAATCGCAGATGGACGATAAAGTGCTGGTGCGTATGGAAGCCATCATCAACTCGATGACGATGAAAGAACGCGCTAAGCCGGAAATCATCAAAGGTTCCCGTAAACGCCGTATTGCTGCCGGCTGCGGTATGCAGGTACAGGACGTAAACCGCCTTCTGAAACAGTTCGACGACATGCAGCGCATGATGAAGAAAATGAAGAAAGGCGGTATGGCGAAGATGATGCGTGGCATGAAGGGTATGATGCCGCCAGGCTTCCCTGGTAGATAAATATATCGGGCTACCTAATTTGCCTTTTTGACGTCGGGGTGGGCTCGAAATGCTCACGTACTGCATGTACGTTCCGCTTTCTGCGCGCACACCGACGCCAAACTGGCTGCAATGGTAACGCCCTGGTATAAAGCCTCATCACATGTTGATTGCTTTTTTCCCAGAAATCAGTAAAATTTTCGGGCTTTTAATATGACACCCGGGCTCCGTTCCTCGATGGGGCCTGGGTGTTTTATTCACACAAGAGGATGTTATGGTTACTATTCGTTTAGCTCGTCACGGCGCTAAAAAGCGTCCGTTCTACCAGGTTGTTGTTACCGACAGCCGTAATGCACGCAACGGTCGCTTCATCGAGCGCGTTGGCTTCTTTAACCCAATCGCTAGCGAAAAAGAAGAAGGCACTCGCCTGGATCTGGATCGCATCGCTCACTGGGTTGGCCAGGGCGCGACTATTTCTGATCGCGTAGCTACGCTGATCAAAGCAGCAAACAAAGCAGCTTAATCTGTCACGGTGGTCATGATGAGCAAGCAACTCGCCGTGCAGGCTCCTGTGGAACCCATCGTTTTGGGGAAAATGGGGTCTTCTTACGGTATCCGTGGTTGGCTCAGAGTGTTTTCTTCCACTGAAGACGCCGAAAGCATTTTTGACTATCAGCCTTGGTTTATCCAGAAGGCGGGTCAGTGGCAGCAAGTACAGCTGGAAAGCTGGAAGCACCACAATCAGGATCTGATCATCAAGCTGAAAGGCGTTGACGATCGTGATTCGGCGAATCTACTGACTAATTGCGAAATTGTCGTGGATTCCTCGCAGTTGCCAGCGCTGGAAGATGGTTCCTACTACTGGAAAGACCTTATGGGCTGCCAGGTAGTGACCACTGAAGGTTACGATCTCGGTAAAGTCGTCGATATGATGGAAACCGGTTCGAATGACGTCATTGTCATTAAGGCAAACCTGAAAGATGCGTTTGGTATCAAGGAACGTCTTGTACCGTTCCTCGATGGGCAGGTTATCAAGAAAGTCGATCTCGCTACTCGTACTATCGAAGTAGATTGGGATCCTGGTTTTTAAACCACCGGATAAACGGTAAAAGTCGGCGTTATGGGGATTGGCTTGTGTTTATAGGTATCGTTAGCCTGTTTCCAGAAATGTTCCGCGCAATTACCGATTACGGGGTAACTGGCCGGGCAGTAAAAAATGGCCTGCTGAACATCCAGAGCTGGAGTCCTCGTGACTTTACTCATGACCGGCACCGTACCGTGGACGATCGTCCTTACGGCGGCGGACCGGGGATGTTAATGATGGTGCAACCTTTACGGGACGCCATTCATGCAGCAAAAGCTGCGGCTGGTGAAGGCGCAAAGGTGATTTATCTGTCACCTCAGGGACGCAAGCTTGATCAAGCGGGCGTTAGCGAACTGGCCACGAATCAAAAGCTGATTCTGGTGTGTGGTCGCTATGAAGGAATAGATGAGCGCGTGATTCAAACCGAAATTGACGAAGAATGGTCAATCGGCGATTACGTTCTCAGCGGTGGTGAGTTACCGGCAATGACGCTGATCGACTCCGTTTCTCGGTTTATTCCGGGAGTTCTGGGTCATGAAGCTTCAGCAATCGAAGATTCGTTTGCTGATGGGTTGCTGGATTGCCCGCACTATACCCGACCTGAAGTGTTAGAACAGATGGAAGTACCGGCAGTGTTACTGTCGGGGAACCACGCTGAGATACGTCGCTGGCGTTTAAAACAGTCGCTGGGCCGGACCTGGCTTAGAAGACCTGAACTTCTGGAAAACCTGGCTCTGACTGAAGAGCAAGCAAGGTTGCTGGCGGAGTTCAAAACGGAACACGCACAACAGCAGCATAAACATGATGGGCTGGTCTGAGACCCCCAAATATCAGTTTACCCAGGATAAGAGATTAAATTATGAGCAACATTATTAAGCAACTTGAACAAGAGCAGATGAAGCAGGACGTACCTTCCTTCCGTCCGGGTGATACCGTGGAAGTGAAAGTATGGGTTGTTGAAGGTTCCAAAAAACGTCTGCAGGCATTCGAGGGCGTGGTTATCGCTATTCGTAACCGCGGTCTGCACTCTGCATTCACTGTTCGTAAAATTTCCAACGGCGAAGGCGTTGAGCGTGTCTTCCAGACTCACTCTCCGGTAGTTGACAGCATTGCTGTTAAACGTCGTGGTGCTGTTCGTAAAGCTAAACTGTACTACCTGCGTGAGCGCACTGGTAAGTCTGCTCGTATCAAAGAGCGTCTTAACTGATAACGCATTCGCGCTACATCCAAAGCGTGTTATAAAACAAGGGGTTGGCTATTTGCTAACCCCTTTTTTATTGGTGATGGCGGCAAATTGGCGGCAGAGATTGGCACGATGGCGGCAGATATAAAAAAACCTGCCGAAGCAGGTTAAAGCCAAAGTTGCTGTTGCTGGTTTCTGACGGGATGAGGAGGGGCAGGGTCAACAGCGCCCGGCTTCACAATAAATCTTGATAGCGTCTCAAAAGTTATAAATGTACATCCGCAATTGATGTTTTGGCACTGGTGATAACGTTCTTTCGTTTCGGTGCTAAGGTACCGGCTAGTGCGAGCATGCGCGGCGTTTTGGCATAACGGGCAGTGCATCATAATTATTCCCCCTGCTGGCGTATCTGAGGGAATAATAAACTCTTAAATTGCATTTGCAAATCATGATTTGCTTTTTCAACTCTCACTTTCCTCTGAGCTGTACTCCACATCAGAGAGTTTAACCTCAAGCTCTAAGCCCGTCGTGAAGCCATTATTATTCAGATTGTGAGTCACTTTACTGATTAACCAAGATTGCTCGTCTATGACGCGCTTAAACCCTGACACACGCATCGGGGTCTCAGGGAATAAATCAGCCCTGCCAAGCGCCAGCGTAATTGAAAACTCCGCAACGCCTCGCTGCAGCTTATCCCACTTAGCCTGAGCGGCGCGCATCGCCTGCGCCTTTGATGCGTAGACCGTCGTCAGCGCCAGCACGTTATCGGCCTCACCGGCCATATACTCACCCTCACGCGCTTCCTGCTCTTTTTTGGCCTTTGTCTTTTTGCTGACCTGCTTTGCTTTCGGGTGCTCCAGTGCGCGCAGGTGCTTCTCTTTTGGCTTACGTTTCAGTGTTACTTTCTGCTTTTGCGGCTTCGGGTCTTTAGTATGCAACCATTTTGCTGTTACGCCGGTGTAAGCCCCACGGTCAGCAATGGCAAACTGATGACGGTCGCCATCGCTGCGGGTCAGCGTCATTTGTGGGACGGGCTTACCGCTGGCGGTCATTGCACTACCGGCTTTCAGAAACAGGAGCTTCCCCGCTTTCACTGACACCGCTGCCCCATTTCGGTCAGCCAGCCGGGTCAGAAATACGGCGTCGGACTCCTGCGACTGGTCGATATGCGGCACCGGTATTTTTTTCAGTGAATCCGCTACACTGGCCGTCAGTTTATTGCGCTTTGCAATGGTGCTGACTAGCTCACCGAGGGTGGTGTCGTGCCATGACTCCTCACGCCGTGAATTGAGCGTTCCGCGAAAGTCTGCACTACGCGCCCGAATGGTCAGGGTATCAGGCGCCCCCCGATGCTCAATCTCATCGACCGTGAAATCGCCCTTATTCAGAAGCGCCGAACCCTGCCAGCCAAGCCACAACGTCAGCACCGCCCCGCGCAGGGGTAACTCGACTTTGCCGTCAGTGTCGTCGAGCTCAATGTCGAGCTGGTCAGCCTCAAATCCCCTGTTGTCGGTCATGGTGAGAGAAATCAGCCGGTCACTAAAATTGCTGGTAATGTCTTGGCTGTTCAGTGTCAGCATAAATGCCGGTGCAAGGCTGGCACCGGCGTCAATGGTCATGCCCGTAATCATGCGGTCAGCCCTCCGAGCGCACCCTGCAGCTTATCAGTAAGATTACCAGCAGAGCCGAGAAGCTCGCTGGCCTGCTTATTCAGGTCGCCAAACATTGCCGTCAGTGATTCGTCGACCCGTTTCAGCGAAAGGGTGAAATCAATCTTTCTGGCTGCGCCGTCGCTGAAAAACTCGGCATGCGTGGTCGACACCGTCTCGACGATATACATCCCGAAGATATTGCCGGTTCCCTCAATCAGCGGCCAAGCTCTGCCCTCGTCGGCCATCAGTTCGACAGCCAGCAGAGATATACGACCGCCAGTAATGGCAGGATAAAGCGTACCGGCAAGCTGGATCGCGTTTTCCCCCTCGCCGAGAAACTGATACGCAGGAGGTTTGCCGACCCGGTCATTAGACGCCCAGCGGTAATTCTTCGAGTGCTGCATCGACTGATAAGGCAGAGTGCGACGTTCAAACACAAACATTCCAAGAGCAAGCATCATCATCAGCCTCCTTAATCGTGCATCATGCTAGCGCGGGCTTTGGCTCGCTTATCGCGTTCATATTTTTCTAACGCATCCTGCAACTGGTTACCCAATTGACCACCCGGCGCGCCGCCACCCGGCAGGTTTATTTGATAGGTAGGGCTGCTCTGGTCAATATAGGTACGACCGGCGGGAGCCGTGACAGGTTGATAAGCCTGATACCCACCAAGCGAGCTGGTTGTCGGAATATACCCTCCACCCTGACCAACCGGCGGCGTTTTTGCCGTTTCCGTATCAATACTGCTCGATTCCTTTTTAACAAGGCCGAGCTTTTCGAGAATTACATCAAGACCACCGCGCAGCTTATTGAAAATATTCAGAGGCAACATCAGCGCATCGGCCAGTGCCTGACCAAATATAACGCCGACATTTTTGCAGCTATCTAGCGTCTCCTGTGTGGCTTTGACCGGTGCAATCAGGTCTTTAAACCATTGCCAGACGCCGCGCAGCTTCTCACCGAGGCCGTCAAAAATGGGTGCCAGTGGGGCGAACATTTCCCCTACCGGTGCAAAGGCGCTCATGATGCCCTCAATCACCCCCGAGAAAAATGCGCTGATGGGCTCCCAATATTTGCGGATGAGTAGCGCCCCGGCCACAATCGCCGCACCGACGGCCACAATCGGCCAGGTAATCGCACCGAGCGCTGTCATAATGGCACCACCGGCAACAGTAAAGACCGTACCCAGCACGCCAGTAGCGGCAATAATGGCGTTAATCCCCATCACAACCGGCCACGCAACGAGACCAATGCCGCCGATGATACCAATCAGAGCAAGTGCGCCACCGGCAATGATGCCGATGGTTTCCGCCAGCCCCTTATTTTTCTGGATCCAGCCGTCGAGCTTTAACACATACTGCGTGGCCGTTTGGGTAAGCTTGCGCAGTGAGCCCTCTTGCTGGTCATAGAGGTCAGTACCGACCGCCTCGTAAGCCGACTGAAACTCTTTAAAATCACCGCCGAGGTTATCCTGCATAACCTTGACCAGTTCCTCGGTTTTTCCGTCGGATGCCTTAATCGTAGCGGTGAGTTTATCGAGCTTTCCGCTTGCCGCTGCGGCCATCAGCACACTTGCAGACTTCATGGCCTCCTCGCCGAATATGGTTTTCACATATTCAGCTTTCTGCCCGGTTCCGAGCTTGTTGCGCTCAAAACTGGCCTGCATTTCTTTCAGGATGGTAAATAACGGGCGCGTATTGCCTTTGCTGTCCGAGGTTTTAACACCCAACTCTTTGAGGGCATCGTATGCTTTGCCTGTTGGTGCCTGTAGTCTCGTTATTACAGCCGCGCCGCCCGTCCCAGCCATTGACCCCCTGATGTTATTATCATGAAGTGTGCCGGTAATCGCCGCCGCTTGTTCAAGACTCACTCCGGCATTTTTCGCAACAGGGGCAAGGTAACTTAATGAGTCGCTTAGTCCCTGAAAATCAGCGGTGGTTTTGTTCATCGTGGTTGAAAGAACATCACCAATATGTGCAGCCGCGTCATTAGAAAGCTGAAAGGCGGCTTTTGTCCCCATCAACAGTTGCGCGTTTTCCTCCATTGTTTTTCTGTTCGCAAGTGACAGGTTGAGAGTCACAGGCGTCATGGCCGCTATAGCTTCAGCATCACCACCACCTTTTGCGATAATAATCTGCGCACTGGCGGCATCATCGGCAGAGGCGGCAGTATTGTCGCCGAGCTGGCGCGCCTGTTTGCGTAGCGCCTGCATTTCTGGCGACTGCTTATCTACCCCGAGCACGGCCTGCAGCTCGGAATTTTTCTGCGCAAAATCATAACCGGGCATCAGTAATTTTACCCCGGCCATCGTTCCCGCAGCCGCAATGCCAACACCTGCAGCACCAGCCGCCGCCGCATTACCGGCAAGCTCTTTGCCTGACTGGTATCGAGCTTTAACCCGGCTTAATTTCGCCTGCTGCGCACTGACGCGCGCCAGTGCCTCACGCTGGCGGTTAAGCTGCGCCGTTGTCTCGCTGATGGAGGTTTTGAGCCGACGCTCATCAGCAGACAGGGTGCGGGTGTTAATACCGGCCTGCATCAGCTCGGAGCGCTGTCGCTGTACCGACGTTCTCAGGCTGTTGTATTTCGTCTGCAGCTCAGAGGCGGCACGCCTTGCCGCTTCGAGCGCCTGCGCCTGCGCGCGGGTCGGACTGGTGGTATTTTTAAACTGTACGGCCAGCTCACCGGCTTCTTGTTTCGCCTTACCAAGCGCCTGACTGGTTACGGCCAGTTGCGCGCTTGCCTTACGAAAGCCGTCGATTTTCGACGCCTGACCGTTCAGGTCACGCAGCCCTTTTTGTGTGTCGCGAATATCGCCCGACAGGCTTTTACTCGCGGTCTGGATGGATTTAAGCGGTCGGGTCGCCTGGTCGACCGCTTTCAGCAAAACCTCAAGCCTCAGGTTATTACTCATTGTGGTTTCCGCTACGCTGTAGCGCCTTTTCGCGCCATGTGATGAGCTCGGTCAGGCTCAGGGAATAGAGCTCTGATGGCGGCCAGTGGAATATCACCGCAATATCCGCCATCAGGTCATCGGTCGACAGCTCGGGCGGGAAATCTATTCCACCGAAGCCGGTGACAAAAAACCAATCACCTTAGCGGCCAGCGACAGCATATCTGGCAGGTTCATCGCGGTTAACTCCTGCGTGGTGAGCGCGGGATAGGTCATGCGAGGCAGTACTTTAATCAGTGCATCGACTTCGGACTGCGCCACCGCCGCCAGACTGACGCCGCGCAGGGTACCGGCGTTCGGCTCAATCAGGGTGACTTTATCAATTGTCTGACCGGCACGCTTAATCGGCTTGTCGAGGGTCACGACGTTCGGGTTTACGGTGTCAATTTCATTGCCAGCCGTATCAACAAATTCAGCGGTTTTACGTGGTGCTTTTGCCATGATGTTTTTCTCTGCTCTGAAAGGGGATTAATCACCGGCCAGCAGTGCCGACCGGTCAGGGAGTTACAGCCCGATTGCGCGGCGGTGCTGTTCCAGACGGTCGACGCCGTTCACCTTCTCGACCATGTTGACGGTGTCGATTTCGATAACGTCGCTACCATCAATCGTGAGGCGGTAATAGGTGCAGACGGTCGACAGTTTGGTCGAGGTGTTTTCACCCTGCTTATTCTCACCGCCGTCGATTTCTTTATGACGGCCACGCATGACCACCTCGACCGCGATGATTTCGCCGGTGTCGTCGCGCTGATAGGATCCAGCAAAACGCAGCGGCACGGCGTCAGCACCCGGCGCGGCGTACTGCGCCCACAGCGCCACATCGGGCAGGCCGCCGACAGACCATTCGACGGTGAGCGCATCGTCGTCGAGGCCGAGGTCAATCGCCGCCGCGCCATTCATACCGCCGCCGCGATAGTTTTCGAGCTTGCGGGTCAGCTTTGGCAGCGTTACCGATTCAACAACGCCCATGTAGCTCAGGCCGTCATTGAACATGTTCAGATATTTGAGTTTGCGGGGTAGTGCCATGTTATTTCAGGCTCCTTAGCTGTTGACCGATTCGGCCAGATTCACCAGATATTTATCGGTGATGCGCTGGCGCAGGGTCAGGCTTTCCAGTGGTGGAACCGGCGTATAGTCGTAGTCGATATACAGTTTCCCGGCCTTGAGGGTTTCCTTATCGTTCGATTCCTCGTCGAACCAGCATTCACCGTCCACGATGTAGCCATTTGATTTCAGCTCGCGGAATTTGGCATTAATGCCGTCGACAATGTCACGGATGAGCGATGCGGTAATGGGCTTATCGACCGCCCACATGTGCGCCTCGGCCATCGTGTCGGCCAGCACCTGCGCGGTGCGGGTGTAGTTCTCAAACAGGAAAAGCGGGTCATCAGAGCAGGTGCGGTTACCCCAGAAACGGAAACCATCCTTGCGCACCAGCGTCGTGACCCCGGCCTCGTTGAGCAGGTCAGCATCTGTGCCGGATGCCTGCAAATCCCAAAAGACTGAGGCGCTGATGCCGGTGACGCCCTGCACGCCGACGTTAGACAGGGTTTTATGCCAGCCGACAGTCTGGTCGATGTAGGCACGCAGGCCGAGTGCGCGCGCGGTAGCGTAGGCCGTTGCGGTGGCGTTCGCGGTGGTGTCCCATGAAAGGAAATCAGGCCAGATAACCATCAGCTCACGCTGGCTGAAATTCTCGCGATATTCCATCGCTTCGGAAATGGTCTTACAGCCCCATGCGCTGACATAACCAAACGCGCGCAGACTGATACAGACCGACGCAAGTGCGACTGCGACCTCTTTGGTATCGAGACCCGGCACGCCGAGAATGCGCGGCTTAACGCCGGTGACCGCTTCGGCAGTCAACAGCGCCTTGATGCCGGTGTATTTACCGTTTTCATCCGTGCCGCCGATGATATTAGAAATGGTCTGCGCCTGAGCAGCATCCGGGTCATCGTCGACACCCTCGGCCACGCGCACAACAACGGTGACGGGTTTTGACTGGTCGGCGATGGCCTGCAGGGAAGCAGACAGCGTGCCTTTTTTACCGGCTTTCGCAATGGCGCTCTGCACATTGGTAATTAATACCGGCTCGTTGAGGGGGAATGTTTCGGCATCCGCATCGCTGGCCGTGCAGACCATGCCGACAATTGCGGTTGCAACAGTGGAAATGACGCGGGTGCCGTCGTTAATTTCAAGCACCTTCACGCCGTGGTGAAAATCACTCATCCGGTTAACTCCGTGGTTAGTGGGCGAGTGTTATTGTCCTGGCTGGTCTTGTGGGGAGCTATTTGTCGGCGATGGGTAGCCGATGGCACATAAACAAAGTAAAAAAAGACGGGCATCAGCCCGCCTTGATTTACTCCGGTTTAACCGGCCACTCGATATCCGGTGCCGTGGAAGTGTCGACCGCGTTCAGCGCCTGAATGTATTTCATCCAAGTAATCAGGCTGGCCTTGTCATCGTCGCTGATGATGCCGAGCTGCAGCTCAGTCTGCCATAAGCTGATTGTGCTTTGCGCCTCGGCCAGCAATGCGGATTTTTGCTGCTCCGCCTCCAGCACCTGCGCGCTTTTCTGCGCATCCTCATCCGTAACCCATTCCCTACCGTTCCAGCGGTCATAAGGCGTCAGCGGTTTGATGGTGGTCACATTATCATGGTAATCACCGAGCCCGGTTATCTCGACAGGCTGACCGGTTTCCGTGTCATACACGGCCTCGCCCCGGTGGTCGATAACATAATCCCATCCGTCAAAGCTGACCGTACGGCAAATGGCAAACCCCGCCTTTTCATCAACCGGCGCGTCGGTGCAGGAACTGGCAGGAATACCGACGCCAACGGCGAGAAACTCCACTGATGCCGATAAATATTCGCGCGTCTCACCATCAAAGTTATAGACCATCATATCGCCAGCTTTAGTGGCAATACCGTTTTTATTAAGTGTCGCTTTCGCCATCATGCAGCCCTTACGATGTAGTTAAATACGATGTTGCGCGGCCTATTTTCATTCGCTGTTGGCACAACCCGTGAAGCATCAAAAACACTGGATAATGCGTTATTAGTTCCTGCTGCTGTGGTTATTGACTGTTCAAAAGATGCACTTTCAACCGCAAACACACCTGATGGGTTATTCAACCACGCACCATATTTCATCGCTGCAGTTTTACCTGTAATGTTTCGAATGGCATCACCCTGAGCGCTTAATAGTGTTCTGGCTGAATCAACACCACGCCCGTCATCCCACCCTCGAATAAACTCACCGCGCAAATCAGGCAGACTACCGGACGGATAAGCGACGGCCAGCTTTGGATATTTCGCCTTGTCAAAAGCCGCGCCATTGCATTTCAGCCAGCCATCTGGCGGCGTTGCCTGCGGCCACGGCAACGGAAAGCCAACCGGAATGTACTTATCAATATCCGCGGTTTTGAGGTACTGAGTGTGCGGGTCAGGAGCGGCGAGATGTGCGGCAAGCAGGCTATCGGCATAGGCTTTCACTTCGATAATCTTATCGTCGACATACTGGCGCGTTGCCAGCACGACCGACGGGTCAATTTTCAGGGTGATGGCCGACGTGCTCGAAACAATCAGAATCATGCGAATGGTCTGCGTGCGGCCGCTTCCCTCCTGCAGTTGCGGCTTGTAGGTCTCCGGGCAGTTCGCCACGGCAATCAGGATGCCGTCGGTATCGTAGAGACCAATCTCGCGGATCCAGAAACCGCCCTCATTTTCGGGAATAATCTGTTCCGCGATAATCTGGCTGGTATTGGCCGGGTCAACAGTCAGGAGGTTAAGCGGCGCGATGCGCTTCTGGTTAATGAGTTTCGTCTGCGCCGGGTCAGGGGTCGGCAGCGTACCATTCGCATCACCGACGGCCATCTGCGTCAGGTTGAGTCTGGTGCCGAGTGCCGCCGCGTTCGCCAGCCGCGCCGCGCCCTGATTGGTCAGAATGGCAAAGTATTTTGCGGTCATGCGTTCACTCTCAGGTTATCAATCAAATGGATGGCCGAGGCCGGATAATATTCACCGCCGACGACAATTTCCTCGGGGGTGTAGGGGTAAACGGTCAGCGCGTCGCCGTCGTAACATCCCGCGCCGACATACAACTCGCCGGTCGCACTCAGGCTGATAGCCAGCCCGGTCAGGTGACGACTTGCCGGTTTGGCGTCTTCAATCAGGCGCTCAAGTTCCTGATACATTTCGTCAGTAATGCCGCTGTCGAGCACGCCGACAACAAGACGGAATGTGCCTGGCTCCTCGTCGAGCTGCCACCACTCGCGCACCTCAATCAGAAAGCCGAGTGGCTCAACCACCCGGCGCAATGCGCTGATGGTGCCTTTGTGCTGATGGACGAAAAACGAGGACGCGCAGACGCTGCGTTTTGTCGCCTCCGGCCACTTCTCATCCCACCTGTCGACCGACAGCGCCCACGCCAGATACGGCAGCAGCCTTAACGGACAGTCGCGCCAGTTCCACAGGGTGCGCAGCAGAATCGGCACGCGCTTAATTTCTGCGAGTGCTGTAGCGGCGGCGACCTCCAGCGGCGATGAGCCAACGGGTAACAGCCGGTCACTCATCCGAACCCCCGATAGTTATCTGGTACTCGGTACAGTTCGACGCCTGCGACTTACTCAGCACAATGTCGGCCTGCGGTGATGCCAGCTCTACACGCTGGACACCTTCAACATGCAGCGCCGCGTAAATGGCTGACAGACGGATATCACGCCCGAGGCGGTGCTGCGCACTGATGTAGCTCTGCAGCTTCTGCTCTGATGCCTGCCTGATGGGCTCAGACTCGGGGCCGGGGTAAACGTAGAGCGTCGCGTCAATCTGGTACGGCACAATCTCGGCTGACTGGACGGTCACCCGGTCGGCCACAGGGCGCACATCTTCGGCATTCAGCGCTTTATCAACAATCGCCAGTAAATCAGGACTGGCGGTGCCGTCACCCTCTCGGGATAACACGGTAATCGTCACGCAGGCTGGCGACGGACTGGCGACCGAAACGTCAGCGACCCGCCCGTCGGCACTGCGACCGTGATACTCATATGCACCGACCGGCCCCGCCACGCTCAAACCCTCAAACGCCTGTTGCGTACGCAGACGCAGGTCGGTATCGGATTCCATAACGGCAGGCGTCGGCGGGATGGTGGTGTCATCCGCCGGGGTGATGGTCAGGCGTTCGGTATTGTTGTTCCCGGCCACGACGTCGAGGTCGTTACCGGCGGAATAGGCCAGCGTCACCGCCTGCGCGGCTTCGTTCACCCGCTGACGCCAGATAACTTCACGGTAGGCGTTTTCCTGCAGCAGCTTAACAATCGGCTCCGATTCAAGTGCCAGTGTCCGGGCAATAGCCTCCTGCTGGTCTTCGGGATAAAGCGAAATCAGCGTCGCAATGCGTTCCGCAAGGATGGTTTCATAGTCCAGTTCCTCAACCACGTCGGGAACGGGTAACTGACTCAGGTCAACGGTTGCCATAGTGATTTAACTCAGTGAAACAGTGGTTGAAACTGACGCACCGGTATCGGTACGCATCCCGGTAATATCGACATACATTTCGCCAGCGTCGCCGGTCTCAAAGCTGATGGCGGTAAGCCTGATGCGCGGCTCCCACTTCTGGATAGCCGAATAACACGCCACCATAATTTGCAGCCTGAGTGCCTGGTTTTGCGGCATATCAATCAGCGCAGACAGCAGCGAGCCATATTCACGACGCATCACCCGCGAGCCGACCGGCGTCAGCAGAATATCGCGCATGCTCTGGCTGATGTGCTCAGTGTCGCTGATGCCGAGGCCGGTATTTCGGTTCATACCCTGATAGCGCACCGTCATTGAATCCCCTTCGTCCAGCTTCCGCCGCTCTGCACATTGCCGTGGTCATGGTCATCAACCTGCACACCGTTAGAGGTTAATTTCCCGCCGGAATGCGCGAAATTGCCTTTCATCGTGCCGCCCTTTTGCACCTCAAGCGTCGCCGTCGTCAGCTTATTGGTGCAAATCACCTCAGGGGTGTCGAGGGTGATACTGGTCGAGGCTTTCACCAGTACCAGCGGCACGGTTGCGGTGATGGACTCCGATGCCGTCACGTCGGCCGTTTTGATGCCGCTGACCGTCAGCGCGCCAGTCTCGGGCTCGTACTCAATGACCGCACCATCAGGAAAAACCACATGCCACGCATCCGCCGAGGCAGACGGGGTGGGGTTATCGTCGGAGAAAATACCCGGCAGCACGAAAGCGGTATCAAGCTCGCCACCGATTGCCAGCAGCAGAACCTGTTCACCGACCGAGGGAGCCCACCACGTCCGCGAACGACCGGCGCGGGTGGTCAGCCAGTTCAGCCATGTCGTCTGGATCCCGCCGCTTTGTACGCGGCACAGCCCCTGCACGGTATCAACCTCAGTCACCACACCAGAGCGGATGAGGTTGCGAATTGCGCGCGCGAGCTCCTGTATCGTGGATAACGTATTCATAGTGCAAGGATGCCTCTGGTCTGGAATCGCGCCAATTCGCGCGGCTCCGGTGGTGGTTCACACAATATTTATTTGCCGATGTGCCTGATAATGACGTCTTCAATCATCTGCTCATCGTCACGGGTGAAACCGAGCAGCGGGCGCGCCTCGTAGTGCACATCCCGGCTGTTGCGGTTTGGCCGGTCTTTGAGGCCGTACTGATGCACCCGCGCCATGCGCTGCACCTTGCCGGTAAACTCCACCACCGCCGCACTGTCGCTGCCTTTGGCTTTCATAAAGCGGTTGGTGCGTAGTTTGGCGAACATTTCGCGCTTAATGCGGCCTTTCTTGCTCCGCACCGGCTGGCGCTTTCGCGCGGCATACGGGGTGCCGTCGGGTGCCTGTTGGCGCTTGATGCGCTGTTGCTGACTGGTACGCAGCTTTTTCGCAATCTCAGCCGCCATTTGTCGACGCGCCGCCGGTGACAGGCTGGCAATCAGACCGGCAAGACGCTCCTGCAGCGCGGTTAACTCACTCATCCCACTTACTCACCAGTTCGCCGTTAACGTACAGCTCGACCGGGCGCGTCACCGGCTCTGGCAACGGCGGCTCAGGGGCATAGCTGACATGCAGCGCGCCGTCGACCTCTTTGACGAGCGTGCGCTCGGTGAGCCTCAGGCTGATACTGATATCGAGCGAATCGTCGTTATTGATATCAATAATCCAGGTGAATCCTTTTTCCCGCCCGTCGTCGGTGGTCATAATGTCCGGCTGATGTTCACGCAGCCACGCCTGCACCGGCACGAATATCAAATCGAGGTCGCCGGTGAAGTCGGTCACCACCACGTTAAGCACGTACACCTTTTCAAACGATAGCGAGCTCGCCAGTCGGGAATCGGTATGGCCGTTATCGGCAAACAGGCGCAGCATATCGGGGTTGTTTCGGAGCTGCGGCACGGCGTTAATCAGCGCTTTGCGCAGGCTTTTGTGCTTCTGCATCGAGTTCATCCTGACAGTGTTTGACGGTTTTGACCTGCAGCGCGCAGGCGGTCAGCGCGCCCTCAAGACGGCGGATATCTGCGCTCAGGTCACCATTGGTTTTCGGGTCACTTCCCGGCATCGGGCAAAGGCTCACCCTCGGGCATCCGCTGACCACAATCACCGGCGCTGGCGCAGGCGGTGCGGATGTGCAGCCGACGCACAACATCAGGCAGAGCAGCGTTATACCAGCGGCGAAAGGCTTCATTTTCATTAAGTAACCTCGTTATCGTCTGCTCGCGGCGGCTGGCCTCTGCGCTTGCCTTTGCGAGCTGTTCACGCAGCTCCACCTGCGCGGATTCATTACGTCGGGCGAGCGTACCGGCAACACTGAGCTGATTTTTCAGCATGCCAATCGTCGTCTTTTGCTCGCTCGCGATGCGATTTGCCGTCTCAAAGGAGCGCGATAAATTGCCGTTCTCATGGCGCAACCACAGCAGCCCGAGCACGGCCAGCACTAACAGCACGACTAATGCTTTCATTTCACCCCCTGCAGGCAGTAAGCGCGCTCACGCTGACGGCGATTTTCGAGGCCGGTACTGCGCGCCCCGTTGACGTACACCCAGCGGGTAAGCTGGTCGCATGCCTGCCACCACTGCTGGCGCTTGAGATATGAGACCAGCGTCGAGCGACAGGCCGCGCCGGTGCCGACGTTAAAAGAGAAACTGACCAGCGCGTCATAAACCGGCTGCGGCATGGTGACCGGCACGCAGACCGCGAGACGGCGCTCGGTGTTCAGCACGTCGGCGACCAGATTTGCCGCCGCTTCGCGCTCGGTGATATCGCGTTTCGGTACCACCCCGGCAGTGTGGCCGATGCCTGATGTCCACACGCCCGCGCTGCACTGGTAAGGTGTCAGGCGACACCCTTCGAGGTCGGCAATCAGCGCCAGACCATCAGGCGAGGTATTCAGCAGACGAAAATCAGGCATCAGTGCCGCCAGCGCCAGCACTGCGGCCACACTGCAACGTTTAACGATTGAGCTCACGGGTCACCCCTTTGTCGATTCCCATTTCGGTCAGGTAACGAAAGGTTTTGCGCCGGTACCAGAAATTCACCGCCGCCGTAAAAATGGCGCACAGACTACCCACATACAGCGCCAGTTTTTCGGGCGACATTGCCCCGAAATACGCCAACCCCACGGCCAGCCAGTAGGCGATAAACGTGGTGATTTTTTCCATACTCAGTCCCATAGGTTCAGGGTCTCCGCCGTGGGTGATGTTTCAACGTCGGGCAGGTCAATCGCCGTGCCATGCGGCAGAATGACGCCCAGCTCAGACAGGCCGGGATTAGCCTGCAGCACCGACTCGACCACGCCCTCAGTGCGCCCGTAATACCGGGAGCAAAGCGCGTCGAGGGTGTCGCCCTGCATCGCCCAGACTTTCATCAGAGCTGACCCACGATGCAGCGCGGCTTATCCTGCAGGCGCGAGACCGACCAGCGCATATCCCGCCACAGGTCATCAATGATGGTTTCGACGCTGTCGGCTTTTTTGTCACCCTTGCCGGTAGCCTCTACGCCGCGATAACGCTCATACAGGGTGGCAGTCGCCATCGCCGTCACGGCGCTGAGGTAGTGGAAAATGCGCACATTCTCGCCGTCGATTTCCTCGGCGTCAGGCACGTCGGCCAGATGCTTAAACCCTGCGACAATCTGGCGCAGCCGGTAGTCGTAAAGCTCCGCATTGGTTTCCGCCATGCCGGTCTTAATGGCATTGCGCAGGCGCGCATCGGAAACCGTCTGCTCAAGGCGCATCAGCTCGCGCACGCGCTTCGGATCCACATCAGGGAAAAAGAACGTATTTTTAATCACTGCGTCGCCCGTCTCGGGTGCGGGAATCACCACGCCCGATACGTCCTGCGGTTCGTCGGGCTGATTCAGTATTACTGTCGTCATGACAACCTCATTAGGTTGGGCGGTGGACGCCGGTCGCCGTCAGGGTTAAAACCCGCTTTGACCGGCGTGCCGCCCGGCTCGGGGAGCGTTCAGTTAACCGGCGGTTTTTACCGCCTTTGGTGGACGCCCGCGCTTTGCCGCCGGTTTGGCGGCAGGTTTGCGCGTGCGCGGTTTAGTCGTTTTACGGGGTGCTGCCTCTGGCTTTGGCTTCAATGCCCGCTCCAGTCGCTCAATTTCTTTGCGTACACCGGCATTGCGGTCAAGCTGCATCGCGCGCTGAAACTGTGCCAGCGCCTCGGCATTCTGACCGGCGTCGCGCAGGGTCAGGCCGGTCACCTTATGCAGACGGGCGCGCACCATATCGGGGACGTCAGCGCCGTCGGTCAGGCTGAGGGTGGTCAGCAGTAATGCGAGGTCGACAGGCTCACCGGCATCGCGCAGGCGCAGCGCGGCAAGCGCCACCTCCTCAACCAGCATGTAAGGCGTGGTGCGACGATGGTCTGATGTGAGGCCGTATTTCAGCGCGTAAGGCGCAATCTCCAGCGCGCCAGCGACGTCACCGGCATCGAGACGCCACAGCATGACGGTCATCAGAATGTCATCCTGTGCGCCACGGCCATCAGCCAGCACACCGGCGACCCACGGCGCATAGAACGGCAGCAGCTCGCGCTTTTTCGCGGCTTTCAGTTCGTTTGAACGGATGGTTTTCAATGTGCGGCGGTCATCGGCCAGCTTTACCAGCATCTGCTCGTAGGCGGTTGCGTGGCGCAGCGGGGCTTGTTCCCGCTGCGCGGCTTGAGAGGCCGAGACCCGCATCATGTGACGATGTGCGGGGCTCGTCATGGGCTTACTCTCCGCTTTCCGGTGCCTCTGGTGCGGTGAAATCGCCCAAGGTGATGTTTTCCAGCAGGCACCCGGCGGCATACGCCTCGACCACATAGTCGATGTTCATCGACTCGTAGTTTTCCACGCGGTCTTTTTTCGGGTTCTCATCAATGCTGCGGCGGTGGCTCTCATCCATGAAGTAGATAGAGAGGTTTTCCAGCGTGGTCACGAATACCGCATTCGCCGGGAAGTACGGCACGCGCACGGCTGGCAGGTTGCCGATGCGCTTCTGGCTGATGATGATATCCGCCGCGAGCGACTCGGTGTTTTCCTGCTGTTTGTTGACCAGCGGGAAATATTTGTCAGCCAGCAGCTTACGGCCAACGATGGCAACGAGTTTCGGGTCATCCTGATAAATCTCGTCAATCAGGGTGTTGGTACCGTCCATCACCAGCGCGTCGAGGTTCTCATAGTCGCCGTTCTTACCGACGCGAATCACGTCAGAAATAACGCTACCATCCTCAGCGATGATTTTGCTCATCACGCGCGCCGGTGCTTCGTTGCGGTACTTCTGCAGCCAGCCGACGGCCACATCCTGCAGCATCGGGTTTTTGCTGCGGTCTGAGGTATCAGCGCGGGTGGTACCGTTGAACCCGGCCATGATGAAATCCAGTGCCTGACGCTGGACAATGGCGTCGCGGATGCGGCGCTGGAAGTCCTGAAAACGCGCCCACAGGTCGAGGCGTTTATAGGTCAGGTGGAAGTCAAAGTTAATCTGATTGCACTCGTACTTGTTGGACTCAAGCGCGGTGAAATCTGCGGTCTGACGCTCTTTGTCGCCCGAGGTGTCGGTCGTGCTGGCGATGGTGCCGGTCACACCGACGCCAATTTTCTCGCCCTTCATTTCTGCGACCGGCAGAATGTTAATCGTCTGCAAGAATGCGGATGACGCCTGCACGGTGTTCATCAGCGTTTGCGTGACGGACGGCTCAACGGTGAATTTTTTGCTGACGTCATCAACGCTGATGCCGTTCAGTTTGGCGAGCTGGGTCAGATAGGCATTGAACTTAAAACGGGTTTCCTGACGCATAGTATTTCCTGTTTGAATTAATCGGTTAGTCACAGCATCGGGCGGGGTTGCCGCCCGGTTTCGGCCTGCGGTTTATCAGCAGTCAGTCAGCAGCTCATCGCCACCGCCGCCGCTGGCTTTCGTGCGTCGCGGCTGGCTGAAACTTTCGGTTTTGTCGAGGGTGGTTTTCAGGGCGGAAAATGCCTGGCTGGTTTCTTCAACCTTGCCGGTCAGCTCCTGTTTGAAAGTGGCAAACGCAGTTTCCATAGCTGAAAGGCGCTCGTCCTGTTTGGTCAGATTGGTCTGCACATGTTCGCTGACGGTGGTCACCGCTTCATGCACATCATTCAGGCGCGCATCGTCGCTGACCTGTTTGCGGCTGAAAATGGCCTTTACCTTATCGGCCAGACTGTTGAGCACCGTGTCGGGAACGTCTTCAAATTCCAGCTCGGCCAGCGTGGCGGCAGAAAAGACGTTTTCAGGATTAGCCTTAAAGCGCTGCAGCGGGTTGTGCTTCGCGTTGCGACAGAATTCGAGGTATTCAGTGCCGAGGCTCGCCGGGTCATCGGTGACCGCAAGGCCGACGAGGTAACATTTGCCGGTATTGGCAAAATTCGGCTGAATTTCCATTGAGGTGTAGACCTTCTGCGCGGCTTTATTCATCGCGATAAGGTCATCGGTCGGGGTGATTTTAGCGAACAACGCCCACTTGCCGTTAAGCGCAGAGTCGTCGTCAATCTTTTCGGCTTTCAGCTCGGCCACATCGCCATAGCGCTTGAATACGCCATCGGGCAGCAGGCCGCGCAGGTGTTCAAGATTGATGCGGCAACCGTAGACACGCGGGTCATAGGTTTCAGCCATTTCCTGAATATCGCTGGCGCTGATAATGCGCCCATCGCAGGTATCACCCTCGACGCCGATGCGAAAGAACTTTGAGACTTTTTTTGCCATTGTCAGGAGTCCTGAGGTTGGGGTTACTGGTCACCGCCAGTTTCCAGACTCAGGACACGCCAGACCACCAATGACGACTGGACAACCGCCCACACAACAGCACCTTAGCGAATCACTGACGGCCATTAAGTAGCCTTGCCCTGAATCCACTACGGCGAGGCATCAATGACCATTTCCACCGATACAACCTTGTTGCATGACCCGCGACGGCAGGCATCGCTGCTTTACTGGCAGGGCTTTTCCGTGCCACAGATTGCCGAAATGCTGCAGGTCAAGCGCCCGACCGTGCAGAGCTGGAAGCAGCGCGACGGCTGGGACGGCATCGCACCGATTTCCCGCGTTGAAAGCAGCCTTGAGGCGCGCCTGATTCAGCTCATCGCCAAGCCGCAAAAATCAGGCGGCGACTTCAAAGAGATTGACCTGCTCGGGCGGCAGATTGAGCGACTGGCGCGCGTTAACCGCTACAGCCAGACCGGCAACGAGGTAGACCTTAACCCCAACGTCGCCAACCGCAACAAGGGCGAACGCAAGAAGCCGAAAAAGAACTTTTTCAGCGACGAGGCTATCGAGAAACTGGAGGAATTATTTTTCGACCAGTCTTTCGGGTACCAGTTGCAGTGGTACCGCGCAGGACTGGCGCACCGTATTCGCGACATTCTCAAATCCCGCCAGATTGGCGCAACGTTCTATTTCTCCCGCGAGGCGCTGCTGCGCGCGCTCAAGACCGGCCATAACCAAATTTTTCTGTCGGCCAGTAAAACGCAGGCTTACGTGTTCCGTGAATACATCATCCAGTTTGCGCGACTGGTCGACGTAGACCTGACCGGCGACCCGATTGTCATCGGCAACAACGGCGCAAAGCTGATTTTTCTCGGTACCAATTCCAACACCGCGCAGAGCCATAACGGCGACCTGTATGTCGATGAAATATTTTGGATCCCGAATTTTCAGAAGCTGCGCAAAGTCGCGTCCGGCATGGCCTCGCAGAAGCACCTGCGCTCAACCTACTTTTCAACACCTTCTACGCTGGCGCACGGCGCTTACCCTTTCTGGTCTGGCGAGCTGTTCAACAAGGGGCGCAGCCGTATTGCTGACCGCATCGAAATCGACATCAGTCACAGCGCGCTCGCCGGTGGTCAGCTCTGCGACGATGGCCAGTGGCGACAGATTGTCACCATTGAGGACGCCCTTGCCGGTGGCTGCACCCTGTTCGACCTCGACCAGCTCAAACGCGAAAACAGTGATGAGGACTTTAAAAACCTGTTTATGTGCGAGTTTGTCGACGATAAAGCGTCGGTATTCCCGTTCGAGGAGCTGCAGCGCTGCATGGTCGACGTGATGGAAGAATGGGAGGACTTCGCACCGTTCGCCGACCATCCGTTCGGCTCGCGTCCTGTCTGGATTGGCTACGACCCGTCACACACCGGCGACAGCGCCGGGTGCGTCGTACTCGCACCGCCGGTGGTCTCGGGTGGCAAATTCCGCATGCTGGAGCGTCACCAGTGGAAGGGCATGGACTTTGCCGCACAGGCAGATGGCATCCGCAAGCTGACCGAAAAATACAATGTCGAATACATCGGCATTGACGCAACCGGCCTCGGTCTCGGCGTGTTCCAGTTGGTGCGGTCATTCTACCCGGCGGCACGCGGCATCCGTTACACCCCCGAAATGAAAACCGCGATGGTGCTCAAGGCAAAAGATACCATTCGCCGCGGCTGTCTGGAGTACGACGCCGGGGCGACCGACGTCACGCAGTCGTTTATGTCGATTCGCAAAACCATGACCAGCAGCGGGCGCAGCGCCACCTACGAGGCCAGCCGCACCGAGGAAGCCAGTCACGCCGATATCGCATGGGCGACCATGCACGCCCTGTTAAATGAACCACTTTCCGCCGGTAGCGGCATGCAGCCTAAATCTATTCTGGAGTTCAACTAATGGGTAAGCAAAAATCCCGCAAAGCCGCTGCGCAGAAGGCCAGCAAGCCACAACAACTGACCGCCAGCGCACCGCCAAAAACAACAGCTTTCACCTTTGGCGAGCCAGTGCCGGTACTCGATAAGCGCGACATTCTGGATTACGTCGAATGCTTCAGTAACGGCAAATGGTACGAGCCGCCGGTCAGCTTCTCCGGGCTGGCAAAGAGCCTACGCTCTGCTGTACATCACAGCTCACCGATTTACGTTAAGCGCAACGTGCTCGCAAGCACCTACATTCCACACCCGCTGTTATCCCGTCAGGATTTCAGCCGCTTTGCGCTCGACTATCTGGTATTCGGCAACGCCTTTCTTGAGCAGCGCCACAGCGTCACCGGCCAGCTAATCAAGCTGCTGGCCTCTCCGGCCAAATACACCCGGCGCGGGGTCGACGATTCGATTTTCTGGTTTGTGGAAAACTTCACTCTACCGCATGAGTTCGCGCCTGATACCGTGTTTCACCTGCTGGAGCCCGACATTAATCAGGAGATTTACGGCCTGCCCGAATATCTCAGCGCGCTTAATTCCGCCTGGCTGAATGAATCCGCGACGCTGTTCCGCCGCAAGTATTACCAGAACGGCGCGCACGCGGGTTACATCATGTATGTGACCGACCCGGCGCAGAGCGCGACCGACGTCGAATCGCTGCGCGAGGCGATGCGCAACTCGAAAGGGCTCGGCAACTTTAAGAACCTGTTTTTCTACGCTCCCGGCGGTAAACCGGACGGCATCAAAATTGTGCCACTGAGCGAGGTCGCCACAAAAGATGACTTTTTCAACATCAAGAAAGCCAGCGACGCCGACCTGATGGACGCGCACCGCGTGCCGTTCCAGCTCATGGGCGGTAAGCCCGAGAATATCGGCTCACTCGGTGACGTTGAGAAGGTGGCAAAGGTATTTGTGCGTAACGAGCTGTCGCCTCTACAGGACAGGTTCAGGGAAGTAAACGACTGGCTCGGCATGGAGGTCATCAGATTCAAAGAGTACACCCTCGACAACCCGGAATAATCCCCCTCAAGCCGCCAGCATGGCGGCTTTTTAATACCCCGCCACCATCACGCCTCAGACGCGCCACGCGCGCACGACCACACAATACCGCCAACGAACCGACAACAATCACGCCAGCGCCATCACGACGCGCTCAGACGATAATTTTTATTATTACGCACCACCGCTGGCGCGCAATGCTTTCCCCGCCACGCCTGCCCGCTTTATGGGTCGGTTTTAATGCAGTTGCATGACCACTCTGGATCCGCGCCAGCTCTGGCGGCGCACGGCCAGAACGTGCAAGCCTGACGCATGCAAAACCATGCACCTGTTGCATGCACGGCTAAAAAACGGGGAAATCGCGGAAAAATGGCATAAAAAAACCGGCTTTAATCGTGCCGGTTGGGGCGGTCTCTACGGGGCAGGCTAACGCCTCGCGGGGCTCGTTGTTCAACCCCGCCAGCACTGAAAACGAGTTTCAGCACCGGCGACGTTTGTTAATGCAACCAGCTATCGTCCTCCCATACCTGCTGCATGATTTCCATTACTCGTTTTTTATCTTCGTCCAGTTTCAAACCACTTAGCTCAACGCCATTTGCGGAGCCTTTGCGAATGCGGATAGCGGTCTTTGGGTAAATAGGTTGAAGATTGCGGTACAGCTCAGCCTCAAGCGCATCCAACGTTGCCTGACTAATTTTTTGCTCTTTATCCAACGTGATATTGATTCTCATAATCTAATCAGCCTTATAAAAAATATCATCTTCGGTTTCGTTATTTTCGCTGTTTGCTAGGTCTGCAATGAGAGTGAGCGCGAGCTTTAAGTCTGATGGCTTGCAGTTTGCAATCAGAGATACCTCGGCAATAAATTGCACACAAGCCCACTTTTGCTGCGTTCGGCTGAAATGTTCGCCAACCATGAAATCCCTCCCATAGGGTTACTGTATATTTATACAGTAGCACGTATTGGCAAAAGATGGGAAGAAAAAAAACGAATAGGTCGATTGCCGTATGTGCATGATATGGATATGAATTACTCATGTATTGGTTTTGATGCTTTAGCCATCACCGCAACACGATTAAGGATTTTCCGAGCTTTAGCTTCGTGCGATGGCGCTGCGGAAAATATTTCTCCTTTGGCCGTTCCGCGTAGCCATTTGCCATCAAAACAGCTTTTACCACCGGCCATCAGGTGCAGGGCTTCGCCCCGGCTGATTGTGATGCCGGTTGTCAGTTGAATCTCGTCGATAGTTTTTTCTATCGCGGGGTTTTGCTCAGGCTTACCGTGAATAAATTTCGCCCTTTTTGGTGGTTTTGGCTTCCTGATTCTTTTTGCTAATTCGCGTTTTTCACGTCGGCTTAGTGGTTTTGTTAAATCTAGCTCTGGTGGCTCGCTTTCGCTCTCCGTACAGTTATTGACAGAACTCCGAGAGGGCGCAGGAGCGCCCTTAACGTCAACGGCCAAATCAACGGCACGCTTCGGCACAATTTTCCACTGCGTTAACCGGGTTAAAATCGGGGTACCAGCGCCGACAGCAGAGTCGTAGACGCCACGAATGCAGACGGTTTCCTCACCATACTGGTTAAACTCGGGGCGCGGCTCATACAGCGTGCGCACCTGTAAATCATCGCGACGGACAAACGGACCACCCTGCGCATTAACGTAACCAGCCCAGTCACCGGCGTCAGCGGCATCATGGACGGCAGCAAACTCAACGCTCAGACCGTGCGCGGTCTCGGTATCGGCGAGACGACGCAATTCACGGTAGACCGTCACCGGCGCACCGCCGATAAACTGGAATTGACGGATGTGCCAGCGTGCCGCCCATGCTGATACGGCGGGGGCTGTCTCTTTCAGCAGCTCACCGCTTTCGTCATCGGTTTCACCATCGAGAGCATAGCCGTCGATATTTTTCGAAATGTATTTAGCAACATATCCGGTAGCGCTGCCCTTTTCAGGGTCAATGGCCTCGGCATGAAAGCGCGCTTTTTTGGCTTTATCGCTTTTCAGTTCGAGGCGGTCTTCCTCCCACGCATAATCACGGATGATGATACGCACGCGCTCGACGTCTTCCGGCAACATGAACATAAGCATGTGCCAGTGAGGCGTTCCGTCGTGATGAGGCTCGGCAACACGTATACCGAAAATGCGGATTTCTTCCCGGTGTAGCTTGGCGCGTATGCGTGCCCAAAGACCGGTTAGATAGCTCTGCGTGTCCGATGGGCTGGCACCGTTCCATTTGCTGTTACGGTAGCCCGCTTTGGTGGTGGCGTGATATTTAGACGGTGTAGTCAGAGTGTAAAACTCACCGACATAACCGAGCTCATTGCAGATATTTTCAAACCCACGGATGCGGGTCATCAGCTCGCAACGACGTATCGCAGGGTTAGCGACCGAGCCATCGTATTTTTCAATCAGGCTGATGCGGTTGCCGTCTTCGTCTTCGAGTTCCAGTCCTTTAAGAAATTCGCGCGTACGGCGTTTCTGCTCGCGCCAGTCAGTCACGCAGTTTTTACTCGCATAGACGTGCTTTTTCTTACTGACATTGCCAACAGCAATTTGTAGATGTTCGCGCCATGCAGACGCAATGCGACGTAAACGACCACGCCACCAAACCTCATTAAACATTCGAATTACTGCCGGTGCGATTTCATCCTCGCCAAAATATTTTTTAGTCACACGCTCCCATTTCGGCGGTGTAACGTTGAATTGCAGGGAAATAAAACCGGCGCGCATGTACCAGGTGTACAGCGTTTTGAGTTCGCTAAATCCGGTGTCATCAATATCAGCCAGTTCAGCACGAATGAAATTAGCGATATCAGCGGCCAGCAGGTCAATATCGGCGCGCGACATATCCGGGAGGCGGTTAAATCTGGCGACCATATTGACCATGCGTGACGCCAGATATTGCATAAGCTGGGTATCAAAATGACCATCGAAAACAGCGGCTGATACATTGCTGTTAATACCCGCGCACTCGTATTTTTTTGCCACCAATTCAAGACGCGGCAATGCCTTTTTGCAGAAGCTGATTAAAAAAGCATTGGCTCGTTGACTGCCCTGATTTTGCTCCAGTATCGCAGCGGTTCGATAAGCATCAAAACGCACGCACTCAGGCTGGAGAGAAAGCACCTTTCTCGCATGCAGCAAAGCCGCGAACATACGGTCGCGGCGATACTGTTGGTCATAGGTAAGGTATGGGCTGGCTATTGCCGACCGTGGAGCATTCCACGGGTATGCAAATGTATATTTCGTCATGCGATAGCCAACTCCAGTTGAAGCGGAGCCAACCCTTTTGATATCCAGCTTGCAATCGATGGAGGGGATACGGCCTCAATAGTATTTTTCAGAATGGCGCAACGGCGTTTGAGAATGACTGCCTTAAGTTCATCTTCAGAAAGGTTTTTCGCATAATCGGCTTCGCGAATTGCTTTTGTGAGCTCTGGGTATTTGACTTCGAATTTCGGCACATTACAGGCAAGGTTTGTGCTATCGGCAGTCGCCAAAGGATAGTTCCCCAAAACCCTACCATCGAGCATGCGGAGCCCGTGCACCTGTGTTGAGAAACTATGTTTGCAGTAAATGGTTTCAAACGCTTCTGACATCCTGTGATGCCAGAGCTGGGTTCTGATAGTTGTGTACTCACCTGACGACCCAAAGCACACGCGCGGCCACTCTCGGCAAAGCTCAACTAAACGATGCAATGATTCATGCAAATGCCAGACTGGCGCTGCTTTGTCTTTGAAGCAGCGCGGTAGCTTAGCGATAAGCGCGTCATTGTCAGCTTCGCCACCTTCAACCACATCAGGGATAACAAAAAATGACAGTTTGGGGTGATGATAATGAGGAATAAGCCATTGATAGAATTGCTGCCAGTCAATAACGAGGCCACGCTTCCACGCTGAAAAAGCTCCATTATCTATAGCAACAGAAAGGGCGTATTTAATTGATGCAGCTAATTGGTCAGGACGTGCATACGATACAAATGCGCCAGCACCGGTGACCGCAATACGGTGAACGTTACCGGCGTCACCCCATACAGGTGTTCCGTGGTAATGAATAACATCTGCCACGCCCTTAACCATATGTTATTTCGCAATCCCAGCACGAAAGGCTGACTCACATAACATCGCCAACGCCTCAATTTCTGAGGCAATGTCATTCAGGGTTTGAAGCTCCGAATTATGGATGTAGTGATGTGCCAGACCGGAAATAAGTTGGTTAATCTTCGGGTAATATCCGATAATGTTGAGCCATTCCTCGCCAGCTTTTTTCCCGGATTGAGCGATTTTCTTTTCATTCAGGATGAATTGAAATTTGTCGCTGGTAATAACCCACTTGTCGCCAACTTCGATACGAATACTCATTTAAACGCCCCTGTAATGTTTAGATTTGAGCTCTGCTATTTGCTGACAGGTCACGCAAAAGGCCACACCCGGAATTGCAGCGCGCCGCGCTTCCGGGATTGGTGCGTCACATTCTTCGCAGAGGAAACGAGAGGGCGCAGCGATGCGGTTGCGTGCGGTGTTGATATGGCGCTCGCGGTCTTCCTGCTCACGCTGTTGTGCTAAATCCATTGCGTCGGCCATTAGTGCAGCTCCTGAGATTCGTTTTCATAGCGGGTGGCTTCACGGCGCAGAAGTTCTGCCGCTTCAATCCCGTTTAATCCTTTGTTTGCGATATGTGTTGCCAGAGCTTCAAGACGAATTGAAACGGCGAGAGCGCGACCTTTACGCTCTTCGCGCTTGGCTATGTCAATCACGGCCATGAGTGGATCACTTTCGGCGACAAAGATGTTTTTTAATTCTTTCTGCATATTTATTTCTCCTGATTTCTGGCAATAAGAAGCCCGGCGGGTTTACGCCATTAAATTTCTGTTTGGATTAATTAGGCATGGTTAGCCGTTTTGGAAATAAGCTCACCACTGCACGAAAATGATTCATCGCTGTAATCAATGCTTTTTTCTCGTCAGTGGTCAGCTCACTTAATTCGAGCTCATGACGAGCCGCCGGAATTTTTGCCAGAAAGAAAATAGCGGCCAGCGCCCGAGTATTTTCTTCAAATTGTGGATCGCGTTTATCGCGCATATCATCGACAAAACGCTCAACCTCTTTCCAGCTATCGCCCCAATATCTCGCGCGCAATTCAGCTATGTGATTGAGACCAGCCAGACGCTCGCCCGCCTTTAGCGGAACATTCGCGGAAACAGCTTCGATAGCCATGATTTCCCCAGTTTTTTGGTGGACAGGTCAGCCAGTAAATCAGCCTGTGAGTGGCTCGGGTGCCAGCGCTTGCCGTCCTTACCTGCGATCCAGCCGTGGCCGTAATGCATGCCGGGGCTTTGCTTAACGAGCAGAGACGCGAATGACGGTTCACTTTTCAGCATACGCACCTCAAATCAGACCAAACGATGCGCCAATACCGCTCATGGTATCGACCACGCTCGACATAGCGGGATTAGTCTGCAGACGTGCATGCAGCGCCATTGCCGATAATGACAACATGCGAATCCCCGCATTTACGCTAGCAATCATGTTTTGTTTTTTGGCTGGCGTGAGGCGGTCGCCGGAAACTGCACCGCTTGCCAGTTCGCCAAGTTCGCTCATTGCGTGCATGACGTAGGATTGCAGTTTCTCTTTTGCAAGTTCGTTGACCGGTACGCATGGCAGACAATGGATCTGCGCCAGAAAACCATCGACGAGGGTCGAGTCTTCGGTCAGGTCTGTCAGTGTCCAGATCTCACGCGGCGTTAACTGGTGCGGCTGTTCTGGGTTGAGTTTGTTGTAAAGCGTATGCGGCTTGATTCCGGCTTTATTCGCTAGTTCTTTCACGTTATGAGTAGCTGCGAATTTTCTGCAGGCCTCGTCAAAGTGCGCATGTGACGAAACACGAAAATCTAACATGCTGTAACTCCCTTTAACTTGCAAAATCAAGTTCAGTTAAGCGATGACTGTTAGTTGATATAACGGCAATCGATAGCTTGCTGGGTCAGTTTGTCACGCCATGCTTTGACGTTGATAAGGGTGCGGCTACGCTTAGCGGCTTTTTCTTTGCTGGTAACATCTTTGGTGGGAGCTTTGAGAAGGACGCCCTCATCAATCCATTGCCAGACCAGACGCTCGCTAACGCCACGGGCGGCGGCGAAGTCTTTTACTGACATGGTGTCTAACATCGCTGTACGAATCATGTTTTGCATGGATAGCTGCATCATGGTTACAAGCGCGTTGAACTGACCAGCGTCTAGCAATACAGTTTGATTTTGTAAGTTTTGTGCGTCATGCAGCGGGATTGATTTTGCATCTGACATATCGCATTATCTCCTGTTGTTTGAAATGTAGTGCAGTGGTGTGCATCTTGGTCGATGAGCACCAATATAGATCGCTAAATTTTGGTTGTAAACAAAATTCTTGTTGGTGTCATATGTCTAAAAATGATGTTAATGCGTCTGCCGCATTGGAACGTGTCCTTTCTGCATACGGCTTTAAGCAGCAAAAGGAACTAGCCGAAAGGCTTGGCATACATGCAAACAACGTGAGTAGCTGGCTTGCTAGAAACGTAATCCCTAGCAACGTTTTCGTTGAGTGTGCTCTTGATACTGGAGCTGACCTGCGATGGCTAATTAATGGTGAGCTTGCAAATGCAAGATTTGAAGTGGTGAAAACTAAGCTTAAAGGTAAGCAACTCTATGATGAAATCATGGCAAATGGAGGGAGGGCGGTTCTGCGTCGGATTCTCGATGCGTATGGTTTTACTCTGCAAAAAGAGCTTGGAGATTTATTAGGTATATCTTCCGGCACTATAAGCACTTGGGTTAGACGCGATTTTTTCCCCGGTGACGTGGTTGTCACTTGCGCCCTTGATACTGGCGTATCGTTAGAATGGTTATCAACCGGAAAAGGCCAGATGCGTAACAGTAATGATGGTGAACCGGCAAATGCTTTAACGATTAGAAAGTGCCGCCTCGAGGCGGGCGAACTCAAAGATATCGGACGCTGGACTCCTGATATATCTATGGTTCCATCAAATACTGATGATTTAGTGTTTATTGATGGTGTGAGCACATCTTGGCTTGTTGATAGTTCTAACTCGAAGATAGGAAATGGTCGCTGGCTTATTGGTATTGATGGCGCACTCGATGTTTTTGACGTAATCAGGTTGCCAGGCGGAAAGGTCAGGTTATCAAATAAGTCTGCTGAGTTTGAATGTAATATTTCAGATATCACACCATCAGGTGCGGTTATTTTTACTTTGGAAAAGCATGTTTAAGGAGCAGTAATGAAAAAGTTTATATTTGCGATAGTCTGCATTGCACTTTCTTCCTCAGCCATAGCCGCTGAGAAGTTTAAAGAGATAGACGGCGCTGCATATGGTGACAAGTGGCCTCTAACCTTTGAAAAGGCAAAGGTATCATGTGTTAACCGTGCTTATGCTTTTGTGTATGACATCAAAACTGATGATAGATATCCTCTGAATGGCATGGCGGTAGATGCTGTTAAATCAGGAAAGCTGGAGGGGTCTAACTTAGATGACGTATGGAAGGATGACCCTGAGTATGACGGCGTTAAAATTTCAATTTCACCGGTGATTGATGCCGCTACAGCCCTTTGTAATTAATTTTCTTTTAGCCTCGGTATCGCAATGACTGTAAGTAAACAAAAAAGTGGAAAATGGTTGTGTGAACTCTATCCAAATGGTCGAGAAGGGCGGCGTATACGTCGGCAATTCAATACCAAAGGTGAGGCCGAGGCATTTGAAGCATTTACCAAAAGCGAGAGTGAAGATAAGCCGTGGCTCGGCAAGAAAGAAGACCGCCGACGCTTAAGCGAGATTATTCAGCTTTGGCACAATTTGCACGGTCAAGCGTTAGTCGCCAGTAAGTCGAGGTTAGCAAAGCTTCAAATCGTATGTAATGGGCTTGGTGACCCGATTGCATCTCGCCTTACCGCGAAAGACTGGGCTCATTATCGTGACCGTCGATTACGTGGTGAAATAGACAACGGTTATCATAAAGACCCCTCGAAATGGATCGCCAAACCTATAACCGTCAATCGCGAACAACAATACCTAGAAGCAGTGTTTAATGAGCTCCGCCGGTTAGGGGAGTGGAGCCTACCCAATCCACTTGATGGGATCCGAGTATTCAAAGAGGCTGAGAAAGAAATGTCCTGGCTAAC
The DNA here is from genome assembly GCF_013781985.1 of Citrobacter sp. RHBSTW-01013. Classification (NCBI taxonomy): domain Bacteria; kingdom Pseudomonadati; phylum Pseudomonadota; class Gammaproteobacteria; order Enterobacterales; family Enterobacteriaceae; genus Citrobacter; species Citrobacter sp. RHBSTW-01013. The sequence continues at coordinate 1,334,801 of NZ_CP056185.1, forward strand.
TTTGTCTCAGCTCCCGGAGCTGTTTCGAGCCTGCGAGCAATACGGCAAAGAAGACCTCACCATGATTGTTAAGGTGTGCCTTGCAACCGGCGCTCGATGGGGGGAAGCGGAGAGATTGACCCGCCCTCAACTTTCTCCATATAAACTGACGTTCACCAAAACCAAAGGTAAGAAGAATCGCACAGTTCCTATTCCTAAATGGCTGTACGACGAGTTGTCCGTACGTCAAGGCAGAATGTTTAAACCCTGCTATCAGGAGTTTAAGAAGATGCTCAAACTAACGAATATTGAATTGACGGAAGGGCAGAAGACGCACGTTTTGCGTCATACTTTTGGTGCGCATTTTATGATGAACGGCGGGAATATACTGGTACTGCAGAAAATTCTCGGGCATGCCAATATTCGAGAAACAATGAAGTATGCACACTTTGCTCCTGACCACCTTGAACAAGCTGTAACCCTTAATCCGTTATCGCTGTATGTTGGCGACAATATGGCGGCAGAGGTTGCATAATACTGCAATTCATTGCATTAAAAATTACTTTAACTAATTGTTTTATATGGTAAGTGTTTGTTTGTTGTGGGGTGTTAATAGGAGCGTCTTAACTAAGATTCGCGCAAGCGACATCCTGTTAGAAAAGGGCTGGCCGAAAGGCTGGCCCTTTTTTTATTCCGACCTTACTCTTTTGTTTCATTGCAATTGGATGGCTGCGCGCCGCGCAGCCAGTTGAGGACTTTTACGGCGTAGCGATCACGACTGCAACCCGGCGGTTTTCAGCACGACCTTTTGACGTCTGATTACTGGCAATCGGGTATTTCTTCCCGAGTCCCTGCGTTGTCAGATTAGTGCGGGGAATGTTGGCGCCCTGTGCCCACGCATCGGCAACCACATTCGCGCGTTTGAGCGACAGTGCTTCGTTGTAGCTGTCTTCGCCGTAGTTATCGGTATGGCCATCCATACGCGCATGGTTTAACCCGGTAGCTGCCAGTTTGGATGCCATTTCCTGGATCTGCTTTTCACTTTCAGGGCGGAGCTTATAGTCGTTTTTGTCAAACAGGATGTTGTCAGACAGACCAAGAGACCAGTCTCCGGAAGCTTCGGTAAATCCGTACGATTTCATGGCTGCAATTTGCTCCGGGGTAAATTTTCCCTGAGGTGCCTGACAGCCTGCCAAAATCAGTAAAAGCAGAAGAAACGGGGATGATAGACGTTTTAGCATGTGTAAGTCCTTATTTTTTAATAATGCGTTCAGAACGCAAATTTTTGGCCTGATACATATTTTTATCGGCAAGTTCTTGTAATTTCTCGGCAGAGGCATGTTCCCACGTCAGCGCAAAACCAATACTGAGTGTCATGCTTGCCTGATGACCGTTATGCAGGTCAAAAGGTCGGTTAAACTCGTGTGATAGTGCCGCGCAGATCCGCTGAACTTCGTATTCAGAGTGAACGCTGTACAGCACCATAGCGAACTCATCGCCGCCAAGTCTGTAGGGGTGATGTCGATTACCACCAAACTCGGACAGCCTGTTTGCAACTTCAATCAGGACCCGATCCCCAGCTGCGTGGCCCCAGGTATCATTAATAAATTTAAAATTATCACCATCAAGAAATAACAGTGCGGAGCTGCTGTGGGCGGCATGGTCATTCATCAGGGCGTTAATGCTGCTGCGAAATGCGGCGCGATTCGCCAGGCCGGTCAGCGGATCGTGTAGCGCCGTACGCAAAAGCTGGGCGTTCTTTGCCTGCAGTTTAAGTTGCCACTCCTCCATCTCATCCAGCAAACTATTAAAATCCTGGGCAAAAAGGTGAAACTCTTCAATGCGCTCTTCTGAAACGCGCCGTGAAAAGTTACGGTTGGTACGAACATCATGTACCACCTCGGTTATATTTTGCAGGGCTTCCACGACGCCATTATGTAAATAACGAGTGAGCATTAATGCAATGCCAGAGGCCAACAGAATGCACCCGGTTAGGACGGCAAGTGACAAATAGATGAAATGGCTGATAACGCTATCGCGCGCAGTCAATCGTACTTCGCCGATGACGTTGCCATTATGCAAAATAGGTTGAGTGACCGGTTGTGGGAACAGCCAGTGGCTGATAAGTCCGCTGATTTTTTCAGTGGTATCCTGCGCGTTATAGCGCCAGGTGGCGATCACCTTCTGGTTTTTATTACGAACTTCTGCAACGGAAAATTGCCCCTGCTGGCCCAGTGCTGCCAGCGTTTCAGTTGCTGCGACGCCATCAGAAAAAACTAATGCTGCTTCAAGCGTGCGGGTCATGGTTGCAGCGGTCAGATCCAGGTTCTTTTGCGCATACTGTCTCAATGCCAGCACCGAAGAAATGCTGAGCAGCAGCCAGATCAGCGTCATAGTTACCAGAACGCTGATTATGCTGATACGCCGTAATGTCCGCTTAAACGTCGGGCGTGTTATGGGAGAATGGCCCTTATCCATGCTTCTGATTCCGTGCAAGCATTAATACGTCCGGACTGACCCTTACGCCACTGCGTGAAAGGGAATCCATATTTACGGAAAATCTCACATCTTCATCTTTAATTATGAGGCAAAAGGCGCTGCCAATAACGCATTCGGGGTTCTGTTCGGCAATTAATAACAATGCCTTAGACGGATATTTATTCTTTAATTCCACCTGAAAAGTAGGGGATTCTTTTCCAAAATAAAAGCCATCACACTGCGAAACTAATATTTCTTGTTCCGTACGAATGATGACGGGAAGATAGGGTAATGCTCCGGCACTGGTATCTCCCAGGACACTGGAAAAACGCGATGAAGAGAAAATACACAGTTTGGGGGGCCCGGACAGTGCAGGCCAGCGCGTATAACTGACGATGCCGGAAACCATAGCGCGTACAGATTTTGCTTCTTCCGTAACGCTTTGGGCGTACAGCGGTAATCCGGTCAGGAGCAGTGCCAGTAGAAGTATGAGTCGGTAAGAATAGCTCATGAATAGTTACCTACCAGCGTTTGCCGTAAAACGTCGAAATACATTCAAGATTATTTAGGACAAAATAACATTATTTTCCTAAGCCGTCATTATGCCAGGTGGAAAGCCATTAGTAATTTAAGTTAAATCTTAGTAATTTATAAAATATAAGCTATTGTTTAATTTAATCTTATTGAGGCAGCACCTTCGTTTGCTCCTTTTTGCCAGGCACTGTGTAACTGGTCAATATTTTCGACCGTATCACAACTTGGGGGAAAGGTTTTCCCGGTCAAACCTCTGGCGTAAACAAAATCCGGCTGGCAGATTTTACGTTGTCCCTCGGCATAACCCTTAAGATATTCCGTACGATCGACTTCGGGGTCATTGTAGTTGTCGGCAAGAGTTTCATTATCTTTAACGGCATACCCCGAAATGGCATCTTGTATTCCGGCGTCGTACCAGGCGGTTCCCGTCCATGTGGGGGCGTGGGTATAAGGATCTATCTGACATCCGCTAAGAAGTAATAGAAATAGGGTGCTGATGAGTTGCTTCATTGCCTGTACTCCCTCGTTTTTTAAGCATAGTGGATCTCAATATCGGATGGTGTAAATTTTAATGTACGCAACAGAGGGCGTGTTCTGTCATTAAATTGCATTCTGTAAATTAAAATTTACGGTTTGTGGATTGAAATCTTTACCTGTTGTGTTATCGTTATCACCTCCTCGCTGAGGATCAACTATCGCAAACGAGCTAAACAGGATCACCATCATGCAAAAAGACGCGCTGAACAACGTACATATTACCGACGAACAGGTTCTGATGACTCCGGAGCAGCTGAAAGCTGAATTCCCGCTGAGCCAGGCGCAAGAAGCGCAAATCTCCCAGTCGCGTAAAACCATTTCAGATATTATCTCTGGTCGCGATCCGCGCCTGCTGGTGGTATGTGGTCCGTGTTCCATTCACGATCCTGAAATGGCTATTGAGTACGCTCGTCGGTTTAAAGCCCTTGCCGCAGAGGTCAGCGATAGCCTCTACCTGGTGATGCGCGTCTATTTTGAAAAACCCCGTACCACCGTCGGCTGGAAAGGGTTAATTAACGATCCTCATATGGATGGCTCTTTTGATGTTGAAGCCGGCCTGAAAATTGCGCGTCAGCTGCTGCTTGAACTGGTGAATATGGGACTACCGCTGGCAACTGAAGCGCTGGATCCCAATAGCCCGCAATACCTGGGCGATCTGTTTAGCTGGTCTGCAATCGGTGCGCGTACCACGGAATCGCAGACTCACCGCGAAATGGCTTCCGGTCTTTCGATGCCGGTCGGCTTTAAGAACGGTACTGACGGTAGCCTGGCGACCGCCATTAACGCGATGCGCGCGGCGGCACAGTCGCACCGCTTTGTTGGTATTAACCAGGCTGGACAGGTTGCACTGCTGCAAACTCAGGGTAACCCGGACGGTCACGTGATCCTGCGCGGTGGTAAAGCGCCGAACTACAGCCCGGCAGATGTCGCCCAGTGCGAAAAAGAGATGGAGCAGGCGGGACTACGACCTTCTCTGATGGTAGATTGCAGTCATGGTAACTCCAATAAAGATTACCGCCGCCAGCCTGCCGTGGCTGAATCCGTGATTGCACAAATCAAAGATGGCAATCGCTCGATCATTGGCTTGATGATTGAAAGTAATATTCACGAAGGCAACCAGTCTTCTGAACAGCCGCGTAGCGAAATGAAATACGGCGTGTCTGTAACTGATGCCTGCATTAGCTGGGAAATGACGGATGCGCTACTGCGTGAAATTAGCCAGGATTTAAACGGCCAGCTGTCGGCGCGTGTAGCATAAGAGGTTGGTTATGGTTGCTGAATTGACCGCATTACGCGATCAAATTGATGAAGTCGACAAGGCGCTGCTGGGTTTACTGGCACGTCGCCTGGAGCTGGTGGCCGAAGTCGGTGAAGTAAAAAGCCGCTTTGGGCTGCCTATCTACGTGCCGGAACGGGAAGCCTCAATGCTGGCCTCCCGCCGGGCGGAAGCGGAAGCCCTTGGCGTGCCGCCGGACCTGATTGAAGATGTGCTGCGCCGGGTTATGCGCGAGTCTTACTCCAGTGAGAACGACAAAGGATTTAAAACGCTTTGTCCTTCTCTGCGACCGGTGGTGATTGTCGGCGGCGGCGGTCAGATGGGACGTCTGTTCGAAAAAATGCTCACCCTGTCAGGTTATCAGGTACGGATCCTGGAACAGCAGGACTGGGATCGTGCGCCGGAGATCGTCTCTGATGCTGGCATGGTGATCGTCAGCGTGCCGATCCACGTCACTGAGCAGGTGATCGCCAAATTACCGCGTCTGCCGTCCGACTGCATCCTGGTGGATCTGGCTTCGGTGAAAAATGGTCCTTTGCAGGCGATGCTGGCGGCGCACGACGGCCCGGTGGTGGGATTACACCCTATGTTTGGCCCGGACAGCGGCAGTCTGGCAAAGCAGGTCGTCGTCTGGTGTGACGGACGTCAGCCGGAAGCCTATCAGTGGTTTCTGGAACAGATTCAGGTGTGGGGTGCGCGACTGCATCGGATCAGTGCTGTTGAACACGACCAGAACATGGCATTTATTCAGGCATTGCGTCACTTTGCGACCTTTGCTTACGGTCTGCATTTAGCGGAAGAGAATGTTCAACTGGAGCAGTTACTGGCACTCTCTTCGCCGATTTATCGCCTTGAACTGGCGATGGTCGGACGTCTGTTTGCCCAGGATCCGCAGCTCTATGCCGATATCATTATGTCGTCTGAGAGTAACCTTGCGCTGATCAAACGCTACTACCAACGTTTTGGTGAGGCGATCGGTTTACTGGAGCAGGGCGATAAGCAAGCGTTCATCGACAGCTTCCGTAAGGTGGAGCACTGGTTTGGTGATTATGCGAAACGCTTCCAGAACGAAAGCCGTACTTTGTTGCGCCAGGCTAACGATAGTCGCCAATAAATACGATGCTTGATGGCAACGCTGATGCGTTGTATCAGTCATACAAAGATCGGCTAAATAGAATGCCGGATAAGCGTAGCGCCATCCGGCATTGTCAAACGTTAACTTGGATCGACCGGCACCACATTCTCACTTGGATAGCAGCCAAGTACTTTCATCGAGCGCGTAATCTCACCTAACTCCTTCAATGCTTTTTGCATCTGGGGTGATTCCAGGTTGGCCTGGATATCAAGATAAAACATTTCTTCCCACGGATTGCCGTGAATCGGGCGTGACTCCAGTTTAGTCATAATCAGATTATGGTTGCGCAGTACCAGCAGAGCTTCTACCAGCGCACCGGCTTGTTGTCCTGTCGCCATCAGCAACGTGGTTTTTGCTGGCACCTGATCGGAAACATTGATTGCCTTGCGCGCCAGTACCACGAAGCGGGTGATGTTTTGCGTCTGATTAGCTTCGATATGCTCAAGAACCTGCAAACCGTATAGTACGCCTCCGGCTTCGCTCCCCAGAGCCGCCACGCGCGGTGAGTTAGTCTGCGCAACTTTTTCCATCGCCGCCGAGGTGCTTTCGGTGTACTCAATCTTCCAGTGCGGGTAACGACTCAGGAATTTGCTGCACTGCTGGAATGGCTGCGGATGGCTATATACCGTTTCAATGGTCTCGAGATCTGTCGTGCCGGACACCAGTAGGCAGTGGTCAATCGTGATAGTCATCTCGCCAACGATAGACAGGCTGGTGTGCTGTAGCAGGTCGTAAACGTCGTTAATCCCACCGGAACTGGTGTTTTCAATCGGAACCACGGCGTAGTCAGCTTGTCCGGTTTCGACCTGATTAAAGATATCGGCAAATTTCGCGCAGCCGCTTTCTATAAATTGTTCAAAATGGCGGGCAGCATACTGACGTGCGGCAAGATGAGAATATGACCCTTTTGGCCCGAGGAAAGCAACGCGTGCTGAGTGTGGGTTAATTTTGTTCAGATGCTGCTGGAGCAGTGCCTGCTGAGTCAGGACGGAGTCTTCGATTATGAGCTGGAACAGGCGAGTGATGTAGTGAGCATCAAGATGATGTGCTTTGCCAAGCTGAATCAGTCGGTCCAACAGATCGCGCTCACGGTCGATATCACGAACTGGACGATGCGAAAGCAGCTTAGCTTTGCCAACTTCTACGGCCAGTCCACGTCGCTCAGCCAGCAGGGCCAGTAATTTTTCATCCAGCGTGCTGATCTTATCGCGCAGCGCCAGCAATGGGTTTTCCGATGTCATAGTGTTGCCTTTCTTGTTATCAATAAAAAAGGCCCCCCGTTGTGGGAGGCCTTATTGTTCGTCTTCGCATTCTTTATCACACGACGAAACGCCTCCCATTCAGGGGAAGGTAAAAAAGAATGCGAAGAAGAACGGGACAAGTTTCATGTAATTTTCCTTTGGCTACGTCAGTAAAGTACCCGTACTGTTTTCACCCTGTCAACAAAAAACGCGCCCGGAGGCGCGTTGGCGATACACTCAATGTAAGGGACTACTCTTCTTCTGCTTCGACGAAGTTGGCGTCTTTGACTGAAGTTGTTGCACGACGGGCTTCGCCTTTGTGCTGCACTTTATTGAGCTGCCGTTCCAGCTTGTTGATCAAATCGTTAATTGCGGTGTACATATCCTCGTGTTTTGCGCTGGCGACCAGATGTCCGTTCGGTGTATTGATGGTGGCATCAGCAATGAAACCCTGCGGCTCCTTAGACAGAATGATATGTGGATTAATCAGATGAGTTTGCCATTTTTCGAGTTTGGCGAGACGGTCTGCGACATGCTGGCGAATTGCCGGAGTAATTTCCATTTGTTTACTGGTAATGTTCATTGTCATAAATTTTACCTCTTGTCTTTCCCGTCTTGGTGATTCCAGCATACCGTTCCTAATGTCAAAATGTGTGATATTAATCACATTTTTTTGTCGCTTTTTGTCAAGAAAACCTTTTTGTGAGGCACCGCAGGAACAAGCGATTTTTTACTTGAGGAATACCTGAAAGCAGGCCATATTTGATGAGATGCGTTGCAGCTAAACCGCTTCAGTTGTGACGTTTACGGATAAAAAAACGGCAGCCTTTGGGCTGCCGTTTGCATTCTGAGATAAATCAGGTATTGCTGCTGTTGGCGGCAATGATTTTCGCTACTTTTTCTGCCTGCGCATTCATCTGCATCTGGCGATAAGCATTTTCCATTAACGGCAGGGCATTGCGTGTTGCCTGGGTATCCGGGAAGTCGCGCAGCATGCCTTCCACACGGTTTACCACGGCAACCCATGCACCGCGGGCAGTGTAGTATTCCACAACGGAATATTCATACTTCGCCAGACGGTCTTTCAGGAATACCAGACGTTTGGTGGCGTCGGTGGTGTACTGGCTGTTTGGATAGCCACGTACCAGTTTGGAAAAGTCATTAAACGCAGCTCGGGCATGTTGCGGATCGCGATCGCTGCGATCAACACCAAAGAATCCTTGCAGTGCGCTATCATCCAACGCCATATTGGTCAGGCCACGCATATACATGACATAATCAATGTTAGGGTGTGTCGGGTTAAGACGAATAAAACGATCGATGGCAGCCTGAGCAAGTGGCAGATCGGCGTTTTTGTAGTAGGCGTAGATGAGATCTAATTGCACCTGCTGAGAATACGGTCCAAATGGATAACGGTTATCCAACGCTTCTAATTGCGTTATTGCCTGTTTCCAGTTACCGTCCTGCAGCTTTTGCTGAGCAGTCGCGTAGATTTCATTTGGCGGATTATCGGGCACCTCTTCCTTTGAACCAGAGCAACCCGCCAAAAACAGGCTCAACGTGGCTGCTGCCACCAGATATTTCATGCGCGTCATGACGTTTTGACTTTCCTCAAAATGTTTTACGGGAGATTCTCTGTTCCTGCTCCCGGTTAAGACCAGCTACAATAGCACACTATATTAAACGGCAAAGCCGTAAAACCCAACGTTAAACGAAGAAGCAGTTTATGGCACAACGAGTAGAACTCACCGCAACAGTCTCCGAAAATCAGCTCGGTCAACGCTTAGATCAGGCTTTGGCCGAATTGTTCCCTGATTATTCGCGATCGCGCATAAAAGAATGGATCCTTGACCAGCGCGTACTGGTAAATGGCAATCTTTGCGATAAACCGAAAGAAAAAGTGTTGGGTGGAGAGCGCGTCTCCATCACTGCAGAAATTGATGAAGAGGTTCGTTTTGAACCTCAGGATATCCCACTGGATATCGTTTATGAAGATGACGATATTCTTGTCATCAACAAACCCCGTGACCTCGTAGTGCATCCGGGGGCCGGTAATCCTGATGGCACGGTATTGAATGCATTACTGCATTACTACCCGCCAATCGCGGATGTTCCACGTGCTGGTATCGTGCACCGTCTGGATAAAGACACGACCGGATTAATGGTGGTGGCAAAAACCGTTCCGGCGCAAACGCGTCTGGTGGAGTCGCTGCAACTGCGTGAAATTACCCGTGAGTACGAAGCCGTGGCGATTGGTCATATGACGGCAGGCGGAACCGTTGAGGAACCGATTAGCCGCCACCCGACCAAGCGTACGCACATGGCGGTACACCCGATGGGGAAACCGGCGGTGACGCACTATCGCATAATGGAACACTTCCGTGTGCACACGCGTCTGCGGCTGCGTCTGGAAACCGGACGTACGCACCAGATCCGCGTGCACATGGCGCATATCACCCATCCGCTGGTGGGCGATCAGGTCTACGGCGGTCGTCCGCGTCCACCGAAAGGCGCTTCTGACGAATTTATCTCCGTGCTGCGTAAGTTCGATCGTCAGGCGCTTCACGCGACTATGCTGCGTTTATATCACCCAATTTCAGGTATCGAAATGGAATGGCATGCACCGATTCCACAAGATATGGTGCAATTGATTGAAGTGATGCGCGCTGATTTCGAAGAACATAAGGATGATATTGCCTGGCTATGAGTAAGCTAATTGTCCCGCAGTGGCCGATACCGCAAGGTGTTGTGGCGTGTAGTTCTACCCGTATTGGCGGTGTTAGCATGCCGCCTTATGATTCGCTGAATCTGGGCGCCCATTGCGGCGACAACCCGGAGCATGTTGAAGAGAACCGCAAGCGGCTGTTTGCTGCGGGCAATCTGCCGTCAAAGCCAGTCTGGCTGGAGCAGGTCCACGGTAAGGATGTCCTGAAACTGACCGGCGAGCCTTACGCCTCCAAACGTGCGGATGCTTCTTACAGCAATACGCCGGGCACCGTGTGTGCAGTGATGACGGCCGACTGTCTGCCGGTGCTGTTTTGCAATCGCGCTGGAACGGAAGTCGCGGCGGCACATGCGGGTTGGCGCGGATTATGCGCCGGCGTGCTGGAAGAGACGGTGGCGTGTTTTGCCGACAAACCTGAAAACATTATTGCCTGGCTAGGCCCGGCGATTGGCCCGAACGCGTTTGAAGTGGGAGCAGAAGTTCGCGCAGCGTTCATGGCGAAAGATCCGCAAGCGGACCTCGCATTTATACCGCATGGTGATAAATATCTGGCGAATATTTACCAGCTTGCGCGTCAGCGTCTGGCAAATATCGGAGTAGAGAACATCTACGGTGGCGACCGTTGCACCTTCAGCGAAAGTGAGACGTTCTTCTCTTATCGTCGCGACAATACCACGGGTCGTATGGCAAGTTTTATTTGGCTGATATAACCTAAAGAATCAAGACGATCCGGTACGTGTAATTTTCTTTTCACATAATTCAGGTCATTCACCTTGAATAATTGAGGGATGACCTCATTTAATCTCCAGTAGCAATTTTGACCTGTTATGGGAGGAGTTATGCGTCTGGATCGTCTTACTAATAAATTCCAGCTTGCTCTTGCCGATGCCCAGTCACTCGCATTGGGGCACGACAATCAATTCATCGAACCACTTCATCTAATGAGCGCCTTGCTGAATCAGGAAGGGGGATCGGTACGTCCTTTATTAACGTCTGCTGGCATTAATGCTGGCCAGTTACGTACAGCCATTGACCAGGCGTTGAGCCGGTTGCCGCAGGTAGAAGGTACCGGCGGTGATGTGCAGCCTTCTCAGGATCTGGTGCGTGTACTGAATCTTTGCGACAAGCTGGCGCAAAAACGTGGGGACAACTTTATTTCGTCAGAACTGTTCGTACTGGCGGCGCTTGAGTCACGCGGTACGCTGACCGATTTACTAAAATCAGCAGGTGCGACGACCGCGAATATCACTCAGGCAATTGAACAAATGCGTGGAGGTGAAAGCGTGAATGACCAGGGGGCTGAAGACCAACGTCAGGCCTTGAAAAAATATACCGTCGACCTGACCGAACGTGCCGAGCAGGGCAAACTCGATCCGGTTATCGGCCGTGATGAAGAAATTCGCCGTACCATTCAGGTACTGCAGCGGCGTACTAAAAATAACCCGGTGTTAATCGGCGAACCAGGCGTCGGTAAAACGGCCATCGTTGAAGGGCTGGCCCAACGAATTATCAATGGTGAAGTGCCGGAAGGCTTAAAAGGTCGCCGTGTGCTGGCGCTGGATATGGGCGCGCTGGTGGCTGGGGCCAAATATCGTGGTGAGTTTGAAGAACGCTTAAAAGGCGTGCTGAACGATCTCTCGAAACAGGAAGGCAATGTCATCCTGTTTATTGATGAGCTGCATACCATGGTTGGGGCGGGTAAAGCCGATGGCGCAATGGACGCCGGGAACATGCTGAAACCGGCGCTGGCACGCGGGGAACTGCACTGTGTAGGCGCAACAACGCTTGATGAATATCGCCAGTACATCGAAAAAGATGCGGCGCTGGAACGTCGTTTCCAGAAAGTATTTGTAGCCGAACCTTCAGTAGAAGACACCATCGCGATTCTGCGTGGCCTGAAAGAACGTTATGAGCTGCACCACCATGTGCAGATCACTGACCCGGCGATTGTTGCGGCAGCTACGCTGTCTCACCGCTATATTGCCGATCGTCAGTTGCCGGACAAAGCTATCGACCTTATCGATGAGGCGGCATCCAGCATTCGTATGCAGATTGACTCCAAGCCGGAGGAACTCGACAGACTCGACCGCCGTATTATCCAGCTCAAACTGGAACAGCAGGCATTAATGAAAGAGTCTGATGAGGCGAGTAAAAAACGTCTCGATATGCTCAACGAAGAGCTGGACGATAAAGAGCGCCAGTATTCTGAATTAGAAGAAGAGTGGAAAGCTGAAAAAGCATCCCTTTCGGGAACGCAAACTATCAAGGCTGAGCTGGAGCAGGCGAAAATCGCCATCGAACAGGCGCGTCGTGTCGGCGACCTGGCGCGGATGTCTGAACTGCAGTACGGCAAAATTCCTGAACTGGAAAAACAGCTGGAAGCAGCCACCCAGTCTGAAGGCAAAACCATGCGTCTGCTGCGTAATAAAGTCACTGATGCAGAAATTGCAGAAGTGCTGGCGCGCTGGACCGGGATCCCGGTTGCTCGCATGCTGGAAGGCGAACGGGAAAAACTGTTGCGTATGGAGCAGCAGTTGCACAGCCGCGTGATTGGCCAGAACGAAGCGGTGGAAGCCGTTTCTAACGCTATCCGTCGTAGCCGTGCTGGCTTGTCCGATCCAAATCGCCCGATTGGTTCATTCTTGTTCCTCGGCCCAACCGGTGTCGGTAAAACTGAACTGTGCAAAGCGCTGGCAAACTTTATGTTCGACAGTGATGATGCCATGGTGCGTATCGATATGTCCGAGTTTATGGAGAAACACTCGGTGTCTCGTCTGGTCGGGGCGCCTCCGGGATATGTCGGCTATGAGGAAGGTGGATATCTGACAGAAGCGGTACGTCGTCGTCCTTACTCTGTCATCCTGCTGGATGAAGTGGAGAAAGCGCACCCGGATGTGTTCAATATTCTGTTGCAGGTGCTTGACGATGGTCGTCTGACTGACGGGCAGGGGAGAACGGTCGACTTCCGTAATACGGTTGTCATCATGACCTCGAACCTGGGGTCCGATCTGATTCAGGAACGCTTCGGCGAGCTGGACTACGGCCACATGAAGGATATGGTCCTGGGCGTCGTGAGCCATAATTTCCGCCCGGAATTCATCAACCGTATAGATGAAGTTGTTGTATTCCATCCGTTGGGTGAGCAGCACATTGCTTCTATTGCACAGATCCAACTGCAACGTCTGTATAAACGTCTGGAAGAGCGTGGCTATGAAATTCATATCTCTGACGAGGCGCTTAAACTGCTGAGTGCGAATGGTTACGATCCGGTGTATGGCGCACGTCCACTCAAACGTGCTATCCAGCAACAGATCGAAAACCCGCTGGCGCAGCAAATTCTGTCTGGTGAGCTGATTCCAGGCAAAACGATTCGGCTGGAAGTGAATGACGATCGCATTGTGGCAGTGCAGTAAGTCACAAAACGACAATAAACGAGCCCTGCGGGGCTCGTTTTTGTTTAAAAACAAAGCAAAAATCAATGTAATGGTTGAAAAGTAGTCGCTTGATAAGTTTTTTGTATTTTTAACTTGTCAGCCTGAAATAACTCCCTATAATGCGCCTCCACTGACACGGAACAACGGATTACAAACCGCCGGGTCAGCGGAGAAAAGCGAAAAGAAACGCTTGACTCTGTAGCGGGATGGCGTAATATGCACACCCCGCGCCGCTGAGAAAAAGCGAAGCGGCACTGCTCTTTAACAATTTATCAGACAATCTGTGTGGGCACTCGAAGATACGGATTCTTAACGTCGCAAGACGAAAAATGAATACCAAGTCTCTGAGTGAACACGTAATTCATTACGAAGTTTAATTCACGAGCATCAAACTTAAATTGAAGAGTTTGATCATGGCTCAGATTGAACGCTGGCGGCAGGCCTAACACATGCAAGTCGAACGGTAGCACAGAGGAGCTTGCTCCTTGGGTGACGAGTGGCGGACGGGTGAGTAATGTCTGGGAAACTGCCCGATGGAGGGGGATAACTACTGGAAACGGTAGCTAATACCGCATAACGTCGCAAGACCAAAGAGGGGGACCTTCGGGCCTCTTGCCATCGGATGTGCCCAGATGGGATTAGCTAGTAGGTGGGGTAACGGCTCACCTAGGCGACGATCCCTAGCTGGTCTGAGAGGATGACCAGCCACACTGGAACTGAGACACGGTCCAGACTCCTACGGGAGGCAGCAGTGGGGAATATTGCACAATGGGCGCAAGCCTGATGCAGCCATGCCGCGTGTATGAAGAAGGCCTTCGGGTTGTAAAGTACTTTCAGCGAGGAGGAAGGTGTTGTGGTTAATAACCGCAGCAATTGACGTTACTCGCAGAAGAAGCACCGGCTAACTCCGTGCCAGCAGCCGCGGTAATACGGAGGGTGCAAGCGTTAATCGGAATTACTGGGCGTAAAGCGCACGCAGGCGGTCTGTCAAGTCGGATGTGAAATCCCCGGGCTCAACCTGGGAACTGCATCCGAAACTGGCAGGCTAGAGTCTTGTAGAGGGGGGTAGAATTCCAGGTGTAGCGGTGAAATGCGTAGAGATCTGGAGGAATACCGGTGGCGAAGGCGGCCCCCTGGACAAAGACTGACGCTCAGGTGCGAAAGCGTGGGGAGCAAACAGGATTAGATACCCTGGTAGTCCACGCCGTAAACGATGTCGACTTGGAGGTTGTGCCCTTGAGGCGTGGCTTCCGGAGCTAACGCGTTAAGTCGACCGCCTGGGGAGTACGGCCGCAAGGTTAAAACTCAAATGAATTGACGGGGGCCCGCACAAGCGGTGGAGCATGTGGTTTAATTCGATGCAACGCGAAGAACCTTACCTACTCTTGACATCCAGAGAACTTAGCAGAGATGCTTTGGTGCCTTCGGGAACTCTGAGACAGGTGCTGCATGGCTGTCGTCAGCTCGTGTTGTGAAATGTTGGGTTAAGTCCCGCAACGAGCGCAACCCTTATCCTTTGTTGCCAGCGGTTCGGCCGGGAACTCAAAGGAGACTGCCAGTGATAAACTGGAGGAAGGTGGGGATGACGTCAAGTCATCATGGCCCTTACGAGTAGGGCTACACACGTGCTACAATGGCATATACAAAGAGAAGCGACCTCGCGAGAGCAAGCGGACCTCATAAAGTATGTCGTAGTCCGGATTGGAGTCTGCAACTCGACTCCATGAAGTCGGAATCGCTAGTAATCGTGGATCAGAATGCCACGGTGAATACGTTCCCGGGCCTTGTACACACCGCCCGTCACACCATGGGAGTGGGTTGCAAAAGAAGTAGGTAGCTTAACCTTCGGGAGGGCGCTTACCACTTTGTGATTCATGACTGGGGTGAAGTCGTAACAAGGTAACCGTAGGGGAACCTGCGGTTGGATCACCTCCTTACCTTAAAGAAACGTTCTTTGTAGTGCTCACACAGATTGTCTGATGAAAAGTAAATAGCAAGGCGTCTTGCGATTGAGACTTCAGTGTCCCCTTCGTCTAGAGGCCCAGGACACCGCCCTTTCACGGCGGTAACAGGGGTTCGAATCCCCTAGGGGACGCCACTTGCTGGTATGTGTGAGTGAAAGTCGCCGACCGAAGTATCTCAAAACAGACTTTCGAGTCTCGTTTGAGATATTTGCTCTTTAAAAATCTGGATCAAGCTGAAAATTGAAACGACACACTGTTTCATTTCTCCGTAAACAAGAAATGAAAAGCGGTGTGTTCGAGTCTCTCAAATTTTCGCAACACTGAAATGTTTTACGAAACATCTTCGGGTTGTGAGGTTAAGCGACTAAGCGTACACGGTGGATGCCCTGGCAGTCAGAGGCGATGAAGGACGTGCTAATCTGCGATAAGCGTCGGTAAGGTGATATGAACCGTTATAACCGGCGATTTCCGAATGGGGAAACCCAGTGTGATTCGTCACACTATCATTACGTGAATACATAGCGTAATGAAGCGAACCGGGGGAACTGAAACATCTAAGTACCCCGAGGAAAAGAAATCAACCGAGATTCCCCCAGTAGCGGCGAGCGAACGGGGAGCAGCCCAGAGTCTGAATCAGCATGTGTGGTAGTGGAACGGTCTGGAAAGTCCGGCGATACAGGGTGACAGCCCCGTACACAAAAGTGCATGTGTTGTGAACTCGAAGAGTAGGGCGGGACACGTGGTATCCTGTCTGAATATGGGGGGACCATCCTCCAAGGCTAAATACTCCTGACTGACCGATAGTGAACCAGTACCGTGAGGGAAAGGCGAAAAGAACCCCGGCGAGGGGAGTGAAAAAGAACCTGAAACCGTGTACGTACAAGCAGTGGGAGCCTCTTTATGGGGTGACTGCGTACCTTTTGTATAATGGGTCAGCGACTTATATTCTGTAGCAAGGTTAACCGAATAGGGGAGCCGAAGGGAAACCGAGTCTTAACTGGGCGTTAAGTTGCAGGGTATAGACCCGAAACCCGGTGATCTAGCCATGGGCAGGTTGAAGGTTGGGTAACACTAACTGGAGGACCGAACCGACTAATGTTGAAAAATTAGCGGATGACTTGTGGCTGGGGGTGAAAGGCCAATCAAACCGGGAGATAGCTGGTTCTCCCCGAAAGCTATTTAGGTAGCGCCTCGTGAATTCATCTTCGGGGGTAGAGCACTGTTTCGGCTAGGGGGTCATCCCGACTTACCAACCCGATGCAAACTGCGAATACCGAAGAATGTTATCACGGGAGACACACGGCGGGTGCTAACGTCCGTCGTGAAGAGGGAAACAACCCAGACCGCCAGCTAAGGTCCCAAAGTCATGGTTAAGTGGGAAACGATGTGGGAAGGCACAGACAGCCAGGATGTTGGCTTAGAAGCAGCCATCATTTAAAGAAAGCGTAATAGCTCACTGGTCGAGTCGGCCTGCGCGGAAGATGTAACGGGGCTAAACCATGCACCGAAGCTGCGGCAGCGACACTATGTGTTGTTGGGTAGGGGAGCGTTCTGTAAGCCGTTGAAGGTGTGCTGTGAGGCATGCTGGAGGTATCAGAAGTGCGAATGCTGACATAAGTAACGATAATGCGGGTGAAAAACCCGCACGCCGGAAGACCAAGGGTTCCTGTCCAACGTTAATCGGGGCAGGGTGAGTCGACCCCTAAGGCGAGGCCGAAAGGCGTAGTCGATGGGAAACAGGTTAATATTCCTGTACTTGGTGTTACTGCGAGGGGGGGACGGAGAAGGCTATGTTAGCCGGGCGACGGTTGTCCCGGTTTAAGCATGTAGGCGGAGATTCCAGGTAAATCCGGAGTCTTGTTAACGCTGAGGTGTGATGACGAGGCACTACGGTGCTGAAGTAACAAATGCCCTGCTTCCAGGAAAAGCCTCTAAGCATCAGGTAACACGAAATCGTACCCCAAACCGACACAGGTGGTCAGGTAGAGAATACCAAGGCGCTTGAGAGAACTCGGGTGAAGGAACTAGGCAAAATGGTGCCGTAACTTCGGGAGAAGGCACGCTGATATGTAGGTGAAGTGATTTACTCATGGAGCTGAAATCAGTCGAAGATACCAGCTGGCTGCAACTGTTTATTAAAAACACAGCACTGTGCAAACACGAAAGTGGACGTATACGGTGTGACGCCTGCCCGGTGCCGGAAGGTTAATTGATGGGGTTATCCGTAAGGAGAAGCTCTTGATCGAAGCCCCGGTAAACGGCGGCCGTAACTATAACGGTCCTAAGGTAGCGAAATTCCTTGTCGGGTAAGTTCCGACCTGCACGAATGGCGTAATGATGGCCAGGCTGTCTCCACCCGAGACTCAGTGAAATTGAACTCGCTGTGAAGATGCAGTGTACCCGCGGCAAGACGGAAAGACCCCGTGAACCTTTACTATAGCTTGACACTGAACACTGGTCCTTGATGTGTAGGATAGGTGGGAGGCTTTGAAGTGTGGACGCCAGTCTGCATGGAGCCAACCTTGAAATACCACCCTTTAATGGCTGGTGTTCTAACGTAGACCCGTAATCCGGGTTGCGGACAGTGTCTGGTGGGTAGTTTGACTGGGGCGGTCTCCTCCTAAAGAGTAACGGAGGAGCACGAAGGTTAGCTAATCCTGGTCGGACATCAGGAGGTTAGTGCAAAGGCATAAGCTAGCTTGACTGCGAGAGTGACGGCTCGAGCAGGTGCGAAAGCAGGTCTTAGTGATCCGGTGGTTCTGAATGGAAGGGCCATCGCTCAACGGATAAAAGGTACTCCGGGGATAACAGGCTGATACCGCCCAAGAGTTCATATCGACGGCGGTGTTTGGCACCTCGATGTCGGCTCATCACATCCTGGGGCTGAAGTAGGTCCCAAGGGTATGGCTGTTCGCCATTTAAAGTGGTACGCGAGCTGGGTTTAGAACGTCGTGAGACAGTTCGGTCCCTATCTGCCGTGGGCGCTGGAGAATTGAGGGGGGCTGCTCCTAGTACGAGAGGACCGGAGTGGACGCATCACTGGTGTTCGGGTTGTCATGCCAATGGCATTGCCCGGTAGCTAAATGCGGAAGAGATAAGTGCTGAAAGCATCTAAGCACGAAACTTGCCCCGAGATGAGTTCTCCCTGACCCTTTAAGGGTCCTGAAGGAACGTTGAAGACGACGACGTTGATAGGTCGGGTGTGTAAGCGTAGCGATACGTTGAGCTAACCGATACTAATGAACCGTGAGGCTTAACCTTACAACGCCGAAGATGTTTTGGCGAAAGAGACACGATATTCAGCTTGATTACAGATGACATCGACATGCGAAAAGCGTGTTGATAAACAGAATTTGCCTGGCGGCTGTAGCGCGGTGGTCCCACCTGACCCCATGCCGAACTCAGAAGTGAAACGCCGTAGCGCCGATGGTAGTGTGGGGTCTCCCCATGCGAGAGTAGGGAACTGCCAGGCATCAAATAAGTGAAGAAGCCCATCCTGCCGGATGGGCTTTTTTGCGTCTGCAAGGAGTAAAAACTGCCGGGTGCAGCGTACTGTTTTATCCAGCCCATAAAAGCCCACTCTATTTCAAACCGATTTTTCTCTTTCTCGAACATATCTGAATCCTTTCTCTGCTAATGAAAACCGTGATCTTTCTCTCATAATAAATTATAACAATTACATAACATTTATTTCACCAAAAAAGACATAACCACCATTGATAAATTAATGCAATCGTTGGCAGGGGTACAATTCTAATGGCTGATAGCAGTGTAACTGAGAACGGGGCGCTGACAGACGGCGATACTCGGCGTCGTATATGGGCGATTGTCGGAGCATCATCAGGGAATCTGGTCGAATGGTTTGATTTCTATATCTATTCTTTCTGCTCTCTCTATTTTGCTCATATCTTTTTTCCATCAGGAAACACCACCACGCAACTCTTACAAACAGCCGGAGTTTTTGCTGCAGGCTTTCTGATGCGACCGATTGGCGGCTGGCTGTTTGGTCGCATCGCGGATAAGCACGGGCGTAAAAAGTCGATGCTGCTGTCAGTTTGTATGATGTGTATGGGATCGCTGGTGATCGCTTGTCTTCCGGGATATGAAACCATCGGTACCTGGGCTCCTGCTCTATTGCTGCTGGCTAGGTTATTTCAGGGGCTGTCTGTCGGTGGTGAATACGGGACCAGCGCTACCTATATGAGTGAAGTAGCCGTTGAAGGGAAGAAAGGTTTTTATGCTTCCTTCCAGTACGTGACGTTAATCGGCGGGCAGTTACTGGCACTGCTGGTTGTGGTCATATTACAGCAAACGTTAGAAGACTCAGCGCTAAGATCGTGGGGTTGGCGTATTCCATTTGCGTTGGGCGCCGTACTGGCTATTGTTGCGTTATGGCTGCGTCGACAGTTGGATGAAACCTCGAAACAGGACGTTCGCGCGCTGAAAGAAGCTGGTTCTCTGAAAGGTCTGTGGCGTAATCGCAAAGCCTTCATCATGGTGCTTGGCTTTACCGCTGCTGGCTCGCTGTGTTTTTACACGTTCACAACCTACATGCAGAAGTACCTGGTTAACACCGCCGGTATGCATGCCAACGTAGCCAGTGGGATTATGACGGCGGCACTGTGTGTGTTTATGCTGGTGCAACCGTTGTTCGGTGCCTTGTCAGATAAAATTGGCCGACGTACTTCAATGCTGTGTTTTGGCGCGTTGGCCGCGATTTTCACCGTCCCCATTCTGACAGCGTTGCAAAGCGTGACGTCCCCGTATATGGCGTTTGCTCTGGTGATGTGTGCCTTGCTGATTGTGAGTTTCTATACGTCAATCAGCGGTATTCTGAAGGCCGAGATGTTCCCGGCACAGGTGCGCGCTCTGGGGGTTGGATTATCTTATGCGGTGGCCAATGCTCTGTTTGGTGGCTCAGCCGAATATGTTGCGTTATCCCTGAAGTCTGTCGGTATGGAAACAACATTCTTCTGGTACGTTACAGCACTGGCAATAGTCGCATTTTTGGTATCGCTGATGCTGCATGGGAAGGGGAAAGGTCTGCGCCTCTAGTGATGTGCCAGTTGCCAGACCGCATAACCGGTAGACGCACCTGCAACATCCCAGGCGAAGTCTTTCCAGCTCCAGCCGCTCCCAGCGGGACGGCTGTCCCATAGCTCTTTTGACGCGCCCAGGCTGACTGAGAACATCAGGCCGATAGCCGCGCTGCGATCGCGGCTGTTGCCCTGATGTTGAGCATATTCGTTTCCAGCTGCGGAGAGCATAGCGGAGGCGATAAAGTGTTGAGCCTTGTCTTGTCCGCTCCAGCGGTCGTTTGCCATGTGGCTGCAGCCAGAAATAGCCAGGATACTGAAAAGAATAAACAAGCGCACCGTTGCCTCCATAGGAAAAACCCCGTCACTGGACGGGGTCTTGGTTACAGAATACGGCTAATTAATCTGTCGATACGGATACGGCGTAGTCGACGGATGAGCTTACGCACTTTGACTGGATAGTCGGCAATGCTTTGCAGGTCGCGATAGTGCTTAACGACGGTAGTATGCGTGCGAATAAGCTCCAGCTCTTTATCGCGCTGGGGAGTCAGCTCTTGCTTCGGATCGTGGATAAGGATGGCGTTTTCCAGATCCAGACGCCAGGCGCGAGGGTTAAGGTTGTTGCCGGTGAGCAGCATCCATTTATCATCAACCCACATGCCTTTCAGATGATAGGTGTTGTCATCATCTTTCCATAAGCGCACGACCAGTTGGTCGGTATTCACATAATATTGCAGTCTGCTCAGGAAACGGCGCAGGTTAATTTCATACAGGTAGGGCAGCGCGCCGATGATTTTAAATGGCTCATCTTCTGGAATGAAAAAGTCGTTGGCGGTTTTATCACCGACAATGATCTCGACCTTTTTGCCTTCACGCAGCAGCTGAATGATATTGCGCACCAGTATAGCGGGCAGGTTGAAATAAGGGGTACAGATTGTGAGCTTGTGCTCCGCGCAGGGCATAAGGTGGAAAATGGTCTTATTTAACAGACTGGATTTTCCAAGGCCTACCAGAGGCGTTACCGAGAGCTGTTCATTATCCGCATCACCCTGAAAATGGAATGACGCATCGCGCAGTTCCTGACGGTAAAGGCGGATGTCGTTTTTAATTTCCGGGCTTTTAGGGCGATTAATATCATCAAGGCGATTAACGCCGCGACCGTTCATCAGGTTCTGCGTGACCCAATCGAACATGATATCGGCCATTTGCGCGTTGCGAATCAACTGATAACGGTCATAGCGATATTTATCATGCTGATGCAGATAAACATCATTCAGACTGGCCCCGCTGTACAGGACGCTGTCATCGATGATAAAGCCTTTAAAATGCAGGACGCCAAGCGCTTCTCGGGTGTTAATCGGAACACCGTAGACAGGAATATCAATACCTGGGTTTTCTTGTGCCATTCGGCAATACCAGTCAGCGTTGGTATTCGATGCCGCAGCACCAATACGTCCGCGCTGGGCTCGGTGCCAGTCGACAAGCACCCGGACATCCAGTTCAGGACGCTGCCGTTTTGCCGCATAGAGCGCGTCGAGTATGCCTTTGCCACCGTCATCCTGTTCCAGGTACAGCGCAATAATGCAGATCCGTCGCGTCGCGCTGGCTATTTTTTCCAGCAGAGTCTCCCTGAAATTAGCGGGAGCATAAAAGAAATCTACATCATCAACTGACTGAGAAATCTTGGGTAGTTGGGCAAGGTGTTGTTGATGTTTATTACGCTTAAATTTTGACAACATCACAGTGCATTTCTTCTCTGTTCATTGAAGGGTCCTCTGTGCTATGCAGACGACATAAGCGGGTAATGATACCACCAGTACCTATTAATGTGGTCAACATTTCCAGTACCTTACTCACGATTCCTCAAATTGGGCCAGATTAAGCGTTAGCCCAACAATTCCCTCTTCGAGTTGGACGTCAACAGCGAACCCGAGTTTCCGGGCCAGGGCGACCATCCCACGATTGTTTGGCATCGTAATACCATTCAAACGTCTAAGTCCGTGATCTCGGGTATATGCAATTAATTTTTCCATCAACCGGCGACCCAGTCCAAGCCCTTTGAGATCTGAACGAACCAGCACGGCGAACTCGGCGTCAATGTTATCAGGATCCGAGATTGCTCGCGTTACGCCGAGGATCTCTTGCTGATTGTTTTTACAGCGTACCGCAACAAAGGCCATTTCCCGATCGTAGTCGATCTGCGTCATATTGGCTAAATCTTCGTGGGTAAATTCGTTGATCTCACTGAAATAGCGATAATAAAGATCTTCTTTTGTTACCTGAGAAATGAACTGCTGCAGATGAGGTTCATCCTCGGGCAAAATAGGGCGGAACAAGCAACGCTCGCCGTTCTTCAACTCCACCCATTCTTCAAGCTGATGGGGGTAGGGACGTATAGCCAGCCTGCTTTCGTTATCGCCCGTGAAAGGGGCAATGTCCAGCGTGACATCCAGCGCGGTAAATTCACCGGCGGAGGCCAACAGCGGATGAATATCCAGACGCTGAATTTCCGGACAATCGACGATCAGATTGGAGACCTGTACCAGAAGCTGACTTAACCCGGCGATATCCAATGGGCGTAATGCGCTGCGAGCGCGGATCTTTTTATTTTTGATCCCCTGGATCACCAGATAACGCGCCAGATTCATGTTCAATGGCGGCAACGCCACCACGGCTTGCTCTTCTGGTCGCCACTCAACTCCGCCTTCACCAAGCATAATCAACGGGCCAAATACCGGGTCGTGTTCAACGACGACGCGCAGCTCCTGAGCGCCAGCGCGATTCGCCATACTTTGTACTAATAAACCGTGAATGCGCGCCTGCGGCCAGGCCATTTTTACCCGATCAAAAATCGCATTGGCTGCCTGCTGCACCTCTGTTGCTGTCCGCAGGTAGAGCATTACCCCCTGAACTTCTGATTTATGCGGGATATCAGGAGAACGCAGCTTTAGCGCCACTGGGTAACCGATTTGCTCCGCGATGTGTACGGCTTCAGCGCTGTCGCTGGCGATCCACGTAGGCAGCGTGTGTAAGCCATAGGCTTGTAAAATCGGCTGCACTTCATGGGTATCCAGCGACGTTGCTCCTTCAGCAATCGCCTGCTGTAACAGATTATGCGCCTCGGCGGTGTTGGTGGTCAGGTAGTCGGGCAGCGCAGGGGTTTCCCGCAGTTGCTTCTGGTTACGCCGGTACTCCACCATATGCATAAACGCGGTGATGGTGCCTTCTGGCGTGCGGTAGGTAGGTAATCCGGCTTCGCTAAACAGTCTACGGGCTTCCTGGGAGGAAAACTCTCCGCACCAGTTGGTCAGCAACGAGACGAACTTACCGCGGGGATGACGTTTTACCGCTTCGATTAACGCTTGTGCGCTTTCTGTTCCCGGGGCGGCTGCGCTGGGTGAGTGAATCACCATCAGTGCGTCGAAATCCTGGCTGGCGAGCAAGATATCCAGCGTCTTAACGTAGTGTTCGCTGCTGGCGTCGTCACGCAGATCCAGCGGGTTGGCGATATCAATATGTTCAGGTAACGCATCGCGTAATTTCTGGCAGGTATCTTCACTCAATGTCGCCAACTTGCCATTTTTTGACCACAGCTCATCTAATGCCAGTGCGGCAGGCGCGGCCCCATTGCTGATGATCATCAGCCTGTCGCCGCGCAGTGGACGCATGTGGCTCAGGGTTTCTACCGCAGAGAACAGCTCGTGAGTGTCTTGTACGCGTAATAAACCGGCGCGCTGGATAGCCGCGTCCCACGCAGGGTCCATCCCTGCACTGGTATGCAGTAAACGCTGCGCAGCCGGACTGCGACCGCTCTTAATCACCAGAATGGGTTTATTGCGCGAGGCGCTACGGGCGGCGGAGACAAAGCGCCGGGCATCACTTAAATGTTCGAGATACAGTAATATCGCGCTAGTTTTACTGTCGCGCGCCAGGTAATCCAGCAGTTCATCAACGTCGATATCAAGGCTGTCGCCCAGCGCGATAAACCAGGAAAAACCCATGTCGCGCTGCTGCGCCCAGTCCAGAATGGTGTTGGAAATCGCCGCTGACTGGGAAATAAATGCCAACTTACCGCGCTTGATGGGAACGGGGGAAAAGCTGGCGTTAAGCCCCTGCCAGGGCGCGAGAAGCCCCAGGCTGTTGGGGCCTAGCAGACGTATGTTGTAGCGTGCGGCGCAGGCCAACAATTCCAGGTGCTGCGATGCGGGAGCTGAAAGAATAATGCAGGTTTTACAGCCTTTCTCGCCAAGCGCTTCGAGTAATGCCAGGTTGCGGCTGGCATTGGTGCACAACACGGCAAGGTCTGGGCTAAAAGGCAGGCTGTTGATATTGGGCCAGGCCAGGACGCCCAACACCGCTTTCCATGCTGGCGTCACTGGTAAAACAGGTCCATTGAAACCGCCGGCAAGCAGGTTACGCATCATCAGGTAACCTGCGCGATTAGGCTTCATTGACGCCCCAATCACCGCAATGGATTTCGGTCGCAGTAGTGCTTCCAGACCACGCTGACTCATATCGGCTTCCTTAATGACACCAGTGACCGAATGATTTTAAACGCTTTCTGGCGAGTCTGCTGTGACGCTTCCCTGATGTTGAGTTTTTCCTGCCAGGTAGCGGGTTTTAAAGCGAGTGAAATGTTCGCTCAACCCCTCCGCGGCTTGCGTATCGCCCGCCAGATCCAACAACGCGATGGCCACTTCGGCAGTACAGTATTGCCCTTCGGCGTGAATGCCACGCAGGTGGTAAGCGGAAAGTCGCGATAAATCAACGGAGATCACCGGCAGGTTATCAAGGTACGGGCTTTTGCGGAACATTTTACGCGCTTCAGGCCAGGTACCATCAAGCATGATAAACAACGGCGGTTTACCGGCTGGTGGAGCGAAAATCACTTCACGCTCTTCGCCCGCATAGGATGCCGGGAATACAACCATCGGCTGGTAATCCGGATTTTTCACCAGTTCGAGCAGCGCCTGCGGCGGTTCGGTGCGTGACCACTGAAACGCCGTGGTATCGGGCAAAATATCGGCAATCAAACGTCCCGTGTTGCTGGGCTTCATCGGCTCGGTATCAAACATCACCAGACAAAAGCGGCTTTTGGCCTCAGACGGCACCAGCGTTGCGCACAAGCAGAGCTTCAGCGGCAGCAGGCAGCGCTGACAGCGGCGAATGCGATTACCTCGGGCAAGGAAAGGGCGCGTGGCGCGCGCGAGGCGCTCAGCGCGTAACTGAAGAACAGCGTTATCGGTCATGGGAGAACACGTTGAAAAACGCTATTGTCGCAGAGGTGAAAACGGGGCACAAGATGCGCCCCGTAGAGATTATAATGATTCGTTAAGCCAGCTATCAAACGGGGCTTTAGGTACGGCGCCATTAAGCATGTCGACGATTTCACCTTTTCTGAAGATCATAATGGTCGGGATGCTGCGGATACCGAAACGGGCGCTGAGTTCTCGCTCGGCTTCTGTATTCACTTTAACAAAACGCACTTTACCGCTACGCTCTTCCGCGACATCTTCAAAAATCGGGGCGAAGTTACGGCATGGACCACACCAGGGGGCCCAAAAATCAACCACCACCGGGAGATCGTCTTTTAACAGTTTATCCAGTGTTTCACCGGTCGCATTGATCACCTCCCCATCAAACAGGTCGTGACCACAGCGTCCGCATTTAGCCGCTTCCTGGACACGATCGTCGGGGATGCGGTTGATAGCCTGGCAGCTGGTACAAACGGTATTCATAACTAACCTCTGGATGAGTGGAGTGGACTTCACGGCAGTAACGCCAGTATGTTTCTATTATGTTACATATTATCGGGGAGTCTGTTCTAAACAACAATGCGTTTTATTCAATGAGTACAATAGTCCTTAGCTTTTAAATGAAATAATGGCTAACGACGTGCACATCGGGTAATCTTCGCGCTTCGCGCAGAGCAGGTGGAGAAAAACATGAGCGACGAACTGAAGAATAAAAACGGCAAGGTCAAAGTGATGTACGTCCGCAGTGACGATGACTCGGACAAACGCACCCAAAATCCACGTACTGGTAAAGGCGGCGGTCGCCCCGGTACTTCCCGAGCCGAAGGCGGTCGTCGCCCTGCCCGTGATGACAGAAAGGGTCCGAACAGCGAACGTGGTCGTGAACGTGGTCGTGGCCGCGATGTAGAACGCGACCGCGGACGTGAAGATTCACCATGGCGTACCGTGTCCCGCGCACCGAATGATGATGCAGCAGACAAAGCCGATCACGGTGGTATCAGCGGCAAAAGCTTTATCGATCCTGAAGTATTACGTCGTCAGCGCGCGGAAGAAACCCGCGTTTACGGTGAGAATGCCTGTCAGGCTCTGTTCCAGAGTCGTCCGGACGCTATTGTTCGCGCCTGGTTTGTTCAGAGCGTAACCCCGCGCTTTAAAGAAGCATTACGCTGGATGGCGGCGAACCGCAAAGCCTACCACGTGGTTGACGAAGCCGAGCTGGCGAAAGCCTCCGGCACTGAACACCATGGCGGCGTCTGTTTCCTGATCAAAAAACGTAACGGTACCACTGTTAAGCAGTGGGTTGGTCAGGCCGGGGCGCAGGATTGCGTGCTGGCCCTGGAAGACATTGCTAACCCGCACAACCTGGGCGGCATGATGCGTAGCTGCGCGCACTTCGGTGTGAAAGGCGTGGTGGTACAGGATGCGGCGCTGTTGGAATCAGGTGCGGCTATCCGCACCGCTGAAGGCGGAGCTGAGCACGTTCAGCCGATCACCGGTGACAGTATTGTCGATGTGCTGGACGACTTCCGTAATGCGGGTTACACGGTAGTGATGACCTCAAGCGTGAAAGGCAAGCCGCTGTTTACTACCACGTTGCCGGAAAAAATGGTGCTGGTATTAGGGCGTGAGCGTGAGGCTCTGCCAGAAGCAGCATGCTCAGCCGACGACCTGTGCGTGGCGATAGACGGTACGGGCAACGTAGAAACGCTCAACGTTTCTGTCGCGACCGGCGTGCTGCTCGCGGAGTGGTGGCGTCAGAACAAAGCCTGATAATAAAAATGCCAGCGATTCGCTGGCATTTTTTTACTCGCTTTCTGCGGGTAATACCGGCGTCCAGTCAATCGGCTTTTCACCTCGTTGTTCCAGCCACTCATTAGCCAGTACAAAGTGATTGCAGCCAAAGAAACCGCGATGCGCAGAGAGCGGTGATGGATGCGGCGCTTTCAATACATGGTGACGCTGCGCATCAATAATCGCACCTTTCTTTTGTGCGTGTGAGCCCCAGAGCAGGAATACCACGCCTTCCCGATGTTGGTTAATCAGGCTGATGACTTTATCGGTAAATGTTTCCCATCCCAGACTGGCGTGCGAATGTGCCTGCCCGGCGCGGACAGTAAGCACGGTGTTGAGTAACAGCACACCCTGGCGTGCCCAGCTTTCCAGATATCCGTGCGTTGGGCGTGTGAAGCCAGGAATCGTTGCTTCCAGCTCTTTGTACATGTTCAGCAACGAGGGCGGGGTGGCAATACCGGGGCGGACAGAAAACGCGAGACCGTGTGCCTGGCCCGGACCGTGGTATGGATCCTGCCCTAAGATGACGACTTTCACGTCGCCAAGTTCGGTAAAGCGAAAAGCGTTGAATACATCTTTTTGTGGCGGATAAATTGTCATACCTGACTGACGCTCGCCCGCCACAGTATGCAGCGTGTTAACAAAATAAGGCTGCTGTTTCTCTTCTGCCAGCACATCGTGCCAGGTTAATTCGGTGGCCATCTCGCTCTCCTGCGAATTTTCAATCCCCCTAGCTTAACTGCTTCTTTCGACGTCGCAAAATTCTGTACGTTTCTCAAGGGGCTACCCCTTAAAGATAGTTGAAAATTTATGTAAAAAGTTTAGCTGCGCATGTGGCGTAAGTTGATGTAAAACAATAAAATCCACCTATCACCACTTTTCATGTGTGGTTTTTATTGATTTAAATCAAAGATTCAAGGGTGTGTGAGGGGTATATATACACTCAAGCAACAATGGTTTTACCAATTGGCCGGATGACGGCCAACCGAGATCAAATAATTTTGCCGGGGAGGCATCAAATGATTACAGGTATCCAGATTACTAAAGCTGCAAATGACGACCTGCTGAACTCTTTCTGGCTGCTGGACAGCGAAAAAGGCGAAGCACGCTGCATCGTTGCGAAAGCAGGTTTCAATGCTGATGAAGTCGTTGCTGTCAGCAAACTGGGTGAAATCGAATACCGTGAAGTACCGGTAGACGTACAGCCGGAAGTCCGTGTGGAAGGTGGTCAGCACCTGAACGTGAACGTTCTGCGCCGCGAAACTCTGGAAGATGCAGTTAAGCATCCGGAAAAATATCCGCAGTTGACCATCCGTGTTTCTGGTTATGCCGTGCGTTTCAACTCTCTGACGCCAGAACAGCAGCGCGACGTTATTGCTCGTACCTTTACTGAGAGCCTGTAAGGCTCACGGGGAATAACCCCGTCTGGCAGAGAATCTGAAAGCGGAAGATGCCAACGTATCTTCCGCTTTTTTGTGCACAAAAAATGCCGGGCTAAACGGCCCGGCATTCGGTTTACTCTTTGTCGGACTGCTGGGTAGCAGCTCCGCTCGGCTTACGGCGTTTGCCGATATTTTTGGCGTCGCGGTGACGTTTTTTCACCCGCGGTTTCTCTTTCTCTTTCGCTTTTTGCTCGGCGCGCTTCGCCAGCACTTTCTTGGATGGCTTACCGTTAGATTTCTCACTTGGCGCGCGCGTGGTTGGACGCAGTTCATCGATGACGCGTGCTTTCAGTGGCTCGTCAATATAGCGGCTCGCTTTGCCGAGCAGCAGATGGTCGTGGGCTTCAACCAAAGAGATTGCAGTACCTTTACGGCCTGCACGACCGGTACGGCCAATGCGGTGCAGATAGGCATCGCCACTGCGCGGCATGTCGAAGTTAAACACGTGGCTGACGTCAGGAATATCGATCCCACGAGCGGCAACGTCGGTTGCTACCAGCACGTTCACACGACCATCGGTCAGGCGTTTGATCGCTTCATTACGTTTGTTCTGCACCATCTCGCCTTCGAGATAGCAGTTATTAATGCCCGCCTGGCGCAGCCAGCCTGCCAGCTCGTGCACACGCTCGCGTTTACGTACGAAGACAATCGAGCGGGTCGCTTCCGGCTGTTTTAACAAATGGATCAGCAGGGCAGTTTTGTGCTCGATGTCATCGGCACGGTAGTAAAACTGATGAATCTTCTTGCGTTCGCGGGTAGACGGATCCGCCGAAACTTCGACCGGATCCTCCAGCAGACGCTCAGCAAAATCTTTGATCGCATCGCCTTCCAGCGTGGCGGAGAACAGCATAGTTTGCTTACGCCAGCGGGTTTCTCCAGCGATATGCTCGATGTCCTGGGCAAAGCCCATGTCCAGCATGCGGTCTGCTTCATCGAGGATTAGTGTCTCAACCGCATGGCAGTCGAAGTTTTCTTCTTTAATGTACTGCAGCAGACGACCGGTAGTGGCGACCACGATGTCCTGGTTTTCGCTAAAGACTTCCATGTGGTTCATGTAAGCCACGCCGCCGGTAATCGTGGCGATATCCAGATGCGTATTCTTCGCCAATTCACGGGCGTGTTCGGCAACCTGCATCGCCAGTTCGCGCGTCGGTGTCAAAATCAAAATGCGCGGCGGGCCAGATTTCTTGCGCGGGAAGTCGAGCAGGTGCTGCAACGCTGGCAGCAAATATGCCGCCGTTTTACCGGTGCCTGTCGGCGCAGAACCGAGTACATCACGGCCATCGAGCGCAGGCGGAATGGCGGCAGCCTGAATGGCGGTCGGGCGAGTGAAACCTTTTTCCTGGAGGGCATCCAGAAGGCTTTCATCGAGTTCAAGTTCGGAAAAAGTCGTTACAGTCATGTTCTACCTCTGAGTGGGGCGCTGATTATAGACGTTACGGCTGCAATCTTCATCTGTTTGTATGGATATACCTTCTCAGGTATTGTTTTTATCCTATGTTATCGTTTTTTTTCCAGGAAGGTTGTTCTTCATGCCCCAGTCTACATCCGTACTTAGACGTAATGGATTTACTTTTAAGCAGTTTTTTGTGGCACACGATCGTTGTGCAATGAAAGTCGGAACGGACGGCATTTTATTGGGGGCCTGGGCCCCTGTTGCTGGCGTAAAGCGGATCCTGGATATTGGTACCGGGAGCGGCCTGTTGGCGCTGATGCTGGCCCAGCGCACAGATGAAAACGTCATCATTGACGCTGTGGAGCTTGATGTTGATGCCGCGCAGCAGGCGCAGGAGAACATCGCGCAATCCCCGTGGATGCATCGCGTGAACGTTCATACGGAAGATGTGCAGCAGTGGGTACCGCGCCAGACCGTGCGCTTTGATTTGATCATCAGCAACCCTCCCTATTATGAACAGGGAGTGGAATGTGCCACGCCGCAGCGCGAGCAGGCTCGCTACACCACCACGCTCGATCATCAAGTATTGCTGACGCTGGCGGCAGACAGCATTACGGAAGAAGGTTTTTTCTGTGTGGTGCTGCCCGAACAGATTGGTAACGCATTTTCCCAGCAGGCACTGGGCATGGGCTGGCATCTGCGATTGCGCACGGATGTAGCAGAAACCGAGGCCCGACTACCGAATCGGGTACTGCTGGCATTCTCCCCGCAGGCCGGGGAGTGCTTTAGTGACAGGCTGGTGATCCGTGGGCCAGACCAACGTTACTCTGAAGGTTACACGGCGCTGACCCAGGCGTTTTATCTGTTCATGTGATGACTTAGCGGCGAGAGAATGGACGGGCCCGCCTCTGGAAGCTGTTCTGGATAATCCAGCGTATAGTGCAGGCCCCGACTCTCTTTACGCATCATCGCGCAGCGGACAATCAGCTCAGCAACCTGCACCAGATTGCGCAGTTCCAGCAAGTTGTTCGACACGCGGAAATGAGCGTAATACTCGTCGATTTCCTGTTGCAACATGGTGATACGGCGCAGGGCGCGCTCCAGACGTTTAGTTGTGCGCACGATACCGACGTAATCCCACATAAATAGCCGCAGCTCATGCCAGTTATGCTGAATCACAACCAGTTCATCCGGGTTTTCTACCCGGCTTTCATCCCAATCCGGGAGGGTGCTGACGCTGCGAGCATAAGGCATTCGCCTGTCGATATCTTCAGCCGCGGACCAGCCGTAAACCAGGCACTCCAGTAATGAGTTTGACGCCATCCGGTTGGCTCCATGCAGGCCGGTGTAACTCACTTCGCCGATCGCATACAGCCCGTCGACATCCGTACGGCCAAAGTCATCCACCATCACGCCGCCGCAGGTATAGTGCGCGGCAGGAACGATGGGAACCGGCTCTTTGGTCAAATCGATGCCCAGTCCCAGCAATTTTTCATAAATCATCGGGAAATGCTGACGAACAAATTCTTCCGGTTTATGGCTGATGTCGAGAAACATGCAGTCAGCGCCCAGGCGCTTCATTTCGTGGTCGATGGCGCGGGCAACAATATCGCGGGGAGCCAGTTCGCCACGCTCGTCAAAATCGGGCATAAAGCGCGAGCCGTCCGGGCGCTTCAGATGTGCGCCTTCGCCACGCAGCGCCTCGGTTAGCAGAAAGTTGCGCGCCTGCGGGTGATACAGCGCCGTCGGGTGAAACTGGTTAAATTCCAGGTTGGCGACACGGCATCCCGCGCGCCAGGCCATCGCAATCCCGTCACCCGAGGAAATATCTGGATTGGTGGTGTATTGGTACACCTTTGACGCGCCGCCGGTGGCCAACACTACTGACTTGGCATGGCAGGTTTCTACGGCTTCTTTATTACGGTTCCAGATCCAGGCTCCGACAACCCGACGCGTTCCCGGCAGACCGATTTTATCGGAGACAATCAGATCGACGGCATTACTGCGCTCAAGAACCCGTATGTTGGGGTGATTTTGTGCCTGGCTGACGAGGGTGGTTTCGACTTCTTTACCGGTGGCATCCGCAGAGTGCAGAATGCGTCGATGGCTATGACCACCTTCACGGGTCAGGTGATAGCTCTCCTCACCGTTGGGCTGAACCTGCGTATCAAATAAGACGCCCTGATCGATAAGCCACTGAACGCAGGTGCGGGCATTGCTGGCGACAAATTCAACCGCATGGCGATCGCACAGGCCGGCCCCGGCAATCAGAGTATCTTCAACGTGGGAGTCGATGCTGTCGGTTTCATCAAACACCGCGGCAATACCGCCCTGGGCATAAAATGTCGAGCCTTCGCTGACCGGACCTTTGCTCAGGACAATAACCTGATGTTTTTCGGCCAGGCGCAGCGCCAGTGAGAGTCCGGCAGCCCCGCTGCCAATGATCAGCACGTCACAGGATAATTCAGGAGTCGTATTCATGATTTTTGTTTAATTTACTAAACATTGTTTGGTCACCATAGCACCACATTGCGCGATACTGCACGTTTTATTTTTAAATGTGTTGCGGTGACTAAACATGAAAAAAAAGCATGACGAGGACGAAATGAGCAAAAATATTTTGTGAAGCAGGCCGTTAGCACCAGATTATGTGATGAAATAAAGTGGCCGTTGGGTTACTCTGCAAGCGGTGAAATGGGCATTTCTAAACAGATAGTGCGTCGATCGGATTATGTAGACTTATAATGAGAGATAAGACCTGTCTACAACATGACAAACAAAAAACAATGCGTAACGGAACTTTACGAAACTTGAGCACTCTAAGCATTTGCTTGCTCATAGTGAAGCTGATGGAGTGGCGTTTCGAAGGCGCGTGGAAATTTGGTTTGGGGAGACTTTACCTCGGATGAGCGAGCAGTTAACGGACCAGGTCCTGGTAGAACGGGTCCAGAAGGGAGATCAGAAAGCCTTTAACCTACTGGTAGTGCGCTATCAGCATAAGGTGGCGAGTCTGGTTTCTCGCTATGTACCGTCGGGCGATGTACCCGATGTAGTACAAGAAGCATTTATCAAGGCCTATCGTGCGCTGGACTCGTTCCGGGGAGATAGTGCTTTTTATACCTGGCTGTATCGTATTGCAGTCAATACAGCGAAGAATTACCTGGTCGCTCAGGGGCGTCGTCCACCTTCCAGTGATATTGATGCGATTGAAGCAGAAAATTACGAAAGTGGCGGTGCGCTGAAAGAAATTTCGAACCCTGAGAACTTAATGTTGTCAGAAGAACTGAGACAGATAGTTTTCCGAACTATTGAGTCCCTCCCGGAAGATTTACGCATGGCAATAACCTTGCGGGAGCTGGATGGCCTGAGCTATGAAGAGATAGCCGCTATCATGGATTGTCCGGTGGGTACGGTGCGTTCACGTATCTTCCGAGCGAGGGAAGCTATTGATAATAAAGTTCAACCGCTTATCAGGCGTTGACGATAGCGGGATACTGGAAAAGGTATTAGGCATGCAGAAAGAAAAACTTTCCGCTTTAATGGATGGCGAAACGCTGGATACTGAGTTACTCAAAGAGCTGACTCAGGACCCGGAAATGCAAAAAACCTGGGAGAGTTATCACCTGATTCGCGATTCTATGCGAGGTGATACCGCCGACGTTCTCCATTTCGATATTTCCGCCCGCGTAATGGCTGCCATCCAGGATGAGCCAGTACGTCAGACGGTGCCATTGATTCCTGAGGCCCAGCCAGCACCGCACCAGTGGCAGAAAATGCCATTCTGGAAGAAAATGCGTCCGTGGGCCGCGCAGCTTACCCAAATGGGTGTGGCCGCGTGTGTATCACTTGCAGTTATTGTTGGCGTCCAGCACTATAATGGGCAATCTGAAACGTCCCAGCAGCCCGAAACGCCGGTATTTAATACATTACCGATGATGGGTAAAGCCAGTCCGGTAAGCTTGGGTGTACCCTCTGACGCGACGGCCAGCGGCGGTCAGCAACAGCAGGTACAGGAGCAGCGTCGTCGTATTAATGCCATGTTGCAGGACTACGAACTGCAACGTCGACTGCACTCTGAACAGCTTCAGTTTGAGCAGGCCCAAACACAGCAAGCCGCTGTGCAGGTGCCAGGAATTCAAACTTTAGGAACGCAATCGCAGTAATGAAGCAACTTTGGTTTGCCATGTCACTTGTGGCTGGTAGCCTGTTTTTCTCTGTAAACGCCTCGGCCAATCCTGCGTCCGGGGCGTTGTTGCAGCAGATGAATCTGGCCAGTCAGTCGCTAACCTATGAGCTGTCATTTGTCAGCATCAATAAGCAGGGTGTTGAATCCCTACGTTATCGCCATGCCCGCCTGGATAACCGTCCGCTAGCGCAACTGTTGCAAATGGATGGACCGCGCCGGGAAGTGGTGCAGCGTGGCAATGAAATCAGCTATTTTGAGCCTGGTCTCGAACCGTTCACGCTGAACGGCGACTATATCGTTGACTCTCTGCCCTCTCTGATTTACACCGACTTCAAACGTCTTGCTCCCTACTATGACTTTATCTCAGTAGGTCGCACCCGCATTGCCGATCGGCTCTGTGAAGTGATCCGCGTAGTCGCCCGTGACGGTACGCGTTACAGCTATATCGTCTGGATGGACACGGAGACTAAGCTGCCGATGCGCGTCGATCTTCTCGACCGTGATGGTGAGACGCTGGAACAGTTCCGTGTTATCGCGTTTACCGTAAACAACGGCGTTAGCGATAGCATGCAGACGCTGGCGAAAGCCAATCTACCGCCGTTGCTGTCAGTTCCTGCGGGCGAAAAAACCAACTTCAACTGGAGTCCGTCGTGGTTGCCGCAAGGCTTCAGCGAAGTTTCCAGCAGTCGACGTCCGCTGCCGACGATGGATAACATGCCGATCGAATCGCGCCTATATTCTGATGGCCTGTTCAGTTTCTCCGTGAACGTAAACCGTGCGATGCAAAACAGCGCCGATCAGCTGTTGCGAACCGGGCGTAGAACGGTTAGCACCAGCGTGCGTGATAACGCAGAAATTACGATTGTGGGCGAGCTTCCACCGCAAACGGCGAAGCGTATCGCGGAAAATATTAAGTTCAGGGCTGCACAATGATTAAAGAGTGGGCGACAGTCGTCTCCTGGCAAAATGGTCTGGCGACGGTCAGCTGTGATGTTAAAGCATCATGTAGCAGCTGTGCTTCCCGGGCCGGATGCGGGAGCCGCGTGCTGAACAAACTTGGGCCGCAGACCACGCATACCATCGTGGTGCCCAGCGACGAACCCTTAGCGCCCGGTCAAAAAGTTGAACTGGGTATTGCCGAGGGTAGCCTGCTGGGTTCAGCGATGTTGGTCTACATGTCTCCGTTGGCGGGGCTCTTTCTCTTCGCGGCGCTATTCCAGGTGCTGTTTGGTTCCGACCTTGCGGCATTAAGCGGAGCCGTGCTGGGGGGCGTGGGCGGATTCCTGATTGCCCGTGGATACTCTCGTAAGCTTGCTGAGCGCGAAGCCTGGCAGCCGGTCATTCTGAACGTTGCTCTCCCACCCGATCTCATTCGCGTCGAAACCCAACAGTGATAGCTTTGCCTGATGGCGCTTGTGTCGCCATCCGGCAAAAGTTTCACCGACTTTGCAAAGTTGTTTCCAGTTCCCGCTATCCTTGCTCTATGAACATTTCCTCGCCTCAGCGTTGTAGTGTAGAATGCGGCGTTTCACTTAAACAGACGTTAAGCTCAGATCAGCGACTTCTCAGAGCCTGCTCAGGCGGGCGTAAGGCACAATAATTACACTATATGAAGAACATACGTAACTTTTCAATCATAGCTCACATCGACCACGGTAAATCGACGCTGTCTGACCGTATTATCCAGATCTGCGGTGGCCTGTCTGACCGTGAAATGGAAGCGCAGGTTCTCGACTCGATGGATCTTGAGCGTGAGCGCGGTATTACTATCAAAGCGCAGAGCGTGACGCTCGATTTCAAAGCATCTGATGGTGAAACCTATCAGCTTAACTTTATCGACACCCCGGGCCACGTTGACTTCTCGTATGAAGTTTCCCGCTCGCTTGCCGCCTGTGAAGGCGCTCTGCTGGTGGTTGATGCCGGGCAGGGCGTCGAAGCACAGACCCTGGCTAACTGCTATACCGCCATGGAAATGGATCTGGAAGTGGTGCCGGTACTGAACAAAATTGACCTGCCAGCCGCCGATCCTGAGCGTGTGGCGGAAGAGATCGAAGATATCGTCGGTATCGATGCGACGGATGCCGTTCGCTGCTCGGCGAAAACCGGCGTTGGCGTCACTGACGTTCTTGAACGTCTGGTGCGCGACATTCCGCCGCCGGAAGGCGACCCGGAAGGTCCGTTACAGGCGCTAATCATCGACTCCTGGTTCGATAACTACCTGGGCGTCGTGTCACTGGTGCGTATTAAAAACGGCACCATGCGTAAAGGCGACAAAATTAAAGTGATGAGCACCGGTCAGGTCTATAACGCTGACCGTCTGGGCATCTTCACGCCAAAACAGGTTGACCGTACCGAGCTGAAATGCGGCGAGGTGGGTTGGTTGGTTTGTGCGATTAAAGACATCCTGGGCGCACCGGTTGGCGATACCCTGACGCAGGCGCGTAACCCGGCGGACAAGCCGCTGCCAGGCTTTAAAAAAGTGAAGCCACAGGTTTACGCCGGTCTGTTCCCGGTGAGCTCTGACGACTACGAAAACTTCCGTGACGCGCTCGGCAAGCTGAGCCTCAACGACGCCTCCCTGTTCTATGAACCGGAAAGCTCAACCGCGCTGGGCTTCGGCTTCCGCTGTGGCTTCCTCGGTCTGCTGCACATGGAGATCATTCAGGAACGTCTGGAACGTGAATACGATCTGGATCTGATCACTACCGCGCCGACCGTAGTCTACGAAGTCGAAACCACGGCGAAAGAGACGATCTACGTCGATAGCCCGTCCAAGCTGCCGCCGTTGAACAACATTTACGAACTGCGTGAGCCGATTGCTGAGTGTCATATGCTGCTGCCGCAGGCTTACCTCGGTAACGTCATCACGCTGTGTATCGAGAAGCGCGGCGTACAGACCAACATGGTTTACCACGGTAACCAGGTGGCGCTGACCTATGAAATTCCGATGGCGGAAGTGGTACTCGACTTCTTCGACCGTCTG
This sequence comes from Citrobacter sp. RHBSTW-01013, assembly GCF_013781985.1. Lineage (NCBI taxonomy): Bacteria > Pseudomonadati > Pseudomonadota > Gammaproteobacteria > Enterobacterales > Enterobacteriaceae > Citrobacter > Citrobacter sp. RHBSTW-01013. The sequence goes on from NZ_CP056185.1 coordinate 1,372,193, forward strand.
AAGTCAACTTCTCGCGGCTATGCGTCGCTGGACTATAACTTCAAACGTTTCCAGGCGTCTGACATGGTGCGCGTTGATGTTCTCATCAACAACGAACGTGTCGATGCGCTGGCGCTGATTACCCACCGCGACAACTCCCAGAGCCGTGGTCGTGAACTGGTCGAGAAGATGAAAGATCTGATCCCTCGCCAGCAGTTTGATATCGCGATCCAGGCGGCCATTGGTACGCACATCATCGCGCGTTCAACGGTTAAGCAGCTGCGTAAAAACGTTCTGGCGAAATGCTACGGTGGCGATATCAGCCGTAAGAAAAAGCTGCTGCAAAAACAGAAAGAGGGTAAAAAGCGCATGAAGCAGATCGGTAACGTCGAACTGCCACAGGAAGCCTTCCTCGCCATTCTGCATGTCGGTAAAGACAGCAAATAATCTTAAGGAGTTGGCATGGCGAACATGTTTGCCCTGATTCTGGTGATTGCCACACTGGTGACGGGCATTTTATGGTGCGTAGATAAATTCATCTTCGCGCCTAAACGCCGGGAGCGTCAGGCAGCAGCGCAAGCTGCTGCAGGTGATTCACTGGATAAAGCAACGCTGAAAAAAGTGGCCCCTAAGCCAGGCTGGCTGGAAACCGGGGCATCCGTTTTCCCGGTTTTAGCTATTGTGCTGGTGGTGCGTTCATTTATTTATGAGCCGTTCCAGATCCCGTCTGGTTCGATGATGCCGACACTGCTTATCGGTGACTTTATCCTGGTGGAGAAATTCGCCTACGGGATTAAAGATCCGATTTACCAGAAAACGCTGATCGAAACCGGCCATCCGAAACGCGGTGATATCGTGGTGTTTAAATACCCGGAAGATCCGCGTCTGGACTACATCAAACGTGCTGTCGGTTTACCGGGAGACAAAGTGACGTACGATCCGGTGGCGAAAGAGGTAACTATTCAGCCAGGATGCAGTTCCGGTCAGGCGTGTGAAAACGCGCTGCCGGTAACGTACTCTGATGTTCAGCCAAGTGATTTTGTGCAGACATTTGCGCGTCGTAACGGCGGTGAAGCGACCAGCGGCTTCTTTGAGGTTCCGCTGAATGAAACGAAAGATAACGGTATTCGCCTCTCCGAGCGTAAAGAAACGCTGGGTGAGGTAAGGCACCGCATTCTGACCGTGCCAATCGCGCAGGATCAGGTGGGGATGTATTACCGCCAGCCAGGCCAGCAGTTGGCAACCTGGATCGTCCCGCCGGGACACTACTTCATGATGGGTGATAACCGTGACAACAGTGCGGACAGCCGTTACTGGGGATTTGTGCCGGAAGCGAATCTGGTTGGTAAAGCAACCGCTATCTGGATGAGTTTCGATAAGCAAGAAGGCGAATGGCCGACCGGTGTGCGCTTAAGCCGTATTGGTGGCATTCACTAATCGCTGATAATCGTTCACGTTGTCGTCATTATGGCGACAGCGTGAATTATTTCTCGGATAAATTCCCGCAGACTAACGACATCCCTTGTCGTTGTGTATAGAATATTCCCCCGAAGTTTGAGGTTGGCACCGACAGGTTGCCACGGCACACGAAACAGCGTTGGTTTGTGTATAAATGCATTCAGCCGAAGCGGGATGGCTAAGCGAAATGCGTATATCAGGTCTGTTTCGTGTGCTGAATTGTTGACGCATTCATTTATTGGTATCGCATGAACCCCATCGTAATTAATCGGCTTCAACGGAAGCTGGGCTACACTTTTAATCATCAGGAGCTGTTGCAGCAGGCATTAACTCACCGTAGCGCCAGCAGCAAACATAACGAGCGTTTAGAATTTTTAGGCGACTCTATTCTGAGCTTTGTTATCGCTAATGCGCTGTATCACCGTTTTCCGCGTGTGGATGAAGGTGATATGAGTCGCATGCGCGCGACGCTGGTTCGCGGCAATACGCTGGCTGAATTAGCCCGTGAGTTTGACCTCGGTGAATGTTTACGTTTGGGGCCAGGCGAGCTGAAAAGCGGCGGTTTCCGTCGTGAATCGATCCTGGCAGATACCGTTGAAGCTTTGATCGGCGGCGTCTTCCTCGACAGCGATATTCAAACTGTTGAACAACTGATCCTGAACTGGTATCAGACTCGTCTGGATGAAATTAGCCCAGGCGATAAACAAAAAGATCCGAAAACGCGCCTGCAGGAATATTTGCAGGGTCGCCACCTGCCGCTGCCGTCCTATCTGGTGGTGCAGGTTCGTGGTGAAGCACACGATCAAGAATTTACTATCCACTGCCAGGTCAGCGGCCTGAGTGAACCGGTGGTTGGCACAGGTTCGAGCCGTCGTAAGGCTGAGCAGGCTGCCGCCGAACAGGCGTTGAAAAAACTGGAGCTGGAATGAGCGAAGAGAAAACTTACTGCGGATTTATTGCCATCGTCGGTCGCCCGAACGTCGGCAAATCCACCCTGTTGAATAATCTGCTTGGGCAGAAGATTTCCATAACCTCACGTAAGGCTCAGACAACACGTCACCGTATTGTTGGCATCCATACCGAAGGTGCGTATCAGGCGATTTATGTTGATACCCCGGGCCTGCATATGGAAGAAAAACGGGCGATCAACCGCCTGATGAACAAAGCGGCGAGCAGCTCGATTGGTGATGTTGAACTGGTTATTTTCGTTGTGGAAGGCACCCGCTGGACGCCGGACGACGAAATGGTGCTCAACAAGCTGCGCGACGGTAAAGCCCCGGTTATTCTGGCTGTGAACAAAGTTGACAACGTTCAGGAAAAAGCCGATTTACTGCCGCACCTGCAGTTCCTGGCAAGCCAGATGAACTTCCTTGATATTGTCCCGATTTCTGCCGAAACCGGCCTGAATGTTGATACCGTTGCGGGCATCGTGCGTAAGCACCTGCCGGAAGCCATTCATCACTTCCCGGAAGATTACATCACCGACCGTTCTCAGCGCTTTATGGCTTCTGAAATCATCCGTGAAAAGCTGATGCGTTTTCTGGGGGCTGAACTGCCGTACTCCGTTACCGTGGAGATTGAACGTTTTATCTCTAACGAACGCGGTGGTTACGATATTAACGGTCTGATCCTCGTTGAACGTGAAGGGCAGAAGAAGATGGTTATTGGCAACAAAGGGGCCAAAATTAAAACCATCGGCATCGAAGCGCGTAAAGACATGCAGGAGATGTTCGAAGCGCCCGTTCACCTTGAGCTGTGGGTGAAAGTGAAATCCGGCTGGGCCGATGACGAGCGCGCGCTGCGTAGCCTCGGTTACGGCGACGACGTCTAATTTTTCATAGGTTATGGCTTTCGAGGTGCAGGAAGGCGGCAAGACCGCAGATCCTCGGGAGCTTACTCAAGTGAGTGACTGGGGTGAGTGGGCGCAGCCAACACACCTGCAGCTTGAAAGACGGCGGGTATGATGGAAGGATGGCAACGCGCTTTTGTCCTGCATAGCCGCCCGTGGAGCGAAACCAGTCTCGTGCTGGACGTCTTCACGGAAGAATCGGGTCGTGTGCGCCTGGTGGCTAAAGGCGCGCGCTCCAAACGTTCTAATCTCAAAGGCGCGCTCCAGCCTTTTACTCCGTTGTTGCTTCGCTTTGGTGGACGTGGTGAGGTCAAAACCTTACGCAGTGCCGAAGCCGTTTCTCTGGCTCTCCCCCTTAGCGGTATCACACTGTACAGCGGCTTGTATATCAACGAGCTTATCTCTCGTGTACTTGAGTATGAGACCCGCTTTTCTGAACTCTTTTTCGACTACCTGAACTGTATTCAGGCGCTGGCTGGCGCGACGGGTTCGCCAGAGCCTGCGCTGCGTCGCTTTGAGCTGGCCTTACTTGGACATCTGGGGTACGGCGTCGATTTTACCCACTGTGCGGGTAGTGGCGAGCCGGTGGACGACACCATGACCTATCGTTACCGGGAAGAAAAAGGGTTTATCGCAAGCGTAGTGATTGATAACGCCACCTTTACCGGACGCCATCTGAAAGCACTCGAATCGCGGGAATTTCCGGATGCTGATACGCTTCGCGCCGCGAAACGCTTTACCCGCATGGCGTTAAAGCCGTATCTTGGTGGTAAGCCGTTAAAAAGCCGGGAACTGTTCCGGCAATTTATGCCAAAACGCGCAGTAAAAACAAAAAATGATTAACGAGGATGGATTGCCATGGCCGAATTACTGTTAGGCGTCAACATTGACCACATTGCCACTTTACGTAATGCACGCGGCACCGCATACCCTGACCCGGTTCAGGCGGCGTTTATCGTTGAGCAGGCGGGCGCAGACGGCATTACCGTGCACCTGCGTGAAGACCGTCGCCATATTACCGATCGCGACGTGCGCATTTTGCGCCAGACGCTGGATACGCGTATGAATCTGGAAATGGCGGTAACCGAAGAGATGCTGGCGATTGCCGTTGAGACTAAGCCGCATTTTTGCTGCCTGGTGCCGGAAAAACGTCAGGAAGTGACGACTGAAGGTGGCCTGGACGTCGCGGGTCAGCGTGACAAGATGCGCGATGCCTGCAAACGCCTGGCGGACGCAGGCATTCTGGTTTCGCTGTTTATCGATGCTGATGACGAACAGATTAAGGCCGCTGCTGAAGTCGGCGCGCCTTACATCGAAATTCACACCGGCTGTTACGCCGATGCGAAAACCGACGCTGAACAGGCCAGCGAACTGGCGCGTATCGCCAAAGCGGCGACCTTTGCCGCCAGCCTTGGTCTGAAGGTGAATGCGGGGCACGGCCTGACGTACCACAACGTTAAAGCCATCGCGCGGATCCCGGAAATGCACGAGTTGAACATTGGCCATGCCATTATCGGCCGCGCGGTGATGAGCGGTCTGAAAGATGCAGTAGTCGAAATGAAGCGCCTGATGCTGGAAGCGCGTGGCTAATGGCGATTCTGGGATTAGGTACGGATATTGTGGAGATTGCCCGCATCGAAGCGGTGATCTCCCGTTCCGGCGACCGTCTGGCAAGACGCGTGCTCAGCGACAACGAATGGGCAATCTGGGAGACGCATCAGCAACCGGTGCGCTTTCTGGCGAAGCGTTTTGCGGTCAAAGAGGCGGCAGCAAAAGCCTTTGGTACCGGTATTCGCAACGGTCTGGCGTTTAATCAGTTTGAGGTCTTTAACGATGAACTCGGTAAGCCGCGTCTGCGGTTATGGGGGGAGGCGTTAAAACTGGCGGAAAAACTCGGCGTCGCACATATGCATGTGACGCTGGCCGATGAGCGTCACTACGCCTGCGCCACGGTGATTATCGAGAGCTAACGTTTCATCGGCCTGATAAGCATAGCGTCATCAGGCAACGTTACAGCTTATCGGCGTGGTGCATCAGTACAAACTTATCCCACAGCTGCTCTTCCGTTTCGACATGTGCCGGATCTTTCAAAATAGTATTAGGGATCGGGCACACCTTCTGGCAGGTTGGCGTGTCGTAATGGCCTACGCATTCCGTACACTTGTCGCTGTTAATCTCGTAAATGCTGTCACCCATCGAAATCGCCTCATTCGGGCATTCGGGCTCGCACATATCGCAATTGATACACTTTTTAGTGATTAACAGGGCCATCAGGAAACTCTCAAAACATCACAAATCGGGCGGGCATTATACGCGCATTCTTTGCTCAGACCAGTTTTTTTACCAGTGCTTCGCTGTGGCGAATGCGTTCCGGGGCATGCTCCAGATCTTGCTGCACCAGCGCCATAAACAGTAAATCAGTGAGCATCATTTGCGCATGGGTAGAGGAAATCGCTGCGCTGCGCGTGGCCTGTTCTTCAGCAATCGTGTACAGACAATGAGTTGCGCGCTGTTGCAGGGCGTTAGGGGTAAATCCGGTGATGGCGAGAATTTTGGCTCCGGCGCGCAACGTTTCATCCGCAGCCAGGTTGAGTTCGCGGCGTTCTCCGGTATACGAAATGGCCAGCAGCAGATCGTTAGGTGAAAGCGCCTGCACCGCCGCCAGCAGGGCGTGCATATCGCGTTCAACCACCGCGTTAAACCCAATCTTTAGCAGTTTCCAGGCAAAATTCTGCGCTACCAGACCCGATGCGCCAATCCCGGTCAGGATAATGCGCCGGGCTGAGCGCAGCATCGTGACGCTCTCTATCAGTTTCTCTTCGCTGTTGACGTCCAGCGTCGCATGCATCGCCGCCACGTTCTCTTTAATCAGCTTTTCGCCCACCATACGCATGGGGTCGTCACCGCGAATCTGATTATGCACCGGAATGGAATGAGGGTTGGGATTGCTGGCCAACGCTTCGCTAATCGCCAGTTTCAGCGCCGGAAACCCTTTAAAGCCCATCTTTTGCGCGAACTTCACCACGCTGGACTGGCTGACGCCTGCTTCAAAGGCCAGCTGCTGTGAGCTGAGATGACGCGCGGTATCCGGCTGAGCAAGAAGATAATCCGCAAGTTTTTTATCGCTTTGCGCGAGGTCCGGGTAACGCTGACGAATGCGAATTAAACAGTTCATGCTGTCTCCTGGCGAAAACGTGATGGCGATTGCAAAACAAAATTTCACTCGCCTGGATGAATATAATATTCCATTATGACAGATTATTATGAATTAAAAATTCCTAAGGAACAAAAAATGAATCTCGGTGCATTAGTTTCAGAAACCCGCAATCCACAGACCATGGATCTGGATGCGCTCTCAACGTTGGAGTTGGTTCATCGATTTAATCAACAGGATACGCTGGTAGCGGAAGCAGTAAAAGCAACTCTGCCTCAAGTTGCGTGCGCGGTCGATGCGGCAGCTAACGCGTTAAAAGCCGGTGGACGCATTATTTACATGGGCGCAGGTACCAGCGGACGTCTTGGAGTGCTGGACGCGTCTGAGTGCCCACCGACCTTCGGTGTACCGCATGGTCTGGTGGTTGGGCTGATTGCCGGGGGGCCGGGCGCGCTGCTCAAGGCGGTAGAAGGTGCGGAAGATAACCCGCAGTTAGGCGAAGACGATCTGCGCGCACTCAACCTTACCGCACAGGATCTGGTGGTTGGTCTGGCGGCTTCAGGTCGCACGCCGTATGTGATTGGTGGGCTGAAATATGCGCGTTCGGTGGGTTGTACGACGGCGGCTATTTCCTGCAATCCGGATTCTCCTGTCGCGCATGAAGCGGATATTGCTATCTCCCCGGTGGTGGGGCCGGAGGCGTTGACCGGGTCAACGCGACTGAAATCCGGCACCGCGCAAAAATTGGTGCTCAATATGATCTCCACCGGTGCGATGGTGAAATTTGGCAAGGTGTACCAGAACCTGATGGTGGATATGCAGGCAACCAACGTCAAACTGGTCGATCGAGCGTGCCGTATGGTGGTTGAAGCCACCGGCATTGCGCGAGAACAGGCGCAAGCGCTGTTAAAGCAGACTGATTTTGACGTTAAGCCAGCGATTTTAATGGCGCTCACTGGCCTGGATGCCGCTGCCGCCCGTGAAAAGCTTGCCGCTCACCAGGGTTTTTTACGCGCGGCGTTAGAACACTAAGAGGTGTATATGGATAAGACGGCGGTGCTGGCCAGCGACATTCTGCTGGGCGTAGGCGGAGAGCAAAATATTCTGCGCCTGGAAAACTGTATGACCCGCGTCAGGGTGGAAGTTCAGGATGACGATCAGATTGATATTCCCCGTCTCAGGCAACTGCCTGGTGTTAGCGGTTACGTGAAGCAGGGCGCGCAGCATCAGATAATCGTCGGCCCCGGTAAAGCTGCCAAGGTGGTGGATGCCATGCGCTCCCTGATTGCCGATGGCGGCGAGCGTGCAGATGTGAATAATATCGAGCGCACCAAATCAGAGGCCAAAGCGAAGTACAAAGCGCCAATGAGCGATGCGCTGCGCAAGCTGGCGAACGTCTTTATCCCTCTTATTCCGGCGTTTATCGCCTCCGGTTTGATCACCGGCATTATAAACATCCTTAAGCGGCCGGATATCGTGGGGGATTTTGCGACCCATTATCCGAATATGCTGGGGCTGATGGGCATATTTGGTAGCGCCGTGTTTGCCATCATGAATATTCTGGTTGGGGTGAATACCGCCAAAGTCTTCGGCGGCTCTCTGGCGATGGGCGGGGTGATGGCGGGGATCCTCTCCAGTCCACAGCTGGCGCAGATTACCCTGTTTGGCGAAGCGTTGCAGCCGGGGCGCGGCGGGGTGATCGCAGTGCTGCTGGTGGTTGCGCTGATGTGTTGGATCGAGCGCAAATTCCGCGAGCTGTTGCCGGAATCGCTGGAGCTTATCCTTAACCCGCTGCTGACCACCATCATTACCGGGGCCATCGCGATTGTGGCGCTGCAACCGCTTGGAGGCTGGATTTCTGAATCCATCGCTCACGGCGCATCCTGGGCTATCGACCGCGGCGGGTTCCTGGTTGGTGCCATACTGGCGGGAACTTTCCTGCCATTGGTGCTCACCGGACTTCATCAAGGGTTGGTGCCCATCCACGTTGAGCTGGTACAGGCGCACGGTTATAACGCGCTCTTTCCTATCCTGGCGATGGCAGGCGTTGGACAAGTAGGGGCTGCGATAGCGGTGTTGATGAAAACCCGCAATGCGCGGCTTAAGAAAGTGATCAAAGGAGCGCTGCCGGTCGGGCTGCTGGGCATTGGCGAACCGCTTATTTTTGGCGTCACGCTGCCGTTGGGTAAACCGTTTATCGGTGCCTGCCTTGGCGGAGCGGTAGGCGGGGCGCTGATTAGCTACTGGAAGGTGGCGACGGTTATCACCTTTGGCATCTCCGGTTTGCCGCTGGCACTGACGATTGTTGCCGGAAAAGTGATGTTCTATCTGTTAGGCTATCTGGTAGCAGTTATCGCCGGGTTCCTGTTTACCTGGCTATTGGGGTTCAACGATCCAGAGGAATAAGGTTTGACCAATCACCAGCGCCGCGTTGTTTTTTTTGATTTGGATGGCACGTTACACCAGCAGGATATGTTCGGTAGCTTTATATGTTATCTGCTGCGTCGCCAGCCGTTGAACGCGTTGCTTGTGCTGCCTCTGCTACCGGTGATTGCGCTGGCACTGCTGATACAAGGGCGCGCCGCCCGCTGGCCAATGAGCCTGCTGTTGTGGGGATGCACTTTTGGTCGTAGCGAGGCGCGCCTGAAAGGGCATCAGGCTGACTTTGTGCGCTGGTTTCGCAGTAACGTGACGGCCTTTCCGCTCGTGCAGCAGCGGCTGACAACCTACCTGTTAAGCTCTGACGCCGAAATCTGGCTTATTACTGGCTCCCCGCAGTCGCTGGTCGAGCAGGTGTACTTCGACACGCCGTGGCTACCGCGAGTCAATCTGATCGCCAGTAAAATGGCGCGGGGATTCGGCGGGTGGGTGCTGCCTCTGCGCTGTCTGGGCCATGAGAAAGTGACGCAACTGGAACGCCACATTGGTGCGCCGCTTCAGCTTTATAGTGGCTACAGCGACAGTAATCAGGACAATCCTCTGCTCTCTTTTTGCCAGCATCGCTGGCGCGTCACGCCGCGCGGAGAGCTGCAACAACTCGAATAGAGTAAACGATAGCGTCTGTGTATAATGCGCCCGCTTTGATTACTGGAGTTACCCCTTTGTCTGAAGTTGAATTTAGCCACGAATACTGGATGCGTCATGCTTTAACGCTGGCTAAGCGCGCCTGGGATGAGCGTGAAGTCCCGGTGGGCGCGGTATTGGTACATAACAACCGCGTGATTGGCGAAGGCTGGAACCGTCCGATTGGTCACCATGATCCGACTGCCCACGCTGAAATTATGGCGCTGCGTCAGGGCGGCCTGGTGCTGCAAAACTACCGTCTGTTGGATACCACGCTGTATGTCACTCTGGAGCCGTGCGTGATGTGCGCAGGCGCGATGGTGCACAGCCGTATCGGCCATGTCGTTTTTGGCGCGCGCGATGCGAAAACGGGGGCTGCCGGGTCATTAATGGATGTACTGCATCACCCTGGAATGAATCATCGGGTGGAGGTGACCGAAGGGGTGCTACGGGATGAATGCGCCACGTTGCTCAGTGATTTCTTCCGCATGCGTCGTCAGGAAATCAAAGCGCTGAAAAAAAACGCCAATTTGTAAATGCCGGTCTGATTGCCTGATGACGCTGCGCTTATCAGGCCTACGAGGCTACTTGTCCTCTTTTTTCTGCGGTGAAAACAGCAGGGAAGGGGAGTGCGACAGGTAATTTGACGACGTCTGAGACAGAAACGCCGAAAGCGGCAATTCATCTTTACCTATTAGCTCTGCCGGCGTCACCGCCGGGTAATCCTGCGCCAGTTGCTGCGTTTCAAGCGCCCGTTTTTCTTTCTCCTGCAGATACCCCACCAGGCTAATCTGGTACTTACGGATATTTTCCACATAAGCGTAGGCTTCGTGGCCACGCGCATAACCATAGGTCAGCTTGTTGTAATACGGCTTTTGGCTGAGCAGCGGCAGACGCTGTTTTACGTCGGACCAGCTGTTCGGATTGCCTTTGGTTTTCACGGTCAGCGCCCGTGCATCCAGCATGTGCGCATAACCCATGTTGTAGGCTGCGAGCGCAAACCAGATGCGTTCCCCTTCGGGGACAGTATCGGGCACTTTACTCATCATATCCTGCAAATACCGCGCGCCGCCGCTGATGCTTTGTTCGGCATCGGTACGGTCGGTCAGTCCGAGACTTTGAGCGGTATTTTTGGTCAGCATCATCAACCCGCGTACGCCGGTCGGGGAAGTGGCCTGCGCGTCCCAGTGCGACTCCTGATAAGAGATTGCGGCGAGCAGTCGCCAGTCTATCTCCTGCGCATATTTCTCAAACAGCGGCTTAAGGTCCGGCAATACGCTGTCTACGGCGCGTAAAAAGGTGCGGGTATCAACATAGTCAAAATCATCGCCATGCCCGAGATACTTTTCTTCTAGCCGCGCCAGAGAGCCGTCTTCATTCATGGTGTTAAAAAAATCCAACAGGGCGGCAGACAGCGTGTTGTCATCGTCCAGGCGACTAAACCAGGTCACCGGCTGTTCGTCAGATACGTCCAGCGCTACGGCCAGTTCAGGATGTACGCGCTGGTATAAGCTGATGGCGACGGAATCGGCAATGGTGTAATCCAGCTTCCCGGCGATAACATCATCAAGCAGTTCAGTAGTGCCCTTTTTGTCATCCACCTTCCAGCTCAGATCGGGAAATTTATTCTCTTTAAGTAACTGGAGATCGTTAACCACCACGTGTCCCGGGGCGATGGTCAGCTGATTTTCGTTCACAGTGGCAAGAGTGCGCGGGCGGTATTGCCCAACCCGATACACCAACTGTTGTGAAACCGAATAGTAGGTTGGGCCGGGCTGGTAATTTTTCACCCGCTCGCTGTTATATACCAGGCCTGCGGCTAACAGATCGGCATGGCCGTTATCCAGGTCGTCAAAAAGCTGGCTGATGTTCTGGCGCACGGTGACTTTTAACTTCACGCCCAGGTAGTTGGCGAATGCCTGAGTCAGTTCATAATCCAGGCCGAATTTCTTACCGTTGAGGGTCGCGTAAGTTAACGGCGAGTCGAGGGTACTGACGCGCAGTTCTCCCCGCGACTGAATGGCGGCGATACGATTTTCGGCTTTACCGAACCAGGGAATAGATGGCCAGAGGGCCGCTGCCAACAACAGCGTTAATATGCCGATGAACAGATAATTAATCTTTAATTTTTTCAATTAGTTAATTCTCTGAACCGTACGTTGTCTCTGCCTGCTGTGGTGATGATTAAGAAGTGAAGTCGTCATTAATGAGCGGCATTTTGCTTAAACTTGCGTCAGTTGGCAACTTATTCAGAAACCAGACCGCATTTGATGATAAGAGAAGGTCGTGATTTTATTTCGACGCAAACGGTTTCGTCGGCGCGGTAGATTCTTTATAATGACGCCCGTTTCCCCCACTTGGGCACACCGAAAGCTTAGAAGACGAGAGACTTATGATGGAAATTCTGCGTGGTTCACCTGCACTGTCTGCATTCCGTATTAACAAACTGCTGGCACGTTTTCAGGCTGCCAACCTCCAGGTCCACAATATTTACGCCGAGTACGTCCATTTTGCCGATCTGAATGCACCGTTGAATGAGGATGAGCACGCCCAGCTTGTACGCCTGCTGAAATATGGTCCTGCTCTTCACAGCCATGCCCCTGAAGGCAAACTGCTGCTGGTTACGCCTCGCCCTGGCACCATCTCCCCGTGGTCTTCTAAAGCGACTGATATTGCCCACAACTGTGGCCTGCAACAGATTAGCCGTCTGGAACGTGGCATTGCCTGGTATGTAGAAGCCTCTACGCTGACCGCTGAGCAGTGGCAGATGGTTGCCGACGAACTGCACGACCGCATGATGGAAACGGTTTTCTCTGCGCTGAACGATGCCGAAAAACTGTTTGTCCATCACCAGCCTGCGCCGGTCTCCAGTGTTGATCTGCTGGGTGAGGGACGCCAGGCGCTGATCGACGCTAACCTGCGTCTCGGTCTGGCGCTGGCGGAAGACGAAATCGACTATCTGCAGGATGCGTTTACCAAACTGGGACGCAACCCGAACGACATTGAACTGTACATGTTTGCGCAGGCTAACTCCGAGCACTGCCGCCACAAAATTTTTAACGCCGACTGGGTTATCGACGGTAAACAGCAGCCCAAGTCGCTGTTCAAGATGATTAAAAACACTTTCGAAACCACGCCGGACCACGTGCTGTCTGCTTATAAAGACAACGCCGCGGTAATGGAAGGTTCTGAAGTGGGCCGCTACTTTGCCGACCACAAAACCGGCCGCTACGATTTCCATCAGGAGCCAGCCCACATCCTGATGAAGGTTGAAACCCACAACCACCCGACGGCTATCTCTCCGTGGCCGGGCGCGGCTACCGGCTCCGGCGGCGAAATCCGCGACGAGGGTGCAACCGGTCGCGGTGCAAAACCGAAAGCCGGGCTGGTGGGCTTCTCCGTTTCCAACCTGCGTATTCCTGGCTTTGAACAGCCGTGGGAAGAAGACTTTGGTAAGCCGGACCGTATTGTTACCGCGCTCGATATCATGACCGAAGGTCCGTTGGGCGGCGCGGCATTTAACAACGAATTCGGTCGTCCGGCGCTGACCGGCTACTTCCGCACCTACGAAGAAAAGGTCAACAGCCACAACGGCGAAGAGCTACGCGGTTACCATAAACCGATCATGCTGGCGGGCGGGATCGGTAACATCCGTGCCGATCACGTGCAAAAAGGTGAGATCGTCGTTGGCGCCAAGCTGATCGTCCTCGGCGGCCCGGCGATGAACATCGGGCTTGGCGGCGGGGCTGCCTCCTCTATGGCTTCCGGCCAGTCTGATGCCGATCTTGATTTCGCTTCGGTACAACGCGACAACCCGGAAATGGAACGTCGTTGCCAGGAAGTTATCGACCGCTGCTGGCAGATGGGCGATGCGAACCCGATCCTGTTTATCCATGACGTTGGCGCAGGCGGTCTGTCTAACGCCATGCCGGAGTTGGTAAGCGATGGCGGTCGCGGCGGTAAGTTCCAGCTGCGCGATATTCTTAGCGACGAGCCGGGTATGAGCCCGCTGGAAATCTGGTGTAACGAATCCCAGGAGCGCTATGTGCTGGCGGTTGCCGCTGACCAGCTACCGCTGTTTGATGAACTGTGTAAGCGCGAGCGCGCGCCGTATGCGGTGATCGGTGAGGCCACTGAAGAACAGCATCTCACACTGAGCGACAGCCACTTCGATAACCAGCCGATCGACATGCCGCTGGATGTGCTGCTGGGTAAAACCCCGAAAATGACCCGCGATGTGCAGACGCTGAAAGCCAAAGGCGACGCCCTGAATCGTGGCGAAATCTCGATTGCAGATGCGGTTAACCGCGTGCTGCATCTGCCGACTGTCGCTGAGAAAACGTTCCTCGTGACGATCGGCGACCGTACCGTTACCGGCATGGTGGCGCGTGACCAGATGGTTGGTCCGTGGCAGATCCCGGTAGCCAACTGCGCGGTCACCACCGCAAGCCTGGATAGCTACTACGGTGAAGCGATGTCTATCGGTGAGCGTGCGCCAGTTGCGCTACTGGATTTCTCGGCCTCTGCGCGTCTGGCGGTAGGTGAAGCGCTGACTAACATTGCGGCAACGCAGATTGGCGATATCAAACGCATTAAACTGTCGGCTAACTGGATGGCGGCTGCGGGTCACCCCGGTGAAGATGCCGGGCTGTACGAAGCGGTAAAAGCCGTTGGGGAAGAATTATGTCCGGCGCTTGGCCTGACTATTCCGGTGGGCAAAGACTCTATGTCGATGAAAACCCGCTGGCAGGAAGGTAATGAGCAGCGTGAAATGACTTCGCCGCTGTCGCTGGTGATCACCGCCTTTGCCCGCGTGGAAGACGTGCGCCACACGATAACCCCACAGCTCTCTACTGAAGACAACGCCCTGCTGCTGATTGACCTCGGTCTTGGTCACAACGCGCTGGGCGCGACGGCGCTGGCACAGGTTTATCGTCAACTGGGCGACAAGCCTGCCGACGTGCGTAACGTTGAGCAACTGAAAGGCTTCTACGACGCCATTCAGGCGCTGGTCGCGCAGCGTAAGCTGCTGGCCTACCATGACCGTTCCGACGGCGGACTGCTGGTTACGCTGGCGGAAATGGCCTTCACCGGTCACTGCGGTATTGACGCTGATATCCACTCGTTGGGTGACGATCGTCTGGCGGCGCTGTTTAATGAAGAGCTGGGCGCAGTGATCCAGGTTCGCGCTGCTGACCGTGAAGCGGTTGAGGTGTTGCTGGCACAACATGGCCTGGCAGATTGCGTGCACTATCTCGGCCAGGCGGTAACGGGTGACCGTTTCACCCTGAGCGCCAACGGTCAGCCGGTGTTCAGCGAAAGCCGCACCACGCTGCGCATGTGGTGGGCGGAAACCACCTGGCAAATGCAGCGTCTGCGCGACAACCCGGAGTGTGCCGATCAGGAACACGACGCGAAAACCAACGATGCCGATCCTGGCCTCAACGTTAAACTGTCGTTTGATATCAACGAAGATGTTGCCGCCCCGTTCATCGCTACCGGCGCGCGTCCAAAAGTGGCCGTGCTGCGCGAGCAGGGCGTGAACTCCCACGTTGAAATGGCGGCTGCCTTCCACCGTGCGGGCTTTGACGCCATCGATGTGCATATGAGCGACCTGCTGGGCGGACGCATCGGTCTGGGTAACTTCCAGGCGCTGGTAGCCTGTGGCGGTTTCTCTTACGGCGATGTGCTCGGCGCAGGGGAAGGCTGGGCGAAGTCGATTCTGTTCAACAACCGCGTCCGTGATGAGTTCGAAACCTTCTTCCATCGCCCGCAAACGCTGGCGCTCGGGGTGTGTAACGGTTGCCAGATGATGTCTAACCTGCGTGAACTGATCCCGGGAAGCGAGCTGTGGCCACGCTTTGTGCGTAACCACTCCGATCGTTTTGAAGCCCGCTTCAGCCTGGTCGAAGTGACGCAAAGCCCGTCTTTACTGCTTACCGATATGGTTGGTTCGATGATGCCGATTGCCGTTTCTCACGGTGAAGGCCGTGTGGAAGTGCGTGACGGCGCGCATCTGGCCGCGCTGGAGAGTAAGGGGCTGGTGGCGCTGCGCTACGTTGATAACTTCGGTAAGGTGACCGAGACCTACCCGGCTAACCCGAACGGTTCGCCGAACGGAATTACTGCCGTTACTACTGAAAATGGTCGCGTCACCATTATGATGCCGCACCCGGAACGTGTATTCCGTACCGTGAGCAACTCCTGGCACCCGGAAAACTGGGGCGAGGACAGCCCGTGGATGCGTATCTTCCGCAACGCGCGTAAACAGCTCGGGTAATCAGCTCGATAACCTTTAAGCCCCTCTGCGTGAGGGGCTTTTTTTTGTCTGTCATTTTGTATGCCAGATAACGCATGTATGCCGCTATCCGACAATGCGTTTAAGTGTCGGGAAATCCCGACATAGGTGGGGTTACGTTGTCGCTAAAAAGAGACATTTAATTATATGATTTAAAATGAATTTGTTTTTAAGTGCTGTGGGTGTTGCTGATTGGCGACAGTAAGGGTGAAAAATAGCCAAAATTATTTTTCATGTGAATAAGAACATTTTCTATATTTATCATTGTGTTAATAAAGTGTTTTGAATATTGGCACAGATGCTGCATAATATTGCCCAGTGGCTCATTCACCTTCTTATGTCAGCCCCTTCGGGACGTGCTACATAAACTTCGAATGACGCACAACAAGGTGCCTGCCGTCCAACATCTGATATTAGCATCGCTCATATCAACCTTCGGGCGAAACGTCGAGTTAGGCACCGCCTTATTCCACAACAAAGCCGGGTTAATCCCGGCTTTGTTGTATCTGACGTTCCCCTCAGTTAGCATCAACCTATTCCTGTCCATTGAGAGTAACGCCTTGAAGCGCTGGTCTGTTTTCCCCCGATCTTTACGTCAATTGGTTACGTTGGCATTTTTGCTTATCCTGCTGCCGTTGTTAGTTTTGGCCTGGCAGGCGTGGCAAAGTCTGAATGCCCTGAGCGCGCAGGCGGCGCTGACGAACCAAACCACGCTGATTGACGCCAGACGCAGTGAAGCGATGACCAATGCCGCGCTGGAGATGGAGCGTAGCTACCGGCAATACTGTGTGCTTGATGACCCAACGCTGGCTAAGGTTTACCAGAGCCAACGTAAACGCTACAGCGACATGCTGGATGCGCATGCGGGTGTGTTGCCGGATACCAAGCTTTATCAGGCACTGCGTCAGGACCTCAACGATCTCGCGCAGTTACAGTGCACCAACAGTGGTCCTGATAGCGTGGCGGCGGCGCGGCTGGACGCTTTCGCCAGTGCCAATACTGAAATGGTACAAGCGACGCGCACGGTCGTCTTTTCTCGTGGGCAGCAGCTACAGCAGGAAATAGCCGAACGTGGGCAGTTCTTTGGCTGGCAGGCGCTGGTGCTGTTTCTTGTCAGCCTGGCGATGGTGTTGCTGTTTACCCGCATGATAATCGGTCCGGTGAAGGGCATAGAAAAAATGATCAATCGTCTGGGGGAAGGGCGCTCGCTGGGCGATAGCGTATTATTTACGGGACCCCGGGAGCTGCGGTCCGTGGGCCAGCGCATTATCTGGCTGAGCGAACGTCTCTCCTGGCTGGAGTCACAACGACATCAGTTTTTACGCCACCTGTCTCATGAGCTGAAAACGCCTCTGGCGAGCATGCGCGAAGGTACCGAGCTGTTAGCCGATCAGGTCGTTGGGCCGTTAACGCCAGAGCAAAAAGAGGTGGTCGGTATTCTCGATGACAGTAGCCGCAACCTGCAAAAACTGATTGAGCAACTGCTCGATTACAACCGCAAGCTGGCGGATGACGAGGTTGAGCTTGAACGAGTGGAAATCGCGCCGCTGGTGGAAAGCGTTGTTTCTGCACATAGCCTGCCCGCTCGCGCCAAAATGATACATACTGATGTTGCGCTTGCGGTGAACGCCTGCCTGGCAGAACCGATGCTATTGATGAGCGTGCTGGACAATCTTTATTCCAATGCGGTGCACTATGGCGCTGAATCCGGTAACATTTGGATCCGCAGCAGTTTGCATGGCTCAATGGTATACATTGATGTAATGAATACCGGCACACCGATTCCAGAAGCAGAACAGACCATGATCTTCGAGCCTTTTTTCCAGGGTAGCCATCAGCGAAAAGGGGCGGTAAAAGGAAGCGGGTTGGGGCTTAGCATTGCCAGAGATTGCATCCGCCGTATGCGGGGCAAACTGTATCTGGTTGATGAGCATGCGCAAAACGTTTGTTTTCGCATAGAACTGCCGCTATCTGCAGCGAAAAATCACTAAAATAAACCTAAGTCTGGTGAGTATGCCATACGTTGTTGTCCGAATGCTTAAACGACATTTTTTCCGTCACGTCATCCTCGCAAGCCTGCCGTGTCTGGCGCTGGTAGGCTGCGTCCCGAACGCGGTGAATCATATTATCGGCGACCCCTCGCAGGAGAAAATTCCGCCTCATCAACTGGCGGACTACCTTGCAACCGACTGTAGCGATATCTGGTCGCTGTCTGGTCAGCCCACAGAAACCAATCCGCTGTACTGGCTGCGGGCGATGGATTGCGCCAATCGCCTGATGCCGGTACAGGCGCGTAGTGAAGCCAGCACGATGATGCCTGATACCTGGCAGGGGGCTTTCAGGCGCGGGATCCTGCTTGATAACGCCAACATTACGCCGCCTGAAAGGCGGGAGACGGTTACGCGCCTCGACGCATTAAGCCCGCAAATTCCGCTACAGGTACGCCCGCTGTATCAGGTCTGGCGCAGTAGTCAGACGTTGCAGTTGCAACTGGCCGAAGAGCGTATGCGCTACAGCAAGCTTCAGCAGGCGTCAGACAGCGATCTTGATACGTTACGTCAGCAGCAGCAACATTTGCAGTCTCAGCTCGATCTCACGACCCGCAAGCTGGAGAATCTAACCGATATTGAACGCCAGCTTTCCACGCGCAAACCTGCCGGTAGTTACAACCCTGATGCGCCGCACGGGAACGAAAAAGTCACCCTACCTGATAACGAGGAAGGCGCAGCGCCGTCTGCCGATGAGGTCACGCCATGATAAGCCGTAAGCCCGCGCATCTGCTGCTGGTGGATGACGATCCCGGCCTGTTGAAATTACTTGGAATGCGCCTGACCAGCGAAGGCTACAGCGTCGTAACCGCAGAAAGCGGGCAGGAAGGGTTACGGGTACTGAACCGTGAAAAAGTGGATCTGGTTATTAGCGATCTGCGCATGGATGAAATGGACGGCATGCAGCTGTTTACTGAAATCCAGAAAGTGCAGCCGGGAATGCCGGTTATTATTCTCACCGCTCACGGTTCCATCCCCGACGCCGTTGCGGCGACTCAGCAAGGGGTGTTCAGCTTTCTCACTAAGCCGGTGGATAAAGACGCGTTATACCATGCGATCGACGGGGCGTTGGAACAGTCTGCGCCTGCCGCTGATGACAGCTGGCGTGAGTCCATCGTCACCCGCAGCCCACTGATGCTGCGTCTGCTGGAACAGGCGCGCATGGTGGCGCAATCGGACGTAAGCGTATTGATCAACGGCCAAAGCGGAACCGGGAAAGAAGTTTTTGCCCAGGCCATTCACAACGCCAGCCCGCGCAGCCACAAGCCCTTTATTGCCATTAACTGCGGCGCATTACCGGAACAACTGCTGGAGTCTGAGCTGTTTGGTCATGCGCGCGGCGCCTTTACCGGCGCGGTGAGCAATCGTGAAGGGCTATTTCAGGCCGCGGAAGGCGGGACGCTGTTTCTCGATGAGATTGGCGATATGCCCGCGCCGTTGCAGGTTAAATTGCTACGGGTATTGCAGGAGCGAAAAGTCAGGCCGCTGGGCAGTAACCGCGATATCGATATTGATGTGCGGATCGTTTCCGCGACCCATCGTGATTTACCCAAAGCGATGGCTCGGGGGGAATTTCGCGAAGATTTGTACTATCGCCTCAACGTGGTGAGCCTGAAGATCCCAGCGCTGGCCGAGCGTACGGAAGATATTCCGCTGCTGGCAAACCATCTGCTGCGCCAGTCTGCTGAACGACACAAACCGTTCGTGCGCGCCTTTTCGACCGATGCCATGAAACGGTTAATGACCGCCAGTTGGCCTGGTAACGTGCGTCAGTTGGTTAACGTGATTGAGCAGTGCGTGGCGTTGACCTCTTCGCCGGTGATCAGCGACGCGCTGGTGGAGCAGGCGCTGGAAGGGGAGAACACCGCGCTGCCGACCTTTGTTGAAGCGCGTAACCAGTTTGAACTCAACTACCTGCGTAAGCTGTTGCAAATCACCAAGGGCAATGTGACCCATGCGGCGCGAATGGCGGGGCGCAACCGCACCGAATTCTACAAGTTGCTCTCTCGCCATGAGCTGGATGCAAACGATTTCAAAGAATAAATCTGCGGATTATGTTAGTTTTATTCGATCAAAAGACAGGCGACCTTTTCAAGGAATAGCATGAAAAAGATTGATGCGATTATTAAACCCTTCAAGCTGGACGACGTCCGCGAAGCGCTGGCTGAAGTCGGCATTACCGGTATGACTGTAACAGAAGTGAAAGGGTTTGGCCGTCAGAAAGGCCATACTGAGCTGTACCGTGGTGCGGAATATATGGTGGATTTTCTGCCGAAGGTAAAAATTGAAATTGTGGTCACAGACGACATTGTCGATACCTGCGTCGACACCATTATTCGTACTGCCCAGACCGGTAAAATCGGTGACGGTAAGATTTTTGTCTTCGACGTGGCACGCGTGATTCGTATTCGCACCGGTGAAGAAGACGACGCGGCAATCTAAGCCGCGCCGTGCTTGCCGGATGACGGTGTAAACACCTTATCAGGCCTACAATATCCCGTAGGCCTGATAAGCGCAGCGCCATCAGGCATGAGTAATTACAAGACTTTATGCGGGCCGAAGCATTCGTAATGAATGTTCTCGTTTTTCACGCCCAGGCCGACCAACTGCTTCGCGGCAAACTGCATAAAGCCAACCGGACCGCACAGATAAAACTGCATCGCCGGATCGCTGATTGCGCCTTCCAGTTTGTTCAAATCCATCAGACCAACGCTATCAAACGCACCTTTCGCGCGATCGGCTTCGGTTGGCTCACGATACCAGGTGTGTGCGCTAAAGCGTGGCAGCGTTTTGCCCAGTTCATTCACTTCATCGGCAAAGGCATGTACATCGCCATTTTCTGCCGCGTGGAACCAGTTAACCTGCGCCGTATGATTCGCTTTTGCCAGCGTATCCAGCATCGCCAGCATCGGGGTTTGACCCACGCCTGCTGAAATCAGAGACACTGGGGTATCGGTCGCAACGTCCATAAAGAAATCGCCCGCAGGTGCAGCTAAGTGAACGACATCGCCCACATTCGCATGGTTGTGCAGCCAGGTGGAAACCTGACCACCGTCTTCACGCTTCACGGCAATACGGTAGCCTTTGCCATCGGGTTTACGGGTCAGTGAGTACTGACGAATTTCCTGATGCGGGAAACCTTCCGGCTTCAGCCAGACGCCCAGGTATTGCCCCGGATGATATTCAGCCACTGCGCCACCGTCGACAGGTTCAAATTCAAAGCTGGTGATAAGCGCACTGCGTGGGGTTTTTGCCACGATGCGGAAAGGACGGGTACCCTCCCAGCCGCCATTTTTATTGGCATTTTCACTGTAGATCTGCGCTTCACGGTTGATGAAAACGTTCGCCAGCACGCCGTATGCTTTGCCCCATGCATCCAGAACTTCCTGGCCCGGACTGAACATTTCGTCCAGCGTTGCCAGCAAATGGCCACCTACGATGTTGTACTGCTCCGGTTTAATCTGGAAGCTGGTATGCTTCTGCGCGATTTTCTCAACGGCAGGCAACAGCGCCGCCAGGTTCTCGATATTGCTGGCATACGCGGCAATAGCGTTAAACAGCGCTTCCCGCTGATCGCCATTACGCTGGTTACTCATGTTGAAGATTTCTTTCAGCTCTGGGTTATGCGTAAACATGCGATCGTAGAAATGGGCGGTCAGCTTCGGGCCTGTTTCAACCAGCAGGGGAATGGTGGCTTTCACTGTAGCGATGGTTTGTGCGTCAAGCATACGGTCTTCCTTTATCTGAAATTTTAATGATGTATGTCAAATGCATCTTATAAAAAATACCCCTGCATTGTAAATGGTTCTTTGTCACTTTGCGTTGTAAAGGTTACATCGTGAAAAATCTGCATCACAAACCTGAAAAGAAATCCGTTGAAATTCAGCAGACCTTTGTTCTCCAAAGCCTTGCGTGCCGTGAAGGTAATCGTTTGCGTAAAATCCTTTGTCAAGACCTGTTATCGAAGAATGATTCGGTTATACTGTTCGTCGTCGTCCAACGGGACTGCCTTTTTAGGCCGAAATTCTATTGTTAGCTGAGTCAGGAGATGCGGATGTTAAAGCGTGAAATGAACATTGCCGATTATGATGCCGAACTGTGGCAGGCTATGGAGCAGGAAAAAGTACGTCAGGAAGAGCACATCGAACTGATCGCCTCCGAAAACTACACCAGCCCGCGTGTTATGCAGGCGCAGGGTTCTCAGCTGACCAACAAATACGCTGAAGGTTATCCGGGCAAGCGCTACTACGGCGGTTGTGAGTACGTTGATATCGTTGAGCAATTGGCTATCGATCGTGCAAAAGAGCTGTTTGGCGCTGACTACGCTAACGTACAGCCGCACTCCGGCTCCCAGGCTAACTTCGCTGTTTACACCGCTCTGCTGCAACCGGGTGATACCGTTCTGGGTATGAACCTGGCGCAAGGCGGCCACCTGACTCACGGTTCCCCGGTTAACTTCTCTGGCAAGCTGTACAACATCATCCCTTACGGTATTGATGAGTCCGGTAAAATTGACTACGAAGATATGGCTAAGCAGGCCAAAGAGCACAAGCCGAAGATGATCATCGGCGGATTCTCTGCTTACTCCGGCGTTGTTGACTGGGCAAAAATGCGTGAAATCGCCGACAGCATTGGCGCATACCTGTTCGTTGACATGGCGCACGTTGCGGGCCTGATCGCCGCAGGCGTTTACCCGAACCCGGTTCCACACGCACACGTAGTGACCACCACCACCCACAAAACCCTGGCAGGTCCGCGCGGCGGCCTGATCCTGGCTAAAGGCGGTGACGAAGAGCTGTACAAAAAGCTGAACTCCGCGGTGTTCCCAAGCGCGCAGGGCGGCCCGCTGATGCACGTGATCGCGGCGAAAGCCGTGGCGCTGAAAGAAGCGATGGAGCCTGAGTTTAAGGTTTACCAGCAGCAGGTTGCCAAAAACGCCAAAGCGATGGTGGAAGTGTTCCTGAACCGTGGCTACAAAGTGGTTTCTGGCGGTACTGAAAACCACCTGTTCCTGCTGGATCTGGTTGATAAAAACCTGACCGGTAAAGAAGCTGACGCCGCACTGGGCCGCGCTAACATCACTGTTAACAAAAACAGCGTGCCGAACGATCCGAAGAGCCCGTTTGTGACTTCCGGTATCCGTATCGGTTCTCCGGCTGTGACTCGCCGTGGCTTTAAAGAAGCGGAAGTGAAAGAGCTGGCTGGCTGGATGTGTGACGTTCTGGACAACATCAATGACGAAGCCGTTATCGAGCGCGTCAAAGGTAAGGTTCTGGATATCTGCGCACGCTTCCCGGTTTACGCGTAATTCTGCTTTACGCAAAACGAAAGGCCGCTGATGCGGCCTTTTTTCATGCTCATCCCGGTCAACGAATCGTCTGTAGTTGCTCCTCCACATACAGATAACCAATTCCCATCAGCTGTTGTGCGCGGCTCAGCTTGCCAAAGCCGATTTGGGTTGCTCTGGTGCGAGTCGCGTCACGATGATCGAAGGGGTTAAATCCCGTCTGCCTGATGATGATATTCAGCCACTCTTCCCCAAAGCCACAGCTGCGGCCGTATAACAAAATATTGTTTATATTTAAGGTATTCAGGAAGTTGTAGAGACTAAGTCCGATGGCGTTGGCCGAGTCTTCAACCCAGGCATGAAGGCGTAAATCCCCCTGTTGCCATTTTTCAATCAAGGCATCAATGGTTAGTGCTTCAGGATTATCAGCGAGATCGGGGCGCGTTTTTAACCACATTCTCGCCTGTTTTTTTAGCGCGCTGAGGGACGCTACGGTTTCCAGACAACCGTATCGACCACAATCGCAGGCTACGCCATCAGGGTTGATAATCGTGTGCCCGATTTGTCCGCTGCCGTAGAGACTGCCGCGCCATACCTGGTCGTTGATAACAAATGATGAGCCAATACCATAATCGACATTGATGACGCAAAAGTCCCGATACTGACCGTCGTTTTGCCATTTTTCCGCCAGCGCCAGCATCACACAATCGTTATCGACCATGACGCGCACGTTGAGTTTTTCTTCCAGTAGGTATTTCAACTCCACGGGCTGTTTCCAGGGTGCCTGCGGCATCGTCTGCGATACGCCAGTTCCCGCATCAACCTGTCCATGAACCGCCAACGCCAGATTGATTTTTCGATTAGGCCAATTTTTACGGTACTGATGCCAGCATTTCTCAATGGCCGCGAGTAATGCCTGGGGATGGGGGGCGTCAATCGCATGGTATTCAACGTCGCCTTTTGGACTCAGGCAGGCGTTGCCAAGCTGGCACTCGATACTGGTAGGCGTGATGTTCATGCATAAGGTCCAGTCACCCTCCGGGGCGATAAGCCAGGCGCCGCTGCTATGGCCGCGTGACAGACGGTCGTCCGGTACATTTACGACGCGTCCCTCTTCCTCCAACTCCTGAAGAATATTGCTGACGGCAGGAATCGAGATTTGTGCCAGTCGGGCGAGGGTCGATTTGCTGGCTCGTTTCTTGCGATACAGGTACTCCAGCAGCACACCCTTGTTGTAATGGCGAATTTGCTGATTGTTAATGCAGGCTTTCATACACTAAACCTTGTTAACTAAATTGCGTGATTATTGTGCGTAAAACCCGTAATTCTGTCCATTACACTGCTCTCATTATTTCACTCTAGTATGTCTTGTTAACTTTGAGGGCGTTATGAGTTCAGTAAACGTTTGGCAGGAGACGGTACATATTCCGACCTATGAAACGGGGGCGCAGGATGTACATCCCATGTTTCTGGAGAATCGGGTTTATCAGGGGTCTTCCGGGGCCGTGTATCCCTACGGTGTGACGGATACGCTGAGCGAGGATAAAACGTTAAAGGCCTGGCAGGCGGTATGGCTGGAAAATGATTATATCAAAATCATGATCCTGCCTCAGCTTGGGGGCCGCGTGCATCGCGCATGGGATAAGGTGAGGCAGCGTGATTTCGTTTATCACAATGACGTTATCAAACCCGCGCTGGTGGGGCTGCTTGGTCCGTGGATCTCCGGGGGGATCGAGTTCAACTGGCCGCAGCACCATCGACCCACTACGTATATGCCGGTGGATTTTACGATTAGCGAAAATGACGATGGCTCAAAAACAGTGTGGGTTGGCGAGACAGAGCCGATGCATGGGCTGCAGGTGATGACCGGATTTACTCTGCGCCCGCAACGTGCAGCGCTGGAGATTGGCAGTCGCGTCTACAACAGCAATGCCACGCCGCGTCATTTCTTATGGTGGGCGAATCCGGCAGTGAAAGGTGGCGACGGGCATCAAAGCGTCTTTCCACCGGATGTCACCGCGGTGTTTGATCACGGCAAACGTGCGGTTTCAGCCTTCCCGATCGCCACCGGAACGTATTACAAGGTGGACTATTCGGCGGGTGTTGATATCTCTCGCTATAAAAATGTTCCGGTACCGACCTCCTACATGGCGGAAAAGTCAGAATACGATTTTGTCGGTGCCTGGAGCCATGATGAAAATGGCGGGCTGCTACATGTTGCGGATCATCATATCGCGCCGGGGAAAAAACAGTGGAGCTGGGGGTATAGCGAATTTGGTCAGGCATGGGATAAAAATCTGACCGATGAGAATGGGCCTTATATCGAACTGATGACCGGTATTTTTGCCGATAACCAACCGGATTTTACCTGGCTTGACCCATTTGAAGAAAAGCGTTTTGAGCAATACTTCCTGCCTTACCACTCGCTGGGCATGGTACAGAACGCCTCGCGCGATGCGGTGATTAAACTACAGCGTGATGACGAGGGGATCGCCTGGGGTGTGTATGCCATTTCGCCTCTTTCCGCCCACCGTCTTACCCTTTGCGAAGAGGGGAACCCGCAGCCGCTGTTGGATGAAGTGATTGAGTTGATGCCATGCGCCGTTATTCAGGAGACGTTAACCGGGATTAATCCCGCTCGTCTGACGATAACGCTGTCCGATCGCCACGGCAGGAGCGTATTGCGTTATCAGGAACATCAGCCGCAGGAGATACCGCTGCCGGAAGTGGCGAAAGCCCCGCTAAGCGCGGATGAGATCGGCAGCGTGGATGAGGCGTGGTTTATCGGCCAGCATCTGGAGCAATATCACCACGCCAGCCGTTCACCTTTCGACTATTACCTTCGCGGCCTTGAGCTGGATCCACTGGATTACCGCTGCAATCTGGCGCTGGCGATGCTGGAATATAATCGCGCCGACTACGTACGAGCGAGCGATTATGCCACTCAGGCGTTGGCGCGTGCGCATCGCCTGAACAAAAATCCGCAGTGCGGGCAGGCAAGCCTGATCCGCGCCAGCGCCAGAGAACGGCTACAGCAATGGCACGATGCGCAGGAGGATTTTTGGCGCGCAGTGTGGAGTGGTAACAGCAAAGCGGGCGGATATTATGGGCTTGCCAGGCTGGCTACGCGAAATGAGCGTTACGATGATGCCCTGAATTTTTGTCGGCAGAGTCTGCTGGCGTGTCAGACCAACCAGGATGTGCTGTCTCTCGAAACATTATTACTGCACCTCACCGGTCGTCATGGCGAGGCACTGCAACTGACCGAAAACCTGCTGCGCGACTATCCGCTGAATCCCACTTTCTGGTGGGTGAAAGCGACGATCTCTGCAGCCGAATCGGACATGGCCCGCTGGGTGGGCGTCTGCCAGTCGCGGGATATTAACGCCTTGCAGACCGCCGGATTATTGCTGGACTGGGGAATGACTGAGCGGGCGAAAGCCGTCCTGACCGCGCTTAACTGCCAGAAAACGCTACCGCTCTATTTGCAAGCCAGTTTGAGCGAGGGGAATGAGCGCCTTGCGCTGATAAACCGCGCGCGCGAGGTGTTTCCTGACTTTGTGCGTTTTCCCAATCTGCTGCCGGAAGTGGCGGCGCTGGAAAATGTCACAGAGTGCTATTTTGCTCAGCACCTGCTCGCCTGCTTTCACTACAGCCGGCGTAACTATGAGAAAGCGACTCACCTGTGGCAGCGCTGTGTTGAGATGGCCCCTGATTTTGCTGATGCCTGGCGAGGGCTGGCGATTCATGCGTGGAATAAACTGTCTGATGCCAGTCTGGCGACGGCGTATCTGGATAAAGCGTGTGAGCAACAACCGCAAGACGCTCGTCTTTTGTTTGAGCGCGATCTGCTGGATAAGCTCACTGCCGCAGAGCCAGGCAAACGCCTTGCCCGGCTGGAGGCAAATCTCGCTACGGCACTGAAACGCGACGATTTAACGGCGGAGCTGCTGCATCTTTGGCATCTCGCCGGGAAAACGGATCACGCGGCCGGGATCCTTTCTTCGCGTAAGTTTCATCCCTGGGAAGGTGGCGAAGGAAAAATAACCAGTCAGTTTATTATCAATCACCTTTTGCGAGCCTGGCAGCATATTCAGCACCAGCGTCCACAGCAGGCTGAAGCGTTGCTGACTGCCGCGCTGCACTACCCGGATAACCTCAGCGAAGGACGGTTGCCGGGTCAGACCGATAACGATATCTGGTTCTGGCTGGGGATTTGCGCCCGGCAGCAGGGTATGGAAGAACGTGCTGTCGAGTGTTTCCAGAAAGCGGCGCGGGGCGATCGGACGATCAACATTCATAGCTACTACAACGATCAGCCGGTGGATTACCTCTTCTGGCAAGGTATTGCCTTGCGGATGACGGGTGAAAACGCGGCCAGCCACCAGCTTTTCAACGATATGCTGCAATGGTCGCAACACATGGAGGCTGAGCAGGTGGAGGCCGATTTCTTCGCGGTATCCCAACCCGATCTCCTCTCGTTATATGCCGATATCCAAAAGCAGCATCAGGAGAAATGTTTGCTTGTGCGCTCCCTGGCGACGGCAGGACTGGGCGGCGGAGCAAGCTACGAGCAGGCGCTATCTGAGCTGGAAGCGCTCAATCCCGCCTGGGCGAAAGCTGCGCTGTTTCGACAGACAATGCCCTTCGTGCTGCACCTCATTAACTAAAGAACGTTTACTGTAATCTTTGAGCGGCCTGACCCGCCGCTTTCTTCGGGATGTTTAGAATATGTGAAATCGCCCGGCGGACGCTTATGTTCCGCCGAAGCTAAACAACAATAAATGCCTGACCCTACAGGAGGCACGTATGTCTAAAAATAAGGTAGTCTCATTTTTTTCATATTTACTGTTAACGTTGTTGAGTATTTCATTCCCCGGCTTTAGCGCAGAGAAAGAGATTACCGTCGGTGCAATCTACCTTGATACTCAGGGGTATTACGCTGGCGTACGTCAGGGCGTTCAGGATGCGGCACTAGAGAATCAGGCAAAAATTCAGCTCATTGAAACCAATGCTCAGGGCGATATTTCCAAAGAGAGTTCGTTTATCGATACGCTGGTCGCGCGCAACGTGGACGCCATTATTCTCTCTGCCGTTTCAGAAAACGGCAGCAGCCGCGCGGTTCGCCGGGCCAGTGAAGCCGGTATTCCGGTGATTTGCTACAACACCTGTATCAATGATAAAGGCGTGGACAAGTATGTCTCTGCCTACCTGGTTGGCGATCCGGTTGAATTTGGTAAAAAGCTGGGGGAGGCCGCGGCTGATTATTTTATTGCACAAAAAATCAGTGCCCCAAAAATTGCGATAATTAACTGTGAAGCGTTCGAGGTCTGTGTGCAGCGGCGTAAAGGCTTTGAAGAGGCGCTAAAAGCACGCGTTCCGGATATGCAGATTGTCGCGAATCAGGAAGGAACTGTTCTCGATAAAGCCATCTCTGTGGGCGAAAAGCTGATTATCTCCTCATCCAGTCTGGACGCCATTATGGGGGAGTCCGGCGGGGCGACGCTGGGTGCGGTTAAAGCGGTCCGCAATCAAGGGAAAGCGGGCAAAATTGCCGTGTTCGGCTCGGATATGACAACGGAAATCGCTCAGGAATTGCAAAGCTATCAGGTGCTGAAAGCCGTTGTCGACATTTCGGGTAAGAAAATGGGCAATGCCGTTTTCGCACAAACCATGAATGTGATTAATAAAACCCCACAGGCAAACAAAATCATCCCTGTGGACATCGATACCTACGTTAAATCTGAAGATGGTAAGCAGTGGCTGACTACGCATGTCGACGGTCTGCCTTGATGACTCTTGTCCGTTAACTGAGGTAGAGATGTGATGACAGCAAGTGAAAAAACGTCGACACCGGTCGCGAAGATAGTCGCAGGAAATAAGCGTTATCCCGGCGTCGTGGCGCTGGATAACGTGAATTTTATGCTCTCAAAAGGTGAGGTTCGGGCGCTATTGGGGAAAAATGGCGCGGGAAAGTCCACGCTCATTCGTATGCTGACCGGCAGTGAAAGTCCTGATAGCGGCGAAATTTGGTTGGGTGGAACCCGCCTTGAGGGCAGCGATGCCACGCTGACGCGACGCGCAGCGGAGTTGGGGGTCAGAGCCGTATACCAGGAGCTGAGTCTGGTTGAGGGATTGACGGTTGCTGAAAATCTCTGTCTTGGTCAATGGCCGCGTCGTAATGGCATGATTAATCAGACTATGATGGCTCGCCAGGCGACAGAGGCACTGGCGGCTCTCGGTGTTGATGTTCCACCCGATGCTTTAGTCGGGACGTTGAGTCCGGCACAAAAGCAACTGGTGGAGATTGCCCGTGTAATGAAAGGCCAGCCGCAGGTGGTTATTCTCGATGAACCGACCAGCTCGCTGGCTAATGCGGAAGTTGAGTTGGTGATCAACGCGGTAAAACGGATGTCAGCGCTGGGCGTCGCCGTGATTTATGTCAGTCATCGCATGGAGGAGATCCGCCGTATCGCCTCTTGCGCAACGATCATGCGCGATGGTCAGGTCGCCGGGGATGTTACGCTGGAGAGCACGACCACTCAGGAAATCGTATCGTTGATGCTGGGCAGGGAACATATCGATCTCCCGCGGGTTAAACCCGGCATCTCGCTAACGACTCCGGTTCTGCAGGTTGCGCAATTATGCCATCCGCCAAAGCTACATAATATTAGCTTTACGCTGCACCGGGGCGAAGTCCTGGGGATTGCAGGTCTGCTGGGATCGGGCCGTAGCGAATTACTCAAGGCAATCATTGGATTAGAGTCATTTTCCCGCGGAGAAATCACGCTGAACGGCGTGAATATTTCGCAGCCTGATTATGCCGCAATGCTCAAAAGCGGCGTGGGCTATACCCCGGAAAACCGTAAAGAAGCGGGGATCATTCCGCTACTGGGTGTGGATGAAAACACGGTAATGACCAACCGACACAAGGTGAGTCAGCGTGGCGTGTTGAACTGGCAGCGGATCCAGGCGCTGACGGCGGCGGTGATGAGCAGGATGACGGTAAAAGCGGCAAATACGCAGACCGCAATCGGGACGTTATCGGGCGGCAATCAGCAAAAGGTGGTCATTGGACGCTGGGTATATGCCGAAAGCGAAATTTTGCTCCTTGATGAGCCGACGCGCGGCGTCGATATCGAAGCCAAACAGCAGATATATCGTATCGTGCGTGAGCTGGCCGCAGAAGGAAAAAGTGTCATCTTCATTTCCAGCGAAATAGAAGAACTGCCTTTA
Source organism: Citrobacter sp. RHBSTW-01013 (assembly GCF_013781985.1). Taxonomy (NCBI): domain Bacteria; kingdom Pseudomonadati; phylum Pseudomonadota; class Gammaproteobacteria; order Enterobacterales; family Enterobacteriaceae; genus Citrobacter; species Citrobacter sp. RHBSTW-01013. Next base: position 1,402,565 of record NZ_CP056185.1, read on the forward strand.
GTTTGCGATCGTATTTTGCTGCTGCAAAACGGCGAATTTACCCGCGAGCTTTTAGCCCCTGTAAATGTCGATGAATTAATGTCGGCCATTCTATCCACGCACTAAATAGCTGCGCGGAATAGTAGATCACTGAAAGGGAACTCAGCCCGGATTGTGCGATCTGATCAATCGCCAAACCAACCAAAACCACCAACCGGACTGAGCGATGCCGATCATAGCACCAATACCCCGTGGCGAACGACGCCTGATGCAGAAAGCTATTCATAAAACGCGCGATAAAAATCATGCCCGCAGACTCACGGCCATGCTGATGCTTCATCGGGGTGAACGGGTCAGCGATGTTGCCAGAACTCTCTGTTGTGCCCGTTCATCCGTTGGTCGCTGGATTAACTGGTTTACGCACTCAGGTATTGAAGGCCTGAAATCCTTACCCGCAGGGCGCTCCCGACGCTGGCCTTTTGAACATATCTGCACCCTGTTACGTGAGCTGATAAAGCATTCTCCCGGCGATTTTGGTTATCAACGTTCACGCTGGAGCACCGAATTACTGGCAATAAAAATCAATGAGATAACCGGTTGCCAGTTACATGCAGGAACCGTTCGCCGCTGGTTGCCATCTGCGGGGCTTGTATGGCGCAGGGCCGCGCCAACTCTGCGTATCCGTGACCCACATAAAGATGAAAAGATGGCGGTAATCCACAAAGCGCTGGATGAATGCAGCGCAGAGCATCCGGTATTTTATGAAGATGAAGTGGATATCCACCTTAATCCTAAAATCGGTGCGGACTGGCAGTTGCGCGGACAGCAGAAACGGGTAGTGACGCCGGGGCAGAACGAAAAATACTATCTGGCCGGCGCACTGCACAGTGGCACGGGTAAAGTCAGCTACGTGGGCGGCAACAGCAAAAGTTCAGCGCTGTTTATCGCTCTGCTGAAGCACCTGAAAGCCACTTACCGGCGGGCGAAAACAATCACGCTGATCGTTGATAACTACATTATCCATAAAAGCCGCGAAACACAGCGCTGGTTGAAAGCAAATCCCAAGTTCAGGGTAATTTACCAGCCGGTTTACTCGCCGTGGGTGAATCATGTGGAACGGCTATGGCAGGCACTTCATGACACGATAACCCGTAATCATCAGTGCCGCTCAATGTGGCAGTTACTGAAAAAGGTCCGCCATTTTATGGAAACCGCCAGCCCATTCCCCGGAGGAAAACATGGTCAGGCAAAAGTGTAGCGGTATTAGGCGCAGCTATTTAGCCATTACGTTTATTGAGGAAATAACAGATGTCTGCCTCATCATTAACGCTGCCGCAAGGCAAAAGTACCGCGCCAAAGCAATTTATTAGCAATCATATTAATGAAATTGGTTTGCTGGTGGTTATTGCTATTTTATATCTGGTATTTTCATTGAACGCGCCAGGATTTATTTCGTTAAATAACCAAATGAACGTCCTCCGGGATGCCGCGACGATTGGGATTGCCGCATGGGCAATGACGCTCATTATTATTTCCGGTGAGATAGACGTGAGTGTTGGGCCGATGGTGGCGTTTATCTCCGTCTGTCTGGCCTTCCTGTTACAGTTTCAGGTGCCGCTTAGCCTTGCCTGCCTGATGGTGTTAATTCTGGGCGCCGCGCTGGGCACGCTTGCTGGCGTATTGCGTGGCGTATTTAGCGTTCCAAGCTTCGTGGCCACATTAGGTTTGTGGAGCGCCTTACGCGGTATGGGACTGTTTATGACCAACGCGCTTCCGGTACCGATTGATGAAAATGAGGTGCTGGAATGGCTCGGTGGGCAGCTTTTTGGCATCCCGGTGTCGGCGCTCATTATGCTGATTCTGTTCGTCATCTTTGTCTTTATCAGCCGCAAGACTGCGTTTGGTCGCTCCGTTTTTGCCACCGGCGGGAATGCGACCGCCGCGCAGCTTTGCGGGATTAACGTTAAGCGGGTGCGTATTTTGATTTTTACGCTCTCCGGTTTGCTGGCTGCCATTACCGGGATTCTGTTGGCCGCCAGGCTTGGCTCAGGTAATGCGGGGGCGGCAAATGGACTGGAGTTTGACGTCATTGCGGCGGTTGTGGTCGGAGGCACCGCGCTGTCCGGCGGTCGCGGTTCACTGTTTGGCACTTTATTAGGCGTACTGGTGATTACCCTTATTGGTAATGGACTGGTGCTGCTGGGAATTAACTCTTTCTTCCAGCAGGTTGTTCGCGGACTAATTATTGTGGTGGCAGTGCTGGCGAATATATTGCTGACCCAACGTAACAGTAAACTTAAACATTAATATTTATTAATTTATGCAGAGGGAATGATGAAAACAATGCTGGCTGCTTTTTTACCGGGAAATTCCACCGTTGAACTCAGAGAGGTTCCTGTGCCAACGCCGGGTATCAATCAGGTTCTCATTAAAATGAAATCATCAGGAATTTGCGGGAGCGATGTTCATTATATTTATCATCAGCATCGGGGGACTGCTGCTGCGCCGGATAAGCCATTGTATCAGGGGTTTGTTAACGGTCATGAACCTTGTGGACAAATTATTGAAACCGGGGCTGGCTGTCGACACTTCAAAGCGGGTGACCGGGTGCTGGTTTACCATATTTCCGGCTGCGGATTCTGTTCCAACTGCCGACGGGGTTTTCCGATCTCCTGTACCGGGGAGGGCAAAGCCGCCTACGGCTGGCAGCGCGACGGGGGTCATGCTGAATATTTATTAGCGGAAGAGAAAGACCTGATTCATCTCCCGGATGCCCTGAGCTATGAAGACGGGGCGTTTATTAGCTGCGGCGTTGGGACAGCCTACGAAGGTATTCTGCGTGGTGAAGTGTCCGGCAGTGACAACGTTCTGGTTGTCGGCCTCGGGCCTGTCGGCATGATGGCCATGATGCTGGCGAAGGGGCGTGGGGCGAAGCGCGTTATTGGCGTCGATATGCTGCCAGATCGCCTGGCGACGGCAAAACAGCTGGGCGTGATGGACAACGGATTCCTGGCCACGACGGAGAATCTACCGGCGCTGATTGCCGAACTGACGCACGGCGGCGCGGACGTGGCGCTGGATTGTTCCGGTAATGCAGCGGGTCGTCTGCTGGCATTGCAGTCGACAGCGGACTGGGGGCGAGTTGTCTATATCGGTGAAACCGGGAAAGTTGAATTTGAAGTGAGTGCCGACCTGATGCATCACCAGCGGCGTATTATTGGCTCCTGGGTAACCAGCCTGTTCCATATGGAGAAATGCGCCCGCGATCTGACCGACTGGAAGCTTTGGCCGCATAGTGCGATTACGCATCGTTTTTCTCTTGAACAGGCAGGGGAAGCCTATGCGCTGATGGCGAGCGGGAAGTGCGGCAAAGTGGTTATTAACTTTCCGGATTAAGGGGGCCAGATGACGCTTTATACGCTGGAAAATAGCAATCTGCGGCTTCAGGTTGCGGAGCAGGGCGGGGCGATTGAGGGACTGTGGTGGCAACATCAGGGGGAAATGAGCCCCGTGCTGCGCCCAGGCCTGAAAAGCGGAATTGCGGTGGAATCGTCTTGTTTCCCCCTCGTGCCGTTCGGTAACCGGGTGAGCGGAAATCGGTTTCGCTCACCGGCGGGAGAGCATCAGCTGCAACCTAACGTTGAGTGGGACCGCCATTACCTTCACGGCGATGGCTGGCTGAATCGCTGGCGCTGTGTGGCACACTCTCCGACGCAGCTCAGACTGGAGTATATCCATCGGCAGGGAGTCTATCTTTATACGGCGCAGCAGGTTTTTACCCTGAGCGCCAGCGGGGTTGAGGTTGAACTGATCGTCACCAATGAGGGGGATTCGCTCCCGTTTGGCCTGGGCTGGCATCCCTATTTCCCGCTGTCGCCGGGAACCCGTATACAGGCGCATGCCAACGGCTACTGGCTTGAGAAAGAACACTGGCTAACCGGCGCGCACCAGGAGAGCTTGCCGCAAGAGCTGGATTTCAATCAGCCCGCTCCGCTGCCTGAACATTGGGTGAATAATGGTTTCTCCGGCTGGGATGGGGCTGCGGCAATCCAGCAACCCGATTTGGGGTATCAGCTTTTGATGACTACCGAGCCACCTGCGCCCTGCTATTTTGTTTTTGTTTCCGATCCGGCATTTGATAAGGGATATGCATTCGATTTTTTCTGTTTTGAACCCATGAGCCATGCGCCTGACGATCACCATCGCCCGGATTTTGGTCAGTTAACCCTGTTGGCATGCGGCGAAAGCATGCGGCAAAAGATGACTCTGAATATTCAGTCTTATTAAACTCCCTGCCCGGAAACGGGCAGGAATAACGTCAACTTCGGCGGCTTCTATACTTATTCCGGCGTTGTTGACTGGGCAAAAATGCGCTTATCAGGCTGCTATCACAACGACTTCAGCGCTACGCCTTCATCGCACAGCGCTTCCTCGCTTACTACTCGTCCTGAATGAATTAACTTACGCAGTGCGCGCACTTCGCGTCCGTTGTTGAGCGCTACTGCGCCAATTAGCTTCCCATCACGCAGGTGGAACCAGATAGCCTTGCCGTCATCCGGATTGCCACGACATAGCCATGTTTGCCCTTGCATATCGCCAACAAATTGCAGATTGTCATTAAATTGGTCGGTCCAGAACCAGCCAGGCGTCTTCTCCGGCAACGGCAGATTGAGCATTGCGGCAGCGGCAATCTGTGCCTGGTTATTGGCATTTTCCCAGCTTTCTACCCGTTCTAACGAACCGTCAGGCTGGCGCGTTATCGCCACATCACCGGCGGCGAAAATCGCGGGATCGGAGGTGATGCAGGCGGAGTCAACGATAATACCGTTAGCCGTCTCCAGCCCCGCTTCGCGAGCCAGCGCATCATTCGCCACGATGCCGATGCCATAAACCAGCGCATCGGCCTGTAGCGTCTCGCCGTTTTGCAGGGTAAGCGAGATAAACTCTCCGGCTTCGGCGTGCTCAATGGCGCTGTTGAGCAGTACCCGCACCCCTGCCTGTCGGTGGCGGTTTAGCAGATAGTCGCGCACCGGAGCAGGGGCGTTGCGACCCATTACCGTTGAGGCCAGCTCCACTAACGTCACCCGACAGCCGCGTTGGATCGCGCTGGCCGCTAATTCCAGGCCAATGGTGCCCGCACCGACAATCACAATCGACTTGCCCGGCAGCAAGGCACCGCGCAGACGCTCGGCATCTTTGGCGTGACGCAGGGTAAAGCAACGTTCGCCCAGTTTATCCAGTAGCGGCAGCGGTCTGGCGGCGGCCCCGGTCGCCAACAGCAACTGCGACCAGCGGTAGGACTGACCATCGGCGAGCATCAGCGTGCGCGAGGTGCGGTCAATCTGACGCAGCGTGACGCCAAGATGCAGCTGTACGTTGTTCTCCAGCCACCAGTCAGCGTTCAGGATCGGCTGTCGCTGTGGATTTTCGTCCAGCAGCATCGCTTTGGAGAGCGGAGGGCGTTCATAGGGCAGATACGGCTCATCGGAAAACAGATGCAATTCGCCGTTAAATCCTTGCTGACGCAGTGCGACGGCGGCCATTGCCGCAGCCTGACCACCGCCGACGATAGCGATAACTTTATGGCTCATAACGCCTCCTCAGAGATCCAGTCCGGCGGCAACGTGACGAATACCGCGAATGCCCAAACCGGCATCGGCATTGATCATCACGCCACTCAATGTGCGATTGTTGCGCTTTGACGCCAGCATCACATACGGGCCGGTAAAATCCGCTGGCTCAGGAAAAAACTGCAACGGCAAAATGGCGGCGATTTTTTCCGGCGTCAGCGACTGCATAATCAACGTATCGCCCTGGCCCAGCGCCTGTGGGCCGCGCAGATCGGTCGCCATGCCGCACGGACCGACGCCGTTGACGCGCACCTTTGGCGCCAGCTCGTAGGCTAACTGGCGAATCAACCCGGTGGCGGCATGTTTAGAGGCGGTATACAACGGACCGCCGCCGCCGGGATACCACGCCGCGTTGGAAAGGGTAAAGATGATGTTGCCTTCGCTGGCGATAAGTGCAGGGGCGCAGGCTTTTGCGCCCAGCAGATAGCCCAACACGTTGACGTTAAACAGCTCATGAAAGCCGCTCTCCAGCGCGTCCGCTGGCGTATTGACCAGCGAGGCGTTGTGATCCCATATCCCGGCGTTGCCGATCAAACAGTCCAGGGTGCCGTAGCGCGCCAGAATTTGATCCACCGCGCGCTGATAGTCGGCGTAGCAGGTGACGTTGCCTTCTACTGCCAGCACATGTTCGCCAAAACGTTGGCGCAGGCTGGCGACTTTGGCTGGCGAAAGTTCCAGCGTGGCGACCCGCGCGCCTTCCTCAATGAAACGCTCGACCAGCGCCAGGCCAAGACCGGAGCCGCCGCCGGTGATAAAGACCACGTTATCGCGTAAATCGCTCATCTCGCGTCCTCTGGAATATCAACGAACACATCGCTACCTTCCACGTACACTGCGTAGGTGGTCAGCGGATCGGTGGCAGGTAAACACAACGCCTTACCGGTTTTCAGGCAGAAACTGGCGGCATGCAGCGGGCATTCCACCGTCGCATCGTCTTCCAGATAACCTTCCGACATCGAGGCATTACCGTGGCTACAGCGATCGTTAATGGCATAAAACTCGCCGCCAACGTTGAACAGCGCGATGACAGGCGAGGTGTCGAGCCGGAGCGCTTCACCCTCCGGCAAATCCCCTACGGGGCAGGCATAAATACGACTCATCAGAACAATACACTCAAGTTATGGGAGGTGATCACCGCTTGATCCAGCACGATCTCACGCTCCAGTAAGCGCCACTCATCGCCCGGTAAACGGCGCACTTTGTCCATGCGCATGCCGACGTAAAAGGTTTCATCGCGCTCTTTTTGCGCGCGATACAGCAGATAGTTAAGACGCACGGCGAATACATCCGGCACTTCGGTTTCACTGACCTGGCAGTTGCTGATCAGGTGCCGGGTACGCGACGGCGGCTCCTCTGCCCAGGCCATTCCGGTTTCCAGTCGCGCAATACGGCGTTCAAGCTGATCTTTATTGTCGTTAAAAATCCAGGTGGTTGGCGGCTGCACGCCTTTGCGACGATCGCGCGTCTGGGCATTGACCGTTGTGCGCATGGTATAGCGAATGTCGTCATCCAGCTGTGCCAGCCAGTCGCGAAACTGCCAGTCATCCAGCAGGCTGGCTTCATGGTAGAGAAACTGCGTAATGCGGTGATGCAGTTCCAGGGAAACTAAAGCACTCATTTCATCACCTCCTGCTGGTAAGCGGCGGTTTTTTCCTGCACTTCCTGCCAGCTTTCGCTGCTGAGTAAATCAGCCCAGCGCTGATACATGCCGCGGGCGGCGGTTTCTGAGAAGATGTAGTTGGTGATCCCCGGAATGCCGTCTTCACGGCGTTTCTCCTGACCTAACCCCATTTCCAGGCACAGTTTGCTATTACGCGCCCGATGGCCCTTCAGAAGTTTTTGAATTTCACACCAGTTTTCCGAGTCGTCCTGTTCAAGGAATCCGGCGGGGCCAAAAGCGCGCGTAGCGCTGTTTTCAAATGCGGCTTTCACTTCATCAGAGGCGGCTTTATCGGTAATACAGAACGCCCACACTTCAACCTGATCAGGACCGCGCGGATGCCAGACGCGCAACGTAGCGGTACCATTGAGCCAGGAAAGCGTTGGAAAAATGTTGTTGTGACCGGCCAGACGCAGGGCACGAACCTTACCCAGACGCTGTTCAGCTTCCGCGTAGGTGTCGCGGTAGTAGCTGGAGACTTCGCCGTCGACCCACACGTTGGCATCCGGCTTTTCGGTAAAGAAGAAGCCGCTGCCGTGCCCGTCCTGGCCGAACTGTAGTGCATCTTTGGCGGTTTCCCACACCGGGCGAGCGGTTTGTCCGTCACCGAGGCGTTTATCGCTACCGTCGTCTTTTGCCCCCAACACCTGCACAGCGGAGGCATGGCTGAACAATGCGTGATACTGATCGCTGGCAAACTGTTCGGCGGGGAATTTCCAGTTACAGTCGATGGTCCACTTCTGTACGCCGCCGACGATTTCTGTGCCGCCTTCGCGGCGGTCAAGCACGCCGTCGAGATACCACGCAATGTCGCCGAGATAATCGCGTAGCGTGGGCGCGGTGGTGTCCCAGTTGCCGAAAATCAGCCCTTTATAGCTCTCTACGCCAGGAACTTCGTTCAGTCCCCAGTGCGATTTGCATAGCCCTTGCGGGTAAGCGCGAGGCTCCAGCGGGACGTCGATCAGCTCGCCATTGATACCGTACGACCAGCCGTGATACGGGCAGGTAAAGGCGCGAGTGTTCCCGCAGTCGGCGTAGCTGACGCGCATCGCCCGGTGGCGGCACTGGTTGAGAAACGCTTTGATTCTGCCGTCTTTCTGGCGAACCACCACGACCGCATCCTCGCCCATGTAGGTGTTAAAAAAATCACCGGCTTTGGGGATTTGGCTTTCGTGGGCGAGAAATAGCCAGCAGCGCCCGAAGATGCGCTCCAGCTCCAGTTGGTAAATTTCTGGGTCAGTATAAATCCGTGGGGTTACACGACCGTTTTGCGTGTCGATCAGTTGGTAGATGTCTAAATTTGAGGGTGTGGTCATATTTTTTAATCCTGAAAGATAAGATGTATTGACCTTCTATTTTTGTGCCATAAGGATGTTGCTGGTTAGTTATCAATCTGTGAAATAGTAAATTTCTACCAGTTGAGACATTTTTTCGATAACAAGGAGAAGGGCATGGAACTGAGGCACTTACGCTATTTTGTGGCGGTGGCGCAGGCGCTGAATTTCACCCGGGCGGCAGAAAAGCTGCATACCTCTCAGCCGTCGTTAAGCAGCCAGATCCGCGATCTGGAAACCTGCGTGGGCGTTCCGTTACTGGTGCGGGACAAGCGAAAAGTTGCGCTGACGGCGGCGGGGGAGTGCTTTTTACAGGATGCGCTGGCGATCCTTGAGCAGGCGGAAAATGCCAAAGTTCGCGCCCGTAAAACGGGGCAGGAAGATAATCATTTCGCTATTGGTTTTGTCCCTTCCGCTGAGGTGAATTTGCTCCCGAAAGTGCTGCCCTTATTTCGTTTAAAACAACCGGATACGCACATTGAGCTGGTAAGCCTGATAACCACCGAACAGGAAGAAAGGATCCTCAACGGAGAACTGGATGTGGGCTTAATGCGTCACCCGGTGTACAGCCCGGAGCTGGATTATCTGGAGCTGATTCATGAGCCGCTGGTCGTGGTGTTACCGGTGAATCATCCGTTAACCAATGAGCAAGCGATCTCCGCAGAACAGTTACACGGCGTAAATTTTGTCAGTACCGATCCCGCTTATTCCGGGGCGCTAGCGATGATTGTCAAAAACTGGTTTCAGCAGCAGAAAAGCCAGCCCAATATTGTGCAGGTAGCGACCAATATTCTGGTGACCATGAATCTGGTCGGCATGGGGCTGGGGGTGACTTTGATACCCGGTTATATGAATAATTTTAATACCGGGCAGGTGGTTTTTCGGTCAATCGTCGGTGAAGCGCCAACGCTGGCATTGTTGATGGCATGGAAGAAGGGCGAGCTAAAGCCCGCCCTGCAGCAATTCATCGAACTGGCACAACGCCAGAGGATAGAGTAACCGCTATTTCACGAGAACGGTAATCGTGGCTGTACCGCTAAATTTACCTGGGGCTGGCGTTCCACCGAGGAGATTGATCGGCCATGCCTCCAGGCTGATGACCCCCCGGCCGGAAGGATGGATACCGATTAACCCATTTGTGAACGGGATATTGATGTGGGTGTCGTCGATACGAGCCATTCTCACGCCGATGTCTGGGGTATTATCGGCCTCCCGGCGGCGGGCGACTAATGTGTACTGATCAAGCAGATCATCGCCATCAATCCTCATTTCCATCTTATTGTTGATGCTTGATGTATCGCCACAGTCGTAGACAATATCAAAATTGACTGGTGTATAGCCGTCCGGCATCTCATTACGAGTAGTGAAACGGCTGGTGTTGATATAACCGAGATCGACCTGAATGACGTCGCCCTGGTTGATTTTACAGTCCTGAGGCACGGTAATGCTCCCCTGGATGCGCAGTTCGGCGATATCTCCCAGGCTGCTCATTGACGGAGGGGAGGTCGTCGTGCTCCATCCTGCCCGTACGGAGGCGATTGGGGTATCTGGAATCACCAGTTCACCTAAGAAGGGTTTGGTGACGTACAGCGTAAAACGGGTACGTGCGCCTATCGTCACCGGCGCGGCGCGATTCTCCGCCGGATCGTCGGTACACACGCTGCCTTTGGGGTTGTTTATTTCATACGAGCCATTTTCTCTCAATGGGTCACGGTTTGTCGGTAAGACGGCTGTGGCGCCGGGAATATCGTCAACTTCGGTTTTAATATCCAGATTATCATTCAGATGGTAAAAGCCGCTGAGTTGACCGATTCCGGGTAGCGCGCTGGTGACCGTATAGAACAGCGCCACTCTGCTACCCGCGCCACAGTCACAATCAATTTGATAGGCACCGCCCGAGAGCGGTGTCGGCAGCTCCAGCGAGGTTCCGGCGACGTTCTGGGCTTGTGTCCAGTCGCTGGAGACATCGGCGTTAAAGCGACCTGCTGCGGCGCAGGACCCGTTCGCCGCGTAGACCGGGGCGATAGATAGCACCAGCAGCGCGGCGGCAATCCCATTTTTCATCCACGAATTCTTTATTGACATAGTGCGTTCCCATTATGTATTGCGGCGCTGCGAGCGGCATCTTCCTGCAGGCTGAAGGTAAACTGGCACTGTTGATCAGGCTGATTGCCCCAGCGCACGGACCACCTCTGCGGCTGATTGTTCACGCCGGTGATATACAGCACGCCGCCTTCATCGACGATGCTTTGCTGCGTCTGGCTGCTGGCTACTGCGCCGAAGGGCAGCGCATTCCCTCGCGCATCGGTGAGTTTCAACAGCACGCGGTAGCCGGTCTGGGCAATAAAGTGCGCCGTTACGGCGGCACCGCGATTAGGCACCACGGTACGCACGGTTTCGGTCACATCGACATTATCCGGCATCATAGTGGTATCGAGAGAGATGGCGTTTTCCTGATACGCGGTCAGATAGGGGATAATGGCATAGCCAAAATAGTCGGTGGCGATGCCCGGATAGTTTTTCACCCGGATACCTGCCGCGCCGTTGGCGTCAATCAGCGCAAAGGCATTACCCAGCGGCTGCGACAGCGTCACGCCGTGGGGATGGGCGACAATACCGCCGGAGAGGCCGTAGCTCATCTGTTGGCTATCGCTGCTGTAGTCGTAGCCCGCATTCATGGTGCCATAGGCAGAGCGATAGCTGCCGTACAGGCTGCTGCTATCACCGCCGCCGCCTTCGCTTTGCCGCTGTTTGAGGCTATAGCTCAGTCGACGGTCTTCCAGCAGCGAGCCGTTGATACCCACTTCGTGCTGTGTGGCGCGATCGCGTTGATCGGTGGTGCGCCAGGTTGCCCGCGCATGCGACAGCCAGCGATCCAGCGGTACGCTCAGGCTGAGCGACAGCGTGCGATCGTTGTCGCTGTCCTGCGAATCGGTGAACTGGCCGCTGAGGTTATAGCTCACGCCCCATAGATTGCCGTTCAGACCGATGGACAGGTTTTTATCCTGCCCCCCGCGATCCCAGTACTTCTGCTGCGAGCCGGAGGCGTAGAAGCTGATACCAGAAAACAGCGACTGGCTGACGGTGAACTGAGCTTCATTGCGCAGGCGGTCGTCGGCGCTGATGTCCTTCTGGTTGGCGTCGGAGAAGTTGAAATAACCGCTGCTGGTGTAGCGATAGTAGCTTACTGACACGCTGGTGCCGCTTTCCGGTAGATCTTTGATGTACTGGGTACGCCAGCTGTAGCCGTGATAGTTTTCATCGTTATCAAGCTGGGTATCCGCACGGCTGACATCCATCGATACCGCTCCAAGTTCGCCGAGTGTAGAGCCGAGACCCAGCGCCAGCGCCCGATAGTCCTGCGAGGCATTCAGGCCACCGTACAGGGTCAACACGTTGTTCAGGCCATAGCTGGCGGTGCTTTCAAGGAACTCCGGTTCGTTGCTGTCCTGCGAGCTGGCGGCGCGAAAGCGCCCGGCGGTGGCGCTGTATTTGAGATATCCCGGCCTCTGCATCTGCGGTAGCGCGGAGAATGGCTGGACGAAGTGCCGCACGCTACCGTCGGCCTCTTCGATAGTGACGTCTAAATCGCCGCTGAAGGAAGAGGGGTAGAGGTCGTTGATTTCAAAAGCGCCGGCCGGGACATTGCTTTGATACAGGGTGTAGCCGTTTTGCCGTACCGTGACGATAGCGCTGGAGTTGGCGATACCGCGAATGGTCGGCGCAAAGCCGCGCTGGCTGTTGGGCAGCATGGTTTCATCGGAGTACAGCCGCACGCCGGTAAACTGATAGCTGGTGAATACTGTGCCTTCCGTTGCGCTCTCGCCCATTACCAACTGCGATTTCAGACTTTTGATATCCCGCTGCAACCAGCTATTAATGCTCTCCCAGCGTGTGTCGTTATCGTTGTGCGTCCAGGTGGAATAATTGCGCAGCCGCCAGGGGCCGATATTGGCGCCGTTTTGCATATTCAGATACTGGTGCTGGGTGTTATCGCTTTCGTATTGGTTCTGCGAGCCGCTAAAGGCGTAGTTGGTAAACAGCACCGGCATACCGTCGTCCCAGCGGGAGGGGTCAATATAGCCGCGGGCGTCGCGGTACAATGCAATCTGCGGCACGCTGAGATTCAGCCGGCTGTGGTTGAAGTCGAACTGAGAGACGCTGCCGGGGATGGCCTGCGCCAGATCGGCAATTATCGTACGGTTGTCCTGCTCAGCAAGCTGCGGATAGTTGTCGATCTTAAAGCCTAACTCACGTAGCTGCCCAAGGGTGAACTGAGGAATCAGCTGGTGGTCTTTACCGGCGATGAACGGCAGCGTACGTTGTACCGTTTTCTTTTTATTAATATAAATATCAACAATATATTCACCAGGGAGCTGGGCGTTATTCTGAGAAAATACGTTGAGATCCACTGCCCGCTGGCCACTTTTCTCCGTTTCCAGCAGCGCCGGGTCAAAATAGAGATCGCTGGCCCAGGCCTGGCATGCGCTCAGGCATCCGCTGACAATCGCGCAATGTATCCAGAAAGAGAGCCGTTTCGTGGTTAATAAATGCGGTGTTAATTGCACCATTTCGCTTGTCATTCCTTGAGAGCTATTATCGTATGGTCAACATGGGGTACGGCTATTGCAGCGTTCGGGTTTCCGTTTTGGTGGCCCCGCCGTAGTCGTTAATGGCTGCCCACTGCACCGTTTTCCCTGCAGAAGCGGGAACCTCGATCTGTTTATGCTCGCCGGGAGCGATATAGTCGATTTTACTGGTGAGATCGGTTTTCCCGAGCGCAATACCGGCAAAGACGACGTGATAAGCCGATGGGTTATAGATGTCTAACTTATTATTGCTATATTTATATTGGAGAGATTTATAGGCATCGTAAGGTTGGTAATGACTCCAACTTATTGATAGTGTTTTATGTTCAGATAATGCCCGATGACTTTGTCATGCAGCTCCACCGATTTTGAGAACGACAGCGACTTCCGTCCCAGCCGTGCCAGGTGCTGCCTCAGATTCAGGTTATGCCGCTCAATTCGCTGCGTATATCGCTTGCTGATTACGTGCAGCTTTCCCTTCAGGCGGGATTCATACAGCGGCCAGCCATCCGTCATCCATATCACCACGTCAAAGGGTGACAGCAGGCTCATAAGACGCCCCAGCGTCGCCATAGTGCGTTCACCGAATACGTGCGCAACAACCGTCTTCCGGAGCCTGTCATACGCGTAAAACAGCCAGCGCTGGCGCGATTTAGCCCCGACATAGCCCCACTGTTCGTCCATTTCCGCGCAGACGATGACGTCACTGCCCGGCTGTATGCGCGAGGTTACCGACTGCGGCCTGAGTTTTTTAAGTGACGTAAAATCGTGTTGAGGCCAACGCCCATAATGCGGGCAGTTGCCCGGCATCCAACGCCATTCATGGCCATATCAATGATTTTCTGGTGCGTACCGGGTTGAGAAGCGGTGTAAGTGAACTGCAGTTGCCATGTTTTACGGCAGTGAGAGCAGAGATAGCGCTGATGTCCGGCGGTGCTTTTGCCGTTACGCACCACCCCGTCAGTAGCTGAACAGGAGGGACAGCTGATAGAAACAGAAGCCACTGGAGCACCTCAAAAACACCATCATACACTAAATCAGTAAGTTGGCAGCATCACCCGTAAGGTTTACCCGTTAAATTGGCTGGCCGATAGAACAGTTTGATACGCGTTTTAAATACCAGGGTCAGCATATTATTATCGCTGTCGGCAGACTGGCTTTTTGCCGGGATCGCGCGGACGTTAATAAAGAAAAGTGATTCTTTGTTATTAATGATGTTTTCAGATGATTTAATTATTCGTAGTGATGAATCGCTGCCCGAATCCAGACGAAATAGCGGTGGCGTAATAATAAAAGGACCACGCGCCGTTCCTTGCGCATTATCGACCCACGACTGTAATAAATAGGGCAGGTTTTCGCTGCGGTTAGCCACCGGCAGGGCGGCCTCTTTTTTCCCGGCATCGTAGATGACGCGAGTTCTCTCTAGCACAATTCCACCCGCGAGGCACTGGCTGACCCAGCCGCCAAGCAGCATCGATAATACGAGAATAGTGTGTTTTTTCATCACAGTCATCCTTAACCAGACGTCAGAAAACGTCTCTTTCCGTCCTTGCTGGAAGAAAAGAGACGACGTACGGGAATTAGCGGTAGTCTATGGTGACATCCACGTTGGCGTTGGCTTCCCCAGGGGTGATCAGTGATGAATCAACGGTGGAGACGTAATAGGCTTGCAGCCCTACGGTAGTGGTGCCATTGGCGTCCGGGGTAAAACTAACTTTCGGCGTGGTGAGCTTATTCAGTGACATTTGCTTGCCGTCGCTGGCTCTGTCGATACGGATACCCACGCCTGTTGCGGCGGTATCCAGGCCGCTAACGGCGACCAGAGCGTCGTGATCGGGCGCAGTCACGGTGCTGCCTGTGCGCGTTTCCAGCCACAGCTGGAACGAGTTGTCCGTTGTACCATCAACGTGTTTCCACGTGGTGGTTGGGCAATTTTTTAACGGAATATCAACCGGAATCGCCGGGGAGCGGTCGCCAATTTCTTTAAACTGCGCGGCGGCGTAGTGACCCAGTTCCACCTTGATGACGTCGCCATTAGAAAACTCACAGGTGCTGGTTAGAATTTCACCCGTAAATTCAATGGTGCCATCTGTCGCCCATGCGCTTCCCGCAGAAAGTGCTATCAGGCTAACTGCTATAGATTTTGTAATTTTGTTCATTAAATTCCCTCTTATCCGATAAACCTATTGACAATTAAATTTATGAAAACATACAGGTTAAAATTAATTGCGGGGCGATGGTATTCGATATTCGTGCATAAGCAAGTTAAGGCGTGATGTTTTCAGATTATATTTATTAAAAATAAGAAAATTAACTGTCATTGTATTAAATAATATTAAATTAGTGAAGGGTGAAATATTATAATAACGAATGTTTTTGCTAAGTATTATACTCGTGATGATATTAAGCCCTTGATATTTAGTTGCGTGTTTTTTAGCTAATTTTTCCCTTCCTTGCATTCCTGTTTACTCATCCCATTACATCTTCTGCTGTAAAATTGTACAGGTGTAAATGATTGTGGATTCGGATAGCCAACAGTGTTGGTTAAAAGTGATGTTTGTCACAATTATCTGGTAAATGTGAACAGTAGTACTCTTCAGAATGCGGCTTGTGTCATTAGACTAGGGCTTCTAAAACGGGAGGACCCATGGCTTTGCATTCCACGCGCTGGCTGGCGCTCGGTTATTTCACCTACTTCTTTAGCTACGGTATTTTTCTGCCTTTCTGGAGCGTCTGGCTCGAAGGGCTGGGGCTGACGCCGGAAACCATCGGTTTACTGCTGGGCGCGGGGCTGATTGCCCGTTTTCTCGGCAGTTTGCTGATTGCGCCGCGCGTAAGCGATCCCTCTCGTCTGATCTCCGCTTTACGTATTCTGGCGCTGTTGACGCTGGTGTTTGCGCTGGCCTTCTGGGCGGGCACCAACGTGGCGTGGCTGATGGTGGTGATGGTCGGCTTTAACCTGTTTTTCTCGCCGCTTGTGCCATTGACCGACGCGCTGGCCAACACCTGGCAAAAACAGATAACCATGGACTACGGTCGGGTAAGACTGTGGGGATCCGTTGCCTTTGTGATTGGCTCCGCGCTGACTGGCAAGCTGGTGAGCCTGTTTGACTATCGGGTGATCCTGGTCCTGCTGTCGCTTGGCGTCGCGTCGATGCTATTGGGGATGATGATCCGCCCGAGCGTGCAGCCAGCAGGGGAAAACCGTCAGCAGGAGAGCGCGGGATGGCCCGCCTGGCGTGCGTTGATAACCCAAAGCTGGCGTTTTCTGGCCTGTGTGAGTCTGTTGCAAGGTGCGCATGCCGCTTATTACGGGTTCAGCGCCATCTACTGGCAGTCTGCCGGATATTCCGCTTCGGCGGTGGGCTATTTGTGGTCATTAGGCGTGGTGGCGGAAGTGATTATTTTTGCGCTCAGTCACAAGCTATTCCGCCGCTTTAGCGCGCGCGATTTGCTGCTGCTTTCCGCCGTTTGCGGCGTGGCACGTTGGGGGTTGATGGGCTGGAGCACTGAGCTACCGTGGCTGATCGTGGTGCAAATCCTCCATTGCGGAACCTTTACCGTCTGCCACCTGGCGGCAATGCGCTATATCGCGACGCGCCAGGGCAGCGAAGTGATACGTTTGCAGGCGGTGTATTCTGCGGTGGCGATGGGCGGCAGCATCGCCATCATGACCGTATTCGCAGGCTACCTGTACCAGAATCTGGGCAACGGTGTATTCTGGGTGATGGCGCTGGTGGCGCTACCGGCAATCTTTCTGCGCCCGAAGGTGGTGGCGCAGCCTGCAACGTTATGATTCGAGAATTTTGCGGATCTGCTGCTGCTGATGCGGCGTAAGTGCCAGATCCGCATGAATCAACGGCGGTGAAAACAGCGGCAGCGGCGTGGTATACGGCGTAATAATCAACGTGACTCCGCGCGGCGTACCCTGTTTTTGAAAGTCCTGCATCGGCATATGTTTTACGTTGAGCGGCAGCAGCGTCAGTTCGCGCAGCTGTTGCTCAATATGCGCTTCAAGTTGTTCATTGTTGCCGGTCAGCAGGATAATCTGCTTCTCGTGCAAATCCTTCTCCTGCATCAGCCAGGCACCGAAAATAACGGCGACCAGCCCGATCTCTTCTTCTGAAAACTGCACATCGTACTCCGCTTCGAAGCCATGTATCGCCTCGCGGGTAGTACGAACCAGACGGGGATAAAGTCGGCTGAACTCCTCCGGCAGCGTGTTATCAATGCCAATGGCAAACACGCTGCGGTTAAGCGCCTGGGCAAGGTGAATATACAGCTGATCGTTCAGTCCTTGCTCATCGCTGAAGCGCACATTGCCATACTCGCGAAAACGCAGCACCAGCCGTGCAATAGCAAGACGCAGGCGACGATCCTGCTGGTGGTTATCGCGCACGGGGTCGGGGATACGGAGCATTGAGAACAGCAACGCCATAAACAGCGATTCGCCCGGCGGCGCACTCTGCATGACGTGGCGCTGCCAGTGGCGGCCAATTTCCTCAGCGAGCGGATACTCTGCGCAGGATTGCGCCCAGCGTTGCTGGAGCGGATTAAATTCCGGGGTGACTCCCGCGTGATGCTGTAGCAGACAATACTGTAAATACAGGCGCAGGAACTGGATGTCACGGTACTCAAACGGTTTCTGCAAGCGCCGGGAGCACAGATTAATGAGCGCATGCAGATTGGTGTCGTCATACAGCGTACGCGCGATACCTTGTTGTTTCAGCGCCATTTTTAATGCGGGTGTGAAATGCTGGGCGATAAAAGTCGGGCAGATCCGCAGACCGCGGCGCAGCCACTGCAACAGACACAGGCGCTGATTTAGCGGGGTCCCTTCGATCGTATAGCCGCCATTCAGCGCGGTGGTAATCGCGAGTCGGTGATAGCGCTGGATTTCGAGTCCTGCGCCAATAATATCTTCCTCAACAGTGGCATCATCAACGCCATTGAGGCTACTGAAGGTTTGAGCTGTAGCGATTTGCCCTGGCAGGAAAAGCGTCAGCAGCACCTGGCAACGGCGCTGGGGAGCGGAAAGTACAGATGGTGGAGCAAGCGTTGACATCATCTGTAGAATCTCCCGTAAGTATGTTTGATAAGAATAGCTAAAGTTTGCTCATAGATTTGGAGAATGGAATGCTTTCCACCAGGAATGCTGGAGAGCGTCACAGAATTTTTAACGTGCGGAACAGATAGCAGGAGTGGAACGCAGCGCGTTAACTGGCTTTTTCACTGTTTTATCTTCTATTGAGACATAAAAAAACCCGCCTGAGGGTGACGGGTTGAGAAGACGAGTGGAAATGCGCGGTCTGGTGTTACTGCTCGCGGCTCAGCGTTAATCCCACATCACCGCCAGGATGTACAGACAATAGCGTCTCTTTTGAGTAACCGCTTTCGCTCATCAGACAGGCGCAGGCGGCGTCAAAGATAGCCAGGACCAGTAAAATTGAGGTGGTGGCCAACATGTTCAACGGGTCGGCCTCACGCTGGACGCCGGTGGAAATCACCAGCCTCGACGCTTTAGCAATGGCTGAGTCGGCGTTTTCAGTCACGCTCAGGATGGGCACATTTCTCGCAGCCAGTCCGGGCAGCAGCCGAGTGAGTTCATCCGAATTTCCCCCGCGTGATAGCATAATGACCAGGTCGTCGGCGCGTAAAAAACCGAGATCGCCATGCGCCGCATCCGTCGCGTTGAGGTAAATCGCCGGACGTTCCACGCAGGCGAGCATGTGCGCAACTTTACGCGCCGCAATACCGGATGTACCGACGCCAGTGACGACGATTTTCCCCTGGCAACCGCGCAGCTCCGCCATTAGCGACTGCCAGACCGGTTCAGTCAGATGCTGTCCCAGACCTGCGAGGGCATCGCTATAGAGCTGAAATACGCCGATGGCCTGAGACCAGGAGTTACTCATGCGTCCTCCTGCATCAGTTGGCGGTATTTCATATGATCCTGATACATCTCGTGGAATACCCGATATTTGCGATCGTAGTACTGCTTAATGCGATTGGTCTGCGGGGTGACCGTTTTACCAATCCGGCTCATCGCCGACATCGCTTCCGGGAACGTGTCGAACACGCCTGCGGCGATAGTCCCCATCATGGCGCCACCCAGCAGCATGGCTTCGCTCTCTTCAGGCAGCAGCATGGCGCAACCGGTGGCGTTGGCATGCTCCTGAACGAAGATCGGGTTTTTCGTCCCGCCGCCGCTGGCCATGATTGTATCGATGGTGTAGCCGCTTTGGTTCATCGTTTCAATGATATGGCGCGTTCCCAGCGCAATGGCCTGGATGGTTGCGAGGTACTGGAGCGCCATATCTTCCGGCGTGCGGGACAGCTTCAGTCCGGTGATTGCTCCCGTTAGCGTGGGGTTAGCGCGCGGCGAGCGGTTGCCGTGGAAATAGGGCAGGATGTGCATGTCACGGGTCAAAAAGGCGATATCTTCCGGCTCACCAGCCATTTTGCGCAGCAGCGCATTCAGCACTTCATAAATGGTTTGCCCCTGAGACTTAGCCTGCGTCAGCAGGGTTTCGTAACACGGGTGCGACTGAATAACGTGGTCGATTAACGCCCCGGTTGCTGACTGCCCGCCTTCATTGAGCCAGTATTCCGGCAGTACGGCTGAGTAGTAAGGGCCCCAGACGCCGCCGATAAAACGCGGCTCTTTGGAAATCGCCATGTGTCCGGTGGAGGTGCCACCAATTAGCGCGACACGACGGTCAAAATCCGCCACCTCTCCGGAAACTCCGCTTGCGCCGAGCGTACCGAGTGTGCCGGCGTGGGCATCGATTATCGAGACGCTGACCGCGGTCCCTGGAATCAGTCCCATTTCGCTGGCGGCGCGCGCGGACAGCCCGTGACCGAGAGGTTCGCCCATGGTTTTCACGTAGCGACCAATTTTGGCAGCATCATGTTCCAGCAGGTCTTCCAGCCCAATCTGGCGGAAATAGCTGGCATCCCATTTGTCTTCATGGCCCATATAGGTCCATTTACACACTGTCGAACACAATGAGCGTGTGTCATCGCCTGTTGCGCGCCAGGTCAGAAAATCGGGCAGGTCAAAGTAGTAACCCGCATTGGCCCAGGTATTGGGCATATGCTGCTTCAGCCACAGCAGCTTGGGCGTTTGCATTTCCGGGGAGATAATGCCGCCAACGTAGTCCAGCACCCGATGATGCAGGGCGTTAATGCGTTCAGCCTGGGTAATGGCGCGGTGATCCATCCACACAATGATGTTCTGTTCGCTGCGCCCGGACGGGCTGATGGTCAGCGGTTTACCTTCTTTATCCAGCACCACCAGTGAGCAGGTAGCGTCAAAGCCCAGACCTTTCACCTGGATTGGGTTGATATCTGACTGGTTAATCGCATCGCGAACCGCGTTACACACCGTCTGCCAGATGTTATCGGAAGACTGCTCAACAAAATCGGCCTGCGGGCGGTAAATCTCGATAGCCCGACTGGCCTGGCCGACCATTCTGCCGTTGAGATCAAACACGCCGGCACGGGCGCTTCCGGTTCCGACATCCACACCAATAAAGTAACTTGCCATAATTTTTTCTCCTGAAATCAGGCTTTACGATTCTGTAATGCGATAAAGAGGATCAGCACCGCGCCCCACAGCGCCATCGTCAGATAGCTGCTGACCCCCAGCAAGTTAAGGCCGCTTTCCAGCATTTGCAGCACAATCAGCGCCAGTACCAGGCCGATAATGCGCCCGAAACCGCCATCCGGGTTGATGCCGCCGAGGACGGAGGCAAGGATGGTGACCAGCAGGTATGACTCACCGTATCCGGCTTTTGCCGAGTTGAATTTCGCCATCATCAGAATGGCGGCGACCCAGCCGAGCAGGGCAGAAATCACGTACACGGAAATTTGTACCCGGACGGTATTTACGCCGCTGTAGCGGGTAGCCTGTTCATTGGAACCCACGAGATACAGACTGCGCCCAAGCGTGGTGTGCTCCAGCAGTACCCACAGCAGGATTGCCACCAGGAAAAAGAGCAGCAGCGCTACCGGAATACCGGCAATCGTGGCGTTACCAAGATATTGAATGGCGGTCGGGAAACCGGAAATCACTGTCCCATTGGAAAGCAGAATATTCAGCCCGGAGATAAGCGTCATCGTGCCGAGCGTGGCGAGAATCGGCGAAACCCCGACCCAGGCAATCAGCGCGCCGTTGAGCGTACCGATTGCGACCGCCACGGCAGCGCCTGCCAGCAGCGCCAGCACCAGAAACAGAGGGTTATCCGGATGGGTGACGATAATCGCCGCCATTACCAGCGAGCAGGCATTCGCTCCTGCAATTATCGACAGGTTTATGCCGCCGGTCAGCATGGTCATGCCCATCCCGAGGGCCAGCATGCCAAGGATCGGCAGTTGCGAGCCAATCGACTGGAAGTTAGCGACGCTGAAAAAACGGCTGCCGAGCAGGGCCGAGAAGACCAGGGCGACGACCACAATAATGACGCATTGCAGACGAATGATGGCATCACCGGGTAAAAATCTGGCGATTGTTTTCATCTCAAAGCTCCCTTGCCAGTTTGCGTTTTTCGTTCCAGGCCGTGGCGCTAATGCTGACCAGGATAATGGCGCCGCTGAACACGGTGTGCCAGTAAGAGGAGACGCTGAGCAGCGTCAGGCCATTTTGTAAGAAGGCCAGCAGGACCACGCCGAGCAGGGTTCCGGTTAATGTGCCGCGTCCGCCGCTCATGCTGGTTCCGCCGAGCACGACCGCCGCCAGCACCGTCAACTCAAAGCCGAGCAGCGAATTGGGCGCAACTGACTGGGTGATTTGCGCCTGAACCACTGCGGCAACGCCTGCCAGAATGCCCATGTAGCCATACACGTAGAAATGCAGCTTCAGCAGATTCAGTCCCAGACGCGAGGCCGCATCACGATTACCGCCCATGGCGTAAACCTGACGGCCAAGACGGGTATAGTTCATCAGCACGGCGGTAAAGATGATCACAGCCGCAAGGCACAGCAGGGGCAGTGTCAAGCCGTAGTCGTAGCCATCCGCCGCGGTGAACGAGAACCAATTGATGCCGTTCATAAACCAGTCCGGAAAGCCGTACAGCCAGGTGCCTTTGGTGGCGTACACCAGCAGACCGTAGTAAACGTTCAACGTGGCGATGGTAATGATGATGGCCGGAACGCGCAGCCAGTAGACCAGGAAGCCATTAATAAGTCCAAGCAACAGGCCCACCGCAATCGCGATGATTAACGCCAGCGCGAAGTTGCCGCCGTGGCCGATAACCCAACTGGCCATCGCATACTGGGCTATCGCGGTCATCGCCGGAAATGAGATGTCGATCCCGCCGGAAATCAGTACCACAAACAGCCCGCAGGCAAGGATGCCGAGAATCGCATAGCTGGTAGCCACATCCGTCAGGTTCCCCAAAGACAAGAACTCATCGGTGCTGATGCTCAGCCCAACGGCAAGGGCCACAACCAGCAGGCCCAGCCAAAATTCATGTTGCCCGATTAAACGGGAGAGATGCATCTTATTCATTGATTACCTCGACCACTTCAGCAATCTCCTCTTCACGGCACTGATGAGGATTAAATTCCGCGACCAGCCTGCCGCGACGCATCACCAGCACGCGGTGGCTGTTGTAATACGCTTCCGGGATTTCATCGCAAATCATCAGCACCGCCATACCCTGTTCCGCCAAATCGCGGGCTATCTGGTAAATACCCTCTTTGTTGGCGATATCTACGCCTACGGTAGGGGAGTCGAGGATCAGGATGCGGGGATTAGTCGCCACCCATTTGGCAATGGCGATACGCTGGGCATTACCGCCGGAAAGGGTTTTAACCGGCAGGTGTGGATCTGACACTTTGATATTCAGCTCGCGGATCAAGTCGGCGACCAGCTTTTGCGCTTTACGGTGATCGAGCAGGCCGCTGCCGGTATGCAGTTGATCAAACACCGTGACGATGGTGTTGTCGTAGATCGACTGCTCCATGATCAGCCCTTGCGTCAGGCGATCTTCTGAGACGTAGCCGATCCCATGTTTGATGGCATCATGGTTATTGCGAAGAGTGACCGGCTGGCCGTTAATGCGAATCTCACCGCTTTCTGGGTGCGTCATGCCAAACAGACTCAGACAAAGTTCGGTGCGTCCGGCCCCCAGCAGGCCCACAATGGAGACAATCTCGCCGCCGTGCAGCGACAGATTAATGTTTTGGTATTTGCCTCTGCGGCTGAGGTTGCGCAGCTCCAGCAGGGGCTCTTGCTCAATAGCGGGTCTTTCCGGCAGCGGGCTATAGTGGAAGCGTTGTCCGGTCATCAGGAAAGCCAGCTCGTGGCTGTCGAGTTCGCTGGCAGGATAAGTGCCCACCAGTTTGCCGTCGCGCATCACGCTGATGCGGTCAGCCACTTCCATCACTTCATCCAGACGGTGGCTGACAAACACTACACAAATTCCGGCAGCTTTTAGTTCGTTAACGACCCGTAGCAGGCCATTAACCTCCTGACGGGTTAGTGAGGCGGTGGGCTCGTCCATAATCACCAGACGCGCATCGGCGGCAATCGCCCGGCAAATGGCGACCAGTTGTCGGTCGGCAATCGAGAGTTTTTCAACCTTTTTATCGGGATCGATGTTCACACCGATGCGCTTCATGGCTGCCAGCGCCTGCTGCTTCATGGCGCCACGACGTACCCAGATATCGCCACCGGGCAGATAGCGGTTGACCGCGATATTCTCCGCGACGCTAAAGTTAGGGAACAACGACAGGTCCTGATAAATAACCTGAATGCCATAATGGGAAGAGAGCTGCGGCGTCAGGTGATGGAACAATTTGCCATCGAGTAAAATCTGCGCGCCTTTTTCCGGATGATAAACTCCGGAGATCACTTTAATAATGGTACTTTTACCACAGCCGTTTTGACCCGCCAGACAGTGAACTTCGCCTTTTCTCAGCGTCAGATTCACGTTATCCAGCGCCAGCACGCCCGGGAATTGTTTGCTGATATTCTCAAGAGTGATAAATGCGGTGGTGTCTGCCATGGACAATACCCCTGCGAGCGCCCGGATGGACGCTGAGTGTTAGTTTGGTTGATAGCGCCGGCCAGACGGCCGGCGTTAAGGTTCCCTGGTGTTGGCTAAAGCCTTAGAAACCAAGTGATTGTGCGTTGTCTTTGGTGACTTCGAGGATCTTGTTAAAGCGGATCACTTTCTTCTCCGTGTCGATATCGGCTTTCCCTAAACCATCGATACTCAGGTCGGCGTTAACTTCTTTGCCCTGCAACAGCTGATCGGCAACCGTTACCAGCGCGTAGCCCGCGTCTTTTGGATCCCACAGCAGCGCTTTTTTGATATCACCGCGCATCAGGTAAGGTGCAGCCTGTGCTGGCATTGCAATCCCGACAACGGCGATTTTATCTTTGGCGCGTTTTTTCTGCACAGCCTGACCCGCCCCGATTGGACCCAGCGAGCCGAAACCGATAATGCCTTTCATCTGCGGATAGGTTTTCATCAGGTCCAGCGTCGTGGCGTAGGATTTATCGATGCTTTCCGCAACCGGCAGACGTGAAGTGACCTCAAACATTTCCGGATATTTTTCTTTCTGGTACTTAATTGCATAATCCGCCCACGCGTTATGCAGCGGCACCGTCAGTGAACCGACATAGATGGCGTAACCCCCTTTGCCGCCCATATTTTTTGCTAACTCATCGACGTTGGCCTGCGCGTATTTTTCACTATCGATGGTTTCGATATCCCATTGGCCAATTTGCTCATCCGGGGATTCGTGCGTCAGAACGACAATGCCTTTATCGCGCGCTTTTTTCAGTACTGGCTCAAGGACCTTGGCATCGTTCGGTACCACGATGATGGCGTTGACGTTTTTGGCGATCAGATCCTCAATCACTTTGACCTGCTGTGCCGGATCCGGCGTGGAAGGCCCGGTCTGGTAAGCATTCACATCCAGTTTTTTTGCTGCTTCATTAACACCGGTTTCCATCCGGTTAAACCACGGAATCCCGGTGACTTTGGCAACCACAGCAATTTCATATTTTTCCGCCGCAAAGGACGTGCCGGACAACATGCATGCAGAAACCAGGGTTGCACTGAGTAATGCGAGTTTGAATTTCATAGTTGTACCTTTCGTAGGGGGCAGGACATGTCACGGCGTGAAGTTAACAACGAATGGAAGAGGGAATGAATCAGAAGTTTGGTGAATGTGATCTATGCCCATTATTGTAATTTTATGGGAAATAAACGGTTAAATATTGGTTAAATTTGCACGGAAATACACTCAGGGATTTAAATTCAGTGTTAATAAAACATTAAAATGAAACCATAAGTTAACAAATTGTTATCATTTTACTTAAGTTGTGGCGACGAAAAGGTATTTGGGAGGATGTTGCTGAAGAAGAAATTGTTGAAATTGAGAACTGAATCGATACCGGAAAAGGAGGCTCAACATTTTTTCGTTCAATGGTATCCTCAGCACACTTTCGCCAAACACGGCATCATTATTTGTGGCGGTGTAGATTTTTCTCGTGGAGAACTCATGCAAGGCGTTAAACGTATCATTATGACGTTGTTTCTCGCGATCCTGTCCTTTGGCGCAGGTGCGCATCCCCACAGCTTTATCCATTTGAAAACCGAGGTAGTGAGCGAGAATGACCAGTTCGTCGCGCTAAAAATGCGCTGGACGATGGATGAAATCACCTCGGCAGATCTGCTTTACGATGCGGGAAGTGCCAAACCTGGTGATGAGATCTGGAAAAAACTGGCGGCAGAAGTGATGGCCAACGTCCTCGGGCAGCACTATTTCACCGAAGTGTGGCACGACGGGAAAAAGGTAAAGTTTAAAAACAGGCCGACGGAATATGGCATGGAGCGTGAAGAACATCAGGCAGTGCTGACGTTCGTGTTGCCGCTGGCGGAAGCTCAGCCGCTAAGCGGTCAAAAATATACCATTTCAACCTTCGACCCCACCTACTACGTTGATATGAGCTATGACAAAGACAGCGATGCCAGGCTGGCGCAGGCCATAAGTCAGCAATGCCGTATTTCAGTACATACGCCGACGCCGAATGAACAAATGCTGAGCTTTGCGCAGTCGCTGGATAAAGAAGACGCACCGCCGGAGGATATGGAATTGGGTAAACAGTTTGCACAGACGGTGACGCTGCAATGTCCGTAGTTTATCAACAACGCGCCGCCAGACGCCGCTGGCTCACGCTATGGCCGCTGGCGGTGTTTTTACTGCTGGCTGCAGTCGGCATACTGTGGCTATGGCAGGCCTGGCCGCAGGTGATGATGAAAAGTGTCGTCTGGCAGCGCGACGTTAACCAGCAGATGAGCGGTTTGCTGAAAGCCGTTGCCGCCAATCCGGCCCAGGCCGGGGGATCGCTGCTGCTGTTTAGTTTTCTTTATGGTGTGCTGCATGCGTTGGGACCAGGACATGGAAAAGTCGTCATTACCACCTGGCTGGCAACGCATCCCTCGAAGCTGAGGTCGAGTATTGGCTTGACGCTGGCCTCATCTTTATTACAGGGACTGGTCGCCATCGGGCTGGTGGTTGTGGTGCTCACCATTTTGCAGTTGCCTGCGCGACAGCTACATATGAGTAGTTTCTGGCTGGAGAAAGGGAGTTATGCGCTGGTTGGCGTGTTGGGCGTTTTATTGTGCGTCCGTGCGCTGAAGAAATTGCGCCAGCTGCTGCGTCGCCCGAAATTTACCGCCTTCACGCCGCACCATGTGCATCACGAGGGCTGTGGCTGTGGGCATCAGCATTTGCCTGATCCTGAACAGCTGCAAAGCGGTGATGACTGGCGCGCCCGGCTGATGATCGTTTTGTCTATGGGAATGCGGCCATGCTCCGGGGCAATTATGGTTTTACTGTTTAGCAAAGTGGTTGGCGTTTTTAGCTGGGGCATGGCGTCGGCGCTGGCGATGGCGGCAGGAACCTCTTTGACGATTACGTCACTGGCTTTGCTGGTACACAGTTTCCGCTCGCTGGCGGTGAGACTTAGCGGACATAAAGCGCCGGTGCTGTGGCGACAGATTGGCTGGACGACGCTGGCATTAGCCGGTGGTGCGGTGCTGATTGCTGCTGCGGTAGTGATGTGGGTGAGCGCGGTGCCGGTGGGGCGAGGGATTAGACCGTTTTAATCAAAGCCGGATGGCGGCTTCGCCTTATCCGGCCTGTATCAACACGTAAGCCCGGTAGCATGACACCACCGGGCTGTACTGAATTAACGCTTCAGCGCGTCGCTCAGTTCGTCACGCATGTTAGCCAGCATGGCTTTCACTACGCGCGGATTACCTGCAACGATGTTGCCAGTCGCCATGTAGTTATGACCGCCGGTGAAGTCGCAAACCAGTGCGCCTGCTTCACGAGCAATCAGCTCACCTGCGGCGAAATCCCATGGTTTCAGACCGATTTCGAAGTAACCGTCAACGCGTGCAGCGGCAACGTAAGCCAGATCCAGCGCAGCAGAACCTGTGCGGCGGAAGTCAGCGCACTCGGTAAACATCTTGCCAAGAATTTTCATGTAAGACGTGGCGTGCTGTTTCGCTTTGAACGGGAAACCGGTGGCGATGATGGTGCCGTCCAGATCGCGTGCGGTGCTGCCACGCAGACGGTAGCCGTTCAGCTGTGCGCCCTGGCCGCGGGTTGCGGTGAACAGTTCGTTACGCATTGGATCGTAAACAACGGCGACTTCAGTACGGCCTTTAATGCGTACTGCGATGGAAACCGCGAAGTGCGGCAGACGTTTTACGAAGTTGGTGGTGCCATCCAGTGGATCGATAACCCATTGAACATCCTGATCTTCACCAACATGCTCACCGCTTTCTTCGGTGATGATGGTGTGCTGTGGGTAAGATTTGCGAATTGTTTCGATAATAATCGCTTCGGCGGCTTTATCGACGTTAGTCACGAAATCATTGCTGCCTTTCTGGCTGGTTTCTACAGAGTCTGGCGTTTCGTAGTGTTTGGCAATTACATTACCCGCCTTGCGCGCTGCGCGCACGGCGATGGTCAGCATCGGATGCATCGGTCTCTCTCACTGGATGTTAAAGAACGGGAAAACGGCGCAGAGTATAGCAGCGAGTTCGGAATATGTCTTCGTTTTATGATAATATGCCCGAATAATCTTTAGCCGAAGAAATACAATGCTGCAAAATATTCGAATCGTGCTGGTGGAAACCTCTCACACTGGCAACATGGGCTCTGTGGCCCGCGCAATGAAAACCATGGGTTTAACTAATCTGTGGCTGGTAAATCCACTGGTTAAACCGGACTCCCAGGCCATCGCCCTGGCGGCAGGTGCCAGCGATGTGATCGGCAGCGCGCAGATCGTCGATACTCTCGATGAAGCGCTGGCGGGTTGCAGCCTGGTGGTGGGTACCAGCGCGCGCTCCCGTACGCTGCCGTGGCCGATGCTGGATCCGCGTGAATGCGGTTTAAAAAGCGTCTCTGAAGCAACGAACTCGCCGGTGGCGCTGGTGTTTGGACGTGAACGCGTTGGCCTGACCAACGAAGAGCTGCAGAAGTGCCATTATCACGTCGCCATTGCCGCGAACCCGGAATACAGCTCGCTCAACCTGGCGATGGCGGTGCAGGTCATCTCTTATGAAGTTCGCATGGCCTGGCTGGCAACGCAGGAAAGCGACAAGACCGCAGAATACGAAGAAGCTGAGTATCCGCTGGTCGATGATTTAGAGCGTTTTTACGGTCATCTGGAACAAACGCTGCTGTCGACCGGGTTTATCCGCGAAGGACATCCGGGGCAGGTAATGAACAAGCTGCGCCGTCTGTTCACTCGTGCGCGTCCTGAGAGCCAGGAGCTGAACATTTT
The DNA here is from genome assembly GCF_013781985.1 of Citrobacter sp. RHBSTW-01013. Lineage (NCBI taxonomy): Bacteria > Pseudomonadati > Pseudomonadota > Gammaproteobacteria > Enterobacterales > Enterobacteriaceae > Citrobacter > Citrobacter sp. RHBSTW-01013. Next base: position 1,431,577 of record NZ_CP056185.1, read on the forward strand.
GCGCGGAATTTTAGCTTCTATAGAGCAGCAGAATAAAGGCAAGTAAGCGTCTTGATGCCGGATGGCTGCACGATTTCCAGGCCGGATTAGCGAAGCGCCATCCGGTAAATGAAAATGGCACTGAAGGTTAAATACCTGACTAAATTAGTCAAGTAAATAGTTGACTGATTTAGTCGGGAATGTCAGACTTGCCCCTGCTATGCAATACCCCCATTTTACAATAAAAAACCCCGGGCAGGGGCGAGTTTGAGGCTAAGTAAGACATGAGACTGACATCAAAAGGGCGTTATGCCGTGACCGCAATGTTGGACGTTGCGCTCAACTCCGAAACGGGCCCGGTACCGTTGGCTGATATTTCTGAACGTCAGGGAATTTCCCTGTCATATCTGGAGCAGCTGTTTTCCCGTTTGCGTAAAAACGGTCTGGTTTCCAGCGTACGTGGACCAGGCGGCGGGTATCTGCTGGGTAAAGATGCCGGCAGCATCGCAGTAGGTGAAGTGATTAGCGCTGTTGACGAGTCTGTAGACGCGACCCGTTGCCAGGGCAAAGGCGGTTGTCAGGGCGGCGATAAATGCCTGACCCACGCGCTGTGGCGCGATCTGAGCGATCGTCTGACCGGTTTCCTCAACAACATTACGTTGGGCGAACTGGTGAATAATCAGGAAGTCCTGGATGTGTCTGGTCGCCAGCACACACATGACGCTCCACGCAGCACTCGCACGCAAGACGCTATCGACGTCAAACTGCGTGCCTAATAAAAATTACGCAATATCTTCTGGTTGCATCAAGGCAGCCAGAAAGATGAAGCGTAAAAAGTATTTCAGAATCAGGCCGGGGTGCCAGACGCCCCGTTAACTCGGTCGTACATCCAGCCGGTTGCCTGGTTCCTTGCATTGAAGCGATGTACGGAGTTTATAGAGCAATGAAATTACCGATCTATCTCGACTACTCCGCAACCACGCCGGTGGACCCGCGTGTTGCCGAGAAAATGATGCAGTGTCTGACCCTGGACGGAAACTTTGGTAACCCAGCTTCCCGTTCACACCGTTTCGGCTGGCAAGCTGAAGAGGCGGTAGATATCGCCCGCAATCAGATCGCTGATCTGGTCGGTGCCGATCCGCGTGAAATCGTCTTTACTTCCGGTGCGACGGAATCCGATAACCTGGCGATTAAAGGTGCAGCCAACTTTTACCAGAAAAAAGGCAAGCACATCATCACCAGCAAAACCGAACACAAAGCCGTGCTGGACACCTGCCGTCAGCTGGAGCGCGAAGGGTTTGAAGTGACCTACCTCGCCCCGCAGCGTAATGGCATTATCGACCTGAAAGAACTTGAAGCGGCAATGCGTGACGACACCATTCTGGTCTCCATCATGCACGTTAACAACGAAATCGGCGTGGTACAGGATATCGCAACCATCGGCGAAATGTGCCGTGCCCGTGGCATCATCTATCACGTTGATGCGACCCAGAGCGTGGGCAAACTGCCTATCGATCTGAGCCAACTGAAAGTTGACCTGATGTCCTTCTCCGGCCACAAAATCTATGGTCCGAAAGGTATCGGCGCGCTGTACGTTCGTCGTAAACCGCGTATTCGTATTGAAGCGCAGATGCACGGCGGCGGTCACGAGCGCGGTATGCGTTCCGGTACGCTGCCTGTGCACCAAATCGTTGGGATGGGTGAAGCTTACCGTATCGCCAAAGAAGAGATGGAAACCGAGATGGCGCGCCTGCGCACTCTGCGTAACCGTCTGTGGAACGGCGTGAAAGATATGGAAGAGGTGTACCTCAATGGTGACCTCGAGCAGGGCGCACCGAACATTCTCAACGTTAGCTTCAACTTTGTTGAAGGCGAGTCGCTGATTATGGCGCTGAAAGACCTGGCTGTGTCCTCCGGTTCTGCATGTACCTCTGCAAGCCTGGAGCCATCCTACGTGCTGCGCGCGCTGGGGATGACCGACGAGCTGGCACATAGCTCAATTCGTTTCTCTTTAGGTCGTTTTACTACCGAAGAAGAGATTGACTACGCCATCAATCTGGTTCGCAACTCCATCGGCCGTCTGCGCGACCTTTCTCCGCTGTGGGAAATGTTCAAACAGGGCGTGGATTTGAACAGTATTGAATGGTCACATCACTAATCGGTACCGATAAGGAGAATTCATCATGGCTTATAGCGAAAAAGTAATCGATCATTACGAGAATCCACGTAACGTGGGCTCTTTTGACAACAGCGACGAGAACGTGGGCAGCGGCATGGTGGGTGCACCGGCCTGTGGCGACGTGATGAAGTTGCAGATCAAAGTCAACAATGAGGGTATCATTGAAGACGCGCGTTTCAAGACTTACGGCTGCGGTTCCGCTATTGCTTCCAGCTCTCTGGTTACCGAATGGGTAAAAGGGAAATCTCTGGACGAAGCACAGGCGATCAAAAATACCGATATCGCCGACGAGCTTGAACTGCCACCAGTGAAAATTCACTGCTCTATTCTGGCTGAAGACGCGATTAAAGCCGCGATTGCGGATTACAAAAGCAAACGTGAAGCAAAATAATTAAGAGTTGAGGTTTTATTATGTCGATTACCTTAAGCGACAGTGCAGCAGCGCGTGTAAATACCTTCCTGGCAAACCGCGGTAAAGGGTTTGGTCTGCGTCTGGGCGTGAGAACCTCCGGCTGCTCAGGTATGGCTTATGTACTGGAATTTGTTGACGAGCCGGCGGCTGAAGATACCGTGTTTGAAGACAAAGGCGTAAAAGTCGTGATCGACGGTAAGAGCCTGCAATTCCTCGACGGTACGCAGTTAGACTTCGTCAAAGAAGGTCTGAACGAAGGGTTTAAGTTCACTAACCCGAACGTGAAAGACGAATGTGGATGCGGCGAAAGCTTCCACGTGTAACGCGCTTACTGATAACCCCACCGTGGTCGCCTGCGCGTGGGGTTTGTTTTACCTGACTCTCTGGTTTTGCCTCATCGAACAACAGAGAATCGATGCCCTGAGAATGTTATGGACTACTTCACCCTCTTTGGCTTACCGGCCCGTTATCAGCTCGATACTCAGGCGCTGAGCCTACGTTTTCAGGATCTGCAACGTCAGTATCATCCTGATAAATTCGCCAGCGGTTCTCAGGCGGAACAACTTGCTGCGGTTTCGCAGTCCGCCACTATCAACCAGGCCTGGCAAACGCTGCGTCATCCTTTGATGCGCGCCGAATACTTGTTGTCTTTACACGGCTTTGATATCCGCAGCGAGCAGCACACGGTGCGCGATACCGCGTTTCTGATGGAACAGCTGGAGCTGCGCGAAGAGCTGGACGAGATTGAACAGGCAAAAGACAATCAACGGCTGGATGCGTTTATGCAACGCGTCAGCGAAATGTACAACGTTCGCCATCAACTGATGGTGGAACAGCTGGATAGCGAGACGTGGGACGCAGCGGCAGATACCGTGCGTAAGCTGCGTTTTCTCGATAAACTGCGAAGCAGTGCAGAACAACTCGAAGAAAAACTGCTCGATTTTTAATTTCCGGAAGCGAAAATGGCCTTATTACAAATTAGTGAGCCTGGTCTGAGCGCCGCGCCGCACCAGCGTCGTCTGGCGGTCGGTATCGATTTAGGCACCACCAACTCCCTGGTTGCGACCGTACGCAGCGGCCAGGCCGAAACGCTGGCAGATCATGAAGGTCGCCACCTGTTGCCGTCAGTGGTTCACTATCAGCAACAGGGCTACTCGGTCGGTTACGATGCCCGCGCCAATGCTGCGCTGGATACGGCAAACACCGTCAGCTCGGTAAAACGCATGATGGGCCGCTCTCTGGCGGATATCCAGGCGCGTTACCCACATCTGCCTTATTCATTCCAGGCGAGCGAAAACGGCCTGCCGATGATTGAAACCGCTGCCGGTTTGCTTAATCCGGTGCGCGTATCCGCTGACATTCTGAAAGCGCTGGCCGCGCGGGCAACCGAATCGTTGTCCGGCGAACTGGATGGCGTAGTGATCACCGTTCCGGCTTACTTTGACGATGCACAGCGTCAGGGGACGAAAGACGCCGCGCGTCTGGCGGGCCTGCACGTATTGCGTCTGCTGAACGAACCGACCGCTGCGGCGATCGCTTATGGCCTGGATTCCGGTCAGGAAGGCGTGATCGCGGTCTATGACCTTGGCGGCGGTACTTTTGATATTTCTATTCTGCGCCTGAGTCGCGGCGTGTTCGAAGTGTTGGCGACCGGTGGTGATTCCGCGCTGGGCGGCGACGATTTTGACCATCTGCTGGCCGACTATATTCGCGAGCAGGCGGGCGTTGCCGATCGCAGCGATAACCGCGTACAGCGCGAGCTGCTGGATGCCGCGATTGCAGCGAAAATCGCACTCAGCGACGCCGATTCTGTGACGGTTAACGTGGCGGGATGGCAGGGTGAAATCACCCGTGAAACCTTTAATGAACTCATTTCCGCACTGGTTAAACGTACGCTGCTGGCCTGCCGCCGTGCGCTGAAAGATGCGGGCGTTGAGCCGCAGGATGTGCTGGAAGTGGTAATGGTCGGTGGTTCAACGCGCGTGCCGCTGGTACGTGAACGCGTCGGTGAATTCTTTGGCCGTACGCCGCTGACCTCTATCGACCCGGACAAAGTGGTCGCTATCGGTGCGGCAATCCAGGCGGATATTCTGGTCGGGAATAAACCGGACAGCGAAATGCTGCTGCTGGACGTTATCCCGCTGTCTCTGGGACTGGAAACCATGGGCGGTCTGGTGGAGAAAGTGATCCCGCGTAACACCACTATCCCGGTGGCGCGTGCGCAGGACTTCACCACGTTTAAAGATGGCCAAACCGCGATGTCCATTCACGTGATGCAAGGCGAGCGTGAGTTGGTGCAGGACTGTCGTTCACTGGCGCGTTTTGCGCTGCGCGGTATCCCGGCGTTGCCGGCAGGCGGCGCGCATATCCGCGTGACCTTCCAGGTCGATGCTGATGGGCTGCTGAGCGTCACCGCTATGGAGAAATCCACCGGCGTTGAGTCCTCGATTCAGGTCAAACCGTCCTACGGTCTGACCGACAGTGAAATCGCCTCCATGATTCAGGATTCGATGAGTTTTGCCGAGCAGGACGTTAAAGCTCGTATGCTGGCAGAACAGAAAGTCGAAGCGGCACGCGTACTGGAGAGTTTATCCGGTGCGCTGAACGCTGATGCCGCGCTGTTAAGCGCCGCAGAACGTCAGGCTATCGACACCGCTGCTGCGCACTTGAGCGAGGTAGCACAGGGTGACGATGTTGACGCGATAGAACAAGCCATTAAAAACGTAGACAAACAAACCCAGGAATTCGCCGCTCGCCGTATGGACAAATCCGTCCGTAGCGCGCTGAAAGGCCATTCCGTGGACGAGGTTTAATATGCCAAAGATTGTTATTTTGCCTCATCAGGATCTCTGTCCCGATGGCGCAGTTCTGGAAGCTGAGACCGGCGAAACCATTCTCGACGTTGCCCTGCGTAACGGTATCGAGATTGAACACGCCTGTGAAAAATCCTGTGCCTGCACGACCTGCCACTGCATCGTACGTGAAGGTTTTGATTCTTTGCCGGAAAGCACAGAAGAAGAAGACGACATGCTGGATAAAGCCTGGGGACTGGAGCCGGAGAGCCGTTTAAGCTGTCAGGCACGGGTAACCGAGGACGATTTAGTGGTCGAAATCCCACGTTACACAATCAATCATGCACGTGAGCATTAACAGAGGGTAGTATGGGACTGAAGTGGACCGATAGCCGCGAAATCGGCGAGGCGCTGTACGACGCGTTCCCCGATCTCGATCCCAAGACCGTTCGTTTCACCGATCTGCACCAATGGATCTGTGACCTGGAAGAGTTCGATGATGATCCACAGGCATCGAACGAAAAAATCCTTGAGGCCATTTTACTGGTCTGGCTGGACGAAGCCGAATAAGTCAACGGGCTGCCCACGGGTGGCCCGTTTTCCTGTATGCGCGAAATAAGGATAAATAAAATGACAGAAGCCATGAAAATTACGCTTTCCACGCAACCCGCTGACGCTCGCTGGGGTGAAAAGGCGACATACAGCATTAATAATGACGGTATTACCCTGCACCTGAACGGAAAAGATGATCTCAGCCTTATCCAGCGCGCCGCGCGTAAAATTGACGGCCTGGGTATTAAACATGTCCAACTGGATGGTGAAGGCTGGGATACCGAACGTAGCTGGGCGTTCTGGCAGGGTTACAAAGGACCAAAAGGCACCCGCAAAGTTGAGTGGGCCGCTCTGGACGAGGCGCAGCGCAAAGAGCTGGATAACCGTCTGAAGATTATTGACTGGGTGCGCGATACCATTAACGCACCTGCAGAAGAGCTGGGCCCGGAACAGCTGGCGCAACGCGCGGTAGACCTGCTGTGTGGCGTGGCCTGCGACAACGTCTCGTACCGTATCACCAAAGGTGAAGATCTGCGCGAGCAGAACTACATGGGGCTGCATACCGTAGGTCGAGGCTCTGAACGTCCGCCGGTGCTGCTGGCGCTCGATTACAACCCGACTGGCGACAAAGAAGCTCCAGTTTATGCCTGCCTGGTTGGCAAGGGAATTACCTTTGACTCCGGCGGATACAGCATCAAGCAAAGCGCATTTATGGACTCAATGAAGTCCGATATGGGCGGTGCGGCAACGGTCACCGGCGCGCTGGCGTTTGCCATCACCCGTGGCCTGAACAAGCGTGTGAAGCTGTATTTGTGCTGCGCGGATAACCTGATCAGCGGCAACGCCTTTAAGCTTGGCGATATCATTCACTATCGCAACGGTAAAAAAGTTGAAGTGATGAATACCGATGCTGAAGGGCGTCTGGTACTGGCCGATGGCCTGATCGATGCCAGCGCGCAAAAACCTGAATTGATCATTGATGCTGCCACGCTGACCGGCGCGGCGAAAACCGCACTGGGCAACGATTACCACGCGCTGTTTAGCTTTGATGACCAACTGGCCGCGCGTTTGTTGGCAAGTGCGGCGCAAGAAAACGAGCCGTTCTGGCGTTTGCCGTTGGCAGAGTTCCACCGTAGCCAACTGCCGTCAAATTTTGCCGAGCTGAACAATACCGGCAGTGCGGCCTACCCAGCGGGTGCAAGCACCGCGGCGGGCTTCCTGTCTCATTTCGTGGAAAATTACCAGCAAGGCTGGCTGCACATCGATTGCTCTGCAACCTATCGCAAAGCGCCGGTTGAGCAGTGGTCTGCGGGCGCAACCGGTCTGGGTGTGCGCACCATCGCGAATCTGCTGACCGCATAATTCACGACTGTATTGCCGGATGGCGCTACGCTTATCCGGCTTACATGTATTCATCCAATTTGTGATACTTATGTCCGAAACAAAAAATGAATTAGAAACGTTGCTGGAGCAAGCAGCGACAGAGCCTGCGCATCGTCCGGCATTTTTCCGTACATTACTGGAATCCACCGTCTGGGTGCCGGGTACTGCCGCAGAAGGCGAGGCGGTGGTTGAAGACAGCGCCCTCGACCTTCAACACTGGGAAAAAGAAGACGGCACTACCGTGATCCCGTTCTTCACCTCCCTGGAAGCCCTGCAACAGGCGGTTGAAGATGAGCAGGCATTTGTCGTTATGCCGGTGCGTACGCTATTTGAAATGACGCTTGGCGAAACGCTCTTTCTCAACGCTAAACTGCCGACCGGCAAAGAGTTTATGCCGCGTGAAATCAGCCTGCTGATGGGGGAAGAGGGTAATCCGCTAAGCACCCAGGAAGTACTGGAAGGTGGTGAATCGCTGCTCCTTTCTGAAGTCGCCGAACCTCCGGCGCAGATGATTGACTCGCTGACCACGCTGTTTAAAACCATTAAGCCGGTAAAACGCGCATTTCTCTGCTCAATCAAAGAAAGTGCGGAAGCCCAGCCGAATCTGCTGATTGGTATTGAAGCTGAAGGAGATATTGAAGAGATCATCCATGCTGCGGGTAGCGTCGCGACCGATACGTTGCCGGGTGATGAACCCATTGATATCTGCCAGGTGAAGAAAGGTGAGAAGGGCGTGAGTCACTTTATCACTGAGCACATTGCACCGTTCTACGAACGCCGCTGGGGCGGTTTCCTGCGCGATTTCAAACAGAACCGGATTATCTGAGTGAAGGAAAGCCGCCACGAAGGATAATACCTCGCGCACTGAATAATTTTGCCGCTAACTCAGTTGGCTTTTTCTCCTCAAAAGGGAGTATTAGTTCGCTACGATGAGCCTGCGTTGCTAAAGCAGCACAGCCTGCTGGAAAGGCCGCGAACCGGACTGGCACAAAAAAACCGCTCATTGAGCGGTTTTTTAGTGGGTGAAAAAGATGAGTAAATCATATTTTATTGAGTCTCAGCCGGTTCTACCGGTAAATCGTTACGCGCGCCCCATTCGCTCCATGCGCCGTCATACAATGCGACGTTAGAAACGCCCAGCGTGGCAAGCGCCAGCACAACCACCGCCGCCGTGACGCCTGAGCCGCAACTGGCGATAATGGGACGGTCAAAGCTTACGCCATGGCTGAAGAAAATAGCATCCAGTTCGTCGGTAGTTTTCAGTTCACCGTCACGAACCAGCTCTGTCCACGGTACGTTAAGCGCACCAGGCACATGGCCACGCTTGAGGCCTGGACGCGGCTCGTCAACTTCGGCATTAAAACGCGCAGCCGGTCGGGCATCGACGATCTGCGCCGTTTTTTCATGACTGGCCAGCAGTACGTCGGTAACGCGCACAACCGCTTCAGGCGTAAATGCCACGTTAAATTCACCTTCCGGTAAATCCTCATTTCCTTCTTTGAGCATTAGCTCATCGCGCTGCCAGCCAGCCAGACCGCCCGCCAGAATGGAGACATTCTCGACACCAAATGTCTGCAGCATCCACCATGCGCGTGGCGCGGAAAACAGGTTGCCGTCATCGTAGACAACCAGGTGTTTATCCTGATGAACGCCCAATTCGCGCATCGCTACGGCAAAGGCTTCCGGTCGCGGCATCATATGCGGTAGCGGTGACGTATGGTCGGAAAGCGCTTCAATATCAAAAAAGACTGCGCCAGGAATATGGCCTGCACGATACTCCTCGCCAACATCGCGATCTTCCTGTCCTGGAGGTGCCATCCGGGCATCAAGAATTTGTATTTCCGGGTCGTCAATGTGTTCGGCAAGCCAGTCGGCAGCGACAAAAAAGGCGGTGGTCATAGGCATCTCCATTTTTACCAGGTTTTGGCAAATTGTCGGATGTTTAGGGCAATGCGACAAGTAAAAGAGGCTGATTTGTCAGGCGAATCCACATTAATCACGAAAAATAGGACAACGTAGAACAGATACTGGCTTCCACAGCCGAAAATCTGACGCATAATAGTTGTTCTACGTAGCTAACGGGCCACTACGGCCAGGGATGAAAAATGAAACATTTACGCGTAGCGGCCTGTATGCTGATGCTGGCACTGGTTGGGTGCGATAATAATAACGAAAAATCACCGACGGCTGCGAAGCCTGATGCGCCTGCACCGCAGACTGCGCCAGCAAAAGATAAGGCCCAATTACAAAAGCTGATTCAGCAAAGCCAGGGTAAGTCGCTGACGCTGCTTGATGCCTCCGAGGTCCAACTCGACGGCGCGGCAACGCTCGTTTTGACCTTTTCCATTCCCCTCGATCCGGAACAAGATTTTTCTCGCGTAGTGCACGTTGTTGATAAAAAAAGCGGAAAAGTGGATGGTGCCTGGGAGCTGGCGCCAAATCTAAAAGAGCTACGCTTACGCCATCTCGAACCTAATCGGGAACTGGTGGTTACCATTGAGCGTGATTTACTGGCGCTGAATAAAGCGACGTTCACTATCGATTATGAAAAAAACATTACCACCCGCGACGTCCAGCCAAGCGTAGGGTTCGCTAGTCGCGGCTCGCTGCTGCCGGGAAAAGTGATTGAAGGGTTACCTGTGATGGCCCTTAACGTTAATAGCGTGGATGTGAACTTCTTTCGCGTGAAGCCTGAGTCGCTCGGTGCGTTTGTCAGCCAGTGGGAATACCGTAATTCGTTGTCAAACTGGGAGTCAGACAATCTGCTGAAAATGGCGGAGCTGGTTTATACCGGACGCTTTGACCTCAATCCTGAGCGTAACACCCGAGATAAGCTGCTACTGCCACTGAGCGATATCAAGCCGTTGCAGCAAGCAGGCGTTTACATTGCGGTGATGAATCAGGCCGGACACTATAACTACAGCAATGCTGCTACGCTGTTTACGCTCAGTGACATTGGTGTCTCTGCGCACCGTTACCACAATCAACTGGATGTCTTTACGCAGAGTCTGGAAAACGGCGCTGCGCAGCAGGGTATTGAGGTCACGTTACTCAACGAAAAAGGGCAGACGCTAGCGCAGGCTACCAGCGACGCGCAGGGGCACGTCAAGCTGGAAACCGATAAAGACGCGGCCTTATTGCTGGCCCGTAAAGACGGGCAAACCACGCTGCTGGACCTGAAGCTCCCGGCGTTGGATCTGGCTGAATTTGATATTGCCGGCGCGCCGGGATACAGCAAGCAGTTCTTTATGTTTGGCCCCCGAGACCTCTATCGCCCTGGCGAAACGGTGATCCTCAACGGATTACTGCGAGATAGCGACGGCAAAACGTTGCCTGACCAGCCGGTGAAGCTGGAGGTCGTTAAGCCCGACGGACAGGTGTTACGCTCGGTAGTGAGCCAGCCGGAAAACGGTCTGTATCGCTTTAGCTGGCCGCTGGACAGCAGCGCGCCAACCGGCATGTGGCATATTCGTGCCAATACTGGCGACAACCAGTCGCGGATGTGGGATTTCCACGTCGAAGATTTCATGCCTGAGCGGATGGCGCTCAATCTCACCGCCAATAAGATGCCGGTGGCTCCAACTGATGAAGTGAAGTTCTCGGTGGTGGGCTACTACCTGTACGGCGCGCCCGCCAACGGCAATGCTCTGCAAGGGCAGCTTTTCCTGCGCCCGTTGCGGGAAGCGGTGCAGGCATTACCGGGGTTCCAGTTTGGTAATATTGCCGAAGAAAATCTTTCTCGCAGCCTCGATGAGGTTCAGTTGACGCTGGATGACCACGGTCGCGGCGAAGTGACTACCAACAGCCAATGGCAGGAGACGCATTCTCCGTTACAGGTGATTCTGCAAGCCAGCCTGCTGGAGTCGGGTGGCCGTCCGGTGACGCGTCGGGTTGAACAAGCCATCTGGCCTGCGGATACGCTGCCAGGTATTCGTCCGCAGTTTGCGGCGAAAGCCGTTTATGACTACCGCACCGATACCACCGTCAATCAACCTGGCGTTGATGAAAACAGCAATGCTGCTTTTGATATTGTGTATGCCGATGCGCAAGGCGAGAAAAAAGCGGTGTCCGGTTTACAGGTGCGTTTGATTCGTGAACGCCGTGATTATTACTGGAACTGGTCTGAAGGCGAGGGCTGGCAATCGCAGTTCGATCAAAAAGATCTGGTTGAGGGTGAGCAGACCCTGGATCTTAAGGCCGATGAGACCGGTAAAGTCAGCTTCCCTGTCGAGTGGGGTGCCTATCGCCTGGAAGTGAAAGCTCCGAATGATGCGGTGAGCAGCGTGCGCTTCTGGGCTGGTTATAGCTGGCAGGATAACAGCGACGGCAGCGGGGCAGTGCGTCCCGATCGCGTGACCCTGAAACTGGATAAACCCGGCTATCGTCCCGGCGATACCATGAAGCTACACATTGCCGCACCCGCTGCTGGCAAAGGTTACGCGATGGTGGAGTCCAGCGAAGGCCCGCTGTGGTGGCAAGAGATAGACGTACCGACGGATGGTCTTGATATCTCCATCCCGGTCGATAAAACCTGGAATCGCCATGACTTGTATCTCAGCGCGCTGGTGGTTCGTCCTGGCGACAAGTCTCGTTCGGCAACGCCAAAGCGGGCAGTCGGCTTACTGCATTTGCCGTTAGGCGATGAAAACCGTCGTCTGGCGCTGGCGCTGGAAAGTCCGGCGAAAATGCGTCCAAATCAGCCGTTGACCGTCAAGATTAAAGCCAGCGTTAAAAATGGCGACGTGCCAAAACAGGTTAACGTGCTGGTCTCAGCCGTTGACAGCGGGGTGTTGAACATTACCGATTACGCCACGCCGGATCCGTGGCAGGCGTTTTTCGGGCAAAAACGCTATGGCGCGGATATTTATGATATTTACGGCCAGGTGATCGAAGGGCAAGGACGTCTGGCGGCGCTGCGCTTTGGTGGTGATGGCGATGAGTTAAAACGCGGCGGCAAGCCACCGGTTAATCACGTCAATATTGTGGCGCAACAGGCGCTGCCGGTGACGCTTAACGAGCAGGGCGAAGGTACGGTGACGTTACCAATTGGTGATTTCAACGGCGAGCTGCGGGTAATGGCGCAAGCCTGGACGGCGGATGATTTTGGCAGTAGCGAAAGCAAAGTGACTGTCGCCGCGCCGGTAATTGCTGAACTGAACATGCCGCGCTTTCTGGCGGGGGGCGATACCTCGCGCCTGACGCTGGACGTGACCAACCTGACTGACAAACCGCAAACGCTGATTATTAATCTCGCGGCCAGCGGTTTACTGGAGCTGATGGGGCAAGATCCCGCCCCGGTGAATCTGGCGCCAGGCGTACGGACTACGCTGTTTATTCCGGTGCGTGCGCGGGAGGGCTTTGGCGATGGCGAAATTCAGGCGCAAATTAGCGGTCTGAATCTACCGGGTGAAACGCTGCCTGTTCAGCATAAACAGTGGAAAATTGGCGTGCGACCGGCGTTCCCGGCGCAAACTGTTAATTACGGCGTCGCACTTCAGCCGGGCGCAACTTGGCAGCTTCCGGGCGAAGAACTGACGAATTTCTCTCCTGTGACGATGCAGGGACAACTGCTGTTCAGCGGTAAGCCACCGCTGAATCTGGCGCGCTATATCCGTGAACTGAAAGCTTACCCTTACGGTTGCCTCGAGCAAACGGCGAGCGGGTTGTTCCCATCCTTATATACTAATGCCGTGCAGTTGAAGGCGTTAGGTATCGCGGGCGACAGTGATGAAAAACGCCGTGCGGCAGTAGAGATTGGCATCTCTCGTTTACTGCAAATGCAGCGTGATAACGGCGGTTTTGCGCTGTGGGATAAGAACGGGTCGGAAGAGTACTGGCTGACCGCGTATGTGATGGATTTCCTCGTTCGCGCGAATGAACAGGGCTATAGCGTTCCGGCAGAGGTGATTAACCGGGGTAACGAGCGGCTGCTGCGCTATTTGCAGGATCCGGGCATGATGTCGATTCGCTATACCGACGACGCATCAGCAAGCCGGTTTGCCGTACAGGCCTACGCCGCGCTGGTGCTGGCTCGTCAGCAGAAAGCCCCGCTCGGCGCGCTGCGTGAGATCTGGGAGCGTCGTGCACAGGCGGCTTCCGGTTTACCGCTGATGCAACTGGGGATAGCGCTGAAAAACATGGGCGACGCCAACCGCAGTGAACAAGCGTTGACGCTGGCGCTGAATACGCCACGTCGCGATGCGCAGCAGTGGATGGCGGATTACGGCAGTCAGCTACGTGACAACGCGCTGATGCTGGCATTGTTGGAAGAGAACAAGCTTAAACCTGACGTGCAGAATACGCTGCTGAACACTTTGTCAGAACAGGCCTTTGGGCAGCGCTGGCTCTCTACTCAGGAAAACAATGCGCTGTTCCTTGCCGCGCGTACGTTACAGGACTTGCCTGGCTCGTGGCAGGCGCAAACGTCACTCTCTGAACAGGCGTTAGCCGGGGAGAAATCACAAACGCGTAATCTGGATGCTGACGCGCTGTCTACGCTGAACGTCACCAATACCGGTAATCTGCCGCTGTGGCTGCGTCTGGATGTGAGTGGTTACCCGCAAACCTCGCCGACGCCTGCCAGCAACGTCCTGCACATTGAGCGTCAGATCCTGGGGCTCGACGGGAACAGCAAAGCGCTGGATTCTCTGCGCAGCGGCGAGCTGGTACTGGTCTGGCTGGAGGTGAAAGCCAGCCAGAACGTACCGGATGCGTTGGTGGTTGACTTACTGCCAGCCGGCCTGGAGCTGGAAAACCAGAATCTGGCCAACGGCAGCGCCAGTCTGCAGGACAGCGGCAGCGAGGTAGCGAATTTGCTCAATCAGATGCAGCAGGCGGATATCCAGCACGTTGAGTTCCGTGACGATCGCTTTGTCGCCGCGGTAGCGGTCAACGAAGGGCAGCCTGTGACGCTGGTCTATCTGGCGCGGGCGGTAACGCCGGGGACCTATCAGGTTCCTGTGCCGCAGGTGGAGTCAATGTATGTTCCGCAGTGGCGCGCGACCGGTGCGACAGAGGGGCTTTTGATTGTCAGACCGTAAATGATGCGCGGGTTGGGGAAACGCGGCTGCTGGCTCTGGCTGGCAGCCGTTGCGCTATTGCTGGTAGCGGGGGTTTGGGCGGCAGATAAAATCTGGCCGCTGCCGCTTCACGAAGTCGATCCGGCACGTGTCGTGGTGGCTTACGATGGTACGCCGCTATGGCGCTTCGCCGACGCGGACGGTATCTGGCGTTATCCGGTGACTATTGATGAGGTGTCCCCCCGTTACCTTGAGGCGTTAATCAACTACGAAGACCGCTGGTTCTGGAAACATCCCGGCGTCAATCCGTTTTCAGTGCTGCGCGCGGCATGGCAGGACCTCTCCTCAGGTCGTGTCGTTTCAGGCGGCAGTACGCTCACCATGCAGGTCGCACGATTACTCGATCCCCACCCGCGAACTTTCGGCGGCAAGTTCCGCCAGCTCTGGCGCGCATTGCAGCTGGAATGGCATCTTTCTAAGCGCGACATCCTGACGCTATATCTTAACCGTGCGCCGTTTGGCGGCACGCTACAGGGCGTGGGTGCTGCGAGCTGGGCCTACCTTGGTAAATCTCCCGCACAGTTGAGTTATTCCGATGCCGCGCTGCTGGCCGTGTTGCCGCAGGCACCGAGCCGTCTGCGCCCGGACCGCTGGCCGGACCGCGCTGAAGCGGCGCGCAATAAAGTGCTTGAGCGCATGGCGACGCAGGGCGTTTGGCCTGCCAGACAGGTGCAGGAGTCACGTGAAGAACCGGTCTGGCTGGCGCCCAGACAAATGCCGCAGCTAGCGCCGTTATTCTCGCGCATGATGCTGGGAAAAAGCCGGAGCGATAAAATCGTGACCACCCTTGACGCCGGATTGCAGCGCCAACTGGAAGAGCTGGCGCAAAACTGGAAGGGCCGCTTACCTGCGCGCAGTTCGCTGGCGATGATTGTGGTCGATCACACTGATATGAGCGTGCGTGGCTGGGTGGGGTCGGTAGATATGAATGACGACTCCCGCTTTGGCCATGTGGATATGGTGAATGCGATCCGCTCGCCGGGCTCGGTGCTGAAGCCGTTTATCTATGGTCTGGCGCTGGATGACGGATTAATTCATCCTGCTTCATTGTTGCAGGATGTGCCGCGTCGAACCGGAGATTATCGACCAGGGAATTTTGACAGTGGTTTTCATGGTCCGGTGAGTATGAGCGAAGCGCTGGTGCGCTCGCTGAATTTACCCGCCGTGCAGGTACTTGAAGCCTATGGCCCGAAGCGTTTTGCCGCATCGTTACGTAACGTTGGCTTACCGCTGTATCTGCCCGCAGGTGCCGCACCGAATCTGTCGCTGATTTTGGGCGGGGCAGGGGCCAGACTGGAAGACATGGCGGCGGCGTACAGTGCCTTTGCCCGTCAGGGAAAAGCGGGAAAACTGCGCCTGCAGCCAGACGATCCACTGCTGGAGCGTCCGTTGATGTCGGTAGGCGCGGCGTGGATTATTCGCCGCATTATGGCTGACGAAGCGCAACCGCTGCCGGATAACGCGCTGAGCAGAGTGGTTCCGCTGGCGTGGAAAACGGGTACCAGTTATGGCTATCGCGATGCGTGGGCGATTGGCGTTAACGCCCGTTATGTGATGGGGATCTGGACCGGCAGACCCGACGGTACGCCGGTGGTGGGCCAGTTTGGTTTTGCCAGCGCCGTGCCGCTGCTCAATCAGGTCAACAATCTTTTGCTCTCTCGCGGGACAAATCAGCCGGAGGATCCGCGCCCTGAATCCGTTAGCCGCGGCGTAGTGTGCTGGCCGGGCGGGCAGTCACTTGCGCCGGGAGACAGCAACTGTCGACGCCGTCTGGCAACCTGGCTGCTGGACGGCAGCCAGCCGCCCACGTTGTTATTGCCCGAACAGGAGGGCGTGAGTGGCATTCGTTTCCCCGTCTGGCTGGATGATGAAGGCAAACGTGTGGCGGCGGATTGCCCGCAGGCGCGCGAACAAACGTTAATCGTCTGGCCTTTACCGCTGGAGCCATGGCTGCCGGAGTCAGAGCGCCGTGGGGCGAGATTACCGCCGGTTTCTGCCACGTGTCCGCCGCTGGGGCAGGATGCTTCGCTGCCGTTGCAGTTGACAGGGGTTCGTGATGGCGCGATCGTGAAGCGTTTACCCGGCTCTGCGCTGGCCTCATTGCCGGTACAAACCAGCGGTGGGACTGGCGATCGCTGGTGGTTTCTTAACGGTGAACGGCTGGATGAACGCGGACGCCGTCTTACGCTACGGCTGGCGACCAAAGGGGATTATCAACTGCTGGTGATGGATGACGCCGGACAGGTGGCGACGGTGAGATTTTCGTTGCAGTAGACCACCAGGTGATTTTTGTTGCTAAAATTCATCTTATTTTAAAGAAATGTTATCTTCGTCAATAGTCAATTGCCGGGATGCTCTTTATAATCCGCGCCAGGTAAACAACAACAAAACATCTTTTTCAGAGGTAATCATGGCTATTGAACGTACTTTTTCCATCATCAAACCAAACGCGGTGGCAAAAAACGTTATTGGGAGCATCTTTGCGCGCTTTGAAGCAGCAGGGTTCAAAATTGTCGGTACTAAAATGCTGCACCTGACCGTTGAGCAGGCGCGTGGCTTCTATGCTGAGCATGATGGTAAGCCGTTCTTTGACGGTCTGGTTGAATTCATGACCTCCGGTCCGATCGTTGTTTCTGTTCTGGAAAGCGAAAATGCCGTGCAGCGTCACCGTGATCTGCTGGGTGCAACCAACCCGGCGAATGCGCTGGCGGGTACTCTGCGTGCAGACTACGCTGATAGCTTCACCGAGAACGGTACTCACGGTTCCGACTCCGTTGAATCTGCCGCGCGTGAAATCGCCTATTTCTTCGGTGAAGGCGAGGTTTGCCCGCGCACGCGCTAATCTCCTGCGTCTTTCACATCGCATAGTTTTCTATGCTTTCGGGGAGGCTCGAACGTGCCGCTTTCCTGCGATGCGAAATCCTTTGGAGAGGAATTAGCGATTTACATATTATTTTCGCTAATGCTTCGTGCAAACGTGGCATCCCTGCGCCAGACTTTGTACAATGCAACGCCCCGGAAGAGCAGAACGCTTGCCGGGGCGTTTCTTTTTAACCCTCCACGGGCCACAACGTGTAACAACGAGGCCGGAAAAAATTATGTCTGAATTAGTTAACACCTCTGAAGTCGTCATTCCTGCGGTTCCAAATAAAAATGGAAAAATTAACCTGCTGGATCTGAACCGTCAGCAAATGCGCGAATTCTTCAAAGATATGGGTGAAAAACCGTTTCGTGCCGATCAGGTCATGAAGTGGATGTACCACTATTGCAGCGACAACTTTGATGACATGACTGACATCAATAAGGTGCTGCGTAACAAGCTGAAAGAAGTGGCTGAAATTCGCGCCCCGGAAGTGGTGGAAGAGCAGCGTTCCTCTGACGGTACGATCAAATGGGCCATCGCGGTTGGCGATCAGCGCGTAGAAACCGTGTATATCCCGGAAGACGATCGCGCGACCCTGTGTGTTTCTTCACAGGTCGGTTGCGCATTAGAGTGTAAATTCTGCTCTACGGCGCAACAGGGCTTTAACCGTAACCTGCGGGTGTCGGAAATCATTGGTCAGGTCTGGCGCGCGGCGAAAATCGTTGGCGCGGTGAAAGCAACGGGCGTGCGTCCTATCACCAACGTGGTGATGATGGGGATGGGCGAGCCGCTGCTCAACCTGACCAACGTGGTGCCAGCGATGGAAATCATGCTGGATGACTTCGGTTTTGGGCTGTCCAAGCGTCGCGTCACGCTCTCCACCTCAGGCGTTGTCCCTGCGCTGGATAAGCTGGGCGATATGATTGATGTCGCGCTGGCGATTTCTCTGCATGCGCCGAACGATGAAATTCGTGACGAAATTGTACCTATCAACAAAAAGTACAATATCGAAACATTCCTTGGCGCGGTTCGTCGTTATCTGGAGAAATCCAACGCTAACCAGGGTCGTGTGACCATTGAGTATGTGATGTTAGATCACATCAATGATGGTACTGAACACGCGCATCAGTTGGCAGAGCTGCTGAAAGATACGCCGTGTAAGATTAACCTGATCCCGTGGAACCCGTTCCCTGGCGCGCCGTATGGCCGTAGCTCTAACAGCCGTATCGATCGTTTCTCCAAAGTGTTGATGAGCTATGGTTTCACTACCATCGTGCGTAAAACACGTGGCGATGACATCGATGCAGCCTGCGGTCAGCTGGCGGGTGACGTTATCGACCGTACCAAGCGTACTCTGCGTAAGCGTATGCAGGGCGACGCTATCGATATCAAGACCGTTTGATGTTGAGTGCACTACGGTATAATTCATGTACCGTAGTGCAACGTAAGCCAAATGAGGTTCTTTGTTGTTTTCGTGAGGTCAATAATAACGGTGCGTTTTTGTCGACTTTAAGGCAGTATGTAACGGCGCAACAAGCCTTTAGCCCTCAGGTTTACGTTGTTTTGTCTTTGATAGTCTGACCGTTTTATACTGTCTGACAAAGGTTAACTGACCAGATGTTTCGCGGTGTGGGTGAGCATTGTGGCTCGCCGGCATCAGAACCCAAATTTACGCAGCTGTAGCGAATGAATACTGAAGCCACGCACGACAAAAATGAAGCACTATCCACCGGCGTTCGTCTGCGCAATGCCCGTGAACAACTCGGATTCAGCCAGCAGGCAGTCGCGGAGCGACTTTGCCTGAAGGTCTCCACGGTACGTGATATTGAAGAAGATAAGGCACCAGCCGATCTCGCTTCAACATTCCTGCGCGGGTATATCCGTTCTTATGCGCGTCTGGTGCATATTCCTGAAGAAGAACTGTTGCCAGGGCTGGAAAAACAGGCTCCGATTCGCCCAGCCAAAGTCGCACCGATGCAGAGCTTCTCGCTCGGTAAGCGTCGTAAAAAACGCGACGGCTGGTTAATGACCTTTACCTGGCTGGTGCTGTTTGTCGTTGTCGGACTGACGGGAGCCTGGTGGTGGCAGAACCATAAAGCGCAGCAGGAAGAGATCACCACCATGGCCGATCAATCCTCCGCTGAGCTGAATGCCGGTAAAGATGGTGCGCAGAACGTACCGTTAGATACCAGCGCCGCAGCGGGCCAGGATATTACCCCGGCTCCAGACGATGGCGCGGTGGCGGACGCAGCGCCTACGCCAGATGTTGCTGCAACCCCGGCACCTGCCGCTGATGCGCAGCAGAATGCCGTTGTGGCACCTTCTCAGGCTAACGTCGATACCGCAACTGCAGCGCCAGCTACCGCGGCGCCGCTGCCAACTGACCAGGCGGGTGTCACTACCCCTGCCGCCGATCCTAACGCACTGGTAATGAACTTTACCGCCGATTGCTGGCTGGAAGTGACCGATGCGACCGGAAAAAAACTGTTCAGTGGTATGCAGCGTAAGGACGGCAATCTGAATCTGACGGGTCAGGCGCCGTACAAACTGAAAATTGGCGCTCCGGCGGCAGTGCAGATTCAGTTCCAGGGTAAACCTGTCGATCTGAGTCGTTTTATCAGAACTAACCAGGTTGCGCGTCTGACCGTTAATGCCGAACAATCACCGGCTCAGTAACAGACGGCAATGCGGGAGATTTTTTAATGCATAACCAGGCTCCAATTCAACGTAGAAAATCGACACGCATTTACGTTGGGAACGTGCCGATCGGCGATGGCGCGCCCATCGCCGTACAGTCTATGACCAATACGCGTACCACAGATGTGGAAGCGACGGTTAATCAGATCAAAGCGCTGGAACGCGTCGGCGCAGATATTGTTCGTGTCTCTGTACCGACAATGGATGCCGCAGAAGCGTTCAAGCTTATCAAACAGCAGGTTAATGTCCCGCTGGTTGCCGATATTCACTTCGACTATCGTATCGCGCTGAAGGTGGCGGAATACGGCGTCGATTGCCTGCGTATCAACCCAGGCAATATCGGTAATGAAGAGCGTATTCGCATGGTAGTGGACTGCGCTCGTGATAAAAATATTCCTATCCGTATCGGCGTCAACGCCGGATCGCTGGAAAAAGATCTGCAGGAAAAATACGGTGAACCGACGCCGCAGGCGCTGCTGGAATCCGCTATGCGCCATGTGGATCACCTCGATCGTCTGAACTTCGATCAATTCAAAGTCAGCGTTAAAGCGTCTGACGTTTTCCTCGCTGTTGAATCCTATCGCCTGCTGGCGAAACAGATCGATCAACCGCTGCATTTGGGGATCACCGAAGCCGGTGGCGCACGCAGTGGGGCGGTAAAATCAGCGATCGGTTTAGGATTGCTGTTGTCCGAAGGGATCGGCGATACGCTGCGTGTCTCTCTGGCGGCGGATCCGGTGGAAGAGATCAAAGTTGGCTTCGATATCCTGAAATCGCTGCGCATTCGTGCCCGCGGGATCAACTTTATCGCCTGCCCAACCTGCTCGCGTCAGGAGTTCGACGTTATCGGTACGGTGAACGCGCTGGAACAACGTCTGGAAGATATCATTACGCCAATGGATGTTTCGATCATCGGCTGCGTGGTGAACGGTCCTGGCGAAGCGCTGGTTTCTACGCTGGGCGTCACGGGTGGTAACAAGAAAAGCGGTCTGTATGAAGACGGCGTGCGTAAGGATCGACTCGATAACGACGATATGATTACGCAGCTTGAAGCCCGCATTCGCGCCAAAGCGAGTATCCTGGACGAAGCGCGTCGTATTGACGTGCAGCAGCTTGAAAAATAACAACGTGATGGGAAGCGGCGTGCTTCCCGTGTATGATTGAACCCGCATGGCGCCCGCATTGTTCGGGTTAGCGCTGAGGGTTCATTTTTATATTCATAAAGAGAATAAACGTGGCAAAAAACATTCAAGCCATTCGCGGCATGAACGATTATCTGCCTGGCGAAACCGCCATCTGGCAGCGCATTGAAGGCACTCTCAAAAACGTGCTCGGCAGCTACGGTTACAGTGAAATCCGCTTGCCGATTGTAGAGCAGACCCCGTTATTCAAACGCGCGATCGGTGAAGTCACCGACGTGGTTGAAAAAGAGATGTATACCTTTGAGGACCGTAATGGCGACAGCCTGACGTTGCGTCCTGAAGGAACTGCGGGCTGCGTACGCGCCGGCATCGAACATGGTCTCCTGTACAATCAGGAACAGCGTCTGTGGTATATCGGGCCGATGTTCCGCCACGAACGTCCGCAAAAAGGGCGCTATCGTCAATTCCATCAGCTGGGTGTCGAAGTGTTTGGCCTGCAAGGCCCGGACATCGATGCTGAACTGATTATGCTGACCGCTCGCTGGTGGCGCGCGCTGGGTATTTCTCAGCATGTCAGCCTTGAGCTGAACTCAATTGGTTCGCTTGAAGCCCGCGCTAACTACCGTGATGCGCTGGTCGCCTACCTGGAACAGCACAAAGAGAAACTGGACGAAGACTGCAAGCGCCGTATGTACACTAACCCGCTGCGCGTTCTCGACTCCAAAAACCCGGAAGTACAGGCGCTGCTCAACGACGCACCTGCACTGGGCGACTATCTTGATGACGACTCTCGCGAGCACTTTGCGGGCCTGTGCAAACTGCTGGAATCCGCAGGTATTGCCTACACCGTCAATCAGCGTCTGGTTCGTGGTCTTGATTATTACAACCGCACCGTATTTGAGTGGGTTACCAGCAGCCTGGGCTCTCAGGGTACCGTGTGTGCCGGTGGGCGTTACGACGGTCTGGTAGAGCAACTTGGCGGTCGCGCAACGCCGGCCGTGGGCTTTGCCATGGGTCTGGAACGACTTGTTTTGTTAGTTCAGGCAGTTAATCCGGAATTTAACGCAGATCCTGTTGTCGATATATACCTGGTCGCTTCGGGGGCGGATACGCAGTCGGCGGCAATGCTGCTTGCAGAACGTCTGCGCGATGAAGTTCCTGGTGTGAAACTGATGACAAACCACGGTGGCGGCAACTTTAAGAAACAGTTCGCCCGCGCCGACAAGTGGGGCGCCCGCGTTGCACTGGTACTGGGCGAGTCCGAAGTGGCTGACGGTACTGTTGTAGTGAAGGATTTGCGCTCTGGTGAGCAAACGGCAGTAGCGCAGGATAGCGTTGCCGCGCATTTGCGCACTCTACTGGGCTAAGGAGAAGGACAGCGTGGAAATTTACGAGAACGAAAACGACCAGATTGATGCAGTAAAACGCTTCTTTGCTGAAAACGGCAAAGCGCTGGCTGTTGGGGTCATTTTAGGGGTTGGCGCGCTGGTTGGCTGGCGTTACTGGACCAGCCATCAGACGGAGTCCGCACGCTCTGCTTCTCTGGCATATCAAAATACGGTGACTGCGGTTAGCGCGGGTAAACCGGATAGTCTTCCTGCTGCAGAGAAATTTGCCGCAGAAAACAAAAATACCTACGGCGCGTTAGCTTCACTGGAACTGGCGCAGCAGTTTGTTGACCAAAATGAACTTGAGAAAGCCGCAAGCCAGCTGCAACAAGGCTTAGCAGCGACCAGCGATGAGAATCTCAAAGCGGTGATTAATCTGCGTCTGGCTCGTGTTCAGGTTCAGCTTAAACAGGCTGATACCGCGCTGAAAACACTCGACACCATTAAAGGTGAAGGGTGGACGGCCATTGTTGCCGACCTGCGCGGTGAAGCATTGCTGAGCAAAGGCGATAAACAAGGTGCGCGTAGCGCATGGGAAGCGGGCGTGAAAAGCGATGCCTCTCCTGCTCTGAGCGAAATGATGCAGATGAAAATCAATAATTTGTCCATCTGAGAGGGACCCGATGCAATTGCGTAAATTACTTCTGCCAGGGCTGCTTTCCGTTACCCTATTGAGCGGCTGTTCACTGTTTAGTGGCGAAGAAGATGTCGTTAAGATGTCCCCATTACCGGTGGTTGAAAACCAGTTTACTCCGTCTACGGACTGGAGCACCTCTGTAGGTAACGGTATTGGTGATTTCTATTCCAATCTTCATCCTGCGCTGGCGGATAACGTTGTCTATGCAGCCGATCGCGCCGGCGTCGTTAAGGCGTTGAATGCGGACGACGGCAAAGAAGTCTGGTCTGTTAATCTGGGTGAGAAAGACGGCTGGTTCTCCCGCGCATCTGCACAGCTTTCTGGCGGTGTAACCGTGTCCGGTGGCTATGTTTACATTGGCAGCGAAAAAGCGCAGGTTTATGCGCTGAACACCAGCGATGGTACCACCGCATGGCAGACGAAAGTTGCCGGTGAAGCGCTGTCTCGTCCTGTTGTGAGCGATGGCGTGGTATTAATCCACACCAGTAACGGTCAGTTGCAGGCCTTGAACGAAGCTGACGGCGCTATCAAATGGACCGTTAACCTCGACATGCCTTCTCTGTCTCTGCGCGGCGAATCTGCCCCAGCGACCGCCTTTGGCGCAGCTATCGTTGGCGGTGATAACGGCCGCGTAAGCGCCGTGCTGATGCAGCAGGGCCAGATGATTTGGCAGCAGCGTATTTCTCAGGCGACAGGTCCAACGGAAATCGATCGTCTGAGCGACGTTGATACCACGCCGGTTATCGTCAATGGCGTTGTCTACGCGCTGGCTTATAATGGTAACCTGACGGCGCTGGATCTGCGCAGCGGTCAGATCATGTGGAAACGTGAACTGGGCTCAGTGAATGATTTCATCGTCGACGGTAACCGTATCTACCTGGTAGACCAGAACGATCGTGTACTGGCGCTGACCACCGACGGCGGTGTGACGCTGTGGACGCAAAGCGATCTGCTGCACCGTCTGCTGACGTCCCCGGTATTGTATAACGGCAATCTGGTCGTGGGTGATAGCGAAGGCTACCTGCACTGGATTAACGTTGACGATGGCCGCTTTGTCGCCCAGCAGAAAGTTGACAGCTCTGGTTTCCTGACCGAGCCGGTCTCTGCTGATGGTAAACTGCTGATCCAGGCGAAAGACGGTACGCTGTACTCTATTACGCGTTAATCGTCCCGGCCGCTCGCTTTGAAAAACGGCTCCTGGTGCAGGGGCCGTTTTACTGTTTTTAACAACGGCGCAAAAAATGTGCCCGTTGTCTGATGATTTATTAAATGAGGCTTTAAACATGGTACCTGTGGTCGCGCTTGTCGGGCGCCCTAACGTTGGCAAATCCACGTTATTTAACCGTCTAACTCGCACCCGAGATGCGCTGGTTGCGGATTTCCCGGGTCTGACTCGTGACCGTAAGTACGGTCGTGCGGAAATTGAAGGCCGCGAGTTTATCTGTATTGATACCGGCGGTATTGATGGCACCGAAGACGGTGTAGAAACCCGCATGGCGGAACAGTCGCTGTTGGCGATCGAAGAAGCAGACGTTGTGCTGTTCATGGTAGATGCGCGTGCTGGCCTGATGCCTGCGGATGAAGCCATTGCGAAACATCTGCGTTCGCGCCAGAAACCGACGTTCCTGGTAGCCAACAAAACTGACGGACTCGATCCTGATCAGGCGGTCGTCGATTTCTACTCGCTGGGTCTGGGTGAAATTTATCCGATCGCGGCATCCCATGGTCGTGGCGTTCTCAGCCTGCTGGAGCATGTTCTGCTGCCGTGGATGGATGACGTTGCTCCTCAGGAAGAGGTGGATGAAGATGCAGAATATTGGGCGCAACTGGAAGCCGAAGAGAACGGCGAAGAAGAGCCTGAAGATGACTTCAACCCGCAGGATCTGCCGATCAAACTGGCGATTGTTGGTCGCCCGAACGTAGGTAAGTCCACGCTTACTAACCGTATTCTCGGCGAAGACCGCGTAGTGGTTTACGACATGCCGGGGACCACGCGTGACAGTATTTATATCCCGATGCAACGCGATGAGCGCGAATATGTGCTCATTGATACCGCGGGCGTGCGTAAGCGCGGCAAAATTACCGAAGCAGTAGAAAAATTCTCAGTTATCAAAACGCTGCAGGCGATTGAAGATGCCAACGTGGTGATGCTGGTGATTGACGCGCGCGAAGGAATTTCCGATCAGGACCTGTCGCTGCTGGGCTTTATCCTCAATAGTGGGCGTTCACTTGTTATTGTGGTCAACAAGTGGGATGGCCTGACGCAGGAAGTGAAAGAGCAGGTCAAAGAGACCTTGGACTTCCGTCTGGGCTTTATTGATTTTGCGCGTGTACACTTCATCTCTGCGCTGCACGGCAGCGGCGTGGGTAATCTGTTTGAATCGGTCCGCGAAGCGTATGACAGCTCCACCCGTCGCGTCAGCACCGCGATGCTGACGCGCATTATGACTATGGCGGCAGAAGATCATCAGCCGCCGCTGGTGCGTGGTCGTCGTGTGAAGCTGAAATATGCCCACGCCGGTGGTTATAACCCACCAATCGTGGTGATTCACGGCAACCAGGTCAAAGACCTGCCGGATTCCTACAAGCGCTATCTGATGAACTATTTCCGTAAGTCTTTGGATGTGATGGGGACGCCGATCCGCATTCAGTTCAAAGAAGGGGAAAACCCGTTTGCGAACAAGCGTAATACGCTGACGCCGACGCAGATGCGCAAACGTAAGCGTTTGATAAAACACATCAAAAAAAGCAAGTAACCGTTGCTGATGCTGATAAAAACCCGTGCTTGTCGCGGGTTTTTTTTCGAAGTTTCATCGCCAGCCTCAGCCCGTGCGATGTCAATCACTATTCATTTTTTACCAAGTTTAAATCTAAGAAAGTAGACATTTGTCGAGTTTTCATCTTAAAGTCCGGGGGCTGGTACTAGACAAAACTAGCCTTAGGTTATCAAATGGTTAAATAAATTTTCGCCGCATGTAAAAAATCGGTCAGATACGTAACTGGCTGGCGTACATCGCGGTGTTTACACACACGACGACATAACTTTCGGGAGAATTATGCAATCCTCTGTTAATCAAAAAGAAAGCCGAACTTTCTTCGGCCATCCTTATCCGCTCGGCTCGCTGTTCTTCACAGAGATGTGGGAGCGCTTCTCGTTTTATGGTATTCGCCCGTTACTGATCCTGTTTATGGCTGCTACCGTTTATGACGGCGGCATGGGGCTGGCACGTGAAAATGCCTCGGCGATTGTGGGTATCTTTGCCGGTACGATGTACCTCGCTGCGCTGCCGGGTGGCTGGCTGGCGGATAACTGGCTCGGCCAACAGAAAGCGGTGTGGTACGGTTCCATCCTGATTGCCCTCGGCCATCTGTCAATTGCGCTCTCCGCCATTATGGGGAACAACCTGTTCTTTATTGGTCTGATGTTTATCGTGCTCGGTTCCGGTCTGTTTAAGACCTGTATTTCGGTCATGGTTGGCACGCTGTACAAAAAAGGCGATGCGCGTCGCGACGGCGGTTTCTCGCTGTTCTACATGGGCATCAACATGGGGTCGTTTATCGCGCCGCTGATTTCCGGCTGGCTGATTAAAACCCACGGCTGGCACTGGGGCTTTGGCATCGGTGGTATCGGGATGTTGGTGGCGTTGATCATTTTCCGTGTATTTGCCGTTCCATCAATGAAACGCTACGACAGCGAAGTGGGGCTCGACTCCACCAGGAATAGCCCGGTAGTGAAACGTAACGGTGTGGGCGCGTGGCTGTTGGCGCTGGCCGTCGGTGCGGCGGTTATCGTTACGCTGATAGCGCAAGGCGTGATTGTAATTAATCCGGTCGCGGTTGCCAGCATGCTGGTGTACGTGATTGCAGCCTCCGTTGCGCTCTACTTTATCTACCTGTTCATCTTTGCCGGTCTGAACCGTAAAGAGCGTGCCAGACTGCTGGTCTGCTTTATCCTGCTGGTTTCCGCCGCGTTCTTCTGGTCCGCGTTTGAGCAGAAGCCAACCTCGTTCAACCTGTTCGCTAACGACTACACTAACCGTATGATCGGTGATTTTGAAATCCCGGCGGTCTGGTTCCAGTCGATAAACGCGCTGTTTATTATCCTGCTGGCACCGGTATTTAGCTGGGCATGGCCGAAGCTGGCAAGCATGAATATTCGCCCGAGTAGCATCACCAAGTTTGTTATCGGTATCCTCTTTGCGGCGGCAGGCTTCGGTCTGATGATGCTGGCGGCGCAAAACGTTCTCAGTAACGGCGGGGCAGGCGTTTCTCCATTCTGGCTGGTGGGCAGTATCCTGATGCTGACGCTTGGCGAGCTGTGCCTGAGTCCGATCGGTCTGGCGACAATGACGCTGCTGGCGCCGGAAAGAATGCGCGGGCAGATGATGGGCCTGTGGTTCTGCGCCAGTGCGCTGGGCAACCTGGCCGCAGGTTTGATTGGCGGTCATGTGAAGGCTGACCAACTGGATATGCTGCCGGATCTCTTCGCACGCTGCTCGATTGCGCTGCTGATCTGCGCTGCGGTACTGATCATCCTCATTGTTCCGATTCGTCGCATGCTGGAGAATACGCAAACTAAACCGGCAACTAGCGCCTGATAACACCTCGATTGTGCCGGGGCAGACGTTATGTCCCGGCTATTCAATTAACGAGGTAAGAGCATGCTGTTAGGATTTGTTGGGCTTGGTGCAGTCGTTGAAACGGCATACTTGCCCGCATTACGTAATATGTTCGGTGATGCACTACGCTGTGTGGGATTTGATGTTCAACCCGCAAAGCAGCCCGCAGACGTGACACGCTGTACGTCGCTCGCTGAACTTCTTGCAATGCCGCTTGATACCCTGTTTATTACCACCGCATCCCTGCATCACCTTGATGTGCTTGAACAGGCGCTGGCGGCTCCCATCGCTCGTATCGTGGTCGAAAAGCCTATTGTCGCCACGCTTTCCCAAATTGAAAAACTGAAAACGCTGCTGGCTCAACCGGATGCTGCCAACCGCGTGCTGGCACTCGACCATTGGATGGCACGCAATGGCGCAATGCAGCTGGCGTTGGGCAAACTCGGAGCGCAATGGCAGGGCGATAATCCGCAACAGGCACTTGTCTCTCACTTTTCACACATTGCTAAAATCGACGGTTTTTTGCAGGAACCGAGCGGGTTTAATGCTGTTGGAGAACCTATTGCGCTAAACTTTGCCACCGGTGAGCCGGATACCCGTGAGCTTCGTCATCCGGACGGTGTGATTCTGGACATTGGCACACATGTACTGGCAATGCTGCGTGAAACAGTGCGTTACCTGGGCGGTAATGACAGTATGACCTTGCAGGTGAAAAGCGCTAAAGACCGTCTGGGACGTAATATTGTAGAGGGCGACCTGACCACAGCAGAAGGAGAGGCGCATCTGCAGGGACAGATTAGCGGCATTCCGCTGGATATCTGGCTGAATAAATACGCGGGGCCGGCTGGCGGACAAAAAGGCTTGCGCCTTTGTCTGCGCGATGGTCGTGTCATTAGCCATGATCGCCGTGGTGTCGAGGATGTGCTCGAATTGATTGACGGTGATGTTGTACAACGCTGGAGTCTGCCTGGTAGCGTATATGCCCATTGTCTGGCGGAGCATATTCTGGGCGCGCAAAGTCTGTTTGAACGCAGCCCACAGGAAGTGAGCCGCACGACGCAGCGCAGGCTGGAGGAAGTGGAGTGCCTGTTAACGTTACAGCAGCAGTTACGCGGGCGGCATTAAACGCATCGTGTTAAACTCAGCGCAGTAATGGATCCCTGTACTGGAGTCGCTATGTCTATTATTTGCCCGGATTGTCATGCAGAGCTGGAGCCGCAAAACGGTATGGCGCACTGTGATAACTGTAATAAAGATATTCAGTTAGAAGCGCACTGCCCGGAGTGCAATCAGCCGCTGCAGGTGCTTAAAGCCTGTGGCGCGGTGGATTATTTCTGCCAGAACGGTCATGGCCTTATCTCGAAGAAACGCGTGGCGTTTGTGCCGCTTTAATCCTGTTTTTTCCTGCGAGTTTTCTTTGTCGTCGTGACAGCTCTCACTTCGCTTTCCACCCATCCGTCAGACAGGCGGGTGGTGAGCACATCACCTGCTGTAACCTGTTTAGTCTGTTTCAGCACTTCACCCTCTTTTGCGGTCGTCACGCTATAACCGCGCGCCAGCGTGGCCAATGGGCTGACTGCCTCAAGATGGGTAACCGCGTTGCCAAAACGTTCGCGTTGTTCGCTTAAACGCGCACGGATACTTTCCGCCAGGCGGTATTCCAGTTGCTGAATGCGTGTTTGCGCACGGTAAATACGCGGCTGCGGGTTTTGCTGATTCAGACGCTGCAGCATGCGCTGCTGACGCTGATTTGCCTGTTTAATCTTATTCTCAAGTGCGAAGTTCATTCTCTGACGCAGTCGTTCCAGCACGGTCTGCTGACGGGCCAGACGCAGTTGCGGATGCTGCTGTTGCAAGCGGTGATGAAGCTGGGTAAATCGACGAGTACGATTGGCGAGGTAGTAGTCCATCGCCATCTCCAGACGCTGCTGACCATGCTGTATTTGACGCAGCAGTTCAAGCTGATTACGGCTGACAATTTCTGCCGCCGCCGACGGCGTAGGTGCCCGTAAATCTGCAATAAAATCGGCAATAGTGACATCGGTTTCATGGCCGACGGCGCTGACGACTGGAATGCGGCTGGCAAAGATCGCCCGTGCTACACGTTCGTCGTTAAAGCTCCACAAATCTTCCAGCGAGCCGCCGCCGCGCCCGACGATCAGCACATCGCACTCGCCCCGCGCGTTCGCCAGTTCAATGGCCCGAACGATTTGCCCTGGCGCATCATCGCCCTGGACTGCGGTCGGGTAGATAATAACGGGCAGGGAAGGGTCGCGACGCTTCAGGACGTGGAGAATATCGTGCAGCGCGGCGCCGGTTTTAGAGGTGATTACCCCGACGCAGTGGGCCGGTGAGGGCAGCGTTTTTTTGAACTGCTGATCGAATAGCCCTTCAGCCTGCAGTTTGGCCTTGAGTTGCTCATATTTTTGCTGCAGCAAACCTTCGCCCGCTGGCTGCATGCTCTCAACAATTATCTGATAGTCGCCGCGCGGCTCGTACAATGTAATGTTGGCGCGTACCAGTACCTGCTGACCGTGCTGTGGTCGGAACGTTACCCGGCGATTGCTGTTGCGAAACATCGCGCAGCGTACCTGAGCGGTGTCATCTTTGAGCGTGAAATACCAGTGACCGGAGGACGGCTGAGTGAAATTCGAAATTTCACCGCTGATCCACACTTGTCCCATTTCCTGCTCAAGCAGCAAACGAACCGTCTGATTCAGGCGGCTTACGGTAAAAATTGAGGTGGTCTGAGAGGATAACATGTGAGCGGGATCAAATTCTAAATCAGCAAGTTATTCAGTCGAAAGTAACATGCTCACAGAGGAGCGCAAGGTTTTTTTGCAAAAAAGTGTGGATGCAATCGGTTACGCTCTGTATAATGCCGCGGCAATATTTAATAACCTCCCAGGTGAGATATTGCCCATGCTACGTATCGCAAAAGAAGCCCTGACGTTTGACGACGTCCTCCTCGTTCCCGCTCATTCTACCGTTCTGCCGAATACTGCTGATCTCAGCACCCAGTTGACGAAAACCATTCGCCTGAACATTCCTATGCTCTCCGCAGCAATGGACACCGTGACGGAAGCGCGCCTGGCAATTGCCCTGGCCCAGGAAGGCGGCATTGGTTTTATCCACAAAAACATGTCTATTGAGCGCCAGGCGGAAGAAGTTCGTCGCGTGAAGAAACACGAATCTGGCGTCGTGACCGACCCACAAACCGTACTGCCAACCACCACTCTGCGCGAAGTAAAAGAACTGACCGAGCGTAATGGTTTCGCAGGCTACCCGGTAGTGACTGAAGATAATGAACTGGTCGGCATCATCACCGGTCGTGACGTACGGTTTGTGACTGATCTGAATCAGCCGGTTAGCGTCTACATGACGCCGAAAGAGCGTCTGGTGACCGTTCGTGAAGGCGAAGCACGCGATGTTGTCTTTGCCAAAATGCACGAAAAACGCGTCGAGAAAGCGCTGGTTGTTGACGACAGCTTCCATCTGCTCGGCATGATCACCGTTAAAGATTTCCAGAAAGCGGAACGTAAACCTAACGCTTGTAAAGACGAGCATGGTCGTCTGCGCGTTGGGGCTGCTGTAGGCGCAGGTGCGGGTAACGAAGAGCGTGTTGACGCGCTGGTTGCCGCTGGCGTGGATGTTCTGCTGATTGACTCCTCTCACGGACACTCAGAAGGCGTACTGCAGCGTATCCGTGAAACTCGTGCTAAATACCCGGATCTGCAGATCATCGGGGGGAACGTTGCGACTGGTGCAGGCGCTCGCGCGCTGGCGGAAGCCGGCTGCAGCGCTGTTAAAGTCGGTATCGGCCCAGGCTCCATCTGTACTACCCGTATCGTTACCGGCGTAGGTGTACCGCAGATCACCGCCGTTTCTGACGCCGTTGAAGCGCTGGAAGGCACTGGTATTCCGGTTATTGCCGATGGTGGTATTCGTTTTTCCGGCGACATCGCAAAAGCGATCGCTGCGGGTGCTTCTGCAGTGATGGTTGGCTCTATGCTGGCGGGGACTGAAGAATCTCCGGGCGAAATCGAACTGTATCAGGGCCGTTCTTACAAATCATACCGTGGTATGGGCTCTCTGGGCGCGATGTCCAAAGGTTCTTCCGACCGTTATTTCCAGAGCGATAACGCTGCTGACAAACTGGTCCCGGAAGGTATTGAAGGTCGCGTTGCGTATAAAGGTCGCCTGAAAGAGATCATTCACCAGCAGATGGGTGGCCTGCGCTCCTGTATGGGTCTGACCGGCTGTGGTACTATCGACGCGCTGCGAACAAAAGCAGAGTTTGTACGTATCAGCGGTGCGGGTATTCAGGAAAGTCACGTTCACGATGTGACCATCACCAAAGAGTCCCCTAACTATCGCATGGGCTCCTGATAAGTTTCCGCGCCCGGCTATATGCCGGGCGAATTTGTTTCACTTGCCTCGGAATTAGCGTCAATGACAGACAATATTCATAAACATCGCATTCTCATCCTTGATTTCGGATCTCAGTACACTCAGCTGGTTGCTCGTCGCGTACGTGAACTGGGCGTCTATTGTGAATTGTGGGCGTGGGATGTTACGGAAGCACAAATTCGCGAATTCAACCCAAGCGGTATCATTCTTTCCGGTGGGCCGGAAAGCACCACTGAAGAAAACAGCCCGCGTGCGCCGGAATACGTTTTCACTGCGGGCGTGCCTGTGTTCGGCGTGTGCTACGGCATGCAGACTATGGCAATGCAGCTCGGTGGTCATGTTGAAGGTTCTAACGAACGTGAATTCGGCTATGCGCAGGTTGAAGTTCAGACCGACAGCGCGCTGATCCGCGGTATTGAAGACTCTCTGACCGCAGACGGCAAACCACTGCTGGACGTGTGGATGAGCCACGGCGACAAAGTGACCGCTATTCCGGAAGGTTTCGTGACCGTTGCCAGCACCGACAACTGCCCATTTGCCATCATGGCGCACGAGGAAAAACGTTTCTACGGTGTGCAGTTCCATCCGGAAGTTACCCACACCCGTCAGGGGATGCGCATGCTGGAGCGTTTTGTGCGCGACATCTGCCAGTGTGAAGCGCTGTGGACCCCGGCAAAAATTATCGATGACGCCGTTGCCCGCATTCGTGAGCAGGTTGGCACTGATAAAGTGATCCTCGGCCTCTCCGGCGGCGTTGACTCCTCCGTCACCGCGATGCTGCTGCACCGTGCAATTGGCAAAAACCTGACCTGTGTGTTCGTCGACAACGGTCTGCTGCGTCTCAACGAAGCTCAGCAGGTGATGGATATGTTCGGCGACCATTTCGGCCTGAACATCATTCATGTTGAAGGTGAAAAGCGTTTCCTGGACGCGCTGAAAGGCGAGAACGATCCGGAAGCTAAACGTAAAATCATTGGCCGCGTGTTCGTGGAAGTCTTCGACGAAGAAGCGCTGAAGCTGGAAGACGTTAAGTGGCTGGCGCAGGGAACCATCTATCCGGACGTGATCGAATCCGCGGCTTCTGCCACCGGTAAAGCGCACGTCATCAAATCTCACCACAACGTGGGCGGTTTGCCGAAAGAGATGAAGATGGGTCTGGTTGAACCGCTGCGTGAGCTGTTCAAAGACGAAGTGCGTAAGATTGGTCTGGAGCTTGGTCTGCCGTACGACATGCTGTACCGTCACCCATTCCCGGGGCCGGGTCTGGGCGTACGCGTGCTGGGCGAAGTGAAGAAAGAGTACTGCGACCTGCTGCGCCGTGCGGATGCTATCTTCATTGAGGAACTGCACAACGCTGACCTGTACAACAAAGTGAGCCAGGCGTTCACCGTGTTCCTGCCGGTACGTTCCGTTGGCGTCATGGGCGATGGCCGTAAGTATGACTGGGTTGTTTCCCTGCGTGCTGTTGAAACCATCGACTTTATGACCGCGCACTGGGCGCACCTGCCGTATGACTTCTTAGGCCGCGTCTCTAACCGCATTATCAACGAAGTTAACGGTATTTCCCGCGTGGTGTATGACATCAGCGGTAAGCCGCCAGCTACGATTGAATGGGAATAATATTCCTCCCGTTTAGCGGTTTCTGAACCGGTAGTATGTAAAAGCCCTCTTTTTACAGAGGGCTTTTTATTGCGCGAATTTTTATCGATGCGACAGTCCTGCTCGATAGTAGGGTTAATCACACACTTAACGTCTGCGCTCCATTCAACACCGCTTCTTATTTACGGAAATAATGAAAAATACTCAGTGTATTACCCTGTAGAATTTAATAACGGTAACAATTCAGATAAGCATTTAAGTTTATGCTAAATATGAATGTTTTAGTCAGTGATATTTTCTGGAGATATTAATTAGCGTCTATTTGAGCGCAGTGTCTCTTTTTTATATCCAGTACACTGGAACGTAAAAAATCAGCGCGAATGGCGCGGTGAAGTGGGATTAAAAGATTGTGTATTTGTGCGAAAAACACGGTTGATTATCCGATATATCAGCACGTGTGGGCGGGTAAGACTGCGTGAAGTTTCATCACTCAAATCCCTTACCGGATGGTTAAATGTCAGGCGATTAGCCATCCGGTAAGGAATCTTAATGCTGGAGTATCCTCGGCGCGAGCGATCAGCGTACGTCAGTGTGTGCAGGAGATGCCTGTTGCGGCTGGGTGATCTGCTGAGATTCTTTTTTGTTCTGGTGGTGGTGCCACGCACCTATGGCGGAGTAGACGAAGCGTCCGAAGAAGAAAAGAAAGCTGATAAGCAGTACGATCCGGATCATGCGACTGTTAAATCGGTGTCGTTTGCGTAGGCTGGTAACCTGGCTCACAAAAGGTTCCTTGTAGTGTACCCAACTGAGGGCGATAGTCACATTAAGGCATACTGTGAGGGAATGGTCAATTTTTCGTTATGTAAAATTGCTTCAGTTGTTTTATCTATTTATGTTATGGAAATTAATATTATTATTTGCATTAATAATGAGATAACGATAAAAAACCATGAAAAGAGTAATAATTGATTAATGAGGGACTTATTTATTGATGTGTATCAAGCATCACCCTTTGCTGACAACTAAAATTGATGAGTCATTTTAATGTATTTAACTTTATCGTTTTAACGTCAGGTGGGATGCCTGTCCGAATACCCCCTGCAGGATGTGCGGGATTCTACTGAGCATCTATGAAACTCAATAAAAATTATATTGGTATTAGAGATAGATGGTGGGCGTTACCTCTCATCTTGCCTTCCTTGCTGTTGCCTATATTGAGCACTGCTAACACCTATGCCCATATTAGTACCGGGAACGTAATTCTTTTCTACCTGCCTTTAGCGCTGATGATTAGCCTGATGTTGTTTTTTGGCTGGGCGGCATTACCAGGAATTATCATTTCCATCATCTGGTACAAATATCCGCAGGTTGGGTTATTTGAAATGCTCTCAATAATTTCGCACTTTATAGTTACGATAGTGCTCAGTTGGGGAGGGTATAAAGTTTTTGCTCCCCGGCGGAATAACGTTTCTTACGGTGATTCCCACCTGATGTTTCAGCACATGTTTTGGCAGGTTTTCTGCCCGGCAACGCTGTTCCTGCTATTCTTCCATTTCGCCGCTTTTGTAGGCGTCTATGAGAGCAAATCCGGCATGGTGGGCGTTATGCCCCTTAATACCGGCACGTTGATCAACTATCAGGCCATGCTGGCCGGGAATCTGGTTGGGGTTCCACTGTGCTACTTAATAATTCGCACGATTCGTAATCCTTTGTATATCAGAGGTTATTTATCTCAGTTAAAGCAGCAGTTTGATACCAAAGTTACCAAAACAGAGTTTGCGGTCTGGCTGATTATATTGACCATACTAATGACATTGTTGTGTATGCCGCTAGATGAGAAAAGCTCAATATTTAGCACGAATTATACCTTGTCACTGATGCTGCCCGTCATGCTATGGGGAGCTATGCGTTACGGTTATAAATTTATTTCGTTAATATGGATGCTCGTACTCATTACAGCAATTCATTATTATCAACGCTATATGCCCTGGTATTCGGGTTACGATGTGCAACTTGCCATTACCTCATCGAGTTACCTGGTTTTCTCCTTCATCGTGAATTTTATTGCCGTACTGGCAACGCGCCAGAGAATTGTCGCCAGACATTCTCATCGTCTGGCCTTCTTTGACCCCATGGTGCATATTCCGAATTTGCGCGCTTTGAACCGGGATTTGAGAAAGGCGCCATGGTCAGTGCTTTGCTTTTTGAGTGTTCCGGGTATGGAACTGCTGGTGAAAAATTACGGCATTATGCTGCGTATCCAGTACAAGCAAAAACTTGCCCAGTGGGTAAAGCCATTGCTGAAACAAGATGAGCATGTCTATCAGTTATCGGGTAATGA
Source organism: Citrobacter sp. RHBSTW-01013 (assembly GCF_013781985.1). Taxonomy (NCBI): domain Bacteria; kingdom Pseudomonadati; phylum Pseudomonadota; class Gammaproteobacteria; order Enterobacterales; family Enterobacteriaceae; genus Citrobacter; species Citrobacter sp. RHBSTW-01013. The sequence continues at coordinate 1,467,649 of NZ_CP056185.1, forward strand.
TTTAGTTCTGCGTTTTAACACCGAGTCGCATCAGGAGCGTATTGAAGCGCTGGACAGGCATATCAAGCAGTTTCGTTTTATCTGGGATGGCATGCCTTTACAGCCGCAGGTGGGGATTAGTTTTTGCTATGTCCGTTCTCCTGTTAATCACATCTACTTGTTACTGGGGGAGTTAAGCACCATCGCCGAGCTTTCTCTGGCGACCAATGCGCCAGAGAATTTGCAGCGCCGAGGCGTGATGCACCTGCAACGTGACCTGAAAGATAAGGTTGCGATGATGAATCGTCTGCAACTGGCGCTGGAGCACCATCGCTTTTTCCTGATGGCGCAGCCGATTTCAGGCGTGCGCGGCGATGTTTATCATGAAATTTTGCTGCGGCTAGAGGGGGATGATGGTGAAACCATCGGTCCTGACAGCTTCTTACCGGTAGCGCATGAGTTTGGATTGTCATCCAGCATCGATCTGTGGGTGATTGAAAATACGCTGAAGTTTATGGCGCAGAATCGGGAAAAAATGCCCGCTCGTCGGTTTGCTATTAACTTATCTCCCACGTCGGTATGCCGTGCCCGGCTTCCGCATGACATCAACCAACTGCTGATTAAGTACAAAGTTGAACCGTGGCAGCTGATTTTTGAAGTAACGGAAAGCAATGCCTTAACCAATGCGGAACAGGCGCAGGCAACGTTACTGCAGCTGCAATCATTGGGCTGTCAGATTGCGATTGATGATTTTGGTACCGGATATGCCAGCTATGCGCGGCTGAAGAATGTGAATGCCGATATTCTGAAAATTGATGGCAGCTTTATTCGCAACATCGTTTCGAATAGCCTCGACTATCAAATCGTGGCCTCTATTTGCCATCTGGCGCGGATGAAAAGAATGCTGGTGGTCGCGGAGTACGTCGAAAGCGAAGAAATACGCAGTGCGGTAATTTCGCTGGGGATTGATTACATGCAGGGGTATCTGATTGGTAAACCGCAGCCGTTGCATGAAATGCTGGAAGAACAGGTGCCAGAAGAACTGGCACCTGCTGAGAGCTTATGCGGCGATATCGGGTGAACTCTCTTCTTCAATTTTGAGACGCCAGCCGGTAACGGCTTCCCAGTATTGCTGCTCTTTTTCCAGATCGAGCAGCACCAGCGCATTCTGGCTAAACCAGTCATGCGGAAAGCGTAAGGTCCAGTGGTTGTCGTCGGTAATTAGGGTCAGCGTCGGTGGCGTGGTGGTCGCCTGTCGCTGATTATTCAGCAGCACGCCCAGGCGCAACAGCTGAATTAACGGCAGAAACTGTTTTTTCTTGAACAGCGTAAAGCGCGGCAAATCATCCAGTTTCACCGCTTTGCGATGATATCGAACCAGGGTTGCCATCATCAGCTGTTGTTCCTGATTGAAACCCGGTAAATCGCTGTTTTGGAGGATATACGCCGAGTGGCGATGTAAACCGCTGTGGTTGATGTTCAGCCCAACCTCATGCAGCATCGCCGCCCAGCGCAGCAACGCTTCCAGTTGTGGATTGGCCAGCTTTGGCTGCTGCGTATGCCACTGGTCGTACATTTGCATCGTCGTTTCCAGTACGCGCCGGGCCTGTTCGCTGTCGATGTTGTACTGGTTCGCCAGGCTGCTCGCGGTACGGCTGCGAACGTCCTGGTGGCGAAAACGACCTTCCATCTCATACAGCACGCCTTCGCGTAGTGCGCCATCAGAAAGGCGGAGTTCGCGGATAGCCAGTGCGTCAAAAACGCCGCACAGAATCGCGAGTCCCGGCACAAACACCGCTTTTCGTTCTTCAGACAGCCCCGGCAGGCTGAGCGCATCGAATGACGCATGCTTTAGCACTTCGGATCGCAGTTTGTCCAGGCGTTCGGGGGTGATAAAACCATCTTTCTCGCCCATCTCCAGCAGCACTTCGTGTGCCGCTTTAATCGTGCCCGATGCGCCCAGCGCAACGTTCCAGCCCTGAATACGAAACTGCCAGGTTAAGGTTTCAAGCTTTTGCGCTGCCGCCATGCGCGCACGCTGGAAGTTTTCCCGACTAATAGCGCCGCCCGGGAAATACATCTGAGCAAAACTGACGCAGCCCATACGACGACTTTCCACCAGTTTGGGCTCGAAATCTTCGCCGATCACCAGTTCTGTTGAACCACCTCCGATATCAATAACCAGCTTACGACCCTTTTCCGGCTGGGTGTGCTCCACGCCCATAAAAATCAGTCGGGCTTCTTCATTACCGGAAATAATCTCAATCGGGTAGGGGATAACTTTTTCTGCTCGCTTGAGAAAATCGGTCGCATTTAGCGCCTGACGCAAAGTATGGGTTCCCACGATGCATACACTTGATGGGGGAAAGCCCTGCAGACGTTCGGCGAACAGCGACAGGCAGCTTAATCCGCGCTCCATTGCCTCTTCGCTCAGCTTGTTATCTTCGCCGAGGCCATCCGCCAGATGAACGCGCTGTTTCAGTCGCCCGATAATCTGCATTGCGCCATCAACCACGCGGGCAATGACCATATGGAAACTGTTTGAACCAAGGTCGACCGCAGCAAATTCCTGCGGTCGTGGAGTCTTGTCGTGTATTGGCATAGCGTTAGTCAGGTTGCTCGAGTGATTTGATGTAGTCGTATATCGCCAATTGTGACTGAACCTTACGGCGGTTTCCGCGCGGTACGTAGCGATTACTGAGTTCTTTATCGATGAAGCGAGCCTTCACCGTGTCGCTGAACAGGATATCGATAATATCCAGCACCCGTTGCTTAAGACGCGGGTCCAGCAGCGGTGTGGCGACTTCGATGCGATAGTCGATATTCCTGGTCATCCAGTCTGCGGAGGAGAGGTATACCTGCTTGTCGCCACCGTTTTCGAAGATATAAACCCGGTCGTGTTCAAGGTAGCGGTCAACTATGCTTATCACGCGAATATTGTCGCTAATGCCTTCCAGATTCGGAATCAAAGAGCACATACCGCGAATCAATAAATTGACTGGCACGCCTGAGCTTGAGGCCGCATAGAGACGATCAACCAGGCCTTTATCGACCAGGTTATTCAGTTTTAGGGTGATACCGGAAGGCTGTCCTTGCTGCGCGTTGGCGATTTCTTTGTCAATCATCGCGTACAGCAAACGGCGCGAGTTCTGCGGAGATACCAGCAGATAATCGAACGTCACCGGACGATACGGGTTCTCGATGAAGTTGAACACCCGACGAACCTCGTTGGTAATACGTGAGTCGGCGGTAAGTAACGAGTAGTCGGTATAGAGACGCGCCGTTTTTTCGTTGAAGTTCCCCGTCCCGATATGCGCATAGCGCACAACTTCATCACCTTCTTTACGCGAGATAAGGAACAATTTGGCGTGAATTTTCAGGCCCGGCGCGGAGAAGATGACGTGAACGCCAGCCTCGGTAAGACGCTTGGCCCAATGAATGTTGGCTTCTTCATCAAAGCGAGCCTGCAACTCCACCACCACGGTGACTTTCTTACCGTTGTGCGCGGCATGGATCATCGAATCAATGATGCGCGAGTCTTTGGCCACACGGTAGATGTTGATTTTAATCGCCAGCACGCTCGGGTCGAAAGAGGCCTGGCGCAACAGTTCAAGAACGTGCTCAAAAGTGTGATACGGATAATATAGCAGCACGTCGCGTTCGCGAACGGCGTCAAAGCCGTTACGAAACTTCTCGTTATCGAACCAGATATGGCGCAAACGCGGCAGCGGTTTGTTCACCAGGTTAGCTTTGCCAACGTTGGGGAAATTAATAAAGTCTTTGAAGTTATGGTAACGCCCACCGGGAACAATCGAGTCGTAGCGAGAAATCGTCAGCTTTTCACGCAGTACCTCGACCAGCGCATTGGGCATGTCGCGCTGATAGACAAAACGTACAGGCTCTGCGGTCAGACGCTGTTTCAGGCTGGACGACATCAGCTCCATCAGGCTCGATTCCATCTCGTGCACCAAATCGTATTCGGCGTCGCGAGTCATTTTCATCGAATAGGCGTTCAGCGCATCGTAATCAAAGAACCCTTTGAAAATGTCGTCAAGGCAGTAGCGTAAAATGTTGTCCAGCAGGATCATCGGTTTGCGACGGCGCGGGGTTTCCGGCGGTAGATTCACAAAACGGGGAACCTTGTCGGAAGGGATTTCCAGCAGCGCGTAGCGGATCGTATCGCCGCGGATAATTTCCACCGCCAGATAGGTGTAGTCATCTTTCAGAAACTGAACTAAATCCGTCTCGCGGTTAATCAGGATCGGTGTAATGTGCTGGCGAAGATATTGTTTGAAGTAATGGCGTAACCAGCTCTGTTGATTGACCGACAACTGACGTTCATTGATAAGGAAAATCTGGTTGCGCGCCATCTCCAGCAGCAACTCGTTGTACAGGCCGTCAAATTCCTGATCGGCTTTTAATACGCGGGCCTGGATTTTACCTAACAGATGGCGGGAATGAGAGTTTGAACCCTGTTCTTCGCTAATAATGATTCGGCGCTTCAGTTCGGCAAAACGAACCTTATAAAACTCGTCGAGATTATTGGAATAGATGCCTAAGAAACGCATCCGTTCGATCAACGGGTTTGACTTATCAGCAGCTTCCTGGAGTACACGTTCGTTGAACGCTAACCAGCTGAGTTCTTTCTCGATGTATAGCTTTTCCTGACCCATTACCACTTTTACTCCGTTTCATTCACGGGACACTACCGATTTATTATGGCGAGCATTGCTCTCAGATGTCCAACAGTGCCAGAAAAATATGACAATAAACCGTCTGATAGCAAAGAGAAAGGGGGAGCGTAGATGAATACCGGAGATGTTAACCGGAAAAGGTATTTATGCCTGTAAACCGGATGATGAGATCCGGTTTACAGGTTGATTTTATTCTTCGTCGGCGGCGTAGCCTTGTGGCGGCAGACAAACGCCGTCCAGCCATGCTGCGTTATCACGCATCTTCAGGCGACCATCAGTAAACCAGCTTACCACCAGCGGGTAAATGGTATGTTCCTGGGCCTGGACTCGTGCCGTGACATCATCTTCGCTGTCGCCTTCAAATACCGGAACCTTGGCCTGGAGAATAACCGGTCCGCCGTCCAGTTCATCGGTGACGAAATGGACGGAGGTGCCATGCTCTTCATCGCCGTTTTCCAGAACCTGACGGTGCGTGTGCAGGCCAGGATACTTCGGCAATAAAGACGGGTGGATATTCAGCAATCGTTCAGAATAGTGAGCAACAAACGCCGGACTTAGAATGCGCATATAACCGGCCAGCACCACGACATCGGGGGCATAAGCGTCGATCTCTTGTATCAGTTGCTGGTCGAATGCTTCGCGACTGGCAAACTGGGCGGCTTCCAGCGAGTGTGCAGGAATATTCGCTTCGCGTGCGCGCTCAAGGCCGAACGCATCGGCCTTGTTACTGAATACTGCACGTATGGTGCCATTGATTTTATTCTGTTCGCAGGCATCCATTATCGCCTGCAAATTGCTTCCGTTGCCGGAAATGAGCACCACAATGTTTTTCATTCAATGACCACACGCTGTTCGGAATCAGAAGCTTTGATGATACCGATTTTCCATGCGTTTTCACCTTTCTCATTGAGCAAAGCAAGGGCTTTGTCCACTTCAGAAGCTGGCAGGGCGATAACCATGCCTACGCCGCAGTTAAAGGTGCGATACATCTCATGCTGGCTGACGTTACCCGCCGTTTGCAGCCAGTTGAAGACGGCTGGCCACTGCCATGAAGATTCGTCGATCACAGCCTGCGTGTTGTCTGGCAGAACGCGTGGAATATTTTCCCAGAAACCACCGCCGGTCAGGTGGGCAATGGCATGCACATCAACCTTCTCAATCAGTTCCAGAATGGATTTGACATAAATGCGGGTCGGGGCCAGTAAGTGATCGGCCAGCGGCTTGCCTTCAAGTTCGGTGGTTTCCGGGTCACAACCGCTAACTTCAACAATTTTGCGCACCAGAGAGTAGCCGTTGGAGTGCGGACCGCTGGAGCCGAGTGCAATCAGTACGTCGCCGTCAGCCACTTTTGAACCGTCGATGATCTCTGATTTTTCGACGACGCCAACGCAGAAGCCTGCCACGTCGTAATCTTCGCCGTGGTACATCCCCGGCATTTCAGCCGTTTCACCGCCGACAAGCGCACAGCCAGACTGCAGACAGCCTTCGGCAATACCGTTAATGACGCTGGCTGCGGTATCCACATCCAGTTTGCCGGTAGCATAGTAGTCGAGGAAAAACAGCGGCTCAGCGCCCTGAACCACGAGGTCGTTGACGCACATTGCGACGAGGTCAATGCCGATAGTGTCATGGCGTTTCAGATCCATCGCCAGACGCAGTTTTGTGCCGACGCCATCAGTGCCGGAAACCAGTACCGGTTCACGATATTTTTGCGGCAATGCGCACAGCGCACCGAAGCCACCCAGACCACCCATAACTTCCGGACGACGAGTTTTCTTTACTACGCCTTTGATTCGATCAACCAGAGCATTACCTGCATCAATATCAACACCGGCATCTTTGTAGCTAAGAGAGGTTTTATCGGTCACTGCCTGCTTCCCCACATGTTTACTTGCAGTAAAAGTTAAATTCGGCGCAATTCTAACAGGGAAAGCAAACGTTTGCGAGCCTGCTCTGCATCAAGTTTTATGTGCTGATTTTTTCAGCATTTTACAATCATTTATCTATTTGTTTGAACTGCGCCACGAAAATGAAACCGGGTACAGTCTTGTGCTTGAAACCTGCCTGCTGAATACACAGTATCGTACTGAAACCGGTTTCTGTTTTCTGTTGCAGACCTCATCAACAGCGTTTTGCACAGAGTAATCACGAGAGGGGAAGGGGATGTCAGGATTTAAAGCAGATTTCATGTGGGGTGGTGCCGTAGCCGCTCATCAACTGGAAGGTGGCTGGCAGGAAGGTGGAAAAGGAATTAGCGTTGCCGATGTCATGACGGCGGGGGCGCATGGCGTGGCGCGTGAAATCACTGACGGTGTGATTGCCGGTAAAAACTACCCTAACCACGACGCCATCGATTTTTATCACCGCTATAAAGACGACATTAAACTGTTTGCCGAAATGGGGTTTAAATGTTTTCGTACTTCGATTGCCTGGACGCGTATTTTCCCCTTAGGCGACGAAGCGCAACCCAATGAGGCTGGCCTGCAGTTCTATGATGACCTGTTTGACGAATGCCTGAAATATGGCATTGAACCGGTGATTACGTTGTCGCATTTCGAGATGCCATACCATCTGGTGACGCAATATGGCGGCTGGCGCAACCGCAAACTTATCGATTTCTTTGTCCGTTTTGCCGCAGTGGTTTTTACCCGTTACCAGCACAAAGTGAAGTACTGGATGACGTTTAATGAAATTAACAACCAGGCAAATTATCACGAAGACTTCGCGCCTTTTACTAACTCTGGCCTGAAATATCAGCCCGGTGAAGACCGCGAGCCGGTTATGTACCAGGCGGCGCACTATGAACTGGTGGCAAGCGCGCTGGCGGTAAAGGCTGCGCGTGAGATTAACCCGGCATTGCAGATAGGGTGCATGATTGCCATGTGTCCTATCTATCCACTGACCTGCGCGCCAGACGATATGATGATGGCGATGAACGCCATGCACCGGCGTTACTGGTTTACCGATGTCCATGTGCGCGGCAAATACCCGCGGCATCTTCTCAACTACTTTGCCCGGCGTGGCTTTGATCTTGATATCACTGAGGAAGACCGTCAGGCGCTGACCGAGGGTTGTGTCGATTACATCGGCTTTAGCTACTATATGTCTTTCGCAACGCAGGCCACGGCAGACAACCCACAGCTGGACTACGACGAGTCGAAAAGTCTGGTTTCCAACCCGTACGTGCATAAATCGGACTGGGGCTGGCAGATTGATCCCGTCGGTCTGCGCTATTCGCTGAACTGGTTCTGGGATCATTACCAACTGCCGCTGTTTATCGTCGAAAACGGCTTTGGTGCGATTGACGTGCAGCAGGCCGACGGCTCGGTAGATGATTCCTATCGTATTGACTATATGGCCGCACATATCAGTGAAATGAAAAAAGCGGTAGTGGAAGATGGTGTGGACCTGATGGGTTATACCCCGTGGGGTTGTATTGACTTAGTCTCAGCCGGGACGGGGGAGATGAAAAAACGCTACGGCTTTATCTATGTTGATAAAAATAATGACGGAAGCGGAACGTTAGCACGCTCGCCGAAGAAATCTTTTTCATGGTATCAAAACGTTATCCAGACCAATGCTGAATATCTATAAAATTCATAGCATTGACAGCCAGCCCCGCCAATAATGCGGGGCTTGTTTTATACTCATCATCCAGACGCAAACGACTTTGGTTGATCCATATCAAGCGTATCCAGTGTTGCGCCAGAGACGAAAAGCGGTATAATCCGGCGATTTTTTTGTGGTTGCCACTCGTCTGAGGAAAGGAGAAGAGTATGAAGATCGTGGAAGTCAAACACCCACTCGTCAAACACAAGCTGGGACTGATGCGTGAAAACGACATCAGCACTAAACGCTTTCGTGAACTCGCCTCGGAAGTTGGCAGCCTGCTGACTTATGAAGCAACCGCTGGTCTGGAAACCGAAAAGGTGACCATTGAAGGCTGGAATGGTCCGGTTGAAGTTGACCAAATCAAAGGTAAAAAAATCACCGTTGTGCCAATCCTGCGTGCGGGCCTGGGCATGATGGAAGGCGTACTGGAAAACGTTCCGAGCGCGCGTATCAGCGTGGTTGGTATGTACCGTAACGAAGAAACGCTGGAGCCGGTTCCGTACTTCCAGAAGCTGGTATCTAACATCGATGAGCGTATGGCGCTGATCGTTGACCCGATGCTGGCAACCGGCGGTTCCGTTATCGCCACCATCGACCTGCTGAAAAATGCAGGCTGCACCAGCATTAAAGTGCTGGTCTTGGTTGCGGCACCGGAAGGTATCGCGGCACTGGAAAAAGCGCACCCGGATGTTGAGCTGTACACGGCCTCCATCGATCAGGGGTTGAACGAGCACGGATACATTATTCCGGGGCTCGGCGATGCCGGCGATAAGATTTTTGGTACCAAGTAAACGAATAAGTGAAAAGAAGCCGACTTTAAGAGTCGGCTTTTTTTTGAATATAACAACCCAAGGCTAATAACAAACAACACTCAGAGGAAAACACTATGACGCGCCGTGCTATCGGGGTGAGTGAAAGACCGCCGCTTTTACAGACAATCCCGCTTAGTTTGCAGCACCTGTTCGCCATGTTTGGCGCAACGGTACTGGTGCCAGTCCTGTTCCACATCAACCCGGCTACCGTTCTGCTGTTTAACGGCATTGGTACATTGCTGTATCTCTTTATCTGTAAAGGTAAAATTCCTGCGTATCTGGGTTCCAGCTTCGCATTTATTTCCCCGGTACTGCTGTTGCTGCCGTTAGGGTATGAAGTGGCGCTGGGTGGTTTCATTATGTGCGGCGTTCTGTTCTGTCTGGTTTCTTTCATCGTTAAGAAAGCAGGAACCGGCTGGCTGGATGTCATGTTCCCTCCTGCGGCGATGGGCGCAATCGTTGCCGTCATCGGTCTGGAGCTGGCTGGCGTCGCTGCGGGCATGGCGGGGTTACTGCCAGCAGAGGGACAATTACCGGATTCAAAAACCATCATCATCTCAATGGTGACGCTGGCGGTTACGGTATTTGGCTCTGTACTGTTCCGCGGTTTTATGGCGATTATCCCGATTCTGATTGGGGTGCTGGCCGGCTACGCGCTCTCCTTCGTGATGGGGGTCGTGGACACCACGCCGATTGCGCAGGCCCACTGGTTTGCTCTGCCAACGTTCTACACGCCGCGCTTTGAATGGGTTGCCATTCTGACCATCCTGCCGGCGGCGCTGGTGGTCATCGCTGAACACGTTGGACACCTGGTGGTAACGGCGAATATCGTGAAAAAAGATTTGATTCGCGATCCTGGCCTGCATCGTTCAATGTTTGCCAACGGCCTGTCTACGGTTATCTCTGGTTTCTTCGGCTCTACGCCGAACACCACGTACGGTGAAAATATTGGCGTAATGGCGATTACTCGTGTTTACAGTACCTGGGTTATCGGCGGCGCGGCAATTTTTGCCATTCTGCTCTCCTGTGTGGGCAAGCTGGCGGCGGCGATCCAAATCATTCCACTGCCGGTCATGGGTGGCGTATCGCTGCTGCTGTACGGCGTGATTGGTGCTTCTGGTATTCGTGTACTGATCGAGTCAAAAGTTGACTACAACAAAGCGCAAAACCTGATCCTGACCTCGGTTATTTTGATCATCGGCGTGAGTGGTGCGAAAGTTCACATTGGCGCCGCTGAGCTGAAAGGCATGGCGCTGGCGACCATTGTTGGCGTTTGTCTGAGCCTGATTTTCAAAGTTATCAGCCTGCTGCGTCCGGAAGAAGTCGTGCTTGACGCGGAAGATGCCGACAGTCCGCAACAGTAAATCTCTTACCGGGTGGCGATGCTGCCCGGTTCTATCACGACGTATTTCTGTGTTAAACTCAACGCGATTTTATGAAATCCTGGGTTGAGGTATCTCTGAACACACCGGCACAGCTCTCTTTGCCACTTTATCTTCCTGACGACGAAACTTTCGCAAGTTTCTGGCCGGGGGATAACTCCTCTTTACTGGCTGCACTGCAAAACGTGCTGCGTCAGGACCATAGCGGGTATATTTATCTCTGGTCGCGTGAAGGCGCTGGCCGTAGTCATTTGCTGCATGCAGCCTGTGCGGAACTGTCCGCGCGCGGCGATGCGGTAGGCTATGTGCCGCTCGACAAGCGTACCTGGTTCGTCCCCGAGGTGCTCGACGGTATGGAGCATTTATCGCTGGTATGCATCGATAACATTGAATGTGTGGCCGGGGATTCGCTGTGGGAAATGGCGATCTTTGATCTCTACAACCGCATCCTGGAGTCGGGGAAAACGCGTCTGCTGATCACCGGCGATCGCCCGCCAAGACAGCTGAATCTGGGGTTGCCGGATCTCGCCTCGCGCCTGGACTGGGGACAAATCTACAAGCTGCAGCCGCTTTCCGATGAAGATAAGCTGCAGGCGTTGCAATTACGCGCCAGACTTCGTGGGTTTGAACTGCCGGAAGATGTGGGACGCTTCCTGCTCAAGCGTCTGGATCGAGAAATGCGTACGCTGTTTATGACGTTGGATCAGCTTGATCACGCATCGATCACCGCCCAGCGTAAGCTGACCATTCCATTCGTAAAAGAGATACTGAAGCTGTAAGCGCCGCAGCCGAAAAAACTGCGGCAGGTTTCAGGTTAACCGATGATTTCCAGTACCTGCTCCGGCGGGCGTCCAATTCGCGCCTGGCCTTTGGCAACCACAATCGGGCGCTCCATCAATTTCGGGTTTTCCACCATTGCCTGAATCAGCGCATCTTCACTCAGATTTACGTCCGCCAGATTAAGTGACTTATAGAGATCTTCTTTCTGGCGCATCAGCTCGCGCGCGCTGGACATGCCCAGCATCTGCAGCAATTCACGCAGGGTTGTGGCGTCAGCCGGGGTTTCCAGATACAACACCACTTCCGGGTCCACGCCGTTGGACTTCAGTAACTCCAGCGTTTCACGGCTCTTGGAGCAGCGTGGGTTATGGTAGATTTTAATCGCGTCTGACATGACTTCTCCTTGCATAACAATCCTGCCGGATGGCGACCAAAAGACCTTATCTGGCCTATATATCGCCATCCGGCAAGGGTTCGATAATTACATTTTCGTATACGGTTTAAAGCGCTCTTGCAGTTGGCGTAGCTGGTCGATACGGGCATCGTATCTGGCCTGCTGCTGGCTACCCAGCTTGACCTGTGAGCTTGCGCTGCTGAGCATCGAAATCGCCTGATCCAGACGTCCTGCGAGGGCATACCCTTCCGCGCGGGCCGCCAGTTCCTGATCGCGGTTGTTCAGGTTGGCTTCCGTTTGCGCTAACAGATCCCAGCCGTTAGGGTCGTCCTTATGGTTAAACGTATAGCGATTCAGGATGGTCGCTGCCTCTTTGGCTTGCCCGGCCTGTAAATACGCATTTGCCAGGTTGAGCTGCAGTACCGGGTTGGTGCGCAGGTCGCGGGCGTTTTTCAACCGATTAATGGCATCGCTGGTTTTCTTCTGGCCGAGATCGATATCCGTTGCCAGGTCGAGGTACCAGGCATTGTTAGCATCTGCCGCCAGCAGCGGTTGTAGTGCTTTACGTGCCTCGTCATATTTACTGGCCTCCATTGCCTGCAATGCCCGGCCATACTGCGCCGCACGTTGCTCACGTATGTTGCCTTTCGACCAGTTACTCAGCAGGTCATCGGTCAGCTGGTTGCGACCAGAGTTGTACATGCCTAAGGTGCGTGCCTTGGCCAGATAAAAATCTTCTGAAGACTGGACGACAGCCGGACGCATTTGGTTGGCGCGGTTACGGGCATCCGACAGACGGCTTTCTGGCAGGGGGTGAGTCAGCAAAATTTCTGGTGGACGCGAAGAGTAACGGGCCTGATCGAGCAATTTTTCCAGAAACGTCGGCATGGCCTGGGGATCGAATCCCGAGCGTTGCAGTACCTGAATACCGATGCGGTCTGCTTCCTGTTCGTTTTGCTGCGTAAAGCTAATCATCCCCTGGCGTGTACCCGCCAGCGTACCGGTCAGCGCCGCCATACCCGCCTGCGGGCTGGCCATCGCCAATAAAATTGACCCTAACGCACCCACCCACGTTAGCGGCGCGCTGCGTTTCTGGTCTTCCATTGCACGCGCCAGGTGACGCTGCGTAACGTGGGAAATTTCGTGCGCCATAACCGATGCCAGTTGGCTTTCGTTATCGGAATAGCGGAACAGTGCGGAGTGCAAAACAACGTTGCCGCCAAAGAAAGCAAAGGCGTTGATTTCATCGTTGTTAATCAAAAAAAAGGTGAAGGGCGTTTTTACCGAGTCGGCGTGCGAGACCAGACGCATCCCCAGCGCATTAATGTATTGCGTCAGCAACGGATCGTTAATTAATGGCGCACTGCCGCGCAACTGGCGTACATAATAATCGCCCATCTGCATTTCCTGTCCTATGGAAAGCGTACTCCCTGCCGAGGTTCCCATATCCGGTAGGGTGTCCGCGGTTTCTGCAAATGCGGGCGCAACCTGACCGATGGTCAGTGCAGCAATGAGGGTAGCAACCAGGTTTTTTTTCAACTGCCTGAACATAACCTCTGTCCTGTATTCTTTTTTGAGATAGCCATTTGACCAATGCCGTGAAGTTTCGTTCACACTCCGCAAGCTTAGGGAGTGTAACTGCGAAACCTGACGATGAACACCCAGGAAAAATGACTTTTCACTTTGCGTAATCCGCTATAAAAAGCGAAGTCTTTTTTGTGACATTTCGATACAATTCGGGATCGCAATCCCGCTATTGGATTCATGGAAGGGTTTTATGCTCGAAATGTTGATGCAATGGTATCGCCGCCGCTTTAGCGACCCCGAAGCCATCGCCTTGCTGATTATTCTGGTTGCCGGTTTTGGCATCCTGTTCTTTTTTAGCGGTCTTCTGGCGCCGCTGCTGGTCGCCATCGTGCTGGCGTACCTGCTCGAATGGCCGACAGTACGGCTGGAACATATTGGTTGTTCACGGCGTTGGGCGACATCGATTGTTTTGGTGGTGTTTGTCGGTATTTTGCTGCTGATGGCGTTTGTGGTAATGCCCGTTGCATGGCAACAGGGGATCTACCTGATCCGCGATATGCCCGGCATGCTCAACAAATTGTCTGATTTTGCCGCCACCTTACCGCGGCGTTATCCGGCGCTGATGGATGCGGGCATTATTGATGCGATGGCGGAGAATATGCGCTCGCGAATGCTCACCATGGGCGATTCGGTGGTGAAATATTCGCTGGCTTCACTGGTCGGATTGCTGACGCTGGCGGTGTATCTGATTCTCGTCCCGTTGATGGTATTCTTCCTGATCAAAGATAAAGGACAAATGCTGAACGCTGTGCGTCGGGTGCTGCCGCGTAATCGCGGACTGGCGGGGCAGGTGTGGAAAGAGATGAACCAGCAAATCACCAACTATATCCGCGGCAAGGTGCTGGAAATGGTGGTGGTTGGCGTGGCGACCTGGCTCGGCTTCCTGCTGTTTGGCCTCAACTATTCGCTGCTGCTGGCGGTGCTGGTAGGCTTCTCCGTGCTGATCCCGTACATCGGCGCTTTCGTGGTCACTATTCCGGTGGTCGGTGTGGCATTGTTCCAGTTCGGGCTTGGCACCGAGTTCTGGAGCTGTTTTGCCGTATACCTGATAATCCAGGCGCTGGACGGTAATTTGCTGGTGCCGGTGCTGTTCTCCGAGGCGGTAAATCTGCATCCGCTGGTGATTATTCTCTCAGTAGTGATATTCGGCGGCCTGTGGGGATTCTGGGGCGTATTCTTTGCGATTCCTCTGGCGACGTTAATCAAAGCGGTAATGCATGCCTGGCCGGATGGTCAGGTCGTTGATGAACCCTAATCTGTTTGCTCCGGCGATGCAATGTCGCCGGAGCCGAACTTGTCTGACCTCTATCCACACATTCTGAATAATCTCCTCTGGTGTCGTTTTTCTCTGCGTTTGTCTTTAACTTGACCCGCGTGATGTCTTTAAGTCACGCAAGGAATAAGGCCAACAGGAGAACAAAATGGGTCACAACACACACACGCAGCAGAAGGTGGGATGGGGCGGTTATCTCGCTTTTTTTATTACGATTATTCTTTTTTCCGGCATGTTTGCGAAAAGTACCGAATGGTGGCGAGTCTTTGATTTCACCGTTCTCAACGGTGCGTTTGGGCAGATTAATGCGGCGGGGGACACGGCGGTCTCTTTTCGCGGCACGGGCGGTATGGGCGCAAAAGACGGCTTCTTATTCGCGCTTGAACTGGCGCCTTCCGTCATTCTTTCACTCGGGATAATTTCCGTCACCGAAGGGCTGGGAGGGTTGCGTGCGGCACAGCAACTGATGACGCCAGTCCTGCGCCCGTTACTCGGTATTCCGGGTATTTGTTCGCTGGCCCTGATTGCGAATATGCAAAATACCGATGCTGCGGCAGGGATGACTAAAGAAATGGCGGAAGAGGGCATTATCACTGAACAGGAACGTGCCATTTTTGCCTGCTGGCAAACCAGCGGCAGTGCGTGTATTACCAACTATTTTTCCTCGGGTGCTGCGCTGTTTACGATGGTTACCGTTCCGGTGATTACGCCGCTGGCGGTGATCCTTGTCTTCAAATTTGTGGGGGCGAACCTGCTGCGTTTGTGGATTGCGCAGCTGGAAAATCGCCGTACGCAGCAGGAGGCGTGAGATGACAACGCAAGTACGTAAAAACGTCATGGATATGTTTATCGATGGCGCACGGCGCGGATTCACTATTGCAACAACCAGCCTGTTGCCTAACGTGGTAATGGCGTTTGTGATTATTCAGGCGCTGAAGGTGACGGGACTGCTCGAGATTGTCGGGCGGGTATGTGAGCCGGTAATGGCGCTGTGGGGACTGCCGGGGGAATCTGCTACCGTACTGCTGGCGGCGGTGATGAGTATGGGAGGCGGCGTCGGTGTTTGCGCCAGCCTGGTTGTTGCCGGTACGCTTTCGGGACATGATGCTACGGTGCTGTTACCGGCTATCTACCTGATGGGCAATCCGGTGCAAAATGTGGGACGCTGTCTGGGTACCGCGGGAGTCCATCCCCGTTATTACCCGCTTATTATTGCGGTATGCGTAATTAATGCGCTGCTCTCTATTTGGGTTATGCAGGTTATTGCCTGACAAGGAAGGTTATGAACTGTTCCATTCTTAATTTGACGTTGTTCCAGCAGGGACACGTGTACGCGCCGGAAGACTTAGGGCGCCAGGATATACTGGTGTCTGGCAGCAAAATTGTTGCCATCGCACCGTCGATTTCCCCTGACGATTTTCCTGGCTGCGAGTGTATCAATCTTGACGGCGCGATTGTGTGCCCAGGATTTATCGATCAACACGTCCATCTGATTGGCGGCGGCGGAGAAGCGGGGCCGCACACCCGCACGCCGGAAGTGCGCTTGTCGCGGCTGGTTGAAGCTGGCGTCACCTCGGTGGTGGGATTGCTGGGGACAGATGGTATTACCCGTCACCCTGAATCCCTGCTGGCGAAAACCCGCGCGCTGGAATTTGAAGGCATCAGCGCATGGATGCTGACCGGGGCGTATTCTCTGCCTTCCCCGACCATCACCGGCAGTATCGATCGCGATGTGGCGCTGATCGATAAAATCATTGGCGTGAAATGTGCTGTTTCGGACCATCGTTCTTCAGCCCCGGACACCTCGGCGCTGGCAAACATGGCGGCGCAGTCGCGCGTTGGCGGATTGTTAGGGCGCAAGCCGGGGATTAGCGTCTTCCATATGGGCGACAGCCCGCGCATGCTGGAGCCGTTGTATCAGATCCTCGACAGTTGCGATGTACCGATTACCAAGCTGCTGCCCACACACGTTAATCGTGCGGAACCGTTGTTTCAGTCGGCGCTGGAGTATGCCCGCAAAGGCGGTTTTATCGACATTACCAGCAGCATTGATGAACCCGTCGACCCGGCCACGGCTATCGCCACAGCGCTACGCCAGAACGTGCCGCTGTCGCGTATTACCTTGAGTTCGGATGGCAACGGTAGCCAGCCGGAATTTGATGACTACGGTAATCTTACCGGCATCGGTGTCGCAGGGTTTGAATCACTGGCTGAAACAGTGCGCCAGTTGGTGAAGGTTCATGCCATACCGCTGGAACTGGCGCTGTGTCCGCTGACGCGAACGGTCGCAGAATTTTTGGGACTGGAACATAAAGGGCGTCTGGCGGTGGGATGCGATGCCGACATTCTGGTGCTCAATGATGCGCTTGAAGTTCATCACCTGTGGGCGAAGGGAAAAGCCGTCGTCAGAGAGAAAAAAGCCTGTGTAAAAGGGACGTTTGAATAAACGACGTTGATGCCGGATGGCGGCGTAAACGCCTTATCCGGCTACGGAGTTATGCGGATGGTGGCCTGATAAGACGCGTGGCGTCACCATCAGGCGCTATCCGGCAAAATGTAAATCAGGCGTTCTCTTTCAGCCAGTTCATTACCACGTCGTGGTGGTTGCTGGTTTTGAAGTCATCAAACACATGCTCAATTTTCCCTTCAGCATCAATCAGGAAGCTGATGCGGTGGATCCCATCATAGGTTTTGCCCATAAATGACTTCTCACCCCAGACGCCGAACTGCTCGCAAACCTGGTGATCTTCGTCGGACAGGAGCGTGAAGTTAAGGACTTCTTTCTCCGCGAATCGGGAAAGCTTCTCTGGTTTATCGGTGCTGATTCCCAGCACTTCAACACCTGCTTTTTTTAACTCATCCATGTTATCGCGCAGGCCGCAGGCCTGAACGGTACAGCCGGGTGTCATGGCTTTCGGGTAAAAATAAACCAGAACACGCTGTCCCTGGAAGTCGGTTAAATTTACTTGTTCTCCGTCTTGATCCGGCAAGCTAAATTTCGGTGCGATATCACCGGCTTTCAGTGGGTTCATTACTTAACTCCATCCTGTTCATCATGCTGTGAGTAATTGACGACGTTAATACTGCCTTGCGCATTGAGTTCTGTACAGAGTGCTTTAAACGCATCTTCAATATTTGCCGAATCATGTGACGCAGGACTATGTGCGGTAATTTGAATAAACAGCTGTGCCGCCTTTTCGTTCTCAGCCGGTTGCGTGCGTGAAACCAGTTCCGCAATATTCATTTGGTGGCTGTCAAACAGGGCGGTAAAGCGTTCAATCAAATGCGGAGAATCAGGAACATCGACCTGCACCCATACCGTAGCGGGCATCGCCGGACGGGGGCGTGCGGTCGTGCGCTTCATCACAATCAGTAAATCCAGCTCTGCACCTTTCAACGGCAAGGTTGATTCAATTAGGGTTATGGCATTCCAGGTGCCCGACAGCAACATGATAAACGTGAACTCGTCACCCAGCATGGCCAGTCGGCTGTCTTCGATATTACAGCCGCAACTGCTGACATGACGTGTGATGGTGTTCACAATTCCCGGGCGGTCAGCACCCAGCGCAGTAATGACCAGATAGTGTTGCGATGACGATGTCAAACCTGTTCTTCCTTTGAGCGGTGAGGTAATCATAAGGAAAGCATAAAAAAAACATGCATACAACAATCAGAACGGCTCTGGTCGCTTGCTTTTATTGTCGTACCAAACGTACCATTGAGACACTTGTTTGCACAGAGGATGGCCCATGTTCACGGGAAGTATTGTCGCGCTTGTTACGCCGATGGATGAGAAAGGTAAAGTCTGCCGGTCGAGCCTGAAAAAACTGATTGATTATCATGTCGCCAGCGGCACCTCGGCGATCGTTTCGGTTGGCACCACCGGTGAGTCTGCCACCCTGAGTCACGATGAGCATGGCGATGTGGTGATGATGACCCTGGAGCTGGCCGACGGGCGTATTCCGGTGATTGCCGGAACCGGCGCTAATGCGACCGCGGAAGCCATTAGTCTGACGCAGCGTTTCAACGACAGTGGTGTTGTCGGCTGCCTGACGGTGACGCCTTACTACAACCGCCCAACCCAGGAAGGTTTGTTCCAGCATTTCAAAGCCATCGCTGAACATACTGACCTGCCGCAAATTCTGTATAATGTACCGTCCCGTACCGGCTGCGATATGTTGCCGGAAACCGTTGGTCGCCTGGCGAAAGTAAAAAATATTATCGCTATTAAAGAGGCCACGGGGAACTTAAGTCGCGTTCACCAGATCAAAGAGCTGGTTTCAGACGACTTTATTCTGCTCAGCGGTGATGACGCGACCGGACTGGATTTTATGCAGCTCGGTGGTCATGGCGTGATTTCCGTGACGTCTAACGTTGCGGCACGCGATATGGCCGAAATGTGCAAACTGGCGGCAGCCGGGAACTTTGCCGAGGCGCGGGTGATTAACCAGCGTCTGATGCCGTTACACAACAAACTATTTGTCGAACCCAATCCTATCCCAGTGAAATGGGCGTGTAAGGAGTTGGGACTTGTGGCGACCGATACGCTACGTCTGCCGATGACGCCAATCACGGATAATGCTCGTGAAATCGTCAAAGCGGCGCTTAAGCATGCCGGTTTGCTGTAAAGTTTAGGGAGATTTGATGGCTTACTCAGTACAAAAGTCGCGCCTGGCCAAGGTTGCGGGTGTTTCGCTTGTTATGTTGCTCGCGGCCTGTAGTTCTGACTCGCGTTATAAGCGCCAGGTGAGCGGTGATGAATCCTATCTGGAGGCCGCACCGCTTGCTGAGCTTCACGCTCCAGCTGGGATGATTCTGCCGGTTATGTCGGGTGACTATAATATCCCGGTCACCAACGGCAGCGGTGCCGTTGGTAAAGCGCTGGACATTCGCCCGCCGGCTCAGCCGTTAGCATTAGTCACCGGTGCTCGCACTCAGATCGCGGGTGATACGTCGACATTGCTGGTGGAAAATGGTCGTGGCAACACGCTGTGGCCACAGGTCGTTAGCGTCATTCAGTCTAAAAACTACACGATCACCAAACGTGATGATGCCAGCCAGACATTGACCACCGACTGGGTTAACTGGAACCGTCTGGATGAAGACGAGCAGTACCGTGGACGTTATCAAATCTCGGTTAAACCGCAGGGCTATCAGCAAGCGGTAACGGTGAAACTGATTAACCTCGAGCAGGCCGGTAAACCCGTAGCTGATCCAGCATCAATGCAGCGTTACAGCGCTGAGATGATGAACGTTATCTCCGCAGGTCTGGATAAGAACGCCACTGACGCCGCGAATGCCGCGCAGAACCGCTCTGCCGCCACCATGGATGTTCAGAGTGCTGCCGATGACACCGGTTTACCGATGCTGGTGGTACGTGGACCGTTCAACGTGGTATGGCAGCGTCTGCCGGCAGCGCTTGAGAAAGTGGGGATGAAAGTGACCGACAGCACCCGTTCTCAGGGCAGCATCGCCGTGACCTACAAACCACTGTCTGATAGCAACTGGCAGGAGCTGGGCGCAAGCGATCCGGGTCTGGTATCCGGCGACTATAAACTGCAGGTCGGTGATTTAGACAACCGCAGTAGCTTGCAGTTTATCGATCCGAAGGGGCATACCCTGACGCAAAGCCAGAACGACGCGCTGGTCGCCGTCTTCCAGGCAGCGTTCAGTAAGTAAAAATAAAGGGCTGGATAACTCCAGCCCTTTTTTTCTGATATGATACGCAAACGTGTGCGTCGGCAGAAAAACGCAATATTTATCGTTAATTCACACCCAGGAGTAATAAAGATGCAAAAGCAAGCTGAGTTGTATCGTGGTAAAGCGAAGACCGTATACAGCACGGAAAACCCGGACCTGTTGGTGCTCGAATTCCGCAATGATACGTCAGCAGGGGATGGCGCGCGCATTGAACAGTTTGATCGTAAAGGCATGGTGAACAACAAGTTCAACCATTTCATTATGACTAAACTGCAAGAAGCGGGCATTCCTACCCAGATGGAGCGACTGCTTTCCGATACTGAATGTCTGGTGAAAAAACTGGAGATGGTACCGGTTGAATGTGTGGTTCGTAACCGCGCAGCAGGCTCCCTGGTTAAGCGTTTAGGCGTTGAGGAAGGTATTGAACTGAATCCGCCGCTGTTTGATCTGTTCCTGAAAAACGATGCTATGCACGATCCAATGATTAACGATTCCTATTGCGAAACTTTTGGTTGGGTGAGCAAAGAGAATCTGGCGCGTATGAAAGAGCTGACCTACAAAGCCAACGACGTGCTGAAAAAGATGTTTGATGATGCCGGTCTGATTCTGGTCGACTTCAAACTTGAGTTTGGTTTGTATAAAGGTGAAGTGGTCCTGGGCGATGAGTTCTCACCGGACGGTAGCCGTTTGTGGGACAAAGAAACGCTGGATAAAATGGACAAAGATCGCTTCCGCCAGAGCCTGGGCGGCCTGATCGAAGCCTATGAAGCCGTCGCGCATCGTCTGGGTGTGAAGTTAGACTAACCCTCCCCTGAGCCGGCGATCGCTCTCCGGCTCATCAATCCCGCCGATTTTGATTACTGTTTCTTATGGTAATCCTGTTCCGAACCGCCTACGATCATCATCATAATGAATAAAAAGTTGAGGTGATTATGCGCTGGCAAGGGCGTCGTGAAAGTGACAATGTGGAAGACAGACGAAATAGCTCCGGTGGCGGCCCTTCTATAGGCGGCCCTGGTTTTCGTTTGCCCAGTGGTAAAGGTGGCATCATCCTGCTGATTGTGGTGCTGGTGGCGGGATATTATGGCGTGGATCTCACCGGATTAATGACCGGCCAGCCAGTTTCCCAACAGCAATCGTCACACTCCATCAGCCCAAATGATGATGAAGCAGCAAAATTTACCTCGGTGATTCTGGCCACCACGGAAGATACCTGGGGGCAGCAGTTTGAAAAAATGGGCCGGACCTACCAACAGCCGAAGCTGGTAATGTATCGCGGAGCGACGCGTACCGGCTGTGGCGCGGGTCAGTCCGTGATGGGGCCGTTTTACTGCCCGGCGGATGGTACGGTGTATATCGACCTCTCATTTTATGATGACATGAAAAACAAGCTGGGCGCCGATGGTGATTTTGCTCAGGGCTATGTTATCGCCCATGAAGTGGGTCACCACGTGCAGAAACTGCTGGGTATTGAACCGAAAGTTCGCCAGATGCAGCAGAATGCCTCACAGGCTGAAGTGAACCGTCTTTCCGTACGTATGGAACTGCAGGCGGACTGCTTTGCCGGCGTCTGGGGCAACAGTATGCAGCAGCAGGGCGTGCTGGAGTCCGGCGACCTGGCTGAAGCGCTGAACGCCGCTCAGGCTATTGGCGACGATCGCCTGCAGCAGCAGGGACAAGGACGCGTTGTGCCGGACAGCTTTACCCACGGCACTTCTGAGCAGCGGCTTAGCTGGTTCAAACGCGGTTTTGACAGCGGCGATCCGGGACAATGTAATACTTTTGGTAAAGGCATTTAAGCTACTGAGGCAGGGATGTCTGATAATACGGCGCTGAGCGCGTTAACTGAACAGATGGCCCACGAAGGGATCCGTCGTCTGCTGATTATCAGTGGCGAGGGGAACTGGTGTCAGGAGCGGGCTTTAGCGCTACGCGACACGTTACCCGGCGACTGGTTATGGGTGGGCGCACTCGCCCCTGCTGAGCCAAACTGTACGCCACAGGCGCTGCAAACGTTATTAGGGCGCGAATTTCGTCATGCGGTTTTTGACGCCGGGCAGGGATTTGACGCTGCGGCGTTTGCCGCCTTAAGCGGAACGCTGATCGCCGGGAGCTGGCTGGTTTTGCTGACTCCCCCCTGGCATACCTGGCACACGCATCCGGACGTGGATTCACTGCGCTGGAGCGACTGTGCTGAACCTATCCCAACGCCGCACTTTGTTGAACATGTCAAACGGGTGATTTCCCGTGACGGACAGGCGCTGCACTGGCAGCAGCATCACGCAGTTTCCAGCCCGCGTTTTCCTGTTTGTGCAGTCTGGCACGCGGCAACCGGTGATCCTCAGCCTGAACAGGCGATGATTTTAACCCAGTTGCTGGATATGCCTCCCGGCGTGGCTGCGGTCACAGCTGCACGTGGCCGGGGTAAATCGGCTCTGGCAGGGCAACTGATAGCACGTATCAACGGGACCGCGATTGTCACCGCGCCTGCTAAAGCGGCAACGGATGTGCTGGCGCAATTTGCCGCAGAGCGTTACCGCTTTATGGCCCCCGATGCGCTGTTAAGCAGTTCTGCAACCGCAGACTGGCTGGTTGTGGATGAAGCCGCCGCGATCCCCGCGCCGCTGCTGCACCAACTGGTTGCGCGTTTCCCTCGTACGCTGTTAACCACCACCGTACAGGGCTATGAGGGAACTGGCAGAGGCTTTTTGTTGAAATTTTGCGCCCGCTTTCCCCATCTTCGACGCTATGAGTTGCAACAACCCGTGCGCTGGGCGCAGGGATGTCCGCTGGAGAAAATCGTCAGCGATGCGCTGGTGTTTGACGACGAAACCTTTGCGCATGCCCCCTTAGGGGAGCTTAGCTTCTCGGCATTTGAGCAACTCTCATGGCAGACAAACCCGGCGCTGCCGTTAGCGGTATATCAGCTGCTTTCCGGCGCGCATTATCGCACCTCGCCACTGGATCTGCGGCGAATGATGGACGCGCCGGGTCAGCATTTTCTTCAGGCTTCGGCTGCTGACTCGGTGGCGGGCGCCGTCTGGCTGGTCGACGAGGGGGGATTATCCGCAGAATTAAGCCAGGCCGTCTGGGCCGGATATCGCCGACCAAGAGGAAATTTGGTTGCGCAGTCACTGGCGGCGCACGGCGGAGACCCATTGGCAGCGACGCTCGTCGGGCGGCGGGTCAGTCGAATTGCGGTTCATCCCGCACGTCAAAGAGAAGGTATTGGGCAACAGCTGATTCTGCAGGCCCGGCACTATTGCACGCAGTGCGACTATCTGTCCGTCAGCTTTGGTTATACGGCTGAATTATGGCGTTTCTGGCAGCGCTGCGGTTTTGTCCTGGTACGGATGGGTAATCATCGGGAAGCCAGCAGCGGCTGTTATACCGCTATGGCGGTGCTGCCCATCAGCGAAGCGGGAAAACGCCTTGCCTGGCGGGCGCACCAGCGCCTGCGACGGGATGCGGAGATTCTTGCTCAGTGGAACGCAGAGCGCATTCCGCTGGTACCACTGAAAGAGACTACGCTTAATGAGGATGACTGGGGTGAGCTGGCTGGGTTTGCCTTCGCGCATCGACCATTACTTACATCATTAGGTTGTCTGAGTCGTTTGCTTGAGCACAGCGAGTTGCCTCTTCCGGCATTACGCGGGCGTATACAGGCTCAACGCAGCGATGCTGAATTGTGCCAACAGCTGAAAATATCGGGTCGCAAAGCGCTGTTGGCAGTTCAGCGCGCCGAGGCGGCGCAGGCCTTAAAACAGCTGGATGCTGAACGTGAACAACGGCTACATAATCGCATTATGCAATGGCAATTTTTTCACTGACTTCTTCAATTTCCTGGCATGGTCATTGCGGTTAAGCGGCGTAGAATGATTCTCATCAGTTAAGGAGATCGCCATGAAACATGACCATTTTGTTGTTCAAAGTCCCGATAAACCCGCTCAACAGCTCTTGTTGCTGTTTCATGGCGTCGGCGATAACCCGGTTGCCATGGGCGAAATTGGCTCCTGGTTTGCGCCGCTGTTTCCAGATGCGCTAATCGTCAGCATTGGCGGGGCAGAGCCTTATGGTACAACTTCCGGGCGTCAGTGGTTTTCTGTACAGGGGATAACGGAAGAGAACCGCCAGGCGCGTATTGACGCGATTATGCCGGTCTTTATCGAAACCGTTCGCTACTGGCAGAAGCAAAGCGGCGTTTCGCCTCAGGCGACCGCGCTGATTGGTTTTTCTCAGGGCTCGATTATGTCGCTTGAGAGTATTAAAGCCGAGCCTGGGCTGGCGTCGCGGGTCATCGCCTTTAATGGTCGCTATGCCACGTTGCCGGAGGTTGCAACTACCGCGACGACGGTGCATTTGATTCACGGCGGTGAAGACCGGGTGATTGAGTTATCTCATGCCGTTGCCGCGCAGGAGGCGTTAATACGCGCCGGTGGGGATGTGACGCTGGATATCGTCGAAAATCTGGGGCACGCCATTGATGAACGCAGTATGCAGTTTGCGCTCGACCACCTGCGTTTTACCGTACCGAAGCACTACTTTGATGAAGCGCTGAGCGGTGGTAAGCCTCACGATGATGATGTGATTGAGATGATTTAACCCGCAGGCCGGATGGCGATGTGAAACCGCCATTCGGCCTGCGTTGGCTTATTTCTTCGGTTGATCCTTGTTTGGCCAATCGTCGTCGTCATCCCATTTATCGTTAAAATCACGATGCGGGGGAAGCTCCGGCTTATTGGCAAGAAATTTCTTGTGGTCGACGCGCTTGAGATCTTTAATCACGTTCAGCAATACGCCTACCAGAAACACCAACACCAGAATCCACCAGTATTTTGCCAGCCAGTCCATGCTCATTTCCTCTTACAGGAACACTCATCAGGCGACGAGTTGCTCCATGATACGTTGATACATACGGGCAAGCAGCTGCAGGTCGGCGGCATTAACACATTCATTAATTTTATGAATGGTCGCGTTGACCGGCCCCAGTTCTACTACCTGTGCCCCCATGCGGGCAATAAAACGCCCGTCGGACGTCCCGCCTGTAGTCAGTAACTGCGGTTTAATCTCATTATAGTGCTCAATGGCGTTCACCACCGCATCCACCAGTTTACCGCGTGCGGTCAGGAACGGTTGACCGGAAAGCCACCAGTCGACGGTATAACGCAGCTGATGTTTCTCCAGCAACTCCAGCACCCGGGACTTAATCATTTCATCGTTTAATTCGGTGCTGAAACGGAAGTTGAACTGGATAAACAGTTCGCCGGGAATAACATTGTTGCTGCCGGTTCCTGCCTGAATATTGGCAATCTGCATGCTGGTAGCCGGGAAGAATTCGTTGCCCTGATCCCACTCAATCGCCACCAGTTCATTAAGCATTGGCGCCGCGCGGTGTACCGGGTTATCGGCCAGATGCGGGTAGGCTACGTGGCCCTGCACACCGTGAATGGTCAGATTGCAGGTCAGTGAACCACGACGCCCATTTTTCACCACGTCGCCAACGATTTCCGTGCTGGACGGCTCGCCAACCAGACAATAATCCAGTCGTTCATTGCGTGCCATAAGTGCTTCAACCACTTTTACGGTGCCGTTTTGGGCGCTGGCCTCTTCGTCAGAGGTTATCAAAAACGCCAGACGACCCTGATGGTTCGGATGCTGGGCGACAAAACGTTCTGCGGCCACGACCATTGCCGCCAGTGAGCCTTTCATATCGGCTGCGCCACGCCCGAACAACATGCCATCGCGAATGGTCGGTTCGAACGGTGGATTAATCCAACGATCGACATCGCCGACAGGCACTACGTCAGTGTGACCGGCAAATGCCAGAGTCTCACCTTTGCCGCGCCATGCCCAAAAATTCTGTGTGTCACCAAAATCCATACGCTCAACGGTAAAACCTACCGCGCGCAGGCGTTCAATCATTAACGCCTGGCACCCGGCATCATCCGGGCTCAGGGAAGGACGGCGAATAAGCTGCTGTGTCAGCTCAATAACCGGGCACGACATAGACTATACCTCATTAAAAAACTGCGTATAACTGGATTCACTAAAGCCAAGCAGCATAGGCTTACCCGGCGCGCAGAGCAATGGGCGTTTGATAATTGCAGGCATTTCAATCATCAATGCAGCAGCAGAGGACGCATCGGTGATTTGGTTACGTGTGGCTTCATCCAGTTTGCGCCAGGTGGTTCCACGTGTATTGAGCAGCGCCTCCCAACCTAATTCGCTGATAAAGGCGTGTAATAACGCATTGTCCAGGCCGTCGACGCGATAATCATGGAAGCGGTAGTCGACCCCATTGTCTTCCAGCCAGCGTCTGGCTTTTTTAATCGTATCGCAATTCTTAATGCCGTAGAGGGTGATCATTTGAATCCTTATTGACGTAATTTGAATATTTATTCTCGTGTTCTATAAACATGAATAATACATATTGTCATCGAACCGTTATAGAAAAATATAACATTGTTGTTGAATGGTGAATAATGATTCCTGAAAGTTCCAAAATTCACGGGGAACTGAAAATCAGATTTTGCCTGTTTGCATCAGCCTGTTTTTCCATCAGAATTGCCAAAGTCGTAGATGATGTATGAATATTTCAAAATATTGCAGTAAGTCACATAAAATTTATGGGGTTAGCGCATAGTGATTACATATACCCCCGAACACTGGAGGATGTAATCGCAACCATTGGTTAAATGATCTTCTTTTTATGATGATGATTTCGTAGAATGCCCATAATAATAAGAGAGGTTGTTATGATTGAACGTGAACTGGGGAACTGGAAAGACTTTATCGAAGTGATGCTTCGTAAATAATTTTCTGGAAGAAATTCATATCCTGCAAAGGATAATAAAAGGCGACTCAACGTAAGTCGCCTTTTTTGTGTCCGATTATTCTGGGCGTGGCTTCAACGGGAAGCGTCTGCGTACCAGCACAAAGAACAGAGGAACGAAGTAAATCGCAAGGACAGTGGCTGAAATCATCCCGCCCATTACGCCAGTCCCCACCGCATGTTGACCGCCGGAACCTGCGCCACTGCTGATGGTCATCGGCAACACCCCAAAGATAAACGCCAGTGACGTCATCAGAATTGGGCGTAAGCGTTGGCGACAGGCATGCAGCGTGGCGTCGAGCAAGTCGTGACCTTTCTCGTTCATCTCATTGGCGAATTCAACAATCAATATTGCGTTCTTCGCCGAAAGCCCGATCACGGTGAGTAACCCGACCTGAAAGTACACGTCGTTTTCCAGACCGCGCATCCAGGTAGCGAGCAGCGCGCCAATGACCCCCAGCGGTACAACCAGCATGACGGAGAAGGGAACCGACCAGCTTTCGTACAGAGCCGCCAGACACAGGAACACCACCAGCAAAGAAATGGCGTACAGGGCTGGCGCCTGAGAGCCCGACAGCCGTTCCTGGTAAGACATTGCGGTCCATTCGAGGCCGAATCCGGTCGGCAACTGGTGGACCAGCGATTCCATAATGTCCATCGCCGTACCGGTACTGACGCCTGGGGCGGCTTCGCCAACAATCTCGACGGCGGAGTAGCCGTTATAGCGTTCCAGACGCGGTGAACCCGTTTCCCAGCGCGACGTGGCAAAGGCCGAGAAAGGCACCATGCCGCCGCTATTATTGCGGACGTACCACAGATTGATGTCGTCCGGGAGCATGCGATATTTTGCTGCCGCCTGTACGTAAACCTTCTTCACACGACCCCGGTCCATAAAGTCATTGACGTAGCTGGAGCCCCAGGCCGTTTGCAAGGTGTCGTTGATGTCATCAATGGAAACGCCCAGCGCCTGGGCTTTGCGCTGATCGATATCAATTTGCAACTGCGGGCTGTCGTCCAGACCGTTATGACGAACACGGGTCAGAGACGCGTCTTTCCCGGCCAGCTCAATCAGCTTGTCGCGCGCGGCCATTAACGCATCATGGCCCGCACCGGCGTGATCTTGCAGTTCCATATCGAAACCGGCAGAGCTCCCGAGACCGCTAATCGCCGGAGGGCTGCTGGCGAAGACGCGGGCTTCCTTAATCTTATTAAAGGCTTTAGTCGCGCGCTCGATGATGGCGAAAGAGGTTCCGGTGGTGGTGTCGCGATCATCCCAGTCTTTTAAGCGGACAAACATCCGCGCCACGTTTTGACCGTTCCCGCCAGGGCCGGAACCGACCGTGGAAAAGACCGACGTAATGTTGTCTTTCTCATGGGTGAAGTAATACTTCTCCACTTCCTCAACCACTTTCAATGTTTGCTGCTGGGTCGAGCCGCTGGGCAACTGTATTGAGGTGGTAAACATGCCGCGGTCTTCGAGCGGCAGGAAGGAGGTTGGCAGGCGCAGGAACAGGAAAACCATACCGCCGAGCAGCAGGCCGTAAATCAGTATCCAGCGCAGGCTGCGGTGCAGGATCCTGGCGACGCCTTTTTCGTAGCGTTCGGCGTTGCGGTTAAACATCCGGTTAAACCAGCCAAAGAAACCGGTTTGCCCGTGATGCTCGCCTTTATGTAGCGGTTTGAGCAGAGTGGCGCACAGGGCAGGGGTGAGGATCATCGCCACCAGAACTGAAAGAACCATTGCGGAGACGATGGTAATCGAGAACTGGCGGTAGATAGCCCCGGTAGTGCCGCCGAAGAAGGCCATCGGGATAAACACCGCCGACAGCACCATGGCGATACCGACCAGCGCGCCCTGGATTTGCCCCATCGATTTCCGCGTCGCTTCCCGCGGTGAGAGGCCTTCCTCACTCATAATACGCTCGACGTTTTCCACCACCACAATGGCATCATCGACCAGCAGGCCGATCGCCAGCACCATCGCAAACATCGTCAGGGTGTTAACGCTGTAGCCAAAGGCGTAGAGCACGGAAAAAGTACCCATCAGGACGACGGGAACGGCGATTGTAGGGATCAGCGTGGCGCGGAAGTTTTGCAGGAACAGGTACATCACAAGGAATACCAGCGCGATCGCTTCCAGCAGCGTTTTCACCACGTCGATAATTGAGGCTTTGACAAAGGAGGTAGTTTCATACGCCACCTTGTATTCCAGCCCATGCGGAAAATACTGTGAGAGCTCGTTCAGGCGGTCGATAACCAGCTCCGCCGTTGCCATTTCATTGGCGCCGGAGGCCAGTTTTACCCCCAGACCGGAAGCCGGGTGGCCGTTGAAGCGGCTGAGATAGTCGTACTTTTCCGCTCCCATTTCGACCGTCGCCACATCACCCAGTTTAACTTCTGAGCCGTCCTGGTTGACGCGTAGCGTAATCGCGCGGAATTCATCCGGAGTCTGTAGCAGCGACTGGGCGTTGATTGTCGCATTCAGCGCTTGTTTGTCTACCGAAGGCGTGCCGCCAAGTTGCCCGACGGCAATCTGCGCATTCTGTGACTCGATAGCATCGGTCACATCTTTGGCGGTCATCTGGAAGCTGTTAAGTTTGACCGGGTCGAGCCAGATACGCATGGAATATTGTGAACCGTAGGCGTCAATATCGCCCACGCCGTTTATACGACTGAGCGGATCCTGGATATTACTGGCGACGTAGTCGGCGATGTCCTGCTTATCCATTGAGCCATCGGTGGAGACGAAGGCGATGGTCAGAATATTGGTGTCACCGGTCTTGCGCACCGTGACCCCTTGATTCTGTACCGCCTGCGGCAGCTTACGCATTGCCGATTGCAGCTGGTTTTGCACCTGCTGGACGGCCTCATCAGGATCGGTTCCCGCGAGGAAGCTCAGCGTAACTGACGCCTGGCCTGTCCCGCTGCTCTGCGACGACATGTACATCAGATTATCGAGACCAGTCATGTTCTGCTCGATAACCTGGGTGACGGTATTTTCCAGGGTTTGTGCGGACGCGCCAGGGTAGTTCGCGGTTACCCGCACGTTTGGCGGTGCCAGATCGGGATATTGCTCAACGGGCAGCGAAAAAATAGCCAGGGCTCCTGTCAGGCACAACAGGATTGCTAACACCCAGGCAAAAATGGGGCGATCGATGAAAAAATTCGCCATTAAAAGAGGACCTCGTGTTTCTGCGTATCGTTATGGGTGTGAATTGCTTCACTTTAGCGGCAAGGTACGGGGCAAACGTGGAGAAAAAAAGAAGATAATGTAAATTATCATGCCCGTTTACAGCATACCTTTCGTGCCAACGCCGTCAGGCCTGGATCGAGAACCGACGGCGCTTTGCGGTTCTTTACGTTAGCTCACCGTCGGATTCTGCCGAACGAAAACTGATGCTCACCAGCGTTCCTCCTCCGGAGGGTTGAGAGAAAGTCAGCGTGCCGCTCAGCCTTTCCGCCCGCTCGCGCATAATATTTAACCCATAGTGCCCCGAAGGCTCATGCGGCTCGCCAATGCCGATACCGTTATCGCGAATATAAACCGTGTGATTACCATCCGGCGCGGTCACGCAACTGACGGCAATTTCGGTTGCGCTGGCATGTTTAATCGCGTTCAGCACCGCTTCACGGACGATCTGCAGCAGATGCACCTGCATTTGCGCGTCCAGCGCCAGGGTAGGTAACCGGCAATCAAGCGTCAGTTTAGCCGAGGTCTGATTTTGCAGCGTTTCCAGCATTTCATGCAGGGCGGAGGGGAGATCGGCCTGCTGTAAAGTCAGGCGGAAGGTGGTGAGCAGTTCGCGTAGCTGGCGGTAGGCATCGTTCAGCGCCTGAGAGAAATCCGCCATAATGCTTTGCGCTGGGGCGTTATCTTCGGGAATCGAACGCTTCAGCAGCGTGAGCTGAATGCGTAAATAAGAGAGCACTTGCGCCAGCGAGTCGTGCAGCTCGCGCGCAATCGTCGCGCGCTCCTCCATTAACAACAGCTGCTGAAAATGTTTTTGCGCTTGGTTGAAGTACAACCCGCGACCCAGCATCGAGGAGACGCTGTTGAGCAGAGGGGTAGAAGCATTGACGTTCGGGCTTTGCCAGTGCAGTTCACCGTAGACGGTTTCCTGCATGGTGACCGGCAGGATCTGCATCGGCAGCTCGGGGCTTTTTGCGCCTTCGCTAATTCGCCAGTTATCTCCGACGGTGAGTTCCAGGAAATAGGCGGCGTCATGCTCGCGGACGATCTGTAAAATATGGCGGAAGCAGTACACATCAATCTGACTGGTATTTAACGCCTGAGAGCACTGATACAACACTTCCAGACGACGATTAGCTTCGTGGAGATCGTGGGTCTTCTCAGCGACAGACGCTTCCAGTGAGCGGTACAGCTTGTGTAATTCACTCGACATCTGGCTGAAGGTCTTGCCCAACAACCCGAGTTCGTTGGGCAAATCAGTATCCAGCGAGGGGATGTCAAACTGACCGTGTTCAATGTGCTGGCTGGCCACCACCAGCTTATTCAGCGGACGCACCACCTGCTGGCGAATACGCCGTAAGGTAAAGAAAACGAGGGTGAATATGCCGATCCCGCCCGCCAGTGAAATACCAAAAACCAGCATCACTTTGCGTTCGGCATAATGTTGCAGCGCCAGCACGAAGAGATCGATTTGATCGACATAGTTATTGATATTGCTCTGGTACCAATTTAAATCGCCATCGATCAGACGGGCGTTCATTTCCAGCCAGTTTGCATGTAGACGTCCATAGCGACTTTTTACCGCTTGAGGCACGTACCACGCGTTCAGGTTCTGTAGTGCTGGCGAATTTAGCGCCTGCTGGAAAAGCTGGCGGTGAGCGTTAAGCTGCGGACTTTGGCTTTGCAGATCGTAACCCAGACGGTAACTTTGCATGCGCAATGAGCCAGCCACGTTGATGGCTTCGGCATCTCGTAAGCTGCTGGTCAGCGTGAGCAGAGCAATACCCGTTGAGAGAATCGACAACAGCACTATGTAGAAAAAAGCTTTAGCCAGACTGGCCGAGACCGGACGCTTTACCGTCACTTGTGCATCCTCACACAATACACGTCGCGCCTTAAAACAGCCCGAACGATGCGGTGTATTTGATAAATGTTAATAAAACGCCATGAAACTGGATGGTAACTGAAACACAATTTCATATGCGATGAAATAAATTGATCTGCCACAGGTTCTGGATAAATAGTTGTGCTTCCTGGGCAAATGAACATTGCCGCTTCCTTCCGTGTCGGTTAATAACAACACTCATATAAAGAATAAGGTTTTTGCAACCAAAAAAGAAGGAAGCCATGAATCGTTTTATTATGGTTAATAGCCAGCAGTGCCTGGGATGCCATGCCTGTGAGGTCGCCTGCGTCATGGCTCACAATGGCGAGCAGCATGTCCTGAGTCAACGGCATTTCCTGCCCCGAATTACCGTCATCAAGCATCAGCAGCAGCGCAGTGCGGTAACCTGCCATCACTGTGAAGATGCGCCCTGCGCCAGAAGTTGCCCGAACGGGGCAATCAGCCATGATAACGACAGCGTTCAGGTGAACCCGAAAAAGTGTATTGGCTGTAAATCGTGCGTCGTTGCTTGTCCTTTCGGCACGATGCAGATCGTACTCACTCCTGTCGCTAAAGGGAAGGTGAAAGCCACTGCGCACAAATGCGATTTGTGTCAGGGACGCGAACAGGGACCCGCCTGCGTAGAGAACTGTCCGGCGCAAGCGTTACAACTGGTGACGGAAAATTCGCTTACTGGTCTGTCAAAAGCGCGCAGGCTACGCACCGCCAGTCTGGAAAGCCAGCCCTGGCATGCCAACGCCACCGATTTCGTTTCGCATGCAATTACCAAACGTGAGCAAATGCAGGCGACGCCTGCGCGTGGTGAGCCGGATAAGCTGGCAATTGAGGCCCGTAAAACCAGCTTTGAGGAGATCTATCTGCCGTTTCGTACGGCGCAAGCGGAACGGGAAGCGTCCCGCTGCCTGAAATGCGGCGACCACAGTATTTGCGAATGGACCTGCCCATTGCATAACCATATTCCGCAGTGGATTGAACTGGTCAAAGCCGGGAATATCGACGCGGCGGTTGAGCTTTCTCACCAGACCAACTGCCTGCCGGAAGTGACCGGGCGCGTATGTCCGCAGGACCGACTCTGCGAAGGGGCATGTACGGTGCGTAGCGAGCATGGGGCGGTCACTATCGGAAATATTGAGCGTTACATCTCTGATCGGGCCCTGAGCAAAGGATGGCGACCGGACTTAAGCCACGTGCAGAAAGTGGATAAGCGCGTTGCTATCATCGGCGCGGGGCCGGCGGGTCTGGCCTGCGCGGATGTGCTGGCGCGCAGCGGAGTCAGCGCCACCGTATACGATCGCCACCCTGAAATCGGCGGTTTGCTGACGTTCGGCATTCCGGCCTTCAAGCTGGACAAATCGCTGCTGGCCCGCCGCCGTGAAATCTTCAGCGCCATGGGTATTCATTTCGAACTTAACTGTGAAGTGGGTAAGGATGTGGCGCTGTCGGCGCTGCTGGAGGATTACGATGCCGTGTTCGTGGGCGTAGGAACCTATCGTTCCATGAAGGCGGATCTGCCGAATGAAGACGCGCCTGGCGTTTATGACGCGTTACCGTTCCTGATTGCCAACACCAAGCAGGTGATGGGGCTGGATGAACTGCCTGAAGAGCCGTTCATCGATACCGCCGGACTGAACGTGGTTGTACTGGGCGGAGGCGATACGGCAATGGACTGCGTGCGTACCGCGCTGCGTCATGGCGCACGCCAGGTGACCTGCGCTTATCGTCGTGATGAAGCCAACATGCCCGGTTCGAAAAAAGAGGTGAAGAACGCCCGGGAAGAGGGGGCGAACTTCGAGTTTAACGTCCAGCCGGTTGAGCTGGTGTTACATGATGATGGGCGAGTCAGCGGCGTGCGTTTTTTACGTACCCAGCTTGGCGAGCCAGACGCGCAGGGACGTCGTCGCCCGGTTCCCCTCGCCGGGAGTGAGTTTGTCATGCCCGCAGATGCGGTGATCATGGCGTTTGGTTTTCACCCACATGGCATGCCGTGGCTGGAGACGCATGGGGTTAAGGTCGATAACTGGGGGCGCATAGCCGCCAATGTTGAAAGCGCATACCGTTATCAAACCAGTAACCCGAAAATCTTCGCCGGTGGTGACGCGGTACGCGGTGCGGATCTGGTGGTTACGGCCATGGCGGAAGGACGGCATGCCGCCCAAGGGATCGTCGACTGGCTGGGCGTAAAATCAGTCAAATCTCACTAAGTCGCTAAGAAGGCCGGATAAGGCGCGTTAGCGTTGCTATCCGGCTCTGTGCCGCCTAATTGCCTGATGGCGCTTCGCTTATCAGGCCGACATTGCACCAAGACAAACCCGGTTTCACGGCGTAGTATTATTTCTCACTTCTTGCTGTGGAGCCGGTATGTCGCAAAAAATTACCCTCATCAAAGATAAAGTCCTTTCCGATAACTACTTCATCCTGCGCAATATCACCTATGACCTGACCCGTAGCAATGGAGAGGTGATTCGTCACAAACGCGAGGTTTACGATCGCGGCAACGGCGCCACTATCCTGCTGTATAACCCGGAGAAGAAAACGGTGGTGCTCATCCGCCAGTTTCGCGTCGCCACCTGGGTCAATGGTAATGAAAGCGGTCAACTGATTGAAACCTGCGCCGGGCTGCTGGATAACGACGAACCGGAAGCGTGCATTCGGAAAGAGGCCATTGAAGAGACCGGCTTTGAAGTGGGGGAAGTGCGTAAGCTGTTTGAGCTCTATATGTCGCCGGGCGGCGTGACGGAGATAATTCATTTCTTTATTGCACAATACAGCGACAGCCAGCGGGCAAATGAGGGCGGAGGGGTGGAAGATGAAGATATTGAGGTTCTGGAGCTGCCGTTCACCCAGGCGCTGGAAATGATTAAAACGGGTGAGATCCGTGACGGTAAGACGGTGCTATTGCTGAACTATTTGCAATCGTCGCATCTCATGGACTAATGCGCGGGATTTATATTTCTTTACAAATTTTCGGCCAATCCGACGATTCTTATTGAGCCACATCAGTCGCGCAAGGAAGATACCGCTTAGGCTGTGTGTTTTGACTTCGGGGTTGTACCGTCCATGCGCTATCGCGTTATTTTACTTTTCCTGCTCGGGTTGTTACCCGTCCGTTTGCTGTGGGCCGCGCCCGCGCAACAGACGTTTTCTGACTGGCAGGTGACGTGCAATAACCAAAACTTTTGCGTGGCGCGCAATACCGGAGAACATCACGGCCTGGTCATGACCTTGAGCCGCAGTGCCGGGGCACATACCGACGCCGTGTTGCGTATTGAACTGGGTGGGCTGGAATCGCCCACAGCCAAAGAGAGCGATATTGCGCCACGTCTGCTACTGGATGGCGCGCCGCTCCCGCTTCGCGGCGAACACTGGCGTATTACCCCCTGGCAACTGATGACCGATGATCCGGCCACCATCAGCGCATTTTTAACAACCGTACAGGACGCGAAGGCGATAACCCTGCAAAAAGGGGCGCAAAACCTGTCCCTGGTCGGGCTAAAAGCCGCGCTGCTTTTTATCGACGCCCAGCAAAAACGGGTCGGCAGCGAAACCGCATGGATCGAAAAAGGCGACGAGCCTCCGCTCAGCGTTCCTCCTGCTCCCGCTTTAAAAGGCGTGGCTGTGATTAACCCAACGCCAACGCCTCTCACGCAACAAGAGCGCAGTGAATTGCTGGATTACGGTAACTGGCGGATCAACGGTATTCGCTGTTCGATCGATCCGCTGCGTCGCGAGATGCGCGTCACGGCCTTAACGGATGATAAAGCGCTGCTGATGATCGGCTGTGAAGCCGGGGCATATAACACCATCGATCTGGCGTGGGTGGTTTCACGTACTACCCCGTTAACGTCACGGGCGGTACGGCTAAGCCTGCCTTTTAAAACGGATGCGGAAAGCCGCGATATGGAGCTGACCAACGCCACGTTTGATGAGAAGTCGCGCGAGCTGGTAACCCTCGCTAAAGGACGAGGGTTGGCAGATTGCGGTATCCAGACTCGCTGGCGCTACGACGGTCAGCGTTTTCGTCTGGTGCGCTATGCCCAAGAGCCAAGCTGCGATAACTGGCATGGGCCAGATGCCTGGCCCACGCTGTGGATCACACGTTAAGCACCTTATGCGCTTTGTCGACAATGTTATCCACCGTAAAGCCGAAGAACGGGAACAGCTTGTCTGCCGGAGCCGACTCCCCATAACCCGTCATACCGACAATCGCCCCTTTCAGCCCAACATATTTGTACCAGTAGTCGGCAATTCCTGCTTCTACCGCCACGCGCGCGCTGACGTTTGAGGGGAGGACCGATTCCCGATACGCTTCATCCTGGGCGTCGAAGATATCGGTTGAGGGCAGAGAAACCACCCGCACGTTACGACCTTCACCGGTCAGTTTTTCCGCCGCCAGCAGTGTGATTTCCATTTCTGAACCGGTAGCAATCAGGATAACATCCGGCTTACCGCCGCCATCCTTCAGCACATAGCCGCCGCGGGCAATCTGCTGCACTTGCTCAGGCGTCCGCTCAACCTGCGCCAGATTTTGCCGCGAGAGGATCAGCGCCGTTGGCCCGTCATGGCGTTCGACCGCCAGCTTCCAGCCTACCGCCGCTTCAACCTGATCGCAGGGTCGCCAGGTGCTGAAATTAGGCGTCAGACGCAGGCTGGCGAGCTGTTCGACAGCCTGGTGCGTGGGACCATCTTCCCCAAGGCCAATCGAGTCGTGGGTATAAACCATGATTTGTCGGGCTTTCATCAGCGCCGCCATGCGTGCGGCATTACGGGCATATTCGACAAACATCAGGAACGTTGCGGTGTACGGTACGAAGCCCCCGTGGTGAGCGATACCGTTGGCAATCGCG
Source organism: Citrobacter sp. RHBSTW-01013 (assembly GCF_013781985.1). NCBI lineage: Bacteria > Pseudomonadati > Pseudomonadota > Gammaproteobacteria > Enterobacterales > Enterobacteriaceae > Citrobacter > Citrobacter sp. RHBSTW-01013. The sequence continues at coordinate 1,504,634 of NZ_CP056185.1, forward strand.
GTCATGCCAAATTCCCGCACGCCGTAGTGGATGTAGTTTCCTGCATGATCCTCTTTAAGAGAAGTGGAGCCTTTCCAGATGGTCAGGTTGCTGGGCGCCAGATCCGCCGAACCGCCAAGCAGCTCAGGCAGTATCGGCCCGTAAGCGTTCAGGGTATTTTGCGAGGCCTTACGGGTGGCGATTTTGGCCGGATTGGCCTGCAGCTCGGTGATATATTTCTGGGTCGTTTCTTCCCACTCTTCCGGCAGTCCACCGCTCATCCTGCGGGTAAACTCTGCCGCCAGGTCCGGATGTGCATGTCGATAAGCGGCGAATTTCTCATTCCAGCTCTGTTGGGCTTTCTCGCCTTTTTCACGAGCGTCCCACGCCCGGTAAATCTCTTTGGGGATTTCAAAGGCAGGATGATGCCACCCCAACTTCTGCCGGGTCAGCGCCACTTCTTCTTCACCCAGCGCCGCGCCGTGCGCTTCCTCTTTCCCGGCTTTATTCGGTGAACCAAAACCAATCACCGTGCGGCAGATAATCAGCGACGGTTTATCGGTAACGGCCTGTGCTTCCTGAATCGCTTTTTTCACCGCCTCAGGGTCATGACCGTCAATCTCGTGCACCACATGCCAGTGATAGGCCTCAAAGCGTTTCGCGGTATCGTCGGTAAACCAGCCGTCGGTTTCGCCATCAATTGAGATGCCGTTGTGATCGTAAAAGCCGATGAGTTTGCCAAGTCCCAGGGTGCCCGCCAGCGAGCACACTTCGTGAGAAATGCCCTCCATCAGACAGCCGTCGCCCATAAAGACCCAGGTATAGTGATTAACAATCTCGTGGTCTGGCTGGTTAAACTGCGCCGCCAGCGTGCGTTCTGCAATCGCCATTCCGACAGCGTTGGCTAAACCCTGACCCAACGGTCCGGTGGTGGTCTCCACGCCCGGCGTATAGCCAATTTCCGGGTGTCCTGGCGTCTTCGAATGGAGCTGGCGGAAGTTCTTTAACTCTTCGAGCGGCAGGTTGTAGCCGGAAAGATGCAACAGGCTGTAAAGCAGCATTGAGGCGTGGCCATTGGACAAAATAAACCGGTCACGATCGTACCAGGTGGGATCGGACGGGTTATGGCGCAGGAAATCGTTCCACAGTACTTCGGCGATATCGGCCATCCCCATTGGTGCGCCAGGGTGGCCAGAGTTAGCTTTTTGGACGGCATCCATACTTAGCGCACGAATGGCATTGGCAAGCTCTTTACGGGTCATAGGAAATACTCCTTGAAAAGTAAAGTGTTAGATGCGTGTTGTGATTCACACTTTTGAGATAATTGCGGGCGTTGTCAGCAAAAAGCATAGCAGACAAGCATGGTATTGCTGGCTTAAGCAGGTAACATAGATGTTATAAATTGATAACAAATTCTTTCTTTGAATGGTGAGAGTATGGGGACCTTCAAAGTTTGTGCCGTTGACTGAGGTGATAATGTGCGGCTCAGTAGAATGGTTACCCGCGCCACTTTTTTGATAGATACGTGAAAGGAACAACAAGATGGATGACCAGTTAAAACAAAGCGCCCTCGATTTCCACGAATTTCCGGTACCCGGTAAAATCCAGGTTTCTCCGACCAAGCCTCTGGCAACCCAGCGCGACCTCGCGTTGGCCTACTCGCCGGGCGTGGCTGCACCGTGTCTTGAAATTGAAAAGGACCCGCTGGCAGCCTACAAATACACCGCACGCGGCAACCTGGTTGCGGTTATTTCCAACGGTACTGCGGTTCTGGGCCTGGGTAATATTGGCGCGCTGGCCGGTAAACCAGTGATGGAAGGTAAAGGCGTTCTGTTTAAGAAATTCGCCGGGATTGACGTGTTCGACATCGAAGTTGATGAACTCGATCCGGATAAATTTATCAACGTGGTAGCGGCGCTTGAACCAACGTTTGGCGGCATTAACCTCGAAGATATCAAAGCGCCGGAGTGCTTCTACATTGAGCAAAAACTCCGTGAGCGCATGAATATTCCGGTATTCCATGATGACCAGCACGGCACGGCAATCATCAGTACTGCCGCAATCCTTAACGGTCTGCGGGTGGTTGAGAAAAATATCTCTGATGTGCGCATGGTGGTGTCCGGCGCAGGTGCGGCGGCGATTGCCTGTATGAACCTGCTGGTGGCGCTGGGGATGCAGAAACACAACATTGTGGTCTGCGACTCCAAAGGGGTGATTTACAAAGATCGTGAACCAAACATGGCGGAAACCAAAGCGGCTTACGCAGTGGTGGATGACGGTAAGCGTACGCTGGATGATGTCATTGACGGCGCAGACATTTTCCTCGGTTGCTCGGGTCCGAAAGTGCTGACGCAGGAAATGGTTAAGAAGATGGCGCGTGCGCCAATGATCCTGGCACTCGCCAACCCGGAACCGGAAATCCTGCCGCCGCTGGCGAAAGAGGTGCGTTCTGACGCCATCATTTGCACCGGCCGTTCCGACTATCCGAACCAGGTTAACAACGTTCTGTGCTTCCCGTTCATCTTCCGCGGCGCGCTGGACGTCGGCGCTACTGCCATCAACGAAGAGATGAAACTGGCCGCGGTACACGCCATTGCTGAGCTGGCGCACGCCGAGCAGAGCGAAGTGGTGGCCTCCGCCTATGGCGACCAGGACCTGAGCTTCGGGCCGGAATACATTATTCCGAAACCGTTCGACCCGCGTCTGATCGTCAAAATCGCCCCTGCGGTGGCGAAGGCGGCGATGGATTCCGGTGTGGCAACGCGTCCGATTGCCGACTTTGACGCTTACATCGATAAGCTGACCGAATTCGTCTACAAAACCAACCTGTTCATGAAGCCGATTTTCTCTCTGGCACGCAAAGCGCCGAAGCGCGTGGTGCTGACTGAAGGGGAAGAGGCGCGTGTACTGCATGCCACGCAGGAGCTGATCACTTTAGGTCTGGCGAAACCGATCCTGATCGGTCGTCCGAGCGTTATCGAAATGCGTATCCAGAAACTGGGTCTGCAGATCAAAGCGGGCGTCGATTTTGAGATCGTCAACAATGAGTCCGATCCGCGCTTTAAGGAGTACTGGAGCGAGTACTACCAGATTATGAAACGTCGTGGTATTACCCAGGAGCAGGCGCAGCGTGCGGTAATTGCCAACACCACGGTGATCGGCGCGATCATGGTGCAGCGCGGCGAAGCGGATGCAATGATCTGCGGTACGATTGGCGACTACCATGAGCACTTCAGCGTGGTGAAAGAGGTGTTTGGTCACCGCGATGGCGTGCATACTGCCGGGGCGATGAACGCCTTGCTGCTGCCAAGCGGTAACACCTTTATCGCCGATACCTACTATAAGGGCTTCCCCGAACAGTCAACGCCGGTTTTTAATTTCTGTCTGTTCATCAATGAAAGGCAAGGGATAAGACTGCGCTACTATAAACGGTCATGCTGAATCGCTAGTGATTCGGACCCTGATGAAAGACGCTCGTGAGATCCTCCTTCGTTAATCGGATAGTGATATCCAGTAGGATATGCAGATACTTCTCACGGGGGTCTAACCCTTTACCATCAACAATTTACAGTTCAGTTACTACTCAGTTAAATTTTTCATGTTGTTGAATACAGTCTGAAGTCATCGCCGTAATGTAATGATGCCCAGCACAACCTCGCATTCTTGGCGGCGATTGCAACGACAGCACGCCAGTATCCCCGCCTACCAATCAACGAGCAGACCCAACGGCTAAACGGGTCCGTTCTATTCTCTGCCCCTACCATTACAGAACGGGCTCCCTGGACCAGTAGGGTTCGCAGATAGGCATCACCCGCTTTTGTTATCCTGCCAAGCTTTGATTTTCCGCCACTACTGTATTGTGATGGCGTTAGCCCCAACCAGGCTGCCAGTTGGCGCCCGTTCTTAAAATCATGGGCATTGCCAATACTGGCGACCAGCGCACTCGCTGTGGTGGGCCCAACACCTTTCAGTTCCATTAACTGCTGGCTGCGATGATCTGTTTTGGCCACACGAGATAATACCCTGTCATATTCGGCGATTTTCTCTTCAATATTAGTGACATGTGTCAATAGATCATCAATGCACAGCCTAACCTGTACTGGCAGAGTTTCCTTCTGGTCAGAAACAACATGACGCAGAGCATCAGTGCTTTGTGGGGCAATAACCCCGAATTCAGATATCAGGCCCCGAAGACGGTTATACGTTGCTGTTCTTTCCTGGATAAATCCCTGTCTTGTCCGATGTAAGCATTGCATTGCCTGCTGGCTTTCGTCTTTGACTGGTACAAAGCGCATATGCGGCCGCTGCACTGCCTCACAAATAGCTATTGCATCAGCTGCATCATTTTTCCCGGTCTTACCCGCCATGCGATAGGGTGAGACAAATTTCGGAGCCATCAACCGGACATCATGGCCATACTGCCTGAATAATCTTGCCCAATAGTGGGCACCCGAGCAGGCTTCCATTCCAATGACACAGGGAGGTAAACCTGCGATGAGTTCAGAAAGTGCTGCACGCGACACCTTGGGTTTAACCAGAACAGCTTTACCATTTTGGTCAATGCAGTGAACAGCAAACACATTTTTAGCAAGATCGATACCGACAGTGGTGATGGTCATAACGAATCCCTCTGGGTCAATGTTTATCCTATGATTGCACGAAAGTTAATCAGGCGCATATCTAGGGGAAGTCCCTTCCATTCGTTAACGACGATCCTACGCCGGAGCAACTGGCGGAAATCGCCGTGATGGCGGCAGAAACCGTGCGTCGCTTTGGTATCGAACCGAAGGTAGCGCTGCTGTCGCACTCCAACTTTGGCTCATCTAACTGTCCGTCGGCCAGCAAAATGCGCGAAGCGCTGGAGCTGATTAAGGCGCGTGCGCCAGAGTTGATGATTGATGGCGAAATGCACGGCGATGCCGCGCTGGTGGAAAGCATCCGTCATGACCGCATGCCGGACAGTCCGCTGAAAGGCTCAGCGAATATTCTGGTGATGCCGAATATGGAAGCTGCCCGTATTAGTTACAACTTACTACGCGTTTCCAGCTCTGAAGGCGTAACGGTCGGCCCGGTGCTGATGGGGGTTGCGAAACCGGTTCACGTATTAACGCCGATCGCTTCTGTTCGTCGTATCGTTAATATGGTGGCGCTGGCGGTCGTAGAAGCCCAAACTCAACCGCTGTAATTTCACTTTAATTTATTTCCGGCGCGGGTTTCTCCCGCGCCTTTTTATTTCCCCTTTCTTAGTGATCCACTTCACCTTTTAAACATGGTTGCCGAATTTTGTTATTTACTCTGACAAAAAATTGCTACGATGAGGGCAGTTTTAGCGGAGGCGGTGAGCAATGGAAAAAGAACGCATTATTCAGGAATTTGTGCCGGGGAAACAGGTTACGCTGGCGCATCTCATTGCGCACCCTGGTGAGGAACTGGCGAAAAAGATCGGCGTTCCCGAAGCGGGCGCTATCGGCATCATGACGCTGACGCCAGGCGAAACCGCGATGATTGCCGGTGACTTAGCTATGAAGGCGGCAGATGTACATATCGGCTTTCTCGATCGATTCAGCGGTGCGCTGGTCATCTACGGCTCGGTAGGCGCGGTAGAAGAAGCGTTATTACAGACGGTAAGCGGTCTGGGTCGGTTATTAAATTTCACTTTGTGCAACCTGACAAAAAGTTAATCAGAGGCGGCGATGAAACGTATTGCGTTTGTCGGTACGGTGGGGGCGGGGAAAACAACGCTCTTTAATGCGCTACAGGGAAATTATTCCCTCGCCAGAAAAACACAGGCCGTGGAGTTTAATGAAAATGGCGATATCGACACGCCAGGAGAATATTTTAGCCATCCGCGCTGGTATCACGCCTTAATTACCACGCTGCAGGATGTTGATACGTTGATTTATATACACGCGGCAAATGATAAAGAAAGTCGCTTACCTGCCGGGCTGTTGGATATCGGCGTCAGTAAACGACAAATCGCCGTTATCAGCAAAACGGACATGCCGGATGCCGACGTCGCCGCAACGCGACAACTACTTCGCGGGATAGGGTTCCAGGAGCCGATTTTCGAACTCAACAGCCATGACCCGCGCAGCGTGCAGCACCTGGTGGATTATCTGACTGAGCTCAGCCAAAAGGAGGAAAGGGCAGGTGAAAAAACTCATCACAGCTAACGATATTCGTGCGGCCCACGCACGCGGCGAACAGGAAATGTCGGTTGTTCTGCGCGCCAGCATCATCACCCCGGAGGCGCGCGAAGTTGCGGAGCTGCTGGGCGTCACCATCAGTGAATGCGATGAATCCGCGCCAACCGCTGCTGCTGCCGCACCGGCTGCGGTGGATGATGGCAAAACGGAAAGCCAGCGCATTCGCGAAACCATCATTGCGCAGTTACCGGAAGGGCAGTTTACCGAAAGCCTGGTCGCCCAACTGATGGACAAAGTCATGAAGGAGAAACAGTCGCTGGAGCAGGGCGGAATGCAGCCGAGCTTTAACTCGGTGACCGGCAAAGGCGGCGTCAAAGTCATCGACGGCAGCAGCGTGAAGTTTGGTCGTTTTGACGGCGCACAGCCGCACTGCGTGGGTTTAACCGATCTGGTGACCGACCAGGACGGTAGCAGCATGGCCGCCGGGTTCATGCAGTGGGATAACGCTTTTTTCCCATGGACGCTGAACTACGACGAAATCGACATGATTCTGGAAGGCGAGCTGCACGTTCGCCACGAAGGCGAAACCATGATTGCTAAAGCCGGGGACGTGATGTTTATCCCGAAAGGCTCCAGCATCGAATTTGGTACGCCATCGACGGTGAAATTTCTGTATGTGGCCTGGCCTGCGAACTGGCAGTCCTGCTAAGGCGGATGTATGAAGGATTTCATTACCGAAGCATGGCTCAGAGCGAATCATACGCTCAGCGAAGGGGCTGAAATTCATCTCCCCGCTGATGCTCGCCTGACGCCATCTGCCCGGGAATTACTGGAAAGCCGACATCTGCGCATTAAGTTTATCGACGAGCAGGGCAGCCTGTTTATTGATGACGAAGAACAGCAGCCGCAGCCGGTGCATGGTTTAACCAGCAGCGATACGCATCCACAGGCCAGTTGCGAACTGTGTCATCAACCGGTGGTGAAGAAAGCAGACACGCTGACGCATCTGACAGCGGACAAGATGGTCGCTAAAAGTGACCCGCGCCTGGGATTTCGCGCCGCGCTGGACAGCACCATCGCCCTGGCCGTGTGGTTGCAGATAGAGCTGGCGGAACCGTGGCAGCCGTGGCTGGCGGATATCCGTTCGCGTCTGGGCAACATTATGCGCGCCGACGCTATCGACGAGCCGCTGGCAGCACAAGCTATCGTCGGGTTAAGCGACGAAGATTTACACCGGCTTTCGCATCAGCCGCTGCGCTATCTGGACCACGACCATCTGGTGCCTGAAGCCAGTCATGGCCGTGATTGCGCGTTGCTTAATCTGCTGCGTACCAAAGTCCGTGAAACGGAGACGGTGGCGGCCCAGGTATTCATCACCCGTAGTTTTGACGTGATGCGACCGGACATCATGCAGGCGCTCAATCGCCTTTCCAGTACGGTCTACGTGATGATGATTCTGAGCGTAGCGAAGCATCCACTGACGGTTAGCCAAATTCAACAGCGACTGGGGGAGAAGCAATGATCATTGAACGTGCTCGTCAACTCGCCCAGCGCTCACCTGCACGGGTGGTGTTCCCGGATGCGCTGGATGTTCGGGTGTTGAAAGCGGCAAATTACCTGCATCAGCACGGTCTGGCACATCCTGTTCTCGTCGCCAGTCCGTTTGCGCTGCGCCAGTTTGCCCTCAGCCATCGGGTGGCGATGGATGGCATTCAGGTTATCGACCCGCAAAGCAACCAGTCCATGCGTGAAGAGTTTGCGCTGCGCTGGCTGGCCCGCGCGGGAGATAAAACGCCTGCAGATGCGCTGGAAAAACTCAACGATCCGCTGATGTTCGCCGCCGCCATGGTTAGCGCGGGTAAAGCTGACGTCTGTATTGCGGGCAATTTGTCGTCGACAGCAAACGTGCTGCGCGCTGGGTTACGCATTATTGGGTTACAGCCAGGCTGTAAAACGCTGTCGTCAATTTTCCTGATGCTGCCGCAGTACCTCGGGCCGTCATTAGGGTTTGCCGATTGCAGCGTCGTGCCGCAGCCCACAGCCGCGCAGCTGGCGGATATTGCGATTGCCAGCGCGCAGACATGGCAGGCGATCACCGGTGAAGAACCGCGCGTGGCCATGCTGTCGTTTTCAAGTCAAGGCAGCGCTCGTCATCCTAACGTCGCTAACGTGCAGCAGGCTACGGAGATCGTTCGTGAGCGCGCCCCGCAGCTTACCGTGGATGGGGAACTGCAATTTGATGCCGCCTTTGTTCCGGATGTCGCCGCGCAAAAAGCGCCCGCCAGTCCGTTAAAGGGCAATGCCAATGTGATGGTCTTCCCATCGCTGGAGGCAGGCAATATTGGCTACAAAATCGCCCAGCGTCTGGGAGGGTATCGTGCCGTAGGTCCGTTGATCCAAGGGCTTGCCGCACCGCTTCATGACCTCTCTCGCGGCTGTAGCGTACAGGAAATTATCGAACTGGCGTTGGTGGCAGCAGTGCCGCGTCAGACTGACATGAGTCGTGAAAACGCCTCACACACACTGGTTGTTTAGGTCCCGTTCTGGACCCCTTAATGAGAGGAAAACACAATGGAAGCATTAGGAATGATTGAAACCCGGGGCCTGGTTGCACTGATTGAGGCTTCTGACGCAATGGTTAAAGCGGCACGCGTGAAACTGGTCGGCGTGAAGCAGATCGGCGGCGGTCTGGTTACTGCAATGGTCCGTGGTGACGTAGCGGCATGTAAAGCTGCAACGGATGCTGGTGCTGCTGCTGCACAGCGTATTGGTGAGCTGGTTTCCGTACACGTGATCCCGCGTCCGCATGGCGATCTGGAAGAAGTGTTCCCGATCAGCTTTAAAGGCGACAGCAACGACATGTAAGTCGTCCATGTGACGCCACAGACTTCATTGCTGGCGTCACCCTCTCTCCTTTTCACATTACCTTCTGCGGAGGGTAGGGGGAGGTTTTACCTGAAATATGCCACGGAGGCGCGTATGAAACTGGCAATCGTCACAGGACAAATTGTTTGTACCGTACGCCATCAGGGGCTCGCGCACGACAAGTTGCTGATGGTGGAAATGATTGATGCCTGCGGAAATCCCGACGGGCAATGTGCTGTTGCTATCGACAGCATTGGGGCGGGAACCGGAGAGTGGGTGCTGCTGGTCAGCGGAAGCTCAGCCCGTCAGGCGCACCGTAACGAATCATCACCTGTCGATCTGTGCGTGATTGGCATTGTTGATGAAGTGGTGGCAGGTGGTCAGGTGATCTTCCATAAATAAGGCAGAAAATCATGAATCAACAGGATATTGAACAGGTCGTGAAAGCGGTACTGCTGAAAATGAAAGACAGCAGCCAACCCGTCAGTGCCGTTCAAGAAATGGGCGTTTTTGCCTCCCTGGATGACGCAGTGGCGGCAGCAAAACTGGCCCAGCAAGGGCTGAAAAGCGTTGCCATGCGCCAACTGGCTATCACGGCTGTACGTGAGGCGGGCGAAAAACATGCCCGAGAATTAGCGGAACTTGCCGTCACAGAAACCGGCATGGGACGCGTTGAAGATAAATTTGCCAAAAATGTGGCGCAGGCACGCGCCACGCCGGGCGTGGAATGCCTGTCTCCACAGGTTCTGACCGGTGATAACGGCCTGACGCTGATTGAAAACGCGCCGTGGGGCGTGGTGGCCTCGGTGACACCGTCCACCAACCCGGCTGCGACCGTTATTAACAACGCCATCAGCCTGATTGCGGCTGGCAACAGCGTGGTCTTCGCACCGCATCCGGCTGCCAAGGGCGTGTCTCAGCGCGCTATCACTCTGCTTAACCAGGCGGTAGTTGCAGCAGGCGGACCGGCAAACCTGCTGGTTACCGTGGCCAATCCGGATATCGAAACCGCCCAGCGTCTGTTTAAGTACCCAGGCATCGGCCTGCTGGTGGTGACCGGCGGTGAAGCCGTAGTGGATGCCGCGCGTAAGCACACCAACAAACGTCTGATTGCCGCCGGTGCGGGAAATCCGCCGGTGGTGGTTGATGAAACGGCTGATCTGGCACGCGCAGCCCAGTCGATCGTCAAAGGCGCTTCGTTTGACAACAACATTATCTGCGCCGACGAAAAAGTGCTGATCGTGGTCGATAGCGTCGCTGATGAGCTGATGCGTCTGATGGAAAGTCAGCATGCAGTCAAGCTGACCACGGCTCAGGCCGAACAGCTGCAACCGGTGCTGCTGAAAAATGTCGATGAACGCGGTAAAGGCACGGTCAGTCGTGACTGGGTTGGCCGCGACGCAGGAAAAATCGCTGCGGCGATTGGTCTGAACGTACCGGAGCAAACCCGGCTGTTGTTCGTCGAAACCTCTGCGACTCACCCGTTTGCCGTAACCGAACTGATGATGCCGGTTCTGCCGGTCGTGCGGGTCGCCAACGTCGATGAGGCCATTGAACTGGCGGTCAAGCTTGAAGGCGGCTGTCACCATACGGCGGCGATGCACTCGCGCAATATCGACAACATGAACCGCATGGCAAACGCCATTGATACCAGCATTTTCGTTAAGAACGGACCGTGCATTGCCGGTCTTGGACTCGGCGGCGAAGGCTGGACCACGATGACCATTACCACGCCAACCGGTGAAGGGGTGACCAGCGCACGCACATTTGTACGTCTGCGTCGCTGTGTGTTGGTGGATGCCTTCAGAATTGTATAAGGAGTGAACGACATGGCGCACGACGAACAACGTTGGCTGACACCCAGATTGCTAAAAGCGGCAACGCTATGTAACCAGACGCCCGTAAAGAGCGATTCACCGCTGTGGCTGGGCGTGGATTTGGGGACGTGTGATGTGGTGTCGATGGTTGTCGACAGTGACGGACAGCCGGTTGCGGTTTGCCTGGACTGGGCCGACGTCGTGCGCGATGGCATCGTCTGGGATTTCTTCGGTGCGGTGACCATCGTTCGTCGCCATCTCGATACGCTCGAACAACAGTTGGGTTGCCGCTTTACCCACGCGGCAACCTCGTTTCCACCGGGAACTGACCCACGGATCTCGATCAACGTGCTGGAATCTGCTGGGCTTGAAGTCAGTCATGTGCTCGACGAACCGACCGCGGTGGCAGACCTGTTGCAGCTTGATAACGCTGGCGTGGTGGATATCGGTGGCGGTACCACCGGGATTGCGATTGTGAAGCGAGGCAAGGTGACTTACTCCGCCGATGAAGCGACCGGCGGGCACCACATTTCTCTGACGCTTGCCGGGAACCGTCGCATCCAGTTGGAAGAGGCGGAGCAGTACAAACGCAGCAACGGTAAAGAAATTTGGCCGGTGGTTAAGCCGGTCTACGAAAAAATGGCGGAAATTGTGGCTCACCATATTGCCGGACAGGGCGTGGCAGATTTATGGCTGGCCGGTGGTTCCTGTATGCAGCCGGGCGTTGATGAACTGTTTCGTAAGCGTTTCCCGGAACTGCAGGTGCATTTACCCCAGCACAGCCTGTTTATGACCCCGCTGGCGATTGCAAATAGCGGAAAAGAAAAAGCGGAAGGAATCTATGCAAGCTGAATTGCAGACCGCGCTCTTTCAGGCATTCGATACCCTGAATCTGCAACGCGTAAAAACGTTTAGCGTTCCACCGGTTACGTTGTGTGGACTGGGAGCGCTCAGTACCTGCGGACAGGAAGCACAAACGCGCGGCCTGACGCATATGTTCGTCATGGTCGACAGTTTCCTGCACCAGGCGGGGATGACCGCCGCACTGGAACGCAGCCTGGCGATGAAAGGCGTGGCGATGACGCTGTGGCCATGTCCGGTGGGCGAACCGTGCATTACGGACGTCTGCGCGGCGGTCGCGCAACTGCGTGAATCGAAGTGCGATGGCGTAGTGGCCTTTGGTGGTGGTTCCGTATTGGATGCCGCAAAGGCTGTGGCGTTGCTGGTGACCAATCCCACCCAGACGCTGGCTGACATGGACGAGAGCAGCGCGTTACGCCCGCGTCTGCCGCTGATTGCCGTACCGACTACCGCAGGAACGGGTTCAGAAACCACTAATGTCACGGTGATTATCGACGCCGCGACCGGGCTTAAAAAAGTGCTGGCCCACGCAACCCTGATGCCGGATGTGGCGATTCTTGACGCCGCGCTGACGGAAGGTGTGCCCGCACACGTAACGGCGATGACCGGGATCGATGCGCTGACGCACGCTGTTGAAGCGTATAGCGCTCTGAACGCGACGCCGTTTACCGACAGTCTGGCGATTGGCGCGATTGCGATGATAGGTAAATCGCTGCCGAAGGCCGTTGGCTATGGTCAGGATCTGGCGGCGCGAGAAAGCATGCTACTGGCTTCCTGTATGGCCGGGATGGCGTTTTCCAGCGCGGGGCTGGGCCTGTGTCACGCGATGGCGCACCAGCCGGGTGCGACGCTGCACATTCCACATGGACAGGCTAACGCCATGCTGCTGCCCACAGTAATGGGTTTCAACCGCATGGTGTGTCGTGAGCGTTTCAGCCATATCGGACGGGCGCTAACCAACAAGAAGTCGGACGATCGCGATGCCATCAACGCCGTCAGCGAGTTGATTAGCGAAGTGGGCCAGACCAAACGACTCTCTGACGTTGGGGCGAAGCCCGAGCATTACAGCGCATGGGCTCACGCCGCGCTGGAGGATATTTGTATTCGCAGTAACCCACGCACCGCCACGCAGGCCGACATTATCGCGTTGTATGCGGCGGCACAATAAATACACATATGACAGGGAGTGAAGGTTATGGGAATTAACGAAATCATCATGTACATCATGATGTTCTTTATGCTGATTGCCGCCGTGGACAGGATCCTGTCGCAGTTCGGCGGTTCGGCACGCTTCCTCGGTAAGTTCGGGAAGAGTATTGAGGGATCGGGCGGCCAGTTTGAAGAAGGTTTTATGGCGATGGGCGCGCTGGGTCTGGCGATGGTCGGTATGACCGCGCTGGCACCGGTACTGGCGCATGTGCTCGGGCCGGTGATTATTCCACTGTACGAAATGTTGGGCGCGAACCCGTCGATGTTTGCCGGAACGCTGCTGGCGTGCGATATGGGCGGCTTCTTCCTGGCGAAAGAACTGGCGGGCGGCGACGTTGCGGCGTGGCTGTACTCTGGCCTGATCCTCGGGGCGATGATGGGGCCGACGCTGGTCTTCTCTATTCCGGTTGCGCTGGGGATTATTGAACCGTCTGACCGTCGTTATCTGGCGCTGGGCGTGTTGGCTGGGATCGTCACCATTCCGATTGGCTGTATTGCAGGTGGTTTGATCGCGATGTACTCCGGTGTCGAAATCAACGGGCAGCCGGTGGAGTTCACCTTCGCGCTAATCCTGATGAACATGATCCCGGTGCTGATCGTTGCCGTGCTGGTGGCGCTGGGACTGAAATTCATCCCGGAAAAAATGATCAACGGCTTCCAGATCTTCGCGAAATTCCTGGTGGCGCTGATCACCATCGGTCTGGCGGCAGCGGTGATCAAATTCCTGCTCGGCTGGGAACTGATTCCGGGTCTTGATCCTATCTTCATGGCACCGGGTGACAAGCCGGGTGAAGTGATGCGCGCCATCGAAGTTATCGGTTCTATCTCCTGCGTGCTGCTGGGTGCGTACCCAATGGTACTGCTGCTGACCCGCTGGTTTGAAAAGCCGCTGATGAGCGTCGGTAACCTGTTAAAAATCAATAATATTGCGGCTGCGGGCATGGTGGCGACGTTGGCGAACAACATCCCAATGTTCGGCATGATGAAGAATATGGATACCCGCGGCAAAGTGATCAACTGCGCTTTTGCGGTCTCCGCAGCCTTCGCTCTGGGTGACCACTTAGGTTTCGCCGCGGCCAACATGAACGCGATGATCTTCCCAATGATTGTCGGCAAGCTGATTGGCGGCGTGACGGCGATTGGTGTGGCTATGCTGTTGGTACCGAAAGACGAAGATGTTCCGGCACCAGCAGAAACCAACCCGGAGGCGCAATCGTGAATACTCGCCAGCTACTCAGCGTCGGTATCGATATCGGCACCACCACCACTCAGGTCATCTTCTCGCGCCTTGAGCTGGTCAACCGTGCGGCGGTGTCGCAGGTGCCGCGTTACGAATTCATCAAACGCGAAATTAGCTGGCAAAGCCCGGTGTTCTTTACCCCCGTTGATAAGCAGGGAGGGCTGAAAGAGGCCGAACTTAAGGCGCTGATCCTCGCCCAGTATCAGGCGGCGGGGATTGCGCCTGAGACCGTCGATTCCGGCGCGATCATCATTACCGGAGAAAGTGCCAAAACCCGCAACGCGCGACCTGCGGTGATGACGCTCTCTCAGTCGCTGGGGGACTTCGTGGTAGCCAGCGCCGGTCCGCATCTGGAATCAGTGATTGCCGGTCACGGCGCAGGGGCTCAAACCCTGTCAGAGCAGAAGTTGTGCCGCGTACTGAATATCGACATCGGTGGCGGGACGTCGAACTACGTCCTGTTCGATGCCGGAAAAGTCAGCGGTTCGGCCTGCCTGAACGTCGGCGGACGGCTGCTGGAAACGGACGGTCAGGGGCGGGTGGTGCATGCGCATCAGCCAGGACAGATGATTGTTGATGACGTATTTGGTCCAGGCACCGACGCCCGGACCCTCAATGCGGCGCAGCTTGTTCAGGTGGCCCGACGGATGGCGGCGCTGATCGTTGAGGTGATTGACGGCACGCTGTCACCGCTGGCGCAGGCGCTGATGCAAACCGGTCTGTTGCCGACGGGTGTGAAGCCGGAAGTGATTACGTTGTCCGGCGGGGTGGGCGAGTGCTACCGCAACCAGCCTGCCGATCCATTCTGTTTTTCCGATATTGGGCCGCTGTTAGCGACGGCGCTGCATGAACATCCGCGTCTGCGTGAGATGAACGTGCAGTT
Organism: Citrobacter sp. RHBSTW-01013; assembly: GCF_013781985.1. Taxonomy (NCBI): domain Bacteria; kingdom Pseudomonadati; phylum Pseudomonadota; class Gammaproteobacteria; order Enterobacterales; family Enterobacteriaceae; genus Citrobacter; species Citrobacter sp. RHBSTW-01013. The sequence goes on from NZ_CP056185.1 coordinate 1,519,634, forward strand.
CCCGGCGCAAACCGTGCGCGCCACGGTGATTGGCGCCGGTGCGCATACGCTGTCGCTTTCGGGCAGCACCATCTGGCTGGAAGGTGTGGCGCTTCCGCTGCGCAATCTGCCGGTGGCGATTCCGGTTGATGAGGCTGATTTGGTGGCCGCCTGGCAACAAGCGCTGATGCAGCTCGATCTGGACCCGCAAACAGACGCTTACGTGCTGGCGCTACCCGGTTCGCTGCCGGTGCGCTACGCCGCGCTGTTAACGGTTATTGATGCGCTACTGGCCTTTGTCGCGCGCCATCCGAATCCGCATCCCCTGCTGGTGGTAGCCGAGCAGGATTTTGGTAAAGCCCTGGGCATGCTGTTACGCCCACAGTTACAGCAACACCCGCTGGCAGTCATCGATGAGGTGGTTGTCCGGGCGGGGGACTATATCGACATTGGTACGCCTCTTTTTGGCGGATCGGTTGTGCCGGTGACGGTGAAATCACTCGCATTTCCTTCCTGAGGGAACGACTTATGAAACTAAAGACCACATTGTTCGGCAATGTTTATCAGTTTAAGGATGTTAAAGAGGTGCTGGCAAAAGCCAACGAACTGCGTTCGGGGGATGTGCTGGCAGGGGTAGCTGCAACCAGTTCGCAAGAGCGAGTGGCGGCCAAACAGGTGCTGTCGGAAATGACGGTAGCGGATATCCGCAACAACCCGGTGATTTCCTATGAAGAGGACTGCGTGACGCGTCTGATTCAGGACGACGTCAACGAAACGGCCTATAACCGCATCAAAAACTGGAGTATCAGCGAGCTGCGCGAGTACGTGCTGAGCGATGAAACCTCCGTTGATGACATTGCGTTTACGCGCAAAGGATTAACGTCGGAAGTGGTCGCAGCGGTTGCAAAAATCTGCTCTAACGCGGACCTGATCTACGGCGGTAAGAAAATGCCGGTGATCAAAAAGGCCAACACCACCATTGGTCTGCCGGGCACCTTCAGCTGTCGTTTACAGCCGAACGACACCCGTGATGACGTGCAGAGTATTGCGGCACAAATCTACGAAGGGCTGTCCTTCGGGGCGGGCGATGCGGTGATTGGCGTTAACCCGGTAACAGATGACGTGGAAAACTTAAGCCGCGTACTTGATACCGTGTACGGCGTCATCGACAAATTCAATATCCCGACCCAGGGCTGCGTCCTGGCGCACGTTACTACCCAGATCGAAGCCATTCGTCGCGGCGCGCCGGGCGGGCTGATTTTCCAGAGTATCTGCGGCAGCGAGAAAGGCTTAAAAGAGTTTGGCGTTGAGCTGGCCATGCTGGATGAAGCGCGTGCAGTGGGCGCTGAGTTTAACCGTATCGCTGGGGAAAACTGCCTGTACTTCGAAACCGGACAAGGGTCTGCGCTTTCTGCTGGCGCTAACTTCGGTGCCGATCAGGTGACGATGGAAGCACGTAACTACGGTCTGGCGCGTCACTACGATCCGTTCCTGGTGAACACCGTTGTCGGCTTTATCGGGCCGGAGTATCTCTACAATGACCGTCAGATTATTCGCGCGGGTCTGGAAGATCACTTTATGGGCAAGCTGAGCGGCATCTCAATGGGCTGCGACTGCTGCTATACCAACCATGCTGATGCTGACCAGAACCTCAACGAAAACCTGATGATTCTGCTCGCCACCGCTGGCTGCAACTACATCATGGGCATGCCGCTCGGTGACGACATCATGCTCAACTATCAGACCACCGCCTTCCACGACACCGCGACCGTGCGCCAGTTGCTGAACCTGCGTCCGTCGCCGGAGTTTGAACGCTGGCTGGAAACCATGGGCATTATGGCAAACGGTCGCCTGACCAAACGGGCGGGCGATCCGTCACTGTTCTTCTGATGACGCGGGGATGACACACGATGGATCAAAAACAGATTGAAGAAATTGTACGCAGCGTGATGGCGTCAATGGGTGAGTCGCAGCCGCAGGCTCAAGCGCCGGCAGTACAAGCGCAATGCAGCACCACCCAGTGCGCCGCGCCGACCGGTGAAAGCTGTGCGATGGATTTAGGCTCAGCCGAGGCTAAAGCGTGGATTGGCGTTGAGAATCCACACCGCGCAGAGGTGTTGACTGAACTGCGTCGCAGCACTGCGGCGCGTGTATGTACCGGTCGAGCCGGTCCACGTCCGCGTACCCAGGCGCTGCTGCGCTTCCTGGCCGACCACTCGCGTTCGAAAGATACGGTATTGAAAGAAGTGCCGGAAGAGTGGGTAAAAGCCCAGGGGCTGCTGGAAGTGCGCTCGGAAATCAGTGACAAAAACCTGTATCTGACGCGTCCGGATCTGGGGCGTCGTCTGAGTGCGGAAGCCATTGAAGCGCTGAAATCACAGTGTGTAATGAACCCGGATGTGCAGGTGATTATCTCTGATGGCCTGTCTACGGACGCTATCACCGCTAACTACGAAGAGATCCTGCCGCCGCTGTTGTCTGGCTTAAAACAGGCCGGATTGAAGGTCGGGACGCCGTTCTTTGTTCGCTATGGTCGCGTGAAAATCGAAGATCAGATCGGCGAACTGCTGGGCGCGAAAGCGGTGATCCTGCTGGTTGGGGAACGTCCGGGCCTGGGCCAGTCGGAAAGCCTTTCTTGCTACGCCGTCTATTCGCCGCGTGTGGCGACGACCGTTGAAGCTGATCGTACCTGTATCTCGAACATTCACCAGGGCGGTACGCCACCGGTTGAAGCGGCGGCGGTCATTGTGGATTTGGCCAAGCGCATGCTGGAGCAAAAAGCATCCGGCATCAATATGACCCGTTAAGGAGGCATCATGCCAGCATTAGATTTGATTAGACCTTCAGTCACCGCAATGCGCGTGATTGCCTCGGTAAATGACGGTTTTGCCCGTGAACTTAAATTACCGCCACATATACGTAGCCTCGGACTCATCACAGCAGATTCTGATGACGTGGCGTATATTGCCGCAGACGAAGCGACAAAACAGGCAATGGTGGAAGTGGTTTATGGCCGCTCGCTGTATGCCGGCGCGGCGCACAGTCCCTCTCCAACTTCGGGTGAAGTGCTGATTATGCTCGGTGGACCCAACCCGGCAGAAGTTCGCGCAGGTCTGGACGCGATGGTAGCCAATATTGAAAGCGGCGCGGCGTTTCAGTGGGCGAATGACGCAGAAGATACCGCCTTCCTGGCGCATGTGGTTTCGCGTACCGGCTCGTATCTCTCGGCGACCGCAGGATGCCGGCTTGGCGATCCGATGGCGTATCTGGTGGCGCCGCCGCTGGAAGCGACATTTGGTATTGATGCTGCGCTGAAATCGGCTGATGTACAACTGGTGACCTACGTTCCGCCGCCGTCAGAAACCAACTATTCGGCTGCGTTTATGACCGGTAGCCAGGCCGCTTGTAAAGCTGCATGTAACGCCTTTGCCGATGCCGTTCTGGATATTGCCCGTAACCCAATCCAGCGCGCGTAAGAGAGGTTGTGATGATCAATGCACTGGGATTACTGGAAGTGGATGGCATGGTCGCTGCCGTGGATGCGGCGGATGCCATGCTGAAAGCCGCGAACGTGCGCCTGCTTAGCCACGAAGTGCTCGATCCTGGCCGGTTGACGCTGGTGGTGGAAGGCGATCTGGCGGCGTGCCGCGCAGCGCTGGATGCCGGCAGCGCCGCTGCTGCGCGTACAGGCCGTGTTATCAGCCGTAAGGAAATCGGCCGACCGGACGATGATACCCAGTGGCTGATCGGCGGTTTTAAGCGCCAGCCGAAGAAACCAGAACAGAAGCCAGAAGTGAAAACAGATGTAAAAACGCAGAAGACGCAGGACGCCCCGTTGACGCCTGAATCCTCTGATCAACTTCTGACGCTGTTGGCATCGGTCCGTCAAGGAATGACGGCAGGGGAAGTGGCTGCCCACTTTGGCTGGTCACTTGATGAAGCCAGAAAGGCGCTGGAACAGCTCTTTTCTGACGGAGCGTTGCGTAAACGCAGTAGTCGCTATCGCTTAAAAAATTAACCTGTCGGAGGGCCGGGGGCTTCGTTGAAGCTTCCGGCTTAAAAGATCATGAAAAAGAACCGTACTGCAAACCTGCACCATCTTTATCATGAAGCATTACCCGAAGACGTTAAACTTACGCCGAAAGTGGAGGTGGACAACGTTCACCAGCGGCGAACAACGGATGTGTATGAGCATGCGCTGACGATTACCGCATGGCAGCAGATCTACGACCAGTTGCATCCGGGAAAATTTCATGGCGAGTTCACGGAAATCCTGCTCGATGATATTCAGGTGTTCCGTGAATACACCGGACTGGCGTTGCGTCAGTCGTGTCTTGTCTGGCCGAACTCTTTCTGGTTTGGTATTCCGGCCACGCGCGGCGAACAGGGATTTATTGGCACCCAGTGTCTGGGGAACGCTGAAATTGCCACCCGCCCTGGCGGGACAGAGTTTGAACTGAGTACGCCGGATGATTACACCATTCTGGGCGTCGTCATTTCGGAAGAGGCGATTGCCCGTCAGGCCAACTTCCTGCATAACCCGGAAAGAGTGCTGCATATGCTGCGCAACCAGTCGGCGCTGGAAGTTAAAGAACAACACAAAGCCGCGTTATGGGGCTTTGTGCAGCAGGCGCTGGCGACGTTTAGCGAAAATCCGGAAAACCTCCATCAACCTGCGGTACGCAAAGTGCTGGGCGATAACCTGCTGCTGGCGATGGGCACTATGCTGGAAGAAGCGCAGCCGATTATCACGGCTGAGAGCATCAGCCATCAGAGCTATCGTCGCCTGCTGTCGCGTGCGCGTGAATATGTGCTGGAAAATATGTCAGAACCGCTGACCGTGCTCGATCTGTGTAATCAACTGCACGTCAGCCGCCGGACGTTGCAAAACGCCTTTCACGCGATCCTTGGTATCGGTCCGAATGCCTGGTTAAAACGCATTCGCCTGAACGCTGTACGTCGCGAGCTGATAAGCCCGTGGTCGCAGAGTACGACGGTGAAAGACGCCGCCATGCAGTGGGGATTCTGGCATTTAGGGCAGTTTGCCACCGACTACCAGCAGCTGTTTGCGGAAAAACCTTCATTGACGCTGCATCAGCGCATGCGCCAGTGGGCATGATGCGATGAATGTGCCGGATGCGACGCAAATGCGTTTTATCCGGCCTGGGGGCTGGTATTGTCTGGGGTTACACCCAGTCGCGAACCTGAATAAACTCGCTAAGGGCGGCTTCCGGGCTGTTCGCTTCCGGCTGCCAGTCATACTCCCAGCGCACCAGCGGCGGCATCGACATCAGAATCGATTCCGTACGGCCGCCGGTCTGCAGACCGAATAACGTGCCGCGATCCCACACCAGGTTAAATTCCACATATCGTCCGCGACGGTAAAGCTGAAAATTGCGTTCACGTTCGCCCCAGCTCATTGCTTTGCGGCGCTCAACGATGGGCAGATACGCTTCGGTATAGCCTTGACCTACCGCCTGCATAAAGGCGAAGCCGTGGTCGAAATCCGGCGTATTCAAATCATCGAAAAACAGCCCGCCAATGCCGCGCTGTTCGTTGCGATGCTTGAGGAAGAAGTAGTCATCGCACCACTTTTTGTAACGGGGATAAACGTCTTCGCCGAACGGCTGGCACAGATCTCGCGCCGTGCGGTGCCAGTGAACTGCATCCTCATCAAAGCCGTAGTAGGGCGTTAAGTCAAAGCCGCCGCCAAACCACCAGACCGGGTCAGTGCCCGGTTTTTCCGCGATAAAAAATCGCACGTTGGCATGACTGGTCGGAATGTAGGGATTCTGCGGATGTACCACCAGCGAGACGCCCATGGCCTCAAAGCTGCGTCCCGCAAGCTCGGGGCGATGGGCGGTAGCCGAGGCCGGCATTGCCTCGCCGTGAACGTGGGAGAAGTTGACGCCCGCTTGCTCGAAAATACCGCCGTTACGCAGCACCCGGCTGCGCCCGCCGCCGCCTGCTTCACGTTGCCAGTTATCCTCAACAAACTCGGCGCCGTCTACGGCGGATAACTGCTGGCAAATATCATCTTGCAGGCTGAGCAGGAACTGTTTTACGCGCTGTGCATCGGGCTTCATGGTTAACGTTTCTTCGAGTGTGCTTTCTGGTTATCAAACCAGTGGAAATAGCTGATGATGCCATTGGCGATAGCGGTGGCGATTTTCTGGCGAAATGCCGCCGTACCCAGCAGACGTTCTTCTTCCGGGTTGGTAATGAACGAGGTTTCGACCAGTACCGACGGAATTGATGGTGATTTTAGCACCACGAAGGCGGCTTGTTCCGTGCTGCGACTGTGAAGACGATGTACCGGCTTGATCTTCTTGAGAATATGCGAGCCTAACGTCAGGCTGTTTTTAATGGTATCCGTTTGCACCAGATCGAACAGCACCTGCTGCAGCAAATGGTCTTTATCGGTGGTCTTCTTCCCGGCCACTTCATCGGCCCGGTTTTCACGATCGGACAGATACTTCGCCATGGCGCTACTGGCACCGCGATTGGACAACGCAAAGACCGACGCACCTGCAGCGCTCGGATTGGTAAAACCATCGGCGTGGATCGACATGAAAAGGTCCGCGCCATGCTTATGAGCGATCTCGACGCGATCGTAAAGCGGAATAAATGTATCGCCGGAACGCGTCAGGCGCGCATCAATCCCCTGGTTGCGTAGAATCGAGCGCACGTTTTTGGCAATCGCCAGTACCACGTGCTTTTCCTTCGACCCATTGCGACCAATTGCGCCGGTATCAATCCCTCCGTGACCCGGATCAAGGACAACAACGCGCTTAGCGCCAGCTTTTTTCGCTTTCGGTTTGCTGTGTCCATTGCTGGTCTTAAGCGCTTCTTCTTTAGCGATGGCTTGCGACATGCCTGACAGCGTTAGGGCGGCCAGCCCGGCTTTCAACACCTGGCGGCGCGATGTGAGTGTTTTTAGTGGTTTAAAAGTGCTCATACGGCCTGAGTTGTAAAAAAAGGTTCTAAACGTTATATCGTATCGCGTTGTCCGTTGCGACGGATCGGGATAAGAATTGTTTTACTTTTCATTTCAATACGTGACAATTCCGTATTATGCCATTTTTTCCGCCGCTTCGCGTCAGATATTGGCTAAATCAGCCGTTCGCGCCATAATCGCTTTTTAACGTCCTGAAAAGGTAACCAATACCATGGAAATACGCGTTTTTCGCCAGGAAGATTTCGAAGAGGTGATCACCCTCTGGGAGCGCTGTGATTTGCTGCGTCCATGGAACGACCCTGAAATGGACATTGAGCGTAAACTCAATCATGACGTCAGCTTGTTCCTGGTCGCTGAAGTGAATGGCGAGGTGGTCGGTACGGTGATGGGAGGATATGACGGGCATCGCGGCTCGGCCTATTACCTGGGCGTACATCCTGAGTTTCGAGGTCGCGGCATTGCCAATGCGCTGCTCAACCGGCTGGAGAAAAAGCTCATTGCCCGCGGTTGTCCGAAGATTCAAATCATGGTGCGTGACGATAATGACGTCGTACAGGGTATGTATGAACGTCTGGGTTATGAACATGCGGATGTACTCAATCTGGGCAAGCGTTTGATCGAAGATGAAGAGTACTGAGTTTCATCCGGCCGACTATGACGCTCATGGGCGTCTGCGCCTGCCTTTTCTCTTCTGGTGCGTGCTGCTGCTGCAGGCGCGCACTTGGGTTCTGTTTGTGATTGCCGGTTCTTCCCGCGAGCAGGGCAACACGCTGCTGAATCTGTTTTATCCCGATCACGACGCTTTCTGGCTGGGTTTGCTTCCAGGCGTTCCCGCGGTATTGGCATTTTTACTCAGCGGGCGACGCTTTGCGTTTCCGGTGGTATGGCGCTGGCTGCGAGGATTACTGATCCTCGCTCAACTGGTGCTGCTGTGCTGGCAGCCGGTGATGTGGCTGGCAGGCGATCCGGTCAACGGCGTCGGGCTGGCGCTGCTGGTGGCGGATGTCGTTGCGCTGATCTGGCTGTTAACTAATCAACGTCTGCGCGCCTGTTTTTCCCTCGAGAAAGAATAACGGCACTTTTTGGCGAAACCGGACTCCAAGCAACGTTGATAAATAAGGAAGGAAGTGAAATGAAATCACTGCGTTTGACTTTATGCGCGATGCCGCTGCTATTGACCGGGTGTTCAACGTTGTCATCGGTGAACTGGTCTGCCGCCAATCCGTGGAACTGGTTTGGTTCTTCAACGCAGGTCACTGAGCAGGGCGTCGGAGCGTTGACTGGCGCAACCCCGCTGGATGAAAAAACCATCGCTGATGCGCTGGACGGTGATTACCGCCTGCGTAGCGGGATGAAGACCGATAACGGTAATGTGGTGCGCTTTTATGAAGCGATGAAAGATGACAAGCTGGCGATGGTTATCAATGGCAATCAGGGAACGATTAGCCGTATTGATGTAGTCGACAGCGATATTCCCTCTTCTGCGGGTGTCGAAATCGGTACACCGTTTAGCGACCTTTACACTAAAGCCTTTGGTAATTGTCAGAAGGCGACTGGTGATGACAGCGCGGGTGTTGAATGTAAAGCTGAAGGAAGTCAACATATTAGCTACGTCTTTTCCGGTGAGTGGAGCGGGCCTGAGGGCTTAATGCCGTCTGACGATACGTTGAAAGCATGGAAAGTAAGCAAAATTATCTGGCGGCGTTAATTTGCGTCTGAACAAATCGGCTTGTTAAAAAAACAGGTAGAATAGCGCCCATCAATGCCACGATGTCGTGGCATCTTTTTTTTCAGGAGGAACAATGTCTCAGGTTCAGAGTGGCATTTTGCCAGAACATTGCCGTGCGGCGATTTGGATTGAAGCCAATGTTAAAGGCGACGTTGAGGCCCTGCGTGGGGCCAGCAAAACCTTCGCCGATAAGCTGGCGACCTTTGAAGCGAAGTTCCCGGATGCGCATCTGGGCGCGGTTGTTGCTTTTGGCAACAACACCTGGCGTACACTGAGCGGCGGCGTTGGCGCAGAAGAGTTAAAAGACTTTATCCCTTACGGTAAAGGTCTTGCGCCAGCCACCCAGTATGATGTGCTGATTCATATTCTCTCTTTGCGTCATGACGTGAATTTCTCCGTTGCACAGGCGGCAATGGAAGCCTTTGGCGACTGTATTGAAGTCAAAGAAGAGATCCACGGTTTCCGTTGGATTGAAGAGCGCGATCTCAGCGGCTTTGTTGACGGTACGGAAAACCCGGCAGGCGTTGAAACGCGCCGTGAAGTCGCGGTTATTAAAGATGGCGTGGATGCTGGCGGCAGCTATGTGTTTGTGCAGCGTTGGGAACATAACCTGAAGCAGCTTAACCGCATGAGCATTCATGACCAGGAAATGATGATTGGGCGTACCAAGGAAGCCAACGAAGAGATCGACGGTGATGACCGTCCGGTTACTTCTCACCTGAGCCGCGTCGATCTCAAAGAAGATGGTAAAGGACTGAAAATTGTGCGCCAGAGCCTGCCATACGGTACCGCCAGCGGTACGCACGGCCTCTATTTCTGTGCCTATTGCGCCCGTTTGCACAACATCGAGCAGCAACTGCTGAGCATGTTTGGCGACACTGACGGCAAGCGCGATGCGATGCTGCGCTTCACTAAACCGGTGACCGGCGGCTATTATTTCGCGCCATCGCTGGATCGTTTGCTGGCTCTGTAATTTTTTGATGCCAGATGGCGCTGATGCCGCCATCTGGCACAATATAGCTCTCCCCCGAATCACCCAACGTCCGCCATGCTGATGATGCACTCGCGTTGACGCTCATCCTGAAAAATCACCTCCCACGTTCATTATTATTTATCTGCCAGTTTCTCGGTTATGACAACGGTATTAAATGGAATCATTTAGAATTAATAAACTATTAATACCAATTTATTACTTTAAAAATTCTGAATATATTTGAATTAAATCATAATTTAAATGTGATGAAGATCAGATTTTTTAATGCAATTTATGAAAACAAAATAAATAATAAGTGTAATTAATTTCGCTATAAATTGATTTAATGCCTTCATTTGTTGACAATTAAAATGACTGTCTTGTAATCTGAAAATGACCGAAAAATAACGGAATTCATATTTAACTATTTTGCAACAAAGGGTCATTGGAGGTTTTATGTCTACAAAATTATGGGGTGGGCGTTTTGATATGCCTACAAATAAACTGGTCGAATCTTATAATGCGACCATTATGCTGGAACAACGTCTCTGCCCTTTTGATATTCAGGGGAGTATTGCTCACGCCACTATGCTGGGCCGTCAGGGGATTATCACGCAGGATGAAGCGAATGCGATTATTGGCGGGTTAAGGCAGGTCAATAAAGAGATTGAGGAAGGGCAATTCGTTTTTGATACCGTTGATGAAGATATTCATATGGCGATAGAAAGACGTATGACAGAAATAATTGGTCCTGTAGGCGGGAAGCTGCATACCGGCCGCAGTCGTAATGACCAGACGACTGTCGATTCGAAAATGCACATGAGATCGACTATTCGTGAAATTCAGCAGGATATCGTTCATCTACAAAAAGTTATTATCAGCAAAGCTGAAAATAACATTAATGCGATCATGCCTGGCTATACTCATTTACAGACCGGTCAGCCTATACTTCTGTCGCACTGGATAATGGCATATTATTGGATGTTACGCCGTGACTGGACTCGTTTTGCAGACCTTTATCAACGCATGGGGGAATGCCCTTTAGGTTCAGCAGCCCTTGCCGGTACTACTTTCCCCATTGATCGTGATTTCACGGCTAAAGAGCTTGGCTTTGACAAACCGACTGAAAACAGTATTGATTCTGTCAGCGATCGTGACCATATGGTTGAATTCACTGCCGCCGCTGCTATGTGCTTTATGCATCTTACCCGTTTGTCAGAAGAACTGGTTTTATTCTCAAGTCAGGATTTTAAGTTTATTGAGCTTTCAGATGATTTCTGTACCGGTTCCAGCATCATGCCACAGAAGAAAAACCCCGACGTGGCTGAAAAAATGCGCGGCAAAGGGGGGCGTATGTACGGAAATCTAATGGCGATGTTGACCATTATGAAAGGTATCCCTCTGGCCTATAATACTGATATGAGTGAGGATAAAGAGCAGGTCTATGACTCTATGGATACCTTACAGACCAGTCTGAAAATTATGGCGCCGATGCTCGAAAAAATGGTTATTCTTTCAGATAATACTCGCAGCGCAGCGGCAAGAGGATTTTCAAACGCAACCGATATGGCTGACTACCTGGTTCGTAAAGGCATTCCTTTTAGAGAAGCCCACCATATTGTTGGCAGTGCTGTTAATTACTGTATAAAACATAGAAAAATGTTGGAAGAGCTTACTCTGAATGAATTCCACACATTTGATGATAAAATCGAAAATGATATTTATGAGAGTATATCTCTTGAAGCATGTATTAAATCAAGAATGTCTTATGGTGGCACAGGGACTGATGCTGTTAAAAAACAGATCGAAATTGCTAAATCATATTTAAACTAATCCCGAGTATAGTAATTAATATCTCCCGGATGCAATATCCGGGAGACGCTTTGAGGTGAAAAATGGATGCTTTATTTTTTATACAATTATTTATTGTACTCGCCTGTATTGGTATAGGCGGGCGTTATGGCGGAATGGGGCTGGGTGCTGGTGGAGGACTTGGTGTTGCAATATTAGTTCTGGGTTTTGGACTAAAACCCTCCGCACCATCTATTACTGCAATGCTAATTATTATTTGTGTGATTGGTGCTGTCAGCGTATTACAGGCCGCTGGTGGGCTTGATTATCTGGTGCGCGTGGCTGAAAAATTACTCCGTAAAAAACCACAGGCAATTACTTTTGTTGCCCCCATATTAACTTCCATATTTACGTTATTCTGTGGGACTACTTACGTTGCTTTCTCTTTGTATCCGGTTGTCGCTGAAGTTGCTGCTGAAGCAAAGGTCCGTCCGGAGCGAGCGTTGTCCGCAACGGTTATTGCGGCCAGTGTCGCGGTTGCTGCCAGTCCGATGAGTGCGGCAACCGCTGGGATGCTGGCTATTCTGCATGAATATGCCGGGATTAGCCTTGGGCAAATACTGACGATTGCTCTCCCATCATTCTTTATGGCAGCTATTGTTACCAGCTTTTCAGTTTATAAACGCGGAAAAGAGCTGGAGGATGATCCGGAATTCCAGAGGAGAGTTGCTGCTGGCGAATATGAGTTCATGCATACTGAGCAGAAAAAAGAATTTGTTGCTTCAGCTGGCGCTAAAAAAGGTGTCGTTATCTTTGCGATTGGTGTGGTACTGGTACTTATTTTAGGTTCTTTTACTGAGTTACTCCCTTCCTGGGATGGAAAAAGACTGTCAACCCCAATGGTTATTCAGATGGTCATGTTGACAGCCGCGTTGTTTATTATGATTGTCAGTAAAGTACCAAGTAGTACCTTGAATAGCGGCTCAGTCTTCCGTGCAGGTTTGATGGGAGTGGTAGCAATACTCGGTGTTTCATGGATGACAGCGACGTTTTTTGATGCCTATCAGCCAGAACTGATTAAGGTTTTTGGTGGCATTGTCAATGATGCACCAATGCTATTTGGTGTGGTTGTATTCTTGTTCTCACTGGTCATTATGAGCCCGGCGGCGACGGTAGCCGCCATCATGCCACTCGGTGTTACCTTAGGTATTCCAGCCCCGTTTCTTATCGCTATTTTTGCTTGTACCTGTGGTGACTTTATTATACCTGGAGCAAATCAAATCGGCTGTGTTGCATTTGATCGAACAGGTACCACAAAGATTGGACGCTTTGTTGTCAACCATAGCTATATTCGTCCGGGCTTTGTGATGGTTATCTCCCAGGTAATTTTTGCTTATCTCATTGCTCAGGTTGTTCTGTAAAGTACATTCTATGGAAAATTGCAGTGGCGCTATTCAGAAGTGAGTAACAGGCATCCTCTCTGAATTCATTCAGGGGGGATGCCATGAAGAAAAGGTTTACCACAATTAAATTGCTCTCTCACTACATCAGCATTTTGGAAAAAAGGAAGCAAAAAAGAGTTGATGCTACAACGGTGACAAGACCAGGTAGCATGTAGCTGTGATTAACCACATACTTGCCAATTCGAGTTGTCCCGGTACGATCAAACGCCACACAGCCAATCTGTGCCCCCCCTGGAATAATGAATGATCCACAAGTCAGCGGGAGCAGGGCGACCAGGGTTTCTGCCGGATATCCCATTAACACGCCAGCGGGGAGTAGCGCTACAGCAGTCGCTGCGGGGCTATAAATTACGGCTGAAAGACCAAAAACAATAATGCCGAACAAGACTGGATTCTGAAAACCGTGGAAAGCCGTGTTAAATAATTCGTGCCATGCCTCAAAAAAGGAGTTCATCATCCATGACAGACCAAATATGGCGACAACACCCACAAGACCAGCTTTAAAAACAGAACCTGAATCGAGTTTTGACGGAGAAATTCGACATAACATCATAATAATACATGCTGTTGTCAGCATAACTATTTGCAGCGTGGTAGGGATACTCATACGCTCCATTCCGGTACCGTTATTCCACTCAGGACGTAATTCAGGAATTGAACCCATAAGTACGACCAGAATGATACCGGTAAGGAAAATCAGCAATCCTCTCTTCGCCTCTTTTGTCACTATATTGGCTGTTCGCTCTTCAGCTTTTACTGATTCAAACTCACCTTCAGCAACCCTGCGTTGGAATTCCGGATCATTTTTAAGCTCATGACCTCTTTTAAAGACGAACAGGCAGCCGACAACGCAGCCAAGGAACGTTCCGGGAACGGTGACTAACAAGATATCTAAAGCAGAGACATGTAATCCAGCAAGGATAGCAATTGTCCCTGTAACGACCGCACTGACCGGGCTGGCAATAAGCCCAAAATTGGCAGCGATTACTGACATCGACATGGCTCTCTCTGGCCGTACTCTGGCATCTGCTGCAATTTCAGCAATGACTGGATAAACCGAAAAGGCAACATATCCTGTTCCGCAGATAGCAGTAAAAAGGTAAGCGACTGCGGGGCCGAGGAAAGTGATCGCGCCCGGCCACTTTCTGAGGATCCGTTCTGCCATCGTAACGAATAAATCAAGCCCGCCAGCCGCCTGGAGGATTGTGATGCAAGTGATAACCGCAAGGATAATAGAAATAACAGTGAAAGGAGGTGAGTCGGGAGGGAGTCCAAAACCAAAAGTCAGGATAGCGAGTCCTAACCCGCCAGCAGCCCCCAGGCCAATCCCACCAAAACGCCCACCTATACCGATACATATAAGTACTATCGCAAACTGAGTTACGAATAACACCATAATTAATTCCTTTTTATTAACAAATGGCTTGGTATAATTTGAATAATAGGGGCTATAATCTTACCATAACAGTATATTAAGCAATCTAACTTATTAGATTATTTATACTCATCAGTTTTGCAGCACTTTAATCCGAGAGTGTTTATGGATAACAAAAACGAACTGTTTGAAAGTATTAAAAATTATCTGCTTGATGATGCTAACCGTAATGCTGATGGTCGCATTGAAACTGAAACTGAGCTTGCCGTTCGTTTTAATACATCAAGATATAAAGTTCGTCAGGCGCTTAGCACACTGGTACAGATGGGAATGTTGGAACGATCTCCTCGTCGTGGCAGCGTCTTGAAGAATTTGGAACAGCACAACATAAATCACCAGTTGTTAATGCAGTTTGATTTGTCTGGGTTTGATATCACGGAATTTACAGAGGCAAGGATCCTGATTGAGTGCGCGATTATCCCTCTGGCAACACGTAGAATTTTTCCGGCGATGCTCTCCAAACTTGAAAATGAGCTAAGGCTTATTGAAGAGAATGCGGATAACCCCCAGGTGGCCGATCGTCACGATAGAGATTTTCATTTGCTCTTGCTACAGGCGAGTGGCAACCGGGTGCTGCAGGTTTTCTCTGATGTCCTCATTACTTATTTTGAGAAAACAAGGGAGTCGTTACCTGCGAACGATCGTCAGTATTTTCTTGATACGGCGGCAAAACAGAGGGAAATACTGCTTCATATTAAAAAAGGGGATGCGCAGATGGCATCGGAGTTGATGAGAGCCCATTTGCTGGAAAAACGGCTGTAAGTCTTCTGTTAACCTGGTCAGAGCATGTTTACCGTTGGGTCCCCGCAACGCCGGGGATTTTTTTTACCTGAGATTAACCTGATTTAGTGAGCTATTCCTCAGCACTTATTTGTTATTGCTGTATCTTCTGCGTGAATGAAGCGAATGCTTCATATTCAAAAGGAGAATATTGAAATGGGAAAACTCACGGGCAAAACAGCATTGATTACGGGCGCATCTCAGGGTATTGGCGAAGGGATCGCCAGAACATTTGCCCGCCATGGCGCGAACCTAATCCTGCTGGATATCTCCGATGAGATTGAAAAACTGGCGGATGAGTTGGCTGGGCGCGGGCACCGTTGCACCGCCGTACACGCTGACGTCAGAGATTTTGCGTCGGTCACGGAAGCGGTAAAACGCGCGAAGAAGATTGAAGGCAAAATCGATATTCTGGTCAACAATGCGGGCGTATGTCGCCTCGGCAACTTCCTTGATATGAGCGATGAAGATCGCGATTTCCACATTGATATCAACATTAAAGGCGTCTGGAACGTGACGAAAGCCGTTCTGCCGGAGATGATTGCGCGCAAAGACGGGCGCATCGTAATGATGTCCTCTGTGACCGGCGATATGGTTGCCGATCCGGGCGAAACGGCCTACGCGCTGTCGAAAGCCGCAATCATCGGTTTGACCAAATCTCTGGCGGTGGAATACGCGCAGTCCGGCATTCGCGTTAATGCTATTTGCCCGGGCTACGTTCGTACGCCGATGGCGGAAAATATCGCTCGTCAGTCTAATCCGGAGGATCCTGAATCCGTATTAGTCGAAATGGCAAAAGCGATCCCGATGCGCCGCTTGGCCTGCCCACTTGAGGTTGGTGAACTGGCGGCATTCCTGGCGTCGGATGAGTCCAGTTACTTGACTGGCACGCAAAACGTGATTGATGGTGGCAGCACCCTGCCTGAAAGCGTTAGCGTCGGCGTCTGATTGATGCCGGTCTCCTCCCCGTGCGCTGGGGAGGAGGTACCCTTATTCTCTTTTCAACTTTCAAATCATCAAACGGTATATAAAACCGTTACTCCTTTAGCACTGGTTATAAATATGATGACCATAAGAAAGTCATTAAATTTATAAGGGTGCGCAATGGCCGTTAACTTACTGAAAAAAAGAACCCTGACGCTGGCAGCAATGCTGCTGCTGGTGGGTCAGGCGCAGGCAACGGAGCTGCTGAACAGTTCATACGATGTCTCTCGCGAGCTGTTTGCCGCCCTTAACCCGTCGTTTGAACAGCAATGGGCGAAGGATAACGGCGGTGACAAACTGACGATTAAACAATCTCATGCCGGGTCATCAAAACAGGCGCTGGCGATTCTGCAGGGGCTGAAAGCCGATGTGGTGACCTATAACCAGGTGACCGATGTGCAGATCCTGCATGACAAAGGCAAGCTGATCCCGGCCGACTGGCAAAGCCGTCTGCCGAATAACAGTTCGCCATTCTATTCCACCATGGCGTTTTTGGTGCGTAAGGGTAACCCGAAGAATATCCACGAATGGAACGACCTGGTTCGCCCGGACGTGAAACTGATTTTCCCGAATCCGAAAACCTCCGGTAACGCGCGTTATACCTATCTGGCTGCGTGGGGTGCGGCAGATAAAGCGGATGGTGGGGATAAAGCCAAAACTGAACAGTTCATGACCCAGTTTCTGAAAAACGTGGAAGTGTTTGATACCGGCGGTCGCGGGGCAACCACCACATTCGTGGAACGCGGCCTGGGCGATGTGCTGATCACCTTTGAATCAGAAGTGAACAACATCCGTAAACAGTATGAAGATCAGGGCTTCGAAGTGGTGGTGCCGAAGGTCAACATTCTGGCGGAGTTCCCGGTGGCCTGGGTAGATAAAAATGTGCAGGCTAACGGTACTGAAAAAGCGGCAAAAGCTTACCTGAACTGGCTGTACAGCCCGCAGGCGCAAACTATCATTACCGATTTCTACTACCGCGTGAATAACCCGCAGGTGATGGACAAACTGCAGGATAAATTCCCGCAGACCGAACTTTTCCGCGTGGAAGACAGGTTTGGCTCGTGGCCTGAGGTAATGAAAACGCACTTTGTCAGCGGCGGTGAGTTGGACAAACTGTTGGCGGCGGGGCGTAAGTAAATGTTTGCTGTTTCTTCCCGACGCGTGCTGCCCGGCTTTACCTTAAGTTTGGGCACCAGCTTACTGTTTGTCTGCCTGATTTTGCTGCTGCCGCTTAGCGCGCTGGTGATGCAATTGGCGCAAATGAGCTGGGCGCAATACTGGGATGTGATTACCAACCCGCAGGTGGTGGCGGCTTATAAAGTGACGCTGCTGTCGGCGTTTGTGGCGTCGATTTTTAACGGCGTGTTTGGTTTGCTGATGGCGTGGATCTTAACCCGCTATCGCTTTCCGGGCCGTACGCTGCTGGATGCGCTGATGGATCTGCCGTTTGCGCTGCCTACGGCGGTAGCAGGTCTGACGCTGGCATCGCTGTTTTCGGTCAACGGTTTCTACGGCGAGTGGCTGGCGAAGCTGGATATTAAAGTGACCTACACCTGGCTTGGCATTGCGGTGGCGATGGCTTTTACCAGCATTCCATTCGTGGTGCGTACCGTGCAGCCGGTGCTGGAAGAGTTAGGTCCGGAGTATGAAGAAGCGGCGGAAACGCTCGGCGCTACGCGCTGGCAGAGCTTTCGTAAAGTGGTACTGCCGGAGCTGTCTCCCGCGCTAGTCGCGGGCGTTGCGCTCTCGTTTACCCGCAGCCTCGGTGAGTTTGGCGCGGTTATCTTTATCGCCGGAAACATCGCATGGAAAACGGAAGTGACCTCGCTGATGATTTTTGTTCGTTTGCAGGAGTTTGACTACCCGGCCGCCAGCGCGATTGCATCTGTGATCCTCGGGGCTTCGTTGCTGCTGCTGTTTTCAATTAACACCCTGCAAAGTCGCTTTGGTCGACGCGTGGTAGGTCACTGATGGCAGACATTACCCAATTGAAACGTTATGGCGCACCCCGCATCAACTGGGGGAAATGGTTTCTGATTGGCACGGGCATGCTGGTATCCGCCTTTATTTTGCTGGTGCCGATGGTTTACATCTTCGTGCAGGCGTTCAGCAAGGGGTTGATGCCGGTTTTACACAACCTGGCTGATCCGGACATGCTGCACGCCATCTGGCTGACGGTGCTGATTGCGCTGATTGCGGTGCCGGTGAACCTGGTGTTTGGCGTGTTACTGGCTTGGCTGGTGACCCGCTTTAACTTCCCTGGACGCCAGTTGTTGCTCACATTACTGGATATTCCATTTGCCGTTTCACCAGTGGTCGCTGGCCTGGTCTATCTGCTGTTTTACGGCTCTAACGGCCCGCTTGGCGGATGGCTGGATGAACACAACCTGCAAATTATGTTTGCCTGGCCGGGAATGGTGCTGGTGACGGTGTTCGTGACCTGTCCGTTTGTGGTGCGCGAACTGGTGCCGGTGATGTTAAGCCAGGGCAGCCATGAAGATGAGGCGGCGGTTCTGCTTGGCGCCTCCGGCTGGCAAATGTTCCGTCGCGTTACGCTGCCGAATATCCGTTGGGCATTGCTGTACGGCGTGGTGCTGACCAACGCCCGTGCGATTGGCGAGTTCGGCGCGGTATCGGTGGTCTCTGGCTCGATTCGCGGTGAAACCTTGTCTTTGCCGTTACAGATTGAATTACTGGAGCAGGACTACAACACAGTCGGCTCCTTTACCGCCGCGGCGCTATTAACGCTGATGGCGATTATTACCCTGTTTTTGAAGAGCATGTTGCAATGGCGCCTGGAAAACCAGGAGAAACGCGCGCAGCAGGAGGAAAATCATGAGCATTGAGATTGCCAATATTAAGAAGTCTTTTGGTCGCACACAGGTGCTGAACGATATCTCGCTGGATATTCCTTCAGGTCAGATGGTCGCTCTGTTGGGGCCTTCCGGATCGGGCAAAACCACGCTGCTGCGCATCATCGCCGGGCTGGAGCATCAGTCCAGCGGGCATATCCGTTTCCATGGCACTGACGTCAGCCGTTTGCACGCCCGCGACCGTAAGGTGGGGTTCGTGTTTCAGCACTATGCGCTGTTTCGTCATATGACCGTTTTCGACAATATCGCTTTTGGTCTGACTGTTCTGCCACGGCGTGAGCGCCCGAATGCGACAACGATCAAAGCAAAAGTAACCAAACTGCTGGAGATGGTTCAACTGGCTCATCTGGCGGACCGTTTCCCGGCACAGCTTTCCGGTGGGCAAAAGCAGCGCGTGGCGTTGGCGCGTGCGCTGGCGGTAGAGCCGCAGATCTTGTTGCTCGACGAGCCGTTTGGCGCGCTCGATGCTCAGGTGCGTAAAGAACTGCGTCGCTGGCTGCGTCAGTTGCATGAAGAGCTGAAGTTCACCAGCGTGTTTGTTACCCACGATCAGGAAGAAGCGACGGAAGTCGCAGACCGCGTGGTGGTAATGAGCCAGGGTCATATCGAGCAGGCCGATGCGCCCGATCAGGTATGGCGCGAACCGGCTACCCGTTTTGTCCTGGAATTTATGGGTGAAGTTAACCGCCTGCAAGGGACGATTCGCGGTGGACAATTCCACGTGGGCGCACATCGCTGGCCGCTGGGCTATACGCCTGGCTATCAGGGCCCGGTGGATCTGTTCCTGCGTCCGTGGGAAGTGGACGTCAGCCGCCGTACCAGTCTGGATTCACCGTTGCCGGTACAGGTGCTGGAAGCCAGCCCGAAAGGACACTACACCCAATTAGTTGTGCAACCCTTGGGGTGGTATAACGAACCGCTGACGGTGATTATGCAGGGCGATGATTCCCCGAACCGCGGCGAACGTCTGTTTGTTGGGCTGCAAAATGCGCGTTTGTATAATGGCGACCAGCGTATTGAAACGCGTGAAGAGGAACTTGCCCTGGCGCAAAGTGCCTGATAGGTTAATTCGTATAGTTATCATCCGGTGGCGCTGCGCTTACCGGGCTTAACGGGTGGTGCATGACCTGTAAGCCGGGTAAGCGCAGCGCCACCCGGCATTTTATTGAGCTGAAAACGTGAACACATTAGAACAAACAATTGGCAATACGCCTCTGGTGAAATTACAACGTCTGACGGCGGATAACGGCAGTGAAATTTGGGTCAAGCTGGAAGGCAATAATCCCGCAGGTTCAGTGAAAGACCGCGCGGCGTTGTCGATGATCGTTGAAGCGGAAAAGCGCGGGGAAATTCAGCCAGGCGACGTGCTGATTGAGGCTACCAGCGGTAATACGGGGATTGCGCTGGCGATGATTGCCGCGCTGAAAGGCTACCGCATGAAGCTCCTGATGCCAGACAACATGAGCCAGGAGCGACGTGCGGCGATGCGTGCTTACGGGGCTGAACTGGTTCTGGTGACCAAAGAGCAGGGGATGGAAGGGGCGCGTGATTTAGCCCTTGAGATGGCGCAGCGCGGAGAAGGTAAACTTCTCGATCAGTTTAATAATCCTGATAACCCGTATGCGCACTACACGACTACCGGACCCGAAATCTGGCAGCAGACGTCAGGCCGTATTACCCATTTCGTCTCCAGTATGGGGACGACAGGCACCATTACCGGCGTATCGCGTTTTCTGCGTGAACAGGAAAAACCCGTCACCATCGTTGGCCTGCAGCCGGAAGAAGGCAGTAGTATTCCGGGCATTCGTCGCTGGCCGACGGAATATATGCCGGGCATTTTCAACGCCTCGCTGGTGGATGAGGTGCTGGATATTCATCAGAACGATGCGGAAAACACCATGCGTGAACTGGCCGTTCGCGAAGGGATTTTTTGCGGAGTGAGTTCTGGCGGCGCGGTTGCGGGCGCGTTACGCGTGGCGCGCGCGACACCGGGGGCGGTGGTGGTGGCGATCATCTGCGATCGCGGCGATCGCTACCTTTCCACCGGGGTCTTTGGCGAAGAGCATTTCAGCCAGGGATTAGGTATTTAATTTGTCGGCCTGATAAGCGTAGCGCTAGCAGGCAACCGTACGGCAGGATCGCCGGATGACGACGCAAAGCGTCTTCTCCGGCCCGCACTGTTCAATCGTTACGTTTTTCTACCAACTTATCAAGGAATTGCCACAGCGTCTCATTCATCTGCTGGTAATCCCAGGTGCGCATCTCTTCAACAGCGCGAATAAAGCGTTTCCCTTTCGCTTCGGCCAGTTCTTGCTCAGAGTGCTGAATTAATCCTTCGACCGCTTCGGCGGTAAACTCCATATGGCACTGAAAACCATAGACGAAATTACCGTATTGCACGATTTGTCGCGGACATCCCTCGCTTGTGGCAAGAATTGTCGCCTGGTCGGTTAATCCCGGCATGTCATTGTGCCAGTGACCCACGTTGAGCGGTGAGCCGAAATGGCTGAACAACGGATGCTGTTGGCCTGCCTCGGTCAGGGCGATCGGATAGTGACCAATCTCTTTTTCCGGGCTTTGGCACACCTTCGCGCCCAGTGCTTCGCCGATTAACTGCGACCCCAAACAGATCCCCACCACGATTTTACGTGTCGCAATCGCCTGGTTTATCAGATGTTGCTCTGCCTGAGAGTCAAAGTATGGGCACTCTGCGAGCGTGGTGCGGGGTGATTGTGGCCCACCAAATACCACCAGCATATCGAAGCCATCGGCATTAGCGGGAACAGTTTCTCCGGCGTAAACGCGCGACCAACTGATGGTATAGCCGCGTGATTCGGCCCACGGCAGGTACGCGCCAGCAGATTCGAAAGACTCATGAATAACAAAATGAACTCGCACTTTTCCTCTCCTGTTAGCGCTTTAGCGCCTGATGGATATCAGTCGCCAGCTTATCAATGTCGCTGTCTGCTAATGTTGACAGCGTAATGCGCAAGCCATGCGCAGGCGTATTGACGCCAAACACTTCGCCTTCACGTACCAGCCAGCCGGACTTTGCCAGCGCAAAAGCGATCGCCTGGCTGTTATCTTCTAGCGGCAGCCACAGATTAAGACCGTCGCTGTCGGGCAGCGTAATGCCATGAAGCCGCAGAGCCGCTGCCAGCTTTTGCTGCTGGGCGGCGTAAAACTGCTGAGTTTGCGCCAGCGTGTGTTGATAAGTCTCGTCACTCAGGCAGGCGCAGGCCAGATCCTGCAGCAGATGGCTGACCCACTGACTGCCGGCGTTGAGCCGTAAACGCAGTTTCGCGGAAGTGAGTGGATCGCTGGCGACGATGGCCAAGCGTAAATCCGGGCCTAAAGTTTTCGACATTGAGCGGACAATCGCCCAGTGCGTTGTTTCCTTCGCAATCACCGGATACCAACGGCATGCGGACAGCAGCGCAAAGTGGTCGTCGACGATCACCAGCGTCTGCGGATAGCGGGTCAGGATTTCCTGCAATTGCGCCGCGCGGGATGCGCTCAGACTGCATCCTGTCGGATTATGGGCGCGCGGCGTCAGAATCACCGCCCGCGCGCCTTTCTGTAGCGCGATTTCCAGCATGTCTGGCTGCATGCCTTCGCTGTCAACGTTGACCGGACTGGCGGAGAATCCGGCATAACGCAGCATGTTGATGCTGCTCAAAAAGCATGGATCTTCTACCACAACGCTGTCGCCAGGCAGTAAATGGGCGCACAGTAGGCGCTCAATGGCATCAATGGCGCCGCTGGTGATATCAATTTCTCCCGTGGCTGGCATCGCATCTTGCATCCATTGCGCGGCCCACGCCTCAAGGCCGGGTGATACAGCGGCATCACCGTACAAACGAGGATTCTTATTTATTTGCGCGAAATAACGGCTGAGGTCGGGAAGACGCGCGGGGGCTGGATTACCGCCGGAAAGATCGATAAGCGCGGTATCTGGATTGCCACCTTCCAGCGCAACGGGGGCTGAAATCCCCTTGATTACCGTGCCGTTACGTCCCTGGCTTTGTGCCAGCCCGGAGGTGACCAGGCGTTTATAAGCCGCCGCGACAGTATTACGGTTAACGTTCAATGCTGTTGCCAGTTCACGCACCGGCGGCAACGTTTCTCCTGCTGCCAACGTGCCTGTAGCGACATGTTGACGAATACTGTCAAAAATTTCGTTAGCGGTTTTTCCGTCGATCATTATTGACCTATGACAAAATGAATTTTAGCATATGACGATAATAGTGAGGCGTAAGCCCGCTGTCCAGCGAGAGGAGAAATTTATGGAGCAGGGGAGTGATATTCAGTCAGTGCTCTTCGGCGACAAGCATCGGGCGTTACAGACCGATATCGTCGCCGTCCAGTCACAGGTGGTCTATGGCAGCGTAGGCAACAGCATCGCCGTTCCGGCCATTAAAGCGCAGGGATTACGCGTGACGGCAGTGCCAACTGTGCTGTTCAGTAATACCCCGCATTATGAAACATTTTACGGCGGCGTTATTCCGGCCGACTGGTTTAGCGGGTATCTCCGCGCCTTGAATGAGCGTGATGCTTTGCGCGAGCTGAAGGCGGTGACGACAGGCTATATGGGCAGTGCAGAGCAAATCGCTCTGTTAGCACAGTGGCTGAAAACGGTGCGGGCTACGCATCCGACAGTGTGCATTTTGGTCGACCCGGTGATTGGCGATACGGACAGCGGTATGTATGTAAAAGCTGAAATTCCGCAGGCCTACCGTCAGCACCTGCTACCGCTGGCTCAGGGACTGACGCCGAACGTGTTTGAACTGCAAATGCTGAGCGGAAAGCCGTGTCGTACGCTTGATGAAGCCATCACGGCGGCGCAATCGCTGCTTACCGAAACGCTGAAATGGGTGGTGATCACCAGCGCGCCGGGGGATAGCGAAGATATTATTAACGTGGCGGTAGTGACGGCTGAAACGGTTGAGGTGTTCGCTCATCCACGGGTTAAAACGGATCTGAAGGGAACTGGCGATCTGTTTTGTGCTGAGCTGGTGAGCGGTATTGTGCTGGGTAAAGCGCTGACAACCGCGACGCACGATGCAGCACAGCGCGTACTGGAAGTGATGAAATGGACCAATCTGTGCGGTTGTGATGAGTTAATTCTGCCACCGGCAGGGGAGGCGCGATGAAGAGTTACCGGCTGGTGGTTCGCCAGAATGGGCGTATGGTTGGACATTTTGACACCAGCGGGGCAACGGCGCTGGAAGATATCTGTGTGGCGCGGGCCATGTTTGGCATTGCGGGTGGCTACAATTGTGAACTGTTAGTGGCGGATTCGGAGCGACGGATGCTGGAAAGCGGGCCGGAAGGGATGAAAATCCTGATGCGCGAGGCGTGTTACCGACCAGTCACCTCACAAATTTAGCGCTATCCGGCAGATTTTGAGGTCTGCCAGATAAAAAAAATGGCGCCATCAGGCGCCATTCTTCTCTGCAGCAAGAATTACTTCTTGATGCGGATAACCGGAGTTTCACCCACTGTCACGCTACCGGACAGTTTGATCAGCTCTTTGATTTCGTCCATGTTGGAGATAACAACCGGAGTCAGGGTAGACTTGGCTTTTTCTTCCAGCAGCGGCAGATCGAATTCAATAACCGGGTCGCCTACTTTAACACGCTGACCTTCTTCAGCGATGCGCTTAAAGCCTTCGCCTTTCAGTTCAACGGTATCAATACCGAAGTGAACAAACAGCTCAATGCCGCTGTCGGATTCGATAGAGAAAGCGTGGTTGGTTTCAAAGATTTTGCCGATGGTGCCATCAACAGGGGCGACCATTTTGTTACCGGTTGGTTTGATAGCGATGCCATCACCAACGATTTTTTCAGCAAAAACTACATCCGGCACGTCTTCGATGTTGACGATCTCGCCAGAGAGCGGAGCAACAATCTCAATAGTTCCGGTGTCTTTCTTATCATCAGAAACCAGAGATTTCAGTTTATCGAACAAACCCATGATCTTCTCCTAAGCAGTAAATTGGGCCGCATCTCGTGGATTAGCAGATTGTTTTTTCTTCAATGAACTTGTTAACCAGCGTCATTAACTCGTCCGTTGTCGGTTGAGCAAGAGCCTGCTCTGCTAACACCTTCGCATCTTCGAAGTTCGTGTTACGGATAATCTTCTTAATGCGCGGGATAGAAATGGCGCTCATAGAGAATTCGTCCAGACCCATCCCCAGCAACAGAAGTGTAGCACGTTCGTCGCCTGCAAGCTCACCACACATGCCAGTCCATTTGCCTTCCGCATGAGAAGCATCAATAACTTGCTTGATCAGCGTCAGCACAGATGGCGACATCGGTTGGTAAAGGTGTGAAATCATATCATTACCACGGTCAACTGCCAGGGTGTACTGCGTTAAATCATTGGTGCCGATACTAAAGAAATCAACTTCTTTGGCTAAATGACGCGCAATTGTTGCCGCTGCTGGTGTTTCCACCATCACGCCAATCTCAATGCTTTCGTCAAATGCTTTACCTTCGTCGCGCAGTTCCTGTTTGTAGATTTCGATCTCTTTGCGTAGTGCGCGCACTTCTTCAACAGAGATGATCATTGGGAACATGATGCGCAGTTTGCCGAAAGCAGAGGCGCGCAGGATAGCGCGAACCTGATCACGCAGGATCTCTTTACGATCCATGGCGATACGTACGGCACGCCAGCCCAGGAACGGGTTCTCTTCTTTCGGGAAGTTCATGTACGGCAGCTCTTTATCGCCGCCGATGTCCATGGTACGGACGATGACCGCCTGAGAGCCACAGGCTTCAGCAACGGCTTTATACGCGGCAAACTGTTCTTCTTCAGTCGGCAGCGATTCACGGTCCATGAACAGGAATTCGGTGCGGTACAGACCAACACCCTCGGCGCCATTACGCTCAGCGCCTTCAACGTCACGAACGGTACCGATGTTGGCGCAAACTTCTACCTGATGTCCGTCCAGCGTGATAGCCGGGAGATCTTTCAGCTTAGCAAGTTCCGCTTTCTCGGTAGCAACCTGCTCCTGAACGGCGCGCAGTTGCTCAATAACTTCGTTGGTCGGATTGACGTAAACCTGGTTGTTTACGGCATCCAGAATCAGATAGTCGTCGTTTTTAACCTGAGAGGTGACGCTACCCGTACCTACGATGGCAGGCAGTTCCAGAGAACGCGCCATGATAGAAGTATGGGAAGTCCGTCCGCCCGCGTCAGTGATGAAACCCAGCACCTTGTTCAGGTTCAGCTGTGCGGTTTCTGACGGGGTCAGGTCTGCGGCTACCAGGATAACTTCTTCCTGAATAGCGCTCAGGTCGATAATAGCCAGACCCAGGATGTTACGCAGCAGGCGTTTACCGATGTCACGTACGTCAGCCGCACGTTCTTTCAGGTATTCATCATCCAGCTCTTCAAGGGCTGTGGCCTGACCTTCGATAACTTCATGCGCAGCTGCATCAGCCGTCATGTGCTTATCTTTAATCAGGGCTATGATTTCCTGCTCCAGCTCCTCATCTTCGAGCAGCATGATATGCCCTTCAAAGATGGCTTCTTTTTCTTCACCGAACGTTTCACCAGCTTTGGTTTTGATCGCTTCCAGTTGCGCAGATGCCTTGGCACGACCGCTCAGAAAACGTTCAACTTCCTGATCAACCTTGTCGGCAGAAATTTTTTTCCGGTCAATGACGATCTCGTCTTCTTTCAGCAGCAATGCTTTACCGAAAGCGATACCCGGGGATGCTAAAATGCCTGAAATCATAACCCTACCTTACTTGTGACTGATATTTAAAAGAACTCGTTGAACTTACTCGAGTTCAGCCATCAGTTTAACCAGATGCTCAACTGCTTTCTGCTCGTCTTCACCTTCTGCGGACAGGGTGACAACGGTACCCTGAGTCAGGCCCAGAGTCTGCAGTTTAAACAGGCTTTTGGCGCTAGCGCTTTTGCCGTTGGAAGTCACAGTAATTTCAGAAGTAAAGCCTTTTGCTTCTTTAACAAACTGAGCAGCAGGGCGAGTATGCAGACCGTTCGGAGCGGTAATGGTAACTTCTTGCTGGAACATTATATTTCCCCAACTTATAGGTTTAGTGTTGTGGAACTAAAGTCTAGCCTGGCGGTTCAACTTTAGCCTGTATTGTTAGCATCGGCGTAAACTGGACGCGACACAAAAGGAGTTCGGTGCAATCCGTTGCTGGCAACTTCTTGCCGCTGACGTTTCGTTCGTCATTAAACATTATGCCGCGAAAGGAAGAGTTGAACCAAATCATAAAATCGATTCAGCTAGCGCTTTTCCTGTAACGATTAATTTCGCGCATCAAAATAATTAGTTTGGTTAAATACCAGTTCCGGCGGGTTGAATCAATGCCAGGAGAGTTGAAAATTTGAAGCAGGCCACAAAAAAGCACCCCAAAGGGTGCTTTTTTACGCGTTTTTAACATGCTGGCATTACTGTTGCAGTTCTTTCTCTGTGAAGAGATCGGCAAACAGTGCAGTGCTCAGATAACGCTCACCCGATGACGGTAGGATAACCACAATATTCTTGTTGGTAAAGGATTCATCTTCCTGGAGTTTAAGCGCGGCAGCCACGGCTGCGCCAGAAGAGATCCCCGCCAGAATACCTTCTTCTTCCATCAGGCGGCGCGCGGTAGAAATAGCTTCATCATTGGTGATGGCAACGACTTTATCGATAAGCTTCAGATCAAGGTTGCCAGGAATGAAGCCCGCGCCAATACCCTGAATTTTATGCGGGCCAGGTTTGAGTTCTTCACCCGCCAATGCCTGGGCGATAACAGGGGAGTCAGTAGGTTCTACCGCGACGGTAATCAGATCGGTTTTGCCTTTAGTGCCTTTAATGTAACGGGTCACGCCAGTTAGCGTACCGCCGGTGCCGACACCGGAAATAAAGACATCAACCTGGCCATCGGTATCTTCCCAGATTTCCGGGCCGGTGGTTTTTTCGTGAATTTCCGGGTTCGCCGGGTTGCTGAACTGCTGCAGCAGCAGGAATTTTTCCGGATCGCTGGCTACGATTTCTTCCGCTTTCTGAATTGCGCCCTTCATACCTTTTGCGCCTTCAGTCAGCACCAGGTTCGCGCCCAGCGCTTTTAAAAGCTTGCGGCGCTCAATGCTCATGGTTTCCGGCATGGTCAGAGTCAGTTTGTAACCACGGGCGGCGGCAACGTAGGCCAGCGCAATCCCCGTGTTGCCGCTGGTCGGTTCTACCAGCTCAACGCCCGGTTTCAGTACACCACGTTTTTCGGCATCCCAAATCATATTGGCACCGATACGGCATTTGACGCTAAAGCTTGGGTTGCGTGATTCCACCTTCGCCAGAATGCGTCCGTTACCGATACGGTTCAGTCGAACCAGCGGCGTATGACCGATAGTCAGCGAGTTATCTTCAAAAATCTTACTCATGGCCTGTCCTTAACTGTATGAAATTGGGATACCGCTTCAGCATACCTGTTGAGAAAGTATGGGGAAGTAAGGAATTCGCATATCTATATGCTGATGAGAAATAATGCGTAGCAGTATGGAATAAGAGCGGGCATAAGCCAGCCCGCTTTTACACATTTTTGCATTACTTCCATAACGCATGTTTAGCACGATAGCAGTCTACCCACATCGCCGTGGCACCACAAACTGCTACCGGCATGATGAACAGATTGAGCACCGGAATCATGGTGAACAGGCTGGTCAATGCGCCAAACTGCATATTGGTCACCTTGCGCGTGCGCAGCGCGACGCGCATCTCCTTAAAAGGCACCTTATGGTTATCAAAAGGATAATCGCAGTACTGAATGGCCAGCATCCACGCGCTGAACAGGAACCACAGGACCGGGGCGACGGTCTGCCCAATGCCAGGAATAAAATAGAGAATCAGCAACACGA
This sequence comes from Citrobacter sp. RHBSTW-01013, assembly GCF_013781985.1. Taxonomy (NCBI): domain Bacteria; kingdom Pseudomonadati; phylum Pseudomonadota; class Gammaproteobacteria; order Enterobacterales; family Enterobacteriaceae; genus Citrobacter; species Citrobacter sp. RHBSTW-01013. The sequence continues at coordinate 1,548,475 of NZ_CP056185.1, forward strand.
AGGCGCGCGGGAGATACCACGCCAGCTTTTGCCATTCGCGTTTCATAATGCGCGGAACGTCTTTCATAATGCCGAGAATGCCGGTGTCGGGCGGTGTTGCGCCCGTTAAGCGCGCTTCCAGCTGTTCAGCCAGCAGACCGTTAAACGGTGCGGCGATCCAGTTGGCGATAGTGGAGAACAGGTAGCCGAACACCAACAGCACGGAAATGGTCACAATCGGCCACAATAAATAGCTGAGCCACTGAAGCCAGTCAGGGACGTGACTCATCAGCGCGGGAACCCAGTTACCGAGTTGTGTAAATAACCACCAGAATGCGCCGCCCATCAGCAGGATATTCACCAGCAAAGGCAGAATAACAAAACGACGAATGCCCGGTTGGGTGATGAGCTTCCATCCCTGAGAAAAGTAATAAAGGCCGCTGCGAGGTACAACTGCAGATGATGAAACCATGGTCAGGACGTACTCCTTGTTATATAAGCTCTGGTAAACTGTGCGTATCTTACCGGGTTGTTGAGCGTTAAGCTGTTCGGAAATGTTCGAAAAAACAGCAAAAAGCACAATTTTGTTCATCTTTATGCCGTGAAAGCCAAGAGTACACTTGCACTTGGCGTAATCGACAAATACTCTTAGTGAGTAAATGTTTGCCGTGGTGGCAAGGTGTTAGAACAACAGAGAATATAATGATGCAGGATTTGCGTCTGATATTAATCATTGTTGGCGCGATCGCCATAATCGCTTTACTGGTACATGGTTTTTGGACTAGCCGTAAAGAGCGGTCTTCTATATTCCGCGATCGCCCACTGAAACGCATGAAGTCTAAACGTGAAGACGAGGATTCGTTCGACGACAACGTCGAGGAAGACGAAGGCGTGGGTGAAGTTCGCGTTCATCGTGTGAATCATGCTCCCGGTAATGCGCAGGAACATGGTGTTCCTCCTCAGTCGCCGCAACACCAGTACCAGCCGCCTTATGCGTCTGCTCAGCCGCGTCAGCCTGCGCAGCAGCCTGCACAAGCGCCGGTACCGCCGCCGCATGTTCAGCAGCCGCAGCAGCCTGTACAACCGCAGCAGCCGGTGCAACATCAGCCTGTTCAGCAGCCACCTGTGCAGCAACCTGTTGCCCCGCAGGTTCAGCAACCTGCTCAGCAGGCACCGCAACCTGCGCCGCAGACCTTCCAGCCAGCAGAGCCTGTTGTTGAACATCAACCGCAGCCCGAGCCGGTAGTAGAAGAAGCGCCTGTTGCTGAAAAACCGCAGCGTAAAGAAGCGGTCATCATTATGAACGTTGCGGCTCATCATGGTAGCGAGCTCAACGGGGAAGTGCTGCTCAACAGCATTCAGCAGGCCGGTTTCAAATTTGGCGATATGAATATTTTCCATCGTCATTTGAGCCCGGATGGCAGCGGCCCGTCGCTGTTCAGCCTTGCTAATATGGTTAATCCGGGAACGTTTGACCCAGAAATGACGGGCGACTTCAGCACCCCTGGTGTGACTATTTTTATGCAGGTTCCGTCCTACGGGGACGAGCTGCAAAACTTTAAGCTGATGCTGCAGTCTGCACAGCACATTGCCGATGAAGTGGGTGGTGTGGTGCTCGACGATCAACGTCGCATGATGACGCCGCAGAAACTGCGCGAGTATCAGGACCGCATCCGCGAAGTTAAAGAATCTCGCGCCTGATTTTCCTCTGGCGTGACATTTCCTTTCTAAACCCCCGCCTGTCGGGGGTTTTTTATCATTGATGGTGCGATATGGAATCAATCGAACAACAACTGACAGAACTGCGAACCACGCTTCGCCATCATGAGTATCTCTACCATGTGATGGACGCGCCGGAAATTCCCGATGCGGAATACGATCGCCTGATGCGCGAACTGCGCGAGCTGGAAGCGCAGCATCCGGACCTTGTTACCCCCGACTCGCCAACCCAACGCGTTGGCGCAGCGCCGTTAACCGCGTTCAGCCAGATTCGCCATGAAGTGCCGATGCTGTCGCTGGATAACGTGTTTGATGAAGAGAGTTTTCTCGCTTTCAACAAGCGCGTGCAGGACAGGCTAAAGAGTACCGATAAACTGACCTGGTGCTGTGAACTGAAACTGGACGGCCTGGCGGTGAGTATCCTGTATGAAAACGGTGTGCTGGTCAGCGCTGCAACGCGCGGTGATGGCACCACGGGTGAGGATATTACCTCTAACGTGCGCACCATTCGCGCAATCCCGTTAAAACTGCGTGGCGAAAACATCCCTTCACGTCTGGAAGTGCGCGGTGAAGTGTTCCTGCCACAGGCCGGATTTGAAAAAATTAACGAAGAGGCCCGCCGCACTGGCAACAAAGTGTTTGCTAACCCGCGTAACGCAGCGGCCGGTTCATTGCGCCAACTCGATCCGCGTATCACAGCGAAGCGACCGCTTACTTTCTTCTGCTATGGCGTTGGTGTGTTGGAAGGCGGCACGCTGCCAGATACCCATCTGGGCCGCCTGCTGCAATTTAAAGAGTGGGGCCTGCCGGTAAGCGACAGAGTGGCGCTTTGCGACTCCCCGGAGGAAGTACTTGCTTACTATCACAAGGTTGAAGAAGACCGACCAACGCTGGGATTTGATATCGATGGCGTGGTGATCAAAGTCAACTCTATGGCGTTGCAGGAGCAATTGGGCTTTGTTGCCCGCGCGCCGCGCTGGGCTGTGGCCTTTAAGTTCCCGGCGCAGGAGCAGATGACTTTCGTACGCGATGTTGAGTTTCAGGTTGGACGTACCGGGGCGATTACGCCCGTCGCCCGCCTTGAGCCGGTCCAGGTTGCCGGGGTGCTGGTCAGTAACGCAACGCTGCATAACGCTGATGAAATCGAGCGTCTGGGGTTGCGTATTGGCGATAAAGTCGTCATTCGCCGTGCGGGCGATGTCATCCCGCAGGTGGTGAACGTCGTGCTTTCTGAACGCCCGGACGATACCCGCGAAATTGTGTTTCCAGCGCATTGTCCGGTTTGTAACTCTGATGTTGAACGTGTGGAAGGCGAAGCGGTCACTCGCTGCACCGGCGGTTTAATCTGTGGGGCACAGCGTAAGGAATCGCTGAAACACTTTGTTTCCCGCCGCGCGCTCGATGTTGACGGTATGGGCGACAAAATTATCGATCAACTGGTCGAGAAAGAGTATGTCCACACGCCGGCGGATCTTTTCACCCTGACCGCCGGTAAACTGACGGGGCTTGATCGTATGGGGCCGAAGTCGGCGCAAAACGTGGTCAATGCGCTGGAAAAAGCGAAAGAAACCACGTTTGCCCGTTTCCTCTATGCGCTGGGTATTCGTGAAGTCGGCGAAGCCACGGCTGCAGGTCTGGCGGCGTATTTTGGCACGCTCGACGCGCTGGAAGCCGCTTCTATTGAAGAGCTGCAAAAAGTGCCGGATGTCGGCATTGTGGTGGCGACGCACGTGTTTAATTTCTTCGCCGAAGAGAGCAACCGCGAGGTAATTGTTCAACTGCTGGCGCAGGGGATCCACTGGCCAGCGCCGGTGGTCATTAACGCTGAAGAAATCGACAGCCCCTTCGCAGGTAAAACGGTGGTGCTGACCGGGAGCCTGAGCCTGATGTCGCGCGATGACGCCAAAGCGAGACTGACCGAGTTAGGTGCAAAAGTGGCCGGTAGCGTGTCGAAGAAAACCGATCTGGTGATTGCCGGTGAAGCGGCGGGTTCGAAACTGGCAAAAGCACAGGAACTGGGTATTGCCGTGATCGATGAAGCTGAAATGATCCGCTTATTGGGTGCCTGAGATGGAAAAACAGCAGCTGGTTGACATCGCCAATACTGTGATGCCCTTTGGCAAATATAAAGGGCGTCGGTTGATTGATGTCCCGGAAGAGTATCTGCTGTGGTTTGCCCGTAAGGATGAATTCCCGCCGGGCAAGCTTGGCGAGCTGATGCAAATCACACTGCTGATTAAAACTGAGGGGCTGACGCAACTGGTGCAGCCCCTGAAACGTCCTCTTTAAGCCTTCGCGGCGCGGCTTTTCTGTTGCGCCTGCAATGCGTCCGTCTGTTGCTTGTAGCGACGCGCCAGCACGGCGCACACCATTAGCTGTATTTGATGGAAGATCATCAACGGCAGCACCATCATCCCAATCACCGAAGTTGGGAACAAAATATTTGCCATTGGGATCCCGTTCGCCAGGCTCTTTTTCGAACCGCAGAACACAATGGTGATTTCATCAGCTTTGTTAAAGCCGCATTTGCGCGCAACAAAGACATTTATGCCAATCACGATTGCCAGCAGTATGATGCTGACCACCACGATAAACAGCAGTGAACCCACCCCCACTTTGTGCCAGATCCCGTTAACGACGGCTTCACTGAAGGCGGAGTACACCACCAGCAAAATAGAGGATTGATCCGTTTTCGCGATCCATTTTTTATGTCGAGAAACCCAGTTTCCAATCCACGGACGTGAAAGGTGACCCAGCACGAACGGCAGCAGCAGCTGCAACATGATTTTTCCCACCTGCTCCAGGCTACCTTCTGCGCCGTGCATATTCATCACCAGCCCTACCAGCAGCGGCGAGAGAAAAATACCCAGCAGACTGGAGGCCGAAGCAGAACAAACGGCGGCGGCAACGTTACCGCCCGCCAGCGACGTAAAAGCGATGGCTGACTGCACAGTGGCAGGCAAAATACACAGGTACAGGAAACCGGTGTACAGCATCGGGTCAACGTTGACCTGCGCCCACCAGGCGAACAGAACGCCCAGAACCGGGAAGACAACAAACGTGCTGCACATCACCCACAGATGCAAACGCCAGTGGCTACCACCGGCAATAATGGCTTCACGCGAGAGTTTCGCTCCGTGCATAAAAAACAGCAGGGCAATGGCGGCGGTGGTTAAGCCTTCAAAGAAAGGCACAAAACTACCTTCGGCCGGGAAACAGGACGCCAGCAAAACAACGGTAATCAGTGTTATCGTGAACGGATCAAGAATACGAAAAAGTTTCATAAAGACTCCTGAAATTCGGTAGTAACATTTTGCTTTTTTCCGTTTGAGAAATAAAATTGATTTATTGCATCCATATATGAATCAAATAGATGAATTACTCTCTGCGTCAGTTGCGTATCTTTGTCACCGTCGCTCAGGCCAAAAGCTTTAGCCGGGCGGGGGATATCATCGGCTTAAGCCAGTCGGCGGTCAGCCATAGTGTCAAAGAGCTGGAAGGGCAGACAGGTGTGCGGTTATTGGACAGAACGACGCGGGAAGTGGTGCTGACGGAGGCCGGACACCAGTTGGCGGCGCGGCTGGAACGTATTCTGGATGAATTGCACAGCACGCTGCGCGAAGCCGGACAGGTAGGAACGCAGTTAACCGGCACGGTGCGGGTTGCCGCCAGCCAGACGATCTCTGCTCATCTTATTCCGCAGTGTATTGCCCAGAGTAATCAGCTTTATCCGGCTATCGATTTTGTGCTGCACGACCGGCCACAGCAGTGGGTGCTGGAGAGTATTCGCCAGGGAGAAGTGGATTTTGGCATTGTGATTGATCCCGGCGCAGTCACCGATTTGCAGTGTGAAGCCGTGCTGTCCGAACCGTTCCTGCTGCTGTGTCGCCAGGATCATCCGTTAGCCCAACGAGAGTGGGTGAACTGGCAGGATTTGTATCACGAACGCCTGGTGCTACAGGATTATGCTTCCGGTAGTCGACCGCTGATCGACGCTGCGCTGGCCCATTTTTCCATTGATGCCAATATCGTTCAGGAGATAGGCCATCCCGCCACGCTGTTTCCGATGGTTGAGGCGGGGATTGGCATCAGCGTGCTGCCCGCGCTGGCGCTCCCCTTACCGCAGGGCAGTCACTTGCAGGTTAAGCGCCTGACGCCGGTTGTTGAACGGCAACTGATGCTGGCCCGACGTAAAAACCGCTCTTTATCAACCGCTGCTCAGGCGCTGTGGGATGTGGTGCGAATGCAGGCCAGTGAATTAACCGCAGCCCGCGCCCGCGATCCGTTGTATCAGTTATGATTCTCTCCCCGGCTGGAGTAATGCGTTAAAACAAGTACTTAAGAGAATAAATAATACCGTCCTGCAGGAATGATTCACCCAGTTTATTATCAGCGTAACGATACTGAATTCCAGCGGTCAGATGCGGCGTCGCGTTCCACCAGAATGCGACAGCACCGTTGATTCCATCCCTACCGCCATTACCAGCAGCGTAGGTTGCATCGCGGTCAAATTCGTATTCGTTCCAGTTCGTCACACAGAATTTCTCACTGCCCAGCAGAAAGCTATATCCGGCCACCCAGCCCATGACATAACCATTATCCCCGGTGTAATAGGTCTGATCGGTATAACGTTTAGCAAAAAAGGGTTTAAACCAGTACCCATTGCCGGTGAAGTTATAACCTAACCCATACAGAAACATATCATCATGGAAGTTAGCGCGATTCGGTGAACCGTAAGTCCCGTAAGCATGGAGGTAGAGGTTTAATCCTGTATCACCGAGATAGATACGGTTGGTATTTTTGAAAGTATAACGCTGTTCGCTGCCGGGTTTAGCGTGACGGCCATTGTAGAAATTCTCCCAATCGAAGAAGCCGTACATTTCTCCCCAGCTAAAGTTCGCTCCGCCTTCAAGCTCCAGATACCCAAAGTCATCTTTATGGGATTTTTTACTGGTTTTTTCTGTAGTTTCTGATGTCCAGTCGAGATAATGCAGGCCGATATCGGCGAATCCACTTTTAAATTCCGCATGGGATAACGCGGGAATAATGAGTAAAGAAGAGAGTGTCAGAGTAAGGTTTTTTTTCATAGCATATTTCCCTATGCCAATAGTTATTAATGGTTTAATTAAAAATAAGTAATTTATAAAAATGAAAGCGTCATATTTTTAATATGAAGAGCAGATAACCACCAATACTTTTTTGTCTCTTCATTAATACAGAAGCGATCTAAATCTATCGATATCAAATGACTATTGATGGCACGTGAAAAGTGTATTGGTCAGTGCAGGGCGAAGGTCGTTATAAAAAAGGAGTCAAATTTAACCCGATAGAACAAGGATACTTATGTCTCACGATTTTTTTTCTCATAATCCTGAATATTGTGTTGATATTATTCGTGCACACACACCGGAGTTTACCCCGCGAGTCGCGTTTATTTTGGGTTCCGGCCTGGGGGCGCTGGCGGAGCAAATTGAAAATGCGGTCGCTATCTCTTATGAAAAACTTCCTGGTTTTCCTGTGAGCACCGTTCACGGTCATGCAGGAGAACTGGTACTCGGGCATCTGGCGGGCATTCCTGTTGCGTGTATGAAAGGGCGTGGCCATTTTTATGAAGGTCGGGGTATGACGGTTATGACCGATGCCATTCGCACTCTGAAATTACTGGGCTGTGAAGTGTTGTTCTGTACCAATGCGGCAGGATCTCTGCGTCCGGAAGTTGGTCCAGGAAGTCTGGTGGCGTTACGCGATCATATTAACACCATGCCGGGCACGCCGATGGTCGGCGCGAATGATGATCGTTTTGGCGATCGCTTCTTCTCTCTGGCAAATGCTTACGATGCAGATTACCGCGCCATTCTTCAGACCGTTGCGACTGAGGAGGGATTCCCCCTCACCGAAGGCGTATTTGTTTCTTATCCGGGACCGAACTTCGAAACTGCGGCAGAAATACGCATGATGCAGATTATTGGCGGCGATGTGGTCGGAATGTCAGTGGTGCCGGAAGTCATTACCGCTCGTCATTGTGGCCTCAGCGTGGTTGCCGTCTCTGCGATCACCAATCTGGCGGAAGGGTTAGGAGATGTAAAACTGTCCCATGCGCAAACGCTGGCTGCGGCTGAACTTTCCCGTCAGAACTTTATTAATCTGATTTGCGGCTTTTTACGCAAGCTGGCCTAAAAACACGATAGCAAAGGCTCCTTTTGGGAGCCTTATCTCACGGCAAGGAATAAAAAATGGGTATTACGTCCCGCTTAAAAATCATGTCGTTTTTGCAATATTTTATCTGGGGTAGCTGGCTGGTTACCCTGGGTTCTTACATGATTAACACTCTACACTTTACCGGTGCAAATGTGGGTATGGTATACAGCTCGAAAGGGCTGGCAGCGATTATTATGCCTGGCATTATGGGGATTATCGCTGACAAATGGCTGCGTGCCGAACGCGTTTATATGCTGTGCCACCTGGTCTGCGCTGGCGTGTTGCTGTATGCCACCACTGTTACCGATTCTGATACCATGTTCTGGGTGATGTTAGTTAACGCGATGGCCTATATGCCGACGATTGCGTTATCGAACAGTGTTTCCTATTCCTGTCTGGCGAAAGCGGGTCAGGATCCTGTGACGGCATTTCCACCCGTACGTGTTTTTGGCACGATAGGTTTTATTGTGGCCATGTGGACGGTGAGCCTGATGGGCCTGGAGCTCAGCAACGCGCAATTGTATATCGCCTCCGGTGCGTCGTTGCTGCTCGCGCTTTATGCACTGACGTTGCCGAAAATTCCTGTTGCGCAGAAAAAAGAATCTGCCACGCTTGCCAGTAAACTGGGGCTGGATGCGTTTGTGCTGTTTAAGAACCCGCGTATGGCAATCTTTTTTCTGTTTGCCATGATGCTGGGAGCTGTGCTGCAAATAACCAATGTCTTTGGTAATCCGTTCCTGCATGATTTTGCCCGTAATCCTGAGTTTGCTGACAGCTTTGTCGTGAAGTATCCCTCCATTTTGCTGTCTGTTTCTCAGATGGCGGAAGTGGGCTTTATCCTCACTATTCCATTCTTCCTTAAACGCTTTGGCATTAAAACGGTGATGCTGATGAGCATGCTGGCGTGGACGCTGCGCTTTGGCTTCTTTGCCTTCGGCGATCCTTCTCCGTTCGGTTTTGTGCTGCTGCTGATGTCGATGATCGTTTACGGTTGCGCGTTCGATTTCTTTAACATTTCCGGGTCAGTATTTGTCGAGCAGGAGGTTGACTCAAACATTCGTGCCAGCGCTCAGGGGCTGTTTATGACGATGGTTAACGGTGTTGGTGCGTGGATTGGATCAATTTTAAGTGGCATTGCTGTGGATTATTTTTCTATAGATGGCGTTAAAGACTGGCAAACCATCTGGCTGGTGTTTACCGCGTATGCGCTGGCGCTGGCTGTTGTCTTTGCATTGTTCTTTAAGTATCAGCACCAGCCAGACAAATTGTCGACCAAATCATTGGCTCATTAAATATATTTAACTGGCGAGAGGATTCTCGCCAGTTCATTTCAAAACAAGGATTTCATGTGAAAGAGATCATTCTTTCCTCAGGCATTGGGTTTGGCATTGGCGCATTATTTACTTTATGCCGAATACCTATTCCTGCACCAAATGTTTTGCCCGGGGTTTTATCTATTGTTTTTATGTATATTGGGTATCTTGTCGTTAAATCTATTTTTTACTAAGCAATGTGGTAGATTCCAGACGTTATCCTTTATTCCTGGAGTGCAGCAGAGATGGAACGAGCCCACCGAATCGATCTGAAGTTATTGCGTTATTTTCTCGCTGTTGCAGAAGAATTGCATTTTGGCCGGGCTGCTGCCCGGTTAAATATGTCACAACCTCCCTTGAGTATTCATATCAAAGAACTTGAACAGCAACTTGGCACCTTGCTGTTTATTCGCCATTCCCGCAGCGTTGCGTTAACCCATGCAGGAAAAATTCTGATGGAGGAGTCGCGTCGTTTGTTAGCCAGTGCAAATCAGGCTATGGCGAGAGTGGAGCAGATTGGTCGCGGCGAAGCGGGGCGTATTGAGCTGGGTGTGGTGGGGACTGCTCTGTGGGGAAGAATGCGTCCTGCAATGCACCACTTTTTGAAAGCAAACCCCAATGTTGAGGTACTGTTTCGCGAAAAATCTCCAGGCATGCAAATGGCGCTGTTAGAGCGTCGGGAGCTTGATGCAGGGATCTGGCGCATGGCTATTGAACCAGCCGTTGGTTTTACCAGCCTACGTCTCCATGAATCTTCATTTATGGTTGCAGTACCGGAAGATCACGTACTGGCCTCAAGGGATGCTGTTTCGCTGGCGGCGCTGCGCAACGAATATTTTGTCACGCTTCCTTCCGTACATTCCGATTGGGGCTTTTTACAACGTGTATGCCAGCAGGCGGGCTTCTCGCCAATGATAATTCGTGAAGTTGTTGAGCCCCAGACAGTACTGGCGATGATCAGTATGGGAATCGGGATAACGTTGATGGCTGATGGTTATGCGCAAATGAACTGGCCCGGCGTGGTGTTCCGGCCGTTAGAGGAACGGATTCCGGCGGATTTGTATATTGTCTATGACCAACAACAGGCCGCGCCAGCGTTAACGAAGCTGATTGATGCGTTGGTGGGGTAATAAGCATCGCAGGATGTGCAGCGCATCAGGAAAGCTGGTTCTGATCTTGTGAATCGCAGATAGCAAAAAGGCGCCTTTAGGGCGCCTTCTTACATTGGTGGGTCGTGCAGGATTCGAACCTGCGACCAATTGATTAAAAGTCAACTGCTCTACCAACTGAGCTAACGACCCGAAGTGGTGGGTGATGACGGGATCGAACCGCCGACCCCCTCCTTGTAAGGGAGGTGCTCTCCCAGCTGAGCTAATCACCCACTTCGGTACTTCACATTTTAACAAGAAATCCAGCTGGCGAGAAAGTGGTGGGTGATGAAGGGATCGAACCGCCGACCCCCTCCTTGTAAGGGAGGTGCTCTCCCAGCTGAGCTAATCACCCACTTCTCAATTTCTTGTTTTACACGGCGGAGACTACATAAAGTAGTTGGTGGGTGATGACGGGTTCGAACCGCCGACCCCCTCCTTGTAAGGGAGGTGCTCTCCCAGCTGAGCTAATCACCCCCGCTGTGTGGAGTCGCATTATAGGGAGAGTTGAAAATGAGTCAACGCATTTTCTAAAGAAATTGTTCGTTCGTCGTAAATTTAAACAAAACGATCGCAAAACAGTCCGTGCGGCATGATTTGTATACGAAAATGGCAAAGCGTAATGTTCCAACCTGAACAACATTGAGGAATCAGACCACGGTGATAGAATACGAGCCTGATAATCTTCCCTGGATTTGCCGGTTGTCGGCATCTTTATAAACGTAAGGCCATTTCATGAAAATCAAAACTCGCTTCGCGCCAAGCCCGACAGGCTACCTGCACGTCGGCGGTGCGCGTACTGCTCTTTATTCCTGGCTTTTTGCACGCAACCATGGCGGTGAGTTTGTGCTGCGTATTGAAGACACCGATCTCGAACGCTCCACTCCGGAAGCTATTGAAGCCATTATGGATGGCATGAACTGGCTGAATCTGGAATGGGATGAAGGCCCGTACTTCCAGACCAAACGTTTTGATCGCTACAACGCGGTGATTGATGAAATGCTGGAAGCAGGCACCGCATATAAATGCTACTGCTCTAAAGAGCGTCTGGACGCGCTGCGAGAAGAGCAGATGGCGAACGGTGAGAAGCCGCGTTACGACGGCCGCTGCCGCCACGGCCACGAGCATCATGCCGCTGATGAACCTTGCGTGGTACGTTTTGCCAACCCGCAGGACGGTTCCGTTATTTTTGACGACCAGATCCGTGGGCCGATCGAATTCAGCAACCAGGAGCTGGATGATTTGATCATTCGCCGTACCGACGGTTCCCCGACCTACAACTTCTGCGTTGTTGTCGACGACTGGGATATGGAAATCACCCACGTTATTCGTGGTGAAGACCATATCAACAACACTCCGCGTCAGATCAATATCCTGAAAGCGCTGAACGCGCCGGTGCCAGTGTACGCACACGTTTCAATGATCAACGGTGACGATGGTAAAAAACTCTCCAAACGTCACGGTGCGGTCAGCGTTATGCAATACCGCGACGACGGTTACCTGCCGGAAGCGCTGCTGAACTATCTGGTGCGTCTGGGTTGGTCCAGTGGCGATCAGGAAATTTTCACCCGTGAAGAGATGATCAAACTGTTCTCCCTCGGTGCGGTGAGCAAGTCTGCGAGTGCGTTTAACACTGAAAAACTGCAGTGGCTGAACCATCACTATATTAATGCGCTGGCGCCGGAATATGTAGCAACCCATCTGCAATGGCACATTGAGCAGGAAAATATCGATACCCGCGTAGGCCCGCAGCTGTCAGAGCTGGTTAAACTGCTCGGTGAGCGCTGCAAAACGCTGAAAGAGATGGCGCAGAGCTGCCGCTACTTCTACGAAGACTTTGCCGAGTTCGACGCTGATGCAGCGAAGAAACACCTGCGTCCGGTTGCGCGTCAGCCGCTGGAAGTGGTTCGTGACAAGCTGGCTGCGATTAGCGAGTGGACGGCAGAAAATGTGCACCATGCGATTCAGGCAACGGCTGATGAGCTGGAAGTTGGTATGGGTAAAGTCGGGATGCCGCTGCGCGTAGCCGTTACCGGCGCGGGTCAATCCCCGGCGTTAGACGTTACGGTGCATGCGATTGGTAAATCCCGCAGCATTGAGCGTATTAATAAAGCGCTGGCGTTTATTGCTGAGCGTGAAAGCCAGCAATAAGACTGATTGACCGATGAAATAACGGCAGGAGCGTATCCTGCCGTTTTTTTGCCTGTTATTCAGACTCATCAATACCCAAACGAGTAAGAAAAGTGCGAATACCTTCGCGCGAAATATACATCGCCAGCTTTTCTTGTTCCGTTGGGGACATGTTGTCCAGTGCGCTAATTATCTGGCGGCACGCGTGGCTGCGTACTACGTGGGTGTATTCTGCCAGCGGTTCTTCAGCCTGATAAACTTCAGGAACTTTGCGAAAAGCGGGAATATTGAGCAGAAACGCGCGGACGCTGGAGTCAATATGAATCAGTCTGGCACGACCACCTTTAACGCCGGGAAACTTTTCGGTAGTCCAGTTTTGTTCTCTGATCCAACGATTGACGGTTTGTTTGGCAACCCCGAGACATTCCGCCAGCTCTTCGGTCGTCATTTTGCTGCGTAATTTTTTCATATTATTTGTTTTCGCGGATCCCTAAACGCTGTAATAAACCCGTAATGCCTTCACGCAGGATCAGTGAGGTAAACATTTTCTGTTCTGTCGGCGTCATTTCTTTAGCGAGCCTAATCAGCAGCGCTTCAACAGAGGTATCGCCGGATAACGATAAGTTATCTGATAAACCTTCGGCTGAACGCTCAGCGCTGCGAATGTATTCACGAACTTGTTCGGTGACGTGAACCAGCCGGGCTTTACCGCCCTGAACGCCTGGTTTTGGTGATGTCGCCCAACCTTCTTTGCGTACCCATTTATTGATGGTCTGTCGGCTGTATCCGGTCAGATTAGCAAGTTCTTCTGGCGTCATCCGTTCCTTGAACATAACGATTCCCTGAATAGTCGTGGGGTTAATTAGTGGTTCATTTTATAGCACCATTTTAGTAGAAACCGTGACGCGTTTAACTACTGAATGCGAGTTGTTACGCAATGTTCTTCATTTGACTGCTTTTTCAGCGATTGAATTCTATGAGTTAATTTTGCCGTTGACACACGCGAAGGGAATTCATATGATGCCGCCCGTCAACTCGACAAGCTTTACGTAATGGGGCTATAGCTCAGCTGGGAGAGCGCTTGCATGGCATGCAAGAGGTCAGCGGTTCGATCCCGCTTAGCTCCACCAAATTTAATCCCAATGAATTTGGTACGTACGTAAAAGCATCGTGGGGCTATAGCTCAGCTGGGAGAGCGCTTGCATGGCATGCAAGAGGTCAGCGGTTCGATCCCGCTTAGCTCCACCAAAATTTAAACCCTCGCTGAAAAGCGGGGGTTTTTTGTTTCTGCATCCTGCCAGTTCTTACTCTTTATCTCTTTGGTTTGCTGAATCGCAGGCATAAAAAAACCGGGGAGAATATGAATCTCCCCGGCCTTATCACTGCGACGCTGTCTTACGCTTACAGCACCAGTGCGGCGATAGATGCGGACAGTACGCTCACCAGCGTAGAGCCGTACACCAGCTTCAGACCAAAGCGAGAAACCACGTTACCTTGCTCTTCGTTCAGGCCTTTAATCGCACCGGCGATAATACCGATGGAAGAGAAGTTAGCGAAGGAAACCAGGAACACGGACAGGATGCCTTCTGCGCGCGGGGAGAGCGTATCGGCGATTTTCTGCAGATCCATCATCGCAACGAATTCGTTGGAAACCAGTTTAGTTGCCATGATACTGCCCACCTGCAGCGCTTCGCTGGACGGCACACCCATTACCCATGCAACTGGGTAGAAGATGTAACCCAGGATGCCCTGGAAAGAGATGCTGTAGCCAAACCAACCGGTCACGGTGGCGAACAGGGCGTTCAGGGCAGCGATCAGTGCGATGAAACCAATCAGCATCGCCGCAACGATAATTGCCACTTTGAAACCAGCCAGAATGTATTCACCCAGCATTTCGAAGAAACTCTGGCCTTCGTGCAGGTTAGACATCTGGATATTTTCTTCGCTGGCATCAACGCGGTAAGGGTTGATCAGCGACAGCACGATAAAGGTGCTGAACATGTTCAGAACCAGCGCCGCAACCACGTACTTCGGTTCCAGCATGGTCATGTACGCGCCGACGATAGACATGGAAACGGTCGACATCGCCGTTGCTGCCATGGTGTACATACGGTTGCGAGACATTTTGCCGAGAATATCTTTATAGGCGATAAAGTTCTCAGACTGACCCAGGATCAGAGAGCTGACGGCGTTGAAGGATTCCAGTTTGCCCATACCGTTTACTTTGGATAACAGGAAACCAATCGCGCGGATGATTACCGGCAGTACGCGGATATGCTGCAAAATACCGATCAGGGCGGAGATGAAGACGATCGGGCAAAGCACTTTCAGGAAGAAGAATGCCAGGCCTTTATCGTTCATGCTACCGAAGACAAAGTTAGTCCCTTCATTAGCAAACCCGAGCAGTTTCTCAAACATCTCGGAGAAGCCTCTCACGAAGCCCAGACCGACATCAGAGTTCAGGAAGAACCATGCCAGTAACACTTCGATAACAAGCAATTGAATAACATAACGAATGCGGATTTTTTTACGGTCACTGCTTACCAGCAGTGCGAGTACCGCAACCACGGCAAGGGCCAGGACAAAATGAAGAACGCGGTCCATATTTGCTCCAAATATGAGGCAGGTTTAGTTTTCGTGCACATTCTATGTAACAACCATAAAGAAAACGAGATCAAACACACACTATAATAAGGACCTGTGACGAGATTCAAAATTAGTGATCGGTGATACACTTCCGTTATGTTTAGTATGGAAGTGAAAAGTTATGTCATTGTGCTATTCTCATAACAATAATTAAACATCTCGCCGGTATTTCCAGAATCCTTATCGATCCATAGACAAACGCTATCAGAGAAATCAACGTCACCCATTAAAATGAATTTGATAATCATTCTCAGTAGGCGTAGCTTGAAACATAGCAAAGGCTATGTTTCTGAGGCACTAAAATGACTAACGATCGCGTTGAGAGTAGCAGTGGGCGGGCAGCGCGCAAGTTGAAGCTCGCATTAATGGGACCTGCGTTCATCGCGGCGATCGGCTATATCGATCCGGGTAACTTCGCCACCAATATCCAGGCAGGGGCCAGCTTTGGTTATCAATTGCTGTGGGTGGTGGTCTGGGCAAACCTGATGGCGATGCTGATTCAGGTGCTGTCGGCAAAACTCGGCATTGCTACGGGTAAAAACCTGGCGGAGCAAATTCGCGATCATTATCCTCGCCCGGTGGTGTGGTTCTACTGGGTGCAGGCAGAAATTATCGCTATGGCAACAGACCTTGCTGAATTTATTGGCGCTGCGATTGGCTTCAAACTGATCCTCGGCGTCTCCTTATTGCAAGGGGCCGTACTCACCGGTATCGCGACGTTCTTAATTCTGATGCTGCAGCGTCGCGGTCAAAAACCGTTGGAAAAGGTGATTGGCGGCCTGCTGCTGTTTGTGGCCGCGGCTTACATTGTGGAGCTGGTTTTTTCCCAACCGAACTTCGCGCAGCTTAGTAAGGGAATGGTGATCCCAAGCCTGCCTAATTCCGAAGCGGTGTTCCTGGCCGCTGGGGTGCTCGGTGCGACTATCATGCCGCACGTCATTTATCTGCACTCTTCCTTAACTCAGCATTTGCACGGCGGAACACGCCAACAGCGCTATGCGGCCACTAAATGGGATGTGGCTATCGCCATGACGATTGCCGGATTTGTCAATCTGGCGATGATGGCGACGGCTGCCGCCGCATTTCATTTTAGCGGGCATACCGGTATTGCCGATCTCGATCAGGCGTATCTGACCCTTGAACCGTTGTTGAGTCACGCTGCAGCGACGGTGTTTGGTTTAAGCCTGGTGGCTGCGGGACTCTCTTCTACCGTGGTCGGTACGCTGGCGGGGCAGGTGGTGATGCAAGGGTTTATCCGTTTTCACATTCCGCTATGGGTACGCCGTACC
The DNA here is from genome assembly GCF_013781985.1 of Citrobacter sp. RHBSTW-01013. Classification (NCBI taxonomy): domain Bacteria; kingdom Pseudomonadati; phylum Pseudomonadota; class Gammaproteobacteria; order Enterobacterales; family Enterobacteriaceae; genus Citrobacter; species Citrobacter sp. RHBSTW-01013. The sequence goes on from NZ_CP056185.1 coordinate 1,564,897, forward strand.
GTCACCATGATGCCATCATTTATTGTGATTCTGATGGGATTGGATCCGACCCGTATTCTGGTGATGAGTCAGGTGTTGCTCAGTTTTGGTATCGCGCTGGCGCTGGTGCCGCTGCTGATCTTCACCAGCGACAGTAAGCTGATGGGGGATCTGGTCAATCGTCGTTGCGTTAAACAGATTGGCTGGGTCATTGTGATACTGGTCGTGGCGCTCAATCTCTGGCTACTGGCAGGCACGGCGATGGGGCTATAATCAACCGTGACTCGCGACGGGTCACGGTTTTATTTGAGCTTTTCCTCTATTATGTGCCCTGCATAATTAACTGGCAGGCGTTCATGAATCATTTTGATCTCTCTTTCCTGAAATATCTCCAGGACAACAGTCCGCTCCCCGTTGAAGAGGCTGTCGAGCGTTTCGGTAAAACGCTCTCCACGCTAAAACGGACAATGAAAGAGCTCAATGAACTTCTGCCAGAAAATGTCCAGCTACATCAGGATAATCAGTTTATTACCACCCGGATTGGCTACAGCGAATACCGACAGTTTTTAGCGCGCGTCCAGTTTAATCGCTATATCACTACGGCAGAAGAGAGGGTGAAGGATCTCTTTGTGGCGCTCTGTTTGCACGATGTGGTGAATAAAAATGATTATTACAAAAAATTTTATGTCAGTGCGGGAACGGTGAAAAATGATAATCCCGTCATGATGAGCCTGGTGCAGGAACGCGATCTGATTGTGCAAAGTATCCCGCGTAAGGGCTCCCGGCTTGCGGGGGATGAGTTCCAGCTGCGGCTGGCGGCGTGCATGACGATACTAAAAACGGTCGAAATTGGTGAGGATCACCGACTTATCGCCCACCAGGCCAATGAGCCGACAGGCCGTTCAATTGCCGAACAGTTTCTTCATGAGTGTGCTGCAGAGATAAACCAGGCGGCAGACTATTACGAAGATAAAATCAGTCCGGTCATCGCCCTGGGATATAACGGCAGGAAATACTTACTGGTCTATCTTAGCCTTGCCCTGCACCGTATCCGCAGGGGACACAGAATTACGGAGAGTTCGGCGGCTGAGTTTTTGACGACCTTTCCTTATGGCGTATTGCCTGATGCGGATGAAAATATCTGTCTGGATCTGCTGATTGCTTCACTGACGTTTACTCATCGCCCCTTCACATTATACGACGCCCGGCTGGTCTCTTACGTTAAGCGCACCTGTCACGCTTTAGCCGGATGTCTGGAGAACACCATTCACAATCAGCACGCCTGGTTTGCGGAGATTTATAATTTTATCTATGCCGCCATCATCCAGAATAAATTTCATCTCTGGTTCGATGATAAAAAGCTCCATGATGTCCAGCGACGCTATCCTGAGCTATGGGATCATGTCCAGTATGCGGTGAAGGAGATTGAACATCACTGGCAAACGACCTTTTCTGCTATTCACCTGGCAACCCTGGTGCTGATTATCAAAAAGTATGCGCTCAAAAATCGGGTTGTTGGCGATAAGAAAAAGCGGGTCATTATTGTGACGAACTCGTCAGAGAGTAAGGTCGGCTATTTTAAAGAGATGCTTTTCTCCCGCTTCCATATTGAAATCCCCGCCTGCATCAACATCAATGAGATTGCGCGGCTTCAGCAGCTCGAATTCGACCTGCTGATTACCTTTACAAACAAGATATCGAGTCATCTCCGCTACGCCGGGCTGGATTATGTCAAAGTGAATTTCTGGCTCACGCAGGACGATCTCCTGTTATTACGCGAAAATGGACTTCCCTCCGCGCGCAAAAAAATACCTGCTGAGGACTTTATTCAGCAGGTTCAGGGAATGAGCCAGGAGGCGTTAAAAATTTTTCTTGATACGCATTACAGTGATATTTTTATTTAGCCAGAGGTTGCGAAACGCCGCGACACCAGACGGCTTCCAGGTTTAACTCTGCACCCAACACGAGAATATCGGCATCTTTTCCTGACGTCAGGCTGCCTTTTCTCGCGTCAACACCCGCCAGGATTGCCGGATTAAGGCAGGCAATCTGCGCGGCTGAAACCCAGCCTTTTTCCAGCCTGTCGACCACATTTTTCACGGAGTCCAGAAAGCTCATCTCCAGTTTGCACACTTCGGACCACTCCGTGGGTGAAACCGTTCGGGTCTTTCCGCTGTGGTCGGTGATTTCAAGACAATGATTGTGAATGCGAAACGTCTCCTGGCGCAGGTAATGGTGGAATTCTGATCCTTCGGGAAAATCTACATATCCCAGACAATCGCTGACCATGACCAACCGGCGATCTTTTTTCAACCGATAGAGAATGTCGAACACTTCTGGTCGCAACGTAATCCCGCTCTGCTTTGCCACCTCGGCATACGTATTCTGATGGTACATCAGCGCCCCCACCACGCCAGGCTCCCGGTGATGCAGCCCGCGCATGGCGCTAAAGGCATGGGTAAAGTGGGTTAAACCGGCTTCAATGGCGAGGGTGGTTTCATCAAAGGTGGCGTCGGTATGACCGGCTGACACGGTGACGCCTGACTGGCGTAAATAGCGGATTAGCGCCAGGGCGCCCGGCAGTTCAGGTGCGAGCGTCATCAGACGGATATTTCCCCTCGCGGCGTGCTGATAGCGTTTGAATCCTTCGATACCGGGTGGTTGAATCGCGTCCTTGCTCTGCATTCCGCTGTATGCAGGGTTAATAAAGGGGCCTTCCATATGAATACCCACCGCTTCGGCACCATCTTCCGCTTTTGCGTCTGCAATCCAGTCTGCGGCGGTGGAAAGACTCTCCAGCAAGAACGTTTCCGGCTGGGTGGCTGACGTTGCAAGCCACGCGGTAACCCCGGCGTTAACCAGATCCCGGCTCATCGCCTGCAAAGAACGGCGTTCACCTCTCCAGGCAAACGACCCTCTCCCCCAGCCGTGAACGTGAATATCCACAAAACCGGGCATCAGCATGGCATGGCGATAATCGACGATTTTTCCTCGCGGTGTACTGTCGAGGCCAGAAATACGTCCGCTTTCAATATGCAGATAGCCGCTTTCGATTCCATTCGGGGTGACAATGCGTTCACTTGCCAGAGAAAGCAGGGGATCAGCCATTGTCTTTCTCCCATACGCGAACGGCCGTTTCCTCGGCGATTTCTGCGCAAAGGCCGATGTAGTGAGCAGGATCCAGCAGCGTATTAATTTCTGAGTCGCTAAAGTGCTGGCGAATAAGAGGGTCATCACGCAGCACATCAGCGTAGGGGATGCCTTCATGCGTGCTGCGCATTGCCAGTTGGTAGACGCGTTCATGTGCGGCATCTTTGCCCAGCCTTTCCACCAGCTGCATCATGATTTTTTCGCTATTAATAAGACCATGCGTTAACTGCACATTCTGGCGCATACGCCCAGGATTGATGACCAGCGTTCGCGTCAACTCTTCGGCTCGCATCACAATCTCAGCCATTAGCTCCATACTCTCCTGGATATTACCGTCAAAGATAAAGTAAGCGGAGCTGTCTGCTTCGAAGGGACGTGGGCTGACATACAGGCAGGAGGTCATTACTGAGTACAATTTCTGCGCGTTGGCGATGATCCCCTTCGCCAGTTTAGGATTCACTTTTTGCGGCATGGTGCTGCTGCCAACGGTGCCTTTAGTGAAGGCTTCTGAAACTTCGGCAAACTCTTCACTTGAGGTCTGATAAACCTCTTCGGCTATTTTGTGTAACGTCGTCGCCAGCAGGCACAAATTACTGATGTATTCAGTGCGGTAAATGCGCGAGTTGCGGGAGGGAATCGCCATTGAATGCATTCCCAGCTTTTGGGCAACGCTATCCTGAACCTGGCGGCCGGTTTCACCGGTCGCGTGGAAGGCGCCCACGGCTCCCCCCATCATCACGGTAAAGACGCGTTTTTCCGCTTCCCGCATGCGCTGCTGGGCGCTCAGTAACTCATCAATCCACACGGCGGCTTTATAGCCCCAGGTGATGGGCAGCGCGTGCTTACCGTGGGTACGTCCGGCCATAATCGTTGCTTTATGGTCAGATGCCATCTTTGCCAGGTTACGCAGAATATCGTCCACAAAACCCTGCATGATGGTATCGAACTGCTTTGCCAGATAAAGCTGTGCTGTTTGCTGAATATTCTGCGTGGTGACGCCGTAATGCACGTATTTTCCGCTTTCACTGTCACAGGCTTTGACCAGCACTTTGATGACCGGAACGAAGCCGTGACCAATCTCGCGCAGCAGGCGTTCCATTTCCGTCAGGTCAATCTTATCCACGTGGCAGTTAGCGGTAATATTGACTGCGGCGCTGGCGGGGATCATGCCGTGTCCGGCCTGTGCCTGAGCCAGGGCGGCTTCAACATCGAGCCATGACTGTACCCGCGCTGGCTGTGCGAGCAGAGATTTCATTCCTCGATCGTCGATCGTTTTGCTTTTTGAATCATACAGTGCACGCATTACTATCTCCTTGAATTTATTTCGCACCGACGAGGCGGTCGTCTACCGCGTTACGGACAAATTCTACGTGTGGGCCGAATACCACATGAACATGGTTGCTGGAGGGGATAAAGGTTCCCAGCGAGCCAGATTCTTTAAGAATGGCCATGTCCATTTTTTTCTGATCTTTCAAATCAATACGTAACCGTGAAACGCAGTTTTCAACGCGCTTGATATTGTCTGTCCCGCCCAGCCCCTGAATCACCAGTTCGGCGACTTTGTCGTACTCTTTATTGTTCAGTAAGGTGCTGTCAGCGATTTCACTCTCGCGGCCTGGGGTCTTAATATCAAATTTACCGATCGCGAAGCGGAAGACGAAATAGAAGACAACAAAGTTAATCACGCCGAGGATAATTAAATTAATCCATTGGGTGTGTTCATACATCAAACCGAAAATACCAAAATCAAAAATGGTGCCGCGAATATAGCCGATGGAGACTTCCAGTAATTGCAGTGGAATGGTCAATAAGCCACAGAGTACCGCATAGACAATAAAGAGTTTTGGCGCGATAAACAGGAAGGAGAACTCCAGCGGTTCGGTAATATTCCCCAGCATGGCGGTCAGCACCACGGTCAGGATCATCCCTTTGGCAAATTTCTTATTCTTGAAATAGGCCATGTGGTACATCGCCAGACCAATCGCCGGAACGCGGAACAGCGTCGTGAGCATTTGTGATGAGGCAAGATAGCTGGTGAGCGTCGGCATATACTCTTTCCAGGCCGGATGGGTGGGACCAAGCTCAAACAGGATTTTATTGATAGCGGGCAAAATACCGACATAGGTCTGCCCGTCAATCAGGTACGTACCGCCTGCCGCGGTGAAACGCACGGTGGAACTGAGGACGTGGTGCAAGCCAAACGGGATCAGTAGGCGATTGAGCGTCATATAGATACCTGCACCAATGTTGGGTGCCATCATTATTGTTGATATGGAGCGCATACCTGCGGTAAACAGATCCCAGATAAAAGGAATGATCAAGCCGACGGGAATGGAAAAAGCAATGGCTAAGATCGCGACGGATTTTTTACCGCTGAAAAAGGCGAAAGCGAGAGGTAATTGCAGCCGGTAAAAACGGTCGGTTATTTTAGCTGCCAGCAGCCCGGCAATAATACCGCCCAGCGCTTCGATTTTCAGCGTCTGAATACCTAATACCATTCCCTGTCCGACGAAAGCCATATCCTCTTTCGCCAGCGTACCCGCCAGCTTAAGATGCACATGCATGGCGATAAGCAGAGTCAGGTAAGCCACGACGGACGCAAATACAGCAATCCCTTTTTCTTTTTTAGACATACCGTAGGCGACACCCATCGCGAACAGTAAAGGAATATTATTAAAAACGACGCTGCTGATTAATCCCAGAGAAGAGAGAATTGCTCTGAAAATTTCATTGCCCAGAAAGGGGAGTTTATCAATCATATAGCTCTGCCCTAACGCAGCGCTAATTCCCATGACCATCCCCACAGGCGCCAGTACGGCGATCGGTAATAATAGCGATCGACCGAATGTCTGAATTTCATTCTTAAAATTAGCATTCATAAGTTAATCCTGACGTGAATTCTCTTGAGGATAAGATACGTTCAGGAGATTTTTGCTCAAGGGCAAATAGTGAAAAATAAAAAGCGCAGGATTTGACCATAAAAAAGCAGCCTGCAGGCTAATGCTGGTCACTTAAGGATTGATTAGCCGCAAAGGTATTTTTTATTAAAGCGAAACGGATTGAACTGAAAGTCAGCGTACTGAAGCGATCCGAAGGAAGACGACATAAGGCGAATGGATCACGAAGTGACGATTTTTCCTGCCGGAAGCCTGGGTGGCAAGGGAGACGGTGAGCCTCCCTTGCCCGTTACGGGAATGAGGGTTTCAGAGAAACAATGAACATACGGTGAACGGAACCCTTTGCCATTGTTAAAAATTCTCTGTTACCACAGGTTCCTTTTCTTAATGACGATGCCCGTGACCGCCGCGCCCACGACCGCGATGGTCGTCACGGTCATTCCAGCCTTCTCGGTAGCCGCGTTCATAAGCTTTGCGTTTATCCCAGCCACGATGGTAGCCGTTGTCATGACGCCACCAGCGATTTTTGCGCCACTCATAGTTATGGTGCCAGTAATCCCGGTCGCGCCAGCGGCCGCCATCCCAGTAGTTACCGTAATTATCGCGATCGCCAATTTGCAATTTTATTGATGGCAGCAGGGTGATTTCGCCAGCGTTCGCGGCCAGCGGTGTAAAAGCCATTAAGACTGCCGCCAGAATCAGTGACCTGAACATGTTTTCTCTCCTTCACGATCGAGCCGTAGCCGGCCTGTTAACGTAATATTACGGGGCAGTAAAGCCCCGTTTCATCGCCACAACTCTTAAATCGCAAGTGAGAGCACTTTTTGTTAATAAATGTGTCTTTATTTCAACCGACTCAGAATGGCATCAATCTCCGCGCACTCTTCAGGCGTAAAGTGACGGTTTGCCAGCATGCCGACGGCATCTTCAATTTGCGCCGGTTTACTGGCACCAATCAGCACAGACGTGACCTTGTCTTCCCGGAGAACCCACGCGAGCGCCATCTGAGACAGCTTTTGTCCCCGTCGCTCTGCCAGTGCGTTCAGCGCTCGAACTTTTTCCAGTTTTTGTGGGGTGATCTGGTCCGGATTCAGAAAACGGCTGGTGCTTGCGGCGCGAGAATCCGCAGGAATACCGTTCAGATAGCGGTCGGTTAACTGCCCGCCAGCCAGCGGTGAGAAGGCGATACTACCGACGCCTTTTTCCTGTAAAAGCGACAGCAGGCTCTCTTCGACCCAACGCTCAAACATAGAATATTTGGGCTGATGAATAAGGCATGGCGTACCTAAATCGTCGAGTATTTCAATCGCTTGTCTGGCAAGTTCAGCCGGATAGTTAGATAGGCCTACGTACAGCGCTTTGCCCTGACGGACGATATGATCCAGCGCGCGCATGGTTTCTCTGAGCGGTGTTTCAGGGGCGGGGCGATGGTGGTAGAAGATATCGACATACTCCAGCCCCAGACGCTTCAGGCTTTGATCGAGGCTGGCAATCAGGTATTTGCGTGAGCCCCAGTCCCCGTAAGGGCCTTCCCACATGGTGTAACCCGCTTTGGTGGAGATGATCAGCTCATCTCGCCACGGTAAAAAATCTTCCTGCAGGATGCGACCAAAATTTCGCTCCGCTGAACCCGGCGGTGGACCATAGTTATTCGCCAGATCAAAATGGGTGATCCCCAGATCGAATGCACGCTGTAACAGCGCCCGACTGTTCTCGACCTGCGTGGTATCACCAAAATTGTGCCACAACCCCAGTGATACAATCGGGAGCTTGAGGCCGCTCTGACCGCAGCGGCGGTACTCCATTGTCTGATAACGATTTTCAGCAGCCTGATAAGCCATATAGCCTCCTGTCAGATAAGGTGTGACTTTGAGTGTATACGTTTACACAAGGCCAGCTGCAATTAAATTTAGGGATGAAAACTGTACATCTTGCTTTCCACCCCCTTCACAGCGACTTTCCTGGACAGTCATCACAGTTCTTCGATACTCAACATGAGGTTACCGTCAGAAGGAAAGCTGTCATGCAAACCCCGTATTCCGTTGCTGATTATCTGCTGGACAGGCTGGCAGGCTGTGGTGTTGGCCATCTCTTTGGTGTGCCTGGCGATTATAATTTGCAGTTTCTTGATCACGTGATTGAACATCCCAGCGTACGTTGGGTCGGGTGTGCGAACGAGTTGAATGCGGCTTATGCTGCGGATGGCTATGCCCGGGTATCCGGGGTGGGGGCGCTGCTCACCACGTTTGGCGTAGGTGAGTTAAGCGCGATTAACGGTATCGCGGGAAGCTATGCGGAATATGTTCCTGTTTTGCATATTGTTGGCGCGCCCTGTCGCGGTGCTCAACGTCGCGGGGAGTTGATGCATCACACCCTTGGGGACGGTGATTTTCAGCATTTTTATCGTATGCAGCAGGCGGTGACGACGGCCAGCGCAGTGCTGGATGAACAAAACGCCTGTTATGAAATTGACCGCGTGCTGCGAACAATGCTCATCGAACGCAGACCGGGCTATCTGATGTTACCTGCTGATGTGGCAAAACAGCGCACCACGCCGCCGAATGACATCCTGATTGTTCCTCTGAGCGAGCCAGAAAGCAGCGTGGCAGAAGCGTTTCGCTACCATGCCCGCGAGCGGTTACTGGACAGCCCGCGCGTAGCGCTTCTGGCAGACGTTCTCGCGCAACGCTTTGGCCTGCAGCCGGTATTGCAACGCTGGATGGCGGAAACGCCGATGGCCCACGCCACGTTGTTGATGGGCAAAGGGCTATTCGATGAGCGTCATCCGGCGTTTGTCGGCACCTACAGCGCTGGAGCCAGCAGCGACTATGTACGTCAGGCGATAGAAGATGCCGACACGATAGTGTGTGTTGGCACACAATTTGTTGACACTCTGACCGCCGGGTTTACGCAACAGTTACCACAGGAGCGCACGATTGAGGTGCAGCCACATGCCTCACGGATTGGAAACCGTTGGTTTAACGTCCCGATGGAGCAGGCGGTAACCACCTTGCGGGAGCTGTGTCTGGAGATGTCCTTTTCACTGCCGCCAGAACGCCCGCCAGTTAGACGTATTCAGGTTGAGAAGGGACCTCTGACGCAGGAAAATTTCTGGCATACGGTGCAGCAGTATCTGGCACCCAATGACATTATCCTCGTCGACCAGGGGACCGCTGCATTTGGCGCGGCTGCGCTCACGCTACCCGGTGGAGCGGAGGTGCTGGTTCAGCCGCTGTGGGGGTCTATCGGCTACGCGCTCCCGGCTGCATTTGGCGCGCAAACCGCCTGCCCGGACCGCCGGGTGATCCTGATTATTGGCGATGGTGCGGCGCAGCTCACCATTCAGGAACTGGGCTCTATGCTCAGAGACGGGCAATCTCCCGTTATTTTGCTGCTAAATAATGACGGCTATACCGTGGAGCGGGCTATACATGGGGCAAATCAGCGCTATAACGATATCGCCGCCTGGAACTGGACGCAGGTGCCGCAGGCGTTTCGTCGTGAATGTCAGGCGGAGTGCTGGCGTGTGGAGCAGGCGGTACAACTGGAAGAAGTGCTGGCCCGTTTGTCCCATCCGCAACGATTGTCGTTAATTGAGGTGGTACTACCGAAAGCCGATCTTCCTGAGCTATTGCGCACGGTGACCCGTGCGCTGGAAACGCGTAACGGAGGCTAACTACTTATCGGTACGCTCGGCGATCATCATCGGTTTGCCCGCCAGCAGCAGCCAGGCGGGCAGCATGACGATGCACAGCAGCGGCAGCAGGGTGGAATCTGGCACCACCACTGCTGCCATAAACAGGCTCAGCCAGGCGTCACGGGTGACGACCAGCACCAGTCCAAGAATCGCGCAGGAGACGGTAATGGCCGCTGGCACCGCTTCAACGTGGGCGTGCAGCATCAGGCCAAGCGCGACCCCAACGAATACTGCCGGGAAAATTCGCCCGCCGCGAAAACCACTCGCAGCTGCAACCACTAATGCCGCCAATTTGATCACGGCAAGCATGAAATAATCCGATGCTCCCAGCGTCTGGCTAAATGCCATTTGCTGCATTTCGTCCAGTCCTTTAAACAAGGTAAGCGGTCCGCCGATAACGCCTAAAATGCCGAGGATTAAGCCGCCAGCCCCAAGAATCAGGACCGGGTGTTTCAATCGATGCATTAAATGGTGTAAACGCGGCAGACACCAGACAGCCACCATCCCGGCGGCAATGGCGATGGCGGCAACGACCGCACCGCTGAGGATATCGATCACGTGCATCTGCGTGTAGTGCGCGATGGGCAGTGAAAAATGGGGGTGAAAAAACAGACTGGTGGTCAGCGAGCCCGCGGCGGCGGCCATTAACGGTGCAAACAGGCGATCCCATAAGGGAACATTGTCCGAGCTATTCAGCGTTTGTGAAAAGACCAGCGCGGCGGCAACGGGGGTGCCAAATAGCGCGCCGATGGTGCCGGCAGAGGCGAGGATGGTCCAGTCCAGCTTAGCAATGCGGGGAAACATACGGCTGCCGAGCGCCACAGCCAGTGCGATATTCACGGTCATGATCGGGTGTTCCGGACCCAAACTGACGCCACCCGCCAGGCCGAGGATGAGCGCTGCCAGCAAGCCCGGAATTGCTGAGGTGGGGACCGGCATTCCAATTAACGGCTCACAGGCAGGATCCGGTCCTGCGTGACCCTGGCTGTAGCGAATAACTAACCCGACCATGATCCCCGTGAGCGTCAGCATGCCGATAATCCACAGCGGAGAGTCCTGGGCAATACCGATGCTAACGGGCAGGCGTTCCCACAAAAATTGCTGTAAAACGGACGCCACTTTCATCACAACGATCAACACCAGGCTGGAGGCAATACCAATAATTAGCGCAGGAGTTGATAGCAAGAGCATCGTTCTGGCTCGTGGATGAAGCATATTCTATTCCTTAAAACAGAGTCATAGACATAGTTTGCACAGCCTGCGCAACCGCATCGCTGCAAATGGTGCTGAAACGATAAAGTAATTATGTGATCTGGATCGATTTTCCACGGGCATCAGCCTTCAGGGCGTTGTTGTTATGCCCCCATGAATTTACAGTGTGGCAAAGATTTATTCTGACTTTAGCGGAGCAGTGGAAGAATGACAAAATATGCTTTAGTAGGTGATGTTGGCGGCACCAACGCGCGTCTTGCTCTGTGCGACATTGCCAGCGGCGAGATTTCGCAGGCAAAAACCTATTCCGGGCTGGATTACCCAAGCCTCGAGGCGGTAGTACGCGTATACCTGGATGAGCATAGCGTCAGCGTCGAGGATGGTTGTATTGCCATTGCCTGTCCGATTACCGGTGACTGGGTGGCAATGACCAACCATACCTGGGCATTCTCTATTGCTGAGATGAAAAAAAATCTGGGCTTCAGCCATCTGGAAATCATCAATGATTTCACCGCCGTGTCGATGGCGATCCCGATGCTGAAGAAAGAGCATTTGATCCAGTTTGGCGGTGCGGAACCTGTTGAAGGCAAACCGATTGCTGTCTATGGCGCAGGTACCGGACTTGGAGTGGCGCATTTGGTGCATGTAGATAAACGCTGGGTGAGCTTGCCTGGTGAAGGCGGTCACGTGGATTTTGCGCCTAACAGCGAAGAAGAAGGGATTATCCTTGAGGTCCTGCGTGCGGAAATTGGTCACGTTTCCGCAGAGCGCGTACTGTCAGGTCCGGGGCTGGTTAATCTGTATCGCGCCATCGTCAAATCAGACGGGCGCCTGCCGGAAAATCTGCAGCCGAAGGATATCACCGGGCGTGCGCTGGCTGATTCCTGTATCGACTGTCGTCGCGCGCTGTCGCTGTTCTGCGTCATCATGGGGCGTTTTGGCGGCGATCTGGCGTTAACGCTGGGCACGTTTGGCGGTGTGTACATCGCTGGCGGCATCGTACCGCGCTTCCTCGACTTCTTTAAAGCTTCGGGTTTCCGTGGTGGTTTTGAGGATAAGGGGCGTTTTAAAGCCTACGTACAGGATATTCCGGTATATCTGATCGTGCATGATAACCCGGGCCTGCTTGGTTCCGGTGCGCATCTGCGCCAGACGCTGGGCCATATTTTGTAAGACCAATGCCGGACGGTGCACAGCGCTTATCCGGCTTACATATATCCCGCAAAACCGCGTTTATTACGCGGTTTTTTTATGCCTGCCGCCCGCCTTTCCGACCTTCGTCACATTTCCGAATGGCGGGATTATTTGTCCAGTAAAAGCATTATTTGTCTGATAACGGTCGTTACTTTCCCCGGACCATAATTTCACTCGTTAACTATTACGAGGAAATGATTATGAGCAAAAAACTGATTGCCGTTTGCGCGTGCCCAATGGGGCTGGCCCATACCTTTATGGCGGCTCAGGCGCTGGAAGAAGCCGCGGTTGAAGCGGGTTATGAAGTGAAAATTGAAACCCAGGGTGCGGACGGAATTCAAAATCGCCTGACGGCGCAGGATATCGCAGAGGCAACGTTGATCATCCATTCTGTTGCCGTTACTCCGGAAGATAACGAGCGTTTTGAGTCGCGTGACGTCTACGAAATTACGTTACAGGACGCGATAAAAAATGCAGCCGGCATCATCAAAGAGATCGAAGAGATGGTTGCCGCTGAACAACAATAATCATCGACAGGGAATTACGTATGGCCATTAAAAAACGCAGTGCAACCGTTGTGCCTGGCGCATCTGGTGCGGCAGCGGCAATAAAAAATCCACCGGCCTCCCACAATAGCTTCTGGGGCGAACTTCCGCAGCATGTGATGTCGGGTATTTCGCGCATGGTACCGACGTTAATTATGGGCGGGGTAATTCTCGCCTTCTCGCAACTGATCGCCTATAGCTGGCTCGATATACCTGCTGACACCGGCATCATGGATGCGCTGAACAGCGGAAAATTCAGCGGTTTTAATCTCTCATTACTGAAGTTTGCCTGGCTGTCGCAATCTTTTGGCGGCGTGCTGTTTGGTTTTGCTATTCCGATGTTTGCCGCGTTTGTCGCCAACTCTATCGGCGGTAAGCTGGCGTTTCCGGCGGGGTTCATTGGTGGACTGATGTCCACTCAGCCCACGCAGATACTGAATTTTGACCCAGCGACGCTGCAATGGGCAACCAGTGCTCCCGTCCCGTCAACCTTTATTGGCGCGCTGATTATCTCGATTGTCGCCGGGTATCTGGTGAAGTGGATGAACCAAAAAATCCAGTTGCCTGATTTCCTGCTGGCATTCAAAACCACCTTTTTACTGCCCATTCTTTCCGCGATCTTCGTCATGTTGGCGATGTATTACGTGATAACGCCGTTTGGCGGGTGGATCAACGGCGGAATTCGTTCTCTGCTGATGGCGGCTGGAGAGAAAGGCACGCTGATGTACGCGATGGGGATTTCTGCGGCAACGGCGATTGACCTCGGCGGTCCGATTAATAAAGCCGCAGGATTTGTCGCCTTCAGCTTTACTACTGATCACGTTCTGCCGGTAACCGCACGCTCTATTGCCATCGTGATTCCTCCAATTGGCCTCGGGTTGGCTACGCTTCTCGACCGGCGCTTAACTGGCAAACGCCTGTTCAACGCACAGCTCTACCCGCAAGGGAAAACGGCAATGTTCCTCGCGTTTATGGGCATCAGCGAAGGGGCGATCCCGTTTGCACTGGAAAGCCCCATCACGGCAATTCCATCCTATATGGTTGGCGCTATTGTCGGATCGACGGCTGCCGTCTGGCTGGGGGCGGTGCAGTGGTTCCCGGAATCGGCTATCTGGGCATGGCCGCTGGTCACTAACCTCGGCGTCTATATGGCGGGGATCCTGTTAGGTGCGGTGATTACGGCGCTGATGGTGGTGTTCCTGCGCAACATGATGTACCGCAAAGGCAAATTGCTGATTGAAAGCCTCTGATTAGAAGGATTGTGACCATGAGCTTACTTGCCTCGCTGCGTGACTGGCTAACGGCGCAACATCTCGATGCGATGCTGCTGTCATCGCGGCAGAATAAACAGCCGCATATGGGGATCTCCAGCGGTTCAGGGTTTGTGTTTATCAGCCATCAAAGCGCGCATATCCTGGTCGACGCCCGTTACTACACCGATGTTGCCACGCGTACTCAGGGCTATCAGATCCATCTACTTGATGGCGCGCAGACGCTGTATTCACGGGTGAATCACATTATTGCTGACGAAAAGCTGCAGACGGTGGGATTTGAAGGCGAGCAGGTAAGCTGGAATACGGTGAATGGATGGTCGGGCAAACTGCGTGCCCGACTAGTGAGTGCCGTGCCGGATGTGCTCCGGCAGGTAAAAACGGCGCAGGAGATAGCCTGCATTCGCGAAGCCTGCCGGATAGCTGACCTTAGTGCTGAACATATTCGCCGCTTTATTCAACCTGGCCTCAGTGAGCGCGAAATCGCCGCTGAACTGGAGTGGTACATGCGTACGCTCGGTGCAGACAAACCCTCTTTTGACACCATTGTCGCCAGCGGCTGGCGCGGCGCGCTGCCGCACGGTAAAGCCAGCGACAAGCGTGTCGAGGCGGGTGAGTTCATCACGCTGGATTTTGGCGCGCAGTATCAGGGCTATTGTTCGGATATGACGAGAACCTTTCGCATCCCAGACGCAAACCAGCCAGCGGAAGAAAGCCCGCTGTTTTCCGTGTATCAGATTGTCCTGGCGGCGCAGCGTGCGGCGGTGGCGGCAATTCGACCAGGTCGGCGTTGCCATGAGGTTGACGCCGCAGCCAGGCAGGTCATTACGCAGGCGGGCTATGGTGATGAGTTTGGTCACAATACCGGACACGCTATCGGCATTGAGGTGCATGAAAATCCCCGTTTTTCCCCCACCGACGCGACGCCTCTGGCGGTTGGCATGCTGCTCACCGTTGAGCCGGGTATTTATCTGCCGGGGCAGGGAGGCGTGCGTATTGAGGATGTGGTGCTGGTTACGCCAGACGGCGGCGAGGTGCTCTACACCATGGCGAAGACATTGTTACACACGGGAGAAGCGTAATGGACTTATCGCTACTGAAGGCGCTGAGTGAGGCGGACGCGATCGCCTCTTCAGAACAGGAAGTGCGGCAGATCCTGCTTGAAGAGGCGGATCGTCTGCATAAAGAGGTGCGCTTTGACGGCCTGGGATCGGTGCTGATCCGTCTGAATGAATCAACCGGTCCGAAGGTAATGATCTGCGCGCATATGGATGAAGTGGGATTTATCGTGCGCAGTATTTCCAGCGAAGGAGCGATCGATGTATTGCCGGTGGGAAATGTGCGTATGGCGGCCAGGCAATTGCAGCCGGTGCGGATCACTACCCGTGAAGAGAGCAAAATTCCCGGTCTGCTCGACGGAGTGCGCAGCAGTAATGACGTCAGTGCGCTGCAGGTGGACATTGGCGCGCGGTCTTATGACGAGGTACTTCAGGCCGGCGTACGCCCTGGCGATCGCGTCACCTTTGACACGACGTTTCAGGTTTTGCCGCACCAGCGAGTCATGGGCAAAGCCTTTGATGATCGACTTGGATGTTATTTGCTGGTGGCGCTGCTGCGCGAATGGCATAACGCCATTCTCCCATGTGAGGTCTGGCTGGTGGCCAGTTCCAGTGAAGAAGTGGGACTGCGCGGAGGACAAACGGCTGCACGCGCGGTCGCCCCGGATGTGGCGATCGTGCTGGATACCGCTTGCTGGGCCAAAAACTTTGATCATGGTGCGGCCAACCATCGGCAGATTGGTAATGGCCCGATGCTGGTGTTAAGCGATAAATCGCTGATTGCCTCGCCAAAGCTGACGGCGTGGGTTGAAAGCGTGGCCACTGATGCGGGCATTACCCTGCAGATTGACATGTTCAGTAACGGCGGCACTGACGGCGGGGCGGTGCACGTAAGCGGTACGGGGATCCCCACGGTTGTCATGGGGCCAGCTACGCGGCATGGACACTGCGCGGCGTCGATTGCCGACTGCCGTGACATCATCCAGACGCAGCAGTTGTTGTCGGCTCTTCTTTCACATCTTACGTGCGAAACCGTGGTTCATCTGACGGATTTCAGGTGCTGATTTCGCGCTAATCAGGAGTTGTTATGCTAACGATTCAATTTCTTTGCCCGCTACCCAATGGCCTGCATGCGCGTCCGGCGTGGGAGCTGAAAGAGCAGTGCAGCCAGTGGCAAAGTGAGGTGATATTTCTTAACCATCGCCAGAACGCCAGGGCAGATGCGAAAAGCTCGCTGGCGCTGATTGGCACCGGGACGCTGTTTAATGACAGTTGTAGCTTAACCATCACCGGTCGCGATGAAGAACAGGCCCGGCGAGCGCTGGAGGAGTACCTCCTGCACCGATTTATTGACAGCGACAGCGTTCAGCCGACGCCGGCGGAACTGGCGGCGCATCCGTTGCCGCGTTCGCTGATTCGCCTCAACCCAGACCTTCTTTATGGCACCGTGCTTGCAGGGGGCGTAGGGGCGGGTTCGCTCACGCTTTGGCAGAGCGATAATCTGGAAAGCTATCGCGCGATTGCGCCGAGTGCGGAAGACAATACCCGGCTGGAGCATAGTCTGGCGACGCTTGCCGAACAGCTCAATCAGCAACTGCGCGAGCGTGAGGGTGAGAGTAAAACCATCCTCAGCGCCCATCTGTCTCTGATTCAGGACGACGAGTTTGCCGGGAATATTCGTCGCTTAATGCTGGAGCAGCATCTGGGGTTAGGGGCGGCGATTATCGCCAATATGGAGCAGGTGTGCGACAAGCTGTCGGCCTCCGGTAGCGATTACCTGCGCGAGCGCGTTAGCGATATCCGTGATATCAGCGAACAACTGCTGCATATTACCTGGCCTGAAAGACGTCCGCGCAATGCGCTGGTGCTGAATAAGCCGACGATTCTGGTCGCTGAGGATTTGACGCCCAGCCAGTTTTTAAGCCTCAATTTGCAGCATCTGTCAGGCATGATCCTGGAGAAAACAGGGCGTACATCGCATACCCTGATCCTCGCTCGCGCGTCGGCTATACCGGTGCTTAGCGGCTTGCCGCTGGAGGCCATTAGCCGCTATGCAGGGCAGCATGCGGTACTGGATGCCCGCTGTGGGGTACTGGCCATCAATCCAGACGATGCGGTTCGCGGTTATTACGCGATTGCGCAGAAGCTGGCCGATGAATGCCAGCGGCGGCAGGCGCTTGATGCCGCCCAGCCCGCGCTGACCAAAGATAATCAGCGTATTGACGTTGCAGCGAATATCGGTACCGCGCTGGAAGCGCCGGGGGCGTTTGCCAATGGCGCGGAAGGGATTGGGCTGTTTCGTACTGAAATGCTGTTTATGGACCGCGACAGCGCTCCCGACGAGCAGGAACAGTTTGAAGCCTACCAGCAGGTCTTATTGGCCGCGGGCGACAAGCCGGTTATCTTTCGCACCATGGATATTGGGGGGGATAAAAATATCCGTTACCTCAATATTCCGCAGGAAGAGAATCCTTTCCTGGGCTATCGTGCGGTGCGAATTTATCCAGAGTTTGCCGGACTGTTTCGCACGCAGCTGCGTGCCATCTTACGTGCGGCAACCTTCGGCAATGCGCAACTGATGATCCCAATGGTGCACAGCCTTGACCAGATTTTGTGGGTAAAAAGCGAACTGCAAAAAGCGCTGGTGGCACTGAAAGCCGACGGTTTACGCCATGCTCCGACAATTTCATTGGGGATTATGGTTGAAGTGCCGTCGGTGTGTTACATCATCGACCATTTCTGCGATGAGGTGGATTTCTTCAGTATTGGTTCAAACGACATGACCCAGTACCTGTACGCCGTCGATCGTAATAACCCGCGCGTTTCGCCGTTGTACAACCCGATTACGCCGTCGTTCCTGCGAATGTTGCAGCAGATTGTCCGCGTGGCGCACGAACGCGGTAAATGGGTGGGCATTTGCGGCGAACTGGGGGGCGAAGGACGCTATTTACCGCTGCTACTGGGCTTAGGACTCGACGAGCTGAGCATGAGCAGTCCACGTATTCCGGCGGTGAAAAGTCAGCTTCGTCAACTGGAGGGCCAGGCATGCCGTGAACTCGCCATACGGGCCTGTGAGTGCCGTAGCGCTCAAGAGATAGAAGATCTGCTCAACCAGTTTGCACCGCAGAAAGACGTGCGTCCGCTACTGGCGCGGGAGAACATCTTTGTTGGTGAATCTCTGAGTAACAAAGAGCAGGTGATTCAGTTTCTGTGCGGCAATCTGGGTGTTAATGGGCGAACTGAACATCCGTTTGAACTGGAGGAAGATATCTGGCAGCGCGAAGAGATAGTCACCACTGCTGTCGGTTTTGGTGTGGCTATTCCGCACACTAAGTCCCAGGGGATCCGCCATTCCAGCATCAGTATTGCCCGGCTTGCTCATCCCGTTGACTGGCAGTCAGAGATGGGCGAAGTGGAACTGGTTATCATGCTGACGCTGGGGGCTGATGAAGGCATTAACCACGTGAAGGTCTTCTCGCAGCTGGCGCGTAAGCTGGTGAACAAGCCGTTCCGCCAGTCGTTGTTTGCCGCTGAAAATGCCGACAGTATTCTCGCGTTGCTGGAGGCGGAACTGACGTTTTAAGCTTCATTGAAAGAGCGCTCTCCAGCCTGCGACGATCTGGTTGCAGGCTGGATGAACGCGACCGGAAAGCGACATCATCAATGTGGCGCGTTTGGCACCGGCAGTTTCCCGGCTCTTAAGAGCGTCATTTCTTGCTTGCAGAGCAGAACCACCGCCTGGCGAGCTTTAACACGGCGGGAGGTAAGGGCTCTTTTCACGGTCTGACGATCCGCACCTGATTCCAGCATCTGAAAACACATCAGGGAGAGTGCACGTCTGTTTTTCATCGCATATTCACTTTATTGAGTAAGCCTGCAGGGGGAGCTACATGCCGTTATTTTACAACGATGCAAACGGATATTACTAACCTGTTGGTGTTGTCTCACTTAACGTGCTGACTGAAAACGTACGCTGTACTCTCCCGGCGTCAGGCCAAACTGACGCCGGAACAGGCGGCAGAAATAATTACTGTCCTGATACCCGCACCGCTGTGCGACTTCGCTAATCGACAGATGGTATTTCTGTAAGATGATGCGCGCCTTCGCCATTCTGACCCACCGCAGGTACTCGACGAACCCCATGGTGCCGTGCTGGGCAAACACTTTTGACAGGTGGTTGGGCGTGATATTAAAAAACTGCGCTACGCTTTCCCGGGTCAGCGGTTGGGCATAGTTATCCTGCACCCAGTTACACATACTATGATAGAGAAATTCAGCGCGCGGACGCTCTGTGTCAGGGCGGGTATTCACCACGCTACGACACAGATGCAGCAGGCTAAGCACCAGCGGCTGAATAATATCCTGGGCCTGAGGAGAGCGGCTTAAATGGGTTAATGCGGTGAGCATCGCCTCGCCTTCGCCGCGCTGCGGATGTGGTAACTCAATACGGCGGATCGGACGTAACAGAGATGCCGTTCGATTATCGTAAAAAGAGAGCCCCAGCCAGGCCGGAGAAAACACCAGACTCAGTAGCATCACGGGTTTATCGCTGCCGGGCAAATTCGCTGCCTTCGCCGGGATAAACAGCATGTCGCCTTCTGGCAGGCTATGCTGCTGTTTTTCCAGTTGATTACTGTATTCGCCACGCAGCACGATATCGAGGCGCGGAAGGTCAATACACAAACTGCCGGACGGTAATGTGGTGGGCTGGGACGCGAACCACACGCGGCCAAGACGCTGCGGGTTCAATACCAGGCCGCTGAACAGATCGGCGAAAAACTGTTGGTCTGCGGGGAGGCCTGGCTCTTTCATCGCTCTTTCTCTGCGCTATAAGTGCATTAACTGCCTGAACTCTTTCACTTTACTCCGACTCACCGGGATTTCAAATTCCAGATCTTTTAAGCGCAAAATGTAGGTGTTGTTAAACCAGGGTTCGATCTCGCGGATTTTATTCAGATTCACACAGAACGAGCGGTGGCAGCGGAAGAAATGCGAAGCAGGCAATTTGCTGCAAAATTCAGTGATGTTCATCGGCATCACGTACGATTCGCGCCGGGTGTAGACAAACGTCATCTTTTCATGGGCTTCTGCGTAGTAGATGTCGTTGATCGGGGTCACGATGATCCGCTCATCTTTGATCAGATTGATCGTATCGTTTTCGCGGGTCACCGGACTGGCAGGCGAGGTTCCCGTTTGCTGTTGCTGCCAGGCGGCTTCCAGCTTTTGCAGCATGCCGACGATGCGTGATTCCTGATACGGCTTCAGGATGTAGTCAAAGGCCTCCAGTTCAAAGGCTTCAACAGCGTGCTCTTTCCACGCGGTAATAAAGACAATAAAGGGCTTGTGCGCGAACTGGCTGATGTTTTGCGCCAACAGGACGCCATCCAGCGAGGGAATATTGATATCCAGAAAAATGGCGTCAACGCGGTTGTGCTGGAGATATTTCAGCACGTCCAGACCGTCGTCAAATGTGCCGACAATCTCCATCTGGCTGTGCTCTTTTATCAGCCAGCTAAGTTCCTGTTGGGCCAGGAATTCATCTTCAACAATGATGACTTTCACGACTTCACTCCTGGTTAAAGCAACAATGTGGCCGGTGCGGCTGCGGGCGAGTGCTGATTAGGCACATAAAAGGCAATCTCAGTGCCTGGCTCCAGACGGCGGATATGGAGGCCCTCGCCGTAGAGCAGCTTAACGCGATGATGCACATTCAACAGACCAATTTTATTGCCCGGCATTTCATTGGATTCGACCCGTTCAATCACTTTTGGATCGATACCGTGGCCCGTATCCCGCACGGCAATCCGTACCCGATTACCGCACTCCGCAACGCTGATGGTGACCACCCCTTTTCCTTTGCAGGGTTGAATCCCATGGACGATAGCGTTCTCTACCAGCGGCTGAATCAGCAGGCTGGGAATATAACAGCTTACCTCTTCATCGATATCATAAATAACCGTCAGCTTGTCGCCAAAACGGGCCTGTTCGATGGCGATGTAATCCTTGATTTGATACAGCTCTTTTTTGATGTCGATCTGCTCATCGTCTTTTAATTCAATATTATAGCGAAGATAGCGCGATAAATTAAAAATCAGCTGGCGCGCAGTGTCTGGATTCAGCCGCACCGACGATGAAATTGCGTTCAGGGCGTTAAACAGGAAATGGGGATTTATTTTACTTTGTAGCGCACGCAGCTCTGCCTTATTTGCCATTTCGCGTAGCTGCTCCGCCCGGGAGACTTCCAGCTGAGTCGAGATAATTTGCGACAGGCCGATGGCCATTTCTTGTAGTGAGGAGGTTATCTGGTGGGCGTGACAGTAGTAGATTTTTAGCGTACCGGTGACAACACCTTTCTCCCAAAGCGGAATCACCAGCATGGAGTGTATTTCCGGCGTACGGTGCGCTTCATCATTGTTTTTAATGATAATTTTTCCGTAATTGATCGCCTGTTGCGTAGTCGGACTGACGAAATCATCATTATCGCGGTAGTTAAGTTCACCCACGCCAACGTAGGCCAGCACGTGCTGGGTGTTGGTAATAGCGACGGCATCAGCATGTATATCATGGCGGATAATTTCGCACACCTGGCGAAGCGATTCGCTATTGACCTGGCGAAAAAGTGGCAGAGTTTTGTTGGCGATATCCAGAGCAAGCTTAGCCTGCTTCGCGGCGCTGGCTTCTTTCTCGCCTTCCACGCTTTGCACCAGCATGACGATAAAACCAATGCAGACACTACCAAGAATCATTGGGATGCCGATCTTCGAGACGATATCCAGCCCCAGTTCGGTGGTGGGGGCCCAGGCGACGACGAGGATCATGGTCAGAGATTCGCACAGCATTCCGCCTAAAATACCCGCACGCCAGTGTTGCGCTTTGGGGATCCTACGGTTGATCCAGCCGGCAATGCAGCCTGCCAGAATGCTGGTGATAAAGCAGGGCAGGGCGGTTACGCCGCCGATGTCGATCAGGTAGCGGTGGGTGCCCGCGATCAGGCCTGTAATGATACCGACCCAGGGACCGAACAGAATTCCCCCTGACATGACGGCGATAATACGTACGTTAACCAGTGAGCCTTCAACCGGTACGCCGGACCAGGTACTGAACAGGGCAAACATTGAGAAAATCGCGGTAACGGCGAGCAGCTCTTTCGGGGAGTGGGCTGACTTGTGCAACAGTTCGCGAAACAGGCGGATACGAATCAGGAAAAACAGACAGAACAGCATCAGCGCTGCCCGGTCGAATACCGCCAGCAGCATATTGAATATTTCGTGCACGGGTGACTCTTGCGCAAGGGTTAAACCTCTATGATAGGTAACCTGAGGCTGGATGACCAGCACCCGCGCAGCCTGTGGCTAATGGGGAAAAACCTTAATATTAAAAGGGGATTGTTGCATGATTGTTGTATTTACAATGCCTGTCCTGTCAACGGAGCGCGAAAAGTAATATGTTTAACAATAAAATGTAAAATGGTGGTAATTTTAAGCGGAGTGTGAAAAATTTTATTTCCTCATTTTTTCTGGCTATTCCTCTTTTATCTCAATAAAAAATATTTTGTTTTGCCTCTCGACAGAAGGAAATTATTCAGGCTATTTTCTAAACGTGCCACCATCGTGGCAGCGTCGCTCGGACGGTCCGGGCGCTAACGTTAATCTGAGGATATTATGGCTGACTCCCGCCCTGAACGTCGCTTTACGCGTATTGATCGCCTTCCCCCTTACGTTTTTAACATCACTGCTGAGCTAAAGATGGCTGCGCGTCGGCGCGGCGAAGATATTATCGATTTCAGCATGGGGAACCCGGATGGGGCCACGCCTCCTCACATCGTCGAAAAACTCTGTACCGTGGCGCAGCGCCCGGATACGCACGGTTACTCCACCTCGCGCGGCATTCCGCGTCTGCGTCGGGCGATTTCCCGTTGGTACCAGGAACGCTATGACGTTGAGATCGATCCGGAATCCGAAGCGATTGTGACGATTGGCTCGAAAGAAGGATTGGCGCACCTGATGCTGGCCACGCTGGATCACGGCGATACGGTCCTCGTACCGAACCCGAGTTATCCGATCCATATTTATGGCGCGGTGATTGCCGGCGCGCAGGTACGCTCAGTGCCGCTGGTCGAAGGCGTCGATTTCTTTAATGAGCTGGAGCGCGCGATTCGCGAAAGCTACCCGAAACCGAAGATGATGATCTTAGGTTTTCCTTCCAACCCGACTGCGCAGTGCGTCGAGCTGGAGTTCTTCGAAAAAGTTGTGGCCCTGGCTAAACGCTATGACGTGCTGGTGGTTCATGACCTGGCCTATGCCGATATCGTCTACGATGGCTGGAAAGCGCCGTCGATTATGGAGGTACCGGGCGCTCGTGATGTCGCGGTGGAGTTTTTCACCCTATCGAAAAGCTACAACATGGCGGGCTGGCGTATCGGTTTTATGGTAGGTAACAAAACGCTGGTGAACGCGCTGGCTCGAATTAAGAGCTATCACGATTACGGAACCTTTACTCCGTTGCAGGTTGCAGCAATCGCCGCGCTGGAAGGCGATCAGCAGTGCGTGCGGGATATTGCTGAGCAATATAAACGTCGTCGAGATGTGCTGGTTAAGGGGCTGCATGAAGCCGGGTGGATGGTCGAGATGCCCAAGGCCTCGATGTACGTTTGGGCGAAAATCCCAGAGCAATATGCCGCGATGGGCTCACTTGAATTTGCCAAGAAACTGCTGAACGAGGCGAAGGTATGTGTTTCGCCGGGGATTGGTTTTGGTGATTATGGCGATACGCACGTGCGCTTTGCGTTAATTGAAAACCGCGACCGTACCCGCCAGGCGATCCGTGGCATCAAAGCAATGTTCCGCGCCGATGGCTTATTGCCTGCCAGTGCAAAATCGGCCACCGAAAGTACTGACTAACAACACGTTTCCCCAAAAGCAAACAGGAGCCATCAGGCTCCTGTTTTTTTGCTGCGTCTTTTAATTTAGATCATCAGGGCGAAAGTACCGGCCCAAACGATGACCATAAAAGAAATGCCCATAAAGAAATATTTCACTTTTCATCTCTCCGCGTACCTGAGGTACGTCTAAATGAACATATGCTAACCTGACAGAGAGCTGATGCACGCGTAAACGAAATGGAGAATTCCCTTCGTTTGCTTGTCTGCATCACCTCAGAATTCTGAGCTTTTATGCTCCAGACGGCGCTAATGTACGCCTAAAAATGAGGTGAGACAAGAGGCATTTTTTTATTTAATTTTAATAACTTACAAGTGTCGTGATTCGGCGACAGTTTAATTTCTGTCGGTAATAAATTGCTATTGAGCGACGAAATGTTTACTCGGAGAATTCTCATGTCTCCATGATGTTAATGCGGTTAATTTTTCGCGGAATGAGATTATGAAAAGGTTAAAAATGACCAGATTAATGATGTTAGCACTCGTTCTTACGCCAGTGACGTCGATGGCGGCCTCGCCGATGGCATTCAATTTCAGCTGCGCAAGTATTGGTGGTGTGAATAGTGATGGTAAAGGCAATATCTGGATTGATGGCACTAAGTCGACGGTAAAGGCCTTCAATGAAAATTACTGGGAAGCAAAAAGCGGTAACAATACCGTGTCTATCTCCCGTAAAGATGACGGGAATCCGGACGTTTCCTGGACCGGGCCTAATCGTAAGCACGGGATTTGCCTGCCTGAAGACAATATCGACTTTTCAGGGGCAAAGAAATCGACCAGCAACGGGCCTTCTTTTTCCTGTTCTGCGGTAGCAAAGGGCAGTATCGAAGAGGTTATCTGTCAAAGTCCTTCGCTCTCAGCCATGGATTTGGCATTGAACGGGGCCTACAAGCAGGCGCTGGTAAAATCGAGTAATAACCCGACGCTCAAAGCAGAGCAACGCGGCTGGGTGAAAGGGCGTAACGAATGCTGGAAAGATCAGGATAAGCCAGCGTGTATAGCCCGTAACTACAATGAGCGAATGGCTGAATTACAGAACAAGTGGGGCGTGAAGTAATTCAGGCGCAGAAAAAAAGAAAGGCCTTTCGGCCTTTCTTTTTAGATGTACAACGAGGCTTCACCCATCGGGCGAGTTTTGAAGCGACGGTGGATCCAGAGATACTGCTCGGGCGCGCGCATGATCTCTTTTTCGATAATTTTGTTCATATACGCCGCTGCCTGGCTTTCATCTGTTGGATAACCTTCCATTTCTGGCGTGATGAACAGGCGGTAACCGGAGTTATCTGCTTTTCTTACCATGGTTACGGTCAGCATCGCTGCGCCCGATAACCGTGACAGCACGTAAGTACCGTTGGTGGTCGCGACGTTTTTGACTGCGAAGAAGGGGGCGAATGAACTCCCTTTACGACCGTAGTCCTGATCGGGGGCAAACCATACCGCTTCCCCTTTTTTCAGGGCGCCGACAATACCGCGCAGATTATTTCTGCCGATCATGGCCTTGTTGGAGCGCATACGACCGCGGGTTTGGATCCACTCCATCAACTTATTGTTGTGCGGGCGATAGGTTGCCATCATCGGTTGGCAAAGTCCCATTACGCGACCACCCAATTCGAGTGACATAAAGTGTACGCCTACCACCATCACGCCACGGTTTTGCATCTGTGCGCGTTGCAGGTTGTCCAGCCCTTCTACATCAAACCATTTGCGTACCCGGCGATCCGGCCAGAACCAGGCCATACCCGTTTCAAGCAGGGCCATGCCGAGTGAACGGAAGTTCTCATCGACCAGTTTGTCTCTTTCTTCTTGCGACAGATTTGGGAAACAGAGTTCGAGATTTTTATGAGCAATAGATTCACGGCGCTTTAAAAATGGACGAGCCAGCGTTCCTGTACGGGTACCAAGAAAACACAATACGGGATAGGGAAGCTGTACCAGTAACCAGAGCACACCGACGCCAAACCATGTGAGCCAGTAGCGCGGATGCAAAAACGCGCGTGAAAATTTACATTGGGGGAACATAAGCACCTGTTGTTGATACGAAATAGGTGTATCGCGAAGATTCTTTAGTCTGCCGCTTTACAGTCTGTACTGATCGTTAGGCCGCCATGAACGACATTGGTTCCTGTAAAGAGTGTAAAACTGAGTCAGGACAAAACCAGGAAGGGGCATGAATGATCGGACGCTCAATGTACACCCGAATATTAATGTCAGCCAGAAATAATTACTCAAGATGCGTAAATGTTTTTACGGCGATTAAGGTCAAAAATGAGTCGATATATAATGCGTTGTTTTTATGACGATTAAATAAACGGCTGTCGAATAAATTAGTAGTCAGCGATTGAGTGATTTTTGTAACGAAAATGTTGCTTAAATTGCGAACCATTGGGAATTGTCTTAGAATATAAACTCAAGGGAGTGTAAGGACTTACGTAAATTTTTACGGCAAACAGGAGGTATCGCTATGTTCTATTTTTGGATCTTTCTCGCGTTGAGCATTCTGAGCGTCAGTTGCTATATCTGGCAGGTTATGGGGGCTGCGGCGTCAATAAGTGCTTTTATCGGCATGGCCATACTCACGGCATTAATTTACGTTTTTACTATGCAGTTGACCAATGGTAACGAGATGGTTACCGGATTATTCCTTTTTCTTGCCCCAGCATGCGGTTTGATCATCCGCTTTATGGTGGGTTACGGTAAGCAATAAATTATCACGTTGAGCTATTTATTCTTTATCTGAATGTATTGAAGTGCCAGCATCGCTGGCACTTTTTGCGAGACTGAAATCGGCTACCGGGCATCAGCCAACTGGAGTGACGCTTCCTCTTGCTGAGCGTTTTTCCGCTGTTGTTCGAGTTCCAGCGCGCCGCGATGAGAGAGGTAGCAGAACAGGATGCAGCAGACAATCCCGCCCATCAACAGATAGAAGCCGCCATGCCATCCCATTTTATCGACCATCACGCCAAACAGGCTGGTTCCCAGCGATGCGCCAAAAATGTAGCTCATGAATCCGCGTAACCCTACCGCAGAACCTACTGCGAAGCTGGGGACGATTTCCATGGTCTGAACGGAGGCCAGGAACTGCGGAACATAAATCAGGCAACCCACGATGGCGGCAAAAATAGTGACCATCAGCAGAGATTCACTTTTCCAGTAACCGATCAGGCAGACGAAAATCAGCGCCATACAGATCATGGCCAGCGGCATGCGACGGCCTTTAAACAGTTTATCGGTGAGCCAACCCGCCAGTAATGTGGAAGGAATTGCCGCCCATTCGAAAAACAGAAAAGCTATGCTCATTTGCTCTTTCGAGAAATGTTTTTCGGTTAATAAATAAATTGGCAGCCAGCTAATCATACCAAAACGCACCATATAGACAAAGACGTCTACCAGTGAAACATACCAGGCATTTTTATTACGCAATACATAGGTGCAGAAGATCTGGAAGGCACTCATATTTTCTGGCGCCTGGACAGCGTGTCGGGAATTTAATACGACTTTTTCTTCTGGCATCATTTGTTCCAGAGCCGGTAAACCCTCCTGGCGTGGTGAACCTTTCCCCAGCATCAGCACAATAAAAGCAAACAGTACGGCAACACAGGCCGGAACAATATAGCTGGCGCTTTGCCAGTGTTCGCTCCCCAAAATGGCAAACGCGGCGCCAACAATCGGGGCGACAATACCACCGCCAACGTTGTGTGAGATATTCCAGAATGCGCCAACGCGTCCACGTTCTTTACGTGGAAACCAGTTAGCGATGGTAATAAATGAAGGGCCAACGCCCATCCCCTGAAACAAACCGTTGAAAACGACCAGCGCGGCAAATATCCAGAATCCGGTACTGAACCCCAGGCCTACGTTGACGATAGCGCACAGGATCAGGCCGCATGCCATGAAGACTTTCGGGCTGGCCTTGTCTGCCAGACTGCTCATAATGCCTTTACTGATCCCATAGGCAATAAGCATGCAGCTGCTGAGTAAACCAATCTGCGTAGCGCTGAGATCCAAGTGCTCCTTCAGATATGGAGTCGAAAGCGTGAAGTTATTGCGCACAATATAGTACGCAAGATAGCCAAGAAATACGCTGAGTAATGCCTGAATGCGGTATCGGCCATAAGTTGCCTGGACTTTCTCCGCCGGGACTTTATTCGCCGCTGGTCCTGTCTTAAATATTGATAACATATCATCACCTAATTTTTTATTGATGTGAATATCAGGATTTTTCGCAGTGAAGAGTGAAATAGACGGCAAAGAAACTCAAGTTGATGAAATGTGTCACTATTGACTCAATTTGCGGGCGGCGTGGCAGATTTTGACTCTTTTTTAATAATGGATTTTCAATTCTATTCTTTCACGGGCATTTTTATCATCGGCGTGTGCGGGTATTAACAAATTCAGGCTGCATTTTCGGGTATTCTTTACTGATGTCGTCACTTTCCGTTTGGTTATTCTACGAATAACCTTATTCTTCCCCCCAGCGGTGATAAACGGGTAAGTTTTGTCTCAATATTATTTTTTGTACATGTTGGTATTTATGAACGGGATCACAAACAGACTGTTGGGCCGGGGGCGTTTTTGGGCATTCTTGCTCTGTTTTATGTCGCTGTCGGCGAGCTGCCAGGTCCTGGGTAAAGAGCTGGTGATGGCGACCACCTTTTCCCCAGGGGCCACGGCCTGGATTATCCAGCGCTGGCAGACGGAGCCAGGGTCAGTGATGATTCGCACGTTAAACCGGACCAGCGGTTCGCTGGAACAGTTGCTGGATACTGCGAATGCAGAAAACGTCGATCTGATTTTGACCTCATCCCCCATGCTGTTGCAGCATCTTCAGGAGCATCAGAAGCTGGCTCCTTTCGATAATGCGCTGCCTGAAAGCCAGCGGCTGGTGCCAGACTCGATTCGCTCGACCTCCGTGGCTGTGGCGATATCAGGGTTTGGCCTGTTGATTAATCGTTCTGCGCTGGCGGCGCGGCATCTTCCGCCGCCTGACGACTGGGGGGATTTAACGCAGCCTAAATATCAGAACGCGCTGTTGATGAGTAGCCCGTCGCGTTCCGATACCAACCACCTGATGGTTGAGTCGCTGCTGCAACAGAAAGGGTGGGAAGAGGGCTGGGCGACGCTGTTGGCCAGCGCCGGTAATCTGGTAACGATTTCATCACGCAGTTTTGGCGTGGCCGACAAAATTAAGAGCGGTCTGGGCGTGGCGGGGCCGGTTATTGATAACTATGCCAACCTGTTGCTTAACGATCCGCACCTTACTTTTACCTATTTCCCTCGCTCGGCGGTGTCACCCACCTATGTTGCCGTACTCAAGAATAGCCAGCACCCCAACGAAGCGCGTCGCTTTATCCGCTATCTGTTAAGCCCGGAAGGACAGCGGATCCTTGCGGATGCGAACACGGGGAAATATCCGGTCACGCAGCTCGCGCCTGATAACCCACGCGCCGCTCAGCAGGCTATTTTGATGAGCCAGCCCGCGCTTAATTATCGGCTGATCCTTAAGCGGCAACAGCTGGTGCAGCGGATGTTTGATACCGCCATCAGTTTTCGACTCGCGCAGCTGAAAGATGCCTGGCGGGCGCTATACAGTGCGGAAGCGCGCCTGAAACGCCCGCTACCCGAAATCAGAGCATTACTGACCAGCGTCCCGATAGATGCCAGAAGTAGTGAAGATGAGGCCTGGCTTGCGCAATTTGAGAATAAAAGCGTAGCCGAACAGCAGATGATGGAGTGGCAGCTCTGGTTTCTTAAAAATCAGCGTCAGGCGATATCCAAACTGGAAGAGTTAAAATGAAAGGTGGTTCGATACTGCAACGCCTGCGCCAGCTCAGCATCAGCAGCAGCCTGCGGGGAGCGTTTCTGACGGGCGCATTACTGACGTTGAGCGTAAGCTGCGTCAGTTTGTACTCCTGGCATGAGCAGAGCTCGCAGATACGCTATTCACTTGATGATTACTTCCCGCGCGTACATTCCGCTTTTTTGATAGAAGGAAATCTCAACCTGGTTGTGGATCAGCTTAATGAATTCCTGTTGGCCCCCAACACCACGGTAAGGCTGCAACTGCGCAATCAAATTATTTCTCATCTGGACAAAATTGAGGTGCTGAGCCGGGGATTACAATCTGCAGAACAACAGCAGTTGGCGGTGATTTTGCAAGACAGTCGGGCGCTGATGGCGGAGCTGGACCGGGTGCTCTACAACATGTTCCTCGTGCGCGAAAAGGTGAGTGAACTCTCCGCGCGCATCGACTGGCTACATGATGATTTTACAACCGAGCTGAATTCGCTGGTGCAGGATTTTACCTGGCAGCAGGGGACGTTGCTGGATCAAATTGAGGCCAAAAACGGCGATGCGGCGCAGTATCTCAAACGTGCCAGAGAGGTACAAAACGAGCAGCAGCAGGTTTACACCCTGGCAAGAATTGAAAATCAGATCGTGGATGATTTACGCGACAGGCTCAATGAACTGAAGTCGGGTAGCGACGACGGAATGCTGGTGGAGAATCATATCCGCTATCTGGAGAATCTGAAGAAAACGGCGGATGAAAATATCCGTACCCTCGATGACTGGCCCAGTACTATCACCCTGCGGCAAACCATTGATGAGTTACTGGAAATCGGGATGATGAAAAATAAAATGCCCGATACCATGCGCGATTATGTCGCCGCGCAAAAAGCGCTCGTTGATGCCAACCATGCCAGAGAGGCAACGCTCGGGCGCTTTCGGACACTACTTGAGGCGCAGTTGGGGAGTAGCCATCAGCAAATGCAGATGTTTAACCAGCGGCTGGAACAAATTGTTCGCGTCAGCGGTGGACTTATTCTGCTGGCGACGCTGCTGGCGCTACTTCTCGCCTGGGGGCTCAACCATTACTTTATTCGTTCGCGTCTGGTGAAGCGTTTTACCGCACTCAACCAGGCCGTGGTGCAAATTGGTCTTGGCAGAACGGATGCCACCATCCCGGTTTATGGGCGCGATGAGCTCGGGCGCATCGCAGGATTGCTGCGCCATACTCTGGGCCAGTTGAGTGCGCAAAAAAATCAGCTGGAGCAGGAAGTGACAGAGCGCAAGGAGATAGAGTCCGATCTCCGGGCAACGCAGGATGAACTGATCCAGACGGCAAAACTGGCAGTGGTGGGACAGACCATGACCACGCTGGCGCACGAGATTAACCAACCGCTGAATGCGCTGTCGATGTACCTGTTTACGGCGGGAAGGGCAATTGAACAAGGACAATCCGCTCAGGCCAGAAGTACGTTAACCAAAGCGGAGGGGCTGATTACCCGTATTGATGCCATTATCCGTTCGCTGCGTCAGTTTGCACGTCGGGCCGAGCCGGGCGCGCCTTTGCATCCGGTCGATCTGCGACAAACATTCAGCGCCGCCTGGGAACTGTTGGCCATGCGGCATAAGCCTCAGCAGGGTACGCTGACGCTTCCAGCCCAGAGTGTATGGGTGACAGGTGATGAAGTGCGTATTCAGCAGGTGCTGGTAAACGTACTGGCAAATGCGCTTGATGCCAGTCCGACTGGCGCGCAAATAGAGGTTCACTGGCAGGCTGAGGGCAGCCGATTGTGCGTCTTTGTCTGCGATAACGGCCCCGGCTGGCCTGAGGCGTTATTGCCATCACTGTTAAAGCCGTTTACCACCAGTAAGGATGTGGGGCTCGGTATTGGCTTATCGATTTGTGTATCGTTAATGGGGCAAATGAACGGCGAGCTGCGCCTGGCATCGACACCGGGGCGTAATGCCTGCGTCGTTCTGCAATTTAATCTGACGGATGTAAACGATGTTGTGTGATGACTATTCTGTTCTGCTGATTGATGATGATGCCGATGTTCTCGACGCTTACACTCTGTTGCTTGAACAAGAGGGGTACCGTGTCTATGCATGCAATAACCCTTTTGATGCCCGAAACTGGCTGCAAGCCGACTGGCCGGGGATTGTTCTGAGCGATGTGTGTATGCCTGGCTGCAATGGAATAGACCTGATGACGTTGTTTCATCAGGATGATAATCAGCTCCCTATTCTGCTTATCACCGGGCATGGCGATGTCCCGATGGCGGTGGAGGCAGTAAAGAAAGGCGCATGGGACTTTCTGCAAAAACCGGTCGACCCCGGCAAACTGCTGTCGCTGGTAGAGGATGCGCTGCGTCAGAGACAATCCGTGATTGCCCGTCGCCATTATTGCCAGCAAAAGCTTCAGGTTGAACTGCTCGGCTACAGTGACTGGGTCAATCAGTATCGTCAACGTCTGCAACACCTGGCGGAAACGGATATTGCCGTCTGGTTTTATGGCGAGCCGGGGACAGGACGTATGACCGGAGCCCGGTATTTGCATCAGCTTGGGCGCAGCGCTGATGGGCCGTTTATCCGCGGTGAACTAACGCCCGGGAACGCGGGACTACTCAATGACCTTATTGCACAGGCGCAAGGAGGAACGCTGGTCCTGAGCCATATTGAGTGCCTGACACGTGAACAGCAGCACCATCTGGTGCATCTGCAAAGCCAGGAGCGGCGTCCGTTTCGTCTGATAGGCATTGGTGACACATCGTTAGTGGAACTGGCGGCAACCAACCAGATTGTGGCCGAACTCTACTACTGTTTTGCGATGACGCAAATCGGTTGCCAGCCGCTGTCACAGCGTCCGGATGATATTGAGCCGCTGTTTCGTCATTACCTGCAGAAAGCCTGTCTGCGCCTGAACCATCCCGTGCCCGAGGTTGAAGGGGAGTTACTGAAAGGCATGCGGCGTCGCGTGTGGTTAAGTAATGTCCGGGAACTGGCGAATGCCGCCGAACTTTTTGCCGTTGGGCTACTCCCGCTGGCTGAAACCGCGAATCCGCAGCTGCATCTGCCTGAACCAACACCGCTCGATCGGCGGGTTGAAGAGTACGAGCGACAGATCATTACTGAAGCGCTAAATATTCATCAGGGGCGCATTAATGAAGTGGCGGAGTATTTACAAATCCCGCGTAAAAAATTGTATTTACGCATGAGAAAATACGGGCTGAGCAAAGAACACTATAAGTTTTAGTCGCCAGGATTGGGGGAGAAGGGACGTCGAGAGTATTTCGGTGGCGGCGTTGGCGTTCACCGAAATAGGCAACGGAAGTCCGGGTGATTATCTGGTTGTTTTTCTTACCACATCAAATCATCAGGGATGACAAAATCAGCATACGGATCGTCTTCGTCCTTCGCTTCCTGGCTCAGCTCGCAATTTAAAACGATATAACTTGCATCGCGCTGCGCAATCTTGTCGGCGACGACAGCCGGGATAATGGCGTATTCGCTATCGTTGCCGCTTTCAGCCGTCAGTCGGGCAATGGCCAGACGGCCCTTGATCAGCTGAGACTGAGTCACCTTATCAACATAGACTTTTTTGATCAGGTTATTATCAGTAAAGTTGTAACCAATATCGCCACGGGTAATGGTGATTTTATTCATTTCAATCAGTTGCTTGATCTGGGCTTTATATTCTTTAGACAGCGCGGCCTGTTTCTGCTGTTCGCTGAGCTGCTTGTCGCGCTCAATTTGCGCTTTTTTATTCTCTTCAACCGCTTCTCTGGCTTCGCGAGCCTGAACGCGCGATTTCTTCGCCGTTCTTTGCACTTTGGCCACTTTTTTGCTGCTGACCAGACCTGCCTTAAGCATCTGTTCTTGTAGGGTAAGTTTTGTCATCGTCGCTTCTAATCCAATAAAATCGTTGTCAGGATTATAACCTTAACGTTCGGCGGGATGCCAGAAAATGGCCGTGCCACGACGGTTATCTCCAGTAGGCGTCACCGTTCTGTGTCTTACTCCCTTTCCGAATCGTGTTGATAGTTAACTCGTTTTTTAATAAGAAATAATATGCTGAATTATTTAACTATCTTGAGAATAGATATCATAAAAATAAATATTTCAGTGATTTATCCTGATTGTCATAATCAAATAGAGTTATTTTGGCAGGTATTTAATCTAAAAAACAATCAGTTGTCTCTTGATCAAATTTAAAGTGCAGCCTCATTGCGCCGATAACCATAATGAAAATATGGACAATGGAGGGGAGTGGCATGTGGTGGGTTTATCGAATGCCGATGAAAATGAAGTTAATAATCGCGCTACAACCACTATTATTGGCGTTATGTTGGTTTGCTGGTTCAGGAATATTGACGCGCATTGAGACAGAACGGCAGATGGAAAATATTGCTCAACTGACAGCGCTCGCGCGTAGTGCCGGAAATGTGGTGCATGAGCTGCAAAAAGAACGGGGAATGAGCGTCGGATTTCTGGGGGCTGAAGGGAAGACGTTCAAAGATGAGTTAACCGCGCAGCGGGCTTTAACCGATCGCGAGATCGAGGTCTTTGTGCGTTCACTGTCCGATACTGCATTACCAGAAGGGGATGCCGCCAATTCTGTCACCACGTTTAAGAAAAACATTCTGTCGCTTGCCACCATCCGGGAAAACGTCACGCGATTGGGGCTTCCGGCCTCCGATGTCGTTAAGTTTTATACTAATGTCATTGCTGATGTGCTGAGTTTTGTGGGCAGGTTGGGACAGTTGACGGATTCAGGCGAGATGGCGAACGCATTCGCCGCCTACTACAACTTGCTGAATTTGAAAGAACAGGCAGGTATTGAACGCGCGCTGCTGTCAAATATCTTTTCCTCCGGTCATTTCGCCGAGGGGCAGTTACATCAACTCAGTGATGTCGTCAGTAAACAGAACGTCTGGCTGGCACAATCGTTGCGTCTGAGCCCACCGGAACAGGCGGCCATGCTGGAAAGCCGCTTACAGTCCACAGAAGCGTCAAAAGCCCTCTCATTACGCGAAACCGCGTTTAGTCATGCCGCGAACGGTGGATTTGATGTCGATCCTACTGTCTGGTTCAAGGTTCAAACCCAGCGTATTGAAGTGATGCGGCAGATAGAAGATGTGACGGCGAATCTTCTGTTAGCGAATGCGGAAAAACTCGCGCAGGATGCACGAAAAAACTGGCAAATATATATGATTGTCAGCTTGTTAGCGCTCCTGGCATCATTGGCGTTCGCAGGGGCAATCGCTATCAATATGCATCGTCAATTTAGTGACACGCTCCGCAAGATTGCGGGTATGAACGGCGATCTGACTCAACGACTGGCGACCCCGGGGAAAGATGAGCTTTCCTCACTTAATCGCGCCTATAACACGATGCTGGAAAGTATTCAGCATATCGTCCAGGAGATTAAACAAGGCTCTGTGGTTTTATCCGATGCCAGCAGCAGTATTACGGCGGGTAATCAGGACCTGGCCCAACGCACGGATGAACAGGCAGCATCAATAGTACAAGCGGTGGCCAGTATGGAACAGCTCTCCACGACGATTACGCAAACGGCAGACAATGCCCGCGAAGCGGAGCATCTGACAATCAGGCTGGAAAAAGAGGTCCGCCAGGCCAGTAACGTCGCCAGTGCGGCAAATCAGAGCATGGGGGATATTCGTTCTTCCAGTGAGAAAATCTCGAATATTGTGACCTCGATAGACGATATTTCGTTTCAGACTAACTTGCTGGCGCTGAATGCGGCAGTGGAAGCTGCACGGGCCGGAGAGATGGGCAGGGGGTTTGCGGTTGTCGCCAGTGAAGTGCGGAATCTTTCGCAGCGTTGTGCCAAAGAAGCTAATCAGATCCGCGAGCTGGTCGCGCAGAATATGGTAAAAATTAGTGAGGGTGTTGAGCGGGTTACGGCGTCCGCTACCGCGCTAGAAGCCGCGGCGGACAATACCACCAGCATGAAGCAATATATTGCGGATATCGCTCGTGTAGCGACGGAACAATCGCAAGGGGTAACTCAGATTAACCTGGCACTGCGACCTATGGAGCAGGTCACGCAGCAAAACGCGGCGTTGGTTTCTCAGGCCGCAAGCGACAGCCAGCGCCTGGACAATCTGTCTGTCACTATGAAGGATCTGGTCAATCGTTTTGTTGTCTGACCTGACGCCGTTTAACCGACCCGGACAACATACCGGGTCGGTTCATCCCCTGGCGGGGAAATAGTATTAACGATAAATTGCTACAACGGGTTTTCCGTCATCGCCTATGGTTCCCCGGTACATACCTTCAGAGTTGAAGGACATGGTGTAATTACCGGCTTTATCAAGCACAATTACTCCACCGCTGCCATTCAGCGCCTTAACTTCATCCAGAGCATTCTGCGCTGCGTCTTTTAAAGGGGTATTGCGGTATTTCACCTGGGCTGCAATGTTATGCGCGGTCAGTGTGCGGATAAACATTTCTCCTGAGCCGGTTGCGGATACCGCCACGGTTTCATTGTCGGCATAATTTCCTGCGCCAATGATAGGTGAATCCCCCACACGTCCGTAACGTTTGTTGGTCATTCCGCCTGTAGACGTTCCGGCAGCGAGATTACCGTCTTTATCCAGAGCAACAGCGCCGACAGTGCCATATTTATAGTCATACATCATTGGATCAGCGAACAGGGCAGCGCTCTTTCCATCGTGATCAAGGAGCACTTTTTCTTTTTTGATTGCATTCTGTAATTGCTGCCAGCGAAAATCTGTTTTGAAATAAGCAGGATCAACGGTTGCGAGTCCCTGTTCTTTTGCAAAGGTATCCGCGCCTGTCGAGACCATGAGAACGTGCGGGCTTTGAGTCATAACGGCATACGCCGCATTAATTGGGTTTTTAACCGTGGTTACACCGGCAACGGCACCGGCTTTTCGGGTTTTCCCATCCATAATGGACGCATCCAGTTCATTGCGGCCATCGTGGGTAAACACGGCACCTTTACCTGCATTGAAGAGAGGAGAATCTTCCATCACATTAATCGCTTTCTGAACGGCTTCCAGGCTGCTACCGCCTTTATTCAGAACCGCATAACCTGCATTCAGAGCTTCAGTGAGTTTTTCTGTATACTGCTTTTCCTGTTCTGGTGTGATGGTATCTTTTGTAATGGTACCGGCACCACCATGGATCACCAGCCTTATCGGCGATTGCGCGTCTCCCCATGCGGGAGCTGTCAGTAAGGTACAAAGGGTCAAAGTAGCGATACTGGTCTTGATTCTGATCATATGAATAAATTCCTTTTTTCTGAGTGATGAATCATTTCCGATAATGTTTCTCATTACCGGTATTAATCAGCCTGTTTATGGAGAACTTATTCCTGACAAACTGGCTAAAGATTAATCATGGCTATACTTCAATAACCATAATTTTGGTTAATTGATTTTAGTCAAAATATATTTTTAATGATTGATTTATCAATAAATGAAGCGTTTCCGCAGAAGTTTCTATCATTCCACTGACCATACTCGCAGGCTTCCGGTTGCAGTCTGTCGCTGGTAAAGTGAGCAACCAATACCGAGATGTGGCCAGAAGGGAATTCCGAGTGACCGAACGTATTGATTATCAGACTGAAAAATACAGCTTTACTGAGGCGACTGAAAGTTCCCGTCTGGCTGGCCAGTGGGTTGATGTTATTGCTGAATGTCGGGAAATGAAGGCGGGTCCGCAAGAGCGTCTGCGTATTGCTTTATTGAATGTGGACTATGTGACCAGCTTTGAGCTGCCTTTCCGTTTGTTATTACTCCGTACCCCGCAACTGATTGCCAGCGTTCGTGAAGAGCTACAGCTTAGTCAGAAAAACGTAATCTTTAACGGCAAACGCTTTGGTTGTGTTTACAGCCTGAAAGAGAGTCTCGGCGGGATACCGGATGAATTTCAGTACCGCCTGTCGCATCGTATTCGACGCATTAATCGTGCAGGTTCAAGCGAAGCGCCATATCAGCAAATTGCTAAAACGGTGAAAGCACCGCGTGAGCGTCTGAAGCTGGCACTGGAATCAGGCCTTGATGTCACTGCTTTGGACGGGCTTTTCTGGTTTGGCAGCCAACGTATTGCTGCTGACGTACTGAGGCTGAGAAAATCAGGGATGCGGATAGCTACTGAGCAGACAATGGTGTCCGACAATCTTACTGCAACGGTGAGGAATGTGCCGTTTTATCGCCTGGCTCAGGGATGAACTGACAGGTAAATGAAAGGATTTAGCCGGATGCATTTAATTAAAAGTGTCCCCTGCATACATCGAATTGGCATGTCAGGGGCTTGTATAGAAAGGGAAATTTCAGATATGTGTTTTATTTTACCCGCAATTTTACCCATCGAGGCGGCTTAAGAGTTTTTGTTTGAACTCGCAGTGTTCACTATATAGCCAGCGTGCGCGGCCGTGGATGAGTTTACTTTTTGGCAGAGTGCCGTCTTTGATGCGGTCATAGATGAAGGTCTTTCCGAAACCAGTATCTGCCATGATGAATTTCAGATCAACCAGTGAATCGGGCTGTAATTGGTGTTGCATGGGTTTCATCTCCGGTTTGGAAATCGAACCTGGAAGCCAGGCAAAAAGAACCCGGCACTATTGGCCGGGCAAATAGGGGATAACGTGGCAGTGCATTCGCACCCAATAGCCAGCTCATAACTGACTATCAGTTGCGTCATTCGGTGAAATAGCAGAAATCAGATCTGCGAGTTCGGACTGCAATCCAGCTTGGCGCTGACTTTCCTGTCTTCGTTGCAACGTGCCGCGATACGTACTGCATGAGTTGGGTGTTGCTGCGCCAGTGATTCATCCCAAGCAGTCTGCGTGCCGCTGAGTTATTCTTCATGGTGTATTACCTCTCATTCCTGTTGCTTAACTGTGTAATTTCCGTTTGTCTTAACGCCTACGGAAAAGTAGGTGCCTCCGGTAATGCCGATCCCCCACACGTCGCTCGTACCATCATTCGGCTTCTTCTCGCTGATGAAATGTCTCAGGGCGGCGATGGCGCTCTCAATATCCAGCGTTGAGTTAACCGTCATAGTGATGCGCATAATCCCTCCTCATGCCACCCGCATAGCGCGGAGGCGTTTTAAGTGTTCTGCTGTTTCAAGTTCTTCGGCGATCCGCTCGGTCTGTGCTTTGGTCAGCGGCTCGAATTCTTTTTGAAATCTGCCCATGCTGGCGATGCAGGTGCGACCGTTTCTGATGTAGTGGATGACTTCGTGGGTAGCGCGGATTATTTTGCAGGGTGCGCCGTGAAGATCGGCATACCAGGTATTAGGCTGGATTATCCTGAACATTGGCTGAGTCCTGCATCATGAGGAATACAATCATTGCTCCTCGCAAAGGATTGGCCTCAAATACTGGACTCACACCTTTAGCGTCAACACACCATTCGGTTAATTGGTCTAAGAAAGAAATTCTGTATTTTTCAATGATCGGCCATGCGTCTGTAGGGTTGTTGCAGTAGTCACCAATGGCAACATATCTTGCCGATGGATTTGCCGACTTGTCCAGCAAGGCCATCGACACTGCGCTGTTAATCTCAAAGTCACTCAGCTTGCTGTAATCCATTACATCCTCCCAATCTTCTTACGCAATTCCATCTCACCCTGGCACTCCACACACATCGTGCATCCCGGATACGCTTTCCGGCGCTCGTTACTGAGGCGATCACCGCATTCCTCACAGTGCGTTGCTGATACTGCTGAGTGGTTGAGTCTGTGAGCGGCTACCGCCATTTCTATTCGCTGCTGAGTTAGCTCGCTTGCAGCATCTTGTGTCATAGTCAGTGCTCCATGAACTGTCGGTTAATTAGGTTGAAGGTGAACGCGAGAAAATAAAAAGGCCGCATTAGCGACCTTGTGATTCGTTTGGTTAGCGTCATTCATCCTCCGTGTTATGCTTATCCCATCCATTCCGCTCAATATTCACAGCCAGACGCTTATCTCCGACCTCTTCGATACTCCGACCGGTAATCTCTGCTACTTCTGCGTTGGTGTAGCGCATGAGTGCAGCCAGTTCGCATGCAGTCCATTCACGCATGGTTAATCCTCCGGAGCGGGCCAGTGAGTTACGCTTGCTTCTGACTGAATAAATAGATCGACCGGTTGCCGTTGCTATCTCTTCCACTGAGAATCGACCGAACAGATATAGCTCGGCTGCCGTCCATGGCTTGCCGGTCATCTTGCTGATGAGTGGTGCGCCAATACGTGACGCCTGGCGAGTGATTGCCGATTCGGAACGCTCAAGCTTTTCTGCGATAACCTGAACCGGCATTGTTCTGCCAACTTCATGTAGGAACAGGTTTTCCCACGGTTGCCATGCGACGCTGCTCATGCCGCTTTACCATGGCATTTTATTTTCTGGATCTCAGATTCCAGATCCGCAAGAAAGCTCTTAACTTCAGATTCGATTTCTCGCGCCAGTTCTTCATCGAAATTAATACGCTTCTTGAAATACGCGAGATCAGGCGGCAAGCGATCATCGAAACTAACGAAATCACACCATTTCCGCCCGGTGCACATCATCTGTGCATGCATTTGCAGCATGTACTGGCGCTTTGGCTCACCTGTTTTCAGCGTTTCAAGATGGGTCCAAGTGTTGGGGCATTTGATTTCGATAAGCCCGTCGTCGTTAACAAGTCCGTCCGGGCTGGCTGCGAATCCATAGATGGCTGGGTGATCGATGAGTCCAACTTCAGTGATTTCAGCATCGAACTCATTTAGCGCATACATATCACGGGCTACTGGCTCCAGTTCGGTACCTCGCATCATCGCGGCATTCGAAAACCCTTCCTCCATCTTCCCGGTCAGCCGTTGGCAAATCAGATCTGCCATGTAGTTCTGGCGGCTGGCGGAGTAGCCAGACTTAGTACGGGCCATGACATCAGCCAGGCGACTGGCTGTGACCTTGCCGCAGCGCGCAGCAAACCATTCAGGGGTGCGTTGTTCCATCATTCAGCCTCCATCTCTGCGACATTGACAGGTTCGGCACTGTCGACTGCAAGACTCATGTCATACATGCGGCGCTTCTCAACTGCGCCGATCACCTGTTTCTCTTCTCCGCTTAACGCCACCCAGAACTCCTGATACTTGACGGTACCAAGACGCGCGGCAGACTCACCTTTTGCGATTAGTTCCGGGCGACGGCTATCTGATTCATGGCCCACGTGAACCTCTGCCGTTGTTCCTTCAATCACTCGCTCTGCCTCGTCCTGGTCGAATATGCCAGCGAAACCAAAGGCCAGGCGCGCGCATTGGATAAGTGTCTTATGGCGAAGCATGCGGGTAGGGTGGGACTGCCAGGGTTGAGTATTGCGTTTGCACTCGCCCATATACTCGGTGACTATTGTCGGGTGCTTGCGGTCTTTGCGGTAAATCTTGCAGGTGCACGCGCCTTCTTCCTTGTCGTAAGAGAACTCCATGCCGTCAAACTGAGGATGTTCGTTGATAATGCGAGCCCATCCATCAACGCCGACGACCGGGACAATCCCGCCTTTATCTGGGAAGGCATAAATCTCTTTTGTCCATGGGTTCAGGCCGTACTGGTTGGCGACGATCAACAGGGCTGTAAACTGTTCGTCCGTTACGTTGCCACCTTTAAACGCTGTATTCTTCAGCGTATTCATCAGGTCTGTACCGGCATCCATTCCGAGGCGTGCTGCCAGTTTCCCGGCCATGGTGGAAAGTGCAGTGCTCATTGTTAATCCCCTCAAAAATTAAAACGGGCAGCCGGTACGGTGTTCCCAGTCGTGCTCCGCCTGGGCGTAAGCAACTGCCGAAATGAAATCGTTGTAGACCTCGCCAGCTTTATC
The DNA here is from genome assembly GCF_013781985.1 of Citrobacter sp. RHBSTW-01013. NCBI lineage: Bacteria > Pseudomonadati > Pseudomonadota > Gammaproteobacteria > Enterobacterales > Enterobacteriaceae > Citrobacter > Citrobacter sp. RHBSTW-01013. Next base: position 1,606,450 of record NZ_CP056185.1, read on the forward strand.
GCTGCGAAGTCCTTCGTATGGGCTGGAATCAATCGGGACCGTGAAGTGGAAGAGGCCGGACGGCTCTTTTGGCATCATGTCAATGATTTGCTGCGCCCGGTCGTCGATCCACTTCTCTTTCTCGTCGGTTAACTGCTGCTCGACCCAGCGACGATCCTCTATGTGGTCGTAAGTGAGGTATGCGTTCATGGTTGCCTCAGTAATGAATTTTCGCGCAGGGGATCAGGTCATCTTTTAGAGCGGTAAGAACTTCGATAGCCTGCTCGCGGGTTAAGCTGGTGTGGCTGGTAAGCGCGTTAACGATGTTGGTGCCGACCGTCTTGCGGTGCTTCACGTCAGCTTCACGTTTTGCCTGTTCGTCGGCGATGCGCTTCTGCTCAGCCAGACGGGCTTCTTCTGCCTGTTTTGCTTTCAGGCGTTCAGCTTCTACCGCCGCGGCTTTTTCGCGTTCCGCCCGGGCTTCTGCTTCCTGCTTCTCGCGTACCGCACGCTGTTCCGCTTCAATGCGCTGGCGCTCGGCTAGCTCAGCGCGGGCTTTCTCTTCGGCTTCACGGCGCGCTGCGGCTTCAATCTCTGCTTTGTGCTTCGCTTCGGCATCGCGGCGGGCCTGTTCTGCCGCTTCCTGCTTCAGCCGCTCGTCACGTTCACGCTGAGCCTGTTCCGCCAGGCGTCGCTGTTCTTCGCGGTCACGGTCAATATCCTTGTTCATCAGCAGGGCCATTTCGTGGTCCGCTTCGAACTTAGCCGCCAGCTCCTGATCGAACTTGATGTTCATTTCAAGCGCTTCGGCGTGCATCGCGCTCATGGCTTCCTCAGCCTTAATGCGATCCTGCTCGGCTTCCCATTCGGTGAGTGGTCGGCGGGTGGCATCGCGCAGCTCGTCACAGGCATCAACGAATCGCTTTATTTCGGCCTCAGCAGGACGCACAGCCTCCTTCAGGCGCTTCAGGTACTCACGGCCCGGCTTTTCGATTGCCGTCTTACTGCGGGACACCTGCGCCGCCAAAGAAGCGACACGGTCACGGCCTTTCTTCGTGGACAGGTCCGGCACTTCGTTTACTGCCTGGCGGATTTGCTCGAGGTAAGCATCAAGGCCGCCAGCTACGTACAGCACTGGCGCCTGTTCCGGCTTGATTTCGATAACAGTTAAGTCCGTTACTTCGCTCATGGTTTCTCCTGAAATTTGGATGTGCAGATCCCGCCCGCTTTTAGCAAGGCCGATCGGTTGAATAGGGGGTTAGTGCTGGATAGGATTACCGTGACCGTCCAGGAGGACGTCAATCACGCAGTCACTGAGGCGTATGATTTCTGCATCGGTGTGCAGGTACACCCATTTGCGCTCCTGAATGACTGCTGAGACGCGATAGGTGCGGCCTTCATGCAATGCCATCATGCCTGGCGTGACGCACTGGCGAATGAGCGGGGTGGTTCCGTAGTGGTGCATCATGCCTTCACCTCAACCTGTTTCAGGAGGCCAGCGATATTCATCTGTTGGCGGTTAAGCGTCATCTTTTCACGCGGGTTCGATACCGACGTCAGCTGCCACTCGTTATCGTTGAGCTTTTTGGCTGTGTACTGCTTGCCTTTGTGGGTGACTGTCATGATGCCTCCCGCTTTTCTTTGATGTCGGCGCGGAGGTGAATCTCTTTGCCGCCGGCTGCTGGAAATATGAGAATGTCATCGCGAGCTACGAGCAAGTGAGCTACCGCAAAGAGAGCCTCATCAGTGACATCAAATTTCTCACCAGTGAACTCACGAAAACTGGGTGCCAGTTTGCTTGGCTTTGAACGACCAGCAAAAATGCGCTTAGTCAGACCAGAAAAACCTACTGTGATTGGATTAGCCATAATCATCTCCGCGCTTAAGCCGCGCCGCTGAACTAAAGACCTCTGCATATGCAGACATTTAAGCGGTGGATAGCCGCCCTGATAACTGAGCACCCTCGTGAAGATGCTTTGGTATCAGCAATAAAAAACCCGCCGGAGCGGGTTAGTTGATAGATGCGCCCTTGAGTACAAGGCGTTCTGAAATTTGATCAGCAAGGCCTGATGCCCGCTCTGGGCCACCAGAGTCTTCATCTTTAAACTCTGCTGGATCGATTTCCTGCAATGCCTGGAAGATGATTTCGCTAATCTCATTAGCCTTATCTTTTTCAATCTCACTTGTTAATAAACTGCTTTTCATCGCCTTACCCTCTTGTCTCGTGAGCTAATAAAAAGGCCGCCTAAGCGACCTGTGAATAATCTGATGGGGATAAGCTTTCTTTGCTTATCATCTCGTAACGCTTACCAAGAAAATCTGAGCGATCTTCAATAGAAAGCTCCCAAACCGGTATAAGGACTTTCTGGCAGAACAGACCGGTATCCATCGCGTCCTGTGCAGTGGCAAAGTACATGAAGCTACCCGCCAGTTCGTTGCTTACGCGAGAAACCTGGTCTGCCGTCCGGTAACAAACTTTATATTTTGGAGCCAGTACTTTTGCCATTGCCTCACCTCATAAGTTAATTAACGCGCCGTAACCAAAAGAAAAGGCCGCGCTATGCGACCCAACTATCCGGAAATTCCGGAACGTTCAAACCTCATCTCGCAACTGTTCAAGATGACTTATCGCCGACAAATAACCCCTCTGGTACGGCATCATCATTCCATCCAGCTTTCCACTTCTTAACTCATCTCTGAGCATTGAAATCGCCTTATTAATAACATCCGACTTTGCTTCTCTAATGGCTTGCTTACGAGGTGTGACCTTTTTCTTTGGCAAGTTTCTAAGGCAACGTGGCATATACGTTTGATTCACATCTCACCTCACTTATCTCGCAGTTACCTGTTTGCTCCGGCGGTGACCGGCAGCGTTAAATTAGTGCCGGGATGTTTATCCACGCCCGGCGCGTGGTTTCCCGCTATTCCCCAACAGCAAGAAATCGCTTACTCTTTAATCTCCCCAACAGTAGAAAGGATATATTCATGCAAACCATGCGGACCGTGTGCCCTGACTGTGGAAGTGAGATGTTCAACCAGCCCGATGATTTTGACTTTGAGACAAATTTCACCGGCGTCAGTTGTGCTGACTGTGGTCGCGAAATCACTAAGAACGATGTTGTCAATCAGGCCACGGACACTGTCAAAAAACAGCTCGACGACATGCTCAGGAATTCCCTCAAAGGAACTGGCTGGAAGTTCGACTAATTTCAAAAGCTCCCCGAACTGAGTAAGAACCTCACTGGCGTCTACGTTAAGCAGTAGTGGCGCCGTTTTTTTATCTGCCATACACACCTCATAAGTTAATTAACGCGCCGTAACCGATTTGCTGCTGCGATGGCCAGCTGAGTACAGCGCCACATCCGGCAAGCACATGCCGCTTTCTAATGGCTTATGTCCAAACTCATTGCCGTAGACGATGGCAGCGCGTTCCAGTTGACGCTTGTATTCCTGTTGCTGCCAAACTGCATCCTGTGCAACGAACTTGATAGGCGTTGCGTCCTCAATGCATGATGGCGTGAAGTGGGCCCCTTGCGCCTGCTTCTGTGCGCGGCTTAAAGTAGGGCGGTGCAATGCGTCAGCGCTGTTTGTTAATTCGCTCTGGAGCGCCGCACGACGCTCACGACGACGACCCGATGCTGACCCATTGAATGCTGTTCTGCGTGTCATGGTGACCTCCTGATGAACTTTGGTGATGTGGTAGGTGGGAGACCCATTTCGACCCGATTCGGCCTACTTCACTTCGGCAGTAGTTCCTCGGGCCTCGCCGCTTTACGTGCGACATATTCCCGTCCATGAACCCTTCACCACATCCCAAAATTCACTTTGGTTGGTTCGGCTTTTCAGCCGCGTAGATTCATCACTGAATCGTTGTATGTTCACCGTCCTGGTGAATGTTGCGTCCTGCTGATGGGTATAATAATCACCGCAAGTGGTAATTAAGTCAACACCGCAAGAGATAAAATATTACCGCAAATGATTAAGTTGCTGATATTTGTGTGTATTTATTTTTTCACTCGTAGTGATATGCTCAGAAAAACATCAATGAGGGCATTGCTATGGGCTTAGGAATGGATATGGAACGGGATGAGCTACTGGAAGATCGTGCAGCCTTCATCGCTGGCGAGATTGGCGGAGCAGTTGTTGAGCTGATTATCGGCGGTGTGGTGATTAGTCGTGATGCGATTGTGGATAGCCTGGAAGCCAAACGGAAGTCGGTGGGTAATGTTATTCACAAGGGATTACTGAGGGATGCTGCTGAGTTCGTGAGGAAAGGACAGTAAAAACCCGGCGCGGTGACCGGGCTGGTTAGACAATACTTACTCAGCAGTTCGGATATGAACGAAAGTGCTGACGAACATTTTCGAGTTCACCGAAACGTACGCGGCAGTAGCTGCGCACATAAACCGGTTTGTCGTGTTCGTAGATATAGTCATCACGATTTACATCATGTGCCATCATAACGATTTACCTGTATTTAAACCCAGACTGTAATCCCTTACAGTCTTGCGTTTGCCCCGGCCAACCGTTATCCTCTAATTGTCTAAGTTAGTGGGTAACAGTTAACCTGTACTCAGGAAGTTTCCAAAACTTCCACCTATGAAGCCCCGCTGCAAACGGGGCTTTATTCTTTTGTGAGATCGTCAAACATTGCAAACGACTCAATAATATTGCTGATCCGCTTTGCCTCTTCCCTTGTGAGGTCGCGAGGTAGGTTGCCAATGTTGACAATTAGATCGCCCCGCAATGGGATTGGCAATTCAAAAGTCTTCACTGAGTTTTCCTCTACAGGCTTTGTTGTAGCAGAACGTTGACGCTTTGGCTTTGGCTTAGCCTTCACATCTTCCCCTTTCTCATAAGCAATGAACTTTGATACAGCGCTATTGAAGCGGCTGCTATATGAACGTTTGCTGTCCTCACTGAGTGATACGGTCTCTGCATATCTATCAACGATGCCTTGTACATCCCATGCATCAGCAGGTGAATCAGAAGGTATAAAAACCTCAACGCGTTGACATACCGACTGAATATTCTCTGCTGTTCTGGAACTGGACGCTGTTAGGCGCTCGTAGTTCTCAACAAAGCTAAAGAACTTTTCTTTCGTTAGAAGTTGCATATTCCACCTAAGTAGATCATTTTCCAGGATTTTTTGGATTGAAATGATCCTGGCATAAAGAAGTGGTGTGAGTCAATGTCATGATTGCCATGAGTGAAAAAAAGATTCTCATGGGTGCGTGGTTGTGAGTTTTGACAATTAAAAAAAAGGCCGCATCTCTGCGACCTCCTCATCACCCAAACGTCTCATCAGGCCACCATAAGCACGATCGCAACAACCGAGAGCAAAGTAACCACGCCTACTATCAGATATTCTCTTATCACCCAAACGTCTCATCAGGCCACTGTGACGCAACAACCTTACCTACAACCCGGCAGTGCTCATTGCATGGCATCATAGGGAACTGTGGGTTAAGGGGTTGCAGGAATACCTGCCCACTGTCTTTGATCAGCTTCTTGAATGTGAACTCGTCCCCATTCAGTCGTGCAATACAAAAATCTCCCGGGTCAACTGGCTCTTCTGGGTCGACAAGAATCAACATGCCTTCCGGGAAGCTAGGCTTAGAACCAGCTGGAGCCGTCATCGAATGACCATCAACTTCCAGCCAGAAGGCATTATCGCTGGCTTTCTTTGTTGTGCTTACCCATCGCTCGGCATCACGTTCGGTGAATGTACGAAACTCAGGTGAGAACATACCTGCTTGCACATGCGAGAACACCGGGTAGTCATAGTCGTTGCTGACCACTAAATCAGTGGATACAGACTTGTACATTTCTTCTATCTCTCTGGCGATAGAAGGACTGAATTCACCAACATTAACTTGTAAAACTCTCGCTAATGCAGCCGCATTACTAGCATTAAGCGCATTTACACCATTAAGGAGTGCGGCAATAGCCGACTGTCCGACACTTAAAGCGTCGGCTATGGATTCCTGTGAGAGCTTCAACGTAGACTTTTTGCTCTCATAAATCGCCTTCAGACGTCTAGCGTCTTCAAGCTGTTCTGTTGTTAATGGTTTCTTTTTTATGCTCATAGTAGAAATTTAACACCGTAGGGGATAATTTACTAACACCGCATGTGTTGACATAACTACCTCCAGCGGTGATAATTAATCCATGCACTAAGGAGGTCGTATGGAACAGCGCATAAAACTTAATGAATACGCACAACGATTCGGTCAAACCAAAGCTGCTCAAGACCTTGGGGTTTATCAGAGCGCTATTTTCAAAGCGTTAACAGCCAAGCGAGATATCACGGTAATCGTGCATGCAGATGGTTCTGTTTCTGCTGAAGAATTAAAACCGTTTCCCAGCATTCGCCGCGACAATAACGCAGCCTAAGTAACACCGCTCTTTTCACAATGGCCGTCCGGCCTACGTAGCTGAAAAGCTAACTTCAAATCAAAACAACAAACATGGCTCTGCGTGTCTGCGCATGGGCCTATTTAACTATTTCAACACCAAAGGAATTTAACAAATGGAAAACTCAATTAACCGCAACAAGGTCAATGCCCGTCGCATTGAATCCTGGTTGCTTAACCGTATCGCTATGAAAGGTGGCAACAACGTAGCTAAAGAGATCGGCGTCGATAAGGCACAGATAACCCGCTGGAAAGAAACGTGGCTGCCGAAGATGGCAATGCTGCTGGCTGTTCTGGAATGGGGTGTCGTTGATGACGATATGGCGCGGTTGGCAAGAGAAGTAGCTGCGGTGCTCACAAAGAAAAAATCCCCGGCTGCAACCGAGGATTCAGATCAAATCACGATGGATTTTTAACAACTATTTGCGGAGTTAATTATGCCAAACCAGTTAGGAAAAGCAAATACACATCCTACTCACAAATGCTCGTTTTGCGGAAAAACCAATAACGACGTTGCAACGATCATTACAGGCGACGGTGTATGCATCTGTGATGAGTGCGTTTATTTGTGTGTGGAAGTTATCTTCAAGCAGAACAGGAGAACTAATAATGAGCATGATGTTAATGGTGAAAGCCATGCAAATTAAGGTCGGCAATCCATTACGCAAGCTCGTTCTCCTGAAACTTGCTGACAATGCGAGCGATCAGGGTGAATGCTGGCCTAGCTACCAATACATCGCTGACCAGTGCGAAATCAGCAAACGTTCAGTAATGAGTCATATTGATGATCTTTGCCAGTCAGGATTGCTGAAAAAAGTCTTCAGGAAGGGGCCGAAAGGCAATTCTACAAACATCTACATCCTCACCTTACCTAGTGCAGGAGATTCACTACCTAGTGCAGGAGATTCACTAGGGGGTAGTGCAGGAGCTGCACCCAGAATCAGTCACTCTTTTGAACCAGTCAATGAACCTAACTCTCTCTCTGGGAGCGAAGGATTTATGAGCGAAGCTGCAAAGCGTCGTATTGGCATATCACCCGGAGGCGAAATTCCTCTTCCACCGATGTTCAAGCCAAACGAAGAACACATAGCGATGGCGAGAGAGAAGGGGGTGAGCATTGAAACTGAGTTGCTCAACTTCAAGGATTACCACACTGCGAGAGGGACCATGCTTCTTGACTGGAATTCAGCATTCCGCGTCTGGATCAGAAATGCACGCGTTAACCCGCTCACCAGAAAGCAACGTAGTGAACCCGAAACTCCACACTGGAACAGCCGAGAGGGCTGGGAGGACTTCCTGTGACAATGCAACTGATGACAGCTATTCAGAACCGTGATGGTGAAGCAATGGCCCGGATGTCCGGAAGCCACGATCCGAAAAACGTAATCAACATCGAAGCCGAGAACCTGGTTGACTCACTGTTTCGCCAGCTAAAGCAAATATTCCCAGCAGCATCTCAGACCAACCTGAAGACAGATTCTGACGAGAAGACTGCAAAGCGACAGTGGATCGCCGCATTCTCTGAAAACGGGATACGCAGCAGAGAACAGCTTTCCTCAGGGGTAAGGCATGCAAGGGCCAGCGAGTCACCTTTCTGGCCTTCCCCTGGGCAATTCATCAAGTGGTGCAAGGACAGCAGTACAGTTCTTGGAGTTAACCTGTCTGATGTGATGAATGAGTTTCATCGCTACAGCAGAGAAAAAGGTGTTCACACTGGCGGCGCGGAGAGGTTCCCTTGGTCACATCCTGTCATGTACTGGATTATCACAGATACGCGACGGGCCATGTATCAAAGGCAACTTAGCGAAGTTGAAACTGAAAAGTTCGCAGCTAAAAAGCTCGAAGAATGGGCGCTAAAAGTCGCTGGAGGCGAACAAATCCCATCACCAGTTATGGCCATTGAGTGCAGTTCCGATGTCATTCCCGTAACCCATGAGAGCCGTAATATCGGTTATCACCCTGAAGGAAAAACATTTGGCTGCATGCCTAACGCTGCAACTTTGGGGGCGCTTACTCCAGCGCAGTGGCTATGGGATGAATATCTCAAAGGGAAGGCCGCTGGCCTTATCAGGTGAAGACGATGGACAGCTTAAAGCAACGCATTCTCGATTACGTATCAGCTAACCAGTCAGCCAAGGTTGATCTGATTTACAAGGAAGTCGGCATCAGTCGCAACCGCTACTACGAAGAGGCGAAAGAGCTTCGTTTCATGGGCAGATTGCGCAGCGTTCCTGGTATTGGCGTATTCCCCGGCGAAAAGGCGTTCCAGCAATGGCTGAAGAATGGCGGAGGCGAGTCCATCAGGCAGCGTGCCGTTGATGCTAACCAGAGTAGCCAGGTAGCAAAAGGCGTTATCAAGAAAGATAAAACCAATAGTGACGATCCGAAGATGTTCACCCCATACAACCCGGAGAATAACGGTGTTGTAGCGGAGTTCATGCAGAGCGACGCACGCAAGCGGCTGATGATGATTTACGGGAGAGCTGGAGCATGAAAGAAGCACGCAACACGCGAGAAATCATTGAGCAGGAATATAACGAATTTCCTGAAACCATCCTCCACGCAGAACTATGCCGCGCCTGTGCTCGCGTAGACGGTCGCAGCATCAAGCAGTCGCTCAAGGCATTTGCTCTGGCACGTATCGAAAAGGTTGATAGCAAGCCACTTAAAGGCGCACTGGAGCAGATGGCATCCAGCATGTTTCCAGAGACAGAGATAGCCCGTATCCGCGCCTGTGTAGGTCGCATGGAGTCGGCACTGGTTAAGACATTCGGAGTGAAGCGAGCATGACTGAAGCAACGGCAATAATGCACTTCGTCCTGGCATCAGTTGGGATGCTTTACGTCATGTGCAAAGCAGGTGAATGGGTCGTATCAATGACCATGAAACAGTGGTGTAAGCGTCGCAAAGAGTCGGTAAAGCAGAAGGCTGTTAATGATTTATACGATGCCTTTGAGCTGGAAAAAATCACTGCCGGAGAGACCGTAAAAATCGCAACCAAAAGTAACCTGGTCATCATGATGTACCGAGAAAAACCCCATGACTGAAGCCTACATAGCAGAGCTATCTGCAAGCGTGGCCGTGATAGTCGGCCTTTTTTATGCAATACGCAAAAACATCGATTAACAGGCCTGCTTAGCGGGCCTTTTTTATGAGGGTAGGGTTATGACTAGCAGAGAAAAATTTGAACAAGCCATTAAGGCGCGCTTCGGTGACTTGATTGACTACCGGGTCTGTAAAAACTCAGATGGTGAGTACATGGACTGGGACATGCAGGTTGCATGGTGGGCATGGCAAGCAGCAGAAACAGACATGGCAGTACAGCTCACTAACGCCGAGAGCAAGTGCAGGGATCTGTCATCGAAAGCAATGGAGCTGGTATGCGAAGCCAGCCTGGTTTACAGCAAGTACAACGACACGCAGATGCCAGACCGTGACCTTGTTGATATGCAGACGCTTCAGGAAATGCACGACCTGTGCAAAGGAGCAGCCCAATGACAGCACTCAACAAACAGGCGCTGCGTGAAGCGGCGCAGGAAGAAATAATGCTCCGCTCTGTCAGTGATACCTCTGACGCCTGGCAGGATGAAGCAAGCCCGGAAGCTGTGCTGGCGCTGCTGGATGAGCTGGAGAAAGAAAAAGGCTACGCCAGCGCATACGAAGGGGAAAAGTGGCATTACCACCAGTTAGCAGAATCTGAGGGCGAGCGTGCGAACCGGGCAGAGGCCAAGTTGGAAGCAGCAGAGAAGCGCATAGCAGAACTGGAGGCGCGACAGCCGTACGGATATCTGAGAGAGAATGACGGTCAGATTCAAATATCTATTGGTAGCGAGCGACCACATGACCGTTCTGGTGGCTACGCTACGCCGTGGTTCGCAATCTATACCGCCGCTGGCATTGGCGTGAAGGGGGAATGAGATGAGCAAATTTACAGACGTACATGATCTGTTAACCGCGTACCAGAAACAAGCTCGGAAGATACCAGCTAAGGGTGTTTATGCCTCAAGGCATCGTCAGGTTGAAGTTAATGCTGTGCACGTACGCAAGATAATGCGCAAGCGTCGGCGGTCAGTCGGCAAGTCAAATAAACTCGGATGTCGCTTTACTGCAGAAATGCGCGTGGCACTGATTTGCGATATGAACTTTTGGGCGCTGGTATGTCGCTCTAACCGTAAGCAGGAGCATGCAGCATGACAACTAACCACCCGGCGCACGGTCCTGTATCACTCGAGCGCCTGCACCAGATACGCGAAATACTCAGCAAAGCATCCGCACAAAGCGACGGCGGTAATCTCTGCTGCGCAATGGCTGATGCTGTGAAGGTGATTGATGTGGCGATTGCAGCGATGAATGCGGATCCTGTGGCGTGGCGATATCGCTATGTGCATACGCCAAAGACAGAAGAGCATGGTTCACCATTCACTACGGAATGGAAACTCTGTGATAGCGAGGATGAGTGTAACCCGTCAGATTGTTTTGAGCGCCAGCCACTCTACACAGCACCACAGTTACCGCAGCCAGCGGTGTTATCAGTGCCAGATGAAATACCGAAACTGAAAGATGGAATGGGCTTTAAGCATGTGAAAGATGGCGTCCGATATTCCTTAAATTATGCCAACGGATGGAATCAATGCCGCGCCGCCATGCTTCAGGCCGAACCTGCAAGTAATAGTGATGAGTTACCGCCGGACTATCTGCAAGGACACAAAGACGGACTGGAGTGGGCTGCACAACTGGCAGAGGCTAATCATCCGCAAACAGGTGACTGGTTGTACGACGACCAAATCGAGCTTGCCAGGGCGATTCGCAAAGGTCCGGATATGCCTACCGTTCAGGATGGCAAGTCTCCGGTAACTCCGGATTGTTGGTGTCGAATTTGCCGACCGGTGACGATGAGTGACATGCGTTTTGTCGTCTGCCAAGAATGCGGCAACAAGCGCTGCCCTCATGCAAATGACCATAACAACGCTTGCACCGGCAGTAACGAGCCAGGGCAGGTTGGTAGCGCATATCCAGCAGCACCGCAGCAAGATGTGAAGTCAGCACTTGAACATGGGATGCAGCGTTACGCCGGTGCTATGCAAAAGCTGTCAGAAGGGGATAGGTGATGGCTAAATTTAGCACCATTCAGGAGTTAACGGGGTCTGACATGGGACAAGGCCGTGCGCTGATGAATCGTTACTGGAGTTCATCATCACTTCCAGTTCGAGAAAAGCGGCAAAACATGCCTAGGCTATGCGTATTTCGTAGGGATAGGGTGTTACGAAAATTGATGAGTAATGAGATGAATGCTTTGGTTAATCGCATAACTGAATTCCAATCTTCTGCAACGTCAAGCAACATTACTCACTCTCAAAATTAGTGTTATAATTATGTCGCAGTCGGATTGAGCACCCGGCTGTGACCTCTGCATCTGATTGGGAAATTAGATGCGAAACACAAAGAGTACTTCAAACCACCTGTCACAGATGCAGAAATGCACCTGCGATTTTCTGCATTCTGCGTTACCTCTCGGAGGTGGCGTATGAAACAGCCTGTTTTCTACCTCCGCGACGAACGCGTTCGCGATAACCTCATCGACTACATCAGGAAGCTGCCCGTTAACGACGCTCTGCCGCTCGTGGTGAAGTTTTCTGAGGCTGACCGCACTCTCGCCCAAAACGACCTCTTCCACGCTCTCTGTGGAGATACAGCGAAGCAATTGCAATGGGCTGGCAAGTCGCGCGACCTCGCTTCATGGAAAGTCCTGTATGTCTCAGGCCATGCCATTGCCACCGGTAAGCCTGGTGAAGTGGTGCCGGGTCTGGAAGGGGAGTTCTGCGCCATCCGGGAAAGCACTGCGAAGATGGGCATCCGTCGCATGACCAGTCTCATCGAATACAGCCAGGCATTTGCTGTGCAAAACGGCGTGCAACTCCGTGAAGTTCGCTACTCAGGTGATTACTTCGGGAGGGTTGCGTAATGGCTAGCCCTCTCGCTCGCATCATCACCAACGAAATCTACCGGGTCCGGACACGCACTAAGCGCAAGCCTGAACTCAAGCCATCCGAAATCCCATCACTGCTCGGCTACACCGCACGACTGACCCAGGTGAAATGGGATCGCCTGAAAGCGCGGAGGTCACATGGCTAATTTATGCAAAGCGGCACGCGGCCGCGAATGTCAGGTGCGGATCCCCGGCGTATGCAACGGCAATCCTGAAACCTCAGTACTGGCTCACATACGTCTTGCTGGTCTATGCGGGACCGGAATCAAGCCGCCTGACCTGATCGCCACCATCGCATGCAGCAGTTGCCACGACGAGATTGATCGCCGCACCCGTCTGGTCGATGCGGAATTTGCAAAGGAGTGCGCGCTGGAAGGCATGGCTCGCACGCAGGTCATCTGGCTTAAAGAGGGGCTCGTGAAAATATGAATATTTTCGATATCACGCCAGTCAGCAAACCCCGCATGACTCAACGGGACCGGTGGGTAAAACGTCCGGCAACAGCGGCATATTGGGCTTTTAAAGCCGAAGTACGCCAGCTCGGGATCTGTCTGCCTGATTCCGGTTATCACGTCACCTTCATCATTCCCATGCCAAAAAGCTGGAGCCAGAAGAAGCGCGCGCAACTCAACGGCCAGGCGCATCAGCAGAAACCGGATAAAGACAACCTGGAAAAGGCGCTACTCGATGCCATTTTCGACGACGACAGCCGCGTCTGGGATGGCCGGGTGACAAAGCTTTGGGGAGAGAAGGGGCAGATCATTATTGGGGAGTGCGCACCGTGACCAGAGACGAGATAACCCGATATCAGGCCGAAAGCGTTAAGCGCGCCAACCTGCCGCCAGTAGCAAAGCACAGCCAGAACCAGACCAAAACCAAACAGCCATTAGGAGAAGCAGCATGAATCTTGAAAGCACAGTTAAATTTCACTCTCCTAAATCACCGCAACTATCAGATTCACCAAGGGCGACCGCATCAGATTCTTTAACTGGTACTGATGTTATGGCGGCATTCGGCATGGTGCAAAGTCGCGCCCCGCTTGGATTCAGTGCTTTTAGCGGAAAGATGAATCTGAGTGATGCTGATAAAAAGAAATCCGTTCAGTTGCTAATGCAATACGGGATAAAGCACTGCGATAAGGTGGCAGCCATTCGCAAGCTTGAGACTAATGTTAAGGGCAAGGTTCTGCAAACTCTCGCAACTTTTGCATATCAGGATTATTGCCGGTCAGCAGCCAGCCAGGTTACCTGCTCATGCTGTAAAGGTCGCGGCGTAATCAGGAAGGAAACACTGGTAGTTAAGCATCCCGGATGTGGAGAAAAAACGCCTGCAAAAACAGCGAATGAACAGGTAGAAGAGACGTGCAAGAAATGTAGTGGCCGAGGCGTCATTTCAACATCCTGCGTGAAGTGCAGAGGAAGAGGTATGGCATTGGATCGCAAGAAGTCAGAGGAGCAGGGTGTTCCAGTTATGAGCGCTTGCCGTCAATGCTCAGGCAGGGGATATGAGCGCCTTCCGGCAGCGTCCTGCTATCGATCCATCCGCCAGTTTACTGACGCTATTTCACCGGGTGTATGGGACAAGGCCGTTAAGCCATTCTATGAGACTTTAATTGCAGAGATTGAAAAGGCGGAATCAGCGGCAAATGCGATTTTATCGAAAGTTACTAGCAAAGTTTGATTCCGATAACGATTGCAGCTTGCATAATGACGAAAGTTAGAATATCATCGCCCTAACACTAAAAATCCGTGAATTGTTACGGTAAAGAATTCAAGCCTGAGGTTAACGCCTCGGGCTTTTTTATTGCCAAATCCCAGCCAGGGTATCTTCAGCCGCAGAGCTGACATTGCCACACCCTCACCTTCCTGGCTTGTCGCCAGGTTTTTTATTCCAGGCCCCGTGAACCATCCTCGACATGCCTACTTGTTAAATCGTCCCGAGGGCCTGATCCCTTACTACAAACAGCACCCCGTTTTTTCGGAGGTGATATGGCTAAACGTATGCAAGATAAAGAAAGCATTGCCGGAGTGTCATGGCTGATTGTCCTTGCTCTGTCATGCTGGGGCGGCCTGGTCCGATACCTTATTGACGTGAAGCAGAACAAAGCCGCCTGGAGCTGGGTCAATGCGCTGGCGCAAATTGCAGTGTCCGGCTTTACCGGTCTCATTGGTGGCCTGATCAGCGTTGAAAGTGGTCTGAGCCTATACATGATCCTGGTTACTTCTGGTATCAGCGGGGCGATGGGGTCCGTGGCGCTGACTTATTTCTGGGAACGACTGACGGGGATGAAGAATGCAAACCAGTGATAAAGGCATTGCCCTGATCAAGCAGTTCGAAGGCTGCAAACTCACCGCGTACCAGGACAGCGTTGGCGTCTGGACGATCGGCTATGGCTGGACTCAGCCTGTTGACGGGAAACCAATCCGCGCCGGGATGACGATTAAGCAGGAAACAGCAGAACGTCTGCTGAAGACCGGACTGGTCAGCTACGAAAGTGACGTGTCCCGCCTGGTTAAAGTCGGCGTGACTCAGGGGCAATTCGACGCCCTGGTGTCGTTCACGTATAACCTTGGCGCCAGGTCACTGTCGACATCGACTCTCCTGCGAAAACTCAACGCCGGTGATTATGCTGGCGCTGCCGATGAGTTCCTGCGCTGGAATAAAGCTGGTGGCAAAGTGCTGAACGGGCTGACCCGTCGGCGGGAGGCAGAGCGAGCTCTGTTCCTGTCATGATTAGCGCACTGGTTAAGCGTTACTGGCTGCAGTTGCTGGTGCTGGCGTTAATCGGCGCACTGGCTTTCTTCGTGAACCACTACCGCGACAACGCTATCAACTACAAAGACCAGCGCGATAAGGCCACTGAGAAACTCAGCCTGGCGAACGCCACCATTAAAGACATGCAGACACGCCAGCGTGATGTTGCTGCGCTGGATGCCAAATACACCGGAGAACTGGCTGATGCGAAAGAAACCATTGAGCGTTTGCATAGCGATGTCATTGCTGGCCGTAAGCGGCTGCAGTTCAACGCAAACTGTCCCGCGAACGGAGCGACCAGCGCCAGCGGCATGGATGATGCTGCCACCGCCGAACTCACTCCAGACGCTCGACAAAATTATTTCCATCTCCGAGAGCAATTAGTCACGGCAGAGAAGCAAATTCTTGGTCTTCAGGAATATGTCCGCACGCAGTGCATGAAGTAATTCGTCACCCCTTTTACACACACAAAGCCTGACTCCGGTCGGGCTTTTTTATTGGGGGATGACAAACCCCAAGAAGATCCAGCCACTACTGCAAAGCATCATCGCCCTGCTGCATAGGGCAGATCCTCTCCATTCCGATGACTATCGAAGGTAGAGGCATACTGCGTCTCACACACGCACATCAATACACAGAACCTTTCAGGATGACCCTTGAGGATACCGGTTTGGCTATCGGTGCCTTCTGTGGGCCGGACTCCTGTGTGACAAGGTTCATCACTAAAAGGTAACTACCGATGCAATTAGTTGAAATCAAGAAGCTCGACTTGGTAACCAATACCGCAGCCATCGCCGAGGGCGTTGGGCGAGACCATGACACCATCATCAAGCTGGTTGACCGTAACAAAAGTGACCTTGAGGAATTCGGAGAGGTCGGATTTGAAATCCGAGCTGGGTACAACAATTCCAAAGTTCGCGTCGCGTTGTTGAACGAACAGCAAACCACGCTACTGATCACCTACATGCGAAACAACGAAGTTGTCCGGGCATTCAAGAAGCGCTTGGTATCTGAGTTCTTCACGATGCGCAGCGCGCTGGCAAAGAAGAAGATGGATCGCAACTCGGCGCGCCTGGAATACAAGCCTATGACCGACGCCATTAAACATGAGCGAGAGGCTCAGGGTAAGCAGATTGCACCGCATCATTTCTCCAATGAGGCTGACCTGATTAACAGGCTGGCGCTGGGCATGACGTCTGCTAAGTTCCGCGTGCATCACGAGATCGGAAAGAAAGAGCCAATCCGCGACTACCTCACGCCAGAGCAAATCCACTGCATCACCGAGCTACAGCGTGCTAACACCGTGTTTATCAGCATGGGGTGGGACTTCGAACAACGCAAAGAAGTGCTGCGCGGTATGTTCGAGCGTAATCACCGTCAGCCTCTTATCGAAGAACAGCACCGCCTGGCGGCCTAAGCTACAAAAATAGCTTCGAGAGCCACTTTCACAACGGTTCTTCATTACAAAGCTCATCTGCGGGTGGGCTTGATAATGGTAATTACTTAGCATTAAATGGTGGTTGACATAATTCGTTGATTTGCAATGGTTATTTTGTTGGGGGTATAATTCGCTCTCTTAGATAAGAGGGGGTTATATGCTGACAATAATTTTGTTTGGCGCTGGCTGGAAAGGCGATGTTTGGGCTCTCGAGAGCTACAGTCCCGTTATTAAGGCTCCTGATCAGACATTTCGGCTTCTGAAAAGCTCTGGGGGTACCCCGATCTTCGAGGATGCTGAGTTTGATGTTTTCGAATATCAGCTGGGCGATGAAATTTATCTGGTTGGCTGTCATGGGAATAAGCCTAGCGACGATGTGATTAAGTCCCACATCCAGCATGGTGACCCTAAGCCGAAACCATACAAAACACTGTAACCGCCTCCGGGCGGTTTTTTACAGCCATCACCATGGGCAGACACATCGTAATGGCATGGAGGCATTCTATACTTATTCAGAATCCCGCTTGGTTTTCACCATCGCAGGTAAAGTAAATGAGTATGTCAAAAACACTTCTGTAAACTTCAAAAGTTGGTCAACTTCATCGGCGGTGAACTCTTCATCTGAATGAACTGCAACATTAGTATCAATACGGACGATGTGTGCCCAGTCAGCCATTTCTTGTGTTATCAGGCCCGTATCTCTTATTGCAGATATTCGTTTTACTAACTTATCCTCATTGCCTGTATGAAGCGCCTTGGTGGCTATGTCGATCACTTTACGGCAGTTCATTGCGCTGGTTTCAAAGCGTCCTTTTGCAAAATCTTCTTTTGCCTCTACAAAAAATTTTGCAGCTCTCTCTGGGGTTGCTTCTGGCGCGGAAAAGGTTTTATGTGATGGGTAAATATCAAGGACTTTAAATCGTGGGTTATCATTGAGAATGACGGGGTATAATTGCGTCTTTGCATAATCCTCTGGGGTGCTTTGAATATCTATTTCTACCTCAGCAATCAAAAGCTTGAAGCATGAATGACATTGAAATACCAGCGAGTAACATTTTTGTCTTAAAGGTGCTTGTTGAATACATCTCAATACAGCCCGTTCCTTTAAGCAGTGGGGGCATGTCTTATCAATTGACAGCATTGCCATTCTTAATCTTCCTTTGGAGCAGATAACATATTTATGGCACTCACCGACAAACAAGAAATGTTCTGTCGCGAGTACCTCATCGATTTAAACGCCACACAAGCGGCTATTCGGGCGGGGTACAGCGTCAAGACCGCAAACCGCATAGCTGCCCAGAACTTGTCAAAACTTGATATCCAAAACAGAATCGCCGAACTGAAAGCGAAGCGCAATGAAGATGTGGGTATTGATGCTGATTATGTATTGCGGCGCTTGGTTGAAATCGACCAGATGGACGTTCTGGACATCCTGAATGACGACGGCAGCCTCAAGCCAATTACTTCATGGCCTAAAGCCTGGCGAATTTCGCTAACCGGTTTGGACATCAGCACGACCATTCAGAACTTCGACGAAGAGACGGCGGAAACCATCCTCAAAAAGGTAAAGTGGCCTGACAAGGTGAAGAACCTCGAATTGCTCGGCAAGCACGTTCGTGTGCAGGCATTCAAAGAGCAGATCGAGCAGAAGGTCACAGCCACCCACAGCATCATGCCCGTTCCGTCCTGCGACAACGTTGATGACTGGGAGGCGGCAGCGCAGAAGCAACAGAGCGAGGTTCTTGGTGGATGAATTACAAAGCCGTCTGGAAACCATTGCCGGGGTCGCAGTCGCTTTCCCTGAGTTGCCCGTGTAACGAGATTCTCTATGAAGGAACTCGTGGGCCCGGTAAAACCGCTGCGCAACTGGCTCGCTTTCGTCGTCTGGTTGGCCTTGGATATGGTTCGTTCTGGCGAGGTGTGATATTCGATACCGAGTATAAAAACCTCACCGACATCATTACCCAGTCAAAGCGTATGTATCGCCTGTTTAATGACGGTGCACGCTATCTGGCATCAGCATCTGAACTTCGTTGGGTATGGCCGACTGGCGAAGAGCTGCTGTTCCGCTTCGGGAAGGAAGAGAGCGACTACTGGGACTACCATGGTCAGGAATTTCCGTTCATCGGCTTCAACGAACTGACCAAGCAGCAGTCCCCTGAATTCTACGAGATGATGTTCTCCTGCCGGCGGTCATCGTTCAGGCCGGAAAACTACCCGCTGGAGAATGGGAAGTTACTGAGGCCAATCCCGCTGGAGACGTTCAGCACGACCAACCCGTTCGGCATCGGTCATACCTGGGTGAAGAAGCGCTTCATTGAGCCGGCGCCGCGCGGAACCGTGCAGCGTGACAGGCAAATGGTGTTCAACCCTCAGACAGAACGAGAAGAGGAAATCACGCTGACCCGCGTGGCCATCCACGGCTCGTTCAAAGAGAACCCTTACCTCGACCCGCAGTACATTGCGACCCTGATGGCTATTAAAGACCCTAACCGACGCAAAGCGTGGGTAGAGGGCTCGTGGGATGTTACCAGCGGCGGACGTTTCGACCATCTGTGGAATGCCTCGCATCATGTCATCAAGCCATTCCGCATACCGGATAGCTGGACGGTCGACCGCTCGCATGACTGGGGCGAATCAAAACCGTTTTCCAACCTCTGGTGGGCACGATCCGACGGAACCGCCGCAGAGCTGCCTGATGGTCGCCAGTTCTGCCCGCCAGCCGGGTCGCTGATCCTGATTGGCGAGTGGTATGGCTGTCCACCTGACGAGCTGAACAAAGGGCTCAATATGAGCTCGACAAACGTCGCCAAGGGTGTGGCCTGGATTGATAAGCGGCTGATGGGCGAAGAGCTGCCTGAACCTGAAGAGATAAAACTCAATGGGATAACTCAGGGGCAACTGAACATCATGCCCGGTATCTGCAAAAAGGTTGTGCCGGGCCCAGCTGACGGTGCCATCTACAACACTGGCGATGACGAGCTCTCTATTGCCCAGAAGATGGAATCGCAGGGCGTTAAGTGGGTTCCATCCAACAAGAAACCGGGATCGCGCGTAAACGGAGCGGCCCTCTTTGCTGACATGCTGGAGGCCGTCCTTGAGGGTAAGAAACTGGAATCTGGTGTACCTGAGAAACCAGCATTCTACGTGTTTGAGTACTGTCGTGGTTGGATAAGCCGTGTGCCGGTGCTCGTTCGCGACAGCAAGAACCCTGATGATGTTGATACCCAGCAGGAAGATCACGACTGGGACGGTACGCGATATGCTGTCCTGCATTCACCGCCGAAGAAAGTCGGCAAAGTCACCAACCTGAGGCTCTAACCCCATGCCTGATATTTCAACACCCAATCTGGACTATGGGAACATGGTGCAGGCGTGGGACATTAACGACGCCCTGATGGGCGGTACGCTGTATATGCGCCAGCTTGGTGAGGCTTATATGCCGCGCTGGCCAAAAGAGGACAAAGAGGACTACAAAAAGCGTCTGGCTGTGGCCACGCTGCTGCCTGCCTACGAAGAGACCATTAATCAGAACGTCGGGCGCGTGTTTGCAGAGCCAATCCAGTTGGGTGAGAACGTTCCGGATGCGTTGCGTGAGTTCGCTAAGAACGTGGATCTGGAAGGCAGTCGACTCGATGTATGGGCGCAGGCCTTCTTCAGCCTGGCGATGCAATACGGCTTGTCGCATGCGCTGGTGGACTATCCCAGGGTAGATGGCGAACAGGTTAAGACCAAAGCCGATGAAAAGGCCACCGGCGCGCGGCCATACGTCACAATGTTGAATCCTCGCCAGGTGATTGGCTGGAAGTCGAAGATGGTAGCCGGCAAGGTCCAACTCACCGCGCTACGCATCAAAGAGGTGGTTGTCGAAGATGGCGACGACTTCGGGCAGACAAAAGTCGAGCAGATTCGATTGCTAACACCAGGACTGGTGCAGATTTACCGCAAGGCGACCGGCGACAATGTCCAGGCGAACTGGGTGCTGCACGAAGAGTGGCAAACGTCGCGGAAGGACATCACGCTTGTCACGCTCTACACCAAGCGCACCGGGTTTATGTGCGGCTCTCCGCCATTGCTCAACATGGCGCTGCTGAACGTTAAGCACTGGCAGAGCCAGAGCGAACAGGACAATATCCTGCACGTTGCCCGGGTGCCGATACTGACGGTGTTCGGGCTGGAAGAGGGGCAGGAGCTGGTGATTGGCTCTTCCTCTGCGGCAAGTTTTAACGATCGCCAGAAACAGGGCCTCGAATACGTCGAGCATACCGGCTCATCTATCGGTGCTGGCAAAGAGTCCCTGACCGACCTGGTAGAGCAAATGCGCCAGGCTGGCGCGAAGCTGCTGCGCACGGACAACACCTCAACGAAGTCTGTAGACCAGACCTCGGAAGAGAAGATGCAGGAACAGTCACCGCTCTACACCATGGCAACCAGCCTGGAAGATGCGATCGACAACATCCTGCAAATCATGGCCGAGTACATCGGGGAATCTGAGGGGGGTAACGTCGATGTCCGTACCGAGCTGGATGTTGAGTCGAAAGAGTTCAACCCGCCAGCGGCGCTGGCCATTCAGTCGTTGCGCCAGGGCGGTGATATCCGTCGTGTTGACGCCATCAAGTCTCTGCAGAAGCTGAACATTATCGATGCTGACGCAGATCCTGACGTGGTGCTGAGCGAGTTGCTGACCGAATCAGCCTCTTTGACTGAGCCGCCACCTGGCGAGGTGTAATATGGACCGCTCCGTTAACGATCGCCTGCAGGACGAAACGATAGCGCACGGGTTGTATGTGAACCGCTACGGCACTGGTGTCGCCCGGCGCATGGTGGCGTTGCTGAGCAAGATGGATGCTGACCTGGCCGCCAAACTGTTGGTGCTGCTGGACGGCAAGCGTGCCGATACTTATAGCGCCCGTCGTCTGGCATCGCTGCTGGCTGGCGTGCGCGACCTGAATCAGCAGGCGTATGACCCGGTTAATGCTGCGCTGACGCGCGAACTGACGCGCTACGTTGAATATGAGACCGGGTATCAGCTGGACCTGTTCAGCAGCATCATCCCTAAACAGATCCTCAAGCATGTGCCGCTCCAGAGCATTGCGGCAGAACAGGTTTACGCCTCAGCAGTGGCGCAGCCCTTTCAGGGGCGGTTGCTGAAAGAGTGGGGTCAGAAGCTTGAATTGGATCGGCTGGACAAAATCACCAACGCTGTTCGCTCTGGATTCCTTCAGGGCGAAACGGTAGAGCAAATTGTCCGGCGCGTTGCCGGCACGCCGAAACTCAACCGCGAGGATGGGGTGATCAACACCTCTCGGCGTGACCTGGCTGTGGTGACCCGCACGGCAGTGAACCATATGGCCGCCACAGCGCGCCAGGACTTCGCTCTGGCAAACAGCGATATCGTGAAGGCCAAGCAGTGGTCTTCCACGCTGGATACCCATACCAGCCAGTGGTGCATCATCCGCGACCGCAAGCTCTACACGCTCGACGGCAAACCGCTGGGGCATGAAATTCCCTACCTACGCGGGCCGGGAAAAATCCATTTTCTATGCAGGTCCTGCGAAATCCTGCTCACGAAGTCGTGGGAAGAATTGCAGATAGCCTCTGGCGAGCTGAGCAACGCTACGCGGGCAAGTATGTCGGGCCAAGTTCCCGCTGGGCTAAGCTTCAGTGAGTGGTTGGTAAGGCAACCCTACGCACGAATGGAGCAAGTACTTGGAGTGACCAGGGCTCAAATGCTCCGGGATGGAAAGATGCAGGTCCCGGACTTTTTTAATGATAGAGGCGAGTTTCTGACCCTGGACGAACTGCGCCGCGTGGATGCGTCGGCGTTTGAATAACTGAATAAGGTAACAAAACAATGACTCAACATATTGGCGTGAAGATCATCAATGCTTACCCGATGGATCGTCTGTCATATAACGACCTCCGTGGCTGGGAGCTGCCAGGTAACGAAAATGGCAGTGACGAAGGCTACCTCGTCGAGTATTTGGATGGCGGAAAGCCAAATACCGATCGCTTTAACGGGTATGTGAGCTGGAGTCCGAAAGATGTGTTCGACAAAGCCTACCGACCAGTATCGGGCCTTAGCTTCGGATTGGCTGTGGAAGCTCTGAAATTAGGCAAGCGTGTTACCCGGACAGGCTGGAACGGCAAGGGCCAGTACGTGATTTTAATCCCCGGCGATCATCTTGCCCGCTCTGCCGGTTATGGATTTGGTGAGGCTATCGGTGAGTTCAGCTTTGGTAGCGTGATGGCGCTCAAAAATGCCCAGAACATCATGCAGCCAGGCTGGGTGCCGAGTCAGGGTGATGTATTGGCCGATGATTGGAAAATTCTCTAACCAGTTACTGAACATTTTAACAGGCTGCCTTCGGGTGGCCTTTTTTATGCCTGCCGCTGAGCGGATGCGACGCGGTGACCGGGTCGGATGACCCACTATCAATGGCCGGAAGGCTGGAGCAAAACAATGAAACTCAAACTCGATGCTAACGGAAATGTGGTCGTTGAAAACGGTATGCCTGTGTACATCCATGATGATGGCAAAGAGATCCCGTTCGATGCAGCCGCAGCGATGACCAAAATCACCTCCCTGAATGGTGAGGCGAAAACTCACCGTGAAGCGAAGGAGGCGGCGGAAGCCAGTCTCGCGAAATTCTCTGGCATCACCGATCCGACCAAGGCACTCGAAGCCCTGGAGATGATGACCAAAATCGACCAGAAAAAACTGATCGATGCTGGCGCTGTAGACCAGGTAAAAGCTGAGATCACCAAGGTATTCCAGCAGCAGCTGGATGAAGCGAACGGCAAGACCAAACAGCTCGAAAGCCAGCTCTACGACGAGATGATCGGCGGCCGCTTCGGTGGCTCTAAGTTCATCACTGAGAAGATGGCGATCCCGGCTGAGTTCGTGCGCTCCCACTTCGGGCAGAACTTCAAAATCGAAGACGGCAAGGTTGTGGCCTATGACGGCCAGGGCAACAAGGTGTTCTCCCGCACCAAGCCCGGAGAACTGGCTGGCTTCGACGAAGCGCTGGAATCTCTGGTCGAGTTGCATCCGCAGAAAGACTACATCCTCAAAGCGTCCGGTAATAGCGGCGGTGGCTCCCACCAGTCGCAGCATCAGGCCGGGCAAAAAACCATGAAACGCGGTGCGTTTGACGCTCTGGATGGCGCAGGCAAGCAGGCTGCGCTGAGCGACGGCGTCAGCATCGTCGATTAATCGAAAGGATATTTAGAATATGAGCAATACGCTTACTGGGTTGATTCCTACTCTGTACACCGCACTGAACCGCGTATCCCGCGAGCAAGTGGGCTTCATCCCTGCCGTTGCGCGCAACGCGAAAGCTGATGCTGCGGCTAAAGACCAGACCGTCACCGCACCGGTTGCGCCGCCGACCACCACAGTTGATATCACCCCTGCGGCAACGGCACCAAACGACGGCGATCAGAATATTGGCACCGTGGATATCAAAATCACCAAATCCAAAATGGCTCCGGTCAAGTGGAACGGTGAGGAGCAGTTGGCTATCGGGCCGTCGGGTAACTACGACGTTATCTTGGCTGACCAGTTCTCTCAGGCCTTCCGTGCACTCAGCAATGAAATGGACGCTGACCTTGCGGCGCTGTACTACAAATCCTCCCGCGCAGTGGGCGCGCCGAAGGATACTCCGTTCAGCATTAAAGACGATCTGTCTGATGCAGCGCTGGCCCGCCAGATTCTGGTAGATAACGGTGCGCCAACTACCGACCTGCGTATGGTGCTGGGCGGTGAGGCGATGGCCTCCATTCGCGGTAAACAGTCCGTACTGTTCAAAGCGAACGAAGCTGGTACCGACCAGTTGCTGCGCGAAGGTGTAATCGGGCGCGTGATGGGCTTCAACCTGCACGAATCTGCCAACATCAAGCGCACGGCGAAAAGCACCGCTGCTGGCTACAAGGTAAACGGCGCGAAGAAAGAAGGTGACATCATTGTTGCTATCTCTGCGGGTACCGGTGGGATTGCGGTCGGCACCGCAGTGAAATTCGATGGTGACGACAATAAGTATCTGGTGGTGGCCGCTACCTCTTCCAGTATCACCATTGCTGCACCGGGCCTGCGTCAGGATCTGGCAGACCAGGCAGCCGTCACTGTGCTGAGCGAGTTTGCGCCAAACATGGCATTCGACCGTAACGCATTCCTGCTGGCGTGCCGTACTCCGGCAATGCCAAAAGGCGGTGACACCGCTGACGACGTGATGAACGTGACTGACCCGGTTTCAGGCATCACCTTCCAGATCGCGCTGTACCGTCAGTACCGTCAGGTGCGCTATGAAGTCGGTGTGGCGTGGGGTGTGGCATCCGTGCAGCCTGAGAACGCATGTATCATAATGGGGTGATGATAAGGTAGCTCCTTACCATAAATATTATTATGGGTTAAAATAAGCCTCTTGCAACGGGAGGCTTCATGCTTGAAAAATTTGGTTTATTGCCAGCAACGACAGCAATGGCACGTCAGGGGCAAAAATTTGGCCGTCTTGAAGTACTTATGACTGGCGTAAAAGGCAGGTATCGCTATTACGCTGTTTGCAGATGCGATTGCGGCACCGAAAAATGCGTACGCGCAGATCACTTGGCCAAGGGATCGGTCATATCTTGCGGATGTGCGCATCGAGACGCGGTAACCAGCCATTCATTAACGCACTCCGAGCACTATGGCCGCTGGAAAAATATGCTGGACCGATGCGAAAACCCTAAGTGTAAGTCTTTTCCATTCTATGGCGGCAGAGGGATTAAGGTTTGCGATAGGTGGCGAGATATGCGGGCATTTGTAGATGACCTCCCTGATGGATATTTTGAAGGAGCGCAAATTGATCGTATTGACAACAACGGCAATTACGAGCCTGGAAATATTCGCTGGGCTACGCCAGAGGCTAATTGCTCCAACAGAAGAAGCACAAGGCTCTTAACTCATAACGGCGAAACGCTATCCGCAACTGAATGGTCGGCAAGGCTTGGTGGTGGGCCGTCCCTTGTCTTAAGTCGTATTGATGAATTTGGCTGGAGCGTTGAAGACGCTGTAAATCGTCCGATTTTGAGTCAATCTGAAATAGGGCAGAGAGCCAGTGAGAAGAGGTGGGCAGGCCACCTAAAGAAGCCATCGCCACCCCGACGCGTAATAAAAACTGTTGAATACAATGGCAGCCAATACACTGCCAATGAAATTGCCGAGATGGCTGGCAAGCCTGTGAAGTTGGTGCGCAAACAGCTTTATGAGCGCGGATGGTCGGTCGATAAGGTACTTAACAATAAATAGGGGCTTCGGCCCCTTTGTTTTTCAGGAGGCCCAATGGCCGGATTGACCAAAGAGCAGCGCGCGCAGCGTGAGGCTGAAAAGCTTGCGGCACAGAACGACGCTGAACATGCTCCTGCCCAGCAGGAACAGCAGCAGGAACAGCAGCAGGAACAGCAGCAGGAACAGCAGCAGGAACAGCAGCAGGAACAGCAGGGTATTGAGCTGGTGGTCATGGTTCGCGACACCCCGGAATTCCCTGGCGGCCCGCTGCGTGCAGATGTTCATCCTGATGAAGTGGATAACTGGCTGGCGCTGGACTGGCGTCGGGAGGAGTAATCGTGAGCGACAAAGAAATCGAGCAGGAAATTCAGGCCAAAGGGCTGACCGCGCCGCGTGTAACCCCTCAGCACATCGAAAGCGTTATCGATGGTGAATATTACTTCACTGCCGAGGATGGTGTGTTGCATAACATCCGTCAACAAGACGAACTGACGCGTCTTACCGGCTACCACGACAGCCTTAAAACGCTGACCTTCTGCGTTCTGCATCTCAAAAACGGCTTCTCTGTTACTGGTGAAAGCGCCTGCGCCAGCCCGGAGAACTTCGACGCTGAAATCGGCCGCAAGATTGCCCGCGAAAATGCGGTCAACAAAATCTGGATGCTGGAAGGCTATCTGCTGAAGCAGAAGCTTTCCGAAGTCTGAGTGGAGTGCCGGGATGATTAATGACGATCCTCACTCACCAGATTTCAACAGCTACGCTAGCGTAATTGACCTGCGCGCATTCGCGTCGTGGCGCGGGTATATCGTTCCTGCCGATGATGGCGAGTGCGGCCAGATGTTGGCTCAGGCCATGGACTATCTGGAAGGGCAGCAGTGGCGCGGTCAGCGCTCCAGCATATCTCAGCCTCTATCCTGGCCGCGTTCCGGCGTGCGCTTCGATGGTGTTGACCTGCCGAATGATGCTATTCCACAGCGTCTGATTGATGCTCAATGTCGCCTGGCTATCGAATCGCAGGAGATTGACCTCACCCCGTCGGTCGCTGGCGGTGGGGCGGTGACGATGGAACGCGTCGAGGGTGCGGTAACAGTCCAGTATGAGCCGGGAACGAATAAAGCTTCTCCGTCATTCCCATGGTTCTATTCCGCACTGCGCGGGCTTGTAGTGGGCGGCAACCAGGTTCGGGTCGAAAGGGGGTAAAATGACCACAATTGCTTTTGATGGAACGCACATTGCTGCCGATACACTCATATCAGATAACGGCTGCGTTTACGGCTACACAAGCAAAATTCATCAGGTAAAAGGTGGAGTGCTGGCTACCTCTGGCGGACTGGTTGACATCACCCTGGCTATTGACTGGTTCAATGCCGGGAGACCGGCGGAAGCTAAACCAACACTGGAAAGTTTCTACGCCATCTTTATTCCAGATGTAGGACAGCCACAAGAGTATGGCGAACGGCTCGTTCCTTTGTTTGTTGTGATCCCTTGGGCTGGAGGTTCAGGTCGTGATTTTGCTCTCTCTGCTATGAAGTTGGGTAAAAATTGCCGAGAGGCTGTTGAATTCGCTGCTTTGATTGACCTTTGCACGGGCGGAGATATTGAATCAATTCGAGTGAGGGACTGATATGGCAATCGACTATCGCCGCATGCGCGCTACGGCAACGCGGCTCCTGAAGGATAACGGCAAATCCTACCAACTGACCCGAGGCGGTACCACCTCCCGCGATCAGTATGGGAAAGAGATTACCACCGAGCCTGTTATCGCGACCGTTACCGGCGTTATCACTGAATACTCCTCTCGTGAAATCGACGGCTCTCTGATTGCTACAGGCGATAAGAAGCTGGCGGCCACGTTCGAAACGGAAGTACGCATTGATGACCGCATTGAAATCGACAGCAAAAAGTGGCGCGTGGTGCAGCCGAATCCGGTTAAGCCTGCCGATGTGCTGATCTCCTATAACATCCAACTGAGGGCGTAACTATGGCAAGTTCTGCTAATCAGCCGTTCCTGGCTGTCATTCAGTTGTTCGTTGATAGCTCGAAGCAGGAGATGGACGAAGTGGTGCGCCTGACGGGCATTAAAATCCTCGCTCAGCTCGTTGAGATGTCGCCCATTGGGCAGCCGGAAAAATGGGAGGTAAACCAGACCGCAGTGGCCTATAACGCTGCGGTGCGTGACCATAATGCTGCGCTTCGCAATGACCCGGCCAACGTCACAAAGGCCGGATATCTGAAGCGTGGTCGAGCGGTTAACGATTCGATGGATATCAAAAAGCCTGATGGGTATGTTGGAGGCCGTTTCAAAAATAACTGGTACGTGGGATTTGATAGTCAGCCGACTGAATCCAACGACACGCCAGACGCCTCCGGGCAGGGTTCGAACTCCCGTGGACTGGCGGTGCTTGAGGTGTTCAGGGTCGGACAGGTCAATTCGATTTTCTTCACCAATAACCTGCCATATGCGGCAGCACTGGAGAGCGGGCATTCCGGCCAGGCGCCAGGCGGCATGGTGGGCATCACTGCGCTGGATGCCGCGCAGCTGTTCCGTGAGGCAATGAGCGAGGTGCGCAATGGCCGCTGATCAGTCAATGCGGATTGCTGGGTTGCTGGAGAGTCGGGTCGCGGTTATCTGCTCATCGCTTGGGCTGCCCGTAGCCTGGCCGAACATACCGTTTACTCCCCCGGATAGCTCACCATACGGGCGTGTTTATGTTCTGCCGGCACAGACGGTGGGGCAAGACCTGGAAGGTCAATTGCGAACCTATCAGGGCATCCTGCAGCTCAACATCATTGCGCCAGCAGGCAGCGGCGTGACGCAGGCCAGAGGGCTGGCTAAATCTGTCGCTGATGCGTTTCCTGAAGGGCTTGCGCTGGTGGATGGCGACCTGACGGTTTATATCAACGGACCGCCGCAGGTGAGACAACCCATCCAGGACCGGCCAACCTCGGCGCCCAACGGGTCCAGTGGCTCCATAACCTACACCATTCCCGTCAGCATGCAGTATCGCGCTGACTACTGACCCGCCGCTCGGCGGGTTTTTTATTACCTAAATTCAGGAGAATGCAATGGCATTCGCAATCCCTAACGGGTCGCGTGTAAACGTGGCCAAGGCCTATCTGGCCGCAATTACTTTTACTGCGGCATCCAATGCGACGGAATGCGAACTGACCGTTGCCTCGGCTGCCGGCATTCTGGCGGGTGATGTTGTCCAGGTTAACTCTGGCTGGCTGAAGCTCGATAACATGGTGCTTCGCGTGAAGTCGGTCACCGGTACCAAAATCGTACTGGAAGCGTTCGATACCACCGATACCAACAAATTCCCGGCTGGCACTGGCGCGGGGACGCTACGCAAAATTGACTCGTGGATTACCATGCCACAGGTCATGACGTTATCTACCGAAGGTGGCGACCAGCAGACCATCAGCATCCAGTTCCTGGAGGATGATAAAGCACGAACCATCCCGACGTTTAAAAACGCGGTCGTTCAGGTCTATACGTTCGCTCACGACCCGCTGCTTGCCATCTACAAGCGACTGATTGAACTCGATGAGTCAAGCGATACGACGGCAATCTGGTTCCACAACCAGCGCGGCAAAGCGGACCGCTACTACTCTGCGAAAGTCTCATTCCAGAAGGTACCAAAGACCGAAATCAATGCCGTGGAAAGTAACGAAGCGCGCATGAACTTCGAATCGGATATGCAGATTTACCCGATCGCTGATTCCTCCGCTGTGCCGCTGGCGTTCCTGACCAACCTGCCAGGAACTAAATCTGCGGCCGTCGGCTCTGCGCTGGATCTGGCCGTAGTGATGCAGGGTGGTTCTGCACCTTACACCTACGTATGGAAGAAAGGCGGTACCGCCATTCCTGGTAAAACGGCATCGACGCTCAACATCCCGACCGTCTCATCCACTGATGCTGGCGTTTATACCTGCGAAGTCACTGACGCCGCAGGCAAGACCCTAACGTCGGCGGCATGCACCGTTACTGTCAGCTAACCAATCAGGCCCGGTTCGCCGGGCTTTATTTCGCAATGAGTACCGCTGGCGAATTTTCTGTATTCGCATTACCCATCTTTTCAAACTGCGCCTTCACACGCGCTCTCTAACCAAGAACCTTTCAGAAAGCGTTCCTGAGAACTGCCGTTAGTGCCGGTGGGCCTCTTGGGGCGGCTTTTCTGTGTGAACAGGTTCGCTTTTTAAAAGGTACACACCATGAATCACCCAACCGTCTCAGTGAATGGGGTCTCCGTCCGCGTTGATGACGAAGGCCGGTACAGTCTTAACGATCTTCATGCGGCAGCGGTAGCTAACGGAGAGGCTACTGAGTCACAAAGGCCCAGCGTCTTCCTGCGTAGCGCGCAGATCAAACGCTTCGTTAAAGCGCTAAAATCCAAAGCACTAAAAAGTGCTTCGGAACAAAATCAACCACTTAAGGTTATAAAAGGCGGTGATCAAAGTGGTGCATGGGGCATTGAACTTCTGGCAATCCGCTATGCCGCCTGGATAAAGCCAGAGTTTGAGATTGAAGTGTACGAAGTATTTAGAACAGTGGTGCGTCTTGGTATCAGTGCCATGTCCCGCCTGAACAAAATCGACCACATCATCAACACTGAAACCAAGGCAATTAGCCAGTGTGCCAGCCAAATGGCCAAGTGGGGTGTTGGTGGTCGCAAGCAGCTATTACATGCAGCCCGGGATCGCGTCGCCGACGAAGTCCAGATGTATCTGCCCGGCATTAACTAATACCCGCTACGGCGGGTTTCGTTTTTCTAAGGAACCGAAATGACCAAATTCTCCCTGATCCCGAACCCGACCTTCTCCGTTACCGCCAGCATCCCGCGCGCTGGTGCTGAAGACGGCAAGCTGACCTTTACCTTCCGCCATAAGACACTGGAAGAGCTGCGCGCGATGGACGAGAAACTGCAAAAGGATGCAGCAAGCAAGAAAGCTGCTATCGAGCCGCAGGCGGATTACCTGATGGATATCGTCGAAGGTTGGGCACTACCTGACGAGTTCACCCGCGATAACGTGATCGTCCTCCTGCAGAACTATCCGCGCGCATTCGACAGCATTGGCCTGGCCTATACCAAAGAGCTGATGGGCATCCGCGAAAAAAACTGAGGCAGGTCGCCGCAGCGATGTATACACCGGGACCGACGCTCGCGGAGTTAGCCGCTTTTGGTTTAACGCCTGAGGACGTGGAGGAAGAAGTGGGGATCCTGCCATCCATATGGGAGGCCTTTACCGTCTTCTCCACGCTGGCGACCCAATGGCGCGTCGGCGCGAGTGGTGCGACCGGTCTTGATTACAACGTTCTCCCCTGGGTGTTTGAGTTACACGGGGTTGAGGATGCGGCGGCCTGCATGGCTGACCTTCAAATTATGGAAAGCGAGGCTCTCAAAGTAATGCATAAGGAGACGAAGTAATGACTGACCAGATCGCCTCGATTACTTTGCGGGCCGATGTTTCTGACCTGAAAACAGCCAGCAACGAACTGGATAAACTCGGCCAGGCGGCGGCCGGTGCTGTAGATAAAGCAGATGATCTGAATAGCGTGTTTCGCGCTGGCGCTGAATCTGCGAAGCAGGGCAGTGAAGGAATTAAGGAACAGCAGAACGCGCTCAGGGGGCTGCTGGAGAATATTGACCCGGTAAACAAGGCGCTTAACCGCCTTGATGAGCAGCAGGCGGCACTGCGAAACTTTCAGGCCAAAGGTTTCCTGGATACCGAGACCTTTCAGGCTTACAACAAAATACTGGACGACACCCGCCTCAAGCTGACCGACACCGGCGAGGCAGCAGCGCGTGCTCAGGCTGAATTAGCCGCTACCCAGGCAGCAGAGAAGCAGTCCGCAGCGTTAAAGAACCTGCTGGGTTCCATCGACCCGACAATCCGTGCGTTCAACTCGCTGGATGAGCAGCATGCGCAGCTGGTGGCACACTTCGAAGCAGGGCGCATTAACGGCACCCAGTTCGAGCATTTCAACACCATCCTCAATCAAACTCGCGAGCGGCTCTCTGGCGTGGCCGACGTGCTACCTGAGGCGCTATCGCGGCAGGAGTTAGCCGCACGTCGTGCTGGTATCTCCATCGGGCAATACAACCAGGCGCTGCGCATGCTTCCTGCGCAGTTTACTGATATTGCAACGCAGTTGGCTGGCGGGCAGTCCCCGTTCCTCATCCTGCTACAGCAGGGCGGGCAGATTAAAGATTCATTTGGTGGTGTTGGTAATACCCTCAAAGTGTTTTTGTCCTTCCTGAATCCAATAAATGCTGCACTTGGTTTGTCAGCGCTAGCATTTGGCGTGTTGGCTGTTGCTGTGTACAAGGCGCGGCAGCAGATTGATGAAGCATCAAAAATAACGACATCTTCTCTTGGTGCTAGTGGTGATGCTGCTGAACGGCTCGCGCTTAACATGGTCGCCATATCTGACAAAACAGGTAAGGCGATTGATGAAGTTAGCAAGATGTTCATTACCACCAATGATGGAGCCAGCGAATCAATTAAAAAACTGATTGATGTCGGCTATAGCTATGATGAAGCGAGGAAGGAGGTTGAAAAATACAAAAGCACGGGCAATTTCACTGCACTGAATGCTGACATTGACGCTCATCGACGAGAGATTCTTAAGATCGGTGACGCGTGGTCAGAAGCCGCTATAAAGGAGAAGAACAAGTATACTGGTTCAAATCTCGGCAAGCAGAACGTCGCGCTTGGCGGTGGTATTGATTATGGGCTGAAATTCATTGAGCAGGGAATTGACCTGCAAAAAACGATGAACCAGCTGACAATCGATGGCAATAAAGCAGTCGCAGACTCAGTTGACTGGATCAATAAAACGTGGGAATCAACCGATCGCGTTGCAGGAGCAGAGGCAAGGCTTAAAGAGGCTCGAGAGCAGTCAAGGAAAATTGCTTTCTCTGGAGATAAAGAGGCAATTGCAAACGCTCAGCAACTCATTGCGTTGCGCCAGCGTGAGGTCGAGGATGCAATAAAGCAGCGTGACAAAAAGAATAACCCCAAATCACCCACCGTAAAGGTTGATGCTGGTGATCGCACCATCGAGAACTACCAGGCTCAATCGAGGACACTGACTCAGACCCTCGAAACGCTACGTCAAACTGGTGATACTCAGGTCAGAAATACCGAACTCAGCAAACAGCAGTCACGCTTTGCGGAACTGGACGAGGCAGCCAAAACCCGCGCGTTGACTGCTCAGGAAAAATCTTTACTGTCGAGCCGTGAGGCGATTCTGAACGCCGCCAAGGTGGTTGATCAGAAGAACAAGGAAGTAGAGGCGCAGCAGAAGATTAACGGCCTGGCGCAGCAGGCGAATAAATACGTCACGCAGATGTCGGAAAAAACCGATGCATTGCGTGATAGTGCAGGCCTCAGCAGTCGGCAAACGCAGCGCATGATGGAAGAGGCGCAGCTTCGCCAGGGCTGGCTCAACGGTGGCGGTAAGCTTGAGGATGCCGGGTATGAAAAAGAACTGGCAGCTCTCAGGAAATATTATGCCGAAGAGGACAAATTACGGGGCGACTGGAAGGCAGGGGCTGTTGCTGGCTGGAATGAATATCTTGACGCCGCCACGAATACCTATGATGCCGTGAAGAACGTCGCCAGCTCCACGCTGACCGGCTTGAGCAACATGCTGACTGAGCTTATGACAACTGGCACCGCGTCAGTTAAAGAGTTCGGCAAATCTATGCTCAAGATGATCCTCGAGATAACCAACCAACTTATAGTGGCCTATACAGTACAGGCAGCGATGGGCTGGATAAGCGGTGGCAGCAAAGGCGGGAGCACACCAGGGGGATCTTACGCGAACGCTGCCGCTGGCCTAACTTTTAACGCTAAAGGCGGGGTTTATGACTCCCCAGGGCTCAGTAAGTACGTTAATGGGGTATACGACTCTCCCCAGTATTTTACTTTCCAGGGGGCGTCCAAGTTTGCGAAGGGCGGTGTATTCGCAGAGGCCGGCGCTGAAGCAATTATGCCGCTAACTCGAGACTCTGCTGGACGACTTGGCGTAAGGGCGCAAGGAGGCGGTGGGTCCCAACCTCAGGTCAATATTGATATTTACGTCGATAATAAGGGCAACTCATCATCAACCACTTCTGGTGATGGGAGTGATGCAGCAAGAGCGTTAGGGAAGGAGATCGAGGCCAAGGTGACTGAAGTCCTAGTGAGGGCATCCAGGAGTGATGGATTGCTCGGACGACAGTTCCAGCCGAAGTAATTCTCATTGAAGTCATTTTGAGAAAGCAATATCACACGTACCTAGTTACACCAAAGCATCCCCTGGTTATTATGCTCAAAACCATACTAATCAGGGGATGATAATGAAAAAGGTCTTTGTGACTGCTGTGCTAGCCTTAGCGCTTTCTGCGTGTACTGGGAGTGGCTCAAGCAGCAACACTCAAAAGCAAGCCAAGTATGATGAGCTTTCAAAATGCGATGTTGCTATCGAAGCACCTTCTCATTCGCCGACAAACAAAAAAGACTTCGCAGAGTTTCTCTCTGTGCAGGCTCACAATGCCTCAGCTGATCAGTTCGTAACTCAAAAAAGGTTGGATATCCTTCAGCTTGTTGGGTGGAATTCATCTGTAGCCGATTCCATTGCGTCGTGTGGATCAGACAGAAAAGATAAGCGGAAGCAAATGGCATCAGGTGCTTTCGAGCGGATGAAAGGGAGCACAATTAATGCAGATGAAAAGCGCGCGCTTATTGAGGCGTACAGCTCTTGGGAGGCTTTTATTACAAGTCAGACCCCGCTAGCCAAGCAGGATTTTGACTTTAAAAATGCTTATTACCGGAACCTGTAAGGTGGGGCGGGTATGACGATAGAAGAAGCTTGCAAAGCTGAGGCTTTGGAGACAAATCGAATTGTGATATGGCTGCATGCTACGAATGACAAGTCGTCTGCTGGTGAAATAATTTGGCTGGTGAAATCCTACTCTCCTTTCCATGACCGCCAACTGAGCATGTCAAGGGAAAAGGCTCTGGATGAAGATGATCACGGGGATATTTTGCTGGGTTACAAATTTTCAGCAACCATGCAATTTAGAACCCCTCCCTCTGTACTGAAGCAGCATGGTAGAATCGAGAAGAAGCCAAAGGGAAAATTACCAAAAATTGCTAGGGATATTTGGCAAGGAACGTGGGTTCCGATTACGGGTTCCAAGCCATACGATCCTAACAGTCGGTTTCCTATGGCTTCAGAGATTGGGTATATACCAAATGATGGCGGTGATTTCTTAAGGTTCTTACTTTATGTCCACCATGTAAATAGCCTCAAAATCCCTTTAAGGGAAAAAAGCGCGAGCTTAGACCTTGCTAAAAACTTCATAGGGCAAGACGGTACTTCTTTTGCGGAGTTTCTTATTAAATTTAGAGGTCAGGCGCTGGCTTTGTTTGAAAAATAATCCCCATACCAATCCCCAACGACCACCAACCGAACTTGAGCCTCGCTACCGCGGGGCTTTTTTACACCCGTAGCCGAGAGGCAGGAGAACGTTATGAGTAAGAGCATAAAAAAAAGCCCATCAACCTATGATATTAAAAAGAAAGGTGGGCTTTCAGTTCTGCTTCAAAAAATCCAATCTATGAATTTAGCCGTTACCGAATTCGAAACGACTGTTCGAGATAATCTAAAGCAATTTTTTTAAGCTCATCCCCGGCTTCACTCGAGATTTCTTTATTGAAGACTTGGCAAACACTTTTTGCTATATGGTTGGTCGCGTCTTCAGGAAGAGTGCTCATAATTGCCTTTAGCAGAGACTCATGTACCAAGGTCTTTACTCGCAATTCCGTGATTTGTTTATGCTGCTGTAAAAACAGGTCGCCTATTTCTGTGTTCATGTCGAATCCTTATCCAGAGGTAATCAGCCATCCCTCCTTCCCAGAGTGCGTCAGCGTCCCACCGCTGACGGGCTGAGTCTACACATTAACCAGGGTTATCAGTTAGCAACATCCTGATATTCAGACAGTAGCCACCCTTGGGTGGTTTTTTTTATGGAGCAAATATGGCCGTTGAGACATATAACTGGCACTCACAACTCGGTGCTGGCGCAGTGGAATACAGTCAGACCGTAAGGTCAGCCCAGTTCGGTGATGGCTACGAGCAGGTGGCTGAGAACGGTATTAACTCCACCGCCATTCAGGTTCCAATGAAGCACGCAGGAACGGAGGCGGAAGTTAACGTAGTTCGCGACTTCCTGTTGGAGCATACCGTTAAGGCTTTCATCATCACACCGCCGGGAGAAGAGAAGGGGCTGTACCGCGTTGTCGCCGACTCCGTGCGCAAAAACCAGATTAGCAGCAAATTCGCTGAGCTGACATTCACGATTAAACGCGCCTATGGCGTCTATGCCTGAGGTGGAGCATGACAGCACTGATTGATACGGCGGCAATGCTGGCGCCTGGTGGCAGGGTGCGCCTGGTCGAAGTAGATGCTTCAGAGTTCAGCGGCGGGATCCACCGCTTTCACTACAGCCCGTTTCCTCATACGCCCGCCGAGATTGAAGCGGCGAACGGCGATGAAGCTAAGCTTGGACCAAAGCCCATCATCTGGGATGGCAAAATATTCGACTTCTGGCCTTTCCAGATTTCTGACCTCGCTCTTTCGACCGACCAGGCCGCTGAGCCGAAACTTAGCGTATCGAACCTTGACGGGCATATCACTGCGCTCTGCCTGCAGTTCAAGGACATGGTTAACGCGAAGGTAAGCATCATCGACACCTACGCCGTTTATCTTGACGCGGTTAACTTCCCTGGCGGCGTTAACCCGACGGCAGACCCGACAATGTTCACGCTCCAGACCTTCTGGCTTGACACGAAAACCGCCGAAGACGACGAAGTAGTTTCATGGGCGCTCAGTAGCCCCGCAGACTTGCAGGGGCTTGTTATCCCAACCCGACAAATCACCTCGCTTTGTGAATGGGCGCTGCGCGGTCAGTATCGTAGCGGCGATGGATGCACCTATAACGGCACTGCGTATTTCGATGCTAAGGGTAACGCGGTGGCTGATCCGGCGCTGGATGCGTGTGGGGGCTGCCTCAGTGATTGCCGTAAACGGTTCGGCGCTGGCCTAGCGGAGCCGAACGCGGCCATCCTCGACTACGGTGGATTTCCTGCTACCACTTTACTGAGCAGGTAATTATAATCTGTCAGCGCGGCTAGACTGGCCAGTCGAAGAGAGTGAACGTAGACACTCCTGCCGCGCACCATCATCTACGCAACCTGCTACGAGGTTTATATGTCACGCATTACTATTTTTCCGGGTGAAAAGTACGGCTATCTTACAATTATTAAAGAAACCAAAGCCCCTAGCCATATAAAAACAAAAGGTCTCAGATACTTTTTGTGCTCTTGTGAATGTGGTGTTGTTAAGAGCATTTCCATGGGGTCACTCCGTAGTGGCGCTGTTGTTTCTTGCGGCTGTTATCATAAGAAAAAAATAACAAAACTGCATAATGGCAAGCCAATCACAGCTTATTCAGGATATTCGTCTTGGACATCTATGCTTGATCGCTGTCGAAATCCTGCTTGCAAGGACTTTCCCCACTATGGCGGGCGGGGTATAACAGTCTGCGATGAATGGAGCAACCCCGTGAATTTTGCTCATGACATGGGTGAGAAGCCTAAAGGGTTCTCAATTGAACGCATAGATAACAATAAAGGCTATTCTCCAGACAATTGTCGATGGGCAAATGCTACAGAGCAAGGTCGCAACAAGCGCAATAATCATAAAGTTGTCGTGAGCGGAGAGTCGGTAACTATGAGCGCAGCATGGCAAACAAATGGCATGAAAGAGTCAACTTTTTACAACAGACTAAACGCCGGTATGAATGCCGAAGATGCGTTAGCGAAACCTGTACGAAACCGAATCCCTTACGTAATTTTGAATGGCGAAAAAATGCAACTTAAAGAGGCCGCGTTACGGACTGGCATTAGCAAATACATTCTCAGGAAAAAGGTTAGGCCCGACCTCTCCATAACCATCTAGATAACCAAACCCGCTTCGGCGGGTTTTTTTACGGACGTACCAATGAATAAAACCATAATGGCAGCTATCCGGGCGCATGCACTGGAGGAATCCCCGCGTGAGTGCTGTGGCTTCGTTATTCAGTCAGGCCGTCGCCAGCGCTACATTCCTGTGCCGAATACGCACGAAAATCCGACAGAGCATTTTCGCATCGACGGCGAGCACTGGGCTAACGCCGAAGATATCGGGACGATTATTCGCGTCATCCACTCCCACCCGGGCGACGGTGCCCGGCCTATTCCGTCCGATCTGGACCGCCAGCAGTGCAACAACTCCGGCGTGATCTGGGGTATTTACTCACCTGACAGCGATGAATACGCCGAGATAATGCCGGAGGCGGTGCCGCTTATCGGACGTCCGTTTATCCTGGGCTCGAATGACTGCTGGGGGCTGATTATGGACTGGCACGCCATCCAAGGCGTCACGCTAAACGATTTTCGCGTCGATTACCCGTGGTGGGAAAGCCAGTACCCGGACAATCTCTACTTCGAAAACTGGGAACGTGAGGGGTTCGTTGAATGTGATCCTGCGCCCGGCTGCATGGTCATCATGCAAGTCGAATCCGGTAAGTGGAACCATGCGGGAATCATTACTGAAGAGGGTGAGTTACTGCATCACCTATACGGCCATCCGTCATGCATCACGCCATACGCTCGCGGCTACTTCAAAGACCGAACGATGATCTGCGTTCGCCACAAAGACTTGCCACAGGAGATTCAGCCATGGCGCGGTTAACCACCATTCGACTGTATGGCGCGCTGGGCGCCCGGTTCGGACGCGTTCATAAACTGGCGGTGCAGACGTCAGCGGAAGCCGTGAAGGCGTTATGTATCAACCTGGATGGTTTGGAAAGTTACCTGATGAACGCGAAGAAAAACGGAATGACGTTCGCGGTGTTTCGCGGCAAGCGCAACATTGGCGCGGATGATTTTAAGAACCTGGCTGGAAGTACCGATATTCGCATAGCACCGGTGATGGAAGGGGCAAAAAAAGCGGGTTTGTTCCAGACGATATTGGGTGCTGTCATGGTTGTGGCGGGCATCGTAGTTACGGGCATGACGTTTGGTTCAGCAGGTGTCATTGGCGCGGGGATGGTCTCCGCTGGTATCGGAATGATGACTGGTGGGATTTACCAGATGCTTTCGCCCCAGCCCAAAGGACTACAAAGCCGCGATGATCCCGATAACAAACCCTCTTATGCGTTTGGCGGTTCAGTAAATACTCTGGCAATGGGTAACCCTGTCGCCATCCTTTACGGAGAAAGAGAGATCGGCGGCGCCATCATCAGTGCAGGGATTGTCGCCGAAGATATCTGAAGATTCCTTATCTTTCAATTAGCACCAAATTGGGTGCTTTTTTATGGATGCAATATGGCAACGATTACTGGTGCAAAGGGTGGCAGCCAGAAGCAGCATACGCCCGTAGAACAGCCTGATTCGGCGCAATCAATGGCGCGCTGCCGCATGCTGCTGGCGCTAGGGGAAGGTGAGTTTGCTGGTGGTCTGGATGCGACCCGGATTTTCCTGGACGGTACACCGCTCGGTAACGCCGATGGAACGATGAATTTTGAGAACGTTTCTTGGGAATTTCGACCGGGCACACAGACCCAGACACCGATTCCGGGTTTTCCCGCAGTCGAGAACGAAACTACGGTTGGCGTATCGCTGACGAAAGTCACCCCATGGACTAGAACTATCAGCAATACCCAGATCGACGCCGTATTAGTACGAGTTGGCATTCCTGGCCTTCAGCAGCAGGAAAACGATGGGGATATTGTCGGCACTACTGTAACGTACCATATTGATCTCGCCGTTGATGGTGGGGCTTACTCTACAGTAATGACCAAAACGGTTACGGAGAAACTCAGCTCTCTCTATGAGTTGACGCACCGTATTAACCTCCCGAAAGCGAACACAGGCTGGCAGATTCGGGTCGTGCGCGATACCGACGACAGTACCAGCCAAATGCTCCAGAACAAAACGCAGGTACAGGCGATCACCGAGGTGATTGATGCGCGTCTCCGTTATCCACATACCGCACTACTGTATGTGTCATTCAATGCTAAGTCATTCAGCAATATCCCGAAGATTTCTTGTAAACCTAAAGGTCGGGTAATCCGCATCCCTCAGAACTACGATCCGATTACACGCACTTATGGCGGTACATGGGATGGTACATTCAAATGGGGATGGACGAATAATCCTGCATGGATTTGGTTCGATATTCTTACTGAGCCGCGCTTCGGACTGGGTCGCAGGGTTACGCCAGCGATGCTCGATAAATGGGAGTTGTACCGTATTGCCCAGCGCTGCGATCAGAAGGTGCCGGATGGTAAGGGTGGCAGCGGTACCGAGCCTCGCTTTATGTTTGACGTTTATATCCAGGCTCAGGCTGATGCCTGGCAGGTGATCAAGGATATTGCGGCAGGTTTTAATGGCATGACGTTCTGGGGCAACAACATGTTCAATGTTGTCTCTGATATGCCAGCGGATACGTCAAAACTTCAGATACTCACTCGAGCCTCTGTTGTCGGTAAGCCAACGTACTCCAGCGGCAGTGAAAAGAACCGCTATAGCTCTGCGCTGATTAACTTTAGTGACCCAGATAACCACTATCAGGATCGCACAACGGCAGTGATGTTTCCCGAGCTGGTTAAGCAGTTCAAGTTTAAGCAGACGCAATTGACGGCTATTGGCTGTACACGTGAAATCGAGGCGCAGCGCCGCGGAGGGTGGGTCGTCTACTCCAACTCGCTGGATCGCATTATCACTGTTCAGACTGGACTCGATGGCTTCGCCTATGTACCTGGGACAGTGTTCGCCTTTGCCGATGAGCGGCTGTCTGGCCGTGTCTATGGTGGGCGAATTACTGACTACGATGCCGGGCTGAAATCTGTAACTACCGATCGGGGAACAAGCGCATTGGCCGGCGATACGCTGATGATTCGTACCCAGGGCGGTACCGTTGAGAGCAGAACCATTCAGGCGGTTAACGGCCAGCAACTGATACTGGCAACTGCCTTTACCGCTGAGCCACTACCTAATGCCATTTTTGTTATCGATGCAGGTCAGTTGCGTCTCCAGTATTTCCGTGTAACCAATCTGACATTTAACGATGAGGAGAACACCTACAGTATCACCGGTGCAGAGTACAACGGGGCGAAATATGATGCGGTTGATAACAATGCCCGACTGGATACGCCACCGATCAGTCTGATACCGACAGGCCTGGTAGGGCAACCGTCGAACATCGCAATTAGCAGCTACGATTCGGTCCGCCAGGGGCAGCGTATCGCCACTATGGTTGCGAGTTGGGATGCGCCAGTAGATAAAAACGGGAAACCTCAGCCAGATATCGTCGCGTATCAGGCACAGTGGAAACGTGGTGATAATGAGTGGATCAATATTCCCGAAACAGGCCTGCGCAATATAGAGGTCTCCGGGATTTTCTCCGGTGATTACCTTGTGCGAGTTCGCGCTATTAATTCCGGTGGCGCTTCCAGTCTGTGGGCATCTTCTGTTCTGACTCATCTCACAGGGCGTACAGGGGATGTACCGAAACCGGTTGGTCTGCGCACCACAGCAATCAACTGGGGTATTCAGGTTGACTGGTCCTTCCCGGTTGATACAGGTGACACCTTTCAGACCGAGTTGCAGTATTCAGTAAACGGCAACGGTGATAACCCTTTGTTGCTTGCCGGAGTTCCTTATCCGCAACACACCTACACCCAACTAGGCTTAAAGGCTGGTGTTGAATTTTGGTACCGGGCTCGTCTGGTCGATCGCATTGGTAATCAGAGTGAATGGACCGACTGGGTTCGTGGTGAATCTAATGCGAATGCTGACGACTACCTGGGCGATATTGCTGATGACTTCCTGACGTCTGCCGATGGTGACCGCCTGACAGGCGACATTGATACCAACCTGGAAGCCGCATTGCAGAACGCACTGGCCAACCATGGAACGGTAGAGCATCAGTGGGCGCAGCATGGTGAAGTCCGCGCTGATATTCTGGTAATTAAAACGACGGTCGCCAGTGTGGATAAGGCGATGGCGGAAATGTCCACTCAGGTACAGGCGCAGATTAAAGATGTAACCGCCTCGCTTGAGGATAAGCTCACCGCCACCGTTGATGCTACAAGTGCTACGGCCATTCATACCCTGAAAGCCGGAGTGCGCATCAACGATATTTTTTACAGTGCCGGGATATCAATTGCGGTGCTGGCGGAAGCGGGTAAGCCGGTGGTCACTCGCGTCGGATTTAACGCCAACCAGTTCGTCCTGATGAGTGGCAGCGGTGATACGCAGTATTCACCCTTTGCTGTTGTTAATGGTCAGGTATTTATTAGCGATGCGTTTATTCAGAACGCCAGTATCACCAGTGCGAAAATTGCGGATGCTGCGATTACTAACGGCAAAATCTCAGGCGCATTCTGGTCTACGGGCTATAAAATTGCAAATCAGGGCGGTTGGTGTCTGTCTAAGGCTGATAACAACCTGTCATTTACTGGGCCCAGCGGGCGACTGCTGGTACAGCTGGGGCATATTACCGGAGTAGCGCCTAATGTCTGATTTTGGTTTTGATTGCTGGCATGAGGACGGATCATCAGCAAACTTTGGTATTAAACCAATATCAATCATTGGAACGATAAAGCTGAGTGCCGGCCAGACGTCAGGTGCATATTCGTTCAACGTGCCGGCAGGGAAGAGGCTCGGATATATGCTGGGTCTGGCAAAAACTATAGCGTATGTAGAGGGGCGCCGAACAATAGCCGTTTCAGGCAATAGTATTGTAATTGGCGCAGGCACTGATAACTCTCTGAACCAGCCTCAGGCAAATGAGAGCTATGTTTTTGTTTTTCTGGAAAATGCATAATGGCTAACAGATATGGTGCGTTATTATCGTTGAAAAGCGGCGAAACATTTATCACCCCCCAGTCAGTACCTGTTTGTCTGTATTCAAAGCAGACGTTTTCGTCAGTATCGAATGGTGCTCTACATTATATTGAGCAACTGGTTAATATACCTGATGCAACACAACCTGTTATCCCGTTTGTTCTGACATCCCGTCAGGCCGCGTGTGCTGTCTGGATTGAATCAAACGGACAACTGGCTGTACGGGCCTATGAGATACTAAATACCACATTTACCCTGACAGTCTATTTATTCACTATATTCCCTCAGCCCATGCCAAATCCTCCGTATGGGCTGGCTGTCTGGGACGACCAGACGGGGAATCTGGTTATTACTCATGAATCGAAAATCCTGACGGACGTGGTAACTGTCGGAACAATCGGGGCAAATGGAGGCATTTATATTGACGAGAGCAGAGCGGGTAAATGGGCAATTATCCCGGATGTTGCAGGTCAGCAGGTATGGCGAATATCTGGCGGTGGACCGGGCGGGCAGCTCTGGCCTGTTCCGGTTACTTTTACAGCTGTATATAACGGGGCCAGCACCCGAATTTATACCGCTGCCACTCAGGCAATTCCATCTGGTAGCGCGCAGCCAATGGCCCCTGTAAATGCAGGTAATACAGTTATTGCAGTTGAAGTGTCAAAATATTGAATGCCTGTACGATCGTTTTAAACGATCAATGTATTTTAAATGATCTGTTAAATCTATTATCTATTGTTGTCCGCTATTGATATTTTGAATATGAATAACTACAGCGAGTAACAATATGAAAATTATATTAATCGTTCTTGCATTTTTATCATTAACTGCATGTTCCGGCACTCTCGAAAAGAAATTACCCTTATGTACAGCAACGGCGATGATCGGCAATCAGGAAACAGACGTGCTCATTTACGGGATACGTAAAATTGTAAACCAGACACAATATCAGGCCGGTTATCCATTTAACTGGCGATGGGTGAATAAGAATAATTTCACCAGTTCGAACTGTTCGAATTAAACCTACAAAAAATAACCCGCTCCGGTGGGTTTTTTATTATCTGAATTCAGGAGATATCCATGTCAGCAGGAACCTTAACCCTTAACAATAACTCAGCCTCGGTTGCCGGAACTGACACCACTTTCACCACTGAGTTAGCTGCAGGTGATTTTGTTGTCGTTACGGTCGGCGGTATTACTTACACACTGCCAGTAAAGACGATCGACAGTGACACTCAAATCACCCTGATCAGCAAGTATCCCGGCCCGTCACAAGCCTCCTCTGCGTGGAATGCTGTTCCACGAGCCACCCAGAACCAGGTGACCGCTGCGCTGGTTGCGCAGACAACTGAGGCGCTTCGTGGGCTTAATTACGACAAGCAGAACTGGCAAATGGTGTTCAGCACCGGTGGTGATATTACTGTGATGCTGCCTGACGGCTCTCAGTTTTCCGGACCAAGCTGGAAAAAGATAACCGACCTGCTTAAAGAAATAGACACCGACCACCTGCAGTCCCTGGCTGACCAGATATCAGCTGATGCGGGACAAGTTGCTGTCGATAAAACGGCCGCAGCGGCAAGCGCATCAACAGCTTCAACAGCAGCATCGACTGCAACCACGAAAGCGGGAGAGGCGGCTACCAGTGCTTCAACTGCAACCACGAAAGCCGGAGAGGCAGCCACCAGTGCATCGACCGCAACCACAAAAGCGGGAGAGGCGGCTACCAGTGCGCAGCAGGCCCATGACACAGCAGCTGCACTCGGTAATTTATCCGACTTCTCTCAGTGCATAGCATCAGTAAATACCGCGACATTCGCCATTAGTATGAAAGGCGATATTTCCGCACCAACGACGGTTATTAC
Source organism: Citrobacter sp. RHBSTW-01013 (assembly GCF_013781985.1). Lineage (NCBI taxonomy): Bacteria > Pseudomonadati > Pseudomonadota > Gammaproteobacteria > Enterobacterales > Enterobacteriaceae > Citrobacter > Citrobacter sp. RHBSTW-01013. The sequence goes on from NZ_CP056185.1 coordinate 1,651,100, forward strand.
GGAAGCCATACCGGCAATCAAAGCCGCGCCCTTTAATATAAAGCATATCTACTCCGGGAGCCGGGTATTTGCGCCTGCGGGGATGGCAACCATACAGAAAACAGGAGGTACGGGAGGCCAGTTCACATTAAACATGGCGTTCGGTGGTTACATTGGTTCTGCAGGGACGGCAGACTCAGCAGGCCCAATATTGACCTGCTCTGACGGGTATGGCTATACAAAGCACTGGCTTTTTGTGAATGGTTCCGGAGGAATCAATACCTCAAATGGGGCGATATTTCCGTCAGGTTCGGATCGACGCCTGAAAAAAGAAGTAACTGCGGCACAAACAGGTGCCCTGGACCGTGTCAGCCGGATAGAGCCTTACGAGTTCACATGGCGAGGGGATGGCCGACGAGACCGCGGGGTTATAGCCCAGCAGCTCCAGGAAGTGGACCCACTATATGTGTTTGAGGCGGGAGGTGAGAACCCGGAAAACCCTATCCTTAACGTGTCGTATCTGGCCCTGGTGTCTGACTTGATCGGGGCAGTACACGAGTTGAAAGCAGAACTTGACACGTTGAAAAAGTAAGCAATATACCACCTGAAAAACAGGACTAGTGTGCCTGACGAATCGTTAAAAAACCGTAGCCATTGTCTGGAAAGTTCAGGCTACGGGTCGATTCATAACATGATTAGAGTGCGCGCCTCGCTTCATATTACTCAGAAATAAGCCAGAACTCAGACTCCTCAAACATTTCCTGAACCGTCCGGCTTATCTGTTCCTTCTCATGCTTGCTGGCGTCAGTGTTGATCGCCGGCAGTGTCATCATCGGTTTGCAAGGCTTTGCGCTGCTTCCCTATGACACCTTCTCATCAAGCCAGTCAGCCCACCACTGCATCATCTCCCGGCGCTTATCCATGTACTGAGCGTGATTGTAAATCCCGCGTATTGATCCACTGTTAGCGTGCGCCAGTTGCTTCTCAATAGCATCAGCGGGCCATTCGTGTTCATTCATTATTGTGCTGAACTGGTGCCGGAAACCGTGGCCACTTGCTATACCTTCATATCCTATCTGGCGAATAACAAGCAGCACGGCATTCTCACTGATTGGCTTTGTTTTATCATTACGTCCGGCGAACACGAAGCTTGATATAGGCTGTGTTACCGGCCTCAGCATTTCAAGCAGAGAGACAACCTGATCTGACATTGGAACAAGGTGAGGGCGGCGCCCCTTCATCACCTCTTCAGAGATCGTAATCGTCCTGGTTTCAAAGTCGACGTTCGACCATTGCATGGACCGGAGTTCTTTTGTCCTGAGCACCGTGTATTGCAGAACCTGCGTTGCTATCCGTGAAACAATACTTCCGGAGAATCCCGCCAGTGCCTTATTGAATGCTGGTATCTGGTCTGCAGGAAGGAAAGGGTAGTTCTTCTTCCGGTATCCCTTCATGGCATCAGCCAGGTCAGGGGCCGGGTTATACTTCGCGCGCCCGGTAACAATCGCGTACCTGAATACTTCCCCGCACCGCCTCCGCGCCTTATTGGCCCGCTCCATTGCCCCACGGTCTTCGAACCTGCGGATCACTTCCAGTATCTGCATTGGTTCTATCTCGTTAATCTCCATCCCGCCAATCAACGGCAGAATGTCATCCTGGAACATGCGTGACAGTTCGGTGCTGTATACCTCTGACCATACCTGTTTTTTGTGCTCGTACCATTCCTGGTATATAGAGCCGAAAGAGTTGTCTTTGACTGACAGCTTTTTAGCCTTTACCGGATCTACACCGACAGACACGTCCTTTTTTGCAAGCCACGCTTTGTCTCTGGCTTCCTGCAATGACATGAGCGGGTATTTGCCTACCGTCATCACCTTCTCTTTACCATCGAGCTTGTAACGCAATTGCCAGACTTTCTTTCCGGTAACCGGCACATAAAGGTACAGCCCGTTGCTGTCGAGCAGCCGGTACGGTTTATCTTTCGGCTTAGCCGCGTCGATCTGCTTGATGGTGAGCATGGGTAAAATTCCGGTGGGTAAAATTATTTACTCGTTTTTTACCCGCCGAAGCATACGGCTGTCAACGTTCTAATGCGAACTATGGCGAACTGGTGTTTTATTGAGAGCTTGCTGTGTAAGGGATTTTGCGAACTACTGCGGAGAGTGGCGAACTGTGAAATGGTGTCCCCTGCAGGAATCGAACCTGCAACTAGCCCTTAGGAGGGGCTCGTTATATCCATTTAACTAAGGGGACGAAGCGGCACGAGTATAGCGTTTTTTACTCACAACGGTAAGCCTCAGGCCGCCCAACTGCTCAAACCGTCACCATTCAAGCCTGTTTTTTCTGGTTTTTCTGCTTTTGCTCATCCCGCCTGGCTTGCAACCTGGCTTCTTCTTTGCGTTTATTGCTCATATCATTGCGGATTTGCGCGTGGCTCATCAGCGCGAAGATAAACGTCCCGCCACAGATATTTCCGGCGAGCGTTGGTAGCGCAAAGGGCCAGAAGAAATCACTCCAGTGCAGCGTGCCATTAAAGACCAGATAGAGAATTTCCACCGAGCCGACGACGATGTGCGTGGTATCGCCCAGCGCAATCAGCCAGGTCATCAGAATAATGACCACAATTTTTGCTGCCCCGGCGGCGGGAAACATCCATACCATTGTGGCAATTAACCAGCCGGAAATGATGGCGTTGGAAAACATCTCCGTTGGCGTGTTTTTCATCACATCCATGCCGATTTTGACAAAAGCATCGCGGGTTTCTTCATCAAAAATCGGCATATGCTCAAACGCCCATGCGGCAACCCCGGTGCCAATAATATTACCCAGCAGAACCACGCTCCATAGGCGCATCAGCAGGCCAAAATTGCCGAGCGTAGGGTTTTGCATTACCGGCAGGACGGCGGTGACGGTATTTTCGGTAAACAGTTGCTGGCGAGCCATAATGACAATTATAAAGCCGAAGGTATAACCGAGGTTTTCCAGCAAAAATCCTCCAGGCACACCTTCCAGTTGCACATGAAAAATTCCTTTAGCCAGTAGCGAGGCGCCCATCGAGAGTCCCGCAGCGATGGCTGACCACAGTAGCGCCATCGCGTCGCGCTCCATTTCTTTCTCCCCATCCTGGCGGATATGTTCATGGATCGCCATGGCGCGGGAGGGGAGTCTGTCCTCATCGACCTCAATCTTTTTACCCTCTAGCTTTTCGTCACTGTCGACCTGAAGTTCGTCGCTGTGCCGATCAATCTTTTCCTTCTCAATGTCATTCATAGCCGAATCCTGAATTAGCACGTATTGCTAAAGCGTAGCGGCTTTTGTCCGAAAATCAGCGGGAGAAAGTCTGAGATAGCAAAAATGGTAACGTTTGTTTTTATTGGGGTAGCTAGAATAGAGCCGCCGCGGAGTACGCATTACCAGGCTATGATCAAATCAGTAACACAGGGTATATAGACATCATTTGACGTGCTGTTACAATCGCTCACATCTAAACAGGCGGATACGTCATCGTTCCGTCATGGATGGCAATCAGCGATAGCCATAATACACAGGGAGACACTTATGAAGCTTCGCCTGTCGGCGCTTGCGCTGGGAACCACACTTTTGGTGGGGTGTGCGAGCTCTGGTACTGAACAGCAGGGGCGTTCGGACCCATTTGAAGGGTTCAACCGCACCATGTACAACTTCAACTTTAATGTTTTAGATCCATACGTTGTTCGACCGGTGGCAGTTGCCTGGCGTGATTATGTCCCGCAGCCGGCGCGTAACGGTTTGAGCAATTTTACCGGCAACCTTGAAGAGCCGGCCGTTATGGTCAACTACTTCCTGCAAGGCGACCCCTATCAGGGGATGGTGCACTTCACCCGTTTCTTCCTGAACACCCTGTTAGGTATGGGCGGATTTATCGACGTGGCGGGTATGGCTAATCCGAAGTTACAGCGCGTTGAACCACACCGTTTTGGTAGTACGTTAGGCCACTATGACGTTGGTTATGGACCGTATATGCAGCTTCCATTCTACGGCAGCTTCACGCTGCGTGATGATGGCGGCGACATGGTGGATACGCTGTATCCGGTACTGTCCTGGCTGACCTGGCCGTTGTCGATAGGTAAATGGACGGTTGAAGGGATTGAAACCCGCGCGCAACTGCTTGATTCCGACGGTCTGCTGCGTCAGTCTTCCGACCCTTACATCATGGTGCGAGAAGCTTACTTCCAGCGTCATGACTTTATTGCGAACGGTGGGAAACTCAAACCAGAAGAAAACCCGAACGCGAAAGATATTCAGGACGATTTAAAAGAGATCGATTCTGAGTAAGGAAGGATGAAAATAAAAAGGTGAGCTAAAAAGCTCACCTTTTTTATATCTGAAGAAAATCAGAATGCGTAGTTGAAGTTGGTACCGAACAGCCAGGCTTTACCTTCAGAATCGAAAGTATACGGGCCTTCTTTGACGGTCACTTTCTGGCCGTGCATATAAGAAACGCCTACGTCAATGGATGCGTCATCATTGAAGGCGTAAGTGGTACCCGCACTCAACCACAGACGGTCCTGGTCCGGAATGGAGATGGAACGCTTGCTCGCAGGAACCGGGCTATCGTCATAGGCGATACCGGTACGGAAGGTCCAGCTTTTATCCATGTAATAAGTCGTACCCAGCGCGATGCGGTAAGAATCTTTGAACCCTTCTTCTTTATAGAACAGCGTCTGCCCGTTGGTGCCGGTTGCTTTCAGCTCCTGGAACTGACTCCAACTGGTGTAAGCCATGCTGTAGTGAATAGCCCACTGTGGTGCAACGCGGTTGTAACCCGACAGTTCCCACATTTCCGGCAGGTTAAGCGTCAGAGAACCTGGGACGGTGGCATTGGTGGTTCCCCAAGGGAACGCCGTGCCTGCGCCAGGTAACGCGTTGGCCTGGGTGCGGATGCCGCTCTTGTAATCGCCATCGAAGTCGATTTTGACTTCAGACCGATACGTTAAACCGTAGCGGTTATTTTTATCCAGCTCGTACAAAATACCGGCGTTCCAGCCGTAACCCCATTCGTCACCTTTCAGGCTGGCAATTTTCTGGCTGACTTTTGGCAATGCAGCAGTTTGTTCACCGGAATAACGCTCAATTTTTGCATCTGCATAGACGGCATTAAAACCAACGCCAAAGCTCCAGCTATCATTCAGACGGTAGGCACCGCTCAGGTTCAGGTTGACCGTTTTAAGATCGGTCTTCCCGCCGTATTCGCCGACGATGTAGTTATCGTTAAATTCGGTTGCCAGGCCATAGTTTGACGTGACAGAAGCCCCCCAACCAAACTGTTCGTTGATCGGCATCACGAAGTGAGCATTGGGAACCCACGCCGTAGGCGCGATGTTGTCCGCATCGGTGCTGCGACCGGTGTATGGCGATTTACCGGAAATATTCACGTCTGGATCGATATACACCGCACCCGCTGAAAAAGTAGGGCGGTCAAACATCATAATCAGCGCCGGGTTACGACTGGCGTTACCTGCATCATCTGCAATAGCGCCTTCACCCGAATATGCCCGGCCAAGGCCAGAGGAAGAAAATTCGTTTAACTGAAAGCCTGCAGACCAGGCCTGTGTGGAGATAATTGCCACTGCGACTGCGAGAGCAGACTTTGTAAACAGGGTTTTCTGGCTCATGACCATAACCTCATTGATTTATTTTTATACAAACAATGTTACATACCGTAACAGGAGCGCGAAGTGTAGGGTCTGAGGTACAACTTAGAAATCAGACCAGTGCCGAGAGTATAGGTCTGACCAGCTGAAATGTTGCAAGTATGTTTATAAATATTTTCAATTCTGATCTCGGAAACGCGATCCAGCTGGCAAAATTGCGGGTATGCACACTCACCTGTTTGGGTGATTTTTGTTTTAGATCATTTTTAAGTGTGATTTCGGTCACTTATCCCATTTCATACAATTAACGACTGGAGAGGCGAATAATGGGAGCGTAAAATATCCCCATCGTTTATCTGGCACCACAGGTGCGAATACAGAGGAAATCTACAATGAGTAAATGCAGTGCTGATGAAACCCCGGTTTGCTGCTGTATGGATGTTGGCACCATCATGGACAACTCCGATTGCACCGCGTCATACAGCCGTGTGTTCGCGAATCGTGCAGAGGCAGAAGAAACGCTGGCCGCTCTGACTGAGAAGGCGCGTGGCGTGGAATCTGAGCCTTGCCAAATCACCTCGACCTTTACTGAAGAGTCTGAAGGTGTGCGTCTGGATATCGACTTTGTTTTTGCCTGTGAAGCTGAAACGCTGATCTTCCAACTGGGTCTGCGTTAATCCCTTCTTTAAAAGCCCTTGTTACCCGGTAGCAAGGGCTTTTTCGTCACTGTCAGTGATTATTCACTGTGTCTTAGCTCCCACTTTCTTTTCTCCCTGCTTGGCTAAATGTAAAAAATTGGTTAAGACTGTGATCAGGTCAGACCACTTATTTTTATTTTTTACAGGGGAGTGTTATGAGTCAGGCTTTACCGCTGGTTACCCGCCAGGGCGATCGCATCGCCATCGTAAGCGGATTGCGTACGCCATTTGCCCGCCAGGCAACCGCGTTTCATGGCATTCCCGCCGTAGATTTGGGGAAAATGGTCGTTGGCGAGCTGCTGGCGCGCAGCGAAATTTCTGCTGATGTGATTGAGCAACTGGTCTTTGGCCAGGTGGTGCAAATGCCCGAAGCCCCAAATATTGCTCGTGAAATCGTGCTGGGAACCGGGATGAATGTGCACACCGATGCCTACAGCGTAAGCAGAGCCTGCGCCACCAGCTTCCAGGCGGTGGCGAATGTCGCGGAAAGCCTGATGGCGGGGACTATTCGTGCAGGAATTGCCGGCGGTGCGGACTCCTCGTCAGTTCTGCCTATTGGCGTTAGCAAAAAGCTGGCGCGGGTGCTGGTGGATGTCAATAAGGCCCGGACCACCGGTCAGCGTCTTAAACTTTTCTCCCGACTGCGCTTACGTGACCTGATGCCCGTACCGCCAGCCGTCGCCGAGTATTCCACCGGTTTACGCATGGGGGATACGGCCGAGCAAATGGCCAAAACTTATGGGATTACGCGAGAGCAACAGGATGCCCTGGCGCACCGTTCTCATCAGCGCGCCGCTCAGGCATGGTCTGAAGGCAAACTGGCAGATGAGGTGATGACCACCTACGCGCCACCTTTCAAAGATCCTTTTTCAGAAGATAACAATATTCGCGGTAACTCTACGCTGGCCGATTACGCCAAACTGCGTCCGGCCTTTGACCGAAAGCACGGCACCGTTACCGCGGCGAACAGTACCCCGCTAACGGACGGCGCAGCCGCCGTGATTATGATGACGGAATCGCGTGCGAAAGAGTTGGGGCTGGTGCCGCTGGGATACCTGCGTAGTTTTGCCTTTACCGCCATCGATGTCTGGCAGGACATGCTGTTGGGGCCTGCGTGGTCAACGCCGCTTGCCCTGGAGAGAGCGGGTCTGACCATGGCTGATTTAACCCTGATCGATATGCATGAAGCATTTGCCGCACAAACGCTGGCGAATCTTCAACTGCTGGGTAGCGAACGTTTTGCCCGCGAAGTGCTGGGCAGGGCGCATGCCACGGGCGAGGTCGATGACAGTAAATTTAATGTGCTGGGCGGATCGATTGCCTATGGACACCCCTTCGCCGCCACCGGTGCTCGCATGATCACCCAAACCCTCCATGAGTTACGACGCCGTGGCGGTGGTTTTGGTTTAGTGACAGCCTGTGCTGCAGGTGGTCTGGGTGCGGCAATGGTTCTGGAGGCGGAATAATGGAAATGGCATCGGCTTTTACGCTAAACGTACGTCTGGATAACGTCGCTGTTGTCACCATTGATGTGCCCGGAGAGAAAATGAATACCCTGAAGGCGGAATTTGCCTCTCAGGTTCGGGTCATTCTGAAACAAATTCGCGATAACAAAGCATTACGCGGCGTGGTGTTCATTTCGGCGAAACCCGATAACTTCATTGCCGGGGCGGATATCAACATGATTGGTCGCTGTCGCAGCGCGCAGGAAGCTGAAACGCTGGCACGCCAGGGGCAGCAGATTATGGCGGAAATTAATGCCTTGCCGATCCCCGTTATCGCCGCAATTCATGGCGCCTGTCTCGGCGGTGGCCTGGAGATGGCGCTGGCGTGCCACAATCGTATTTGTACCGATGATGCTAAAACCGTACTGGGTTTACCGGAAGTGCAGCTTGGTCTGCTGCCTGGCTCTGGCGGTACCCAGCGGTTGCCCCGTCTGATTGGCGTCAGTACCGCGCTGGATATGATCCTCACCGGAAAACAACTACGCGCAAAACAGGCGCTAAAAGTGGGTTTAGTGGATGAAGTTGTACCGCATACCATTTTGCTGGAAGCGGCCGTAGAACTGGCCAAAAAGGACAGTCCCGCACACCGAACTCTGCCGGTGCGAGAGCGTGTGCTAGCGGGGCCGCTGGGGCGGGCGCTGTTATTCCGCATGGCCAGTAAAAAGACGGCGCAAAAAACGCAGGGCAACTACCCTGCAACAGAACGTATCCTTGAGGTCATCGAAACCGGCCTGGCGCAAGGCAGCAGCAGCGGTTACGACGCCGAAGCCCGCGCGTTTGGCGAACTGGCGATGACATCTCAGTCTCAGGCGCTGCGGCACATCTTTTTTGCCAACACCGATGTGAAAAAGGATCCCGGAAGTGATGTGAAGCCCGGCCCGCTAAACAGTGTAGGCATTTTGGGCGGCGGTCTGATGGGGGGCGGTATTGCCTATGTGACGGCCTGTAAAGGCGGCTTGCCAGTGCGTATCAAAGATATAAATGCCAAGGGAATCAACCACGCGCTGAAGTACAGCTGGGATCAGCTTGAAACGAAGGTTCGCCGCCGTCATATCAAAGCCAGCGAGCGTGATAAACAGCTGGCGCTGATTTCGGGATCAACCGATTACCGTGGCTTCGCTCATCGCGATCTGGTTATTGAAGCCGTATTTGAAGATCTGGTGTTAAAACAACAGATGGTGGCAGAAGTTGAGCAAAATTGCGCATCTCATACCATTTTTGCCTCTAACACCTCATCTTTGCCGATTGGCGATATTGCGGCGAACGCTGCCAGGCCTCAACAAGTCATTGGTTTGCACTTCTTTAGCCCGGTGGAAAAAATGCCGCTGGTCGAGGTTATCCCGCATGCCACGACCTCTGAGCAGACAATTGCCACAACCGTTAAACTGGCGAAAAAGCAGGGCAAAACTCCGATAGTGGTCAGAGATAAGGCCGGATTTTATGTTAACCGCATTTTAGCGCCATACATTAACGAAGCTATTCGTATGCTGACCGAAGGCGAGCGGGTTGAAGCCATTGACGCCGCGCTGGTTAAGTTTGGTTTTCCGGTCGGGCCAATCCAACTTTTGGATGAGGTCGGAATTGATACGGGCACTAAAATTATACCAGTGCTTGAGGCTGCATATGGAGAACGTTTTAGCGCGCCTGCAAATGTTGTTGCTTCAATTTTGAATGACGATCGCAAAGGTAGAAAAAATGGTCGGGGTTTCTATCTTTATGGAGCGAAAGGGCGTAAAAGCAAAAAACAGGTCGACCCTGCAATTTATACGCTTATTGGCGTCCAGGGGCTGGGCCGACTCACCGCCGCGCAGATCGCTGAGCGGTGCGTCATGTTAATGCTCAATGAAGCAGCACGCTGTTTCGATGAGAAGATTATCCGCAGCGCGCGTGATGGCGATATCGGCGCTGTATTTGGTATTGGTTTTCCGCCCTTCCTCGGCGGCCCGTTCCGGTATATGGATTCGCTCGGCGCGGGTGAAGTGGTTGCTGCTCTGCAACGACTGACCACGCAATACGGCTCGCGGTTTACGCCGTGTGAGCAGTTATTGCAGATGGCGGAACGCGGTGAAAGATTCTGGAGTAATGGGGAAACTGACCTGAATTCATGAGGTCAAAGGTAGGATGAATCCGCACTGAATGTATGGGTCGCGCTCAAAATGTAAACAGAGATTGACTATACTTACGCCGTTGAGGTAAAAAACAGCGTTTCATTCGGTGAATGGATAAGGCACAATGCCGGCCACCACATCGTTACCACGGTCAATAGGGGCTGTGGATAAAGGTGTCGGTGATTCTGGTTAACAAAAGCGGTGCAATATGCAAGTTTTTATCATGCGTCACGGCGACGCAGCCCTCGATGCCGCCAGTGATTCGGTTCGTCCCTTAACCTCCTGTGGTTGTGACGAATCTCGCCTGATGGCGAACTGGCTGAAAGGTCAAAAAGTGGATATCGAACGTGTTCTGGTGAGCCCGTTCCTACGAGCCGAACAAACGCTGGATGTGGTGGGGGAGTGTATGAACCTGCCAACCGGTGTGGATGTTTTGCCGGAGCTGACTCCCTGCGGCGATGTCGGTCTGGTCAGCGCCTATTTACAGGCTCTGGCCAATGAAGGTATCGCCACGGCGCTGGTCATCTCTCACTTACCTTTAGTGGGGTATCTGGTGTCTGAACTTTGCCCAGGCGAAACACCGCCGATGTTTACCACATCAGCGATTGCCAGCGTAACGCTTGATGAGAGCGGGAAGGGTACTTTTAACTGGCAGATGAGCCCGTGTAACCTGAAAATGGCAAAAGCGATTTAAAAAGCCTGGAATCGGATAAGGCACAGCCGTCATCCGGAAAATCAAAGAGCCGCAAAAGCGGCTCTTTCTGTTTTTCTGCATCAGGGAAGTTCGGGTGGTTGCCACTCTTCCACTTCAATCAGCAGCAGCAGCGCGGCGTCGCCACCGTACTCTTTTGGCGCTTGATGAAAGGCCATCACGTGCGGATGCTGCGCCAACCAGAGCGGTGTTTGCTGCTTAAGAATATGTTTTCCGTGGCCATGCATCACGCAGGCGCAAAACACATGCTCACGACGACAGGCGGCAATCAGCGCGCCTAACTCCTGTTTGGCCTGCTGCTGGGTCAGCCCGTGCAGATCGAGAAACAGCTCCGGGGAGTAATCGCCACGGCGCATTTTCTTCAGTTCGAAATGGCTGACGTCGGCACGCAGATATCTTACCGGGCCGTCCGTATTCAGCAGCGGCTGAAACTCGTCCGAGAAATAGTGACTGGCATCAGCTTGTTCCTGCAGCAGCCTTTTAACCGGAACCTCGGTAATTTTTTTACGTAGCGGTCGGTGAACAATGGTGTCCTGTTTAATTTTACGCGTGCCGGTCATCAGCTGGTGAAACAGCGTCTGATCCTCCTCGCTGAGCGATGTTTTCTTTTTCATTCGAGAGTCTCATCTTTTATTTTTCGTTAGTTTAACCCGACTCGGCGGGTATCCGATCGCTTAAAACGCAATTTTCGCGCTCAGGCCCTGTGTGAATGCTGATTTATCGCCGTCTTCGTGGCAAACTAGCCGCCGAAATTAATACGAGCATGCCCTGGAGGAATACGTGGATAAAATTTTCGTCGATGAAGCAGTGAGTGAACTGCATACCATTCAGGACATGTTGCGTTGGGCGGTCAGCCGTTTTAGCGCGGCGAACATCTGGTATGGCCATGGCACGGATAACCCATGGGACGAGGCCGTACAACTGGTGCTGCCGTCACTTTATCTGCCGCTGGATATTCCAGAAGATATGCGTACCGCGCGTCTGACTTCCAGCGAGCGCCATCGCATTGTTGAACGCGTGATTCGCCGCGTCAACGAGCGCATTCCGGTCGCTTATTTGACCAACAAAGCCTGGTTCTGCGGGCATGAGTTTTATGTTGATGAGCGCGTGTTGGTACCACGTTCGCCGATTGGCGAGCTTATTAATAACCGCTTTGCGGGCCTTATTAATGAGCAGCCGCAGCATATCCTGGATATGTGTACCGGCAGCGGCTGTATTGCCATTGCCTGCGCCTATGCTTTCCCGGAGGCTGAAGTGGATGCGGTGGATATTTCCACCGACGCGCTGGCGGTGACCGAACACAATATTGAAGAGCACGGCCTGATCCATCATGTTACGCCGATCCGTTCCGATCTGTTCCGCGATCTGCTGAAAGTCCAGTATGACCTGATTGTGACCAATCCGCCGTATGTCGATGCGGAAGATATGTCCGATCTGCCAAACGAATATCGTCATGAACCTGAGCTGGGTCTGGCGTCCGGCAGCGATGGACTAAAACTTACCCGTCGCATTCTGGGTAACGCTCCGGACTACCTGTCAGATAACGGTATTCTGATTTGTGAAGTCGGAAACAGCATGGTACATCTGATAGAGCAATACCCGGATGTACCGTTCACCTGGCTGGAGTTCGACAACGGCGGTGACGGTGTATTCATGCTGACCAAAGAGCAGTTAGTTGCTGCTCGCGAGCACTTCAGCATTTATAAAGACTAAATACACGCGCACATACACAACACTCATAACGGAGCCGTGATGGCAGGAAACACAATTGGGCAACTCTTTCGCGTAACCACTTTCGGTGAATCACACGGGCTGGCGCTCGGTTGTATTGTCGATGGTGTTCCGCCGGGCATTTCTCTGACAGAAGCTGACCTGCAGCACGATCTCGACAGACGCCGTCCGGGCACATCGCGCTACACTACGCAGCGTCGTGAGCCGGATCAGGTGAAAATCCTCTCCGGCGTGTTCGAAGGCGTTACCACCGGCACCAGCATTGGCCTGTTGATCGAAAATACCGATCAGCGTTCACAGGATTACGGCGCGATTAAGGACGTTTTTCGTCCAGGACACGCCGACTATACCTATGAGCAGAAATATGGCCTGCGTGACTACCGTGGCGGCGGACGCTCATCCGCACGTGAAACAGCGATGCGCGTTGCGGCCGGAGCGATTGCCAAAAAATATCTGGCGGAAAAATTCGGCGTTGAAATTCGCGGCTGTCTGACGCAGATGGGTGATATTCCGCTGGAGATCAAAGACTGGTCCCAGGTGGAACTTAACCCGTTCTTTTGTCCAGATCCGGATAAACTCGAGGCGCTGGACGAACTGATGCGTGGGCTGAAGAAAGAGGGCGACTCCATCGGGGCGAAGGTGACCGTAGTTGCAAGCGGCGTACCAGCGGGTCTCGGCGAACCTGTATTTGACCGCCTGGATGCTGATATCGCTCACGCGCTGATGAGCATTAACGCCGTTAAAGGCGTTGAGATTGGCGACGGTTTTGACGTTGTTGCACTGCGCGGCAGCCAGAACCGTGATGAAATCACCAAAGAAGGTTTCCAGAGTAATCATGCGGGCGGCATTCTTGGTGGGATCAGCAGTGGGCAACAAATCATTGCTCATATGGCGCTGAAACCGACCTCGAGTATTACCGTTCCAGGGCGCACTATTAATCGCTTTGGTGAAGAAGTCGAAATGATCACCAAAGGTCGTCACGATCCGTGTGTTGGGATCCGCGCCGTGCCAATCGCCGAAGCGATGCTGGCGATCGTGTTGATGGATCACCTGCTGCGTCAGCGGGCGCAAAATGCGGACGTGAAGACCGATATTCCACGCTGGTAAGAGATGAAAAAAACGGCACTTGCGGCGCTGGCTCTGTTTGCCAGCACCGCCTGTCTGGCGGCGACGCCCTGGCAGAAAATTACCCATCCGGTTGCAGGCAGCGCGCAGTCTATCGGCGCGTTCTCCAATGGCTGTATTGTTGGCGCAGATACGCTGCCTGTACAGTCAGAACACTATCAGGTGATGCGCACCGATCAGCGCCGTTACTTTGGCCATCCGGATCTGGTGATGTTTATCCAGCGTCTGAGTAATCAGGCCAACAATCTGGGGCTGGGTACGGTGTTAATCGGCGATATGGGCATGCCGGCCGGTGGGCGATTCAATGGCGGTCACGCCAGTCACCAGACGGGACTGGATGTAGATATTTTCCTGCAATTGCCGAAAACCCGCTGGACCCAGTCGCAACTGCTGCGGCCGCAGGCGTTAGATCTGGTCTCACAGGATGGCAAACGTGTCGTGCCGTCACTCTGGAAGCCGGAGATTTTCAGCCTGATCAGGCTGGCGGCAAAAGATAATGAAGTCACGCGTATTTTCGTGAATCCGGCGATTAAGCAGCAACTTTGTCTGGATGCAGGGACCGACAGGGACTGGTTGCGTAAAGTGCGGCCATGGTTCCAGCATCGTGCGCATATGCACGTACGGTTGCGTTGTCCTGCCGACAGTCTTGAGTGCGAAGATCAACCGTTACCACCACCGGGTGACGGCTGCGGCGCGGAGCTGCAAAGCTGGTTCGAACCTCCGAAACCTGGAACCACCAAGCCTGAGAAGAAGACACCGCCGCCGTTGCCGCCTTCCTGCCAGGCGCTACTGGACGAGCATGTACTCTAATGGATCATTTTGCCTCTCTATTTATGGTGTCGCCACTGCTGTTAGGTGTGCTTTTTTTCGTGGCGATGCTGGCAGGTTTTATTGATTCTCTGGCCGGAGGCGGTGGTTTACTCACTATCCCGGCATTGATGGCGGCCGGGATGCCACCCGCGCAAGCGCTGGCTACCAATAAGCTACAGGCCTGTGGAGGATCTATCTCTTCCTCCCTCTATTTTATTCGCCGGGGCGTGGTTAATCTGGCGGATCAGAAGCTCAATATCTTCATGACTTTTATCGGCTCAATGAGCGGCGCGCTGTTGGTTCAGCACGTGCAGTCAGATATTCTGCGCCAGATCCTGCCGGTTCTGGTTATCTGTATTGGCCTTTACTTTCTGTTGATGCCGAAAGTGGGGGAGGAGGACCGACAGCGTCGGTTGCATGGGTTGCCTTTCGCGCTGGTGGCCGGGGGCTGCGTCGGCTTTTATGATGGTTTTTTTGGTCCGGCTGCGGGGTCGTTCTACGCGCTGGCCTTTGTCATGCTGTGCGGCTACAACCTGGCGAAATCGACGGCCCACGCCAAAGTATTAAATGCCACATCGAATATCGGCGGGCTGTTGCTGTTTGCCCTCGGCGGCAAAGTGATTTGGGCGACCGGATTTGTGATGCTCATTGGCCAGTTTATTGGCGCACGGATGGGTTCACGGCTGGTGCTCAGTAAAGGACAAAAACTCATTCGGCCAATGATCGTCATTGTCTCCGCCGTGATGAGCGCCAAGCTACTTTATGATAATCATGGACAGGAGATTCTCCACTGGCTGGGGATGAACTAATGAATAATACCCATCACTACGAACAGTTAATTGAGATTTTTAACGGCTGCTTTGCCGATGAATTTAATACCCGTCTGATTAAAGGCGATGACGAACCGATCTATCTTCCTGCGGATGCGGAATTACCGTATCACCGTATCGTTTTTGCGCATGGCTATTACGCCAGCGCGTTACACGAAATTTCACACTGGTGCATCGCCGGTAAGGCGCGGCGTGAACTGGTCGACTTCGGTTACTGGTACTGTCCGGACGGACGCGACGCGAAGACGCAATGCCAGTTTGAAGACGTGGAAGTGAAGCCGCAGGCGTTTGACTGGCTGTTTTGCATGGCGGCGGGCTACCCGTTTAACGTCAGTTGCGACAACCTTGAAGGGGACTTTGAACCGGATCGCGTGGTATTCCAGCGCCGTGTCCATGCTCAGGTGATGGAGTACCTGGAAAAGGGGATCCCTGAACGTCCGGCGCGCTTCATTAACGCGTTACAGAATTATTATCACACGCCTGAACTTAAGGCGGAACAATTCCCGTGGCCCGAAGCGCTCAACTGAAGTCGCTGCCACGTTTACAATGAGGAAAGAAGATGATCGCGGAGTTTGAATCACGCATTCTGGCATTAATCGACGATATGGTAGAGCACGCCAGCGATGATGAGTTGTTTGCCAGTGGCTATTTGCGTGGACACCTGACGCTGGCCGTGGCCGAACTGGACGCTGGAGAGGACCATTCCGCTGAGGCATTGTACGCCAATGTGACCAGCAGCCTGGAAAAAGCCATCAGCGCAGGCGAACTATCGCCGCGTGACCAGGCGTTAGTGAAAGAAATGTGGGACACTCTGTTCCAGAAGGCTACTGCACAATAATTGCGGTAAATTGTGCCGGATGGCGACGCTCTGGTGTCTTATCCGGCCTACCTTGTTGGGGTGTTTGTAGGCCTGATAAGCGTAGCGTCATCAGGCCATTCTTTTATTTCACCGCTTTACCCTTCAATAACTTCCTGACCCACAGACGATTTGGATTTAGCGCCGCCAGCGTGCTGGCATCCATGGGAATCGGTTCATTGCTCATTTGCGAAGCCAGAATTTCTGCACACAGCGGGGCAGTACACAGCCCGCGCGATCCCAGCGCGCCCAGCATAAATAAATCGGAATAAACTGGCGCGCTTACGGCGTGCTCTTTGTCTGCAGCAAGTGTGGTGTACTGGCTGAGTGTGGCGTCATAGTCCGCGACGTTGCCGACCATTGGCATGTGATCGCGCGTGGCGCAGCGCACCCCGCTGCGGGCGGCATTGTCACTAACGTCTACCTCTTTTGCCCACACAGCGTTCGGGAAGCAGTCGATTAAGCGTTGACGGTTTTGTTGCTGATCGTCCTCGCGATACGCTGTCTCTTCACTCCCTCGATGATAGCTGGCGCCAATGCAGTGCTGCTGATTTTGCGGGTTGTGCGGCGTGAGGTAGCCGTCATAGCACAGCACCTGACGTAACGCTGAAAGTGCAGGTGTGGTGGGAATATGACTCACCTGACCGCCCACGGAGTACACCGGTAGCGGCTGCGTTTGCTCAAAACCGCTAATGCGATGACCGTTAGCCAGAACGACTGCTGCGTGAGAGGCGGTTTCTCCACTGGAAAACTGCAATTGCCAGCTTGCTGTCTGGCGAGTCAGTGAGGTCAGCGTATGGTGGTAGCGGGTGCGTAATCCCAGGGTTGTTGCATAGTCCAGTACCGCGGCGGTTAACTGCGCCGGGTACAGCCATCCTCCGGCCGGATACTGAATCCCGCCGCATCCGGTTTCCACCCCTGTCGTTTGTAATACCTGTTGTGCGTCAACCCCGACGGCGAGCGCAGCGGGCAGTTCAAGGGACAGCATCTGGGTGATTTTTTGCTGGCTTTTCTCATCCCACGCGAGTTGCGTCACGCCGCACCAGTCATGCGCAAACTCAACGGGGAGGGCGTCATACAGTCGACGGGCGAAGGTAAACGCAGTGGGGAAAAAGAGATTAATGGCCGCGTCATGTTTGCTAAGTAGGGGGTAGAGCGCCCCTTGGCGATTACCGGATGCGCCCCCGGCAGGTTTATCGTCGGCGCAATATAGTGTGACCTGCCAGCCGCGGCGCAATAACGCCAGTGACAGCAATGCGCTGGCAATTCCTCCACCAATAATGGCGGCTTCGCGCTTATCTGTTCCCGTACGCGCAAACCATGGCGCCGAGGACGTGAGCGCCTGAGTCTGTTCCATCACGCCACAGAGCATTTCGCGTTTGCGCCCAAAGCCTTTGCATTTTTGCATTGTAAACCCGGCTTCCTGCAACCCCCGACGTACAAAGCCTGCCGAGGTAAAGGTTGCCAGCGTCCCGCCGGGACGAGCCAGTCGGGCCATCGCGTTAAACAGCGTTGGCGTCCACATATCCGGGTTTTTTGCCGGTGCGAAACCGTCCAGGAACCAGGCGTCCACCTTTTGATTCAGAGAGTCATCCAGCGTACTGGTCAGTTCGTTAATATCGCCAAACCACAGATCCAGCGTGACGCGCCCATCATCAAGCAGCAGGCGATGACATCCCGCCAGCGGCAGCGGCCATTGTTCTTGCAGTGCCGTGGCCCACGGGGCAAGTTCTGGCCAGTGCTGGTGGGCTAAGGTGAGATCTTCACGCGTCAGCGGATATTTTTCAAAGCTGATGAAATGTAATCTTTCCAGGGTAGCTTCTGGGTGGGTATCGCGAAAATCGGCAAATGCCTGCCAGAGCGTGAGGAAGTTAAGTCCGGTGCCAAACCCGCTTTCTGCCACCACGAAGAGAGGACGTGAATGCGCAGGGAATCGTTGTGCGAGATTGTTACCGCCGAGAAAGACGTAACGTGTCTCTTCCAGCCCGTTATCATTAGAAAAATAGACATCGTCAAAATCTCGGGAAACAGGTGTACCCTCAGCGTTGAATTCAAGGTTGGCAGGTTGTATAGCGTATTGTTTCACGTAAGTTACTCGTCTGACAGGCTGTGTCCCGATCTTAGCGATGAGTGCCTGGCTGCGCAAATTTCCACATAAAATGGCTGATCGGACTTGTTCGGCGTACAAGTGTACGCTATTGTGCCTCTCGAAACTTTAAAATAGTGCGACTTACAGAGGTATTGAATGAAACGTGCAGTGATTACTGGCTTGGGCATCGTTTCCAGCATCGGTAATAACCAGCAGGAAGTCCTGGCATCTCTGCGTGAAGGACGTTCAGGGATCACTTTCTCTCAGGAGCTGAAGGACTCCGGCATGCGTAGCCACGTTTGGGGCAACGTAAAACTGGATACCACTGGCCTCATTGACCGCAAAGTAGTGCGCTTCATGAGCGACGCATCCATCTATGCATTCCTGTCAATGGAGCAGGCAGTGGCTGATGCCGGCCTTGCTGCAGAAGATTACCAGAACAACCCGCGCGTTGGCCTGATTGCAGGTTCCGGCGGCGGCTCCCCACGTTTTCAGGTGTTCGGCGCTGACGCAATGCGTAGCCCACGTGGTCTGAAAGCGGTTGGCCCGTATGTGGTCACCAAAGCGATGGCGTCCGGCGTTTCTGCCTGCCTCGCAACGCCGTTCAAAATCCACGGCGTAAACTACTCCATCAGTTCTGCCTGTGCGACATCTGCGCACTGCATCGGTAACGCGGTAGAACAAATTCAGTTGGGCAAACAGGATATCGTTTTTGCTGGCGGCGGCGAAGAGCTGTGCTGGGAAATGGCGTGTGAATTCGATGCAATGGGCGCGCTGTCTACCAAATACAACGACGATCCGTCAAAAGCTTCCCGTACCTATGACGCAAACCGCGACGGTTTCGTTATTGCTGGCGGCGGCGGTATGGTCGTGGTTGAAGAACTGGAGCACGCTCTGGCACGTGGCGCGCACATCTATGCGGAAATCGTCGGTTACGGCGCAACGTCCGATGGCGCAGACATGGTTGCTCCGTCTGGCGAAGGCGCAGTACGTTGCATGCAGATGGCGATGCACGGTGTAGACACGCCGATCGACTACCTGAACTCTCACGGTACCTCAACTCCGGTAGGCGACGTGAAAGAACTGGGCGCAATCCGCGAAGTGTTTGGCAACAACAGCCCGGCAATCTCCGCAACCAAAGCGATGACCGGTCACTCACTGGGCGCGGCTGGCGTGCAGGAAGCTATCTACTCTCTGCTGATGCTGGAACATGGCTTTATCGCGCCAAGCATCAACATTGAAGAGCTGGATGAGCAGGCGGCAGGTCTGAACATCGTGACCAAACCGACCGAGCAGGCGCTGACCACCGTGATGTCCAACAGCTTCGGCTTTGGCGGCACCAACGCTACGCTGGTTATGCGTAAGCTGAAGGCGTAAGTCTCAGCTTGAATACGAAAAAAGGGAGCCAACAGGCTCCCTTTTTACCGTGTTTACTTCGGCATTTTTTCGTATTCCGGCGCGATCTCAGCGGACCATGCTCTGGCTCGCGTAATCTCTCCGGCATTGTAAATGGGCTGCTCGTAATGACGACCCGCGTCCCGGACACGATAAATTTTCCACCGTCCTTCCTCCCAACGGGTATAGACCTCCAGTTGAATAGGGGCTGACTCAGTGCCTAACTGCAGGTTCAGTTTTTCACCGCCGAGGAATGGCTGCGCCTGTCCAACCCGCAACAGCGGGATCCATGCCGGTGCGTAATCCTGCACATACATAAAGTAGTCCGCTTGCACGATCTCCTGCTCATAAAGCGTATCAATCAGCGCCAGACGCCCGATAACCTCTTTTGCGACATAGCGTTGCAGTAATGCTGATGTTTCGCGGGGCGTATCCGGATCCTGAGTGTAGTTCTTCATCCACGAAAGATAGAACTGTTTCACATCCTGCGTGCTGTCACGGTGAGAAGGGGTACAGCCACAAATCAGCAGGATGAGAACAATCAGTGGAAAGGCTTTCATTACTTCTTCCTGTAAATGGTGTATGACGGCTTTGCAGGTATATTCCGCACCGCGCCCTTGTGAATATGAACTTGCGTGCGATTTGGCGTAATTGACCGCCACCTTTTTATCCCAACTCATAACGACTCCTGTTAATAACATACGTAATAGCAATTACGTGATGCTTTAACAGTATTTACGCAATTGGAAATGGCAAATAGTGCTATTAATATTCTCAATATATTAAGCTGGGATATTTATTGATTTATATGTTATATAAATGGCTAGTATCCTATTTAATATTCAGTATTACTTGTTTTATCCTCTGGCTGCCGGCGTGGATAGCGTGATGGCCAAATCACGTCAGGCGAGGTTTCGAGCGCCTGCGCAATGAACTGTTCCGCTCTGGGCCAGCTTCGGGTAAATACATTGCGCAGTGAATCGGGTGATAATCCAGCCGCACGAGAAAGATCTCTGAGCGTGATTCTTTTTTCCAGTGCACTTTCAATATCTGCACGATGCCAGTCTTGGCTTTAGTGTTCCATTCTGTAATCCTAAGGAAATGTGTTATCGGTGCCGATATTTTTTTTCAGGGTATAAACCAGAGTAACAAAATAACGTAACTTTCTTTTTTGTCACTGGAATATTGCCAGAATAAAACTGAAATTTCGCGCGAAAGGAAAAATTTTTTATTCCACAGGCAGAGAGGAAAGAAATTAATGGCAAAAGGTTGGTTAACGGTAAAGACGAAAAGTCGTCTTTACCGTTAACCAACCTGGTGAGATTTCAGGGTTGACAAATTTAGTGGCTCACAGGCAGACTTCGCACTCAACATTATCTATCTGATAATGCGTAAGCGTTTAACGTTATCCAACGCACCTTAATCCTGAAAGTCAGGTAGAGGGGGCGTGGACATTCCTCGCCTTACTCTGCATTTTGGAGTAACGCATGACAGCTGTAACCCAACAAGAAAAAACACCTTCGGCGAACTTTTCGCTGTTTCGTATCGCTTTTGCAGTTTTCCTGACCTATATGACGGTCGGTCTACCTTTGCCCGTTATTCCTCTGTTTGTGCATCAGGAGCTGGGCTATGGCAACACCATGGTTGGTATCGCCGTAGGCGTACAGTTTCTGGCAACGGTATTAACGCGCGGCTACGCCGGGCGCTTAGCCGATCAATATGGCGCCAAACGTTCGGCGCTACAGGGGATGTTTGCCTGTGGGTTGGCGGGCGCGGCGTGGCTGTTAGCCGCGTTATTGCCTGTTTCTGTCCCTGTAAAATTTGCATTGTTAATCGTCGGGCGTTTGATCCTCGGTTTTGGCGAAAGCCAACTGCTCACCGGAACGCTGACCTGGGGGCTTGGGCTGGTCGGTCCAACACGCTCGGGTAAGGTGATGTCGTGGAACGGGATGGCGATTTACGGTGCGCTGGCCGCCGGTGCACCGCTGGGCTTGCTGATCCATAGCCACTTTGGCTTTGCGGCGCTGGCGGGAACGACAATGGTATTACCGCTGCTGGCATGGGCATTCAACGGCACCGTTCGCAAAGTGCCTGCTCATGCAGGAGAACGCCCTTCGTTATGGAGCGTGGTAGGGCTTATCTGGAAACCGGGCCTGGGCCTGGCGCTGCAGGGCGTTGGCTTTGCGGTGATCGGTACGTTTATTTCACTCTATTTTGTCAGCAACGGCTGGACGATGGCGGGGTTCACCCTGACCGCGTTTGGCGGGGCGTTTGTGTTGATGCGCATTCTGTTTGGCTGGATGCCGGATCGGTTCGGAGGCGTGAAGGTAGCCGTTGTCTCCTTACTGGTTGAAACCGCGGGACTGATTCTGCTGTGGCAGGCCCCATCAGCATGGATTGCGCTGCTCGGGGCGGCATTAACCGGGGCAGGGTGTTCGCTTATCTTCCCGGCATTGGGCGTAGAGGTTGTGAAGCGAGTGCCCGCGCAGGTTCGCGGTACGGCGCTGGGCGGTTACGCCGCGTTTCAGGATATCTCCTACGGCATAAGCGGCCCGGTCGCCGGGGTGCTGGCCACCGCGTACGGTTATCCCTCGGTATTCCTTGCCGGAGCGATATCTGCCGTGGTGGGGATTGTCGTGACGCTGCTTACGCTGCGCAAGGGTTAAGCGACCAGCCAGAAAATGGCTAATGCGATCATTAACGCGACAAACAGCAGTCCCGGTCGTGCCGACAGAGATTTTACCGTTTCAATCATCGGCGCGAACGGGCTGTAAATAGGCTGAAGATGGCGCGGATCGTTTAGCTCGCGTTCCCGTTCTACGCGGCGCAGGAAGATTTGATTCAGCAAGTCCTGCACCTGCACCGTGGTCAGAATCGTTTGTGGTTGGATCTGATACGTCTGCTGCGCGTACTCTTTTATTGCCGTCAGCTCATTCGGCTCTAATGGCAGCTTCAGGGCTGCCTGGAGCGTTTGTAGCGTCGGGGCGCTTTGCAGGCTGAGCGTCTGGCGCGCCTGCAGCCAGGTGACCAGATGAGTAAACTGTTTGGCGGGGATCAGCTCACCGCTTTTTACGCCAGACAGCTCTAACATCGACTGCCAGATCATCTTACCTGACTCTCCCGTAGCCGCCGCCAGTTTGGTAACCAACTGGTTCAGCGTATTGTGCTCTGCGGGTAACAACGGACGATCGGTGGCCGGGCGCTGTTGCGGTTGCGGTATAGAAAGCTGCCCTTGTTGCAGCAGCGTGAGCACGTTCTTCAACTGCTCAGGCGTGAGCTGGCTGAGCGCCGTTTGCCCATACTGCTGACGGATAAAATCACTTACCGCCTGGCGGTTATTTCCCTGACTCAGTAATTCAGTGAGTTGTGAGAGAACCTGACGATTAGCATGATTTTGCTGAGCAACACCCAGCCGCTGATTCAGGTTTTGCTCCGCGGCAGGAAAGTGACGTGATTGCAGCGGCGTATCACTTTTGACGCCCAGATCGTGCTTCATTCCGGCCCACACCTCGGCGCTTTGCTGTTGGGTGAGTGAAATCAGACGGGTAATCAGTCGTTCCAGCACGGTACGTTGTTGTGTGGATAACGGTTGTTCACCCGCAGCAGAAGGGGCATTTTGGCCTTCGCCGGGAGGGCGTGCGGGTGTACCTGAAATGGGCTGCATCATCTCTGTTCCTTAAATCTGTGCTGACCAGGTCTCGCAGTATGCCTGGCGGCGAGATTATGGCACACTTGCCCGGTTAACTCTCGTTCTCAAACAGGTGCGAAAGACGTGAAAATCCTCGTTGATGAAAATATGCCCTATGCCCGCGAACTGTTCAGTCGTTTGGGGGAGGTCAAAGCGGTTCCCGGTCGCCCGATTCCCGTTGCCGAACTGGATGATGCGGATGCCTTAATGGTGCGCTCGGTGACGAAAGTAAATGAATCACTGCTTAGCGGAAAACCGGTTCAATTTGTCGGCACGGCAACCGCAGGCACGGACCATGTGGATGAAGCCTGGCTTGCGCAGTCGAAGATCGGCTTTTCCGCAGCGCCCGGCTGTAACGCGATTGCGGTCGTAGAATATGTTTTTTCAGCGTTGCTGATGCTGGCGGAGCGCGACGGGTTTGCGTTACGCGATCGTACCGTAGGCATCGTAGGCGTGGGCAATGTGGGCGGACGTTTGCAGGCACGTCTGGAAGCACTGGGGATCCGCACGCTGCTGTGCGATCCGCCGCGAGCCGATCGCGGTGACGAGGGAGATTTCCGCTCGCTGGACGAACTGGTAGAGCAAGCCGATGTGTTGACTTTCCATACGCCGCTGTTTAAAGACGGACCGTACAAAACGCTGCACCTGGCAGATGATGCGCTGATTAGCCGGCTGAAGCCGGGCACCATTGTGATCAACGCCTGCCGCGGGCCGGTCATCGACAATACGGCATTGCTGAACCGATTGAATGCCGGGCAGTCGCTGAGCGTCGTGCTGGATGTCTGGGAAGGGGAGCCGGATCTCAATGTGGCATTGCTGGAGAAAGCCGATATCGGCACGGCGCACATTGCCGGGTATACCCTGGAAGGAAAAGCGCGCGGCACCACGCAGGTCTTTGAGGCTTTTAGCAAGTTTATTGGTCGCGAACAACACGTTGCGCTCAATACCCTGTTACCTGCGCCGGAATTTGGTCGTATCACTCTGCATGGCCCGTTAGATCAGCCAACGCTGAAAAGGCTGGTGCATTTAGTGTATGATGTGCGCCGCGATGATGCGCCGCTGCGTAAAGTCGCTGGAATTCCGGGTGAGTTTGATAAGCTGCGTAAAAATTATCTTGAGCGCCGTGAATGGTCGTCTTTATACGTGATGTGTGACGACGCAACGGCTGCTGCCTTGCTGTGTAAGCTGGGTTTTAACGCTGTTTATCACCCGGCACATTAATGTCTTCTTAATGCTCCCTGTCGAATAATGCGACAGGGACGCTTACGTATTTCTGGAGTAAATCACCATGTCTGAAGGCTGGAATATTGCCATTCTGGGCGCAACGGGCGCCGTAGGCGAAGCCCTGCTCGATACGCTGGCTGAACGCCAGTTCCCGGTCGGTGAAATTTATGCGCTGGCGCGTAATGAAAGCGCGGGTGAGCATCTGCGTTTTAACGGTAAATCGGTTCTTGTTCAGGACGTTGTAGACTTTGACTGGACGCAGGCGCAACTGGCATTTTTTGTTGCGGGCGCTGAAGCCACCGCCGCATGGGTGGAAGAAGCGACCAATGCCGGTTGCCTGGTTATCGACAGCAGTGGCCTGTTCGCGCTTGAGCCGGACGTTCCGCTGGTGGTTCCGGACGTTAACCCGTTCGTACTGGCGGATTACCGCAACCGCAATGTGATTGCGGTCCCTTCCAGCCTGACCAGCCAACTGCTGTCTGCGCTGAAGCCGCTAATTGATGACGGCGGGCTGTCACGTATTACGGTGACCAATATTATTTCCGCTTCCGCTCACGGTAAAAAAGCCGTAGATGCGCTTGCCGGACAGAGCGCGAAACTACTGAACGGCATCCCGATTGACGATGACGATTTCTTTGGCCGTCAGCTGGCGTTCAACATGCTGCCGATGCTGCCGGATCGCGAAGGTAGCGTGCGCGAAGAGCGCCGTATCGTCGATGAAGTGCGCAAAATTATGCAGGACGACGGGCTGCTTATCTCCGCCAGCATCGTGCAGTCGCCGGTATTTTATGGCCACGCACAGATGGTGAATTTTGAAGCTCTGCGTCCGTTGGCGGCGGAAGAAGCGCGCGATGCGTTTTCACGCGGTGAAGACGTAGTGTTGTCAGAAGAGACCTATATCCCGACGCAGGTTGGCGATGCGTCAGGTACTCCGCACCTTTCAGTTGGCTGTGTGCATAACGATTACGGGATGCCGGAACAGGTTCAGTTCTGGTCTGTGGCAGACAACGTACGCTTTGGCGGTGCGTTGATGGCGGTAAAAATTGCGGAAAAACTGGTGCAGGAGTACCTGTACTAATGTCTGACCTGCAACAGCCGTCAACCCATAAAATTGCGCTGGGCATTGAGTATGACGGCAGCAAATATTATGGCTGGCAGCGCCAGAACGAAGTGCGTAGCGTTCAGGAAAAACTGGAAAAAGCGCTCTCTCAGGTGGCGAATGAACGCATCACTGTCTTTTGTGCGGGACGCACGGATGCGGGCGTTCATGGCACAGGGCAGGTCGTGCACTTTGAAACGACTGCCCAGCGTAAAGATGCAGCCTGGACACTGGGGGTAAATGCGAATTTACCTTGTGACATCGCTGTGCGCTGGGTGAAAGCTGTACCCGATGATTTTCATGCCCGATTTAGCGCCACGGCTCGCCGTTATCGCTACATCATCTACAATCATCGGTTGCGCCCTGCGGTTTTAGGTAAAGGGGTAACCCATTACTATGAACCGCTGGACGCTGAGCGTATGCATCGTGCGGCCCAGTGTTTGATTGGCGAAAATGATTTTACCTCGTTTCGGGCGGTGCAGTGTCAGTCGCGCACACCGTGGCGTAACGTGATGCACATTAACGTTGAACGTTTTGGTGCATATGTGGTGGTGGATATTAAAGCGAATGCCTTTGTACATCATATGGTCAGGAATATTGTCGGCAGCCTGATGGAAGTAGGCGCCAACAACCAGCCGGAGAGCTGGATAGCAGAACTGCTAGCGGCGAAGGACAGAACGCTGGCAGCGGCAACGGCGAAAGCGGAAGGACTGTATCTGGTTGCAGTAGATTACCCGGAACGGTTCGACCTGCCAAAACCGCCTATGGGCCCGCTATTTCTGGCGGACTAATTTGAGTCGTATAAAGGCAAAACTATGGACCTGATTTACTTTCTTATCGATTTTATCCTGCACATTGATGTGCATCTGGCGGAGCTGGTTGCGGAATACGGTATCTGGGTATACGCGATTCTGTTTCTGATCCTGTTCTGCGAAACCGGGCTGGTGGTGACGCCGTTCCTGCCGGGAGACTCGCTGCTGTTTGTCGCTGGCGCGCTTTCTGCGCTGCCAACTAACGATCTCAATGTTCATCTGATGGTGATGTTGATGATTGTGGCGGCGATTATCGGCGATGCGGTGAACTACACGATTGGCCGTTTGTTCGGTGAAAAACTCTTCAGTAACCCGAACTCTAAAATTTTCCGTCGCAGTTACCTGGATAAAACCCATGCGTTCTACGAGCGTCATGGCGGCAAAACGATTATCCTCGCGCGTTTCGTACCTATCGTGCGTACATTTGCACCGTTTGTTGCCGGTATGGGACACATGTCCTACCGTCATTTTGCGATGTATAACGTCGCAGGCGCGCTGCTGTGGGTATTGCTGTTCACCTATGCAGGCTATCTGTTCGGCGATCTGCCGATCGTTCAGGAAAACCTGAAATTACTGATTGTGGCGATCATCGTCCTTTCCGTATTGCCAGGCATAATTGAAGTGATTCGCCATAAACGCGCTGCGTCACGGGCTGCAAAATAGAAAGTAACTCAGCGGTTCGACCACTTTTTTATCCAAAGTTTCGGGCTGTTATGTTTTAATGTGCAACATTCATGGTCTGTTAGGGGCAAAAATGGCATTATGCGCCCCTTATAACAAAGCTGACTAGGGTTCAGGCAGAAAGGTCACCAATGAGCTGGATTGAACGAATTAAAAGCAACATTACTCCCACCCGCAAGGCAAGCATTCCTGAAGGGGTGTGGACCAAGTGTGATAGCTGCGGTCAGGTTTTATACCGTGCTGAGCTGGAACGTAATCTTGAGGTCTGTCCGAAGTGTGACCATCATATGCGCATGTCGGCGCGCAATCGCCTGCATAGCCTGTTAGATGAAGGTTCTCTTGTGGAACTGGGTAGCGAGCTTGAGCCGAAAGATGTGCTGAAGTTTCGTGACTCCAAAAAGTACAAAGACAGACTGGCTTCTGCGCAGAAAGAAACTGGCGAGAAAGATGCGCTGGTGGTAATGAAAGGCACGCTGCACGGTATGCCGGTCGTTGCTGCTGCATTCGAGTTCGCGTTTATGGGCGGCTCCATGGGCTCTGTGGTCGGCGCGCGTTTTGTCCGTGCCGTTGAGCAGGCGCTGGAAGATAACTGTCCGCTGATCTGCTTCTCCGCTTCTGGCGGGGCGCGTATGCAGGAAGCGCTGATGTCTCTGATGCAGATGGCGAAAACCTCTGCTGCGCTGGCGAAAATGCAGGAACGCGGTTTACCGTATATTTCTGTACTGACCGATCCAACAATGGGCGGTGTTTCTGCTAGCTTCGCGATGCTGGGCGATCTCAACATTGCAGAACCGAAAGCACTGATCGGCTTTGCTGGTCCGCGTGTTATCGAGCAAACCGTACGTGAGAAACTGCCGCCGGGATTCCAGCGTAGCGAGTTCCTGATTGAAAAAGGCGCTATCGATATGATCGTCCGCCGTCCGGAAATGCGCCTGAAACTGGCAAGCATTCTGGCGAAGCTGATGAATCTTCCTACGCCGAATCCGGATGAGCCGCGTGAAGGCGAGGTGGTACCTCCGGTTCCCGATCAGGAATCAGAGGCCTGATAGTTTACTCTATGGGTTTCGGGTTGCAGGCAGGCGATAAGAGAGTTGATCCCGATGAGCTTACACAGGTAAGTGATTCGGGTGAGCGAGCACAGCCAACGCATCTGCAACGTGAAAAACAACGTGTAAAAAAGGGCAGGCCGGTTGGTGCTGCCCTTTTGCTTTTCTCAACGTAAAGAATCTACAGCCATCATGGACAATAAACGTATTCCTCAAGCCGCGTCGCCCCTGGCATCGTGGCTTTCTTATCTGGAAAACCTGCACAGTAAAACCATCGATCTCGGCCTGGAACGCGTAAGTCAGGTGGCGCGCAAACTGGGTGTGTTGAAACCCGCGCCATTTGTTTTTACGGTGGCGGGAACCAACGGGAAAGGCACAACCTGCCGTACGCTGGAATCTGTGCTGACCGCAGCAGGTTATAAAGTTGGCGTTTACAGTTCGCCGCATCTGGTGCGCTACACGGAACGCGTACGCGTGCAGGGACGTGAACTGCCGGAATCAGCGCATACCGCCTCGTTTGCTGAGATTGAAGATGCGCGTGGCGACATTTCCCTGACCTACTTTGAATACGGTACCTTATCGGCGCTCTGGTTGTTTAAACAGGCCCAACTGGATGTCGTCATCCTGGAAGTTGGGTTAGGCGGTCGCCTTGACGCGACCAATATCGTGGATGCCGATGTTGCGGTGGTTACCAGCATTGCGCTTGACCATACTGACTGGCTGGGCCCGGATCGCGAAAGCATTGGTCGTGAGAAGGCGGGAATTTTCCGTGCAGAGAAACCGGCTATCGTTGGCGAGCCGGAAATGCCTTACACCATTGCCGATGTTGCGCAAGAGAGCGGGGCGATTTTGCAACGCTGCGGCGTGGACTGGCGCTATGCGGTCACGGAGAACGACTGGTCCTTTACGGACGATCACGGTACGTTGGCACACCTGCCGTTGCCGCAGGTCCCACAACCTAACGCCGCTACCGCACTGGCAGCACTGCGCGCAAGCGGGCTTAACGTCAGCGAGCAGGCCATTCGTGACGGTATTGAACAGGCGATTTTACCGGGGCGCTTCCAGATTGTGAGCGAGTCGCCGCGGGTGATTTTTGATGTTGCCCATAACCCGCATGCGGCGGAGTATCTGACCGGCCGTCTGAAAAAATTAGTGAAAAGCGGGCGTGTACTTGCGGTTATCGGTATGCTACATGATAAAGATATTGCCGGTACGTTAGCCTGGTTAAAAAGCGTGGTTGACGCCTGGTACTGTGCGCCCCTGGAAGGGCCGCGTGGGGCTACTGCAGAACAACTGCTGGAGCATCTGGGCAAAGGCTACGCCTATGACAGCGTGGCGCAGGCATGGTCTGCGGCGCTAGCTGAGGCGAAGCCAGAAGATACCGTGTTGGTGTGTGGATCGTTTCACACTGTCGCACATGTCATGGAAGTGATAGACGTGGGGAGAAGCGGTGGCGAGTAAGTTTCAGAATCGATTAGTCGGCACAATTGTGCTGGTCGCGCTGGGGGTGATTGTGCTCCCCGGGCTGCTTGACGGGCAGAAAAAGCATTATCAGGATGAGTTTGCGGCGATCCCGCTGGTGCCGAAACCCGGCGATCGCGATGAACCAGACATGATGCCTGCAGCAACGCAGGCGCTGCCGACGCAGCCGCCGGAAGGGGCGGCAGAAGAGGTGCGCGCGGGCGATGCTGCCGCGCCATCGTTGGATCCGTCACGTTTGACGACGGCAAACAGCGCGGAGTTAGATCCTGTCCCCGCGCCTGTTGAACAGCCGAAACCCAAACCGAAGCCGCAGCCGGTTGCCGTCGCTCCGACGCCAGCACCGGCTCCAGCGCCGAAACCGGTCGCTGTGGAACCGCCAGCTCCGACCGGCAAAGCGTACGTTGTACAGCTCGGTGCGCTGAAAAATGCGGATAAGGTCAATGAGATCGTGGGTAAACTTCGTGGCGCGGGCTTCCGGGTATATACTTCCCCGTCAACGCCGGTGCAGGGTAAAATAACCCGTATTCTCGTAGGACCTGACGCCTCCAAAGATAAGCTGAAGAACTCGCTGGGCGAGCTGCAGAAGATCTCCGGTCTGAGTGGCGTAGTGATGGGGTATACCCCTAATTAAGGGATTGCGCTGTTCACGGCGCTGCTCTTAATTCAGGCCGGATAGGGTGTTTTTACCGCTATCCGGCAGTGCCCGAAGAGGCATAAAACGGTATGGCGTTTAAGATTTTTTCAGCGCCATTTTTATTTACGCGTGGAAAGGAAATCCCTACGCAAACGTTTTCTTTTTCTGTTAGAATGCGCCCCGAACAGGACGACAGGGCGTTAAATCGTGGGACACTTATGGTCTGGATTGATTACGCCATTATCGCGGTGATTGGTTTTTCCTGTCTGGTTAGCCTGATCCGTGGCTTTGTTCGTGAAGCATTATCGTTGGTGACTTGGGGTTGTGCTTTCTTTGTCGCCAGCCATTACTACACTTACCTGTCTGTCTGGTTTACGGGCTTTGAAGACGAACTCGTTCGAAATGGGATTGCTATCGCGATACTGTTTATCGCGACACTTATCGTCGGCGCTATCGTTAACTTTGTGATAGGCCAACTGGTAGAGAAAACAGGCCTGTCGGGTACCGACAGGGTGTTGGGGATCTGCTTTGGTGCTCTGCGAGGAGCGCTGATCGTCGCCGCCATACTGTTCTTTCTCGATACCTTTACCGGTCTGTCGAAAAGTGAAGACTGGAGCAAGTCGCAGCTGATCCCGCAGTTCAGTTTCATCATCAGATGGTTCTTTGACTATCTGCAAAGCTCGTCAAGTTTCTTGCCCAAAGTATAAACTTTGGGTTGTTGCTGAACGAGGAAAAGACGTATGTGCGGTATTGTCGGTATCGCCGGTGTTATGCCGGTAAACCAGTCGATTTATGACGCGTTAACGGTGCTCCAGCATCGTGGTCAGGATGCCGCAGGCATCATCACCATTGATGCCAACAACTGCTTCCGCTTGCGTAAAGCAAACGGAATGGTGAGCGATATTTTTGAAGCGCGCCATATGCAGCGTTTGCAGGGCAATATGGGCATCGGTCATGTGCGTTACCCAACGGCTGGCAGCTCCAGCGCCTCCGAAGCTCAACCTTTTTACGTCAACTCACCGTATGGCATCACGCTTGCCCATAATGGCAACCTGACCAATGCGCATGAGCTGCGTAAAAAGCTGTTTGAAGAAAAGCGCCGCCACATCAATACCACTTCAGACTCTGAAATTTTGCTGAATATTTTCGCCAGCGAGCTGGATAACTTCCGCCATTATCCGCTGGAAGCCGATAATATTTTTGCTGCTATTGCGGCAACCAACCGCCAGATCCGCGGCGCCTATGCCTGCGTGGCGATGATTATCGGCCACGGTATGGTTGCCTTCCGCGATCCTAACGGTATCCGTCCGCTGGTACTGGGTAAACGCGATATCGGGGATGGTCGTACCGAGTATATGGTAGCCTCCGAGAGCGTGGCGCTGGATACGCTGGGCTTTGAATTCCTGCGCGATGTTGCACCTGGCGAAGCGGTGTATATCACCGAAAAAGGTCAGCTGTTTACTCGCCAGTGTGCCGATAACCCGGTCAGCAATCCGTGCCTGTTTGAATACGTTTACTTCGCACGTCCTGACTCCTTTATCGACAAGATTTCCGTTTACAGCGCCCGTGTAAATATGGGTACCAAGCTTGGCGAAAAAATTGCTCGTGAGTGGGAAGATCTGGACATTGACGTGGTGATCCCGATTCCGGAAACCTCCTGCGATATCGCGCTGGAAATTGCCCGTATTCTCGGTAAGCCGTACCGTCAGGGTTTTGTGAAAAACCGCTACGTGGGACGTACCTTTATCATGCCCGGCCAGCAGCTGCGCCGTAAATCCGTGCGCCGTAAGCTGAACGCCAACCGTGCGGAATTCCGTGATAAAAACGTGCTGCTGGTGGATGACTCCATCGTGCGCGGTACCACCTCGGAACAGATTATCGAGATGGCGCGTGAAGCCGGAGCGAAGAAAGTGTATCTGGCCTCTGCGGCCCCGGAAATTCGCTTCCCGAACGTTTATGGTATCGATATGCCTACGGCGACGGAGCTGATTGCTCATGGTCGCGAAGTGGACGAGATTCGCCAGATAATCGGTGCAGACGGTCTTATCTTCCAGGATCTGAACGATCTGATTGAAGCGGTCCGCGCTGAGAACCCGGATATTCAGCAGTTTGAATGTTCAGTGTTTAACGGCGTGTACGTCACCAAAGACGTCGACCAGCAATATCTCGATTTCCTTGACTCCCTGCGTAATGACGATGCCAAAGCAATTTTGCGTCAGAACGAAGCGGAAAACCTCGAGATGCATAACGAAGGGTAATGTTCTGTTGCAGGTCAGGACACATAGAGTGGACTGACTTGCAACTGCGCATAAAAACCTGCAAAGTCAGCCCTGAAGCAAGTAAGGGCGAAAAAATGAAACGACTCATTGTAGGGATTAGCGGTGCCAGTGGCGCGATTTATGGCGTGCGCCTGCTGCAGGTTTTGCGTGACGTTACTGATGTGGAAACCCATCTGGTGATGAGTGCTGCTGCCCGACAGACGCTGGCGCTGGAAACAGACCTCTCTGTACGCGACGTGCAGGCACTGGCGAATGTAAATCACGATACGCGCGATATCGCCGCCAGTATCTCTTCCGGCTCTTTTCAGACCGCCGGAATGGTAATATTACCTTGTTCAATCAAAACGCTTTCAGGCATCGTCCACAGTTACACCGATGGGCTGCTTACCCGTGCGGCAGACGTGGTGTTGAAAGAACGCCGCCCACTGGTGCTGTGCGTGCGTGAAACGCCGCTGCATCTGGGGCATCTGCGGCTGATGACGCAGGCGGCAGAAATTGGCGCGGTGATTATGCCGCCAGTCCCGGCATTCTATCATCGCCCACAAACGCTAGATGATGTGATTAATCAAACGGTTAACCGCGTACTCGACCAGTTTGATATCTCCCTTCCACAGGATCTGTTCACCCGCTGGCAAGGGGCGTAAAACCGTTCCATCAGCGTGCAAAGAAACATCCATTGCCCTGTTTCAGGGCAATTTTGTAACCGCGATCATATCCTCAACATTTAATTCGTTAAAACTCAACGAAACGCTGCGGTTCAACCGTCAGACCTGCTATCTTCAAAATCAGGACATTATTGCAACGTTTTATTAACATATTTAACGTCGAATATCCTCATCGACGCGAAAATGGCATAAGACCTGCATGAAAAAGTCTGCAAACACACAACACAACGTAAAACATAATAAAATTACGCCACTTGAGGGTTATGTATGAAGAAGACGGTTCTGGCTTTGTCTTTGCTGGTAGGACTCTCCGCCACCGCGGCCAGCTACGCAGCACTTCCGCAGACGGTTCGTATTGGTACAGATACAACGTACGCACCTTTTTCCTCTAAAGATGCCAAAGGCGACTTTGTCGGCTTTGATATCGATCTGGGAAATGAGATGTGTAAGCGCATGCAGATCAAATGTACCTGGGTAGCCAGCGACTTTGACGCGCTGATCCCGTCGCTGAAAGCGAAAAAGATTGATGCCATCATCTCCTCGCTTTCAATTACTGAGAAGCGTCAGCAAGAGATTGCGTTCTCAGACAAGCTTTACGCAGCAGACTCACGTCTGATCGCCGCGAAAGGTTCCCCAATTCAACCGACTCTTGATTCCCTCAAAGGTAAACATGTTGGCGTACTGCAAGGCTCGACTCAGGAAGCCTATGCTAATGACAACTGGCGCAGCAAAGGCGTAGATGTGGTGGCCTATGCGAACCAGGACCTTATCTATTCTGACCTGACAGCGGGTCGTCTGGACGCGGCGTTGCAGGATGAAGTCGCGGCCAGCGAAGGCTTCCTGAAGCAGCCTGCCGGTAAGGACTACGCCTTTGCTGGTCCGTCGGTGAAAGATAAAAAATACTTTGGTGACGGCACCGGGATTGGCTTGCGCAAAGATGATGCAGAGCTGAAAGCTGCTTTCGATAAAGCGCTGGGCGAACTGCGCAAAGACGGCACCTACGACAAAATGGCGAGCAAGTATTTTAACTTCAATGTCTACGGCGATTAATACGCCGCAGCGGGGAATGGACTGCACCATTGCGGGTAACCATTACGGTGCATAATAAATTCAGTGCACTGTTTTGGTGCTTTTGTCGCTGTCTTAATAAGCATGAGTGCATACTTAAGCGCTTTTCATGCAAATAAATACCGTCGACAGGGTAGAATGCTTTGCCTTGTCGGCCCGATTAATGGCACGATAACTGCACCTGGTCCTGTAAAGATCCCCTATAAAAGACAGTCTGTTGAGGATAGTTATGAAAAAACTGGTGTTGTCTCTTTCTCTGGTCCTGGCTTTCTCCAGTGCTACCGCAGCATTTGCAGCCATTCCGCAAAAAATTCGTATCGGTACCGATCCTACTTATGCGCCGTTCGAATCGAAAAATGCACAGGGTGAATTAGTCGGTTTTGATATCGATCTGGCTAAAGAGCTGTGCAAACGTATCAATACACAATGTACCTTCGTGGAAAACCCGCTGGACGCGCTTATCCCTTCGTTAAAAGCGAAGAAAATCGATGCGATTATGTCCTCGCTTTCCATCACTGAAAAACGTCAGCAGGAAATCGCCTTTACCGACAAGCTTTATGCAGCCGACTCGCGTCTGGTTGTCGCTAAAGATTCTGCTATTCAGCCAACCATTGAGTCGCTGAAAGGTAAACGTGTTGGCGTGCTGCAGGGCACGACTCAGGAAACCTTCGGCAACGAGCACTGGGCGCCAAAAGGCATTGAAATTGTCTCTTATCAGGGGCAAGACAATATCTATTCTGACCTGACTGCCGGGCGTATTGATGCTGCTTTCCAGGATGAAGTCGCAGCCAGCGAAGGCTTCCTGAAACAGCCGGTCGGTAAAGATTACAAATTCGGCGGCCCATCTGTAAAAGATGAGAAGTTATTCGGTGTGGGTACCGGTATGGGGCTGCGCAAAGATGATAACGAACTGCGCGAAGCACTGAACAAAGCCTTTGCCGAGATGCGAGCTGACGGTACTTACGAGAAGCTGGCGAAAAAGTACTTCGATTTTGATGTTTATGGCGGTTAATCACCGCAGGTGCTGATAAAGCCCGTAGATTTTTGACGTGTTGAATTTATGCCTGATGGCGCTGTGCGTATCCGGTCTACAGTGATTTTGTAGGCCGGATAAGGCAAAGCCGCCATCCCGCATTTAACAGTTTGTCTGAAATCAAAAGAGGCTTATTACTCCACCACACACGACAGGACAGGCAGCATGTTGTATGGCTTTTCAGGTGTTATTTTACAGGGCGCAATTGTTACGCTGGAGCTGGCACTTAGCTCGGTGGTACTGGCGGTTCTGATAGGCCTTGTCGGCGCGGCAGCAAAGCTGTCGCAAAGCCGGGCGCTGGCGCTTATTTTCGAAGGGTACACAACGCTTATCCGCGGCGTGCCCGATCTGGTCTTAATGTTGCTCATCTTTTACGGATTACAAATCGCGCTGAATACCCTTACCGATGCAATTGGTATCAGCCAGATTGATATCGATCCGATGGTCGCGGGTATTATTACGCTCGGGTTTATCTACGGAGCCTATTTTACCGAAACATTTCGTGGCGCATTTATGGCCGTGCCAAAAGGACATATTGAAGCTGCGACGGCATTCGGTTTTACCAGTTCACAAATATTTCGCCGCATTATGTTCCCGGCGATGATGCGCTATGCCTTACCGGGAATTGGCAACAACTGGCAGGTCATTCTTAAGGCCACGGCGCTGGTATCGTTGCTCGGCCTGGAAGACGTGGTGAAAGCCACTCAGCTTGCCGGAAAAAGTACCTGGGAGCCGTTCTATTTTGCCGTAGTGTGCGGGGTCATCTATCTGGTGTTTACCACTGTTTCTAATGGTGTGCTGCTGTACCTTGAGCGCCGCTATTCCGTGGGTGTAAAGAGGGCTGACCTGTGATTGAGATTATTCAGGAATACTGGAAGTCCCTGCTGTGGACCGACGGGTATCGCTACACCGGCGTGGCTATCACCCTGTGGCTTCTGATTTCATCGGTGGTGATGGGCGGGATACTGGCGCTGTTTTTGGCAATTGGTCGTGTTTCCAGTAATAAATTTATCCAGTTTCCCATCTGGCTGTTCACCTATATTTTTCGTGGGACGCCGCTGTACGTCCAGTTGCTGGTGTTTTATTCCGGGATGTATACGCTGGAGATAGTCAAAGGCACGGACTTCCTCAACGCGTTTTTCCGCAGTGGGCTAAATTGCACCGTGCTGGCGCTGACGCTGAATACCTGCGCCTATACCACGGAGATTTTCGCCGGGGCTATTCGTTCCGTACCCCATGGTGAGATTGAAGCCGCGCGCGCTTACGGTTTCTCGTCATTTAAACTGTATCGCTGCATTATTTTGCCTTCCGCGCTGCGTATTGCGCTGCCGGCTTACAGCAATGAAGTTATTTTAATGCTGCACTCCACGGCGCTGGCATTTACCGCAACGGTGCCTGATTTGTTGAAAATCGCCCGCGATATCAACTCGGCAACGTATCAGCCGTTTACCGCCTTCGGTATTGCCGCTGTTCTGTATTTGATTATTTCGTATGTCCTGATCAGTCTGTTCCGTAAAGCGGAAAAACGCTGGTTGCAGCATGTATCCTCTAAATGATTCGAGTAACACGATGTCTGAAAATAAATTAAACGTTATCGATTTACATAAGCACTACGGCGAACATGAAGTGCTGAAAGGGGTATCGCTGCAGGCCAATGCGGGTGATGTTATCAGTATTATTGGCTCGTCAGGTTCCGGTAAAAGTACCTTCCTGCGCTGCATTAACTTTCTCGAGAAACCGAGCGCCGGGTCGATTGTCGTCAGTGGTCAGAACATTGGTCTGGTACGCGACAAAGACGGCCAGCTTAAGGTTGCAGACAAAAATCAGCTGCGCTTGCTGCGCACGCGACTGACGATGGTCTTTCAGCACTTTAATCTGTGGAGCCACATGACGGTGCTGGAAAACGTGATGGAAGCGCCGATCCAGGTATTGGGGCTGAGCAAGCAGGAAGCTCGCGAACGTGCGGTGAAGTATCTGGCGAAAGTGGGTATTGATGAGCGCGCTCAGGGCAAATATCCGGTGCATCTGTCCGGTGGTCAGCAGCAGCGTGTCTCCATTGCTCGTGCGCTGGCGATGGAACCGGAAGTGTTACTGTTTGATGAACCCACGTCGGCGCTTGACCCGGAGTTGGTGGGCGAAGTGCTGCGCATTATGCAACAACTGGCCGAAGAGGGAAAAACCATGGTGGTCGTGACCCACGAAATGGGGTTTGCCCGTCATGTCTCTACGCACGTGATTTTCCTGCATCAGGGGAAGATTGAAGAAGAGGGCGATCCGGAGCAGGTATTTGGTAATCCGCAAAGCCCGCGTTTGCAGCAGTTCCTCAAAGGTTCGTTGAAGTAAGTCACCTGCCCGGAGGCGCTACGCTTTCCGGGCCTGGGATTTTAGCGCGTCGCACTCCAGACGATAAACCCAGTCGTCGTAGGCGATACCATCAATCTCATACGCCTTTTCCAGCACCTGCGTACGCACGAACCCCGTTTTTTCCAGAATCCGTATTGAGCCCTTATTATCCGCCAGTGCGTAAGCATTTATCGCCGTGACCGCCGCGTGCTCGAAGGCGTACTGGCACACCGCGCGTACGGCTTCGCTGGCAATACCTTTCCCCTGCGCCTGTGGCAAGATGGCGTAGCCGAGGTCGGCTTCATGCGGGTAGAGATGGCTGATTTGCAGACCAATATCGCCGAGCGGCGTCGGGTTGTTGTGCTCGCGGATGACAAAAGTGTGCTGTGCGGCAAGGCGTCTGGCGAATAACAGACGCGTATCTTTCACCGGGGCGATGTTGCCCATATAGCGCATGACTTCAGGACATTCACGTAGCTTCTGGAAAAATGACCAGTCAGAAAACTGAAACAAAGAGAGGGTAAGTCGGGGAGTCGAAATTATCGCCATAACGTCGCCATTGCAGAAATCTGGCCTATAACCTTACCACCACAATGGCGACCGTGAATAGCGCTTAGGGGTTATCGGATGACATCCGCCAGCGCTTCTTCTAAATCGTACCAGCGAAACGCGAAACCGGACGCTTCCAGGCGTTTTGGCAACGCTCGCTGTCCGCCGAGAACCAGCACTGAAGATTCGCCCATCAGCAACCGCATTGCGGTGGCGGGAACGCGCAGAATGGCAGGGCGGTTCAGGGCGTGGCCCAGCGCGTGGGCAAACTGCTCATTGTGCACCGGGTACGGTGAAACCATGTTGAAGGGACCGCGCAGATCGTTATCCAGCAGCCAGAGAATTCCGTTGACCATATCATCAATATGGATCCAGGCCATATACTGGCGTCCGTTGCCAATTGGTCCGCCTAAGCCAAGACGAAACGGCGGGACCATTTTCGCCAGAATGCCGCCAGCAGAGGCCAGTACCACGCCGGTGCGCAGCATACACACGCGGGTTTTGTCGCTTTGCGCGGTGCTGGCAATTTGCTCCCAGCGGGCGCACAGCTTATGGGTAAATTCGTTATGCGGCGGCTCTTCTTCTGTGACCACCACTTCGCCTAAATCGCCGTAGTAACCGGTAGCGGAACCGGAAATTAGCACTGCGGGCGGTGTCTCGCTGGCATTGATTAAATCGACCAGCTTCTGCGTGATGACCCAGCGGCTCTGACACAGGCGTTCCTTTTGCTGGGCACTCCAGCGCTTGTCCGCAATCGGCTCTCCGGCAAGGTTAATGACGGCATCAATGTCATTGAGATTTTGCCGCTCTTCCAGCCCTTTGGACAGCGTAACCCGGGAGTCGAGAATCTGACGCGCCTTATCTGGAGAACGGGTCACTACGGTTATCTGATGCCCCAGTTCCAGCAAGCGGGGGATCAGATGACGTCCAATCAGGCCAGTACCGCCGGTAATCAGAATCTGCATGTCGCCTCCCGGGTTATGTTTAGCGCTGCCAGCTCAGCGTCATAGAGACTGAGTCGGCGTAACGTAATGCGTGAAGTTTATCTATCTCTACTTGAGCATAAGTGACCCAGTGATGTTCGCGTGCGATATCGAGCACATCTTGAGTTAATTTTTCTAACAATGAGAAGCGGTTACCCTCCACGTGGGCAATGATGCTCTTGGTGATAGTGCGATAATTCAGCGCGTCGATGATATCTTCGCTGGTACGGGCTTTGTCTGCCGGATAGTGAATGGCAATGTTGATGACGATATCCTGGCGGTTAAGGATCTCCTCTTCTTTGATGCCGATAAAAGTGCGCAGACGAAGGTTTTTTATACGAATAATTGCGTCAGGTTGTGACATTGCAGGTTTCCTCCATGTATGAACCTTTGCATGATACACGAGAACCGAATCGCGTCACTGCTTCTCACTTTGTGCTTGTTGCATGGCGCGTTCCGTTGCGGGACGCGTACGGATGCGTTCATGCCAGTTATTGACCGCCGGGTAGTTGTCGAGGTCGATGCGCTGACGCTGATGGGCGTGGATCCACGGCCAGCAGGCAATGTCGGCAATGCTGTAGTGATCGCCTCCCAGCCAGGGGGACGTTTCCAGACGTTTATTCATCACGTTGTACAGGCGCTGGGTTTCAACCTGGTATCTTTCAATGGCGTAGGGAATCGTTTGTGGTGCGTAGTGGCTAAAATGATGATTCTGACCGAGCATGGGTCCGAGGCCGCTGACCTGCCAGAACAGCCACTGCAGCGTAGTGTGGCGTTCACGTAACTCACCGCTCAGCAGCTTACCGCTCTTTTCTGCCAGATAGAGTAATATTTCTCCGGACTCAAACAGGCTGATGGGCTTTCCGCCGTCTACCGGGGCACTGTCGATAATGGCCGGGATTTTATTGTTTGGTGAGATTTGCAGAAAATCAGGGTGAAACTGGCTACCTTTGCTGATATCGACATGAATCAGACGGTATTGCAGCTGCGCCTCTTCAAGAAACAGCGTGATTTTGTGACCGTTTGGCGATGGAGTGTAATAGAGATCGATCATTTTCAGCGTCCGTTTTGTCATGAACCGGGTCATAACAAGTATAGAGCCTGTTGGCGTGCGTGAGTTTTCATCAAGTGACAGTGAGAGAAAGACTCTATATTTTGAAGGCAAGCCAATACATTTCAGAGGACATTATGAGCAAATCTGCAATTACGCTGTGGTCAGATGCCAATTTTTTCTCCCCTTACGTACTGTCTGTTTATGTCGCTCTGCAAGAGAAAGGACTGCCTTTTACGCTGAAAACCGTTGATCTCAACAGCGGCGAACACTTGCAACCTTCATGGCAAGGGTATGCGTTAACGCGGCGCGTGCCGGTGCTTGAAATCGACGGTTTCGAGCTGAGCGAATCATCAGCGATAACTGAGTTCCTGGAAGAGAGCTTTGCACCACCGCAGTGGGAGCGTATCTACCCACACGATGTGCAAAAGCGCGCGCGGGCGCGCCAGGTTCAGGCGTGGATCCGCAGCGATCTGATGCCTATCCGTGAAGAACGCTCAACGGACGTAGTTTTTGCTGGCGTGAAGAAAGGTCCGTTAAGCGAAGCGGGAAAAGTCAGTGCGGAGAAATTGTTCGCCACTGCGAGCCATTTATTGAGCCACGGGAAGCAGAATTTATTTGGCGAATGGTGTATTGCCGACTGCGATTTAGCGCTAATGCTGAATCGTCTGGTCCTTAACGGCGATGAGGTTCCCGAAGCGCTTGCAGAATATGCCGCCTTCCAGTGGCAGCGCGCTTCAGTCCAGCGTTTTATCGCGCTTTCAGCGAAGCGTTCCTGCTGAAAAACGGGGCGTAATCCAGTATCATTACAAGGTACTTTTCAACGAGGAGTGAGTGATGAAACTGATGTTCGCATCGGACATTCATGGTTCGTTGCCAGCCACGGAACGCGTACTTGAACGGTTTGCCGCAAGCGGTGCGCAATGGCTGGTGATATTGGGTGATGTTTTAAACCACGGACCGCGTAATGCGCTCCCGGAAGGCTATGCACCTGCGCAGGTTGCTGAGCGGTTGAATGCGCTGGCAGCGCGGATTATCGCGGTGCGTGGCAATTGTGACAGCGAAGTGGATCAGATGCTCCTGCATTTTCCGATGACCGCGCCGTGGCAGCAAATTCTGACAGAAAATCAGCGACTCTTTTTGACGCACGGGCATCTTTTTGGCCCGCAAAATATGCCGGCGCTCAACGTGGGAGATGTGCTGGTTTATGGGCATACACATTTGCCCGTGGCTGAGCGTCAAGGGGATGTTTACCACTTCAATCCCGGCTCGGTAAGCATCCCGAAAGGGGGCTTTGCGGCAAGTTACGGGATTCTGGATGATAATGTTCTCAGCGTAATGGCACTCAATGATCAAAGTGTTATTGCACAGGTCGAGATTAATCCGTAATTTACCCCACAAACATAAACGCGCCGTAAGAGCGCAAGAAAAAAGAAGGTTTCCTGATGGTGGAACAGCGTCGTTTGGCAAGTACGGAATGGGTGGATATTGTGAATGAAGACAACGAAGTCATTGCACAATCCAGCCGGGAACAAATGCGGGCGCAACGCTTACGCCATCGTGCAACGTATATCGTCGTGCATGATGGAATGGGCAAAATTCTGGTTCAGCGTCGTACTGAGACAAAAGATTTTTTGCCCGGCATGCTGGATGCCACCGCTGGCGGTGTTGTGCAGGCTGACGAGCAACTACTGGATTCAGCGCGCCGTGAAGCGGAAGAGGAACTGGGGATTGCGGGCGTGCCGTTTGCCGAGCATGGGCAGTTTTATTTTGAAGACCAGAACTGTCGCGTATGGGGCGGGCTGTTTAGCTGTGTTTCCCACGGACCGTTTGCGCTTCAGGAAGAAGAGGTTAGTGAAGTTTGCTGGCTGACGCCGGAAGAAATTACCGCGCGCTGCGACGAATTTACGCCGGACTCACTGAAAGCCCTGGCGCTGTGGATGACCCGCAACGCTAAGAATGAAGGGGCGAAAGCCGAAAAGCAGGAAGAGGCTGAGTAAAATCTGCTCATCCGGCCTACAGCGTCGAGAAATCGTGTAGGCCGGGCAATCGTTTTTTAATGGTAACCCATTATCTGCGCGCCAATCACCACCACGCTGGACATAATAAACAGCAGTCCCAACAGCGTGGCGCCTACCTTCAGCCAGTTACGAAAATCCACCCGACACACGCCTAACGTTGCCATCAGCGATGCCGACGTAGGATAGATAATATGGCTGAATCCGTCGCCAAACTGGAAGGCCAGTACGGTGACCTGACGGTTTACGCCAACCAGATCGCCTAAGGGTGCTAATAACGGCATGGTCAATGCAGCCTGACCAGAGCCGGAAGTAACGAAGAAATTAAACACCGCCTGGAACAGCAGCATAAACCACGCCGCGATGGCGTTATCCAGCCCGCTGATGCCGTTGGCAATGCTGTGCAGCAGCGTGTTCAACACGCTGGCTTCACCCGCCTCTCCATTACCGACCAGCAGTAATATGCCCTTGGCAAAACCGACCAGCAGGGCAGGGGCAATCATCATTCGCGCGCCTTCAGTGAATGAGGAGGCCATGATGTTGACCGTCATGCCGTTGAGACGAAAGACCACGCCGATGATGCCAATTACCAGGCCCATGGTGAAGAACTGACTGGCGATCTCAGGAATAAACCACGCGTTGACGATCACGCCCCAGACAACCCAAATCATTACCGCGGTCAGCACCAGCAGCACCAGCCAGTCGCCCAGCGTGAAGCGTCGTTCCACAACGTCGTCCTGCTGTTCGCGAAAGAAACGGTCGGATTCATGTACCCGGGACAAAAGCGGATTCTTTTTGATGCGCGCCGCATAGGCCAGCGTGAAGGTCAGACCTATCAGGGTCGCAACCACCCACACAATGATACGCAGACCGGAACCAGAGAGCACCGGCACGCCCGCAATCCCCTGCGCGACGACCACGCAGAACGGGTTCATCCATGAGCTGGCGAATCCAATTTGAGTCGCAATATAGGTGACCAGAACGGTGGTGATACTGTCGTAACCTAACCGTACCATTAACGGTGCGATAATAATGGCAAAGGCGACCGCCTCTTCCCCCATGCCAAACACCGCGCCGCCTAATGAGAAGAGAACAAACAGCACCGGGATAAACAGGACTTCGTTTCCTCGCGTATGGCGGATGAGCGCCAGGATGCCGTTATCGATGGTTCCGGTACGCATAACGATGCCGAATGCGCCGCCAATCACCAGCATAAACATAATAATGCCGACGGCAGTGCCGAATTTAGAGCCGGAGGTTAACCCTTCAAACGGAAAATTCATCAGGCCAGGGCGCTCATCACCGGTGGTGAAAAACTGCACCCGGTGATACTGCTCTTCGCCCGCGTCGTTGGTCAGAATTCGAAAAGAATGGGGGTCGACCACCTTACGGGTTTTGGTTTGTCCATCAACCTGATACTGCACTTCCTGACTGTCGAACATCCCGACGGGAACAACCCATGTCGCCAGACTGGTTAAAATGGCAACGAAAAAAATAATCACCAACGTATCGGGCATCGCCCATTTTTTAGCTGGCTGTGTTTCTGTTACTGCTGACATGAAAGACTATCCCTGTTGCAATGCAAAAGAGGATAAGTATGCAAACAGGAGAATAGTTATTCATTGATGCAGCGCATCCTGGCAAATGTTTCAGAATATGCCAACGGGAAAAACAGGTATAAAAAAACCGGAAATATAAGCTATTTCCGGTTTAATAAGCAGAAGTGTTGCCGGATAAGACATCCGGCACACTCGACAGATTACTGCTGCTGTTGGGAAGACTGGATCGCGGTCAGAGCGATGGTGTAGACGATGTCGTCAACCAGCGCGCCACGAGACAGGTCGTTCACAGGCTTGCGCATACCCTGCAGCATTGGCCCGATGGAGATCAGGTCGGCAGAACGCTGTACCGCTTTGTAGGTGGTGTTACCGGTGTTCAGATCCGGGAAGATGAACACGGTAGCGCGACCTGCAACCGGAGAGTTCGGCGCTTTGGATTTTGCTACGTCAGCCATAACGGCGGCGTCATACTGCAGCGGACCGTCGATCATCAGGTCAGGACGTTTTTCCTGCGCCAGACGCGTGGCTTCACGAACTTTTTCTACGTCGCTACCTGCACCAGAAGAACCAGTGGAGTAGGAGAGCATTGCTACGCGCGGTTCGATACCGAAAGCAATGGCGGA
The DNA here is from genome assembly GCF_013781985.1 of Citrobacter sp. RHBSTW-01013. NCBI lineage: Bacteria > Pseudomonadati > Pseudomonadota > Gammaproteobacteria > Enterobacterales > Enterobacteriaceae > Citrobacter > Citrobacter sp. RHBSTW-01013. The sequence goes on from NZ_CP056185.1 coordinate 1,695,408, forward strand.
TTCAGCGGACTGAATCGCGATTTCTGCCAGTTGCTCTGCAGTCGGATCCGGGTTGATCGCGCAGTCGCCGTATACGTAAACCTGATCCGGCAGCAGCATGAAGAACACGGAAGACACCAGGGAACTACCCGGTGCAGTTTTGATCAGCTGCAGCGGCGGACGGATGGTGTTCGCGGTGGTATGAACTGCACCAGAAACCAGACCGTCAACGTCGTCCTGTTCCAGCATCAGGGTACCGAGAACCACGTTGTCTTCCAGCTGTTCGCGGGCAACGGTTTCGGTCATACCTTTGTTTTTACGCAGTTCGACCAGGCGAGCAACGTAGCTTTCGCGAACCACATCTGGATCAACGATTTCTACGCCAGCGCCCAGCTCAACGCCCTGAGAGGCCGCAACGCGGGTGATCTCATCCGGGTTGCCCAGCAGTACGCAGGTTGCGATACCGCGTTCAGCACAGATAGCCGCCGCTTTAACGGTACGCGGCTCGTCACCTTCCGGCAGAACAACGCGCTTGCCGGCTTTACGTGCCAGCTCGGTCAGCTGATAACGGAACGCTGGCGGAGACAGACGACGGCTGCGCTCAGAGGTCGCGGTCAGGGATTCAATCCAGTCAGCGTTGATGTAGTTAGCAACGTATTCCTGAACTTTCTCAATACGTTCGTGATCGTCAACCGGAACTTCCAGGTTGAAGCTCTGCAGGCTCAGAGAGGTCTGCCAGGTGTTGGTGTTCACCATGAATACCGGCAGGCCGGTTTCAAATGCACGTTCGCACAGTTTAGTGATACGCGCGTCCATTTCGTAGCCGCCAGTCAGCAGCAGGGCACCGATTTCCACGCCGTTCATGGCTGCCAGGCATGCTGCAACCAGCACGTCAGGACGATCGGCGGAAGTCACCAGCAGAGAACCTGCACGGAAGTGCTCCAGCATGTGCGGAATGCTGCGTGCGCAGAAAGTCACAGACTTCACGCGACGGGTATTGATATCACCTTCGTTAACGATAGTGGCGTTCAGATGACGCGCCATATCGATTGCACGCGTTGCGATCAGATCGAAGCTCCATGGCACCGCGCCCAGAACCGGCAGCGGGCTGGATTCTTGCAGTTTAGCCGGATCAACTTTGATCACTTTCGCTTTGGAAGAGTCGTCGAAAATCTCGGACAGATCCGGGCGAGTACGGCCCTGCTCATCAACCGGTGCGTTCAGTTTGTTAACGATTACGCCGGTGATGTTGGTGTTTTTCGCGCCGCCGAAGCTGCTGCGAGTCAGTTCAATACGCTCGTTCAGCTGTTCCGGGGTATCGGTACCCTGAGACATTACGAAGACGATTTCTGCGTTCAGCGTTTTCGCGATTTCGTAGTTCAGAGACTGCGCGAACTGATGTTTACGGGTTGGGACCAGGCCTTCAACCAGTACAACTTCAGCGTCTTTAGTGTTCGCGTGGTAGTTCGCGATGATCTCTTCCATCAGCACATCTTTCTGATTGCTGGACAACAGAGATTCAACGTGGCTCATCTTCAGCGGCTCAGCGGCTGGCAGAGAAGAGTTAGCACGGACGATGCTGGTAGTCTGGTCTGGCGCATCGCCACCGGCACGCGGTTGAGAGATCGGCTTGAAGACGCTCAGACGAACGCCTTTGCGTTCCATTGCGCGGATCACGCCAAGGCTGACGCTGGTCAGACCGACGCTGGTTCCGGTAGGGATCAGCATAATAATACGGGACACGGTTTATCCTCTTTCGTTACCGTCGATGTAGACGGGTTACAAAACAGCACCGCCAGCTAGGCTGGCGGTGTGAAATCAGGCAGTCAGACGGCTCGCGTCTTGCGCGATAACCAGTTCTTCGTTGGTTGGGATAACCACCGCAGGACGGGTACCTTCTTTGTTGATGAAACCAGATTTGCCGAAACGTGCGGCCAGGTTACGTTCGTGGTCAACTTCAAAGCCCAGAACGCCCAGTTTGCCCAGAGACAGTTCACGAACCATCGCTGCGTTTTCACCAATACCACCGGTGAAGACAACTGCATCCAGACGACCATCCATCAGCGCAGTGTAAGAACCGATGTATTTCGCCAGACGGTGACAGTAAACGTCCATTGCACGTTTAGCGTCTTCTTTAGTCGCGTAGTTATCTTCAACATAACGGCAGTCGCTGGTGACTTCGGTCAGACCCAGCAGGCCGGACTCTTTGGTCAGCATTTTGTTGATCTGGTCAACGCTCATGCCCAGGGTGTCGTGCAGGTGGAAGATGATCGCCGGGTCGATGTCACCGGAACGCGTACCCATCACCAGACCTTCCAGCGGGGTCAGACCCATGGAGGTATCAACACATTTACCGTTACGGATAGCAGAGACAGAACCGCCGTTGCCCAGGTGGCAAGTGATGATGTTCAGCTCATCAACCGGTTTGTTCAGAATTTTTGCCGCTTCCTGAGTCACGAAGAAGTGGCTGGTACCGTGCGCGCCGTAACGACGAACACCGTGTTCTTTGTACAGGCTGTATGGCAGAGCATAGAGGTAAGACTCTTCTGGCATGGTCTGATGGAACGCGGTGTCGAACACAGCCACGTTTTTGTCTTTCAGATTCGGGAAGGATTTCAGCGCTTCTGCGATACCGATCAGGTGTGCAGGGTTATGCAGCGGTGCAAAAGAGGCTGCGTCTTTGATACCCTGAATAACGGAATCGTCGATAACCACAGAGCCGGTGTATTTCTCGCCGCCGTGAACAACACGGTGACCAATCGCAGTCAGCTGAGCAGACAGTTCTGGTTTTTGTGCCAGAATGGTATTAACGATAAAATTCAGCGCTTCACTGTGAGCGGCGCCTGCACCTAAAGCCGCTTCTTGTTTACCGCCGTCCATTTTCCACTTGATACGTGCTTCTGGGAGATGGAAACATTCGGCTAAACCAGAGAGGTATTCTTCACCGTTTACTGCATCGATGATGGCAAATTTCAGTGAGGAGCTACCGCAGTTCAGAACCAGTACTAACTTACTCGACATGGAAGTACCTATTTATGATACGTGGCTAAAAAAACGTCAGGAAGTCATAGAGCGTAGCGCATGATGACACCGACGTTTATGATTAACATCATGCGCCATAGTCTTTTTGGGCACGATGGAATAAATACCTTTGAGTCTATGTCATTTTGCGTATTTTTCAGCCAATGGCATACTATGTGTCAATTTGACGACTCAATGATTTTGGACTAAAGGCCTTACAGGCCGGCACAGGATACCTGAATGTGGGTATCAAAGACAAAATGTTTTGAACGATGTCCCTTGTAGTTGTTGTTTTGCACAAATTTTTTAATTTTTATATGTGAAGTTGAGGTAACCGCCATGTCGACACCGGATAATCGTTCCGTCAATTTTTTTAGCTTGTTTCGCCGGGGGCAGCACTATGCGAAGACGTGGCCAATGGAAAAGCGCCTCGCGCCTGTGTTTGTAGAGAACCGCGTGATCCGCATGACGCGTTACGCGATCCGTTTTATGCCGCCTATCGCCGTCTTCACCTTATGCTGGCAAATTGCGTTAGGGGGGCAGTTGGGACCGGCCGTGGCGACTGCGCTGTTTGCGCTCAGCCTGCCGATGCAGGGCATGTGGTGGCTGGGTAAACGTTCTGTAACGCCGCTGCCGCCTTCAATACTCAACTGGTTCTACGAAGTTCGGGGTAAATTGCAAGAAGCCGGGCAGGCGCTCACTCCGGTAGAAGGAAAGCCTGATTATCAGGCGCTGGCTGACACGCTTAAGCGCGCCTTCAAACAACTGGATAAAACTTTCCTTGATGATTTGTAATTGACCCCTGATTACGCATATAAAAGAAGGCACAAGATGCCTTCTTTTTTTTCATCGCAGTAGTAGTGATACAGGAGTCCCAAATGGAAATGACCAACGCTCAACGTCTGATTTTGTCTAATCAGTACAAAATGATGACTATGCTCGATCCCACTAACGCCGAGCGTTATCGTCGTTTGCAGACGATTATTGAACGCGGTTACGGCTTGCAGATGCGCGAGCTGGATCGTGAGTTTGGTGAGCTGACGGAAGAAACCTGTCGTACGATTATCGATATTATGGAGATGTATCACGCATTACATGTGTCCTGGACTAATCTTAAGGACGCGCAGGCTATTGATGAGCGCCGCGTGACCTTCCTTGGCTTTGACGCCGCAACGGAAGCCCGTTACCTCGGGTACGTACGTTTTATGGTTAATGTGGAAGGTCGTTATACCCACTTTGATGCGGGTACGCATGGCTTCAACGCCCAGACCCCGATGTGGGAAAAATATCAGCGTATGCTGAATGTCTGGCACTCTTGCCCGCGCCAGTATCACCTGAGTGCGAATGAAATTAACCAAATCATTAATGCCTGAGGGGGCGAGCGTGCAGTGCAAAGGTTTTCTGTTTGATCTGGATGGAACACTGGTCGATTCCTTACCCGCAGTAGAACGCGCGTGGTGCAACTGGGCCGATCGTTTTGGCCTCGATCACGCCGAGGTGCTCGGCTTTATTCATGGCAAGCAGGCCATTACCTCCCTGCGACACTTTATGGTGGGCAAATCTGAGGCTGAGATCGCCGCGGAATTCACCCGCCTGGAGCAGATCGAAGCGACGGAAACCGCGGGGATCACAGCGCTGCCGGGAGCGGTTGATTTACTCAACCACCTCAATAAAGCGGGTATTCCATGGGCGATTGTGACCTCCGGATCCATGCCGGTCGCACGAGCGCGTCATCGTGTCGCGGGGCTGCCTGCTCCTGAAGTGTTTGTCACCGCCGAGCGGGTAAAAAGAGGCAAGCCCGAGCCTGACGCCTATCTGTTAGGCGCCCAGCTTCTGGGTCTTGCGCCACAGGAATGCGCGGTGGTGGAAGATGCGCCCGCTGGGGTGCTTTCAGGACTGGCGGCAGGGTGTCATGTGATAGCGGTCAACGCGCCTGTGGACACGCCGCGTCTGGATGAGGTCGATTTTTCGCTGACCAGTCTGGAACATATTTCTGTGACCAAACAGCCTAACGGAAATGTGGTCGTAGTAAGAAATACCTGAACATGATTTAGCCCCAGATTGTTGGGGCTTTTTTATGGCAGAATCGATCCATCCCTCTCATTTAACAAGGATATGTTGTGAACGGTGAATTGATATGGGTTCTCTCATTGCTGGCGATTGCCGTCGTCTTGTTTGTCACTGGCAGAGTGCGTATGGACGCGGTCGCTTTGCTGGTCATCATTGCCTTTGTTCTGAGCGGAACATTGAGCATCACAGAAGCCTTTTCCGGATTCAGCGATCCTAACGTTATTTTGATAGCGGCATTATTCATTATCGGCGACGGCCTGGTGCGTACCGGGGTGGCGACGGTAATGGGTGCCTGGCTGGTGAAGGTGGCTGGCAGCAGTGAAGTCAAAATGCTGGTGTTGCTGATGATTACCGTTGCCGGGCTCGGGGCGTTTATGAGTTCGACCGGCGTGGTCGCCATCTTTATCCCGGTGGTCTTAAGCGTTTCCATGCGCATGGAAATTTCCCCTTCACGCCTGATGATGCCTCTGAGCTTTGCCGGCCTGATAAGCGGCATGATGACGCTGGTGGCGACGCCGCCTAACCTGGTCGTCAACAGTGAACTGTTACGTGAAGGACTCAACGGGTTCAGCTTTTTTAGCGTTACCCCGCTGGGGCTGGTGGTTCTGGTACTCGGCATAATTTATATGCTGCTGATGCGCTTTATGCTCAAGGGGGAAGATTCCAGGCAGCCGGGAGACGGCTGGAAACGCCGGACCTTTCGCGATCTGATTAAAGAATATCGCCTGACCGGGCGCGCGCGTCGGCTGGCGATTCGTCCCGGTTCTCCTATGATTGGCCAGCGTCTGGATGATCTGAAGTTGCGTGAGCGCTACGGGGCAAACGTGATTGGCGTGGAACGCTGGCGTCGCTTTCGTCGCGTAATAGTCGACGTTAACGGGGTTTCTGAGTTTCGCGCCCGTGACGTATTGCTGATTGATATGTCCGCGGCCGATGTTGACCTGCGTGAATTTTGCAGTGAACAGTTTCTGGAACCAATGGTATTGCGCGGCGAATACTTCTCCGAGCAGGCGCTTGATGTGGGGATGGCCGAGATCTCTCTGATCCCTGAATCGGAATTGATCGGCAAAACGGTACGGGAAATCGCTTTTCGTACCCGCTACGGGCTGAATGTCGTCGGGCTGAAGCGCGATGGCGCGGCTCTGGCTGGAGCGGTGGTGGATGAGCCATTGCTGATGGGCGATATCATATTAGTGGTGGGCAACTGGAAGCTCATCACACTGTTGGGACAAAAAGGGCGTGATTTTGTCGTGCTGAATATGCCCGAGGAAGTCAGTGAAGCTTCTCCGGCGCACAGCCAGGCACCGCATGCGATTTTCTGTCTGGTGCTGATGGTTGCTCTGATGCTCACTGATGAAATTCCCAATACGGTGGCTGCGATCATCGCTTGTCTACTGATGGGGAAATTTCGCTGTATTGATGCCGAAAGTGCCTATAAAGCGATTCACTGGCCAAGCATTATTTTGATTGTCGGGATGATGCCCTTCGCGCTGGCTTTACAAAAAACCGGCGGTGTCGACTTGGTGGTGAAAGGGCTGATGGATGTCGGTGGCGGGTATGGCCCGTATATGATGTTGGGCTGCCTGTTCGTGCTGTGTGCGACTATCGGGTTATTTATCTCCAACACCGCGACGGCGGTGCTGATGGCGCCAATCGCGCTGGCGGCTGCAAAGTCGATGGGCGTTTCACCGTATCCTTTTGCTATGGGGATTGCGATGGCGGCATCCGCAGCCTTTATGACACCGGTCTCTTCGCCGGTAAACACTCTGGTGCTCGGACCTGGCAACTACAGCTTTAGCGATTTCGTGAAGATTGGCGTACCGTTTACCATCATTGTGATGGCGGTGTGCGTGGTGATGATCCCGATGCTGTTTCCGTTTTGATGTTGTTGGCGGATGGCGACGGGGATATCTTCGCCGCCACCGGGTCATGCGTTTATAGCGGAGAATCCTGGCTGATTTCATCTAATGAGAGGTGAAAACTCGGGACAAACACGTCCATAAAGTAGTCCATCTCTTCGCTGCGTCGCGACTCGAGCGTTTTTTCCAGACGCGTCTTGGCAAGCAGAAATTCGTTGTTACCGGCAGAGAGTTCCTCCAGACACTTCAGATACGCGCACAGGGCATCGGCCTGTTTAACAATCGATCTCTCTTCTTCACTTAAGGCATGTTCATCAATGAGCGGCGCAAAAATATCGCGCAGTTCATCAGGTACCATATCGACCAGCTTTTGCTGGGCAATTTTCTCTATCGCTTTATATTCCTGCGCAATCTGCGAGTTGAAATATTTCACCGGGGTAGGGAGATCACCGGTCAGCACTTCTGACGCATCGTGATACATCGCCAACAGAGCAATACGCTCAGCATTAACCTGACCACCAAATTTGCGGTTTTTGATCGCGGCCAGCGCATGGGCAACCATGGCAACCTGCAGACTGTGTTCAGACACGTTTTCGGTGCGCACGTTGCGCATCAGCGGCCAGCGATTAATGAGCTTCAGACGGGAGAGGTGGGCAAAAAAATGGCTCTGCTTCATAACGACCCTTATATGATGGCAACCTAAGAGTCATTTTGCGCAGAGAAGGCTGTCAGATGCAAATACTCGTCATTCATCCGACAGCCTTTGTTTAATTACAACTGGTGATACCCTGACAGGAAACGCTCAAATTTACTCAGCGACATTTCAATATCGTCAATACGCGGCAGCGTGACGATGCGGAAATGATCCGGCCACGGCCAGTTGAACGCTGTTCCCTGAACCAGCAGTACTTTTTCCTGCAGCAGGAAGTCGAGTACCATCTTCTGGTCGTCATGAATGTTGAAGCGTTTAGCATCAATTTTCGGGAACATATACAGCGCGCCGCGCGGTTTTACGCAGGAGACACCAGGAATGTCATTGAGCAGTTCCCAGGCGCGGTTGCGTTGTTCATACAGACGCCCACCAGGCATGATAAATTCGCTGATGCTTTGGTATCCGCCCAGCGCGGTCTGAATGGCATGTTGCGCCGGAACGTTGGCACACAGGCGCATAGAGGCCAGCATCTCAAGACCTTCAATATATCCTTTAGCATGTTTCTTCGGCCCGTTCAGCACCATCCAGCCCTGACGGAAACCGGCAACGCGATAGGTTTTTGACAGGCCATTGAAGGTGATGGTCAGCAGATCCGGCGCCATTGCAGCGATGGAGTGGTGTTCAGCGTCGTCGTAGAGAATTTTGTCGTAAATCTCATCCGCAAAGATGATGAGGTTGTTCTGGCGAGCAATCTCAACAATCTCCATCAGCAGCTCTTTAGAGTAAACAGCGCCGGTTGGGTTGTTTGGGTTGATGATGACGATTCCACGCGTACGCGGCGTGATTTTGGCGCGGATATCATCCAGGTCCGGGAACCAGTCTGATGATTCGTCACACAGGTAGTGCACGGCATTACCGCCGGAGAGCGATACCGCCGCCGTCCACAGCGGATAATCAGGAGCAGGAACCAGCATTTCGTCCCCACTGTTCAGCAATGCCTGCATAGCCTGCACAATTAATTCAGAAACGCCGTTGCCGATATAAATATCTTCCACGGTTACGTCGCGCATACCACGGGCCTGGTAATGCTGCATAATCGCTTTACGGGCGGAATAAAGGCCTTTGGAGTCGCAATATCCTTGCGCTGTTGGCAAATTGCGGATCACATCCACCAGTATTTCATCTGGCGCTTCAAACCCGAATGGCGCCGGGTTGCCGATGTTCAGTTTCAGAACCTTATTGCCTTCTTCTTCCAGGCGCTTTGCTTCCTTCAGAACCGGGCCGCGAATGTCATAACAGACGTTTTCTAATTTGCTGGATTTTTCAATGGGGGACATGAACGTTGACCTTTTTAGCTGTGAATGCCACTCCCTGCCATGGAAGTCAGCCCAGCACAATGTACTCCCACGGCGGTGAGTTTTGAAGGGTCTTTAGTAGAAGATTTTGAAAAGCTATGAAGTGATAATTAACTGTTAACAACTAAATAATGTAAATATTATGAGATAATAATCTATCTGGATGTGTTTTATTGGTAGTATATTTTGTTTTATTGGTTTGGTTGTGGTGATTTGTTTGGTCAAAAAAAGTTAAGCCTGTAAAGCGAAATGTCACGGGTGGCTAAGCTGGATGAGGTAATTCGAAAATACTGAGGTTTTAACTGCGGGGTCTGTTATCGGCCTGATCCGTACGTGATACGGTGTGAATTCATTGTTAAGCATAATTAATGAATTGAAGAATTCTTAATTAATTATTATTTAATATTTAAACGACATTAAATTGAATGGGCCAATAATAGCAAAACCGCTGCTCTGACATAACACCTGGTAGCCTGGAATTATTCACGATAACACTTATAAATATAGTGGTTTTAGGTTAAGATAAGTCTCATGAAATGGTAAGTAGTCTGAATTTTAAGATAATTCAAATGTTTGTTGGTTGTTCCTAACACACTGAAAAGTTAGTTTTTAATGTGTAAATTATTGTTCGTTAACTTTTTTTTAAATTTACAAAATTTACATGTTTTCCCTAAGTCAGAATCATCCAGCAGCTAAAAATTCGGCTCTTTCTCGTTGCTATATTCCGATGAATATCACGGGAATTAAAATAGCCAGGAAAGAGAATTGTTTCGTTTGTTAAACCAAATACATCCTTATTTTCACTTGGTTACACTAAGCGAAACTGCGAGGGAGGCACATTACAAATGGAGTTGTTTGATTCCAAATGCACAGCATTAACCCGGTATGACCCGCGAGTAAGTGAAAAACTATGATAAATGCAAATCGTCCGATAATTAACCTCGACCTCGATCTGCTGAGAACCTTCGTTGCTGTTGCCGACCTGAATACCTTTGCGGCTGCGGCAGCTGCGGTATGTCGAACTCAGTCTGCGGTGAGTCAGCAAATGCAGCGTCTTGAGCAACTCGTGGGGAAAGAGTTGTTCGCGCGCCATGGACGCAACAAACTACTGACCGAACATGGTATACAACTGTTGGGTTACGCCAGAAAAATACTGCGCTTTAATGATGAGGCATGCTCATCATTAATGTTTAATAATCTTCAGGGAGTGTTAACTATCGGTGCTTCTGATGAATCAGCCGATACCATACTGCCTTTCCTGCTCAACCGAATAAGTTCGGTTTATCCGAAGCTTGCGCTGGATGTGAGGGTCAAGCGTAACGCCTACATGGTGGATATGCTGAAGTCGCAAGAAGTGGACTTGGTTGTGACTACCAACCGTCCTGGCGATTTTGAATGTCTGAATCTGCGTACCTCGCCAACGCATTGGTACTGTGCTGCCGAATATATTCTGCAAAAAGGTGAGCCGGTACCGTTGGTTCTGCTGGACGATCCGAGCCCGTTTCGCGATATCGTGCTGGCGACATTAAATGCTGCTCAGATCCCGTGGCGTCTGGCTTATGTTGCTTCAACATTACCTGCGGTTCGCGCGGCGGTAAAAGCAGGGCTCGGCGTCACTGCGCGGCCTGTTGAAATGATGAGTCCGGATTTACGCGTACTGGGCGCCGCCGACGGATTACCGCCATTGCCTGATACTGAGTATCTGTTGTGCTGCGATCCGTCCACGCAAAATGAGTTGGCAGAAGTTATCTTTAAGTCGATGCAAACGTATCAAAATCCTTGGCAATACAATCAGTTTACCCCGGAAGGGGGAGATGACTCGCTGATTGTTGAAGGCGACTTTGAGTAATCCGTCACAAAAAATCGTTTTAAAATGTTAGTGTAAAAAAGAGCCTCTGGTGATGAAAAAACATCCAGCGGCTCTTTTTTTATGTAAATATTGCCGCTTTATGTCATTTGCTATACTAAAACTTAACAAAATCAGAAGGTAAAAAAACGGCCTGACACCTGGCTGAAAAATAAGCAGCAGCGTTACTAATTGTTTCCATGTTAAAAAACTAGAGAAATTGTTGCTGTTTTTTATGGTGAATTAACAAAAGCGTGTCACAGATCAAGAAAATACTCCCATTTAGGGGGAGGCATCTGGGTGAATTCCTGTCAAAATAGGTGAGTATTATCTTTTTTACTTCACTACGGACACGATTCAACAACATTAAAAATGACCGATGATGCGATCGAAATTGGTCTAAATAGCACTTTATGTTAATGAAGTTGGAGCGGTGTAAAATAATGTGAGGAAACTTTTGTTAAAGTTGACAAAAGGTTATAGAAAGGAGTAAAAAACCCCATCAATTAGCTGTATAAAATGGTTTTTCACAGTGATTGTAAGGTTTTTTTTATTCCTCCCCATGAATCGATGTGGCGTTCATCTGCCGAAAAGAGCAGAGAATTTGGCGCTACTTTTGATGAGTAAGCAATGAGTATGTCAACATCCACTGAAATCATCGCTCATCACTGGGCATTCGCTATCTTTCTTATTGTTGCCATTGGCCTGTGCTGCCTGATGCTCGTCGGCGGCTGGTTTTTAGGTGGTCGCGCGCGCGCGAGATCTAAAAACGTGCCGTTTGAATCAGGTATCGACTCGGTCGGCACCGCCCGCTTGCGCCTGTCTGCCAAGTTTTATCTGGTAGCCATGTTCTTCGTTATCTTCGACGTTGAAGCGCTGTATCTGTTCGCATGGTCAACTTCTATCCGTGAAAGCGGCTGGATTGGCTTTGTGGAAGCTGCAATTTTTATTTTTGTGTTACTGGCAGGTCTGGTTTATCTGGTGCGTATTGGCGCGCTGGACTGGACGCCCGCGCGTTCACGCCGCGAGCGTATGAACCCGGAAACGAACAGTATCGCTAATCGTCAACGCTAACCGCGAGGCATTAAGATGGATTATACGCTCACCCGCATAGATCCTAACGGTGAGAACGACCGTTACCCCCTGCAAAAACAGGAGATCGTAACCGACCCCCTGGAGCAAGAAGTTAACAAAAACGTGTTCATGGGCAAGCTGCATGACATGGTTAACTGGGGCCGTAAAAACTCAATTTGGCCATATAACTTTGGCCTTTCCTGCTGCTACGTTGAGATGGTGACCTCGTTTACCGCCGTGCACGATGTGGCCCGTTTTGGTGCGGAAGTACTGCGTGCATCGCCGCGTCAGGCTGACCTGATGGTCGTAGCCGGAACCTGCTTTACCAAAATGGCGCCGGTTATTCAGCGCCTCTACGATCAGATGCTGGAACCGAAATGGGTTATTTCCATGGGCGCATGCGCCAACTCCGGCGGTATGTACGACATCTATTCTGTGGTGCAGGGCGTTGATAAATTTATTCCGGTCGATGTGTACATCCCGGGATGCCCGCCGCGTCCGGAAGCGTATATGCAGGCTCTGATGCTGCTGCAAGATTCCATTGGCAAAGAACGCCGTCCGCTCTCCTGGGTGGTTGGCGATCAGGGCGTTTATCGCGCCAATATGCAGTCAGAACGCGAGCGTAAACGCGGCGAACGTATTGCTGTAACGAATCTTCGTACACCAGACGAGATTTAATTTGCGCCTGTCGGCAGCAGCACTTCCTTCGCTTATCACTACATAAATAGCGCGAAGCACTGCCGACCACCACGGACCATTTGCAATGGTGAACAATATGACCGACTTAACCGCGCAAGACGCTGTATGGCAAACACGGGATCACCTTGATGACCCGGTCATTGGCGAACTGCGCAACCGTTTTGGGCCGGATGCCTTTACCGTTCAGGCGACTCGCACCGGGGTACCTGTTGTTTGGGTCAAGCGTGAACAATTACTGGAAGTTGGCGATTTCTTAAAGAGACTGCCGAAACCTTACGTCATGCTGTTTGACTTACACGGCATGGACGAACGTCTGCGTACGCACCGCGAAGGCTTACCTGCCGCGGATTTTTCCGTTTTCTATCACCTGATCTCCATTGAACGCAATCGCGATATCATGCTCAAGGTGGCATTGTCTGAAAACGACCTGCGCGTACCGACGTTCACCAAACTGTTCCCGAACGCCAACTGGTATGAGCGTGAAACCTGGGAAATGTTTGGCATCGACATCGAAGGTCACCCGCACCTGACGCGTCTGCTGATGCCGCATACCTGGGAAGGTCATCCGCTGCGTAAAGACTACCCGGCGCGTGCGACCGAATTCGATCCGTTTGAGCTGACCAAAGCCAAACAGGATCTGGAAATGGAATCACTGACCTTCAAACCAGAAGAATGGGGTATGAAGCGTAGTTCCGAAAACGAGGACTTCATGTTCCTCAACCTCGGTCCTAACCACCCGTCTTCTCACGGTGCGTTCCGTATTGTGCTGCAGCTTGATGGCGAAGAAATCGTCGACTGCGTGCCTGACATCGGCTACCACCACCGTGGCGCTGAAAAGATGGGTGAACGTCAGTCCTGGCATAGCTACATTCCGTACACCGACCGTATCGAGTACCTCGGCGGCTGCGTTAACGAAATGCCTTACGTACTGGCCGTTGAGAAACTGGCTGGCATCACCACGCCGGATCGCGTCAACGTGATTCGCGTTATGTTGTCTGAACTGTTCCGTATCAACAGCCACCTGCTGTACATCTCCACGTTCATCCAGGACGTCGGCGCGATGACGCCGGTCTTCTTCGCCTTTACCGACCGTCAGAAAATCTATGACGTAGTGGAAGCGATCACCGGTTTCCGTATGCACCCGGCCTGGTTCCGTATCGGCGGTGTGGCACACGATCTGCCGCGCGGTTGGGACAAACTGCTGCGTGACTTCCTCGACTGGATGCCAAAACGTCTGGATTCCTACGAGAAAGCCGCACTGCGTAACACCATCCTGAAAGGCCGTTCGCAGGGCGTTGCCGCTTACGGTAAGAAAGAAGCGCTGGACTGGGGTTGTACCGGTGCTGCGCTGCGTGCGACCGGTATTGATTTTGACGTGCGTAAAGCGCGTCCATACTCTGGCTACGAAAACTTTGACTTTGAAGTCCCGGTTGGCGGCGGCGTGTCCGACTGCTATACCCGCGTGATGCTGAAAGTTGAAGAGCTGCGCCAGAGTCTGCGCATCCTTGAGCAGTGCCTCAACAACATGCCGGAAGGCCCGTTCAAAGCGGATCACCCGCTGACTACGCCGCCGCCGAAAGAGCGCACGTTGCAACATATCGAAACCCTGATCACCCACTTCCTGCAGGTTTCGTGGGGACCGGTTATGCCGGCAAACGAGTCCTTCCAGATGGTGGAAGCGACCAAGGGTATTAACAGTTACTACCTGACCAGCGATGGCAGCACCATGAGTTACCGTACCCGTATCCGTACCCCGAGCTATGCGCACCTGCAGCAGATCCCGGTAGCGGTACGTGGCAGCCTGGTGTCCGACCTTATCGTCCACCTGGGTAGTATCGATTTTGTTATGTCAGATGTGGACCGCTAATTATGCACGAGAATCAACAACCACAAACCGAGGCTTTTGAGCTGAGTGCGGCTGAGCGTGAAGCGATTGAGCACGAGAAGCACCACTACGAAGACCCGCGTGCGGCGTCCATTGAAGCGCTGAAAATCGTTCAGAAACAGCGTGGCTGGGTGCCGGATGGGGCGATCTATGCGATCGCTGATGTGCTGGGGATCCCGGCAAGCGACGTAGAAGGTGTTGCCACGTTCTATAGCCAGATCTTCCGCCAGCCGGTAGGTCGCCACGTGATCCGCTATTGCGACAGCGTGGTGTGCCATATCAACGGCTATCAGGGGATCCAGGCTGCGCTTGAGAAAAAACTCAACATCAAGCCGGGGCAGACGACCTTTGACGGTCGTTTTACGCTGCTCCCGACCTGTTGCCTGGGGAACTGCGATAAAGGGCCGAACATGATGATCGATGAGGATACTCATGCTCACCTGACCCCGGAAGGCATTCCCGAACTGCTGGAGCGGTATAAATGAAAGACATTATCCGTACTCCCGAAACGCATCCGCTGACCTGGCGTCTGCGTGATGACAAACAGCCGGTCTGGCTGGACGAATACCGTAGCAAGAACGGCTACGAAGGTGCACGTAAGGCCCTGACCGGGCTGTCACCGGACGAAATCGTTAATCAGGTAAAAGACGCTGGCCTGAAAGGGCGCGGCGGTGCGGGCTTTTCCACCGGTCTGAAGTGGAGCCTGATGCCGAAAGACGAATCCATGAACATCCGTTACCTGCTGTGTAACGCCGATGAAATGGAGCCGGGTACCTATAAAGACCGTCTGCTGATGGAACAACTGCCGCACCTGCTGGTGGAAGGCATGCTGATCTCCGCGTTTGCGCTGAAAGCGTACCGTGGTTACATCTTCCTGCGTGGTGAATATATCGAAGCGGCTGTGCATCTGCGTCGCGCGATTGCCGAAGCAACCGAAGCCGGCTTGCTTGGCAAAAACATCATGGGCACCGGTTTCGACTTCGAACTGTTTGTCCACACCGGGGCAGGGCGCTATATCTGCGGTGAAGAGACGGCGCTGATTAACTCCCTTGAAGGTCGTCGTGCTAACCCACGCTCTAAGCCGCCGTTCCCGGCAAGCTCTGGCGCTTGGGGTAAGCCGACCTGCGTTAACAACGTCGAAACCCTGTGTAACGTACCAGCTATCCTCGCGAACGGCGTGGAGTGGTACCAGAACATTTCGCAGAGTAAAGACGCGGGCACCAAGCTGATGGGCTTCTCCGGTCGCGTGAAGAACCCTGGCCTGTGGGAACTGCCTTTCGGTACTACCGCGCGCGAGATCCTCGAAGATTACGCGGGCGGCATGCGCGATGGCCTGAAATTCAAAGCCTGGCAGCCGGGCGGCGCGGGTACTGACTTCCTGACTGAAGCGCACCTCGATCTGCCGATGGAATTCGAAAGCATTGGTAAAGCCGGTAGCCGTTTGGGCACCGCGCTGGCAATGGCTGTCGATCACGAGATTGGCATGGTTCCTCTGGTGCGTAACCTGGAAGAGTTCTTTGCCCGCGAGTCCTGCGGCTGGTGTACGCCGTGCCGTGACGGTCTGCCGTGGAGTGTGAAAATTCTGCGCGCGCTGGAGCGTGGCGAAGGCCAGCCTGGGGATATCGAGACGCTTGAGCAACTGTGTCGTTTCCTCGGCCCGGGTAAAACCTTCTGTGCACACGCACCGGGTGCGGTGGAGCCGCTGCAGAGCGCCATTAAATATTTCCGCGAAGAATTCGAAGCTGGCATCAAGCAGTCCTTCAGCAATACCCATCAGATTGGTGGTATTCAGCCGAACCTGCTGAAAGAGCGCTGGTAATAGCAGGGTAACCCTGAATCGCGATCAGAAATTCGATTAACGCTCGGTTTTAGACCGAGCCAACTGGAAGCATGCTGACTATGGCTACGATTCATGTAGACGGCAAAGAATATGAGGTCAACGGAGCGGACAACCTGCTGGAAGCTTGTCTGTCTCTCGGCCTTGATATTCCGTACTTTTGCTGGCACCCGGCGCTGGGAAGCGTCGGTGCTTGCCGCCAGTGTGCGGTGAAGCAATATCAAAACGCGGAAGACACGCGTGGTCGCCTGGTGATGTCTTGTATGACACCGGCCACCGAAGGCACCTTTATTTCAATTGATGACGAAGAAGCGAAGCAGTTTCGCGAAAGCGTAGTGGAGTGGTTGATGACTAACCACCCGCACGACTGTCCGGTCTGTGAAGAGGGCGGTAACTGCCACCTTCAGGATATGACCGTCATGACCGGTCATAGCTTCCGTCGCTACCGCTTCACGAAGCGTACTCACCGCAACCAGGACCTGGGGCCGTTCATCTCTCACGAAATGAACCGCTGCATCGCCTGCTATCGCTGCGTACGTTACTACAAAGATTACGCCGATGGCGCGGATCTGGGCGTCTATGGCGCACATGACAACGTCTACTTTGGTCGTCCGGAAGACGGTACGCTCGAAAGCGAATTCTCCGGTAACCTGGTGGAAATTTGCCCGACCGGCGTCTTCACCGATAAAACGCACTCCGAGCGTTATAACCGTAAATGGGACATGCAGTTTGCGCCGAGCATCTGCCAGCAGTGTTCTATTGGTTGTAACATCAGCCCGGGCGAGCGCTACGGTGAACTGCGTCGTATCGAAAACCGCTACAACGGTACCGTTAACCACTACTTCCTCTGCGACCGTGGTCGTTTTGGCTATGGTTACGTGAACCTGAAAGACCGTCCGCGTCAGCCGGTACAGCGTCGTGGCGATGACCTGATCACGCTGAACGCCGAACAGGCGATGCAGGGCGCGGCAGATATTCTGCGTCAGTCGAAGAAAGTGATTGGTATCGGCTCACCGCGTGCCAGCGTTGAAAGTAACTTCGCGCTGCGTGAACTGGTCGGTGCGGATAACTTCTATACCGGTATTGCCCAGGGCGAGCAGGAACGTCTGCAACTGGCTCTGAGCGTGCTGCGTGACGGCGGTATTCATACCCCGGCACTGCGCGAAATCGAGACATACGATGCGGTTCTGGTCCTGGGCGAAGATGTCACCCAAACCGGCGCGCGCGTTGCGCTGGCAGTGCGTCAGGCGGTGAAAGGTAAAGCGCGTGAAATGGCGGCGGCGCAGAAAGTGGCCGACTGGCAGATTGCGGCAATCCTCAATATTGGCCAGCGCGCCAAGCACCCGCTGTTCGTTACCAACGTCGATAACACCCGTCTGGATGATATCGCGGCATGGACCTACCGTGCGCCGGTTGAAGATCAGGCGCGTTTAGGTTTCGCGATCGCTCATGCGCTGGATAACAACGCACCGGCGGTTGACGGTATCGACCGTGACCTGCAGAACAAAATTGACGTCATCGTTCAGGCTCTGGCCGGGGCGAAGAAACCACTGATTATTTCCGGTACCAACGCCGGTAGCGCCGACGTGATTCAGGCTGCTGCCAACGTTGCGAAGGCGCTGAAAGGCCGTGGCGCAGACGTCGGAATCACCATGATTGCTCGCTCTGTTAACAGCATGGGGCTGGGTATGATTGGCGGTGGTTCCCTCGACGACGCGCTGACCGAACTGGAAACCGGTCGTGCTGACGCCGTTGTGGTGTTGGAAAATGACCTGCATCGCCATGCTTCAGCAACGCGTGTGAACGCCGCGCTGGCGAAAGCGCCGCTGGTACTGGTTGTTGACCATCAGCGCACGGCTATTATGGAAAACGCCCATCTGGTGCTTTCCGCCGCTAGCTTCGCCGAAAGCGATGGTACGGTAATTAACAACGAAGGTCGCGCCCAGCGTTTCTTCCAGGTCTATGACCCATCCTACTACGACAGCAACACCGTAATGCTGGAAAGCTGGCGCTGGCTGCACTCGCTGCACAGTACCGTGCAGAGTCGTGAAGTGGACTGGACGCAGCTCGACCATGTTATCGACGCGGTCGTTGAGAAGTTACCGCAGTTGGCGGGTATTAAAGATGCCGCGCCGGATGCAAGCTTCCGTATCCGTGGACAGAAACTGGCACGTGAACCGCACCGCTACAGTGGTCGTACCGCAATGCGCGCCAACATCAGCGTTCACGAACCACGCCAGCCGCAGGACAAAGACACCATGTTCGCTTTCTCTATGGAAGGGAACAACCAGCCGTCTGCGCCGCGTTCGCAAATTCCGTTTGCCTGGGCTCCGGGCTGGAACTCCCCACAGGCGTGGAACAAGTTCCAGGATGAAGTGGGCGGTAAACTGCGTCATGGCGATCCGGGCGTGCGTCTGATCGAAGCTTCTGCAGATGGTCTGGATTACTTCACAACCGTTCCGGCGAGCTTCCAGGCTCAGGATGGTCAGTGGCGTGTCGCGCCTTACTATCATCTGTTTGGTAGTGACGAAATGTCCCAGCGTGCGCCTGTCTTCCAGACCCGTATGCCGCAGCCGTACATCAAACTCAACCCGGCTGATGCCGCGAAGTTGGGTGTTAATGCCGGTACGCGCGTATCTTTTAGCTACGATGGCAACACGGTTACGCTGCCGGTTGAAATCGCTGAAGGATTAACGGCAGGGCAGGTTGGTTTGCCAATGGGTATGCCTGGCATCGCGCCGGTTCTGGCTGGTGCACGTCTTGAGGATCTGCAGGAGGCACAACAATGAGTTGGATTACACCCGATCTGATTGAGATCCTGCTGAGCGTTCTCAAAGCGGTCGTGATTCTGCTGGTGGTGGTCACCTGCGGGGCATTCATGAGCTTTGGCGAACGTCGTCTGCTCGGTCTGTTCCAGAACCGTTACGGACCGAACCGTGTTGGCTGGGGCGGTTCGCTCCAGCTGGTTGCGGACATGATCAAGATGTTCTTTAAAGAAGACTGGATCCCGAAATTCTCGGATCGCGTCATCTTTACCCTGGCACCGATGATCGCCTTCACCTCGCTGCTGCTGGCTTTCGCCATCGTGCCGGTGAGTCCGAACTGGGTGGTTGCTGACCTGAACATCGGGATCCTGTTCTTCCTGATGATGGCAGGCCTCGCGGTATACGCGGTGCTGTTCGCAGGCTGGTCCAGTAACAACAAATACTCGCTGCTCGGTGCGATGCGCGCGTCTGCGCAGACGCTGAGCTACGAAGTATTCCTCGGACTTTCCCTGATGGGCGTGGTGGCGCAGGCCGGTTCATTTAACATGACCGACATCGTCAACAACCAGGCTGATATCTGGAACGTTATTCCGCAGTTCTTTGGTTTTGTCACCTTTGCCATCGCGGGCGTGGCGGTGTGTCACCGTCACCCGTTTGACCAGCCAGAAGCCGAGCAGGAACTGGCCGACGGTTACCACATTGAATACTCCGGTATGAAATTCGGTCTGTTCTTCGTGGGTGAGTACATCGGCATCGTCACCATTTCTGCACTGATGGTTACCCTGTTCTTCGGTGGCTGGCATGGTCCGTTCTTACCGCCATTCGTCTGGTTCGCGCTGAAAACCGCGTTCTTCATGATGATGTTCATTTTGATTCGTGCGTCGTTACCGCGTCCTCGTTATGACCAGGTAATGTCCTTCGGCTGGAAAGTCTGTCTGCCGCTGACGCTCGTCAACTTGCTGGTAACGGCGGCTGTCATTCTCTGGCAGGCGCAATAAGGGACACAAAGACCATGACCTTAAAAGAATTGTTCGTAGGTTTCGGCACCCAGGTACGCAGTATCTGGATGATCGGCCTGCATGCGTTCGCGAAACGCGAAACGCAGATGTATCCGGAAGAGCCAGTCTATCTACCGCCCCGTTTTCGTGGTCGTATCGTTCTGACCCGTGACCCGGACGGCGAAGAGCGCTGCGTTGCCTGTAACCTGTGTGCGGTAGCGTGTCCGGTAGGCTGTATCTCTTTGCAAAAAGCAGAGACCAAAGATGGCCGCTGGTATCCGGAGTTTTTCCGCATTAACTTCTCACGCTGCATTTTCTGCGGCCTGTGCGAAGAAGCCTGTCCGACAACGGCTATTCAGCTGACTCCAGATTTCGAGCTGGGTGAGTACAAGCGCCAGGACCTGGTTTACGAGAAAGAGGATCTGCTGATCTCCGGTCCGGGTAAATACCCGGAATATAACTTCTACCGGATGGCAGGTATGGCAATCGACGGCAAAGATAAGGGCGAAGCAGAGAACGAAGCCAAGCCTATCGACGTCAAGAGCCTGTTACCGTAAGGAGAGGGGCAATGGAGTTCGCTTTTTATATCTGTGGCCTGATAGCCATTCTCGCAACCTTGCGGGTGATCACCCACACCAATCCGGTACACGCACTGCTGTACCTGATTATTTCGCTGCTGGCGATTTCCGGGGTGTTCTTCTCGTTAGGTGCTTACTTCGCGGGGGCGCTGGAAATAATCGTCTACGCGGGCGCCATCATGGTGTTGTTCGTGTTCGTGGTCATGATGCTCAACCTCGGTGGTTCTGAAATTGAACAGGAACGCCAGTGGCTGAAACCGCAGGTGTGGATTGGACCGGCGATTCTGTCGGCCATCATGCTGGCGGTTATTGTTTATGCCATTCTGGGTGTTAACGATCAGGGCATCGACGGGACGCCAATTAGCGCGAAAGCTGTCGGTATTTCCCTGTTCGGACCGTATGTACTGGCGGTCGAGCTGGCTTCGATGCTGCTGCTGGCAGGTCTGGTTGTGGCCTTCCACGTAGGGCGCGAAGAGCGTTCTGGTGAAGTGCTGAGCAATCGCACCGATGACCGCGCGAAAAGAAAAACGGAGGAGCACGCATGATCCCCTTACAACATGGACTGATCCTCGCGGCTGTCTTATTCGTACTGGGCTTAACCGGTCTGGTTATCCGCCGCAATCTGCTGTTTATGCTGATCGGGCTGGAAATCATGATTAACGCCTCCGCGCTGGCCTTCGTGGTCGCCGGAAGCTACTGGGGCCAGACCGATGGTCAGGTGATGTATATTCTCGCCATCAGCCTTGCGGCTGCGGAAGCGAGCATTGGACTTGCGCTGTTGCTGCAACTTCATCGCCGTCGCCAGAACCTGAACATCGATTCAGTAAGTGAGATGCGTGGATGAACATGCTTGCCTTAACCATTATTCTGCCATTTATTGGCTTTGTATTACTGGCGTTCTCTCGCGGTCGTTGGTCAGAAAATCTGTCCGCGACCGTGGGTGTCGGGTCGATTGGCCTGGCGGCGCTGGTGACCGCGTTTGTTGGCGTTGACTTCTTTGCTAATGGTCAACAGGCCTACAGCCAGCCGCTGTGGACGTGGATGTCTGTCGGTGACTTCAATATCGGTTTTAACCTGGTGCTGGACGGCCTGTCGCTGACCATGCTCAGTGTGGTGACCGGTGTGGGTTTCCTGATCCACATGTTCGCCTCCTGGTATATGCGCGGTGAAGAGGGATACTCCCGTTTCTTCGCCTACACCAACCTGTTTATCGCCAGCATGGTGGTTCTGGTACTGGCGGATAACCTGTTGCTGATGTACCTCGGCTGGGAAGGCGTGGGCCTGTGCTCCTATCTGCTGATCGGTTTCTATTACACCGATCCGAAGAATGGCGCTGCGGCAATGAAAGCCTTCGTCGTGACCCGTGTGGGTGACGTGTTCCTCGCCTTCGCATTGTTTATCCTCTACAACGAGCTGGGCACGCTGAACTTCCGCGAAATGGTGGAACTGGCACCTGCTCACTTTGCAGATGGTAACAACATGCTGATGTGGGCAACCCTGATGCTGCTGGGCGGTGCGGTGGGTAAATCCGCGCAGCTGCCGTTGCAGACATGGCTTGCTGACGCGATGGCAGGTCCGACGCCTGTCTCCGCGCTGATCCACGCCGCGACGATGGTTACCGCCGGTGTCTACCTGATTGCACGTACTCACGGCCTGTTCCTGATGACGCCGGAAATCCTGCATCTGGTGGGGATTATCGGGGCTATCACTCTGGTACTGGCTGGTTTCGCCGCGCTGGTACAGACCGACATTAAACGCGTTCTCGCGTACTCCACCATGAGCCAGATTGGTTATATGTTCCTGGCTCTCGGGGTTCAGGCGTGGGACGCGGCGATTTTCCACCTGATGACGCACGCCTTCTTTAAAGCGCTGCTGTTCCTGGCATCTGGCTCGGTTATCCTGGCCTGTCACCACGAACAGAACATCTTCAAGATGGGCGGTCTGCGTAAGTCTATTCCGCTGGTGTATCTCTGCTTCCTGATCGGTGGCGCGGCGCTGTCGGCTCTGCCGCTGATTACCGCAGGCTTCTTCAGTAAGGATGAGATTCTGGCCGGTGCGATGGCGAACGGTCATATTAATCTGATGGTTGCAGGTCTGGTCGGTGCGTTCATGACCTCTCTGTACACCTTCCGTATGATTTTCATCGTGTTCCACGGTAAAGAACAAATTCACGCTCACGCAGGGAAGGGGATTACACATCATCTGCCGCTGATTGTGCTGATGATCCTGTCCACCTTCGTTGGCGCACTGATTGTGCCACCGCTGCAGGGTGTACTGCCTGCGACAACCGAGCTTGAGCATGGTCGCGTGATGACCCTGGAAATTACCTCCGGTATCGTCGCGATTGCAGGCATTCTGATCGCTGCATGGCTGTGGCTGGGTAAACGTACTCTGGTGACGTCGATTGCCAACAGTGCGCCAGGCCGTCTGCTGGGTACCTGGTGGTATAACGCCTGGGGCTTCGACTGGCTGTACGACAAAGTGTTCGTCAAGCCGTTCCTGGGCGTTGCATGGCTGCTGAAACGCGATCCGCTGAACGCAATGATGAACATTCCGGCGATCCTTTCCCGCTTTGCAGGTAAAGGCCTGTTGTTAAGCGAGAACGGCTATCTGCGTTGGTATGTAGCATCAATGAGCATCGGCGCCGTCGTTGTGCTGGCTCTGTTGATGGTACTGCGTTGATCGTAAAGTGAATTTTATCCAAATTCGTTGAAAATCAGGCCTCTATTAGGGGCCTTAAAAAGGAATAAAAATCGCCATGTTACTACCCTGGCTAATATTGATTCCCTTTATCGGTGGCTTCCTGTGCTGGCAGACCGAACGCTTTGGCGTGAAGGTGCCGCGTTGGATCGCGCTGATTACCATGGGACTGACGCTGGCGCTTGGCCTGCAACTTTGGTTGCAGGGCGGCTATTCACTGACGCAATCCACTGGCATTCCGCAGTGGCAGTCTGAGTTTGTCCTGCCGTGGATCCCACGCTTTGGCATCTCGATTCATCTTGCTATCGACGGTCTGTCGCTGCTGATGGTGGTGCTGACCGGCCTGCTCGGTGTTCTGGCGGTACTTTGCTCCTGGAATGAAATCGAAAAATACCAGGGCTTTTTCCACCTGAACCTGATGTGGATCTTAGGCGGCGTAATCGGCGTGTTCCTTGCCATCGACATGTTCCTGTTCTTCTTCTTCTGGGAAATGATGCTGGTGCCGATGTACTTCCTGATCGCGCTATGGGGGCATAAAGCCTCTGACGGTAAAACGCGTATCACGGCAGCAACCAAGTTCTTCATTTATACCCAGGCGAGTGGTCTGGTGATGTTGATTGCCATCCTGGCGCTGGTGTTTGTGCACTACAAAGCGACCGGTGTGTGGACTTTCAACTATGAAGAATTGCTGAATACTCCGATGTCCCACGGCGTGGAATACCTGCTGATGCTGGGCTTCTTCATCGCTTTCGCGGTGAAAATGCCGGTGGTTCCGCTGCACGGCTGGTTGCCGGATGCTCACTCCCAGGCACCGACCGCAGGTTCCGTTGACCTGGCAGGTATCTTGCTGAAAACCGCAGCCTACGGTCTGCTGCGCTTCTCCCTGCCGCTGTTCCCGAATGCGTCAGCGGAGTTTGCGCCTATCGCAATGTGGCTTGGCGTCATCGGCATCTTCTACGGCGCGTGGATGGCCTTTAATCAGTACGACATCAAACGTCTGATTGCTTACACCTCCGTATCCCACATGGGCTTCGTACTGATTGCTATCTACACCGGCAGCCAGCTGGCATACCAGGGTGCGGTGATTCAGATGATCGCGCACGGCCTGTCCGCAGCCGGTCTGTTCATCCTGTGTGGTCAGCTGTACGAACGTCTGCACACGCGTGATATGCGTATGATGGGCGGCCTGTGGGGCAAAATGAAATGGTTGCCTGCACTGTCAATGTTCTTTGCAGTGTGTACGCTGGGTATGCCGGGTACAGGTAACTTCGTTGGCGAATTTATGATTCTGTTCGGCAGCTACCAGGTGGTTCCGGTTATTACCGTGATCTCGACATTTGGTCTGGTGTTTGCTTCTGTTTACTCGCTGGCGATGCTGCATCGCGCTTACTTTGGTAAGGCGAAGAGCCAGATTGCCAGTGTTGAACTGCCAGGGATGTCGCTGCGTGAGCTGTTTATCATCCTGTTGCTGGTCGTGCTTCTGGTACTGCTTGGCTTCTATCCGCAGCCGATTCTGGATACCTCGCATTCTGCGATGAGCAACATCCAGCAGTGGTTTGTTAATTCCGTTACTACTACAAGGCCGTAAATCGCCATGACAATAACTCCACAACACCTGATTGCGCTGCTACCGCTGCTGATCGTCGGCTTGACGGTGGTGGTTGTGATGCTCTCCATTGCGTGGCGACGCAATCACTTCCTCAATGCCACGCTGTCGGTCATTGGGCTTAACGCCGCACTGGTTTCGCTCTGGTTTGTTGGCCAGGCGGGCGCTATGGACGTCACCCCGCTGATGCGGGTTGACGGTTTCGCCATGCTCTACACCGGGCTGGTGCTGCTGGCGAGTCTTGCCACCTGTACCTTCGCTTACCCGTGGCTGGAAGGCTACGACGACAACCGGGAAGAGTTCTATCTGCTGGTGCTGATTGCCGCGCTCGGCGGTATTCTGCTGGCTAACGCTAACCATCTGGCGGCGCTGTTCCTTGGTATTGAGCTTATCTCTCTGCCGCTGTTTGGTCTGGTTGGCTATGCGTTCCGTCAGAAACGTTCGCTGGAAGCCAGTATCAAATACACCATTCTGTCTGCCGCAGCGTCTTCCTTCCTGCTGTTTGGTATGGCGCTGGTGTACGCGCAGTCTGGCAACCTGTCGTTTGTCGCGCTCGGTAAGAGCCTCGGCGACGGTATGCTGCAAGAACCGCTGCTGCTGGCGGGCTTCGGTCTGATGATTGTTGGCCTCGGCTTTAAACTCTCACTGGTTCCATTCCACCTGTGGACGCCAGACGTATACCAGGGCGCTCCGGCTCCGGTTTCCACCTTCCTGGCGACGGCGAGCAAAATCGCTATCTTCGGCGTGGTGATGCGTCTGTTCCTGTACGCACCGGTAGGTGATAGCGAAGCGGTACGGATCGTGCTGGGTGTGATTGCCTTTGCTTCTATTATCTTCGGTAACCTGATGGCGCTGAGCCAGACCAACATCAAACGTCTGCTTGGTTACTCTTCTATCTCTCACCTCGGTTACCTGCTGGTGGCGCTGATTGCCCTGCAGAGCGGCGAGATGTCGATGGAAGCGGTTGGCGTTTACCTGGCCGGTTATCTGTTCAGCAGCCTCGGTGCGTTCGGTGTGGTCAGCCTGATGTCCAGCCCGTACCGCGGTCCGGATGCAGACTCTCTGTTCTCCTACCGTGGTCTGTTCTGGCATCGTCCAATCCTCGCGGCGGTGATGACGGTGATGATGCTGTCTCTGGCGGGTATTCCGATGACGCTGGGCTTTATCGGTAAGTTCTACGTACTGGCGGTGGGTGTGCAGGCTAATCTGTGGTGGCTGGTTGCCGCCGTGGTGGTGGGTTCCGCGATTGGTTTGTACTACTACCTGCGCGTTGCCGTGAGCCTGTACCTGAGCGCACCGCAGCAACTGAATCGCGATGCGCCGTCCAACTGGCAGTACAGCGCGGGCGGTATCGTGGTGTTGATTTCTGCTCTGCTGGTACTGGTGCTGGGTATCTACCCGCAACCGTTGATCAGCATCGTGCAGTTAGCGGCTCCGCTGATGTAATTCATCATGCTGTGATCGAAAAAGAGTCTGGACAATGTCCAGACTCTTTTTTTTTACCTGTATATACTCGTCATACTTCAAGTTGCTGGGGCGTCAGGCCGAAAGTTGACGGCTCACCAGCGGGCCGCTGATGCCTTTCGCTGTGCGATCCATCACTTCCTGAATTACTGAAGACAGCTCATTGACTTCGAATTTGGCCACGTAACCATCTGCTTTCACTCGGCGTACGTGATCTTCATTGGCGCTACCGGAAAGTGAGGAGTGGATAACGACCGGGATCTTCTTCAGGCGTTCGTCGGTTTTTATCTTACGGGTAAGCGTAAAACCGTCCATCTCCGGCATTTCCAGATCGGTGAGCACCAGCGCAATCTTCTCGCTGATTGGTTTACCTTCCGCTTCTGCTTCTTCAGATAGCTGTTGTATCTTTTCCCACGCATCCTGGCCCGTCACATGCATCAAGTGTGGGATCTCCATGGCGTTAAGCCCTTTTTCCAGCATCGCGCGAGCCACTTTGGAATCATCAGCCACAATCGCCACCGCACCCGGCGTAATGTTGAACTTATTGGTTTTCAGCTCTGTTGCGCGCAGGTCGTGGTTCGACGGTACAATATCGTACAGGATCTGTTCGACATCGAGCACCAGCGCCAGATTGTTAGTCTCTTTGTTGTCGTCCAGACAGGCGATACTGGTAATGTAGCGACCATTGACGGCTTTCTCGGCGGTATGCACCTGTTGCCAGTCCAGACGCATAATGTTTTCTACCGACTCCACCGCAAACGCCTGAACGCTGCGGGCATATTCCGTGATCAACAGGATGTTGAGTCCGGTCTCTGGCTTACAGCCCGCGACGGCAGGCAGATCAATCACCGGGATCACCTGATCGCGAATGTTAACCATACCCAGCAACGGGGCTTTCATACCTGCGGGACGCGTAAAGGTCGGCATCGGTACGATTTCACGCAGTTTGAATACGTTGATGCCAAACAGTTCTGATTTCTGCTCCTCGACGGATTTGCCAAGGCGAAACAGCAGCAGTTCAAAACGGTTAGACAGGGTTAGGTTTGTCCTGTCATCAATATCTTTCTGGAAATTGTTCATCCTGTCCTCAGTGTGAAAGCCAGCCTTTCCACTGTTATCGGCACTGAGGCGGAAAAATGGAGCATTAAACGGTGAAAATGGCGAAATCGTGAGCCAGTTCAGTGTCTGGAAATATCGCTTTGCACTCTTCGAGTAACCGCTGACAGCCTTTTTCATCGTAGCGTGAGCTAACGTGGGTCATGATCAGGCGTCCCACTCCGGCCTCAAGCGCCAACTGGGCGGCTTGTCGGGTCGAGCTGTGACCGCGGCTGTTGGCTTTTTCCTCCATTGAGGAGTCCAGTGTGGTTTCATGTACCATCACATCCACACCGCGTGCCAGTTCAATGGCGGACGCGCAAGGTCCTGTGTCGCCGAAAATAGCCACAGATTTTCCTCTGGTGGCAGGGCCGAGAAAATCGGCACCGTTAATCGCTCGACCATCCTCCAGCACGATGGTTTTCCCGGCTTTCAAATCCTGGAACCACGGGCCCGCTTTAACACCAGCCGCCTTCAAGGCGCTGGCGTCAAGTGCCCCCGGTTTGTCGTGCTCTTCAACACGAAAACCGTAGCACTCCAGCGGATGCTCCAGCGGGTACGCCGTTACTTTACGCAGGCCGTCATCAACAATTTCACCCGCGGTGATTTCGACAATATCCAGCGGATAATCGGTCCAGGAGCCGCTCAAACGCAAAGCCGTTTCGGTAAACTCTCGCAATCCCTTTGGTCCGTAAAGCGTCAGTGGCTGGACGTTCCCGGCCATTGAGCGACTGCACAGCAGCCCCGGTAAACCAAACAGGTGATCGCCGTGTAAATGGCTGATAAAAATACGCTCGAGTTTTCCAGGGTTAAATGGCGTGGTCAGCATCTGATGCTGCGTTCCTTCACCACAATCGAAAAGCCACAGCCCCGCCTGAGTCGGGTGTTGCAGATTCAGTAAAATTGCCGTTACATTGCGTGAGCGCGTGGGGACTCCCGCAGACGTGCCTAAAAATAGTAATTCCATCTTCGCGTTACACTTTTCGCCATCAATAAGGCAGGGTGTTCAGGTTATCACAACAAAGGGGCAGACTATGATTCACTGGCAAGATCTCCACCATGCAAAGCTCAATACACAGCAGCTGTACGCCATTCTTGAGCTTCGCTGTGCGGTATTTGTTGTTGAGCAACGGTGTCCGTATCAGGATGTGGATGGTGATGACCTCAGTGGTGAAAACCGGCACATTCTGGGTTGGCATAACGATGAACTGGTGGCGTATGCGAGGATTTTGAAAAGCGATGATGAGCTTGAGCCGGTCGTCATTGGTCGGGTGATTGTAAGCGAAGCGCTGCGGGGTGAAAAATTGGGGCAACAGCTAATGACTCAGACGCTGGCCTCCTGTACGTAGCATTGGCCGCACAAGGCGCTGTATCTGGGGGCGCAGGCACATTTGCAATCATTCTATGCGCGCTTTGGCTTTGTGCCGGTCACGGATATTTATGACGAAGACGGTATTCCACACGTCGGAATGGCGCGGGAAGCACATCAGGCGTAAACAGGCGCAAACACGCCTGATTGTCTATAGTTAGCGGGTACGTCAATAGAAAGGGAGAATAAAATGTCTTTTCATTCTTATGAATCACGTATCGATGACGATCTGGAATTATTGAGTGAAACGCTGGAGGAGGTGCTGCGTTCTTCCGGCGATCCAGCCGATCAAAAATACCTTGAGTTAAAAGCGCGGGCAGAGCGGGCGTTAGAAGAGGTGAGAAATCGTGTCAGCCACGCCTCTGACAGCTACTATTACCGCGCAAAGAAAGCCGTTTGCCGGGCGGATGATTATGTGCATGAAAAACCCTGGCGCGGAATCGGCGTTGGCGCCACGGTCGGTTTAGTGATGGGATTATTGTTAGCACGGCGATAAATTCCATTCCGTCAGCGCATTTGTACGTACTCCCTAACTGGGGGTACTGCTTTTTCTGCTCAGTACCCCGTATAATGTGAGGTTTTTAACAGGGAGAGGTCCGCGTGCATTCAATCACTACTGCGCTGGAAAGTCTGATGCGTCATTTGTCGCAAGAGATACCAGCAGCACCTGGAATTCGTATTTACGATATCCCTTTCCCACTGAATGATGCGTTTGACGCTTTAGGATGGCTGGCCAGTCAACCTGTCTGGCCCCAGTTTTACTGGCAACAGCGTAATGGCGATGAAGAAGCCGCCGTACTGGGCGCTGTTGCTACATTTTCCTCGCTCGAATTAGCCCAGCATTTTTTACATCAGCATAATGATAATCCTGACCTGCGTATCTGGGGCCTGAATGCCTTTGAGCCTCAGCGCGGCCATTTGTTATTGCCACGGTTGGAGTGGCGACGTTGCGCCGGAGTGGCAAGCTTACGCTTACATCTCTTTAGCGACGTGTCGCTGCGTGAAGACGCCGCGCAGGCGGTGGCGTTTATCTCATCGCTCGCCAACGTAAAGCCGCTGCCCGCATTGCGTCTGCGTTTGACGGGAGAACAGAACTGGCCGGATAAAACTGGCTGGACAGACCTGATAAAGCTCGCCACGCAAACGATCAATAGGGAACAGCTCGATAAGGTCGTGCTGGCGCGGGCGACCGATTTACAGTTTTCTCAGTCGGTTAACGCCGCGGCCGTGATGGCTTCCAGTCGTCGTCTAAACCTGAACTGCTACCATTTCTTTATGGCGTTCTCCGCAAAGTGTGCGTTTCTTGGTTCTTCCCCTGAACGTCTGTATCGGCGGCGTGACACGGCGCTGCGCACCGAGGCGCTGGCGGGAACCGTTGCCAACCACCCTGAGGATCATCGGGCCTGGCAGTTGGGGGAATGGCTAATGAAAGATGATAAAAACCAGCGCGAGAATATGCTGGTGGTCGAAGATATTTGCCAGCGTCTGCAAGGCTGTACGCAAACTCTTGATGTGCTGCCGCCGCAGGTGCTTAGACTGCGCAAAGTGCAGCACCTGCGCCGCTGTATCTGGACGGAACTGAATCAGGCTGATGATACGCTTTGTCTGATGCAGCTCCAGCCCACGGCGGCAGTCGCAGGTATTCCGCGTGAGCTGGCGCGTGAATTTATCCAACAAAATGAACCGTTTGAACGCGAGTGGTATGCCGGTTCTGCGGGTTACCTTTCTCTGCGCCAAAGCGAGTTTTGCGTGTCATTACGGTCGGCGAAAATTAGTGAAAATGTGATACGCCTGTATGCCGGGGCAGGGATCGTGCGTGGTTCAGATCCTGAACAGGAATGGCAAGAAATAGACAATAAAGCGGCAGGACTGCGCACTTTATTACAGATGGAAGGGTAATGAGTTGTATATTACCGACTCATATCAAAAATCCATTTATTCGATTCTTTATACTGTGTCGCAATATTGATACCGGACAATCTCATGTCAGTAAGCGCATTTAACCGACGCTGGGCGGCGGTCATTCTGGAAGCACTCACTCGCCACGGCGTCAGGCATGTCTGCATTGCCCCTGGCTCTCGTTCTACACCGTTGACTCTGGCGGCTGCGGAAAACCCCGCTTTTATTCACCATACTCATTTTGATGAGCGTGGCCTTGGGCATCTGGCCTTAGGTCTGGCAAAAGTCAGCCGGCAGCCTGTCGCTGTGATTGTGACGTCCGGTACGGCGGTGGCAAATTTGTATCCCGCGTTGATTGAAGCGGGCCTGACCGGTGAAAAGCTGATTCTACTCACGGCTGACAGACCTCCTGAGCTTATCGACTGCGGCGCTAACCAGGCGATTCGTCAGGCCGGAATGTTTGCCTCGCATCCATCGCAAACGCTCTCTTTACCGCGCCCGACCCAGAACATTCCGGCTAGTTGGCTGGTATCCACCATTGATAACGCCTTAGCTGCGCTGCATAGCGGGGCGGTTCATATCAATTGCCCATTTGCAGAACCGCTGTATGGCGACATGGATGAAACGGGGATTGACTGGCAGCAGCGCCTTGGCGACTGGTGGCAGGATGATAAACCCTGGTTGCGTGAAGCGCGTCGGCTGGAAAGCGACAAGCAGCGTGACTGGTTTTTCTGGCGACAAAAACGCGGCGTTGTTGTTGCAGGCCGCATGAGCGCGGAAGAGGGCAAAAAGGTTGCACAGTGGGCGCAGATGCTAGGCTGGCCGCTGATTGGCGATGTTCTGTCGCAAACCGGACAACCTTTGCCGTGCGCCGATCTGTGGCTGGGAAATGCGAAAGCGGTCACTGAATTACAGCAGGCGCAGATTGTGGTGCAGCTTGGCAGTAGCCTGACCGGAAAACGGCTCCTGCAATGGCAGGCCAGCTGTGATCCGCAGGAATACTGGATTGTCGATAATATCGAAGGCCGCCTCGATCCGGCTCACCATCGTGGGCGCAGACTGGTAGCGACGGTTGGCGACTGGCTGGAGCTGCATCCGGCGGAGAAACGTCAGCCCTGGTGCGTGGAGATCCCACGCCTGGCACAACTGGCCTGGCAGGCGGTAGAAGCCCGTCGTGACGCGTTTGGTGAAGCGCAATTAGCCCACCGTATCCGCGAATACTTACCGGAGCAGGGGCAACTGTTCGTGGGCAACAGTTTGGTGGTGCGCCTGATTGATGCGCTGTCGCAGCTTCCGGCGGGTTACCCGGTCTATAGCAACCGTGGCGCGAGCGGCATTGACGGCCTGCTGTCAACGGCAGCAGGCGTACAGCGCGCCAGCGCGAAATCGACGCTGGCTATCGTCGGTGATTTATCTGCGCTGTATGACCTCAATGCGCTGGCGTTATTGCGCCAGGTTTCCGCGCCGTTTGTCCTGATAGTGGTCAATAATAACGGCGGGCAAATTTTTTCCCTGTTGCCGACGCCAGCAAGCGAACGCGAACGGTTCTACCTGATGCCGCAGAACGTGCATTTTGAGCATGCTGCCGCCATGTTTAACCTTAAATACCAGCGCCCGGAAAACTGGGAGCAACTGGAGAGCGCGTTGACTAATGCCTGGCGTACTCCGGCGGCAACGGTGATTGAGCTGGTGGTAAACGAAACTGATGGGGCGCAAACCCTGCAGCAACTGCTGGCGCAGGTAAGCCATCTATGATCCTGCACGCGCAGGCGAAAGTGGGCCAGACGGGATTTCCCTGGCTGGTTTTCCTGCACGGTTTTTCCGGTGATTGTCGGGAATGGCAGACGGTTGGCGAAGCGTTTAAGAATTATTCGCGGCTGTATATCGACCTGCCGGGACACGGTGGCTCCGCTGACATCAGCGTGAGCGGATTCGACGACGTAAGCGCTTTGCTGCGTAACACGTTACTTAGTTACAACATACTTAAATACTGGCTAGTAGGCTACTCTCTTGGCGGCAGAGTCGCGATGATGGCGGCTTGTCAGGAGATGCCAGGGCTGTGCGGTCTGGTGGTTGAAGGTGGACATCCAGGCTTGCAAAGTGAGGAGGCGCGCGTTCAGCGTCGCCTCTCTGATGGTCGCTGGGCTGCGCGTTTTCGCGCTGAGCCGTTGTGCGAGGTGTTTATTGACTGGTATCAACAGCCGGTTTTTTCCTCGCTGAATGCGGCGCAAAGAGAAGCGCTGGTCGCACTGCGTAGCCAGAATAACGGGCATACGCTGGCAGCGATGCTGGAGGCCACCTCGCTAGCCGTACAACCTGATTTACGTGCGCAACTCACTACGCGCACATTTCCGTTTTATTATTTATGTGGTGAACGTGACGATAAATTCCGCGCTCTGGCGGCGGAAATATCCGTACCAAGCCATGTGATTCGTAATGCCGGACACAACGCTCATCGGGACAATCCCGCTGGCGTGGTGGACTGTCTGGCTCAGATTCTGCATCGCTGACTATAGGACATTTTATGATCTATCCTGATGAAACAATGCTTTACGCACCGGTAGAATGGCACGATTGCTCTGAAGGCTACACCGACATTCTCTACGAGAAATCCACCGATGGTATCGCAAAAATCACCATTAATCGTCCGCAGGTACGCAATGCCTTCCGTCCGGTCACCGTGAAAGAGATGATCCAGGCGCTGGCGGATGCTCGCTATGATGACAACATTGGCGTGATTATTCTGACCGGTGCTGGCGACAAAGCGTTCTGCGCAGGTGGCGATCAGAAAGTGCGCGGTGACTACGGCGGATACCAGGATGATTCCGGTGTGCATCACCTGAACGTACTGGACTTCCAGCGCCAGATTCGTACCTGTCCGAAGCCGGTAGTGGCGATGGTTGCAGGCTTTTCTATCGGCGGCGGCCATGTGCTGCACATGATGTGTGACCTGACCATTGCGGCTGAAAACGCCATCTTCGGCCAGACCGGTCCGAAAGTCGGTTCCTTCGATGGCGGTTGGGGGGCCTCTTACATGGCGCGTATTGTCGGTCAGAAAAAAGCGCGTGAAATCTGGTTCCTGTGCCGTCAGTACGATGCGAAGCAAGCGCTGGATATGGGCCTGGTAAACACCGTGGTTCCGCTGGCCGATCTGGAAAAAGAGACCGTACGCTGGTGTCGTGAAATGCTGCAAAACAGCCCGATGGCGTTGCGCTGCCTGAAAGCTGCACTGAACGCCGACTGCGATGGTCAGGCTGGTCTGCAAGAGCTGGCGGGTAACGCCACCATGCTGTTCTACATGACGGAAGAAGGTCAGGAAGGCCGTAACGCCTTTAACCAGAAACGTCAGCCGGATTTCAGCAAATTTAAACGGAATCCGTAATGCGTAGCGCGCAGGTATACCGCTGGCAGATCCCCATGGACGCGGGGGTGATTCTGCGCGACAGGCGGTTAAAAACGCGTGACGGGCTGTACGTTCGCCTTTGTGACGGCGAGCGCGAAGGGTGGGGAGAGATCTCCCCACTGCCGGGCTTCAGTCAGGAGAGCTGGGAAGAGGCGCAAACCGAGCTGCTGGCCTGGGTCAATGGCTGGCTACAGGGAGATTCTTCCTTACCGCAGCAGCCTTCGGTCGCCTTTGGCGCAAGCTGTGCGCTGGCCGAACTGGCTGACGTATTGCCAGAAGACGCAGACTACCGTGCAGCGCCGCTGTGTACGGGCGATCCTGATGATCTGGTACTGCAACTGGCGGACATGCCGGGTGAAAAAGTAGCGAAGATCAAGGTCGGACTGTATGAAGCGGTTCGTGACGGTATGGTCGCCAACCTGCTGCTTGAGGCTATCCCGGAGCTGCATTTGCGACTTGACGCCAACCGGGCCTGGACGCCGTTGAAAGCCCAGCAGTTCGCGAAGTACGTTAATCCAGAGTACCGCGGGCGCATCGCTTTTCTCGAAGAGCCATGCAAAACCCGCGATGACTCTCGTGCTTTTGCGCGTGAAACCGGCATTGCCATTGCCTGGGATGAAAGCTTGCGTGAAGCGGATTTCATCTTCGAAGCCGAAGAGGGCGTCAAGGCAGTGGTTATCAAACCTACGCTGACGGGCAGTCTCGATAAAGTGCGAGAACAGGTGGAAGCGGCGCATGCACTTGGTCTCACCGCTGTTATTAGTTCGTCGATCGAGTCGAGCCTGGGCTTAACCCAACTGGCGCGAATTGCCGCCTGGCTGACGCCGCAGACCATTCCGGGGCTGGATACCCTGAGCCTGATGCAGTGCCAGCAGGTACGCACCTGGCCGGGTAGCGCATTGCCGTGTATCGATGTTGATGCGCTGGAACGCCTGCTATGACCCAGCGGGAAATGCCCGATAGCGTAAGCATATCGGGCCTGGTACAACCCGATGACTGGCCGTGGCGTCACTGGCGACAGGTTCGTGCAGAGGTGCCTGCTCTACGCCTCAACGATGAAGTATTAAGCTGGAGCGAGCTCTGCACGCGCGTTGACCATCTGGCAAGCGGTTTTGCCGCTCAGGGCGTGGAAGAGGGCGATGGCGTCCTGCTTCGCGCCTGGAATCATCCGCGTGCTTTGCTGGCCTGGCTGGCATTGTTGCAATGTGGGGCGCGGGTTTTACCTGTGAACCCACAGCTGCCTCAATCGCTGCTTGACGCGCTGGTCCCGGGCTTAACGCTGCGTTTTGCGCTGGATCTTGAGGCAGCTAATGTTCTCACGGGACTCCATCCGTTGCAGATGCAGGCAGTGCCAGGCAAGCATGCCGCCGCGTGGTTACCCCAGCGTTTGAGTACGATGACATTAACCTCAGGTTCTACCGGATTGCCAAAGGCAGCGGTGCATACCTGTCAGGCTCATCTGGCAAGCGCACAGGGCGTGCTGTCATTAATGCCGTTTGACGCTGAAGATGACTGGCTGCTCTCGCTGCCGCTGTTTCATGTTTCCGGCCAGGGTATTTTGTGGCGTTGGTTGTTTGCCGGGGCACGAATGACCGTGCGCGACAAGCAGCCGTTGGAGCAAATGCTGGCTGGATGCACTCATGCTTCGCTGGTGCCCACGCAGCTGTGGCGCCTGCTGGTCAACAAAACGGCGGTAACGCTCAAAGCAGTGCTCCTGGGGGGCGCGGCAATTCCTGTTGAATTGACGGAACAGGCGCGCGAGCAAAGGATTCGCTGCTGGTGCGGTTACGGTTTAACGGAGTTTGCTTCTACGGTCTGTGCGAAAGAAGCGGATGGCCTGGCGGATGTGGGGTCGCCCCTGGCAGGCAGAGAAGTCAGAATCGTTGGTGGTGAAGTCTGGCTGCGTGCCGCCAGCATGGCACAAGGTTACTGGCGTAACGGGCAGCTGATTCCTTTAGTAAACGCGGAAGGCTGGTTTGCCACCCGCGATCGCGGGGTGTTGAAGGACGGCAAGTTAACCATTGGCGGTCGGATGGACAATCTGTTCTTTAGCGGCGGGGAAGGCATACAGCCGGAAGAGGTGGAACGCGTGATTGCTGCGCATCCGCATGTTCTGCAAGCCTTCATTGTGCCGATAGAAGACAAAGAGTTTGGTCATCGCCCGGTGGCGGTCGTTGAGTATGACACCAATGCGGGTGACACCAATCTGGCAGAATGGGTGAAAGATAAGCTGGCCCGCTTTCAGCAACCGGTATGCTGGCTGACATTGCCACCCGAACTAAAATCCGGAGGGATTAAAATCTCTCGTCGTGCGCTGTCAGATTGGGTAAGTGCTTCATTCTTAAAATTAAGCAAACAGTAATTACATTTCTCACTTTCGCTATTGCGTCGCTATTGTCATTTTGTTTATCTGCTAATGTGTAACCTGTTGTGAAATTTTTTAACAAAAGGTGCGCTATGGAATGGCATGTGAAGAAGCCTTACTGTCACAAAAAAGCAGGCAGGCTCTATATCGTACTTTGTGATGGCGGCGGTTCGCTAAAAATGCTGGCTGAGGCGCACTCTTCCGAGTGGGTTAAGCCCGGAGACCTCCTTTCACCGCTGAAAGATGCACTGTATTGCATTAATCGCGATACCTCACGGTTAATCAAAATAATTGATGCCAGACAGTACACGTGCGAGGAATGGGAACGCCTGTTACGACTGTCTGAAGATAAATAATCTCAGGGTTGGCGCTGGTGTGAAGGTAAAAAAATCGTCAGTAGCCCTGCCATGATGCACAGCACTCCGGCGAGCGCTTTCGCTGAAAATATTCCCTGCCAGCCGGGCAGGATCATTGATGCAACCCACACCAGTACATAGCTCAGGCTGAGCAGGGCATACGCTTTGCTCAGTGCGAGCTGGTGCAGCGCTTTATGCCAGCAAATCACCGACAGTAAATACCCTGCCAGTCCGGCATACAGAGCAAATGCGCTGACGCTAAGAGAGAATACGGCGGAAATGAATTGCTGCGGCTGCAGCATTGGCGGCAGATTATCCATCGCAAAGCCGAGACTCAACTGGGCGGCTGAAGTGATAATAACGCTGCATAATCCCCAAAAGATGCCCATTACACCGCGCTCCCAAGAATAAAGATGCCGGTGATGATTAACCCCACACCCAGCCAGTGGCGCGGGGTGACGGGTTCGCGCCAGATTTTCCAGGCAGCCAGAGTCACCCATACAAAATTAAGACTCAGCATGGGGTAGGCGATGCCGACCGGAATGTTCTGCAGCACCGCCAGCCATAGCAGCATGGCCAGACCGAGACTTGCCAGAGCAAGCCCAATCCATAGCGTAATGTGGCGTTTTCGCGCTCGAACGGGAACGGGTCGCGACGCCTGCTTCTGACATAACTGACCGCAGACGCTGAGCAGGCTGGCGAGAACTAAGGCTATCCAGATCATTTCGGCCGATACTGAATCAGGACCAGACGCCCCTGATTATCGATATAGTCAGCGGGAGGGATAGCAAGTCGATTAATATCTTCATCCTTATCGACTGAAAGCACGAGCGTAATGTTTCCTTGCTGACGATGTTGCGCTAACCACTCGGCAAAGTTCCCCCGACCGACAAAACGCCCCTGGGCATCCGGGTAGTTAAGGCCATATTTTAACTCGCCCGTTTGTCCGTACATTATGATGTCGTCACGCTTCAGGCTCCAGGCCAGCCCCGCGGCGACGCCAACGCTGTCGGTCAGAATATAACGGCTCGACTCCAGCGACTCTTTGGTCATCTCGACAAAAAATTGTGGCTGTTTAGATTCCATCACCCGGTCAGGAATGGAGAAACCAAACAACAGTGCCAGGCCTAATGGACACAGCGCTGCGAACGTCCAGTTCTTCTCGCGGTTATTTAGCGTATACCAGCCAAAGAGTGTCCAGATGATAAAAATGCCCCACGCACAAAACACCTTATACGTTTCGATATGCGACCAGACCGGCGTCTTTAATGGACCCAGTGTAGAAACAATAAACGTGGTGACAATGCCGGTTACACCGAACAGAACGTTGATCCAGCCATTCACGCGCAGCGCGGTTGCGCCTTTTTCCGCGGCCTGCAGGCCGAAACGCGCCGTCAATATTGCCAGCGGCGCGAAGCAGGAAAGAATATAGGTCGGCAGTTTTCCTTTCGCGATGCTGAAAAACAGGATTGGCATGATAATCCAGCTCAGCAGGTACAGTGCGCTGCGCGGAACATCCCGTTCACGCCAGCCCGTACGCAGCGCACCGGGGAGCAGCCCGAGCCACGGTAATGCGCCTGCCACCACTACCGGAATGTAGTACCAGACGGGGGCCTTATGTTGGGCATCCTCCTGCGCGAAGCGTTGAATATGTTCAACCCAGAAGAAGTAATGCCAGAAATCCGGCTCACGCCGGGCAATCGCTATTCCCCAAGGCAGCACAGTCACGATGCAACCGACTACTGCCAGCAGACCGTAGATGATGAGATCTTTCCAGCGCTTTTGTACGAAAACCCACGGCAGTACGCTGAGCACAGGAATGGCGAGTGCCAGGAAACCCTTGGTCATCACGCCCATGCCGCAGGTTAACCCTAAGAGCAGAAAGGCGGTAATTTTGCGCGTTCTGCTGGTGGCTTGCATCCCCTCCCAAAAGCAGCACATGCCCGCCATTAGCCAGAGCGCAATCATGGGATCAAGTACCGCGTAGGTACCGATGCTGTAAACCGAAAAAAACGTTAAAAAGATAACCGAAGAGAGTACGGCGGTGCGCTTATCCCGCCACAACCGCATGGCAAGCCAGGCTACCATTAGCGCCGTCAGCAAAGTGGCAAAAATGGCTCCTGCTCTGACGCCGAAATTATTGGCGCCAAACAGCCATTGCCCGATGCTGTTTAACCAGTATCCGGCAATCGGTTTTTCAAAATACCGCAGCCCTAAAAAGTGCGGAACGATCCCGTCGCCAGAGGTCAGCATTTCCCGACTGATTTCGGCATAGCGCGTTTCATCAGGTTGCCACAGCAGGCGACTGTTGATGGGGAGAATAAAATACAGCGCAATAAAAGCGATAAATGCCAGGGTGTAGCGGACAGTAAGTTTCATCTTGTCACACTCACTGGTTGTTGGCGGCCGACCCATCCCTCTCTGCCGGGTATTTTGCCACGCACGATCTGCCCTGTTGGCAGCGAACTAACATCCTCCGGTAACAGGTCGCCGAGCGGGCAAAATGTTATCCCCATGTCTGCGGCGCGAGTAAGCAGCTCGTCAAAATTCTGCTGAAAGGCGATGCCTTCAACTTCCGCATGAATGGTATACACCGGTGTTCCTCTGCTCATCTGGATGTGGGAGAGAATGTAAGCGTTGAAGTCCACCGCCTGGACTTCCTGACCAACCACTTCATCCCAGGTGGGTAGCGTGACGGGAATTTGTGGCGTACCTGTTTTCCCGGACGTCAGCACCGGACGGAATAACGACGTTCCCCGACAGTCGCTGTTATAACGCAGATGGAACGTTTCTTTGGCGTGGACGACGCGATCGTCGGCACGCCATCCGGCAACGGCAGAGCAGGTGACGGGTTGTCCGATAAGAGTTTCAAGGGCCGTGATGCCTCGTGAAATATCATCAATCAGCTGTTTGTCATTCCAGTTTCCGCTTCGCGCCTGCCAGGCATGGTGATCCCAGGCATGCAGACCGGTTTCATGAAGCAGGGCGGTTTGCGCAATGATCGCCGCGTTGGCCTGGCCGATCTCTTTTCCCGGCCAGGCGGTTCCCGCCAGCAATATATCCCATCCGTAAAGTGATGCGGCGTTTGAGCGCAGCATCTTCCACAGAAATTGTGGTTTCACAAGACGCCAGAGGTGGCGTCCCATGTTGTCCGGTCCAACGCTAAAGAAAAAACTTGCCCGCACGTTATGTCGGTTCAATGTCTCCAGCAGGCGGGGTACGCCTTCGCGCGTCCCCCTGAAAGTATCGACATCTATGCGCAAGCCGACTTGGGTCATGATGTGTGTTCCGTGATATTCACACTGCGTAAGAAGAAGTCCAGCGTCTCTTCTACCGTTTCCTGCATCTCAATGGTGGGCTCCCAGTTCAGGCAGCGTTTCGCATTGCGGATGTTGGGCTTACGATGTTCAACATCTTGATAACCTTTACCATAGTAGCTGCTGCTTTCGACGTCACGGAAACCGGCAAACGGCGGGAAGTGGCTACGCAATGGATGTTTTTCAAAGCAGGTAAGCAGCATTTCTGCCAGTTCCTGAATACTCGCTTCGTTCTGCGGATTACCGATGTTGATAATCTCACCGTCGCAGCGTCCGCCTTCGTTTTCAATAATGCGATACAGGGCTTCGATACCATCCCGAATGTCGGTAAAGCAGCGTTTTTGCTTGCCGCCTTCAATCAGCTTAATCGGTGAACCCTCCACCAGATTGAGGATCAGTTGGGTAATGGCGCGTGAGCTGCCGATACGCGCGGCGTTTAGGCTGTCCAGACGCGGCCCCATCCAGTTAAACGGGCGGAACAGGGTGAAGCGCAATCCCTCTTTTTCGCCGTACGCCCAGATTACGCGGTCCAATAACTGCTTGGAAACGGAGTAGATCCAGCGTGGTTTATTCACCGGACCGACGATCAGATTCGAGCTGTCCTCATCGAAGACTTTGTCGGTACACATGCCGTAGACTTCGGACGTTGACGGGAAAATGATGCGCTTACGGTATTTCACGCAGTAGCGAATGATTTTCAGGTTCTCTTCAAAATCGAGCTCAAATACGCGCAACGGGTTGCGGGTATATTCGATTGGCGTTGCGATCGCCACCAGCGGCAGCACGACGTCGCATTTTTTAACATGGTATTCAATCCATTCGGAGTGAATGCTGATGTCGCCTTCGACGAAGTGGAATCGCGGATGCTGCAGAAAACGTCCAATGGCGTCACTGCCAATATCGAGCCCATACACTTCGTAATGATCTTCTTGCAGCAGGCGTTCGGTCAGATGGTTACCAATGAAGCCATTAACGCCAAGGATCAGCACACGGGTACGGCATTTGCTGGTGGCAACCGACTGGCTGTTCAGGCGGGAGCCTGGAACCAGGCCCAGAACCTGCGCCAGTTGCGAGCCTTGCATTGCAATACCATCGCCAGCTTGTCCGGTAATAATTTCCAGGGCGCCATCGCCACAGGCGATCAGCAAAGGAGAAACGGAGATGACGGTACCCGGTTGGGTCGCTGAGTCATTTACGCAAACGCGCGATGACCAGACGGTGAACTTTTGTGTACCGACATAGCTAAATGCGCCCGGCCACGGATCGCTGACGGCGCGGACCTGGTTATGCAACTCTACGGCAGGTGTGTTCCAGTCGAGGAAGCTATCTTCCGGTGTACGGCGACCAAAACAGGTAGCATCTGCTTCCTGTTGGGGGCGTTCTGCATAATCCCCGGTTTTAATCGCGGGCAGTGCCTGTTCCAGCAGGTGACGCGCAGCCTGGCACAATTTATGGTGCAGCGTTAACGCCACGTCATCCGGCGAAATAGCGACGCGCTGCTGGGCAATAATGGCACCAGCATCCGCGCGTTTGACCATGCGGTGAAGCGTGACGCCGGTTTCGGTTTCGCCATTGACCAATACCCAGTTCAGCGGCGCGCGACCACGGTATTTCGGCAGCAACGAACCGTGCAGATTAAAAGCTCCCGCAGGTGCAAGACTGAGGATCTCATCACTCAGTAAATGACGATAGTAGAACGAGAAGATAACATCCGGCGCCAGTTGGCTAATGCGTTCAATCCACAAGGGATGATTGACCTCGTCCGGGGCGTAAACCGGAATTCCGGCGCTGGCGGCAAGGCGGGAAACCGATCCAAAAAATGCTTTTTCGCCCGGATTATCAGTGTGCGTAAAAATGGCAGCGATTTCATAACCGGCATCCAACAAAGCCTGGACACCCTGACATCCCATATCGTGATAGGCAAATACGATGGCTTTCATGCGCGGTTTTCCTCGGTTGGCTGCGTGGTTTGTGGGCGGATAACGTGTTGAACAAAATAGCGGGGGCGGGCGCGGACATCGTTATAGATGCGACCGATATATTCGCCGAGTAAACCCATGCCAATAAACTGTGCGCCGATAAAGGTAAACAGGACGGCAAACAGCATGAATACCCCTTCCGCGGCCCACTGTGGACCGAGCGTCAGACGCAGAACTACAAGCAGGATAGACAAGATAAAGCCAGTGGCGGCGATTACGCTGCCCAACAGGCTCAACATACGAAGTGGCGTTGTGGTCAGACAGGTCACCAGGTCATACATCAGGTTGATCAGACGCATAAAGCTGTATTTGGAGTCACCAAATTCACGCTCTGCATGGTGTACCGGGATTTCCGTAGCGCGCCGGGCAAAAATGTTGGCCAGAATCGGGATAAAGGTGCTGCGCTCCTGGCAATGCAGCATGGCATCGACGATGTGGCGGCGATAAGCGCGTAACATGCAACCGTAGTCGCCCATCGCTTTACCGGTGGTGCGCTGAATCAGATGGTTAATCATTCGCGATGCGGTCTTACGAAATACGCTGTCCTGACGGTTCTGACGTACCGTGCCGACCACATCGAAGCCTTCATCTGCGGTGGCGACCAGCCGTGGGATCTCCTCCGGCGGGTTTTGCAAATCGGCATCTAGTGTGATGATCACGTCGCCAGTGACATGACTGAAACCGGCCATAATCGCCGAGTGTTGCCCGTAATTGCGATTCAATAAAATAGAAACAATATGGCTGTTCGGTGCCTGGGAAGCATCCATCATCAGCTGTGCGGAATGGTCGCTGCTGCCGTCATCAATTAGCAGAATTTCATAGTCTTTGCCCAATTTTTCGCAGGCAGCGCTGGTGCGTCTGATTAACTCCGGCAAACTTTCCTGTTCATTAAAAACGGGAATGACCACCGAGACTTTTTTGATCGGTGCTGCTTCAAACATGGTTATTGTCCTGCAATCTCGCGAAGTGCCGTAATTACCCGCTGGGTGTCATCGGCGGTCATGTCGGGGAATAACGGCAGTGAGCAAATGCGCGCGCTATTCCATTCTGTATTGGGGAGCGAAAGGGTAGTGAAGCGTTTGCGGTAATATTTTTGCGTATGGGCCGCACGAAAATGCAGACCGGTGCCGATATTTTTGGCCTTTAACGCCTCCATTAAGGCATCTCTGCTCAGACCGCAGCGGGCTTCGTCAACGCGAATGATGAACAGGTGCCAGGGGTGAACGTGCGCCCACTGGGGCAGACTCAGTGGTTGAAATGGCGTATCGGCCAGCGCCTGTTGATACTCGCGGGCAATTTGCGCCCGGCGTGAGTTCAGGTGTTCCAGTTTATTTAGCTGTACCAACGCAATGGCGGCGTTGATATCCGTGAGGTTGTACTTGTACCCTGGCGCAAGCACTTCGGCCTGCGGCGCCCGGCCATAGGTTTGTCGATCAAAGGCATCAACGCCCAGACCGTGAAACTTCAGGCTGCGAAGCCGTTGGGCAAGCTGGCTGTCGTCGGTAACGATCAACCCGCCCTCGGCGCAGGTAATATTTTTGATGGCGTGAAACGAGAATATTGCCGTGCCGCGCGCGCCGACATGACGACCTTTATACAACGTCCCTACGGCATGGGCCGCATCTTCTATAATCGGAATGCCATAGCGTTCGCCAATGGCATAAATCGCGTCCAGGTCGGCGGGGGCGCCTGCGTAATGTACCGGAATAATGGCTTTGGTTCGCGGGGTGATGGCGGCCTCAATTTGCTCCGGTGTGACCATGAGCGTATCGCGGTCGACGTCGATCATGACTGGCGTCGCACCCAGCAGGACAATCATGTTGAGGGTAGAAACCCACGTCATTGACGGTGTAATGACCTCATCGCCTGCACCGATGTCCAGCGCCATCAGTGTGATGTGCATTCCTGCCGTAGCGGAGCAGACGGCGACGGCGTGTTGATTTCCCGTGAGCTGGCAGAAGGCTTCTTCCAGCTGTTGATTTTTCGGGCCGGTGGTTATCCATCCAGAGTCCAGAACCGTCTTCACAGCGGCAAGTTCTTCAGCCCCCATTGCCGGGCGAGAGAAAGGCAAAAAGTCAGGCATCATTATTCCTTCAAGCCCTTTAACGCCACCGACGTTTTATTTTTAGTGATAAACAGGGGCGTCGTTAATTATTTCATCAGGCTTCAAAGGGTAATGACGGAAGGTTAATTTATCCTTAAGACTTTAAGGTTTGGGACAGATAGAGGAATAGCGTATTTTTTATTTATCTTAATGAAAAAAAGATCATGTAGGTTTGAGTGGTTTGGGCGACATTGCTGTTATCTGCAGACTGATGAGCGCAATGCCGCTATTAAGAATGCTAATTATATGCCGTTATTAAAATGATGATTTACAGTAACCCTTTCAAGGTTAACGTTTTACGCGTGGCGATATTTAAATCGTAAGAGCCGAGATCTTCCGCTTTAACCCAGGCGAATGCCTGGAATTCTTCGTTAATCTTCACTTCACGATTAGCCGCCA
This sequence comes from Citrobacter sp. RHBSTW-01013, assembly GCF_013781985.1. NCBI lineage: Bacteria > Pseudomonadati > Pseudomonadota > Gammaproteobacteria > Enterobacterales > Enterobacteriaceae > Citrobacter > Citrobacter sp. RHBSTW-01013. The sequence goes on from NZ_CP056185.1 coordinate 1,740,082, forward strand.
CACAATCGAAGATGAGATAAATCATATAAATCTCTTCCTGACTGCCATCGGCGTACGTTTTGGTGCGAACATCGTCACTGAAGGTCCATGGCGTAATATCTGATAACACCAGTTGTTCGCCCAGCTCTTCTCTTACTTCACGGCGCAAAGCTTCTTCAATACGTTCACCCGGTTCAACGCCGCCGCCAGAAAGCGCCCACTGACCGGGGAACACACCGCGGTCGTCAGCCATTTTGCACAGTAAATAACAGCCATCGTTTTGAATTAATGGGCAAACAATTGTTCTTTGGCGCATAAGTCGAATCCTTGTAGGGGGAGGTATAGAAAATTCCATCGTGCACGCATCTTACCTTTTGCTGACGGTAGAAAAAACGCTTCATCGACGAATAACGCCGCTTTGCCAGGGAAAACAGGATGTTTGTTGAAAATGGCATTCTGCTGCCATCAGTGGCGTAATTGCTACAAGAATTTAACCTTATCTAAATCTTGTGAGTAGTATTTGCTTACAATATGTTATTGCATCGCTTTTTTAGTGCATTGATTCCTCGTGATCTGACAGTACAATTCACCAGTTTTGGGGCTATGTTTTGATTCTTGCTGGAAAGGATAGAAAATGAAAAAAAGTTTAATGTTGGGTTTTGCCGGAATGCTGTTTGTTTCCGCGTCGGCGAGCGCGATTAGCATCAGCGGCCAGGCTGGCGAAGACTACACCAACCTGGGTTTCGGTATGGGTACTGAGACCACCGGTTTGGCCGTCAGCGGTAACTGGATGCATAACGATGACGACGGCGATGCGGCCGGTCTGGGACTGGGTCTGAATATTCCTCTCGGTCCGCTGCTGGCAACGGTCGGTGGGAAAGGCATTTATACTAACCCGAATGATGGTGACGAGGGTTACGCGGCGGCGGTCGGTGGCGGTTTGCAGTGGCCGATTGGCGACAGCCTCCGCCTGTTTGGTGAGTATTATTACTCTCCCGATTCTCTTTCCAGCGGTATCGACAGCTATGAAGAAGCGAATGCAGGTGCGCGTCTGACCATTATGCGTCCGCTGAGCATTGAAGCCGGTTATCGCTACCTGAACCTGGCAGGCAAAGACGGTAACCGCGATAACGCGATTGCTGACGGCCCGTACGTTGGGGTTAACGCGAGTTTCTGATTTTTCCGGCGCGGCGTTCAGTCGCGCCTTCCCCCCTCCATGCGTTATAGTGTTTTCATCATAAAAGCAGGAGAACACGATGTTAAACGTGGAGATGCTATCCACCGGGGATGAAGTGTTGCATGGACAAATCGTCGACACGAATGCCGCCTGGCTGGCCGATTTTTTCTTTAATCAGGGGTTACCGCTAACCCGTCGCAACACGGTAGGCGACAATCTTGACGATTTGGTCGCCGTTTTGCGTGAGCGTAGCGAACATGCCGATGTACTGATCGTTAACGGCGGTCTGGGACCAACCAGCGATGATTTGAGCGCGCTGGCTGCGGCCACGGCAAAAGGTGAAGGGCTGGTGCTGCATGAAGCATGGCTCGCCGAGATGGCGCGTTATTTCCGCGATCGTGGACGCGTGATGGCACCGAGTAACCGCAAACAGGCTGAGCTACCTGCCAGTGCGGAATTCATCAATAATCCGGTAGGAACCGCGTGTGGGTTTGCCCTGAAGCTTAACCGCTGCCTGATGTTCTTTACCCCGGGAGTGCCATCAGAATTTAAAGTCATGGTTGAGCATGAGATCCTGCCGCGTTTGCGTGAGCGTTTTTCGCTGTCTCAACCCCCGCTATGCCTGCGATTAACCACCTTTGGTCGTTCTGAAAGCGAGCTGGCGCAGAGCCTGGATCCGCTGCAATTGCCTCCGGGAGTGACAATGGGCTACCGCTCGTCAATGCCGATTATCGAACTGAAGCTGACCGGGCCGGATTCCCAACGGGAAGCGATGCTGGCGCTGTGGCCAGAAGTGAAGCGGGTTGCCGGGCAGAATATGATTTTCGAAGGTACGGAAGGTTTACCCGCGCAAATCGCCCGTACGTTGCAGGAACAGCAATACAGCCTGACGCTAAGCGAACAATTCACCGGTGGTCTGGTGGCGCTGCAGCTTTCGCGCGTGAATGCTCCGCTGTTGGCGAGCGAAGTGGTTCCGCCCCAGGAAGAAACGCTGGCGCAAACGGCACACTGGATAACCGAACGACGCGGCAACCATTATGCCGGGCTGGCGCTGGCGGTATCGGCTTTCGAAAACGAACATATTAACTTTGCGCTGGCAACGCCTGATGGAACGCATGCCTTACGCGTACGGCTGAACGCTAATCGTTATAGTTTGTCGGTGCGTCAGGAAGTGTGCGCAATGATGGCGCTCAATATGCTGCGCCGTTGGCTCAACGGGCAGGATATTGCCAGCGAACACGGTTGGATAGAAGTGGTTGAATCCCTGACGCTGCCTTCCTGACTTGCACTCTCTCACGCGCTTGTTATGGGAAGGCATTCTGGCCTTCCCGTTATCAGTCCAACCTGTTGTACTCTCTGTAAAAAAATCCGTGCGTTAGTTCACAATTATGCTCGTTTTTTCTCCAGCCAGCTGGAAGAACGAGAGGATTTGATGCGCTTCACAATTTTAACCCCCTTAACCTACCACACTGATTCCAGTATCTCAGACTGGAGTCCAGTATGTTGGAATCAAGCAAAGTTCCCGCGCTCACCAGGGCGATCGAAATACTCAATCTCATTGCGCGTATCGGCCCATGTAGCGCCGCCACCATCATAGAGGCGTTGGGTATTCCAAAAAGCACCGCGTACCTGTTACTTAATGAACTGAAGCGTCAGCGCTTTATCAGCATTGATCATCAGGAAAATTACTGCCTGTGGACCAAGCTGGTTGAGTTGTCCGGGCATGCGCTGAGCAAGATGGATTTACGTGAACTGGCGCGTCCACGGCTGACACAGCTGATGGATGAGACAGGGTTACTTTGCCATCTCGGGATCATCGACCACGAAAGCGCGTATTACATTCTGAAAGTGGAATCGTCATCCACTATCAGCGTGCGCTCCCACGAAGGGAAAAGTCTTTCGCTCTATCGCTCGGGTATCGGCAAATGCCTGCTGGCCTGGCAACCGGCAGCCGCACGAAAAGCCATTATTGAACAGCTGATATGGGAACAGGCAACGCCGACCACTATCACCAGGCCACAGCAGTTGAATGACGAGCTGGAGCGTATTCGACAGCGTGGATGGAGCTTTGATAATGGCGAAGATTATCCCGATGTTCGCTGCGTCGCAGCGCCTGTTTTTAACGCTAACAATGAACTGACCGCCGCGATTTCAGTGGTCGGCACTCGTCTGCAAATTAACGAAGAGAACCGTGATTATCTGGCCGGTAAAGCGATTGCTTGCGCCAGGGATATTTCACGCCTGTTGGGATGGAAAAGTCCCTTCGACTCACTCGCTTCATAAAAAGGAGAACACCATGACCCTACCTAAAATTAAACACGTTCGTGCCTGGTTTACCGGTGGTGCTACGGCGGATAAAGGCGCTGGCGGCGGCGATTATCACGATCAGGGCGCTAACCACTGGATTGACGATCATATCGCCACGCCAATGAGCAAATATCGTGAATATGAGCAATCGCGCCAGTCCTTTGGCATCAACGTATTAGGAACACTGATTGTTGAAGTGGAAGCTGAAAACGGACAGACCGGTTTTGCTGTTTCCACAGCAGGGGAGATGGGGTGCTTTATTGTGGAAAAGCATCTCAATCGTTTTATTGAAGGGAAATGCGTCAGTGATATCAAACTCATTCACGATCAGATGCTGGGCGCAACGATGTACTACTCCGGCTCCGGCGGTCTGGTGATGAACACCATCTCGTGCGTGGATCTGGCGCTGTGGGATCTGTTTGGCAAGGTGGTGGGTTTACCGGTCTACAAACTATTGGGTGGCGCGGTACGCGACGAAATTCAATTCTACGCGACCGGAGCGCGCCCTGATCTGGCGAAAGAAATGGGCTTTATTGGCGGCAAAATGCCGACCCACTGGGGGCCGCACGACGGGGATGCAGGGATCCGCAAAGATGCGGCAATGGTAGCCGACATGCGTGAGAAATGCGGTCCGGATTTCTGGTTGATGCTCGATTGCTGGATGAGTCAGGACGTGAACTATGCCACCAAACTGGCCCATGCCTGCGCACCGTCCAATCTGAAGTGGATCGAAGAGTGTCTGCCGCCACAGCAGTATGAAGGTTATCGCGAGCTGAAACGTAACGCCCCGGCGGGGATGATGGTTACCAGCGGTGAACACCACGGGACGCTGCAGTCCTTCCGCACACTCTCAGAAACCGGCATCGATATCATGCAGCCTGATGTGGGCTGGTGCGGTGGGTTAACCACGCTGATGGAAATTGCCGCTATTGCTAAATCGCGCGGACAACTGGTGGTGCCACATGGTTCCTCGGTTTACTCGCACCACGCGGTAATCACGTTCACCAATACCCCGTTCAGCGAGTTTTTGATGACCAGCCCGGATTGTTCAACGATGCGTCCACAGTTTGATCCGATCCTTCTGGACGAACCGGTACCCGTCAATGGCCGCATTCATAAGTCGGTGCTCGACAAACCAGGATTTGGCGTCGAGCTTAACCGCGACTGCAATCTGAAGCGCCCTTATAGCCACTAATGACCAGTGCGTTGCCAATGCCACGGCAACGCCCTCATTTCTTTGAGGATCTTGCTATGAGTACCACGTTACTTGATGGTGTGGTGAAGAAAAACCGCGCCCGTTTGATTCCCTTTATGCTGGCGCTGTATGTGCTGGCGTTTCTTGACCGCTCAAACATCGGTTTTGCCAAAGAGACCTATCAGATTGATACCGGTCTGAGCAACGAAGCTTATGCGTTGGGCGCGGGGATTTTCTTTGTGGTTTACGCCTTTCTGGGGGTTCCTGCCAACCTGTTGATGCGTAAATTTGGTGCCAGAACCTGGATTGGTACCACCACGTTACTGTGGGGATTCCTCTCTGCGGCGATGGCATGGGCGGATACTGAATCGAAATTTCTGATTATCCGTACTCTGCTGGGGGCGGCAGAGGCGGGCTTCTTCCCCGGTATGATCTATCTGACGTCCCAGTGGTTCCCCCAGCGTAACCGCGCCAGCATCATGGGGCTGTTCTACATGGGGGCGCCGCTGGCGTTAACCCTGGGATCGCCGCTTTCCGGTGCGCTGTTGGAGATGCACGGCTTTATGGGGCATCCAGGGTGGTTCTGGATGTTCGTTATCGAAGGTTTACTGGCGGTAGGCGCGGGCATTTTCACCTTCTTCTGGCTGGATGATACCCCGCAGCAGGCACGTTTCCTGAGCGCGGAGGAAAAGGCGTTACTTATTAGCCAACTGGCGAGTGAAGAGGAGAAAAAGGTCACTTCGCGCCTGTCGGATGCGCTGCGTAATGGCCGTGTCTGGCAACTGGCGATTATCTATCTGACGATCCAGGTGGCGGTGTATGGCCTGATCTTCTTCCTGCCAACTCAGGTTGCTGCGTTGTTAGGGACAAAAGTGGGCTTTACGGCTTCGGTCGTGGCGGCAATTCCGTGGGTGGCGGCGCTGTTTGGTACCTGGCTTATTCCCCGCTACTCCGATCGCACTGGCGACCGGCGTAATGTTGCCGCGCTGACGCTGCTGGCGGCAGGAATCGGCATTGGCCTTTCCGGGCTGGTTTCACCGGTACTGGCGATTGTGGCGCTCTGCGTCGCGGCGGTCGGTTTCATTGCGGTACAGCCAGTGTTCTGGACGATGCCAACGCAACTTCTTTCCGGGACGGCTCTGGCGGCGGGGATCGGCTTCGTCAACCTGTTTGGTGCCGTTGGCGGCTTTATTGCTCCCATTCTGCGCGTCAAAGCCGAAACGGTGTTTGCCAGCGATGCGGCGGGCCTGCTGGTCCTCGCGGGCGTCGCGATTATTGGCTCGCTAATCATCTTTACGCTGAGTGTGAACCGTTCAGTTTCACAAGCAGGCGCTGCGCATCATTAATCTTATCTACGTTGTAAGGATCGTTATGAACGCATTGTTATCAAATCCCTTCAAAGAAGGATTACGCAAAGGGGAAGTCCAGGTCGGCCTGTGGCTTAGTTCGACCACCTCTTACATGGCGGAGATTGCCGCGACGTCGGGCTATGACTGGCTGCTGATTGATGGAGAACACGCGCCGAACACGGTGCAGGATCTTTACCATCAGCTGCAGGCGATAGCGCCTTATGCCAGCCAGCCTGTGGTTCGCCCGGTGGAGGGCAGTAAAGCGTTGATCAAGCAGGTGCTGGATATTGGCGCGCAGACGCTGCTTGTCCCGATGGTCGACAGCGCAGAGCAGGCGCTTCAGGTGGTTTCCGCGACTCGTTATCCACCGCTCGGCGAGCGTGGTGTCGGCGCCAGCGTGGCACGGGCGGCGCGCTGGGGGCGTATCGACAATTATATGGCCCAGGCTAATGAATCACTCTGCCTGCTGGTACAGGTCGAAAGCAAAGCGGCACTGGATAATCTGGATGCCATTCTGGACGTTGACGGTATTGACGGTGTCTTTATTGGCCCGGCGGATCTTTCTGCGTCGTTAGGCTACCCGGATAATGCCGGACACCCGGAGGTGCAGCGGATCATTGAGCAAAGCATTCGCCGTATCCGCGCAGCCGGAAAAGCAGCCGGTTTCCTCGCTGTTGACCCAGCAATGGCGCAGAAATGTCTGCAATGGGGAGCAAATTTTGTCGCGGTAGGCGTGGATACCATGCTTTATACCGAAGCGCTGGATCGCAGGCTGGCAATGTTTAAATCAGGACCGGCAATTCAACCGCTGAAAAGTAGTTATTAGGTGCTAAAGCCCGGTAGCCAATGCCACCGGGCAACAGAATTAACCTAACGCTTTGGCAAGCAGGGTGATGGGGTGTTCGCAGCGCTTACTGGTAGACATCTCAATCTGCCATTTACAGGTTTCGCAGTCGGTGACGACGATATCAGCGCCGCTGTCTTCAATCTGGCGGAACAGCGGTGCGCCAATGGACTGCGATGTCGGGTAGTTTTCCTTTTTAAAGCCGTATGTCCCGGCAATCCCGCAACATTGCGAGTCCAGCACCGTTAGCTCCAGCCCTGGAATTTGTCGTAGCAGTTCCAGCGTGTAGAGCGTCCAGCCCATTTTCTCCATGTGGCATGGCGTGTGGTAGACCACTTTCAGCGGCAGCGTTTTCAGCGGCAGCGTTTTGCCTTCATCCAGCTTGCGCCACAGCCAGCGGGTTGCCAGTTCAATGTGTTCGCGTAGACCTGAGTTGTCGACGTCCAGCACTTCCGGATATTCATCACGCAGTGCAAAGGTGCAGGTTGATGAGGTGGCGATCACCGGAATGCCTTTACCGTCAATTGCTTCTCTGAGCGAGGCCACGTTGCTCACCGCCTGCTTACGCGCTTTATCGGTAAAGCCGTTGGCAATCAGCGGTACGCCGCAGCATTTCTCTTTGCTCAGCAGTTGCACCCCGGTTCCCATCGCATTCAATACTTTGATCAGATCTTTGCCGAGCTGCGGATGGTTGTAATTAACAAAACAGCCGTGGAAAAAGGCAACCTGATCCTGATATTGCGCTTGCTGTGCGGCAACGCTGCGATACCAGCGGCGGAAGGTGCCGAAAGAGTACTTCGGCAGCGTACGGCGATGGTCGATTTTTAGCGCGTAATCCAGCAACTGACGCACCGGTTTGAGTGAGGTGGCGGTATTCACTATCGGGGCGAACGGTGTGGATACGCTACCCATCAAATCGGTATGGCTTAAGACGAAGTTACGCAGCGACGGACGCGTAGTGTCGTATTTGGCGCGCGCGCGTTGGATGATATCGCCAATCTTCACATCTGAAGGACAGGCCACTTCGCAACGCTTACAGTTGATGCAGTATTTCAGCGCATCGTCATATAACGCGCCATCTTTCAGGCGCAGACGCTCACCGTCCGGTCCGGCCTGTTTAGGACCAGGGTAGTTCGGATTGACGCGACTTACCGGGCAGGCCGTGGTGCACACCGTGCATTTGATACAACTTTCAAAACGTGTGTCGCTCATTGCTGGCCTCCTGCACGTTTCGCAATATGATGTGCGGCGTGTAAGGCGCTAACAGCGCACACGCCGCCTCCGCAACCCTGGGCGATAGGGTCGAATCCGCCGAGAACGGAACCGATGGCATACATGTTCTCTATCGTTTGTCCCGCCAGCGACGGGCGCAGCCCGGCATCGGTCGTAACGCCAAACTGCTGCCACGGTTGTGGGTCGAAGACGTCACGCTCATACCACTCGGCGCGGGTGGCGGTTTGTTGTACATCCAGCCCCAGGATAGGTTCGTAGATGGCCTCACGCGTGGCGACCAGCCCGCTGCTGAAGAAGCTGCCGCTGGCGAGCACGGCGAAACGTGGCCGCAAAGGAATATCGGCATGATTACGGGTCCAGATTTCGCTGACTACGCCGTCCTGACAGGTGATTTTCTTCACTTCATCACCCGGCATCCAGACGCCGCCCTGGCGCACAAACTGGCGCTGCAATTTGTTATGCAAACGCATACCCAGTACCGAAGGCGGGAGGGTCGGTAACAGCGTCAGCGAGCAGGGGAGACGCTCGTTAAGCCATTGCCAGAGCTGTTCATCCGCCAGACCGAAGCAGGCCGGCATAATTATCATGTCGCAGGTTTTTGCTACTGGCAATAAAGCGTCATAGAGCAGCGACCATTTATCTTCGTTATCCAGCAGGCGCGCAATATTGACGGCGCGAAACTCGGTCGGGTTATCACGCAGGACATCCAGCTCAGGCAGATCGATTTCTGCCGTCTCGACGCTGAGATTGTGTTGACGCAGCGACGCCGCGGCGAGATGTGCCTGAAAATCCAGTAAACCGCTAATACCTACAACGCAGATACGCTGCGCGGACAGCGGCCAGACCGGAACTTCCGGGGAACTTAACCAGGTTGAGCGCAGCGTTCCCAGCGGGGTGATGCGTTGATGTGACTGATGTACCTTGCCTTGCAAATGCGTTCCGCATTCTTCGAGAAGATTTTGCGCCTGCTGGGCCAGCTCCAGGACGTTGTGCGTTCCGATGGTGCTGTACGGGTGCGCGGGTGCCTGAGTGCGCAGCGCATTCAGGCCTGCTTCTATATCCGTCACCGGTTGGCCATCGGGTAAGTTGCTGAGCAAATCCAGTGAGCCGGAGGAGAAATGCAGGGCGCTTTGGCCGCGAGTGACAATCGTGCAGCGTAAACCGCTTTTTTGCAGTTGCAGGCCGCACAGTAGTCCGGCCAGGCCGCCGCCGATAATGACGGTATCAAATTTCATCCTGGTGCTCCTTTTCCAGACCGCACAATCCCTGATAGACCCAGCGTGTGAATTCGCTTTCGCGCAGCGCATCTCCCCAGGCGATAGGCTGCACGCCTTTCCAGCGTTCATTGAGGAAATCGGAAAGCTGGGTGATAGATTGCGCGGCGGTGGTGACATTAAAACGTTGCAGCAAACCTGCGGCGCGGCAGGCACACAATTCGCCCTGGCAGGTCCCCATTCCAACACGGGTACGGCGACGCAAATCCAGCAGGCTGTTGACGGTCAAATTCTCGACGGCGTATTGCACTTCACCTGCAGTGACCGCTTCGCATTCACAGACCAGGCTACGGTGCTGCCGACCTTCGCTAAGCCACGCTGGGGTGCGATCGCCGTGACGGTAGACCGCTGAACCGCGCAGTGGCGCGGGCAATGAGATCACGCGTTTGAGCGTATGCTCGGTCGATTCTTGTGAGCCAGGCAGCGCCGTGTCTGCCGTTGTGCAAGGTTGGGTATTGCCCAGCTTACGGCAAACGGCATCGGTGGCCCACTCTGCCATCAGGCGGTAGGTCATCAATTTGCCGCCGGTAATGGTGATAAACCCGTCCAGTCCGTCACGCTGGGCGTGATCGAACAGTACAATCCCACGACTGACGTTACGGCCACTTGGATCGTCGTCGCTGGCTACCAGAGGACGCACGCCGGAGTAGGCGCGTAAAATGCGCGTTTTCGCCATAATCGGCGCCAGTTTTTCGCCTTCACGCAGCAGTATATCGACCTCTTCTGCGGTGACGCGGTTGCTGTCGATATCATCGTAATCAATGTGCTGTGAGGTGGTGCCAATCAGCGAAATGGTATCACCGGGCACCAGGATATCGGCGTCAGACGGCTTACGACAGCGGTTAATGACATGCTGGTTAATGCGGTGATCCATAATCAGCAGCGAACCTTTGGCCGGGAACATACGGATACTCAGGTCGGCATATTCCGCAATGCGCTGGCCCCAGATCCCGGCGGCGTTGACGACTACCGGTGCATGCAGAGACTGCATCTCACCCGTCAGATGATTGCGTACGTTCACGCCGCAAACCGTTGCCCCTTCACGAATCAGTCCCGTCACTTCATGCGCCGTTAAGATTACTGCGCCATGCTCACGCGCATCCAGCATGTTGGCGGCGGTTAAGCGGAAAGGATCAACCGTGCCGTCCGGCACTTTTACCGCGCCAATCAGCTGTGGGTTGACGGAAGGTTCGATAATGCGCGCCTGCTTAGGGTCAATTGCTTCTGCGCGAATACCGGCCTCTTCACAGGCGCGAATAAAGGTTGCCTGGAAGGAGAGTTCATCTTCCGGCAGGGTAATAAACAGACCGTCCGTCGGCTCAACGCAATGACGGGCGATACGTTTGAGAATTTGGTTTTCGCTGATGCACTCCCGGGCAGATTCAGCGTCGGTGACGGCGTAGCGTGCACCGCTGTGCAGCAGACCGTGGTTACGTCCGGTCGCCCCTGTGGCGATATCGTGGCGTTCCACTAAGATGACGCGCAACCCGCGCAGTGCACAATCGCGTGCGATCCCTGCACCTGTTGCTCCTCCACCAATGATAATCACGTCACTTGTTTGCGAGTCGCGAATTTTCATTGTTTTTCCTCACAGTTCGTTTTTTATCATTTAGCCACATAAAAAACATGGATTGTTTGATTTCGCGCATAATCGCTCATTATTCGAAAATGAAACGTGATTTCGTGCGCCTTTATGAACATTTGTCATAAATCTGTAACAATATGTGCAGCGTTTCACATTTTTGTTATGTATCTTTCCTTAACATCGCGGCCACACTGGGAGCGGTAGGGTAGTAATGACGAACTGCAGTGTTTACTTCGAATGAAAGACGGCCACGGAGGCTACACTATGTTGAGCATTTTTAAACCAGCGTCACACACGGCGCGTTTGCCTGCAGCGGAGATCGACCCGACATATCGTCGATTACGTTGGCAGATCTTTCTGGGGATATTCTTTGGCTATGCCGCGTACTATCTGGTACGTAAGAACTTTGCCCTTGCGATGCCGTATCTGGTTGAGCAAGGTTTCTCGCGTGGCGATCTGGGTTTTGCGTTATCCGGTATCTCCATTGCTTACGGATTTTCGAAATTCATCATGGGGTCCGTTTCGGATCGCTCGAATCCGCGCGTTTTCCTGCCAGCGGGTCTGATTCTGGCCGCCGCAGTCATGTTGTTCATGGGCTTTGTGCCGTGGGCGACTTCGAGCATTGCGGTTATGTTTGTGCTGCTGTTCCTCTGCGGATGGTTCCAGGGAATGGGTTGGCCGCCGTGTGGTCGTACCATGGTGCACTGGTGGTCGCAGAAAGAGCGTGGGGGCATTGTCTCCGTCTGGAACTGTGCGCACAACGTGGGCGGTGGTCTGCCTCCTCTGTTGTTCCTGCTGGGTATGGCCTGGTTCAATGACTGGAAAGCGGCGCTGTATATGCCTGCTTTCGGTGCGATCGTCGTCGCGCTGTTTGCTTTTGCTCTGATGCGTGATACGCCGCAGTCTTGTGGCCTGCCGCCTATCGAAGAGTACAAGAACGACTACCCGGACGATTACAACGAGAAAGCGGAAGAAGAGCTGACTGCGAAGCAGATCTTCATGCAATACGTACTGCCGAACAAACTGTTGTGGTACATCGCTATCGCCAACGTGTTTGTTTATCTGCTGCGTTACGGCATCCTGGACTGGTCCCCGACCTATCTGAAAGAAGTGAAACATTTCGCGCTGGATAAATCATCCTGGGCCTACTTCCTGTATGAATATGCGGGTATTCCGGGCACGCTGCTGTGCGGCTGGATGTCGGATAAAGTCTTCCGTGGCAACCGTGGTGCGACCGGCGTGTTCTTTATGACGCTGGTGACTATCGCGACTATCGTCTACTGGATGAACCCGGCAGGCAACCCGAACGTGGATATGGCTTGTATGATCATCATCGGCTTCCTGATCTACGGTCCGGTAATGTTGATTGGTCTGCATGCGCTGGAACTGGCACCGAAAAAAGCGGCGGGTACGGCGGCTGGCTTTACCGGTCTGTTCGGTTATCTCGGCGGTTCCGTAGCGGCGAGCGCCATTGTTGGCTATACCGTTGACTTCTTCGGTTGGGACGGCGGCTTTATGGTGATGATTGGCGGTAGCGTGCTGGCGGTTATTCTGCTGGTGGTCGTCATGATTGGCGAAAAACGCCATCACGAAGAGATCGCACTGAAGCGTAACGGGGGCTAATAGATGAAAACCACATTGAAAAGTCTCAGCGTGGCGCTAATGCTGACAGGTATTGTGGTGAGCAGCGCGGCGGTTGCCGCAGAAAAAATCGTGATTGCGCACCGTGGCGCCAGCGGTTATCTACCGGAGCATACGCTGCCAGCAAAAGCGATGGCTTATGCTCAGGGGGCTGATTACCTGGAACAGGATTTGGTGATGACCAAGGACGACCATCTGGTTGTCCTGCATGACCACTACCTTGACCGCGTCACCGATGTTGCCGAGCGTTTCCCGGATCGTGCACGTAAAGATGGGCGCTACTACGCTATCGACTTTACGCTGGATGAGATTAAATCGCTGAAATTTACCGAAGGCTTTGATATCGAAAATGGCAAAAAGGTCCAGACCTACCCGGGGCGTTTCCCGATGGGTAAATCTGATTTCCGTGTGCACACTTTCGAAGAAGAGATTGAGTTCGTTCAGGGATTAAATCATTCAACCGGTAAAAACATTGGCATTTACCCGGAAATGAAAGCGCCGTGGTTCCATCATCAGGAAGGGAAGGACATTGCGGCTAAGACGCTGGAAGTACTGAAAAAGTACGGGTACACCGACAAGAACGACAAGGTTTATCTACAGTGTTTTGATGTCGCAGAGTTAAAGCGCATTAAGAATGAACTGGAACCGAAGATGGGGATGGATCTCAATCTGGTACAGTTGATTGCGTACACTGACTGGAATGAAACTCAGGAGAAAAAGCCGGACGGTAGTTGGGTTAATTACAACTACGACTGGATGTTTAAACCGGGTGCCATGAAGCAGGTTGCGCAGTATGCGGACGGCATTGGGCCGGACTATCACATGCTGATTGATGAGAAGTCGAAGAAAGGCAATATCTCGTTAACGGGTATGGTACAGGACGCGCATCAGAATAAGATGGTGGTGCATCCTTATACCGTTCGTGCCGATCAGTTGCCGGATTACACCACTGACGTAAACCAGCTGTATGACATTCTGTATAACAAGGCGGGCGTTGACGGGCTGTTCACCGACTTCCCCGACAAAGCAGTGACATTCCTGAATAAAGAGTAATGGCACAAGGTCTGTGATGCACCTCCGGTCACAGGCCTGGTTGGATCAAACGTTATTAACGGCTAGATAAGGCCGTCTGCCGTCAACGTGGCCATACCTGCCTCCAGGAGAAATAAAGAGCTGCCGTCCATCGGCGGCTCTTTTTTAGTCGTAATTTTTATCCCGCCACGCATTACAGCTCTATTTCAATATCGCCTTTTGCCCGACAGCAGCAGGGCAAAATTTCACCTGGCTGAATGAAGGCCAGAGGTTCGGCAATCCAGTCGACCTGTCCCGCTACCAGACGGGTACGGCAGGAGCCGCAATAACCTGCGCGGCACTGGTATTCAACTTCAACATTGTGCGATTCGAGCGCGGCAAGCAGGGAAGGGTGTTCATCCTGGCACAGCAGTTGTGTGCCAGAGATGCGCAGAGTAACGCGGCCCATCAGAGCTGGAAGTTACTCAGGTCGTCGGTATCGACTTCCGAATCGATCTGGCCGACCAGGTAAGAGCTGACTTCCACTTCCTGCGGCGCAACCTGCACGTTATCAGACACCAGCCAGGTGTTGATCCACGGGATTGGGTTAGAGCGGGTCTGGAACGGCAAGTCGAGTCCGACAGCCTGCATACGGATGTTGGTGATGTACTCAACGTACTGGCACAGAATGTCTTTGTTCAGGCCAATCATTGAGCCGTCACGGAACAGATAATCCGCCCACTCTTTTTCCTGCAGCGCGGCCTGTACGAACAGGTCGTAGCATTCTTGTTTACACTCTTCGGCGATTTCCGCCATTTCCGGATCGTCCACGCCGCTGCGCAGCAGATTCAGCATATGCTGGGTCCCGGTCAAATGCAGGGCTTCATCGCGGGCGATCAGGCGAATAATTTTCGCGTTGCCTTCCATCAGTTCGCGTTCGGCGAAGGCGAAGGAGCAGGCGAAGCTGACGTAGAAGCGGATCGCTTCCAGCGCGTTCACGCTCATCAGGCACAGATACAGCTTCTTCTTAAGTTCACGCAGGCTTACGACAACCGTTTTACCGTTAACGTTATGCGTGCCTTCGCCCAGCAAATGCCAGTAGCTGGTCATCTCAATCAATTCGTCGTAATAGCTGGAAATGCCTTCCGCGCGTTTCTGGATCTGCTCGTTGGTGACGATGTCATCAAACACCACCGCCGGATCGTTCACGATGTTACGAATGATGTGGGTGTAGGAACGGGAGTGGATCGTTTCTGAAAACGCCCATGTTTCCACCCAGGTTTCCAGCTCAGGGATCGAGATTAACGGCAGCAGCGCCACGTTCGGACTACGTCCCTGAATGGAGTCCAGCAGCGTTTGATACTTCAGATTGCTGATGAAGATATGCTTTTCATGTTCCGGCAGCGCCTGGAAGTCGATGCGATCGCGAGAAACATCAACTTCTTCCGGACGCCAGAAGAAAGAGAGCTGCTTTTCGATCAGTTTTTCGAAGATGTCATATTTTTGCTGATCGTAGCGGGCGACGTTCACCGGCTGGCCGAAGAACATCGGTTCCAGAAGTTGGTTATTTTTCGTCTGTGAAAAAGTGGTGTATGCCATTGATGTGAATCCTTTGTGGGATGAGTGCCGGATGGCGTTACAAGCACCCTTTCCGGCCTACAAACCAAGCTACTGTAGGCCGGGTGAGCCTGGTGCCACCCGGCATCGTTCATCAGATCTTACATGCGCCGCTTTCGCAGCCGTCGTCCTGAATGGACGGCACCAGATCGTCCTGAGAATCTTCCGCACCGTCACGGGTGTTTTGATAATACAGCGTTTTGACACCAAATTTGTAGGCGGTGAGCAGGTCTTTCAGCAACTGCTGCATCGGTACTTTTCCGGATGGGAAGCGCGACGGATCATAGTTGGTGTTGGCGGAAATCGACTGATCGATAAATTTCTGCATGATACCTACCAGCTGCAAATAGCCATCGTTGTTCGGCATTTCCCACAGCAGTTCGTACGCGTCGTGCAGGTGTTCGTAGTCCGGCACGACCTGGCGCAGAATACCGTCTTTCGACGCTTTGATACTCACATAGCCGCGCGGTGGTTCAATACCGTTGGTGGCGTTAGAGATCTGCGAAGAGGTCTCCGATGGCATCAGGGCTGACAGCGTGGAGTTACGCAGACCGTGCGTTTTGATGGATTCGCGCAGTTGTTCCCAGTCCAGATGCAGCGGCTCGTTGACAATAGCATCGAGATCTTTTTTATAGGTATCGATCGGCAGAATACCTTTGGAGTAGGTCGTTTCGTTAAACCACGGACATGCGCCTTGCTCTTTCGCCAGCTCGTTAGAGGCTTTCATCAGGTAATACTGAATGGCTTCAAAGGTTTTGTGAGTCAGGTTGTTCGCGCTGCCGTCAGAATAACGCTTACCGTTTTTCGCCAGCCAGTAGGCGTAGTTGATCACGCCAATACCCAGCGTACGGCGACCCATCGCGCCGCGTTTGGCGGCAGGAATCGGATAATCCTGATAATCGAGCAGCGCATCCAGCGCGCGCACCGCCAATTCGGCCAGCTCTTCCAGCTCGTCCAGGCTGTTGATAGCACCGAGGTTAAATGCGGACAGCGTACACAGCGCAATTTCGCCGTTTTCGTCGTTAACGTCGGTCAGCGGTTTGGTCGGCAGGGCGATTTCCAGGCACAGGTTAGACTGGCGCACTGGAGCGACAATTGGATCAAACGGGCTATGGGTGTTGCAGTGGTCAACGTTCTGAATATAGATACGCCCGGTAGAGGCACGTTCCTGCATCATCAGTGAGAACAGCTCAACGGCTTTCACGCGTTGCTTGCGGATACTGTCGTCGTTTTCATATTTGGTGTACAGACGTTCGAATTCGTCCTGGTCAGCGAAGAACGCATCATACAGGCCTGGAACGTCGGACGGGCTGAACAGCGTGATGTCGCCGCCCTTCAGCAGACGGGTGTACATCAGTTTGTTGATCTGTACGCCGTAGTCCATGTGACGCACGCGGTTGCCTTCGACGCCACGGTTGTTTTTCAGGACCAGCAGGCTTTCAACTTCCAGATGCCACATTGGGTAGAACAGCGTTGCAGCACCGCCGCGTACGCCGCCCTGGGAGCAGGATTTTACCGCGGTCTGGAAGTGCTTGTAGAACGGAATACAACCGGTGTGGAACGCTTCACCGCCGCGGATCGGGCTACCCAGCGCACGGATGCGACCGGCGTTGATACCGATGCCGGCGCGCTGGGAAACGTATTTCACAATCGCGCTGGAGGTGGCGTTGATGGAGTCCAGGCTGTCGCCGCACTCGATCAGTACGCAGGAGCTGAACTGACGGGTAGGGGTGCGCACGCCGGACATAATCGGCGTCGGCAGCGAAATTTTAAACGTAGAAACGGCGTCGTAGAAACGTTTTACGTATTGCAGACGCGTTTCACGCGGATAGTTAGAGAACAGGCACGCCGCTACCAGAATGTAGAGGAACTGCGCGCTTTCATAAATCTCACCGGTAACACGGTTTTGTACCAGGTATTTACCTTCTAACTGCTTCACCGCAGCGTAGGAGAAGGTCATATCGCGGTCGTGTACGATGAACGAGTCCATCTGCTTGAACTCTTCTTCCGTGTAGTCTTCCAGCAGATGATTGTCGTATTTGCCCATTTCAACCATTTTCACGACATGGTCGAACAGTTTCGGCGGTTCAAACTCGCCGTAGGCTTTTTTGCGCAGATGGAAAATCGCCAGGCGAGCAGCCAGGTACTGATAATCCGGTGCCTCGCGGGAGATCAGGTCGGCGGCAGCTTTGATGATTGTTTCATGGATATCGGATGTCTTGATACCGTCATAAAACTGAATGTGGGAGCGCAACTCGACCTGAGAAATCGATACGTTATTCAGTCCTTCTGCCGCCCAATCCAGAACTCGGTGGATTTTGTCGAGATTGATGCGCTCTGTACTACCATCACGCTTTGTCACCAGCAGACTCTGATTCATGTGGTTTTTTACCTGTCCGTGAAAGAAAAAATATCCCCCATATTATCCACAAAGTCATGTTGTGACTAAGTCTGTGGATAAATACTATATGTAGGGGTTGTTTGATAAAGTAGACGCTATATGGTGAGTATTCTAGTAGGGATTCTTTTCAGTACAAGAGTTGATTTTGAGGTTAAATTGAGGTTGCAAAAGGGTAATAATCGCTAAGTGCGCGTCTTATAAGGCCTGGCGAGGATGTCAATAATTGAGAAAAAAAATAGAAAATTTGATCGAGTGCTGATTTCTTCATCTAAGGCAAGGTAAGTTCTTATGACCTGGCGCAAAAATTGCCCTGACGATCCTACTCAGGATTGGTAGGCGATGCGCAGGCCCGAAAGCTGCGCACTATCAGGTACGGTGCCGGATTGCGGCGTTGCACGCCTTATCCGGCCGGGTGGAGGAGGTTAATCTGCTTGCGCGGTAGTGTGTAGCATATAGTTCACATCAACGCCGGGGCCGAGTTTAAAACTGTTGGTGATCGGGTTGTAGTGCAGGCCGGTCATATGACGCTCTTTCAGCACGGTCTGGTCAACCCACTCTAACAGTTCAGCCGGCTTAATGAATTTTTTCACATCATGCGTGCCTTTCGGCACCATACGCAAAATATATTCCGCGCCGACCACCGCCATTAGCCAGGATTTGCCGTTGCGATTAAGCGTGGAGAAAAACACTTCGCCGCCCGGTTTGACCAGTCTGGCGCAGGCCCTGACCACCGATTGCGGGTCCGGTACGTGCTCCAGCATTTCCATGCAGGTCACAACGTCATACTGATGCGCATGTTTTTCCGCATGTTCTTCAACGGTTTCTTGAACGTATTCCACCTGGATGCCACTCTCCAGCGCATGCAGTTTTGCTACCTGTAACGGTTCAAAGCCCATGTCCAGCCCGGTGACGGTTGCGCCCTCGCGCGCCATGCTTTCCGCCAGAATGCCGCCGCCGCAGCCGACGTCGAGTACCTTTTTACCAAACAGGCCGCCTGAGCGCTCCGTGATATAGCCCAGGCGAAGTGGGTTAATACGGTGCAGTGGCTTAAATTCACCCTCAAGATCCCACCAGCGTGACGCGACTGCTTCAAACTTGGCAATTTCTTCCTGATCAACGTTGTGAGTTACCGGAGGTTTTTCGGCATTCATTGGGGCTTCTACTCCTAAATTTGCGATGCAAATGAGTATATCAGCCTGACGGGATGAATAAAGCCTCTGTCAGGGGGAATCCATTTACCTGAATCTGCACGGATGTGTTATAATTTGCGACCTTTGAATCCGGGATACAGTAGAGGGATAGCGGTTAGATGAGCGACCTTGCGAGAGAAATTACACCGGTCAACATTGAGGAAGAGCTGAAGAGCTCCTATCTGGATTATGCGATGTCGGTCATTGTTGGCCGTGCGCTGCCGGACGTCCGAGATGGCCTGAAGCCGGTTCACCGTCGCGTACTTTACGCCATGAACGTATTGGGCAACGACTGGAATAAAGCCTATAAAAAATCTGCCCGTGTCGTTGGTGACGTAATCGGTAAATACCACCCTCATGGTGATACCGCCGTTTACGACACCATTGTTCGTATGGCGCAGCCATTCTCCTTGCGTTACATGCTGGTAGATGGTCAGGGTAACTTTGGTTCTGTCGATGGCGACTCCGCAGCGGCGATGCGTTATACGGAAATCCGTATGTCGAAAATCGCCCATGAGCTGATGGCTGACCTGGAAAAAGAAACGGTGGATTTCGTCGATAACTACGACGGCACCGAACAAATTCCTGACGTCATGCCAACCAAAATTCCTAACCTGCTGGTGAACGGCTCGTCCGGTATCGCGGTAGGTATGGCGACCAACATTCCGCCGCACAACCTGACGGAAGTGATCAACGGCTGCCTGGCATACATTGACGATGAAGACATCAGCATTGAAGGGCTGATGGAACATATTCCGGGTCCGGACTTCCCGACCGCCGCGATCATCAACGGTCGTCGTGGTATTGAAGAAGCCTACCGTACCGGCCGTGGCAAAGTGTACATTCGCGCGCGCGCGGAAGTCGAAGCGGATGCCAAAACTGGCCGTGAAACCATCATCGTCCATGAAATTCCGTATCAGGTGAACAAAGCGCGCCTGATCGAGAAAATCGCCGAGCTGGTAAAAGACAAACGCGTTGAAGGTATCAGCGCGCTGCGTGACGAGTCTGACAAAGACGGTATGCGCATCGTGATTGAAGTGAAACGCGACGCAGTCGGGGAAGTGGTTCTGAATAACCTCTACTCCCAGACCCAACTGCAGGTTTCTTTCGGTATCAACATGGTTGCGTTGCACCATGGACAGCCGAAAATCATGAACCTGAAAGATATTATTGCTGCGTTTGTACGTCACCGCCGTGAAGTCGTAACCCGCCGTACTATCTTTGAACTGCGTAAAGCCCGCGATCGTGCGCACATCCTTGAAGCACTGGCGATTGCGCTGGCGAACATCGATCCGATCATCGAACTGATCCGCCGTGCGCCGACCCCGGCAGAAGCGAAAGCAGCGCTGGTCGCGCGTTCGTGGGAGCTGGGTAACGTTTCTGCCATGTTGGAACGTGCCGGCGATGATGCCGCGCGTCCTGAATGGCTGGAACCGGAATTTGGCGTGCGTGACGGTCAGTACTACCTGACTGAACAGCAGGCCCAGGCCATTCTGGATCTGCGTTTGCAGAAACTGACCGGCCTTGAGCACGAAAAACTGCTCGACGAATACAAAGAGCTGCTGGAGCAGATCGCTGAACTGCTGCACATTCTGGGCAGCGCCGATCGTCTGATGGAAGTCATCCGTGAAGAGATGGAGCTGATTCGTGAACAGTTCGGCGACGCACGTCGGACCGAAATCACCGCGAACAGCGCTGACATCAACATCGAAGATCTGATTAGCCAGGAAGATGTTGTCGTGACCTTGTCTCATCAAGGCTACGTGAAATATCAGCCGTTAACCGATTACGAAGCGCAGCGTCGTGGAGGTAAAGGCAAATCTGCAGCACGAATTAAAGAAGAAGACTTTATCGACCGCCTGCTGGTGGCCAACACCCATGACACGATCCTCTGCTTCTCCAGCCGCGGTCGTTTGTACTGGATGAAGGTTTATCAGTTGCCGGAAGCAAGCCGTGGTGCGCGTGGACGTCCTATCGTCAACCTGCTGCCACTGGAAGCTAACGAACGTATCACCGCAATTCTGCCAGTACGTGAGTACGAAGAAGGCGTCAACGTCTTCATGGCAACCGCCAGCGGTACCGTGAAGAAAACAGCGCTGACCGAGTTCAGCCGTCCGCGTTCAGCCGGTATCATTGCGGTTAACCTGAACGAAGGCGATGAGCTGATTGGCGTCGACCTGACGTCTGGCAGTGACGAAGTTATGCTGTTCTCTGCTGCCGGTAAAGTGGTGCGCTTCAAAGAGGGGGCTGTTCGTCCGATGGGACGTACCGCGACCGGCGTACGCGGTATCAAACTGGCGGAAAGCGACAGCGTGGTATCGCTGATCGTTCCGCGTGGTGAAGGTGCTATCCTGACCGTTACCCAGAACGGCTACGGTAAGCGTACGGCGGCGGAAGAGTATCCGACCAAGTCTCGTGCGACCCAGGGCGTTATCTCCATCAAAGTCACCGAGCGCAACGGTTCCGTTGTCGGCGCAGTGCAGGTTGAAGATACCGACCAGATCATGATGATCACCGATGCAGGTACGCTGGTGCGTACTCGCGTGTCGGAAATCAGCGTGGTAGGACGTAACACCCAGGGCGTTATCCTCATCCGTACTGCGGAAGATGAAAACGTTGTGGGTCTGCAACGCGTTGCTGAACCGGTTGATGATGAAGAGCTCGACTCCATCGACGGTAGCGCTGCTGAAGGGGACGAGGATATCGCGCCTGAAGCGGAAAGCGATGACGATGCAGCGGACGACGCTGAAGAGTAATTAAGACGTGATAAAAAGGGCCGGAAATATCCGGCCCTTTTTTTTAATTCATTCGCTCCACTATCATCGCAATGCCCTGACCGCCGCCGATGCACAGCGTGGCCAGTCCAAGCGTTTGATCCCGTGCCTGTAGCGCATGCAGCAGCGTCACCAGTATTCGTGCGCCGCTGGCGCCGATAGGGTGTCCCAGCGCAATTGCCCCACCGTTGACGTTAACCTTTTGCGGATCAAACCCCAGCGTTTTACCAACGGCAAGAAACTGAGCAGCAAATGCCTCGTTAGCTTCGATCAGATCGATATCAGAAAGCTGTAAGCCGCTCAGTTGCAGTGCCTTCAGCGTGGCGGGAACCGGCCCCATGCCCATCATAGCCGGAGCTACGCCGCCACTGGCCCAGGCTTTGATTCGCGCCAATGGCTTCAGCCCAGCCTCCAGTGCTGCGGACTCTTCCATTATCACTAATGCCGCTGCACCGTCGTTGATCCCCGAGGCGTTACCTGCGGTGACGGTTCCTGCTTTATCAAAGGCTGGACGCAATGCGGCGAGGCCTTCTGCCGTCGAGTCAGCTTTGGGGAATTCGTCACGCTCAACGATGATGGTTTTCTTCCGTGATGACACGCTGACGGGCACGATTTCAGCCTCAAATGCGCCAGACTCGATTGCGGCAACGGCTTTACGCTGTGACTGCAGAGCCAGTTCATCCTGCATTTCGCGGCTGATGCCATACTCTTTGGCAACATTTTCTGCAGTGATCCCCATGTGGTAACCATGCTCGGCGCAGATCAGGCCATCGCGCAGAATCACGTCGGACAATTGCCCGTCACCGAGGCGATAGCCCCAGCGGGCTTTTGCGTCTAACAGGTAGGGGGCCAGGCTCATGTTTTCCATCCCTCCCGCGACGATCGCCTGGGCTTGTCCGGCCTTGATAGCGAGGGCGGCAAGCGCCACGCTTTTCAGGCCAGAGCCGCACACTTTGTTGACGGTAAAGCCGCAAACGGTGTCGGACAGGCCGCTTTTTAATAATGCCTGACGCGCTGGGTTTTGCCCGAGTCCTGACTGCAGCACGTTGCCCATAATCACCTCGTCCACGCGCTGTGGGTCAAGGTGCGCGCGTTCAAGAGCGGCTCTAATGACGATTGATCCAAGCTCGACGGCACCCGTAGTTGCCAGTGCGCCGTTAAAACTGCCGATTGCGGTACGTGCCGCGCTGACGATGACACAGTTTTTCATTTTTCAGTTCCTTTAATTAAGTTGTTGCCGTCAGAACAAGGTCAATCCAATAACAAAAATGACGCCGGAGAAGAGCAGGGCGGTGATGCAGTAGCCCATAATGTCGCGTACTCCGAGACCGGCGATGGCCAGCGCGGGTAGCGCCCAGAACGGTTGTGCCATATTCATCCACTGCTCACCGTAGGCGATGGCCATGACTGATTTGCCAAGATCGGCACCCAGCGCCTGAGCGGCAGGCATGACGAACGGTCCCTGAATAACCCAATGGCCACCGCCGGATGGCACGGCAAAGTTAATCAGGGCTGAACTGAAGAAAGTCATCAGTGGGAAGGTATCTTTGTTGGCAACGTTGATGAAAAATTCAGTAATGAGCCCACCGAGGCCGGAGTGCTCCATCATCAACTGAATGCCGGCATAGAAGGGGAATTGCACCAGAATCCCGGCGGTACTCCGTGCGGCAGCACTAACGGCACGCATATAGGCCATCGGCGTTTTGTGCAGCAGCAGACCGGCAATCATAAACATCAGGTTGACGGTGTTGATGGTGATGTTGAAACCTTTCTCGGCAAAGTAGATACCCAGATAGGCAATCCCTAATGCACCGATGATCAGCGCCAGAATGCGGCTCTCTTCCAGTTTTTCAGATGGCGGCGCATCTGGTGGCAGTTTCTTTTGAAAATCAGCTTCTTCCAGTAAAAGTTTCGGATCGATGCTCACCACATCTGAAGGTTTTGGCGTCATCATCCGGGTGATAAACGGCATCACCACAATCAGGCCGAGCGTGATGAAAATATTGAAGCCGGTGAACAGGGTATCCGCGACAGGAATGAGCCCCGCTACGTGCTCGACCGGGTTGCCAGGCGTTGCCGCCAGCAAAGGCATTGAGCCGGAGAAGCCGCCGCCCCAGGTCAGGAACCCGATGTAAGCGCAGGCAATCAGTAACGGATAATCGGAACCCGGTACCCGACGAGCAACTTCGCGGGCGAACATCGCCCCGACCACCAGACCAAATCCCCAGTTAATAACGCAGGCAACTGAACCAAAAAAAGTCACCAGCATGACGCCCTGAGCGGGGGTTTTGGCGGCTGATGCCGCCGTACGCAGCAGGCTTTTCACCGGCCCGGAACTGGCTAACGCATGGCCGGTTACGATGATCAGCGCCATCTGCATACCAAACGCCAGCAGGTTCCAGAAACCGTCACCCCAGAATTTCACCATGCTGATGGGGGTCTGCGGCGTTAACCACAGCGCGATGCCAAAGGTCAGCAACGTTAATAACATGGCGAAAATCAGTGGGTCGGGCAGCCAGCGGCTGACTACCCGTGTCATAAAGCGGGCGATGCGGCCAATCATGCGTCACCTCGCAGGATGCGCAGATCGTCGGCAATTTCAAACTGTGCTTCGGTTTTTTCACATAGCGTGGCGATGTCGCATCCTTCGACGATTTCAGTCAGCCACATCTTGCCATCTATAAAGCGGAATACAGCCAGCTCGGTGACCAGCATATGCACAGCATGCTGTGCAGTGAGCGGCATGGTGCATTGACGCAGGATTTTTGCGGAGCCGTCTTTTGCGCAATGCTCCATGGCGATAATGACTTTACGCGCACCGGTCACCAGATCCATTGCGCCACCCATGCCGGGCACCATCTTGCCGGGAACCACCCAGTTGGCGAGGTTTGCCTGCTCATCGACCTGCAACCCGCCAAGCACACAGGCATCAACATGACCGCCGCGAATCAACGCGAACGACATGGCGCTATCAAACATCGCCGCGCCCGGCAAAATACCGCACGGTTGGCCGCCCGCGTTCACCAGGTCAGGATGGGCGGTGGTGACTGGGCCCAGTCCCAGAAAACCGTTCTCAGATTGCAGCGTAATGTGAATATCAGCAGGTAAGTAGTTAGCTACCATCGTTGGCAGGCCGATACCTAAGTTGACGATATCGCCATCGCGAAGTTCTTGCGCCACCCGGCGCGCAATACGTTGTTTAGCATCCATGATTAGCTCTCCTGTGGAATGACGATATGGTCGATAACGGCGCCGGGGGTCACAATCTGGTCAGGCTGCAGCTCCCCTGTTTCAACCATTTCGTCCGGTTCGACCAGCGTGATATCAGCGGCGAGGGCAATCAGAGGGTTAAAGTTACGGGCGCTGAGCTGGTAGGTGAGGTTGCCAAGCATGTCAGAGCGGTGGGCGCGAATAAGCGCTAAATCGGCGCGTAATGGGCGTTCAAGCAGCCAGGTTTTACTCTCAAGCGTCATGGTTTGCTTGCCTTCTTCCACGATGGTGCCAACGCCAGTGGGGGTGAGAAAGCCGCCAAGACCCGCGCCGCCGCAGCGAATCTGTTCGATCAGGGTACCTTGCGGAACCAGCTGTACATCCATCTCGCCGGCAATCATGCGACGACCGGTTTCCGGGTTTGTACCAATGTGCGAGGCAATCACTTTGCTCACCCGCCCATTGACGATCAGGGGGCCGATACCGGTATCGACAAAGGCGGTATCGTTAGCAATCAGCGTCAGATCTCTGACGCCGGATTCCAGCAGGGCTTCAACCAGACGAGGTGGTGTGCCAACGCCCATAAAACCACCGACCATGATGGTCATGCCATCACGAAAGAAGCCCGCAGCGTCTTGTAAGGTAATCAGTTTTGTTTTCATTATGTTTCCCTTTTTGCATACTCCATTTTGGGTACGCTCAGGGAATTGCAAGCAGGGTGCCAGAATGACTAAAGAAACGTATTAATGTTTAGTTTATTGAATTTATTGGTTTATTTTTGTGGTCTTGGTGAAAGGAGACCACGAGGGGTTATGCAGAATTTTGCGCAGTGTGCAAAATTCTGCATAGCAAATTTGCGTATCAGGAACCCGATGGGTCGATGCCGTACTCTTGTAATTTATACATTAAAGCGCGACGGCTAATTCCCAGCATCAGCGCCGTGCGGGTGCGATTGCCGTCCTGATTGTCGAGGACTTCGAGGATAATTCGTTTTTCCTCACGCTTAATCTCTTCTTTCAGATTGCGTTCCCCGGAGTAAGTCGGTTTTGTTTCTGTTGTGGCGCTCACCGGGTTGCGCAACGGGTCGGGGAGATCGTCGGCAAAGATCACCGCACCGGTATTCATAACGACTGCACGTTCGATGACGTTTGACAGTTCGCGAATGTTACCGGGCCAGGGCCAGGCGGTGAGGATCGACATCGCCGTCGGGTCGATTTCGATAATATCCCGCTGATTTTCAGAGCTGAATTTTTGTAAAAAGTGGTTTGCTAATAAGGCAATATCTTCACGACGCTCGCGTAATGGCGGCAAAGTCAGATGGATAACGTTGAGACGGTAAAACAGGTCTTCTCGAAACGTTCCTTCCTTCACCATCGTTTGCAGACAGCGGTTGGTGGCGGCGACGATTCGAATGTCAACGCGAATGGTCTGGTGCCCGCCGATGCGTTCAAACTCCCTCTCCTGCAAAATGCGCAGCAGCTTGGCCTGCAGCACCAGCGGCATCTCGCCAATTTCATCAAGCAATAAAGTTCCCTGATGAGCGCGTTCGAACAATCCCTGGCGTAATGTCTGTGCCCCGGTAAACGCGCCTTTTTCGTGACCAAATAGCTCGCTTTCCAACAACGACTCCGGCAGGGCCGCGCAGTTAATTTTGATAAAAGGGCCATTGGCGCGTTTGCTGTTGTAGTGAATGGCGCGGGCGATCAGCTCTTTTCCTGTGCCGCTTTCACCGCTAATCAACACGTTTGCCTGGGAGAGGGCGATTTTCGCCGTGTCTTTACAGATATCCATCATACGCGGGCTGGTGGTCAGAATGTGTCCCCACTGCCAGCTGGTGGTCAACGCTTTATGCAGATTGCGGATTTCCTGTTTCATCTCCTGCAGTTGCAATGCGCGTTGAATCACCATGCTTAGCTCGTCGAGATCAAAGGGCTTAATCACGTAGTCGAATGCGCCGCTACGTAAAGCTTCTACTGCGGTTTCTACTTCAGCGTAAGCGGTCATCAGAATGACGGGGATCCGTGGTTGCTGCGTGCGCATAACTTTCAGCGCGTCGATACCGTCCATCTCCGGCATGCGAATGTCCATCAGCACCACGTCTGGCTGCGTTTCGCTAAACAGGCTCAGCGCGGCTTTCCCGTCGCTGGCGCAATGTGTCTCATGCCCTTGCAGGGAAAATGCGGTGGCAAGCATACGGCGAACATTTTCTTCATCATCAACGATGAGAATACGATAGGTCGTTTTCATTCTGACGGATTTCCCTGCGGGTTAAGAGGTAAAATCAGAGTGAATATCGCCCCGCAGCCAGGCTGGCTGGTTACGTGGATATCCCCCTGATGCGCGTTGATGATGCGCTGGCTCAGCACCAGTCCAAGACCGGTGCCTGATGCTTTTGTCGTAAAAAAGGGATCGAATATTTTCTTCTGTATGGCGAGATCGATACCGTTGCCATTATCTTCAATCATCACGGCCTGTTGCGAGGCCGAGTATTGCCAGGTACGGATGCGAATTTCGCCTCGCGCAGCGATCGCCTGCACCGCATTGATTAAAATATTGAGGATCACCTGTTTGAGAAGCTCGCGATCGGCGACGATCGGCGGCAGGCTGGGATCTAATTCCGTTGTAAAGGCGATCCGTGCCTGCAGGCCAGCGGTTTGCACCAGGATTAGCGTCTCTTCAATGAGTGCATTGAGCCGAATCTGTTGCCACTGGCTTTGTCGTGGGCGAGAGAAATCTAACAGTTGTTGAATAACTTTATTGATGGAATCAATTTCATTCAGCACAACAGATAAATATTCCTGATGTTCCGGCAGCGAGGTTTGCTGGCGGATGATCTGGACGTAGCCACGAATTGCGGTCAGCGGGTTTCGCACTTCATGCGCGACGCCGGCCATCAGCTCACCCAGGGTGGCAAGCCTTTCAGTTTGCGCCAGCCGACGCTGGGTCTCTTTACGGGCGGTTAAATCGGAGAAAATAACCAGCGCGCCAATCAGCTCGCCGTGTGCGTTATGGATCCGACTGGTGGTTACACTGATCTCAATGGTGCGTTCTCGTCCTGGAAAGCTAATCTCCTGGGCCACATGTTCAGTACCGTGCTCAAGGGTGTCCAGTACCGGGCTATAAAACTGCGTATTGGCAAAGAGCGTCGCATAGGGCTGTCCGACCAGCTCATGCAGCGTGTAGCCCGTTATCTGTTCTGCCGCCGGGTTCATGGTGGTAACGTCGCCTTGCCTGTCGATGGCGATCACGCCATCTGCGGCATTTTCAATGATCAGATCGTTAAGGGTTTTGGTTTCCCGTAGCGTTTGTGCCAGCGCATTGACGCTACGGCTGATTTGTCCTAACTCGCCGGGGAGTTCAGGCAATCGGGTAGGGGTTTTTTGTGCCAGCGTGGAAAGCCCATCGGTGATGATGTCGATATTCGCACTGAGTCGGCGTGAGAAGTGCACGATGAGCAGCAGACTACAGATGAGCCCGGCAACCAGTACGGCAATAATCCTGACGTCCATTCTCCAGGCCTGCTGGCGGATATCTTCGGTGAGCTCATTGGCCCAGATATACCCAATAACCTCTCCCTGGCGCGCTATTGGGATCATCGAGTTGAGTATGTCGCCGCGAACCTGTCGCCCGGAATAGACCACAGGCGCGTTGCTACTCATCACTTCGCGTCCGGGATGATCCTCGGTGATGGTGATACCTACGTTGCCTTGGTAAAGCGCGGAGGGGGCGTAGGTGATAATGGCATCCAGCGCTTTGTGATAATACCCGGCGCCAATACCGGGAAACGCTTGCGTAATGCGCTCGGTGATGGGGGCCAACTCTTGATTAAGCGCGCGAATGCGTGCTTCACGCGGCAAATTTGGGTAGTGACTAAAGCGGTCGCCCAGCGCATCGTTTAGCAGGGTTATCACCGATGACAGTTTTTTCTCTTTTTCAGATAAGACTGCTGAACGGCCTTCAGTTTCTACGATATAACCTATAGATATCGTCGGAATGATGACCATCAGGATGGCCATCATGATCATTTGGTTGCGTAATCGTCGTGGGTATAACCGACGAGCCAGCCATCTCAGGTCGCGCATTCTGACATCCGTGCAGTGTTTTTCAGGCAAACGACGATTATCACGGGTTAAGACAATGGTTTCAGAGCGGTGTATCATATTCCCGTAAAGAGAGGGCATTGCGACGCCGGACATTTACCGCTACCTTAACCACACTCTATTAATGCCCTGAGGCGGAGCTTCGCCCCTTTGAAATACCTTGCTTCCGTTCATTCAACGCTAAAAGTCTCACGCTATCTGTTCAGGGCGATGGCGCTCCTGATCTGGGGGCTAATCGCATTTGCCTCCGTTTTCTACATCGTGAATGCGCTGCACCAGAGAGAGTCCGAGATTCACCAGGAGCTTAACCTCAGTTCCGATCAGGCCCAACGTTACATTCAGCGCACCTCTGATGTGATTAAAGAGCTGAAATATATCGCGGAGAATCGCTTAACGGCGGAAAACGGCGTGATGTCGTTGCGCGCGCGGGATGATAAAACCGCCGTGCCAAACTTCGAGCCACTGTTTGCCGACTCCGACTGCTCGGTGATGGGCAACGCCTGGCGAGGTTCGCTGGAATCGCTGGCGTGGTTTATGCGCTACTGGCGGGATAACTTTTCCGCGGCCTATGATTTGAATCGTGTGTTCCTGATCGGCAGCGACAACCTTTGCATGGCCAATTTCGGTCTGCGTGATATGCCTGTCGAACGTGACGGGGCGTTGAAGGCGCTGCATGAGCGCATTATTAAGTATCGCAATGCGCCGCAGGACGAAAACGGTAATAACCTGTTCTGGATTAGCCAGGGGCCGCGGCCGGGGATAGGCTATTTCTATGCGCTGACGCCGGTTTATCTCGCTAATCGCCTGCAGGCGCTGTTGGGTGTGGAACAGCCTATCCGCATGGAGAACTTTTTCACGCCGGGCAGTTTGCCGATGGGTGTGACCATCCTTGATGAAAATGGTTATGCGCTGATTTCGCTCACCGGCCCCGAGGGGAATATTAAGGCTGAACCTCGCTGGATGCAGGAGCGCTCCTGGTTTGGCTATACGTCGGGTTTTCACGAACTGGTGCTGAAGAAAAACCTGCCCCCGTCATCGCTAAGCATTGTTTATTCAGTACCGGTCGACCTGGTGCTGGAGCGGATCCGCATGATGATCCTGAACGCTATTCTGCTGAATGTGCTGGTTGGCGCGGCGTTATTTATGCTCACGCGCATGTATGAGCGGCGCATTTTTATTCCTGCGGAAAGCGATGCCCAGCGTCTGGAAGAGCACGAGCAGTTTAACCGTAAAATCGTGGCTTCTGCGCCGGTTGGGATTTGTATTCTGCGTACGATAGATGGCATTAACATCCTGAGTAATGAGCTGGCGCACACCTATCTCAATATGCTGACGCATGAAGACCGGCAACGGTTAACGCAAATTATCTGCGGCCAGCAGGTCAATTTTGTTGATGTGCTGACCAGCAACAATACCAATCTGCAAATCAGCTTTGTGCACTCGCGCTATCGTAATAAAAACGTGGCAATTTGCGTGCTGGTTGACATCAGCGCTCGCGTTAAAATGGAAGAGTCGTTGCAGGAGATGGCGCAGGCGGCGGAGCAGGCGAGCCAGTCCAAATCGATGTTCCTTGCGACGGTAAGCCACGAGCTGCGTACACCGCTGTATGGCATTATCGGTAACCTTGATTTGTTGCAAACCAAAGAGTTACCCAACGGAGTGGATCGCCTGGTGACGGCGATGAACAACTCTTCCAGCCTGCTGTTGAAGATTATCAGCGATATTCTCGATTTCTCGAAAATTGAATCTGAACAGCTGAAGATTGAACCGCGCGAGTTTTCACCGCGTGAAGTAATGAATCATATTACGGCTAACTATTTGCCGCTGGTGGTTCGCAAACAGCTGGGGTTGTACTGCTTTATCGACCCGAATGTACCGGTGGCGCTCAATGGTGATCCGATGCGTTTGCAGCAGGTGATTTCCAATCTACTGAGTAATGCTATCAAGTTTACCGATACCGGCTGCATTGTGCTGCACGTGCAGTGTAACGAAGACTATCTCAGTATTCGCGTGCGTGATACCGGGGTTGGGATCCCTGCCAAAGAGGTCGTCCGCTTGTTCGATCCTTTCTTCCAGGTGGGAACCGGCGTACAGCGTAATTTCCAGGGAACCGGGCTTGGTTTGGCTATCTGTGAAAAACTGATCAGCATGATGGATGGGGATATTTCCGTCGATTCTGAACCGGGAATGGGTAGCCAGTTTATGCTGCGTATTCCGCTTTATGGCGCGCAGTACCCGCTGAAAAAAGGTATCGAAGGGCTTGTCGGCAAACGTTGCTGGCTGGCGGTGCGTAACGCGTCGCTGTACCAGTTTATTGAATCCAGTCTGGCGCGTAACGGGATGACGGTGCAGTGCTATGAGGGACAGCAACCGGATGCGGATGACCTGCTGATTGCCGACGATGTGCTGGACCAGGCGTGGCAGGGACGCGCCGCGGTGATTTTCTGCCGTCGTCATATCGGTATTCCGCTGGAAAGGGGGCCTGGGGAGTGGGTGCACAGCGTGGCATCGCCTCACGAACTGCCCGCGCTGTTGGCGCATATCTACAGCCTTGAGCTGAGCAGTGAAGAGCTTTCAACGGCGTTGCCAGCCCCGGATAAAGTTGCTGCAACTAACGATGACATGATGATTCTGGTGGTCGACGATCATCCTATCAACAGGCGTTTACTGGCCGATCAGTTGGGATCGTTGGGATATCAGTGTAAAACCGCGAATGACGGCGTGGACGCACTCAATGTACTGAGTAAAAACCATATCGACATCGTGCTGAGCGACGTTAACATGCCGAACATGGATGGTTATCGCCTGACCCAGCGTATTCGCCAGTTAGGATTAACCCTGCCGGTTGTCGGCGTGACGGCCAACGCGCTGGCTGAAGAGAAGCAGCGTTGTCTGGAGTCAGGTATGGATAGCTGTCTGTCTAAGCCGGTGACGTTAGATGTATTGAAGCAGACGCTGACGGTCTATGCGGAAAGAGTGAGAAAGGCGCGGGAATAAAAGAGGTCGGATGGGGCGTTAGCCTTATCCGGCCTACGTAACACGCACAATATCGTGTCATTCGTAGGCCTGATAAACGCCGTGCCATCAGGCACGTCGATGTTAATAGAATTACTCTTTGTCTGAAGGACTCAGCGTGACGGAAGAAAGGTAATTCAACAGGGCGATATCGTTTTCCACACCGAGTTTCATCATTGCCGACTTTTTCTGGCTGCTGATGGTTTTAATACTGCGGTTGAGTTTTTTCGCGATTTCAGTAACCAGGAAACCTTCGGCAAACAGGCGCAGAACTTCGCTCTCTTTCGGTGACAGACGTTTGTCGCCGTAACCGCTGGCGCTGATTTTTTCCAGCAGACGAGAAACGCTTTCCGGGGTGAATTTCTTACCCTTCTGCAGCGCGGCAAGCGCTTTCGGCAGATCTGTTGGCGCGCCTTGCTTCAGGACAATTCCTTCAATATCGAGATCCAGTACCGCGCTCAGGATTGCCGGGTTGTTGTTCATGGTGAGAACAATAATCGACAGGCTCGGGAAATGGCGCTTGATATACTTAATTAACGTGATCCCGTCACCGTATTTATCTCCCGGCATGGAGAGGTCGGTAATCAACACATGAGCATCTAACTTAGGCAAATTGTTGATCAGTGCAGTGGAGTCTTCAAATTCGCCGACAACGTTTACCCACTCGATTTGCTCAAGTGATTTACGAATACCGAACAGTACAATCGGGTGGTCATCGGCAATAATTACGTTCATAGTGTTCATGTATTGGGCTACCTTGCTACAGCAAGCTCTTGACGTAATCGTCAATGTCGCTGATGTATTTTTCTATACCTGGAGCATCTTTCTCTTGAATAAGATGTTCCAGCGCTTCACATAACTGCTTGCCGGGTACCAGATTAAGCATGGCAAACACGCCTTTCAGGCGATGGGCCGTTTGGGCTAACGCAGCGAAATCGCTGGTTGCTGCCTCAGTATACAACCTCTTAACATCATCCGGTACTGTGTCTACAAAGAGTGCATAGTAACCACTGGCATGAAGTTCGGCGTTTTCATCTCCGCCGAGGGGGAGTTCCTGGATCTCTTCTTGTGCCAGCTGCTCTTCTATCAGCTCGAGGACAGCTTCCTGCATAGCATTGCTCATATTAAAGTTGACGCGCAGCTGACCAGGGCCAATTTTCCGCACGCCAGACTCATCATCGCTTAAAAGAAGGCCTGAGGCAGTAAGATTAGACGGATTATCTGTTAAAAAGAGATCATATTCTTGACTATTCAACCGCTCATCAGGCGTGATGCAGGTTGCTCCCCAGTTCTCCAGTTGGCGTAATACGATGCTGCGTACGTCATTAGAGGTGACATCAACCATTATGCAGACGTCATCTAACAAACGCTCTTCACTTTCAGCATGTTGATCGTGCAGCGGCATTTTAACATGGACTATATAACGTGTTCCAAGTTCTTCCCGCGCTTTAATGTTCAGGTGTCCACCTAGCTTGCGGGCGAGCTGATCGCATAACCAGAACGTCAGCGGGTTGGCCTTGCTATACCGATCGCCCTGGGTGTCATTGATGAACGGGAAGTGCAGGTTATCAACTTCATTCAACGTGACACCTTGCCCGGTATCCAGAATGCGGAAGGTCAGGCGTTCAGTCTCCGACTCATCCTGGTCGACTTCCAGCGTGATTTTGCCAATTTGCGTGGTGGTTACCGCATATTGGATCAGCAACAGCAAAATACGGCGCAGGGCATCGCGGTCGCCGCGGCGTTCATCATGGGCGCTAAGGTGATTTTTAATCAGTAGCTGCAGCCCTTTACGTTTAATGGCTGGCAGAACCTCCGGAACCACGTCATCAATTAACGCCTGCACGGAAAACAGCGTCGATTCACTTTTCCAGGCGTCGCTTTCCAGCAGGTTGGCCAACTGGATTTCATCTACCATACGCACCAGAACGTCTGCCTGATTGGCCAGTTTCTGGCTGTCCGGGCTATTCAGTGCGGCAGCATTAGCGGCAAGTGTTTTCGCCGGGTCTTTCAGTGCGCTGCCGATATTCTGCATAAAGGCCGCCCGGGCCTGCTGGTTTTTCTCATACAGTCGCTGCGCTTGCTTCAGCTTCTTATTAACCAGCACTTCGCGGTCCTGGTCACGAATAATAAAGATCTGCGTTCTCGATGAGATCTGGCTGCGGAACAGCCGGATCTCATACAGCTCATTATTGATGGTGGCCTGAATCACCCCCTGATGCTGCTCCGCCATACTGGTAATGTTTTGCAAATTTAAATGCGGTAACAGGTGGTCGGCAATTTTATTGCTGATAACCGTGCGGTTTGCTTCTTGATCGTGCACCAGCAAGCCCAGAGGCAGCAGGGACACAATCTCTTCATTGATGGCGCGCAGAACACGCAGTTCATTATTTGCCGCAAGGTTTGGTACCACTTCGGTGGAACGGGCAGGGAGGTGGCGAAAGGTGGTATAGCCAAACAGCGCCAGGGCCAACAAAGCAATGTTGAGTAACAGCGGCAGCAGAATGCTTTGTAAGGTGTCGAGCAGCAATGAGCCAAACGGAACCTGCCACACCAGCCGCATATCCGTTGAGTTTAGCGCCGAAGAGATCTCAATTTTACTGTTGTTGAAATTAATGCTGACGCTGTCAGGCGACTCTTTTTCATTCAGATGCTCGGTTGTTGACGTGGCATCTGGAACCAGATGGAAGCTGTCCAGCGGCATGCCGGGTGGGATCAAGTCATTAATCGGCAGGTCAAAGGCGACAACCGTTGCCAGATGTCCAGGCTGATTAAAGGTCGTGCGTAGCGTGAAGTAATGCCCGTTCTGCCACGCCAGACGGCGCAGTGAAGAGAAGCTTTCACGTTCATCCAGCGCATTGGCCTGTTGTAACATTTCCGCGCGCCGTGAATCGACAATATTACCAATCGTCGACTCTTTAAAACCGGAAGTCAGATCTTTTAGCGGCAACGTTGAGATAAGGATCAGGCTATTGTCCTGACCATTCAGGTAATACATAGACCACGGAACATTTTCCGCGCCCCACAGCGTATCAAGATAGGTTGAGATGCGTTGGGTCATCTCCAGCGTAGAACTGTCATGGGAACCGAAAATCAGCGCCTCGGTCTTTCTGCGCGGTTTCTCAAGATAATAGACGTCTTGTTTCAGACGCGTTTCCTGCAGTCCTTCTGCACCAGGTGAACTGGCCGTGGCGGCAATATTGTCATAGATTTGCCAGGTCACGTATCGCCAGGTATCGACCCTTTTATGAATGGCATGGGTGATATCGACAATCTGATAGCTCTTATCCTTTAACCAGGTGTTGACGGCGCTCTGGACCATAACGCCCATCATCACCAACAGCACAACGATCAGTAATAAGAAGAAACGGGTAATACTTCCCGGTAGCAGGGAGAATCGGGTAGAAGCCGTTGTGTCAGACTGACTCATTCGTGTTTATGACCTGTTAAACGACGCGAAAGATGATGGGGCAGTATAAAGGGTAATATATGAATTGCCACACTTACACCACGCCGGATGGCCCGCATTTTTTACGCTCCATTCTGTTGCAGCCATCACAATGCAAAGGTGTACAGTGGATCATGTACAGGATCTTTAGCTACAACCAATTGAAATAGATAGAAAAAAGGCTTCGTTTGTGATCTGATTTAATCGCAAAAAAAAACCGACACGCCCGAAGCCATGACTATTATCAATGCAACCCAGTACCTCAAGCAACTTCTTAGCTCTTCTGAACTCAACCGGATCGGTAAATTTACCGGTTTTTGTCAGCGACTCCGGGATATCCAGCCTGCGAGACTACTCCCGGCTCTGCTCTCAGGGCTTGGTTGCGACAAGGTGGATGGTATTGCTGGTTTGCATCGCCATTTCAATGCGTTGCAGCTCCATGATACTGACCAAATAGCGTATAAACCCTTTCACAACCAGTTACGCAAGCAGGGTTTTCCCTTGTTCATGCGCGCACTGGTTGAACGAGCCATCGCCTTACGCCTCAAGGAGTGTCTACCGGACGCCCACGGACTGGCAGGCTTTGAGCAGGTACTGCTGCAGGACGGGTCGTCATTCGCGTTACATCCGCAATTGGCAGAACATTTCCCGGGCCGATTCAATAAGCACAGCCCCGCTGCGGTAGAGTGTCATATGACCATGTCCTTGCTGGACCAGTCGCCGATATCGATGAGTATCACGGCGGATACCGAATCGGAGCGCAAGCATCTTCCGGCCGCAAATTCGTTAAATAACAAACTGTTATTGGCGGATGCCGGTTACATCAGCCGCGAGTACTTTGCTGATGTGACCAAAGCCAAAGGAAGCTATCTGGTCAGAGGGAGTCAAAATCTCAATCCCAAAGTACAGGCAGCTTACCGACAGGACGGCAGGGAAATGCCCAAGTTACTCGGAAAAAAGCTCAAGGATATCGATCGGAGAAGCTGCAGAGCCGAGGTTCTGGATCTGGATGTGAGTTCGGGAAAGTATAAATATCGACTCATAAGACGTTGGTTTGCAGAGGAAAAACGGTTCTGTATATGGATGACCAATCTTCCGCGTGAGCGATGGCCAGCCGAGAAGGTGATGGCATTGTATCGTTGCCGTTGGCAGATCGAACTGTTGTTCAAAGAGCTGAAATCACATAACCGGTTGAAGGCGTTCGCGACACGACAAAAAGCGATAGCGGAAGGCTTGATCTGGGCTAGTTTGCTGGCCTTGCTGGTCAAACGTCGGCTGGCGCTGACGCTGATTGGCAGCGCGGAGTTATCGATGCTGAAGATTGCCAAAAACAGCGCGCTTTGGTTAATGCCGATATTGGCGAGCATCATCCATGGTGCGTGGCAGGAAATAACAGAGAAGTTGGAGTGGGCAATGGTGTATTTATCCAAAAACGGCAAAAAGAGTAGGCAGAGAAAATCCAAGCAAAACAACACGTTAGACGGTATTATTAATTCGCTTGCCGCTTAAGGTTCTGTACATGTACAGTGGATAAAGGCGGGTACAAATATTTGTACGGAATGTATACATTTAGCATTAAATAACAAGAAATTATTAATCAGATTTATATCTGAATACGACGCAATGAGATAGTTAATAGTTGTTATAGTTTTGCATCGGTAGCACAGAACGGTAAGTTTTGTGTAAGGAAGGGTAAAAAAAAACCGAACGCGAAGCATTCGGTTGAAATAGGGGTAAACAGACATTCATGAATGAATGACGGTAATAAATAAAGTTAATGATGATAGCGGGTCTATTTTAGTTGCGAGTGAAGATTTTGTTTTGTCATTCAGTGCTATAACTATTTTCAATGTAACTTATTGATTTTAAATTTAATTAAAACAGTTCTTGATTATTTGTGCTTATTTTGCCTGTTTTTTGATTTTAAAAAAGTTCCCTCGTATTAATATTTTGAAACATCTATGCCGATAAATGAAACACCTTAAAAGTTTTAGTATCATATTCGTGTTGGATTATTCTGTGTTTTTGCGGAGAATGAAGTTGCCGACTGGTTAATGACCTTAATCAGTATGCAGTGGCATAAAAAAGCAATAAAGGCATATAACAGAGGGTTAATAACATGAAAGTTAAAGTACTGTCCCTCCTGGTACCAGCACTGCTGGTAGCAGGCGCAGCAAATGCGGCTGAAATTTATAACAAAGACGGCAACAAATTAGACCTGTACGGTAAAGTAGACGGTCTGCACTATTTCTCTGATGACTCCACTAAAGATGGCGATCAGACCTATATGCGTATCGGCTTCAAAGGCGAAACCCAGGTTAACGACCAACTGACCGGTTACGGCCAGTGGGAATACCAGATTCAGGGTAACTCCTCTGAAAACGAAAACAACTCCTGGACCCGTGTGGCGTTTGCTGGTCTGAAATTCGCTGACGTAGGATCTTTCGACTACGGTCGTAACTATGGCGTAGTTTACGACGTAACGTCCTGGACCGACGTTCTGCCGGAATTCGGCGGCGACACCTACGGTTCTGACAACTTCATGCAGCAGCGTGGTAACGGCTTCGCGACCTATCGTAACACCGACTTCTTCGGTCTGGTTGATGGCCTGAACTTTGCCCTGCAGTACCAGGGTAAAAACGGTAGCCCGGAAGGCGAAGGTATGACTGGTGTGACCGGCAACGGTCGTGATGCGCTGAGTCAGAACGGCGACGGCGTTGGCGGATCTATCACTTATGATATCGGTGAAGGCTTCGCGCTGGGTACTGCAGTCACCAGCTCCAAACGTACTGACGAGCAGAACCGTCTGAACTTCGGTACCGGTGACCGTGCTGAAACCTACACTGGCGGTCTGAAATACGACGCGAATAACGTTTACCTGGCAGCACAGTACACCCAGACCTACAACGCAACGCGTGCGGGCAACCTGGGCTGGGCTAACAAAGCACAGAACTTTGAAGCTGTTGCGCAGTACCAGTTCGACTTCGGTCTGCGTCCGTCCGTGGCTTACCTGCAGTCCAAAGGTAAAGACCTGAACAATGGTTACGGCGACCAGGATATCCTGAAATATGTTGATGTTGGCGCGACCTACTACTTCAACAAAAACATGTCTACCTATGTTGATTACAAAATCAACCTGCTGGATGACAACCAGTTCACCCGTGATGCTCGCATCTCTACCGATGATATCGTAGCGCTGGGTCTGGTTTACCAGTTCTAATCTGCGCTCATGTCGTTAAAAGGCCCTGCGGGGCCTTTTTTAATGCCGTTTTTTCGTCGTACAAACAACGATTTTTGGTGTACTCTTGCGCCCGTTCGCATGAGGATAATTACGTATGGAAGTGAATTTCTATCGCGCAGCACTACTGGCTGTGACGATCTTTTTTGTCGGGTGCGATGAAGCCCCGAAACCTGCCCAGACCACACAACCTGCCACCGTTCTGGAAGGTAAAACCATGGGCACTTTCTGGCGGGTCAGTGCGGTGGGCGTAGATGCCAAACGCGCCGGGGAACTGCAGGCGAAGATCCAGGCTCAGTTGGATGCCGACGATCAGCTTCTCTCTACCTATAAAAATGATTCTGCGTTAATGCGCTTTAACCTGTCGAAAAGCCTGTCGCCATGGCCGGTTAATGATGCTATGGCCGATATCGTGACTTCGGCGTTACGCATTGGCGCAAAAACCGGTGGGGCCATGGATATTACCGTGGGTCCGTTGGTCAATCTGTGGGGCTTTGGCCCGGATCAGCAACCGGTGCATATTCCTACGCAGGCGCAAATTGACGCCGCAAAAGCGCAAACCGGGCTTTCACATCTGAAGGTTGTTAATGAGGCGCATCGGAACTACCTGCAAAAAGATTTGCCCGAGCTGTACGTGGATCTCTCGACCGTTGGCGAAGGTTATGCCGCCGATCATCTGGCACGATTAATGGAGCAGGAAGGGATCGCCCGTTATCTGGTATCCGTTGGTGGAGCATTGAACAGCCGCGGTATGAATGCAGACGGGCTTTCGTGGCGAGTCGCGATTCAGAAACCGACCGATCGCGAAAACGCGGTGCAGGCGATTGTCGACATTAACGGGCATGGCATTAGCACCTCCGGCAGCTACCGTAACTATTATGAGCTGGACGGTAAGCGCCTTTCCCATGTTATTGATCCGCAAACTGGTCGTCCGATTGAACACAACCTGGTATCTGTAACGGTAATCGCACCAACGGCGCTGGAGGCTGACGGTTGGGATACCGGTTTGATGGTTCTCGGCCCGGAAAAGGCCAAAGAGGTTGTGCGTCGTGAAGGACTCGCGGTCTATATGATTATAAAAGAGGGCGAGGGGTTTAAAACCTGGATGTCGCCGCAGTTTAAAAGCTTCCTGCTCAGCGAAAAAAATTAAAAAGCAAGATTGCGGGTTTTTGTATCCGGCTATGGGGACACTCTGAGGCTAAGCGCTATGCTTAACAAAGGAGTCCATAATGAAAAATCGTTTACACATAACTGATGATGACCGCTGGCAGTCCGTTGTGGATCGTGACGCTGACGCTGACGGTCAGTTTGTTTTCGCCGTCCAGACTACCGGCATTTTCTGCCGTCCGTCCTGTCGGGCGAAACATGCGCTGCGCAAAAATGTCACTTTCTTTGCCGATGCCCGGCAGGCGCTGGCCGCCGGTTTTCGTCCCTGTAAACGTTGTCAGCCGGATAAAGACAGCGCCCACCAGCATCGGCTGGAGAAAATAGCCCACGCCTGCCAGTTGCTGGAGCAGGAATCTCCCCTCACGTTGGACGAGCTGGCGCAGCAGGTGGCGATGAGCCCGTATCACTTACATCGCCTGTTCAAAGCCACAACGGGCATGACCCCCAAAGCGTGGCAGCAGTCCTGGCGCGCCCGCCGTCTGCGCGATGCGCTGGCGAAAGGCGTTCCGGTAACGCAGGCAATTCTCAACGCCGGATTTCCCGATAGCAGCAGCTACTACCGAAAAGCGGATCAGACGTTAGGCATGACCGCAAAGCAATTTCGTAAAGGTGGTGACAACGTTTCTGTACGCTATACCCTGGCAGATTGCTCTCTGGGTCGCTGTCTGGTGGCGGAAAGCGAACGCGGTATCTGCGCGATCTTACTTGGTGATGATGACGCTACGTTGGTTGCGGATCTGCATGAGCTGTTTCCCGCCGCTCAGGATGTGCCAGCAGATACCGATTTTCAGCAGCGCGTGCGCGAAGTGATCGCCGCAATCAATGCGCGTGACGCGCCGTTATCGCTGCCGCTGGATATCCGGGGAACCGCATTTCAGCAGCAGGTGTGGCAGGCGTTGCGCGCAATTCCGTGCGGCGAAACGATGAGCTACCAGCAACTGGCCAGCGCCATTGGCAAACCGAAGGCGGTGCGTGCGGTGGCCAGCGCCTGTGGGGCGAATAAACTGGCAATCGTCATCCCGTGTCACCGGGTGATCCGCGGCGATGGCGCGCTTTCTGGCTACCGGTGGGGCATTGCGCGCAAAGCACAGTTACTGCAACGTGAAACGACTGGCGAGGAAACATAATGCTCGATCTCTTTGCGGATGCGAAACCCTGGCAGGAGCCGCTGGCGTCAGGCGCGGTTATTCTGCGACGCTTCGCTTTTGACTGCGCACCGTCTCTGCTGCAGGCGATAGCGGCTATCGCCAGACAGTCGCCGTTTCGCCAGATGGTGACGCCCGGCGGCTACACGATGTCGGTGGCAATGACCAACTGCGGTCGTCTGGGCTGGACGACGGATCAACATGGTTACCTTTATTCTCCTTTTGATCCGCTAACCGGCGCGCACTGGCCGCCGCTGCCGGATGCATTCGCTGACCTGTGCCAACAGGCAGCGACGGCGGCGGGCTATGCTGATTTTCAACCCGATGCTTGTCTGATTAACCGCTACACGCCAGGGGCAAAACTGTCCTTACATCAGGATAAAGACGAACCCGACCTGCGGGCGCCGATTGTCTCGGTGTCGCTAGGATTGCCGGCCATCTTTCAATTTGGCGGCTTGCGCCGTAATGACCCCTTAAAGCGTTTGCTGCTGGAACATGGCGATGTGGTGGTGTGGGGCGGTACTTCGCGGCTGTTTTATCATGGGATCCAGCCGCTTAAGACGGGGTATCATCCGTTGACCGGAGACTGTCGCTACAATCTGACGTTTCGTCAGGCGGGTAAAAAAGAATAAAAATAAGAATTATTATTGCTGTCAGCGAAGAGATGTTTAAACTGCGGGCTGTTATTACTTGTCCGGGTTGTTCGCATGGAACTTTTACTTCTTGTCTGGCGGCAGTATCGCTGGCCATTTATCAGCGTCATGGCGCTCAGCCTCGCCAGCGCTGCGTTGGGGATTGGGCTGATTGCGTTTATCAACCAGCGTCTGATTGAAACGGTCGACACCACGCTGATGGTGCTGCCGGAGTTTCTTGGCCTGTTGCTGCTATTGATGGTTGTCACTCTCGGCTCTCAGCTGGCGTTGACCACGCTCGGCCACCACTTTGTGTACCGCCTGCGTAGCGAATTTATCAAACGTATTCTGGATACCCACGTCGAGCGTATTGAACTGCTTGGCAGCGCCTCGTTGCTGGCCGGTTTAACCAGCGATATTCGCAACATCACCATCGCATTTGTTCGTCTGCCTGAGCTGGTGCAGGGGATTATCCTGACCATCGGGTCGGCGGCGTATCTGGCGATGCTGTCGACCAAAATGCTGCTGGTGACGGCTATCTGGATGGCAATCACCATCTGGGGGGGATTTGTGCTGGTGGCGCGGGTGTATAAGCACATGGCTACCCTGCGCGAAACCGAAGACAAGTTGTACAACGATTATCAGACGGTGCTGGAAGGGCGCAAAGAGCTGACGCTCAACCGCGAGCGCGCCGAGCATATCTTTAATCAGATGTACGTCCCGGATGCCAAAGAGTACCGTCACCATATTATTCGCGCCGATACCTTCCACCTGAGCGCGGTCAACTGGTCAAACATTATGATGCTGGGCGCCATTGGCCTGGTGTTCTGGATGGCGAATAGTCTGGGCTGGGCGGATACCGCCGTGGCGGCGACTTACTCACTGACGCTGTTATTCCTGCGTACGCCGCTGCTCTCTGCCGTTGGCGCGCTACCAACCCTGCTCACTGCGCAGGTGGCTTTCAACAAGCTGAATAAATTCGCACTGGCACCTTTTAAGGCCGAATTCCCGCGCCCAACCGCTTTTCCAAACTGGCAAACGCTGGAACTGCGTAACGTGGTTTTCCACTATCAGGATAATGCCTTTTCCGTAGGGCCGGTCAATCTGACGATTCATCGCGGTGAACTGATCTTCCTGATTGGCGGCAACGGCAGCGGGAAATCTACGCTGGCGATGTTACTGACCGGGCTATACCAGCCGCAGTCAGGTGAAATTTTGCTTGATGGTAAGGCCGTGGCCGTTGAAAAGCCGGAAGATTATCGCAAGCTGTTTTCCGCCGTGTTTACCGACGTCTGGCTGTTCGACAAATTGCTGGGGCCGGAAGGTAAAGAAGCCAATCCGCAGCTGGTAGCGAAGTGGCTGGAACATCTAAAGATGGGTCACAAGCTGGAGATGAACGATGGCCGCATCCTCAATCTGAAGCTGTCGAAAGGGCAGAAGAAACGCGTGGCGCTGCTGCTGGCTTTGGCGGAGGAGCGCGACATCATTCTGCTGGATGAATGGGCTGCCGATCAGGATCCCCATTTCCGTCGTGAGTTCTATCAGGTCCTGTTACCGCTGATGCAAGAAATGGGTAAAACTATCTTCGCCATTAGCCATGACGATCACTATTTTATTCACGCCGATCGTCTGCTGGAAATGCGTAACGGACAGTTGAGTGAACTGCTGGGCGATGAGCGTGATGCCGCCTCGCGTGACGCGGTGGCTCGCACCGCATGATCCCACATGCCGCCGGTTTTTTATCCACCCGGCGGCACTGTTTATTGTTATTTACATAAATCGGCATCATGATTAATGATATTTCATATCATGGATTTATGATTAATGCCTGTAACAAACAAAAACAGCGCCAGACTGCGTGATGAAGAGCGTGCGCGTCTTATCTGGCTGCTGACCACTGATAAAGCCGTTGTTTCAACGCTATTGGGCAAGCTTACCCTGGCTGAGCAATATGACGTCGGCACGTTAGCCGACGATATTGCTGAGGTAGGGGCGCTGGTCGCCCACCTGCCGCCGCCCGATTTGGCGGATACCCTCGAAGCATTACCTTCTGAAGAGCGTC
This sequence comes from Citrobacter sp. RHBSTW-01013, assembly GCF_013781985.1. Classification (NCBI taxonomy): domain Bacteria; kingdom Pseudomonadati; phylum Pseudomonadota; class Gammaproteobacteria; order Enterobacterales; family Enterobacteriaceae; genus Citrobacter; species Citrobacter sp. RHBSTW-01013. The sequence continues at coordinate 1,783,676 of NZ_CP056185.1, forward strand.
ACGCCCTGTGGCGACTGGTCGAAAGTGAAAAACGCGGTAACGTCCTGCTTGAGGCGTCTGAAAACGTCTGGGACGACCTGATCGATGAGATGAGCGACCGTGAGCTGCTGGATGCGTTGCAATACCTTGATATCGACGAACAGATTTATCTGGTTCAGCACCTCCCTCGTAACCTCACGGGTCGACTGCTGGCGACGTTACCGGCCGAGGAGCGGGCACGCGTCCGCCAGGTGCTGCACTACGAGAAGAATCGCGTCGGTGCGATTATGGAGTTCGAAGTTATCACCGTGCGTCCGGACGTGACGCTGGAAGTGGTGCAACGCTACCTGCGGCGGCTGGGAAAAATGCCGGAGAACACCGATAAACTCTTCGTGACCGACCGCAATAAAGTGCTGGTCGGGGAACTGACGCTCACCTGTATTCTGCTCAATGACGTGCAGCGAAAAGTCAGCGAGGTGATGGAAGATGATCCGCTCACCTTTTCTCCGGAAGATATCGCCGAACACGCCGCGCGAACCTTTGAACGTGACGACCTGGTCAGTGCCGCGGTCGTTGACTCTTCAGGTAAACTGATGGGCCGTTTAACCATCGATGAGATCGTCGATGTGGTCTATGAAGAAACCGATACCGATCTGCGTCGAATGGGCGGCTTAAGCGCCGGAGAGGATGTGTTTGCCCCCGTCACGAAAGCGGTAAAAACCCGCTGGGCGTGGTTGGCCGTTAACCTTTGTACCGCCTTTATTGCTTCGCGAGTGATCGACGGCTTTGAACATACAATTTCGCAACTGGTCGCGCTGGCCTCGCTGATGCCGATTGTGGCGGGGATCGGCGGCAACACCGGGAATCAAACCATCACCATGATTGTTCGCGCGCTGGCGCTACAAAATATTCAGCCGGGAAACCTGACGTTTTTGATCCTGCGCGAAATGGGCGTGGCGTTGATTAATGGCCTCGTGTGGGGCGGAATTATGGGCGGCATTACCTGGTGGCTGTACGATGACATGGCGCTCGGCGGCGTGATGACCCTGGCGATGATGCTCAATTTGCTGATGGCGGCGTTGATGGGCGTTATTATTCCGATGACGATGGTGAAGCTCGGGCGCGACCCGGCGGTCGGCTCGAGCGTCATGATTACGGCAATCACCGATACCGGTGGTTTCTTTATTTTTCTCGGTCTGGCAACGCTGTTTCTGATGTAGCCGCACGTTTGCCTCTGACGATACGCGGCAAAATGAGCATCGTCATCACCCCGGCAACCACGCCAAGCGCCAGGTTGCCGGTTGACACCGTTGCCGCGACGGTCATCAGCATCACCAGCGTTTCAGTAACGGGGAGTTGCCGCAGCGTAGCGGGCTGGATGCTGTGCCAACTGAAGGTTTTCACCGCCACAATCACCATAATTCCCGCCAGCACCGACATGGGGATTTTCGCCATTACTTCGCTTAACGCAGTGACCAGCAACAACAGCACCAGCCCGGCGGCGACCGTCGAGACGCGGCTGCGTCCTTTGCCCATCTCGACGTTAACGATGGTTTGACCAATCATCGCACACCCGGCGATGCCGCCATAAAAACCGGCCAGAATATTGGCTATCCCCAGCCCGGCGCCCTCGCGATTCTTATTCGACGGCGTAACCGTCAGGTCATCCACCAGACGGGCGGTTAACAGCGACTCCATTAATCCGACAAAAGCGATGCTCAGCGCGCAGGGCCAGATAATCGCCAGCGTTTGCAGGTTGAGTGGTACCAATAACTGCGTGAATCCCGGCAGGCCGCCGCGCATTGAACCTTCGTCACCGACGGTCGGTAATAGTTGTCCGCTGGTGACAGTGAACACCGTCAGCAGCACGATGGCGATAAGCGGCGCGGGGATCGCTTTAATAAACCGCGGAACCCACAGCACAATCAGCAGGGTCAGGACAAACAGCCCCCAGATTAGCGGGCTTTTACCCCAGAAATGCGGGACCTGGGCAAAGAAAATCAAAATACCCAGCGCGTTCACAAAACCGGTCATGACGGCTGTAGGAATGAATCGCATCAGACGCGCCATCCCCAATATGCCAAACAGGATCTGAATAATCCCGGCCAGCACCACCGCAGGCAGGATGTACTGGACGCCGTGTTGATGCACCATCGGGCCAATCACCAGCGCGACCGATCCTGCCGCTGCGGTAACCATTGCCGGACGGCCACCTAAAAATGACATTGCCAGGCACAGTACGACTGAGGCTATCAGGCTGACTTTAGGATCGACGCCGGCGATAACGGAAAAAGAGATCACTTCCGGGATCAGCGCCAGGGCGGTTACCACACCGGCCAGCGTTTCGCGAACCAGTAAACGGGGTTGGCGCAGCACTGCGCGCGTCGCGTGCTCCGCTACTGCGACAGAGGTGGGTTGAGTTGCAGACATCGTTACTCTTAGGTCAAAAATGGCCCGATACAGCAGACCGACAGGCATCCGTGCGGTGAATAGCAAAGCGCAGCATAGTACCTGTCTGACGGATCGGTTTCCAGAAATGATTGTCAATAACCGTATAAACTATCAACTTATTAATAACATTTTTAAAAATTAAATATAATTTATAAACAATATTTAAATATTTTTACTTAAGTGTTACCGTTGATACCGCTCGATTTTCACCTGCATTAAAAGCAAAAAACGATACTAAAAGTAAGGCATTAACATTATGAAAAAAGTGACTGCCATGCTCTTCACCATGGCCGTTGGGCTGAATGTTGTCTCGATGGCGGCAAAAGCGAAAGCGGCGGAAGAGCAGGAAACGGATGTACTGTTGATTGGCGGCGGCATCATGAGCGCCACGCTGGGAACCTATTTACAGGAGCTGGAACCGCAATGGTCAATGACCATGGTTGAGCGACTGGATGGTGTAGCGCAGGAAAGCTCAAACGGCTGGAATAACGCCGGAACAGGCCACTCCGCACTGATGGAGCTGAACTACACGCCTAAAAAGGCCGACGGTAGCATCAGCATTGAAAAGGCAGTCGAAATCAACGAAGCCTTCCAGATCTCCCGCCAGTTTTGGGCCTATCAGGTCAATAATGGCGTAATGCATGAACCACGCTCATTTATCACCACCGTTCCGCACATGAGTTTTGTCTGGGGTGACGAGAACGTGAACTTCCTGCGTGCCCGTTACACCGCACTGCAGCAGAGCACGTTATTCCGTGGCATGCGTTATTCCGAAGATCACGCGCAGATTAAAGAGTGGGCGCCGCTGGTCATGGAAGGCCGCGATCCGAAGCAGAAAGTCGCGGCAACGCGTACCGAGATTGGTACTGACGTAAACTACGGCGAAATCACGCGCCAGCTGATTGCCTCGTTGCAGAAAAAGCCCAACTTTGCGCTGCAGCTGAGTACCGAAGTGCGTGGCTTTAAACGCAATGCCGACAATAGCTGGACCGTCACGGTCGCCGATCTGAAAAATAACGAAGCGGAACACGATATCAAGGCGAAGTTTGTCTTTATCGGTGCCGGTGGCGCTGTGCTGAAGCTGTTGCAGGAAACCGACATTCCGGAAGCGAAAGGTTATGCCGGATTCCCGGTTGGCGGGCAGTTCCTGGTTGCGGATAATCCGGACGTGGTGAATCGCCACCTGGCGAAAGTGTACGGCCAGGCCTCCGTTGGCGCGCCGCCGATGTCCGTGCCGCACATCGATACCCGTATCCTTGATGGCAAACGCGTTGTACTGTTTGGGCCATTCGCGACATTCTCCACCAAGTTCCTGAAAAACGGTTCATTGTGGGATCTGCTCAGCTCGACCACCACCTCGAACTTTATGCCGATGGTCAACGTGGGTCTGGATAACTTCGATCTGGTGAAATATCTGGTAAGCCAGGTGATGCTCAGCGATGACGACCGTTTTGCCGCGCTGCAAGAGTACTATCCGCAGGCGAAAAAAGAAGACTGGCGTTTATGGCAGGCGGGCCAGCGTGTGCAGATCATTAAAAGTGATGCGGAGAAGGGCGGTGTGCTGCGTCTGGGTACCGAAGTCGTCAGCGATAAAGAGGGCACCATTGCCGCGCTGCTGGGCGCTTCTCCGGGTGCATCAACCGCGGCGCCGATTATGCTGCATCTGATGGAAAAAGTGTTTAAAGATAAAGTGGCCAGCCCTGAATGGCAGGCGAAACTGAAAACCATTATTCCGTCTTATGGTACCAAGCTGAACGGTAACGTTGAAGCTACGGAACAAGAGCTGCAATACACCAGTGATGTTCTGGGGCTGAAATATGATAAGCCGCAGGCTGCTGATGAAGCGCCGAAACCTCAGCTGAAACCTCAGGCGCAACCGCAGCCTGAGCAGAAAACTGTAGCGGATATCGCACTGTAAATAAAATGCCGGATAAGGCGGTACGCCGCCCTCCGGCACATTCTTACTTATCGTGCGACTGCGTCCTGAATCTTCTCTTCCGCTTTCCAGATACGGTATTTCACTTCCACGTTCTCCGGCGTATAGACCACAATCGGTAACTTGCTGTTGTAGCGCAGCATGCCGTCATCACCCAGATACGCGGTAATAAATTTCTTCTCTTTCTTACCGTCCGGGCAGGCCATCATGGTTGAAACCGGAGACGTCACTTTGTCGAAGACATAGTAGTCATATCCCCAACCTTCCAGCGTTTTGCTGTCCAGTTCTCCGCCCAGGCGGTGTTGGTTGCAGTCAACTTCCAGCGTTTGTCCGATCAGCAGTTCTACTTTCAGAGTAGATTCATCTTTCTCAGGGGTAAGCTGAATAACCTGGCGCTTCATACCCTTTTCCGCCTTAGGATAAGGGGCGACTTTTTCCAGCGGCTGAGCGCTGGCATCGTTACTGGCAGCCCATGCAGAGGCGCTGGCAAAGGCGGCGAAAAGTACGGCAGGGACAATTGTTTTCATCTTATTGTTCACAGTGTTTCCTTTCTTCTGTCTTATGAACGAGTCTGGGGCAGGTTAACATATTTACATAATAGATTAAGCTGGATTTACTTATATTTTAAGTGTATTTGGTATACGTCTGCTTTCGGACTAGCGATATATTCTAAGAATAATCTTAATTATAAAATCATTCTCTTTTTGAGTGGTTCGTTATATACATCGTTATATAACTCGTTGAAATGTGAGCAAAAGCGCATTTTTTCCCGCCAACTCAACACTCCTTTGATCCGGCAACAGCATTTACCCCGATTGGGGTATGCACCTCTAACACATCCTGAAATATCTTACGACTAAAAATAACTACTCATAAATAGTGCAGTTTTTTATGTCGTTCAACCCGCCAGGGCAGGGCGTCATTATGGAAGGACAATGTCATGGTTGATTTATCCCGTCGAGGCATGTTGACAGGCAGTTGGCGAAACGCCAACTCAGGGATCCGTCCGCCCTGGAGCAAGGAAGACTCTCACTTTCTGGCCCATTGCCTTCGTTGTGACGCCTGCATCCAGGCGTGTGAAACCGACATCCTGCAGCGAGGCCAGGGCGGTTACCCTAGCGTAAATTTCAAACACGGCGAGTGTAGCTTTTGCTATGCCTGCGCAGAGGCCTGTTCTGAATCCCTTTTTCTTCCGCGCCACACCAGGGCATGGGATCTGAATTTTACGATTGGGGAAAACTGTCTCGCATATCAGTCCGTTGAATGTCATCGCTGTCAGGATAGCTGTGAACCCATGGCCATAACCTTTCGTCCCACGCTGTCCGGCATTTATCAGCCGCAGCTCGACAATCAGGACTGTAACGGATGTGGCGCATGTGTCGCTATCTGCCCGGTATCAGCCATTAACGCGGAGTACAACCATGGACAATAACTGGCAGGTCTGCAGCCTGGTCGTTCAGGCCAAAAGTCAGCATATCAATGATATCGCCACGCAGTTGCGTTCGTTCCCAGGTTGCGAAGTTGCACTCAGCGATGTGGAAAGCGGTCAACTGATCGTGGTGGTGGAAGCTGAGCACAGCGAAACGTTAATGAAAACTATTGAGTCAGTGCGCAACGTTGCGGGCGTGCTGGCGGTGTCGCTGGTTTATCACCAGCAGGATGAGCAAGGTGAGGAAACACCATGAAACTCAGTCGTCGTAGCTTTATGAAAGCTAACGCCGTTGCGGCCGCTGCGGCGGCTGCCGGGTTAAGCGTGCCGGGCGTAGCCCGTGCGGTAGTCGGTCAGCAAGAAGCCATCAAATGGGACAAAGCCCCGTGCCGTTTTTGCGGGACGGGCTGTGGCGTATTGGTCGGGACGCAGCAAGGGCGTGTTGTGGCATGCCAGGGCGATCCGGATGCGCCGGTTAACCGTGGGCTTAACTGCATCAAAGGTTACTTCCTGCCGAAAATCATGTACGGAAAAGACCGTTTAACGCAGCCGATGCTGCGCATGAAGGACGGTAAGTATCACAAAGAAGGCGAGTTCACCCCGATTAGCTGGGACCAAGCCTTTGACGTGATGGAAGAGAAATTCAAAACGTCCCTGAAAGAGAAAGGCCCGGAGTCTATCGGTATGTTCGGCTCGGGTCAGTGGACGATTTGGGAAGGTTATGCCGCTGCCAAATTGTTTAAGGCGGGTTTCCGTTCGAATAACATCGACCCGAACGCGCGTCACTGCATGGCGTCAGCGGTAGTCGGCTTTATGCGTACCTTTGGTATGGATGAACCGATGGGCTGCTATGACGATATCGAGCATGCAGATGCTTTCGTCCTGTGGGGCGCGAATATGGCGGAGATGCACCCGATCCTGTGGTCGCGCATCACCAACCGTCGTCTGTCCGATCCCAATGTTAATGTCGCGGTGCTCTCCACTTTCCAGCACCGCAGCTTTGAGCTGGCGGATAACGGCATGGTCTTCACGCCGCAAACCGATCTGGTGATCCTCAACTACATCGCTAACTACATCATTCAAAACAATGCGATCAACCAGGATTTCTTTAGCAAGCACGTTAATCTGCGTAAAGGTGTGACGGACATCGGTTACGGTCTGCGTCCAACCCATCCGCTGGAAAAAGCGGCGAAAAACCCGGGATCCGATGCCTCTGAGCCGATGAGCTTTGAGGACTACAAAGCCTTTGTTGCCGAGTACACGCTGGATAAAACCGCCGAAATGACCGGCGTACCGAAAGATCAGCTGGAACAGCTGGCGCAGCTGTATGCCGATCCGAAGAAAAAAGTCATCTCCTACTGGACGATGGGCTTCAACCAACATACCCGCGGCGTGTGGGCCAACAACCTGGTCTATAACCTGCACCTGTTGACCGGTAAAATCTCCCAGCCAGGCTGCGGTCCGTTCTCTTTGACCGGTCAGCCTTCCGCCTGCGGTACCGCGCGTGAAGTCGGTACGTTCTCCCACCGTCTGCCTGCGGACATGGTGGTTACGAACGAAAAACACCGCGATATCTGTGAGAAGCACTGGAATATTCCGGCGGGGACCATTCCGGCAAAAATCGGTCTGCATGCCGTGGCGCAAGACCGTGCGCTGAAAGATGGCAAGCTCAATGTCTACTGGGCGATGTGTACCAACAACATGCAGGCCGGTCCGAACATCAACGAAGAGCGTATGCCGGGCTGGCGCGATCCGCGCAACTTCATCATCGTCTCCGATCCGTACCCGACGGTCAGCGCTCTGTCGGCCGACCTGATCCTGCCGACCGCGATGTGGGTAGAGAAAGAAGGTGCTTACGGTAACGCGGAACGCCGTACACAGTTCTGGCGTCAGCAGATTAAAGCGCCGGGTGAATCGAAATCGGATCTGTGGCAACTGGTGCAGTTCTCTCGTCGCTTCAAAACAGAAGAAGTGTGGCCGGAAGCGCTGTTGGCACAGAAACCGGAACTGCGCGGCAAAACGCTGTATGACGTACTGTTTGCCACGCCTGCAGTGACGAAATTCCCGGTGGCTGAACTGGCTGAAGATCAGCTGAACGATGAATCCCGCGAGCTGGGCTTCTATCTGCAAAAAGGGTTGTTCGAAGAGTACGCCTGGTTTGGTCGCGGTCACGGGCATGACCTTGCGCCATTTGACGATTACCACAAAGCGCGCGGTTTACGCTGGCCGGTCGTTGAGGGCAAAGAGACCCAGTGGCGCTACAGCGAAGGCAACGACCCTTACGTGAAAGCGGGTGAAAGCTACAAGTTCTACGGTAAGCCGGACGGCAAAGCGGTCATCTTCGCGCTGCCATTTGAACCTGCCGCCGAAGCGCCGGATAAAGAGTACGACCTGTGGCTGTCTACCGGACGTGTGCTGGAGCACTGGCATACCGGCAGTATGACGCGTCGCGTACCTGAGCTGCACCGTGCTTTCCCGGAAGCTGTGCTGTTTATCCATCCGCTGGATGCAAAAGCACGCGATCTGCGCCGTGGCGACAAAGTCAAAGTGGTTTCCCGTCGTGGTGAAGTTATCTCGATAGTTGAAACGCGCGGGCGTAACCGTCCACCGCAGGGGCTGGTCTACATGCCGTTCTTCGACGCCGCACAGCTGGTGAACAACCTGACGCTGGATGCGACGGATCCGCTCTCCAAAGAGACGGATTTCAAGAAGTGCGCTGTGAAACTGGCGAAGGTGTAACGCGTTATGTCCCGGTCAGCAAAACCCCAAAATGGCCGCCGCCGCTTTCTGCGCGATATGGTTCGCGCAGCGGGCGGATTAGCCGTCGTTGGCGTGGCGCTGGGGTTGCAACAGCAAACCGCACGTGCAACCGGCGTGCGGCTACGCCCGCCAGGCGCACTGAGCGAGGAGGCATTCGCCAGTGCCTGCGTGCGCTGTGGTCAGTGCGTTCAGGCCTGCCCGTATGACACGCTGAAGCTGGCGACGCTGGCCTCAGGGCTGGCTGCCGGTACGCCGTATTTTGTCGCGCGTGATATTCCCTGCGAAATGTGTGAAGACATTCCGTGCGCCAAAGTTTGCCCCAGCGGCGCGTTGGACAGGGACATTGAATCTATTGACGATTCACGCATGGGGCTGGCGGTACTGCTGGATCACGAAAACTGCCTCAACTATCAGGGATTACGCTGCGACGTTTGCTATCGCGAATGTCCGAAAATCGATGAGGCTATCACCCTGGAGCTGGACCGCAACATGCGTACCGGCAAGCATGCGCGGTTTATTCCGACCGTACACAGCGATGCCTGCACCGGCTGCGGGAAATGCGAAAAAGTCTGCGTCCTGGAGCAGCCAGCAATAAAAGTGCTGCCCCTGTCGTTGGCGAAAGGGGAGTTAGGACACCATTACCGCTTCGGTTGGCTGGAGGGGAACAATGGCAAATCGTAAACGTGACGCCGGGCGTGAAGCGCAGGCAAAAAAAGGATGGTGGAAGAGTCATCGCTGGCTGGTGCTGCGTCGTCTGAGCCAGTTTCTGATACTGGCGATGTTCCTTAGCGGCCCGTGGCTTGGCGTCTGGATCCTGCATGGCAATTACAGTAGCAGCCTGTTGCTGGACTCCATCCCGTTCACCGATCCGCTGATTACCCTGCAAAGCCTGGCCAGCGGACACCTGCCGGCGACGGTTGCGTTAACGGGGGCGGTCATCATCACGGTGCTGTATGCCCTGGCGGGTAAGCGACTGTTTTGCAGTTGGGTTTGTCCCATGAACCCTGTCACCGATTTAGCCAGTTGGTTGCGCAGAAGGTTTGACCTGAATCAGTCTGCAACCCTGCCGCGCCATATACGGTACGTCCTGCTGGTGGTTATCCTGGTCGGTTCCGCCGTGACCGGTACGCTGCTGTGGGAGTGGATAAATCCAGTCTCTCTGCTCGGACGGAGCCTGGTCATGGGATTTGGCAGCGGGGCGCTGCTGATCCTCGCGCTGTTTTTATTTGATCTACTGGTCGTTGAGCATGGCTGGTGCGGGCATCTTTGCCCACTGGGTGCGCTGTATAGCGTGGTGGGGAGTAAAGGTGCATTAACCGTTTCGGCAAAAGAACGTAACAGATGTAACCGCTGTATGGATTGTTTTCATGTTTGCCCGGAACCGCATGTGCTACGTGCGCCGGTGCTGGATGAGCAAAGTCCGGTGCAGGTAACCAGCCGCGATTGCATGGCCTGCGGTCGCTGTGTGGATGTCTGTTCTGAGGATGTTTTTACAATAACAACACGATGGAGTTCGGGAGCGAAATCATGAAAAGCCATGACCTGATTAAAGCGCTGAGTCAATGGACGGCTGCGCTGGCCCTGGTAGTCAGTGGGGCCGTTTGGGCTGCAAACGGAGTGGATCTGAGTCAGTCACCGGAAGTCTCAGGGACACAAGAAGGGGCGATTCGCATGCCGAAAGAGCAAGTGCGTATGCCGCTGAACTATGTGAATCAGCCGCCGATGGTTCCGCACAGCGTTGAAGGGTATCAGGTGACGACTAACACTAACCGCTGCCTGCAATGTCACGGTGTGGAAAGCTATCGCACCACCGGTGCGCCGCGCATCAGTCCGACGCACTTTATGGACAGCGACGGTAAGGTATTGGCTGAAGTCGCGCCGCGTCGTTATTTCTGCCTGCAATGTCACGTTCCGCAGGCTGACGCCGCGCCGATTGTTGAAAATACCTTCACCCCCTCGAAAGGTTACGGGAAATAAGAGGTCATTATGGAAAATTCTAACCGTAAACCAGGCTGGATTAAGCGCGTCTGGCAATGGTGGCGTCGCCCCAGCCGTCTGGCGCTCGGCACGCTGTTGTTAATCGGCTTTGTGGGCGGCATTATTTTCTGGGGCGGCTTTAATACCGGTATGGAAAAGGCCAATACAGAAGAGTTCTGCATTAGCTGTCACGAAATGCGCAATACGGTGTACCAGGAATACATGGAAACCGTACACTACAACAACCGTAGTGGTGTGCGAGCGACTTGCCCTGATTGTCACGTCCCACATGAGTGGGGTCCGAAAATGATTCGTAAGATCAAGGCCAGTAAAGAGCTGTACGCGAAAGCACTGGGGTTGATAGATACACCGCAGAAATTTGAAGACCATCGTTTAACGATGGCGCAAAATGAGTGGCGGCGTATGAAAGATAACAATTCGCAAGAGTGTCGAAACTGTCACAACTTCGAGTTTATGGATTTAACCGCCCAGAAAGGCGTTGCGGCCAAAATGCACGACCAGGCCGTGAAAGACGGGCAAACCTGTATTGACTGTCATAAAGGGATAGCGCACAAACTGCCTGATATGCGCGAAGTCAAACCGGGATTTTAACAGGATGTAGATAACCAGGTATGCTTGAAGCCAGAGAATTACTTTGCGAGCGGGATGACAGAATACTGTTCAGCGATTTGTCATTTCGCGTCAACGCAGGGGAATGGGTACAAATTACCGGCAGCAACGGCGCAGGGAAAACCACTTTGCTGCGGTTACTTACCGGGCTGGCGCGTCCCGACGCAGGGGAGGTTTGCTGGCAAGAGCAACCGCTGCATCACGTGCGGGACAGCTACCATCAACAACTGCTGTGGATCGGACATCAGCCGGGGATAAAAACCCGGCTTTCGGCGTTGGAAAACCTGCGTTTCTTTCACCATGACGGCGACGTCGCACAGTGTCTGGCTGCGCTGGCGCAGGCGGGGCTTGCCGGATATGAAGATATCCCGGTGAATCAACTCTCCGCCGGACAACAGCGGCGCGTGGCGCTGGCCCGTTTGTGGCTGACCCGCGCCCGGCTGTGGATCCTCGACGAACCCTTTACCGCCATTGATGTGAACGGCGTTGAGCGACTGACTCAGCGTATGGCGCAGCATACGGAGCAGGGCGGTATTGTTATTCTCACCACCCACCAACCGCTCAATGTCGAGACCGATAAAGTGCGACGTATTGCGCTGACCAGCGAGAGGGCAACGCAATGATGTGGCGAATCTTCCGTTTAGAACTACGAGTTGCGTTTCGTCATAGTGCGGAAATCGCCAATCCTTTATGGTTCTTCCTGATTGTTATTACGCTGTTCCCGCTGAGCATTGGGCCGGAGCCGCAACTGCTGGCGCGTATTGCACCGGGCATCATCTGGGTTGCGGCGCTGCTGGCGTCGTTGCTGGCGCTGGAGCGCCTGTTTCGTGATGATCTGCAGGACGGCAGCCTTGAGCAACTGATGCTGTTGCCGCTGCCGCTGCCGGCAGTGGTGCTGGCGAAAGTGATGGCGCACTGGGTCGTGACCGGCCTGCCGCTGCTGATCCTCTCGCCGCTGGTGGCGTTGCTGCTGGGCATGGACATGTACGGCTGGAAAATTATGGCGCTGACCTTGTTACTCGGGACGCCGACGCTGGGCTTCCTCGGTGCGCCGGGCGTGGGGTTGACGGTGGGCTTAAAGCGCGGCGGCGTGCTGTTAAGCGTGCTGGTACTCCCGCTCACCATACCCTTACTGATTTTTGCGACCGCGGCGATGGATGCGGCTTCCATGCACTTACCGGTTGAAGGGTACATGGCGATTCTGGGCGCGTTGCTGGTCGGCAGCGCCACGCTAAGCCCGTTTGCCACAGCTGCGGCGTTACGGATCAGCGTGCAGTAGCGCAGTTGAGATATGCAGGCCGGGCAAGGCGCCCCGGCACAACGGATATTAATTTACGGAGTCTGGTGACTGAACTATGTGGAAAACACTTCATCAATTGGCGATGCCTCCTCGGCTCTATCAGATCTGCGGCTGGTTTATCCCGTGGCTGGCGATTGCCAGCGCGGTGGTACTGATAACCGGGTTGATCTGGGGCTTTGGCTTCGCGCCTGCGGATTATCAGCAGGGGCAGAGCTATCGCATTATTTATCTGCACGTTCCGGCAGCAATCTGGTCGATGGGTATTTATGCATCGATGGCCGTTGCCGCGTTTATTGGCCTGGTCTGGCAGATGAAAATGGCCAATCTGGCGCTGGCCGCGATGGCGCCCATTGGTGCCGTGTTTACCTTTATTGCGCTGGTGACGGGCTCTGCATGGGGCAAACCGATGTGGGGCACCTGGTGGGTCTGGGATGCCCGACTCACCTCTGAACTGGTGCTGCTGTTTCTCTACGTTGGCGCCATTGCGCTGTGGCATGCCTTTGACGACCGCCGTCTGGCTGGTCGCGCTGCCGGCATTCTGGTGCTGATTGGCGTGGTCAACTTGCCGATTATTCACTACTCGGTCGAGTGGTGGAATACGCTGCATCAGGGGTCGACCCGTATGCAGCAGAGTATCGATCCGGCAATGCGCGCGCCGCTGCGTCTGGCGATCGTCGGCTACCTGTTACTGTTTGTCACGCTGGCGCTGATGCGCATGCGTAACCTGATTTTGATGATGGAAAAACGCCGCCCGTGGGTGAGCGAACTGATCTTAAAAAGAGGCCGCCAATGACCCCTGCATTTGCATCATGGAGTGATTTTTTCGCGATGGGCGGTTACGCCTTGTATGTCTGGCTGGCTGTGGCGATGAGCGTTATCCCGCTGGTGGCGCTGGTGCTGCATTCTGCGTTACAGCATCGTGCCATCTTACGCGGTGTCGCGCAGCAGCGGGCGAGAGAAGCGCGCATGCGCGCGGCGCAAGTGCAACGGGAGGCGGCGTGAATATTCGACGTAAAAATCGGTTATGGATAGCCTGCGCGGTCCTGGCAGGTCTGGCTTTGACCATTTCGCTGGTACTCTACGCGCTGCGTTCCAATATCGACCTGTTCTATACGCCGGGAGAAATACTCTACGGGAAGCGCGAAACGCAGCAAATGCCTGAAGTCGGCCAGCGCCTGCGCGTGGGTGGTATGGTAATGCCTGGCAGCGTAAAGCGCGATCCGCAGTCGTTGAAGGTGAATTTCAGCATCTATGACGCCGAAGGTGTGGTGGATGTCACCTATGAAGGCATTCTGCCGGATCTGTTCCGCGAAGGGCAGGGCGTCGTCGTTCAGGGCGAACTGGACGGGGGAAATCATGTGCAGGCCAAAGAAGTGCTTGCTAAACATGATGAAAATTACACCCCGCCGGAAGTCGAAAAAGCGATGCAGGAAAACCACCGTCGCCCGGAAAGTGTTTATAAGGATAAAACGTCATGATGCCTGAAATTGGCAATGCGCTGTTGTGCCTTGCGCTTGGCGTTGCATTACTGCTGTCGGTCTATCCGCTGTGGGGCGTAGCGCGCGGCGACGTGCGGATGATGGCCTCCGCGCGTCCCTTTGCCTGGGTACTGTTTATCTGTGTGATGGGGGCGTTCCTGATTCTGGTCAACGCCTTCGTGGTTAATGACTTTACCGTGACCTACGTCGCCAGCAACTCCAACACCCAGCTTCCGGTCTGGTATCGGGTGGCGGCGACGTGGGGGGCGCATGAAGGCTCGCTGCTGCTGTGGGTGCTGCTGATGAGCGGCTGGACGTTCGCCGTTGCAGCGTTCAGCCAGCGCATGCCGCTGGATATCGTCGCCCGCGTGCTGGCGGTCATGGGAATGGTCAGCGTCGGTTTCCTGCTGTTTATTCTGTTTACCTCCAACCCGTTTGCCCGCACGTTGCCGAACTTCCCGATTGAAGGACGTGACCTGAACCCGCTGTTGCAGGATCCGGGGCTGATTTTCCATCCGCCGCTGCTGTACATGGGGTATGTCGGCTTCTCGGTCGCCTTTGCGTTTGCGATTGCTGCGCTGATGAGCGGTCGACTGGACAGCACATTCGCCCGTTTTTCGCGTCCGTGGACGCTGGCGGCGTGGGTGTTTCTGACGCTGGGCATTGTGCTCGGTTCGGCCTGGGCCTATTACGAGCTGGGCTGGGGCGGCTGGTGGTTCTGGGATCCGGTTGAAAACGCCTCGTTTATGCCATGGCTGGTGGGAACGGCGCTGATGCACTCGTTGTCGGTAACCGAACAGCGCGCCAGCTTTAAAGCCTGGACGCTGTTGCTGTCAATCTGCGCATTCTCACTTTGTCTGTTAGGTACTTTCCTGGTGCGCTCCGGCGTACTGGTGTCGGTGCATGCTTTCGCCTCCGATCCGTCGCGCGGGATGTTTATTCTGGCCTTTATGGTGCTGGTAATTGGCGGCTCCCTGCTGCTGTTTGCGGTGCGCGGTCACAAGGTTCGCTCACGGGTAAACAACGCGCTGTGGTCGCGTGAATCGCTGCTGCTGGGGAATAACGTCCTGCTGATTGCCGCCATGCTGGTGGTGCTACTGGGCACGCTGCTGCCGCTGGTGCACAAACAGCTGGGGCTGGGCAGCATTTCGATTGGCGAGCCGTTTTTCAACACCATGTTCACCTGGCTGATGGCGCCGTTCGCACTGTTGTTGGGGATTGGGCCATTAGTGCGCTGGGGCCGTGACCGACCGCGTAAACTGAAAACGTTATTGCTTATCGCGTTTGTCACCACCCTTGTTCTGTCGCTGCTGCTGCCGTGGCTGCTTGAGGATCGCATTGCCGCCATGACAGTGGTGGGGCTGGCGATGGCGTGCTGGATATTCGTACTGGCGATGTCCGAAGCGTTCCTGCGTATTTCCCGTGGGACAAAGCTGACGCCAAGCTACTGGGGCATGGTATCGGGTCACGTTGGGCTGGCGATTACCATTGTTGGTATTGCCTTTAGCCAGAACTACAGCGTTGAACGCGATGTGCGCATGAAAGCGGGTGATAGCGTTAGTATCCATAACTATCAGTTCACTTTCCGCGAAGTGAAAGATATTACCGGGCCAAACTACCGGGGCGGCGTTGCCATTATTGGCGTTACCCGAGACGGTAAGCCGGAAGCCACGCTGCATGCGGAAAAACGCTTCTATAACAGCACCAGTTCGATGATGACCGAAGCGGCAATTGACGGCGGATTCACGCGCGATCTGTACGCTGCGCTGGGTGAAGAACTGGATAATGGCGCATGGGCTGTACGCCTGTACTACAAACCGTTTATTCGCTGGATTTGGGCCGGAGGATTGCTGATGGCGCTGGGCGGGTTGTTCTGCCTGTTTGATCCACGCTATCGCCAGCGGACGCGACCTCGCGCCGCGGTGCAAAAAAATGCGTCGGAGGCTGTATGAAGCGCAACGCACTGTTAATTCCGTTTATTATTTTTCTCATCATTGCGGCGGCGCTGTTGTGGCAGCTCGCGCGTAACGCTCAGGGCGACGATCCCACTAATCTGGAATCGGCGCTGATCGGCAAACCTGTTCCGACATTCCGCCTGGAGTCACTGGAAAATCCGGGTCAGCACTATCAGGCCGATGTGCTGACGCAGGGCAAACCGGTATTGCTGAACGTCTGGGCGACCTGGTGCCCGACCTGTCGCGCCGAGCATCAGTATCTGAATCAGCTGTCTGCGCAAGGCGTGCGGGTAGTGGGTCTGAACTATAAAGATGATCGTCAGAAAGCCATTGTCTGGCTGAAAGAGCTGGGTAATCCTTACTCATTAAGTCTGTTTGACGGCGACGGTATGCTCGGTCTGGATCTTGGCGTGTACGGTGCTCCGGAGACGTTCCTGATCGACGGCAAAGGCATTATTCGCTATCGCCATGCCGGCGATCTGAACGCCCGGGTGTGGGAGAGCGAGATCAAACCGTTATGGGACAAGTACAGTAAGGAGGCTGCGCAATGAGATTTTTACTGGGCCTGCTAATGCTGGTTATCTCGGGATCCGCGCTTGCGACTATCGACGTGATGCAGTTTAAGGACGAAGCGCAGGAGCAGCAGTTCCGCCAGCTTACTGAACAACTGCGTTGTCCTAAATGCCAGAACAACAGCATTGCCGATTCTAACTCGATGATTGCCACCGACCTGCGTCAGAAAGTGTACGAACTGATGCAGGAAGGAAAAAGCCAGAAAGAAATTGTCGATTACATGGTGGCGCGCTACGGCAACTTCGTCACGTACGATCCGCCGTTAACGCCGCTCACCGTGCTGCTGTGGGTGATGCCGGTGGTAGCGATTGGTCTGGGGGGCTGGATC
Organism: Citrobacter sp. RHBSTW-01013; assembly: GCF_013781985.1. Lineage (NCBI taxonomy): Bacteria > Pseudomonadati > Pseudomonadota > Gammaproteobacteria > Enterobacterales > Enterobacteriaceae > Citrobacter > Citrobacter sp. RHBSTW-01013. The sequence continues at coordinate 1,800,472 of NZ_CP056185.1, forward strand.
ATTTTCGCCCGTACTCGCCGACGCGTCCGGGTGAAACAGGAAGCGTTTCCTGACGATGTTATTCCGAATGGCAAGCGCGGTGGATTCGGGTTGTTTGTGCCAGGTATCGTGGTGGCGCTGGTGGTTGGCGCAGTAAGCTATTACCAAACCGGCAGCTATAAGCAGGTTCAGGTCTGGCAGCAGGCCACCGCTCAGGCTCCGGCGCTGCTGGAGCGGGCGTTGGATCCGAAAGCGGAACCGCTCAATGAAGAAGATATGGCGCGTCTGGCGCTGGGGCTGCGCACGCGTTTACAAGCCGATCCCACAAATGTTGAAGGCTGGATCATGCTTGGACGCATTGGCATGGTACTCGGTAACGCCAGTACGGCCACTGAAGCCTATGCCAATGCCTATCGACTGGATCCTAAAAACAGCGATGCGGCGCTGGGCTATGCGGAAGCGCTGACCCGTTCTTCCGATCCTGATGATAACCGTCGGGGAGGGGAGCTGTTACGCCAACTGGTGCGTGGCGAACATGCCAACGTGCGGGTTCTCAGCATGTACGCTTTCAACGCCTTTGAACAGCAGCGCTTCGGCGAGGCGGTTGCGGCGTGGGAGATGATGCTGAAACTATTACCTGCCAACGATACCCGTCGGGCGGTAATAGAACGGAGCATTAAGCAGGCGATGGAGCAGCTAACGCCGCAGGAGAAATAAGTATCCAGAATAGCCCCGATAGCGCTTCGCATATCGGGGCTATCCGGCCTCTTCATGGATTACTGCATTCCACGCGTTTGTAAAAACAGGATAGTGGCAGCAACGCGAGAGCGCACATTGAGTTTGCGCAGCAGGTTGCGAATATGCACTTTCACGGTCTGTTCGGAAATATTCAGCACTGACGCAATCTGTTTGTTCGACAGCCCCTGAGCCAGTTCATGCAATACATCCAGTTCACGTTCGGTGAGAATGCTGAAGGGATCTTCTTGTGCGCCGAACAGATCGCGTTCGCGCAGATATTCGCTGACGCGTGTGCTAAAAGCTTTACCGCCTTTGGCGCCGCTGCGAATGGCCTCCAGCAAGACTTCAGGATCGCTGTCTTTGAGTAAATAACCATCCGCGCCGGCATCAATTAAGGCGTACACATCGCTGGCGGCATCCGAGACGGTAAGAATAATAATTTGCGCGGTGACGCCATCCCGGCGCAGCGCGTTCAGGGTGTCCAGTCCGCTCATGCCTTTCATATTGAGATCCAGCAGGATCACATCCAGGTCCAGACGGTTAGCCAGATCGATAGCGCTGGCACCGTCACCTGCTTCCGCGACTACGTTAAATGCGGGATCCAGTTGCAATAATTGACTAATTCCTCGCCGCATTAGTGGGTGGTCGTCGACAATCAGCACCCGAAAAGGCGTTGCTTCAGGCATACTATTCTCCTGAGTTTTTATTAGTATCATTATTGTTTTCAGCGCATCACTCGTCTAGTTTCATCGCGCTGATGAGAGGGTAAATTTTACCCCAATTTGTGCATGGGTAAGTAGTAAAACCTGTGCCAAAGGCCGGGCTAATAATAAGGAACGTGGAATCGCAGGTATAAAAAAACCAACCATGAAGGTTAATGCCGATCATTTAAGGATCGGTTGACCGATCCGGTGGTTGATGTAAAAAGGGTTCATGTCTCTACATGGACCTTTTTAAATGGAACTTTCACAGGCTCTCGGCATTATTCATCTCACTACAAAGTGAACGGGCCCGTTCACTTTGTAGTGGCACACTGAATTTGGCCACCTGAACAGAGGTGATATCCTCACCTCTGTTCAGGTGCCTCAATGAAGAAAAGAAATTTCAGCGCAGAGTTTAAACGCGAATCAGCCCAACTTGTTGTTGATCAAAACTACACTGTTGCTGATGCGGCCAGTGTTATGGATGTGGGGCTCTCCACAATGACACGGTGGGTAAAACAGCTGCGTGATGAACGCCGGGGCAATATCCCAAAAGCCTCCCCAATAACCCCGGAACAAATCGAAATACGTGAACTGAAAAAAAAGCTACAACGTATTGAAATGGAAAATGAAATATTAAAAAAGGCTACTGTAGATTCAATTGGTCAACGCAACAGTTATGTGAAAACATGGGGTTGCGGAGGTTTTTTGAATGAGACGAACATTTACAGCAGAGGAAAAAGCCTCTGTTTTTGAACTATGGAAGAACGGAACAGGCTTCAGTGAAATAGCGAATATCCTGGGTTCAAAACCCGGAACGATCTTCACTATGTTAAGGGATACTGGCGGCATAAAACCCCATGAGCGTAAGCGGGCTGTAGCTCACCTGACACTGTCTGAGCGCGAGGAGATACGAGCTGGTTTGTCAGCCAAAATGAGCATTCGTGCGATAGCTACTGCGCTGAATCGCAGTCCTTCGACGATCTCACGTGAAGTTCAGCGTAATCGGGGCAGACGCTATTACAAAGCTGTTGATGCTAATAACCGAGCCAACAGAATGGCGAAAAGGCCAAAACCGTGCTTACTGGATCAAAATTTACCATTGCGAAAGCTTGTTCTGGAAAAGCTGGAGATGAAATGGTCTCCAGAGCAAATATCAGGATGGTTAAGGCGAACAAAACCACGTCAAAAAACGCTGCGAATATCACCTGAGACAATTTATAAAACGCTGTACTTTCGTAGCCGTGAAGCGCTACACCACCTGAATATACAGCATCTGCGACGGTCGCATAGCCTTCGCCATGGCAGGCGTCATACCCGCAAAGGCGAAAGAGGTACGATTAACATAGTGAACGGAACACCAATTCACGAACGTTCCCGAAATATCGATAACAGACGCTCTCTGGGGCATTGGGAGGGCGATTTAGTCTCAGGTACAAAAAACTCTCATATAGCCACACTTGTAGACCGAAAATCACGTTATACGATCATCCTTAGACTCAGGGGCAAAGATTCTGTCTCAGTAAATCAGGCTCTTACCGACAAATTCCTGAGTTTACCGTCAGAACTCAGAAAATCACTGACATGGGACAGAGGAATGGAACTGGCCAGACATCTAGAATTTACTGTCAGCACCGGCGTTAAAGTTTACTTCTGCGATCCTCAGAGTCCTTGGCAGCGGGGAACAAATGAGAACACAAATGGGCTAATTCGGCAGTACTTTCCTAAAAAGACATGTCTTGCCCAATATACTCAACATGAACTAGATCTGGTTGCTGCTCAGCTAAACAACAGACCGAGAAAGACACTGAAGTTCAAAACACCGAAAGAGATAATTGAAAGGGGTGTTGCATTGACAGATTGAATCTACAACCGCGCTCTTGATGTCAGACTCCCTGAACAATTTTCGTTAATCGGGAAGCTCAGGGCGCGTTATCCAGTGGCCACACTCTGCCACGTGTTCGGGGTTCATCGCAGCAGCTACAAATACTGGAAAAACCGTCCTGAAAAGCCAGACGGCAGGCGGGCTGTATTACGCAGCCAGGTTCTGGAGCTGCATAACATCAGCCATGGCTCTGCTGGCGCAAGAAGTATCGCGACCATGGCAACGCTGAGAGGTTTCCGGATGGGACGATGGCTTGCCGGCAGACTCATGAAAGAGCTGGGGCTGGTGAGTTGTCAGCAGCCTACTCACCGTTATAAGCGCGGCGGTCATGAACACATCGCTATCCCGAATCACCTTGAGCGGCAGTTCGCAGTGACAGAGCCTAAGCAGCTTAATTCGTGGCAATGAATCCTGACAGGGTTACTACTTTACAGTGTATGGGTTATGTATTTACGGAGCGTGATTAATTATTTTTTATTGATTCAGATCACAACTTTACAAATTGTTTCGATTTACATTAATTTACAGTGTCTGGGTAATTCCTTAGGTGTTAATAAAAATGAAGATTAAGCTATTGATGGTGGCGGCAGTTTCTTTAGTTGTACTCAGCGGTTGTACAAATGACCCTAATAGCATGTGGAACAGTCGTTATGCTTTTAAATCAGTTGGTCAGGTGATGGCGATGTGCGATAGCGGTGATAAGGCGGCTTGTTACGCTGCCGCTGATATGCAAGGTCTTACGAATGGATTGAATGCGGCGAACCAGCAAATGCAGCAGCAACAAGCAGTGCAACAGCAGCAGCAACCAGCAGCACCGACTATGACTACGACAACCTGCAACCCTATGGGTAATGGCGTTGTGTGTAACACCTATTGATTTGTACTCCATTCAAGAATATCAATGCCGCCCCATAGAAATGTTCCTGTGGGGGTCTGCGGTTTTGATTCTCCTCAAATAAATTCCCTTTTACAGTGTCCTGCTCTTCACAGTGTTGAGGGCTGAAAAGCTCGATTGATTTTTTTCGGCACGTAGCGCAGCCTGATAGCTCATGCCGTAATGAAATGGAGGTATGGTTTTTTACACCTGTCATAGTGGCGTAATATTTGTAATGAACTTCACAAAGTGCGAATTGACAATGCAAGGGATTTATGTAGAAGTGTCGGGGCAAAAGATCAAGTGTGCATACACAAAATCCTAGCCCCGATTAGATTTCCAACAACATAACTAACTTGTTGAAAATAGGGTGTTAATTGGTCGGCACGAGAGGATTTGAACCTCCGACCCCCGACACCCCATGACGGTGCGCTACCAGGCTGCGCTACGTGCCGACGCTATGGCTGCTAATACTACTGCTTTCCGCTGCGAATGCAAGGGGAAGCATCGCTAAGTGATTTATAATTAATCAGTTAGCAATAAATCGTTTCTCATCCGTCAGAACCTGTAGCAGCAGGCTTAGCTGCGGTTTCTGATCTTTTATTTTTTCGCCGCGTAAATCATAGGTCTGATAATTACCGTTGTTGTTCAGCACCAGCGTCATCTCTGGCGTGGTAACGGCCATCGTGCTGCCGTCGGCGGCGGTAACCCAGTAATGGCGGCGGTTTGCATTGAACAGATCCTGCCCCTGCGAGTATTCGTTAGCAGGCGTGCTGACGTGCAGCAGGCGCTGCATGAGCGTTGTCATCAGGTCTGTATGATCGGTCAGGCTATTGATGCGTTGGGCAGGCGTTCCCGGCCAGTGAATAACCAGCGGAACCTGCAGATGACCGCGCGACCAGGCAAAATTGTTCTCTTCCTGAGTCAGTGGCACGCCCCGACCTGCGGTAATAATCACCACCGTGTTGTTCAGTTTACCGGAGTCGCGCAGGGCACTTAGAATACGGTTAATATTGGCATCCACATCCTGAGCGGCGCTGGCATAGCGTTTGGCAAAGTTCTTCTGGTTGCTGTTATCAAGGTTCGTCCCGTTAAAGGAGACCCACGAGAACCAGCGGTTATCTTCCTGCGCGTAGCGTCCCAGCCAGTTAATCCACTGGCTTGCGGTTTGTTCGTCAGATTGCGTTTGTACGCTTGGCATGGAGAAGTCTGACAGCAGCGCCTGGCGATACAGCGGGCTGGTAAAGCCATCCGAGGAGAATAGCCCTAACTGGTAACCCTGCTGGTTCAGTGCAGTAATCAGCGCCGCAGGCGTACGGGTCGACAAAATGCCGTCCATGTAGCTTGGCGAGACACCATAGAACAGGCCAAAGATGCCATTATCCGTGGTATTGCCTGAGCTCATGTGACGCGTAAACGAGATATTCTGCCCGGCGAATTCAGCCAGCGCAGGCATCTGTTTTTCAAAGCGTGAGTAGTTCAGACCGTCGACGGTAATCAGCAGCACGTTCTGACCGGTGCCCATATCGCGATAGCGCAGTTCGCTGAGCGGGTACTGCACGGAAACCGCTTCTGGATTGCCCTGTTCGATCAGGCGTCGCTGATACTCTTGCGCATCCAGCAGGCCATGTTTTTCCAGGAATTTACGTGCCGTCATCGGGTAGGAGAGCGGCAGATTCGCACGCTGCATGGTAATCGGGCGATAAAAATTGGCATCCGCCCAGATATACACCACGTGCGAGGCGATAAAGGAAACGAAGAAGAATGCTGCTAACGGTTTGGCAAAATGGCGACGACGCGTCAGGCTGCGCAGCTTTTGCCAGCTCCAGGTTGCAAACAGCATTTCAATTAACAGAATAACCGGTACGCTGATAAACATCAGTTGCCAGTCACGCGCCGCTTCATTCTGGTCTGGGTTGATGACCAGTTCCCAGACGATCGGATTGAGATGCAGGTGGAAGCGGGTAAAAACTTCGCTGTCGATTAGCAACAGCGTCATGCCAGCCGTCGCCAGAATAGCTGATAAGAATCGCATCAGCCTCTGGGACATGACGATAAACGTCAGGGGAAACAGGATCAGCAGATAGGTGGCGAACACCAGAAAGCTAAAATGCCCGACAACGCTCAGGTAGGAATAAACACGACCTGCAAGGGTTGTCGGCCAGTCGGCGACAAACAGGTAACGGCTACCGAGCACCATGGCCAACAGAATGTTGAACAAGGCAAACCAGTGCCCCCAGCTAACCATCTGGGAGACTTTCTCACGGTAGCGTTGACGATGAGTTACCATAAACTGTTGTTCGTTTCCCCGGAGCAGGCTCTTAATGCGCTTGGTCGTCGTTTACCGAAGACTGCAATGCGCGGGCAAAAGAGTTGGCAATCGCCTGGCGCTGGGCCGGTGCGATGCTTGTATTGATAAGGTTAGTCACCATATTTCCCAGTACCATCAGGGAAAGGTCGGTCGGCGCCTTATGTTTTTCCAGTATGTTGAGCATCTCATTCAGCAGTTGTTCAACGTGTTCGTCACTATAGCGGGAAATTTGTGGCATAAATCGAAATCAGTCTGTTCATGAAAGGGCAACATATTACCGTACAGACAGTTTTTTTTCTGCTTTTTTATCTTCTATTGCGTCACTGCCCGGCAGGTGGTTGAATACCGCCCGGTCTAAAAGGAGAGTTTATCATGAGTCTGGATATCAACCAGATTGCCCTGCACCAGCTTATCAAACGTGACGAGCAGAACCTTGAGCTGGTCTTGCGCGATTCATTACTGGAACCGACAGCGACCGTTGTCGATATGATGGCTGAGTTGCATCGGGTGTACAGCGCCAAGAATAAAGCTTATGGCCTGTTTAGCGCAGAGAGTGAACTGGCGCAAACGCTGCGTTTACAGCGTCAGGGCGAAGAGGATTTTCTGGCCTTTAGTCGTGCAGCGACAGGGCGCTTGCGGGACGAACTGGCAAAATATCCTTTTGCCGATGGCGGCATTGTCTTGTTCTGCCATTACCGCTATCTGGCGGTAGAGTATCTGCTGGTCGCCGTGCTGAACAATTTAAGCAGTATGCGCGTCAATGAAAATCTGGATATCAACCCGACACACTATCTGGATATCAATCATGCGGATATCGTGGCGCGTATTGATTTAACCGAGTGGGAAACCAACCCGGAGTCCACGCGCTATCTGACGTTCCTGAAAGGGCGGGTAGGGCGCAAAGTCGCCGATTTCTTTATGGACTTCCTGGGTGCCAGCGAGGGGCTTAACGCCAAAGCGCAAAACCGCGGCCTGTTGCAGGCGGTCGATGACTTTACCGCCGAGGCGCAACTCGATAAAGCTGAACGCCAGAACGTGCGTCAGCAGGTGTACAGCTACTGTAACGAGCAACTGCAGGCCGGTGAAGAGATCGAGTTGGAGTCGCTGTCCAAAGAGCTTTCCGGCGTCAGTGAAGTCAGCTTCAGCGAATTTACCGCTGATAAAGGCTACGAGCTGGAAGAGAGCTTCCCGGCGGATCGCAGCACGCTGCGTCAGTTAACCAAATTTGCCGGAAGCGGCGGCGGGTTAACCATCAACTTCGACGCCATGTTACTGGGTGAGCGTATTTTCTGGGATCCAGCCACAGATACTTTGACCATCAAAGGTACGCCGCCGAACCTGCGCGATCAGCTACAGCGTCGTACCTCGGGCGGGAAATAAAGCCGTTTGCCGGATGGGGGCGTTAACGCCTTATCCGGCCTGCGTGATTCATCTTTACCGCCAACAAAATCCCATAAAAAAACCCCGCCGAGGCGGGGTTTTTCTTCAACTTGTAGGCGATTACGCGCGAACGAAGTCGATGTGTGCCAGCTTCGGCTTGAACGGGTGACGCTGTACTGCCTGAGCTTTAACTTTCACTTCTTTACCGTCAACAACGATGGTCAGAACTTCGCTGTAGAATTCAGCTTTAGCTTGCATGTTCATAACTGCATCGTGATCCAGTTCGATAGCAACCGGGGCTTCTGCGCCACCATAGATGATTGCCGGGAACTTGTTAGCGGCACGCAGGCGGCGGCTCGCACCCTTACCCTGCTCTTTACGTACTTCAGCGTTGATAGTAAACATTTAAATCTCTCTTTAATAATTCCTGCTACAGGCGACCCAGCAACAGGTAAGTGATCTGCTTTGCGTATGCAAAAGCGGGCGAGATTCTATACTTAAACGGCTGGTACATCAATCAAAAGTACGATTAACCGCGTAATTCATGTGCCCGACGATAGCGTCCTTCATAATCGAAGACCTTTTCACGGACCTGCCAGTACTGACCTTTCATGCGCGCCACCACGAAATCAGGATGACGTAACAGCGCCTGCTGGGCGAGGATATCGGCGGCGGTTATCCAGCGTAAGGGAATGCCGGGCGTTCGGGTGTGCGGGCGAATAAACAGTTGCTCGAAAGCCGTACGTTGCGCGGGAGTTTGCAGGCGAAAGCGTTCGCTAACGTCGGCACCATCTTCATCGTAATAGGTGATTTTTAGCCATTCGCCTTTTTCATCCTGGCCGTTTTGTAACACCATGCCGCTACAGCGCAGGACCAGCGCATCTTTGAGCCTGAGCGCGGCTTTCAGCATGTCATCCGGGTCAACCAGCACCGTGTCGCACTCCCGACAACGGCGGGCGGCGATATCATTTTCCGCGTTGCATTGTGGGCAGTTTTTAAAACGAAAACGAAAATCGCACTGTTCGCGATGGCCGTCATCATCTTCAAACCACCCCTGACAGCGGCGGCCAAAGTGTTCAATCAGCGTGCCGTCTGCCGTTGTTTTGCCCCAGAAGGTGTTTGCAAACCCGCAGGTGGGACAGAACACCTGCACCGGAACGTTATCGCTTTTCCCTTTCGGCGCCCCCACTTCCGGCGCGTAAAGATCGTGCGGGTTACCGGCATAATCGAGGATCAGACAGTCGGTTTTACCCGGTGCCAGGCGCAGGCCGCGACCGACAATTTGTTGGTAAAGGCTAACTGACTCCGTCGGGCGCAGAATGGCGATAAGGTCGACGTGCGGGGCATCGAAGCCAGTGGTCAGGACCGACACATTCACCAGATAGTGAAAGCGCTGGGCTTTGAACTCTTCAATCAGCACATCACGCTCAGCGCCAGGCGTGTCTCCGGTGATTAGCGCGGCATCGTCAGCAGGCAGCAGGCCCAGAATTTCTTTGGCGTGCTCCACTGTGGCGGCGAAAATCATCACCCCTTTGCGCGTCTGGGCAAACTCGACAATCTGGCTGATGATATGCGGCGTTATTCGCTGCTGCTTTTTCAGTTCCTGATTGAGATCTGTTTCGCTAAACAGGCCGTTACTCTGCGCCTGCAGGCGGCTGAAGTCATACTGCACTACCGGCATGTCGAGGCGTTCTGGCGGCGTCAGATAGCCGTGTTTAATCATGTAACGCAACGGTAATTCATAAATGCAGTCACGAAACAGCGCTTTTTCATCGCCGCGCACCATACCGTGATAATGAAAGTGATAAATCCAGCCTTTGCCCAAACGAAAAGGAGTGGCAGTAAGCCCGAGCAGGCGTAAGTGGGGATTTACTTTGGTCAGGTGAGTGAGGATTTGCTGATACTGACTCTCGTCATCATCACCAATACGGTGACATTCATCGACGATAAGCAGCGAGAACTCTCCCTGAAAGGCGTCAAGATTACGCGCCACCGACTGTACGCTGCCAAATACCACTTTCCCGTGGCTCTCTTTACGCTTCAGACCTGCGGCAAAAATATCGGCTTCCAGCCCCAGCGCGCGATATTTGGCATGGTTTTGCGCGACCAGTTCTTTAACGTGCGCCAGTATCAGCACGCGACCACGCGCCACGCGGGCCAGTTCAGCAATCACCAGGCTTTTTCCCGCACCGGTTGGCAGGACGATAACCGCTGGCGTGCGATGGTGGCGGAAATGGTTGAGCGTGGCATCCACGGCTTCTTTTTGGTACGGGCGAAGAGTAAAAATCATGGGCTCATTAAGGTAAGCAGCAACAATGTATAGTATGCCATGAATCATTTCCCTTGAGGGATGGTGTAACGCCGCTATACTGGGCGGATAATCGTCCCACTTTTCGGGCGCAATCCCGCTTCTTGTTTTTTACAGGCAAAAATCACACTCATGCGACTTGATAAATTTATCGCTCAGCAACTCGGCGTCAGCCGCGCTATTGCCGGGCGTGAGATCCGTGCTAACCGCGTTACCGTCGACGGTGAAATCGTCAAAAACAGTGCCTTTAAGCTGCTGCCAGAACACGACGTAGAATATGACGGTAATTCCCTGATTCAACAAAATGGCCCGCGCTATTTTATGCTGAATAAACCTCAGGGTTATGTTTGCTCAACGGATGACCCGGATCACCCGACAGTGCTCTATTTCCTTGATGAGCCGGTTGCCTACAAACTGCATGCGGCAGGGCGCCTGGATATCGACACTACCGGACTGGTGCTGATGACCGATGACGGACAGTGGTCGCATCGCATCACTTCGCCACGTCACCATTGTGAGAAAACCTATCTGGTGACGCTGGAGTCGCCGGTGGCAGATGACACCGCCGAACAGTTTGCCCATGGCGTACAACTGCATAATGAGAAAGACCTGACCAAACCGGCCGTGCTGGAGGTTATTACGCCAACTCAGGTGCGATTGACCATCAGCGAAGGGCGCTATCATCAGGTTAAACGTATGTTTGCCGCCGTAGGTAACCACGTTGTGGAACTGCACCGTGAACGGATTGGTGACATCAAGCTTGATGAGGATCTGGAGCCGGGTGAATACCGTCCATTGACCGAAGAAGAAATCGCCAGCGTTAACTTAACCCCGCGTTAATTTCAGGAGCTAAATGTGACCACCCGGCAGAACTCGTCAATTGCCATTGTCTTTATCCTTGGCTTGTTAGCCATGCTGATGCCGTTGTCGATTGATATGTATCTTCCGGCACTACCTGTTATCTCTGAACAGTTTGGTGTGCCTGCAGGTAGCGCGCAGATGACCCTCAGTACCTATATTCTTGGGTTCGCGGTGGGGCAGTTACTCTATGGTCCAATGGCTGACAGCATTGGGCGCAAGCCGGTGATTCTGGGCGGGACGCTGGTGTTTGCGGCGGCGGCAGTTGCCTGTGCGCTGGCACAAACTATCGATCAACTGATCGTGATGCGTTTCTTCCATGGTCTGGCTGCGGCTGCGGCGAGCGTGGTTATCAACGCCCTGATGCGCGATATCTATCCGAAGGAAGAGTTTTCGCGCATGATGTCCTTTGTCATGCTGGTCACGACAATTGCACCCTTACTGGCACCCATCGTGGGCGGCTGGGTATTGGTATGGCTGAGCTGGCACTACATCTTTTGGATCCTCGCCGTGGCGGCTATTCTGGCGTCGGTGATGATCTTTACGCTGATCAAAGAGACCTTGCCGGTTGAGCGCCGCCAGCCGTTTCGCTTGCGTACTACTCTCGGCAACTTTGCCTCGCTGTTTCGCCACAAGCGTGTACTGAGCTATATGCTGGCCAGTGGGTTTAGTTTTGCCGGGATGTTCTCGTTCCTGAGCGCCGGACCTTTTGTTTACATTGAGATCAACCACGTTTCACCGCAGCATTTCGGCTATTACTTCGCGCTGAACATTGTTTTCCTGTTCGTGATGACCATCATCAACAGCCGCTTTGTTCGTCGGGTTGGGGCGTTGAATATGTTCCGTACTGGCCTGTGGATCCAGTTCGTGATGGCGGGCTGGATGGTCTTTAGCGCGCTGTTCGGGGTTGGTTTCTGGGCGCTGGTGGTGGGCGTTGCGGCGTTTGTTGGCTGCGTGTCGATGGTGTCATCCAACGCCATGGCGGTCATTCTGGATGAATTTCCGCATATGGCGGGAACGGCGTCATCGCTGGCAGGGACGTTCCGTTTTGGCATTGGCGCCATCGTTGGGGCGCTGCTGTCACTGGCGACCTTTAACTCGGCCTGGCCGATGATCTGGTCGATAGCGTTTTGCGCTACCTGCTCAATTCTCTTCTATCTCTACGCCAGTCGCGCCAAAAAACGGTGATCTATTACACAACCTGGGGGCGATAGGGCCTCCAGAGTTGATGTACATCAACCGAAAATCTATCAATTTCCCCGCTTATGTTTATTTTATGTAAAATCAATTTATGTAAAAAGTCACATCATTGTAGTTAAAAAGGTTGAGTTAGATCGCAGAAACGAGTACATATAGCGCGGAAATATGCCAGAACCGTTGAATAAATTTAAATATTTGGTTCGGAAAGTGGCATAAAGTCAGGGTGTAAACGTTTACGAACTGTTTAAAGACGTATTGTCAATGATGTGTTAATATTGATGTAAAATAATTGTGAAGTGATTGTACTTCCAGGGAAAGAAAGTGATGACATTACAACTCTCAATCGTTCATCGTCTGCCACAGTGCTATCGTTGGTCGGTGGGTTTCGCAGGTTCAAAGGTTGAACCGATTCCGCAAAACGGTCAGAGCAATGAGAACAGCCTGGTGGCGCTCAAATTGCTTAGCCCTGATGGTGACAGCGCGTGGTCAGTCATGCATAAACTCAGCCAGGCCCTCAGCGACATTGAGGTACCTTGTTCCGTGTTGGAATGCGAAGGAGAGCCGTGCCTGTTTGTGAATCGCCAGGATGAATTTGCCGCGACCTGCAGACTGAAAAATTTCGGCGTGGCCATCGCAGAGCCGTTTTCAAATAACAATCCGTTTTGAGCGTCAGCTTAGCGCGAGCAACTGACGCGTATATGCCTGCTGTGGCGCGTTAAATACGTGCTCGCATTGTCCTTGCTCCACGACCTCTCCCTGCCTTAGCACAATAACCTGATGGCATAACGCGCGTACTACGTGCAAATCATGGCTGATAAAGATATAAGCCAGGCGATGCTTTTCCTGTAAAGACTTTAATAACGTCAGGATTTGCGCCTGTACAGTTCTGTCGAGCGACGATGTTGGTTCATCCAGAATGATCAGGGAAGGCTTGAGAATCAAGGCTCTGGCAATGGCTATACGTTGACGTTGACCGCCGGAAAACTCCGCCGGGTAACGATGCCGCGTTTCGCTATCCAGTCCCACTTCCGCCATTACCGCTTTCACCTGCGCTTCTCGCTGTTCGGCTGACAGGGTTGGCTGATGAACGCGCAGTCCCTCCTCAATAATCTGTAGCACGCTCAGGCGTGGGTTCAGCGAGGAGTTGGGATCCTGAAACACGACCTGAATGCGGTGACGTACCGGTAACAGCTGGCGGCGATTTAAGGTATGCAGCGCCAGGCCATCGAACACAATGCTTCCCTGTGAGGTGATTAACCTCAGTAGCGCCAGCCCGGTAGTGCTTTTCCCCGATCCTGACTCCCCGACCAGCCCCAGCGTTTCACCGGGCCGGAGGGAAAAACTGACGTTGTTAACCACAACGTTATGGTCCACCACGCGCTTCAGGATACCTTTACGGATGGGGAAGGCAACGCAGAGTTTTTCCACTTCCAGCAATGGCGCTTGCCCGGCAGGTACAGGCACCGGATCGCCGGAAGGTTCGCTGTTTAACAATTTCTGCGTGTAGGGATGCGTTGGCGCAGTGAGCAGTTGTGCTGCTCGATTTTGCTCAACGCACTGGCCGTTTTGCATCACCGCAACGGTATCGGCGAGTTTTTTCACAATGCTGAGGTTATGGGTGATAAACAGTAATCCCATGTTCAGCTCGCGCTGTAGCTCCCGCAGCAACTGCAGGATTTGCGCCTGTACGGAGACATCCAGCGCGGTGGTCGGTTCATCGGCAATAAGCAGCTCCGGTCGCGTCAGCAGCGCCATGGCGATCATCACGCGCTGGCGTTCACCGCCGGATAGCTGGTGCGGATAGTCTGCGAGACGTTTGGCCGCCTGACGGATGCCGACCCGATCCAGACAGGTCAGTATTTCTGCCCGCGCGGCCTCCCGACGCATTCCCCGATGCAGCGACAGCACTTCATACAGCTGTTTTTCCAGGTTGTGAAGCGGGTTTAGCGACACCATTGGCTCCTGGAAAATCATGGCGATTTTATTCCCGCGAACGCCGCGAAGCGTCTGCTTATCGGCATGAAGCAATGATTCGCCATGAAAACGGATGTCGCCGGAAAGGTAGACTGCGGGAGGGGTCGGTAATAACCGTAGAATAGAAAGTGCGGTCACGCTTTTACCCGAACCGGACTCGCCCACCAGCGCCAGAGTTTGCCCGGCTTCAACCCTCAGTGAGAGGGTATTGACCACGGTGCGCACGGTCTCCTGTTGGCGAAAACCTACCGATAAATTTTCAATAGTTAATAGCGGTTGTGTCATCTTAAATCGCCTTGTTGGGATCGAACGCGTCGCGTACCGCTTCACCAATAAATATCAGTAGCGATAATAGCAGGGCAACGGAGATGAACGCGGTGATACCAAGCCACGGTGCCTGCAGGTTGTTTTTACCCTGTAACAGGAGTTCTCCCAGCGATGGCGATCCAAGCGGTAAGCCGAAGCCAAGAAAATCCAGCGAGGTCAGAGTGGTGATCGAGGCGCATAATATAAACGGTAAAAAGGTCAGGGCGGCGACCATCGCATTGGGCAGCATATGGCGCAGAATAATACTGCGATCGCTCACGCCAAGCGCCTGAGCGGCACGAATGTAATCAAAGTTTCGGGTACGTAAAAATTCCGCGCGTACCACGCCAACCAGGCTCATCCAGCCAAACAGCACGGTAATGCCCAGTAGCCACCAGAAGTTTGGCTGGACCACGCTCGACAGCAGTATGATCAAAAACAGCGTTGGCATACCTGACCAAACCTCAATGAATCGTTGCCCCCACAGATCCACCTTGCCGCCATAATAGCCCTGGATTGCGCCAGCCATGATCCCCATCACGCTGGAGCACAGGGTTAGCATTAATCCGAACAGGACAGAAATACGTGTGCCGTAGAGGATCCGTGCCAGCACATCACCACCGTTGGCGTCTGTTCCCAGCCAGTTTTGTGCAGAAGGCGGGGAAGGGAAGGGCTTATCAGTGGCAAAGTTAATGCTGGTGGCTCCAAAGCGTATCGGCGCCCACAGGATCCAGCCCCGGTTTTCCAGGCGCTGCTGTAACCACGGATCCTGATAATCAGCCTGGGTCGCCAATGGTCCGCCGAAGTCGCTTTCACTGTAGTTTTTGAACAGGGGGAAATACCAGCTACTGTCGTAGCGCACCAGTAGCGGCTTATCATTGGCAATCAGTTCTGAACACAGGCTAAGGCCGAAGAGCAGTAGAAAGATCCACAGCGACCAATAGCCGCGACGGTTATGGCGAAAACGCGCCCAGCGGGCCTGATTGACGGGGCTTAATCGCGACATTAGCGTCCCTCAAAATCAATACGGGGATCGACCAGCGTGTAGCTGATGTCGCTGAGGATATTCAGCAGCAGACCGATCAGGGTGAAGATATAGAGCGTGCCAAACATTACCGGGTAGTCACGTGATACGGTGGATTCATAACCCAGTAGTCCCAGACCGTTAAGCGAAAACATCACTTCAATCAGCAGCGAACCGGTAAAAAACATGCTGATAAATGTTGCCGGGAAGCCAGCGATTACCAGCAACATGGCATTGCGAAACACATGTTTCCACAAAATGTTTTTCTCGCTGACCCCTTTGGCGCGCGCGGTGACGACATACTGTTTGCGTACCTCATCCAGAAATGAGTTTTTGGTCAGCATGGTTAGCGCGGCAAAACCCCCAACCACCGTCGCCAGCACTGGCAGGGTAATATGCCAAAGGTAGTCGGTCACTTTCTGATACCAGGGCAAGGAATCAAAATTGGCGGAAACCAGTCCGCGAAGCGGGAACAGGTCGTAATAGCTGCCCCCGGCAAAAAAGACGATCAGTAAAATCGCAAACAGAAAAGCCGGTATGGCATAGCCAATAATAATGAATGCGCTGCTCCAGACATCAAATCGGCTGCCGTTGTGAACGGCTTTGCGGATCCCAAGCGGTATCGACACCAGATAGATAATGAGCGTACTCCATAGCCCCAGCGTGATGGAAACAGGCAGGCTGTCTTTGATAAGCGTCAGCACTGAGGCGCTACGAAACAGACTGTCGCCGAAATCGAAACGAATATAGTCCCAGAGCATTTTGAAATAACGCTCATGAATGGGCTTATCGAACCCGTAACGGCGAGTGATTTCGGCGATCACTTCCGGGTCAAGACCACGGCCACCTCGGTAATTACTGTCGCTGATATTGCCGACGCCGGTTTGCGCGTGGCTGGCGCGAATGCCTTCACTACCCGCGCCGGGTAATGCCCCGCTTTGTCCGAACTCAATAGCGGCGACGGCCTGCTCAACCGGACCACCGGGGGCAATCTGCACGATAAAAAAGTTGATGGTGATAATGGCCCAAAGCGTTGGGATCACCAGTAGCAGACGTCGAATCAGATAAGCGCCCATTTATTCTCCCTGCCGTCTGGCTGCTGGCAGTTTCGCCGCTTTGTTAACGTCGTACCACCAGTTGTCGAGACCAATGGTATAAATGGGGCGAATAGCTGGATGCGAAAACTTATCCCACCAGGCGATGCGATCCTCTGCCATAAACCACATCGGCAACATGTAGTAGTTCCAGGTTAATACCCTGTCCAGTGCCCGACCGAGTGGGATTAGTTTGGCTTTATCACCCTGCGCCGCGATGATTTGGTTGATCAGTTTATCAATCACCGGGCTTTGCACGCCCGGGGCGTTATAGCTGGAGTCAATATATTCAGAGGCCCAGAGAATTTGCAGGTCCGAACTTGGCCACGGCATTGCGCGATACAATCTCGGCATCATGTCATAGTCACGACTGCGCAGCCGGTTTGTGATTTGTGAGTTATCAACCTGGCGGATGTTCATTGTAATGCCTAAGCGCTGCAGGTTGTGCTGGAACGGCAGCACCCACTGACTGTTACTGCCCGCCGGGAGCAACAGTTCAAAGCTCAGGGGTTTACCGTTGGCGCTGTTTACGCGCTGTTGTCCCTTAAGTACCCATCCGGCCTGCTCCAGTAAGGCATCGGCTTTCAACAGGTTGTCACGATCGTAGCCATCGCCTTTTGATTTCGGCGGCTGATAAATTTGGCTGAAGACCTCAGGAGGGAGATCTTTTTTCAAGGGCGCAAGTATCACCAGTTCATCCGCATCGGGGTAATTTTTAGCGGCATACTCGGTATTCTGAAAATAGCTGTTGGTCCGACTCCAGGCGTTATAGAACAGAGCTTTATTCATCCATTCAAAATCAAATGCCAGGGTGATGGCTTCTCGCACCAGTCGGTCGCTGAACACTGGGCGCTGAATATTAAACGCCAGCCAACGCGTATCCTGGGCGGATTCGTTTTTTTGCTCATCTTTGATGATGTAATGATTCGCGAAATTTTTACCGGTATAACGTGTCGCCCAGTTTTTAGCATCGTTTTCAAGACGCAGGTCAAACGCCCCGGCCTTAAACGCTTCAAAGGCGACGTTGTCATCCAGATAGTAGTCGTAGCGGATGGTATCAAAGTTCCAGCGGCCACGGTTGACGGGCAGATTAGCGGCCCAATAATCGTTGACGCGCGAATAGACAATGTACTGACCCATCTTCCATTTCGTGATGCGATAAGGACCGCTGGCGAGCGGAGGCGATGATAAGGGATCGCTGAGCTTATGATCTTTCCAGTATTTCTCTGGCATCACGGGTAATGAAAACAGGCTGAGCATGTCCTCTTTACCCGGTTTGGCTAATTCAATACGTACGGTTAATGGCGCGATCGCTTTTACCGTTGTTCCCTTGTAGACCAGGCGAAATTGCGGCACGCCTTCAGTCATAAATTTGTGGAAGGTGAATGCGACATCGCTGGCGGTAATGGGGGAGCCATCGTGAAAACGCGCTCGCGGATTGATGGCGATTTCTACCCATGAATAGTCATCAGCATAGCGTGCGCTGTCGGCGATGAGCGGATAATAGCTGCCAGGTTCATCGTCAGAGGTAGTAAACAGCGTATCGTAAAGCGTTTCGGTACGTGCTCCGGGATTACCGCGCATCGCATAGCGGTTGAAGTTATCGAATGTGCCGATGGCGGAGAGGGTGATTTGCCCGCCTTTGGGGGCCGCAGGGTTGACGTAATCAAAGTGATTAAAGTTAAACGCGTACTTCGGTTCGCCCAGTACGGCAAAAGCATAGCTTTCTTTGATGGACTGCGCCTCGGCGCTAAACCCGATGAGGGCGATAAACAGCAGCAATACGCGAGGGATCATTAAATGCGATTTCCTTTTCCTGCCACAACCCGACGGGCATCATGCCTGAAAGATAAGGGATGTGGCGGCGAGTGAGAGTATATGATTCGCATACTGCGATCACCACGTCGGCTTATTGGGCTGCGCCATCCAACGCACGAAATCAGCAAGTTTTAATGGTCGGCTAATCCAGTATCCCTGGAAAAAATGCACCCCACGATCGCGCAGCCAACGGGCTTGCTCAGGCGTTTCAACCCCTTCAGCCACCGTCAGCATATTAAGACGCTTAGAGAGTGTCAACACGGCGTCCAGAACCGGAGAGGTCAGGGTCTCTGTTCCAATGGCGTTAATAAAGCCGCGATCGATTTTCAGGTAGTCAACGGTAAAGCGTTCCAGATAAATCAGCGCGCTATGACCGGTGCCAAAATCATCAATGGCAATTTCAAAACCTGCGGAATGAAGCCATTCAAAAAGCTTTGTGGCCTCGTGTTGATTAAGCATATCCCGTTCGGTGATTTCCAGCACCATCTGGAAATGGTTTGCGGGAAGCGAGGTCTGCAGGTGATGAATGTCGTCTTTAAACGTCTCGCCGTGCAGATGCGTTGGCGCGATATTGATCCCCAATTTAGCACCTGCGGGTAACACTTTTTGCAGCATCGGTGCGTCCTGGGCTATCAACTTAAAGAGATGCTGGGTCAGCGGGACAATCATTTTCTGGGATTCGGCGTAGTGAATAAAAGCATCCGGAGGGATCTCACCCGTTGTCGGATGATTCCAGCGTAATAACACCTCTACACCTTTCACCTCCAGTGTCTGCACCTCTACCACGGGCTGGTACACCACATAAAACTGGTTATGTTTGATAGCGTTGAGGATATCTTTGCCCGGACGTAAACGGATGGTGTAGATATAGTACCAGAGAAGAAGCGCGGCAATAATCCCCGCCATGCATCCCAACATAATCGAATACCAGATGTCGGTATAGGTCCACTCATCAGCATATAAACGAATCTGTAGCGGAATACCTTCCAGGGTCGCCTGCCGCCAGTGAGAGTGGGGCAGAGCGGAGGCATCAATAATCCGTGATGAAAATGTTGAAATCGCGTTATCACCGACGACTATGGCAATACCGTTAAAATCATCCTGTCGGGCGGTATAAAGCAGATAAGGGGCCAGATTAATATTCAGTGAGGTAAACACGCCGCTATCAGTGAACGATGGGTTCCGGTGCCAAATCATTATTGCCGGCTTGTTCGGCATCATGGGCGTACCGGGGAGTAATTCCACATCAATATTTCTGCTGATATCGAGGCTTGGGACCAGATCTAAAATCGGGGTGAACATTGCGCCCGTTGCGGAGGAGCAGAAAGCAATGCCGTTTTTGACCAGTAAAAATGCGCGAACGTTGAGGCTAAAGGCCGCGCTGGAGGTCAGTTGAGCAGCGACTTGTTGGCAACTGTTGGCGACCAGTGGCTGAAGGTCATCTGTGGTGGATTTGAGATCGGCGAAGTAGCTGCTGACATAATTCTGGATATCGGAAAGGAGCGTGTCGTACTTAATGTCTCGTTTATGCCAGGTCACGAAAAATTGCAGGGTACTCACCAGGAGCGCGACGATAAGCCCCGTTAACATACAGGAAAGCAGGATTTTCTGATTGGATGAAGAGGAGCGTTTAAACATAGTTCCTTATGTTTACCTGAGTTAACCGCTTATTCTGTATGAATATAACCTGAAATGACTCACCTTGTGAGATTTTTCTTAGTCACAAGACAAAGCAAAAAAAAAGCACCGCCGAAGCAGTGCTTTTCAAAATGTCTCATCAGGATAGCCAAGGGATAGCTGCCAAACGAAATTAACTGCGGCTCAGGACCCGGCGAGCTTCGTTGTAACGTTTTTTCCAGTAAGGTTCGTTCATGCTGGAAATGATAACGCCGCTGCTGGTCGAGGCGTGTACGAACTGGTTATTGCCGATATAAATACCGACGTGACGGCCAGTGGAGCCAGCACGGAACAGAACCAGATCGCCTGTGCGCAGGTTAGTGCGCGAAACGGATTTACCCGTTTCCTGTTGTTCGTAGGTTGAGCGAGGAAGCTCTAAACCAAATTGCTCGCGGAACGTACGTTGTACGAAGCTTGAACAATCAATACCTTTTTTGGTGCTGCCGCCAAGGCGGTAACGCACGCCTTTCCAGTCAGCATACTGGTCCATAATACGTGATTTAACATCTATATTACGGACCATATTTTCAAATTCATCCTGAGAGGCTTGCAGTGAAGAGTTATCTCCATTGCCCACAGCATGCGTCTCAGAATGCATATTCCTGGCGGTGTTCGTTGTGCTACATGCAGAAAGCAGAACCGCAACTGCTATCGCGGGTATGCCCCGCAAGATATATCTCAAAATCGGTTGAGATTTGACCATTTTGTTTGTTTTCCCTTGAAGTCCTTAACGATAAATATCGTTATAAAAAATGCCAAACGTGACGAGACTAATTACCATCGCACGATGAGACAATTCTTTAAGGTCAAATCTGTGGCAGAACGCACAAATTTATTCCTGAAGAGAATAATTATCCCGCGAGGCAAAACGAGTTCGAGATTACCCGATCGGTCCGGTCATTGCGAGTGAATTTACGTGATTTCTTATAAGAAAAATTGATACAGAAAGTGAATAACCTGCATTGCCTAAATTAAGAACAATCGGGATAAAAAAGACGCAACCCAATCATTTTAAAGATGAATAAGATGACAGGAGAATGACAGCCAGAATGATGAAATATTGACAAGCATCATCAGGGAATCAGAGTTTTCCCTGATGATGTTAATAACTCTGCGTTATTTGTTTAAGAATTGTTTGTTTTTACCGGGCAGATAATTCGCAAACAGAGTGACTAATCGGTCGCTTAACGGTGTCATTAGCCACCAGGGCAGACCAATCAAGACGACAGTCATGGAACCGATCACGATATCGGTGAGCCAGTGAGCGCCAATCATTATGCGTGGAAAGGCAAAAACCACAGCGATAATAAGGCCGATTATTCCGGCGACTTTTCCGAAATAACGCAGCATAAATGCGGAAAAAATAAGCAGCATCATACCGTGATCGCCGGGGAAACTGTCTCTGGACGCATCTTTAGTCGGAATATGCAGCAGTTCGCTGACGCGATAAATATTATCCAGCATCAGAGTAGGGCTGGCGCGTTTAACGGGAATAAGCGCCTGGCCTAACTGATTTAATACCACTGCGGTGAGCAGCATAACCAGGCCAATAGCGACAATGCGTCGGCGACCTTCCGACGTCTCTTTCAGCCAAAAATGCAGCATCAAGGCGCCCATTGCCAGCAATGAGCAACCATCAAATGCCCGGTTATTGGTAATAGCAACAATCCACAAGAACTGCGGGCTTTCCACCAGTTTCTGGTTAAAGAAGCGGAAAACGCCCGTATCCAATGAAGACCAGATCCCATGTCCGGCAGGAAGATACCAGGACAGAAACAGCGCCAGCCCCGCAATATTGAGTAGGAGAATAAGAGGGTATCGGGTTTTCATCATCGTTTACCATTGCTATAAAAACGAAGGCAACCTTACGCGTTAGCGTCTAAACGAAGTCTCAACAATGCACTCTGTAGCGTATTCCAGTCGGTCTCAGTATCGGCGATGAGTTCAATACGGCTATCCGGTGGCGCGACGTTTTGCGTCTCAATATGCCAGTCGTCTCCCTGGCGGTTAATGCGCACCAGCCCTTCCTTTATACGCATGACACCTTTCACGCGCCCCACGGGGGCAAGACGGGACCATTCCAGCAGACCGATGGTATCGAACACCGTATCGGCGTCAAAAATCCAACCGCAGGCCTGATGGCCCTGGCCGCTGTTCAGGCTGCGCCGCCAGCGCTGCTGTGACGGCAGACTCAATGCCGCCAGTCCCTTTTTGTCTGCATGGCTATGGGCGTGCTCTGCGCTTGCAGGAAGCTCTGCCAGGTTTAGTCGGGGTAAATCCAGTAACTGCCCGTCAATTTGCCCATGGTCGGCATGAACCAACTGGCGATTGCCGCCGTAGTGTTGCCACCAGGTTTGCAAGGCGTTTTCGCTTTCCGCTGTGGCGCGGTCGGCTTTATTGGCAACAATGATATCTGCGGCGGCCAGCTGATCGCGGAAATTGTCATTGGCGACGCTTTTTTCATCCAGTAACAGCCGGGGGTCAAGAATACAGAGGGTCGCGCGCAGATCGATCCACGGTTCGTAAACCGGTGCGGTGAGTAAATCCAGAATTTGTTTAGGGTGTCCGAGGCCAGTAGGTTCAATCAGCAATCGATCGGGTTTTCCCTGGCGCAGCAGCGTATTGAGGCCAACCTGCATCGGTAGACCGTTAACGCAGCACATACAGCCGCCGGGGATCTCTTTTAGCAATGCGCCGCTGTCGGCTAACAGGGCGCCATCAATACCTACTTCACCAAACTCATTGACCAGCACGGCCCACTTCTCTGCGGGATCCTTGTTCGCCAATAGATGAAGAATAGAGGTGGTTTTGCCACTGCCGAGAAAACCAGTGATGAGATTGGTTTTAGTCACAATTACTCCAGAATCATAAATTACCGTAATGGCATTTAACAATCCTGGCGAAAAATGGGGAAAAAGAGAAGGGGGGAGGGGACGAAGACGTGCTTCGTCCTGTTTAATGGCAGAAATCGTTAATTTTTTAACGTTTCAATGACAGCCTGATGCGCACCGTATTGGGCAATACGTTGCCAGGCCTGTTGAATGGCTGCGACAAACTGCGGATTCTGTACGAGCTCGGCGGAGAAAATCTCATGCAGAGAAAGCAGGGCGCTGACGCGTTCTGATTCAGTGCTCTGTGCCACCAGAGCGGCAATTTTCTCACTGAGCGGGTCACGAATATCAATCGTAGCGCCTGAATCATCCACACCGCTCACGTAGCGCATCCAGCCTGCGATGCCGAGCGCCAACAGCGGCCACTCGCTTTGACGTGCTAAATGCACGCGGATCCCTTCCAGCATTCGCTGGGGTAATTTCTGGCTACCATCCATCGCGATTTGCCAGGTTTTGTGTTTCAGCGCCGGGTTGGCAAAGCGGTCCAGCAGGCTTAAGGCATACTGGTTTAAATCAACATCGGTAATTTGCAGCGTGGGGGCCTGTTCGGTGAGCATTAGCCGGTAAGCGGCTTCACGAAATGCGCTATCCTGCATACAGTCGCTGATGTGCTGGAATCCGGCCAGATAGCCGAGATAAGCGAGAAACGAATGGCTGCCGTTCAGCATCCGCAGTTTCATTTGTTCCCACGGCAAGACGTTTTCAACCATCTGGACACCCGCGGTTTCCCATTGCGGACGACCACAGACAAAGTTGTCTTCAATCACCCACTGAATAAACGGCTCGCAGCTGATTGCGCAAGGATCGGCAACGCCCAGCTCACGGGCGATTTCAGCCAGCGACTCTTCGGTGGCGGCGGGAACAATCCGATCCACCATAGTACCCGGGAAACTGACGTGCTCCTGGATCCAGTGCGCCAACTCAGGAGAGCGTTTTTCCGCCATCCCCAGTACGGCATTTTTTACCACATGACCATTGTCCGGGATGTTATCGCAGGAGAGGACGGTAAACGGCTGCAGTCCACGTTCACGTCGGCGGTGCAGCGCTTCTACGATTATACCGGGGGCGGAGTGCGGTTCAGCCGGTGTCTGCAGATCGTGAATAATACGCGCATTAGAGAGATCTAACGAACCCGTCGCCGGATCGATGCAGTAGCCTTTTTCCGTGATGGTTAACGAGACAATCGCGACCTGAGGCTCGCAGAATTTTTCAATAATGGCCGCCAGCGAATCCAGCGTGGCGTTCAGGCATTCGTTAACGGCACCGATAACAATAGGCTGGTTGCCGTTAGCCCCTTTTTCTAACACGGTAAATAAATGATCCTGTTCGCGAAGCTGACGCATCAGCCGATCGCCACTGAACAGACTGATCTCGCAAATCCCCCAGTCTCCGCCCTGCGCATTCAGCACCCTGTCGGTTAATAACGCCTGATGGGCGCGGTGAAAAGCACCGAAACCAAAATGTACAATCCGCGTTTTTAATTGTTGGCGGTCGTACTGCGGCATCATGACATTTTCCGCCAGAGGCGCTGAGGCAATAGTTTTCATTAAATACACCTGATTAACCATTAATTAACAATGGCAGTATAAAGTTATATGACAGCAAATTGAATTGGTGTGCCTCATTTATCCGGGGAATGTGAGCTGGATCAATCAATGATAGGCCATCTGTTGAACATCTCCGGGATGGCTGTATGGTAGTCGTCATTCAGATAGTTTAATTTGGTATAACAACTTGTGGGGTGAAACAATGGAACAAACCTGGCGTTGGTACGGACCTAACGATCCGGTATCGCTTGATGATGTGCGTCAGGCTGGCGCAACGGGTGTTGTGACCGCCTTGCACCACATTCCCAACGGTGAAGTGTGGCCGGTAGAAGAGATTCAACAGCGTCAGGCTATTCTGGCTGAAAAAGGGCTGACCTGGTCGGTGGTGGAAAGTATTCCTGTCCACGAAGATATCAAAACGCGTTCAGGCCAGTACCAAACGTGGATTGCCAATTATCAGCAGAGTATCCGTAATCTGGCGACCTGCGGCATCGATACCGTGTGCTATAACTTCATGCCGATCCTCGACTGGACGCGTACCGATCTCGAATATCAGCTGCCGGACGGCTCCAAAGCGCTACGTTTTGACCAGATTGCTTTTGCAGCCTTCGAACTGCATATTCTTCAGCGCCCTGGCGCCGCAGCGGATTACACCGCAGAAGAACAACGCCAGGCGCTGAATTACTTCAATGCTATGAGCGATGCCGATATCGAAAAGCTGACCCGCAATATCATTGCCGGCCTGCCCGGTGCGGAAGAGGGCTATACGCTGGATCAGTTCCGTGCGCGCCTCGCTGAATATGACGGCATCAGCAAAGACGATCTGCGCGATAATATGGCGGTATTCCTGCGGGCGATTGTGCCTGTGGCGGAAGAAGTCGGCGTGCGTCTGGCTGTCCACCCTGACGATCCGCCGCGTCCGATCCTCGGCCTGCCGCGCATTGTTTCGACTATCGAAGATATGCAGTGGCTGAAAGAAACCGTCGACAGCATCAATAACGGCTTCACCATGTGCACCGGTTCCTACGGCGTGCGCGCCGATAACGATCTGGTGAAAATGATCGAAACCTTTGGCGATCGAATCCACTTCACGCATCTGCGCTCCACCTGCCGTGAAGATAACCCGAAAACCTTCCACGAAGGTGCGCACCTGCAAGGCGATGTGGATATGGTATCGGTGGTTGCTGCCATCCTGGGCGAAGAACAGCGCCGTAAAAAGGCGGGCGATTTGCGTCCTATCCCGATGCGTCCGGATCACGGACACCAGATGCTTGACGACCTGCACAAGAAAACCAACCCAGGCTACTCCGCGATTGGTCGTCTGAAAGGGCTGGCGGAAGTTCGCGGCGTTGAACTGGCGTTAAAACAAACGCAGTTCCGCGATCTGCTGTAAGGTTAACAACAGGGATTGTGCCGCAGGCGCGATCCCTGAAATTCATCAAGGCTGCGCTAGCGCCTGCTCCAGTACCGACAGCACCTTTTTGATCTGCTGTATCTGCAATCCGCCAAACCCGAAAAACATAACAGCATCGCTGTTCTCCCTACGCCATGCGGCTCCTGAGCCATTTTCTATATCTGGCAGAGTGTCAAAGCGGATCCCTGCCAGCAGGCAGCGCTGTTGCAGCCTGGCTATCATATCTGGGTGTCTGTCAACGCGTAACGAGAGGTGCAGACCCGCCGTTGCGCCAGCGATTTTCCCTGACGGAAACAGAACAGAAAGGCCATCGCGTAACAGATTGAGGCGCGCCGCATAGTTGCAGGCCAGCTTGCTGATGTGCGAGTAAAACACCTGATTTTGCATTAATTCGGCTAAAAATTGCTGCAATAGCCACTGACTGCCGTTGTTGTTGAGCGCTTTCATATTCTTTACTGCCGGGAGCAGTTCATCAGGACAAATGAGATAGCCAAGACGCGTTCCCGGCCCCAGCGTTTTGGAAAATGTCCCCATGTAGATAACCCGGTTGTGATAATCCATAGCTTTCAGTGCAGGAAGGGGGTTCTCGCCATAGGTAAAAACAGCATCGTAGTCGTCTTCAAGGATATAAGCGCCGACGCGCTGCGCCCACGTCAATAATGACTGACGGCGCTCCAGCGAAAGGACGCTTCCCATTGGATACTGGTGAGCCGGAGTCACATAGCAAAGCTGGGTTTCATATTCGGGTAATTTATCTGTTTGCAGCCCGTGGTTATCTACAGCAATTGACGTAATGTCTGCACCGTAATAATTAAACAGATGCCATGCGCCAGAATAGCAAGGGGATTCGGCCACAACGTGGCACTTTTTTTGCTGACTGACGGCATGATGAACAATAAATATTTGACTCAGCAGCGACAATCCTTCCTGAATCCCATTGGTAATGATGATGTTCTCCGCCCGGGTATTAATGCCGCGAGATAAATTAAGGTACCTGGCTAGTTGCTCACGCAGTGAAAATAATCCATTTGATGAATGATATCGGGTAAACAATTGCTCTTTAAGTACGCTTGGCGCGTTATTCCATTTTCGCCAGCTTGCCCAGGGAAAAGCATTGGGATCGGGGACGCCCATCCGGCAGTAGCACTCCCGCCCAGGCTCTGCGTAAACATCGGTAGAGACCCCGGCCGCTTTTGGTGTTACTGGCGGAGAGCCCTGGGGTACGGACACATGCGCTGGAGTTACACGTACAGGCGTGGTGAATATCACCTCATAGCCAATGCCGTGTCGGCTCTTAATTAACCCAGCCGCCATCAGCTTATCATAGGCCATCACTACCGTTATTTTGGCAATGTTCAATGCCTGAGCCTGCTCGCGAATAGAGGGGAGTTTATCTCCACACAGCAAATCACCCCGCTGAATGGCCTGTAAATAAAATTGAAATATCTGCAACTGCAGCGGAGTCCGGCTTTCTCTATCGAGAGTCAGTTTGAGCATGATAAATTCCTTATTTATAGATGGTAATTATATTACGGACTTCTGCTCTTTACTATTTGACGAACCTCATAGAGTGGATGCTGTTCCTATAATCTGCCTTCGCTGTCTCTATTTTTGATTTTTATTATCCCTTAGCGTGTCGCTATTAAAAAAATGGAGGCAAGCATGTCGTGGATAAGAAAAAACGCACTATGGTGCGCATTCGCCGGGGCGGTAGCAATGGCCCTGGCTATTTGGGGAACGTGGCAAGGCGTTCATTACACCAGTTCTACCGAGTTTTGTTTATCGTGTCACTCGATGCGCACATCTGGCGAGGAGTATAAAACCAGCGTGCATTTTCGTAATGCTTCTGGTGTGCGTGCGGAGTGTAAGGATTGTCATATTCCGCCAGGCATCGTCCCAACGCTGGTTCGTAAAACGCAAGCCTTAAACGACCTCTACCACACCTTTATCTCTCCTTCGATCGATACCCCGGAAAAATTTGCCGCAAAGCGGGCGGAGTTGGCCCAGCGAGAATGGGCGCGCATGAGCGCGAATAATTCTGCGGTGTGTAAATCCTGCCATAGCTACGAGGCGATGGATCACGGTAAGCAATCGGCAAATGCAGCGGCGCAAATGACCGCGGCGGCGGCAAAAGACAGTAACTGTATCGATTGTCACAAAGGCATTGCCCATCACAAACCCGATATGAGCAGCGGTTTTCGCGATCGTTACAAGCAGCTGCAGCGTCAGGGAGAGCAGTTACCCACGGCGACGACGCTGTATTCGTTAGGCGAAAAATCACTGACTGCGACAGCAGAGAGCCCGGCAGGTAAAGCCATGCTGTACCCGGCAACGCAAGTGCGTGTGCTGAAAAGAGAAGGAAAAAACGTTCAGATAGAGCTGACCGGCTGGCGGGAAAGCAAAGGACGTGGACGGGTGATTACCCAGTATATGGGTAAACGCGTTTTTGCTGCCGTATTAGATGCCTCGCTGATGAGCAACGTGAAGGTTGAGCAAACACAGGTTGATCCGGAGTCACATCAGGAGTGGCAGCAGGTAAGTGTGATGGCCTGGAGTTCGGCGGAGGGTTTTACCGACAATATTGACCCCCTCTGGCAATACGCCGATCAGATGTTGCAATCCACCTGTAGCGCTTGCCACAGCACGCCGCCGCCGACCCGTTATTCCGCGAATGGCTGGATCGCCGGACTGAAATCCATGTCCACCTACTACCGGCTTAACCCGGTGGAAGACCGTACGTTGTTGAAATATCTCCAGACTCACGCCAGCGATATACCTCAACCTAACAATTCAAAAGGATAATTTATGGATATTCATGATTTTAATCCGTCACGTCGACGGTTTTTAAGTGGAATGCTGGCAGTCGGTGCCGTCAGCGCTTTAGGGCCAAATCCACTGATCTCAAAGGTCTGGGCAGCGGGTGAAAACCCGGAGCAATGGCTCCAGTCTGGCTCGCACTTTGGCGCTTTTGAAGCCAAAGTCGTGAACGGTGAATGGGTCGATACCCGCCCCTTCAAACATGACAAATACCCCTGCGATATGTTGAATGCGGTGCGTGAAGTGGTCTACAACCCATCGCGTGTGCGCTACCCGATGGTGCGGCTGGACTGGCTGCGCAAGCGTGAAAAGTCAGATCGCAACCAGCGCGGCGATAATCGCTTTGTCCGTGTGAGCTGGGATCAGGCGTTGGATCTGGTTTATGAAGAGCTTGAACGAGTACAAAAGACCTACGGATCTTCTGGTGTCTTTACCGGGCTGGCGGACTGGCAAATTGTTGGCAAATATCATAAGGCCGGCGGCGCGATGGATCGGGGACTCGGCTTACACGGTAGCTATGTAACGACCGTCGGCGACTACTCGGCAGCCGCAGCGCAGGTCATTTTGCCGCATGTGATTGGTTCGCTGGAAGTTTACGAGCAGCAAACGTCACTCCCGCTGGTTATCGAAAATACCCAAACCATCGTGCTGTGGGGCTGCGATCCTATCAAGAATCTGCAGATCGAGTTCCTGGTTCCCGATCACGATGCGTTTGGCTATTGGCAGCAGATTAAAGAAGCGGTTGCGCAGGGAAAGATGCGCGTTATCAGCGTTGATCCGGTGCGTAGCAAGTCGCAAAACTATCTTGGCTGTGAGCAGCTGGCGCTGCGACCGCAAACGGATGTCGCGTTATTGCTGGCGCTGGCGCATACCCTGTACGAAGAAAAACTGTATGACGTGGCGTTCATTAACGATTATACCGTGGGCTTTGAACAGTTCTTGCCGTATCTGCTTGGGGAAAGCGACAAGCAGCCGAAAAATGCCGAATGGGCGGCGGAAATCTGCGGCCTGACGGCGGAGCAGATCCGCGACTTCGCCCGCCTGCTGGTCAAAGGTCGGACACAGTTTATGGGCGGCTGGTGCGTGCAGCGTATGCACCATGGCGAGCAGTATCCGTGGATGCTGGTGGTGCTGGCAAGCATGGTTGGCCAAATTGGCTTGCCGGGCGGCGGAGTAGGGTTTGGCTGGCACTATAACGGCGGCGGGACGGTCACTTCTGCCGGTCCCGTCCTGTCCGGCCTCGGGAGCATCAACAATCCCCCGGCCGCGAAATACAAAGCGGATTTCCGCGGCGCTTCAGAGCATATTCCTACCTCGCGAATGATTGATTGTCTGCTGGCGCCAGGCAAAAAGATTGCTTTCAATGGTGAAACATTAACTTTCCCTGATATCAAAATGGCGATTTTCAGCGCCGCCAATCCGTTCCATGCGCAGCAGGATCGTAACCGCATGATCGAAGCGTGGAAGAAGCTGGAAACCGTGGTCGTTCTGGATCATCAGTGGACAGCATCCTGTCGTTTTGCCGATATCGTCCTGCCTGTGACCACGCGCTTTGAGCGTAATGACATTGAGCAGTTCGGTACACACTCGAATAAAGGGCTGATGGCGATACATCAGGTGGTTAAACCGCAGTTTGAAGCGCGACATGACTTTGATGTCTTTGCCGGTTTGTGCAAACGCTTTGGTCAGGAAGAGACATACCGCGAAAAGCGGGATGAAATGCAGTGGATAAAAGCCATTTATGATGAGGGCGCGAAAACAGGAGCGTCCCTTGGCGTGAGTATGCCGAACTTCGAGAGTTTCTGGCAGGGCGAAGGATACATTGAATATCCTGCCGGGAAGCCGTGGGTGCGTCATGGAGAATTTCGCGAACAGCCGGATATCAACCCGTTAGGAACACCCTCTGGTCTGATTGAAATTTACAGCAAAACCATCGCGGGCTTTGCCTACGATGACTGCCCGGGGCATCCGGTGTGGATGGAACCTTTTGAGCGTACCCATGGCAGCAAAACAGATAAATATCCGCTGCATCTGCAGTCCTGCCATCCGGATAAACGTCTGCACTCCCAGCTGTGCTCAAGCGAGGCGTTTCGTAACACCTATGCGGTGGCAGGAAGAGAGCCGCTGTACATGAGCGAGTCGGATGCCCGCGCACGTGGCCTGAAAGCCGGGGATATTGCGCGCGTGTTTAACACCAGAGGCCAGGTGCTGGCCGGGGTGGTGATCAGCCCGGATTACGCGCCTGGCGTCGTCCGGATTCATGAAGGCGCGTGGTATTCGCCGCAGGAAGGCGGGAAAGCGGGCACACTATGCACTTATGGCGATCCGAATGTGCTGAGTGCGGATATCGGTACATCACAACTGGCGCAGGGGCCTTCGGCGCATACGGTGCTGGTCGAGGTGGAGCGGTACCAGGAGAATGCCCCGCAGGTCACGGGCTTTGGCGGGCCGGAGGTTGTGAAAGAGGAGGGGGCAAGTGCAGCATAATCACATTCATCGACAGCGTGCGGCGGTGTACCAGTGGTTTTCACAACTGCTGTTCCGCGAGCTGGACGAGGAGCAACTCATCCGCCTGGAAAGTGGGGAAAGCCGAAAGTGGCTGGCGTCGTTGACGGCTATCCCTGGGTTATCCGTTGATGTTAAAAACCTGGAACGTAGTCTCGTTCGGGCGCTGCGCCGGGAAAGCCGACAGCTGGAGCTGGCGGCGGACTATGCCTCGTTGTTTTTGCTGGCACCTCCTGGCGGTGTTTCTCCTTATGCGGGGCATTATCCGCATACGACCGCGCCTGAAGAACGCAAGGAAATGAATGTGCTGTTAGTCGAGCATGGGCTGACCCCGCAGGACAACGAGCCTGCCGACCATATTGCTGTACAGCTGGCACTGATGGCGAGAATGGTTACCAAAAAGGAGACGTTATCGGCGCAATATTACTTTTTGCATCATCACATTATGTGCTGGGCACCCCTGCTACGGGAAAGTTGTTTACACCGGGACGAAGAGGGGGTTTATCCTCAGGCGGTTAACGTCATAACGCATTTTATGCGTGAGGATGGGCTGTATCTGGAATCTCTGTTGATGGATGATTTTTACCTCAGCAGCCAGGGCTGAAAAGAACAAAGGGACAGCAAATGCTGTCCCTTTTCACCGCTGTCGCAGCAGAAAAGTTAGTCTGCGCGGCCCATGTAGCGACGTTCTTCGATATGAATACGGATTTTTTCACCTGCACTCAGATATTCAGGAACCAGGATAACCAGACCGGTGCTCATGGTCGCTGGTTTGTTACGCGCACTTGCTGACGCGCCTTTAATGCCCGGAGCCGTTTCAACGATTTCCAGGTCTACCGTTTGCGGCAGTTCAAGCGCCAGCAGCTGGCCGTCCCAGGTCAGTACCTGCATATCCGGCATTCCGCCTTCCGGGATGAAAAGCAATTCTTCTGCGATCTGGTCTTTGGTGAAGGTATACGGGGTATAGTCTTCTTTATCCATGAAGACGTATTCGTTGCCATCGACATAGGAGAAATCAACGCCACGACGGCTCAGGGTGACGGTATCAACGATGTCATCGCCTTTGAAGCGCTCTTCAACTTTCAGACCGGTACGAACATCAGAAAAACGCATTTTGTACAGCGTGGCGGCACCACGTGCGGTTGGTGATTGAATATCAATATCTTTTACAATCAGCAGTTTGCCGTTGTAATTCAGTACCATACCTTTTTTAATTTCGTTCGCTCTTGGCATCGAAAAAATCCTGTAATGAGGAGTGTCTAAAATATCGCGTAAAACTACTCGCGCCGGGGCATTCAGGCAAGCGGAATTGATGCTTTTGCTGGTGCAAAAAAGGTGTTACTGTGCGCTTCCTGCACAATCCGATGGTTTACAATAAAGAGAGTACTGTATGGAATGCCGTCCGGATTGTGGTGCATGTTGCACCGCGCCTTCAATTTCCAGTCCCATCCCCGGCATGCCTGATGGCAAGCCCGCTAATACGCCATGCGTTCAACTGGATGAATCCCTGCGCTGTAAAATTTTTGCTTCGCCTCTGCGGCCAAAAGTGTGCGCCGGTTTACAGCCCAGTGCGGAAATGTGCGGACAGACGACGCACCAGGCCATGGTCTATCTCATTGAGCTCGAGGCGCTGACCGCACCTTAAACGTCTTTGATGCGCGTCAGACACGCGACGGTGGCGACGATCATCACCAACGCAAACCAGAATACCGCGTGATAGTTCCAGATTTCAGCGGCAATACCCGCCAACGATCCGGCAATAATCCAGCCCACGCGAATGGTATTTGTATAGAGAGTTGTGGCTGAACCCGCTTGTCCCGGCGTCAGATCCTGGAAATAGAGCATGCCAATCCCGCCGAGGATGCCGATGTAAATCGCGTTCAGCAGCTGTAAGCCAAGCAATATCGCCGGAGAGTGGGCCAACAGCATGCCGGCATAAAAGAAAAATCCGGCGACAACGGCGATTCTCATCAACAGGCGTTTGCCCAGACGCTTCGCGAAGTATCCGGCAATCAACATGGTTGGGATTTCCAACCCCGCGGCAGTTCCCATCATGATGCCCGCCAGCTTTTCCGGCAGATGCAGTTCGTTGATAATAAACAACGGCATATTAATGATATAGAGACTGTTAGTCCCCCACATTAATGTGCAGATAACAAACAGTAGCAGCGTGTCGCGTCGATTGCGGCGCGGGGCTTCTACCGCGCCTGTCGCGAGAGGCACGTTTTTACTCATCGAGGGTAAGAACAGCCAGACCATTACGCCGCAGACAACAAACGCCACCGCCGCGCTGAGGTACATCACCGTAAAGCTAAACCCCATGGCCAGCGCGTAGGCCAGCGGCGGGCCAATCACCCAGGCCAGCGAAACCTGCGCACGTAATATCGAGCTGAACATGACGGCTTCCCGACCCGTACGGTCGGCGTGCTCGCGGGCGAGAGCAAACATTTGCGGGTTGGCGGTCGAACCGAAACTGCTGAGGAATACCCCGACAAACAGCAGAATAAAATAGTTACGGTTCCAGGCGAACAGCACGCAGGCCAGCATCCCCAGCACGCAGCAAAACACAATCAGGTTTTTGCGATCGCCTTTTTTATCTGAACGTCCGGCCAGAAACTGACTCACCAAAATGCCGATTACGGCGCTACCGGTAAAAAAGAACCCGACCATGCCGGGACGGGCATGGACTTCATCCGTCAGAAAAAGGCTGAGGGTTGGCGTCTGCAACGCACCGGCGATACCCGTCAGAAATGCGACAAGCAGGAACGCCGAAGACGTTAAATCAAACGCCTTGGGTGTGGCGGCTACGGGGGTGTTGTGCATGTTTTGATATCAATAATGTGAAGAGACGCGGAGTTTACGCTGCTTGTCAGAAAATAAACAGGGAGCCAAATCAAAATCGGCATCAAAAATCAAAATAGCATTTCAGTCAGAGAAAGCAGTTTGCTGACGCTGCTGAATCTGACAGGCTGACGCCGTTTTTGCGTCAGCAATTTTTTCTCCTCCGCGGAGAAAATGTGCGTTATCTCTAAATTCAGCAAGTAATTTGTCAACTTTACTTGTGTGCTGAAGAAAAAAGAGCAAGACTTCTTGAAACGTTTCAGCGTCATCTCGCCATAACTGATGGAGTCAGGTGACGCCTTTTTTCTCATGTTAGCTGAATCGTTTCAAATCAGCGGGAGAGGAGAACCATGTTCCAGTTATCTGTTCAGGATATTCACCCGGGCGAACAGGCCGGGAATAAAGAAGAGGCTATTCGCCAGGTTGCCGCTGCCTTAGTGCTGGCAGGTAACGTAGCGGAAGGCTACGTCGATGGCATGCTGGCGCGTGAACAACAGACGTCCACGTTCCTCGGCAACGGTATTGCTATTCCTCACGGTACGACGGACACGCGCGATCGGGTGCTGAAAACCGGCGTGCAGGTGTTTCAGTTTCCGCAGGGCGTGATCTGGGGTGAAGGGCAGGTTGCTTATGTGGCAATCGGCATCGCCGCCAGCTCTGATGAGCACCTCGGTTTACTACGTCAGCTGACGCATGTGCTGAGCGATGACTCCGTCGCTGAACAGCTGAAATCTGCGACCACGGCGGAAGAGTTGCGCGCGTTGCTGATGGGGGAAAAGCAAAGCGAACAGCTGAAGCTTGATAACGAAACGCTGTCGCTGGACGTCGTTGCCAACTCGCTGGTCACGCTGCAGGCGCTCAACGCCGCACGGTTGAAAGAGGTCGGCGCGGTTGACGCCACCTTTGTGGCCAGAGCCATTAATGAGCAACCGATGAATCTCGGTCAGGGGATCTGGCTGAATGACTGTGCTGAAGGCAATGTGCGCAGCGCCGTTGCGGTCAGCCGCGCAGCAACAGCGTTCGATGTACAAGGTGAAGCGGCAGCCCTGCTGGTGACCGTCGCCATGAATGACGAACAACCGGTTGCGGTGCTGAAGCGCCTTGGCGATCTGCTGCTGAATAATAAAGCTGACCGTTTGTTGAAAGCCGATGCGGCAACGGTGTTGGCGCTGCTGACCAGCGATGATGCCTTAACTGATGATGTACTGAGCGCCGAATTTATTGTGCGCAATGAGCATGGTTTACACGCCCGCCCGGGCACCATGCTGGTGAATACGATTAAACAATTTAACAGTGAAATTACCGTGACAAATCTTGATGGAACCGGCAAGCCGGCGAATGGACGCAGTCTGATGAAAGTTGTGGCATTAGGCGTGAAGAAAGGACATCACCTGCGCTTTACCGCTCAGGGTGAAGATGCTGAACAGGCGCTGAAAGCGATTGGCGAAGCCATCGCGGCGGGTCTTGGGGAGGGCGCGTAATGAGCAGACGTGTTGCTACTATCACCCTTAACCCAGCCTACGATCTGGTAGGTTTCTGCCCGGAAATTGAACGCGGTGAAGTGAACCTGGTTAAAACGACCGGTCTGCACGCGGCAGGTAAAGGGATTAACGTCGCTAAGGTTTTGAAAGATTTAGGTATCGATGTAACGGTGGGCGGTTTCCTCGGTAAAGACAACCAGGATGGTTTTCAGCAGTTGTTCAGCGAGCTGGGTATCGCCAACCGTTTTCAGGTTGTACAGGGGCGTACCCGTATCAACGTCAAGCTGACCGAAAAAGACGGCGAAGTGTCCGATTTCAATTTCTCCGGCTTTGAAGTCACCCCGGCTGACTGGGAACGCTTTGTGAATGACTCGCTGAGCTGGTTGGGCCAGTTCGACATGGTGTGCGTCAGCGGCAGTTTGCCGACCGGCGTTAGCCCGGAAGCATTCACCGACTGGATGACGCCCCTGCGCAGTCAGTGTCCTTGCATTATCTTTGATAGTAGTCGTGAAGCACTGGTGGCCGGTCTGAAAGCGGCACCGTGGCTGGTAAAACCAAACCGTCGTGAACTGGAAATCTGGGCAGGCCGTAAGCTGCCAGAAATGAAAGATGTGATTGAAGCTGCACATGCGTTGCGCGAGCAGGGTATTGCTCACGTGGTGATTTCACTTGGCGCGGAAGGTGCGCTGTGGGTTAACGCTTCGGGTGAGTGGATTGCTAAACCGCCGTCAGTCGAGGTGGTAAGCACCGTAGGCGCGGGTGATTCAATGGTTGGTGGCCTGATTTACGGCCTGCTGATGCGTGAATCCAGTGAACACACCTTGCGTCTGGCAACCGCTGTTGCCGCCCTGGCGGTAAGCCAAAGCAATGTGGGCATTACCGATCGTCCTCAGTTGGCCGCAATGATGGCGCGTGTCGACTTAAAACCGTTTAACTGACAGCAGGAGAGGCATAATGAAAACGCTGCTGATTATTGACGCTAATCTCGGCCAGGCTCGCGCTTATATGGCGAAAACCCTGCTTGGAGCGGCGGCGCAGAAAGCACATCTGGAAATTATTGATAATCCTAATGATGCCGAACTGGCAATTGTTCTGGGCGACACGCTTCCTGCCGACAGTTCGCTGAACGGCAAAAAAGTCTGGCTGGGCGATATTGGTCGTGCGGTTGCGCATCCTGAACTTTTCCTCAGTGAAGCGAAAAGCCACGCAAAACCTTATAGCGCTCCGGTTGCGACAGCGTCCGTGGCCAGTAGTGGTCCAAAACGCGTGGTGGCGGTGACGGCTTGTCCAACTGGCGTAGCCCATACGTTTATGGCCGCTGAAGCTATTGAAACGGAAGCGAAAAAACGTGGCTGGTGGGTGAAGGTTGAAACCCGTGGTTCTGTTGGCGCAGGCAATGCCATTACGCCGGAAGAGGTGGCTCAGGCGGATCTGGTGATTGTGGCGGCTGACATTGAAGTTGATCTGGCGAAGTTTGCCGGAAAACCAATGTACCGTACTTCAACTGGCCTTGCGCTGAAGAAAACGAAGCAGGAGCTGGATAAAGCGCTGGAAGAAGCAACGCCGTACCAGCCTGCCGGCAAAGCGCAGTCTGCAACCACTGAAGGTAAGAAAGAGAGCGCTGGCGCGTATCGTCACCTGCTGACGGGCGTATCCTACATGCTGCCGATGGTGGTTGCTGGCGGTCTGTGTATTGCACTCTCATTCGCTTTTGGTATCGAAGCGTTCAAGGAGCAGGGGACGCTGGCGGCGGCGCTGATGCAGATTGGCGGTGGTTCAGCTTTCGCGCTGATGGTGCCGGTTCTGGCGGGCTACATCGCGTTTTCCATCGCTGACCGTCCGGGTCTGACGCCAGGTCTTATCGGCGGTATGCTGGCGGTGAGCACCGGTTCCGGCTTTATTGGCGGGATTATTGCCGGTTTCCTTGCCGGTTATGTGGCGAAGCTCATCAGCACGAAGCTGAAACTCCCGCAGAGTATGGAAGCGCTGAAACCGATCCTGATCATTCCGCTGCTCTCAAGCCTGGTGGTTGGTCTGGCCATGATCTACCTGATCGGTAAACCAGTGGCGGGCATTCTGGAAGGTCTGACCCACTGGCTGCAAACCATGGGAACCGCGAACGCGGTGCTGCTTGGAGCGATTCTGGGCGGCATGATGTGTACCGATATGGGCGGTCCGGTTAACAAAGCGGCGTATGCTTTCGGTGTGGGCCTGCTTAGTACGCAAACCTATGCGCCGATGGCGGCGATTATGGCGGCGGGTATGGTGCCTCCGCTGGCCCTGGGGCTGGCAACGCTGGTGGCGCGTCGTAAGTTCGACAAAGCGCAGCAGGAAGGCGGTAAAGCTGCGCTGGTACTGGGCCTGTGCTTTATTACCGAAGGGGCTATCCCATTTGCTGCCCGTGACCCGATGCGCGTTCTGCCTTGCTGTATCGTTGGCGGCGCGATTACCGGAGCTATCTCGATGGCGGTGGGGGCTAAGCTGATGGCGCCGCACGGCGGTCTGTTTGTGCTGTTAATCCCTGGCGCAATCACTCCGGTGGTTGGATACCTGCTGGCCATTATTGCCGGTACGCTGGTAGCCGGTCTCTCCTACGCGGTGCTGAAACGCCCGGAAGCAGAGGTTGTGGCAAAGGCGGCCTGATTTAACGCTGACATCCGGGGCAGAGATTTCTCTGCCCCTTTTTTTATCCATTAAATCTGCCCGGTAGTGTTAACCGGTTCAGGCAATCATTGGCGCGATGATAAAACCAAAGGCAACGCCAGCAATGATCCCGCCAAGCCCTGGCAACATAAACGGATGGTTTAAGACATACTTACCCACGCGCGTTGTCCCGGTGGTGTCGAACTCCATTGCCGCCAGCGAAGTCGGATAAGTTGGCAGAACAAACACGCCGGTCACTGCGACATAGGAAGCCAGAATGGCCCATGTGGGTACGCCGAGCGCGACGGCAAGAGGGATAATCAGCGGCGTGGTGGCTCCCTGCGAATAGAGAAGCGCGCAGGTACCAAACAGCACCAGCGCCAACAGCATCGGATAAGCCCGTAGAATATCGCCCGCGATATCCTTTATCCCCGTTAAGTGGGCATCAATGAAGGTTGTGCCCAGCGTAACAATCCCCAGAATCACAGCCAACGAACTCATACCCGCGCGAAACGTGGATGTCAGGACAATCGCGTCTGTTGATGTTTTGCATAGCACCGCCATCAGACACGCGGCAGCTAGCATGCAGATAATGATAATATCCCGGGTATTCATTGGGTTGCCTGCATCGAATCCAGGGCGCAATTGAGGGCATGCGGCAAGAATAACGATGACCACCGTTGCCAGCATAAACAGGGCCACTGACAGTCTGGCACCTGGCGTTGTGCTGTTTTGCCCTGCATATTTACGCACCAGTCCTTTTTGCAGGCGTTCCAGATAGACTTCATCATCCTGTAGCTCACATCCCTGACGTGAGGCGATAAAAGCGGCGACCATCGCGGCGACAAATGAGGCAGGCAGACAAACCGCCATGACCTGAATAAAGCTGATACCGTTGCCTTCCATAATAGTCAGCATAGCGGCCATTGCGGCACTGATCGGCGAACCGGATATCGCCACCTGCGAAGCGACTACGGAGCCTGCGAGCGTACGAGAAGGGCGAATACCTGACTCTTTGGCAACTTCGGCAATCACCGGCAGAGTAGAAAAGACGATGAACCCTGTTCCCGCCATAATCGTCATCGACCAGGTAATAATCGGCGCAATAATATTGATATATTTAGGGTTACGGCGCATAAAATTACCGGCAATGCGAACCAGATAATCCATGCCTCCGGCGGCCTGTAGCGCCGATGCCGCCACCACCACCGTCATAATAATAAGAATAACGTCAACGGGTGGTGAACCAATTTGCAGCCCAAATCCCAGCGTTAAAATAGCCAGCCCCAGCCCGCCGCATAAACCAATACCAATTCCGCCAAGGCGGATACCGAAAAAAATTGCGCCCAACACTACGATAATTTCTAGCCAAATCATAATGGCCTCCGCCAGAGAGTAATTTGTAATTAAAATGGATTTTTATTTAATGCAACAATTAAACAGGTAGGGATATTCATTGCGCCAAAAGGTGATTTTTACCCACGCGTTTCTCGTACCATTTAATACCGGCACGAACCAACGAACCGGTTGAATCAATATATTTTTCAGGTGACTTTTTGACGGCTTCAGCAAGAATGACAGGAACTTCAGTACATCCGAGTACGATGACTTGTGCCCCGCGTGAGAAGAGTGCTTCAGCTTGTTCATTCATCAGCGTTTGCGCCCGCTTAGCCTCACCAGCTTTTAAGCAATAGATACTTTCCATCACTTTTTCCTGACTGGATGGGTCAGGGCTGAT
This sequence comes from Citrobacter sp. RHBSTW-01013, assembly GCF_013781985.1. NCBI lineage: Bacteria > Pseudomonadati > Pseudomonadota > Gammaproteobacteria > Enterobacterales > Enterobacteriaceae > Citrobacter > Citrobacter sp. RHBSTW-01013. The sequence goes on from NZ_CP056185.1 coordinate 1,840,476, forward strand.
GCAGGTTAACCCAAGAGATTCTATGCCTTTTTGATAGAGACCCATGTATAAAGTGGCGTTGGTGGCGAGTAATCCGATTTGCGATTTCCCGCAGTTTTTAACCTCATTGATGGTCGTTTCAACGATACTGAGCAGCTCTGTATGGCAGCACGCTTTTAATTCATTAAACCAAAAGTGGGCGGTGTTACAGGGGATCACAATACACTCGGCACCAGCATCTTCGAGTTTATGCATATAATCGCGCATTGCCGGAAGTGGGGAATGACCATGATGCATTAACGCGTCGGTTCGGTCTGGAATGTCAGGAATAGATGAAATAATTAAGGGGATATGTTCCTGGTCACGTTGCGCAGCGGTAAAAGTGACGAATTTATTAAACAGGTCGACCGTTGCAGCAGGTCCCATACCACCAAGCACGCCAATTAAACCTTTCACGATATATACCTCAATTCACCGATGATTAATATTCAGAGCTGGGTTGTGTCTGCTGATAATGTTTAACAGCAGTGAGTGGTGAGGAGAAATGCAATAATGTATGGTTCAATGCAAAAACCGCATGACTGTGGTTTATTGTGTAACCTCAGCAGGCCGGTATTCGGCCAGAGGCTACGCGTTACGCGGCGGGCAAGCGGTCGTAACCGATAGGGAGAGAAGTATGTTAATGTTAAAAATGAAGCCTTGATGCAAAAAACGAATCACCAGGCGCTAATGATGAATGTCATCTCCGGAACTATTCAGGCATGATGCTTTAAGGCTAATAGGCATATTTAAATATCCGCGTGATAAGCATGAAAAATATTGAGACAAAATGGTTATATGACTTTCTGACGTTGGAGGCATGCCGTCATTTTTCCCAGGCGGCTGAGGAGCGCAACATATCCCAACCGGCATTTAGTCGGCGGATCAAGGCGCTCGAATCAGCCGTGGGTGTGCTGCTTTTTGATCGCACAACGAGCCCACTGCAACTCACGGAGGAGGGCAAGCTATTTCATTCGCAAACCCGTAGTTTGTTGCAACAGCTGGAATGTAATCTGGATGAGCTAAGCGGCCACAATTTACTGGGTGTACCCAATATCAAAATAGCGGCGGCACATTCTCTGTCGCTGACGATGTTGCCCAGATTGGTGCACTCAATGGCGGCCTGGGGTGAGGAGTTTGTCTATCACGTTGAAGCTATTGATGTTGTTCAGGCGGTGAATACTCTGCGCGAGGGGAAAAGCGATTTTATTATCTCCTTTCGGGATGAAGATTTAATGCAGTCACCTTTCTGCGGCTTGAAGGTTTTTGAGTCTGAACTGTACCCCGTGTGTGCAGTTGATGCGCAGGGTAAGGCGTTGTTTGATATCTACCAGTCGCAGGCGCCGATTCTGAACTATACCAGCACATCCTACATGGGAAGATTGGTAAACCGTCATCTGGCGGAAGTAGGCGGCATTTCAGCCCGAACGCTGTTTATGTCTTCGATGAGTGAGTTATTAAAAAATATGGCATTGGATGGGCATGGTATCGCCTGGCTGCCGGCGTGGACAATCGTAAACGAACTGCGCGAAAAGCGGCTGGTTTGTCTGCAGACGCCGGAACTGATGGTGCCTATTCAGGCTTATATTTACCGAATGGATACCCGGTTGAATAAAACGGCTGAGCACTTCTGGCGGATTTTGTACAACCATATGCCAGAGGACCTTGTTTCGCTCAGTTGATACGAACCGGATCGTCTGGCGCATCTGAAAAATCTCCGGTTATGCCGGAGTTAAACTCTTTAGACTGCTTGAATTGTGTACTACCTCTCATTTTCTCTTTCCTTTACAGACTGTATCAATAAAAAATTGTGATTCTGTTCATATCTATTGAGTTTAGATCTTGAATATGGATTTACTTTGTCAAAAACACGCTTACTATGAACATGTGTTTGATAGTGAACATGTGCTCTAATAACCTGATGTGTGGCGTTGGTTATTTTTAACGAACTCATTTGTGGCAAGTTAATTGCCAGGGGACGTGCTATGCGTGAAAAGGAATACATAGTAACTATTGGTTCGGCCAATATGGATGTTGCTGGGTATTCGCATGCTTCTCTAAATTATGCGGATTCGAATCCAGGAAAGATAAAATTCACCCCCGGCGGAGTTGGACGTAACATTGCACATAATCTCGCGCTGCTGGGGAAAAATTCATGGTTACTGACGGCGGTTGGTAATGATTTTTATGGACAATCGTTATTGGCGCAAACCAATCAATCCGGAGTTCATGTTGATAAGTGTCTTATCGTTCCCGGAGAGAATACGTCCAGTTATTTATCATTGCTTGATAACACCGGTGAAATGTTGGTTGCCATTAATGATATGAGCATTACCGAACATATTTCAGCTGATTTTTTATCACAGCATCATGATTTTATTCGGCAGGCGAAAGTCATCGTCGCCGATTGCAATATCAGCGAAGATGCCCTGGCATGGGTGCTGGAAAATGCCGGAGAGGTTCCGGTGTTTGTTGACCCGGTATCGGCATGGAAATGCGTCAAAATTCGCGAGCGGCTTGGACAAATTCACACTCTTAAACCCAACCGGCTTGAAGCCGAAACGCTAAGCGGTATTGCGCTTTCCGGGCGTGATGACGTGGGTAAAGTCGCCGCCTGGTTTCATGATCGCGGCTTAAATAGGCTGGTGCTCAGCATGGGCGGCGACGGTGTTTATTACAGTGATATTGCGGGGAGTCGTGGTTGGTCGCTGCCGATTAAAACTCACGTCATTAATGTTACCGGAGCTGGCGATGCGATGATGGCTGGACTGGCTTCCTGCTGGGTAGACGGCATGCCCTTTATTGATTCGGTTCGATTTGCGCAGGGTTGTTCATCAATGGCGTTAGCCTGTGAATATACCAATAACCCTGATTTGTCTGTTGCGAATGTAAGCACATTAGTGGAGAACACAGAATGTCTGAATTAACTCTTTCCTCTGAATTATTACAAATATCTCCAGAAGTACAGGAAGCATTAAACAGTAAGAAGCCGATTGTTGCACTTGAATCAACCATTATTTCTCATGGTATGCCATTTCCGCAGAATGCCCAGACAGCGATTGAAGTAGAAGAAACTATTCGTAAACACGGTGCGGTTCCTGCGACCATTGCCATTATTGGCGGAATAATGAAAGTTGGTTTAAGCAAAGATGAAATTGAGCTGCTTGGGCGAGAAGGTCATAGCGTTACGAAAGTAAGTCGTCGTGATTTGCCGTTTGTGGTCGCGGCAGGAAAAAATGGTGCAACGACGGTTGCCTCAACCATGATTATTGCCGCCCTGGCGGGAATTAAAGTATTTGCGACAGGGGGAATAGGTGGAGTTCATCGTGGTGCTGAACATACCTTTGATATTTCCGCGGATCTGCAAGAACTGGCGCATACCAATGTCACGGTAATTTGTGCCGGGGCGAAATCTATTCTTGATCTCGGCTTAACTACTGAATATTTAGAAACCTTTGGTGTGCCGTTAATTGGTTATCAAACCAACGCGTTGCCAGCATTTTTCTGCCGTACCAGTCCGTTTGAGGTCAGCATCCGTCTGGACAGTGCGCAAGAGATTGCCCGTGCCATGGCGGTGAAATGGCAAACGGGTCTCGACGGCGGTCTGGTTGTTGCGAACCCCATCCCAGAGCAGTTTGCGATGGCTGAAGAGAAAATTAATGCGGCAATCGATCGGGCGGTAAAAGAAGCGGAAGATCAGGGCGTTGTGGGCAAAGAGAGTACGCCGTTCCTGTTAGCGCGGGTTGCAGAGCTGACCGGTGGTGACAGCCTGAAATCAAATATTCAGCTGGTGTTCAACAATGCGGTACTGGCCTGTGAAATTGCGAAGGAGTATCAGCGCCTCGTCTGACAGAATTTCCCGGGCAGAATGCGGTCGCCCGCGAATATCAAACCTACCAAAACCTGGCGATAACGCCGGGTTTCCTGGCATGAAGGGAATTTCATTATGGATATAATGAGAAGTGTTGTGGGTATGGTGGTATTACTGGCCATCGCGTTTCTGCTGTCAGTAAATAAAAAACGTATAAGTCTGCGTACGGTCGGGGCTGCACTGGTACTGCAAATCGCAATCGGCGGCATTATGCTGTACTTCCCGCCAGGAAAATGGCTGGTTGAACAGGCTGCGCTCGGTGTCCACAAGGTAATGTCATACAGTGACGCGGGAAGCGCATTTATCTTTGGCTCCCTGGTAGGGCCAAAAATGGATGTGCTGTTTGACGGAGCCGGGTTTATCTTCGCTTTTCGGGTGCTTCCGGCCATCATTTTTTGTGACCGCACTGATCAGTCTTCTCTACTACATTGGCGTGATGGGGCTGTTGATCCGCATCCTCGGCGGTATTTTCCAGAAAGCGCTGAACATCAGTAAGATCGAGTCATTTGTCGCCGTAACGACGATTTTTCTCGGGCAAAACGAGATCCCGGCGATCGTGAAGCCGTTTATTGACCGCCTGAATCGCAATGAGCTGTTTACCGCTATTTGTAGTGGGATGGCCTCGATTGCTGGCTCAATGATGATTGGTTACGCCGGAATGGGCGTTCCGATTGACTATTTGCTGGCGGCATCGTTGATGGCAATCCCTGGCGGTATTTTGTTCGCGCGTATGCTGAGTCCGGCAACTGAAGAATCTCGTGTCACCTTTGAGAACCTGTCATTTACTGAAACGCCACCGAAAAGCATCATCGAAGCAGCGGCGAGCGGAGCGATGACCGGGCTGAAAATTGCAGCTGGCGTGGCGACGGTCGTAATGGCATTTGTCGCCATTATCGCGCTGATTAACGGCATTATTGGCGGAATTGGTGGGTGGTTTGGCTTTGGTCACGCCACTCTGGAAGGGATCTTTGGCTATGCGCTAGCCCCGCTGGCGTGGATTATGGGTGTGGACTGGGGCGATGCGACGCTGGCAGGCAGCCTGATCGGACAGAAGCTGGCGATTAATGAGTTTGTCGCTTATCTCAACTTCTCGCCGTATCTGCAAACGGGTGGAACACTGGATGTGAAGACCATTGCGATTATCTCGTTTGCGCTGTGCGGTTTCGCTAACTTTGGTTCGATTGGCGTTGTCGTCGGAGCATTTTCGGCGATAGCGCCACAGCGAGCCCCGGAAATCGCGCAGCTTGGCATGCGCGCGCTGGCAGCAGCAACGCTGTCAAACCTGATGAGCGCTACTATAGCCGGTTTCTTTATCGGGCTGGCATAGCGAAAATAATGCCGGATACGCGTAGCGCCATCCGGCATTACATTTAAGCAGTTTGCAGCAAATACAAGGCGTTATCTGCTGAGAGGGTTGGGTTGTTGATGCTGACGCTGGCTCGCGATAATGCCGCGCAGGCCATGGCAAAGTGAGCGCTTTCACGAAATTCACTACCTTCCAGAAAGCTGTACAGCAATCCCGCCATAAAAGCATCGTCGGCGCCAAAACTGTCTACAACCGTATGCTCAGGAGGCGTCAGTAAAAACTGTTCTCCGTCCTTTTCGCTGCAAAAAACGGATTCATCTTCCAGGCAAACAAAGATTCGTTTTACCCCTTGCTGATGGAGACTATTAACGGCCAGTACGCGATCGGCATCTGAATGAATAGGTTGACCCCACAAAATCGCCAGCTCTTTCTGCGTTGGTTTGAGCGTATGAATACGCGTAAACCAGGTCTTCATTTTTGCCGCTTTGAACTCTGAAACGGTGTCAATGAATACCGGAATATCATCAGCAATAGTAAAGACCCACTCAATGGCTTCGGCAGTCAGATTGCAATCTGCCAGTACGACACCGGAATGGCGGATCAAATCTCGCGAACTATTCAGTAACTGCGGCGTCAGTTGTTGCAGGATATGGGTATCGTTTATTGCCAGTACGGTCTCTTCCTGCTGATTAGCGATCGACAGGTAAGTTGAGGTGTTATGTCCATGCAGGCGTATGCAACTGGAAACGTTAACACCGGCCTGACGCGTTTGTTCCAGCAATGTTTCGCCATAGAAATCACTGCCAACAGCGGAAATTAAGTGGACGTCACGGCCCAGCAGCGCCAGGTTGTGGGCGATGTTGCGTCCCACGCCGCCTGCCGAGCAGTGAATGCTACCAGGGTTAGAGGCAGCCTGAGGATAGTGGATGTCAGCAACACCACGAATATCCATATTGATCGCCCCAACAACCACGCAATAATCCTGTTCGGTAAGGATATAACCTTTACCTTTGATCATGCCTTTACGCATCAAATCCATAATATGCGCAGCAACGCGTGAACGGCTGATCTGCAAAATATCGGCGATTTCATTCTGCTGAATCAACGGATTGCGACGCAGGATCTTAAGGATCTGCTTTTCCCTGTCGTTCATGGTTATGCCACCGCTTTTTCTGTTTGCTGGGCTTTCAGCCAGGCAATCTCTTCTGCCCAGATATCCGGATTAATTGTTTCCAGCACCAGCGGAATGCCGTCAAAACGATTGTCCTGCATGATCCAACGGAAGGCATCGTGGCCAATATTGCCTTCACCTAAGCTGTGGTGACGGTCAACGCGACTGCCAAATGCGCTCTTGGCGTCGTTCAGGTGCATACCGCGTAGGTACCTGAAGCCGACAATACGCTCAAATTCCGCAAACGTCTTTTCGCATTCCTCGACGGAGCGCAAATCGTAACCGGCCGCGAAGGCATGGCAGGTATCAATACAGACGCCGACGCGGGACTTATCTTCGACGCCGTCGATAATGGCGGCAAGGTGCTCAAACTTAAATCCAAGGTTGCTGCCTTGTCCGGCGGTATTTTCGATAACTGCCGTAACGCCCTGGGTCTGAGCAAGGGCGATGTTGATGGATTCGGCAATGCGCGCCAGACACTCATCTTCCGGGATCTGCATCAAATGGCTGCCCGGGTGAAAGTTCAGCAAGGATAAGCCCAGCAGTTCACAGCGCTGCATTTCATCTATAAACGCATCACGTGATTTTTCCAGCGCATCGCTAACCGGATGACCGAGGTTAATCAGGTAACTGTCGTGAGGCAGGATCTGGGCGGCAGTATAATGATACTTCTCGCAGGCAGATTTAAAATCATCAATGATTTCGGTGGTCAGCGGCGCGGCACGCCACTGGCGCTGATTTTTGGTGAACAGGGCGAATGCGGTCGCTTCGATTTCTGCGGCTCGAATAGCGGCGTTAGCCAGACCGCCAGCGGCGCTTACGTGCGCTCCGATATATTTCATAAATTTAACCCGCCATACTCAAATACAAAAAGGGAGAGTATAGCGGGTTAATAGAGGTGAGTCGTGATCGTTTATGCCATCAGCGCGTGGATAGCGACGTTAATCGCACCGCCACCCACAATCAGCCAGACAAACAGCAGCAGGGCCATCAGTAACGGTTTGGCACCGGCTTTTTTCAGCGCGCTAACGTGCGTGGTCAGCCCCAGGGCAGCCATCGCCATTGCCAGCAAAATGGTGTCCAGCGTTACCAGCATGTTCACTACTGACTGTGGCAGCAGGTGGAACGAGTTAAAAATTGCGACCACAATGAACAGGATGGCAAACCATGGAATGGTTATTTTGCTCTTCTCACCGCCCGTGGCCGGAGACAGTTGTTTAACGCGTGCGGCCAGGAGGATAAGGAACGGTGCCAGCATCATGACGCGCAGCATTTTGGCAATAACCGCGGCGTTTTCCGCATCCGGGCTAATGGCGTGCCCGGCAGCCACAACCTGTGCAACTTCATGCATGGTGGAGCCAATGTAAATGCCGTAGGTTTCTGGGCTAAACCAGTGTGAAAGCAACGGATACATCGCCGGATACAGGAAGATAGCGATAGTACCGAAGATAACCACGGTGGCGACAGCGACGGTCACTTTACTGGCTTCTGCTTTCACCACTGGTTCGGTTGCCAGCACGGCGGCGGCACCACAAATGCTGCTACCCGCGCCAATCAGCCAGCTGGTGTGACGGTCCAGACCAAATACTTTCTGCCCCAGGAAACAGGCAATCATAAAGGTACTGCTTAGCGTTAACACATCAATCACGATACCGCTGACGCCGACGTCAGCAATTTGCGCGAAGGTGAGGCGGAAACCGTAGAGGATAATCCCCAGACGTAATAAATGTTGTTTCGCGAACAGCACGCCGCCGTCACAGCTTTTCCAGATGTGCGGATAGACGGTGTTGCCGAGAATCATCCCCAATAAGATGGCTAAGGTGAGGGCGCTGAACCCGGCACCTGCGACGGCGGGAATGGATCCTCCCCATAAGGCGACCCCAGTGATAACTGCACTCAGGGCAAGCCCCGGAATAAAATGCCACGCTGTACGACGATGAGTCTGTAAGGTGAGTTCTGTCATATCCTTCTCCTTTATCTGGGTAAAAGAGTAAGGCGAAGTGGTTTAAAAATAAAATTGATTATATATTTATAATTAATCTATATAAGTGGTATACCCGTGATACTTCAAGTTGCATGTGCGTTGGCTGCGCTCATTCACCCCAGTCACGTACTTAAGTACGCTCCGGGGGATGCTCTCTCTTGCCGCCTTCCTGCAACTCGAATTATTTAGGGTATAAGTAACGGCTATCCGGTGGAAAACGACTATGCATATCACCCTGCGACAACTTGAAGTGTTTGCTGAGGTACTAAAAAGCGGCTCAACGACCCAGGCATCTGTCATGCTGGCATTGTCGCAGTCGGCGGTGAGTGCGGCGCTTACCGATCTGGAAGGGCAACTTGGCGTGCAACTGTTTGACCGTGTCGGCAAACGGCTGGTGGTTAACGAACACGGACGCTTGCTTTATCCGCGCGCGCTGGCGTTACTTGAGCAAACCACCGAAATCGAACAGCTTTTTCGCAAAGATAATGGCGCCATTCGGGTCTATGCCAGTAGCACCATCGGTAATTATATTCTGCCCGCCATGATCGCCCGTTATCGCCAGGACTTCCCCGATTTACCGCTGGAGCTTAGCGTGGGCAACAGCCAGGACGTGATCAATGCGGTGCTGGATTTTCGGGTAGACATCGGGCTGATTGAAGGGCCGTGTCACAGTACGGAAATCATCTCTGAACCGTGGCTGGAGGACGAACTGGTGGTGTTTGCCGCACCGTCGTCACCGCTCACAAAGGGGCCCATTACGCTGGAACAGCTGGCTGCTTCGCCGTGGATCCTGCGTGAGCGAGGATCGGGGACGCGTGAACTGGTGGATTACCTGCTGTTGTCTCATCTGCCAAGATTTCAGATGGCGATGGAGTTGGGGAACTCCGAGGCCATTAAGCATGCGGTGCGCCATGGTCTCGGGATCAGCTGTTTGTCGCGTCGGGTCATTGCGGAGCAGTTACAGGCAGGGACGCTGAGCGAAGTTACCGTGCCACTACCGCGTTTAGTGCGCACTCTCTGGCGCGTTCATCACCGGCAAAAACATATCTCCAATGCCATTACGCGTTTTTTATATTACAGCGACCAGGTTGAGTAGGGCGAATAGCGCGCTAACTCTCGTCAGGCCACCCTATCCATAATGGCTGTTACGTCTTAACCGCCTTGTGCCGCCCGTTTTCTGCTTTACTTATAATCCGCGGCCAGTCATGAAGGTCTCTTATAACAGCGCATTTGTGCCGGAAGAATGCCATTTCGTCTGCTACAATCGCGCCTCATTTTTTGGATGGATAGCATTTTCACATGGTTTCCGAAACTAAAACCACAGAAGCGCCCACGCTACGTCGTGAACTGAAGGCGCGTCACCTGACGATGATTGCCATTGGAGGCTCCATCGGTACAGGTCTTTTCGTTGCATCTGGTGCAACTATTTCTGCGGCGGGTCCTGGCGGCGCGTTGTTCTCTTATATCCTGATCGGTCTGATGGTGTACTTCCTGATGACCAGCCTCGGTGAACTGGCTGCCTATATGCCGGTTTCCGGCTCGTTCTCCACTTACGGTCAAAACTACGTAGAAGAAGGCTTTGGTTTCGCGCTGGGCTGGAACTACTGGTACAACTGGGCGGTAACGATTGCCGTTGACCTGGTGGCCGCACAGTTGGTGATGAGCTGGTGGTTCCCGGACACGCCGGGCTGGATCTGGAGCGCACTGTTCCTCGGCGTTATCTTCCTGCTGAACTACATTTCCGTTCGCGGATTTGGTGAAGCGGAATACTGGTTCTCGCTGATCAAAGTCACCACTGTAATTATCTTCATCGTGGTTGGCGTGATGATGATTTTCGGTATCTTCAAAGGTACTCAGCCGGTGGGCTGGAGCAACTGGACGACCGGTGATGCACCGTTTGCCGGGGGTTTTGCCGCTATGATTGGCGTGGCGATGATCGTCGGCTTCTCCTTCCAGGGAACTGAGCTGATTGGTATCGCGGCAGGCGAATCTGAAGATCCTGAAAAGAACATTCCACGTGCGGTACGTCAGGTGTTTTGGCGAATCCTGCTGTTCTATGTGTTCGCGATTTTGATTATCAGCCTGATTATCCCGTACACCGATCCGAGTCTGCTGCGCAACGATGTGAAAGACATCAGCGTTAGCCCGTTCACGTTGGTATTCCAGCATGCGGGTCTGCTGTCAGCCGCTGCAGTGATGAACGCGGTTATCCTGACGGCGGTACTGTCAGCGGGTAACTCCGGGATGTATGCCTCCACGCGTATGCTTTACACCCTGGCATGCGACGGTAAAGCGCCGCGTATTTTCGGCAAACTGTCTCGTGGCGGTGTTCCGCGTAACGCGCTGTATGCGACGACTGTGGTGGCGGGGCTGTGTTTCCTGACCTCGATGTTTGGTAACCAGACCGTGTACCTCTGGCTGCTGAACACCTCCGGGATGACGGGCTTTATCGCCTGGCTGGGGATCGCGATTAGCCACTATCGTTTCCGTCGCGGTTATGTGCTGCAGGGTCACGATGTGAAGGATCTGCCGTACCGTTCTGGCTTCTTCCCACTGGGTCCGATCTTCGCCTTTGTGCTGTGCCTGATTATCACTCTGGGCCAGAACTACGAAGCGTTCCTGAAAGATAGCATTGACTGGGGCGGCGTGATGGCAACCTATATCGGTATCCCGCTGTTCCTGATTATCTGGTTTGGCTATAAGCTGGCGAAAGGAACTCATTTTGTTCGCTACAGCGAAATGAAATTCCCGGATCGCGTGAAGAAATAACAGTATAAAAAGCATAACAAAAACCCCGGCATGATGAGTGCCGGGGTTTTTTTATTGCGCCAGACTTAGAAGCTGTAAGTCAGGCCAACCGTGTAACGACGACCATCGAGAACAGTGTCGTAGGTATCGTAATCGATTTGCTTATCCAGCACGTTATACACGCCAGCGGTCATCAGCAGATCTTTGTTAGCATAGTAGCGCAAACCAACATCGACCTGAGTATAGGACGGGGTGCCCTGCGCCATGGAGGTACGGCTCAGGTATTCAGACGTTTTCCCGCGCAGATTCAGACGGCTCCAGAAACCGAGATCCTGCGTGGCCTGCCAGTCCAGCGTGGTGTTGAACATATGCTTTGGCATTTTGTTCAATGGCTGACCGGAGAACTGACCGCTTTTCTGTTCAGATTCCGTGTAAGTGTAGTTCGCCGTCCAGTTGATGTCGGAAGTCATCTTCCAGCCGAAAGTGGATTCTACGCCGCGCATATTGGCTTTATCGACGTTAACGCGATCGCTGACGAAGTCATAGTGGGTATTGCCGATGGTACAGGCCGGATCGGAGCTGCTGTTACAGCGGCGCACTTCGGTGATTTTGTCTTTGAAGTCAGTATTGAACAGCGTGACGCCCGCGTTGAGATCGTTGCCGTTATCCCACAGTAAACCGATCTCTTCGCTGAGGCTTTTCTCCGGCTTCAGGTCCGGGTTGCCGACAATGATTCCGTCCAGTCTACCGCCGCCGGTGACCTGTCCCCAACTGGCAGACGACTGGCGCAGATCCGGTGCGCGATAGCCCGCTGAAACGCCGCCTTTTAAGGTCCATTGATCGCTCAGATGCCATACGCCATAACCGCGCGGCGTCCAGTTGTCGCCGTAGTTTTCATCTTTATCCATACGCAGACCGCCAGTCAGCGTGAAGGTATCGGTAACGGCCCACTCATCTTCAGCAAACAGCGCCCAGCTCCAGCGGGTCAGTTTGTTCAGTCCATCAGCAGCTTGCAGCTGGTTGCCGTTATCACTCAGTTTTTCATAACGGTATTGCCCGCCCAACGTCAGGGTGTGCGCCCCAAGGAAGACCTGGTTCTGGTTATTGAAAATCGTGTTGTAGGACTTCATCTGGCGACCTGGGTTTTCGGTCTCTTCCTGCTGGACATAGCTGGTGGAGTTGAAGTCGTCGTAATAACCGCTGTGGGTTAGTGAATACGTTGTGTGCACATACTTGTTTTCGCTTTTACTGTTGGGCTTGCAGCTTCCGTTGCGGCAGCTTTCCTCGGCCATGGATTTGCCTGGCGTACTGTCGCGATCCTGCAGTTCACGTGCGTAATCGAAGTCGATGTCATTTTTATCATCTGGCGTAAAGTTCAGGGTTAAGCCCCCGTTACGCATACGCTGTTCATTGTAGCCATTGAGGATTTTGTCCTCTGCCCGATGAGAGAATAACCCGGTCACTTTCGCGCCGAGTAATCCGTCAATCAGGGGCCCAGACGCATAGGCGTTGGTCTGATAAATATCGCCGGAGTCTCTGTCTTCCTGGAAAGTGGCATCGCCGTGCAGAGAGCCGGTCCAGGCTTTGGTATTCGACACTTTCTTGGTGATGACGTTGATGACGCCGCCCATCGCATCTGAGCCGTACAGAGATGACATTGGGCCACGGATGACCTCGATACGCTCGATGGATTCCAGCGGCGGCAGCCAACCTTGCTCAATACCTGAGTTGTCGCTGTTAGGACGTGTGCCGCGTGTGCTGATGCGTTTACCGTTGACCAGGAAGAGCGTGTATTGCGAAGCCATACCACGAATACTGATATCGCTGCTGCTACCCCCGCCGGTGACGACGACGCCAGGGACATCTTTTAGCGCATCGGTAACATCGCGATAGGCTTTGTCCTCAATCTGCTGCTTGGTAATAACAGATATCGAAGCGGGAGCGTCCTGAATTTTCTGTTCGAAGCCGGTGGCGGTAACCACCACGGTGTCTTGTTCAGCGGCATGCCCGAGTGATGGGAGACTGGCGACGCATACTGCGGCAGCTACAGCCTTAACGAATGGAAGGGACTTCCCCTAGATATGTGCCTGATTAACTTTCGTGCAATCATAGGATAAACATTGACCCAGAGGGATTCGTTATGACCATCACCACAGTCGGTATCGATCTTGCTAAAAATGTGTTTGCTGTTCACTGCATTGACCAAAATGGTAAAGCTGTTCTGGTTAAACCCAAGGTGTCGCGTGCAGCACTTTCTGAACTCATCGCAGGTTTACCTCCCTGTGTCATTGGAATGGAAGCCTGCTCGGGTGCCCACTATTGGGCAAGATTATTCAGGCAGTATGGCCATGATGTCCGGTTGATGGCTCCGAAATTTGTCTCACCCTATCGCATGGCGGGTAAGACCGGGAAAAATGATGCAGCTGATGCAATAGCTATTTGTGAGGCAGTGCAGCGGCCGCATATGCGCTTTGTACCAGTCAAAGACGAAAGCCAGCAGGCAATGCAATGCTTACATCGGACAAGACAGGGATTTATCCAGGAAAGAACAGCAACGTATAACCGTCTTCGGGGCCTGATATCTGAATTCGGGGTTATTGCCCCACAAAGCACTGATGCTCTGCGTCATGTTGTTTCTGACCAGAAGGAAACTCTGCCAGTACAGGTTAGGCTGTGCATTGATGATCTATTGACACATGTCACTAATATTGAAGAGAAAATCGCCGAATATGACAGGGTATTATCTCGTGTGGCCAAAACAGATCATCGCAGCCAGCAGTTAATGGAACTGAAAGGTGTTGGGCCCACCACAGCGAGTGCGCTGGTCGCCAGTATTGGCAATGCCCATGATTTTAAGAACGGGCGCCAACTGGCAGCCTGGTTGGGGCTAACGCCATCACAATACAGTAGTGGCGGAAAATCAAAGCTTGGCAGGATAACAAAAGCGGGTGATGCCTATCTGCGAACCCTACTGGTCCAGGGAGCCCGTTCTGTAATGGTAGGGGCAGAGAATAGAACGGACCCGTTTAGCCGTTGGGTCTGCTCGTTGATTGGTAGGCGGGGATACTGGCGTGCTGTCGTTGCAATCGCCGCCAAGAATGCGAGGTTGTGCTGGGCATCATTACATTACGGCGATGACTTCAGACTGTATTCAACAACATGAAAAATTTAACTGAGTAGTAACTGAACTGTAAATTGTTGATGGTAAAGGGTTAGACCCCCGTGAGAAGTATCTGCATATCCTACTGGATATCACTATCCGATTAACGAAGGAGGATCTCACGAGCGTCTTTCATCAGGGTCCGAATCACTAGCGATTCAGCATGACCGTTTATAGTAGCGCAGTCTTATCCCTTGCCTTTCATTGATGAACAGACAGAAATTAAAAACCGGCGTTGACTGTTCGGGGAAGCCCTTATAGTGAGGTATAGTCATTTGTATCATTCCATTTAAATGAATTTACCCGGCATACTTCAAGTTGCAGATGCGTTGGCTACGCGCGTTCATACAACTCGAATTATTTAGGGTAACGATCAGCGCGTCATGTGAAAGGCCATGACAATTGTATGTATTTGTCTTTTAAGGACTCTTGTCTGTAAAGAAGCGAATGGATTGTACAAAAGTATGAATGTTTGTAAACACAAATGATAATCGAAATCATTTGTGTTTGATCTTGTTTTGAGGGTAATGCTTTTTAAATCAATAGGATAGTGGAGAAAGAAAAAAGGAGAAAAAGTGAAGGAATGATGGAGAAATGAAGAGGGCTGGCGCCCTCACTCAGGCGTTACTTCAACAAATACTGGGCATGGAAGCGCAGGTGATCCTCAATAAACGACGCAATAAAGTAATAGCTATGGTCGTAACCTGGCTGGATGCGTAGCGTCATTGGCCATGCGGTTTGACGGGCCGTTTCGGCTAGTACCGCGGGTTGCAGCTGATCGGCGAGAAACTGATCGCTGTCTCCCTGATCAATAAGCGTCGGAATCGCGTCTGCGGGCTTGCTGGCCAACATTAACTCGCAGCTGTCCCACGCGGCCCACCGTGATTTATCTTCACCCAGATACGCGCTAAAAGCCTTCTCCCCCCACGGAACGCGGCAAGGATTTACGATCGGCGCAAAGGCGGAAATGCTGGTGTATTTCCCGGGATTTTTCAGCGCCATAATCAATGCGCCGTGACCGCCCATGGAGTGTCCACTGATGGCGCAGCGATCGCTGACGTTAAACTGCGATTGAATCAGTGCCGGCAGCTCATCACGCAGATAGTCATACATGCGAAAATGCGTTGCCCATGGCTGTTGGGTAGCATTGAGGTAAAATCCCGCCCCCTGGCCTAAATCGTAGCCATCATCATTGGCAACCTGTTCGCCGCGCGGACTGGTGTCCGGCATCACCAGTACAATGCCCAGCTCAGCCGCGATGCGTTGTGCGCCGGCTTTAGTCGTGAAGTTTTCATCATTGCATGTCAGACCCGACAGCCAGTACAGCACCGGAGGCGGGGTGTTATCGCGCGGGGGAGGAAGAAAAATACTGAAGGTCATGGTGCAATTTAACGTGGCGGAGTCGTGACGCCAGCGTTGCTGCCAGCCTTCAAAACAGCGGTGCTCTTCAAGCATTTCCATGCGGGGCTCCTTGTTGTGTTGAACCTGAATATGTTTGCGAACTCACCATAATACAGATTATTCATGGCACTGTGAGCAACTTTCACTTCCGCATTGAGCAAACATACTTCATCATCTATATAACTTTACATTAACACTCGACGTCGCCGGGTAGAACGACAAGTGAAATCGCTACGCTGAAAGGCTGTGCCAATTTCAATAATTATCGCGGTGAATACTGGATTATGTGCGCCGCCTCACGCACAATGTTCTGGCTGTGACACAGCCTAAAAACTTTGCCCCATGCAGGGCAGAGGCGCCCCACCTGCAGGAGAAGAAGAAATGTCATCACTCAGTAAAGAAGCGGCCCTGGTTCATGAAGCGCTGGTCGCGCGTGGTCTTGAAACGCCACTACGCCCGCCCGTGCAAGAGATGGATAACGAAACGCGCAAACGTCTTATCTCGGGCCATATGACCGAGATTATGCAGTTGCTCAATCTCGATTTGAGCGATGACAGTTTGATGGAAACTCCGCATCGCATTGCGAAAATGTATGTCGATGAGATTTTCTCCGGCCTCGACTACGCCAACTTCCCGAAAATTACCGTCATTGAAAACAAAATGAAGGTGGACGAGATGGTCACGGTCCGCGATATCACGCTGACCAGCACCTGCGAACACCACTTTGTTACTATCGATGGCAAAGCGACGGTGGCGTATATCCCGAAAGATTCGGTTATTGGTCTGTCGAAGATTAACCGCATTGTGCAGTTTTTCGCACAGCGTCCGCAGGTACAGGAACGTCTCACCCAGCAAATTCTCACCGCGCTGCAAACGCTGCTCGGGACGAATAATGTGGCGGTGTCGATTGATGCGGTACATTACTGTGTGAAAGCGCGTGGCATTCGCGATGCGACCAGTGCGACCACGACCACTTCTCTTGGCGGATTGTTTAAGTCCAGCCAGAACACGCGTCAGGAATTCCTGCGCGCAGTACGTCATCACAACTGATTAGGGCAGGGACCATGGAGCGTAATGTCACGCTGGATTTTATTCGTGGCGTCGCCATTCTTGGTATCCTGCTTCTCAATATTAGCGCCTTTGGCTTGCCAAAGGCGGCATACCTCAATCCCGCGTGGTATGGCAACATCACCTTATCCGACGCCTGGACCTGGGCGCTGCTCGATCTCTTTGCGCAGGTAAAATTCCTCACGCTGTTTGCGCTGCTGTTCGGTGCCGGTCTGCAAATGCTGCTCCCGCGCGGTAAACGCTGGATCCAGTCGCGGCTTACGCTGCTGGTTCTATTGGGTTTTATTCACGGTTTACTCTTCTGGGATGGCGATATCCTGCTGGCATATGGCTTAATCGGCCTGATTTGTTGGCGGTTGATACGTGATGCGCCGTCGGTAAAAAGCTTATTTAACACCGGCGTACTGCTTTATCTGGTGGGCGTTGGCGTATTGCTGCTGCTGGGGGTTATCTCCGGGAGTGAAACCAGTCGTGCCTGGACGCCGGATGCCTCAGCGTTGCTGTATGAAAAATACTGGAAAATAAACGGTGGAATGGAAGCCGTCAGCAATCGCGTGGATATGATGTCCAATAGCTTGCTGGCGCTGGGTGCACAGTACGGCTGGCAACTGGCGGGGATGATGCTGCTCGGCGCGGCATTGATGCGCAGCGGTTGGTTAAAAGGGCAGTACAGCTTACAGCATTACCGACGCACCGGTGTATTGCTGGTCATTCTCGGGATGGCGATTAACCTGCCTGCTATCGTCGCTCAGTGGCATCTGGACTGGGCATATCGCTGGTGTGCCTTCTTGCTACAAGCCCCGCGAGAGCTGGGTGCGCCGTTGCAAACCATCGGTTACGCCGCGCTGATGTTCGGCTTCTGGCCGCAGCTTAGCCGCTTAAAATGGGTCATTGCCATCGCCTGTGTGGGGCGCATGGCATTAACTAACTATCTGTTACAAACCTTAATCTGCACCACGCTGTTTTACCAGGTCGGCTTATTTATGAAATTTGACCGACTGGAGCTGCTGTATTTCGTCATTCCGGTTTGGGCCGTTAACCTACTTTTCTCCGTCATATGGCTACGTTTTTACCGCCAGGGCCCGGTGGAATGGCTATGGCGTCAATTAACCCTGCGTGCTGCGGGGACATCATTGCCGCGTACATCCAGATAACGATCTGGATCACATTCATTAACAAAACGGATGTAAGCGCTTTCATTCCTGTGACATCTCTCACGCAGTGCGTTTCATTGTGCTGACAAAATACCCAGCCTGGGGTGTCTGCGGGCAACCGCAATCTAAAACAGGGCAGTGAATATGATCACCATACGTGATGTGGCACGACAGTCTGGCGTTTCTGTAGCCACCGTTTCCCGCGTACTGAACAACAGTGCGCTGGTGAGTCCCGATACGCGTGAAGCGGTAATGAAGGCAGTTACTCTGCTGGGCTATCGACCTAATGCCAACGCGCAAGCGCTGGCGACGCAGGTGAGCGACACGATTGGTGTTGTGGTCATGGATGTATCAGACGCCTTTTTTGGCGCGCTGGTAAAAGCCGTGGATATGGTTGCCCAGCAGCATCAGAAGTATGTCCTGATTGGCAACAGCTATCATGAGGCTGAAAAAGAACGTCATGCCATTGAGGTGTTGATTCGTCAGCGCTGTAACGCACTGATTGTACACTCGAAAGCACTGAGCGATCGGGAACTCGCCGAGTTTATGGATCAGATCCCCGGCATGGTGCTGATCAACCGTCTGGTGCCGGGTTACGCCCACCGTTGCGTCTGCCTGGATAACATCAGCGGTGCCAAAATGGCGACCCGAATGCTGCTGAATAATGGTCATCAACGCATCGGTTATCTGGCGTCAAGCCATCGCATTGAAGATGATACCATGCGCAAAGAAGGGTGGTTAACAGCCCTGAAAGAGCAGGGGATTGTTGCGGCAGAAAGTTGGGTCGGCACCGGTTCGCCCGATATGCAAGGCGGAGAGTCTGCGATGGTAGAACTGCTGGGACGTAACTTACAACTGACGGCGGTTTTCGCCTATAACGACAATATGGCTGCCGGCGCGCTGACCGCGCTAAAAGACAACGGCATCGCTATTCCATTACACCTTTCTATCATTGGCTTTGATGATATTCCTATCGCGCGTTACACCGATCCGCAACTGACCACCGTACGCTATCCCATTGCCTCCATGGCAAAAATGGCGACGGAGCTTGCGCTACAGGGGGCTGCAGGCACGTTAGACCCGGAGGCGACGCATTGCTTTATGCCGACGCTGGTGCGTCGCCATTCTGTGGCGCTTCGGCAGAATGCGGCACCGATCACTAACTCATAACGTTGCGCGATGTAACCGCTTTCAATATGTGAGTAAATTCACAGTATATTAACAATGCCATAGCTATGATGACACTGTTTGTTGCGCTGTAACTACTATGTAACGGTGAATAATCACTTTCACCGAGGTAAAGGTGCCTTAAACAAAAATTAAAGCCTGTTTTTGGAGCGTTGCCAGACACGGAAGAAATATTTTTTAAAAGTGAGCTTCGGCGTTCAGTAACACTTCAGTAACGTTCTGCCTGCCGAGCATTTATCTCAAGTACTACCCTGCATAATAAAACCGGAGATACCATGAATAAGAAGGTGTTGACCCTGTCTGCTGTAATGGCAAGCATGTTATTCGGCGCGGCTGCGCACGCTGCTGATACCCGCATTGGTGTGACTATCTATAAGTATGACGATAACTTTATGTCTGTAGTACGTAAGGCTATTGAAAAAGATGCCAAAGCGGCGCCAGATGTACAGCTGCTGATGAATGACTCGCAGAACGACCAGTCCAAACAAAACGACCAGATCGACGTGCTGCTGGCAAAAGGCGTTAAAGCACTGGCGATTAACCTGGTTGACCCGGCAGCGGCAGGCACGGTCATTGAAAAAGCACGCGGGCAGAACGTACCGATCGTGTTCTTTAACAAAGAACCTTCTCGTAAGGCGCTGGACAGTTATGACAAAGCGTTTTACGTCGGTACCGACTCTAAAGAGTCCGGTATTATTCAGGGTGATTTGATCGCCAAACACTGGGCAGCTAACCCGAACTGGGACCTGAACAAAGACGGCAAAATTCAGTTTGTTCTGCTGAAAGGCGAACCGGGACACCCGGACGCTGAAGCACGTACCACTTACGTGATTAAAGAGCTGAACGATAAAGGCATTAAAACTGAGCAACTGCAGTTAGATACTGCAATGTGGGATACCGCTCAGGCAAAAGATAAAATGGATGCGTGGATGTCCGGTCCGAACGCCAACAAAATCGAAGTGGTTATCGCAAACAACGATGCGATGGCAATGGGCGCAGTTGAAGCGCTGAAAGCGCACAACAAAACCAGCGTACCGGTATTTGGTGTGGATGCGCTGCCTGAAGCGCTGGCTCTGGTGAAATCTGGCGCAATGGCTGGTACCGTGCTGAACGACGCCAACAACCAGGCGAAAGCCACCTTCGATCTGGCGAAAAACCTGGCTGACGGTAAAGGTGCGGCAGATGGCACTAACTGGAAAATTGAGAACAAAATTGTTCGCGTTCCGTACGTAGGTGTCGATAAAGATAATCTGGCAGAGTTTACCAATAAGTAAATACTCCGTCTTTGGGCGCAATGTCATTGCGCCCTTAATAACGCACTCTGCAAGGCCAACAAGGTATAATTATGGTCAGCACACATACTCAGTCGTCAGGCGAATACTTGTTGGAAATGACCGGCATCAACAAGTCCTTCCCCGGCGTTAAGGCTCTTGATAATGTCAATTTAAAAGTCCGCCCACATTCCATTCATGCCTTAATGGGGGAGAATGGCGCGGGGAAATCAACATTATTGAAATGTCTTTTCGGCATCTATCAAAAAGATTCCGGTAGTATTTTATTTCAGGGTAAAGAAATCGATTTTCATTCTGCTAAAGAAGCGCTTGAAAATGGTATTTCGATGGTACACCAGGAATTAAACCTGGTATTACAACGTTCTGTGATGGATAACATGTGGCTGGGACGCTATCCCACCAAAGGCATGTTTGTCGATCAGGACAAAATGTACCGCGATACCAAAGCGATATTTGATGAACTGGATATTGATATCGATCCGCGTGCGCGCGTTGGTACATTATCCGTTTCTCAAATGCAGATGATTGAAATTGCGAAAGCGTTCTCCTATGACGCAAAAATCGTCATCATGGATGAGCCAACGTCATCGTTAACCGAGAAAGAAGTTAATCATCTGTTTACCATTATCCGTAAGCTGAAAGAGCGTGGATGCGGTATTGTTTATATTTCTCACAAGATGGAAGAAATCTTCCAGCTATGCGATGAAATTACCGTGCTGCGTGATGGCCAGTGGATTGCGACCCAGCCGCTGGAAGGGCTGGATATGGATAAGATCATCTCCATGATGGTCGGCCGTTCACTGAACCAACGTTTTCCGGATAAAGAAAACAAACCCGGTGAAGTCATTCTGCAAGTACGTAACCTGACCTCGCTGCGTCAGCCGTCGATTCGTGATATCTCGTTTGATTTGCACAAAGGGGAAATTCTCGGGATTGCCGGGCTGGTCGGCGCAAAACGTACTGATATCGTAGAAACGCTTTTTGGTATTCGTGAGAAATCATCGGGTACGATTACGCTACACGGCAAAAAGATTAATAACCACAGCGCAAATGAGGCCATTAACCATGGTTTTGCACTGGTCACGGAAGAGCGCCGCTCAACCGGTATTTACGCGTATCTGGATATTGGTTTTAACTCGTTAATCTCCAATATCCAAAACTATAAAAATAAAGTTGGTCTGCTGGATAATTCCCGCATGAAGAGTGATACCCAGTGGGTAATTGACTCAATGAGGGTGAAAACGCCGGGCCATCGTACACAAATCGGTTCACTGTCCGGTGGTAATCAGCAAAAGGTGGTTATTGGTCGCTGGTTATTAACGCAGCCAGAAATCCTGATGTTAGATGAACCCACGCGTGGTATCGATGTTGGCGCGAAATTTGAAATTTATCAGCTGATTGCCGAACTCGCGAAAAAGGATAAGGGGATTATTATTATTTCCTCTGAAATGCCGGAGCTGCTAGGTATTACCGATCGTATTCTGGTGATGAGCAATGGTCTCGTTGCCGGAATTGTTGACACTAAAACAACAACGCAAAACGAAATCCTCCGTCTTGCGTCTTTGCACCTTTAAGATTAGGGGCTCCTCATGAGTGCGTTAAATAAGAAAAGTTTTCTTACTTATCTGAAAGAAGGCGGAATTTACGTTGTTCTTTTGGTTTTGCTGGCGATTATTATTTTCCAGGATCCCACTTTCTTAAGCTTACTGAACCTGAGTAATATTCTGACGCAATCCTCGGTGCGTATTATTATCGCATTGGGTGTGGCCGGGCTGATTGTTACCCAAGGGACAGACCTGTCGGCGGGACGTCAGGTTGGCCTGGCGGCAGTCGTGGCGGCAACCTTGCTACAGTCGATGGAGAACGCCAACAAGGTGTTCCCGGAAATGGCTACAATGCCAATCATCGTGGTGGTGCTGATTGTTTGCGTGATTGGCGCCATTATCGGTCTGGTGAACGGTATTATCATTGCTTATCTGAATGTGACGCCGTTTATTACCACCCTGGGTACGATGATCATCGTTTACGGGATCAACTCCCTGTACTACGACTTTGTCGGCGCATCGCCAATTTCTGGCTTTGACAGCGGATTCTCCACCTTCGCGCAGGGCTTTATTGCGCTGGGTAGTTTCCGCCTCTCCTACATCACCTTCTATGCGCTGATTGCGGTGGCGTTTGTCTGGGTGCTGTGGAACAAGACCCGCTTCGGTAAAAACATTTTCGCCATCGGCGGAAACCCTGAAGCCGCGAAAGTGTCTGGGGTCAACGTTGCGCTGAACCTGCTGATTATCTATGCGTTGTCTGGCGTGTTTTATGCCTTCGGTGGTTTGCTCGAAGCCGGGCGTATCGGCTCGGCGACTAACAACCTCGGCTTTATGTATGAGCTGGATGCGATTGCGGCGTGCGTGGTTGGCGGCGTGTCGTTCAGCGGCGGGGTAGGGACCGTGTTTGGCGTGGTGACCGGTGTGATTATCTTCACCGTCATCAACTACGGTCTGACCTACATTGGCGTGAACCCTTACTGGCAGTACATTATCAAGGGCGGCATTATCATCTTCGCGGTCGCGCTGGACTCACTGAAGTACGCGCGTAAGAAGTAATCGTATAACGCAAAAAGCCCGGTGCAGCGTAATCTGTACCGGGCTTTTTTGTCAGCGTTACAACGTTAACGCATGCTCTTTCTCACCGGATTTAAATTTCACCTCACCCAGCTCAATACAGGCTACCGGGCAAACGTGCCCACACAACAGGCATCCCACACATTTTTCTGTGTTGCAATGCGGTGTGCGGGTTTCCTCATTCCATTCCATCGCCTGATGTCCGCCGTCATAACAGGAGATGTAGCAGCGGCCACAGCCAACGCATTTATCAAGATGGATGTTCGGGTAGACGATGTAGCTACGGTCAAGATCCTCCGCGGGGATGATATTGGCATTGGCAAGACCAACCATCTCCTCCAGTGAATCAAACCCTTGATCGGCGAGGTAATGTGACAGCCCGCTGGTCATGTCCTCCACAATCCGGTAGCCATACTGCATGATCCCGGTGGTCACCTGCAGCGTGGCCGCGCCTAACAGTAAAAACTCGGCGGCATCTTCCCAGGTCTCAATTCCCCCGATGCCGCTAATCGGGAAATCGCGCAGTTCAGGGTGCATGCGCAGTTGTTGGATAAATCGCAAAGCAATAGGTTTAACGGCCTTGCCGGAGTAGCCGGAAATACTGGATTTACCGTTGACGACCGGCATCCCGATTTTTCGGTTCAGGTCGATATTCGTGATGGATTTAACCGTATTGATGGTCGCGATACCGTCGGCACCTCCGTGTTTTGCTGCCAGAGCCACCTCACACATATCACCAATGTTCGGTGTCATTTTCGCCAGCATCGGCAGGGACGAGCCGCGTTTAACGGCCCGACAATACTTTTCAACCAGCTCAGGGCTTTGCCCGACATCGCTACCCATGGCATGTGAGGTCATTTGCGGGCACGAGAAGTTACACTCGATCATGTCGGCACCCGCGTCTTCAACCAGGCGGGCCAGTTCCTGCCATTGCTGCTCATTTTCCCCCATAATCGACGCAATCAGGACTTTGTCCGGGTAGTCCTGTTTCAGTCGGCGAATTGCGGCCAGATTCTCCTCCAACGGATGCTCGGCAATTTGTTCCATGTTTTTGAAGCCAATAAAGCCGGTATCTTCTTTGGTGAGATGGTCAAAACGTGGGGAGACTTCATTAGCAATAAAGAACCCGATCGTTTTAAAAACAATGCCACCCCAGCCGCTATCATAGGCTTTGGCGCACATTTCATAACAGTTGCCCACCGGAGAGGAAGAGAGGCAGAACGGGTTGGGGAATTTGACGCCGCAAAAAGTAATAGAAAGATCTTTCGTTAACATGAGCAAGCTCCCTCTAAATAGTGATGAATGGCCTGAGCGGCTTCTTTTCCTGTTTTCACGGCGTAAACAACGGTTTTATCGCCTTTAACAATATCGCCCGCAGCAAACAGAGCCGGATCGGCGGTTTGATAATTGTGCGTATCGATAAGATTGCGCTGTGGTTTTAACGCGGCGAAATTATCAAGCTGAGCATGTTGGCCGACGGCGAGAATAATCTGTTCGGCTTCAAGCGTGAGTTCTCCTGGCAGGCGTACGTGCTTAAAGGTGACTCGATTTCCGCTAACCGCCACGGGCGTGAAGCCGTCAATTATCGACACCCCTAAAGCCTGTGTGCTGCTGAATTCTTTGTCGCTGGCCGGGAAGTCAGCGAGTTCTTCACGCGCGACACAGGTGACTGACGGGCAGCCCAGCAGCTTCAACGTACTGGCGACATCCATCGCCACGTCGCCACCGCCGATGATTAATGCACTTTGTGCGACGGTAATATCGCCGTTGGATTGCCGGGCTCGTTGCAGAAAATCGACGGCGATTTCGACATGATTCGCCCTCTCAAACAGAGGTAATGTTGAACCGTAAGACATCCCAACGGTAACCAGTACGGCGCGGTATTCTGCTTTGAGTTGCTCAATGGAAAGGGCATTGCCGACTTCACAATTGCACTTGATGGTCACGCCCATTTCAACGATACGGGCAATTTCAAGATCCAAAACTGCTTGCGGCAGACGAAACTCTGGAATGCCATAACGCAACCAGCCACCTGGCTGGGCCTGTTTTTCGAAGATTGTCACATCATAACCAAGATTACTTAGCGTTACGCTGGCCTGTAACCCTGCCGGACCCGCACCGATGATAGCTACTTTGCCGAGCGTTTTTGTTGCCGGCTGATAGATTTTCATTGCGGTCTGCTGTTCAAAATCGGTAATAAAGCGCTGCAGACGTGCAATATCGATAGGTTTATCAATTCCTGAGCGCGTACATCCGCGCTGGCATAATTTTTCGGTTGGGCAAACCCGGGCGCACACCGCACCGAGCGCATTATTTTCGCGGATAGTTTCGGCAGCGCCTTTAAAATTACGAAAATAAATAGAACGAATAAATTTCCCTGGGTCTGTTTGCGCCGGGCAATCATGACTACAGGGGGCGTCGTAACATAATAAACAGCGAGAAGCCTCTTTTATTGCTAATAATGGGGTAAAAGCAGGCGTGAGCTCATCCAGATAATTTTGTTGTGGCATATTTTCTTCCTTAATGCTTGAGTAAATTAAGGCAAACCGTTAATAACAAAATATAAAAAGTGAAGGCTATTCTTAAGGCTAAGCACTGCAGGAAGAGTATTCTGTGAAAGGATTCACAAATAGAAGATAGTCTGAGGGAAATGCTGGCGGGCAGCATTAATTCCTTACATTGAAATGGTAACTATTATCAAAATATTAGCTATTCTCAAATGCTAATATAAAGGAAAATTCTCTAGCGATAAAAGACTAAGTAAATAACCATCCCGAAGGATAAACATCCGCACCCGGCATAAACCAGCACATAAGACCAAAATTGCAGGGGCTCTTGATTGCGATAAGCGTAAACCGGTTCGCGTGCATTCTTTTTAATTTTATCTACGGCCCCAGAGCGCCAGCCTTTCCATGCTTCGCGAAAACAAAATACGGGAATGAGCAGAAAGGCCAACACGACGAAAAGGGTTTGTACATCCATGCTTATTTTCCTTGTTTCTTTTGTAATTCGAGTAGTTGTTCAGGCGTGACCGCCGGATATCCCTGTGCATCGTCCGGTACCTGATGCATGGTAGGGATGGGCACCAGCGGGCCTAAAAAGCGGGGTTCACGTTTGAAAATATAGAGATCGGCCAGTGCGCCAAAGCGGGCGCCAAATTCACGTACCCGCACGGTGAGCATATCTTTTGGTGAGGGCACCGCATAGCACTGGGCCTGGATGCCCATATGCAGCGCAATAAACAAGGCGCGCTCACAGTGGAATCGCTGAGTAATAATGATGAAATCGTTGGTATCGAACACCTTGCGGGTTCGTACAATTGAATCGAGCGTCCGGAACCCGGCGTAATCAAGCACGATGTCAGCGGGATCGACACCGGCGGCAATCAGATCTTTACGCATCGTCATGGGTTCGTTGTAGCTTTGTTGTGCGTTGTCGCCGCTCAGCAGCAGATAGTTTACCTTTCCACTGTTATAGGCGTTCAATGCGCCCTGAATGCGGTAGCGGTAATACTGGTTGATGACACCGGTGCGATAGTATTTCGCCGTGCCCAGGACCACACCGACCTGGCGATAGGGTAAATCCTGCAATTCGTCGTAGATGTAGGGAGCCGTCTTCCAGCTCATCCACCTGTCGAGCCCAAGCACAGTCAAAAGCAGCAAGCCTACCAGGACTAACAGGCTGTAAAACACGCGCTTTAACATGCAGAAAACTCGTTATTTGGATGGAATTTCAATCAGGCTACTGTACCGGAAGACGTAGCGCAAGAAACAGCAATCTGATTGAGGGGATTTTCAGCAAAACGGCCCTGTTGGATGGTAGCAACAGCAAATCTGGCCGACAACCTCGAGCGATTGCAGGCCAGATAAGCGTAGCGCCAGGCAATTAACCGAGCAGCACGCGCTCAATATTATTGCAGCCCAGCGCTTTCAGGGTAGCGGAGGTCGCATCCCACTGAATCAACGGCGCATTGGCTTTTTCAGCCAGCACAGCACGCTGGATATCCGGGTAGTCATAACCGTTAAGGTTCAACAGGTTTAACGCGCCTTGCAGCGGCGGCAGGGTCGGGTTGAAGGCGGCATTTTCCGCATAGCTACCGCTAAAAATTCGACCATCTTTACATTCCAGCGCCACGCCGCTTGGGGAGTTGCTGTACGGCATATGAGATCTGTTGGCGGCGGTGATAGCCGCTTGGGTCAACGCATCGCCCTGCAGTGCGAAGCCGTGATCCTGATCGTCCATCAGCAGTGTTTTAATCTCCAGATCTTTCGGTCCGAAGGCGTCTGGCAGGTAATCGCGCAGCACGTGTGGCGCACGTCCCGGCAGATGAATACGTAAATCCAGTCCACTGTTCAGTTCGTTCATAAACTGGCGACAGTGGCCGCACGGCGTGTAGTTGACGGTGATGGCGGCGAGCCCTTTTTCACCGCGCAGCCAGGCATGGCTGATGGCGCTTTGCTCGGCATGAACGGTTTGCTGCATGGTCGCCCCCAGGAACTCCATGTTCCCACCGAAGTACCAGGTGCCGCTGATGCCGCGAGAAATTGCCCCAACGTTGAAGTTGGACAGCGGAGTACGCGCGCAGGCCGCAGCCAGCGGCAGTAGAGCGAATGCCAGCGCGTCTTCGTCCAGTCCCGATTCGCGTTTTAGCAAAGAGACCTGCTCAGCAGTCAGCATGGCGGGAAAATGCGCATCCGCCAGAACAGGCGCCAGGGCTGATTGCAAGTTATCCGCGAGTTGGGCAAAAGCAGTTTGAAAACGTGGATGCATGGCGATGCCTCTTAACAATGTAATGGAATCGTAGTTTACGGGCCTGTTACGGCTTTATATGTGATCCAAATCTCATTGTGTATGCAACTTATGAAACTTAAATTAAAAATGTGCAACGCATCGCAAATAATTAGCCAAAAATTGAAGGTTAACCGACCAGGGCCAGAATAATCGGGAACAGGAATGGGGCGACCAACGAGGTGATAATGCCGCAAATAACCAGCGCCAGAGAGCTAAACGCGCCTTCCTGATAGTCCAGCTCTGCACAGCGTGCGGTACCCAGGGCGTGCGAAGCGGTACCCATAGCCAGTCCACGTGCGGCTTTGGTGCGAATACGCATCGCATTGAGCAAAGTATGACCAAACACAGCCCCGAGGATACCAACAAAAATGACGCACACGGCGCTGATGGCCGGAATACCACCAATACTGCCTCCCACTGCCATAGCGATAGGCGTGGTTACCGATTTCGGCATGATTGACGCCGCAATTTGCGGCGATGCGCCCATCAACAAGGCGATTGTTGTACCTGTAACCATCGCCACAACGCTCCCCGCAAAGCAGATGGCAATAATTGATTTCCAGCGAGCGCGAATCTGGTGCAGCTGTTCGTATAACGGATAGGCCAGCGCAACCACGGCAGGTTGCAGCAAATCGTTCAGCACCTCACTGCCTTTGAAATAGTGATCGTAGGGAATTCCGGTCAGCATCAGAATGGGAATGATCACCACCATGGCGACCAGTAGCGGGTTCAATAGCGGCATTTTAAATCGTGCAGCCAGCTTACGTGCGCCAAAAAATACCGCCAGCGTAAGGGGTAACGACCACCAGATATACGACATCATTCTTTAGACCCTTTTTGCCCAACGATTTTGCGCTCACCGTGCACAATGTGAGAACTCCAGCTCACCACCAGGAAAACGACCAGCGTACTGATGGTACAGGACACCACCACCGGACCAAATTGCGCACGGAGCAGATCAAAGTACTGCATGATCCCCACGCCAATCGGGACAAACAGCAGGGCCATATAGCGAATCAGCACATAGCAGCCGGGGTTAACCCATTTTGCCGGTAGCACCTGCAAAGCCAGTAAGACAAACAGAATCAGCATGCCGATAATGCTGCCCGGAATGGTGATGGGGAGTAGCGATGCAAGAAAAATACCTGCATAGAGGCAGGCATAAATCAGGACGAATGCGCGCAAATATTGCCAGATAATGTTCAGTGCTTTGCTCATAGTTGAAACCCTTGACGAGACTGATTCATCATACAATTAAACTTCAAAACGTGCTACCGATCACATCATGAATTCTAAGCATAGAAGAAATAGATATCTGGAACATCGGGCGATGGCCCTAACTGTTCACGTTAAACCTGTGCCAGGTAATACAGAAAACGATTCAGGGCGGTCGTGGGCGTTTCATTGTTGCGCCAGAACACGCCTACGCTGCCTTTTTGTTCAATCTTCGGCAGATTCAGGATAGCCAGCTGTCCCTGGGCGGCATAACGCTGCGCCAGGCGTAGAGAAAGAATAGAGATCATGTCGCTACTTTGCAGCAGGTTGGTGCTGACGTTTATCGACGCCGACTCAATGATGTTTTCCGGTAGCATGACGCCGTTATCTACCAGCGCGTTGTCAATGCTTATCCGGATGGGCGTTCCCGTCGGCCAGACAATCCAGCGCCAGTTAGCCAGATCATGCCAGGTGAGCAGGGGATATTTTGCCAGCGGATGGTCGGGGCGCGCGACGAAACAGACCGGCTCGGTATACAGCACCTGGTAATTGAGCGGCAACTGAAGCGCCCGGCCACCGACGCGTCCGACCACCACATCCACCGAACCCGCGAGCAGATCGTGCAGCAGCGGGGTCATCACCTTCTCTTCAATATTAAGATGCAGGGTCGGCAGCTCTGTGAGCAAACCCAATATCGCCTGTGAAACGCAGTCCGTCGCCACCGGCGAGCAGCCAATCTTCAGACTCCCTACCAGGCCTCCCTGCTTAAAACGGGCGATTTCATACTGTGAACGTTCCATATCATTGATCAGGCGTTGGGCATGCTGCAGTAGCAGCTTGCCGCCTTCTGAAGGGCGTAAGCCTTTGCTATGACGTTCAAAGAGTGTGATACCCATCTCATCTTCGAGCTGTGATAACCATTTTGACAACGCTGGCTGGGTGATATTCATCATTCGGGCGACGTGAGTCAAATTCCCCTGTTCGCCCAGCGCAATAAGCGTTTGCAGGTGGTGTAACTTAAGTTTCTGCACCCAGTTAGCCATTTGCTATAACCTCCAGGTTATGCCTCTGCATGAAAAGCCATTGTACATTTCATCTCCAAACATACAAAGTCGCAACATACCTAAAACAAAACAGACATCTACTCTACCTGCACTGAGGCATTCACTATGACTCAACAACGTGATCTACAAGCACTGATCGATTCCGCCCCCGTCGGTAAGACCCAGTGGCGCGTTATCATTTGCTGTTTTTTGGTCGTCATGCTCGACGGTTTTGATACCGCGGCTATTGGTTTTATCGCGCCCGACATTCGCACCCACTGGCAACTGACGGCCGGAGATCTGGCGCCGCTGTTTGGCGCAGGCCTGCTGGGTCTGACCGCTGGCGCACTGCTCTGCGGTCCGCTATCGGATCGTTTTGGCCGCAAACGGGTGATTGAACTCTGCGTGGCGCTGTTCGGCGCACTGAGCCTGATCTCGGCTTTTTCCCCCGATCTGCAAACGCTGGTTTTTTTGCGCTTCCTTACCGGGTTAGGCCTGGGCGGCGCGATGCCAAATACTATCACTATGACCTCAGAATACCTGCCAGCGCGTCGGCGTGGCGCACTGGTCACCATGATGTTCTGCGGTTTTACCCTGGGCTCGGCGATGGGCGGGATTGTCAGCGCACAGCTGGTGCCGGTTATTGGCTGGCACGGCATCCTGGTGCTGGGAGGCGTGCTACCGCTGATGCTGTTTGTGGCTCTGCTGTTTGCGCTGCCGGAATCCCCGCGCTGGCAGGTTCGTCGTCAGTTGCCGCAAAACGTGATTGCCAGAACCGTCAGCGCCATCACCCGGGAGCGTTATGACAATACCCAATTTTATCTCAACGAGGGCGCCGCGATTGCCAAAGGCAGCATTCGCCAGCTGTTCGTCGGGCAACAGTTGCCCATTACCCTGATGTTATGGGTGGTGTTCTTTATGAGCCTGCTGATCATTTATCTGCTCTCCAGCTGGATGCCAACGCTGCTTAACCATCGCGGAATTGACCTGCAGCATGCCTCATGGGTGACCGCTGCCTTTCAGATTGGCGGTACGCTCGGTGCGCTGGTGCTGGGAGTGCTGATGGATAAATACAACCCTTTCCGCGTGCTGGCAGTGAGCTATGCGCTGGGTGCGGTGTGTATTGTCATGATTGGTCTGAGCGAGAACGGCCTGTGGCTGATGGCGCTGGCCATTTTTGGCACCGGCATCGGCATCAGCGGTTCGCAGGTGGGCCTGAATGCCTTAACCGCCACGCTTTATCCGACGCAGAGCCGGGCCACGGGCGTCAGCTGGTCTAATGCGATTGGCCGCTGCGGCGCGATTGTCGGCTCGCTCTCCGGCGGCGTGATGATGGCGATGAATTTCTCATTCGATAACCTGTTTTTCATTATTGCCGTTCCGGCGGCCATCAGCGCGGTGATGCTTATGCTGCTGACGGTTGTTATCCGCCAGTCGGCCTCTGTCCCTGACGCGTTGTCACGCGTAGGCATCGTGAACAAATAAGGAGAATCTCTATGTCAGAACTTAATCAGGATGTTAAGAACAGCCGTCAGCAGTTTTACCAGCATATTTCCGGGCAGAATCTGACCCCGCTGTGGGAGTCGCTGCACCGCCTGGTACCGCCAACGCCGAACGCACATTGTGCTCCTGCGTACTGGAACTATCAGGAGATCCGCCCGTTGCTGCTGGAAAGCGGCGATCTGATTGGCGCGAAAGAGGCGATTCGTCGCGTACTGGTGCTGGAAAACCCCATGCTGCGCGGACAGTCTTCAATCACCCCAACGCTGTACGCCGGATTGCAGTTAATCATGCCGGGCGAGGTTGCCCCGAGTCACCGGCATAATCAGTCTGCGCTGCGCTTTATTGTCGAAGGGAAAGGGGCATTTACCGCGGTGGATGGTGAGCGCACCCAAATGCATGAAGGCGATTTTATTCTGACGCCACAGTGGCGCTGGCACGACCACGGCAACCCAGGCAGTGAACCGGTGGTGTGGCTGGACGGTCTGGATCTGCCACTGGTGAATCTGCTGGGTTGCGGCTTTGCGGAAGATTACCCGGAGGATCAGCAACCAGTCACGCGCAAGGAAGGGGATTACTTACCACGCTACGCGGCCAATATGCTGCCGCTGCGTCATCAGAAGGGTAACTCATCGCCAATTTTCAACTATCGCTACGATCGCAGCCGTGAAGCGCTGCATGACCTGACCCGCATGGGCGACGCCGATGAGTGGGACGGTTACAAGATGCGTTACGTCAACCCGGTAACCGGTGGTTATCCCATGCCTTCAATGGGGACCTTTTTACAACTGTTGCCGAAGGGCTTTTCCTCGCGGATGGCGCGTACCACCGACAGCACTATCTATCACGTGGTGGAAGGAAGCGGGCAGGTCACCATCGGCACCGAGACTTTAAATTTTTCGCCAAAAGATATCTTCGTGGTGCCAACCTGGCACGGCGTGTCATTCCAGGCCCACGAAGATGCCGTCTTATTTAGTTTTTCGGACAGACCGGTTCAGGAAGCGCTGGGGTTGTTCCGTGAAGCACGTTATTAATTTGGGAGAGAGAAAATGACGCAATACGTATTCGAACCACAAGCGCCTGTTACCGTTCCGGTCGTTGGCAGTAATGAACAGTTTCCCGTGCATCGCGTTTACTGCGTGGGCCGCAACTATGCCGCTCATGCACGTGAAATGGGTTTTGATCCGGATCGCGAACCGCCGTTCTTCTTCTGTAAACCTGCCGATGCGGTGGTCCCGGTGGCGGCCGGTCAAACCCTCGAGCTGCCATACCCGTCGCAGACCGATAACTATCACTATGAGATAGAGCTGGTGGTGGCGATCGGTAAAAAGGGCAGCGATATACCCCTGGAAAAAGCGCACGAATATATCTGGGGCTATGCCACTGGTCTGGATATGACCCGCCGCGACAGGCAGATGGAGATGCGCCAGATGGGGCGTCCGTGGGAAATCGGCAAAGCATTTGATCTCTCAGCCCCCATCGCGCCACTGCATAAAGCCAGCGAAAGTGCGGATGTTAACAACGCGCCTATCTGGTTGCAGGTCAACGGCGACGATCATCAGCGTAGCGATATTCGCCACCTCATCTGGTCCGTTAATGAAACCATTAGCTATCTGTCCGGCTTTTTCGAACTACAGCCGGGCGATTTGATCTACACAGGCACGCCAGAGGGCGTGGGTGCAGTGGTGAAAGGAGATGTGATCACCGGCAATGTAGACGGTTTAACCCCCATCGCTGTGAAGATTGTCTGAGGTGGATGATGAAGCTGTACAGTTTCTTTAACAGCTCCGCGTCATATCGCGTACGCATTGCGCTGGCGCTGAAGGGGCTTGATTACCAGACGGTGGGTGTCAACATTCGCATCGGTCAGCAGAACGAGCTGGCCTACCGGCGGATGAACCCGGTAGGGCTTGTACCGACGCTGGTCACTGATGAGGGAGAATCACTCGGGCAGTCGCTGGCGATAACCGACTGGCTGGATGGTCACTTTCCGCAGTCGCCGCTGCTGCCAGCCGACTTCCCGGCGCGCAGCCGGGTGCTGGAAATTGTTTATGCCATCGCTTGTGATACCCATCCCGTGAATAACATGCGGGTACTGCGCTACCTGAGCGAAGAGCTAAAGGTCAGTGAAGAGGATAAAAAACGCTGGTATGCGCACTGGATCCAGCAAGGGTTAAGCGCGGTTGAACAGATGCTGCGCCAGAGTCAGTCGGGGACGTTCTGCGTGGGGGATGCGCCGACGCTGGCGGATTGCTGTCTGATCCCGCAGTGGGCGAACGCGTTACGTATGGGCTGCGATCTGAGCGGGTATCCGCGCTGTAAGGCAGTATACGATGCCTGTACCCAGCTTCCGGCGTTTATCGCCGCCGCGCCCGAGAATCAACAAGACAAAATTCCAGCCTGATAAGGAGAACGACAATGGCTAAAGTGACACGCGCAATTATCGTGGGTGGCGGGATTGGCGGCGCGGCGACCGCGCTATCGCTGGCCCGTCAAGGCATTAAAGTGATGTTGCTGGAGAAAGCGCACGAGATTGGTGAGATTGGTGCGGGCATTCAGCTCGGGCCGAACGCGTTTTCTGCTCTGGACAGCCTTGGCGTGGGTGACGTCGC
Source organism: Citrobacter sp. RHBSTW-01013 (assembly GCF_013781985.1). Lineage (NCBI taxonomy): Bacteria > Pseudomonadati > Pseudomonadota > Gammaproteobacteria > Enterobacterales > Enterobacteriaceae > Citrobacter > Citrobacter sp. RHBSTW-01013. The sequence goes on from NZ_CP056185.1 coordinate 1,874,616, forward strand.
TCGCAAGCGCGCCGTTTTTACCGATCACATCACCATGATGGATGCGGTAAACGCGAAAGAGGTTGTACATATTGAAACCGGGCAGGCGTTCCGCGATCACTTTGGCGGTCCTTATGCGGTTATCCATCGGGTTGATATTCATGCTTCTGTCTGGGAAGCTGCACTGGTTCATCCCAACGTTGAGTATCGCACTTCAACTAACGTGGTTGATATTCGCCAGACAGAAGATGATGTGACGGTATTTGATGAGCACGGTAACAGCTGGACAGCGGATATTTTGGTGGGCTGTGACGGTGTGAAGTCGGTTGTGCGTCAGTCTCTGATTGGCGATGCGCCACGCGTTACCGGGCACGTGGTCTATCGCGCGGTGATTGATTGCGATGATATGCCGGAAGATTTGCGCATTAACGCGCCGGTGCTGTGGGCCGGACCGCACTGCCACCTGGTGCACTATCCACTGCGCGGCGGCAAGCAGTATAACCTGGTGGTGACCTTCCACAGTCGTCAGCAGGAGGAGTGGGGGGTAAAGGATGGCAGTAAAGAGGAAGTGCTCTCCTATTTTGCCGGTATTCATGCGCGTCCGCGTCAGATGCTGGATAAGCCGACCTCATGGCGTCGTTGGTCCACCACTGACCGCGAACCGGTAGAGAAATGGGGGACCGACCGCATTACGCTGGTGGGTGATGCTGCGCATCCGGTGGCACAATATATGGCGCAGGGTGCCTGTATGGCGCTTGAAGATGCCGTCACTCTTGGTAAGGCGTTACAGCAGTGTGACGGCGATGCGGCTGATGCCTTTGCCTTGTATGAGTCGGTGCGTATTCCGCGTACTGCGCGCATCGTCTGGTCGACGCGCGAAATGGGACGTGTGTACCACGCCGCAGGCGTCGAGCGCCAAGTGCGTAATCTGCTGTGGAAAGGCAAATCTCAGGCGGAATTTTATCGTGGTATGGAATGGCTGTACGGCTGGAAAGAAGATAACTGCCTGTTGCCGCGCTGAGCCTCTTTAATCTCCCGAACGGAGGCGCTACCATAGCGCCTCTTTTTTTGCGGGTGACGATATGCGTGTTTTACTGGCGCCGATGGAAGGCGTGCTCGACTCACTGGTGCGCGAGCTGCTGACTGAAGTGAATGATTACGATCTGTGCATCACCGAGTTTGTGCGCGTGGTGGATCAGCTCCTGCCGGCAAAAGTATTCCATCGGCTCTGCCCGGAACTGCATAACAATAGCCGGACGCCATCCGGCACGCGGGTGCGCATACAGTTGCTGGGGCAGTATCCGCAGTGGCTGGCGGAGAACGCGGCGCGCGCGGTAGAACTGGGCTCGTTTGGTGTCGATCTGAACTGTGGCTGCCCGTCGAAGCTGGTCAACGGCAGCGGCGGTGGCGCAACGTTATTAAAAGATCCTGAACTCATCTACCGGGGCGCAAAAGCCATGCGCGAGGCGGTTCCGGATCATCTCCCCGTGACGGTGAAAGTGCGTCTGGGCTGGGACAACAGCGACAGGCAGTTTGAAATTGCTGATGCCGTTCAGCAGGCTGGCGCCAGCGAGCTGGCGGTGCATGGCCGAACCAAGGAACAGGGCTATAAGGCCGAACATATCAACTGGCAGGCGATCGGTGAGATCCGCCAGCGGCTTACCATTCCGGTTATCGCGAATGGCGAAATCTGGGACTGGCAAAGCGCCCAGGACTGTATGGCTATCAGCGGATGCGATGCGGCGATGATTGGCCGTGGGGCATTAAATATTCCGAACCTGAGTCGTGTGGTGAAGTACAACGAGCCACGTATGCCGTGGCCTGATGTCGTGATGCTATTGCAAAAATATACTCGTCTTGAAAAGCAGGGTGATACCGGGCTGTATCACGTGGCGCGGATTAAACAATGGTTAGGGTATTTGCGTAAAGAATACTCAGAGGCAACCGCGCTGTTTCAGGAAATCCGCGCATTAAACAATTCACCGGATATCGCGCGCGCGATTCAGGCCATTGATATCGCTAAATTGCATTAACACATTAATCGGCCACCGGAGTGGCCTTTTTTTCAAAAAATCATCTTAAACACGCCAGTCACCACCAATAACCCAATCAGAAAAATAACTAAAATAATCCACAGTAAGATTTTCATCAGCGTTCCTTTTTTGGTGAGTTCAGGTTAAGTATAGGAAAGCCTCTGAAAATCTTCCTGTAATGACCTTACTCCGGTTTACGTGCGCTGAGCAGAAACACCATTGGCCGCTCTTTTTCTTCATCCAGCGCCGGGTTTTCAGCAATCTGTTCAGCGGACGGTCCCCATTCATCGACACAAACGATTTCGAATCCGGCGGCTATCAGCGCATTAATCCAGGTCGCCAGCTTACGGTGCTGTTTTTTGACACCCTCCGCGAACCAGTTACTGATGCGTGTGCCTTCCTGCTGATAATGATTGACCGGCCAGGACTGTTGCCCGGTTTTATCTTTTATCCAACCTTGATTAAGCGGTGCAGTATAAATGGGATGCTCGGCAGAGAATACCAACATGCCTCCCGGTGTTAACGACTGGTAAATCGTTACGAATAATCGCGCGATATCGCGCAAATAGTGCAGGGCAAGTGAGCTGTAAACCAGGTCAAAGGAATTTGGCGACAGGGAAAGCGTTTCGAGATCTTCACGGCGATAAACGATGCCATTACCCTGCGTCATGCTGTGCGCCTGAGTTAACATCTTTTGTGAAATATCCAGTCCCACTACGCTGGCCGCCTGGTTATCGCGCGCGTAGCGGCAAAACCAGCCATATCCGCAACCCAAATCGAGGATATTTTTTCCCTGTAGAGCGGGGAGCATCGCTTGTATTGTCGGCCATTCTGGCGCACCGTCGAGCCCTTTTACTGAACGGTCCAGCGTGGCATATCCGGCAAAGAACTCGGGATCGTCATAGATATTCTGTGACATAATGTCTCCATCCATAAATTATTAAAATTAATTAATCTAAATTATTTGTTGGGTGTATATTTTGCCGATTATATATTTTTATTGCCAAAGGTGTATTGCCACGCGTAACTAAAAAAGGAAACGCGACAAGTCGTAATCTCAGCACATCTTTTCTTACCTGTGTCTCTCCATGAATCGTAATTCTGCTTTTGTCACGACGGCATTGTTGCCGCTTTTTATTTTGATGTCAGGTTGCGCTCCGATGCATGATGACCGCCAGTCTCTGTCACAGCAGACCCCCGCTGCGAATGTCGATACCACATTGCCTGCGGCGTTAAAAAATGGCTGGCCGGACAGCCAATGGTGGAAGGCATACCATGACCCCCAGCTTAATGCGCTGATTGACAGCACGTTACGAAACTCCCCTGATATGCAGGTCGCGGAACAGCGCATTCAACTGGCGGAGGCGCAGGCTAAGGCTGTGGAGGCGCAGGATGGCCCGGAGATCGATTTCTCAGCAGATGTGGAGCGTCAGAGAATGTCAGCCGAAGGGCTGATGGGTCCGTTTGCCATTACCGATCCGGCCGCCGGGACGACCGGGCCGTGGTACACCAACGGCACCTTTGGTTTAACTGCTGGCTGGAATCTGGATCTGTGGGGTAAAAATCGGGCCGAAGTGACGGCACGTATTGGGGCCGTTAAGGCGCGTGAAGCCGAGCGCGAGCAAACGCGACAGGTGCTGGCGAGCGGTGTGGCTCGTCTATACTGGGAATGGCAAACGCAGGCCGGGCTGAAAACCGTGTTGACGCAAATCGAAACCGAGCAGCAGAACGTCATTAACGTTGATCGTCAACTGTATCAAAATGGTCTTACTTCTTCGGTGGAAGGCGTTGAAACCGATATCGATTCCAGCAAAACAGAGCAGCAGCTGAACGATGTCAGCGGTAAAATGAAGGTGATTGAAGCGCGGTTGAGCGCGCTGACCAACTCGCAGTCCACAGCCCTGAAACTCCATTCGACCCCGCTGCCCGCGGTGGAAAGCCAGCTCCCGTCCCAGCTAGGTTATTCGCTGCTGGCCCGCCGACCGGATTTGCAGGCGGCGCACTGGTACATTGAGTCATCGCTGAGCAGCATTGATGCGGCGAAAGCGGCGTTTTATCCCGATGTAAATCTGATGGCATTTTTACAACAGGATGCGTTACATCTGAGCGACTTGTTTCGCCATTCCGCGCAGCAAATGGGCGTAACGGCCGGGCTGACGCTGCCTATCTTTGATAGCGGCAGGCTGAACGCGAATCTCGACATTACTCAAGCGCAAAGCAACCTGACGGTGGCGAATTACAACAAAGCCGTGGTGGATGCGGTGAATGACGTGGCGCGTGCAGCATCGCAGGTAGAAACACTGGCGCAGAAGAATCAGCATCAGCAGCAGATTGAGCATGATGCACTGCGCGTAGTGGGTCTGGCGCAGGCGCGCTTCAATGCCGGAATTATTGCGGGCTCCCGGGTCAGTGAGGCAAAGATCCCGGCATTACGTGAACAGTGCAACGCTCTGCTTTTACAAGGGCAATGGCTGGATGCCTCAATCCAGTTGAACCGCGCGCTGGGGGGCGGCTACCACGCTTCGTAACGCACCCACCCGGTAGACATCGCGCTACCGGGCTGTACTTTTGCTGCTGCGTTTTTTTAACCACCACCGAACGCCAGGCACCAGCACAATCACCAGAGCCAGCCATATCCAGTGCTTAATATGCTGGTCGAGATTGTGTAGCCACGGCGCAATGACTTCTCCCCCCACGTAACCCAGAGTGGTAAATATCAGCGCCCACGCCAGCGCCCCCAGGATATTCAACGGCAGGAAAATTTTAGGCGGCAAATGGCTTGCGCCAATCAGCAACGGGCCGATCACGCGAAAACCATACATAAAACGGGTGCCAATCACGAACAGATAAGGACGGCGCTGGATCATTTTCTGCGCCCGGCGGATTTTGTCGCGATGTTTTGAGAAACGACGCAAAATTTTTCCACCGTAACGACGCCCAAGCAGATACAGCAATTGATCGCCAATCATCCCGCCCAGGGCCACAGAGATAACCACCAGAGGAAATTTAAGTAATCCCTGATGTGCCGCCACGCCGCCCAGCAGGGTAATGGTTTCACCTTCGGCCAAACTGCCAATGACCAATGCGGCGTAACCGTAATGTGCAATAAGACTGTTTATATCCATATGTCTGGATGACCTCCCGACGTTAAGCATACACCCTGTGAATCATCGTGGGGTTTAAAAGCGCTGAATTAGCGGTTCGTCATTTTTGTTGTTGTACAAAAATTAATCCAAAGCTGAATTATACTTGAACTGTTGAGGTCCGGAGCTGACAAGAAGGGGGCGGTATGAACCATGTCTGGGGGCTGTTTTCCCATCCCGATCGTGAAATGCATGTGATCAACAGCGAAAACGAAAGCGTTTCGCATCACTATACCCACCATGTACTGCTGATGGCGGCAATCCCGGTTGTTTGTGCGTTCATCGGTACCACACAAATCGGCTGGGATTTTGGCGATGGCAATATCCTGAAATTATCCCTGTTGACTGGATTTGCAATGGCGATTCTGTTTTACGGGGTGATGCTGGCGGGCGTTGCCGTCATGGGCCGGGTTATCTGGTGGATGGCGCGTAACTACCCGCAGCGTCCGTCGCTGGCGCATTGTATGGTCTTTGCCGGATATGTCGCGACGCCGCTGTTTTTAAGCGGGCTGGTCGCACTTTATCCGCTGGTCTGGCTGTGCGCATTAGTCGGGACTCTCGCGCTGTTTTACACCGGGTATTTACTTTATCTCGGTATTCCGACGTTCCTGAATATCACTCGTGAGGAAGGGTTGAGTTTTTCCAGTTCGACGCTGGCAATCGGTGTGCTGGTACTGGAGGTTCTGCTGGCTATTACGGTAATTCTGTGGGGTTACGGCTATCGGTTATTCTGACGGATAAACCTGTCTACGCTGCGTTGTTGACGTAAAAGTCAGCAACGCAGCATTTCGAGACGATTCTCCTGTGGCAGCAAACCTGCCGGATCGCTATGATGCCTGAGCTAGCTTGAGATAATACTTAATCTCTGGCGGTGTGCGTTGTGACGTGCGTGAACCATTATCAGAAATCTCATCATGCTGAAATTCCGAGTTTCATTATTAAGCCTTGCCCTGGTGCTGGCCGTTCCTTTTGCACCCCAAGCCGTGGCGAAAACGGCAACTACCGCAGCGGCTTCTCAACCTGAGATAGCGTCCGGTAGCGCGATGATCGTTGATCTGAATACCAACAAAGTTATCTATTCGAACCACCCGGACCTTGTGCGTCCGATTGCGTCGATTACCAAATTAATGACGGCGATGGTGGTGCTTGATGCACGACTGCCGCTGAATGAAAAGCTGAAAGTCGATATTAGCCAGACGCCGGAGATGAAAGGCATTTACTCTCGCGTACGACTGAACAGCGAAATCAGCCGTAAAGACATGTTACTACTGGCGCTGATGTCATCAGAAAACCGCGCGGCGGCGAGCCTGGCGCATCATTACCCGGGCGGATACAACGCGTTTATCAAAGCCATGAATGCCAAAGCGAAAGCGCTCGGCATGACTCAGACACGCTTTGTGGAACCCACTGGCTTGTCGATTCATAACGTCTCGACCGCCCGTGACTTAACCAAGCTGCTGATCGCCAGCAAACAGTATCCGCTGATCGGCCAGCTAAGTACCACGCGTGAAGATATGGCGACGTTTGCCAACCCTGCGTATACGCTGCCGTTTCGTAACACCAACCATCTGGTATACCGCGATAACTGGAATATTCAGTTAACGAAAACCGGGTTTACCAATGCGGCAGGCCACTGTCTGGTGATGCGCACGGTGATTAACAACAAACCGGTGGCGCTGGTGGTGATGGATGCCTTTGGCAAATATACTCACTTTGCCGATGCCAGCCGTTTACGTACCTGGATTGAAACGGGCAAGGTGATGCCGGTTCCGGCGGCGGCGCTGAGCTATAAAAAGCAAAAAGCTGCGCAGATGGCGGCGGCAGGTTCGGCGAAGGGCGAGCAAACCGCACAGAACGATTAAATAAGATGTCTTATCCGGCCTACGCATAGCGAATGTAGCAGTAGGCCGGGCAAGCAAAGCGCCCCGGCAACATGCCCGGTAGCGCTTATCTTTTTCAGATTTACGATTCTTTCCAGAACTTCTGCTTACTCGTTTTCCCAATACCCGGATTCATACTGTTGGTGGGGTCATTCTCACGGTAAAAACGGGTCAAGGTTTCCGGTGCCTGATACAGATGCCCGACGTTATGCTCTGCCGGATACTGCGCCCCACGCTCACGAAGGAGTTCCAGCATCTGCTCTTTGAGCGCATGCGCATCCACGCCTTTTTTCACGATGTAATCCTGATGGAAAACGTAACACATAAAGTGACCGTAATAGAGTTTGTGCACCAGTTGACTGTCGATCTCTGGAGGCAGATGCTCGTACCATTCGGTGTCGTTACGGCGCAGCGCGATATCCAGCGCCAGAATATCTTCCACCTCATCCGCATGCACGGCCTGATAACGAATAGCCGCGCCAGCCGCCGCAAAGCGATGCAAGAACGCCTTGCTGCCTTCTTCCGCCGTACAGGCAAAGAAGTCGCCTTCAGCGGTTTTGAAATACTCGCTTAGCCAGTTTTGGGCTTCAGCCACGCCGCCACCGGCCATTTTTAACAGCAGGTGATGCTCGTACTTATCGCGCCAGCTTTTCATGCGCGCCGGTAAGTGGCTGGGGAACAAATGACCAAATTTCTGCATTGCCCGGTCGGTGAAGTGAGGACGGAAAATTTTCACTTTTTCCAGCATCGCATCGGTGCGACCTTTCAGGGTGAAGAAGAACGGCATTTTGTCGGTGCCGAGCTTGTCGATCATCAGAAACGTATCTTTGCCGTATTGCTCAGCGATGTCGTAAATATCGCGGTGCATATATTCACCGGCGACCGGCAGATGCTCGAATTTTGCCAGAATATGACGGCGGATCTCCGTCAGCACCTCTGGCTGGTTGGTGCCGATGTAAAAGACCTGCTGGTTTTTTTCGGCTTCGAAGGTGTCCAGACGCACGGCAAAGACCGCGAGCTTGCCTGCACAACCGGACGATTCAAACAAGCGATCCGGGTCGGCGTTATAGCGTGCGGGCGTGTCCGCGTCGATATCTCTGACGCGGGTAACGTAGTCATGATCGTGCGCGTGACGCCCGTCGTGGCGAACATCGTCATCTCTAATACGCTCGTCATCCAGTTTGCTCAGGATCTGCTCCGGGGTCTGGCCCAGCTCGATACCCAGATGGTTAACCAGCTGTAATTTTCCCTGTTCGTCAATACGCGCAAACAGCGACATCTCCGTGTAGGCCGGGCCGCGCTGTACCAGCGAGCCGCCGGAGTTGTTGCAAATGCCACCGATAACCGAAGCGCCGATACAGGAAGATCCGATGACCGAATGCGGCTCACGCCCAAACGGTTTGAGCGCTTTTTCCAGCGAATAGAGCGTGGTTCCTGGATAGGCCAGCACCTGTTCACCTTTGCCGATGACGTGCAGCTTATCAAGACGCAGGGTGCTGATAATGACAATCTCGCGGTCGTAATCATTACCGCTCGGCGTAGACCCTTCGGTCAGGCCGGTGTTAGCGGCCTGCATCAGGATAATTTTATCCGCGGCGACGCAGGCGCTCAAAACGCGCCACAGTTCTAAAAGCGACCCGGGGAACACGACGGCAAGCGCATCGCCCTGGCCGGAGCGGAATCCCTTGCGATAGCGGGCGGTTTTAGCAGGTTCTGTCAGCAGGTGTGAATGACCCACCAGACGGGTCAGTTCATTCAGGAAAGCTTTATTATCTGTTGTAATGGAAGACATTCTCCACTCCTTGTGGTGGGACTCAATATCAGGAACAAGCATAGCGCTTTGTATGACAATACGCTTTCTCATTCATATTGTCTCTGGTTCGTCTTTTACTGATTCGCGCTGGTTTCGAAAATTAGGAGAATAACCTTAGCTTTCTTTATCGCTCCCGTTTAGTCTTACGGCAAACTGCGGTTTTTGTTATATTTTCGCTGCCTCGTCGGGAAAAAATAAAGAGAGAATCAACATGAAATGGCTATGTTCTGTAGGTGTCGCGGTGAGTCTGGCATTGCAACCAGCGTTGGCGGACACTCTGTTTGGTAACCATCCACTGACGCCAGAGGCGCGGGATGCCTTCGTTACCGATTTACTCAAGCAGATGACCGTAGATGAGAAGATTGGGCAACTGCGTTTGATAAGCGTCGGGCCTGATAACCCGAAAGAAGCCATCCGCGAGATGATCAAAGACGGGCAGGTTGGGGCAATTTTTAACACCGTCACGCGCCAGGATATCCGCAAAATGCAGGATCAGGTGATGGATCTCAGCCGCCTGAAAATCCCTCTCTTTTTTGCCTACGACGTATTGCACGGTCAGCGTACCGTATTCCCGATAAGCCTCGGTCTGGCATCCTCCTTTAATCTTGATGCGGTCAGAACCGTTGGTCGAGTGTCTGCGTATGAAGCCGCCGATGATGGTCTGAATATGACCTGGGCGCCGATGGTCGATGTCTCGCGCGATCCGCGCTGGGGCCGCGCCTCGGAAGGGTTTGGCGAAGATACGTATTTGACCGCCACGATGGGCAAAACCATGGTGGAAGCGATGCAGGGTAAAAGCCCGGCCGATCGCTATTCGGTGATGACCAGCGTCAAGCACTATGCCGCCTATGGCGCGGTTGAAGGCGGCAAGGAATACAACACCGTCGATATGAGCCCGCAGCGTTTGTTCAACGACTATATGCCACCGTACAAAGCCGGACTGGACGCCGGTAGCGGTGCAGTGATGGTGGGGCTTAATTCTCTGAACGGTACGCCGGCGACTTCGGATGCATGGCTGTTAAAAGACGTCCTGCGCGATGAGTGGGGCTTTAAGGGCATTACCGTTTCCGATCACGGCGCGATTAAGGAACTGATTAAGCACGGCACTGCCGCCGATCCTGAAGATGCGGTGCGTGTGGCGATCAAGTCCGGCATCAACATGAGCATGAGCGATGAGTATTACAGCAAATACCTGCCGGGGTTGATTAAGTCAGGTAAGGTGACGATGGCGGAGCTGGACGACGCTGCGCGTCATGTGCTGAACGTGAAATATGATATGGGGCTGTTTAATGATCCGTACAGCCATCTGGGGGCTAAAGAATCTGACCCGCAGGACACCAACGCGGAAAGCCGTTTGCACCGCAAAGAGGCGCGTGAAGTGGCGCGTGAAAGCCTGGTGCTGCTGAAAAACCGTCTGGAAACATTGCCGCTGAAAAAATCCGCCACCGTAGCGGTTGTCGGTCCGCTGGCCGACAGCAAGCGTGATGTGATGGGCAGTTGGTCTGCTGCCGGGGTTGCCGATCAGTCGGTTACGGTGCTGACGGGGATTAAAAATGCCATCGGCGAGCAGGGCAAAGTGGTATACGCCAAAGGGGCGAACATCACCAACGACAAAGGCATTGTCGACTTCCTCAACCAGTATGAAGAGGCGGTGAAGGTTGACCCGCGTTCGCCGCAGGCGATGATTGATGAAGCGGTTAACGCCGCGAAGCAGTCTGACGTGGTGGTCGCGGTAGTTGGTGAAGCGCAGGGAATGGCGCATGAAGCCTCCAGCCGCACCGATATCACCATTCCGCAGAGTCAGCGTGACCTGATTACCGCGCTGAAAGCCACGGGCAAACCGCTGGTTCTGGTACTGATGAACGGTCGTCCGCTGGCGCTGGTTAAGGAAGATCAACAGGCCGATGCGATCCTCGAAACCTGGTTTGCCGGGACGGAAGGCGGTAACGCCATCGCCGATGTGCTGTTTGGCGATTACAACCCGTCAGGCAAGTTGCCGATGTCTTTCCCGCGCTCTGTCGGACAGATCCCGGTCTATTACAGCCATCTCAATACCGGTCGCCCGTATAATGCCGATAAGCCGAATAAGTACACGTCGCGCTACTTTGACGAAGCGAACGGTCCGTTGTATCCCTTTGGCTATGGCCTGAGCTACACCACATTCACGGTTTCTGATGTGAAACTCTCTTCTCCGACGATGAAGCGTGACGGGACCGTGACGGCCAGCGTGCAGGTGACCAACACCGGCAAACGCGAAGGTGCGACGGTGATTCAGATGTATTTGCAGGATGTTACCGCTTCAATGAGTCGTCCGGTAAAACAGCTGAAAGGTTTTGAGAAGGTGAATCTTAAGCCGGGTGAAACCCAAACCGTTAGCTTCCCAATTGATGTTGAAGCGCTGAAATTCTGGAACCAGCGTATGCAATACGATGCCGAACCGGGCAAGTTCAACGTCTTTATCGGCGTGGATTCTGCCAGAGTGAAGCAGGGCGAATTTGAACTGCTGTAGTAATTGATATCATGCCTGGTAACGTGACGCTTATCAGGCCTGCGAAATCGTACCATCCGGTAAACTCACTTTGGGTTTGCCGGATTTTTTTTATTGTATTATCGCCTTACCGCGAGTAACTCTCAGTGTTACTACCCAATTGCCAGGTTAAGGCTTGATTTTTCGACTATGCTTTTTCCTCAAGTCTCTGAAAAGGGCCGTAAAAGAATGAGGAGTGCAGCATGATAATTTCAAAAGTTTGGGTGGGTTCGCTGGCGTTATTAGCCGCGATCAGCTTGCCCTTACAGGCCGCGTCACCCGTCACGGTCGGTTCAAAAATAGATACCGAAGGGGCGCTGCTCGGCAACATTATTTTGCAGGTGCTCGAAAGTCACGGCGTGAAAACCGTTAATAAAGTACAGCTGGGTACCACTCCGGTGGTGCGTGGGGCAATCACCTCTGGTGAACTGGATATTTATCCGGAATATACCGGCAATGGCGCATTCTTTTTTAAAGATGAGAATGATCCTGCATGGAAAAATGCGCAGGCCGGTTATGACAAAGTGAAAAAGCTGGACGCAGAGCAAAATAAGCTGATCTGGCTAACGCCTGCGCCCGCCAACAACACCTGGACCATTGCGGTTCGCCAGGATGTCGCGCAAAAGAATAAGCTTGAGTCCCTTGCCGATTTAGGCCGTTACCTGAAAGACGGGGGGACGTTCAAACTTGCCGCCTCTGCGGAATTTATCGAACGGGCTGACGCGCTGCCTGCCTTTGAAAAAGCCTATGATTTCAAACTGAATCAGAATCAGCTGTTGTCGCTGGCGGGGGGGGATACCGCGGTGACGATTAAAGCGGCGGCGCAGCAGACCTCTGGGGTCAATGCAGCGATGGCCTACGGTACCGACGGTCCGGTTGCGGCGCTTGGTCTGCAAACATTAAGCGATCCGCAAGGCGTGCAGCCCATTTATGCGCCAGCGCCCGTTGTGCGTGAATCGGTGCTGCAGGACTACCCGCAAATGGCAGAATGGCTACAACCGGTATTTGCCAGCCTGGATGAAAAAACGCTGCAACGGCTGAATGCCAGTATCGCCGTGGAGGGGCTGGATGCGAAAAAAGTCGCAGCAGACTACCTGAAGCAAAAAGGATGGGTGAAGTAACGGAGTTTGCAGCAGGTGGGTGTTTTGTCGAATATTTCAGTAAATCGGGTGCTGTTGCTGCTGGTGTTTCTGACCATCGCGGCGGCAGCGCTTCCTTTCATCAGCTATGCTCCCAATCGCCTGGTTTCCGGTGAAGGGCGTCAACTCTGGGATATCCAACCCGACATGGCGTGGGGATTAGCGGCGGCCTGTGTGCTGCTGTTTCTTCTGTGCTTTGTACCGGGAAAATCCGGCAATATATTGACGCTTATTGTTAGCCAACTGTTGGTGATTGCGGCGCTGGTCATCGCCGGCACAACGGCAACGTATCTGGCTCAGACGGGTAGCCCGCTGGCCAGAACCAGCCTGGGCAGCGGGTTCTGGTTAGGGCTGGGACTGATGCTGCTGGCAGCCAGTGACGCCATTCGTCGCATCACCGAACGGGCATCGTGGCGTTGGTTATTGCACGCACAAATATTCATTTTGCCGCTGGTGTTACTGCTCTCCGGTACGTTTAACGATCTTTCTCTGCTTAAAGAATATGCCAATCGCCAGGATGTCTTTAACGACGCGCTGGCGCAGCATCTGACGATTCTGTTCGCTACCGTGGTGCCCGCGCTGCTCATTGGCGTGCCGCTGGGCGTCTGGTGTACTTTTTCTGTCTCCCGTCAGGGGCCGGTATTCGCGGTACTGAACATTATCCAGACTATTCCCTCCGTCGCGCTGTTTGGCCTGTTAATAGCGCCGCTTGCTGGACTGGTGAAGCACTTTCCCTTGCTGGGTTCACTTGGCGTAGCGGGAACCGGTCTGACGCCTGCGCTTATTGCGTTGGTGCTGTATGCGCTCTTACCGCTGGTTCGCGGCGTAGTGGCTGGATTGAATCAGGTTCCACGCGATGTACTTGAAAGCGCCCGGGCGATGGGGATGAGCGCGCGTCAGCGGTTTATCTCGGTGCAGTTTCCACTGGCGCTGCCGGTCTTCTTGCGCAGTTTGCGAGTGGTGATGGTCCAGACGGTGGGGATGGCGGTGATAGCCGCGCTGATTGGTGCAGGGGGATTTGGCGCGCTGGTCTTTCAGGGATTGCTCAGTAGCGCCGTTGATTTAGTGCTGTTGGGTGTGATCCCGGTCGTTGTGCTGGCTGTGTTGATTGATGCGCTGTTTGATTTAGGGATCGCGCTGCTAAAGGTATCGAATAATGATTGAATTTCGCCATGTCAGTAAAACCTATGGCCAGCAAAAAGCCGTCGACGACCTGAACCTGCAGTTAGGAGAGGGCAGCTTTTCGGTATTAATTGGCACGTCAGGTTCGGGCAAGTCTACCACGCTAAAGATGATCAACCGGCTGGTTGAACATGACAGCGGGCAGATCCGTTTCGCCGGGGAGGAGATCCGCAGCCTGCCGGTGCTGGAGTTACGACGGCGCATGGGGTACGCGATTCAGTCTATTGGTTTGTTTCCCCACTGGACCGTCGCGCAGAATATTGCCACCGTACCGCAGCTGCAAAAGTGGTCACGTTCACGTATTGATGACCGAACAGATGAACTTATGGCGCTGCTGGGCCTTGAGGCGAGTTTGCGTCACCGTTATCCGCATCAGCTTTCCGGCGGACAACAGCAGAGGGTTGGGGTTGCGCGAGCGTTGGCGGCAGATCCGCAGGTGCTACTGATGGATGAGCCTTTTGGCGCGCTGGACCCGGTCACCCGCGGCGCGCTGCAGCAGGAGATGACGCGTATCCACCGTTTGTTGGGACGTACCATTGTGCTGGTGACGCATGATATCGACGAGGCGCTGAGACTGGCGGAGCATCTGATTTTGATGGATGCGGGAAAAGTTGTGAAACAAGGCACGCCGTTGTCGATGCTCACTGCGCCAGCGAATGATTTCGTGCAAACTTTTTTTGGCCGCAGTGAACTGGGCGTAAGGCTGTTGTCGCTGCGTACGGTAGGGGATTTTATCCGTCGCGGTGAACACTCAGACGGCGAGCCGCTGGTGGATGAGATGACGCTACGTGATGCATTGTCGGTGTTCGTGGCGCGTGGCTGCGATGTCTTGCCGGTCGTGACGCCGCAGGGGGTGCCCTGCGGGACGCTTCATTTTCGCGATTTGCTTTCGGAGACGCCGACCCGTGAAACGTCTTGCTGATCCATTGCTATGGCTTGTTGCGCTGTTTCTGATCCTGTTGGTGGGGTTGCCTCACAGTCAGGCCCTGTTTAGTTCGCTATTTCCGACGCTGCCGCGTCCCGTGTATCAGCAGGAAAGTTTTACGGCGCTGGCGTTGAGTCATTTTGCGTTGGTGGGGATTTCAAGCCTTATTGCCGTCATCATTGGCACCGGAGCGGGAATAGCGGTAACCCGGCCCTGGGGCGCGGAATTCAGGCCGATGGTGGAAACGATTGCCGCCGTGGGGCAGACATTTCCTCCGGTCGCCGTGCTGGCGATCGCCGTACCGGTGATGGGGTTTGGGCTTGAACCCGCGATTATCGCACTGATTTTGTATGGCGTGTTACCAATCTTGCAGGCAACTCTGGCGGGACTCGGTGGAATTTCTCCCAGCGTGATGGATATTGCCAGCGGAATGGGCATGAGTCAGGGCCAGCGGCTGCGGAAAGTGGAGTTGCCGCTGGCGGCACCGGTTATTCTGGCGGGAATTCGCACGTCGGTGATTATTAATATCGGCACCGCTACGATAGCGTCAACCGTCGGGGCGAACACGCTGGGCACGCCGATTATCATCGGACTGAGCGGGTTCAATACCGCCTATGTGATTCAGGGGGCGCTGCTGGTCGCGCTGGCTGCGGTGATCGTTGACCGCGGGTTTGAGCGCTTAGCGAGCCACCTTACCCGGCACGTAAAATGAATGTGTAGCCTGCCAGCATGACGCCGCCGATACCGCCGATGGCCATCAGCAGGAAGAGGGTAATGACACCGATTTTAGCTGCGCTCATTATGCACTCCTTATGTGAATCTAAGGATTGTACACGTTTGTTAACAGAATATTAAGAGCCGATCCTGGTTGGCTTTAAATACCGAGCGGATAAATATCGTGACCTAACGCGCGCCATTCGTTCAGTTGTTGCTGCTGAGCGGGCGTTTGGCTTTCGCCGCACCAGACCAGTAAGGTTCGCCCTTCAAACAGCTCTGGTCGCAATTGGTTTAGCGAGTGGGCGAGGACGTCAACGCGCCATCCCTGCTGGCTGGCTACCCACCCCTCCAGCCATAAGCGGGTGGTATCATGAATGTTCCAGCCGACAACCAGGGCATCTTTACCCTGTTTCTTGCGCGCCGAGGCCAGACAAATCGCGATGTAGTTGATGAGGACACCGTCGAGGATCCCCAGTAACGCCTGCAGGATCGGCTGCTGACATTGCAGGCGGCGGCGTAACGGAATGAACAAATGGGTGTTGAGCGTTTGTGCGGGATAATCCTGACCGCGCTCTTTGATCCACATCCTGAGGCTATGCAGATTATTACTTTGCAAATAGCTCAACAGCGTCTCTTGCTGTTCGCGCCAGCCGTTATGCACATCAATGTTCTCATTGCTGAGCAACATTTTTACCTTACTGACCTGAACGCCGTTATTTATCCAGCGTTTTATCTCACGGATCCGGTCGATATCCGCGTCGTTAAACAGGCGATGCCCGCCGTCTGTTCGCTGCGGTTTCAGTAATCCGTAACGCCTCTGCCACGCGCGTAAAGTGACAGGGTTGATATCACAAAGCAAAGCCACTTCACCTATTGTGTAAAGCGCCATCGTCGTCTCACTTATGCTCGCGAGGTCCCAGTTTTACTTTAGACGCTCTTTTGCGAACCAGGTAGTTTTGTCTGTTTTTTGATCAACAAATGGGTGAATTTGTAGTCATGCTCGCGCTTTCGAGTGATCGTTCTCACAAATTCCTTTTTTTTTGCAACACTTCAAAGAAAGTTACGCGCAGCCCATGTATGTTACGCGCTTTTAAGTGATGTGTGGTTGGCAGGTATGTACGAGTTTAATCTGGTGTTGCTGCTGCTTCAGCAGATGTGTGTGTTTCTCGTTATCGCGTGGCTCATGAGCAAAACGCGTTTGTTTATCCCGCTGATGCAGGTCACGATTCGGCTTCCGCACAAGCTGCTTTGCTACGTTACCTTTTCCATTTTCTGCATTTTGGGCACCTATTTCGGGCTGCACATTGATGATTCTATTGCTAATACCCGTGCTATCGGCGCGGTGATGGGTGGGCTGCTTGGCGGCCCGGTGGTCGGCGGTTTGGTCGGTCTGACCGGTGGCTTACATCGCTATTCAATGGGCGGAATGACGGCGCTCAGTTGCATGATTTCGACCATTGTCGAAGGTTTGCTCGGCGGGCTGGTGCACAGCGTGCTCACCCGTCGTGGCCGTACCGATAAAGTCTTTAGCCCACTGACCGCGGGTGCCATTACTTTTGTCGCCGAACTGGTGCAGATGCTGATCATCTTGTTAATCGCCCGGCCGTTTGACGATGCGTTTCGGCTGGTCAGTAATATCGCCGCGCCGATGATGGTGACGAATACCGTGGGCGCAGCCTTATTTATGCGTATTTTGCTCGATAAACGGGCGATGTTTGAAAAATATACCTCTGCTTTTTCCGCCACTGCGCTCAAAGTTGCCGCCTCAACGGAGGGTATTTTGCGCCAGGGGTTTAACGAGGTTAACAGCATGAAGGTCGCTCAGGTGCTGTATGAAGAGCTGGATATCGGTGCTGTGGCAATTACCGACCGCGAGAAGCTGCTGGCATTTACCGGCATTGGTGACGATCACCATCTACCCGGAAAACCTATTTCGTCGTCGTACACCCAACGGGCGATAGAAACCGGAGAGGTGGTGTATGCCGATGGGAATGAAGTCCCTTACCGCTGCTCTTTGCACCCGCAATGCAAATTAGGCTCGACGCTGGTGATCCCTTTGCGGGGTGAAAACCAGCGAGTGATGGGGACCATCAAACTGTATGAAGCCAAAAACCGCCTCTTTAGCTCGATCAACCGCACGCTGGGGGAAGGGATCGCCCAGTTGCTTTCGGCGCAGATTCTGGCCGGGCAGTATGAGCGGCAAAAAGCGATGCTCACGCAGTCGGAAATCAAACTCCTGCATGCACAGGTGAACCCCCATTTTTTGTTTAATGCGCTCAACACCATCAAAGCCGTGATCCGACGTGATAGCGAGCAGGCCAGCCAACTGGTGCAGTATCTGTCGACGTTCTTTCGCAAAAACTTAAAACGTCCGTCGGAGATTGTGACGCTGGCTGATGAAATTGAGCACGTTAATGCCTATCTGCAAATTGAAAAGGCGCGATTTCAGTCGCGCCTGCAGGTGACTTTGACGGTGCCAGATGCGCTTTCGTATCAGCAATTACCTGCCTTTACCCTACAACCTATTGTGGAGAATGCCATTAAGCACGGTACCTCTCAGCTACTGGATACCGGCGAAGTGTCGATTACCGCCCGCCGTGAAGGGCAGTATCTGATGCTGGATATTGAAGATAACGCCGGGTTGTATCAGCCAACGTCTGAGGCCAGCGGATTGGGTATGAATCTGGTTGATAAACGACTGCGCGAGCGGTTTGGCGACGATTTTGGCATCAGCGTAGCGTGTGAACCTGACCGCTTTACCCGAATCACTTTACGACTTCCTCTGGAGGAACTGGCATGATCAAAGTGCTGATTGTCGATGACGAACCGTTAGCGCGGGAGAATCTGCGGATCCTGTTGCAGGCGCAAAGCGACATCGAGATCGTCGGCGAATGTTCGAATGCGGTGGAAGCCATCGGCGCGGTACATAAACTGCGTCCGGATGTCCTGTTCCTTGATATTCAGATGCCGCGTATCAGCGGTCTGGAAATGGTTGGCATGCTTGATCCTGAGCATCGTCCGTATATTGTTTTCCTTACTGCCTTTGATGAATATGCGGTGAAAGCTTTTGAAGAACACGCGTTTGATTATCTTCTCAAACCGATTGAAGAGGCGCGACTGGAAAAAACGCTGAGCCGTTTGCGTCAGGAGCGCACGAAGCAGGATGTATCGCTACTGCCGGAGAATCAGCAGGCGCTGAAGTTTATTCCGTGCAGCGGCCACAGCCGAATCTATCTGCTGCAAATGGATGACGTGGCGTTTATCAGCAGCCGCATGAGCGGCGTGTATGTGACCAGCAGCGATGGTAAAGAAGGTTTCACCGAACTGACGCTCAGAACGCTGGAAAGCCGTACACCTTTGCTGCGCTGCCATCGGCAGTATCTGGTGAATATGGCGCAATTGCGGGAGATCCGTCTGGAAGAAAACGGTCAGGCCGAACTGATTTTACGCAACGGGCTGACAGTTCCGGTAAGTCGCCGTTATCTTAAAAGTCTAAAAGAGGCGATTGGACTGTAAAACTGATACACTGCGCGCCATTGCATCACCGACAGTTGAAGGCTCTATGCTAAGTAACGATATTCTTCGTAGCCTGCGCTACACCCTGAAAGCGAACAATAACGACATGGTGCGTATTCTTGCGCTTGCTGACATGGAATCCACCTCCGCAGGTTTTGATACCTGGATGACAAAAGAAGATGAAGCCGGGTTTATTCGCTGCCCGGATATCATTCTCTCCGGATTTTTAAACGGTCTGATTTATCATCTGCGTGGTAAAGACGATTCTGCGCCGGAACTGGCGCTTGAGCGTCGTGTTAACAACAATACGGTGCTGAAAAAGCTGCGTATCGCCTTTTCGCTGAAAACCGATGATATTCTGGCCATTATGACCGAGCAGAAGTTTCGTGTGTCGATGCCGGAAATTACCGCCATGATGCGCGCGCCGGACCATAAGAACTATCGCGAATGCGGCGATCAGTTTCTGCGTTATTTCCTGCGGGGTTTGACGTCGCGAGTGCACAAAACGAAAGCGTAAAACGACGCTGGCGACCGCGATGAATTTCGGGTCGCCAGGATGTTATTTCACCTCTTTAAAACCTGCCGATTCCATTACCGTTTGCATTTGCTTCATGCTGATATTTTTATCGGCTTTCTCAGAAAGCTTCATCCCGGAAATTGCCTGTAACGCTTTTATATCGACTTTTTCCATATCGATAGTGACATTTTCCTGCGCGTAGGTATCTGTATAGGTGAGCTTTTCTTCTACGCCTGCAATATTTTGATATTTGGCGCTTAACGCGTCGAATACTTTTGCGGCTTCCTCTTTATTGCTGGCGCCGACAGACGCATAGCTGATTTTACTTTCGGAGCTTTGTTTCAGAACTTTGTCACCTTTATAGGTGTAAGAGACGGTGATATCCGAACCGTTAAGATTGGCATTGAATGTTTTCGTCTCTTCTTTTTCACCACAACCCGCCAGGGAAAAAACCACAACCGATGCCGCGGCGAGAGAAACTAATTTTTGTAACGCTGTCATGTAAAACTCCATTTTATGAATATCGAATGCTAAATAATAATTCTAATGAATATGATGGGGCCGGGCGGCCTTAATAGCAGAGCAGTATAGAATAAATCTAATAGCGATGGCTAAGCAGTCCGAAAATGGAGTGGGGGAGTGTGTTTAAGATTAAAGGTAAATCCCTCAGCAAAAAAAAAGCGCTGCAGTTGCAGCGCTCGAGATGTCAGATTTATTTCACCTGTTGGCCAGGTTTTGCGCCTTCGTCCGGGCTTAACAGGAAGATATCTTTCCCGCCAGGACCTGCCGCCATGACCATCCCTTCAGAAATGCCGAAGCGCATCTTACGAGGTGCCAGGTTAGCAACCATAATGGTCTGACGTCCAACCAGGGTCTGCGGATCCGGATAGGCAGAACGAATACCAGAGAAGACGTTACGCTTCTCGCCACCGAGATCCAGCGTCAGACGCAGCAGTTTGTCAGAACCTTCCACAAACTCGGCGTTTTCAATCAATGCCACGCGCAGGTCAACTTTAGCGAAATCGTCAAAGGTAATGGTTTCCTGAATCGGGTCATCCGCCAGCGGGCCGGTTACCGGTGCGGCAGCGGCCTTCACTTCTTCTTTCGACGCTTCCACCAGCGCTTCAACTTGTTTCATGTCGATGCGATTGTAGAGCGCCTTAAAGGTGTTGACCTTGTGACCGAGCAGCGGTTGCTTAATGGCATCCCAGCTCAGCTCGCTGTTCAGGAAAGCTTCTACACGTTCAGCAAGCGTTGGCAGAACCGGTTTCAGGTAAGTCATCAGGACGCGGAACAGGTTGATACCCATGGAGCAGATCGCTTGCAGGTCGGCATCGCGGCCTTCCTGTTTAGCAACGACCCACGGAGCCTGTTCGTCAACGTAGCGGTTTGCCACATCGGCCAGCGCCATGATTTCACGGATAGCTTTACCAAATTCACGGCTTTCCCATGCTTCGCCAATCACCGTAGCAGCGTCAGTGAAGGTTTTATACAATGCCGGGTCGGCCAGTTCAGCCGCCAGTACGCCGTCAAAACGCTTGCTGATAAAGCCTGCGTTACGTGATGCCAGGTTGACTACTTTGTTGACGATATCGGCGTTTACACGCTGAACGAAGTCTTCCAGGTTCAGGTCGATGTCATCAATGCGTGAAGAAAGCTTCGCCGTGTAGTAGTAACGCAGGCTGTCGGCGTCAAAGTGCTTCAGCCAGGTGCTGGCCTTAATGAAGGTACCGCGAGATTTGGACATCTTCGCACCGTTTACCGTCACATAACCGTGTACGAACAGGTTGGTCGGCTTACGGAAGTTGCTGCCTTCCAGCATCGCCGGCCAGAACAGGCTATGGAAGTAGACGATGTCTTTACCGATGAAGTGATACAACTCAGCGTCGGAATCTTTCTTCCAATACTCATCAAAACTGGTCGTGTCGCCGCGCTTATCGCACAGGTTTTTGAACGAACCCATATAGCCAATTGGTGCATCCAGCCAGACATAGAAGTACTTGCCTGGCGCATCCGGGATTTCAAAACCGAAGTATGGGGCATCGCGGGAAATATCCCACTGCTGCAGGCCGGATTCGAACCATTCCTGCATTTTGTTGGCGACCTGCTCCTGCAACGCGCCGCTGCGTGTCCAGGCCTGCAGCATCTCGCTGAATGACGGCAGGTCAAAGAAGAAGTGTTCGGAGTCGCGCATTACCGGCGTCGCGCCAGAAACGACGGATTTCGGCTCGATAAGTTCGGTCGGGCTGTAGGTTGCGCCGCAGACTTCACAGTTATCGCCATACTGATCCGGAGATTTACATTTCGGGCAGGTGCCTTTAACGAAACGGTCCGGCAGGAACATGCCTTTTTCCGGATCGTAAAGCTGGGAGATAGTACGGTTCTTAATAAAACCGTTCTCCTTCAGGCGCGTATAAATCAGCTCAGACAGCTCACGGTTCTCTTCGCTGTGCGTAGAGTGGTAGTTGTCATAGCTGATGTCAAAACCCGCAAAATCAGTCTGATGCTCCTGACTCATTTCACCGATCATCTGCTCTGGCGTGATCCCAAGCTGCTGTGCTTTCAGCATGATTGGCGTACCGTGTGCGTCGTCCGCGCAGATGAAGTTAACCTGGTGGCCGCGCATTCGCTGGTAACGGACCCAGACATCAGCCTGGATGTGCTCCAGCATATGGCCGAGGTGGATAGAGCCGTTGGCGTACGGCAGCGCGCACGTTACCAGAATTTTCTTCGCGACTTGAGTCATAGTGGGCAATTACTTCTTTTGTAGTGAAAAGGGCTTTGATAGTACCAAAATGGTAATTACTGCGCCAAGCGATAAGGGCATTTATCCGTAAATGAATAATTGTTGCGGTTGGAGTAAACTACCTGGTGACTATTGTATTTTCAGAACAACAAAAAGGAGTCGGGATGAACGCACAATCCCAGGCCAAATCACCAGAGACCCTGCGCGCGATGGTTGCCGGGACGCTGGCGAATTTTCAGCATTCAACCCTGAAGCATAATCTGACGACGCTTAAAGCGTTGCACCACGTCGCCTGGATGGATGACACGTTGCACGTTGAGCTGGTCATGCCGTTTGTCTGGCAGAGCGCGTTTGAGGACTTAAAAGAGCAATGTAGCGCCGATCTGCTGCGTATTACTGGTGCGAAAGCGATCGACTGGAAACTGTCGCATAACATTGCGACGCTGAAACGCGTGAAAAACCAGCCGGGCATTAATGGTGTAAAAAACATCATCGCCGTCAGTTCGGGTAAAGGTGGCGTAGGTAAATCCTCTACTGCCGTGAACCTGGCGCTGGCGCTGGCTGCGGAAGGGGCGAAGGTAGGGATTCTGGACGCCGATATTTATGGCCCGTCAATCCCGACGATGCTCGGTGCGGAGAACCAGCGTCCAACCTCACCAGACGGTACCCACATGGCGCCGATCATGTCTCACGGCCTGGCGACGAACTCTATTGGTTATTTGGTCACTGACGATAATGCGATGGTGTGGCGTGGCCCGATGGCCAGCAAAGCCCTGCTGCAGATGCTACAAGAAACCTTATGGCCGGATCTTGATTACCTGGTACTGGATATGCCGCCGGGTACGGGTGATATCCAGTTGACGCTGGCGCAAAACATTCCGGTCACGGGTGCGGTTGTGGTGACCACTCCGCAGGACATCGCGCTGATCGATGCGAAAAAAGGCATCGTGATGTTCGAAAAAGTCGAAGTGCCAGTGCTGGGTATTGTTGAGAATATGAGTATGCATATTTGCAGCAACTGCGGTCATCACGAGCCAATCTTCGGCACCGGTGGCGCGCAGAAACTGGCTGAGCAGTATCACACCCAACTGCTGGGACAGATGCCGCTGCATATTTCTCTGCGTGAAGACCTGGATCGTGGTACGCCGACGGTCATCAGCCGCCCTGACAGCGAATTTACCGCCATTTACCGCGACCTGGCAGGACGTGTCGCTGCCCAGCTCTACTGGCAAGGGGAAGTGATCCCGGGTGAAATTGCCTTCCGCGCGGTGTAATTAATAGCGTTAAAAATATTCACCGCATCAATAATGAATTGATGCGGTGAATATATTGGATGAAAAACCTCACTCAATTATTTATCCGGACTGTATAATTCATGTCTTTTTCTGAATAAACACCCTCAATGCATCATTTAAATTGATCAAAATGGTCGAATTAATCTACAATCTCAATTAGTCTTAGCGAGGCAGTTAATCCATAATCTACTGGAAAGACGGCTTGTGTGCTGTTTCCCAACCGATACAGGAATAATGAACGTAATGAAAAAAAATTTATTCTTGGGAGTTATTACTTTGGCTTATGGAATGAGCGCTTCTGCTTTCTCCACAGATACTGCCACCCTGAATATCAATGGTCGGGTAACTGAACCCACCTGTAGCACTGATGTTGTAAATAACGAAGTGCAGCAACGCTGTGGCAATGCCATTTCCTTTTCAAACGTCAGAGCGGGTGTTTCAAATCCAACAAAAGGTGCGGTAACTGAAATTGTTACTATCACCGGTGACGCTACACGACAAATTGTGATGACGCATTACGATTAAACGTCTTTTATCAGCCATGCATTATTATTGTGAATAATACGTGGCTGATCATTTCTCTGAAGAATTCCATCCCAACAGTTAATCTCGTAAATTTATTAATTTAAAAGAATAAAAAAATCGACTGATTTGTTTCTATTATATTGCGCTTTGCAATTTGTTTTAAATCAATAAAACAACGCGTTTACATTGCGATAACGTTTCTGGTGTGCGAATTTAATTTCACGGGTTAAGTCCTCTTAACCAATAGAAGTTAATTCATTAAGGAATATACGATGAAACGTTCAATTATTTCTGCTGCTGTTCTGTCCGCTGTAGTTATGAGCGCTGGGGCTTTTGCTGCTGATTCTGATCAGGGTGAACTGATTATTACTGGTAAGGTAGTAGGGACCACCTGTAAATTTACAGGGGATACCACTGCGACCATTGGTATGAACCAAATTGGTGCTGACAGATTAAATGCCTTAAGTGCTGGTGGTGTTTATGAAGGATACTCAAATAAAACCACTGTGCCATTGACAGTTGAATGTACAGGAAGTAAAGCACCAAAAATTACTTTCTCCAGCTCCCAATTTGACAGCGAAAATAAATATATTACACGAAATACCGCAGCAAATAATGGTGCTGGCTTCACCGTATACTATGGTGATGATTTTACTAAACAGGTTAACCCCGATACAGGTATTGAGTTAACTAAAACTGCGGACAATAAATATACTCTAAACTTTAGCGCACGCTATGCGAAAATTGGTACTGCCAGTGTTTCCGCTGGTGATGTGGCCTCTTCGCTGACGATGACTGTTGTTACTGATTAAGATGACTATCCTGTTTGTCGGCGGCTCCGGCCGCCGATTATTTCCGCAGTAAGGATAATTATAATGAAAAAAATACTCGTGTTTTTACTGGCCGGTACAGTAATGCCTGCGTGGGGCGGCATATACATTTACGGCACCCGTGTCATTTATCCGGCACAGAAACAAGAAATCACCGTGCAGTTAATGAATGAAGGCAGTCGCAGTTCGCTGGTTCAATCCTGGATAGATGACGGAGATACCAGTCTGTCACCCGAAGAAATCCACGTGCCATTTGTAATGACCCCTCCTGTGGCAAAGGTCAGCGGAGGTTCTGGTCAACAACTGAAAATTAAGCAATTGGCAAATAGGTAATGACTCCAACTTATTGATAGTGTTTTATGTTCAGATAATGCCCGATGACTTTGTCATGCAGCTCCACCGATTTTGAGAACGACAGCGACTTCCGTCCCAGCCGTGCCAGGTGCTGCCTCAGATTCAGGTTATGCCGCTCAATTCGCTGCGTATATCGCTTGCTGATTACGTGCAGCTTTCCCTTCAGGCGGGATTCATACAGCGGCCAGCCATCCGTCATCCATATCACCACGTCAAAGGGTGACAGCAGGCTCATAAGACGCCCCAGCGTCGCCATAGTGCGTTCACCGAATACGTGCGCAACAACCGTCTTCCGGAGCCTGTCATACGCGTAAAACAGCCAGCGCTGGCGCGATTTAGCCCCGACATAGCCCCACTGTTCGTCCATTTCCGCGCAGACGATGACGTCACTGCCCGGCTGTATGCGCGAGGTTACCGACTGCGGCCTGAGTTTTTTAAGTGACGTAAAATCGTGTTGAGGCCAACGCCCATAATGCGGGCAGTTGCCCGGCATCCAACGCCATTCATGGCCATATCAATGATTTTCTGGTGCGTACCGGGTTGAGAAGCGGTGTAAGTGAACTGCAGTTGCCATGTTTTACGGCAGTGAGAGCAGAGATAGCGCTGATGTCCGGCGGTGCTTTTGCCGTTACGCACCACCCCGTCAGTAGCTGAACAGGAGGGACAGCTGATAGAAACAGAAGCCACTGGAGCACCTCAAAAACACCATCATACACTAAATCAGTAAGTTGGCAGCATCACCGGCAAATACGCTGCCGAAAGATCGTGAAAGCCTTTTTTTTCTGAATGTGTTAGATATTCCTCCTAATTCTGCGGAATCAGAAGGTAAGAACATGATTAAATTTGCTATGCAGAATCGCATCAAATTTATATATCGCCCGCAGGGTATTGCCGGTGTAGATGAAAAAAGCTTTTCTCGCTTAAACGTCAGAGATGTCAGTGGTGGCATTAATATCAAAAATAATTCTGCCAACTGGATTACTATTCCTGAAATAGTGGGTAATTCAAAAATAAACAGCGAGACAGTGTTACTTGCTCCGTGGTCAGATAAAAAGGTCGTCACCACTACTGTCGTTAATCATTACAAGGTTACTCTTATTGATGATCACGGAAACTACTTAAGTGAAAAAATAAAAACGGAAAGATAGTCAAGGATTGATTATGTCAAAGATAAATTCTATTACACTGTCAATCCTGTCGGTATTGGCAGCTTCATCCGTATGGGCTGAAGAAGACACGTTTGATACCCACTTTATGATCGGTGGTTTGAATGGTGAGAAAATCTCTCGCTATCAAATTGATGGCGATAAGCCAATGCCCGGTATATATGAAATGGATGTTTATCTTAATAATAAGTGGCGTGGTCGGTACGATATTGATATTAAAGATGATCCCGAACTGACATGTCTGCCCTGGGCACAATTGCAGCAAATTGGTATTCGCACCGGGAACATTAAAACGGATAAACAAGAAGGCTGCGTGCCGCTGCGTGCAGCAGTGCAGGGCGGCAGTGTCAGTTATGACATTGGGGAGTTTATTCTAAATTTAAGCGTACCTCAGGCGTATGTGATTGAATATGAACCAGGATATATGCCGCCTGAAACCTGGGATCGTGGGGTGAACGCTTTTTATACCTCTTATTACGCCAGCCAGTATTACAGTAATTATAAACACGGTGGTGATGATAAAAGCAGCTATGTGAACCTGAATAGCGGGTTGAACCTGCTGGGGTGGCAGTTGCATTCAAGTGACAACTATACGAAAGGTAACGAGGGCAACGGCAAATGGAAGAGCAACACGTTATATGTGGAACGTGGCGTTCCGTCGATTCTTGGTACATTGCGCGCCGGTGACATGTATACCGGGGCTGATATTTTTGATGCCGTACGTTTTCGTGGTGTGCGTATCTGGCGCGATATGCAAATGTTACCAAACTCAAAACAGAATTTTACCCCTGTAGTTCGTGGGATTGCCCAGAGCAACGCCCTGGTAACCATCGAACAAAATGGTTTTGTTATTTACCAGAAAGAAGTACCACCAGGCCCATTTGCTATTGATGATCTACAACTCGCTGGCGGCGGTTCGGATTTAGATGTCAGTGTGAAAGAGGCTAACGGTTCGATATCTCATTATCTGGTGCCTTTTTCATCTGTGCCAAATATGCTGCAGTCGGGCGTATCGAAATATGATTTCGCTGCAGGGCGTAGCCATATTGAAGGGGCTGGCAATCAGTATGATTTCCTGCAAGGGAGTTATCAGTATGGTCTGAACAATCTGCTAACGGTCTATGGCGGTACAATGCTGTCGCAAAACTATTCTTCATTTGTGCTTGGGACTGGCTGGAATACCCCCATTGGCGCAGTATCGGTAGACGCCACGCGATCGCATAGCGAGCAGGATAATGGTGATGTTTTTGATGGTCAGAGCTATCAGATTGCATGGAACAAATATGTCACGCAGACCGGTACGCAGTTTGCACTTGCAGCTTATCGTTATTCCTCGCGGGATTATCGTACCTTTAATGACTACGTGTGGGCGAATAATAAAAATAACTATAATCGCGATAAAAACGATGTTTATGACATTGCGGACTACTATCAAAACGACTTTGGCCGCAAGAACAGTTTTTCACTGAATATAAATCAAGCGTTACCCGAAAACTGGGGATCCCTGGCGGTCAGTGGCCTGTGGCGCGACTATTGGCAACGCAGTGGAAACGGCAAAGATTATCAACTTAGCTACTCTAACGCCTGGCAGCGAGTTAGCTATACCGTTGCCGTGAGTCAAACGTACGATGAGGATAACCACGAGGATAAGCGTTTTAACCTGTATATCTCCATCCCGTTCTCGTGGGGGGACGGTATTTCCACTCCTCGACGCGATCTGTTCGTCTCTAATTCCACGACGTTTGATAATGACGGCTTTCAGTCGAATAACACCAGCTTAAGCGGGGTGACGGGTAATCGCGATCAATTCAGCTATGGTGCCAACCTCAGTCAGCAACGACAGGGGAACGAGACAACGGCGGGCGTTAGCATGGTCTGGCGCGCGCCAGTGGCGACTGTAGGCAGTAGTTACAGCCAATCGAATAAGTATCAACAGGCCAGCGGCAATATTCAGGGGGGGATCGTGGTGTGGTCTGAGGGCGTGGCTCTGACTCCCCGGCTTTCAGATACATTCGCCATTGTTAAAGCGCCTGGGTTACAGGGTGCGGCTGTGCAAGGGCATCGTTACCTAACAACCAACAGTAAAGGTTACGCGGTTTACGACAGTCTGACGCCGTACCGTGAAAATATGCTGATGCTGGATCTTTCTGACACTAATAGCGATGTGGCATTACTGGGCAATCGAAAAGGTACAGTACCTTATCGCGGTGCGGTCGTGATGACGGAGTTTGAAACCGATCGGCGCAAACCCTGGTACTTTCTTGCCGAGCGTCCGGACGGCTCTCCGTTATCTTTCGGTTATGAAGTGGAAGATGATATCGGTAATAATGTGGGCCTGGTGGGGCAGGGTAGCCGGTTATTTATTCGCACCAACGATATTCCCGCGTCGGTACGTGTTGCAGTTAATAAACAGCAGGGACAGTTCTGTACAATTACCTTCGATAGGGTGATTGATGAGAATAAAGTCTATATTTGCCGATAAGGATGCAAGATATGAAAGGATACGTATTTTTGATATTTTTGCTGCTGTCATCCTTTGGTGCTGATGCCGGGTGTACATTTCAGACGAAAAATGGCGGGTTAACGACAATTAATCTGGATATGACATCTGGAACAGCAACAAATCAAATTAATCTCAGTTCCAGTGGCAACATAGTGTGTACAGCCAACAGTGATAGCTTATATTATACAACACCGCTCAAGGATTACATTGTTGCAATTCAGGGAGGCAGCGGCAAGAAGGTTTTAATTAATATCAATCTGACCAGCAATGATTTTCCAGTAAGTATTGGTAAGAAAACGGTTAGTGCCAGCGAAGCGCTGGATACCAAAAATTTCACCATCTCAGCAAGATATGTAAATTCAGGGACTATTAAGCAGACAGTATCCGGTGATGCGTTTAGTCTGAGCGACCCGGCAGTAAGTATTACCTCTGATAATTCTTGTACTTCAAACTGGTTAGCTTATCTTTATTGCTGGGTTACCGGACGTTTATCGAGTAATTCAGCTTTTACACAGAATTTAAGCTTTACAGTAACGCATAAACCCACCACGTGTCAGTTTTCATTACCCCGCTACGAAATTAAAATGCCAGATACCACATTGAATGAGATGCTCACGGTTAATAATACCAAATCGGGTTCCACAAATCTGGTATTGAATTGCGAAAGTATATATAACGTTACCACCAATCCCGTCACTTTTAAGGTGGTGCGCGGTGACTGGGATGAAAGCGGGAAAATACTAAAAAACACGATAGCAAATGGCGCCAAAGGGGTGGGGTTCCAGATATATAATGGCACCGCGACTTCTCCCCTAAAACAGGGGGATAATCTGATGAACAGAATGACCAAACTGGAAGCAATCAGTAATCAGTACACTTTCCCTATCACTGCGAAATATGTTCGCGTGACAGGGGAATCATTACTGCCTGGTGAAGTACAAAGTAAAGTAATATTTGCAGTATCTTATGACTAATTGATTTGCGGGTATTTCACGTACTTTCTTGCTGAAAGTACGTGTTTTTTCTATTAACGATGATAAAAAATCTCGCCGTCGTAGGCTTTAATGATCTTACCGTCAGCATCGTTGATTAGGACGTACGCACCACCCATGTAGGTCCAGTGGGTACCGGCGGTAGGTGCTGGCAGGTTGCGTTGGTTCCATTGCTTAATCGCATATTCGTCAGTACGGTACAGCGGTGGGACCGTGTCACCAGGTTTAAAATGGGTAAAGTCGGCGATGAAACCGCTCAACTCATACTTATCAATTCCGGTGGGAGCAGCTGTTGCGGCCGGCGCGGCCCAGACGACGCTGCTTGCAAGCAGGAGTGCACCCAGCAACATTTTATTCTTCATACCCATCCTCTTTACCTGTTCGGGTCATCAACATCAGTCGTGTATCATTCCTGGCTTATAGGGCATCTGACAAGAACTTTTTTGTGTTCACGCCAGTCATTTCGTAAAAAGTGTAAATGAATGTACAGAATAGCTGCAACCTTACCCCGTAATTTCGTGGAGGGCCATGGTGCTGCGCTAATTTACATCATCAAGCGTAGGCAGTATTCTGTTACCGAAACTTGTGTTTCAACGACTCGGGGTGCCCCATCGCTGATGGGCTGAGAAATACCCGTACCACCTGATCTGGATAATGCCAGCGTAGGGAAGTCTGACACTGCTCGTGTCCCTTCTTCGCGCGGGCAGGAGCTGAACCATGCAGCCTGACCTGCACAGCCGCACACTCGCGGCTCACACCTTACACCAATTTAGAACGCTTTCCCCTCTCACACACTGCATGACCAACGAGGTCGTGCAAAGCTTTACGGCCAATACGTTGCTGGCGCTGGGCGCATCACCTGCAATGGTAATCGAGCCTGAGGAAGCCAGTCAGTTCGCGTCTATTGCCAGTGCATTACTGATTAATGTCGGCACCTTAACCCGGGAACGGGCTACGGCGATGCGCGCCGCAGTTGAGCGGGCACAACTTGCTAAAACCCCGTGGACGCTCGATCCCGTTGCCGTGGGGGCGCTGGAGTTTCGTCGTCGCTTCTGTCTGGATTTGTTGGCGCTACAGCCTGCAGCTATCCGCGGCAACGCTTCGGAAATACTGGCTCTGGCGGGTATGAACGGCGGGGGACGCGGCGTGGATACGACCGATACGGCAGCCGCTGCGCTTCCCGCAGCGCAGGCACTGGCTCGTCAGGTTAGGACCATTGTCGTGGTTACCGGCGAAATTGACTATGTCACCGATGGTCAGCGTACCGTCTGCGTGAACGGGGGTGACTCGTTGATGACGCGCGTGGTGGGCACCGGATGCGCGCTGTCGGCGGTCGTTGCGGCCAGTTGCGCCCTGCACGGTGACCGGCTTGATAACGTCGCCTCCGCCTGTAGCTGGATGAAACAGGCCGGACAAATAGCCACTCAACAATCAACCGGACCGGGCAGTTTTGTCCCGGCATTTATCGACGCCCTCTATAACCTGAACGCGCAGGAGCAACTATGAAACGGATTAACGCATTAACCATTGCCGGAACCGATCCAAGCGGTGGCGCAGGTATTCAGGCCGATTTAAAAACGTTCTCGGCGCTTGGCGCTTACGGCTGCTCGGTTATCACGGCGTTGGTGGCGCAAAATACGCGCGGGGTGCAGTCGGTGTATCGCATTGAACCTGACTTTGTCGCCGCACAGCTGGATTCGGTGTTCAGTGATGTGCGTATCGACACCACTAAAATCGGTATGCTGGCGGAAACGGATATTGTTGAAGCGGTCGCCGAACGTTTGCGTCGCCATCGGGTGCAAAATGTCGTGCTGGATACCGTGATGCTGGCGAAAAGCGGCGATCCGTTGCTGTCTCCTTCGGCGGTTGAAACGCTGCGTACCCATTTGCTGCCGCAGGTTTCGATTATCACCCCAAATTTACCCGAAGCTGCGGCGCTGCTCGGGGCTCCCCATGCGCAGACTGAGCAGGAGATGTTAGAGCAGGGAAGGGCGCTGCGGGCGCTGGGTTGCGAGGCGGTGTTGATGAAAGGCGGTCATCTGGAGGATGCGCAAAGCCCCGACTGGCTCTTTACCCGTGATGGCGAGCAGCGTTTTACCGCGCCAAGGGTGATGACCAAAAATACCCACGGTACTGGCTGTACGCTATCGGCGGCGCTGGCGGCGCTGCGTCCGCGCCATGACAACTGGGCACAGACAGTGCAGGAAGCTAAGTTGTGGCTTTCAGCGGCATTGGCGCAGGCCGACACCCTGGAAGTCGGTGAGGGAATTGGTCCGGTGCATCATTTCCACGCGTGGTGGTAATGAGTATACTGGCTGCAGAAACGGCTGCAGGAAAAAGATAAATGGAACAAGCGCATACCCAGCTTATCGCGCAACTGAATGAACGTATTTCCGCGGCAGATAACACGCCGCTGTATATGAAATTTGCGCAAACGGTGAAAAACGCTGTGCGTAGCGGGATTCTGGAGCATGGAAACATCCTGCCCGGCGAGCGCGATCTCAGCCAGTTGACCGGCGTTTCGCGAATTACGGTTCGTAAGGCGATGCAGGCTTTGGAAGAAGAAGGCGTCGTGACGCGCGCCCGCGGTTACGGGACGCAAATCAATAACATCTTCGAGTATTCGCTAAAAGAAGCGCGTGGTTTTTCACAGCAGGTGGTGTTGCGCGGTAAAAAACCAGATACGCTGTGGGTTAACAAGCGGATTGTGCCTTGCCCGGAAGATGTAGCGCAGCAGCTGGCTGTTGCCACGGGGAGTGACGTCTTCTTGCTCAAGCGCATTCGCTACGTAGATGAAGATGCGGTTTCTATTGAAGAGTCATGGGTTCCTGCCCATCTAATCCATGACGTGGATGCCATCGGCGTTTCACTGTATGACTATTTTCGCAGCCAGCATATTTTCCCGCAGCGCACGCGCTCACGTGTCAGTGCCCGAATGCCTGACGCAGAATTCCAGGCGCACATTCAAATGGACAGCAAAGTGCCGGTGCTGGTGATCAAGCAGGTAGCGCTTGACCAGCAGCAACGGCCCATTGAATACAGCATCAGCTATTGTCGAAGCGATCTATACGTGTTTGTGTGCGAGGAGTAACGCCTCGCGCGTAGGGGCGCAATCGCCCCCGCGATGCCCTACCACCCAGGACGCCACGGCGTTTCCAAGCAGTACCGCGTCAGCCAGCGACCAGCCAGACGCCAGTCCCGCCAGCATGCCGCCAGCGTGGCTGTCACCAGCGCCAATGGTATCAACGACCGCTGTCGAAAATGCCGGTACGCAACCGGAAGTTTGTGTGCTGAAATACCACGCACCGTCTTTATCGTGGCGTACCACCACCGGTGTGGCAAAACGTTGCACCCATTGTGCGCCAAAACCTTCTATATCCTGGCTTAATGCAAACCGCTCGGCGGCAATTTCCGCCTCCTGCCGATTGAGCGATACCAGTGGACGGCAGGCTATAATTCTTGCCAGTAAGGGCTCGGGAATGTCGCTGATGCGTGGGCCAAAATCGATAAACGGCGTCACTTCCTCCAGCCCTTCCAGCCAATGCACCAGCAACTCACCACACGGAGAGGCTAACTGATAGCCCGAGAGATAAACCAGGCTGTGACGTGGGATCTCCAGCTGTGCCAGCCAGTCAGCGTTCCACTGATTTTCGACGCCACTAAAGGACATAAAGGTACGTTCGCCATCCGGCTCGACCAGAGCCAGACACCAGCCGTTATCGCCTGCGGCGTTATCGATCAGGCTGTGCAGTCCCTCTTTTGCCATCCGGTTGCGGATAATATCGGCCCACACTCCCTGACCCAGCGGTAAAGCATTACTGGCGTCGATACCTAACCGCTTGAGTGCTACGGCGATATTGAGCGCGCAGCCGCCAACGTTCACCCCTTGCTGTTTGAGTTCAATGTCACATCCGCGCCAGGGAAGGGCATACGCATCGGCAATGACATCAATCACCGCCGCACCCACCACCGTAACGGGTCGCTGTGTGCGTAACTGCGGGAGAAGTTGTTGCAGACGCGTGGTGCTCATAGTGCCTCCCGCTGCTCGCGCAGTCGCATCAATCCACTGGCGTAGCGGATAAAGTCTAGCTGATTTACCGCATCGAGCTCATGTTTCAATGCCGGATTAATCGCACTTACGCCGTGGAGCGCGCCACAAATGGCAGTTGCCATCGCCCCGATGGTGTCGGTATCGCCCCCGAGGTTCGCGCACAGAATGGCGCAGCGGTTAGGATCGGTCTGCGCCAGCTCAACCATAGCGATGGCGCAAGGCACGGATTCAATGGTACTGGTTCCGGCCCCCACAACCTGATACAACTGCTCGCAGGCAGACTCAATGCCGTCAGCGTTACGGACAATTTTCAGCGCCAGTTCAAGGCGTGCAGAGAGCGATGCGCTAAAGGTAGTGATCCTTTTTTGCTGCGCATGCCGGGCAATGGCTGGCAGCGCGTCGACAATCTCTGACCATTTTCCGCCATCGATAGCGCGTGATACCGCCCACGCGACCACCACTGCGCCAGCGATAGCCAAATCCGATTTATGCGTCGGGCTGGAGGCTAATGCCACATCATCGATAAAGGCATCGAGATCGCGCGCGGGGAGCAGGCATCCCAGCGGTGAAACACGCATTGCCGCTCCGTTGGTAACGCCGTTATTTTCCAGTTCGGCGACAGGTTTGCCGTCGCGAATGGCTTTTAGCGCAATTTTTGAGGTCGGGCCGAGCACGTTTTTATTAAAAGCATCAAAACGTTCGGCCCAGGCCAGAATATTGCGGCCAATAACGTCGGGTACAATCTCTCCGTCGCACTCAAGCAGGGCATCAGCCAGACACAGCGCCATGGAGGTGTCATCAGTGAACTCCGCCTGGTTAAAATAGCAGGCGGCATTATTCTCCGCAGGGCCGGGCAAAAAACGGTCGATCCAACCGAAATGGGCTTTAACCCGGGTTCTTGGCCACAGTTCCGACGGCATACCCATCGCATCCCCTAACGCCTGCCCATAAAGAGCACCGAGAATACGTTCTGCTTTCATTTTACTTCCCCTTGTTTCAACGCTACATCGCGATCGTCCACCTTAATGGCGGTGATTTCTTTATCTGACTCGCGAAAGAAAATCATAAACATTACGGCAATGACGGCGATCATGACCGCGCCAAATCCCCACATGCCAGCCCAGTTAAAGGTAAGACCATTCACCGGTTCCTGATAAGCAAACATTTTTTCCATCATCACGCCGCCCAGACGATAACCGAGCAGGCTACCGAATCCCTGACAGCAGAGGGTGATAAGCCCTTGCGCCGCGGTGCGCATATGTACGGGCGCTTTTTTATCGACATAAATGTAGGCTGTGACGTAGTAGAAGTCGTAACTGACGCCGTGCAGCAGAATGCCGAGAAACAGCAGAGCGTAAGTGAAATATTCTTCCGCGCCGCCGTAAACGAAAAATCCGTAGCGGATAGCCGCAGTAATAAGACCAAGCAGCAATACCTTTTTAATGCCAAAGCGTTTGGTGAAAAACGGTAGCGCCAGCATAAAGAAGATTTCAGAGAACTGGCCCAGCGTCATCCAGCCGGTGGCGTTTTTCATCCCGACTTCTGTCAGATAACCGTTGGCGAAGATGTAATAGAACGCCAGCGGCATCGCGAACAGAAAAGAGCAAAAGAAAAAGACGAGGAAGTTCTTATCCCGCAGCAGGATCAGCGCATCCAGACCCAGCATGACCTTGAAATCCATTTTGCCGGTACTTTTCGGCGGCGTATCCGGTAAAAAGAACGCAAAGACGCCCAACAGAGCGGAGCTTCCGGCAGTGATTAGCAGAGGAATATTGGTAGGGGAGATGTCACTATAGCCAAGCATTTGCGGTAAGAAACCGCAGGCCAAACCAGAGGCGATCCAGCCAATGGTTCCCATCACACGGATGCGCGGGAAATCACGCTCAACGTCACTGACGTTGGCAAAAGCGATACTGTTGGTCAGCGCAATCGTCGGCATATAGGTCAACGAATAGGCCAGTAACAGCGGGAAAAATCCGCTGAAGGTGGTTTGCTGGGCGGCGAAGTACATCAAAATAGCGCCGACGAACATCAGCACCGCCAGCACTTTTTGCGCGGAGAAAAAACGGTCAGTGACAGAACCGACCAGGATGGGCGACAGGATCGCGGCAATTGCGGTACAGGCGTAGGACCAGCCGATCTCCCCGGCGCTAAAGCCACTTTTACTCAGCCACAGCCACAGCGGTACAAACCAGGCGCCCCAGATAAACCACTCTACAAACATCATGAACGACAGCTTAACTGTAGTTTTCATCTTTAAATCCTTCATGACAGGTAAGGTACGCACTGATAGTACCATTCGATAATACCTTTAAAATACCTTTGAGGTCTAAATTTGACCGCCTTAACATTATTTCTTCCTGAATCGAGCCAGCAGAAGTTGCTGAAAAGTGCGCTAAAGATGGAAAAAAAACGCAGTCGGTACCAGGCTTATTGCTGCCCGCAACAAAGCGGGTCAGGACAATCCACATTCCGGTTTCAAATCGGAACTTACGGGAGCATAGCTATGACTGATATTGCGCAGTTGCTTGGCAAAGATGCCGACAACCTTTTACAGCATCGTTGTATGACCATTCCTTCTGACCAACTTTACCTGCCTGGACATGATTACGTCGATCGCGTGATGGTGGATAACAACCGTCCGCCAGCGGTGCTGCGTAATATGCAAACGCTGTATAACACGGGCCGACTGGCCGGGACAGGTTATCTGTCAATTCTACCGGTGGATCAGGGCGTGGAACACTCCGCGGGGGCATCGTTTGCGGCTAACCCGCTGTACTTTGATCCGAAGAATATTGTGGAACTGGCTATCGAAGCAGGGTGTAACTGCGTGGCATCGACCTATGGCGTGCTGGCTTCCGTCTCCCGTCGCTACGCGCACCGCATTCCGTTTCTTGTAAAAATTAACCACAACGAAACGCTGAGCTACCCCAATACGTTTGACCAGACGCTGTATGCCAGCGTAGAACAGGCATTCAATATGGGTGCGGTTGCGGTAGGGGCAACCATCTATTTCGGTTCAGAGGAGTCCCGTCGCCAGATTGAAGAGATTTCTGCGGCGTTCGAGCGTGCTCATGAACTGGGCATGGTCACCGTGCTATGGGCGTATCTGCGTAACTCCGCGTTTAAAAAAGATGGCGTGGATTACCATGTTTCCGCCGATCTCACCGGGCAGGCTAACCATCTGGCAGCCACTATCGGGGCGGATATCGTTAAGCAGAAAATGGCGGAAAATAACGGCGGGTATAAAGCAGTCAACTTTGGCTACACTGACGATCGCGTTTACAGCAAGCTGACCAGCGACAACCCAATCGATCTGGTGCGTTATCAACTGGCGAACTGCTATATGGGGCGCGCCGGATTAATTAACTCTGGCGGTGCGGCTGGCGGCGAAACCGATCTGAGCGATGCGGTACGTACGGCAGTGATTAACAAACGTGCTGGCGGCATGGGGCTGATTCTTGGACGAAAAGCATTCAAGAAAACCATGGCTGACGGCGTTAAGCTGATTAACGCCGTGCAGGATGTTTATCTGGACAGCAAAGTCACCATTGCCTGATTCCAGTTGGGGTGTCGTCGTGTTAACGCAGTAGCGGACAACCCGGCGGCAGTCTGCAACGTAGCGCTGCGGGCAGGATTTCAATATGAAATTCTTGTCCGCTAAGCGGTTCGCCATCGAGATTAAACGTAATTTCGTGCGGGGCGCGGATATCAAACCACGATGATGCGCCTTCGATGATGTTAGGGTTGTCTTCGGATTGCGTTAACGCCGAAAGCAGCCCTGGCAACAACTCTTCGCCGGTAAAAATACGCAGTTGCAGCAGACCATCGTTGATCAGGGCCGTCGGGCATAGCTGTTGCCCACCACCGGCCTGACGACCATTACCGATACCAATGACCAGCGCCTTACCCTGCCAGTGAAAATCTTCCCCACGAATGTCGCAGATGTCGGGTTTGAGCGTATCCATGCGCATTAATCCGTGAATAAAGTACGATACGCCACCTAATGCGGCCTTGAGTTTTTCTGGCGTCTCGCTGGTGATGCGTGTGCCGAAGCCGCCGGTCGCCATATTGATAAAACAGGTTTTATCATTGACCTGAACCATATCGATATCAGTCGCATTTCCGGCGATAGCCAGTTTTAACGCTTTATCAAGGGCGTCGGGTATGCCTACGCTGGTTGCAAAATCATTCGCCGTTCCCAACGGTAAAATACCTAGCGCTGGGATATTGCCGCCCTGCGACTGGATCAGCGCCGTCGAGACTTCGTTAATTGTGCCGTCGCCGCCGCCGGCAATCACCGTTGCAACGCCTAACTGGCGAGCTTCATCAACGTAGCGTTGGGCGTCGCCTTTTTCCCAGGTAACGCGAACATGGATTTCCACGCCTTCATCGCGTAGCTCTGCAATGACATCACGCAGGGGGAGATTATCAGCACTTTTTCCGTTGAGGATCAGTAAACTGGCAGGGAACGCTATCATCCGTTTGCCTCACTTTTTTTCGTTTTAACAAGTGTACGCCAGGAATGGGTTTATGGCGTAAGAACTGACTGAAAGCGAAGGCGAAGAGATAAAAAAAGCCGCAGGATGCGCAATACTGTTCAGTTAAGCATTATGGGGAACATGTGATTCTTGCTCAGGGTTCCGTGCACCTCGGCGGTAGCAATTCTCTGAAGCGCAGATACCCGTGAACGTGCAAGGGAGGCTCACCGCCGCCTCCCTTGCAACCCAGGCTCCCGGCGGGAAAATCGTCGCTGCGCGATTCATTTGTCTTATGCCGTCTGCCTGTCGGGTCGGGGCCGGGCCTGCGTCCCTGCAGGCCGTCCCCTCTGCCCGCATCCCTGCGGGCAGACCCGGTCAGCCGTCAACGCCTCATCGATTTTCAGCCGGACCGGGGTCATCGCTGCAACGCGCTGACTTCCAGTTAACTCTGTTTTGCTATTCAGATAAAAAACGCAGGTGGTCAGGTGTGGGCTGGTCCGGCTGAAAATTGCCGACGTGTTTCCGTAAGGCCGGGAGAACCCGCAGGGATGCGGGTTCAGGGCGCGTTTTGCAGGGACGCTGCCTCGCGTCCGGCCCGGTAGCCTGGAGGAATAAACGGAGGGGACCACGAAGTGGCAATTTTCCCGCCGGGAGCCGGGATTGTAAAGGGCGTGGCGGAGAACGCCCTTTACACGTTCACAGGAATCGGTGTTTCAGAGAAACGATGCACATGAGGTGAACGGAACTCTTACCGTGAGATAGCATATTCATAACTTCTGCCAACACAGGTGATGCTTTCTGAAACTGAGGCGTTAACTGAACCGCATTACGCAGAATGCGGCTTTTCAGATTGGGCGGACGTTACTGTGGGAACCACTGATCGCTGATTTTTTGGTACGTGCCGTCAGCTTTGATTGCGGCCAGCGCGCTATTCAGTTTTTCCAGCAGGGCTTTGTTATCCGGGCGAACCGCAATGCCAAGACCAGTACCGAAGTATTGTGGGTCGGTCACTTTGTCAGTGGCTACACCTAACTGCGGGTTGGTTTTCAGCCACTCGTTAACCACGGCGGTATCGCCAAATACGCCATCAATACGACCATTTTTCAGGTCGATAATCGCATTCTGATAGCTGTCGTAGGCCACTGTTTTCACTTCAGGGTGTTTGTCCTGCAGGTATTTCTGGTGCGTGGTGCCGTTTTCCATGCCAATGCGTTTCCCTTTCAGGTCGGCAAAGGTTTTATAGGTGTCTTTTTTCGCAATCACCAGCGCGGAGTTTGCATAGTAAGGCTGAGTAAATGCCACCTGCTTGCTACGCTCAGGCGTGATGTCCATTCCGGAAATCACCGCATCATATTTTTTGAATTTCAGCGCGGGAATCAAGCTATCAAAAGCATGATTGGTGAAAGTACAGTCAGCCTGCATTTGTTTGCACAGTGCCGTTGCCAGGTCGATGTCAAAACCGACAATTTTATTGCTTGCATCCAGTGACTCAAATGGCGGATAAGTCGCGGATACACCGAAACTAATTTTATCAGCAGCTGAGGCGCCAGCGGCGAAAGTAGCAAGTAATGCGGCCAGTACTAACTTTTTCATGGTGGAACTCCCGTCTGTCAATCTTATGATTATTTACCGTGTCTGCGGCGTGAATTAACAATGCCATTTAATGAATTTATATGCAATAAAAATGATTAAATATTTTTAAAGATATAAAAAAAGACGGACAATTTAGGTTGTTGTCCGTCTTTTTTATTTTGGCTTTATGCATATTCACCGGAGAGTGTACAACGGAAGACGAATCGTAGCCTGATAAGCGTAGCGCCATCAGACACAAAAACCGATTTAATTCCGGTGTTCAAACGCCAGCGCTTTACGTTCGATCAAGCGCATCATCAGCGTCAGCAAACCGTTGACGATCAGGTAAATCACACCCGCCGCGCCGAAAACCATGACGTCATAAGTGCGACCATACAGCAGCTGACTATAGCCCATGACTTCCATCAGCGTGATGGTGTATGCCAGTGAG
Source organism: Citrobacter sp. RHBSTW-01013 (assembly GCF_013781985.1). Classification (NCBI taxonomy): domain Bacteria; kingdom Pseudomonadati; phylum Pseudomonadota; class Gammaproteobacteria; order Enterobacterales; family Enterobacteriaceae; genus Citrobacter; species Citrobacter sp. RHBSTW-01013. Next base: position 1,914,953 of record NZ_CP056185.1, read on the forward strand.
GTACTTTTAAACACCAGCACCACTTCGTTGGAATACGAGGAGAGGGCGCGTTTAAAGGCGTACGGCAACAGAATCGCCAGCGTATCCTTCTTACTCATCCCCAACGCTCCACAGGACTGCCACTGGCCTTCCGGGATTGCGCGGATAGCACCGTAGAACAGTTGAGTGGTATAAGCCGCACTGTTTAACGATAGCGCAATTAAGGCGCACAGCCACGGTTCAGAGAGCAGGTGCCACAGTACCGGATACTCCTGTAGCGTCGGGAACTGCCCTGGCCCGTAGTAGATCAGGAAGATTTGCACCAGCAGTGGAGTACCGGTAAACAACGTGATATAGGCGCGAACCAACCAGACCACAATCGGCGTTTTTAGCGTCAGGATGACGGTGAAAACCAGCGCCAGCACCAGAGCAACCACGATGGAGGCGACCGTCAGCGTCAGGCTGGTATGCAGCCCTTTTAACAATTCAGGTAAATACTCAAGCATCAGCCTGGTCTCCGCTCAAATCGTGTCGCGCGCAGGTCAATGCGTTTGAGAATGTACTGACTCACCAGCGTAATCACCAGGTAAATAGCCGCCGCCACAATGTACCAGGTAAACGGCTCCTGGGTACGGGTGGCAATGCTCTTGGTTTGCAGCATCAGATCGTTCACGCTGATAAGGCTGACCAGCGCGGTATCTTTCAGCAATACCAGCCACTGGTTACCCAGTCCCGGCAGAGCGTGACGCCACATCTGCGGCATCACCAGGCGGAAGAAGATCGCGGCTTTAGACAAACCCAACGCCTGACCTGATTCCCATTGTCCGAGTGGTACGGCCTTCAGCGCGCCACGCAGCGTTTGCGACGCGTAAGCCGCATACAGCAATGACAGCGCAATTACACCGCACAGGAACGGGCTGACGTCGAAGTTTTCGATCTGCATCTGAACCGGGATTTGTACAAACCCGAGATTGATCGTAAAGCCATCGGCCAGCGTCAGCAGCAGCTGTGAAGAGCCGAAATAGATGAACAGAACCACCAGAATTTCCGGCAGACCACGCAGGATGGTGACCAGAGCTGAACCCGTCCATGCCACTGGACGCCATTTCACTGACTCCCAGACGGCAAAAAACATGGCGAGCGCGAGGCCAATAATCAGCGCACAAACGGCAAGGCCGACGGTCATCCCGGCGGCGCTTGCTAAAGGAAAAAATTCATTCATCAAGTATTACTTCTGGAACCATTTGTTGTAGATGGTCTCGTAAGTCCCATCTTTCTTCACTTTTTCCAGCGCAGCGTTAAATTTCTGCTGCAGCTCGGTATTGCCCTGGCGCACAGCGATGCCCAGACCCGTACCGAAGTAATCTTTATCCGTCACTTTGTCGCCAACTGCGGCCAGCTTTGGATTGTCTTTCAGCCATTCGGTCACCACTGCGGTATCACCAAATACGCCGTCAATACGACCATTTTGCAGATCGAGTTTGGCATTCTGGTAGCTGTCATACGGTACGGTGGTCACTTCCGGATGTTTATCCATGATGAATTTCTGGTGCGTAGTACCGTTTTGTACACCGACTTTTTTGCCTTTCAGCTGGTCAATGCCGGTGTATTTACCCTGTTGGCCAACAAACAGGGCAGAGTTGTCGTAATACGGGGTGGTGAACAGAACCTGTTTTTCACGCTCTGGCGTGATGTCCATACCGGCCATCACCGCGTCAAAACGACGGAATTTCAGGCTCGGGATCAGGCTGTCGAAGGCCTGATTGGTGAAGGTACAGGTCGCGTCAATCTCTTTACACAGCGCATTCGCCAGATCAACGTCAAACCCTACGATTTTGTTATTCGCATCAATAGATTCAAACGGAGGATAAGACGCTTCGGTGGCGAAACGGATGGTTTGGGCTGCGGTAGCGGAAAGGCTAAAACCTGCGATTAGCGCGGCAATCAGAACTTTTTTCATTGTATTGTCCCGAATCTTAGTGAGAGAGATAGTTTTTAAACGCTTCGGTTTGCGGGTTGGCAAAGCAGCTCGCATCCCCAAACTCGACGATATGACCGTTTTCCATATACACCACACGGCTGGCCGTTTTACGTGCAACTTCCACTTCGTGGGTGACGATCACCTGAGTAATGTTGGTTTCCGCCAGTTCACGAATGATGCTGACGATTTGGGCCGTAATTTCCGGATCAAGCGCTGCGGTAGGTTCATCAAACAGCAGCACCTGCGGCTCCATCATCAACGCGCGGGCAATGGCCACACGCTGTTGCTGGCCACCGGAGAGATGCAGTGGGTAGCGATCGCTGTACGGCTTCAGGCGCAGACGTTCCAGCAATTTTTCGGCGCGTGCCAGCGCTTGATCTTTTGTCAGACCCAGTACGCGGCAGGGCGCTTCAATCAGATTCTGCACAACCGTGAGATGCGGCCAAAGGTTGTATTGCTGGAAGACCATGCCCACGTTCTGACGCAGCTCCCGAATGGCTTTGTCTGACGGGGTCTTCGTGAAGTCGAAACGGTTACCCGCAATAGAGAGTGTGCCCGAGCGCGGCATCTCAAGCAGGTTGAGTACGCGCAGCAGCGAGCTTTTCCCGGCTCCACTAGGGCCAAGTAACACCAGTGTTTCACCCTGAGGGCAATCCAGCGTGATATCGAACAGCGCCTGATGTGCGCCGTAGAAGCAGTTAATGCCGTTTAATTGAATACTCATTGACACTCGATACTGGCAGTCTGATAGCTATTGAAGCCGCAGATACTACCTTTGACAGAATAGTTATGCAATATTTATGCGTTAAAAGTTAAATGCAAACCGCATTCTTATCTAAACATAGCACAAAATAGCGGGGCCACCAGTGGGCAAGAATAATTGTCGGCATTCTATGCAGAATGCCAGACAATTTATGGGGGTTATGATTCAGGCGGGTGAATGGGGCGGTTAGCGGTTTTCGACAGACTGGCGCAGCGTCCCGGCTGGCGTGTGTACGCTGCCGCCCAGATAGCGGACATCGTCAACTACCCAGCACTGGCCTTCGCGGATCATCAGAACTTCATCACGCCAGCTTTGGTCACCCTGTTTAAGCTCTACGCGCAGCGGAATGTTGCGTGCATCACTATTCGGAATGGTCGATGCGCTGGCGACGCTGGCACTGTCCGGTAACGTAGCGCGACTAGAGAACGGATCGCTGTTAAACAGATCGCGATGCGCGTTATCACGGCTGGCATCGTTCAGCAGTTTCGCCAGGTTGTCGCTGAGGTACGGACGAAGGGGGGTAATGTCATTGTTTCGGTGCTGAATACGGTAATCATAGAATTGTTGAGCCACGCTGTCTGGCCCGCCTTCTATGCATGAGCCGCTACGCGTCCCGTTATCTTTGTAGGCCGGCGTTACGGTAGTACAGGCGCTGAGAAGTAGTGCACATGGAACCAGCAGAGAGAGTTTCGAGTAGCGCATAATGATTTCCTTATTAGCTTTCTACTATTAGTGTTCTACGTTGATTTACATGTCATACTTCAAGTTGCTTGTGCGTTGGCTACGTGCGTTCACCCCAGTCACATAGTTATCTATGCTCCTGGGGATTCACTCTCTTGCCGCCTTCCTGCAACTCGAATTATTTTGTGTAAAGAATATATCCTTTCAATGATAGTGGATCGGTTCGATAATGCTTTTGAGATCGTGCTCTTAGCGCAAAAAGGAGATTAACCATGCAGTTTTCGACAACCCCTACGCTGGAAGGGCAGAGCATCGTGGAATACTGCGGTGTTGTGACTGGCGAAGCCATTTTAGGCGCGAATATCTTCCGCGATTTCTTCGCCGGCATTCGCGATATCGTCGGCGGTCGCTCCGGCGCGTATGAAAAAGAGCTGCGTAAAGCGCGTGAAATTGCCTTTCAGGAGCTTGGTGAACAGGCAAAAGCGCTCGGTGCTGATGCGGTAGTCGGTATCGATATCGATTACGAAACCGTAGGCAAAGACGGTAGCATGCTGATGGTGAGCGTCAGCGGCACCGCGGTGAAAACTCGCCGATGAAGCGTCTGCTGTCTCTGCTGGCATTAACGCTGCTGCTGGTAGGATGTGCTGGCGAAAAAGGGATTGTCGACAAAGACGGGTATCAGTTAGATACCCGTCGTCAGGCGCAGGCTGCTTACCCGCGCATTAAAGTGCTGGTTATCCATTACACGGCCGATGATTTCGACTCTTCTCTGGCTACGCTGACCGATAAAAACGTCAGCTCGCACTATCTGATCCCGGCAGTGCCGCCGCTCTACCACGGCAAACCGCGTATCTGGCAACTGGTGCCGGAAAAAGATCTGGCCTGGCATGCGGGGATTAGCTTTTGGCGCGGCGCTACGCGAATTAACGATACCTCGATCGGCATTGAGCTGGAAAACAGTGGCTGGCAAAAATCGGCGGGCAGCAAGTATTTTGCGCCGTTTGAACCCGCGCAAATTCAGGCGTTAATCCCCTTGGCGAAAGATATTATTGCCCGTTATGACATAAAACCACAGAACGTGGTGGCCCATGCGGATGTCGCACCGCAGCGCAAGGACGATCCAGGTCCGCTGTTTCCATGGGAAAAACTGGCCGCTCAGGGAATTGGCGCGTGGCCGGATGCTCAGCGGGTGGCGTTTTATCTTGCCGGGCGAGCGCCCGATGCACCGGTAGAAACCTCATCATTGCTCGATCTGCTGTCGCGCTATGGTTATGAGGTAAAACCTGAAATGACGCCGCGTGAACAGCGGCGGGTGATTATGGCCTTCCAGATGCACTTCCGCCCGACGTTGTGGAACGGCGTGGCGGATGCAGAAACTCAGGCGATTGCCGAAGCGTTACTGGAGAAATACGGGCAGGGTTAACGCGGCAGCTTGCCGTGGTCACGCAGCCAGGCCGCGGTACGCTCAATCCCTTCATCCAGCGTCACAACGGGCTGATAACCTAATTCTTCCTGAGCGCGGGTGGTATCCAGCGTAAAGTCAAAATTCAGCTTCGAGACGCCGTAATGCGTAAGCTTTGGCTCTTTCGCCGATTTATTGCCTAACCGCTCCATGCTGCGGGCAATCATGTCCAGCATCGGGTAGGGTACGGATCGGATACGACAATCAATATTTAGCTCGTCGATGAGTTTCTGCACAATACTGCGCAGGGTGCGATGCTCGCCGTTGGTAATGTTGTACGCACGACCCGACGGCAGATTATCGCAGGCTTGCTGACTTGCCAGCCACATCGCGTGCACCGCATTCTCGTAGTAGGTCATATCCACCAGCGCACTTCCGCCGTGCGGCAACAGGATGCTGCCGTAGTGGTACATCATATGGGCCAGGCGCGGGATAAAGACTTTATCGTGTGGTCCGAACAAGCTTTGCGGACGCAATACCGTAAAACGGGTCTGCGGGTTGGCCTGTGTCAGCAACGCAATCACATCTTCGCCAGCCGCTTTACTGCGGGCGAATTCATTGGCAAAGCGTTGGGGGCGGAAGTCCTCTTTGATATCGCGATGGTGGTGATAATCAAAATAGAGCGACGGTGATGAGATATGAATGAAGTTACGAACGCCCCAGGCCACGGCCCACTCGCCCAGACGGCGGGTTGCGCGAACGTTGGCCAGATCGAAGGCTTCCTGAGTTCCCCATGGTGAGGTAAAACTGGAGCAGTGCCACAGCGTATCGATACCGGCGAGCATCACTTTTGCCTGCGAAGAGACCAGCTCGGTCAAATCGGCATGCACAAACTCTGCGCCCATTTTCTCCAGCAGCTTGCCCATCGCTTCGTTGCGACCGGTAGCTCTGACGCTGACGCCTTTGCTGCATAAAAACTCAACCGCGTTTCGGCCTAAGCCGCTGGTGGCTCCGGTAACCAGTACCTTCATATCAATCCACTGTGTTTAAAAAACGTCGTGCGCATTCTTCCGTGAATTTCGTCTGTATGCAATGGGAAACATGAAAGAATACAGGCTCTTTTTATCATGAGTCTGTGATTTGTTCTGCAAGTTTAGCAATACGCTTCGCCATCCCTCTAAAAATGAACAGATGCGCCGGGATCATCAGCAGCCAATAGAAGAGGCCTGGCATGCCGTGCGGATGCCACCAGGCGCGGACATCAATGCGTCGGTGGTCGCCTTTATCTTCCAGCGTGAAGCTCAGTCGACCCAATCCTGGCGCTTTCATCCCAAACAGCAGCGTCAGCTGTTTTTCTGGCTCAACGATGATAACTTTCCAGCTATCAACGGTATCGCCAACCTGCAACAGAGAGTGTTGCGGTCTGCCTTTTGCCAGCTTATGGCCGACCAGCAGGTCCAACGCCGCGCGCGTTTTCCATAAAATATTGCCAAAGAAATAGCCTTCTTTGCCGCCGAGGCGATTCACCACCTGCCACAGCGCCTGCCGACTGGCGGAGGTTTCAACGCTAAAGCCAGCTTGTTTAGCGAAATAGCCATATTCGGGGCGCCAGCGGGCAAATGCCTGCGCGTCGTAACCCCAGTCGCTGGAATTGACCAGCTTCTCTTCTTCTTTCAACGTGCTGCGCACCGCGTCATCAAAGGCAATCAGCTTTTGCGGGATCAGCGTGCGTAATTCGGTGTCATCGGCCAGCAGGTCGTGTTTTAACCCCTGTATCAGCGCTTTGGCCGTGGTCGGCGGCACTGACGTTATGACGTTCAAAAACCAGACCGAAATCCAGCGGGTAGGAAAGGGGACAGGGATGAGCAGGCGATGTTTACCGCTGACCGCCATAAAATGCTCGAACTGCTCCTGATAGCTCAATACCTGCGGCCCGGCGGCTTCGAGTACGCGGTGTTGGCGTGTAGGATGATCCAACAACGCCACCAGGTAGTACATTAAATTCTCCAGCGCGATAGGCGTGGTACGCGAGCGCACCCAGCGCGGAGGGGTGAGTACCGGCAGGTTGTAGACCATGTCGCGCATCACTTCAAAGGCGGCAGAACCTGCCCCTACGATAATACCCGCGCGCAATTCGGTCATTGGCACGCCTGATTCGCGCAGGGTGTCCGCGGTTATCTGTCGCGCACGCAGATGATCGGATTGTTCATGCCGGGGAGCCTGTAATGAGCTCAGGAAAATAAGCTGTTTGACTGGCGTATCACGTAGCGCATCGCGCACGTTCATTGCTACCTGGCGCTCATGGGCGATAAAATCACCGCCTTCTCCCATGCCATGGACCAGGTAATAGACCGTATCAACGCCGGTCAGCAGCGGTGTTAGGTTATCTGGCCAATTCAAATCGACCTTATGGCAACTGACGTTGGCCAACTGCTGCTTTTCCAGCCGCTCGATGCGGCGTGCCGCAGCCAGCACCTGATGCCCTTGCTGACTGAGCGCCTGTACCAGATGCTGACCAATGTAGCCACTGGCGCCAAGAACCAAAATCCGTTGCGGCACGCCCATCTCCTTAGCGGGTTAAAAAAGCGCGCCAGTGGGCGACGACTTCAGCAAGCTGTTCACGCGATACGTCCAGATGCATCACCAGACGCACAATCGGCGAGGCGTTAATCAGCACGCCTTGCGCTTTCATGTACTCGCCCAGTGCCGCAGCGTGTTCTTCGCCAACGCGGACAAACAGCATGTTGGTGTCGTGGCGCATGACGTCCGCTCCTGCTTCGCGCAGTTGTTCCGCCATCCAGGCGGCGTTGTCATGGTCTTCTTGTAAACGCGACACGTTATTTTTCAGCGCATACAGTCCGGCCGCCGCCAGAATACCGGCCTGACGCATTCCGCCGCCGGTCATTTTACGCCAGCGAATGGCGCGCTTGATGTACTCGTGGCTGCCGACCAGCAGTGAGCCTACCGGCGTTCCTAAACCTTTGGAAAGACAAATGGTGAATGAATCGCAGTATTGCGTGACATCTTTTAACTCACAGCCATAGGCGACGATGGCGTTAAAAATACGCGCGCCGTCGACATGCAGCGCAAGATTGCGCTCACGGGTAAATTCCCAGGCCTCTTTCAGATACTCGCGTGGTAGCACTTTGCCGTTGTGGGTGTTTTCCAGGCTGAGCAAACGCGTGCGGGCAAAATGGATATCGTCCGCTTTGATTTTTGCCGCAACTTTGTCCAGCGGCAAAGAGCCATCCGGCATGGCGTCGATAGGTTGCGGTTGAATGCTGCCGAGCACCGCTGCGCCACCCGCTTCGTAGAGATAGTTATGCGCGCCCTGACCGGCTATATACTCTTCGCCGCGCTGACAATGGCTGAGGAGAGCCACCAGGTTCGCCTGAGTACCTGTGGGTAAGAAAATTGCGGCTTCTTTGCCAGCAAGCTCGGCTGCGTATTGCTGGAGGGCATTAACGGTAGGGTCATCACCGTAGACGTCGTCCCCGACCGGGGCGGCCATCATCTCTTCGAGCATGGCGCGACTTGGTCGGGTGACGGTATCACTGCGTAAATCAATCACGGGCATTCCTTTTTAAGTGAGGTAATGCCCTCTGTTTTACCTGAGCCAGTTAGTTTTCGCCAGTTCGATCACTTCATCACCGCGCCCGCTGATGATTGCGCGCAGCATATACAGGCTAAAACCTTTAGCTTGTTCGAGTTTGATCTGCGGCGGGATCGCCAGTTCTTCTTTCGCGACGACCACATCGACCAGCACCGGACCGTCAATCGACATCGCCCTTTGCAGCGCTTCATCAACCTCTGAGGATTTCTCCACGCGAATGCCCGTGATGCCGCAAGCCTCGGCAATCCGTGCAAAATTTGTATCGTGCAGTTCGGTGCCGTCGGTCAGATAACCGCCAGCTTTCATCTCCATCGCCACAAACCCCAACACGCTGTTGTTGAAGACAATAATCTTCACCGGCAGCTTCATTTGCACAACCGACAGAAAGTCGCCCATCAGCATGCTAAAACCGCCGTCACCGCACATTGCGACAACCTGACGTCCCGGTTCGGTCGCTTGCGCGCCGAGCGCCTGGGGCATGGCATTGGCCATCGACCCGTGGTTAAACGAACCGATCAGACGGCGTTTACCGTTCATTTTCAGATAACGTGCCGCCCACACCGTTGGCGTGCCAACGTCGCAGGTGAAGATGGCGTCGTCAGCGGCAAAATGGCTGATCTGCTGCGCCAGATACTGCGGATGAATGGCTTTATCGCTGGGTTTGGCTAAATCATCCAGCCCTTTACGCGCCTCACGATAGTGTTCCAGCGCTTTATCCAGGAACTGCCGATCGGTTTTTTCTTCCACCAGCGGCAGCAGGGTGCGGAGTGTGGATTTAATATCGCCTACCAGCGCCATATCAACTTTACTGTGCGCGCCAATGCTCGCCGGATTGATATCAATCTGAATAATCTTGGCGTCGGTGGGGTAGAACGGGCGATAGGGGAACTGGGTACCGAGCAGGATCAGCGTGTCGGCATTCATCATGGTATGGAAGCCGGATGAAAAGCCGATCAGCCCGGTCATGCCCACGTCGTAAGGGTTGTCGTACTCCACATGCTCTTTACCACGCAGGGCGTGCACAATCGGCGCTTTTATTTTAGCAGCAAACTCAACCAGTTCTTTATGCGCACCGGCGCAGCCACTGCCACACATCAGGGCGATATTACTGGAGTAGCGTAGCAGTTGCGCTAGTTTTCTGAGCTCTTCTTCTTCCGGAGTGACCACCGGGAGCGGCGCATGATACCAGTGAGTGCTGGCGCTTTCAGGTGCTGGCTTCAGCGCGACGTCGCCGGGTAATACCACCACGGAGACGCCGCGGTTGAGCACCGCTTTACGCATGGCAATTGCCAGCACCTGTGGGATCTGTTCAGGGCTGGAAACCAGCTCGCAATAGTGGCTACATTCGCGAAACAACTCTTGCGGGTGGGTCTCCTGAAAATAACCGCTGCCTATCTCACTGGATGGAATGTGTGCAGCAATTGCCAGCACCGGGACGTGGTTGCGGTGGCAATCAAACAGGCCGTTAATCAGGTGCAGGTTGCCTGGTCCACACGAGCCTGCGCAGACGGCCAGTTCTCCCGTCAACTGCGCTTCAGCTCCCGCGGCGAAGGCCGCAACCTCTTCATGACGGGTTGGCATCCAGTCAATCGTTCCCATACGATTCAGACTGTCACTAAGGCCATTTAGCGAGTCACCCGTCACACCCCAAATGCGTTTAACGCCAGCTTGTTCGAGTGTTTTAGCAATAAAAGCGGCAACCGTTTGTTTCATGGTTTTCCTTCTCCTTTAATGTGATACCGGTTACAAGTTTAGATGAAGATAATAGTTATGCTTATCATTACCTCTTATTTCCGGCAGGTTTCATTAAGCCTGTATTAAGCGTAGTTTGTTATTGGATATGGTGAAAAAAGGAATAAATTCAAATGGTTATAAAACTATTAAATACAGTTAACCGGGTACTGACTCATGAAGATTTTGGCAAGTTTTTGTTACGTATTGCCGTGGGGGGATTAATGCTGTTTCATGGGCTGCATAAACTGTTCGCGGGTATTGATGGCATCAGTGGCATGCTGATAGCGAAAGGTTTCCCCGGCTTTATTGCGTATGGCGTTCTGCTGGGAGAGGTTGTGGCACCGTGTCTGATTATTCTTGGGATCCTGACGCGTCCGGCGGCGTTGGGGCTCGCGTTTACGATGGTGGTGGCATGGCTGATGGTCGGGATGGGTGAAACCTGGTCACTGAATAAAACCGGCGCATGGGCAATTGAAAGTCTGGTGTATTTCTTCATCGGCGCTCTGGCCGTGGCATTTTTGGGCGCGGGGCGTTTCTCCGTTGCCGGAAACTCGGCCTGGCGATAGTTTGCCATCCGAGAATCAATACAGAGGCGGGAATGCGTTAACCTATCTCCGCCTCGCCATTAAATCTGGCCGCTAATCCATGTCGTCACTGCTCCACAGTTTGTGCCGACGTCTCAGTGCACGTTGCGTCAATGCCTTTGCCATCGCGGCGCCTATTTCAGCGCTAACCACCAGCCCCTGAATAAAGGGACGGTCGTGCATCAACCACGGCAGTCCGCCAAAGGCGATGCGGTTGCGGGCGTTTTCCGGCGCTTGCAGCGTGTAATCTTCGCCGATATCCGGGATCTCATCGCCACAGGCCAGCAGTTGATCGCGTAGCGTTGGGAACGGAATATCTTTGCTCTGCAATGCCCGTTGCCCTCGGGCGTCAATGAATACATCAAATTCACTGCGCTGACCGTGGTGGTAAATGACCGTCCTTTCCTGCTCACTCGTACGCTCATAATCTTTGCCGAGTGCGAGGATCTCAATCAGCCCGGCATCGTGCAGAGCCAGCAATCGGCGGATAGATTCAGACGGGATTGCCGCATAGTTATCAATAAAGACGCGCGCCAGTCCGTGCCTGAAACGTTTTTCGTCGCGAGCATCAAGATGAGGAACGATCTCTTCAATAACCTCATGGAGGCGCAATAAGGTATAGCGCCAGGCGACGGTATGTTGTTCATGCTTGTTGCGCTCAACCTCCACCAGGTTACGCCTCGCCCAGTCAAAAGGGTCATGCTTGAGCCTGTCGGCAAAATAGACCTCGGGGAATGTGTCGGCGTTAAGCGTTGCAAGTGCAACCTGTTGGCACCACCCAGGGGCCGCGTCTTGCAGTTGTTGCACAATAAGCCGGAAGATGCGGTCCAGTAATCCGTTTTGGCCCTCGGCAATGGCGTTTTCAATCGCTTCTTGCGTCACGATATTCAGCGGTTCATAGGGAAGAGGGCAGTAAAAATCCGCTTCAGGCAGCACACCGCTGCGCGACATCAGGGTCAGCTTCAGGTTTTGGCTGTCGGGTTTACGCGTGAACTGCAGTGAATGGTCGGTATTGGTGGTGAAGTTACCATGCTGACTGACCACGGCCATCGCCGCGTCGATAGCGCTTAGCGAGGTGCCCAGAATACCCACCCTGCAAGCGCTAATCCGCGCCTCCATCAGGCCGGTCCACGGACTGGGGAAAAACTTGCGTGCCTGAGCATCAGTTTCTGGCCACAGATGACCGCTGGCGATAGCGGCGAAATCCACTTTGACGGGCTGTGACGCGTGATTGATCCACAGGGAGACCCCAGTCGGGTTTGCTTGCAGGTCGGTGACTTTACTTGATTCATATACGCGAATTGTGAACCCGGATCTTTGCGCTTTATCGACAATGGCTAAAAAACGATCGCGATAATAGTCGCCGAGGATCACGCGGGGCAAAAATTGCCGCTCATGCAACGATGTACGTTCAAGCCGAAACTGCGCCAGGTATTCATCGCTTTGATTCTGTAGCCACGTCAGATAACTGATATAAATCGGCGGGATCTCAATGCTGGCTATATTGGCCAGCATGTGGTCTGCGTTGTTGTCGCTGTTATAAGGCATGCCTACGCCAGCTTCCTCAGCTTGCTCATAAAGCTGTATCTCCAGCGGTTCACCGCGCTCAACGAGGGCATGAAACGTATAAATTCCGGTGGGACCTACGCCGACGATGGCCACTTTTTTCATGGGGATCCTTTGTAGAAAGTTCGACGTGGTAGTCGGGGTTTTGCTTAACCTGTGCCAGGTAAGTGTGGTCGATAATTCGCAGGAGGAGGACGGTATTTTGCCTGGGAGGGGGAAAAAATAGGAATTTTGCAGCGTCTGACAGCATAAAAAAAGGCCACCCGATATAACCGGGTAGCCTTTTGTACATCAGATATGGGCCAATTACGCCAGCACTAAATCACCCTGCGGATGACAGGAGCAAGCCAGCACATAACCTTCAGCAATTTCTGCGTCGGTCAGCGTCATGGTGCTGCTGACCGTGTAGTTACCGTCAACCACTTTGGTTTTGCAGCAGCCGCAAACGCCCGCACGGCATGCGGCGACAACCGGCACTTTATTGCTTTCCAGCGCTTCCAGCAGCGTACTGCCTACCGGCGCATAAAACTCTTTTGCCGGCTGCAGTTTGGTGAACTTCAGACCGCTGGTGGCGGCTTCAGCTACCGGGGTGAAGAACTGCTCTTTAAAGAAGCGTGTCACGCCCAGCGCGTTGACTTCTTTCTCGACCAGATCCATATACGGCGCCGGGCCGCAGGTCATCACGGTGCGAGAAGCCAGGTCCGGTACGCTTTGCAGCAGTTCGGTGGTCAGTCGGCCGGAAACAAAACCTTCAGTGGCATTGTTTTCAGCAACTAAGGTCACCGGATACTCGCGCCATTCGTCGGCAAAAATGACATCTTGCGGTGAACGGACGTTAAAGATCACCTGCACATCTGCCTGTGGGCGGTATTTTGCCAACCAGCGACGCATTGACATGATTGGCGTGACGCCACAGCCAGCGGCCAGCATCAGGAACCTGTCTTCCGCTTTATCTTCACAGGTGAATTCACCCATTGCATCGGACAGCCAGATATAGTCGCCGCGCTTCACGTCGCGGGTTAACCACTGTGAGCCTGCGCCATCGTCAATGCGGCGGATGGTCAGCGTGATGTATTCGCTAACGCCCGGCGTTGAAGAGAGGGTGTAAGCACGCAGCGTGTCCACTGAATTACGTACGCTGACCAGTGCATACTGCCCGGCGCGGTACGGATAATAGTCGTGGCACAGCAACGAAATTGTCCATACATCCGGCGTTTCCTGATGGATGTGATGAACCTGCATCCGCCATGGGCACTGATGAGTTGGCATTGTCATTCTTTACTCCTTACGCGCTCAGCAGTTGCTTCATGTCTTCTTCAACGGTGGTCACGGAACGCAGACCGAACTTCTCGTTGAGAACTGCCAGCAGGTCCGGCGTGAAGAAGCCAGGCGCAGTCGGGCCAGTGACGATGTTTTTCACACCCAGAGACAGCAGGGTCAGCAGAATGACAATCGCTTTCTGTTCGAACCAGGAGAGCACCAGAGACAGCGGCAGATCGTTCACGCCACAGCCCAGTTTCTCAGCCAGGGTTACCGCCAGGATGATGGCAGAGTATGCATCGTTACACTGACCTGCATCGACCAGACGCGGCAGGCCTTCGATATCGCCGAACTCCAGTTTGTTGAAACGGTATTTACCGCACGCCAGGGTCAGGATCAGGCAGTCGTCCGGCACGCTGGTGGCGAAGTCGGTGAAGTAGTTACGTTCGCCACGCGCGCCATCACAACCGCCAACCAGGAAGATGTGACGCAGTTTTTCGCGGCTTACCAGATCGATCAGGGTATCAGCCGCGCCCAGCAGAGTCTGACGACCGAAACCAACGGTGATCAGGTGCGGAATTTCGCTGTACGGGAAGCCCGCCATCTGCTGAGCCTGAGCAATTACCGGAGCGAAGTTGTCGCCTTCGAGGTGGCTTACACCCGGCCAACCGACGATGCTACGAGTCCAGATACGGTCATCGTAGGCACCAACAGTTGGGTCGATGATGCAGTTAGAGGTCATTACGATTGGGCCCGGGAAGCGAGCAAATTCAACCTGCTGATTCTGCCAGCCGCTGCCGTAGTTACCGATCAGGTGTTTGAACTTACGCAGTTCCGGGTAGCCGTGCGCCGGCAGCATTTCACCGTGGGTATAGACGTTAACGCCGGTACCTTCGGTCTGCTCCAGCAGGTTGTACAGATCTTTCAGGTCGTGACCGGAGATCAGGATGCACTTACCTTCGGTTGCTTTGACGTTGACCTGAGTTGGCGTCGGGTGGCCGTATTTAGTGGTTTCGCCAGCATCCAGAATGCTCATCACTTTGAAGTTCATCTGGCCGATTTCCATTGAGCACTCCAGCAGAGCGTTCATATCGGAAGGCCAGGTTCCCAGCCATGCCATGATTTTGTGGTACTGAGCGTAGATGTCGTTGTCGTACTGACCGAGAACGTGCGCGTGCTCCATGTAAGCTGCCGCACCTTTCAGGCCGTACAGGCACAGCAGACGCAGGCCGAGAATGTTCTCGCCGATGGCTGCTTTGTCTTTGTTCGGGGTAAATTCAGCGGCCTGACGTTGCAGGTCGCCCAGATCGTCGCTGACCAGTTGCAGATCGGCCATCGGGTTAGCGACCGCTGCGTTCGCGTCGATGTTCAGGCATTGCGCTTTCAGGGCGTCGCGCATGGCGATAGCTTCACGGGCATAGCCAACAATACGCGGAGAATCGAAGTTAACGTTGGTCAGCGTGGAGAAGAATGCACGCGGCGCAAAGTTATCAACTTCATGGTCGATGATGCCGTATTCACGTGCCTTAACAGCCCATGCAGACAGACCTTGTAGGGAAGCAATCAGCAGATCCTGCAAATCGGAGGTTTCAGCCGTTTTACCGCACATACCCTGCGCGTAAGAGCAGCCGTTTCCTGCCGGAGTACGGATGGTTTGTTCACATTGCACACAAAACATGGTCACACCTTTTAAAGTTATATTTAATATACATGTTTAAGGTTATGCCTGTGCGCGAAGGGATAAAAGGGATTTCTGCTACAACTTGCAGGGAGATTGATTTAGCGCAATTTTGGCGGTAGATGACTACCGCCAGAGAGGTATCTGTCCTGACTTCAGGCGGAGAAAAACGCCATCAGCAAAGGTACTAACAGACTCAGAATAAAGCCGTGGACGATGGCTGCCGGAACCATCTCCAGACCGCCGCTGCGTTGGAGCACCGGTAAGGTGAAATCCATTGATGTCGCGCCACATAGCCCCAGCGCGGTTGAGCGGCTGCGGCCCACCATTCCAGGAATCAACATAATGGCAATCAGTTCGCGGGCCAGGTCATTAAAGAAGGCGGCGCTACCAATCACCGGCCCGAACGATTCGGTTAACAGAATACCGGACAGGGAATACCAGCCAAAACCAGACGCCATCGCCAGCGCGGTTTTCAGCGGCAGGCCGAGGATCAACGCATTAATAACCCCCGCCAGCATCGAACTGGCGACGACGACCACCGCAACAATCATCCCCCGGCGATTCAGCACAATTTGCTTTAAGGTCATACCGCTATTGCGCAGTTGAATCCCGACCAGGAACAGTAAAAAGATTAACGTATATTCGCTGGCTTCGGTGGCGTGCTGCAGAATAGGAAGACCGGTGAGGCCGAGCAGAAAACCCACGACGACGACGCCACAAAGCTGAAGCGACTCAAGTGCCATCGCAATTCGCGAGGGTAGCTTTTCTTGCTTGTGGTTATGTCGCCAGGGCAGCGAACGCTCCAGCCAGAACAGCGCCGCGATATTACACAGCAAAATGACCGTCACGCTGACCGCAGAATAATGAAGAATGGCTAACAGGTTGCTGGCGAGATTATCCAGAAACGCCAGGCTGATACCCATAAAAAAGAGAATAAGGTAGACGATCCAGCTCAACAGGCGATTGATGAGTTTTAATGCAGCCCTGTACCGAAGCGGAATAAGGTAGCCCACAATAAGGGGAACCAGAATGATTAACAGCCCTGAAAACATGAAAACCAGATCCTTGCTGAGAGTAAGACGAAATGCGCCAGCACACACTACTCAATGCAAAGAAGGGAGTAAAGTTGCAAATAAAAGGAAATATAGCGGGGGGAAAAAGACCTGACTTGCGCCAGGCCTTTTTTGTTATCGATTAATCGCGTTTTTCCAGCAGAGTGCGGTAAATAAGACCGCCGAGGACACCACCGATAATCGGCATAACCCAGAAGAACCACAATTGTTGCAATGCCCAGCCGCCCTGGAAGATGGCTACGGCGGTACTACGTGCCGGGTTAACGGAGGTGTTGGTAACCGGAATACTGATCAAGTGGATCAGGGTTAACGCCAGACCAATCGCAATAGGTGCAAAACCTGCCGGAGCATGTTTATCGGTCGCACCGTGGATCACTAATAAGAAACCAGCGGTCAAAATAATTTCAATTACGACGGCAGACAGCATTGAATAGCTGCCAGGTGAATGTTCACCAAAGCCGTTCGAGGCAAAACCACTGGCAGTTGCGTCAAAACCAGCTTTACCGCTGGCAATAAGATACAGTGCCGCTGCTGCAACAATACCGCCCACAACCTGAGCGATAACATAACCAATAACGTCTTTTGCCGGGAAGCGACCGCCCGCCCATAAACCGAAGGTCACCGCCGGGTTAAAGTGTCCGCCGGAAATATGACCTACGGCGAATGCCATGGTTAATACGGTCAAACCAAACGCCAGCGCGACACCGGCAAATCCAATACCCAACTCCGGGAATGCTGCGGCCAGAACTGCGCTACCGCACCCACCAAAGACGAGCCAAAACGTACCGAAGAATTCGGCTGCTAATTTCCTGAACATAACCACCTCAATTAAAAGTTCCGGGTTCGTGTTCCTTACCCGGTAATTCATCGCTAAAAGGGACGATGATGAAAGAGCCGGTATTTTAGAAAAAAACATCATCCCTTCGCCAGTTAAATTGATGAAAAAATTTGATTTAAGGCAATATGTTGTGATTCCTTTTTGAATATTGGATGAATGAAGCATAGTTCAATTAGCAAAACGGCGATGATTGAGTTCTGAAATAATATTCTGGAGAAAACATAAGAAGAATATTCTTATATTTTTTGATTTCTGCGACTAACCTCCTGATCATATCGGGTGTCCTGAGCGCCCGCTTGCCGTTATACTCCTGATAACTTGAAGGAAAAAGTTAGCATTTCCGGAGGCTATATGATTCTCGAACGCGTTGAGATTGTTGGATTTCGTGGTATTAACCGTCTGTCGTTGATGCTGGAGCAAAGCAACGTGCTGATTGGGGAGAACGCGTGGGGTAAGTCCAGTCTGCTGGATGCTTTAACCCTGTTGCTGTCGCCGGAAACTGATTTGTACCACTTTGACCGCGAAGATTTCTGGTTCCCGCCGGGCGATATTCAAGGCCGGGAACATCATCTGCATATCATCCTGACGTTTCGTGAGTCTCAACCGGGTCGCCACCGCGTGCGCAGGTATCGCCCTCTGGAAGCCAGCTGGACGCTGTGTCAGGATGGCTATCACCGCATATTCTATCGACTGGAAGGTGAATGTGCGGACGACGGTAGCGTTCTGACGTTACGCAGTTTTCTGGATGGCGAGGGCCATCAGCTTCCCCTCGACGACATTAACGATCAGGCGCGGCACCTCGTGCGTTTGATGCCAGTACTGCGCCTGCGCGACGCACGTTTTATGCGACGGATCCGAAACGGTACGGTGCCGGATTCGGCGGATGTCGAAGTGACCGCGCGGCAACTGGATTTTCTGGCACGTGAACTGGCTACCCGACCGCAAAACCTGACAGATGGGCAGATACGTCAGGGGTTATCGGCCATGGTACAGCTATTGGAACACTATTTTTCTGAGCAGGGTTCCAGTCAGTCCCGCTATCGTCTGATGCGTCGACGTTCCAATAACGAACAACGTAGCTGGCGCTATCTGGATATTATCAACCGTATGATTGATAGACCGGGCGGACGCACGCACCGCGTGATCTTGTTGGGACTGTTTTCGACGCTGTTACAGGCCAAAGGTACGCTGAGGCTGGATAAAGACGCCCGGCCGTTACTGTTGGTAGAAGATCCTGAAACGCGTTTACATCCGATTATGCTGTCGGTTGCCTGGCACCTGCTGAATTTGCTTCCACTGCAACGGGTGGCGACCACCAACTCAGGTGAGTTACTGTCCCTCACCCCCGTGGAACATGTTGTCCGCCTGGTGCGTGAGTCCTCCCGCGTCGCCGCCTGGCGGCTTGGGCCAGGTGGGATCAGCGCAGAAGATGGTCGGCGTATTGCCTTTCATATTCGTTTTAACCGTGCATCGTCGTTGTTTGCCCGCTGTTGGCTGCTGGTGGAAGGCGAAACGGAAACTTGGGTCATTAACGAACTGGCCCGCCAGTGTGGGCACCACTTTGATGCGGAAGGTATCAAAGTCATTGAATTTGCCCAGTCCGGCCTTAAGCCGCTGGTTAAGTTCGCTCGCCGGATGGGTATCGAGTGGCATGTGCTGGTTGATGGTGATGAAGCCGGGAAAAAGTATGCCGCTACGGTGCGGAGTTTGTTGAATAACGACAGAGAAGAAGAGCGCGATCATTTAACCATGCTTCCCGCGCTGGACATGGAACACTTTATGTATCGCCAGGGGTTCGCTGACGTATTCCACAGGGTGGCGCAAATCCCCGAAAACGTGCCCATGAATATGCGCAAAATTATCTCGAAGGCGATTCACCGGTCGTCAAAACCAGATTTAGCCATTGAGGTGGCGATGGAAGCCGGGCGGCGCGGCGTTGACGCGGTGCCAACGCTGCTGCGAAAAATGTTCTCCCGCGTGCTGTGGTTGGCACGCGGCAGAGCGGATTAGTTGCGAAACATCGACGACAGCTGCGAGTGGATGCTGTCCAGTAACTGGTAGCGACGGCGGTATTCCGCGCGTTTTTTGCTGGCAATGTCCGCTTCGCTTTTTCGCGCCATTGTGCGTGGGATATGGTAATAGCCGTGACTGTCGCACTCACCGCCAACCGACTCCCAAAATGCGTTGTAGTCGGAAAGTATCACCTTGTTTTTATCGTGGTAACGCGGGCTGCGAAAGATATGCTGTTCATTACTGACAGCCAGAATTTGTTTAATATTCAATTGTTCTGCAAAACAGCAAATGGCTTCCATCACAATACGTTTAGGGAAAATTCCATAGCATGATTTGGTCGCTTTTTGAATTTCTTCATGTGGCAGTAATCGACTGCCTCCCTGTAACCCGCCAATAAACAGTGTGCTGCTTCCTTGATAATTGCACAGCGTAAACGTCATTTCCGCTAAAGTCTCGCCAGCGCTATTGCGTACCAGAATGGTACTTTCACCTTCTTTATCCAGTGAGATAAATGAGCCCAGTATTACGCTAAATATTTCGCTATTTTTGCCTTCAATTTGTGCCAGTTGTAATCCATCCGCACTTAAATAAGCTTTATATTCCGTGGCTGAAAAATAGCTGCGGATAGCATTGTAATGAAAACGCACAGCATCCAGTTTCATTTTCCGATCAAGGTTTTGTGCGAGATAGGCGCGATGTAGGCGAACCGGCAGACGAGGCTGGCGTGCCAGTACGCTATCGAGATCAGGCCATTGCGCCAGTTCAGTCATCCATTCATGCATTAATCGTGGCATAAGCGCTGAGCGCAACAAAAACTTACGACGGAAGCTACGCTGATGCCAAAATTTTCCAGGTCGCCAATGTCCGGTCATCAGGCTACAAAAGAGGCTAAAACTTGTGGCGGGTTTTGAAGAATGAAAAGTGCTGTCAGTTAGCTGGCTCATAATAACAATCCGATGGATACTCTGGTACTAATTTCAACACAGCGGATCTTAACCATTCATCAATAACTCTGTTATTCTTGCGTTTTTCAACGGCTATTTATTTAACGTTGATGTTTACCACTCCACTCTGGTGGACGTATTGGGGGAAATTGGGACATTTATGAAGCTCAAGGGAAAAATCAAAAAGCGCTATTTTCTCTTCGCCATCATCATTATTGTGGCGATAATTGCACTTTGGCGAACGCTTAATGCGCCTTTACCTCAGTATCAAACGTTAATTGTGCGTCCGGGCGATCTGCAGCAAAGCGTACTGGCAACCGGGAAACTGGATGCGTTGCGTAAAGTTGACGTCGGGGCGCAGGTAAGCGGGCAGTTAAAAACGCTGTCGGTCGCCATTGGCGACAAAGTAAAAAAAGATCAACTGCTTGGCGTTATCGATCCTGAACAGGCGCAAAACCAGATTAAAGAGGTTGAAGCGACGCTGATGGAATTACGCGCTCAGCGTTTACAGGCTGAAGCCGAGTGGAAACTGGCGCGGGTAACGCTTTCCCGTCAGCAACAGCTGGCGAAAACCCAGGCTGTCTCGCAGCAGGATCTCGACACGGCGGCTACTCAGATGGCGGTCAAACAGGCGCAAATCGGCACAATTGATGCGCAAATTAAGCGTAATCAGGCCTCTCTCGATACGGCAAAAACCAACCTTGATTACACCCGCATCGTCGCGCCAATGGCAGGCGAAGTCACGCAAATTACTACCCTTCAGGGGCAAACCGTTATTGCTGCCCAGCAGGCGCCTAACATTCTGACATTGGCAGATATGAGCACCATGCTGGTGAAAGCGCAGGTTTCCGAGGCGGATGTGATTCACCTGCATCCCGGGCAAAAGGCCTGGTTTACCGTTCTGGGCGATCCTCAGACGCGCTACGAAGGTAAGCTCAAAGATGTTCTTCCGACGCCAGAGAAAGTGAATGATGCAATTTTCTACTATGCTCGCTTCGAAGTTCCCAACCCGAAAGGGATCCTGCGTCTGGATATGACCGCGCAGGTCCATATCCAGCTCACGGATGTGAAAAATGTCCTGACGATCCCGCTGTCGGCGCTGGGTGATCCTATTGGCAACAATCGTTATAACGTCAGGCTGCTGCGTAATGGCGAAACCCGTGAACGCGAAGTGGTTATCGGCGCGCGTAATGACACCGATGTGGAGATCGTGAAAGGGCTGGAAGAGGGGGATGAAGTCATCACCGGTGAGGGCAACGCTGGAGCGCCAAAATGACGGCATTGCTTGAACTGAGCAATATCCGCCGCAGCTATCCGTCAGGCGAAGGTCAGGTCGAGGTATTGAAGGACGTATCCTTGAGCATTCAGGCCGGGGAAATGGTGGCGATTGTCGGGGCGTCTGGCTCGGGTAAATCGACGCTGATGAATATTCTCGGCTGTCTGGACAAACCCACCAGCGGTATGTATCGGGTTGCCGGGCGCGATGTCTCCACGCTGGATAGCGATGCGTTAGCCCAGCTGCGTCGCGAACATTTCGGTTTTATCTTCCAGCGTTATCATTTGTTGTCGCATTTAACCGCCGCGCAAAACGTTGAGGTGCCTGCAGTCTACGCTGGCACCGAACGTAAGCAGCGCCTGGCCCGTGCGCAAGAACTCCTGCAGCGACTGGGTCTGGGCGACAGAGTCGACTATCAGCCTTCCCAGCTTTCCGGTGGTCAGCAGCAGCGGGTCAGTATTGCGCGTGCGCTGATGAACGGGGGACAGGTTATCCTCGCCGACGAACCCACCGGCGCGCTGGACAGCCATTCAGGCGAAGAGGTGATGGCGATTTTGCATCAGCTGCGCGATCGCGGGCATACGGTGATTATCGTCACTCACGACAGCCAGGTCGCCGCACAGGCCGAACGCGTCATTGAAATTCGTGACGGCGAGATTGTGCGCAATCCGCCGTCGCACAAACCCTCTACCGGGCGCGATATCGCGGAGCCGACGGTGAAAACGGCGTCCGGCTGGGGGCAGTTTGTCAGCGGTTTTCGCGAAGCGCTCACTATGGCCTGGCTAGCAATGGCTGCGAATAAAATGCGAACGCTTCTGACCATGCTTGGGATCATCATCGGTATTGCTTCGGTGGTGTCGATTGTGGTGGTAGGCGATGCGGCTAAACAGCTGGTGCTGGCAGATATTCGCGCTATTGGCACCAATACCATCGATATCTATCCTGGCAAAGATTTCGGCGACGACGACCCACAATATCAACAGGCGCTGAAGTATGACGATTTAACGGCGTTACAGAAGCAGCCCTGGGTCAGTTCGGTGACGCCTGCGGTGTCGAAAAACCTGCGGCTACGCTATGGCAATATCGACGTGGCAGCCAGTGCTAATGGCGTTAGCGGCGACTATTTCAACGTCTATGGCATGACGTTTAGCGAAGGGACCACTTTTAACGCTGAACAACTGGCGGGGCGCGCTCAGGTGGTGGTGCTCGACAGCAATACCCGTCGTCAATTGTTCCCCAACAAAGCGAAAGTTGTCGGCGAAGTCGTGCTGGTGGGGAATATGCCTGCCACGGTGATTGGTGTTGCAGAAGAGAAACAGTCGATGTTTGGCAGTAGCAAGATCCTGCGGGTCTGGCTGCCTTACAGCACCATGTCCGGGCGCATTATGGGGCAGTCGTGGCTGAACTCGATCACCGTGCGGGTGAAAGACGGTTTTGATAGTGCCCAGGCCGAGCAGCAGCTCACCCGACTACTGACGTTACGCCACGGTAAGAAGGATTTCTTCACCTGGAATATGGACGGTGTCTTGAAAACCGCCGAAAAGACCACACGTACATTACAACTCTTCCTGACGCTGGTGGCCGTGATTTCGCTGGTGGTCGGTGGAATTGGTGTGATGAATATTATGCTGGTTTCGGTAACCGAACGAACGCGCGAGATTGGCATTCGTATGGCGGTTGGCGCCCGCGCCAGTGACGTACTGCAGCAGTTCTTAATTGAAGCGGTGCTGGTGTGTCTGGTTGGCGGCGCGTTGGGCATTAGCTTGTCAATGCTGATCGCCTTTACGCTTCAGCTATTCCTGCCAGGCTGGGAAATAGGTTTCTCACCTGTAGCCTTATTGACGGCGTTTCTGTGTTCGACTGTGACCGGGATTTTGTTTGGCTGGCTACCGGCGCGAAATGCGGCGCGGCTGGATCCGGTAGATGCTCTGGCGCGGGAATAATACTATCGAGATAAAAATGCCAGCCGCAAAGGCTGGCATTTTGACTGCGGGATGTACACAATGAAACAGAAGAGCTATGCGACAGCTTCTGCTTCAATGACAGGCACGATGACGCTGGCATGATTGCCTTTTGGCCCCTGGTGGACATCAAACTGGACAGATTGTCCGGCTTTTAGCGTTCTGTAACCATCCATCTGAATGGTGGAGTAATGGGCGAAAATATCTTCGCCGCCGCCTTCGGGGCAGATGAAACCAAACCCTTTGGCGTTGTTGAACCACTTAACAGTACCCGTTTCCATGCTTCGACATCCTTCGTAAATCTTATATAAGTAAGATGGAATGAACCGGTGGCGGAGTGGGGGCTGTTCAAAACCTCGCCAACTCTCGAAACTACAATTTAGAGAAATCAGGCGAGGCGTCAAGCGCCAGGCTGACGGAATAGGGTAAAAATGCATCAAAATTTGAAGCAGTTAACGCTATTGTCGGTTATGTGACAGATGTCGCGGATGGCACTAATAGATGATAGTTATCTAATACTTGAGGTAGATTGATTGTGCGCATAGGCTGCTTGTCAGCGGCAAGATTTTCTGCCGGAAACCGTAACTGAAGATGACGACTGACAATGGGTAAGACTAACGACTGGCTGGATTTCGATCTGCTGGCGGAAGATAAATTGCGCGACGCGCTAAAACCGCCATCTATGTATAAAGTGATATTAGTCAATGATGATTACACTCCGATGGAGTTTGTTATTGACGTGTTACAAAAATTCTTTTCTTATGATGTAGAACGTGCAACGCAACTGATGCTTGCCGTTCACTATCAAGGTAAAGCGATTTGCGGCGTATTCACTGCCGAAGTGGCTGAAACCAAAGTTGCGATGGTGAACAAGTATGCGAGGGAGAACGAGCATCCGTTGCTGTGTACGCTAGAAAAAGCCTGAATGCAGGCATAAATATTGGGGGAGGTGCCTATGCTCAATCAAGAACTGGAGCTCAGTTTAAACATGGCTTTCGCCAGAGCGCGCGAGCACCGACATGAGTTTATGACCGTCGAGCACTTGCTACTGGCATTGCTCAGTAACCCATCGGCCCGCGAAGCGCTGGAAGCGTGTTCCGTGGATCTGGTGGCTCTGCGTCAGGAACTCGAAGCCTTCATTGAACAAACCACACCCGTATTGCCTGCCAGTGAAGAAGAGCGCGACACGCAGCCCACGTTGAGTTTTCAGCGTGTGTTGCAACGCGCGGTCTTTCATGTTCAGTCCTCCGGACGCAATGAAGTTACCGGTGCTAATGTGCTGGTCGCCATCTTCAGCGAGCAGGAATCTCAGGCGGCTTATCTGCTGCGTAAGCATGAAGTGAGTCGCCTTGATGTGGTGAATTTTATTTCTCATGGCACGCGCAAAGACGAACCAAGTCAGTCCTCTGACTCTGGTAATCAGCCGAATAACGAAGAGCAAGCTGGCGGGGAGGACCGTATGGAGAACTTCACGACTAACCTTAACCAGCTTGCCCGTGTGGGCGGAATTGATCCGCTCATTGGCCGGGACAAAGAGCTGGAACGCGCCATTCAGGTACTGTGCCGTCGTCGAAAAAATAACCCGCTGCTGGTGGGTGAGTCTGGCGTCGGTAAAACCGCTATTGCGGAAGGCCTCGCCTGGCGTATCGTCCAGGGCGACGTGCCGGAAGTGATGGCTGATTGTACCCTTTACTCTCTGGATATCGGCTCGCTGCTGGCGGGTACCAAATACCGTGGCGATTTTGAAAAACGCTTTAAGGCGCTGCTGAAACAACTGGAACAGGATACTAACAGCATTCTGTTTATCGATGAGATCCACACCATTATCGGCGCGGGTGCGGCATCGGGCGGCCAGGTGGATGCGGCTAATCTGATCAAACCGTTGCTCTCCAGCGGTAAAATCCGTGTGATAGGCTCCACAACCTATCAGGAATTCAGCAATATCTTTGAAAAGGACCGCGCGCTAGCACGCCGTTTCCAGAAAATCGATATCACTGAGCCGTCGGTAGAAGAGACCGTGCAGATCATCAACGGTCTGAAGCCGAAATACGAAGCGCACCATGACGTTCGCTACACCGCCAAAGCGGTGCGTGCAGCGGTCGAACTGGCGGTGAAATACATTAACGATCGTCATCTGCCGGACAAAGCGATTGACGTGATCGATGAGGCGGGCGCGCGGGCGCGTCTGATGCCGGTCAGCAAGCGCAAGAAAACCGTCAACGTGGCGGATATCGAGTCCGTCGTGGCCCGCATTGCGCGGATCCCGGAGAAGAGCGTTTCGCAGAGCGATCGCGATACGCTGAAAAACCTGGGCAATCGTCTGAAAATGCTGGTATTCGGACAGGATAAAGCCATTGAGGCGCTGACTGAAGCGATCAAAATGAGCCGTGCTGGTCTGGGACACGAGCATAAACCTGTCGGTTCGTTCCTGTTTGCCGGACCGACTGGTGTAGGTAAGACCGAAGTCACGGTGCAGTTGTCCAAAGCGCTGGGTATTGAGCTGCTGCGGTTTGATATGTCCGAGTATATGGAACGTCACACCGTCAGCCGCCTGATTGGTGCGCCTCCGGGATATGTCGGTTTCGACCAGGGCGGTTTGCTGACGGATGCTGTCATTAAACATCCGCATGCGGTACTGCTGCTGGATGAAATCGAAAAAGCGCATCCGGACGTCTTTAACCTGCTGCTGCAGGTGATGGATAACGGTACGCTGACCGACAATAACGGGCGTAAAGCGGATTTCCGCAACGTGGTGCTGGTCATGACCACTAACGCCGGCGTGCGTGAAACCGAGCGTAAATCGATTGGGCTGATTCATCAGGACAACAGTACTGATGCGATGGGCGAAATCAAAAAAGTGTTTACGCCGGAATTCCGTAACCGTCTCGACAACATTATCTGGTTCGATCATCTCTCTACTGAGGTGATTCATCAGGTTGTTGATAAGTTTATCGTCGAACTTCAGGTTCAGTTGGATCAGAAAGGTGTCTCTCTGGAAGTGAGTCAGGAAGCCCGCGACTGGCTGGCTGAGAAGGGCTATGACCGCGCAATGGGCGCACGCCCGATGACGCGCGTTGTCCAGGATAACCTGAAAAAACCATTGGCTAACGAACTGCTGTTCGGCTCGCTTGTGGATGGCGGTCAGGTGACCGTTGCGCTGGATAAAGAGAAAAATGAGCTGACTTATGGTTTCCAGAGTGCGCAAAAGCACAAGCCAGAAGCAGCACATTAATATCTAATCACCTAATGAACCGGGCGTAATGCCCGGTTTTTTTTCGCCTGAAAGTCGTGATTTGAATAGGGGGGTAAACGGCAGGCAAAAAATAAGCCTGCGTAAGGGAGATTACGCAGGCTAAGGAGGTGGTTCCTGGTACAGCTAGCATTTATGGGTTATGTTTTTCAGCGGATGGGATAATACCCTTAATGAACGAAGCGGTATGTGATCGATTTCTAAGAATCTTCCGAACGCTGAAAAATAACCGTAATTAACTACTTAGCATGTGGGTTGCGCGTGGACTCACCGGCAAAATTACGCATCAACAATGCATAATTCAGATCGATATCCTCCGGTACAGGCATCCACACGGTGTAACCATCGCCCGGCGCAACCGGCATCGCTTCGCCTTTCGCGTTTTCCATCTGTTCGAGGGTAAAGTTGATGTTGCCCTGTGGGGTCATCAGCTCCAGGCTGTCGCCGACGGTGAATTTATTTTTCACCAGCACAGCCGCCAGTTCACCTTTACGTTCGCCAGTGAATTCGCCGACAAACTGCTGACGCTCGGAAACAGAGAAGCCGTATTCGTAGTTCTGATAGTCGTCATGCGTATGGCGGCGCAGGAACCCCTCGGTGTAACCGCGATGCGCCAGACCTTCCAGCGTTTCCAGCAGTTGCGGGTCGAACGGTTTCCCGGCAGCGGCATCATCAATGGCCTTGCGATAAACCTGCGCGGTACGTGCACAGTAATAGTATGATTTAGTACGGCCTTCAATTTTCAGCGAATGCACGCCCATCTGAGTCAGGCGCTCAACGTGGGCAATGGCACGCAAATCCTTCGAGTTCATGATGTAAGTGCCGTGTTCGTCTTCAAACGCGGTCATGTACTCACCCGGACGCTGGGCTTCTTCGATCATAAAGACTTTGTCAGTCGGCGCGCCAATACCCAGCGTCGGCTCAACATTTTGTACCGGGATAGGCTCGTACTTATGCACGATATTGCCCACCACGTCTTCTTTGCCTTCCTGCACGTTGTATTCCCAGCGGCAGGCATTGGTACAGGTACCCTGATTTGGGTCACGCTTGTTGATGTAGCCAGAGAGCAGGCAGCGGCCGGAGTAAGCCATGCACAGCGCGCCGTGAACAAAGATCTCAATTTCCATATCCGGCACCTGGGTGCGGATCTCTTCAATTTCTTCCAACGACAGTTCGCGGGACAGGATCACACGGGTCAATCCCATCTGCTTCCAGAATTTCACCGTCGCCCAGTTTACGGCGTTAGCCTGTACTGAAAGGTGAATGTCCATGTCAGGGAAGTTTTCGCGCACCAACATAATCAGACCGGGGTCGGACATGATCAGTGCATCCGGTCCCATTTCCACCACCGGTTTCAGGTCACGAATGAAGGTCTTCAGCTTGGCGTTATGCGGGGCAATATTAACCACCACATAGAATTTTTTACCCAGTTCATGGGCTTCATTAATGCCTAGCTGCAGGTTTTCGTGATTGAATTCGTTGTTGCGTACGCGCAGTGAGTAACGCGGCTGGCCCGCATATACAGCGTCTGCGCCATAGGCGAAAGCGTAACGCATGTTTTTCAGCGTTCCCGCCGGGGAAAGGAGTTCCGGTTTAAACATAATTTTCTCGTTCTGATGACAGGTCAGACTCGCCTCACTCAATGAGGCGGTTAGGGGAGTGCCCCCATATTAAGGGCGGGCATTGTAGCGCTGCGGGGAAGACAGGTAAAGAAAAACGCCGGGCGACAGCGTGGCGTTACCCGGCTGAGCGAGTCATTATCAGGTTTTATCTTTTATCGTCTGAGTTACACCATTGGTCTTAACTGAAGCAATACCGGTCTCGCGCGACTGTTCATTCGCATACAGTTGACTGCTACCAATAATCTGGTGGTTTGCTGCTTTCAGATTGAAATGCAATTTTCCATTAGCTGCCGTTTTTTTCTCGTAACGCTCGGCCAGAGGGCTGTTAGCCTGGACAGATGCGATCCCTTTTTCTGCCGCGCCTTTTGTCGTGTAAAGCTCACTGGTAAGGATAGTTTCCCCGTTTCCAGCCTTAAGAACAAAGCGGTACTGATCATCGCTACTCTTGCTTAATTCAAACCAACCAGCCATATGAACTCCTTGATTAAAGTTTTATATCAAACAGTTATTGACGACAGTGTTGCCACAAAGAGTATGAGCGATATTTGGAGAGTTGCTAGTCAACAGAACTCCACGAAGCCGCGGAGTCCTGCAGGACGGGAGTGTTTACGCAATCCGACAGGCGTCGGCTTCCCAGCGATACCCTACGCCATAGACCGCGCGGATAAACGACTGCTCCGCATCCAGCGATTCCAGCTTGCGTCGCAGGTTCTTAATATGGCTGTCGATGGTTCGGTCGGTAACGACACGGTAATCGTCATAGAGATGATTGAGCAACTGTTCACGGGAGAACACTTTTCCCGGTTCATGCGACAGCGTTTTGAGTAAGCGAAATTCAGCAGGCGTTAAGTCGAGCATTTTCCCACGCCAGGACGCCTGAAAACGACCTTCATCGACGATCAACGGGCTGTCAGCATCCATCTGTTGCAGTTCGCGCTGCGGCTTGCAACGGCGCAGAATCGTCTTCACGCGAGCAACAACTTCACGCGGGCTGTAGGGTTTGCAAATATAATCATCCGCACCGATCTCCAGCCCCAGCAGGCGATCAATTTCTTCTATCTTGGCGGTTACCATCATGATGGGGACTTCAGAGAATCGGCGGATTTCCCGGCACAGAGTCAGGCCGTCGGTACCAGGCAGCATCAGATCCAACAAGATCAGGTCGGGCGGCGTCTGACGCACGTAAGGAAGAACCAGATCGCCGTGGCTGATGAGCGTAGGAGCGTAGCTTGCCGCGCGCAGGTAGTCGATAAGCAGTTGCCCCAGCTTGGGCTCGTCTTCCACGATCAGAATACGCGGCGTGTTTTCATCAATGGGTAACTCAGTCATACATCTCTCTGTAAATCGCGTTCCAGCGGTAATGTTACTGTAATGCTAACCCCGCCAAAAGGCGAATGGGCGGCGCGAATCAGACCATTATGCGCCTGTACGATATTGACGCAAATTGCCAGCCCCAGCCCGGAACCACCGCTGGCACGGTTACGCGAGCCTTCGGTTCGATAAAATCGTTCAAACAGCTTCTGTAACTGGTCGTCACTTACGCCGGGAGCGGAATCAGCGAAGGTTAATAAAACCATACGCTCGCGTTGTTCGGCGCTGATGTGCAGCCCGCCGCCGCTGTCGGTGTAGCGCAGACTGTTTTCCAACAGATTGTTGAACAACTGCATCAGACGATCCCTGTCGCCAAATACCGTCATGCTGTCCGGGAGTGAAAGTTGTATCGTCAGTCCACGGCTGGCAAAGCGTTCACGAAATGCGCCACTTGCCACTTCCAACAGCGGGATGAGATCCAGCGATATTTTCTGGTAGGCCAGTGCGCCTTCATCGGACATGGAGAGCTGATGCAGATCGTCCACCAGCTTGGTGAGCGTACCCACTTCAGCTTGCAAAGAGGTAACGGAATCAGGGGTGAACTGGCGTACGCCATCCTGAATGGCTTCCAGTTCACCGCGCAACACCGCTAACGGCGTACGCAGTTCGTGAGAAATATCGGCCATAAAGTCACGCCGCATCTGCTGGTTTTTTTCCAGCGTACTGGCAAGCTGGTTGAAGTCCTGCGCCAGCTTGCCCAGTTCATCCGTACTGGTCGGCGCAACGCGAGTGGTGAAATCGCCAGCCGCCAGTTTGTGCGTGCCTTCTACCAACCGCTTGACCGGGGCCAGCAGACTGCGCGCCAGCGTAAACGTTGCCAGCGCCGCCAGGATCGTGGAGAGCGCGACGATGAGCCAACTGGAACGCCTTTGCTGCATGTCGAAATTGATATCCGTATTGCGCGTTAAGCGTTCCACGGGAGAGGCAATCACGGCACCGACTTCGCTACCGTTGACGCGGATCGGATGGCGCATACCGTCACGGGGGACCGGAGCACGCGGACCGACCAGCACGCGGGCATTTTGGTCGACAACCCAAAACTGCGTACGCCAGCCGTGCGGCGGCATGCCGGGGCCGGGTTTATCATCGTCGTTGTCGTGTTCAAAAGAGCGCAGGATCTGAAAAACAAACCGATCGTTATTGCGTAAGAATCGCCAGTTGCCGTGCTGTTCATACTGCTCGCTTAATGCGTCGCTGAGCATTTGCAGCCGCTGTTCGTTACCGTGCTTGATATAGTCAATAAAACCGCGTTCGAAGCTTATGCGTACGGCCCAGTGCATGCTGATCAGCAATACGATGCAGGTGGCGAAAATCGCCAGAAACAGTTTGCCGGTGATACCGGGCCGCCAGAACTTCATCAGGTGCTCCTTTTGCGCCGTGAAATCACCGCGTTGGTTTGCGTGTCGTTCGGCACGCGGGCAAAAATAATGGCAGGCAGCGCGATAATGAATGCGATGCACAGCCAGGTATACATAAAGACGGTATGCGTACTTCCGCTGTCGATGACGCTATGCTGCTGACCGAACATGCCTAGCAGCAGTCCCGCGATGGTCACCCCGATACTCATCGACAGCTGCATGATCATTGACAGCAGGCTGTTACCACTGCTGGCGAGATCGTCAGGCAGGTCTTTTAACGTCAGGGTGTTCATGGATGAAAAGCGCGTTGAGTTGACCATTCCCTGTAAGAACAGTACGAAGGGCAGGGCGTAATACCAGCCGAGCAGCGCGGTGGTCATCAGCAGCAGACTGACCAGCGACAGGCCAAGCGTTGTAGCGGCCAGTACGCGACGGTAGCCAAAGCGGTTAACGACCTGCACCACAATGCGCTTCATGCCCATACTGCCGAGCACCATCGGGATCATCATCAGCCCGGCATGAAAGGGCGAAAAACCGAGGCCTATTTGTAAAAACACCGGCGTCATAAACGGCAGCATACCGCTACCGATGCGTCCGGCAAAACTGCCGAAAAGACCCAGCGAGAAGGTCGGTGTGCGAAACAGATTCAGGCTGAACAGCGCGCGTGGATTACGATGGGCGTGTTTCAGATACAGCGCAATAGCCAGCACTCCGCAGATAACCAACGCTGCCAGCGAGATACTGGAGATGCCGGTTCCTTTACTGCCATCAAGCGCCAGCGTCAGTACCGCCATGCCGACTGCCAGCATCGCAAATCCGGAGAGATCGAAGCGTCGGGTTTGCATGGTGTAGTTGGGCATCAGCATTAACGTCGCTATCGCGCCGACAATGCCAACCGGAATGTTAATCAAAAATATCCAGTGCCAGGAGGCGTACTCAACCAGAATACCGCCTAATGCCGGTCCCAGTAGCGGGCCAATCTGACCGGGCAATGTGACAAACGTCATCGCCGCCATATATTGCTCACGCGGGACGATTTTCATCACCGTTAGCCTGCCGACCGGCACCATCATCGCACCGCCAACGCCTTGTAAGACGCGCGCCAACACCAGCTCGTTGAGTGTGCTGGACCCGGCGCAAAACAGCGAGCCAAGCGTAAACAGGATGATGGCGGTGAAGAAGATATTACGCACGCCAACTTTGTCCGCCAGCCATCCGCTGGCGGGCAGCATCACGGCAACGGTTAAAACATATGACACAATGACCATATGCATGTGTAACGGGCTTTCCCCGAGGCTTGCCGCCATCGAGGGAAGCGCAGTATTCACGATGGTGGTATCCAGCGACTGCATAAAAAAGCCGAATGCCACAATCCAAAGTTGCCAGCGGGTGCTGTCGGGAAGTTCTGTCATAACTCTGCTACCGGTTTGCTGTTTTTACGCGAAAAACGCAGACGCAGACGGTCGAAAAAGAGATAGACCACGGGCGTGGTGTACAGCGTCAGGAGTTGACTCACGACCAGCCCGCCGACAATGGTTATCCCCAAAGGTTGACGTAGTTCGGAGCCATCCCCGGCGGATAACACCAGCGGCAGCGCGCCAAACAACGCCGCCAGCGTGGTCATCATGATTGGGCGAAAGCGCAGCAGGCAGGCCTGGAAAATGGCTTCTTCCGGCTGCAGCTTGCCGTTTCTCTGCGCTTCCAGCGCAAAATCGACCATCATGATGGCATTTTTCTTCACAATGCCAATTAATAGCATTATCCCTATCAGGGCGATTAGGCTGAACGGGGCATTGAACAGCTCCAGCGCCAGCAAAGCCCCGACGCCAGCTGAAGGTAGCGTGGAGAGAATGGTCAGGGGATGAACATAGCTTTCATACAGCATACCCAGAACGATATAGACCGTGGCGATGGCGGCGATAATCAGGATCACCTGTGAGTTCATGGTGTCCTGAAATACCTGTGCCGTGCCGGCAAAGCTACCGCGAACCGTGGAGGGGACGCCGAGCTGGGTCATGGCTCTGTTGATAGCCTCTGTCGCCTCAGACAGTGAAGAACCTGTTGGCAGGTTAAACGACACGGTTGAGGCAGCGGACAAGCCCTGATGGTTTACCGACAGCGGGGCATTCGCCGGTTGCCATTTGGCAAAGTACGATAGCGGGATTGCCTTACCGTCATTGTTGATGACGAACATTTTATCCAGCGCGCTGATGTCCTGGGTGTAACGTCGATCGACCTCCATCACCACTTTGTACTGATTCATCGGTTGATAAATAGTTGAAATTTGCCGTTGTCCAAAAGCGTTGTTCAACAGGCTGTTAGCGGCTGCAACGTCGATCCCCAGACGAGACATGGTGTCGCGATCGTAGACCAGGTTCATTTCCGCGCCATTGTCCTGCTGATCGGAGTTGACATCCGCCAGTTGGGGCAGGGCGGCAAGCGCCTTACGGATCTTCGGTTCCCACTCGCGCAGTGCCGCCAGATCGTCGGAAAGCAATGTGTATTGATAGCTGGCATTGGCCTGGCGACCGCCGACGCGAATATCCTGCACCGCCATCAGAAACAGATTCGCGCCAGGCTCTTTTGCAAGCGCGACGCGCAGGCGGTCGATCACCTGCTGAGCGGTTTCACCGCGCTCATCGCGTGGCTTGAGGGTGATAAACATCATCCCGCTGTTAACCCGGGAACCGCCGGTGAAACCGGTGACGTTATTCACCGCCGGGTCGTCGCGGATGATCTTCATAAAGTCCTGCAGTTTGCCGCGCATCGCCTGGAAAGAGATGCTCTGGTCGGCCTGAATCCCCCCCATCAACACGCCCGTATCCTGCTCCGGGAAGAAGGTTTTGGGGATGGAAATATAAAGCCAGATATTCAGCGCAATGGTGCCAAGTAACACCACGCCTACCAGTCGCGTATGGCGCAGCACCCATTTAAGCGAAGTGCCGTAACTCTGTTGCAGTGCCACCAGCACACGACCAAAACCCCGTTTACGAGACTGTTCACGCGGGGCGCTGGATTTGAGCATCCAGCCACACATCATTGGCGTTAATGTCAGCGACACCAGCAGCGAGATACCGATAGCAACTGACAGCGTGACGGCAAATTCGCGCAGCAAGCGCCCAGGCAATCCGCCCATTAACAGCAGCGGGAGGAACACCGCTACCAGCGACAGGCTCATTGAGAGCACCGTGAATCCCACTTCGCGCGTACCTTGTAGCGCCGCCTGCAGTGGCTTCATTCCCGCTTCCAGGTGGCGGGCAATATTTTCCAGCACCACGATTGCGTCATCAACGACAAATCCCGTGGCAATGGTCAACGCCATTAATGACAGGTTGTTCAGGCTGAATCCGCACAGATACATGGCGGCAAAGGTACCGATCAGCGAGACTGGAACCGCTACCGCAGGGATCAGGGTCGCGCGCCCGGAGCGCAGGAAAACAAAGACCACCAGGATAACCAGCGCAACGGAGATAATCAGCGTCTGTTCGACTTCCTCCAGCGAGGCGCGAATGGTCGGTGAACGGTCCTGGGCAATTTGCAGATCGATGGCGGCCGGGACCAGCGTTTGTAACTCCGGTAATTTGGCCCGAATGCTGTCTACCGTCTGAATAATATTGGCTTCTGGCAACTTGCGGATCATCAGCAGGATAGCCGGTTTTGCGTTGGTCATCCCCGCGTTACGTACGTCCTGCACCGAGTCGCTCACAGACGCAACATCGCCCAGCCGCACCGCAGCGCCGTTATTGTAGTGGATGATAATCGGCTGGTACTCGGCGGCGGTTTTCAGCTCATCGTTGGTTTGTACCTGCCAGCGATGGGTATCATTCTCGATAGCTCCCTGCGGCTTACGCACATTGGCGTTAGCAATCGCGCTACGCACGTCGTCCAGCGACACGCCCTGATTAAACAGCGCTTGCGGATTAAGCCCTACGCGCACGGCAGGCAGAGAGCTGCCCCCAACATCGACGTCACCCACGCCGTCGATTTGCGCGATGGTCTGTGCTAGTTGGGTTGATGCGAAATCGTACAGCTCACCCTGCGAGTAGGTGTCCGACGTGAGCGTCAGGATCATGATTGGCGCATCGGAAGGGTTGGCTTTGCGGTACGTGGGGCGGCTTGGCATGCCGCTGGGTAGCAGGCTTTGCGCTGCGTTAATCGCGGCCTGAACATCCCGCGCCGCGCCATTGATGTCACGGTCGAATTTGAATTCAAGAATAATGCGCGTACTGCCAAGGGAACTACTCGAGGTCATTTCGTTCACGCCCGCGATGCGCCCCAGTGAGCGCTCCAGCGGGGTGGCTACCGAAGACGCCATCGTTTCAGGGGAGGCGCCGGGTAATGATGCGCTGACCATGATCACCGGGAAATCCACCTGCGGCAGCGGAGCTACCGGCAGCAGACGAAAGCCCAGTATCCCGCACAGGGTGATGGCCACCGAAATGAGAATGGTCGCCACCGGACGATGAATGAAAAGCGCGAAAAATTTCATCTACGCTTCCTCTTCCTGACGCGGGAAGCGGCTTTTCACGTACAGTGACAGACTGTCAAACAGCAGATAAATCACCGGGGTGGTAAACAGGGTTAATACCTGGCTTACCAGCAGACCGCCGACCATACCAATTCCTAATGGACGACGTAATTCGGCCCCCACGCCGGTACTTAACATCAGCGGCAACGCGCCGAGCAGTGCCGCCAGCGTAGTCATCAGAATCGGGCGAAAACGCAGCAGACAGGCCTGGAAAATAGCGTCGCGTGGGGTCATGCCCTGTTCGCGCTCCGCGGCAAGGGCGAAGTCGATCATCATGATGGCGTTTTTCTTGACGATACCGATGAGCAAAATAATGCCGATAATCGCGATGACGTCCAGTTCACTGCCGGCAATCATTAACGCCAGGAGGGCGCCGACGCCCGCCGTGGGTAGCGTGGAGAGAATGGTAATCGGGTGAATAAAGCTCTCATACAGCACGCCGAGGACGATATACATCGCGACAACCGCAGCCACAATCAACCAGATGGTATTACCCAGCGCGGCCTGGAAAGCGAGCGTACTGCCCTGGAACTGGGTGGTAATATTTGCTGGCAGGTTGAGCGTTTTTTCGGCATCCAGAATTGCCTGCACCGCATCGCCCAGCGAATGACCGTCCGGTACGTTGAACGAGATGGTGGTGACCGGGAACTGATCGAGGTGGTTAATCGACAGCGGAGCGAAACGCTGTTCAATGCTGGCGATTGCGCTGAGCGGAACCACGCCGCCGTCGCTGCTGGTCAGACGGATAGTGTCCAGTGCAGCAAGTCCCAGCGTACTATTGGTGTCATGTTCCAACACGACGCGATACTGGTTGGCCTGGGTGTAGATGGTTGAAATCAGTCGCTGGCCGAAGGCGTTGTACAGGGCGTTATCGACATCCGCCATGCTGATGCCTAAACGGCTGGCGCTATCGCGATTGACGTTCACATACGCCACCAGCCCTTTGTCCTGCCAGTCGCTACTGACATCAGACAGTTGCGGTAGCTGGTGAAGTTTTTCTAACAGCTGTGGAACCCAGGTGCTGAGAGCATCAAGGGACGTTGCTTGCAGCGTAAACTGATATTGCGTCCGGCTGACCTGGGTATCAATCGTCAGGTCCTGGGTGGGCTGAAGATAGAGATCAACGCCGGGTACTCTGTCAACCGCGTCCTGTAGGCGTGCGATCACTTTCTGCACGCGATCGTCGCGATCGTCCAGCGGCTTAAGGTTGATTTGCAGACGCGCGCTGTTCAATGCCGGATTAGTACCATCCACGCCGACAAAAGCGGTCAGGCTCTCTACCGCCGGATCTCGAAGGATGACATCGGAAACCTGGCGCTGGCGCTGGGCCATGCTGGCAAATGAACTGGACTGCGGCGCCTGCAGCGTACCCTGGATGATGCCGTTGTCCTGGATCGGGAAGAACCCTTTGGGGATAAAGACCCATAACATAACGCTCAGTGCCAGCGTGCCGAGCGCCACGCCCAGCGTGAGCCACGGATGGTTCAGCACTTTTGCCAGCCAGTGACCGTACCCGGCAATGACGCGATCGAACATACGCTCCGAGGCGCGGGAGAAGCGGTTTTGCTTACGCAACGAGGCCTGATTAAGCATGCGCGCGCACATCATCGGCGTGAGGGTGAGCGAGACGACGGCGGAAATCAGAATTGCCACGGCCAGCGTAACGGCAAACTCGCGGAATAATCGGCCAACGATATCACCCATAAACAACAGCGGGATCAGCACGGCGATTAGCGAAAATGTCAGAGAGATGATGGTAAAACCAATCTCACCAGCCCCCTTCAGGGCGGCAGTCAGCGGTTTTTCGCCTTTTTCGATATAGCGAGAAATATTCTCGATAACCACGATAGCGTCATCCACTACGAATCCTGTCGCGATGGTTAGCGCCATTAGGGTCAGGTTATTGATGGAGAAATCAAGAAATACCATCACCGCGAAGGTGCCGATGAGCGACAGCGGAACGGCGACCGCAGGAATAATCGTCGCCGGAATATTGCGCAGGAACAGGTAGATGATCATCACCACCAGCGCAATCGCCAGCATTAGCTCAAACTGGGTGTCTGCAACGGACGCACGAATATTGGTCGTACGATCCGAAAGCACGCTGACCTTAACTGATTTGGGCAGGCTTTCGGTGAGCTGCGGCAGCATTTGACGGATACTGTCTGCCGTGGAGATGATGTTCGCCCCAGGCTGGCGCTGAACATTCATTACAATGGCTTGTTGCTTATTGGCCCATGCGCCCAGCCAGCTATTTTCTGCCCCTTGTTCGACGGTGGCGACATCGCCCAGACGAACCGGCGCACCGTTTTTATAGGCCACGATGAGCTGGCGATATTCGTCTGCGGACTGCATCTGGTCGTTGGCGGAAAGGGTGACAGCACGCGTTGGTCCATCAAGACTCCCTTTTGCCGAATTGACGTTAGCCCCGGTAATGGCTGTACGGATGGTTTCGCTGGTCAGACCGAGTGCGGCAATAGCCTGTGCGTTAAGCTTCACGCGGACCGCCGGCCGTTGCCCGCCGGAAAGTGTTACCAGACCGACACCGGAAACCTGAGAGATTTTCTGCGCGACGCGGGTTTCGACCATATCTTCCACCTGCGTCATCGGCATGGCGCTGGACGTGACCGCCAGCGTCATGATCGGTGGATCTGCCGGGTTTACCTTGCTGTAGACCGGCGGGTTGGGCAGATCGCCCGGTAATAAATTGGTGGCGGCGTTAATCGCAGCCTGAACTTCCTGCTCGGCAACATCCAGCGGCAGCGTCAGTTGAAACTGCAACGTGACGACCGATGCGCCGCCGGAACTTTGCGAGGACATCTGTTTTAAGCCGGACATCTGTCCGAACTGACGCTCAAGCGGCGCGGTTACCGCCGAGGTCATGACGTCCGGGCTGGCGCCCGGGTACAGCGTAACGACCTGAATCGTGGGGTAATCGACTTCCGGTAAGGCGGCGATCGGCAGGAAACGATAACCGATAATACCGGCAAGCAAAATCGCGACCATCAGCAGCGTGGTGGCGACAGGTCGCAGAATAAACAGGCGTGATGGCCCGCCTGTGTTGTGCGGAGGTAACACCTGCATCAGGAGTTAGCTCCTTTTTTGCCGTATCCGCGGGGCGCAGTTTTCTCATCCTGAGCAGAGGCGTCATGCGCCTCTACGACTTCTACTTTTGCGCCTTCCGTCAGGCGGTCAATACCGTCGGTTATGACCCGATCGCCTGCGGACAACCCGGCGGCGATCACTACTTTTTGGCTATCCTGAATACCTGGTTTAACCAGATGTTTGCTCACTTTATTCTCGCTGTTCAGCACCCAGACAAAATGGCCCTCATTGCCCATCTGCAGGGCGGCCGTTGGGATCACCACGGCGTTTTGTTCCGTGTCGACCAGCATGCGGGCGTTAACGAACTGGTTAGGGAATAAAGCATCATCCTGATTGTCAAAACGGGCTTTAACTTTGATGGTTCCGGTCGTGGCATCAATCTGATTGTCGAGACTGAGCAGGACGCCTTCGCTCAGTTTTTGCGAATTGGTTCGGTCCCAGGCTTCGACCTTTAACGGAGTCCCCGATTTTTGCGCCCGCAACACGGTGGCAATGTCGTTTTCAGGCAAGGTGAATATCAGGTCGATAGGATGGGTTTGCGTAATGACGACGATTCCGGTGGTATCGCCGCTGGAAATTTGGTTACCGACGTCGACCTGCTTCAGACCGACACGCCCCTCTACAGGCGCGGTTATCCGGCTCCAGTCAAGCTGCAATTGGGCGCTGGCGACGCTGGCTTCATCGGCTTTGATTGTCCCTAACGTTTCATTTACCAGCGCCTGCTGGGCATCCAGCTCCTGGCGGGAGACCAGATTAGTTTTCACCAGCTGTTGATAGCGGGCAAGATCGCGACGGGCATTTGCCAGCGTGGCTTTATCTTTGGCCAGTTGGCCCTGCGCCTGAGCCAGAGCAACTTTGAACTGGCTGGGATCTATCTCTGCCAGCAGGTCGCCGGCTTTTACCTGCTGTCCTTCCTCGAAGTGTAAGGCAATGAGCTGACCATCCACCCGGCTACGTACCGTGGCGGTATTTGCGGCAGTAATGGTACCCAGCCCTGTCAGGTAACGCGGAACGGCTTCCATGGCGGCGGTGGCAGCCTGAACGGGAGCCAACGGCCCGGAGCGCATTCCACGCCGTCCCGAACCTGGCGTGTGCTGCGCTGGTTTGGTAGCGCCCGGTGCGTTTTCCTGGGCGTCGTTACGGCTTTGCCAGAACCAGATGGCGGCGACGGTGGCCACAACGATCGCGATTGCTATCACCCAGCGGGATTTTTTACTGCCTTTCATTGTTATAAGTTTCTCATCCTGAAACGATTCGCGGAATGATACTAGTTTAGCCAGCGAACAAGGGAGAAAAATGGAGGAATTATGAAACACTGTCGGGATTCGTCTGAATGCTGATGCGGCTTTGCGAAGCGTTACGCAACAATCGGTGGTGAAAATAGCGAATACGTGATTGTGCGTTAGAGCGCTGACAAGGCAAAAAGGAGGAGAGCCAGAGATTTCAGCGGAACGCTGGTACGGAAAAGCCCCTCCCGAGGAAGGGGCCAAAATAGGGAAAGGGTTATGATGAAGCAGGTCATCATCCTGGTGATACTCTTAGTGATTAGCTTACCGGCTTACTAAGACACCAGGAGGAGGGGAAGCCCTCCCTAACCCTCACTCCTGAAATTAAGCCACAGCAATGGTGATGTCAATACGCGTACTTTTCAGCATGCGAGCCGCTTAGCGGAAAACAACGTCAGCCCAGCGGGCCAGTCCGGCAGTAACGGAACCGAAATCATCGCCCCCCGCGATCGGAATCCCGGGAAGTTGCTGGGCGAGGGCTTTTTTAATCAGCGGCGAACGCGCGCTACCGCCGGTCAGGTAAATCACGTCCGGTTTTTCCTGCGCGTTTTCCAGCGCCAGTTGAACCTGCTCCAGAATGCGCGCCAGGGGCTGATTGAGCGCAGCTTCCAGCCCGTGTTGACTGATATCGGTTGCCAGCGTGTTGCTGATAAACGGTATCGCCGCCGTCACAATGGTCTGATCGGAAAGCGCGATTTTGCTCTCTTCTGCGCTGCGCACCAGGCGATAGCTCAGACGCTCGCGCCAGACTTTAAGCAGTAGGGCGACTTTATCGGCTTCTTTCGCGTCGCGGACAAGATCGTTGAGCAAGCGACCGTTGGCGCTACTGTAGAAGTCACTTTGCGCGGGAACATCGTTGATCGCGACCGCGTTCCACCAGGGCAGAATAGGTAAGGCGATCCCTTTTTCCGTTTCCCCCCCCATACCGAGCAGCGGCATCAGATGTTTAAACGCCAGCGCAATATCCAGATCGTTCCCGCCAACGCGGCAGCCGCTGTGCCCCAGCAGGCTGTTTTCGCGATCGGCGCGCTGATGCCATTGCGGCCCCATCAGCAGCAGTGAACAGTCGGTTGTACCCCCGCCAATATCCACCACCAGCACGCGTTTTTCTTCCTGCAGCGTGGCTTCGTAATCCAGACCAGCCGCTACCGGCTCGTACTGGAAGACGACATCCTGAAAACCGGCGCGTTTAGCCGCACGTTCAAGAATACCCTGCGCCTGGGCGTTGGCGTCATCGCCCCCTAACCCCTGGAAGTTGATGGGACGACCAATAACGGCCTGGGTGATGGCTTCCGGCAACTGATTTTGTGCCTGGTTGCGTATGTGCAGCATCATCGCGCAGACCAGATCTTCAAACAGCGCAACCTGCTGCGGCTTCAGACCGCTGGCACCCAAAAATGATTTTGGCGATTTAACGAAATACACCTCTTCCGGGTCTTCAATATATTGACCCAGCGATGCCAGACCGAACTGCACGCTGTTGGCGTTAACGTCGATGTCTTCTTCGCGGTTATAGCGCATCGCGCGGCGAAGCAGCGCCTGCGTTTCGTCGTCCGTGGTTGGGATGTCGTGATGGCGATACAGCCACTCGCTGACCGCTTCGCGAGTTGGCGCGCACAGCATTGAAGGCAGAAGCGTGCTGTTATTTTCCATTTTGAGCAGGTGAGGCTGCCCGTCACGCATAACGGCCACTGAACAGTTTGCCGTACCGTAGTCAAAACCAATAAACACCGTAAAAATCCCCATGCCAGTGAAGAAGGGGCGTGACTTTAACGAAATGTTGACGCTCCGACAACTGGAATATGAAAGCAAGGCGCATCGATTGAATACCGTTTATGCTGTAGGTTTGCATAAAAAGGAAAACTGAATGTTCACGCTGAGCTGGCAACCGCCTTATGACTGGCCCTGGATGCTGGGATTTCTTGCCGCCCGTGCGGTTGACGGTGTCGAAACGGTGGAGGAACTGAGTTATACCAGAAGCCTGTCCGTAGGGGAGCATCGGGGTCTGGTGCGCGTCGTACCGGATTTGCACGCCAATGTGCTACACGTGACGTTAAGTTCGGGATTACAACCCGCCGCCCCCGAGTGCCTGGCGAAAATAACCCGTTTGTTTGATCTTACTTGTTGCCCGCAGCAAATTGTCAGCGCGCTGGGAAGCCTTGGTGCGGCGCGTCCGGGACTGCGCCTGCCGGGATGTGTCGATGCTTTTGAGCAAGGGGTACGGGCGATTTTAGGGCAGTTAGTCAGCGTGGCTATGGCGGCAAAACTGACGGCGAAAGTCGCGCATGCTTATGGCGACACGCTGGAGGGTGCGCCAGGGTATGTTTGTTTTCCCACGCCTGAAGCGCTTGCTGACGCCGAACCGCTGCACCTGAAAGCGTTAGGGATGCCGCTCAAACGCGCTGAAGCGTTGATTCACCTGGCGCGTGCAACGCTTGAAGGAACGCTTGCGACAGAAGCGCCTGACGATATTGAGCAAGGCGTTAAGCAACTACAAACGTTTCCCGGAATAGGGCGCTGGACCGCCAACTATTTTGCGCTGCGTGGTTGGCAGGCGAAGGATGTTTTTCTGCCGGATGATTATCTGATTAAACAGCGTTTTCCCGGCATGACGCCAGCCCAGATCCGGCGGTATGCAGAGCGTTGGAAACCCTGGCGCTCCTATGCACTCTTGCATATCTGGTACACGGATGGCTGGCAACCGTCAGTTGATGGCGAAATTACTGGTATTCAGTAGCAGATCCAACGGTTGGGCGTTGGCAATAATGTCGCCATAAATCATGTCAATACCGATGCCAGAAAGCGCATCCATGATAAGCGGCAACTGCACCGGACCGGCGATGCTTTTAATGTCCAGACGCTGGGCATGGCCCTGGATAATGGACACCCACATCTCGTCAATCAGGTCTCCGTGAGCGCTGGCGCTTAGTTCGCTGTCAAGCAACAGGTAATCGACAATGCGGTATTTCAGATTGTCAAAAAGCTCTAAATCACGACCGACCTGACTTAACACAATTCGACAACCGAACTGACGTAGCCGATGCAGGGCGGATATCGCCTGCGTTGGATTCGTTTTAATGACGCTGGCCGGAACGGTCAGGTGCAGCAGGCGTGGCGGTAACGGGCTATGTTGCAATTGTTCCAGCAGCTCATCAACAAGTTCTGAATTGAGCAGCCCGGCGGCGGAAAGGGGGAGCGCAACACTGAGGCCCTTGCTGGCGACTGCCGGGGCAGCATTCTGGAAGAATTCGCTGAATACCCGACGGTCGAGCGCTTGATTCAATGTGGGATCGACCAGCCCGGTACGGAATGTCTGCTCTTCAATCACTTCGCCTTCAGCGGTCCCTAAGCGTAGCGATATAAGCCAGAAGCTAAACGTCTCAGGTATACGTGGAGAAGCCACGCCTCTGGCGATCATC
Organism: Citrobacter sp. RHBSTW-01013; assembly: GCF_013781985.1. Lineage (NCBI taxonomy): Bacteria > Pseudomonadati > Pseudomonadota > Gammaproteobacteria > Enterobacterales > Enterobacteriaceae > Citrobacter > Citrobacter sp. RHBSTW-01013. Next base: position 1,958,241 of record NZ_CP056185.1, read on the forward strand.
AGCATCGGGCTGTGCATAATGGTATGCTTTTGTTCGTCCAATGACAGTTGGCTACGCGCGGCATGCGCCTGGCTTTGCTGGGGTTCATAGACGCAGACACGCCCACGTCCGCTGTTTTTCGCCGCGTAGCAGGCGATATCCGCCTGAGACATGACGTCAGTCGCAACATGGTTTTTGTCATCAATCAGCGTAATTCCCGCACTGGCGCCAATGCGGTGCAAGCGGCCATCCCACATGAAGTGGTAATCGTTAATAGCACTGATGATGCGACCTGAGATGAAGCGGGCGCTTTCGATATTACAATCCGGCAGCAACAGACCAAACTCGTCGCCGCCAAGGCGCGCCAGCATATCGCTGGACCGCAGCATGCTTAGCATCAGTGAAGAGAGTTCGCGCAGCAGGGCATCGCCTGCGGCATGCCCTGCGCTATCGTTCACCGCTTTAAAACGATCAAGATCGATAAAAACCAGCACATGACTCTGGTGCGCGTCGTGTACCGTATGCAGCAACTGTTTGAGATGGTTTTCAAAGCTGACCCGATTGGCCAACTGCGTCAGGTCGTCATGCGAAGCGCTGTAGCTAAGCTGGCGCAGCATCTTACGTGACTCGGTGACATCCTGAATGACCAGCACCGAGCCAATGCTGCCGCCATCAAGGGTGCTGAGGGGCGTGATGCTGTACTGAATGTCATAACTGTTGCCGTTGCGACAATGCAGGACGACTTCCTGCTCCATTGCCTTACGTGACATGTCGGCACTGTAGATATTTTCCATCAGCGGACCGTTATCGCCGAAAGTAATACGCAGTACTGTCAGGAGCGGAATGCCAATTGCGTTTTCCTGCTGCCAGCCGCTCATTTTCTCAGCGACCGGATTCATAAAGGTCACATTCATGTCGACATCAATACAAATCACCGCCTCGCCGATGGAGTCCAGCGTAATATGCAAACGCTCTTTTTCTTGAAACAGCGCTTCGTTGAGCTGCTTCACCTCGGTCATATCCATATTGATGCCAAGTAAGCGTTCAACTTCACCGTCTTTATTCAGTACCCGGTTGGCCAACGAGCGGATATGCCGTATGCCACCTTTTACTGCGATACGAAACTCAAGCTTAAATGGGGCTCGTGCGGCCAGCGAATCGCGAATCACATTTTCGGCGTGTTCGCGATCTTCAGGCACAACGCATTCATACCAGACTTGCCAGCTGGGCTTGATATGTGCCGGGACTTCATAGAGATCGAACATACGCTTATCCCAACTGATCACATCAGGCTGCAGTTCCCATTCCCAAATGCCGATCCCCCCGGCTTCATTAGCGAGCGTAATGCGCTCCATCAGCCGTTTGTTCATCCACTCGGTGTGCTTCAGATCGTTAATATCCTCAATCTGAGCAATAAAGTAGAGTGGGGTGGTGTCGCTATGGCGCACCAGCGAAACGGCCAGCAAAGCCCATACCACCTCGCCCGCGCGCGTGTAATAGCGCTTCTCCATGGAATAGCTGTTAATTTCCCCGCGTGCCAGCATGTTCAACTGTTCGAGGTCATTGTTCAAATCTTCCGGCCAGGTTAATTGCTGGAAGGTGAGCGAACGTAGCTCCTCCTGGCTATAACCCAGAAACTGGCACAAGGCTTTATTGGCCTGTAGCCATTGCCCCTCGGTCCCGACCAGCGCCATGCCAATTGCGGAATATTCCATAGCATTGCGAAAGCGCGCTTCGCTTTCTGAGATGTGCTTGCGTTCAGCCCGAAACGCGTACATCACCATGGTCATCATATTGGCTGGCAACAGGATCATCAAAAACGGCAGCCACGGTATGCTGGTCATCATGTTCTGTTTGGGGGTGTAGAGCAGCGAAGGGTCAGCGGCCAACATCAGCGAAACCATCATCACGGTGCTGAGGAAAATTAAAAATGCCTCCATACGCGGCAGACGGACAGCGCTCCACATCAACAGGACAATAACGCAGGTAAACGGCCATGGAATGAACATCATCGACAGCCAACTGAACGTTAACGTCACCAGAAGCGTAATCAGAGTTTCAAGCAGTAATCGCGGATTGCGGTGGCGCAGCAGATAATGTGGCTTAAACAGTAAACCTAATGGTACCAGCGCCAGCGCGCCGATGGATTCTGACAGCACCCAAATGAGGAAGGTATTTAACGACGTTTCTTGCGGTAATAATAACCAGAGTAATACGCCGCCCAGCAGCGGAGGGACCACTGCGCTGCCGAATGCCAGGCGCGCCCAGTCGTTGAGATTTTGTAAAGGATTGTACCAGGGCAGCAGTTTGCGCAATAACATTGCCCCCACGACAGCCTCAATAATGTTGATGGCCGTGTAGGTAAAGCTAAGCGACTCTCCGGGGAAGAAGAGCAAAGAACCCGCGATGTTACCCAATGAGCACGCCAGCGCGATCCCCGGCCACATTTTTCCCGCATGACGGTAAAAAGCCACCATCATGATTGAGGTCGGAAACCACAGCGGCGCCAGCTGCGCCCCGAAACGAGACAGTTCCAGCGAGAACAGCGTAAAGATGAAAGCCACCAGACCTAAACTGGCCAGGCGCAGTAGAGGATGAGGTAAGGTAACTAAAACATGTTGGGATTGTTTACTCATTACCACTCTACCCAAATAGCCGTTGTCGCCCAGTAGAGATGCCGGACGCATCACATTTAATCTGGGTTTATGCTAGTACAAATAATTTACAATTTATACGCCAGCTGCTCATAAATTAACACTCTCAAGCTATTAATTACTAAGGCTGGCGAATAAATGTAGCGCATGCTTTAAATATGACCGTTTTAATTTGCGACAGGGAAGGCATTGGTGCAGCCTGGGCTGGCGTCGCGCCGCTGAAATCCCTATAATTGCCGCGTTTGGCGTTTCGGCGCCGCCCTTCCTAACATCCAGGTTAATCAGGTCGCTAAATTTATGACTGATCAGTCCCATCAGTGCGTCATTATCGGCATTGCCGGCGCATCGGCTTCCGGCAAGAGTCTTATTGCCAGTACTCTTTATCGCGAATTGCGTGAACAAGTCGGTGACGAACATATTGGCGTTATTCCCGAAGACAGCTATTACAAAGATCAAAGCCATCTATCGATGGAAGAGCGTGTAAAAACCAACTACGACCATCCGAACGCGATGGATCACAGCCTGCTGTTCCAACATCTGCAAACGCTGAAACGCGGTAGTGCCATTGAGCTGCCGGTGTACAGCTACGTTGAGCACACGCGCACGCAAGACACTATTCATATCGAACCCAAGAAAGTCATCATCCTGGAAGGCATTTTGCTGCTGACGGATGCGCGTTTGCGTGATGAGATGAACTTCTCTATTTTTGTTGATACCCCGCTGGATATTTGCCTGATGCGCCGTATCAAGCGCGATGTGAACGAACGTGGTCGTTCAATGGATTCAGTGATGGCGCAATATCAGAAAACCGTCCGTCCAATGTTCCTGCAATTTATTGAGCCTTCAAAACAATACGCCGACATCATTGTGCCGCGCGGGGGTAAAAACCGCATCGCCATCGATATTCTGAAGGCTAAAATCAGTCAGTTCTTTGAATAAGTTCAGCGAATTGTGTACCGTTCAGTGTTAACCTGGTTCACCCTTAATGCACCTGGCATTAAGGGGTTGAAGCACGAAAGGAGAAAGTGCCATGCGTTTATGTGACCGAGATATTGAAGCCTGGTTGGATCAAGGTCGTCTGTCGATCAATCCACGCCCTCCTGTCGAGCGAATCAACGGCGCCACGGTAGATGTGCGCCTTGGCAACAAATTCCGTACGTTCCGCGGGCATACGGCGGCGTATATCGATCTGAGCGGACCGAAAGATGAAGTCAGCGCCGCGCTGGATCGCGTGATGAGTGATGAAATCGTCCTCAAAGACGGCGAGGCATTTTTCCTGCATCCGGGCGAACTGGCGCTGGCAGTGACGTTCGAATCCGTGACGCTGCCTTCCGATCTTGTGGGTTGGTTAGATGGCCGTTCTTCGCTGGCGCGTCTGGGACTGATGGTACACGTCACCGCACACCGTATCGATCCGGGCTGGTCTGGCTGCATCGTACTGGAGTTTTACAACTCCGGAAAACTACCGCTGGCCCTGCGTCCTGGCATGCCGATTGGCGCATTAAGCTTCGAACCGCTTTCCGGTCCGGCGGCGCGACCTTACAACCGTCGTCAGGATGCAAAGTATCGCGATCAGCAGGGCGCCGTTGCCAGCCGGATCGATAAAGACTGAGTATTTTCAGTCCATTGGGGATAGCATGAGACGATTTCTGACGACGCTGATGATCCTACTGGTCGTGCTGGTGGCCGGTTTTTCTGCGTTAGTACTGTTGGTTAATCCGAATGATTTCCGCGCATATATGGTCAAGCAGGTTGCTGCGCGTAGCGGATATCAGCTGCAGTTGGATGGCCCTCTGCGTTGGCACGTATGGCCACAGCTGAGTATCCTCTCGGGGCGCATGGTGTTAACGGCTGAAGGCGCCAGCGAACCCCTGATTCGTGCCGACAATATGCGTCTTGACGTCGCGTTGTGGCCGCTGTTGAGTCACCAGCTCAGCGTGAAGCAGGTGATGCTCAAAGGCGCGGTGATTCAACTGACCCCGCAAACTGAAGCGGTGCGTGGCAAAGATGCGCCCGTTGCCCCAAAAGACAATACCTTGCCCGACCTGGCTGAAGACAGAGGATGGTCGTTTGATATTGCCCGCCTGCGTGTTGCCGATAGCGTTCTGGTATTCCAGCATGAAGACGATGAACAGGTCACGGTTCGCGATATTCGTCTGGATATGGAACAGGATAACCAGCACCGCGGCACGTTTGATTTCTCCGGGCGCGTTAACCGCGATCAGCGTGACCTCGCGTTATCCTTCAACGGCAGCGTTGATGCCTCCGACTATCCGCATAACTTATCCGCGAATATTGAGCAGCTAAGCTGGCAATTGCAGGGGGCCGATCTACCGGCGCAGGGGATCAAAGGCCAGGGACAGTTTCAGGCGCAGTGGCTGGAAGAGAAAAAACAGCTCGCGTTTAGCCAGATTCATTTGACCGCTAACGACAGCTCTCTCGCCGGGCAAGTTCATGTGACATTGTTGGAAAAACCAGAATGGGCCGTCGACCTGAAGTTTGGTCAGCTCAATCTGGACAATCTGCTCGTACAACGTGAGGCTGTGACGACGAACGGTGAAGTTCAGCAAGGTCAGAGTCAGTCAACGCTGGCGCGCCCCGTCATTGCTTCCCAGGTTGATGCCGTTTCGTATCAGGGGCTGAAGGGATTTTCGGCAGACATCGCGTTGCAAGCTGACAAAGTGCTGTGGCGGAAAATGGCGTTTGATAATGTCTCGGCAAAAATTGACAACCAGTTCGGCTTATTGAACGTTACGCAGTTGCAGGGGAAAAGTGACGGCGGGCTGGTGTCGCTTCCTGGTATGCTGGATGCCAGAAAAGGACAGCCGCGAGCGGTCTTCCATCCGCGCCTGGAAGGCGTGGAAATTGGTACTATCCTGAAAGCCTTCGACTACCCCATCGCCCTCACCGGTAAGCTATCACTGGCAGGGGATTTCTCTGGCTCAGATATTGATGCCCAGGCGTTTCGTCATAGCTGGCAAGGGCAGGCCCATGTCGAAATGAGCGATACGCGAATGGAAGGAATGAACTTTCAGCAGATGATACAACAGGCCGTCGAACGTAGCGGTGGGGATGTTAAAGCTCAGCAAAACCTGGATAACGTGACCCGGTTGGATCATTTCGTAACCGATATGACGCTGGATAACGGCGAGGTTATGCTGGATAACATGGCGGGTGAGTCGGCGATGCTGGCGCTGACCGGCAAGGGAACGCTGGATCTGGTGAAGCTGAATTGCGACACGCTGTTTAACATTCGCGTGCTGGGCGGCTGGGATGGCGAAAGTAAGCTGATTAACTTCCTGAAGGCTACCCCGGTTCCTCTCAGAGTCTACGGTCAGTGGCAGGCGCTAAACTACAGTCTGCAGGTCGACCAGATTTTGCGTAAGCATTTGCAGGATGAAGCAAAACGTCGCCTTAACGACTGGGCCGATCGCAATAAAGACTCCCGCAACGGTAAAGATGTTAAAAAGTTGCTGGATAAACTCTGATTCATATTGCCGGATGGCGGTTGATGCCGCCTCCGGCTCGTGATTTACACCTCGTAATCCATCTCTTCTTCACTGTGCAGCGGTATCAGTTGGACTTTTTGCACGCGATGATTTTCCACCTGCAGGGTTTTTAGTCGATAGTCGCCGACCTGAACTTCCTCCCCGGTTTTCGGGATGCGCTGCAAATACTCCATTAACAGTCCGGCAATGGTGTGATATTCACGCTTATCATCTAACGGGATAGGCACGTACTGCACCAGATCTTCCAGCGGCATGTGTCCGTTTGCGGTCCATGAACCATCCGCGTTTTTCTGAATGTCATGGCGGGCGTCAATCTCCTCTACCTCATTTGGCAGGTTACCGGCGATGGTTTCCATCACGTCACTGAGCGTTACAATCCCTTCAACTGACCCAAATTCATCGGCCACAAAAGCGAAGTGCGTCCGGGCGTTACGAAACTGTTCAAGCGCCGGAAGCAGCGGCAGAGTTTCCGGGAACACCAACGGCTGGCGAATCAAGACGCGTAAGTCGAGCGGCTCGCCGCGAAGAGATTGCTGCAGCAGGTCAATGACATGCACCACGCCCAGCAAGTCTTCCTGCTCATCTTCGCCGGTGACCACCAGACGCGTATGCTGGTTTTTTTCCAGCAAAGCGCGGATTTCTGTTTCCGGCGCATTGAGGTCGATGTGCTCAATATCATGGCGTGAGGTCATGATGCTGCTGACCGTACGCTGATTAAGGTTCAGCACACGTTCAATCATCCGCCGTTCCTGAGGGGCAAAAATTTGTCCTTCATGATGGTCTGCCAGCATGGCTGCGGTTTCGGCATCCAGTTCGGCGTCTTCTTTTTGCCCGCTCAGCAGTCGCATTACCGCCTCGGCGGTGCGCTGGCGCAGGGTATGGTTGGCTGACAGGAAGCGACGGCGGTTAAAGATAGCCAACTGGTTCAATGCTTCTATCATGACCGAGAAGCCGATGGCGGCGTACAGGTAACCTTTCGGAATATGGAAACCAAACCCATCGGCGACCAGGCTGAAACCAATCATCAGCAAGAAGCTCAGGCACAGAATGACGATAGTGGGATGGCTGTTGACAAAGCGCGTCAGCGACTTGCTGGCAAGCACCATCAGGCTGATGGCAATAATCACCGCAGCCATCATTACCGCCAGGTGATCGACCATACCCACGGCGGTAATGACGGAATCCAGGGAGAAGATGGCGTCCAGCACGACTATTTGCGCGACGACGCCCCAGAACTTAGCGCCTTTACGCTGGGTCGGGTTCTCGCTGTCTTTGCCTTCCAGCCGTTCGTTTAGCTCCATGGTGGCTTTAAACAGCAGGAAGAAACCGCCGAACAGCATGATCAGATCGCGCGCGCTGAAGCTCAGGCCGCGAATGCTGAACAGCGGCGTGGTCAGCGTTACCAGCCATGATATTGATGCCAACAGCAGCAGGCGCATGACCATCGCCAGCAGTAGCCCGGTAATACGCGCCTTATCCCGCTGGGCAGGAGGCAGTTTCTCCGCGAGGATGGCAATAAAAACAAGATTATCAATGCCAAGAACAAGTTCGATCACGATTAGCGTGACGAGTCCGGCCCAGATTGACGGATCGGCAATCCATTCCATAGTAAATGCTATACCCATAGTTGTATGACAATTGTCACAATTCGATCATGGGTAAAACTGGCGAAAAATGCAATGGCGAGGAGGGATTTCTCTGTAGCCTATTACAACCAGGTACGGGATATTAGCCTTAATGTAACTACAGGAAATTATATTATTAATCCAAAGCTCTTTAAGAAATATCGCAGGTGGGATATTTCTATATTAATATTGTCAATATCAATAAAATCCTAAAAATATACAAATTCAACGCTTAATATTAATCTTAAAAGCAAGTTGTCGGTAACTTGTTACCTTGCCTGATATTCGCTTAGCTGCAACAATTCTTCCGGTAATAATCAAAAGATAAATATTTCCTTATCAACCAGCGGCGCTATTCCTGATGCGTTCCCGCTGTGAATGTGATGAAAATAAAGGGGAAGATAAAAATTTAAATTAATCAGTGCATTGGTAGCTAATGAAGCCAGGGGCGGTAGCGTGTCTGGTCGCCTGAGACGAGCCTAAATTATTCTGTCAAGAGACCGCAGATGAATTCATTTTTTTTAGGACAGATGCCAGTTAAATTCCTTTTCAATTAACGGCAAGGTAAATGCGTACAGGCGAAGTCGCTATTTAGATCGCACGTGATAATTACTCTGCCAAAGTGATAAATAATCAATGATGAAATCCAAACTTAAATTGATGCCTGTATTGGTATCGGTAATCTTGATAAACGGTTGTACCGTGCTTCCGGGCAGCAATATGTCTACGATGGGCAAAGATGTGATTAAACAGCAGGACGCTGATTTTGATATCGATCGCATGGTGAATGTTTATCCACTCACCCCACGACTGGTCGAACAATTACGTCCCCGACCAAATGTTGCGCAGCCTAATATGTCTCTCGACCAGGAGATTTCCGGGTATCAGTACCGGGTCGGCCCGGGCGATGTCCTGAATGTTACCGTCTGGGATCATCCTGAACTCACCACGCCGGCTGGGCAGTATCGTAGCTCAAGTGATGCCGGCAACTGGGTGCAGCCTGATGGCACCATGTTTTACCCCTACATCGGCAAAGTTAGCGTGTCAGGGAAAACGTTGGCCGAAATTCGTAGTGATATTACCGGGCGCTTAGCGAAGTACATTGCTGACCCGCAGGTGGACGTTAATATCGCCGCTTTCCGTTCGCAGAAGGCCTATGTCTCCGGGCAGGTGAACAAATCCGGCCAGCAGGCCATCACCAACGTGCCGCTTACCATTCTCGATGCCATTAACGCCGCAGGCGGTCTCACCGAGGCGGCAGACTGGCGCAACGTTGTACTGACTCATAAAGGGCAGGAGCAACGTATTTCACTGCAAGCGCTAATGCAAAATGGCGACCTGAGCCAGAACCGTCTGCTCTATCCTGGCGACATCCTGTTTGTTCCGCGTAATGACGATTTGAAAGTCTTCGTGATGGGGGAAGTGAAAAAACAGAGCACCCTCAAAATGGACTTCAGCGGCATGACGCTCACCGAAGCGCTCGGCAACGCGGAAGGTATCGACCTGACCACCTCCAACGCCAGCGGCATTTTCGTTATTCGTCCATTGAAAGGCGAGGGCGGGAACAACGGCAAGATTGCCAATATCTATCAGCTTGATATGTCCGATGCGACATCGCTGGTGATGGCGACGTCATTCCGACTCCAGCCATACGATGTGGTGTACGTCACTACCGCGCCGGTTGCTCGCTGGAACCGTTTGATCAATCAGTTGCTGCCGACTATTAGCGGTGTTCGCTATATGACGGACACGGCCAGCGACCTTCACAACTGGTAATCGTCATGTTTAACAAAATCTTAGTTGTCTGTGTGGGGAACATTTGCCGCTCTCCGACGGCAGAGCGCTTGTTAAGGCAATTTCACCCGGCGCTGACGGTCTCTTCTGCCGGCCTCGGGGCGATGGTAGGCAAAGGCGCGGACCCGTGCGCCATCAGCGTGGCGCAGGCGCACAACCTGTCACTGGAGAATCATTGTGCCCGGCAGATCTCGGGACGAATGTGCCGGGAGTATGACCTGATCCTGACCATGGAAAAACGCCATATCTCTGCCCTGTGTGAAATGGTGCCGGAGATGCGCGGCAAAGTGATGTTGTTTGGTCACTGGGACAGCGAGCGCGAAATTCCCGATCCGTATCGTAAAAGCCGTGATGCGTTTGACGCGGTGTACGCATTACTTGAACGGTCTGCCCGCCAATGGGCTCAGGCATTGAACGCAGAGCAGGGAAAACAATGACAGAAAAAGTAAAACAGTCTGCTGCGCCGGTAACGGGCAATGATGAAATCGATATTGGTCGTCTGGTGGCAACGGTGGTGGAAGCCCGCTGGTGGGTGCTTGGTATTACTGCGGCATTTGCATTATGCGCAGCGGTCTACACGCTATTTGCCACTCCCATCTACAGTGCGGACGCGCTGGTGCAAATTGAGCAAAATACCGGAAATTCACTGGTGCAGGATATTGGCTCGGCGTTGTCGAACAAACCTCCGGCCTCTGAAGCGGAAATTCAGCTCATCCAGTCACGGCTGGTATTGGGGAAAACGGTAGACGATCTCAATCTGGATATCGCGGTTACCAAAGATACGTTCCCCATTTTTGGCGCGGGTTGGGATCGGTTGATGGGTCGCCAGAACGAAACGGTTAACGTGACGACTTTCACGCTGCCAAAGGCAATGAATGAACAGACCTTCACGCTAAGCGTGCTGAATGACAAAAGTTATCAGCTGGTGAGTGACGGAGGTTTTAGCGCCCAGGGGCAGGTTGGGCAGGTGCTGAAACATGACGGCGTGACGATGCTGGTCGAGGCGATCCATGCCAGCCCTGAGAGCCAATTTACCGTCAGCAAATTCTCCACGCTGGGCATGATCAACACCTTGCAAAATAATCTGATGGTGACGGAAACCGGCAAAGACACTGGCGTACTGAGCCTGACCTTTACCGGCGAAGACCGCGAGCAAATCCGCCAGATCCTTGACAGTATTACCCGCAACTATCTGCAACAAAACGTGGAGCGTAAATCTGAAGAGGCCGCCAAAAGTCTGGCGTTTCTGGCAAAGCAGTTGCCCGAGGTACGTAACCGGCTGGACGTTGCCGAAAACAAGCTGAATGCCTTTCGTCAGGACAAAGACTCCGTGGATTTGCCGCTGGAAGCCAAAGCGGTGCTGGATTCCATGGTGAATATTGATGCGCAGCTTAATGAGCTGACCTTCAAAGAAGCGGAGATTTCCAAGCTGTTCACCAAAGCGCACCCTGCGTACCGCACCTTGCTGGAAAAACGCCAGGCGCTGGAAGATGAGAAAAGCAAGCTGAACGGGCGCGTAACGGCGATGCCGAAAACGCAGCAGGAAATTGTCCGCCTGACGCGTGACGTGGAGTCCGGCCAGCAGGTCTATATGCAACTGCTGAACAAGCAGCAGGAGCTGAAGATTACCGAGGCCAGTACGGTCGGAGATGTACGCATCGTCGATCCCGCGATTGCCCAGCCAGGCGTGCTGAAGCCGAAAACGACGCTGATTATTCTCGGTAGCATCATTCTTGGTTTGATGCTTTCAGTGGTGGACGTACTGCTGCGTTCCCTGTTTAATCGCGGCATTGAAAGCCCACAGGCGCTGGAAGAGCATGGTATCAGCGTGTATGCCAGCATTCCGCTATCAGAATGGCAAAAAGCACGCGATAACGTGCAGACCATTAAAGGCGTGAAACGCTACAAACAAAGCCAGTTGCTGGCGGTGGGGAATCCGACGGATCTTGCGATAGAAGCGGTCCGCAGCCTGCGTACCAGCCTGCACTTTGCCATGATGCAGGCGCGCAACAACGTCTTGATGCTGACCGGCGTCAGCCCGTCAATTGGTAAAACGTTTGTCTGCGCCAACCTGGCGGCGGTCGTTAGTCAGACCAACAAACGCGTGCTGTTGATCGACTGCGACATGCGCAAAGGCTATACCCACGAGCTGCTGGGGACCAATAACGTTAACGGTCTGTCTGAGATCCTCATCGGCAAGGGGGATATCTCATGCAGTGCGAAACCGACATCGATTCCACATTTTGATCTGATCCCTCGCGGACAAATTCCCCCCAACCCCTCCGAGTTGCTGATGAGTGAACGCTTTGGCGAACTGATTGCATGGGCCAGCTCGCACTATGACCTGGTGCTGATCGATACCCCGCCAATACTGGCGGTGACCGATGCGGCTATCGTGGGGCGTCACGCTGGAACCACGCTGATGGTGGCGCGTTACGCGGTCAACACGCTGAAAGAGGTGGAAACCAGCCTGAGTCGCTTTGAGCAAAACGGCATTCAGGTGAAAGGGGTGATCCTGAACTCGATCTTCCGCCGCGCCAGCGGGTATCAGGATTACGGTTACTACGAATACGAGTACACCTCGGATTCGAAATAGGTAACGAACATTGCCGGATAGCGGCCCACAAAAACATATTTATACCCTAAATAACTCGAGTTGCAGGAAAGCCAACGCAGATGCAACTTGAAGTATGACGGGGATATCTGGGAAACGAAAATGACGACAGACAACCCGCTAATTTCAATTTATATGCCCACCTGGAACCGTCAGCAACTGGCCATCCGGGCGATTAAATCGGTACTGCGCCAGGACTATCCTCACTGGGAGATGATCATTGTGGATGATTGCTCTTCCTCGTATGAGCAACTGCAGCAATTTGTTGAAGAGCTCAACGATCCGCGTGTGTCGTATACGCGTAATCCAACTAACTCCGGAGCCTGTGCGGTGCGTAATCAGGCCATCATGCAGGCCAGTGGGCAATATATTACGGGTATTGATGATGATGATGAATGGACGCCGAACCGCCTGAGCGTATTTCTCAATTATCGCCATCATCTGGTGACGCGGGCGTTTCTGTATGCCAATGACTATGTCTGTGAAGGCGAAGTATATTCGCAGCCGACCAGTTTGCCGCTCTATCCGAAGGCCGTTTATTCACGCCGTAAATTTTATAAGCGCAATATTATTGGTAATCAGGTGTTTACCTGGGCCTGGCGGTTTAAAGCATGCCTGTTCGATACCACGCTGAAAGCGGCGCAGGATTATGACATTTTCCTGCGCATGGTGGTGGCGTATGGCAAACCGTGGAAGGTAAAAGAGGCAACGCAGATCCTGCATGTGAATCACGGTGAAATGCGTATTACCTCATCCCCGCATAAATTCTCCGGCTACTTTCAGTTCTACCGTAAGCACAAAGGCAAATTTGATCGGGCCAGCAAGAAATATCAGCTGTTTACCCTCTACCAGATCCGCAATAAACGGATGAACTGGCGCACGTTGCTGACGCTGCTTTCTGTTCGCAATAGTAAGCGCCTGGCCGACGGACTGCGAGGACGCTAAGTATGCTGGAAGATTTACGCGCGAACGGCTGGAGTCTGCGACCCTGCTGCATGGTGGTGGCCTATCGGATTGCCCATTTTTGCTCCGTCTGGCGTAAAAAAAATGTCTTGAACAACCTGTGGGCGGCGCCGGTGCTGGTGATGTATCGCCTTATCACTGAATGCGTGTTTGGCTATGAAATCCAGGCCGCTGCATCTATTGGTCGTCGTTTCACCATCCATCATGGCTATGGGGTGGTGATCAATAAACACGTGGTGGCGGGGGATGATTTCACCCTGCGCCACGGCGTCACCATCGGCAATCTTGGCGGCAACGATCTGTCCTGTCCGGTCATCGGTAACGGCGTTGAGCTGGGGGCCAATGTCACTCTGCTTGGCGGCGTTGCCATTGGCGATAACGTGACGATTGGCGCCGGGAGCGTCGTAGTGGATAGCATCCCGGACAATACGCTGGTCGTGGGCGAGAAGGCACGGGTGAAGGTAATAAAATGAAGATATTACAGTTTAATGTGCGACTCGCAGAAGGCGGGGCGGCAGGCGTGGCGTTAGATTTGCATCTGAGGGCGCTGGAGAAAGGGCTGTCATCGCGTTTTGTCTACGGCTATGGCAAAGGCGGTAAGAAAAGCGTCAGCCACGAGAATTACCCGCAGGTTATCAAACATACGCCACGTCTGACGTCGGCGGCGAACATTGCGCTGTTTCGTTTCGCGAACCGCGACATGTTTGGCAATCTCGACAAGTTGTACCGTACGGTAACCCGCACTTCCGGCCCGCTGGTACTGCATTTTCATGTGTTGCACAGCTACTGGTTGAATCTGGAAGAGGTGGTCGCCTTTTGCCAAAAAGTAAAGGCGCATAAACCGGATATCACCTTCGTCTGGACGCTGCACGATCACTGGAGCGTGACCGGGCGCTGTGCCTTTACCGATGGCTGCGAAAGCTGGAAAACGGGCTGTCAGAAATGTCCAACGCTCAGTAACTATCCGCCGGTAAAAATCGATAAAGCCCATCAACAGTTGCCTGGTAAACGGCAGATGTTTCGCGCCATGCTGGCGCTGGGCTGCCAGTTCATCTCGCCCAGTCAGCATGTGGCCGATGCATTCAACAGTCTGTATGGCGCCGGTTGTTGCCGCATTATTAACAATGGCATCGATGTGGCAACGGAAGCCATTCTTGCCGAACTTCCCGCTAAGCATGAGGAAAGCGGCAGACCGAAAATCGCCGTAGTGGCCCATGACCTGCGCTATGACGGTAAAACCAGTCAGCAACTGGTGCGAGCGATGATTGCGCTCGGAGACAAAATTGAGCTGCATACCTTCGGCAAATTTTCCCCGTTTGTCGGGGATAACGTCATCAATCACGGGTTTGAGAGCGATAAGCGCACGTTGATGAGCGCGCTTAACGAGATGGATGGGCTGGTGTTCAGCTCGCGCGTTGATAACTACCCGCTGATTCTGTGCGAAGCGCTTTCCATCGGCGTACCGGTGATTGCTACGCACAGCGATGCCGCGCAGGAAGTGCTGGCGAAATCGGGCGGCAAAACGTTCAGCGAAGCGGATGTTTTGCACCTGGTGCAACTGAAAAGATCAGACATTGCGCAGGCGGTATTTGACACGTCGCTTGCCGCGTTCAGCCAGCGCAGCCGGGTGGCATACAGTGGGCAACAGATGCTGGAGGAGTATGTCTCGTTCTATCAGAATCTGTAGCTATCTGGTGCTACCGCTGCTTTATCTGCTGGTTAACGTCAAACTCGCCCAGCTTGGCGAGAGCTTCCCGATAACTATCGTCACGTTCTTGCCCGTTCTGCTGTTGCTGTTTGTCGAGCGCATCAATATTAAAAAATTAATGATTGCGCTGGGCGTGGGGGGCGGACTGACGGCGTTTAACTATCTGTTCGGACAATCACTGGATGCCAGCAAGTACGTGACGTCCGCAATGCTGTTTGTCTATACCGTGGTGATTATCGGTATGGTGTGGAGTATTCGCTTCAAAACCATTTCGCCGCATAACTACATTAAGATCTTGCGTTTTTTCTGGCTGGTTGTGGGCCTGGTGGTGGGGTTAGCTGCGGTGGAAATGGCGCAGATAATTCTTAGTGGCGGCAGCAGTTTAATGGAAGTTATTTCGAAATATCTTATTTACAGTAATAGCTATGTTCTGAACTTTATTAAGTTTGGTGGGAAGCGTACCACTGCACTCTATTTCGAACCGGCATTCTTCGCTCTGGCGTTAATCTCAATTTGGCTCAGTATCAAACAGTTTGGTATCAAAACGCCTAAGTCCGATGCTATGATTCTGGCAGGGATAATATTATCAGGATCGTTTTCAGGGGTAATGACATTTATTTTGTTTTACCTCCTGGAGTGGGCGTTCCAGTATCTGAATAAAGATGCGATAAAAAAGAAGTTGCCGCTGGCGATAATCTCATTAAGCGTGTTTGTTGTTGGTGTGATATTTGCGTTTCCGTACATCGCGACACGGCTTGGAGATTTAGGAACTGAAGGCTCATCATCGTATTATCGTATCGTGGGACCATTAGTAATGGTCGGTTATTCGTTACTTAACGTTGATGGGGTAGTGAGATTCGGCTCACTTTATGAATATGTTGCGTCATTCGGAATTTTTAACGGTGCAGATGTTGGTAAAACGATAGACAATGGCTTGTATCTGCTGATTATTTATTTCTCATGGTTCGCGGTGATATTAGCCCTGTGGTACATGGGGAAAGTCATGAAGATGATGATCAATGCGTTTGGTGATAATCAGAATTATCGGGTGCAGCTTTATCTTTTTACGCCGCTGTCGCTGTTTTTTACAGGTTCAGTATTTAGTCCGGAATACGCATTTTTAATTGTATGTCCGTTTATTTTGCGCAAGGCGCTGAATATAGCGAGGTAGAACGCATGCTGCTCAGTATTATTACCGTCGCCTTTCGTAATCTGGAAGGGATCGTCAAAACTCACGCGTCGTTAGCTCATCTGACGCAGGCGGGTGATATCAGTTTTGAGTGGATTGTTGTTGATGGCGGCTCCTCTGACGGTACCTCGGCCTTTCTTGAAGGGCTCAGTGGAGAGCACCGGTTACGGTTTGTCAGCGAGCCGGATAAGGGCATCTATGATGCAATGAACAAAGGTATCGCTATGGCGCGCGGGCGGTTTGCGCTGTTCCTCAACTCCGGGGATATTCTGCATGCAGATGCGGCTCATTTTATCCGCCAGCTAAAAACGCAGAGCGATAAAGCGATGGTCATTGGCGATGCGTTGCTGGATTTCGGTAATGGTAACAAAATTAAGCGGCGGGCCAAGCCGGGTTGGTATATTTATCACAGCCTTCCCGCCAGCCATCAGGCCATCTTCTTTCCTCTCTCTGGACTGAATGTCTGGCGCTATGATTTGCAATATAAGATATCGTCTGATTACGCGCTGGCAGCCAAATTATACAAGTCAGGTTACGCGTTTAAAAAGCTGAGCGGGCTGGTGTCAGAGTTTTCCATGGGTGGGGTGTCAACGACGAATAATCTGGAATTGTGCCGGGATGCAAAAAAGGTACAGCGCCAGATATTACACATGCCAGGTTTTTGGACCGGATTGTCAGAATATTTACGTCTGCGCACAACCGGTAAAACAAAAACCTTATATGGAAAAGCGTAAGGGTACATTATGCAGGATTTAAGCGGCTTCAACGTGCCGGGAGGTTTTCGCGGCGGCGGTGCCATTAAAGTGCAATTATGGTGGGCAGTGCAAGCCACATTATTTCGCTGGTCCCCGCAGGTAATGTATCGCTGGCGTGCGTTTTTATTGCGAATGTTTGGCGCAAAAATAGGAAAAAACGTAGTTATTCGACCTTCAGTAAAAATTACTTATCCGTGGAAATTAACCCTGGGAGATTATTCCTGGGTGGGTGATGACGCGGTTTTATATACGCTGGGTGATATTACGATTGGTGCGCACGCGGTTATTTCGCAAAAAAGTTATTTATGCACCGGGAGTCATGATTATGCCAGTCAACATTTTGATATTAACGCCACACCAATTGTAGTTGGTGATAAATGCTGGCTGGCGACAGATGTCTTTGTCGCGCCTGGCGTGACGATTGGCGATGGCACCGTCGTCGGAGCACGCAGCAGTGTATTTAAATCGCTGCCAGCCAATGTCGTTTGTCGGGGAAATCCCGCAATAGTCACACGCGAACGCGTCGAGAAAGTTACTCCCTGAGGGGATCATTTAAGAGGTAATAACATGTCAAAAGTCGCTCTCATCACTGGCGTAACCGGGCAGGATGGTTCTTACCTGGCAGAGTTCCTGCTGGAAAAAGGGTATGAAGTACACGGTATTAAGCGCCGCGCTTCATCATTCAACACCGAACGTGTGGACCATATCTATCAGGATCCGCATTCGGGCAATCCCAAATTCCATCTGCACTATGGCGATTTGACGGACTCCTCCAACCTGACCCGTATTTTACAGGAAGTGCAACCGGATGAGGTCTATAACCTGGGCGCCATGAGTCATGTCGCGGTGTCGTTTGATTCACCGGAATACACCGCGGATGTCGATGCTATCGGCACCTTGCGTTTGCTGGAAGCTATCCGCTTCCTCGGGCTGGAAAAGAAGACCCGTTTTTATCAGGCTTCCACCTCTGAACTGTACGGTCTGGTACAGGAAATCCCGCAGAAAGAGAGCACGCCGTTCTACCCGCGCTCGCCGTATGCCGTTGCCAAGCTGTACGCCTACTGGATAACCGTCAACTACCGCGAATCTTACGGTATGTATGCCTGTAACGGCATTCTGTTTAACCACGAATCTCCGCGCCGCGGGGAAACCTTTGTCACGCGCAAAATTACGCGTGCGATCGCCAACATCGCGCAGGGGCTGGAGTCTTGCCTGTACCTGGGCAATATGGATTCGCTGCGTGACTGGGGGCATGCCAAAGATTACGTCAGGATGCAGTGGATGATGCTGCAGCAGCACAAGCCGGAAGATTTCGTGATTGCCACCGGCGTGCAGTATTCCGTGCGCCAGTTTGTGGAAATGGCCGCCGCTCAGTTGGGGATTAAATTGCGCTTTGAAGGCGAGGGCGTGAATGAGAAAGGCATCGTGGTTTCCGTAACCGGACACGACGCGCCGGGTGTGAAGCCTGGGGATGTCATGATTGCCGTCGATCCGCGCTATTTCCGTCCGGCAGAGGTGGAAACGCTGCTGGGCGATCCGGCCAAAGCACATGAAAAACTGGGCTGGAAGCCGGAAATCACGTTGCGCCAGATGATCTCGGAAATGGTTGCCAACGATCTTGAAGCAGCGAAGAAGCATTCCCTGCTGAAGTCGCACGGTTACGAGGTCGCCATCGCGCTGGAGTACTGAGGATGAAGACACAACGTATTTTTGTGGCGGGCCATCGCGGGATGGTGGGGTCCGCCATCGTCAGACAATTGTCGCAGCGAGATAATGTCGAGCTGGTGCTGCGTACCCGCGACCAACTTAACCTGCTGGACGCAAGTGCGGTGCAGGCGTTCTTTGCCACTGAACGTATTGACCAGGTTTATCTGGCGGCGGCTAAAGTCGGCGGGATCGTGGCGAATAATACTTATCCTGCTGATTTTATTTATGAAAACATGATGATTGAGAGCAACATTATTCATGCTGCGCATTTGCATAACGTGAATAAACTGCTGTTCCTCGGATCATCCTGTATTTATCCAAAGCAAGCCACCCAGCCAATAGCCGAAAGCGAGCTGTTGCAGGGGCAGCTGGAACCGACCAATGAGCCGTATGCGATTGCCAAAATTGCCGGGATCAAGCTGTGCGAATCGTATAACCGCCAGTATGGCCGCGATTATCGCTCGGTGATGCCGACCAATCTGTATGGGCCGCATGACAACTTCCACCCGAGTAATTCGCATGTGATCCCGGCGCTGCTGCGCCGCTTTCATGACGCTCGCGAGCACAATACGCCGGATGTGGTGGTGTGGGGAAGCGGGACGCCAATGCGTGAATTTCTGCATGTTGACGATATGGCAGCGGCCAGTATCCACGTGATGGAGCTGGATCAGGAAGTCTTGCAGGAATATACCCAGCCGATGCTGTCGCATATCAACGTGGGCACCGGCGTGGACTGCACCATCCGCGAACTGGCGCAAACCATCGCGCAGGTCGTGGGTTACAAGGGGCGCGTGGTGTTCGACGCCAGCAAACCGGATGGAACGCCGCGCAAATTGCTCGATGTTACGCGTCTGCATCAGTTGGGCTGGTATCACGAGATATCACTGGAAGCGGGGCTTGCCAGTACCTGGCAGTGGTTCCTTGAAAACCAGCAGCGCTACCGGGGGTAAGCATGTTTTTACGTCATGAGGATTTTGCCACCGTAGTACGTTCAACTCCGCTGATTTCCATCGATTTGATCGTGGAAAACACCCACGGTGAATTTCTGCTCGGTAAGCGTCTCAATCGTCCGGCGCAGGGTTACTGGTTTGTGCCCGGCGGTCGGGTGCAAAAAAATGAACCGCTGCACGTGGCCTTTGAGCGGCTTACCGAAACGGAGCTGGGGTTACGTTTACCGCTGTCCGCTGCGGAGTTTTACGGTGTCTGGCAGCACTTCTATGACGACAACTTTTCTGGGGATGATTTCTCAACGCATTACATCGTGCTGGGATTTCGTCTGCGGGTGTCGGAAAACGACTTGCTACTGCCCAATGTCCAACATGATGCGTACCGATGGATGGCGGCTACACAGATTCTGGTCAGTGACCACGTGCACGACAACAGTCGGGCTTACTTCTGTAAAACAAGTCAGGCCGGAGTACCCGGGCTATGAAGATCCTCGTGTATGGCATCAACTATTCGCCGGAGTTGACCGGTATCGGCAAATACACCGGTGAAATGGTGGAGTGGATGGCGCAGCAGGGGCATGACGTTCGGGTGATCACCGCGCCGCCTTATTATCCCCAGTGGAAGGTAAACGGCAGTTATTCATCCTGGCGCTACCGTCGCGAAGAGGGCGACGCCCTCGTCTGGCGTTGTCCGCTGTATGTGCCTGAGCAACCCTCAACGCTCAAGCGCCTGCTGCATTTGGGCAGTTTCGCCCTGAGCAGTTTTTTCCCGCTACTGGCGCAACGTCGCTGGAAGCCGGATCGCATTATCGGCGTAGTGCCGACGCTGTTTTGCACGCCGGGCATGCGCCTGCTGGCAAAGCTTTGTGGCGCACGTACGCTATTGCACGTTCAGGATTACGAAGTCGATGCCATGTTGGGGCTAGGAATGGCGGGCAAAGGCACGCGCGGTATGGTGGCAAAACTGGCCAGCGCCTTTGAGCGCAGTGGGCTGTTGAATATGGACCATATTTCGACGATTTCCCGTTCCATGATGCACAAAGCCATGGAAAAAGGCGTTGCGCCGCACAAGGTTATTTTCTTTCCGAACTGGTCAGAAGTGACGCGCTTTCGTGATGTGAGCGACGCCGATGCCCTGGCGTTGTCCCAGCAACTGGGATTGCCTGCCGATCAAAAGATCGTTCTTTACTCAGGCAATATCGGTGAAAAGCAGGGGCTGGAGAGCGTGATAGACGCAGCGCTCGAGTTGAGCGAACACCCCTGGCTGTTTGTGATTGTCGGGCAGGGCGGTGGTAAAGCGCGGCTGGAGAGTATGGTCAGCGAACGCGGCCTGAACAACGTGATGTTCTTTCCGCTGCAATCATATGACGCGCTGCCTGCGCTGCTCAAGATGGCGGATTGTCATCTGGTCGTGCAAAAGCGTGGTGCGGCTGATGCCGTACTGCCCTCCAAATTGACCAATATCCTCGCTGTTGGTGGTAACGCAGTTATTACTGCCGAACCTGAAACCGAGCTGGGTCAGCTTTGTGACGCTCACCCTGGCATTGCGGTGTGCGTGGAGCCGGAGTCGGTAAACGCGCTGGTTTGCGGTATTAAACGGGCATTGATGATGCCAAAAGTAAACACGGTGGCACGTGATTATGCCGAACGCACGCTGGATAAAGAAAACGTGCTGAGTCAATTTCTTGCAGATATACGGGGTACATGATGAGTCAAAGCAAACTCTTTCCGGTGGTGATGGCCGGTGGCTCGGGTAGCCGTTTATGGCCACTGTCCCGCGTGCTGTACCCAAAGCAGTTCCTGTGCCTGAAAGGCGATCTCACCATGCTGCAGACGACGATTTGCCGTCTGAACGGCGTGGAGTGCGAAAGCCCGGTGGTTATCTGTAATGAACAACACCGTTTTATCGTAGCGGAACAGTTACGACAGCTGCACAAGCTGACTGAGAACATCATTCTCGAACCTGCCGGGCGTAACACGGCACCGGCGATAGCGCTGGCCGCGCTGGCGGCAAAACGTCAAAGTCCGGGTGAGGATCCGCTGCTGCTGATCTTGGCGGCCGATCACATGATTGCCGACGAAGAGGCATTCCGCGAGGCGGTTCGCAATGCGATGCCATATGCCGGAGCGGGTAAGCTGGTGACGTTTGGTATCGTGCCGGACCAGGCGGAAACCGGCTATGGCTATATCCGCCGGGGGGAAGTCTCGCCGACGAATACCGACGCCGTGGCTTTTGAGGTGGCACAGTTTGTTGAAAAGCCCAATCTGGAAACCGCGCAGGCTTACGTGACGAGCGGCGACTACTACTGGAACAGCGGCATGTTCTTGTTCCGGGCCGGACGTTACCTGGAAGAACTGAAAAAGTATCGTCCCGACATTCTTGAAGCCTGTGAGAACGCCATGAGCACGGTCGACCCCGATCTCGATTTTATCCGCGTTGATGAACAGGCGTTTCTCGCCTGCCCGGAAGAGTCTGTGGACTATGCGGTAATGGAACGTACAGCCGATGCGGTGGTGATGCCAATGAACGCAGGCTGGAGCGATGTTGGCTCCTGGTCATCGCTGTGGGAAATTAGTGCCCATACCGCTGAAGGCAATGTGCATCACGGCGACGTCATTAGCCACAAAACGGAAAACAGTTACGTGTATGCCGAATCCGGCCTGGTGACGACCGTCGGGGTGAAAGATCTGGTGGTGGTGCAGACCAAAGACGCGGTGCTGATAGCCGATCGCAACGCGGTGCAGGACGTCAAAAAAGTGGTAGAGCAAATTAAGGCTGACGGGCGTCATGAGCATCATATTCACCGCGAAGTTTATCGTCCGTGGGGCAAGTACGACTCAATTGATGCCGGAGAGCGTTACCAGGTGAAGCGAATTACCGTCAAGCCTGGTGAGGGATTGTCTGTGCAGATGCATCATCACCGGGCTGAACACTGGGTTGTGGTTGCTGGTACCGCGAAGGTGACAATCAATGATGATATCAAACTGCTTGCTGAAAACGAGTCTGTCTATATTCCGCTGGGGGCGACCCATTGTCTGGAGAACCCCGGGAAAATCCCGCTCGATCTGATTGAAGTGCGCTCCGGATCTTACCTCGATGAGGATGATGTGGTGCGGTTTGCGGATCGCTACGGGCGCGCGTAACACAACATCATCGTTGCTGGATGGCGGCGTGAACACCTTATCCGGCCTAAAAACTAACGGCTAGTCATTTTGTGAAAAATATCTCCAGTCAGGAGAGGGCTAACTGTTGCCTGAAGAAGGGGAAATCATGACGAAATTAACCTGTTTCAAAGCCTACGATATTCGCGGCAGGCTGGGCGAAGAGCTGAATGAAGAGATTGCGTGGCGCATTGGCCGCGCTTACGGCGAGTTCCTGAAGCCAAAATCTATCGTTCTGGGCGGCGATGTGCGCCAGACCAGCGAGACGCTAAAACTGGCGCTGGCGAAAGGGTTGCAGGATGCGGGGGTGAATGTGCTGGATATTGGTATGTCGGGCACCGAAGAGATTTACTTCGCCACCTTCCACCTTGGCATTGACGGCGGTATTGAAGTGACCGCCAGCCATAATCCGATGGATTACAACGGCATGAAGCTGGTGCGGGAAGGGGCGCGGCCCATCAGCGGTGATACCGGTCTGCGCGACGTGCAGCGCCTGGCGGAAGCCAACGACTTCCCGGCGGTTGATGTGACAAAACGTGGCCACTACCAGCGTATTACTACCCGCGATGCCTACATCGACCACCTGCTGGGTTACATCAATCCCGGCAGCCTGAGACCGATGAAGCTGGTGCTTAACTCCGGCAACGGTGCGGCAGGTCCGGTGGTTGACGCCATTGAAGCCCGTTTTAAGGCGCTGGGTGTGCCGGTCGAGTTCATCAAAATTCACAATACGCCGGATGGCAACTTCCCCAACGGTATTCCTAATCCTCTGCTGCCGGAATGCCGGGCCGACACGCGCAATGCGGTGATTGAACACGGTGCGGATATGGGGATTGCCTTCGACGGTGATTTTGACCGCTGCTTCCTGTTCGATGAAAAAGGTCAGTTCATTGAGGGCTACTACATTGTCGGCCTGCTGGCAGAAGCGTTTCTGGAGAAGAATCCGGGGGCGAAAATTATCCACGACCCGCGCCTGTCCTGGAATACCGTGGACGTGGTGACGGCGGCAGGCGGTAAACCGGTGATGTCAAAAACCGGGCACGCGTTTATCAAAGAGCGGATGCGCCATGAAGATGCCATTTATGGCGGTGAAATGAGCGCGCATCACTATTTCCGTGATTTTGCTTACTGCGACAGCGGAATGATCCCGTGGCTGCTGGTGGCGGAACTGCTGAGTCTGAAAGGACAGTCGCTGGGTGAACTGGTCCGTGACCGGATGGTGGCCTATCCGGCGAGTGGGGAAATCAACAGCACGCTGGCAGAGCCGGCGGCAGCGATTGCGCGTGTGGAGCGGCACTTTTCCCGTGAGGCGCTGACGGTGGACAGAACGGACGGTATCAGCATGGCGTTTGTCGACTGGCGCTTCAATTTACGCTCTTCCAATACCGAACCGGTGGTGCGCCTGAACGTGGAATCGCGCGGAAATATTCCGTTGATGGAAGCGCGAACGCGCACTCTTCTGGCGTTACTGAATCAGTAATGCCGGTGCTTCCTTTGCCCGCTTATGGGCAAAGGGTGACTAACAGGAACCACGATGACACATCTAAAAAAGCGCGAACGCGCCAAAACCAATGCGTCGTTAATTTCGATGGTGCAACGCTTTTCAGATATCACCATCATGTTTGGCGGGTTGTGGGTGATCTGCGAATTAAGCGGTTTGCCTTTCCTGTATATGCACCTGCTGGTGGCGCTGATCACGCTGGTCGTTTTTCAGATGCTCGGTGGCATAACGGATTTTTATCGCTCCTGGCGCGGCGTCAAAATTTCCACTGAGCTGGTGCTGTTACTACAAAACTGGACGCTGAGTCTGATTTTTAGCGCAGGTCTGATCGCCTTTAATAACGATTTCGATAACCGTCTCGCCGTCTGGCTGGCATGGTATCTGCTTTCAAGCGTCGGCCTGGTGTTGAGTCGTTCGTTTATTCGCTACGGTGCGGGGTGGCTGCGTAATCGTGGTTACAACACCCGCCGGGTGGCGGTGGCTGGCGACCTGCCCGCCGGACAAATGCTGCTGGACAGTTTTCGCCATGAACCGTGGCTGGGATTTGAAGTGGCGGGGGTCTATCACGACCCAATCCCTGGAAAAAACTCCCGCGACTGGGCCGGTAATCTGCAACAACTGGTGGACGACGCCAAAGCTTCACGCATTCATAACGTTTATATCGCCATGTCGATGAGCGATGGCGCAAGCGTAAAAAAACTGGTGCGTGAGTTGGCCGACACTACCTGCTCGGTGATCCTCATTCCTGATGTCTTTACCTTCAATATTCTGCATTCACGGATTGAAGAGATGAACGGCGTTCCGGTGGTACCGCTGTATGACACGCCGCTCTCGGGGATTAATCGTCTGTTAAAGCGCGCGGAAGATATCGTGCTGGCTTCACTGATCCTGCTACTTATTTCCCCAGTGCTGTGTGGTATTGCGCTGCTGGTAAAACTGACCTCCAAAGGTCCGGTGATTTTCCGCCAGACCCGCTATGGCATGGACGGGAAGCCGATCAAAGTCTGGAAGTTTCGCTCGATGAAAGTGATGGAGAACGACGCGGTGGTGACGCAGGCGACGCAAAACGATCCGCGCGTTACTCCTGTGGGAAATTTCCTGCGCCGGACGTCGCTCGATGAACTGCCGCAGTTTATTAACGTCCTGACCGGGGGGATGTCTATCGTCGGGCCACGTCCGCATGCGGTGGCGCATAACGAACAGTACCGTCAACTGATCGAGGGGTACATGTTACGCCATAAGGTAAAACCGGGCATTACCGGCTGGGCGCAAATCAACGGCTGGCGCGGTGAAACCGATACGCTGGAAAAAATGGAAAAACGTGTGGAGTTTGACCTCGAATACATTCGCGAGTGGAGCGTGTGGTTCGATATCAAAATTGTTTTTCTGACGGTATTCAAAGGCTTTGTGAACAAAGCGGCGTATTAACATGAGTTTACGAGAAAAAACGCTTAATGGCGCAAAGTGGTCGGCGATTGCCACGGTGATCATTATTGGTCTGGGACTTATCCAGATGACCGTCCTGGCGCGGATTATTGATAACCACCAGTTTGGGTTGTTAACCGTGTCGCTGGTGATCATTGCGCTGGCCGATACGCTGTCGGATTTCGGTATCGCCAATTCAATTATTCAGCGCAAAGACATCGGTTATCTTGAGCTGACAACGCTGTACTGGCTCAACGTTGGGCTGGGTATGGTGGTATGTGTGGCGATGTTTCTGCTTAGCGGGACGATTGCCAGCGTGCTCAATAATCCCGAACTGGCGCCACTCATCAAAACCTTATCGCTGGCGTTTGTGGTGATACCGCACGGGCAGCAGTTTCGCGCGCTGATGCAAAAAGAGCTGGCCTTCAACAAAATTGGCATGATTGAAACCAGTTCGGTGTTGGCCGGTTTTACCTTTACCGTGGTCAGCGCCCATTTCTGGCCGCTCGCGCTGACGGCCATTCTCGGGTATCTGGTGAACAGTACGCTACGAACGCTGCTGTTCGGCTATTTTGGTCGCCGGATTTACCGTCCGGGGCTGCATTTTTCGCTGGCATCCGTTTCGTCGAACCTGCGTTTTGGTGCGTGGCTGACGGCAGACAGCATTATCAATTACCTCAATACCAACCTTTCCACGCTGGTTTTAGCCAGAACGTTGGGCGCAGGTGTGGCGGGCGGATTCAATCTCGCCTGGAACGTGGCGGTTGTCCCTCCGATCAAACTGAACCCGATTATTACCCGTGTCCTGTTTCCGGCGTTTGCCAAAATTCAGGACGACAGTGAAAAGCTACGGGTGAATTTTTACAAGCTGCTGTCGGTGGTCGGGATCATTAACTTCCCGGTACTCCTGGGATTGATGGTGGTGTCGAACAATGTGGTGCCGCTGGTATTTGGCGAGAAGTGGAACGGTATTATTCCCGTCTTGCAACTGCTGTGCATTGTTGGACTGCTGCGCTCTGTGGGGAATCCGATCGGTTCACTGCTGATGGCGAAAGCACGGGTCGACATCAGCTTCAAATTCAATGTGTTCAAAACCTTTCTGTTTATTCCCGCCATTTTCATCGGTGGTCATCAGGCCGGGGCGATTGGCGTGACACTGGGCTTTTTGCTGGTCCAGGTGATTAACACGATCCTCAGTTACTTCGTGATGATCAAACCTGTTCTTGGCTCCAGCTACCGCCAGTACATGCTCAGTCTGTGGCTGCCGTTATATCTCTCTTTACCTACCCTTGTGGTGAGCTATGCGCTGGACGTAATGCTGCGCAGCCAACTGTCGCCAGGTGCGTTGCTGGGGATCCAGGTAGCGGCAGGAGCGCTGGCGTTTGCGGCGATGATTGTGGTGTCGCGCCATCCGTTAGTGGTGGAAATAAAACGCCAGCTCTGCCGCAGTGAAAAAATGAAAACCTTGCTTCGTGCAGGATAAGAACAACGCTTTAAGAGGTCATAATGAAACTATTAATTTTAGGCAACCATACCTGTGGGAACCGTGGGGATAGCGCGATTCTGCGCGGTTTGCTGGATGCCATTAACGCGTTGCGTCCTGAGACTGAAGTGGATGTTATGAGCCGTTATCCGGTGAGTTCTTCGTGGTTGCTGAACCGCCCGGTGATGGGCGATCCGCTGTATTCGCAGATGAAGCAACACAATAATGCTGCGGGCGTTATGGGACGCGTGAAGAAAGTGCTGCGTCGTCGCTATCAGCATCAGGTGCTGCTCTCGCGTGTCACCGATTCCGGTAATCTGCGCAATATCGCGATCGCCCAGGGGTTTACCGATTTTGTTCGTCTGCTGTCGCGCTACGACGCCATTATCCAGGTCGGCGGATCGTTTTTTGTCGATTTGTATGGCGTACCGCAGTTTGAACATGCCCTGTGTACGTTTATGGCGAAAAAACCGCTGTACATGATTGGCCACAGCGTGGGGCCATTCCAGGATGAACAGTTTAATCAACTGGCGAACTACGTTTTTGGACACTGTAATGCGTTGATTTTGCGTGAATCCGTCAGTCTGGATCTGATGAAGCGCAGTGCAATAAACACGGATAAAGTCGAAACCGGGGTAGATACCGCCTGGCTGGTAAATAACCATGATGAGGATTATGAGCCTGGTTATGCCGTACAGCACTGGTTACACATGGCGGCAAAACAGAAGACTGTTGCCATTACTCTGCGTGAGCTGGCTCCTTTTGATAAGCGTCTGGGGACAACGCAGCAGGCCTATGAGCAAGCTTTTGCTGGGGTAGTGAACCGCATCCTTGATGAAGGTTACCAGGTGATAGCGCTGTCAACCTGTACCGGTATTGATAGTTACAACAAAGATGACCGCATGGTGGCGTTGAACCTGAGCCAGTATGTTAACGACCCGGGCCGTTATCACGTGGTGATGGATGAACTCAACGACCTGGAGATGGGGAAAATTTTGGCTACATGCGATCTGACGGTGGGGACTCGTTTACACTCGGCCATCATCTCGATGAATTTTATGACGCCAGCCATCGCCATTAATTATGAGCATAAATCGGCAGGTATCATGCAACAACTGGGGTTAGCAGAGATGGCCGTCGATATTCGCCATCTGCTCGATGGCAGCCTGGAAGGAAAGGTCGCCGATGCTCTCGGACAGCTACCTGAGCTGAACATACGTCTCGGCGACGCGGTTAGGCGTGAGCGTGAACGTGGGGTGAACATGGTGCAATCGGTTTTAACGCGTATTGAGGGGGAAAAATGAAGTTTGGCTTTTTCCTGCTTAAATTTCCGCTCTCCTCCGAGACCTTTGTACTCAATCAGATTACCGCATTTATCGACATGGGCTACGACGTGGAAATTGTCGCGTTGCACAAGGGTGATCTTGAAAATACGCATGCCTCATTTAATACCTACCGTCTGGGTGAAAAAACGCGCTGGTTACTGAATGAGCCGAACAGCAAACTGGCGAAGCTTAAGTATAGGGCAGTGGCGGCCCTGCGCGGTATTACCCGCTCAGCCACCTGGAAAGCGCTGAATGTTTCACGCTATGGCGATGAGGCGCGCAATCTGATTTTGGCGGCCATTTGTGGCGCGAACCCGCGGGCGTTTGAAGCGGATGTGTTTATCGCTCATTTTGGACCCGCAGGCGTAACGGCCGCCAAGCTGCGTGAGCTAGGGATGATCCGCGGCAAAATCGCCACGGTATTTCACGGCATTGATGTTTCGCATCGGGATGTGCTTGCCCACTACACCCCTGAATATCAGCAACTGTTTGAACGTGGGGATTTGATGTTACCTATTAGCAACCTCTGGGCCGGACGTTTAAAAAATATGGGGTGCCCGCCGCAGAAAATTGCGGTCTCGCGCATGGGAATCGATATGACGCGCTTTACGCCACGCCAGTTGAAATCGCCTGCCGCCCCGCTGGAGATTATCTCTGTCGCCAGGTTAACTGAGAAAAAAGGACTGCACGTCGCCATCGAAGCCTGTCGTCAGTTGAAAGAGCAGGGCGTTGCATTCCGTTATCGCATCCTTGGCATTGGCCCCTGGGAGCGTCGTCTGCGTACGCTAATCGAGCAATATCAACTTGATGATGTGATTGAGATGCCTGGCTTTAAACCCAGTCATCAGGTGAAGGAAATGCTTGAGCAGGCCGATGTCTTTTTGCTGCCCTCAATTACCGGAAGGGATGGCGATATGGAGGGGATCCCGGTGGCGCTGATGGAGGCGATGGCGGTGGGCATCCCGGTGATTTCCACCGTCCATAGTGGGATCCCTGAACTGGTCGAGTCGGGCAAGTCTGGCTGGCTGGCACCGGAAAACGATGCGCAGGCGCTGGCCGAGCGATTAGCGGCATTTAGCCTGCTCGACAGTGAGCAGGTACAGCCGATTGTGCAGTGCGCGCGCGAAAAAATTGAAACTGAATTTAATCAGTTAGCGATCAATAAACAGTTAGCCAGTCTGCTGCAAACGATGTAAATCGAGGTTGTATGTCAGAGAACAAACTCTCACGCCGTACTTTTCTGACGGCAGGCTCTGCGCTTGTCGTACTGCATACTCCCGTTGTCCGGGCGCTTGAATCATCGGGCAGCGTCAACATTCAAGATTACAACCCAAAGGATTGGGTGGCTTCTTTCAGGCAGGCGTTCAAAGAAGGACAAACGGTAGTCGTACCAAATGAACTGGAATGTAAGGATCTCAATACCGCAGTTGTTATCCCGCCTGGCAAAACGCTACACCTGCAAGGCAGAATCAGCGGCAATGGCCGTGGGCGCTTTGTTCTGCAGGATGGATGCAAGGTGATGGGCGAGCAGGGCGGGAGCCTGAGGAACGTTACCCTCGATGTGCGGGGTTCGGACTGTGTGATAAAAGGGATTGCCATGAGCGGTTTCGGTCCGGTGACGCAAATCTATATCGGCGGTAAAACCTCGAGGCTGATGCGTAATCTGACTATCGATGATATTACCGTCACGCGCGCTAACTATGGCATTTTGCGTCAGGGTTTTCATAACCGAATGGACGGCGTAAAGATCACGAACAGCCGTTTTAGCGATTTACAGGGTGATGCTATCGAGTGGAATGTGGCGATAAACGACAGCAACATCCTCATTTCTGACCATGTCATTGAACGTATCAACTGTACTAACGGCAACGTGAACTGGGGCATTGGCATCGGTCTGGCGGGGAGTACCTATGACAATACCTATCCCGATGAACTGGCGGTAAAAAACTTTGTGGTAGCGAACATAACCGGTAGCGACTGTCGACAGTTAGTCCATGTGGAGAACGGCAAACACTTTATTATTCGTAATATTACCGCGCGAAATATCACCCCGGATTATAGCAAGAAAGCGGGCATTGATAATGCGACGGTCGCTATTTACGGATGTGATAATTTCGTAATTGATAATATCAATATGGAGAATAGCGCTGGTATGCTCATTGGTTACGGCGTAATCAAAGGGCGTTATTTATCCATTCCACAAAACTTTAAGTTAAATAATATCCATCTGGATAATACGAAACGTGAATACAAATTGCGCGGTATTCAGATCTCCTCTGGTAATGCAACTTCATTTGTGGCGATCACCAACGTGGAGATGAAGCGTGCCACGCTTGAGTTGCACAACCAACCACAGCACCTTTTTTTACGTAACATCAGGGTTATGCAGCAATCTGTAACGGGACCCGCGCTTAAGATGCACTTCGATCTCCGTAAGGATGTGCGCGGCAAGTTTATGGCTAAACAGGACACATTACTCTCGCTGGCGAATATCCATGCGGTAAACGAAACCGGGCAAAGCTCAGTTGACATCGACCGGGTAAACCATCAGGTGGTGAATGTCGAAGCGGTGAATTTTCGAGTGCCGGGACGGGAGCGGTAACTTTGCGACCATTCCTGGCTAAAGTGACACCTCCATGGGATTAAGATTACTGCATTGCGAAGTTAAGCGGCGTAACATACGCTGCATCGGAGTAATGTAATTCATACTGGCTAAAACAAGCTAAAAAGCTATAATTCAGCAACAATTGAATAGGTG
This sequence comes from Citrobacter sp. RHBSTW-01013, assembly GCF_013781985.1. Lineage (NCBI taxonomy): Bacteria > Pseudomonadati > Pseudomonadota > Gammaproteobacteria > Enterobacterales > Enterobacteriaceae > Citrobacter > Citrobacter sp. RHBSTW-01013. Next base: position 1,989,339 of record NZ_CP056185.1, read on the forward strand.
AATGACTTAATGATTAATTTGAAAGCAGTTATTCCGGTAGCAGGTCTGGGGATGCACATGTTGCCTGCCACGAAGGCAATCCCTAAAGAGATGCTACCGATCGTAGACAAGCCGATGATTCAATACATTGTCGACGAAATTGTAGCTGCAGGTATCAAAGAAATCGTGCTGGTGACTCATGCGTCTAAGAACGCGGTTGAGAACCACTTCGACACCTCTTACGAACTCGAATCGTTGCTTGAGCAGCGTGTTAAGCGCCAGCTATTAGCCGAGGTGCAGTCTATCTGTCCTCCAGGCGTGACTATTATGAACGTTCGTCAGGCTCAGTTACTGGGTCTGGGTCATTCAATTCTTTGTGCTCGCCCAATTGTTGGGGATAACCCTTTTGTCGTCGTATTACCTGATGTGGTTCTTGATACAGCGAGCGCGGATCCGCTGCGCTACAACCTGGCTGCCATGGTTGCTCGTTTTAATGAAACCGGGCGTAGTCAGGTGCTGGCTAAGCGTATGGAAGGCGATCTGTCTGAGTACTCTGTTATTCAGACCAAAGAGCCTTTAGATAACGAAGGCAAAGTCAGCCGTATTGTTGAATTCATTGAAAAACCAGACCAGCCGCAGACTCTGGATTCCGATCTGATGGCAGTAGGGCGCTACGTGCTTTCTGCTGATATCTGGGCAGAACTGGAGCATACCCAGCCAGGTGCCTGGGGGCGTATTCAGTTGACGGATGCTATTGCTGAACTGGCGAAAAAACAGTCTGTTGACGCCATGCTGATGACGGGTGACAGCTACGATTGCGGGAAGAAAATGGGCTATATGCAGGCGTTTGTTAAGTACGGCCTGCGTAACCTGAAAGAAGGAACGAAGTTCCGTAAGAGCATTGAGAAGTTGCTTACGTGATAAATTCATAATCCGAAGATTTGACTGATAGTTGCAAGTAGGTAGCAGAGAAGGATTCTGAGCTGTTCAGAGCTTAGTAAGTTCTCATTGCTACCTTTTTTTTATATTTGAATCAACAGTTAATGTTAGTAGTACTTCCCGTTAGCACTTGTCTGAAGGTGATATTTTTTCTTGTTTTCAAGGGCGTTTAAGGGGAGAATATAGGATTAGCATTTTGTGCCAACTCCTATATTAAATTGCTCACCAGTTTCGGCTGGAGAGTTGATAACGTTGTAATTCTTTTCAGTATACTGGTAGCTGTAGAGCCTGGGGCGGTAGCTTGCTTATAATTTTACGCAACACAGTTTGGCTCTGCAGGATGAAGTTTGAATTTAAACATTGCGACGTAATACGGAATAGTCTTGTGAAAATACTCGTCACTGGTGGAGCAGGTTTTATTGGATCTGCAGTTGTTCGTTATATTATTAATAATACTAATGATTATGTGGTAAATGTAGATAAATTGACCTATGCTGGTAATCTAGAATCGTTAGTAGACATTGCTAGTGATCCGCGTTATGCGTTCGAGCGAGCAGACATTTGCGATAGAAATGCCATGGCACGAATTTTCGCTGTGCACCAACCTGATGCGGTCATGCATCTTGCGGCAGAAAGCCATGTTGATCGCTCTATCACAGGTCCAGCGGCATTTATCGAAACAAACATTATCGGTACCTATGTTCTTCTGGAATCGGCCCGTCAGTATTGGTCAGAACTGGACGACTCACGTAAGACCGCATTTCGGTTCCATCATATATCGACCGATGAGGTATACGGTGATTTGCCACATCCTGAGGAAGTAGCGAGCGGAAGCGATTTACCACTGTTTACTGAAAAAACGCCTTATTCCCCAAGTAGCCCTTATTCCTCCTCGAAAGCATCCAGTGATCATTTAGTTCGCGCCTGGCGTCGAACCTACGGTTTACCTACTCTGGTGACGAACTGTTCAAACAACTATGGTCCATATCATTTCCCCGAAAAATTGATCCCTCTTACTATATTGAATGCATTGGCGGGTAAGTCGTTGCCAGTTTATGGGAATGGTGAACAAATTCGCGACTGGTTGTTTGTAGAAGATCATGCACGTGCCTTATATAAAGTAGTGTCTGAAGGGAAGGTTGGCGAGACTTACAATATTGGTGGCCACAACGAACGTAAAAATATAGACGTTGTAAAGACTATTTGTAGTATTCTCGATGAAATTATTACGGATAAACCTGCGGGAATTAATCACTATGCAGATCTCATTACCTATGTAACCGATCGCCCAGGGCATGATCTGCGCTATGCGATTGATGCCAGTAAAATTCAAAATGATCTCGGCTGGATACCGCAAGAAACATTCGAATCAGGCATTCGTAAAACGGTACACTGGTATTTAAATAATAGAGATTGGTGGCAGAGAATAATGGATGGCTCTTATACAGGCGAGCGCCTGGGATCGGTAGAATAAGAAAGGAAAGAATGATGAAAGGTATTGTACTTGCAGGTGGTTCCGGAACTCGCCTTTATCCAATAACCCAAGGCGTATCAAAACAACTGTTGCCTGTTTATGATAAGCCAATGATTTTTTACCCTATTTCCGTACTGATGTTGGCGGGTATTCGTGAGATTTTAGTAATTACTACACCCGATGATATGCCATCATTCAAACGTTTGTTAGGCGATGGTTCACAGTTTGGAATCAGTTTATCCTACGAAGTTCAGCCTTCTCCAGATGGTTTGGCACAGGCCTTTATTATTGGTGAAGAATTTATCAATCATGTACAGAACCTTAAGCGGCAAGCGAATTAATAATACCGTCTAACGTGTTGTTTTGCTTGGATTTTCTCTGCCTACTCTTTTTGCCGTTTTTGGATAAATACACCATTGCCCACTCCAACTTCTCTGTTATTTCCTGCCACGCACCATGGATGATGCTCGCCAATATCGGCATTAACCAAAGCGCGCTGTTTTTGGCAATCTTCAGCATCGATAACTCCGCGCTGCCAATCAGCGTCAGCGCCAGCCGACGTTTGACCAGCAAGGCCAGCAAACTAGCCCAGATCAAGCCTTCCGCTATCGCTTTTTGTCGTGTCGCGAACGCCTTCAACCGGTTATGTGATTTCAGCTCTTTGAACAACAGTTCGATCTGCCAACGGCAACGATACAATGCCATCACCTTCTCGGCTGGCCATCGCTCACGCGGAAGATTGGTCATCCATATACAGAACCGTTTTTCCTCTGCAAACCAACGTCTTATGAGTCGATATTTATACTTTCCCGAACTCACATCCAGATCCAGAACCTCGGCTCTGCAGCTTCTCCGATCGATATCCTTGAGCTTTTTTCCGAGTAACTTGGGCATTTCCCTGCCGTCCTGTCGGTAAGCTGCCTGTACTTTGGGATTGAGATTTTGACTCCCTCTGACCAGATAGCTTCCTTTGGCTTTGGTCACATCAGCAAAGTACTCGCGGCTGATGTAACCGGCATCCGCCAATAACAGTTTGTTATTTAACGAATTTGCGGCCGGAAGATGCTTGCGCTCCGATTCGGTATCCGCCGTGATACTCATCGATATCGGCGACTGGTCCAGCAAGGACATGGTCATATGACACTCTACCGCAGCGGGGCTGTGCTTATTGAATCGGCCCGGGAAATGTTCTGCCAATTGCGGATGTAACGCGAATGACGACCCGTCCTGCAGCAGTACCTGCTCAAAGCCTGCCAGTCCGTGGGCGTCCGGTAGACACTCCTTGAGGCGTAAGGCGATGGCTCGTTCAACCAGTGCGCGCATGAACAAGGGAAAACCCTGCTTGCGTAACTGGTTGTGAAAGGGTTTATACGCTATTTGGTCAGTATCATGGAGCTGCAACGCATTGAAATGGCGATGCAAACCAGCAATACCATCCACCTTGTCGCAACCAAGCCCTGAGAGCAGAGCCGGGAGTAGTCTCGCAGGCTGGATATCCCGGAGTCGCTGACAAAAACCGGTAAATTTACCGATCCGGTTGAGTTCAGAAGAGCTAAGAAGTTGCTTGAGGTACTGGGTTGCATTGATAATAGTCATGGCTTCGGGCGTGTCGGTTTTTTTTTGCGATTAAATCAGATCACAAACGAAGCCTTTTTTCTATCTATTTCAATTGGTTGTAGCTAAAGATCCTGTACATGATTTATCAATAATGAGCCATGCGCGCTTGTGCTAAATAGCTGCGCGGAATAGTAGATCACTGAAAGGGAACTCAGCCCGGATTGTGCGATCTGATCAATCGCCAAACCAACCAAAACCACCAACCGGACTGAGCGATGCCGATCATAGCACCAATACCCCGTGGCGAACGACGCCTGATGCAGAAAGCTATTCATAAAACGCGCGATAAAAATCATGCCCGCAGACTCACGGCCATGCTGATGCTTCATCGGGGTGAACGGGTCAGCGATGTTGCCAGAACTCTCTGTTGTGCCCGTTCATCCGTTGGTCGCTGGATTAACTGGTTTACGCACTCAGGTATTGAAGGCCTGAAATCCTTACCCGCAGGGCGCTCCCGACGCTGGCCTTTTGAACATATCTGCACCCTGTTACGTGAGCTGATAAAGCATTCTCCCGGCGATTTTGGTTATCAACGTTCACGCTGGAGCACCGAATTACTGGCAATAAAAATCAATGAGATAACCGGTTGCCAGTTACATGCAGGAACCGTTCGCCGCTGGTTGCCATCTGCGGGGCTTGTATGGCGCAGGGCCGCGCCAACTCTGCGTATCCGTGACCCACATAAAGATGAAAAGATGGCGGTAATCCACAAAGCGCTGGATGAATGCAGCGCAGAGCATCCGGTATTTTATGAAGATGAAGTGGATATCCACCTTAATCCTAAAATCGGTGCGGACTGGCAGTTGCGCGGACAGCAGAAACGGGTAGTGACGCCGGGGCAGAACGAAAAATACTATCTGGCCGGCGCACTGCACAGTGGCACGGGTAAAGTCAGCTACGTGGGCGGCAACAGCAAAAGTTCAGCGCTGTTTATCGCTCTGCTGAAGCACCTGAAAGCCACTTACCGGCGGGCGAAAACAATCACGCTGATCGTTGATAACTACATTATCCATAAAAGCCGCGAAACACAGCGCTGGTTGAAAGCAAATCCCAAGTTCAGGGTAATTTACCAGCCGGTTTACTCGCCGTGGGTGAATCATGTGGAACGGCTATGGCAGGCACTTCATGACACGATAACCCGTAATCATCAGTGCCGCTCAATGTGGCAGTTACTGAAAAAGGTCCGCCATTTTATGGAAACCGCCAGCCCATTCCCCGGAGGAAAACATGGTCAGGCAAAAGTGTAGCGGTATTAGGCGCAGCTATTTAGGAGATAATATTTACTTCGGTCAAAGCTTTGGTAAAAAACTTGAAACTGCAGCACAGCTTACGAGCGGCGCGATGGTATTTGGTTATCAGGTCTTGGATCCTGAACGTTTTGGCGTTGTTGAATTTGATGAAAACTACACGGCATTATCGATTGAAGAGAAGCCACTAAAACCAAAATCAAACTGGGCGGTGACCGGACTCTATTTCTATGACAGCCATGTGGTGGAAATGGCAAAGCAGGTTAAGCCTTCCAGACGTGGTGAACTTGAAATTACAACCCTGAATAAAATGTATCTGGAGAAAGGAAATCTCCAGGTAGAATTGTTAGGCCGTGGGTTCGCCTGGCTTGATACCGGTACACATGATAGCCTTGTTGAGGCGTCGCAGTTCATCCATACCATTGAAAAACGGCAGGGAATGAAAGTTGCATGTTTGGAAGAGATTGCATATAGAAAAGGTTGGTTAGAAAAGGCACAAGTAGAGGCCCAAGCTCAAGTGCTGCAAAAAACAGAATATGGACGTTATCTTTATATGTTAATTAATGAGTAACTTTGTAACTCAAATATATGACTATATAGTATGGAGCATCGATGAATATCCTTCTCATTGGTAAAAATGGTCAAGTTGGCTGGGAGTTACAACGTTCTCTTTCCTTATTAGGTAAAGTTACAGCCGTTGATTACTTCGATACAGATATTTGTGGCGATCTGACGAATCTTGCTGGTATTGCGAAAACAATTAATGACGTGAAGCCTAATGTCGTTGTCAATGCAGCTGCACATACTGCAGTTGATAAGGCCGAAAGTGAACGTGAGCTTGCGCATTTGCTCAACGCCGAAAGTGTCGAAGTTATAGCTAAAGAGACAGCAAAGATTGGTGCTCTGTTGATTCATTATTCAACTGATTATGTTTTTGATGGTGAAGGGCAGCACTATCGTAGTGAAAAAGAACTCCCCAACCCGTTAAATGTGTATGGGGAAACAAAGCTGGCAGGCGAGTTAGCTATTAGCCGCTTAAACCCGCGTCATTTAATCTTTAGAACGAGTTGGGTCTATGCTGCGCGAGGGGCTAACTTTGCTAGAACCATGCTTCGTCTTGCAAATGATAAAAAGTTATTATCGATCATCAATGATCAATACGGGGCACCAACTGGTGCAGAATTGCTTGCCGATTGCACCGCCCATGCGATTAGAGTTGAACGACAAAATAGCCAAGTTCACGGCACATATCATTTAGTTGCTAGCGGTGAAACGACATGGTTTGATTATGCAGAGTACGTTTTTGCTATTGCGAAAAAGAACAATGAGAGATTAATTGTGGAAGAGGTACATGGTATTCCTACATCTGCCTACCCTACCCCTGCAAAGCGGCCACATAATTCAAGATTATCCAACGATAAATTTCAAAATGTATTCAACGTCGTTTTGCCGCACTGGAGTCAGGGTGTAGAACGAGTTGTTATTGAAATTCTTGGTAAGTGAAAATTTTAAAGAGTAATATATGAATATAGTAAAACAGACATTCCAGAGGTGTTAATCTGCGAACCAATAGTTTTTGGTGATTCTCGGGGTTTTTTTTTCGAAAGTTATAACAAAAATATATTTGATGAGGCTGTTGGTCGCAGTGTCGAATTTGTTCAAGATAACCATTCTCAATCACAAAGAGGTGTGTTGCGTGGCCTCCATTTTCAACTTGAGCCTTATGCCCAAGGGAAGCTAGTACGGTGCATTGAAGGTGAAGTCTTTGATGTCGCTGTTGATATTCGTAAAAAATCAAACACATTTGGTAAATGGGTCGGTGTTAGTTTAAGTGCAGAAAATAAACGTCAACTGTGGATACCGGAAGGTTTTGCACATGGTTTTCTGACGATTAGCGAGAGAGCCCAATTTGTTTATAAAACCACTAATTATTATCATCCACAAAGCGATCGTGGAATTATGTGGAATGATCCTGATATTGGTATTGAATGGCCTGAGTTTGATGGACAGCTAATTCTTTCTGAAAAAGATAAATTGCATTCGTCTTTGAATGAAACTATAAGTTTTTAAAAATGAAAAAACACGATGCCACACTTAAATATTTACTCCAGAGTTTCTTTGAGAATTACCCATTATTAAAAGGGTTAGTCATAAGAGATATAAAGTCACGTTATAATGGTTCATATATAGGAGTGCTTTGGTCAATAATTACTCCTATTGTTATGCTGGCAATTTATACCTTTGTCTTTAGTGTTGTGTTTAAAGCTAAATGGGGTGTAGATAGCGGATCAAAAACAGAGTTTGCACTAGTATTATTTGCTGGGATGATAATGTTCAATTTGTTTTCAGAATGCATCGCCCGATCAACGTCATTGATAATACAAAATGCCAATTATGTAAAAAAAGTGGTATTCCCTCTGGAAATTTTAGTTCCAGTTTGCGTCGGAAGTGCATTATTCAATTTTGTAGTTAGTTTTTCTGTATGGATAATTGCATATGTTGTATTGAATGGAATTCCACCAATAACATTTTTTCTATTTCCATTGATTCTTTTACCATTTATATTCTTTGTTGCTGGTGTATGCTGGCTCTTGAGTGCATTAAGTGTCTTTATTAGAGATATAGCACAATTTATTAACATCATAATTACTGTGTTACTTTTCATGTCACCTGTATTTTATCCAGTAACAGCATTACCGGAAAACTACAGGCATTATCTTTTCATCAACCCGTTGACCTATTTTGTTGAAACGTTTAGAGCTTTTATCTTTTTCGGCCATGGAATAGATATATTCTATGCAATTTGCTTTGTGGCATCACTGCTGATGTTGTGGATGGGTTTCTTCTTTTTTCAGAAAACAAGAAAAGGTTTCGCTGATGTCATTTGATTATGCAATCAAAGTTGAGAATATAGGTAAGTGCTATCAGATATACGATAAGCCGATAGACAGACTTAAACAAATGCTCTCAAGAAAAGATCATAAATATTATAGAGAGTTTTGGGCGCTACGAAATATCTCATTTGAAGTAAAAAAGGGCGAAACAGTTGGCATTGTTGGCAAAAACGGCAGTGGTAAATCAACATTATTACAAATAATCTGCGGGACACTTAATCCAACATCTGGTGAAGTTACTACTAAGGGGCGCATAGCTGCTTTGCTGGAGTTAGGGTCAGGGTTTAACCCTGAGTTCAGTGGTAGAGATAATGTATATATGAATGCTGCCTTATTAGGTTTAAGTAAAGCAGAGATCGACGAGAAATTTGAGAGCATTATTGACTTTGCGGATATTGGGCCGTTTATAGATCAACCTGTAAAAACCTACTCCAGCGGTATGATGGTTCGTCTTGCATTTGCGGTTCAGGCACAGATCGAACCGGATATCTTAATAGTCGATGAAGCTCTAGCAGTTGGTGATGCAAAGTTTCAAGCAAGGTGTTTTGAACGATTAAAACAGCTGAAGCAGAGTGGCACCAGTATCCTATTAGTGACACACTCAACTGAACAAATAGTAACGCACTGTTCTAAAGCAGTGTTAATTGATAGCGGGGTGGTTATGGATATTGGGGAGCCCAGACAGGTCACTAATTACTATCTTGATTTACTATTTGGTCGCAGCGTAAAATCTAAGGCGAAGCAAAACCAACCCCTTGAAACAGTACAGAATGTATGCAGTGACGACGTCGTTACTCTTAACCAAAGTGAAGATGTCTTTTTAGGCCGTCCCAATTCAAATAGTTTAAGTTATCGTTGGGGAGATCGAAAAGCAATTATTCTGGATTACATACTTTCTTGTGAAGGCATCAATTATCCCCCAGCACTGAGATCAGGAAGTAATATAGAACTGTCGATGTCAGTACGGTTTATAGAAGAGATCTTTCGTCCGATTATTGGATTTACAGTAAAAAACAAAGAGGGTGTCACTGTATATGGTACTAACTCGGAGTTACTAGAATTTGAAGACGTAATGTCTACAGGTTCAAAAGGTAGTGTCGAGATTATTAATATGAGTTTCACATGCAATCTTGCACCTGGTGACTATTTTATATCCTTGGGAATTGCGAGCAAAGCATCAGAAGATGTCGAACCACATGACCGACGCTATGATGCTATCCATATACAGGTTGAACCTGATAAGACAATGTTCGGATTGTCAAATATGAATTTAAAAATGAATAAGCTTTCAGGGGATGAGTAAATAATGTCCAGCCTTTTTAATACTCGGAAATACTCCTTAAACGATGATATCAAAGTCTATTGCAATAACGAATACAAAAGTATCAACTATAGCGATGGAGATAGCATTGAACAAAAAATCTATGAAATTATTAGTAACACCAATGACTTAAGTGTTCTTTCAACTGAATTAAGAAGTCATTGTGTTGATTGGCCTACTGTCTATCATCTTGGTTCAGAAAGAGCGAATATCCTGAGACCATTTGAAAGTCTACTTAAAGGGGTTGATGTACTTGAAATTGGTGCAGGATGCGGTGCTATTACTCGTTTTCTTGGGGAAAGTGGGGCGAATGTATTAGCTGTGGAGGGATCTCTTAGACGGGCCAAAATAGCACGTTCTCGTACCAGAGATTTAGATAATGTAACTGTTCTCGCAGAAAAATTTGCTGATCTTGAAACAGACCATAAGTTTGATGTTATCACGTTAATTGGCGTTCTCGAGTATGCGAATTTGTTCACTACAAGTGATACTCCAACAAAAACGATGCTGGATGATGTATATAGTTACCTTAAACCAAATGGTAGGTTAATTATTGCAATTGAAAATCAACTGGGCTTAAAATACTTTGCTGGTGCACCTGAAGATCATAAATGGAAAGTGATGTATGGTATCGAAGGACGTTATACTAAAAATGATCCAGAGACTTTTGGTAAGCATAAGTTACAAAGCATTCTGAAAAGTGCTAATTTCAACTCTCTACAATTTTTTGCTCCATTCCCGGACTATAAAACGGCAAACTCAATTGTTACTGAGAGTGCGTACCGGCATAACTCATTCAATGCAGCAGCTTTTGCAATAGAAAATTCTCTTAAAGATCATCAATTACCAAGCCATCTACTTTTCTCACAGGAAAAAACATGGAAAGTAATACATGATAATAATCTTGGACTGGAATTTGCGAACTCATTTCTAATTGTTGCAAGTCCTTTAGAAGATCCCCACCTTGTTGTTGAATCTGAATATTTAGCATTTCACTATAGTACCTCAAGGCTCAAAAATTTCTGTAAGCAAAGTCATTTTATCTCTGATGGTGATGATAAAATAAAAATTAAAACGTATCGATGTGCTACGGAATTTAAGGATAAAGAAAAAAATGGCTCATTAATTAATAATATTAAAGCTGAGGATGACTATTTAGTAGGAATGTCGCTAAATGAGAAAATATCACAAATAGTTTCTAGTGAATATTGGTTGTTAGATGATTTCATTAATATTTTAAAAAAATATTTGGTATTTGTCTACGGTTTTAAAAATCAAGGCTCGAGTGATTTTGACCCTGAATGGTTGGCAGATACAGTTTCCGGGGAATTAATTGACTGTATTCCGCAAAATATAATCGTTTCGGAGTCAGATTTTGAGACATGGTGCTTAATTGATCAAGAATGGATTTATGAAGGTGAGGTGTCGTTAGCTTGGTTGTTATTTAGAGTATTATTAATTACTGTTCAGTCAAATACTCGCTTTGGGTATAATGAGCAAGTTAATGATCTGACTAGGCGAGAGTTTTTCGAATTATGTTATAAATCATTAGGTTTTAATATTACACCTGAAGACCTCGAAAGATGCGCTGATTTTGAATCTGAATTCCAGAGTTTGGTATCTGGCCGAAACAAAGCTAATTTAGGTAACTGGTATTCTTCACAGATTATTAAAAGTAGAAGCTATATTGATGAAGCAGAGCGTTTTAGAAACGTCGGTATGCTTCTTGCTGCCCAGAAAGAGCAGATCGAAAATCAAACAATCGAATTGTCAGAATTCAATACCAGCGTTGAGCGCCTGGTATTAGCTGAATCGTTGCTCGCTAAGGAAGTAGAACAATATAAACTCGAAATAGAACAACATAAACTCGAAGTAGAACAACATAAACTCGAAGTAGAACAATATAAGATTAACGTAGAGTTGATGCGGGCATCGCTTAGTTGGAAGGTAACAAAACCGTTGAGAATGGTGAGAATGTTGGCTAAAATTCCATATGAAGGTAAAATAGCTAACTGGTTAAGAAATAAAAAGCAGTTAGGCGGTTATTTAGTAAATCGTATTCAAGGGGGAGTAAAAAGACATGGTCTTATTAATGCAATCCCTCTGGCTATAAAAACAGCCGGGAATTTATCTGTTAATCATTTTAAAAAAATCCAAAAAAGTAAATTGTATCAGCAAAGAATTAACGAACTCGAAAAATTTATTCTTAACGAAAAAAATTACATTGACCTTTTCCATGTACCGATGGGATGGCACACACCGCTGTTTCAAAGATTTCAGCATATTTCGTTGCAGGCGGCTCGACTTGGTGGGTTGGCTATTTACGGTGGGCACATTCAGGTTGATAAAAAACTATTTGTTTATGAACGCGAAGATAGCAATGTGATTGTCTTCGATGCACTCGACAGCGTGCTAAATGAAAAAATAAAGAAAGCGTTGAAATCAAATACACTTGCGCAAAAAGTTGTAAGAATACAATCAATCGATCTCGCAACTACAATAGAAGATATCTTGGAATTCCAAGATATGGGATTCAAGGTTGTATATGAGTATATTGATGAAATAACAGAAGAGATTGTTGGCGATTTTCCGGATACGATTATAAATCGTCATAAATGGATACTTGAGAATGAGTCGGTTTTTGTTGTTGCTACAGCAACTAAATTGTTCGAAGAAGTAGCAAACCATCGAACTAAAAATATGCTGTTATCAACCAATGGTGTTGATATCGAACACTGGCATGTTACTGCAAATAATCCTCCTGAAGATATTAAACCATTATTGGCTGATAAGAAAACTATTGTTGGTTACCATGGGGCTTTAGCTAAATGGATAGATTATGATTTATTGAAGAGAATAGCTGATGTTGATGGCTTACAACTGTTATTAATCGGATATGAACACGACAATTCGTTTAGAGACAGCGGATTAGCAGAAAGGGAAAATGTTTACTTCCTTGGTAGTAAGTCTTATTTTGAACTTCCACAATATGCCTGTCATTATGACGTAGGGATATTGCCATTTAAAAAGTATAAGTTAACTGAATCAGTATCACCGGTTAAATTGTTTGAGTACATGGCATTACGTAAACCTGTTGTTACAACAGACCTTGTGGAGTGCCTGAAATATAAAAGTTGTCTTGTGGCTGGGTCGATGAACTACGATAACTTTATAGAAAACATACAAAAAGCCATCAATTTAAAAAATGATCAAGATTATCTCAGTACATTAGATGCTGAAGCGTTGAGTAACTCATGGCAATCAAAAACACTTGAATATCTGGAATTAGTCGGAGTCAATGTTAATAAAAATATTGAAGGTAAGTATAAATGAATCGCAAGTTATATCAGTTAGTAAGAAAAGTTTATTGGAAGCTACCATTTAGTGATGAAACTAAAGAAGCTATCGTAGGGCGTGTAAGAAGAGCCATACGTAATGCAAAACAACAACCTAATAGTACAGCCAATGACTTTGTTGATACGACTAAAGATGATTACATACATCAGATACTAAGTTCTGCAAAACCTGCCTCTTCTGAATACGTGGCCGAAAGTATGGACCATTTTGAACGTAAAGAAGGTGATGCGAAAATAATTGCTTACTATCTTACGCAATTTCACCCTAACCCCGAAAATGATGAATGGTGGGGGAAGGGGGTTACAGAATGGAATAATGTTTGTCGCGCTAAGCCACAATTTGTTGGACATTCCCAGCCACGGTTGCCTGGCGAGCTAGGATTTTATGATCTACGTTTGAAAGAGAATATGCTTAGACAAGTGGAACTCGCTAAAAATTACGGTGTCTACGGTTTTTCTTTTTACTATTACTGGTTTGATGGCGCAAGGTTACTTGAAAGACCACTAGACTTGTTTATGAGTAACCCTGATATTGATTTCCCATTTTCGTTATGCTGGGCAAATGAGTCTTGGACGCGCCGTTTTGATGGCACCTGTGGTGAAATTCTGATGAAGCAGAGCGATAGTGTTGATAGCTATAAAACCTTCATTGAGAGTGTCATTCCTTACATGCAGGATCCGCGCTATATCAAGGTTGGTGGAAAACCGCTGTTGACAGTATATCGCCCATCCTTTATTCCTGACTGTAAAAATGTTCTTCAGCACTGGAGGAATAAATGTAATGAGGCGGGAGTGGGAGATATTCATCTTGTAGGCGTGAAAGAGCATACTTGGGAGCATGATCTTCTGGCTATAGGATTTGATGCGCAAAGTGAATTTCATCCCGGCACTTTGTTCAAACACTGTAGTGATATAACTCATTCAATAAAATTTGTTCAGCCGAAATTTGAAGGTTTAGTCCTAGATTATGAAGATATTGTAGTTAATAAAAAATATTTTAAATATAATTATGACCGTTTGTATCGTGCTGTAATGCCAATGTGGGATAATACTGCGCGTCGCGATAACAAAGGAATGATATTCCATAAATCGACTCCAGCACTCTATAAAAATTGGCTTCAGGATGTGATTGTCGAAGCCAATGAGCGTACTGATGTTGAAGATAAGTTGATCTTTATCAATGCCTGGAATGAATGGGGTGAAGGTGCATATCTTGAGCCTGATAGGGAGTATGGCTATGCTTATTTGCAGGCTACTCGTGATGCGGTTGAATCTTCTCGATATAAAAAATAGGATTTAGATATGTTTGGTAAAAAAGTTATGTGTGTAATTGGTACACGTCCGGAAGCCATTAAAATGGCTCCGGTTGTAAATGCTTTTAAACAAGCTACCGATTTTGAGGTGTGCGTGTTAGCTACTGCACAACACCGAGATCTTTTGGATCAAGCCTTATCTTTATTTGATATCAAGAGCGATTACGACCTTAATATTATGCAGCCGGGACAGAGCTTACCAGAGTTAACAGCTCGTTTGATGGTTGGTATTGATAAAACTTTAACCGATGTAAAACCAGATTTGGTGATCGCGCAAGGAGATACAACGACGGTATTTGTAACAGCGCTTGCATGTTTCTATCAAAAAATCCCCTTTGCTCACCTCGAGGCAGGCCTAAGGACGCATGATCTTTACTCTCCATACCCTGAAGAAGCCAATAGAATCCTAGCTGGTAACTTAGCATGTTTACATTTTTCCCCAACAGAGGTCTCTCGTAGTAATTTGCTTCGAGAGGCGATCAACTCGGAGAAGATTTTTGTCATAGGCAATACTGTTATTGATGCTTTACTCTCAACAGCAGAAAAAAATTTCCCAATTGGAGTAGATATTCCAGAAGGCATGCGTATGGTTCTTGTGACATCACATCGCCGCGAGAATTTTGGCCAGCCAATTATCAATACTTGTAAAGCTATACTTGAGCTAAATAGCTGCGCGGAATAGTAGATCACTGAAAGGGAACTCAGCCCGGATTGTGCGATCTGATCAATCGCCAAACCAACCAAAACCACCAACCGGACTGAGCGATGCCGATCATAGCACCAATACCCCGTGGCGAACGACGCCTGATGCAGAAAGCTATTCATAAAACGCGCGATAAAAATCATGCCCGCAGACTCACGGCCATGCTGATGCTTCATCGGGGTGAACGGGTCAGCGATGTTGCCAGAACTCTCTGTTGTGCCCGTTCATCCGTTGGTCGCTGGATTAACTGGTTTACGCACTCAGGTATTGAAGGCCTGAAATCCTTACCCGCAGGGCGCTCCCGACGCTGGCCTTTTGAACATATCTGCACCCTGTTACGTGAGCTGATAAAGCATTCTCCCGGCGATTTTGGTTATCAACGTTCACGCTGGAGCACCGAATTACTGGCAATAAAAATCAATGAGATAACCGGTTGCCAGTTACATGCAGGAACCGTTCGCCGCTGGTTGCCATCTGCGGGGCTTGTATGGCGCAGGGCCGCGCCAACTCTGCGTATCCGTGACCCACATAAAGATGAAAAGATGGCGGTAATCCACAAAGCGCTGGATGAATGCAGCGCAGAGCATCCGGTATTTTATGAAGATGAAGTGGATATCCACCTTAATCCTAAAATCGGTGCGGACTGGCAGTTGCGCGGACAGCAGAAACGGGTAGTGACGCCGGGGCAGAACGAAAAATACTATCTGGCCGGCGCACTGCACAGTGGCACGGGTAAAGTCAGCTACGTGGGCGGCAACAGCAAAAGTTCAGCGCTGTTTATCGCTCTGCTGAAGCACCTGAAAGCCACTTACCG
Source organism: Citrobacter sp. RHBSTW-01013 (assembly GCF_013781985.1). Classification (NCBI taxonomy): domain Bacteria; kingdom Pseudomonadati; phylum Pseudomonadota; class Gammaproteobacteria; order Enterobacterales; family Enterobacteriaceae; genus Citrobacter; species Citrobacter sp. RHBSTW-01013. The sequence continues at coordinate 2,004,996 of NZ_CP056185.1, forward strand.
GCGGGCGAAAACAATCACGCTGATCGTTGATAACTACATTATCCATAAAAGCCGCGAAACACAGCGCTGGTTGAAAGCAAATCCCAAGTTCAGGGTAATTTACCAGCCGGTTTACTCGCCGTGGGTGAATCATGTGGAACGGCTATGGCAGGCACTTCATGACACGATAACCCGTAATCATCAGTGCCGCTCAATGTGGCAGTTACTGAAAAAGGTCCGCCATTTTATGGAAACCGCCAGCCCATTCCCCGGAGGAAAACATGGTCAGGCAAAAGTGTAGCGGTATTAGGCGCAGCTATTTAGTAAATAAGTATGACGATATTTTTGTTGTATTTCCGGTTCATCCAAATCCAAATATTCGTAAGGTTACGGATGAATATCTCCAGAATCATCCACGTATTAAGCTAATAGCACCTTTTGATTACGGTCCGTTTGTCTCTGCTATGAAAAAGGCACATATCATTTTGACAGATTCCGGCGGTGTTCAGGAAGAAGCTCCGGCACTTGGTAAACCGGTATTGGTGCTCAGACGAGATACAGAAAGGCCTGAAGCAGTTACTGAAGGCGTTGTTAAACTCATTGGCACTGAAATGAATGATATTGTCGAACAGGTATCTATCCTACTTGATGACCAATCAGCTTATCAGGCGATGGCCAAGGGTGCTTCTCCTTATGGTGATGGAAAATCGAGCGACAGAATTGTTAAAATTGTTCGTAGTTATTTTGGAATAATTTCCGAATGAAGCTAGTATATCTATCTCCAGTACCTTGGAATAGTATGAGTCAAAGGCCCCATTTCTTTATCCAGCATGCTTTTCATGCTGGAGTAAAGGAAATTATTTGGGTTGAACCTTATCCCGGTAGGTTACCAAATTTAGGCGACCTTATCCCTGGTAGACATGCCAGGGAACCAGCGAGTAAACGTACTTTTATTAACTTTACAGTAGTACCTGTTCCAGCTGTATTTCCAATTGAACCCTTTCATTTTTTATTTAAACTTTTTAATAAAGGTTCATTGGAGTTTGTTAAAAAGCAAGTGAATGAATTTAAAGATGAAAATACAATACTTGTAATTGGGAAACCTAGTCTTTTGGCTCTGGAGTTATCTAAGCAATCTGGTTGGAAAAGTATTTTCTTTGATGCAATGGACAATTATCCTGCCTTTTTTAAAGGTTATTCATCTTTTAGTATGGCTAACATAGAAAAAAAAATTGCTTCTACTGTTAATACAGTAATATGTACTAGTCATCCGTTACAGGAAAAATTTTCAAGATTTACTAATGTTGAACTTTGCTTAAACGCATGTACTTCTGATTTCGTTACTGGACTGCGCCGGGAAAGGATTGAAAGCGGGAAGGGGGTTGTGTTTGGGTATGTTGGAACAATTGCGAGCTGGTTTGACTGGAGCTGGGTTATTGAGCTGGCTGAACTTAACCCATCATCAAAAATCCGTTTAATTGGGCCACTCAAAACGCTAAAGCCCATTAATCTACCGAAGAATATTCTGATAGAGAAAGCTATCTCTCATGATGAGGTTCCGATTGTATTGTCACACATAGATGTTGGGTTAATACCATTCCAAATCAATGATATTACTAGGTTTGTTGATCCAATAAAATTTTATGAGTACTCGGCAAAAAAGATACCGTTACTTTCAACTCGATTCGGTGAGATGTTTTGGCATAATAAAAAAATAGAAAGCCATAGGACGGATTGTCCATTTAAGGTTCCAAACGATACACTTTATTTTTGTGAAGATAGTCTTGAAAGTGTTACATGGGAAGATCGATTTTCTGAACTTTTCCCAAAAATATTCGTATAGTGTAATTGCTATGAGTGTATTAATGAACAATGTTACTGAATTAACTATTTCATTAGTTGTTTATAAGCCTGAGCTTAATCAATTGAATGATACTCTTACTAGCCTAGTCACAAGCTTAGATAATGCAGGGAGCATTTATCACCTTTATGTAATTGATAATAGTCCAGATGAATATCAATCTGGACTATCAACGGAGTATATTGGTCGCTATTTTAAGCACGTTGATTTTACCTATTCAAAAAATGCTACGAATGTCGGTTTTGGTAGCGCACACAACCAGGCATTAGACGTACAGTCGGATTACCATCTTATTATTAACCCTGATTTGATAATAAGTAGAGATGCGATTGTTAATGCAATCCAGTTTATGCATAATAACTCACGTTGTGGTCTTATTACACCTTATGCAAAATGGACCGATGGAACGGTCCAGAGGTTATGTAAAGAGTATCCCTCGGTATTGGTTCTTTTATTGAGAGGATTTGCTCCAGCATTCATGAAAAAAATTTTTTATAAGTTATTAAAGAACTATGAAATGGTAGATGTTATCAATAGCAATGAAGTTTATTGGAATCCGCCAATGGTGAGCGGATGCTTCATGTTTTTCAAAACCGATGTATGGAAAAAATGTCAGGGTTTTGATCGCCGGTATTTTTTATATTTCGAAGATTTCGATTTAAGCATTAGAGCTAAACAGTTCTGCGATATTGCTTATGTACCTTCAGTTGAAGTTATTCATCATGGTGGCTATGCTGCACGTAAGGGATTGAAACATATTATCTTGTTCTTTAGATCAATGATTTCATTTTTTAGGATTCATCATTGGCGTTGGTTTTAATATTAACTTAACCTGTGTATGGCTTATGGTTTTAATAAGAATAATACGTAATGAAATATAATATAAACGATCTGCACATCATGAATAATCAACTTGTGAGATTTGCATTATTGGTTTTGTGAATACGATTACCACTATGTTGATAATTTTTACATTGATGCATATAGGTATTCCGATGTTTATTTCAAACGGTTTGGGATATATCGCTGGTATTGTAATTAGTTTTTTCATGAATTCGAAATTTACTTTTTTGGTAGGTATAAAGTTAACTCGATTTATAAAATTCTTGGTTACTGTTGCAATTTCGTACGGACTTAATATCTTAACTATAAAGTATGCGATTGATTTTTTGTCTTTCAATGAATATCTGTCTCAATTTTCAGGTATGGTAATCTATACAACCTCTTGTTTTATAATTAATAAGCTATGGGCGATGAAATGACTCTGGGAAAAAAGAAACATCCTTTGCTTGCTATTGTTGTGCCTTGCTATAATGAAAGTGATATGTTCTCGATGTGCCTATCTCAATTGAGGGATGTCATTCAATCTTTGGTTGAGACTGAGCGTGTATCAGCAGATAGCTATGTGTTATTTGTTGATGATGGCAGTCGAGATGATACTTGGGAAAAAATTAACACTGCTTCTCATGAATTCGAAAATGTCCGTGGTTTGAAGTTATCCCGTAATAAGGGGCATCAACTTGCTTTAAGAGCAGGGTTAAGATTTTCTGATGCTGATATTACCATTAGTATTGATGCTGATCTACAAGACGATGTCATTGCTATAACTAAAATGGTTGATGAGTATCATAATGGCTATGAGATTGTTTATGGTGTTAGAGATGACAGAACGACGGATAGCTTTTTCAAGCGAAATACAGCTGCATTGTTCTATAAATTGATGGGCAGACTTGGAGTTCATCAAATCGAGCAACATGCTGACAACATGCTGACTATCGATTAATGGGGCGAAATGCATTAAATGCATTTCTCGATTTTAAAGAAAAAATTTGTATATCCGTGGAATTATCCCTTTATTAGGTTTTAAAAGCACAAAAGTTCTTTACTCAAGAAAAGCACGTCTTGCTGGTGAGTCGAAGTATCCACTAAAGAAGATGTTGTCACTTGCGCTTGATGGAATTACCTCTCTATCAGTAAAACCTCTTCGTATTATCTCATCGTTGGGTTTTTTGGTTTCTTTAGTCTCATTTGTTATTGGTTCTACGGCATTAATGCAAAAATTATTAGGTCATACCATTGAAGGGTGGGCCTCTGTAATGGTTGGCTTGTTCTTTATGGGAGGCGTTCAACTTTTGTGTATTGGAATATTGGGTGAGTATATCGGTAAAATTTATGTAGAAGTAAAAAACCGACCATCTTATTTTATTGAGAAGTGTACGTGGATTCAATCGGACCTTAATGATGAGCATGATTGACCTTGAAAATCATAAATATCAATATTGTCATTATGTTAATTTTTGTGCCTGCAAGGGATTTTTGTGTGCTTTGGCTATCTGATGCTTATGGAGAGTATTCCTTAAATGAGAAAGATGTTTGCGTTTATTAACTTCACAAGTGTTTTTGTTTTGTTCTTGTTTGTAGGGTTTATTGTATCATTAAATGTTTTATCACTAAACTCTGCATATATTACGCACTATTTCAATTTCCTAGGTATCGGACTTGTATTCCTTTTTATTGTTGTTCTGACTTTTTTATCAATAAATCAGATAGTGTGCTCCATCAAACCAATCATGTGTGGATAATATTTATTCTTAGTCTGACTACAAAATTAATATTTATAATGCTTGTGAATAGCAAGCCAGAAAGCGACTTTGAAACAATTTTTCAGACTGCAGGTATGTATGCTGATGGTACGATTAACACCTTTAATGTTGGACCTGGCGGTTATTATGATATATGGGCATGTCAATCGGTATATACTTTATACCAAGCATTAGTTCTTTATCTATACCACTCGATTGATGCTTTGAAGCTTTTGAATGTTTTTTTCATGGCAGGTTCTTCTGTGATGATATACAAAATATGCAGCACGATCTTTTCTCATAAAATCGCCTTTGTTACTGCATGTTTGTACTCACTATATCCGGAAATGATTTTTTATTCTCCGTTGCTATCAAATCAGCACTTATCTACTTTTTTTGTTTTACTTGGCATTTATTTCCTCCTTAAAAATAATTACATCTCGTTAGTTTTCTCAGGTGTTTTTTTAGCGTTGGCTGATCTAATGCGACCAGAAATCATTATTGTCTTAGTTGCAGCTTTTTTTTGTTTGATTGTTGGATGTGTTCGTTATGACCGAAACAATGTGATAAGGGAATTTTCAAAATTTAGTATAGTTCTTTTTATTTATATCATCATTCATTTACTGACCAGTTCCGTAATCAAATTATCCGGTGTTAATCAATATGGAATTGATAACAGAAACCCTGAATGGAAATTTATGGTTGGTCTTGATAAAGAACATCTTGGCGCGTGGAATACTTCTCATGTTAATATTTTAGCGATGGAAGATGCCTCAGAACGAAAAAAAGAAATTATTGATTATGTTAAGGCAACGTACAAAACCCCTCAGGATGTGGCGAGTTTTGTGTTTGATAAGCAATCTTTCATGTGGTCCTCACCAAGCCCAGTTTATTTTACATTTAATGATGGTGAACTTACCAGGACGGTGAAGTTATTCGGAAAAGAACATTACATGAACGATTTAGTTAATATTTTCATTTCTGTTGACAAGATTTACTACACATTTATACTTGGTTTGTTTTTAATCAGTGTAGCTGATGTATTTCTCTCAATGATTAGAGGTGTTCAACCTTCAAGAGAGTTATATTTTTTTATGATGGTGTGTTTGGTTAATTTCATGATTTATCTTCTTATTGAAGTTCAACCGCGCTATAAGTATTTTGTCATGCCCTTTGTTTTCATTGTTGCGGCCCAAGGTTTAACTCGTTTAAATAAGTTGTGGGTTGGAAGATTAAAAACGCTCACATTAAAAGTCGTCCATTAAAGTGAGCCGTTTTCGATACCAAATAATAATAGCAATTTACTGAATACGTAAATATTGTACTGTTTTCAAAGGTAAGTATCTTCAGTATTTAATGCTACTATCGTAAGCGATTCTTCTGGGTTAACATATTGTTCACTAAAGTCCTGCAGTAATAGTCTACAGGGCGAACCGCACCTGACAGGAGTACATAATGTCTAAGCAACAAATCGGCGTCGTTGGTATGGCTGTGATGGGGCGCAATCTGGCGCTCAACATCGAAAGCCGTGGTTATACCGTGTCCGTTTTCAACCGCTCGCGTGAAAAAACGGAAGAGGTTATCGCCGAGAATCCGGGGAAAAAACTGGTTCCTTACTATACGGTAAAAGAGTTTGTTGAATCCCTTGAAACGCCTCGTCGCATTCTGTTAATGGTGAAAGCAGGCGCTGGCACTGATGCTGCTATCGACTCCCTGAAGCCATATCTGGATAAAGGTGACATCATTATTGATGGCGGTAATACGTTCTTCCAGGACACTATCCGTCGTAACCGTGAGCTCTCAGCTGAAGGATTTAACTTCATCGGTACCGGCGTCTCCGGTGGCGAAGAAGGTGCGCTGAAGGGACCATCTATTATGCCTGGTGGCCAGAAAGAAGCTTACGAGCTGGTTGCCCCAATTCTGACCAAAATCGCCGCTGTTGCAGAAGATGGTGAACCGTGTGTGACGTATATCGGTGCCGACGGTGCTGGTCACTATGTGAAGATGGTACACAACGGTATTGAGTACGGTGATATGCAACTGATTGCTGAAGCTTACTCATTGTTGAAAGGTGGTTTGAACCTAAGCAACGAAGAACTGGCTAGCACCTTCACCGAGTGGAATAACGGCGAGCTGAGTAGCTACCTGATCGATATCACCAAAGATATCTTCACTAAAAAAGATGAAGATGGTAAATATTTGGTGGATTTCATCCTGGATGAAGCGGCGAATAAAGGGACGGGTAAATGGACCAGCCAGAGCTCTCTGGATCTCGGTGAACCACTGTCTCTGATTACTGAGTCTGTGTTTGCACGTTACATCTCTTCACTGAAAGATCAGCGTGTTGCTGCCTCTAAAGTCCTGTCCGGTCCTAAAATTCAGCTTGCGGGTGATAAGGTAGAATTTATTGAGAAAGTACGTCGTGCGCTGTACCTCGGTAAGATCGTGTCTTATGCTCAGGGTTTCTCACAGCTGCGTGCCGCATCTGACGAGCATAATTGGGCTCTGAACTACGGCGAGATTGCAAAAATCTTCCGTGCAGGCTGCATCATCCGTGCGCAGTTCCTGCAGAAAATCACCGATGCCTATGCTAAAAACGCTGGTATCGCGAACCTGCTGCTCGACCCGTACTTCAAGAACATTGCTGATGAATACCAACAGGCACTGCGCGATGTTGTAGCGTATGCCGTGCAGAATGGCATCCCAGTACCGACATTCTCTGCGGCTGTCGCTTATTACGACAGCTATCGTGCCGAAGTGTTACCTGCAAACCTGATTCAGGCCCAGCGTGATTATTTTGGTGCTCATACTTATAAACGTACTGATAAAGAAGGTGTGTTCCATACGGAATGGCTGGATTAATTAACAGCGTTTTATATCTTCTGTTTTAACAATAAGACCATCCGAATGGATGGCCTTATTGCATGTAAACCTTTTATAGCATTAGAGTTATCTCTTGGTTTTAATATCTGAAGAGAATAACATAAATGCGTTCTACTTAAGGCATTAATGCAATCATGCGTAAAAATATAATAATTGTGGGCGGTGGTTTTTTTGGTATGTACCTCGCTGAGCAATTTTCTCTTTTAGGACATGGAGTGAAACTTTTCGAAAAAGAGAAGAATTACATGTCCCGCGCATCATATAACAACCAGGCGCGTGTGCATAATGGCTACCACTACCCCAGAAGTATTTTGACTGCTTTACGTTCACGTATCTCTTTCCCACGTTTTGTTGATGAATTCCGTGACTGCATTGATTCCGACTTTGATAAATACTATTTAATCAGCGAAATGTTAGGAAAAGTGTCTGCCAGCCAGTTTCGCATGTTCTGTGACCGCATTGGTGCTGATTGTGATTATGCGCCAGCGAAAATCCAGAACATGGTAAATCCAAAAATGATTAATGCCTGTTTTACGGTTAAAGAATTTGCGTTCGATGCCTTTAAGCTCCGTGAGCTTATGTTAAAGAGGCTGGATAGTTCAAATGCTGAATTCTACTGCGGCTATTCCGTTGATAAAATCGAAAAACTGGAAAATGGCATTAAAACTCTGGTCAGAGATATAAGCTCCGGTGAAGTGCAAGAATATGTTGCTGACCACGTGTTCAATTGCACTTATTCACATCTGAATTATCTTCTGGATAATTCAGGGATTGAACTGATCCCCTTGAAGCACGAGATGACAGAAATGTGTCTGGTTGATGTGCCGGAAGTGTGCAAAAAAGCTGGTTTTACCATCATGTGTGGCCCGTTTTTCTCCGTGATGCCATTCCCATCCGTTGGATTGCATTCATTTAGTCACGTGCGTTATACACCTCATTATGAGTGGCACGATAAGCCCGGTGAAAAGTACCTCGATTCACATGCGAAATTTGATTCCGATACGAGAACTAGTGCCTAGAAATATATGATTAAAGATGCCTCACGTTACATGCCAATTTTGAGTGAGTGCCGTTATGAGCGTTCTCTGTGGGAAGTGAAGACGCTTCTCCCACGCAGTGAAACAGATGATTCCCGCCCGATTCTCTTTAGGCCGAATCATGGAATGCAGGGTTTTCACTGTATTATGGGGGGCAAAATAGATAACGTATACGATGCCTTTGAAGCTATTAAAAATATGAACGTTATTTAAAAATTTAGAGACTACACAAGTGAAAAGTGAATCTTTTGTTTCGGTCGTTTTAAATACGCACGACCTATCGAATGAATTAACAAATAAATTGCAGCAGATCCAGTCCTTACTCGACGATAATTATACCGACTACGAAATTTTAATTGTTTCTAAAGGACCATATCGTGATGTACCAAGAACCTCTGCGATCGACAATATTTTACAAACTATTCCAAGCGTGCGTTTCCTGCAACTGTCGGGCTGTGTTCATGATGATGTGGTGTGGGCTGCAGGTCTTGAGAATGCGATTGGAGACTTTGTGATTCTATATGATCATCTGACGGATCCTGTTGATATCATTCATCGTGCCGTGGAAGAGTGTAAGTCCGGCTCCGATGTCGTTGTAGGTGTCTCAACCCAGTCTCTTCCGTGCGCGTACCGCATTATGCGTGATACGGCATCGCATATTTTAAAAGCGATCGATTACCATATCCCTAAAAACTCAACAGGTTTTCGTTGTCTCAGTCGCCGTGCGGTGAATGCGGTAACGGATACTGGTCGTTTTCACCATCAGTTCTATATGCGCATTCAGAAAACGGGCTATCCCGCCAGCGAACTGACTTATCAGCCGGTTAGTGAAACGCATGTTAAGCGTTCTATCACATACGGTTTTCGTAATTTAGTGCGTCTGATGGTCTTCAACTCTTCTCGTCCGTTGCGCTGGATGTCAATTGTTGGCACCGTAGGTAGCCTAAGTGCGCTGCTTTTTGCGGTTTATAGTATCATCGTAAATCTAATCAATGGACATGTTGTGGAGGGTTGGACCACCACGGTTTTGTTTATGTCCATTCTGTTTATGCTGCAATTTATTATGTTGGCTTTTTTCGGGGAATATCTCAGCCGTTTGCTGGATGACCGAAGTGAACAGGCAGCATATTCCGTCGTGTTTGAGAAAAATAGTGCTGTCATGGTTAACCAGGACCGCGTTAATGTGTTAAATGATGCGACTGTCGAAAAGGCTAATCTGGTGCAAACCGGACGCGACCGCTAAATACTGGAGAGATCATGACTAAGGCTTTGATTGGTTATACCGGGTTTGTAGGCACGACGCTCTTAAAGCAAACCAAATTTGACGATTTTTACCGTTCGACGAATATTAATGATATTAAGGGTAAAAAATTTGATCTGGTTGTCTGTGCCGGTGCTCCAGCGAAAAAATGGATCGCAAATGCTGATCCCAAAGGTGATCAGGAAATTATTGATTCGCTGATTGACTGCCTGGATAGTATTGAGTGTAAAACATTTATCCTCATCAGTACGGTGGATGTATTCAAATCACCCAATGGCGTTGATGAGAATTCCGTGATCGATACGCAGGAACTGCATGCCTATGGTCTGAATCGCTATCGGCTTGAGCAATTTGTTTCAAAGCGGTTCCAACAGCATCTGATAGTCAGACTTCCTGGTTTAGTTGGTCCGGGGCTACGTAAGAATATTATTTTTGATTTTCTTAATGAGAATAACGTTGAGAAAATCGAAAGCCGTAGCATCTTTCAATTCTATCCTATGGTGAACCTTTGGTTCGATATTAAGATTGCGCTTGAGAAAAAAATTAATCTTGTTCACCTGACGGCAGCCCCGGTTTCGGTGGCGAAAATTGCTCGAGATGGTTTCAATATTAATTTTGATGTGCAGCAGGCCGCACAACCTGTTACCTATGATATGCGCAGCGTGTATGGTCCACTGTATGGGGGCAGTGAGCATTACCAATATTCGGTGAAAGACACGGTGCAGGCTGTCAGACATTATGCGCAATCAGAGCCCAAAAAAGTGCAGGAATATAATAAATGAGAATATCAATCTCCAACCTTGCTTGGGACGTTAAAGAAGATCTAGAAGTTGCTAATTTATTGAACTTATTTAACGTTGATGCGATTGATATTGCACCAGGTAAATATTTCCCTGAACCTGCTAGCGCGTCAATAGCAGATATTCATGCAGTTAAAGATTGGTGGCAGGAGCGAGGCATTGACATCATTGGCATGCAGGCACTGTTATTTGGTACTATAGGTCTGAATGTATTTGGTAGTGAATCTATCCAGAAAAAACTACTCGATCACTTGGCTGCAGTTTGCCGTATCGGAGCAGGACTAGGGGCTTCGCGACTGGTATTCGGTTCGCCCAAAAATCGGGATTGTTCTGGTCTATCAGTTAGCCAGGTGCAGGAGATATCTCGATTGTTTTTTCGTCAGCTTGGCGATATCGCCGCTGACTATGGAGTTATTGTTTGTCTTGAGCCAAATCCGAGTGTTTACGGTGCAAACTTTATGACAACCAGCCTCGAAACCTGCAATGTTGTTAATGATATTGATCATCCAGCAATCAAAATGCAGCTTGATACCGGGGCGGTTATTATCAATCAGGAAGATATTTCTGCTATTGTAACGCAAGTAAAAGACGTGATTGGCCATGTGCATATCAGTGAAGCACAGCTTGCACCACCAGGAGATACATATTCATACCATGCGAATATTGCGGCTGCAATTACCTCACAATTGCCTGCACATCCTGCCACTATTGAAATGCTGGCAACGAAAAATGAGCCTCATTTAGTTTCTATTCGTCGCGCGCTTCAACTCGTGACTTCTCTTTATCGTTAAGCAGGTGTATTTAACTTGAAATGGTTAATTCTTATTTTGGGCATTGTATGTAATGCCTCGGCAAGCGTTCTGATCAAGATGGCAATGATGCCTCCACGTAAATTTCCTTCCCTCGCGGATCCGTTAGCGTCGTTGAGTAACTGGCCTTTCTGGCTAGGTTTGGCACTTTATGGTGGAGCATTCTTATTCTATGCTGCTGCATTAGCCGTTTTCCCTCTGAACATTGCCCATCCCGTTTTGACAACTGGAGCGGTTGCCGCAGTGGCGGTTTTATCTGTCCTTGTTTTTAATGAAACCTTCCACTGGACGACTATTGCTGGCGTGGTGTTAGTCATCGTCGGTGTAGCGCTGATTACGTCAAAGGCTGCTTAATAATGGATTTATCGATGAAAAATGAAAAAAATTGGGAAGTCCCGACTTACGATATCACCTTATGGACGGACAAAAAGCATGACGCATGCGTTGTGATCCCGGTTATTAATGAAGGTGACCGAATTGTCAGCTTGCTCACGAAAATGAGTAATCTGAAAATTAATGATATTGCTGATATTATTATCGTCGATGGAGGAAGTACTGACAGTTCCCTTGAAAAAAATCGCTTATTATCTCTCGGTGTTTCTGGATTGGTGCTTAAAACAGGTCCAGGAAAGTTGAGTGCACAATTACGCTGTGGTTATGCGTTTGTACTTGAGCAAGGATATAAAAATATCATTACTATTGATGGTAATGATAAAGATGATCCGTCTTCAATTCCTGAATTCCTCAATGCGCTTGAGAAAGGTTACGATTTCGTTCAGGCCTCGCGTTTTGTCAATGGTGGCGTTGCGGTGAATACACCAAAAACACGTGACTTCGCGATTAAATATATTCACGCACCGGCCCTAAGTTTAGCATCAGGATTTCACTGGACCGATACCACACAAGGATTTCGTGCCTACAGCAGCAGATTGCTGTTAGATGAACGAGTAGCACCTTTCCGTAATGTTTTTATGACCTATGAACTGTTAGCCTATCTTTCTTACATCGCCCCTAGATTGGGCTTCCGCTGCATCGAATTACCGACCTCCCGTATTTATCCAGAAGGTGAAGTCCCAACCAAGATCAGCAGCTTTAGCGGCAATCTGGCTGTACTTAAAATTTTGTTTAAAAGTTGCTTGGGCCACTATAATAAACGCTAATAGGAATAGTTATGAATTCGTATTTTAGCAGGCTCAAATTAGCCTTATGTCGTCATCAAAAAGAGTTGTTCATTTTTTTCTCTCTCTTTGTTTTTATTTTTTCATCTGTCCGAATTTATCCTGCAGGATCAATTGGTAATGTTGAGCAATGGATAAATCTGACGAACTCAATGTTCGCACGGAATCAAGATTTTTTATTTAGCTATGGACCGCTGTATTGGTTGGTGGGGGGGGTGGCAACACCATTTAACCAAGTGACTTACTGGTTGGCTGTGTTTTTTTTAAGTTTTAATTTCGCTTTTTTTTGGACCGGTTTGGTGCTTATTTGCATCGATGCGAAAAGATATATTGAATTTGCCTCGGCATTTTTAATTTTCATCTTAACATTACAGGTTAAGAGTGCGCTATTTCTTTGGCCTTTGATTATTGTTACGTACATTGAATTCTACAAAGAACGAAAGATTACATTGTCTTGGAAGGCATTCGCTTTGTTGGGCGCTATTGTTGGTTTTGAGTTCTATGTGCGTTTTTTCTTCGGCTTGATTGCATGTGTGATTTTCGTTACATACCTTATCAGTCATTTACCAGCAAAACATATAATACATTCACTGTTTAGCTTTTGCATGGCCTTGTTCATATCTTATTTCATTATCGGTTTGTTGATTTTTCATAATCCAGTTAGTCTCTACAGTTACATAAAAATTAATATGCAACTTAATTTTGGTAACTCTGTTGATATGACGCTAGATGTTACAAATACAATATCAACCTATATTTGCGCGTTTATTGTACTTGTGTGTTTTGTGATCCATACTTTTACTGTCAGGCGCTATCTTCTGCTCACCTACGTCGCAATTTGGGTAATCCTGTTTAAGCTTGGATTTGGGCGTTCTGATCATTACAACACTTATTTTGTTGTGCCAATGATCATCATATCGTTGATACTGGTTTGTGAAAAAATGCCAATAGGGAGGATTATCTTCGGTATATGTTTTGTATCTTTATTTTATATGGCAACGCATCAAACATTCCCAGGTGCGGCAACAATTAGACCATTCGCTACGGCATTTAATTTCGATGAAAGCTATAATGATCGGATGAAGAGTATCTATTCTGAATATAAATTAGATAGTAAAATTATAGATTTAGTTAAAGATTCAACAATAGATGTTTATCCTTATAACAACGAATACTTGATAGCGAATGATTTTAATTACACAACACGACCTCTATTCCAAAACTACATGACGCTTACACCTGTGCTGGATGGAATGAACCGTAATTATTTCGAATCAACAGAGCGGCCTGAGTTCGTTCTATGGACTGGTGGCCTTACATGTTATTCGAAAGACTGTAATCTTTTCGAAGGCTTTGATTATAAATATACTTTGAATGAGGATCCTTTAACCAGCACCAGCATTCTTAATAACTATGATATCTCTGCAATTACTAATGGGCGTGGGGGAGTGCCTGTTGTGCTGATGAAGCGAAAGGAACAAATCTATAAAACGAATTATACCACTTTAACAGAGCAGGAAATGCATTTTGGTGTGTGGTATCAGATTCCAGAATTCGATAAAGGGATTGTCAAAGTTCAGCCCCATTTTGAATTTACGCTACTTGGTCGACTCAAAAATCTTTTATTTCGTGGGGGTATTGTTAAAGTTAAATATAAAACTGAGAATGGAGATGTTAAGGAGTTTCGTTTAAATATTCTTAATTCTGCAAGTGGTGTTTGGGCATCCCCTCTGCTAACTGGTATTACTTTAGAAAGTATCCAGGGCGAACCTGTTAAGGCTTTGATGTTTGAGACCGACTCTATTTATTACCTAAAACCAACCTTTACAGCGAAGTTTATTCAGCTTAATAACAGCACGATCCATGTTAAACCACGCGTTATTAACTATAATAAATTAGCTATTCTTAGTAATATTGACGCGACCACCTCTATTTTCTGTGATGGCAGTATTGATGAAATAAATAACAAGGCAGCCTCTTCTGCAAGTTCAGAAGTGTCTTCCAGTTTACAAGTCAAAGGTTGGCTGGCAGCATCAAGTGCAAAAGGTGAGTTGTACGATCAGACTCTGTTGGTTTTAAAAGCAGCAAATGCATCTAGCCAATTCTTTTCAACGCATGAAAGTAAACGACCTGATGTAGCTAATGCTTTCAAGCATGCACATCTTGATGATGCAGGATTTTCAACACTAGTTGATGCCCGCAAATTACAGGGTGATTATAGCGTAAGCTTGGCCGGCCTTCGTGGTAAAAAAGTTTACACGTGTAACAATATTAATTTAAATATTAAATTTATTCGCTAGGAATATGCACAGGGCTTCGAAGTCCTGTGATTTTTATGCACAGAAAACCCCCAGCTAGGCTGGGGGTTCCGGAAAGCTTTCAGCTTTGGGCCAGTTATTAAAACCCCTTTTGATTTGTTAAAACACATTGCGGTCTGGCAACTGCAAATGTTCAACAAGAAATCAAAAGGGAGTCCCAATGGGGGACGAAAAGAGCTTAGCGCACACCCGATGGAACTGTAAATATCACATATTTTTTGCGCCCAAACACCGGAGACAAGTATTCTACGGGGAGAAAAGCAGGGCGATAGGCAGCATCTTAAGAAAGCTGTGTGAGTGGAAAAACGTGCGGATCCTAGAAGCGGAATGCCGTGCAGATCATATCCATATGCTGGTGGAAATCCCACCCAAAATGAGCGTATCCGGCTTTATGGGGTATCTGAAAGAGAAAAACAGTCTGATGCTGTATGAGCAGTTTGGGGATATGAAAAAAGTACAGGAATAGAGAGTTCTGGTGCCGGGGATACTACGTAGATACGGTGGGTAAAAACACGGTGAAGATACAGGAATACATAAAGCACCAGCTTGCAGAAGATTAAATGGGTGAGTAGTTATCGATCCCTTATCCGGGTAGCCCGTTTACGGGCTGTAAGTAACGAAGTCTGATGCAAATGTTAGATCGTATACGCCTGTTAGGGAGTGGCTGGTTACAGAGCCTTATAGGCGCATCCGAAAAACCTCCGGCTATGCCGGAGGATATTTATTCATCTGTATATTACTCTCTACCCAACAAGAATTCAGTATATTGCCACATGCTGTATAAGCAGTTTAGATGTCTATATTTAAATCACAGAAACAGGGAGTACAGGTGTTGGGATTACTATATGAAGACGGTGGGTAAGAACACTGCGGAGATACAGCAATAGATAAAGAATCAGTTTGAAAGGGATAAAATGGGTGAGCAGTTATCGCTCATTGTTTTGTACAGACTGGTTATAGGTCGTAAATAGAAATGTTCGATCACAATACACCTACTAGGGTACTGCTCATGCATGCGTATTTAAAAAATCCGACTATGCCGGAAGATATTATTAATAAAATAAACAAGCGGGATATTTTAAGCGTATTGTAATTAAAGCTTTTGCGACTATGTTGTTGCTGTTGCTGTTGCTGTTGCTGTTGCTGTTGCTGTTGCTGTTGCTGCTGCTGTTGGTTGTGAATTTTCAGTATAATTATTTACACGTAGCATCATTCAATCAGTTTAGTACCATAAAAGATGGTTCTGAAGCTTTAGTACTTGGTAAAATTTTTGCGGATGTAGTGGAAAAGAATACGCTAAAAAGTAATGTTGGCTTTATACAGAAATATAGTATTACTAAAGATCATGATGTTCTGGCTGTTTATAAACGTATTGAATACCCACAAGGTATTGTTACTGCCAGTGTATCTGATCAATATTGGAATAAAGGTTTTAGTAGAAATGCTAATAAATTTATAGTTGATCGTGCATCCGGCATAAAAGTCGGTTATGATGTAGCCCCCTGAAACACCGGACAGTAGCTGTATCTCCAGATAAGAGATAGGCTTGAATATATGTCTAACACTAACGCCAATTTTGAGATGACCGGGATCCTGTTAGGGCAAGAAGTCCGTAAACGTAAAACTCCTCAGGAGAAGATCGCCATTATCCAGCAGACGATGGAGCCGGGTATGAATGTCTCCCATGTCGCCCGCCTGCATGGTATCCAGCCCAGCCTGCTGTTTAAGTGGAAGAAGCAATATCAGGAAGGCAGCCTCACCGCCGTTGCGGCTGGAGAGGAAGTCGTTCCTGCTTCTGAGCTTACTGCTGCTCTGAAGCAGGTCCGGGAGCTTCAGCGCCTTCTGGGCAAGAAAACGATGGAAGTTGAGATCCTGAAAGAAGCCGTGGAGTACGGTCAGTCGCGAAAATGGATAGCGCACGCGCCCTTGTTGCCAAAGGACGGGGAATAGCCATGGTCAGCCGGACCATGGGCGTGTCGCGTGCGCAACTGTCACTGCGGATTAACCGTTCTGCCGACTGGCAGGACAGGCGCTGTAACCGGCGTAATGAAGAAGCAGACGCAGAAATACTGTCGGCTATCCTCAACATTATCAGCGATATGCCGAGTTATGGTTATCGACGCGTGTGGGGCATCCTGCGCAAGCAACGTCGCACAGAGGGACAGCCACCTGTGAATGCCAAACGGCTTTACAGGATAATGAGCGAGCATAACCTGTTGTTGTTGCATCACAAACCAGAGCGACCGAAGCGTGAACATAAGGGCAAGATAGCGGTGGCAGAAAGCGATATGCGCTGGTGTTCAGATGGCTTCGAGTTCGGCTGCGACAACGGCGAAAAACTGCGGGTAACGTTCGCGCTGGACTGCTGCGACCGTGAGGCCATAGACTGGGCAGCAAGCACGGGAGGCTATGACAGTTCGACCGTGCAGGATGTGATGCTGAGGTCGGTGGAAAAGCGCTTCGGCGACAGGTTGCCCGACACAGCGGTGCAGTGGCTGACGGATAACGGTTCAGCGTATACCGCGTATGAAACGCGGAGGTTCGCGAGAGAGCTGAATCTGGAGCCCTGCACAACAGCGGTGAGCAGCCCGCAGAGTAATGGCATGGCCGAACGGTTCGTGAAAACGATGAAAGAAGACTATATCGCGTTCATGCCAAAACCGGATGTGAGAACAGCACTGCGAAACCTTGCAGTAGCGTTCACGCATTACAATGAAAACCACCCGCACAGCGCGCTGGGATATCACTCCCCGAGGGAATACCGGCGGCAGCGGACATCGTTAACTTAAGATACAAAAGCTGTTCGGAGATGGAGGGTCAAGATCACATAAAAGTCGGTTATGAAAAGCGCGAGTTTTATATTGGTCAGATTTTAATCATGCCTGGTGGTAAACCAAGCACCGTTACGTCTGTCGAGTTGGGGGAACAATTCATAACAGTTATGTATTCAGGACCTTTTTTTAATGCTTCTGAAATTGAGGAGCCTGGGCAAATAGAGTTGACTGATCATGACTATGATTATCTTCCATATTACCAACAGTATGGTATTCAAGGAGTGATCTTGTCATTTTTATATCAAACTTTTGATTTTTTTAAAACCATTGAAAATCTTCAATTATTGTTCAGCATCCTATTGAGCATTGTATTTTTATTAATCGCTGAAGAATTAAGAAAGTCATTCTCCTTATTGTTTAGTCTGTGCTTTATCGTTTCCATGATGTTTTCACCCCAGATTGTTGGGTTTGCTTGAAATTTATACTGGGCAACTTTTTTATGGTTTTGGCCTATGTATTTCGCATTGTTGTCTTATCGATTTAAAGCCAGACCGTTAATCCAGACCATGCTAATGTTTTTTTTCATGGTTAGTGTAGTACTAAAATGTCTGGCTGGTTATGAATATATCCCCTGCCTTCTGATTGTTTCAGTATTTATCTATTTTATTGCCCCCTTCATGCCAGGGAATAATTACTCTATTCGCGATGCGGTTATTGCGGTATCCAAATTTATAGCATTTGCATTACTTGGGTTCGCTATTGCTGTCTTGATACATATAAGCATGCGTGCGGACACCTTGGCCGAAGGGTTGCATGAAACACTAGGTTTTGATGCGATAAAATATTTGCCGATCTCAACTGACGGGAATCCTCAAAACAAAATATCGGTTTTCGCTGTTTTGAATAATTATGTTTTTAACTGGCAACAACCTTTCATCTATCCATTTACAAGCTTGACTCTTTTTGCATGGACTTGTTTAGCTACACTCATCTCTCTTATATTTATCAAGTTTTTTGATTCTAATTTATTTTTGCGCGACGCCATGTTTTTGATCACAACGATTTTAGTGCCCCTCAGTTGGTATGTTATTATGGCGGGACATGCAAAAATTCACGCTTATCTCGACTTTGTGCTGTGGTATATAGGATTTGTTCCCGCCATGTTTTTTGTAATTTTACATGCCACTTCCGTATTTATTAATAAATTTATTTTGATGAAACTTAAGTGCTATTTCTAAATTTTATGAACAAACTCGGATTTTGTTCGTGATAAATCATTGTTGCCCAAATTTAGTAATGAATAAATTGTATGATATAACTATATAATCGGCTGAGCGAAGTCATTATTCTTTGTTTTGTGATAAATTATCTGTAATGCCTATTGTCTGTGTAAGACACCTTCGCTATTGTAGTGGGTGAATCGGACACTTTCAGTTTCCGCTATGACTGTGTACCCCTGAATTCCAGCACATATGATGATCATGTATGGACTGCTCCCCGGTAGACAAATTCTGTCCCCACTACGAGGCCTGTTCAAAGACCTCCGGACTGATGCCGCCGAGATGACTGTGCCGCCGGGACCGGATATAGAACACTTCAATGTAATCGAAGATATCGGCCCGGGCCATATCCCGGGTTTTATAGATGCGTTTTCTGATCGTTCTTTTTTCAGCAAACTGAAGAATGATTCGACCACCGCATTATCTCAGCAGTTGCCACGCCGGCTCATACTGGGGGCCTGATTATTGGCCCGACAGAACCGTTGCCAGTCGTCGCTGCCGTACTAGTTGCTCCTGGTCCGAGTGCACGATGACCTCTCCGTTCGGTTTCTGTGCCATACCGCCATCATCAGCGCATCCAGCGCCAGTTCCCTTGACAGAGTGGGTTTCATCGAACAGCCCACTACATTACGGGCGAAAAGATCGATAACCACGCCAGATACAGCCAGCCCTGCCAGGTCCGGAGTAGAGTAAGAGGCAGGGCGTAGTCGGACTATTTCCCTGCCTCTCCTCCCCGAACCGGACGTGCACCTTTCAGCGCATCCGGCTCTCCATTTAAATGCTGGCGAACGCCATTGCCACTTCTGTAAAGCGCGATGTATACGTGTTTCTGGTCTCCGTCCTCAGATAGGGATTACCTTCGGGTAGCCGCCAGCGGAACAGCTTCTTGCCTTGCCCCACCAACCGGTACAGTATTTCGCCGCTGAGCTTGCCGTGATTGGTTTTACCAAATAAAACCCACGTTTTGCTCTGACCCGGTTTCGGTGATTTACACCACCACCTCATCAGGGAAGCGATACCTGTACGGTATTTGCGGGCCAGCCAGTGAGCCAGCTTCCAGAACACGACACGGTCGATATAACTGAAGACTTTGGCCTTAAAATCAACGAACTGATAGAACATGGCCCAGCCTTTCAGTTTTCGGTTGAGTTGTTCAGCCATATCGACTTTGCTTTCACTGTAGTTGCCTGATAACAGTGCTGTCAGCGATGCGGCGAAGTTTCTGGCTTTCTCCTGCGGGATCGTTGAGACCACTCGCATCTCGCCATAACGACTGCGTTTGCGAATGATCCTGTGCCCCAGAAAGATAAAGCCGTCATTAACATGGGTGATTTTAGTCTTATCCATGTTCAGCCTGAGTTTCAGACTGCCTTCGAGCACACCCCGACACTCCTCCCTGATGGCTTCCGCCTGTGCTTTGGTGCCTTTGACGATGAGGACAAAATCATCGGCATAGCGGCAGTACGCCACCGCGGGTTTCCACTGCCAGTTTTCTCTGACCGCCGTACTTCGGCCCCGTTGGATACTGTTATTCCAGTACCACCGATCTTTTCTGGCTTTCCCGCTCAGGTAGCGCCCATGCAGGTATTGATCGAACTCATTCAGCATGATGTTCGATAATAGCGGCGATATAACACCGCCCTGTGGCACACCTTCACTGGCCGCCCGAAAGAGACCGACATCGATATGTCCCGCCTTGATGGTTTTCCACAGCAGAGTCATGAAACGTGCGTCACTGATCCTGCGGCGTACAGCCTTCATCAGCAGTCGATGATGTACGGTGTCGAAGTAACTGGACAGGTCGCCTTCAATCACCCAGCGTCCCCGGGTTTCACCACAGTCTGTGAGCTGTAATTTCACCGTGCGGATCGCGTGGTGGACACTGCGCTCAGGCCGGAAGCCATATGAGAGCGTATGAAAATCACTCTCCCATATCGGCTCCATCGCCATCAGCATGGCCCGCTGAACAATACGATCCCGCAACGCGGGGATACCCAGTGGTCGCAGTTTGCCGTTGCTTTTAGGGATGTAAACCCGTCTGGCGGGCAAGGGCTGGTAGTGGCCTGAGAGTAATTCATCCCTGAGGATTTGCAGCTCAACAGCCAGTCTGGCCTGTAGCATTGTTTTGTTCACGCCATCAACGCCGGGGGTATGGGCCCCCTTTGATGAAAGCGTGATCCGCGCCGCTTCAGCCAGCCATTCTGGTTGTGTTATCAGACGCAGCAGCCGTTGAATCCGTAGGGACGGATCGGTGGCTGCCCATGTGGCAAGCTTGCGTTGCATTTCGCTGATTATCAAAGGTCTTCACCTCGTTAGGTCAGTTAATTCACGTCGCAAACACATTCAAACTGCTTCCCTTCGCCATGTAATGGGCTTTCCCCATCGCGGACTACTACGGAAGCTCCGCCAGCCAGCGCGTCATCGGAGCCATGCCCCCTTAACATCCGTCGCTGACCTTCCCCGGTTTACCTGCCTGGACTCAGGCATACTGAGGAGGCTGCCCGTCGCACTCTTTATCCTTGCTTGCCGCAAGTTGGCAGAAGTCAGCAACGCAAGCGTGATAGACGCTGCTGCCCCGGTGTTTCGCATACATGTCAAAACACCTTCGACCGGCAGTGCTTACGTATCACTGCCAGTTCCTCCTGCACGGCCTGTCAGATCACGTAGGCCGTGGTGACGTTTTCAACCCACAGAGGCGGATTAACGGGTTCATGTTCTTCAGCCTTTCAGTACTTAACCTTGAGGATCATCTCGGCTTAGTGATCTCGCCTCAATCCCCGTTGTCAGCGGGTTACATCACCCTGCGGGCATGCCGCAGGTCACTGCCGCTCAGGTTCTCCACCGTCACACCCGGTGGGATTGTTGGGTTTCTCATCGTGAGTTACCGGTTCAATATTCCAGACAGACTCGCGGTTCATTTAAGCATCCATGCCCGCCCTGAACTCCGGGCACACTATAAGTAATATCGGTGACCCAGACCTGATTGGTCCGGCCAACAGTAAACTATGCTGCACGCGATTAGGGGCAACCACTGAAGGTCTGCCAGCGATACGACGTGGTGCTTTATAGCCGCACACGACTTTGCTCCGGTTCAGTTGCATAATACTACCCACCCGGTTTTTGCCTCAGGTTTCCCCGATTTCGTTCAGATCGCCATGAACTCGCCGGTAACCGTATACGCCTCCGCTCAGTGAATATGAGTCACGGACAAGCATCAGCAGACGCTGGTTATCTTTATCACGCGCCGAGACCAGGTTGTGCAGCCACGCGTAGAATCCAGCCCGGGCGATATTCAGTACCCGACACATTGTCATCACACCCCGTACAGTGTGGTGCTCATTGATAAAGCGGTACTTCAGTCGGGGTCCCTTGCAAAGTACCGCGCGGCCTTTTTCATGATATCCCGCTCTTCTTCGGAACTTTTTTAGCTGCGCCCATAGTTTTAGGATCTCAATTTTCGCTTCCAGTAAATGCCTGGCATGCTGCTCGCTGTTATCGGGCTTAATAACTCGTAACCACTTATAGAGACTGTGTGCGGAAACTTCCAGCCGGTCAGAAACTTCCGCGACGGAATAACTGCGTTCCGTTATTTGACGGACGGCTTCTTCCTTAAATTCGGGTGTAAATCGTGGTGTGCCCATACGCTCCTCCTATGATCAAACCATAGGACAGGATCGTCTAAAGTGGGGCAGTCCAGTAACGATCTCAGATACGCAACTTACTAAAGTTGCTTATCGAATGAAAGTATAAATCTATGGAACAGGTACCTAAGGAGGGTGCGAATAAGTACCCTCCGCAACGAAAATGAAACTTTTAGTCAATTAAATTCAATCACTTACATAGGCGTTTTTTTGCGTTTGGTGACTTATTCGCACCTTCCCTAACATATCAAGTGTCAATCTGATTGTGATGTACATTTAGGTGGCTTTCTAGTTATAATAAAGACTAAGTATCGTCATGCTAAGTTATAATAATTGGTAATCGTAAATAAAGCATTCGACGATTATCTGTTGATGAGGTAATTGAATACCCATGAGATGATATATAAAAGTAGCCCTATCATTGGGCATGCTTTATTGCCATTTTTTAACGCTATTACTGAGTATTAATTTGTGTTTTTATAAGCCCGGACCTAAGTGTCTGGGTTTTTTTTTTGCCTAAATTCTTATTGATTTTAATTTTTTCCTTAATATTAACTTAATAATTGAGGTCTATAGTAATGAAGTAAATCTGAATTGTGCTGTCTTTCATTGACACTTCATCAACTCAGACGTTACAACTTTTAATACATGTCATGATGATACAAACATGATGAGCAAAAGTTAACACTGAGATAATGAAATGAAAATCACCATTTCTGGTACCGGATATGTTGGCCTGTCAAATGGTATTCTGATTGCTCAGAACCACGAGGTGGTCGCCCTGGATATCATCCAGACGAAAGTTGAGATGTTAAATCAGAAACAATCGCCGATTGTGGATAAAGAGATCGAAGAGTATTTGACGACCAAGTCACTAAATTTTCGTGCAACGACTGATAAGTGTGATGCCTACCGCGATGCGGACTACGTTATTATCGCGACACCAACGGATTATGATCCAAAGACTAATAACTTTAATACCTCAAGTGTCGAGGCTGTTATTCGCGACGTGGTTGCAATTAATCCAGATGCAGTAATGGTAATTAAGTCTACCATCCCGGTAGGTTTTACTAATTCTATTAAAGAAAAACTGGGTACCAGCAATATTTTCTTTTCCCCAGAATTCCTGCGAGAGGGTAAAGCGCTATATGACAATTTGTACCCTTCACGCATTGTAATTGGTGAACGATCTTCCCGTGCTGAAACGTTTGCTGCACTGCTACAGGAAGGGGCTCTGAAGAAAGATATTCCGACCCTATTTACAGATTCAACTGAAGCCGAAGCTATCAAGCTCTTTGCAAATACCTATCTGGCGATGCGTGTTGCCTATTTTAACGAACTTGATAGCTATGCAGAAACCCTGGGGCTTAATGCACGACAGATCATCGAAGGTGTTTGTCTGGACCCGCGTATTGGTAACCATTACAACAATCCCTCATTCGGTTACGGTGGATACTGTCTGCCAAAAGACACTAAGCAATTACTCGCCAACTATAAATCTGTACCCAATAATATTATTTCAGCAATCGTTGATGCTAACCGGACGCGGAAAGACTTTATTGCTGATGCAATTATTTCACGAAAGCCAAAGGTCGTCGGTATTTACCGATTGATTATGAAAAGTGGCTCAGATAATTTCCGGGCATCGTCTATCCAGGGTATTATGAAGCGTATTAAAGCGAAAGGTATCCCGGTCATAATCTATGAGCCTGTATTGCCAGATGATAGTTTTTTCAATTCGCGGGTTGAGCGTGATCTGACTAAATTTAAAAGCGAGTCCGATGTTATAATCTCTAACCGGATGGCCGAAGAACTGTTGGATGTAGCCGATAAAGTCTATACCAGAGATTTATTCGGAAATGATTAAACACTCAGTTAAATAAAGATACCGGCATCGTGCCGGTATCTGTCTATTACTGATGTCTTTTGCGTAAATTCTCAATCACCGTCGTCAGATCCAGGTCCTGATCCTGCAGCAGAACCAGCAGGTGATACATCAGATCAGAGGCTTCATTGGTCAGCTCAAAACGGTCGTTCACCGTCGCAGCCAGCGCGGTTTCTACGCCTTCTTCACCCACTTTTTGCGCAATGCGTTTGGTGCCGCTGGCATACAGCTTCGCGGTGTAGGAGCTTGCCGGGTCAGCGGTTTTACGTTCGGCCAGTAGTTGCTCCAGTTGATACAGGAACAGCCACTGGTGGCTGGCATCGCCAAAGCAGCTTGAGGTGCCTTTATGGCAGGTCGGGCCAATCGGGTTAACCAGCACCAGCAGGGTGTCGTTGTCGCAGTCGGGCGCGATGCTCACCACGTTCAGGAAGTGACCAGAGGTTTCACCCTTGGTCCACAGGCGCTGTTTGGTCCGCGAGAAAAAGGTCACTTTGCCGCTTTCAAGCGTTTTATCCAGTGCTTCCGGGTTCATATAACCCAGCATTAGTACCTCACCGGAAACCGCATGCTGCACGATGACTGGCATCAGTCCGTCGGTTTTTTCCCAGTCCAGCTCGCGGCATTGTTGCTTCGTTAACATTTCCTGATCTCCACGCCCTGTGTTGCCAGGTACGCTTTTAATTCGCCAATATTAATAATTTGCTTGTGAAAGACGGAGGCGGCAAGCGCGCCGTCAACGTCTGCGTCCCGGAATGCTTCAAGGAAGTGTTCCATGGTGCCCGCGCCGCCGGAGGCAATCAGCGGTACATGGCAAACGTCGCGCACTTTTTTCAGTTGCTCCAGGTCATAACCGTTACGCACGCCGTCCTGGTTCATCATGTTCAGGACGATTTCGCCTGCGCCGAGTTTTTGTACTTCCTGCACCCAGTCCAGCGTTTCCCACTGCGTGACGCGGGTACGGCTTTCATCCCCGGTATATTGATTAACATGATATTTGCCGGTTTCGGCGTCATACCAGGTATCAATGCCTACCACGATACACTGCACGCCGAAGCGGTCCGCCAGGCGGGTGATAAGCTCCGGTTCAGCCAGCGCCGGGGAGTTGATAGAGATTTTATCCGCCCCGAAGGAGAGGATGCGCGCCGCATCGTCGATGGATTTAATGCCACCGGCAACGCAGAACGGAATATCGATCACTTCCGCCACGCGAGATACCCAGCTTTTATCCACTACGCGGCCATCGCTGGAGGCGGTGATATCGTAGAACACCAGTTCATCTGCGCCTTCATCGGCATAGCGTTTTGCCAGCGGGACAATGTCGCCAATAATCTCGTGATTGCGAAACTGGACGCCTTTTACCACCTGCCCATCACGAACGTCCAGACAAGGAATTATGCGTTTTGCCAGCATTGAATGGCCTCCTCAACGGTGAACTTACCTTCCAGCAGAGCGCGTCCGACGATCACGCCGCGTACGCCGGTTCCACGCAGGGCTGCTACGTCCTCGATCCCGCCAATGCCGCCAGATGACTGAAATGCTACCTGCGGATATTTGGCGCACACTTCTTCATAAAGCGCGACGTTTGAGCCAGCCAGCGTACCGTCGCGGGAGATATCGGTGCACAGCACGTGCTTCAGGCCGACGGGTAAATAGGTCTCAACCAGTTCTTCCAGAGAAACCCCGGAATCTTCCTGCCAGCCGCTAACCGCTACCTGTTTATTACCGCGCTTGTCAATACGAACGTCCAGCGCCAGTACCAGCGCGTCGGCGCCAAAACGGGCAAACCAGCTTTTGACGACTTCGGGGGATTTTACTGCCGTCGAACCTACCACCACGCGCGCCACGCCTGCGTCAAGCAGCGCCGCAACGTCCGATTCAGTACGCACGCCACCGCCAACCTGTACCGGAACATTGACACCAGCGACCAGCGTTTTAATCAGCGGGATCTGCCGCTGCGCCGGGTCTTTCGCGCCAGTTAAATCAACCAGGTGCAGTACTTCGGCACCCTGAGCTGCGTAATCCTGTAAACGGGGGAGAGGATCGTTGCCATAATCACGTTGCGTTGCGTAATCGCCCTGATGAAGACGCACCACCGTGCCGTCGATTAAATCTAATGCCGGAATAATCATTACATCTCCAGAAAGTTTTTCAGCAACTGCGCCCCAGCCGCGCCCGAGCGTTCAGGGTGAAACTGCACGCCAAAGAAATTGTCCTTTTGTACTGCCGCGGTAAATGGTTCGCCGTAATGGCACTGGGCGATGGTCCACGGGTTCACCGGCATAGCATAGCTGTGTACAAAGTAGAAATACGCGCCATCTTCAATGCCCTGGAACAGACGATTTCCCGCCTGCGGATAGACGCGATTCCAGCCCATATGCGGCAGCGGCAGACCGAAATCGGACATCTTCGGAACGTCCTGCTCAATAATGCTCAACAGAGAGACACCGTTACTCTCTTCGCTGCGGCGGCCAAGCAGTTGCATGCCTAAACAGATCCCCAGTACCGGTTGCGTACAAGCTTTAATCAGTTCAATCAGTTCACGCTCGTGCAACTGGTCCATAGCCGCCTGGGCGGTACCGACGCCCGGCAGAAACAGTTTATCGGCACGCAGCACCACGTCCGGGTCACGGCTGACAACCGGGTCGTATCCATGGCGCGCGACGGCGGATTTCACCGAGTGCAGATTGGCGCAGCCGGTATCAAGGATCACCACGTTCATTACAGCACTCCTTTTGAGGAGGGCAGCGTATCGCCTTCTACGCGAATAGCCTGACGCAGCGTACGACCAAAGGCTTTAAACAGGCTCTCCACACGGTGGTGGTCATTTTTCCCTTTGGTTTTCAGGTGCAAGGTGACACCCATGGTGTAAGAGAGTGAACGGAAGAAGTGTTCAATCATCTCTGTGCTCAGATCGCCAACGCGCTGGTAGGTAAACTCCGCGCGGTATTCCAGGTGCGGACGCCCCGAGATATCCAGCGCGCAACGTGCCAGGCACTCGTCCATCGGCAGCACAAAACCAAAACGGTTGATACCGCGTTTATCGCCTAATGCCAGCTTTAAGGCTTCACCCAGCGCCAGACCGGTATCTTCAACGGTGTGGTGATCGTCAATATACAGATCGCCTTTGACGGCAATCTCCATGCGAAAACCGCCGTGGGTGGCGATTTGATCCAGCATGTGGTCAAAGAAGCCAACGCCGGTATTGATTTTGCTACGACCTTCGCGGTCCAGCCAGACTTTGACGTCAATCTGCGTCTCTTTGGTATTGCGCTCAACGTGCGCGTAGCGGTCTCGCTTGGTCAACTGCTCGCCGATCATCGCCCAGTTCAGGGTGTCACGGTGGTAGCGTAATCCGCTAATGCCCATGTTTTCTGCGAGCTGAATATCGGTCGCCCGATCACCAATGACGTAGCTGTTTGCCACATCCATAGCCTGTTCAACCAGATACTGCTCAACCAGTTTCACTTTTGGCTTACGGCAATCACACGCGTCCGCTGGCAGGTGCGGGCAGATCAGCACCTCATCGAATGCTACGCCCTGAGAGGTGAATATTTGCATCATCAGGTTATGCGGACCGTCAAAATCGGCCTGCGGGAAGCTCTGCGTACCGAGTCCGTCCTGGTTAGTAATCATCACCAGCTTAAAGCCGGCTTTTTGCAGCTTCAGCAAAACGGGAACGACGTCCGGCTCGAAGGCGAGTTTGTCAAAGCGATCGACCTGAAAGTCACTTGGCGGTTCTGAAATCAGGGTTCCATCACGGTCAATAAAAAGATACTTCTGGCTCATACTTGCTCCGCACGTAAGGCGTCAATGACGCGCTGGCTCTCTTCGCGGGTTCCGACAGTAATTCGCAGGCAGCCGCTTAATGAAGGTTGTTTATTCTGATCTCGTAAGATAATGCCCTGATCCCACAAAGATTTAAATACGCTGCTTGATGCGGTGAAGCGCGCCAGAACATAGTTGGTTTCAGAGTCGAAAACCTGCTCTACACAGCGAATGGTTTTCAGGTTCTCCACCAGATACTGACGCTCTTGCAGGATCTGCTCTACGCGTTGGCGCATGGCGGAAATCCCTTGTGGCGTCAGCGCCTGGGCGGCGATATCCGCTACCGGGGTAGAAAGCGGGTAGGGAGCAATCACCTTTAACAGCAGATTGATAACCTCTTCATTCGCCAGCGTAAATCCGCAGCGTAAACCGGCGAGAGCAAATGCTTTAGACAGCGTACGTAATACTGCCAGATGCGGATACTCAGACAGCCAGCCTGCCAGCGTAGCCTGCGGACAAAACTCAATATAGGCCTCATCAGCGACCACGATGGCTTTACCCTGCGTCATTTCGAGCAGTGAACGTAGGTCCTGCGGATTTATCAGCTGGCCGGTTGGGTTATTGGGGCTGCATACGTAGACCACTTTCACGCCATCAAGCTTGTCCGCGATGCCTTGTAAATCCAGCTGCCAGTTATCCAGGGTCGGGACGGTGCGGCATTCAACGCCAATCGTTTCGGCGCTGACGCTGTACATGCCGTAAGTCGGCGGACAGTAGAGAATGGCATCTTTACCGGGTTCGCAAAAAGCGCGCACCAGCAGTTCGATCCCTTCATCGGCGCCGCGGCTGACCAGCACCTGTTCTGGTTTGACGCCAGCATACTGCGCGTAATTCTTAATTACGGCTTTCGGCTGACACTCCGGATAGCGGTTCAGCGTCTGCTGGCGTAGCTGGAACTCAACGGCGGTTGGGTACTCATTCGCGTTGAGCCAGACGTCCCCGTTACCGCCAAGACGACGGGCAGACTGATAGGGCGTTAACTCGCGAACATTCTTACGGGCTAAATCAGTGACGCTGAGAAAGTTGTCAGTGCTCATGCTTGCTCCTTCAGGGCGTTAACGCGCAGGGTGACGGCATTTTTGTGGGCAGTCAGTCGTTCAGCCGCGGCCAGTGTTTCAATGGTGGAGGCCAGGGTAGAGAAACCTTGGGGAGTTAATTCCTGTACCGTCATCCGTTTCTGGAAATCAGCCAGCCCAAGGCTTGAGCAGGTTGCGGTATAGCCGTAGGTCGGAAGAACGTGGTTGGTGCCGGAAGCATAGTCGCCAGCCGACTCAGGAGACCAGTCACCCAGGAATACCGAACCAGCGCTGGTGATATCGTCAACCAGTTCACGCGCGTTACGGGTCTGAATAATCAGATGCTCCGGGCCGTAGGCGTTAGATATGGCCACGCATTGCTCCAGATCTCTGGCGACGATCAGTCGGCTGGCGGCGAGCGCCTGACGTGCGGTGTCGGCGCGGGAAAGCTCGGCAAGCTGGCGTTCAACGGCTTTGGCCACGCCTTCGGCAAGCGTAGCGTCTGGCGTCAGCAGGATAACCTGCGAGTCGGGGCCGTGTTCGGCCTGAGAAAGCAGGTCGGAAGCAACAAAGTCAGGCGTCGCGCCGCTGTCGGCAATAACCAGCACTTCAGACGGGCCCGCAGGCATGTCGATAGCCGCGCCGTCAAGACGTTGGCTGACCTGACGTTTGGCTTCGGTCACATACGCATTGCCTGGCCCGAAGATTTTATCGACCTTAGGAATAGATTCGGTACCCAGCGCCAGCGCGGCAATGGCCTGCGCGCCGCCCACGTTGAACACCTCTTTTACGCCACACAGTTGCGCGGCGTAGAGGATTTCATCGGCAATCGGCGGCGGTGAGCAGAGCACCACTTTTTTGCAGCCAGCGATACGCGCCGGGGTCGCCAGCATTAATACGGTCGAGAAGAGCGGTGCCGATCCCCCAGGAATATACAGCCCCACGGAGGCGATAGGGCGAGTAACCTGCTGGCAGCGCACGCCAGGCTGAGTTTCAATATCCACCGGCGGCAGGATTTGCGCGGTGTGGAACGTATCAATATTACGTACCGCCGCCCGCATGGCTTGTTTCAGCTCGTCGCTCAGGCGGCTACTGGCTTGCTGAATTTCTTCTTCGGTGACGCGCAGCGCGCCGACCTCGGTTTTGTCAAACTTCGCACTGTATTCACGCAGCGCCCAGTCGCCGTTATTTTTGACGTTCTCAAGAATCTCAGCCACCGTGCGGCTGATGCTTTCAGAGGCGGATATCGCCGGGCGCATCAGCAGTTCGCGCTGCTGCTCGGGGCTACGGCTATTCCAGTCGATCAGGGTATTGAAGCTCATGGCTATCACTCCATCATCTTCTCAATCGGCAGCACCAGAATTGAGCTGGCGCCGAGCGCTTTCAGTTTTTCCATCGTTTCCCAGAACAGGGTTTCGCTGCTGACCATGTGCATGGCTACGCGCTGCTGGTCACCCGCCAGTGGCAGAATGGTAGGGCGCTCAGCGCCTGGCAGCAGGGCGATGACTTCGTCCAGACGTTCGCTCGGCGCGTGCATCATGATGTATTTTGATTCACGAGCCTGAATAACCCCCTGAATACGGGTCAGCAGTTTGTCGATCAGTTGTTGCTTGGCTTCGGCCATTTCGCCGTCGCGCTGAATCAGGCAGGCTTTAGAGCGGTAAATCACTTCCACTTCACGCAGACCGTTGGCTTCAAGCGTGGCTCCGGTTGACACCAGATCGCAAATCGCATCAGCCAGACCTGCGCGGGGAGCGACTTCTACAGAGCCGTTTAACAGACAGGATTTAAACGACACCCCTTTTTGATCAAGATAACGTTTAAGCAGGTGTGGGTAAGAGGTAGCGATACGCTTACCGTTCAGCGCTGCCGGGCCATCCCAGGCTTCATCAACCGGGGTAGCCAGCGAAAGACGGCAGCCGCCGAAGTCCAGACGACGCAGGGTAAAATAGCGCGGATCTTCACCCTGGGCCCGGCGGTTGAGCAGTTCCTCTTCGAGAACGTTTTCCCCGATGATGCCGAGATCTACGACGCCGTCCATCACCAGACCCGGGATATCGTCATCACGCACGCGCAGAATATCGATCGGCATATTCTCAGCCATCGCGATCAGGCGCTGGGTGTGAAGATTAATTTTAATGCCGCAACGGGCCAGCAATTCGCGTGAATCATCGCTTAAACGACCTGATTTCTGCATAGCTATGCGTAAACGGGTGTTATCTAACATTCTTTATTCCTCGTTATCCTGTCTGAATCAGTTTGGGTCACGCACAAAAAAAAGCCCCCGGAAGAAATCTTCCGGGGGCTTTCTCATACGCTCATGCACCGCTGGAAGATTTAAATGTCTCCCAGCACACATCGCCTGAAAGACTAGTCAGGATGATGGTGATGATGGTGTTTGAATTGAGCGCGTGTCATAAATTTTCTCGATGAATGTTTATTCATTTGATGTCTTTTAACCTAAACCACTTTAGCTACGGAAAGCAAGGGCTTTTTTTGATCATTAATTCATTTCATATTGATACTATGAATTGTCAGCCACTGTGGGCTAGCGTAGCCTTGCGTTATAGGCCAAAAGTCAGGAGAGAAGGCATGAAAAAGGTCGCAATTGTCGGTTTAGGTTGGTTAGGCATGCCGTTAGCTATGTCGCTGGCGGCGAGAGGCTGGCAGGTTACCGGCAGCAAAACCACATTGGATGGGGTGGAAGCGGCCCGCATGAGTGGTATAGAGAGCTACTCGCTGCGCCTGGAGCCTGAACTGGTCTGTGAGACAGACGATCTCGACGCACTGATGGACGCCGACGCGCTGGTTATTACGCTACCTGCGCGCCGTAGCGGTCCGGGGGAGACATTTTACCTGCAGGCTATGCAGGAGCTGGTCGACAGTGCGCTGGCGTACCGTATCCCGCGGATTATTTTTACCAGTTCGACGTCGGTCTATGGCGATGCACAAGGCATCGTGAAAGAAGGGACTCCGCGTAACCCGGTCACGGCAAGTGGTCGCGTTTTGAAAGAACTTGAAGACTGGTTGCACAATTTACCCGGCACTTCGGTGGATATTTTGCGCCTGGCCGGACTTGTCGGCCCGGGAAGACATCCCGGTCGTTTTTTCGCTGGCAAGACGGCGCCAGATGGACACCATGGCGTCAATCTGGTGCATCTGGATGATGTGGTTTCCGCCATCTCTTTGCTGCTGCAAGCGCCAAAAGGGGGACACATCTATAATATATGTGCGCCTATGCATCCGGCGCGCAATGTGTTCTATCCACAGATGGCCCGCCAGTTGGGGATGGAGCCGCCGGAATTTCGTGGCAATGAGGATAACGGTAAAGGTAAAGTCATTGATGGCAACCGTATTTGTAACGAGCTTGGGTTTGAGTACCAGTATCCTGACCCGCTGGTGATGCCGATGGAGTGACAGACCAGCAGAGTGCCGCTGATACCGCCAGGGGGCGAGTATGAAACCACTGCTGGACGTTCTTATCATCCTCGATGCGTTGGAAAAAGAGGGCAGTTTCGCTGCGGCGTCGGCAAAATTGTTTAAGACGCCGTCTGCGCTTAGCTACACCGTCCATAAGCTGGAAAGCGATCTTAATATTCAGCTACTCGATCGCAGCGGACATCGGGCTAAGTTTACCCGTACCGGACAGATGCTGCTGGAAAAGGGGCGGGAGGTGTTGCACACCGTCCGCGAACTCGAAAAGCAGGCGATTAAACTTCATGAAGGTTGGGAGAATGAACTGGTTATTGGCGTAGATGATACGTTTCCCTTTTCGCTGCTGGCCCCACTCATCGAATCTTTCTATCAACACCACAGTGTGACGCGCCTGAAATTTATCAATGGCGTGCTGGGCGGCTCCTGGGATGCCCTCACTCAGGGGCGGGCGGATATTATTGTCGGCGCCACGCATGAGCCGCCTGCCGCGAGCGAATTTGGCTTTGCGCAGCTAGGAGTTCTGGAGCAGGTGTTTGTGGTTGCGTCGCATCATCCGCTGGCGCAGGAACAGGAGCCGTTGAATCGTCGCACTATTCGGCGTTTTCGCGCGATTGTGGTGGGCGACAATGCACTGCATGCCAACGTTTCGGGCTCTCAGGTGCTCGACGATCAGGAAGCCATCACCGTTTTTGACTTCAAAACCAAGCTGGAACTGCAAATCAGTGGTCTGGGATGCGGCTATATTCCGCGCTATCTGGCGCAGCGATTTCTGGAGAGCGGCGCTCTGATTGAGAAAAAAGTGGTCGCACAAATTATCTTTGAACCCGTGTGGATAGGTTGGAATGAACAGACTGCCGGGTTGGCCAGCGCCTGGTGGCGAGATGAGATTTTAGCAAATAGTGCTATTGCGGGGGTGTATGTTAAAACGGCTGCTGATAAATCAATCAGTTAAGAAAAAATATTCTTTTGTAGTAGCTTCAATCTCTTGTTATTTCTCTCCAAATTAGTGCAAAATACGCCGCTTGCAAAAAATGACATTAACCGACGTTTTAATACGCGTCGGTTATTTTTTTGCATCAAACCAATCATTCATAAAAGAGGCCGGGCTTCGTACCGGATAGATACTTACTTAAAAATCGACAGTTGTTGTCGCTGAGGATTAACAAAAAATGGGGCAATTTTTTGCTTACGCGACGGTTTTCGCCGTAATGGGGGATAACCATGTCGCATAACGCTACTCCAAACACCTCTCGCGTGGAATTACGTAAAACGCTTACGCTGGTTCCGGTTGTCATGATGGGCCTTGCCTATATGCAGCCGATGACGCTGTTCGATACATTCGGTATCGTATCAGGAATGACCGATGGTCACGTCCCGACAGCTTACGCCTTTGCACTGATCGCCATCCTCTTTACCGCACTGAGCTACGGTAAGCTGGTGCGTCGCTATCCGTCTGCAGGCTCTGCCTACACTTACGCCCAGAAATCCATTAGCCCGACCGTTGGCTTTATGGTGGGTTGGTCGTCACTGCTGGACTACCTGTTCGCACCGATGATCAACATTCTGTTGGCGAAAATTTATTTTGAAGCTCTGGTGCCGTCGATACCGTCATGGATATTCGTGGTGGCGCTGGTGGCCTTTATGACCGCCTTTAACCTGCGCAGCCTGAAATCTGTTGCGAATTTCAACACCGTCATCGTGTTGTTGCAGGTGGTGCTGATTGCAGTGATCCTCGGCATGGTCGTTTATGGCGTGTTCGAAGGGGAAGGTGCCGGTACGCTGGCGAGCAGCCGTCCGTTCTGGTCAGGTGATGCGCATGTGATCCCGATGATCACGGGAGCGACTATTCTGTGCTTCTCGTTCACCGGTTTTGACGGTATCAGCAACCTGTCTGAAGAAACCAAAGACGCTGAACGTGTGATCCCGCGGGCGATTTTCCTGACCGCGCTGATTGGTGGCCTGATCTTTATCGTCTCCACCTATCTGTTGCAGCTGTACTTCCCGGATATCTCACGCTTCAAGGATCCGGACGCTTCGCAGCCGGAAATCATGCTGTATGTCGCTGGTAAGTTCTTCCAGGTTGGCGCGCTGATTTTCTCTACCATTACCGTACTGGCTTCAGGTATGGCGGCGCATGCAGGCGTAGCGCGTCTGATGTATGTGATGGGACGTGACGGTGTGTTCCCGAAAAGTTTCTTCGGTTATGTCCACCCGAAATGGCGTACTCCGTCCATGAACATCATTCTGGTTGGTGCGATTGCTCTGCTGGCAATTAACTTCGACCTGGTGATGGCGACGGCGCTGATTAACTTCGGTGCGCTGGTGGCGTTTACCTTCGTTAACCTGTCGGTGATCTCCCAGTTCTGGATCCGTGAGAAGCGTAACAAGACGCTGAAAGACCACTTCCAGTATCTGTTCCTGCCAATGTGCGGTGCGCTGACCGTTGGTGCGCTGTGGGTGAACCTGGAAGAGAGCTCAATGGTTCTGGGGCTGATCTGGGCCGCTATTGGTCTGATTTACCTGGCTTGCGTGACCAAAAGCTTCCGTAACCCGGTGCCACAGTACGACGAAGATATCGCGTAATAGCTGTATTTAGATAAAAAAAAACCGGAGACATGTTCTCCGGTTTTTTTATACGTGGGAGTTATACAATCTCTTGCGCATACTGCCAGAGTGACTTCAGCAGCATCAGTTTCTCTTTGTTATCTGCATATTGCTGGCTCAGCATCTGCAATTCATTGGCGTAATTTTGCAAAAACTCCGGCGTGAATATTTGACGACGATGGTCCAGCCAGCGCTGCTGTTCGGCTTCATCCAGCGTTCCGGGGAAGTTACGTGCGCGGTAGTTAAACAGCAGCTTTTCAATGCGCTTATCGACAAAGGAGATATCCAGCGCCGGTAAATTGCGCGGCTCAGTTTCCAGGACGATTTTCATCGCGGCACGGTCGGCATCACTGAAAAAACCATTGTACAACTGTGCGTCTACGTTATCTGATGGCGTAAAGGGTTCCGCATCGGCGAAGATGGCCACCACTTTGTCGCGTACCTGCGGATTTTCGCGCAGTACTTTGAGATTATCCAGACAATGCTGGCGGTTAATGCCAAGGCGATCGGCATCTTCCGGGCGCAAGGTATTCGCCTGTGCCAGTACCGGGCATTTGTTGATGTGCACCAGTTTAACCGGCACGGCTGGGTTATCTCCCAGATCAGCCTTAGCAGTGTAGAGCCGCTCACGCAGCGCGTCGCTGCCCAGTTCAAGCAGCGGTGAAATATCACCGGCTAAGTCGACCATAATCACCGCGTTGCGATTCTCAGGATGCCAGGCTAATGGCGCCACCCAACTGGTGTTGCCGCGCCATGCGCCGAACATCCCCGAAACATGGACCAGCGGCTTCATTTGCGGGACATCAATCAGTGCGGCCAGCTTGTGCTTATTGCGATGGCTGTAGAGATAATCAAACAGGCGCGGCTGGCGCGACTTCACTAATTGCGCCATCGCAATTGTGGCGTATACATCGGCCATCGCATCGTGGGCATTGGCATGTTCAATACCGTTGGCTTTGGTCAAATGTTCCAGGCGAAAGCTGGGTAAGCCGTCGTCGTTTTCCGGCCAGTTAATTCCTTCAGGACGCAGGGCATAGCAGGCGCGCATCACATCCAGCAGATCCCAGCGCGAATTATCGTTCTGCCAGCTCCAGGCATAGGGATCGTAGAAATTGCGATACAGGATGTTGCGCGTCACTTCATCATCGAAGCGCACGTTGTTATAGCCCAGGATACAGGTTTTCGGCACGGTGAACAGGGCGTGGATGCGCGCAGCAAAGGCGGCTTCATTTTCTCCTTTTTCACGCGCTTCCTGCGGTGTGATACCGGTTATCAGCACCGCCTCAGGCTGCGGCAGATAGTCGTCTGCGGGTTTGCAATAAAAGACTTCAGGTTCACCGATGATGTTGAAATCGCTATCCGTGCGGATAGCCGCAAATTGCGCGGGTCTGTCCAGCGCCGGATGGGTACCAAAGGTCTCGTAATCGTGAAAGAGAAAACCAGGTTGCTGCTTGCCGTCATTCATTGTTCAGTTATGTCCGGGATCAATTTAGCGCTCGTCCAAGAATACCAAAAAATAGCGAGGTAATCAGCAAAGCGATTATCAATGCTGAATGATGTACGCAATAAAATTGAGATGAACAGGCTTTAATAGAATTGATTAATAAATTTTGCACTGTTAAGGGAAATTACTGGAATAAATTGTCTGAAATCTATGAGCTGATAAATAATATAAATGAGAACCATTATTGTTATTTGGTGCTGATTTGTTGTGTTCTGGAAATTTTAAAATTCTTTTATAAACAATGGGTTTTTATTTTGGCGGTTAGCTGCTCTATATTCTAATGAAATGTGAGTGAGGTTAAAAATTAATAATTTAAACACCATATAATAATTGGATATATCTAATAACAGGAGGTTATATGAGCATTAGTCGGCGTAATTTTTTGCGAGGAGTGGGTATCGGTTGCTCGGCCTGCGCGATAGGCAGTTTTCCGCCTGGCGCACTGGCGCGAAATTCTCCAGAGAGCATTAAGGGGAAAACATCCCTGACGCCAAGCTTGTGCGAAATGTGTTCTTATCGTTGCCCAATACAGGCACAGGTAATTAATAACAAGACGGTTTTTATTCAGGGGAACCCTAATGCGCCTCAACAAGGCACGCGTGTCTGCGCGCGCGGAGGCAGTGGTGTTAGCCTGGTCAACGACCCGCACCGTATTGTCAAACCCATGAAACGCACAGGGCCTCGCGGCAGCGGAGAATGGCAGGTTATTAGTTGGGAACAGGCTTACAAAGAAATTGCCGAAAAAATGACGGCAATAAAAGCGCAGCATGGTCCTCAGGGGGTCGTATTCTCTTCCAAATCTGGTTCGCTTTCGGGTCATTTATTTCAGCTGGCAACGGCATTTGGATCGCCAAACACCTTTACGCATGCGTCGACATGCCCTGCCGGAAAATCGATTGCCGCCAAAGTGATGATGGGCGGCGATTTGGCTATGGATATCGCCAATACCCGTTATATGGTCTCTTTTGGCCACAATCTCTATGAAGGTATTGAGGTTGCCGAAACGCATGAACTGATGACCGCGCAGGAAAAGGGCGCAAAAATGGTCAGCTTCGATCCCCGTTTGTCAGTCTTCTCCAGCAAGGCGGATGAATGGCATGCGCTCAAGCCGGGCGGCGACTTGCCGGTGTTAATGGCCATGTGTCACGTCATGATTAATGAACATCTGTATGACGCGGACTTCGTAGCGCGCTACACCACAGGGTTTGACCAACTGGCCGAAGCGGTACAAGAGACCACGCCGGAATGGGCGCAAAATCAAGCTGATGTGCCTGCTGATGTTATTGTTCGGGTCACCCGCGAAATGGCCGCCTGTGCGCCTCATGCTATCGTCAGCCCAGGCCATCGCGCGACGTTTTCGCAAGAAGAAATTGATATGCGGCGTATGATTTTCACCCTCAATGCGCTGCTGGGAAATATTGAGCGTGAAGGGGGCTTGTACCAGAAAAAAGCCGCGGCGACCTACAATAAGCTGGCCGGAGAGAAGGTCGCTCCGGTGCTGGCAAAACCTGATGCCAAATTGCCCAAGCCAACGGCGCAGCGCATCGATTTGGTTGCCCCACAATTCAAGTACATCGCGGCGGGCGGCGGCGTGGTGCAAAGCATCATCGATGCCGTGTTAAACCAGACACCCTATCCGGTGAAGGGATGGATCATGTCCCGCCACAATCCTTTCCAAACCGTGACCTGTCGGCCTGATCTGGTCAAAACCGTCGAACAACTCGATCTGGTGGTCAGTTGCGATGTCTATTTAAGCGAAAGCGCGGCATATGCCGATTATCTGTTACCCGAATGCACCTACCTTGAACGCGATGAAGAAGTCTCTGACATGTCGGGCCTGAATCCGGCCTATGCCCTGCGCCAGCAGGTTGTAGAGCCGATTGGGGATGCGCGTCCGAGCTGGCAAATCTGGAAAGAACTGGCCGTGCAGTTAGGCTTTGGGCAGTTCTACCCCTGGCAGGATATGCAGACGCGGCAGTTGTACCAGCTTAATGGCGATCATGCACTTTCCGCTGAACTGCGTCAGAAAGGATATCGGGAGTGGGGGATTCCGCTGCTGCTACGGGAACCTGAAGTAGTGCGTCAGTTTGTTGCGCGTTATCCGAGCGCAGTGGCGGTTGACGGCGACGGTACCTATGGCGAGCAACTGCGCTTTAAATCCCCGTCTGGAAAAATTGAACTCTACTCTGAAGAGCTGGAAGCACTTTTGCCTGGCTACGGTATTCCGCGCGCCCGCAATTTTGCCCTCAAAGGCGACAATGAACTCTATTTTATTCAGGGAAAAGTGGCGGTGCATACCAACGGCGCGACGCAATATGTACCACTGCTGAGTGAGCTGATGTGGGATAACGCGGTGTGGATCCACCCGCAAACGGCCCGTGAAAAAGGCATCAAAAACGGCGATGAGATTTGGCTGGAAAATGCGACCGGTAAGGAAAAAGGCAAAGCACTGGTTACTGCCGGAATACGACCCGATACGCTGTTCGTTTATATGGGATTTGGCGCCAAGGCGGGAGCCAAAACCGCGGCGACGACGCACGGTATTCACTGCGGTAATTTGCTTCCGCATGTTACCAGTCCGGTTTCCGGTACGGTGGTGCACACCGCTGGCGTCACGCTTCGTCGGGCATGAGAAAGGAGAACATCATGAATCAATCAACAAACCCTTATGTCATGCTGCATGACGAGAAACGCTGTATTGGCTGTCAGGCGTGTACGGTTGCCTGCAAGGTATTGAATGACGTGCCGGAGGGATTTAGTCGCCTACAAGTGCAGATCCGTTCACCCGAACATGAACCCGAGGTGCTGTCCCACTTCCAGTTTGTTCGCGTTTCCTGTCAGCATTGTGAAGATGCGCCGTGCGTCAGCGTCTGTCCTACCGGAGCTTCATTTCGTGACGAAAATGGCATTGTGCAAGTGGATAAGTCTCGCTGTATTGGTTGTGACTACTGCGTCGCCGCTTGCCCGTTCCATGTCCGCTACCTCAACCCACAAACGGGGATTGCCGACAAATGTAACTTCTGCGCCGATACTCGCCTGGAGGTCGGACAATCGCCAGCCTGCGTTTCCGTTTGTCCGACGGATGCGCTGAAATTTGGTCGTCGCGATGACCCGGAAATTCAGCACTGGATTAATCAAAAAGAGGTTTATCGCCAGCAAGATACGCGTAGCGGCCCGGTAAGTGTCTATCGGCGTAAAGAGATCCATCAGGAGGGTAATGTATGAATTCTATCTGGGGAGCAGAGCTTAACTATGCGCCGGACTACTGGCCGCTGTGGCTCATTTATGCAGGCGTTATTATTGTGCTGATGATTGCGGGTCTGGTCACGCACGCGCTGTTACGTCGGATGCTGGCGCCTAAAACGGCAACCGGGGAAGAGCATCGGGACTACCTCTATTCGCTGGCGGTCCGCCGCTGGCACTGGGGTAATGCACTGCTCTTTATCCTGCTTCTGCTGAGCGGCTTGTTTGGCCACTTTTCTGTCGGACCGGTGGCCTTAATGGTGCAGGTACATACCTGGTGTGGCTTCGCATTGCTGGCCTTCTGGATTGGCTTTGTGTTAATAAACGCAACCAGCGGCAACGGCTGCCATTATCGCGTGAAATTTAGCGGGTTGATATCACGCTGCCTGCTGCAAACACGCTTTTATCTGTATGGCATTATGAAAGGTGAGCCGCACCCGTTTGCCGCAACGGCAGAGGACAAATTTAACCCGCTGCAACAGCTGGCCTACCTGGCCATCATGTACGCACTGGTTCCACTACTGATCATCACCGGGTTGCTATGTCTCTACCCGCAGGTGGTAGGGGCGGGGCCGGTGATGCTGGTGCTGCATATGGCGTTAGCGATTGTGGGCTTACTGTTCATCTGCGCGCATATTTACCTGTGCACGCTGGGTGACACACCGGGGCAAATTTTTCGCAGTATGATCGATGGTTATCACCGCCATCGCAGTCATCATGCAGAGACCGCGCCGCGTAAAGGGTAGCTCCGGCGAGGTTTGTCTCTGAAACCCTTTCCTGATAGCAAGAAAATGTGCCTTATGTCACATTTTCTTGCAATTTATCCATGTTTGTTCGACAGAACTTCCGTAAAAAGAACGGCTATTTCTCCCTTTCCTGAGGACATGCTGTTGAAACGCCGTTTGTTTATTGCCGCTTCACTATTAACGATGAGTTTTTCGCCCGCCTGGGCGAGCGATGCCGTGAGCTTCGCCCCACAACCTCCAGCGATTACTGCCGGGGCATGGGTGTTAATGGATTACACCACGGGCCAAATCCTGACAGCCGGTAATGAACACCAGCAGCGCAATCCTGCCAGCCTGACGAAACTGATGACTGGCTATGTTGTCGATCGCGCAATTGACAGCAAGCGTATTAGTCCGACAGATATTGTGACCGTCGGGCGCGATGCATGGGCAAAAGATAATCCGGTATTTGTCGGTTCATCCTTGATGTTCCTGAAAGAAGGGGATCGTGTTTCGGTACGCGACCTCAGTCGTGGGTTAATTGTTGATTCCGGTAATGATGCCTGCGTGGCACTGGCGGATTACATCGCCGGAGGGCAGCCGCAGTTTGTCGCGATGATGAACAACTATGCGCAAAAACTGAACCTGCAGGACACCCATTTTGAAACGGTACATGGTCTGGATGCGCCGGGTCAGCATAGCTCGGCGTACGACCTGGCCGTGCTGTCCCGCGCTATCATCCACGGGGAACCGGATTTCTACCATATGTACAGTGAGAAAAGCCTTACCTGGAACGGCATCACACAGCAAAACCGTAACGGCTTGTTGTGGGATAAAACCATGAACGTAGATGGCCTGAAGACAGGGCATACGTCCGGTGCCGGGTTTAACCTGATTGCTTCCGCCGTCGATGGTCAGCGCCGTCTGATTGCAGTGGTGATGGGTGCGGAGAGTGCGAAAGGGCGCGAAGATCAGGCGCGTAAACTGCTGCAATGGGGGCAACACAACTTCGATACAGTGCAGGTTTTGCGTAGCGGTAAGCAGGTTGGCACTGAACGGATCTGGTATGGCGATAAAGAAAAAATCAGCCTCGGAACCGAGCAGGATTTCTGGATGGCCCTGCCTAAAGCAGAAGTCCCTAACATCAAAGCAAAATATGTCCTTGATAAGAAAGAGCTGGTTGCTCCCATCGCTGCGCATCAACGTGTGGGGGAAATTGAACTCTACGATCGGGATAAGCTGGTGGCGCATTGGCCTCTGGTTACGCTGGAATCCGTCGGCGAAGGCGGCGTTTTCTCGCGCCTGAGCGATTATTTCCACCACAAGGCGTAGTTTTTCCTGATGCGTCTGACTGGCAAGAGTGCGAATTTGCTCACATAATAATCACTATTTCCTTGTGGCCGACATAGCCAGAAATTACACTGTATATAAATACAGTGTAACAGTGGAGGTTGTATGGAGTACGAGATAAAGCTGGTCGAAAAACGCATGATTGCCGGTTTCCATATGGTTGGACCGTGGGAACAAACGGTGAAGCAGGGGTTTGAGCAATTAATGAAGTGGGTCGACGGTAAACAGATTGTGCCTTTGGAATGGATTGCTGTTTATTACGACAACCCTGATGTTGTTCCTGCGGAAAAACTGCGCTGTGATACCGTGGTTTCTGTGCCTGAAGGTTTTGAAATCCCGGAAAACAGCGAAGGGGTGATCCTCACCGAACTGGCGGGTGGCGACTATGCTGTCGCCGTTGCGCGCGTTGAGAATCACGATTTTGCGACGCCTTGGTATCAGTTCTTCGAGCGCCTGTTGCAGGATACAACTTATACGATAGCCGCTAAACCCTGCTTTGAAGTTTATATGAACAATGGCATGGAGGACGGTTACTGGGACATTGAAATGTACGTGCCAGTGCAGACGAAGTAACTGTTTTGGGGGTAAATCAGGATGATCTTTTCACGCTAAAAACAGGTACAATTCGCTTCTTTGCTATTCCCTGACGGAGTGGATGAGTGCGTGCAGACAAATCGCTGAGTCCTTTTGAAATTCGTTTGTATCGTCATTATCGTGTGGTGCATGGTATTCGCATTGCGCTGGCGTTTCTCCTTACTTTTCTGTTGGTACGCCTGTTAAACATTCCCGAAGGTACATGGCCTCTGATCACGCTGGTGGTGATTATGGGGCCAATATCTTTTTGGGGTAACGTTGTTCCCAGGGCCTTTGAACGTATAGGCGGCACGATCCTGGGCTCGGTCCTGGGACTGGTTGCCCTGCGTCTGGAACTCTTCTCGCTGCCGTTAATGCTGATATGGTGCGCGGTAGCGATGTTTCTCTGCGGCTGGCTGGCGCTGGGTAAAAGGCCGTACCAGGCGCTGCTGATTGGCATAACGCTTGCCGTGGTCGTGGGTGCGCCTGCCGGAGATATGAATACCGCGTTATGGCGCGGTGGTGATGTTATTCTGGGGTCGTTACTGGCGATGCTGTTTACCGGCATCTGGCCGCAGCGGGCATTTATACACTGGCGTATCCAACTGGCGCATTGTGTCACGGGGTACAATCGGGTGTATCAGGCCGCGCTATCCCCCAATCTGCTCGAGCAACCGCGGCTGGAAAAGCATTTAAAACAACTGTTGAGCGACGTTGTCAAAATGCGTGGGCTCATCGCTCCTGCCAGCAAGGAAACCCGCATTCAAAAGTCGATCTTTGAGGCTATTCAGACGGTGAATCGCAATCTGGTCTGCATGCTCGAGCTGCAAATTAATGCGCTGTGGACCAGCCGTACCAGCCACTTTGTCATGTTGAATGCGCATACTCTGCGTGAAACTCAGCTCAGGACCCAGCAGGCACTACTGACAATAACCCACGCCTTGTATGAAGGTAATCCGCAGCCGGTGCTTGCCAATACGGAAAAGCTCAATGACACCGTGGCAGAGCTGCGTCAGCTTATTGCTGAGCATAAAGGCGATAATGTCGCAGAAACACCCATTCACGGCTACGTTTGGTTGAACATGGAGATGGCTCGACAGCTGGAGTTACTCTCACATTTAATCTGTCGCGCACTGCGCAAATAAAGAGCAGATGAGGGGATTGGTTCTACTGCTGCTTCGATTCAGCA
The DNA here is from genome assembly GCF_013781985.1 of Citrobacter sp. RHBSTW-01013. NCBI lineage: Bacteria > Pseudomonadati > Pseudomonadota > Gammaproteobacteria > Enterobacterales > Enterobacteriaceae > Citrobacter > Citrobacter sp. RHBSTW-01013. The sequence goes on from NZ_CP056185.1 coordinate 2,048,748, forward strand.
AAGATTAGAGGTATGATACTGAAAAAGGCTAAAACCATTGGTAACTGCAATGGCTTTACCCTCGATAACTCAGGTTTCAACCATGCATTGTCGATGCAGATGCAACTTGAAGTATGGCGGGCATGAAAGTAATGTTGACCCACTTTAGCCGTTGTTTTAACGAATCCGAATCTCACATTATCAGGGGTGTAAAAATGGAAACTACCAAGCCTTCTTTCCAGGACGTGCTGGAATTTGTTCGTCTGTTCCGTCGTAAAAACAAACTGCAACGTGAAATCCAGGACGTTGAGAAAAAGATCCGTGACAACCAGAAACGCGTTCTGCTGTTGGACAACCTGAGCGACTACATCAAGCCTGGTATGAGCGTGGAAGCGATTCAGGGCATCATTGCCAGCATGAAAAGCGATTATGAAGATCGTGTTGATGACTACATCATCAAAAACGCCGAGATCTCTAAAGAACGCCGCGATATCTCTAAAAAGCTGAAAGCCATGGGCGAAGTGAAAAACGGCGAAGCGAAAGCCGAGTAACGATTTTATGCTTGTTCGGGTCGCTGCCGTGCGGCGACCCTTATTGCAGTTCGACCCCGCCCGTTACCATGCGTAACAAATGCTGTTCTGGCCAGTGAATAGTAAGTTTTTTCTGCGTCAGCATCCATTTAATGTAATCCACATCATGACGATTTCTGTCCAGCATCAGTCCGACTACGCTGCCGCTGTGCGCGACGTTGACGCCGTATAAATCACATTCTTCCACCAGTGCTAATAGTGAATCAAAATCCGGCTTTGGTAACAGCAGTTGGCTGGCGATTGCGCTAAGCGTAGCCGCTTCTCCCAACCGGTAAGGATTTTGGCTAATACAGGCTTCCTGTACTTTTTCCCATGCCCGTTGGAGGGCCGCAGCTCCTGCCTGCAAGCCGGAATGACGTGGAATACGGTGATAATCCGCGGTACGCAATGTTTCAGGGCTTTCGAGAACCAGCAGATCGAGTTGAGGCTGAGCTTCACAACCAATTTGCGTGGAAGCGTTGTTATGATCGAAAAGGGTTAGCTTACGAAAAACGGTGCTGTCGGTTGGCTCCAGAGAAACGCAAAGCTGTGCCAGTGTTGGCTCGTCCAGTTGATGACCCAGATAATGCGCTGCGGCGATGGCCGTGGCGGCAATATCCGCAGTGCTGCTGGCCATTCCTTTCGCGATGGGAATGGTTGACTGAACATCTATCCGGATATCCTGACTGAGATGCGCCGGGTACTGCCAGTGCTGTAATAACCTGTTAACCATTGCCCGAGAAAGTGGACGTTCATCTGTCAGCGGTGAGCCTGAAGTGACCTCAACGGTGCTATACCATTCGACCGGGCAGGAGACCAGTTTCTCACTCCCCAGAATCCAGCCCTGGATAAGTTCTCCGCACGATGCGGGACATTGCGCAACAGCCACGTCTTCACCTTTGTGTTCAGCAATCCTCGGCGCATAGTGTCATGGCGATCGCGCTATTACCATGATTTGCCGCAATTTGCGGTGCGGCAATATCAGGCGGGAATGCCCAATGTCACAGTTTCTGATATCGCTAAACGCATAACGTCCTGGGCTATCATCAGCTCTTCATTGGTATTAATCACCGCCACTTTAACCACCGCATTTTCCGTTTGAATAAAGGTGGCGTTACGCTGATTTTTTTCTTCATCAACGGCCAGACCTAAGAAATTCAGGTTGTGGCAAATCGCGGCGCGAGCACGCGCTGAATTTTCACCAATTCCCCCGGTAAACACCAGCGCATCCAGACCGCCCATCTGCATAATATAGCTGCCAATAGTGGCGCGAATCCGCTCGGCAAAAAGCGTCAACGCCAGTGCTGCCTGGTGATTGCCCGTATCTGCGGCATGTTCAACGTCCCGGTAGTCGGGTGAAACACCAGAAACTCCGAGTAATCCGGACTCATTGTTGAGCAATTGGTTGAGCTGCTGCGGGGTTTTGCCTTCACGCAGGGCAATCCACGGCAGAATGGATGGATCAATATCGCCACTTCGCGTGCCCATCATTACGCCAGACTGCGGCGTAAAACCCATGGAGGTATTCACCGAATGTCCGCCTTTGATAGCGCAGATGCTGCTGCCGTTGCCCAGATGACAACAAACAACCCGCAGGGCGCTGAGCGGCACGCCCAGCTTTTCAGCAAGCTGAGCGCTGACATACTTGTGGCTGGTACCATGAAAACCATAACGACGAATACCGAGCTCTGAGTAGTAGCGCCAGGGCAGGGGATAGATGAAAGAAGGCTCATCAAGGGTCTGATGAAAAGCCGTGTCAAAAACCGCAACGGCTGGCGTTTTCGGCAGTAGCTGGCGAAATATCGCAATCCCCAACGCATTAACCGGGTTATGAAGCGGTGCCAGTTCCGCAAGGCGTTCGATTTCCACCAGTGTTTCATCAGTTACCCGCGCGGAATCTTTGAAGGATTCTCCACCGTGTGCGACGCGATGGCCAACGCCGTCGATCTCTTCCAGACTGCTGATAATATTGTGGCTGAGCAGTTTTTCCAGTAGCAGCGTTACTGCTTCACGGTGATCGGCTACGGGCAAAGTCTCCTGCCATTTTTGTGCTGGTGCTTTTAGGGTGACCTGCGCATCAGACATACCGATACGCTCGATCAGTCCCTGGCAAATCATTTCACCCTGCGGCATCGCCAGGAGCTGAAACTTAAGCGAGGAACTACCTGCATTAATGGCCATTATTTTGTGAGACATGAAGGTTCCTTTGCATTCAGAAAAATGAACATCTCATCGACCCCGGTATTCTCCAGTGCGCTGGTGACAAATACTTTTTGCGCGCCAGCCTGAACTAACCAACTCTCCACGAGAGAAATACGCTGCGGGCTGGCTAAATCGGCTTTGGTGACGAGGCCGATAACGGGTCGGTTCATCGGGCCAGTAAAACCTGGAGAAAAAGGTGACCACGGCGCGTCAGCATTGAGAACCAGCGCGATGATGTCTGCTTCACAGGCGCTGGCCAGCAGCGCGCTGTACAGGCAGCGGTTTTCGAGATATTCACCCGGTGTGTCTATCGTTGTGGGAGACCAGACAATGGCCTGGGTCTTCTGATAGTGAAGCGCCTCTCCCCGCATGCACTGCGTGAGTGACGTTTTACCGCACTGGCTGGGGCCAATTAGCATTATGCGTTTCATGAGATTATGTCCGGGTGATGGGACAGGCGGTAAAACGCATCATTTCACCCAGCGTCCGGGTTACCTGTTTCAGCGCGTACTCAACGGCGGAAACATCGCCCGTCAGTACCACAGCGCCGGTAAAACGGTCGAGAAAACCAATCTCTACCGCCCCGGATTTCGTGGCGATATCACAGGCGATGATTGAGGCTTCGCTGGGGGTAATCGTCAGAATACCGATTGCGGAAACCGACTCTGGTAATCCCAGTTTCTTGAACAAATCTTTACCCGGATTAGCGATAAGATGCGCCAACGTAACCTGCTTGCCAGGAACATATTCCTGAATCATACGATCCGTGGTGGGTTGTCTTTCCATTATCCCTCCACCATCTGTCGCCACATGCTTTCATGCGGACGAGGGATGACCGAACGGTAAACCAACAGACCTTTTTCACCCGCACTTTCACTGGCAACTGTCACTGCGTTATTCACATCAGACACATCGCCAGCGACAACCATGTAGCACTTGCCGCCAATACCAAATGCCATATGGACGCGTACCAGCGTGACATTGGAGGCTTTAACCGCACGGTCGGCGGCGCAGATGCAGGCCGCAACGCTCCATGTTTCAACAATGCCAACGGCCTGACGCTTATCCACGCTGTTAAGTCCACTGATCGCAGGAAGTACGCTGGCGTGAATGTTGGGTAGTACCAGACTATCAACGAGCATATCGCCAGCAAGAGAAGTTCCGGTGGCGATCGCCTGTTGTACTGCGCCTACGTCACCACCGAGCATGAGCAGAAATTTGCCCGGGCAGATGGTCTTGCTGACCAGTAAATTCACATTCGCGCTTTTTAACATGGCATCGCCAGCTTCCATTCCTTTGGCAATGCTGGTGAGTTCTAAAATCCCTATAGCCTGAGACATGATTAACCTCTTATTACCGTGATGGATTGCTCAGTAATTTCGCTGACAATACCGTCAATACTGGCGTGGACAGGTGCGCCTAATGCACCGGACGGCACATCGGCAACGCATTGACCGCGAACAACGTGTTCGCCCTGCTGTACACATGGGATGGCGCTGGCACCAATATGCTGGCGTAGCAACAGCGTCGTTTTATCCGTGGGATAATCAGTCTCAGTCAGTGGCGCATCGTGATACCAGTCGCTAAGGCCCAGTTTGGTAATAAGGCGCTTCACCGGAATAAGCCGATACTTCGCCATTTCATCCTCAGGATTTAACGGCCCTTCATAACGATGGTTGAGCGCCCGTAGCTCGCGTTTAAGCATGCGGTTAATTCGCATCGGTGAAATCCCAACCGGACAGGCTACGCTTTCACATACATTGCATTCTGAACAGGTCAGGGCCGTGAGCAGTAACTGCGGTGTGGCCGCCTGCTGATAATTAACCGCGCGAACCAGCAGGTGCGGCGATAATTCATGGCCGATCAAATGCCTTGGGCACAAATCCGTACACAAACGACACTGCTCGCAAACGGTTTTTGCGACGGAAAGCACGGTGCGTTCATCCTGCATCCGCCGCTGAATCAACGCATGAGACTTTGGTAAAACCAGCAGTCCCCCGGTGGTCTTGCTGACTGGGGTATCCAGTGAGGTAATCAGGCCGCCCATCATCGGACCACCGTTAATAAAACCGGGATCGTCAACGGTAACACCACCGGCCAACGCCAGAACCTCACGTAAAGACATTCCGATAGGGACGGTAAGAGTGATTGGTCTGGCGACCGCGCCGTTAACGGTCAGGGTACGGCGCGTAACCGGATACTGCTGCTCAACGGCTCTGGCGATGTTGAGTACAGTCTGGACGTTATTGACCACCACGCCGACGCTGACCGGCAGCGCGGCAGGCGGAACTCTCCGGCCCGTTGCCATCCAGATGGTCAAAACTTCGTCACCAGCCGGGTAGACATCAGGCAAAATATGTAAGCGGATCCCGGCAGGCAAAAGGGGCGTTAACGCATTGATAGCCTTTTGATATTTCTCTTTGAGCGCAATAATACCGGCCCTGGCCCCGGTAGCCGTCATGGCATATTGAACGCCGCGGATAAGTCGCTCAGCCTGAACGGCCATCAATTGCTGGTCAACTTTCAGCATCGGCTCACATTCTGCCGCATTGACCAGAAACGTATCGACCTGCGCCTGTAATTTTACGTGAGCAGGAAAGCCTGCGCCTCCGGCCCCGACAACACCCGCTGCGCGAACGCGTTCGCGAATTGTCTGCGCATCATAAAGCGTGGACTCTGCCGTCATGGCTGTCTTCATAATAATTCCTCAAGCAGTTCCTGCATGGCGCTGGCGTCGGCAACACGAGGATTGGTTTGCAGCGTGACATCAGCCAGCGCGGCCTGAACCATCGACGGTATACGTTGTGACCAGGCTTGCTTTCCGTCTTTAAGCGCGTCAGCAAAAGAAGGTAACGCACACTGTTTTTTGAGTAGCTCTATATGACGAATTAGCGCATTCAGTGCCGCCGTATCGTTCGCGTTATCCGGGCATAGGTGGCAGGCTTTAGCGAAACGGGCATAGCGCTTCGCGGCCCGCGGATCATGGGCATTAAAATGAATGACATGGGTCAGCAGCAGCGCATTGGCAAGTCCGTGGGGCAGATGAAACTGGCCGCCTAACTGATGGGCAATCGCATGATTGATACCCAGACCAGCCTGACTGAATGCCATTCCCGCGAGCGTTGACGCGTTGTGCATTTTTCCTCTGGTTGCCAGGCAGTCGCCTTTGCTGACGGCGACAGGCAGGTACTGGAAGACAATTTGTGCCGCTTTTTCAGCCAGCGCATCGGTGAAGTCGCTGGCTTTCGTGGACACGTAAGCCTCCAGCGCATGCGTTAATACGTCCATGCCGGTATTCGCGGTTATGGCTGGTGGAACGCTGACGACCAGCGTCGGATCAAGGATGGCCATGTCCGGATAAAGCGCATTATTAAATAATGGATACTTAATGCCTTTATCCGGATCGCTAATCACGCAGGCGCTGGTCACCTCCGATCCCGTGCCGCTGGTGGTGGGAATTGCAACGCAGGTTTCAATCTCAATACCGAACTGTCGGCTGAACCAGACGATGGCTTTTGCGGCGTCCAATGCAGAGCCACCGCCAAAACCAATTACGATGTCCGGTTGTAGGGACTGCATTTGCGCAATCCCTTGTACTACCGTGCTAATGGTGGGATCGGGGGTGATATCGCTGAAAATGCTGATGCGGTTATCCGCTGGCAGCGCGTCGCGCAGCTTTTCAATCAGGGGAGAACGCGCGAGAAAACCATCGCAGATAATCCAGATATGCTTATTCGTGAAGCGCTTAAGCACATCCAGGCTTCCCTGGCCGCTGTACAATCGAGTTTGCAGTGAAAAGCTTTTCATAACGGCCCCATTAGCGAATAGAAAAACCGTTTGTCAGCACGCAACGACGAGAGCGTGCGAAAGTGCGCGCAGATGTCGTTCCTTCGCCGGTCGGCGTTGCAATGGTGAAGGTGGTAAAGCCTTCACCACCAACGCCAATCCCAGCATAAGAGGGGCCATTTTTCACAAAAATGGAGGTCTGAAGCGTGCGCGCGGCAAGGTTCAGACGTGACACATTTTGCGAATGCATAATGGCGGTGTGATGCAATCCCTCTTCAACCTTCAGGGCCAACGTTAACGCGCTGTCAAAATCGCTCACCGTTACGATGGGGAGCATTGGCATCAGTTGCTCGCTGGTAACCCATGGGTCGTCAGCCTTGACGATACCTATCAGTAATCGAGGTGCTTTTGCCGGAACCGGTATTCCCGCGGCTTCCAGTAAGGTTGCCGGGCTTTTCCCTACCAGTTGTTTATTGGCTATTCCTTCTGGTAGACAAACTGCGCGCAGTTTGTCTACCTCTTCGCTATTGAGTCGCATCGCGCCAAAAGACTGCATTTGTTGAACCAGTCGTTCGGCAACGGCATCAACAACAATGAGGCTCTTCTCAGCAATGCAGGGGAGGTTGTAATCAAAGGATGCGCCATTGATGATATCTTCCGCCGCCTTAACCAGGTCGGCTGTTTCATCAACAATGCAGGGAGGATTGCCTGCGCCTGCGCCAATGACTTTTTTCCCGCTTTTCATGCCCATAGCAACAATGCCTGGACCACCGGTAATCGCCAGAACTGCGATTTTAGGGTGCGCCATCATCTGCTGGGTAGCCTCAAAAGTGGGTTCTGTGACCGTGACGACAAGATTCCGAATCCCGCAGCAGCGAAAAGCAATATCTTCAATCATGGTAATCAGCTTCAGTGAGACCGCTTTTGCACCTGGATGTGGGCTAAAATAAACGCTATTTCCCGCAGCCAGCATACTGATGCTGTTGTTAATAATGGTTTCAGTCGGGTTGGTACTGGGGGCGACGGAACCAATCACGCCAAAGGGTGAATACTCGAATAACACCATGCCGCCGTCGCCGGTAAGCGCCGTGGTGGTGAGATCTTCGATGCCCGGGGTATTGTCCAACGCAGCTTTATTTTTAAGGAACTTATCCTCTTTGTTGCCCATTCCCGTTTCGGCAGCGCTTTCAGCAGCCAATGAAGCAAGGTGAGGCGTCAGCTCTTCTCGCAGGGCGTTAATGATGGCGCTGCGGGTTTTCAATGGACATTGCTGATAACGCAGAAAAGCCTGATGAGCGGCATCGATCGCTTCGCTAACGGACGGAAAAATTCCATTACCCTTAACTTCTGCTTTTGCCGGGGCAAGTTGCTCACTCAAAATGTTACGAATAAGGGTTTCAAGTTCTGAAGTGTTCATTGATGTATTCTCACGTTAATTGCCGCAATGGCAGTTTCTGCAATGTCCATATCCTGCTCAACGCTTCCCCCGCTGATGCCAAGACCCCCAAGGAGTAACCCCTCACGCCATAATGCGTACCCGCCACCGAAGGTGACGACTTTTCCCTGCATATGGCTTTCCAGACCGTAAAGCGCGGCGCCTGGCTGCACTGCCGATGTCAGCTCGTGCGTGGCGGTTTTCATTGCCACGGCGGTCCAGGCTTTTTTCGGTGCCAGTTCGCTACTGACGAGTAATGCGTCAGGCATGCGCCAGGTCACCGTTTGGGTCCCATTCGCATCAACAATGCTGATGACGACCGGAACCTGAAGTTCTTCTGCTCTCGTTACCGCAGCGCGAGTGAGTTGGTGGAGTTCCTGAAAAGACAGAGACATAGCCGGCTCCCTGGTGGCTGATGTACGGACGGCTGCGAGATAACGCTCCGCCACTTTCTGAATAATGTTGTTTTGATGGGCGTCATGATCTTCTGCTCGTGCAAGCGCATATAAGCAGTCGGAGAGGCGATTGATATAACGCATCAGCACGTGTCTGACGGAAATCTCGGTAGAGAGTTCGACCAGTCGCCTCTCTGCACGGCGGGCCAGCGTGCGGGCAAAGTGCAGACGGCTGGCGGCTTCGCTGCGGCCAGGTAAAATAAAACTGCGTAGGGGGGGCACTCTCCCCATCGCGTTATCAATGGCGGCTTCCAGCGCGGCAATTTCTTCTGAGCTGATGTAGCGCTGCTCTGGCGCTGGCTGTTCGCTTTCGCTTGCCAGCTCGGCGCTGAACCAAAAAAGCTGCAGTTGAATGTTTTCGAGTAACTGGCGGTGCTGCGGGTTTTTCGCTGCGCAAACACACAGGCTAAGCGCCGCATTAAGTTCGTCCAGCGTACCGTAAGCCTCGACGCGCGGGTGCGTTTTGCTCACGCGTTGCCCGGTAAAGAGGGCCGTTGTGCCGGCATCGCCAGTGCGGGTATAAATCGCCATAGTTCCTCCTAACGAGAAAGCGTGTCGACAATGCCGACGATAGCCAGATCGATGGCCTCATTAGGGCCGGAAAAAACGTGTCTGGCGCTGGAGCCACTGCTGAGTAATACCAGTTCTCCAGTTCCAGCGCCGACAGAATCAACCGCGACTTCATCTCCACTCACAGGGGACGCGGGAAGTTCTCCGTCCGCACTCACCCGACGTACCAGCAACAGTTTCTTCCCCACCAGTGATGGGGATTTTTGCGTGGAAACCACAACGCCTGTAACCCGTGCCAGATGCATAGCTCACTCCTGCTTAATTAATTGGATATTTCGCGTACCGACGGCGTCCTGAGCCAGAGCCGTCACGACACATCGACGACGTAGCACCAGAACGCCCCCCTTCAGTTGGGCGACGTCGGCATAGCTGAGAAGTTTGTCAGGATGCAAAACGATGATTCGCCCCAGCTCGTCACTGAACTCCAGAGGCAGACGCGCAAGTTTTCTAACGGGGATTGCGGGTAACAATCGGTGTTGTAGTGAAATTTTCACGCGGACTCCGCATGCCAGCGCTTCGTGGATCGTTACCACCGACATGTTGTCCGCGCAGCCCTCGGCAATTTGCTCCAGCAATGGCAGGTCCGCCTGCAGGAGGTGGAGCGACGAGTACTGGCAGCACAATGTCCGTGGTTCGATTTCCCGTAACTGCGCGACGCTAAGCGAGAGCGTGCTTTCCGCGCGTTTTTTTAATCGGGAAACAACCTCCTCGATAATGCGTTGCAGCAGTTCGTTGTTCATCGTGGGCTCACCAGTGTGGCAAATGCCTGCGGATTATCTGCGCCCGCAGCATTGGCTTCGTCGGTATCGATATGCATCTCAAGGCGCATATCCGGCGAAACGCGTACGGCGACGTTATCGAAAATCAGTCGACGTTCATCGCCATTAATGGCAACAGAGACTTTATCGCCATGGGAAACGCGCAGGATTAGGGCATCGAGCGGCGACATATGGATATGGCGTTGGGCGACGATTACCCCGGATGCTAAGTCCAGTTCAGCAAATGGACTGATAAGGCGAACGCCTGGCGTGCCCTCGATACTGCCTGACATCCGTAGTGGAGCAGCAATTCCCAACGTACGAGCGTCGGTACGAGAAATTTCGACCTGACTGGTGCTACGCAGTGGGCCGAGTAAGCGCACATTTTTTAACTGACCTTTTGGTCCCACCAGCGTGACGGTCTGGTCTGCTGCATATTGTCCGGGCTGCAGCAGCTCTTTTTTCTCACTAATAGGGTGATTGGGAAACAAGCGGTCGTAATCTTCAGCGCATAGATGAATATGACGATTAGAGATCCCTAGCGGAATAGGGCGCTCACGCATTTCATCCAGAACTTTGGTGACCGTTGTCTCAAGTTGCTGTTTATCCATCACGCTTCACCTCGTTTGCCTGAGTGCAGACAAAGAGAGCGCGGCTCGCCTTTTTGACGGGGGCAGGCAGGGTCAAGACACAGATTGCAGCTAATCAACTCTGCATCTTGCGGCGCTTCGGGCGCTGCATGATCCTCTGTCATCTCTTCATGTGGTACGACCGGTGTCGGGGCGGGCGCTGGCTCAGACTCCGGGGTGACGCTATGTGACAGAATTCCATCCCCTGGTCTGGATATGACTTTGTGAGCCACCAGTCCATCTCGCTGGTCAGCGAAACTGACACCGGTGGAAATGGCCGCCTGGACGGAGGCCACATCCCCGATTATCTTGATCACCATCCAGCCTGAACCGTTGGTTTTTTCGAGGCCCACCAGCGTGATGGAGGCGGCTTTCGCCATGACGTCCGCGCAACTGATGGCTAATGCCAGACCACTAACTTCAAGTAATCCCAGTGATTGCTTCACGCTGTGCTCCTTGGTTGCAACGACTTATGCGGATTTAGGTAAAATGGCTTCAACGTCGCTGTGCGGACGTGGGATAACGTGGCAGGATTTCACCTCGCCAACGGCGCTTGCTGCAGCGCTTCCTGCATCTACGGCAGCTTTCACTGCGCCGACATCGCCGCGAACCATAACGGTGATAAGGCCTGAGCCGATTTTTTCGTAACCAACCAACTGCACGTTTGCGGATTTCACCATGGCATCAGCGGCTTCAATAGCGCCGACGAGCCCTTTTGTTTCAACCAGTCCCAGTGCGTTATTCATACTGCTTTTCTCCTGTGGGTTATGAGTGGCATTCCCGAAATGGAATGCCTTTAACCAGCCGCGCAGCGTTATTACCAATGCTGCGTCGGGCATGGTTATCTTGTTGATACGTCAGCGTAAATAGTGGCGCTGATGTGGGTAAGTTTTTATAGTGCACGACCAGTTTTTCGCGACTACAGCCAATGCCAACCAGCAGCGGCGAGTGGCAAGCCGCCAGCCATGCGTTGTGGATAACGTCAGTTGACGAGCTCTCCTGAATCACAAAGGGGATCCCTTCTTCTTCAATACCCAGCAGCACATCACTCCAGACGTCAGTGCATCCAGCAGTGGCGAAGATAACGATGGCTGGCGTGGTGAGATTACTTTCCATGAGCGAATGCCTTGTACCAGGAGAGAATCAGCCCTGTCGCGACCGCGTTGCGCGGACCTTCGGTGCCACGAATGTTGCCGCGCCCGGCAACCAGGCGATAGTGTGCCAGCGCATCGGTGACCAGTTGCGGAACTTCAAAGTCCAGGGATGAGCCGCCAACCAGCACCACAAAGGGAATATCCCGAATGTTCCCGGTCGGACTCACCTGACGTAGCGCTCTGAGTGCGTTGGTGACGAAAACGCGTTCCTTAGCGCTGCGGCGAATGGCCCGGACTTTCTCCAGCGCCAGTTCGCCTGGCAGTGGCACCAGTTCATCGGGTTTTACTACGCATACGCGGGCAAAAACCGTTGGCGGGAGAGGTGTAGGGAAGAACTGGACGCTGCCATCTTCGTGGCGAAGATGGAACAAGCTCTCGACTTTCGCCAGCGGGTACTTTTTGATCTCTTCAGCGAGATAACGGTCTTCCAGCCCCAGTTCACGGGCAATAATCATCGTGACCATATCGCCCGCACCCGCCAGGTGCGTGGCAATAATTTCGCCTTTCGGGTTGATGATGGAGGCATCGGTCGATCCTGCACCGAGGTCCAGAATAGCCAGTGGCCGCGTCGTGCCGGGGGTGGTTAAGGCCCCCAGAATGGCAGCTTCGGCTTCGGCGCCGCCAACCTGGACGTCAATGTTGAGCTTTTGCGTGATTTCCTGAGCAATCATCGCCATTTGCAGGCGGTCTGATTTCACCATGGAAGCAATGCCGACAGCTTGTTCCAGCGAGAACTCACCGGCTAGCCCGCCGGTCACGCTGACGGGAACCGAGGTATCGACTGCCAGCAGGTCCTGAATAAAAATTTCGTGGCTGGGTTTGTTAGTTAATTCAGCCATTGTCTGGCGCACATGCTCCAGCATGCCGCCAATATTGGTCCCAGCCTCTCCGGTGACGTTATCCAGTTTCGGGCATTCACCAACCGCTTTCATAATCGCTTCAGCGCCAGCTGCAACGTCGACCCGTACGGTACGACCCTGCGACTGTAGCTCCAGATTTCCGGCAGGAATGGCTCGTGCTTTCACATCACCTGACGGTGTTTTCACGACCACGGCAGAACGGTTGCCGATCAGCGCCCGCGCCATCGGGACAATGTTTTTAGTCTCGTCGGCGTTGAGGCCAAAAACGGTCGCAATCCCGTAAGGGTTAGAAAGCGTTTCAATGACTTTTCCTGGAATCGCGACCTCAATGGCAGCCAGCATACCTAACGGGATGCGGTCGATATGAAGGACTTCATCGACGATAGGCAAGGGGTGGGTCAGACGATTACTGACCAACACGCCATCGTCCTGCTGCAAAATAACGCCAGTTAACTGGTATCCGGCGCGGACGGAGGCATTAATCATCGTGGCGACATCGGCGAAATCAAATGCCGATGACACCACCAGAATATAGGGCGTATCCGCCGGACGGCTGAGCAGGTCTTCCGGCGTAATAGTGACGCCAACGCCTAATCCGACGCCGCCCGGCGTTTTAGGGTTATGGCCGATCATGGTGGATTCAGTGATGATGGTTTCGGTTATCGTTTCCATCGCGACGTCGCCAATGACCGGGGTGGCTTCGTTAATACGGATTAGCGAAATATCGCTGACATTGATACCGGCATTTTTTGCTGCCAGCGAAAGTGCCTCCTGAATACCAAACACATTACGTAATGTGCCTTTAATTCCGGTGGTTTCTGCCAGCGCGCTGCCGGTGATGCTCAGTGCGCCAGACTCATCGAGGGTAGCCAGAGCGACTTCCGTTGATGAGTTGCCTATGTCAATGCCAGCTATATATCGCATGATCCTGTCCCTGAGTTAGTCGTCGCCTTTGAGTTTTTTACGCTCAACGTACAGCGCTGCCGCTTCACGAACGAAAGCTGCACAGATCTTTGCCTGATAACGATTTTCGAGATCGTCGGCGATGGCCATCAGCTCATCTTTCGTTGAGCGGTATGGGCGCAGCGCGTTGTAGATCTCAAGAATGCGATCGTCAGGTACAGCGGTTAGCTCAGCGGCGCGCTCGAAGTTCATCGCCAGTCTGTCACGTCCGGCATCTTTGGCGATTTCCGCCTGAAGGCGCAGCGTTTCAGGGGTGATGCGCATGTCCTGCGCCGTCACTTTGTTGCTCAGAACATTTTCGAGCGTGAAGTCATCCAGAGTTTTGTTGGTTGCGGTTTTTACCCACTCAGGATGTTTATTCGCGAGAGGGTAATCCGTGACTTTCGCGGTATGTGCTGATGAACTCGCCGCGACCGGCGTCGCGGGCTCGCCTTGCAGGCTGTTCATCCGGCTCAGCACATCCCGAACCATCGATTCAATTGCGTCGGTATTCATGGAGTTATCCTTTATCAAAGCGCCACGCGCAGTTCCTGCGGGTTTTTGCCCGTCACGACGTATTTGGTCTCTTTAATGTGCAGAATGGCCGATTTCGCCTGGTACTTAGGACGAGCCATCTGGTCATTCAGAGTAGGGACCGGTTGCGGAGATTCACGCTTGGCATAACGCGCGGCGTTTTTACCGATCTGACGATAGGTTTCCAGCGTCAGAAGCGGTGCCTGAGGGAACAGCTCCAGGTTAGAAAGCGGCGGTAACCCCTGCTGGTGGATAACCGTGGTGCCTTTTGACTGGATGCCGATAGAGATCCCGGAACCGCTCAGACGGTTACCTTCCACGGCGACAAATGCCACATCGGAGGATTTAAAGCAGCGGATAACGCGCGCTTTAATGCCTTCTTCTTCAATACCCGCAATCACTTCGCGCAAGATGTTCTTATGCGGGATCCCTACGATATTGACGGTTTGCGACAGTCCAAACGCGGGACCTACGGCAATAATCACTTCGTCCTGCTGCTGGCCTTGTTTGGCTTCGCCAATCTCGGTCAGAAAGCTGTCGCCCTGCGCCGCTGCAGCCTGTGGTGCGCTAGCCGCTGTCGATGCGCGGAATGAGACGGGTTTGTCGCTGGTTTGCATTTCAGACAGTACGTCTTCAATTATCTGGCGCAGCAGCTTTTCATTGATTTCCATTTTTCACCCCTTAGCCAAGTTCGTTGGGATCAAGTGCGCCAGGGATGTTTTTGATCTCTTCCCAGCGTTCGCCTTGTAGGCGATAACCTGTTGCCGGACCGGCATAGTCATTGACGTCATTTACTGCGGATAGCACCTGTCCGTCGCCAACGATAATGGCGGAGGTATGCAGATAATCCCCGGTTAACTTGGCTTTCTGGATGTTGAGCATGTCCTGAGCGACATCGGTAAACCCGCCCTGAGCAAGGGCTTTCACCACTTCCAGACCGTTACGGTTTTTATTGATGATCTCTTGCGCAAACTTGATATCTTCAACGATGTTTCGCTCCGGCATATCTTTCGAACCGTGGGCGTAAGTCGCCGCTTCCACTTCTTCATCAGTGATTGGCGGTAATCCCATCCCGGCAAAGACGGCCTGCAGTGCACGTGCCGCTTTATTACGAATGGCGATAACGTCTTCTTCACGAACCGGACGCAGACCCCCATCTACCTTGAGGTCTCGCTGGAGAACGTTGTAGTCGTCAAAATCTTCGGCATCCTCGTTCGAGCCCGCAAACATGTTGTCGTAGTTCGGTACAGCGGAATAACCGGAAGAGATGAAGTCAGTACCCGGCAGGAACTGCATCAGCAGGCGGGCAGTACGACGCATATCCGAGTGGGTAAAGGTTTGGTCGTTACTGGAGGCACACTCCAGATCCAGGGAGGAACAGATCAGGTTTTCAGCTAACACCGCACGAATGCCTGATGGCACAGCGGAAGGCACGCCGATGCAGCTTACTGAACCATTTTGTAAACCCTGTACGCCAGCGGCTTTGGTGATGTAAATACAGCGGGCTTCAAGGTAAAGCATCGATTTACCTTCGGCGTAACCCATCTGAACTTCTGAGCCAGAACCGGAGGTAAAGCGCATTTTCAGACCGCGTGAGGCGTAGGAAGAGGCGAGGAAACCTTTCGACCATGGCGTGTCATCGCCGTCGGTAAAGACGGGTTCAGTACCATAGACAGAGATGGTTTCCGCGTAACAGGTGTGGCCTAACATACCGAGTTTAAGTTCGGTCGCTTCTTCCAGCGAGCACTGGGTTAATACGCCAGGGCGCCCAACCTGTGAGCCGACTAACAGCGCAATGGCGTTAAAGGGTGCATAACGCGCAACGGCAACCGTCGTTTCCTGTTCGTCAAATCCGCGCCAGGCGCCTTCAGCCGCATCAGCGGCAATCTGCACCGGATTATCTTTAACGTTAGTGACGTGCGCCTGCTGAGACGGTGTACGACGAGCACGCATTTTCTGCATGGCCATCATCATCTCAACGACGTTCATATGGGACACCACTTCGACAATTTTTGCCGGGGTCATTGCGGTGGTCAGCGGCACAATGTCTTTGCGCTTCACGTTAGGGTCGCAAAGCATATTGGCAAGTTTTACTGAGTCCATCGCCATGACTTCTTCAGCGCGCGCCAGGTTAATGCCATAGCGGGCAATGAAATGGTCAATTAAGTCAAATTCACTGGCGGATTTGCCGTCCAGTTCTGTGACTGTACCGTTGATGATTTTAATCGACGGTTTAGGGTCGTTCGGGCTTTCCATCGCAATGAAGCCTTCTTCGATCCACTCCTTAACGAAGCCATCCTGATTCACAGGGCGCTTCGCCAGTGCTTCAAATCTTTTCGATCTCATGAATCAGCCTCACTGATATCAGATGTAGGACGGACGATCGTTTTTCGGTTCTGAGCCGAGGGTCCCGAGTACGGTTTTACCGATTTCGCGGGCGGAGATAACGGCCTGACGCACAGCGCCGGAATCGCCTGAAATGACCAGAATGGCTTCGTTACTGAAGCTGGTGCCATGGGCAGGGGAGCTGTAGGCCACAACTTCCACGTTGGCGGATTTCAGCGCAGTATCAGCCATCAGGACACCAACGGATGCCGGGGCGCCGACGATCACGCCACAGGCACGGCCAATCGGTGCACCAAAGGCTTTTTCCAGCGCGTAGCTGGCGCGTGCGGTGTATTGCATTTCGATGTGACCGGCTTCGTTGGCATACACATCGCCAAAGGTGCGATCCAGTTCTTTCAGCGCAACCTCAATTCCGCGTTTCACGTCGGAAACATCGTTGCCACCGAGAATAATCAGCGAACCGTGACCCGCGCCGCCTTTGGTATCACGTGGCAACTCAATACTGACGACTTCAGTATTGGTGGCTTTTACCGCTTCATCTGCGGCCATGATGTGCGGGCCTGCACCAGTACGCGCGCCAAGGATGCCAATGGAGCGATACCGTTTTTCAAGTTTCATTGCGTCCAGTAGGGCGCTGTCCACGTTGGCGATTACCAGACCGACGGTGTCGCCAATCGCAGTACCGACAAACTCCGTTAAACTGCAGCTTTTCTCTGCCATAGCCGTTTCTCGTGTTGGAGGATTATTTTCAGGGATAGCCTGCTGTTCCGGCGTTGCCACGCGAGCAATCACCTGCGCCATGATCTGATCAACCAGCTCATTGCTGCTCATTAGCTAATTCCCTTCGGTAAGATTTTTTCTACATCGGTGTGAGGGCGTGGGATGACGTGTACGGCTTTCACTTCTCCCACATTACGTGCTGCGGCGGCACCTGCATCTGTTGCTGCTTTGACTGCGCCAACATCGCCGCGGACAATGACTGTTACCAGCCCCGAACCAATTTTTTCGTAGCCGACCAGCATTACATTGGCTGACTTCACCATTGCATCTGCGGCCTCTATGGCTGCAGTCAAGCCTTTGGTTTCTACCATTCCTAACGCTTCTTGTTGCATAAAGACCTCGCCTGGGTTGTCCCGATGTTCATGACTATAAAAAGAAGCGAGGAAAAAGAATGGCTGACTTGAAATTGAGAGTGAAAAAATAATAGAGGTAAGGTGATATAAAATTGCTATTAATTATTTTAACTTGTTGTTTTTAATGGGTATATTAAGTTTCATTAATATGATTATTTAGTTATGCTAGCTCCACATTTACACTTTTTCTGGTGACATTATAAATATCATTTGCTATGCGAAAAAAATGAAATTGTGATGGTGGTTTGAAAACGGATTTCTGCTAATAGCAATATTTTATTGTTTTGAAAATGTCCGTGTAATACGCGAAATCCCGATTGTCTCTAATGTTTTAATAAAGTGCGTAGCAAGAATTTGCTATTGCGCCACGATTTTAAAGGGCAAGCTATCCGCAGAATGCCAACAATTTGCTGATACGGCCTTTTATAGTAAGCCTCGAAGTATTCTACTTGCCAGTAAGGAGTCCGCTGGTAAAGACACGAACTCTGCTTAGAAGGTGTCACAATGAACGATTCACTAAAAGCGCAATGCATTGCTGAGTTTTTGGGTACCGGGCTGTTTTTGTTTTTTGGTATTGGCTGCCTGAGCGCTCTGAAAGTCGCAGGTGCCAGCCTGGGATTGTGGGAGATCTGCATCATTTGGGGACTGGGGATCTCGCTTGCAGTCTACCTGACGGCCGGGATTTCTGGCGCGCATCTCAACCCTGCTATCACCATCGCACTGTGGCTGTTTGCCTGTTTTCCGGGGCGCAAAGTATTACCTTACACTGTGGCGCAGGTCGCGGGGGCCTTTGGTGGCGCTTTGCTGGCTTATTTGCTCTACGGCAGTCTGTTTACCGAGTATGAGTCGGCCCACCAGATGGTGCGCGGCAGTCTGGAAAGCTTGCACCTTGCCAGTATTTTTAGTACTTATCCTGCGGCGGCGCTCAGCGTCTGGCAGGCAGCGTTGGTCGAAGTGGTGATTACCTCCATTCTTATGGGGATGATCATGGCGCTGACTGACGACGGTAACGGTGTGCCTAAAGGTCCGTTGGCACCACTGCTGATTGGTATTCTGGTTGCTGTTATCGGCGCATCCACCGGTCCGCTCACCGGATTTGCGATGAATCCGGCGCGTGATTTTGGCCCTAAATTGTTTACCTGGATGGCCGGGTGGGGAGATGTTGCGATGACCGGTGGGCGTGATATCCCTTATTTCATTGTACCGATTGTGGCCCCTATCATCGGCGCGTGCGCGGGTGCAGCAATTTATCGTTATTTGATTGGCAAAAATTTACCGTGTAATACGTGTAAGCTGGACGAAAATGAGAGATAGCTTCACAGAAGAAGTTTATTTTTGAAAAGTAAAAACTGTTTTCGTGATCCGGTATCCTGAACTGCCCAAAAAGTCTCCCAAGAATGGGAGACTTTTGTTATGTTCAATTACGACTTTCATCAATGCTCAGGATGGCAGGGTGAAAATGAATGTGAATAATATGTTTTATTTATAACAATAAATTAACTGAGAGGTTTTATCATGATTTCTGCGAGTGCCCTGAACTCAGAACTCATTAATAAAATCGCACAGGATTTTGCGCAGGCCACCAGTCTGGCCGTTGTGGTTGTCAATATTCACGGTGATGAAATTTCTGAGCTTTTTAATTTCACCCCTTTTTGCCAGTTGATGCGTCAGCATCCTCAGCACAGTACCCGCTGTCGTATGAGCGATCGCTGTGGAGGGCTGGAAGCCTCTAAATCCGATCAACCCTGCATCTATCGCTGTCACGCCGGACTTACCGACTTCTCAATTCCGCTGGTCATTGCGGGGCACCTGGTAGGGTTTGTGCTTTGTGGCCAGGTACGCTTAAGTAACGATGTTGGTTTGGTTGATATTCTGAATGTAGATGACCGCTGGCAAGCCGATCCCGAACTGGTCAACGAGTTTCGTAATGTACCGGAAATGGACTATTCGCGAGTCATCGCCTCAGCGGATCTGCTGAAGCTCATCGTAGAAAATTGCCTTAAGAAACAACTTAATTTTGTGGTTATCAAAGATAACCCGCAGCAGTCAGAGCCGGTACGCGCTAACCGCAGCACCAATCCTCATGACAGCAAAATGAAAAAAGCACTGCGTTATATTGATGCGCATCTATCAGACGAATTGCGTCTGGAGGATGTCGCCTCTCATGTTTACCTTAGCCCTTACTATTTCAGCAAATTGTTCAAAAAATATCATGGTATCGGTTTTAACGCATGGGTAAACCAGCAGCGAATGGCCAGTGCAAAAGAGCTGCTTTGGCACAGTGACTGGAGCATAGCCAGCATTGCGCGTAATTTAGGATTTTCGCAAACCAGTTATTTTTGCAAAGTTTTTCGTCAAACGTATCAGGTCACGCCGCAGGCATTTCGCCAACAAATAAATGTCATTTCACGTGGCGAATCCGCTTAAATGGCAATATTTTGCTATTGCCGAATTTTGATATAGGGCGCTATGCCAGTCATTATAAAATGAAAAGTAGCGACAGCAGTCAATAAATTGTCATAGCGCAACAAAATAATAGTATTAGAGGGATAAACTGCACCAGTTTTTATTTTTGTGATGAGATACAGTGTCTCTGTGAATGACTTTCTTTATTCTTTGTTGGCACTTTCATTCAGAATGCGAGCATATGAATAAGTGGGTTTATGCCAGGTAATTGGTTGAATGAACCCGGCAAGATATTAAATTGAATTATTGTCATGAGGTCGTGAATTTACCTCATAACAGAGAGCTTAATTAATCAGGCTCTTGAACTGACAGGTTTGCCACATTTGTGGTAGGGAAGGGGGTGAGAATCCCCCGCAGCCCCCGCTGCTGTGATGCTGACGACCCCGTATTGACCACTGATCGCAAGATTGGGAAGGACGGGTGAGGATGACGCTAAGCCAGAAGACCTGCCTGTCAGTGACTACCAACAACTTCGGTGGGAAGTGGGTGGTTCAGATGCATACAGTCGAGAGACTGGGTATCTTTACACCCCTACCACCCTGAACAGGATCAGGGTATGGCGGCCAATTTTCACGCTTTTGTTCTTGCAGGTACCGGAAGCGGCTGTGGTAAAACCACGGTGACGCTGGGCTTGTTGAGCTTGTTGAAAAAACGCGGTTTACGCGTCCAGCCTTGCAAAGTAGGCCCCGATTACCTTGATACCGGCTGGCATACCGCGGTATGCGGCACTGCTTCCCGCAATCTTGATAGCTTCATGCTTCCCGTCCCCACCCTGAATGCTTTATTTCGCGAGCACATGCAACATGCGGATATCGCCGTTATTGAAGGCGTTATGGGGTTGTATGACGGATACGGCACCGACCCAAACTACTGCAGCACCGCCGCGATGGCCAAACAGTTAGGCTGTCCGGTTATCCTACTGGTTGATGGCAAAGCCGTTTCCACCTCGATCGCCGCGACGGTAATGGGGTTTCAGCATTTTGATCCAACCCTGAATATTGCCGGCGTTATTGTTAACCGGGTTAACAGCGAAACGCATTACCAGCTCCTGAAAGTGGCGATTGAGCGTTACTGCGCTGTACCCGTCTTAGGCTACGTTCCCCGTATGGAAGGCGTTGCGCTTCCTGAGCGTCATCTGGGTTTGGTTACCGCGCGTGAGTCGGTTATCAACCAGCAGCCGTGGCAGGCGTTTGCCGCGACGCTGGAGCAAACCCTTGATATCGACGCGCTGTTGAGATTAAGCCAGTTAAACACGCTTCCTGCGGGTGAATGGCCAGCGCTGCCCGCCGCAGACGCCGGGGCAGGGCTAACGCTTGCCATCGCCGATGACGAAGCGTTCAATTTCTACTACCCGGACAACATTACGCTACTGGAGCGCACGGGGCTTAAGATTGTCCGTTTTAGCCCGTTGCACGACACCTGTTTACCCGACTGTCAGATGATCTGGCTGGGGGGCGGATATCCTGAGTTACATGCTGCGGCGTTGGCCCGTAATATTGCAATGCTTAACCAACTGCGGGCGGCGCACCAGCAGGGTGTCGCGATTTATGCCGAGTGCGGGGGGCTGATGTATCTCGGCAGTTCGCTGGAAGACAGCCAGGGTGATACCTGGTTGATGGCGGATATCATTCCCGGTCACAGCAAAATGGGGAAACGTCTGACCCGATTTGGCTACTGCGAAGCGCAGGCCGCGCAGCAGACGTTGTTAGCTGCAGAAGGTGAAGTGCTGCGCGGACATGAATTCCACTACTCCGATTTTACCCCTGAAACCTCCGCGGTGATGAACTGTCGCAAAGTGCGCGATGGCAAAACGCTGCAAGCCTGGTCCGGCGGCTGGCAGGTGGGAAATACCTTTGCCAGCTATCTACACGTTCATTTTGCTCAACGTCCGCAGATGCTTAACCACTGGCTGGCAGCCGCGAGGAGCGCACTATGACCATCCTCGCGTGGTGTGTTGCCTGGCTGCTTGATTTTATCATCGGCGATCCGCAGAACTGGCCGCATCCAGTGCGCTGGATTGGCAATCTGATTTCTGCAGTGCAGCGAGTTGTTCGGCGTTACTGCCATAGCGACCGTGCGCTACGCATCGGTGGCGGGGTGATGTGGATTGTGGTGGTGGGGCTGACCTGGGTTGTGTCCTGGGGAGTACTGGCGCTGGCGCACTCTATTCATCCCTGGCTTGGGTGGGTGGTTGAGGTCTGGATGATCTTTACCGTGCTGGCCGGGCGCTGCCTGGCAAACGCCGCGCAGGATGTCGAGCGTCCGCTACGTGCCGGTAACCTTGCTGCAAGTCGGGAAAAGCTGTCATGGATTGTGGGACGCGATACCTCGCAATTACAGCCACAACAGATCAACCGCGGTGTAGTGGAAACCGTGGCTGAGAACACCGTTGATGGCATCATCGCGCCGCTGTTCTTCTTGCTCCTCGGCGGTGCGCCTCTGGCGATGGTCTACAAAGCGGTAAACACCCTTGACTCCATGGTGGGCTACAAACATGAAAAATACCGCGCTATCGGTATGGTCAGCGCTCGTCTGGACGATGTCGCAAATTATATTCCCGCGAGACTAAGTTGGCTGCTGCTGGGCGCAGCGGCATTTTTATGTCGCCAGGACGGCACGCGTGCTTTGCAGATTGGCTGGCGCGATCGCTACAACCACAGCAGCCCAAACTGCGCGTGGTCAGAAGCGTCCGTTGCCGGGGCATTAGGAATTCGTCTGGGTGGTCCTAATGACTACTTTGGCGAGCGCGTTGAGAAACCGTGGATCGGTGATGCACAACGCGACATTTCGGTAGACGACATTTCCCATACGATTCGATTGATGTGGGTGGCATCGATGCTGGCACTGGCGCTGTTTATTGCGCTGCGGTGGCTGCTGGTCGGTGTGGCCTGAGGACAACACAATGCAATATATCCAGCAACCCCAGGCGATTGAGGCCAAAAGTTTCGACATTATTGGCGAGATCATCCGTGAAACCCGCCCGGACTATCAGTTTGCCAGCCCGTTACATGAAGCCATTATCAAGCGGGTCATTCACACGACAGCGGATTTCGACTGGCTGGACATTCTGTGGTTTTCCAGTGATGTGCTGGAGCAGTTCTGTGCGGCGCTTAGCCGTTCGAGCGTGATTTATACCGATACCACTATGGCCCTTTCCGGGATTAATAAAACGCTGCTGGCAAAATTCGGTGGCGAATGCCGCTGCTACATCAGCGACCCGCGGGTCGTGCGGACGGCAAAAGAGCAGGGCATTACCCGGTCAATGGCGGCCGTTGACATTGCGGTGAAGGAAGAGGGTGAAAAGCTGTTTGTGTTTGGCAACGCGCCGACAGCGCTGTTCCGCCTGCTTGAGCATGATGTGGCCGTGAGTGGCGTAGTTGGCGTACCGGTTGGGTTCGTCGGTGCAGAAGAGTCGAAAGATGCACTGACCCAAAGCAATCTGCCCGCCATTGCTGCGTTAGGTCGTAAAGGGGGAAGTAACGTCGCCGCCGCGATCGTCAACGCCATGCTTTATCACATGCAGGGGGCGCGATGAGCGAGTCCTTCGATACGCCTGTGTGGCACAACGGTAAAGCGCTGCGTAAAGGATATACCACGGGATCGTGCGCGACGGCGGCGGCAAAAGTGGCGGCGCTGATGGTATTGCGTCAGCACCTGATCCATCAGGTTTCTATCGTGACGCCATCAGGTGTGACGCTGTGTCTGAACGTAGAGTCACCGCATATCGAAGGACAGCAGGCGATAGCCGCCATCCGCAAAGACGGTGGCGATGATGTGGATGCCACTCACGGCATGCTGATTTTTGCCCGCGTGACGTTAAACGATAGCAAAGAGATAACCCTTCAGGGCGGGGAAGGCGTCGGCACGGTAACCCGCAAAGGGATCGGCCTGCCGGTGGGCAGTTCGGCGATTAATCGCACACCTCGCCAGACCATTGAGTCTGCGGTTCGTGAGGCGATTGGTCCGAATCGTGGGGCGCAAATTGAAATTTTCGCGCCGGAAGGCGAAGAGCGGGCACAAAAAACCTACAACTCCCGCCTTGGCATTCTGGGCGGCATTTCGATCATTGGTACGACTGGGATCGTCACGCCGATGTCAGAAGAAAGCTGGAAACGTTCACTGTCGCTGGAACTGGAAATTAAGCGAGCGGCGGGGCTGGAGCGTGTCGTACTGGTGCCAGGAAACCACGGCGAACGTTTTGTGCGTGAGCAGATGGGGATCGACACCCAGGTTGTGGTCACTATGAGCAATTTTGTCGGCTACATGATTGAAGAAGCCGTCCGTCTGGGGTTCCGACAAATTGTGCTGGTGGGACACCCTGGTAAGCTCGTCAAAATTGCGGCGGGGATCTTTCATACCCACAGCCATATTGCCGATGCTCGCATGGAAACGCTGGTGGCCCACCTCGCGTTACTGGGTGCGCCGCTGGAACTGCTCACGCTGGTCAGCGACTGCGATACCACCGAGGCGGCGATGGAACACATAGAAGCATACGGTTTTCAGCACATTTACAACCATCTGGCTAAGCGCATCTGTATGCGCGTCCTGCAAACGTTGCGCTTTACCAAAAATCCCCCGACCTGTGACGCCATCATGTTCTCTTTTGATAATCAGGTGCTTGGAAGTAATCGCCCGGTCGCAGAGATTGCTGAGGAGATGCAATGTTAACCGTTGTAGGGATGGGACCAGCCGGTTTGCATTTGATGACGCCTGCGGCGCGTGAAGCGGTCGCAACGGCTGATGTTCTGGTCGGTGGAAAGCGGCATTTGCAGCAATTCCCGGATTTTACCGGTGAACAGTTTGTTCTCGGCGTCAATATTCTCGAACTTTTGAACTGGATTTGCGCGCACCAGGAGCAACGCGTTGTGGTGCTGGCATCTGGCGATCCGCTGTTTTACGGCATCGGGACGCGCATGGTGGCGCATTTCGGTATTGAAAATGTGCGCATTATCCCCGGTATTAGCGCGGTGCAGTACCTGTGTGCGCAGTCCGGTATTGATATGAACGATATGTGGCTGACCAGTAGCCATGGTCGCAGCGTCTGTTTCGATGAACTGGCGCGACATAACAAGGTGGCGATGGTGACAGATGCGCAGTGTGGCCCGCGTGAAATTGCGCAGCAGCTCATTGCACGAGGCAAGGGACATCGCTGGATGGTGATTGGCGAAAACCTGGCAATGGAAAACGAACGGATCCATTTCCTGCCTGTGAGCGAAGTTAACGCCGACTATGACATGAATGCAGTGGTGATCCTTGATGAAAGATGAGCTGTTTTTACGTGGAGAGAAAGTGCCGATGACCAAAGAAGCGGTACGTGCACTTGCCCTCTCAAAACTTGAATTACACCGCGCCAGTCACCTGATTGATATTGGCGCGGGAACCGGCAGCGTGTCGATAGAAGCCGCGCTGCAATACCCTGGATTGCGCGTGACGGCAATCGAGCGTAACCCGGCGGCGCTCAGGTTGCTGGATGAAAACCGCCAGCATTTTGCCTGTGCAAACATCGACATTTTTCCCGGTGTTGCGCCGATGACCATCGCTGAAAAAGCCGATGCCATTTTCATGGGCGGCAGCGGTGGCCATTTGACTGAACTGATTGACTGGTCAATGCGTCAATTGCATCCCGCAGGGCGGCTGGTGATGACATTCATCCTCCAGGAAAACCTCAACACCGCGCTGGCACATCTGGACCATCTTGGCGTACCGGGAGTGGATTGCCTGCAGCTACAGGTTTCCTCGCTTACCACGCTTGGCAGTGGTCACTATTTCAAACCGAATAACCCCGTATTTGTTATCGCCTGTCAGAAGGAAGGAAACCATGTCTGAGATTTTTGATCCCCGTAGCGTGTGGTTTGTTGGCGCAGGTCCTGGCGATCGCGAGCTGATTACCCTCAAAGGTTACCGGTTGCTACAGCAGGCGCAGGTTGTTATCTACGCCGGATCGCTGATTAACATCGAACTGCTGGAATATTGTCCTGCTGGTGCTGAATGCCACGACAGCGCTGAACTGCATCTGGAGCAGATCCTTGATCTGATGGAAGCCGGAGTGAAAGCGGGTAAGACCGTGGTGCGTCTGCAAACCGGCGATGTTTCGCTGTACGGTTCCGTGCGCGAGCAGGGCGAGGAACTGACCAAACGCGGGATTGACTGGCAGGTGGTGCCGGGTGTCAGCGCATTCCTTGGTGCGGCGGCGGAGTTGGGCGTTGAGTATACCGTGCCTGAGGTCTCACAGAGCCTGATCATTACCCGCCTGGAAGGACGCACGCCGGTGCCGGAGCGCGAACAGCTGGAGTCATTTGCCAGTCACCAGACATCTATGGCGATTTATCTGTCCGTTCAGCGTATTCATCGTGTGGCCGAGCGTTTGATTGAAGGCGGTTATCCGGCGACCACGCCCGTGGCGGTGATCTACAAGGCAACCTGGCCGGAAAGCCAGACTGTGCGCGGTACCCTGGCGGATATTGGCGACAAGGTTCGTGATGCGGGCATCCGTAAAACGGCCCTTATTCTGGTCGGTAATTTCCTGGGCTCGGAGTATCACTACTCCAAACTCTATGCGGCGGACTTTAGCCATGAATACCGTAAAGCCTGAGTCAATTGCGCTTTTTTGCCTGACCCCGGGAGGCGTTACGCTGGCAAAACGTCTGGCGGCCATGCTGCCGGTCACCTGTTTTACCAGTGAAAAGCTGCTGGAGGAGGGATTCATTCCTTTCGAAAACGGCTTTGCGAATACCGCCCGCGAAGCGTTTGCGAATTACTCGGCGCTGATTTTTATCGGTGCGACCGGCATTGCGGTGCGCGTGCTGGCCCCGCTGGTTAACGACAAATTTTGCGATCCGGCGGTGGTGGTCATTGATGAACGCGCCCAGCATGTCATCAGCCTGCTCTCCGGTCACGCGGGCGGTGCCAATGCGCTGGCGCGGTATCTGGCGGGCATGTTGGGCGCCGATCCGGTGATCACCACTGCGACGGATGTCAACGATATGGCGGCACTGGATACGCTGGCATTTCAACTGAATGCCCGGATGAGTGATTTCCGTTCGGCGGTGAAGATCGTTAATCAGATGCTGGTCAGTAATAAGCGGGTAGGGCTGTGGTGGGATGATGAACTGACGCAGGATGTCAGTCATTGCGACCGGCGCGGATTTATCACGGTAACCGATCTCAATCAGCTTCCTGAACTGGATGCGCTGGTGTGTATCACCTTACGCACCAATTTGCCCGATCTGCCTGTTCCTCACTGGAAGCTGGTGCCACAACGTGTTGTGGCCGGAATTGGTTGTCGTCGTGACACGCCGTTCCCGTTGCTGGCCGCGCTGCTTGCCAGGCAACTCGAAGCCCAGCAGCTCGATCCGCTGGCGCTTAAAGCGATTGGCAGTATCACGCTGAAAAAAGATGAACAGGGACTTATCCAACTGGCTTCGTGCTGTCGCGTTCCTTTCGAAACCTTTACTGCTGACGCGCTGCGTGAGCATGAACACCGTTTTCCGGCCTCATCGTTTGTTCGCAAAACGGTGGGTACAGGAAGCGTTTCCGGTCCTGCAGCCTGGCTGCTGAGCCACGGAAAACTGTTAGGCGAGACCCTGCGAGAACAGGGCGTCACTATCACTTTGGGAGTTTCACACTGATGTTAAGCGTAATTGGAATTGGCCCTGGCTCGCAGGCAATGATGACCATGGAAGCCGTTGAAGCATTGCAGGCAGCGGAAATCATCGTTGGCTATAAAACCTACACCCACCTGGTAAAAGCGTTCACTGGCGACAAGCAGGTGATCAAAACCGGGATGTGCAAAGAGATTGAACGCTGCCAGGCGGCGATCGAACTGGCGCAGGCAGGTCACAATGTGGCGCTGATCAGCAGCGGTGATGCAGGGATTTACGGTATGGCCGGGCTGGTGCTTGAGCTTGTCAGCAAGCAAAAGCTGGACGTTGAGGTCAGGCTGATCCCAGGAATGACGGCCAGCATTGCCGCCGCCTCTTTGCTGGGTGCGCCGTTGATGCACGACTTCTGCCACATCAGCTTGAGCGATCTGTTAACACCGTGGCCAGTTATCGAAAAACGCATAGTGGCTGCCGGCGAAGCAGACTTTGTAATCTGTTTCTACAACCCGCGCAGTCGGGGTCGCGAAGGTCATCTGGCGCGCGCATTTGAGCTGCTTTCTGCCAGCAAGAGCGCGCAAACGCCGGTGGGTATTGTGAAGTCAGCCGGACGTAAAAAACAGGAAAAATGGTTGACCACCCTGGGTGAAATGGACTTTGAACCGGTTGATATGACCAGCCTTGTGATCGTTGGCAACAAAACAACCTATGTTCAGGACGGCCTGATGATCACGCCACGAGGTTATGTGCTGTGAATTACGGTGATGTGTTGGTCATGGGCGGTACCAGCGATGCGCGCATGCTGTGCCAGCAACTGGACGCAGCCAATGTGGCCTACACCCTGTCAGTTGCGACCCCAACGGGGAAGCAACTGGCGGGAGATATCAAAGGTCAGGTGCGCTGCGGGCGTCTGGAGCGCGAACAAATGATTGCCTGGCTACAGGAAAATCAGACGCGCTGGGTGATAGACGCCTCGCATCCGTATGCCGAGGTGGTGAGCCGCAACATCATGAACGCCTGCGAAGCGGCGGGGGTACTGCTGAGCCGCTATCAACGTCCTGAGCAGTTGAGCGGTTTAACCCACCCGCAGCTTTATACCGTACAGAGTATTCAGCAAGCCTGCGAGGTTGCGCGCCGTTTCGGTGACCGCGTGCTGCTGACGACCGGCAGTAAAGATCTGGCTATCTGGCGCGAAGGGTTGCCTGAAAAAACGCTGCTGGCGCGCGTCCTGCCTGTACCCGAGGTTATTCAGCAATGCGCGGACCTGGGATTTGGCGTCGGTGAGATTTTTGCATTGTGCGGGCCGTTTAGCGCCGAGTTCAACGCTGCGTTTTATCGCCAGTGTCAGGCTGATGTGGTGATCACTAAGGCATCCGGTGCGGAAGGTGGTTATCAGGAAAAAGTTCAACCCTGTCTGGATGCTGGTATCCCCTGCATCGTGATTACACGTCCGGCACCGTTGGTGACGGGAGAAGAGTTACTGGAAAGTCAGGCCGCCTTTGGGGCGCGTTTAACGCGCTGGCTGGCCGCTGCTTAAGGAGTTAGAGATGAAAAAGGCGCTTCTGGTGGTCAGCTTTGGCACCAGCTATCACGACACCTGTGAGAAAAATATTGTGGCTTGCGAGCGCGATCTCGCAGCCAGTTGCCCTGACCGCGACCTGTTTCGGGCGTTTACCTCCGGGATGATTATCCGCAAGCTCAAGCAGCGCGACGGCATTGAGATCGACACGCCGCTGCAGGCGCTGCAAAAGCTGGCGGAGCAGGGGTATCAGGACGTGGCTATTCAGTCGTTGCACATTATCAACGGTGATGAATACGAAAAAATTGTCCGCGAAGTGCAAAGCATGCGCCCGCTTTTTTCTCGCCTGACGCTGGGTGTTCCGCTGCTGAGCAGCCATGACGATTACGCCCAGCTGATGCTGGCGCTGCAACAGCAAATGCCGGTGCTTGGCGAAAATGAAAAAGTGGTGTTTATGGGACACGGTGCCAGCCATCATGCCTTTGCCGCCTATGCCTGCCTCGACCATATGATGACGGCACAGCGCTACCCGGCGCGGGTTGGGGCGGTGGAAAGCTACCCGGAAGTCGATGTGCTGATTGAAAGTTTGTCTCAGGAAGGGGTGACGGCGGTGCATCTGATGCCGCTGATGTTAGTTGCTGGCGATCATGCCATCAATGATATGGCCTCTGACGAAGAGGATTCCTGGAAAACATTGTTCAATGCGGCCGGGATACCGGCTACGCCGTGGCTCAGTGGTCTGGGTGAGAATCCGGCGGTTCGCGCTATGTTCGTGGCGCATTTACAACAGGCGCTTAATGTGGCGCTGGAGGAAGCAGCATGAGCGGAAAACTGTACGCATTAAGCACCGGGCCAGGCGCTTCCGATCTTATCACCGTGCGGGCCGCACGCACGCTGGGTACGCTGGATATTCTCTATGCGCCCGCTGGGCGTAAAGGTGGCGACAGTCTGGCGCTGTCGATCGTACGTGAATATATCGGCGAGCAGACCGAAGTTCGCTGCTGCCATTTTCCTATGAGTGCTGACAGCGCCGAAAAAGAGGCAGTATGGGATGACGTTGCGGCCGCGCTGGTTCAGGAAGTCGAAGCGGGTAAGCAGGTGGGCTTTATTACACTTGGCGACGCCATGCTGTTCAGCACCTGGGTTTTTTTACTCCAGCGTATTGGCTGTCCTGACTGGTTAGAAATCGTCCCGGGCGTGACCTCTTTCGCTGCGATTGCCGCGCGGTCAAAAACGCCGCTCGCCATGGAGCAACAGTCACTGGCCGTGGTCTCCTGTACCGCGCCGGAAGCGGAAATCCAGCAGGCGTTAAAGCAGCATGACAGTCTGGTGCTGATGAAGGTATACGGTCGTTTTGCGCGCATCAAAGCGCTGCTGCAACAAGAGGGTTTGTTGGGCTGTGCATTGATGATGTCTGAAGCCACGCTGCCGGGTGAACAGTGCTGGCGTCATCTCGATGAGGTGAGCGACGATCAGCCGCTGCCTTATTTCTCGACCATTCTGGTCAATAAACAGTGGGAGTATGCACAATGAAGCTTGAACAACAGCTAAAACAACTGTCTTTCAGCGGGTTGGCTGCGGCGCTATTACTGATGGTTGTTCCTGAACAAGCGTTCGCCATGCACATAATGGAAGGTTTCTTGCCGCCGATGTGGGCGCTGGCCTGGTGGCTGCTGTTTTTGCCGTGCCTGTGGTACGGGCTGGTGCGGCTGCGCCAAATCGTGCAGGAAGATAGTCACCAAAAAGTGTTACTGGCTCTGTGCGGCGCGTTTATTTTTGTGCTGTCGGCGCTGAAAATTCCTTCTGTTACCGGAAGTTGTTCGCACCCTACCGGGGTAGGCCTGGCGGTTATCCTGTTTGGACCGGGCGTGGTGGCAATCCTTGGGGCAATCGTCCTGCTGTTCCAGGCACTGTTACTGGCGCACGGTGGTTTGACAACGCTTGGCGCTAACGGAATGTCGATGGCGGTGATTGGCCCGGTAGTGGGTTACATGGTATGGAAAATGGCCTGCCGTGCGGGGTTGCGTCGTGATGTTTGCGTCTTCCTGTGCGCGATGCTGGCGGATCTCGTCACCTATTTCGTGACCTCGGTGCAACTGGGCGTGGCGTTCCCGGACCCATCCGCCGGTGCTACGGGTTCAATCATCAAGTTCATGGGGATTTTCTGCCTGACGCAGATCCCAATTGCGATAGCGGAAGGTCTGCTCACCGTAATGATTTATGACCAGTTAACCAAACGGCAGTTGATTACCGCTCAAGGACATTAACGATGAAAAAGACGCTGATTTTGTTAGGGATGGTAGTGGCGCTGGTGATCCTGCCGTTCTTTATCAACCATGGTGGAGAGTACGGCGGCTCAGACGGTGAGGCGGAGAGTCAGATTCAGGCAATTGCCCCACATTATGAGCCGTGGTTCCAGCCCTTGTATGAACCGGCAAGCGGTGAGATTGAAAGCCTGCTGTTTACGCTCCAGGGATCGCTGGGCGCAGCCGTGATTTTCTACATTCTGGGTTACACCAAGGGCAGGCAACGCCGTGATGACCGGGCTTGACAGGCTTAGCTATCAAAGCCGCTGGTTTCATGTCTCACCCGTGCGGAAATTTCTGCTCTGGCTGATGATGATGATTCTGGCGTTTACTCTGCCCCCGTTGGGGCAGGGTATTGAGCTGTTACTGATTGCCGCGCTGAGCTGCTGGCTGCTGCGCATTTCCTTCTGGCGCTGGTGTCGCTGGATGGCATTACCGTTTGGTTTTCTGACGGTCGGCGTCGTGACCATTCTGTTTAGTTTTAGCCGCGATCCGCAGACGCTGCTGGCCAGCATCCCCGTTGGAAGCTATTGGTTAGGCGTTAGCGCGCCAGGGCTTGTCACCGCCAATGAAACCTTCTGGCGCAGCCTGGCTGCGCTGGCGGCGACGTTCTGGCTGGTCCTGAATCTGCCGTTTCCGCAATTAATTATCTTACTCAAACGCGCGCACGTTCCTCGCCTGCTCACTGAGCAGATCCTGCTAACCTGGCGCTTTATTTTTATCCTGTTAGACGAGGCGCTGGCTATTCATCGCGCACAAACGCTACGTTTTGGTTATCGTAGCTTGCCGTTGGGCTATCGCTCGCTGGCGATGCTGGTGGGATTGCTGTTTACCCGCGTGTTGATCCGCTACCAGCAAATGACCACCACACTGGATATCAAACTGTATCAGGGTGATTTTCACCTGTAAGGAAAAGTATGCTTGCCACTTCAGCGCTTTGGTTTCGCTATCAGGATGACCCAATCCTCAAAGGGCTAACGCTGGACTTTTCAACGCATGCCGTCACCGGGCTGGTAGGTGCTAATGGCTGCGGGAAATCCACGCTGTTTATGAACCTGAGTGGTTTACTGCGCCCGCAGGAAGGCGCGGTGATGTGGCAAGGCAAACCGCTGGATTACAGCAAGCGCGGCCTGCTGGCGCTGCGTCAGCAGGTGGCAACCGTATTTCAGGATCCCGATCAGCAAATTTTTTATACCGATATCGACAGCGATATTGCCTTCAGCCTGCGCAACCTTGGGGTGGATGAGACTGAAATCTCCCGCCGGGTGGATGATGCGCTCACGCTGGTCGATGCCCAGCATTTTCGCCATCAGCCAATTCAGTGTTTAAGTCACGGGCAAAAAAAACGTGTGGCGATTGCCGGGGCGTTGGTGTTGCAGGCGCAGTATTTGCTACTGGATGAACCTACTGCGGGCCTTGACCCATCAGGTCGCACGCAGATGATTGAGATAATCAAACGCATCGTAGCGCAAGGAAACCACGTGGTTATCTCCAGCCATGATATCGATCTTATCTATGAAGTCAGCGATGCAGTGTACGTTTTACGCCGGGGGGAAGTGCTAACACACGGCTCGCCGGGTGATGTGTTTGCCCGGACGGATCTTATTGAACAAGCGGGATTAACTCAGCCCTGGCTGGTGAAGCTGCATACCGAGCTGGGTTTCCCGCTGTGTAAAACAGAGGCTGAATTTTTTAGCTGTATGCGAGAGAACGCACTGAAGGAGGCGTCATGACGCAGGCAATAATGTTGCAGGGAACGGCATCTGATGTAGGTAAAAGCGTGTTGGTCGCCGGTCTGTGTCGAATTTTTTATCAGGATGGACTGCGTACCGCACCGTTCAAATCGCAGAACATGGCGCTGAACTCTGGCATTACGCCAGAGGGCAAAGAGATGGGCCGCGCGCAAATTTTTCAGGCTGAGGCCGCCGGTATTACGCCAGATGTGCGTATGAATCCGGTGCTGCTTAAGCCGACCAGCGATCGTAAAGCGCAGGTTGTACTGATGGGCAAAGTGGCAACCGATATGGATGCGGTGAGCTACCACGAGTACAAACCGAAACTACGGGATCAAATCCTGTCTGTTTATAACAGTCTCGCGCAGGAATTCGATGTGCTGGTACTGGAAGGGGCGGGAAGCCCGGCTGAGATTAACCTGCGCGATCGCGATATCGTCAATATGGGGATGGCAGAAATGGCGCAGTGCCCTGTCGTTCTGGTGGCGGATATCGACCGCGGCGGGGTGTTCGCCTCCATTTACGGCACGCTGGCGCTACTGCACGACCATGAACGCGCCAGGGTAAAAGGGGTGATCATCAATAAGTTTCGCGGTGATGTGGCGTTGCTGTATTCCGGGATTGAGCAAATTGAAGCGCTGACCGGCGTTCCGGTCCTGGGCGTCATGCCATGGCTGGACGTTGATCTGGAAGATGAAGATGGCGTTGCGCTGCAAAAGGGCAAATATTTGCGCACAGACAAACGCGACATCGATATCGCCGTTGTTCAGATACCACACATTTCTAACTTTACTGATTTCAATGCGCTTGCCGCACAGCCGGATGTGCGCGTGCGCTATGTTCGCCAGCCTGAAGAGTTGGCGGGGGCCGATCTGGTGATTCTTCCGGGCAGCAAAAACACCCTGGGCGATCTGGTGTGGCTGCGTGAAAGCGGGATGGCGCATGGCGTGGTGCAATTACATCGTAATCACGTACCCGTGGTGGGGATTTGCGGTGGCTATCAAATGCTCGGCGAAACCATCATTGATGAAGTTGAGTCAGGACTCGGTACGTTGCCGGGTCTGGGCTTGCTCAATACCGTAACGCATTTTGCCCAGCACAAAACCACGACCCTGGTTGAGGGACAAATGTCCTCCTCGCTGCCGGACTGGCTGGCGGGTACCGCGGGATTATCCGTTCGCGGTTATGAAATTCATATGGGCGAAACGGCATTAACCGAGGAATGCCGGTCGGTGATGACGCTGCGTAAAGGCGGCGGCAACGTGGCTGATGGCGCGGTCACTGCCGATGGCCTGGCGTTCGGCACCTATCTTCACGGTCTGTTCGACAGCGATGAATTTACCCGTGCGCTGGTTAATGGCCTGCGAGAACGTAAAGGGTTAGCGCCGCTGGATTCCACCTTCCATTACGCGCAATATAAATCGCAGCAGTTTGATCTGCTGGCGGATGCGATGCGGCAACACATCGATATTGAGAAAATTTATACCATCATGCAGCAACACCGGGAGCCAGTATGATGATTCTGGTGACTGGCGGCGCGCGAAGCGGCAAGAGTCGGCATGCGGAAGCGCTGATCGCAGATTCTCCAAACGTTTTGTATATCGCGACTTCGCAGATTTTTGATGAGGAGATGGCTGCGCGAATTCAGCATCATCGTGACGGACGTCCTGCGCACTGGCGGACAGCCGAACGCTGGCAACATCTCGATGAACTGATTACGGCAGCAAACGATCCACAAGAAGCCATTCTGCTGGAGTGCATCACCACGATGGTGACTAACCTGCTGTTTGCGCTGGGCGGTGATAGCGACCCGGATAGCTGGGATTACGCGGCGATGGAGCAAACTATTGAGGATGAAATTCGTTCGCTGATTGCGGCCTGTCAGCGCTGTCCGGCCAGGGTTGTGCTGGTCACTAACGAAGTCGGAATGGGGATTGTTCCGGAGAACCGTCTGGCACGGCATTTTCGCGATATTGCAGGACGCGTGAACCAGCGACTGGCGGCGGCGGCTGATGAGGTCTGGCTGGTGGTATCAGGAATTGGAGTCAAAATTAAATGAGTAAGTTGTTCTGGGCAATGCTCTCTTTTATTAGTCGCTTGCCCGTTCCTGCTCGCTGGTCGCAAGGACTGGATTTCGAGCACTATTCACGTGGCATTGTGATGTTCCCGCTAATTGGCGTGGTGCTGGGAGGGCTGACGGGGCTGGTGTTTATGGCGCTGCAGCCCTGGTGTGGGGTGCCGTTGGCGGCCCTGTTTGCAGTCCTCACGCTGGCGTTATTAACCGGGGGATTTCATCTCGACGGTCTGGCGGATACCTGTGACGGTATTTTTTCGGCGCGTCGACGCGAGCGGATGCTGGAAATCATGCGTGACAGCCGCCTGGGGACTCACGGTGGACTGGCGTTAATTTTCGTGTTGCTGGCAAAAGTGCTGGTGGTGAGCGAACTGGCTTTGCGGGGCACGCCGATGCTGGCGGCACTTGCAGCCGCTTGTGTCGCCGGGCGGGGTACCGCTGTTTTGCTGATGTATCGACATCGCTACGCCCGCGAAGAAGGGCTGGGCAACGTCTTTATCGGTAAAGTCACCGGGCGTCAAACCTGCGTCACGTTGGGATTTGCGGCGATCCTGGCTGCCGTGCTTCTTCCGGGCATGCGCGGCGTGGCGGCGCTGGTTGTTACGATAGTTGCGATTTTTATTCTTGGGCAGTTATTAAAACGCACGTTGGGTGGGCAGACCGGCGATACGTTGGGCGCGGCCATTGAACTTGGCGAGTTGATTTTCCTGCTGGCTCTGCTCTGAGTCAGCCAACATACTGGAACCCTTATGCAGACTTTAACCTCTTTACTCCACGCAATCCCTTCACCTGATAGTGCTGCGATGCTGCGTGCACAGCAGCATGTCGATGGCTTGCTTAAACCGCCAGGAAGTCTTGGTCGGCTTGAGTCGCTCGCCGTGCAACTGGCCGGAATGCCGGGTCTGAAGGGCGTACCGCATGTGAATGGCAAAGCGATGCTGGTGATGTGCGCCGATCACGGTGTATGGGATGAAGGGGTTGCTGTTTCGCCTAAAATCGTCACGGCTATTCAGGCTGCTAATATGACGCGTGGCACGACAGGCGTTTGTGTGCTGGCCGCTCAGGCGGGGGCAAAGGTACATGTGATTGATGTCGGCATCGATGCTGAGCTTATCCCTGGCGTGGTGAATATGCGTGTGGCGCGCGGCTGCGGCAATATTGCACAAGGCCCGGCGATGAGTCGTTCGCAGGCCGAGGAGCTGCTGCTGGAGGTTATTCGCTATACCCATGAGCTGGCCAAAGATGGCGTAACGCTGTTTGGCGTCGGTGAACTTGGTATGGCAAATACGACACCAGCGGCGGCAATCGTCAGCGTGCTGACCGGCAGCGATGCCGAGGATGTGGTGGGTATCGGCGCTAACCTGCCGCTTTCAAGAGTAGGCAATAAAGTCGATGTAGTGCGGCGAGCAATCGCTGTCAATCAACCGGATCGCAATGACGGTATCGATGTGCTGGCTAAGGTAGGCGGGTTTGATCTGGTCGGCATGGCGGGGGTGATGTTGGGGGCGGCCTCCTGCGGCCTGCCGGTCGTGCTGGACGGTTTTCTCTCTTATTCCGCTGCGCTGG
Organism: Citrobacter sp. RHBSTW-01013; assembly: GCF_013781985.1. Classification (NCBI taxonomy): domain Bacteria; kingdom Pseudomonadati; phylum Pseudomonadota; class Gammaproteobacteria; order Enterobacterales; family Enterobacteriaceae; genus Citrobacter; species Citrobacter sp. RHBSTW-01013. Next base: position 2,085,362 of record NZ_CP056185.1, read on the forward strand.
CAGCCTGCCAGATTGCGCCGCAGATTAAACCTTACCTGATCCCGTCACATTTCTCCGCCGAGAAGGGGGCTCGCACCGCGCTGGCGCATCTTGAACTGGAGCCGTATCTCAATATGGGGATGCGTTTGGGCGAAGGCAGCGGGGCCGCGCTGGCGATGCCGATTGTTGAAGCCGCCTGTGCAATGTACAACAACATGGGGCAGCTTGCCGCCAGTAACATTGTGCTTCCGGATGGTAAGGAAGCATAGTTTTCGGCCACGCTGAACTTCGCCCCATGGTGCAATACCGTTCAGTTAAGCCTGTATGGAAATGTTTTGCTCTGAATCAGTTTCCGTTCACCTTATGTGCGTTGCTTCTCTGATAACGTTATACCTGTGAACGCGCAAGGGAGGCTCACCGCCGCCTCCCTTGCATCCCTGGCTCCCGGCGGGAAAATCGTCGCTGCGCGATTCATTCGTCTTATGCCGTCTGCCTGTCGGGTCGGGGCCGGGCCTGCGTCCTTGCAGGCCGTCCCCTCTGCCCGCATCCCTGCGGGCAGACCCGGTCAGCCGTCAACGCCTCATCGATTTTCAGCCGGACCGGGGTTATCGCTGCAACGCACTGACTTCCAGTTAACTCTGTTTTGCTGTTCAGATATATTCCAATAAAAGTGCAGGAGGTCAGGTGTGGGCTGGTCCGGCTGAAAATTGCCGACGTGTTTCCGTAAGGCCGGGAGAACCCGCAGGGATGCGGGTTCAGGGCGCGTTTTGCAGGGATGCTACCTCGCGCCCGGCCCGGTAGCCTGGAGGAATAAACGGAGGGGACCGCGGAGCGGCAATTTTCCCGCCGGGAGCCGGGATTGTAAAGGGCGTGGCGGAGAACGCCCTTTACACGTTCACAGGAATCGGTGTTTCAGATAAACGATGCACATGAGGTGAACGGAACCCTTACCGTGAGATAGCATATTCATAACTTCTGCCAACACAGGTGATGCTTTCTGATACAGAGGCGTTAACTGAACTGCATTAGCCTCAGGCGGCTTTTTTATGCGGATTTTAGTCGTAACCCACTAAAACAGATAATAAAAGCTATAATTAACGGATATCTGCTGCGGCGAAGGAAAGGAAAAAGATGCGTCGTGTGAAACTGCTTTGTTCACTCATTATGCTGCTCGTGAGTCAGAGCGCGCAGGCGGTGAGTTATCCGCTCCCGCCTGAAGGCAGTCGCCTGGTGGGGAGCCCTTTGACCATTACGGTACCTTCAGGAAACACTCAGCCGTTGGAAGCTTTTGCCGCCCAGTACGGACAGGGGTTGAGCAATATGCTGGAGGCCAATCCCGGCGTGGATGTTTTTCTGCCTAAGTCTGGCTCGACGCTGGTTGTGCCACAGCAACTGATATTACCGGATACTGTACGCGAGGGGATCGTAATCAACGTCGCAGAAATGCGCCTTTACTATTATCCCGCTGGCAGCAATACGGTTGAGGTTTTACCCATTGGCATTGGCCAGGCGGGTAGAGAAACGCCGCGTAACTGGGTGACGGCGGTAGAACGTAAGCAGGAAGCACCAAGCTGGACGCCTACGCCGAATACCCGGCGCGAATACGCAGCACGTGGGGAAAGCCTGCCGGCGTTTGTTCCTGCCGGGCCTGATAACCCGATGGGACTGTATGCGATTTATATCGGCAGGCTTTATGCCATTCATGGCACAAATGCGAATTTCGGTATTGGTCTGCGGGTAAGTCAGGGGTGTATCCGTTTGCGTAATGACGACATTAAATATCTGTTTGATACCGTACCGGTAGGGACGCGTGTGCAACTGATAGACCGACCGGTGAAATACAGCGTAGAGCCGGACGGTAGTCGCTGGGTGGAAGTGCATGAACCACTGTCACGAAACCGGTCGGAATACGAGTCTGACAGAAAAGTTCCCTTGCCAGTCACCCCCGCGCTGCGCACCTTCATCAGCGGGAATGACGTGGATATGAGTCGCGGAAATCAGGCACTGGAAAGACGCTCCGGCATGCCGGTGAATATCAGTCTGATTCAGACCCATTACTAATTTTCAAGGCGACCCTGTGACCTTTAGTCTGGGTGGGTCGCTTTTTTAATTTGATATTGTCCCTTTTTTACCACGCCAATATGGTCTGCCATTAGCTGCGCCTCGTGTTCGCTGTGTGTAACCAGCAGTGCCGTTTGCCCGGCCGCACGCAAAATATCTCGCACCTCGTTGCCAAGACGCTCACGCGTGCGCTTATCAAGGCTGGAGAAAGGCTCATCGAGCAGCAGGATTTCCGGATGCGGCGCCAGCGCGCGCGCAAGAGCGATACGCTGCTGTTGACCGCCGGACAGTTCATGCGGATAACGGCCGGCATGACTGTGCAACTCCACCATTTTTAACAGCTCCGCCACCCGGACCTGCTGCTGCTCACGCGGCATACGTCGTAACCCAAAGGCCACGTTTTGTTGCGCGGTCAGGTGAGGGAATAACGCATATTCCTGAAAGACCATGCCGACATGCCGTTTTTCCGGCGGCAGATGAACACCGGAACCGGCAACGCGGCGCTGCGACACATAGATCTCTCCGCTTCGCAGCCGTTCAAATCCGGCAACTGCGCGTAACACTGTGGTTTTTCCGCAACCTGAAGCGCCCAGTAAACAAGCGATCTCTCCTTTACGTACCGACATTGAAAACCCGCTCAGCACCGATTGCTGGCTGTTGCCGTAGGCAACATGCACATCCTGGAGTCGTAATGCAATTTCTGACATTGTTACTCTCTTAACCACGGCGAGTCATCTGGTGACGCACCAACAAAATAACCGGTAGCGTGCCAGCTAAAACAATCATTAGCGCGGCGATAGCACCTTCTTCATAGGTTCCACGGGCGGCTTCTGCATACAGCAACGTTGCCAGCGTTTCGAAGTTTACCGGGCGCAACAGCAACGTTGTTGGCAGTTCTTTCATGGCATCGGCAAAAACCAGCAGGGCGCTACTCACTAACGCCGGGCGCAGCAATGGGAAATGAACCCGTGCAAATGTGCCGGCACCATTCTCACCCAACAGACGAGAAGCCTGCTCCAGCGAAGGCGGAATGCGGCCCAGGCCGGAATCCAGTGCGCCGATAGCAATCGCCTGGAAACGCATGGCACAACAAATTACCAGCAGGATCCCGGCAGACATCAGCGGCAGGCCGCGAACATCCAGTAAATCTGCCAGCCAGCGGTCTAATGCCATGGCGGGGGTTAAAAAACCAATCGCCAGAATTGTACCGGGAACCGCGTAGCCTAAAGAAGCCAGACGCATTACACCACGGCGAAATCCTGGCATCGCGTTGTCTGCGGCGCTATGCCGCGCGCTCCAGGCCACCAACATACTGACGCAAACCACCACCAACGTGGTTCCCGCGGCCAGTGATAACGTATTTTGTAATGCAGACAGTAACGAGGAGGATATAGGGCTCTCGTCACCTATACGTTTGGCGCTTTCCCAGATTAAAAACAGCACCGGGGCCAGAAAGCCCAGCACAACCGGCAGCGAAATAACGACACCGAGTAGCCAGCCACGCCAGCCTTGCACGCGGGTGGGTTGAATTTCCCGCAGGCTACGGCTGCTGAATCCCTGTTTTCTGCGGCCATAAAATTCCAGCGTCAGAATAAAGAATATAAACATCAGCATCATGCAGGCGATTTGCGCTGCGGCAGATAAATCAGAGCGAGAGATCCACGTGGTGTATACGGTAACGGTTAACGTTTGTACCCCGAGAAATTCCGACGCGCCAATATCGTTAAGCGTCTCCAGCAGCGCCAGACTGATCCCGACGGCCAGTGCCGGGCGAGCCATGGGGAGAGCAACACGAAAAAAAGTCCCGGTTGCGCTGCAACCCAGCGTACGTGCAGCTTCCAACAGATGGGCCGGCTGGCTGATAAACATGGCGCGGGTTGTCAGGTACACGTAAGGATAAAGTACTAATCCGAGCAAGATTATTGCGCCGGAAAGGGAACGTAAATCGGGCAGGCGGAACTGTCGCGGGCTGTCAAAGCCCAGTAAGAAACGGATAAAGGTTTGCAGGGGGCCAATCGGATGCAGCAGATCGAGCCATGCGAAGGCAACGATGTAGGTCGGCATTGCCAGCGGCAACAGCAGCGCCCAACTTAGAACTTTTCTCCCAGGGAAATCCCATGCCGTTACCGCCCATGCGCTGCCTACGCCAATAACGCCAACCATTATCGCGACACCCGCTAGCAACAGCACGGTGTTTTTTAGCGCTGAAGGCAGTACAAATGTCATAAGATTATCCCAGTGGGATAAATCAGCCTGGGTGGCCTGCCAGATCAGCGCAACGATGGGGGTCAGGACGCCAAGCGCGACGCACAACGCGCCAAGATGCAACGGCGTTAATAATGACTGCGGCCCGGAAACCAGGCCGCGTAACGTCGGGAACTGCAGCGATTTATTGATCGAATCCAACTTTATCTACCAGCAAACTAGCTTGTTTACGATACTTCACGATCTCGGTGAGCGGCGTTTTATCGACGTCGATTTCACCGATTGTGGCGCTAATGACCGGGTCAAGCGTTACGCCTTTCAGTACCGGATATTCGAAGTTCGCTTTCGCATACTGCTGCTGGGCAGGCGCGGAAACCAGATATTCCATCAGCTTAACGGCATCGGCTTTATTTGGCGCATAGCGGGCAACGGCAGCGCCGCTGATGTTGACGTGCGTACCGCCATTTTCAAAGGTTGGTTTAACGACTTTAATGGCATCGCCCCACTGACGAGCATCGCTGCCTTCTTTGGCGTTTTTCATATGGCCGACATAATAGGAGTTGGCCAGACCAATATCACAAATTCCACCGAGGATATCGCGGGCAACATCGCGATCGCCGCCGGTGGCTTTACGCGCCAGGTTAGCCTTTACGCCGCGTAGCCATTCTTCAGTTTTAGCTTCACCATGATGGGCAATCATCGCGGCGATCAGCGCCGTGTTGTAGGGGTGCTGACCGGAACGAATACAAACTTTACCTTTGTATTCAGGACTGGCGAGCTGTTCGTAATGCCAGTTATCGATTGGCAGCGACTTCTCGGCATACAGTACGCGGGCGCGCATTGAAAGCGCAAACCACTGATTATCCGCACCGCGCAGATTCGCCGGAATGGCGGCTTTCAGCGCTTCTGACTCTACCGGCTGAGTGACGCCGGCTTCAACTAAATCGATGAGATTTCCGGCATCGACGGTCATCAGCAGGTCGGCAGGGGAGTTTTTGCCTTCAGCCTTAACACGCTCAAGCATACCGTCTTTGATATAGACCGTACTTACTTTGATACCGCTGGTTTTAGTCCAGCTATCAAGTAAAGGCTGGATCAGGCCCGGTTCACGGGTGGTGTAAAGCGTTAACGTTTCCTGAGCGAAAGCCGGCAGGCTGACAGAGAAGAGGAGGGCAGAGGCAAGCGTGATACGGCGCAATCCGGTGCGAGTCAGAGCATTCATCGTTTTTATCCCAGAGTAATTGGAACATACAGTGAACCGAGTCGGGGCTCGTTCTTTTGGCTCGCGTACAATAAATGATAATCACTAGCACTTACAATAATTGCAAAGTTTAAACGATTTACATTTACACAACTTTAATCAACGATGTGATGCTGCATGGAATGGGGAGTTATGGCAGACTGAGCGCTTATAGAGGCAGCTTTTACACAGACGTTAAAAGCAAAAAACCCGCTTAAGTTTCCTTAAGCGGGCTTCTTAAATTTGGCTCCTCTGACTGGGATCGCCGTAGCCATTAACTGGCTGATTGGTAAGCTAAAGTAAAAATCCGTGGTTGTCAAGACCACCAGAATGACCACCATCTACCAAATATGAACTACGGTTATCTTTTATAATACTGAGAACGAACTTTTATCAGAAAAATGTTTGCAGGGCATTAATTTGACTCGGGAAATTATTCTGATGAGTCTACTGATAGCGCTATTCTCATGCTTTCACTCATGATGCAAATATTTTCCTTGCCCGATTCATCGACTGTGCCAGTACGAGGAACATGAGTTCTTATGGTTCCATTTTCTTCATATCTGTACCATTCATAAATTGGTAAAGTATTAATGAAATTCAAGTATGCATGTATGGATGCTATCAGATCCATAAAGCTGTTTAATTCTAATGACTCCCATAAAAGGATAACTTCATTCCACGATATTTTTTCTCTAGTTGAACGTTTGTCTATCCTTTCGCAAGGAATGGTCTTGGCAATCTGGGCATCGGAGAAATGAGATCCTATATTGTTTCTAATTTTTTGAATGTTGTTTATTGCTTTGTTTTTTTTCAATGTTTACTTTTTTATAAAATAGCCCAGCTTCATCTAATTTTGATTGTGTGATTGATATATAAGGCCTTAAACCACTCCAATTATATATTGGATGGCTAACAATAGTTTTGTGCATCTGAGGGACTATGTCTAATAGAGTTTTTAGCTCACAAATCCCTGATTTTATCTGTAATTTTTTATCGTAACCATGTTCATTTTGTGATTTATTAAAGTAACCTACCATGTTCTTCCACACGGATTGGATACCTTGATATTGCGAGGCTGCATTGTTGCCAGCTTTCCATGAGGAATTGAGGGGGATTCCTGGGTGAAAAATAGGGCCTTGTAAAGAGTTATCATCCACAATTGTTACAGGCACGGGTCCTTTTAAGTGGATTTTTTTATCCAGGGGTAACATTATGAATTATTCTCCCATTGTTAATAAACTAAAAAATAATTTCATTGTTAATATTGATTAGCTAGATGAGTCAAAGAACCATGCCGATTATATTATTTCCGCAAGGTAGCTTTTCTTGTTCCTCCTGCGACCAGCACAAGCTGGAGTAATTGCATGTTTGACAGCAGATCCTTTCATCTATCTGTAAAATATGGCATCTTTTCCTCTTTCGATCGTACACAGTTTGGTTGGCACAATGATGCATTTGTTTGTCAATAAATATAATCCGCGGATTTGTTGAGCGGATATTAATAGCTGATGTTCCATTTTCACAACCTTCAGCAAGGCAATCAGCCCATGAGTGGAAGCGACAGTGTTCAATCAGGGGAACATTACGTAGATAATGTTTTTCTATTCCGGTAACTAACAACCACTCATCATGATAACCTTTTATACGCTTCGCTATTAATGCCTGGCTTCCCATTCTATAGGATTCAGATGTAAACCCTGGGAAAACATCGATTGGAGAAATAGTTAGTTTACAATCTAATTCTTGCTCACAAATATGATGAAGTTCCTGAAGGCAAGCAGTAACAGAATTCAAATGTAATGTAAGATCTTCTTTTTTTGCATGAGCACTATTTTCATATTCCAGAGTGAAGCTTTCTGCTTTATTAATTACAGCTGCAAAAACGCCATCATTGCGCTGGAGTACTAATACTGGATAAATCAATACTTGAGGCTTCGGTCCAACAAAGCGGCTTCCTGTTTCTTCATAGTGAACATGCACACCATAATATGTGGTGCTTATAGAATCACCATCAATATAATCTTTTATTTGTGCAGGTCGTAAAGGAAATGGGATTTCTTTCGCTAAAACTGAAGAGTGTAAAAGATTAAATAATGTATCTGCATTACTCATATAAGATTGCAGGTTGAAAATTTTAATATCATCTGAGCTTACCCTACCATCAGAAAAAGTAAGAACAGGATTCGTAAATACTACAGTCCATTGTCCACTGGATAACACAGCACAGGGAGTATCATGTTCGTTTATTGTTTTCATGGTTCGAACATAATCCATAACCTGTTTCAAAAAACCATGCCATTGTTTCGAAACTGGTGATTCATTTTCAGGTTTGTCATTCAGTATATGACGAATTGCCATAACGATGAGATCTTCGTCCTTGGCTCTGTCTTCAGGGTTGCGGGCAGAAACAAAAGGAACGTCCCAAGCTTTCGCTTCAAAAATCATTAAAGGTGTTTTAGTCTCCTGATTTATGCCGACATAGTCCATAAATCGTGTTGTATCTGCTTTTATTCTGGCTTCTTCTTGAACATTACCATAGGCACCTAATCGCCAGCCCAGACTTGTTAGCAACCGATCGAAAAACAAGATTCGAGTATCATGTTCATGGAGGGTATTTGCACTATCTTTTGAATAAGGGTTAATAATTCTGCATTCAATAAAGCGTACAATATCCTCCATTAACTTGGATAAATCACCACGAAACTGATTACGAAGTTGTGCTTCGTTCACTGAATCAACTCCGGCAACCGGTAAAGCAGGCGTCGGGCTGCAGGCCAACCCGCTTCCATAAAGATGTCCAGACTGTTTATCAAACGGGTACGTCTGTTTTGATCGTCAAAGATGGTTTTATAATCGGCAAGAAATATCCCCATCATTTTTACCAGTTGATCCATTCCCAGTCTTTCGTTCTGGAAACCGAGTTCCCTGCCGTGATAAAGCGCGTTAGCCAGTAGATCGAAACACTTTTCGGGTGAGACAGGAACCAGTATTTCAAGGAGTTCGAGAAGATAGTAGATAGTGTGCGGCGTACCACAATCACCAATACGCTTCAGGTGCCTTTCGGTTTCATTCAGGAATTGCTTAAGTCCCTCATTTTTCAACGGCGGTTCGTCGGAATTACGCTTACCTTCGCAAGCGAAGCGAAGTTGCGAACAGGCTCTGTCGATGACTTCTGCACACCGTTTTACATTTTCTTTGTCAGCGTCTGTCAGATTCTTTTGTCGATAACACTCTTCCAGCTTTATCCCGGCTGCATTGATAATGTTATAGGCAATATCCAGTGTTCGTTGCCTAATTTTTATATCTTCCGGTGCCGCTTGCCCGGTAAGTCCAAGAACGAACCCCTCCCTTAATGTGAACAGAACCTGATTAAGTTCATCACTATAAATGGTGGGGGCATTACCCCAACTTTGTAGTATGTCATAAGCATCTCTGGTTTCATGCACTCCCCAGAGAATAGTTAGATCGCTGCTAACAATTTTACGAATGCGTTTTTGACGTTCCGGATCGTCATTAAATCGTCCAAGTAATTTCTGAATGAGGCTGAAAGTACGTGAAGGATCAACATGTAGCAAACGTCTTGTACCATACGCGACAGTATGCTCCAGAACACCGGCGTTGGTTTCCTGTTCTATCCTTTCGTTCAGATAGTGCCATGTACTATCCTGATCAATATCCCATAGTCGTAAGAGGCGTACTGACGTCTGGAAGCGAACCGCCGGATGAGGATCAATCAGCATTCTTTCAATATCAGCTTTTAGTCTTCCATAAAGATCGGGACGCAAAGGAATAATATCAAGGATAATCTGCGCTGCATCAATTCTTGGTGCAGGAGAACCCCAACTGGTACTATTTTCAAATTCTTCTTCCGTATTCTCCTTAAGTTCAGGGCCAGCAGAATGGGAAGCGATATCGAGGAATTTTAAAAAATGCGATGTGAGTTCTTCTGCCTGTTCTTCATCCGCTGCTGGTAATAACTTCTGTTCAATGATTGCATTACAGGCTCTGATAATTACGTCTTCTGCGGTAATGCGTACATAATTATGAGTATTTTCCAGGTAGAGGAGACTATGAACAGGTTCAAGGATATTGAAGATATCTTCTAATGATAGTCCGGAGGGAAGAGTATTGTTCGACTCAAGCCTCAGCGCTTCTCTTGCTGTTTTTACAGCGTCGATAAGGATCGTATTGTCTGGTTCTTTCTGATCTAAATCATCAATAAAATCATAAGGTATTCCAGTTGTTACCTTGACTGGAGAAACGTTAAAAAGCCGCTCATTACTTGATGTTTCAACGTCACCCGAAAAGTTTTTCAAGAAATCTCGAGCAGACTGAGTGCATAAATTCTCCGTACCGATAGCGTTAAAAAGACGACATAGCAGCCTGTTTTTTGCTTCTTCTGGATAAAGATAACCAGAAAGATCATACTGAAAAGCAGAGCTTTCTAGCTTCTCTCGTTCTTCTTCTGAGCGGCGAGTAACTCCCTTGCCCACAATATCAATGGCATCTTTACAGGTATCTTCATTTCGGATAAATATTTTTTGTGCAGCTATAGGCCACAGAAAATCAATCAGGCCATCATCCCGTTTATTCGCAGCCAGAAAGAGTCTGCTCCAGAATACTGCCAGTGACGCTTTTTCGCAGATAAGTTTGGCAAGAACAAGCACATCTGAATCTGGGGCAACTTGCAAACGTTGAAAAAGTTTATTAACCAGTTCTTCACCATCATGTGCGTGCTGGCTGCCTGGGTTATATGCCCAAACGTGGCTGCGGTCGGCCTTAAGAGCAATATTGCATCCGGAAATTGTTACATGCTCAGTAGGCGCATCAATCGGATGTCTTCGAGCAACGTAACCATCGAGAGCACTCACAGCAGCGCTAATAGCCTGACTGGGATATTGTTCAAGAAAATAAGGAAAATACTCACTGAGTGAATATCTTGCCAGTTCATAATCCTGTCGGGCATTTGATCTCAACGGAAGAATTCGACTCTCCCCCAGATTTGTTTCCCGATCGTCTACGATGTCATGGCTATAGACAAACTCGAAGATACGGGCCACGAAATCCGGTGCATGTTCTCCTATTTTCTCGATGTTATGACAAAGTGTAGGGATTTCTTCGGAGCCAAAACGTTGAAGCCGCTCAGGAGAAAGGATCTGTTCCAGTAAATTACAGGAAGCCTGAACATCGGTGTCGATTGTATCTGCAACGAACGAAATAGCGTTACCGACAAAGTATTGCGGATCACTTAACGTTAAGCCATGCGAAAGCATTGCACGGCTGGTTGTACCGAGCATATTACGTAAGACTGACTCAGCAACCTGCCTGATGAGTGGATGCAATAAGAATCGCAAAGTTTCTGTAACTTTATTCACCTGAGGCGTCAGGGCTGATACCAAATGCACCCATGGTAGCAGGGCAACATTTCTTTCATCCTCAAATCGTATTGCCAGCGCACCGCATATATGGCCCAAAGTGGTTATTATTTTCTCGTCGTCAACTGCCACACGTTCAGCAAGCCAGAGCAGATCGTCCTGTTCTATGGGATACTCTGCTGCAATTCGACCAGCCGAACTACGAATAATCGGATCCCCATCTTTGTCATTGACCAGATTACTCACTGCCAGCCAAAAGCTACGATGATTATCGTCATAACTCCATATTTCCTGAAGCACAAAGCTAAGTGCGGGGGATAGCATTAATCCCTGAGCTTGTTCTTTCTGAAAATGCAATCTCCCCGTAATTAGCGCATCTGGATCAAACGATGTCTGTGCCGCAGCATAGTCAAATAAAAGGTGATGGCGAAATTGTATCCGGCGGCCATTTTGTTCCCGATTCAATACGCCTTCATGACACAGTGTATCGAGCATGTCTGGGTCCGTGCCAGTAAGCAGGGATGAAACACTCAGTGAGCGCCCGTCAATCATGGCATCCACTAATGCTTTTATATTTCGCGTTGCGTTAAGTCCATGTTCCTCAACTCGACGTTGCCAGTATAGTTTTAATAGTTCTGTCTGAGATGAGATAGCCGTAAACCTGACACCAGTTTCTTGCGAAACCAGTTCTGCCAGCAGTCTGGTATTAAACGGAACTTTCGCCAGATCTTGCAGTTTGTCGGAGGCTCCCTCTAGGGCCGTAGCCAGAGAGGGGGATGCTTTCAGTAGTTGGCGAAATTCATCATCTGACCAGCGTGGGATAACAATATGGCGAACGGAAGAAAACAGAGTATCAGCACGTTCAGCAACAGGAGGGACACCTTTAAACAAGTCACGAAGCTTTACTCCCATGCGCAGATCAAAACTACGTATTGAAGCGATGATTTTCCAACGACCACCCCAACCCAACACTTGTTCAATGAGTGGGCGGAAAACCGCTTCTCCCTTACCCCCTCTGGTGGCATCCAGTGCGTCTATAATCAGCCAGCCCTGAGATGGGCCATCCCATGCCTCAAGCACGTCGGTCAAACTATGCTCCAGTTTGAGTTCTCGACTCAGACCTTCAAGCGACTCAACGGAATAGCGATCAACCGCCAGCTCCAGTACATCATCTCCTCGTTCCCGCAAACTGCGTGCCAGTGCATTCAGGACTCCGCTTTTACCTGCGCCGGGTTCACCAATAATTAATAGAGAACCTGACTGCACGGCTTGTTCAACTTCGCTCTGGCATTCTCTGCGGAGGGTAACTGGTTGACCGGTCTGACTTTCAATAGCTTCATATCGATTAAGGGAATCAGCAATTTCCTGAGAATGTTGCTGAAGTTGGGCAATATCATCCCTGTATCGAGGTGGTGCTGCGAGCTCAATCCCTTTTCCTGCAAGCTCATTGCGAAATATTGACAGATCGCCGCCACCGCGATGGGACATCATTGTGCCGCATATTTCGGTAAAAATACTCAAGACCGTTGTTGCGTCAGAATCTCTGGCAAGGCTCTGGGCAAGTTGTAAATAGGCCGGTGAAGCCATATTTTCAATATCAACGGCCAAAATAACAACCAGGCGGCAAAATTCAGAAACAAGGTGAGGAGGCTGTGGCTCAGAAGTTATGTTACCCCAGGCAGCGGAAATGCAGCGTTCAAAAATGCTAAACGCCTTTTCCTGCTTCTGATTCATTGCACCAAAACCGTGCTGAGAAAAAAGAGACAAGGCAGCAGGAATATCCTCCCGAATTGACGTCGGCGCTTTGGTACTTACCGCTAAAACCAGACGGTCCTTATCTGAATCAAGAGGCCTGTTCCATTCCAGAGAACCATTGCCGTCCCGGCATGTTAACCATTGGCGGACAAACTGTTCAACGGTTCGATAAAAAGGTTTTTTTTCATCATCTGAAAGCGAAAGCGTTGTTTTAGCCTGAATCGCGATAAAACCATCCGCAGATGTGGCCACCAGTATGTCATCAACGGGCGCTTCCGTTTCAAAGCGCAACCAGACAGGAGATGCCTCGCCCAGCCCTAATCGTGCATCCAGTTTGCTACCAGACAAAATCTGAGCAGCAAAATGAGCTCCCAGTTGTTGCTGAAATAAAATACCGCTACTGGTTGCTGCTCCACCGCCGTTTGCGGGGCCGTTCAGATTCATATCAGACAAGTTTCACCTTCATATAATGAATGCAGTGCTGATGCACCACTCTACCTGTTCTTAGGACTTATTTTACGGATAGTTTGTTAATAAAACAAAGAGATAAAAAACTATTTGAATGGCAGGTAGCAAGCAATGCTACCTGCCATTCAGAAAACCAATCGTTGCTGAATATATAATCAAGCAACAAAAAACACGACAGAGTGGTCGTGGGGAAAGCGTATTGGCAGGATAGTTTATAACCGCCTCTGACAGCGCCGCAAAAAACGTCCTTCTGTCACCTTATCCACAAAGGGGCGCAGCAACATTGCAACCTTCATCGCTTCCACTTCGTTAATATGGCAGTCGCCATCGCGAAAGAGCGCCATCATGCCACGAAGCAGATAATCATACAGGGACGAATTTTTTTCATGAACCGGACTTTCCATCCGATACTTTTGCAATGCTGTTACCACGGACTCATGGTCTTCCTGCGAAGCGCCGACGCTACTACGGATATAACCCCAGTAATTGACGGTAGTCTTGTTTAACAAATAGAGAAAAGCGTCGCAAAGTTGCTCAAACTCATTAGCCTTAAAGTATACCCGGCGAGTGTAAATATTAAAAAAATCTTGTAGTTCAGTCAGCAACGCCAACAAACTCTGCTTGCTGTCTACCTGTTCAACAGAGATATTACTTTCTGGTTGGTAGTTGGAATAAATATCATCGGATGTATAGGGAATATGGCAGGGGGCGCGAAATGGCAGCCGTTGCCAGCCACGACGTTCTGGAAAGTAATTGGCGCAATACCAGCTATCTGCCGCAGGGATTAATTTCTCCATCAGCCAGCGATATGTCGTCAATGCATCCCAGTAATTACGCGGCCCGATGGCATCCTCTTTCATACTATCGAGATCGTAGCGACTGGGTGGCTGCCAGATCAGCGCCACGCGATGATTAGTGAGGCGATTGGAATTAGGATCGTGGCTGGCTAATAGCGTGACGTGATGCCCTTCGTTCATTACTTCGTTTTTATAACGGGTGAAGACCATAATGCGCTCACGGACAGGATTAAATATCGACCACTCGCCTTTGGTATCCAGATAGTCATGATGTTGACAAAAGGTGCTGATGCGACCCCATAGCCCGTAAGGAATGGTAATGAGATGAATATTATCGCCGAGCGGTGTACTGTTCGAAAAATCAACAGTGTGACAAATCCTGTCAATCTCTTCCATGCGCTGTTTGTAGCGTTTCCAGAATTTATCAAAAGCATCACAGAGGGAGCGGGTTTCATTTAGGGTAAGCAGAAGACGACAGTTTCCCATATCGCAATAATAATTCTCGCCATGAGATTCTTTTAAAACCCATGGTCTGACTCCCGCCTCCGGTGGGCTACCGACCCCTTCGAAGGCTGAATTTAGCAGGTTACTCGGACTCATTGTCAGCAATACATGGCTGTAGCGGCCATTACGAAAATCAATAAAACAGGAAAGGGGGTTCCCTTTCAGGTTAGGTAAAAACGCCTGAATAAACACATGATCGTTCTGAAGTGTATAGGTATCACCATTAATGTGCTCATAGGGATGCGTATAATTTCGCCAGGCAGAAGATTCATTATAGTCCCACAAACCATAGTTTTTGATATTCAACAGTGCCCGCTCGCCATAAAAGAGAGACACCCAACTCTCATGACAAAAGCGATAAAGCAGATCCGGACAATACAAATTTTTCAGCCAGTCGTGGATTATTTCTTTATCCAGTAAACGATGCACGATATTCAGAGTTTTAAACCGTTTTTCTTGTGTTTTGTATTCGGATATTAATTTTGCGGAGTGTTTCACACAGAGGAAAATATAAAATTCATTGATATGAACCTGCCATTTATCCCGATTATCGACAAAGCGGTTGGCGGCAGTAGTGTAGTCATCGACACTAAATTTCTTATAACGCTTTACTTCGTACAACGAGTAAATATCCTGATGGTCATACCGACGATGTGAAATAATATCGGCACCAAATTGCGATTGACCGGAAATACCAATTGTCATGGCATCAATTATCTCGCCATCTTCATTTTTTAACCGTTTTTTTATGAGTTCACAACAAAACAGTTCAAACGTTTTCGGTTCCATAAGTTCCAGCGGCAAATAAGCGTCTGCTTTCCCTACTGGCGGCCCCAGCTTTACAATCTGTTGTTCCATGTTATCCATTAGTCCCCTCCATAAGATTTATAAAGATAGTACGTTAATGGCTAATACTTATCTTCAAAACAATTTGCGAGCTGCATTCCACTATATCCCCTTGCCGTTTTTGACCGAAAGCAGTATCTTTTACCCGCACCTGCAAAATCAGGTGCCGGGATTGGTCTCCTGAATATCATACCTGCGACATAATGGCGCATCCGCGCTTTTTTTATGTCGTGCGTTCGGCTACATCTCTATGGTGGGCTGGGCGGGGGCACCGCAAGGTGCGCCGGTGTAGGTATGGCCGGTAAGACCAACTCCGTTCAGTTCACCACCCGTAAGATTGGTCTCTTCGGTGGTGGAATTTAAATTCACATACCGGAGGTTGCCCTATGGCTACAATCCTCACTCAGACACACCCGTCACTTGCTGTTCCCTTTAATGCCACCACGGATTTCACCGTACTCGCCGGTCACTGCGAAACCTTTGCCGAAACCCTGATTGAAAGCAACGATCCCGCGTTGAAAATGGCGCTTTGCGGCAGACTCAACGCCTGTCTGACGCTGTTGCAACCCACACTGTTAGAACCAGTGCCTCCCCATCTGGTTGAAAGCCTGACCGTTGACACTCTCCCTGCGACTACTCCCCGTTTCGAGCCTGAATGTACTGAGCTTTGTCGTTACTGCCTTGCTATCACGCAAACCCTGTCGGGGCTGGGATTTGCTTCAGAAACGGAGAAGTACCTTAGCTGGCTGTTGTACGACCTGATTAACTACTTCTCTGCAGAAATGAAGGCACCGCGCTGGCTGCGTACTGCCGGCGGCGTGAAGTTTATCGACGGTGTGGAGATCAAAGCATGATGAAGTCTGACTGGCATCCTGCCGACATTATCGCAGGGCTGAAAAAACGTGGTACTTCGTTGTCAGCGCTTTCGCGTCAGGCAGGGCTGGCATCCTCCACGCTGGCAAATGCGCTTACCCGCCGCTGGCCTAAAGGAGAGAAATTAATTGCCGAAGCGTTAGATGTTGCGCCTGAGAACATCTGGCCATCACGCTACCGTAAACCAGAATACCGATAAGACAAACGGTTTCTCCCGATCTTTTGCCTGCCCTTGCAGATGGGAGATCGGGAGAATGCCAGTGACGTGCGGCAACTCAGCATTTAATCAAGTCAACGGGAAATGTTTTTCAGGCAAAAACAGTTTCCTCTTTCGGCACCAGCCACATTCGCATTATTTTCTCTCTGCAACAAATGGCCCTCCGGGGTGCCCTTATACGCTTCACGACCTGCAAGAAGCGGCCTGATTTCAGGCTGGTCGTCCCTTTACCGACAATACCTTTGAAAATGTCGGACTGCGTTGCAGTTAAGGTCACTCTTCACATTGCGTCAATATCTGAACTGGTTTTCCGGTACAGATCGTAAAACGGTGAATGCCGTGCATGCCATTCACTGAAATACCCGAATGCGTCTCCAGCTTTTCAGCAACGACGCATGAATCCCTCATTCCATCGTTTCATAATCATCTTTATAGCTTTACACCTATATAGTGTTTGACCTATATTACTCAGGAGGTCCCGTGTGGACGATTAAAACAACGGATATGTTTGATCACTGGTTTTCCTCTCTCAATGATATCGATCGGGCCAGCGTGCTTGCAGCGCTGTTGGTCCTGCGGGAAAAGGGGCCGGGTTTGTCCAGACCTTATGCCGATACGCTTAGAGGCTCCCGCTTTAGCAACATGAAAGAGTTGCGTATTCAGAGCCGGGGCGACCCGATACGGGCATTTTTCGCTTTTGATCCAGCCCGTACCGGCATTGTACTTTGTGCCGGAAATAAGGTCGGCAATGAAAAGCGTTTTTATGATGAGATGATCCCGGTTGCAGATCGGGAATTCACGAACTGGCTGAACACAATTAAAGAGAAGGAGTAACGCGATGGGCAGAACGCTGGAACAGCTTATTGCGGATGAAAAACCTGAAGTCGTGGCCGAAGCTCAGGCGATGGCGACGGACATCCTGCTCAATATTCACCTTGCCGAACTGCGCGAGAAAGTGCAGAAAACGCAGGTCGAAATGGCGAAGGCTCTGGGGATCAGGCAACCTACCGTTGCAGGAATGGAAAAACCGGGGCGCGACCTGAAGCTTTCCACGCTGAAACGCTACGTTGAAGCGACCGGCGGCAAGCTACGCCTTGATGTTGAACTGCCGGATGGTTCTCACTACGGATTTGTACTATAAACACCGACGCTCCCTGAACCGGAGCGTCAGCCCCCTCTGTATAACGGGCTGCGGCCTGCATTGCCGAAGGCTTTGCTACCGCGTGACCGTAAAACTGCACCAGATATCTGTTTTTTAGCACTGCACCAGTCCAGTGCGTCATTTTAACCGTGCCGAGCGGGAAAGTGACGCACTCAGCCCTTTCGACCTGCACCAGAGAAATCAACTGCACCAGCCACTGGCTGGACTCTGACACCGCCTTTTCAGGCCATTTGACCAATAAGGAGAACATGAACCGATACCGAGGCGGATCTGGACGATCCGGGGGATAACCCGCGAAAGCGGGTGGCTGCTCAGAGAGCACAACCGAAGCCCCACCACACCTCAACGGCTGCCGCCCCGGCGCTCAGGTATCGTTCGCAGCCCCGACAAAACTCAGGGGCTATTGGCCTGTGCGCCGGGGAAAGCTGTATCAGGTTTTGGGTTATGAATTTGCGGCAATCATGAAAGGGGGAATGTATGGGAATACTGGAGCAGGAAATGAAACGGCTGGCGCAGCAGGCGGGCGGCAGTCACAAGACCGTTCACGACCGCATTAAGCTGGCGCAGCGGTTTTGTGAGCGTTTAGTCGTGGCGCAAAACGTGCAGATCCGCCGGATAGAACAGCTAAAAGCGCGGCATATTGAGGGCTATATCCGGGAACGACTGGCGCAGGGCATGACAAAACGCTCCCTGCAAAATGAGATGGCGGCGATCCGTAATCTGCTGAAACAGGCCGGGCGCGACAGGCTGGCGCAGAGTGAGCGGCTGAATAACCGTTCGCTGGGTCTGTCCGGCGCATCCCGCAACGGTACGCGGCAGGCCATTACGCCGGAGCATTACCGCCATGCGCTGGAAACCGCCCGCGCAAAAGACGCGGGACTGGCGGCAGCTCTGGAGCTCTCAAGGTTGATGGGGCTGCGCTCGCAGGAAGCAGTGCAGAGTGCCCGGTCGCTGAAAACGTGGCAACAGGCGCTGGATCGCGGTGAGTCCCGGTTAACGGTGGTGTTCGGCACCAAAGGCGGACGGCCCCGCGAGACGGTGATCCTGGATACTGGCGCAGTCAGAAGGGCGCTGGATAACGCCAACGCTGTCGCAGAAAGCCGTCACAGCAGGCTGATCGACAAGCCCGATCTGAAGAGTGCGATGAAATACTGGCACAGCCAGGCGTCACGTATTGGTTTAACAGGCGTGTATTCCCCACACTCGTTACGTTATACGTGGGCGCAGGATGCGATCCGCCATTATCTGGCGCAGGGATTCAGCGAAAAAGAAGCGCTGGCAATGACGGCGATGGATTTGGGCCACGGCGACGGGCGCGGGCGGTATGTGGCGCAGGTTTACGGGCGAAAGGAGGACACTGATTGATAACCATTGCCCTGAAAAAGCTGGGTTATTCATCGGTTTTCGTACAAAATTATTTGCCCTCAAATAATTTTGGGTGATTTCCTATTAATCCCAGGTTATCCATCGGTTTTCGTACAAAAAATTTTGGGGGCAAAATTTTTTGTACGCTTTCCTTTCAATAATGGTATTTCGAAAGGTATGGCCGATTAGGGGCTGCCGGGCGTTTTCAGATGTCATCCAGCATCGCTCTGGTACAGCATCATGCTCCTGCTGACAGCTGCGCCAGTAAAAGGAAAAAGGTTGAAAGGGTAAGGGGCGGGTAAGGGTAACAGCGCCAGACCGGAAAAGGCCAAAGGGCTTAAAAGGCTGTAACTGGCGCAGCTCGATATGTATCCGGCGATATCTGGCGCAGCTCTGTCACGTTACTGTGGACGTGGCGCTGGAGCAATCCCCCGTGATCTTATGGCTGGTGCAGGTATTCAGTGCAAAAAGAAAAGCATATCCAGATTTGCTCCGGATCTGCTTTTCCATTGTCTATATTGCCGCAGACTCAGCTCACCTTATGCTGCCGCGCATAAATATACGGCGCAACATAACTTTCCCGGCACATGTCCAGATAGTCCGACCACCACTGCATCATGGCCTTGCGGGCGTCAAGGTGTTCAGCGCGATGAATATACGCCGCCCGCACGCTGTTGCGCTCCTGATGGCTCATCTGTCGCTCCACGGCATCCCGCGACCAGAGTTCAGATTCCACTAACGCGCTACAGGCCATTGCCCTGAAACCGTGACCACAGACTTCTGTTTTGGTGTCATAGCCCATCAGACGCAGCGCCCGGTTGGTCGTGTTCTCACTCATGGGCTTACAGGGATCGTGATCGCCGGGAAACACCAGTTCCTGATGACCGGAGAGTTCCTGTATCTGTTTCAGAATGGCAATTGCCTGACGGGAGAGCGGCACGATGTGCGGTGTACGCATCTTTGCCCCGCGACCTGAGAAACGGACTTTCTCAATCTCTTCACGGGTGGCGGGGATAGTCCAGATTTTGTTTCTGAAATCAATCTCGCTCCAGCGGGCGAAACGCAGCTCACTGGAGCGGATAAACAGATGCAGGGTGAGCAGAACCGCCATCCGCGTCAGTTGTCGTCCCTGCTGGTAATCGCCGATACGCTCAAGCAGTTCGGGCAGGCGCTCCAGCGGCAGGGCCGGGTGGTGATTTTTAACCGGTGGTGCCGTGACGCCTTCCAGATGCTGCGCCGGGTTGTTTTCGGTAAGCCCCTGCTGCACGGCATAACGCATGATGTTGCAAAGCCGTTGCCGGGTACGGGACGCGACTTCAAGGAGGCCTTTTTCCTCGATAACCTTCAGCAACACCGTGAAATGCTGCGTTTTCAGCAGGGTGACGGGCAGATGACCAATCGCCGGAAAGATGTGATTGTGCATACTGGCGAGAGTGCGCTCCGCATAATCTTTCGACCATTTTTTATTGGTCTTAAGCCAGTCGAGCGCCACGGCCTGAAAGCATTTGTCCGGTGAAGCGGCCGCTTTTTCAGCAACACGCTGCTGTGCGGGATTGATATTCTGCGCCAGTTGCCTGCGGAAAACATCGCGCTGCTGTCGGGCCTCAACGAGAGAAACCAGCGGATATGCGCCCAGACTGACGCGGGATTCCTTTCCGTTGAAGCGATACTTGAGGTACCAGATACGCGAACCGCCCGGATTGACGAGCAGATACAGGCCATGTGAATCGGAGAGTTTTACGGGTCTGGAAGAAGGTTTTAAGCTGCGGATTTTTGAATCATTAAGGGACATATGGGGGTCACTCCATAATCGAACTAACCTGACCCCAAATCTGACCACCAAATTAACCGGATGCGGAGGGAAAACTGAATACGCATCGGGAAGGATTTTTACGCTAACCTGTTGAATCTAAATCGAATAAAGACACACAGGGAAGCGTAAGAATCGGAATTTGGCTCCTCTGACTGGACTCGAACTTCATCTACATCTCCTGTTATTACTGCCTTTGTTAAATATAGCCATATTTTTACCAACATATTTACCATCATTATTGTTTTCTTGTGGTAAAAATGTCAATTAAAAACAATTGGTTGTTGTCATAATCATCTGACTATACGTATCTAAATTTGCTTTCATTATCAACATGATGTTGTCGTTATTTTTGTTAAAATAAATGATGAAAAACAATTGGTTATTTTTTATTAAATAAATCATGTTTAGTCAAGGTGAAAGCACTGGCCTCCAAGGTCACTTACTGTGCTCACACCATTTTGAAAACCCGCTCCTCTTTTCCACTTTCTCTATCATGTTGAATGGGCTAACGTTTAGGAAACACAAAAGCAATCGGTAGAACAATGACTACACAAAAGGAAATGGAAGAAATCAGGGCAGCGTTATCTTGGTTTGATGTACGCCGATATGATGGCCTGAAAGACCTCACCTTAGAACAAATCTATGCAGAGCTTGAAAGACGGATGTTGGCTTACAAAACAAGACAACAATGGGAAACAGCAGGCAAAGATAATCAAATGCAAGCGATATACCATGATGCCACAATCCGATGTGGTGATGTGATACTTAAATCAGACTGGATTTCAGACAATCACAGACTGTCGCATAGCTATGCTGTAAGACCAATGAGCAGAGTTCAATTGTTCAACTATGGGCGGGCTATGTATCGGCTGGAGAATTCTGAGCAAACAGACCCTGTTGCTGTGAGTTCTGACTACATCTCTGAGTATCTGAAACAAGGTGGCATGAATCCTGCCAACAAAATACTGGTTGAAATTGACTTGGAAGAAGCCAGCAGCGACGATCTCGCAGAACACCTGAAGGTGCTGATTGCTCTATGGCAAAAGCAGCTTAAAACGGCAAAACCACCAAAACGAACTTTTCGGTTTGGTCATAAGACTTTTCAAAGAATACTTGATTACAAAGTCATCCCTTTGATGGATTTGATCTCATGGGAACAGCTCTACAACGAAGGTAAGAACATACCTTTCAACATCTTAGCTGACATTCTACATGGTACTGGTGGGATTCGGAGCCGTGATAACATCAAAGATACTGATTATGATTACGCGAAAAGTTATCTTGATAACGATGAGTACTTCAAGGTTTTAAATGATTTTTATATTAAAAACAATATGTTAAAGGACTGGAAGATCACTGACGTGATAACATTTAACGATAAAGCCACGGATAAAAACAAAAAGTAAACACAAGGGATGTTCACAATCTGCGAACATCCCTAAAAAGCGTATCCCTCCAAAAATTTCCGCGAAACTCACGGTTGGTGAACATCCCTAGTTTAGAACCAGCCAAAATCCTAGAATTATCTCCATCTGATCCCTCCCCAATATCCGTACCAGGCTAAATCAGAGATCCGGACCTTTTTGATGACTTCGGGCAAATTCTGCCGGAGTCAGGTTATTTAACGAAGAATGCGGACGAAAATGATTATATTCTTGCCGCCATTGTTCAATTTTCTCCTGAGCATCTTCCAGAGAAAGGAACCAGTGCACGTTCAGACATTCATCCCTCAGACTGCCATTAAATGACTCGATAAAGGCATTATCTGTAGGCTTTCCGGGGCGTGAAAAGTCCATCGTGACCCTGTTTTCATACGCCCATCGGTCCATCGACTTCGAGATGAATTCGCTGCCGTTATCTGTCTGCAGCCTTTGTGGAATACGCCCCAGCGAATGTTTTAATCTGTCCATGACAGCCACAACATCATCTCCACGTAACCCCTGACCGACCTCGATCGCCAGACATTCACGACTAAAATTATCCACTATAGTTAGCGCCCTGACCCGACGCCCGTTGAACAGATTATCAGCAACGAAATCCATGCTCCAGCACTGATCTAACGCGGTCACTTCTGGACGTGCGTGCCTGTGCCTCGCTGTCACATGCCGCCGTGGACGTTTCGAACGTAGATTGAGACCCTCAAGACAGTAAATACGGTGCGTTTTCTTATGGTTAACAAGCCAGCCTTCTCTCCGCAGCAGGATATGAATGCGCGGACAGCCATAACGGATGCGCGTCTCCGCAATTTCCCGTATTCGCTGAGTAATAGCCCGATCGTCACGATGGCTACGATAGTTGTATACAGTGCGGCTCTGCATCATCAGCCTGCACCCTCTGCGTACTCCGATACGGTACGCCGCCAGCAGATATTCCACGGCATCGCGCTTCTGCAGCGGCCTCAGAACTTTTTTCGGATGACATCCTGCAGCATTTCCTTATCCAGACTCAGATCGGCCACCAGACGTTTGAGGCGCTGATTCTCATCCTCAAGCTGCCGAAGACGGCGCAATTCCGTGACACCCATTCCCCCAAACTTCTTCTTCCAGTTGTAAAATGTCGCTTCCGAAATGCCCATCTTCCTACAGACTTCTTCCACTCGAGTACCCGTTTCAGCCTGTTTGAGTGCAAAAGCGATTTGTTCTTCGGTATAACGCGTCTTTTTCATAACGAATGACCTCTTTTTGGACGGAAAAGAAGGGCCGAAAACTCTACTTTACAGCGGTACTGAACAAAGGGGGAAGATCACATCGAACAACATACTAAAAAACGAAATATCCAAGATATTACGTAAAAAAAACAGGAGATAATATGGTTCAAAACAAAACAGATAAACATCCGAAACTGATTCGTTTGCCAGAAGTAAAAAGAAGAACAGGGTTTGGTAAAACGTGGATATATACCTTAATAAGAGCGGGTAAATTTCCTAAGCAAGTAAAAACCGGATTGCGCTCTATAGCATTTATTGAAAGTGAGATTGATGAATGGATTTACAAAATCATTTCTGATTCTCGCAATCATATCTAAAAAAGTTTATTAAATAATGAGAGGTTAAGATGAAAAGTAAAAACGTACTGCCTTGTGTGGTGACTGTTACGAATGATGAGACAGAAGTATTTATGGAAATGGCAATAAATAACTTTAGAAAACATCTTCAGGTCATGATTGATTGTATGGGAAATGATTATGAGCGTCATTTTAAAGACCGACTTTATATTGAAGAAGTGATTGGAAAAGTGATCGAACGAACAAAACAAGAGTTTGCTGAATCAATGAAAGATAATAAAGGGAAAGAATATTATCTGTTCTTGGATGAGGTGAGAAGGAATCTGAGAGTTATTTACTCTGCGTATCGTACTAACTATTAATGAGAGAGGAAAATATGAACGAAAAATGTTTAGGCTGGAATGAAATACCCGTTAAAATATCCGCAAGTAATGCTGAGACAGCAAACTTTGCTACTGATGTTGTAAATACCTATAACGAGTTAATACATTACTTATACTTTAATCTAAGTGATGATGAATTTCTGAAAAAAATGAAGGATGGATTTTACAGGGAGATATTCATAATGGATATTATTAATCTCACGCTACAGGAATGGTTTGAAAGTGCTGAAGAGATAAAGATTAAATACATATCAGTTCCAGAGGTTAAAACTATACTAAGTAGTTATCATGAGTTTTTGATTAAATGCTTTAATGGTGATGATTATGTTCTTTATTACAAAAGAATAGAAATCAGCGCAAATAAACAGACTGTAATATAAAATAAGAGGTAATGAAATGAGTGAAAAACTGATAAAAGAATCTCAAAAAGTATTTATGCATATGGCAGGTTTGTTTTATGAAATGAAAATGAATACGCTTAAGGAAGTCCGACCCGATGAAGCAGAGATGTTAATGGAGGATGATGCATTCATGGATAGTATTTATAAGGATTGTATCAAAAATGCAAGCGCATCTTTTAAAAAGGTAGTCAGATGGGAGTACTTTGAACAAGGGCATTCAGTAAAAATGGTTGATAAGGAGGTGGTGTTGATAACATTACGTGTTAATCACAAACGAAGATAAAAAGGTTATTTAATAAATCACTTTTAGCCTCATTCATGGGGCGAAAAAATAAAAAAGAAAACAAATATCATTTAATAGTGAGGCGTAACCATGAGTAAAATTTTTGAAATTAAAAGTGTATCTACAGAAACGTTTTATAATATTGCAGAGCGTTCGTTTGAGGCTAGTTGGAAGGTTATGCAGGATATGGCCTCTGATAATGTCTCATACTTGGTATATGATGCGGATTTTATGTGTGTTTTCATCGGCAATGTTATTGAGCATATCAGTAAAAATTTTTACATCATTATCCAATGTGAATGTCTGGAAGGAAAGCTTGAAGAAGTAAACTTTGAAGAGGTAGCGGAACGTCTGGTCCGGCATTCATGGGAGTATTGTAAATAATATCAAAATAAAAATAGATTAAGAAATCATGGGCAGAGTTGTTATCTACTCACTGATTTAGATTATGTGGCCCCGTAATGGGGCTGTACATCGATTACAAGAGGAATATGATATGAATGATGTGGTATTATACGAAAAAAATGAATCAATGTCTTTTGCTATTTGCACGGTCTTATCATTATATTGCGATTTCATATACGAAATAGCATATGGATTTCATAATGAAGCGGTAATGATCATTGAAAATGAAAAGTGTGTGGGACAGGCACTTAAAATACAAATAAACAATCTATTCGATGATTTCGATTACTACAAAAAAGTGAATGGAACAGAAAAAGTAAAACGGGAAGATATAGATGAAAAAGAACTCTTTAACAAAGTAATGGCAGCACATAACCAAGGAGTAAAAGCGCTAATCATGAAGAATCTTGAGGCCAATCTTCGAGAGAAAGAGGAAGGTTCTGAATATTGGAAGTTAAAAATATTTAATAGGTTTAATGGGATATAGAAGTCAATGTAGGCTTCTATATATTCAGATAAAGAAAGTAGTCATGATCTTTATCTCATCGGAGAAAGTGTTTTTCATGGCTGGATATTTAAAAAATTATTTTATTTTGTTTTTCATTATTTTTTCGACTTCTTTTTTTTGTGATGTAGATAAATTCCTTTTAATCTCTTTCATTTTGTTTTTAAAATTAAGATTATCTCTTTCATCATGCAAGGACTTCATTTTATTATATGCTTCGTCACTGAAAGGATGTAAGTTATCATCTATTTTTTCATCTAAGTAAGAAGAAAGGAAGCATCTATCAAAATAATTTTTTCTAAGCGCATCGTAAATTTTAGCACTATCAATAATTGTTTCATCTTCCGGTTCTTTTTTTATATGGTCTGTCATGTTGACTCCTCTTATTTTTAGTGGATTGTGTATATATTTTATTTTAAGGGATTGGTTCAAAGTGTCAAATTTAAATGTTCTTTCAAAATAACGTTCAATGGTATTTTGAAGCTTTCAATGCTGGATTATATAAGAATGAGTTACATGTTTATTTGAAAAATAGCTATCAACTTAAGTACCGGGATTCGGGACTTTAACTCCCGGAAGTCGGTACTTGTTTTTTAGCTATAACTGGCCTGAGAGCATTTTTTTCTTCATTATTCAGTTAGTGAAGATGAGAACAACTAATCATAGATGCTTTAGGAGGCAGTTTTACTTTTTATTGCATTGGTTTCCTCTCTTGAATTTATATCTCAGCTTAGTGATTGTTAGGAATAATCACTAAGCGCTGCTGCTGAAAATATAGTTTTATTATACGTTTAAGATCAAATATCATAGGTTGTAAATAACATGCTACATTTCAAGATGTGATCATTATCAATTATCATAAGGAAATAATCTATAACGAAACTAGAAAATTTAAATTTACCATATAAGTTATACGCTAAAACGAAATAATTGATTCAGTATTAGGGCATAGCCGTGTGTAAGTAGTAGATGGAATTTTCAGGAAGAATGTTTTAAAAATACATGCTCATATTATTTTAGCAGTATAAATGAATGTGATTATTGTAACCATGATGAAATAAAAAATAATAACCCTATTATAAAAAGAGGTTGACTGTCTACAAATCGAATAATATCATAATAACTATTTATGTTATTATGATATTAGTTAAAAATGGAAAGAATATGAATAAAAGACTTAATATGCTATATGTCAACAACATTAACGCATTAAATAATTACCGTGAAAAACATTCAGATAATAACTTACATGGCCCCCTCCTTTTAAAGCTAAAAAATTATTTTCATCAGCATAATAAATTGATGGTTATAGGACAGGAAACCTATGGATGGTGCAACTCTCCCGATATTAATGAACAGCTTGAAACATATGAGGAGTTCGATTTTGGCGTATCATATTATAGCAGTCCATTCTGGAATATCATAAGGAAAGTAGAGCGAGCGCTTGGTATTGAACCATATGCAATTGCATGGTCAAATCTGAATCGGTTTGATGTTGATTGCGGATCACCAGATTATACCGAGCTAGCTAGAGATATATCATCGTTTGATTATATATTAAAGGAGGAAATTAATATTCTTACTCCTGATATATGTGTTTTCTTCACAAATCATAAATATGATTATCGACTAACGTCTTTATATGAAGATTTAATGTTTGAAAACATAAATGGATTGCCAGAAAAACATTTCGTAAGATTATACCATCCAGACCTCCCAGAACATACGATTAGAGCGCCTCACCCTAAAACAATCAGAATAAAAGGATGGGAAAATGATTTCATAGAATATATAGAGGCTATTAAATGATTATGCAGATGCGATCTTATTAATATGAATAAACAAAATTGTGTTACTAATTGCATAACAGCAATATAAGTTATTCTATAGTTTATCTAGGCCACGGCGTGTAGGTGGCCTTAAACGAGGAGTATGATTTTTATCATTTATTGTTGAAACAGTCGGTATAAAATCCATGTTATTATCTGCATTGACTCGTTCGTGCTTAGGACGGCTTGGGAAACGTCGAATCTCATCAGGTGTTGGTTTGTAAGTATCACTGTTAAACTTAGCTTGTTTCTCATATTCAGCACGAGAAACATGATGACCTAATACTTCATCAAAGACAAAGTTTTCAGTAATACGTTTATCATGTTCTGTACTGACAGGATCATGCTTAACTCTGCTTGATCTAGCCCATACAAATTTTTCTTTGAAGAAATCTATGACAAGAGTTGTGAAACGTTTGAAAATATTATCCTGACGTGGAGTAGTCTTATCCTTTCTTTCATGGTCAGGGGCGCGGTTTTAATTTAATTATCTATTTTCCTTGTCATATCTCTATAATTTAGCCTTGCTGAATAACCTCGTTCAATAAACTGTGTTTTATCGTAGCTATAAAGATAATCTGCATCGATTCTTCCACAAGACTTACAAAAAGAGTATTCCCATCTCAAGTTGCATTTCTTAGAAACAGAAAACCTCTCTGTCATTTCTCTACCACATGAACATTGCATGTTATTTCCTCCACTAGAATTATTTCGACGTGTATATCAGATATATTATTTGCGATAATTACCGAATTCATTAAATTAACATTCTGAATTCAGCCGTTTTGCATTTACATTTTCAATTCTTTTATAACAATCAGCTACTGCCTCGGCAGCCCATTTTCTTTCCTCAATAGAAAATGGATGATTATTACCTTTTATACCTTTTAAATCAGCACCATTTTTATCACAAGAACATTGCATATCATAACTCTCTTAATTGTTTTTATAGCTTTCAAAAATTAGTGTTCCAGAAAGATCATAAAGTTCAACCTTGCCGACTTTACCTTCATCATTTTTAATGGACATTCGTATTATTCTGGAGTCATGATATTTTTCTAACAAATCAGGTTTATTGGCTAGGTATTTTGCTATTACAGAACGGCTCTTTATATAGTCAAAGCTTGAACATATTGTTCTTTTGAACTCTAAATCAGTTAGGCCGCTTTCCATGATCTTTTTTGTAATGAGTGATTTCAATGGACGCTCAAATTCCTCACGCTCTTTACGCCTTTGTTCCTCTTCTTGTTTACGTCTCAGTTGGTTGAGGAAGTAAAGTTTATCTCTTTCTAATTGTAGTTGGCTTTCTTTATCTTGAATGATGTTGCTGACTACTGATGATGGAATGACTTGAATATTGTTAGACCAATATCGATACGGATTATGTTTCTGAATACTTCCAACTGTTAAACGTATTCTATCTACATCGATATTTTTATCAAAAGAGACGATTCTTTTATTACCATCTTTTGAAATTATTTTTGCTGTGTTCTCAAGTTTCTCATTACCTTGTAAGTCAAATGAATTTACAACAGTATTATGTTCTTCATGATAAAAGGACTGTTTTTTACTATCAATATAACATTCAAGAAAAGAATAGAGTTTGAACTCTTCAATGCCAAATGTTTCCTCAAGCATCGTCATATGTTCTGCTAAGACATTCAGAATGTCGTTTTTTGATAGTTTTTCATGAAGTTTTATTTCAAGTGAACCGGGTAGCTTTTTCATTTTCATTCCTTGTTATTATTTAGGAAACAGCTTTTAAGTGGTTAGTGATATTAACTAAATCTTGTCTATTTGCTTCATTTTCTTTTGTTCGTTTATATACCTTGCGGGGTTTATCTATCTTGATACTGTTTTTAGCATTAGGAACTGCATTGTTCTTTTTCTTCTTGCTAAAAATAAAAGCATCTGTATAAACATTTTGATTTACTGTTTCGAGGGCTAATCCTCGTCTTTCCTGTTGAGAAAGATTTTGATAACCATCAGGGTATTGTTCAATCTCAGCCTGAACATTTCTTGCATTACTCAAATGCTCTTTACGTTTTTCATCAAGTTGATGACTCATACCCTTGGCAAAAATATTAGAGTTGATATACAGGTGTCCATGATGTTCAACGAGAATACCTTTTTGTTTTAGCTTTTTGAATATGTTTGACATATTACCGGATGCGATATTCAACGCTTTACAGAGTGATGACTGTGAGAGGTTGATTAGGTTTCCAAACTCCATATATTCTAAGATATAAGTCAACACGCGGAATTCATTCTTAGATATATCCAGATCAGAAAAAACACGAAAGTTTGAAGTAAAAGCAAAAACATAAGGCTGTGCAAATGAGATCGCTTTATCTTCTTCTGTTGCAATAACGGTGGTTGATTTTATATCTTTGTTTTGTAGCAAGTGTCTTGCGATATCAATCTTTTGCTCTGTGGTTAATGTTTCAAATAAGCGAAGTAGTTCAGTGTCATTAGTATTCATATTATTCTCTCTTATAGTTCTTATTATGCCTATTTAATACTATGCAGAAAAATGAAAGTCAATAGTTAAACTATAAATAAAATAGAACTTTTATTATTATGATGTTGCTATATGTTAAAAAAACTATGTTTAAACATAGATTCCGCTATGTTTAAACATAGGAGGGTTCTATGTTTAAACATAGGTGTCTGCTATGTTTAAACATAGGAAAAAAAGGTGTGAAGCCCCGATTTTATTGGGCTGGGAGAGTGCTTATAATTAAATAATTAGTAAGAAGTTAAGAGAGTCCAGTTTTCCTTTTATCTTATGTGCAGAGCGTTTTACGTAAAAACATATGGTTTTCTTGGGGTGTATTTTCAGCGAAGTGATTGTTTTTTACAATCACGAAGCGCTGCTTTCTGTTGCTAAATTGATAATCATAGTTTTGTTGTAAAGAATGGAATTTACTTTTAACTGTATTAGCGGCTACTGCCGCAATTCTTTATGGATAAATCTATCATTAACAGGGATGAACCCTGTTTCAGCAATGTGATTGTTTCTGACAATCACTCAGTGCTGCTATTGAGGATATAGTTTTACTATGTGTTTAAGAGCAAATGCTATAGCCTCGATGGATTTATCATTAATATAGAAAAAGGGCGAAGCCATGAGAGGAGGCTCATAATAAAAGATCTGTTTTCAATATGATGTCTTAATTAAGTTTAAGGTAAAGCTAGTATATAAAATGTCTTAAAAATGAAATCGTACATGAAGTGGTAAAATTAATTGTACTAATCTTACATTAGCGGCTACTGCCGCAATTCTTTATGGATAAATCCATCGTTAACAGGGGTGAACCCTGTTTCAGCAGTGTGATTGTCTTGAGCAATCACTAAGTGCTGCTTCTATGAATATAGTTTTCCTATGCGTTTAAGAGCAAATACTATATCTTTTAGTGCTAATGCTGTTATGAAATATAGGATCGAAAATATTTAATCATGAATAAAAGAATAGATGTTGATCCTTTTGGCTTTACCCTAAAACATAGCAAGGACCATTGTTAAATCGTTAAATATATTTTACAGTGTTAGGGCGTAGCCGTGCGTCAGCACATGAGCTTTAGCTCATAAGAGAAATATCTTTTCAAAAGAATAAGAAAAAACAGGTAAAACGTTTATTAAATGAGTTAAATTTGATTTTTACCGATTCGATATGGTATTAATAATAAAAAAGAAGGAAAATAAAGAATGAACAACATTAAGATTATTACGCTCTTTCATACAAATAAAAAATACCATTTATGACTTGTATTGTTAAAGATGTTGAAGAGAATGAACAAGGAATAAAACTAACTTTGCAAAATGGTGATAATATCCATGTCAAAGATTATGACTATTTCTTCTTATCAGAATCAGCAAATGAGTGTGATCAGGAACGAATGATTAATACATACAGAAGATTGATTTCTGAACTGAGCCAAGTTAGCGAAGAAACAATAGAGTCCTTAGTTCCGAAGATATCGAATAATATGAAAACCAATTTCCCGGCAAGCGGTGTGAGTGCTTTGGAAGATGATTGAAAAATCTGAATGGTAGCAACCATTCCATATGAAACAGCATATTAAAACATGCATTGCATACAGGTTTTTGCAACACCATATCTGAAGATAGCTACGTTACCTGAGATCTAACAATCTCTGTCTGCGTAATGGCCGACAGGGTATTACCTGTTCCGACCTATACCTTTCTATCTCCATCCATGTGCAAACAGCTACTGACATGGCTCTTCGTGCACATTACACCACTTATCGATCGATATAAAAGATCAATAAAATGCTTTTGATAGGCTGTAGCTATTGAATGGGTGTCAATTGATCGGTGTTATAATTGTTTATAACGATCGATTGTGTATATATGATAGCCTAAAACTATCAAATGATTTGAATTCGATCGATACAAACGATATGACGAACAGAAAAATAAATTGAATCCTATCAATTGATTAATGCTTTTTTTCAGCCCAGAGAGACCAACCTATGGGTAGGGCTGTCTTTGACATAAAGTTTCCACACATTGGGGATAGATATGAAATTACGGATAGTGATGCCACTGGTACTGTCTGCTGCCGCACTAACAGGATGCCAGCAGCTCAACGATGGCGTGAATACAGTTAATGGAGCAATCAGTTCTTCGTTGTCTTCAGTAGGTAAAGCGCTGGGGGGAACTGCCACCACTCAAAGCCTTGGCCCGGTATCGTCTGTATCTGGCCTTGGTGCTGTCTGCAAAGACTATGAAGAAAACGCAATGGCAGCAGAGAAACAGTGGACTGGCAAAAGGATCTCTATCACCAATGCCACTGTTCTGGAAGTTACGAAGGGCAGAAGTGCCAGCGATATGATGACGGGAATGCCCAAAACAGCCCCTAACTATTACCTGCTCTTTAAAACAGCCGATACAAGCTACTGCGGTGGCATGGTATGGCTGGATTACTACTCTGGTATTGATGATGCAGTTCTTACCTATAAGAAAGGCCAGAAAATCAGCGTCACCGGAACGGTAAACAATTTCGAAGTCCGTGGATTCGCTACCGTCAACAATGCCGATATGCCAGTTCGTCTCGTTGTTCTGAGAAACGGCACAATCAACCATTAACTCTGGGATAA
Source organism: Citrobacter sp. RHBSTW-01013 (assembly GCF_013781985.1). Classification (NCBI taxonomy): domain Bacteria; kingdom Pseudomonadati; phylum Pseudomonadota; class Gammaproteobacteria; order Enterobacterales; family Enterobacteriaceae; genus Citrobacter; species Citrobacter sp. RHBSTW-01013. The sequence continues at coordinate 2,117,957 of NZ_CP056185.1, forward strand.
CACTATGCGTAAATTTTTACTCGTGGCGGGTCTTGCTGCTCTTGTATCGGGATGCGGTGAAAAAGGCGACTTTGAGAAAGCGATCAACGCAAAAATATCACAATCAAAGCTGTGCTACTCCCTGCAGGACAACGATATTGTATTCAACAAAGGTTTTCCGATTAAGGTTAACCGTGGCTACCGTTCTGCCGGATACAGTGCCAGTGATGAAATCCTGAAAGGACTTGCTGAACAAGGGCTGCTCACTGTTTCACAACAGGCAAATGGGTTTAGCAGTGTCGATGTTCTGGAAGTAACAGACAAAGGCCAAGCGGTTGAGTTTTGGGATCGTAAAAATGGTGCCTGTATTGGTCATCGTGCGGTTGCTGAGATAAAGGAATGGACTGAACCGGGAAACGGTAATCAGAAAATTGTTCGCGTGTCTTATACATGGAAGTTGGCGGATGTTCCTGCATGGGTGGACAAAAAAGCGTTCTCCAGCGTCAAGGGTATGAATGAACCTGAAGACGGCATGATTAATCTTGTTAAAACCAGCAATGGCTGGAAAGCGATCTAAGGGGCTATCATGGAAAACAATACCATCAAGTGTCCATTTTGCCTGAAAGAAAGCCAAAGGGGTGTCCATGTCTGCACCGGCTGCATGGCGACGGTTCTGTATGGAACCTTCCCCGGCTGGTATGCTTTCGTGGTTATATTATTGGCCTTCGGCCTGTCTATACTGATCGGAATGTCTACAGGTATGGCGGGAGCTACTATCAGCCTACCAATCATTGCTGCTGTTGGGTTTATAGCTGGTAAGGCGATATTCTCTGATAATGTTGTGTTTAGAAGAAGGATGTAATCAGACTTAATACAGGAAACCATACCATTGACTTATCTAGGTATGGTTTTTTTGTATGTAAAAAGTTGAAACTGATACAACAAACAATTACAGACAGACTGATCTGTGCCATAAGTGGACAATGCTAACATCTTGAAATGCTAATCTGTTAGCCTCACTTCATTTGAACATTCAGATACTTTGAATCAAACCAAATCTGAACAACAGATTAGAAAGCTCCCCTACAGGGATATTTAGCTGGCGAGAAATCACCGGTAAGGTTATACCATCATCAGCTAGGGCGTCGAGTAATGAGTCAATGATCATAGATCTTTCTCGCTCCATTACTTGATCCTCTCTCAATCTAAACCCACGTGCAGAAGCTTCTCTTACAAGATTATTATATTGCCAAGTAGTTAATGCTCCCGCTTGCCTCATACGGTAAATAAGAGCAAAGGTAGATACTTTCCAGTTATGACGAAGTTGAAGCACGGCATCTAAAGATGGATTGCGCATTTTTGCAGCTAGAATATTCTCTTTTGGCATTAAAAACGCTGAAGCAAATTCATTAGCCTCAATTTCAATATCCTTGCCTTGAGGTGTTCCATGTTTATGCAGAACCAAATGCCCCAGTTCATGAGCTGCATCAAATCTACTTCGTTCAGCAGTTTTTTGGTTGTTCAGAAATACATATGCCTTTCCTGCTTTCCAAAACGAATAAGCATCAACTTCCGCTGTATTTTCTGATAATGAAAATACTTTAATCCCATTCATTTCTAACAAATGAACCATGTTAAAAATGCTTTTACTGCCAAGTTTCCAGTAATCACGAAGTGCTCGTGCAGCTGATTCAGGTGTTTCGCCTCTTAAATCAATTAGGTTGAGTTCTGGTAATTTAAAATACTGTTCAAAATAGTCACTAACAATCAATCCGAGTTGACCTGCACCAATTGCTGCACCTTCCTGTGCAGATGTCATTTTCTTCAGAGAACGAAAAGATACTGTAGAAGGATCAATTGATTCAATATCTTCACCGAAGAAAAAATCGGCAGGATATTTTAAAACATCTACAAATGAAGCTATAGTTTGCTCAGATGGCTCATATAGGCAATAATCTTTCTCATAATCAACGATCATTCTCAAAGAAAGCCCTGCTTTTTTTGCTAAGGCTGTCATTGTTAATCCTCTTCTTGTCCTTGCAAGTTTAAGGCGCGAAGGGTTAAATTTTGCCATGTGATATCCGAACTACTCGTTTCTAATAACTGTGAACGCAGGGGTTTCGTTAAACTCTTCTTTAAGAGGGATAACTTTATTAACAAACGGAATCGCTTCGAAAATGTATCGTTCCTTCCATGAAGCTATTCGCGTTTTACCAGCAGAATTGCTCATTCCATCGGGAATGGATAATTCATAGCGCACTTCTTTATTACCATAATCGAAAAAGTAAAGGAGAACAAAGTTGATCATCGAATCAACAGGTTCTGATGCGACAATGGGAGAAATCCCTTTTTCAGGATTAAACAATTCAAAGTTTTCACCGACCAGAACTTCAGTAGCAGCCCCTTTAGGGTTTTTGCTCTTGGGATTCCCATCTAAAAGACCAGTGTACTTGTCGCCACTCATAACGAGAATATTTAACCCTTTATCCTTGTTATGAGTCAGGTTTAACCCGCTAACAAATGAAAAGCTCCATTCTTCACTATCAGTAAGCAATTCACGGCGCAAGCCACGAATAACCGCTCCCCAAGCACGAGACCCCGGATCTGTTTTAGCATCTAGATCAGTACTTTGTCTGATCTCCAGAAGACCATCTTCTATAGCTGCTTGAAGTGCATACTCGCTAATCCCATATTTAGAAACATTGGCAATTGCCTCATCACCAAAAACTACCTTACGCTGCATTTGATTGTTCATACGGTTCTCGCATCACTCGTCACTTCCTGATTTTATACCTAAAATTAGGGGGTAAATCAAGAAGTGAACTGATGATTTTTACAGTATCTATGTGTAAAGACTAAGAGCCTATCCTATTAGCCTATTTAATTGGTCATTTTGAAGCGAGGTGGTGCTCAAAATCCTTACGTACTACCTGTACGCTCCGGGATTGAAGCGTTGTTTGTGCTTAAACTGCCTGCAACAATTACGCCTAGCCTAATGGATAGGCTCTTAGTAGGAAACTGTATAAATAATTGACAAAAAGAGATTTTTGGCTTAAATTTATTTAAGAGTGATAGGAGGTTATTATGTTGAGTTTAAAGCCTAAAGAACATGAAATGCTTCTCAAGCGTGGTGAGCACATTGACGAATCGGACCTGATCAAAGCACCTGTTTGTGATGGCACAAGAGAAGAGCGTTTACAGTCTCTTCTAGAGTGGCAACGTCAGGTTGCAAAAACAGTTCTTGGTGAAGAGCAAGAGGCTACCCCTCACCTTTTTTATAAATAATCTATTATACGTTAATTTACTATGCCTGCTATCGTTTATTATCATCCTGATTTTATTAGTGGTAATTATAGAGGAGAGAAATTTTGTGATTTCTCACTCTTGACTAATGATCTTACTTCTAATTGCGAAGCTGGTCTTTTAACACTATTTGTTCTTGATGTAGAAGATGGAAAACTTCTTCGAGGGAAAAATAAGCCGTCTTGGACTGATACTAATGGTGATGAAATATCAATCCTTATAGGATATAAAGCAGGCGGTCATTGGCATTATCATATTGGACCATATGATCCTAACTCAACATCTACCCAAGCCAAGATCCGTGATTTAAATATATCTGGGGCAACATCTGCAGCAGTTATTCATTACAGATGGTATGACCCTACAACTAAGAAAAAGCTAATAATACTATCTTTTGGTCCGAAACACCGTAAATTTCCCAAAACCAGAGAGTTGCCTAATCATTTGACTTCTCGGGGTGGGCTTATCAGCTTTGGTAAACTAATCAAAGCTATAACTGATAAATGATATTATAGTTTCATTCTGTTATAGCTCTACGAATCTCTACTTCGTAATCCCGGTGGCCTGAACTTTGGATAGCTATCCTTTCCCATCTGCTCAAGTGGTACAGACGGGGTGAGATTCTCACTTTGATTGTGTTCTGCCTGATCCTGCTTAAGACGGCTTGGGAAACGGGTGATCTCGTCAGTCGTTGGCTTGTAGTCATCTTGGTTAAACTTAGCTCGTTTCTCATATTCAGGGCGTAGAACATGACGGCCTAATACCTCATCAAAGACATAGTTTTCAGCAATACGTTTATCATGTTCTTCACTGATAAGATCATTTTGGGATTTGTTTGCTTTAGCCCATACAAACTTCTGCTTAAAAAAATCTATGACAAGAGTTGTGAAGCGTTTAAAAATATTATCCTGACGTGGAGTAGTCTTATGCTTTCTTGCACGGTCAGGGGCGCTTCTGGATGCCCTGTTTGGGTTTTGAGAGGTGGATGTTTTCAAAATAGTATTTGTTTCATAATCAGAAATACTGACCGATGGTTTCTTACCAGCAACAACCTTACTGACTTTGGATTTATCACGATAGGATTTAACGCCACGCATACGAGTATGAGGAGCTGGTGCTACCAGTAAAGGTCTTTGTTCGTCATTTGTAGAAGAGCTGGATCGCGTTTCAGGTAAAACAATTTCTTCTGGTTCAGCAAGATGTGTAATCGTGAAGCTTCTGACATCAACGACGATTTCAAGATCAAGTTCGCTGAATGTTTTGTAGACTTCAACAGCTTCTTGTTTAGCAGCGTCACGAACAGCCTGTTCTGCTGCTCTTTGCTCTTGTGCTGCTTTACTACGCCATTTGGCACTATGGATACGCTTCATTGGAGGACGGTTTGTTTCAGCGGCTTTAGCAAGCCATAGTGCTTGTTCTTCATTGTCCAGAGCAGCCGCCGCTTTTTCTAATGCCTCTTCGTGCTGGGCTTGAAGGGAACGATGATCAATACGTTCTGGCGAACCAGCAGCAGCGAGGTAGCTGTTCGCCATAGATGCCCATGATTCACGCCACAACACAGACATTTTTCTGTCATTCCAGCTTCTTTCTTTTTTACCAAACCCTTCCGGGCCAATGGTTTTTAACGTCAACATAACGTGAGCATGTGGGTTGTCGCTATCGAGATCATGGAAAGCGATATCAGCAATCATACCTTTATCAACGAAATTTTTCTGACAATACTCAAGGACAAGTTTTTTCTTTTCATCATTATTTAACTCGGTAGGAATGGAAACATCGAAATAACGGGCTGTTTGACCATTGTTCTGGCGCTCAACTTTTTCCACTTCATTCCACAATGCTGTAGAATCTTTTACGATGTGTTCTGGTGCGTTAGCTGGAGCTAATATGAAGTGCCCATATAAATCAGTACGGCGACTGTAATCATACGTATCACCTGTTCTTTCATCTGTTATACGTGTACGAGCATGATAGGCAGCCTTCGCAACGGAAGACCTGCCTTCTGAACGTTTCACAATTTTAAAATCAAGATGAAAAATAGCCATACAATAAAAACAACCTCAATATAAATTTAAATATCAAACCAAAATATAACTCTCCAATGCGACTATGCTGGTTTTAGTTTTTCGCAAGAAAAACTCTGGTGTTGACGTTGACCTTGTTTCCGAAGGAAACGGTGTTAGCCTGCGGCAGGCAACCGTCGGTAGACCCCACACACTGCGTAGCAGTGTATAGGTGGGCATTGCTTTATTTTTATATCTCCTAAAGGAGCTAAAAATAACGACAATGTATAAAGCTTTTCTATAGTTAAATAATAACGCTAGTTTTAATGTCTGTGAAATTAACGGGGCTAGATTCGGATGAACGGCTGAGGTATTACACGAATCTTAATGATTATGGTTTTAGAGAGCGCCCGTAAGGGCAAAAGAGTTAATTTCCCTCCCGCCGTAAGGCGGGAAAAGCTAAATGCACTAAAACAGACTTATAACGACAGTTTTTTTAAAAAAATGGATGGTGTAGGTTCGGACTTAAAATAAGAGTGAAAAAGCAAAGGGTGAAAAATAAACCATAAGGAAAGAGAGTCAAGTAACGTGGGGAATATTAGATGATTTAGGTTAATGATTTTGATTGTATATGTTGCATGATTACATATAGAGCTTGTTGCATTTTTGTGCAGAGTCTTGTAAACACCATTTTTGTTATCACCTTTTGTATCATAACCATTTGAGTTATTGCTGATTAAACAGTAAAAATCAAATAAAAATCCATGAGATCATATGTTAAATGTGTTTTTTGACGAAATATATTTAAGTTTGTCTGGTCTTTTTTATTTTTAATAAAGTTAGGTTGTTTTATTTGACAAGTAAAATGTTGTGTTGTAAATAAAATAAAGATACAAAAAAAGCCAACTTATCAAAGTTGACTTTTTAAGGACTAAAAAAGTTTTGCCGACTTTTGAAGCCTTGTAATCAGTTAGAGGAATAACGTGATTACAAATATAATAAAGTATTAAATAATCTTTTCATATTTGTCAAATCTAAATCTCAACTTTTTATAAGCTTTTCAAATACCATTTCCAAAAACATTTTAGTCTTCAAAAGCAATAACGTTAAACCTGTGTATCAGGTCTAAGAATCTTTGGACATCATGTGTTAAAAACTGTTTTGTTCTTAGGTTATTGTAGGTGGCATATAAACGGGGGGAAGTCGGTAGCCACCAACTTGAAGCGTTCATCTAAAATCTATAAAGCGGTAGTATAATTTTCTTTAGTAAAACGAGAAAATGCTTTAAATGATCATGATGTATCCGTAGGAGTCCGATGGGGTGTCCCAGTAATGGAAACGTGCTGGAACTCAATAGCTACGGTGAGAATCGCCAACCTGCGAACCTAAAAAAAATATTACAATAGTATTTTTTTACGGGGGGTTAGGGGGGTGAAGCTTGCAGAAAAACTAAGTTTTCCTGACGGAAAACTACTACGACTGAAAGTCGCTATCTAAAACCCCAGAACCTAATCTAATAAAATTCTAGTACTACTAGTACAAAAAAATAATTTTAAAAATATCAGTAGGTAGGTGCCATTTCATCAAGGCACTAACGAAAGATAAGTAGGCTTATAAATTAAATATGGTGCATGGATTAATTTGAGTTTTTTGTTTTTTAATTGTATTAATTAAAAAATATAAATAAAAAGGTAATGATATGGAAAGTAAAACAAAAAAACTAAGAATGGGATGGATACAAAATCTTACTGAGAATGAAAAAAAGATAATAGATGATTTTCTGGAAGAAGCCGCTAAGTTAAAAGGTAAAGCACTAAATAAAAAAGAAAAACAAACTGTCAAATTTATTGCTCGTGATCAAGTCCGCTCGATTAGAAAAGAGCAAAAATCAAAAAAACAAAAGAAGAGTAAAGTTGATATGGAAAAAAAAGAAGATGAAACAATTAATACCATATCAAATAATGCGGATGAGCAAGGAAGATTAAAGATACTATCAGCTAAAGAAAGAGATTTTATCAATAATGCCATATATGAAGAAATGAAAATTAAAGGTAGAAAGCTTGTAAAATGTGAAATGAAAGAAGTTTTAAAAATCGCTCGAAAAAAGATCCTCAACAATCGTATATCTTGTCAGATCAAAAAAGAAAGAGACAAAGAACGTCATGCAGTAGTGTTTGAGTGGAAAAGACCAGAAACCTTCCGTCGTTAATCGGATATAATAATAGTGAGGGATATATGAATAAAACTAAAACCAAAACAAAAAACTTGAAAGAAAGTGAGTTTATAAGATATATAGAAAACAATCCTGTTGTCTCAACGGCTTTATGCGAAAAATATGGAATATCTACTGAAACAATTGCCTATGCTTTATATGTTCACAGCAATAGTTTTTTTCTTAAAAACGACTACGTTCAGGATGACATTCACTATGATATAGTTAAAAATAATTTAATAATAATAAAGCCCACGCTCAAACAATATTATAGAAGAACAAGGCAAGTGGATTATAACGGATGTACTTTTTTATCAGGCATTAAAGAATATCAAGACTATTGTATTTTGTTGACGCTTTGCTGCTATCATTGGATAGCTGATGTATTTACTGTCTATGATCATAGTGAAGGGAGCCAATTTGTTGTTGATGTTGCCAATGATCTTCTGAAAAGGAGTATAGATCATTTTTCAGTAGAGCATGAAAATGTTATCAACTGCTTTAACATTTTAAAAGAAAAGTTCCCATCGTATAAAAAGAAATAATAATCCAATTTTTCAAATATCCTCATTGACTAACATATATATAAGAAATATATATGTATCATGGAACTATAAGAGGATAGAAAATGAGTGATATTTCAGATAAAGAGCAAACCAGAAAGAAACCACGAATAAAAAAGACACTGGAGCAGCAATTAGCATCTGCTCAGATGCGTTTAAATCGTTTGCAATATAAGTCTAAGAAAGAAGCTAAACAGATAGAGACACGTCAGAAAATAATTTTAGGGGCTGAAGTTGCCAAGGCTCTTGATTGTGATGTTTTTACGGTGGATAAGGATCTTGTTTTAGGTATGCTACTAGAGATACCCCACCTACATCCAGATGATAAAGAAAGATTTAAAAGAAACGGAATGTTATTTCTGGCTAGTATGAAAGGCCGAAAAACTTAATGGAATATAGAAGTCATTGTATAAGTATAAAATGTTATATGTATTCAACTTTCATTGAATTAAATTTGACATTATTTTATATTAATTGTATTTCATTTTATCATCACAGATGAATAACTCCATATTCAAATCTTGTAAGCTGTGGTGGTATTTAATAAAGTCATGGGGGTATCCTCCCGATAAAGCGACCGTAAGTGAACACGGTCTTTTTATTTTCTGTTAAGTAATCCGCTTATCGGCTACTTTGTATATAATATTTTTTAAGTGGTTGCGTTTATTTTTAAATTTATTATTTTCTTTATATCATTTTATTAAACAATGGAGATATAAAGGAAATGAAAAATACAGTATTAATTAAAAAAATAAAAAGTAAAAAAGGTTTCTCACTTTTAGAACTATTACTTGTTCTTGGTATTATCGCAGCGCTAGTGGTAGCAGCATTTATCGTATATCCTAAAGTGCAAGCATCACAACGTTCACAAGCTGAGAGTAATAACATCGCAACAATCCAAGCTGGTGTTAAAGCCCTTTATACTTCCGCTTCAAGCTTTACTGGTTTGAATAACTCAGTAGCAGTTCAAGCGAAGATCTTCCCTGACAACATGTTAAGCGGTTCAGGTAACTCTGCAACACCAATCAACGCATTCAAAGGTGCTGTAACATTAGGTGTAGCTAACACTGGTCCATCATCAGCAGCAGGTTCTTCTTTCACAATTACTTATGATAACGTACCAGCAGCAGAATGTACTAAGATCATGACAGCAACAGCAGGTAACTTCTACATTGCTCAAGTAGGCTCTACAACTGTTAAACCAGCAGGTGGAACGCTTGACGTAGCGGCAACAGCAGGTGCTTGTTCTGACGCTAACAGTAATACATTGATCTTCACTTCTATTTAACAACAATGTTTTAATAAATTATTTTTTTTGGCTCCTTATTTAAAGGGGCCTTTTTTATCATTTATTGGTTTTTATTCTTCTATATATAGTTCTTCTTTCATCTTGATTTTTGTTTGTTATTTGATAATTAATTAATACGTGAAAATAAAAAGGACGATGAAAATGAAAAAAGGATTCTCTTTACTAGAATTAACTCTTGTTTTAGGTGTTGGGACGATGGTGGCTTTTATGAAGTTTCAGGATATGAAAAATGAACAGGAGAGTATAATGGCTTCTACTGTCGGTCAACAAATGAAACAGATCGGTGAAGCAGTTAATGGCTATATAAATATCCGTTATGATAAATTATCAACCTTATCCAATGCTGCCGGAACAGGAACCGATCCGGGTCCAAGAACCTGTTCAGGTTCAGTATGTGAAATTACTTACCAGACATTGATTAACGAAGGTTTACTACCTTCAGCCTATACAGGCACTAATGCTAATAAATCCTCGTATAAAATCATATTAAAACGAGATGGAACTTCACCTAACTATGTTATTAATGGTCTTATAACGACATCGACGGCATGGATTGAAGGCGGAAAAACACGTTATGATTTATTAGGGAAAGCCATGCAAACAGCGGGTATTGATAGCGGAATGACCAGAACTACATCAAATGCTTTTGGTTATGGTGGTCAATGGTCAGAAACTTCTGCCAATTTCAATAATATTACCTCTGCAGGGCAATTAGCTTTCCGTGTAGGATTTAATAGCGCGTTATATTCTATCTATCTCCGTAGAGATGGAACCTTACCCATGACCGGAAACCTTAATATGGGTGGTCAAAGCGTTTATAATGCTCAGAATATAACTGCGAATGGAACAACTACAACAGGAATATTAAAAACTAATGCTGCTGCTACAGTTGGAACAACATTAAATGTAGCAGGCGTAACTACTTTAAGATCTGATTTAAATGTTCATGGAAATGGACAAATATATGGTAATTTAAACTCAAGTAATACCGTTTCTGGAAAAACTGTAATATCTCGTGGCGATACCTATACTCAAAACTGGTTCAGAATATTAGGTGATGGAGGTCTTTATTTCGAGAAATATGGGGGAAGATTAACCATGCTAGATGATAACACTATAAGTGCTGGAGAATCTAACCTTAAAACTAATTCTGTATTATATGCAACTGAAATTTCTTCTGGTAATATAAATTCTGCTGGAACAGTAACTGCTGAAAGAGTAGATGTTGTTGATTACGTATGGGCATCAAGAAAGATCAGCTCTAACTATGTTTATTCTACTGGCAATCTTGATGCTGATGGTCAAATAAACGCTAATACATTTGTTTATATAAATGGAAAAGCGAATGTAGGATGGGGATGTTCTCCTAATGGATTACAGGGAAGAACGTCAGAAGGGGCTATTTTATCTTGTGTTAATGGTGTATGGAGAGGATCAACAGGAAGTCCAGTAATAAGAACAGCATCTGCCTCTGCTTATCGTTTCCCCGAAGCTGTTGCTTCTTGCGCTGGTTCAGAAAAAGTTGTAGGTGGAGGCGGTCAATGTAATACAGCAGAAGGATATGTTTGGTTAACGGTCTCCAGACCTAATGGTGATAACAGTTGGTATGCAGGATGTGATACAACTAAAAATATTACAGCTACTATAACTGTTTATGCTATATGCCAATAATATTAAAAACTAAACAAATGTAATAAAAATTAAATAAACAAGATTTCTATTAACTCACTGAATCTATTAAGCACGGATATTCTTATGATTTTTTAAATGGCCTCCTGAAAGGCCATTTTATATAGTTTAGAGGCTACCCATTATTTCTGTAAGATCTGTAGCTCTAACATATTTTGCTGCATTACTCTGTTCTTCTTTTAGGGCACTAAAATGCGCTGTTCCACAGGCTATCTTCGCATCTTCTTCATGACCAAGACCAATGTGTTTACTTTTTGTCTCTACAACAAAGTAAATATGTTCTTCACCATTGTCTTCAATAACTAAGGCCCAGTCAGGATTGTAAGTCCCTAATGGTGTCGGGATTTTAAACCAGCCGGGAAGCTTCACATAAAGCTTAACTTCATCCTGTTCTTCGAGTTCCTGAGCGAAACGGCTTTCGACTTCAGAATCTTTAGGAACATATTCGTAAACGCACTTAAATGAGGTTTCGAAAAGATTACGGGCATATCCTGTTAGCTCTTTATCAATAAAGAGACTTTGCGCATACACCTCTCCTTTTAGTGGATAATATTTAATACCGTCAACAATTGACAGGCGTTTGCAATAGTTGATTCGACTTATAGCTTCACTGATAAACTGCTGTGGGTTTTTAGCAAAATCAACGAGTTTTCCACTCTCTTTAAGGATGGTGCATAAACTGCGTCTTGTCAGGCCCGTTTTTTCCTGTAGAACACCAAGAACATCTGGCAGTGGCTGTTCTTCAACATCAATAACAGAGCTTGTCGTCCCCTTTGACTGAGCTTCAACACCAAGACCTGACTGGCTTTGTTTTATTGTGGCTTTACTGAAACTGACCATTGCTTTCGCTACAGGCTGCATTTCAGAAAGTGATTTCGTACAGGATTTAATCAATTCATCTTCATCAAATGCCAGACGGTACAGCGTTTTTTGACAAATGCGCTGCCATAACGCTTCGAATTCCGGGCTGTTTAAGACTTCTTTCCGGTATTTGATTGTTTTACGCTCATCAGCATTGTTTATATTGAGTCGCCCTGCTGATTTACGTAGGATAGATTCAATTTGCTCCTGAAGGGTAAGGAACTTTTCGCTAACAGTAAAAGTGCCATCGAAAAGAGTCTCTTTCAGTGTTTTGGTGATTTTCCCGGTTTTTTCCAGATAACCTTCAGCATGTAGTTCAGACCATATCTCCTGTGAAGCGATGATACCTACAACTTGTGAGGAATCAGAGAAGATCAGATGGGCAAACGCATCTTTTTCGATGATACCAAAACGGATGCCTGTTTCGTTCTCAATTTCGCTCTGTAGTCGTTCGGCATAGGCTTCATAATTTTCACTGGCAACTACAGTCAGAATGTTAATGCTGTCATCCCGGACACGCTCACCATCTTGGTTAACACACAGGCGAAGCCCACGGCCTAATGTCTGACGGCGTTCGCGTTCACTCCCCATCTCACGAAGGCTACAGATCTGGAATACATTTGGATTATCCCAGCCTTCTTTCAAAGCAGAGTGTGAAAAAATAAACCTCACTGGATTCGAGAAACTCAAAAGCTTCTCTTTATTTTTCATGATGAGGTTATAACCACGTTCAGCATTTTCACGGCCTGTATTATTGCTTTCGCTTGTTTCAGCCCACGCACCTTTTTTATCAATGGAGAAATAACCATCATGAACGTCTTTAGCATGTTCTGGATGAGAAGGGAGTAAATCTTTATATGCAGGGCTTTTGATTGCTTTAAGATATTCTTCTTCAAAGATACGGGCATATTCACCCGGTTCACGTACTCCTTCTTCATTGGTCTGACGATATAAATCAACCTTATCAATGAAAAACAGGGTAAGAACCTTGATTTGCTGAGCATTCAGGCGAAGTTCTTTATCCAGATGTTCACGGATTGTACGTCTAATCATATGTCGCTGGATGAGCATCGGGTCAATATCACCCACGACATCACCCACTTGCATATAGTAGGTATTAGAAGGCGTCTCCAGTGTAAGATAACCCTCTTTGCCCGTTCGGATCTCGCTTATCCGGTAACCCTGATAAATATCACGTCCTGTTTCGTCATCAAGTGTCATACCGTCATATACGGTAATCTCTGAACGATCTACGTTCCCTTTTTTATCGGCTATATCAACAAGAACAGTACCGCTGATAACATTTTTCTTACTATTAATACTGACCAGTTTCACATAAGGGCTGTTGCTTGCATTCTGGACTTCAAGCCCGGCAACCTCGATCTGTTTGACCAGTTTTTGGTTGTAAGCATCAATGGCATCAAGGCGGTACACCATATGATGTTTATGCACATGCGTTGCTGAATAGCGTAAGGTGAACATGGGATGCATAGCTTCAAGTGCGGTTTTACCTGCACCATTCAAGCCACCATCAACACTTTGCGGCTCATCTACGATAATAATCGGACGTGTAGCCCGGATCAGGTCAATTGGCTTATCCAGATCATCAACGGTCGTTTTTTCACTTGACTGATAGAGCTTGTTAACGTCTTTTTTGTTAATCGCACCCACCGTCATTACCATGATCTGCATAACAGAACTGGTTGCAAAATTTCGAACATCCGCAGGTTTTGCCGAATCATACAGATAGTATTCGTATGGAACTCCCGCATACAGGCTTTTGAAATGTTCTTCAGTGATTTGTAGTGTTTTATAAACGCCTTCCTTGATGGCAACGGAAGGAACTACGATGATAAATTTGCTCATGCCATAGCGTTTATTCAACTCAAGCATGGTGCGAAGATAAACATACGTTTTACCTGTCCCTGTTTCCATCTCGACAGTAAAATCATGGCTGTCGAGCATAGGTGAGGGAGGAAGCTGATTTTTCAACTGAACATTGTTTAAGTTTTTCAGCAGAACATCATCTTCGGGTATCTGTGGGTTTACAGGCATTGAACCTGTTGCGCCTTCAAATGAGAGTGCACCCTGAGCTGGGGCCAGCACAGTCATTTCGCTTTCCCATTTTTCCTGACCTTCAAACAGATCGCAGACCGATGTTATTGCGTTTTTCTGGTATGTAAGGTCTGATTCAAAATGTAGTTTCATCTCATTCCCTTACAGGCTGTGCAGGTTAGTCAGGCCGTGTTGTTCCAGAATGGCGCAAAGATTTGTTTTAGCAACGTTATTTTCAAATGCGTCATCAAGGAAATAGCAGACCGTATCTTTGCCAGCTTTTAAACTCTTATGCCAGTCAATGATCCCCTTGGTTAGTTCCTCAACAGAAGAGGCAGGGATTTGTTTAGCAAAGCAGGTAAACAATTTACCACCGTCAACACAAGAAACGGTTAATCCATCAAACTGGCGAACTTCAACGTTCACGCTGAGATCAATACCACGCTTAAGCATCAGTTCAGTCAGCAAGTCTTCTTCACTACGGCCTTCAAGGATTGGGCTTACATAAGCATCAAGCTGTTCTGAAAGGGTTTCTGCTGTGGCTTCCCACGGACGAATGTTAGATGTATCGAGTTTGAAAACACGAAAACCAACATCACCTTTCCACTCTGGATTGTCTTCACGAACCTTTTTACCAGCGCGGCGGAGGCGTTCTTTGGTTAATTCTGATATTGTATAGTATTTTTCATCATCTATTTTTTCAGGTAATTGCACAGCAATATATCGGCGTGAACCACTGTCAGCAATATTTTTATTCAAAGTTGCGTGAGCCGTGGTACCTGACCCTGCGAAAAAATCTAGGATAATACAATCTTTATCATTGGTTGTTGCTAAGTGTAATATTCTATCTAATAATCTCAATGGCTTAGGTGTGTCAAAGAATACAGATTCTCCCTCCATGAGTTTTTTTAGTTCCTGCTTGGCCTCTTGATTATGTCCACATTCTTTATATGACCACCATGTTGTAGGAACAACACCATCTTGGACCTCAGTCAGGAATCTTTTGATTGATGGAACATTATTACCATTTTCTCCAAACCAAATTTTATTTTCTTTACACAATTCTACAAAACGTTTTTCAGAAACCTGCCAGCATCTACTGGCGGGAGGAGTTACAATACGTCCTGATGGTGTGGTAATTGAGTAATCATTAGCCTTGGAATAAGTTTTGACTGATAAATCTACAGACTTCCACACTCCACGAGGGTCATTGTCGGGGTTTTTATATGCTGCATTTTGTTCGTCTGATCTTGGTAGAAAATCTATGTTCCAACCGTTTGAATCATTTTTTGAAGTCTTCCTTTGCTTTGCATAGACTAAAATATGATCATGCATATCACTAAAATATGTTGCATCATTTTGTGGTGAGTACTTTTTTTGCCATACAATATTAGCAACAAAGTTCTCTTCACCAAAAATTTCCGAGCAAACTTTTTTTAAATTATCAACTTCAGTATCATCAATGGAAATGAAAATAACCCCATCTTCTTTCAACAAGTTTCTTGCAAGTTTTAAACGTGGGTAAATCATATTTAACCAATCAGTATGGTAACGCCCACTGGTTTCTGTATTTGTGCTTAAACGTGCTCCGTCTTCTGTCTGTCCAGTAATTTCAAGATAATTTTTCATATTATCTTGGAAGTTGTCAGGATAGACAAAATCTTTACCGGTATTGTAAGGCGGATCGATGTAAATAAGCTTCACTTTTCCGGCATAACTTTTTTGAAGAAGCTTTAACACTTCAAGGTTATCACCTTCGATCATGAGGTTTTTGGTGTTATGCCAATCAACACTTTCATCTTTACATGGGCGTAAGGTGCCACGGGAAGGGGTAAGAGCAAGCTGACGAGCCTGACGCTTACCATGCCAGTTCAGGCCATAGCGTTCTTCTTTTTCGTCTACATTTTCACCCAAAAGCTGTTTTAAAACGTCAAAATCAATGCCGTTTTCATTAAAGGCTTCAGGAAACAATGATTTAAGCTTGGTGATGTTATCAGCAGTGATATTCATTGATTGCAGTTCGGGCATTTCAGGCGAAAGTTTGTTCATTGACCATTCCACGTATCTGTATCAGGTTACTGTGTGATGGGGGATATTTTACGGTAAATAGTGCATTTCATCAATGAACAGCGTGCTACAGATTTCTTTTTAAATCATTATGTTAATGCTTTTATTGAATGTCCTGTCCTCGTGTTAGTACAATTAGCTTTTCTGCGTCTACCAAACATTATCAGGATGTGATGATGGCTAAACTGAACAAGAAACAACTTGCTTTACTCAAAGAAATACCTGCCGATCAACTCATGCAAATAATTTGTGATATTGCAGAGGATAATGGTCAGGCAAAATCCTTTCTTATTAATAAATATCTGTTAACTCCAGAAGAATCACTGAAAAAGGCTGAGGCTGAATACAAAAGGGTAATTAAAACAAAACGCTTTTATGATTATTATGAAGCAGCGATTTTTTTTGAGGGGCTATACAGGAATGTCATATTTCCACTTGAAAAGACGGTATCAACGCTGCCTGAAAAAACCGAGGCGTTTTGCCATGATTTACTGCTCTCATTTGATAAAGTCAGCGAAATTGCTGATACATCAGATGGATCATGGATGGACTATTATAATGGTGCTGTCGAAATATGGTTAAAATCCCTGTCCCTACAAAAAGACAAAAGCATTGATGTTATAGCGGATAAAATAATTTCCGTACTTAAAGGTGATGTGTATTTTAACTTTGATATTTTTGATAAGTATAAAAAAGAACTGGGATACAATGTTATTCGTGTTTTAAGGGAAAGTCTTCTTAAGACAGGTGATGTCAATGGTGCTGTTGAGTTAAGTCTGTATATCAGGGATGTTGATTTCATCAGGCAATGCTTTGAGAAAAGAAAACTGAATCAGCCAGAATATATCATTAAGTTTGCTGAGTTGCTGGTTGATGAACTGTGTACTGAGGAGGCCATTCAGGTTCTCAATAAAATCAAAGAAGATAAATCAGTTGATCAGGCAGGGCTTCGTGATAAATGGACTGAGGTGTTGGCTCTGGCGTTGATTGAAGAAGGCGAGATTCAGCAGGCAAAAACAATTTGTATAGACGGATTTAAGAACAGGTGTGATGTTATTTTTTATAATATCTATAATCGGGTGGAGAAAAATAATGACTCACTGGATTTGTTCTCTGGCATAGCAAAGAAAAAAGGCTTTCCGTTTGTTATTCTTTTCTTGTCCGGGACAGATAGTTATGGAAAACTTGATTCTGAAGTCATGAATGCGAGTGAAAATGAAATCGCAGAGATGATGTCTTTATTACGCGGTTCTTTTGTTCGTACCTTATCGAGTGAGCTTTACAGGCATGGTTATGCATGTTCTGCAACTCTGCTCCGTAGAGTGCTGGCAGAGGACAGTATCAGTCGTTCTCAGAGTAAATACTACACCTATGCGGCATCTGATATGAAAAAAAGCATTGATTACAGTAAAGATATTGCATGGACTGAAAAAATCCCTTCAACAGAAGAGTATTTAAAATCTCTGTTTATTGAGCACAAAAGAAAATACGCACTCTGGGAAATAATGCTGGAAAAAATCGCTGGTTTAGCGATAGAAAAAGATTCAGTATCATATTCAGCATAGACTGTAATTAAGCATGAAGTTGAAAGGCCGCGAACGGCCTTTCCCTTTATTTATTTGTAGCAAACTCAAACGGCCTGACCATATCGTTGCTGTTAGCATCAAGGAAATCAGCCCACCACTGAAGCATCAGGCGGCGTTGATCAAGGTGTTTAGCCTTGTGGGTATAAGCTGCCCGGACACTGTTGCTTTCCTTATGGCTCATCTGAAGCTCTACAGCGTCTTCTGACCATAGCCCGGACTCAATTAAGGCACTACAGGCCAGTGTGCGGAAACCGTGTCCACAGATGTCCTGCTTCGTGTTATATCCCATATTACGCAGGGCTTTGTTGATGGTGTTTTCACTCATGGGTTTAAACGAGTCATAACAGCCAGTAAAGATTAACCCATCATCTTGCCCTTCTTCATAAGTCAGTTGTCGGATCTCTTTGAGTATCTTCATGGCCTGCTTACAAAGGGGAACGAAGTGCTTACGTTTCATTTTAGCCCCACGAGTTGAATGTTTGACGTTTTCAATCGCTTCACGCTGTTCGGGTATCACCCATAACTTACTTTTGAAATCAATTTCTGACCAGCGAGCGAAACGCAGCTCACTGGAACGAATGAAAATCATCAGATTGAGCTGTATTGCCAGTATGGTTAACCTGCGGCCTTTGTATTCGGCAATTTTGTTCAGTAGCTGGGGTATTTCTTCCAGCTCAAGTGCAGGGCGGTGTTCAGTTTGTGGTTTCTGAACTGCCCCTTCCATATCATAGGCTGGGTTATGACGTATCAGCTTTTGCTGGACGGCATGACGCAGGATTGCCGTAATGTATTGTTGAATGCGCATGGCGACTTCAAGATAACCAAGAGCCTCCACCTTTTTCACCGGAACCAGCAGATCACCTGTATCCAGTTCGGCAACATCTTTGTCACCGATTACCGGGAAGACATAAGTTTCAAGGCGCTTCCATACGGCATCACCATAATCATCAGACCATTTTGTTTTCGTGGCGAACCACGCTTTGGCTACTGTTCTGAAGGAGCGTGTATTATCACGTTTGGCTTTAAGCTCTTTAACCTCTGCCTGTTTCTTTGCATTAGGGTCAATACCCTGAGCCAGAAGCCTTCTGGCCTCGTCACGGCGTTGTCTTGCGTCAGAAAGAGAAACAGCAGGGTAAACACCGATAGAGAAAAGTTTTTGCTTCCCTTCGAAACGGTAGGCCATTTGCCAGTATTTCGAACCTTTAGGGGTAACACGAAGGAACATACCAAAGCCATCAGTCAGCTTGTATTCCTTCTCAAGGGGTTTTGCATTTTTTGCTTTAATATCAGTCAGTGACATGAAAACACCCCCTCATTTGTTGGTAAAAGGGAAATCGAACCAGCATTACCAGCAGTTTTACCATCAAAATGATATGGCTTCGAGTGGTTTTTAGTGAACGAGGGTGAACGACTGAGAGGGGATAACCAATTGATAGAAATGCAGAAAGCAGACGTTAGTGAACGTCTGCTTTCTTGAAAATGGCTCCTCTGACTGGACTCGAACCAGTGACATACGGATTAACAGTCCGCCGTTCTACCGACTGAACTACAGAGGAATCGTGTGAACGAGGCGCATATTACTGACCTCATCATGAGGTGTCAACAGTAAAATTAGCGCGTCATTTCAATTGGTTAATTAATCTTCAAATTCAGTGTTAATGCGTGTTTGGTGAGCGATAATCGTCGCCTCCCCGGGTATCGCCTAACCGCTCCATGGGGTTCTGGCGATAAAACTGGATGAAACGCTGCCATAAGGCAGGAAAACGCGGAGCAAATAATTCAGGAGCACTGAAAAAATACTCGGATAGCACGGCAAAGCATTCAGCAGGATCGGTCGCTGCGTAGGCATCTATACTGCACGCAGTTTCTCCAACCAGATCGATCTCATCCTGAATATTGTTCATTGCAGCATGCAGGTCGTGTTCCCAACCGGCGATATCGCGCAGGGGAATCGCCGGAATACCGCTGGCACGATCGCCATTACGCATATCAAGCTTGTGCGCCACTTCATGGATGATCAGATTAAAGCCGGAGGCATCAAAGGAATCCTGAATATCAAGCCAGTTGAGAATTATCGGGCCTTGTTGCCAACTCTGCCCGGACTGTACCACGCGTTGATTATGCACCAGCCCAATATCGTCCTCCCATTCATCGTCTACGACAAATGGGGCAGGGTAGATGAGAACTTCATGAAACCCGTCGAGCCACTCAATCCCCATTTCCAGAACAGGTAAACAGAATAGCAGAGCAATGCGCGCACTTTTTAGCGGGTCCAGCTCAAACCCCTGAAGAGCGACTAATCTTTTTTGTTGTAAAAAGCGCTCGGCCAGGGCAATAAGTCTGGCTTGTTCTTGCTCGGTGAGATTCACCAAAAGGGGAATAGCCAGGGCGTCGTCCCACGGCCAATCGTCACTCCGGGTTGCTTCTTGTTCTTTCCAGGGCCACTTAATCATCGTTTTGCTCGCAAACTCGTCACTTGAACGAAATTGACGGAACTGGGTCTGTTAAAATGCCAAATTACCTGGCATCATGGCAACCGCCAAAACGGAGAGATGCCAGAGCGGCTGAATGGACCGGTCTCGAAAACCGGAGTAGGGGCAACTCTACCGGGGGTTCAAATCCCCCTCTCTCCGCCACTATTCAAACACTTAGCACACTTCCTTTCAACGACTCATGTCACACTTGGTATAGTGTTGGTATATTCACTTGGTATAAAACTCGCCATCATCATCTTCTGATTTGCCCAATACTGGAAGATCCAGTGTGGGAGAAATTTTCACTTTTCTGTCATAAACCACAACCTGGCTTTCAGTTTTGTGACCTGGGAATAGTTGCTTGTCCTTACTCGAGCCTTCATAATCCGATATTCCCTTGGCTTTGAGATCATGAAAAGTACACGGCAGTTTTCTATCTGGTTTTTTTCCTGCTTACATCTGAACGTTTGTCTGAACAAATATTAATACCCCCTCTATGAGGAGGGGGAAACTATAATTCGTGATTTTTTTTCTGTGACGTAGGTGCAGTTAGATGGAATATTAGATTTAATAAATGACATTGCACCAATTTTGACATTGTCACCAATTTTCACAGAAAGACCAATGATGCATGTATTTGCACCTATGTCAACATTATTACCGATTGTTAACCTTAAAGATTTGCAATCCTTGTCTATTTGTCCTATTACGCAGTTTTGTCTGATAATAAAATTATCCCCAATGTCAACAGAGCCGTGAATAACTATGCCTGAATGGTGCGGGATCAATAAGCCTTTGCCTATATTTGCACCCAATCCTATTTCACAGCCAAATCTCTCAATTATTTTGTTATTCAGCTTTATTGCTGCTCTTTTTTGGTATTTCCCACCATTTTTGTACATTTCATTGGCTAGGCGCCACCAAAAAAGGAAATTTCTGTGTCTTAATTTTTTCTCGCGTAGTAATCTTATGATTGAAAAATACGGTCTCCTTATAATCTCACTCTTCCAATAATAGAATAGTTCTTGTGAACGCCCGAATATTACGAATTTTAAGGCGATAATGTATTTAATCATAAATTTCCTTTAAGTAACGTTTTGTTTTGTTGAATTATTTTTGTAACTTTAACTTACGCTTAGCTACGATATTTTGATCTGTGTCTATGCCTTAATAAAGGAGTTTAGTTTTTCTTGTGGACCTTCTCTTTCATGACGAAATTCAGATTGTGTTATACCTACCACTTTGTGATGTTTGTTGTACTATTGTTACAAATAATGTATTTGATAAGGGGAAGTTTTGCAACATGCCTGACAGTAAAAATACCGACAAGTCAAAGGCAGGCTTTTTCTTTCATGTCAAGGGGGAGCGAGAAGCTGATGGAAGTTTTGGATCATATGAATGCAAAGGAAGTAAGGGGAGCGCTTTATTTCGCAGGTCAGGGTACCCAGCAACAGTGGGCAATGAAAAGAGAGATGCTGTCACCCCGATATACCACCCGCGATGAAGACCTGCTCCGGGTTAAGTAACAGGCTTAATTAAATCTGCACCCTGATTTTTCACATTTCCGACGGCACGCGTTACGGCGTGCCATATAAATTTATCAGCCGGCACGACACCGTCAACTGCAATTTCCGCTGCTTCTTTCCCTCCAAGATCCTGCCTCATCCATTCGCGCGCGGCTTCCGGTAGCACTACCAACGGTTGTCTGTCGTAAATATCTACCAGTCCTTTGTCGGCCACTGTTTCAGACCGTGCGTTAATTAGCAGCGGTTTATACCACCACCTCGGGCGTATCCCCAAAGTACAGGGTCAAGGTGCAGTTGTTCATCACGTTCACTCAGCAGCAGAACTTTGATGGCAGGTGCCACGTTGAAACGTCCGATGGGTCTGGATCGTATGGAATGTCGCGTTCAGCGTATTCAGAGAGCAGGGCGAGATAGTCTTCACGCGTCATTTCAAGCACTTGCACGCCTTGCTTTCAACGACAGTTCTCATGGATGTCTTTTTCTTTGAGTATCCTCACAAGTTTATCGTTGTAATGCCCGTGTGGTAAAAAATACGCTTCGTTGAACAAAAAAGCCCGCAGCTGGACTGACCCCATAAAGTTGGACAGTTCATGTTAAGCGGCTTTCAGAGCCTGGGTTCGGTATTCTACCGGACTCAGGCCTTTTAATTTCAGGCTTATTCGTTCGTTGTTGTAGTAATGGATATAGCTCTCTATCGCCTTCCTTAGTTCGCTGACACTGCTGAACTGACTCAGATAAAAACATTCCGATTTCAGCGTCCCGAAGAAGTTCTCCATCACCGCATTGTCCAGACAGTTCCCTTTACGCGACATACTCTGCGTCATGCCCTTCGCCTTTAACCTGGCCTGATAACCTTCCATTCGATATTGCCAGCCCTGATCCGAGTGCAGCAGCGTGCTATCTTCCGGGCTGAGCTTCAGGAACGCATCGTGCAGCATCGTATTAACCATCTCCATCACCGGCCTTTCCGACAGGCTGTAGGAGATAATCTCCCGGTTAAACAGGTCAAGAACCGGTGACAGGTACAGCTTTTTACCCTGTACCGAGAACTCAGTAACATCTGTAACCCATTTTTCGTTGGCTTTTGACGCGCCGAAGTTCCGGTTCAGTATATTGGGCGCTGCCCTGCCAGTTTCGCCTTTCCAGGAACGATATTTCTTCACCCTTATCAGGGACCGGAGCGACAGCTCTGCCATCAGTCGTTGCACTGTTTTATGGTTCACCAGCAGCCCCTGTTTTTTCAGCGAGAGCGTGATCCTGCGGTAGCCATAACGTCCTTTGTGATAGTGGTAAATCTCTCTTATTTTATCTTTCAGTCCGGCATGCCTGTCCATGCGCTTTAGCGCGTTCATATTGTGATACCACGTGCTGCGGGACATACCCGCGGCACGCAGAAGATCACTGAGCGCATACTCCAGCCTTAGCTCACTGATTATTGCGGCTTTTTGCCGTTTTTCTCGCTTTGAACTAAGGCCTTCAGCTTTTTTAGGTAGGCATTCTCTGCACGCAGGTAACGGAGTTCAGCCCGTAGTTCTTCGGGCGATAACGTTTCCAGTGCAGCATCGGTAAGTGGAGATGATTTTTTAGGTTTTTTCATGTCCTTGCTCCGGCCCTGTTTTATCCTCAGAAGTCCTTTCTCACCAGCATCCTGGTAAACATTAACCCAGTGCCGGACAACGGTTTCGGTTGAGATATTAAACCGTGCGGCGGCCTCGCGCATGGAATGTTCTTCAGCGAGTACAGTCCGGACTACAGCAATCCGGAACGACGGTGAATGGCGGTCATTTTTCCAGGTAATACCATCAATACCGTGAAGTTGCCAGGCTCTTACCCAGCGTCGCACCGATGTTCTTTCAACACCAAAACGTTCAGCGGTACGATGTGTGCCATCGAGTCCGGCAAGGTAATGATTAACTACAGCTAATCTGGTTTCGAGGGAATATTTTGGCTTTGCCATAAAAAACTGCACCTTAGTCAGTTGGGTGTCCAACTTTTGGGGTGCAGTCCAAGTGCGGGCTTTTGAGTTTGTGGAGATTAGAACTGGTACACAATACCCATGGCAAACTGATCGTCAACTGCGTTGCCAGTAATTGCGCCGTCTTCTTTATCCAGCAGGTTAAATTTATACGCTGTGTAGACGTTCATATTTTTATTGAAGTAGTACCAGGTGCCGAGCTCGACGTAATTCACGCGGTCAGCGTTAACACCGCCGGCCAGGTCTTTACCCTGCGAGTAAACGTAACCCAGAGATGGACGCAGACCAAAGTCGAACTGATATTGAACGACTGCTTCAATGTTTTGCGTTTTGTTTGCAAAACCGCGATCGGTTACGGTTCTGGTCATATTACGCGTTTCGCCATACATCGCTGCCGCATAAATGCTGTTGGCGTCATATTTTGCTGCCAGGGACCAGACTTCAGCGTTGCTGCCATAGCCATCGATGGATTGTTTGTCCGCACGGTCGGATTTACCATACACCGCGACGACACCAAAGCCATCCACGTTATAGTCCACCGACATGCTGTAGCCGTCGCCATTTGCTTTAGTGGCAGCGTGATCGTCATTTTTGCCCTGGTACTGCAGCGCGAAATTAAGACCCTCAACCATGCCGAAGAAATCTGTGTTGCGGTAGGTCGCCACGCCGTTGGTACGACCGGTCATGAAATTATCCGTCGCAGACCAGGAATCGCCACCCCATTCAACCAGCATATCGGTGTAGGCTGCCGCATCGTAGGCTACGCCATAGTTACGACCATAATCAAATGAGCCGTAATCCGCATATTTCAGGCCCGCGAAGGCCAGACGGGTTTTTTGCCCCTGAGATCCTTCCGCATTGCTGGCGTCGAGGTTGTGTTCAAACTGACCAAAACCTGTCAACTCGTTGCTGATCTGGGTTTCACCTTTCACCCCAAAACGGGCGTAAGAGGTGTCAGCATTTTCACTGTTACTGCTATCCGTATTCGACCAGATGCGTTCGCCTACCATCTTGCCGTAAAAATCAATTTTATTGCCGTTCTTATTATAAATTTCAGCCGCATTTGCTGCGCTTGCAGCGAATAAGGCAGGGAGAAGCAGTGCCAGTACTTTTCTTTTCATTATGTATTCCCTTTATATAATAATTAAAATGAATATGTAGCGCTATCTGAAAGACTACATTTGAATACTATCTATGAAGTTCATTTAATTTTAAATATAACATGTAACAAATGTATTTAAGATATTTCAATATGTTTCATTGTTGCTTTTACATAATTAAAATTGCATGGCATTTGAATTAATATTATCCATGTAAATGTATTTTTTATCATATAGTTATGATTTTTTTTATTCTATCTTGTTGAATGTATATTATTGGTATTTGTTATTTATTTTGCATGCGGGATTATAATTGTTCTACTTGTTTTGAATAATGGATTTATATATTCGTGAGGATAATAATTATTAAGTGAATAATATGTATTGATGATAAAAAAAGCGTCGACGGTAGTCTGACATGAGAATTGTTGCTAAGGTGGTTTTCTTTATGCGAAGAGCGAGAGTATGGAACTACAGTACTGGCAGTCGAAATTTGAAGCCTGGTTACGTGACAATCATTCCGGGCACGACGCTGCCCATGACATCTTTCATTTTCGTCGCGTCTGGATGACATCACAAAAGTTGAGCATGGATGTGACCGTAGACTGGCTGGTGGTGCTGGCGGCGTGCTACTTCCACGATCTCGTCAGTTTGCCGAAGAATCATCCCGATCGTCATCGTTCGTCGGTACTGGCAGCCCAGGAAACGCGTCGCGTTTTGATGCGCGATTTTCCTGATTTCCCACAACAACGATTACCTGCCGTGTGCCATGCTATTGAGGCGCACAGTTTCAGCGCCAAAATCGTACCAGAAACCCTTGAAGCCAAAATCGTGCAGGATGCTGACCGGCTTGAGGCGTTGGGCGCAATTGGTTTAGCACGGGTATTTGCCGTGTCCGGCGCGTTAGGCGTGGCGCTGTTTGATGCGGAAGATCCGTTTGCCCGACAGCGTAACCTTGATGATAAACAGTACGCACTCGATCACTTCCAGACCAAATTGTTGACGCTGCCGATGACGATGCAAACTGAACACGGTCGGCATTTGGCGCAACATAATGCTGACTTCTTACTGACGTACATGGCGAAGCTGAGTGCGGAGTTAAAAGGAGAATATGAAATGCTGGATCTTGACGCGATTCAACCCTTTAAGCTGCGTTAGTCGCCAGTACAGCCGCAACGTCAACCGCGCTAATTTATGTTAACCTGTCAGCTATCCATTTCGGCCGGTTAAATGTATGCAGGATAATTTTTCAGTAGCAGGTTCCATGAACCCGATGACAGATGATAACGAGGCCGCCGCACAGGTGATTTTGGCTAAGTTGCTTGAAATATATGACGTGAAAACGCTGGTTGCTCATCTGAATGGTGTTGGCGAGAACCGCTGGAGTCCGGCCATCTTCAAGCGAGTGGTTGCCAATGAAACGTGGCATCGCCTCAGCGACGGTGAGTTGGCTCATCTGAACGACTTGCTGCCGAGGCCGCCTGCGCATCATCCACATTATGCTTTTCGCTTTATCGATCTTTTTGCCGGTATTGGCGGCATTCGTCGCGGCTTTGAGGCGATTGGCGGGCAGTGCGTGTTTACCAGTGAGTGGAACAAGCATGCGGTGCGCACCTACAAAGCGAATCACTACTGCGATCCTCACCAGCACCATTTTAATGAAGATATTCGCGATATCACCCTCAGTCATCATGATGGGGTGAGCGACCTGCAGGCGGCGGAACATATTCGCCAGCATGTTCCGCAACATGACGTGCTGCTGGCGGGATTTCCTTGTCAGCCATTCTCTCTGGCCGGTGTATCAAAGAAAAACGCGTTAGGGCGGGCTCATGGCTTCGCCTGCGATACGCAAGGCACACTTTTTTTTGACGTGGTGCGCATCATTGATGCGCGTCGGCCGGCAATATTTGTGCTCGAAAACGTCAAAAACCTGAAGAGTCACGATCAGGGGAAAACGTTCCGCATCATTATGCAAACGCTGGATGAGCTGGGTTATGACGTGGCTGATGCACACGATAACGGGCCGGACGATCCGAAAATTATCGATGGGCAACATTTTTTGCCCCAGCATCGCGAACGTATTGTGCTCGTCGGCTTTCGCCGCGATCTGAATCTGAAATCAGACTTCACGTTGCGCGATATTGTCTCCCGCTATCCTCAGCGGCGTACGACGCTGGCGGAGCTACTTGAGCCGACCGTCGATGCAAAATATGTGCTCACGCCGGTGCTGTGGAAATATCTGTATCGTTATGCAAAAAAGCATCAGGCGCGGGGCAATGGATTTGGCTATGGCATGGTGTATCCCGGCAATCCCGATTGCGTAACGCGCACATTATCGGCGCGTTACTATAAAGATGGGGCGGAGATCTTGATCGACCGCGGTTGGGATATGGCGCAGGGTGAAAAGGATTTTGATGATCCGCACAATCAGCGATACCGTCCGCGCAGGCTGACGCCCAGAGAGTGCGCGCGCCTGATGGGATTTGAATCACCTCAGGGCTATCAGTTCAGGATCCCGGTGTCGGACACACAGGCTTATCGTCAGTTTGGTAATTCGGTGGTCGTCCCGGCATTTGCGGCGGTTGCCAGACTGCTGGAGCCAAAAATCAAACAGGCGGTTGCTATTCGCGAGAAAGAGAAACTGCATGGCAGACGTTCACGATAAAGCGACGCGCAGTAAAAATATGCGGGCGATAGCAACCCGCGATACCGCAATTGAAAAACGCCTTGCCAGCGTACTGACAGAGCAGGGGGTAACGTTTCGTGTGCAGGATGCGACGTTACCCGGTCGTCCCGATTTCGTGGTGGATGATTATCGTTGTGTGATTTTTACCCACGGCTGTTTCTGGCATCATCACAACTGCTATCTATTCAAAGTCCCCGCCACACGAACAGCGTTCTGGCTGGAAAAAATAGGCAAAAATGTTCAGCGTGACGCGCGGGATTGTGAAAAATTGCAGGCTTTGGGCTGGCGCGTACTGATTGTCTGGGAGTGCGCCCTGCGTGGGCGCGAAAAGCTGGGGGATGACGCGTTGTCCGAACGCGTCATCGAGTGGATCTGCGGCGGTGGCGCAAGTGCGCAGATCGACACCCTCGGTATTCATTTACTGTAACGTCTTTTCCGACGGGGTCACAACGGCGTCCGCTTTAACGGGAAATAGGTATTTACCGAGTGTGACCAGTACCACCGCAAATACAATCACGCCAAGCGCCAGCCATTCGATGGGCGCCAGACTTTCTCCTCCCAGGCCGGTACCTAACAGTACGGCGACAACCGGATTAACGTAGGCATAGCTGGTGGCTAATGCCGGGCTGACGTTGCGGATCAAGTACATGTACGCGTTGATGGCAATAATAGAACCAAACACGGCCAGATAGGCGACCGCCATAAAGCCTGAAAACGTCGGCATAGTGGTCAACTTTTCCCCGGAAATCAGCGAGGCGCACATCAGCACAATACCGGCGGCTAACATTTCAATGGCTCCGGCCATCATGCCAACGGGTAACGTTATGCGCGAGCCGTACACTGAGCCAAACGCCCAGCTTATCGAACCTATCAGGATTAAAATTGCTCCCCATGGATTACCACTCAAATTACCACCGCTGTTCAGCATGATGATCCCCGCGAGTCCAATTGCGATCCCCATCCATTCAAGTTTGCGCGTTTTGATGCCAAAAAAGTGGCTAAAACACAGCGTAAACAGCGGGACGGTGGCGACCACCACGGCGGCAATACCGGAAGGCACGTTTTGATGTTCTGCGACGGTGACCAGTCCGTTACCGACAGCCAGCAGCAGGATACCAATTAACGCGGCGTTCAGGAGCACGCGCAGAGGCGGCAGCTTATGTCCGCGGATAAGTAAGAATGCTGTTAATAAAATCCCCGCAGAGAGAAAACGAACGCCAGCCATCATCAACGGCGGCCAGCTTTCAACGCCAATGCGAATAACGAAGTACGTGGAACCCCAAATGATGTACAGCGCGAAAAGCGCACTGAAAAGCGGTAGCAATTGCCTGAAACGCATAATCCCTCACGGTGGAAATAAAAAGGTGCAACATAGTAAACGTCAAAACTATCTTGCTGGCGAGATTTATAATTACGTGCTGATGTTAAAAATTTGTTGACCAGAAAGGTCAGTTTCAGCATTGCGTGTTTTACTTCATACTTATGACTGCAAAAAAATAATATTGAGGGTAAAAATTTTGGCAGGAAGTAGCTTATTGACCTTACTCGATGATATCGCCACTTTGCTGGATGATATCTCTGTCATGGGAAAACTGGCCGCGAAAAAAACCGCGGGTGTGCTGGGCGATGATCTGTCGCTTAACGCGCAGCAGGTGTCGGGTGTGCGGGCGAACCGTGAACTCCCGGTGGTCTGGAGTGTAGCGAAAGGATCGTTTGTTAACAAAGTTATCCTTGTGCCGTTGGCGCTATTGATAAGCGCCTTCATTCCCTGGGCGATCACCCCCTTATTAATGGTAGGCGGGGCGTTCCTCTGTTTTGAAGGTGTAGAAAAAGTTCTCCATACCCTGGAAGCGCGTAAGCACAAAGAAACCCCGGAAGAGCGCCAGCAGCGTCTGACATCTTTGGCAGCGCAGGATCCACTCACCTTTGAGAAAGACAAAATCAAAGGGGCGATACGTACCGACTTTATTTTATCTGCTGAGATTGTCGCGATTACGCTGGGGATTGTAGCGGATGCGCCATTGTTGAATCAGGTGTTGGTGTTATCTGGCATCGCGTTAGTGGTGACAGTGGGGGTCTACGGCCTGGTCGGGATTATCGTTAAGCTCGATGATATCGGATACTGGTTGGCAGAAAAGCGCAGTACGCTGGCCCAGTCGCTGGGTAAAGGATTGCTGGTTGTTGCCCCCTGGCTTATGAAAACACTTTCCGTGGTCGGCACGCTGGCGATGTTTTTGGTTGGCGGCGGAATTGTGGTGCACGGAATAACACCGCTGCATCATGCGATTGAACATTTTGCCCAACAGCAAAGTGCATTGATTGCGCTAATGCTTCCGACCCTGTTGAATCTGGTGCTCGGTTTTATCATTGGCGCAATAGTGGTGCTGCTGGTGAAAGCCGTCGCCAGAGTGCGCGGAGTTTCGCACTAATTGTCGCAGGGTTGATTACGCAAAACCCTTCTTTGTCGTCTAAGGTGTAAAGGTTTCTCTTGATACAGGAGGCAGGTATGGTCTTTTCTGTCAGTGAGGAAGTCACCTCCAAAGAGGGTGGCCCACGCATGATCGTTACCGGGTATGCCAGCGGAATGGTGGAGTGTCGCTGGTACGACGGCTTTGGCGTCAAACGGGAAGCATTCCGTGAAGATGAACTGGTGCCAGGCGAGCGAAGAAAGCTCTGCCAGGATGCCTGAACACCTGGGGTGCGCGTAACCGGGTGATCTTTCAATCATTAGTTATATTTATCATTTTAGTGAGAATTATTTACTTGTCAGGCAAAAAAATTGCAGATAAGGTTTGTTTCACATCAGATTTCCTGGTGTAACGAATTTTCAAGTGCTTCTTGCATAAGCAAGCTTGATCCCGACCCGATAAGGGCCGGGATTTTTTTCGCCCTCAGTCAGCGATTGATCTCCGACACGCTAAAATCATGGATATCAAGCTCGAACGCGTCGGCCAGTTCATGCCACGTGTGGTAATCACGTCCGTCGACGCTGACGCGTTCCGGGTCATCCTGACTGCGATGAATTTCACTCTCGCAGATTTCGTTGATTGCCTTCAGTAGCGCGTCCACATCGACGCTGACTTCACGTTTGGCCGTATCGCTGTACTCTTTCGCGGTTTTCATCCTCATACCTCTCAACCGTTAAGGATACCGGGGGAGCGCATCCAAACATCAGATACGCACAACTTAAGTATAGACCGTCGATAAAACCCGCAATCGCGCGAGGCGGGCGCTGCCAGAAAAAGGAAATTGTTCTACACTGGCACAAAGCCACAGGAGGAAAACTATGAAGGTGAATGATCGGGTCACAGTCAAAACGGACGGCGGTCCTCGTCGACCGGGCGTGGTACTGGCTATCGAAGAGTTTAGTGAAGGCACCATGTACCTGGTTTCGCTGGAAGACTACCCGCTCGGTATCTGGTTCTTTAATGAGTCAGGTCATCAGGATGGTATCTTCGTGGAAAAAGTAGAATAAGGTGAATTTGGCTGCATAATCCTGACTGGTGGATTCGCCACCAGTCAGAACGTGTTAGCGCGTATTCACAAAGATACCATTGGTAACGTTATCGGTGAGTCTCACAACGTGATAGATAACTTGCTTATTATGCGTTTTTATCTTTCGTTTTATATTCCCCTTATGGGATGACACGGTCTTGGCCTTGATATTCATTTGGTCGGATATCTGTATTGTGCCCTGACCCTCCATCCACATGCGTAGCATGCTGGACTCGGTACGGCTCAATGATAATGTCGGTAGATTCACATCAATGACAAAATCTACTTCTTTTTTCAGAATATCGCCAAGGAGTTCATCCAGTGAATCTGGTTTAATCGACTTAGAACTAATCAATAAATTTTTTCTGACTAATAGATACTCATCAAAATGCACGTTGGCAATTGCCATAAACACAATAAATAATGTGCCGGGATGCTGATTAATGATTTGCTTTATTTGCTGGCTATTAGCAGGATCGTGGATAAAGCAGTCCTCATTAATAAACACCACAGCGGGCTGTTGAGAGACACAGGCGAGACTGAGCTCCTCAACGTTGGAAATGTTGTTGATTTCCCTTTTCTTCACCCCCCGACTTACCAGATATCCGGTCAACCCTAGCCGGGTGTAACTGCACAAATCCATAATAATCGTTGACATGGCATACCCTCACTCAATGCGTAACGATAATTCCCCTTACCTGATTATTTTCATCACAACTAAACGGAATAATAACGACCCAAGATGACGCTTTCGCTGTTTTTCAGGCGAAATTACTATCCCGTAAAGTTGCGTATAATTTGCCAGGAAACATCTTAAAGTAAAGTAAATGTTGCGTTATGTGAGTGAGTCAATAATAAATAAACCGCGACAGAGATATCCTGGTGGATGTTGTCGCTTTTTAAATTTAGGACAATCCTTAGTAAAACAGGATAAAAATTAAGGGTTATTATTTTCCGGGCATTTCGCTGACAATATCAGCCAACAGATTAAAAATTTCGCTGAATAATCGCTCGCAGAATGGCGCAATTAATGGCATCAGGGCCGCCATTAATGAAATACCCACGGCGAGGGTGAGTGGAAAACCGATGACGAAAATCGACAGCTGCGGGGCCATGCGATTCAGCAGACCGAGTGCGAGGTTTAGGGTGAGTAGCAGCGTCATTATCGGCAGGGCCAACATTAGCCCGTTGAGGAAAATCAGGCTACCCGCCCGCGCCAGCGCGAGAAACGCATTGCTGTTCACCGGATTGCCGCCGATTGGCAAGGTATGAAATGTATCCACCAACAGCGAAATAAGCCACAAATGGCCGTTAAAAGTCAGGAATAACAGCATGGCGAGCATGTCGATCAGTCTCGCCAGTACCGGCATATTCAGACGGCTGCCGGGATCAAAGAAGGTTGCGAAGGAGAGACCCATTTGCAGACCAATTAATTCCCCGGCGGTACGTACTGCCGCGAAGGCAAACTGCATAGTGAAGCCCAGAGCGATGCCGATCAGGATTTGTTGCATTGCCTGCCATAGCGCGCCGATAGAAAAGATAGGGACGTCTACCGGGGGAATCGACGGAGCGATAACGACGGTTATCATTAACCCCAGCCCCAGTTTTACCCGTTTGGGGATCGCGCGCTCGCTGAGAATCGGGGCCGTTGAGATGAGCGCCAGGATGCGCAGCAAAGGCCAGAAGTAAAGATTCAGCCAGTGAAGCCACTCAACGCTGGTCACCTGCAGCATAATGTTATCTACCCGATGATGTAGGGGATATTGCTGAACAGCGTACGCACGTAGTCGAGCAGCAGGTTAAGCATCCACGGGCCGGCAACAATGATGGCAATAAAAACCGCGACAATTTTGGGAATGAAGGACAGCGTCATTTCGTTTATCTGGGTCGCCGCCTGCAAAATACTGATGATAAGACCTGTGACGAGGGCGACCAACAGCAAAGGCGCGGCAAGGGCCAGGGCGACTTTCATCGCCTCTGTGCCCATCATCATGACCGATTCAGGTGTCATTTCGCGCCTCTAACTGTAAAAGCTTTGAGCTAGCGAGCCGACAAGCAACTGCCAACCGTCTACCAACACAAACAGCATCAGCTTGAACGGTAGCGCGATCGTGGCCGGGGGGACCATCATCATCCCGAGCGCCATCAGCACGCTGGCGATGACCAGGTCGATAATCAGAAACGGAATAAAAATGGTAAAGCCTATCTGGAATGCCGTTTTCAGCTCGCTGGTGACATAGGCTGGAAGCAAAATCCGCATCGGTACGGCTTCTGGTCCCTGTAGGGGACCGCTGTTTGCTAAGCGCGCGAAGAGTGCCAGATCGGCTTCACGGGTCTGGCGCAACATAAACTCGCGCAGCGGCTGTGCGCCTTTCTCCATGGCTTCCTGCATAGAGATTTTCTCTTCGCTGAACGGCTGATATGCGTCGACGTAGATTTTGTCGATTACCGGCGACATGATGAAAAAGGTCAAAAATAGCGCCAGGCCCAGTAGCACCTGGTTCGGGGGGGCCGAAGGGGTTCCCAGCGCATTTCGTAACAGACCGAAAACGATGATGATGCGGGTGAAGCTGGTCATCATCAATAAAATGGCGGGCAGGAACGTCAGCGAGGTGATAAACACCAGCGTTTGCACGGGCAAAGACCAGCTTTGTCCGCCGCCAGGCAGCGGCTGGCTAACCAGACCCGGGAGCTGGGCGAGGGCTACTGGGCTGAAAAGCCATAAGCCTGCCAGCGTGATGGATAACAAACGGCGCATCAGGATCTCCCGGGACGCTTAAGCAAACTCTTCATCATGGCCTGGAAATCCGCGGGGGAGGCCGGTTTTTCTTCTGTATCAGCAGGCGCCGGGGGCAGGGTGTGCAGCACGTTAATTTGCGAGGCCGTGACGCCCAGTACCAGGCGCGCATCTTCAACCTCAACAATCACCACGCGCTCACGTGGACCCAGTGAGGTACTTGCCGCAACTTTCAGTCCGCGCGTACCGGCGCTTTTGGGGGCAAACCCCATACGCTTAATCACCCAGGCTGCAGCCAGGATCAATACGATGATCCCAAGCAGCGCGCCGCTTACCTGAACCAGCGGTGAGCCGGGTACGGCGGCTGGCTGAGAAACTGTAGCCTGGGTATTCATGATTAACGGCTCAGACGGCGCATGCGTTCAGATGGGGTAATAATGTCGGTGATACGTACGCCGTATTTGTCTGCGACAACCACCACTTCACCCTGGGCAATCAGGTAACCGTTGATCAGGATATCCAGCGGCTCGCCCGCCAGACCATCCAACGCGACGACCGAACCCTGCGTCAGACGCAGCAGTTCTTTGATGGTCATACGGGTTCGGCCCAATTCGACGGTCAGTTTGACCGGAATGTCCATGATCAGGTCGATGTCCTGCAAGGCACCGCTGACGTCGCCGCCACCTAACTGCTGGAATACCGCATCGGCCGCACTTTTGGTGGGCGTGGTTTTTTGCTCGTTTAACGCGTCAGCCCACAGATCGTCCAATGCACCAGTGTTCTCATCGGACGGATTATTCATATCACTCATTTGGGCTGTTCCTCATTCAGCGAATTCAAAATCGGGTTTATCAGATGTTCTACGCGTAACGCATACTGACCGTTCACCGTGCCATACTGGCTGGTCAGTACAGGCACGCCGTCCACATGAGCAATAATGCGGTCGGGTTTTTCAATCGGCAGTACATCGCCGGGTTTCAGTTTTAAAATCTGGGATAGCCGCAGCGGAATGTCAGCAAAGTTTGCCACCAGCTCCAGCTCAGAATGCTGAACCTGACGCACCAGATTATTGCGCCAGTTCTGATCTTCATTACGCGAGTTTTCCAGCGGCGGGTTCACCAGCAGCTCACGCAACGGTTCAATCATGCTGAATGGCAGACAGATGTTAAATTCACCGGTCAGGTTGCCGATTTCAACGTGGAATGGGGTATTGACCACAATATCGTTAGGAGACGTGGTGATATTGGTAAATTTCACCTGCATCTCGGAACGAACGTATTCCACTTCCAGCGGATTGATGGCCTTCCACGCGTCGCTGTAGCTTTCCAGCGCCAGCTTCAGCATGCGGTTGATAACGCGCTGTTCGGTATGGGTAAATTCACGGCCTTCCACTTTCGTCGGGAAGCGGCCATCACCGCCGAACAGGTTATCGACGGCGATAAATACCAGACTCGGTGAGAACACCACCAGACCCGTACCGCGCAGCGGCTTCAGGTGGATTAAGTTCAGGTTGGTCGGAACCGGTAAGTTGCGCGCAAACTCGTGGTATGGCTGGATACGGATCGCACCCACGGTAATATCCGGGCTACGGCGCAACAGGTTAAATAACCCCATACGGAACTGGCGCGCGAAGCGTTCGTTAATGATCTCCAGCGCCTGTAAACGCTCACGTACCACGCGGCGCTGGGTGTTGGGATCGTAAGGACGAATATCGCTTTCTTTTGCGATACCGGAAATGGGTTCGTCTTTAGTTTCGCTATCGCCATTAAGCAATGCGTCGATTTCAGCCTGAGAAAGAATACTGTCGCCCATGTCTTTACCGCAGAATAAAAGCTGTATAAAGAACGTCGGTGACAACCTGTTTGGGTTGCCCAACAACGAGCGGAGTCGCGAGCGTCTCTTTGATGGCGGCAATGAGCTGTTGCTTACCTTCTTCGGTGGCGAGCGTAGCCGCGTTCTGACGAGAGAACAGCAGCAGCAAGCGGCTGCGCACTTCCGGCAGATATTCGTTAAGACGTGAACGCGTTGCCTCGTCTTTCATGCGCAGCGTGATACCGATATACAGTACACGGTCCGCATCACCCAGATTGACGGTAAAGGTATCCAGCGCAAAGAATACCGGGGCTGGCGGTGGAGCCGGTTCCGCTTTGACGCTGGCGGACGGCTGCTGCTGCATGCGCCAGTAGCTATAACCCGCAGTTGCGCAGGCGGCGAGGGTAATCAATACCAGCAGAGGGATCCAAATAGCGCGTTTACTTTTTTTGTTAATCGCGGAGTCAGTCATCAGATACGGGCTTCCTGTTTCGGTACAGCTTATGGGCTGATTATCCCGTGTCCTGTCCACGACAAAGCGTGGAAAAGACGCGGATAATCATGCTACCTCTGGCGTTAGGCGAAGATGTCTACTGCTCCATCACCGCGTGCTGCGGCTTGCAGTGAGGCTGGCGCTGCCAGTACGGCGTCATCTTCAGCGGCAAAAATGTCTTGTCCCTGAGCGCGACCCGCCTGCTGTTGCTGCCCGGAAGACTGCTGATTACCGGCAAAGCTTTCACTACTGATACTGCTTTGTCCAAGCTGGATACCGCTTTCAGCCAACTGCGTACGCAGCATCGGTAATGCAGCTTCCAGCGCAGCGCGCACGTGACTGTGTGGCGATACCATTTGCAACTGCGCGAGGTTGTCATCCAGCTTGAGGGAAATGTGCACCTGGCCCAGATCCTGTGGATGCAGACGCAGTTCCGCGCTTTGCTGGCCCTGGCGAGTAAACAGAGTGACGTGCTGGCTCAGTGATTGCTGCCATTCCTGGCTACCCAATGGCGCGCTTAGCACTGGTGCGGCGGTCGGTAACGGCTGAGCGTGGGACTGCGGGCCACTTAACGGCGCTGTCGTCATGCCAATGCTGGTCGGCGAAGGGGAGCTTTCAATTTCCGCTCTGGTCGTCGCCGCTGCCGTCAACGGGGTTAATGTCGGATTGTTTGTCTGATCTACGCTGCTGGCAGGCGTTGCAATATCCGCTTTGCCTTTTTTGGCATCACCTGGCAGCAATTCGCCAGCATTATCGGCGATAGCGCTGTGTACCGAGCCTCGTGACAACGCCGAAAGCGTCGCATCAACGGGGGCTGGCGAGCTGTCGACGGCCGGCGTGGTCTGCGGTTGTCCTGGCAGCATGGCGAACAACGCGCTCAGGTTGGCGAGATCCTCATCGCTCAGTGCGGTTTTTTTTTCATCCTGCTGAGCGACTTTGCCCAGTGTCGTCAGGGCATTAACTTTCAGTGAGGGCGTGAGGGCAGACAACAGTTGCTGAGCGTCTGTCATGTCGACAAGAGAAGCATCAGTGTGCATCTCTTTTTGCGCCAGTAGTTCGGTCAACTTGAGCGACGGTGCTGAATCGTCATTTTTTTGCAGTAACCCTTTTTGCAGTTTGCTACCGGCCGCCTGTAAGTCGGCAAACGACAGCGGGGCGTCTTTACCCTGCGCGTTGTCCGCACCTAATGCACCCGCCAGCAGCGCTAAAAAATCCTCGGGTGAATCAACCGCTTTGCCTGACTGAAGACCTGCGGCTACGTCGGTGTCGGTGGTAATCAGTTGGGGTAAAGTAATCATTCGGGTTTCCTCATAGCTGCACGCTGAGCAAATTCATCCATTTTTTTCTGATCCAGGCGGTTTTCGGCCAGTAACGCCGCCGAGGTTTGTCTGTCCTGCAGAGTCTGCCACGCCTGTAAACGTTGTTTTTTGTCGCGCCAACTGTTCAATGCCTGGTCTACTTTCTGCGTCCACTGATTGAGCTGTTGGCGGTGTTGCTCAATCGCTTTTTCCAGCGTCTGAATAAATTGTTGGTAATTGATCCAGCGATTACTGGTAATACCCTGACCCATGTCACTGTTCAGATTGTTGCGGTACTCATGCTGATAATCGATCAGCATTTTCAACTGCTCTTCCGCCTGCTGACAGCCACGACGCATCTCTCCCAATAAGACAGCGGCGTCATCTACCTCTTTTTCAGCCAGGTCTTTCAGTGTGGCTAATGCACCATGTTGTGCCATGACCTATGCTCTCCTGCTTACTCACACACCAGGGAAAATCAGTTCTAACGCGTGCAGAGAATCTTCCCAGTCCGCCCGTTCAAAAATGCCTTGCTGTAAGAATGCTTCCAGTTGTGGCCATAGGGCGATGGCTTTATCCAGCATGGGATCGCTGCCTTTGGCATACGCCCCCACGCTGACCAGATCGCGGTTGCGCTGGAAGCTGGATAGCAGCTGTTTAAAGTTACGTACCCGCGCATAGTGTTGTTCACTAATAAGCGCGGTCATGGCGCGGCTGATCGAGGCTTCAATATCGATGGCCGGATAGTGACCCGCTTCGGCCAGATGACGGGACAGCACAATGTGGCCGTCCAGAATCGCGCGCGCGGAATCCGCAATGGGGTCCTGCTGGTCGTCACCTTCGGTCAGTACCGTGTAAAACGCGGTAACGGAACCGCCGCCGTGAATACCGTTCCCGGCACGTTCGACCAGTGCCGGTAATTTGGCGAATACTGAGGGGGGATAACCTTTCGTTGCCGGCGGCTCTCCGATCGCCAGGGCGATCTCACGTTGCGCCATCGCGTAGCGGGTGAGGGAATCCATAATCAGCAATACGTGCTGTCCACGATCGCGAAAATCTTCGGCGATACGCGTGGCATAGGCCGCACCTTGCATACGTAACAGCGGCGAGACATCTGCGGGAGCAGCAATCACCACCGAGCGTGCACGACCGTCGGTACCGAGAATATTTTCAATAAAATCTTTAACTTCGCGACCACGTTCGCCAATCAGACCCACGACGATAACATCGGCCTGGGTATAGCGCGCCATCATGCCGAGCAGAACGCTTTTACCGACACCGGAGCCCGCGAAAAGTCCCATACGCTGACCGCGACCGACGGTTAACAACGCGTTGATGGGGCGTACGCCGGTATCCAGGACGTGTTCAATCGCGGTGCGTTGTAGCGGGTTAAACGGCGGCGTAATCAGCGCCCCGGTTTCGGTGGTATCCGGGGCGGGCAGACCGTCGAGCGGTTTGCCGCTACCGTCCAGCACCCGACCCAGCAATGCAGGACCAAGCGGTAATTGCTTCCCGCTTTGCAGACCTTCTCCGGCAATGTTCTTCGCGTAAACGCGCGCGCCGGGCAGAACGCCTTCAACCTCTTCGAGGGGCATCAGAAACAGACGCTGACCGTTAAAGCCCACGACTTCACTTTCGACCTCCTGGGTTTCGTTGCCGTCCTGGCGTTCAATAACGCAGGTGGCGCCCAGCGGCAACTGTAATCCCGTGGCCTCCAGCACCAGCCCGGTGGCGCGGGTCAGGCGACCGTAACGGCGCACCGCAGGCAGTAGCGACATTTTCTCTTCGAAGCTGTCCAGCGTGTTGAGCCAGCGAGTCAGGCGAGTGGTCATTACACGACTCCCGGCGCTGCCAGACGGCAGAGTTCTTGCCAGCGCGTGGCAACGCTGGCATCCAGATCGCCTTCATCGGCAGAGACTTTACAGCCGCCGTGATGCAGCGTCGGATCGCCGCGCAGCCGCCAGCCGTGCAGGCTGAGGGTCGCACCGAGCATTTCCTCTACACGCTGGAGATCGTCCGGATGTACGCGTAGTTGCGGTTTACCGCTAAACAGCGGTTCTTGCTGCAACAGCTGTTGGATTTGTTTAATCAGCGCAGCGTTATCCACAATAGGCGTCTGGCCAATAACCTGACGCGCAGCTTCCAGCGCCATTTGCATCAGACGCGAGGCAATGACGCTGTCCAGCGCGTCCAGCGTATTCTGAAACTCGCTCACCAGTTGCTGCATGCGGGCATGGATCGGCGCATGCTGAGCGCGCGCTTGGTTCTGGCCTTGCTCCAGCCCCTGACTCAGGCCTTCCTGATAACCTTGTTCGTGGCCTTTTTGTCGACCTTCCGCCAGACCCGCGTTATAACCTTGCTCATGGGCCTGCAGTTGCAGCTGTGCGAGCTGCTGTTCAAGCTGTTGCTCTGCGGAAAGCTCTGGTTCTGCTGTTTCTTCTGACAGCGGGGTTTCGCTGTGGTCAGCCAGGACGAACTCCGCCATCGGTGGGGCGAGGTCGTCCGGGGTCCAGACTTTCCACGGCAGTTCGTTAGACATAGGTATCCTCGCCGCTGCCTATCACCATCTCGCCGGTTTCCGCCAGACGACGAACAATAAGCAGAATGGCTTTCTGTTCGTTTTCCACCTGCGACAAACGCACCGGACCGCGGTTGGCGAGGTCGTCGCGCAGAATATCGGCAGCACGTTGCGACATGTTGCGCAGGAACTTCTCGCGCAGCGGCTGTTCGGCACCTTTCAGGGCAATCAGCAACGATTCGGAATCCACTTCCTGCAGCAGGCGCTGGATACTGCGATCGTCGACATCCACCAGGTTCTCGAACAGGAACATCTCGTCGATAATTTTCTGCGCCAGCTCGCCGTCGAATTCGCGTACGGCGGTAATAACCGCTTCTTCCTGCTGGGTTTTCATCAGGTTGATAATTTCTGCCGCCGTTCTCACGCCGCCCATTTTGCTGCGCTTGAGGTTCTGGCCATCGAGCAGGCCGTTGAGAACCTCGGTCAGCTCTGCCAGCGCGGCAGGCTGTACGCCGCCAAAAGTGGCGATACGCAGCATCACGTCGTGACGTAAACGCTCGTCGAACAGTGCCAGTATATCGGCGGCCTGGCCCCGCTTAAGGTGCACCAGAATGGTGGCGATAATCTGCGGATGCTCGTCGCGGATAAGGTCGGCGGCGCTTTGCGGCTCCATAAAGTTAAGCGTTTCAATGCCGCTGGTGGTATCGCGGGTTTCCAGAATATCTTCCAGCAGACTGGAGGCACGTTCCTCGCCCAGCGCTTTCACCAGCACGGAGCGCAGATATTCGTTGGCGTTGATATTCAGCGCGGCAAACTGTTCGGCTTCTTGTTCAAATTCGGCCAGCACTTCCGTCAACTGCTTGTTGGAAATCTGGCGAACGTTGGCCATCGCCGTACTGAGCGCCTGAACTTCGCGCGTGGAAAGGTGCTTAAACACCTCCGCCGCGCGATCTTCGCCAATGGTCATCAGCAGGATGACGCTTTTATCGGTACCGGTAAGATTACTCATGATCGTTACTCATCCACTGGCGAATGACCAGCGCCACGACGCGCGGATCGTTATCTGACATTTCACGAATACGCTGACTCATGACTTCTGCTCCCAGACGCTGATTAGTACGACGCT
Organism: Citrobacter sp. RHBSTW-01013; assembly: GCF_013781985.1. NCBI lineage: Bacteria > Pseudomonadati > Pseudomonadota > Gammaproteobacteria > Enterobacterales > Enterobacteriaceae > Citrobacter > Citrobacter sp. RHBSTW-01013. The sequence continues at coordinate 2,158,824 of NZ_CP056185.1, forward strand.
GCTGGGTTTGTTCGTCTTTGCTGAGGCGAACTTCTACCGCTTCTTCGGTTTCCTGACGGACACGCGTTTGTTCTTGTACGGCTTTCGCTTCTTCACTGCGACGGACCAACTGCGGACGAACGGCTTTCCGCCACAGGATCCACGCCACCAACAGAACCAGCAACCAACGACCTGCGGACATTAACTGATCAATAAAGAACGGCTGTTTCCAGAACGGTAGCTCGCCAATGGAATCGTCGGTCGCCGTGAAGGGAGAGTTCACCACGTTCAGGGTATCGCCACGCTTGTCGGAGAATCCCATCGCTTCGCGGGTCAGATCCTCAATCTGTTTCATCTGCTCGGCGGTTAACGGCAACGGTTTGCCGTCTGGTAACGTTTTGTAGTTGACCACGACAGCCACCGAGAGACGCTGCACATCGCCAACGTTCATTTTGGTATGGCGAATGGTGCGGTCAACTTCATAGTTGCTGGTTTCATTGCGCTGAGTATTGCGCGGGCCGGCATTATTACTGTTATTCGCCGTCTGTGCGTTTTGCGTATTTTGCGCGTTTTGCTGATTAGCGGGTGGGTTGGCGATTGGCGCAGTATTTGCCGGAGCGGGCTGATTTGACAACGCGCCCGGGACGCCGCCTGGTGCTCCGCTACCGACCTGCTCACTGACGTTCAACTGACGAGAACGCAGCACGGCCTGGGACTCATCACCGTTTGGACGGTACTGTTCTTCGGTTTGCTCTTTGTTGGCAAAATCCAGCTGCGCGGTAACCTGCGCATGTACGTTACCGTTGCCGACAATCGGCGACAGAATTGATTCGATACGGCGCTGAACGCGGCCTTCGACGTCGCTGGCGTATTTCAGCTGCGCATCGTTAAGATCGCGGCTACTGGTATTCGACTGGGTTAACAGATGCCCCGCCTGGTCGACCAGCGTAACGTTACCCGGCGGCAAGCCTGCAACAGCGCTGGAAACCAGATGCGTGACCGCACTGATCTGACCTTCATCCAGCGCGCGACCCGGCTCCAGGTTGACGGTGACGGAGGCTGAAGGCGCTTTTTGCTCACGCACAAACAGCGACGGTTTCGGCATAGCCAGATGCACGCGGGCGCGTTTTACCGGTCCCAACGTTTCAATCGTACGGGCTAATTCACCTTCCAGCGCGCGCTGGTAGTTGACCTGCTCGCTAAACTGGCTGATACCAAACTTTTCCTGATCCAGCAGTTCAAAACCCACCGCGCCGCCTTTGGGCAGACCTTGCTGCGCCAGACGTAAACGCAGTTCGTGGACTTTATCGGCAGGAACTTCAATGGCGCCGCTTCCCTCAGTAAAACGATAGGGAACGTTCATCTGCGTCAGTTGGGTGACGATCGCGCCACCATCCTGATCGGAAAGATTGCTGAACAGCGTGCGGTAGTCAGGTGCTTTGGCCCACAGGACCATCGCCACGATGATCGCGACGGCAGCGGCTCCCGCCACAATCAGAGGAATTCTGGGATTCGCGCGCAGGCGGTTTAACCACTCGAGAGGTTTAAGCTGGGTTGCAGTCGATGCTGTCGCACTCATCTCGCACCTCGTGGCTTATCGTGGACGGCGTTTTTTGCAAAGTGGAACAAGACTCACTCCCGGGTCAGCAAACTCGAAAAATTGACGGTCTCATTATTTGCGGTTTCGAATTTTTCTATGCGTTAAAAACCGTGGTTTTTTATCGTTATTTAACGCCTTTATCTTATTGACTAACTGGTAATCTCAACTACGTAAAAAATTATCCAGGGGATCAGAATGTCGGCAATACAGGGGATTGAAGGGGTCATCAGCCAGCTACAGACCACGGCGATGTCAGCAAAAATGCAGGATATGCAGCCACAACCGACCGTGAGCTTTGCCGGTCAACTGCATGCGGCGTTAGACAGGATCAGCGATGTACAAACCGCGTCCCGTGTACAGGCTGAGAAATTTACCCTCGGTGAACCGGGTATTGCGCTGAACGATGTGATGACCGATATGCAAAAAGCGTCGGTATCGATGCAGATGGGGATCCAGGTGCGCAACAAACTGGTGTCGGCGTATCAGGAAGTGATGTCGATGCAGGTGTAGCAAGCTGAACATTCTCCCGCTGCGTCGGGCAACGGGAGAATCGCATTACTTCTGAATTAAATAACGAATCGTTGGACCATCCTGCTGAATATCCAGCACCGTGTAGCCGTGATTACGCGCATCCAGTGGAATATTGTTGATTGACTGCGGGCAATCGCTCACCACTTCCAGAATCTCACCTTTCTTCAATTGCGGCATCGCTTCCAGTGTGGCGACAGCCGGGTACGGACACGGCTCGCCGACCATATCGAGGCGATAATCAGGCACGATATTTTTCATACAGACTCCTTGGCAGGCGTCAGCCCAGCGCGACGGAAGAAGCGTTTTTCCCAGCCGATGATGAGCATCAGCGCGGTAAATAACAGCAGATAGGTTACCAGCAGGCCACCGAGCGGGCCGAAGGTGTTGAGCAGATTCACTTTGTCCCAATTGGTGGCAAGCGCGGGAGCAAAATCATCCCAGTAGTAGGCCAGAATGGTCGAGCCAATAACGTTGCCCAGACCCACCCACCAGTAATGCACCTGGCCTTCAACGGCGCGGTACATCCAGCCCGTTTCACACCCGCCCGCCAGAACAATGCCGAAGCCGAACAGCAAGCCGCCGATCACCGCATTCGGACCTGCCCACATGATTTTAGGCTCGACGCCCAGTTGCACGTAGCTAAAGATACCAATGGCGCTGACCGCCATCCCGAAGATGATCGCTTTCGCCATATGGGTGCGACCGGAAATCCACAGATCGCGGAAGGCGGAGGTGAAGCAGATTTGCGCCCGTTCAATCAGCAGCCCGAACCCGACGCCGAACAGCATGGCCAAACCAAGTTTGGGCTTATCCATTGCAGTGAGTAGCGCCCAGCCGATCATGGCGATAAACACCAGCATGCCGAGGCGGAAACGGCGACGGGCCTGATCCGGCTTTTGCGTTAACGGAGAAGCGGCGGAGACTTTCTGCATTTTGACCGGAATACGAAACATCGGCAGCAGGGTAAAGCGTGCGCCAAACCATGAGCCAATAGCCGTTGCCAGGGCGAAAAACCAGGCGTGTAGCGAGAACTGTGGAATACCGGTGAAGAATGCGGCCAGGTTACAGCCCATTGCCAGCCGGGCGCCGAATCCGGCAATCATCCCGCCGACGATCGCCTGCATAATGCGCACCCGGCTGCGGGGCATGCGTAATTTGACGTTGTTTGCCCACAATGCGGCAGCAAAACAGCCCCCGAACATACCGAGGATCATCATGCCGTCAATGCGGGTCAGGGGTGAGCCTTCGAGATGGATCAGCTTGTAGTATCCCCATTCTTCGGCGTGAACGCCAAACAGTTGCAGGATTTGACCACCCCAGCGGGTGAATTCGCCGGTAACGGCCCAGAAGGTTCCCGTAATGCCGAAATAGTAGGTAGAGAGAATACCCGCTGCGATGACCGCAGGGGCGGGGGCCCAAAATTTAATTAACCAGGCCTGTTTGAAGTGTTGCCATGACATGCGTTGTGCCTCTGAACTCAGAAGGTATGTAACAAGAAGTGTGGATACTACACCGATCAGAATTTTTGACTATGAGTAATAAGAGGTAACATCGTCTGGATCAATCTTTCTCGACGCTGCCGAAAGGCTGGCGACATCAGGCCTTTAATGCCACAATCCCATTTTCTTCGCATGCAGGATGAATGATGAAAAAATTAGCAATCGTTGCTGTATTTCTGGCGCTTACCGGATGCGCCGAAGTAGAAAATTATAACGACGTGGTGAAAACGCCAGCGCCAGCCGGTCTGGAAGGATACTGGCAGTCAAAAGGTCCGCAACGCAGTCTGGTGAGCCCGGAAGCGATTGCCAGCCTGGTGGTAACAAAAGAGGGCGACACGCTGGATTGTCGCCAGTGGCAGCGAGTGATCGCGCTGCCGGGGAAACTGACGATGATCTCTGGCGATCTCACCAACGTGACGGTGAAACGCGAGCTGTATGAGATTGAGCGTGAAGGCAATACGCTGGAATATGACGGTATGACGCTGCAGCGGGTCGACCGCCCGACGCAGGAATGTGCTGATGCGCTAAAGAAAACGCCGCTGGCCACGCCACTGCCATAAGCTATACGCCCCGGTAGCCCACGGCCACCGGGGTTGAGCTTTACAACACGTCCTCAATCACCCACACGCTGACGCTACCGCCGTTACAATAAAACGTCGCTTCACCGTTCTCATCGGTGACCACGCTTTCTTCGCGATTTCCCAGATAGTCACGCCAGGTTTTATTCCCGTAATTCGCACCGAGATTGATGGTCTTTTCCCCGTCATCGCCGTTAGAAAGAACAACCACACAGCCGGGATCCTCGTCCGTTCCGCTGCGGCTAAAAGCGATACAGTTAGGGTGATCGAAAAAGAGTGTCTGTACGCCGTGCGCGAAGCGCTGGCGCGCGAGGATCAGTTCATCAAGCTGTTCAATGATCGGCATGTCGATAGGATAGGTTTCGCCATCTCCCCCGGTGTCTTCGTAATGCGCCCCGTAGAGGTCAGGATAAAACACTGACGGTACGCCGTTTTCGCGCAACAGGATCAGCGCATAGGCCAGCGGCTTAAACCACGCTTCGACAGGGGCTTCCAGCGCCTGCAAGGGCTGAGTGTCGTGGTTGGCCACCAGCGTGACGGCATGAAACGGGTCGGCTTCCACCAGGGTGTCGGTGAAAATCTGACTCATGTCGTAATCGCGTCCCTGACGGGAGGCTTCGTGGAATTTCATCTGTAAAGGGGCGTCGAATAGCATAGTTTTCCCCTCCACCTGATTAATGTAGGTTTGCAGCTTGTCGACTTCATGCGACCAGTATTCCGCGACGATAAACAGCGGCTTGGGGGCGACTTCCTGCACATGCTCAATCCACTCTTTATAAAACCATGCCGGAATATGTTTCACGGCATCTAAACGAAAGCCGTCACACTGGGTTTGCTCCATCACCCAACGCGCCCAGTATTTGATCTCTTCGGTGACCGCGTGATTGCGAAAATCGATGTTTTCGCCCATCAGATAATCAAAATTACCCAACTCATCATCAACCTGATCGTTCCAGCCTTCGCCGGTGTAGTCGTTCACGATTTTAAAAATGCCGTCTTCGGTTGGGTTTTCGATATGGTCAATACCGCTGAAGCATTTAAAGTCCCAAATGAATTGCGAGTACTGGCCCGCGCGGGCAGGGAAGGTGTAGCGCGTCCAGCCTTCGCATTCGACGATCTCATCGTCTATTTGCGTGCGGTCCTCGGCGTTAACCCGCTGGACACGAATATTCTCTTTCTCATCTGCGCCCATCTTGTGGTTAACCACCACGTCGAGCAGTACGGCAATATCATTGTGTTTTAGCGCGTCTATCGCCGCCAGGAGCTGGTTTTTATCGCCATATTTAGTGGCGACGGTTCCCTTTTGGTCGAATTCGCCCAGATCAAACAGATCGTAGGAGTCGTAGCCAACGGAATAGCCGCCGGATGCGCCTTTATAAGCGGGAGGTAACCACACCATATTGATGCCGATGTCATTGAGTCCACCTGCGCGTTCGGCAAGTTCGGGCCAGAGTTGACCGCCCTCGGGGTAATACCAGTGAAAATACTGCAATAACGTGGGATTTTTCATCTTCCGTGCTCCAGAAGTCGTTTGGCCGACCTCTGGAGTATGGAAGATTATTCAGACGAGACGGGAAATTATTGTGGGGCAGTGGGGGCGTCGGGAACTAACAGCATGCCGGAAAGACGGCCATAGGCGTTATTTAGCGTCTTTTGGCGCGTCGACTGACCGATGAGATTGCTGAGTTCATCCAGACGCTGCTGCAACAATGTTTTGAGCAGTTGTTCGTTATCCAGCGTCTGTTTAATGTACCCGGCCACTAAATCCTGAATACTTCGCGTAATGCCTGGTGGAGTTTGCTCTTCCATGACCACTTCAATACTTTGCAGATAGGTAACTTCCTGTTCCAGTAAAAGGTCCCATTCACCGCGCTGCGCCAGTTCCAGCAGTGAGTGACTGAGCAGCGCGATGCGCTGCCAACGGTTGATAAACTCCACGGCTGAGGTCATTAACGAGACTCCTGGGAAGATGCTTTCGGTGAGATCTGTTTCCAGGCATCTGCAATGTTGCCGAGTAACCCTTCGACTTCTTCAATGGCCTGACAATCATTACGCAAGTTAGCTTGCAGTAAACGGCGAATCATATAGTCGTACAGTGAAGACAGACTGGTGGCGATTTCGCCGCCATTCTCTTGATCAAGTCCTGCCTTCAGGCCATTGTCGATAATATTAATGGCTTTACTTAACGCCTCACCTTTGGCGACGATATCACCCTGTTGCATAAACAGGCGAGCGCGCACCAGGGCGCTGTTCGCGCCATCAAACAACATTTCAATCAGCTGATGCGGATTTGCGCTCATCACGCCACTCTCTATGCTGACCTGTGCATAGGCTTTGGTACCGCTCGCGGTATACATGCTTACCTCGTGTTATCAGGAATTGCTCATCGCCGTAAATTGTTGGCTCAGATAGGTACTGGTGTTGTTGAGCTTGCTCATCATGGTGTCTAACTGCGTAAACTGTGCCGTGTAACGGGCTACTGTATCTTCAATACTGGCACTAACCGACAGATACTGTTTGGTCAGTTTTTTCAGCGTGGCATTAATGCTGTCTTGTGCACTGTCAATGATGCCGTCATCAGCTAAATAGCTTTTTACTTCGGTGGCAATTTTGGTGGTAATACCGGTTTCTTTGCCGTCGCCGACCAGTAATTCACGTACGGATGCTGTATTTTCGTTCAGCGCCTTTTTAAGCTTGTCATCATCAATTTTCAGCTTGCCAGTTGCGCCGTCCTGCTTGATGCCGATTTCATTTAACGTTTTGAATGCGCCTTCACTCGCACCATTAGCAAATTGTGCACGGATACCTGTTTGAATGGTGCGAACGACACTGTCGCCAAGGAGTGCACCATTACTTTTATCCTGTTCTTCTGCACCAGGATCAACGGCTTTGTATTTGGTCAGCGTATTAAAGGTATCAAGCAGAGAATTATATGCATCCACCCAGCCTTTAATGGCTTCCGTGGCTTTCTCATTACTTTTCGTTACGGTGACACGTGCGTCAGTGACTTTTTTGGTTAGTTCCAGCGTAACACCCTGAGGTGCATCGGTGACTTTGTTGCTCTGACGCTCAATATCAATACCATTCATCGTGAGCTTGGCGTTCTGGGCCTGAACCAGCTCGGTCATTTTTCCTGTACCGGTCGCGCTGTCGTAAGCCAGCATATCGTTAAGCTTGCTGTCGCCCTCAACAGAGATGGTCATCTTGCTGTCCATACCTTCGGCTGCGGTTAGTACAAGACGGAACTCTTTTTCATTAACTTTAACAATACTGGCTGAAATACCACTATCAGTATCGTTTATCGCTTTGCTGATATCGTCAAGTGTGGTCTTGTCTTGCGAGAGTTTAATCTCCAGCGGTTCTTTACGGCCAGGTTGTTCAATCTTTATGGTTCGGCTAGCGGAACCGTTACCCAGCGCATCTTTGCTAGAGGATACGTTAGCAGTGCTCAAAGATTGCGCCTGAGCCAGTTGTGTGACGCTGATGGTATATATACCTGGCGCTGCCCCGGCCTCAGTGGAAACTTTTAGATCTTCAGTGCTACTGGTAACGGTAGTACTTCTAAATAATTCGGCTTTATTAAGTGCAGTATTTGCTGTCTGGAATTTTTCCAATGAGCTTTTTAATGTGCCATAAGCTGTCAGACGAGATGTATTGTCGCTCTGTTGTTGTGTGATTGGGTTTAAGCGTTTTTTCTCAGCGATGGTCAGATTCGTTAGCAATGTATCCAGCGGCAGATTTGAACCGACGCCGAGAGAAGTAAATGAAGCCATGCCTAATTCCTTTTGATTGCAAACAGTAGTTAAGCGGGTTATCGGCAATCTTCGCGCAAAGTTTAATGATAGTTTTGCAAAAATAATGCGCAGAATAGTGGGGCATATTGCGGGTATTTCTGGGGCTAAGAAAAAAGAGGGCGGAAAGTAAAAATTTTCTAAAGTTCGAAATTAAGGTGCCGATACATGGGTTACGGTGAGAAACCGTGGGCAACAGCCCAATAACATCAAGTTGTAATTGATAAGGAAAAGATCATGGCACAAGTCATCAATACAAACAGCCTGTCGCTGTTGACCCAGAATAATCTGAACAAATCTCAGTCTTCTCTGAGCTCCGCTATCGAGCGTCTGTCTTCTGGTCTGCGTATCAACAGCGCGAAAGACGATGCTGCTGGTCAGGCGATTGCAAACCGCTTCACCTCTAACATCAAAGGCCTGACTCAGGCGTCCCGTAACGCTAACGACGGTATCTCCGTTGCACAGACCACTGAAGGCGCGTTGTCTGAAATCAACAACAACCTGCAGCGTATCCGTGAGCTGTCCGTTCAGGCAACTAACGGTACTAACTCAGATTCCGACCTGAACTCTATTCAGGATGAAATTACCCAGCGTCTGAGCGAAATTGACCGCGTATCCGGTCAGACTCAGTTTAACGGCGTGAAAGTACTGGCCGCTGACCAGACTATGAAAATCCAGGTTGGTGCTAACGATGGCGAAACCATCGAAATCCAACTGGACAAAATTGATGCTAAGACTTTAGGTCTGGATAGCTTCAGCGTGGCTCCGGGTAAAGTTCCAATGTCATCTTCTGTCACTTTGAAAAGCGAAGCAGCACCAGATCTTACTAAAGTAGACCCTGCTAATGGTAAAGCTAATGGTGTCGATGCTTTCGGTGCAACTTATAAAAATATTGCACTTGATACATATTTCGCTACATCTACGCCTACTGGCGATAAGACTAATGTTTTAGGTGGTACCGATGCAGATGTTCGTCAAATTCAAGTTGAGGGGCAAACATATTTTGTTGCTCAAAAAGGAAACGCAGCAGGTGGCGAGTACCAACTCCTTAAACAGAATGGTACAGGTTATGACAAGGTTACGATTGATGGTAATGATGTGCAACTGGCGAATTTTGGTGGCCGTGTCACAGCGTTTGTAGATGATGGTTCAGATGCCGCAAAATCTGTTGACTTAGCGGCAGGTAAAGTTGGTAAAGCACTTGCCTATAATGATGCTCCGATGTCAGTATACTTTGAAGGTAAAAATCTTGACGTTCATCAAATTCAAGATAAGGATGGGTTAGCTCAAGCGAATAAATTTGTCGCAAAAACCTCCGATGGGAAATACCTTGCTGTCAATGTAGATGCAGCGACTGGCAATACAACCGTCATTACTGACCCGAATGGTAAGGCAGTTGAATGGGCTGTAAATAAAGATGGTAATTCGCAAGCGATTATGCGCGAAGGTGACAAAATTTATGCTGCCACTATTACTAATACCACAGCGGCCAAAGGTACAGAGATTTCAGCTTCAGATATGAAGGCGTTGGCAACTTCTAATCCACTGGAAAAACTGGATTCAGCGCTGGCCAAAGTTGACAAACTGCGTAGCTCTCTGGGTGCGGTGCAGAACCGTTTCGATTCTGCTATCACTAACCTGGGCAACACAGTAAACAACCTGTCTTCTGCACGTAGCCGTATCGAAGACGCTGACTACGCGACCGAAGTATCTAACATGTCTCGTGCTCAGATCCTGCAACAGGCGGGTACTTCTGTTCTGGCACAGGCTAACCAGACCACGCAGAACGTTCTGTCTCTGCTGCGTTAATTTACGCTTACTGCGCAAACCCCGCTCCGGCGGGGTTTTTTACATTCAGCTTTACCCGTAACCCCTAAATAACCCCCCATTTCACCCACTATTCACCCGATTAAAACCCCTGCAGAAACGGATAATCATGCCGATAACTCATTTAACGCAGGGCTGTTTATCGTGAATTCACTGTATACCGCTGAAGGTGTAATGGATAAACACTCGCTGTGGCAGCGTTATGTACCGTTGGTGCGTCACGAAGCATTGCGCCTTCAGGTGCGTTTGCCGGCGAGCGTAGAACTGGATGACCTGCTACAAGCGGGCGGCATCGGGTTATTGAATGCAGTCGACCGATATGACGCTTTGCAAGGAACGGCATTTACCACTTACGCAGTGCAGCGTATTCGTGGAGCGATGCTGGACGAACTACGTAGCCGGGATTGGGTGCCGCGTAGCGTTCGGCGCAATGCTCGCGAAGTGGCACAGGCGATGGGGCAACTGGAGCAGGAATTAGGGCGTAACGCGACGGAAACCGAAGTGGCGGAGCGTCTGGCTATTCCTGTGCAAGAGTATCGTCAGATGTTGCTTGATACCAATAACAGCCAACTCTTCTCCTACGACGAGTGGCGGGAAGAGCATGGCGATAGTATTGAGCTGGTGACGGAAGAACATCAGCAGGAAAACCCGTTACAGCAGCTACTTGAGGGTAACCTCCGCCAGCGCGTGATGGACGCCATCGAAGCGTTGCCGGAACGCGAAAAGCTGGTGTTAACGCTGTACTACCAGGAAGAGCTGAATCTGAAAGAGATTGGCGCGGTACTGGAAGTGGGGGAGTCACGGGTTAGCCAGTTGCACAGTCAGGCCATCAAACGTCTACGCACCAAGCTGGGTAAGCTATAGGGGTACACCATTACCCCTGAACAATGCCGCATTACGAATTGACTACCAGGAGTTCTCATGACGGTGCAGCAATCAAAAAGACGGCCTCTAAGCCGCTACCTCAAAGATTTCAAACACAGCCAGACGCATTGCGCCCATTGCTTTAAGTTGCTCGACAGGATCACGCTGGTTCGCCGCGGGCAAATTGTGAATAAAATCGCCATCGCCCGACTGGACACGTTGCTGAATGAAGCAGAGTGGGAACAGGAGAAAAAAGAGTGGGTGGCGCTGTGTCGTTTTTGTGGTGATTTGCACTGCAAAGAGCAGAGCGACTTTTTTGACATTATCGGCTTCAAGCAATTTTTATTCGAGCAGACCGAAATGAGTCACGGCACGGTACGCGAATACGTTGTGCGCCTGCGTCGCCTCGGGAATCATCTGACCGAACAAAATATCTCTCACGATCTGCTGCAGGAAGGGTTTCTCGACGAAAACCTTGCCCCGTGGCTGCCGGAAACCAGCACCAACAATTACCGCATCGCCTTGCGTAAGTATGAGCAGTTTAAAGCCCATACGCATATGGGACATATGCAGAAATCCTCCTGGACAGCCAGTTCTGATATATATTAAAAACGAATAAGGTGTAACAGAGTCGTGTTTGTGGATCACGGCAAACGCTTTACACTGTAGTCATAAATGATAGTCACTAATGACAATATTCGGGGTAACTATGAAATTAGCACTTCTGGGACGTCAGGCTCTGATGGGTGTAATGGCTGTTGCACTTGTCGCCGGAATGAGTGTGAAGACTTATGCAGATGAAGGTCTGTTAAATAAAGTTAAAGAGCGCGGCACGCTGCTGGTGGGCCTGGAAGGGACCTATCCCCCGTTTAGTTTTCAGGGCGATGACGGCAAGCTGACCGGTTTCGAAGTGGAGTTTGCCGAGGAACTGGCCAAGCATCTTGGGGTGAAAGCCACGCTGAAGCCGACCAAATGGGACGGTATGCTGGCTTCTCTTGATTCCAAACGCATTGACGTGGTGATCAACCAGGTGACTATCTCTGATGATCGTAAGAAAAAATACGATTTCTCTACCCCGTATACGGTCTCTGGTATCCAGGCGCTGGTGAAGAAAGGCAATGAAGGCGTTATTAAGACTGCTGCCGATCTGAAAGGTAAAAAAGTCGGCGTGGGTCTGGGAACCAACTATGAAGAGTGGTTGCGCCAGAACGTACAGGGCGTGGATATTCGTACCTATGATGATGACCCGACCAAATATCAGGATCTGCGCGTAGGTCGTATCGACGCCATCCTGGTTGACCGTCTGGCCGCGCTGGATCTGGTGAAAAAAACCAAGGATACGCTGGCCGTTACCGGTGAAGCATTCTCCCGCCAGGAGTCCGGCGTGGCGCTGCGTAAAGGCAATGAAGATCTGCTGAAAGCGGTTGATGCAGCCATTGCTGAAATGCAGAAAGACGGTTCGCTGAAAGCCCTGTCTGAAAAATGGTTTGGAGCAGATGTGACGAAATAATCGTCACCTGATGAAAAAAGGCGCCTTTAACAGCGCCTTTTTTTATTTCATTGCGCCTGAACGTGCATAATAAAAGAACATCACAACAACGAATACCGGAGGCTGTATGCCGCTGCATAATTTAACGCGCTTTCCACGTCTGGAATTTATTGGCGCGCCAACGCCACTCGAATATCTTCCGCGCCTCTCAGATTACCTCGGGCGCGATATTTTCATTAAACGCGATGACGTCACGCCGATGGCTATGGGCGGCAATAAGCTGCGTAAGCTGGAGTTTCTGGCCGCAGACGCGCTGCGTGAAGGCGCGGATACGCTGATAACCGCGGGTGCGATTCAGTCTAACCATGTTCGCCAGACGGCGGCGGTCGCCGCTAAGCTAGGCCTGCACTGCGTGGCGTTGTTGGAAAATCCGATAGGCACCACTGCCGAAAACTATCTCACCAATGGCAACCGTCTGCTGTTGGACCTGTTTAATACGCAAATTGAAATGTGCGATGCGCTGACCGATCCGAATGCACAGCTGCAGGATCTGGCGACGCGGATTGAAGCGCAAGGGTTCCGCCCGTATGTGATCCCGGTTGGGGGTTCCAATGCACTGGGTGCGCTGGGCTATGTGGAAAGCGCGCTGGAAATTGCCCAACAGTGTGAAGGGGCCGTTTCGCTCTCTTCCGTAGTGGTGGCCTCGGGCAGTGCGGGAACCCATGCCGGACTGGCCGTGGGCCTGGAGCAATTGATGCCAGACGTTGAACTCATCGGCGTGACCGTCTCACGCAGCGTGGCGGATCAAAAGCCCAAAGTTGTTGCACTGCAGCAGGATATTGCCCGGGAGCTGGAACTGACGGCCTCAGCGGAAATCCTGTTATGGGACGATTATTATGCGCCGGGCTACGGTACGCCAAACGAAGAGGGCATGGAGGCGGTAAAACTGCTGGCGCGTCTGGAAGGCATTTTGTTGGATCCGGTGTATACCGGCAAGGCGATGGCGGGTCTGATTGATGGCATTAGCCAGAAGCGCTTCAAGGATGAAGGGCCAATTCTCTTTATTCATACTGGTGGGGCGCCTGCGCTGTTTGCCTACCATCCTCACGTGTAACGACCAGGTAGAAAAACGCTAATGCATGAAAGTATCCAACTGGTGATTGATTCTCTGCCGTATCTGCTCAAGGGCGCAGTGTTTACGCTGCAACTGAGTATCGGTGGGATGTTCTTTGGCCTCGTGCTGGGGTTTATCCTGGCGCTGATGCGTCTGTCGCCGCTGCTGCCTGTGCGCTGGCTGGCGCGCTTTTATATCTCTATCTTTCGCGGAACGCCGTTGATTGCCCAGCTGTTCATGATCTATTACGGTCTGCCGCAGTTTGGTATTGAGCTTGATCCTATTCCGGCGGCGATGATTGGCTTATCGCTTAATACGGCGGCCTACGCTGCGGAAACGCTGCGTGCGGCAATCTCCTCCATCGACAAAGGGCAGTGGGAAGCGGGTGCCAGTATTGGGATGACGCGGTGGCAAACCATGCGCCGGGCAATCCTGCCGCAGGCTGCGCGGGTTGCGCTCCCACCGCTGAGTAACAGCTTTATCAGCCTGGTGAAAGACACCTCTCTGGCCGCGACTATTCAGGTACCGGAACTGTTCCGTCAGGCGCAGTTGATTACCTCGCGTACGCTGGAGGTATTCACGATGTATCTGGCAGCCTCGTTGATTTATTGGGTGATGGCGACGGTGCTTTCTGCACTGCAAAACTATTTTGAAGAGCAACTGAATCGCCAGGAGAGAGAGCCGAAATGAGTGCTATCGAAGTCAGAAACCTGGTCAAAAAATTCCATGGGCAAACGGTGCTGCATGGGATCGATCTTGACGTCAAACCCGGTGAAGTTGTGGCGATTATCGGGCCGAGCGGTTCGGGCAAAACTACGCTGCTGCGCAGCATTAATTTGCTGGAGCAACCGGAGGCGGGCACCATTAAGGTGGGTGAGATTACCATTGATACCGCGCGTTCGTTAACTCAGCAGAAAGGTCTGATTCGTCAGTTGCGCCAGCACGTGGGCTTTGTGTTCCAGAACTTTAATTTGTTCCCGCATCGCACGGTGCTGGAAAACATTATTGAAGGTCCGGTGATTGTTAAAGGCGAACCGAAAGCCGAAGCGACAGTCCGAGCGCGCGAACTGCTGGCGAAAGTCGGGTTAGCTGGTAAAGAAACCAGCTATCCGCGGCGTTTGTCCGGCGGGCAGCAGCAGCGCGTGGCTATTGCCCGAGCGTTGGCGATGCGACCTGAGGTGATTCTGTTTGATGAGCCTACCTCCGCGCTTGATCCTGAACTGGTTGGTGAGGTACTTAATACCATCCGCCAACTGGCGCAGGAAAAACGCACCATGGTGATTGTGACGCATGAAATGAGCTTTGCGCGCGACGTTGCCGATCGGGCGATATTTATGGATCAAGGACGGATAGTGGAGCAGGGGCCCGCTAAATCCTTATTCACGCATCCGCAGCAACCGCGAACCCGTCAGTTTCTTGAAAAGTTTCTGATGCAATAAATAGTGCATGCAGCACTTGTCGAAATTGTTTTTTGACGAGTGCTGTTCGCATAACTATTTATAATTATTGCTTTATTATTAACTCCCAATACCGTTACTTCCTGCCGTTGTTGAGTAATGCTCAAGTAATTGTTCATTTGTCCGATAATTTGCATATATAAAATACATTTATGTGTTAGCTTGTTTCATATGTTTGGATGATTATCAATCTCAGGGGTATTACCACTTAGTATGCAGGGTCATGATTTCTTCACCTGGCGACGGAGCATGCTGTTACGCTTTCAGGAAATGGCGACGGCAGAGGATGTCTATAATGAATTACAACAACAGACGCAGCATTTAGAGTTCGATTTTTACGCGCTCTGTGTTCGTCATCCCGTACCTTTTACCCGACCTAAAACGTCGCTTCACACGACCTATCCCAAAGCATGGGTGGCGCATTATCAGTCCGAGAATTATTTCGCTATTGATCCGGTGCTGAAGCCTGAAAACTTCAGTCAGGGGCATTTACCCTGGAACGATACCTTATTTCGCGATGCACAGCCCCTGTGGGATGCTGCGCGCAATCACGGTTTACGTAAAGGGATGACGCAATGCTTAATGTTGCCTAATCGGGCGTTGGGTTTTTTATCGGTATCGCGTGCGAGTGTCCGTAATAGTCGCTTTGCAAACGATGAGGTAGAGCTCAGGATGCAACTGCTGGTGCGGGAAAGCTTGTCGGTACTGACGCGGCTGCAAGATGACATGGTCATGGCGCCAGAGATGCGCTTTAGCAAGCGGGAAAAAGAGATATTGAAATGGACGGCAGAGGGGAAAACCTCTTCAGAGATAGCGATAATTCTGTCGATTTCTGAAAATACCGTTAACTTTCACCAGAAAAATATGCAAAAGAAATTTAATGCACCCAACAAAACGCAGATCGCCTGTTATGCCGCGGCAACCGGGCTGATCTGAGTAAATTATCGTTCTGAGTGTCAGACGCAAACCCGGCTGAGAGCATCGCTGTCAGCCGGGTTCTTATTACTGGCGGTAGGCCTGTTTAATTTGCTTAACAGTGCTGGAAAATACCGCAGCCTGTGATTGATCTTCAATCAGCGCGATCTGTTTTTCCATTTTAAGAATCACGCGCCCTGCATCGGCTTGGCCCATTGCCTGCAGCATCAGCGTTAACATGGCTTTCAGGCAGGTGACTTCATTGGCCAGTTCCTGGTTATTCTCAGCAGTGGAAAAGTCAGGCGTACTCATTTATTTTCCTCGTTATGTTTCAATGAAAAAGTGCGATGTCAAATCTTAAGGCGCCGGAGTATACCATAAGCGAGGCTAAAAATATCAGCGGTTGTTTTCTGCGCAAACATAAGTCGCGGACATTAAAATAAACAACATGTTGCGGTGCATATATTTTCTCCACCTGTTGTTTATTTCGAGTATTTTACTCGTTAATTATTGTTACAACTTTAGCTGCCTATTTTGCATTCAACGGACGAATATGAATTTTTTGTCACTATTCTGAAACAGCTATGCAGATATAACCGTGGCAAAAGGTTGCCATAACAGAAAGTTTCCACTCGTCGTACCTTCTAATTTCCAAAAACGAGAGCAAAATCGAAAGACGGCGATTTTTACATTTCAAAGTTGAGATAAAACCCGTTAACATAGGACCGATTAACTATCGGTAGCGTTATCCCTATTCTGGAGATATTCCTTTGATCAACGTTTTTCTTGTTGATGACCACGAACTGGTGCGCGCAGGGATACGACGCATTCTTGAAGATATAAAAGGCATTAAAGTTGTCGGCGAGGCGTGCTGCGGTGAAGATGCGGTAAAATGGTGCCGCTCAAATTCCGTTGACGTTGTGCTGATGGACATGAATATGCCCGGTATTGGTGGCCTTGAGGCAACGCGTAAAATTGCGCGTTCAACGGCTGACATTAAAGTGATCATGCTGACTGTCCATACCGAAAACCCGTTACCTGCAAAAGTCATGCAGGCGGGAGCCGCGGGCTATCTCAGTAAGGGGGCTGCGCCCCAGGAGGTCGTGAGTGCGATTCGTTCGGTTTATTCTGGCCAACGTTATATTGCCTCCGATATCGCTCAGCAGATGGCGCTTAGCCAGATTGAGCCTGAGAAAACGGAAACCCCGTTTGCCAGTTTGTCTGAACGTGAGTTGCAGATTATGCTGATGATCACCAAAGGTCAGAAGGTCAATGAGATCTCAGAGCAACTGAATCTTAGTCCTAAAACGGTGAACAGCTATCGCTATCGAATGTTCAGTAAATTAAACATTCACGGCGATGTTGAGCTGACTCACCTGGCAATTCGCCATGGCCTGTGTAATGCGGAGACATTAACAAGCCAGTGACCGATCAGTTTGATGCCAAAGCGTTCCTGAAAACCGTGACCAGTCAGCCCGGCGTTTATCGTATGTATGATGACGCCGGGACGGTCATCTACGTCGGGAAAGCGAAAGACCTGAAAAAAAGGCTTTCCAGCTACTTCCGTAGCAACCTCGCATCGCGTAAGACCGAAGCACTGGTCGCGCAAATACAGCAGATTGATGTCACGGTAACGCACACCGAAACCGAGGCGTTATTGCTTGAGCACAACTACATCAAGCTGTATCAGCCGCGTTATAACGTTTTGCTGCGCGACGATAAATCCTATCCTTTTATTTTCCTCAGCGGCGATACCCATCCTCGCCTGGCAATGCATCGCGGGGCCAAGCATGCCAAAGGCGAGTACTTTGGACCGTTTCCTAACGGCTACGCTGTACGCGAAACGCTGGCGTTGCTGCAGAAAATCTTCCCTATTCGTCAGTGCGAAAATAGTGTTTATCGCAATCGCTCGCGGCCCTGTCTGCAATATCAGATTGGCCGCTGCCTCGGTCCGTGTGTGGCGGGTCTGGTGAGTGAGGAAGAGTATGCGCAGCAGGTTGATTACGTTCGTCTGTTCCTGTCCGGGAAAGACGATCAGGTATTAACGCAGCTGATCGCCCGGATGGAAAAGGCCAGCCAAAATCTCGAGTTTGAAGAGGCTGCCCGCATTCGTGACCAAATTCAGGCCGTACGCCGCGTGACCGAAAAACAGTTTGTCTCTAATACCGGAGACGATCTGGACGTCATCGGCGTGGCGTTTGACGCCGGCATGGCCTGTGTGCACGTGCTGTTTATTCGCCAGGGTAAAGTGTTAGGCAGTCGTAGCTATTTCCCGAAAGTACCAGGTGGAACAGAACTCGGCGAGGTCGTTGAAACCTTTGTCGGACAGTTTTATCTGCAGGGAAGTCAGATGCGCACCTTACCGGGTGAGATCCTGCTCGATTTTAATCTTAGCGATAAAACCCTGCTGGCGGACTCTCTGTCTGAGCTGGCCGGGCGGAAGATCAACGTTCAGACGAAACCGCGAGGCGATCGCGCGCGGTATCTGAAGCTGGCGCGTACCAACGCGGCGGTGGCGTTAACCACAAAACTTTCCCAGCAGTCGACCATTACTCAACGCCTGACGGCGCTGGCATCAGTACTCAAGTTACCCGCAGTGAAACGCATGGAGTGCTTTGATATCAGCCACACAATGGGCGAGCAGACGGTAGCCTCCTGCGTGGTATTCGATGCCAATGGACCACTGCGCGCCGAGTATCGCCGCTATAACATCACGGGTATTACGCCGGGTGATGATTATGCGGCAATGAATCAGGTTCTCCGTCGGCGCTACGGTAAGGCGATTGAAGAAAGTAAGATTCCGGACGTCATATTGATCGACGGCGGAAAAGGTCAACTGGGGCAGGCGAAAGCCGTGTTTGCTGAACTGGACGTTCCCTGGGACAAACAGCACCCGCTTTTGTTGGGCGTGGCAAAAGGGGCCGATCGTAAAGCAGGCCTGGAAACGCTGTTCTTTGAGCCGGAAGGAGAGGGCTTTAGCCTTCCGCCGGATTCCCCTGCATTGCACGTTATCCAGCATATCCGCGATGAATCTCACGATCATGCGATTAGCGGGCACCGTAAAAAACGGGCGAAGGTGAAAAGTACCAGCACGCTGGAGACTATTGAAGGTGTCGGGCCGAAGCGTCGGCAGATGTTGTTGAAATATATGGGCGGTTTGCAAGGGCTTCGTAACGCGAGTATTGAAGAAATTGCAAAAGTGCCGGGTATTTCGCAAGCTCTGGCAGAAAAGATCTTCTACTCGTTGAAACATTAGGCCCTCTGTAGCAACATAGGGGTAATTTTACTGACAACAGATAGTTATCCGTCATATGCAATTTAATATCCCTACGTTGCTCACGCTGTTTCGCGTCATCCTGATCCCATTCTTTGTATTGGCTTTTTATCTGCCATTCACCTGGGCTCCCTTCGTTTGTGCGCTGATCTTCTGTATTGCGGCGGTCACCGACTGGTTTGACGGCTATCTGGCGCGTCGCTGGAACCAAAGCACGCGTTTTGGCGCCTTCCTCGATCCGGTCGCTGATAAGGTACTGGTGGCTATCGCGATGGTGCTGGTGACCGAGCACTATCACAGTTGGTGGGTAACGCTTCCTGCCGCCACGATGATCGCGCGTGAAATTATTATCTCTGCGCTGCGTGAGTGGATGGCTGAACTGGGTAAACGTAGCAGTGTGGCGGTGTCCTGGATCGGCAAAGTGAAAACCACTTCGCAAATGGCCGCGCTCGCATGGCTGCTGTGGCGTCCAAATATTTGGGTAGAGTACGCCGGGATCGCACTTTTCTTCGTCGCCGCGATACTGACGTTGTGGTCAATGTTCCAGTATTTGAGCGCTGCGTGGGGAGATTTGCTTGAACAGTGATCGTTTCGGCGCAAATTTCAGCAAACGATCGTCAGTGGTGAAAAATATCGTTGACTCATTGCGTCAGGTAAGTAGAATGCAACGCATCGAACGGCAGCACTGATTGCCAGACGATAACAAAATCAAGTGATTAACAAAGTTACTTGGTGATGCGGGAATAGCTCAGTTGGTAGAGCACGACCTTGCCAAGGTCGGGGTCGCGAGTTCGAGTCTCGTTTCCCGCTCCAAATTAAAGACATCGGCAATAGCGGATGTCGGCTGAAAAGCCAGAAGATTTCGGCGCGTTAGCAAAGCGGTTATGTAGCGGATTGCAAATCCGTCTAGTCCGGTTCGACTCCGGAACGCGCCTCCAATTTCTTCCCGAGCCCGGATGGTGGAATCGGTAGACACAAGGGATTTAAAATCCCTCGGCCATAGGCTGTACGAGTTCAAGTCTCGTTCCGGGTACCATGGGAAAAAAGCAGAATAATCAAAGCAATAAGCAGTGTCGTGAAACCACCTACGGGTGGTTTTTTTGTGCCTGGAATTCACGCCCTGTGCATATCCTGTGCTCACGGGGTGCAATGAAGTGCAATCTCCAGCTTGGCAATGCCGAATTGAACGTGTCGCCTCCAGCATAGAGAACCAGGCCGCTTTGCCTGTTTTCCGGTACTCTTCCGGGAAGGGGGACCTGCTGAGCAAGTTGTAATGCTCTAGCAACCCTGAGTACAAAGTTGCTTAATTCGTGCAATCACCTCATCTCTGTACTTCTGGTGTCCGCGCATAGCCCTTGGATGGGCAATTCTGAAACAGATTGTATTACCTGTTTTGAACTCCCACAGCTTCCCCGGAATGACTGAAGAAGTCTCATAGCCGCCTAGCTCAGTAAGCACCTGTTTTATGATGTAGTCTGTTCTCCGGGCTCCAGATGCAAAGATGATGAAATCAGGCTCAAGGTGTTTAATTTGTACCGCCAGCAGCTTCAGCGAGGCTAATATGACTTCCTGCACTTCATTTTGAGGGCGATTGAGAGGGGTCAGTCCGTCGTAATCCCACGCCAGTAGATTGGCATACACGATTGCCTGGGGAGGAATATTAAGCTCCCGGGCCAGCCGGAAATGATACTGCGTGAAGCGGCTACGTGATTTGAGGTTCGTGGTGCCATCATTTTGTACCGGAAGATGTTTCCTGTAACGATCTACAGCCTCTTCAACCACCTGCCCGATGGTGACGTCAGGTATAAGTCCCAGCATCCGTGATATCGTATTCTTACCATTCAGCGTATTCCAGCCAGCGGTTTCACGTCCAACCAGCATGATTTTTACCGGTGAGTGCCAGTATTCTTCAAACGGCACGGGTAAAAAGACGCCTGAGTATTTATCTTCATTCAGGTTAAATGACTGGGCGTCAACTTCCTGTAATATCCGTTTGTACGCGTCTAATAGCCTTTCCATTCTTCAATCCTGCCCCGTAATAAAAACACCTTCAGATATATATTATTTTCATGATATCAATCAGATACATGAGGATAAATATGCAAAAATCCTTCCGATTCACCAATTCATCCATCAAAGCCCTTCCGGCAAACACAGATACCAGATCTACAGAGCTTGAGGTATCTGATACCGAGGTCATTGGCCTCAAATGCCTCTCAGGTCGAACGGGTAACAAACGTTTCCTCCTGCGCTACACATTCCACGGTACCAAAAAAAGTATCAGTATTGGCAGATTCCCTGAAATTGATGTGGGGACAGCCCGTCAGATAGCTCGTCGTCACAAGGAGGCGATTGCACTGGGAAATGACCCTAAGGCAGAGCGCGATAATTATCGTGCGATGCCAACGCTTAGTGAGTTTTTTCACCTGACCTATGTTCCGTTCATCAAGCGCCATAAAAAGTCCTGGGATAAGGATGTTCAGCGTTTCACGCAATACATTGAACCTCGTCTGGGAAAGATACGTTACTGTGACCTTCGGGCCCGGGAAATCCAGCAGGTGCTTTTTGACATGCTTGAGGGCCGTATTCAAGACCAGCAGTATGCACCGTCTACCTGTAACAGGGCGCTGGCTATTCTGAAAACTATGGGGCGTTATGCGCTACGACAGGATGTCCTGGAGAAGAATGAAGCCGATAAGATCCCTTTGCTGAAGGAGAATAATCAGCGGACGCGCTTTTTTGACGCTGATGAGATCAGGAGGATCCTCGACGCTGCGGCACGATATCCCAATAAGGCTGCCGGGGGACTAATAGCCATGCTGTTGTTAACCGGTACCCGCAAATCAGAAATGCTTAACGTCATGCACAAACATATTGATCGGGATAACAGGTCGTTATTCATTCCTTATACTAAGAATGGTCGCAGCAGAACTGTGTATCTCAGTGATGTTGCATTATCCATTATTGATTCGATCCCACGGGCTGGCAGCAACCCCTATCTGTTTGCCGTAAAAGATAATGGAAAACCGATATCAGAACCCCGGTGGGCCTATGAAAAAATACTGGCAGAGTGCGGGATAGATAAAAGTGAAGTCTGTTTCCACACTACGCGCCATTCTGTCGCATCATTACTTGTCTCCAGCGGACAGTACAGTCTGTATGACGTTAAAGCCCAGCTTGCGCATGCCAGTATTCAGAGTACGGAGCGCTACGCAAAACTGACACCAGAGCGAATGCGTCAGACCAGGCAGGGTGTTACCGACCTTCTTTTACCCCCCGTAGCTACCAGTAAAGAACAGTGATTTTTGCATCTCTTAAACGTGGAGAATGATTATGCCGTTAAAGTGCCCTAAGTGCGGTAGTCGGAATACAGTCACAGAAACTGCCGGAAATATAGCAAAGGTGACTCGCGATGACCGGTTTCTGACATCGACATCCGGTTATATTAGCCCGGAGCAATTACCAGAATTGCTTAAAGAAATCATCAGGGCGATACAGCGTCTATTTGGATTCCTTAAACAGCGTGAAAGGAATAATGCTCCAGTGCTTATCTGCAAGGATTGTGGATATTATGAAAGAATTTAGATGACGCCTGAAGGCAATTCCAGATTCTTTACCCTGTCTGTGTAACCCCGATACTTAAAACGTATCGGGTTTTTTTGTTTATGAGGATTATTCAATGAAATTTATCTCGAGCTGGCAAGACCTGCCGTCGCTCCTTCTTCCCGATTCAGTTATGTCTGTTTTGAGAAAAGAACTGATACTCCCATTTGATGATGAACTTTCCGCAATGAATTTTTGGGGAGAGGTGGGTGTAACATTAATGTACATTGAACCCGGTGATGTTCCCGAAGATATTAAACGACACGTACTGGATGTAATTCATCATTTAATTGCAAACCCTGAGTTCGTGGTCCATCTGACAGATGAATATTACTTGATGCTATCAATTACAGAAGATAATGGAAATGGTATTTATCTGTTGTTTCATCCCAATTGTCCTCTGGGCGGGATTGATAAATTAATGTCTATGGCGGAATCCCGTCTGTAAATTATATTAAAATCAGGAGATGAAAATGAGAAAGTCAAAGTCGGGAAAAAATAATAATGAACACGAGGGCCTGGAGTTAAATAATGATTTAAGTGATATTGAAAAAGGTATCACTGAAGATGGCCAAATATTACCTGAAGAGAGTTATAAGCTGCTAATTGAATCAGGTCAGGCGGAAAAAATCAGCCCTAAAGCCAGTGGCATGCTGACATGGCAACTGGCAATGTCTGAAAAAGATAATGATCTCTATCTGCGCCTCATGGCAAATGGCAGCGGTGGATTGTTCTCTAAAGACTGGGTCCCACTTTCTAAGATTGAAAGTGTACTCGAAGTTCAACCGACAACGGGCTTCACATCAGGCGTATTCAGATCATTATTTAAAGGAGCAAGTGCCAATAATGCCGGTTTTCTGGCTGCTGTTTTACGCTCCCCGGATATATGCCTGCTTGAGGCGCACCCTGAGAAGTTGTTTACGCATGTTTTATATGCTGACTGGCGGGCGCGTCTTAAAACACTCAGTAAGGTTGGCGATTGAGAAAGGATTGCGAAGAATTAATTCTTTACCAGAACTGTTATACAACCAGAAACTACTACACACCTCTACTCACCTTTTACAGGAAAATCTATTATGCAAACACAGTATGCCCTAAAACAGGCAGGATTAACGCTGCCTGTCACTAAATTATTTCAGCAGCACATCGTTACGCTTCTGGCAGAACAATCTCAGCAAACATCTGTCAGGGCAGTAGTCATTAATTTTCGTGACCCGGACTACAGTGCAGAATCCGGCGGATTTCATCCGGTTGAAATGCGGTTCATCCGCCAGGATAACGAATGGTATTTCGATTATGTCACAGACTTTAGTTACATGGGACGAGTCTATCCGGAGCTGGAAAAGGAAATGGACTTTTGTTGGTCAGGTCAATACGTCTTCCATTATCTGGCTGGGGATATTTCACTGGCGGCAGAGAGGAATGAACTCTGGTCCTTATGGGAGGGTAATTTTATGGATTACCTGTCTATGGGGATTTACCGGGTAACGGTAACTGTGGAAAGTTGTTGACCTGTTATGAACAGGAAGAAAACGGGCATCTTTGTAATCCTCTTCATGCGCAGTACATCGCAGCATGATGATGATACTGGTTGTACCGGACCGTTCGCATAAACATGTGCAGACACGGGGGATCTCAGATCCCTCGTGGTTTTACCAACATTCCCCCTAAATGACCAATCAGGGGGATGTCTGTTAATCATTACCCCAACGGACGTTTTACACCCTTAAAATTATGTCGATATTACAGTTGGTTAGACGCAATTGTGAGTGAGGGTTCTTAATTTCAAATCCATAAAGGTACGGACTATGCACCGAACACGAGGCGAGAAAATAGCCGAGAGACTGGGATGGATCTTACTTCAGCTTTATACGGGCAATACCCTGTCAGTCGAAGACATTTGCCAGCAGTTTTCCGTGTGCCATCGCACAGGGCAGCGTGACTTATTGAGAGTGGAAACCGTAACAGAGGTGATTGCACCCGGCAAAGTGCGACTGGCCCCTCTGATAAGAGAGCGCGTCAGACAGGGTATCTGAGGGTTTTTTATTAATGCCAGATAATACAGACCGGCTGAAAGCAGATATTTTTGGAACCCCCTAAGAACGAGGTATCGAAATATTTTTATCAACCAGGACATAACCTGTCCCTCCCTCATATTACCCTTCGTCTGAAATATATATCATACGCATAATTTACCGAGGCTTCATATCATGAAAAAGATTGTTATTACATTTTTTGTTATAGGATTTTCTACCACCTCGTTTGCAGCCAAAATATCGCTTGAAACGGCAGGGCTCTGCTATGAAGCGACCCGACAATCAACAAAAATGGCCATGCTATTAGACCCGGACGCTGCTGAATATAAACATCTCAATAACAATACGAAAGAGTTATTCGGAACGCTGTCGGGGGGCGTGGGAGAAAAGGATTCAAAGAAAATACGGGATGCCTGGAAAACCGTCCTGGATAATGCCGGAATGGAAGGTCGCATGGCTAAATCTGATGGATATCGGGAAATGAACCGATATCCACAGGAGGTGATTATGCAGGAAGCCAATAAATGTGTCCGTCTGGCTCTTAAAGCAGGACTTGTTAAACTCTGAGTCCTTAAGAATAATATCGGGAGCATAAGCTCCCGTATTCTTCAGGCACAATAGGTAATGACTCCAACTTATTGATAGTGTTTTATGTTCAGATAATGCCCGATGACTTTGTCATGCAGCTCCACCGATTTTGAGAACGACAGCGACTTCCGTCCCAGCCGTGCCAGGTGCTGCCTCAGATTCAGGTTATGCCGCTCAATTCGCTGCGTATATCGCTTGCTGATTACGTGCAGCTTTCCCTTCAGGCGGGATTCATACAGCGGCCAGCCATCCGTCATCCATATCACCACGTCAAAGGGTGACAGCAGGCTCATAAGACGCCCCAGCGTCGCCATAGTGCGTTCACCGAATACGTGCGCAACAACCGTCTTCCGGAGCCTGTCATACGCGTAAAACAGCCAGCGCTGGCGCGATTTAGCCCCGACATAGCCCCACTGTTCGTCCATTTCCGCGCAGACGATGACGTCACTGCCCGGCTGTATGCGCGAGGTTACCGACTGCGGCCTGAGTTTTTTAAGTGACGTAAAATCGTGTTGAGGCCAACGCCCATAATGCGGGCGGTTGCCCGGCATCCAACGCCATTCATGGCCATATCAATGATTTTCTGGTGCGTACCGGGTTGAGAAGCGGTGTAAGTGAACTGCAGTTGCCATGTTTTACGGCAGTGAGAGCAGAGATAGCGCTGATGTCCGGCGGTGCTTTTGCCGTTACGCACCACCCCGTCAGTAGCTGAACAGGAGGGACAGCTGATAGAAACAGAAGCCACTGGAGCACCTCAAAAACACCATCATACACTAAATCAGTAAGTTGGCAGCATCACCGGCACAATATAATGCCAGTCAGATTTTTCGTTTTTCCAGATGACACTGATAAGATGTTCCACCTTGGTCGGCGATAAACCAGTCTACCGCTTCTCCCGTAAGTCTGTTAATCGAGACATGTGATACACCCCCCCAATTTTTTTTATCTCTTGAACCCTCGATCACATACTCTATTTTTTCATCAGTGATTATGGGATGTACAACCCGGAACCAGGTATCATCCCGTCCTTGTGGTTCGCCATCAATATCAACAATTACGGCTTCAGTAAACCAGGAAGTACTTTTCCCGTTAGCAACACACGTACTACCTGAATTGGCACTTATGTTGAAACAGAGTTTGTTTTGTGACAAATAGGGGCTCGGCCAAATACTTGCAGAGTCATCCCCACTTTTGTCTTTAGGGCTGCACGCAATAAGGGATGATTCAGCCAGGGCAGGCAAGCTTACGAGTAGGGATAACGCAAGATATTTAAATTTCATGGGGGGAGATGTCCTTATAGGTGGTTCTGCTTCCAGGTGCAAAGCTAAACCACCATTCTTAGCTTTACAGATATAATTTGAAAACCTTGTGGGATCTTCGGGTTAGGTTGTGTCTCTTAACCTGAGATAACTTACACGGGAGCCATCGCCCCCGCTATGTTTTTATATATTCAGCCGAAAATCCAGTTCCAGGCCTTTTTTAATCCACTGACTACGGCCTTTTTGGCGGCTTTTACGACCACGCGCAAAGGCACTGGCAGGGTAGGTAATGACTCCAACTTATTGATAGTGTTTTATGTTCAGATAATGCCCGATGACTTTGTCATGCAGCTCCACCGATTTTGAGAACGACAGCGACTTCCGTCCCAGCCGTGCCAGGTGCTGCCTCAGATTCAGGTTATGCCGCTCAATTCGCTGCGTATATCGCTTGCTGATTACGTGCAGCTTTCCCTTCAGGCGGGATTCATACAGCGGCCAGCCATCCGTCATCCATATCACCACGTCAAAGGGTGACAGCAGGCTCATAAGACGCCCCAGCGTCGCCATAGTGCGTTCACCGAATACGTGCGCAACAACCGTCTTCCGGAGCCTGTCATACGCGTAAAACAGCCAGCGCTGGCGCGATTTAGCCCCGACATAGCCCCACTGTTCGTCCATTTCCGCGCAGACGATGACGTCACTGCCCGGCTGTATGCGCGAGGTTACCGACTGCGGCCTGAGTTTTTTAAGTGACGTAAAATCGTGTTGAGGCCAACGCCCATAATGCGGGCGGTTGCCCGGCATCCAACGCCATTCATGGCCATATCAATGATTTTCTGGTGCGTACCGGGTTGAGAAGCGGTGTAAGTGAACTGCAGTTGCCATGTTTTACGGCAGTGAGAGCAGAGATAGCGCTGATGTCCGGCAGTGCTTTTGCCGTTACGCACCACCCCGTCAGTAGCTGAACAGGAGGGACAGCTGATAGAAACAGAAGCCACTGGAGCACCTCAAAAACACCATCATACACTAAATCAGTAAGTTGGCAGCATCACCGAAGACGACTTTCTCATATCAAAACGACAAATTGTGCACGGTGCTTGCGGTCTTGTACCTAAAGAACTTTCTGGCTCAATTGTATCGAATGAATATTGTGTGCTTACAGGGAAGTCCGGTTTTTATCTTCCTTATATGGAATTTCTATCGGAGTCTCTATATTTCCAGCAAACCTGCTTCCACTCTAGCATTGGTGTGCACATAGAGAAAATGATTTTTAAGTTAGATAGTTGGTTTAAGTGGCCATTTAATATCCCCCCACTGTCTGAACAAAAGAGAATCGTTAAAATTCTGTCAACCTGGGACAATGCAATTTCGGTGACGGAAAACCTTCTCGCCAACAGTCAGCAGCAGAAAAAAGCCCTGATGCAGCAATTGCTTACCGGGAAGAAACGCTTGCTGGATGAGAATGGGGTTAGGTTTAGTGGGGAGTGGCGTTCAGGACCGCTAGGGAGCTTAGTCGGTAGGATTTATGGTGGGGGCACACCATCACGAGCTAATAGCGGACTATGGGGAGGAGATATCCCATGGGTAACAGTTAAAGATCTAATTTCACCACGTATTAACGGTGCTCAAGAGTATATTAACGAAATTGGTTTAGCTGAGAGCGCATCAAATCTTGTCCTTGCTGGAACTGTAATAATTGCGACTAGAATGGCAGTTGGGAAAACAGTGATGGCGTCTTGCGATGTTGCTATTAACCAAGATTTAAAAGCAATTTGTGCAAGTGAATATGTTTGCTCAGAATATATTTTCAACTGGTTTCTATTACACTCTGAACAGATAGCAAAAATGGGGACGGGGAGCACGGTTAAGGGCGTTCAAGTTGAAGCCATCAAGGCACTAAATATGACAATTCCTAAAGCGATAGAAGAACAACAAAAAATCGCCACCGTCCTTTTCGCTGCCGATGCTGAAATCTCCATCCTGGAGAAAAAACTCGCCTGCCTCAAAGACGAGAAAAAAGCTCTGATGCAGCAGTTACTGACCGGAAAACGTCGTGTCAAAGTAGAAGCTGAAGAAGCCGTTAGCGCTTAACGCGAAGAACAAGGAAAGCTAATGAACCAGACGTACACGCCAAAGTTCCAGGAAGAATACAGCGCCAAAATTCCGGCACTGACGTTACTGACCAGCCTCGGCTGGACGTTTTTACCCCCGAAACAGATTATGGGTTATCGGGGCTATAAACAGGATGAGGTGGTGCTGCGTCCGGTTCTGCGTGAGGCGTTGTCGAAGCGTTCCTTTATGGCGGGCGGTAAAACTTGCCAGTTATCGGAAAAGGCACTGGATAACCTGATATCGCAGGTTTGTTCTCCGGCGCTGAATGAAGGGCTGCTGAAAGCCAATGAGCGGATGTATAACCATCTGCTCTACGGTATCGCCGTCACGGAGTTTGTCGATGGCAAGAAGGTGAACCCCACCATTGCGCTGATCGACTGGGAACATCCGGAAAATAACCAGTTCCATTTTACCGAAGAATTTACGGTATTGCGGTCAGGCGGTGTCGAAACCCGCAGACCGGATATTGTGTGTTTTGTGAATGGTATCCCGCTGGCCGTCATTGAAGCGAAAAGCCCGGCGGGTCACGGCAAGAAAGGGCCAACCATTGACGAAGGGATATCCCAGAGTATCCGCAATCAGCTCAACGACGAAATCCCGCAGCTGTTTGCCTATAGCCAGCTATTACTGTCGATTAACGGGTATGACGGGCGCTACGGCACCTGTCATACACCAATGAAATTCTGGGCGGCATGGCGCGAAGAAGATATTACCGATCCGCAGATGTATGCGCTGCGCAACCATCAGTTATCGACGGAACAAATTCATGCGTTGTTTGATCATCGTCCTTCAGCCGATCTCGACTGGTACCAACAGTTAATCGCCGCTGGTGAACTGGCTGTCAGCGGGCAGGATAAGCTGCTTATCAGTCTGCTTTCGCCGGAACGTCTGCTGGAGATGACCCGTTTCTTCACCCTGTTTGATAAAAAGACCGGAAAGATTGTCGCGCGCTATCAGCAGGTGTTCGGGATTAAAAGACTACTGGAACGCATCAGTACTCGCAGACCGGATGGGGGCAGGGAAGGTGGGGTGATCTGGCATACCACGGGGTCAGGTAAATCGTACACCATGGTTTTCCTCAGCAAGGCGCTGATCCTCCATGACAGCCTGAAGCTGTGTCGCATTGTGGTGGTGACGGACCGTGTCGATCTTGAAGGGCAGCTCAGCGGTACTTTCGCTTCTGGTGGAGAACTGGCCGGGAAGGATGATAAGGCCAAAGCGATGGCGACCTCAGGTCAGAAGCTGGCACAGCAGATTGGCTCTGGTAAAGAACGTATAATCTTTACCCTTATCCAGAAATTTAACTCAGCGACAAAATTGCCTGAATGCGTCAATACCAGCTCCGACATCATCGTTCTGATTGATGAAGGACACCGGAGCCAGGGGGGTGAGAACCATGTGCGAATGAAACTGGCCCTGCCGAATGCCGCCTTTGTGGCATTTACCGGTACGCCGTTGCTGAAAGAAGATAAGACCACTAATAAATTCGGGCCGATTGTCCACGCTTATACCATGCAGCGAGCGGTAGAAGATAAAGCCGTTACACCTTTGCTGTATGAAGAACGTATTCCCGACCTTGAGGTTAACGATCGGGCAATAGATGCCTGGTTTGATCGTATTACCGATGGGTTAAGAGAAGCGCAAAAAGCCGACCTTAAGCGTAAATATGCCCGTAAAGGTGAGGTTTACAGTGCAGATGACCGCATCCGACTTATCGCACTCGATATTGCCACACACTTCTCGAAAAATATTGATGAGGGGCTGAAAGGGCAACTTGCCTGCGACAGCAAAATCTCCGCCATCAAATATAAAAAGTATCTTGATGAAGCTGGGTTGTTTGAGTCAGCTGTAGTTATCAGCCCGCCGGATACCCGCGAAGGGAATACCGAGGTGGATGAAAGCAAACTGCCGGAAGTGACGAAATGGTGGAAGGATAATGTCGGCACGCAGGAGGAGTCTGTGTATACCCGCAATATCATCAGTCGTTTCGATACCGATGATAAACTTAACTTGCTGATTGTCGTCGATAAACTGCTCACCGGGTTTGATGAACCGAAAAATACCGTGCTGTATATCGACAAACCGCTTAAATCCCATAATCTTATCCAGGCGATTGCCCGGGTAAACCGACTGCATCCACTGAAAAAGTTTGGCCTGCTGATTGATTATCGCGGCATTCTGGCTGAACTGGACACGACTATCGGCAAATATCAGGATCTCGCCTCCCGAACCCAGGGTGGATACGACATCAAGGATATTGACGGGCTGTACAGCGCCATGAGCTCTGAATATAAACGTCTGCCGCATCTGTATAACCAGTTGTGGGCCATATTTGCCGGTGTTAAAAACAAAAATGATACTGAACAGTTACGTGCAGTACTGGTGCCTAAAATGGAAGAACGTGACGGAGAGATGGTCGATATCCATCAGAAAACCCGTGATGATTTCTTCGAGGCGTTAACGGCCTTTGCCGGATGCCTGAAAGTGGCACTGCAGTCCGCCACCTTCTTCACCGACAAGAGCTTTACGGAACAAGACCGAAATCTCTATAAAGAAACCGTAAAACAGATGTCCAGCCTTCGCCAGTGGGCGATGCAGGTAAGTGGAGAGCAGGTCAATTATGACGACTACGCCGAGCAGGTGAAAAAACTGCTGGATAAGCATGTCACTGGCGTTGAGGTTCGTGAACCGGATGGCGTGTATGAAGTCGGTAAAATGGGTAAGAGCGAAAAGCCCGAAGAGTGGGACAACAATAAAACCCGCAATGAAACCGACATCATTAAAACCCGTGTGACGAAGATGATTGAGCAGGAGCTGCGTGATGATCCGTATGCTCAGGAGGCCTTTTCCAGACTCCTGCGTATGGCAATCGAAGAGGCTGAAAAACTGTTCGACCATCCACTTAAGCAGTACCTCTTATTCCGTGAGTTTGAAGAACAGGTTGAAGCCCGTAAGCTCAGTGATGTCCCGGATGCTTTGGCGGTAAACAAGCATGCTCAGGCATATTACGGTGTATTTAAAAAAGAGCTGCCTGAGGTTTTTGCGATAAACGACATTCAGGTGCATGAGAAGTGGACGAAGCTGGCTTTTGAAGTAGACAGTATCATCGTCAAAGCAGTGGCAGAAAACTCCCTGAACCCTCAGGATATCGAGAAAGCAGTCAAGACAAATCTCTTACCGCTGTTGTTTACGACCTGCCGGGAAATAGGTGCCGGAATGAATCAGGTAAACCGTATTGTGGAAACTATCATCCAGATACTGCGCGTTGGTTTGATGAAATCATGAGTGAAAAAGAGTCGCCAGCAGTGAAAGCGTTACGCATTATTTATGGTGATGATGTCATCACCGTACAGTGTGTTCCGCGTCAGGTCGTAAAGGGCAGGGTGCTCATCAAGGTTTATCCCGACTGCCGGGTAGTGGCCTCTGTACCGCCAGAAACACAGGAGCACGAGGTGTTGTCTGCGCTGAAAAAACGAGGGCGCTGGATATACCAGCAACTGCGTGATTTCAGGGAGCAACAGACACACATTGTTCCGCGTCAGTATGTCAGCGGAGAAAGCCATTATTATCTCGGTAAGCAATATCAGTTGAAAGTGACAGAAGACGCTACTGTGCCGCAACGAGTGAAAATGTTGCGTGGGCGTCTGGAAGTGACTGTCAGACACAAATCGGCAGAAAAGATTAAAGCATTGCTGGCTGAATGGTATCGGGAACGTGCCAGAGATGTTTTTCAGCGCAGGCTTGATTTACTGATTCCGCAGACCCTTTGGGTCAGTGAGCGTCCTCCGATACGTCTGCGGGCGATGCAAACGCAATGGGGCAACTGTTCAGCAAAAGGCTGTCTGACCCTGAATCCATGGCTGGTTAAGGCATCCTCAGAATGTATCGATTATGTTTTGCTACATGAGTTATGCCATGTTGCTGAGCACAACCACAGTGAAGAGTTTTACCGCCTGATGGGGCAGGTTATGCCTGGGTGGGAAAAGGTCAAGAAACGGCTGGATGGCATGGCTGGGATGTTGTTGGCTGATATGTAGTAAGAGCCCAGCTAAATTAAAATATTACAGAACTATATAAGAAGGGGTTTTATGTTTTTCAAAACTGTTAGAAACTTTAAAGCCAAGATTGGACCGTTCTTATTAACCCTGTTTTTGGCTCCAGGTTATGTTCATGCCAATACGTGGGAAATAAATGTCACAAGAAAAGATAGTAATTTATATCAAATTACTGGGAAGGATTCTTTTGTTAATACTAAATATTGTTATGTTTATGCTTATTCTGAAGACGCATATCTCAGGGTTGATGGCTATGATAAAAAAATAATTTTTACAGATAGCAAGGATTCATGTGATGTAGATAATGTATTTAGCATGGTTAATATTGACTCAGGAAAGTATGAGGTAGAGGTTTCTAAAAAAGAAGATAACTGGTATGAGGTTTATGGTACAGATAATATGATAAAAACATCAATGTGCCTTAGTCTGGCTCTCAATGAAAAGGCTATTTTATCCATGGATGGTTATAGTGCAGGAGAGTTGATTTTTGATGACGGAGATAGCTGTAATGTAGAAGGGGTCTACTCTCCTGTTCGTTTGTGAATTGGATCTGGGATCAGTATGATCTGTGGTGTTCATCCAGCTATGTAAGGATATAAAATGAAAATAGAAGCCGATGTAAAAAATATATCAAAATTAAGCGATTATTATTTTTTAGTTCCCGATTATCAACGTGAGTACGTATGGAAGGTTGATGATCAGGTTGAACAGTTTATCATGGATTTAGACAATGAATACCAACCAGAGCAGAAAGATCAAAATGGTTATTTTCTCGGTTCTGTTATTATCGTAAAGAATGGGGAAAAGCATGATGTTATTGACGGACAGCAGCGGTTGACCACTATTGTCATCACTATGTGTGCCTTACGGGATCTATTAAAAGATAGATTGGATACACTTGACAAAAAAGGCCTGGAATATCTGAAAACTATTGAGGAATGGCTCTCTAGTTATGATATTAATAGTGAGGAAAATCTAATTAGACTAGATCTTCAATATGAAGAAAGTCGAGGATTTATTTCGCGGTTAATTGAAGGGCAAACCAATACCTTTGCGGAAACAGCTTCAGTAAAAAAAATGGCTGACGCGTATGATCACATTCGTGATTATCTTAAATACCAATTGCAAGATAGCTTGAATGGATTAATCTCCTTCGCTCGCTTTTTTTTAACAAAAGTTGAGCTGGTTGTCATTGAATCAGAGAACTTAAGTAGCGCATTAAAGATCTTCGAAACGATCAATCAGCGTGGTGCCAGCCTTAATGCTATGGATCTTGTTAAAAATTTGATTTTCAGTCAGATAAAAGAAGAACAGTTTTCGGCAATAAAGACAACATGGAAATCCATCACTAATAACCTTGAGTCTTGCGGTGAAAGTGATAACCCGCTTCGTTTTTTACGTTACTTTCTGATGGCACGATATCATCACGGGATTTTGCGTGAAGATGATATATATAAATGGATCATTTCAGCTGAGGGGGAACTGTCGTTGCAGTATAAGACACGCCCTATGGTCCTCGTCAAAGAATTGGAAAAACTATCAGAACGATACGCTAACCTGGTCAATGCAACAAATGAAGCAGCCTACTGGCGTGAAAATATCCGTTTTCCAAACGTAAGTAACATTGGATATATTAATAAATATCGCTCACGTCAGCATTTGGTTTTACTAATGGCATTGGACATTAGTTGTTCTGATGATGTAATGGATTTCTTAGGTGCTCAACTTGAGAGCTTTTTATTCTTTACAAATACAATGGCTATTCAATCGAAGACATATGAGCAACGCTTTACTCAATGGGCTGTAAAGCTTCGGGATGTGAAAACGAAAGCAGAGGTTGCAAATGTTGTTTCAGCAACACTTATACCTTTTGTTGTGGAGCGTTTAGATGAATTTAAAGAACGATTCTCAATTATTAATGACTATAATTTTACGCCTCAGTATCGCCAACGTTATGTATTGGGTAGATTAGAGAATCATATCCGCCATCTTTGCGGTTTTCCGGAAAAGAGCCAGCAGGCTATTCAGCAGATGCAAATTGAGCATATTCTTCCTCAGACGGTACGAAACGCCCCTGAAAACGGGGAGTTCTCTGATGCAAATCGAACAAGTTATCTATACAAGATTGGTAATGTAACATTATTAGAGGGTACAATTAACCAGTCCGTCAATAACTGCAATGATTTGAGTGAAGACTGGTTTTTGAAAAAACAAACAGAATATTTAAACTCTGAAATCATCATGACTCGATTACTCCACTCCCAGTACTCAATTGGTGATAACACTGCATTAAATCGCTTTAAGCTGAAATATGGATATGAATATCAAGACTGGTCCGCGGAAAACATCACATCAAGGCAACGCCTGCTGATGGATCTTGCCATTGACTGCTGGCGATTTAATGATCAGAGAATAGATGCTTATATAGTAAATAACCAGGGCACTGGACCCGGAAACGAATTTACGCTGTAAAAATATCCTTCATCGCAAAGTACCCCCTGGAACGTTATGTTTACCAGGGGCTGGGTATTCAACCTCTAAAGGTAGCGCTGATTATGAATGGATCACATTCAGAGAGCGGTTCACAGAACAGATATTACTAACTGACAGTTGTACCGAATACTGGGGGCAGGTCAAGCGCTTTAGCTTGTGTGGCAACAACCTCCTTTACAGGACCAGGTAGACGATTACCCTGTGCTGTTTCTGTGCTCAACGCAATCTACGGCTATCCATTTTCTGCCAGTGGTTGCAAAGACGACCATTCAACGTCAGCAAAGTTTCGCAATGCACTGCTATGTAACTCATTGATCCTACGTAGAATTTAAAATCCCTCGGCGTTCGCGCTGTGTGGGTTCAAGTCCCACTCCGGGTACCATGGGAAAGAAAAGAATAATCAAAGCAATAAGCAGTGTCGTGAAACCACCTACGGGTGGTTTTTTTGTGCCTGAAATTTCTCGCTTCTCGCTCAGCGAACCTTCAAGCTCAGAAATCCCCTGGCTTTCATCCTATGTGCATCACAGGCATTTGGGGTGTAACGCAAGCATATCACCCTGACGGGCTCAACACAGATACGCCAACGCTATTGCAACTCTTACCGGTCTTGAACTAACAGGTTAGATGAAAACAAGCAGAGTCACTATCAGCGTGCAGCATGAGCTCTTAAGGCCTGTCAGCCAGTCGTTGAGATAGATTTTCTGATACATATGAAACTCTCCCTGTTTTGAAATTCTCTTTTATGATTCCAGAAGTCAGGAGGGGCGGCTACAGGTCATGAGAGATAAACGTTCGCAGCCGAGGGGCCTCGAAGACCATTTATTCGACAAAACTCAACGCGTAATCCGGGGATGAGTACTTCTGAGTCACGGAGACTTAAGGCTGAAATGTGAAGCTGTACATCTTTGCGACCATCGGAGGGGGAGATAAGGCCTTTACCGCTCTTGCAGTCAAAGGCTTTGACAATTCCTGTCATTTTACGAGACAAAAAAATTCCTTAAAGCTAATAACGTGTTGCACTATACACATACCCCTGGATAATGCCAGAAATATTTTTCAGCAATCGTGAGATCTGGATAACTAAAATAAACATTGATTATTATATACGCCCGTGCGTTAATGGTCGCGTCGGTTTGAAGAACAGACAAAATACAAAGTAGTTTACTAAAGCAGTTCTCATTTCAGGTGTTTTATATTTATCCCTTCTTTGAGTCTCCCCACTAAGCACTAAGTAGTTTCTGTAATAAAACCATGTTCGCCGGAAGGCCAAATTAAGGAATACAAAATGTCAAAAAAGATGAATGGTTTAGTAAAATGGTTTAATGCCGATAAGGGATTCGGTTTTATTTCTCCTGTTGACGGTAGTAAAGATTTATTTGTACATTTTTCTGCTATCCAGAGCGATAATTTCCGCACCTTGTTTGAAGGGCAAAAAGTCTCTTACTCCATTGAGAATGGTACTAAAGGTCCGGTTGCTGGCAATGTAGTTATTACAGAGTAAATCCTTTTTTTGTCTGTATGCGATAACGAAGAAGGCTAAAGCCTGAGTAGACATACTGACAGAAGCAATGGATGTATTGTTGGGTCAGTAGAGATGAAATGTTACTGATCCGGCATTCAGGGCAACGGTCAGCATATTTCATCTCTCTTTTGCATGAGAAAGTATGCTGACCATTTTGAGTACGTGTAGGTTCGCTGCACGAAAAGTCTAACCACTTGCTTTGCACGACAACATACGCAAGAAGATAGCTTTTCCCAGATATCACCATATTTTTTATTTTTAAATATGAAAATACTAAACCCGCAGCCAGCGGGTTTTCTATTATCTGTAGCTTGATAAATCTTAAAATACAGATGTGGTGATTCTGTTCCAGAAATAGAGTCTAAAACGGATTCAGGCTGCTTCTTTTTGGTTTGTCTGGAATACTTTATTGCAATGAGGACAGATTAAAAGAGAACCTTTTTGTACTCTTGAAAAACTGTGTTCAGATTGTTGGGTACAGTTTGGGCAGGTGCATTTGACAAGATAGTTGCGGCGTGATTTAGAGTCTTTACGTTCTGACATAGGCTTTTCCTTGAGTGGATGAACTTCAACCATACCCTAATTTGTCCAAAAAATCTTAACTTTATGATGTTTTGGATATGTAAATATAAAGAAAAGGTATCGCAAAGAGCCTGATGATAAGGGCGGCTTCCCAAATTTATTTCTGTAATCCTCAATCTCCCTGGCTGCGTGGTTCTAATGAAAATACGAACAGATTGCTCAGACAGTATTTTCCAAAAGGAGCTGGCTTATCGGTTCGCAGCCAGCAAAGAATTAACATTGTTGCATCCAGCGGTTGAACGCCCAGCAAAAAGCGGACGTTTTTGAGCTCAGTAAAAAAGGACGTTATATTTTCGCCTGATTGACGCGGGATGAAAGCTCCTGATGGCTCTCTTTTCGTTCGCTGTAGCGATCAGCAAGGTAATCGGTTTGCCCCTTGAGCAGCAGCGTGATTTTAAACAACTCCTCGACGACATCGACGATACGATCATACCAGGACGAAGGTTTCATTCGCCCGCTCTCATCGAATTCTTGCCAGGCTTTGGCTATTGAGGACTGGTTAGGGATCGTGAACATCCTCATCCAGCGCCCAAGGATACGCATCTGGTTCACGGCGTTAAAAGACTGCGACCCGCCGCAGACCTGCATCACCGCCAGTGTTTTTCCCTGTGAAGGGCGAACGGCCCCTTCGCTTAAGGGTATCCAGTCGATCTGTGCCTTCATCACCGCACTCATTGCCCCATGCCGCTCCGGGGAACTCCACACCATCCCATCACACCATCTGACTAGCTCGCGCAGCTCGGTGACTTTTGGGTGCGTATCTGGGGCATCATCCGGCAGGGGTAAACCTGAGGGATTAAACAGTCTTACTTCCGCTCCCATCGCCGTCAGCAGGTGTCCCGCTTCTTCTGCGGCAAAACGACTGTAAGAACGCTCTCTTACCGAGCCATACAGGATCAGTATGCGTGGCGGCTCCTGGAGCTGCAGGCGTTCAGCAATCTGCTGATCGAAGCAATCAGCATTCAGTGCAGGAAAGTGTTCCATTTTTTACTCCTCCGGGAGGTTCTGTGATTTCAAATTCAACACATATGATTTATCATATATGTATTCTAAAGGGAACGGAGTAAAAAATGCTACAGCCTGTTCAGCTTTTTAAAATCCTGTCGGATGAAACCCGTCTCGCCATTGTTATGCTTCTCCGGGAATCCGGCGAACTGTGCGTATGCGATATATGCGCGGCGACCTCTGAATCACAGCCTAAAATTTCTCGCCACATGGCTATTCTGCGAGAAGCGGAACTGGTGCTTGACCGCCGGGAAGGCAAATGGATTCACTACCGTCTGTCTCCCCACATGCCTGCGTGGGCCGCTGAGACGATCACGACGTCCTGGCTGTGTCTGAGGAAAGATGTGGGTGAATGGCTGAAAAAATCAGCCTGCACATCCTGTTGAGAGAATTTGTCATATTCACATAATCATATATAAAGGAATCTAAAATGCTTTTGGCAGGGAGTATTTTTATACTGACGCTGGTCCTGGTCATCTGGCAGCCCAGAGGTCTCAGCATTGGCTGGAGCGCAAGTATCGGAGCCTTACTGGCACTGGGGACGGGGGTCATCCACATTGATGATATTCCCGTAGTCTGGAATATCGTCTGGAACGCAACAGCGGCATTCATCGCGGTGATTATCATCAGCCTGCTGCTCGATGAGTCCGGTTTCTTTGAATGGGCCGCGCTGCATGTCTCCCGCTGGGGTAACGGGCGTGGTCGCCTGCTGTTTACCTGGATAATACTGCTTGGCGCTGCTGTCGCTGCGCTGTTTGCTAACGACGGTGCAGCACTGATACTGACGCCGATTGTGATTGCGATGCTGCTCGCCCTGGGGTTCAGCCAGGCGACGACGCTGGCCTTTGTCATGGCTGCAGGATTTATCGCAGATACTGCCAGCCTGCCGCTGATTGTCTCTAACCTGGTCAATATTGTCTCGGCGGATTTCTTCGGCCTGGGCTTTACACAGTATGCCTCCGTGATGGTCCCTGTAAACCTGGCGGCCATTGCTGCCACGCTGGTCATGCTCCATCTCTTCTTCCGCCGCGATATCCCGGCCAGTTATGACGTTTCACTGCTCAAGATGCCCGCCAGTGCGATTAAAGATCCGGCGGCGTTCAGGGCGGGCTGGATTGTTCTGCTGTTCCTGTTGGTCGGTTTCTTTGTTCTGGAGCCGCTGGGGATCCCAGTAAGCGCGATAGCAGCAGTTGGGGCTGCGGTGCTGTTCGTGGTAGCCAAGCGTGGCCACGCTATTAATACCGGGAAAGTGCTGCGCGGGGCGCCCTGGCAGATCGTGATTTTCTCGCTGGGTATGTATATGGTCGTCTACGGCCTGCGTAATGCAGGACTCACCGAGTATCTTTCTGCTGTACTCAATATGCTGGCAGACAAAGGTTTATGGGCTGCCACGTTCGGTACCGGCTTCCTGACTGCCTTCTTGTCGTCTGTGATGAACAATATGCCGACGGTGCTGATTGGTGCATTGTCCATTGACGGGAGTGCTGCGACCGGCGTCGTCAAAGAGGCCATGATTTATGCCAATGTGATTGGCTGCGATTTAGGTCCTAAAATCACCCCGATAGGCAGTCTGGCAACTCTGCTGTGGCTTCATGTGTTGGCACAGAAAAATATGACCATCACCTGGGGATATTACTTCCGCACCGGCATTATCATGACTCTGCCCGTGCTGTTCGTCACTCTGGCCGCGCTGGCGTGGCGGCTCTCTGTCACTTTGTAATGAGATACTGATATGAGCAACATTACCATCTATCACAACCCGGCCTGTGGCACCTCACGTAACACGTTGGAAATGATCCGTAACAGCGGTAACGAACCAACTATTATTTATTATCTCGATACGCCCCCGGCTCGTGATGAACTGACCAAACTGATTTCAGATATGGGCATTTCAGTACGCGCATTGCTGCGGAAGAACGTTGAACCTTATGAGCAACTGGGTCTTGATGAGGATAAGTTTTCTGATGAGCAGTTGATCGATTTTATGATTCAGCATCCGATCCTGATTAATCGGCCGATTGTAGTGACGCCGCTTGGCACGCGTCTTTGTCGTCCCTCAGAAATTGTGCTGGATATTTTACCTGAAGCTCAGAAAGGCTCTTTTACCAAAGAGGATGGCGAAAAGGTCATTGACGAAACGGGGAAACGGGTTAAGTAATCTTTCCGCTTAATATTATCGGGTGCCTGTTGACTTCATACCGGTGCCTGCTCTTTACTGATAACCCTCGTTCACGACTGGAGAAGCGTATTTGCGGGGGATCAAAACAGGTTCATTAGCCTGCCCACTTGCCTGAAGAGACATTTGTCTCACTCCGAATGCATTTCGTTTATCAATTATTGAAATAAATATATACATAATAGTTTTTTGATTAGCAGAACTTACCGATGCAGGTCAGTTGAGGCAATTTCATTTCCCTTAGGGTAAGAGTCAAAAACTATCATGAAACAAGAGCTTGTATTGACAGATGAAGACTTACTTGCACGAGGTAACGATCGTTACGTCTTTCAGCATCCACAGGATAGTAACCTGCTGATCAAAATCGTTATTTCAGATATTGCGAACTATAAAAGCAAGTTACGGGAAGTCTTCCGGGACCTCAAAGAATGCAAGCCTGGTCATCAAACAGACTCTCTTTATATGCAAAAGATCGAAGGTCTTGTTGAAACAAATAAAGGGCTAGGGCAGATCACTGTGAAGGAGTGCGATGAGCATGGCAACCTTGCTCAAACTCTTTATCAGCTTGCTCTCAAAAAAGAACTCGATGACAGCAAATTGCAGAAGTTGAATGCTTTTTTAGCATGGTTTGTCAGCACCAAAGTCATTATTAACTCCCTGCATTGTAAAAACATTGTTTATGCCTGGGATAGCGAGCGTCAGGATTATCGCTTCAAAGTCATTGACGGGTTTGGTGACAAAACGTTTTTTCAACTCAGTAAGCTTTCGCAATCAGTTCGCGATAAGAATAAAATCAAATGTCTCAAGCGGATGCTTAACGATTTGAACGGTCTGCAACAAGCTTAACCACGCAGATTAAAAATAATCGAATCACCAGTTTTCTGTTGCCGGACTTCCGATCCCGCATACCTGATTAACAAAGGTGTTTACGCAGAAGTAAGTTACATATTAACTTCTTGAAAAATATCCTGAACTGCTCGGCGTTCGTGCTGTGTGGGCAAATCCCACACCGGTACCATGGGAAAGAATAGAACAATCAAAGCAATAGCAGTGTCGCGAAACCACCTACGGGTGGTTTTTTTGTGCCGGCTTTTGACGAACCATAGGTATTTTGCGTCAAGTAAGCCAGCCAGATACGTTAAGCCGCCCGCTACACACTCCCCATTGCCAATCAATCTATCGACGAATCGGTGCATTAAACATAAACCTTCCCCGGGCTGGGTTGTTGATAAAGCCATCCCGGGAGGGATTATAGTTGTGGTCCTGAAAACCATTCATCATGATGGGATCGCCTATGCCATCCTGAATCGCCAAATGTCTGTGGATTCGGTTACGTGCCCTGAATGTGAAAGCGAAATCATCCGTCCCGCCAATGATGATGACGCCATTTCCTGCAAGAAGTGCC
Organism: Citrobacter sp. RHBSTW-01013; assembly: GCF_013781985.1. Classification (NCBI taxonomy): domain Bacteria; kingdom Pseudomonadati; phylum Pseudomonadota; class Gammaproteobacteria; order Enterobacterales; family Enterobacteriaceae; genus Citrobacter; species Citrobacter sp. RHBSTW-01013. The sequence goes on from NZ_CP056185.1 coordinate 2,200,578, forward strand.
GCGCTTAACTCTTGCTCTCTTGCGGCCTGGTTTTGTAACGCGCTGGCTGCGGCAGACGATGACGCCAGCAGCAATACGAGGACGGCGCATGAAAATACCGATGGCAGTTTCATGATTAATACCCATTAAAAGTATGGCTATTAAAGTATAGTCTTATACCTTTATCTCATCTGAATAGAAAATAAACAATTTAAGCCTGTTGCCTGTACGGAGTCTGAGGGGCCGGGAGAGGAGTGCCGCGCAATTAAGAACTATAATAAAAACAGTCGACAGCTGATGACTCCAGTTTGCAGATAGTACCGATACAAGGGGGCGATTATGCGCGTCTCATTTTCTCCGCGAGTTGCGTTCACCGCTACGACATCTGGCTGGATAATTATCACGGACTCCCTGCCAAAGTGATCAGCTATGCGCCAGATGGGCAGCGATTAGAAACTGTTCTTCTGGATGCTATGGTTATCAACACCCGTTTCCCCGTCAATTTTTTCACGCCTTGAGGGAGCCTGCACTATGGCTGACTATCAGTTTTCCACAGTCTGGCGGGTTGAGGCTTCAATTCAGGAGGTATGGGATGTTTTTTCCCATCCGGATAGCTGGCCTGAATGGTGGGGAAGTCTGGAACGCATCGTTGAGATAAGGAAAGGGGATTTACGGGGTATTGGGGCGTTGCATCGTTATACCTGGAAAGGGGCGCTTCCTTATCGCTTAACTTTTGATATCAATGTGTTGAAAATACGGCCTTGCACACTGCTTGAAGGACAAGCCAGCGGCGCGGTGGAAGGGCGAGGGGTATGGTCTTTTACTGCCAATGGTACAGCGACTATTGTCAGATATGACTGGAATGTGCGTACCACGATCCGTTGGATGAATTATCTCGCCCCGCTGGCAGCACCTGTATTTCGCTGGAATCACAACACGGTCATGCGCGAAGGGGCAAGAGGGTTAGCCCGCAAACTGGCAACGACTGTGTATATAGTCTGAACGTATCTCCGCTGCTGTACTTTTGTGGCTGTAAATGGCTTAATAGCGACCTTGCAGTTTCTCACTTCATTCACAGTTAACAGGTCTGTTATTGATGAATAATCTCCATCGACTCGCCTTTTTATGCCAGCCTCTGTCTGCTGTGATGATCGCGTACGGTTTCCCCTTTAGCCGTAGCTCAACTCTTACAACCTGGACAGACAGCAATGCAACGTCGTCAGTTTCTCAAAAATAGCGTTCTCCTTTCCGCCGCCGGATTAGTCGGCCCTGCACTCATTAGCCAGACGGTACGTGCCGCGGAGCCATCCGTTGCGCCAATAGCTCGTCGACGCTTTGTCTTATCTCAAACGTATAAACTTAATCCTCCTAAGGGATCGAGCGGCGTGGTGAAACTGTGGATCCCGCTACCGGTGGATACCGCGTTTCAACAAATGACGGCGCTTGCCTTTAGCGGAAACTATAAGCAGGCGTACGTCACCACCAATAATACCTATGGCGCGAAAACGCTGTTTGCCACCTGGGCTGACTCGCAGGGTGAATTGTTGGTTAACGTTGATATCGACATTGAAACCGCCGACTGGGAACCGCTGAAGCAGGACGCGCTGAAAAACTGGCAGGCACCTGAGCAGATTATTTATCCGCTGGATGTAAAACCGTATCTGTTGCCGACGGCACATACCCCAGTTGATGGATTGGTCCTGGAAACCGCGCGTAAAATCACCGGTAATGAGCAGGATCCGCTAAAAAAAGCGCGCCTGATTTACGAATGGGTCAGCAGCCATATGGAGCGTGACAACGACGTTATTGGCTGCGGCACGGGGGATGTGGCGGAGATATTAAAAAGCGGTAAGCTCAAAGGAAAATGCACCGACATGAGCTCCGTTTTTGTTGCTCTGGCGCGGGCCAGCGGTATTCCGGCGCGCGAACTGTTTGGCATCCGTCTGGGCAAGGCCAATAAGCTCGAACGTTACTCGAAAAGTGCTTTTGGCACAGCCGACAGTGCAGGCGTTGCCAATGTGAGCGGCGGACAACACTGCCGCGCTGAGTTCTATCTGGCAGGTTACGGTTGGTTACCGTGCGATCCTGCTGATGTGACCAAAATGCGTCTGGCAGAGAAAAAAACGCATCAGGATGCCGATGTCCAGGCGGTTAACGCTTACCTGTTTGGTAACTGGGAAATGAACTGGGTTGGATTCAACTATGGGCGTGATTTCGAGTTGTATCCGGCAACGGAGCAGGGGGCCATGAATAACTTTGGTTATCCTTACGCTGAAGTCGATGGCGACCCGATCAATTTCTATGACCCTAAAGCGTTTTCCTACAGCTATGTCGCCACAGAACAACGCTAAAGGTGCGGGGCTTACCCTGTTGACGGCTGCGGCCGCCGCCGTCACCGCTGGCTTATGCTGTGTTGGACCACTACTTTACCTGCTGTTTGGTATTTCGGCGGCGAGCTTCGCCGTTTTCACCCGGTTTGAGTTTTTGCGAACTCCTCTGGTACTGCTGTCCCTGGGATTATTATTGCGTGTCTTCTGGCGGCTCTATTTTTCCAAACGGTTGTGGTGCTCCGGGTGGTTAACTCTGAAGCAAGCGCGCGTTCTCTACTGGTGCGCGCTGGCATTGATTTTGCCGGTGCTATTTTACCCAACGCTTGTTGCCTGGTTTTATGAGGTATTTGAATGAAGATCTTCGCGTTAGTTGCATGCTTGCTGTTGCCGCTGTGGGCTCAGGCGGCCAATCAAAAAGTGGTGCTGGATATACAAAATATGACCTGCTCGTTATGCGTTATTTCGGTCAATCAGGCGCTACGTGAAACCGACGGCGTGATTAAAGCAAAATCCTCTCTCAAAACCCGGCAGGCAGAAGCCATCGTGCCAGAAGGTTTCCCAACCGATACTCTACTTAACGCAGTAGCGAAAACGGGCTATACCGCAACGCTCAACCGTATTGAACAACAGTAAACCACCTGCGGGTGGTTTTATTGTGTTTTCCCGGTATGATGCCCGGCGGCTTAGTGTTCTCTTTTGTGCGTTAACTACCGGAATTCCCCTCTTTTCCTGTTAACCTGAACAGGCGGCTGCTGTAAGCCGCATATGCCCATTTATATCTGTTATCCCTCCAGCCATGTAGGATGATCACAGGCAAGATTTTTTGACTAAGGAAAAGCGTTATGAAAACGGGACCATTAAACGAGAGCGAACTGGAATGGCTGGATGATGTACTGACTAAGTACAATACAGATAAGGCTATTCTGGATGTGTCAGAACTGGATGGTTTACTGACGGCGGTACTGAGTTCACCGTATGAAATTGAACCGGAGCAGTGGCTGGTCGCTATTTGGGGCGGCGCGCAGTATGTTCCTCGCTGGTCCTCCGAAAAAGAAATGACGCGTTTCATGAACCTGGCGTTTCAACATATGGCGGATACGGCCGATCGCCTGGATGAATATCCTGAGCAGTTTGAGCCGCTGTTTGGTTTGCGTGAAATTGACGAGCATGAACTGACCATCGTTGAAGAGTGGTGTTTTGGTTATATGCGCGGCGTCGCGCTGTCGGACTGGTCCGCGTTACCAGACTCGTTAAAACCGGCGCTCGAGGCTATTGCGCTGCACGGTACGGAAGAAAACTTTGCGGTCGTTGAGAAAATGACGCCAGAAGCGTTCGAAGAGAGCGTGGATGCCATCCGCCTGGCGGCGCTGGATCTGCATGCTTACTGGATGGCGCATCCTCAGGAAACGCCGGTTAAAGTACCGGTCAAAGTGGATGCCAAGGTAGGGCGCAATGACCCTTGTCCGTGCGGTAGCGGTAAAAAATATAAGCAGTGTTGTTTGCATTAAGAAAAAGGGGCGTGAAGCCCCTTTTGTTTTAACCCACTTCCGGTAGTAATCCTGCTGCAATCGAAAACTGTACGGCTATCACCACAATGCCGCACAAAAATACCAGCGCCAGCGCCGGAGCACCCCCCGCCACGCGGTAGTTAGCCTGTGGATTCTGTTTTCTGCTCTGCCATGCCAGCATCGAGGGAATGAGCAGCGCCAGCACCGCCAGGGCAACGCCCGCATACCCCAGGGCCATGACGAAACCACGCGGATAGAACAGCGCGAATGCCAGCGGCGGCAGGAAGGTCACCACGCCGGTTTGCATTCTTCCTGCTACGGTATTGCGGCGCTGGAAGAGGTCGGCCAGGTAGTCAAATAATCCCAGTGCGACGCCGAGGAAAGAGGTTGCCAGCGCAAGGTCGGCAAACAGATGCACCGCCAGTTCGACGTGCGGCGAAGCCACGACTTCACGTAATGCTTGTAATAAACCGTTTAAACCAGCGTGGTTGGCTAACAGCCCCATGAACGTTGAGGAGTTAATACTGCCAAGCGTGGCCAGTTGCCAGAAGATATAGGCGACTAGCGGAATGGCGCTCCCGGTGATAAACACCCAACGCAGTTTACGGATGTTACCGTTCATATAGCTGACGATACTGGGGACGCTGCCGTGAAAACCGAACGAAGTGAAGATAACCGGGATTGCAGACAGTGCCAGCCCCTGCTGAAGCGGCAACGTAAGCAGGTTTACTTTATGGATATGCGGCATTAACAGGGCTAGCATCACCACCAGGAAGATTATCTTGGCACTGAACAACAGACGGTTGAACAGATCGACCAAAGATGTGCCAACGCAAACCACGCCACCGGCAACAAAGGTGAACAGCAGTACGCCTGTTGTCGGGGAGAGCGTTGTCCCGGTCCAGTCGCTGATGCTGGAAGCCAGCAACTCACCAGCGCCACTGATATACGCCGCCGTCAGCGCGTACATTAAAAACATCATGCTAAAGCCCGTTACCCATTGTCCGTAACGACCAAGATAACGTTTTGCCAGCGTACCCAACCCAGTGTCTGCCGGTACGTGTTGATACACTTCAAGCAGCAACAGCGCGGTGTAGCACATTAGCGCCCAAAGAGTCACTAACAATACCAGCGTGACGCTAAACCCCACGCCTGCCGCGGCCAGCGGCATTGCCAACATTCCGGCACCAATCGTGGTTCCCGCCACGATAAAAATACTACCCAGGGTTCTGTTTTTCACGCTTTCCTCTGTCCCAGAGATAATCAACGGTTATATCTGCGGCGCAGGTTAAGGCAAAACGCTATTTTCGTCAAATCACCGTTACAATGAATGTACATTAATCTTTACGATGTTTGGCGCGTTAAGATGTATCACAAATGATATTTATCTGCGGGTAAACCTGCGTTAGCGCAAAGCAAGGCCGTGCCGTTCACATTAGGCTACGGACTTTATTGAGGAGGTAGTATGGAATCTATTCACGGTCACGAAGTGCTCAACATGATGATTGAATCTGGCGAGCAGTATTCAAATGCCAGCCTTGAAGCGGCGATTACGGCACGGTTTGGCGAGCAGGCTCGTTTTCACACCTGTTCTGCGGCGGATATGTCGGCAGCTGAGCTGGTGGCGTTTTTAGCGGCGAAGGGAAAGTTTATTGCAAAAGAAGACGGCTTCTCTACGCACGAAAGCAAGATCTGCCGTCACTGATTTTAGCGGGTAATGATGGCGGGTTGCCTTCATTACCCCACAACATTAATTCTGTGTATCAAGCGTAGCCAGTTCTTTATCGATGAAATAAAGACCTTCGCCACTTTTCCCTGCCAGCGATAACTTATCAATGACAGATTTAAATAATTTCTCTTCTTCATGCTGCTCGGCAACATACCATTGCAGGAAATTAAACGTCGGATAATCCTGGTGGGTCATTGCCGCGTGTGCCAGCTCATTAATTTTCTGGGTGATCAACTGCTCGTGTTCGTAAGTAACACGGAACAGTTCGTCCAGAGACGCATATTCAGCAAAGGGGGAAGGGACGGTGTTAATACACGGCAAGCTGCCGGTATCGGTCAGGTAGTCAAACAGACGCTGCATATGCGTCATCTCTTCCTGGGCGTGACGGCGCAGGAACGCGGCGGCACCTTCAAAGCTGTGATAGCTGCACCACGCGCTCATCTGTTGGTAGAGCAGAGATGAATATAATTCAAGGTTCATTTGCTCATTCAGTTGGTCGATCATTTCTGTTTTCAGCATGGTTGTGCTCCACAAACGTTATTATATATTAGCGTGGCGTCACTATAATTTGTTATTTAATTATTTGCAAAAGGTAAAATAATAAATTTATTTATTAAAATGCGAATGGGAATAAAACGCATTAACGCTATTAAGCGGAGAATATAAATAATGAAAAGGCAGAAGACCAGCAATAATGTGCTGGTCGAAAATATTAATAATTGAAGGCAGGCGATTGGGATACCGTAACGCCGTGACACTGCCAGGCGAGCGTAATTTTGGTATTTAAGCACAGAGAACCGGCATATACGCTACAGGTTGACACCGGCTGACCAAACGCCATTGCGTTGGCATAACCCAGGCGCTGACACTCTTTGGTGGCTATGCCTTGGGTCACGTAATCATCGGTACGCGCCGTTTGTAGCATGGCCTGGTTGTAGGTCAGGCGAACGACGCCGGTGATGGCACTGGCTTCGCTGACCTGCGCCTGTTTAGTAATAGTGCATCCTGTCAGCACGAGCGGCAAAAGGGCAAGGATAAAGGTCTTCATGTGATCGCTCTGAAAGTTCGGAGATAGGCTATCATGGCATATGTGGTGGCGCATCAATGGCTTGAATAACCCGAAGATCACCTGCGATTAATCGCAACGACGTCATTTTATTGAGGCTATTCTGAGCTGTCTCAGGAAAAATGTGAGCACCTCATTATTTTATAAAACAAAATTTCATTAAATTTGAAAGTGAGTTTGCAAAATAGTAATGTGGCCTGAATGTTATGACTTTCAGCGGGCCTCCGCAGCGCATTCAGGAGATTACAGAATGAAAATTGCATTGATGATGGAAAACAGCCAGGCAAGCAAAAATGCCATCATTCATAACGAGCTTAAAGCCGTTGCGGATGAGAAAGGTTTTCCAGTGTATAACGTCGGGATGAGCGACGAAAATGACCATCATCTGACCTACATCCATTTAGGGATTATGGCCAGCATCCTGCTCAATTCCAAAGCCGTGGATTTTGTGGTTACGGGGTGCGGTACGGGTCAGGGGGCAATGATGTCACTGAATATTCATCCGGGCGTGGTGTGTGGTTATTGTCTCGATCCGGCAGACGCATTCTTGTTCTCTCAGATCAACAACGGGAATGCGCTTTCTCTGGCATTCGCCAAAGGTTTTGGCTGGGGTGCTGAGCTGAATGTGCGCTATATGTTTGAAAAAGCATTCACTGGTCGTAACGGCGAAGGGTATCCACCAGAGCGTAAAGAGCCGCAGGTGCGTAACGCGGGGATCCTGAACCAGGTGAAAGCGGCGGTGGTAAAAGAAAACTATCTGGACACTCTGCGCGCTATCGATCCTGAACTGGTAAAAACCGCCGTATCTGGTCCGCGCTTCCAGCAGTGCTTCTTTGAAAACTGCCAGGACAAAGCGATCGAAGCGTTTGTACGCGAGATAGTTGGCTAAATCCTGTTGGCCCGGCGGTGTTCGCCTGCCGGGCTATTTGTTCTTGTTAGAAACCGCGCTTCCAGCATCATGGGCAAGCCGCAGCGTATCAACCATACCTACCAGACAAATAATCGCAATAGCGACAAAGGCCAGCCGGAAACTGATACCCGGAATATAGCCTAACGCCAGCCATTCACTCACCTCATCACCGATACGGATCCCGATAGCGGCCAACGAAATGCCCAAGCCTACCGCTAATTGTGTTGCCGTACTGAACAGCGTATTAGCGTAGCTCATTTGTGGCCCGGGGACGTCCGCAAAGGCAAGCGTGCTGATGCCGGTAAACTGAATTGAGCGGAACACGCCGCCCAGATACAACACCAACAAAATAACCCACACCGGGGTCTGCGGCGTAATTAATGCACAGGCCAACAGCGCCAGGACGTTTAGCGCACCGTTGATTAACAGCAGTTTCTTAAAGCCCAGCCAGCGTATCAACGGCGTGGTGGCAGGTTTTATCGTCAGATTGCCCACAAACACCGCCAGAACCAGCGAACCCGCGTGAAAAGCGTTCATGCCAAAACCGACCTGGAACATTAACGGCAGCAGAAATGGTACAGCGCTAATAGAGGCACGAAATAGTGACCCGCCGTACAGGGTGACGCGAAAAGTAGGGACGCTCATGGCATCAAGACGAATCATCGGCCAGGTAGTGTGACGAAAATGATGCAGGGCAAACAGAAAGGTCACGGTTCCTAGCGCCAGCAGCCCGGCGGTTAGCCAGCCCTGCGGCTGCTGGGTTCCCAGTAACTCCATAGCATACACCAGGCTAACCATCGCAACAGAGGTCGCGATAAAACCCGCTATATCAAATGGACGGCGCTCGTCGTCATGAATATCCGGGATGAAACGTAGCGCCAGCGCGATCGCCAAAACTCCCAGCGGTACGTTAATAAAGAAGATCCAACGCCAGTTAGCATAGCTGGTAATGAATCCTCCAAGCGGTGGCCCGATGATAGGCGCGACTAACGCGGGCCAGGTCAGGGTCGCTATGGCGGTGATCAACTGATGTTTAGGCGTGGTGCGCAGTACCGCGAGACGGCCAACAGGAACCATTAGCGCGCCACCTACACCCTGTAAAATTCGCATTGCTACAAAGCTCTCAAGGCTTTCGGAAAAACCGCATAAAACCGAAGCGAGAGTAAAAATCGCTAGCGCCAGGGTAAACACTTTTCGGGCGCCGAAGCGATCCGCAATCCAGCCGCTGGCGGGGATAAGCACCGCGAGGGTGATCAAGTAGGCGCTGATACCAATGTTCAGGTCTACCGCCTGTACGCCAAAGCTTTTGGCCATGTCGGGTAGGGCTGTGGCAATCACCGTGCCGTCAATAAATTCCATAAAGAAAGCCCCGGCAACAAGTAATGCTGCCGGGGAAAGACCGCGTTGGTTCTCAACCGCTAACTGTTCACTCATGTTGTGCTTGCCATCTCAAAAGAAACTGACTGGACCTTTTTTATTTTCAGCGCATTTGTAATGTGTGCGCGGCTATCGTTTCGATCGCTGAATAGGTACTATGACGACCTTTCTATAAGGAGCTCACTATGTCCCAAACATTGAATGCCGATCAGGAACTGCTCTCGGACGTTGTTGCCTGTCAGCTGGTTATCAAGCAAATTCTGGATGTTCTTGATGTTATTGCCCCGGTAGAAGTTCGGGAAAAAATGTCCAGCCAACTGAAAAACATCGATTTTTCCAGCCATCCTGCAGGGGCCGATCCGGTCACTATGCGCGCAATACAAAAAGCGGTTGCCTTGATCGAGTTGAAATTCACGCCGCAGAACGAATCCCACTAAAATAAACCGTTGTTTCAGGTTTTAGAAAGGTTTTTTTGCGCCTCGCAGAATGGGAGGCGCGTGCCAGGGAAAATCAGAGGTTGACCGGATAAAGTGCGCAGCATCGCTATCCGGCATTAACGCGATGAAAACTGAAGATTAGTGATGCTGGTAGTTAACGACGTTGAGCAAGTGCTTATCGGTTTGCGCCATGCACAACCCCGCGCGTTTGGCGCTGCGGACTTCATCAAGAATCGTCTGTAACAGCACGCCATCCTGCTGCTGCTCTTTTTCCAGATCGTGAAGAAAATCAATGGTTGGCGCATCGTTTAATGCTTCAGCTTCATTGGTTAAACGCGAGAGCTTACTCGAGCGCTGTTGATATTCATCCAACGTTTTCTGAAACAATTCTTCAAGGGAACTCAGTTCATCACCCGGCACATCCATGGCCTTGACGATGGGATTAGCCCCGGCACTTTTCATAAAATTGAACATACGCATCATTTGAGTCACGTTACCTTGCGCCTGCGTGCGTAGAAACGTGGCTGTACCTGTCAGGCTATGCTCGTAGCACCATTCGCTGAGATGCAGGTAAAGATTCGAGGCGTAGAACTCGAGATTCATTTGTGTATTGAGTTTATGAACAATTCCAACTGCAGCCATATCAATATCCTTATTTCCAGAAAGGGGGATGTACGTTACTCACGCCAGTACAGCGGGCTGTCGCTGCACTTCACCTCTACGTACAATTAAAACTGTTAGCAGAATAAATCCGTTCCGCCGGTCCTTTAGTGATCACGAATTATATTCGCTCCGATCGAGATTCAGCATAACGCTTGCCCTGGTATAAGAAAATCCTTAAATCTGCGTATTTATGTTTTTTTACATATTGTCATAACAGTATTCATGCTTCTGTTGTTTTGGCATATAGATGACATGAATGTAAGAGGTTGAAATTTATGTAATTAAATGATTTTCACGATAATGAAATGGTGTTTCATATCACAAAATTAAATTCCACAATAAGGTATTGTCTGGCATCTGATGATTATCTGCCCAAGTTGAAAGGCAATTTCACGATCGGGATGGATTAGTACAAATTATCTGATGGCTAATTTTTTGCGCCAGAACAGTTTTAATCAAATTGAGAAATTTAACAGTCTGCACTGGTCGTCATTAATTTTTTCGTTTATGTGGATTAAGCAAGGAGTTACATATGAAGAAGGTTGCGGTGCTGCTGGCACCCGGTTTTGAAGAGGCGGAGGCGATTGTTACCCTGGATATTCTGCGTCGCCTGAATATCGAAGTCGAAACCCTGGCCTGCGCAGAGTCACGTGCGGTGGTGAGTTATCATGACGTACCGATGGTGATGGATAGCACGTTGGCCGCGCGCCAGACATATCTCTACGATGCCGTCGTATTGCCAGGCGGGCCGCAGGGCAGCGTTAATCTTGCCGCCAGTGAGGCGGTCATCCAGTTTGTATCCCGTCATGATCAGGCAGGAAAGCTCATTTGCCCGGTATGTTCTGCGGCCGCGCGCGTGTTGGGCGGCAACGGTCTGCTGAAGGGGCGTCGCTATGTTTGCTCAGGCGATCTGTGGCAAAACGTCACGGACGGGGAATATATCGATGCGCCGGTTGTTGAAGATGGCAATCTGATTAGCGGCAAAGGATTAGGGCATATTTTCGATTTTGCGTTGACGCTTGCGGCGCGCCTGCTGGGAGATGACATTCCGGTTCGCGATCACGCTGACCACATTTATTACCGATGGTAATCATGTTCCCGAATGCTTCGGTATTCGGGAACAAGGATTCGTTGGCTGATGTTATGGATTAATCTGCTATCCCTCTTTTTTCCCGTCGACAAAACCGCGTTTTTTTATGTCATTTCCCGCTGAATTTATGTACGCAATTACTGTAATTCTGTGGTGTGATGCCGCTCTCTTATGGAGAATCAATTTCCCGCTAAAACTACTCTCAGCACTGGCATTGATCTTATCACTAAAAGGTAATGCCTTGTTTTACGTCCGAATTACAAAAAATCGTCTGATTTTACCCTACATAAAAGAACGTTAAAGCTGGAGTTAACCATGCACAAATTCACTAAAGCGCTGGCTGCCATCGGTCTGGCTGCCATTATGTCACAATCCGCTATCGCTGAATCCATGAAGCTCGGTTTCCTGGTCAAACAACCGGAAGAACCGTGGTTCCAGACTGAATGGAAATTTGCCGATAAAGCCGGTAAAGACCTTGGCTTTGAGGTGATTAAAATTGCCGTCCCGGATGGTGAGAAGACCCTTAACGCCATCGACAGCCTGGCTGCAAGTGGCGCAAAAGGATTTGTGATTTGTACGCCGGACCCCAAACTCGGGCCTGCCATTATGGCCAAGGCGCGTGGCTACGATATGAAAGTCATTGCCGTCGATGACCAGTTTGCTAACGCCAAAGGTAAGCCGATGGATACCGTGCCGCTGGTGATGATGGCTGCAACCAAAATTGGTGAGCGCCAGGGCCAGGAGCTGTATAAGGAGATGCAAAAGCGCGGTTGGGATGTGAAATCCACAGCCGTAATGGCCATTACCGCGAATGAACTCGATACCGCGCGTCGCCGTACATCGGGTTCAATGGAAGCGCTTAAAGCCGCTGGCTTCCCGGAAAAACAGATCTACCAGGTCCCCACAAAATCGAATGACATCCCCGGGGCATTCGATGCCGCTAACTCCATGCTGGTTCAGCACCCTGAAGTCAAACACTGGCTGATTGTTGGCATGAACGACAACACCGTGCTGGGCGGCGTACGTGCGACCGAAGGGCAGGGCTTCAAAGCGCCGAATGTGATTGGTATCGGCATCAACGGCGTTGATGCCGTGAGCGAACTCTCCAAAGGCGAAGCGACCGGGTTCTACGGTTCACTCCTGCCAAGCCCGGACGTTCACGGCTACAAATCAAGTGAGATGCTCTACAACTGGGTAACGAAAGGTGCAGAGCCACCGGCGTTTACTGAAGTGACGGATGTGGTGCTGATTAACCGCGATAACTTTAAAGAAGAACTGGCGAAGAAAGGCTTAGGCGGTAAGTAACACAAATGCCGGATGCGACGCCACGCGTCTTATCCGGCCTACGAATTGCGTACTCAGTAGGCCGGATAAGGCAAAGCCGCTATCCGGCATAAAGATCTGACTCACGGAGACGTTATGCAACAGTCTACCCCGTATCTCTCATTTCGCGGCATTGGCAAAACGTTCCCCGGCGTTAAAGCGCTCACGGATATCAGTTTCGACTGCTATGCCGGTCAGGTGCATGCGCTGATGGGCGAAAATGGCGCCGGGAAATCAACACTATTAAAAATTCTCAGCGGCAACTATGCGCCAACGACGGGATCTTTGGCGATCCGTGGACAAGAGGTTTCGTTTGCGGACACCAATGCCGCGCTGAACGCCGGTGTTGCCATTATTTACCAGGAGCTGCATCTCGTCCCGGAAATGACCGTTGCCGAGAATATTTATTTAGGGCAGATGCCGCACAAAGGCGGGATTGTGAACCGCTCGCTGCTGAACTATGAAGCGGGTCTCCAGCTCAAGCATCTGGGCATGGATATCGATCCCGATACGCCGTTGAAATACCTCTCCATTGGTCAATGGCAGATGGTGGAGATTGCGAAAGCGCTGGCGCGCAACGCCAAAATTATCGCGTTTGATGAACCGACCAGCTCCCTTTCAGCGCGCGAGATTGAGAATCTGTTTCGCGTCATCCGTGAGCTACGCAACGAAGGGCGCATCATCCTGTACGTTTCGCACCGTATGGAGGAGATCTTTGCCCTTAGCGATGCCATCACCGTGTTTAAAGATGGTCATTACGTCAAAACGTTCACGGATATGCAGCAGGTCGATCACGACGCGCTGGTGCAGGCGATGGTCGGGCGCGACCTCGGTGATATTTATGGCTGGAAATCCAGACCTTATGGTGCAGAGCGCCTGCGTTTGCATGAAGTCAAAGCCCCAGGCGTGCGCACCCCGATCAGTTTATCAGTGCGCAGTGGTGAAATTGTTGGATTGTTTGGACTGGTGGGCGCCGGACGTAGCGAATTAATGAAAGGTCTGTTTGGCGGCACGCGTATCACGGCAGGCCAGGTGTTTATCGATGAACAGCCTATTGATATCCGTAAACCGAGCCACGCCATTGAAGCGGGGATGATGCTGTGCCCGGAAGATCGCAAGGCTGAAGGGATCATTCCGGTCCATTCGGTACGTAACAACATCAACATCAGTGCCCGTCGTAAACATGTTCTGGGCGGATGCGTGATCAACAACGGCTGGGAAGAGACCAATGCCGATCACCATATTCGCTCACTCAATATTAAAACGCCGGGCGCGGAGCAACTGATTATGAACCTCTCCGGCGGTAATCAACAGAAGGCTATCCTCGGCCGTTGGTTATCGGAAGAGATGAAAGTGATTTTGCTGGACGAACCTACACGCGGTATTGATGTGGGTGCCAAGCATGAAATTTATAACGTGATTTATGCCCTCGCGGCGCGCGGCGTGGCCGTGCTGTTTGCTTCCAGCGATCTGCCAGAAGTGCTCGGTGTCGCCGACCGTATCGTGGTGATGAGAGAAGGCGAAATTGCCGGTGAGTTACTTCATGAACAGGCGGATGAACGCCAGGCGTTAAGCCTTGCTATGCCAAAAGTTAGCCAGGCTGTAGCCTGAATAAGGAGAGAATGATGTCTTCCGTTTCAACATCGGGTTCAGGTGCTGCAAAGTCGGCGCTAAATCTTGGTCGCATTTGGGATCAATACGGGATGCTGGTCGTGTTCGCCGCGCTGTTCCTGGTTTGTTCCCTCTTTGTGCCTAACTTTGCCACTTTCATCAACATGAAGGGGCTGGGGCTGGCGGTATCGATGTCGGGTATGGTCGCGTGTGGGATGCTGTTTTGCCTGGCATCCGGTGACTTCGACCTGTCCGTTGCCTCCGTGATTGCCTGCGCCGGGGTCACTACAGCCGTGGTCATTAATATGACCGAAAGCCTGTGGATTGGCGTGGCTGCCGGGCTACTGCTCGGTATTCTATGTGGTCTGGTGAATGGGTTCGTGATTGCGCGGCTGAAAATTAACGCCCTAATCACGACCCTTGCGACGATGCAGATTGTGCGTGGTCTGGCCTACATTATTTCCGACGGTAAGGCGGTAGGGATTGAAGACGAGCGCTTCTTCACTCTCGGCTACGCCAACTGGTTTGGTCTGCCGGCACCTATCTGGATCACGGTCGTCTGTTTCATCGTTTTTGGCTTGCTGCTCAATAAAACCACGTTTGGTCGTAACACGCTGGCCATTGGGGGGAATGAAGAGGCGGCACGTCTGGCTGGGGTTCCGGTCGTTCGTACCAAAATTATTATCTTTATTCTGTCCGGGCTGGTTTCCGCCATTGCCGGGATTATCCTCGCATCTCGTATGACCAGCGGCCAGCCAATGACCTCAATCGGCTATGAGCTGATCGTGATTTCCGCGTGCGTGTTAGGGGGCGTTTCGCTTAAAGGCGGCATCGGAAAAATCTCATATGTGGTGGCCGGTGTGTTGATTCTGGGTACGGTTGAGAATGCAATGAACCTGCTGAACATCTCTCCGTTCGCACAGTATGTCGTACGTGGTCTGATCCTGCTGGCGGCGGTGATCTTCGACCGTTACAAGCAAAAAGCGAAGCGTACTGTTTGATGATTTTAACCCCAACTTTTTAGTCTAGCTTTAGCTCATCGCCAGCCGCTACCCGGCTGGCGATTGTTTTTCCAAATGGCGAGCATGGTCACACTGTCTATACTTATATCCGTCATACATCATATATACGGCGCGATCCGCGCGGCGTACAGACCATGATGAGGAGGATTACCGGGTGACAGCATCACTGATCTTACCCCCTGAACAATCTGCAAGCTGTGCTTATTTTTTTGATCTCGATGGGACACTGGCTGAGATCAAACCTTATCCAGACCAGGTCGTTGTCCCTCAGACAATCCTGCAGTTATTACATCAGTTGGCGACGCATAATGCGGGTGCGCTGGCATTGATTTCAGGGCGCTCGATGGTTGAGCTTGACGCGCTTACCACTCCCTTTCGTTTTCCGCTCGCCGGAGTGCATGGGGCAGAGCGCCGTGACATCAATGGTCAAACTCATATAGTGCGCCTGGCTGCGGCAATAGAACGCGAAGCAGGAGAGCTATTAAGTACCGCCTTGGCGACGATGCCGGGTACAACGCTTGAAGCAAAAGGGATGGCGTTCGCACTGCACTATCGCCAGGCCCCGGAACATGAAGCGGCGCTAATTAATCTGGCTGAGCGCATCACGCACAGATGGCCGCAGTTGGCTTTACAGCACGGAAAATGCGTTGTGGAGATAAAACCAAAGGGTACGAACAAAGGTGACGCAATTGCCGCATTTATGCAGGAAGCACCTTTTGCCGGACGGGTCCCCGTTTTTTTTGGTGACGATCTGACGGACGAAACAGGATTTGGCGTGGTTAATCGCGCAGGGGGCATTTCCGTGAAGGTGGGGAATGGAACGACGCAGGCGACATGGCGTCTGGATGGCGTGAGTGATGTCTGGCACTGGCTGGAACAAATTAACTCTTCGCAGCAAGAATCGAAAGCAACGAATAACAGAAGAGGTGGCTATGAGTCGTTTAGTCGTAGTATCTAATCGTATCGCCTCACCCGATGACAAAGGAAGCGCAGGTGGGCTTGCCGTCGGTGTGCTGGGCGCGTTGAAGGCTGCTGGTGGCCTGTGGTTTGGCTGGAGTGGGGACACGGGTAATGAGGACAAACCATTAAAAAAAGTCACGCGTGGCAACATTACCTGGGCTTCGTTTAATTTGAGTGAACAGGATTACGAAGAGTATTACTGCCAGTTTTCTAATGCGGTTTTATGGCCTGCATTTCATTATCGTCTTGATTTGGTACAGTTTCAGCGTCCTGCATGGGAGGGCTATCAGCGGGTGAATGCCTTGCTGGTAGATAAACTGCTGCCGCTGCTCAGCGATGACGACATAATCTGGGTTCATGATTACCATCTGTTGCCGTTTGCCAGCGAGCTGCGTAAACGCGGCGTGAATAACCGTATCGGTTTTTTCCTGCATATCCCTTTTCCGACGCCGGAAATCTTTAATGCCTTACCCCCACATCAGACGCTACTTGAGCAGATGTGTGACTTTGATTTACTGGGTTTCCAGACCGAGAACGATCGTCAGGCTTTTCTGGATTGTCTGGCAGCCCAGACTCAGGTAACCACTCAGAGCGAGCAGCACCACCGCGCATGGGGAAAAGCGTTTCGTACCCAGGTCTATCCCATCGGTATTGAGCCGGATGAGATCGCCCGCCAGGCTTCCGGACCTTTGCCGCCGAAGCTGGCGCAACTGAAAGCAGAACTTAAAAATGTGCAGAATATCTTCTCCGTTGAGCGTCTGGATTATTCTAAGGGTTTGCCGGAGCGCTTTCAGGCCTATGAGGCTCTGCTGGAACACTATCCGCAGCACCACGGTAAAATTCGCTACACCCAGATAGCGCCAACTTCGCGTGAAGAGGTGCAGGCCTACCAGGATATTCGGCACCAACTGGAGACTGAAGCGGGGAGGATTAACGGTAAATATGGGCAGTTGGGCTGGACGCCGCTCTATTATCTGAACCAGTACTTTGATCGTAAATTGCTGATGAAAATCTTCCGCTACTCTGATGTAGGGCTGGTGACGCCGCTGCGAGATGGTATGAACCTGGTTGCGAAAGAATTCGTGGCCGCGCAGGATCCTGCCAACCCCGGCGTGCTGGTGTTATCGCAATTTGCCGGGGCCGCGAATGAGCTAACTGCCGCGCTTATTGTTAATCCTTATGACCGCGACGAAGTGGCTGGCGCATTAAACCAGGCTCTGACGATGCCGCTTGCTGAGCGTATCTCCCGCCACGCTGAGATGCTCGAAACTATCATTAAAAACGATATCGACAACTGGCAGGCGAGGTTCATTTGCGATCTGGAAAAAGTTATCCAACGTCAGAGTAAACAGCCATTGCCAGACAACGTTTCTCCCTGCACTAAACTGGCGTAACGCTCAGAAAACGCAGGTCAATCTCCAGCCAGTGGAACCAGCAGAACATCCACGTGGCTGGCACCGATCACGCTTTTTGCTGAGCAGGACGCGCGCGAAAAGAAGCTGTGGTTATGGTTGCCATAAATGACCAGATCGACCGCGTGTTTACGGCATACATCCAGAATATGTTCATTCAGTGCCCCATAGGTAATAAAGGTATGCTCAATGGGGTACTGTGCTTCTTTGCTGAGCTTGTCGATAAAATCCTGAGTCTCCTCTTGCATCACTTCACGCAGGTCCTCCAGCATAGGTGCTGCAAACTGATTATACAGTTCAGGGTCTGAGACCAGAGTTATCAGGCTAATACGAGCGTTGACAGGGCGAGCGATTGAAACCGCCTTGGCTAACAACTGCTGGCTTTCAGGGGTGGCGGCAACGGCCACAAGAATGTGTGTATAGCTCATAACTCGCTCCTTTTTTCAAGAATTATGAGAGGGTTTCTCAGCATTGCTCAGCTTACTCCATACTGCAACGTTTCCTTCCTGGATAGTGTGAATGTCATCATGGTTATTCATTAATTATTCTTATAAATAGAATAATTGCGTCATATAAGTTGTAAATACGTTCAGCTTACTTAAGTAAAACTCACCGCTAATGAAAACAATGTGTTAATTAAAAATTAACATAAGTTAACATTTAACGGGTTATCACTACCCGGTATTAATTAATCACCCTTAATATTTAAGTCATTGTTTATAAAGGATTTAATTAAAATAGTGTTTTACATTAAATATGTGATCAAGCTCGCTATTTCACAAGGTGATATTAACGTTTGTGAACAAAATACTATTCGCTTTTATTGCAAGAATATTCGTATGTCAGGAATTGAAATGGCGAACTTGAGATTAAAAAATAAGCAAAGTAAAAGCTGTGCTGATGGATTTATGTTAAGTGTTTAGCTGGTTTATGTGATCTATGTCACATATTCTTCAAATTCGCAGCATAGCTACGTTGTATGTGTAACGGGCGGCGGGTAGAGTTGCGTCGAATTAGGAAAAATCTTAGACATTTGTAAGAATTGATGTGAGCTTGTAAGGGGCGCGGCTTTCTGAAAAGGGAATGTTTAGACAACGCGTAAGTGCCGTCACGCTGCTATGTATTTGACCTTTTGCTTTTTTTTACCGGGCCTTCCCGGCGACATCACGGGGTGCGGTTTCACCGCATGAAAACAATGTTGGTTATTATGGATGCAAATAATGCATACATCCGAGTTGCTGAAACACATCTATGACATCAATTTGTCATATTTATTGCTTGCACAGCGTTTGATCGTTCAGGACAAAGCATCTGCGATGTTTCGCCTTGGTATCAGCGAAGAAATGGCGGACACGTTGGCAACATTAACACTTCCACAAATGGTCAAACTGGCTGAAACAAACCAACTGGTCTGTCATTTCCGTTTCGACGATCACCAGACCGTTACTCGCCTGACGCAAGACTCCCGCGTTGACGATCTTCAGCAAATTCATACCGGTATCATGCTTTCAACGCGACTGTTAAGTGACATCGATGAAGCAGCGCGCAAGAAAAGGGCTTGATGATGAGCGAAAAAAGCATTGTTCAGGAAGCGCGTGATATCCAGCTAGCAATGGAATTAATCACATTGGGCGCCCGTTTGCAAATGCTGGAAAGCGAAACGCAATTAAGCCGTGGCCGACTTATCAAGCTGTATAAAGAATTACGCGGCAGCCCTCCGCCAAAAGGGATGCTGCCTTTCACCACCGACTGGTTTATGACGTGGGAACAAAACATTCATGCTTCGATGTTTTGCAACGCATGGCAATTCCTGCTCAAAACTGGTTTGTGCAGCGGCGTGGATGCCGTGATCAAAGCGTATCGTTTATACCTTGAGCAGTGCCCGCAGCCAGAAGAAGGGCCACTGCTGGCGTTAACTCGCGCATGGACGTTGGTGCGTTTTGTCGACAGCGGATTGCTGGAGTTGTCCCGATGCAATTGCTGCGGTGGGAATTTTATTACCCACGCTCACCAACCCGCAGGCAGCTTTGCCTGCAGTTTATGCCAACCGCCATCACGCGCCGTAAAAAGACGTAAACTTTCCCAGAATGCTGCCGATATTATTCCACAACTGCTGGATGAACAGATCGAACAGGCTGTTTAACTGATACGGTGTGGACAAACACTCCAGCAGCGGTAAGCGATTACCGCTGCTTTTTTTTGTCCTGACCTCGAGTTAACTGCCCGACTGCGCATCCTGTCATAGTCAATTGCGAAAGGATGATGTCGTGCTTATCTTATTAGGTTACCTGGTTGTTATTGGTACAGTTTTCGGCGGTTACATGATGACCGGCGGACACCTTGGGGCACTCTATCAACCGGCTGAGCTGGTGATTATCGGTGGCGCGGGTATTGGGGCATTCATCGTCGGCAATAACGGGAAAGCCATTAAGGGGACGATGAAAGCCATCCCGATGCTTTTTCGTCGATCAAAATACACCAAAGCGATGTATATGGATCTGCTAGCGCTGTTGTATCGCCTGATGGCCAAGTCACGTCAGCAGGGCATGTTCTCGCTTGAACGCGATATCGAAAACCCCAAAGAGAGTGAAATTTTCGCCAGCTATCCGCGCATTCTTGCTGATGCCGTGATGCTTGATTTCATTGTCGATTATCTGCGTCTGATCATCAGCGGCAACATGAACACGTTTGAAATTGAAGCGCTGATGGATGAAGAGATTGAGACGCACGAAAGTGAGGCCGAAGTCCCGGCCAACAGTCTGGCGATGGTGGGGGATTCATTACCGGCGTTCGGGATCGTGGCGGCGGTCATGGGGGTTGTCCATGCGCTGGCTTCTGCCGATCGTCCGGCGGCTGAACTGGGTTCGCTGATTGCACATGCCATGGTAGGGACATTCCTCGGTATTTTACTGGCCTATGGATTTATTTCTCCGCTTGCCAGCGTTCTGCGCCAGAAAAGCGCTGAAACCACCAAAATGATGCAGTGTGTGAAGATAACTCTGCTCTCCAATCTGAATGGTTACGCGCCGCCAATTGCCGTCGAATTTGGTCGTAAGACTCTGTATTCCAGCGAACGTCCATCGTTTATCGAACTGGAAGAGCATGTTCGTGCGGTGAGAAATCCAACTGCGCAGCAGACGACCGAGGACGCATGAAAAATCAGGCCCATCCCATTATCGTTGTAAAGCGACGCAAGCATAAAGGTCACGGTGGTGGGGCGCATGGTTCGTGGAAAATCGCCTACGCCGATTTTATGACCGCGATGATGGCCTTCTTTCTGGTGATGTGGCTCATTTCCATCTCTAGCCCTAAAGAATTGATCCAGATTGCCGAATATTTCCGTACGCCGCTGGCTACTGCGGTAACCGGGGGAAATCGTATTTCGAATAGCCAAAGTCCAATTCCAGGCGGCGGGGATGATTACACCCAGCAGCAGGGAGAGGTGAACAAGCAGCCGAATATCGATGATCTGAGAAAACGCATGGAACAAAGCCGCTTGAGCAAACTTCGCGGCGATCTCGATCAGTTGATTGAATCTGACCCCAAACTGCGTGCGCTGCGCCCGCATTTGAAAATTGATTTAGTTCAGGAAGGGCTGCGGATACAGATTATCGACAGTCAGAATCGCCCGATGTTTAAAACCGGTAGCGCTGAGGTGGAACCGTATATGCGCGATATCCTGCGAGCCATAGCGCCAGTGCTTAACGGCATTCCTAATCGAATCAGCCTTTCCGGCCATACGGATGATTACCCTTACGCCAATGGTGAAAAAGGGTATAGCAACTGGGAGTTGTCCGCCGATCGCGCTAACGCGTCGCGTCGCGAACTGGTTAGCGGCGGTCTGGATGATGGAAAAGTATTACGTGTGGTAGGTATGGCCGCCACGATGCGTCTGAGCGATCGCGGTCCTGAAGACGCTATCAACCGCCGTATTAGCCTGCTGGTTCTCAATAAGCAGGCGGAAGAGGCCATTTTGCATGAAAACGCTGAAAGCCAGAATGAGCCGGTAAGTGTCTTACAACAGCCAGCGGAACTCCCGCCGGCAAGCGTTCCCACATCGCCACCAGCCAATCCGAGGTGATAGCGTGAGCATGGATATAAGCGATTTTTATCAAACATTTTTTGATGAAGCTGACGAACTGTTGGCTGACATGGAGCAACACCTGCTTGATTTGGTTCCTGAAGCCCCGGATTCCGAACAGCTGAATGCAATTTTTCGTGCTGCGCACTCGATAAAAGGCGGGGCGGGCACCTTCGGCTTTACCATTTTGCAGGAAACGACCCATCTGATGGAAAACCTGCTGGATGAAGCGCGGCGTGGCGAGATGCAGCTCAATGCCGACATTATCAACCTGTTTTTGGAAACGAAAGATATTATGCAGGAACAGCTCGACGCCTATAAAAACTCAGAGGAGCCGGATGCCGCCAGCTTTGAGTACATTTGTAATGCGTTACGACAGTTAGCGCTCGAAGCGAAAGGTGAAACCGCACCGGCAGTCGTCAACACCGCAAAACTGAGCGTTGTTGACAGCGCTGCAATGCAGGAAGAGGCGGTTGCAAAGCCTGAGTCTGCAAGTGAAGAGAGCAAGAAACGCATTATTCTCACGCGCCTGAAAGCCAATGAAGTGGATTTACTGGAAGAGGAGCTGGGGAACCTGGCGACCTTAACCGATGTGGTGAAAGGGAGCGACACGTTGTCAGCAACGCTTGATGGCAACCTCGCGGAAGATGACATCATCGCGGTGCTGTGCTTTGTGATTGAAGCTGATCAGATTGAATTCGAAACCGTCAGCGCAGCGCCCGCAGCCGTTGAAACTGAAGCTGAAGCTGAAGCTGAAGCAGAAACGGTAGCCGTTGTCGCGAAGCCGCAGCCGGTTGCCGTTGCGCCAGCGGCAAAAGCCGCCGCCAGCGAAGCGCCAAACGGACGCGCGGAACGCGACAAACCCGCCCGTGCCAGCGAGTCAACCAGCATCCGCGTAGCGGTTGAGAAGGTCGATCAGCTCATTAACCTGGTCGGTGAGTTGGTCATCACCCAGTCTATGCTGGCACAACGTTCTAACGAACTGGATCCCGTCAATCATGGCGATCTCATCACCAGTATGGGTCAGTTACAACGTAACGCCCGCGACTTGCAAGAGTCGGTGATGTCGATTCGTATGATGCCCATGGAGTATGTGTTCAGCCGTTTTCCGCGTCTGGTGCGTGACCTGGCCGGTAAGCTGGGTAAACAGGTCGAACTGACACAGGTGGGAAGCTCAACCGAACTCGACAAGAGCCTGATTGAACGCATCATCGATCCGTTGACGCACCTGGTGCGTAACAGCCTCGATCACGGTATTGAACTGCCGGAAAAACGCCTTGAAGCCGGGAAAAGCCCAATCGGTAATCTGACGCTTTCCGCGGAGCACCAGGGCGGGAATATCTGTATTGAAGTCACCGATGATGGCGCCGGTCTGAACCGTGAACGAATCCTCGCCAAAGCTATCTCCCAGGGGATGCCGATCCACGAAAACATGAGCGATGACGAAGTCGGTATGCTGATCTTCGCTCCGGGCTTCTCGACCGCTGAACAGGTGACGGATGTCTCTGGCCGCGGCGTGGGTATGGATGTGGTGAAGCGAAATATCCAGGAGATGGGGGGCCATGTTGAGATCCAGTCCAAACAGGGACAGGGGACGACTATCCGAATTCTGCTGCCGCTGACGCTGGCGATCCTCGACGGCATGTCCGTGCGCGTGGCCGACGAAGTCTTTATTCTGCCGCTGAATGCCGTTATGGAATCACTGCAACCGCGCGAAGAAGATCTCCATCCGCTGGCCGGAGGAGAGCGCGTGCTGGAAGTGCGTGGCGAATATTTACCGCTGGTTGAGCTGTGGAAAGTCTTTGAGGTTGAAGGCGCAAAAACCGAAGCGACTCAAGGTATTGTGGTGATTTTGCAAAGTGCAGGGCGTCGCTACGCGCTGCTGGTCGATCAGTTAATTGGTCAACACCAGGTGGTCGTCAAAAACCTGGAAAGCAACTACCGCAAAGTGCCAGGTATTTCTGCAGCAACGATCCTCGGCGACGGCAGCGTCGCGCTGATTGTTGATGTCTCTGCATTGCAGGGATTAAACCGCGAACAACGTGTGGCGATCACAGCCGCCTGATTGAGTAAGAAGGGAATAATATGACCGGTATGAGTAATGTAACTAAACTGGCCGGCGAACCGTCAGGTCAGGAATTCCTCGTGTTCACACTGGGGGATGAAGAGTACGGTATCGATATCCTGAAAGTGCAGGAAATCCGTGGGTACGATCAGGTGACGCGTATTGCTAACACGCCTGCGTTTATCAAAGGTGTCACCAATCTGCGCGGTGTGATTGTGCCGATTGTTGACCTGCGCGTGAAGTTTAGCCAGAGCGATGTGGACTACAACGAAAACACCGTGGTGATTGTGCTGAATCTGGGCCAGCGGGTGGTCGGGATTGTGGTCGATGGCGTCTCGGATGTGCTGTCGCTGACAACGGATCAAATCCGTCCGGCACCGGAATTTGCCGTAACGCTGTCGACGGAATACTTGACGGGACTGGGGGCGCTGGGTGACCGGATGCTGATTCTGGTTAACATTGAGAAGCTGCTCAATAGCGAAGAAATGGCGCTGCTGGATATTGCCGCCAGCCACGTCGCGTAACCGCTATACCATATCCGGCCTACAATCATTGCTGTTGTAGGCCGGATACGCGTAGCGCATCCGGCAGATTTCCCTTTACGCTTCCCGCTCAACCAGCTCCGGTTCTTCTTCCAGTAAACCTTCATCTTGTGCCAGCATCGCCGTTGCAATCCCGTTACCTAATACGTTGATTGCTGAACGTCCCATATCCAGGAAGTGGTCAATACCCATCAGTAACAGAATCCCGGCAACCGGAATATTAAAGCTCGGAATGGTTGCTGCCAGCACCACCAGCGCAGAACGCGGCACGCCGGCAATCCCTTTTGACGCCAGCATCAGCGTCAGCATCAGGACGGTGATTTCTGCAAAGGAGAGGTGAATGTTATAGGCCTGCGCGATAAACATCGAGGCAAATGAACAGTAAACCATCGAGCCGACCAGGTTAAATGAATAACCGATAGGCAATACAAATGACACGATGTTGGGCGAGCAACCAAATTTGGTTACTTGCTCCAGCGTTTTCGGATAGGCGGCTTCCGAGCTGCTGGTAGTAAATGCGACCAGAACCGGATCTTTCAGCATGCTTACCAGACGAAAAACCTCTTTTTTCAGCATGACATAACCGACCGCCAGCAGAACCAGGCAGGTCAGCAAAATAGCCACATAGTAGCCGCCGATGAACGACGCATAGTTAAGCAGGATCCCCAGACCCTGGGTGGAGATAACGGAGGAAATGGCGGCGAAAATGGCCAGCGGCGCAACGTACATCACGTAGCCAGTCACCTTAAGCATAATGTGGGAGACCACATCCAGCGCGGCAACCAGCGGGGCATTGAACTTCTCACCAAGGGATGCGCCACCAATACCGAAGAACATCGAGAACACCACAATTTGCAGGATCTCATTGTTGGCCATCGCCTCGGCTATGCTGGTTGGGATGGTGTGAGTCAGGAAACCTTTCAGGCTCATGCCGCTCACGGCCAGGCCGGTATCAGTGGCTTCCAGCGGGATCGCCAGGTTCAGGCCGCTTCCGGGTTGCTCAAGAGAAACCACAAACAGACCGACCAGAATAGACAGTATGGAAGAGCTGATAAACCAGATCATCGCTTTGCCGCCTACGCGCCCGATGGTGGACGTTTCCCCCAGGCGCATAATACCGACGGTCAGGGTGCTGAATACTAAAGGTGCGATCACCATTTTAATCAGGCGCAAAAAGATGTCGGTGAGAAGCGTAATATTATCGGCCCAGGCGGTCACTACGCCGGGGGCGGCATAAGAGTGGATCACCGCCCCTGACAGGATCCCCGCCAGCATGAAGATCACGATAAACAACGTGAGTTTGTTTGCATTTGCCACTAAAAAGCCCTCAGTAAGGATTTAACATTTATTGTTCGGTTACTCATTTTTTATATTTATTAATTGGTAACTAAGTATTCATCATATAAATTGAATTAAAGCGCCAGCTGATACAACTTTTTTTAATTTTTTATCCATTTTGTTGTGGTGCAGAGGATATGTATTTGTGATCCTGGTCACGAAATAATGACTGTTTCATCCAATATGACCGCGCCCACAGATAAATTTGAATGTTATTCACATGATAATTGTGACATTTTTATGTGAATGATTTGTGGTTGCCGTACACCCGTCTTCCCCTCCTTCCGCGAGGCTTCACGTCCCTTCAGGATTTCCTTTTCGCAAACGTAAAGTTATCTCAGCGACTGCCGATAACGTTGATAACTCGTTTTCAGGAAGGTGCCTTATGTTTAACCGTATCCGCGTTGTCACAATGCTGATGATGGTGCTGGGGGTTTTCGCACTGCTACAGCTTGTTTCCGGTGGTCTGTTGTTTTCTTCATTGCAGCAGAATCAGCAAAGTTTTGTTATTTCTAACGATCTTCGACAGCAGCAAAGTGAACTCACCTCAACATGGGATCTGATGCTGCAAACACGTATCAATTTAAGCCGTTCTTCTGCACGCATGATGATGGACGCGTCCAACCAGCAAAGCAGCGCGAAAAACGATCTGCTGAAGAATGCGAAAGCATCGTTGGCGCAGGCCGAAACACATTACGCAAAATTTAAAAACATCACACCGTTACCCGAGATGGCAGAAGCCAGCGGCAACGTTGAGGAGAAATATCAGCAGTACCATGCGGCCTTAACCGAACTGGTTCAGTTTCTGGAGAACGGCAATATGGACGCCTATTTCGCGCAACCGACTCAGGGAATGCAAAACGCGCTCGGTGAGGCGCTGGGCAAGTACGCCAGCGTTAGCGAAAAGCTTTACGCTCAGGCATTCGATAAAAGTGCGCGGGATTACCATTTCGCCCAATGGCAGCTTGGCGTGCTGGCCGTAGTGCTGGTGCTGATTCTGGTGGTGGTGTGGTACGGCATCCGCCATACCCTGCTTAATCCTCTGTCTCGCGTCATTGCCCATATTCGGGAAATCGCCAGCGGTAACCTGACCGCGACCCTGGCCGTCAGCGGTCGTAATGAAATCGGCGAGCTGGCCAGTACGGTTGATCATATGCAGCGCTCGCTGACGGAAACCGTCACCCTGGTGCGTGAAGGTTCTGATGCGATTTATTCCGGGACCAGCGAAATTGCCAGCGGGAACACCGACCTTTCATCTCGTACTGAACAGCAGGCCTCTGCGCTGGAAGAGACCGCAGCCAGCATGGAACAGTTGACCGCAACCGTGAAGCAAAATGCGGACAACGCGCGTCAGGCCTCGCAACTGGCGAAAAGCGCCTCCGATACCGCACAGCATGGCGGCAAAGTGGTTGATAGCGTGGTGAACACCATGCACGAAATCGCCGATAGCTCGAAGAAAATCGCCGACATCATCAGCGTTATTGATGGTATTGCTTTCCAGACCAACATTCTCGCGCTGAACGCGGCGGTTGAAGCGGCGCGTGCCGGTGAACAAGGCCGTGGCTTTGCTGTGGTTGCGGGCGAAGTGCGTAATCTGGCAAGTCGCAGTGCGCAGGCGGCGAAAGAGATCAAAGCGTTGATTGAGGATTCGGTTTCCCGAGTGGATACCGGGTCCGTATTGGTAGAAAGCGCAGGCGAAACGATGAACGACATCGTAAATGCCGTAACGCGGGTGACCGACATTATGGGCGAGATTGCCTCGGCCTCCGACGAGCAAAGCCGGGGGATTGATCAGGTGGCGCTCGCGGTATCCGAGATGGATCGCGTTACGCAGCAGAACGCCTCGTTGGTACAGGAATCGGCTGCCGCTGCCGCTGCTCTTGAAGAACAGGCCAGCCGCCTGACGCAGTCGGTGTCGACTTTCCGCCTTGCGTCACGTCCGGCGTCGGCTAAGCCACGCGATACACGATTACCTGCAACGGCGGCCGCATCCTATCCGCGCCAGAACAATGAACAAGATACGAATTGGGAAACATTTTGACTGATAGTTAAACCGCGGCCAGTGCCGCCCAATGGGAGCGTTGATGTTTAATCGTATTCGAATTTCGACCACGCTGTTTTTGATTTTAATCCTCTGCGGTGTTTTGCAGATTGGCAGTAATGGCTTGTCCTTCTGGGCATTTCGGGACGGTTTTCAGAACCTGAATCAGGTCGAACGAAGTAATCAGCAACGCGCTGCGCTGGCCCAAACCCGCGCTGTGTTATTACAGGCCA
This sequence comes from Citrobacter sp. RHBSTW-01013, assembly GCF_013781985.1. Classification (NCBI taxonomy): domain Bacteria; kingdom Pseudomonadati; phylum Pseudomonadota; class Gammaproteobacteria; order Enterobacterales; family Enterobacteriaceae; genus Citrobacter; species Citrobacter sp. RHBSTW-01013. The sequence continues at coordinate 2,228,295 of NZ_CP056185.1, forward strand.
GTACGGCCCTTAATAAGGCAGGGACGCTGACCGCCCTGAGCTATCCGCCAGAGGATATCAACACGCTGATGACCCTCGCACGTGATAGCCTGGCGCAGTCTGAATTGATGTTTAAACGCTTTATGGCGACATCGGATACGACGGCACAAGGAAAGGCGCTGTTTGGCGCAACGGAGAAAAGTTTCAGCCAGTGGCACAGCGCTCTTGCGCATCAGGCCACCTGGCTTGAAAACAATCAGTTGTCAGATTTTCTGACCGCGCCGGTGCAGGCTGCTCAGGATGCTTTTGATGCAAATGTGAATGCGTGGCAGAGCAACATCGATCGCGTGTTGCAAACGGCAGGAGAGCAGAGCCAGCGAAATTACCATATGTCGGGGGTGATTTTCGCCACCATGGTGGTACTGGCGGCACTGCTCACCAGCGGTGCGCTGTACTGGTCGCGCAAGATGATTGTCCAGCCGCTGGCTATCGTGGGCAGTCATTTCGACAGCATTGCCGCGGGTAATCTGGCCCGGCCGGTAGCGGTTTATGGGCGCAATGAGATCTCAGCCATTTTTGCCAGTCTGAAGAAGATGCAGCAGGCACTGCGTGAAACGGTAAGCGAAGTACGCCAGGGCAGCTCAGCCATGCATAGCGGCATTTCAGAAATCGCGATGGGCAATAACGATTTGTCTTCGCGCACTGAACAGCAGGCGGCCGCGCTGGCGCAAACGGCAGCCAGCATGGAACAACTGACCGCAACCGTTGGGCAGAATGCGGATAACGCGCGCCAGGCGTCAGGAATTGCCAAAAGTGCGGCAGATACAGCGCATAAAGGCGGCGAACAGACGTCCCGGGTCGCCAGCACCATGCATGAGATTTCCGCGAGCTCGCAGAAAATTGGCGACATCATTGGCGTGATTGACAGTATTGCCTTTCAGACCAATATCCTCGCGCTGAATGCTGCGGTTGAGGCCGCTCGCGCGGGTGAGCAGGGGCGTGGTTTTGCCGTGGTTGCGGGCGAAGTGCGCAATCTGGCAAGCCGTAGCGCACAGGCGGCGAAAGAAATTAAGGGGCTCATTGAGGAGTCTGTCACCCGAGTGCATCAGGGCTCGCAGTTGGTTGATATGGCAGCGCGCACCATGACGGAAATTGTCAGCTCGGTTACCCGGGTTAACGACATCATGGGCGAGATTGCCTCTGCGTCTGATGAACAGCGCAAAGGCATCGAGCAGGTGGCGCAGGCCGTCAGCCAGATGGACTCCGTGACGCAGCAAAACGCCGGGCTGGTGGAAGAAGCCGCATCCGCCACCGGACAACTTGCCATGCAGGCCGATAATCTTTCTGCCTGTGTCGCATTTTTTAAGCTTGAAGAGCAAACCGTAGCAAAACAAGAATTGGCGCAGCCGCAGGTTGTGCCCGTTGTATCCTGAATGTGATTGAGAAGGCGCTATGACATCATCTCTGCCCCCTGGGCAAACGTCATTATTGTTACAGATGACACAGCGCCTCGCGCTGTCTGACGCGCATTTTCGTCGGATATGTCAATTAATCTACCAGCGTGCGGGGATCGTACTGGCCGACCATAAGCGGGACATGGTTTATAACCGCCTGGTCCGCCGTCTGCGAACCCTGGGACTGGATGACTTTGGTCGCTATCTCAGCATGCTGGAAGCTAACCAGAACAGTGCTGAGTGGCAGGCTTTTATTAACTCCCTGACTACCAATCTGACCGCGTTTTTTCGCGAAGGGCATCATTTTCCAGTGCTGTCAGATCATGCTCGTCGGCGCAGCGGTGAATACCGTGTCTGGAGCGCGGCGGCGTCAACCGGAGAAGAGCCGTACAGCATTGCGATTACGCTCGCTGATACCTTAGGTATGGCTCCGGGCCGCTGGCGTGTTTTTGCCAGCGACATTGATACCGAAGTGCTGGAAAAAGCCAGAAGTGGCATCTACCGCCTTGATGAGCTAAAGACGCTGTCACCGCAGCAGCTACAGCGTTATTTCATGCGTGGCACCGGACCGCATGAAGGACTGGTACGCGTTCGGCAGGAACTGGCGGGGCATGTTGAATTTTCCAGCGTGAATTTACTGGATAAGCAGTACAACGTGCCAGGCCCCTTCGATGCCATATTTTGCCGTAACGTGATGATCTATTTTGATAAAACGACGCAGCAGGACATTTTGCACCGTTTTGTTCCACTTCTTAAACCAGATGGGCTGCTGTTTGCAGGTCATTCAGAAAACTTTAGCAACCTCGTGCGCGAGTTTAGCTTGCGTGGACAGACGGTGTATGCGCATGCGCCAGGTAAGGATAAAGCATGAGTAAAATCAGGGTTTTATCGGTTGATGATTCTGCACTGATGCGTCAAATCATGACCGAAATTATTAACAGCCACAGTGATATGGAAATGGTGGCGACGGCGCCGGATCCGTTGGTTGCCCGGGATTTAATCAAAAAATTCAATCCCGACGTCCTGACGCTGGATGTGGAAATGCCGCGCATGGACGGCCTCGACTTTCTTGAGAAACTGATGCGTCTGCGTCCGATGCCAGTGGTTATGGTCTCTTCGCTGACCGGTAAAGGTTCTGAGGTCACGCTGCGGGCGCTGGAGTTGGGAGCGATTGATTTTGTCACCAAACCACAGTTGGGGATCCGTGAAGGGATGTTGGCCTACAGCGAAATGATCGCTGAGAAGATCCGCACCGCGTCGCGGGCAAAACTGGCGGCCCACAAACCCATGACGGCACAGGTGACCTTGAAAGCGGGGCCGTTACTCAGTTCTGAAAAACTGCTGGCGATTGGCGCCTCAACCGGAGGAACAGAGGCAATTCGCCATGTACTCCAGCCATTGCCGCTTTCAAGTCCCGGTATTCTTATTACCCAGCATATGCCGCCAGGATTTACCCGCTCATTTGCCGAGCGTCTGAACAAACTGTGTCAGATCACCGTGAAAGAGGCTGAGGACGGGGAGCGCGTGCTTCCAGGGCATGCGTATATCGCCCCTGGTGACAAGCATATGGAACTGGCGCGCAGCGGGGCGAACTACCAGATCAAAATTCATGATGGTCCACCGGTTAACCGGCATCGACCTTCAGTGGATGTGCTGTTCCATTCGGTGGCAAAACATGCGGGGCGTAATGCTGTGGGAGTGATCCTGACGGGTATGGGCAACGATGGCGCCGCCGGAATGTTAGCGATGAACCAGGCGGGTGCCTGGACCATTGCGCAAAACGAAGCAAGTTGTGTGGTGTTCGGCATGCCGCGCGAGGCCATCAATATGGGTGGCGTCAGCGAAGTGGTCGATCTTAGCCAGGTAAGCCAGCAAATGCTGGCGAAAATCAGTGCCGGACAGGCAATACGTATTTGAATCAGGAGTTTATTTTTTATGGCGGATAAAGAGCTTAAGTTTTTGGTTGTGGATGACTTTTCCACCATGCGTCGCATCGTGCGTAACCTGCTCAAAGAACTGGGTTTCAACAATGTTGAAGAGGCCGAAGACGGCGTGGACGCGCTGAATAAGCTGCAGGCTGGGGGATTTGGTTTTGTCATTTCCGACTGGAATATGCCGAACATGGATGGCCTGGAACTGCTGAAAACCATTCGTGCTGATGGCGGAATGTCCGCCCTGCCGGTGCTGATGGTTACGGCGGAAGCGAAGAAAGAGAATATCATTGCGGCGGCACAGGCTGGCGCCAGTGGTTATGTCGTGAAACCGTTCACGGCGGCGACGCTAGAAGAGAAACTCAATAAAATCTTTGAGAAACTGGGCATGTGAGGGTGTGATAATGATGATGCAACCACAAATTAAACCTGCTGACGAACATTCAGCCGGGGACATCATCGCGCGCATCGGCAGTTTGACCCGAATGCTGCGCGACAGCCTGCGTGAACTGGGGCTGGATCAGGCCATTGCCGAAGCGGCAGAAGCGATTCCCGATGCCCGCGATCGTCTCGATTACGTTGTGCAGATGACCGCACAGGCGGCAGAGCGCGCGTTGAACAGTGTGGAAGCTTCGCAGCCGCACCAGGACGCGATGGAAAAAGGGGCCAAAGACCTGACCAAACGCTGGGATGAATGGTTCGAAAATCCGATCGAGCTGTCTGACGCCCGTGAACTGGTCACCGATACCCGCCAGTTCCTGGGTGATGTGCCAGGGCATACCAGCTTTACTAACGCTCAACTGCTGGACATCATGATGGCGCAGGATTTCCAGGACCTCACCGGTCAGGTCATCAAGCGCATGATGGATGTTATCCAGGAGATTGAACGTCAGCTGCTGATGGTTCTGCTGGAAAACATTCCAGAGCAGGGCGCTCGTCCGAAACGTGAAAACGAAAGCTTGCTTAACGGCCCGCAGGTTGACACCTCAAAAGCCGGCGTGGTGGCAAGTCAGGATCAGGTTGACGACCTGCTGGATAGCCTCGGGTTCTGATCCGTAGCGTTTTTATTTGCTGGCCCGGCAGGCGCTCGCCGCCGGGCATTCTAACCGATAACGGCTTGCGCGTTATCCGGCCTACAGATACCTATCGTTCTCTTTACTTACTATCCATTTTTACGGTGACGTTGCCAGAACGGGTTCGAACGCTGCATACCGAGCGCTGCGCTTTTGTGGATCCCGCAGGATTATTGGGCCGCCAGTCGGCACAATGTGCCCTGCACTATGATTCGTACCCGGTTGAATGCCTGGATGAAGTGGGTTCATCTGCACGGCGTATATCCTCTTTTTTATGCCATAACTTGGCGGTTATTTGCCGAAATGATGCTGAGGTCACAGCAGGTTACGCCTGAGTGACAGTGCGATATATAGACTTGTCATAATAATTGCAGTTAAATGGTTATCGGTGCAAGGCAATATATTATGTCAGTAGGTTATTTATCGATATCCCGAGTGTTTTTACTCGAATAGCGGCGGGGGAGATATGCGAATTTTACGTGAGAATGATTTTTTTCATTCAGAGCAACATGCGTTTTGTCTTTTTTCGATGAATAACCAATTAATGGAAGGTGTGCACGGGCATGATTTTGATGAACTGGTGATTGTCCGTAGCGGTAGCGGGTTTCATATTATTAATGACTTGGTTCGTTTTATCTGCCAGGGTGACTTTTTTTTAGTGACCGCTAACGATACCCATAGTTATGTTTCAACTAATAATCTGTCGGTTATTAATATATTGATTCGTCGCCCGCGCAGTTTTCATTTTTTACAGCACATTGATAATTTGCTCGATTGTATAAAAGAAAAACTTCTACAGCCTACCGCGCTGGCGTTAACTCAGGGAGCGCTGGCGCGTATTGAGGTATTGAGCCAGGAGATAATCTCACGTAACGAGAGTAACTATGACGTGCTCTATTTTTCATTGTGTGAAGTCGCTTTGCTGAACATCATCAACACACTTTGCCAGTGCGACCGCCAAACCGAGGCGCTTAGCCCTGATGAGCGAGGGCGAGCCAACCTGATCCGTATGCTCAAGACCAGTAGCTTGCGTCATTTAGACTGGAATGTGTTGAGTGATGATAACGGTGTCGCCAGGCGCACGATGTATCGCTTAATTAAGCGAGTGACTGGTTATACTCCGGTTAAATTCCAGATGTTGTATCGTGTATTAAAAGCTCAAGAATTACTGCGCACTACGGATAAAACCATCAGTGAAATTGCGACACGTTGTGGTTTTATGAATGCGATCAGGTTGACTGAATCGTATCGACGGTATTTCCATTATCCTCCAAGCCATGAACGTGAACTTCATTCACGAGTTTTAATAGCGATTTAATTGTTAGGTTAATAACAATAAAAAATTATTACTACCATCCATCGTGACGGGGGTAGGCCATACGCTTATTTCTCGCCATACTATCTGTAAATTTAAGGGAATCGTTATGTCAAAAAATAAAACACCTAACCCCTGGTATATTGGGGTGGTGTCTGGAATGGCATCATATATTGATTCGGCGGCTATTGTTTCCAGTGGTACAGCCTTAGTCATTTATCAAAAAACAATGGGTATTACTGCACTACAAATTGGCATTTTATCTGGATTATTAACGCTGAGTATTGCCGCTGGGGCTTTTGGTGGCGGTCGTCTTGGAGACCGTATTGGTCGTCGTAATGTTTTTATTATTACGATGGCGATGATTTTTATCGGCACGCTGGCGCTGGCCTTTGGTTTGAACTTCCCGTTCCTGGTGCTGGGCACACTCTTGGTGGGGCTGGCGACAGGGGCTGATTTACCTGTCTCTCTGGCGACTATCTCCGAAGCGGCGAACGATGAAAACCGCGGCAAGATTATCGGCTTGTCCAATTTACTCTGGCTGGTGGGAATTGGCGCCACGATGGGGATCTCCGCTATCGTCGGCGACTGGGGACTGATTGGCGCGCAAATCATGTATATGCACGTTGGGCTGGTGGCGGTTGTGCTGATGATCCTGCGTTGGTCTATCCCTGAGTCGCCGCTGTGGTTGGCGGCAAAGGATGAACTGCGTCGTGGCATCGCCACCGTGCGGGCGCAGAAAACCGGCTGGCGCGATCTGCTTGAAGGCAAATACCTGTGGCCGTTTATCTCGCTGTGTATCTTTTATACCTTCACCAATCTGGCGGCCAATACCGGCGGGCAGTTTGGGGCTTATGTAGCGGTAAATGTGGTGGGCATTTCGGTCAGCACGCACTCGCTGTGGGGGCTGTTGATTCTGCCAGTGAGCGTGGCGTCTGGGTTGATGTTTATGCGCGTCGTTGATACCTCAAAACGGGTTCCATTCTTTATTTTTGGCGCGGTGATGATGTCCGGTGGTTATTTCGTGCCGGTACTGTTTAATTTCTCGCCGCTCTCCTGGTTCTGCTGCCTGCTGTTTACCAATATCGGCACAGGATTTGCCTTCGAAGGCATCATGAAAGTGTGGGCGCAAGAGTCATTCCCCACCATGCTACGCGCCACCGCGCAAGGAGTGATTGTCGGTGTCGCCCGTCTGACCTGCGGCTTGTTGGCGTTCGTCACTCCTGTGCTGTTGAGCGCGGGGCCGGTGGTTCTTTATTGCCTGCTGACGGCGATTGTGGCGATAGGCATGGTTATCGGCTGGCTGTGCTTCCACGGCAAGCAACGTAATGAATTTAATGCAGAAACAGAAATGGTGGCGACGTCTGATAACGGACAGGCGTCGCACGATACTTTGCGGGCCAAAGCCTGAATATGAGCCACTGAGGGAAAAATTATGTTGGCAGTAGAAAAGATTACGCTCAACTATGAAACCACGCTGACGGGCTGCGAAACGTTGCCGGTTTTCGGCTGGATAATCACCAGCACCTTGCGCGATGTACAGCAGCGTAGCTGGCGTTTGCAGCTGTCGGCGCAAGAAGATTTTGCCCAATGCCTGTTTGACAGCGGCGAAATGCACGATGACCGCTCCAGTAATATCGAATTGCCCGACGTCGCCTGCCAGCACTCGACGCGCTATTTTGTGCGGGTGCATATTACCGATAACCACGGTGAAGAGAGCGGCTGGAGCCCGGCGGCAACGTTTATTACTGGCCTGCCAGCGCAAGCGTGGCAAGGGGTGTTTATCTCGGCTGAAACGCCGCAGGATAAAGACAACTCGAAAGGCACGTTGTTGCGCCATGCGTTCAGTTTGTCCGACGGTGATGACATTGTTTCGGCGGTGGTACATGCCAGCGCGCTGGGGTTGTACCAACTGTGGATCAACGGCGAAAAAGTCGGGCGTGATGAGTTATCGCCCGGCTGGACGAGCTACCACCACCATCTGTTGTATCAAACCTGGGATGTGACCGAGCACCTGCGAGAAGGCGAAAACGTGATTGGCGCGATGGTGGGAGCGGGTTGGTATAAAGGGGATATGAGCTTCAACCGCTATCGCAACTATTACGGCCAGCAGACGGGGTTTATTTGCCATATGGTGGTGACGCTCCACGATGGTAGCCAGCGGATAATCGCCACGGATGCACACTGGCAGAGCTGCGATGACGCGATTTTGTTTGCTGAAATTTATGATGGCGAAGTGTATGACGCACGTCGGGAGCAGCGCGGCTGGAGCGAGCCTGCGTTTAGCGCCGGGCATTGGCGTGCGGTGACGACGCTTGCGGCAGAGACGTCGGTGCTGCAACCGCAAACGGCCTGCCCGGTACAAGAAATAGAACGGCTTGCGCCGTGCTCAATCATCACGACGCCAAAAGGCGAGACGGTGCTTGATTTTGGCCAGAACCTCAGCGGCTGGGTGGAGTTTCTGGTGCGCGGTGCGGCAGGTGAGCGCGTGGTGCTGCGCCATTTTGAAGTGCTGGATGCCGAAGGCAATGTTTATCTGGCGAACCTGCGCACCGCCAAACAGTGCATTGATTACACCTTACGCGGCGAGGGTGAAGAATGTTATCACCCGCATTTTACCTTTCAGGGTTTCCGTTATGTGCTGATTGAACGTTGGCCTGGCACGCCGACGCGGGATGATTTTGTCGCGGTCGTGCTGCATTCCGCGATGACGCCGACGGGTCACATTGAAACCTCAAATGCGGATCTCAACCAACTACATCACAACATCATGTGGGGGCTTAAGGGCAATTTCGTCGATATCCCAACCGACTGCCCGCAGCGCGATGAACGTCTGGGATGGACGGGCGATGCGCAAATTTTTTGTCGCACTGCGAGTTATCTGATGCAGACGCGCACTTTTTTTGCCAAATGGCTGACTGATCTTCAGCATGACCAAACGCCGGAGGGCGGTGTGCCGCACGTCATTCCCGATATCCTCACCGGCAAATGCGACAACGACCGCTTTTTATCCCACGGGCGCACCCATTCCGCCGCAGCCTGGGCCGATGCGGCGGTGATTAACCCGTGGACGCTGTACCTGATGTACGGCGATAAACAGACGCTGGCCCGCCAGTACAAAAGCATGAAAGCCTGGGTGGAGTTTATGCATGACAACGCTGTTGAGAACCAGTGGTCGTGGAAACTGCAGTTTGGCGATTGGGTTGCGCTGGATGCCAAAGAGGGCAGCTATTTTGGCGCAACGCCGAATGAACTGACCTGCATGGCCTACTATGCGTTGTCCACGCTGCTGCTGGCGAAATCAGCCAAAGCACTGGGAAATGACGTTGACCACACTCATTATCAGGCGCTGCATACCGCGATTGTCGAAAGCTTCCGCAATGAGTTTTTTACCGCCACCGGGCGGCTGGCGGCGCGCACGCAAACGGCGCATATTCTGGCGCTTTACTTCCAGTTAGTGCCGGATGCGCACCGCGAGCGCACCGTGCAAACGCTGCTGGAACGGCTGGCGGAAAATGTCGGGCATCTGGTGACGGGGTTTGTCGGCACCCCCTATTTCTGTCACGCATTGAGCGAAAACGGGCAGGCCGACGCGGCGTGGCAATTACTGATGAAAGAGGACTTCCCAAGCTGGTTGTATCAGGTAAAGGCCGGGGCGACGACGATTTGGGAACACTGGGATGGCGTGAAACCGGATGGCACAATGTGGAGCCCGGACATGAACTCTTTCAACCATTATGCCTACGGGGCGATCGGTGAATGGCTGTATCGCGTGGCGGCGGGAATAAATACCGAAGAACATGCGCCGGGATTTAAATCTTCGGTACTACGGCCTATTCCGGGCGGTGGCCTGACATGGCTGAAAGCGCGATTCGGCTCGGTATATGGTGATATTACCGTCCACTGGACGCAGGAACCGGCGCGCGATGGCTTACAGTCCATCACCCTTGAGGTAGATATTCCGCCGAATACTCACTCAATGGTGATCCTTGATGGCGCACAAACGCTGCTCGATACCGATGGCCTCGACTTCGCGCCAGTAGACGGCGGCTATAGCGCGCAGGTGGGATCGGGCCATTATCGCGTTATCTGGCAGCGCTAACCGCGTGGTTGTCACGGCAGCGTTCGCGCTGTCGTGACAAACGAACGCTCGAATTCCTCTGTTTTCGTTTCGCTATTCGACGCATTGGCAATGGTTGCGGTCGCGATAATACTCGTGACCGTGACGACGAGAGTAATGCCGTGGCAGAAGAAAGCGACGACGACAAAACAGAAGCCCCCACACCCCACCGACTTGAAAAAGCACGGGAAGAAGGGCAGGTCCCCCGATCCAAAGAGCTGACCTCACTGCTTATTTTGCTGGTGGGCGTGTGCATTATCTGGATTGGCGGGGAGTCGCTTGCCCGCAGACTGGCCGGTATGCTGTCGGCCGGATTACGTTTTGACCACAGTATGGTCAATGACCCTAACCTGATCCTCAGCCAAATCATCCTGCTGATTAAAGACGCGATGATTGCGCTGTTACCGTTGATTACCGGCGTCGTTCTGGTGGCATTAATCTCCCCGGTGATGCTTGGCGGCTTGATTTTCAGCGGTAAATCTCTGCAGCCCAAGTTCTCTAAGCTGAATCCGTTGCCGGGCATTAAACGCATGTTTTCAGCGCAAACCGGGGCGGAACTGCTCAAAGCGATACTGAAATCCACGCTGGTGGGGAGCGTGGCCGGATTTTATCTCTGGCATAACTGGCCGGCGATGATGCGTCTGATGGCGGAATCGCCGATTACGGCGATGGGCAACGCACTGGATTTAGTTGGCATGTGCGCGCTGTTGGTGGTGCTTGGCGTTATTCCGATGGTGGGGTTCGACGTTTTTTTCCAGATTTACAGCCATCTGAAAAAGCTGCGCATGTCGCGTCAGGATATCCGTGACGAATTTAAGCAAAGCGAAGGCGACCCGCACGTTAAGGGCAAAATACGCCAAATGCAGCGCGCGGCCGCGCAGCGTCGCATGATGGCGGATGTGCCGAAAGCAGACGTGATTGTTACCAACCCCACGCACTATTCGGTGGCGTTGAAGTATGACGAGAACAAAATGAGCGCGCCGAAAGTTGTTGCCAAAGGCGCGGGGCTGGTGGCGCTGCGCATTCGTGAGATTGGCGCTGAACATCGAGTCCCTACGTTAGAAGCGCCGCCGCTGGCGCGTGCGCTATACCGTCATGCTGAGATTGGTCAACAAATACCGGGTCAATTATATGCCGCCGTTGCCGAAGTGCTGGCATGGGTATGGCAGCTAAAACGCTGGCGTCTCGCCGGCGGCAAGCGTCCACCACAACCTGAAAACCTTCCGGTGCCTGAAGCACTGGATTTCATGAACGAGAAGAATACTGATGGCTAATCTGGTCGCGATGTTGCGTTTGCCCAGCAACCTGAAATCCACGCAACTGCAAATCCTTGCCGGACCGATCCTTATCCTGCTGATCCTGTCGATGATGGTGTTGCCGTTGCCGGCTTTCGTCCTCGATTTGCTGTTCACGTTTAACATTGCGCTGTCGATCATGGTGCTGCTGGTGGCGATGTTCACCCAGCGTACGCTGGAGTTTGCCGCATTCCCGACGATTTTGCTGTTTACCACATTATTACGCCTCGCCCTGAACGTTGCGTCGACGCGTATCATTTTAATGGAAGGGCATACCGGCGCGGCGGCGGCGGGAAAGGTGGTTGAAGCTTTTGGTCACTTCCTGGTGGGCGGTAACTTTGCGATCGGTATCGTGGTCTTCGTTATTCTCGTCATTATCAACTTTATGGTTATCACCAAAGGTGCCGGACGTATCGCCGAGGTTGGCGCGCGCTTCGTGCTGGATGGTATGCCCGGCAAGCAGATGGCGATTGATGCGGATTTGAATGCGGGTCTGATTGGCGAAGATGAAGCCAAAAAACGGCGCTCGGAGGTGACGCAGGAAGCGGATTTCTACGGCTCTATGGACGGTGCGAGTAAATTCGTACGTGGAGATGCCATCGCCGGTATTTTGATCATGGTGATCAACGTGGTCGGCGGTCTGTTAGTCGGGGTGTTGCAGCATGGTATGAGCATGGGTAGCGCAGCGGAAAGTTATACCCTGCTGACCATCGGTGACGGGCTGGTGGCGCAAATTCCTGCGCTGGTAATCTCCACCGCGGCGGGGGTTATCGTGACCCGCGTGAGTACCGACCAGGATGTAGGCGAACAGATGGTGACCCAACTGTTCAGTAATCCTAGTGTCATGCTGCTTAGTGCAGCGGTGCTTGGTCTTTTGGGTCTGGTTCCGGGCATGCCGAACCTGGTGTTTTTGATGTTTACCGCCGCGTTACTGGGTCTGGCCTGGTGGATGCGTGGTCGTGAGCAAAAAGCTCCCGATGAGCCGCAGCCGGTGAAAATGCCGGAAAACAACTCCGTGGTGGAAGCAACATGGAATGACGTACAGCTGGAGGATTCCCTGGGGATGGAGGTAGGCTACCGCCTGATCCCAATGGTGGACTTTCAGCAAGATGGCGAGTTGCTGGGGCGAATTCGCAGTATTCGTAAGAAATTTGCCCAGGATATGGGTTTTCTGCCGCCGGTGGTACATATCCGCGACAATATGGATCTGCAGCCAGCCCGCTATCGTATTTTGATGAAAGGGGTGGAAATTGGCAGCGGTGACGCCTATCCGGGACGCTGGCTGGCCATTAACCCTGGTACTGCCGCCGGGTCACTGCCGGGCGAGAAAACGGTCGATCCGGCTTTCGGTCTGGACGCTATCTGGATTGAAAGCGCATTGAAGGAACAGGCGCAGATTCAGGGCTTTACGGTTGTTGAAGCCAGTACCGTTGTCGCCACGCACCTTAATCACCTGATTGGGCAGTTTGCTGCGGAGCTGTTTGGCCGTCAGGAGGCGCAACAGCTACTGGACCGCGTTTCGCAGGAGATGCCAAAACTGACAGAAGACCTGGTTCCGGGCGTCGTGACGCTCACTACGCTGCATAAAGTGCTGCAGAACTTACTGGATGAGAAAGTACCGATTCGCGATATGCGCACCATTCTCGAAACGCTGGCTGAACATGCACCGCTGCAAAACGATCCGCATGAGCTTACCGCGGTGGTACGTGTTGCGTTGGGACGCGCCATCACTCAGCAGTGGTTCCCGGGTAATGAAGAGGTTCAGGTTATCGGCCTTGATACTCCGCTCGAACGTTTGCTTCTGCAGGCGCTGCAGGGCGGCGGCGGTCTGGAGCCGGGTCTTGCAGACCGACTGCTGGCCCAGACTCAGGAAGCGCTGTCTCGTCAGGAAATGTTGGGTGCGCCGCCGGTCTTGCTGGTCAACCACGCGTTGCGTCCGTTACTGGCACGCTTTTTACGTCGCAGCATTCCGCAACTGGTGGTGTTATCGAACATGGAGCTGTCTGACAACCGCCATATCCGTATGACGGCGACTATTGGAGGTAAGTAATGCGTAAATTACTGTGGTTGTTGTTTTTTCCTCTGGTAGCGCAGGCTGCCGGAGAAGGCGCCTGGCAGGCCAGCGGTATGGGGATTACTTTAAATCACCGCGGCCAGTCAGCCTCGTCTTCACCTCTGACGCCCAGCCAGCCGGTCTCGGGGTTGATGACGCTGGTGGCCTGGCGCTATGAGCTCAATGGCCCAACGCCCGCGGGTTTACGGGTGCGTTTATGTTCTCAGTCCCGCTGTGTTGAGCTGGACGGGCAAAGCGGGACCACCAACGGATTCAATAATGTTCCCGCCATCGAACCGATGCATTTTGTCTGGGAAGTACCCGGTGGCGGTCGCCTGATCCCCGCCTTACAGGTTCAGAGCAATCAGGTGATTGTGAACTATCGTTAACGCCTCCCATCATTCCGGCCAGCAGCAGAAACTGCTGGCTGCTTCGCAATTCTAGTCCGCCTCTTTGATTAAATAGAAACGCTGTTTTATAAAATGGGTGACATACGTTGCCGGACTCTTTGTGCTGTTGCCATTTCACGAATACCCCTGGCAAAAATAGAAAGGTTTCACTTGCTGTTAGCTTTTACTGTGGCCCTGTAAGGAGGCCCAATGTCAAAGCGAGGATTGCGGGGCCTCCCAATAATGTGCAGGGGTAACGGCAATGAATACACGTAAAATTGGGTTGGTTAACTATTTTGCCTACGGTTCGGGGGATTTTTTAGGCGCAGGCACCACGGCGTTAACCGCGGCCTGGCTACTCTATTTTTACACGACGTTCTGTGGCCTGACGCCAATCGAAGCAACCTTTATCTTCGCTACCGCCAGGGTGTTGGATGCCGTTGTTAGCCCATTAATGGGTTTTTTAACCGATAACTTTGGCTCCACCTGGCTCGGCAAACGCTTTGGGCGACGCAAGTTTTTTATTCTGTTGGGGATACCCTGTGTCTTTAGCTACTCACTAATGTGGGTGGGTGATATGGGGTTCTGGTACTACCTGCTCACCTATCTGATTTTTGACGTGGTCTACACCATGATTCTGGTGCCTTACGAAACGCTGGTACCCGAAATGACCGATGACTTTAAACAGAAAACCAAATTCTCCGGCGCGCGCATTTCGATGGCGCAAATGTCTGCCATTCTGGCCTCATTCTTACCTGGCGTTCTGCTGACGCTGTTTGGCAAGGACAACCCCGTCTCTTTTTTCTACGCCAGCCTGGTGTTTTCCGTGCTGTGTGCACTGATGCTGACCTTCGTCTGGTTCTTTACCTGGGAACGCCCACGGGAAGAGTGGACTGAGGCGGCGCTGCGAGCCGAAGAAGAGAAGAAAAGCCTGACCTTGAGTCAGAGTATGAACCGTTTATTTGTGGAACTGAGTTCAACACTGCGCATCCGTATCTTTCGCCAGCATTTAGGAATGTATCTTGGCGGCTATATTGCCCAGGACGTCTTTAACGCCGTCTTTACTTACTATGTGGTGTTTGTGCTGATGCAGGAAGCATCAATGGCGTCAAACCTGCTGGGTACGATGGCTATCTTCCAGTTTATTGCCGTTATCGCCATGATCCCATTGTGCATCCGTTTCGGACCTGCGCCGTCTTATCGCATGGTGGTCGTCCTGTTTGGCCTCAGTTCACTCTCCTATGCGGGGCTGTATTACGCCGGATTAAGCGATGTTTATTCTCTGTTGCTATTGGTTTCCGCCGTTGCGGGTTTGGGACGCGGTGGTATCAACTACGTTCCCTGGAATATCTACACCTATATTGCCGACGTTGACGAAGTGATTACCGGTCAGCGTCGGGAAGGGATCTTCGCCGGCATTATGACGTTAACGCGTAAAGCGTCGCAGGCGGGAGCGGTGATGCTGGTGGGGATTGTGATGCAGTTGTCTGGTTTTGTCTCCGGTCAGAGCGCACAGCCCGCGGCGGTCAGCCATACCATCCTGTTAATTCTGAGCTGCGGAACGCTGATTGTTCTGGCGCTGGGTTTCCTGGTTTCCTTGCGCTTCAAACTGAACCTGCAAACGCACAGCACCCTGCGCGAAGAGACAGCAAAAATGCGAGAGTCCGGGCAACCCGTGTTGGAAGGACTTTCCGCTAAAGGACGCGCGACCGTAGAGATGCTATCGGGCATGCCTTATGAATCACTTTGGGGTAACAACAATATTGGTTACCTGAATCGTAATAAACCAGCGGCACCGAAACTGGAAAAGGGTGCTGTATTGAATTCGACATTGACAGAGGTTAAGTAAATGATTGTTTATCCGGTTAAACACAGTCCATTGTTGCGCCAGCCAGAACATTTTATTGCCAGGGATGAATTAAAAGCGTTGATCAAAAAGGTGACGCATAACCTGGTCAATATTCATGATGAGACCGGCGAGTTCTTGCTACGTCTGGATGACGGACGCGTTATTGATACCAAAGGCTGGGCGGGATGGGAGTGGACGCACGGCATCGGCTTGTACGGGATGTATCAGTATTATCAGCAAACCGGCGATGCCGCGATGCGCGATATTATCGACAGCTGGTTTGCCGATCGCTTTGCGGAAGGTGCAACGACCAAAAACGTCAACACCATGGCGCCGTTTTTAACGCTGGCATATCGCTATGAAGAGACGCGTAATCCCGCGTATCTGCCGTGGCTCGACAGCTGGGCTGAGTGGGCAATGCATGATATGCCGCGTACCCAATTCGGCGGTATGCAGCACATTACGCTGGCGGAAGAAAATCACCAGCAGATGTGGGATGACACGTTGATGATGACGGTCTTACCGCTGGCGAAGATTGGCAAGTTGCTCAACCGTCCCGAGTATATTGAAGAGGCAACCTATCAGTTCCTGCTGCACGTGCAAAACCTGATGGATAAAGAAACGGGGCTGTGGTTCCACGGCTGGAGCTATGAAGGACAGCATAACTTCGCCAACGCTCGCTGGGCGCGTGGCAACAGCTGGTTAACTATAGTCATCCCGGATTTCCTCGAATTACTTGATTTGCCGGAAAACAATGCAGTGCACCGCTATCTGGTGCAGGTTTTGAACGCGCAAATCGCGGCGTTGGCGAAGTGCCAGGATGAAAGCGGACTGTGGCACACCTTGCTGGACGACCCGCAGTCGTATCTGGAAGCCTCGGCAACCGCCGGATTTGCCTATGGGATCCTCAAAGCGGTACGTAAACGCTATGTCGGACAAGACTATGCGGCTGTAGCCGAAAAAGCCATCAGAGGCATTGTGCAACATATTTCGCCGGAAGGTGAATTGCTGCATACCTCGTTTGGTACCGGGATGGGCCACAATCTCGATTTCTACCGCAACATCCCCCGGACCTCCATGCCTTACGGTCAGGCGATGGCGATGCTGTGCCTTACCGAATACTTGCGTAAGTATTTTTGATATCGGTGTCCGGTGGCGTTGCGGCTATCGGACCCGCTTGTGCATCGTTGCCCTGCGCAGCAAACAGATGATCCATGATTTGACGCATGACTGGTGCGGCGGTGACGCCATCGCTGCCGCCGTTTTCCAGAATTAACGCTATGGCGACTTTTGGGTTCTTATATGGCGCAAATGCGGTATAGAACACGTGGTCGCGCAGACGTACGGGGATCATTTTCGCATCGTAGGTCTGATTTTCTTTCAGGCTAAAGACCTGTGATGTGCCACTTTTCGCTGCAATGCCGTAAGGCGCGGTGTGAAAGAACTTATAACCGGTACCGTTTGGCTCATTCGCCATGCCGAACATCGCTTGACGTACCAGCCCCCAGTAGGGGGACGAAGCAGAGGCAATTTGTGACGGTGCTTCGGGAGCCTGATACGGCGTGATGACTTTTCCGCTCTCTTCATCACGTAGCAGGTGAGGGGCGATAACCTTGCCGTTGTTAATCTGCGCGACCATGGCTTTAACCATCTGGATTGGCGTGGCAATCCAGTAGCCCTGGCCGATGCCAACCGAAATGGTATCTCCCTGATACCAGGCTTTTTTATGTACTTTCTGCTTCCATTCGCGGCTCGGGAGCAGGCCGTTATACTCCTCACCAAGATCGATGCCGGTCGGTTTGCCATAGCCAAACTGGCTGAGCATGCTGTTAATACGGTCAATCCCCATCATATACGCCACCTGATAAAAGAATGTGTCGGCAGATTCTTCAATTGCTTTGGTGACATCCAGCATACCGTGGCCCGTTTTTTTCCAGTCACGGTAATGTCGCTCCGTGCCGGGGAGCGTCCAGGTGGGGGCGCCGAAGAAACGGGTCTGCGGCGTGATCACGCCGTCCAGTAACGCTGACATCGCCATATACGGTTTGACCGTGGAGGCGGGAGGATATAACCCTTGCGTGACGCGGTTGATTAACGGCAGGTCCTTATCCTGAAGCAGCTTGTTATAGTCCTGATAGCTGATACCTTTGACAAACGGGTTGGGGTCATAGCTGGGGTTCGAAACCATTGCCAGCACGGAACCGTCATGCGGATCCTCAACCAAAACGGCGGCCCGCTGGCCCACCAACAGACTCTCAATATATTGCTGTAAATGGAGGTCCAGCGTCAGGTGGATATCTTTTCCGGCAACGGGCGGCACATCTTTGATCAGGCGAACGATGCGTCCGTGGTTATCAACTTCGACCTCCTGATAACCGGTTTTCCCATGCAGTTCATTTTCATAGTAGTGCTCAATACCCTGCTTACCGATGTTGTGATCGGCGGCGTAGTTCTCTGTCAGGCCTTTTTGATCCAGCGCTTTCAGGTCGTTGTCATTGATTTTTGACACATAGCCAAGGACATGCGCCAGCGCTGCGCCATAAGGGTACTGGCGGTCTTCATAGCTATTGATATTGACGCCGCTGAAATGAAACTGGTTAACCGAGAAGCGGGCGATTTCCACATCAGTCAGCGCATTTTTTAGCACGACCGGGCGATAGCGGCTGCTGGCTTTCAGCGCATGGCGAAACTGGTCAATGTCATCAGGAGTGAGGTCAATGATAGGCGTGAGCTGCCTGATCAGGGCATTCATATCACTGATTTTATAAGGCGTAACGGAAATGTCGTACCAGGTTACGTTGCGCACCAGCGGGATGCCGTTGCGATCGTAAATCATGCCACGCGTCGGGGCCACGGGAAGCATTTTGATGTCGTTTGCATTCGAGCGGGTGGTGTAATACTGGTGCTGACAGATTTGTAAGTTGTAGAGATTGTAAATCAGGATGCCAAAGCAGATGACCACCAGGCCAAAGGCCACCAATACACGCCGCTGGAAGAGTTTTTCCTCCGCCTCAAAATCTCTGAATGTCATTGACCCGTACCCGATTAATTCGCCGCCTCATGATACGGAGGCTTAAACGGGATGACAGGCAAAAAATGTTCCATATCTCTACGGAAATGTGTCATTCCTTGTGAGTTGTTACAGATGGCCTGTTACAGAAATAAAAAAGGCCTGAGTCCGAATTTCGGAGTCAGGCCTGATAGGTGAGCTGATTTACATACGTTCTACGGTTTCGATACCCAGCGTATCCAGACCCAGCTTCAGGGTTTTCGCCGTCAACTGTGCCAGTTTCAGGCGGCTGTTACGAATCTCTTCGTTTTCAGCGCTAAGGATAGGGCAGTGCTCGTAGAAGCCGGAGAACAGACCGGCAACGTCGTACAGGTACGCACACATCACGTGCGGCGTACCTTCACGTGCAACAACAGTCAGCGTTTCTTCAAACTGCAGCAGACGCGCTGCCAGCTGAGCCTCGCGATCTTCACTGATAATCACCTGCGCATTTGCCAGCGCGCTTTCGTCGATATCCGCTTTACGGAACACGGACAGTACGCGGGTGTAAGCGTACTGCATATACGGCGCAGTATTCCCTTCGAACGCCAGCATATTGTCCCAGTCGAAGATGTAGTCGGTGGTACGGTTTTTGGACAGATCGGCATATTTCACCGCGCCGATACCGACCGCATTCGCCAGTTTTTCCAGCTCGTCGGCAGGCATGTCCGGGTTCTTCTCCGCTACCAGACGGCGTGCGCGTTCCAGCGCTTCATCCAGCAGATCGGCCAGTTTAACCGTGCCGCCCGCGCGGGTTTTGAACGGCTTGCCGTCTTTACCCAGCATCATACCGAACATGTGGTGTTCCAGCGGCACAGAGTCCGGCACATAACCGGCTTTACGCACGATGGTCCAGGCCTGCATTAAGTGCTGATGCTGACGGGAGTCGATGTAATAAAGTACGCGGTCGGCATGCAGCGTTTCATAACGGTACTTGGCGCAGGCGATGTCGGTCGTGGTGTAGAGATAGCCGCCATCTTTCTTCTGAATGATTACGCCCATCGGTTCACCTTCCTTGTTCTTATACTCATCAAGGAATACGACGGTAGCGCCTTCGCTTTCAACAGCCAGGCCTTTAGCTTTGAGATCGGCCACGATGCCAGGCAGCATCGGGTTGTACAGGCTTTCACCCATGACGTCGTCACGGGTCAGGGTGACGTTCAGGCGATCGTAGGTTAACTGGTTTTGCGACATGGTGATGTCGACCAGTTTGCGCCACATCTCACGGAAGTACTCGTCGCCGCCTTGCAGCTTCACGACATAACTCCGGGCACGTTCCGCGAAGGCTTCATCTTCGTCGTAATGTTTTTTCGCATCACGGTAGAAACCTTCAAGGTCAGCCAGCGCCATCTCGCCAGCATTTTCCTGCTGCTGTTTTTCCAGCCATGCGATGAGCATACCGAACTGAGTACCCCAGTCGCCGACGTGGTTGGCGCGGATAACATTGTGACCGAGGAACTCCAGCGTACGCACCGCAGCGTCACCGATGATGGTGGAACGCAGGTGACCAACGTGCATCTCTTTCGCTACGTTAGGTGCGGAGTAATCAACCACAACGGTTTGTTTAGCCGGTTGGGTGACGCCCAGACGATCGGAAGCCAGCGCCTGCTGAACGTGCTGCGCCAGAAATGCCGGATCGAGAAAAATATTGATAAAGCCCGGGCCTGCAATTTCAACTTTGCTGGCGATCCCGTTGAGATCCAAATGAGTCAGCACCTGCTCAGCCAGTTGTCGCGGCGCCATACCCAGTTTTTTAGCGACAGCCATCATGCCGTTAGCCTGATAGTCGCCGAACTGTACTTTTGCTGACTGACGAACCTGCGGTTCGCAATCTGCAGGCGCGCCTGCAGCAATCATGGCCTGACTGACTTTTTCTGAGAGAAGAGCCTGAATATTCACCGGAATACCTTACATTTATGAAGCGGCTTAAAATGCACCGCACCAGTTTAAGAATTAAGGGCGGGAGTATACTGCAAATGCCCGTTGCCGTCAGCATTGCGAGTATCGCCAGCAGCCTGAAATATAAACATTGTCATTACGTATAATTATTCATATTGCGCTTAAGAAAATCAGCAGTTGGTTGGGGCTGCGCAACAGGGTAAATTAGCGGCTTTGAATATGGATATGAGCTTTCATTATGGCGAACTGGCAGACAGTTGCAGAATTGCATGATATTTCCGCAGATTTACCGCATTTCATTCAGGCGTTAACGGATCTTTCCACTCGCCTTGGGCTGGATATCTCATCGCTTGAAGCCGATCACATTTCTCTGCGTTGTCATCAAAATACCACCGCAGAGCGCTGGCGTCGTGGGTTTGAACAGTGTGGCGAATTGTTGTCAGAAAATATCATCAATGGCCGACCGATTTGCTTGTTCAAACTCGATGAGCCAGTTTGTGTGCAACACTGGCAATTTACTATCGTAGAACTGCCGTGGCCGGGCGAAAAGCGTTATCCGCATGAAGGCTGGGAGCATGTTGAAATTGTTCTGCCGGGTGAGGTGGAGACGCTGAATGCACGAGCGCTGGCGCTGCTTTCAGATCACGGGCTGAGCCAGCCGGGTATATTTGTAAAAACCAGTTCGCCAAAAGGCGAGCGCGAACGTTTACCGAATCCAACGCTGGCGGTCAGCGATGGCAGCGTGACGATAAAATTCCATCCGTGGTCGATTGAAGCCATTGTGGCAAGCGAACGTCAGGAGTGAGTATGGCATTACTGGAAATCTGCTGTTACAGCATGGAGTGCGCGCGCACGGCGCAGCAAAACGGCGCGGATCGCATTGAGCTTTGCTCGGCGCCCAAAGAGGGGGGCTTAACGCCGTCCCTGGGCGTCTTGCGTTCGGTTCGCCAGCATATCTCGATTCCGGTCAATCCCATTATTCGCCCGCGTGGGGGCGACTTTTGTTACACCGACGGTGAATTCTCTGCAATGCTGAATGATATTGCGATGGTAAGAGATCTGGGGTTCTCAGGGTTGGTAACCGGCATTTTAGATGCAGACGGTAATGTCGATATGCCGCGCATGGAGAAAATAATGATCGCGGCGGGACCGCTGCACGTCACTTTTCATCGGGCCTTTGACATGTGCGTTAACCCACTCAATGCGCTAAAAAAATTAGCTGATTTGGGCATCGCCAGAGTGCTGACTTCCGGGCAAAAATCAGATGCGGCGCAAGGTTTAACAAAAATTATGGAACTTATTGCGCAGGGGGATGCTCCAATCATTATGGCCGGAGCGGGGGTTCGCGCCTCGAATTTGTCCCTGTTCCTTGATGCTGGAGTGCAGGAAGTCCACAGTTCTGCCGGAGTATGGCTGGCTTCTCCCATGCGTTATCGCAATTCGGGGTTGTCGATGTCTTCGGATGCACAGGCGGATGAGTATTCACGCTATGCAGTAGACGGGGCGGCGGTTGCGGAAATGAAAGCAATCATTGCACACCACCAGGCCAGCTGATTTTTACCGTTGCATCATGTCGCCCAATATGATGCTTGCTCGTACCAGGCCCCTGCAATTTCAACAGGGGCCTTTTTTTATCCTGCATATTTCAAGCCGCAACGGAGCTGTCTGCCTTGCTGCAAGTTGAACTATTTTGCAGAAAGAGTGCTATCTGGCAAAAGTAACTACGGCTTACGTGCAATCAATACCGCGCGTAATGGGGCCGGGTAGCCTTCCACCGTTTTGCTGTGATCGTTCGGGTCGAGGAAGTCGGCCAGTGATTCGGTTATCATCCACTCGGTGCGGCGCTGCTCTTCGGTGGTGGTGACGCAGACATCAGCGATGCGCACATCAACAAACCCACATTTTTCCAGCCAGTTTTTTAACGCCAGCGCAGAAGGAATAAAGTAAACGTTACGCATCTGCGCGTAGCGATCGCCCGGTACCAGTACGGTATTTTCATCACCTTCGACGACCAGCGTTTCCAGTACCAGTTCGCCATCTTTCACCAACTGATCCTTCAACTGCCACAGGTGTTCCAGCGGTGAACGGCGGTGATAAAGCACTCCCATGGAGAATACGGTATCAAAGGCGTTGAGCGCCGGAAGCTGCTCAATACCCAGCGGCAGCAGGTGAGCGCGCTGGTCATTGCCCAGCAGTTTACGTACTGCCTCAAACTGGCACAGAAACAGCTGGGTAGGATCGATGCCAACCGCCAGATGCGCCCCCGCGCCAATCATGCGCCACATGTGATATCCACTCCCGCAGCCGACATCAAGAATGGTGCGCCCGGTGAGGTCAGACAAGTGCGGCAGAACGCGATCCCATTTCCAGTCCGAGCGCCACTCGGTATCTATATTGACGCCGTACAACGAGTACGGCCCTTTACGCCATGGCATCAGGTTACGCATCAGGGTGTCGATACGTTTGAGCTGACCGTCGCTGAGCGGCTCATCGCTTTCGGCGGTAACGCTATGCAGTAAGTCCAGGCGATGCGGCGTTAGCTCGGGCAGAAACTCGACCGCATTTGACCACTGCTTAAACAAGCCGTGCTGATCGCGCTGCCAGGTCGCGATTTGCGCCGGGAGCGTTTCCAGCCAATGGGAAAGGTGATTTTTGGCAATCAGTTGATAAAAGTTACCAAAGTCGATCATGCGCTAACCTCAGCTTTCAGTGCCACCAGAGAACCAAAGTTAAAGCACTGGAACCACAATTCGCTGTGTTCAAAGCCCGCCTGATGCAGTCTCGCTTTGTGCGTTTCGACCGAGTCGGTCAGCATCACGTTCTCCAGCATGCTGCGCTTTTGGCTGATTTCCAGCTCGCTATAGCCATTTGCCCGTTTGAAATCGTGGTGCATGTTGAACAGCAGCTCGCCAACGTTAGCGTCTTCGAAACTGAATTTTTCAGACAGCACCAGCGCGCCGCCGGGGTTCAGCCCCTGATAAATCTTATCCAACAATGCCTGGCGCTCAGGTGGCTCAAGGAATTGCAGGGTAAAATTCAGCACCACCATCGAGGCGTTTTCGATAGTAATGTTGCGAATATCGCCTTCGACAACGTCAACCGGTGTCGGCGCTTTATAGGCGTCAATATGACGGCGGCAGCGCTCAACCATGGCCGGGGAGTTATCAACGGCAATAATTTTGCAATTCTCGTGATGAATATTGCGACGCACCGAGAGCGTCGCCGCGCCCAGAGAACAGCCCAGATCGTAGACCTGTGTGTTGGGTTGTACGAAACGTTCGGCCAACATCCCAATCATGGAAATGATATTGGAATAGCCAGGAACGGATCGCTGGATCATATCCGGGAAGACTTCAGCTACCCGTTCATCAAAGGTCCAGTCACCCAGACTGGCGATAGGCGCAGAAAAAAGCGTGTCGCGGTGAGACATAACGTAAAAATCCGGGAAAAATAAAGTGGCGTATTGTGCGCTAATGCAGGGAGAAAACCAACTCCCAGGGCATATACCAAAGATTCGCCAGCACCATTAGCAACAGCGAACACCAGGTCGCGCTCATGCCTGAACGGCGCCAGCGGAAAAGCCGGTGGTGAAATCCGTAATAATGCATCAGTCGTCCGGCAATCAAAATCAGCCCGCAAATATGCACCATCCACGTTTCAGCGCCGTTCATTTCCATAAATAACAGCAGCACCAATGCGACGGGAATATATTCCACCGCATTACCGTGAATGCGGATAGCGCTTTGTAGTTCGCTAAAACCTCCGTCACCATATGCAACGCGGTATTGCATGCGCAGGCGAACGACGTCAAAGGAGAACTTAATTAACAATAACGCACCCAATACGGCATAAAGCGCGCTTACCATACAAACTCCCTTTTAAAATGGCTGATGGCATTGACTATGATAGGTGGCATTTTCAGAAAAGAGAAGATTGCTGTGGAATAGACGGAGCTGATCCGATCTCTGGCAGGGCGCTGCGTAAATTTGCCCATAGCGTATCGACAAGCTCCGGGGCCTGCGCGATATCCGGGGTATGTAAAAACAGATACGGCGTTGTGGTTTGTTGCCATTGCGACAGCTTGGTCAGCCAGACGGCAAAAAGCGCGCTGTTTTGTGCCATATTATCGCTGCCGATAAAGCGTACCATCGGATGGTTTGCCGTCACCACCGCATGCACCGGAACCTTTGGCTTCTTGCGCTGGGCGTCACGTATCGCTTCAGTATGTGGTATTGCGGCATGTACTGGTCGACTGTCCAGAATCACCCGATTTACCCCGCGCTCATGTAGGCCTCGATTGAATAGCTGCTCTGTTTCGCCTTTGGCAAAGAAGTCCGGATGGCGAACTTCCACACCGTAGGTAAAGGATTTGGGGAGCGCATCGAGAAACTGCCACAAGGCAGGCAGGTCGAGCGGGCCAAAACTTGCGGGTAATTGCAGCCAGTATTGTCCAATGCGTGATTCAAGTGGCGACATGCGCGTGAAAAACTCTTGTACCAGGTCATCGCAATTACGCAGCGCGGCCTGATGCGAAATGGTAGCCGGAAACTTAAAACAAAATCGAAACGCATCGGTAGTCTGCGCATGCCAGCGGGCCACAATGTCGGCTTTTGGCAGCGCGTACAGCGTGGTATTGCCCTCCACACAGTTAAAGTGGCGGGCATACTCTTCAAGGCTGGTGATCCCCAGACGCACCCATTTGGGATGCGCCCACTGGGGTAAACCGATATAAATCATAGCGCTTGCAGGATCTCGTCCACGCTGCGTACGCGTGCGATACGCGGGAAAATATGCGTCATGCTGCCCTGATGTTGCTCAGCGCTGGCGGCACTACAGGCGTTTTCTGCAACGATCAGATTAAAACCCAGCTCCCACGCATTTCGCGCCGTTGACTCCACGCCAATATTTGTGGAAATGCCGCACAGGACGATGGTCTCGATGCCCCGACGACGCAGTTGTAATTCCAGATCGGTGCCGTAGAAAGCTCCCCACTGGCGTTTGGTCACTTCGAGGTCGCTGGCGCATTTACCCAGAGCGCTCGGGTAATTCCACCAGTTTTCGGGTAACGCTTTGGCCGGAGCGTGAGCATCAACTGGCTGTTTCAGCGCTTCGGCATAATCGGCAGACCAGCCGACGCGCACCATTACCACCGGGGAACCGTGGGCACGGAATTTTTCCGCCAACTGCGCGGCGCGGGCAACCACGTCGTTTGCCGAGTATGGGCCGCCAGCGAAAGGCAGGATACCTTCCTGTAGATCAATAACAACAAGAGCGGTTGTTTTTGCGTTCAGTTCCAGCATGATCACTCCAGTAAAAAAAGAATTCCGTTACACCTTAATCGCGAATCAGTGTGAAAGGGACGACAATTTTTGTTATTTTTTGTGAGATTACGCAATGCCCGTCCAGGAAACAGGCGTACAGTCAGTACCGGACTTATCGTGCGGCAGAATTTCCAGTATAATAGCCGCCTTTTTTCATTCAGTTGTGACATTCAGCTAAAGCTGCGACTTCGTCACCTGCGAGACAGGTGACAATCCGCCTGCGGCAAAGTTAAGGGATATCTCATGCGTACAGAATATTGCGGACAGCTACGTCTGTCCCACGAGGGGCAGCAGGTGACTCTGTGTGGTTGGGTCAACCGTCGTCGTGATCTTGGTAGCCTGATCTTTATCGATATGCGCGACCGCGAAGGTATCGTGCAGGTATTTTTCGATCCGGACCGTGCGGATGCGTTAAAGCTGGCCTCCGAACTGCGTAATGAGTTCTGTATCCAGGTTACGGGCACCGTGCGTGCGCGTGACGCGAAAAACGTCAACGCCGATATGGCGACTGGCGAAATTGAAGTGCTGGCCTCCGATCTGACCATCATCAACCGTTCAGACTCGCTGCCGCTGGACTCTAACCATGTAAACACCGAAGAAGCGCGACTGAAGTATCGCTACCTGGATCTGCGTCGCCCTGAAATGTCGCAGCGCCTGAAAACGCGTGCCAAAATTACCAGCCTGGTGCGTCGTTTTATGGACGATCACGGCTTCCTCGACATCGAAACTCCGATGCTGACCAAAGCTACGCCGGAAGGCGCGCGCGATTACCTGGTTCCTTCTCGTGTTCATAAAGGTAAGTTCTACGCGCTGCCGCAGTCTCCTCAGCTGTTTAAACAGCTGCTGATGATGTCCGGTTTTGACCGCTACTATCAGATCGTAAAATGCTTCCGTGATGAAGACTTACGTGCTGACCGTCAGCCTGAATTTACTCAGATCGACGTTGAGACTTCCTTCATGACCGCGCCGCAGGTGCGTGAAGTGATGGAAGCGCTGGTGCGTAACCTGTGGCTGGAAGTTAAAGGTGTGGATCTGGGTGATTTCCCGATCATGACCTTTGCCGAAGCCGAGCGTCGTTACGGTTCTGATAAACCAGACCTGCGTAACCCGATGGAACTGGTTGACGTTGCCGATCTGGTGAAAGGCGTTGAGTTCGCCGTGTTCTCTGGTCCGGCGAACGATGCGAAAGGCCGCGTGGCTGCCCTGCGTGTACCGGGCGGTGCGAGCTTAAGCCGTAAGCAGATCGACGATTACGGCAACTTTATTAAGATTTACGGCGCGAAAGGTCTGGCTTACATCAAAGTCACCGAGCGTGCGAAAGGCCTGGAAGGCATCACCAGCCCGGTTGCTAAGTTCCTGAACGCAGAAATCGTAGATGCGATTCTGGAGCGTACCGGTGCGCAAGACGGCGACATGATTTTCTTCGGTGCCGACAACAAGAAAGTGGTGGCCGACGCGATGGGCGCGCTGCGTCTGAAACTGGGCAAAGACCTGAACATTACCGACGAAGCCAAATGGGCGCCGCTGTGGGTTATCGACTTCCCGATGTTTGAAGACGATGGTGAAGGCGGGCTGACCGCGATGCACCACCCGTTCACCGCGCCAAAAGACATGACTGCCGCTGAGCTGAAAGCTGCGCCGGAAGACGCGGTTGCCAACGCTTACGATATGGTCATCAACGGCTATGAAGTGGGCGGTGGTTCCGTGCGTATTCACAACGGTGATATGCAGCAGACCGTATTCGGCATTCTGGGCATTAACGAGCAAGAACAGCGCGAGAAGTTCGGCTTCCTGCTGGATGCGCTTAAATACGGTACACCGCCGCATGCGGGCCTGGCGTTTGGTCTGGATCGTCTGACTATGCTGCTGACCGGTACTGACAACATTCGTGACGTTATTGCCTTCCCGAAAACCACGGCTGCAGCATGTCTGATGACTGAAGCACCAAGCTTTGCCAATGAAGCCGCGCTGGCGGAACTGAGCATTCAGGTTGTTAAGAAGGCCGAGAATAACTGATATGAGATACAAACAGCCTGTCTCGGTGTTAGTCGTGATTTATGCAAAGGACACCGGGAGAGTGCTGATGTTACAGCGACGCGACGATCCTGATTTCTGGCAGTCGGTCACCGGCAGCCTTGAAGAGGGTGAAACCGCGTCGCAAGCCGCGATGCGCGAAGTAAAGGAAGAGGTCGCCATTGATGTTGCGACTGAGCAACTGACCTTAATTGACTGTCAGCGCACGGTGGAATTTGAGATTTTTAGCCATTTACGTCATCGCTATGCGCCGGGAATTGAGCGTAATACTGAATCCTGGTTTTGCCTGGCACTTCCCTCTGAACGAGAGATCGTGTTCACCGAACATCTGACCTACCGTTGGGTTAATGCGCACGAAGCCGCGCAGTTAACCAAGTCGTGGAGTAACCGGCAGGCGATTGAAGAGTTTGTAATTAACGTCGCCTGAGAAGGCGCGCTTTTTGGAGAGATTATTTATGGCAGGTCATAGTAAATGGGCCAACACCAGACATCGTAAAGCAGCGCAGGATGCTAAACGCGGTAAAATTTTCACCAAAATCATTCGTGAGCTGGTGACGGCAGCCAAACTGGGCGGCGGCGATCCGGATGCTAACCCACGTCTGCGCGCCGCAGTTGATAAAGCGCTGGCAAATAACATGACCCGTGACACCCTGAACCGTGCAATCGCGCGTGGTGTTGGTGGCGACGATGATGCGAACATGGAAACCATCATCTATGAAGGTTACGGTCCTGGCGGAACAGCCGTTATGATTGAGTGTCTGTCTGACAACCGTAACCGTACCGTTGCGGAAGTGCGTCACGCATTCACTAAAACGGGCGGCAACCTCGGTACCGACGGTTCCGTAGCTTACCTGTTCAGCAAAAAAGGCGTGATCTCTTTTGAACAAGGCGACGAAGACGCCATTATGGAAGCGGCACTGGAAGCGGGCGCTGAAGACGTTGTGACCTTCGACGACGGCGCGATTGACGTTTACACCGCGTGGGAAGAGATGGGCAAAGTGCGTGATGCGCTGGAAGCGGCAGGTCTGAAAGCGGACGCGGCTGAAGTGTCTATGATCCCCTCCACCAAAGCGGATATGGATGCAGAAACGGCGCCGAAGCTGATGCGTCTGATCGATATGCTGGAAGACTGCGATGACGTGCAGGAAGTTTACCACAACGGCGAAATCTCCGATGAGGTTGCTGCAACGCTCGAATGATGTGGTTAAGCCATAAACTAACAGGAGATGCGTGATGTCTATCATTCTCGGCATTGACCCGGGGTCGCGCATCACCGGTTATGGCGTAATCCGTCAGGTCGGCAGACAGCTGACCTACCTCGGTAGCGGCTGCATTCGCACCAAAGTCGACGATCTTCCATCACGTCTGAAGTTGATTTATGCGGGCGTGACGGAAATCATCACCCAGTTCCAGCCCGACTATTTTGCCATTGAGCAGGTCTTTATGGCGAAGAATGCCGACTCGGCGCTAAAGCTGGGGCAGGCGCGCGGCGTGGCAATCGTTGCGGCTACCAATCAGGATCTTCCGGTCTTTGAATACGCGGCCCGCCAGGTAAAACAGACCGTGGTGGGTATCGGCAGCGCGGAAAAAAGCCAGGTTCAGCATATGGTACGCACGCTGCTAAAACTCCCGGCAAATCCGCAGGCGGATGCCGCGGATGCGCTGGCGATTGCTATTACCCATTGCCACGTCAGCCAGAACGCCATGCAAATGAGCGAGTCGCGGCTGAATCTGGCGCGAGGTCGGTTACGTTAGTGACAAATGAGGCTGGATATCTATCCAGCCTTTTTTTATGATAGCGCATTACCTTTTAGCCCTTAACGCAGGAGCGTCACGTGATAGGCAGACTCAGAGGCATCATTCTTGAAAAACAACCCCCGTTGGTCCTTCTGGAAACCGGCGGAGTAGGCTATGAAGTCCATATGCCGATGACCTGTTTCTACGAGTTGCCGGAAGCCGGGCAGGAAGCGATTATCTTCACCCATTTTGTGGTGCGTGAAGACGCTCAACTGCTATATGGTTTTAACAACAAACAAGAACGCACGCTGTTTAAAGAGTTAATCAAAACCAATGGCGTCGGGCCGAAGCTGGCGCTGGCGATCCTCTCCGGTATGTCTGCACAGCAGTTCGTTAATGCCGTTGAGCGCGAAGAGCTTGGCGCGCTGGTGAAATTACCGGGTATAGGTAAGAAAACCGCAGAGCGCTTAATTGTGGAAATGAAAGACCGCTTTAAAGGCCTGCATGGCGATCTCTTCACGCCTGCGGCGGATCTGGTCCTGACCTCTCCGGCCAGTCCTGCAACGGATGACGCCGAGCAGGAAGCGGTTGCTGCGCTGGTGGCGTTAGGCTATAAACCACAGGAAGCCAGCCGCATGGTGAGCAAAATTGCTCGCCCTGATGCCAGCAGTGAAACCCTGATTCGTGAAGCGCTTCGCGCGGCATTGTGAGGTAAAGGATGATTGAAGCAGATCGCCTGATTTCGGCTGTCAGCACGACCCCTGAAGATCTGGTGGATCGCGCGATCCGCCCCAAATTGCTGGAAGAGTATATTGGCCAGCCTCAGGTGCGTTCGCAAATGGAGATTTTTATCCAGGCGGCGAAGCTGCGCGGTGAAGCCCTCGATCACCTGCTGATTTTCGGTCCTCCAGGTCTCGGTAAAACCACGCTTGCCAATATTGTTGCCAATGAAATGGGCGTTAATCTGCGCACCACTTCCGGTCCGGTACTGGAAAAAGCGGGCGATCTGGCGGCAATGCTCACCAACCTTGAACCGCACGATGTGCTGTTTATCGATGAAATCCATCGCCTGTCACCGGTGGTGGAAGAGGTGCTGTATCCGGCGATGGAAGATTATCAGCTGGATATCATGATTGGCGAAGGACCAGCCGCACGTTCGATTAAGATCGATCTGCCGCCGTTTACCCTGATCGGGGCGACGACGCGCGCCGGTTCGTTAACGTCTCCGCTGCGTGACCGCTTCGGTATTGTACAGCGCCTGGAATTCTATCAGGTGGCAGACCTGCAGCACATTGTTGGACGCAGCGCCCGCTTTATGGGACTGGAAATGAGCGATGAAGGCGCATTGGAAGTGGCACGCCGCGCCCGTGGTACGCCGCGTATCGCCAACCGTTTATTACGCCGGGTACGCGACTTCTCCGAAGTGAAGCATGACGGCACAATTTCAGCAGATATCGCCGCTCAGGCACTGGATATGCTCAATGTGGATGCGGAAGGATTCGATTATATGGACCGTAAGCTGCTGCTGGCGGTTATCGATAAGTTCTTCGGTGGACCGGTAGGACTGGATAACCTGGCGGCGGCGATTGGGGAAGAGCGTGAAACCATTGAGGACGTGCTGGAGCCGTATCTGATTCAGCAAGGTTTTCTGCAGCGAACTCCGCGCGGACGTATGGCAACGGTGCGGGCGTGGAACCACTTTGGCATTACACCGCCGGAAATGCCATAAGACTCAATAATCCCTGATGGCGCTACGCCTGGCAGGCCTACGATATGATGCAGGCCTGACAGGCGTAAAACAGATTACTTCAGTTCATCAACCATGGTGACGGCGCGACCAATGTAATTGGCCGGCGTCATTGCTTTCAGGCGCGTTTTCTCGTCTTCAGGCAGCGCCAGAACGTCGATAAACTGCTTCATACCTTCGGCGTCAACGCGTTTGCCGCGGGTCAGCTCCTTCAGCTTCTCATATGGTTTTTCAATGCCATAGCGACGCATCACGGTTTGGATCGGCTCTGCCAGCACTTCCCAGTTATGATCCAGTTCATCCAGCAGATGATCGCGGTTCACTTCCAGTTTGCTCACACCTTTCAGCGTGGACTGATAAGCGATCAGCGCATAGCCAATCCCCACGCCCAGGTTACGCAGAACGGTAGAGTCCGTCAGATCTCGCTGCCAGCGGGAGACCGGCAGTTTGCTCGCCAGATGCTGTAGAACCGCGTTAGACAGGCCCAGGTTACCCTCGGAGTTTTCGAAATCGATTGGGTTCACCTTGTGCGGCATGGTGGAGGAACCAATTTCACCCGCGATGGTTTTCTGTTTGAAATGGTTCAGCGCCACGTAACCCCAGACATCGCGGTCGAAGTCGATCAGGATAGTGTTGAAACGGGCGATGCAATCAAACAGCTCGGCAATGTAGTCGTGCGGCTCAATCTGCGTGGTGTACGGGTTCCACTGGATGCCCAGCGAGGTGACAAATTCTTCGCTGAACTGATGCCAGTCCACTTCCGGATAAGCGGCGATGTGGGCGTTATAGTTACCGACTGCACCGTTGATTTTGCCGAGAATTTCGACCTGATTGAGCTGGCGGTACTGACGCTCCATACGGTAAGCCACGTTAGCCATTTCTTTGCCCAGCGTAGACGGGGTGGCTGGCTGACCGTGGGTACGGGAGAGCAGAGGAATATCGCGATACTGTACGGACAAATCTTTCACCGCGTCGATAAGCTTGCGCCAGTACGGCAGAACAACTTCGTCACGGGCGGTTTTCAGCATCAGCGCGTGAGACAGGTTGTTGATGTCTTCTGAGGTACACGCGAAGTGGATGAACTCGGAAACAGCGTGCAGTTCCGGGATATCTGCCACTTTCTCTTTCAGGAAATACTCAACTGCCTTCACGTCATGGTTGGTCGTACGCTCAATGGTTTTGATACGCGCAGCATCTTCTTCATTGAAGTTAGCGACAATCGCATCAAGGAAACCGATTGCGTCGGCAGCAAAAGCAGGAACTTCCTTGATCGCTGCGTGCGCGGCCAGTTTTTGCAGCCAGCGTACTTCAACTTGTACACGGAATTTCAGCAAACCGTATTCGCTGAAAATCCCGCGCAGCGCGCTGACTTTATCGCCGTAGCGTCCATCGACAGGGGAAACGGCGGTCAGTGAGGATAATTCCATAGATCACAACTCCGGGGTTAAATGAGCAAGAATTTGTTTAGCCTGAGTCGTCAGGCGATTACGAGAAAACATGAGTTGCAGACGGCCTCCACCAACCTGATGCCAGAGCACGGCAGCGCGAATGCCAGCCAGCAGGGAAGCGCGTACTTTAGCCTGAACCTGTGGGCTCTGAAGGATGGCCGGGGAGCCCGTAACCTGAATACGTGGGCCGAGTGGGCTGA
Source organism: Citrobacter sp. RHBSTW-01013 (assembly GCF_013781985.1). Lineage (NCBI taxonomy): Bacteria > Pseudomonadati > Pseudomonadota > Gammaproteobacteria > Enterobacterales > Enterobacteriaceae > Citrobacter > Citrobacter sp. RHBSTW-01013. The sequence continues at coordinate 2,261,188 of NZ_CP056185.1, forward strand.
TGACGTCAACATAAATGCCTGCCATCGCACTCATCAACGTTTCTGACTGCAAATCAAAATGGTCCAGTTGGCGCTGCAAGCCGTTGATGCGGTCTCCCAGCGTGTCCATAGCGCCTTTAGCGGCTGACAGCTTACGCTCCAGCACCATCAGGCTTAACGTGTAGCGGGTGAGTTCCGCGTTCAGCCCCTGACGACTGCTGGCGTTGAGCACGCCGAGCATCGTTTCCAGACCTAAACGCAGGTTGGCCTCGCTACCGCCAAACACGCCCAGCGTAGAGCTGGGATTCATGTCGATGACACTGTTCAGTGAAACGTGTAATGCATCGGCATCACAATGCCCCTGGTGCGCCAGTTCCTGCACCAGGCGTGCCGACTGACAAATGCCTGCCAGAGCGAGGGTGATGTCATAATAATTCTTTGCCACGTTCACTGCTTCCTTGTATTAGATGTGTAAGTAATTATACCGGCAGAGGCAATCGTTGTTCGATAATGCCGCCGCCGAGGCACACTTCGCCATTGTAAAAGACAGCCGACTGACCCGGCGTTACCGCCGCGACTGGCTCGTCGAAAATGACTTCAATACGCTCAGCATCCAGCGCCTTAACGGTGCACGGAATGTCGGTCTGACGATAGCGGGTTTTCACTGTGCAGCGCATTGTGCCGGTGAACGGTTCGCGATCGACCCAGTGCAGCTGTTGCGCCACCAGGCCAACGGACATCAGACGCGGGTGTTCATGACCCTGAGCAACAACCAGAATGTTGTTCTCGACGTCTTTATCCACCACGTACCACGGATCTTCCGTGCCTTCTTTCGTCCCGCCAATGCCCAGACCTTTACGCTGACCCAGCGTGTGGTACATCAGCCCCTGATGTTGGCCAATCTCTTCGCCATCAACGGTGATGATTTTGCCAGGCTGAGCGGGCAGGTAACGACCGAGAAACTCGCGGAACTTACGTTCGCCGATGAAGCAGATACCGGTTGAGTCTTTTTTCTTGGCTGTAATCAGACCGAGATCTTCGGCAATTTTACGCACCTGCGGTTTTTCCAGTTCGCCTACCGGGAACAGGCTTTGCGCGATTTGTTCATGACCGAGCGTGTAGAGGAAATAGCTCTGGTCTTTATTGCCATCGAGTCCACGCAGCAGGCGGCTTTTGCCGTCGACGTCGGCGCGGCGCACATAGTGACCGGTGGCGATATAATCGGCACCTAAATCTTCGGCGGCAAACTCGAGGAAGGCTTTAAACTTGATTTCTTTATTGCACAGAATATCGGGGTTTGGCGTACGGCCCGCTTTGTACTCTTCAAGGAACAGTTCAAAGACGTTGTCCCAGTATTCTGCAGCAAAGTTGACGGTATGCAGTTCAATGCCGAGTTTGTCACAGACAGCCTGCGCATCTGCAAGATCGGCGGCCGCTGTGCAATATTCCTCGCCATCGTCCTCTTCCCAGTTCTTCATGAACAGGCCTTCGACCTGATAACCCTGTTGTTGCAACAGCCAGGCAGAAACGGAGGAATCGACACCGCCGGACATGCCGACGATCACTTTTTTTGGGCTTTCAGACATAGGAATACTCACGACATTGAACTTCAAGGCGGCATATTCTAGCACGCAGCCCCTTACTTGACACCCTCTGTAAACGGCCAGTTAAATTCGCCGATCATCGCCAGCGGGTAGCGCTGTCCGCTCTGGTAGCAACGAATACTCTCCGCAACCAACGGCGAACGCAGATTTGGCGCTGAGAGAACCTCTTCTGCGCTGACCCAGCGACAGCAATCTATATCGCTGTCATGAGGTTCAGTAGCGCACATATTGGCAAGCTCGATAGAAAACAGAAAACGTAAAAAGGGCGTTTTGTCCGGCGCAATCCATTGATGCATCCGGATGAAGTGTTGCGGCTGCGCTTTGATGCCCGTTTCTTCCCACAGTTCGCGAGCGGCGGCTTGCACCAGGGTTTCATCCGCTTCCAGATGTCCTGCAGGTTGATTCCACAGGGCTTTGCCATTGATTGTTTCCTCAACGACTAAGAACTTATCTTCTGCATGCACAATGCAGGCGACCGTGACGTGCGGTTTGAACATACCTGTTCCTTATTCAGTTAGTTGCATCCCGCCATTGACCGTTGGCGAGATTTTCCAGCGTGTAATCTCCCATGGCATAGCGGATGAGGCGCAGCGTCGGGAATCCAATATGCGCTGTCATACGACGAACCTGGCGGTTACGGCCTTCATATAAAGTAACTTTCAGCCAACGGGTGGGGATATTTTTCCGTTCCCGAATAGGCGGGTTTCTCGGCCACAGCCAGGTGGGTTCCTCTACTATTTCAATACCTGCGGGTAGCGTGGGACCATCATTGAGCGTCACCCCGGTACGCAGCGCATCCAGCGCTTCTGCTGTCGGCTCGCCTTCGACCTGGACGTAATAGATTTTCCCCGTGCGCTTGCCAGGTTGCGTTAACCGCGCCTGCAGCGCGCCGTCATTGGTCAGCACCAAAAGTCCTTCGCTATCCCGGTCGAGTCGGCCCGCAGCATAGATTCCCGGCACGGGAATAAAATCTTTTAACGTGCTTCTGCCCGCCTCGTCAGTAAATTGTGGCAAAACATCGTAGGGTTTATTGAACAAAACCACGCGTTTTGGCTGGTTTTCTTTACGCTGTTTGGTGACTTGTCGTGAGCTGAATCGCTCAACCCGGTGATTTCTAAAAGAAGTTTTTTGCATGGTATTTTCAGATTATATCAATTGCCGCATTATAGCCTAAGAACGAGTGTCTTTCATGGCGACGAACATTAGGGTAGTATTGACATGCTCATTACAAAACATTAACAAAAAATTGCTCTAACGCATTCGTGCAGCAGGACGCAAACGCACATGCAGCGCGATGACAGACGAGCAGAACCAGAAGCGCTCGAAGGAGAGGTGAATGGAAAGCAAAGTAGTTGTTCCGGCGGAAGGTAAGAAGATCACCCTGCAAAACGGCAAACTCAACGTTCCTGAAAATCCGATTATCCCGTTCATTGAAGGCGACGGTATCGGCGTTGATGTAACCCCACCGATGATCAAAGTTGTCGATGCTGCTGTCGAGAAAGCCTATAAAGGCGAGCGTAAAATCTCCTGGATGGAAATCTACACCGGCGAGAAATCCACTCAGGTTTATGGCCAGGACGTCTGGCTGCCTGCTGAAACCCTTGATCTGATTCGTGAATATCGTGTTGCCATCAAAGGCCCACTGACCACCCCAGTTGGCGGCGGTATTCGCTCTCTGAACGTTGCCCTGCGTCAGGAACTTGACCTGTATGTCTGCCTGCGCCCGGTGCGTTATTACCAGGGCACGCCTAGCCCGGTTAAGCACCCTGAACTGACCGACATGGTCATCTTCCGTGAAAACTCCGAAGATATCTACGCAGGTATCGAATGGAAAGCGGACTCTGCAGATGCCGAGAAAGTGATTAAATTCCTGCGCGAAGAGATGGGCGTGAAGAAAATCCGCTTCCCGGAGCATTGCGGTATTGGTATCAAACCGTGTTCTGAAGAAGGGACTAAACGTCTGGTTCGTGCGGCGATCGAATACGCCATCGCTAACGATCGTGATTCTGTTACCCTGGTACACAAAGGTAACATCATGAAATTCACCGAAGGCGCGTTCAAAGACTGGGGCTACCAGTTAGCGCGTGAAGAATTCGGTGGTGAACTGATCGACGGCGGTCCGTGGGTGAAAATCAAGAACCCGAAAACCGGTAAAGAGATCGTGGTTAAGGATGTTATAGCCGATGCGTTCCTGCAACAGATCCTGCTGCGTCCGGCTGAATATGATGTGATTGCCTGTATGAACCTGAACGGCGACTACATCTCCGATGCGCTGGCCGCACAGGTTGGTGGTATTGGTATCGCGCCGGGCGCGAACATTGGTGACGAATGTGCGCTGTTCGAAGCAACCCACGGTACTGCACCGAAGTATGCAGGTCAGGATAAAGTGAACCCAGGTTCCATTATTCTGTCCGCTGAAATGATGCTGCGCCACATGGGTTGGACCGAAGCGGCTGATTTAATTGTTAAAGGTATGGAAGGCGCGATCAACGCCAAGACCGTAACCTACGATTTCGAACGTCTGATGGATGGCGCTAAGCTGCTGAAGTGTTCTGAGTTTGGTGACGCAATCATCGAAAACATGTAATCCAGATACTGGGTTGTGTGAAAACGGGAACCGAGAGGTTCCCGTTTTTTTGTGCACAGAAAACCCCCAGCTAGGCTGGGGGTTCCGGAAAGCTTTCAGCTTTGGGCCAGTTATTAAAACCCCTTTTGATTTGTTAAAACACATTGCGGTCTGGCAACTGCAAATGTTTAACAAGAAATCAAAAGGGGGTCCCAATGGGGGACGAAAAGAGCTTAGCGCACACCCGATGGAACTGTAAATATCACATAGTTTTTGCGCCCAAATACCGAAGACAAGCATTCTACGGTGAGAAACGCAGGGCGATAGGCAGCATCTTAAGAAAGCTGTGTGAGTGGAAAAACGTGCGGATCCTGGAAGCGGAATGCTGTGTAGATCATATTCATATGCTTGTGGAAATCCCACCCAAAATGAGCGTATCCGGCTTTATGGGGTATCTGAAAGGGAAAAGCAGTCTGATGCTGTATGAACAGTTTGGGGATATGAAATTCAAGTACAGGAATAGAGAGTTCTGGTGCCGGGGATACTACGTAGATACGGTGGGTAAGAACACGGTGAAGATACAGGAATACATAAAGCACCAGCTTGCAGAAGATAAAATGGGTGAGCAGTTATCGATCCCTTATGCGGTTAGCCCGTTTACGGGCCGTAAGTAACGAAGTCTGATGCAAATGTCAGATCGTATGCGCCTGTTAGGGCGCGGCTGGTAACAGAGCCTTATAGGCGCATCCGAAAAACCTCCGGCTATGCCGGAGGATATTTATTATGCCTGAACTCGCGGTTGCGTAATGCGTAATCCACTCACAATTGCTGCCAGCGAGGCCAGAATGCCTGCGGCTATCAGCGAGACGTGCGTTCCACTGTCGCCAAACTGGTTTAGCATCAGCGCGACCAGCGCGGCCCCGGTACTCTGACCCAGCAAGCGCGCCGTCCCCAGCATACCGCTCGCCCCACCGCTGCGTTCACGAGGCGCGGAGGTGATGATGGTGTGATTATTTGGGGACTGGAACAAGCCAAAGCCTGCGCCGCACAGAATCATCGGCCAGATGATATTAAAATCGGAGGGGGAAACGGGCAGCAGCACCAGCGAAAACAACCCGCTGGCCATCAACGCCATGCCCAGTGCGCCCAACAGCCCGGCGTGAACGCGTTCAATCAGATATCCCGCCAGCGGCGCCATCACCATGGTTGCCAGCGGCCATGGCGTCAACAGCAGGCCTGTTTCGACCTCGCTGCGTCCGAGCACCGTTTGCATAAAGAAGGGCAGGGAAACCAATGCCAGCATTTGTGCGCAGAATGAACATATCGAGGTACAAATCGAGAGTGAAAACAGTGGAATGCGTAACAGGTCAACCGGCAGTAACGGCACCTCCAGCGCGAGCTGGCGTCGGATAAAGAAAAAACCCACCACCATAAGCGCCACAAGCTCGGCACCAATCAGTTTTAGCGACTGTCCTTGTGCAAAGCCGCTGAGCGCCGTAATTAACAAGCCAAACGTTAAGGCATTCATTACCGCACTGGGCAGGTCAAAGCGTGGTTTAGTGCCGCGGGACGCATTGGCTGGCAAAAAACGCATCGCCAGCAACAGGGCAACTATTCCCAGCGGGACGTTAATCAGAAACAGCCATTTCCAGGAGGCAATAGAAAGAATTGCTGCGGCAATGGTCGGACCCGCAGCCGAGGAGACTGCGACGATAAAAGAGTTAATCCCCATCCCCCGCCCAAGCTGACGCTGGGGATAAATAAGTCGGATCAATGCCGTATTCACGCTCATTAGCGCCGCACCGCCAAAACCCTGGGCGACGCGAGCCAGCGTCAGCATGTGCAACGAATCTGACAAGGCACAAAATAGCGATGCAAGCAGGAACACGACCAGGCCACACTTATAAATGCGCCGGTAACCGAACATATCGCCTAAAAAAGAGAGGGACAGGAGCGAAACGACGATCGCGATTTGATAGGCGTTCACAATCCAGATTGAGCTGGCAGGTGAGGCCTGAAGATCGGCGGCGATAGTTGGCAGGGCCACGTTCGCTATTGCACCGTCGAGTACTGCCATAGAAATGCCAATAACAATGGTTAAAATTGCGCCATATCGCTGGGGCAATGGCAGACCATCGGCCTGAATTTTTTCCATAGAAAGTCGATATTTGTGGAATTTATGATGAGAGTAATAATTTTAGCATTGATATTCAGGTGTTAGGTCGCAGATTTGTAACTAAGTGAGCAAAGAGCGATTGCGAGGGTTGGTACGTGAAATTATAATAAAAACCGGTTCTGATTTTTATAAAACACTCGAAAGGGGTGATAAATGGCAATCGCAGATCTGGATAAGCAACCCGATTCTGTATCTTCCGTGCTGAAAGTTTTTGGCATTCTGCAGGCGCTGGGTGAAGAGCGCGAAATTGGTATTACCGAGTTGTCGCAACGCGTCATGATGTCGAAAAGCACCGTTTATCGTTTTTTGCAGACCATGAAAACGCTGGGTTATGTGGCACAGGAAGGGGAGTCTGAGAAATACTCACTGACCCTGAAATTATTCGAGCTGGGCGCGCGCGCGTTGCAAAACGTCGATCTTATCCGTAGCGCTGACATTCAGATGCGCGAACTTTCGCGCCTGACCAAAGAGACTGTACACCTCGGTGCGCTGGATGAAGACAGCATCGTCTACATTCACAAAATCGACTCTATGTACAATCTGCGCATGTATTCCCGCGTTGGTCGTCGTAATCCGCTGTACAGTACGGCTATCGGTAAAGTTCTGCTGGCATGGCGTGACCGCGATGAAGTGAAGCAGATTCTGGATGGCATTGAGTACAAACGCAGCACCGATCGTACCATTACGAATACTGATGAATTACTGGTACTCTTGGATAAAGTACGTGAGCAGGGTTACGGCGAAGATAACGAAGAACAGGAAGAAGGCCTGCGCTGCATCGGCGTACCGGTGTTTGACCGTTTCGGCGTGGTTATTGCGGGGTTGAGTATTTCATTCCCAACGCTGCGTTTCTCAGAAGAGCGTTTACACGAGTATGTGGCAATGCTGCATACGGCAGCGCGCAAGATTTCAGAACAAATGGGCTATAACGACTATCCGTTCTAATCTGACGTAATCGCGAATGTTAAAAACCCCAGGTATTTTGTACCTGGGGTTTTTTATGAACAGTCATAACGTTACCTGGCGTAAATAACGTATCGAATGTAATGTTGCATTATTAGCCGTTATCGATAATGACCGTGCTTTTCCTTAACAGGGGACAATCCGACAGGCCAATGATACCGCTACTGGTGTGGACGTACTGTGCCGTGCTGGTTCCACGGGCAGTCAGATATTGGCATTGCAGACCCAGACCGGCAGCATTCTCCTTACTTCCAATCAAAATCCCATAGCCGCTCAATAATAAACCGATCCAAACCAGAGCTAACAACACAATAGCGCGGATAATCAGACGCATTACAACCTCTTATCTTTTCTCATTGTTATTAGATTAGCCTGTACACGGTATGAAACAAGTCAATCATTCCTAAAAAGATTGAATGCCTATACAGTTAACGCTGGGTTTAGGTAACGCATGATAATTTATAGACATAAGATGTGGAGTTGAAGAGTGGAGCTGGAGTGAAAAAAATTCGCTGGGTAGTGCTGATTGTTGTTGTACTGGTATGCATACTGATGTGGGCGCAGGTGTTCAACATCATGTGCGATCAGGACGTACAATTTTTCAGCGGTATTTGTGCCTTCAATAAATTTATTCCCTGGTAAGCGCATTTTCGCAACAGTTGATTACCTTCTTGTGCGGCAGTGGTAAACTACGCTGTCTACATTGAGGTGGTAAAATGAACGAAGTTTTGAATTCTGGCGCGTTGAGTTTTGCGCCTTTAGCGGTATCGGTGGTGGTTCTGATTGTTGGGCTTGTTCTTTGGTTTTTTATCAATCGGGCAAGTTCGCGTACTAACGAGCAGATTGAGCTGCTTGAGGCATTGTTAGATCAGCAAAAAAGACAGAATGCTTTGTTACGTCGCCTTTGCGAAGCTAACGAACCCGAGAAAGCGGCAGAGCCTACTGCACTGCCCATTAAGGATGAAGACGATGACATCATCCGCCTGGTAGCTGAGCGGTAAAAAAGGTATGGCAGGATGAGGAAAGGCTGTTGTTGTTCTCAGTTGCTTCATCCTGTCGTCAGCGCGTCAGATTATTTTCTTCTGTCCCCGTCGTGTAATTGGCGGCCGGGCAGTCATCTATTCTCAGTATTTTCAGATGCTCCGACTAATTAATATCTTATCCCCAGTCTGATATAAATATAATCTTCCATACGTAAAAAATATGATTATGTCATTTTTGTGATAACGATCGTTTTATTAACAGCGAAACGTTTCTCTTACTTTTTTTGTGCCTTGTCATCATTCTTTCATTATTTTGGTGCAAAACCAGAAGGCGGATCTCATTTTTACGCTTGTGACATTTTATGCATTACTAAGCATAAAAAATGATATCTGGCAGAACCCGTAACAGATAACCTGGAACAACTGAAGCTATTGAGCTATGGTAGAAATATCCCGGCTATGGCGCAAGTCAGGCGGGGATAGGGGAGAGAGGCGAGAATATAATTCTACTCGACCTGGCGCATAACTGTGCAGTTGCTGTTTGATGGACGACGGGATTTGTGCGACCGATCGAGACACGTTTAAAAATGGCTTGCCATTATTAACGTTGTATGTGATAACACGTTTTGGGTTAAACGAGGTACAGTTCTGTTTATGTGTGGCATTTTCAGTAAAGAAGTCCTGAGTAAACACGTTGACGTTGAATACCGCTTCTCTGCCGAACCTTATATTAGTGCCTCAAGCAGTAATGTCTCAGTTTTATCTATGTTATGCCCGCGGGCGAAGAAAATACTCTAAGGAATTTTGCAAATGGCAAAGATTAAAGGTCAAGTTAAGTGGTTCAACGAGTCTAAAGGTTTTGGTTTCATTACTCCGGCTGATGGCAGCAAAGACGTGTTCGTACACTTCTCCGCTATCCAGGGTAACGGCTTCAAAACTCTGGCTGAAGGCCAGAACGTTGAGTTCGAAATTCAGGACGGCCAGAAAGGTCCGGCTGCTGTTAACGTAACAGCTATCTGATCGACACCACTGATTTGAAGCGCTTTTGCGCATCCATCTCAGATATAAAGCCTCGCTTATGCGGGGCTTTTTAATTCAAATTACGTCAAAATATTACTGAATGCCCATCCATTAGCGCTTTGTTGCAAAGGCGTGAGGTTCGTAGCATAGTTTTCCCCGCTTTCTTGCGGCATTTCCCGTTAAATCAGACACCTGAAAAACTATCTTGTTGGAGATCGGGTGAAAAAGAAAAACGACGGCGATGCGCGCAATTTTACTCCCGTACGTTTTGCCCTGCTTTGTGTGGCAATATTATTGAGCCTTGGATTGCTGCTGGGGCGGGTTGCGTGGTTGCAAATTGTCACGCCGACGAATCTGGTAAAACAGGAAGACATGCGTTCCTTACGCGAGGTGTCCATCGCTTCGCCACGCGGAATGATAACCGACAGAGAAGGGCGACCGCTGGCGGTAAGCGTTCCGGTTAACGCCGTCTGGGCCGATCCGAAGACGATTATCAGCAAGGGTGGCGTTGGCTATAACGAACGTTGGCAGGCGTTAGCGAAGACGCTGCATATTTCTCTCAGCACGCTGGCTGAACGCGTTAACAGCAATCCAGCCGGGAGGTTTATCTATCTGGCGCGCCAGATCTCTCCTCAGCAGGCAGAATGGGTCGATAAACTGGATCTGCCGGGAATCAACCTGCGTGAAGAGTCCCGCCGCTTTTATCCCGCCGGACATGTTGCGGCCAATCTGATTGGTTTCACCAACATTGACGGTCAGGGGATTGAAGGGCTGGAGAAAAGCTTCAATAGCCAGTTGATGGGCAAACCCGGCTCCCGCCTGGTACGGAAAGACAAATTTGGCCATGTCATCGAAAATATCACGGAAGTGATGCCGGTGCCTGCGCATGAATTACAGCTCAGCATTGATGAGCGCTTGCAGACGGTTACTGAAGACGCGCTGGACAATGCCGTGACATGGAATAAAGCGGAATCAGGGGCCGCAGTGCTGGTCAACATTGCCACCGGCGAAATACTCTCCATGGCAAGCTTTCCCGATTTCAATCCCAATAACCGTGATGGCGCGGTACTGGATGATTTTCGTAATCGTGCAATTAGCGATACCTTTGAACCCGGTTCAACCGTAAAACCACTGGTGATTATGACCGCTCTGCAGCAGGGGATAGTACAGCCTGACAGCGTGATTGATACTCATCCTTTTATTGTTGATGGGCATCGCATCCGCGACGTCGGATTTTACCCGGAGCTATCGCTGACCGGGATTTTGCAGAAATCGAGCGATACCGGCGTGTCACACCTTTCGCTGGCGATGCCGGTACAGAAATTACTGAATACCTATAAAAGCTTTGGCTTTGGCGATCCAACCGGACTGGGTTTAACCGGGGAAAGTCGCGGATTAATGCCTCAACGCCGCTACTGGAGCGATCTGGACCGGGCAACCTTCGCATTTGGTTATGGATTAATGGTGACGCCGCTCCAGCTGGCGCATGTATATGCCACCATCGGCAGTTTTGGTATCTATCGACCCCTTTCTATTACGCGTATCGATCCGCCGGTAATAGGTACGCGGGTGATGCCGGAGGCGTTGGTTCACCAGGTTGAACATATGATGGAAAGCGTCGCGCTACCCGGCGGCGGGGGAACCAAGGCCGCGGTCAGAGATTATCGCGTCGCGGTTAAGACCGGAACGGCAAAGAAAATTGGCGATGACGGCAAATATGTCGATAAATATGTGGCCTATACGGCGGGCGTTGCGCCAGCGAGCGACCCAAAGTTCGCGCTGGTTGTGGTTATAAATAACCCGCAAAACGGTGCTTATTATGGGGGGGCAGTCTCCGCGCCGGTATTCAGCCAGATAATGGGCGATGTCCTGCGTCTGGAAAACGTTAAGCCGGACGGTATGCCTCCTGGCTCCGATCATCTGCTGGTAATGCACGGCAGCAACGTATCCTCGCCGTCGCTGTAAGTTATTTTCCCAGGGCGCAATTCGCGTTACACTTGCGCCCTTAAGTCACCTGCCGGAGTTGTCATGTCGTTTTCCTGTCCTCTTTGCCACCAGCCTCTTACTCAAGCGAATAACAGTTTTGTCTGCCCTGGGCGGCACCAGTTTGACGTGGCGAAAGAAGGGTATGTCAACTTACTGCCGGTTCAGCACAAACGGTCGCGCGATCCGGGTGATAGCGCGGAGATGATGCAGGCGCGCCGGGCATTTCTCGATGCCGGACACTATCAGCCGCTGCGCGAAGCAATTGTGGATGCGCTCACCCAGAGGTTGAGTTCAGAAGATGCGGCGATCCTGGATATTGGCTGTGGGGAAGGGTATTACACCCATGCCTTTGCCGATGCGCTGACGGGCTGTACAACCTTTGGTCTTGACGTTTCTAAAGTGGCGATTAAGGCCGCAGCCCGACGTTATCCGCAGGTGACCTTTTGCGTTGCCTCCAGCCATCGCCTGCCGTTTGCCGACGAGTCAATGGATGCCATCATCCGGATCTATGCGCCCTGTAAAGCGCCGGAGCTGGCTCGCGTGGTCAAACCGGGTGGCTGGGTTATTACCGCCACGCCGGGTCCGCGTCATTTAATGGAGCTGAAAGGGCTGATTTATGATGAGGTGCGTTTGCATGCGCCACACACTGAGCAACTGGACGGTTTTGTTCTGCAAGAGAGTCTTGCGCTGGGGTATCAGATGCAGCTCAAAGGTAGCGAGGCCGTTGCGTTACTGCAAATGACGCCGTTCGCCTGGCGGGCAAAGTCGGAAGTGTGGGAAACGTTAGCCGGAAAAACGACGTTTGACTGCCAGACAGACTTTAGTATTCATATCTGGCAGCGCCTGAATTAACCGTGGAAGTGTGCCCAGAGGATCTGGGCGCCAATACCTATCAGTACCACCCCGCCCAAAATTTCAGCTCGCTTGCCCAGCATCGGGCCAATGAAACGACCGATCATCATGCCGAGCGTAGACATAATCAACGTGGCGCAGCCGATGGCCAGCGCTGTGGCAATAATGTTGACCTGCAGGAAAGCCAGACCCACCCCGACGGCCATTGCGTCGAGACTGGTTGCAATGGCGGTGGTGACCAGCAGCCAGAAGCCATGGCGGCGCTGTGGCTCTTCATCTTCATCCCCGTCGTCGCGAAAGCCTTCTATTATCATTCGTCCGCCTAAAAAGATCAGCAGAATGAAGGCGATCCAATGGTTCCACTCCAGTACAAATTTGCTGGCGAGCATACCCATGCCCCAGCCAATGAGCGGCGTAAGCGTTTCAACGGCGCCGAAAATAAGGCCGGTGCGCAGTGCTTCAGAAAATTTGGGTTTATGCAGGGTGGCGCCTTTGCCAATTGATGCAGCGAAAGCATCCATCGACATGCCGAAAGCAAGAAGAACAGTAGCGGTGAGATTCATAACAGCGTCCTGACCGGGGTATCCATAACACACATCACTGCCCCCAGTAACCATGCATACAGGCTGGAATCACTGTAAATACAGCGCCATTCAGGTATGCATTGCAGTTGATGTGCCTATGGTCTCGCCTGACTGAACCTGTAAGATCAGTCCGTACGCGCCACGTTTTTCAACGAGTATGTTGACACGTACATTTCCGGAGTCTGGAAATCGGCTACTCCCCAACGACGGGCGCAACCTTAACATATTTTGAGAATATAAAACAAGAAACGCAGAAATAATATTTGGCCTCTAATTGAAAACGATTTTCATTTAGATTTATTTATAAATAAAACGTTAAAATAAATAACATTATGAGCGGTGGGATATAGCCTTAGCTATGTTTATTTTTGAATGGATATATAAAAAACATAGTTCAGGCTATATTTGTAACTTATTGATTTGAAATTAAAAGTTTATATATGTTTTCGAGATCGTCTATATTCCGTACGCGAATCAGTAATCTTCGATGTTCTAATTGCATCACCAGGACACCGTCTTCAGATAAATTCATCTCTTTAATCCGGTTATATTCAATCCAGACATTGGCGAAAAAAAAGCCTTTCTGTTTGAAGATGATTTTTGGCGTACGGATCCAAAACAGATACAGTCCCATCAATACCAGTGCACATAATAACCATGTGGTAAATTGCGCGCCGTGGCTGGTGATGTTGTTGTAGATAAGAATAGCAATCAAGCCAAGGAAGATAACGCTGTCGACTCTGCTACGAGGAAGCAGGGCGACAGACAGCAGAGTAGGGCCATTACGGCGGGGCATGATGAACTGATCGTAAATGGCATACGCCAGCAGCGAAAAGATAAAAAGAACCAGCACCAGGTCCGTGATAGTCATGAATCCTCAACCCTCTAAATAGAAAAACCGGGGGCAAGCCCCCGGTGATGTACAACAGTCTTACAGGCCGAGCAGTCCGACAGCGTAGCCCGCGATACCGATGACGAAGAAGCCAACGATGATCCACAGCGGGTTCACTTTTTTACGCAGCAGCCACATACAGGCGAAAGTCAACAGCAGAGGAACCAGACCCGGCATCAGCTGGTCAAGGATAGTCTGCACAGTGGTGACGCGAGTCTGACCATCCTGACCGGTGATAGTGGAAACCACCAGCGGGATGTTTACGTGCGTCCACTTGTTAACCAATGCCCCCATGACAAACAGGCCGAGGATTGACGCCCCCTCAGTCAGTTTCTGCAGGAAGCCACCGCCCATATCTTTAACGATATCGATACCTTTACGGTAGCCGTATGCCACACCGTAGTAACGGGTTGCCAGACGAACCAGGTTAAACAGGATGAAGAACAGCAGTGGTCCAAGCAGACTGCCGCTCATCGCGATACCTGCGCCAAGTGCGGCGAATACCGGACGTACGGTACCCCAGAAGATCGGGTCGCCCACGCCTGCAAGCGGTCCCATCAGACCAACTTTGATACCGTTGATGGCACCATCGTCAATCTCTGCGCCGTTTGCACGCTGCTCTTCCATCGCCAGCGTAACGCCCAATACGGGGGCTGCTACGTACGGATGGGTATTAAAGAATTCCAGGTGACGCTTAATAGCCTGCTTACGAGCGTCGTTGTTTTCCGGGTACAAGCGGCGGATAGCCGGCACCATGGAGAAACAGAAACCCAGCGCCTGCATACGTTCGAAGTTCCAGGAGCCCTGAAACAGGTTAGAACGAAGGAACACGCCACGAATGTCACTCGGAGTGAGTTTTTTCTCGGTGGTAGTTTTAGTCATATCAACCATTTCGCTCACCTGCTAGTCCAGTTCGTTATCGAGATCGTTATTGCCAGCCGCAGCAGCAGGTGCGCCGGCTACGCGGTTATATTTCGGGCTCAGCTGAATGTAGAGGATAGCCATTACTGCGCCAATCACACCCAGAGCAACCAGGTTGAAGTTAGTAAATGCCGCGGTGACGAAGCCGAGGTAGAAAAATGGCATCAGGTAGCCTGCGCGCATCATGTTGATGACCATCGCATAACCAACCACTACGATCATACCCCCTGCGATGTTCAGACCGCCGGTCACTACTTCCGGAATGGCATTAAGCATGCTCTGAACTTCACTGGTACCAACAGAAATCGCCACGATTACCGCCGGGATAGCGATACGCATAGCCTGCAGGAACAGGGAGGATACGTGCAGCCAGGAGATCGCCGTCAGGTTACCGTTTTCTGCCGCCTTATCCGCTGCGTGCTGGAATGCTACGGTGATAGTACGAACGATGATAGTCAGTACCTGGCCTGCTGCTGCCAGTGGGATAGCCAGCGCGATACCTGCACCAATGCTTTGGTGACCCGCGATAACCAGAACGGTAGAGATAATTGAGGCCAATGCGGCATCAGGTGCAACCGCAGCACCGATGTTCATCCAGCCCAGGGCGATCATTTCCAGGGTACCACCGATGATGATACCGGTTTTCATATCACCGAGAACGGCACCAATCAGCGTACAGGCCACCAACGGACGGTGGAACTGAAATTCATCGAGTACCGACTCCATACCCGCGATACATGCGACGATGAACACCAGCACAATCTGAAGAGTGGTAATCTCCATTGTACTTCTCCTATTGCTATACAGACTTAAGTGTGAAAACTAAGTAAATGCCAGGGCGTTATTTCACCTTGGCAATCAAATCCATCATTTTCAGTTTCTGATCGGTAGAAACCTTACGAGCCTCGAGCTCAATACCGCGTTCGTTGAGTTTCTTGAAGGCTTCGATGTCTTTTTCATCGACAGAAATTGCGTTGTTTACCTGCGTTTTACCCTGACGGAAAGCCATACCGCCAATGTTTACAGAGGTAATTTTCACACCACCTTCAACGATACGTTCTACGTCGGTCGGGTTGGTAAACAACAGCATCACACGCTCACCTGCATATTTCGGGTTGTTGTAGACGCGGATCATTTTCGCGACATCAACCACATGCGCCGTCACACCCGGAGGTGCAACCTGGGTCAGCAGCGTTTTACGCACGGTATCGGCGGCAACTTCATCACTGACGACGATAATGCGTGTTACGTTGGTTTCTTTGGTCCAGCGAGTTGCCACCTGACCATGGATTAAGCGGTCATCAATACGCGCCAGGCCGATCTGCATATAATCGTTCGGACCCATCGGTTTGGCGGGAACTGCTGCTTTTGGCGCCGCGACTGGGGCTGGAGCGGCTTTCTCCACCGGTTTTGCTTTCAGCGCTTTCACGCCTTCACTACCGGTTTCAACGGCCAGTGCCACTAATTCATCGAAGCTGGGGTTGTCATCACGCGCCATGAAGGTTTCAACCAGCATGGGAATGTTCACACCGGCGATGACTTCGTAATGCTCTTTATCGACGACAATGCGGCTCGCAGCGTTAAACGGGCTGCCTCCCCATGTGTCAACGAGAAACAGCACGCCTTTACTGGTATCGAGTTTTGCCAACTGAGCGTTGTACTTTTCAATCAGCGTTTCGGCATTTTCGCCTGGAACGAAATCGATCCAGCCGACGTTTTCCTGCTCGCCTAACAGCATTTCTGCTGTCTTAAGTAACTGCTCTGCAGCCCAACCATGTGTGCCTATTACAATAGCAATGGTCACTTGCTACCTCCTTTATTATCGTTAACACATCAACGTGAAGATGTATTTGAATCGTCGTCCGCAATCGAATCGATTCAGATAAGGGTTACAAAGAAAAACCTATGATTTTCGTGAATTATTTTAGATATCGAAAAAAATATTTTATGTGATGAAGATCCGTAATTTAACTTCCGATAAAAAGAAATTTCGAAGGGTAAAATATCTCCGAAACAACTTATTGCAAAGGAAGGTAAATCTTTGCTAAAAAACGGTTGTCTCTGTTATGTTTAGCATCGGTTTAATTACTCAGGAGTATAGGGCAGTAGCTCACCATATGGATCGTCACCGACGTCATTTCACTATCAGGCCGTATCAAGCCTGTCAGATTGGCACTTTTTGCCACAAATTTTCTCTGCATATCGCTTCAACGCCTGAGATCCTCAGCGCGCAGTTTGGTCATTCCTTAAGCAGGAGCTTGTCATGGAATTATTAATGGACCCGCAGATTTGGGTGGGTTTGCTCACGCTTGTCGTTCTCGAAATTGTTCTGGGTATTGATAACCTGGTCTTCATTGCGATCCTGGCTGATAAGCTGCCGCCAAAACAGCGAGATAAAGCGCGTTTAATCGGTTTGTCACTGGCACTGGTTATGCGCCTGGGCTTGTTGTCCGTGATTTCGTGGATGGTGACGCTAACTAAGCCGCTATTTACGGTAATGGACTACTCGTTCTCGGGGCGCGATCTGATCATGCTGCTGGGGGGGATTTTCCTCTTGTTCAAGGCCACGACAGAGCTGCATGAGCGGCTGGAAAACCGTGAACATGATACCGGCCAGGCAAAAGGGTATGCGAGTTTTTGGGTTGTTGTGACGCAGATTGTCATCCTCGATGCGGTGTTCTCGCTGGATGCCGTTATTACGGCGGTTGGTATGGTCAACCATCTGCCGGTGATGATGGCGGCGGTCGTGATTGCTATGGCCGTGATGCTGCTGGCTTCTAAGCCGCTGACACGATTTGTGAACCAACATCCGACGGTGGTGGTGCTGTGTCTGAGCTTCCTGTTAATGATCGGTTTGAGCCTGGTTGCCGAAGGGTTTGGCTTCCATATTCCGAAAGGCTATCTGTATGCGGCGATTGGCTTCTCAATCATCATTGAGTTGTTTAACCAGATTGCCCGTCGGAACTTTATTCGCCACCAGTCGACGCTGCCGCTGCGTGCGCGCACTGCCGATGCAATCCTGCGTCTGATGGGGGGTAAAAGTCAGGCCAGCGCGCAGATGGAATCCGACAACCCGGTGCCGGTTCCCGTCCCGGAAGGCGCATTTGTGGAAGAAGAACGCTATATGATCAACGGCGTCCTGTCTCTGGCGTCGCGTTCATTACGTGGCATTATGACGCCTCGTGGCGAAATTAGCTGGGTTGATGCAGACCTGAGCGTGGAGGAAATTCGCGAGCAATTGCTCTCGTCACCACACAGCCTGTTCCCGGTGTGTCGTGGCGAACTGGATGAAATCATCGGTATTGTGCGTGCTAAAGAGCTGCTGGTCGCGCTGGAAGACGGTGTGGATGTGGCGGCCATTGCCTCTGCGTCTCCGGCTATTATTGTCCCGGAAACGCTGGATCCTATCAATCTGTTAGGTGTTCTGCGACGCGCTCGCGGCAGCTTTGTTATCGTCACTAACGAGTTTGGTGTAGTCCAGGGTCTGGTCACGCCGTTGGACGTATTAGAAGCTATTGCCGGTGAATTCCCGGATGCTGATGAAACGCCTGAAATTATTGCTGATGCAGGCGGTTGGTTGGTGAAAGGTGGTACCGATCTGCATGCGTTGCAACAGGCGCTGGACGTGGATACGTTAGTGAATGAAGATGAAGACATCGCCACGGTGGCAGGTTTAGTCATTGCCGCTAACGGCCATATTCCACGCGTAGGTGATGTTATCGATGTTGCACCGTTGAGCATTACGATTGTCGAAGCCAATGACTATCGTGTGGATTTAGTTCGCATTGTTAAAGAACAACCCGCTCACGACGAAGACGAGTAAGCGGGGTTAGCGAAACGGCATAACGTGCATACTGTGTCGCCCGTTATGCCGGGCGGGCGGCGGCGTGCTGCCCGCCAGCCATTTGGGAAAATCGCGCAGCGGCATCGGCTTTGCATACAAAAAGCCTTGCAATAAATGTACGCCGTGTCGGCGTAAATGCTGTGCCTGCGCCTGTGTTTCAACGCCTTCCGCCACCAGTTCGATATTCAGTTTTTTCCCCAAAGCGATAATGATGTCTGTGACGGTTGAGTTCACGGCGTCTGTCCCGATTGCCGAGGTAAATGATTTATCAATCTTCAGCACATCCGGGCGAAGCTTTTCCAGCCAGGAGAGCGAACTGTTGCCGGTGCCGAAATCGTCAATTGCCAGCTTTACGCCAAGCCGATTTAACTCGCGCACGACTCGATAATCCACATCCAGTAACGCATCGCGCTCGGTGAGTTCGATAACCAACTGCTGAATAGGGTGCTGGCTGAACCAGTACTGGTTGAGATCTTTTAGCAGCGTACCGTTACGAAAATGGCTGGCGGCAACATTTATCCCAATATGAAACTGGCTGCTCATCGGGAATACGTGCCGTTGCTGAATGGTTTCTGCGATGACATGACGGGTAAGCGGCACAATCAGGTTGTGCTCCTCTGCGATGGGAATAAACACTTCGGGAGAGATCCAACCTTGGCGCGGGTTATTCCAGCGTAAAAGGATTTCCACTCCCATACATTGCTGGGTTTGCGCATTAAGTAGCGGCTGGCAAAACAGCTCGAATTCCCGTGCAGCAAGGGCCAGATTTATCTCCCAGGAGAAGCTCATTCTGCTGGCGGTCGCCAGCCATGCCAGGTAGCCCACTAAAAAACTTAGGATCACCGCCAGCGGCAGTTGTGTTGGTAGATGTTTTATAGCCAGTTCGCTGGCACCCGGACCGGTGACGCTGATAGTAAAGGGGAAATGTTGCGATGAGAGCTGGTAGCGTTTTTCATTATCCAGTTCAGGTAGCGTATCGACAACACCCTGTCCATATAGCAAATGGCGATTACCGACGGTTAAGCTGGCATGGGTAATTTGCGGTGGCTGGGGTTCAAGCAACATGGACGATAATAAATCAATGTTAACGATTTCCAGCACGCCATCTGAGCCATCGGCAGATGCTGGATACCATTGCGTCAGAATCGGACTGCCCTTAATCAACGAATGGTCGGTAGACAGCAGCAATTGCGGCTCCCGACTGGGTAATTCAGGCTCCAGTTGGCGAATAGGCACATTGCGATAGCCAAAAATGCTGGAACAATAAAGGATCCCGCTCTGAATCAGGCTGATAGAACGTACCGTTTGCAGTCTGGCTGCATGCTTACTCAGAGGTAAACGCGCGACTGAGCAGGGAAGCCCAATCAGCGGTAGCAGTACATCGCGTCCGGTCTGTAGGGGCAAAAGCACGTCATCCAACTCTTCAACGGCGTGGTTGGCAAAGGTAACGGTATTGCGATGATTTAAATTACGCTCCGAAATAAATCGGACAGTTAATGTGAGAATGAGCGTCAGTAGTGCACATAATGTGCAGACGATTAAGCGATTCCGGCGATAGTTCTTGATGATCCTTTGCGCTGTTTGCATGCGGGCCGCCCGATAAGCCGTTGGTCACAGTAGCCAACAGCAACAGAGCAAGTGTAGTGGGGAAAATTACGCCAGACGAGGGAGAGGGGGCAAATTCGCCCATCCGTCGCAGATGGGCGAAAAATAAGTATTAGTCACATTGAACTTTGATTGCCAGGCCACCGCGTGACGTTTCACGGTATTTGGCATTCATGTCTTTACCTGTTTCGTACATGGTCTCAATGACTTTATCCAGCGAGACGCGCGGTGCGCTGGTACGGCGCATTGCCATACGCGCAGCGTTGATCGCCTTCACTGACGCAATGGCATTACGTTCGATGCACGGAACCTGTACCTGTCCCGCCACCGGATCGCAGGTTAAGCCGAGGTTATGTTCCATGCCGATTTCAGCAGCAACACATACCTGCTCAGGGCTCGCGCCTAACAGTTCAGCCAGACCCGCGGCAGCCATGGAACAGGCTACGCCCACTTCACCCTGACAACCCACTTCTGCACCAGAGATAGACGCGTTCATTTTATACAACGCGCCAATCGCGCCGGCCGCCAGGAAATAACGGGTATAGATATCCGGGCTGACGGACTCGATGAAATGATCGTAATAGGCCAGTACCGCAGGCACGATACCGCAAGCACCGTTGGTTGGCGCAGTAACTACGCGACCACCCGCGGCGTTTTCTTCGTTAACGGCCAGCGCGAACATGTTCACCCAGTCGATCACGTTCATCGGATCGTTGGACAGCTTGTCGCTGGAAACCAGCATACGACGCAGGGCTGAAGCACGACGAGGAACGCGCAGCGGACCCGGCAGCACGCCTTCGGTGTTCATACCACGATCGATACAAGCCTGCATGGTTTGCCAGACGTTACCAAAGTACTCTTCAATCTCTTTTTTACTGTGCAGAGCAAGTTCGTTCTGCATCGCCATGCCAGAGAGAGACAGGCCGGTGCTGTTGCAGTATTCCAGCATTTCAGTGGCGGATTTGAACGGATAAGGCACACTGACCTCGCCCGCGGCATCCTGACCAAAATGTTCTTCATCAACGATGAATCCACCGCCGATAGAGTAGTAGGTTTTGCTGTAAATGACGGTTTCGCCACTGTACGCGTGGATCTGCATTCCGTTTTCATGCAGCGGCAGGTTGCCGTTGTGAAAACGCATTCCGTCATTCTGCGGGAAATCCACTTCGTGTTGGCCCTGCGCAAGCAGCAGGCGTCCACGCGTTTCTACGTCGCGGATAAATCCGGGGATGCTGTCAATATCCACGGTAGCAGGCTCATTGCCCGCCAGACCCATAATAATGGCGATATCGGTATGGTGACCTTTACCCGTGAGCGACAGTGAACCATACACGTCGACGGCGACACGAGTAACGCTGTCCAGTAATCCTTTTTCGACCAGGTCATCGACGAACTGTTTACCCGCCTTCATAGGCCCTACGGTATGGGAAGATGAGGGACCAATCCCCACCTTAAACATGTCGAATAGACTAATCACGATAATACTCCTACAGGGCGACTGGGGTTTCCAGTAACGATGTTATAACTGCGCATAGTGTAAGAGGGAACGCGGCGATCGGCTTAACTATTCACATGAATTAAACTAATAGATAACCGCGGTTTTACTAATGTTGTGACCTGAGTTTCAAGTTGTCTATGGTGTGCGTAAAGATAAGTATAGTCAGGGCTTGACGCCAATTTGCAGCGCCAGCTCACGAATTATTCCGGCGGTCATTCCCCAGACGAAATATTGCTCATACCAGGAAAGCCATACACGATGTGAATCGCCGCGACGGTAGATATCCAGCGGATGATAACGACCTAAATGCAGGGCTTGTGCAAGCGGCATTTCGAACACGGCGGAAACTTCATCAACACTTGCGCGATATGGCAAATTTGGCGGGATAATGCCTACCACCGGCGTGACCTGGAAACCGGTCACGCTGTCGACCGGCGGCAGAACGCCAATCACCTCCACGCAGGATGGTGGGATCGCCACTTCTTCCTGCGCTTCGCGAAGGGCGGCGGCAATTAACGAGGCATCGCTGCTATCCACCGCGCCGCCGGGAAAGGCGACCTGTCCGGCGTGCTTGCGCAGATGAACGGAACGCTGAGTTAATAGTAACCCCGGCTGTGCACGACGCACGACGGGGATCAGTACGGCGGCCTGACGCTGGTTTAACGCAGTATGATTAACCTGCGGGCGCAGGAGTTGAAAGCGCGATAAAAAATCATCAAGCGTCAGGCTGCTGTATTCCACGTGTCAGTTCTCCAGTTGGTGCAAAATACGATTCACTTTATCAAACGTTTCCTGATACTCCGCATCTTCCTGGCTGTCCGCCACAATGCCACCGCCAGCGGAACAATAAATGCGTCCGTTGGTGGCTGTCAGCGTGCGAATGGTGATGCTGGTATCCATATTGCCGCAAAAGCTCAGATAGCCAATGCTACCGCACCAGGCGTTGCGTCTTTGCGGTTCCAGTTCGTCAATAATTTCCATTGCCCGCACTTTTGGCGCACCGGTAATAGAGCCGCCGGGGAAGGCGGCGCGCAGCAGGTCAGTGGCGTGCAATGATTCTGGCAGACGCGCGGTAATGGTGCTGACCAAATGATGAACGGCAGGGAACGGTTCGACAACGAACAGTTCCGGAACCTGTACCGAACCGGGTTCGGCAACGCGGCCGATATCATTACGCATTAAATCGACGATCATCAGGTTTTCCGCCTGATCCTTTGGGGAGTTCGCCAGTGATTGAGCCTGCAGACGATCGGCATCGGCATCTTCAAGTCTGGGCAGCGTGCCTTTAATCGGACGCGTCTGGATGTGCTGGTTTTCCAGCAGAATAAAACGCTCAGGTGAAAGGCTGAGAATCGCCCCTTCCTCAAGACGTAAAAACGCACTGAACGGGGCGCGGTTCGCATGGTTGAGACGTACAAACGCCAACCACTCATCTCCTTGATAATGCGCCTGAAAACGCTGGGCAAGATTGACCTGATAGCAATCGCCGCTGTGCAGATAACGCTGCACCTGACGGAACTTTTCACCATACTGCGCACGGGTCATGTTGGACTGCCACGAGGATGTTAACGAAAACGGTTCGCGCACGGGTATCTGTTGATTTTCCAGCCAACGGCGTCGTGCCTGTACATCGGAGTGGCTAAGTAGCGACACCCTTTGCAACTGATGATCGACAATCAGCGCCCAATCGTAAATGCCAACCGCCATGTCCGGTAGCGTGATATCCTGTTCGGCTTCCGTTGGCAGAGATTCAAAACGACGGCCTAAGTCATAACCGAACAGACCCAATGCGCCTCCCTGGAAGGGAAAATCGGGATTATAATCGGGCTGAATAGTCAGCGATGTCAGCGCCGAACGTAAAACCGTCATCGGATCATCAACCGTTTGCATAGTGCCGTGATGGTCATGCACAACGGTCTCTTCTGCATGTGTGACCAGCGTTGTAATGGGGTCGGCGACCAGAATATCAAAGCGATTATGCGGATGGTCGGCATGGCCTGAATGCAAAAGCATTGCCCAGGGCTGGTGGCTTAATGTGGCAAAATAGTGCTCAGCGGCGTCCAGACGCCAGGGGAGTGTGATTACAGCGGGAGATAACGTCTTCATCAGTCCTGACTCGTTGCTACTTCACTGGCTATGTGCCGGGTAGCATGAAATAATTAGCGCTAATAATTTAGCAGGAGTTCACCATGATTGCAGGTTTACCTTCACTCACGCACGATCAGCAGCAACAGGCGGTTGAACGCATTCATGAACTGATATCCCAGGGGATGAGCAGTGGCGAGGCGATTACGAAAGTGGCTGCTGAATTACGCGCCAGTCATACCGGCGAGCGGATCGTGGCGCGTTTTGAAGATGAAGACGAATAACGCCGCTTATACCGCAGCGATAATCTTAATTTCAACTTTGTATTTCGGGTTCATTAACCCGGCCTGAACGGTACAACGTACCGGCGCGTGACCAGCAACAACCCATGCGTCCCAGGCTTTGTTCATGGCGGCAAAATCATTTTTGTCCGCCAGGAACAGGGTGGCATCAAGAATACGTGACTTGCTGCTGCCCTGTTTTTCCAGCACCGCATCAATTTGCGCCAGCGTATTTGCCGTTTGCTCAAAGGCGTCGGCATCCAGATTTTCCGGTACGCCGGTGTAATACAACGTGTTGTTGTGGATAACCACGTCGGACCAACGCGCTTCGGCATCAATGCGCACAATCGTCATAAATCATTCCTCATTTACGTTTTTTCATAATGGCTTCGGGTTGCGCCAAGACTGCCATAATGTTGTGTCCACGTCACCTCTTCAACTGGCGAAAGAGCCGCTGGCCTGACATAATCCCTGTTCAAATGAACAGGGGGCAGTGTGACGGACGATTTTGCAGCAGACGGTCAGTTGGCTAAAGCGATACCCGGTTTTAAACCGCGTGAACCACAGCGGCAGATGGCCTTCGCCGTCAGTCATGCTATCGAAAAATCACAGCCGCTTGTTGTCGAAGCCGGAACAGGAACGGGTAAAACCTACGCTTATCTTGCTCCCGCGCTGCGTGCCGGAAAGAAAGTAATTGTCTCCACGGGCTCGAAGGCGTTGCAGGATCAGCTATACAGCCGCGATTTACCCACAGTAGCGAAGGCTCTGGAATTCACGGGTAAACTGGCGCTGCTGAAAGGGCGTTCAAACTATCTGTGTCTTGAGCGTCTCGAACAACAGGCGCTGGCGGGCGGTGACCTGCCGGTACAAACTTTAAGTGACGTCATTCTGCTACGCTCCTGGTCAAATCAAACCCTTGATGGTGACATCAGCACCTGCGTCAGCGTGGCGGAAGACTCTCAGGCCTGGCCGCTGGTGACGAGCACAAACGATAATTGCCTTGGGAGCGACTGCCCGCTGTACAAAGAGTGCTTTGTCGTTAAAGCGCGCAAGAAGGCGATGGATGCGGATGTCGTCGTGGTAAACCACCATCTGTTTCTCGCTGATATGGTGGTGAAAGAGAGTGGGTTTGGCGAGCTGATCCCGGAAGCTGAAGTGATGATCTTCGATGAAGCGCATCAGTTACCGGATATCGCCAGCCAGTATTTTGGTCAATCGCTCTCCAGTCGCCAACTGCTGGATCTGGCGAAAGACATCACCATTGCCTATCGCACCGAGCTGAAAGACACTCAACAGCTTCAAAAATGCGCCGACCGGCTGGCGCAAAGCGCGCAGGACTTCCGCCTGCAGCTGGGCGAGCCGGGCTATCGAGGAAACTTGCGGGAACTGCTGGCCGACCCGCGCGTGCAGCGCGCGTTTTTGTTGCTCGATGACACGCTGGAGCTGTGTTACGACGTGGCGAAACTGTCTCTCGGACGTTCCGCCTTGCTGGATGCCGCGTTTGAACGTGCCACGCTTTACCGTACTCGTCTGAAGCGCCTGAAAGAGATCAACCAGCCAGGTTTCAGCTACTGGTATGAATGCACCTCGCGCCATTTCACCCTTGCGCTGACGCCGCTCACGGTGGCGGATAAATTCAAAGAAGTGATGGAACAGAAGCCGGGCTGCTGGATTTTTACCTCCGCGACGCTGTCGGTAAACGATGATCTTCATCATTTCACCGCGCGGCTGGGTATTGAAGATGCCGAGTCGATGCTGCTGCCAAGTCCATTTGATTACACCCGCCAGGCGCTGCTGTGCGTGCCGCGTAATCTCCCGCAAACCAACCAACCGGGAGCGGCGCGTCAGTTGGCATCCATGCTGCGTCCCATTATCGAAGCGAACAACGGTCGCTGCTTTATGCTGTGTACCTCGCACGCGATGATGCGCGATCTGGCGGAACAATTCCGCGCCACCATGACCCTTCCCGTGCTGCTGCAGGGCGAAACCAGTAAAGGGCAACTGTTACAGCAGTTTGTCAGCGCAGGTAATGCGTTACTGGTTGCCACCAGCAGCTTCTGGGAAGGGGTGGACGTGCGTGGCGATACGTTGTCGCTGGTGATTATTGATAAACTGCCGTTCACCTCGCCGGACGATCCGCTGTTAAAAGCGCGGATGGAGGACTGCCGTTTGCGCGGCGGCGATCCGTTTGAAGACGTTCAGTTGCCGGATGCGGTAATCACCCTGAAACAGGGCGTGGGGCGTCTGATTCGTGACGCCGACGACCGCGGGGTGCTGGTGATTTGCGACAACCGTCTGGTGATGCGACCTTACGGTGCCACTTTCCTGGCAAGCCTTCCGCCTGCGCCGCGGACGCGTGATATTGCTCGCGCTGTTCGTTTTCTTGCCATACCAACGACTGAGTAATTTGTTACGGAGTGTGGTAAGATGCGCGCCAAATTTATTGACCTGATCACAAACACCCATGCGAATTCTGGCTATCGATACCGCCACAGAGGCGTGCTCTGTTGCCCTGTGGAATGACGGTACTACCAAGGCTCATTTCGAGCTTTGCCCACGAGAACACACCCAACGAATTTTACCAATGGTCGAGGAAATCCTGGCTGCTGGCGGTCTCACGTTAACCGATATCGACGCTCTGGCGTTTGGTCGCGGTCCTGGCAGTTTCACCGGTGTACGTATTGGGATTGGCATTGCTCAGGGGCTGGCGTTAGGCGCGAATTTACCGATGATCGGCGTCTCCACCCTGGCAACAATGGCGCAGGGAGCCTGGCGTAAGTCGGGCGCGTCCCGCGTACTGGCCGCGATCGACGCGCGAATGGGCGAAGTCTATTGGGCCGAATACCTGCGTGATGAGCACGGCAACTGGCACGGTGAAGAAACCGAAGCGGTGCTAACCCCCGAGCAGGTGCATGCGCGTTTACTGCAACTGTCTGGCGAGTGGGTAACGGTCGGAACGGGCTGGCCTGCCTGGCCTGAGCTCGGTAAAGACAGCGGTCTGACGCTGAGCGATGGCGACGTTTTGCTTCCGGCGGCTGAAGATATGCTGCCTGTTGCCACGCAAATGCTGGCTGCCGGTAAGACCGTGGCGGTTGAACATGCGGAACCGGTTTATTTACGTAACACCGTGGCATGGAAGAAACTTCCCGGTAAAGAATGAATCTTAGTAGTACATCCCTGGTTAATTCGCATAGCCGTCAGTGCGCAGCATGGTGAATTGGTCGGGGCAGAAGCTAAGAAAAGGGAGTCGCAATATGGCGGTGCAAAAGCAGTTATTGAAAGGTGTGTTGGCGGGCGCATTCGCGTTAATGCTTAGCGGTTGTGTCACCATCCCGGACGCGATTAAAGGTTCGAGCCCTACGCCGCAGCAGGATTTGGTGCGGGTGATGAATGCGCCACAGCTGTATGTCGGACAGGAAGCGCGTTTCGGCGGTAAAGTGGTGGATATTCAGAACCAGCAGGGGAAATCCCGTCTGGAAATTGCCACTGTTCCTCTTGATAGCGGGGCGCGACCGGTGCTGGGCGAAGCCTCCCGCGGGCGAATTTATGCTGATGTAAATGGCTTCCTCGACCCGGTGGACTTCCGCGGTCAACTGGTTACCGTCATCGGTCCGATTAGCGGTACTGTGGATGGAAAAATCGGTAATACGCCGTATAAATTCATGCTGATGCAGGTAACTGGCTATAAACGCTGGCATATTACTCAGCAAATTGTTATGCCGCCGCAGCCGATCGACCCCTGGTTCTACGGTGCGCGTGGCTGGCCTTACGGTGGCTACGGGGGATGGGGATGGTACAATCCCGGCCCGGCACAGGTTCAGACCATAGTAACTGAGTAACTCTTTGTTTTATGAGTAAAAGAAACAGCGGCTCGTCCGCTGTTTCTGCATTAACGTGGATATAAGAAAAATAAATAGTGACGTGCTTCGCAACCTTGTCGTTGTGTAATAAACAAACTGGTACGCTGAGTTAATATTATGTTAACAGTTTGTTTATTGCCTGGGGTTGTGATGACGACGAATACGCATTTTAGAGGTGATGTATTGAAAAAGGTTTGGCTTAACCGTTATCCCGCTGGTGTTCCTGCGGAGATCAATCCTGACCGTTATCAATCCCTGGTGGAACTCTTTGAACACTCAGTAAGACGGTATGCCGATCAGCCCGCGTTTGTAAACATGGGGGAGGTGATGACCTTCCGCAAGCTTGAAGAGCGTAGCCGGGCATTTGCGGCCTATTTGCAACAGGGACTCGGGCTGAAGAAGGGCGATCGCGTCGCATTGATGATGCCGAACCTGCTGCAATATCCGGTCGCACTGTTTGGGATTTTACGTGCCGGCATGATCGTCGTGAACGTGAACCCGCTGTACACGCCCCGCGAGCTGGAACATCAGCTCAACGACAGCGGCGCGTCGGCGATTGTCATCGTGTCTAACTTTGCCCACACGCTGGAAAAAGTCGTCGACAAAACGTCGGTGCAACACGTGATCCTGACGCGTATGGGGGATCAGCTGTCGACCGCCAAAGGGACGTTGGTTAACTTTGTCGTCAAGTATATCAAGCGTCTGGTGCCGAAATATCACCTGCCGGATGCCATCTCATTTCGTAGTGCGCTGCAAAACGGTTATCGCATGCAGTATGTGAAACCCGAAGTAGTGTCGGAAGATCTGGCGTTCCTGCAATATACCGGGGGGACTACCGGTGTGGCGAAGGGCGCGATGCTTACGCACCGTAACATGCTGGCTAACCTTGAGCAGGTTAATGCCACTTATGGCCCGTTGCTGCATCCGGGTAAAGAACTGGTGGTGACGGCCCTACCGCTGTATCACATTTTTGCGCTGACGATGAACTGTCTGCTGTTTATTGAGCTGGGCGGTCAAAACCTGCTGATTACCAACCCTCGTGATATTCCGGGACTGGTAAAAGAGCTGGCGAAGTATCCGTTCACCGCTATGACCGGCGTCAACACGCTGTTTAACGCGCTGCTGAATAACAAAGAGTTCCAACAACTGGACTTCTCGTCACTGCACCTTTCGGCAGGCGGCGGGATGCCGGTTCAACAGGCGGTAGCTGAACGTTGGGTGAAGCTGACCGGTCAGTATCTGCTGGAAGGCTATGGCCTGACGGAGTGTGCCCCTCTGGTGAGCGTCAACCCTCATGATATCGACTACCACAGCGGCAGTATCGGGTTACCGGTTCCTTCCACCGAGGTCAAACTGGTGGATGACGACGATAACGAAGTGCCGCCGGGAGAACCGGGCGAACTGTGCGTGAAAGGTCCGCAAGTGATGCTGGGCTACTGGCAGCGACCAGACGCCACCGACGAAATCGTCAAAGACGGCTGGCTGCACACCGGCGATATTGCGGTGATGGATAATGAAGGCTTCCTACGTATTGTCGATCGTAAGAAAGATATGATCCTGGTGTCCGGCTTTAACGTCTATCCAAATGAAATTGAAGACGTGGTTATGCAACATCCTGGCGTACAGGAAGTGGCTGCGGTCGGCGTTCCGTCGGGCAGCAGCGGTGAAGCGGTGAAAATTTTCGTGGTGAAGAAAGATGCCTCGTTAACTGATGAGGCGCTTATCACTTTCTGCCGTCGTCACCTGACGGGCTATAAAGTACCGAAGCTGGTGGAGTTTCGCGACGAGTTGCCGAAATCTAACGTCGGTAAAATTTTGCGACGAGAATTACGTGACGAAGCGCGCGCCAAAGTGGACAATAAAGGCTGAGCGTTAAGTCAGCCAGCAGAAAACGCCGGGTAAACCGGCGTTTTTTTTGGCGCAAACCTAAGAGAGCACGATTTGAATTATCAAATGATCACCACGGACGACGCGTTAGCCACGCTGTGCGAAGCCGTCCGTGAATTTCCGGCGATAGCCCTGGATACCGAATTTGTTCGCACACGTACCTATTATCCGCAGTTGGGGCTGATCCAACTGTTTGATGGCAAACACGTTGCTCTGATTGATCCGCTAGGGATCACCGACTGGTCGCCCCTGCGCGATATTCTGCGTGATACCGCCATCACCAAATTCCTGCATGCGGGAAGTGAAGACCTGGAAGTGTTTCTCAACGCTTTTGGCGAACTTCCGCAGCCGTTAATTGACACACAAATCCTGGCCGCGTTTTGCGGTCGTCCGCTGTCGTGGGGCTTCGCCTCGATGGTGGAAGAGTTTACGGGTGTGGCGCTCGACAAAAGCGAATCGCGTACCGACTGGCTGGCCAGACCGCTGACCGAGCGTCAGTGCGAATACGCGGCGGCTGACGTCTGGTATCTGTTACCGATCACCACAAAACTGATGGCTGAAACCGAAGCCAGCGGCTGGCTGCCAGCCGCGCTGGACGAATGCCGCTTAATGCAGCAGCGTCG
This sequence comes from Citrobacter sp. RHBSTW-01013, assembly GCF_013781985.1. NCBI lineage: Bacteria > Pseudomonadati > Pseudomonadota > Gammaproteobacteria > Enterobacterales > Enterobacteriaceae > Citrobacter > Citrobacter sp. RHBSTW-01013. Next base: position 2,291,397 of record NZ_CP056185.1, read on the forward strand.
CCAGGAGATTCTGGCGCCGGAAGACGCCTGGCGTGACATCACCAACGCATGGCAACTGCGCACCCGTCAGCTAGCCTGCCTGCAACTGCTTGCCGACTGGCGACTGCGTAAAGCACGCGAGCGCGATCTGGCGGTAAACTTCGTGGTGCGTGAAGAGCACCTGTGGGCGGTGGCGCGTTATATGCCGGGCAGCCTGGGTGAACTGGATAGCCTGGGTCTTTCCGGGAGTGAAATTCGTTTCCACGGTAAAACGCTGATCGCCCTGGTGGAAAAGGCACAGGCTTTACCGGAAGAGTCGCTACCGCAGCCGCTGCTGAATTTGATGGATATGCCAGGGTATCGCAAGGCGTTCAAAGCCATCAAAGCGCTGGTTGCCGAGGTGAGTGCGGGACATAATCTCAGCGTCGAACTGCTTGCTTCGCGTCGCCAGATCAACCAGTTGCTCAACTGGCACTGGAAATTAAAGCCGCAGCAATCCCTGCCTGAGCTGGTTTCCGGCTGGCGTGGCGAATTGATGTCCGATCGCCTCAACGCGCTGCTGCAGGAATACCCGCAGTAAGTCACCAGGCTCGCCGGGTCGCGCGTTTGCTGACCCGGCCTGCGCAACGCTACAGATCGAGCACCAGGCGCTTACCTTTGGCGCGCGAGCAGCAGATGAGCATGCTTTGCTGGCTGGCTTTTTCGTCGTCGCTGAAATACTGATCGCGGTGATCCGCTTCCCCTTCGAGAATCGTCGTTTCGCAGGTGCCGCAAACACCTTCCCGGCACAGGCACTCAACCCGGGCGGCTTTGTTATTTTCGATAACCTGCAAAATGGTCATCTCTTCCGGGACCACAAACTCGCGCCCGGAACGCGCCAGCACCAGGGTGAAGGCGTCGCCGCCTTTCTCTTCCACGGCAAATTGTTCGAAATGTAGCGTATTGCTGTCCAGCCCAAGGCGGGAAGCCGCTTCTCTGACAGCATCGTTGAGCACCGCAGGGCCACAGGTGTAGATATGCGTGCCGGGTTCAACATCTGCCAGCAGACGGGCTAAATCGAGGCGGGTGCCTGCGTTCGACAGGTGCAGATGAATGCGATCGGCGCTGGGGTGTTGCATGAGTTCGTCATGAAACGCGCAGGTCTCCTGGCTGGGAGAGCAATAGTGCAGTTGCCATTGCGTCTGAGATTGTTCCAGCTCCGGGAGTTGCGATAAAAACGGTGTGATGCCGATACCTCCGGCAATCAACAGATGTTTTTGTGCCTGAGGGGCGAGGGCGAAGAGATTATTTGGTGTGGAGATCGTGAGCGTGTCGCCGGGCTTCACGTTTTGATGCAGGTATCGTGAGCCGCCTTTGGACGCTTCCTCCAGGCGTACGGCAATTTTATAGGCGCGCGTATCGCGTGGTGAACTCATCAGCGAGTACGCATTGCTGTACAGGTTCTCGCCATCGCGCATCTGCACGATAATATGGCTGCCACCCTGAAACGCGGGCAACGGCTGGCCTGAGGTCGCCGTTAAGGTGAAGCATTTTACCTGCGCGGTAATCGTCTCAATCCGGCTGACCCGGACTTCTTGCATTTGATAATCAGACATTGCGGCCTCCCTAAAAAATCTGTCCGACGCGGCTCAGCGACGCGCCGGAACCTGTCGTAAAAGCCCCGGGTTATTCCTGAAAAACCTGGGCGACCAGATTATGGAAATGGGCAATGCCATGCTCGGAGATGCCGCTGCCGCTGGTGTCCGCCATAATGCGTCCCTGGCCGCGATACCCGCGCGATTTCAGCCCTTTTTGTACGCTTTCAACCAGACGTAAATCTTCAGGACGAAAGACGTTGCGATACCATTCGATCAGTTGTTTCTGCTCTTCGGTCAGCTCTTCGTTGGTGAAGTAGATGTCATAGTTTTGCAGCGTGGTTTCCGCATCTACCGGGAATTCGTAGATAACGGTCATCATGCCTTTGATTGGCGTCACGTTGAGCATGGTGCACGGCCACAGCCAGAAACCGTGGAAGGCGGCATCAACCCCTTCTTCGAACTTAAATGACTGCTCTGAAGGTTTGGCGAAACCGTATTGCAGCGTCCAGTTGCCGTGCATGGTATGCCAGTAACGGTCAACCTGGACCGAGTCGGAAAAACCTGGATGGGCCGGACCACAGTGGTAGCACTCCAGATAGTTATCGACAATATTCTTCCAGTTGGCTGGGGTACGAGTCGTAAAGCGGGCAGCAAGTTTCAGGTCATGCACGTCTGGGCAGGCTTCGATAACTTTGTCCGCAAGACCAGGGAGTTGTTCTTCCACGCTGCCCGCATTCGGATCCATGTTTATAAACACGAATCCGGCATATTCTTCCAGGCGTACCGGTGTAAGGTGCGCTTTTTCGCTGTCGAAGTTGGCGACGTTTTCGCAGTTACGCGCATGCGCCAGATTGCCGTCAAGTTTGAACGCCCATGCGTGGTAAGGGCAGGTAATCACATTTTTCGCTTTCCCCTCGCCGCTCAACAGCTGATGACCGCGATGCGGGCAGACGTTGTAGAAGGCCCGCAGCACGTTATCGCGCCCACGTACCAGCACGATATTCTCGCCAATCACTTCTCGGGTAACATAATCATTGGGTTTCGCCAGTTCGCTACTGTGGGCGACGCAAATCCAGCTTTTAGCGAACACCTTTTCTTGTTCGTGTTCGAAAGCCTGATGGTCGGTATAAAACCGGGCCGGGATAGTCCAGGCATCCTGCGGGTTGGCACAGAAATTTTGCGGCAGAATAAACTCAGGGCTCAGATTGCTCATTGGAATACCTTTAATTTGTGAGTAAGAGGATTTTTGTACTGGCGCTTAATTGTCGCCTTTGAGTAGTGTCCCGGCCGGTGGCGCGACCGGGACGTCAACTGGCGCTTCGGGAATATGACTTTCAATTTGATGCGCAGGAACGTGGGCATAGTCCTGCCGTACCCAGCGCAGAAAACCGCCAACCTTCACCAACAGGATGGCGAGGAATGGAAGAGCGGTCAGAACCACCGTGGTCTTCATGGTTTCCAGGGACGCGCCGGTGAACAAAATTGATAATGGGATCAGGGTGATGACCACGCACCAGAACAGACGAAGACTGCGCTGCGGATCTTCCCCTTCCTGCAGGTTGCGTGTGCTGGTGGCCGCCATGGTGTAGGCCACAGCATCCATGTGTGAGGCGAGGAATATAATCATGATCGCCAGATACGCCACCAGAAACAGTTTCCCGGCAGGCAACGACATCAACACTTGCTGTACGGCTGTCTCACCGCCCAGCGTCGCCATAACCTGCGGTACGTCGATCACGCCGTTCACAAACTGGTGAATGGAGTAGCTTTCCATCACGCCAAAGAAGAACCAGCAACCAACAGTGCTACCGAGGATTAATGCCCAGATAACCTCTTTGATTTTGCGACCACGGGATACGCGAGTGACAAACATTGCCACGCCCGGCGTGTAGGAGATCCACCACAGCCAGTAGAACACCGTCCAGTTACGGGTGAACTCACCGTTGCCAAGCGGGTCGGTGAAGAGGCTCATTTGCAAAAAGTTTTGTGTCGTCAGGCCGATGGCGTTAATGATGTTATTGGTGATGAATTCGGTCGGGCCGACGATCAGCACCAGCAGCGGCAGTAAAAATGCCCCCCAGCCGACCATTTTGCTCAGACGTTGCAAACCGTTATTGATGCCAATCCAGGAGCTCAGGCAGAAAATGCCGCCAGAGAACAGGATCACAAACGCCTGCACCGTGAAGTTATCCGGTAACCCCGTCAGGGCAGACAAACCGCGGGTAAAGGTGGCGGCGGTGACGACCAGAGAGATAGTTAACGCGCCAACTGTCGCGATCAGGAACATCAGGTCAACCAGGCGACCCCAGACACCCTGCGGATGCACGCCGGTAATGGCGGCGATAATCCCGGACAGGCTCAGTCCTTTGTTTTTACGCACATGGAAGTGGTAGGCCATGGTTAATGAGGCCAACGTGTAGGTCGCCCATGCGCTGATCCCCCAATGGAAAAAGGAGTAGGGCAGGCTGTATTCCAGCGCTTTTTGCGAGTGCGGCGCGATATTCAGACCTGGGGTCTGGTAATAATAGGCCCACTCAGCAACGCCCCAGTAGAGCGTGGAAGAGCCTAATCCGGCGCATATAAACATAAACAGCCAGGAGAGCGTGCTGTATTCCGCTTTACCTTCTCCCAGACGGATGTTGCCGTATTTGCTGGTAGCCAGCCAGACGACCAGACCCATAGCCATCAGAACGAGGATCTGCACGGCGGAACCCAGCATCCGGGTAACGCCGTTAAAAAGGGTATTTGCGACTTGTGCAGACTGCTGAGGGAAGAGACTAAGTGTGGCGGCGATGAAAAGAATAGCCACCAGGCTGATGGCTATCAGCGGCATGTCTTTTTTCTTGACGTTGCTCAACATGGGATCTCCTGGGCACAGTTGCCCGCGTATGGCATTAGCCTGTCGTTGTTATCATGCTGTAGGGGTAGAATGAGTTACTTTATATTTAACAATTTTATTATTTGTTCTTTACATGAATTAAACAATTGCCCGATGCGTGAAGCAATAAAACACGGAACGGAAATAATAAAAGGTGAATTGGCGCAGGTTATTGGCTCCACAAAACGCATAAAAAAGCCGCGTCAGTGACGCGGCTCATATTTCGTGGTTTGACCTCTAACGTAGTGCCTGACAGATGGCTTCTCCCACCTGTTGCGTGGTGGCGCTGCCTTTCATATCCGGCGTTTTCGGGCCACTGGCAATAACGTGCTCAATTGCCGCCAGAATACCGTCGTGGGCAGCCTTATAGTTGGCATCACCCTTGCCAAGGAAGTCCAGCATCATGGCGCCAGCCCAGATAGTGGCAATCGGGTTGGCGATGTTTTTTCCGTAAATATCGGGGGCCGAACCATGCACCGGCTCGAACAGGGACGGGAAGGTGCGTTCCGGGTTTAAGTTGGCAGAAGGTGCGATGCCAATCGTCCCGGTACAGGCCGGACCCAGATCGGAGAGGATGTCGCCGAACAGGTTGGAAGCAACCACAACGTCAAAGCGCTCCGGCTGCATCACAAAGCGGGCGCATAATATATCGATATGCTGTTTATCCCAACGGATCTCAGGATAGTTAGCCGCTATTGCTTCAACACGCTCGTCCCAGTAAGGCATGCTGATGGCCAAACCATTGGATTTGGTCGCCGAGGTCAGGGTTTTGCGCGGGCGGTTTTGCGCCAGCTCGAAAGCGTAACGCAATATACGATCTACGCCGCGACGGGTGAAGACCGACTCCTGGATAACCACCTCGTGTTCCGTTCCTTCACTCACGCGTCCGCCGAGAGAAGAGTATTCTCCCTCGGTGTTCTCGCGTACGACGTAGAAATCAATGTCGCCTGGCTGCTTGCCCGCCAGTGGGCAAGGGACTCCCGGAAACAGGCGTACCGGACGCAGGTTGACGTACTGGTCGAATTCGCGGCGAAACTTAAGCAGCGAGCCCCATAAAGAGATGTGGTCCGGTACGGTGTCCGGCCAGCCAACGGCGCCAAAATAGATAGCATCAAAGGATTGCAACTGCTCATGCCAGTCATCCGGCATCATTTTACCGTGATGGGTGTAGTACTCGCAGCTCGCCCATTCCATTTGCTCAAAGCTGAGCGACAACCCCCAACGCTCGGCGGCTGCCTGTAACACATGAATGCCTTCAGGCAGCACTTCTTTACCAATGCCATCTCCGGGGATAGCGGCAATACGACAGGTTTTCTTCATAGCAGCTCTCACTTGTACGCCATCAAAATTGACTTTCCCTTTATCCTATAATTGACTGATTAAGAGTTAATCCCCCTAACTGGTGAAACATAAAACACAGATCATGAATAATCTGCCGCTGCTAAATGATTTACGCGTCTTTATGCTGGTTGCCCGTCGGGCAGGATTTGCCGCCGTTGCCGAGGAACTGGGTGTATCACCGGCTTTTATCAGTAAGCGAGTAGCCCTGCTGGAGCAGACGCTGAACGTGGTGCTGCTGCACCGGACAACGCGGCGTGTAACCATCACGGAAGAGGGGGAGCGGATCTACGAATGGGCGCAGCGGATCCTGCAGGATGTCGATCAGATGATGGACGAGTTGTCGGATGCCAGGCAGATCCCGCAGGGGATGCTACGCATTATTAGTAGCTTTGGTTTTGGCCGTCGGGTGGTGGCTCCGGCGCTGTCTGCGCTGGCAAAAGCGTACCCGCAGTTAGAACTGAGGTTCGATGTTGAAGACCGCCTGGTGGATATGGTGAATGAGGGCGTCGATCTTGATATTCGTATCGGGGATGATATCGCGCCGAACCTGATTGCCCGCAAGCTGGCGACTAACTACCGTATTCTGTGCGCCTCGCCGGAATTTGTGGCGCAGCACGGGACGCCGAAGCAACTCAACGATCTCTCCACTTTTCCTTGTCTGGTTATCAAAGAGCGCGACCATCCGTTTGGCATCTGGCAAATGCGTAATAAAGAGGGCGCTCACTCAATTAAAGTTACGGGGCCTCTGTCGTCTAATCATGGCGAAGTGGTACATCAGTGGTGTCTTGATGGGCAGGGAATTGCCCTGCGTTCGTGGTGGGACGTTTGCGACAACATTGCTGGTGGACATCTGGTACACGTATTACCCGAGTATTATCAACCAGCAAATATATGGGCGGTTTATGTTTCTCGGCTGGCGACGTCGGCAAAAATCCGTATTACGGTTGAGTATTTGCGCCGCTATTTTGCCGAAAACTATCCAAAGTTTACTTTGGAATAAATCCGCAACAGCTTGGCAAGAAACTGAAAATAAAAAAGGCAGAATAATCTGCCTTTTTTGCAACTATAACTCACTGAGCAAAGCCGTTATTTAGACTCTTCAGCTTCAGGTAATGTCACGTTAAGTTCGAGGATAGATATATCGCCGTCTTTTTGTTCAAGCTGTACGGTGACCATTTCGGGATCAATTTGTACATACTTGCAGATAACCTCGAGAATATCTTTCCTCAGTTGCGGTAAATAATGTGGCTCGGCGTCACTACGACGACGTTCCGCAACAATAATCTGCAGGCGCTCTTTAGCGATGTTCGCTGTGCTCTTTTTCCGCGAGAGAAAAAAATCCAGTAATGCCATAACTTATCCTCCGAACAGGCGTTTGAGGAAACCTTTCTTCTCTTCTTCAATGAAGCGGAAAGGACGTTCTTCTCCCAACAGACGGTCTACGGTATCAGCATAGGCTTTACCGGCATCAGCATTGATGTCGAGAATAACCGGCTCACCCTGGTTAGACGCGCGCAGGACTGACTGATCTTCAGGAATCACGCCAACCAGCTTGATTCGCAGAATTTCCAGTACGTCTTCCATGCTCAGCATGTCACCTTTATTTACGCGGCCAGGGTTGTAGCGCGTCAGCAACAAATGCTCTTTAATCGGATCCTCACCGTTTTCCGCACGACGAGATTTCGACGCCAGAATACCCAGAATACGGTCAGAGTCACGTACAGAGGAGACTTCCGGGTTAGTGGTGATAATCGCTTCATCGGCAAAATACAGGGCCATCAGCGCGCCGGTTTCAATACCCGCTGGGGAGTCGCAGACGATGAAATCGAATTCCATCGTTTTCAGGTCGTCCAGAACTTTCGCGACGCCTTCACGCGTCAGCGCGTCTTTATCGCGAGTCTGTGAGGCCGGAAGAATAAAGAGATTTTCGGTACGCTTATCTTTGATTAACGCCTGATTTAACGACGCATCGCCCTGAATAACGTTGACGAAGTCGTAAACGACGCGGCGTTCACAACCCATAATCAGATCGAGGTTACGCAGGCCGATATCAAAATCAATAACGACAGTTTTCTTTCCCTTCTGGGCCAAACCTGTAGCGATGGCCGCGCTGGAGGTGGTTTTGCCAACGCCCCCTTTACCCGAAGTAACAACAATAATGCGTGCCATAGAAATTCCTTGTTAAAAAGGGATCAATTCAACGGTTGAACTGTCAAAGCGTTCTCTGCTAATTGCAGACGGGCCGCTTTGCCATAAAATTCTGCTGGGATTTTATCACTCAGCCAATAAACACCTGCGATAGACACCAGTTCTGCCGTCAGATGGGTACAAAAAATTTGCGCTTCACGATCGCCGCTTGCACCTGCCAGCGCACGGCCTCTCATCATTCCATAAACATGAATATTGCCATCAGCGATAAGCTCTGCGCCCGCACTGACGTGGCTTGTAACAATCAGATCACATTGTGGAGCATAAATGCGCTGACCGGAACGAACCGGCACATTTATTAATCGTGTTTTTGTGATGGGAGTAACGTTTTGCGGCGGAGCGACGGGAGCCGGGACCTCAACAGGCGCAGGACGAATAGCTTTTTCTTTACCTTCAGTCAGTAAAGGAAGACCCATTTCGTCGATTTCTGCCTTTAGTCTGGCGTCTTTGCATCCGCTAACGCCAATAATGCGCAATCCGGTAGACGCGACCACTTTCTGCAGCGCTGACCAGTTTACCGGGCTTTCAAGACCACTCACGTTAACCACCACGGGAGCATGTTTTAAAAAAGCCGGTGCCTGCGCGATTTTGTCTTCCAACGCCTGACGAATAACCTCGGGTTCTGCTTCATGTAAATGAACCACTGATAAGGTGAAGCTACTGCCTTTAAGCTCGATTGGCGTGTTTGACATCCTGGCCTTACTCAATTTGCTATTTATCATCCCCAGCGCGGGGTGATATTCCGAAGACTATAAGGCATGTTATAGTCAGTATTATATTGAGGCAAGCCAACATTCCGTGAATTCAGAGTAAAAGATATGTTTTGTGTGATCTACCGAAGCAGCAAACGTGACCAGACCTATTTATATGTCGAAAAAAAAGACGATTTCTCGCGCGTTCCTGAAGAACTGATGAGAGGATTTGGTCAGCCGACGCTGGCAATGATGTTACCGCTTGATGGGCGAAAAAAATTAGTTAATGCCGATCTTGAAAAAGTAAAACAGGCCCTGACCGAGCAGGGCTATTATTTACAAATACCCCCGCCGCCAGAAGATTTACTTAAACAGCATCTGGCAGCGGCAAAACAAAATACACCAGACGCTAAACGTTAAACTGCATCCGGCAGCAGCACGTTCCATCGATGCAGTACCTGAAATCTATGACTACGTTAGGGGAAAGTAATGTATCAACATCACAACTGGCATGGTGCTCTGCTGGATTATCCGGTGAGTAAGGTGGTTTGCGTAGGGAGTAACTATGCCAACCATATTAAAGAGATGGGCGGAACCACCCCGGAAGAACCGGTTCTGTTTATTAAACCGGAAACCGCGCTGTGCGATTTGCGCCAGCCGCTGGTGATCCCATCTGATATGGGGTCTGTCCACCATGAAGTTGAGCTGGCTGTGCTGATTGGCGCGACCCTGCGGCAAGCGACAGAAGATCATGTGCGCAAAGCCATCGCCGGTTATGGTGTCGCGCTGGATCTGACCCTGCGCGATATTCAGGGCAAAATGAAGAAGGCGGGGCAGCCATGGGAAAAAGCGAAGGGTTTTGATAACTCTTGCCCGCTGTCTGGATTTATTCCGGTGGCGGAGTTTAACGGCGATCCGCAGGATACGATGCTTGGATTAACGGTCAACGGTGAAACTCGCCAGCACGGCTCCACGGCGGACATGATCCATCACATCGTTCCCTTGATTGCTTATATGAGTCGTTTCTTTACCCTCAAAGCGGGCGATGTGGTGCTAACGGGAACGCCAGCAGGCGTGGGACCTTTAAGCAGCGGCGACGAACTGGCCATCAGTTTTCACGGTCAAACGCTAACAACCCGCGTGCTGTAATCTCTGCTTGCCGCCTTTTCGGGCGGCAAAACTTGCATCAGCGTGCCAGACTGGTTATAAGGTGCAGCTTTATTGCAATAGCGGAAACCCTGATGAGCGACATACCTTTCTGGCAAAGTAAAACCCTTGATGAAATGACCGATGCCGAGTGGGAGTCATTATGTGACGGGTGCGGTCAATGCTGCCTGCATAAGCTGATGGATGAAGATACTGACGAAATCTACTTTACCAACGTCGCCTGTCGTCAGCTCAACATTAAAACCTGCCAGTGTCGTAATTACGAACGTCGATTCGAGTACGAGCCTGACTGCATCAAACTGACGCGTGATAATCTGCCGACTTTTGAATGGTTGCCGATGACCTGCGCCTATCGTCTGCTCGCAGAAGGAAAAGGGCTACCGGAGTGGCACCCGTTGCTGACAGGATCAAAAGCGGCGATGCACGGTGAACGTATCTCGGTTCGTCATATTGCGGTGAAAGAATCGGAAGTGCGTGACTGGCAGGATCATATCCTGAACAAACCTTCATGGGCGGACTGACCCGCCCATCGATTAGCAGGCGTTAAGGGTTAAGACTTTTTCGCCTGATACATCTCATCGGAGTGGTTGTCATCTTCCACCCAGAAGTTAATGTTGAATTGCGCATCGTCGCTTAATTCAACGCGGTGCCAGTACTGCGGTGGGCTGGTCGCGAACTGACCGGCATTAATCACCACTTTCACTTCAGGTTCTTTTGCGTCTTCATTGGCAAAGCCATAATACGTTACCGTACCTTCCATCACGCAGAGCTGTCCAAACACGCCTGCTGCGGTGTTATGGTGAGAAAGAAGTGCTGCCGGGACGTTGTCTTTGGTAAAGAAGGGAGTAGAGCGTTTTACTTTCCAGTTTGCCGGGATGCGTAAATGGGACATCAGACATCTCCTTGGTGTGGCATCTATAAGATGCATTTAATATACATCTTATAGATGCCAGCAGGCAATGAATTTAAGGCAAAAAAAACGCTCCCGAAGGAGCGTCTCTGTTAGCGACCGAAGAGGTCACGTTTTTTCGGTTTAAACGGCTGTGCTATGACTACCAGCACGGCGACCACCAGGTAAGCGGCGAAGATCCCCAACAGCCACTGTGGCATTTCCAGGGTTAAAAAAGACCACTGGCGTTCAGCACAGTCACCGGATGCTAAAAACACCTGCGGCAGCCATTTGTCCAGCGGCAGCCAGCTCGGGAAGCGTGCGGCAAAATCACAGGTCATAAACGGTGATGGGTGCAACTGAATCATGGTGTGCTCATACGCTAACTGCAGTCCGCGCCAGGCACTGTAAATCCAGATAATCATCGCCACATAGCGCAGCGGCGTTTTTGGTGCGATAGCCCCCACCAGCCCCGCGCCCATCACGCCAAATAATGCGCTACGTTCGTAAATACACAACACGCAAGGTTTTAGCAGCATGACGTGCTGGAACCACAGCGCGACAAGCTCCAGCGCAAAGGCGGTTAACGCCAACAATAACCATGCACCACGACCTCGGGAGCACTGGTTTAAAAATCGCAACATAATAATTTCCCTGCAACATGCGTAGAGAGCGCAGTTTAAACCAATTCAATTTATGCGCCACTAGCAGGAATTGAAAATTTGAGTAATCGGATAATTATCATGCAAAAAGTCAAACCGGGCAGTGATTTGCCCGGTAAATTGTTATGAAAGTGTAGCTAACCAGCCCGCCTGGGTCATCCACTCAGTCACCGGTACAAGCGTGAACTCGACGCAAAGCAGACCAACCAGCGTCAGGACGAGAGTATAAGGCAGAGCCATCCACACCATGCGGCCATAAGAGAGTCGAATCAATGGTGCCAGCGCGGAGGTCAGCAGGAACAGGAATGCCGCCTGGCCGTTTGGTGTAGCAACGGAAGGCAGGTTAGTCCCGGTATTGATCGCCACCGCTAACAGCTCAAATTGGTTAAGGCTGATGGTCCCATGTTCCAACGCGGCTTTGGCTTCGTTAATGTAAATGGTGCCGACAAACACGTTATCAGAGATAGAAGACAGCAGGCCGTTAAAGAGATAGAACAGCGTCAGTTGAGCATGTTCAGAGGACTGCAAAACAAACTGAATAATCGGTGAAAAGAGCTGTTGATCGATAATCACCGCAACGATAGAGAAGAACACGGTCAGCAGGGCGGTGAAAGGCAGCGACTCGGTAAACGCTTTACCAATCGCGTGTTCGTCAGTAACGCCGGTCAACGACGTGGCCAGGATAATGACGGACAGACCGATTAATCCGACTTCCGCCAGATGCAGGGCCAGGGCAACCACCAGCCAGATACCGATAATCGCCTGGACAATCAGTTTGATTTTTTCCTGACGAGTACGCTGCTGACGGCTTTGATCGTCAAACTGTTGCAGGACATCGCGGACGGTCTCCGGCAGCGTTTCGCCATAGCCAAACCAGCGCAATTTCTCAACCAGCATGCAGGTTAACAGGCCGCAAATCAGCACCGGGACGGTGACCGGCGACATGCGCAGGAAAAAGTCACCAAAATGCCAGCCAGCCGCTTTGGCGATAATCAGGTTTTGCGGTTCGCCGACCATAGTCATTACGCCGCCTAACGCCGTACCGACACCCGCATGCATCATCAGGCTGCGTAGAAAACCACGGAACTGCTCCAGTACGACCTTATTGTGCTGATCGATATGGCTGTCATCGAGCATATTGTTGTCTTCCGTGCGGGAAGAGGCGAAACGATGGTAGATACCATAAAAACCAACCGCTACGCTGATTACCACGGCAACGACGGTCAGCGCATCCAGGAATGCAGAAAGGAAGGCGGCGGCAACGCAAAATGCCAGCGACAGCAGCATCTTGGAGCGAATCGTAAGCAGTAGGCGGGTGAAAATAAACAGCAGCAACTGCTTCATAAAGTAGATGCCAGCCACCATAAACATCAGCAGCAACAGCACCTCAAGGTTAGCGGCAACCTCTTCACGCACATGTGTGGCACTGGTCATGCCGATGATGACCGCCTCGATGGCTAGCAGCCCGCCTGGTAGCAGCGGGTAACATTTTAACGCCATCGCCAGCGTAAAAATGAACTCGGCCACCAACAACCAGCCCGCAATAAAGGGATTGATGAAAAATATAACCGGGTTAACGACTAAGAAAACGAGTAGTGCAAGTTTGTACCAGTCAGGTGATTGACCTAAAAAATTGCGCCACATAGCGCGGCCCCATGATAGCTCCATGGTGATTTCCCTACCTTTAAAAATGAAATCATGTTTTTATGTTTGACCGCAAAGCTTAGCGGGAGGAGGGAGTACAGGCAAGCTATTCACGCGACGGACAAGGCTGGCTGTGCTTCAGCGTAATCTGGAAAATGAAGCCTTGATCCACTTTTTCTTCATTGCGTCAGCTATCAGCCATGTAGCCCGTCTGGTATGATAACTGTAACTATGTTTTGCTGTGTAATGGAATTATCACTATGGTCATTAAGGCGCAAAGCCCGGCTGGGTTCGCGGAAGAGTACATCATTGAAAGTATCTGGAATAACCGCTTCCCACCTGGCACTATTTTGCCTGCTGAACGTGAACTCTCTGAACTGATTGGAGTGACACGTACCACGTTACGCGAGGTATTACAGCGTCTGGCGCGGGACGGCTGGTTGACCATTCAACACGGCAAGCCGACGAAGGTGAATAACTTCTGGGAAACCTCCGGGCTAAATATCCTTGAAACGCTGGCGCGTCTCGATCACGAGAGCGTGCCGCAGCTTATTGATAATCTGCTGTCCGTGCGTACCAACATCTCGACGATCTTTGTTCGTACCGCGTTTCGCCAGCATCCTGATAAAGCGCAGGAGGTTCTGGCAACGGCAAATCAGGTGGCCGACCATGCTGATGCGTTCGCCGATCTGGACTATAACATTTTCCGCGGTCTGGCATTTGCCTCTGGCAATCCGATTTACGGTTTGATCCTCAATGGAATGAAGGGATTATATACCCGCATTGGCCGCCATTATTTCGCCAATCCGGAAGCCCGCGCGCTGGCGCTGAGCTTTTACCGTAAGCTGTCAGAACTTTGTGATCAGGGTGCTCATGAGCAGGTATATGAAACGGTGCGTCGCTATGGTCACGACAGCGGCGAGATTTGGCATCGTATGCAGAAAAACCTGCCGGGCGATTTAGCTATTCAGGGGCGCTAATCGCACCTTATCCGGCCTACGAAATGCGTTGTAGGCCGGATAAGACGTTTTCGCGTCGCCATCCGGCAATAAGATTTACAGACCGTTCATCCTCGGCGGGCAACGCTCCAGCAGTTCCACACTGCCGTCTTCATTCTGCTGCTCCAGCATTACGTCAAAACCCCAGAGCCGGTGCACATGCTTGAGCACCTCTTTGCGTCCTTTATCCAGCGGAGCGCGATTATGCGGAATATAGCGCAAGGTGAGCGAGCGGTCGCCGCGCAGATCGACATTCCAGATTTGAATATTCGGCTCAAGGTTGCTCAGGTTATATTGCGACGACAGCCTGTTGCGGATCTCACGATATCCTTCCTCGTTGTGAATCGCGGAAATCTCCAGATAATTATGACGATCGTCATCCAGCACGGTGAACAGGCGGAAATCACGCATAACCTTCGGTGACAGAAACTGGCTGATAAAGCTCTCATCTTTGAAATCGCGCATCGCGAAATGCAGGGTTTCCAGCCAATCAGAACCCGCTATATCCGGGAACCAGTATTTGTCCTCTTCGGTAGGCGACTGACAAATTCGTTTAATATCCTGGAACATGGCAAAACCCAGAGCATAGGGATTTATCCCGCTATACCACGGGCTGTTGTACGGCGGCTGGAATACCACGTTGGTATGGCTATGTAAAAACTCCAGCATAAACCGTTCGGTGACTTTACCTTCGTCATAAAGGTGATTAAGGATGGTGTAATGCCAGAAAGTGGCCCACCCTTCGTTCATCACCTGGGTCTGTTTCTGCGGATAAAAATACTGGCTGACCTTGCGCACAATGCGCAGCACTTCGCGTTGCCAGGATTCCAGCAGCGGGGCGTTCTTCTCCATGAAGTACAGAAGGTTCTCCTGCGGTTCAGAAGGATAACGTCGGGCTTCCGCAACGGTTTTCTCTTCCTCTTTCTTCGGCAGCGTACGCCACAACATATTGACCTGGCTTTGCAGATACTCTTCACGGCTTTTCTGTCGGGCTTTCTCTTCCTGTAGGGAGATTTTTTGCGGGCGTTTGTAACGATCCACGCCGTAGTTCATCAGCGCGTGACAGGAGTCGAGGAGCTTTTCGACTTCATCCACGCCGTAACGCTCTTCACACTGGGTAATATAGTTTCGCGCGAAGATCAGGTAATCAACGATGGAGCTGGCATCCGTCCAGCTACGGAACAAATAGTTGTTTTTAAAGAAGGAGTTATGTCCGTAGCAGGCATGCGCCATCACCAACGCCTGCATGGTGATGGTGTTCTCCTCCATCAGATACGCGATACACGGATTGGAGTTGATAACAATCTCATAGGCCAGCCCCTGCTGACCATGTTTATACAAACGCTCGGTTTCAATAAATTTTTTACCAAACGACCAGTGAGGATAGTTGATTGGCATCCCGACGCTGGAGTAAGCGTCCATCATTTGTTCGGAGGTGATCACCTCGATTTGGTGCGGGTAGGTATCCAGTCTGTAGAGTTTCGCCACGCGGTCTATTTCCGCCAGATAGACATCCAGCAGATCAAACGTCCAGTCGGGTCCATCGCTTAACCGTGTGCTGTCCTTGTTCATGGAATCAATCGTAGCCATTCGCGCACCCTCATTGTTGGCGGCACTCTCTGTCTGGAGTACCTCATTTCAAGCATAGATCATGGTGTTAAAAAACGTGCTGCGGCTGAAATTTTTTCTTTGCGATTTCTTGTTAGCGAGGCGTCGAAAAACGGTATGGCCGCAAAATTTTATGCTGGATAAAAATAACGCACAGCAGGAGATACCAAAGCAGGGAGTTCCCCGCCATCACCGCCATATGTGAGATAAGTCACCATAAAAAAGCCATATGTTGAATAATATTTTCAACTGAGTTATCAAGATGTAATTAGATGATTGTTCTTTTACTGTTAACGGAGTGGCTATGCGAGTTGTCATACTGGGAAGTGGTGTCGTCGGCGTGACCAGCGCCTGGTACTTAAGTCAGGCTGGACACGAAGTCACCGTCATTGATCGTGAACCCGGTCCGGCACTGGAAACCAGTGCGGCGAACGCGGGGCAAATCTCTCCAGGTTATGCAGCACCCTGGGCGGCGCCAGGCGTCCCGCTTAAAGCAATTAAATGGATGTTTCAGCGCCATGCGCCGCTGGCCGTTCGCCTCGACGGGACGCAGTTCCAGTTGAAATGGATGTGGCAGATGCTACGCAACTGCGACACCAGCCATTACATGGAAAACAAGGGCCGGATGGTGCGACTGGCGGAATACAGCCGTGATTGCCTGAAAGCGCTACGCGCCTCTACCGGTATCGAATACGAAGGACGCCAGGGCGGAACGTTACAGCTGTTCCGTACCGCTCAACAGTATGAGAACGCGACCCGCGACATCGCCGTCCTCGAAGACGCCGGCGTGCCGTATCAGCTCCTGGAAGCAAGCCGCCTGGCGGAAGTTGAACCGGCGCTGGCGGAAGTGGCACACAAGCTGACCGGCGGTCTGCGTTTACCGAATGACGAAACCGGTGACTGCCAGCTGTTTACCCAGCGTCTGGCGCTGATGGCGGAGCAGGCGGGTGTGAAATTTCGCTTTAATACTCCGGTCGATAAGCTGTTGAGCGATGGTGAGCAGATTTATGGCGTTCAGTGTGGCGAGGAGATAGTCAAAGCCGATGCCTATGTGATGGCATTCGGCTCGTACTCTACGGCGATGCTGAAGGGGATCGTTGATATTCCGGTCTATCCGCTCAAAGGCTATTCATTGACCATTCCGGTGGCGCAAGATGACGGCGCGCCGGTTTCAACGATCCTTGATGAAACCTACAAAATCGCCATTACCCGCTTTGATAATCGTATTCGCGTTGGCGGCATGGCGGAGATTGTCGGCTTCAATACGGAATTGCTGCAACCCCGTCGTGAAACGCTGGAGATGGTCGTTCGCGATCTCTTCCCACGCGGTGGGCATGTGGAGCAGGCAACCTTCTGGACCGGGCTGCGTCCGATGACGCCGGACGGTACGCCAGTGATCGGGCGAACGCGCTTTAAGAATCTACTGCTTAATACCGGCCACGGCACGCTGGGCTGGACCATGGCCTGCGGTTCGGGTCAGTTGCTGAGCGACATTCTGTCTGGCCGCACACCAGCCATTCCTTACGACGATCTGAGCGTGGCGCGTTACAGCCCGGGGTTTACCCCATCTCGTCCACGGCATTTACATGGCGCACATAACTGATAAGGACGTGAGATGACTCGCCCGATACTGGCCAGCATTGACCTGCAGGCGTTGAAACAAAACCTGACCATTACCCGCCAGGCCGCGCCGGACGCCCGCGTCTGGTCGGTGGTAAAAGCCAATGCATACGGACACGGCATTGAACGTGTCTGGAATGCGCTGGGCACAACCGACGGTTTTGCCATGCTCAATCTTGAAGAAGCGATAACCCTGCGTGAGCGCGGGTGGAAAGGCCCGATACTCATGCTGGAGGGATTTTTCCACGCCGAAGACCTGGTGGTGTATGACAAATATCGTCTGACCACTTGTGTACACAGTAACTGGCAATTAAAAGCGCTGCAGAATGCGCGCCTCAACGCGCCGCTGGATGTTTACCTGAAGGTGAACAGCGGCATGAACCGACTGGGTTTTTTACCGGAAAGAGTATCAACGGTCTGGCAACAGCTGCGGGCAATGCCCAACGTCGGTGAAATGACGCTGATGTCCCACTTTGCAGATGCGGAGCACCCGGAAGGTATTCAGGAAGCTATGGCGCGGATTGCACAGGCGACAGAAGGGCTGGAGTGCAGACGGTCGCTGTCCAATTCGGCCGCCACGCTGTGGCACCCTGAAGCACATTATGACTGGGTGCGCCCGGGCATTATTTTGTATGGCGCGTCACCTTCGGGACAGTGGCGGGACATCGCCAATACCGGCCTGAAACCGGTCATGACCCTGAGCAGCGAGATAATCGGCATACAGACGCTGAAAGCAGGAGACCGGGTGGGCTACGGGGGACGCTATACCGCTAGCGGCGAGCAGCGCATTGGCATTGTGGCAACCGGGTATGCAGACGGTTACCCGCGCCATGCGCCAAGCGGAACGCCGGTGCTGGTGGACGGCGTACGCACGACAACGGTGGGGACGGTCTCAATGGATATGCTGGCGGTAGATCTGACACCGTGTCCGCAGGCGGGGATCGGGACGCCGGTAGAGCTGTGGGGCAAAGAGATTAAAATTGACGATGTGGCCAGCGCCGCGGGTACGGTGGGCTACGAGTTGATGTGTTCTCTGGCGCTGCGCGTGCCGGTTGTGACGGTGTAGCGTATCTGAAGCCGGATGTCGACGCTGATGCGTTTCATCCGGCTACACCGTTTATGCGACGCAGAGCGCAAACCGGGCAAAGCGCTGCCGCCGCCCGGCAAAAAGCATCAACGCGCCTCATCCTCATCTTCAGCAACGCGAACACCGACCTTCAGCACCGCATTATCTTCTTTCTCAGCAACCGTCCAGATCATGCCAGCAAATTCAACCTGGTCACCGACGACCGGCGCGGCGCCAAGCAGATGCTGGACAATTTCACCCAGCGTTTGCTGTTTATCACGATACTCTGTGCCATCTTCCAGGCCATATATCAGTGCCACATCGGCATATTTTGCGCTGGCCTCGAGAATAAAATCACCGAAGAAGCGCTGGTCTAACGACACCGGCGGCGACTGGCTAAACAGCTTGCCGAGAGCAGGGAGATCGCGCTCGCGGCCAATGACGCACAAAACGTCGCCTTCGCGCAGCCGCGTACTGCCGGATGGGTGAAACAGCACGTTGTCACGAAACAGGGCGGCAATTCGCGTCTCTTCCGGCATATGCAGGTCGCGCAGTGCGGCTCCTACACACCACTTATCCGCGCTGAGCTGATAAACAAACTGCTCCCAGGGGTTTTCCGGATGAATATCCAGACCAATGCGCGAAACGGGCCAGCCGACGGGAGGAACCACCACTTTGGCTTTTTTGGCGGCCCAGGAAAGCGACGTTCCCTGAAACAGCAGCGAGATCAGAACCACGAAGAACGCGACGTTAAAGAACAGGCGCGCATTCTCCAGACCCGCCATCATTGGGAACACGGCGAGGATGATGGGGACTGCACCGCGCAGGCCCACCCAACTGATGAAAATGCGCTCGCGCAGATTGAAGCCACGAAACGGCAGCAGTCCGGCGAAGACCGACAGCGGACGGGCAATGAATATCATCCATGCAGACAAAATCAGCGCAGGGATCGCGATAGGCAGCAGGTCGGACGGCGTAACCAGCAGCCCCAGCACCAGGAACATGGCGATTTGCGCCAGCCAGGCCAGACCGTCGAAGTTTTGCAGAATGCCAAATCGGTTGCGGATGGGGCGATTACCCAGCAGGAAACCACACAGATAGACCGCCAGAATACCGCTGCCTTCCAGTGCAGTGGTCAGGGCAAAAATCAGGATCCCACCGCTTAAGGCCAGTAGCGGATAAAGCCCGGCAGGCAGTGAAATGCGGTTAATCATTTGCTGAAGCAGGTAGCCCCCACCGAGACCCAGTATGATCCCTAAGCCGAACTGCTGGATAATATGCACCGCAAACATCCAGCTTAAACCGGTCTCGTGATTTTGAATCATGGCGATAAGCGTGATGGTTAAAAACACCGCCATCGGGTCATTACTCCCGGATTCAATTTCCAGCGTAGAGCCAACACGTTCGTTAAGCCCCTTGCCGCCGAGCAGGGAAAAAACCGCCGCGGCATCGGTTGAACCGACAATCGCGCCAATCAGGAGTCCTTCGATAAGATCCAGATGAAACAGCCACGCGGCCATCATGCCGGTGAGTCCGGAGGTAATCAGCACCCCGACGGTCGCCAGCGACAGCGCCGGGCCTAACGCGACACGAAATGAGCTGGCCTGGGTGCGCATCCCGCCGTCGAGCAGGATAACCGCCAGCGCCAGGTTACTCACCATATAGGCGAAAGGGTAGTTATCGAAAGGAATACCGCCCACGCCGTCGACTCCCGCTAACATACCGATAGCGAGAAATATCACCAGAATAGGGATACCAAGACGTGATGAGAATGAACTGAGTAAGATACTGCAGGTGACGAGTACTGAACCCAAAATAAAAAGGCTAATTATTGCTGCGGCATCCAACGTTCGGTTACTCCTGAATTACGCTGTTTCGTATTTATAAACCCTAACATAATAACGACAGAAACAGCGTTTTACTTAGCCCTGTTAACCGCTTTTTTTACGATTTAAGTACCGGATGCCCACTTAAGGTGAGCTGAGCGCCGTTTTTATCATTTTTCAGTACCGCTCTTGCCCCCAACGGCAAGGTGACGGTGCGTTGTTCATGACCAAAATCGAGGCCGTCGATCACCGGAACCGATAACCTGGCGCGTAGAAAATCACAAACTGAGTCAAGACTGTAACCCGCGTCGTAATCATTAGGTGCGCTGCCGCTAAAACTGCCGAGGATAATGGCGTTTTGTCGGGCCAGTATTCCTGCGTGATACAGTTGCAGCAGCATGCGTTCAATGCGAAAAGGATGCTCGTTAATATCTTCCAGCACCAAAATGCCGTTTTCGATAGCGGGCATCCACGGCGTGCCCATCAGAGAAATGAGCATCGCCAGATTTCCGCCCCATAGCGTACCTTCGGTCGCACATGCCGGACCGTTACCTTGCCACTCGAGGGTAAATTGGGCATTGCGAACAGCCTGCCAGAAATGGTGCTCGGTAAATGCGTTCATCTCCTCGGCGCCAAAGTTAGCCGCCAGCATCGGGCCGCTGAAGCTAATCACATTCCCCTGCGCCAGCAGACCACACTGGATCGCGGTAAAATCGCTGTGTCCGCACAGCAGCAGCGGGTTGTGTTGCTGACGGTTCGCCAGCGCCTGCCAGTCAATATCTGCCAGTAAACGGCTCGCGCCATAGCCGCCGCGTACTGCCATCACAATGGTATCGGGCGTGTTCAGATTTACGAGCGCGTTCACATCAGCAAGCCGTTCTGCTTCTGTACCCGCAAAACGCTGGCAGCGGCGCGCAATGACCGCTGAATTGTCGACCTGATGACCGGCCTCAGTAAGACGCGCCAGCCCGCGTAAGGCAGCCTGCTGGTTGATACAGTAGCCCGACGGGGCAATTAAGTGAAACCGGGACATGGCATTTCCTTGCTACAACTAAAACCAAATGTATATCATGCCGCGTAGGTATGTCGTTGTCACCTCAGCGACAGGTTCCGGCTATAAGGATAGATGACGTGAAATTGAGATGGTTTGCTTTTTTGGTTGTATTACTTGCGGGCTGTAGTTCAAAACAGGATTACAAAAATCCGCCGTGGAATGCTGAAGTTCCGGTTAAACGCGCAATGCAATGGATGCCGATCAGCGAAAAAGCCGGTGCGGCCTGGGGTGTCAGTCCACAATTGATTACCGCTATCATCGCTATTGAATCAGGTGGAAACCCGAATGCGGTCAGTAAGTCTAATGCGATTGGCCTGATGCAGTTAAAAGCCTCTACGTCAGGGCGTGATGTTTATCGTCGCATGGGGTGGAGTGGCGAGCCGTCAACCAGCGAGCTGAAAAATCCTGAGCGCAATATCTCGATGGGGGCCGCATACCTGAGCATTCTTGAGACCGGGCCGCTGGCCGGGATCGAAGATCCGCAGGTGATGCAATATGCGCTGGTGGTATCGTACGCCAACGGTGCGGGCGCGCTGCTGCGAACGTTCTCCTCCGACAGGAAAAAAGCCATTAATAAGATAAACGATCTCAGCCCGGATGAATTTATTGAACATGTTGCGGATAATCATCCGGCGCCGCAGGCTCCGCGCTATATCTGGAAGCTTCAACAAGCGCTGGATGTGATGTAATTCAGGTGATGCTAATCGCGCACCTTATTCGACTTTTCCCGGGCCTCGCGCTCGAGGGAAAAAATAATCCGCTGTAGGTTACGCTCCACCGCCGGGCCGACGTTGAGAAAACGAAAGCTCAGGCGGGGAGTGGTAATTGTTTCGTTTTTCCCGTCGATAACTTTGCGTTCGCTAATGGAAATTAGCTGGGCGTCCACCTGATACACTCCCCATTGCTCCATGTTCAGTTCAACCTGTGAAAAGCGCATGCCTTCTACCAGTCCCTCTGGTTTAGCCGTTTCTAACAGCCCGCCCATGCCGCCAAGAGACAAATCGAATAAGCGAAAACACAGCGTGCTGTTATCCGGCATTTTTACCGTGCAGCGATAGGGGGGATGCAGTGGAGCACCGATACGAAAATATTCCCGACGCTGGACGAACCACAGAGATGGCGGCAATGATGAGATAAATGCAGGTAGCCGCTGGTATTCGCCTTTTTTCAGCTGTGGCAGGGTGAACTCCACTTTGGCTCCCTGCGTTTCGGCGATAATCGTTATCTGACTGGCTCGCTGCACGGCCTGGTTTTCATATTCCTGACTACCAAAATCCATGATCAGTTCGTCCGGGCTGACCGCCAGTATTTTGCTGATGAACTGGCCACCTGACCAGGAGATACGCAGCGGAACCTGCTGCGAATTTAAGTCCCGGAGTACGCCTAACACCGCTAACGGATTTTGCTTCAGGAACTGCTCATTGTAGTTACTCACACCTAATGACTCCTGGATGCCTGGTTTATCGTTGGATTATCGGCATCAATCAACGGAACTTAATACAAATGGATGAAATTTTTTACCAAACCCAATGAATTAAGTCTGAGGGAAAAAGCACGTAGCGATGGCTTGCCTATACTTAACGTGCTGGCGCAAGAATGTCTTGCGCGTGCGTTCACTGGAAAGAGGGCCTGGAAATGGGAATTATTACCTGGATTATTTTTGGTCTGATTGCGGGGGTTATCGCCAAACTGATTATGCCGGGGCGCGATGGCGGTGGATTTATCCTGACCTGCATTCTCGGTATTATCGGTGCTGTGGTCGGTGGATGGCTGGCTACGATGTTCGGTATCGGCGGCGATATCAGCGGGTTTAATCTCCACAGCTTCCTGGTGGCCGTGGTCGGCGCGATTGTTGTGCTGGGTGTCTTTCGGCTTGTACGACGAGATTAATAGAACGGCCCCTGACGGGGCCGTTTTTCTGTATTGTTAAGTCAGAACTGATACTCAATGCCCGCCCAGTAATTACGCCCCTCTTCAATAAATCCTTCACTGTAAACGTACTGCGTATCGAACAGGTTATTGACCGAAGCGTTAACGCTAAACCCGTGGCCAATGGCGTAATCAGCGCGCAAATGGGTAATGGCGAAACCAGCGGCTTTCTGCGAGCCGTCGGTATTGCTATAGCTCGACGAACGGGCCTCTTCGGACAGCGTAATGCTGAGTGGCTCCCACGGTTTCAGCGTCATCCAGGCGGTCAGGGTTTGCGTCGGCAGATCGGTAATCTTACCGATATCGCTGCGTTTGGCGTCCGCATGAATAAGGCCGTAGCTCAGCCCGACGTCCAGCATATCAAAAACTTTACCTTTAACGCCTGCATCCAGGCCGGTGTAATCCACCCGACCACTGTTTTGGTTCTGGATGGTGTCGGCATCAATATTGTGCGAAAGAATCGCGTCGCTGATGCGGTTGTAATACACGCTGGCTTCGAACCCCCAGTTCGGGCTAAGTGAACCATTCCATGTCAGGTCCACGCTGCGGGCGCGCTCCGGTTTAAGCTGTGGATTGACCAGAGCCACCTGGTTATAGGCCGGTTTCGAGGTCGTGTAGCGTTCTTTTAACGTTGGGAAACGCGTTCTGTCAGAGTAAGACAGCGCTAATGTGTCTGAATTTTCAAAGTGGTATTTGGTCATCACCTGCCAGTTAAAGGCCGACTGATTGTTGTCATCGTAGTGCGTGACGCTGCCGTTTTTCTCGTGCTTCATACCTTCCAGACTGTCTCGCCAGTCATAGCTTATTCCCGCCACCACATCGACATTATCCGCCGCAGCCCACTGGTATTCACTGGCCACGGACCAGGTGCGGTCTTCGTAGCGGTCGTAAGCCGCATTCGGTGCGCCTTTCTCGCGGTGAACATCGTCCTTCCAGTTCACGGCGAAAGAGAGCAGATCGTTTTCTCGCATATCCGCAGCGAGCTGCAGGCCAGCCCCATCGCTATAGTCCGAATAATGGCTGTAGCTGCCTTTCTTATTTTTCAGGTCGGCCAGCGAGTTGTACATCATCAACGTATTTTCAAAGGTGTCGCGATACAGACGGCTTTTCAGGGTAAAACGGTCGCCCAAATGCGTGGTTCCCTGATAGTAATAGCTCTCTTTATCGTATTGTGGCCATTGCCAATAGCGTGATTTCTGGCTGCTGGTTCCGGCGTACGGTGGATTATCTTTTTCACCGTCCTGATTTATATAGGTCAGCACATATTCATCATCTCCACGAGGGGTAAAGCCCAGCTTCACGATGCCACGCTTGTCATCAGCGGAAGAGTTGATCATCTTGCCGTGACTGCCTGCAACCGGGTTGTCCACGCCATGCGGTAATCCAAGAAAATCCTGCTTCAGCTGACTGCCGCTGAGCTGGATATAGCCGAGATCGTTACTGGCGCTAAATGAAGCGTGCATATCGTGGGCGTTGTCTTTGCTGCGACTCCAGCCTTGGCGATAACCAATGCTGCCTTCAAGCGGTTTGGTCGGTTTTTTTGTAGTGATATTGATGGCACCGCCCATCTGGTTTGGCCCCTGTAACAGAGACGAGTAGCCTTTGGAGACTTCAACCGAAGCGATATCGGATGTCAGAAAACGGCCTAAATCGAGGTTGCCGTCATAGGGGATGTACACCGGCACGCCGTCAAAAAAGACGGGAACCTGACGGCTGTCAAACCCGCGCACTTTTACCTGTTGCTCGTTGCGGTTGCCTGACTTTTGCAGCACGACGCCAGGGACGACGCTCAGCGCCTGCGCCACGTTCTGTTTATCCAACTGTTGTATCGTTTCCTGGCCGAGAACCGTGGTGGTTGCCGCGGAGACCGGACTAGACCAGACGGTCATGGTTTCGCTTTCCTGCCCAGCAAAAGCACTGTGCGCGAAAGCAAACGACAGGGCTGTGTAAAGACAACTTTTGTTGAAATTCATTATTTTTAGTCCATTTTTTGATGTTATAGGCCACGTGCGTCCGGGCTCAGGCTCACTTTGATATCCGCAGGTGGAGCGTAGTAAGGCGCGGAAGTGA
Source organism: Citrobacter sp. RHBSTW-01013 (assembly GCF_013781985.1). NCBI lineage: Bacteria > Pseudomonadati > Pseudomonadota > Gammaproteobacteria > Enterobacterales > Enterobacteriaceae > Citrobacter > Citrobacter sp. RHBSTW-01013. The sequence continues at coordinate 2,316,605 of NZ_CP056185.1, forward strand.
TAAAGAGTCTGATACCGCAGTCGAGATAACCCGCCAGCGAGGCGAGGGTAATGCCGCCGGTCAGCGCCAGCGTGCAATGGGGGGCCAGAGCAGGGGCCTGACGGGCAATTTCTGCCGCCTGCTCGGGGGTAAATTTGTCGAGTTGTAAGACATCAGGGGCGGCGCGTAGGGCGGTCAATGCCTCATCTGGCGTATCCGCTTCGACCACGATCTTTTTTTCTGGCGCATGGCTGCGTAAGCGCGCAATCGCGCCTGTCCAGTCGTTTGGGTTGGTAAGAAAACGGCGGTGATTAGCAAACAGCAGTACCGTTTCGGCGCATCCTCCCGATGGATAATGCCCCCGGCGGCAAGTATTGCCTGAGTCGCCAGTAAACGCGTACCGGGAATGGCTTTGCGGGTGCAGGCAATCTGCCCATCGGGATAGCGTTGATGCAGCATGCTCAGCATCTCGATGAGATAGCCCGACACGCCGCAGCTCCACTCCAGTACATTTTGTACCGCTTTCCAGCCCTGGTGCAGCGCCGCCGCTGGTCCGTGTGCGCGAATCAGTCGCTGTCCGGCGTTCGCCCGTTCGCCATCAGACAAAATATCGGTGACGGTTAATCCCAATGAAGTCAGCATTTGTCTGGCAACAGCGGTACCGCTAACGCATCCGCCCTGGCGATGGCTAAACTCGATGACGCCTGGTTGGGCGCCGATACCCAGCGCGCGGGTGGTCAGATCGCCGCCCTGAATATCTTCCAGCAGCAGCGCGTCAGTTTGCGCCTGCGAAAAGTAGATCATCGCAGCGCCTCCAGCGGGATGCTGTCCCACCAGATAAGCGCCCAGTCACGGCTGGCGGGGGCAATAGCGCGTGGATCCTGCTGTTGGTACCAGTTTTCCAGACGTTCGACCTCGTCGGCGCTCAGTTCACCCATACTCCAGCGCACGTTTTCCAGAAAACGCGTCCAGGTGCTGTTGTCCTGCTGACAGTTGGGACCGCGGATAAAATCAACGTGCGCGTGGATCCCCATCTGATAAAGAACATTAAGCGCATAGATATAGTTGGGCAGTTCAATCACTTCGCGGCCCAGTGCGCGCTGAATGGTGGGAGAAACGAAAGATGAACTGACGAGGTGGGTGGTATAAACCCGCAGCCGGGCCTGATTATTCAGCTTGCTCATTGCCTGACGCATATCGGCAACCAGCGTGGAGCGCGAGGCGACGGCGATATCGCACTGGGGTAAATCATCCCAGTGCTCTTCCCAGGCTCGTTGCACCCATTGTACGTGACGGGCGTTCATTTGTGCGGCGCGGCGGGCAGCTACGCTCAGCATTCCCTTGCTGTAATCTACGCCGTAAATTATTGGCATTTTTTTAGCCAGCGCCAGCGAGACTGTACCGGGGCCGCAACCCATATCAAACAGCGACTCTGCACCTTGCAGGTCGATTTTCCCCAGCAGTTGCAGCAGATAGCTGTCGGTTAATGAGGCGCAATTCTCCGCCATTTTTTCCGCACGTTTGTCCCAGTGCTCCGGCTTTTTCTCGGTTCTGTTCGCCAGCTGTAATTGCTTACGGTAAAGATCGGCAAAATCAATGTCGTCAATGAGCATGAATATTCCTTAATTGAGTGAACCATAAAGATGGTGGGTAATTTGTGACGGTGTAACGCGATACAGCGCGGCCAGGCGGTCGGCGGCGAGCTGATGTTCAGGCAGACCCTGCGACACCTCGCCGTTTGGTTCAACCCGTACCACGCTGTCGGCGATTGCCCGGGCGTGCAACGGGTGATGGGTCGACATCAGCAGGGCCATACCGGAATTTTTCAGCGTCACCAGCGTGTCGAGCAGACGGATTTGATGCCCAAAATCAAGGCTGGATGCGGGTTCATCCAGCAATAAAAGACGCGGACGTTGCGCCAGCGCGCGAGCGATCAACACCAGTTGCCGTTCGCCGCCGCTCAGGGTGTTCCAGCGTCGAAGTGCCAGGTGAGAAATCTCCAGCATCGCCAGTTGCTGATGTGCAATTTCACGCTCTTTAGCGCCGGGAACCGCAAATGCCGCCAGTTGCGGGGCCAGTCCCATCATCACCATGTCCAGGGCGGTGAAGGCAAACGCGCCGTCGTGCGCCTGAGGAACCCAGGCGATGGCTGCGGCGCGTTCCCGATCGCTGAGATGATTCACCGCGACGCCATCAAGCAGAATGTCACCGCGAAGCGGCGGAAGAACGCCGAGAATGGTGCGCATCAGGGTGGTTTTACCGCTGCCGTTAGCACCAATCAGACAACAGACAGAACCGGGCGAAACCTGAAAGGAGATATCACGTAACACGGGTTGTTTACTGTGGTATCCCAGCGACGCGTGGCGCACGAGTAATAGCGTCATGGGCGGTTTCCCCGCAGCAAAAGCAGCAAAAAGAACGGTGCGCCAATAAATGCAGTCAGGATCCCCAGCGGGATTTCCGTGCGGCTCAGCGTGCGGGCGAGGGTGTCGGTGAGCAGGAGTAGAATGGCGCCGATCCCCATGGACACCGGCAGTAACTGCTGGTGGTTATTCCCGCTGAGGAGTCTGCCGATGTGCGGCACCACCAGTCCAATCCAGCCGATAATGCCGGCAATGGCGACGGTACAGGCGGTGACTAACGTTGCGCAGACGATCAGTCCCAGCCGCAGTCGGGAGACGTTGATCCCAAGCGATCGGGCTTCATCATCCGACAGAGTGAGCAGGTTCATGCGCCAGCGCAGCAGCAATAACGGGACCAGTCCAGCAAGGATCAGCGGTGCTGAGAACCACAGATCGTGCAGAGTAATTGTCGATAAACCGCCGAGCAGCCAGAAGGTGATCGACGGAAGTTGGGTATACGGGTCGGCCAGCGTTTTGATGAGCGAAATTCCCGCGCCGCAGACCGTACCCAGCGCAATCCCGACCAGCACCAGTGTTAACACCGGATCGTGACGCTTGACTCGCCGGGTAATCAGCCAGACACCGGCGACCACTAACAAACCGCCAGTGAACGCATACAGCTGAATAAACAGGATTGGTAGCCCCAGCAGGATTGCCGTACAGGCGCCCAAACCGGCACCGGCCGCCACGCCGAGGATATCCGGCGAAACCAGTGGGTTACGGAACATTCCCTGATAGGTGGTTCCTGCACCAGCCAGCGCTGCGCCGAGTAACAATGCAGCCAGAATGCGTGGCAGTCGGATTTGCCAGAAGACGATTTTGTCCTGCATCGGGACACCATCCCTGCCTGCAATAAGATCCACGATCTGTTGTGCATCGAGGCGATAAGCACCCGACACCGCGGCGATGCTCACGCAAAGCACCACCGTCGTAATCATCAGAAAACCGAGGGTAGACGTTTTCATCAGACGCTCACCAGTTGTTGATACTGTGCGTCGCTTAACGTGGTGTGCCAGAACAGCTCACTGTAGCGCTGCATATCGGTTTTAAAGCCCGCTTCAACCTGTGGATCAAGCCAGGCATGCAGACGGCGTAACCCCAGCAAACGATTGATGCCGGGAGGCGCGTCCAGCCAGCCAAACGGCAGGCCGCTGAGAAACAGAATGCGCCGATCGGCAACCGCTTTGACTCCTTGCCAGACGGGATCTTCTCGCAGGTACTGTGCCGTAATCGCATCCTGTACCAGAATAATATCGGGCTGCCAGCTCAACAGGTTTTCCATTGAAACCTGCGCCAGCCCGTGCCGCCCAGGAATTTGCGCCACATTGTGTAATCCCAGTAGTTCTGCCGCTTCGGTATGCAATGAACCTTGTAATCCTGTTTCAAGTCCGCGGGCGCCGCGCGCGGCATAAAAACGCAGCTTTGCTGCGGGAGAGTGTGAAAACGCGAGGGCTTCATCAATAAAACGCTGGGCCAGTTTGGCCTGAGTCCTGGCCCGTGTTGCAACTCCCAGCGCTTCACCTGCCGCGAGTAGCTGTTGCGGGCTGAGCCGCAGTTCGCCATTAATCAGCAGCCAGGGAATTTGCGTTTGCGCGTTGACTTGTCTGGCCTGAGAAAGCCAGGTTTCATCGGCATTGCCGCAGTCAATCACCAGATCGGGTTTAAGCGCCAGTAGCGCTTCAAGCGAGAGTGTGCTGGCGCGTCCCGCCAGCTTGCCCAGTTTCGGTAAAGCCCGAATGTCTTCGTGAAACGGGATGGCGGTCTGACGAGAAAAATCAAAGGATGAAAAACCAACCAGTTTTTCCGGCGCGACGGCCAGCAGCAGCATGTCGGCGGGTGCGCCTGCGCTGACCACGCGTTGGGTCGCCTCTGGCGCTGGGTGGCCTCCAACGGCAACGGTTAGCGGCGTTTGAGCCAAGGCGGGAAGATGGCGTAGCAGCAGTGCAGATGCCACAAGCTGGGCAAACATCCGTCTTGTCAGTGGCATAATTGTTATCCTGAAGGTGATAAAATCGCTATATATTTACATATACAGCGAATAAAAACATGTTCAGAATCAATTTCTCACGGATGAAAACCCGGAATACCCCATAAGGGCTAGATGGCGTAGAGACAACAGGAATGGCGAAATATAAGCCAGAAAAAATCCGCGACGCAGCGCGGATTCGGGGAGTAAAACGCTTCAGGTAACGGCATTAAGACGTCGGCTGAGCCTGTTTTTTAGGCTCGACTGGCGTGGTACTTGCCGGGGCCGGGCGCGATGCGGGCACGCTGTCACAGGGCTTTTCTTTGGCACAGATCAGGTCGAGCATTTTTAGCGTTACGCCGTTGGTCCAGCCAAAACCATCCTGCAACGGATATTCGCCGCCGCCTCCGCCAGTGCCTGTGCTACTCACGTCATACTTTTCAACCAGCTTTTTCTCACGATCGTAGGTGTGCTGCACGTTGGTGAGGAATCGCCAGGTCACGTCCATGGCGACGTTATCCTGACCGTAATTCTGTAATCCCGATGCGGCGACCCACTGGAGCGGGGCCCAGCCGTTGGGAGCATCCCACTGCTGGCCGCTTTTCACCGACGTGGTGGCCAGGCCGCCGGGTTGCAGCAAATGCGCCTGGGTTGCCGCGGCCACTTTACTGGCGCGATCTTTTGCCGCTGCATTGACATACAACGGGAACAAGGCGGCGGCCGTGAGTTGGTTACGTACTTTGTGGCTCTTCAGATCGTAATCGGCATACCAGCCTTCTTTGTCGTTCCACAGGTGCTTTTCGATCCCTTTTTGTCGGGCATTAGCGAAGCCTTCATATTGTGCAGCTTTGGCATTATCCCCGGCGGCCTTGCTGGCGAGGGCGATCATCTTTTCCATTTTGTACATCAACGCATTGAGATCGACCGGAACGATGCTGGTGGTGCGCAGGGTGCCTAGTTGATTGGGGTTATCCATCCAGCGGGAACTAAAGTCCCAACCCGACGCGGCGGCAGAACGCAGGTCGCGGTAGATTTCTGTGGCCGGTCGGTTCGGATTGCTTTTCGCTGTGGCGATATCCTCCACCCAGGACTCTGGCCGCGGCGTATCGCGGTCATCCCAGTAGCGATTCAAAATGGTGCCGTCATCCAGTTTAACCACGCGCTTATTCTGCTGACCGGGCTGGAGCGTTTCGACGCCTTCCATCCAGTAGGTGTATTCTTTGAGCATCTGCGGGAGATATTTTTTCAGCGCGTCATCCCCGTCATGCTGCGCCAGCAGTTCCACCATAAAGGCAAAGAATGGCGGTTGAGAACGGCTCAGATAGTAGGTGCGGTTGCCGTTAGGAATGTGTCCCCAGGAATCAATCTCGTAAGCGAAGTTTGCCACCATGTCGGAGACCTTATCCCAGTGATTGCTCTCAGCAAGCCCCAGCATGGTGAAATAGCTGTCCCAATAATATATTTCGCGAAAACGCCCGCCAGGCACGACATACGGCTCCGGGAGCGGCAGCAGAGAGTCCCATTTTTCAGCGTCGGTTGTCGAACGGGTGAGTACCGGCCACAGTCCGTCAATATGCTCGCGCAGCGATTGCCCGGCTGGGGGGACGTATTTCTCGCCAGCTTTCGGCAAGGTGAAATTCACTTCCACAAAATGACGTAAGTCGAATCCGGACTGATTTTTCTGCATCCGGTAATCGGCAAGGATCATTAATGGATCGCTGTTAGGAACGGCGTCAGCAAAGGTTTTCTGGTCAGGAAACAGTTTGGCCGTTTGTACATCATTAAACAGAGGGCCAAGCAAAATATCAGGCGGCTGAGGCGTAGCGGTTGGTGCGTCCTCGGCGTTGACGGCAAAAGAGGAAAGGGCAAAAAAGGTGCTTGCGAGCGTCAGTTTTATTGCAACAGAGAGCAGGCCTGGATGGCGAGTTGCAGGCGTTATCATCGGTTAATCTCCTTAGGGTGTGCCGAAGCAGCGGCATTTACCATGAGAAAACCTTAGTTCAGGATCGACCGTTGCGCGTGATCGACGCCCCATTTTGCGAATAAACAGACATTTCCCGACGCGAATCGAAAAGATGCACACCCTTTGTCGGCAAAGGGTGTGCAACCGACATCAGCCCGCGCGGGTTATCCGCTGGGCCACGCTGTCAAGGGTCAGGGTATCACCCATCGTGATACTCTCGATGGCCTCGCCTTGTTGACATAACCAACATAACCCCATTGCACGGGCGATAATCGCCGGGTGAGACGCTTCGCTCCCGTCTCGCAGGCAGATGCCTTTGATGGTCTTCGGATCGAGTTGCAGCACCGTAGATGGATAGATGACCTCCGCGACCAAAATAGTGGGACGGATGAAGGCGGGAATTTGTGCAGTCTCTCCCGTCAAATACTGCAGTGAACGAGACAACAAATCTTCAATATCGATGTATCGCGCCTGCAGGTAAGGATCGTCGAGCTGTAAATACTGCTGGCTGAGATCGCTCAGCACGTGATGCCAGGCCCAGGCCGCGCTGCACTGCGTTTCACGCATTAGATCACAGGCCATATCGAACAGATCCGGATCGTCCAACAGTGTGTGGTGACCGGAGAAAATAGCGGCGATATCTGCGGAATATCTCTCTTCTGCAAGCGCGGTTAGCCCGCTTAAGTCGTTCAGCGTGCTTTGGATAGCGACCCGTAACCGTTGCTGCTCAATCTGGAGTGAGGCTATAGGCTGTTGGCTTACCTGTGGTGAGAACGGTGTGTAACAGAATGCCGTCCCCGTGACCTGTGAGGGAACCTTCGTCACCACGGTATCAGCATGCGCGGGCTCGAGCGATTCACCAAAATTCTCAGCTGCCAGCTGTTTGAATGCGGCCAGTGCATCCTCTGCCTGTTCGCCCTTGGCAATCAGGCGCAGCGTGTCGTTACAGCGTACCTGCAGCAGGGCAATCTGATTCAGGCTATCAGGGACGACGCACTTGCCATTTTTCTCCAGCCACATATCGGCGTTAAAGCCAGACAGCGCGGAAACCAGCCGTGAAGCCGGACGCACATGAATGCCGTTTGGGTTTTTCACCACAATGGCCACTGAATGAGCATCTGCATCAGGCGCGAATTCGGCAGATGTCGGCTTTGCTGCAAATGGCGAAGGTAAACCCAGTTGCTCACATTTGGCATCGAGGGCGTTCATGGCATCACAGATGACCCGCTCGATGTCAGCACCTGCGGCAGCGCTAACCGTTGCGGCGAGCGTGCCTTCGACCAGCGGCGCGGCGCACAAACGTACTTTGGCGGCAATGGCCGGATCGAGCAGTTCCAGCGCGGTTTCCGCACTCAGTAGCGCACTACCGATATCCATCATCACCAGCACGTGATCCGTATCGGCCACGGACTCAATGGCTTCCATCACCTTGATAGGATCGGTGCCAATCGGATTCTCAGGATCGTCAATGCCTGCGGCAATAGCGATTTTGCAACCATCACCCATTAACATCTGCCGGGCTAGCGCGCCGACGCCTTCGCCCAACTGGGCGCTGTGAGAAACAATAACCAGGTTTACCATCGCTTTATCCTTACTCTCTGGACGCCTGAGCCAGCATTTGCATCATAAACATTACGGACGTTGCGCCAGGATCCTGATGCCCAATGCTGCGCTCACCGAGATAGCTGGCGCGGCCTTTGCGGGCCTGCATGGTGATGGTGCTTTGCGCTGCTGCTTCCGCTTGTTGGCTTGCCGCTTCCAGCGCCGCCTGTACGCTCAGCTTTTGCTCGCAGGATTGGCGTAAAGATTCCACTACCGGCAGCCAGACATCGCACATGGTTTTGTCGCCAGGTTCAGCTTTACCGCGGCTAATCACACCTTCTGCGCCATCACGAATCATTTGATACAACTCCTCAAGCGTCAGGCTTTGATGAGCCTGGGTCACCTGGGCGGCACGGATAAAAAAGGTACCAAACAGTGGACCGCTGGCCCCCCCGACGCTTGAGAGCAGCACCATGCCGGTGTTTTTCAAAATAAAACCAATGTCTTTATCGGCGATGGACGGCAGCTTTTCGACGACTTTGCTAAAGCCGCGGTGCATGTTCAGACCGTGGTCGGCATCACCAATTTCCCGATCAAGACCGGTGAGAAAATCACTTTCGGTGGTGAAGATCTCACCGCAGCGATAGAGCCAGTTAACAATTTGTGTTCTGTTGAGGGACATCATGTATCTCCTTATTTACCCCAGTTGAGAGCAGGGGTGTGAACCGGTGCATCCCATAAGCTCAGCGTGTCGTCATCCACCTGTAACAGGGTGATTGAGAAGCCGGTCATATCCAGAGAGGTACAGTAAGAACCGATCAGGTTGCGCTCAATGACGATGCCGGCGTCCTGGCAACGGCTTTCGAGGCGGTTATACACGCCGAAGAGTTCTGACAGCGGCGTCGCACCGAGATTATTGACCAGCGCAATGACGCGATCGCCGCTTTGCAACGCGCGTTTGCTTTCTTTGCCTTCCTGCCACGCGCCCTGAACGTTGTCCCAGTGGCGGAGCGTACGGCTGTAGTTGCCGTTTTCCAGCAGGGTATCGAACATTTCATCTACGGTCTGATCGAGGGAAGTGAAGGTGCGGCGGTCAATGCCCGGTTCCCCGTGGATACCCACGCCAAACTCCATTTCGTTATCCTGCAACGTGAACGACGGTTGTCCGGCGGCCGGAACGGTACAGGCGCCAATGGCTATCCCAATGGAGTGGCCCTGGTTATTCAGTTTACGACCCAGCGCCGCACAAACTTCCAGTGAGTCACCGCGTTCGGCGGCCGCGCCGACCAGTTTTTCGATCAATACGGTATTCGCCACACCACGACGACCGGCGGTATACAGACTGTCTTTCACCGCCACGTCGTCATCCACTACCATGGTGGTGACTTTGACGCCGCTTTCATGCAACAGCTCGGTGGCGGTTTCGAAATTAAGAATATCGCCGGTGTAATTTTTGATGATCAGCAGTACGCCTTCGCCGCCATCAATTTGCATGGCGCATTCGAACATTTTATCCGGCGTGGGTGAGGTAAAAATTTCACCCGGGCAGGCACCAGAGAGCATGCCCTGACCAATATAGCCGCAGTGCATAGGCTCGTGTCCGCTGCCGCCGCCGGAAAGCAGCGCCACTTTGCCCATTACCGGCGCATCTGCGCGGGTGACATATACCGGATCCTGATGCAGTGCCAGGGAAGGATACGCTTTCGCCAGCCCGGCGAGTTGTTCAGTCAGTACGTCTTCAACACGGTTAATCAATTTTTTCATTATTTATGCTCCGCAGACAGTCCTGGATGGCTGCCAGATTCGGGCAGGCATCTGATGTAGGGTATCGGGTTATACAACGCCACGGCGACTGCTCGCTGCCGATAAGGTAATTTTGCACACGGGTTGGCAAAAGAAAATTGCTGTAATGGGCGTTTCAATACGAAACGTAGCAACATAATAATGTTCCGTATTGGAACGTCATGGTGCATAAAACAGCGAAAATGAGAGGTTGGGCCGTATTTGGCCGGGAAGCTGATTCACGGGTGTTTATGGAAAACAAACCACCTGCAGAGCAGGTGGTTTGTAGGCATGGTCGATTTCGGCGTTAGCCCGGATAAATTCCGCGATCTTTACGTGCCAGCAGAATGCGTTCGCAGGCAACAATGTAGGCTGCCGTACGCAGTGAGCAGGATTTCTCTGCCGCTTTTTCCCACACGTGTACCATCGCATCGGTCATGATTTTGTCCATGCGATTGTTAATCTCTTCTTCGCTCCAGAAGAAGCTAGCCATGTCCTGAACCCATTCGAAGTAGCTGACGGTTACGCCGCCGGCGTTACAAACAACGTCAGGGACAACCACGATACCGCGGCTTGCCAGAACGTCGTCGGCATCCGGATAGGTTGGGCCGTTAGCGCCTTCGAGTACCAGTTTACAGGTCAGCGTTTCCGCGCGGTGACGGGTGATCTGGCCTTCGAGCGCGGCCGGGATCAGAATATCCATCTCCAGGCTCCAGAAGGCTTCGCTGGCAATGGTTTCAGCACCCGGGAAACCGGCAATCTGTTTGTGCTCCAGTTGCCAGGCAGACAACGCGGCCATGTCGATACCCGTTGAGTTAAACAGCGTTGCGGTGTGATCCTGAATCGCGACCACGCGTGCTCCTGCTGCCGCGAACAGGCGGGCGGCTTCGCTGCCGACGTTACCAAAACCTTGCACCGCTACGCGAGCGCCTTCAACGTCGATGTTGGCACGACGCGCCACTTCCAGACCGCTGACGAAAACACCACGACCGGTGGCTTTATCACGGCCTAACGAGCCGCCGAGGTGAATAGGTTTACCGGTGACCACGCTGGTCACGGTGGTGCCGTGGTTCATGGAGTAGGTATCCATCATCCAGGCCATTACTTTTCCGTTAGTCCCCACATCCGGCGCAGGAATGTCCTTCTGCGGCCCGATGATAATGCCGATTTCGCTGGTATAACGGCGGGTTAAACGCTCCAGTTCACCTTCGGAAAGCGAGAACGGATCGACGCGCACGCCACCTTTCGCACCGCCGTACGGCAGGTTCAACGCTGCGCATTTGATGGTCATCCATGCGGACAGGGCCATCACTTCATTAAGATCAACATCAGGATGATAACGCACACCGCCTTTGCCCGGCCCGCGGGAGAGGTTATGTTGCACGCGATACCCTTCAAAATGACGGATAGTACCGTCATCCATCTGCACCGGGATATCGACAATCAGCGCGCGTTTTGGGTGGCGCAGGGTATCCACCCAATGGGAAAGTTCGCCCAGGTAAGGGGCCACACGCTCGATTTGTTGCAGGTAGGTATTCCAGGCAGATGTGCTGCTATCTGAAGCGTAAGATAACTTATCCATGATAAACCTTAGTTATAAAAGTAATATGTTCTTAATTTGGCCGTGGTATACAGTGAATCACACCATATGAACCTAAATTTAACATTTATTTCATAGAATGGCCTGTCCGGCTAACACGGTTTATCGGTGTGAAGCGTGTGGGCTTTAGCTGAGAAGTGAATAGTTATTCTTTGATTGTGCTGATATTTCGGTAATTTTGCTGGCTGGGTAATTTAATATGCATGATTTATAAAAATCGCAATTTGTCAGATTTATGACGCACCTCTAAAAGTAAATAATATGATAATAAAATGTATTTGCTTTATTGCGATTAAGCAGGGGTCAGTAGGTCACGGCGATGGTAACGGTATCAGCATAGTTGTCAGGCGTGTAGTTCGCGCTGGGAACGGTGGCGTAAACCGGGTAGGTGGTGGTGGTTCCCGTACCGTTGCCCGCGACAGTATTGAGCGATGAATTGCCCCAAACCGTTCCGGACGGCCCCGGCGTCGAGCTAAGCTGGTAGGGGACCTTGTCCGTATTTGACCCCGTGCCGGCCATCACGCCGCTGCCTGCCGTATTGCCGTTAGAGGGCTGAAGTCCGATGGTGTAAGGCGTGTTATTGGAACATGCTACGCCCACGGTATTTGAAGCCGTTAGGTTACGCCCGGTCGCCCCGGCGGGCGCAAAGCTAATATTGGTTGCAGAGGTGATATTGCACTGTTTGCTGACCGTCGCCGATACGGTGAAGGGAAGCCTGGCGGCAACGGTATCGCCACAGGTGGTCGGCGGGAAAAGCAATCCAGGATTGAGGGTGACGAGGGCTGTCGCCGCCGTATAGCTATCCTGATAGCTTCCGGGGACCGCTGAGGTTTGTGGCGTGACAATCTGCGCTGATACCGTGAGTGAGCCCGTCACTGGCGTCAGATTCAGCAGGTTAAGCTGTACCATTGGAAAAGTTGTTCCCGACTGATACTGACTCCCCCAGACTTTGGTGTGTCCGGCATCCTGGTAAAGCTGGTATGCCAGCGTTCTGGCAGGTGTTCCGTTTAATGACATATTTCGGGGTGTCACCTGGCCACTGACGGCTGAGGCGCCAATATTAAAACAGAGGTTGATCCCTGCCAGCGCGTCGCCAAGCTCTTTGGTGCAGGTGTAGTTGAACGTCATTGATGACGTTGCGCCTGTCGCAGACAGCGGATTGATTGAGCCCAAATTTATGGGTTGTACATTGCTCACCGAACAGGTTACGGCATGGCTAATCGCCGGACAAAAGAGTACGGCTGCGATGAGTAACAGATGCCTTAACTTCATGAGCGCACTCCTGTTAGTGTGGCCGGCAAACCAGTGGACCTATTTGCACAATCCCCTTTGCGGAAGCGGGATAGTCAAATTGCACGCGACAACTGCCGGTGTCTGTCTCAACGCGTAGCGCGTTGTGCTGTTCCAGCGTGTCGAACCAGGTCATCCCATCAAAACCAACGACAGACGATTGTCCTGCTCCGCTGATGGCGTATGCCATGCTGCCTTCGGGAATGGGTTTACCCTGATTGTCGACGAGGATGACCTGCGCAGCGCGTACCGGGGTAATGCCAAAGCTAACCAATGTACCGGAACGATCGGCAGGCGTTGCATTCGTCTCAACGCGTGCGATCCGCATATTGGCGGGGAGATCCATTGGGTCAATACTGATCAGGTTTTTTTGATAACTGTTCAGCGGCGTGACCAGCAATAGCCCCTGGTCGTCGCTGCGACCAATCAGGTTATTTTGTAATTTAATCGGGACGTCAGGAACGCCGTCAGTTGATACGACGGCAAAGCCATTGTTGATTTCTCGTGCTGCAAACAGGCCGCCTCCCATGGTAACAAGCGATCCGGTGGCGCCTGCGTAGCCGTAATGGTTATCCGGTAAACGGCTGAATCCCGCGTACGCTTTACCATAACGACCCAGATATCCCACTTCTCCCTGACCGCTTTGCCGGGAAGCCTGCTGACTTGCGGCCAGATTCCAGCCCCAACCGCCGTCGGCAGGAGGCGTCAGGCTGGCGTTGAGCTGGTAGCCGGTCTCATCATTGGTACGTTGTAGGGTGCTGCTGGCACTGAGATTGTTATCAGTGGTCATTGTCACCATCAGATAGAGACTGCGATCGCGGTTATCATCGATGTTTTGGTTGAATCCGGCATTCAGTGAAAAGTTGTCGGTAATCGATTTGAACCAGCTGGCGTTGGCGTAGCGCACCGCATTTTCGTGCGGATAACGAAACTGCAGGTAACTCAGGCTGACATTACCGGCAGCTTCCAGCGAATAGCCAATGACCGTATTGCTGTTAAGCGTCGGTGGCGGCTCGCCATAATGGGTGGCGACATCACGATAATCGCCGGAAGTGGCCGTCGTACTGGTACTGAAATTAAACCGTTCGCCGGACCAACGGTAACCAAAACTGTACAGAAAACCGTTCTTTCCTGCGTCGGTACTTGCGGCAACTGAGGTCGAAAACGTGCCGCTGCGGGTGCCTGGGATCCAGTCGTTACTGAAGCCCGCGTTAATCAGTCCATCGCTGGTTTCAGCGTGAGTCCCGGCGGTGAACGTATTGCTAAACCCACGACGCCATGTACCGCTCAGTACCGGTGCGCTGGCATAATCAAAAGAGGAGTAACCATAGTTTTCGCGTACCGTGCCCAATTCTGCAGACCAGGCAGTTAATCCTTCCCGCAGCAGTTGCTGATCGTTGTAGAACGAAAAATTTTGTACGCTCGTTCTGCCCAGCGCATCCGTCATCATCACCTGACCCGTTCCCGCGCCGCTGATGTTCGGCATTGTGTTGATCTGAAAGCTACCCGCGGGGACTTCTCCGTTGTAGTACCTGACGCCGTCGACGTACAGCTCAACGTTTGACGGCAACGTCGCGGAGCCAAGATATGCAGGGAGCGGGGTGGTTGGCATATAGGGCCGCAAACCAAAATCGGTTCCTATCTGAATGCCGCCGATACGCGTCGGCCGGGACCAGATAAGTGAACTGGTCAGGGTATCGCCAACGGTTACCGCCAACATCGTTTCGGGAAATGACGTACGCCAGCTGGTATCAAGTCGCTCAACGCTGTTATCCGCATTTTCCTCGGTGGAATACTGCGTCAACTGGGTGGTGCTGAGCACGCCTGCAGCATTGAAAGCGCGGAGTTCGCTGAAGGTATTTATTGCGCTTTCATCCCCCTGTTGGGTATAGATATCGTAATTGAGCAGCGCTCCGCGTGATGTTGTCGCCGTCGGCGCGGTCTCTACGGGGGAGTTAAGCTGCGTGGTCGCAAGATCGAGTGAACTGAGTGGCACAGTAAGCGAAAGCGTTTGCAACTGAACGTTATAGTCAATGGTTAGCTCGGGGATATCGTTCAGGCAGACGGCGTGAGTGGCGTCAGGCGCAAAGCGAAAGCCCATTTTTCGCAGGGTATCTGCCCCTGCATAGAGCTTTCCATTATCGTAACCCAAATGCACCAGCCCAACGGGATTCCCATTTAAGGTGACGTCGAGATACAAATTGACCCCCACGAGCTGCGCTGCGCCATTAATAACACCATCGTCGTTCAGGTTATTATTCAGCGTTTGTGCGCAAACCATTCCCGATATTAATACTCCATTGAGAAAGCAATATTTCACCAGAAGCCAGGATCTGTTACAGATCTTGTACTGTTTTTTGGCCATTGATTGTGACTTCAACTTTCCCGCCATCATGAGTATTACTGGCCGACGGAGAGACTATCCAGCGCATCGTTGAGCCGGGTAAAACGTAGCCTAACAGTCCGGGCGTAATAACTTTTTTAGCACCGTCAGGGCTTATAAATGTTGCAGCAGATAATTGTGCATGCCCATTTCCCTGGTTACTCACTTCAATAAATTTTTTGCCATCAAGCTGTTGTAATTTCCATTGCAATTTTGCCTGCGTTTGCGCCGCTGATGTTGGTTGAATGAAAACGGGGACGGAATAATGCAGCACAAACTGAAGCTTATTTTTTTCTACTTTTGCAGGCGGTAACTCATCTATCGATAACCGATAAGCGTCTTCAGCATTTGCCGAAGGTGGGCCGGTCCGAATAACGCGAATCAACTGACGTTCTCCAGGGGCTAATGCCAGCATCGGCGGGCTAATGACCAGCCCCTGAGAGGGGGAAAGTTTGTCGCCGTAAGCGCTCTGGCTCCAGTGAAAAACCCGAACCTGGGCATTGAGCACATTTTCACCCGCATTACTAAGCCAGATACCATCGGCATTTTGCGTCGCGAGCAAAGTTAATGTGACCGGGGCGATTTGCAGCCCGCTGGCGGCGGCAGGGTTGAGGCTCGCAACCATCCCTAACAGGCATGCGCAGGCACACTGCTGAACAGGCAGTTTTACTCTCATGTGGCTTCCTGAAGTTAGTAGTTAACGTTAACCGTTACCGTGTCGGCATAGTCGTCAGGAGTGAAGTTGGCGCTCGGTGCGGTGGCATAAACAGTAAACGTTTGCACCAGCCCGGTCCCCGTCGCCGCTACGCCGTTTCCAGGCGCGGTGTCGGTGGCGGTGTTCCCCCACACCGGACCTGTTGCTGATGTTCGATTTAGCTGGTAGGGCACTTTATCGGTATTGGTGGCTGCGTTAGCCACGGAGGACATGGCGCCTGAGCCCGTCGTCGTCCCCCCATTGGCGGCCGACGGCGCCAGACCGATAAAATAGGGCGTAGTTTTAGAACAATTAATCGAAATCGTGTTGCTTGCATTGGTATTTGTTGCCGTGGTATTCACCGGCCCAAGCGTGATATTTGAAGCCGAACCGGCAGTCACGGTACAGGCCTTTTGAATCGTCATCAGTACCTGAAATGTTCCGTTAACGGTTGCTGCATTTGCCACGGGAATAATGGAAAAGGCGCAGCAACAAAGAATTAAGCGTTTGTCTAAGACTAGAGCCATATCCTTTACCTTTTTCAAATAACCACATTTATTACTTTAGAAAAACAATAATGTGGTACAAGAAGACATGGTTTAACCCTAGAATAAGTATTAGGCGTGCGCCAGTTGATCTAATAAATTTTACTTAGGAAAAAGGTGATGTCGTTTGCAAAAAAATAATACCCACGGGTGAGTATATTGTTTTGTTTTTATGCTACTGCGGGTATTAAGTCAGGCGGGTGGGGAACACAGATTCATTGGATGGCATTCAAAATAACCACCCAAAAAATGAGAATTAGTAAGATTTATCTTACTCAGCTCATTACTGCGATACATGTTGGTTACGGGCTGTGAAAAATGACTTTATAACCTTGTTCGTTCCAGTGTTGTAGAAGTTCATTTTGTCTGCGGGTTGGCGTAATACCAGTCCAGACAAAAAGCGTTTGCCCGGGGAAGAGTTCAGGTCTTGGCGATTCAATGGGTTCAGCAAGCACGGCAATATGCCAGCCCGATTGCGATAAACGCCAGGCTTCGAGCCATAAACGGGTTCGGTCTTCAACATCCCAGGCCATCAGGATGGCATCTTTCCCTGATTTGCGGCGCGTTTCAGACAGCAGGGTGGCTACATATTCAATCAATGCGCCATCAAGCATACTGTTCATGATGCGGGATGTATTATGGTCAAGTATCAACCGCTGACGTACAGGAAGATAAACGCGATCAATCAACGCATCTACGGGGTAGGCGCGACCGAGTGCGATAATTTTGGCTCGCAGCTTCGGGGGATACGCCATACGAAGAATGCCCATCATCTCTTCTTGCAATTGATTCCAGTCGTCGTCAGTTTCACGGGTACTGGTTTCCAGCAATGCTTTAACTTTGCCAACGGGTGTGCCACTGCTAATCCAACGTTTTATTTCTTCAATACGTTGAATATCCTCTTCATCAAAGAGTCGGTGGCCACCTTCGCTGCGTTGAGGTTTGAGTAAACCGTAACGTCGTTGCCATGCCCGAAGGGTGACAGGATTTATCCCGCAACGTTCTGCGACATCCCCAATGCTGTAATAAGCCATAATTCCCCCAGACACTCATGATTCTCCGTCACCGATATGCGGTTCCTGCTACTTTGTACAACATGCATCAAATTGTACAAAACATACATAGGATTCTAGCAAAATTAAGATTTACTTTACTATCACGTAGGGAGTAAATGCTGAATTTTTATGTTCAGCATAAAAGAGGTGGCGGGATTATTGTGTAATAACAATACGTTAATTATTATAACGCTGAGAAATCATTTTTTCTCTGGCCACGCGACAGACGGAGTACCATTCAGGCAGGCTCTTGCAAACAGGTTACCCTGGAAGATCTCAATACCCGCGGATTCAAGCCACATCCACTCTTCAGGTTTTTCGACGCCGACCGCAGAAATCATAATCTCCAGTGAAGCGCAGCATTTGATTATGGCCTGAATGATGGCCTGCCGTGGTCCACTTTTATGCACATCAGTGATGAGTTCGCGGCTTATCTTAATTCGGTCCGGTTGAAAGCGAGACAAAAGCTGAAGCCCGGCAAAACCTGCCCCGAAATGATCTATCGCCACACATATTCCCGCTGCCTTGAGTGACTTCACGGCCTGCGCGAACGTATCAAAACGCGAAATAACTTCACTTTCGGTAAACTCAACAATGATTTGTTCAGGCACCAGTCCATGCGCCGCGATTTCGTTTATAAGAAAGCTGACTGCATCGGGTCTGTTTACCAGGGTCATGGGTAACAGATTAACCGACAGCATTTTGTGATTAAGTCCCAGTGCGCTTGCCATTGCAAATGCAGTCTTTTTGCTCTGCAGATCAGCGGTATACACATCTTCAGGTTTGAATTTGTCAAAATACGTTGCGGGCGTTTCACCGTCTTTACCGCGAATAAGGGCTTCCAGCGCAATGACGCGCTGTGACATAGGATCGATAATTGGTTGAAAAGCAAAGCTGAAATCTGTATCTGACGGGAGTGTGCTTTCATCCAGGATGGTACAGGTATTGTCGGTTATAAAACTCCAGTAATCAGGCGCAGGTATTTCAAAATAGCTCGATTTTTCCGTGGCGAGGACAAATGTGCGGAAAAACTGTAATGCTCTGTCATCATACGTGAGCTGAAATTTGGACGTACCCTTATTGAGTACAGCTTGCAGGACGTCATTCCGTTCATGTTTTTGTAAATCAAATAACTCCATCCCTACATTTCCGAATCTTCTCGCAGGCGCGTAATCACACATCAGTTCAACGATATTGTGGTGCCGAGGGTCGTTACAAATACAACGATAGATCTCTTTTACCTGCTCCTCTGGGCCTTCAAGCAGTTGGAAAAAGTGATGGCCGTTAAAGAGTAAGATCCCCGTAACATCTGATCGCCTGTTTTTGATATTTGCGGCTGTCACCATATCCTCAAGCGCTTTGAGAGGGGCGTCTTCACGTAGATGGCTACGGTAAATAATGGTCGTGAGCATGGACAGTCCGGGATCAAGGAAGGAGAAGAGGTCTGGTCAGTATCAGACAAACCAGGTTACGCCCTGATTTTAATACATAATTCTAACTTTGTCTTTACAAGTAATCGGGCTAATACAGATCAATTTCATTGATAATACAAAGTGATTTGTACAAAGAAATTGAATTTCATGGAGATCTTAATCATCGTAACAACATGATTTAATTGGCTTAGCATTTTTTGCTAAAAATTAGCGTGCTATGTTGTACGCATTTTCGGTACAGCTTTGCTACTGTTATAAAACTTAATATTCACCAGCATTTTGTTACAGGAGCACTCCATGCAGCAGCATACCGTTCGCACTGATTCTGCAAGCGCGATTTCTCGTTACTTTGCTAAAGCGCATCTGCCAACCCAACAGGAAACGTTGGGCGAAATCGTGACTGAGATACTAAAAGATGGGCGCAATCTCAGTCGCAAATCACTGTGTACCAAACTTCTGCACCGTCTTGAAAATGCATCAGGTGAGAATGAACAGAAACATTACAATGCGTTAATCGGCCTGCTTTTCGAATAAAATAAAGCCCTACTATGATAATGGGTAAGTAGTGAAGGAGTTATGAAGAAACCTGACAGTGAACGCTTGAAACATGAAATTACAGGTTTGGCTGTGCTAGAAATTTTGCGAATGCATAAAGACGTTTCGTTAGCTGCACTGATTAAGCAATTGCGACTTATGCATGCCAGTGAAATGGATGGTACACGTAAACAATTAATTGACAGCGTTATCAATGATTTCACAAATGTTAATCCGGGGAAGATAAGCAGAAAACCGGAAAAAACGAGAGATGAGAGTGCTTTCAGTGCCAGCAAAAACCCTAAATTACATTAAAGATAATTCTCCAGACTATACAAGCGAGGTTACCATGCTTCATGAAATTAATGTCCACAGTGTAATGACGGATAAAGCTTTATCAAGTTACTTCCATAATGCAGGTGAACTATTAGCAGATGAGTCAGTGGTATTGGGGCAGGCGGTAACAAATGTAATTCTGGCAGGTGATAATGTTAATAATAAAAATATCATTTTAAGCCTGATTAGTTCGCTGGAGTCAACAACTGACGTTGTCAAGGCAGACATTATCAGAAAAACCCTGGAAATAGTGTTACGTTATACGGCTGATGACGTCTAATGAGATAGCACATTAATATAAATACACAGCACAATTATTGTATGATGTAAGTTCTGTCGCTTCGCTGTTTGGATTAAGACTATACATAGCATCCTCTTATTTTTATGACTGCATATTATGGAGTTGATATGGCTAATTCAATTCCGGAAGATTTTATTTTCCGCTGCGCTTTGTATAAGGATATAGAGCGTAATGTCATGTTAAAACAGGGTTGTATCAGTAATGATGTTCTTGTTCAGGCATTCAGCACGCAGTTGAAGAATGAGAAGAATGAGAAGAATGTGATACTGACCGATCTCTATTCACAGATTCTGGCACATCTTCAACTCGATAAAACTTCGCAGCCCGGTGAGGTCAATGGTGATTTTTCGTTGAGGTCATAATGATGAACATCGTGCAGGAACATGCTGGAAACGCAGTTTTATGGATTGATGATATCTATATCAGGCAAGGGTTAAAGAATATCCTTGCAGATATCGTTTTTGAAGATGACAAGGCGCGACTTGTTTTCTTCACCGCTAATCACTTTGACGCGGTAAAAAAGCAAAATTACGATCTGAATACATATCGTCTGGTGCTGCTGATTGATGGCCATCTGTATCAGTATCTCAATGACATCTCACTTTACAGACTGCCAGTAGATAGCGATGTTGCCTCAATCAAGCAATTTATTATTGATATTACTCGTGCTGGTGGTAAGCACGAGCATCAATCGGAACTCAATATCTCCTTGACTGCGCGAGATAAATATATTTTAACGCAGCTAGGGGAGGGGCGAACTGTTTTTGAGATATCTGCCATGTTAAATCTACACTTAAAAACCATTTACCAGGCCAGGCAGAATCTGATCAAGAAACTTGGTTGCTCAGGGCTGATTGATTTTCAGGGAATACTGCAAGCGCAAATATTCCGGAACTGGCTGAAGCATGCCTGATCATCGATACGCTAAACTTACCTTCAGCGATTTGTGTACGTTTAAATCAATCGCTCGGGTTATCTCATCGATGATGTCTTCTGTTCTGAACATAAAATAACGCTCATTATAAGAGGGCGATGATACAGCCTTGTCGGGATTCTTATGATTTATTTATAGATTTCAGCAACCCCGTGCGGTTCAGCTCGTTAATAATGCACTCAGGTTCTTCACGCAGAGGCATATTGTCTATATCTAAAACGCCGTCATTTTTTTGTGGATCATCAGCCTGCAGGTCTGCAAACAGTGGAGTAAGATCCGGCGGTGCTTCGCCTCGTTCGGCCACCAGCTCAAACGTTTTATTTTTTGCCGCCTCGTTAGTCAGGGCACTGACCAGAACCTGGGCGATTTGCTGCCTTGATATCACACCATCTTCTGGTGTTCCTGCATGGCGACGATCCCCCTGGAGCAAAACGATTCTGTGTTCATCATCATTGTTGTAATCAAACCAGCCGGGTCTGACGATGGTATACGGGTGACCACTCGCTCTGACCAGACGTTCGGCACGTCTTTTCCAGTCATGAACCTCAGTGCGTTGATTCCAGGTGCTGAGCCGTTCAGTCACGCCAATCGTGGTCATTAAACCGATGCGTACAGGTGTATCCCTGAAGAGTCGTAAAATGTTACGTACACCGCCGTAATCTATCGCTCTGGCGCCAATACGCCCCTGGCCATCGGAACCGAGAGTGAAGATGATGGCATCAATATCTTTCGGCAAATCGGTAAGTGTTTCAGGCATTGAAACATCGCCGTAAAAAACATCCGTTCCACGCGGAAGTAATTTTACTTTCCGTTTATTTCTGACCAGCGCCACGGGCTGATGGCCCATTTCGATAGCGGTATTTACGACATGAAGACCAATACTTCCGGTCGCGCCTGCAATGAGTATTTTCATGATAAACCTTCTGATAATTCAGACATATTTTCTCTACAGCCAGAATATCAATTATCATTATTGTCAGTAATAGGGCTAAAATGATTGTGTCTATGAACACCCTTCATGAGTGCGCGATGAAGGGAATGCCACCATAAGGAAATCGCCGATGCTCAAAGAAAACTTCAACGAACTGCAAATCTTTCTGGTGGTGGCAAGGGAGCGAAGTTTTACCAAAGCAGCGGGCAAACTGGGTGTATCTCAGTCTGCACTCAGCCATGCGATGAAGGCGCTGGAGGAAAGGCTCAATATCCGCCTTCTTACCCGCACGACCCGAAGCGTTGCTCCTACGGAAGCCGGTGAGAGAATTATTGCCTGCCTTGAACCGCGTATTGCCGATCTTGAGCAGGAGCTGGAATCGCTGGTTCAACTGAACGGCACTGCCTCCGGCAATATCCGCTTATCTGCTGGGGAGCATGCCGCGCGAAGTTTGGTATGGCCAAAGTTAAAACCTTTCCTCAGGGAATATCCGGAAATTAATCTCGAACTGGTGGTTGATAACGGCTTTGTCGATATTGTTGAGGGCCGTTTTGATGCCGGGATCCGCCTGGGCGAAAGCGTGGATAAGGATATGGTTGCTGTAAGAATTGGCCCGGACATGCGCATGGCCGTGGTGGGAGCACCGTCTTACTTCGCGGCAAACCCTGCACCTGAAACGCCGCACGAGCTACAAAATCATCGGTGCATCAATATGCGCCTGCCGACTGCCGGTGGGCTTTATCACTGGGAGTTTGAGAAGGAAGGGAAACCGTTACGGGTCAGAGTGGAAGGGCAGGTAACGTTTAATCAGCAGGCAGAAAGGATTGATGCTGCTTTATCCGGTTTTGGCATTGCCTGTATGCCTGAAGACAGGGTGCAGGATTATATAAAGTCAGGAGAGCTTATTCAGGTTCTGCAGGACTGGTGTCCATCTTTTCCCGGCTATTATCTCTACTACCCGAGCCGTAAGCAGCACCCGCCCGCATTTGCGCTGATGATCGATGCACTTCGCTACGCCCAATAACGGGTCCGTAGACCCGTTCGGGTATTAACGGCCTACGCGGGCCAGGTGCTCAGGAGAGTAACGTTCACCGACGATGTTAATCGTTTCCAGCGCCTGGGTTATCTGCTGCGTATCTTTCGGCGAAAGAATGATGTCGGCAGCCCCCAGGTTTTCCTCCAGCCGGTGTAGTTTGGTGGTACCAGGGATAGGAACAATCCACGGCTTTTGTGCCAGCAGCCATGCCAGCGCGATTTGCGCAGACGTCACGCCTTTCTCTGCCGCCAGTTCACCCAGCAAGGAGACCAGCTTTTCATTGGCTTCAATTGCCTGTTCGGCGAAACGCGGCACTTGGCTTCTGTAATCATCCTTGCCAAAAGTGGTTCCTGGCTTAATCGATCCCGTCAGGAAGCCTTTGCCTAATGGGCTGAAGGGAACGAAACCAATACCCAGTTCCTCCAGTAACGGCAGGATTTCCTGCTCAGGTTCGCGCCACCACAGAGAGTATTCGCTTTGCAGCGCAGTGACCGGTTGTACGGCATGTGCACGACGAATGGTTTGTGCGCCCGCTTCGGACAGACCGAAATGTTTGACTTTGCCTTCCGCTATCAGGTCTTTCACAGTTCCCGCGACATCTTCAATGGGGACATCCGGGTCGACACGGTGTTGATACAGCAGATCAATGACATCAGTATTAAGACGGCGTAATGATCCTTCCACAGCTTCACGGATATGCTCAGGACGGCTGTTTAAAATCTGCTGCTTGTTGTCCGTGCCGAAGGTAAAACCAAACTTGGTGGCAATAACCACACGGTCACGAAACGGTTTTAAGGCTTCGCCTACAACCTCTTCATTAAGAAAGGGGCCATACACTTCAGCGGTATCGAAGAAGGTGACGCCACGTTCAACCGCAGCGCGAATGAGCTCGATAGCCTGACGGGTATCGGTCGCCGGACCGTAGCCGTGGCTTAAGCCCATGCAGCCGAGCCCAAGCGCGGATACTTCGAGTCGGGATTTACCCAGATAACGTTTTTGCATTGAATGAATACCTCTTTTATCACGACTTAAACATCAAGTTTGCGGCCGGTCAGCCATTCCACCATCGCCGGGTCGCGGTGAGAGAAGAAGGCGCTGGTTGCAGTGTCGAGGGCAGCAATCTGCAGCATATCTTCAGAACTGAGTTCAAAATCGAGAATGTTAATGTTCTCTGCCATGCGTTCTTTGCGCACCGATTTCGCCAGTGAAATGATGCCTCGCTGGAAGATCCAACGCAGAACAACCTGGCCCACGCTTTTGCCGTACTTCTGACCAATTGCCGTTAATACGGGATGCTGGAACAGACCATTTTTCCCTTCAGCAAACGGAGCCCAGGCTTCCGGCTGAATGCCACGGCTTTGATTCCAAGGAACGGCATGCAGCTGCTGGTTGAAGGGGTTAACTTCAATCTGGTTTACCGCAGGGGCAACGTTGTTGAAGGCGATAAGGTCGGCCAGTCTGTCAGGATGGAAGTTGCTGACGCCAATGGCGCGAATTTTTCCTGCCTGTTGCAATTCTTCCATGGCACGCCATGCCCCATGAACATCACCGTAAGGCTGGTGAATCAGATACAGGTCAACATAATCAAGTTGCAGACGATTCAGGGAGCGTTCGAACTGGGCTTTAGCGCCTTCGTAATGAGTATCCTGCAGCCACAACTTGGTCGTAACAAAGAGTTCGTTACGGTCGATACCGCTTTGTTTCAGAGCGTTCCCGACCTGGGTTTCATTCTGGTAAGACGCGGCGGTATCGATCAGGCGGTATCCCGTATCGATGGCATCAATCACGGATCTTTCGCATTCAGCGGCATCAGACATTTGAAACACACCAAAGCCCAGCAGGGGCATTTCAATACCGTTGTTCAGTTTTACAGTTTGCATGACGTTATCCTTTGGCTGTTGTCGAGGAAAAGCATAACGCAAAGTTATTTATTCGATTAGATGGGGTAATTAGCTAGGGTTTATTAGATGTGTTCATTAATTTGTGGCGTGCTGACGGTCAACTTTTTGTCAGAAGCGGCTGTTGCTAACTCCCCACGATAATAATCGTTGGGGTTCTTCTCAAGCACAGAGCGTTGAACTTTTTTGTTAATGCCTGAGCGATAGTGCTTTTCCCACTTCCTGGCAGGAAGCTGAGGATGATTAGCATAGTTTGGCTGTGAAATGATGAAATCAAAAAGTATTAAAACACACTACTCCCTGACTTGGGGGAATTTGCGGCTCTATTACTACAAGTGATATGACAAGCGTCGAAAAGTGTTACTGCCAGCGTTACTCGTGGCGACCTCTGGGTCTGCCCGCTTAGCCGTTCCATGCCAAAATCGGATGTAGTTGGTATTGTTAATAAGTTAACAAATTATTAATTCATCAAAAAATATACATTACCGTAACAAGGAATATATTTTTTAACTGCTCAACACTCCCCTATAAATATTAAACACATGCTTGTTTGCATCTACCTTTGGTTGAAAGTCATGTTGTCGTATGTTTATTTAACTCGTTACAGCTGGAGTTAGGAATATTGATTAGAAGAAAATACTGGAGGTGATAGCAAAACGGTTAATAATTGTTCTCTGAAAAGTATAAATCAGTGATAAAAATCACAAAACAATCTTAAATTCGGCTAATTGTCCTGTAATCTATATTATCTCCACTAAATGAATCGCACAAAACCTGAGCGTTTTTTAAAAAATATGACAAAGAATTGTAAACTGCCTCTATCCGAGACCATAGCTCTTGGGGGGATGACGCTGGCTCTTTTTCTTGGTGCTGGCAATATTATATTCCCGCCGCTGGTCGGCATGCAGGCGGGCGCAAACGCCTTTAATGCAGGCTTTGGCTTTATCATCACAGCGGTTCTGTTCCCGGCGCTGGCGATTATTTCCCTTGCCATTAATGGCGGTGATATCGCGGAATTAACGAAACCCTTAGGCAAATGGCCGAGCCTGATTTTTATTGGCATTTGCTTTTTAACGCTGGGGGTTTTATTTGGTACGCCACGCACCGCGACGATTAGCTACGAAGTCATCACCGATGGCGCAGCTAGTTCCCTGATGCAGAAGATTATATTTTCCGCCGCGTTCTTTGGCCTTGCTGGCGCGACGCTGGCTAAGCCGGGGAAAATGCTGGAAATCGTCGGTTTCTTCCTTTCGCCCATTAAAATTAGTGCCCTGATTTTTATCGGCATATGTGCCTGGTTACATCCGATTGGTGACCTCACGACCGCCACAACCGCATATCAAACTCGCGCGTTCGATACAGGGTTCGTCAACGGTTATCAGACCCTGGATGTGATCAGTGCGCTGTGCTTTGGCGCCATTATCACCCACACGCTTAAACAGCGCGGGATCCACCATCCGCGGGGCATCTTTACCCATTCCATCGCCGCAGCCTTTATCGCCGCGGCAGGTCTGGCCGTGATTTATATCTGCTATCTGTCGATGGGGGCCCACAGCCCGGTGCGGGGCGCAACGAATGGTATGCAGGTGATGAGTGCCTATGTCGAGACTGTTTTTGGCGTTTATGGCCGGGTGTTGTTGGCGGCGATCATTACCCTCGCCTGTCTGGTCACGGCCATTGGTCTGACGACCGGAACGGCGCGCTATTTCAACCAGACGACCGGTGCGTCTTATGGGCTGCTGGTGACGCTCTCCCTGATGGCGTCAGCAGCACTTGCCGTGCTGGGACTGAATTCCCTCACCGCAATGGCGGTTCCCGTGCTGTGCGCCATTTATCCGGCTGCGCTGGTCGTGGTCGCGCTGGGCATCGTTAGAAAATGGACAGACGTGCCGACGAATCTGTATCAGTTGCTTTTCTATAGCGCCCTGGCAGTGGGAATAATGAGCTTGTTTGTAAAATCCTGAATGAACGCTGCGAGTTCGGAAGTTGTCTTTTCAGTTAGCAATTGAACTTCAACTTCCGCTTTTAGCTCGCAGCGAACATACAGCCCAGTTTGATTGTCCGCTAAGTTCTGTGAGTTCAACCGATGGACGCATCACACTTATTGAACCTCTCTGCGGGTGATTCATAGTTTAGTGTTTTTCTCAACCTTTCGTTGAGCTGTCTGGCAACACTGTTAAGCCTTTACTGGCTGTGAACCGATAAGTCAGTTCCTTTTGGTAAATATTGTCTGAGCAATCTATTCGTATTTTCATTTGAGCCACATTGCCAGGGAGATTGAGGATCACAGAAATAAATCTGAATGTCTGTGGCTACAGTAAATCGGGTGTGGCTGGTCATTTCAGCGCCACGACCCCATGTTAATGTTTTATAAGGCTCAACAGGTAATTCATGAGCTTGTTTGATGAGTGCAGATATAACCGTTATGGTCTTGTTGTTCCTGATTTTGCTCAGCAATTGAGCCTCTTGTCCTGGATAAACAATTACTACGAGATCGCGAATATTTTTCCCTAGGCCTTGAATTTAAGGATAAAAAATAGAAAGGCCTAACAGGCCGAAATATAACATGCCTGACATTTTGAATGCCATTTATAAAGAAAGTAAGTTTCAGTGGTAGGCGTATTATTTTAAATTCAGCATGTAAAATATAAATAAACTGATGGATATGACATCCCTGGATGATAGTTTGAATATATATTTGGCACGTTTTATGTAGGAGTGGTTAAAACGGCATCGCCAAAAACTCTTTCGCTGAATACTCTGACACTAAAACACCCAGATAACTTTGAGAAGTACTCTTAGCAGTCCTATCAAGATACGAGATCCCGCTCAGAGAGGCTCTTCATTAAATCCAGGTGTTTTATTTTAGATATCTAAAGTGAACTGTAAGCATCCTAGTGAAAAATATTCACTTTTTGACGCTAGTTCTGTTTTTCGCTGTATCTTTTAATTAGAAACATCATCTAACTTTCCCGTCACGGCGCATCGCGCATACTCGCCACGTGAACGTGCGTTATCACTACAATATTTTTGTATTTCTGGTGTAGTTTCTGGTGCTTCTTGCAAATAGCCAAAGATAGTAACCAGTCCCGCGCTTTGACACGCTTCTGCATATGCATAAGTTGCTTTTTCTTCAAAGGTTTTGCGCTGATTTGGATTTTTGAGACCATTAGAGTTGAAATCTTCCAAACGCTTTATAGCATAATTGCAGTCTGCTTGATTAATATCTGCCGCATAAACACTGCTAATCAGCGTCAGAAATAGTAAGCCCAATACACTAATATTTAATTTAAACATCATATATCCTGTTCAGCATTCTTAGTATTTATAATGACGAAAGGTTGCGGCAACTCAGTTATAAAACCTGTATTGAGAAGTATCTCGCAACGCTCCACGATTCTGTTCAGTCACTAACAAAGGGTTTAATATGTCTGGATAGCCAAAATTTATCTGTGGATGAGTTAAAAAATCCGCAACAGTTGTTGCGCTTACAACAGTGCTCACAGGCGGGGTTCCAACTATTTTTAAAGTCACTGATGCTTTGTTTACAATAAATATGAGTATCAGTATTCACAACACACAAAGGTAGATTAAAAACCCGAACATCGATACCATAAAGCTGAAATATTTCAATAGTTTCAGAAAGAATATCTTTATACTCCCATGGATCGATAAACACTGTATCACGATTAAGTTTTGCATATCCCATGTTCTCCATCCCCATCAGAGCGACGTGTTTCACGAAGAACAGGTTACGGGAAATAAATTCAGCCAGCGCAGTCAGATGTTTCACTGTGAGTTTATTCAACACGACACGCAATTCGATACTGATGCCGTGCCTGTAGCAATTTAGTAAGCCGGCCATCGTTTGCTCAAAAGCACCTTCACATTGAACCACATAATCATGTATCTCTGAGGCATGCCCAAAAAGTGGAACTCCAGCGAGTAGTTGATGATTACCCACCAAGGCCAGGCGAGCCGTATAGTGCTCATTACTCAAAAAACGACCGTTGGTTAGCAAATGAATTAACGTCTGCTGGTTTCTGCTTGAGATACCTTCAATAATGCGCAGTAATCCATCGTTAAGCATCGTGGGTTCACCGCCAGTAATACACAGTGATGCAGGGAACAGTTCATCATCAATCAGGCTCAGAGTTTGCAGAATTCTGTGCTCAATAGATCTATGGTTGACCTCTGATTCTGGTTTTGGCGGCTGAGGGCACATAATGCAAAGGTTATTGCAGACTTCAGTTACAAGGAATGCATTGTTCTGCGAGCGGGCACGGAAAAGACGATGAATGCGCCCACGTTCACTTACAGTAATGACGTCGCCATGACTGAATACTTTGTCCTTATCGACAATAATTATCGGTATCTCTTTTTGCGATTTAATAAATTCCAGGCGCGGGTCATCAAAGGTACAAATGATAGCGTAGACATTATGCAAAGGTGGTAAGGGGGCTTGCATGTGTGGTGACAAGTAAAGAATGGCATCGTCCACACTTTCATTCGAATCTGCGACAACTTTACCAAACAGTGGCGTATTCAAGTGCAATGTGCTATCTGCCTGTGTAGAAAGAAAAAGCGTATCTTCTGCGTAATGTGTATTCACTTCATACCCCACTGCATCAACAAGCGGCGAGTTTCATTATCACCCTCCGTGAATCTTTTAATGACCATGTTAATAATGCCCCTGTTTTTTACACAGAATTCATCTTTTCCTGGCTGCCCAAAAGTTGACCCTGTCACCTGATATCTGCGAATAGGATCTGCACCGCAATAAGGCGCGAATGCGCAGTCAGAACATACCGGTAGGCAGTCATTTACTCCCGCAGCTGCCAGGTCTTGCATAACAGGACCAAAGAACAGTTCTTCGGGACTATTCTCAAAGATGTTCCCCATTTTGAAATGCTGATCGCCCATTTCTGCCATCATACGGCTTTCATCACTCGGGTAAATATTGCCATCATAGTTGTAGAGTGTTACGCCAAAACCTGAGCCACAAGGAGACTGAAGGTCT
Organism: Citrobacter sp. RHBSTW-01013; assembly: GCF_013781985.1. Taxonomy (NCBI): domain Bacteria; kingdom Pseudomonadati; phylum Pseudomonadota; class Gammaproteobacteria; order Enterobacterales; family Enterobacteriaceae; genus Citrobacter; species Citrobacter sp. RHBSTW-01013. The sequence continues at coordinate 2,346,229 of NZ_CP056185.1, forward strand.
ACAAATCCCGCAGCCCACGGGGTCATGAGCTTTTTCATGATCAGGCTGGCATAGGATTCACGGAACGTAATACCATTGCGGTTTAGGCAAATAATGTAATCGAGGCATTTCTCATAAAATGCCAGAAACTGAGCAGTGCTATAGCCGACTTTATGAAAATATTTTTGGGCAAATCCATAGGGGTTAAGTTCGCGGATGAAGATACTGCGAAACCCCTGAGCAACATATTCATCGATTATTTCATGTGGCATTTCAAGACTTTGCCTGGTAGTAGTCATCAGTGCGCTTACCCTGTCAAACCCCTTCCTCCGTTTGATTTTATCTAGAGTCGCGACTAATGCGTTCCAGGCACCATTGTTGCCATACCTGCGGTTAGCATCATGTAATTCCTGTGGGCCATCCAGTGAAGTACTAATTGAAAACTGATGTTCAAGCAGAAATTCCAGGTCGTCATCATTCAGTTCGCACAGATTGGTACAAACTACGAACTGAATATCCTTTTTCGTGCCCTTTGACTTAACCAGTGAAACTGCTTGCCGGATCAACGTCATATTTAACGTTGACTCTCCCCCTTGAAACTCCAGGGTTAACTTATCAGATGGCATAGACAGAAATAATTCAATGCTCTTTTCGAGAACGGCCGGACTCATATCATAGCGAGATTGATCAGACTGGCAGGTTTTACGTGATGCCTGACAATATACACAAGAATTATTGCACCTTACTGTTAGGACAAAGATATGCAATTGAGAGAAGTTCTCGAGAAACGCTTTTTTCGTTCTATATCGCGAAGCGAGTAGCGCTATTTGGTTATTATCAATATTCTGACAAACTATATGTTTGGCTTTCAGTTCATACCAAAGCATTGCATCTTCGATTTTTTCTTTTTTTATCAATGTAGAAAGTTGTGGCGGGTTGAGGCAAATCCACTCCCCGTAATCTGTCGAAAGGAAATAGTTTCCACTTTCAAGCAAACTAAATCGGAACGGAAGAAGTTGATATGCCTGGCGGACAAATGTTGAAGGTGCTTGGAATTTAACGCTCATTACTCATCATGTCCTGTATGCTTAACTCAAGGATATTATTGAGGAATGTGTTAATAATGAGCACGCTTTCTGGCTGGTGCTCTGCCTTTACGCTCATTTTCAGGCAAATTTCCTCGTTAGCATCAAACTCTACGCTCATATAGTCCGAAAATTGTCGGGCCATATTACAGATAGATTCTGGAGTGTAAAAATCGGGATCTAGTTTTATTAACATAAGATTACACTGCTGATACAAGAATAGTTAAATCGTCACTCTTATTCTGTACATTGATGAGTGAAGCAGCAGGAGAAAATGCTTTTTTAATGATTTCCTCATGTAAGGAAGATGTTTCCTGCAGAACAATTTGGCGCATCTGATTATCATTAAGTAATTGCAGAAAATGTTTTACAGTATTGCCAATATCATAGGTATTTTCAATTTTGTTATAAAAATAGATTCCCGTGGAATCATTTGTTAATTTTACTGCGTGAATGAAGTAATCATCTGTTAGCGCATAGCAGCTCTTCATTATTGCTTCTGGGCAGTAAAAATCTTTATTCAACGATAGCATAAAGAACTCACCCAACGCATTTCTTCCTTGCACAACATTATCCATCATCATCACCTTCTGAAAGGGCCAGCTTTTAGGCTGGCCTTGTTTATTAGCACGTTGAACCTGGTGTGCATGAGTAGTGGCTGGAATGGCTGGCATGACTGGAGTGGCTGTAATGCGCAGCGAATGCCTGTCCATCTAAAGACGGTTTAGACAGGATTATTGCCGTATTGGTTTGCTGTACGGTGTGATTAATGGTTGCTTGTGACTGAATAGTAGAAATAGGGGGTTCGCTGCCGTTGGATGCCATTGCAGGAGCACTTACTCCGGCAATCACTCCGGCAACTATCCCTGCCACAATTGGCGTAATACTTTTATTCGAAAGTTCGTTTACGGAACCTTTTGCAACTTTTGGCAATGCTTTCATCATTAATCCTTACCAAAGGTGAGAAGACAACAGAATTGTTATCATGAATATAATAAATCACGAATATATTTAATCGACGTGATATTTGCATTTGATATTTGATTTAAATCATATGGAGAGCGATCTGCAATATTTGAGTAAAACTTTTTTATTTTTAATAACATTCGTATACATCCTCTATACAAGTGCTTTTAGATGGGGGATTACTTATGTTATTCATGGTGTTATGATTAAAGATGACCCTTCGATTGGTCTTTAGAGATACACTTACGATTAATTGAATAAGAATAATTATCATGAGCGGGCTTTGTAGAATTAATCGAACTTTGATCCTATCCAAGTAATGTGAACACAGCACTATACGAGGTTCTGGTTTTCAAATTTGTTCCGGGCTAAGGCTGCCGCAGGCATTGTCGTCGCAGCCTTCTTTACACTCATGCTGCCACGCAGAATATGCCGCTTCAGCAGGGCCTGATATTCCGTTGAACAGTACTGACCTCCCCTGTTGATATGGAAAGTGAAATTTTCCGAGCGTTTTTACCGCTACTGCGCCATTTGTAGTGCATCGCAGGCAAGCTGATCCGTCATTTGTGATGACAGTGAGGAACTGATAACCGCGCGGGCTCACAGCTCAATGACCACCGACAGATAAAGCCAGTCTCCATCGATACATAAGTATGTGGTATCACCAGCCCATTTCTGATTCGGTTCGCTGGAGTAAACATCCTGTTTCAGCAGATTTTCCGATACCCGTAGAGGATACATACAGGCGGAGTTCGTGAGCTGCGGCAGCAACACCGATGCGTTCGGCAAGCTTCAGAGCATCACGGCGAAATTCAGGCGTGTGCTGTTTGCGAGGCTTTTGGTTGTTTATACAGGTTTTGTCATAAGTCACCTCTGGTGGAGAGTTTACTCGCTTGCGGATAGCTAAATTTGTTCACTTTAACAGATATATTAATTTCCGCTCCTCGCTCAAAACAGACCGTCACGCCCCATTTTATTTTTTTGATAAAACTGATGCTTGTATTGAGCCTTCATTAATGAAGGCTCAATACTATCTCTTCCTATTGCAGATCTTTCTCCTTCAGGAATTGACTCACCAAATCAGCAATCTGCACGTTATTCAGATCCGAGAACGGGAAGTGGGTATTGCCTTTGATTCCTTCCTCGGGCAGATGTGTCACAGTGACATCCCCGCCATGCTTATTCACCACGTCACGCCACTCGCGAGCCATTGCCAGACGTACGCGCCAGCTGTCCTGCGCGGGCATGGCGACAGGTTTATCCGGGATGTTATCGCCGTAAATAATCATAATCGGAATTTTAGTCAGTGCCATAAACTGCTCCATCGGCACCGGTTCACCCTTCAGCGTGTCGAACGCGCTTGGCATTGGGGCAGGGAGCTCTTTCTCCGGGAAGACAAAGCTGCTACCAGGCTCGAAGGCGACAATGGCTTTGACCTTGTCATTTTTCATCGCCGTGTACCAGCCTGGTCCGCCACCCTGAGAGTGGGTGAAGAGGATAGCCGGGCCAGATTTATCCACGACGGCGGACATCGCATCAGAGATAACATTGATATCAAACGGCCCGGTATTCGGGGTCATCTGACGGAAATACTGATTCAGGGCTTCTTTGTCGTGAGAAAACTGAACGCCCTGAAAATACTCTGGCCACACGCCAACGCGGAACTGGTTAAACCACATCTGTTCATCCGGTTTAGGCGTAACCGTACCTTCTACCGTCGTGCGCCCGGCGCTGCCCCGACGCGGCTGATCGACCAGATAAGTTGAGAATCCACGACGCAGGAATATGTTCTGGAACCCTTCGCGACCATCCGGCGTGGTTTCCCAGGTGCGGGAGAACTGACCTGCGCCGTGCAGCATGACGATAGGGTATTTATGCGGATTTTCCGGAATTTGGTAGAACACAGATGCATGATCGCCATGCCAGGTTTGACCCGCAGAGTCCAGCGGTGTTTTCGCGTCAAATTTCCCTGGTGCGGTGATGATAGTGCCACCAGCAGAAAAGCTTCCCTGTTCCTGAATGACCAGCGGCTCGGCGTATACCGACTGAGCCACCATGCCACCCGCCATCGCGCAGATGGCCAGCGTTTTTAAGACAGTTTTCAAGATTACATCCTCTGTTATGTTTGCCGTTCAATCATATCTGAGTTGTCAGCGTGAATTATTTAGCACCTTTGATTGCCCTTATTTGGCAGACTCATGAATGCGGAGGATTAGCACCGTATCGTCTCAAACCAACGCCTAACTGTTTGCTAACGCCCGTTGCAGCGCCTGTTCCGCCCGCGTAGCCGCATCTTCTTCGCCATTTTCACGAAGAACTTGTGCCAGTTGGCGCAGTTGCGCTGCCGTCAGGCCGACTCGCATGCTGGCTCGCGTATGCGATAACAGCTGAGCTTCAACGCCCGGCGTGGCGGCTAATGCGCCAACCGTTGCCAGCTCGCGGCTTTGCCAGTCGAGGTTATCGCGGGCGAAAATGTCGCCGAACAGATGCGTTTGTAGGAATTGATTAATGACCGGGGCAAAATCAAACAGAGGTCCCTGGACGGGGGCGCCGGAGATTTTAGTCTGGTTTGCGGTACCGACACGGCGAAGCTCATCTCCGACAGGGATGGCGGCGACCGGCTCTTTACCTTCAACGTCTTCAACGCCACGTTGTTTACGTGCTTCGACGACTTTCATCAGTTCATTCAGCGCGTTCAGGCTACGGGGAAATCCCGTATAGGCATAGAGCTGGACGAGAATCTCTTTGGTCTCGTTTATCGTGAGTCCTGCATCAAGCCCCTGATTCAGTGCCGCATTCAGCTTATCCATCTGACTGCTGGCCATTGATGCCGCAATCAACGGGATGGCTTGCTGGCGAGCTGACAGCGTATCTGAAACCGTTTGTTCGTGGTTCATTTCTGAGGCTCCTTTATTGACGGGCGCAGCATGTGCCGTGAGACCCAAACCAAAGGTCAGCAGTACCGCTGCCGTTAATGCCTTAATGGGCGTGGTATTGTTCATCTGTCACTTTCTCCATCCAGTTAACGCTTTTGCCATCCACAATCCCGGTTATCGCCAGGTGCGTCATTGCGCTGCCGGGTGCCGCCCCGTGCCAGTGTTTGACGCCCGCCGGGCAAGAGACAACGTCGCCAGCGCGGATGACCTGCACCGGCTGGCCTTCTTGTTGGGTAAGCCCAACTCCCGAGGTCACAATCAGCCGCTGGCCTGCCGGATGCGTATGCCAGGCGGAACGAGCACCTGGCTCAAAGGTGACATAAGCCCCGGAAACGCTAATTTCGTTATCTGGTTTGAAGAGAGGATCAACCCGGACGCGACCGGTAAAGTTCTCTGCTGCCCCGTACACCGCATTCTGGCTTCCGGCGGTGGCGATATGGACAGCGGGATTTTGCTCCGCCGCCCAGGATGAAAACGTAAAGAGGGGCAGTAACAGCCCGAGGTAACGTAAATGTCTGATCATGCAAAGCGTCCTTATCTACAATGATGGAGAGGGTCTGCAATGATTCTAATCAGGGGGAGATGTCGTCAGACTGACGCCAGCCTGACAATTCTGTCAGTTAACCCTTATTATGGTGACGCTGCTTTGTCTTTTCTAAAAATAAGGCACCAAAGCGAAAACCGTGTCATTAATGAAAATAAAACAATGATGGCCAGGTAGCGTAGATAAAAAAGTAGGGCAGATTCATCGTAATCGAAAAAGGAGAAATCGACCTTTATCAACAAATAATCGAGATAGTCCTGGTTCAGTAATTCGTACAATCCCAGTAGTGCGATTAGCGAAAAAACTCCTGGCATCATGACATTTGCAAAGAATGAATTGCTGGAGATGTTCAGGACCCGGCAGAAAAAAGTCGCCAGCATTTTCCAGTGCAACCCGATATGCAGCGCCAGAATGAGCATTCCCCAGTGGACCGACGTCATGTGTACTTTCCTGATCCAGCTCGCCGGGTTGTGGAACGCCAGGTCCAGAAGGATATGTCGGGACAGCATCATGCCCGATACAATCGCGGTCAGAATGACAACGAATGTCACTGCATTAATGATTCTGTTAACTACCAGCATGGTTAACGGAATATTGGGCGACAGTGACCACAAGCGATGCCGGTTAAGATATAAATGCAGCATGATGAGCAGCGTAAAAATAATACCCGCCCATTCATGCACGATTTCACCGTGAAGGTGAAATCCCATCAATACCAACAGAAGTAACGTCATCAGCGCATCCTGCATGACCTGGAAAATATAAATTTTCTTCATGTCGAGGGATTAACGCTGTGGCTGGACTTGTTTTACCCATTGCTCAACCTGCGCGGGTACGTCAGGAGCTGAAATATCGTTGCGCGAGATCGCGAGCGCACGAGTGACTAATTTGGCCTGTGGCTGCATGCGAGCAATTTCTCGCAGGGAGTCGGCTAACCTGCTGCCACCATGGGTGGTAAAGGGAACGACCGTTTTGCCTGCAAAGTCATTTTGCTCAAAGAGGCTGTATATCACCATTGGCATGGTATACCACCAGATGGGGTAGCCGACGTAAATGGTGTCGTAATCGCTCAGGTCAGGGAGCGGCGTTTTTAGCGAGGGTCTGGCTTTCGTTTGCTGTTCCTTTTCGGCAACGCGCAAAAGTGCATCATGCTGGCGAGGGTAGGGAGTGGCGGTTTCAATGCGAAACAGGTCGCCGTGAGTCTGCTTCTGAATCAGTTGCGCAACAAACTGCGTGCTGCCGGTCTCTGGCGTATTTTTTTGTAATACGCTGGCCCCGGAAAAACCATCCACGGCACCAGCTTTCATCTCCTCTGGTTGTGAAAAGTAGATAATCAGCGTGCGGGCGTGTGCGGATGAATCCTCTGATGCGAACGCGGGCTGCCCCAGAAGCCCCATGACCATCATCGCCAGAAACCCGCTAAATACCTTTTTCATTCTCACTGTTTCATTCCTTCAATCAGCCGTGGTGAGTATCAGCAGTGATTCTGGCGCAGATAGCCTGACATCAGACTGACGACTCTCTGACAATTTTGTCAGAAGGCTTTGCGCGCGGAGATCCCGATTTTGTCTCTGAAATAAGTCTCCCGGTTCGGATAGCGTCAGGCTGTTTAGCAAACGTCAGGCCAAAGGTATTGATACCGTTCTCGCTACGGGCAAAGACATCTCCCCGGTGCATAATGGCGACGGCACGGACAATCGACAGGCCCAGCCCATGATGGGTATCACTCCTGGCTCGGGAGGTGTCAACACGATAGAACCGTTCGAAAAGCCGGTGTAAGTGCTCTGGCGCTATCGGATCGCCAGGGTTAGAAACGTCTACACAAGCTTGATTGCCTTTTTCGCTTAAGCGCACCGTAACCGTGCTATTGGAGGGGGAATGCCTGGCGCTATTTTCCAGCAAATTAGCCAGTGAACGGTGAAACAGCCGCCTGTCGATATGCGCCGTGACGTCGCCCTGAACCTCCAGCGAAAGCTGTTTTTCAGCAAAAGAGGGTTCAACATATTCCGCTGTTTTCAGGGTTTCTTCGCGCAGGGAGACTTGCGTAAGCTGGGAAGCATGTTCACCCGCGTGCGCATGAGACAGGAACAGCATGTCGTTAACTATCGACGTCATGCGTTCAAGCTCCTCCAGGTTTGAACCCAATAACTCTTCCAGTTCATCATGTGAACGTCGGCGTGATAGCCCGAGTTGCGTCTGGCCGATCAGGTTAGTCAGCGGGGTACGAAGTTCATGCGCAACATCGGCATTAAAGCTCTCGAGCTGTCGCCAGGCGATTTCCTGACGCTCTAACACACCGTTAAATGATGATGCCAGTTGCTGCAGTTCTTCGGGCAACGCGCAGGTATTCAGGCGCTGGCCATGGTCACCTGGTGCAAGGTGTTGTGCCTGCTGACTGAGCATGCCCACCGGACGCAGGCCAATCCGTGAAACAACGTATCCCAGTAAGGCGACAATCAATACGCCCAGCGCGACAATAATCAGCAGCGTTCGTGTGAACGCATCGAGTGTGCCCATATACGGCGTAGAGTCGATGGCAACCACATAGCGCAGCTCAGGCCTTTCACCGTTGGCGGGGATGGTTTTCACTAACAGGAACAGTGAGCATGCACCTTCCGATGCGCCGGGCACTTTATTAAATCCCTCCTGCAAAGAAGACCACTGAACGCCCACCGGTGGTATTCCCCCCATGCTAAAGCGCGGGTTATCGCTCACTATCCAGTAACGAACGCGCTCACCTTCAGAATTGGTTAGCAGAGTAAATTTATTAGCCAACGTCGACCAGCCGTCAGCCGAGGTTCGTGCGGCGATCCACGGACTCATTAATGATTCCCGGAACAGCAGCTCGTTGTGCATCTGCTTTTGCAAAGAGTCATGTAAGGAGCTTCTGAGCAGGATACCGATAATAGACACAATCAGCAGCGCGGATAAGGCAAACATCAGCGCCAGGTGAACGGAGATGGAACGTTTAGGCATGCTGAGCCTCTTCATTTATTCCGACCGGACTTCGAGGACATACCCCATGCCACGAACGGTATGTAACAGTTTGACGTCGAACGGGGCATCCACTTTGGCTCGCAGACGTTTAATGGCGACTTCAACCACATTGGCATCGCTGTCAAAATTCATGTCCCATATCTGCTCAGCAATCATCATTTTTGACAGGATCTCCCCCTGATGCCGGGCCAGAAGACTTAACAGGGAAAACTCTTTTGCGGTCAACTCCAGTCGCGTTCCGGCGCGAAATACGCGGCGGGCCAGCAGGTCGAGATGCAGATCGTGAATTTGCAGCTGGGTGATGTCTGCGCCATCCGTAGCGCGGCGACGCACCAGTGCCTGAATGCGCGCCACCAGTTCAATCAGCGAAAAGGGCTTAGGGAGATAATCATCCGCGCCAAGTCGAAGCCCTTTGACGCGCTCGTCGACCGATCCTCGTGCCGAGAGCATCAGTACCGGCGTTTGTTTGACGGCTCGCACCCCCTCAAGTACCCGGTAGCCATCCATCCCCGGCAGCATCACATCAAGGATTATCGCGTCGTAGTCAAGCTCCAGCGCGTAATGAAGACCTTCAGCGCCATCTGCAGAGACATCTACCGTAAATCCCGATTCACTCAACGCACGGTTGAGATAGGTTGACGTTTTTTCTTCATCTTCGACTAGCAACAGGCGCATAACGGGATTTCCTCTTAACTGTTCAATCGGGCTTATTCTGCCTCTTGATTGCCAACATAAAGCTGACGCTTACCTGACAGCATTGTCAGAAACATGAAGCCATCTCAGCCTGCTTGCTGACAAAAATGTTATTTTCCTGTCACGATGCTGACAGGCCTCTCTCTCTAACCTGAGTCTGCACATTTAAATCCGCAAGCCTGAAACTCATCGGGAGAGACCATGAAATTCAATCTGTTAACTGCAATACTGCTCACGGCAATAACCGGGGCCACCTCAGTCAATGCGGCTGATTACAAAAAAAATCCATTCACCCTGGCCTATGACGGCGCCATTACTGAGAACGTCAAAGGCAAGGTCAACATTCATCCGGTGAAGTACGATCTGCATGGCATACAGATAGCTGCGAATGTCTATACCCCTGCTAACTACGATCCCGCCAAAAAATACCCTGCCGTGGTGGTTGCACATCCGAATGGCGGCGTAAAAGAGCAGGTCGCAGGTTTGTATGCCCAGCGTCTCGCCGAGCAGGGCTACATCACGATTACTGCCGACGCGGCTTATCAGGGCGCGAGCGGTGGGATGCCTCGCAGCGTGGATAAACCCGCTAATCGCATCGAGGATATCCACGGCATGGCTGACTACATCAGCCAGTATCCGGGAGTGGATACTTCCCGCCTCGGTCTGCTGGGTATTTGCGGAGGTGGCGGTTATTCACTTGTTGCGGCCGAAACGGATCAACGGTTTAAATCGATCGCAACCATCAGCATGTTTAATTCAGGCCTGGTGCGCCGCAACGGTTTTCAGGACTCACAGCTGGATACTATTCAGCAGCGTCTTCAGCAGGCTTCTGACGCACGTGCTCAGGAAGCTTCCGGAGGCGAAGTCCTGTACTCCGGTGATGCCAATCTGACTGATGAACAGATCGCTAAGTTGCCTTTTGCCTTATATCGACAGGGCTATGAGTACTACTGGAAAACTCACGCGCACCCGAACTCTACGTTTAAATACACGACAAGTAGCCTGTTAGATTTGATGAGTTTTGACGTTACGGACCATATCAATCTCATCAATAAACCGCTGCTGATGATTGCTGGTACAAAAGCCGACACGCTCTATATGACGGAAGATGCGTTTGCGAAAGCCACCGGTACAAAAGACAAAGAACTCTTCCTGATCGATGGCGCTACCCATATCGAGACGTATTGGGTTCCTGAGTACGTCGACAAGGCTTTGCAAAAGCTGGACGTCTTCTTCGATAAGAGTATTTAACCCCTATCAGACGATACCTTTGGCCAGCCACTCAGGCTGGTCATATCAGGACATAAAGAGTGTGTCCGCATGTGACCAAGACTAACGAAGTCGGGAGGAAAGATAATTACGCACATTAAATAGCCGCTATGAATGAAATTCATAAAACGGCAGGGACATCTGAGGATTATTTTTTGCCTGTAAGGTCTTACTTCGTGGTCCAGGCCAACTTTAGGTTTAGCATTACGGCATTGAGTGCCTCCTTATCCAGCATGGCTTCGGCATGCAGCTTCTTGAGGCGGGCGTTCTCCTCTTCAAGCGACTTGTTCGTCGGAAAAAACTTTAAAATAATACTTAAGGCGTTAAGTGCTAATACCCGACGCCTTTCAGGTTACTTGCAGGACGGTCACAGCGGGAAAATGCAAACACGGTTGTGCTATTAGTCAGATACACACCTTTTAACTTGCTAAGAAAAGCTATAATCTGATGTCGTCAACGCAAACAATAAGCTCAATGAGAGAATATACAGGAACAGAACTGGAATAATCGCACTTTCAGGAATACAAAGGAGCACCAGGATGATATATCTGAATTTTGACAGAGCTTATCTCTGATAAGCCAAATTAATAGTCACGCTCAGATGTTCAAACTTGCGTTTTGTGGTTTATGTAATATATAAGGGAAAATATATGAAATTCAACAATGTAAGACTGTTAGTCAAAGATTACCGCAAATGTTTCAATTTCTACACCCAGAAGCTTGGTTTGGAAGCTGTCTGGGATATTGAAGATTGCTATGCCAGCTTCAAAGTCGCCGAAGGTATAGAAGGTCTTGCTATCTTTACTTCTGATCTGATGGCCCCAATTATTGGAAATGCTGACAGAGAAAAATCGATAATATATCGCGAAAAATCAATGGTTTGTTTCGAGGTTGATAATGTAGATGAAAGCTTTGAGGCCTATTCGTTAAAAGGGATTAAATTCATTAACGAGCCAATAGATATGCCAGAATGGGGTGTGAGAGTGGTTCATCTGTACGATCCGGAGGAAAACTTGATTGAGTTATTTACGCCGCTTGGAGGCTAACAGGGGTGTCATTACTTGAGGCATAACACCCGACTGTTGATACACGGTTATCCGGACCAACACTAAACTCGTTGGGGACTGCAGACGTTTTGGCTATCGCCATATATGACACCTCTGTATAGCTGAGGTCAGCATGCCTGCAACTGCTCCGTCATGCGCCCCCTAACTTCTCGTTCGTGCTTCCTATTTCAAGCAGATTCCCCTCTGGATCGGAAATATAAAAATTTCGGATGCCAAAAGAAAGCGTCATTGGTCTACCTGCAGAAAATTGCAATTTCGACTTTAACTCTTTACTTGCAAATAATGGTTATTATCACCTGGTAATATAACTGAGCTAATTCACTTATTACTTAACCACCTTTAGTTAAATTCGCAAAATCCCTTTTATTTCTACTGTAGTGGTTTATTGAATTTGGCCACCTGAGCAGAGGTGATATGCTCATCTCAGAACAATACAGGTGTCCCAATGAAAAAAAGAAATTTCAGCGCAGAGTTTAAACGCGAATCCGCTCAACTGGTCCTTGGCCAGAACTACACCGTTGCAGCTGCGGGATGAACGACAGTGTAAAATGCCAAAAGCCTCCCCTATAACCCCGGAACAGGTACGTATAACAATGGTAACGCCCTGTTTGCGTGGATGCGCTTCGGCTTTTAGAGACAGCGAGGCATTATCACCTTTTCTCATGCGGTTTCCGGAATACGTCATCCAGTAAAACGAACGGATGCTCCCCTGCTTTTTCTGTGTTAATTCGGTATATTCATATTCAGAATCGTTAAACGCACCTCTAACCGCTGGTACCTAAATATGGATATTGACCATTTTAAGACGTTCAACCAGGTTGTTATCAGCGGCAGTTTTACTAAGGCCGCACAGGCACTCTTTTTATCTCAGCCCGCCATCAGCATGCAGATCCAGGCACTGGAAAGCTATCTGAAGGTGTCATTATTCGATCGTTCCCGTCGGCAAATTAGTTTAACCAAAGAAGGCGAAGTCCTGTTTGAATACACACAGCGTATTTTTCATCTTTTTGATGAAGTACAGAGCGTGTTTCAGGACATCAGTAAACTACAGGTAGGCCGTCTGACCATCGGGGCGACGGGCGTGATGGGCACTTACTATCTCACGCGTTTTATTCAGCGTTTCCACGAACGCTTTCCGGGAATTGAACTGGAAATTCTGACTGGTAACTCGCACCACATTGCGGAACTGGTCGCCAGCGGCGAGGTTGAGATCGGTTTTGCCGGACGTTCCGTAATTCGCTCTCCGTTACAACAGGTATTTCTGCATCGGGAAAACTACAAAGTAGTGGTGGGCAAGCACTCCCCCCTGGCGACATGTGCCGGGCGGGATATGAGTCCGGATGAATTACTACAATCACCTTTCATTATGCGTGAGAAAGGAACACGGATAAGAGCCAAAATAAATTCGTGGTTTAAACGTCACTCAGCGAACACCGCTCCGCAAAACCGTGTGACGCTCTCTAATCTGGAGGCGACTAAACGGCTTATCGGCAGCGGTTATGGCGTAACCGTGATTCCTCATCTGGCGATATCCGATGAGCTGAACAGCGGTGAGCTGGTTGAACTTCATGTCAAAGGTTTTAATCTCGCGGTAGATTACTACCTTGTTTACCAGGGGGAGCACTCACTGTCCCGCGCCGCCCTCGGCTTTATTTCACTGCTTTATGATGACACTCCAGATAATGAGTGGGGGAGTTTTCCTGAGCTGCTGGAAAATATATTCCATAATCATCGCTAAGTGGCATTGTTCATTATCCTTGATACAACAAGGACTCATACGCTTATGTCTGAAAAAACAGCCTATAAGCCGAACACATTGCTTACGCCCCTATCAAATTTAACTCTCTAAAATTAATGAGAAAATAATAAATGTGATCGACATCAATCTATAAACTGAGCTTATAGGTCTGATACTGATTTACAATTTTTAATCCTGTCAGAAGCCTGCCTAATATGGAGTCAATTAAGAGAGATAGTGAATAACTATCGACAGATGTTCCGACAATGAGAGGCTTAAGATGGCTAAAGAAATTGAAAGGAAATTCCTGGTGTGCTCAGAGCAGTGGCGCGCACTTGCAGAGGGAACCGTTTATCGTCAGGGATATCTCAGCAGTATAAAAGAGAGAACCGTTCGTATCCGGACGATAAACGATAAGGCGTTCCTGACCATCAAGGGAGTTACCGTTTCTGCAACGCGAACTGAATATGAATACGAAATTCCGTATGCCGATTGCTGTGCCATGCTGGATGAGCTGGCAGAGCGCCCCATTATCGAAAAGAAACGCTACAAAATCCCGGTGGGTGATGTGGTGTGGGAAATCGACGAATTCATGGGGGTTAACGTCGGACTGATCGTCGCAGAAGTGGAATTGAAAAGTGAAGAGCAGAAGTTCGATAAACCCGAGTGGATTGGTGAAGAGGTGAGCGGCGATCCGCGCTACTTCAACTCCAATCTGGTCGCCCATCCTTTTACCGAATGGGATAAATAGCGGCATTCACCATTCTTAATGGAACAGGAGAATCACAATGGCTACGCATATGGATAAGAATACCGCCACGTCGTCGAGCGACGCTGAAAAAATCATTCCCCGCGCGGAGTTCCGCGTATTCGGCCACGGCATTATCGAACGGGTAAAAGAAAAAATGTGGGATGCCAAAGCCACATTATTTAAGGCTCGTAAGATGCCGGAAGAGACCTACTTTCTGTCGCTACATACCGATACGGTTAACGTTAAAGTCCGCGACGGTCTGCTGGATATCAAAACGAAAACCGGCGAAACCCCGGAAGGCTATGAGATCTTCCAGCCGCGCGGCAAGTTTCAATTCCCGGTGCAGCGTGAGGAGTTAGCCACCATTTTGCAGCATCTCCAGGTCAACATGGCGCTGGATAAAGAGTGCTATACCCTGGAAGAATTTACCAATATGGCGCGGGCCAGTAGCGATTTAGTACCGGTTAAAGTAGAGAAAATGCGCTACGGTTTTTCCGTTAACGGCATCATCAGCGAATACGCGCAGGTATGGTTTAACGGTGCGATGGTCGAAACCGCCTGTTGCGAAAGTGAAGATTATGCCGGAATTAAGGCAGCGGTTGCGGCGCTGGGGCTCGACGAACTGCCTAACACGAATTATCTGAAAGCCGCCAGACAGGTTGTTGGCATGTGAAATTCACGCCTCCATGGGTAGCTTGCTGCCCCGGAGGCGCATAAGGAGACATGGCCATGTCAGACAAAGGCGCTAAGAAAGTTTTCGATCCGCTGGATATGAGCAATTACTCTCTGGAGAAATTCAAGGAGATTAAAGCCGGTATCTGGATGGAGCGGATCAAATTCATCGGTATGCCGCTGGCTATCCTGCTGTTCCTGTTCTTTCATTTGCAGTGGGTCGGGCCTATCGAAATGTTCGATACCCAAACCAAAGTTCCTCCGGCCAACTGTTACAGCGCAACGGGAATTTTTCTTGCCTCGCTGGTGCTGTGGTTGACGGAGGCGATTCCGAACTATCTCACCTCGCTTATCGTGGTCGTCACGGTGATCCTGACCGGCACAATGAAGATGCGTCCTGCGTTTGCCATGCTGGGTGAGCCAGTAATGATCCTGAACATTGCCAGCTTCATCATGGCCAGCGCCCTGGTGGTGACAGGGTTGGCGAAGCGTATGTCGCTCTGGCTGTTGGTACGTATGGGGAATAATATCTCGCTGTTGTTCTGGTGCTTTATATTACTCAACCTGATTCTCGGGGCGTTCATCAGTGCGACCTCTGCGAAAACGGCGCTGCTGTTACCGCTGTTTATGGTTATCGCCGCCATCTACGGTGCGACCGGCGGGGAAAAACGCAATAACGTCGGGCGCAACATGGTGCTGCTGAACCTGCTGGCGAATAACGTGTCGGCCAGCGCCTTTATTACCGGTTCCGCAGCTAACCTGCTGGCGGTCGCGATGATGGAGCAGGCGGGATTCAAAGTCTATTACGGCGACTGGTTCATTGCCCTGTGTCCACTGGCGCTGATTCAGTGTGCCATTGCCTGGTACACCGGAACTCGCTGGATTTTCCCCATTAAGAAAGAAGATGCTAAGCCGAAAATTGAAGGCGGCATGGATCGCCTGAAAGGGGAACTGGCGCAGCTCGGTAAGATTAGCGCGGGTGAAGTTCGCGCGGCGCTGACCTTTATTATCGTCTTGTTGCTGTGGGCGACCGACCGGGTGCACGGTATGCGTGCCGAAGTTATCGCCGTGGCGGGTGCCTGCGTTGTTCTGATGCCTTCGGTGTGCAAACTTCCGGCTCTGGGCGTGATGAAGTGGAACGACGCGGACATTCCATGGCATATGCTGATGTTCAGCTTTGGTGCTTACGTCCTTGGCGGAATGGTCGATCAGACGGATATCGTCGGCCTCTATATTCACAGCCTGTTTGATAAATGGCAGATCGACCCTTCAGGTGGCGGCAAACTGTTGGTCTTTGCCGTACTGAGCGGCGTGTTCGCCATCACCACGCTGGTGAGCGAAAGTAAAACGGCACGTACCATCATTATGTTCCCGATCATTATCAGTATCGCTAAAAAGTTCGGCTGGGACGTGGTGGGATTCTGTCTGCCGATGGCATTCCTGATTAACCAGGTTTACGTGCTCTACTTTAACTCTAAACCCGCAAACATCAGTTACCTGCTCGATCACTACTCGACCGGCGAGTCTTTCAAATATGGTATTATCCAGATGGCTATTATTTGGGTGTTACTGATTTTATGGACTCAATATGTCATGCCGCTGATGGGGTTCAATAGCGCCCTCTGGTAGCATTGATGTGAAGGCGGTAATTCAAATTACCGCCTGATTTGCAGGAGGCAAAGATGCCAGGCGATACGATAAAAGCATCAGGAAAACGCTGTATCGAAATTAAGCAGCGGATTTTTTTCCCGCAGAAAGTCGGAACCAAACCTCTACGAAGCGAAAACTACCATATTGAAACCTGGCTATTCTTTCCTTCCAGTTTGCAGATCAATCGTTGGACATTTCCGCCGCAGGCCTTTCAGCAAAACCTGAAGAACTATATTCGCCTGCGTCCTCCCACCCTGTCGCTGCGTAAATTGTCCGTCAGCGTGCCGAAGACGCTGGGGACAATTGAACGGTTAATTACCGAACAGAGCAAAGATACCTCTGCTCAGGGTTTTGAATACCGACTCAAAATGTTTTGCCTGACCTTCAAACGGGCGCTTCACGTAGAGGTACGTTATATCGGCAAGTTGAGCGAAGACAAACAGGAGCAGGCACTGCTGAGCTTCGCCGCCACCGCAGAGGATATTCTCAATAACTATCGTCGGATGCGGATAAAAATGTCAAAGGTGGCTGAGGTCAATGCGTTACGCATCATTGACTATGGTGACGAATTCCTCTCACTGATGCTGACGCACTATGGGCGTAAATTGCTCAATGATCTTTCGCCTTCACCGGGATACGATACTCTGCGTATTTTCTGGCGCGAGCAGATGCTGTATCGCAAAGCCAATCATCCGGGGACTTTCCCGTCACCTAATTCGGATAACGAACTGGTGATTTATCACGTTAATACCCTGAAAAAATATATCAGCAGTCCAATGTATCTGGATATCCGGCGTAAAAAAGGCGAGACCTTTCTGGCGCATACCATTGCCGGAATCGCCGCGGCAATTGCGATGATTTTCGCGACGGCGGTGGCGTTTATTTGGCAGGGGAAATACGGAGCGCTGAGCTTTCAACTATTTCTCGCAATGGTGATTGGCTATATCTTTAAAGACAGAATGAAAGAGGGATTTCGGGCGCGATTGTTTTCGACATTTCGCCGTTGGTTACCTGACCGACAGCAGATAATTTATAAAAACCTGCGCTCTCCGGTCGGTAAGTGCAACGAATCTTTCGTCTTTGTGGGGGAGCGTCAGCTACCCGATGACGTCAGGACGATGCGCCGTAAGGTGCACATTCTGGATATTCAAAACTACTATCTGAGCGAAGACATTTTGCACTACTCCAAACACGTTCATCTGCGCGGCGGGGACCAGATGTTTTCCGCCGTGAATCGTTCTGTGATGGATATTACGCGCCTGGATATCACCCCTTTTTTGAAATACACCGATGAGTTGCTGAATGAATTACCGACTCTGGATGATGAGCAGGTGCTGTACGGGGAAAAGGTCTATCACATCAACCTTATTCATCGGGTGACGGATGGCAAAGAGAGTTTTCTGGAGCGGGCACGCATCATTATTAACAGCGCGGGTATCAAGCGCATTGAACCAGTTTTTACTGCCGGGGAATCAGAAAGCGAAGAGGGCTGACGACAGAGATAAAATGCCTGATGGCGCAGCGCTATCAGGCCTGCGGGTTCCACATCTGTAGGCCTGATAAGGTGTTTACGCCGACATCCGGCAATAAAAGCTGAGCAACCGTTCAGCCTGTTTTACGCACAGGGCGATAGTGGGTGGATTCGTCAAGAAAACGGCGGATGTGGATTTCTTTTTCCAGCCGCTGTTGAAGCTGACGTTCGAGCGCTTCAGGAGAGTGCAGATCGGCCAGCCGCTCGTTGATTCTGTTCACGGCTTCGCTGCGCAGCTGTATATGTTCCTGGATATTCTTCTGTGCCCGTGCTGTCCGGGTATCGCCGAAGAGCATAAAGGTCATTAATTCACGCTGCTGCTCAGAGTTAAGGGCGTTCAGATATTTGGTGCACAATGTTTGATAGGTGATGATGCGACGATCGAGTTCGTCAACCCAGGCGGTCAGCTCGTCACGCTGCGCGGGTGAAAGCTCAGCCATTTCCTGCTGACCGAAAAGTGTTGTTCTCAGCGCCTGAAGCCCGGCGAGATACTGCTGCTCCAGAGGAATCACACGCTGAGCAAAGCATTCATCCAGGGAGGTTTTCGTTTCCTGCGCGATATTCTGATAAACAGGTTGACTCATTTTTTCCTCCCGCACGCGTGGTGCTATCAGATAAGACCAGAATTGCAGCCAGGATGAGTGCGACCCCGCGTCTTAATTTAAGCTAACATAATAAATTATAAACAAAAAATCTATTCTGCTTATCTGAATGATAACCTGCTCTTATAGTTCACCTTAGTTTATTTGCGTCAAAAATATATTGACCGCCAGGCCTTGCAGGCTGCTACACACACCGTTTTCCACGTTGCCCCTGCGTCTGGTCCTTCTTTTTCGATTAGTTTTCCACGTCCGACGATAAAGCATTTGCTTGTTCATAATCGATTCTGTCGATCGTGCCGATCGGTATTATTCATTATTCCTGTCCGCTATTGGCGTTTACCCCGATGTTTCTCTGGCTGAAGCCAGAAGTCAGCGTCAGGAGGCTAAAAGGACATTCGCGGCTGGTAACGATCCTTCTCTTGCACGAAAAAGAGTGTGTTTTCGAACCTGCATGTTGGAGAACCCGGCAGTGGGGCACTCTACTCGCGGGACAGCAACAGACGACATAGCTGCAATCGATATGTCGCCCGTTAACACTCAAGGATGTTGACATTAAGCGGTGGGATTACGGGGTAAAAGAAGGGGCGCGCCAGCCCAGTTCCTGCGATATTTTTTTAGCGCACTCTTTGACGTGAGGGACGAGTTCTTGCATGCGCGCGTCCGGCATATAGATGACCGTGCTGGCGACGGAGATGGCCGCGACCACATGGTTTCCGGCATCGTAAACCGGAGCCGCCACGCAGCGAATCGTCGGCTCATTTTCTTCAAGATCGAACGCGAAGCCTGCGTCGGCGTAGCCGCGCATTCGGGCGAGGAAGTCCGGGAGATGACATAATTCGCCATGGGCTAAAAAAAGCTGACGCCATTCGGATTCATCCGCGTCGAGTAACAGCGCTTTGCCAATGCCGGTCAGCACCAGCGGCATGCGATGCCCAATACGCGAGCGCATTTCCAGTCCCTGTTGGCCAGGAATTTTATCGATATACAGGACTTCCGCGCCTTCCCGTTGCCCCAGATGAACCGTGTCGCGGGTAAAATCCGCCAGCTGTTGCAGGAAGGGGCGCGCCAGAGGATAAAGCGGCGTATTTTCCAGTGAACGGGTGCCCAGCTCAATTAAGCGTGGGCCAAGCGCATAGCCATCGTGGTGAGTGAAGCGAAGAAAACGCTGTTGTACCAGCGCGCTGAGCAGCCGATGGGTTGTGCTTTTACTGGTTCCGGTAAACTCGCCGACGCTGCGTAAATCCCGACATCCTGACGCGACGGCATCAATAACAGCAAGACCGCGCAGTAGGGTTTGTACTCCCGTAATTTCGGTAGGTTGAGCATCCATAATTCACCCTGATACAGTGGTCATATTCATGTTTAAGATCAGTACGATAACAATAACCTATTCTGTGCGATAAAAATGTAACCGCGCCGTGATTTCGCCACCGCGGGCAGAAATTCCGTGTAACAGTGACGGATTTTCTGCCCGTTTCTGCTCATTCAGGAGAGCAAATGATTTTTACGTGCGCGTCTTGCGGCTATGGCCTTGCGTACCATTGGGCCAAACAGAGTCAGCATCGCCAGTAGCAGGAGTGTGGCGGTGATGGGACGGGTATAAATGAAATCAAAACTCCCGTTGGACAGCGACATCGCGCGACGGAAGTTACTTTCCGCCATCGGCCCCATGATGAGTGCCAGCACGACAGGAGATGCAGGGAAACCGCCTTTTTGCATGAAATAGCCGATCACGCCCGCGACCAGCATAATGCCGACGTCAAACATGCTGTTGTTCAGAGCATAGGTGCCGACGATACACAGCGCGAGGATCAGCGGAGTCAGGACGCTCTTGGGAATGTTGATCATTTTGGCGATGAAACGAACGGAAACCAGGCCAAGAATAAGCAGCATCAGATAGCAAAACAGCATTCCGACAAACAGCATATACACCGTGTCGCTGTGTTCGGTAAATAGTCGAGGCCCAGGCTGCATTCCCTGTAGCGTCAGCGCGCCCAGCATTACCGCCGTCGTGGCGTCACCAGGAATTCCCAGCGTCAGCATAGGTAACAGCGCGCCGCCCGTGCAGCCATTAGCGCCTGCTTCACAGGCCGAAACCGCTTTGAGTTCACCCTTGCCAAACTGATCTTCCGGCCTGGCAAAGCGCTTCGCTTCATTGTAAGAAACGAAAGCGGCAATATCCGCCCCCGCGCCGGGAATCATGCCAATAAACACGCCCAGACCGGAGGATCGCAGCAGTGTGACAATCAGACGTTTGAACGTAGACCACGGCGGAATGATTCGACCAATAGCGTACTGCACCGTCTTGCTCACTACCTCGTCTTTTTCCAGCGACTTAAGCACTTCTGCAGTGGCGAACAGGCCAATCATCACCGGGATAAAAGGCACGTTCATCAGCTCGACAAAACCGCCGGTGAAACGCGGAAATCCGCCCATCGGATCGAGGCCAATGGTCGCGACCAGCAAACCACCAACGCCAGCGATCAGCCCCTTAATCAGCGATTCACCGGAAATACTGGCAATAATACTCAAGCCGAAAACGGCCAGCGCAAACGTCTCTGCGGCGCTGAATTTTAGCGCCACCTCGGCCAGAATCGGCGAGAGGAACATCAGCACGATTATGCTGAGGGTGCCGCCGAAAAAAGAGGAGAAAGTCGCCGTGCCCAGCGCCACACCGGCCTGACCTTTTTTCGTCAGTTCATAGCCGTCAATCGCCGTTGCCGCGGCGGCTGGCGTGCCGGGGATCCGGAGCAGAATGGCAATAATCGAACCACCATAAACGCCACCAAAAAAGACGCCGGAGATAATCAGTAAGCCAGAAATCGGATCCATGCCGTAGGTAAAAGGCAGCATTACGGCAACACTCATGGTGACAGTCAGGCCCGGTAACGCGCCCACCAGGATGCCAAGCCAGACGCCAATCATTGAAAATAAAATGGCTTCCGGGTGGGCCAGCAAGCTATTTACGCCGCCGAGAATAAGATCAAATTGGGACATAATTACTCCAGAGTCAGCGATTCCAGGAGGCTGCTTTCCGGCAGCGGAACGTTCAGCGCCAGCGAAAAGAGGATATACAGCGTAATGGAGAGCACGATGGCCAGCAGCCCATTAACCCACCAGCGTTGGATACCGGAGATTTTCATAATCAGCATCATAAAAAGTACCGTTGCGACCAGGTAGCCAAAAAGCTGCATGGCGTAGAGGTATGCCACGCAGGTGACGACGGTACAAAACGGCCCCGTCCAGCGTCCAAACCCCTGAGTGGGGCGAGTGGGTAGAACCATCAGCTGGCGTAGCGTGGTACCAGAGAACTGACCAGCAATTAAGATCAACGAGAGAATAATCAGCAACCAGCTATAAACCGAAGGAAATGCGCCCGCACCGATATCCGTAGAAATGGACGTTGCAGGAAAGCTTTTGGCAATCGTCAGCACCACTACGGCGATCAGACAGAGCAGCAGAGCGACCAAAATGTAGCATTGTCGTTCTGCCGTAGACGCTGGTGGCGGCGTTGTCGGAGTTAACGGATTTTCAACCATAAACGACTCCCATTAGGACTATCCGGCCAGAAGGGGCTGGCCGGACGTCACCGTTATTTTTGACCGAGGCCCAGTTTTTCGATGGTGACGGAGAAATCGCGCTGCTGCTCTTCAAGCAATGCCTGGAATTCAGCACGATCGAGCCAGACATAGTTGAGGCGCATTTTGGCTAACGCTTCCTTGAAAGAGGGTTCATCGGCAGTGGCGGCGATAGCGGTGGTCAGAAAATCGATCACGTTTTGCGGGGTTTTGCTGGAGATAACCAGCCCACGCCATGCGCCGATCGACAGATCGATGTTTTTTTCCTGAAGCGTGGGGACGTCAGGCATGTTGGCGTCACGTTGAGTGCTCATTACGGCCAGTGTTTTCAGCTTGCCATCCTCAACCTGGTTGAGGACTTCCGCAGTGCTCACCGTAACGGCTTCAATGTGCCCGCCTAAAAGCGCGGTGACGGCTGGCGTCGCGCCATCGAAAGGAACGTGGTTGAAGGTCACACCGGTTTTATCTTCCAGCGACGCGGCTGCCAGATGCCAGATTGCGCCCGTTCCTGAGTTGCCTACCCTGACCTGGCCCGGATTCTCTTTCGCCCAGGCGAGGAACTCTTCCAGCGTATTCCATGGTGCGTCGATTTTAACGGTCACGGCGCTGGGTTCCATATTGAACAGACCCAGTGGAGTAAAGTCCTCCGTTTTGAACTTCACCATTCCCAGAGAGGGCAGGATAGTCAGTTCGGCGGTGCCCATCGCCAGCTTGTAGCCGTTAGGGCGCGATGCAGCAAGCTCGCTAAAACCAATTGCGCCGCCTCCGCCAGGCTTATTAATGACGCCAACGCCGACCGGAAAGTGCGGTTTAGAGGCCTCAGCAAATGCGCGCGCCACCAGATCGGTGCCGCCGCCAGCGGCGAAGGGGACGATCAGCTCTATCTGGCGCGTAGGATAATCCGCCGCCTGAGTCGGGCTTGCCAGCAGTAATGAACTGGCGGCTAACAGCGAGGTTAATAATCCAGAGGTAAATTTTTGAATTTTCATAGTCAACTCCGTTTGGTTCTTTTTATGTATTAAGGGGCGAGGACGTTCGCCAGGCGGTCACGAAGTCAGCGGCGCGACTTGCCACTTGCTCTGCTGTCATACCCGGTTGGTAAAGCGCGCCGCCAAGGCCGAATCCACTGGCTCCGGCGGCGCGATAGTCAGATATTGCCTGCGGCGTGATTCCACCAACGGGCAGCAGCGGGATCGCCGCGGGGATCACGGCGCGCCACGCTTTCACCACGACGGGAGGGATCGCCTCAGCGGGAAACTGTTTCACCGCATCCGCTCCCTTCGCCAGCGCGCTGAAAGCCTCGCCTGGCGTCGCCGCCCCGGGGAGGCTTATCAATCCCGCGCGCTTTGTCTCTTCAATTAATACCGGATCGGTATGGGGAGAGATAATCAGCTGGCCGCCACTTTGCGCCACGTCATGCAGCTGAGTCACGGTCATCACCGTTCCAGCGCCCACCCAACAGTCCGAAGGTAAAATACGACGCAGACGTGAAATACTCAGCAAGGGTTCAGGCGAATTAAGCGGGACTTCGATGATGCGGAATCCCTGTTCATACAGGGCGGCTCCGACGGCTTCAACCTGTTCGGGCGGTATACCGCGCAGAATGGCAATCAGACCGGTTTGACGTAGCGTGGTGATAAAATCCATAGTCAGTTCCTGGTGTTGGTCGAGAAAAAGGTCAACGGGAAATCAGGCCACAAGACTGGCGTAACGCGCTACCTGCCACATTCCCTGTTCCGCCGCTCCGGGAGCGATATACACCGGATTGCGGCATTCAAAAATCGCCATGGCGCGCTGGTAGCGCTGACACAACGGCTGCGAACCAATTAAGGTGATGTCGGTATCGGCGGAGATCCCATCCAGCGCGATGGCAAGCTCATTGCCCAGCAGGAGACCCGAGAGATAGTCCGGCTGTTGTTGCGGCGATAGCTGCTGACAAAGGAGCCGGGTGCGCACCGAAAAGAGAGAGCCGAGCAAATTGCCTGGCTGCTGGCGGGCGACGCGGATGCCTTCAGCAAAAGCCTGCCAGTCAGGAGTTTCAGGGGGCTGCATCGTCAGCCCCAGTATCGAATGGTGGCGCAGCACATCGTAAAGTTCCCCCGACATAAACGTACGCAGGCGGTCAATTTTCTCCTGCGTGACGCTCACCCATTTTGAATGCGTACCGGGCAGGGCAATCAGCGATTCTCTGCCGCTGGCCTGAACATCACGCAGGCGTTCATCACCCGCGATTGCGCCGAACACCTGGGTTTCTTCTCCACGCATCACTTCCGGCAAAAGGTTCGTTTGCTGAACGCCTGGAATGATATAGAAGCAGCGCTGGTCATCGACATCGACGCGGGTTAACTGCTCCGCCAACTGACGAGCATCGCAGGGCGCAGGCAAATAGGGCGCGGGCTGCCAGCCCTGGGCGCTGCCAATCATGCCGCTGGCAATAACCGGACAGGCGGGATCGGCTGCCAGCCAGTCTGCGCAGGCCAGGTCGAAGGCCAGACGGAAGCTCATCAGCCGATTGGGCGCGTCGGGTAATTTCATGATGCCGTGGGGAAGTTCCCGCCGTGCAGTCACGGTACCGTTTGCGGCTAAGCGGTAGGCGCGTAGCGCGCTGGTTCCCCAATCCAGGGCGATCAATGCAGTCATATCAGGATCCTTTTGCATGCGTAGAGACGAAGGGATAAATCAGAGAGGTTCGATGTGCCACCCAGCCCAGCTCTGCGGAAATGTCCTCAGCGTAACGTTTTACGATGCCGCTGAGCTCCTGCATGCGTTCATCCGGCATGTAGGGGGCGATGCTGGCGACGGAAATAGCGGCGACAACATGATTTCCGGCATCCCGAATCGGTGCCGCCACGCAGCGGATGGCGAGTTCGTTTTCTTCCAGATCCAGGGTGTAACCGCGCTCAGCGTAATGGTGCATGCTGCGAATAAAGGAACCGGCGTCCGCGCCGGGATTATGCAGTCGATAAAAGTGCTGCCATTCCGCCATCGTCGCGCCGAGCATCAGCGCTTTGCCAATGCCAGTCGAAAACAGCGGCATACGGTGCCCAACGCGCGAGCGCATCTCCAGCCCGCGGGTACCGGGAATTTTATCGATATACAACACGTCGCCTTGCTCGCGAATGCCGAGATGGACGGTGTCCTGAGTGAGCTGAGCCAGCGCTTCGAGCAGCGGGCGGGCAGCGATGCGTAGCGGATAACCAGCAAGCGATGCGCCGCCCAGCTCAATCAGCCTTGGCCCGAGAAAATAGCCCCGGCTGGAAATTTGTCGCAAATATCGTTGAGCGACCAGGGCGCTGATCAGACGATGTGTTGTACTGCGCGGTGCGGAAATGTGCTGACTGATTGCGCGTAAATCATGATGTCCTGCGGCAACCGCTTCGATGGCAGCCAGTCCGCGCAGTAACGTTTGTACACCGTTCACAGTCGAAGGAGAGGAGGTCATGATAATTTCCGCCAGGTCGCTTATTTGATGGCGGTATATTTCCATAGTCAATTAACTGGAAATATGAATTCGCTCACACAATACCACATTATAAACTCGTGTTTCATATATAGGGATTATTAGGGTGAATAAAGCGATATTAATCACAATTGAGGTTCAGGGTGAAATATATATTTTGGACTGTCGGTGATGCGTATTGAGTAGCTTCTCGTTCAGGCGAATGGCTGATTATTAATGGGCATCGCGCGCCGCATTAACTTCATCGTGAATTCACACCATAAGGGAAAAATTATGTCAGGATTTAATTTCGTTAATCCGGTTAATTTCTATTTTGGCCAGGGGAAACTGGCACAGGCGGGAACAATTACCGCGCAATACGGCAAAAAGGCGCTGATTATTGCTTCAGATAGTGCGAAGCCCACGGGGCAGCTGGCGGCGTTGGTTGAGGCATTGACGCAGGCGGGCGTGACGTCCGTCTGTTTTGACCGTTTCATGCAGAACCCGCTTTCAACCCTTGTCGATGAAGGGGCTGCGTTCGCCCGTGAACAGCAATGTGATGTGATTGTCGGCATCGGCGGGGGAAGCGCGATGGATATGGCAAAAGGCATTGCCTTTATGGCCTGTAATAGCGGAGGAATTTGGGACTATGTATTTGGACAAACTCCGGCTGATTCGGCGCTACCGGTAGTGTTAATTCCGACTACCGCAGGCACGGGCAGTGAAGCGAATAAAACGGCGGTATTTACGAATCCACAAACCAATGACAAAAAAGGGCTGGTGAACCCGCTGATTTATCCGAAGGCGGCAATTATTGATCCTTTATTAATGCTGACGTTACCCCGGCGCGTTATTGCCGGTCCGGGAGCAGATGTCCTGTTTCATTCGTTGGAGTCATTTATTTCGAAAAATGCCCATCCGATGAGTGAAATGCTTTCATTACAGGCGCTTGAGCTGATTGGCAAATATTTACCGCAGGTTTATGACGATGCCGCCAATATTGAGGCGTGGGAAAAAGTCTCTTTTGCCAGTTCGCTAGCGGGTATGGCGATTGATTGTGCCGGGACGACATTGCCCCATGCGTTGCAGCACCCGATGGGCGGGTTGCTTGATGTCGTACATGCTGAAGGCATTGCCGCCATTTACATGGCCTTTATGGAATTCACCTGGCAAAGCGCGCCGCAAAAATTCGCCGCTATCGCCAAAGCGCTTGGCGTGAATACCCTCAATATGACCGAAGAAGAAGCGGCGAGAAGCAGTATTGATGCGGTGCGTTCGCTGCTGGGCTACGTCAATATGCTGCCGTCGCTCAGCTCTCTGGGCGTTAAAGAGGAACATTTCGACTGGTTTATTGGCAATGCCACTACCACGATGCGCGTCGTGCTTGCGAATAATCCCCGCGTGCCTGATGCCGATGAGATTCGCGCCATTTATCAGCAAAGCCTCTAAACCAACGCCACCGCCTCAGGAGCAAGCTTATGATTATTATCATCGACAGCGGTTCAACCCAGACCAGGTTCTATTTGTTACGCGATGAGGAGATCGTTGCTGAACATCTCCTCGCTGTTGGCGTTAACTCCGGGAAGGCCCGTTCTCAGGGGGATTTCAGAGACGCCATTGCCGCAGGGATAAGTGAACTGCTGCACGCTAACCAATTGACGACTGGTGATGTGCGTTTTGCGATTGCCTCGGGAATGATCACCTCTAACCTCGGGCTGCTGGAGATACCGCATATCACCGCTCCGGTGAGCCTTGAGCAGCTTGTCTCCCGGGTGGTGAAGGTAAAAGATCCCGCAATACTGCCTCTGGATTTGGAGATCCGTTTTGTCCCTGGTATCAAAAATGCGCAGGCGGATCGTAGCTGGTCCAGCCTGCGGGATATCGACCTGATGCGGGGGGAAGAGACTCAGGCCGTGGGGTTGATGACGTCGCTTTACAGGAACCTGCCGCTGACGATGATCGAACTGGGTTCAACAACCAAGCTTATCCACATTGACGCGCAGGGAAGAATCGCCGGCAGTATTACCAGTCTGAGCGGGCAGGTTTATGCGGCGGTGAAAAAAGAGACGTTTATTGGCGCCAGTATGCTGGAAGAAGAGGATGACGATTTTTTCTCGGCGGACATCCTGCAATATGCCTGTGATAGCGTGCATCATGCGGGCCTTCTGCGCACGCTGCTGTTTACGCGTTTTATCGAGTTCTCGTTGCCGTGCACCGCAGTCGAAAGAACATTTTTTTGTCAGGCGGCGCTGGCGGCGGATGACATGAAACTTTTTGATGAGGCCGAGCGTTTAGGCTTTTCTCTGCAAGGCGACATTGTGCTGACAGGCAAGCGGCAGCGCTGCGAAATGTATCGTTCTTTATGGCGCAGCCGATATGGACTTGAGAACCCGGTCCATTTTATCTGTGATAAAGACGAGATCGCCCAACTGGCGATCAAAGGGGCAGGGTATATTGCCCGTCAGATGACGTAACGCACCAGATAACAAAGCCTCGCAGGCTACGCGGGGCTTTGTGGTTTTTCACTGTTTCGCATACAGCACATAAGGACCGGATGTGTAAGAGATAACAATGATTTTATTGGGCAATTTCCTCAAGCCTGTAGGCACATCCAGGTCATCCTCAGGCCGCAGGCCATGCAGGCGCTTCGCGAGTATGTCGCGGCCTTCTGGAGGATGGTCAGTTCATCAGCCTGCTCAGCGAGTTGAAATCATTGAGACAATGGAGTTTTTCTTTCAGCTTGGCAGTGCGGCATTCGTATCAGTGAACCTAACGGGGCCTTGTTTGTTTATTATACCGTTATCGTACCCACTAAAAATGAAGATGGCAGAATGTTGTGCTCATTCATGTACTCATTTTTGACAGCGTTGTTACGAGATGAATTGAGACATTGTGAAATGAAAAATCCACGCAATTGCGTGGATTTTATAGGATTTTGCCGTTGTTATGAGATTCAGTGAAACCTCATGAGACAGCAAATTTTATTTAGACGTTGAACAGGAAGTTCATCACATCGCCATCTTTAACGATGTAATCTTTACCTTCTGCACGCATCTTACCGGCTTCTTTCGCGCCTTGTTCACCTTTATAGGTGATGAAATCTTCAAACGCGATGGTTTGTGCGCGGATAAAGCCTTTCTCGAAGTCAGTATGAATTTTACCCGCCGCCTGCGGAGCCGTTGCGCCAACAGGAATGGTCCATGCACGAACTTCTTTCACGCCAGCGGTGAAGTAGGTCTGCAGGTTCAGCAGTTCGTAACCAGCGCGGATTACGCGGTTCAGACCAGGTTCTTCCAGACCCATTTCAGCCATGAATTCTTCACGGTCAGCATCATCGAGTTCTGCGATGTCAGCTTCAACGGCAGCGCAAACTGCAACAACAACGGAGCCTTCAGCTGCGGCGATTTCACGCACTTTATCGAGGTATGGGTTGTTTTCAAAACCGTCTTCGTTGACGTTGGCGATATACATCGTTGGCTTCAACGTCAGGAAGCTCAGGTATTTGATAGCCGCTTTGTCTTCATCGGTCAGTGTTTTCAACGCACGCAGCATGCCAGCGTTTTCCAGCTGTGGCAGGCATTTTTCCAGTGCAGCCAGTTCCGCTTTAGCGTCTTTATCGCCGCCTTTAGCCTTCTTCTGTACGCGATGGATAGCGCGCTCACAGGTATCCAGGTCAGACAGCGCCAGTTCGGTATTGATAACCTCAATGTCGTCAGCC
This sequence comes from Citrobacter sp. RHBSTW-01013, assembly GCF_013781985.1. Classification (NCBI taxonomy): domain Bacteria; kingdom Pseudomonadati; phylum Pseudomonadota; class Gammaproteobacteria; order Enterobacterales; family Enterobacteriaceae; genus Citrobacter; species Citrobacter sp. RHBSTW-01013. The sequence continues at coordinate 2,375,444 of NZ_CP056185.1, forward strand.
GGATCCACTTTGTTATTAACGTGGATGATGTTGTCGTTTTCAAAGCAGCGAACCACGTGGCCGATAGCTTCGGTTTCACGGATGTTCGTCAGGAACTGGTTACCCAGACCTTCGCCTTTGGACGCGCCTTTTACCAGACCGGCAATGTCGACGAATTCCATCGTTGTTGGCAGGATACGCTGCGGTTTGACGATTTCGGCCAACTGATCCAGACGCGGATCGGGCATCGGGACAACACCTGTGTTCGGCTCGATAGTACAGAACGGGAAGTTTGCCGCTTCAATACCCGCTTTTGTGAGCGCGTTGAACAGGGTGGATTTGCCTACGTTTGGCAAACCGACGATACCGCATTTGAATCCCATGTTTAAATCACCTTAATCTTTTGATATTCAACCTGTTATGGAAAACAGATTGTAGAAAAGTAAATAACTCTGCCTATTATACACAGCACGCGAGAAAAATGCCGCACATCCCTGCTTATTGCGCTTTAAAGGTGTGTAACCGGCTCGTTGCCTTGGTCAGGCCATCTTTGAATAAAATCTCGGTACAACGTGCCGCTTCGTCAATTGCTTCATCAATTAACTTCTGTTCTGAAACAGGCGGTTTGCCTAAAACAAATCCGACAACTTTGTTTTTATCACCCGGATGACCAATTCCCACGCGTAAACGATGAAAGTTGGGGTTATTGCCCAACTTGCTGATGATGTCTTTCAGACCATTATGTCCGCCATGACCGCCACCGAGCTTAAATTTTGCCACGCCAGGCGGCAGGTCTAATTCGTCGTGCGCGACCAAAATTTCATCGGGGTTGATACGATAAAAACTGGCCATCGCACCCACGGCCTTGCCGCTGAGATTCATAAATGTGGTCGGTACCAGCAAACGGACATCTTCCCCTTCGAGCGTTACTCTGGAGGTGTAGCCGAAGAATTTCGGCTCTTCACGCAAAGGGGCGCGTAATCTCTCTGCCAGTAAATCGACATACCATGCGCCTGCGTTGTGTCGCGTTGCCGCATACTCTGCGCCGGGGTTCGCCAGGCCGACAATCAATTTAATCGTCACGTGTTTTGTCCTGAGTGTTTCCATAAACGACGTGTAGTTTACTGTCTGACGCTGCTCTTGACAAAAAACTGCGTACTAATCGCCAAAAGCTGAATAATTGCACAAATGGACTATTAGAAATTGAGTATGTTCAGTAGCTTATTTGTAAAGTTTTGTTGCGCGAGTGTTTGTAATTGTGATCGCTCCCGCACTTGCGAACGGCAGTGTTGTCTATACTTTACACATAAGGATTAGGGGTATTCCCTGTAGCAACCCAAAGTTCCGGAGGTGACACATGAAACGCAAAAACGCTTCGTTACTCGGTAACGTGCTCATGGCTTTAGGGTTGGTGGTGATGGTGGGGGGGGTTGGTTACTCTATTTTAAACCAATTGCCGCAATTTAATCTGCCACAGTTTTTCGCACATGGTGCCGTGCTCAGTATTTTTGTAGGTGGTGTTCTGTGGTTGGCGGGAGCCAGAGTGGGCGGGCACGAGCAAATCAGTGACCGTTACTGGTGGGTACGCCATTATGACAAACGCTGTCGTCGCGGTGATACCACTCATCGTCATAACTAAATCGTTTCCCGGTAGAGAGGGCTGCGGTTTGAATACAAAGTCCTGGTTGAAAAACCAGGACTCTGCTTGTTCATTATCCTTGCATAGAACGCACTTTTATATTCGCTATGGAATATAAGAAACGTTATTCGAATAACCGATAATGTAACGTTTTAACCGCGCTATCCGCGTCTTCAGCGGGCAACAGGAAACACAGGTTGTCATTTGACGCGCCGTGGCAAATCATTCGCACCGTATGCCCTTCAAGCCAGGCAAAAACGTCTTTGCAAACACCCGCCGCCTGAGTCAGTCGATTCCCCACCAAAGTGACCAATGCCAGTCCGGTTTCCACTTCCACACGACAGTGGGAGGATAATGCGGTAAACAATGCGCTGGTCAGTATATGATCTTCACCTGAGGTTGCGTGAGTCGCGTCCAGCGCCAGCGCAATACTGTTCTCTGAGGTTGTAACCAAATCCACCGTGACCGCGTGGCGAGCTAAAATGGCGAAGGACTGCGCCAGGAAAGAACCGGACGGTTGTGTCTCCAGACTATGTAATCGCAACAGCGTCTGTTTACGGCGCACGGCAAGCGCACGATAGCGAGGTGGGTTGTCGGTGGTGTTATGCACCAGCGTACCACCGGCAGCCGTATCCTTACTTGAGCCAACAAAGACCGGAATGCTTTTACGCATTGCCGGAAGCAGCGTAGCCGGGTGGAGGACCTTCGCACCGAAGGCGGCCATATCGCTGGCCTCGGAAAATGAGATGTGGTCAATCCGTTTGGCCCGCGGCGCAATGCGCGGATCGGTGGTGTAGATCCCTGCGACATCGGTCCAGATGTCCACGCGTGCGGCGTGAAGCGCCTCACCGAGAAGCGTCGCCGTGTAATCACTACCACCGCGTCCCAGCGTAGTGGTATGCCCTGCGGCATCCCGGCCGATAAACCCCTGGGTCACCATAATCGCTTGCTCAAGACGAGGGCGCAGGTGAGTCTCCACCAGGTGGTGCAAGGTACTGAGTTCGGGTTCGGCGCAGCCGAAACTCGAGTTGGTACGCATCACGCTGCGGGCGTCAAACCACCCGGCCTCGGCATGCCGTTCACGTAAGACCTCAGTAAACAGTAAAGAGGACATCAGCTCGCCGTGACTGACCAATTCATCGCTTAGCGCATCAGACGGTGAAACGGTCGCCGTTTGTGCAAGATGGCGGATGTTGTTGAGAAGATTATCGATTTCCGTGCTGATAACGGACGGCTGCTTCAGGCGGGAAATAATGTTGTATTGGATGGCGCGTAGGGTCTCAAGCTTATCTAATTGTTGATGCGTTTCCAGACCTTCAGAAAGCTCGACCAGTAAGTTTGTAACGCCTGCAGAAGCAGACAGTACGACTAAACGGACATCTTGATCAGCAAGGACAATGCTGGCGCTTCGGTTCATCGCATCAAAATCAGCGACGCTGGTGCCGCCAAATTTGGCAACGACGGATGGTGGATAAATGCGAGTCATAACAATCTCATATCAGGGCGCCATAAAAGTATGGCTAGAAAATTTTCATTCTCGGCATAAGGGGAAACGGTGTTCGCCTTACGAAATGTCCGCCCGCGAACATTTCTGCTGACAACCCAGGGAATTCCTGTTGTCGAAAACGCGTGTCGCCTGTACGCGTTACCGGGTGCTGCGCATTAATTTTATTTACATAGCCTGCAAATAAGCGCGCCATACTAAGTGATTTATATTTAGGGGTCGACTTTTTTATTCGATTTATCGACAAATAAGTGAAAAATCATGTCGTAACAAGAAAACGCGTACATTATTAATGGTAAAAACGTGTAAAAAAATAATAAAAACATGAAAATCACATGGTTTTTATAACATCGTATGCGTTGCAATTGGCTACGGTAATTGTTAATTAAATAGATATATTTCTTTAGGATTTCGTAATGAAGGGTGGCTGTTACACTTTGAATTATAAAGAAAAAATACCTGCTAAATGTGTTGAAAAATAAATGATTGAGTCCAGGGCTAAAACAACATATATTAGCCGCGCTTTTTTACAGGTAACCCTTATAACCATTTATTCAATCAGGCGTTAATCTACACCTGGTTGTAGGAGTGATATGATGACGGATAAAGTCCGTATTGATACTTTAAGTGCTAATTCATTACCACAGAGCAATGATACCTTTTTAGCAAGACAGGCTGAGTTTGAATCTAATGTCCGCAGCTATCCACGTAAACTGCCATTAGCGATTGCTAAAGCGCAGGGCGTCTGGATTACTGACGTAGAAAATAATCAATATCTTGATTGCCTGGCAGGTGCCGGAACCTTGGCGCTTGGTCATAATCATCCTGAAGTGCTGCAGAGCATTCAAAGTGTCATCACAAGCGGCTTACCGTTACATACGCTTGACCTTACCACACCGTTAAAAGATGAATTCTCATCGTATTTACTTTCTTTATTACCGGGCCAGGGCAAAGAGTATTGCCTGCAGTTCACCGGGCCGTCCGGTGCCGATGCCGTTGAAGCGGCGCTGAAGCTGGCGAAGAAAGTTACCGGCCGTTCCAGCATCATCAGCTTCTCCGGTGGCTACCACGGGATGACCCACGGCGCGCTGTCCGTGACCGGCAACCTGTCGCCGAAAGAAGCCGTCAGCAACATGATGGCGGAAGTGCAGTTTATGCCGTATCCGCATCAGTACCGTTGCCCGCTGGGTATCGGCGGCGACGCTGGCGTCAAAGCATTGACCTACTACTTCGAAAACCTGATCAACGACGTTGAGAGCGGCGTGCGTAAACCGGCTGCCGTGATCCTCGAAGCGGTGCAGGGTGAGGGCGGGGTAAACCCGGCTCCGATCGAGTGGCTGCAGCGTATTCGTAAAGTGACCCAGGAACACGGCATTCTGCTGATTATCGATGAAGTTCAGGCAGGCTTCGCGCGCACGGGTAAACTGTTCGCCTTCGAACACGCCGGTATTGAGCCGGATATCATCGTGATGTCCAAAGCGGTTGGCGGCGGTCTGCCACTGGCGGTACTGGGCATTAAAAAGCAGTTCGATGCTTGGGCCCCGGGCCATCACACTGGCACCTTCCGCGGCAACCAACTGGCGATGGCGACCGGTCTGACAACGCTGAAAATCCTCAAAGACGACAAGATTGCCGATAAAGTTGCTGCCCAGGGCGAGTGGCTGAAAGGCAAACTGACTGACCTGCAGAAACGTTACCCGGTTATCGGCCAGGTACGTGGTCTGGGCCTGATGATTGGTCTGGAAATCGTTAAGCCGAACGAAGCGCAGGATCACATGGGCTGCTACCCGGCCGATGGCGAGCTTTCCGCGCTGCTGCAGAAAAAATGTTTCGAAAACGGCCTGATTCTTGAGCGTGGCGGCCGTAACGGTTGCGTACTGCGTCTGCTGCCGTCTCTGTTGATCACCAACGCAGAGCTGGAGATTTTCCTCGATAAATTCGAAAATGCCCTGCTGGGCGCTGGCGTGAAGCCGGTTTAAACGGAGTTGGATCGAATGTCAGACGTAAATCCGATTCTGTCCGGCTCGGCACAAAGCATCGCTGCCTACCAGGACGCTATCGAGCAGAGTACGCAAGCGGTCGTTGAATGGTTGAAGCAACCTGAGATGTATCAGGGCAAAACCGTTGAGCAACTGCGCGAACGTATCAACCTGAATTTTACGTCTCAGGGCCTGGGCAATCAGGCCGCTATTGAGCGTGCGGTTGAATACTTTCTGAAAGACAGCTTGTTGGTTCACCATGCGCAGTGCGTGGCGCACCTGCACTGCCCGAGCCTGGTGATTAGCCAGGCGGCAGAAGTGCTGATCAACGCCACCAACCAGAGTATGGACTCCTGGGATCAGAGCCCGTCGGCGACCATCATTGAGATCAAACTGATCGAATGGTTGCGTGAGCAGGTGGGCTATGCGGCAGGCGACGCGGGCGTGTTCACTAGCGGCGGCACCCAGAGCAACCTGATGGGCCTGATGCTGGCGCGCGACGCCTTCTTTGCCCGCCAGGGGCATTCCATTCAGCAGAATGGTCTGACCGGCGACCTGAGCAAAATCAAAGTATTTTGCTCTGAAAGCGCGCACTTCTCTGTGCAGAAGAACATGGCGCTGATGGGGCTGGGTTACCGTTCCGTCACCCAGGTGAAGACCGATGCGTTCTCACGCATGGATCTGGCTGACCTGAAAGACAAGCTGGCCCAGGCGAAAGCCAACGGCGAACAGGTGATGGCGATTGTCGCCACTGCTGGTACTACCGATGCGGGTGCGATCGACCCGTTAGCGGACATTGCGGCGCTGGCGGCAGAACACCAGATCTGGATGCATGTGGATGCAGCATGGGGCGGGGCGTTACTGCTTTCTGAGCAGTATCGTCACTTCCTGAACGGCCTTGAACTGGCGGATTCCGTGACGCTGGACTTCCACAAACAGTTCTTCCAGACCATCAGCTGCGGCGCGTTCCTGCTGAAAGACGCGCGTCATTACGAGCTGATGCGTTACCAGGCGGCGTACCTGAACTCTGATTTTGATGAAGAGGCGGGCGTACCGAATCTGGTGTCGAAATCGCTGCAGACCACGCGCCGTTTTGACGCGCTGAAGCTGTGGATGGGTCTCGAAGCGCTGGGCAAAAAGCAGTATGCCGAAATCATTGATAACGGCGTAACGCTGGCGCGTGATGTGGCTGCGTTTGTGAAAACTCAGCCACACCTGGAACTGGTGATGGAGCCGCAGCTGGCAAGCGTGCTGTTCCGTTTCCGTCCGCACAGTGACGACATGGCGTTCGTTGGGCTGTTGAACCAGCGTATTGGCGACGTTCTGCTGGCTTCTGGTAGCGCCAATGTGGGCGTGACCGAAGCAGATGGCGTAACCTGCCTGAAGCTGACGCTGCTGAACCCAACGGTGTGTCTGGAGGATGTCAAAGTCCTGCTGGCAAGCGTGAAAGTGACAGCTGAGCAACTGCTGAACGCGTAAGCAATAAGCTGATTATAAAAATGGCTCCCACACACGGGAGCCATTTTTTTGCCTGTCATTTGTAGTCCGGCGGCGCTTCGCCTGGCTGGGCTACACGTCAGCTGATATCTGCCAGCGCGGCGTCTTTATTCGGGAAGAACGTCAGGCGTCCGGCAACCGGCTGAATGCCCGCGCGCGCCATGGTACGTAACGGCTGGAATTCCAGATTACTGATCCGCAGTTCACACCCTTCCGGGAGGCGTTTTACAAAACGCTGGAAAGCGTCCAGACCACCGGCATCCAGTACCGGGACCGCGTCCCACTTCAAGACCACAATACGTTTACCTGCAATACGCGATTCGAGATCGGTAAATAATCCCTCCGCAGCGGCAAAGAAAAGTGGGCCAATAACGCGCAGCACCAGCACATCGTCAGGTACGTCTACGTTGACCGGCGCCAGACGCGTCATGCGCGCGATACGACGCATAAACAGCAGGGAGGCGAGAACGATACCGACGCTGATGGCGATCATCATGTCGAATAGCACCGTCAGCGACATACACATAAGCATGACAATGATGTCGTCTTTTGGCGCATGACGCAGCAGATCCACCACTTTATGCGCTTCACTCATGTTCCATGCCACCATCAGCAGCAGGGCGGCCATGGCGGAAAGCGGTAACCAGGAAAGCAGCGGCGCAAGCACCAGCAGGGCAAGGATCACCAGAATCGCGTGGATGACCGCTGAAATTGGTGAGGTCGCCCCGGCGCGGACGTTTGCCGCAGAACGGGCAATTGCCGCCGTGGCGGTGATACCACCGAAGAACGGTGCCACGATGTTACCCAGGCCCTGGCCAATCAGCTCACTGTTGGCTTTATGCTTGGTGCCGGTCATCCCATCGAGCACGACGGCGCACAGTAGAGATTCAATCGCCCCGAGCATCGCCATGGAGAAGGCGGCCGGTAACAGCGCCTGTAACGAACTCCAGCTCAGGGTAAAGTTTGACTCCGGCATGTCCCACGGTAATACCAGTTGCGGCAGCAACTGCGGGATGCCGTTACCCTGCGAGCCATCAGCCAGAATGTAGTGGAACTGAGAACCGATGGTGGCGACATGGCCGCCGGTCAGGTTCACAATCCCCATTACCGCACAGCCTGCCAGCAGTGCTGGAAGATGGCCCGGCAGTCGGATCCCCAGACGCGGCCAGAAAATCAGGATCCCCAGCGTCACCACGCCAATTGCGGCATCGCCAACGTTGAGGGTTGGCAGGGCCATAAACAGCGCGCCGACCTTTTGCAGGTAGTGCTCCGGGACATGGGCCATTTGCAGACCGAGAAAATCTTTAATCTGCATGGTACCGATGGTGATACCAATACCCGATGTAAAACCTAACGTAACGGATACCGGGATATATTCGATCAGGCGACCAAAACGGGCGAGGCCGAAAAGGATCAGGAATATCCCGGACATTAGCGTTGCGACCAGCAGGCCTGCCAGCCCAAACTGTTGCGACACCGGATACAGAATCACCACGAAGGCGGCAGTTGGTCCAGATACGCTAAAACGTGAACCCCCGGTAAGGGCGATAACAATCCCAGCCACGGCTGAGGTATACAAGCCGTACTGCGGCGCCACGCCACTGCCTATTGCCAGGGCCATCGCCAGCGGAATGGCAATGATCCCAACGGTTATCCCGGCGATCAGGTCGCGGGTAAAGCGAGAAGCGGTATATTTTTCTTTCCAACAAGCGTCGATGAGGGCGCGGAAAGGCATCACATGTGAGGAAAATAATCTGTTCACAATAATGTTTCATCCATGAGCGCATCATCTGTCAACTAAATGGCAGGTGAAGGAGGCATAAGTCATACAAATAGATGTTGCAGATAAAAAAACCCGCCGCAGCGGGTTTTTGAGCCGGGCTCGATTAATGCTCGAACATAGCAGAGATGGATTCTTCGTTGCTGATACGACGAATCGCTTCGGCCAGCATACCCGACAGGGTCAATGTACGCACGTTTGGCAGTGCTTTGATTTCGTCAGTCAGTGGAATAGTGTCACAGACAACGACTTCATCAATCACTGAATTGCGCAGGTTGTTTGCCGCATTACCTGAGAAGATCGGGTGGGTAGCGTAAGCAAATACGCGTTTTGCACCACGTTCTTTCAGTGCTTCTGCTGCTTTACACAGCGTACCGCCGGTATCGATCATATCATCAACCAGCACGCAGTCACGACCTGCAACGTCACCAATAATGTGCATCACCTGAGAAACGTTCGCGCGCGGGCGTCGTTTGTCGATGATAGCCATGTCGGTATCGTTCAGCAGTTTAGCGATAGCGCGGGCACGCACGACGCCACCGATGTCCGGAGAAACCACAATCGGGTTGTCCAGATTCAGCTGCAGCATGTCTTCTAACAGGATCGGGCTACCGAATACGTTATCAACCGGTACGTCAAAGAAGCCCTGGATCTGTTCAGCATGCAGGTCAACGGTGAGGACGCGGTCAACGCCAACGCTGGACAGGAAATCAGCGACGACTTTAGCAGTAATCGGTACACGAGCGGAACGTACGCGACGATCCTGACGTGCATAGCCGAAGTAAGGAATAACGGCGGTGATACGGCCTGCGGAAGCACGGCGCAGCGCATCAACCATAACGACCAATTCCATCAGGTTGTCGTTAGTAGGGGCACAAGTGGACTGGATGATGAAAATATCACCACCGCGTACATTTTCATTAATTTGTACGCTGACTTCGCCGTCGCTAAAGCGACCTACAGCGGCGTCGCCGAGTGAAGTGTACAGGCGGTTGGCAATACGTTGTGCTAGTTCCGGGGTGGCGTTACCAGCAAAAAGCTTCATATCAGGCACGAGAAGAACCTCAGGCATGCGTCCATTGGTGGAAAGAATCTGCCGAAAACTGTGCGGGCCAGGCAGTATCCTCTCCATGCGGTGTATTAAAGAGCGCGATGCAACGTCTGGAACAGGGTGACGTTGTCACCGCAACTCAGCTTGCCCGGCTTACTCGTCATCTTTCACGTTTCATGTGTGCTGGCATATTTCGCCATCTTCCTGAAACCCGAATGATTTAGAGTAACGCTCTGTGCAATGGGGAGAGGTTGACACCTTTCGCCACAAAGCCTTTGAGCCATTCCGGGGCTTGCTCAAGCACCTGGCGAGCACGAGACTCAGTGTCAAATTCAGCAAAGACACAAGCCCCTGTACCAGTCAGGCGCGACGGCGCGTATTCTAACAGCCAGGAAAGCGCCGCATCAACCTCGCGAAAACGTTTTCTTGCGATAACCTCGCAATCATTGCTGAATTCACATTTTAGTAACGTTTTTATTGACCTTTTTGGCGTGTTGCGCGGGAGGTCGGGATCTTTAAAAATCACCGGCGTCGGAATACTGACTCCCGGGTGGGCGACCAGATACCATTTTTCCTCTGGCTCGACCGGGGTCAGAATTTCACCTACGCCTTCAGCAAAGGCCGCATGGCCGCGCACGAATACGGGAACGTCCGCCCCCAGCGTTAAGCCGAGTCCTGCCAGTTCATCAACCGAAAGTCCGCACTGCCAAAGGTGATTCAGCGCCACCAGGACGGTAGCTGCATTAGACGAACCTCCGCCAAGACCGCCGCCCATCGGCAGGCGTTTTTCGATACTGATATCGGCGCCGCTCCCTTTGGGAAGGCGATTGCTTTCAGACGCCGCCTTCATCAGCAAGCGCGCCGCACGGACAATGAGATTGTCTTCATGTGCAACGCCTTCCACCGGCGTTAACAGGCGGATTTCTCCGTCGCTACGCAGTGCGATACCTATCGTATCGCCATAATCAAGAAACTGGAATAGCGTCTGCAAGGTGTGATAACCGTCCGCACGCTGCCCGGTGATGTATAAAAACAGATTCAGTTTTGCCGGAGAGGGCCAGTGGGTCATCATTTCACAATCCAGTTATCCATTTTCAGCTTAATACGCTGATCGCCGTCGGACAGTTCCATGTTTGCCGGCATCGCAGGCTTAATTTTGCTGTCGTAGGCGCTATAGACCACTTTCCAGTTTTTACCGTCTTTGCTGTAGTTCACTTCACTCAGACGATACTGGTCGTCGAGTTTGTAATCGCTGGCGTCTCCCGGCAGGCCAAGGATCCACTGGCGCAGGCTGTTCAATGGAATAGGCATGCCGGTCAACTTACCAATCATCTCTTCGGCGTCGTCAGCGGTGTAGTGCTTGCCTTTGTTATCGACAAGTTCGACGTTGCCCGGCTGGGCATTGAGTTCCAGTTCAGTGCTGCCCAGGGGATTGGTCAGCAGGAGACGGTAGCGATCCTGTCCGGTTTGTTGCCAGAAAAAGCGGGCATAGACTTTCTGTTGATCGGAAATATACGCAAACGCACCGCGCGTCTGATATTGGTTCAGGGCGCGTACTTCCTGCTGGTGCTGGCGCCACTGTGGAGAGTCAGGGCTTTTGCCGGGACCTTTCGGCGCGTTGAGCGTACAGGCGGTAAGAGCCAGGGCCGCCAACGGCAGCAGGCGAATCAGGCGAAAATCAGGCAGGGTCATAATGATGACAAATCCTTGAGATACGTTGCAGTTATAACTCTTAATGCTAGCGCCGCCATCATACATCGTCTACGTTCAAGTTATCTTAAATCGCTCAAATTTGTGCACTAAGCTATTACTCCAAAAGGGGGCAGTCTCTTTTATTGACCGCACGCATCCTGTATGATGCACCCAGTCTAACCTTATCAACGCTGGTACTATTCCCGCACACATGACCCTTTTAGCGCTTGGTATTAACCATAAAACGGCACCTGTATCGCTGCGAGAACGCGTAACGTTTTCGCCGGATACGCTCGATCAGGCGCTGGACAGCCTGCTTGCGCAGCCAATGGTGCAGGGCGGGGTGGTGCTGTCGACGTGTAACCGTACGGAACTGTATCTCAGCGTTGAAGAGCAGGATAACCTGCAAGAAGCGCTGGTTCGCTGGCTGTGCGATTACCATAATCTTAATGAAGAAGACTTGCGCAATAGCCTGTACTGGCACCAGGACAACGACGCCGTCAGTCATTTGATGCGTGTTGCCAGCGGTCTGGATTCGCTGGTGCTTGGTGAACCGCAGATTCTGGGGCAGGTGAAAAAAGCTTTTGCGGATTCGCAAAAAGGTCACCTGAACGCCAGTGCGCTGGAACGCATGTTCCAGAAATCATTCTCTGTCGCTAAACGTGTACGTACAGAAACAGACATCGGTGCCAGCGCCGTGTCCGTGGCTTTTGCCGCCTGTACGCTGGCGCGGCAAATATTTGAATCGCTCTCCACGGTGACCGTGCTGTTAGTGGGCGCAGGCGAAACCATTGAGCTGGTGGCGCGACACCTGCGTGAGCATCAAGTGAAGAAGATGATCATCGCCAACCGTACCCGCGAGCGTGCGCAGGTGCTGGCGGATGAAGTCGGCGCCGAAGTGATTTCGCTGAGTGATATCGACGCGCGTTTACAGGATGCCGATATTATTATCAGTTCTACCGCCAGCCCGCTGCCGATTATCGGCAAAGGAATGGTGGAGCGCGCGCTTAAAAATCGCCGTAATCAACCTATGCTGCTGGTGGATATCGCCGTACCGCGCGATGTCGAGCCGGAAGTGGGTAAGTTGTCCAACGCCTATCTGTACAGCGTTGACGACCTGCAAAGCATCATTTCGCATAACCTGGCCCAGCGCAAAGCGGCGGCCGTGGAAGCCGAAACCATTGTGGCGCAGGAAACCAGCGAATTTATGGCCTGGCTACGCGCTCAGGGCGCAAGTGAAACTATCCGCGAGTATCGCAGTCAGTCAGAACAGATCCGTGATGAACTGACCGCCAAAGCGTTGGCCGCTCTTCAACAGGGTGGTGATGCGCAAGCCATTATGCAGGATCTGGCCTGGAAACTGACCAACCGCTTGATCCATGCACCAACCAAATCACTTCAACAGGCCGCCCGTGACGGGGATAGTGAACGCCTGAATATTCTGCGCGACAGCCTCGGGCTGGAGTAGCAGCACACCAATCTTATTTTTTACAGGGTGCATTTACGCCTATGAAGCCTTCTATCGTTGCCAAACTGGAAGCCCTGCATGAACGCCATGAAGAAGTTCAGGCGCTGCTCGGGGATGCGGGTACTATCGCAGACCAGGAACGCTTTCGTGCACTGTCGCGCGAATATGCGCAATTAAGCGATGTATCTCGCTGTTTTACGGACTGGCAACAGGTTCAGGAAGATATCGAGACGGCTCAGATGATGCTCGACGATCCTGAAATGCGTGAAATGGCGCAGGATGAACTGCGTGAAGCAAAAGATAAATGCGAGCAGCTGGAGCAACATCTGCAGGTTCTGCTGTTGCCTAAAGATCCTGATGACGAACGTAACGCCTTCCTCGAAGTGCGTGCGGGAACCGGTGGTGATGAGGCCGCGCTGTTTGCCGGCGATCTGTTCCGCATGTACAGCCGTTACGCTGAATCGCGTCGCTGGCGGGTAGAGATCATGAGCGCCAGCGAAGGCGAACATGGCGGGTTTAAAGAAGTCATTGCCAAAATTAGCGGCGAAGGCGTGTACGGTCGACTGAAATTTGAGTCCGGTGGGCATCGCGTGCAGCGCGTACCTGCGACGGAGTCACAGGGCCGTATTCACACTTCTGCCTGTACGGTCGCGGTCATGCCGGAACTGCCGGATGCCGAACTGCCGGACATCAACCCGGCCGATCTGCGTATTGATACCTTCCGCTCATCAGGCGCAGGGGGGCAGCACGTTAACACCACCGACTCCGCAATCCGTATTACCCACTTGCCGACCGGTATCGTAGTGGAATGCCAGGACGAACGTTCGCAGCATAAAAACAAAGCGAAAGCGATGTCGGTGCTGGGGGCGCGAATTCGAGCCGCCGAAGTGGCAAGACGTCAACAGGCAGAAGCCTCTGAGCGTCGCAATCTGTTGGGCAGTGGCGATCGCAGCGATCGCAACCGTACCTATAATTTCCCGCAGGGTCGCGTGACCGATCACCGCATTAACCTGACGCTCTACCGTCTGGATGAAGCGATGGAAGGCAAACTGGATATGCTCATTGAGCCAATTGTCCAGGAATACCAGGCCGACCAACTGGCGGCGTTGTCCGAGCAGGATTAATGGATTATCAGCACTGGCTGCGTGAAGCGATAAGCCAATTACAGGCAAGTGAAAGCCCGCGCCGTGACGCCGAGATTTTGCTCGAGTTTGTTACCGGTAAGGGACGCACCTTTATTTTGGCTTTCGGTGAAACGGTGTTAACCGAGGCGCAGCGTCAACAGCTCGACACATTACTGGAGCGCCGTCAGCGGGGTGAGCCGGTGGCGCATTTAACCGGCGTGCGGGAGTTCTGGTCACTGCCGCTGTTTGTGTCTCCGGCTACGCTTATTCCTCGTCCGGATACAGAGTGTCTGGTGGAACAGGCGCTGGCTCGCCTGCCGGCCTCAGCATGCCGCATTCTCGATTTGGGAACCGGCACGGGCGCCATTGCGCTGGCGCTGGCAACCGAACGTCCGGATTGCGCAGTAACGGCGGTTGACCGCATGCCGGATGCCGTTGCGCTGGCCACTCGCAACAAACAGCATCTGGGCATCGACAATGTTTGCGTGCTGCAAAGCAACTGGTTCAGCGCTTTGCAGGGACAGCAGTTTGACATGATTGTCAGCAATCCACCGTATATCGACGAACAGGATCCGCACCTGGCGCAAGGCGATGTACGCTTTGAACCTCTGTCGGCACTGGTGGCGGGCGATCGGGGGCTGGCGGATATTGTGCATATCATTGACCAGTCTCAGCGCGTGTTAACGCCCGGCGGCTATCTGTTGCTGGAACATGGCTGGCAGCAGGGGCAGGCCGTCCGGGACGTCTTTACTCGTGCGGGTTACCAGGCGGTTGAAACCTGCCGTGATTATGGCGGCAACGAGCGAATTACGCTTGGACGCATCCCATCATGAGTACCTTCAGTGTGTTACTCAACATTCATCTCATCAGTATTGCGCTTTCCGTTGGCTTGCTGACGCTGCGTTTTTGGTGGCGTTACACCGACTCGCGTCTTGCCTGCGCACGCTGGACGCGCATTGTGCCACCCGTTGTGGATACCGTTTTATTACTCAGCGGCGTGGCGCTAATGGTTAAAGCGCACATCCTGCCATTCACTGAGCACGGGACATGGCTGACTGAAAAGCTGTTTGGGGTTAACATTTACATCGTTTTGGGTTTTATTGCGCTCGATTATCGTCGGGCGCGCAGTCAGCAGGCGCGATTAGTCGCCTTTCCGCTGGCGCTGGTGGCGCTGTACATCATCATTAAACTCGCCACCACAAAAATACCGTTACTGGGGTAAGCATGAGGTCGTTAGCTGATTTCGAATTTAATAAAGCGCCATTGTGTGATGGGATGATCCTGGCGTCGGAGTCTATCCGTCTGGATTTTCCAACACAAACTGTCTATGACGAACTGGAACGTCTGGTCAGTCTGGCGCAAGAAGAAATTAGCCAGCTCCTGTCTCAGGATGAGCAACTGGAAAAACTGCTGGCACTTTTTTACGGCGAATGGGGATTTACGGATACCCACGGCGTCTATCGTCTTTCTGATGCACTCTGGCTTGACCAGGTACTGAAAAATCGGCAGGGCAGCGCCGTGTCTCTGGGGGCGATCTTATTGTGGATTGCCAACAGACTGGAGCTGCCGCTGGTACCGGTGATTTTCCCGACGCAACTGATCCTTCGTATTGAGTCGCTCGATGGTGAAATGTGGCTAATCAATCCATTCAATGGCGAAACGTTAAATGAGCACACGCTGGAAGTGTGGTTGAAGGGGAACATCAGCCCGGTCGCGGAGCTGTTTAACGAAGACCTGGATGAGGCGGATAACGCGGAAGTGATCCGCAAACTGCTCGACACGCTGAAATCATCACTGATGGAAGAGCGGCAAATGGAGCTGGCGCTGCGTGCCAGTGAAGCACTATTGCAGTTTAATCCTGAAGATCCGTATGAAATTCGCGATCGTGGTTTAATATACGCGCAGCTCGAGTGCGAACATGTTGCGCTGACAGATTTAAGTTATTTCGTTGAACAGTGTCCGGAAGACCCGATCAGCGAAATGATTCGTGCGCAAATTAATACTATTTCGCACAAACAAATTGTATTGCATTGATTAATCACACTTTACCTACCGTTTAAGGCGATCCTATGAAACAAAAAGTGGTTAGCATTGGCGACATCAACGTGGCAAATGACCTGCCGTTCGTGCTGTTTGGCGGAATGAACGTGCTGGAATCCCGCGATCTGGCGATGCGCATTTGTGAGCACTACGTAACTGTTACTCAAAAGCTGGGTATCCCTTACGTGTTTAAAGCCTCCTTTGATAAAGCCAACCGTTCTTCCATCCACTCTTACCGTGGACCGGGCCTTGAAGAAGGGATGAAAATCTTCCAGGAACTGAAACAGACTTTTGGCGTAAAAGTGATCACCGACGTTCACGAAGCCAGCCAGGCACAGCCTGTTGCTGATGTGGTGGATGTGATTCAGCTTCCGGCATTCCTTGCTCGTCAGACCGATCTGGTGGAAGCAATGGCGAAAACCGGTGCCGTAATCAACGTGAAGAAACCGCAGTTCATCAGCCCGGCTCAGATGGGCAACATCGTGGATAAATTCCATGAAGGCGGCAACGATAAGGTTATTCTGTGCGACCGTGGTGCGAACTTTGGTTATGACAACCTGGTTGTGGACATGCTGGGCTTCAGCGTGATGAAGAAAGTCTCCGGCAACTCACCGGTGATTTTTGACGTTACCCATGCGTTGCAGTGCCGCGATCCGTTTGGCGCAGCAAGCGGTGGTCGTCGTGCGCAGGTTACCGAACTGGCGCGTGCCGGTATGGCGGTTGGTCTGGCAGGTCTGTTTATTGAAGCGCATCCGGATCCAGCCAATGCGAAATGCGATGGCCCATCCGCGCTGCCGCTGGCGAAGCTGGAACAGTTCCTGACGCAGATTAAAGCGATTGATGACCTGGTGAAAAGCTTCGACGAGCTGGATACCGAGAACTAAGTGAGTGTGACAGGCCGGAGTTTCCCTCCGGCCTGCTATTTGAAAAGGGTATAAAGGTCGCCGTCAGGCACCAGACGCGCCATCGATTGTGTTATATCGACAGAAAAGAAAACGGCCCTGAAGCGGACCGTGGGGTACGTCTAAAATAATAATCAGGCAAATATTGTCATCAGATAGGCGATAAACAGTGCCAGATGCGCTGCACCGTTAAGCACATTGGTGCGTCCGGTGGAGAAAGAGATCTGACACAGAACCAGTGATGAAACCATCACAATCATCTCTGGCGCCCCCAGCGCAAACATCAAATCATTCCCGGTTGCCCATGCAATCAGCGTCACCACCGGTACGGTCAGCGAAATTGTGGCTAACACCGAACCGAAGAATAAATTCATTGCCCGCTGCACCTGATTGCTCAGAACCGCTTTCAGTGCGCCCAGTCCTTCAGGCGAGAGGATCAGTAACGCGACCAGGAAACCCGTAAATGCGACTGGCGCATTCAGTTCAGTCAGCAAGGTCTCAAGCGGGCTGGCGTTCATCTTGGTCACGGCGATAACAGCGATCAGATGAATGATAAGCCAGGCGGCGTGCCACATATTGCTGTGCGCTGACGGCTTACCGTGATGCGGGTCGTCGTCGTCACCCTCGTCTTCATGCTCGTAAATGAACAGACTTTGGTGCGTTTTAGTTTGAATCAGCAAAAATACGCCGTACATCGCCGCAGAAATTAACGCCACCAACAGCGCCTGCGCGGTAGTGAAATTTGCCCCCGGCAACGCCATCGGGAATACCAGTACAATAATGGCCAGTGGGAACAGGGCGATTAAATACTGCTTAATACCAAATAGGTTCATATACTGAGTGGCAAATTTACGGCCACCTAATAGTAATGAAAAACCGACCAGACCCCCGGTTACGATCATAATGATTGAATACAGCGTATCGCGCATGAGCGTAGGTGCGGCATCGCCGGTTGCCATTAATGCGGAGATTAAGCTGACTTCAAGAATAACAACGGACAAACTGAGGATCAGCGACCCGTAGGGTTCGCCAAGTCGATGCGCTAATACGTCCGCATGACGGACAACGCTGAATGCGCTGCTTAATATACCAATAAGGGCCAGCGCATTAATACCGATGACCACTGGTAGTGACTGACTGCTCCCCCAGAAGAACAGGACTACCAGCGCCAAAATCGGGAAGACGAGAGAGGTCTCCTTGTGGCGGGTTTTTACCGCCTCATGTGCTTGTGTCATTGCATTAATTCTCCATCTCTGCAGGTATTTATAATTATAAAAAGTATTAAAGAATGTAAAAAATAACAGAAAACGTGGTTTTGTAGGTGACATTTTACGAAATTTTACTACATCACCTGTTTTCCCTCTCAAAGCGGCCAAAAACAAATTTCTTGTTTATAGACTGTTTAATTAACAGAAGGTTAGGTAAAGAAAATTTCTAAAAATGTCCATTATTGGCGTCTCGCCGCATTGTTAACCACACTTAAGGTTTAGCCTAAAAAGAGGAGTTCACAATGCCCTATAAATCTAAAAGCGATCTGCCTGACAGCGTGCAGCACGTTCTGCCAGCCCATGCTCAGGACATTTATAAAGAAGCTTTCAACAGCGCCTGGGAACAGTATAAAGACAAATCTGACCGACGTGACGATGCCACCCGAGAAGAGACTGCACATAAGGTGGCGTGGGCCGCGGTTAAAAATGATTACCAAAAAGGTGATGATGGTAAATGGCATAAAAAGACGTAACAGTATCAATTATAATGCCTTTATAAACTCGCTTGCATCAGGCGTTAGCGAATCGTGCTACGCCGCGCGGTTACTGGCTTGCAAGCGAGCGGTGAATTGCCTATTGTCCAGCTATTGGTTTCAAAATGAGCAGTAAAAAAGCCCGGAAGGCGTCAAAAAAGTTGTCGCAGGGAAGCAGCAGTGGCGGAGGTGTAAGGTGTTAACGCGTGATTTTTTATTGAATGCCGACTGTAAGACGGCATTTGGTGCTATTGAAGAATCACTACTCTGGTCAGCGGAACAACGTGCAGCCTCACTGGCCGCCACGCTCGCTTGTCGACCAGATGATGGACCGGTGTGGATCTTCGGTTATGGATCGTTGATGTGGAACCCGGCCTTAGAGTTTGAAGAGTCCTGTACCGGCACATTAGTCGGCTGGCACCGTGCATTTTGTCTGCGCCTGACGGCGGGGCGAGGAACGGCGTGTCAGCCGGGACGCATGCTGGCCCTGAAAGAGGGCGGACGTACCACCGGTGTGGCCTACCGCTTGCCGGACGCGACGCTGGAACAAGAGCTTTCTCTGTTGTGGAAGCGAGAAATGATCACCGGATGCTATCTGCCGACCTGGTGCCAGCTGGCGCTTGATGACGGCCGTACGGTGAACGCGCTGGTGTTTATTATGGATCCGCGCCATCCGTTGTTTGAGTCAGACACGCGCGCGCAGGTGATCGCGCCGCTTATTGCCGCGGCCAGCGGACCTTTAGGCACTAATGCCCAGTATCTGTTCTCGCTGGAACAAGAGCTGGTCAAGCTGGGGATGCAGGATGATTGTCTTAATGATCTGGTGATCACGGTCAAACGATTGTTGGGAGAGAACCTGCCGGAAGGCGTTATGCGGCCAGGGTTTGCCTGAACCCGGCGTGGAATTGTATGCCCGAAAGCCAGGTGCTTTTCGGGCATGTCACGCTTAGGCTGCAATATAACTTATCGAATGCTCAAGCGACTGACTGTGGCTGTCGATCAGCACGTTCCAGACGCCAGTATAGGGCACGGTCAACCATGCGTTATCACGATCCTGCACGCTTAAGATGTCGGACTGCGTGTCTTTGACGTGATTTTTTTCGCTCATCAGATGGATGTGACAGCGCTCGGAACAGCGCACAACCACCGTATCGCCACCAAATAACTTTAAACTTGCCTTCACTAATGCCATTTTTCACCCCGTTCTTGAAAACAACGTACTTTCTGTCGAAAGTGCTGCGTGATGTTGTTCACATTTCACTCATTGCATAACACCAAAGGGGGAGCAACAGGATGCTGATTTTGATCAAAAAATGGCATAACGATTAAACAAAAGTGACAAAACACCTCAAAAGGGTTGAACGGGCGTGCTAACGTTCAACGAAACCGCGCCCATCAAATATTAAATCCGGAAATTATCGACACTTTCAGTGCGCTTGCCTGAAAACGGTGTATCAGAAGGTCAACACTTTATCTGCAGCCAGCGTCCATTGAGCCAGTTCTACCAGCGTGCCGACGGCCACTCCGTCAATTAACGGCAGCGCCGTGATCCCACGACTATCGGTGCAGGTTTTGCACAGTTTTACCGGAACATTTTGCGCAGTCAGGATCTCCAGCATTTGCTGAATATTGTAGCCTTCCGCGGGTTGCTGACCACGTAATCCTGCGGTTACGGCATCAGACATTAAAAACAGACGCAGGTCGAGAGCGGCTTCCTGTTCGCGCAGGGCGATAGCCAGACGTAGGCTGTTAAATAACGATTCGCTTCCATAAGCCGCTCCGTTCGCGACGATCACTATCTTTTGCATTTTTACTCCTGTTACTGCATGTGAGCGTAAATAACCGACACGTATGTTACACCTATTTCTCAATGCCAGGATAATGCCGAAAAAAGGGGGAGGGGCTGAAAATCAACGCTGAAAACGTTATGGTTTAAGATAAGTATGCCACTGTGGCTAATTGATGTAAGAAACCACTAACGATTTGAGCCGTATTATCTGTTCTTCTCTTGCTGTATTCGCACTCTTGCCGCTGGCAGGCGGTACTGCTAACGCGCAGTCGTCCTTTGTGCACCAGGCTGAAAACCCTTTCGATAACAATAGTGATGGCTTGCCCGATCTTGGTATGGCCCCGGAGTCGCGGGCAGGCGAAAAGCATTTTGCCGAAATGGTCAAAGCGTTTGGTGAAGCCAGCATGACTGATAACGGGCTTGATACCGGTGAACAGGCGAAGCAGTTCGCGTTTGGCCAGGTGCGTGATACGGTCAGCGAACAGGTGAATCAGCAACTGGAATCCTGGCTTTCTCCCTGGGGAAACGCCAGCATCGGGTTGCAGGTTGATAACGAAGGCAGTTTTACCGGGAGTCGGGGAAGCTGGTTTGTGCCGTGGCAGGACAATCAACGTTATCTTACCTGGAGCCAGCTAGGAGTGACGCAACAGGACGACGGCTTAGTCAGTAATGCGGGGATTGGGCAACGTTGGGTACGCGACGGTTGGTTACTGGGTTACAACACCTTTTATGACAACTTACTGGATGAAAATCTGCCCCGCGGAGGCCTCGGCGCGGAGGCATGGGGCGAATATTTGCGCTTATCCGCTAACTATTATCAACCGTTGTCTTCCTGGCAGGATCGTTTTGCAACCCAGCAACAACGGATGGCCCGCGGCTACGATCTGACCGCGCAAATGCGGATGCCGTTCTATCAACATCTCAATACCAGCGTCAGCGTGGAACAGTATTTTGGCGACCGGGTGGATCTATTTCATTCGGGAACCGGGTATCACAATCCGGTGGCGGTGAACCTCGGGCTGAGCTATACACCGGTGCCGCTGATCACGGTGACAGCGCAGCATAAGCAGGGTGAAAGCGGCATTAGCCAGAATAACCTCGGCTTAACGCTTAGTTACCGTTTTGGCGTGCCGTTAAAAAAACAGTTGATGGTCAGTGAGGTGGCGAACAGCCGTTCACTGCGCGGTAGTCGTTATGATGATCCGCAGCGTAACAATTTGCCGACGCTGGAGTATCGCCAGCGTAAAACGCTGTCGGTATTTTTGGCCACGCCGCCCTGGGATCTCAAACCGGGAGAGACGGTGGCGTTGAAGCTGCAGGTGCGTAGTTTGCATGGGATCCGCCACCTGACGTGGCAGGGCGATACTCAGGCGTTGAGCTTAACGGCCGGCAGCAATAACCGAAGCGCGCAGGGCTGGACGATTATTATGCCGAAGTGGGACAGCAGAGAAGGTGCGACGAACCGCTGGCGGTTGTCTGTGGTGGTAGAAGATGAGCAGGGCCAGCGTGTCTCTTCCAATGAGATCACGCTATCACTGACCGAACCGTTTACTAGCGTTTCGGAAAATGATCCTCGTTAACAATGACGCATGCGCGCGTTATCAGAAAATACGTTCCTGGTGCACCCATACCGCGGCTTCAACACGTGATTTGAGCTTCATTTTCTTCAGCATATGCTTCACGTGAACTTTTACCGTGCTTTCGGTGATGTCCAGGCGGCGGGCGATCATCTTGTTAGGCAGGCCCTGGGCGATGAGCTTAAGAATATCGCGTTCGCGCGGTGTCAGTTGGGTAACATCACGGTCGGACGTTGCGCGATTAGCGCGTAGGCTGGCGGCCAGAACCGGCGTTAAGGCTTCGCTCAGCACCATTTCACCGGCAGCCGCTTGCTGCAATGCTTTCAGCAAATCTTCCGGCTCCATATCTTTCAGCAGATAACCGTCGGCACCGCGCTTCAGTGCAGTAACCACGTCTTCTTCATGATTGGATACGCTAAACACGACGATACGGCCTGACAGTGATTTCTCACGCAGCTTGTCGAGTGTTTCCAGACCGTTCATGCCAGGCATGTTGAGATCAAGAAGGATCAGATCGGGATCAAGGGATTCTGCCAGCTCGATACCCTGCTCACCATTGCTGGCTTCGCCGACAACGGTGATATCGGGCGCCATGCTGACAAGCTGTTTTACACCGGTTCGCAGCATCGGATGATCGTCGATCAACAGGATGGTTGCCGGTTCCAGATTACTCATGGGTATCTCCTTGGACTTCTGTGAAGTTTGTTTCGGGAATAAAAGTGACAGCAACTTCAGTACCGCCTGTCTCGCGACGGCGTACACGGCAATCGCCGCGCAAGCTTTGCGCACGGTCGCGCATGATTATCATGCCGTAGTGGTTACTGCGTTCGGCGTTTTCCGGTACGCCGCAGCCGTTATCTTGCACTGTTAGTCTGACCTGCTTACCATTTTGCACCACCGTTACGACCACTTCATCGGCCTGAGAGTGTTTGAGGGCGTTGCTCAGGGCTTCGCGCGCAATTTGTAGCAGGTGAATCGCCTGATGCGAAGGGACCAGACGCGGTGGCAGCTGATAATCCAGCTTAACCGTAAAGCCAAAACGTGCGCTGTATTCCTGACAGCTGGCTTCCAGCGCCGGTCTCAATCCAGGTTCCGTCAGCTGTAAACGGAAGGTCGTTAACAGCTCGCGCAGTTGCGCCCAGGAGGCGTTTAGCTCGTTACGAATCTGACTGAGCAGCTCGCGGCAGTTATCTGAAAGCGCATCGCCCTGCATCTGCAAACAGCTCACCTGCATCTTCATACAGGAGAGCGATTGTGCAATAGAATCATGAAGTTCGCGCGCAATGGTGGCACGCTCTTCCATCACGATCAACTGCTGCTGACGCTCCTGATGCCTGTCGAGTGCAAGCGTTGCGGTCAGTTGCTCAACCAGGGTATCAACCAGTTGCTGCTGATCGTGGCTGAGATGGCGTCCGTACGGCAAAGTCGCGAGCAGGATACCATACTGGGTATGGGCGTCGGTTAGCCGCCATTTCAGCGTGATACCGCCGTCAATGGCGGGTAGCGTACCGCGCGGACACAACTGGCAGCCTTTCTCATCACAGCTAACATTGGACTGGCAGGTAAATTCCTGATGATTATCTTCATCTTCCAGGTCATAGACCCGCAGTTCAATATCATGCAGCAGGGTCAAATTTTGCAGACCGTTCAGTACCGGAGAGAGGCGTTCGCACAACGGCACCTGAGAGTGCAGACGGCGATTGGCTTGCCACAGGAAAGAGAGGATCTGATTTTTGTGCTCCAGACCCGCCGTTTTCTCCTGTACCCGCTGTTCCAGCACCGCGTAACTTTCGGCCAGTTCTTCCGACATATTATTCAGCGCCGAACCCAGCGCTGCCATCTCATTACGCCCACTGATATGTGCGCGTTGGGTAAAATCACGTTGACTGACGGCTCGCGCCATCGCCAGCAGTTGTTTCCACGGCTGTAACAGGCGCACGCGCAGCCAGATAATGGTGAAGACCAGCAGCAACGCCATAAATACGGCCATCAGGCGATGCAGCAAGACGACGCGTTCAATGCGTAACTCGGTGGTATGGTCAAAGGCGGTGACCAGCTTATCCAGTCCGCCCACAAAGCGCCTGACATCCTGCGCTACCGCATCGGGCGTTTGCGCATGCGCAAGCCCCGGTGCCAGTTTGGTGTGCCAGTAATCCTGTAAGGCTTTTAACTGCGCCTGTTGTCCGTCACGCTGCGCGGCACGCGTCAATTCCGGGCTAAACGCCGTTTGCTCCATTTCATCCAGCAGTGGTTGATCGTTGGCGTCCAGCGGTATGGCCGCCAGCAGGCGATAGCTTTGCATGCGTAGCGATCCCGCTTTGTTGATTGCATGCGCGCTACCCTGAACGCCCTGAACCAGCCAGCCAGAGACTGCCATACCCGCCACGCCGATGGCAGTAGACAATAAAACAATCAGCGCCACCTGGTTGACCAGCGTAAGCGGGGAAAGACAACGTTTAAACATGGTGACTTGTTCCTTCGGGTTTTCGTAAAGCCGAAAACCTTATTGAATGACGATTCTGCTGCAGGCAGTGGCGTTATTCTCGGCGATACACTGGAGTATACCCATACCTCAAACGGGCTACCCCTTAATTGCCGCCAGAGGGAGAGATCCTAAACGAGGGGGAGTAGGGGACGACAGAAGCGTGAAAAACCACATCTTTTTTACCGAAGTTATGTACTCATTTAGGATGATGATAAATTTCAGGCATCAATAATGACACCTTTTCCTTTGATTTATATCAACTTACCTCCAGCTGTAAACCCTAATGTGGCAGGCATCGAAACAAGTATCAGAGGTGTCTATGAGTCACTCATCTGCCCCGGAAAGGGCATCTGGAGCTGTAATTACTGAATGGCGGCCGGAAGATCCCGCCTTCTGGCAGCAGCGTGGTCATCGAATCGCCAGCCGTAACCTGTGGATTTCCGTCCCTTGCTTGCTGCTGGCGTTTTGCGTGTGGATGTTATTTAGCGCCGTGGCGGTGAACTTACCGAAAGTCGGATTTGATTTCACCACTGAACAACTGTTCATGCTGACGGCATTACCTTCGGTGTCCGGTGCGCTGCTGCGTGTACCGTACTCCTTTATGGTCCCCCTGTTTGGTGGACGTCGCTGGACGGCGTTCAGCACCGGTATCCTGATCATTCCTTGCGTATGGTTAGGTTTTGCGGTGCAGGATACCTCCACGCCATTTAGTACCTTTATCATTATCTCGCTGTTGTGCGGTTTTGCCGGTGCGAACTTTGCCTCCAGCATGGCAAACATTAGCTTCTTCTTTCCAAAACAGAAACAGGGCGGCGCGCTGGGTCTGAACGGTGGTTTGGGTAACATGGGCGTCAGCGTGATGCAGTTAGTCGCTCCGCTGGTGGTTTCACTGTCAATCTTTGCCGCATTTGGCAGCCAGGGTGTTGAACAACCGGATGGTACGCAACTGTATCTGGCAAACGCTGCATGGATTTGGGTCCCGTTCCTGGCTGTTTTAACGCTGGCCGCATGGTTTGGTATGAATGAACTGGCAACCTCAAAAGCTTCGCTGAAAGAGCAATTGCCGGTGCTGAAACGCGGGCACCTGTGGATTATGAGCCTGCTGTATCTGGCAACCTTCGGTTCATTTATCGGTTTCTCTGCCGGTTTCGCGATGCTGTCAAAAACGCAGTTTCCTGAGGTACAGATCCTGCATTACGCCTTCTTTGGACCGTTGATTGGCGCCCTGGCTCGTTCAGCAGGCGGCGCAATCTCTGACCGGCTGGGGGGGACCCGCGTAACGCTGGTGAACTTCGTGCTGATGGCTATTTTCAGTGCCTTACTGTTCCTGACGCTGCCATCAAACGGTGTCGGTGGCAACTTTATCGCCTTCTTTGCGGTGTTCCTGGCGCTGTTCCTGACGGCTGGTCTGGGGAGTGGTTCAACCTTCCAGATGATCTCTGTTATCTTTCGCAAGCTGACGATGGACAGAGTGAAAGCTGAAGGCGGTTCAGAAGAGAAAGCGATGCGCGAGGCGGCGACCGACACCGCGGCAGCGCTGGGCTTTATCTCAGCTATTGGTGCGATCGGCGGCTTCTTTATTCCGAAAGCATTCGGTACGTCCCTGGCATTAACTGGCTCTCCGGTCGATGCGATGAAAGTATTCCTAATCTTCTACGTCGCCTGTGTGGTTATCACCTGGGCGGTGTACGGACGTCATTCTAAAAAGTAAAAAAGTAGTAACTGTTGATTATCCATTGCGCGGTGTTAGACCGCGCTTTTTTTTTGCCCGTCATTAGTTACAACATACTTTTATATTGTGGCACGACAACAGCCTGTTAGAACGGCGCTCGCAATATGCTAAACAGGGGGGATACCCCTTAATACCCACTTATAAAGAATTTAACATTTGTATGATAAGTGAGTTTAAAAAAATCAATAAAATTCAATATGTTGATTGATTTATCAATATCCCACTAAGGGGGTATGTGAAAATCGACCCTTAATTTTCATCCCTGCCTGCCTTGATCGTTATCAATTCTCACGCCCTTTCAGAGCGTTACCTTCGCTCTCAATCAAGCAATGTCGATTTATCAGAGAGCCGTCAGGCTCCTACAGGAGAAAACCGATGAGTAAATTCCTGGACCGGTTTCGCTACTTCAAGCAGAAGGGCGAAACCTTTGCCGATGGGCACGGCCAGCTTCTCAATACCAACAGGGACTGGGAGGATGGATACCGCCAGCGTTGGCAGCATGACAAAATCGTGCGTTCAACCCACGGTGTAAACTGCACCGGCTCATGCAGCTGGAAAATCTATGTGAAAAATGGTCTGGTGACCTGGGAAACCCAGCAAACTGACTACCCACGCACTCGTCCAGATATGCCCAACCACGAGCCTCGCGGCTGCCCGCGTGGTGCAAGCTATTCATGGTATCTCTACAGCGCTAACCGTCTGAAATACCCGCTGATGCGCAAACGTCTGATGAAGATGTGGCGTGAAGCAAAAAGACTGCACAGCGATCCGGTAGATGCATGGGCATCCATTATCGAAGACGCCGATAAAGCAAAAAGCTTCAAACAAGCGCGTGGTCGTGGTGGATTCGTTCGTTCTTCCTGGCAGGAAGTGAATGAGCTGATTGCCGCATCTAACGTTTACACCATCAAAACCTATGGTCCTGACCGCGTCGCAGGCTTCTCGCCAATCCCGGCGATGTCGATGGTTTCTTATGCGTCCGGCGCACGTTATATGTCGCTGATTGGCGGGACCTGCCTGAGCTTCTATGACTGGTACTGTGACCTGCCGCCAGCCTCCCCGCAGACCTGGGGCGAGCAGACCGACGTACCGGAATCTGCCGACTGGTATAACTCCAGCTACATTCTGGCATGGGGCTCTAACGTACCGCAGACCCGTACCCCGGATGCGCACTTCTTTACTGAAGTTCGTTATAAAGGCACCAAAACAGTAGCAATTACTCCTGACTACGCAGAAATCGCCAAACTGTGCGACCTGTGGCTGGCTCCGAAGCAGGGAACCGATGCGGCGATGGCAATGGCGATGGGTCATGTCATGCTGCGCGAGTTCCACCTCGATAACCCGAGCCAATATTTCACCGACTACGTTCGTCGTTATACCGACATGCCAATGCTGGTGATGCTCGAAGAGCGCGACGGCTACTATGCTGCTGGTCGTATGCTGCGTGCTGCGGATCTGGTTGACTCTCTGGGGCAGGAAAATAACCCGGAATGGAAAACTGTCGCTATCAACAGCAACGGCGAAATGGTTGCGCCAAACGGTTCAATTGGTTTCCGTTGGGGCGAAAAAGGCAAATGGAACCTTGAGCAGCGCGACGGCACGTCCGGTGATGAAACCGAACTGCAGCTCAGCCTGCTGGGTAGCCAGGATGATATCGCTGAAGTGGGCTTCCCGTACTTTGGTGGCGAAGGTACCGAGCACTTCAGTAAAGTCGAACTGGAAAACATTCTGCTGCATAAATTGCCCGTTAAACGCCTGCAACTGGCCGATGGCTCTACGGCGCTGGTGACCACCGTTTACGATCTGACTATGGCTAACTACGGCCTGGAACGTGGTCTGAACGATGAAAACTGCGCGACCAGCTACGATGACGTGAAAGCGTACACGCCAGCGTGGGCAGAAAAAATTACAGGCGTATCACGTTCTCAGATTGTACGCATCGCCCGTGAATTTGCGGATAACGCAGATAAAACGCACGGTCGTTCGATGATTATCGTCGGCGCCGGTTTGAACCACTGGTACCACCTCGATATGAACTATCGTGGCCTGATCAATATGCTGGTGTTCTGTGGCTGTATCGGCCAGAGCGGCGGCGGCTGGGCCCACTATGTAGGGCAGGAAAAACTGCGTCCGCAAACTGGCTGGCAGCCGCTGGCGTTTGCTCTTGACTGGCAGCGTCCGCCTCGTCATATGAACAGTACCTCCTACTTCTATAACCACTCCAGCCAATGGCGCTATGAGACGGTGACTGCACAGGAACTGCTGTCCCCGATGGCAGACAAATCCCGCTATAGCGGTCATTTGATTGACTTTAACGTTCGCGCTGAACGTATGGGCTGGTTACCGTCTGCGCCGCAGTTAGGGACTAACCCGCTGTATATCGCGAAAGAAGCGCAGAAAGCAGGTATGACGCCGGTGGACTACACCGTTAAATCCCTGAAAGAAGGTTCTATTCGCTTTGCGGCAGAGCAGCCGGAAAACGGTAAAAACCATCCGCGTAACCTGTTTATCTGGCGTTCAAACCTGCTCGGTTCTTCCGGTAAAGGCCACGAGTATATGCTCAAGTATCTGCTGGGTACTGAACATGGTATTCAGGGCAAAGATCTCGGCCAGCAGAGCGGCGTGAAGCCAGAAGAAGTGGAATGGCAGGATAACGGACTGGACGGCAAACTGGATCTGGTCGTTACGCTGGACTTCCGCCTGTCGAGTACCTGTCTGTATTCCGATATCGTGCTGCCGACCGCTACCTGGTATGAAAAAGACGACATGAATACCTCGGATATGCATCCGTTTATTCATCCTCTGTCTGCGGCCGTTGACCCGGCCTGGGAATCGAAGAGCGACTGGGAAATCTATAAAGCCATCGCCAAGAAATTCTCTGAAGTTTGTGTGGGGCACCTAGGTAAAGAAACCGACGTCGTTACGCTGCCGATACAGCACGACTCCGCCGCTGAACTGGCGCAGCCGCTGGACGTGAAGGACTGGAAAAAAGGGGAATGCGACCTGATTCCAGGTGTTACGGCACCGCACATCATGACCGTTGAGCGTGATTATCCGGCAACCTACGAGCGTTTCACCTCCATTGGTCCGCTGATGGAAAAAATTGGTAACGGCGGTAAAGGGATTGCCTGGAACACCCAGAGCGAAATGGATCTGCTGCGTAAGCTCAACTACACCAAGGCTGACGGTCCGGCGAAAGGCCAACCGATGCTGGATACCGCAATTGATGCTGCTGAGATGATCCTGACGCTGGCTCCGGAAACTAACGGTCAGGTTGCCGTTAAAGCCTGGGCGGCGCTGAGTGAATTTACCGGTCGTGACCATACGCATCTGGCGCTGAATAAAGAAGACGAAAAAATTCGTTTCCGCGACATCCAGGCGCAGCCGCGCAAAATTATCTCCAGTCCGACCTGGTCAGGTCTGGAAGATGAACATGTGTCTTATAACGCCGGTTATACCAACGTTCATGAGCTGATCCCATGGCGTACGCTGTCTGGTCGCCAGCAGTTGTATCAGGATCACCAGTGGATGCGTGACTTCGGTGAGAGCCTGCTGGTGTATCGTCCGCCAATCGACACCCGTTCGGTGAAAGCGGTGATCGGCGAGAAGTCTAACGGTAACCCGGAAAAAGCGCTCAACTTCCTGACGCCGCACCAGAAATGGGGTATCCACTCCACCTACAGCGACAACCTGCTGATGCTGACGCTGTCTCGCGGTGGTCCGATTGTGTGGATGAGCGAAGTTGATGCGAAGGATCTGGGTATCGAAGATAACGACTGGATCGAAGTCTTCAACAGCAACGGGGCGCTGACGGCGCGTGCAGTTGTCAGCCAGCGTGTGCCGGCCGGGATGACCATGATGTACCACGCGCAGGAACGTATTGTTAACCTGCCGGGTTCTGAAATCACCCAGCAGCGCGGCGGGATCCACAACTCGGTAACCCGTATTACGCCGAAACCAACTCACATGATCGGTGGTTATGCGCAACTGGCATACGGCTTTAACTACTACGGTACCGTCGGTTCAAACCGCGATGAGTTCGTAGTTGTACGTAAGATGAAGAACATTAACTGGTTGGATGGCGAAGGCAATGACCAGGTACAGGAGAGCGTAAAATGAAAATTCGTTCACAAGTCGGCATGGTGCTGAATCTCGATAAGTGCATCGGCTGCCACACCTGTTCAGTGACCTGCAAAAACGTCTGGACCAGCCGTGAAGGTATGGAGTACGCCTGGTTCAACAACGTCGAAAGTAAGCCTGGCGTTGGCTTCCCGAACGACTGGGAAAACCAGGAAAAATGGAAGGGCGGTTGGATCCGTAAAATCAATGGCAAGCTGCAGCCGCGCATGGGTAACAAAGCACTGCTGCTGGGTAAAATCTTTGCTAACCCGCATCTGCCGGGCATGGATGATTACTATGAGCCGTTTGATTTTGACTACCAAACGTTGCACAACGCCCCAGCAGACAGTAAGGCGCAGCCGATTGCCCGTCCGCGTTCGCTGATCACCGGTCAGCGGATGGATAAAATCACCAGCGGTCCGAACTGGGAAGAAATTCTGGGGGGCGAGTTCGAAAAACGCGCCAAAGACCAGAACTTCGAAAACATGCAGAAGGCGATGTACGGTCAGTTCGAAAATACCTTCATGATGTATCTGCCGCGTTTGTGTGAGCATTGCCTTAACCCGGCGTGCGTGGCGACCTGCCCAAGCGGCGCTATCTACAAGCGTGAAGAAGATGGCATCGTGCTGATCGACCAGGACAAATGCCGCGGCTGGCGTATGTGTATCACTGGCTGCCCGTATAAGAAGATCTACTTCAACTGGAAGAGCGGGAAATCTGAGAAGTGCATTTTCTGCTACCCGCGTATCGAAGCCGGTCAGCCGACCGTTTGTTCCGAAACCTGCGTAGGCCGTATTCGTTACCTCGGCGTACTGCTGTATGACGCAGATGCGATCGAAAGTGCGGCAAGCACGGAGCACGAGAAAGATCTGTACCAGCGTCAACTGGACGTGTTCCTCGATCCGAACGATCCGGCTGTTATTGAACAAGCGCTGAAAGATGGTATTCCGCTGAGCGTCATTGATGCCGCACAGCAGTCGCCGGTTTACAAAATGGCGATGGACTGGAAGCTGGCGCTGCCGCTGCATCCGGAATACCGCACGCTACCGATGGTCTGGTACGTGCCGCCTTTGTCACCGATCCAGTCTGCCGCCGATGCGGGCGAGCTGGGCAGCAACGGTATTCTGCCGGACGTTGACAGTCTGCGTATTCCGGTTCAGTACCTGGCGAACCTGCTGACCGCAGGCGACACTCAGCCGGTACTGTTGGCGCTGAAACGTATGCTGGCGATGCGTCACTACAAACGTGCGGAAACCGTTGACGGTAAAGTTGATACCCGTGCGCTGGAAGAGGTGGGCTTAAGCGAAGCGCAGGCACAGGAAATGTATCGTTATCTGGCGATTGCTAACTACGAAGATCGTTTCGTGGTACCGAGCAGCCATCGTGAACTGGCGCGTGACGCGTTCCCGGAGAAAAGCGGTTGTGGCTTTACCTTCGGTGACGGTTGCCACGGTTCTGATACTAAATTCAATCTGTTCAACAGCCGCCGCATCGACGCTGTCGATGTGACCAGCAAAACGGAGCCGCACCAATGATTGAACTTGTCATTGTTTCGCGTCTGCTCGAGTACCCGGATGCTGCCTTGTGGCAGCATCAGCAGGAACTTTTCGATGCACTCGCGTCATCTGAGAACCTGGATAAAGAGGATGCCCAGACTCTGGGCATTTTCCTGCGCGATCTCACCGCGCAGGACATGCTGGATGTGCAGGCAAGCTATAGCGAACTGTTTGACCGTGGCCGCGCCACCTCGTTGCTGCTGTTTGAACATGTACACGGCGAGTCCCGCGATCGTGGTCAGGCTATGGTTGACCTGATGGCGCAGTATGAACAGCACGGTCTGCAGCTCGACAGCCGCGAACTTCCCGATCATCTGCCGCTGTATCTGGAATACCTTGCGCAGTTGCCGAAAAGCGAAGCATTAGGGGGGTTACAGGATATCGCGCCGATTCTGGCGCTGCTCAGCGCTCGCTTGCAACAGCGTGAAAGCCGTTATGCGGTGCTGTTCGATCTGCTGTTAAAACTGGCGAATACCGTTATCGACAGCGATAAAGTGGCTGAAAAAATTGCAGATGAAGCGCGTGACGATACCCCACAAGCGCTGGATGCGGTCTGGGAAGAAGAGCAGGTGAAATTCTTCGCCGATCAGGGGTGTGGTGAGTCGGAAATTTCCGCTCACCAGCGTCGTTTTGCCGGGGCCGTTGCGCCGCAGTATCTGAATATCACCACCGGAGGACAGCAATAATGCACTTCCTGAATACGTTCTTCTTTGACATCTATCCATACATCGCGGGTTCTGTCTTTCTGATTGGCAGTTGGCTGCGTTATGACTATGGGCAGTATACCTGGCGCGCGGCTTCCAGTCAGATGCTGGATCGCAAAGGGATGAACCTGGCGTCAAACCTGTTCCACATCGGGATCCTGGGGATTTTTGCCGGGCACTTCCTTGGCATGCTGACACCACACTGGATGTATGAAGCGTGGCTGCCGCTTGAAGTGAAACAAAAGATGGCGATGTTCGCGGGTGGTGCCAGTGGTGTGATGTGTTTGATTGGCGGCGTCTTGCTGCTGAAACGCCGCCTGTTCAGCCCACGTGTGCGGGCGACCACTACCGGAGCGGACATTCTGATCCTCTCCCTGCTGGTGATCCAGTGTGCGCTGGGCCTGCTGACCATTCCGTTCTCCGCCCAGCATATGGACGGCAGCGAGATGATGAAGCTGGTGAACTGGGCGCAGACAGTGGTGACCTTCCAGGGTGGTGCGTCTCAATATCTGGATGGCGTCGCGTTCATTTTCCGTATGCACCTGGTGCTGGGTATGACGCTGTTCCTGTTGTTCCCGTTCTCGCGTCTGGTGCACATCTGGAGCGTTCCGGTCGAATATCTGACGCGCAAATACCAGATTGTTCGTGCGCGTCATTAATCGGTTATCTGTGTAAGACAAAACCCTGCTCCGGCGGGGTTTTTTTACGACTAATTGCCGGATAAGCATAGCGCATCAGGCAAATTGCCGACCCGAATTGAGGCTTGATCGAGGGCAAGGGATGGGGCATTACAGATGGATGGGATACTGGTGCTTTATGAGGTGATGGTGGTAGGGGAAGGATTACTCAGCGCGGTGCGCTTCGCCCTTCGGGTCGTTACCTGCGGCAACGCTTTCTCGCTAACGCTCGAATCGAACCTTAGTCGAAGCTTCTCATCCTTCCCGTCTGGGCAGAATATGAGGCATAACAGATGGATTTGATACAGGTGCTTTATGAAGTGATGGTGGTGGGGGAAGGATTACTCAGCGCGGTGCGCTTCGCCCTTCGGGTCGTTGCCTGCGGCAACGCTTTCTCGCTAACGCTCGAATCGAACCTTAGTCGAAGCTTCTCATCCTTCCCGTCTGGGCAGAATATGAGGCATAACAGATGGATTTGATACAGGTGCTTTATGAAGTGATGGTGGTGGGGGAAGGATTCGAACCTTCGAAGTCGATGACGGCAGATTTACAGTCTGCTCCCTTTGGCCGCTCGGGAACCCCACCAGGGGTATACTAATTTTATGAATCTATCGGAATGAATGGTGGTGGGGGAAGGATTCGAACCTTCGAAGTCGATGACGGCAGATTTACAGTCTGCTCCCTTTGGCCGCTCGGGAACCCCACCACGGGGTAATGCTAGTTACTGGCCTGCTTCCGTTGGAAGCGGGGCGCATCATATCAAATGATGCGCCCCTGTAAAGTATTCCGTTGATAAAAAAGAACTGGTTGCCTGATTTTTACGCGTAAAGATGTAAAGGTAACCAATTCAATTATCAATCGATTACAGAATAATCGTTCGGTTACCGTAAACAAAGACGCGTTGAGCCAGAACCTGATACAGCGCGCGGCTTAATACATTTTTCTCAACGTCGCGGCCCGCACGCATCATGTCTTCCGCGGTGTAGGTGTGATCCACATGAATTACGTCCTGCATAATGATTGGGCCTTCATCGAGGTTATCATTCACGTAGTGGGCTGTCGCACCGATGATCTTCACGCCGCGCTCATAAGCCTGATGGTAAGGGCGAGCGCCAATAAACGCTGGCAGGAATGAATGGTGAATATTGATAATCTTATTCGGGAAGCGTGAAACAAATGTTGGTGTCAGAACGCGCATGTATTTTGCCAGCACGACATAGTCAGGTTGGTGCGCGTCGATAGCATCGGCCATTTTCAGGTCATGTTCGTCACGCGTTAAACCTTCGTGGCTGACCAGCTCAAACGGGATATCAAACCGCTCAACCAAAGGTCGCAGCGTCTCGTGGTTGCCGATCACAGCGGCGATTTCAACATCCAGCCCGCCATAATTGGCCTTCATTAACAGATCACCCAGACAATGTGCTTCTTTGGTGACCAAAATGACGATACGGCGGCGTCCTGCTGGTGTTAATTCACGAATGGAGCCATCTGGTAGGGCACTATCCAGATCGGCAAGCAGCGTAACGTCGTTAAAAATACCCTCCAGTTCGGTACGCATAAAAAAGCGCCCGGTCCGGTGGTCCACGAACTCATTGTTCTGCACGATGTTCAGTTCATGCTTGTAACAGATATTCGTAATGCGCGCGATCAGACCTTTTTGGTCCGGGCAAATAGTACGCAGCACTTTTCGTTGTAATGAATGCATTTGCAGCGGTGATCCTGTTGAGAATGTTTGCAAAATTGATACTGTCGGGCGTTGATTAGCCGCAGCACTTTTTAAATTTTTTACCGGAGCCACAAGGGCAGGTATCGTTTCGTCCAATTTGAGGGCGTGTACCGTCTATATAGTACCACTGACCGTTTTCTTTTAAAAAACGAGAGCGCTCGATAATTGCACCTGTTTTACCTTGTTCAGAAAATCGCGCAACAAAGCTGACATAGCCGATATTTTCTGTGTCTACCGTTTGTTGTTCAAAAACGGTCAGCCCGAGCCATTCAGTGTGGCTAAATCCTGCGATAATGTCGTCGCGAAACTCGGCTGCATGACAGTCCGGATGCCAGGTCTTGATAAGGTAATCTGCGTCTTTCATCACAAAAGCACAGTAACGAGAACGCATGAGATGTGACGGCGTAGGTGCTACTTGCGCGCCAGACACATAACGGTAGCAACATAGGCTATACTCGACAGCGCTACCACAGGGACAAAGCTGAGACACAAAGTACTCCCTGGAATAAAAAAACGGCGTAAAAACGCCAAGGTAGCACTATGTTAACTGAGCGGTAGCGATGTTGCTACGTCTGCAAGCCAGGGGAAGTTTGTACGTACAATGAGAAAAATAAAAATTGGGCTGGCGCTAGGTTCCGGCGCGGCGCGAGGTTGGTCGCATATTGGCGTTATTAAGGCCCTAAAGCATATGGGCATTGATGTTGATATTGTGGCAGGGTGTTCCATTGGTTCGCTTGTTGGTGCAGCCTACGCATGCAATAAGTTACCTGCTCTCGAACAATGGGTTTGTTCTTTCAGCTATTGGGATGTCTTACGTCTGATGGATCTCTCGTGGCGCAGGGGCGGTTTACTGCGTGGTGAACGGGTATTCAATCAGTACCGTAATGTCATGCCGGTAGAAGCAATTGAGCAATGCACTCGCCGTTTCGCAACTGTGGCTACTAATCTGAGTACGGGTCGGGAGCTCTGGTTCACGGAAGGTGATTTGCACCTGGCTGTTCGGGCCTCCTGCAGTATTCCTGGTCTGATGTCCCCTGTAGCGCATAATGGTTACTGGCTGGTCGATGGCGCGGTGGTGAATCCCGTTCCTGTATCCTTAACTCGCGCGCTGGGCGCTGACATCGTTATTGCCGTCGATCTGCAACACGATGCGCATCTTATGCAGCAAGATTTACTCTCCTTCAACGTCAGCAGTGATGCCGAAACGGGTGATGATGTCGACGCGCTTTCATGGCGTGCCCGACTGAAAGAGCGCTTGAGCAACATAACGGCCAGGCGTGCGGTAACCGCGCCGACGGCGATGGAGATCATGACGACTTCTATTCAGGTTCTGGAAAACCGTCTGAAACGTAACCGCATGGCCGGTGACCCGCCAGACATCCTGATTCAGCCGTTTTGTCCGCAAATATCCACGCTGGATTTTCACCGCGCCAGCGCAGCAATTGCTGCTGGACAACTGGCGGTCGAGAAGAAAATGGATGAGCTTCTACCCCTGGTGAAAACCAACATCTAACGCATTTTTTATCAACACTTAAGCAAATTCTGACAGGCGTGAGTAGCAATAGCATGCCACTATTTACTAAAGCCAGTCAGGGGGGAGAGTATGACGCAGCCATTGGTCGGAAAACAGATTCTTATCGTTGAGGATGAGCCGGTATTTCGCTCACTCATGGACTCATGGTTTTCCTCTTTGGGAGCGACAACGGCGGTAGCTGGCGATGGACTTGAAGCACTTGAATTACTCGGGCACTTTAACCCCGACCTGATTATCTGCGACCTGGCTATGCCACGTATGAACGGCCTTAAGCTAGTAGAGTATCTGCGTAATCGTGGCGATCAGACCCCAATCCTGGTGATATCAGCGACGGAAAACATGTCTGATATAGCCAAAGCACTGCGATTGGGTGTGGATGATGTGCTGCTAAAGCCGGTAAAGGACCTGAACCGCCTGCGCGAAACCGTCTTTGCGTGTCTGTATCCGAATATGTTTAATTCACGCGTGGAAGAAGAAGAGCGGCTGTTTCGTGACTGGGATGCGATGGTTGGTGATCCCGCCGCTGCAGCAAAGCTGTTGCAAGAATTACAGCCTCCTGTGTCGCAAGTTATTTCACGATGTCGGATCAACTATCGTCAATTGGTGGCCGCCGATCAACCGGGGCTGGTACTGGATATTGCACCGCTATCGGACCATGACCTTGCGTTTTATTGTCTGGATGTGACGCGGGCAGGGGATAATGGCGTTCTGGCAGCATTGTTACTGCGGGCGCTATTTAACGGTTTGCTGCAGGAACAGCTCGCGCATCAAAATCAACGATTGCCGGAGCTCGGTGCGTTATTGAAACAGGTTAACCATTTATTGCGCCAGGCTAATTTGCCCGGACAATTCCCTTTGCTGGTGGGTTATTACCACAGCGGATTAAAAAACCTGATTCTGGTATCAGCAGGGCTGAATGCGACATTAAATACAGGTTCCCACAATGTACAAATCAGCAATGGCGTTCCGTTGGGAACCTTAGGGAATGCGTATCTTAATCAACTGAGCCAACGTTGCGAATCCTGGCAATGCCAAATTTGGGGGGCCGGTGGTCGGCTGCGCCTGATGTTGTCTGCAGAATGAACAACCGAGTGGCGTGAGAATGAAATTGGCTCACTCCCCTCATGCTGTGAGTGCTACTATCAGCGCCAGATTTATTCGTATTTATCTTAATTATACCGACGCGCGTCCTTTTCAGACCAGAAGCTTGTCGCGGTACTGATATACTTGGATGCGATACAGATTGATGAACACGTTCAATACATGAACAGTCCAGGAGAGTTTTAAATGGCTGCCCTTAATTCAAAAGTCAAAAAGGCCGTTATCCCGGTTGCGGGATTAGGAACCAGGATGTTACCGGCTACGAAAGCAATCCCGAAAGAGATGCTACCGTTGGTAGATAAGCCATTAATTCAGTACGTCGTAAACGAATGTATTGCTGCGGGCATCACTGAAATTGTACTTGTAACTCACTCGTCTAAAAATTCGATTGAAAACCACTTCGATACCAGCTTTGAACTTGAAGCTATGCTGGAAAAACGTGTAAAACGCCAGCTTCTGGAAGAAGTGCAATCTATTTGTCCGCCACATGTCACTATTATGCAGGTCCGTCAGGGACTGGCCAAAGGTCTGGGCCACGCGGTATTGTGCGCGCACCCGGTGGTTGGCGATGAGCCCGTTGCGGTTATCTTGCCGGACGTCATTCTTGACGAATACGAATCTGATTTATCACGCGACAACCTTGCCGAAATGATTCATCGTTTCGATGAAACAGGCAGCAGCCAGATTATGGTTGAGCCGGTAGAAGATGTTACCGCTTATGGTGTTGTTGATTGTAAAGGCGTTGAATTAGCGCCGGGCGAAAGCGTACCGATGGTTGGCGTTGTTGAAAAGCCGAAAGCGAATGTGGCGCCATCTAATCTGGCCATCGTGGGGCGTTACGTCCTTAGCGCGGATATCTGGCCTCTGCTGGCAAAAACGCCTCCGGGAGCCGGTGACGAAATTCAGCTGACTGATGCTATCGATATGCTGATTGAAAAAGAAACGGTTGAAGCTTATCACATGAAGGGCAAAAGCCATGACTGTGGTAATAAGCTGGGCTATATGCAGGCGTTCGTTGAATATGGTATTCGCCATAATACTCTCGGCGCTGAATTTAAAGCCTGGCTGGAAGATGAGATGGGTATTAAGAAGTAACCTGCTGGTATTATCAGGTCTGAACGGTGCTGTTAATCCAGCACCGTTTTTTTATACCTAAACTGGGTAGGGACTGTGCTAAGTACAGGTAAAAAAAATCCCGCCACTGGCGGGATTTTAAGCAAACTATTTCTGAATTATTCTTTGATTAAGAAATCGTCCAGTTGTTTACCTTGTTCTTCCATCGCTTTTTTGATCACTGCCGGTGTACGACCCTGACCAGTCCAGGTTTTAGTTTCACCGTTTTCGTCAACATAGCTATATTTCGCCGGACGTGCAGCGCGTTTAGCTTTGGTGCCAGATTTAACAGCAGCCATGCTATTCAGCAGTTCGTTCGGGTCAATGCCGTCAGCGATCAGCATTTCACGATATTGTTGCAGTTTACGAGTACGTTCTTCAACTTCAGCAGCTGCAGCGCTTTCTTCTTCACGGCGCTCGCTAACAACAACTTCTAATTTTTCCAGCATTTCTTCAAGCGTTTCCAGAGTACATTCTCTTGCCTGCGCACGAAGAGTACGGATGTTGTTCAGAATTTTAAGTGCTTCGCTCATTGTAGTAATCTCAAACTTATATTGGGGGTGGTTTGTTGAGCTAATAATAGAGCGATAAATTCAGTTGTGCAATAGCCAGGAATGTAAGGAATTCAAAATTGCGCTTTATTTAGTATCAGAATTAATTCATCTGTCTTAAATTCACCGCGACGTTGGGCATAAAAAAGGCTTATTGGTGAGGGGGCTTCTCAGCAGCTGAGAGTAAAAATTCAAGATTCAGGTCACATTTCATGGTGTACAAATAGTATCTCTTTGCAGTGATTTCAACCTTTTGTATTAGTTTTGCTTACATGAATTCGCTAATACATGGCGACAGTGGGTAGATTCAATAACAATAAGGGAAGGGTTTCTTTATTGCCGTAAGAAGATAAGCGGTATGGATAAACTTCATGAGCACTATTTGTGAAAGAGTGTGTATATACCCGTCCAGTTTCAGGCTACCTGGGCTATGGCTGGAGTGTACTCACGCTCCCATGTCACTTAAAGGATCGGTTATTTAGGCGACACTGAGCGAGTCTGTACGCCTATTTATACGCCTATGCAGGCAACGCTACACCGACACGTTCGTGAAATATGGTACAATCCTGCCCATATTTATTTCCCCGGGTGAGGGCCTACGGTCAATGGCACAGCTATATTTTTACTATTCTGCAATGAATGCCGGTAAGTCGACTGCATTGCTGCAATCTTCGTACAATTATCAGGAACGTGGGATGCGTGCCGTGGTATATACAGCGGAAATTGATGACCGCTTTGGTGCTGGAAAAGTAAGTTCACGTATAGGTCTGTCGTCACCTGCAAAATTGTTTAACCAAAATTCATCATTGTTCGAAGAGATTCGGGCTGAGAATGAGCAGCAAAGAATTCACTGTGTACTGGTTGATGAGTCGCAGTTTCTGACTCGACAGCAGGTTTATGAATTATCTGAAGTTGTCGATCAGCTGGATATTCCCGTGTTGTGCTACGGCTTGCGTACCGATTTTCGTGGTGAGTTATTTGGCGGCAGCGAATACCTGTTGGCGTGGTCAGATAAACTGGTTGAATTAAAAACCATTTGTTTCTGTGGGCGTAAGGCCAGCATGGTGTTGCGTCTTGATCAGGCAGGACGACCTTATAACGAGGGCGAACAGGTGGTGATTGGCGGGAACGAACGCTATGTATCGGTGTGCCGTAAGCATTATAAGCAAGCACAGTCTGAGGGCTCTCTGACGGCGATACAAGAACGACACAACCACGACTAACTCTACGCGCTTCTGGGCGCTTATTAGCACAGGGTAGGCTGAGACATTCGCTAATGTTCGCTACCCTGTCAGACACTCTCCTGACGCTATTCTCGCATCCTCCTAAGCATCCTTTTACAGGTCCATCCTTTACACGTCGCTGAATTGGTCATGTATCGATTCTGATAACGTAAGATGTAAAAAAAAACGGCCCCAAATTGGGACCGTTTATGGTGAGACTAAAACTTATCTGGTTGAATTAAGCGGATTTCTTCGCTTTCTTCTCAGCTTTCGGAGCAGCTACGGCTTCAGTCTTAACGGCGGTTTGATCTTCGCTGTATTCACGACCGTAGTAGGTATCCATCAGGATCTGTTTCAGTTCAGAAATCAGCGGGTAACGCGGGTTAGCACCAGTACACTGGTCATCAAACGCATCTTCAGACAGTTTGTCCACGTGTGCCAGGAAGTCAGCTTCCTGAACACCAGCTTCACGGATAGACTTAGGAATACCCAGTTCAGCTTTGATTTCGTCCAGCCAGCCCAGCAGTTTCTGGATTTTTGCAGCAGTACGGTCGCCCGGTGCGCTCAGACCCAGATGGTCTGCGATTTCAGCGTAGCGACGACGAGCCTGCGGACGGTCGTACTGGCTGAATGCAGTCTGTTTAGTCGGGTTGTCGTTCGCGTTATAACGAATAACGTTGCTGATCAGCAGGGCGTTCGCCAGACCGTGAGGAATGTGGAACTGAGAACCCAGCTTGTGCGCCATTGAGTGACATACACCCAGGAAGGCGTTAGCAAACGCAATACCGGCGATGGTTGCTGCACTGTGTACACGCTCACGCGCTACCGGGTTCTTAGAACCTTCATGGTAGGACGCTGGCAGGTTTTCTTTCAGCAGTTTCAGCGCTTGCAGAGCCTGACCGTCGGAGAACTCAGAAGCCAGCACGGATACGTAAGCTTCCAGGGCGTGAGTGACGGCATCCAGACCACCGAACGCACACAGGGACTTAGGCATATCCATCACCAGGTTGGCGTCAACAATCGCCATATCCGGAGTCAGCGCATAGTCTGCCAGCGGGTATTTCTGACCAGTTGCATCGTCAGTAACAACCGCAAACGGAGTAACTTCAGAACCAGTACCGGAAGTGGTGGTGACGGCAACCATCTTCGCTTTTACGCCCATTTTCGGGAACTTGTAGATACGTTTACGGATGTCCATAAAGCGCAATGCCAGTTCTTCGAAGTGGGTTTCTGGGTGTTCGTACATAACCCACATGATTTTCGCGGCGTCCATCGGGGAACCGCCACCCAGCGCGATGATCACGTCTGGTTTAAAGGAGTTAGCCAGCTCAGCACCTTTGCGTACAACGGTCAGAGTTGGGTCAGCTTCCACTTCAAAGAACACTTCGGTTTCAACGCCAGCAGCTTTCAGCACGGAGGTGATCTGGTCAGCATAGCCATTGTTAAACAGGAAGCGGTCGGTCACGATCAGCGCACGTTTGTGACCATCGGTAATCACTTCATCCAGTGCGATTGGCA
Organism: Citrobacter sp. RHBSTW-01013; assembly: GCF_013781985.1. Classification (NCBI taxonomy): domain Bacteria; kingdom Pseudomonadati; phylum Pseudomonadota; class Gammaproteobacteria; order Enterobacterales; family Enterobacteriaceae; genus Citrobacter; species Citrobacter sp. RHBSTW-01013. The sequence goes on from NZ_CP056185.1 coordinate 2,417,245, forward strand.
GAGAGCCACGACGGAAGTAGATAGATTTCGGAAGTTTGTGCCACAACATGTTTTCAGCTCGCTTAGCAACGGTTTTCTTGTTGATCAGGTGCTTAGGACCAACGTTTTCAGAGATGGAGTTACCACCCCAGGAACCACAACCCAGAGTCAGGGAAGGCGCGAGTTTAAAGTTGTACAGGTCACCGATACCACCCTGAGAAGCTGGGGTGTTAATCAGGATACGTGCGGTTTTCATCATCTGACCGAAGTAAGCAACACGTTCTGGCTGGTTGTCCTGGTCGGTGTACAGGCAAGAGGTATGACCGATACCGCCCATCGCAACCAGTTTTTCAGCTTTAATAACGGCGTCTTCGAAGTCTTTCGCACGGTACATTGCCAGCGTCGGAGACAATTTTTCGTGAGCGAACGGTTCGCTTTCGTCAACAACTGTCACTTCACCGATCAGAATCTTAGTGGTTTCTGGTACGGAGAAGCCTGCCAGTTCAGCAATTTTGTATGCCGGCTGACCAACGATAGCCGCGTTCAGCGCGCCATTTTTCAGGATAACGTCCTGAACGGCTTTCAGCTCTTTGCCTTGCAGCATGTAGCCGCCGTGAGTCGCGAAACGCTCACGTACTGCGTCGTATACAGAGTCAACGACAACAACGGACTGTTCAGAAGCACAAATTACGCCGTTATCGAAGGTTTTAGACATCAGAACAGATGCAACAGCACGCTTGATATCAGCGGTTTCATCGATAACCACAGGGGTGTTACCTGCGCCTACACCGATTGCCGGTTTACCGGAGCTGTACGCTGCTTTAACCATGCCTGGACCACCGGTCGCAAGGATCAGGTTGATGTCCGGGTGGTGCATCAGTGCGTTTGACAGTTCTACGGAAGGTTGATCGATCCAGCCGATCAGATCTTTCGGTGCGCCAGCAGCAATTGCTGCCTGCAGAACGATATCAGCCGCTTTGTTCGTGGCATCTTTAGCACGCGGATGCGGAGAGAAGATGATGGCGTTACGCGTCTTCAGGCTGATCAGTGATTTGAAGATTGCAGTAGAAGTCGGGTTAGTGGTTGGAACGATACCGCAGATGATACCAATCGGTTCAGCAATGGTAATGGTACCGAAGGTGTGGTCTTCAGCCAGCACACCACAGGTTTTTTCGTCTTTATATGCGTTATAAATGTATTCGGAAGCAAAGTGGTTTTTAATCACTTTATCTTCGACGATGCCCATGCCAGATTCGGCAACGGCCATTTTCGCGAGAGGGATTCGAGCGTCTGCGGCAGCCAGAGCGGCGGCACGGAAGATTTTGTCAACCTGTTCTTGAGTGAAACTGGCATATTCACGCTGGGCTTTTTTTACGCGCTCTACAAGTGCGTTAAGTTCAGCGACATTAGTAACAGCCATAATGCTCTCCTGATAATGTTAAACTTTTTTAGTAAATCATCTGCTCGATACGAGAGTATAGACAGATCGACGAAAATTTGTGTAACGTTTTGAAAATCAAACGGTTAATTAACGTCCACTTTACCTTGATTTACTAAAAGAGCTTATACGCTAGCGCCACTTAATTCTAACGCGCTACCTCCAGGTGGCGTAAGCAAGATTACTCACTTCTGAGTAGTAATTGCGTGATCTGGATCAAAATTTCGCAAAGCTGACACCTTTCAGCAGGCCCTTTTAGCGTTTATCGGTAAGTGTTAATAAATTGATGGGGTGAATGCCATTAACATTAGCATATTTAATACATATTAATAACACTAAGTATTGGATGTGTATTTACGTAGATATACACAGATAGAAGGTGAAGTATGCTGACAAAAGGCGTATCTTCAGCGCGGATTTTATCAATTTTTATGACTCATTTTATCCGGCTAACGCTTCGGAGCTAACCGTGATCCAAACGCTATTTGATTTTCCTGTCTATTTTAAGTTTTTCATTGGGTTATTCGCATTGGTTAACCCGGTCGGGATCATCCCAGTCTTTATCAGTATGACCAGCTATCAAACGGCTGCTGCGCGAAATAAAACCAACCTTACGGCAAACCTGTCGGTTGCCATCATCCTGTGGACTTCGCTGTTCCTTGGTGACGGTATTCTGCAGCTCTTCGGTATCTCGATAGATTCGTTCAGGATTGCCGGCGGCATTCTGGTGGTGACTATCGCAATGTCCATGATTAGCGGAAAACTGGGCGAAGATAAGCAAAACAAACAGGAAAAATCAGAAACAGCAATCCGCGAAAGTATCGGCGTAGTGCCGCTGGCATTGCCGCTGATGGCGGGGCCGGGGGCGATAAGCTCAACTATTGTTTGGGGTACGCGCTATCACAGTGCGATTAACCTGTTTGGTTTTTTTGTGGCGATTGCGTTGTTTGCCCTGTGCTGTTGGGGACTTTTTCGCATGGCACCGTGGCTGGTACGGCTGCTGGGCCAAACCGGTATCAACGTCATTACGCGTATTATGGGGTTGTTGTTAATGGCCTTAGGGATCGAATTCATTGTGACTGGAATCAAGTCCATTTTCCCCGGTTTACTTGCCTGATATTCCTCTTCGGCATCAACGGAGCCTCTTTCGGCTCCGTTTCCATTCGTTATTAGTAAAACTTCTCACTAAAGTTGAAAATCAGCATAGAAATATAAAAATATCTGATGGTTATTCATTAATTTATTCATTGATTTTATGGATATAACACTCAATGGTCCACCAGAGGGATCCCGATGTCACTGTTATTTTATTAACATCATACTCTGGGGCTTGCTGAAGGATTATCGAAATGTTATTAGTTATTTCAGCGTTTTTTTTAGATGAATGTGCTAATTAATAACCAATTGTTAAATTTATGTGCATTTTGGCGTGGTGTTGACACAGGACTGGGGAGTTAACACTGCGCGTTATGCAATGTATTGATTTTCATCGTTTTATTGTCATGATCTTTCATTCGTAAGACTTTTTTAGTGAGATTTATTTCCAATAAAAGAGAATTGGTTAACAAATTTGTAAAATGTATTGGCGGTTAAGAAACGCATTTGATACTTTCCGGCCAGGTATTATGCAGAAGAATTCACGTTGATGAGAATCATTTTCAATTAGTTTCTCTCAACAGGGTAATAACGTGTTTCCGGCAGGGGAGGCACGTAGATAATCGACGCAAGGCGGTCATACGAATCGCCAGAAATAAATAAAGTCGGTGATAGCAAGCAGTAAAACAAGAAACTACCTGACGGCAGAAAATCTCCGGTGCCGTACAGGGATCCTGACAGGATTAACAGTCTGGTTAAAAAACCAGCCATAATAATGAGGGAGTACAAACACAATGACTAACATCACTAAAAAAAGTTTAGTAGCTGCGGGGATCCTAACTGCGCTAATCGCTGGGAATGTTGCTACGGCGGCAGTTGTGCCAGCAGGTGTGCAGCTTGCTGAAAAGCAGACTCTGGTGCGTAATAACGGTTCGGAAGTTCAGTCACTCGATCCACATAAAATCGAAGGTGTACCTGAATCCAATATCAACCGTGACCTGTTTGAAGGTTTATTAATCAGCGATGTCGATGGCAAACCATCGCCTGGCGTGGCTGAAAAGTGGGAAAATAAAGACTTTAAGGTGTGGACATTCCATCTGCGTAAGGACGCTAAGTGGTCTGACGGCACGCCTGTTACCGCGCAAGATTTCGTGTATAGCTGGCAACGCCTGGCTAATCCAAATACCGCGTCACCGTACGCCAGTTATTTACAGTACGGTCACATTGTCAATATTGACGATATTATCGCCGGCAAAAAGCCGATCACCGATCTCGGTGTCAAAGCTCTCGACGATCATACATTTGAAGTCACCCTGAGCGAGCCGGTTCCTTATTTCTACAAATTGCTTGTGCACTCATCCGTTTCTCCGGTTCCTAAAGCAGCGGTTGAAAAATACGGTGAGAAATGGACCCAGCCCGCTAACATCGTCACCAACGGCGCCTATAAGCTGAAAGACTGGGTGGTCAACGAGCGCATTGTACTTGAGCGTAACACCAACTACTGGGACAACGCCAAAACGGTTATTAACCAGGTTACCTACCTGCCAATTTCTTCTGAAGTGACTGACGTTAACCGCTATCGCAGCGGCGAAATCGACATGACCTATAACAACATGCCGATCGAGTTATTCCAGAAACTGAAAAAAGAGATCCCGAACGAAGTTCACGTTGACCCGTATCTGTGCACCTACTATTACGAAATCAACAACCAGAAAGCACCGTTCAACGATGTTCGTGTTCGTACCGCCCTGAAACTGGCGTTGGATCGTGACATTATCGTCAACAAAGTTAAAAACCAGGGGGACCTGCCGGCGTATAGCTTTACTCCTCCTTACACCGATGGCGCGAAACTGGTTGAACCAGAGTGGTTCAAATGGTCTCAGGAAAAACGTAATGAAGAAGCGAAAAAACTGCTGGCTGAAGCCGGGTATACCGCTGAAAAACCGTTGACCTTTGACCTGCTGTATAACACCTCAGATCTGCATAAAAAGCTGGCCATCGCTGCGGCATCTATCTGGAAGAAAAATCTGGGCGCCAACGTGAAGCTGGAAAACCAGGAATGGAAAACATTCCTCGATACGCGCCATCAGGGTAACTATGATGTTTCGCGTGCGGGCTGGTGTGCGGATTACAACGAACCAACATCCTTCCTGAATATGGTGCTGTCTGACAGCTCCAACAACACCGTCCACTATAAGAGCCCGGCGTTTGATAAGCTGATTGCGGATACGCTGAAAGTGACTGATGAAGCGCAGCGCAGCGAACTGTATTCGAAAGCGGAACAGCAGCTGGATAAAGATTCTGCGATTGTACCGGTTTATTACTATGTTAACGCCCGCCTGGTGAAACCATGGGTTGGCGGATACTCCGGTAAAGACCCGATGGATAATATCCACGTTAAAGACTTGTATATTATCAAGCATTAATGGCAAGACGTGGGGCAATCATTTTGCCCCACAGTGTCTTTTTCTTCGAACTATTAACACCGCTTTACCTGAACGTCGGGGTAGAAGAGGTGTAAAGGCACACGCCAGAAGGTACGGGCAATGTTAAAATTTATATTACGTCGCTGTCTGGAAGCGATTCCGACGCTGTTTATACTTATTACGATTTCATTCTTTATGATGCGCCTTGCGCCGGGAAGTCCATTCACCGGGGAACGCGCGTTACCGCCAGAGGTACTGGCTAATATCGAAGCGAAATATCATCTTAACGATCCTATCTCGACGCAGTACTTCAGCTACCTCAAGCAGCTGGCACATGGCGATTTTGGGCCATCTTTTAAATATAAAGACTATACGGTAAACGACCTCGTGGCCTCGAGCTTTCCGGTTTCTGCGAAGCTGGGAGCTGCGGCCTTTATTCTGGCGGTCCTCGTTGGCGTTAGCGCTGGGGTGATAGCCGCGCTGAAACAAAATACGCGTTGGGACTACACGGTGATGGGGGTGGCAATGACCGGAGTGGTTATCCCCAGTTTCGTGGTCGCTCCCTTATTGGTCATGATATTTGCCATAACCTTGAAATGGCTGCCCGGAGGCGGCTGGAACGGCGGGGCGTTGAAATTTATGATCCTGCCGATGGTGGCCTTGTCACTGGCATATATCGCCAGTATCGCCCGTATTACCCGCGGTTCGATGATTGAAGTGCTGCACTCTAACTTTATTCGTACCGCGCGCGCTAAAGGGTTGCCGATGCGGCGGATCATTTTCCGCCATGCGTTAAAACCTGCGCTGTTGCCCGTGCTGTCCTATATGGGACCAGCATTTGTCGGCATTATTACCGGTTCGATGGTTATTGAAACCATCTATGGTTTGCCGGGCATTGGCCAGCTGTTCGTCAATGGTGCGTTAAACCGCGACTATTCGCTGGTCCTGAGCCTCACCATACTGGTAGGGACGCTGACCATCGTGTTTAACGCGATTGTTGACGTGCTGTATGCCGTTATCGACCCGAAAATTCGTTACTGATACTGGAGCTCGCTATGATGTTAAGTAAGAAAAACAGCGAAGCGCTGGAAAATTTCAGTGAAAAGCTGGAGGTCGAGGGCCGCAGTCTGTGGCAGGACGCGCGTCGACGCTTTATGCATAACCGCGCGGCGGTAGCAAGCCTGGTAGTGCTGGTGATTATTGCGCTGTTTGTGACGCTGGCGCCGATGCTGTCGCAGTTTACCTACTTCGATACCGACTGGGGTATGATGTCCAGCGCGCCGGATACGGAATCTGGACACTATTTCGGCACCGACTCGTCAGGTCGAGACCTGCTGGTTCGTGTGGCGATTGGCGGTCGCATCTCGTTGATGGTCGGCATTGCCGCGGCCTTGGTCGCGGTAGTTGTCGGCACGCTATACGGTTCTCTGTCGGGCTACCTCGGCGGTAAAATCGACTCCGTGATGATGCGTCTGCTGGAAATCCTCAACTCCTTCCCGTTCATGTTCTTCGTGATTCTGCTGGTCACCTTCTTTGGGCAAAATATCCTGCTGATTTTTGTCGCTATCGGGATGGTATCCTGGCTGGATATGGCGCGTATCGTGCGTGGACAAACGCTGAGTCTCAAGCGCAAAGAGTTTATTGAAGCAGCGCAAGTGGGTGGGGTATCTACCGTGCGCATCGTTATCCGTCATATTGTGCCGAACGTGCTGGGCGTGGTGGTGGTGTACGCTTCGTTGCTGGTGCCCAGCATGATCCTGTTTGAATCCTTCCTGAGCTTTTTGGGATTAGGGACGCAGGAGCCGTTAAGTAGCTGGGGGGCGTTGCTGAGTGATGGTGCCAACTCGATGGAAGTCTCACCATGGCTGCTGCTCTTCCCGGCAGGCTTCCTGGTGGTCACTTTGTTCTGTTTTAACTTTATTGGCGATGGCCTGCGTGATGCCCTCGACCCGAAAGACCGTTAAGGAGTGCAGCCATGAGCGTAATTGAAACCTCAACCGCGCCGCTCGCGCAACAACAGGCTAACGCACTGCTGAACGTTAAAGATCTGCGCGTGACGTTTGCCACCCCCGACGGCGATGTGACTGCGGTAAACGATTTAAACTTTTCTCTGCGAGCTGGAGAAACGCTGGGTATTGTTGGGGAATCCGGTTCAGGGAAATCGCAAACGGCCTTTGCCCTGATGGGCCTGCTGGCGGCAAATGGCCGTATCGGAGGATCTGCAACTTTCAACGGACGTGAAATTCTGAATTTACCGGAACGTGAGTTGAACAAACTGCGCGCCGAGCAAATCTCGATGATTTTCCAGGACCCGATGACCTCTCTCAATCCGTACATGCGAGTCGGCGAGCAGTTGATGGAAGTTCTCATGCTGCATAAAGGCATGAGCAAAGCGGAAGCCTTTGAAGAATCTGTAAGAATGCTGGATGCGGTGAAAATGCCGGAAGCCCGTAAGCGTATGAAAATGTATCCGCATGAATTCTCCGGCGGGATGCGTCAGCGCGTAATGATCGCCATGGCGCTGTTGTGCAGGCCTAAATTACTGATAGCCGATGAGCCGACTACTGCGCTCGATGTTACGGTACAGGCGCAAATCATGACCCTGCTGAATGAACTGAAAAGCGAATTCAACACTGCGATTATCATGATCACCCACGATCTGGGAGTAGTTGCCGGTATTTGCGATAAAGTTTTGGTGATGTACGCCGGACGTACCATGGAATATGGCAGTGCGCGGGATGTCTTTTATAAGCCCGTTCATCCGTATTCGATTGGTTTGCTGAATGCCGTACCTCGTCTGGATGCCGAAGGGGAAGAGATGCTGACTATTCCGGGCAACCCGCCGAACCTGTTGCGTCTACCAAAAGGCTGTCCATTCCAGCCGCGTTGCCCGCATGCGATGGAAATCTGTAGCAGTGCTCCGCCACTGGAAGAGTTTAGTCCGGGCCGCCTGCGCGCCTGCTTTAAACCGGTGGAGGAACTGGTATGAATGCGGTCACCGAACAACGAAAAGTGCTCCTTGAAATTGCCGATCTTAAAGTCCATTTCGACATTAAAGACGGCAAGCAGTGGTTCTGGCAGCCGTCTAAAACCCTGAAAGCGGTTGATGGCGTGACTCTGCGACTGTATGAAGGTGAAACCCTGGGCGTGGTCGGCGAATCAGGCTGTGGAAAATCGACTTTTGCCCGTGCGATTATTGGCCTGGTGAAAGCCACCGATGGAAAAGTCGCCTGGCTGGGTAAAGATTTGCTGGGCATGAAACCCGATGAGTGGCGGGAAGTGCGTAGCGATATTCAGATGATTTTCCAGGATCCGCTGGCATCACTGAACCCGCGCATGACCATCGGTGAAATCATCGCCGAACCGCTGCGGACTTATCATCCGAACCTGTCTGGTCAGGAAGTCCGCGACCGTGTGAAGGCGATGATGATGAAGGTGGGGTTGCTGCCAAATCTGATTAACCGCTACCCGCATGAGTTTTCAGGCGGTCAGTGTCAGCGTATTGGTATTGCCCGGGCGCTGATCCTCGAGCCGAAGCTGATTATTTGCGATGAACCGGTTTCGGCGCTGGACGTATCCATTCAGGCCCAGGTGGTGAACCTGTTACAACAGCTCCAGCGTGAAATGGGATTATCGTTAATCTTCATTGCTCACGACCTGGCGGTGGTGAAACATATCTCCGATCGCGTGCTGGTCATGTATCTCGGACACGCGGTGGAATTAGGGACTTATGATGAGGTGTACCATAATCCGCTGCACCCTTATACCAAAGCGTTGATGTCTGCAGTGCCAATTCCCGACCCGGATCAGGAAAGGAACAAGGTTATCCAGTTGCTGGAAGGCGAATTACCGTCGCCGATTAACCCTCCTTCCGGCTGCGTGTTCCGTACGCGCTGCCCGATTGCCGGACCGGAATGCGCAAAAACCCGCCCGGTTCTCGAAGGAAGTTTCCGTCACGCAGTTTCCTGCCTGAAAGTAGACCCGCTATAATCCTGAGGGCTGACAAAGGTCAGCCCTTCTTTTTGGTGAGGTATATGTGTCAGGTTTAGTATCTTCTGTCCGCCGCGCGCTCTATCGCAAATTATTCGATTTAAACACCCGTTCAGGGCGTCGCTTTGAAGGTATGTGTGCGCTGTTCGCCTTGCTCAGCGTTATTGTTATCTTCATTGAGTCCGGCGTCGGGACGCAATACCATTTAACCTTCGAGGAATGGCGCATTTTTGTCTGGCTGGAGGTCTTTATTACTCTGGTCTTTACCCTCGAATATTTTCTTCGCTTATGCAGCTGGGCCAATCCCGCTAAATATGTGTTTAGCTTCTGGGGGATTATCGATCTGGCCACCATTCTACCGCTGTACGTGATGTGGCTATGGCCTGAAATAAGTCTGAGCTATGTCTTCGCCTGGCGAGCGATGCGTGTCCTGCGCGTCTTGCGTATTCTCAAGCTGCTGCGTTTTATGCCTTCTCTACGAGTGTTCTGGAATGCGTTAAAAAGCGCCCGTCATCAACTGATGTTGTTCTATTCCTTTATTGCCATTCTGATGGTTGTTTTCGGCGCGATGATGTATCTGATAGAAGGGCCCAAATATGGCTTTACTACGCTGAATGCGTCTGTGTATTGGGCAATTGTTACGGTCACCACCGTCGGCTACGGTGACATTACACCGCACACGCCGTTGGGACGCATGGTGGCGTCAGTGCTTATCCTGATTGGATACTCTGTGATTGCGATACCGACCGGATTGATAACCACACACATGAGCAGTGCGTTCCAACAGCGAGGATATCAGCGTAGATGCCCGCAGTGTCAGCAGGCGCAGCATGAACATAGTGCGCAGTTTTGTAACCGCTGCGGAAGTAAACTGCCGGGCTAAAAATGAAAAAAGCTGCGAGAGCAGCTTTTTTGTTTGTTACTCGCGCCAAAGAATATGGCAGAGTTTGTGATCTTTTTCGCGACATAATAAAACGCGCGCAAAAATATCGTTAATCTCGCCGTCTTCTGTATCTGCCAGACCAATCACCACTTCAGCAAAGAAGTCAGGGTTCAGGTCAAAATCAACATGCTCCTGCCAGTCTTCTGCCGGGTCGAATAACTCGGCACCACCGCGCTCTTCAAACTGTAAATTGAACAGAATGATGTCGGCTGGATCCAGGTTGTCCGCAGCCAGTTCAAGAAAAATATCGTAAGCCTGCTCAAGCGTTTCGTCTTCAGTCAGGCGATTGTTCAAATCCATATCCATAATGACTACCTGTTTACTGTCTGATGGGCACGTTTTACAGCAACGGACTAAAGAAGTAAAACAGTCGCTCAGCGATCCGCTGCCAGAGTGGTCGTTTTACCCACAAACGGGCATCAAGCAGACGAGAACGCGAAATATAATCATCCTGTACTGCCGCGAGATCGCCACCGAATCCGGCATCATCAATGACCAGCGTGATTTCAAAATTGAGCCACAGACTGCGCATATCCAGGTTAACGGTACCGACCAGGCTCAGCTCGCCATCGACCAGTACGCTCTTGGTGTGCAGTAAGCCACCTTCGAACTGATAGATTTTAACGCCAGCGGCCAGCAGCTCAGTGAAAAAGGCCCGGCTTGCCCAGCCAACCAGCAGGGAATCATTCTTGCGTGGAAGAATAATACTGACGTCAACCCCGCGCTGCGCCGCCGTACAGATCGCGTGCAGCAGATCGTCACTGGGAACGAAGTAGGGCGTGGTCATAATTAAATATTCACGCGCCGAATAAGCCGCGGTTAACAGCGCCTGATGAATCAAATCTTCAGGGAAACCAGGTCCCGAAGCGATTGTGTGAATGGTGTGGCCGCTGGCCTGCTCAAACGGCATGATATTGACGTCTGGCGGCGGGGGCAGAATGCGCTTGCCGGTCTCAATTTCCCAGTCGCAGGAATAGACGATGCCCATAGCGGTGGCTACCGGGCCTTCCATTCTCGCCATCAAATCCACCCATTGCCCGACGCCTGCATCTTGTTTGAAGAAACGGGGATCGACCATGTTCATGCTGCCGGTATAAGCAATATAGTTATCGATCATGATCATTTTGCGGTGCTGACGCAGGTCCATACGGCGTAAAAATACACGCATCAGGTTTACTTTCAGCGCTTCAACAACCTCGATACCCGCGTTACGCATCATCGCCGCCCATGGGCTGCGGAAGAACGCCACGCTACCCGCGGAATCCAGCATTAAGCGACAGTGAATTCCACGCCTTGCGGCAGCCATTAATGACTCGGCGACCTGATCGGCCATACCGCCTGGTTGCCAGATGTAGAACACCATCTCGATGTTGTGACGCGCCAGTTGAATATCACGGATCAATGCCTGCATCACGTCATCTGAACTGGTGAGCAACTGCAGTTGATTCCCTTTAACGCCAGCGATTCCCTGACGACGCTCGCACAGCTTAAATAAGGATGACGCGACGCTGCTGTTTTCCTGCGCAAAAATATGCTTACAGGCTTTAAGATCGTTCAGCCACTTGGCCGTTGACGGCCACATTGCCCGGGCGCGTTCGGCGCGACGTTTACCCAGGTGGAGCTCACCGAAGGACAGATAAGCAATGATCCCTACCAATGGCAGAATATAGATGATCAAAAGCCAGGCCATTGCGGAGGGCACTGCGCGTCGTTTCATTAGAATGCGTAATGTTACGCCAGCAATGAGTACCCAGTAACCCAGAATGACCAGCCAACTCACCACGGTGTAGAAGGTTGTCATAAATTTAAAAATCCTTTTGAAAGCGTATTGTTAAGAGTTTACGCATCAGGATTAATCTGGCAAATAAAAACACGGGAAAACCACTGGTCTGCATTCGGTGTGGCGTTATAATGGCCGCTCAGTGACTGAAAGAGTAGTAAACATGAAGCGTAGTAGAACGGAAGTGGGACGCTGGCGGATGCTGCGTCAGGCTAGCCGCCGTAAAGCACGTTGGCTTGAAGGACAATCGCGCCGTAATATGCGTATCCATACCATCAGGAAGTGTATTCTCAACCATCAACGTAACTCGTTGCTGTTTGCGATCCACAACATCTGATCTCAAAAGGGCACCGCTGTCGGTGCCCAATGTCTGCTTTTCGTTTTGTTTTTAAAATACTTTTTTGTACGGTTTTACTGAAACCTGCGCATAAACACCTGCCGCCACGTAGGGATCGGCTTCAGCCCACGCCTGCGCGGCTTCTAAAGATTCAAATTGTGCGATCACCGTTGAGCCGGTAAAGCCTGCGGCCCCCGGGTCGTTACTGTCAACCGCTGGCATAGGACCCGCCGTGAGCAAACGGCCTTCGTCATGAAGGAGTTGCAGACGAGCCAGATGAGCAGGGCGTACGGAAAGACGTTTTTCGAGAGAGTCTGCGATATCTTGAGCGTAAATAACGTACAGCACGGGTAGAGCTCCTTGAACGGTAAAAGGTCATATTTACGTTATTGGAAAGGCCTGGTAACTGCAACGGAAAGATAACTAATATGTTAAGGCCATACTTTGAAAATGGTTTTTTATCATAAAATCGCGTTTTAAATGCCAGTTAGCTTCACGGTCTTATTGAATATGATTGCTATTTGCATTTAAAATCGGGGCCTGGTTTTTTTACTGAAACGATTATGACTTCAATGACCCTTGATTTACCTCGTCGCTTTCCCTGGCCTACGTTACTTTCTGTCGGCATTCATGGTGCTGTAGTGGCAGGTTTGCTGTATACCTCGGTACATCAGGTTATTGAACTGCCTGCGCCAGCGCAGCCGATCTCCGTTACGATGGTTGCGCCTGCCGATCTTGAACCGCCTCAGGCCGTTCAGCCGCCGCCGGAACCTGTCGTCGAGCCTGAACCGGAGCCAGAACCGATCCCCGAACCGCCAAAAGAAGCGCCGGTAGTGATTGAGAAACCGAAGCCCAAGCCTAAACCGAAGCCAAAACCGGTGAAAAAGGTGGAAGAGCAGCCGAAGCGTGATGTTAAACCAGCAGAGCCGCGTCCGACGTCCCCGTTTGAAAATACGGCGCCTGCGCGTCCAACAACCAGTACCGCTCCGGCAACCACTAAACCGGCGGTGAGTGCTCCATCGGGTCCGCGAGCCTTAAGTCGTAATCAGCCTCAATATCCGGCACGTGCACAGGCGTTGCGCATTGAAGGCCGTGTGAAGGTCAAATTTGACGTGACCTCGGATGGCCGGGTTGAAAATGTGGAAGTTCTGTCCGCACAGCCTGCGAATATGTTTGAGCGTGAAGTAAAAAATGCGATGCGCAGATGGCGTTATGAAGCCGGTAAGCCAGGTTCCGGGCTGGTGGTGAATATTGTATTCCGCCTGAACGGCACAACACAGATCGAGTAAGCATCAGGTCGGATTTGGCGTTACGCCGCCAAATCCGGCAGAATGATTGCCGGATGGCGATGCTTGCGCGTGCTATCCCGCCAGGGAGGGAATCGGCCGCGGTTTACCGTCTTTATCAACGGCAACGTAGATAAACAGGGCTTCGGTAGCTTTATAGCGCTGGCCGATAGGTTCTGAAGCGACTTTCTTCACCCAGACTTCAATATTAATGCTGATCGAGGTCGTCCCGCGTTTCACGCAGCGCGCATAGCAACAAACCACATCGCCCACGGCAACCGGGCGCAAAAAGCTCATTCCTTCAACCCGCACCGTTACCACGCGACCATGTGCGATCTCTTTGGCCTGAATAGCGCCACCTATATCCATTTGTGACATCAGCCAGCCGCCAAAAATATCACCGTTTGCGTTGGTATCGGCAGGCATAGCCAGAGTGCGTAAAACCAGTTCGCCCTGGGGAGTGTTATTCGTTGTTGTCATTGTAGAACCGACTATAGAGAAAGATTACAGGCGCGATGCTACTAGAATTTACGCGCTGAGAACAGAGGGGATGCGGCCTGCGGGGCGGAAGTAAGCCAGGTTTGATGGGAACAAGGAACGCGAAGGGATAAAAATTCGCCAGATCCGGAGATCTGGCGAGCATTTATTACGATTTATCTTCCTGCGGAAGGTGGCGGTAAATATAGACTCCGCTCAGTAACGTAAATAGTAAAGTCAGGGCGGTCAGGCCGAATACTTTAAAGTTGACCCAAATATTCTGCGGTAGCCAAAACGCGATATAGATATTCGCCAGACCGCACAGGATAAAGAAGACGGCCCAGGCGAAGTTAAGTTTTGTCCAAACCGGCTGTGGCAAGCTCAGCTCTTTACCTAACATGCGCTGAATCAGCGGCTTTTTCATTACCCATTGGCTAACCAGCAGCGCACCGGCAAACAGCCCGTAAATCACCGTTACTTTCCACTTAATGAATTCATCATTGTGGAAGAAGATGGTCAGGCCACCGAACACGGCTACCAGAACAAAAGTGATCAATGCCATCTTCTCGACCTTGCGATAGCGGACCCAGCTGTAAATCAAAACCACAGCCGTCGCAACAATCAGCGCCGAGGTCGCCGCATAGATGTCATAGAGCTTATAAAAAGCAAAAAAGACAACCAGCGGTAAAAAATCAAGAAACTGCTTCATTCTTCGATTCCGTCATCAAAAGCACCGGGTACAAGCCCGGAATGCGTTCAGGGTTTATTGGCGAATTAGCATGTACAGGCGGAACAAATAGATCAGCAACACGGCGGAGATCATATTGCTCAGCGTATTCGCCAATACCGCGCCTACATTTGGCGTAAGTACCGCAAAACTTGGCGCAAAAAGCAACAACAACGTTTTTGCCAACAGCCAACCGATCACTGCTGGTGCAACCAGGCGCATATTCGACCACGCCAGACGCATACTGTTGCGTATCGCGGCAAAGACACCCATTTTGTCCTGTACTAACATCACCGGTGCAAGTGCCAGCAGGATAGCCAGCAGAATACCGGGTACCACCACCAGCATAATACCGATTTGCACCAGCAGAGTAGTCAGAAAAATCAGAATAAACAGCTTCGGCAAAACCGGCGCGCTGGCACCGATGGCGCGTAACGCGCTGACCCGATGACCGGCTGAAATCAGCTGAATCATCAGGATAATGCCTCCGGCGAGGATGGCATTACCAATCAGACCGGAAAACGTCGACGCCGCGGAAGCGCGTAGCAAAATTTGCTGTTGCTCCGGGGTCATGTTTTGCACCAGATCGAACAATCCCACGCTGCTGGTTAACTGATCGCCTTCACTAAGTTGCGCTATTTGTGCGTCGGTGGGAGAAAAGGCATGCCCTAACACCACTGTGATAAACGCGCACAACAACGATACCAGCAAGATGGTAATGAATTGATTACGGAAAAAGTTTCCCGTGTCACGGTAAACGGATTTCGCCGTGATAGACATGCACTCTCCTTGAGTTTTGCAGGTGTTCATTTGTGGGCAATTGTACCCTGGATAACTCTACAGTGGCAGCATCGCGCGGTGTATGGAAAAGCATATCTTTGTAAAGCCCCGGTAATTTTTGACTATGACTTCAGCGTCATGCAAGAACGTTGGTTGTTCTCTGCGCATCACGAACAAATAACCATCGCTATTCTGCAACGGAGGTCAGATACTTGCGTGGCGAAAATATATCAAAATTGATCTGAATTAAGTTAACCAGGATTTTGAATGCAAGTTCTAACTTAATCTGGATCAATAAATGTTAAATTATCAAAGTCAATGTGATCCAGGTTAGATCACTTATTACTCCAATGTGGGTATATTCGTTCCGCTTTTATAACCATAACGATGGAGCGGACATGAAAAAATTAACAGTTGCAGCAGTGGCTTTAACAACTCTTCTCTCTGGTAACGTATTTGCGCATGAGGCCGGAGAATTCTTTATTCGTGCAGGTTCTGCCACCGTCAGACCGACGGAAGGCGCGGGTGGTACGCTGGGGAGCCTGGGTGGCTTTGATGTCAGCAATAACACGCAGTTGGGTCTGACATTTACCTACATGGCAACCGACAATATCGGTGTTGAATTACTGGCAGCCACGCCGTTCCGCCATAAAATTGGCACTGCCACAACAGGTGATATTGCGACCGTTCACCATTTACCGCCGACCTTAATGGCACAGTGGTATTTCGGCGATTCCAGCAGCAAACTGCGTCCTTACGTTGGTGTCGGTGTGAACTACACCACCTTCTTTGACGAAGGCTTTAACAATAACGGCAAAGAAACCGGTTTATCTGACCTGAGCCTGAAAGACTCCTGGGGCGCAGCAGGGCAAGTGGGTATGGACTATCTGATTAACCGCGACTGGCTGATTAACATGTCGGTCTGGTACATGGATATCGACACCACCGCGAGCTACAAACTGGCTGGCGCGCAGCAGCATGACAGCGTCCGCCTCGATCCGTGGGTGTTTATGTTCTCCGCGGGTTATCGCTTCTAAGTCCATGATTAAAATACTGAAAAGCTGATCGCTCCACGGTCAGCTTTTTTATTACCAGTTTATTTCTTCCTGCCTTTCTCCCCGTCGATGTAATGCTACTCTTTAAGCAAACTGGCTTTGAGGGCATTGACGATGATGTTGACTCGCCACCTGCTACAACAAAAAATCACACTTTTGGAACCATTCACCGGAGATGAAACGGCAGAGTTCGCCGTGAGTGCCGCGCGTGACTTATTGAAATTTATGGATAAAATTGAAGTGCTGGAGAAACGCATTGCGACTCCGGTTAAACTACCTTATTGCAGCGCCAGTCCTGTTTGTGAGATTGAAGCGGGCTACGCTGCAGGCGTGAGCGATTGTCGTGAGGCCATTCGTCGGGCGGGGTATCCGATTGAGGGTGATGATTAGTTTGCATTTATGTTAACAAAAATGTGCTTTTATTGTATAAATCTGTAACTTTAGCGCACACAATGGCGGGCTTCTAAGGCATCAGTTTAGGGACGGTTAACATTCTCAATCAACATACAGCGCAGTTATGCAACGACAGAAACGGGTAACCGGTTTGGCAATATGTTAACTATCAGGGTGAACTCGTGAAGATTGTGCAGGACAAGCTCAGAAACAGGCAGGCACTGCTGGTATCAGGGCTGATAACGTTGATATTTACGTCGTTGTTTCTGTTTATAATTTATGAGCAGCGGATGGCTGCAGTCAGTGACGGTGTTAACCGCATGCAAGCGCGCATGATGGACATTTTTAACGATAATGAGCTGATCGCCGATGCGATTGGTGAGCGCTATCACCATATTAAATCGGGTGAGCAATGTGGCGATATTTCACAATTTGTTCCCCGCAATGAGATTGAATGGGGAATTAACGCCGACCCAAAGCGTCTGCATTCGGTAACGGGGACAATTATTGCCCAGCAAGCCAGCCACAACGCGCTGTGTATGTATACGGCGGCGGAGTTTATTCGCGGTATGGTTAATGAGCTAAATCCGGGCAGCTTCGATGCACATCGTTATATTATCGCCAAAAATTCAGATTATTTTTACTGGTTTATGGCTTCCGATTCGCGCAACTTCAGTTTCTCAAATTCTGAAATGGCGCGGGATCTCACCAACTTTTTCTATCCGCCGGTCGATTTCTATACCCGACTGTTGCAAAAAAACGTCAAAAACAAAGCCCTTAGTTCAACGAACTTCTATACCGATAAAATTACCGGTGAAAAAGCTTACAGCGTGGTGAGCTATATCTACGATCTGTCTGGCAAAGAGATATCAGACCAAATCGTGGCCTATCTGGTTTATGACCATTCAAAGCCCGAATTGCAGGAAGCGTTGGCTCAAGCATTTGACTACCAGCTCCCACCAGAGCTGAATGTGGAATTGGTAAATTTGACCAACAATGAAAGTCTCTGTTTATCCGGTAAATGTACAGGTCAATCCCGTTTTTTAGTGCGCAATTTTTCGGAGAAATATGCGCTGCACTATTCGCTTTCATTAGGCCGTTTTATGACGCGCGATACCCATGCAGGGATCGTGATCCTGCTGGCGCCGTTCTTTTTCATCATGATTAGTTTCTCGCTAAAATCATGGCTAAACGAAAGCGACCTGAAGGTTTATATAGACACCCTGACCGGTTGCTTTAATCGCCGAATACTCGACATCATCAAGCGCCGTGATTTATCCCACTGTTCGGTGGTGCTACTGGACTGCAATAAGTTCAAGGCCGTCAATGATACCTGGGGTCACGCGGCAGGCGATCGTGCGCTGCAAATTATCGCCAACAGGATGTTATCAAACACCCGCACCAGTCACGATATTGTGATTCGTACCGGCGGGGATGAATTTATGATCCTGCTGTTTCGCTCGCAGGCAACTGATGCCATCGCAATCGCTCAACGTATCAGCGGGCAGGTGACCAGCCATGTGTTTGTAGTGGACGGTCATACCGTGCCATTGTCAGTATCGTGGGGGATTGCAGAGGTGAACGGCGAACTGGATGTGGCTATTCAGAATGCAGATAGCGCCATGTATAAAATGAAACACACGAAAGAAGCGTAAACCGCCAGAAGTCTCTGGCGGTTGATTTAGCTTACTGCCGGGTGGCGGCTTTCATCGCGCTGACAAAAGCTTTCAGCTCAGCCAGCATCTGTTCCGGTGCCGCAACATTTTTCTCAATGATTTTCACTATTGCCGAGCCGGAAATAGCGCCAGCAGCGCCAGCGTCAATCGCGCCGGTTACCTGTTCAGGTGCAGAGATACCAAACCCCTGTAAAGAAGGCGGAGCATTATATGCTTTCAACTTTTCGACCAGGTGATGCAGCGGTAATGCCGCTCGATTTTCTGCACCGGTCACGCCCGCACGCGAAAGCAAATAGGTATAGCCGCGGCCATGAGAGGCTATCTGGCGCAGCAGTTCTTCATCAGCGTTCGGTGGGCAGATAAAAATTGGCGCAATGTTGTGGCGGAGCGCTGCAGCTCTGAATGGCGCGGACTCTTCAACGGGAACATCGGCTACTAACACGGAATCCACGCCCACTTTTTCACACTGGGCGTAAAACTCGTCAATGCCCTTGCTAAACACCAGGTTGGCATACATCAGCAAGCCAATGGGAATCGTAGGGTGCTTCTGACGAATCAGCGCCAGCATTTCAAAGCATTGCGACGGCGTGACGCCGGCGGCAAACGCACGCAAGGTGGCTTCCTGAATGGTTGGACCGTCAGCCAGCGGATCGGAGAACGGAATACCGAGCTCAAGGGCATCGGCACCGGCTTCAATCAGCGTATCAATGATTTTCAGTGACTGCTCAACAGACGGATCGCCCAGGGTTACGAAGGGGACAAAAGCACCTTCTTTGCGGTCCTTCAGCTGTGCAAACAGGTTTTCGTAACGTTCCATCAGATTTCCCCTCGCGCTTTCAGAATATCGTGTACGGTGAAAATGTCTTTGTCGCCGCGACCGGAGAGATTAACCACCAGTAACTGCTCTTTTTCCGGGTTTTCACGCATCATTTTCAATGCGTGAGCCAGGGCATGGGAGGACTCCAACGCCGGAATAATCCCCTCGTGCAGACACAGCGTTTTGAAGGCCTCGAGCGCTTCGTCGTCGGTGATCGAAACATAATCGGCGCGACCAATGCTGTTCAGATACGCATGCTGCGGCCCGACAGACGGGAAATCCAGCCCCGCGGAAATAGAGTAAGACTCTTCAATCTGTCCTTCTTCGGTCTGCATCATCGGGGACTTCATGCCGAAATAAATCCCGACACGACCATGCTTCAACGGTGCGCCATGTTCCCCTGATTCAATCCCATGGCCGCCAGGCTCGACGCCAATCAGACCGACGCTGGTTTCATTAATAAAGTCCGCGAACATACCGATGGCGTTAGAACCGCCGCCCACGCAGGCGATAACCGCGTCCGGCAGGCGACCTTCTTTTTCAAGGATCTGCGCTTTAGTTTCCTCGCCGATCATGCGCTGAAATTCACGAACAATGGTCGGGAAGGGATGTGGACCCGCCGCCGTACCGAGCATATAGTGCGCGGTATCGTAGCTGCCAGACCAGTCGCGCAGCGCTTCGTTACAGGCATCTTTCAGGGTTGCAGAACCGCTGTGAACCGGGATAACTTCAGCCCCCATCAGACGCATACGGAAAACGTTTGGCGACTGGCGTTCAACGTCTTTTGCACCCATATAAATACGGCATTTCAGCCCCAGCAGTGCGCTGGCGAGAGCTGATGCAACACCGTGCTGGCCCGCGCCGGTTTCGGCGATGATCTCCGTTTTCCCCATACGCTTCGCCAACAACGCCTGGCCCAGCACCTGGTTGGTTTTGTGCGCGCCGCCGTGCAGCAAATCTTCACGTTTGAGATACAGCGTAGTGTTGGTGCCTTGAGTAATGTTCTGGCATTTGGTCAGTGCAGTTGGACGACCAGCATAGTTTTTCAGCAGGTCTGTAAACTGCGCCTGAAATTCAGGATCCTTTTGCGCGCTGACAAAAGCTTCTTCCAGCTGGCGCAGGGCAGGCATCAGAATCTGTGGCACATACATACCGCCAAATTCACCAAAATACGGATTGAGTAATGTTGTCATGTCCTTTTCCTTAATATGCGCGCAGCGTCTGAAAGACCGAAGCCAAAAGACGTGCATCCTTGATGCCCGGCTGTGACTCTACGCCAGAATTGAAATCGAGACCGGCACAGCCGGTTTTTGCCGCGTCAACGCAGTTATCAGCGCCGAGTCCGCCAGCCAGTAAAACGTTATCCAGCGATTGTCCGCCTAAAAGTGACCAGTCGAAGCGTTGACCGCTGCCGCCCTGACCATTGTCGAATACGTATTTATCGACGTGCTGATAATCACGAGCTGGCAACGTTTCACTGACGCTTAACGCCTTCCAGATTTGCACCTGTTCGGGGAGCGCGTCGCGCAGGGCGTCAACATAGGCCTGGTCTTCGCTACCATGCAATTGCACGGCTGTTAACCCCAGAGCCACCGCTGTTTCGCGCACGTCGGTAATCTCTGCGTTGCGAAATACCCCGACATATTGCAGCGGTGCGCCGGTCATGACCTCGCGCGCGTGTTCAACGCTGACCGCGCGTGGCGATGTGGACACAAAAATCAACCCGCCGTAAATGGCACCCGCTTCGTATGCCGCGTTTGCATCCTGAGCCCGGGTTAAACCGCAGACTTTGTTTTCGCCGAGCAGAACGCGACGCACGGCAGCATGCAGATCATCATGCGACATCAACGCAGAGCCAATCAGAAAACCGTTGGCGAAGTGGCTGAGTTCTCGCACTTGACCATAGGTATTGATACCGGACTCGCTGATGACGGTTACGCCATGACCCAGTCGCGGCGCAAGTTGGCGGGTGCGATTCAGATCAATCGACAGGTCGCGTAAATCACGGTTGTTGATACCGACGACTTTGGCGCCCAGTGCGATAGCTCGCTCCAGCTCTTCATCGTTACTGACTTCGGTCAGTACGCCCATTTTCAAACTGTGGGCGACGGCGGCGAGTTGACGATATTGCTCATCATCAAGCACCGACAGCATCAGCAGACAGGCGTCCGCCTGATAGAAGCGCGCCAGGTAAATCTGGTAAGGATCGATAATAAAGTCCTTACACAGAATCGGTTGCGGTGCGATGCGGCTGACGATGGGCAGGAAATCAAAGCTCCCCTGGAAATATTTCTCATCGGTCAGTACGGAAATCGCAGAAGCATATTGTTTATATACGCCCGCAATCTGTGCCGGGTCGAAGTCATCACGGATCACGCCTTTTGACGGAGACGCTTTTTTGCACTCCAGAATAAAGGCGGTGCGTGCACCTTGCAGCGCATCGTAGAAATCACGAGCGCTGGGTTGAACATCATTCTGAAAGCTGGCCAGCGGTTGTTGCTGTTTGCGGGCTTCTACCCAAATCGCCTTGTCTGCGACAATTTTCGCTAAAACGGTTTGCATCATTTACCCTCTTGCTGCCAGTGCAGTGACACGGTCATAGGCCGCGCCGCTGCGCAGTACATTAATCACGGTTTGCGCATTGGCTTTTAAATCTTCTTCACCGTGCAGGCGCATTAACATGGCGACATTCGCGGCAACAGCAGCTTCATGAGCGGCTTCACCTTTACCTTGTAACAAGCGACTAAGAATGTCACGGTTTTCTTCCGGCGTGCCGCCAGCCAGCTGTTCCTGGTGGTAAGGCGTCAGGCCAAAGTCTTCCGCCGTCAGTTGATAGCTCTTGATTTCGCCATCATGCAGCTCTGCCACAATGGTCGGTGCATGCAGGGAAACTTCATCCATGCCGCCGCTGTGCACCACGGCTGCCCGCTGATACCCCAACACGCGCAGCGTTTCGGCAATCGGCAGCACCAGTTCCGGACTGTAAACGCCGATCAGCGCCAGCGGCGGATGTGCCGGGTTAATCAACGGGCCGAGGACGTTAAACAGCGTACGGGTTTTCAACTGTTGGCGTACCGGCATAGCATGGCGAAAACCGGTGTGGTATTTCGGCGCAAACAAGAAACACACACCGAGGTCGTCAAGTGCCTGACGGGATTTATCGGCGTTCATATCCAGATTGATGCCAAAAGCCGCTAACAGATCCGAAGAACCCGACTTGCTGGAGACGCTGCGGTTGCCGTGTTTGGCGACTTTCAGTCCGCAAGCGGCCGCCACAAAGGCGCTGGCGGTGGAAATATTGATACTGTTGCTGCCATCACCGCCGGTACCGACAATATCGGCAAACAGATAATCAGGTCGCGGGAACGGGGCGGCGTTTTCCAGCAACGCGGTTGCCGCACCGGCAATTTCATTCGGGTGCTCGCCACGAATTTTCATGCTCACCAGCGCCGCAGCTAGTTGTTCCGGCTTCAGTTCACCGCGTACCACGGCGGAGAACAGCTGGTGGCTTTCCTGCTGAGACAGCGTCTGGGCCTGATACAGTTTCTCCAGAATAGGTTGTAGGGTATTGGTCTGTTCGAGTTTCTGTTGCGCCCAGGCCAGCGTTTGCTCCAGCAGACGTGCGCCCTGGGTGGTCAGAATGGATTCTGGATGGAACTGGAAGCCACATACGCGATCGGTATCGTGACGTACCGCCATCACCATGCCGTTAAAGTGGGCGTTGATGGTCAATCCGGCCGGAACGTTGCTGCCAACCAGCGAGTGATAGCGCGCCACTGGCAGCGGATTTGCCAGACCGGCGAACATTGCCTGACCATCGTGTTCAATGCTGGACGCTTTGCCGTGCAGGATTTCCCCAGCCTGTCCCACGTATCCACCATAGGCCTCGACAATGGCCTGATGCCCCAGACAAATGCCGATGATTGGCAGCTTGCCGCGCAGGCGGGTTAACAGCTCCGGCATGCAGCCCGCTTCGCTTGGCGCACCTGGACCTGGAGAGAGCATCAGCACCGGATTTTTCATGGTCGCTAAGCGGTCTATTAATGTCTGGGCCGGAATATGGTTGCGGTAAATCACCACGTTATGACCGTTAGTACGCAGCTGATCTGCCAGGTTATAGGTAAAAGAGTCGATATTATCGAGCAGCAGAATGTCAGCCATTAGAAGGTCTCCTGTGCGTGGTGTGCGGTGGCGATAGCACGCAGAACCGCACGCGCTTTATTACGGGTTTCATCGGCTTCTGACTGCCCAACGGAATCCAGAACAATTCCGGCGCCAGCCTGTACGGTGGCAATACCGTCTTCCACGAGGGCGGAACGAATCACAATACAGGTATCCAGATCGCCATGGGCCGTGAAGTAACCCACTGCGCCGCCATAGCTGCCGCGACGACGGCCTTCGGCCTCGGCGATAAGCTGCATGGCGCGAACTTTCGGCGCTCCGCTTAGCGTGCCCATGTTCATACAGGCGCGGTAAGCATGCAGCACATCCAGATCGCTACGCAGCTCGCCGACTACGCGGGAAACCAGGTGCATAACGAAGGAATAACGATCCACTTTGGTGAGGTCAGCAACGTAGCGGCTGCCGGGCGTACAGATGCGCGCCAGGTCGTTACGCGCCAGGTCTACCAGCATCAGGTGCTCGGAAAGCTCTTTATGATCGGTACGCATCTCCAGCTCAATACGGCTATCGAGATCGCGGTCCAGCGAACCGTCCGCACGACGACCGCGTGGGCGGGTCCCGGCAATCGGGTAGATTTCAATCTGCCGGCTGGTGGCATCGTATTTCAGCGAGCTTTCCGGAGAAGCGCCGAACAGTGTGAAATCGTTGTCCTGCATAAAAAACATGTACGGGCTGGGGTTACTTTTCTTCAGCACATAGTAGGCCGCCAGCGGTGACGGGCAGGGCAGCGAGAAACGACGGGATGGAACAACCTGGAAAATTTCGCCAGCGCGAATGGCCTTTTGCATACCACGAACCACGGCGGCAAACTCTTCATCGCTCTGATTGCATTCGCAGCGCATGTGCGGAACTTCAGTGACGGGCAGCGGCGGCGCAGGTTCGGTAAGCTGCTGGCTCAGTTGCGCCAGACGGGCATTAAGACGCTGTTTTTCGGCATCGCTGGGGGTAAATATGCTGGCCTGAATGCGGGTGCTTTTCTTCTGATGGTCGATGACCATGAGCGTTTCTGCCAGATAGAAGCAGTAGTCAGGGCAACGGTTGCCCGCTTCAAGCTGAGGTAAATCTTCAAAACCGGCAACCAGGTCGTAGGAAAACAGACCGCCGAAGAACATCGCTTCACGTTCTTGCGCAGGAACATTAACCAGCTCCTGCAATAAACGGAAGGCATCAAATACGGACAGGGAACATAAGCGGGCGTCTTCATCCAGCAGCGGGCTAACAGCAGGGAATCGCAGATGGCGACCATTCGGCTGTTGTTTGTTCTCAACACCCGCGGGCAGGGCAGCATCCAGCAGCGGCAGCAGCGATGCGCCGTTAGCGGATAATGCCTGGATGGTGACAGTGTCACCGATGGCGGTAATGCGTAATGCGCTGTCGACCAGCAGCAAGCTCTTCAGATCGTCTTTGCTGTCGATATCGGCAGATTCCAGCAGCAGCGTTGCCGGACGTGCGCCACACACCTGATGAAACAGCGCCGTCGGATTTTCACGGTAGGCGGCATCGCAGGCAAGCAGCTCAAGTGTCGGTTTTTGTGTTTGCATCGTTATTCTCATTAATTTTGTTCAAAAAAAAGCCCGCTCATTTGGCGGGCCGGGTATCTGGTTGCATATTGCAGACGTAAGACACTGCCCGAAATCAGGAAGTGCGCCACCAACCGTGCAGAACATATGTTGCTTTCATCTCAGATACCTTCTTCATGTGAACTTTCGTACTAGTTAACTAGTTCAATGGAATAAAGTCAACACCTGATTTCAGTATATTTGTCTAAACCGCTATGATGGGCGGGTTAAGACATTTAGTGAAACGGGAGCCGCATTGAGCGACACGAATTACGCAGTGATTTATGACCTGCACAGTCATACTACAGCCTCCGATGGGCGATTAACGCCAGAAGCCTTAGTACACCGTGCGGTAGAGATGCGAGTCGGTACACTGGCGATCACCGATCATGACACCACGGCGGGTATTGCGGCGGCAAGAGAAGAAATTTCACGTGCGGGTTTAGCGTTAAATTTGATCCCTGGCGTCGAGATATCAACAGTCTGGGAAAACCATGAGATCCATATCGTGGGTCTGAACATTGATATCGCCCATCCAATGATGTGCGAATTTCTGGCGCAGCAAACGGAACGTCGTCAGCAGCGCGCGCGCCTGATTGCTGAACGACTCGACAAAGCGCATATTCCCGGCGCGTGGGAAGGGGCATTACGCCTGGCTGATGGCGGGGCGATCACTCGGGGGCATTTCGCGCGTTTCCTGGTGGAGTGCGGAAAAGCCACAACCATGGCGGATGTCTTTAAAAAATATCTTGCTCGTGGGAAAACCGGTTACGTTCCGCCACAGTGGTGTACAATAGAACAAGCTATTGATGTCATTCATCATTCTGGCGGTAAGGCAGTTCTGGCTCATCCTGGGCGGTACGATCTTAGCGCTAAGTGGCTGAAAAGACTGGTTGCGCATTTTGCTGAACATCACGGCGACGCGATGGAAGTGGCACAGTGCCAGCAGTCTCCCAATGAACGCACCCATCTGGCGACGCTTGCGCGTCAGCATCAACTGTGGGCATCGCAAGGGTCTGATTTTCATCTACCCTGCCCATGGATTGAGCTGGGTCGTAAACTCTGGTTGCCCGCAGGCGTAGAAGGCGTCTGGCAACTTTGGGAACAGCCCGAGACCACAGAGAGGAAAGTATGAGCCAGTTTTTTTATATTCATCCCGAAAACCCACAGCAGCGACTGATCAATCAGGCCGTTGAAATCGTGCGTAAAGGAGGGGTGATCGTCTATCCAACTGATTCCGGCTATGCGTTGGGTTGCAAAATTGAAGATAAAGGCGCCATGGAGCGCATTTGTCGCATCCGTCACCTGCCGGACGGGCACAACTTTACGCTGATGTGTCGTGACCTGTCCGAACTGTCGACCTATTCGTTTGTCGACAACGTGGCCTTCCGTTTAATTAAAAACAACACGCCGGGCAACTACACGTTCATCCTGAAGGGGACGAAAGAAGTACCACGTCGACTGTTGCAGGAAAAACGTAAGACCATCGGTTTGCGTGTACCCTCGAATCCGATTGCGCTGGCGCTTTTAGAAGCGCTGGGCGAGCCTATGCTTTCTACATCACTGATGCTGCCGGGCAGCGAATTTACCGAGTCAGATCCGGAAGAAATCAAAGATCGTCTGGAGAAAGTGGTGGATTTGATTATCCACGGTGGATATCTCGGTCAGCAGCCAACCACGGTCATTGATTTAACCGATGATTCCCCGGTGGTATTGCGCGAAGGCGTCGGCGACGTTAAACCTTTCTTATAAGGGCGCGAACCGCTATACTACGCGGCCTTAAAATGGCGCTGACTGGCGCCGTTGATTCTCCTGTTCGACGCCTGTGAAGGCGACATCTAAAGGAAGCTCTATGAGCGAAAAGTTACAAAAAGTGCTGGCGCGCGCTGGCCACGGTTCTCGCCGTGAAATTGAATCCATAATTGCCGCGGGTCGCGTGAGCGTTGATGGCAAAATTGCCACGCTCGGCGATCGCGTTGAAGTTACGCCGGGTCTGAAAATCCGTATCGACGGTCATCTGATTTCGGTTAAAGAATCTGCGGAGCAAATCTGCCGTGTTCTGGCTTATTACAAGCCAGAAGGTGAACTGTGTACCCGTAACGACCCGGAAGGTCGTCCGACCGTGTTTGATCGTCTGCCAAAACTGCGCGATGCGCGCTGGATTGCCGTGGGACGTCTGGACGTGAATACCTGTGGTTTACTGCTGTTTACCACCGATGGCGAACTGGCGAACCGTCTGATGCACCCAAGCCGCGAAGTTGAACGTGAATATGCGGTGCGTGTGTTTGGTCAGGTTGATGACGCGAAATTGCGCGATCTGAGTCGTGGCGTGCAGCTGGAAGATGGTCCGGCCGCATTTAAAACGATCAAGTTCAGCGGCGGTGAAGGGATCAACCAGTGGTATAACGTCACGTTGACCGAAGGGCGTAACCGTGAAGTCCGTCGCCTGTGGGAAGCTGTGGGCGTGCAGGTAAGTCGTCTTATCCGTGTACGTTACGGTGATATCCCGCTGCCGAAAGGCCTGCCGCGTGGCGGCTGGACGGAACTTGACCTCGCGCAGACCAACTATTTGCGTGAACTGGTGGAACTGAAGCCGGAAACCACCTCTAAAGTTGCCGTCGAGAAAGATCGTCGCCGTATGAAGGCAAACCAGATCCGCCGTGCGGTGAAGCGCCACTCTCAGGTTGGCGGCAGCCGTCGTCCGGGCGGTCGCAGCAACAACGGTTAATCATGAGTAGGCCTGATAAGCAACGCGCCATCAGGCGCGAGCGTGGAGCCGGATGCGGCGTAAGCGCCTTATCCGGCCTACTGTCAGTAATCGATCCCCATCTGGGCTTTCACGCCCGCTTCAAAGGCGTGCTTAACCGGCCGCAGTTCGCTGACCGTATCCGCTAACTCCAGAATATCGCGATGACATCCACGACCGGTGATAATGACCGTTTGATGGGCAGGGCGCGCGTTTAGGGCATTAATGACCTCGTCGAGCGGCAGATAGTCGTATGCAACCATGTAGGTCAGCTCGTCCAGTATCACCATATCCAGCTCAGCGTCGGCCAGCATCCGCTTGCCGTGTTCCCATACGGCCATGCAGGCTGCGGTGTCGGACTCGCGGTTCTGCGTTTCCCAGGTAAATCCTGTCGCCATGACCTGAAACTCAACGCCGTGGGGTTCGAGTAAGTTTCGTTCACCGTTTGGCCACGTACCCTTAATAAATTGCACTACGCCGACTTTTTTACCGTGGCCTACTGCGCGCGTAGCGGTACCGAACGCGGCGGTGGTTTTACCCTTACCATTTCCGGTGAACACAATAATAATCCCGCGCTCGTCTCTGGCGGCGGCAACACGGGCGTCAACCCGGTCTTTTACGCGCTGCTGGCGCTGCTGATAGCGTTCTTCACTCATTGGGCGATTCCTGGTTTACGGCCCGGCTGGGCATCGAAAGTCATACCGGTTTTACGGCGGCTGTCATCGCCCATCAGCCACAGGTACAGCGGCATAATATCGGCGGGGGTTTTCAATTTTTGCGGATCTTCCGTCGGGAACGCGCTGGCTCGCATGCCGGTACGCGTTCCACCAGGATTGATACAGTTTACGCGCAGGTGGCGGTTCTGATATTCATCAGCCAGAACCTGCATCATTCCTTCGGTAGCAAATTTGGAGGTGGCGTATGCCCCCCAGTTGGCGCGCCCCTGGCGACCGACGCTGGAGGAGGTAAAGACCAGCGATCCGGCATCGGATTTGAGCAACAACGGCAGCAATGCCTGAGTCAGCATAAATGTGGCGTTCACGTTTACCTGCATCACGTCCTGCCATACCTGCGGGTTTTGCTCGCTCATCGGGCAAATGTCACCGAGCAATCCGGCATTATGCAATACGCCATCCAGACGTGGGAAATGCGCGGCAATGCGCTGTGCGAGCTGGTGGCATTCGTCAGACGTACAGGTGAGCAGATCCAGCGTAAACCAGTGTGGTTGCGTACCTTTTTCTTCGGCGATGGAGCGGGCAACCTGACGCAGTTTTTCTTCGTTACGCCCTAGCAGAATCACGGTCGCGCCGTAACGCGCGTAAGTATGTGCGGCTTCACGTCCTATGCCATCGCTGGCACCGGTGACCAGAATAATGCGGTCCTGTAGAAGATCTTGTTTCGGTTGATAATGCACGGCTACTCCTCGGCGACGTCCTGGCCATCTCGTTCGCGATAACTTTTGGGCTTTATGCCTTAAACCCTGTTCTTTTTCAATCAGCCAAAGGCAATAACACCGCAAAATGAACGCGTTGTCATGCTTTTTACTGAATGGATGAAGCAAGACGGGTTAACAAGGCTGTTGTACACTGAGCGAAAGTAGCGTTGTTTAACCAAGGTGGGTCACGTGGAATTGTTGTCTGAATATGGGTTGTTTTTGGCAAAAATTGTCACTGTCGTGGTGGCTATTGCGGTGGTAGTTATGCTGATCGTAAACGCGACACAACGCAAACGTCAGCGTGGGGAATTGCGGGTTATTAATCTCAGCGATCAATATAAAGAGATGAAAGAAGACCTGTCGCTGGCCTTATTGGATGGGCATCAGCAAAAATTCTGGCATAAGACCCAGAAAAAGAAACACAAGCTTGAGGCGAAGGCCACTAAGGCCAAAGCGAAACTGGGAGACAGTACGTCATCTGATAAACCACGGGTATGGGTACTTGATTTTAAAGGCAGTATGGATGCCCATGAGGTCAGCGCATTACGCGAAGAGGTGACGGCAGTGCTGGCGGTCGTTAAACCCCAGGATCAGGTCGTGGTTCGTCTGGAAAGTCCGGGCGGCGTAGTACACGGCTATGGACTGGCCGCGTCCCAGTTACAACGTCTGCGCGATAAGCAGATCCCGCTGACCGTTACGGTAGATAAAGTCGCTGCGAGCGGCGGATATATGATGGCTTGCGTGGCGGATAAAATTGTCTCGGCGCCGTTTGCTATTGTCGGCTCTATTGGCGTTGTGGCACAGATCCCGAACTTTCACCGCTTCCTGAAAGGGAAAGATATTGATATCGAACTGCACACCGCCGGACAGTACAAGCGTACGCTGACCTTACTTGGTGAAAACACGGAAGAAGGGCGGCAGAAATTCCGCGAAGACCTGAACGAAACCCATCATCTGTTTAAAGATTTTGTACAGCGCATGCGTCCGGCTCTGGACATTGAGCAGGTTGCCACGGGTGAACACTGGTTTGGTCAACAGGCGCTGGTCAACGGGCTGGTGGATGAGATCAATACCAGTGATGAGGTGATCCTCGGACTGATGGACGGTCGTGACGTATTAAACGTACGTTATCTGCAGCGTAAAAAACTGATGGACCGTTTTACCGGCAGTGCCGCCGAGAGCGCCGATCGTTTACTGATGCGTTGGTGGCAGCGGGGGCAAAAACCGCTGATGTAAAATTGTAATTGCCGGATGAGGCGCAGCCGTCATCCGGCAAATCATTTCTCGTGTTAATCGATCAAGTGATACTTTTCAGAAAGTACGTGCGCCAGATGTTTAAACATATTAAACACCGCCGTACTTTTGGGCGTCGGTAGCCCTTGCTCGTCTAAAAAGTAATCTCCGCTGAAAACCAGCACGCCATTTCGCTGCGTTACGCCGGTGGCGACAATCCCCGCCAGCGTGTCCTCATGCTCACGAATGATTTTGTTGGCTTCAATCAGCAGTGTTTCGCGATCGATGGGTTGAGTGTCTTTATGCATTATTTACTCCTTAAACAAGGACATTAGTCTACGCCGAGCCCGGCTTATGGGCAAATATTCCCTGACTTAAATGAAGGTCTTACGACAGTGTTGCAAGTGGCGAGATTTGTTTTTGCATGCTAATAAAGTTGCGTAACGCATTTTATCAGGTACAGTGTGACGCTTTCGTCAATCTGGCAACAGATTTGCTTGACATTCGACCAATACTCCGTCGTGCTATAGCGTTTGTGAGCGAAAAAGCCTGTTAACTCAGTTACATGAGAGTTACATTACAAGCGCGAATCAGTTTAAGGGTTGATATCCGCCGACGCAGAGACCATATCGATGTCTCGTCGCCAGTGGAAGGTGAATCAACGTGCGACGCATTCTGGAAGAATCAAATTAGGTAAAGGTGAATATGGGTAAAGCTCTTGTCATCGTTGAGTCCCCGGCAAAAGCCAAAACGATCAACAAGTATCTGGGTAATGACTACGTGGTGAAATCCAGCGTCGGTCATATCCGTGATTTGCCGACCAGTGGCTCAGCAACTAAAAAGAGCGCCGACTCAACCTCCACCAAAACGGCTAAAAAGCCCAAAAAGGATGAACGTGGCGCTCTCGTCAATCGTATGGGTGTTGACCCGTGGCACAACTGGGATGCGCGCTATGAAGTGCTGCCCGGTAAAGAAAAAGTTGTTTCTGAACTGAAGCAACTGGCTGAAAAAGCCGACCACATCTATCTCGCAACCGACCTTGACCGCGAAGGGGAAGCCATTGCGTGGCACCTGCGGGAAGTGATCGGCGGCGACGACACCCGCTACAGTCGCGTGGTGTTTAACGAAATTACCAAAAACGCTATTCGTCAGGCGTTTGAAAAACCGGGCGAACTGAACATCGACCGCGTCAATGCGCAACAGGCGCGCCGCTTTATGGACCGTGTTGTGGGCTATATGGTGTCGCCGCTGCTGTGGAAAAAAATTGCGCGAGGCCTGTCAGCAGGCCGCGTACAGTCGGTTGCCGTGCGTCTGGTGGTTGAGCGTGAACGCGAAATCAAAGCATTCGTTCCAGAAGAGTTCTGGGAAATTGATGCTAACACGACGACGCCAGGCGGTGACGCGTTACCGCTTGAGGTGACGCATCAGAATGATAAACCGTTCCGTCCGGTCAACCGGGAACAAACGCTTGCCGCCGTTAGCCTGTTGGAAAAAGCGCGCTACAGCGTTCTGGAACGTGAAGATAAGCCGACCAGCAGCAAGCCGGGTGCGCCGTTCATCACCTCCACCCTACAGCAGGCCGCCAGCACGCGTCTGGGCTTCGGCGTGAAGAAAACCATGATGATGGCGCAGCGCTTGTATGAAGCGGGCTACATCACTTATATGCGTACTGACTCAACCAACCTGAGCCAGGATGCGGTGAACATGGTTCGCGATTACATCAGCGATAATTTCGGCAAAAAGTATCTGCCGGAGAGCGCGAACCAGTACGCCAGCAAAGAGAACTCGCAGGAAGCGCACGAAGCTATCCGTCCTTCCGATGTCGCCGTTCAGGCGGAATCGCTGAAAGATATGGAAGCCGATGCGCAAAAACTGTATCAGCTGATCTGGCGCCAGTTTGTTGCCTGTCAGATGACGCCTGCTAAATATGATTCCACCACGCTGACGGTGGGTGCGGGTGATTTCCGTCTGAAGGCGCGTGGTCGTATTCTGCGCTTCGATGGCTGGACGAAAGTGATGCCTGCGCTGCGTAAGGGCGATGAAGACCGCATTTTACCTGCGGTGGATAAAGGCGATACGTTGACGCTCATCGAACTGACACCTGCGCAACACTTTACCAAACCGCCTGCGCGCTTCAGTGAAGCTTCGCTGGTTAAAGAGCTTGAAAAACGTGGGATTGGTCGCCCATCCACGTATGCGTCGATCATTTCTACGATTCAGGATCGCGGTTATGTTCGCGTTGAGAACCGTCGCTTCTACGCTGAAAAAATGGGTGAAATCGTCACCGATCGTCTGGAAGAAAACTTCCGCGAACTGATGAACTACGACTTTACCGCGCAGATGGAAGACAGTCTCGACCAGGTGGCAAATCACGAAGCCGAATGGAAGGGCGTACTCGACAATTTCTTCACTGATTTTACTCAGCAACTGGATAAAGCCGAGAAAGATCCTGAAGAGGGCGGTATGCGTCCGAACCAGATGGTGCTGACCAGCATTGATTGCCCAACCTGCGGACGTAAGATGGGTATTCGTACCGCCAGCACCGGCGTTTTCCTGGGTTGTTCTGGCTATACGCTTTCCCCGAAAGAGCGTTGCAAAACCACCATTAACCTGGTGCCGGAAAACGAAGTGCTGAACGTGCTGGAAGGCGACGATGCGGAAACCAACGCTTTGCGCGCCAAACGTCGCTGCCAGAAGTGCGGCACGGCGATGGACAGCTACCTTATCGATCCTAAGCGCAAGCTGCATGTATGCGGTAATAACCCTACCTGTGATGGCTATGAGATCGAAGAAGGCGAATTCCGCATCAAGGGTTATGACGGTCCTATCGTTGAGTGCGAGAAATGTGGCTCTGAAATGCACCTGAAAATGGGACGTTTCGGCAAGTACATGGCGTGTACCAACGACGAGTGCAAAAATACCCGTAAGATCCTGCGTAACGGTGAAGTTGCTCCACCTAAAGAGGATCCGGTTCCGTTGCCAGAACTGCCGTGTGAAAAATCTGATGCGTATTTCGTGTTACGTGATGGTGCTGCAGGTATCTTCCTGGCGGCAAATACGTTCCCGAAATCACGTGAGACACGTGCGCCGCTGGTTGAAGAGTTGTACCGCTTCCGCGATCGTCTGCCGGAAAAACTGCGCTATCTGGCAGATGCGCCGCAGACTGACCCGGACGGCAACAAGTCGATGGTTCGTTTCAGCCGTAAAACCAAGCAGCAATACGTTGCTGCGGAGAAAGACGGTAAGGCGACTGGCTGGTCCGCGTTCTTCGTTGACGGTAAATGGGTAGAAGGGAAGAAATAACAGCATTCCGGCTGAGTTTCTCCTCAAAGGGTCGCGTAAGCGGCCCTTTTTATTTCTGGCGTATTATTTTTTGTCATCCCTATACAGCTCACATAGAAATGATATAGTGGTTATAGTTAACACACTTTTTATTATTAAATCGTATTAGCAGCGCCACGAGCCTGCTCTGAAACGATGATTTGATGGCGCAAATCGGGATGGCTTAACATGAAATTACAGCAGCTTCGCTACATTGTTGAGGTGGTGAACCACAACCTTAATGTCTCCTCAACGGCGGAAGGGCTTTATACCTCGCAGCCAGGTATCAGTAAGCAAGTTCGTATGCTGGAAGATGAACTTGGCATCCAGATTTTTGCCCGTAGCGGTAAGCACCTGACCCAGGTTACGCCAGCGGGGCAGGAAGTCATTCGAATCGCGCGAGAAGTTTTGTCGAAGGTGGACGCCATTAAGTCCGTTGCTGGCGAACATACCTGGCCGGACAAAGGTTCACTGTATATCGCCACCACGCACACTCAAGCGCGTTACGCTTTGCCGAATGTCATTAAAGGCTTTATTGAGCGTTATCCACGCGTCTCATTGCATATGCACCAGGGGTCGCCGACGCAAATCGCCGAAGCCGTCTCGAAAGGGAATGCAGATTTTGCTATCGCGACGGAAGCCCTGCACCTGTATGACGATCTGGTGATGCTGCCTTGCTACCACTGGAACCGTTCGATTGTCGTTACGCCGGACCATCCGTTGGCGGGCAAATCCGCCGTATCCATTGAAGAACTGGCGCAGTACCCGCTGGTGACCTACACGTTCGGATTTACCGGACGTTCGGAACTGGACACCGCGTTCAACCGTGCGGGGCTTGAGCCGCGTATAGTTTTTACCGCGACCGATGCCGATGTCATTAAGACCTATGTACGCCTGGGCCTTGGCGTGGGGGTAATTGCCAGTATGGCGGTTGATCCTGTCTCCGACCCTGACCTGGTGCGCGTTGATGCCCATGATATCTTCAGCCATAGCACCACCAAGATTGGTTTTCGTCGCAGCACTTTTTTACGCAGTTACATGTATGATTTTATTCAACGTTTCGCGCCGCATCTGACGCGTGATGTGGTGGATACGGCGGTGGCGCTACGTTCCAACGACGATATTGAAGCCATGTTTAAAGATATTAAATTGCCTGAGAAATAATAACGGCTGTTACCTCGTCGGTATCCTCAAACATAAAGCGATACCGACGGCAGAGTCTGAATCTATTCAATATTTTTCCTCTATATATTAACCATATATTGTTTATGGTAAACACTTGCTAAAGTAGTTTCAAATTAGTAAGGTCGCCAAAAATCCCTCTCAAATATTTATAACCGATCAAATAATTAATTTATTTATCAGGTCGAGTATGAAAATTAACTGGCTTTTTTTGACCTTTTTTATTAGGATTCCTCCTATCTGATGATTAATTGTACCGATTGTTTGGTGCTTAAATGATAAGTGATTTCGATAGTATGAGGTTAGCGATGCCTTCAGGAAACCAGCCAGCACGCCGGGATCCCGTCATGAAACGTAAAGCCTGGTTCGCTGTGTTTCTTGGCTCTGCCGTGTTCTGGGTTATTGTCGCGCTCGTGGCCTGGAACGTGTGGGGATAGGTCATGTCCACACTGGAACAACACTCCACCGTGATGCCATCTCCGGATGACCATGAACAAGAGAGTCAACGCAGCGCAGAGAATAAGCCGAATATTCCAGCGACCTGGAAACTCTCTCCTGAACAACGGGCGTTTATCGATCTGTTTGCGGATGATGAACAGAAACAATAATTGATACGAATTTTATAATTATTATTAGTCCGTTGTCTTGTACTGCAAATATTTTATTCCGGGCAATCGTGATGAGCCATGCTTATCACCGTATTAACCTTGACCGCTTAAACCTTTCTCCTCGCCAGATACTTCAGTTGCCCCTTTTGTAGCCCTCCACTTTTATCAATTTGAGTTGTTATCAAAGCGTTACATTTTGTTTGTGTTATCTTTAATACTAACCCTGAGGAAAATCAGGGGATCCAACCCTGTCATTAAGGAGGAGCTATGTCGTCGACCCTACGAGAAGCCAGTAAGGACACATTGCAGGTTAAAGATAAAACCTACCGTTATTACAGTCTGCCGCTGGCCGCTAAATCACTGGGTGATATCACCCGTTTACCGAAATCGCTAAAAGTTTTGCTGGAAAACCTGCTTCGCTGGCAGGACGGTAATTCCGTTACCGAAGATGATATTCATGCGCTTGCGCATTGGCTGAAGACCGCCCATGCCGATCGAGAAATTGCCTATCGACCTGCTCGTGTTCTGATGCAGGATTTTACCGGCGTGCCGGCGGTGGTCGATCTCGCCGCCATGCGCGAAGCGGTAAAACGTCTGGGTGGGGATACGGCAAAAGTGAATCCGCTTTCGCCAGTGGATCTTGTCATTGATCACTCGGTAACGGTGGATCGTTTCGGTGATGATGATGCTTTCGAAGAAAACGTGCGCCTGGAAATGGAACGTAACCATGAACGTTATGTGTTCCTGAAATGGGGACAGCAGGCATTTAGTCGCTTCAGCGTTGTACCGCCGGGTACGGGGATTTGCCACCAGGTTAACCTTGAATATCTGGGCAAAGCTGTCTGGAGCGAGTTACAGGACGGTGAGTGGGTGGCTTATCCCGATACACTGGTCGGTACCGATTCCCATACCACGATGATTAATGGTCTCGGTGTGCTGGGCTGGGGCGTTGGAGGCATTGAAGCTGAAGCGGCAATGCTGGGTCAACCGGTCTCAATGCTGATCCCAGATGTTGTGGGCTTTAAACTGGTGGGTAAACTGCGGGAAGGTATCACTGCCACCGACCTGGTTCTGACCGTCACCCAGATGCTGCGTAAGCACGGTGTAGTCGGTAAATTCGTTGAATTCTACGGTGATGGGCTGGACACCTTACCTCTGGCCGATCGAGCAACCATTGCGAACATGGCACCGGAATACGGCGCAACCTGCGGTTTCTTCCCGATCGATGACATTACCCTTGAGTATATGCGTCTGAGCGGGCGCAGTGAGGAACAGGTTGAGTTGGTCAATGCCTATGCTAAAGCGCAGGGAATGTGGCGTAACCCAGGGGATGAACCTGTGTTTACCAGTTCGTTGGAGCTGGATATGGGCAGCGTAGAGGCAAGCCTTGCTGGACCCAAGCGTCCGCAGGATCGGGTGGCGCTGGCTGATGTGCCGAAAGCCTTTTCGGCGAGTAATGAACTCGAGGTGAATAGCTCGCTGAAAGACCGTCAACCAGTGGACTATACCATGAGCGGTCAGCAGTATAAGTTGCCGGACGGCGCGGTGGTGATAGCCGCTATCACCTCTTGTACCAACACCTCAAACCCAAGCGTATTGATGGCGGCGGGGCTGCTGGCGAAAAAAGCCGTAACGCTTGGTTTGAAACGTCAGCCATGGGTGAAAGCCTCGTTGGCGCCAGGATCGAAGGTGGTTTCCGATTATCTGGCAAAGGCTGGGTTCACTCCGTACCTTGATGAGCTGGGATTTAATCTTGTGGGTTATGGCTGTACCACCTGTATTGGCAACTCTGGACCCTTACCCGATCCTATCGAAACAGCTATCAAAAAAGGCGATCTTACAGTTGGGGCAGTGCTTTCTGGAAACCGTAACTTTGAAGGTCGTATCCATCCGCTCGTGAAGACCAACTGGCTGGCGTCTCCGCCGCTGGTGGTGGCCTACGCGCTGGCGGGGAATATGAATATCAATCTGACGAAAGATCCGTTAGGCCATGACAGAAAAGGCGATCCTGTTTATCTGAAAGATATTTGGCCGACAGCCAAGGAAATTGCCCGCGCCGTTGAGCAGGTCTCTACCGCCATGTTCCACAAAGAGTATGCTGAAGTCTTTGAAGGCACGCCAGAATGGAAAGCAATCCAGGTTGATCGCGCTGATACCTATGGCTGGCAGTCTGACTCGACCTATATCCGTTTGTCACCGTTCTTCGATGGTATGCAGGCTACGCCGGATCCGGTTCAGGACATTCACGGTGCGCGTATTCTGGCGATGCTCGGAGATTCTGTTACCACCGACCATATTTCTCCTGCCGGCAGTATTAAACCAGACAGCCCGGCGGGGCGCTATCTGCAAAGCCATGGCGTTGAGCGTAAAGATTTTAACTCTTACGGTTCACGACGCGGGAATCATGAAGTGATGATGCGTGGTACCTTTGCCAATATTCGTATTCGCAATGAGATGGTACCCGGCGTGGAAGGTGGTATGACGCGTCATTTGCCGGGAACCGAAGTGGTAGCTATTTATGATGCGGCCATGCAATACCAGCAGGAGAACGTGCCTCTGGCGGTGATTGCCGGGAAAGAGTATGGATCCGGCTCCAGCCGCGACTGGGCGGCGAAAGGTCCACGTTTGCTGGGCGTTCGCGTGGTTATCGCAGAGTCTTTTGAGCGAATTCACCGTTCTAACCTGATTGGCATGGGCATTTTACCGCTGGAATTCCCGCAGGGCGTCACGCGTAAAACGCTGGGATTAACCGGTGAGGAGGCGATCGATATTACGGACCTACAACACATTAAACCGGGGGCGACAGTTCCGGTGAGTATGGTCCGCGCAGATGGGCGTAAAGAGGTGATTCTATGCCGCTGTCGCATTGATACCGCGACGGAGCTAACGTATTACCAAAACGACGGCATTCTGCACTACGTGATTCGTAATATGTTGAATTAAAATGCAAAAAAGCCTGCGAGAGCAGGCTTTTTGATAGCCGGTGACAACGATTATTTGCCCAGCAAATGTCCCATCTTGGCGGCTTTGGTGTCCAGATAATGTTCATTTTTTGGATTACGGCCCACGATCAGCGGCACGCGTTCAACAATATTGATTCCCGCTTCGGTCAGGATTTCTACTTTCTTCGGGTTATTGGTCAGCAAACGTACCGCATCCACGCCCAGCAGCTTGAACATATCGGCACACAGCGTGAAATCGCGCTCGTCTGCCGCAAATCCCAACTGATGATTCGCTTCAACGGTATCATAACCCTGGTCCTGCAACGCGTAAGCGCGGATTTTGTTAAGCAGGCCAATGTTGCGTCCTTCCTGACGGTGATAAAGCAGAATACCACGCCCTTCTTCAGCAATGTGGGTGAGGGCCGCTTCGAGCTGGAAACC
Source organism: Citrobacter sp. RHBSTW-01013 (assembly GCF_013781985.1). NCBI lineage: Bacteria > Pseudomonadati > Pseudomonadota > Gammaproteobacteria > Enterobacterales > Enterobacteriaceae > Citrobacter > Citrobacter sp. RHBSTW-01013. Next base: position 2,456,093 of record NZ_CP056185.1, read on the forward strand.
GCAATCGCAACGCAGGCTAAACAGCGCATCGCCAGTCAGACATTCGGAGTGGACGCGCGCCAGGACAGGTGTTTGGCCTGTGATATCACCAAAAACCAGTGCGACATGATCGTGTCCGGTTGCCAGTTCTTCAAATCCCACCATCAGGAAATCACCCCAGGGGGTTGGCAGTTTGGCTTCTGCCACACGTTTAAGCTGCATGTAATTCTCCAGATTATGCTGGCACTCGTCGTGCCTTCGCCTGTCGGCTTCTGTTCTGTATTACACTATTTTGCCATAAGGCAACGACGTTCACCTAATCGCGACCACGGATTCGCTTTTGGAATGGCACAAAATTGTCAATTTTCCCGACGTGTGAATTTTTCAGTTATGATTGTGATACTTATCGACGAAAGGAGAGGCAATGCTGTCTATTGCAAAGCGCACCGCAGTGGGGACCGGGCTGCTACTTATCATGCCGGTTGCCGTATGGGTATCAGGCTGGAGCTGGCAGCCGGGGCACAATGTCTGGTGGTTAAAGTCCTTGTACTGGGTAACGGAAACGGTGACGCAGCCGTGGGGAATTATCACTCACGTTGCGCTTTGTGCATGGTTTCTGTGGTGCCTGCGTTTTCGTCTTAAAGCCGCGATAATGTTGTTTGCTATTCTGGCAGCGGCGATTTTAGTGGGACAGGGCGTGAAGTCCTGGGTAAAAGACAGGGTGCAAGAACCGCGACCTTTTGTCGTGTGGCTGGAAAAAACGCACCATATTCCGGTTGATGAGTTCTACACTTTAAAACGTAAAGATCGTGGGCATTTAGTCAAAGAACAATTGGCCGAACAGCAGGATATTCCAACGTTTTTACGCAAGCACTGGCAAAAAGAAACGGGGTTTGCCTTTCCGTCCGGACATACGATGTTTGCCGCCAGTTGGGCTTTACTGGGCGTAGGGCTGTTATGGCCCCGCAGACGTACGCTGACGATTGTGTTTTTGCTGATCTGGGCGACCGGCGTGATGGGTAGCCGCTTGCTGTTAGGCATGCACTGGCCCCGTGATTTGGTGGTGGCAACGCTGATTTCGTGGCTGCTGGTGACGCTGGCAACCTGGCTTGCACAGCGGGTATGTGGACCATTAACCCCACCAGTGCAGGAGGAAAAAGAAATCGCGCAGCGAGAACAAGAAAGCTAGCGATGATTGATTTTTCAAATTTTGCCCTCAAATCAGAAAGTGGAAAGCGCTTTTCCGTTTCGCACTCGTTGTGAAAATGGTAATTTAAAGGGCTCAACGCGGTAAGTTGGACACGATTTATTCGCTCAAACCACATAACGGGAAGTAATGTGAAATATTTACTCATTTTCTTACTGGTGTTGGCGATTTTTGTTATTTCGGTGACATTGGGTGCGCAAAACGATCAACAGGTTACGTTTAATTACCTGCTGGCTCAGGGTGAGTATCGTATCTCTACTCTGCTTGCTGTATTGTTTGCCGCAGGGTTTGCGATTGGTTGGCTAATTTGCGGCCTTTTCTGGCTGAAGGTTCGTGTGTCTCTTGCGCGCGCCGAACGTAAAATCAAACGACTGGAAAACCAGCTTGCGCCTGCGACCGACGTTGCGGTATCTGCCGATTCGTCGGTTGTGAAGGAATAATTATTTATGTTGGAGTTGTTGTTTCTGCTTTTACCTGTAGCCGCTGCCTATGGGTGGTATATGGGTCGCAGAAGTGCGCAACAAACCAAGCAGGATGAAGCTAACCGTCTTTCTCGTGACTATGTCGCCGGGGTTAACTTCCTCCTGAGCAACCAACAAGATAAAGCGGTAGATCTGTTCCTTGATATGCTAAAAGAGGACACAGGCACCGTTGAGGCTCATCTCACCCTCGGAAACCTGTTCCGCTCTCGCGGTGAAGTCGATCGCGCAATCCGCATCCATCAAACGTTAATGGAAAGTGCCTCGCTGACCTACGAGCAGCGTTTGCTGGCCGTGCAACAGCTGGGGCGCGACTACATGGCCGCGGGACTGTACGACCGCGCGGAAGACATGTTCAATCAGCTTACCGATGAAACTGATTTTCGGGTTGGCGCATTACAGCAACTGTTGCAAATTTATCAGGCCACCAGCGAATGGCAAAAAGCCATTGATGTAGCAGAGCGTCTGGTAAAACTCGGCAAAGACAAACAGCGTAATGAGATAGCCCACTTCTACTGCGAACTGGCCTTACAGCAAATGGGTAGCGACGATATGGATCGCGCCATGACGCTGTTGAAAAAAGGCGCCGCGGCAGACAAAAACAGTGCACGGGTATCCATCATGATGGGTCGCGTGTACATGGAAAAAGGTGATTACGCGAAGGCGGTTGAAAGCCTGCAACGGGTCATTTCCCAGGACAAAGAGCTGGTCAGCGAAACGCTGGAAATGCTGCAAAGCTGCTACCAGCATCTGGGGAAAAACGATGAGTGGGCGGAGTTTTTACGTCGGGCCGTCGAGGAAAATACTGGTGCCGCCGCCGAACTGATGCTGGCTGATATTCTTGAGGCGCGTGAGGGGGCTGATACCGCTCAGGTCTATATCACTCGTCAGCTGCAACGTCATCCTACGATGCGCGTGTTCCACAAGCTGATGGATTATCATCTCCACGAAGCCGAAGAAGGGCGTGCCAAAGAGAGCCTGATGGTTCTGCGCGATATGGTCGGAGAGCAGGTACGCAGTAAACCGCGCTACCGCTGCCAGAAGTGCGGTTTTACGGCGTATACGCTGTACTGGCACTGTCCATCCTGCCGTTCATGGTCAACCATTAAGCCCATTCGCGGACTTGATGGGCTGTAATTTTTAAAAAAACCTCATTTTAGTTACAACATACTTTTGGTGTGTCATCGATCCATCCTCAACCTCCGCTGCCGGTTCGCTTGGCAGAAATGTAATCGCGCCTGTTAATTTTCTATTACCGCAGGTAGAATGCACGCCGTTTACCCATTTCGCGCCGCCGTGGGCGCCCATCCTCAAGAAGGTCTGGTCATGACGTTTACTGCTTCATCTTCTTCTCGTGCTGTTACCGATTCTCCTGTCGTTGTCGCTCTCGATTATTCTAATCGTGATAAAGCATTAGCTTTTGTTGACAGAATTGATCCTCGTGATTGCCGTTTGAAAGTGGGCAAAGAGATGTTCACGCTTTTTGGGCCTCAGTTGGTTCGCGATCTACAACAGCGTGGTTTTGACATCTTTCTTGATTTGAAATTTCATGATATTCCCAATACCACCGCGCATGCAGTTGCCGCTGCTGCCGAACTTGGCGTCTGGATGGTTAACGTTCACGCTTCTGGCGGGGCGCGTATGATGACTGCAGCCCGTGAAGCCTTAGTGCCTTTTGGCCAGGATGCGCCGCTGCTGATTGCCGTGACGGTTCTGACCAGTATGGAAGCCAGCGACCTCGCCGATCTCGGCGTGACGTTGTCACCTGCGGATTATGCTGAAAGACTGGCGCGCTTAACCCAGAATTGTGGTCTGGATGGTGTCGTATGCTCAGCTCAGGAAGCGGTGCGATTCAAGCAGGCGTTGGGCCGGGCATTTAAGCTGGTGACGCCGGGGATTCGTCCTGAAGGCAGCGAGGCGGGCGATCAGCGTCGTATTATGACACCGGAACAGGCGCAATTAGCAGGTGTGGATTACATGGTGATTGGTCGTCCGGTCACCCAGTCGGCCGATCCCGCGCAGACGCTGAAGATGATCAATGCTTCCCTGAAACGAGGTGCGTAAATGAACGACTCAAACTCTCGTCTGGTCTACTCTACCGACTCCGGGCGTATTGATGAACCGAAAACAGCGCCTGAGCGTCCAAAAGGCGATGGCATTGTTCGTATCCAGCGCCAGACCAGTGGTCGCAAAGGGAAGGGCGTGTGCCTGATTACCGGTATTGATCAAGACGATGCCGAACTGACCAAATTAGCCGCAGAACTGAAGAAAAAGTGTGGTTGCGGTGGAGCAGTGAAAGATGGCGTGATTGAAATTCAGGGGGATAAACGCGACCTGATTAAATCGCTGCTGGAAGCTAAAGGAATGAAAGTTAAACTGGCTGGCGGTTAATAAAAAAGCCACGGAAAATTTCCGTGGCTTTTTAATAATACAGACCTGAAAAAGTAAACGTATTATTATATCGAGCCGTTTAACCGTAGATTATTTACCCACCTGGTGGCCAATAATACCACCTACTGCAGCACCACCCAGCGTACCCAGCGTGCTACCGTCAGTCAGTACTGCACCACCTATTGCACCTGCACCAGCACCGATTGCGGTGTTACGATCTCGTTTGGACCAGTTAGAGCAGGCACTCAGCGACATTGCCAGAGTAATCGCCAGAATGGCAGCGGTCATTTTTTTGCTCGTTACTAACATAATACTTTCTCCTGAATTATTGATTCACGGAATCCAGTGTTCTTTAAGGATAGCGTCAAATTAAGACTATCGAAGATATTTCCGTGAAACCGTTTAGCGAAGGCATTACAAACACTATCCTGAAGTTGGAGGTTCGTTCCTGTTATATCGCTAACATTAATTTTACGACTTTATCCTGTTAACGACAGGTAAAAAGTCTTAATTGGATTGTCAGATAACTCTCAGAGAGCAGATGATTTGTCTGCTGACAAACCATCTACTGAAGATTTTATACGTGGGCATCAATGATATTGACGATTAATCCTGAATGTTCGAGCTGCATTTGTACGCTGGCGCTGAGTCTGGAGTCCGTTACTACGCGGCTGAATCGCTCTAATGGACCCAGCGTGTAAGGGTGAATGGCGTCGAATTTTGAGCTGTCGGTCAACACAATAACTTCTGCGCCTTTTTCCAGCACCGCGTTAACCACGTCAGAACGCATCATATCGCGTCCGGTAAAACCGGTATCAGCCTGCCAGCCGTCAATGCCGATAAAGGCCTTACTGAAGTGTACCTGCTGGATAAACTGGCGAGTTAAGGGGCCGACCATGCTCTCACTTTTTTTCTGGTAAATTCCACCGAGAAGTATCACTTCACAGGGCGTTTCTTTGAGCAGATGAGCAATGTAGCTGCTCACGGTGATGATGGTGACATCTTTTTGCTCTGCCAGCGTTCTGGCCAGAAGTGCATTGCTGCTGCCATTCTCAATGAATACGGATTCGCCTGGACTGACCAGAGATGCAGCGAATTCAGCCAGTTCACGTTTCAGAGTGAAATTGGTCATCATGCGCGTTTCAACATCATCGCTGTTCAATGAAACAGCAAAACCGTGGGCTCGGCGTAAGTAACTCTGTTTTTCCAGCGTGTTCAGATCCTGTCGAATCGTCACTTCGGAGACACCGGTGACTTTTGCCAGATCGGCGACGCTCATCTGACCTTTATCGGTCACCATCTGCAAAATAGATTGTTGTCGGGAATTCATAATATTAATTTTATTGCGATATCGTATCGGAAATTAAACGGAAACTGCATTATCTGCAGTTTGCTGATAGCAGCGACATCAAAAGATCACTGTCATCAGATCTCCCATGGTGCCTTCTGCTTTTTCGCCAAAGATTCGGCATCTTCTTTGACCGTGTTTAACAGTTCAGCTTTCAAAATTTCAAGATTGTGGATGGCTGAGTGGTAATCACCTGCAACGAGGATATCCAGCACGGTATCAATACGTTCGGCCAGACGCTGAGCGTCGATATCAGACATGGTCGTCATCCTAATGGCAATAGAGTTTGAATTTCATGATGCAGAATTTCATGGCAAAAGAGAAGGGAAAAATAGTATTAACCTGAACGATTGAAGAATATTATATATTCTGTGATTACATGCGGATAGCGTCGTCATGTAATGTCCATTTATGGCTATTTATCGCCTTCATTCTCTCTGCATTAGCGCAGTTTTTTACTCAGGTGGCGGCGATACCAACGTTCAAATGCGGCTGCTGGCATTGGTTTGGCGAATAAAAACCCCTGACGCTCATTGACGCCATTTTTGGTCAGAAACGCATCCTCTTTCGCGCTTTCCACGCCTTCGGCGATGACCTGCAGGTTGAGCGCCTGTGCTACCGCAACTATGGCCCGTACCAGCGATTGTGAAATGGATTGTTTGTGGATCTCTCTGACAAAGGTCTGATCCAGTTTAATGGCATCTAGCGGGAAGCGGGCCAGTTGAGACAGCGACGAATAACCGGTACCAAAATCATCCAAATGGATTTGCGCACCTAACTGGCTAAACTGCTGAATGACTGACAACGCCAGTTGCTCATTTTCTATCAAACTGCTTTCTGTTAATTCAACATCGATGGGGCAATACTCAAAGTTGAGCTCGTGAAGCACCTGCTTAAGTGCGGTAAAAAGCGTCTGGTCGGCGAGCTGGCGGGCAGAAACGTTTACCGCCACGCGCAGGTTTATTCCCTTGTCACGCCATTTCGCGACCTGGCGCACAACGTCGAGAATAACCCAACGCCCCAGCGGGACGATGAGCCCCGATTCTTCGGCGTAGGATATAAACTCCAGCGGTGGAATGAGGCCGCGTTCCGGAGATTGCCAGCGAACCAGCGCCTCCAGGCTGCGCACTTCACCGCGCCAGGTTATCTTTGGCTGATAATGGATAACCAGTTGATCGTTATCCAGTGCCTTACGCAGATTAGTATCCAGCCACAGATATTCAAATACCCGCTGATTCATTTCCGGAGAAAAAACACAAAACTGCCCACGGCCGCCTTCTTTCGCGGTGTACATGGCTGTATCCGCGTTACGAATGACGCTCTCGCAGTCCTGACCATGCTGAGGCGCGAGGGATATACCAATAGAGCATCCGGTATAGACTTCAATCAGACCGATGCGGAAGGGCTGGCGCAGGCGCGTCAGAATGCGTGATGCGGTGGCTTCCAGTGTGCCCTGGGATGTTTCGGTGGCAAGAACAATGAATTCATCGCCGCCAAATCGCGCCAGGATCTGGTTGTCTTCGAGGCAACTGAGGATTGCCAGCGACACGCTTTGTAGTAGCTGATCGCCAAACATATGCCCGTAGGCATCGTTTACCTTTTTGAAGTTATCCAGATCGAGGTACGCAATACCGACCTGCGTATCGCCCGCGTTCTCAATCGCATTGCTGATCAGTTCATGAATTGCGTTGCGGTTTGGTAATCCAGTGATGGAGTCGGTATTCGCCAACACCCGCAGTCGTTCCTGCGCGCGGCGTTCTTCAGTGATATCCGTCCCGGAACAGATCAGAAAAATTTCGTTCTTGCCGCTACCGTTATGCACAAATTTATTGCGAAACAGAAACAGACGCTGGCCTTTGCAGGTCTTGACCCAGCGTTCAACCTCATACGAGTTACCTTCGCGAAAAAAGACCTCAATATTGCGCCGTGAAGCCGCCGCTTCACGACGGCTCATAAATAATGTGAATACACTTTGACCAATGACTTCACGTTCTTTGAGGCCGGTGTACTCTTCGCACAGGCGATTAAACCGCTGAATGTTGCCCATGCGGTCAAGAATGACAATAACGGAATTGGCTTCGGAAACGACTTGTTCGGCAAAAGAGAGGCCGTGGGCCAGATCGCGGGCGACGGAGGGGGTGTCATCCCAGGCGGATGCGCTACCAGCCCATTCGCGCTTATTGATTTTTCGACCGACCAGATGCACGGGAATGTCGTCATCTTCAATGGGCAACGTCATTAGCAGACTTGACGTGATCACCGTCATCTCGCGAATGCGATCGGCTTGTTCAGGTAATAATTCGATGGTCTGATCAGCTTCTGACGCTTCGTCGATAGAGAAATGCAGGATGTTGCAATCCTCTGACAAACGCCAGTAGGGGTTATTAGTGCCCACATAGCTATACAACGTAACCAGCTCCCGGACGTCTTTCATCATGTGTACTATCCCGTTTAAAGCGCATAGAGCCTCAAAAGTATGGGTAGCCATGATTCATTCGGGGTGATTATGGCTGAACGTATTGTTTTTTTTATATATTTATGTTTAATCCAGAATCCGTAAAAAGCAAAGCCAGCGGAACTGAAAAAAGTAAAAAAATAAAATTAACCGAATGAAAGAAGTGTAGTGCCTGGTGGGAATTTGGGCGGAAAAAAGAAACGACCTTTCACAAAATGAGAAAGGTCGCTGGATTGATACGTGTTACGCGGCTGGACGCGCGATAACGCTGCGGGTTTCCATGCGAACTTCGGCGATGGTTACGTCAATCACATCCGTGACTTTGTAAACCACTTCACCTTTGATTTGCACCGTGCCGCTTTCCTGGCTGCATACCAGCTCGTCCCGAACGGCGTGCAGGAATGGGGCAGGAATAAATGCGACTGCGCCATTATCAACTAAACGTACGCGCATACCGCCGCGGCTGACGTCAATTATCTCGGCCGCAAAGCGGGTATCGGTCCCGGCTTTGTCACTCAGGAAACGGGCGTATAACCAGTCGCCCACATCACGCTCAGCCATCCGGTTCAGGCGACGACGTTCCGCCATTTGCACCGTGGTATCATCCCCAGGGCGGGTAATGGTTTCACCTTTGATGACGGCCTTAAGCAGGCGGTGGTTAATCATATCGCCATATTTACGAATAGGAGAGGTCCAGGTGGCATAAGCCTCCAGACCCAGCCCAAAGTGCGGCCCTGGCTCGATACTGATTTCAGCGTAAGACTGGAAGCGGCGAATTCGGCTGTCGAGGAAACCAGAAGGCTGCGCATCCAGCTCGCGGCGCAGTTTGCAGAAACCTTCCAGCGTCAGGACTTCCTCGGCATCAACGTGCATACCATGGGTTTTTAGCAGCGCGGCCAGAGCGTCGGCGTTGGCCGGGTCGAATCCCATATGGACGTTATAAATACCGAAGCCGAGCTTGTCGCGAAGCACGCGGGCGGCGCAAATGTTTGCCGCAATCATGGATTCTTCCACGATTCGGTTTGCGATGCGGCGTGGCTCAGCGACGATGTCCAGGACTTCACCTTTTTCACCAAGAACAAAACGGTAATCCGGGCGATCTTTAAATACCAGAGCATGGTTATGACGCCATTCACCGCGGCTCAGGCAAATACGGTGTAGCAGACGGATTTGTTCAGCAATCGCGTCATTTGCAGGCTGCCAGTCACCGGCACCTTCCAGCCAGTCGGAGACGTTGTCGTAGACCAGCTTCGCTTTCGACTCAATCGTCGCTGCGAAGAAGGTGATGTTGTCTTCAATCGCGCCATCCGCGGCGATGGTCATACGACAAGCCAGAACCGGACGCACTTCGCTCGCGCGTAAAGAGCACAGATCGTCAGACAGTTCGCGTGGTAGCATCGGGATATTGAACCCCGGCAGATAGTTAGTAAACGCGCGAATTTTTGCCGTTTTATCCAGCTTGCTGCCTTCTGCAATCCAGGCCGTAGGGTCAGCAATGGCGACAGTTAATTGCCGTTTGCCGTCGGCCAGCTCTTCAGCATACAGCGCATCGTCCATATCTTCGGTGCTGGCGCTGTCGATGGTGACAAAGTTGAGGGCGGTTAAGTCCTGACGAACCAGACCTTCATCCAGCATCTCAGTTGCCACACCGTCCGGCGCTTCTTTTTCGAGATTATGGCGTGCCAGCGTGACCCACCACGGGACAAAGTGGTCATCAGCAAAAGTGATAAATTGGGTTAACTCGGCATAGAAGGTGCGATCGCCTTTCAGCGGGTGGCGGCGCATTTCAGCGACGGCCCAGTCACCTTCTTTAAAGTCGTGCTCAACGCCGCGGGCGGCACGGCAAGGGATCGCTTCTTTCAGTAACGGATGATCCGGCACAATGGACAGACGATCATTTTTGCCCTGAACTTTACCCACGAAGCGCGTCAGGAAGGGTTCGATCAGTTCTTCCGGCTCGGCAGATTCACGATCTTTTTCTGTATGGATAACCGCAACAATGCGGTCGCCATGCATCACTTTTTTCATCTGCGGCGGTGGAATGAAATAGCTTTTTTGTGCATCGACTTCCAGGAAGCCAAAGCCTTTTTCCGTGGCTTTTACCACCCCTTCAGCACGTGGCGTCTGGGAATGCAGTTGCTGTTTAAGCTGCGCTAGCAGCGGGTTGTCCTGAAGCATAATTGTCTATTTTCGTGGCTAAAAGAGCGGCTGACAGTTTTACGCGATTCTCTCAGTTGCGGCAAGCGCTCTTTCAGTAAGTGGATCGGTTAATAAGTCTCGCCCAGCGCGATTTTCAAGCGATTCAACCATCCGCACAATCCGCTCCAGGCCAGCAGGTTAATCGCTTGTTCAGAAGAGATGCCCTGATCGAACAAAGGGGTTAACAGCGCGGCGCTAAAACGGTCGGGCGCTCGGGTTAACCATTGTACCGCCTGCAGGGTGACGCGCTCAACCGGATGTCGCTGTTCCCAGCGCTGTAATTCACGTTCCTCCTGGCGAAGCAGGGCGATAACGTTGGCTAATTCATTGGCTGTATGTGCCTGTTCATTAAAGCAGGCCACGCTGCCGTTAATCCGTGAGGTCATTAGCGCCGCCAGTGAAAATGCCTGCACCGGTACTGCGCTGCGCCGGGTACTGGAAATCAGTGTCGTGAATAAATCTAAAATGACCGGTGAATGAATCAGTAATGGCACCAACGCTTGCAGTTCAGCGGGAAAATGTCTGGCCGTCGTCTCGTCCTGAGCAGGATATTTTTCGATTGGGAATGGCGCAGCGTGCCAGGTAGCGTTTGTTGCACTAAATGGCGAAGCGTGAGCGAATTGCTGTATATCCAGCCCCGGTATTCGGCGCACCGGATGTCCAAACCAGGCCTGAAACAGAGCCACGGTCCGGGCCTGAAAACCGACGAAGCCGATGATTTGATTCATCAAAATACTATCGCTGGTAGTCAGCCCGACCGCATCCAGATGCTGGCGATCGCGTGCGCCTATCACGTCAGGAGAGCTGGCAAGTTGGCGAGCATATTGGGTGATTTGCGCCAGCCGATGGTTACTTTCCCGTGACGAGTCAGGACCAGGAAGCGGTGTTAACCGCGCGGCATAGTGATTGCACAATCGCTGGACGCCATACACCTGAGCGACGGTAAGCGCCGTACTCATCCGTTCATAGGCGCTGAATGTGTGCATCTGATTAAGGTTTACGTGAACCGGGAAGAGAACCTGGGCAAGTTTACGGGCAGGGGTTAACCAGGATTGAAAAGGCAAAAGGGCGTCATCAGGTATCGCCAGATCCAGTAAAAAGCTGTCGTCGACATGAGCGGCTTCCGGCACCAGCGGCAGAATATCTTGCGGATGCTTGCTGGATTGCGTCTCATGATACCAGTGGCTTTTGCCTTCAATTCGGCGTTGTTCCATGGGCGGTCCTTGGTCTAAAAAGTGGCGACCCGGACACGTCGTCTACTACTACGCCGGATCGTTTGCGCTGCAATATCCTGACGTAAGCAGAAGAGGGGATGAAAGATTGTTCCGTGATAATAAATATCAGAAAAGCATATATGGCGGCGGGCAGAGGAGAGTCATGGGCGGGGCAAGACCGCCCATAGAAGACTTACGATTATTTCAGTTCCAGCTCGTTCATTGCCGCGATACTGAAGCCACCATCGACGTGAACGACTTCACCAGAGATGCCGGCAGCAAGATCGGAGCACAAAAATGCTGCGGAGTTGCCCACATCTTCAATGGTTACAGTGCGGCGAATCGGCGTAACCGCTTCACAATGCGCCAGCATTTTACGGAAATCTTTAATGCCGGAAGCGGCGAGTGTACGGATAGGACCGGCAGAAATAGCGTTCACACGCACCCCTTCAGGACCCATCGCATTAGCCATATAGCGGACGTTCGCTTCCAGTGAGGCTTTTGCCAGGCCCATCACGTTGTAGTTAGGGATGGCGCGTTCTGCGCCCAGATAGGATAGCGTCAGCAGCGCCGAGCCTGGGTTCAGCATGGAACGGCAGGCTTTTGCCATCGCCACAAAGCTGTAAGCACTGATGTCATGAGCAATTTTGAAGCCTTCGCGGGTGACTGCATTCACATAGTCGCCATCCAGTTGGTCTGCGGGCGCAAAACCAATGGAGTGCACGAAACCGTCGAATTTCGGCCAGGCTTTGCCCAGTTCGGTAAACATTGCATCAATGCTGGCATCTTCCGCCACATCACACTGCAGTACGATGCTGGAACCCAGTTGAGCTGCAAATTCTTCGACGCGGCCTTTTAGTTTGTCATTCTGGTAGGTGAACGCCAGTTCAGCCCCTTCGCGATGCATGGCCTGAGCGATACCCCAGGCGATGGACAGTTTGCTGGCAAGACCCGTTACCAGAATGCGCTTACCGGAAAGAAAACCCATAGCTTTAATCCTTATGGTCATTGCTTATTTTTTGCAATCAATGAGTTATGATCACAATTTGAAGGTGTTTCGAAATGGGGCAGCAATTATATCCCACTCTTTGTGCCTTGTAGAATAGTTATCATCCCTTACTGATAATCACTTTTCATTACACATGAGGGTTATAACACTTTCCCTGGTTAAGTCTCATTCATTCTGCGAAGCGCGGGGGGAAGGAGAAAATACAAGGCTTTAAAGGCATCTCAATGGTATTATTAACTGCTAGCTTATGTTTTAAAACATAGCAATGTAGGAACTTTCTTAAAACAAAAAATATGACTGTATTCAGTTCTTTATGATATATTGTTTTTATCGATCAATATTGATTCATTGATCGTTATTATTGATTGATTGTGATTAAAAGTGCATTATCAGGAAGTTATGATCAATTGGAGTGGTCTTATGCACTATCATTTCATCGCGGAACCGATGAGAGACACAACTGATACGTTACTGGGTGTTGAGATGAGCGTCCGGTTTGTTTCAGATACGGTTTCGCCGATACATCCAGAGTTCATCATTTCAGTGTGGAATAGCGAACAAAAACGTAATTTCATGCTCGAGCAAATTCGATTAATTGCCGAAAAGCGTAATTGGTTTGAGAGCCACAACCTTTTCTGTACTCTGAACCTCATTGATGAAATGGCGCTGCTGGCAATTGGCGACCCGAGCGTCAAATCGGCGCTACATGCCATGCCTTTTGTCGCACTAGAACTTTCAGAGCGTTTTCTGACGAATACCGTATGTCTGAATAATCTGCTGATTAATTCACTTTGCGACGGTCCAAACGCATTATGGCTGGGCGATCTGGGCTCCGGCAGCATTGGGGCCAGTCCGCTGGTTTGCGGTCGTTTTGATGTTGTGAAGTTGGATCGTGGTTTTTTCCTGGATCAGGCTGAAAAACCGATGTTCCCGGTGCTAATTAAAAACATCCGCGAATATTGCGACCGCATTGCGGTGGAGGGCGTGGAAACCAAACAGCTTATCGACGAAGTAGGCGCGGCTGGTGTTTGGGTGATGCAGGGATCCCTTTTCCCTTCGGTCGCGTTTAGCGAGGTTGATACACTGCTCTTACCAAATGTTTGTCACTGATTGCAAAATTGCCCTCCGGTTGAGGAGGGCTGCATCTGCTAGCGATCTTTACGCCACGCGTCAGCGGTTAGCGCTTCGCCGAAATGGCCGGCAATCAGGCGACGGGTCAGCTCATGCAACGGCGAGGCCAGAACATCTGCTGTACTGCCGCGTTCAACCACTTCACCCTGGTGCATGACTAATACCTGATCGCTGATGTGCTTCATCATGCCGATGTGCTGAGTCACATAGATATATGAAATCCCCTGTTTTTCCTGTAATTCCAGCATCAGATTGATGAGCTGCGAACGCATCGACATGTCCAGAGAGGCCAGGGCTTCGTCGGCGATAATGACTTTGGGTCGCAAAATGAGCGCTCGGGCAAGGCCCAGACGCTGTTTTTGTCCCGGAGCCAGCATATGCGGGTAATAACTCACATGGTCAGGCAACAGACCGACCATGCGCATGGTCTCGATGATCTGTTTGCGACGCTGTTCAGGCTCGAGGTCGGTGTTCAGACGTAGCGGAAAATCGAGGATCTGCGAAATACGTTGCCGTGGGTTAAGCGACGTTGACGGATCCTGGAAAATCATACGGATACGCTGACTACGGAATGAATAATCACCATATTTTAACGGGTGATCGTCAATCAGCAGCTCACCGCTGGTGGGCTCAATCATACCGGCCAGCATCTTCGCCAGCGTAGATTTACCGGAACCATTTTCACCTATGACGGCGAGCGTCTGACGCTCGCGCAGGGTAAAGCTCAGGGGCTTAACGGCCTCAACGGTCTGACGGCGGAATAAGCCCGTCCGGTAGCGAAAGGTTTTGCTCAGATTACGAACTTCGAGCAGGGTTTCTACCATCTCACTCTCTCTCCATGTTCAACGGGAAATGACAGGCGTAGAGATGATTCTTTGCTCCGGTCAGTCTTGGGGTTTCGATACATTCGCGCTGAGCATAAGGGCAGCGCGGCCCCAGACGACAGCCGATAGGTAATTGTTCCAGCAATGGAATGGCTCCTGGCATGGTATTCAGGCGGCTTTTGTGCGGCATTGCGCTACCAAAATCAGGAATGGCGCGAATCAACGCTTGGGTATAAGGATGATGCGGAATAGTCACCAGTTCTTTACTGGGCGCAGTTTCCACCGTTTGCCCACAGTACATCACGTTAATTTTGTCAGCCCACTGGCTGAGCATTTGCAGGTCATGGCTGATCAACAAAATGGTGGTATTGCTGTTTTGGTTCAGCCGGGTCAGCAGGCGGAAAATTTGCGCCTGAGTGGTTGGCTCCATCGCGTTCGTTGGTTCGTCGGCAATCAGTAAACGCGGCTGATTAGCCAGGGCGATTGCGATCATCACCTTCTGGCATTCGCCGTCGGTCAGTTCATACGGGAAGCTGCGCATCGCATCTTTATGATCTTTTATCCCGACGCGGTGCAGGAGTTCAATCGCGCGGCGTTTACGCCAGCCGATACGCTGCCACCAGCGGCCTTTATAAGTCCATGCCGGAATATTTTGCATCAGTTGTCGTCCAATGCGCTCAGACGGATCGAGACACGATTGCGGTTCCTGAAAGATCATGGAAACGTTATGGCCGACCAGCTTGCGTCGTTCACGCGCGGAAAGGCGCAACAGATCGATATCATCAAAGCGCATGCGGTCTGCGGTTACGCGCCAGTTATCTTTAGCGACGCCGCAAATGGCCTTGGCGATCAGGCTCTTGCCCGATCCAGACTCGCCAACCAGTCCGCGGATTTCACCTTCATTGAGGGTCATACTGACGCGGTCAACCGCCTTCACCCAGTCGTCGCCGGTTCTGAATTCAATGGTCAGGTTGCGGATATCCAGTAATGGCATTATTCCACCCCCGCAATAATTGCCCGGCGCACGCCATCACCCAGCAGGTTAACCAGCAGCACGCTTATCATAATCGCCGCACCTGGCAGCATAACCGTCCAGGGTGCGACATAAATCAGCTCCAGCGCGTCGCCAAGCATGGCTCCCCATTCTGGTGACGGCAACTGTGCGCCAAGGTCGAGAAAACCCAGCGCGGCGATGTCCAGAATCGCCATCGACAGCGCACGGGTGATTTCAGTGATAAGTCCGGCGGTAATATTGGGCAGAACGGCAAACCACAGGATATTGAGCGTGGTTGCACCGTCCAGGCGAGCGGCGATAACGTACTCTTTTTCCAGCTCGTCATGCACCATGCTGTAGACGGAGCGTACCATGCGCGGCAGCAGCGCCAGCC
This sequence comes from Citrobacter sp. RHBSTW-01013, assembly GCF_013781985.1. NCBI lineage: Bacteria > Pseudomonadati > Pseudomonadota > Gammaproteobacteria > Enterobacterales > Enterobacteriaceae > Citrobacter > Citrobacter sp. RHBSTW-01013. Next base: position 2,471,717 of record NZ_CP056185.1, read on the forward strand.
AGACGGCAAACATCGCGTGTGTCAGATGCGGTCCGGCAAAGGCCACCACAATAATCGCCAACAGCAGCGAAGGGATCGAGAGCAGGGTGTCCAGAATGTGGTTCAGCACCGCGGAGCGCAAACCGTGCGTTGCGCCGGCAACCACGCCCAGTAACAGGCCACATAGTGTGGCGGCGAGGGTGACGACAAACGCGCCGCCAACGGTTGGGGCCGCGCCGCTGAGCAGGCGACTTAGCACGTCACGCCCGAGATCGTCAGTTCCGAGGAAAAATGAGACTTCGCCATAGCGCGACCATGACGGCGGTAAAAGCTGATAGCCGAGAAATTGCTGGTCGATGCCATAAGGGGCAAACCAACCACCAAAAATACACAGAATCGCCAATCCTGCGCAGCCATACAGGCCGATCATCGCAGTCGCATCGCCGTAAAAATTGCGCCATGCGGTGCGCAACGTACCCGGCGGGCGCTTTTCGCTGTAGACGCTATCGTAAGGCATACCATTCCTTATGTTTCAGAGGGTTAGCCATAGCACCCAAAATATCAGAGATGACGTTAACGATGATAACCAGTGAGCCAATCACCATGACGCCCGCCGAAATTGCCGCGTAATCCTGCTGGCGAATTGCGTTAATCAGCCAACGGCCAAGACCTGGCCAGCTAAAGACCATCTCGGTGATCATCGCCAGCGTCAGCATGGTGGAAAACTGTAAGCCCAGACGCGGGATCACCGGCGGAAGGGCGTTGTGCAGAACGTGACGGCGCAGAATGGTTAAGCGTGACAGACCGCGCGTGGCGGCCGCTTTAACATAGTTTTGATCAAAGACCTCAATGGTGCTGATTCGCATCAGGCGAATAACTTCCGTGGTAGGGGCGACGGAAAGCGTCAACACCGGAAGCACCATGTGACGGATTGCGCTGACCAGCATTTCATCGCGCCAGGGCGAGTCGGAGATCCACGCATCAATAATGGCAAATCCGGTAACGGGCTTCACTTCATAGAGAAGATCAAAGCGTCCCGAAACGGGAAGCCAGCCGAGAGTCAGTGAGAAGAGCAACGTCAGCAACAGCGCCAGCCAAAAAACCGGAATGGAAAAGCCCATCAACGCTAAGGCGCTGATGCATCGGTCCTGCCATTTGTTCCGCGTGATCCCTGCCAGCATACCAACGGGGATCCCAACCATCAGCGCAAAACCAAAGGCCAGAATGCACAGTTCCATCGTCGCCGGGAACACCTCCTTCAACTGTTCTGAAATCAACTGACCGTTAATACTGGATACACCAAAATCCCAGTGAATGAGGCCATTGAACCAGAATACCCAGGCGTTCCACAGCGATGCACCCTGTAACGGCGCATGAGGCGTGAAGTAGCTCAGGCTGAAACCAATAAAGGTCAGAAAGAAAAGGGTGACCAGCAGCAATAAAAAACGACGCAGGGTGAAGATAATCATGGCTTTTTCACCTCATCTTTCTTTTCCCTGGAAACCCCGGCAAAAGATGCATTGCCGAACGGACTCAGCACCAGTCCTTTGATATCGTAACGATAAGCCTGCAGACGCAGTGAAGAGGCCAGCGGCAGGATCGGTAACTCTTTCGCGAGAATATTTTGCGCTTCGTCATAGGCATCAATTCGCGATGAGAGTTGCTGCGAAGAGAGGGCCTTGCGCAGAACGCTGTCAAATTCCGGATTACACCAGTGGGCGAAGTTAGTCTGCGAGTTGATGGCGGCGCAGCTTAGCAACGGTCGGAAAAAACTGTCAGGATCGTTACTGTCCGTCGCCCAACCGGATAACGTTAGATCATGGTTCATATCCATTAATCGCGCCTCCTGAAAACGACCTTCTACCGGAATGATTTTAACTTTCACACCCACCTGAGCCATGTCAGCCTGAATCAGCTCCGCGGTTTTCAGTGGACTGGGGTTCCAGGCCTGAGAACTGGTGGGTACCCAAAGCTGTAATGTCAGGTTCTCCAGCCCCAGTGCTTTTAACTGCTCGCGCGATTTTGCCGGATTGTACTCTGTAATTTTAGCTTCGTTGTCATAAGCCCACGAGGCGCGAGGCAAAATAGATGCTGCGGTTTCCGCCGTCCCGTAGTAGATGGACTGCATCAGCCGTTGGTTATTAATGGCCAGCGCCAGCGCATGCCGCACGGCGGGATTATCCATCGGTGGTTTATTGGTGTTGAATGCCAGATAGGCGATGTTCATCCCCGGGCGCAGGGTCAGACGCAGGCGCGGGTCATCACGCAAAATGCTGAGCTGACTGGCGGCAGGCCAGGCCAGAACATCACACTCACCGGTCAGGAGTTTCGATAGACGTCCGGTGCCACCAGAGCCGAGGTCCACAACCACCTGCGGCATCAGAGGAGTACCACGCCAGAATTTTTCATGGCGCTGCAGTCGAACATATTGCCCTGCGCGATTCTCCGAAAGCTGGTACGGTCCGGTGCCGACGGGTTGTCTGTCGAGCAGCTCCTGGCGATCCTGTTTTGCCAATTTAGCCGCATATTCTGCTGACATCACGGAGGCATAATGCGTGGCGAGGTGCCACATGAAGGAGGCGTCGGGCTGAGTTAAGCGGAACTCAACGGTGTTGTTGTCCAGCTTGCGTACGCTTTGGACGTTATCGGCGAACTGTAGGCTGTCGAAGTAGGGGAAACTGCTACCGTTTACATTGTGCCACGGATGCTGGCGATCAAAGATGCGCTCGAAGGTAAACACCACGTCGTCCGCATTCAGTTTGCGGGTGGGGGTGAACCAGGCCGTCTTCTGAAACTGGACGTCACGACGCAGATGGAAGCGGTAGGTTGCGCCGTTATCCAGCACCTCCCAGCTTTCAGCCAGCTCAGGCACCAGTCGATAGGTGTACGGATCGACATCGAGTAGTCGGTCATACAGCTGGGCTGCCAGGGTGTCGACGATAAGACCGCTGCTCGCTTTTTGCGGGTTGAACGTATTGACCTGCCCGCTAACGCAATAGACAAAGCCGCTGTCACGAATATCAGCATGCGAAGCCTGTTCAGGCGCGGCAGCAGCCTGACCACTCAGAAATCCAGCCATCACGATCAGAGATGATAAAACCAGGCGCATAATTTTAAAGGATTATAAATAAAGAGGCTATCTTACTAATATTTAATGACATTTGCCATTACCGTTTGTGTTTGGGAGTAACAGGCTCGATAAGCGCGAGTTCAACACCGCGACATGGTCAAAATTCATACCTGCTATCCACTTTGAATCTACTCTGTTAACTATCTTAGCATTTTCATGGACCATCTGACTTGCTATAAACGCGGTGCAGGATGTGGACAGTTGGCGTAATTTGTTACGGTTTCCTCGCTGTGACAAAATGCATAAGCGATTACAATGCGTTAGTGTACGAATCAAAGGGAATATTTAATAAATGAGCAACTTAGCGGATTACGTCAATGCTATAAAAATAGGCAAAAATGTTATTTGTATTGAGGATGTCAGTAAACGGGATGACATGGCTGAAGTTGAGATTATAAATAAGACATGGCTTCATGATTCGGGAGTGGTTATTCGTTGTTCTCGCGAAAATGAATTGGTTATATATCCATCAAATTCCTGTCCAGAATGCAGCATTAGATGGCATGTCGTTGATGCGGCAGGTCAGGATATTCGTCCACTGGAGAAAACATTTCACAATGCTTGCCAGGAGTCGTACTGGTTAAAAGTAAATCGTCAAACGCATCTCCCGGTGTAAACGCTGAGCTAACCAATCACAGCGATGCCAAGCCGCTCCATGAGCAACGATGCCTGGTAGTTGTCTAACTTAACGCCTTGTAAATCAACACCCCGAATATCTAAGTCACCTAACTCCGAATTGGTCAGATCGCAATGTGTGAAGTTTGCTGCTCGCCAGTCGAAAGTCGAAAACTCGCCACCGGAGAGATCTGAACCACTAAACGTCGCACCCAGTACCTGAGTCCCCATCCAGCGGTTTTCCCATAGCTCACACTTTTCCAACACGACTTTCGAAAAATTGGCGTAGCTTAGATTGGTATTAGTGATATATGCGCTGCAAAACCAGGTGCGCGTGGTGATCATATTCATAAAGCTTGCACCGCGGAAATCTGCGCCTTGTGCGCGGCAGTGGCGAATTTCAATGCCCAATGCGCTGACGTTGCGGAAATCTGCCATTGATAAATCACAGCTTTTGAAAATGGCATCTTTCAGCATTGCGCGACTAAAATTGCATCCTTTCTGACTTTCGCGATCATAGAACTGGCAGCCGATAAATTCAGTGCCGCTCAGGTCGGCACCTGAAAAATCGCAGTTAAAAAATGTACTATTTTCAACTTTTTCACCGGTGAAGCGATTTCTGTCAATTTTTTCGCCAACTAATGCCAGAGTCATATCTATGCCTGTGTTTTTATACAGTAACAACGCCATGGTAAACCTTATGACGTTATGCGTCAAACCCGCCAGTATGACACCTGCAAATGCGTATTAGATCTGGTGTTTCTTAAGCAACGCGCGTAGCTGATGGTAAGTCAGACCCAGTAACTCAGCAGCTTTTTTCTGATTAAATTTCGCCTGCTGCAAGCTGGTTTGTAGAAAGTCTTTCTCTTGTTGCTGCTGGAATTCACGCAGATCCAGCGGTAATGCTACAGATGTCTGCTTTGGTGGTGCTGCCTGTGGCTGCGCAACGTGGCGGCGGAAGGGGTCAATGATGATCTCATCCAGCGGGTAATCGCTGGTACCGTGCCGGTAAACGGAGCGCTCCACGACGTTTTTCAGTTCACGAATATTACCCGGCCAACGGTAATGGAGGAGGGTTTCTCTGGCCTCGGCGCTAAATCCCGGAAAAAGCGGTAACCCGATCTCGCGGCACATCTGAATGGCAAAGTGTTCGGCCATTAACATGATGTCGCTTTGACGCTCGCGTAGTGGGGGAAGTTGCACCACGTCAAAGGCCAGACGATCCAGCAGGTCCGCGCGGAAAGTGCCTTCGCTGACCATACGTGGCAGGTCGGCATTGGTCGCGCAGACCAGACGCACGTTAACCTGCAAGGGCTGGCTGCCGCCGACGCGTTCCAGCTCGCCATACTCAATTACGCGCAGCAGTTTTTCCTGTACCAACATTGGCGCGGTCGCCAGTTCATCAAGAAACAGCGTGCCACCGTCCGCGCGTTCGAAACGTCCTGGATGGCGTTTTTGCGCACCGGTAAACGCACCGGCTTCGTGACCAAACAGTTCGGAATCAAGTAAGTTCTCGTTGAGAGCTGCGCAGTTAAGCGAAATAAATGGGCCCTGCCAACGGCTGGAGAGGTAGTGCAGGCGGTTGGCAATAAGCTCTTTCCCCGTACCTCGCTCACCGATAACCAGTACAGGTTTATCCAGCGGCGCCAGATGAGAAACCTGTTCCAGCACTTCAATAAAGCTGTTCGCTTCGCCCAGAATATTGTCTTTGTATCCTGCCATGATGAAATTCACCACTTGTTAGTGTTATTCACCAATTTACCCTAATTCTCCCGTCAGGTAAAATTGCATATTTACATTAAAATCAATTATTTAAAAAGTTGGCACGCCAAGTGCATTACGAAAACAGCAGGGCATAGCCCGATATCAGAACAGTAAGTGAGGATTACATTATGGGTATTTTTTCTCGTTTTGCCGACATCGTGAACGCCAACATTAATGCGTTGCTGGAAAAGGCTGAAGATCCGCAGAAGCTGGTGCGGTTAATGATCCAGGAAATGGAAGACACGCTGGTTGAGGTGCGCTCAAACTCCGCACGCGCTCTGGCAGAAAAGAAACAATTATCTCGCCGTATCGAACTGGCGAGCGCACAACAGGCAGAGTGGCAAGAAAAAGCCGAGCTGGCGCTGCGTAAAGAGAAAGAAGATTTGGCGCGTTCTGCCTTAATCGAAAAACAGAAACTGACTGACCTGATTGCTTCTCTGGAGCATGAGGTGACGCTGGTTGACGATACGCTGGCGCGAATGAAAAAAGAGATCGGTGAGCTGGAAAATAAACTCAGTGAAACCCGTGCTCGTCAGCAGGCATTGATGCTGCGCCATCAGGCTGCGAGCTCTTCGCGTGATGTTCGTCGTCAACTGGACAGCGGTAAGCTGGATGAAGCGATGGCACGCTTTGAATCTTTCGAGCGTCGTATCGATCAGATGGAAGCTGAGGCCGAAAGCCATAACTTCGGTAAACAGCAGTCTCTGGATCAGCAATTTGCTGACCTGAAAGCAGATGATGAAATCAGCGAGCAGCTGGCGCAACTTAAAGCCAAAATGCAGCAAGATAAGCAATAATAACATCTGGCGGCGCCCGAACGCGCCGCCGCTCATCACCTGTAAGGAGTACTCATGAGCGCGCTATTTCTGGCTATCCCATTAACCATCTTTGTGTTGTTCGTTTTACCGATTTGGCTCTGGCTGCATTACAGCAACCGTTCCAGTCGTGGCGAACTGGCGCAAAGTGAACAGCAACGTCTGGTAGAACTCAACGATGACGCACAGCGGATGCGCGAGCGCATTCAGGCGCTGGAAGACATCCTTGATGCTGAACATCCAAACTGGAGGGACCGCTAATGGGAGGCGTTAATCTGAACAAAAAACTGTGGCGTATTCCGCAGCAGGGCATGGTGAAGGGAGTTTGCGCAGGTATAGCGCATTATCTCGATGTGCCTGTGAAGCTGGTGCGGATCCTGGTGGTGTTGTCCGTCTTTTTTGGTCTGGCCTTTTTCACCTTCGTCGCTTACATCGTGCTGACGTTTGTGTTGGACCCGATGCCGGACAATGTGGTTTCCGGTGAGCAGCAGCCATCAAGCGGCGAGCTGTTGGATGCCGTCGATCGCGAGCTGGCGGCAAGTGAAAAGCGTTTGCGTGAAATGGAGCGTTATGTCACCTCTGATACCTTTTCATTGCGCAGCCGTTTCCGCCAATTGTGAGGATAGAAATGAACAATCGCTGGCAACGTGCCGGGCAAAGGGTTAAGCCGGGCTTTAAAATAGCAGGTAAGCTGGTGCTTTTAACTGCGCTTCGTTACGGCCCGGCGGGGGTAGCAGGGTGGGCGGTGAAGTCCGTCGCTCGACGCCCGCTTAAAATGCTGCTGGCGTTGGTCCTGGAGCCGGTTTTGAGTCGGGCAGCGGCAAAATTATCGAAACGCTATTCAGGTAATCAACCCTGATATCCGAATCAGCAAAAGCAAGCAACAATTAATCAACATTCCCTCTGTTAATTTGCGGCAGCTCACAAATACGATTTTTTGGCTGCCGAAATTCTTTTATTATCCCCCTCCTGGCCACCTCAGCCGATTGACAGCTTATTTCCCGCAGAGTAGTCTCTTGACTCATGGGACCGCTACCACGAGAATTGAAGGTGAACCAAAAAATCCAAAAATGCCTGGCAGAAGTTTATGGTGATACGTTTACTTCATGCCACTATGAAGCGCTGATTGCACGTTTAGAGAAATCACAGGGATTAATTAAAAAAATCCGTAAAGCGCATTGGGACGAGGGCGATGTGGTTCTTATTACCTACGCCGATCAATTCCACGGGGCAGGCAAAAAACCACTGCCGATGTTTAATCAGTTTTATAATGAATGGCTTAAGTCGACATTTTCTCATGTGCATCTTTTGCCGTTTTATCCGTGGTCATCGGATGATGGTTTTTCCGTAATTAATTACCATCAGGTTGCCGAAGAAACCGGTGACTGGAATGATATTAAGCAATTGGGTAAATCCAGTCGACTGATGTTTGATTTTGTTTGTAACCATATGTCAGCGAAAAGCGAATGGTTTAATAACTATTTGCAACAGCTTGACGGTTATGAAGATTTCTTTATTGCGATGGATCCTGATACGGACCTGAGCAACGTAACGCGCCCACGCGCATTACCGTTACTGACGCCTTTTACGCTGAAAGATAACACCGTACGCTATTTATGGACGACGTTCAGCGACGACCAGATCGATCTCAACTATGCCAACCCGATAGTGTTACTGGCGATGGTCGATGTGCTATTGAGTTATATTGAGCAGGGCGCTGATTATGTCCGTCTGGATGCGGTTGGCTTTATGTGGAAAGAGCCAGGAACGACCTGTATTCACCTGGAAAAAACGCATCAGCTTATCAAACTATTTCGCGCTATTGCTGACTGCGCGGCGCCTGGTACGGCGATTATTACTGAAACAAACGTTCCGCATAAGGATAATGTGTCCTACTACGGAAATGGCCGTGATGAAGCACATATGGTGTACCAGTTCTCGTTACCGCCGCTGGTGCTGCATGCGGTACAACGCCAGGATACCTCAACCTTGTGCCAGTGGGCGCAATCACTGGAACTGCCGTCCAGTGAGACCACCTGGTTTAATTTCCTCGCATCGCATGACGGCATTGGTCTCAACCCATTACGTGGTTTGTTACCTGAAGACGAGATCGTGCGCCTGGTGACGGAATTACAACAGGAAGGCGCGCTGGTTAACTGGAAAAATAACCCTGATGGTAGTCGCAGTCCGTATGAAATTAACGTCACATATATGGACGCACTGACGCCAGGCAATTGTAGTGATGCCGAACGTTTTTCCCGCTTTATTCTCGCACATGCCATTTTGCTGAGTTTTCCGGGTGTACCTGCGGTTTACATTCAAAGCATTCTTGGGTCACGCAATGATTATAAAGGTGTCGAGGCGCTAGGTTATAACCGCGCGATCAACCGCAAAAAATATCAAATAAGCCAAATCGAAACGGAGCTGGCAGATGAAACCAGTTTGCGCCACGCTATTTATCATGAATTATCCCGATTAATTGTAATACGTCGTAGTAATAAAGCATTTCACCCTGATAGTGATTTTCAGATTAGCTGTGTTACACCGGCTGTAATGCAAATTAAACGTACGGCGGAAACAGGCGAAAAAATTACCGGATTATTTAATGTCAGCGGTCATACGCAAACCATTAGTATTGATGTTGAAAATGGATTTGATTTGATTAGCGGTAAAACTATTTCAGGTAAAGAATTAACGTTGAACGCCTGGCAGGTCATGTGGGTTAAGTAATAAAAAGGAACATTTCATGCTTAAAACTAAAATTGTGCTGATTTCAGCACTGGTTTCCTGCGCCCTGGTTTCCGGGTGTAAGGATGATAAAACGTCCTCTGTTGCGATTGAATTTATGCACTCTTCTGTTGAACAGGAGCGGCAGGCGGTTATTGCAAAACTGATTGAGCGTTTTGAAAAAGAGAATCCGGGGATCAGTGTCAAACAGGTTCCTGTAGAAGAAGATGCGTACAACACCAAGGTCATTACCCTGGCGCGGAGTGGTTCACTGCCTGAAGTCATTGAAACCAGCCATGACTACGCGAAAGTTATGGATAAAGAATCACTTATCGATCGTAAAGCCGTAGCGCAGGTCATCAACGCCGTAGGTGAAGGTACTTTTTATGATGGCGTGCTGCGTATTGTGCGTACTGAAGACGGTACCGCCTGGACCGGGGTTCCGGTTAGCGCCTGGATTGGCGGGATCTGGTATCGCAAAGATGTGCTGGCAAAAGCTGGGCTGGAAGAGCCAAAAGACTGGCAACAACTGCTGAGCGTGGCGCAGAAGCTAAACAATCCTGGTAGTAAGAAATATGGTATTGCGCTGCCCACGGCGGAAAGCGTTTTGACCGAACAGTCATTTTCTCAGTTCGCGCTCTCAAACCAGGCCAACGTTTTTGATGCGCAAGGAAAGATAACGCTCAACACACCTGAAATGGCGCAGGCGCTGCAGTATTACCGCCAATTGGCAATGAACACCATGCCGGGCTCAAACGACATCATGGAAGTCAAAGACGCGTTCATGAACGGCACGGCACCGATGGCGATTTATTCCACCTATATCCTCCCGGCGGTGATTAAAGAGGGCGATCCTAAAAATGTGGGCTTTATGGTGCCGACGGAAAAAAACTCTGCTGTTTACGGCATGCTGACGTCGTTAACCATTACCGCGGGTCAAAAGTCTGAAGAGACAGAAGCGGCAGAGAAATTTGTCACCTTTATGGAGCAGGCCGACAACATCGCGGACTGGGTCATGATGTCGCCAGGGGCGGCGCTGCCGGTCAACAAAGCAGTGGTGAATACCCCGACGTGGAAAGATAACACGGTCATCAAAGCGCTGGGTGAATTACCCGATCAACTGATTGCCGAACTGCCGAATATCCAGGTGTTTGGTGCCGTCGGCGATAAGAACTTCACCCGCATGGGCGACGTCACAGGCTCCGGTGTTGTGAGCTCAATGGTGCACAACGTGACGGTAGGCAAAGCCGACCTCGTCACCACGATTGAAGCGAGCCAGAAAAAACTGGATGACCTCGTTGAACAGCGCTAATGGGGAAATGGAAAGCCGTGATGAATAAGTTCTTTTCAGGTCGATCTGATATGCCATTCGCCATGCTGCTGCTGGCGCCCAGCTTGCTGTTGCTGGGCGGTTTAGTGGCGTGGCCGATGATATCAAACATCGAAATCAGCTTTATGCGACTGCCGCTGAATCCGCAAATTGAGTCTACGTTTGTCGGGTTGAGCAACTATATCCGTATCTTATCCGATCCCGGATTCTGGCATTCGCTGTGGATGACGGTCTGGTATACCGCGCTGGTTGTGGCAGGAAGCACGGTACTGGGGCTGGGCGTAGCGATGTTTTTTAACCGTGAGTTTCGTCTGCGGAAAACGGCGCGCTCACTGGTCATCCTCTCTTACGTGACGCCATCAATTTCGCTGGTGTTTGCCTGGAAATACATGTTCAACAACGGCTACGGCATTGTGAACTACCTCGGTGTGGATCTGTTGCATCTCTACGATCAGGCACCGCTGTGGTTCGACAATCCCGGCAGCAGCTTCGCGCTGGTCGTGCTGTTCGCCATCTGGCGCTACTTCCCGTATGCCTTTATCTCGTTTCTGGCGATTTTACAGACGATTGATAAATCGTTGTATGAGGCGGCAGAAATGGACGGCGCGAATGCCTGGCAACGGTTTCGTATCGTCACGCTGCCAGCGATTATGCCGGTGCTGGCAACCGTGGTCACGCTGCGCACGATCTGGATGTTTTACATGTTCGCCGATGTTTATCTGCTGACCACTAAAGTCGATATTCTCGGGGTCTATCTCTATAAAACAGCATTTGCATTTAACGACTTAGGCAAAGCGGCCGCTATTTCTGTCGTCCTCTTCGTCATTATTTTCGCTGTTATCCTGCTGACCAGAAAACGGGTGAACCTCAATGGCAACAAATAAGCGCACACTTGGCCGCATCGGCTTTTACTGTGGATTAATTGTCTTCCTGGGCATCACGCTATTTCCATTTTTTGTGATGCTGATGACCTCATTTAAAAGCGCCAAAGAGGCGATCTCGCTGCATCCGACGTTGTTACCGCAGCAATGGACGCTGGAACATTACATCGACATCTTCAACCCGATGATTTTCCCGTTTGTTGACTACTTCCGTAATAGCCTGGTGGTATCGGTCACTTCTTCGGTGGTGGCGGTGTTTCTCGGCGTGCTCGGGGCGTATGCGCTTTCCCGCCTGCGTTTTAAAGGGCGAATGACCATCAATGCCAGCTTTTACACGGTGTACATGTTTTCGGGGATCCTGCTGGTGGTGCCGCTATTCAAAATCATTACGGCACTTGGCATCTATGACACCGAAATGGCGTTGATTATCACCATGGTCACCCAGACGCTGCCGACCGCGGTGTTCATGCTGAAAAGCTACTTCGACACCATTCCGGATGAGATAGAAGAAGCCGCGATGATGGATGGATTGAACCGTCTGCAGATCATCTTTCGCATTACCGTGCCGTTGGCGATGTCTGGCCTGGTTTCGGTCTTTGTGTACTGCTTTATGGTGGCGTGGAATGACTATCTGTTTGCCTCGATTTTCCTCTCCAGCGCCAGCAATTTTACCTTACCGGTCGGTCTGAACGCGCTGTTCAGTACGCCTGACTATATCTGGGGACGCATGATGGCGGCATCGTTAGTCACCGCATTGCCGGTCGTCATTATGTATGCGCTTTCCGAACGTTTTATTAAAAGTGGTTTGACCGCAGGCGGCGTGAAAGGCTAAGCGGCCAGTTTAATTAAGGAGTTGTAAATGAAGAAGTTAGTTGCCACAGAACCGCGTGTTGCGGCGCTGGTGGAATATGAAGACAGAGCTGTATCCGCCAATGAAGTGAAAGTTCGCGTTCGCTTTGGTGCGCCAAAACATGGCACGGAAGTGGTCGATTTTCGCGCTGCCAGTCCGTTTATTGACGAAGATTTTAACGGTGAATGGCAAATGTTCATGCCGCGTCCGGAAGGGGCGCCGCGCGGGATTGAATTCGGCAAGTTCCAGCTTGGCAACATGGTGGTGGGCGATGTTATTGAGTGTGGCAGCGATGTGACCGAATACGCCGTTGGCGATTCAGTTTGCGGCTACGGCCCACTGGCAGAAACGGTTTTCTTTAATGCGGTAAACAACTACAAACTGCGCAAAATGCCGGAAGGCAGTTCGTGGAAAAATGCCGTGTGCTATGACCCGGCACAGTTCGCCATGAGTGGCGTGCGCGACGCCAATGTGCGTGTCGGCGACTTTGTTGTCATCGTCGGCTTAGGGGCGATTGGCCAGATTGCCGTCCAACTGGCTAAGAAAGCGGGAGCCTCGGTGGTCATTGGTGTGGATCCGATTGCCCATCGTTGCGATATCGCGCGTCGTCATGGCGCGGATTTCTGTCTGAATCCTATTGGCACCGATGTCGGCATGGAAATTAAGAAGCTGACCGGCAAGCAGGGCGCGGATGTGATTATCGAAACCAGTGGCTATGCGGATGCGTTGCAATCGGCGTTACGCGGTCTGGCTTATGGTGGAACCATCTCCTATGTCGCTTTCGCGAAACCTTTTGCTGAAGGCTTCAACCTGGGGCGTGAAGCGCACTTCAACAACGCTAAAATTGTCTTCTCCCGTGCCTGCAGTGAGCCAAATCCGGATTATCCGCGCTGGAGCCGCAAGCGTATTGAGGAGACCTGTTGGGAACTGTTGATGAACGGTTACCTGAACTGTGAAGAACTTATTGACCCGGTAGTGACATTTGCCAGCAGCCCGGAAAGCTATATGCAGTATGTCGATCGCCATCCGGAAAAGAGCATCAAAATGGGCGTGACGTTTTAATTAAGGAATGCAGAAGATGAAAATTGGAACACAGAACCAGGCTTTTTTTCCGGAAAATATTCTCGAGAAATTCCGTTACATCAAAGAGATGGGGTTTGACGGTTTTGAAATTGACGGCAAGCTGCTGGTTAACAACCTGGCAGAAGTGAAAGCAGCAATCAAAGAAACAGGCCTGCCCGTCACCACCGCCTGTGGAGGATATGACGGTTGGATCGGTGATTTTATCGAAGAGCGTCGTTTGAATGGCTTACAGCAGATTACCCGCATTCTCGAAGCGCTGGCCGAAGTCGGTGGGCAGGGCATTATTGTACCCGCTGCATGGGGCATGTTTACCTTCCGCTTACCGCCGATGACCTCTCCGCGCAGCCTGGCGGGCGATCGTAAAGCAGTAAGTGATTCATTGATTTATCTCGATAAAGTTGCCGAGCGTACGGGGACGGTGGTGTATCTGGAACCGCTCAATCGCTATCAGGATCATATGATCAACACCCTGGCGGATGCCCGTCGCTATATCGTGGAAAACAACCTGAAGCATGTGCAAATCATTGGTGATTTTTACCATATGAATATCGAAGAAGACGATATGGCTCAGGCGCTGCATGACAATCGCGATCTGCTGGGACACGTCCATATTGCGGATAACCACCGTTATCAGCCGGGGAGCGGTACGCTGGATTTCACTGCGCTGTTTGACCAGTTGCGTGAAGATAATTATCAGGGTTACGTCGTGTACGAAGGGCGTGTACGGGCAGAGAACCTGCCGGAAGCGTACCGTCAGTCACTGGCCTGGCTGCGTACCTGCTAAGAGGATTTCTGTGAAAAGTGCACTGACAAGCTCTCCGCTACGCATCGCCATTATCGGCGCCGGGCAGGTGGCGGATAAAGTTCATGCTTCGTACTACTGCACCCGCAACGATCTGGAACTGGTGGCTGTCTGTGACAGCCGCCTGTCACAGGCGCAGGCGTTGGCAGAGAAATACGGCAATCCGCAGGTTTGGGACGATCCTCAGACGATGCTACGCGAGGCTAAGCCAGATATCGTCAGCATCTGTTCACCCAATCGTTTTCATTATGAACACACCATGTTGGCGCTGAACGCCGGATGCCATGTGATGTGTGAGAAACCTCCGGCGATGACGCCAGCCGAGGCGCTGGAAATGTGTAACACGGCGCGTCGAATGGGGAAAGTTCTGGCTTATGATTTTCATCATCGTTTCGCACTGGATACGCAGCTGCTTCGTGAGCAGGTGATGGCCGGCGTGCTGGGTGAAATCTATGTCACCAATGTCCGCGCTTTGCGCCGCTGCGGCGTGCCCGGCTGGGGGGTATTTACCAACAAAGAACTGCAGGGCGGCGGGCCGCTGATTGATCTCGGCATCCATATGCTTGATGCCGCCATGTATGTGCTGGGGTTTCCGGCAGTAAAGCGCGTTAACGCACACAGTTATCAACGCATTGGCACGCGTAAAAACAGCGGCCAGTTTGGGAAATGGGATCCCGAGACGTATACCGTGGAGGATTCTCTGTTCGGGACGATTGAATTTCATAACGGCGGTATCCTGCGACTGGAAACCTCTTTCGCGCTGAATATCCCGGAACAATCGATTATGAACGTTAATTTCTGCGGCGATCTGGCAGGGGCGACGTTATTCCCGGCCCAGGTTTATACCGATCGTGAGGGGACGCTTGACGTACTGCTTCAACGCGAAATGGCCGATGACAATCGTCATTATCGCAGCATGGAAGCTTTTGTGAATCATGTCCAGGGCGAGCCTGTCACTATTGCTGACGCAGAGCAAGGCGTCGTTATTCAACAACTGGTTGCCGCACTGTATCAATCGGCTGAAACAGGGACCTACGTAGACTTATGACGAGGCCAGTAATGCTAACTGAACCGGCTTTTTGCCCACACAACCTGAATAAATATGCGTCCCTCATGACGACCGGTAACGGTTATATGGGGATTCGCGCCAGCCACGAGGAAGCCTACACCTTACAAACTCGCGGCATGTACCTTGCTGGACTGTATCACCGGGCAGGGAAAGGCGAGATTAATGAACTGGTTAATCTGCCTGATGTGGTGGGGGTGGAGATTTCACTCAATGGTGAGATTTTCTCGCTCACCAGCGGCGTTATCGAAAGCTGGCAACGTGAACTGGATTTTGCCAGTGGGGAATTACGCCGTGCGCTTACCTGGCGTGCGTCTGGCGGGGCGCGTTTTGCCATTGAGAGCCGGCGATTTGTCTCGGCACAAAAACTGCCGCTGTTTGCTATGGAAGTTGTCGTCACGCCACTGGATGGCGATGCCAGCATTGGTATCTCGACCGGAATTGACGCCACGATGACCAATCATGGTCGTCAGCATTTGGATGAAACGCAGGTCCGGGTCTTTGGCCAGCATCTTATGCAAGGGATTTACACCACCCAGGACAACCGCAATGATATCGCTATCACCACGTATTGCGATGTAGACGGTGCAGCGCAGCGCTGCTTCACCGCGAAAGAACGTCGGCTGTTACAACACAACAGCGTGCAGGCGAAAGCCGGACAGCGCGTCACGCTGACAAAAATTAGCTGGGTAGACTGGGCGAGCGAACGCAGCCTGTCGCTTGAGACCTGGGGACGCCAGTCGCTGCGCAACCTGGAAGTATGCGCGCAGCAAGGCTATGACGTTCTGCTTGCTGAGTCGGCTGCTAACTGGCATGCCTGGTGGCAAAATCGTCGCGTTCAGGTCACCAGCACTGATGCCAGCGATCAGCGAGCGCTGGACTATGCGCTCTATCATCTGCGTGTGATGACTCCTGACCACGATGAGCGCAGCAGTATTGCGGCCAAAGGTCTGACGGGGGAAGGGTATAAAGGCCACATATTCTGGGATACCGAGGTCTTTCTGTTACCGTTTCATCTCTTTACCGAGCCGAAAACCGCGAGAAGTTTGTTGCGTTACCGCTGGCATAATCTGTCGGGGGCGCGTGAGAAAGCTCGCCGTAACGGTTGGCAGGGAGCGCTTTTCCCGTGGGAAAGCGCTCGCAGCGGTGATGAGGAAACGCCTGAATTTGCGGCGATCAACATCCGTACCGGACTGCGTCAGAAAGTGGCCTCTGCGCAGGCTGAACATCACCTCGTGGCGGATATTGCCTGGGCGGTAATCAATTACTGGCATGCCTCAGGGGATCTAAACTTCATGTCCCGTGAGGGAATGACGTTGCTGCTGGAAACGGCGAAGTTCTGGATCAGCAGGGCGGTCATGGTTAATGATCGTTTAGAGATCCACGATGTGATTGGCCCGGATGAATACACTGAGCATGTGAACAACAACGCGTTCACCAACTACATGGCCTGGTACAACGTGGAACAGGCGCTGGGTTTTGCCCGTCGGTTGGGCTGCGGTGATGAGACGTTTATTCACCGCGCAGAGTATTTTTTACAGCATCTCTGGCGACCGGAAGTTCAGCCCGATGGCGTGCTACCTCAGGACGATACCTTCCTGAGCAAACCGGCTATCGATCTGTCACAGTACAAAGCCAAAGCGGGCAAGCAGACGATTTTGCTCGATTACTCCCGTGCAGAAGTCAATGAGATGCAAATTCTCAAACAGGCCGATGTGGTGATGCTGACCTACATGCTACCGGAGCAATTTTGCCCGCAAACCTGTCTGGCAAACCTGCGCTTTTACGAGCCGCGCACAATTCATGACTCCTCGTTGAGTAAAGCGATCCACGGGATTGTGGCAGCGCGTTGCGGTGATCCGGCACAGGGCTATCGGTTCTGGCGTGAAGGATCGCTTATCGATCTCGGGGAGGACCCACATAGCTGCGATGACGGCATTCATGCTGCGGCAACGGGCGCCATCTGGCTGGGTGCAATCCAGGGTTTTGCCGGCGTGAATATTCGCCACGGGGAGTTACACCTTGCTCCTGCCTTACCGACTCATTGGCAAACGCTGTCTTTCCCGCTGCGCTGGCAGGGCATCGATATGCAGGTAATCATTAATGCGGCTGAAATCCGTATTAACAGCACTGAGCAGATTGTCCTTTGGGTCAATGGTGAAAAGGTCTCCGTGCAGGGGGAAACCGTAATCCGCAATGACGCCATTATTTCGCCCACTTATGGGACCGCTACCACAGAAAGGGGCGATGAATGATACTCAAACCACAGGCCATCATTTTTGATTTGGATGGCGTGATTACCGATACCGCGCATCTGCATTTTCTGGCCTGGCGGCAGGTAGCCGATGAAATAGGGATTGTGATCGACGAAGTATTTAATGACAGCCTGAAAGGGATTAGTCGCGGCGAATCACTACAGCGTATTTTGCACCATGGTGGGAAGGCGGGGGCGTTTTCTCCCGAGGCCTGCGCACAATTGGCCGAGAGAAAAAACAGACTGTATGTCCATTCTTTGCGCCAGCTGACGGTTAACTCGGTATTACCGGGAATACGTGAGCTGTTGATGACGTTGCGGGAAGAACGGATTCCGGTGGGTTTGGCCTCTGTGTCGCGCAATGCCCCGGCTATTTTACAAGCGCTTAATCTTAGCTCTTGCTTTGATTTTTGTGCGGATGCGGCATTGCTCACCCGCTCGAAACCGGATCCGGAAATTTTCCTGGCAGCCTGCGCGGGTCTTGGCGTTGACCCGCAACAATGTATTGGCATAGAAGATGCACAAGCGGGAATTGATGCAATCAACGCCTGCGGCATGCTTTCTGTCGGCATCGGTAAAGGGCTGAATGGGGCAGACTTGCTGCTTCCGGCAACCGAATTTCTGACGTGGCCGTGCTTATCGGCTTTCTGGCAACACGACAAGTAAAGGATTCAACATGGCACAGCTTTCGTTGCAACACATTCAAAAAATTTACGACAACCAGGTACACGTCGTTAAAGACTTCAATCTGGAAATTGAAGATAAAGAGTTTATTGTTTTTGTTGGACCTTCCGGCTGCGGGAAGTCAACTACGTTACGCATGATCGCCGGTCTGGAGGAGATCAGCGGCGGCGATTTGCTGATTGACGGTAAACGGATGAACGATGTGCCGGCGAAATCACGCAACATTGCGATGGTTTTTCAGAACTACGCGTTGTACCCACACATGACCGTCTATGACAACATGGCGTTTGGCCTGAAAATGCAGAAAATTGCGCCTGCTGTGATTGAGGAGCGCGTCAACTGGGCGGCGCAGATCCTTGGTCTGCGCGATTATCTGCAGCGTAAACCCGGCGCGTTATCCGGTGGTCAGCGTCAGCGTGTGGCGCTGGGGCGTGCGATTGTACGTGAAGCGGGGGTCTTCCTGATGGATGAACCCTTATCGAATCTCGATGCCAAACTTCGCGTTCAGATGCGGGCTGAAATTAGCAAACTGCATCAGAAACTCAATACCACCATGATCTATGTTACCCACGATCAAACCGAAGCCATGACTATGGCGACGCGTATTGTGATTATGAAAGATGGCATCGTTCAGCAGGTTGGTGCGCCGAAAACGGTTTATAACCACCCGGCTAATATGTTTGTCGCCGGATTTATTGGCTCACCGGCCATGAAATTTATTCGTGGCGCGATTGATGGTGATAAGTTTGTTACTGAAACACTGAAATTAACGATTCCACAAAATAAATTGGCACAATTAAAAGCGCAGGGTTATGAACATCAGGCGGTCACTCTGGGAATTCGTCCTGAAGATATACACCCGCAGCTTAATAATGAAAATAGTATATCGGCAAAAATTAGCGTTGCAGAATTAACCGGCGCTGAATTTATGCTTTATACCATTGTTGGGGGGCATGAGTTGGTGGTCCGTGCTGGGGCAGTGAATGATTATCATGCAGGAGAAAATATCACTATTCATTTTGATATGGCGAAATGCCATTTCTTTGATGCTGAAACTGAAGTGGCTATTCAATAAAATTCCGGGGGGATAAATCCCCCCCAAGCCTTGGGGCATTTTTGCGAGTATTTTAACAAGGAATAATAATGAAAACCCTACTGTCCGCTACTGCGCTGATTATGAGCGCAGGAATGGCCTGCGCGCAGGCTGCTGAAAATAATGACTGGCACTTTAATATTGGTGCTATGTACGAAATAGAAAACGTTGAAGGTCAGGGCGAAGATATGGATGGACTGGCTGAGCCGTCCGTCTATTTCAACGCATCTAATGGGCCATGGAAAATATCGCTGGCCTATTATCAGGAAGGACCGGTTGATTACAGCGAAGGTAAGCGTGGTACCTGGTTTGATCGTCCGGAACTGGAAATTCGCTATCAATTTCTGGAAAGTGAGGATGTTAATTTCGGTTTGACCGGTGGCTTCCGTAATTACGGTTATCACTATGTCAATGAACCAGGAAACGACACCGCTAATATGCAGCGCTGGAAAGTTCAGCCGGACTGGGATGTTAAACTGACCGACGACCTGCGCTTTAGCGGTTGGCTGTCGATGTATCAATTCGTTAATGATTTGAATACTACTGGCTACTCCGATAGTCGTGTCGAAAGCGAGACCGGTCTGAATTACAGGTTTAACGAAACGGTGGGCTTAACGGTCAACTATTACCTTGAGCGCGGCTTTAATCTGGCTGATTCGCGCAATAATGGTGAGTTCTCAACCCAGGAAATTCGTGCATATTTACCGTTGTCTTTAGGCAATACCACCCTGACGCCGTATACCCGTCTGGGGCTTGATCGCTGGTCAAACTGGGACTGGCGAGATGATCCGGAACGTGAAGGCCATAATTTCAATCGTCTCGGTTTACTGTATGCATATGATTTCCAGAATGGTTTATCAATGTCACTGGAGTATGCCTATGAGTGGGAAGATCACGACGAAGGCGAAAGCGACAGATTCCATTATGCTGGTATAGGCGTGAACTACGCATTCTAAAATATACTGGGGCATTTATGCCCCAGTTTTTACACCAGTGAGTCGGCCAGCGATATTTGTGTGCTCACCGTGATATTTTGTAATCCTTTCTCGCCCGCAATCAGGTTAAATAATAAATTACAGCTTTGTTCACCCAACTGCTGGGTAGGCACATCAATTCCCCCAGGAACGGGCGTGAGCATAAAAGACAACAGCTCATTACTGTAGCCCACAACGGCAAGTTGTTGTGGGATGGTTATATTTTTCTCAGCCGCCACGCGATATAAGCTCATTAATTTCAAGCTGTCGGTGGCAAATACGGCGTCGGGTAACGGCTGCTGACTCAGTAATTTTCGTGAAGCAAGCAGGGCTGTTTCATGGGTATAGCCCCCGTCAACAATCCATTCATCGCGCATTTTAATATTATGCGCCTGAAGGCTGGCTTTATATCCGTTAACGCGATCGATAGAAACATGAACATCAAGCGGCGCGTGCAAACAGGCTATATTACGGTGTCCACTCTCAATCAGCGCATCAGTTAGCGTAATGCTGTCACGATAATTATCTGTGTCTACAGAATAGACATTGGCGTAATCGCCTTCAACCTTTCCAATAACCACAACCGGTACGTTGTATTTATCCAGCCTTGCAAAAAAAGATTCATCGGCGGGAGAACTCAGCATAATGATACCTTTGATCAATTTCTGCTTAATTTTGCTCTCACATTTTTGTAAATCATCTTCAGTGCTTCGCGACGTCTGTAATATGACATCAAAACCGACCTCTTCAGCCTTGGCAGTAATAGCATGCAGCACTTCAGAGAAAAACGGATTACCGGCGGTTGTTTTTGCTGAACGGGTAGATATCACCATTATTGCATCAAACCCGGAAGAGGTGAGTGCGCGGGCAAGTTTATTGGGCTGGTACTGTAACTCATCAATAGCACGCAGCACTTTTTCAAGCGCTTCCGGCGAGATATTGGTTTGCTTATTAAGCACGCGCGACACCGTGGATTTTGATACGCCAGCGGCTCGTGCAATATCATAAATGGTAGGAGACATAGATCCCAAGCTCCGTCCGAGAGTCAATGGCGAACATATTATGGAGTTAATTGGCGAATGACAACAATATCGGAATGCGGGCAGAAAAATCTAAAAACTAACCGCAGTATGCGCAACCAGACGAAGTCTCGTCCACGGGTGCAGAGGGTGATAATGCGGTCGCAATATTTTCTTAAGAACTGGCGTATAGTGTGTTGGTTAAATCCAACTCTCAGTCAGGAAGATATTATGTTGAAAAAAGGCGTATTAGCGTTGGTACTGGTCATCGGCATGCCGGTTTTTGCAGCCGAGCACTGGATTGATGTTCGCGTTCCTGAACAGTATCAACAGCAGCATATTCAGGGGGCGGTCAACATTCCATTAAAAGAGATGAAGGCGCGTATCGCTGCTGAAGTTCCTGATAAGACCGACACCGTGAAGCTTTACTGCAACTCCGGGCGTCAATCGGGGCAGGCGAAGGATATGTTGACGGAAATGGGCTACACGCAGGTGACCAACGAAGGTGGCATCAATCAGATAGCGCTTCCTAAAGTAGAGAATCAATAAACCGCTCGCATTCCTTCTGCTCCAGGCGGTAAGAATAATGCCGCCTGTTACAGCTCAGGTAGTTGATAAGTAAGAATTGACCCCTATCTTTACTTCCTGTTTGTTATAATTTCTTCGGTTCCTTCAGCAAAACGGGATGGCGATGAAGCGACTTAAAAATGAACTCAATTCGCTGGTTAATCGCGGCGTAGACCGGCATTTGCGCCTGGCTGTCACCGGACTTAGCCGTAGCGGTAAGACAGCGTTTATTACCGCGATGGTAAACCAGTTACTCAATATTCATGCCGGTGCGCGTCTGCCGTTGCTCAGTTGCGTGCGCGAAGAGCGTCTGCTCGGCGTTAAACGGGTTCCACAACGCGATTTTGGTATTCCGCGCTTTACCTATGATGAGGGACTGGCGCAGCTGTATGGCTCACCGCCGACCTGGCCGACACCTACGCGCGGCGTGAGTGAAATACGCCTCGCGCTGCGCTACAAATCCAATGATTCATTGCTGCGCCACTTTAAAGACACCTCCACGCTGTACCTGGAAATCGTCGATTATCCGGGGGAGTGGCTGCTCGATTTACCGATGCTGGCCCAGGATTATCTCAGCTGGTCGCGGCAAATGACCGGATTATTACAGGGACAGCGGGGCGAATGGTCGGCAAGATGGCGGCAGTTATGCCAGGGGTTGGATCCGCTGGCGCCTGCTGATGAAAACCGTCTTGCGGAAATCGCTGCCGCCTGGACGGAGTATCTGCACCAGTGCAAGCAGCAGGGACTGCATTTTATTCAGCCGGGCCGTTTTGTTCTGCCCGGAGATATGGCGGGCGCTCCTGCGCTGCAGTTCTTCCCGTGGCCGGACGTTGATGCCTGGGGGGAATCGAAGCTGGCGCAGGCAGACAAACACACCAATGCAGGCATGCTGCGCGACAGGTTTAATTATTACTGTGAAAAAGTCGTGAAGGGATTTTATAAGAATCACTTCCTGCGCTTTGACCGTCAGATTGTGCTGGTCGATTGTCTGCAACCGCTCAACAGCGGGCCACAGGCGTTTAATGACATGCGTCTGGCGCTCACCCAACTGATGCAAAGTTTCCATTATGGACAGCGCACGCTGTTTCGTCGGCTGTTTTCCCCGGTGATCGACAAACTGCTGTTTGCCGCCACCAAAGCCGACCATGTGACGGTCGATCAGCACGCCAATATGGTGTCGTTATTGCAGCAGTTGATCCAGGACGCCTGGCAAAACGCTGCGTTCGAAGGTATCAGCATGGATTGTCTGGGACTGGCATCAGTACAGGCAACCACCAGCGGCCTGATCGATGTGAAAGGCGAAAAGATCCCGGCGCTGCGTGGTCATCGTCTGAGCGATGGTGAACCGCTAACCGTTTATCCGGGGGAAGTGCCCGCGCGTTTACCTGGACAAGCATTCTGGGACAGCCAGGGCTTTCAGTTTGAGGCGTTTCGCCCGCAGGTTATGGATGTTGATAAACCCTTACCGCATATTCGTCTTGATGCCGCGATGGAGTTTTTAATAGGAGATAAATTGCGATGAGCGAGCCGTTAAAACCGCGTATCGATTTCTCAGGTCCGCTGGACGTGGAACAAAACGCGGCGTTTAAAGCGCAGCAGATGTTCAATGAAACAGAGGCGCAGACTTTTTCTCCGGCGACAGTGGATGAACCTCTGCAAGACGAAGGTCAGGCTGAGGCCGTCATTGATGCGGCCCTACGCCCCAAACGCAGTTTGTGGCGCAAAATGGTGATGGGCGGGTTGGCGCTGTTTGGCGCGAGCGTTGTCGCTCAGGGCGTACAATGGACCATGAATGCCTGGCAAACTCAGGACTGGGTCGCGCTGGGAGGATGTGCCGCTGGCGCATTGATTATCGGCGCAGGTGTCGGATCGGTTGCGACCGAGTGGCGTCGGCTATGGCGTTTGCGCCAGCGTGCACACGAGCGCGATGAAGCGCGTGATCTGCTCCACAGCCATGGAACCGGAAAAGGTCGTGCATTTTGTGAAAAGCTGGCGCAGCAGGCGGGTATCGATCAGTCCCATCCGGCGCTACAGCGCTGGTATGCCTCAATTCATGAAACGCAGAACGATCGAGAAGTCGTCAGCCTGTATGCCCATCTTGTGCAGCCGGTGCTGGACGCGCAGGCCCGACGTGAGATTAGCCGTTCAGCGGCGGAGTCCACGCTGATGATTGCCGTCAGTCCGCTGGCATTGGTGGATATGGCGTTTATTGCCTGGCGAAACCTGCGGCTGATTAATCGCATTGCATCGCTGTATGGCATTGAACTCGGTTATTACAGCCGCCTGCGTTTGTTCCGCCTGGTGCTGCTAAATATCGCTTTTGCCGGGGCCAGTGAGCTGGTGCGGGAAGTGGGAATGGACTGGATGTCGCAGGATTTAGCCGCCCGCTTATCGACGCGTGCCGCGCAGGGTATTGGCGCGGGGTTATTAACGGCGCGTCTGGGTATTAAAGCCATGGAACTTTGCCGACCGCTACCGTGGATCGATGACGATAAGCCACGACTGGGCGATTTTCGCCGTCAACTAATTGGTCAGGTGAAAGAAACCTTACAAAAGAACAAATCTCCGCGCGAAAGTTAGCTAAAAATTGGGCGCCAGTCGTTTAACTTTACGTCCCGGCGCCTGATTTTCCAGCGAGCTGTCAATATTTGTTGACAGAGTTCTTCCTGCAAACCCAATACTGTCTTATCATTTAATACATAATCCCTTGTCCAGGTGAAGGTTCCTATGCGTTTGGAAGTCTTTTGTGAAGACCGACTTGGTCTGACCCGCGAATTGCTCGATTTACTGGTGCTGAGAAGCATTGATTTACGCGGTATCGAGATTGACCCCATCGGGCGGATTTACCTCAATTTTGCGGAACTGGAGTTCACCAACTTCAGTAGTCTGATGGCTGAAATCCGCCGTATTTCAGGGGTTACGGATGTGCGTACCGTGCCCTGGATGCCTTCCGAACGAGAACATCTTGCGTTGAGTGCGCTGCTTGAGGCGTTACCAGAACCGGTCCTTTCTCTGGATATGAAAAGCAAAATCGAGATGGCGAACCCTGCGAGCTGTCAGCTTTTCGCGCACACTCAGGATCGGATGCGCAATCATACCGCCGCCCAGTTAATCAATGGGTTTAACTTCCAGCGCTGGCTCGAAAGCAATCCGCAGGATTCTCATAGCGAGCATGTCGTAATTAACGGACAGAACTTCCTGATGGAGATTACGCCTGTCCATTTGCAGGGTGAAAATCAGGAGCAGATGCTGACCGGTGCTGTTGTCATGCTGCGCTCCACCATCCGGATGGGGCGTCAGCTGCAAAATATGACTACGCAGGATTTGAGCGCGTTTAGCCAGATTATTGCCGTCAGCGCCAAAATGAAACACGTAGTGGAACAGGCGCGTAAGCTGGCGACACTGAGTGCGCCGCTGCTGATTACCGGTAATACCGGCACCGGCAAAGATCTCTTTGCCCATGCCTGCCACCTGGCAAGCCCGCGTGCGTCGAAGCCGTATCTGGCGCTGAACTGCGCGTCAATTCCTGAGGATGCGGTCGAAAGTGAGCTGTTTGGCCATGCCCCGGAAGGCAAAAAAGGCTTCTTTGAGCAGGCGAATGGCGGCTCGGTTCTGTTAGATGAAATTGGTGAAATGTCGCCGCGTATGCAGACCAAATTGCTGCGTTTTCTCAATGACGGCACGTTCCGCCGCGTGGGAGAAGATCACGAAGTTCATGTTGATGTCCGCGTGATTTGCGCGACGCAAAAGAACCTTGTGGAAATGGTGCAGAAAGGGCTTTTCCGTGAAGATCTCTATTATCGTCTGAATGTACTGACGCTAAATCTGCCGCCGCTACGCGATTGCCCGCAGGATATTATGCCGCTTACCGAACTGTTTGTGGCGCGCTTCGCCGACGAGCAGGGCGTGCCGCGTCCGAAGCTGTCTGCCGATCTCAGCACGGTGTTAACCCGCTACGGTTGGCCGGGCAACGTGCGTCAGCTTAAAAATGCCATCTACCGGGCGCTGACCCAGCTTGAAGGCTATGAGCTGCGGCCGCAGGATATTTTACTGCCGGATTACGATGCGGCAACGGTTGCAGTCGGAGAAGAGGTGATGGAAGGATCGCTGGATGAAATTACCAGCCGCTTTGAACGCTCTGTGCTGACGCAGCTTTATATGAATTATCCCAGCACGCGCAAACTGGCCAAACGCCTTGGCGTTTCGCACACCGCGATTGCCAACAAATTGCGTGAATATGGCCTGAGCCAGCAGAAAAAAAGCGAAGAGTAACGCGGTAAATGAAAATGCCTCCCTGCGGAGGCATTTTTGTATGCAGACGTGGTTTAAGCTTTCAGTACGTCCAGCGCAGCAGTGTAGTCTGGCTCGTTGGTGATTTCATTGACCAGTTGGCTGAAAACGACGTTGTCATTTTCATCAATAACGACCACGGCACGTGCGGCCAGACCTTTCAGTGGGCCTTCAGCGATTTCTACGCCGTAGTTTTTCAGAAATTCTGCGTTGCGCAGGGTGGACAGCGTGATAACGTTGCTCAGACCTTCCGCGCCGCAAAAACGTGAATGGGCGAATGGCAGGTCGGCCGAAATGCACAGTACGACGGTATTGTCGATTTCTGTCGCCAGTTGGTTAAACTTACGTACCGATGCCGCACAAACGCCGGTATCGATGCTTGGGAAAATATTCAGCACTTTGCGCTTGCCTGCGAACTGGCCCAGCGTAACGTCAGACAGGTCTTTAGCCACAAGGGTAAAAGCCTGAGCTTTGCTTCCAGCCTGAGGAATTGAGCCGGCAACTGTAACCGGGTTGCCCTGGAAATGAACGGTTTGTGACATGGTTATCTTCCTGTTTACATATAGTTAACGTCGAGGCTAGTTTATGCCATCAGCAGTTAACACGGCAAACGCTATTTGCGGATATCCGCTTCAGGGACTGCATTAAGGAAAGCAAATGAGAACAGTTAAGGTGTATGAGGAAGCCTGGCCGCTGCACACTCCCTTTGTTATTGCCCGTGGGAGCAGAACCGAAGCGCATGTGGTAGTGGTTGAAGTGGCAGAAAACGGCGTCACGGGTATCGGCGAGTGCACACCGTATCCGCGCTATGGTGAAAGCGATGCCTCAGTGCTGGCGCAAATTATGAGCATTGCCCCACAACTGGAAAATGGACTGACGCGTGAAGAGCTGCAAAAGCTGCTGCCAGCGGGAGCCGCGCGTAATGCTGTGGACTGCGCGTTGTGGGATCTGAGTGCGCGTCAACAGCAATTGTCACTGGCAGAGTTGGTGGGAAGTGAGCTGGCGGAAGTGGTGACGACGGCGCAAACCGTGGTGATTGGCACGCCGGAACAAATGGCGGTGAGTGCGGCTGCACTGTGGGAAAATGGCGCGAAACTGCTAAAAGTTAAACTGGATGCGCGCTTGATTAGCGAGCGGATGGTTGCTATTCGTGCCGCAGTCCCTGATGCAACGATTATTGTCGACGCCAATGAATCCTGGCGGGCAGAAGGTCTGGCGGCGCGCTGCCAGCTGCTGGCTGATTTAGGGGTGGCGATGCTGGAGCAGCCGCTGCCAGCGCAGGACGATGCCGCATTGGAAAATTTTGTGCATCCGCTGCCGATCTGCGCAGATGAAAGCTGCCACACCCGCAGCAGCCTGAAAGCGCTGCACGGGCGCTATGAAATGGTCAATATCAAACTGGATAAAACAGGCGGCCTGACGGAGGCGCTGGCGCTGGCAACCGAAGCCCGCGAGCAGGGATTTACGCTAATGCTGGGCTGCATGTTGTGTACTTCCCGGGCGATTGGCGCGGCGTTACCCCTTACGCCGCAGGTTAAATTTGCCGATCTTGATGGCCCGACCTGGCTTGCCAGCGACGCGGAGCCGGCCCTGCATTTTACGACCGGACAACTTCATCTCTAGGGTGCCAGCGCAGGAGATTGGACATGGCCAGCAGGTATTTCTCGCTCGCTTCATCTGAAGAGATGGGCGGAAATTCGGCGGTTATACAGTGTAAGTTCAGGTCTGCGCACCAGCTTCCAAATGAGCCGGGCGTTTCATAACCTACGCTGGTGACGAGGGGTAATTCAAACGACTGCGCCAGCCACGCGCCTAATTCGCTGCGTCTGGGATCTTCAATACAGGCCAGCGGATCGTGAAAAGAGACCACCCACGCAGGATGAATTCGGTGAATAAGCTGGCACAGCGCCTGGGTTTCTGGTTCTGAGCCCGGATTTTCGCCGGTCAACAACACCACATCGCGTTCTTCTGCGCTGCTGTTCCAGCGATACACCGTTTCACCCGCTTTCCAGTTGGCAGCGGGAAAGTTACGGTTTAGATCCACTCCGTTCGCATTTGCGCGCAGCCCGAGCTGGCAACCGTCAGGGTTAACCGCCAGCACCACATGGTGACGACGTAAGGAAGGATTAAGCGTACGCAATGCGCAGGAAAGGGTGACAACCGATGCGTTTTCGTCGCCGTGCGTTCCTGCCAGTATCAGACCGCTTTCACGATCGGCCGCCATTGCGGGAAACCAGATTAGCGGCGCGCCTAATAATGAACGTCCGTAATGTTCGGTTCCAGGTGGGAATGCGCCGCGCTCGGCACGGGGTCGGGTAACGGTCATAGTCATCTCTGAATGCGTGGATTGTTACTCGCAGTGTTGTGCAAAATGTATGGATAATCAAATCGTTTTCACACACTTATCTTTTCAGATGTAATATTATTTCCTTGTCGAAAGTTAATTGCATTTCCTGCTGGCGATACAAATAATTACACATTCACTTAGTAGCCGGAATTGAGGGTATTTTATGCAGCATTCTGTTTCAGTAACCTGTTGTGCGCTATTGGTAAGCAGCATTTCATTATCCTGGGCTGCTGATGTTCCCAGCGGAACGGTACTGGCAGAAAAGCAAGAACTGGTGCGTCATATCAAAGACGAACCGGCGTCATTGGATCCGGCAAAGGCCGTCGGGCTTCCTGAAATTCAGGTTATTCGTGATTTATTTGAAGGGCTGGTCAACCAGAATGAGAAGGGCGAGATTGTGCCCGGTGTTGCCACTCAGTGGAAAAGCAACGATAACCGTATCTGGACGTTTACGCTGCGCGATAATGCGCAATGGGCAGATGGTACGCCGGTAACGGCACAGGATTTTGTCTATAGCTGGCAGCGTCTGGTTGACCCGAAAACGCTGTCGCCGTTTGCTTGGTTTGCTGCGCTGGCGGGTATTAACAACGCACAGGCGATCATCGATGGAAAAGCCTCGCCAGATAAGCTCGGCGTTAGCGCGATCGATGCGCGTACATTGAAGGTCCAACTGGATAAACCGCTGCCCTGGTTTGCCAATCTGACGGCGAGTTTTGCTTTCTATCCGGTACAAAAAGCTAACGTTGAGAGCGGTAAAGATTGGACCAAACCGGGTAATCTAATTGGTAACGGCGCCTATGTGCTCAAAGATCGTGTGGTGAACGAAAAACTGGACGTTGTGCCGAACACGCATTATTGGGACAACGCCAAAACGGTGCTGCAAAAAGTCACCTTCCTGCCTATTAACCAGGAATCGGCAGCGACCAAGCGCTATCTTGCTGGTGATATCGATATTACCGAGTCGTTCCCGAAAAACATGTATCAGAAACTGTTGAAGGACATCCCGGGCCAGGTTTATACCCCGCCGCAGCTTGGCACTTACTACTATGCCTTTAATACCCAGAAGGGACCGACTGCCGACTCACGCGTGCGCCTGGCGCTCAGCATGACTATCGATCGTCGCCTGATGGCAGAGAAGGTTCTGGGTACCGGCGAAAAGCCCGCATGGCATTTTACGCCGGATGTAACGGCAGGGTTTGTGCCGGAACCTTCACCGTTTGAGCAAATGAGTCAGGAAGAGCTGAACGCGCAGGCGAAAACGCTGCTGCGTGCGGCGGGCTATGGTCCACAGAAACCACTTAAACTGACGCTGCTGTATAACACCTCTGAAAATCATCAGAAGATTGCTATTGCTGTCGCGTCTATGTGGAAGAAAAATCTCGGCGTTGACGTGAAACTGCAAAACCAGGAGTGGAAAACTTATATCGATAGCCGCAATACCGGCAATTTTGATGTGATCCGCGCCTCGTGGGTGGGCGATTACAATGAACCATCTACGTTCCTGTCGCTATTAACATCAACCCATACGGGCAATATCTCCCGCTTTAATAATCCGGCGTACGATAAAGTGTTGACCCAGGCAACCCTGGAGAATACGCAGAAAGCGCGCAATGCTGATTATAACGCCGCGGAGAACATTCTGATGGAACAGGCTCCCATTGCGCCGATTTATCAGTACACCAACGGGCGTTTAATTAAACCGTGGCTGAAAGGGTATCCGATTACTAACCCTGAAGATGTGGCTTATAGCCGCACAATGTATATTGTGAAGCACTGATATAGCTGGCCTGTTCGGGACGTTGCATTGGCGATTTCCCGAACAGGCAAGGCTGTGGGGAAGGTGAGTCATGAAAGCAATGGAAAAGGTATCACCCAATAGAATGGGTTACACTGTATAAATACGAATGTCGTGCGCCTGAAACGCCGTGGCATACTCTTTGCTGATATTTTCCTCGACGACAATTACATCGATATTGCTGCTTTCGGTAACGACATAACGGGCGACAGCCGGGATTTTTTCAGCCGTCAGCGCGACAATAGTTTCATTACACTGTTTGATCACCGCTTTTTTGAACTCACAATCCGCGTAATCAAATCCGGTTAAGCCGGATTCTGGCGACATCGCGCAGCCGCCAATAAATCCCTGATCGAATAAAATGCCCTGCACCTGCGAGATAGCGGTGGCACCCACGCACCCTCCAGAAGATCGTTGCACCGCGCCGCCCAGCATAATGACATCAAACAGTGGTTTTTTTAGTAAAACGGCGGCAATCTCCGGGGAATTTGTTACCACAGTTAACGCCAGCTCGGCGGGTAGGGCTTCAGCCATCGCCAGATTAGTACTGCCCGTGTCGATAAAAATGCAGCTTCCGGATTTGACCATCCGGGCGCATCTCTGCGCGATATTGCTCTTTTTCGCCACATTAATACTCTTGCGCACGGTGATGTCTTCGGATTCAGGGAGTGCAATGACCGCGCCGCCATAGACTTTTTTACACACGCCGTCTTTACTCAGTTCATGCAGGTCGCGGCGGATTGTATGTTCCGAAACGCCTAACCTGCTGGCGAGTTCGGAACAGATGACTCTGCCGTTTTCCTGCAGGATCTGATAGATAAGCGCCTGGCGCTGTTCAGGGAATGCTGCGTAATCGAGCATCAATACTCCAGTGAAATAAACATCGAGCAATAACAAGCATAATTGTGCATTATGGTTCACGATGTCAACATCCCTTTAGGGAACCTATTGTTTGGATACAACAAGAAGAGGTTAGCTATGAAGGTTGCGCATGTGGCGTTATGGACACGGGATCTTGAGCAACAAGCTCAATTCTGGGTCACGTTTTTTGACGCAAAGATCAACGAAAAATACTGCAGTAAAACCAATCCTGGATTTGAATCCTATTTTGTCAAAATTGGTGAGGATATCGCGATTGAGTTAATGACTAAGCCTGGACTGACAAAACATGCTCCCGACAATAACACCTCAGGCTGGGTGCATCTCGCCATTTCAGTTGGCGGCAGTGAAAACGTTGATGCCATGGCGATGCATGCAAAAGAACAGGGGATATTAGTTTCTGACCCGCGCACCACCGGTGATGGCTATTACGAAGCGGTGATACGCGATCCTGACGGCAATTTGATTGAAATTGTGGCCTAAGGCTTCACGCCATCTCCAGTAGAAATGTTGTACCTGTTACCGACTATTGATGAGCATGATTCATAAGGTTGTCCTTCTTTTCACCTCTAATCACCCGCCTGTCGAGTCTCTATAATTTTTATAGTTTTCAGCATCGGTGGCGCGTGCTGCCACCGTTTTGGAGAGTCTAAATGCAAAATCAACGGAATACCGTCTCCAGCGCCGGCGCGGAGATTATGAATCAACAATTTGATGGTAACAGCGTCTTTCCTCGCGGAGAGAAAAATGAAGCGTATGCGAAATATTTCACTGGCGACAGCTATCTGACCATGCTCTCCATGGAAGGCGTGGTCATTGGTAACGTAGCATTTGAGCCGGGCTGTCGTAACTTCTGGCATATCCATCATCAAGGGGGACAAATCTTGCTGGTGACCGGCGGCAGAGGCTGGTATCAGGCGTGGAATCAACCGGCGCGTGAACTGAAAACCGGTGATATAGTACACATCCCGGCGGGAATGAAACACTGGCACGGCGCTGCGCGTGATAGCTGGTTTGCCCATATCGCTGTGGAAATCCCGGCAGCTGGCGCATCGAACGAGTGGCTTGAACCGGTAAGCGACGCTGAGTACAACCTGCTCCCCTGAGCTGTGCGGGGCACGCGTTCTGCAGGTAAAGAATCCGATGCCCGAAGTGAATCAGTTTGACCTGATTATTGATACAGTTCCGTATCTGTATGACCTGAATCCGTATATTCCAACGCTGGCGCTGGTACTGCTTTGTCATTGATATTGCCTCATTGAAATAAGTGCAGAAAAAAGACGCGGATTTCCGCGCCTTTTCTTTTGTTAGTGTGTCGATGGCGATACTTCAGGATTATCCATATACAGCGTCTGGCTGGGGAACGCAAAGTCGGCGTCGTGTGCCTTGACTATCGAAATAATCTTTAAATAAACGTCCTGCTGTACCGCAAGCCATTCCTGCCACACGGTGGTTTTCGTGAAGCAATACACCATGATATTCAGCGATGAATCGGCGAATTCATTAAAATAAACCAGCAGGGTTTGTTTCTGGTCTATTCCCGGATGGTTTTGCAGCATTTCTCTGACCGACTCGACAACGGCACTGACTTTATCAGCATCTTCATATCGTAACCCGATCACCGTTTTGATGCGGCGATTCGTCATCCTTCCTGGGTTTTCTACGCTGATAGAGGAGAAAATCGAGTTCGGGACATATAACGGACGATGATCGAAGGTGTTTATTTTGGTCATTCGCCAGCCGATTTCCGTAACTGTACCTTCAATATTGCGGTCCGGGGAGCGGATCCAGTCGCCGATGCTAAAGGGTCTGTCGAAGTAGAGCATAATCCCTGAGAAAAAGTTGCTCAGAATGTCTTTGCCTGCCATACCTACAGCGATACCGCCGATGCCGCCGAAGGTTAACAGGCCGGATAAGCTCATACCGAAATGTTCGCCATACAGCAAAATGATGGCAACCACGATGGTAATCTTGATGATTCGCGACAGGATCCTCGCGCTGGTGATATCTCTGCCTTTATTAATCTGCGTCTTTTCAAACTGATTAATTACCAGAAAAAGTTTGATGGTAAGGATCAGCGCAATCAACGAGGTGCAGATAAAGTCGACCACGCTGGAGGAGATAAATTTCAGGCTGTAATTTTCGATAACGTTATTAGCAATACTGCCTAACGTCCCGATGATAATGGCATAGACAAGAAATTGCGCGGCATGAAATATGAATCCTTTGCAGCGACGCTCTCCACGATGATACCAGACGCTCATCAGAACCAGCGCGGCACAGCAGCTGAGAATTACCGTCAAATTAAACGCATTATTTATAAACAGTTCAGCGATCATGATTCTTCCAACAGCTCCGTGGTAGTGAAATATCTTCTGATATCCTAATCCTCGAATATTTTACTCAGTTCTGGCGGTCAGATCATTAATCCATAGGGGAGATATATAATGCAATTAGCGCTATTTTCGGCGAAATAGCGCTGGTATCCACCCTGAAAGCGGTTTATGTAGCAGACAGTCAGTTGATGTCATGGTATTGTTAGCGCAAAGTAACAAGGTTTTCATCTGCAAAAGGACAGTACTATGATCATGGCTAAGCTGAAGACAGCGAAGGGACGGAAGTTTCTGTTGTGCCTGCTTGGGGTGTTTATTATTGCAGCGTCGGTCGTGACGCGAGCGACGATCGGTGGTGTGATTGAACAGTATGACATTCCGCTATCCGACTGGACCGCTTCAATGTACGCCATTCAATCGGCAATGATTTGTGTCTACAGCATGGTGTTTACGATTCTGTTGGCTATCCCGCTGGGAATCTATTTCCTCGGCGGCGAAGAGCAACACTAAGCGTTTGTTATGCCGGATGAGATCGCCATCCGGCATTGAGTTGTGTGGTTAATCGTCTTCTTCATCATCCAGTTCAACTGGCGTCTGATATTCATCCGGCTTGATGACCAGCAGGTCGCAGCGTAGGTGATCGATAACCTGTTCAGCGGTGTTACCAAGGAACGCGGCAGAAATACCGGTACGGCCGACGGTACCCAGTACTACAATACCCGCCTGCAAGTGCTCGGCTAAATCAGGAATGACCTCTTCAGGCAATCCTTTTTCAACGTGCGTCACTTTCTCATCGATACTGAATTTCTGGCGCAACGCCTTCATGGCCAGCAGATGCTGTCCACGGATCGCGTCGTTATAAACGCTGGGGTCAAACTCAGGTAGTTCAATTGCTATATTGATTGGCGTAACAGGGTAGGCGCCAACCAGATGCACTTCAGTATGGTTAACCTGTTCTGCTAGTTGCAGCGTCTCTTTGACCAGTTTTTCATTGAGCGCGTTGTGATAAGGCTCTTCACTGGCGAGGTTCACCGCAACCAGAGCTTTACCCTCTTCAGGCCATGGCTGGTCTTTAACCATCCATACCGGGCTTGGACATTTGCGCAATAAATGCCAGTCGGTAGGCGTGAAAATTACGGCTTCGAGGCGGTCGTGTTGGTGTGCCATTTTGAGGACCAGGTCATGCTGAGCGCTAATGACTTCCTGGATGATGGCTTCAAAGGGACGGTTGTGCCATACCACTTTAATTTCAAGAGGGATCCCTGCTTCGATGTAGTATTTTGCTTGTTCACGGATCCATGCTGTTCGCTGGCTGATGACCCCCTGACGCATTGCCGTACGCTCATCGGGCGACAGCAGGGTAGTCATCTCGTAGGAAAAGTCATAGATTGGCAAAAAGGCTTTAATTTTGCCACCAATCCGTTGATGCAAATAAACAGCTCGCCGTAATGCTGGTTGATCGTCCTGGTTTGGATCGATGACGACCAGCATATTTTTATACATAGCCATACAGGGTCTCCTTACAACTGTCATCGCAGTTTGTAATTAAAAGAGTAACCCAATAATGTGGATTGAAACAGGGGAGAACCTCCTGCCAGATCAATAAATCGGGAAAATTTAGCGATTTGACAGAAGGATAACAGAAATGCTTGCGGAAAGATTACGCAACGTTACGCGTGTGGCCAGCAAGAACTGCCAGCGCGTCGCTATTCTCAATAGTTATGTATTTGCCTTTCACTGCCAGCATACCGCTTTTCTGGAAACGACCCAACAGGCGGCTGATGGTTTCAACCGTCAGACCCAGGTAGTTACCGATGTCGCCGCGGGTCATGGTCAGGCGGAACTCACGAGGCGAGAATCCGCGCTGGGCAAAGCGGCGAGACAAGTTGTAGATAAAGGCCGCCAGGCGCTCTTCTGCATTTTTCTTCGACAACAGCAGGATCATATCCTGGTCGCCTTTGATTTCGCCACTCATCAGACGCATCATCTGCTGACGCAGATTCGGCATTTTTCCGGACAGGTCATCAAGGGTTTCGAAAGGAATTTCGCAAACCATTGAGGTTTCCAGCGCCTGGGCAAAGCTCGGGTGATGTCCGCTGCCGATCGCGTCAAAACCGACCAGATCACCTGCCAGATGGAAGCCGGTAATTTGCTCGTCGCCTTGTTCGGTAATGGTATAGCTTTTAATCGTTCCGGAGCGGATAGCGTAGAGTGATTTAAGTTCATCACCTGCTTTAAAGAGCGTTTGCCCCTTTTGGATAGGCTTTTTGCGCTCGATGATGTTATCGAGCTGGTCAAGCTCATGCTCGTTAAGTGTGAACGGGATGCAAAGCTGGCTGATGCTGCAATCCTGGCAATGGATAGCACAACCGCCAGACTGAATGCGCCGTATAATTCGCTTTTCCGGGATCATAGGTCTGCTCAAGCCGTAATTGATATTTGTCAATTTTAACATCTTTTTGGTGAGCACGTAAGCCTGAGCTACTCCCAATAGAGAATAATTCAGGTATAACCGGAATGAATGTTTGTAACTCCTTGATTAACCGCATTAAATTTGTGGTCACATTATGCGAAAGTGTGACGAATAAGGCATTAATTGCCTGGAATCTAGAGTAGCAAATAACCTTCGTGACGCAATAACCACTCTTTTCGCTGCACGCCGCCAGCATATCCAGTCATGGTGCCGTTACGCCCAATGACGCGATGGCAGGGGACCACAATGCTTACCGGGTTGGCGCCATTGGCCGCACCGACGGCTCTTGCAGCACCGGCGCGCCCTAACTGTTCGGCCAGTTGACCATAGTGCATGACCTGCCCACACGGGATAGTGCGTAATGCTTGCCAGACTTCACGCTGGAAAGGCGTGCCAGCCGTTGCCGTTTCCAGCGTGTCAATAATACTGAGATTCCCGGCAAAATACTCCGACAGTTTATCGCTTAATCCGCCAGGGTTTTTGGCTGGAATACGCTGATAACCTTCTGTGCGGTAATGAATATCCAGCAATTGTTCCATGCGATCGCGGTGCTGATCCCATTCCACCGCGCGCAGGCGAAATTGCTCATCACAAATAACCCACAGCGGGCCCAGCGGCGTGTCGATGGTATCTTCCAGTAAGTTCAGCATCCGTTTCTCTCATTACAGCGTTCAGGCGAGGTTACACATTATCACGCCAGCGACAGTCGCAGCTATACCCCTAAAAACGGATATCTGTATGTCGTGAGTAGATCTTTTCAGCGGAGCGAGCCGGGTGAATTATTGGAAATAATCGTAAACCGTTGTCGGTATAATAGTGCGCGGTTATGATAATGCTCGTCGTAATTCGCTGGAGGAAGAAACATGAATCTTGATGATGCTTCGCTGTTTCTGGATGCTATGGGGGATGTCCAACCGCTGAAGGGCTGCGCCGATGTACACTGGCAGCCAACGCGTAATATCCGCACTCCAGCGCGTATCGATACGCTTCAACTGGATAACTTTCTCACGACGGGGTTTCTCGATATTATCCCGTTGAACGAGCCGCTGGAGTTTCGTCGCGAAGGTTTGCAGCACGGCGTGACTGACAAACTGCGAACCGGAAAATATCCGCAGCAGGCGAGCCTTAATCTCATCCGCCAGCCCGTAGAAACATGCCGCCAGATGCTATTCAGTTTTATTCTGCAGGCACAGCAAGATGGATTACGTAACGTGCTGGTGATACACGGTAAGGGGCGTGACGATAACGCTCATGCCAATATTGTTCGCAGCTATGTGGCGCGCTGGCTGACAGAATTTGATGACGTCCAGGCCTACTGCGCCGCTTTGCCGCATCACGGCGGCAGCGGGGCATGCTATGTGGCATTACGTAAAACCGCGCAGGCAAAACAGGAAAACTGGGAGCGTCACGCTAAGCGCAGCCGCTGAGCCACGTATTCATCAGGCGGCCAATACTCTGTTCCTGCCTTCGTGCTTGGCTTTGTACAACGCGTCGTCCACGCGTTTGAATAATTCATCAATACTTTCGTTCGTTTCGTGCCGCGCAACGCCAATGCTGACGGTAAAGCGGGGAAGACCAGGGAGAGTAACCTTGGCTACCGTTGCGCGGATCACTTCTGCAAGATTGAGGGCGACATCCAGCGAGGTTCGCGGCAGCAGCAGCACAAATTCTTCACCACCCCAGCGAAAAATAAGATCGTCTTTTCGTGCACAGGATTCCAGTGTGCGGGCCAGAGCGCAAAGCACTTCATCGCCTTTTAAATGACCGAAGAGATCGTTAATGCTTTTAAAACGATCGGTGTCGATCAACAACAGACTGTAGTCCTGCGTCAATGATACCGCATGCGTCTGCTCCGGCTCGGTTACCTGATAAAAATGTCGGCGATTAAGTAATCCCGTTAAGGGGTCACGCAGAGCGGCATGCTCAAGCTCCTGTTCCAGCCGTTTTTGTTCGGTAATGTCATGAATAATGCACAACATGAGTTTATTACCGTAAATTTCAATCGGTCCGGCGTAGGTTTGCACATGACGTGAGGTGCCGTCTGCCAGTTTATGGACAAAGTGCAAAGGCTTATGGCCGCCGGGCAGATGGGCGATTTCATGCATCACCGGCAATATATGGCGGCCCAGCATGTTGATCTCCCAGGTATGTTTCTGGCACATCACATCAAGGTTGTAACCATAAAAATTCAGGGCACTGAGGTTTGCATCAACGATCAGGCCATCGCGGGACGGATCAATCAGTAACATTGGCGCGGAGTTGGTCTGGAAAAAACGCGCATAAAAGCCCTGTTTTTTTCGTTGATAAGTTGCTGAACGGCTGGCTTTCAGACCTTGCGCAGTAGGCGTTTCAATGCCTTCGAAAAGGATAACATCCCCCACGCCCGGCAGAGATTTAATGGACAGGCGGCTGGCCAACGCGATTTCCTCACCATCGCGGTAAACCGTGAGGATCTCAACAACGTGATGATGATTGCTCAAGTCACTGAGATACATGGTTAAATCATTTTGAGAATGCGTTGAGAATATGCCCTTGCGCAGTGGGGAAAAACAGAGATCCTGCATTAGCTCACGTGCAACGATATTAGCGAACACCAGTTCTTCGGTTTGTGGCGAAACAATCCACACCGGAAAGGTTAACAAATCCAGTGAATGCAGCTCGGTTGTGCTCATCGATAATCCCGTTATCTTTATCTGCTGTGTTGCCCGTTTAATGGCGAAAATTTTAGATATTACAGTCTCACAAAGTTATTGATTGTCGGTGAGACAAGGGTTGTACGACTGGCTTTTGTTTGATGCTGTTTTCTGATTGGATCAGTTCATGAATCTTATGCGCTGGCAGCGGTTTTGCAAACAGGAAACCTTGCAGCATGCTACATCCCATCTGGGTAAGAAGTAATTCCTGCTCCTGGGTTTCTATTCCTTCAGCCACCACGCGCATATTCATGGAGTGAGCTATGTCAATAATGGTAGACACAATTTTTGTATTTTTACTGTTCTCGCTAAT
Organism: Citrobacter sp. RHBSTW-01013; assembly: GCF_013781985.1. Taxonomy (NCBI): domain Bacteria; kingdom Pseudomonadati; phylum Pseudomonadota; class Gammaproteobacteria; order Enterobacterales; family Enterobacteriaceae; genus Citrobacter; species Citrobacter sp. RHBSTW-01013. The sequence continues at coordinate 2,510,473 of NZ_CP056185.1, forward strand.
ATCTTTGACAAATATCCTGTCGATTTTTAATTCCCGTGCCGGAAGTGACTTCAACATCAGTATATTTGAATAACCAGTGCCGAAATCATCAATAGAAACGGTGATCCCCAAAGCAGAGAAAGCATTCAGGATTTCAATACTGCGTTTTAAATTTTTAAGTGCAGTGCTCTCCGTGAGCTCCAGCGTGAGACAGGCAGGTGAAAGTTGGTATTGCGCCAGGGCGTTGCAAACAACATCAATAATATCATGCTGTTCAAACTGGGCGGGGGAGAGGTTAACGGCGAGCGTCCATTCTGTATTCCCTTGTAATGTCCACTGATGCAACTGCAAACATGCCTGTTGGATAACCCATCTGCCGACGGGAATAATCAGGCCCGTTTCTTCCAGCGCAGGCAGAAATTCAGCCGGTAGCAGCATGCCGCGCTCCGGATGATGCCAGCGTAATAACGCTTCAAAACCAGTCAGGGAATGATCTCCAGCGGTATATTTAGGCTGATACCATAGCTCAAACTGGTTGCGTTCAAGCGCTTGTGAAAGTTCCTGTAGAAATGTCGGCGGCGTATCAGCGATAGCTTCCATCTGGGGACTATAAATAGCCCAGCCGTTTCTGCCCGCCTGTTTGACATGATACATCGCCATATCGGCCTTCACTTTTAGCTCATGCAGTGTCGAGCCATGTTCGGGATAAATACTGCTCCCCGCACTTAACGAAACCCGAATGGTATGACCGAATAAGGTAAAGGGGTCACCGATCGCATCTGAAATTCGCGCAAGCAAGGCGGAGATAGCCTGCTGGTTGCAGTCTGGAACCAGCAAGATAAATTCATCTCCCCCCAGTCTTGCCAGCGTCATTGAATCATCAAGGCAACTGTAGATACGCTGTGTACTGGCAATCAGCAGTTGATCGCCGATGTGATGCCCCCAGGTATCGTTAACGACTTTAAAACGATCGAGGTCGATAAATACCAACGCGAAATGCTGTTGATGCAATTTGGAATGCCGCAGGCAGGCCTGTAAGCGGGTATCTATTTGCGTTCGATTAGCTAGTCCGGTCAGCGCGTCGAAGTGGACCTGATGTTCAAGCTGGCAGTTCAACTGATGCAGGTTGTCAGCCAGTCGGGAAGTGCGCAGTTGTGAATCCACCATTGAGACGACCAGCATGATACCCAAAATAATCAGCGTGACGGCGCAGACCCAGACAGAGAGTTCCAGCGTACTGAGCCCATCGTGCGCAGTGTGTCCAAAATGGGTGAACGTTGCCGCTCCCATACCGGTGTAATGCATAGAAGCAATTGCCAGCGCCATAATGAGGGCAGCAATAAGTCGGTTAATCAGCACGCGACGGGTGTTTTGGCGTAAATGGAAGGCGAGCCATAAACCTACGCCGGATGCAACGACGGCAATAATTACAGAGAGCAAAATCAGCGAGCGATCCCATGAGATGGCCACATGTTCGATAATGGCATACATGCCAACGTAGTGCATCGTGACAACGCCGGCACTCAATATGCTGGTGGCAATGACCAGTCGTTTTGTTGATAGCGTATTACCGGAAATAGCGATATTGATGGCGAGGGTTGCAGAAATGAGCGCAATAAAGAACGAAAACGCGGTGAGTGATAGGTGATAATTGATCGGCATAGTCATTTTCATGGCCAGCATACCGATAAAATGCATCGACCAGATCCCCATACCCAGCGTAGCGCCGCCAGATAGCCGCCAGAAGGTAGATTCACGTTTGCTGGAGATTGCTACCTTACCCGCACTGTCGAGGGCAATAAAGGAGGCAATAAACGCGACAACAAAGGAAATCCCAATCAATACAGGGTCCCACGACACGTGCAACATCTTACTACCTATCGAAAAAAAGCCGTGATGATAAATCTAGCAGGTTTTGTCCAGTTAACCTGATAAAACCAGGAATGTTCTTGTGTTTTTACAATGAGTATTAGAGCGAAGAGCAAGATATTGAAAATGACAAGCCATTACTTATATAAACATTCATAAAAATTATGTTTCTGTGTGTTTTATGCTCGTCACGTGCTCGCCATCACAATAATCTGATGGTGGGGAACATTACCGCCATTGGCGGGATAAAGTGCTGACCTATTATGAATGGCTAGTGTAATTTATTGACTTAAGTAAAAGGGCTGCTGGCTCTCATTGAAAGTTCAGCTTTCGTCACAGAGCAATGGAAATCTGTATTGCAGATGCTATAAAAATAACATCCACGTTATTTCTTGGTGCACAGGGTTAAAATGTTAAATGATATTAGCGTCAGAACCTTTATTGTTTTATTTCTGCTCATTACAGCGGTTGCGCTCAATGTTGTTGAAATGATTTTTTCGGCTACCCCAGAAATTATTATTGGCACTAATGCGGTAAGCATTATTTCTATATTATGTTTGTGGTGGTACATGACGAAATATCTGGTCATGCCGATTAATACGGTTAAAAGAAGCATTGAAGAAGTAACATCCGGGAATCTGGCAATCAGTATTCCCGAATTTGGTAATAACTGTGCGGGTAGACTAATTCCTGGCATCAATAGCTTATCAAGTAATATTTCAGCACTCGTTAATGAGATCAGAACATCCTCGCAAACGGCGATGACGCTTTCTGAACAGCTGGCGGAACGCAGCGCCGAGCTTTCAGTGAAAACAGAACAGCAATCCGGAGCATTAATGCAGACGGCTGCCAACATGGATGAAATAGCGGTTAATACGCGAAATAATGCTGATAACACGCAAATAGCCAGCGCCCAGGCAACAATTGCCACGCAATGCGCCCGTCAGGGTGGCGAATTAATGGTGCAGGTTGCGACAAATATGCGTTCAATCACCGAATGCGCACAGCAAATGACAGAAATTATTACGCTGATAGATGGTATTGCATTCCAGACCAATATTCTGGCATTGAATGCTGCTGTGGAAGCTGCAAGGGCCGGTGAACATGGCAAAGGTTTTTCTGTGGTGGCCGGTGAGGTAAGAATGCTTGCACACCGCAGTGCAGATGCAGCTAAGAATATTAAGCAACTGATTGCCCAAACCCATCAAAATGTTCAGCAAGGCGCTGCTATTGTGCGTGAAGCTGAGAAAAACATGCATGATATTGTCGGGGGGGCCGGGCAATTAAACCAACTGATGGGCGAGATATTAACCACTACGCAGGAGCAGGAGAAAGGAATAATCAGAATTACCCATGCTCTGGCCGAACTGGAGAACGTCACCCAAAGTAATGCCATTATGGTTGATGAGCTTTCTGACTCCTCAGGTATCCTGAAAAATCAGGTGATTGACCTTCAATCGCGAACGCATAAATTTCGCTTAAGTCATGCGATTGAATTAGAGAGACGCCAGCGGGCCTGAGACGGGCATCTCGTAACCAGCGCCGCATTCGTCGGCGCTTTTCTTATTATCAGATACTTTTTATGAATCATTTCAGCACAATGGGACAATGAGATATTGCTTAACATATTCTGACAGCTAGACTAACGAAAAAAGCTGAATGTTTGTGGAGGCGCTGTGGAAGCCATTAAGGGAACGGATGTTAATGTGCCGGATGCCGTGTTTGCCTGGCTGTTGGATGGCCGTGGTGGGGTGAAGCCACTGGAAGATAACGATGTTATCGACAGTCAACATCCCTGCTGGCTGCATCTTAATTATACCCATCCTGAAAGCGCGCAATGGCTGGCGACAACGCCTTTACTTCCCAATAACGTGCGTGATGCGCTGGCGGGTGAAAGCACGCGCCCACGCGTAAGTCGGGTAGGGGAAGGTACGTTGATTACGCTGCGCTGTATTAACGGCAGCACCGACGAGCGACCTGACCAACTGGTTGCGATGCGCTTATATATGGATGAACGTCTGATTGTCTCAACGCGTCAGCGTAAAGTCTTGGCGCTGGATGATGTGGTCAGCGATCTCCAGGAAGGCACGGGAGCGGCTGATTGTGGTAGTTGGCTGGTGGATGTTTGCGATGCACTAACCGATCATGCCAGTGAGTTTATCGAACAATTGCACGATAAGATTATCGATCTGGAAGATAACCTGCTCGATCAGCAGATTCCGCCGCGTGGTTTCCTGGCATTGCTGCGTAAGCAGTTAATTGTGATGCGCCGCTATATGGCGCCTCAACGCGATGTCTATTCCCGGCTGGCGAGCGAACGTTTTTCCTGGATGACCGACGACCATCGGCGGCGGATGCAGGATATCGCTGACAGGCTAGGGAGAGGGCTGGATGAAATAGATGCCTGTATTGCCAGGACCGGTATTATGGCGGATGAAATTGCGCAGGTTATGCAGGAGTCTCTGGCTCGCCGAACGTATACAATGTCATTGATGGCAATGGTTTTTCTTCCCAGCACATTTTTAACCGGGCTGTTTGGCGTTAACCTCGGCGGTATCCCTGGCGGTGGCTGGCAGTTTGGCTTCTCACTTTTTTGTATTCTGTTAGTGGTCCTGATTGGTGGTGTTACTTTATGGTTGCATCGTAGTAAATGGTTGTAACAACAACGTTTTTTAGTGACTTTTGCGCATGAAAACGTCCTGGTTTTTGAGCGAAGTCAATAAACCATCTACCTATTCGGGGCAATATCTCTCTCGCAGGTGAATGCAACGTCAAGCGATGGGCGTTGCGCTCCATATTGTCTTACTTCCTTTTTTGAATTACTGCATAGCACAATTGATTCGTACGACGCCGACTTAGATTAGTCGGCTTTTTTTTGCCTGCAGGAAATCAGCGTCTACCCTAAAAGAGCCAACCTGAATAACTGGAGGGGTATATGAACTGTCTGATTGCAACGCCGCACACTGATTCGCTACCGACCGACCCGGTTCCCATTCCCGATCCCATTCCCGATCCCATACCTCGTCCGCAGCCAATGCCGGATCCCCCACCGGATGAAGAGCCGATTAAATTGTCGCATCGCGGGCGCAGATCTGCGAGGATACGCGCCTGCTGATTGTGAGTTTTTACCGCGAGATTAAATTGTGACCGCTTTTTCAACCCTGAATGTTTTACCTGCTGCCCAACTCGAGAATCTTAACGAGCTGGGTTATCTTGAAATGACGCCTGTTCAGGCTGCTGCGTTACCGGCAATTCTGGCGGGGAAAGATGTTCGCGTGCAGGCTAAAACCGGCAGTGGCAAAACGGCGGCTTTTGGTCTTGGATTATTACAGCATGTTGATGTCGCGCTGTTTCAGACGCAGTCCCTGGTGCTGTGCCCAACGCGCGAGCTTGCTGACCAGGTGGCGGGTGAGCTGCGTCGCTTAGCGCGCTTTCTGCCTAACACCAAGATCTTAACGTTGTGCGGTGGGCAGCCCTTTGGCGCACAACGTGACTCCCTGCAGCATGCGCCACATATTATTGTCGCCACGCCGGGTCGTTTACTCGACCATCTGCAAAAAGGCACCGTTTCTCTGGATGCCCTGAATACGCTGGTGATGGATGAAGCCGATCGCATGCTGGATATGGGCTTTAGCGATGCGATTGATGATGTCATTCGCTTTGCGCCAGCTTCGCGTCAGACCTTACTGTTTTCTGCGACCTGGCCGGAAGCCATTGCCGCCATTAGTGGCCGGGTGCAACAAAATCCATTAACGATCGAAATTGATACCGTTGACGCGCTGCCGGCGATTGAGCAGCAGTTTTTCGAAACTTCCAGCCACGGCAAAATTCCGCTGCTGCAAAAATTGCTCAGTCAGCATCAACCTGCATCATGCGTAGTTTTTTGTAATACCAAAAAAGATTGTCAAGCCGTATGTGACGCACTGAATGCGGCGGGGCAAAGCGCTCTCTCACTGCATGGCGATCTTGAGCAGCGCGATCGCGATCAGACGCTGGTGCGTTTTGCCAACGGCAGCGTGCGCGTTCTGGTTGCTACCGATGTGGCCGCGCGTGGTCTGGATATTAAATCACTTGAGCTGGTGGTTAACTTCGAACTGGCGTGGGATCCGGAAGTCCACGTCCATCGTATCGGGCGTACCGCACGTGCCGGCAACAGTGGTCTGGCGATAAGCTTCTGTGCACCGGAAGAAGCGCAGCGGGCCAATATTCTTTCTGAAATGCTGCAACTGAAGCTGAACTGGCTGCCAGCCCCAGCTAACGGCCCAATCCTGCCGCTGGAAGCTGAGATGGCGACGTTATGCATTGATGGCGGTAAAAAGGCTAAAATGCGTCCCGGCGATGTTCTCGGCGCGCTGACCGGTGATATTGGTCTGGAAGGCGCCGATATCGGCAAAATTGCCGTTCATCCGGCGCATGTCTATGTCGCTGTTCGCCAGACTGTAGCGCATAAGGCATGGAAGCAATTGCAAAACGGTAAGATAAAAGGCAAGACTTGCCGGGTTCGGTTATTGAAATAACCACTCGTCGGAGCGCCTGATGGCGCTCCGCTTATCCGGAACTATCGACTTACTTCACTTCCACGACGTTCAGGCGCAGCTCATCCAGTTGAGCATCATCTTCTTCTGGCTGCCAGCCCGCAGGCTGCAACGGGATCTCTTCACGATCGAACGCTAAATCACCGCCGTCCACAACCTCTGAACCGTGCCTGATACCTTTGAAATCGAACAGATTGATATCGCTAAGATGTGAAGGTACAACGTTCTGCATTGCGCTGAACATGGTTTCAATACGCCCTGGATAGCGTTTGTCCCAGTCGCGCAGCATATCGGCAATGACCTGACGCTGCAGGTTAGGCTGTGAGCCGCACAGATTACATGGAATAATCGGGAAACCTTTCGCTTCGGAGAAACGCTCGATATCTTTCTCACGGCAGTAAGCCAGCGGACGGATAACGATATGTTTACCGTCATCGCTCATCAGTTTCGGCGGCATACCTTTCATCTTCCCGCCGTAGAACATGTTTAAAAACAGCGTTTGCAGGATGTCGTCGCGATGGTGACCGAGCGCAATCTTGGTGGCGCCTAACTCAGTTGCCGTGCGGTACAGAATGCCGCGACGCAGGCGAGAACAGAGCGAGCAGGTCGTTTTGCCTTCAGGGATTTTATCTTTGACGATCCCGTAGGTGTTTTCTTCGACAATCTTATACTCCACGCCCAGTTGTTCCAGATATTCCGGCAGAATATGCTCCGGGAAGCCAGGTTGTTTCTGATCGAGGTTAACCGCAACTAAGGAAAAACTGATCGGGGCGCTTTGCTGCAAATTACGCAGGATCTCCAGCATGGTATAGCTGTCTTTCCCCCCGGAAAGGCACACCATAATGCGATCGCCGTCTTCGATCATATTGAAGTCGGCAATGGCTTCGCCCACGTTACGGCGCAGACGTTTTTGCAATTTGTTCAGGTTGTATTGTTCTTTCTTTGTAACTTGTTGATTTTCTTGCATTATTTACTGTCTCTGACTCCAAAAGGGGCATATAAGGGGCAAAAATTTTTTACAGGGCAAGTTTGGCGTTGAGCATTTTCACCTGTTCGCCGTTCAGTTCTTCAATCCATGCACTGTAAATTTCGTATACCATCTGCGCGTTTTCATGCCCCATCTGATTAGCTATAAATGATGGGTTCGCTCCAGCCGATAACAGCCAGCAAGCAAAAGTATGCCGCGTATGGTACGGATTACGGCGACGAATACCAGCACGTTTTACAGCGGCGTTCCATCTGGCACTTATGCTACTCATAGAGTAGTAAGTTTTTTGCTCTCCTTTTCGCATCCAGTGCTGGCTCCAGTAGTTTTATCGTTCTAATCCCGGCATCTGTCTTTGGTGATCCGAAATTTCCGATGATCAGGATGCGCACTCAAAACTAGCGACTATATACGCTGATAGTATTGGTGCATATATCATAATATTCCGAACGAGGAATATAGACCCAAACTTATGGGAAGTATAATCCCTATGACGTGGTATTTCATGACGGAAAGAATCTGGACAGATAAACGGATTCTTGTCAGACGTATCCTTCAATGGATAACTATGGTTGAAACTCAGCGCGCAGGCAATATTTACGACCCAAACGAACCTACAATACCTAAAAACGGGGGGCAGCCTACAATCAAGAGAATTGTGTACTATTGCTTAGTAAGTGATCAGGCTACAATTGTTTAGAATTTTGAAATAAGTGTTGAATGAGCTTAATGTTGATAAGTTAACTTTTATTGTGGCCTCCAATAAACGTAGTGCTGGGTGTGCTGATAAATCTATGTGCAGGGTAAAAATAAAAACTATTTTTTCTTCGCTATTATCTTTATGATATCGAAGGATGAAAATGATCGTATCTCACGTATGGAGATTATATGAAATATATTGCTGTAGTCATCGCGACGTTACTTTTTAGTTTTAACAGTTCTGCTGCTAATGAACTCATTATCGATAATTCACCATTAACAGTTGTTTTGAGTGATGGAAATCAGGCGAAATTATCATCTTGTTCAGATTTTGTCGCTTTGCATAATTCTGGTGAGAGTGTCAAGGAGTTACCCGACCTATCTGACCCAGATTATAGATATGCTAAAGATGCATTGTTCGGTTGTTGGCTTTCTGCAACAGTGATAAAAAATGGACTATTGAAGAGTGATAGCAAAAAACCTGATTTGGTTTCCGTATTGAAACATTTCCCAGCAAAAGCCGCCTATACGATTAGTGACGAACTCGCGCAGAAGGTACAAACAGAATATGCTGACAAAAGCATTCAGGATTACACTCCTGATTTAAAAGTTACTGGAGGCAGGGCGTTGTCAACCACGCAGTCTACCGGCTACTTTATCGATAACTATTATTCCTTTGTTGCTAAGGACAACAAGAAGTTGAACATCCTTGTGTTAGTTGAATATGCCTTGGGGGGGACTGCCGGTAACAAATCTTTCTGGCGTATAGATGATACGAGTGGCGACATCTGGAAGATTACGAAGCTGGATGAAAACAGCCCACTATAATGAATGAAGTCGCTCAATGAACACCTTTTTCTTAGTGACCGCTTGCAGATTGTTGAAACTCCAGCCCAAGAGGCAGGGCTTCCCGGAGTGGTACATCACCGGCAAGGACTATCGGGGTAAGATGCGGAAGCGCTGATGAGAGTAAATTTTCCGGAATTGTGTCAGACTCGCGTTGCAGCCTGAGCTTTATTATTTAGCTAAGGTAGTCGAGAAGATTCATGGTGTATTTTACGAGGTAATTTAATGCTGCTCTTTAAGAGACTACTCCTCTTAACATTTTTTATATCATTTACTTCTTACGCAGAGGGAGACTACCTACTCGGCATGTCCCCATTGCCAACCAGGCAACAGGCTATAGACTTGGCAGTATTGATGATAGCGTCATCCAGCCCAAAAGTAAGCGAGGAAACGGATTTGGAATTTATGTCCAACATCGAGAAAACTGCTGGTGATGTTTGGGACGCATGTACTGTTGCAGCGAAGAATGACTCATTCTCCTATGAACATTCGAGGGTAACTATGGCCGCTAAAAAAACAGGTAACCTATTTGTGGTAGAGCAGCTAGGGAATGTTTGTTCAACCGCATTCATGAAGGCAATTGCTGATAAACATACTTCAGAGTAATATTAAATTTTAAACGATGCCGAGTCGGATGTCGATCATCTAAAGGGAGGGTTGCTGACAGTTGATTCGATGTCTGGCACTGCCAAAAGCATCCGATCCGCGTTATCAGGAAATGGTCACGCGGAACGACAAAAAATAGCGACGTTGCTCAATAGTGTGTAGTCAAAAAACAGATATTAATAGTAGGCGCTGTGAATTTTGCTTAGGTGGTAGTAGTAATAATCCCTTTAATACCTACTACTTTTAGTTATGGATGTGCCTTATCTATTTGAATTTAATGGCTATAGTGAGTATGGGGGATTTTAATATCAACAATCACAAATCAGATTTGATTCGTTCTACAACGAGATAACATGATGGCATTCGACAAAATTAAAGCCGATACTCACCGCGAATTTGGTTATTTCTCATGGAGAAAACTCTTTGTTGGCACATTAACCCGCAGAACCTTCCGCATCATCGTATTCATGCGGTTATGCCAATTTTGCGCCGTTTCTAGAACACCATTCCGCCTAATGTTATACCCATTTAAAGTATTACATCGATGGTCTGCTCATATGGGGTCAATGGACTTTCCATCAAGAACACGGGTTGGTGCAGGGCTGGCGATTACTCATGGGTGGGGGATAGTAATATCACCGGAAGCCAAAATTGGAGAGAACGTTACTTTGTTTCATGGTGTAACTATCGGCCAACGCGATAAAGTTTTAGAAAATGGAAGCCGCGTAACAGGCTACCCAGTTATTGAAGATGATGTCTGGATTGGTCCAAATGCTGTCATTGTAGGTGGGGTTATTATAGGTCGCGGGAGTAAAATTGCTGCGGGAGCATTTGTGACAGGCAATATCCCTCCCTATTCAGTTGTCATTGGTAACCCAGGCATTATTGTTAAAACAGGGTGTGTTCCTGATGTTATGAATAAAGCTCCTCTGTTGCATAAAAGAGATAGCGAGAGTTAACTCGGCACTAGCGCCGTTCGTTGAGGCATTAGTGAGTGCCAATCAACCCGGATTATGCCGTCGAAACCAGTCGTGCCCTGAACAGTTAAACATGCCGCTTAATGCGGCATGTTTAACTTAGTTTTAATCTGGATTTACTTCATGGCATGTAGCATCTGATATGGAATCAGTCACTCTCTTCACCCAGGCGCAACCACTCATTTTATTACCCTCGTAATCCAGCTCAAGCTCAGTAGCGCTACCATCCGTGAAATGGCGAGCACTTGATTTCGTGGATGAAAAGTAGCATTCAGCATCTACTTTAACTTCTTTTTTTTCATCACACCCAGCTATGAGAATTAGTGATGATAACATCGTAACGAGGATGATTTTCATAATAACAACGGGTGAGCATTCTATTTTTCTGAAGGAAGGCAATAGTACATATTTTATCCCCCTTAGTCTATACGCAGGGCCACCGCAACCAATCCTCACTACGGGGCATAAGAGTGAGAGAACAACACAATGTCCAAAAGTGATTAATTCCTATGTTTGAAGTGGTTATTCATATATGCAATAGTTAACTCGTAGTTATAATTACCATAATAAATTAGTTTATTTACCGCTGTGTACCGTGATAGCAGCGGTTTTTTTTTGTTTAATCGCACTGTAGTTTTGCTTAAGCATCACACTTCCAGGCAATCATCTGATGTGATTTTTGTCTGATAGTTGAAAATAGATAAATAATGGCTGCCACATGGCGGCCTTTTTCATTGTGCACAGAAAACCTCCAGCTAGGCTGGAGGTTCCGTAAAGCGATTGGCAGCATCTTAAGAAAGCTGTGCGAATAGAGAAGTGTGAATGTTCTAGAAGCAGAATGTGTGCGGATCACATCCATATACTTCTGGAAATCCTACCGAAGATGAGCGTATCCGGCTTTATGGGAGATCTGAAAGGGGAAAGCAGTCTGATGTTGTATGAGCAGTTATAACTCTCGTATCCGGATAGCCCGTTTACTGGCCGTAATTAATTAAGTTTGATGCAAATGTCAGATCGTATATGCCTGTTAGGACGCGGCTGGTAAGAGAGCCTGATAGGCGTATCAGAAAAACCTCCGGCTATGCCGGAGGATATTCTGCTCATTCGAAAACCGGATCGCTGTCGCCGGGGAAAAAATCATCCGCAGGCTTTACCGTGAGATCAATCACAGACGGATCGTATTTCATCGCCAGGAAGCGCTCACGATATAGATGGTAGGACGCTTCGCAGACGTTACTGGTGAAATAGGCGTTATAACCTCCGCCAACGGCCGCGCCTGCGACGGGAATCGTTTGAGCTAGTTTTGCTTTGGTGAGTCGAATCCCAAGACTGTTGGCAATCTGCTTAATAATCTTCACAAACACTTGTTTTTCCAACTCTTCCCAGACCACTTTCTTGGCGACCTGTTGCGATATTTTTACCAGTTGTGCCATGGCGACATTTTTCGCCATAGTCGATGAAGCAGAAGATAGCCCCAAAATATTAAAGGCAAAAAGTCGTTCTTCTTGACGGGTGATATCAAAACCGTAATACGTCGCATATTCGCCAATGGCTCGTAGATTCAATGTAATGAGAGTAGGTATATCGATAGCCATCCCTGCAATCCCCATCATGCCCGTGCCTGCACCTTCCGCCAGTGCGATGCCCTTATACTTAGCTGCCAGCCAGCCAACGGTTTTATCGATGTCCTCAAGACGCAACGTTTCAATATCTTCATATCGATTGATGTGGACATGCCCGTCATTACGGAACTCTTCGAAAATCGCCTCTGGTCGCACTGACCACAGTGCGGCATCGTTACAGACTCCCACCAGACCCTGCACAGAAGATTGAATGGCTTCGCCGACGACCGGTGTAGAAAGCATCAACTCTCCGGCGCTGTTAAGAGGTTTACTGATTAAATCAAATGATTTAGCCAGAAAACCGCGTTGTGGGTTTTTCCAGTCGTGGATTTGCTGAAGTGCATTTTTATCGTAATTGATCAGTTTCATGTTATTCCTCGCCTGCCGGCCATCAGTATTTTATGACGTGAGTTTGATACTAAAGTTATCGGCAATAAAAATGTGTAGATGAGTATTTTTAAGTCCTTTTGAAAACAGACGGCAAAAGCAAAGGAGGAGGCTAAGAATCATACAGAATGGTGAGGTTAGTTGATGGAAAAGAATACTTAAGATTAGGCATGTAATGCTGCGTCATATTGGCTGGACTAGCTGGGTGAGTGGTTTAAACATTTTGCTGGTGGCTGCAGTCTAAACGAGAGTATTAATGAGTGGCGGTTTATCCCAACTAATATCTTGATTTTGCGACATTTAATAGAGGCTCAATTCATAGTGTGGCATCAGAAGAGTATGCATCACGCCGGATAGTCCGGCAAAAGAAGTCTGATATAAAAACTGTGGCGTGTATGGTACGGATAAGCGGGAAAAATGTCAGCACATTTAGGACAGGAATCGTGGGGTATAAGAGGTAGAAACAAAAAGCCCGCAGCGATGTGCGGGCCAGACAGCTTAGCGGACTACCAGTACCGAACACTCCGCATGACGCACCACGGCTGCGGCGTTAGACCCCAGCAAGTAGGTGGTGATGTCAGGTCGATGTGAGGCAATAATGACCATATCAGCCGGTAATTTTTTGGCCATCTCCAGAATCTTATCTTTTGGCGCACCTTCTGTGACATGAACGTGCACTCTGTCCGTTGGGATATTGAACTTCTTGATAATCTCTTCCAGTTGAGATTTTGCTTCGGCTTTCAGATCTTCCATGGCCGGTAACTCTGCCGAGTAGGCCAATCCCAGGGAAGCATAATAGGGCAGTGACGGAATTACGGTCAAAAAATGAACCTGTGCATCGTCAATTTTTGCCTCTGCTTCAACATGGGCAATAACACGTTGAGTTAATTCTGAGTCTGAAATATCGATGGGTACAAGAATCGTTCTGTTCATAAAACCTCCTGTTTAAGTATCCACCCAAAGCTTACCGCGTAATGGCACTTTATGTACAATGACAAAGATCACATTTTGGCATCACTTTATTTTTATTTCAGGAAACTTCCCTTTTATTACTCCATCGTAAAATCGACCTTTAGAAACGACGCTCAGGAAATCACGAAAAATACGAGCAGGGACATGCTGATATTGCAGAGTAGACAACTGGTGAAAGCGAATTTCTAGCGTGCGGGAGGATTCGTCATAGCCGACGGATGCAATACGGGATGATTTTACAGGATGATGATTCATTGCAGGTATCCTCTACTACAGGTCTTAATGCAAGATATCATCTATCAGAGATGTGTTTTAGCGCAACAGATATAATGTTTTGATCTGGATAAAACAGAATTGTTAGAACATAAAGAGAGCCCGCTGTTGCCAGCGGGCTGACGGATTAGAACTGGTAAACCATACCCAGTGCTACTACGTCATCGGTAGAGATGTCGTTTTGGCTGTAGAAGTTTTTATCTTCATCCAGCAGGTTGATTTTGTAATCAACATAGGTGGAGAAGTTTTTGTTGAAGTAGTAAGTAGCGCCTACGGATGCATATTTCACCAGATCCTGGTCGCCATCAGATCCGTTTACACCCAGATCCTTGCCTTTAGACATCAGGAAAGAAACTTCCGGACGCAGACCGAAGTCGAACTGGTATTGTGCAGTCACTTCAAAGTTCTGAGTTTTGTTGGCAATCGTATTATCACTACCGTTTGAGCCACCATAAGGGGTCATGTTGCGGGTTTCGGAGTACATGGTTGCCAGGTAGATGTTGTTCGCGTCGTATTTCAGACCGACTGTCCACGCGTCAGCTTTATCACCGCCCGCGGTAGAATCGTTAACCTGCTCGTTAGTACGGTCAGAAGAGGTATATGCTGCACCGAAGCTTACACCCATACCCAAATCGTAGGTCGAAGAGATACCGAAGCCGTCACCGTTGGAGTTCTTCATGTTACGATCGTCGCCACCGTTATTGGTGCCTTCCTGCTCTGGTGACTGATTTTCGTTCGCGCCCTGGTACTGCAATGCCACGTTCAGACCGTCAACCAGACCGAAGAAGTCGGTATTACGGTAGGTCGCCACGCCGTTCGCACGACCGGTCATGAAGTTGTCTGCTTTGGTGTAAGAGTCGCCACCGAATTCCGGCAGCATATCGGTCCAGCCTTCAACGTCGTACATTACGCCGTAGTTACGGCCGTAGTCGAATGAGCCGTAGTCGCCGACTTTAATACCTGCGAATGCCAGACGAGTCCAGGAGTCACCTTTATCACCTTCGGTGCCGTTAGCCTGAACCTGATATTCCCACTGGCCGTAACCGGTGATCATATCGTTAACCTGAGTTTCGCCTTTGAAGCCCATACGCATATAAGTCTGATCGCCATCACTGTTAGCGTCATCAGAGAAATAATGCAGGCCGTCTACTTTGCCATAGAGATCTAATTTGTTGCCGTCTTTATTATAAACTTCAGCAGCGTGAGCAGCGCCTGCAGCCAGCAGGGCAGGAATTACGAGAGCCAGTACTTTTCTGTTCATTGAAATAATCCTTTAGTTTTTTTATTAACCTGTGACTACCCATGTAGGGAGTAAAAGCATGCTAAAGGAGAAGTTCCGTAAAGGGATAAATATGAATTGTTACGCCTTAAGTAAAACCTTAAAGAAATAATTCTACGGAAATGATGATAATTTTGGTGAATGTATGGATGGTAAATATATAAAATAAAAATTATACAAGTGAAGTGTGTTGGGCTATTCTGCGCGTGTTATATGCCTTTATTGTCACGTTTTATTTTTCGTTGACGTATTGATAGCTATTATTAATTAGCCAGCGAATAAATTGACAAGCCCGAACAACCGTTCGGGCTTTTTTTTTGAGTTCCAGGTTAATACTGAGATAAACGCATTACTCGGTACCGCTCTTTTCCGCTTTTCCAGCCAACTGCGCAAGGAAGTCGTAGCGTTTTTGCAGATCGGCTGCGGCGTCTTTCCAGAGTTGTTCTGCGACTTCTGGCTGTTGGGCATTCAGGCGGCGGAAGCGCTGCTCGTTAAGCAATGTTTCGGCCAGGGCGTCTGACGGTGGCCGAGAGTCCAGCGCCAGCGGCAGCTTACCTTCATCTGCTCGACGTGGATCAAAGCGGTACAGCGGCCAGAACCCGGTTGCCGTGAGCTGACGCATCTGATCATGGCTTAGTGCGAGATCGTAACCATGCTCTTCACATGGGCTATAGGCGATAATCAGCGACGGACCTGGATAGGCCTCCGCTTCCTGGATAGCTTTCACCGTCTGGTTCAACTGCGCGCCCAGAGAGATTTGTGCAACATACACGTGCCCGTACATCATCATACTGACGCCAAGATCTTTGCGAGCTTTGCGCTTGCCATGCTCACCAAATTTAGTGACGGCCCCGAGCGGTGTAGCTTTCGACGCTTGTCCGCCTGTATTGGAGTAACACTGGGTATCCAGAACCAGAATATTGACGTTCTCGGTCAGGCTCAGGACGTGATCCAGTCCCCCAAAACCAATATCGTAAGCCCAGCCATCACCGCCAATCAGCCAGATAGATTTCTCGACCAGCGCGTCGGCATCGGTTAACAACTGCTGTGCGCCTTCGACATCTTTCAGGTGCTGGCGCAGTGCTGCAACTTGCTCACGGCGCACCTCTGGCGTAGCTTCAGCGTGCAGGGCGTCATTCAGTTCAGCCGGAATGTTATCGGCAAACTGTTCCACTAAACGCATGACGCGTACACGGTGCTGATCCACCGTCAGGCGGAAGCCCAGCCCAAACTCGGCGTTATCCTCAAACAGGGAGTTTGCCCACGCAGGCCCGCGACCATTGGCGTCGGTGGTATAAGGCGTTGAGGGCAGGTTACCGCCATAAATTGATGAACAGCCGGTCGCATTGGCGATCAGCATGCGGTCGCCGTACAACTGCGTAAGCAATTTGATATACGGCGTTTCACCACAGCCAGAGCAGGCCCCAGAGTACTCAAACAGCGGTGTTATCAACTGCGAGGTACGAATATCAATGCGTTCCAGTTTAGTGCGATCGATTTCCGGCAGATTGAGGAAGTAGTCATAGTTAACTTTTTCTTCTTCCACGTGCTCAAGGCGCGACATCATATTGATGGCCTTGATCTCCGGGTTCTGGCGATCTTTCGCCGGGCATACTTCGACGCACAGATTACACCCGGTGCAATCCTCTGGCGCAACCTGCAGGACATATTTCTGACCGCGCATATCGCGTGATTTCACATCCAGAGAATGCAGGCTGGCAGGGGCATTTTCCATCGCTTCTGGTGAAACCACTTTGGCGCGGATAGCCGAGTGCGGGCAAGCGGCTACGCAGTGGTTACACTGGGTACACAGCTCTTCTTTCCAGATGGGGATCTCTTCAGCGATATTGCGTTTTTCCCAACGCGTGGTGCCCATCGGCCAGGTGCCGTCTGGCGGCAGCGCTGAAACGGGGAGGGCATCGCCCAGACCGGCGAGCATTGCCGCGGTGACGGTTTTCACGAAATCAGGTGCGGCATCAGAAACCACCGGTGGGCGATTAGCGCTATGTGAGTCAACCGGCTGAAGCGCCACTTCGGCGACGGATTCACGCGCCAGGGCCAGCGCCTGCCAGTTACGTTCAACCAGATCCTGCCCTTTACTGCTATAGCTTTTCGCAATCGCACCCTGCAATTCAGCCAGAGCGCTGTCGCCTGGTAAGATTTGCGTCAGATGGAAGAACGCCATCTGCATAACGGTGTTAATACGAGCAGCCAGACCGCACTCGCGGGCGATTTTGGCCGCATTAATCACGTAGAAACGCGCTTTCTTCTGATTCAGAACAGCCTGAACTTCCTGCGGCAGACGTGTCCAGACTTCATCCACACTGTACGGGGTATTAAGCAGGAATATACCGCCAGGTTTCAGGCGCTCAGCCATCTGATACTTATCGATAAATTGCAACTGGTGACAACCAACAAAATCGGCTTGCGACACCAGATACGCTGAACGAATAGGTTGTTCACTAACGCGCAGGTGAGAAACCGTCAGACCGCCTGCTTTTTTCGAGTCATAGACGAAATAACCCTGCGCATACCACGGCGTAGAGTTACCGATAATCTTGATGTTGTTTTTGGTGGCCGACACGCTACCGTCACTGCCCAGCCCGTAAAACAGTGCCTCGAGCTTCGCGGTACCGGGCAGGGTGTTTTCCGGTAACGGTAGCGACAGGTTGGTGACATCATCATAGATACCGACCGTAAAGCGAGATTTCGGCTTCGCGCTACTCAGCTCATTAAAGACCGCCATGACGCAGTCCGGGCCAAACTCTTTGGAAGAAAGGCCATAACGCCCGCCAATCACGCGCGGTAGCGTTTCTCGTTCGCCGCAGTTAAAGGCTTCCGCCAGCGCGGTCATTACATCCAGATACAACGGTTCAGCTTGCGCGCCGGGCTCTTTGGTGCGATCCAGGACGGCGATGCTCCGTACCGTTTCCGGCAGGGCGCGCAGTAAATGTCTGGCAGAGAATGGGCGGAACAGACGCACTTTCAGAACGCCAACTTTCTCGCCGCGTGCCAGCAGCTCTTCGACGACTTCTTCACTGGTTCCAATCGCCGAGCCCATCAAAATAATGACGCGTTCTGCCTGCGGATGACCGTAGTATTCAAATGGCTGGTACTGACGGCCCGTCGCAGCAGCGAAATCGTTCATCGCCTGTTCTACGTGATCGTAAACCGCGTTGTACCACGGGTTTGTTGCTTCGCGTGACTGGAAGTAGGTGTCCGGGTTCGCAGACGTACCGCGAATAACCGGATGCTCTGGGTTGAGTGCGCGCGCGCGGTGAGCATCAATTTCCGCCTGCGGCATCAGCCCGAGGATTGTGTCATCGGCCAGCGGCACTATTTTATTAATTTCATGCGATGTGCGGAAACCATCAAAGAAATGAATAAACGGGACCCGGCTTTTCAGGGTGGCCATTTGCGAAATTAGCGCAAAGTCCTGAGCTTCCTGAACGCTGCTGGCGCACAGCATTGCGCATCCCGTCTGGCGCACCGCCATCACGTCGGAATGATCGCCAAAGATGGATAATGCGTGAGTGGCAATCGTACGCGCCGCAACGTGCAGCACAAACGGAGTCAACTGACCGGCCAGTTTGTACAGCGTCGGGATCATCAGCAACAGGCCCTGCGATGAAGTAAACGACGTAGAGAGCGCACCGGTCTGCAACGCGCCGTGAACGGTCGCTATCGCACCGCCTTCCGACTGCATTTCTACGACACGAGGGGTATCCCCCCACACGTTTTTAAGCCCGTTCCCGGCCCAGGCATCCGCCTGTTCAGCCATCGTCGAACTGGGCGTAATCGGGTAGATGGCGATAACCTCGCTGGTACGAAATGCGACCGAAGCAACCGCACCATTACCGTCAATTGTGATCATACTGACACCCTTACATTGCGCAAAAAAAGGGACACGCGTAACAGCGGCGAATCCTGTAGTTATCCTTTTAGTTTAGCAAAAGCGCTAAAGACAGATTTTCGCTTTTGTGTCCCCCGAATAAACAGAATGAATGGTTTGATCAAAGGAGCAGCCAAAAAATTGCCAGAAAATGTAAACAGTGCGCATAAATGCGCATATTGCCTCTCGACGGCGGTGTTTCCGCTGCCTATTATTTATGGCTGTGTCGTTTGGTTAATATTCAGAGGGGAGTAAGATGCGCGCAGCGTTTTGGGTAGGGTGTGCCGCGTTATTATTATCGGCTTGTAGTAGTGAACCTGTTCAGCAGGCAACCGCCGCGCATGTCGCACCGGGGATGAAGGCCGCAATGTCCAGTTCTGGAGAAGCTAATTGCGCCATGATTGGTGGTTCGCTCTCCGTTGCCCGTCAGCTGGATGGTTCAGCTATCGGAATGTGTGCGTTACCCAACGGCAAACGCTGTAGTGAGCAGTCGCTTGCCGCCGGAAGCTGTGGCAACTATTAAGCCACCGCGTTTCCTACATTAAATCCGCGAGTTTATACGTCAGTGTTTGTTCTGCTGTCGCCAGTGTTAACTGGTCAGCAGTCAGATCGACCTGTGCGCCTTGCTTAAACATGTCGCTGACGATCCCGTCGAGCGCGTTAAGCTGTGGATCGGCGCACATCATGCGGGTCATCGCCATATCTTTAACCTTCAACTCGCCGTCGGACAGTTTGCCCTGACCGTGGAATTGATTACACATCTTTCCCGATACCGTCATGTTTTCGCCAAAACTCAATTCGGGTTGGTTATTAGCGACGGTGACGGCTTTACCATTCACGCTCTGCAAAACGAAGCGGTGATGCTGCAACTGTTCGCGATTGACGGAAACTTTTCCATTGCTCACACAGCCAGCCATCAGCATGCTGAGCGCAATCAACGTGACAACTTTTTTCATTCAATTTCTCTACGTTTGTGACGGGAATATATTCAATATAATAATGATACTGAAGATTTTAGCATCGGTGATTATCTGAAAATGCCCCCCTGAATCCAGGGGAGCATAGGGATTAGAAGAGGGCGTTTGGACAGGTTTCGCCTTTGGAGATCTGTGCCAGATTTTGCAGCGTTGTCTCAGAAATGCTGGTCAATGCTTCGGCCGTCAGGAACGCCTGGTGACCGGTGAACAGCACGTTATGACAGGCCGACAGGCGGCGGAACACATCATCCTGAATCACGTCATTGGATTTATCTTCAAAGAACAGGTCGCGTTCGTTTTCATACACGTCCATACCCAGAGAACCAATTTTCTGGTTTTTCAGCGCATCGATAGCGGCTTGTGAATCGATCAATGCCCCGCGGCTGGTGTTAATAACCATCACGCCATTTTTCATTTGCTCAAAGGCTTCGTGATTGAGCAGGTGATAATTCTCCGGTGTTAACGGACAGTGCAGGGAGATGACATCGGACTCCGCGAACAGCGTTTTAAGATCGACATATTCAACGCCTAACTCCAGTGCGGCAGCGCTTGGGTAGGGATCAAACGCCAGCAGGCGCATCCCAAAACCTTTCAGGATCCGCAGTGCCGCAATCCCAATCTTACCGGTACCGATCACCCCAGCCGTTTTGCCATACATGGTAAAGCCGGTCAGCCCCTCAAGAGAGAAGTTGGCATCACGAGTACGCTGATAGGCGCGGTGAATACGGCGATTCAACGTCATCATCATGCCAATCGCATGTTCAGCGACGGCTTCCGGTGAATAGGCTGGCACACGGACGACCTGCAGGCCGAGCTCTTTTGCCGCGTCGAGATCGACGTTATTGAAGCCGGCGCAACGCAGCGCAATATATTTCACGCCATGCTTTTTCAGCTCTTCCAGAACCGGGCGGCTGCCATCGTCGTTGACGAAGATACAGACGGCTTCACAGCCATGGGCTGTTTTGGCTGTTTTCTCCGTCAGCAGAAAGTCAAAGAATTCAAGTTCAAAACCAAAAGCCTCGTTAACCTGCTGCAGATACTTCTTGTCGTACTGTTTTGTACTATAGATGGCGAGTTTCATAAGACTTTCTCCAGTGATTTTGACGTCACATTAATCCAATTCAAATTATTTTACAAAATCTAAAAAGTTATTGATAGTCATAGGCGTAATGAATAATTTCAGCGCATCTGTTGTTAGTGTGGGCAGGTTACTCAATTTCAACAACTGGATATTTTTCCGTCCAACTCAATACCCGTAATCGATGCAGGTAAAAAGCCAGCCGAATCACATCCAGACAGCTACGCTTATACAGGTAGCAAATATCGGGAGGGGTCATGTTAACTCACTCTGAAGCAAAGCGATGGGCCACCTTAATGCTTAAGGCGGCATTATGTGATGGTATGAAACCTGAGGAGATTTCCCGGCAGGTACATCTGGTCTGCGATCATCATGGTAGGGAGTGCCTCGAAGAGCTCATTGAGGAAATTCTGATAGAAGCTGGTCGTTTAGGACCTAAACATAGCGATGGAGAACTGAGGCCTCATTGAGTCTGAGTTCTTTATATTCCCGACGGCACGTGTAACAGCGTGCCATATAAAATAATGCACTATCTTATTGAATTGATTATTATTTTATTAATTCTCGTTGATTGATAAATAGTGCACATACTTCATGGGAATTTATTCTTAATGTGGGCATATCCTGTTAAACATGCCACAATACTGGCCTAAACCGGCTTAAATTTTCGCTAAATCAGGATATTAACTACCCATGAAGGGTAAATATAAAGCCGCTCTGGCACTTCTCTTATTATTGATTCTCGTGCCGCTGACGTTGGTCATGACGCTTGGCCTGTGGGTTCCTACGCTGGTGGGCGTCTGGTTACCTGTTGGCACGCGCATCGCGCTGGATGAGAGCCCACGGCTGACACGGCATGGGCTGCATATCCCGGAACTCCGCTATCTGGTCGATGATTGCCCACTAGCGCGCATTACTCAGGCCGATCTTTCCCATCCCAGCCGCTGGTTGCTTAATGTCGGGACAATTGAGCTGGATTCCGCTTGCCTGGCTAAATTACCGCAGACAGAAGCGTCTCCGGCAGCGCCCAAAACGCTGGCTGAATGGCAATCGATGCTGCCCAATACCTGGATTAACATCGACAAAGTTATTCTCTCCCCCTGGCAGGAGTGGCAGGGAAAACTGTCTCTCTCGCTAACGCCATCGACCCAGCAACTGCGCTACCAGGGTGAAAAAGTGAAATTCCAGGGGCATCTGCACGGGCAAAATCTCACGGTAAATGAGCTGGATATAGCCGCATTTGAAGGGCAACCGCCGGTAAAACTGGTCGGTGAATTTACCATGCCGCTGGTTCCTGATGGACTACCGGTGAGCGGTCATGCGGTTGCTACTCTGAGCTTGCCGCAGGAGCCCTCACTGGTGGACGCCGAACTGGAGTGGCAAGAAAACAGCGGACAACTGATCGTTATGGCGCGGGACAATGCCGATCCGTTGCTCGATCTTCCGTGGGAAATAACCCGCCAGCAATTAACCATCAGCGACGGTCGCTGGAACTGGCCTTATCAGGGATTCCCGCTCAGCGGGCGGTTGGGCATGAAAGTTGAAAACTGGCAGGCCGGGCTGGAAAATGCGGTGGTGAGCGGGCGTCTGAACATACTGACCCAAGGCGATGCAGGTAAAGGAAACGCCGTATTAACGCTGGGGCCGGGTAAGCTGGGTGTGGATAGTAGCGACATGCCGTTACAGTTGATAGGCGAGGCGAAACAGGGTGACCTGATCTTCTACGCCAAATTACCCGCCAGACTCACCGGAAGCCTGAACGACCCGCAGCTGGCTTTCGAGCCAGGAGCGCTGCTGCGTTCGCGTGGACGGGTGATTGACTCGCTGGATATTGACGAAATTCGCTGGCCGCTGGCGGGCGTAAAAGTAACGCAGCGCGGCGTAGATGGCCGTCTGCAGGCTATATTGCGCGCGCATGAAAACCAGATGGGCGGTTTTGAATTGCATCTGGATGGTCTGGCAAATGATTTTCTCCCTGACGCGGGTCGCTGGCAGTGGCGGTACTGGGGCAAAGGCAGCTTTACGCCAATGCATGCGCGTTGGGACGTGGCGGGTAAGGGCGAATGGCATGACAACACCCTGAAGCTTTTTGATCTCTCCACCGGATTTGACCACCTGCAATACGGCACCATGAAGGTAGAAACCCCACGCCTGGTGATGGACGAGCCGATCGTCTGGGTACGGGATGCCAACAAACCGACTTTTAGCGGCGCGCTGTCGCTGGACGCAGGGAACACCACTTTTACCGGGGGGAGCGTGTTACCGCCGTCAACCCTGAAGTTCAGCGTGGAAGGCACCGACCCGACGATTTTCCAGTTTAAAGGACAGCTTCACGCGGGCGCGATAGGTCCAGTACAGGTAAATGGCCGTTGGGACGGGATCCGCCTGCGCGGACAGGCCTGGTGGCCAAAACAATCGCTCACCGTATTCCAACCGCTCATCCCACCAGACTGGAAAATGAAGCTACGTGAAGGTGAACTGTATGCGCAGGTTGCGTTTTCCGCTGCCCCGGAACAGGGCTTTGAAGCGGGCGGCCATGGGGTATTAAAAGGCGGTAGCGCCTGGATGCCCGATAACCAAATTAATGGCGTCGATTTTGTGTTGCCTTTCCGGTTTAGTGAAGGCGCATGGCAACTGGGTACGCGTGGACCTATTTCACTGCGTATTGCGGAAGTGGTGAATCAGGTGACGGTGAAAAATATCGCCGCCGATCTACAGGGGGCGTATCCCTGGAGTGAAGACAATCCGTTACTGTTAAGCGATGTCAGCGCCGAACTGCTGGGGGGCAAAGTCATCATGCAACAACTGCGGATGCCGCAGCACGATCCGGCATTATTACGGGTGCAGAATATCTCTTCCAGCGAGCTTATCAGCGCGGTTAATCCCAAGCAATTCGCCATGTCTGGCCCGGTCAGCGGTGCGTTGCCGTTATGGCTGGATAACGAAAAGTGGATCATTAAAGACGGCTGGCTGACCAACCCGGGACCTATGACGCTGCGTATTGATAAAGACACGGCGGATGCCGTCGTCAAAGATAATATGGCAGCCGGTGCGGCCATTAACTGGCTGCGTTATATGGAAATAAGCCATTCCTGGACGAAAATAAATTTGGATAATCTCGGTGTCTTAACCATGCAGGCAACCGTAACTGGCAATAGCCGGGTGGATGGCAAAGTGGGGACGGTTAATTTGAATTACACCCATGAGGAAAACGTCTTTACGCTATGGCGTAGTTTGCGTTTTGGCGACAATTTACAGGCATGGCTTGAACAAAATGCAGCGCTGCCAGAATCCCATTGCCCGGAAGGCAAGGAATGTGAGGAACAACAATGAAAACGATAGCTGCCATGCTGGGTCTGCTGGCTTCATCTCTGCTGAGCGGGTGCACACCCAGAATCGAAGTGGCTGCGCCTAAAGAGCCGATCACTATTAATATGAACGTCAAAATCGAGCATGAGATCCATATCAAAGTCGATAAAGACGTTGAGAGCTTATTAAAATCGCGCAGCGATTTGTTCTGAGGTCACGATGAAAAAACAGCTTGCAGTGATCCTGGTGGCATTGAGTTTATTCAGTGGCAATGGGTGGGCATTGACCTTGAATGAAGCCAGATCCCAGGGGCGGGTGGGCGAAACGCTTAATGGTTATCTGGTGGCATTGCAAACCGACGCCGAAACGCAGGCGCTGGTGAGTGAGATTAATAAAGCACGCAGCGTCAGCTATCAGCAACTGGCTGAGAGCAATAACATTCCTCCAGATGAAGTGGCGAAAATGGCCGGACAAAAGCTGGTCGCTCGGGCTAAACCAGGGGAGTACGTCCAGGGCATCAATGGTAAGTGGTTGAGAAAATAATAAATCTTCTCTGCACACAACCAGAGAGGCACGACGCTGACTTATTCATCGACATCGCAATAGTTGCCACACGGCATCAAACTGAGGCTGATATAGTTCAACACCGGTCGCGTTGCGGAGTGAAATCATGTGGCTTTTCAAGTGGTATGTCTGGAATCGTTGGATATTCAAGCTGTTAAGCCGGGATGTTGCCGAGCCAGAACAATTTTTGCTGCATTGCTGGGAAGAGAATCTGGCGAAGTGCAGAGATTATGCAACCATCTGGCGCGATATTAACCGCATTCACGGTAAACAGGTGCAGGTAAAGAAGTAAATGCTGGAGAAACCCTCCCACCGGATGGTGAGAGGGTGAATTATCAGGCAGCGACGACGCTGTCGATAGCGGCTTTCGCATCGGACTGCGCTTTGGACGCCACTTCCGGGCCGTACGCAATGCCTTCAGCAAAGACGACGTTCACGTCGGTGATGCCGATAAAGCCCAGGAATACGTTCAGATACGGCGTGATCAGGTCGGTCGGCGTATCTTTATGGATACCACCACGGCTGGTCAACACGACTGCTCGTTTACCCGTCACCAGACCTTCCGGACCTTTCTCGGTATAACGGAAAGTCACACCTGCACGGGCAATCAGATCGAAATAGTTTTTCAGCTGGGTTGGGATGTTGAAGTTATACATCGGCGCGGCGATAACAATCACATCATGCGCTTTCAGCTCAGCAATCAGCTCATCGGACAACGCCAGCGCTTCCTGCTGACGCGGTGTCAGCGGTGCATCGCTCGGGCGCAGCGCACCCACCAGTTCGCCATCCAGTACCGGAACAGGATTTGCAGCCAGGTCACGGACGGTGATTTCATCAGCGGAGTGCTTTTCACGCCACTGTTCAACAAAATAATCAGACAACTGACCAGACTGAGAGTACCCTGCCAGAATACTGGATTTAAGAACTAATACCTTGCTCATGGGTGTTTCCTTTTATGTGTTTGAAGGGGGAGTGCCCCGTTGCTTGTTGACACTTTATTCACAATCCTGTCGCAGTGATAGCGCAATATATCGAATCCTATGTTCGAAATTATTGAACAACACATGAAAAGCGCTGATGTGGTACTCTATACCTATCATCTAAAAGAGATTTAACCCGGCAGAGCACTGCCTTTTAACGCTATGACAGAACAACAAAAATTAACCTTCAACATGTTGCAGCAACAGCTGGATTCACTGATGCTGCGTGACAGACAGCGTTTTGCCCGCCGCCTGCAGGGCGTGAAGAAGGTTAAAAATCCTGATGCACAACAGGCCATTTACCAGGAGATGGCAAAAGAGATTGATCACGCTGCAGGTAAAGTTGTGCTGCGTGAAGCCGCGCGTCCGGTCATCAGCTACCCGGAAAACCTGCCCGTCAGTCAGAAAAAACAGGATATTCTGGAAGCGATCCGCGATAACCAGGTGGTGATTGTCGCCGGGGAAACGGGGTCAGGGAAAACCACTCAGTTACCCAAAATCTGTATGGAGCTCGGGCGCGGGGTAAAAGGGCTGATCGGCCATACCCAGCCGCGTCGTCTGGCGGCGCGTACCGTGGCGAACCGTATTGCAGAAGAACTGCAAACCGAGCCGGGCGGTTGTATCGGTTATAAAGTCCGTTTTAGCGATCATGTCAGCGACAACACCATGGTTAAGCTGATGACGGACGGTATCCTGCTGGCGGAAATCCAGCAGGATCGGCTGCTGATGCAGTACGACACCATCATCATCGATGAAGCGCATGAGCGCAGCCTGAATATCGATTTTCTGCTCGGCTATCTGAAAGAGCTTCTGCCGCGCCGTCCGGATCTAAAAATTATCATCACTTCGGCGACCATCGATCCGGAGCGTTTTTCAAAGCATTTCAATAATGCACCGATTATCGAAGTCTCTGGTCGAACCTATCCGGTGGAAGTTCGCTATCGTCCAATTGTTGAAGACGCAGATGACACCGAGCGTGACCAATTGCAGGCAATTTTTGATGCCGTAGATGAGTTAGGCCGTGAAAGTCAGGGAGACATTTTGATTTTCATGAGCGGCGAGCGCGAAATCCGCGATACCGCCGATGCGCTGAATAAGCTGGATTTGCGCCATACCGAAGTGCTACCGCTATATGCGCGTCTTTCCAACAGCGAGCAGAACCGTGTGTTCCAGTCGCACAGCGGTCGCCGTATCGTGCTGGCGACCAACGTGGCGGAAACCTCGCTGACCGTTCCGGGGATCAAGTATGTGATTGATCCGGGTACTGCGCGTATCAGCCGTTACAGTTACCGCACCAAAGTTCAGCGCTTGCCGATTGAACCGGTGTCGCAGGCCTCTGCCAACCAGCGTAAAGGCCGTTGCGGTCGTGTTTCGGAGGGGATCTGTATTCGTCTGTATTCCGAAGACGATTTCCTGTCGCGCCCGGAGTTTACTGACCCGGAGATCCTGCGTACCAACCTGGCGTCCGTTATTTTGCAGATGACCGCCTTGGGGCTGGGCGATATCGCGGCGTTTCCGTTTGTTGAAGCACCGGATAAACGTAACATTCAGGACGGTGTACGCCTGCTCGAAGAACTGGGGGCAATAACCACCGACGAACAGGCAACCGCTTACAAACTGACGCCATTGGGCCGTCAGCTCTCGCAACTGCCGGTGGATCCGCGTCTGGCGCGCATGGTGCTGGAAGCGCAAAAACATGGCTGCGTACGTGAGGCGATGATTATCACCTCGGCGCTGTCTATTCAGGATCCGCGCGAGCGCCCGATGGACAAGCAGCAGGCTTCCGACGAAAAACATCGCCGTTTCCACGACAAAGAGTCTGATTTCCTTGCATTTGTGAATCTGTGGAACTATCTCGGCGAGCAGCAGAAAGCGCTGTCGTCAAACCAGTTCCGTCGTCAGTGCAAACTTGATTTTCTGAACTACCTGCGCGTGCGTGAATGGCAGGATATCTACACGCAACTGCGCCAGGGGGTGAAAGAGTTGGGGATTCCTGTTAACAGCGAACCCGCTGAATACAGAGAGATCCACGTCGCGTTGCTGACCGGTTTACTGTCACATATCGGGATGAAAGATGCCGATAAACAGGAATTTACCGGGGCGCGTAACGCTCGCTTCTCGATCTTCCCAGGCTCTGGTCTATTTAAAAAACCGCCGAAGTGGACGATGGTAGCGGAGCTGGTGGAAACCAGCCGCCTGTGGGGACGTATTGCTGCACGCATCGATCCTGAGTGGGTCGAACCGGTTGCCCAGCATCTGATCAAACGTTCATACAGTGAACCGCACTGGGAACGTGCGCAGGGCGCAGTGATGGCAACAGAAAAGGTTACCGTCTACGGTTTACCGATTGTTGCAGCTCGTAAGGTGAACTACAGCCAGATCGATCCCGCGTTGTCGCGTGAACTGTTCATCCGCCATGCTCTGGTGGAAGGCGACTGGCAAACGCGCCATGCGTTTTTCCGTGACAATTTGAAGTTACGCGCAGAGGTGGAAGAGTTAGAGCACAAATCGCGCCGTCGCGACATTCTGGTTGATGATGAGACGCTATTTGAGTTTTACGACCAACGCATCAGCCATGATGTAGTCTCCGCGCGTCACTTTGACAGCTGGTGGAAAAAGATCAGCCGTGAAACGCCGGATCTGCTCAACTTTGAAAAGAGCATGCTCATCAAAGAGGGCGCGGAAAAAATCAGTAAGCTGGATTACCCGAACTTCTGGCATCAGGGCAATCTCAAACTACGGTTAAGTTACCAGTTCGAACCCGGGGCCGATGCGGACGGTGTGACCGTGCATATTCCGCTCCCGCTGCTCAATCAGATCGAAGAGAGCGGTTTTGAATGGCAAATTCCGGGGCTGCGCCGTGAACTGGTGATCGCCCTGATTAAGTCTTTGCCGAAACCGGTACGACGCAACTTTGTGCCCGCGCCGAACTATGCGGAAGCGTTTTTAGGCCGCGTCACGCCGCTGGAACTGCCGCTGCTGGACTCGCTGGAGCGTGAACTGCGCCGCATGACCGGCGTGACCGTTGACCGTGAAGACTGGCATTGGGATCAGGTGCCCGATCACCTAAAAATCACCTTCCGGGTAGTGGATGATAAGAACAAAAAGCTGCAGGAAGGACGTTCGCTGCAGGATCTGAAAGACGCACTGAAGGGTAAAGTTCAGGAAACATTGTCTGCGGTGGCGGATGACGGTATCGAACAGAGCGGGTTGCACATCTGGAGCTTCGGTCAGCTTCCGGAGAGTTACGAGCAAAAACGCGGTAACTATAAGGTAAAAGCCTGGCCAGCGCTGGTGGATGAGCGTGACAGCGTTGCCATCAAACTGTTTGATAACCCGCTGGAGCAACAGCAGGCGATGTGGTGCGGTTTACGCCGCCTGTTGTTGTTGAATATTCCTTCACCAATCAAATATTTGCATGAGAAACTGCCCAACAAAGCCAAGCTGGGGCTGTATTTTAACCCGTACGGTAAAGTGCTGGATTTGATTGACGACTGTATATCCTGTGGTGTGGATCAACTGATCGACGCCAACGGTGGTCCGGTGTGGACCGAAGAAGGCTTTGCGGCGCTGCATGAGAAAGTGCGGGCTGAATTGAACGATACGGTGGTGGATATTGCTAAGCAGGTCGAACAAATTCTGACCGCGGTGTTTAATATCAACAAACGTCTGAAAGGGCGCGTGGATATGACCATGGCGCTGGGGCTTGCGGATATCAAATCGCAGATGGGCGGGCTGGTGTACCGTGGATTTGTTACCGGCAATGGTTTCAAGCGTCTGGGCGATACGCTGCGTTATTTGCAGGCTATCGAAAAGCGTCTGGAAAAACTGGCTATCGACCCGCATCGTGACCGTGCGCAGATGCTGAAAGTGGATAGCGTGCAGCAGGCCTGGCAGCAGTGGTTCAATAAACTGCCTCCCGCGCGCCGTGAAGATGACGATGTCAAAGAGATCCGCTGGATGATAGAAGAGCTGCGCGTCAGCTATTTTGCCCAGCAGCTTGGTACGCCGTATCCGATTTCCGATAAACGTATTTTGCAGGCGATGGAGCAAATTTCGGGATAAATCGGTACCAGACAGCATACCGGGTAAGGTGACGTCACCGCCCGGTATGCAACCCGATAAAGTATTAAGATCAGGAGTCATGAGTATGAGCCAGTTTCCGACACTTTCCGCAACCACGCTTGCGGCGATCAATACCGTAGGGCGATGGTTGGCGCAGAATGATTTTACGGGGAATATCACCGTTCAGTCAGATTGCGTGATTCTGGCAGGGAACGCGGTTATTCCGACCATCGATGCCGCCTGCCGGATCGCGAAAGAGCAACAGGTTCCCTTGTTGATTAGCGGTGGCATCGGTCACTCCACACGATTTTTGTATGACGCGATTGCAGAGCATCCTCGTTACAACATCATTCGTACCACCGGACGCGCGGAAGCGGCGATCCTTGCCGATATCGCACATCAGTTCTGGCAAATCCCGGGGGAGAAGATTTGGGTGGAAGACCAGTCAACAAACTGCGGTGAGAATGCCCGTTTTAGCTGTGCATTATTGAATCAGGCGACGGAAAGTATTCATACCGTCATTGTGGTACAGGATCCCACTATGCAACGTCGCACGATGGCAACCTTTCAGCGCGTAACCCGCGATGAGCCGCATGCGCCGCGCTGGTTGAGTTTCCCTGGATTCATCCCTGAGCTGGCCCAACAGCAAGACGGCGTGGATTTTGTGCCAGCAGCAGAAGGTTTGTGGTCAGTGGATCGCTATCTGTCTCTCATAACCGGTGAACTTCCTCGCCTGCGTGATGATGCCACCGGTTATGGGCCTTGTGGCCGCGATTTTATTGCCCATGTTGATATTCCTCAGAACGTTGAGCAAGCCTGGCAGCAGTTGCAAAATGACATCGTGCTGACTGACTTACTGGAGAGCCGCTCTCTGTAATTCCTGTTGCCCGTTTGTCGGCGTTTTGCGGCAAACGGGCAAAAATCACACCTGTTTTTTCCCTTCATCATCACTTTGCCAGACGCTTTTATGAAGCCGCTCACAGAACAGCCACTCCAGCCATAATACGACCTGCATGATTGATATTAATTAACAATAGTTTTACTTGTTAAAAACAAATCAATCACAGGAGAGCCGCATGTCAGTACCCGTACAACATCCTATGTATATCGATGGGCAGTTTGTGACCTGGCACGATGATGCCTGGATTGATGTCGTCAATCCTGCCACGGAAGAGGTGATCTCGCGTATTCCCGATGGACGTGCCGAGGATGCGTGTAAAGCGATCGATGCCGCACAGCGCGCTCAGCCGCAATGGGAAGCGCTGCCCGCCATTGAACGGGCGAACTGGTTACGCAAAATTTCTGCGGGTATCCGTCAGCGAGCCAGTGAAATCAGCGCGCTGATTGTGGCGGAGGGTGGAAAAATACAGCAACTGGCTGAGGTCGAAGTCTCGTTTACCGCCGACTATATCGATTACATGGCGGAGTGGGCGCGTCGCTATGAAGGCGAGATCCTGCAAAGCGATCGTCCGGGCGAGAATATTCTGCTGTTTAAGCGCGCTTTGGGCGTGACTACAGGCATTCTGCCGTGGAACTTTCCATTTTTCCTGATTGCCCGCAAACTGGCTCCCGCACTGTTGACGGGTAATACCATTGTCATTAAGCCGAGTGAATTTACACCGAATAACGCCATCGCCTTTGCCAAAATTGTTGATGATATTGGCTTGCCGCGCGGCGTATTTAATCTGGTACTGGGACGTGGTGAAACGGTCGGTCAGGCGCTGGCCGCAAACCCGAAGGTGGCCATGGTGAGCATGACCGGTAGCGTCGGGGCGGGTGAGAAAATTATGGCTGCGGCGGCTAAAAATATCACCAAAGTTTGCCTGGAGTTGGGCGGCAAGGCCCCGGCTATCGTGATGGATGATGCCGATCTTGAACTGGCCGTAAAGGCAATTGTTGACTCGCGGGTGATCAACACCGGACAGGTATGCAACTGTGCCGAGCGCGTGTACGTTCAGAAAGGTATTTATGACCAATTCGTCAATCGTCTGGGTGAGGCGATGAAAGCCGTGCAGTTTGGCAATCCGGCTGAGCGCAATGATATTGCAATGGGGCCGCTGATTAACGCCGCTGCGCTGGATCGTGTAGAGCAGAAAGTTGCACGAGCGGTGCAGGAAGGCGCCAGAGTGGTGCTGGGCGGTAAGGCCGTTTCCGGCAAAGGGTATTACTATCCACCGACGTTACTGTTAGACGTGCGCCAGGAGATGGCGATTATGCACGAGGAGACGTTTGGTCCGGTGCTGCCGGTGGTAGCGTTTGATACGCTGGAACAGGCGCTGACGATGGCCAATGACAGCGATTACGGTCTGACCTCATCGATCTATACGCAGAATCTGAATACGGCGATGAAAGCGATTAAAGGGCTGAAGTTTGGCGAAACCTATATTAATCGTGAAAACTTCGAGGCGATGCAGGGCTTTCATGCTGGCTGGCGCAAGTCCGGGATTGGCGGGGCTGACGGTAAACACGGTCTGAACGAATATCTGCAAACGCAGGTGGTGTATCTGCAGTCCTAAGTTTTCGCCGGGTGAGCCTGTACGCCACCCGGCGCAATTCTCACACTTTGCTGGCGATCCATAAGAATAAGCCGGGTGAGCAAAAGTTAATGAATTTTTAACAAAAGCCCGTTATGGTGACGCATTATTGTTTTTATTCAGGAAGTGTTATGGGGAATAAGTATTCTGGCCTGCAAATTGGCATTCACTGGCTGGTCTTTTTGTTGGTCATTGTGGCCTACAGCGCTATGGAGTTTCGCGGATTTTTCCCGCGCAGCTATCGTCCCTTATTTAACATGGTGCACGTATCCTGTGGCATCACTATTTTAACGCTGATGGTGGCGCGTCTGCTGGTCAGGCTAAAATATCCGGCACCGCCGATTGTGCCAAAACCGAAGCCGATGATGACCGGAATGGCGCATCTGGGGCATCTGGTTATCTATCTGCTGTTTATTGTTCTGCCGATTATTGGACTGGTGATGATGTATAACCGGGGTAACCCGTGGATTGCATTCGGCATTGTTATGCCGCATGCGGCAGAGGCCAATTTTGATGTAGTGGATATGCTGAAGTCCTGGCACGTGACGCTGGCAAATCTGGGCTATTTTGTTATTGCTCTGCATGCCGCTGCGGCCCTGATGCACCACTATTTCTGGAAGGACAATACGCTGCTGCGCATGATGCCGCGAAAACGCTCCTGATGTAATGCCCCGCAAATGCGGGGTATTTTTTTAGCCGATTATTTTTCCAGACATCATAAAAACTTACCGGCAAGATGGTTAAACAACGTCCAGTTCATCACACTCGCTACTTGATTGCTGCTCTTATTAAAACTACTGTATATAAATACAGTAAATGAGAGGCAGATTATTATGTTGTTTTTCCAGCCTGCGGAACGCCGCGAAATTAAACACTTTCCGTTATTTAGCGATCTTGTGCCCTGCGGTTTTCCATCTCCTGCACAGGACTACGTTGAGAAACGTATCGACCTCAATGACCTGCTGGTACGGCATCCCAGCGCAACCTATTTTGTTAAATCATCTGGCGACTCTATGAGGGGAGCAGGGATCGGCGAGGGTGATTTACTGATTGTCGACAGCGCCAGAAAACCTGCCCATGGAGACATCGTTATTGCCGCCGTTGAGGGCGAATTCACCGTTAAACGCCTGCAATTACATCCGGTTGTGATGCTGAAGCCAGAGAACAGCGCCTACGCGCCGATCATGATTAGCAGCGAGGACACGCTGGATATATTTGGCGTGGTGACATTTATCATTAAAGCAGCGGGCTGATGATGTTTGCACTGGTGGATGTTAACGCGTTTTATGCCAGCTGTGAGTCGGCATTCCGGCCTGATCTGAAAGGGAAGCCCGTTGTCGTTCTTTCAAACAACGATGGCTGCGTTATTGCCAGCAGCGTAGAGGCAAAGGCGCTTGGCGTTAATATGGGCGCTCCGTACTTCAAACAGAAAGATCTGTTCAGGCGCTATGGCGTGTTCTGTTTTAGTTCGAACTACGAACTGTATGCGGATATGAGCAGCAGGGTGATGTCGATTCTGGAGGAGCTATCGCCACGCGTGGAGATATACAGTATTGATGAAGCCTTTTGTGATTTAACGGGCGTGCGAAACTGCAGGGATCTTACGGATTTTGGTCAGGAAATCAGAGCAACCATTTTGCAGAAAACACGTCTCACGGTTGGGGTCGGTATCGCTCAGACCAAAACCCTGGCCAAACTGGCAAACCATGCGGCCAAAAAGTGGCAGGAACAGACGGGCGGAGTCGTGGATCTCTCAAATATTGAACGCCAGCGTAAGCTGATGGCAGCACTCCCGGTTGATGAAGTCTGGGGCATCGGACGCCGTATCGGCAAGAAACTGGACGTCATGGGCATTAAAACGGTTCTCGACCTGGCGGATACCGATATTCGCTTCATTCGTAAACATTTCAGCGTCGTGCTTGAGCGAACCGTCCGGGAATTGCGCGGTGAGCCTTGTCTGGCGCTGGAAGAGTTTGCGCCGGATAAGCAGGAAATTATCTGCTCAAGATCGTTTGGTGAAAAACTCACGGATTACAACGCCATGAGAGAGGCCATTTGCACCTATGCTTCACGTGCTGCGGAAAAGCTGCGCAGAGAACACCAGTACTGCCGGTTTATCTCTACGTTTATCAAAACCAGTCCGTTTGCCCTGAATGAACCTTATTACGGTAACAGCGCATCGATAAAACTGCTGACGCCAACTCAGGATAGCCGGGACATTATTACAGCAGCCACGCGCAGCCTGGACGCCGTTTGGCGAGAGGGGCTACGTTATCAAAAAGCGGGCGTTATGCTGGGGGATTTTTTTAGCTCTGGCGTTGCACAGCTGAATCTTTTTGATAATAACGCCCCGCGGCGTAATAGCGATAAATTGATGGACCTACTGGATACTCTTAATGCTGAAAAGGGGAAAGGAACGCTCTACTTTGCCGGGCAAGGGATACAGCAGCCGTGGGCGATGAAGCGAGATATGCTTTCACCACGTTATACAACGAGATACAGTGATTTGCTGCGGGTAAATTGATAGCCAAACAAGGCTTCCGCCCACCTTATTTATACCGGATCAATTATCCTTTCAATGACAGGACGTTGTAAATTGCCAACGATTCCATAACCTTGGATACCTTTCCAGCGCGGCTAAATTAGCGCTCCTTTAATACTTCGATAAGATACAAAGTTGATATTCAAAAAGTTGGATTGTTGTGAACTCAGGAGTAGGATTATTTCTATCTGATAGAACCAGTTATCGAACTGGCTTATACGAGTTGTTTGTTTTTCACTTACGAAAAGGTGGTGCTGGTAATGAGTACATTCATCATTCGTTTATTATTTTTTTCTCTCTTATGCGGTTCTTTCTCAATACATGCTGAAGAGCAGAACGGTATGAAACTTGAGCGGGTTGTGATAGTGAGTCGTCATGGAGTAAGAGCACCTACGAAGTTCACTCCAATAATGAAAGATGTCACACCCGATCAATGGCCACAATGGGATGTGCCGTTAGGATGGCTAACGCCTCGTGGGGGAGAACTTGTTTCTGAATTAGGTCAGTATCAACGTTTATGGTTCACGAGCAAAGGTCTGTTGAATAATCAAACGTGCCCATCTCCAGGGCAGGTTGCTGTTATTGCAGACACGGATCAACGCACCCGTAAAACGGGTGAGGCGTTTCTGGCTGGGTTAGCACCAAAATGTCAAATTCAAGTGCATTATCAGAAGGATGAAGAAAAAACTGATCCTCTTTTTAATCCGGTAAAAATGGGGAAGTGTTCGTTTAACACATTGAAGGTTAAAAACGCTATTCTGGAACGGGCCGGAGGAAATATTGAACTGTATACCCAACGCTATCAATCTTCATTTCGGACCCTGGAAAATGTTTTAAATTTCTCACAATCGGAGACATGTAAGACTACAGAGAAGTCTACGAAATGCACATTACCAGAGGCTTTACCGTCTGAACTTAAGGTAACTCCTGACAATGTATCATTACCTGGTGCCTGGAGTCTTTCTTCCACGCTGACTGAGATATTTCTGTTGCAAGAGGCCCAGGGAATGCCACAGGTAGCCTGGGGGCGTATTACGGGGGAAAAAGAATGGAGAGATTTGTTAAGTCTGCATAACGCTCAGTTTGATCTTTTGCAAAGAACTCCAGAAGTTGCCCGTAGTAGAGCCACACCATTACTCGATATGATAGACACTGCATTATTGACAAATGGTACAACAGAAAACAGGTATGGCATAAAATTACCCGTATCTCTGTTGTTTATTGCTGGTCATGATACCAATCTTGCAAATTTAAGCGGGGCTTTAGATCTTAACTGGTCGCTGCCCGGTCAACCCGATAATACCCCTCCTGGTGGGGAGCTTGTATTCGAAAAGTGGAAAAGAACCAGTGATAATACGGATTGGGTTCAGGTTTTATTTGTTTATCAGACGCTGAGAGATATGAGGGATATACAACCGTTGTCGTTAGAAAAACCTGCCGGCAAAGTTGATTTAAAATTAATTGCATGTGAAGAGAAAAATAGTCAGGGAATGTGTTCGTTAAAAAGTTTTTCCAGGCTCATTAAGGAAATTCGCGTGCCAGAGTGTGCAGTTACGGAATAAGTAACTAATTATTATATATATAGCGTATTAAAAAATAGAAGCCCCCGGTTTGTAGTCGGGGGTATTCGTATTGTTCATAATTACATGAGTCTTCAACTGACTGTTCTTTGCGAGTGACAATCCAGTTACGCTGCTCCAGAAAAAATCCGGACTGTTCAGCGATGCAGAATACATCGAAAAGCGCTCGGTGTTGCGGCTCTAAAACCGCTTAAAACGGTGATATGTCTAAATGTGCTGTTTGTGCAACGTATTAAATAATAACAAGTTATTTATTTTACAATTAGTTAAAAAGACTGATAGTATACCCCCCTATAGTATTTGGAGGGCGTATGCCGCATTCACCCGAAGATAAAAAACGCATTCTCACCCGTGTACGCCGTATTCGCGGTCAGGTTGATGCGCTTGAGCGCGCGCTGGAGTCCGGCGAGCCGTGTTTGGCTATCCTGCAACAAATTGCCGCCGTGCGCGGCGCATCCAATGGCCTGATGGGCGAAATGGTTGAGATCCACCTGAAAGACGAACTGGTCAGCGGGGAAACAACCCCAGACCAGCGTGCCGTGCGCATGGCTGAAATCGGCCATCTTCTGCGTGCTTATCTAAAATAACACCATCACCTCGCTATAATGGGAAGAGACAAATGAAATCACGTGCAGCAGTTGCATTCGGCCCCGGCCAACCGTTAAAAATTGTCGAAATCGATGTCGCACCGCCAAAGAAAGGTGAAGTGCTGGTTAAAATTACCCACACCGGCGTGTGCCATACTGATGCTTTTACGCTCTCAGGCGACGATCCGGAAGGGGTTTTCCCGGCGGTGCTCGGCCATGAAGGTGGCGGCATTGTGGTTGAAGTGGGTGAAGGCGTTACCAGCCTGAAACCGGGCGATCATGTGATCCCGCTATACACCGCAGAATGTGGCGAGTGTAAGTTCTGTAAATCGGGTAAAACTAACCTGTGTCAGGCCGTACGTGCGACCCAGGGCAAAGGTCTGATGCCGGATGGCACAACCCGTTTCTCGTATAACGGCGAGCCGATTTATCACTATATGGGCACAAGCACCTTCAGCGAATACACCGTTTGCGCGGAGATCTCTCTGGCGAAGGTTAACCCGCAGGCTCCGCTGGACAAAGTGTGTCTGCTGGGGTGTGGCGTGACCACCGGTATCGGAGCGGTCCATAACACCGCAAAAGTGAAAGAAGGTGATACCGTCGCCGTATTTGGTCTGGGCGGCATTGGCCTGGCGGTGATTCAGGGCGCGGCGCAGGCGAAAGCCGGGCGTATTCTGGCCGTTGATACCAATCCGGAAAAATTTACGCTGGCAGGTGAAATGGGCGCGACCGATTTCATCAATCCGAAGGATTACGACAAACCGATTCAGGATGTGATTGTCGAGCTTACCGATGGCGGCGTGGACTTTAGTTTCGAATGTATCGGTAACGTTAACGTGATGCGCGCTGCGCTGGAATGCTGCCATAAAGGGTGGGGCGAAAGCATCATTATTGGCGTGGCAGGAGCCGGACAAGAGATCAAAACGCGTCCGTTCCAGTTGGTTACCGGGCGTGTCTGGCGCGGTTCCGCATTTGGCGGCGTGAAGGGTCGTACTCAGCTTCCTGGTATGGTTGAAGATGCGATGAGCGGGAAAATTCAGTTGGATCCGTTTATTACCCACCGTTTACCGCTGGAGCAGATTAACGACGCGTTCGATTTAATGCATCAGGGTAAATCCATCCGTACCGTTATCCACTTTGGCGATAACTGATTCATTGGCCAGCGGATTTCACCGCTGGCACTTTCCTGAATTTTTTAGAATTATGTTGTGAAAGTGTGACGAATCTGGCGCTTTTCACGGTAAGTAAACTTCCCGGATTGCCGATGACTATCTAACGGGCGTGTTTTCACGCATAAACCCTACAAGAGAGTCGACGGTCATGGACAACACTACATCGATGCAAGCCCAGCATAAACTGGGCTTTCTGCATCAAATCCGGCTGGTTCCGCTGTTTTCCTCCATTCTCGGTGGCATCCTTCTGCTGTTCGCCTTAAGTTCCGGGCTGGCAAGCTATTTTCTTATGCAGGCCGATCGCGATCAGCGCGACGTGACCGATGAGATTCAGGTCAGGATGGGGTTATCTAACAGCTCTAACCACTTGCGTACCGCGCGTATCAACATGATCCACGCCGGCGCGGCGAGCCGTATTGCCGAAATGGATGACATGAAGGCCAATATCGCCGAGGCAGAAAAACGGATTAAGCAATCGCAGGACGGTTTCAATGCTTATATGTCACGCGCGGTAAAAACGTCTGCCGATGAAGCGTTAGACGCTGAACTGAGCGCCAGCTTCAAAGCCTATACCGACGGCTTACAGCCGATGCTGAAGTACGCTAAAAACGGCATGTTTGAGGCGATCATCAACCATGAAAATGAACAGGCCAGACCGCTGGACTCTGCTTACAACAAGGTGCTGTTAAAGGTGATCGACATTCGTACCACCAGGGCGCATCAGTTAAGCGAACAGGCGCATCAGCGTACACAGCTTGGTATGGCTTTTATGCTGGGCGCATTCGTTCTTGCGCTGGCGCTGACCGTGATGACGTTCATTGTTCTGCGCCGTACTGTCATTCACCCTCTGTTGCGTGCCGCCCAGCGTATTGAGCAAATTTCAGCGGGGGATCTCACCATGCCGGAGGAACCGACCGGGCGCAGCGAAATTGGTCGCCTGAGCCGCCATTTGCAAACAATGCAACGTTCGCTGGGGAAAACGGTAGGCACGGTGCGTCAGGGCGCGGAAGAGATTTATCGCGGTACCAGTGAGATTTCGGCGGGGAACACCGATCTGTCTTCACGTACCGAACAACAGGCTGCGGCGATTGAACAAACGGCGGCCAGCATGGAAGAGTTGACGGCGACGGTGAAGCAAAACGCCGACAACGCGCATCATGCGAGCAAGCTGGCAGAAGATGCCTCCGGTAAGGCCAGTCGGGGCGGTCAGATGGTTTCTGGCGTGGTCAAAACTATGGGCAATATCTCAACGAGTTCGAAGAAAATCTCCGAAATCACAGCCGTTATTAACAGCATTGCTTTCCAGACCAATATTCTGGCGCTGAACGCAGCGGTTGAAGCGGCGCGGGCAGGAGAGCAGGGCCGTGGGTTTGCCGTGGTTGCTAGTGAGGTGCGCACGCTGGCAAGCCGCAGCGCTCAGGCGGCAAAAGAGATTGAAGGATTGATCAGCGAATCAGTCCGACTGATTGACCAGGGCTCCGGAGAAGTGGTCGCTGCGGGCAATACGATGACGGATATTGTCGATGCGGTAAAACGCGTCACCGACATTATGCTGGAAATTGCGGCGGCCTCTGATGAGCAGAGCCGGGGTATCGTCCAGGTGAGCCAGGCAATTTCAGAAATGGATAAGGTAACGCAGCAAAATGCCTCGCTGGTTGAAGAAGCCTCTGCCGCAGCGGCATCGCTGGAAGAGCAGGCGGCGCGCTTAACGGAAGCTGTTGGCACATTCCGTTTAACAGGGACAAGTGCTATTAAACGCGCGCCTGTGACGACAAAGCCTGACCATTCACGCCCGCAGGCGGCAACTGCCAGTGGCGATAACTGGGAAACGTTTTAACAATAAAATCAATTAAGGGACCTGATGGTCCCTTAATTTTTGGCATCAAAACGGCACGGTTTTGCGTATTGCGGCGATCAGGATCTGCGCGGCCTGAGAGAGTTGCACATCGACACGGGTAAGAATGCCGATGGGTTCACCCGCACCGTGGGTGGGTATCGGCAACGACACCAGCGTCGCCTGGCGTAAATCTTCTCTAACCGCGCCTGAAGGGACAAACCACACATAGTCGTAATCGACCGTCAGTTGGCGGGAGAGCGATGCTGACAGTGTTTCAATACAGCCCGGCGGCATTTTGCAGCCCTGACTTTGCAACAACGCCTCTGCGTGCTGGCGAGGGGCGGTTCCTTTTGGTGAAACCACCACCGGCCACTCCATCACCCGACTCAGCGTGATGGTTTCCTGCAACAACGGGTGGTTAGGGCGCACGACCAGTTTGAGCGATTCCAGAAATAACAGCTCGTAGTTCAGACCAACCATCAATTCCGGATCGGCCATACGGCCAATGCCGAGATCAATTTCCCCTGACTTTAAACCCGCCAGGATCATGGGATTGCTCATGGTGGCAACCTGCAGCGTGGTCTCCATTTGCTGCTTATGGAACGGGCCAATGACCGCCGGCAGAATGCCCAGGGCCGCGGTGGGTAAGGCGCCAATCCGTACAACATCCGTCTGTGACTCTTCGCGCTGGTTTAAGGCTTGTCCGGCGGTGTTGAGCGCATCCAGCACTCTGACTGCGTGGGTAAGAAACTGTTCTCCGGGCAGCGTTAATTGTGCGCCAAGACGGCCACGCTCAAAGAGCCGGGTACCGGTCAGTTGCTCCAGTTCATTCAGCGTTTTGGAGAGGGCTGGTTGGCTCAGGTTAAGGGTCTCAGCCGCGCGGCCCAACGTTCCCTGCTGTGCAACGGCGACAAAAGTATGAAGGTGGCGCAAGCGAATGCGCTGATTGAACAGAACATTTTTTTCCATAAGCGATGTTAAAAACAGAGTCGTATCGGTGACAAGTGAAGTTGTTCGATTTTGATAACTTGATAGCAAAATATTATTAACATTTATCCTATTTTACTTACAACTGATTTATTTTGCTTATGTTTTGTACAGCGCTGCCGGGTGGTGGGATCATGGAAGAGAATGCGTCCAGTCGATATACTTTCGTTATTGTTTGCTTTTGAACCATTATCTTCACAAGGTACTGATTAATGATAGATGTAATAGGGCACCTTAACCCCGATAGCGATGCCATTTGTACCGCCGCCATGACGGCGCGTTGGCTTACTTTACGTGGCCAGCAGGCGACGGCATGGCGTCTGGGCGAACCTAACCGCGAAACGCAATTTATCTTTGAGCATGCGGGGCTGACGATGCCTGAACGGCTAACGTTTGAACTGACCGATCGTGATGTGTGGCTGGTCGATTTCACCGAGCCTGCCCAGGGGCCGGCATCGCTGGCAGAAAGTAACGTCGTGGGAATTATCGATCATCACCGACTCGGTGGATTAGTCACTCGTCTGCCACCTGAAGTGTGGGTGAAGCCAGTCGGCAGTAGCGCGACGCTGTTATGGCAACTGATGTCGGAAGAGGAGCGCAGCCAGTTGTCTGCCGCTGAGGCCGTTTTATTGCTGGGTGCCGCATTGAGTGACACTGTCACGCTTCGCTCACCAACGACCACCTCTGACGATCGCCTGGCGGTAGAGGCCCTGGCCCAAAAAACCGGTGTGGATCTCGAGGCGTTTAGTCGCGACCTGCTGTCTGCTAAAACAAGCGTGGAAGGCATGAGCGCTCGCGAGCTTCTGCAGAAAGACATTAAAACCTTTACCATTCATGGACATTCGGTCTGTGTGGCGCAGCTTGAACTGTATGCGCTGCAACAGGTGGATGCGGTGCTGGACGATCTCCGTCTGGAAATGGCGCGCTATGCAGAGGAAAAGAATGCCGCGCTGGTTGTACTGATGCTCACCGATATCAATCTGGGCGACACCAGCCTGTGGTTTTCCGGCCCAGAGCTGTCAGACATCCCGCAACCCTGTAAGGTGGAGGGGATGCTCAGCCGTAAAAAACAGATGTTGCCCTGGCTGGAAAGTCATTTAAAACCACGCCAGTAGGTTCTGTTCACCGTCTGTAGGGGTGGGAAATTTACGCGGGGTCACACTTTGTAAATTCTTCCCACCGGAGTCAGCGGCGTTTTCTACACTCCAGGTAATATTCACTGGAGGCATGACATTATGGCGAACACCATCACGGCAGATGAGATTCGGGAACAATTTTCGCAGGCAATGTCAGCAATGTACCAGCAGGAAGTCCCGCAATATGGCACGTTGCTGGAACTTGTCGCTGATGTGAATCTGGCGGTACTGGAAAATAATCCTACGCTGCATGAAAAACTGGCGAATGCAGATGAGCTGGCCCGGCTAAACGTTGAGCGCCACGGCGCCATTCGGGTGGGCACTGCGCAGGAGCTTTCTACGCTACGCCGGATGTTTGCCATTATGGGCATGTATCCGGTGAGTTATTACGATCTCTCCCAGGCCGGTGTTCCCGTGCATTCCACCGCGTTTCGTCCCATTGACGATGCGTCGCTTTCGCGCAACCCGTTTCGGGTATTCACTTCGTTATTGCGGCTCGAATTAATCGAAAACGCCGCGCTACGGCAAAAAGCCGCGGAGATCCTCGCGAAACGCGATATTTTCACCCGTCGTTGTCACGAACTGCTGGATGAGTTTGATGTGCAGGGCAGTTTTACGCCTGAGCAGGCGCAGGAGTTTGTGCAAGAAGCGCTGGAAACTTTCCGCTGGCATCAGCATGCCACGGTCGATGAGGCGACCTATCACGCATTGCACAATGAGCACCGGCTGATTGCTGATGTGGTGTGTTTCCCTGGGTGTCATATCAACCATCTGACGCCGCGTACGCTGGATATCGACCGGGTTCAGTCGATGATGCCGGAGTGCGGCATTGAACCCAAAATACTGATTGAAGGGCCGCCGCGCCGCGAGGTGCCCATTTTATTGCGCCAGACCAGTTTTAAAGCGCTGGAAGAGCCGGTGTTATTTGCCGGTGAAATGCGTGGCACTCACACGGCGCGTTTTGGTGAAATCGAACAGCGCGGCGTGGCCCTGACGCCGAAAGGCAGAGCATTGTACGACGAATTGCTGAATAAAGCGGGAACGGGAAAAGACAACCTGACGCATCAGCTGCATTTGCAGGAGGTGTTCAAAGCATTCCCGGACAGCGAATTTCTGCTGCGCCAGCAGGGGCTTGCCTGGTTCCGCTACCGGCTGACGCCGTCGGGCGAGGCGCATCGACAGGCGATTCGCCCGGATGACGACCCGCAACCGCTCATTGAGCGGGGCTGGCTGGTTGCTCAACCCATTACCTACGAAGATTTTTTACCGGTGAGCGCCGCGGGGATTTTCCAGTCTAATCTGGGGAATGAAACTCAGGCCCGTAGCCACGGTAATTCCAGTCGCGACGCGTTTGAACAGGCGCTGGGTTGTGCGGTTTATGATGAGTTTGCGTTGTATCAGGAGGCGCAAGATCGCAGTAAACGGCGGTGTGGTTTACTTTAATTGAATTTACATGGGATTCGGTCTGTTCCCATCGACATAAAATATTTTCGATTTTGTACAGATAATCGGCGACCAACAATTGGATTATTAATGAATTTTGTCTAGAGTGAGCGGTCAGAAATGTGCACTCTCTTGCCGCTGATTATGGCCGGCGCGGGACCATTTACACGACCAGAAGGACTCACTTTCAGGCATGAATCGCAGACGATTTATTAAAGGTTCAATGGCAATGGCCGCCGTGTGCGGAACCAGTGGTATTGCATCACTCTTTTCCAGCGCCGCCTTTGCGGCAGAGTCTGACATTGCAGACGGAAAAACCGTACGTTTTGATTTTTCCGTTCTGCAATCGATGGCCCATGACTTAGCACAGAAGCCCTGGGGCGGCGCACCGCGCGCGTTACCTGACACGCTGGCCAAACTGACGCCGCAGGCCTACAACAGCATTCAATACGACCCAGAGCAGTCTCTGTGGAACAATGTTGAAAATCGTCAGCTTGATGCGCAGTTCTTCCATGTGGGAATGGGCTTCCGTCGCCGCGTACGCATGTTCTCGGTTGATGGCAGCACGCATATGGCGCGCGAAATCCACTTCCGTCCGGAACTGTTTAAATACAATGATGCGGGTGTGGATACCAAACAGCTGGAAGGGCAGACTGACCTCGGGTTCGCCGGGTTCCGCGTGTTTAAAGCGCCAGAATTAGCCCGTCGCGATATCGTTTCTTTCCTGGGCGCCAGCTATTTCCGCGCCGTGGATGACACCTATCAGTACGGTTTATCGGCCCGCGGTCTGGCGGTAGATACCTACACCGACAGCAAAGAAGAGTTTCCTGATTTCACCTCTTTCTGGTTCGAAACGGTCAAACCGGGCGCAACCTCCTTTACCGTGTATGCGCTTCTCGACAGCCCCAGCGTAACCGGTGCATTTAAGTTCGTGATCCACTGCGAGAAAACGCAGGTGATCATGGATGTACAAAACCACATCTATGCGCGCAAAGACATCAAGCAGCTCGGTATTGCACCGATGACCAGCATGTTTAGCTGCGGCAACAACGAACGTCGGATGTGTGACACCATTCACCCGCAAATTCATGATTCCGACCGTCTGGCGATGTGGCGGGGCAATGGCGAGTGGATCTGCCGCCCGCTGAATAACCCGCAAAAACTGCAGTTCAACGCCTATACCGATAACAACCCGAAAGGGTTTGGCTTGCTGCAGCTCGATCGCGACTTCT
This sequence comes from Citrobacter sp. RHBSTW-01013, assembly GCF_013781985.1. NCBI lineage: Bacteria > Pseudomonadati > Pseudomonadota > Gammaproteobacteria > Enterobacterales > Enterobacteriaceae > Citrobacter > Citrobacter sp. RHBSTW-01013. The sequence continues at coordinate 2,555,417 of NZ_CP056185.1, forward strand.
CCCATTACCAGGATATCATGGGCTGGTACAACAAGCGTCCGAGCCTGTGGGTCGAACCGCGTAACCAGTGGGGCAAGGGGACTATCGGCCTGATGGAGATCCCGACGACCGGCGAAACGCTGGATAACGTCGTCTGCTTCTGGCAGCCTGAAAGGTCGATCAAAGCGGGCGATGATCTGGAATTCAAATATCGCCTGTACTGGAGTGCTCAGCCGCCGGTGCGTTCACCGCTGGCTCGCGTGATGGCGACCCGAACAGGCATGGGCGGCTTCCCGGAAGGATGGGCGCCGGGCGAGCACTACCCGGAAAAATGGGCGCGACGTTTTGCTGTTGATTTCGTCGGTGGCGATCTAAAAGCCGCAGCGCCGAAGGGTATTGAACCGGTGATTACGCTCTCCAGCGGTGAAGCGAAACAGATTGAGATCCTTTACGTGGAACCTATCGACGGTTATCGCATTCAGTTTGACTGGTATCCGACCTCTGACTCAACCGATCCGGTAGATATGCGTATGTTCCTGCGTTGTCAGGGCGACGCCATCAGTGAAACCTGGCTGTATCAGTACTTCCCGCCAGCGCCGGATAAACGTCAGTACGTTGACGACCGCGAGATGCGTTAATCACTCCCTTTACGGCTCTCCGAATGGGGAGCCGTATCTGTAATCCTCTTCACAACCATTCTGTACACTATTTACTCGATCCCGTTCGCATTTTTCTGTAAGTCAAGTGGGTACTCTGGAGGTGTGTATTTCTTATACACGTTCTTTTCCACTAACAGGGAGAAAGTATGTTTCCAGAATATAGAGACCTTATTTCCCGACTGAAATCCGAGAACCCTCGCTTTCTGTCCTTATTCGAAAAACACAACAGCCTTGATCATGAGATCTCCAGACTGGAAGGTTCGGATGGTCGGGGGTATAGTTTGGACATTGTTCGCCTTAAGAAACAGAAACTCCACCTGAAGGAAGATCTGCTCAAAATATTGCAAAAAGAGAGTGTCAGTGAGAGCTAAGTAAAACGGCACTTGCTGTGTAAAAGGGCTTCCAAAAGGGAGCCCTTCCTGTTTTTATTTGATTGAGCAGGGTGGCCTGCTTAACCATCATAACGGAATGAAAATGTCAGAAGTGATTACCATCAATGACACGCTGGAACTGCGTGCCGTAGAAGAGCAACACGTCACGCCTTTGCATCAGTTGGTGCTTAAAAATAAAAGCTGGCTCCAGCAGTCGCTGAACTGGCCGCAGTTTGTTGCCTCTGAGGAGGACACCCGCAAGAATGTGCAGGGCAATATGATGTTGCACCAGCGCGGTTACGCCAAAATGTTCCTGATTTTTGCGCAAGAAAATGTGGTCGGGGTTATCTCGTTTAACCAGATAGAACCGCTGAACAAAGCGGCTTATATCGGCTACTGGCTGGATGAGGAGCATCAGGGTAAAGGCATCATGTCCCAGGCGCTACAGGCCTTAATTCATCATTATGCGCAGCGTCAGGAGATTCGCCGCTTCGTGATTAAATGTCGCGTAGAAAACGTTGAGAGTAACCAGGTGGCGCTACGTAATGGCTTCCAACTGGAAGGATGTATGCAACAGGCGGAATTCCTTAATGGTGATTACTATGATGTGAATCTCTACGCCCGCATCATTGATGGCTCTTCAGAATAAACCTGCGATAGGCGTGCGCGTAATGCGCTGTTCACCGTTAATCACTTTCGGTCCGCGTAGGTGAATGGTATCGCCATCAAACGCCTGGATATGCGCCTGACCGGCTATCTCAATGTGATGCTCGATCAGCACTTCGCCCAGCACGCAGACGTGGCCTTCAATCAGGATGTGGTCGTCTAACTGGAGCGGTCCACCGCGTAATTGCGCATGACCGCCGACCAGCACGTGGTGTTTCAGCACGCAGTTACCTTCAACTACCGCGTGCTCCGCCACCTGCGAACTGTAGCGTAGGGTAGGTATGGCATCTTCTTCACTCCCGGCGATGACGCGCGCATATCCATAGACTTTGGCGCAATCGCAAATCCAGACATTGTTCTCTTCATTACCTTCCACCTGTGCGAAATCAAAAACTTCTGCCCGATGTTCAATAAAGGCATAGTTGATTTTCGCATCGCCATAGATCTGCGCCTGATGCACCACTCGTGAGTGGCTGACAAAAGCCCGATCATAAATTTGCAGGAGCTGGTCGCTTTCACGGGTTAGCCCCCTGGCGGCGATGATTTCAGAGTCACACACCACGCGCGTATCACCAAAGAGAAGGCATTCGCCGCGAACCACAGAATCCTGAATGGTGACGTTGTCACGTATTTGCGCGTTATGACTGATTTCAGCCTGGTCAATCCACACGTCATCGCTAATTTGCGCGCCATCTCTGACCACGCTTGCCTGTGTAATGCGGGCGTTTCCTGTAATCGTCGCGCCGGAAAATGCGAGCGCGTTTTCATCGTAAATCCAGCAATCACCGCTTTGTGACAGCACGCTTTCATTGTCGATCCAGCCACCGGGCGTGCCGGCCTGGACATCATTAAAATCAGTGAGCGCAATGATTTGGCGTAGTAATACGCTTTTTTTATTGCCATTATCCTGGTAACTAAAGGATCGAGACTCATCGCTGAGACGATATTTGGTCATAGCTCATTTCCATGTTGCGCACCTTAGTTAAACGTAGCAAAGTTTTCCGCACTGGCTAAATCAGCGGAAATTCCATAAAATGCATTTCAAATATACTTTAAAAAATAAACAAAATGAGTAAGAACAAACAGAGTGAGCGGGTCCTCAATCTTCCGGCCGGTTATTTTGGCATGGTACTGGGCATCATTGGGATGGGGTTTGCGTGGCGTTATGCCAGTCAGGTGTGGCCTGTGAGTCACTTGATTGGCGACGGTTTAGTGATCCTCGCAATGGTCATTTGGGGGCTGCTGACGCTGGCTTTTCTGAGCCGTTTACTGCGTTTTCCGCATAGCGTATTGGCGGAAATTCGTCACCCGGTGATGAGCAGCTTTGTCAGTCTGTTTCCGGCCACAACGATGCTGGTCGCGATTGGTTTTGTCCCGTGGTATCGAGCGCTGGCGATTGGGTTGTTCAGCATTGGCGTGGTGATACAGCTGGCCTACGCCGCCTGGCAAACGGCAGGGTTGTGGCGTGGATCGCATCCAGAGGAAGCCACCACGCCGGGTCTGTATCTGCCGACCGTCGCCAATAACTTTATCAGTGCAATGGCCTGTGGCGCACTGGGTTTCAACGACGCAGGATTGGTGTTTTTGGGCGCCGGGGTTTTTTCCTGGCTCAGCCTGGAGCCGGTGATTCTGCAACGTTTACGTAGCTGCGGCGAGTTGCCTGCGGTATTACGTACTTCACTTGGCATTCAACTGGCGCCTGCGCTGGTCGCCTGCAGCGCCTGGCTTAGCGTCAACGGCGGCGAGGGCGATACGTTAGCCAAAATGCTGTTCGGCTATGGTCTCCTGCAACTTTTGTTCATGCTACGGCTCATGCCGTGGTATTTGTCACAGCCATTTAATGCGTCTTTCTGGAGTTTCTCGTTTGGCGTGTCGGCTCTGGCAACAACAGGGCTGCATCTGGGCCACGGTAGCGAGTCAGGATTTTTTCATACGCTGTCGATCCCACTGTTTATTTTTACCAATTTTATCATTGCATTATTACTGGTACGTACGTTTGCATTGCTGATGCAGGGGAAACTGCTCATCCGCACGGAGCGTGCTGCATTACTGAAATCTGAGGATAAATAATGACCCTTTGCGACGAAAACTACTTTACTGAGAAATACGATTTAACTCGTACGCATTCCGATGTTGTTGAAGCGGCAAAAATTGTTAAGCCAGGTAAAACGTTAGACCTGGGCTGCGGTAACGGTCGTAACAGCCTGTACCTCGCGGCAAACGGTTATGAGGTGACAGCATGGGATAAAAATCCCATGAGCATCGCTAACCTTGAGCGTATCAAAGCGGCGGAAGGGCTGACCAATCTGCACGCGAACGTCGCGGATCTCAACGCATTACGCTTTGATGGCGAATATGATTTTATTCTTTCTACCGTTGTGCTGATGTTCCTTGAAGCCAAAACTATCCCTGGCCTTATTGAAAATATGCAGCGTTGCACTAAACCGGGCGGATATAACTTAATTGTCGCGGCGATGGATACCGATGATTTTCCGTGTACCGTGGGTTTCCCGTTCGCGTTTAAAACCGGAGAATTGCGCAATTATTACAGCGGATGGGATCTGCTGAAATATAACGAAGACGTGGGTGAACTTCATCGTACGGATGAAAACGGTAATCGAATTAAACTGCGCTTTGCCACAATGCTGGCACGCAAAACTGCCTGAACCTCCCGCCTGGGTTAACTCTTTCTGCGCTCAGCATTTTTTGTGCCGGGCGTAGAGAGAAAATTGTGCGGTGTTTACCATTTTTAGTACATCCAAAATGAAACGGTTTTGCTATGCTTTTTAAGCATCATTGCGAAAACTAAAGGGATCGTTTCATGCGTACTCAAACTTTATTTAAAGTTGCAGTGCTTACTGGCTTGTTGGCATTATCCGGCTGTGCGTCAAAAGTGACTGCGCCGGATAAATATTCTGGGTTTTTAAAAAATTACTCTGATTTGAAGGAAACACAATCAGCATCGGGACAAACCGTACTCCGTTGGGTTGATCCGAGCTACAACGAATCCAAATATGACAACATTGTATATAACCCGGTAACGTATTATCCGGTTCCTAAACCTACCACGCAGGTAGGGCAGCAGGTTCTTGATCAACTGCTGACCTACACTAATACCCAGTTGAAATCCGCCATCAGCAAGCGTAAGCCCCTGGTTACTACCCCTGGGCCACGTAGCCTGATTTTCCGCGGAGCGATTACCGGTGTTGCAACGAGCAAAGAAGGACTGCAGTTCTATGAAGTGATCCCGGTTGCGCTACTCGTTGCGGGAACACAAATGGCAACGGGTCACCGTACCATGGATACCAACCTCTATTTCGAGGGTGAGTTGATTGATGCGGCGACCAATAAACCGGTAGTTAAAGTTGTACGTAAGGGTGAAGGTAAAGATCTGAGCAACGAAAATACGCCGATGACATTCGAAACGTTGAAGAAAGTTGTTGATGACATGGCGACGGATGCCACCATGTTTGACGTGAACAAAAAACCACAATAATAATCAACGCACCATCTCAGGATGGTGCGTTTTTTTTATGCCACCCGGCGTCGATAGAATAGTTTACCCATCAGCACTTCTGGTCGGGCAAACATCACCATATTCCCCAGTAAAATCAATACTAATCCGGCAATAGCGTTAACTTGCCAGACGTATCCTTCATACAATGTTGACAGCGTTAGCGCAACCAGCGGGAAAAGCAGGGTACTGTATGCCGCCCTACTGGGACCAATGCGACCTACCAGTGTGAAATAAGCGCCGAAAGCAATCACTGAGCCAAAAATAGCCAGATATAACAGCGCGCTGAGATAGCTGAATGTCCACTGTGGCGTAAAATTGTCCCCGCGCATCAGCGCAATGGCAGCGATCAACAGCGTGCCGTACAGCATGGCCCAACTGTTGGTCGTTAACACTTCCAGCCCTTTTTTCTGGTGACGCATGCTGATCATATTACCCAATGAGAAACCGAAGGTTCCAAGGGCGCTTAAGCCGATACCCAGCAGCAAGGAATGATTGAATCCGCTGTTGAGCAAATCCTGCCAGAACAGAGTCACAATGCCCGTCAGTCCAAGACCGGCTGCGATATAGAAACGCAGCGGTGGTTTTTGCCCAAAAAAGATGAAGCTATTGACCGCATTGAACAGGACGGCCATTGAGAAAATTACCGACTCCAGGCCGGTATTAATCCAGGCTGCAGCCGTATAAAAACACCAGAAGTTGAAGCAAAAAACGCATCCACCCTGTAACAGACAAAACAGATGATCGCGACCAGACAGTTTGCGTAATTTACCGCTAACCAGCAGGATCACTATCATCAGCGAACTGGCAACGGCGAAGCGCCAAAAGATAGAAACCGGCGCAGAAACCGGGCCCTGCTGCAAATAAATCGCAATCCATGTCGTTCCCCAAATTACCACCACCAGGCAGTACAACAGTGCGTTCATACAACTCTCTCTTTTTTGGATTCAGGTTCACACTGTGTCATGTCTGGCGGCAGGAGGCTTTCATCGGTTTGCGGCGGACTTGCAAAATCTTGCGCTTTTTTAGCGTAAAAGCGAAAAGGAAGCTGTTAACAATATGTGGCTGTTATAGACTGAAAGCCTGCTAACTTATTTTGAATGTGATGGTATGCCTCAGCCCTACGATGCCTTTGAAAACTTACGCAAACATAATGCCGTGCTGCATGAATCGGTTGCGTTACATTCAGGGATCCAACTGGCGGCCTGGTCAAACAAGCGCGATACCATCACCCAGTATTGCGATCACCATACGCTCAGTTTATATATCGCGGATGGCTACGAGAGTTATCACAAAACGGCGGGGGGCTGGAAGAATGGCGGCGGACCGGACCGTTTTTGCCTGATGCCGAAAGAGAGCGAGTCAAGTTGGGATATCCGCGACGATCTCTCCTTTGTTCATCTCTATTGTACCGATGCACATCTGCGCGAAGTGGGGGAAAAAGTCTGGGATAAAAGCCCCTATAGCTTCACGCTGGACGAGCACACGTTTGGCAGTGACCCGGGGATCACGGCGGTTTACCGTCAGTTTTTACTTGATAACGACTGGCAGCAACCGGCCAATCACCTCACGCTCAGCGCAGCATCTTCGCTACTGTTAACGCATCTGATCCAGCATTACAGCAACGTCCAATGGCGACTGCCCACCGTCACCGGGGGACTCGCGCCCGTCACCTTGCGTAACGTGCTGGCCTATATTGACGCGCATCTGGCGTACCCAATCACCCTGAACGATCTGGCTAGCGAGGCGGCGCTAAGCGAATTCCATTTTGCCAGAATGTTTCGCCAGTCGATGAATATGGCACCGCATCAGTACGTGATGCAACGTCGTATGGTGCTGGCACAGCATCTGGTCTGTTACACTTCACGCAGTTTGTCAGATATTGCGATGACCTGCGGATTCAGTTCGGCAAGCCATTTTAGTAACCGGTTTAAACAGGTAACCGGTAAAACGCCAACGCAGCTACGTGCGGCGAAATAACGTCAACACGGCGTAGCAGATACCGCCTACGACCAGCCCCCAGAATGCAGATCCAACCCCCAATAACGTCAGGCCGCTGGCCGTGACCAAAAACGTAACGATGGCTGCGTCGCGTTCCGCTTCATTATGCAACGCCTGATACAAACTACCGCTAATTGTCCCGAGCAAGGCCAGACCGGCCAGCATCTGGATCCAGCTTACGGGTAGTGCCGCCATTAGTCCTGTGACTGAACCGCCAAACACTCCTGCCAGAAGATAGAAGACGCCAGCCGCGGCGGCGGCGAGCCAGCGTCGTTTGGCATCAGGATGCGCTTCGGGACTTTGGCAAATTGCGGCGGTTATGGCGGCAATGCAGATGGAGTAGACACCAAACGGCGAAAACAGCAGCGCCAGCAGGCCGGTAAAGATAATGAGCGGTGAAACGGGTAATGAATAGCCCGAGGCATTCATAGTGGCAATACCAGGGGCATTTTGTGAAGCCATGGTAACCAGAAACAGCGGTAGCGCAATGCTGATACTGTGGGCAAATGAAAAGTGTGGGGCAATAAACGCAGGCATGACCGGCGACAAATCCACTCCGCTTGTGACAATGTCACCTTTTATTAGCGCGATAGCGATACCCGCCAGCATCGCGGCGATCGTCGCGTACCGTGGGGCTGTGACTTTAAATACCAGCCATGCCACCAGCATACTACCGCACAAAATAAGCTCACTGTTGAGGCTATTAAAGGCCTGCAGACCAAAGCGCAGCAGGATCCCGGCCAGCATGGCTGATGCCAGTGAGTGGGGGATTATTTTCATCAGACGGGCAAACAATCCGGTTATGCCGCACAGCACAATCAACGCGTTAGCTACGATAAAAACGCCGATAGCATCCTGAATCGCTACCCCGTGCAGACCCGTAACCAGCAGCGCGGCGCCAGGTGTTGACCAGGCCGTGAGCACAGGAGCGCGATACCATAACGTCAGCGCCAGCGTACTGACGCCCATTGCAATCCCCAGCGCGGTCATCCAGCCCGCGATTTGATCTGTGGTCGCACCTGCGGCCAGGGCCGCTTGCCAGATAATGGCAGCCGAGCTGGCGTAACCGACCAGGACAGCCACAAAACCCGATAATACGGTGGATAGTGGGATGGAAAATGCGCGCATAGTCACTCCGTGTGCGTTATAACGGTCAATCAATGTAGCACTGTGCGTTATAGCGTACAAGTGCTAAGCTGTAGCCTTGAGAAAGGAGAGTCAGGAAGGCGAAAAATGGAAAACTTAACCCACTATCTGGCCACAACGCTCCGCACGCTACGTCACCATCGGGAATGGAGCCTGTCACGTTTGGCGGAGGAAACCGGCGTGTCAAAAGCCATGTTGGGGCAGATTGAGCGCAACGAATCCAGCCCAACGGTGGCGACATTGTGGAAAATTGCTACCGGACTGAACGTGCCGTTCTCGACGTTTATTTCACCGCCAGAGTCAGACGGCGCGCCAACATTCGATCCCCAGCAGCAGGCGATGGTCGTCACGCCATTGTTTCCGTGGGACCCACAGCTGTGCTTCGATCATTTTTCGATACAGCTGGCACCTGGCGCACTCAGTGAATCGACTCCGCATGAAACCGGCGTTATAGAGCACGTGGTGGTGATAAATGGGCTGCTGGATATGTGTATTGAGGGGCAGTGGCGCACCATGAAATCCGGCGAGGGGGTGCGTTTTGCGGGAGACAGGGCGCATAGCTACCGTAACAGTAGCGAACAAACGGTTCACTTTCATTCCCTGATCCATTACCCGCGCGGTTAATCGGGAAAACTATTCCGAAAATCCGCGCTTGTGACTACAATAGCCGCCATTTTTACCACTTGTGGATGGTAACAACTGTATGCGCCAGCAGCCTCATCACCTTGAATTGTTAAGCCCGGCCCGGGATACCGCCATTGCACGTGAAGCCATTTTGCACGGTGCTGACGCCGTTTACATTGGCGGACCGGGTTTTGGCGCGCGTCATAACGCCAGTAACAGTCTGAAAGATATCGCCGAACTGGTGCCGTTTGCGCATCGTTACGGGGCGAAAATCTTTGTGACGCTGAATACAATCTTGCATGATGATGAGCTGGAGCCCGCACAGCGATTAATTACCGATCTGTATCAGACCGGCGTTGACGCCCTGATTGTGCAGGATATGGGGATTCTGGAGCTGGATATTCCTCCCATTGAGCTGCACGCCAGCACCCAATGTGATATTCGCAGCGTCGAGAAGGCGAAGTTTCTTTCTGACGTCGGATTCACCCAAATTGTCCTCGCGCGCGAACTGAGCCTTGAGCAGATACACGCCATTCATCAGGCTACGGATGCGACTATTGAATTTTTCATTCACGGTGCGCTGTGCGTCGCCTATTCAGGCCAGTGTTATATTTCACATGCGCAAACCGGACGTAGCGCTAACCGCGGTGACTGTTCTCAGGCTTGTCGCCTGCCGTATACCCTGAAAGACGATCAGGGGCGAGTGGTGTCCTATGAAAAACATCTGTTGTCGATGAAAGATAACGATCAGACCGCCAACCTCGGCGCGTTGATTGACGCGGGCGTGCGCTCCTTCAAAATTGAAGGGCGCTATAAAGACATGAGCTATGTGAAGAATATTACCGCGCATTATCGTCAGATGCTGGACGCCATTATTGAAGAGCGCGGCGATCTTGCACGTTCTTCAGCCGGGCGTACCGAACATTTCTTTACTCCATCCACGGAAAAGACCTTCCATCGCGGCAGCACCGATTATTTTGTGAATGCCCGTAAGGGGGATATCGGCGCATTCGACTCACCAAAGTTCATCGGTCTGCCGGTTGGCGAAGTCCTGAAGGTGGCAAAAGAGCATCTCGATGTTGAGGTAACAGAACCGCTGGCCAACGGGGATGGTCTGAACGTGTTAATCAAGCGTGAGGTCGTCGGATTTCGCGCCAACACCGTTGAAAAAACGGGGCACAATCGTTATCGGGTGTGGCCGAATGAAATGCCCGCCGATCTGCACAAAGTGCGCGCCAACCATCCGCTGAACCGCAATCTCGATCATAACTGGCAGCAAGCGTTGACCAAAACCTCCAGCGAACGCCGCGTCGCGGTCGATATTGAGCTGGGCGGCTGGCAGGAACAGTTGATCCTGACGCTCACCAGTGAGGAGGGGGTGAGTATCACCCATACGCTGGACGGCCAGTTTGAGGAAGCGAACAATGCAGAAAAAGCGTTGAGCAACCTAAAGGATGGCCTGGCAAAGCTGGGACAAACGCTGTATTACGCCCGTAATATTCAGGTGAATCTGCCGGGAGCATTGTTCGTGCCGAACGGTCAATTGAATCAGCTGCGACGTGAAGCGGTCGACATGCTGGATGCAGCTCGTTTGCAAAACTATCAGCGCGGTCGCCGTAAACCGGTTGCCCAGCCGGCGCCGGTTTACCCGCAAACGCATCTGAGCTTTCTGGCTAACGTCTACAACCATAAAGCGCGAGAGTTTTATCACCGTTATGGCGTGCAGTTGATTGATGCCGCCTATGAGGCGCATGAAGAAAAGGGCGATGTGCCGGTGATGATCACCAAACATTGCCTGCGTTTTGCGTTTAACCTGTGTCCGAAACAGGCGAAAGGAAATATCAAAAGCTGGAAAGCCACGCCGATGCAGTTGGTTAACGGCGATGAGGTCCTGACGCTGAAATTTGATTGCCGACCGTGCGAAATGCACGTGATCGGCAAGATGAAACATCACATTCTGAAGATGCCGTTGCCGGGCAGCGTGGTGGCTTCCGTCAGCCCTGAAGAACTGCTGAAAACGTTGCCAAAGCGTAAAAGCTAACGGTTAGCTCTGATGTGTATCGGGTTTGCGTGATTTTTGCCAGTAATGGTGTTCGCGAAGATCGGCGGCGGATTCTTCCGCCGTCATTCGTAGTTCATCGCTGTCGGCCGTGTGTCGTAATAAGTGATCGGCATCCTGCACCTGAAGATATTCATGTCCCTGATTAGTAGCGAGAAGCTGACCGGAAAAAAGCGCGCTGGCCAGCAATAACACCGTTAACCCTTTCTTAAACATCATGCACCCTCTGGTACGTTAGCTGCGGAATTGACGATAATTTCGCCAGGTGACTATTCAATATTTTAATCGGGTTAATGACAATCTCTGTTTTGTCATTTCGATGTTTTTTACATTTTTGTTTAGATAACGTTGGGATTTGTCACAACCGGGCAGTGCAGCGCTGCCCGGTTGTTATCAGAGAGAGAATCAGGATTTAAATCCGGCGGCCGTCATCAGGAGACGAAAGAACATACCAACGGCGGCCAGGGCCAGCACGCTGCCGCCCCAGAGGATCACCAGCCACATCAGGCGTTTCCAGATTGTTTGTTGCATTAATGATACCCCTCACCATGTTGAACTTTGCCGCGGAAAACGTAGTAGCTCCAGAAAGTGTACACCAGGATTATCGGGATAATCAGCAGCGCGCCAACTAACATAAAGCCCTGGCTCTGCGCCGGAGCTGCCGCCTGCCACAGCGTAATGGACGGTGGAATGATGTGGGGCCAGATACTGATCCCCAGCCCGCTGAACCCGAGAAAAATCAGCCACAGCGTCAATACAAAAGGCAGCGTATGGCTGTTTTGCTGACCCAGCGAGCGCCACAGCCAGAGGCTAATCAGCGCAACCAGGAGCGGAACCGGCATCAGGAACCACAGATTGGGCAGGCTAAACCAACGCTCGGCAATGGCGCTGTGCGCCAGCGGCGTCCACAGGCTGATAATGGCAATGACAACCAGCATCGCCAGCAGCAGTTTTCTTGCCACGCAGCGCATTTTATCCTGCAACGGATTTTCGCTTTTCATCACCAGCCATGTTGCCCCCAACAGGGCGTAGGCTACAACCAGGCCCACGCCGCAGAACAGGGTAAAGGGGGTCAGCCAGTCGAAAGGACCGCCGCTGTAGCTGCGTCCGGTGACGGAAAATCCATTGAGTACGGCACCGACCACAATACCCTGAGTGAATGTCGCGAGGATTGAACCGCCGAGAAAAGCTTTATCCCAGAATGGTCGATGCGCCGGCGTGGCTTTGAAGCGAAACTCAAACGCGACGCCGCGAAATATCAGGCCGATGAGCATCAGGGTCAACGGGATCGTCAGCGCATCGACAATCACCGCATAGGCCAGGGGAAAAGCGCCGAATAATCCGGCGCCGCCCAACACCAGCCAGGTTTCATTACCGTCCCATACCGGGGCGACGCTGTTGACCATCACATCGCGGTCATCCGCATCCGAAATCGCAGGGAATAAAATACCGATCCCGAGATCAAAACCGTCCATCACGATATACATCAGCGTGGCGAACACGATAATTACAAACCAGATAACTGATAAATCGATACCCATTAGCGGTGTGCCTCCGGTTGAGAATCGAGAACGACAGCAGAAAGCGGCCGTGCCGGCGTGCCTGTTGGTGGAATGGTCGGCTCATCTTCCTGTGGCCCTTTGCGGATCAGGCGGATCATGTAGCTGTAACCCACGCCAAACACCGAGCTATACACCACAAAGAAAGACAGTAGGCTGATGCTCATATGTAAATCACCATGTGCGGAAACCGCATCCGCCGTACGTTGCAAACCGTAAACCACCCACGGCTGACGGCCAACTTCGGTGGTCACCCAGCCAGCAAGGATGGCAATCAGACCGGAGGGCCCCATCCACAATGCAAAACGCAGGAAAGGACGTGAGGTGTATAGCCGCTCCTTATAACGCAGCCACAGGGCAAACGCGCCCAGCAGGATCATCAGCATGCCTAACCCTGCCATAATGCGAAACGACCAGAACACGATGGTGGAATTGGGCCTGTCTTCCTTCGGAAATTCTTTTAACGCCGGGACCTGTTTATCCAGACTATGAGTCAGGATCAGGCTGCCCAGCGCCGGGATTTCCAGCCCATAGCGGGTGCGCTCCTGCTCCATATCCGGCCAGCCGAACAACAGCAGCGGGGTCGGTTCACCGGGCGGATTTTCCCAGTGTCCTTCAATCGCCGCAATTTTTGCAGGCTGGTGCTTCAGCGTATTCAACCCGTGCATATCGCCAATTAAGGCCTGCAGCGGAGCGACGATTAACGTCATCCACAGCGCCATTGAAAACATAGCGCGAATTGCTGGCGTGCTATTACCGCGCAATAAATGCCATGCGGCTGAAGCCGCGACAAACAGCGCGCTGCTCAGGAAGGCGGCAACGGACATATGCAGCAAACGATAAGGGAATGACGGATTGAAAATCACGGCGAACCAGTCGACGGGAACAACTTGCCCGTTAACAATTTCATAGCCCTGTGGCGTTTGCATCCAGCTGTTGGAGGCGAGGATCCAGAAGGTAGAAATAATAGTACCCAGCGCAACCATACAGGTCGCGAAGAAGTGAAGCCCTGGGCCAACCCGGTTCCAGCCAAACAGCATTACCCCGAGGAAGCCCGCTTCGAGGAAGAAGGCGGTTAATACTTCATAGGTCAGCAGCGGCCCGGTGATGCTACCGGCGAACTCAGAAAAACCACTCCAGTTCGTGCCGAACTGATAAGCCATCACCAGCCCGGAAACCACGCCCATACCAAAGTTTACGGCGAATATTTTCGACCAGAAATGGTATAGCGAGCGCCAGGTCGGATTTTTCGTTTTTAACCATAACCCTTCGAGCACCGCCAGATAACTGGCGAGGCCAATGGTAATCGCCGGAAAGATGATGTGAAAGGATACCGTAAACGCGAACTGGATCCTCGCCAGGTGAAACGCGTCAAGACCGAACATGCTTAGCTCCGCAGGCAAAATTGATTTGGCGCAATTCTAAGGCTGCGAAGCAATGGAAGGCAGAAACAGAACAGTTCTTTTTAACCATAACAGTTGTCGTGCTGTTATAGGTTAGCCTGGCTGATATGAAATCTGGAACCTGGATTCCTGTTATTGAATCGCGTCCTCCCCACGCGAGTGATTTTACGCTATCACTAGCGAGGTAATGAAAAGGTAATCATAAATGTTTACTTTGTGCGTATAATAGACGACAGGGAGGCGCAGTGAAGCAAAGTGAGTTCAGACGCTGGCTTGAATCTCAGGGAGTGGCTGTTACAAACGGCTCAAATCATCTGAAGTTGAGGTATCAGGAAAGGCGTAGCGTTATGCCCAGGCATCCTGGTGATGAAATAAAAGAAGCCTTGCGAAAATCGATCCTGAAGCAGCTTGGTTTACAGTCATCATCAATATGAGGTTAATTATATGAGAGATTTTGAAAAAATCATGCGTTATCCCGTTAATCTAATCCCCGCCGTGGAAGGTGGATTCGTGGTTTCTTTCCCGGATATTCCTGAAGCATTAACCCAGGGCGAAACCCGTCATGGGGCTTTGCAGGCTGCGCAGTCTGCATTGGTGACCGCTTTTGAATTCTATTTCGACGATAACGAACCGATTCCTTTACCTTCGGCGGTTGGCGCAGAAGGTGACTATGTGGAAATCCCCCTGAGCATTGCGTCGAAGGTTCTTTTGTTAAATGCCTTTCTTGAATCAAAAATCACCCAGCAGGAGCTGGCAAACAGAATCGGCAGGCCTAAGCAGGAAATTACCCGTTTGTTCGATTTAAAGCACGCGACAAAAATTGATGCTGTGCAAATAGCTGCACGCGCCTTAGGCAAGGAGCTGTCAGTAACGATGTTGTAAAACTGTTAACTATAACAGTTATAAAAAATGCCCTGATTATGTAAACTGATATACACAGTGCTTGTCACCGACACCGATTATCAGGACGAAAAATGAAAAAATACCAGCGACTGGCTGAGCAAATTCGCGATCAAATCGCGTCTGGCGTATGGCAGCCCGGCGATCGCTTGCCATCCTTGCGCGAGCAGGTGGTCAGCAGTGGCATGAGTTTTATGACCGTCGGACATGCATATCAGTTGCTGGAAAGTCAGGGTCGGATTATCGCCCGACCGCAGTCGGGTTACTATGTTGCCGCGCGCCCTGAACGTGAGCTGGCAGCGCCGCAGGCGCAGGTGATGCGCGATGAAGCGGTGGATATCAACACCTATATTTTTGATATGCTGCAGGCCAGCCGGGATGCGTCAGTGATGCCATTTGCCTCTGCATTCCCCGATCCGCGTTTGTTTCCCCTCCAGCAGTTGAACCGCTCGCTGGCGCAGGTCAGTAAAACCGCGACCGCCATGAGCGTGATAGAAAACCTGCCGCCGGGAAATGATGAGCTGCGCCATGCCATTGCCCGCCGCTATGCTCAACAGGGGATGACCATTTCACCTGATGAGATTGTCATCACTACCGGTGCGCTGGATGCCCTCAACCTGAGCCTGCAGGCGGCTACCGAACCGGGAGACTGGGTGATTGTCGAAAACCCCTGTTTCTACGGGGCGTTGCAGGCCCTGGAGCGATTACGGCTGAAGGCGCTTTCGATTGCCACCGACGTGAAAGAGGGGATCGATCTTACCGCGCTGGAGCAAGCGTTACAGGAGTATCCGGTAAAAGCCTGCTGGCTGATGACCAACAGCCAAAATCCGCTGGGTTTTACGCTCAGCCCAGAGAAAAAGGCGCACCTGGTCGCATTGCTGGAAAAATATCATGTAATGCTGATAGAAGATGATGTCTACAGCGAGCTGTACTTTGGTCGCGAAAAACCACTGCCTGCCAAAGCCTGGGATCGCGCCGACAGCGTTTTGCATTGTTCATCCTTCTCGAAGTGCCTGGTGCCCGGATTTCGCGTGGGCTGGGTGGCGGCCGGGAAGCATGCTCGACGTATTCAGCGACTCCAGCTCATGAGCACGTTATCCACCAGTTCCCCCATGCAGCTTGCGCTCGTGGATTATCTGTCAACCCGGCGCTATGACGCGCATCTGCGCCGCTTACGCCGTCAACTGGCGGAACGCAAACAGCAGGCCTGGCAAACGTTGCTGCGTCATCTTCCGGCGGAAGTCAAAATTCACCATAACGACAGCGGCTATTTTCTGTGGCTGGAACTGCCTGAACCGCTTGATGCAGGCGCGCTCAGCACCCAGGCACTGGCGCACCATATCAGCATTGCACCGGGAAAAATGTTTTCGACCTCGGGGAGCTGGACTCGTTTTTTTCGCTTTAATACCGCATGGCACTGGGGAGAGCGTGAGGAACAGGCAGTGAAACAGCTGGGAAAATTAATTCGCGAGATGATGAAATAAAACGTAACGCGCTATTCAATATAAAAGAATAGCGCGTTCTTATTTTCGAAATAGAGAATACCTAACCCCGATGTTATTTATATCGGGTGCTACCATACAAAAAATCAATAGTTCTTACTATTGCCACCATTGCACCTAACTCCTTGTCTATACTCCAGAAGATTAAAGCTCCCGATCAGCATCAGTAGCGTAATGAGCGTTAGCTCACAACCTGATTAAATTTCCTTGCGCCAGCAGGAACGCTTACAACACCCCGACTATTTTTAGGAAAGGACATATATTTACGGCAAGGCTGCCGCTCAATATTTTTTAGACAGGAGTAAGACGTTATGAGCAAGCAGTTTGCCCTCAGTAGCCTGTGCGCACTCAGTATGACGCTGATGACTGCACAGGCAGCCGAACCCCCGACATCCTTAGATAAACCGGAAGGCCGTCTGGATATTATTGCCTGGCCGGGCTACATCGAACGTGGACAGACCGATAAACAATATGATTGGGTCTCGCAGTTTGAGAAAGAGACCGGCTGCGCGGTCAATGTTAAAACAGCGGCCACTTCTGATGAAATGGTCAGCCTGATGGCAAAAGGCGGCTACGACCTGGTTACCGCTTCCGGCGATGCCTCATTGCGTCTGATTATGGGAAAACGCGTTCAGCCGATTAATACCGCGCTGATCCCTAACTGGAAAAGCATCGATCCGCGCGTGGTAAAAGGCGAGTGGTTTAACGTTGGCGGAAAAGTTTACGGCACACCATACCAGTGGGGGCCAAACCTGCTGATGTACAACACCAAAATTTTCCCAACGCCGCCGGATAGCTGGAACGTGGTATTTGTTGAGCAAAAACTTGGGGACGGAAAAAGCAATAAAGGGCGCGTTCAAGCCTACGATGGCCCGATCTATATTGCCGATGCTGCATTATTCGTTAAGGCGACTCAGCCGCAACTGGGCATTACCGATCCCTATCAGCTCACCGAACAACAGTATCAGGCGGTGATCAAAGTCCTGAGCGATCAACACGCGCTGATCCATCGCTATTGGCACGATACCACCGTGCAAATGAGCGACTTCAAAAACGAAGGTGTGGTGGCGTCCAGCGCCTGGCCTTATCAGGCGAACGCCCTGAAAGGAGAAGGCCAGCCTATTGCCACGGTCTTCCCAAAAGAAGGGGTTACCGGATGGGCTGATACCACCATGCTGCACAGCGAAGCCAAACACCCGGTGTGCGCTTACAAATGGATGAACTGGTCATTAACCCCGAAAGTTCAGGGCGACGTCGCAGCCTGGTTTGGTTCTCTGCCAGTCGTGCCTGAAGGTTGTAAAGCCAGCCCGCTGCTGGGTGAAAAGGGCTGTGAAACCAACGGCTATAGCTACTTTGACAAAATTGCCTTCTGGAAAACGCCGATCGCAGAAGGTGGCAAATTCGTTCCTTACAGTCGCTGGACGCAGGATTACATCGCCATTATGGGCGGTCGTTAATTCCGCTGGGGGTTTTATGACGTACGCAGTGGAGTTTCATAACGTCTCGCGTCTGTACGGGGATGTTCGTGCAGTTGATGGGGTGAGTATTGCGATTAACGACGGTGAGTTTTTCTCTATGCTGGGGCCATCCGGCTCCGGCAAGACCACTTGTCTGCGCCTTATTGCAGGGTTTGAGCAACTGTCAGGCGGCGCAATCACCATTTTTGGTAAGCAGGCCAGCGAATTGCCGCCCTGGGAACGGGACGTCAATACGGTATTTCAGGATTATGCGCTATTCCCGCATATGTCGATTCTCGACAATGTCGCCTACGGGCTGATGGTCAAAGGTATTGATAAAAAACAGCGTCACGCAAAAGCACGTGAAGCGCTGGATAAGGTTGCGCTCGGTTTTGTTTATGAACGCAAACCATCGCAACTTTCCGGTGGTCAGCGGCAACGCGTGGCGATTGCCCGCGCGCTGGTCAATGAACCGCGCGTCCTGCTGTTGGATGAACCGCTCGGGGCATTGGATCTTAAGCTGCGTGAGCAGATGCAGCTGGAACTGAAAAAGTTACAGCAATCCCTGGGTATCACCTTCATTTTTGTCACCCACGATCAGGGTGAAGCCCTGTCGATGTCCGATCGTGTGGCGGTGTTTAATAATGGTCGCATCGAACAGGTAGATTCTCCGCGTGAACTGTACATGCGTCCGCGCACACCGTTTGTGGCAAGTTTCGTCGGGACGTCAAATGTTTTTGATGAAACGATGTCAGCGAACGTTTGCGGGCTACAGGGTATGTTTTCCCTGCGTCCGGAACACATTCGCTTGAATGATACCAGTGGTGAAGTCCAGGCCCGGGGGGTTATCCAGGCGGTGCAGTACCAGGGTGCCGCGACACGTTTTGAGCTGAAACTTGTCGGCGGTGAAAAATTGCTGGTTAGCCAGGCGAACCTGACGGGAGAAATGCTGCCGACAACGCTGTCGCCGGGTCAACAGGTGATGGCATCGTGGTCACGCGACGTGATGGTACCGCTGGTTGAGGAGAGGTGAATGGCTATGAATGTCTTACATTCGCCTCCACAGTCGACAAGTCTGAACCGGATCTCAGGGTTCTTCTGGCGTAATCCAGGTCTGGGGCTGTTTTTGCTGCTCCTCGGACCGCTGATGTGGTTTGGGATCGTCTACTTCGGCTCATTACTGACGCTGTTATGGCAAGGTTTTTATACCTTCGATGATTTCACCATGTCGGTCACGCCCGACCTGACGCTGGCGAATTTGCAGGCGCTGTTTAATCCCGCCAACTACGACATCATTTTGCGTACCCTGACGATGGCGGTGGCGGTCACCATTGCCAGCGCGATTCTGGCGTTTCCGATGGCGTGGTATATGGCGCGATATACCAGTGGCAAAATGAAAGCCTTTTTTTACATTGCTGTGATGTTGCCGATGTGGGCCAGCTACATTGTTAAAGCCTACGCATGGACGTTACTGTTGGCTAAAGACGGGGTGGCGCAGTGGTTTTTAACTCATCTGGGACTGGAGCCTCTGCTGCTTTCGTTCCTGACGCTACCTGCGGTAGGCGGCAATACGTTGTCGACTTCAGGGTTAGGGCGTTTTCTGGTGTTCGTCTACATCTGGCTGCCTTTTATGATCCTGCCGGTACAGGCCGCGCTGGAGAGACTTCCGCCTTCGCTCTTACAGGCCTCCGCTGATTTGGGCGCTCGTCCGCATCAGACTTTCCGCTATGTGGTCCTGCCACTGGCGATACCCGGTATCGCGGCGGGGTCGATCTTTACTTTTTCTCTGACGTTGGGCGATTTTATCGTGCCGCAACTGGTGGGGCCGCCAGGCTATTTCATCGGCAATATGGTGTATTCGCAACAAGGGGCGATCGGCAATATGCCGATGGCGGCGGCATTTACTCTGGTGCCGATTGTGTTAATCGCACTGTATCTGGCGTTCGTGAAGCGTCTGGGAGCTTTCGATGCACTCTGAACGCGCGCCCTGGTTACTCAAACTGGCGGCATGGGGCGGGGTTATTTTCCTGCACTTTCCCATCCTCATCATCGCCACCTATGCTTTTAATACTGAGGAGGCTGCTTTTAGTTTTCCACCGCAGGGGTTAACGCTGAAGTGGTTTAGCGTTGCGGCGCAACGTAGCGATATTCTGGAATCGGTGACGTTGTCACTTAAAATCGCTGCATTGTCGACGGCCATTGCTCTCGTTCTGGGGACGCTGGCCGCTGCCGCACTGTGGCGCAGGGACTTTTTTGGTAAAAGCGCAATATCGCTGTTGCTGCTGTTGCCGATCGCGCTGCCGGGGATTATTACCGGTCTGGCGCTACTGACGGCGTTTAAAACTATCAACCTGGAACCCGGTTTTCTCACCATCGTGGTCGGCCATGCGACGTTTTGCGTGGTGGTGGTATTTAACAACGTCGTGGCGCGTTTTCGCCGTACCTCATGGAGTCTGGTTGAAGCGTCTATGGATCTTGGCGCCAACGGCTGGCAAACCTTTCGTTATGTCGTGCTGCCAAACCTGGCATCGGCACTGCTGGCGGGAGGGATGCTGGCGTTTGCTTTGTCGTTTGATGAAATCATCGTGACAACGTTCACCGCCGGACATGAAAGAACACTTCCTTTGTGGCTGCTCAATCAACTGGGTCGACCACGAGATGTGCCTGTCACCAACGTTGTGGCATTGCTGGTAATGCTGGTGACAACACTGCCAATTTTAGGGGCCTGGTGGCTAACGCGTGAAGGCGACACTCTCGCCGGAAACGGTAAATAAACGACGATATGGGAAATTGCTATGCAACATCAATTACTGATTAATGGCGAGCTGGTCAACGGTGAAGGTGAAAAGCAGCCAGTCTATAACCCTGCCACTGGAGAACGCATTCTGGAGATTGCCGAGGCGTCAGCCGGGCAGGTTGATGCGGCGGTACGTGCAGCAGACAACGCATTTTCCACCTGGGGACAAACCACACCGAAAGTCCGTTCCGAACTGCTGCTGAAACTGGCGGATGCTATCGCCGATAACGCGCAAACCTTCGCTGAGCTGGAATCGCTTAACTGTGGTAAGCCGCTGCACTGTGTCCTTAACGATGAAATTCCGGCAATCGTCGACGTTTTCCGCTTCTTCGCCGGGGCAGCTCGTACCCTGCAAGGACAGGCGGCCGGAGAGTATCTGGAAGGGCATACGTCGATGATTCGTCGGGATCCGCTGGGCGTGGTGGCCTCTATCGCGCCGTGGAACTACCCGCTGATGATGGCGGCGTGGAAACTGGCACCGGCGCTGGCGGCGGGTAACTGTGTGGTGATTAAACCGTCAGAAATTACCCCGCTAACGGCACTTAAACTGGCTGAATTTGCCAAAGATATTTATCCGCCTGGCGTTATCAACGTGCTTTTTGGCCGTGGCAAAACGGTGGGTGACCCGCTGACCGGTCATGAAAAAGTCCGGATGGTTTCCCTGACCGGCTCCATTGCGACCGGTGAACACATTATCCAGCACACCGCGCCTTCGATTAAGCGCACACATATGGAGCTGGGCGGCAAAGCCCCGGTCATCATTTTTGATGATGCCGATCTGGATGCGGTGGTGAGCGGCGTGCGAACCTTTGGGTATTACAACGCCGGGCAAGACTGTACCGCCGCTTGTCGAATCTATGCCCAGAAAGGCATTTATGACGCGTTGGTTGAGAAACTGGGTGCCGCGGTTGCCAGCCTGAAAATCGGTGCACCGAATGACGAATCGACGGAGTTGGGGCCGGTAAGCTCGCAGGCGCACCTCGATCGCGTGACTAAAGCGGTCGATGAAGCCAAAGCACTGGGGCATATCAAAGTCATCACCGGTGGTAAAAAAGTGGACGGCGCAGGCTACTATTTTGCTCCGACGCTGCTGGCCGGGGCGAAGCAGGAAGATGCTATCGTGCAGCGGGAAGTTTTCGGTCCGGTGGTCAGCGTCACCGTATTTGAGGATGAAGATCAGGTGCTGGCGTGGGCTAACGATTCGAAATACGGCCTGGCATCCTCCGTCTGGACTCGGGATGTGGGGCGCGCGCATCGATTTAGCGCTCGCCTGCAGTATGGTTGCACCTGGGTCAATACCCACTTCACGCTGGTCAGCGAGATGCCGCACGGCGGACAAAAACAGTCTGGTTATGGCAAGGATATGTCGGTTTACGGGCTGGAAGATTACACGATTGTTCGCCATGTCATGATCAAGCATGAGTAATATCTGAAGCGCGAGCGATAAATGCGGCACGGATAGCTAAATACTGGCAAACGTGTGTCTATATTATTCGCGCCACTGGCCTCGTCGCCATCGGACGGCGGTAAGTTGGAAATATCCGCGAGGTCAGGCTAATTGATACAACAAAGCCCCGGCTTATTAATGTCAGGGCTTTGTGCTTTCACGATCGTCATCCGGTTATCCGCGGCGCAAGCTGCAAATCCAGGCGAGTAGCGCACAGATGCTCAGAACCAGCCCCAGTTGTTGCACCATGCCTGCAACCCCCAGCATCATTCCCAGCAACAGGTAATAGCTTAATCCAAATAATGCACCGGCGGCCCCGGCCTGTTCACGATAGTGGCGTAGGGCCTGACTCAGCACATTAGGGATTGCGATGC
This sequence comes from Citrobacter sp. RHBSTW-01013, assembly GCF_013781985.1. Taxonomy (NCBI): domain Bacteria; kingdom Pseudomonadati; phylum Pseudomonadota; class Gammaproteobacteria; order Enterobacterales; family Enterobacteriaceae; genus Citrobacter; species Citrobacter sp. RHBSTW-01013. The sequence continues at coordinate 2,577,875 of NZ_CP056185.1, forward strand.
CATAGGCAATCACCGCGCCGAAAACCGGTATCAGAATCCACGCGGAGTGCTGTAACCACCACGCGGCGAGGCCTGACAATGCTGCCAGCGCACAGGCATAACGTACCCTCTGTTCCGATGTCAGGTCTGTCGTCAATAATCTCCGGTTCAGCAGGCTGCCCGACAGCGAAGCAAACGCAAGTAGTCCCCCCGTCCAGCCAAAGGCTCTGGAACTCCATCCCAATTGCCCGAAAAGAAACGGAGCCAGGCTGTAATAGCTAAACAGCATGGTGTTCAGCAGCGCAACCAGCATGGTATTTTTCCACAGCTCGCGGTCATGCATCATGCGGGAGAGCAGTGCAGCAAGGCTGGGTCTGAGCGTATTTTCGGGCCGGGTTTCTGGCAGCATGGTCGCAGTCAGTAGTAGCAGTAGCAGCGCCAGCAGCACAAGGGCAATAAATACACCGGTATGACCATACAGGCTAACCAACCAACCTCCGCTTAGCAGGCCGAAAACGGGACTCAATGCCAGCGCAGCGCCCATCACGGAAAAGACGCGGGATAGTGCAGTTGATTCATAAGTGTCCCGTAGCATGGTCTGTACCACCACTGACCCGGCAGCCGCGCCGATGGCTGAGATCATCCGCGCCAGCAGCAAAACGCTGAAGTCAGTGGCAACCACGGCCAGGGCACAACCTGACCCATAGCAGATAAGTCCTGCCAGCATCGCCCAACGTCGACCGATGCAGTCGCTCAGCCAACCCCACATCGCCACGCCGATGGCGAAGGCAATAAAATAAACGGAGAGTGTTTGCGCCGCGCGCTCACTGCTTACGTGATAAGACGTGGCAATCCTTGGCAATGCCGGGCTATAAATGGTTTCCACCAGTTGCGGAAACATAATCAGCAAAGTAAGAAGCCACAGCGGCGGGCGGCGAAGAGTGTTCATAGCAATATCCAGAGAGACAGAAAACTGGCGGGCATTATTGCTGAAAGGGAGGTGTCGCATTACCATTATCAAGACTTTAAATATCAACTATCGGACAGATAATGGAAATTGCCCCGGATGATGATTTCGATGCGGATAGCTTTGATAAACCGGTAATCGGGATTGCCTCCGAGATGGGCGTACACGATTCAGGCCGGCATAGCCATCTTCGTCATCAGCTACTTTTTTCGGCTGCGGGAAGCATTACGATTGAGCTGGAGCATGCCCTGTGTCAGCTACCGCCACGGCGCGCGGTCTGGATCCCGGCTGGTACGGTACATCGCGCCATAATGCGCGGGGTGATGGCTTATCGTTCGTTGTATTTTTCAACTACATTGCCGTTATCTAAGTTACCGCTGCAGATAGTCGACGTTAATCCTCTCTTTTTTGAAGTAATAGAACGTATGGCTTTCTGGCCGTGGGAAATGCCTGCCGCGCAGCAGGCCAGTCTTATCACCGTTTTCTGTGAGGAAATGCGGGCCGCCCGCAGTGAAAACTGGACGTTGCAGTTTCCCTCAGATCCACGGCTGAACGTGTGGCTTGAAGGAGTACGCATGGGCGAATTGCCACCACGACTAAATCAATTATCCCAACGGGTTGGGGCATGCGAGAGGACGATCAGTCGAATATTTACCAGGGATACAGGGATGAATTATCAGAGCTGGCGGCAGCAATTTAGACTATTAAAAGCCATGGAGATGCTGGCTGACGGGGGGCAGATCAGCCAGGTGGCGCAATATCTGGAATTTGTCAGTGACAGTGCTTTTATCGCTTTTTTCCATCAGCATACCGGCACAACACCGAGCCGTTATGCGGGCAATATAATGCCGCAGAAGGATTAGGGGGATTACATACTAAGGATAATTTACCGGGTGGCAGGAGAGTGGGAAAATCGTGTACTAATGGCAGAGAGAAGAGCCTCTCTGCCAGCGGACGCTGCAATTAATCAAGAAGAACGACATCAAGCAAACCAGCCAAACCTTGCGGAAATCAGACTGAAAAGTCCTACAGCAGCAAATATATTTATCAGCACCACAGTTTTACTGGAAACATTCATTTGTGCCACCTTTCGTTTTAACCCTTATGGGTATAGTACGGGTTATAACTATCCGCAATAGTACGGATTCTGAACATAATGAAAACGGCTTGTTTTACCGGCGTTTCTCTTAAAATAATTAATAAAACTTGATGTGGGTCATGAAAAAGAGCATATTGCGCGCGATTTTACCTTTCGGCCCGGATGCCTGACATGTCTCTGTACCAAAAAATGCTGGTTTTTTATGCGGTGATGGCCGCTATCACGGCAATCATCACCTGGTTTCTTTCCCGCGATAAAAAGCGGATTCGTTTTCTCAGCGCGGTATTAGTCGGGGCGACCTGGCCGATGAGTTTTCCCGTCGCGTTAATGTTTTCTCTCTTCTGATGACGGCGTGAACGCCGTTTCAGGAGGAAAGCAGGGCATCTAATCGTTTTTTGTCGACTGCGCAAACATCCTGCGGATGCTGATATCCCACGTTTTCATTGGCGCGGGTATACAAAGCAACCAGCCAGTCGTAAACGTAACGGCTTGCGCCATGCGAAGGTTGTTCATCCAGTTTCGTCAACCGTAACATCGGCTGTTGCGCCGGGGCACTAAAAATAGCCGATCCTTTTTGGATCCTGCTGGCCGGACGCTGTTCCTCTGCCACGCTGGCAAATCCAAGCCAGGTAATAAAATCCCCAATATCGGCGTGAAGCTGCGCGGCGCAGACGTTTTCTCGCTGCATAATGCGCTGTAAGCGTTGCGGCATTTCCAGCCGATAGCTGGTGGTGACGAGGATATCGGCAACCTGCCTTAGCGTACGCGGCTCGAGACGTAAACGGCGCGCATTATTTTCATCGCGACACCACTGGCGCACGTGGTTAACCCACATTTTGTGCGCCTGATACCCGGTCTCTTTGCTTTCCGGCGAGTGCGGTGTGTCACGCACCTCGGCAAACAGGTCAATCTCTTCATTAAATAATCCGCTCACCTGTTCCTCGCGCGGCTGCTGAACACGCAGTAGCGACTCAAAGAGGCGCATCGGCGGGAGCAAACCGTCCAGGAGTTCGCCATGTTTTGCCGCCTGGGCCTGGAGCTGGCGGATCACCGACTCATTGCTACCCGATTCGGTTTCAACGGGGTTAATCCAGCCGATCAGGGTTTCGCGTACGCGCTGCTGGTGCTGCTCACGCAGGGAGGTCAATCTCGCCTGGCGTTGCTGGGGCGAGGTTGCCTGAGTCAGCCATTCGACGAGGCGTTGTAAGCTGTGTTTATCCAGCGCCTGCAGCGTGCCCCAGTGCAGTCCGGGCTTGCCCATTAATTGCTGCACAGATTCATCAAGATTTTGCTGAGTGCTAAACCGCGCATCCTGCGGAGTAATGGCCCAGACCACTCCCGGCAATGCAGCGTCATGTACGGGCTGAGTATCGTTAACCCAGCCCAGCAGCTTGCGGGTGATGGCGGGAGTCTGGGAGCGGGTAGATACCGCATTACAGATTAAAAGTACATCCGGTTGCAGATGCTGGCGATAATGTTCCAGCATCCAGCCTAATTTGGCCTGCCACAATGGATGGGGATGAACATCCGGGGCGAGGGGAATATCCAGCAGATCAACATTCTCCAGTACCGCGTCTTCAACCGTCAGGACCAGCTCGCGCGTGAGCAGCGCCAGCGAAGCCTGAGAAAGGCTGACCGCATTGAGCAACTGATCATTTTCTATTGGATGAACCACCACATCGCTTTGCGCCTCATTCCCGTTCAATGCTACCTGAGTCAGGAAACTCTCGGCAGGTAAACCAAAATGGTCAACCAGCAGGCTCAGCGGAGCCGCGAGTTCTTGCGCGCTCCCGGTTTGTTGCAGCGTATGCGCCAGCGCCAACCACTGTTGCGTCAACTCTGGTTGTTCTCCCCACAGTAACGCCCAGGCGTTTGCCCGGGTAGTCAGATCCAGAGCGGGTAGCAGCGTGGCAAACTGATACCATAGCGCGTCGTCAAATTGCTGCTGTCTGGCCGGTACGCAGGCGCGCCAGAAACGACCAATTGCCGCGACATCCTGCGCGGTAATGCCCGGCACCGGATGACGCTGGCGCAACGTTTGCCATTTTTCCAGGCGCGCCTCAATAATCGATTTCTCGACCTGGCGGTTATCCGCAAGCGCACAGAACTGGGTAATAAATAGCTGTACCAGTTCGGCTTCACTGAGTAGCCGCAGGCGCAACGGCCATTCACCATCGAGCGGATTTTCATCACGCGTAAAGCGGATCGCCATATTGGTTGGCGCATGACCAGGATTAATATGTGAAAAGTAATCAAAGCTGCGATCCGGGGTAACGATATTCACTTTGCCATTGGCGTTGCTGCACAATGCTGTGAGCAGGTGCGCTTTTGCCGATTGCGAATGTCCGTAAAGCCCAACGCATCCTCGCGATGAAAAGGTCGTCTTCAACGCAGATTCATTAACGGCGGCCAGGGTGAGCTGCGCCAACAGGGCATCCGCTTCATCATCAAGACGCGCCGCACGCTGACGGGTATCAGTTACCCACTCGATGGCGGCCTGCGCGGTGTTTAACATCTTACTCATTTCAGGTACACGCTCCCGCTATCAATCCAGTAATGGCTCCCGCTATGGCGTCGGTCTGCCAGCGTATTCAGTTTTAACGTTAAGGCATTGGCGGCAACGGGAGTGCCATCCTGTAACCACGCATCGCTCAGTACGAAGAATTCCGGGCCGCTTTCTTTGCTACCACCGCGTAGCTGCAGCCGTACATTCAACACGCCATCTCCGGCGATGGTTTTTGCCAGTTCGGCAGAATTTATGCTGAGCGTATACAGCGGTGTGGCAGGCCAACGGCTGTTGGCCAGTTGACGGAAACCTAACGTAACGTTGCCGCGCAATGGGAAGTGCAGGCGGGCATCCAGCTTCGCGCCGGGCTTATCCAGATCGATATCGTGATACCAGATGTTCTCATCGCGCAGCGTATTGACCGTATTATCCAACACGCCGAGATAACGTACGGTCGAGTAAGCGCCGATATCGGCAGCTTTAAAGTTGAAACGCGGCAAGCGTAGATCCAGCGCCAGGCTACACAACATGGCACCAACTGCTGCGGTGGATTTGGGGTTACCAATCCGCCCTTGTTGGCTGAACGGATACCACTCATGTACGCGGTAGTTATCCATCCAGATCATACGATTAACCGGAACGGGCTGCAGATGGCGGATCAACGCCTGTACGCCCGGTAAACAGGCGGGTCTGCCGGTCACTAATAAAATATCGCAGCGATAGTGTGAAATGGCCTCACAGACCGCATGCAGTGGGGAGGTCAGGGTAAACTGGCCCGCCAGTAACGCTTCTTGTAACTGCCTGAACTGCACCTGTAACGGCACGCTCAACACATCAAACGCTGGCGATCCCGCAGGCAACGCATGATCGATAGCCTGCTGGATGTAATTCAGCACGTTGCGCGTTGGTTGCTGGCTCAGGAGTTCGCCAAAGGTGGCATGCAGACCCGCTACCGGATCGTTAATATCACTTTGTTCCCAGGCTGAAAGTACCGCATGACCGAGCGGCATAAAGAGTTGTAACGCCGTTTGTTGACGCAAAATCGCCTGGGTGTCGATGCGCCCGGAATCGCCAAATAGCGTGGCCAGCAATGCGGCGGCGTCGGTCACGCCAGCCTGTTGCAGACGGGTTTGCAGCGCAGGCAACACGCAACGCTGAATCACGTCCAGCAGCATGTCATCGCCCGCAACCTTAAAGCCTTCACGGAACAGCAGGTGCGGGGTAATTTTGACGTTTGTACCCACGCCGTCATCAAGCTGGTAATGGACGACGGCCATATCCGTTGTCCCGCCGCCAATGTCGATCGATGCCACGCGCAGCGCACGACCTTTAGTCTCACCAGGCTCCGGCAGACGGTCCGGGCGGGCAAGGGCGTTAAAGAACGATTCGGTGTGACCATCGTAGTGAGAGATAGCTTCGTTATACAGCCACACCAGTTGCCCGCAGCTGGCCTCATCCCATTCCATCTGGATCTCAGGTACGGGAACCACGCTCTTTTCCTGCTGTTTACGGGTGGTGAAGTCTTCATCCTGCGGGTGCCAGCCCATCGCTTTCCAGACCAACGCAATAGCTTCAAACATGCGCAGGCGGAAAATCTCACGCTCCTGTTTGGGCATCGCCGACGGCAGGGTCAGGATCAGCGTACGCAACTGACGAGGAGATGCCGGGAATCCGAGGCGCAAACGCGTCGCCACGCTGTTAATTTGCCCCAGCGCCTGGGCCAGTATTTCGCACAACATATGCGTCATCAGCGTACTGCGGCTGTATTGCGGTGAGAATACCGGCAGACGATCATCCTGCGGCAGGCTGAACAGCGGTTGCCCGTCATCGTTCATCAGGTTCATCAGCGGGAAGGCGGTAGCCAGTGGTTCGCGCTGGGTTTTGCCATTCATCTGGCTAAAGCGCCAGTCATGCAACACCGGCGTTTCGTCCCACAGATAACGGCGCGGGCTGGAGATCCCACTGCTGCCTTCAGTGCCCATGCGCTGCATCGCCAGCTTTCGGGCTTCATCGCCAACGCGGACAATCGACGGCCAGATAAAGGCATCATCACGACCGCTCTCCACGGAAAAGTGCTGCTTACCAAAACGCGCTTCGGAAAACTCCAGTCGGCTGGTGAACAACGGATCGTTGAGAAACTGTGGCTCGCTTAACGAACGCACCTGCAATTCGGCTGTCTGGCGCAGTCCGTCATTGGCATCCCCGTGATCTTCAATCAGGACGCCACAGGTATGGGTGTTACCGATATCCAGGATAAGATCAACGGGAATGGCGGGCGTGCTAAGGGTATGCGTGACCAGTTTCACTTCCGGGACGGAAAGCTGCTCGCCTAACAGGGTCAGCACATTCAGCCAGTGCGCCTGATATTCAAAGTTACGCAGCGCCTGCTGGATCTCTTGTTCTGAGCGGTTCTCATGCTGTGTGACATGATGCATAAAGGATTCGCGCAACCAGCCGTCAATCCAGGTCTGGTCGAGGAAATCGGCAATTTCGTTGTCATGCCAGGCCAGCGCAAATCGCGTACCGTTCAGCAGGTCATTTTCGTTGGGGGTTAACGCCGCAGGGGCATTTTCAGTGAGCTGGCTGTCCAGCGCCACGGTGACGCGGTGGGTGTTGCCCGCGCTGTCAGGTTGCGCCAGCTTTCGCACCTGTACGCGCGCCCAGTTATCCGGGCCTTCAACGAACGTACGCGGCGGATTAAAGCGCAGGAACGGCAGCGGCAGCCAGACACCGTCGAGCACGTCCAGCGAATAATGCAGCTTCTGGGTGCTTTCCGGCTTCACCACTTCGGGCTGAGCGCCGGTGCTGCCTGGTAAGGTATAACGTCCGGTTGTCAGATCGAAATCCAGCCGCAGCAGGGGACCATTTGCCGTTTTGCGCACAAAGCGGCCATGATGCGCAGATTCCTGCGGCGTCAGGCCAAAATCCAGAAATTGCACACCGCTATTGGCGATGAGCGTCACGCTCTGTTTGTAGTCACACAGATTCACCAACATAAAATCAGGCACCTATCTTTTTGATCGTCAGAGGGATTTCCGCGTGATCGTCATAACGTGCGGTACAGGCGGCGACGTCATTGGTTCCCGCTTTGCAGGTAATTTCCGGCATCGGATAACGTGACCCGTCCGTACAACGGGCATTCCCGCGACTCTTAATCATTAATTCACCTGACTGATGCAAACCGGAGAAAATCTCGGCACGACAAACAATATTGTCGCCATGAACCACGCGCGCCGTGCCTTTATTGGCCTGGATCTGATAGCGCAGCGACGGCGCTTTACCGCTAACCGGATCTTTAACATCAACCATTACGCGCCAGTTACCGTTGAGAAAACGCGTCGTTCCTGCCTTCATCTGGTTGGCATCCATCACCAGCGCATCTTTCGGAATCGCGGCGATCACGACCGGTCCCTCGACAGGTTTTTCTTTTTTGGCGACCGGAACCACTTCAGCCCGATGCAGCGGCAGTGCAGATGTCAGTTCTGGCAGCGGTGCTATATCTGACTTAGCGACGTCTGCAGGGGGAACAGCGGGTACGGGCGGGGTGGGCTGTTGCTTCCACAGCAGCGGCCCAACCATGGCTGCAATGATCACCGCGGCAACGGGCAGGCTCCACAACGGCAAGCGGCGTGCGGGTTTCTTCTGTGCGAGCGGCGGCGAGACTTCCGGTTCGTTAACAACGACCGGGGGTTGTGGTTCAGGTTCAGCCGGTTTAGGTAGCTCAACGACTGGAGTCAACAAAGGCGCGTCGGCCTCGACGAAGGTGATTTGGGCAGTGATTTCTTCTTCCGGCTCAGGCTCCGCTACGGTGACGACCGGAGGAATATCGGCAAGGCGCAGGCAATCGAGCACATCGTCGCGAGGATTTTCATTCAGATTGACGAAACCCCAGAACGTAATAACGGGTTTACCTTCAACCAGAAACACGTGATTCTCACCAGGAAACTGGATGGCTTTTTCCAGCAGTGAGCCAAACAGTTGCAGGGAGGTTTTACCCGATTGCAGACTTTTACGGCTCAGCGCCGCCGCATTTTCCAGCGTGCTTCCCAGATAGCGCAGCGCACGAAAACGGGCCTCTTCATCAGCGGCTTTCCATGCAACGGCTTTCCCTTCAATCGGCGAATACCAGTCAACGCGATCGCCGTTGTCGTTAATTTGTGGGATCGCCAGACAATCCACCATCGCCTGCTGTTTACGCAGGCGAAGCGTTTCACGAATTTGCAATGCTGAATCAAACACGGCCTGACCACCGCCGCCCACGGCCTGATAGTCATCCAAATTGCCGCTGCGCAAGAGAGTTTTTGCCACGTTGTTACCCCTTAGACTTCTTCACGTATCTACTTTACGTTTTATAAAAACGAGCAAACGGTGGAAGAGAGGCAAAAAGGGGCGAATTTTCATGGCATAGAGTGCCGGGAAAAATCTTGACGTTTTAAAAAAGACTTAAGGGAAATTAATTCGCTTAGGGTGATGAATTATTCAGCGAAATACACCGGATTAGAATAACCTGATAGTGATTTGTTATTGGTCAGTTTTTGTCAGCTATGCTCTGATATCCCGGTTAATAATAAAATAAGAAGGCTTATAACCATGATTGCAAGGAAAACAACGTTACTCGCGCTGGCGCTCAGCGCCGTCTTACCATCAGGCGCGGCGTTCGCGGCCAATACTGACACTCTCATTTACTGCTCAGAAGCGTCGCCAGAGTCATTTAACCCGCAAATCGCCAGTTCCGGTCCATCGTTTGTGGCCAGCTCACAGGTGCTCTACAACCGACTCATCAACTTTGATCCGGTAAAAAATACGCCAGTTCCGTCTCTGGCAACGGACTGGACGATTTCGCCGGACGGTAAGACCTACACTTTTACCCTGCGTCAGGGCGTGAAATTCAACAGTAATAAATTCTTCAAACCAACCCGTGACTTCAACGCTGATGACGTGGTTTTCTCGGTATTACGACAGAAAGATGCCGATCATCCGTACCACAAAATTTCTCAGGGAAGCTACGAATACTTCAACGATGTCGGTCTGGATAAACTGATTAAAGAAGTGAAGAAGGTCGATGATTATCACGTTCAGTTTATCCTTAATGAACCTAATGCCGCGTTTCTTGCCGACTGGGGAATGGATTTTGCCTCCATCCTTTCTGCGGAATATGCCGACGTGATGCTGAAAAAAGGCACTCCGGAAAACGTCGATAACTGGCCAATTGGCACCGGGCCATACGTGTTGCAGCAGTACAAGCAGGATTCGCAAATCCGCTATCTCGCCAACCCGAACTACTGGGACGGCGCTGTCCCCACGAAGCACCTGATCTTCTCAATCACGCCAAACGTTCAGACCCGATTGGCGAAACTGCAAACCAATGAATGCCAGATAATTCCGGCACCTGCGCCCGTACAGTTTGACGAGATTAAGAAGAATAAAGATTTGACGCTGCATTCGGTTGAAGCGCTGAACGTCGGCTATCTGGCGTTTAATACCGAGAAAAAACCGTTTGATAACGTGCTGGTGCGTCAGGCGCTTAACTACGCGACAGACAAAAAGGCCATTATTAACGCCGTCTTTTTAGGTTCCGGTACGGTGGCAAAATCGCCAATTCCGCCGAATATGTTGGGATTCAATAAAGATCTGCAGGATTACGCTTATGACCCGCAAAAAGCGAAAGATCTGCTGAAACAGGCGGGACTGGAAAACGGCTTTGAAGCGACGCTGTGGTCAATGCCGGTTCAGCGCCCATACAACCCGAACTCCCGACGGATTGCCGAGATGATCCAAAGCGACTGGGCGAAGGTTGGCGTGAAGGCGAAAATTGTGTCGTACGAGTGGGGCGAATATCTCTCCGGAATGCGTAAAGGTGAGCATGACACCGCGTTGTTCGGTTGGATGTCAGACAACGGCGATCCGGACAACTTCGCCGATGTACTGCTGGGCTGTGACAGCATTAAAACCGGATCTAACGCCGCGCGCTGGTGCGATAAAGAGTATAATTCGCTGGTTCAAAAGGCGAAACTGGTGAGTAAACCGGAAGAACGCGCCGCGCTTTACCAGCAGTCGCAAGAGATTTTCTACCAGCAGGCTCCGTGGATTGCGTTAGCAAACGGGAAAACGTTTTACGCGACGCGCAGCAACGTCAGCGGATACAGCGTTAGCCTGATGGGCAGCGATTTTTCAAAAGCAAAATTAAATTAATGAGTTAAGGAGAGGTTATGTCGCATCTGGATGAGGTCAGCGCACGTGTTGATGCCGCCATTGAAGAGAGCGTCATTACGCATATGAATGAATTGCTGATTGAACTCAGCGATGATGTCGTGCTGAGCCGGGAAGAACGTTACACCCAGCAACAGCGTTTGCGTACGGCTATCGCACATCATGGCCGTCAGCATAAAGAGGATATGGAAACCCGTCGCGAACAGTTGACCAAAGGCGGCACAATCCTTTAATTCATTGTTGCCAGATGGCGAAGTAACACCTTATCCGGCCTGCATGTTCAGGCCGGATAAGCGCAATTAAAACGAACGTCTCGCCACCAGCCAGGCCCCAACAACCAGCAGCACCGCGCCGCAGACCGGCCCCACCAACGCCCGCAGCGGCACGCCATGACTGCGCAGAATATCCAGCACCAGTCCGCCGATTAACTGGCTGGCCACCAGCACCGCGATAGTGGTTGCTGCACCCACATTTTGGTATCCACTGATGCTGGCAAAAACAAAGAACGATCCCAGCAAGCCAGGGATTAGCGTCCACCAGCGCACGTTGGAAACCAGTTCCCCAAACCCCGCCATACCTTGCTTAAACCACAGTATGCTGGCAAACAGCACGATCCCGACCAGCGAGTTAAGTAACATGGCGATGAGGATCGTCGAGGACGTCTGCGTGATGCGTACCATCAAGGTATTTTGCACCACCAGACCAATACCTGCGGCAATCAGAAAGGAGAGGGTTAGCGTCTGGTTCATCTGCTGGCATCCGGTTCGCGGCGATCGTCTAACTGCAACTGCATAAAAGTCAGATCCAGCCAGCGCCCAAATTTCGTGCCAACCTGTGGCATTTGCGCGGTGGTTTTAAAACCCAGCGTGCTGTGCAGATGCAGCGATGCCTGATTCTGAGACTCAATGCCCGCAACCATCACATGCTTGCCGCACGCGCGGGCTTCTTCTATCAGTCTGCTGAGCAGCGCTCGTCCCAGGCCTTTACCCTGATGAGCAGGATGGACATACACCGAATGTTCAACAGTATGACGGAATCCATCAAAGTTACGCCAGTCGCCAAAGGAGGCGTACCCTGTAATTACGCCATTCTCTTCACTCACCAGCACCGGATAGCCCATCAACTGGCGGGCTTGATACCATGAGATACGGTTTTCGGCATCGACCGTTTGATCGTTCCAGATAGCCGCCGTATGCAGTACCGCATGGTTGTAGATTTCTGCAATGGCGGCACAATCTTCTTTGCTGGCAAATCGAATGGACATGTTGAACCTCAGGGATTGTTCACTATAGTATTACAATATGAATACTATTGAAGACAGCATAAATCAACGGATCGGTGCAAGAATTCGCATTGAGCGGGAGTCTCGCGGCTGGTCTCTGACGGAACTCGCTGAACGCGCAGGCGTGTCGCGGGCGATGATCCATAAAATAGAGCGCGGTGAGAGCAGCCCAACGGCCACGCTGCTGGGCAGGCTCTCCGGTGCCTTTGGTATCAGCATGTCTATGCTGATGGCGCGGGCCGAAATGCAGGAGGGAAAGCTGCTGCGCTTCGCTGATCAGCCTGTCTGGCACGACCCGCAAAGCCACTATCTGCGCCGCCACGTTTCACCGCGCAGCGATCTGCCTATTGATCTGGTGCAGATAGAATTGCCCGCCGGAAGCGACATCCCGATGCCAGCCTCTTCCTATGTGCAGGCAAGACAACTTATCTGGCTACAGCAGGGGGAATTGGTCTTTGTGGAAGGGGACGTGCGTCATGAAATGCGGGCTGGCGATTGCCTGGAGCTTGGTCCGCCGAATGATTGTCGGTTTATCAATGAAACCGCACACCCCTGCGTTTACCTGGTTGTGCGGTTAAATCATGTCGTCAGCTAACTGGCGGACACAGGCTGCTACTATTGATGGAATCATGCCAAAAGCAGAGGAGCACATCATGGGTCAACAGACTAATCGCAATCGCCGCTGGGTACTGGCTTCCCGCCCGCATGGCGCGCCGGTCCCGGAAAACTTCCGTCTTGAAGACGATGAGGTGGCAACGCCGGGTGAAGGCCAGGTTTTACTGCGCACCATTTTTCTTTCCCTCGATCCCTACATGCGTGGACGCATGAGCGATGAGCCGTCTTACTCCCCGCCGGTAGAGATTGGCGGCGTGATGGTTGGCGGGACCGTGAGTCGCGTGGTGTCCTCCAACCATCCTGATTACCAGCCAGGCGAGTGGGTGCTGAGCTACAGCGGCTGGCAGGACTATGACATCTCCGACGGTAACGGGCTGGTGAAACTTGGCGATAATCCCGAACATCCCTCCTGGGCGCTGGGAGTGATGGGGATGCCAGGGTTTACTGCTTATATGGGGCTGCTGGATATTGGTCAGCCAAAAGCAGGGGAAACGCTGGTTGTGGCCGCCGCCACCGGCCCGGTTGGCGCAACGGTAGGGCAGATTGGTAAGCTCAAAGGCTGCCGGGTGATCGGGGTTGCTGGCGGGGCAGAAAAATGCCGACATGCCACCGAGGTCTTGGGCTTTGATGTCTGCCTCGATCACCATGCACAAGATTTTGCGCAACAGCTGGCAAAAGCCTGTCCGCAGGGGATCGATATTTACTACGAAAACGTCGGCGGTAAGGTATTTGACGCCGTTCTGCCATTGCTCAATACCTCTGCGCGCATTCCGCTGTGCGGACTGGTCAGCGGTTACAACGCCACATCGCTTCCAGGCGGACCCGATAGATTACCTTTGCTGATGGCAACGCTGCTGAAAAAGCGAATTCGGATGCAGGGCTTTATCATTGGTCAGGATTATGGTCACCGCATTCAGGAGTTTCAGCGGGAGATGGGGCGCTGGGTTAAAGAGGGCAAAATCCATTACCGCGAGCAAATCACCGACGGTCTGGAAAATGCGCCGCAGACCTTTATCGGCCTGCTGACCGGCAAAAACTTCGGTAAAGTGGTGATTCGTCTTGCAGACGATGCGTAAAACGGATGGCGGGAGTCATTCCCGCCAGTGTTATTCAAAACGCCAGGCCAGATTAATCCCTACGCCATAGTTTCGTCCTGGCGCCGGTTCGTAATATCGACCATTTGCCTCATTCACTATCACCGAACCGACGTAGGACTTATCAAACAGATTATCCACCCGACCGAACAGGTCGATCATCAGACTGCGGTAATAAAATTTATAGCCGGTATTTAAACCCACTACGGTATAGGACGGGGCTTGCGCCGTATTTTCATCATTTGCCATAATGTTGCTCATATAACGAACATCAGTTCCCGCATACCAACCTTCATCAGGCACGTAGCTCAGCGAAGCAAATCCCATGTTTTGCGCAATGCCAGGCAGGCGGTTGCCGTTGCAGTTTTGATCGCCACAGACGTTGCTGCGGTAGGTCGCATCCAGCCAGGTCCATGCAGCTTTTACACGCCAGCTTGCGGCAAAGCGTTGGTCCCAGGATAACTCACCTCCCTGACGGCGGGTTTTTCCAGCGTTTTTGTAGGTTGTCCGCCCGCCGCTACTGCTGTCAACCACGATCTCGTCATCGGTATCGGTCTGGAATAGCGCTGCGGTAAACAGCCCATCGCCGATACGCGTTTTACTGCCGATTTCCACGGTATCGTTTGTGGAAGGATGTAGGTCAAAATTCATCCCACTTTGGCCGTCGGAGCGGTAAGACAACTCGTTGATGGTGGGCGTTTCGAACCCACGTCCCGCGGCCAGGTAGACGTTCCAGGCATCGGTGATGGCGTATTTTAACGATCCGGCAGGTAACCACTGGTGATAGCTGGCGTCACCGCTGTCATCTCCGTTACCAGGCGTAATATAGCGATCGTTAGAATCAAACCACACCGAACTGTAGCGAACCCCGGCATCCAGCGAGAGTTTCTGCGTTAATTGCCACTGGGTTTGCAGATAGGGATCGACATTCCACATCAGGTTACGTTCGTTACGTCGTAAGTCGCCTTTCTGACCATATTCTGGCACGCCATCATCAAGGCGAAAGTTGTTGTAGCCTTTACGGTTTTCGCTCATGTTTTCGTAATTCAGACCGGTGGTGAAGGTCACGGGTACGCCCAGCTCGCCACGGTGAGTCCAGCGGTTGTCTATCCCCTGATAATGACGTTGCAGGGTAATAACGCCTCCGGCATGAGAGGGTTTTAACTGCGGGGCCATCGGGATTGACTGATACTGAGTGGTTTCACGCTCGCCCGCATAAGTCATGATGCTGATATCATCCTTCGCGCTAAGCTGGCGTTCATAGCGCAACCCCGCCTGGGTCTGCTTGATGGTTTTTCGCGTGTTGTATTGCTCAGCGCGGGGAGATTGCTGCGGATTGGCCTGCCACTCCGACTCGGTAAGACCACCAGGATCGTCAGCTTTACTCTCTACACTATTGAAAATCAGGGTTAGTTTGCTCGTATCGTCCATGCGCACGCCCAGTTTGGCATTGGCCAGATTTTTTTGGGCGCTGCTGCGATCGCGATAACCATGGGTGGTAAACCGGGTTGTTGAAACGGTGTAATCCACATCCCCTCGCTGTGTGCCATCGCCCAGTGCGCCCGTTGCTTTTAACCCGTAGCGCCAACTGCCAAAACTGCCGTAATAACTGCTGGCTTCAATGGTTGGCGGCTCATGTCCCGTTTCAGTGCTGACATTCATCACTCCACCAGACGCATTGCCATACAGAGCAGAGAAGGGGCCGCGTAAAACCTCAATATTTTGTACGCTGCTGATATCAATATTGGATGTTTGACCCTGCCCATCCGGCATGGTTGCTGGGATCCCGTCGACATACAAACGAATGCCGCGGATGCCATAAGTGGTTCGCGAACCAAATCCGCGAATCGACAACTGGAGATCCTGGGCGTAGTTCTGCCGATTTTGCACCTGTAGCCCAGGGACGCTGGTCAGGGATTCAGACAGATTAATTCGCGGCGTTGCCAGACGCATATCTTCTCCGTCAACGACGCTGACGGCGGCAGGGGTGTCCAGTTCAGAAACGGACTGTGGTGTCGCGCTAACGATCAGCGTTTGATCGTTTATCTCACTTTCTGCCACGGCATAAGGCGAGAGGAAGACAGGCAGTAAAGAAACAGGAAGTGCAGTGTAGCGGGATGCAAAAATCGTCATGAACAAGGCCAGTTAATGATGCTTACGCCGTAACACCAGCGATAAGCGCGTGAATTTTTTTATAAAAGATGAATTTTAGCGCTGCTGAATTGCGCTAGTTTTTCGGGCAATGACAACGATTGTAGTCAATATGTGAAGAAGTGCTCCACTTTGAGATGAATAATGATTACTATTCTCATTCCTAAAAAAGGCAAAACCATGATTTTGCTCATTGAAGCTATGTGAAGCAGTAACAAACGAATTTATCAAAGGGAGTCGTCATGTCTTTACGTCATCTGTTTTCGCCGCGTCTGCGTGGTTCTTTACTGTTAGGTTCACTGCTCGTTGCATCATCTTTTACTACGCAGGCTGCAGAAGAACTGCTGCGCAAAGCCGTGGGCAAAGGCGCCTATGAAATGGCGTACAGTCAGCAAGAGAACGCGCTGTGGCTGGCGACCTCGCAGAGCCGCAAACTGGATACCGGCGGGGTGGTTTACCGTCTTGACCCGGTCACCCTCGAAGTGACTCAGGTTATTCATAACGATCTCAAACCGTTTGGCGCCACCATCAACAACGCCACGCAAACGCTGTGGTTCGGCAACACGGTAAACAGCGCGGTGACGGCAATGGATGCTAAAACGGGCGCGGTGAAAGGACGTCTGGTGCTGGATGCGCGTAAGCGTTCTGAAGACGTTCGCCCACTGCAGCCGCGTGAGCTGGTCGCCGATGACGCCACCAACACGGTATACATTAGCGGTATTGGTAAAGAGAGCGTGATTTGGGTGGTGGACGGTGATGCCATTAAATTGAAGGACACCATTCAAAATACCGGCAAAATGAGCACCGCTCTGGCTGTCGACAGCAAGGCTAAACGCCTGTACACCGCCAATGCGGACGGTGAATTCATCACTATCGATACCACCACCAACAAAATTCTCAGCCGTAAAAAGCTGCTGGATGATGGAAAAGAGCATTTCTTCATCAACCTGAGTCTGGACACGGCGGGCAACCGCGCCTTTGTCACCGACTCTAAAGCGGCGGAAGTGCTGGTAATCGACACCCGTAATGGCAACGTCCTGGCAAAAGTCGCCGCGCCGGAATCCCTGGCCGTGCTGTTTAACCCGGCGCGTAACGAGGCCTACGTGACCCATCGTCAGGCCGGCAAAGTGAGCGTGATCGACGCGAAAAGCTATAAAGTCGTTAAAACGTTCGAGACCCCAACATTCCCGAATAGCCTGGCGCTCTCCGCCGACGGTAAAACCCTGTACGTTAGCGTGAAACAGAAGTCCACCCGCGAGCAGGAAGCCACCCAGCCGGACGATGTTATTCGTATTGCGCTGTAATTAACCGGAGGGGGAAACCCCTCCTGTCACTTCTCTAAATCCCCCGATACGCCTCGTTACACCCGGCCAGTAGCCTGACCCACTTCAGGGACTTACACTACGCCCTCAACGGCTAACTGAATAACACGGGAATACCATGAAAAAGCCATTTATCTGTCTTTGTGCAGGCGTAATGCTGTTTACATTGGCAGGATGCACCACCGATTACGTTATGACGACCAAAAGCGGACAAACCATCACCACCCAGGGTAAGCCAAAACTGGATAAAGACACGGGAATGACCAGCTATACCGATCAGGATGGGAATGCGCGGGAAATTAACAGCAACGACGTAGCGCAGTTGATTGAAGCGAACTAAAAAAAGAAGGCCTGAAGGATTAACCTGTCAGGCCTTCTGCCGTTATGGCGCGGTGCGGTGGATCTCTGCAACACGTTTACGCACGCCGAACCAGCCCGCGACCAGCAGGATGGCAATCAGCGGTAATGACGCGATGGTATAGGTGCCGTTTGGATAGTCAAACGCCATCAATACCAGTACGCTCACCAGGAACAGCAGCGTTAACCACGAGGTAAACGGTGCGCCCGGCAGTTTAAAGCTGACGTCTGCCGTTTTACCTTCTTTTATGGCCCGGCGCAGACGCATCTGACAGACCATGATAAACCCCCACGACGCAATAATGCCCAGTGACGCGAAGTTCAACACGATCTCAAACACCTGTGACGGCACCAGATAGTTCAGGAATACCCCGACGACATACACGACCAGCGTGGCGAGGATCCCGGCCCACGGCACCTGTTGACGGCTCATTTTAGCCATGAATTTCGGTGCCGAACCGCCCATCGACATGGAGCGTAAAATACGCCCGGTACAGTACAACCCTGAGTTAAGGCTGGAAAGCGCCGCGGTGAGCACCACAATATTCATGATACTGCCAATGTACGGCACGCCCAGTTTGGAAAAGAAGGTCACAAACGGGCTTTGCCCCGCCTGATAGGCGTTCCAGGGCAGTAGCAGAACCAGCAGCACGACAGAACCCACATAGAACAGACCAATACGCCAGATAACGCTATTGATTGCTTTCGGCACCATCGTTTGCGGATCTTTGCACTCACCGGCGGCGGTACCCACCAGTTCAATAGAGGCAAAGGCGAAAACAACACCCTGTACCAGTACCAGCGCAGGCAGCAGGCCATGCGGGAAGAAGCCGCCGTTGTCGGTAATCAGGTGAAAACCCGTGGCGTTACCATCCAGCGGCTTTCCGGTACCTAAAAAAACGGTACCTACCACCAGGAAAATCACAATTGCCAGTACCTTAACCAGCGCAAACCAAAACTCCATCTCCGCGAACCACTTCACGCCGATCATGTTCATGGTGCCGACAATAGCCAGCGCGCCGAGGGCGAACACCCACTGCGGCACGTCGCCAAATGCGCCCCAGTAGTGCATATACAACGCCACCGCGGTGATATCGACAATGCCGGTCATCGCCCAGTTGATGAAGTACATCCAGCCAGCCACATAGGCGGCTTTCTCACCTAAAAATTCACGGGCGTAGGAAACGAAGCTACCGCTGGAAGGGCGATGTAAAACCAGTTCGCCGAGCGCGCGCAGTATAAAAAACGAAAAAATACCGCATACCAGATAGACCAGCGCCAAAGCCGGGCCGGCCATCTGCAGGCGTGCGCCTGCCCCTAAAAACAACCCGGTACCAATTGCGCCGCCAATGGCGATCATTTGTACCTGTCGATTGCCCATCGCTTTGTGATACCCCTCTTCGTGAGCATTCAACCAGCGTCGTTTCGCCGCATGTTGTTCCGCGGCTTGCGTGTTGTTTGTGTTCATTACGATTCCTGTTGACCTGACAAAAATACAACATCCTTTTTGCCGCACCTGCTGCGGCGAAAACAGCCTTACCCTTCATTGTGTTACGGGGGAAAACTGCCGGCCGAGCATCCTACATTCAATTGATTGGTTCCGCAAAGCCCCGGTAACAAGAATTAAGCATTTTTATGCAGCCGGTACTGGCGCGGTGTGGCCTCGATTCAGCCAATAAAGGAGAAGGGCGTTTATACCTGTAGAGGAGTGCGCTTATCGAGACATTCACCCAATAAGCGCCGTAACGTTATGCCGATACGCCAAAGACCTGAACGGCCTGCTGTAAGCGTGATGAACGCTGGGTCAGATCGGCGGTGGCGTCGGTGACGCGCTCCACCATCTCGGCATTATTGTGTGTCATGGTGCCAACGCGTGAAATTGAATCGTTAATCAGATCCAAAGCCTGGGTTTGCTCACGCGTGGCCAGACTAATGTCTTTGATCATCATCGACATCTGCAGTACATCCCCAATCATCCCGGTGAGATGCGTTTCCGTTTGCTCCACCATTTTGACGCCGCTATTAACATTGGCGACGTTCTTCTCAATAAGCTGTTTGATCTCTTTTGCCGCAGACGCCGAGTGTTGGGCCAGATTGCGGACTTCTGCCGCGACAACGGCGAAGCCACGCCCGGATTCCCCGGCTCGCGCGGCCTCAACCGCGGCATTGAGCGCCAGAATATTGGTCTGAAAGGCGATGCTGTCGATCACGCCAATGATGTCAACGATCTGCCCGTTGTCACGCGATATCGCCTGCATCATGGCGATAGTTTGTTTCATGATATCGCCGCCTTCTGCAGCGTTGGCGCTGGTTTTATCGGCCATGGTCATGGTATGTGCCGCCGTCTCAGCGGTTTGTTGTACCGCGCTACCAATTTCTTCAATGGCCGCAGCGGTTTGTTGCAGGTCGGCAGAGGTTTCTTCTGAACGCTGATGCAGCGCCGTACCTTCTTTTGACACCCGCTGACTGATAGCGCGAATACCGGAAATTTGCGTACTGACGTCATCGACCAGAGAATTCAGATTAAGTCCGGACTGATTAACCAGTCGCATTAGCATTCCGATCTCATCCACCCGATTTAAATGACAGTTATCAGGTTTACGTCCGGACACCACTTTTTTCATTTGCGTCAGGAGCGTATTAACTGGCTGACAAATTTGATACTTAAGGTAAATAGCCAGCGCCATAAATAACACCAGCAAGCCACCCGACTGAATAAATGGATTAAACGGGGCGAAGATAAATAGCAAAGCGAGCAGGGCCGTCACCCCTAAAGAATAATTGACGCGCTGGCTGATATTCAGCCATTTAAACATGGAGGTCCATGCCAATAAGCCGCGACGAATGATAATCCCTTTAAAAAGTCGAAAGCCTTTAAACTGCTGACTATTCATTTTTTGGTATAAATTTTCGCTGTGAGTTATTTCATCACGCGAAGGAACGGTACGCACCGAGATGTAACCGGTGAGTTTTTCATTGTGCCAGACCGGCGTAACATTGGCGCGAACCCAGTAATGGTCACCATTTTGGCGGCGGTTTTTCACCATACCCGTCCAGCTGTCTCCCTGCTGTAGCGTGTACCACATATCGGCGAATGCAGCGGGAGGCATGTCAGGATGGCGAATAATATTATGCGCTTCGCCCATTAATTGATCTTCGTTAAATCCGCTGGCATCGATAAAAGCAGAGTTAGCGTAGGTAATATGACTTTCTTTATCCGTCGTTGAAAGCAGCGTCGCTTTGTCGTTAAGTGCGTGCTCAATTTGTGTAACGGGCATGTTACTTTTCATAGAGGCCCCATAATGATATGTATAATCCATACAAAAATTCCCGCAATAAAATCGGGATGAATATTAAAAAGCCGTTTTAAACCGTTTTAATAAGAAACGCTGCATTCTCTACTAATCATCATTTCTGTGGAAGTATTTAAATTAAAAAATCTCTGTGGAATATTCATTCAGGGTCATAAAACTGAAACATTTTATACAACCGCATAACGTTTTAAGTCATTTAACCTGACTTAACGTAAATCGCGTTAAAAAACGTTTTCGCAAAAAGAAAACTGGCATGAAATGATTTGGATGTTATTCCCGTGAGACCAACGACCCTATTATATTTTGTAGGCCATACATTCCGCGTGTTTTCAGTTTCGTGTTCCGACCAGTACAAGGCGATCCGAATTTTATCCCTGACAGCGTCAGGGCTGGTTATCTACTTTTTAGCTGAGCAAATGTGAATTAAATGTTTCTGCATGGTTATCTGATAATTTAATAATAATGACATGTTAACAAGCATAGGCCCGTAACATGTCATATCGCCTGAGTATTCTGGATAAAAGCCCCCTCGGGGAAGGTGAAACCGCCGCGATGGCGCTTGCCCGGACGTTACGTCTGGCGCAGCAGGCAGAAGAGTGGGGATACCATCGTTTCTGGATCGCGGAACACCATAATACGCCACAGCTGGCCAGCCCATCACCGGAGCTAGTGATTGCCTGGATCCTCGGGCAAACCCAGCGTATTCGTGTAGGCTCCGGTGGCGTGATGCTGCAACATTACAGCCCGTACAAAGTGGCGGAAAACTTCAATCTTCTGGCCTCGCTGGCACCCGGGCGTGTCGATCTCGGCGTAGGGAAAGCCCCTGGCGGCTTACCACTGTCGACTCAGGCACTACAGCAAGGAGTGCATCAGGATGAAAAAGGCAGTTTTGCCGACCAACTTTCCCAGCTTAACGACTGGCTGACGCTGAGCGGCACGGAAAGCGGGGAAACGGTATTTCCGACGCCAATCCCACCGATACCGCCGGAAGGATTTGTCCTGGGAGCCAGTGTGCAAAGCGCACAGTTAGCAGCGCAATTCAATTGGCATTTTATCTTCGCGGCACACCTCAACGGTGACCGCGCGTTATTGCGTGACGTTTTGTCCTTCTGGCAGACCCACAGCGCACGTCCGACGATAGTTGCCGTACAAGTGATTGTGGCTGACAGTAACGATACCGCCGCGCAGCTTGCGGAAAACGTGCAAATCTGGGGCGTGGAGCTGGAGAATGGTCAACGTGTCACGGTAGCCAGCGAAGAGCAGGCGCTGGCATTCGCCGCGCAGGCCGGCAGTCCGCCACGCAAAATCGCGCGTCGTGAGCAGGCGTTGTTACACGGCACGGCTCAGGAGGTGATGGCGAAGCTGAATGCCCTGCATACGCAATTTGGCATTGATGAGTTCATTATCGACACGCCAGTGGCGGAAGGTCACGCGCGTCTGACATCGCTGCGGTTGTTGGCGCAAGCCCATAACGCCGTGGAGGTGCTCTGATGACTCTGGCCTCAACGCTTATCAACTGGCGTCGTGAATTACACCAGCACCCGGAACTTTCCCTGCAAGAGGCGGCAACGACGGCGCGCATTCACGCCTGGCTGCACGCAGCGGACGTCGAGATTTTGCCGTTCGACCTGAAAACCGGTCTGGTCGCGGAAATCGGGCAGGGAGAAGAGGTCATCGCGCTGCGAGCAGATATCGATGCGCTACCGATAGAAGAAAGCGCCGATGTGCCGTTTCGCTCCCTCACGCCGGGAGTGATGCATGCCTGCGGACATGACGTTCACACCAGCGTCATGCTGGGCGCCGCGCTGCTGCTTAAACAACAGGAAACACACTTACCGGGTCGAGTACGAATTTTGTTTCAGCCCGCTGAAGAGAGTTTCGGTGGCGCAAAAACGCTGATCCGCGCCGGTGCGCTGCACAACGTTGCGGCTATTTTCGGCATGCACAATGAGCCAGGTTTACCGGTGGGGGAATTTGCCACACGCGGCGGTGCGTTCTATGCCAACGTCGATCGCTTCGTGCTGCGTATTAATGGCAAGGGCGCACATGCGGCGCGTCCGCATGAAGGCAGAGATGCCATCCTGCTCGCCAGCCAACTGGTCACGGTGTTGCAAAGCGTTGCCAGTCGCGACGTTAACACACTGGATTCAGTGGTGCTTAGCGTGACCCGTATTCAGGGAGGAAATACATGGAATGTGTTGCCAGAATCCGTTGAGCTGGAAGGGACGCTCAGAACGCACCGGACTTCGGTGCAACAGCAGGTTAAAGCACGGGTTAATGACATCGCCGCCGGTTTTGCCCACGCCTTTGGCGCACAAATCGACGTTATCTGGCACGCGGGGCCGACCGCGTTGGTAAACGATGCACGTTGGGCCGATATCGCCACCGCCGTGGCGAAACAATCAGGCTACACCACCCACCATGCCGACCTGCATATGGGCGGCGAGGATTTTGCCGTCTATCTGCAAAATACGCCTGGCGCATTTGTCAGTATTGGCAGCGCCAGTGAATACGGATTACATCACCCGGGCTTTAATCCGGACGAACGTTTAATTGAACCTGCCGCGCATTACTTTGCACAGTTAGCAAAAACGGCATTCGCACATCTTTAAGTTTACCTGTTGGGTAGGGGTTATTATGGCTGAAAATCGGCAACTACGGCTCGGCACTATTCTGCATGGCGCAGCGGGAAATATGTCCGCATGGCGTCATCCGGCGGCACAGGCCGATGCCAGTATTAATTTTGATTTTGTCAAAGAGACGGCGCTTATTGCGGAAAAAGGGAAGCTGGATTTTATTTTTGTCGCCGATGGTCTGTATATTAATGAAAAATCAATCCCACACTTTTTAAATCGCTTTGAGCCGCTGACGGTATTATCTGCTTTGGCCAGCATTACCCAAAATCTGGGATTGGTTGGCACGGTATCCACGTCATACAGCGAGCCGTTTACTACCGCACGGCAGTTCGCCAGCCTTGATCATCTCAGCCAGGGGCGAGCCGGATGGAACGTGGTCACATCACCTCTGGAGGGTTCGGCAAAGAACTATTCCCGTGCTCAGCATCCAGAACATGCCCTGCGTTATCGTATCGCCGATGAATATTTACAGGTGGTGAAAGGACTGTGGGATTCCTGGGAAGATGATGCTTTTACCCGTAATAAGGCAAGCGGAGAATTTTTTAATCCGCAAAAACTGCACACGCTTAACCATCATGGAGATTATTTTCAGGTCGCAGGGCCGTTAAATATTGGGCGCACGCCACAAGGCCGTCCGATTATATTTCAAGCGGGTGCTTCACAGGATGGTAAGAAATTAGCAGCGCAGCATGCCGATGCTATTTTTACCCATCAGGAGTCGCTGGCGGAGGCCAAAGAGTTCTATCAGGATGTAAAAAGCCAGTTGGCCTACGCCGGGCGACATCCCGAACAACTGCATATATTCCAGGGCGTCAGCGTGATTGTTGGCGACAGCGCTGAGGATGTTGAGCAGCAGTATCAGACTACCGCTGCGCTGGTCTCTATTACCGACGCGCTGAACTACCTGGGCCGCTACTTTGAACATCATGATTTCGCCCAATATCCACTGGACGCACCGTTCCCGGATTTGGGCTCCCTTGGACAAAACAGCTTTCGCAGTACGACTGATGAGATCAAACGCAACGCGCGTGAGCGTGGCTTAACGCTACGCCAGGTTGCTCTGGAAGCGGCCAGTCCACGCCCACGTTTCAGCGGTACGCCGCAACAGGTTGCCGATGGTCTTCAGCAGTGGTTCGACGAAAAAGCCGCAGACGGTTTTATCATCCAGGGTGGAACACCAGATACCTTCCCACGTTTTGTCGAACAGGTTGTCCCCGTGCTTCAGGCGCGTGGCCTGTTCCGCCATGAATATCCCGGTACGACCCTGCGCGCAAGCCTGGGACTCGCGACACCTGCAAACCAATTCACACAATAAGAGAAAAACGCTATGCAGAAAAAATCAGTTTTCCTCGCGCTGTCACTGGCTTTCAGCGCTAACGTCTGGGCAAATGATGTGACTATTAACGGTACGGGCGTAAGCCTGGAAGCCAATAAAACGCCAATTAATACGGCAAAAAATCCGCAGGCGATTGCGCAGTTGCCCGCGAACCTGCACCTGGCCGTACCGGGTAAATTCACCGTGGCGATTGCCGGGCTAAGCCAGCCGCCGCTGACCGTCTTTGCCGATGACAATAAGACACTGATCGGCAGCGAGGCGGACATCGCTCGTCTGGTGGCTGATAGTCTGGGGCTGGAACTCAACGTCGTGCCCACGTCATGGGAAGACTGGCCGCTGGGCGTCACGTCCGGCAAATATGATGCCGCGATCAGCAATATTACCGTCACCAAAGCCCGCAAAGAGAAATTCGATTTCGCGACGTATCGTAAGGACTCCCTTGGCTCCTATGTCAAAACCGGCAGTAAGCTGAAGAAAATCGAGCAGGCAGAAGATATTGCCGGTCTGCGCATCATCGTCGGTTCGGGGACAAATCAGGAAGCCATCCTGCTCGCCTGGAACGATGAGAACGTGAAGAAAGGGTTGCAGCCGTTTACGCCGGTGTATACCAAAGATGATGCCGCGCAAACCCTGGCTCTGCAGTCAGGCCGCGCCGATGCTTACTTCGGTCCTAACGTTATCGGCGCGTGGAAAGCTGCACTCAACGGTAAAACGCAACGGGTGGGCAGCGTTGATGGCGGTTGGCCAAAAGCGGCACACATCGCTGTGACGCTGAAAAAGGACAGCGGTCTGGTTCTGCCGGTACAAACCGCCCTCAACGGCGTAATTGGCAACGGCGACTATGACAAGGTGCTGAACCGCTGGGGAGAAGGGGTGGAACGTATTCCGCAATCTGAAATCAACCCGGCCGGTTTAGGCGACTAAGGAGGTCATCGTGAGCGATCAATTTCGCGTGGTCTCACCTGAAGCCAGCGAGCTGCAGCCAATTTTGAACGGTCTGTTCGGTGAATATGCCGCCCGCTATGGCGATTATTTTTCTCGCGACGCTGAAGTGGAGCTGACCGAATGGTATCTGGCACCGCAGGGACTTTTCGTGGTACTGGAGCGCAGCGGCGAGATTATCGCCACCGGGGCCTACAAACCTTACGACAAAGACACCGCCGAGATTAAGCGCATCTGGACGAAAAGCAGCCTGCGTCAGCAGGGGCTGGCGGCGCGCGTGGTGCAGGAGCTGGAACGCAGGGCGCTGCTGGCGGGCTACAGCCGGATTTATCTGACCACGGGATTTCGCCAGCCGGAGGCCGTGCGACTTTATTTAAGCCAGGGCTACGATCCGCAATTTGATACAGCGCGCGATCCCGAAGAGTACAGCCTGCCACCGTTTGATGGCCGGCTGCGCTTTACCAAACTGTTGACCATCGCCGGTCAGGCCAGAATAGCCTGAGGAGAGAAGATGAAAACGACGGAGAGTATTAAAGTCGTACCGGCGCGCTATCCGATGCGCACCGCAGGAGCAGTCATTGCCTTGTTTGTCCTGGCGGTGATTATCCAGTCCGTGGCGTTTAATCCGCGCTGGGAATGGGGCGTGTTTGCCCGTTGGTTCTTTGATCCGGTTATCTTGTCCGGCCTTGGGCAAACTCTGCTACTGACGCTTATCGGTACGCTGTTGAGTATTATCATCGGTGGTCTGCTGGCGCTGGCACGGCTTTCATCTTCCTGGTTGCTGAACGGTCTGGCATGGGGATACATCTGGCTGTTTCGTTCGTTACCGCTGATTGTGGTGCTCATCGTTTTGTACAACTTCTCCTATTTGTACGACACGCTGGCGATTGGTATTCCGTTTACTCCCATTCAATGGG
The DNA here is from genome assembly GCF_013781985.1 of Citrobacter sp. RHBSTW-01013. NCBI lineage: Bacteria > Pseudomonadati > Pseudomonadota > Gammaproteobacteria > Enterobacterales > Enterobacteriaceae > Citrobacter > Citrobacter sp. RHBSTW-01013. The sequence continues at coordinate 2,604,602 of NZ_CP056185.1, forward strand.
GCAGTTTTGAGACCATCAATGTACTCGGCCAGTTTTCCACCGCGGTGGTTGGCCTGACGCTGGTGCAAAGCGCCTATACCGCTGAAATTATTCGTGGTGGATTTTTAGGGGTTGACCACGGCCAGTACGAAGCAGCGGCAGCGCTGGGCTTACCCGCATGGCGACGTACGCTGCGAATTATTCTGCCGCAGGCGCTGCGCACCATTTTGCCTGCTGGCTTCAATGAAATCATCAGTCTGGCGAAAGGGACGGCGATGGTATACGTGCTGGCAATGCCAGAGCTGTTCTACACCATCCAGATGATCTACAACCGCACGCAGGAAGTGATCCCGCTGCTGATGGTGGGTGCGGTGTGGTATCTGGTGATCACCAGCGTCCTGTCGTTAATTCAGCACCTGGTCGAACGCGCGCTGGCCCGCAGCGAGCGACGTTCCGCAATCAATACCGCCCGGGTGAGCCGTGCAGAAAAACGCAACCGTCAACGTCCACAGCAGGAGGCCGTCCATGTCCCACTCGCCTGAAGGCCATATTTCCATTACCGGCGTCAGCAAATACTTCGGTCGCCACAAAGCGCTGGATAATGTATCGCTGGAGATCCCTCCCGGAACGGTAACGGTTATTCTTGGCCCGTCCGGTTCAGGGAAATCCACACTCTTGCGGACGATCAACCATCTGGAGCGCGTCGATGAAGGGTTTATTCAAATCGATGGCGATTACATTGGTTATCGTCGGCAGGGAGACAAGCTGTATGAGCTGAAAGAGGCGGAAATTTTGCGCCAGCGCGTTAACGTCGGCTATGTGTTCCAGAATTTTAATCTGTTTCCGCACTTAACAGTGCTGGAGAATTTGATTGAAGCGCCCATTGCGCACGGTCTGGCATCGCGTAAAGCCGCCACCGAGCGGGCATTAACTCTGCTTGATGCCGTTGGCCTGCGTAATAAAGCCGATGCCTGGTCGCGTCATCTCTCCGGCGGTCAGCAGCAGCGTATCGCTATAGCCCGTGCGCTGGCGCTAAATCCACGCGTTATGCTGTTTGATGAACCCACTTCAGCGCTGGATCCTGAACTGGTAGGCGAAGTTCTGGATGTCATCAAAGCACTGGCGCAGTCGGGAACCACGCTGGTTGTGGTGACGCACGAGATTGGATTCGCCCGGGAAGTGGCGGATCAGGTGGTGTTTATGGTCGATGGCAAAATTGTCGAACAGGGCAGCAGCGAGCAGGTGCTGAATCATCCACGCCACACGCGCACCCAGCAGTTCTTGTCGAAAGTGCTGTGAACTTCAAGGGAAAGATAGGCAGGTCTGCATAGACTGACGAATGCTGCTCTACACTTAGGGTTTTAACTTTGGGGGGGGGCAGCATGATTAAGGTCTATGGGGTGCCGGGCTGGGGATCGGCCATCAGTGAAGTGATGCTCACACTGGCGGAGATCCCTTACAGCTTTATTGATGTGGATGGTTTTGACCGCGATGGGCCTTCGCGGGAGTTGCTTAAAAAAATGAATCCGTTGTGCCAGGTGCCCACACTGATACTGGAAAATGGTAACGTGATGACGGAAACGGCGGCGATCGCCCTGATGATCCTCGATCGTTGTCCTGAACTTGCGCCACCCGTTGGGCACGCTGAGCGCCAGCAGTTTCAGCGTCTGTTGATATGGCTGGTGGCAAATGTCTATCCAACGTTTACCTATGCCGATTATCCACAACGCTGGGTACCAGACGCCGCGGCGCAGTTAAAAAAGAACTGTATTGAGTACCGCAAATCGCTTTATATGTGGCTGAACGACCAGCTAAGCGCTGAGCCGTACGCGTTCGGCGATCAGCTAACACTGCTGGACGTTTATATTGCCGTTATGCGTACGTGGGGGCCGGGGCATGACTGGTTTCAGGACAACACGCCCAATATCAGCGCCATCGCTGACGCGGTTTGCCAGCACCCGCGACTGCGTACTGTACTGAAAAATAATAAGATTATTTAAACAAAAAAACGCTGTTCCGCAGGAGTGCAAATCCCGGAACAGCGGGCGAACTATCGCCATAAGCTTACATTACGCGACGGACGGGTTCAGCGTAATACGATCCAGTGGCCCCACGATAAACAGATAAGAAATCAGGCCAATCAGCCCCATCGAACCGACGTACAGAATGGCGTAATCGAATGACTGGGTATTCGCCAGAATGACGCCGATCACCAGCGGCGTGATAATACTCGCCATATTGCCGCACATATTGAATACGCCGCCAGCAATGCCGAGCACTTCTTTTGGTGAAGTATCGCTAAGTACGCACCATCCCAGATTGCCAAAGCCTTTGGCGAAAAATGCCAGACTCATCGCCGCGATAACCACAAATTCTGACGAGGTGTAGTTAGCGATAACGATGACACAGGAAAGTAACATTCCGCAGATAACGGGTAGCTTACGAGCAACCGTCAGGCTGTAGCCGCGTTTTAATAGCCAGTCTGAAAAAACGCCCCCTAACAATCCACCGATAAAACCGGCAATAGCAGGAATACTGGCGACAAACCCCACTTTAAGGATCGACATTCCTTTAGCCTGATACAGATAGGTAGGAAACCAGGTCAGGAAGAACCAGGTGATTGACGTCACGCAGAACTGCCCGATGTAAACGCCAATCATCATGCGGTTGACGCAGACGCTTTTTATTTGCGCAAAGGTAATCTTCTGTGGCTCTTTTTTATTTCCCAGCGACGGTTCGCCACCGCCTTCCCGGATATAGTCAATTTCCTGCTGGTTTACCTTCGGATGATGCATAGGATCTCTGACTTTTACCAGCCAGAAGATGCCAAGAATAACGCCAATCGCCCCAATGTAATAAAAAACAAAGTGCCAGCTGAGATTATGCAAAATAATCGTCATTAACGGTGTAATTACCCCTAACGAGATATATTGCGCGGCCTGGTAAACTGAGGTGACAAAGCCTCGTTCATTATTAGGAAACCACTGTACGCTTAATCGGCTGTTGGCAGGAAAGGCCGGAGCCTCAATGGCACCCATCAGTAAACGTAAGATTATCAATACCACAAGTGGACTGGCATACAGATAAATGGTGCCCTGAAACATGGTCACCAGTGACCAGCCAATCAGGGCGCAGCCGTATACCAGACGAGAACCGTAGCGATCAAGTAGCCAGCCGCCAGGCAATTGCATAATGACATAAGAAATACCGAAGGCAGAAAAGGCCAGCCCCATTGCTTCGGGATCAAAACCTAATTCTTTGCTCATAATCGGAGCCACGACGGATAACGTCGCGCGATCGGCGTAATTAAATACGGTGGCAAGAAACAGAAATATCAAAATACCGTAACGCACTTTTGTGCGCTTTATTATTGTGTTCATCACCCACTCCTTTCATAAGGTTGAGAGCGTTTCTGTAGGGAAGAGGGCGGGTATTACTTACCCGCCAAATAAATTAAGGACGTTTACCAAACTCGCAGGTTAATTGCGTCCAGCGGCGCGTCTGCTCGCTGATGCTGAACCCCAGACCGTGACGGTCGGAAACCCACATCCGACCATCGCGCAGCTCAAGCTGTTCATTAAATAACGGGTTCAGCCATTCGAAATGTTCCAACCATGGCTCAAGCGGGTAAGCGGCTGACAGATGCAGGTGAACTTCCATGGCAAAGTGCGGAGCCAGTTTGCGACCGTGTTTTGCTGCCAGGTCCATAATTTTCAGAAACGGTGAAATTCCCCCCACACGCGGTGCATCGGGCTGCACAAAATCACTGGCATTACCGAGGATCAGCTGTTCATGTTCGCGGAAACTGGTCAGCATTTCACCGGTAGCAATCGGGGTATCAAGCGCGGCGGCCAGTTGGGCGTGACCTTCCACATCGTAGGCATCCAGCGGCTCTTCAATCCAGATCAGATTGAACTGCTCCATTTTTCGTCCCATACGAATGGCGGTTTCTCGATCCCACTGCTGATTGGCATCGACCATCAGCGGGAAGTCATCGCCCAGCGCTTCACGCACCGCGGTTAAGCGGCGAATATCCTCGGCGCAGTTTGGCTGACCAACCTTGAGTTTGATGCCGCCAATGCCGTTTTCACGGGAAATAACGACGTTTTTGAGCACCTGATCCAGCGGCGTATGCAGGAATCCGCCGGAGGTGTTGTAACACTGCACGGAGTCCCGGTGTGCACCCAATAGTTTAGCCAGCGGCAACCCTGCACGCTTGGCCTTCATATCCCACAAGGCGATATCGATAGGGGAGATAGCCTGAACCGCCATGCCGCTGCGCCCTACGGAAGCTCCAGCCCACAGCAGCTTGGTGTAGATCTTGTCGATATCGTTTGGATCTTCGCCTAACAGGTTATCGGCAATTTCTTTGGCATGAGCATAGATTCCCTGGCCGCCAGCCCGTTTGGAGTAACTAAATCCAACGCCTTCAAACCCGTCGCGACTGCGGATCTCCGCGATAATAATAGCAACTTCGGTTAGGGGTTTCTGGCGACCGGTCAGCACTTTGGCATCGCTCACGGGTGTTGCCAGAGGAAGGAAAGCCAGGGACAGCTTAACCCACTCGATACGGTCGCCGGTTTCAGCCGCGGTTTTTGCATTGGCTGATTTGGCATACGTTACGGCATCGGAATTCGCACTTAATGACATTTTAATCTCTCCTGGTGATAACAAATGATTGCGCTAACATTTTTAGTGTTAGCGCAATCATTGCGCCAGCGAATTGAATGCGTTTTGAACAATCGCTCACAAATACTGAGACGAAAGGGCAGTAACTTGTAAACAGCATCACATTCCAATACTTTATGGGTAAATGCACAAGTCATTATGATGGCGCTATCATTTCAGATGGCGCTAATTAACTAAGCTGCTGTTTTCTCAGCGTTATCGTAGAGGGGCGCTGGCAATAGCCGAAATCATGATGAATAATGCCAGGATAAATCAGCGATTTTTGACAAGGGCATCGACAGTGAAAAATCCCAGACCTCCGCGCGCACCCACGCTGGAAGATGTTGCCCGTACCGCGGGGTTGTCGCCCATGACGGTGAGCAGGGCGTTGAATACCCCGCAACTGGTGCGCCCGAGAACAGTAGAAAAAGTGATGCAGGCGGTACGCGCCACTGGCTATATTCCCAACGCGCTGGCCGGGGGGCTGGCGTCGCGTCGCAGTAAGCTTATTGCTGTGGTTGTCCCACAAATTAACAACAATATGTTTGTCGATACCATCCAGTCATTAAGCGATGAACTGGCTGAACGCGGATACCACATCTTGCTCTGCGTGTCGGGTTATACGCCGCAAACAGAGGCTGAGCTGGTGGCAACGCTGCTTTCTCGTCGCCCGGATGGTGTAGTGCTCACCGGTATCCATCATACCGCCGAGCTGAAAAAGGTGATTCTTAATGCGGCCATCCCGGTCGTGGAAATATGGGATTTAACGCCAACGCCCATCGATATGCTGGTGGGGTTTTCGCACGAAAAAGTCGGGCAGGCGGTAGCAGACTATTTGCTGGACAAAGGGTATCGCCGTCCTGGTTTGCTATGGACCGCCGATCGCCGGGCAGGCCAGCGTAAACAAGGACTGTGCGATGCGCTGAGCCGTCATGGTATTGCGGCTGGTGCACAGGTGGATGTCCCGCTTCCTGCCTCTCTGGCATTGGGGCGTAGCGGGTTGGCACAGCTATTGGCTGAACGCGCGTTTGATGTCATCGTCTGTAGCTCAGATACGTTAGCCCAGGGGGCGATCATGGAAGCTGAAAGCCGTGGTCTACGCGTGCCGCAGGAATTAGCGGTAATCGGTTTTGGCGATCTCGACTTTGCCGCCAGTAACCGACCTGCCATCACCACCGTCAGCGTCGACAGACGGGCTATTGGACAACGCGCCGCCTCTCTGCTTGCCGATCGTATAGAACAAATTCCGCGTGAAGACGATATTATTGATGTTGGATTTCACCTGGTGGAACGAGAATCCGCATAAGTTAACTGCATCCCAAAACAATAAGGAATCTGCTATGCCGCACGTCGATATCAAATGTTTTCCTCGCGACCTGAACGACGAACAAAAATCCGCGCTGGCGGCGGATATTACCGACGTCATTATTCGTCATTTGCAAAGCAAAGACAGTTCAGTGAGTGTGGCGCTTAATGAAATTGAGCCCGAGGCGTGGCAGGGCGTGTGGGATGTGGAGATTGCGCCGCAGATGGCTAGGTTGATTAAAAAACCCGGCTACAGCATGTAAGACAAAACGGGCGGATTTTCCGCCCGTTTTGTCGTGCCATTATTCAGCTGCTGTTATGAGTTTTCCACTGGAGACAAACGTTCCGGCCCCAAGGTGATGCAGGGTATTGAGCTTGCCATCATCAAACTGCCAGCGTCCTTCCACGAAGGCTCGCTCATCAGCGGCAGCCGAGACCACTTCACCAAACAGCGTGTCATATTTTTCCTGTGCCGCAGTGGCAGGCAACAGGCGACACTCCATCCAGGCCAGACATTTGGCTTCAATCAGCGGTAAACCCAGTACCGGTCCCTGCACCACGGGAATGCCGTAGCAGTTGAATTTATCTTCCACACGACCGGAAACGCTGCCTACGGCCCAGGTCCAGTTGGCGGCGGCAACGCCCGGAATAACGATGCCGAATTTGCCGCTACGTTCAATGAGCTCCCGTGACCAGGCGGTCTTGTCGACAACAATCGCGATCCGCGGTGGTTCAAACTCCACGGGCATTGACCACGCGGCAGCCATCACATTTCGCCGCTCGGTATGCTCATCCCGGCTGGTGATTAATATCGTTGGGCCGTGATTTAGCAACCGACTGGCATGTTTTAATTCGATCGGACGAAAATGGCTCATGGATGCTCCTTGGCTGAGAGATAACACACCACAATAAACATAGATATTAACGGTATTAGCGATTTTGTCGCCTCGTCTGGAGGAACAACGCACAAAATCGACGGCGCAAAATTAAAAATGCGTTATAAGTACTGCATTAATTGAACAGGAACTCCGTATGACGCCTTTTTTAACCGCTTATTTTGCCCGTATTGGCTGGTCAGATTTGGCCAGGGTCAACATTGAAACCTTACGGGCGCTGCATTTACTGCACAACGCCGCCATACCTTTTGAAAACCTGGATGTATTGCTTCCAAGAGAGATGCAGCTTGACGATTTGTCTTTGGAAGAGAAGCTGGTGACGGCGCGTCGCGGCGGCTATTGTTTTGAACAGAACGGAGTATTTGAGCGAGCGCTACGCGAAATCGGTTTTACCGTACGCAGTCTGCTCGGACGTGTGGTACTGGCGAACCCGTCAAGCCTGCCACCACGCACGCATCGTCTGTTGCTGGTTGAGTTGCAGGGAGAGCAGTGGATCGCCGACGTTGGTTTCGGCGGGCAGACGCTGACGGCGCCGATTCGTCTGCAGGCGAACATTGAGCAGAAGACACCACACGGCGAGTATCGGCTGATTCAGGAAGGTGAAGACTGGATCCTACAGTTCTGTCATCACGAACACTGGCAATCAATGTACCGTTTCGACCTGGTCGTACAGCATCAGAGCGATTATCTGATAGGCAACTTCTGGTCCGCTCACTGGCCGCAATCACATTTTCGCCATCATTTGCTGATGTGTCGTCATCTGCCCGACGGCGGGAAATTAACGTTAACCAATTTTCATTTCACCCATTATCAGGATGGACACGCGGTAGAACAGATTAATCTGCCTGACGTCCCCAGTCTGTATGCCTTGTTGCAGGACCGGTTTGGCCTGGGCGTGGAGGACGTGAAGCATGGCTTTACCCAGGATGAGCTGGCCACGGTAATGGCGGCGTTTGATACGCATCCGGACGCGGGGAAATAGGGGCATCGGGATTAGTGCCGGATTGGCGTAATCGCCTTATCCGGCCTACGGGAACAATTAAAAATCTATCGCCCATTCTGCGTGAAACAGGATCACCGCCGAACCGGTAATGGTGACTTTTTCTGGCTGGTTATCACGGATAGTTACCGTCACATCAACAATACCGTCGCGCCCGAGCGCACGGCCCTGATGTCCCTGAACACGTAACGTTTTCCCATCATGCGCCATCAGCCCATGGTGAACCAACCACGCGCCCATTGGACCGTTGGCATTGCCGGTAACCGGGTCTTCCACAATCCCAATTGCAGGCGAAAACATGCGGCCATCGGTGGCGTTTTCGCCCGGGCGGATTTGAAAAGGAAAGAAGCCGTTACAGCCAATTTGTTGGCTGATGGCTGTCAAAGCCTGCAAATCAGGGGAAAGGGCGTCGAGGTCCACCTCGGGCTTGAGCGGAATCATCACTTTCGAATGCCCGGTGGTAGCAACCTGAATCGGCAAGCCTGCCAGCATATCGTCTTCGCTCAGGTGTAGGGCCTCGATAATCGCACTACGAATAACCCCTTCCAGCGGAGGTTCAAATCCGGGTACGCCTTGTTCAAGGCTAATACGATAGTCATTCCCGGTAGCTTCGATATCCACCCGATGACGACCAGCCAGCGAGGTTTGCCAGACTGTACTGTTGCCCAAGCCAAGCACGTTTGCCCGCACATAATGTGCAGCGACGGTAGCATGCCCACAGATAGGAACTTCGACCGTCGGCGTGAAATAGCGGATGCGAACATCGCTGTCGTCGCTGGTCAGCAGGAAAGCGGTTTCCGAATGACGCAGCTCGCGAGCAATGAGTTGCATCTGCGCTTCGCTCAGTCCGTCAGCATGCAAAACCACACCTGCTGAATTGCCGCGAAAGGGTACCGAGGTAAAGGCATCGACGTGGTAAACCTGTGGTTTCATTAACGTTCTCCCTGGAATGGAGAAGCATCATAACGTGCAAAATGCCGGATGGCGATGACCGCTATCTTATCCGGCCTACGGTGCCTGGTTGTAGGCCGGATAAGGCGTGTCGTCACCCGACATTTCAATGCGGATTTATCGGCGTGAACGCACTATTTGATAGCGGCGGGTAAAGTACTCAAACGGCGCGCTCCACACGTGAACCAGGCGTGTGAACGGGAACAGCAGGAAGATAGTCATCCCCAGAACCAGATGCACACGGAAAATCAACGCCACGCCATCCAGATGCGCAGACGCGCCGCCCTGGAAGGTCACCACCGACTGCGCCCAACCTACCAGTTTCAGCATTTCACTGCCGTCGGGATGCTGCGCAGAGAATGGGATGGTGGTTAAGCCGAGGATACACTGAATCAGCAGAACGCAGAGGATCAGGATATCGGCAGTGGAGGAGGTTGCACGAATGCGCGGATTGGTCAAACGACGTACCAGCAAGCCAGCGCCACCGACCAGCGTCAGCACGCCACAGAGCCCACCGGCGATCATCGCCATCTGCTGCTTCACCGCAATCGGCAGGAACCAGGCATACATCCAGTGCGGGGTTAACATGCCAAACAGGTGCCCGAAAAAGATCCCCAGAATGCCGATGTGGAACAGGTTTGACCATAACACCATGCCGCGTTTGTCCAGCATCTGGCTGGAAGAGGCCCGCCAGGTGTATTGCCCGTAGTCATAGCGTAGCCAACTGCCGAGGATAAACACCGTGCCACAGAGGTACGGGTAGATATCGTAAAAAAAGACGTTCAGGTACTGTATCATTTCGGGCCTCCCGCGCTGACGTCGACATACTGAGGTGCCACGTCCTGGCTAAAGCGTCGTTGATAGTTTTGTAACGGTGAACTGTCACAGGCGGTGGCGTTATCCTCGATAAACTTCACCTGTTCCTCTTCCCAGACGGCATCCAGCGCCTGTCGGGTATCGTCGCGGGTTTCCGTGCCAACCTGCTTAGTGACACTGTCACTTGAAAGAGGGCTTCCGGCAAGCAATAGCAGGGCGTCAAACAGTTGATACCACGGCGTATCACGCTGTTTCAAACGCCCACCCAGCAGCGCCAGAATCGGTGCGACGTTCTGCAATCCTTCTTTGGCCTCCGCTTCCGGCAACACGCTTAAGTACTCCAGATACAGCGGCAGATGATCCGGCAGTTCGCGGCAGTCGAGCTGCAGTCCGACCTTTTCGTACTGCGCCAACAGATCAACCATCGCCTGGCCCCGATCGCGAGACTCGGCGTGCACGTGCTCAAACAGCAGCAGAGAGGTGGCCCGGCCCCGGTCAAATATCTCACACCATTCGGCTTGTTTATCCAGTAATGGCGCATTGAGCAGCCCCTGGCTAAATTCGGTAAGCATTGGGGCATCGCTGGCCACAAGCGCCAGCGCCTCGTCTTTACACTCCCACAGCAACTCGTCGGGATATTCCATCAGCAGGCCGATAACCTTCAGGATTTGCATTATTCACCCTCCGCTTTATCGCGCACTTCGGTGATGTCGATGGCGTCAATACGACTGCTGTTAAACAGGTTGAATTTGGTATCTGAGCCATGGCAGCCGTCGCCAAAGGTAAATCCGCAACCGTTTTTCTCCGGGAACGCATCACGCGCCATTTCACGGTGGCTGGTCGGGATCACGAAGCGGTCTTCATAGTTGGCGATGGCCAGATAGCGATACATCTCTTCAACCTGCTCAACGGTCAGACCCACTTCCTCAATCGCGCGGGTGTCCGTAACGCCTTCTACGGTTTGCGAACGCATATAATGGCGCATGGCCATCATTCGTTTTAGCGCGCGCAGTACCGGACCGGTATCGCCCGCGCTAAGCATGTTGGCAAGGTACTGAACCGGAATTCGCAGTGATTCAACCGCTGGCAGAATGTTGCCATTGTGCGGCAGTCCCCCCGCGTCAGCGACCGACTGAATCGGCGACAACGGCGGTACATACCAGACCATCGGCAGGGTGCGGTATTCCGGGTGCAGCGGCAGCGCCAGCTTCCAGTCCATCGCCATCTTGTAAACGGGCGAACGTTGGGCCGCTTCGATGACGTTGTGCGGAATACCTTGTTTTAACGCCTCTTCAATGACCGCCGGGTCGTGTGGATTGAGGAACACATCGCACTGACGCTCGTAGAGATCGGTCTCATGCTCGGTGCTGGCTGCTTCTTCGATGCGGTCGGCGTCATACAGCAATACGCCAAGATAGCGGATGCGTCCCACGCAGGTTTCCGAACATACCGTCGGCTGGCCGGACTCAATACGCGGGTAGCAGAAAATGCACTTCTCTGATTTACCGCTCTTCCAGTTAAAGTAGATTTTTTTGTACGGACAACCGCTTATGCACAAGCGCCAGCCGCGACATTTATCCTGGTCGATCAACACGATGCCGTCTTCTTCACGCTTATAGATGGCACCGCTCGGGCAGGTGGCGACACAGCTTGGGTTCAGGCAGTGTTCGCACAAGCGCGGTAAATACATCATGAAGGTGTTTTCGAATTGCCCGTACATCTCCTTTTGCATTTTCTCAAAGTTACGGTCGCGGGCACGTTTTGAGAACTCACCGCCGAGCAACTCTTCCCAGTTAGGACCCCAGATAATCTTGTCCATCCGTTTGCCATCTATCAGCGAGCGCGGACGTGCGGTGGGCTGATTCTTGCTTTCCGGCGCGCTATGCAGATGCTGATAATCGTAGGTAAAGGGTTCGTAATAATCATCGATTTGCGGGATCACCGGGTTAGCAAAAATTTTGGTGATAACGCCCATCTTGCCGCCCAGGCGCGGCCTTATCTTCCCGTTAACATCGCGAACCCAGCCGCCTTGCCACTCTTCCTGATCTTCCCAGTTTTTCGGATAACCAATGCCTGGCTTGGTCTCAACGTTGTTAAACCACGCATATTCCATCCCTTCGCGCCCGGTCCAGACGTTTTTACAGGTGACGGAGCAGGTGTGGCAGCCGATGCACTTATCCAGATTAAGAACCATGCCTACCTGTGAGCGTATTTTCATTTTTTCGCCTCCTGTACCTGATCGCGACCTTCATCATCCAGCCAGTTAATATTTTTCATTTTTCTAATCATGATGAACTCATCGCGGTTAGAGCCGACTGTGCCGTAATAGTTGAAGCTGTATGCCAGTTGCGCATAGCCGCCGATCATGTGCGTGGGTTTCGGGCAGACGCGGGTGACTGAGTTGTGGATCCCGCCGCGCATACCGGTGACTTCCGAGCCAGGGATATTCATGATTCGCTCCTGAGCGTGATACATCATGGTCATTCCCGGCGGCACGCGCTGACTCACCACAGCACGCGCGGTGAGCGCACCGTTGGCGTTAAAGGCTTCAATCCAGTCGTTATCCTCAATGCCCAGCTCTTTAGCATCGGTCTCACTGATCCAGACAATGGGGCCACCGCGCGACAGCGTCAGCATCAGCAGGTTTTCGCTGTAGGTAGAGTGGATCCCCCATTTCTGATGCGGAGTCAGGAAGTTGAGCGCTTTTTCCGGGAAGCCGTTAGGCGGAACTTCGCGCATATTGCTGACGCTTCGGGTATCGATAGGCGGACGATATGCCACCAGACTTTCACCAAAGGCTCGCATCCACGCGTGATCCTGGTACAACTGTTGGCGACCGGACAGGGTGCGCCACGGGATCAGCTCGTGGACGTTGGTATAGCCTGCGTTATAGGAGACATGTTCACTTTCCAGCCCGGACCAGGTGGGGCTGGAGATGATTTTGCGCGGCTGCGCCTGAATATCGCGAAAACGGATTTTCTCGTCTTCTTTGTTCAACGCCAGATGCGTATGGTCGCGTCCGGTCATCGCTCCCAGCGCTTCCCAGGCTTTCACCGCCACCTGACCGTTCGTTTCCGGTGCCAGGGCGAGGATCACCTCAGACGCATCCAGCGCGGTGTCTATCAGTGGTCGGCCTTTCGCCGGACCTTCGCGTTTGGTGTAGTTAAGCTTGCCGAGGAAATCGACCTCCGTCTGGGTATTCCACGTAATACCTTTCCCGCCGTTACCGAGCTTGTCCATTAGCGGACCAAGCGAAGTGAAGCGTTCGTAGGTGGCGGGATAGTCACGTTCCACGACGGCAATATTGGGCGCCGTTTTCCCCGGGAGGAGATCGCATTCACCTTTACGCCAGTCCTGAATGTCAAACGGCTGCGCCAGCTCTGCCGGGGAGTCGTGTTGCAGCGGTTGTAATACCACATCCGTTTCTTGCCCAAGGTGCCCGACGCAAACCTCAGAGAAGACTTTGGCGATGCCTTTATAAATTTCCCAGTCACTCTTCGATTCCCACGCAGGATCGACCGCCGCCGACAGCGGGTGAATAAACGGATGCATATCCGAGGTGTTCATATCGTCTTTTTCATACCAGGTGGCGGTCGGCAAAACGACATCGGAGAACAGGCAGGTACTCGACATACGGAAATCGAGCGTTACCAGCAGATCAAGCTTGCCCTCTATCGCCGCGGACTGCCATTCCACCTCTTCAGGTTTAATACCTTCGCTTGAACCGAGCGCTTCCCCCTGGATCCCGCTTTCGGTACCCAGCAGATACTTGAGCATGTATTCATGCCCTTTACCGGAGGAGCCGAGCAGGTTAGAGCGCCAGACGAAGAGATTACGCGGATGGTTGTTACCACTATCCGGCTGCTCGCAGGCAAAACGAATTTCACCCGATTTCAGCGCCTGTGCAGTGTATTGTGCAGGCGACACTCCCGCTTGTTCTGCCTTTGCTTTGACGGTCAGAGGGTTGAGGTTGAGCTGCGGCGCGGACGGCAGCCAGCCCATTCTTTCTGCCCGCACGTTAAAGTCGATCAAATGTCCGCTAAACTTGGACGCGTCAGCCAGCGGAGAGAGGAGTTCCTGAGCGGTGAGTTTTTCATAACGCCACTGGCTGGAGTGATTGTAGAAAAACGAGGTGCTGTTCATCTGACGCGGTGGGCGGTTCCAGTCCAGCGCAAAGGCCAGCGGCAACCAACCGGTTTGCGGACGCAGTTTCTCCTGACCCACATAGTGCGCCCAGCCGCCGCCGCTTTGTCCCACACAACCGCAGAACACGAGGATGTTAATCATTCCACGGTAGTTCATATCCATGTGATACCAGTGGTTGACGCCAGCCCCGAGGATAATCATCGAACGGCCATGCGTTTTGTGCGCCGTATCGGCAAACTCACGGGCGATTTGTTCGATATGACGACGAGGGACACCGGTAATTTGCTCTCCCCAGGCCGGGGTGTAGGCTTTCACTTCGCTGTAATCTTGCGCGCTATGAGCGTCATCCAGACCACGGTCGAGGCCGTAATTCGCCAGCACCAGATCATAGACGCTTACCACCGGGCAACGGCTGCCGTCGGCGAGGGTAAGATGTTTTACCGGCAGTTGACGAATCAGCACGGGTTCCTGTTTCACGCTGCGAAAATGTGGGTTTTCGTTGCCGCCGAAGTAGGGGAATGCCACGCCGGTCACTTCATCATGCTGACCAAGCAACGAGAGGGAAAGTTCTGTTTCAGCGCCAGCCGCCAGTGGCTCCAGGTTCCATTTACCTTTCTCGCCCCAGCGAAAACCGATAGACCCGTTCGGGACCACCAGTTCGCCAGCAGTGTTAAAGGCCACGGTTTTCCACTCCGGATTGTTACTTTCGCCCAGACCATCGACAAGGTCTGAGGCGCGCATCATACGCCCTGGCACGTAGCTGCCATCTTCCCGGGCATCCAGCAAAACCAGCATCGGCATATCGGTATAGCGACGACAGTAATTGATGAAGTAATCGCTTGGATTGTCGAGGTGGAATTCTTTCAGAATCACGTGGCCCATCGCCATCGCCAACGCGCTGTCTGTCCCTTGCTTGGGGGCCAGCCACTGGTCGCACAGTTTGGCGACTTCCGAGTAATCCGGCGTAATGGCAATCGTCTTGGTGCCTTTGTAGCGTACTTCAGTAAAAAAGTGCGCATCCGGGGTACGGGTCTGCGGCACGTTTGACCCCCAGGCGATGATGTAGCTGGAGTTATACCAGTCGGCGGATTCTGGAACATCGGTCTGTTCGCCCCAGGTCATCGGTGATGCAGGCGGTAAATCGCAGTACCAGTCATAGAAGCTCAGGCAGGTTCCGCCCAGTAGCGATAGATAACGTGTGCCTGCGGCATAGGAGACCATCGACATAGCAGGGATCGGGGAGAACCCGGCCACGCGATCCGGCCCATAGGTTTTCACCGTCCAGACGTTGGCGGCGGCAATGAGCTGATTAAGCTCTTTCCAGTTGGAACGGATAAAACCACCGCGCCCGCGTACCTGCTTGTAGCTCTGGCATTTTTGCGGGTCGTTCATAATGGATTCCCAGGCCAGCACCGGATCGGGCTGGCGGGACAGGGCGTCGCGCCACAGTTCGATCAGACGTTTACGCACCAGGGGATATTTCAGACGGTTGGCGCTGTAAAGATACCAGGAGTAGCTGGCACCGCGCGGGCAGCCACGGGGTTCATGATTTGGCAGGTCAGGGCGGGTACGCGGGTAGTCGGTTTGCTGCGTTTCCCAGGTCACCAGTCCGTTTTTGACGTAGATTTTCCAACTGCATGAGCCGGTACAGTTAACGCCGTGGGTAGAACGCACAATTTTGTCGAACTGCCAGCGCTGACGATAGCTGTCTTCCCAGTCCCGATTGGTGTGCATCACTTGCCCGTGCCCATCGGCAAACGTATCGCCCTTTTGTTTAAAGTAGCGAAAGCGATCGAACAGTTTACTCATGACATAACTCCTGCTTTGAGAATATTGCCGACGGTGAATCGAACGGTAGGCCGGATGGCGGTTAACGCCTTATCCGGCCTATCGAACTGTCCGATCCTGCGGTATCCATTTTGTTATTTTTTTTGTGATTTACGGCCATAGACCAGCCAGGTCACCAGCACGCAGACGATGTAAAACACGAGGAATATTTTCATTGCGCCCACCGGAGAGCCAGTCAGCGCCAGCGATGAACCAAACGCTTTGGGGATGAAAAAGCCCCCCACAGCGCCAATAGCAGAGATGAATCCCAGCGCGGCAGCGGTATCGGTTACCGCCTCACGTTGGGCCTGTTCTTCAGTACCACCGTGCAGCTTCACCCGGTATATGGTGATTTTGCGAAAGATCACCGCGATCATCTGGAAGGTTGAGCCGCTTCCCAGACCCGCAGTCAGGAACAAGCCCATAAACACCAGGTAGAAGGCGACAAAGTTTCCTTCGCCTGACCCAGGCAGGGTGAGGAACAGCAGGGCGCTAAACAGCGCCATAAAGATGAAGTTAATTAACGTGACGCGCACACCGCCGAATTTGTCAGAGATCACCCCACCTGCCGATCGCGCAAGAGCGCCGATGAAGGGGCCGAAGAACGCCAGTTGCAGGATATTCACGTCCGGGAACTGAGTTTTCGCCAGCATGGCAAAGCCTGCCGAAAAGCCGATAAATGAACCGAAGGTGGCGAGATACAGCAGGCTTAATAACCACAGATGAAAACGTTTGAGGACCGGCAACTGGGAAGCAATTGAGGCCTTCGAACTGGCAATATCGTTCATTCCCATGCCTGCTGCTAAGGTGGCTATCAGCAGTAACGGAACCCAAATCCATGCGGCATTGGCCAGCGACAATAACGAGCCGTCGGCTTGCGGTACGCCCTGTACGCCCAAAAAGGTAAAGATAGGCAGAAAGATCACCAGCGGCGCGATCAACTGCATCACGCTGACGCCAAGGTTGCCGAGACCACCGTTAACGCCTAATGCGCTGCCTTGTTTCGCTTTGGGGAAGAAAAAGCTGATATTACCCATGCTGGAGGCAAAGTTTGCGCCAGCAAAACCACACATCAGCGCAATGATAATAAATACGCCAAACGGAGTAGCGTTATTTTGCACGGCAAAACCGAGCCAGACGCAGGGAATAACCAGAATAATCGTGCTAAAAATGGTCCACCGGCGCCCACCAAATATAGGTACCATAAAGGAGTAGGGAACGCGCAATATTGCGCCAGAAAGAGAAGGCAATGCCGTTAATAAAAACAGTTGGTCAGTGGTGAAATTAAAACCAATTTTATTCAGATTGACGGCCACGGCGCTAAACAACATCCAGACGCAGAACGCCAGCAACAGACAACTTACTGATATCCAGAGGTTTCTACGTGCAATATGCTTACCTTTGTTTTCCCAAAAGGCGGGGTTCTCCGGTTTCCAGTCAGTTAAAAGATAACGATTATTTTTCTCATTTGATGCTGACATATTATTCTCCATGCCCATGCCGTTCATGAAAAAGAAATAAACGCACACAGCGCCGCGCGAGTTCTTTTTAGAAACTATTGAAAAGTTTTGGGAATATTGACTGAAAGAATAGATAAAAAAGCGCAATAACGCGGCGTGATGAGGGAATTACATGTTGCTTAAGTGTTACCAATTGTAAAATTAAAAGATGTATTATTAATTCATCTATAACATCAATTAACTAACTCTAACGTAATCATACGATCCAAATGGCGTTCGAATGCAGGGTCGGCCATTTCCTCAATGCCTAAGACATAGATGCCATCCAGGCCGCAAACCAATGCGATTAAGCGCCAGGCCACCTCGGCCGCATCCGGTATTGCTGAGAATTCACCTGCACTCTGTCCTTGAGTGATGATAGCGGCGGTTTCTTCATGCCACATCCGCATGGTTAGCAGGTAGGCGCTTTTGATTTCCGGATCTTTATCCGCCAGGACCTGCGCTTCACGCCACAGTTTAATGTAGGGTTCGAACCCGCCATCTTCGCTGCCCAACATAGCATGCAGTCGTTCGCGGAAGCTGGCGTTATCACTGACCTGTTCGGCATCCAGAAGGGTCCGTATCAGTTGCACAAAAGCCAGGGATTTTAACTCACCCGCAGAGGTAAAGTGATGGTGTACCTGCCCGGTGGACACCTGCGCTTCCGTGGCAATACGCCGCACCGTCATAGCAGTAAATCCTTCCTCAAGCGCGACACGCATGGCCGCTTGCAGAATAACTTCCCGACGTTCGTCCCGATTCAGATAGCTCATCTTTCCTCCTGTACCCGTATAGCACGCAGTCTAACAAAAAGTTGGACATACGTTCAAATTTCCGTAGGATCGCTAAAGCTGGACACGTGTCCAGTTTCAGTTTCGTTAGGGAGTTTTATGTTTCGTCAGTGGTTAACGTTAGTCATTATTGTACTGGTCTACATCCCTGTTGCGATTGATGCAACGGTGCTGCACGTTGCCGCGCCCACGCTGAGTATGACGCTGGGTGCCAGTGGTAACGAGCTGCTGTGGATCATTGATATTTATTCTCTGGTAATGGCCGGAATGGTATTGCCAATGGGCGCGCTGGGCGATCGTATTGGCTTTAAACGTCTGCTGCTGTTAGGGGGCGGATTATTTGGTCTCGCATCGCTGGCCGCTGCCTTTGCCCACAGCGCGGGTTGGCTGATTGCCACTCGGGCTGTATTGGCTATTGGGGCGGCGATGATTGTTCCGGCAACGCTTGCGGGTATTCGCGCCACATTCGCTGAGCAACGGCATCGCAATATGGCGCTCGGTGTCTGGGCGGCCGTGGGTTCCGGCGGTGCGGCATTTGGCCCACTGGTTGGTGGAATGCTGCTGGAGCACTTCTACTGGGGATCCGTGTTCTTAATTAATGTGCCGATTGTCCTGGTGGTAATGGCCTTAACCGCACGCTTAGTGCCGCGCCAGACTGGACGTCGCGATCAGTCGTTAAATTTCGGTCATGCGATAATGCTGATTGTCGCCATTCTGCTGTTGGTTTACAGCGCTAAAACCGCGCTGAAAGGGCATACGGCGACCGCTGCCATTGCGTTGACGCTGTTAACCGGCGCGTTACTGTTGTGGCAGTTTGTCCGCATCCAGCTTGCCGCTTCCCGCCCGATGATAGATATGCGGCTGTTCACGCATCGCATCATCTTAAGCGGCGTTGTGATGGCGATGACCGCGATGATAACTCTGGTGGGTTTCGAGTTACTGATGGCTCAGGAGCTACAGTTTGTTCATGGTTTAACACCGTATCAGGCGGGACTGTTTATGCTGCCGGTGATGCTGGCAAGCGGCTTCAGCGGCCCCATTGCCGGTATGCTGGTGTCACGCCTGGGATTACGTTGTGTGGCAACGGCGGGTATGGCGCTTAGCGCCGTCAGTTTTTACGGCCTGGCGATGACAGATTTCAGTACTCAGCAGATTCAAGCCTGGATATTAATGGCTTTGCTCGGTTTCAGCGCCGCCAGTGCGCTGCTGGCCTCGACGGCGGCTATCATGGCGGCAGCCCCGGCAGAAAAAGCCGCTGCCGCGGGCGCCATTGAGACAATGGCTTATGAACTGGGGGCCGGGCTTGGGATCGCTATCTTTGGTTTGTTGTTGAGCCGCAGCTTTTCAGCCTCGATTCTGCCGCCTGTCGGACTTAACCCACAGGAGATAGAACGAGCCTCATCGTCAATGGGGGAGGCGGTGCAACTGGCGCACTCGCTCCCGTCGTCGCTGAGTGAGGCGTTGCTGTCGGCTGCTAAAGAAGCCTTTACCTGGTCGCACAGCGTAGCCTTAAGCAGCGCTGGCAGCATGCTTATCGTATTAGCGGTAGGAATGTGGTTCAGTCTTGCAAAGGTACAGCGTCAATAACTAATGGGCTAAATGACAGGGGTAATCCATCTCTTCGACTTCTTTCCCACTCAGTCGAGCGTATTGCCCCGTCAGCCTCCAGAACGCAGGCTGTGTTTCCGTATAGATCTCTGCCGCTAAAACCAGGCGGCGGCGATCCACCTCATTCAGTTCCAGCAGCGTCCACGGCACAAAATAACGATCGCTGCCCGTTAGGGTAAACCACAGCGGGCACCCGCATCCGGAACAGAAGAAACGTTCACCACGATTTGAAGAAGGGAAGTGCGAAGGTTCTGCTGAATCTGGCGACATCAGCGGCTGAGCGCTGGCTTCCAGATACATAGCGATGCCACCTGACCACTTCTGGCACAGCGTACAATGACAGGCATAGACATCCAGCATTTCGACGTCGACGGTAAAATGACTCTGCCCGCAAAGACAACGACCAGTGAATGTCTGCACGGCATACTCCTTATGACCGAGTCTACATTAAGAGAAAAAGCCAGCCCTGGAAGGACTGGCTTTTTATTCAGACTACAACAAAATTAGAACTGGTAGTTCAGACCAACAGCAACGATGTTGTCAGTGCTTACACCGGCAGCTCTTGTGAAGTTGTTGGCATCCAGCAGGTTGATTTTGTAATCAACGAAGGTGGACATGTTTTTGTTGAAGTAGTAGGTCGCGCCCAGATCTACGTATTCAACCAGATCCTGGTCGCCGTAACCGTTGATGTCTTTACCTTTAGACTTCAGGTAAGCAACGGACGGACGCAGACCGAAGTCGAACTGGTACTGAGCAACAGCTTCAAAGTTCTGTGCTTTATTTGCAATACCGATGATCTCAGTACCTTTAACAGTACCACCAAAGGTAGTCATGTTACGGGTTTCAGAGTAGGTCGTTGCCAGGTAGATGTTGTTCGCATCGTATTTCAGGCCAGCAGCCCAAACTTCAGCGTTCTTACCGTCAGCTTTGAACTGACCGCTGTGGTTGTTCTGGGAGTCAGTACGGTCAGATTTCGCATAGGCTGCACCTACGCCGAAGCCATCGTACTCATAGGTAGTTGACAGACCGAAGCCGTCGCCGTTAGCTTCTTTGTCGGCGCTACGATCGTTTTTACCCTGGTACTGCAGGGCAAAGTTCAGACCTTCGACCAGACCGAAGAAGTCGGTGTTACGGTAGGTTGCAACGCCAGTAGTACGACCAGTCATGAAGACGTCAGTCTGGGTCCAGGTATCGCCACCGAACTCTGGCAGAACGTCGGTCCATGCGCCGATGTCGTAAGCTACGCCGTAGTTACGACCGTAGTCGAAAGAACCGTATTCAGCGAATTTCAGGCCAGCGAATGCCAGACGGGTTTTATCTTTGTCGGAACCCTGATCTTCAGAACGGTTGCCTTTGAATTCATATTCCCACTGACCAAAACCAACCAGTTGGTCGTTGATCTGAGTTTCGCCTTTGAAGCCCAGACGCGCGTAAGTTTTGTCGCCATCGCTGCTGGTATCGTTAGAGAAGTAGTGTTGAGCGTGAACTTTACCGTACAGGTCCAGTTTGTTTGCGTCTTTGTTATATACCTCAGCTGCGTTTACCGCACCTGCCGCCAACAGGCTAGTCACTGCCACTGCAACTAATTTAAGTTTCATTCTAAATAATCCTTATAATTATTTCTTGGTGTGTTTCCTAAACCATTGCTAAACGAAGGGGTTCGTCAATGGCAAACCATTTTTAAATGACGCAGTGGTATAAGTTCAATAATAAGTTTCATAATATTGCGAAATATTTGAAGTTGTGTGATCCAGATCTACATAATATAGCTGATTGTATTAATCTTAATATGTGACAGATCGGAATGGGTATATTTACATGGGGAACTATTGTGCAGGCTATGATTTAAATGGCGTTAGTTTCGCAGGTGTAATATATACATGTGAAGAGATACAGATAACCGAGTAATACTTTCGGGCGTTAATTAATTTCCATATATTTAACATTTAATCAAAAAAATATAAACATAAACCGCAGTGGAATGAACAATTATTATTCATTAAATTGTCTAAAGTATAGCCGGATTTTATTTGTTTGTGATAAAACCCGACTTTTTTTCAGGCACGCCGCGTTGCCAGCCAGCAAAGCAGAGACCCCGCGCAGACCATCAGCGCTCCTTGCCAGAAGGATAGTGACAGCGGGGCGCTGAGCAACACCGCCGCCAGCGCAGAGGAGAGCACTGGAGTAAAATAAGACCCGACGGCCATAACGGTCACGTTGCCATGCAAAATACCAATATTCCACGCCGCATAGGCAAATCCTAACGTTAATGCTGCAGTGAACATTTTAATCGTCACCGAAGTGCTGAAAACCATTTCCGGTTGAGGCGTAATAAAATAGTAAACCCACAAACTTGCCGCCGTTAGTAAAACGAACACGGTGATGCCGTTAAAACCTTTTGCATATTTATTAGTCACCGTGCAATACGTTGCCCAGATAAAAGCGCCGAGAAAGGCGAGGAAATAGCTAAGCGGACTGCTGGCAACATTACTGATAATTTCTCCAGGATTGAGGCCGTTTTCGCCCCCCAACACCCAACAAACCCCGGTCAATGCGATGATTAATCCGGGAATCACCAACCAGGTTGTTTTTTGGCCATTAAATAAGATGGCGAATAATATTGTCAGACTTGGCCAGAGATAATTGACCATACCCACTTCAATAGCCTGGTGACGAGTAGCAGCATAGCCCAGGGCCAGCGCTAAGCATATTTCATAGCTAACAAAAAGCACGCTACCGGCGATTAAATATCGCACAGGAATTTTTCTGATATTTGGGAATCCGACGGTAAATATCAGCAACAGGCCGCTTAATGTAAAAATCATCGCCGCGCCGCCTGCCGGCCCCAGTCCTTCGCTTACCCCACGAATAAGCCCGACCATCGTGCTCCAGAGCACGATGGCAATAAGCCCAATTAACGTTGCTTTTTGTTTTGTCATGCTGATTGTCTGTCCATGGTACTGGCAAAAATTAAGCTGAAATGTATAGCACCTTTACACCGTAGCGCACTAATTAATTCCCTTTTGCCTACTCCCTTATGGGTACAAAGGTTAAGCGAAGTGCACTATTTAGTAGCGGAACCGTTTCGTTATTGATTTGACGCAAAAAAAATATGGATATAGCTGATAGTTTCGTCGCGAAGTTGTACATGTCATCTTTCAATCATGCCGCGCTGGCGCAATTTGAGAGATTTCCTGTACGAATCCCTGCAAAAAAGAGGAAAGCAATGGACGTCAGCCGCAGACAATTTTTTAAAATCTGCGCGGGCGGTATGGCGGGAACAACAGTAGCCGCTCTGGGTTTTGCACCCAAAATGGCACTGGCTCAGGCGCGAAACTATAAGCTGTTGCGCGCCAAAGAGATCCGAAACACCTGCACATACTGTTCCGTAGGTTGCGGGCTATTAATGTATAGCCTGGGAGATGGAGCAAAAAACGCCAAAGAGTCGATTTACCATATTGAAGGGGATCCGGATCATCCGGTGAGCCGTGGGGCATTATGCCCTAAGGGCGCAGGATTACTGGATTACGTGCACAGTGAAAACCGTCTGCGTTACCCGGAATATCGCGCTCCAGGCTCCGACAAATGGCAGCGTATCAGCTGGGATGAGGCTTTCACCCGTATCGCGAAGCTGATGAAAACTGACCGCGACGCCAACTTTATTGAGAAGAATGAGCAGGGCGTAACGGTAAACCGCTGGCTTTCTACCGGGATGCTGTGTGCATCTGCGGCAAGTAATGAAACCGGCATGCTGACGCAAAAATTTGTGCGCTCACTCGGCATGCTGGCAGTAGACAACCAGGCGCGCGTCTGACACGGACCAACGGTAGCAAGTCTTGCTCCAACATTTGGTCGCGGTGCGATGACCAACCACTGGGTTGATATTAAAAACGCCAACGTCGTGATGGTGATGGGCGGTAACGCCGCTGAAGCACATCCGGTGGGATTCCGCTGGGCGATGGAAGCTAAAAACAACAATGATGCCACGCTAATTGTTGTTGACCCCCGTTTTACACGTACAGCCTCGGTAGCGGATATTTACGCGCCAATTCGTTCCGGCACGGACATTACGTTCCTGTCCGGCGTCTTGCTGTATCTGATTGAAAACAACAAAATCAACGCTGAATACGTTAAGCATTACACCAACGCCAGCCTGCTGGTGCGGGATGATTTTGCTTTTGAAGACGGCCTGTTCAGCGGTTACGACGCGAAAAAACGCCAATACGATAAATCGTCCTGGAACTACCAGTTCGATGAAAACGGCTACGCGAAACGCGATGAAACGTTAAGCCATCCCCGCTGTGTCTGGAATCTGCTAAAACAGCACGTTTCCCGCTACACGCCGGATGTGGTGGAAAACATCTGCGGTACGCCAAAAGAAGACTTCCTGAAAGTTTGCGAAGTGCTGGCTTCCACCAGCGCAGCGGATCGCACCACCACGTTCCTGTATGCGCTGGGCTGGACACAGCATACCGTAGGGGCGCAGAACATCCGTACCATGGCGATGATCCAGTTGCTGCTCGGCAACATGGGGATGGCAGGTGGCGGGGTCAACGCTTTACGCGGTCACTCCAACATTCAGGGTTTAACCGACTTAGGGCTGCTCTCTACCAGTCTGCCAGGCTACCTGACGCTGCCGTCAGAGAAACAGGCCGATCTGCAAACCTATCTGGCCGCTAACACGCCAAAAGCGACGTTGGCCGATCAGGTGAACTACTGGGGCAACTACCCGAAATTCTTCGTCAGCCTGATGAAATCTTTCTACGGCAATGCGGCGCAGAAAGAAAACAACTGGGGCTTTGAGTGGTTGCCGAAGTGGGATCAGTCCTACGACGTCATCAAATACTTCAACATGATGGATAGCGGGAAAGTCACCGGCTACATCTGTCAGGGCTTTAACCCGGTCGCGTCCTTCCCGGACAAAAACAAAGTGGTGCAGTGCCTGAGCAAACTGAAGTATCTGGTGATTATCGATCCGCTGGTGACCGAAACCTCTACGTTCTGGCAGAACCACGGTGAATCAAACGACGTTGATCCGGCTTCTATTCAGACCGAAGTCTTCCGTTTGCCATCCACCTGCTTTGCGGAAGAGGACGGCTCCATCGCCAACTCCGGTCGCTGGCTGCAGTGGCACTGGAAAGGTCAGGATGCCCCGGGTGAAGCCCGCAACGATGGCGAAATTCTGGCCGGTATTTATCACCGTCTGCGCGACATGTATCGCACTGAAGGCGGTAAAGCCGCTGAACCCGTGCTGAAAATGAGCTGGAACTATAAGCAGCCGGACGAACCGCACTCCGAAGAAGTGGCAAAAGAGAACAACGGCTATGCGCTGGAAGATCTCTATGATGCCAACGGTGTGCTGGTTGCGAAGAAAGGCCAGTTACTCAGCAGCTTTGCGCTTCTGCGCGATGATGGATCTACGTCATCGTCCTGCTGGATTTATACCGGTAGCTGGACCGAGCAGGGCAACCAGATGGCCAATCGCGATAACGCCGACCCGTCAGGTCTTGGTAATACGCTGGGCTGGGCCTGGGCATGGCCGTTAAACCGTCGCGTGTTGTATAACCGCGCTTCGGCGGACCCGCAAGGTAAGCCATGGGATCCAAAACGCATGCTGATCCAGTGGAACGGCACGAAGTGGACGGGGAACGATATCCCGGACTTCAACACCGCAGCACCGGGCAGTGGCACCAATCCGTTTATTATGCAGCCGGAAGGGCTGGGTCGTCTGTTCGCTATCGATAAGATGGCGGAAGGTCCGTTCCCGGAACACTACGAGCCGATGGAAACGCCGCTGGGTACGAACCCGCTGCATCCGAACGTGATCTCCAACCCGGCAGCGCGTCTGTACGAAGCGGATAAGTTACGCATGGGCACAAAACAGGACTTCCCGTACGTCGGGACGACCTATCGTCTGACCGAACATTTCCATACCTGGACCAAGCACGCATTGCTGAATGCGATTGCCCAGCCAGAGCAGTTTGTGGAAATCAGCGAAACGCTGGCGGCAGCGAAGGGGATCTCCAACGGCGATCACGTCAAAGTCAGCAGCAAGCGTGGATTTATTCGCGCAGTTGCCGTGGTTACCCGTCGTCTGCGCACTCTGCACGTCAACGGTCAGCAGGTTGAAACGGTTGGGATCCCGATCCACTGGGGCTTTGAAGGAGTCGCGCGTAAAGGCTATATCGCCAACACCCTGACGCCGAATGTCGGTGATGCAAACTCGCAAACGCCGGAATACAAAGCGTTTTTAGTTAACATCGAGAAGGCGTAAGGGAGGCGAACATATGTCTATGGAAACGCAGGACATCATCAAACGGTCCGCAACAAACGCCATCACGCCGCCGCCTCAGGCCCGTGATTACAAAGCTGAGGTCGCAAAGCTGATCGACGTTTCCACCTGTATAGGCTGTAAGGCCTGTCAGGTGGCATGCTCAGAGTGGAATGATATCCGCGATGAAGTCGGCCACTGCGTCGGGGTGTATGACAACCCTGCCGATCTTAGCGCCAAGTCCTGGACGGTGATGCGGTTTACCGAAACCGAACAGAACGGCAAGCTCGAGTGGTTGATTCGTAAAGACGGCTGTATGCACTGTGAAGATCCGGGCTGTCTGAAGGCATGCCCGTCTGCCGGGGCTATCATCCAGTACGCCAACGGGATTGTTGATTTTCAGTCAGAGCACTGCATTGGCTGCGGCTACTGTATTGCCGGGTGTCCATTTAATATTCCGCGCCTCAATAAAGAGGATAACCGCGTGTATAAATGTACGCTTTGTGTGGACCGCGTCAGCGTCGGGCAGGAACCTGCCTGCGTGAAGACCTGTCCGACCGGGGCAATCCATTTCGGTACCAAGCAGGAAATGCTGGAAATGGGCGAACAGCGTGTGGCAAAACTGAAAGCACGTGGTTATGAACATGCCGGTGTCTACAACCCGGAAGGTGTGGGTGGCACGCACGTGATGTACGTTCTGCATCATGCCAACCAGCCGGAGCTGTATCACGGCCTGCCGAAAGAACCGCAGATCGATACCTCTATCAATCTGTGGAAAGGGGCGCTGAAACCGCTGGCCGCTGCCGGATTTATCGCCACCTTCGCCGGACTGATTTACCACTACATTGGTATCGGTCCGAATAAGGAAGTGGACGACGACGAGGAGGATCATCATGAGTAAGTCGAAAATGATTGTGCGCACGAAGTTTATCGACCGCGCCTGTCACTGGACGGTGGTGATCTGCTTCTTCCTGGTGGCGTTGTCGGGGATTTCGTTTTTCTTCCCGACTCTGCAATGGCTGACGCAGACCTTCGGTACGCCGCAGATGGGGCGCATTTTGCACCCGTTCTTCGGACTGCTGATCTTCGTGGCGCTGATGTTCATGTTTGTACGCTTTGTTCACCACAACATCCCGGATAAAAAAGATATCCCGTGGCTGAAAAACATTGTGGAAGTGCTGAAAGGCAATGAACACAAAGTGGCGGACGTGGGTAAGTACAATGCCGGACAGAAAATGATGTTCTGGTCGATCATGAGCATGATTTTCGTGCTGCTGATCACCGGCATCATTATCTGGCGTCCGTACTTTGCGCAGTTCTTCCCGATGCAGGTCGTGCGCTATAGCCTGCTTATCCATGCGGCTGCGGGGATTATCCTGATGCACGCCATCCTCATCCACATGTATATGGCATTCTGGGTGAAAGGATCGATTAAAGGCATGGTCGAAGGGAAAGTGAGCCGTCGCTGGGCGAAGAAACATCACCCACGCTGGTATCGCGAAGTTGAACGGCAAGAAGCGAAAAAAGAGAGCGAGGAAGGGGTTAACTAACTCCTGACGTGCCCTGATCGTAATGGCGCTACACCAGTAGCGCCATTTTTTTGCCCAAAAAACGTCATGTTTTTGTCATCTGCTGAACGTAAGGTATTGTCTTTCCAATAATAGAAGAGTTAAAAGACAATGCATCTGGTGAAAAAATTACTCGCAGTCAGCGTGTTTCTTTGTGCGTCC
Organism: Citrobacter sp. RHBSTW-01013; assembly: GCF_013781985.1. Taxonomy (NCBI): domain Bacteria; kingdom Pseudomonadati; phylum Pseudomonadota; class Gammaproteobacteria; order Enterobacterales; family Enterobacteriaceae; genus Citrobacter; species Citrobacter sp. RHBSTW-01013. The sequence continues at coordinate 2,632,089 of NZ_CP056185.1, forward strand.
GCTCAGGCGCAGAACATCCTCGAATTTCCTCAGCCGGAAAATAACCCGGAAGAGTTTTATGCCGTAACCGAAATCCCGGCAGGAGGAATGATTAAATATGAAACCGACGCCAAAACCGGTTTTATCGTGGCCGATCGCTTCCAGTCAATGCCGGTTGCCTATCCCGCCAACTACGGTTCACTAACCCAGTCTTTAGCCGGTGACGGCGATCCGCTGGATGTTATCTTTTATACCCGCGCGCCGCTGGCCCCGGGAACGTTGATTAAGCTGCGGGCTATAGGCGTACTGAAGATGATCGACGGCGGTGAAAAGGACGATAAAATTGTCGCCGTTCCGGCCAGCAAAATTGACCCCACTTATGACAACATCAAAGAGTTAAGCGACCTGCCCAAGATTGAAGTTCAACGTCTGGAATCTTTCTTCCGCGTATACAAAGATCTGCCGGAAGGGCGCAAGAAGGTCGAATTAAACGGTTTCAATGACGCCGCTACGGCAAAGCAAGAGATCAAGCAGGCCTGGGATGCCTGGAAAGAGAAAAAACCGCAATAACAAAAGATAAGCCGGATGACGGGCCTACACGCGCATTTTGCTGATGTAGGCTGCCATCCGGCAATACGGTTTACTCCAGTTGTGAGTTCAGGCGCTCAATCTCCTCACGCCATTGCGCCTGTAACAACGGCTTTTGATGTTTCGGCTTGCGGGCAAGATCGTCAGCCAGACGCTGCTCCAGCTCAAGAAGTTGTTCCAGCAATCCATCGCTGTCACCGCTTATTTCGGCTCTCGCATCGACCACCGTTTTTGGAACGGTTATCTCCGAGGATGTTTCCCGAATACGCGCATTGACCGCGTCCAGATCGTGCCATTCACTGAGTTCGCCCTTGTCGATCAACCAAAACCGGTTACAGCTTTGGCTAATAAGCTGACGGTCGTGACTGACCAACAACACGCCGCCGTTATAGCTTTGCAGCGTTTCTGCCAACGCCTCTTTACCTTCCAGATCCAGATGGTTGGTCGGTTCATCGAGCATCAGCAGGCTGTAGCGCGCAAGCGTTAGCCCCACAAACAGCAGCCGGGAGCGCTCACCGCCGCTTAGGGAACTGATCCGCTGCGCGTGACGAACCCACGGAAAACCCGCGCTAATCAGCGCCATTTTGCGGATATCAGGCTGCGGAGCAAACGGCTCCAGCGCGTCAAATAACGAATCGTTATCTGCGAGTTGGTGCAGCGTCTGGTCGTAATACCCCAACGTAACGCGCGGGTGTAACACCAGTGAAGGTGATGCCAGTTGTGAGTGAAACTGTTGCCAGATAAGCCTTAACAACGATGATTTCCCGCAACCGTTGCGCCCGACAATCGCCACGCGATCGCCGCTTTTTAACCGGAGACCGGCAATGGAAAACAGTGTATCGGCGTCGGGAGCAGGGGCCACGGACAGATTAGTCATCTCCAGCAAACGATCCGCACGCAGGGCATCTCCCTGCAATGTTAGTGTCCACTGACTTCCTGACGTCACTTCAGTCTGTACCTCTTTCAGGCGCTGTACCTGTTTTTCCATCTGCTTGGCCTTGCGGGAAAGATCTTCGTTGTCGTAGACCCGCCCCCAGGTAGCCAGCCGTTTGGCGCTGGCGGTCACCCGGTCTATCTCCTTTTGCTCAGCCTTATGGCGCAGAGCATCGCTGATGTCTCTTTCTGCCAGAGCCTGACGCGCCGCGCTACAGGGCAGATCGAAGGCATGGAGAGTTCGATCGCGCAGGATCCAGGTTCCGTGAGTCACCGCGTCTAACAGCTGCGGGTCGTGGGAAACCACCACAAAACTGCCAGACCAGTTTTGTAAGAACTGTTCCAGCCACAGTAAGGTTGGCAGATCCAGGTAGTTACCCGGCTCATCCAGCAGCAGCAGGTCAGGGTTTCGCATCAGCGCCCGCGCCAATAACAGACGCGTGTGTTGGCCGCCGCTCAGCGTGTGTGCTGTCAGAGATAAATTCTCCGGCGTGAACCCCATTTCGGCGAGCAGTGCTTCAACTCGCCACTGCTGACCTGCGCGTTCATGCTCGGGCAGTTGAGCCAGAACGGCTTCCTGCAGCGTGAGCGGCAGTATTTCGTCTGGGAGATGTTGTTCTACACGGGCGAGATGGCAGTGATTTGCCTGCGCGATAATCCCACTGGTCGGCGAAATTGTGCCATCGAGCAGTTTTAACAGCGTGCTTTTGCCGCAGCCGTTGTAGCCGATAAGCCCGACGCGGTCGCCTTTTTTCAGGGTAAAGGAAAGATCGTCGAATAGCGTGCCGAATGCCGTATCAACGTGTAAGGATTGTGCGGTTAGTAATGTGCTCATTGTTGCTTACTCAAGAGTTACAGGCGTAAAAACGCCTCGTCAAACATCGCTGACGATAACCCGGTAAGCCCGAGAGAAGAGGATTTAGAAGTTAGCTTCGCTCAAGCAGAAGTTATCGCAGCACGATACCGATAACGCTTGAGCACTGGCGATCGCCAAAAGCATGTGAAACGATAAAACGTTCACAGTACAGCATAAGTATCCTCCTTTTGTTTTTCAGAATGTTAATCGGTAGCGAAAGTGTAATCGTAAGTCACGCAGTCGCGCAAGTTCTGAGCGCCCGGCAGCAGAGTGCCGCCGGGCAAACCGTCAGATAGAGGTACGACGGTAGTCGCGGTATTCTGCCTGCCAGAAATTATCGTCAATCGCCTGTTGCAATGCTTCGGCGGAGGTTTTCACCGCCACGCCTTGCTGCTGGGCCATTTTACCGACGGCAAACGCGATGGCGCGGGAAACGGTCTGAATATCTTTCAGCTCAGGTAACACCAGTCCTTCGCCGTTGAGCACCAGCGGTGAATACTGCGCCAGCGTTTCACTGGCTGACATCAGCATTTCATCGGTGATACGCGATGCACCAGAAGCAATTACCCCCAGACCAATACCCGGGAAGATATAGGCGTTGTTACATTGGGCAATGGGATAGATTTTCTCTTTCCACAGTACCGGTGCGAACGGGCTACCGGTCGCAACCAGCGCGTTACCCTCGGTCCAGGCGATAATATCCTGTGGCGTGGCTTCTACGCGGGAAGTCGGGTTAGACAGCGGCATGACGATCGGACGCGGGCAATGCTTATGCATTTCGCGAATGATCTCTTCGGTAAACAGGCCCGTCTGTCCGGAAACACCAATCAGTATGTCCGGCTTAACGTTGCGTACCACATCGAGTAACGACAGCACATCTTCTTGCGTATCCCAGTGCTGCAGATTTTCGCGTTTTTGCACCAGTTTGGTCTGGAAAGAGAGCAGGTTCGGCATCTTATCGGTTAACAGGCCGAAGCGATCGACCATAAACACGCGTTGACGCGCCGCTTCTTCGCTTAAACCTTCACGCTGGATTTGCGCGATGATCTGCTCGGCAATTCCGCAACCGGCGGAACCTGCCCCGAGGAAGACAATGTTCTGTTCGCTTAACTGGCTACCGGCAGCACGGCTGGCCGCAATCAGCGTGCCAACGGTCACCGCAGCGGTACCCTGAATATCGTCGTTAAACGAGCAAATTTCATCGCGATAGCGGGTCAACAGCGGCATGGCGTTTTTCTGTGCGAAGTCTTCAAACTGCAACAGCACGTCCGGCCAGCGATGCTTCACGGCCTGGATGAATTCATCGACAAATTCGTAGTATTCATCATCGGTGATACGCGGATTACGCCAGCCCATATACAGCGGATCGTTGAGCAGTTGCTGGTTGTTGGTTCCGACGTCCAGTACCACCGGCAGGGTGTAGGCCGGGCTGATCCCACCACACGCGGTATACAGCGACAGTTTACCGATTGGAATACCCATCCCGCCGATCCCCTGATCGCCAAGACCCAAAATACGTTCCCCATCGGTGACAACGATGACCTTGATATTGTGGTTAGGAACGTTTTGCAGGATATCGTCCATATTGTGGCGGTTCTGATAAGAGATAAACACGCCGCGCGCGCGACGATAAATCTCGGAGAAACGCTCACAGGCCGCGCCGACCGTTGGGGTATAGATAACTGGCATCATCTCATCAAGGTGATTATGCACCAGCCGGTAAAACAGGGTTTCGTTGGTGTCCTGGATGTTGCGCAGGTAAATATGTTTATCGATTTCGGTTTTGAATCCCTGATATTGGATCCAGGCGCGTTCAGCCTGTTCTTCAATCGTCTCGACCACTTCCGGCAGTAACCCCAGCAGGTTGAAGTTACGGCGTTCTTCGGCACTGAAAGCACTCCCTTTATTCAGTAAAGGGAATTCCAGCAGAACCGGGCCAGCGTAGGGGATGTAAAGGGAACGCAGTTTTTTAGTTTCGTTTTCCATGTCACTCACTCTTTTTTGAATAACCGTCCCTGGCACTCTTTATGATCGTATGTGGCCTGTCCGCCAGGGAAACGGCCGAAGTATAAAGCATTGTGAATGGGTTAAGGGGTTTTATAAGCAAAAACACCACTGCGGTTGCAATGGTGTTTATCTCGTTATTCAGTCAGACGTGCGAAAGGCTATTTGCCGTCAGCGCGGCGCTTTCTTCCGGTAGGATTATTGACCACGTTGGTTTTGTCACCTTCGGTCACGACTTTGCGTTGATTTGAGATTTTGTGGTCCAGTCCGAGAATATGACGGGCCTGACGGTTCGATTTCATTCTAACTCCTTAATCCTGTTACTGGTTTCAAGGGCGAGTCCGTATGAGAACGGACGAAATACAACCTGATAGAAAGCCGATGTTAAAAATAGCGGCTTTCTGGATGGTCGGTCATTTCAGTTGAAAGGTCAATGCTTAAGCGGCAAATGAGAACTATCCCGTATGTGCCATGCTTTTTCTCAGCCGTCCTATACTTGTAACTCCAACGACAACACAGGAGAACGGTAATGACTATCCATAAGAAAGGTCAGGCACACTGGGAAGGCGACATTAAGCGCGGTAAAGGTACCGTATCGACCGAAAGTGGGGTGTTGAATCAGCAACCGTATGGGTTTAACACCCGATTTGAAGGGGCGAAAGGCACCAATCCTGAAGAGTTGATTGGCGCGGCGCATGCAGCCTGCTTCTCAATGGCGCTTTCGCTCATGCTGGGCGAAGCGGGTTTTACCCCAGATGCCATTGATACCACTGCCGATGTTTCTCTGGATAAAGTGGATGCCGGATTTGCTATCACCAAAGTCGCGCTACACAGTCAGGTGAGCGTCCCGGGGATAGATGCCGCCACGTTTGACGGCATCATCCAGAAAGCAAAAGCCGGTTGCCCGGTATCACAGGTACTGAACGCGGAAATCACGCTGGATTATCAGTTAAAATCGTAAAGAAGGTGTGCCGGATGCGACGGGGTCTTATCCGGCACCAGATGTCTTTATTGCGCCACCCAGCCGCCATCTATATTCCATGCCACGCCACGCACCTGCGACGCCCCGTCTGAGCACAAAAATAGCGCAAGCTCACCCAACTGTTGCGGCGTGACGAATTCGCGCGACGGCTGTTTTTCCGCCAGCAGGGCGTCACGCGCGGCGTCAGGCTCAGCGCCTTCGGCAATACGTTTATCGATTTGCTGCTGGACCAACGGCGTAAGCACCCAGCCGGGGCACAGCGCATTGCAGGTAATACCCGTCTGCGCGGTCTCCAGCGCAATGGTTTTGGTTAATCCCACCACGCCGTGCTTCGCCGCCACATAGGCGGATTTCTCTTTTGAGGCCACCAGGCCATGAACTGAAGCGATATTGATGATGCGTCCCCAGTTACGCGTACGCATGCCGGGAAGCGCCAGGCGCGTGGTGTGAAAAACAGAAGAGAGGTTAATGGCGATAATCGCGTTCCATTTATCAACCGGGAAGGTCTCCACCGGTGAAACATGCTGGATCCCGGCATTGTTGACCAGAATATCCACCCCGCCAAATTCGCTATCGGCATAGCGCATCATGTCGGCAATTTGCGCTTCATCGCTCAGGTCCGCGCCATGATAGCCCGGCGTTTTGCCATACTGCGCAATGGCATCTTTGGCGGCTTCCACATCACCAAATCCGTTAAGGATCAGGGTAGCGCCCGCTTGCGCCAGCACCTGTGCGATGCCTAATCCAATACCGCTGGTAGAGCCGGTAATCAGAGCGGTTTTTCCCGTTAAGTTCATGATGATTCTCCTTAAACAATTCCGGTGGTGTAGAAGACGCCGATAACAAACAGCACGGCCAGACTTTTAATTACGGTAATGGCGAATATCCCGCCGTACGCCTGACGATGGCTAAGACCGGTTATGGCCAGCAGGGTAATGACCGCACCGTTATGCGGCAGGGTATCCATACCACCACTGGCCATTGACGCCACGCGGTGGAAGACCTCGAGGGGAATATTGGCGGCATGGGCGGCGGCAATAAAAGTGTCAGACATGGCGGCGAGGGCAATACTCATCCCGCCAGACGCCGAGCCGGTGATCCCGGCAAGCGTGGTGATGCTGATAGCTTCATTGAGCAGCGGGTCGGGAATGGCCGCCAGCGCTTTTGACAGCACGAGGAAACCTGGCAGGGCGGCGATCACTGCGCCAAAACCGTATTCTGATGCGGTGTTCATGGCTGCGAGGATCGCGCCGCCAACCGCCGTTCGGCTCCCTTCCGCCAGGCGACCTTTAATGTTGCGATAGCCGAAGAGCACCACCAGCAGGATCCCAGAAATCAGCGCCGCTTCTACCGCCCAGATAGCGGTGATTTTACCGACTTCGGTGGTAATCGGTTTGGCAAGGCCCGGAAGTTCCAGTTGATGCGTAGCGCCATACCATTGCGGGATCCAGTGGGTAAATAGTAGGTTAAAAACGCCAACCAGGATCAGCGGAGAGATAGCAATTATCGGGTTCGGCAGGTTAATGTTATCCGGCGTTTCCGGCTCGTTTAACAGTTCAGTGCCATACCCTTCATTCTTTGCCTGCGCTTTACGACGCTGGCGCTCGAGATAAACCAGACCGACAACGATGATAAACAGAGAACCGATCAAACCCAGCCAGGGCGCGGCCCAGGCGTTAGTTCCAAAGAAGCTGGTCGGAATAATGTTCTGGATCTGCGGCGTTCCTGGCAGAGCGTCCATGGTGAAGGAAAACGCGCCCAGCGCAACGGTGGCCGGGATCAGGCGCTTCGGAATATTACTCTGACGGAACAGCTCCGCCGCAAACGGATACACCGCAAATGCCACCACGAACAGCGATACGCCGCCGTAGGTCAACAGTGCACACACCAGCACAATCACAGGGATGGCGTGACGACGCCCGAGAATGTTGATGGCGGCGGCAACGATGGAGCGAGAAAAACCCGATAACTCGATTAACTTGCCAAACACAGCGCCCAGTAAGAACACCGGGAAGTAAAGCTTCACAAAACCGACCATTTTTTCCATAAACAGGCCGGTGAAGGCAGGGCCGACGGCGCTGGGTTCGGTGAGCAATACAGCACCTAATGCCGCGATGGGGGCAAACAGGATGACGCTATATCCGCGATAGGCTGCCAGCATCAGCAGGCCCAACGCTGCCAGGGCGATTAATACACTCATCATGACTCCTCAATATCATTGTTATAGTGGGGTACAGAAAGAGAAGTTACGGTTTCAGGGCAAAGCGCAGCTGATGCTCTCTGCGTTGCTGGATATATTCCTTGCGCGAATCATCCCAGCGATAAAATCCCTGACCGCTGCGCAAACCGGTATCACCGTTAGCCACCTTGTCAGCGACCAGAGACATCATGTCGCTCCCGGTTGCCAGCTCCGGTAGCAGATGCCGACAAATGTCCTGTACCGTAGAAAGTCCGGTCATATCCGCCGCCTCCAGCGGACCGACCATTGCATAGCGACGACCGAGCGAGGCGCGCATTACCTGATCCACCACCTCTGCGCTGGCGATCCCGCTTTTTACGATATGCAACGCTTCACGCAGCAGAGCGAACTGCAGGCGATTACCGACAAACCCCGGCGCGGCGCGGTCGAGCACGACGGCTTCCAGCTGCATCGAAAGCAGCAGTTGTTGCAGCTCCTGCAGATATTCCGGCTTCGTGGCCGTGCCGGGTACAATCTCAACCAGCGGAATAAAATGCGGCGGGTGCCAGAAATGGGCGATTAACAACCGCTCAGGATGGGCGAGCTTCTCTGCCAGCGCATCCGGCGGCAGGCCGCTGGTGTTACTGGCAATGACGGCCTCAGGCGCGATCAGTGCTTCCAGTTGTGCATACAACGCGTGCTTGAGTTCGAGTCGCTCCGGGATGGCTTCGATCAATAATCCGCACGCGGCGATATCTTGCAGTGAGGTAGTGCCATGCAGACGACTCACAGCCTGTGCTTTGTCGTTTTTAGGAAACTGTTCGGTGGCAATCAGTTCATCCAGAATTCCGCTGGCAACTGCGCCAATGTCTGCAATACGGTTGCTATCGGTGTCGTACAGCCAGACATCGTGACCATAACGGACGAAGTGGGTGGCAATACCGACACCCATTAAACCCGCGCCCAGTACGCAGATATGCTTAGTTTTCATGAGATACCTCCTGCGGGCGCTCAACCGCCAGCGCCACCCCCTGACCGCCGCCTACGCACAGCGTAGCCAGCCCTTTGGCGGCGTTACGGCGGGCCATTTCGTGCAGCAAAGTCACCAGAATTCGGCAACCTGACGCGCCAATGGGATGGCCCAGCGCAATCGCGCCGCCGTTTACGTTCACCCGATTGCTGTCCCAGTTCAGGGATTCGCCAACCGCCAGCGCTTGCGCGGCAAAGGCTTCGTTGGCTTCAATGAGATCGACATCATTTAACGTCCAGCCAGCTCGCTTCAGGCACTGAAGTGATGCCTCTACCGGCCCAATACCCATAATCGCAGGGTCGACGCCGGAGACAGCGTAGCCCGCCACTCTGGCAAGAACCGGCAGATTGAGTTCTGCTGCTTTGGCGGCGCTCATCAACATCACCGCGGCGGCGCCATCGTTGATTGAAGAGGCATTCCCGGCGGTCACCGTGCCGTTACCTGGGCGAAACGCTGGTTTGAGCTGCGCCAGCTTTTCAGCCTGCGTATCCGGACGAGGCTGTTCGTCACGATCCACGACATGCGGCGGTTTTTTGCCCTGCGGGACGCTGACTGGCGTGATTTCCGCGCTAAAACGACCGGCTTCAATGGCGGCGGCCGCTTTTTGCTGTGAGCGCAGGGCAAAGGCGTCCTGCTGCTCGCGACCGATCACGAACTTATCCGCCAGATTTTCCGCGGTAATCCCCATGTGATAGTCGTTAAACGCATCCCACAGACCGTCATGCACCACGCTGTCTTTCATGCTGGCATGACCGAGCCGCAGTCCCGCCCGGGCGCCGTCGAGGAAATAGGGCGCATTGCTCATGCTCTCCTGCCCACCGGCAATTACAATTTGCGCATCGCCGCAGCGAATCGCCTGGACCGCCTGATGCACCGCCTTCATGCCCGAGCCGCACACCAGATTCAGGGTTAACGCGGGCGTGGTGACCGGCAGTCCTGCGCGTAACGCCGTTTGCCTGGCAGGGTTCTGGCCGCAGCCAGCCGTCAGAACCTGGCCGAAGATCACTTCATCAATTTGCTCAGGTGCCACGGCGGTTTTTTCCAGCAGCGAACGGATCACCACTGAACCTAGTTCAACCGCGGAAAGCGGCGCCAGCGCGCCATGAAAACTGCCAATTGGGGTGCGCGTCGCCGCGACAATAACAACATCCTGCATGGTCAGCTCCTCAGCTAAAGTGCATTTCGGGGACATTTTCGGGAACGATCAGCTTGCCGGCGGTTCTGGCGACTATCTCATCGACGCTGATGCCCGGCGCTCGCTCGCGCAGAATGAACGCCCCATCGGCAATCTCCAGCAGCGCCAGATCGGTAAGCACGCGTTTAATACAGGCCACGCCGGTCAGCGGCAGGGTGCAGGCGGGAAGCAGTTTCGACTCGCCGCTTTTAGAGGCATGCGTCATCACCACGATGATGTTGTCGGCTCCGGCAACCAAATCCATCGCGCCGCCCATGCCTTTCACCATTTTTCCGGGGATCATCCATGAGGCGATATTGCCGTTAACATCCACTTCAAACGCGCCGAGCACCGTCAGGTCGACGTGACCGCCGCGGATCATGGCGAAGGATTGCGCCGAGTCGAAGATTGCCGCGCCTTTGCGCGCCGTCACGGTCTGTTTCCCGGCGTTGATCATGTCAGCATCAATTTCGTCTTCCGTGGGAAACGGGCCCATACCCAGCAAGCCGTTTTCCGATTGCAGCATTACGTCCATGCCTTCAGGAATGTAGTTCGCCACCAGAGTAGGAATACCAATCCCGAGGTTGACGTAATAACCGTCTCGCAGCTCGCGGGCGACACGCATCGCCATTTGTTCACGCGTTAACATGGTCAGGCTCCTTTCTGGCGCAGGGTGCGTTGTTCAATACGTTTTTCAAACTGCCCCTGGATAATGCGGTTAACGTAAATTCCGGGGGTGTGAATTGCGGCGGGGTCCAGCTCTCCGGGAGGGACAATTTCTTCAACTTCCACGACGGTAATACGCCCAGCGGCAGCCATCAGCGGATTAAAATTTTGTGCGGTGTGGCGATAAATAACGTTGCCGTACCAGTCGGCTTTCCAACCTTTAACCAACGCAAAATCACCGGTTATCGCCTGCTCTAAGATGTAAGGGCGTCCGGCAAACTCGCGAACTTCTTTCCCTTGCGCGACCGGGGTTCCGTAACCGGTCGCGGTAAAGAATGCCGGGATCCCCGCGCCGCCCGCGCGCAACTGCTCAGCCAGCGTGCCTTGCGGCGTCAGGATAGCTTCCAGTTCACCGCTGAGAACCTGCTGCTCAAACAGGGCGTTTTCACCTACATAAGATGCGACCACTTTGCGTACCTGGCGCGTTTCCAGCAGAACGCCAAGGCCAAAACCATCCACGCCGCAGTTGTTTGACACAACCGTAAGCCCCTGAACCTCCCGACGGCGTACTTCGGCAATCAGGTTCTCAGGGATCCCACATAAGCCAAAACCGCCCGCCAGCAGCGTCATGTTATCGGTCAGTCCTGCCAGCGCCTCTTGATAGGTGGCAACCCGTTTATCCAGTCCAGCCATACACTTGCCCCTCCTGTTGTCCTTGCCGACATCATTGGGGGTGAAAAATGATTTGTTAATTTTAAATTTGTGACTCACTCATTGGGTTTTTTTATCAATTTAATGTTAATTAAAGGTATTCAACAAGTTAAAGGAATGCGAAATGGGAATGAGCATCAAACAGTTACGCGCGTTTTTAGCGGTAGCTCACACTCTGAATTTTGCTCATGCCAGTGAAAGACTGAATATGTCGCAACCCGCTTTAAGCCTGGCGATTAAAGGACTGGAGGATTCACTGGGCGGGGCGTTACTGTTGAGAACCACCCGCAAAGTGACCCTGACGCAGGAGGGAGAAACGCTGCTCAACATGGGGCGACAGCTGCTGGCGGACTGGGAGAATACGGAAGAGGCAATGCGCCAACGCTTTACGCTGCAGCGCGGGAAAATTTCTATTGCCGCCATGCCCTCATTCGCCGCTAACGTCCTGCCATCGGTACTGAAAACGTTTCGTGATTCCTACTACGGGATCAACGTAACGGTACATGACGTGATTAACGAACAAGTGATTGAGATGGTCAGTGAAGGGCGGGTGGAGATGGGCATTGCCTTTGAGCCGGACTCTTCAGGGCATCTGCATTTCACCCCGCTCGGCGTGGATCGTTTTATCGCGATTGTTCCGCCGACATGCAAACTGGCGGGACGGGATCGTATTGCGTGGCGCGAATTACTGACGCTGGATTTTATCACCCTGCAACGTCCTTCCGCCGTGCGCCTGATGCTGGAAGAACAGCTGGTGCAAAGTGGGCATACGCTGGAAGTGGCGCTGGAGAGCCATCAACTGGTGACGGTTGGTCGCCTGGTGGCGAGCGGACTGGGCGGCAGCGCCGTGCCCGCATTGTGCCGCACGCAAATGACAGAGCTGGGTGCAACCTGTATCGATCTGGATACGCCGGTGATCCAGCGTCGGATCGGCGTTTTGCGTTCGGCGCATCATAAGTTATCTACCGCTTCTGAAGTGCTGGTGGATTCACTGAAAAAGGCGTATTGCACCTGACTCTCACGCAATACGCCAACCGTTCAGCTCATGCAACCGCCCGCCAGCAGCGAACTTCACCACCGCTATCACTTTTCAGCAATGCCTGTTTCTTCTCACAGCCGCTGGTCGCCAGTGGACATCTGTCACGGAAAAAACAACCCTGGGGCAGCGTTCGGTTCCCCGGTAGTTCGGTTTTCCGTAACACCAAATCCTCCGCCAGCGGTGCTCCCGTTTTAGGGACCGAATCCAGCAATAATCGCGTGTAGGGATGGGCGGGCTGCGTGAGTACCTGCTGCGCATCGCCCAGCTCAACAATTTGCCCGAGGTACATTACCGCCACGCGGTCGCTCATATGTCGGACCACCGACACGTTGTGCGAGATAAGCACGTAGGTCAGGTTTCTGCGCGCCTGCAATGACACCAGCAGATTGAGAATTTGTGCCTGCACGGAGATATCCAGCGCCGAAGTAGGTTCATCAAGCACAATCACGTCCGGCTCTGATGACAACGCCCGGGCGATGGCAATACGCTGGCGCTGTCCACCGGAAAACGCATGCGGCAGGCGGTCGAGATATTCAGGACGAATTCCCACTTGTCGCGCCAAATCTTCAGCAAGCATACGGCGCTCACGTTCTGCAGGACGTTTTTGGATCCACACCGGTTCGGTGATAATCCGCCATACCGGTAAGCGCGGATCCAGCGATGAAAGGGGATCCTGAAAGACCATTTGCATACCGGTATGCTGCTTGTCACCACGGCGTGCATAGTTGCCCTGACTGGGTTTCAGCATCCCCATCAGCAGTTGCGCCAGCGTACTTTTTCCACAGCCGGACTCGCCAACAATCCCCAGCGTTTCCCCCTGACGGATCTCTAAATCCAGACCATTGAGCGCATGCACCCGTTCCGTTACCTTGCCGAGCCAGTTTTTACGCGCAGGGAAGTTGACATGAACATTCTGCAGCGCCAGTAAAAAATCAGACATGTGTTGTCTCCAGTTGCGGATACCAGCAGGCAGATTGTTGATCCCCGCCTCCCTGACTGCGTAACGCAGGTGTTTCTTCACAACGGGGGCCAGCGGCAAAGCAGCGCTCGCGAAACGCGCATCCCGTCGGTAAGCAGGTTAAGTTCGGCACGGTGCCGGGAATGGCGGGCAGCAATGCGCGCGGCTCGCCGTGTTCCGGCGCGCATTTCAGCAGACCAATGGAATAGGGATGCATCGGGCGTTGAATAACGGTTTGCGTTGGGCCACTCTCAATCACGCTTCCGGCATACATGACGTACAACCGGTCGCATAACTGTGAAACCACCGCCATATCATGGCTGATAAATAACACGGCTGTCCCGCTGGCTCGCGCTTTTAACTTCAGCAAACGCAGCACCTGCAGTTGCACCGTGACGTCCAGAGCGGTGGTCGGTTCATCGGCAATGATGAGCTCCGGTTCACACGAAAAGGCCAGCGCTATCATTACGCGCTGGCGCATCCCGCCGGAAAGCTCAAACGGGAAACGCTTCATGACTTCCGCCGCGTCCGGGATTTGCATCTCCTGGAGTAAAGCGATGGCTTTCTGACGGGCATCCGTGCGGCTTAACGCCTGATGATGGCGGATAACCTCCACCATTTGCTGACCGATGCGTCGGGTCGGATTCAGCGCCGTCATGGGTTCCTGAAAGATCATCGCTACGCGTGCGCCGCGCCATTGGCGCATTTGCTTCTCGCTGGCATTGAGCACATCTTCCCCCAGCAGCGAAACGCGTCCCTGGTGGATATGATAACTGCCTTCCGGCAGCAGACGCATGGTGAGCATGGCCGTCACGGACTTACCGGAACCGGACTCACCAACCACCCCAACGATTTCTCCGCGGTTGATATGCAGCGATACATGGTTAAGCGCATGCACGTCAGCTTTATAGCCGGGAAAACTCAAATGCAAATCTTCGATTTCCAGCACGGGTTGTGTCATGACTGTTTTCCTCCGGCTTTCGGGTCAAGCAGATCGCGAATACCATCGCCAAAGAGATTAAAGCCTACGGCGGTAATCAGAATGGCGGCGCCGGGGAAAGCGCAATACCACCACTGATCAAGCACATAGTTACGGCCTATTGCGACCATCGCTCCCCATTCAGCGCTGGGCTGCTGTGCGCCCAGACCGATAAATCCGAGCGTGGCGGCCATCAGGATCGCACTGCCGATATCCAGCGACGCTTGCACAATTAGCGGGGGCAGAGAGTTACGTAAAATGTGCCAGCTAATCAGATGCCAGCGTGATGCGCCGTAGGTCCGCGCCGCCTGCACATAGGTAAACTGGCGCACTACTAACGTTTGACCGCGTGCGAGGCGCACATAAAACGGAATACGTACGATAGCAATCGCCAGCATGGCGTTAAACAGGCTTGGACCCAACGCGGCGGCCAGCGCCATCGTCAGCACCAGCGAGGGAATGGACAGCATAATGTCCATTATTCGCATAATAATTGCATCGGCGCGTCCGCCCATTACGCCAGACAAACAGCCCAGCAGCGACCCCAATCCCCCGGCGATACCCACCACGACCAGCCCCGCAACGACCGATTGTTGGCTACCCACCAGAACGCGGCTGAACAGATCGCGGCCGACTTCATCGGTACCAAACCAGTGAGCGGCTGACGGGGGCAGCAGGCGTGCACTCAAATTGATGGCATTAGGGTCGTGAGGGGTTATCCACGGCGACAGCACCATCAGCAGCAGTATCAGCACAATGATGACCCCGCCAACCAGCGTCAGCGGGCTGCTTTTCATCATCCAGAACAGTTTAGCCCAGTCCGTGCGACGGCGTGTTGTCTGAGGCGCGGCTGGCGTTTCTTGTGTGAGCATCATTGTGCGTCTCCGCGTCCAATTCGTGGATCGATCCACAAGTAGAGTAAATCCACCACCAGGTTAACCAGCACATAGGCGAAAGAGACCACCACGGCAAATCCCATTACCGCCGGGAAGTCGAGCGCCTGAATCGACGTCACCACCCAGGCACCCATTCCCGGCCAGGCGAAGACCGTTTCAGTCAGCACCGCACCGTAGAGCAGATCGCCCAATGCCAGGCCGAGAACGGTTATCGAGGGGATAAGCGCATTTGGCAACGCGTAACACAGCACAATGTACCAGCCCGGCAACCCGCTGGCGCGAGCGGTGCGAATGTAATCTTCACTCAGTTGCTCCAGCATGGCGGAGCGAATCTGGCGGGCAACGATCCCCAGGTGCACAAAGGCCAGCGTCAGTGATGGCAGGATCAGGTGCTGAAGCGCATTGAAAAAGACTTCGCCATTGCCTTCCAGCAGTGCATCAATCAGATAGAACCCGGTGACGTGAGTTGGCGGATCCAGCCAGTCGTCTAAACGTCCACCGCCGGGTAAAATTTGCAGATGACCATAAAACAGCACGATAACCCCCAGCCCCAGCCAGAATGCTGGCGTGGAGATACCGGTGATCGCCATCAGGCGAACGAGGTGATCTAGCCAGCGGTTGCGCCAGACCGCAGATAAAATGCCCAAAGGAATACCGATAACCAGCGCCAGCAACAAGGAGCAGAAAGCCAGCTCAAGGGTGGCGGGGAAGAAGATGCGCAGCTCATCCAGCACCGGACGTCCGGTGCGAATAGAGGTGCCTAAATCGCCGTGAAAAATGTCGCTGACATAGCGAAAAAACTGGACGTACAGCGGCTGGTTCAGCCCCAACTGTTGGCGAATATTTTCGACAATTTCATCACTGGCGCGATCGCCCGCCAATAGCCGCGCGGGGTCGCCAGGTATCAGGTGCGAAATAATAAAAGTGATTACGCAAACACCGATAACCACCAGAATAAGTCCCCAGCATCGCTGGCGTAAAATGCTCCAGAACGTCATTAGCTTCCCCTTGCGGAGCCAGAGCGGCTCCGCATTAACGTGGCTTATTTACTCATGGTGGAGATATTGAAGACCTGTTCCAGCATGGGGTTGAATACAAATCCTTTGACGTCTTTGTTCATCGCCAACTGATAGTTTTTCTGGAATAAATAGACGTAGGCGGCTTCATCAATCACGATAGTTTGCGCCTGCTGGTAGTCATTGGTTCTGGCAACCTGATCGGTCGTGGCCAGCGCGCTACGCAGCAGCTTATCGACCTCACCGTTTTCATAGAACGAACGGTTACCCGGCAAGCCTTTCTTATCTGACTCAAACCAGTAGTTCATAAACATGTACGGATCGGCGAAATCTGGACTCCAGTTGCCAATGGCAATGTCGTAATCTCCTTTGCCCACGCGGTCACGCATGGTGGCGTTCGCCAGTTTTTCCAGCTTGACCTTAATGCCCAGTTTGCCAAGGCTTGCCTGGGTCGCGAGCGCGATAGGTTCCCAGTTAGGGTCATTATCCGAGTACAGGAAGCTCAGGCTGTCAGGTTTGGTGGCAACGTTGTCCCACGCCGCTTTCGCTTTGGCTTCATCGAAACTGTACTGCATGGCCTTGTCGTCAAAACCCCACATGCCTTCAGGGATCGGACCCCGCATTTGCTTACCGTTGCCGCTCAGGATCCCGTTTACCATGCCTTTATAATCGGTGGCCCACGAGATGGCGCGGCGTAAATCCACCTGATTGAGCGGCGCTTTACTGTTATTCAGATACAGATAGGTCACGCGCAACGAGGGATAATCCGCCACGTTAACTTTGCCTTCCTGTTTTAAGGCGGCAAGCTGGTCAACCGGAAGCGCATCAGCAATGTCGATATCACCCCGCGACAATTGCAGACGGCGAGAGGCGCTTTCACCGATGATTTTTACCGAAACCCGCTTAAACGCCGGTTTTGCACCGGCATAATATGGGTTAGGAACCAGCACCAACTGCTGTCCCTTTTGCCAGCTTTTGAGCATGAAGGGACCGGAGCCTGCCGTGTTCTGCGCCAGGAATCCGCGGGCATCGTCTGCAGCATGCTCTTTTAAGACGGCCGGGTTAATAATTGAGGCCCCGTCATTGGCCAGCGTATACAGAAACGGCGCAAATGGCTGGCTGAGGGTAAACTTCACCGTATTGTTATCGATAGCCTCGACCTTCAGATCTTTCGGGAACGCTTCTGCAGGCCCCTGGCCGATTTTGAGCAGGCGTTCAAAAGATTGCTTTACCGCATCAGCCGTCACCGGCGTTCCGTCGGCGAATTTGGCATCTTTTTTCAGGATAAACGTCCACTCTTTCTGGTCGTCAGAGGCCTTCCAGCCGCTGGCCAAATCGCCTTCAACTTCCGTGGAGCCTTTACCGCCATCTGTTTTGTACTGAACCAGTCGCTGATAAGAGGGATAGGTGACCGTCCAGTCGTTGTTATCGATGGTCACGGCGGGATCGAGCGTCTGCGGATCGGCAGCTTTGCCGATCACCAGCATATCTTTGGGAACGGCGGCCTGCGCAGCGGGCAGGGCAAACGCCAGCGCAACGGCTATCAGAGCGGGGCGAAAAAACGCGTTTAACGCAAGTGTAGTCTTCATAACCAGGCTCCAGAATTAAAGGGAATGTTGTGTTGTTATGGGTGTGACAGTGTAACAATCTATCTGATCGTCAAGCAGCGGATAGCGGGCGGCATCAGGTAATTCAAAATGCCACCACTCGCTGGTGATACCGACAAAACCGCCGCCGAACATAATGGCATTGAGCAGCAGGCGGTTGCGCTGCGCGGCCGGAGGAACAGAAGGGTGCCAGGCATGGGAACGGTCGTGCATCTCATCAAAGCCCGCGCCCATATCGAGAAGATTGCCACGATCGTCCATTAGCGTAACGTCAATGGCCGTTCCGCGGCTGTGATTGGATCCTATCGCCACATCGACAACATACTGAGGATCCGGACACGCATTCCACAGCACCGCCTGCGCCTGCTGCGGGCGATACGCGTCGTATACCACAAGTTTCAGGCCCGCCAGTTGCGCAATACTGATGCTTTTCGCCAGCGCAGTGACCGCCTCGGTGTGCAACAGGCAACGAGCTTCCCGGTAGATAGGGGCGCCGGTAATGTTGTCTGCCGTAGCGTATTTAAGATCGATATGTAGCGACGGGAATATCACCGACAGATCGACCAGTTCTGGGGTTTCTGACATAGCACGTTTCCTGTTTATTGTTCGAATTGACCAAATTGTTGTTGTAACTGGCGATTGGTTTGCAGGCGTTCTGCGAGGGAGTCACCCAGTTGTGCCACCACCGCAGAGAGTAATAAGTTGAACAGACAGCTCACCGGAGCCAGTGAGTCCCAGAAATGTCCGGTGTCAGTTTTCACCTGAAGTAAGTCAATGGAATAGTCTCTGGCCCACGGGCACCACACATCGGTGATTAACGCCAGCGGAATGCAGCGTTCTGTGGCAACGCGGCAATATTGTCGCGAGATAGCGGAATAGGCGCGCATATCGGTGATCACCACGTAAGGCTGGGTGAATCCTGAATTCAGCGACTCAACCCAACTGCCGGAAAGCCCTTCGGAGTAGCTGACTTTAGGCCGCAGGTATTCCAGGTGACTGAAAAAGGCGTTAGCGATCCCGCGGGTGGACTGGATCCCAAGGATATACACGGCTTCCGCATGCGCCAGCCGCTGCGCTATGCGTAAAAACGTTTCGCCTTGCGCGAGTTGATAGACATAGGTAATGGCGTCGATTTCCAGTAACAGCGACTGCTGCGCGCGATCTGGCAGGCTTTGTTGCTGGTGCCAGGAGTCCAGCCGCTCGTTCATCCCCCAGGGTTGATAGGCGACGACGGGTAGCTCCCGCAGGCTGGCTTTTGCATCTTCCAGATTGCGAAAGCCCAGTTTACGCAGATAGCGTCCAACGGTAATGCCGCTGGTACCAGTCGCTTTAGCAATACCATCCGCGGTTTCAAAAGGGATCTGCACAGCATGGGCTAACAGCCACCCGGCCACGCGCTTTTCGCTGGGCGTCAGTTGGCTAAAGGTCTGCTCTATGCGGGTAAATAACTCCGGTTTCGCTGTCATCACCTTCTCGCTGTTAATTGTTTGTCAGAGTACGGTTCACTGTTAGCAAATTAACAATGCAGGACGCGTGCCATGTTGGTAACAGCGGCACGCCGACCGTTTTTGTTAAAAATCAGCCCATATCCGTTAACTAATGATCAACATTTGTGCAGCGTAGTTCAGTTTTGGTGCAGCGACAGGGGAAGAGGGGTATGAATCTGCTGATTTCGTCGGAACGATCACATTGTGGCCACGTTTTACGCCCAGACATCAGAATCAGTAATGTGAAATATAAATTTCAGCCATATCAATGGTGGCAATCTTTATTCTTATGACGTTAGGGGTATTATTTTTTGCGAACTACATTAACGGTTTGAAGCGCAAGTGTAGATATTATTTATATTATAAATGGAGTACTACAATGAATAAATTCTCCCTTTCTACAGCAGGTATTCTGGTCGCAGCGCTGTTAACCAGTGTCAGCGTCAATGCAGCAACTGATAACGCTAAAACTGAAGTGACTCCAAAAGGCATGAATTGCCAGGAGTTTATTGATTTGAACCCGCAAACTATGGCCCCGGTGGCTTTCTGGGTGCTCAATGAAGACGAAGATTTCAAGGGTGGCGATTACGTAGACTATAACGAAACCGTGACTACTGCAGTTCCTCTGACCGTTGAACTTTGTAAAAAACATCCGCAGAGCGAATTAAGCAAAATAAAAGACGAAATCAAAAAAGAATTATCCAAATAAGATTAAGTCATTATTAAAACCCAGCCAAAGTGCTGGGTTTTGCTATTTGTGACAATGTCACCTATTTATTTTGTGATACTTAAGAAAACTTTATAAAGATATAAACGCCTGTGCCGATACTGGATAAAAGTTAGCCTTTTGCAGAAGGAGTTTGTATGGCCTGGTATCCTACTCGTATTTCAACGCGTTTAACCATCGGCGGCATTCTGCTGCTTGCAGTCACGACCCTTGTTATTGTGGTGATTATGCTCTGGCGTGGCCAACCGCGCGTCGTTGAAATCAACACCGCCCTGATCGAAGAAACAGGGCAAGGTTTAACCCGCCAGTTGAGTACCGTATTGTCCCGAATTGAAGGTGAGACCGTTAGCTTGTCACGACTGGCTGAGGTGCTGCCAAATGATGAATCTCTTTATCAAAGCGTCGTTCCGCATCTGATTGGTGAAGATAAAGATTCGATTATTACCGGCGGCGGCATCTGGCCAGAACCAGACGCTTTCACCGCAGGTGTGGAGAAAAGAAGCTTTTTCTGGGCGCGTAATGCTGAAGGTAAACTGGTGTATTCCAACGACTATAACGTCGAAGGGTCAAGCGGATACCACAATGAAAACTGGTATCAGCATGCTAAAGGGCATTCACAAAACAGTTGCTTATGGTCTGATGTCTACCAGGACGCCAGTTCAGGCGTCAACATGGTGACGTGCAGCGTACCTTATCAACTGGCGGGCAAGTTTGCCGGTGTCGCCACCACCGATATTCGCCTGGATAACGTCGCCACTTTCATGCAGCAGCAGGGAAACAGCACCGGTGGTTACGCGTTTGTGGTGGACAAGCAGGGACAAATTCTCTATTTCCCGCAGGCCGATCTGGCGAAATATAAAACCATTAACGATCTGGCGCAAAGCGCGCAATGGCTTATCCCGGTGGAAAATGGTCTGAAATCTCTGCGCCCAGCGAATGGGGTGAAAACGATTACGCTTGCAAATGATAACGTCCTGAATTCAGCTTCACGGGTGATGCTGTTCCCGATGGCGGATACCGGTTGGGTTGTTGGTCTTGCGACGCCTGAATCGCGTATCGTCGGCCTTGCCAAAGTGATGATGCAGGACGTGCTGGAAGTGTTGATCCCGATCATGACCCTGTTGCTGGTGGGATCCTGGCTGGTGGTTCGCCGACTGATTTCACGTCTCGATGATACCCGTCAGGCTCTCGATGACATTGCGCAGGGAGAAGGCGATCTTACCCGTCGCCTGGATGTGCGTGGCAAAGATGAGATTTCCGCTATCGCCGAAGCGTTTAACCTGTTCGTCGATAAAATCTCAGCCATTCTGATCACTGTCAGAAGCAGTAGCGTAGTGGTGGCGAATAACGCTGTCAGCCTGGCAGACAGTAATATGGAACTTTCATCTCGCGTGACGCAACAGGCCGCTGCGCTGGAAGAGAGTTCAGCGGCGATGGAACAGTTAAATGCGACCGTTCATCAAAATGCCAGTAATACACAACTGGCGGATGAACTCTCTGATAGCACCGCGCAAACGGCCAACCGCTGCGGCGATGTTATGCAGGGTGTTATCTCTACAATGGATAACGTCAGTGCCTCATCCGGCAGAATGGTGGAAATTGTCGCGGTTATCGACAGCATTGCGTTCCAGACCAATATTCTCGCCCTGAATGCCGCGGTTGAAGCAGCCAGAGCAGGTGATGCCGGGAGAGGGTTTGCCGTTGTGGCCTCCGAAGTGCGCACGCTGGCCCAGCGCAGCGCCACCGCCGCGCAGGAAATAAAAGCATTGATCGATGAATCCGTTTCTCATGTAGGTAGCGGAAGTCAGCAAATTCACAATGCGGGCGAACGTCTGGGAGAGCTGGTCAGTAATGTACGTCAGGTACGTCAGTTAATGGGGGAAATACGCGTTGCGGGTGAAGAACAACGCAAGGGCGTTTCCGAAGTTACGCTGGCTGTTACCGAAATGGACAGCACAGTTCAGCAAAACGCCTCGTTAATAGATGATGCCGCCGCGCGAACGCAGGCGCTGAAAGAGGAGGCGGAACAGCTGGCGATGCTGGTCTCATCATTCAGATTGCCTGAGCCTTCAGTTGCCTGATGGATCGGTTAAGAGCGTCCGTATTACCGGACGCTCTTGCGTTATAAATCCAATACGGACGACCATTAACGCCCCCAACGACTGCGAATATAGGTCACGGCTTCCTGCGTTTGCGGCTGATTAAGGTAATCTTCGCGAAACAGAATTGTGCCGTTAATGTGCGGTTCAGACTCGTTCAGATCGAGCTGTTTTTTCAGCTCCGGCACACCGCCTTTGACCGTCCAGTCAGGTTCTTTTCGCGACGGCTCACCGACTTTGTACAACGCCACCCCAATATACAGGCGGGTGTTGGTTGATTTGACGACATCTGCCCACCATTTTGCCAACACATCGTAACGCGCCGCGTCGCGGGCAAAAGGCCAATACAACTGCGGGGCGATGTAGTCCAGCAAGCCTTGTTGCACCCAGCGGCGGGTGTCCGCATACGATTCATCATAGGCTGCCGCGCCGCGCGTGTCGGAGCCCGCCGGATCGTGCGAACGGTTGCGCCACACGCCCGCAGGGCTGACGCCAAATTCAACTTCAGGTTTGAGTTTCTTAATGGTTCGTGAAACCTGAGCGATCAGGCGTTGCGTGTTATCGCGCCGCCAGTCAGCTTTGGAGACGAATCCCTGGCCGTATCTTCTGAAGGTCTGGCTGTCGTTGAGCGCAGAGCCGGGAGACTCGGTATAGAAGTAATCATCGAATTGCACGCCGTCAACCGGGTAATTCTCAACCACTTCCGCCACGATACTGGTTATCCAGTCACGCACTTCGGGAATACCGGGATCTAACACAAAACGCTCGCCCGAGATACGGATCCAGTCCCGATGCAGGACAAAAACGCTGGAAGGCGTCTGTGACAGCGTGTTGTTTAATTCGGTAACCGTCGCAGGTTTAGTGTTAACGGACACGCGGTAGGGGTTAAACCAGGCATGGACTTTCATTCCGCGTTTATGCGCTTCATCGAGCATAAACCGTAACGGATCGTAACCCGGATCCTGACCAATTTTACCGGTAAGGGTATCTGACCACGGCAAGATTGTAGATTGCCACAGCGCAGTGGCATCGGGCTTCACCTGGAAAAAAACGGTGTTAATACCAAGACGTTTCAGATTATCCAGCTTGTCAGTCAGCGCCTTTTGCTGCTGGCTGATACGAACGGCAGGCGAGCTGATGTTGACGGATGAAATCGGCGGCCAGTCAAGACGCGAAACCGTTGCCAGCCAGATACCGCGCACCGGCTCCTTGGTCTGCTGTGGTTTGCCCACCGGGGGCAGTGGGGTGATTTTTGAACCGGGCGGCTGTGAAGAACAACTGCCAAGTAGCAACATACTGCCTACGAGCAGCGCGAACCATGTCATGTTGGTACGCGGCAGCCTGGCTCGGGAACGGGCGAGAATATTCGCCAGTTTTTTCTGATAATTTGCTGAAATAAAACCGGATGCTGACATCAGATTTTGCTCTTAATTCTTCTTGTTGCGGCTGTTAGCCCAGGGATCGAACGCCGGTTCGGTGGTGTTATTTGAGGCCAGATCATGCAGTGAATCCAGGTACAGCGCTTCAACTTCTGCCCGCGCCCACGGCGTGCGGCGCAGAAACTTCAGACTGGATTTAACGCTCGGCTCATTTTTAAAGCAGTTGATATTAATGCGTTGCGCCAGCTCAGCCCAACCATAACGATCAACCAGTGCATTGACCTGCATTTCAAGCGTTACGCCATGTAAAGGGTCTTTAGAAATATGAGCATTCATATGAAGTCCAGTTCAGTGGTTCCAGATTTTGTCAGTAGTGCAACGGGAAGAAGGTTACAAGAAAGCGGGGCGACCAGCAATGGCATCTGTTCCTCAGGCTTTCATGATTAAGAAGTAAACATCAGCCAGACATTGCTGAAGAAAAGATCTGGATTAGATGCGTTCATTAATCTTAAGTGGGTATTTATACCTGGATTGTTACTTCAGCTTCTCTTTATTTATGTATTATTGCCACCATTCAACTATTAAAATTAAAAAACTAAAGATCCAAAAAAACTGAAATAACATATCCATAATGTTAACTATTGATAAAATTAAAGTAACATTTAGTAAAACATGGATATTTTGTTTTTCATGGACGAGAGTTTACATATCATGATATAATGTTGCGGAAAAATTTGCAGGTTATTAATCTGCATGTAATGTAAATGAATTTCTGAGGAGACTATTCCAGTGGGACGTAAATGGGCAAATATTGTTGCTAAAAAAACTGCTAAAGACGGTGCAACGTCTAATATATATGCAAAATTCGGTGTAGAAATCTATGCCGCTGCCAAACAAGGTGAACCAGACCCAGAATCAAACTCAGCTTTAAAATTCGTTATTGAACGTGCGAAACAAGCACAGGTTCCTAAACACGTTATTGATAAAGCAATTGATAAAGCCAAAGGCGGCAGCGATGAAACGTTCGTGCAAGGGCGTTATGAAGGCTTTGGTCCAAGTGGTTCACTGATTATCGCTGAAACATTGACGTCAAATGTTAACCGTACGATTGCTAATGTCCGCTCAATTTTCAATAAAAAAGGCGGGAATATCGGAGCGGCAGGTGCTGTCAGCTATATGTTTGACAATACCGGGGTGATTGTATTTGCAGGAACAGATCCTGACCATATTTTTGAAATTTTGCTTAATGCTGATGTAGATGTTCGCGATGTAACCGAGGAAGAGGGAAACATCGTTATTTATACTGAATCTACAGACCTTCATAAAGGAATTGCAGCACTGAAAGCCGCTGGGATTACTGAATTCTCAACAACAGAATTAGAAATGATTGCTCAATCAGAAGTTGAACTTTCACCAGAAGATTTAGAAATCTTTGCAGGACTCGTGGATGCCCTTGAAGATGACGATGATGTTCAAAAAGTCTATCACAACGTTGCAAACCTCTAATTATAAATAAAGGAATCTGTTATTGCGGCAGATCTTTAACTTATAAAGTTGTTACAAAAATATCTAGCCCGATGCATTGATTATAAAAAAAGAAAAAACTTACGGTAGAAAATCAAAGTGACTGTCTGCTTTTGCTCAAGGCAGACAGTCATGTCCAGCAGTTTTCAGTCAGGATTAGCAGGGGGAGCTTTTCCAGGAATGAAAAAAACCGCTTCCTGACTCGAAGGCGACAACAGCTCTGACTTTATCGTTTTTCATCACTGTGTACCAACCGGAACCGCCAAACTGAGAATGGCTAAAGAGGGATCTGCATTCGGGGTCATCTGACGAAAACTTGTTACCGTAGCAGATAAGGGAAGGGTAAGGATTTGATGGAACGGCGTCAGCTAAGGGCTATGAACTAAGCATCCATCAAATACTAAATTGCATTTAACATAATATACATTATGCGCACTAGTGTTGTAATGGCTCAATAGTAATGTCCGCCTGTGGCTCAATTCAGATGTCCGCGCTATGGTAAGCTTCACTGGTCCGTTTAAACTACCGGGAGGCATATCATGAGCGCAGAAAGCTCAGGAGTGTTTACTTTGAAAGAGATCAACCGGATCAAGATTATACAGGACGTCATTGAACGTCGCATCACAACGCGCCGTGCGGCCGAGCACCTCGGTATCAGCGACAGGCAATGCCGCAGACTTCTTGCCCGTTACCGTGAAGGCGGACCGCTTGGTATGGCCAGCAGACGATGTGGCATGCGTGGTAACCGCCAGTTGCCACCCGGGCTCGCAGATCAGGCTCTGGAACTGATCAAGACGCGTTATGCTGATTTCGGTCCGACTCTGGCGCGTGAAAAGCTCGAAGAACTCCACGGACTGTTTCTTGGCAAAGAAACTGTCCGGCGCATCATGGTGCGGGCTGGCTTATGGGTTCCCCGTAAACAACGTGCCGCAAGGATCCCTCAACCACGGTACCGGCGTCCGTGTACTGGTGAGCTGATACAAATAGATGGCTGTGATCACGACTGGTTTGAAGGCCGTGGCCCGGCCTGCACCGCGCTGGTCTATG
Organism: Citrobacter sp. RHBSTW-01013; assembly: GCF_013781985.1. Taxonomy (NCBI): domain Bacteria; kingdom Pseudomonadati; phylum Pseudomonadota; class Gammaproteobacteria; order Enterobacterales; family Enterobacteriaceae; genus Citrobacter; species Citrobacter sp. RHBSTW-01013. Next base: position 2,657,949 of record NZ_CP056185.1, read on the forward strand.
TTGATGATGCAACCAGCAAACTGATGGAACTGTTGTTTGTTAAATCGGAGTCCACGTTTTCTTACTTCGAAGCCACGCGGCGCTATATCGATAAGCATGGTAAACCGCTGGCACTGTACAGCGATAAAGCCGGTGTTTTTCGTGTTAACAATAAACACGCCACAGGCGGAGACGGGCATACTCAGTTTGGGCGAGCCATGCATGAACTGAACATCCAGACTATCTGTGCAGAAACCAGTCCCGCCAAAGGGCGTGTAGAACGAGCTCACCTCACTTTACAGGATCGTCTGGTCAAAGAGCTGCGGTTACAGGGCATTTGTTCAATGGAGGCTGCAAATGACTTCGCTGAGGCCTATATGGCTGACTATAACCGCCGTTTTGGCAAAGTACCGCGACATGATTTTGACGTACACCGTGCTGTAGAACATGATGAGGACCTGGGGCTTATTTTCACTGTTCGTGAAAAACGTAAAGTCTCAAAATCGTTGACGATACAATATGATAAAATGTTGTACCTGATTGAAGACAGCGAACTGAGTCGCCGTGCAATAGGTAAATATATCGATGTGTATCACTATCCTGATGGCAGAAAAGAGCTGCGCCTGAACGGTACGCTACTTCCCTACTCTACCTACGACCGACTGTCAGAAATCGACCAGGGCGCGATTGTCGATAACAAGCGTCTTGGCCGAACCCTGGAGTTTATCAGTCTGGTGCAGAGCAAGCGGGATAACACGCGCTCTCAGTCAATTCCCGCTGGAGATGGCCCTTCCCGACGACGGCCAAAGCAGGAAGGGAAGAAATCCCAGCGCTCACTGGATAATGATGACATGCTCGAAGCACTCAAACAGCTTCAGTCACGTTCAGAGGACATTTTTGGTAAAAGAGCCCGCTGATGGTACTCACTGGCCGGACAGTGGTTGCTCACCAGTTGATATTGTCCGGCCAGACCCATGATGTATTATTCATTTCGTTCAGCATCTTTATGTCCTGCTTTTCACGGGCATACTTACCCCATAATGAATGAAAAGAACGAACAATACTGATTAACTGCTTTTTTCTTTGCTCCGGAGATAGGCTGATAAAATAGCAGCACCTGCTGTCAATATTATCCTCAATGAAATTAAAATCAGAGTCTGATGCATATTTTACTGTTAGCATAATATCATTCGACGTTGTTCTCTCAGACTCTGTTAATGCTGATTCTATCAGGTATTCAAAGGCATACATGACAGACAGCTGGTTTTTGTCTGTCTGAATATAACCCATTGAGTTTCTGAGTATTGAGGACTGTACCAGGACCAGAGGCCATAAAAGCTCAACACCATAAAGCTTATATGTATCATGTTGATCATACTGATGTTGCTCAACACGACGATTACCTTCCCGTGCTTTACGAATATCATAGGCAAGGGATAACATAAATCCGTCTTTAACTTTAATCAGTGGGCTTTCATCCACGATGTAATGAATGAGTTCATGTAATTCATTCAGGGCTTCTGAATCTCCCCACAGTATAAAACCTGCATTGTTCGGCGTTAACTCGTATCGAAGCATGGGCTCAATCATCCTGTTGTTTCAGTCGGAGGAAAGTCTATCAGTAAAGAGAATGAGAGATCAAAGTGGTCATTTTAATTGAGCTGGATAACGGACATTTCAATTGAGCCTTGACAAGTGTTGTTAGAACCATTTAGTAATGTCACTTTTTATCCAGATAGAAACGTCACCTTAGAGTAAGCTAAACTGAATGCAATTCTAAGGGGCTCAACGCATGTTGGTGACCATGTCAGATAAAGAGATCCACCGCCTACCGGTGATACAGGCAGTTTGTGAAAAGCGTCTACGCCGTCGTGATGCAGCATCACAGCTTGGCATTTCAGAACGTCAGGCGCAACGACTTATCAATCGTTACCGAGTTTCTGGTGCTGAAGGACTTGTCAGCCGCAAACGCGGCCAGCCCAGCAACCGCCGGTTGACCGAATCTCTCAAACTACGAGTACTCACGCTGATACGTGAAAACTACAGTGACTTTGGGCCCACACTGGCCGCAGAAAAACTCAGAGAGCGCCATAATATCCGGCTTTCAATCGAGACCGTCCGCAACTGGATGACGTCTGACGGACTCTGGGTCCCGCATGCTCGCCGTAAGTCACGGGTTTATCAACCCCGACATCGGCGTGATTGTCTGGGTGAACTTATCCAGATCGACGGCTCCCACCATGACTGGTTTGAAGGCCGTGCGCCAAAATGCTGCCTGCTGGTCTTTATCGATGATGCCACCGGGCGTCTGATGCATTTGCGGTTCAGCGAGTCAGAAACAGCCTTTGACTACATGCTGGCAACCCGGGAATACATCGAGCAGCATGGGAAGCCGGTATCGCTGTACAGTGACAAACACGCAATATTTCGCGTCAGTGGTCCGGAGAAACGCAATACCACCGTTACCCAGTTCGGACGTGTGCTTTATGACCTGGCAATCGAGCTTATTTGTGCCAACAGCTCTGAAGCTAAAGGCCGCGTGGAACGTGCGAATCAGACACTTCAGGATCGGCTGATCAAAGAAATGCGTCTGGAAGGTATAACCGGCATTGAGGCCGCAAATGCCTGGCTTGCCACTTTCATCGCTGACTTTAACAGCCGGTTTTCACGACCGGCTAAGTTCCCCAAAGATTTGCATCGTCCGGTGCAGGAAAGCCCCGATGAATTAAGAGACATCTTTGCCTGGCATGATGTTCGTACCGTGTCGAAATCACTGACCTTCCAGTACGATAAGATCCTTTATCTCATGGACACCACAGAAGAAAATAGCCGTCTTGCCGGTGAAAAAATTAAAGTACTGGATTATCCCGATGGCACCCTCGCCTTCCTCTATGGGCACCGGAGCCTTAAGTGCCAGGCATTTGATAAGCTGGCCTGTGTCGACCAGGGGCAGATTGTTGATAACAAACGTCTCGGGACTGTACTCCGACTGGCTCAGGTAAAACAGGATGAGCGGGAAAGCGAAGGCAAACGGGAACGAAGCAAAAAATCGCCCAGCCGTAAGGCTCAGGTGCGCATCCAGGAACAGCTCCGGGCTATCAATCCCGTTCTGGCAGACCCGAGCTTGTTTGTGGCAAGTTCAAAGCGATAGAATCGACCATCAGTGCTGCAAAGTACCGGAACAGTGAGTCCCCAAAAGGATACTTGAGATGATTAAATTCCCGACTACAAAGCGCGTTGATTTGTATAAAACTGCTGTCAGCTCTGAGCAATTACATCTAGATCTGGTTGCGGCTCAGGAGTTCATGTTCGATGCCTGGGAAAATGATGACCTGGAAGTTGTGCTGAAACTCATCAGAAAAGCTATCAAGAAATCCCCGCTCTGTGCTGACGCATACTCATTCTACTGCGAGATATCTCAAGAACCTCCTGAGTCAAAAATCGGGAAGCTGGAGACTGCTTTGTACGCAGCCAGCATTGCACTTGGCGAGGATTTTCAGGAGTTCGCAGGACGTTTCTGGGGATTTGTCGAAACACGTCCATATATGAGAGCAAAAGCAGCTTTGGCTGAGGCCTTATGGGAGTCTGGTAATTTTTATCCGGCTATGGCTCATAGCCGCGAAATGCTGAAGCTCAACCCGAACGATAACCAGGGGATTCGTCATTTATTAGCGAACTATTACCTTGAGCTTGAAATGGTGGATGATCTGGCCTTGCTACTGGACGATTATCCTGGGGATATGCGTTCGTTTTTTCAGTATACACGCGCCCTACTCGCCTACCGACAGTCATCCCCGGATGCCGATGATATCGCTAAAGCTGCGATTGATTCTAATAGACACATCCCCGGCTTGTTATCGAAGTGCAGATTACAGATCAAGTCTAACAGTGGATATATCACGTTAGGTGGAATGGATGAAGCCATTTATTATGTGAATCATAATATAAAGCCTTGGATTCGCACCTCTGGCGCAATTGATTGGATTGTAAATAATTCATTAAGTAAAATATAAGGATTTAGTTTTAATGTTTAATCTAATTATGGGCGGAGAACCTGACTATTTTGAACATTGGCCCATGTATGAACGGGTTAGTGGGAGTTGTGATTTTCCTATATCACGTATGTTAGAAGGCACCTCTGATGACATCCGGTTGAAGTTAACGCCTTTGAATGATAAAGCATTATCTTATATTGAGAAATTACCTACGCTTTTTATGTCAGAACTTTATTCCCGAGACAATGTTGAATACATTACTTTGCGACTTGGTGTAATTTCAAATCTACGAACAGTTAACAAAAATGTTGAGTTTGATTTCAGAATCACTCACTCACAAGATGATGTCGTAGTGATAAACAAAGAGTTATATCAAACAGCTTTAGAATTAGGTGCATATGGGCTGAAACGGACTCACTGGGGAATAAAAGCACGTGATTTAAATCAAACATTAGCACTTCTAAATATAACGACAAGAAGTACACCACTTCCTCCTACTGAAGCACTTCCTGATGAAGTTGATAACTACCCAATAATAGATAATGTTCAAAGTTTCATGGCGCGTGTTTTAGAACAAGATCATGAAGAAGATGCAGAAATATTTTATCGTGGACATTCTGATGTATCTTACGAGTTGGCTCCATCAGTTTTCAGGAAAAACAAAAAAGGTAACTTCAAGCATTTGCACAGTGAATCAAATTTAGTCCGTGAAGCCCTAACAGCAAGGCCAACTGAGTTTGTTGATGATAAAACAATGCTAGACAAGTTAGTAAGGATGCAACACTACGGACTACCAACTCGTTTGTTGGATATAACATCAAATCCACTAATCGCTCTGTATTTCGCTTGTTGCGACATTAGTAATAATGAAAATACAAATGAGGTTGATGGACATGTTATTATTTTCAAAACAAAAAGGGATCGTATAAAATTCTTTGACTCTGATACAGTAAGTTGCATATCAAATATATCAATGCTAAGTCAAACACTGAAAGATCAGCTGGATTGTAAAATGGACAAGGAGGCTTTCAATAAAACTGAAGCTTGTCAAAAACTCATACATTACATTAAAGATGAAAAACCTTATTTTAAAGATGTAATTATACCATCAGATTTGGAAAGGTTAATTTTCGTTAAAGGAAGAAATAATAATGAAAGGATGTCATCACAGTCAGGTGCATTCTTATTATTTGGGAATAATGCTGTTTATCCCGATTTAGTTTCAAACCCTGATGATGCTATGCAAGAGTTTAAAGTAGAAAAAATAGTGATCAGAAACAAAGCTAGAATACTTAAGGAACTCGCAAGGTTAAACATTACAGATGCGACAGTTTATCAAGGCATGGAAAGGACAATGAAACTAATTGCGGCCAAATTTTCCGCAGGAGATTGATCTTCATGTGGTTTTTTGACACACTAGCCTGTCGCTACTGGCATTGGTCCCTTGTATGCTAAGCATATGAACTCTGGTGTGTGTTGGACAGGAGCAATTAACCAGTCGTATAGTAAAATTTGAATGTAAAAATATAAAACAAGGAGTTGAGAATGAACCCCATTACTTTGAGTGAAATGAGTGATGAAGATGAAGAGGTAAAAATCATTTCTTCATATGAACCTCAAGATGATGAGATTGCGATCGTTTTTGATAGTTCAAAAATTACTGGAGGTAATGCACTGGATTTTTTCCAGTTCACCAAGCAATCACATTCTAATGTTAAAGTGTACGGAGATTCTAATGGTGTTTCGTACCTGCAATTAAACAGTATAACGTTAGCGTTAGGCACTTTCTTTGCCACATCAGTAATGATACCTTTTTTAGTAAATCTTGTTTCAAATTATATTCAGAAAAAAATTGATAACTTTGGAACTAGAGATATAGACGTTAAAGTCTCTATAATTAAAAAAAATAAATCAGGAAAACATGTGAAATACACTGTTTCTGGAAAAGTAGACGATGTTTTAAAAGTAATTAACAAAATCAAATAAAAATCTATATAGATATTATGAATATTCACGAAAAGTTAAAGCGTTGGATGTGTATTACTCAAGAAGATAGTGCTATTCTTGATTATCTTAATGCTGAGTTAAAAAAAGCTCAATCCTTGAGCTTGAATAATGAATCAAACAGATTGTTTTTATACAAAACAATTTTACTAGCCCATTTAAAATATATTCAAGTCATTAATTTACTTACAAGAGGTGATTTTTATGAAGCATGGGTAGAACTTGAAAGGATAGAAATAGATTTAATACATATTAAAGAAAATAATGAGTTTCTGCCTGAGGTTAATTTCTATGGTGTTAACTTCTTAGCGAGAATGGTATGTAATTGGCAGGCGTTATTCCCATATAAAATCTTCGGTAGTTCTCGTGAAATAATAAAAGAAGTGAAATGTTCAGTATGTAATACAACCCGTAGTTTTATTAATGATTGTGGTCATGTTAAAAATAAACTTTATAATGGAGTTCTTTGCTTTGATGAAGTGATCGATTTTGAATTAATTACTTATGACATAGTTAGTAATCCCGTTAACAAATGTAGTGTTTTTTTCTCCAATGATGGTGATCATTATAACTATTCAACTTTAATTAGTGTTGTCAAATACATACAATCCCCACATCAAATTTTCAATATTACGACCTGGAGATTTAAGGCGAAAGAACATGATGGAGTATTATCGCCAGAAAATATTTGTCCATGTGGAGATTCTTTAAAAAAATATGCAGATTGTTGTTTGCCACGTAATGGTATTTATAAAAAACATATAGATATTTGGTTTCCCTTCCCGTTGAATGTAGAACCTATTTAGAACCAGATATTCAATAACTAAAGATCCCGTTGACACAGATATTTCCATATTAAGATGTTTTCGTTATATTTTTATTCCAGTCTTTCATATTTAACTTTTGCTTTATTAATTGGTTGAGTGGGATAACGCAGCAGTCACATTAATATGATTACATAGGCTGAAAGTGCCCTTTCTATCTTGCACAAAGAGGTGACATTTTAAACTTGCTTTGACAAGTGTTGAGTAAGGTAGAATCTGATGCTTTATGGTAATCCTTGTGCTGCTCGATAATGATGGTCAAACCTCTTTTCAAATGCCGTTACCAGCGCTAACCATTTTCGACCTGTGCCACATCACTCACTGAACATCAAAACTGATAACTGTAGTTCACGCAGGCAAACCACAGACATGCCAATCTGTCTTCCTGGCATATTTCTGCCCTTATCCTTCATTATCATATAATCTTCTAAATGAAATGGCTCACCGGCAAGGACTTATGCGGTCCTTTCTGCCTTTTTCTCTCATACTGGAGATTCATTCATGGCTGACTGGAACCCTTCGCTTTATCTGCAATATGAAACTGAACGTTCAAGACCCGCAGCGGAATTACTCAACAGAGTGGCGTTAGAGAGTGTTCGTTCAGTTGTTGATCTTGGCTGTGGTCCGGGAAACAGCACGGCATTACTGCATCAGCGCTGGCCTTCGGCTGTAATAACCGGGGTTGATTCCTCACCCGCCATGCTGAATGAAGCGCGCAACGCATTACCGCAATGCCATTTTATTGAAGCGGATATCAGTCAGTTCCAGCCCGAGCATCCTGTGGATCTGCTTTACGCAAATGCGTCTTTACAATGGGTACCCGATCACTATGAACTATTGCCGAACCTGGTATCGCTGCTGGGTCGCAACGGCGTTCTGGCCGTACAAATGCCGGATAACTGGCTGGAACCCACGCATGTTCTGATGCGCGAAGTGGCTTATGAACAGGGTTTCCCGGACCGGGGTCGTGCGCCACTTCCTGGCGTACATGCCTACTATGATATTTTGACCGAAACTGGCTGTGAGGTGGATATCTGGCGCACCACGTATTATCACATTATGGATTCTCATCAAGCAATTATCGACTGGGTAAGTTCTACAGGCCTGCGCCCCTGGTTGCAGGATTTGAGAGAAAGCGAGCAACGTCAGTATCTGGCGCGCTACCACGAACTACTTCAGGAGCAATATCCACTGCAGGAAAATGGCAAAATTTTACTGGCATTTCCCCGATTGTTTATTGTTGCGCGAAGCAATAATTAAGCATTTATCATCAGATAGATCACAGGAATAGTGGATCGCCTATGAGCGCCCTCGCCTTTTTAACATAAGGATCTAGTGACAATGCGAGGCATCTGCTAGTGTCTTGCCACGTGTTTCTGACGGGAGTTGTTATGTCTAAAGTCTACATTGGTGGGTGTCTTTGTGGTTCGATCCGCTTCACGGCCAGCAGTCCTAATAATTCCCATACCTGCTCCTGCGATATATGCCGGAAACATACGGGCGCACCGACCGTCGTCTGGATTGAGTTTGATGCAGAAAATGTAGAATGGACGGGAAAAGCCGGAAAACCGACAACCTGGCGCTCATCAGAAACGAGTTGTCGAGCCTTTTGCCCTCAGTGCGGCAGTTCCGTGGGCGCTATTGATGATGCCCCGGTAATTGCACTTTTAGCCGGGGCTTTTGATGACCCTAACGATGAAGACCTGGCGCTAGAGTTTCATTCGTTTTCCGATATGCAGCCAGACTGGTGGCAAAACGAACGTAACTAAGTTAGTTGGTAATGCTTATCAGGCATGTGTTTTGCTGGCACATTTGTTTCATCGTTCATCTGCAGCAAATCGATTTCGATCGCATTGCAAATCGCATCCAGCGGCAGGTCATTGTTCTCTGTGCCAAACGGATCTTCAAGCTCTTCTGCAAGCGTGTCGAGCGAGATAAATGTATAGGAAATAAGCACAGAGATAAACGGTGTCATGTAGTGCAGATCCACCACTAACGCGAATGGCAGCATGATACAAAACAGGTATACCGTGCGATGAAGGATCAAAGTATAAGCAAACGGGACCGGCGTATTCGCAATCCGCTCACAACCAGCCAGTACCGCAGACATATCGTTTAACCTATTGTTTAAACTATGAAATAATATGTCTGACAGTTGACCATTACGCCTGCGCACGGCCAACCACTCTCCCATCAACAACAAAATGCGGTTTGCTGGAGATTGTGAGGCAAATACCGTCTGCAGATCTTTCTCGCTGAGGTACTTCGCCAACGGCTCTGCCTGTGGCTTTCGACGTAAAGTCATGCGTAAACAGTGGGCAAACGCGATTTGCAGACGAACAAACTGCCCTAATTCGGCGTCATCCGGTAAGGTGGTTTTTACCTCACGCAGTAGCGATCGGGAAGCAATCATCAACTGCCCCCACAGGTGTCGGGCCTCAACGTAACGTGAATAACAGGCGTTATTGCGAAAACCTAAAAAGATTGCAATCGCCACGCCGAGAATGCTGAATGGCGCCAGGGTGAATTTGATTCCCAGCATCGTATACCACGGAAGCATGATAATAACGGCGATGGAGAGCAGGAAGTTCAGCAGCAGTCGTGAAAAGATTTTGGATAATACTGACCCATGCCAGACGAATATCAGGCGTAGCCAGTGTTGTTGGGGGCGAACGATCATGGTTTTCTTCGGGAAAATGTGAAATCCATCACATTAGACGCGATCATGATCAATGTTGCAAGTTAATCGCAACATTAACTAAACAACTTTTGCGCTGCCAGAACCACCGCGCACCGGAGTTACAGAACGGTGTAGTCATTAATAAACAATAGCATGTTGTAACTAATGAATGTTCTATAAAAAACCCGGCCTGAGCCGGGTTGTCTTCTTAGCATAATGGCTTAACGGCTTCACGCATGCCTTTGGCCAGAATGGTATCCAGATCGGCTGAAACCTGCTCCACGAGTCCGGAAACCTGGGTCAGATCCTGTTCCCAGTGTTCTTTAACGTCCAGTACCGATTTGACTAACTCGTCTGTGCTTATCTGGCGGTCATGATGCTGGGACCACAGCTGTTGAAAACGTGCCACCCAGTGCGCATCATCCTGGACCGGATAAGCCTCACCGTTACGCTCTCCACGATAGAAAGCTATCAGCGCGGCAAGCGCAAACGTCAGGCGCGCCGGCAGTTTACCGCTGGCATGTTGCCCTGCCAGCAGCTGCGGCAATATACGGGTACGGAATTTAGTCATGCCGTTCAGGGCAATCGACAGCAACTGATGCTTGATGTACGGATTGCAGAATCGACCGGTCACCGCGCTGGCGAAAGACGCCAGCTCATCGCGGGGTAAATCCAGTACCGGAATGATCTCTTCATAAATTGCTTTTTCAACGAAGGCGCAAATCTCTGCGTCATTCATCGCCTCACCTACGGTGTCCAGCCCTGCCAGCCAGGCAACGGGAACCAGTGCGGTGTGTGCGCCGTTGAGAATCGCCACTTTTCGTTCTTTGTACGGTTTGATGTCATCAACAATCAGGACATCAAGCGGATACTTATCCAGACGCAGCTCTGCAGCTAATGACTTCGGTCCCTGAATAACGAACAGATAGAAGTGTTCTGCAGTGTCGAGGAAGGCATCGTGATAGCCCAACTCAGCTTCCAGTTTCTTCACTTCGTCACGCGGATAACCGGTAACAATGCGGTCCACCAGCGTGGAGCAAAATGCGTTGGCCTGATCCAGCCACTGAATAAATGCCTCCGGCAGCGCCCACTCCTGAGCGTAGCGCAGCACCAGTTCACGCAGCGCATCACCATTGTAATCAATCAGTTCGCAAGGAATGATAATCCAGCCTTTATCCGACGCGCCATTAAAATGGCTGAAGCGTTCGAACAACAGTCGGGTCAGTTTAGCCGGATAACTCACGGCCGGTGCATCCTCAAACTTATCGCCCGCGTGGTAGCTGATGCCCGCTTCAGTCGTATTGGAGAACACAAAACGCATATCTGGATTATGCGCCAGCTTCAGGAACTCATCGTATTCGCTATAGACGCTGATTTCGCGGTTAACCGAACGGATCAAACGGGCATCGCTTACGGCCTCACCCTTCTCATTCAAACCACGAATGATGGTGGTATAGAGACCATCCTGCGTACTCAGCGATGGCGGGAAGGTACTTTCGATGGGACGAACAATGACTACACCAGCGTTCAGATCGGTATGTTCGTTCAGCAAATCGACTTGCCAGTCAACAAAGGCGCGCAGGAAGTTTCCTTCACCAAACTGAATAATGCGTTCAGGATACTGAGCACCGGGGAAATCGCGACGATTTAGTGTTTGCACAATGGGTTCCCTTTTTAATTAGTCATACAACCTGATTGAATTGGTCCAATAGGTTAGCAAACTTTAATACATTGAAACCCTGTTTTGATCAATCCCCGGCGACAAATTAGAGAGTTTTGTAGAAAAGTGTGGTCCCGGTCAGCTTCCCGTCAGGCATTTTTGCATAGTCCGGTATCACCCCTACTTTTTGCCATCCACAATTGTGGTAGAACAACTCAGCGTCACTCCCCGTCGCTGTATCAAGCACCAGCAGCGTTTTCCCTTGCTGACGCGCGCAGTTTTCGAGTTCGTTCATCAACGTCCGGGCAACCCCACCGCGCCGCGCGGAGGGGTGAACCAGCAACTTAGCGACATCAGCACGATGAGGTTGGTTTTCGGGTTGATCGATAATGAGCTGGACGGTACCGACAAGCATCCCCTGTGCGTTCTGCGTACCCAGAACAATCCTTTCTCCACGGTCAACGCTTTGCGCGACACTTATCCAGAAAGGCCGTGATTTATCACCACTAAAAGGGAGCATAAAGCTGACAGAGGCGCCATCATTGACGCATGTTTCAAGGATGTCGCTGAATTCATCGATTCTCGACAGAATCTGGGCCGCGCTCAGCACAAAGCAGGGTTTACAGGAAGCCATTTTTTTCTCCTTAGAATGACCCCTTCATACTGCTTTTAACAATTGCACAACACAAGGAGTCATATCATAGGATTATGTTATCTATGGCTTGTTCATCTGGATCACTAGCCAGTGATAGATAACCGTGACAACGTAACGCTGCTGTTCATCGTTTAACGCCACACCCTGAGGGATATCATGCCATTTCGCCAGACATCCCCGACAACAGGTCGCCGTAGCATGTTGAGCGATAAATACCGGATGCCCGCGCATGGGTGTCTGCTTACCGTCATTGGCAGGAAACGCGGGCGCCAGCCGTTTGGCAATAAAATCCGTGGCGTGTTGTTCGATAACCGGCGCGCCTTTATCCAGACAATACTGCCTTTCTTTCTGGCCAAGGCGAAACCGCGAGCGAAACGTTGATTTCGCCAGCCGGGCAAAAAGAGGATCGAGCGAGTTCATCAGTAAACCGAGCGCCCCAGTTGTTGCGTTAATTGCTCCAGCACGGCGATACCCGCCAGCGAATTTCCCGCCGCATCCAGTTCCGGACTCCAGACGGCAATCGCCATCTCGTGAGGCACGATAGCCACGATACCGCCCCCCACACCAGATTTCGCCGGTAAGCCCACTCGCCAGGCAAATTCCCCTGCGTTCTGATACATGCCACTGGTCGCCATCAGCGCGTTGATCTGTCGGGCCTGCATGGGCGTCACCACGGGCTCAGCAAGATGAAAAGCATGTCCCTGATTTGCCAGAAAGACGAACGTGCGCGCCAGCTCCACACAGCTCATTTTCAGTGCGCAGTAGTGAAAGTAATTTTGCAAAACGGTGGTCACGTCGTGGTGAAAATTGCCAAAGGACTTCATTAACCAGGCAATAGCCGCGTTACGCGCCGAGTGCTCAAACTCAGAACGCGCCACCGTCGCATCATAGGCGATATCCGAAACGCCGCTTAGCGCCCGTACCACTTCCAGCATCCGTTGACGCGGTGCGCTCAGACGTCCTTGCAGCATATCGCAAACCACCAGCGCCCCGGCGTTGATAAAGGGATTGCGTGGGATCCCTTGCTCCATTTCCAGCTGCACCAGGGAATTAAAAGGATGCCCGGAAGGATCCTTGCCGACGCGTTGCCAGATCTCATCTTCCTGATAGTGACGCATCGCCACGACCAGACTGAGCACCTTTGAAATTGACTGAATAGAAAAGCGCTCTTGCGCATCCCCCGCCTGATAGTGCTGTCCATCGACGGTGCAAATAGCAATACCCAGTTTTGAACCGTCGACAGAAGCTAAGGCAGGAATGTAATCAGCGACTTTACCCTGACCAATCAGCGGACGAACCTGCTGCACAATGGTCTCTAAAATTGAATTGTCCATGGCCCTGGCCACAACATGCTCCTTGCTCGCAGGTATGAAAGGCCTGCGAGTATAACAGAGCTGAATACGCAGCGTCAGGCCGGAAGGCGGAATCTGGCCACGGTCTGCATGAGCGGGTGAGATTCATGACGCAGACCGAAACATCGCAGAATTAAGGCCGGTGCCCCCGTCGGAGGCACCCACACCATCAGAGGCGGTTTTTCCAGACGGTCTGTACATTACAAAACTCATGCAGACCAAAGTGTGAAAGCTCGCGGCCAAAACCACTTTTCTTCACGCCGCCAAAAGCAACGCGGGCATCGCTGGCGCTGTAACCATTGATAAATACGCCCCCACACTCCAGGCGTGACGCCATCTTCTGCGCCAGAGCTTCATCCGCGGTGAACACCGTGGCTGATAAGCCGAAATCACTGTCATTAGCCAGCGCTAAGGCATGTTCCGCATTCTTTGCAACGGTAATCGCTGCAACCGGGCCAAACAGCTCCTGACGAAAAGCTGTCATCTCCGGGGTGACATCCCCCAGAACCGTCACGGCATAGTAATTGCCCTGACCCGCGATTTTTTCCCCGCCGAGAAGTAACCGCGCGCCTTCGGCAAGGGAGGCTTCGACCTGCTGATGCAGCTCATCGCGCAGATCAAATCTTGCCATCGGACCCAGATCGTTTTCTTCGTTCAGCGGGTCGCCCATTTTGAGCGCGCTCGCGGCCGCCACAAAACGAGCCGTAAATTCTGCCGCAATTCCTTCTTCGATAATAAAGCGCTTTGCTGCCGCACAAACCTGTCCGGTATTCTGATAACGACCGGCGACCGCCGCCTTAACGGCCAGATCGAGGTCAGCATCATTAAGGACAATAAACGGATCGGAACCCCCCAGTTCAAGCACGCATTTTTTCAGCGCCGCACCCGCCTGAGCACCAATCGCCGCACCGGCTCGAACGCTGCCCGTCACCGTTACCGCCGCGATACGCGGGTCATTGATCATCTGACTTACCCCGGCGTTATCGGCATTCACCCAACCATAAACACCCGCGGGAACGCCCGCATCAGCAAAAACCTGCGCGATAATCGCAGCACAGCCGGTTACGTTTGGCGCATGCTTTAACAGATAGCCATTTCCGGCCAGCAGAATTGGAATGGCGCCGCGAAGTACCTGCCAGAGCGGGAAGTTCCACGGCATGATCGCCAGAATAGTTCCAACGGGGCGATATTCAATCACCGCCTGGTTGTTCTCCACCAGCGTAGGTTCCGGGTTGAGCATCGCCGGTCCATGTTCGGCGTACCAGTCACACAATGCGGCTGATTTGGCAACTTCACCACGCGCCTGCTTGATGGGTTTCCCCATTTCACGTGAGATACACTGCGCCATCTCTTCCGCGCGATGACGCAGAGCCTGCCCGATATGACGCAGCGTTTGCGCACGGTGCTCAACGGCAGTGTGTTTCCATTCACTGTAGCCATTCGCGGCAAGGCTCAGCGCATGTGCAATCTCTTCAGTACTGGCCCACGGCATTGCCGCCAACCTTTCACCGTTGGTAGGGTTAACGGAAATCGCATGTGTTGCTGCTGTGATAGTCATAAGTGCCTCTCTTTATCGCAGGGTATGGTCATATCATGCGCATATTTACTCTTTCTGAAAAATGAATAATATTAACCACACCATTCACGAACAGAGAACATTATGGATCTGACGCAACTGGAAATGTTCAACGCCGTCGCGGAGACAGGCAGTATTACGCAGGCCGCCGCGAAGGTGCATCGCGTGCCATCCAATCTCACCACCCGTATTCGCCAGCTTGAAGCCGACCTTGGCGTCGATCTGTTTATTCGTGAAAATCAGCGTTTGCGGCTTTCCCCGTCCGGGCACAATTTTTTACGCTACAGCCAGCGGATCCTCGCCCTGGTTGACGAGGCGAGAATGGTCGTCGCCGGCGATGAACCGCAGGGGTTGTTCTCTCTTGGCTCGCTCGAGAGTACTGCCGCTGTGCGGATCCCCGCCACGCTGGCTGAATATAATCAGCGTTACCCCAAAATTCAGTTTGCGCTGGCGACAGGTCCTTCAGGCACGATGCTGGACGGCGTGCTCGACGGGACGCTGAACGCCGCCTTTGTCGACGGCCCAATTACTCATCCAGGTCTTGAAGGAATGCCGGTCTACCGTGAAGAGATGATGATAGTCACTCCGCACGGTCATCCCCCTATCCAGCGGGCCAGCGACGTTAACGGTTGCAGCATTTACGCCTTTCGCGCCAACTGTTCCTATCGTCGCCATTTTGAAAGCTGGTTTCATGCCGATCGCGCAATGCCCGGCACCATTCATGAAATGGAGTCGTATCACGGCATGCTGGCTTGCGTCATTGCCGGTGCGGGTATCGCGCTGATCCCGCGTTCGATGCTGGAGAGCATGCCAGGACACCATCAGGTCCACGCCTGGCCGCTAAGCGAAAACTGGCGCTGGCTGAATACGTGGCTGGTCTGGCGCAGAGGGGCAATGACGAGGCAACTGGAAGCGTTTATTGAGGTATTGAACCCTCAGTTGTCGAAAAGCACGGAATAATTCGCGATTCTCAAACAACGCCATAAATAGCGTTCCGGGTGAATTCGCACGCCCGGAATTTCATTAATAATGAAATAGTTAAAATTACGCGAAATGTTCGGCAGTCAATTTTGCCACCCAGTCAATGAAATGAGATCTGCATCACGAAATGATTGTATTTTAGCCAGCAAAAGTTTTAAGATCGTGGCCTTACCTTTTCGCAGCTAATCCACCTAATTGATATGACAACAGACACTGTTTCCCGCAAGGTCGCGTGGCTTCGGGTAGTTACGCTTGCCATTGCCGGTTTTATTTTCAATACCACCGAGTTTGTCCCTGTCGGTTTGTTATCCGACATCGCACAAAGTTTTAATATGCAGACCGCTCAGGTCGGGATCATGCTGACGATCTACGCCTGGGTTGTCGCCCTGATGTCGCTGCCTTTCATGCTGCTTACCAGCCAGGTAGAACGCCGCAAACTTCTGATCTGCCTGTTTGTCGTTTTTATCGCCAGCCACGTTCTCTCTTTCCTGGCATGGAATTTTACCGTTCTGGTGATCAGTCGTATCGGTATTGCTTTTGCCCACGCTATTTTCTGGTCGATCACCGCATCGCTGGCGATTCGCCTGGCTCCTGCCGGGAAACGCGCGCAGGCTCTCAGCCTGATTGCGACCGGCACCGCGCTGGCGATGGTGCTGGGCCTGCCTATCGGGCGCATTGTTGGCCAGTATTTTGGCTGGCGTACCACCTTCTTCGCCATCGGTATGGGGGCGTTAGTCACCCTACTTTGCTTGATTAAGCTCCTGCCAAAATTACCCAGTGAGCATTCCGGTTCATTAAAAAGCCTGCCGGTTTTATTCCGCCGTCCGGCATTGATGAGCCTGTATCTGCTGACGGTGATTGTGGTCACCGCGCATTACACGGCCTACAGCTATATCGAACCGTTTGTACAGACCGTCGCCGGGCTGAGCGCAAACTTTGCCACCGTGCTGCTGCTGGTTCTGGGTGGCGCAGGTATTGTCGGTAGCGTCATTTTTGGCAAGCTGGGTAATCAACATGCTTCCGTATTGATTAGTAGCGCCATTGCCCTGCTGACGGTGTGCCTGGTGCTGTTACTGCCCGCAGCGGACAGCGAAATGCATCTGGCCGTCCTGAGTATATTCTGGGGCATCGCCATTATGTTGATAGGCCTGGGTATGCAGGTCAAAGTGCTGGCGCTGGCCCCAGATGCCACCGACGTCGCAATGGCCCTTTTCTCAGGTATCTTTAATATTGGGATAGGCGCTGGCGCGCTGGTGGGAAATCAGGTGAGTCTGCACTGGTCAATGTCTACGATTGGTTACGTAGGTGCAGTGCCTGCGGTTGTAGCGTTCATATGGTCGGTGATTATCTTCCGTAAATGGCCAGTATCACTGGAAGAGCAGCCTCAGCATTCATAAAAGCGTGCCCGGTAGACAATACCGGGCACGTTGTTTTAAGCGTAAGTTTTAATGATTTCCAGCACGCCGTTAATAATAAACTGCACGCCCATACATACCAGCAGGAAGCCCATCAGACGGGAGATCGCCTCAATACCGCCTTTGCCGACCAGACGCATGATCCCGCCAGAACTGCGCAAACAGCCCCACAGGATAACCCCGACCACGGCAAAAATAATCGGCGGTGCGACCATTATCACCCAGTCCGGAAACTCAGCCCCATGACGCACGGTGGACGCCGAGCTGATGATCATTGCAATCGTACCCGGACCCGCGGTGCTTGGCATGGCCAGCGGAACAAATGCAATATTCGCCGTCGGTTCATCTTCCAGTTCTTCTGATTTGCTTCTCGCTTCCGGAGAGTCATGTGCCTTCTGCTGTGGAAACAACATTCGAAAGCCGATAAACGCAACGATTAACCCGCCCGCGATACGTAACCCGGGAATCGAAATCCCGAAGGTATTCATCACCAGTTGTCCGGCATAATACGCCACCATCATGATGGCAAACACGTAAACGGACGCCATGAGTGACTGACGGTTACGCTCTGCGCTGTTCATGTTGCCGGCAAGGCCGAGGAACAACGCCACGGTGGTTAACGGGTTTGCCAACGGTAACAGGACTACCAGCCCCAGTCCTATTGCTTTAAACAAGTCCATCATAATGTCATCTTTCCTGTGCGTTAATCGTCAACGGCAAGTATACGGTGAAATCCGGGAGATAAGCCATTTTCGCGGTGTAAGGATTCATTTTTCATCCGCACGTATAAACCATAATTTTCAAACCGTTAAAATTCCACTCGCCAGATATTGAGTCTGATGATTTAGCAAAACGTGGCATTTGCTGACTCATTCATTTGACTTATATTTGCCTAAGCAATAATATCAGCCGTGACTAACTACTTGCCAGGGCAACCATTGTGAAAAGCACCAGTGATCTGTTTAACGAAATCATCCCACTGGGTCGTTTGATCTACATGGTTAATCAGAAAAAAGATCGTTTACTAAACGACTATCTGTCACCGCTGGATATCACGGCATCGCAGTTCAAGGTGCTCTGCTCTATCCGTTGCGCGGTGTGTATTACCCCTGTCGAATTGAAAAAAGTGCTGTCTGTCGATCTCGGCGCCCTGACGCGGATGCTGGACAGGCTGGCCTGTAAAGGCTGGATAGAAAGGCTTCCGAATCCACATGACAAGCGAGGCGTGCTGGTGAAACTCACCGAGCATGGCGCGGCAATTTGCGAGCAGTGTCATCAATTAGTAGGGCAAGACCTGCACCAGGAACTAACAAAAAACTTAACGGCGGATGAAGTGACCACGCTTGAGCATTTGCTGAAGAAAATCCTGCCGTAAACAGAAAGAGGTATGACGATGTCCAGACGCAATACTGACACAATCACTATTCATAGCATTTTGGACTGGATCGAAAATAACCTTGAATCGCCGCTCTCGCTGGAAAAGGTGTCAGAGCGTTCAGGTTACTCCAAATGGCACCTGCAACGGATGTTTAAAAAAGAAACCGGTCATTCACTGGGTCAATACATCCGTAGCCGTAAAATGACTGAAATAGCGCAAAAATTAAAAGAGAGTAACGAGCCGATCCTTTATCTGGCGGAGCGTTACGGCTTTGAGTCCCAGCAAACGCTGACCCGGACATTCAAAAACTATTTTGATGTTCCGCCGCATAAATACCGTATGACGAATATGCACGGCGAATCACGCTATTTGCTGCCACTCAATCAATGTAATTGCTAATCGCCAGTTAACGACGTAACCGAGGAAATCATGAAACTTCTGTCTTATGCGATGCTGGCCCTGCTGTATGTTGTTTCGGGCCAGAGCATGGCGGAACAGACCGCGCAACCTGCCACACAAAACAGTCGTGACGCGATGATTATGCCGCCTGCGCACGATCGGTCCCCGTTCGATTTTAATCATATGGGTGCAGGCAGCGACAAATCCGACGAATTAGGTGTGCCTTATTACAATATGCGCAACCTGTAATTTTTTTGCCCCGTCACTGCGGGGCTTTTTTTTACCCTCTCGCCTGCGCAGTCTTACGCAACCGAAAGCCAAACACATTAATGTACAATCCTGCCATGATCAGCAGCGCACCGAGCAGTTGTAATCCGGTAAGCGTTTCATCCAGCAGCACGGCCGCGCTCGCCAGTCCAACAACCGGCACCAACAGCGACAACGGCGCGACACGCCATGTCTCATAACGCCCGAGTAAAGATCCCCAGATGCCATAACCCACAATGGTTGCCACAAACGCCAGATAAACCAGTGACAGAATGGTGGTCATATCTATCGTCACCAGACTTTGGATAATTTGCGTTGGGCCATCGAGAAGTATTGAGGCGAGGAAGAATGGGACAACAGGAATCAACGCACTCCATACCACCAACGACATCACCGCCGGGCGTGACGTATGCTGCATGATTTTTTTATTAAAGATATTACCGCTGGCCCAGCTTAGTGCCGCCGCCAGCGTCAGCATAAAACCGAGCATGCCGACATGCTGTCCGTTCAGACTGGCCTCAATCAGCACCAGCACGCCAAATATGGCCAGCGCAATCCCTACCCGTTGTTTACCTTGCAGACGTTCACCAAAGGCGAATGCCCCCAGAATGATGGTGAAAAACGCCTGAGCCTGTAATACCAGAGAAGCTAACCCGGCAGGCATACCGAATTTGATGGCGCTAAAGAGAAACGCGAACTGCCCAAAACTGATGGTCAGCCCATAGCCGAGCAGCAGTGAAAGCGGAATTTTCGGCCGGGCAACGAAGAAAATCGCCGGAAATGCCACCAGTAAAAAACGCAACCCAGCCAGCATTAAGGGTGGCATATTGTGTAGCCCCACTTTGATGACGACAAAGTTCAGCCCCCAAACCACAACGACCAGTAACGCTAATAACCCGTCTTTACGCGACATACCACCGCCCCTGCGAATATTAAATTTTTGTAAACAAATTAAAGTAACGGAAATCGTTGTGCCGTAACAGATCATTAATTCAGGTAGGCCACACAGGGCATTTTCGGACAACTTATTGAGTGTACATCACACTTTTAGCATGCTATTTGTTTCTGATATCTAAAAAAAACATAACAACATGCATTGTCGGGCAGGAAAATGAATATCTCTCTGAGAAGGTCCACTCTCGCGTTACTCGCGTCATCATTGTTATTAACGATTGGGCGTGGCGCCACGCTGCCCTTTATGACGATCTACCTCAGCCGACAGTACAATCTGAGCGTCGACCTGATCGGTTATGCGATGACGGTCGCACTGACCATTGGCGTCGTGTTCAGCCTTGGCTTTGGTATTCTGGCCGACAAGTTTGATAAAAAACGCTATATGCTGCTGGCTATCTGCGGCTTTGCCTCTGGCTTTATTGCTATTCCACTGGTGCATAACGTAGTGGTAGTGGTTTTGCTCTTTGCCCTGATCAACTGCGCCTACTCCGTCTTCGCCACGGTGCTGAAAGCCTGGTTTGCCGATAATCTCTCGGCGACCAACAAGACTAAAATTTTCTCGCTTAACTATACCGTGCTGAACATCGGCTGGACCGTAGGCCCACCGCTGGGCACGCTACTGGTGATGCAAAGCATTAACCTGCCATTCTGGCTCGCTGCTGCATGTTCAGCACTCCCTCTGGTATTTATCCAGACCTGGGTAAAACGTTCACCAGCAGCATCAGAAGGTTTGAACGCCGCAGTTTGGTCCCCCTCGGTACTGCTGCGCGACAGAGCATTATTCTGGTTTACGCTGTCAGCATTTTTGGCGTCATTCGTTGGTGGTGCCTTTGCGTCCTGTATTTCGCAATACGTTATGGTGGTTGCAGACGGCGATTTTGCCGAGAAAGTGGTGGCAGTCGTCCTGCCTGTTAACGCCGCCATTGTGGTATCACTGCAATATGCCCTCGGGCGCAGGCTCACCGCCACCAATATCCGCCCGCTAATGACTGTAGGCACGCTGTTCTTTGTGGTCGGTCTGGTTGGCTTTACCTTCTCCGGCAACAACCTGGTGTTATGGGGCATTTCTGCGGCCTTTTTCACTATTGGCGAAGTCATTTACGCACCGGGTGAATACATGCTCATCGACAACATCGCGCCTGCAGGAATGAAAGCCAGCTATTTTTCCGCCCAGTCGTTAGGCTGGTTGGGCGCAGCGGTAAACCCATTAGTCAGCGGCGTCATTTTAACCACATTGCCGCCGTGGTCGCTGTTTGTGGCGCTGATGGTGGCGATCGTTCTTGCCTGGGCGCTAATGATAAAAGGCATGCGCGCCAAACCCTGGGGCCAGACGGCGGTCTGCTAATGATGATCGCGACAGAGCCAAAGCCGCTCTGTCGCGAATCTCAAATGGCAACCAGCCCTCGAACGCCTTCGGATTCCATATTTTTACCGTCACCGCTTTGAATAATGCTGCCTCGCGACATGAGTAAGTATTTGTCGGCCAGTTGCTGCGCAAAATCATAGAACTGCTCCACCAGCAAAATGGCCATGTCACCCCGGTGCGCCAGTTGAGAAATCACCTGCCCAATTTCTTTAATCACTGACGGCTGGATCCCCTCCGTGGGCTCATCGAGGATCAACAACTGCGGGCGACTGGCCAGCGCACGCCCAATCGCCAGTTGCTGCTGTTGCCCGCCGGACAAATCTCCGCCCCGCCGATGTTTCATCTCCTGTAGCACTGGAAAGAGCGCATAGATATCATCCGGCACATGTCTGGCCTCCTGTGCTGAAAAACGGGAAAGGCCGAGCAGCAGGTTCTCTTCTACCGTCAGACGCGGAAAAATATCGCGACCCTGTGGTACATACGCCACACCGGCCCTGACCCGCTGATGCGGCTTCCAGTGAGTGACATTTTTCTCCTGCCAGAACACACTCCCGCTGCGGGCAGGAATAAGCCCCATCAGGCACTTCAGAAGCGTCGTTTTACCCACGCCGTTACGCCCCAGCAGACATGTCACCTCGCCGATACGCGCCTCAAAGTTCACACCTCGCAGAATATGGCTGCCACCATAATATTGATTCAGTTCTTTCACCTGCAGCATCTGTGCTCCTTAACGCCCGAGATAAACTTCAATAACCTGCTCGTTGGCCTGCACTTCGCGCAGACTTCCCTGAGCCAGAACGCGTCCCTGGTGTAAGACCGTGACGCGATCGGCAATGGTTTCGACAAATCCCATATCGTGCTCAACAACCATCAGCGAGTGCTTCCCGGCAAGCTTACGAAACAGCTCCGCAGTGTATTCCGTCTCCGCATCCGTCATGCCCGCCGCGGGTTCATCCAGCAGCAGTAAATGCGGCTCCTGTACCAACAGCATGCCAATTTCGAGAAACTGTTTTTGCCCGTGAGAAAGCAGCCCGGCGCGGCGGGCTCGCTCGTTGCCCAGCCGCAACAGCGCCAGTATTTCATCTATACGATCCCGTTGTTCGCCGGTGAGGCGCGCCCGTAAAGAGCCCCAGACAGATTTATCGCTTTTCAGCGCCAGCTCCAGATTTTCCTCCACCGTTAACGCTTCAAATACCGTGGGTTTCTGAAACTTCCGCCCAATTCCCTGACGTGCAATGGCGATGGGGTCCAGCGTTGTTAAATCGGTCGACTGATCGTATATCGCCCGACCACTTTGCGGCCTGGTTTTGCCGGTAATAACATCCATTAGCGTCGTTTTTCCGGCACCGTTGGGACCAATGATGCAACGCAGTTCCCCAACGCCAATATTGAGCGTGAGATCCGTTAACGCCTGGAAGCCATCGAAGTTAACGTTAATTTTTTCCAGCTGGAGCACCGGGTCCGTTTGGTTGCGAAACCGATCGCCTGGCATCTGGCGAGTAAAAAGCCCTTCATCTGGCTGCATTATTTGTCTCCCTTGCGAAACAGACCCATCACGCCACGAGGCAAAAAAAGCGTAACGCCAATAAAGATCAGGCCAAGAAACAGCTGCCAGTATTCCGGCATAATGACGGTAAACAGGCTTTTAGCGCCGTTCACCAGTACGGCGCCAAATACCGGGCCAATCAGGGTTCCACGCCCGCCGAGGGCAACCCAAATCGCCGCTTCTATCGAGTTGGTCGGCGACATTTCGCTGGGGTTAATGATTCCCACCTGCGGGACATACAACGCCCCCGCCAGGCCGCACAGCACGGCGGAAAGCGTCCACACCAGCAGCTTGAAACCTTTCGGATCGTAACCACAGAACATCAGTCGGTTCTCGGCGTCACGCACGGCGGTGAGAATTCGACCAAACTTACTGCGGGCCAGCGCCAGTCCCAGCCATATTGCCAGCACCAGCAGCATGACCGTCGCCAGAAACAGCGCGATACGGGTTGAGGTCGCGGTCACCGGAAATCCCAGAATGGTGGTAAAGCCGGTAAAACCGTTATTTCCCCCAAAGCCGGTTTCGTTGCGGAAAAACAGTAACATTCCGGCGAAAGTCAGGGCCTGGGTCATGATGGAGAAATAAACCCCTTTGATTTTTGAACGGAAGGCAAACCAGCCAAATACCAGCGCCAGCAGGCCCGGCACCAGCACAACCAGCAACATCGCCCAGATAAAATGTTGCGTTCCCCACCAAAACCAGGGCAGCTCGGTCCACGACAGAAACGACATAAAGGCCGGTAATCCTTCGCCGGAAGCCTGGCGCATCAGATACATTCCCATCGCATATCCCCCCAGCGCAAAGAAAATACCGTGGCCCAGCGAGAGCATTCCCGCATAGCCCCACACCAGATCCAGCGCCACCGCCACAATGGCATAGCAGAGAATTTTCCCGGCCAGAGTCAATGTCCACACCGATATGGCCAGCGGATGATCCGCAGGTAACAGCGCCAGAAACGGCAGAATAATCAGCGCCAGCAGTAAACCCAGCCCCAGGACGCGTGTCGCGCGTGGCGCTTTACGCGCCAGCGTTAATGTCATTGGCATCGTCATCAGTCAATAACCCTCCCTTTCAACGCGAACAGCCCCTGAGGACGTTTCTGAATAAACAAAATAATCAGCACCAGAATCATAATCTTACCGAGAACCGCTCCCACCTGAGGCTCAAGAATTTTGTTGAAGATCCCAAGCCCAAACGCAGCGGCTACACTCCCCGCGAGTTGTCCCACGCCGCCCAGCACCACCACCAGAAACGAATCAATAATGTAGCTTTGCCCCAGCTCCGGTCCTACGTTGCCTAACTGCGAGAGCGCTACGCCCCCCAGTCCGGCAATCCCTGAACCAAGACCAAAGGCCAGCATATCCACTCGTCCGGTAGGTACGCCGCAGCAGGCCGCCATATTGCGATTTTGCGTCACCGCACGTACGCGCAGTCCGAGACGGGTTTTATTCAACAACAGCCAGGTGAAGAACAGCACCAGAATGGCAAAGCCAAGCACCACAATTCGGTTCCACGGCAAAATCAGATTGGCATAAACCTGAATGCCCCCGGAAAGCCATTCCGGATTTGCGACTTCAAGGTTTTGCGCGCCGAAGGACATACGCACTAACTGGATAAGCATCAGACTGATCCCCCACGTTGCCAGCAGGGTTTCGAGCGGACGCCCGTATAAATGGCGGATCACTCCGCGCTCGAGTAGCATTCCAACCCCAGCGGTAAGCAAAAAGGCGACCGGAAGCGCAATAACCGGATACCAGGCCAACCATTGCGGGAAAAACTGGCCCATCAGCTGTTGCACCATCCAGGTACCGTAAGCGCCGAGCATTAACATCTCACCATGCGCCATATTAATGACGCCAAGTAAGCCGTAGGTTATCGCCAGACCCAATGCCGCCAGCAGCAAAATGGAGCCCAGCGACAATCCCATAAATGCCTGTCCAAGAAGATCGCCAACCTTCATGCGATGCGCGATGGAATTCAGGCTTTCGTCAGCGGCAGCACGAACGCGGGCATCAGGTTCATGTTCAGCATGGGTGAATGGCTGCAGGCGCGCCTGGGTTTCAGGATCGTTCGACGCCCCTAGCAGTTCGATTGCCTGACGTCTGATCTCAGGCGAAGTGCTGGTCAGTTGCAGGTTTGCCAGTGCAATAGCCAGTAAAGATTTCACGTCAGCATCGGGCTCCTGGGCCAGTCGTTGCTGCAAAAACGGCAGCATCTCCGGCTGGGCCTCACGCTGTAATGTACGCGCTGCCCCGCTCCTTTGCGTGACACTGTCACTTAATAGCTGGTGGACGGCCAAGGTTCCGGCAACCAGATTACGCAGGCGGTTAGTCAGGCGGATTTTTTTTAGCTCCCCGTTCGGGCCTGCCGCCGTTCCTAGCGGTTGTACGTGCGAGCCGTTCATGATGAACGCGTTTTTCGCGTTATCTGTCAGCAGGTTCTCATCACTCAGCGCTTTGAGCACCGGCAAGCGTTGAACATCGGGTTTTACCGACCATTGTTCTAGCAAGGCGGCCTGCTGAGTCCGGTTGGCGGCGGTAAAGGTATCGGCATCTGCGGCCTGCGCTATCCACGGCAAAAGCCACGTCAGCAACAACACACCACGAATAAAGCGCATGGCTTTCATGAGCATTCTCCAAAGCGTTGCCCTCCCGCAGGAGGGCGTAAGATCAGTTGCTGGCGGTTTTAACGGGCTGTTCAGATTTTTTATCATTACCGGCGATATACGGACTCCACGGCTGGGCGCGAACCGGCGCTTCGGTTTGCCACACCACGTTAAACTGGCCGTTGCCTTCAATCTCGCCAATCATGACGGGTTTATGCAGGTGATGGTTGGTCGCATCCATGGTCAGGGTAAATCCTGATGGTGCCGCGAATGATTGTCCTGCCATAGCCGCCCGGACTTTATCCACATCGGTAGTTCCGGCTTTTTCTACTGCCTGCGCCCACATATGCAGGCCAACATAAGTGGCTTCCATAGGGTCGTTGGTCACCACCGAATCAGCATTCGGTAGCTTATGCGCTTTGGCATACGCCCGGTAATCCGCGACGAACTTCTTGTTGGCCGCATTATCTACGGACTCAAAGTAGTTCCACGCAGCCAGGTTGCCCACCAGCGGTTTAGTATCGATACCGCGCAACTCCTCCTCACCCACAGAGAATGCCACCACCGGTACATCCGTGGCTTTCAGGCCCTGGTTCGCTAACTCTTTATAGAATGGAACGTTAGAATCCCCGTTGATGGTCGATACCACCGCCGTTTTTCCCCCTGCGGCGAATTTTTTAATACTGGCAACAATGGTCTGGTAATCGCTGTGTCCGAATGGGGTATACACCTCTTCGATGTCTTTATCGGCCACGCCTTTCGAATGCAAAAAGGCGCGTAAAATTTTGTTAGTCGTACGCGGATAGACATAGTCCGTACCCAGCAGGTAGAAGCGCTTAGCGCTGCCGCCGTCCTCACTCATCAGATACTCAACCGCCGGGATCGCCTGCTGGTTAGGCGCAGCGCCGGTATAGAAGACGTTAGGCGACATCTCCTCTCCTTCATATTGCACCGGGTAAAACAGCAGACCGTTCAATTCTTCAAATACCGGTAAAACCGATTTACGCGAAACCGATGTCCAGCAGCCGAAAACCGCCGCTACCTTGTCCTGGCTCAGTAACTGACGTGCTTTTTCAGCAAATAACGGCCAGTTCGAAGCCGGGTCAACCACCACCGGTTCCAGCTTTTTGCCCAATACACCGCCCTGCGCATTGATTTCATTAATAGTCATCAACGCCACATCTTTCAGCGGCGTTTCGGAAATAGCCATGGTGCCGGATAACGAATGCATGATGCCAACCTTAATAGTGTCGGCCGCCTGAACACTAAAACTCATTCCCATTGCGACAACAGAGGCGGAAAGCGCAAAAGCTTTTAAAAATGTACGACGCTGCATAGTTTCACTCCTGAAATTAGTCTTGTTGAAAGCTCCGGTGCAGCCGGGCAGACAAAACGGTGCAAATTAAGGGTATTCAGAAGTGATAAGGAAAAAACGATGCCAGATATTAAAACATCATATAAAATCAATGAATTAGAATTTTAGACACAAAAATCAGTATTAATTTTTGCCGCTAGAAGGATTAATCGCGTGAAAGATTGAACCACAATGAGACAACTCTGCATTATAAACGTGCAACAATGTGTGTCTGTCACACACGGTCATAACGGCGCGCCCCGGTATAAAAACATGGTTATTTGTTCGCAGATAACCGAGCCTTGTCACTATTATTTATTTTTCCCGACGTAATCACGTCAAAATTTTACTTTTCCGCCGAAATAATCACACAGTTCAGCCTTTGTTTAAGATTGAATTGCTACTATAGTCATAAGCGAGGTGAACTTAAGGTAAGAGAGGAAACTCACAAATAAAGGAGCATTTACTATGCTGGGTAATATGAATATTTTTATGGCTGTTCTGGGAATTATTTTATTTTCCGGTTTCCTGGCCGCGTATTTTAGCCACAGATGGGATGATTGATGAACGGAGATAGTCCTGAACCGACCCGGCCCCTTGCTGCGTAGCTGCACAAGGGGCCATTTTTTTACCTGAATTCCCCCTCCCGGCACCTTTTCCCTGATGTACAGATAAAAAAAACCGCCGGATAAACCAGCGGTAAATGCTTGCATGGATAGATTTGTGTTTTGCTTTTATACGCTACCTGGCAATTCCCTGCGAAGATAACGGATAGTTGGCTAATCTATCATCGACAACCCCAATGAACGTTAAACGAAACGTAACTACCTTCTATAAGACATGTTGGCCGCTCATAAGATTCTTGCAAACCGTACAGTAATCCATGTCATCGCAATGGTTATAAAATGAGCTATTTATTGCTTCATAGTGTATGGTAAGCACCCCATCACAAGGACAATCAATATGTCGATACTCAAAGATATTAAGATGCGTACTTTACGACCAGTGAAAAGTACCTGTCCTCACTGCTGCCGCCAGTCAATGCACAGCCTGTCGAGAATAAAAAACAACATAACGTTAGTCTGCCCCAACTGCGGCAATACCTACCTTCCTTCCCAAAGCAAACCAGTCAAGTAACGTAAGAACAGGAAAACAATGCCGACCTTTCACCAGCAGCACTCCCTACCCGAGCGTCTCTATGAGATGCAAGGCATCAATACCCAACAACGATTCATTTTGCTGAAGAAAAAATCCAGCTAACAACCGGGCACCACGCCCGGTTCAATTTTCTGACTGACCTGTCTTAAGCGCTCAAGCCACGATGTTCCAGCATGGGTTCCATGCGCGGATCACGCCCGCTCCACTGGCGATAAAGTTCAGTTAAATCAGTGCTGTTTCCGCGGGACAAAATTGCTTCGCGGAATTTCTGTCCGTTTTCACGGGTTAATCCGCCCTGCTCTACGAACCACTGATAGCCGTCATCGGCCAGCATTTGCGTCCACAGATAGGCATAATAACCTGCGGCATAACCGCCACCGAAGATATGGGCAAAATAACTGCTGCGATAACGCGGCGGCACAGCCTTGAGATCTAAACCTTCCGCCGCCAGCGCCTGCTGTTCAAATTGATCGACCGGATGAGATGACTCGCTCAACTCCAGAGAGTGCCAGCGCATATCCAGCAATGCAGCGCTGAGCAGTTCGGTCATGTCGTAACCTTTGTTAAACAGACTGGCCCGCTGCATTTTATCCCGCAATGCCTGCGGCATTTGCTCCCCGGTATCAACATGTCGGGCAAAACGGGCAAAGACCTGAGGATGGCTAGCCCAGTGTTCGTTGATCTGTGAAGGAAACTCGACAAAATCACGCGGAGTGTTGGTCCCAGAAAGCGTGGCATAACGCTGAGTGGCGAACAGACCGTGCAATGTATGTCCAAATTCATGAAATAGCGTAATAACATCATCCCACAGCAGCAATGCAGGCTGATCCTGTGCTGGTTTTTGATAATTACAGACGTTGTAAATAACCGGTCTGGTTTCGTTAAGCAGCGATTGCTCAACAAAATTGCCCATCCAGGCTCCGCCGCTTTTTGATTCCCGGGCAAAGAAATCACCGTAAAATAGCGCTAACCCTACGCCATCATGATCGAATATTTCCCATACCCGAACATCCGGGTGATAAACCGGAATGTCGAATCGTTCAACGAATTTGATGCCAAAGAGTTGATTGGCCGTCCAGAAAACGCCCTCGTTCAGCACCGAATCCAGGGCAAAGTAAGGTTTGAGCTGTGCCTCATCAAGGTCATATTTCTCACGACGGACCTGCTCGGCATAAAACGACCAGTCCCAGGCCTCGGCGCTAAACGACTCGTGTTCTTGAAAGATAACGTTCTGGATTTCAGCCTGCTCATCCAACGCCCGCGCCCGCGCGGCTGGAACAATAGATCGCATAAATGTCAGTGCCGCTTCCGGCGTTTTTGCCATCTGGTCGGCAATTTTCCAGGCTGCGTAATTGGCAAAACCAAGCAGTTGCGCCTGTTGCATCCGGATTGCTACCAGTCGCTGAATAATAGCTCGCGTGTCGTTGCCATCATCATTTTCAGCCCGCGTCCATGCGCGGGTGAACAGTTTTTCGCGGGTCTGACGATCGCGTAAAACCGCAAGCGCCGGTTGCTGTGTTGTGTTTAATAGCGGGATAACCCAACGCGCTTCAAGCCCTTTCGCCCTTGCAGCTTCGGCGGCAACGGCAATTTCTTCTGTGCTCAGCCCCTCCAGATGCCGGATATCATCCACCACCATAGCACCTGACGTGTTGGCTGCCAGCAACCGTTGATTAAACTGGCTGGTCAGCGTGGCTGACTCCGTATTGAGCGCTTTAAGTTTGGCTTTATCGGTCTCATTCAGACGGGCGCCGGCCAGTACAAAACGCTGATACACGACCTCCAGCAGACGTATTGATTCGCTATCCAGACTTAACGTACCACGCCTCTGCCAGACGGCTTCGACACGGGCGAAAAGCGCGCCATTGAGATAAATATCATTGGCAAGGTTCGCCAGTTCTGCGGAAAACTCTTCGTCAAGGCGCTGTAGTTCATCGTTGGTGTGCGCCGCCGTCATCGCGAAGAAAACGCTGGTCACACGCGTGAGCAGCACCCCGCTTTGTTCAAGCGCCAGCAACGTATTAGCAAAATCAGGAACCTGTGAGTTTTGCACAATAGCGTCGATCTCGGCGCGTTTTTGCCGCACGCCTTCATCAAACGCTGGACGATAATGCTGCACGTCGATCTGATCAAACTGCGGTGCCTGATACGGCAATGTGCTGTGATGTAAAAATGGATTCGTTAACGACATCTTTCACTCCTGAAAACGATTTGTTTACCAGAGTAGACTTCCCGGGAATCGACCGCAATCGCGTTAAGCAGGAATAGCTCTGAACGGAAATGACGTGCTATGGTAGTACTACATAAAAAGCGTTGAGGAACAGTGAGATGATCGTTTTAGTAACCGGAGCAACCGCAGGTTTTGGTGAGTGCATTACGCGTCGTTTTATTGAGAATGGGCATAAAGTTATTGCCACCGGACGCCGCCAGGAGCGCCTGCAGGAACTCAAAGATGAGCTGGGTGACCGCCTCTATACCGCGCAACTGGACGTACGTAATCGTGCATCAATTGAAGAGATGCTGAACGCCTTACCCGCTGAATGGCGCGATATTGATGTTCTGGTCAACAATGCGGGTCTGGCGCTGGGCCTTGAGCCAGCCCACAAGGCCAGCGTTGAAGACTGGGAAAATATGATCGACACCAACAACAAAGGCCTGGTTTATATGACCCGTGCCGTTCTGCCAGGCATGGTTGAGCGCAACCGCGGTCATATTATCAATATCGGTTCTACCGCGGGAAGTTGGCCATACGCTGGCGGGAACGTCTACGGTGCGACCAAAGCGTTTGTTCGCCAGTTTAGCCTGAATTTACGTACTGACTTACACGGCACTGCGATTCGCGTTACCGACATTGAACCGGGTCTGGTTGGCGGTACGGAATTCTCTAACGTACGTTTCAAAGGCGATGACGCTAAAGCTGAAAAAGCCTACGAAAATACCACCGCCCTGACCCCGCAAGATGTTACAGAAGCGGTATGGTGGGTGGCGTCCTTACCCGCTCATGTCAACATTAACACCCTTGAAATGATGCCTGTCACACAGTCTTTTGCCGGACTGAGTATTCATCGGAGCTAATTTCTCTGCCCGGCCTTGCGCCGGGTATAGATAGCCTGAAATAAGTGATAAGATCTCCGGGTTAACTCTCTAAAAAGTAAGAATGAATGACCGTAGAAACGCAGCTCAACCCTACACAACCGGTAAATCAACAGATTTACCGTATTCTTCGTCGTGATATCGTGCACTGTCTGATTGCACCCGGTACGCCGCTGTCGGAGAAAGAGGTTTCCGTACGCTTTAATGTGTCACGCCAGCCGGTACGAGAAGCATTCATCAAACTGGCAGAGAACGGTCTGATTCAGATCCGCCCGCAGCGTGGCAGCTACGTAAACAAAATTTCGCTGTCGCAGGTGCAAAACGGCTGTTTTGTTCGCCAGGCAATTGAATGTGCCGTGGTCCGCCGCGCCGCATCACTGATCACCGACAAACAGTGCTATCAGCTCGAACAAAATCTGCATCAGCAGCGCATTGCGATTGATCGAAAACAAATCAATGATTTCTTCCTGCTAGATGACGAATTTCATCAGAAACTGGCTTTAATCGCCGAGTGCCAGCTCGCCTGGGACACCGTTGAGAATATTAAGGCCACGATTGACCGCGTTCGCTATATGAGCCTGGATCATATCTCTTCGCCTGAAATGCTGCTGCGTCAGCATCACGATATTTTTACCGCACTTGAGAAACATGATGGCGATGCCGTTGAGCGCGCAATGATGCTGCATCTCCAGGAAATTGGTGAGTCCGTTCAGCTAATCCGTCAGGAAAATAGCGACTGGTTCAGCGAAGATTAATATTACGCTCACCTCACACCGAGGTGAGTTTCTCCTGCTTTCCCCTCTCCCGCACATCTGCATAAAAAAAGCTGTGATTTTGATCGAAAACAAAAAAAATCATTAACGAGAAGCGTATTTATATTGCGCCCGTTACGTGGGACTAGAGCCCACGGGCTTTGACGGTAAGTTGGAAAGGAGAAAACACCATGAAAACATACGATCGTAACCGTAACGCAATCACCACTGGCAGCCGCGTCATGATTAGCGACACCGGACTTACAGGCCGCATTACAGCGATAGATACCGATGGTCTGACCGCTGAGCAAATTCGCCGCGGGAAAACAGTGGAAATCGAAGGGTGTGAAGGTAAATATGCCCCCCTCGAATTGATTCGTTTGGGCATGAACTAATTGGTGTGAATGCCAGAAAACATTGCGCCATCTGGCCTGTTTATAGCCAGATGGCGACTTAAATGATGTTCTCGTTACTTCAGTTTTGCAGCATACTTCGCAACGGTTGCCTTTGCCCCTTCAGCCAGTAAAGCAAGATAGGCTTGTGTGACCTGATTCTTGAACAATTCTACCTGCGGCAGTTCACGACCAAAAATAGCATCGATCGCCAGCAGCGCCTGGACACGATCTTCGCCCTCGTTACTGCTATGCACCGCTTTCTGGAGCACCGGTAACAGCGGATCGCTGATTTCAATCGCCTGGCCCTGATCATCCACACCGCCGACGTAACGCATCCAGCCAGCCACGCCCAGCGCCAGCAGTTCAAAGTGGCTACCGTGCACAATGTGCCAGCGAACGGAGTCCAGCATACGCTGCGGCAGTTTTTGACTGCCGTCCATCGCGATCTGCCAGGTACGATGACGCAGTGCCGGGTTGCTGTAGCGCTCAATTAACAGATCGGCATAGTGCGGAAGATCCACACCTTTCACTTTTAACGTGGGCGCTTGTTCCTGCAACATCAGCGCGCGCGCGGCGAGGCGATAATTTTCATCGCCCATGCAATCGTTAATGTGCTGATATCCCGCCAGATACCCCAGATAAGCAAGGAAAGAGTGGCTGCCGTTGAGCATACGCAGTTTCATCTCTTCAAACGGAATGACATCAGCAACCAGCTCCGCTCCCGCCTTCTCCCATTCAGGGCGGCCAGCGACAAAGTTATCTTCAATAACCCACTGACGGAACGGTTCACATGCTACGCCTGCCGGGTCGCGTACGCCGGTAATGTGTTCAATTTTGTCCAGCGTATCCTGGGTAACAGCAGGGACAATGCGGTCAACCATTGTCGACGGGAATGTGACATGTTGTTCGATCCACGCAGCCAGTTCCGCATCCACCGCCCGGGCATACGCGGTGACAACATTGCGCATCACATGACCGTTTTCTGGCATGTTGTCGCAGGACATCACGGTAAAGGCGGCTAAACCCGCAGCTTTGCGGCGTGCAAGCGCCTCAACCACAACGCCTGGCGCAGTTTTTGGCTGTTTTGGATTTTGTAGATCGGCAGCAATCATCGGGTTGTCTAACATCAATTGACCGGTCGCCGGAGAATGGCAATACCCTTTCTCGGTAATGGTCAGGGAAACAATCGCAACTTGCGGTTCACTCATCGCAGCCAGTACGCTTTCCAGACCATCAACCTGCGCATGCAGCGCATTTTTCACCACGCCCACGACTCTTGCAGTCCATGCATCCGCAGACATTTCTGCAACGGTATACAGGTTATCTTGCTGTTTCAGATCGGCAATCTGCTGCTCGCCGCCAATCAGGTTCACTTCGCAATAGCCCCAGTCACTGCCGTGATCTGCAGCGAGAATGTCAGCGTAAACCCCCTGATGTGCGCGGTGAAATGCGCCAAACCCCAGATGGACAATACGCGGGACCAGTTTTGTACGATCGTAGTCGGGAAGTGCAGCCTTTGCCGTTAAGAGCTTGTTTTGCATGGTATGACCTACTTATCAATGAAATCAGGATTGATTCAGAGTAACGCCTGTATGGTTGTATGTTTTGATTTGCATTAAGCTTTTTATGATTGGTATGACATCACTTAAAGCTGTGTACCATAAAAGGTAAATTTGGCGGCATATTGCCGCCAAAGGATATTAATGTTTCTGCCACTGCTGGTATTCACGTTTAAGCCTTTGCGGTGCAGTTTCCGGCATCATCACCAAACCAATAACTGAGATGACGCCAAGTACAATCACATAGGTTGCGAGTCCATAATAATGTCCACCAGTTACTTGCAGAATTTTTACTGCTACTAAACCAAGAATCCCACTACCAATTAGCGATCCCAACTGCCAAATTAATGCTATTCCGCTACAGCGAATATGAGTCGGGAAAAGCTCTGGGAAATAAGATGCCTGAGGTGCATAACACATACTATGCCCAACGCTCAGTACCAGGATCATTACTATTTGCGTAAGCCAAAAGCTATCCTGATTGATTGCAAGGAAGAAAGGAATAATCATAACAACCTGGAGCAATGCGCCGATAATATAAACTGGTTTACGCCCAATTTTGTCGCATAGCGAGCCCATCATCGGTATTGCAATTATTTCTATAATCACCGCAACAATCATTGTCTCCATCAAGATATTTGCATCGAGATTGTTTGCCTTACCGTATGCAAGGACAATCACTGTAAACATTGCAAATGTGCAAGCCTCAATCAGCTTCGCACATACTCCCTTAACGACAATTCCCGGAAAATCACGGATAACTTCAACTAATGGACGTGATTCTTCTGCTTTTGTCTCCCTAATCTGAGCAAAGACTGGTGATTCCTCAATTTTTAAGCGGATAAATAACCCAACAATAACCAGCAACAGACTTAACAGGAACGGTATACGCCACCCGTAATCCATCATTGCCTCTGGAGAAAGTGTGGCATTTAACAACGCAAAGAGTGCTAACGGCAGAAGAAAACCAACTGGGGCACCGATTTGAACCCAACTCGAAAAAAATCCACGATGTTTGGGCTCAGAATATTCAGCAGTCATCAATACTGCACCGGCTTGTTCTCCTCCAACACCAAAGCCCTGTAATACACGAATAAATATAAGTAAAGCTGGAGCCCATACACCTATTTTTTCATATGTAGGTAACAACCCAATACAGAATGTCCCTAAGCCAACGATTAGTATAGTAATAACCAGTGCTTTTTTGCGCCCGACCTTATCGCCAATATGCCCAAAGACAATTCCTCCTAATGGTCTAGCCAGGAAACCAACGGCATAGGTTGCAAAAGCAGCCAGCGTACTAATTAACGGATCGTCACTTGGGAAAAATAAATGACCAAAAAAGAGTACGGCTGCTGTCCCATATGCAAAGAAGTCATAGTATTCGGCAGCAGTACCAATTGCGGAGGCTGAAGCCACTCTGCGAATAATGGGTTTATTATCTACGTTATTTTTAATATCGACTGAACTAACCATAAGTTTTACCTTCTGTAGGGTATTGAGTTAATCAACATCTTTCGTACGTAAAATTTATATTTACCAGTTCCACAACGTGCCATCTTCCAGACGAGCAACAGGCAGATATGCAGGGTCATACGGATATTTCGCCGCCAGCTTTTCGTCAAACTCGATCCCAAGACCTGGTTTGTCTCCAGGATGCATATAGCCGTTATCAAAGGTCCAGTTGTGCGGGAACACTTCCAACATTTGCTCGGAATACCCCATATATTCCTGTACGCCGAAGTTCGGCACCCACAGATCAAAGTGCAACGCAGCGGCCATGCATACTGGGGACAGATCGGAAGGTCCATGCGAACCGGTACGTACCTGATACAGCGACGCGAAATCGGCAATTCGACGCATGCCAGTGATACCGCCCGCATGGGTGATGGTGGTGCGGATATAGTCGATCAATTGCTCTTCGATAAGCTGTTTGCAGTCCCAGATGCTGTTGAAAACTTCCCCTACCGCAATCGGCGTGACCGTATGCTGGCGGATCAGGCGGAAGCATTCCTGGTTTTCAGCCGGGGTTGGGTCTTCCATCCAGAACAGACGGTATTGCTCAATGCTTTTGCCGAAACGGGCCGCTTCAATTGGCGTCAGACGGTGGTGCATATCGTGCAGAAGATGTTCGTTGAAACCAAACTTGTCGCGCACGGCTTCAAACAGTGTTGGTGTGAAATCGAGGTACTTCTCCGTTGACCATAACTGCTCTTCTGGCCACTGCCCTTTGGTGGCGGGTTCGTAGGCCAGTCCTTTGCCTTTAGACATACCGTAAGTGGTTTTCATACCCGGCACGCCGCACTGCACGCGAATTGCTTTAAAGCCCATCTCTTTATGGCGCGCATAATCTTCGAGTACGTCATCAACGGTATGGCCTGTGGTGTGACAGTAAACCATAACGCCTTCACGAGATGCACCGCCGAGCAGCTGGTACAACGGCATATTCGCCGCTTTCGCTTTGATGTCCCACAATGCCATATCCACCGCGGAAATCGCCGACATGGTGACCGGACCACGACGCCAGTACGCGCCTTTGTAGAAAAACTGCCAGATATCCTCAATTCGGTGCGCATCGCGACCAATCAGCTGCGGACAAACATGATCTTTCAGATACGACGCTACGGATAACTCGCGTCCGTTTAACGTGGCATCTCCCAGCCCAGTGATCCCATCGTCTGTCGTAATTTTCAACGTGACAAAATTACGCCCCGGACAGGTGACAAACACTTCAGCCCCAACAATCTTCATCTCTTATTCCTTGCATTTGTTCTTGTGATGCAGGAAATTTACCCAACTGAGCTACTACCATA
This sequence comes from Citrobacter sp. RHBSTW-01013, assembly GCF_013781985.1. NCBI lineage: Bacteria > Pseudomonadati > Pseudomonadota > Gammaproteobacteria > Enterobacterales > Enterobacteriaceae > Citrobacter > Citrobacter sp. RHBSTW-01013. Next base: position 2,694,709 of record NZ_CP056185.1, read on the forward strand.
CAAGTATGAAGATCAAAAAAACGCTGATTGATCACAAAAAAGGCGCTATGCGCGCCCCCACCCAGCCACAATAATCAGCATGCCGCACAATGCCACCAGCGCGCCTGACCAGTCGTACAGGCTAAGTTTTACGCCGTCAACAATGCGTAGCCATAGCAGCGCTGTCACCACGTAAACTCCACCATAGGCCGCGTACACACGCCCGCTTGCTGCCGGATGCAGCGTCAGTAACCAGACGAATAAGGCCAGTGACATCCCGGCGGGTATCAGCAGCCAGGCCGTAGCCCCTCGCTTAAGCCAGAGCCAGGGTAAAAAGCAGCCAATGATTTCGCATAACGCGGTGATGAAAAAAAGGAATGTGGTCTTAAGCATTGATGTTATTCAGTTACCTTTGGTTTAACCATGATACGACAGAATGTCGTTAGCGTATCCATCTCCGCTGAGTGGGTATGCCCGCAAGCCAGAATAGTGTAGAATTTAGCCCTGTTTTATTGTTTTTTCCCTTTCCCATAAAAGGAATTCACCATGAATATTACACTGACCAAACGCCTGTGCCTGACGGCTATGCTGACGCTGGCTGCGGCTGTGTACACCTCTTCCGCATTTGCTGAAACCAGTAAACTGATCATTGAATCCGGGGACAGTGCGCAAAGTCGTCAACAGGCAGCAATGGAAAAGGAACAATGGAACGATACGCGTCAGTTACGCCAGAAGGTCAACAAGCGTGCAGAGAAAGAGTGGGACAAAACCGACGCAGCTTTCGATAGCCGTGATAAGTGCGAACAGAGCGCTAATATTAATGCGTACTGGGAGCCCAACACCCTGCGCTGCCTCGACCGACGCACTGGCCGCACCGTTGCCCCATAATGATTGCACTTTGAAAGATATTGAAAGGATACGATATGACTAGCGCCCTCAGTGTTAAGCTGCGCCCGCTGGAGCGTGAAGATTTACGATTTGTCCATCAGCTTGATAACAACGCCAGCGTAATGCGTTACTGGTTTGAAGAACCTTACGAAGCATTTGTTGAGCTGTCAGATCTGTATGACAAGCATATCCACGACCAAAGCGAACGTCGCTTTGTTGTGGAATGCGACGGTGAAAAAGCCGGACTGGTGGAGCTGGTTGAAATTAACCATGTGCACCGCCGGGCAGAATTCCAGATCATTATTTCGCCGGAATATCAGGGCAAAGGTTTGGCTTCCCGGGCTGCTAAGCTGGCGATGGATTACGGCTTTACCGTACTTAACTTATATAAGCTGTATCTGATCGTTGATAAAGAGAACGAAAAAGCCATCCACATCTACCGTAAACTCGGGTTTATGGTCGAAGGCGAACTGATTCATGAATTCTTTATCAACGGCCAATACCGCAACACAATCCGCATGTGTATCTTCCAGCAGCAGTATCTGGCAGAACATAAAACGTCAGGTCCTAACCTGCTGCAACCTACCGCTCAGTAAAGACTGACTAATAGTAATCGATGGTGTTTTCAATCGAGTAATGGTGTTCAACTGCCGGCTTCACGCTCTCGTCAACGATAACAAGCTGGCAGTTGACCGGATTAGCATAGTCATCATACTTGCACGTTTGTTTTACATTACCTAACGGATGGTTATTGAGCAGGCTTACCGCGGTGTAATCCAGCTTCTTCAACGGGTCAACCGACGGTTTGGCATCAACCTGCAAGGTATTGTCCTTATTGATGGTGGTTTTACCCAGCGGGTAGCCTTCCGCATCATAGCGATATTGCACCTTCATCTCTTTTCCCGTGGCGGAAACGACAAAACCGTTATCGTCGGTATCCCATACCACGCCCGCCGCAGGCAGTTCTGCTAACTGACATTTACCCTGTAAGCGGATCCGTTTTTCCAGCGTTTTGGCGTCCCGGTAATAGTTAGCATCCAGGACCAGCGCCATGCCGGTATTGCTTTCAATATCATGCAATTCAAGCGTATCGAAGCACCCTTCCTGTGAGAGCGTACCGACAACGCGCTTGGTGACTTCACCTTTGTCATTAAGCAGCGTCTGGCTGAAATCTTTTACCGGCCCGCGCAGCGGATCGAAATCAAATTCATTGGAAAAACTGGCCATTTCCGGCGTAAAGGAATCCAGGCCTTTGGCGTTATCACACCCGGCCAACACGACGCACAGGAAACCTAACAAGATCTTTTTCTTCACATTTTTCACCGGGATAAGAAGATAATTCTCAATCATATTAGCAAATACAGTTATTTACACCAGAAATGCTAATCTTAGTCCAGGTCGATCATAAAGGAGCTGATGATGAAATACATAACAGGAATTGCCGCGCTCTTACTGGCCGTCGCGTCCCCGCAGGTTTTGGCGGCACCGGCGTCATGTGAACGCGTGAAAAGCGATATCGAACAGCGGATCATTAATAATGGCGTTGCTGAATCCAGCTTTACGCTGAACATTGTTCCCAACGATCAGGCCGATCAGCCTGATTCACTGGTCGTGGGACATTGTGCAAACGATACGCACAAAATTCTCTATACCCGAACCAACAGTGGCAACGCCCCTGCCAATAGCACCCCTGCCCAGGACGGGCACGTCGCCGAACCGCAATAAATCACGCCCTCCGTGCGCGGAGGGTCACTCCAGTTTGATATGCATTAAGATGACATACCCATAAGTGGGTAAACTCAAACCATTATTAGCATGCTATTAATTTCGTTATAGAAATTAATATATAGCGATAACTATAATGGGGTGAGTAATGTCAAAAACTGAGCAATATGGAGGCATTAGCCGCAGGACGTTAGTGAAATCCTCGGCAATCGGTTCGCTGGCGCTTGCCGCGGGTGGGCTGTCGTTACCTTTCGGAATGCGCACTGCCGCCGCAGCGGTACAGCAGGCGATACAACCCGTTGAAGAGAAGGTTGTCTGGAGTTCTTGTACCGTTAACTGTGGTAGTCGTTGTCTTTTACGTCTGCACGTTAAGGATGACTCCGTCTATTGGGTAGAGTCGGACACAACGGGCGATGATACCTACGGTAATCATCAGGTACGTGCCTGCTTGCGTGGCCGATCGATCCGTCGCCGTATGAATCACCCTGACCGCCTAAAATATCCAATGAAACGTGTAGGCAAGCGTGGAGAAGGAAAATTTGAAAGGATCACCTGGGATGAAGCACTGGACACCATTAGTGGTAATTTGAAGCGGATCCTGCAGGATTACGGTAACGAAGCGGTTCACGTGCTGTACGGTACAGGTGTAGATGGTGGGAATATTACTAACTCCAACGTCCCCTACCGCCTGATGAATTCTTGCGGCGGCTATTTGAGCCGCTACGGTAGTTATAGTACCGCGCAAATCAGCGCCGCAATGGGTTATATGTTTGGTGCTAACGACGGCAACAGTCCTGACGACATCGCCAATACAAAACTGGTCGTCATGTTTGGCAATAACCCTGCCGAAACCCGTATGAGCGGCGGCGGTGTAACCTGGTATGTTGAGCAAGCCCGCGAACGTTCTAACGCACGAATGATCGTTATCGATCCTCGATATAACGATACTGCCGCTGGTCGTGAAGATGAATGGCTGCCTATCCGACCAGGAACTGACGCTGCATTGGCTGCGGCGATCGCCTGGGTACTGATCACCGAAGATCTGATTGATAAACCTTTTCTTGATAAATACTGTGTCGGCTTCGATGAAACCACTCTTCCCGCCAGTGCACCGCGGAATGCACACTATAAAGCCTATATTTTAGGCGATGGACCAGACGGGATAGCCAAAACACCGGACTGGGCTTCCCACATTACCAGCATTCCGGCTGAGAAAATTATCCAGTTAGCGCGTGAAATCGGCGCAGCGAAACCCGCTTATATCTGCCAGGGTTGGGGACCGCAGCGTCACTCCAACGGTGAACAAACCGCTCGCGCGATTGCGATGCTCTCCGTTTTAACCGGCAATGTGGGGATAAACGGTGGTAATTCAGGGATGCGCGAAGGGACCTGGGATCTGGGCGTGGAATGGTTCTCCATGCTAGAAAACCCGGTTAAAACGCAGATATCAGTCTTTACCTGGACGGATGCTATTGATCATGGTGCAGAGATGACCGCGACCAAGGACGGTGTTCGCGGTAAAGATAAGCTGGACGTGCCTATCAAGTTTATCTGGTGTTATGCCAGCAATACGCTCATCAACCAGCATGGCAATATCGCGCATACCCATGATGTCTTACAGGATGACAGCAAGTGCGAAATGATCGTCGGTATTGAGCATTTTATGACTGCCTCCGCAAAATACTGCGACATTCTGCTACCTGACCTGATGCCAACTGAACAAGAAGATCTCATCTCACACGAGTCTGCCGGGAACATGGGCTATGTCATCCTTGGTCAACCTGCGACATCGCCAAAATTTGAACGTAAACCCATTTACTGGATGTTAAGTGAAGTCGCCAAACGTCTAGGTCCGGATGTATATCAAAAATTCACCGAGGGTCGTACGCAGCATGAATGGGTGAAATACCTGCATGCCAAGACCAAAGAGCGTAACCCGGAAATGCCGGATTACGACGAAATGAAAACGACAGGTATTTTCAAGAAAAAATGCCCCGAAGAACACTATGTTGCTTTCCGTTCTTTCAGAGAAGATCCTGGGGCTAACCCATTGAAAACGCCATCAGGGAAAATTGAGATTTACTCTGAACGGCTAGCAACCATTGCAGAAACATGGGAACTCAAAGACGATGAGATTGTTCATCCTCTTCCAGCTTATGCACCAGGCTTTGACGGTTGGGACGATCCTAAGCGCAAAACGTATCCATTGCAGCTCACGGGTTTCCACTATAAGGCGAGAACCCACTCCAGCTACGGCAATATCGATGTTTTACAGCAGGCTTGCCCGCAGGAGATCTGGATAAACCCCGTCGATGCCAGGACGCGCGGCATCCGTAATGGCGACACAGTTAGGGTGTTTAATAATATCGGCCAGATGCTGATCAGCGCGAAAGTCACACCGCGTATTTTGCCCGGCGTCACTGCCATCGGACAAGGAGCCTGGCTCAATGCCGATATGTTCGGCGACCAGATCGATCATGGTGGTTCCATAAATATTCTCACGTCGCATCGACCTTCTCCATTAGCGAAGGGGAATCCATCCCACAGTAATCTCGTTCAGGTTGAAAAGGCATAAGGACTAACCCATGACAACTCAGTATGGATTTTTTATTGATTCCAGCCGTTGCACGGGGTGTAAAACCTGCGAGCTGGCCTGCAAAGATTACAAGGATCTCACTCCCGACGTCAGTTTCCGGCGTATTTACGAATACGCTGGAGGCGACTGGCTGGAAGATAACGGCGTCTGGCAACAGAATGTCTTCGCCTACTACCTCTCCATTGCCTGTAATCACTGCGAAGATCCGGCCTGCACCAAGGTTTGCCCCAGCGGCGCTATGCATAAGCGTGAAGATGGTTTTGTGGTAGTGGATGAAGACATATGCATAGGCTGTCGCTACTGCCACATGGCCTGCCCGTACGGCGCACCGCAGTACAATGCCGCCAAAGGTCATATGACCAAGTGCGATGGCTGTCATGACCGCGTGGCCGACGGCAAAAAGCCCATCTGCGTCGAATCCTGTCCGCTGCGCGCGCTGGACTTTGGTCCAATTGATGAGCTGCGCAAAAAGCACGGTGAACTGGCGGCGGTCGCTCCGCTGCCAGGTGCGCACTTCACCAAACCGAACATTGTGATCAAACCCAACGCCAATAGCCGCCCGACCGGGGATACCACGGGTTATCTGGCGAATCCGCAGGAGGTGTAACATGGGCAATGGATGGCATGAATGGCCGCTGGTCCTGTTTACGGTGCTGGGCCAGTGCGTGGCCGGAGCGCTGATAGTGAGTGGCTATGGCTGGCTGACCGCTAAAGACGAGGTGGCAAAACAACGTATCGTGCGCAGCATGTTTTTTCTGTGGCTGGTGATGGGCATCGCCTTTCTCGCCTCGGTAATGCACCTGGGTTCGCCACTGCGCGCCTTTAACTCGCTGAACAGAGTTGGCGCATCTGCGCTGAGTAACGAAATCGCCAGTGGTTCACTGTTTTTCGCCGTCGGTGGCCTGTGGTGGCTGGTGGCGTTTCTCGGTAAAATGCCCGCAGCGTTAGGTAAAATCTGGCTGCTGGTGGGCATGCTGCTGGGTCTGGTATTTGTGCTGGCGATGACCAGCGTCTACCAGATAGACACTGTCCCGACCTGGTATAACGGCTACACTACGGTGGCATTTTTTATGACGATGTTGCTAAGCGGACCGCTGTTTGCCGCCCTGCTACTGCGTGCTGTGGGTGTTTCCTCTGGCACCGCCAGATTCGCCTACGTGAGCGTTTTGGCCCTACTGGTGATCGTGGCGGTTATTGTTCTGCAGGGGCTGTCTCTCGGCGGGATCCACAGTTCGGTGCAATCCGCCAGCGCGCTGGTTCCCGACTACGGAAGCTTGCAGGTCTGGCGCATCATTCTGCTGGCCGCCGGTCTGGGCTGCTGGATATGCCCGCTGATCCGTCGTAAAGCACCATCCGTCGGCGGCCTGGCGCTGGGCTTAATGTTAGTCCTCGCCGGTGAAATCATTGGCCGCGGATTGTTTTACGGTTTACATATGACAGTCGGAATGGCTGTTGCAGGTTAACTTTCGGGTGCGGGGCAACCCGCACTGTTCAGGATTGTTTGCATGACCCATTTTTCGCAAGGTGACAACTTTTCTACCGCGGCGCGTGTACTCGGCGCACTGTTTTACTATGCGCCAGATAGCGCGGAAGCCTCTGCATTAGTCAGCGCGTTAAGAGCCGATGGCTGGCAGGCGCAGTGGCCGCTCGATCAGGCAATGCTTTTCCCGCTGGCTGCACGGCTACAAGCCGAGGTCGATGAGCCTCTCCCGCAGGCCTGGCAGCGCCTGTTTGTCGGTCCATATGCGCTACCCTCTCCGCCCTGGGGATCTGTCTGGCTGGATCGCGAAAACGTGTTGTTTGGCGACTCTACACTGGCACTCCGTCAGTGGATGCGGGACAACGGCATCCAGTTTGCCATGCAGCAAAATGAGCCAGAAGATCACTTTGGTTCACTGCTGTTGCTGACGGCCTGGCTTGCTGAAAATGAACGCCACACCGAGTGCGAACAACTGCTGGCCTGGCATCTGTTCCCGTGGTCATCCCGCTTCCTTGATGTGTTTATCGAAAAAGCTGATCACCCGTTTTACCAGGCGCTGGGGGAGCTGGCCCGTCTGACGCTAGCGCAATGGCAGTCGCAGTTACTGATCCCGATAGCCGATAAGCCACTTTTTCGTTAGTTTCATCACAGGCAGGATGTGTCCTGCCTGTGTAGCATCCTGTTGCGCACGCTGAGCTTTTGCTTCTGTTGCCAAATAGCCGCAAAATAAAGCGTCTGAAATTTCCTGTCTGGCCACTCATGCATCATTTACATGCTTATCCTGACCTGCGCGCCATGTTCCGCCGCCTGCTGATTGCTGCGCTGATTGGTATCCTTGCTGCGTTGGCCGTCGCAGGATTTCGCCACGCCATGCTCCTTCTTGAATGGTTGTTCCTGAGCAATGACACAGGGAGTCTGGTCAACGCGGCAACAAACCTTTCCCCTGTAAGACGCATGCTGACACCTGCGTTAGGAGGGCTGGCGGCGGGTTTGCTGCTTTGGGGATGGCAAACGTTCAACCGGTTACGCCCGCAGGCTCCCACTGATTACATGGAAGCCTTGCAAACTAACGGACAATTTGACGTCAGTGCAAGCCTGGTGAAATCGCTGGCCTCGTTACTGGTCGTCTCCAGCGGGAGCGCCATCGGGCGCGAAGGTGCCATGATTTTACTGGCAGCGCTGGCAGCCTCCAGCTTTGCTCAACGCTTCACCCCGCGCACAGAATGGAAGTTATGGATTGCCTGCGGAGCCGCTGCGGGTATGGCCGGAGCGTATCATGCCCCACTGGCGGGCAGTCTATTTATTGCTGAAGTGTTGTTTGGCACCTTGATCCTCGCGTCACTGGGACCGGTGGTGGTATCCGCCGTCGTCGCCTTGCTCACCACCAATATGCTGAGCGACAGCAATGCGCTGCTGTATGCCGTGCACTTCACACGGGAACTGCATGCGCTGGAATACGTCATGATCATCAGCACCGGTCTGGCTGCCGGCGTTTGCGGACCGCTATTCATGTGGTTGATGACCGCCAGCCATAATGTTTTTTTGCGCTTAAAACTCTCGCCACCGTGGCAACTGGCGCTTGGCGGGCTGATCGTTGGCCTGCTGTCATTGCTCACGCCTGCGGTCTGGGGTAACGGCTACAGCGTGGTGCAATCATATTTACTCTCCCCACCGCTGCTGGCCGTGGTGAGCGGGATCTTCATCTGCAAATTACTGGCGGTGCTTGCCAGCAGTGGTTCCGGTGCGCCTGGCGGTGTGTTTACGCCAACGCTGTTTGTCGGTCTTTCAGTGGGTATGCTGCTGGGACGAGTGTGGGGATTATGGCTTCCGGGTCCGGATGAGATTGCCATTCTGCTGGGATTAACGGGGATGGCCACGCTGCTGGCAGCGACCACGCATGCGCCAATAATGTCGACACTGATGGTTTGTGAAATGACCGGGGAGTATCGTCTGCTCCCCGGATTGCTGGTTGCCTGTGTGGTGGCGTCTGTGCTGTCGCGAACGTTACGCCAGGACTCTATCTACCGACAACACGCTGCCGAGCATTGACAGACGGATGTACTGAGACAGCTCGCGCTGCTCTGCGCGAGGCAGATAAGGCAGTTCACCGATCAGCGGTGCGGGTAATTTTTTGCCCAGCACATCAATGATTTCCGCATAATGCGCTAGCCCCGGGTTGATTCGGTTCGCGACCCAGCCAATCAAAGGCAGTCCGTCGCTGGCAATCGCCTGTGCGGTGAGGATGGCATGATTAATACAGCCTTCCTGGATACCCACCACCATCAGCACCGGCAGTTGTTCCTGCACCACCCATTCAGATAACGGACGCAGATCGTTCATCAGGCTCCGCCAGCCTCCGGTGCCTTCCACGACAACGTGATCCACTTTTTCGCTGAGGCTTGCGAGGCCGTTGGATAACAGGGTGTAATTGACCGGACCACTATGCGCTACGCTGCTTTCATCCTCACTCAACGCAATCGGGTTGACCGCCTCGTAGGGCAGTTCGATAGTAGACACGCTTTGCAGCACCAGCGCATCTTTGTTGCGCAGACCTTCAGGTGTCTCTTTGCTTCCTTTAGCCACGGGTTTGTAGCCCGCAACGCTTTTACCCCCTGACGCTAACGCTTGTAGTAATGCGCGGGAAACCACGGTCTTCCCAACAGAAGTGTCTGTACCTGTAATAAAGAAACGCTTCAGCATCACTAACTCCACCGTTATGCTTTGAAAATATAAGTCAGGAAAATAATACAGTGGAGAAAGTCTAAGGTATGACGACGAGAATCGGCTTGAGATAGCGCAATTTTTCGTACAACAGTTAAAAAATGTTAACCCTGTAATAGACGAATCAACAAAGAACCGTTATACATCGCGTCCTTCACGAGCGCCGCCCCTGCCATCGTCCCTTGATTGGTGAACTGCGTACTTTCGACGACAATATGCTGACTGTAGGCCGGGAGCGCTTGCTGACGAATGCTGTCAGCAATAGTGGGAAACAAAATATCCGCCGCTTTACTGAGCGGAGAACCAATCAATATCTTTTGCGGGTTGAACAAATTCACCATGATGGCCAGAATGCGTCCGACATGGGTCCCGACGCCGCTAATAATATCTTTCGCCAATAAATCCCCCTGCATCGCCGCCAGACACAGCGCGTCTACCGTTAACGGTTGCCCGTGTAGAGAAGAACTCATTGATTGCTTCAAGCGTACCTGTGCCAGTTCGAGCACGCTGTCGACGCTGGCGATCGTTTCCAGGCAACCATGGTTGCCGCAATAGCAGCGTTTGCCGTAGGGGTCCACCTGGGTATGACCAATTTCCACCAGGCTACTGCTGCCGGCATGCAGTAGATGACCGTCGGTGATTACTCCGGCCCCCACGTTATGATCGATAACCACCTGAATGACGTCGCGCGCGCCGCGCGATGCGCCAAAAAGCGCCTCGGCCATAGTCCAGGCGCTGATATCGTGCTGAATATAGACCGGCACGCCGGTATGATTTTCAAGCGCTTCACCCAGCGGCATCTCTTTGACATCGTCGTAGAATGGCATGCGATGAACGATACCGTTTTCAGTATCAATAATGCCGGGTAAGGTAATGGCGATGGAGGTTAAGCGCTCCAGCTTTTGCTGGTGGCGGATGAAAAACTGATCGACCTGGGTAATAACGCGTTCCAGCAATGGTGTTTCACTGACCAGCGCCATTTCAAGACAATCTTCAACCACCAGTTTGCTGCTCAGATCGCGCAGCGCCAGAAAGATCTCGCCGCGACTGATACGAATGGATAAATAGTGCCAGGCTTCCGTTTCCACAACCAGCCCAACGGCCGGACGTCCTCGGCTGCCCGCTTCCTTGATTTCCAACTCTTGCACCAGGTGCGCTTCGAGCATTTCGCGGACAATTTTAGTAATACTGGCAGGCGCCAATTGTGCCAGGCGAGAGAGATCAATACGCGATACCGGACCCAGCTGATCAATCAGGCGATAAACCGCGCCCGCATTGGTCTGCTTAATTTGATCGATATGCCCAGGCTGACTATCAGCAACCACCACTTACTCCCTTTATTTTCGCGCTCCGAAATAATCTGCGGGCTATGGTGAAGCACTTCAATGGCTTCCGTCAACTTTTTACTTAGCCTTGTGATTTACTGCACATTTTCGCCCATTTTTAAACTAAATTAATCGCCTGAACGGCCGCCAGCAGTTGCTCGCGAAAGCGTTGCGCGGCGTGACTTTGCTCATGATGTTTTGGCCACACTAGCCACATTTCCGAAACGGCATCTTCTTCCGCTATCGGGATCCAACACATTTCATACAATTGCACCCGTTTAAAGGAAGCGGGAAGAATGGAAACGCCTAATCCTGCGGCCACCAGCCCGATGATAGTCATCGCCTCACCAACCTCCTGAGTGATAGTCGGCTTCAGTCCATAGCGACGCATGAGGCCAAGAATATCGTCATACAACCCCGTCCCCACATGCGGATCAAAAAAGACAAATGGCTCATTGGCCAACTCCGCCAATGTGACCACGGGCTTTTGCGCCAGCGGATGCGCGCGCGGGATCATCGCCATCAGCGGCTCATGCAGAATGATTTCACGCTCCAGCGTTTCCGGAAGCTGCGTGTTGCGCAGAAGTCCCAAATCCAGCGTTCCTTCATTGAGCGGAGCAATTTGCTCGCGCGTGTTCATTTCACGGGTTTGCATATGTACAGCGGGGTAGCTCTGGCGAAAGAGGGATAACGTATCTGAAACCGCTTTGATAAACGGTGCCGATGACGTAAAGCCGATACGCAATTCCCCCGCTTCTCCCAGATGCAGACGTTCAGCCCTGGCAGCGGCCTCATTAACCAGCCCCAGGATCTGCCGACTGTCTGCCAGAAACTGCTTTCCGGCAGAGGTCAGCGCCACGCTGCGGTTAGTGCGCGCCAGAAGTCGGGCGCCGACCTGCTGCTCGAGGATCTGGATTTGCTGGCTCAGCGGCGGTTGCGAAATATTCAGCCGTGCCGCCGCCCGGCCAAAATGCAATTCTTCGGCAACCGCTACAAAGTAACGTAAATGACGCAGCTCGATATTCATATTTTTAAGATATCATTTGAGATTATTAATATATTAGACAGAATAATGCGATTTTCATACTCTTAAAGCTAGTCATGTAGAGGTAATTGATTGAGCAAGGATTTCAAGTGAGCCGTACAACCACTGTCGATACCGCGCCGACAAGCGATGTTGATGAACAGAGAGTTACCCCGCCGGATAGTTTTATCAAACGCGGAACATCCCCATTTATGCGCGTCACGCTGGCGCTGTTTTCTGCCGGACTGGCGACATTTGCTCTCCTCTATTGCGTGCAACCCATACTGCCAGTGCTCTCGCACGAGTTTGGGGTCTCTCCCGCCAGCAGCAGTATTTCGCTTTCCATCTCAACGGCGATGCTCGCGATCGGTTTACTGTTTACCGGTCCACTTTCCGATGCGATAGGCCGCAAGCCGGTGATGGTTACCGCCCTACTGCTCGCGTCCTGTTGTACGTTGCTTTCGACGATGATGACCAGCTGGCACGGTATTTTAATCATGCGTGCGCTGATAGGTCTTTCGCTCAGCGGCGTGGCGGCAGTGGGAATGACCTATCTGAGCGAGGAAATACATCCCAGCTTCGTCGCCTTCTCAATGGGCTTATATATCAGCGGTAACTCGATTGGTGGTATGAGTGGCCGTTTGATAAGCGGCGTGTTTACCGACTTTTTTAACTGGCGTATCGCGCTGGCGGCGATCGGTTGTTTTGCCCTCGCCTCCGCGCTGATGTTCTGGAAAATCTTGCCGGAATCTCGTCATTTCAGACCAACGTCGCTGCGACCGAAAACGCTGTTTATCAACTTTCGTTTGCACTGGCGCGACAGAGGGTTGCCGCTGCTGTTTGCGGAAGGTTTTTTACTGATGGGGTCGTTTGTCACGCTGTTTAATTACATCGGCTACCGTCTGATGCTCTCGCCGTGGGAACTCAGCCAGGCGGTTGTCGGTCTGTTGTCCGTGGCCTATCTGACCGGGACCTGGAGCTCACCGAAAGCGGGGTCGATGACCACCCGCTATGGACGTGGTCCGGTAATGCTCTTTTCAACCGGCGTGATGCTGGTTGGACTGTTGATGACCCTGTTCACATCACTGTGGCTGATCTTCGCCGGGATGCTGCTCTTTTCAGCCGGGTTCTTTGCCGCGCACTCCGTGGCAAGCAGTTGGATTGGACCACGGGCAAAACGCGCTAAAGGCCAAGCATCTTCCCTGTATCTGTTCAGCTATTATCTGGGTTCCAGTATTGCCGGTACGCTGGGTGGCGTATTCTGGCACAGCTACGGCTGGAACGGCGTGGGCGGATTTATCGCCCTGATGCTGGTGCTGGCGTTGCTGGTCGGTGCACGTCTGCACCATCGTCTGCACGTATAATCCACGATGCCCGGGTTCCGGGCATCGCCTTCATCAACCAGGCTGTAACGTCTGAGCCCCCATTTGCAGGGCAATAACCGTCCCGTTCATCGCTATATGCAGCATAACCGGCATCAGCAGGCCGTTGCTTTTCAGTCTGGCGATGATCAAAACCTGCGACACAAGAAACAGCATCAGCAACGTGCGCAGATCCACATACTGGGTATGCATGATGGCAAAAATGACCGATACAACCACCGACGACAGCCAGGTTTTATTATTGAACCAATACTGGAATGCGTTGAATAAACAGCCCCTGAAAACAATCTCTTCATATACTGGCGCAATAAATATCAGGGTCAGAGTGGATAACCACAGCGCGTAGCTGTTTAGGGATATCTGGCTGGTTACCCACGCTTCGGTTTGTCTGAGGCCCAGAAACCATGGCAGGATAAGCTGAATAAACAGCAGCGCCACGAACAAAATGACAAACCATCTGGCGTTGAAAATTCCCTTTCCCAGCCCCTCCCTTTTTCTAAAGAAGAAGTAATACAGCGGGACCAGCACAACAAATTCCAGCGCAAACAGCAGCGGAAAAAGTAGCCCTTTGGCAAGCAGAACCTGGCTGGCGGGGAAAAACAACGGAAGAAACGTGAGGCCAAACATCAGCAAAAACATGGTAAAACAGCCAGCAACCGCTTTGGTCCTGACGATATACAGGTTGTCGGCATCCTGTGACATACGATCTCCTTGCGCTTATCAAAGATAACTTGATGAATTATCAATATATGATAAAAATTCTCATTATCACTGGCAACCTACCAACTTTTACGCAATGCCCACGGTTTACAACGCGTATAGCGTTACAGACTCTTTTCAGCGGAACATTCTCATCAGCTACTCAGTGGGGAATCCGCCAGCGGCAACGAAAAACGGAAACAGGCCCCTGCCGTTGAATTAATCAGGCGGATATCTCCCCCATGCAGTTCGAGCATTCTGCGCACGATCAGTAAGCCCAGACCACCACGCTCAGCCCGCTGCTCACGGGGTAGTAACGCCGTCGGGCGCTGAAATAATACTTCGCGAACAGCCTCTTCGACGCCAGGCCCGCTGTCCTGCACTTCTGCTAACAAGCGGTCTTCATCACGCCAGACTTTTAGCCACACTTCGCCCCCGTCAGGCGTATGGCGGATAGCGTTATCCAGCAAATTCGTGACGATTCTTTCCATCATCGATAAATCGGCATTCACCAGCGGTAACGGACCAATTACGTCAAGGTGTAACTGCAAATGACGCGTGGCAACGGGTAGATCAAATTTCTGTGCCACATCCTGGATCAGCTCGCCAATAGCAAAACGTTCACGCTGTGGTTTTATGCCGCCATGCTCAAGTCTCGCCAGCTCAAAAAGCTGTTGTGACAGATGGCGAACCTTATGCCCCTGGCGCAGTGCAATGCTTAGATAATGCCGATTTTCCTCCGGCGTCATCGTATCGGCTTTCAGTGACAGCATTTCCAGATACCCCAGCAGTGAAGTGAGCGGCGTACGTAAATCGTGCGAAATATTAGCGATAAACTCTCTGCGCTGACGATCGCTGTCAGCTAATAAATCCCATTGGTGAGCAATTTTCTGTGCTAACTCAATAAATGCATTGTTCAGCAACGCAATTTCATTCGCCGGAGTTAAATCGGGCTTTTTCTGCGCCAGCTGTTTGATGACGCTAATGCTGTCCTGCTCCAGATTAACCACCTGTCCGGTCAGCCTTTTCACCGGATTCGTCACCCATCTCCACACCAGGTACCCCGCGATTGCACCGGCTAATAAAACCAGTATTAACGTCCCGGTCACGGTGTTCCAAAGCGTTTTTTGCCAGGCGGTATTCGCCAGCATATTGAGATCTTCGCCCTGGAGAATAATGTACAAATAGCCATGCAGCTTGCCGTTAAATAAAACTGGCGCGGCGCTGAATACCTTTTGCTGGCTGCTGCGCGGATCATTGCCATAAACGGGCAGCTCGTCCGAATTAAGGAAAACCTGGATCGGCTGTACGCTAATGTTCTGGCGCTGAATATGCCCAGGCGGAGCGGCATCAGCAAGTATCTCGCCTGACGGTGAAACCAGATACAGCTCCACGCTAGGGTTTAGCGTCATCAGGTGATTGAACAGTCCTTTTAAGGTCTGCCGATTAACCTGCCCGCTGGCATCAATAAGCGACTCACTTTTGACAATCTTGCTCGCCAATTCCAGCGAGAGCCTTTGCACCATAGCGTCGCCATACTGTTTACTGCTGCGGATCTGGACAACGCTGACCGCAACCGCGCAAATCAACATAATAGCGGTAAAGACCAGGGTCAGACGCTGGCTCAGCGACAATCGATAAATCATGGTTGATGCTCCGCGTTAACCGCAGCAAGCTTATAGCCCCGTCCCCAAACGGTAAGAATAATTTCCGGCTCCGCAGCATCTTTTTCAATTTTGGTACGCAGGCGATTAATATGACTGTTCACCGTATGCTCATATCCTTCGTGCTGGTAGCCCCACACCTGGTCTAACAACGCCTGACGCGAAAAGACCTCCCCGGGATGGCGGGCGAAAAAATAGAGCAGATCGAATTCACGCGGCGTTAAATCGAGGGATTTACCCTGCAGGCGGACTTCCCGGGCTAATGGATCAATCTCCACACCATGGACGGTGATAATCCCCGCCTCCATACGCAGGTTCTGACTCATCGCCTCCTGACGGCGAAACAACGCCTTCACCCGGGCCATCAATTCCAGCACCGAGAAAGGTTTGGCTAAATAATCATCGGCGCCCATTTCCAGCCCCAGTACGCGGTGAGTTTCACTGGTGCGAGCGCTGATAATAATGACAGGTAGATAGAAGCTCATTTGCCGAATGCGACGACAAATTTCCAGACCGTCCACGCCCGGCAGCATTAAATCGAGGATAACGGCATCCCAGACATGCTTCTCCAGTAGCTCGACCGCACGTGCCCCATCAGCCTCATGAATAATTTCGTACCCCTCATCCTTCAGGCTAAGTTGCAAAAGTGAGGCGATATCGCTGTCATCTTCCACCAAAAATATCTTTTTCGCGCCTGCCATCAGTGTCATCCCCCTCTCGTCATGCTGAAAGCTTACCTCAGGCAAGGGGCGGAAGTTATCACAAAATTTTTAACTTTTCGTGAGGAATCAGGGATACGCATGCGTCCAGTATGTCGTTATAGATAGGTCAGGCATCAACAGGGAAACGTCGATTTGTTTTCCTTAACATGAAAATAAAAAGGAAAAGTTATGCAGAAAAAACATCCACTTCGGGAAGCTGATGTTACCGCCGAGTCCGTTTTTTTTATGCAACGACGACAGATCCTCAAAGCTCTTGGGATAGGCGCGGCGGCGGCTTCGCTCTCTTCCCCGACACAGGCCGGTCTGTTGAATTGGTTTAAAGGCAACGATCGCCCGTCTGCACCAGCGGGCAAACCGCTCGAGTTCACAAAACCAGAGATCTGGCAAAACAATCTGCCCTTGACGCCGGAAGACAAGGTCACGGGCTACAACAATTTCTACGAATTTGGTCTGGATAAAGCCGATCCTGCCGCGAATGCCGGTAGCCTGAAAACCGATCCCTGGACGTTAACCATCAGCGGTGAAGTGAACAAACCTTTAACGTTGGATCATGATGCGCTGACGACTCGTTTTCCATTAGAAGAGCGTATTTACCGGATGCGTTGCGTTGAGGCGTGGTCGATGGTTGTACCGTGGGTCGGCTTTCCTTTGCATAAATTATTGGCGCAGGTTGAACCCACCAGCCACGCCAAATACGTCGCCTTTGAAACACGCTACGCGCCTGATGAAATGCCCGGCCAGAAAGATCGCTTCATTGGTGGCGGGTTGAAGTATCCCTATGTTGAAGGTTTACGTCTGGACGAGGCCATGCACCCGCTTACCCTTCTGACCGTGGGCGTGTATGGCAAAGCGTTGCCGCCGCAAAACGGAGCGCCAATACGCCTGACCGTACCCTGGAAGTACGGCTTCAAGGGCATTAAATCGATAGTCAGTATTAAGCTGACGCGTAAACAGCCGCCGACGACCTGGAATATGTCAGCACCTAACGAATACGGTTTTTACGCCAACGTCAATCCGCAAGTCGATCACCCCCGCTGGTCTCAGGCCACAGAGCGTTTTATCGGTTCGGGTGGCATTCTCGATGTTCAGCGACAGCCCACGTTGCCTTTTAATGGTTATGCCGATGAGGTGGCTTCTTTATATCAGGGCATGGATCTACGGAGTATTTTTAAGTGAGGTTAACCGCAAAACAGATAACCGGCCTGAAAGTACTGCTGCATCTCGCCGGTTTTTTACCCCTGCTATGGCTCTTCTGGGCCGCACAGCGTGGTGAGTTGGGGGCCGACCCGGGTAAAGATATCCAACACTTTACGGGCATCACCGCGCTGAAGTTTCTGCTTGCTACCCTGCTGGTGTCACCGCTTGCCCGCTACGCAAAGCAGCCGTTGTTGTATCGCACCCGTCGATTATTAGGGTTATGGTGTTTTGCATGGGCCACGCTGCATATGACCAGCTATGCGCTGCTGGAGTTGGGTATACAAAATCTGGGATTATTGGGACGTGAACTGGTTTCACGCCCATGGCTAACGTTGGGCATGACTGGTTGGATAATCTTATTCCTGCTGACGCTGACCTCCACGCAAGCCGCGCAACGTAAAATGGGCAAACGCTGGCAAACATTGCACAACTACGTCTACCTGGCGGCCGTTTTGCTTCCGCTGCATTATATGTGGTCGGTAAAAGTGTTATCACCGCTCCCCATTATTTATGCCCTCTGTTTTCTCGTGCTACTGGCTTTTCGCTATAAAAAGCTGTTACGCAAAGTCGGGTACAAAGGTGTGTTTATGAAAAGTGAATGAATCACGGTAAACTTCTCATCACACCTAAACAGAACGAGAACAAAAAATGAGTAACAATGATAATTACCATCAGCTCACCCGCACGTTCCAGCGGCTCTCTCGCTTCTCCCACCTCTCGGCAATCGCCAGTTGGGACATGTTTACCATGATGCCATCTGGCGGCAGCAAAGCTCGCGGCGAAGCGCTGGCCGAGCTGAGTGTGCTTGAGCACCAGTTGTTAACCGACCCGAAGGTGGCAACGTGGATCGCCGCAGCCCAACAGGAGGACCTTAACGATGTTGAGCAAGCCAACCTGCGCGAAATGTCGCGACTGCATCATCAGGCATCCTTACTACCTGAATCGTTGGTAGAAGCGAAATCACTCGCGGGTAGCCGCTGCGAGCATGCCTGGCGCAGCCAGCGACCAGCGAATGACTGGGAGGGATTTTCCGAAAACCTGAAAGAGGTCGTGAAGCACAGTCGTGAAGAAGCCCGGCTGCGTGCGGAAGCCACAGGCTGTTCGCCGTATGACGCGCTACTGGACATTTTCGAACCAGGGATGACCAGTGCCCAATTGGATGTCTTGTTTGCAGACGCTAAGAGCTGGTTACCGGATCTGCTCAACAAGGTGGTGGCAAAGCAGTCTCAGCAGTCGCTCATCGCCCCGGTTGGTCCTTTCCCAACCGCAATCCAGCGAGAGTTAGGCCTTGAAACGATGGCGCAGTTGGGATTCGATTTTACGGCTGGTCGACTGGATATCAGTGCGCACCCCTTCTGTGGTGGCGTACCTGAAGATGTGCGTATCACCACCCGCTATGATGAAAACGAATTACTTAGCGCGCTGTTTGGCGTGATCCATGAAACCGGTCACGCCCGCTATGAGCAAAATCTGCCGCACAGTTGGTCAGGGCAACCTATCGCCCTGGCACGCTCAACCGCCATTCATGAGTCCCAGAGTCTGTTCTTTGAGATGCAACTGGGGCGCAGTAAAGCATTCCTGACGCGGTTAATTCCTGCTGTGACGCGCCACTTTGGCGATCAGGCTGCGTTTGAAGAAAGCAATTTCATCGCCTGGAACCAGCAGGTTAAACCCGGTTTTATCCGTGTTGATGCCGACGAGGTGAGCTATCCTGCTCACGTTATCCTGCGTTATGAAATCGAACGCGCGCTCATTAATGGCGATATTGAAGTGGATGATATCCCGGCATTGTGGAATGAGAAAATGCAGTCCTGGCTGGGGCTGTCAACCATCGGCAACTATCGTAACGGTTGTATGCAGGATATTCACTGGACCGATGGCGGCTTTGGCTACTTCCCTTCCTATACTTTAGGCGCCATGTATGCGGCGCAGTTATTCAGTGCCGCTAAGCGCGCATTGCCTGATTTAGAGCAGTCTATTGCGCAAGGTGAGTTTGGTGCCCTGTTTGACTGGTTACGTCAGAATATCTGGCAGCATGGCAGCCGTTTCACCACTGAACAACTTATTACCCAGGCCACCGGAGAGCCGCTCAGCAGCCGTTATTTCCGCGCTCATCTGGAAGCCCGCTATTTGTAATCTCATACCGTGAGTCATTGTACATATCGTTACACGCCGAAACCAATGACTCACGGAAGCCCTGTGATTACAGCGATATAGTTATTTCAACGGCCCCGCAGTGGGGTTGAATGAAAAACCAAATCGAGGGTATGAGAATGAAAAAAGTATTAGCTCTGGTTGTTGCCGCTGCTATGGGTCTGTCTTCTGCTGCATTTGCTGCTGAAACAACTGCTACCACCGCTCCGGCTGCTGCTGCAACCACCAAAGCAGCTCCGGCAAAAACCACTCATCATAAAAAACAGCACAAAGCAGCGCCGCAGAAAGCGCAGGCTGCCAAGAAACACGCTAAAAAATCCACCACAAAACCCGCTGCAGAACAAAAAGCACCAGAGCAGAAAGCTCAGGCAGCAAAAAAACACACCAAAAAAGCCGTAAAACACGACACCGCTAAACCCGCTGCTCAACCTGCTGCATAACACATTTGTAGTTACTATGGCGTCCCCCACGCCATAGCATACGGCGCTAAATCGACCTGATTTAGCGCCGCCTTTTGGAGGGTAAAATGGTGTCACATTATCGCTTTGAGTTCATTCTTATTACCCTGATAATTTGCGCCCTCATTGCCATGCATTTTTATCTTTCCTGAGTGTAGTTATCTGATTTTACTCCCACTTTCCCGCCGTCCCGTCTATAGTATTAACTGAGGGTTTGCTGTTAAAAATCATAATTCCCCACCAGAGTGTGATATGCATAAAACCATTGCTGTGTTACTGGGTTCAATTTGTTTACTTCCTGTCGTTGCGCATGCGGACCAGCCTGCAACGGCCAGCGCTGAAGCAGAAAACGTAAAAACGCTGTTTTTTGGTCATGACGATCGCATAAAAGTGACTGACCCAACGCAATCTCCATGGGACGCTATCGGGCAACTGGAAACCGCCAGCGGTAACCTGTGTACTGCCACGCTCATTTCACCACGACTGGCACTGACTGCCGGACACTGCTTACTCACCCCCCCGAAAGGCAAGCCGGATAAAGCCGTGGCATTACGCTTCGTGTCGAAAAAGGGTGTCTGGCGCTACGAGATCCACGGCATTGAAGGACGGGTTGATCCCTCGCTCGGAAAACGTTTAAAAGCCGATGGCGATGGCTGGATTGTGCCGCCTTCCGCGGCCCCGTGGGATTTTGGTCTGGTGGTGCTGCGTTACCCACCTTCTGGCATCACACCGCTGCCATTATTTGAAGGTGATAAAGCGGCATTAACCGCGGCGCTGAAAACCGCAGATCGTAAAGTTACGCAGTCGGGTTACCCGGAAGATCATCTCGATGACTTGTACACGCATCAGGATTGCGTGGTGACCGGTTGGGCGCAGAATACCGTCTTGTCGCACCAGTGCGATACACTCCCGGGCGACAGCGGTTCACCATTGATGTTGAAGACAGATACTGGCTGGCAGTTGATTGGCGTACAAAGCTCCGCTCCGGCGGCGAAAGATCGCTGGCGGGCCGATAATCGCGCCATATCCGTGACCGGTTTTCGCGATAAGCTGGATGAGTTGGCGAACGAATAACCTATGCTGCCCGTAGTAACGGGCAGCACTGAGATCAGGCAAGTTTAATCATCACCATTCCGGCAAGCAGCAGCGCCAAACCGATCCAGCCTTTATGATTCAGGCGCTGACCAAACAATACCCAACCTGCCGCTAACGTCGCAGCAATCCCAAAGCCGCCCCACAAGGCGTAGGCAACAGAAAGGTCGATACCTTTTACCGCCTGGGACAGCGCGCTAAAGGCCGCTAACACGGCTGCCAGCGACAGCACGCCATAAGTCTTGCGGCGAAACCCATCTGAAAATTTCAAAAAGACGTTAGCGACGATTTCGAGCACAATGGCTATGCCAAGCCATGCGCCGTGAACCCACTCAAACTGCTGCATGGCTCACCTCTCTGCCCGCCTTTGTCGGTTTTCGTGTACCGGATTTAATCAGCACAATACCTAACACCAGCGAGACCAGTCCAGCCACCTTCATCGTGGACAAGGTTTCGTCAAATAACAGCACGCTGAACAGCGTAATAAATAAAATACCGATACCTTCCCATAAGGCATAGGCCACACCAAGGGCAATTTTTTTAACGGCAAAACTGAGGAAAATATACGATAAGGCAATCATTACCAGCATTAAAATAAAGCCCGAATTACCATGGCCGACGCTTGCCCATTTCATTGACAGCGTACCAGTAATTTCAGCCGCGATGGCCAGACCTAATAATATCCAGTAAAACATAATGCTTCTCCTGCTTGAGAATATAGTCCTTTGGGCCTACTGCATGCAGTAAACCAAAAAATAAAATTAGTTAGCTCAGCGCACAGCGCCAGCTCAGGCAGAAGAAGGGACTAAAGCGCGTTGCGCCAGTGTTGCTCACCCGCAAGCAAGAAAGTGGAGGAGGTACGAAGAAGTGAAGGTAAACGCAAAAACATCCTGAACATATTGTCCATAATATTACAATTATCCGCAGTGTTGCTTCTCATCATCGCGGATGATAATTGTCCTCGGTAGTTAAACACAGATGATTTGTACCATAGCTTCAATGCGAACTCAAAGTCTTTTCACTTCTTTACCTGCCCCATTTGATTTTTGTTATAACGGCTCGACGCAAATCACATTATTATTCAGATTCAAAAATGAAAAATGCAGGAATACACATGGCGAAACCGATCATCACGCTTAACGGCCTAAAAATAGTCATTATGCTGGGCATGCTGGTTATCATCCTGAGCGGCATCCGCGTTGCCGCAGATATCATCGTCCCATTTATTCTGGCGTTATTTATTGCCGTCGTGCTTAACCCCGTGGTGCAGCGGATGGTCAAACTTCGCATACCGCGCGTAATAGCGGTATCATTGCTCATTGTTATTATTGTGATGCTAATGGTGTTGCTATTAGCGTATTTAGGTACATCCTTAAACGAGCTTGCGCGAACGCTGCCGCAGTATCGCTCTTCACTGGTTATCCCACTCAAAAACCTTGAGCCGTGGTTACAGCGCGCAGGGATCGGCGTTTCCGTAGATGAACTCGTCAAATATATCGACCCGAACGCGGCAATGACGCTGGTGACCAATTTACTGGCGCAGTTGTCTAATGCCATGTCATCGATATTTTTACTGCTGTTGACGGTGGTTTTTATGCTGCTGGAAGTACCGCAGTTACCCAACAAACTCAAACAAATGATGAGTCGTCCCATTGAGGGAATGGCGGCGATTCAACGCGCCATCGACAGCGTTTCCCACTATCTGGTGCTCAAAACGGCGATCAGCATTGTGACCGGGCTGGTAGCCTGGGGCATGCTCGCCGCACTCGACGTGCGTTTCGCCTTTGTCTGGGGACTGCTGGCCTTTGCACTCAACTATATTCCTAATATCGGTTCGGTGCTGGCCGCCATTCCCCCTATTGCTCAGGTGCTGGTATTTAGCGGCCTTTATGACGCCCTGGTGGTTTTCGCAGGTTATCTGGTCATTAACCTGGTGTTCGGAAATATCCTCGAACCGCGGATCATGGGGCGTGGACTTGGGTTGTCTACGCTGGTGGTGTTTCTGTCGTTAATCTTCTGGGGCTGGTTACTGGGGCCTGTCGGGATGCTGCTTTCTGTGCCGCTGACCATCATCGTGAAAATCGCGCTTGAGCAAACCAACGGCGGTCAAAGCATTGCCGTGTTGCTGAGCGATCTCAATAAAGAGTGAATTCGCCCCGCCATTGCGGGCATTTTTATCGTTTAGCCCGTAGCGCCAGAACGGCGCTACACAACGTAAATAACGCAATTATCCAGGCCATAGTCCATGGCGTTCCGTCGCTGAAGACGGCCAGCAGCAATGACGAGATAATGCCGCTACCGTATTGTAACGCGCCAATCAGCGCGGAGGCTGAACCGGCGATGCTCGGTACTGCGTCCAGCGCAGCAGCGGTTGAAGTAGCAGCAATAATGCCATTCATTGAGAAAAACAGAAAAACGGTGATGATAATGGCTTCAACGCCACCAGACTCCAGCTTAACCAGCACTGCAAGCGCCACTGCAGCCAGCGCCGCCAGCATCGTCGCATACTTTAGCAGTTGCTCCAGAGAATGCTGTTGCACCAGACGACGGTTTACTACGCTCATGACCATGACTCCGACAATATTGAGCGCAAACAGCCAGCCGTATTGCTGTGGTTCAACATGGTAATAGCTAATATAAACGAACGGCGAACCGGTAATAAACGCATACGCGGCAACGTAATAACACGTCAGGCTCAGGGTGTAGCGCATAAAACGTCCATTGCTGAATAACGAACGGTAATTACGAAATGCGCCAGCTAAAGAAGCTTTCACCCGTTTCTCTTCCGGCAATGTTTCCGGCAGCCAGTTTAAGGAGATAAACATCAGCGCCCCTATCACCGCCAGCAGCCAAAAAACAGAGTGCCAGGTGCTCAGGCGAATAATTTGTCCGCCAATCAACGGTCCTGCTATTGGCGCAATCGCCATGACCAGCACCAGAGTTGAAAGCATTTGCGCCGCGCGAGTACGTGCAAAGAGATCGCGGATCATCGCCCGCGCCAGCATAGGTCCGGTACAGGCTCCAAGCGCCTGAAAAACTCGCCAGAAAACAATTTGCGTAATACTCGTGGACATCGCACATCCTGCGGAGCCGATGATAAAAAGCACCATGCCAATTAACAGCGGTTTACGCCGTCCCAGATGATCGCTTATCGGCCCCCAAATCAATTGCGCAATGGCGAAACCTACCAAAAAACCGGTGATCGTCAGTTCTACATTGCCATGTAAATCCTCTGCCATTGTCGGCATTGCCGGAAGATAAATGTCGGTGGAAAGCGAGGCAAAGGCCATCAGGCCACTGAGGATCAGAATAAAAGTAAGACCAGTCTGGCTTGCTATAGCCGCCGACGAGGCATGTTTACGTGTACGCATAGCGCCCTGTTATGTTCTAAAAAGTCAGGAAGCAGTATATACACGGCGTTTTACGGTGATTAGACGGTTAAAACCGTATGGGTTTATGAGTGGTAATCATGAATAGCGGAGTATTAAAAAAACGGCCTCCGCAGAGGCCGTCTTGGTTTGCGCTGACGATTACAGCGCTTTCAGGATCGCATCCACGCTGGCTTTGGCATCGCCAAACAGCATATGAGTGTTTTCTTTAAAGAACAGCGGGTTCTGCACGCCAGCATAGCCGGTGTTCATAGAACGTTTGAACACGATAACGTTCTGCGCTTTCCATACTTCCAGCACCGGCATACCGGCGATTGGGCTACGCGGATCGTCCTGCGCCGCCGGGTTTACCGTATCGTTGGCGCCAATCACCAGCACGGTATCGGTATCGGCGAAATCATCATTGATTTCATCCATTTCCAGCACTATGTCATAGGGTACTTTGGCTTCCGCCAGCAGCACGTTCATATGACCTGGCAAGCGCCCTGCTACCGGGTGAATACCAAAGCGTACCTTGATGCCGCGGGCGCGCAGTTTCTCGGTGATTTCAGCGACCGGATATTGCGCCTGTGCCACGGCCATGCCATAGCCCGGGGTGATTATCACGGAGTGCGAGTTCTTCAGCATTTCTGCCGTGTCTTCCGCATTAATCTCACGATGCTCACCGACTTCTTCATCAGACCCCGTAGAAGAACCATCAGAACCAAAGCCACCGGCAATCACGCTGATAAACGAACGGTTCATCGCCTTACACATGATGTAAGACAGGATCGCACCGGAAGAACCGACCAGCGCACCGGTGACGATCAGCAGATCGTTGCTGAGCATAAAGCCCGCCGCCGCCGCCGCCCATCCTGAATAGGAGTTAAGCATTGAAACGACGACCGGCATATCCGCACCGCCGATGGACGCCACCAGATGCCAGCCAAAGGCTAACGCAATAATGGTCATCACCAGCAGCGCCAGAACCTGCAGACCCACGCTTTCGGTACGAACAAACACCACCAGCAGCAGGAAAGAAACAACCAGCGCCGCCAGGTTCATTTTGTGACGATTTGGCAGCATCAGCGGTTTAGAGGAGATCTTACCGCGCAGTTTGCCAAACGCCACCACGGAACCGGTAAAGGTCACCGCACCGATGAAGATACCAAGGAACACTTCCGTCAGGTGAATGTTCACCAGAATCGGTTCCAGGCCCGTGTCGTGATACAGGTAGCTGTTGAAACCCACCAGTACCGCCGCCAGACCGACGAAGCTGTGCAGAATCGCCACCAGCTCCGGCATCTCGGTCATCTCGACTTTCTTCGCCAGACGAATACCAATCGCGCCGCCGATGATCATCGCCACCAGGATCCACGCAACGTTGCCGGTCTCCGGGCCAAAAATCGTGGCAATCAGCGCAATCGCCATCCCGGCGATACCGTAGTTGTTACCCTGTTGAGAGGTTTCGTGTTTCGAAAGCCCCGCCAGGCTGAAAATAAACAGGATCGCGGCAACAATGTATGCAGCTGTAACTAATCCTCCAGACATATGTTACCCCTTAGTTTTTCCGGAACATTTTCAGCATGCGCTGAGTCACGGTGAAGCCACCGAAAATATTAATGCTGGCAATAAGCACCGCGATAAAGCTCAGGAAACTCACCCAGCCACCCTGGCCAATTTGCAATAACGCCCCGACAACGATGATCCCGGAGATAGCGTTCGTCACGGACATCAGCGGAGTGTGTAGCGCGTGCGACACATTCCAGACCACGTAGTAACCCACTACACAGGAAAGCGCGAACACCGTAAAGTGCCCCAGGAACTCTTTCGGCGCGACATCAGCGAGCCAGCCAAACAGTATGACGACCAGCGCCATCAACGCATATTTGCGCCACGGTGAGGCCGGTTTTTTCTCTTCTTTCGGCGCGGGCGCGGCTTTTGGCGCAGCCTGCGGCTGAGCAGAAACCTGGATAGGCGGCGCAGGCCAGGTGATTTCACCCTCGCGAACCACCGTAACGCCACGTACGACCACGTCGTCAAAATCGACGGTGATATTGCCGTCTTTCTCTTTGCACAACAGCTTGAGCAGGTTAACGAGGTTCGTGCCATAAAGCTGGGAAGACTGCGTCGGCAGTCGGCCTGGCAGATCGGTATAACCGATAACCTTCACCCCGTTCTCGGTGGTGGTCACCTGGTTAGGCACGGTGTATTCGCAGTTACCGCCGTTTTGCGCGGCGAGATCGACAATCACGCTGCCCGCCTTCATCGAATCGACCATTTCACGGGTGATCAGTTTCGGTGCCGGTTTGCCCGGAATCAACGCGGTGGTAACGATAATATCAACGTCTTTCGCCTGCGCGGCGAAGAGCGCCATTTCAGCTTTGATGAACGCTTCGGACATCACCTTGGCGTAACCGTCGCCGCTGCCGGCCTCTTCTTTAAAGTCCAGTTCGAGGAATTCAGCGCCCATACTCTGAACTTGCTCTTTCACTTCCGGACGGGTGTCAAAAGCACGAACGATAGCGCCCAGGCTGTTTGCCGCACCGATAGCAGCCAGACCTGCCACACCCGCACCAATCACCATGACCTTGGCAGGTGGAACCTTGCCCGCGGCGGTGATCTGCCCGGTGAAGAAGCGGCCAAATTCATGAGCGGCTTCAACAATGGCACGATACCCGGCGATATTCGCCATCGAGCTTAAGGCATCCAGCGACTGCGCGCGCGAAATACGCGGCACGGAGTCCATCGCCATAACCGTCACGTTGCGCTCTGCCAGCTTCTGCAACAGCTCAGGGTTTTGCGCGGGCCAAAGAAAACTCACCAGCGTCGTGCCCGGGTTGAGCAACGGGATTTCCGCCTCTTCCGGCGCGTTGACCTTCAGGATAATCTCTGACTGCCAGACGGCATTTCCGTCAACAATTTCTGCGCCTGCTTGTACAAACGCCTTATCGTCAAAACTTGCCAGTTGACCTGCACCGCTTTCAACCGCGACGCTGAAACCCAACTTAAGCAGCTGCTCAACCGTCTTCGGCGTAGCTGCGACGCGGGTTTCATTGGTTAACCGTTCTCTTGGTATGCCAATTCGCATAATGTTCCCTTCCATCTGTATTTGTGATGATGGTTTATCAATGTTCGCACGAGGCATGCGCGCACTCTCGAAAGAGGTCAGTGTTACCCCAATAAAATAAAACAGTAACAAACTCTGTATAACCTACTGAAAATGACGCCTGTGATCTAGCGCCAATAAACAGTATTTATTATGAAATTCGCGAAATAGAGATGAATCGAACCGCTGGCAGATAAAATACCCTAAAAATAGCCCACAAAGGCCGATAATTCGCTCAAGCGAAGCGGCAAAACATGATTACGTGCCTGCCAAAAACAATTGATTAACATTAAATTAACTTATGAAATTCAACTGCTTTATCAGTTTTGGTCGCCAAACGCCGAAATTTTCGACATATCACAAAATGTTATCTGTGTTGTTACGTCACGTGGCACGATGAGTGAAAAATGACGCAGACACTGACACAATTTAAATGCAATAATCAGCGACGTTTCTAGTCAATAACAATACCAGTACCTGGTTTGCGCAAGGCGAAGGATTATTTTTATGAAGCTTAAGAACACTCTCCTGGCGTCCGCACTTATTTCTGCGACTGCTTTTTCTGTAAATGCAGCGACAGAATTGACGCCGGAGCAAGCGGCTGCCCTGAAACCCTATGACCGCATTGTGGTTACCGGTCGTTTTAATGCTATCGGTGACGCGGTGACCGCCGTATCACGCCGTGCAGATAAAGACGGTGCAGCCTCCTTTTATGTTGTTGATACCTCAGATTTTGGCAGCGGCGGTAACTGGCGCGTTGTAGCCGACATCTATAAAGCCGATGCTGAAAAAGCGGAAGCGTCCAAAAACCGTGTCATTAACGGCGTTATGGAATTACCGAAAGATCAGGCCGTTCTGATAGAACCATTCGATACCGTTACGGTGCAGGGCTTCTACCGCAGCCAGCCTGAAGTGAACGATGCCATCACCAAAGCAGCGAAAGAGAAAGGCGCTTACTCCTTCTACATCGTGCGCCAGGTCGATGCCAACCAGGGTGGCAACCAGCGTATTACCGCATTCATCTATAAAGCTGATGCGAAAAAACGCGTAGTACAAAGCCCTGATGCGATCCCAGCAGATTCAGATGCCGGACGTGCCGCATTAGCTGCCGGTGGCGAAGCCGCGAAGAAAGTTGAGATCCCAGGCGTTGCGACTACCGCGTCTCCGAGCGCTGAAGTCGGTCGTTTCTTCGAAACGCAATCCACCAAAGGTGGGCGTTACACTGTCACGCTGCCGGATGGAACCAAAGTTGAAGAACTGAATAAAGCAACCGCCGCTATGATGGTGCCGTTCGACAGCATTAAGTTCACCGGTAACTATGGCAACATGACTGAAATCTCTTACCAGGTAGCCAAACGCGCAGCGAAGAAAGGCGCTAAGTATTATCACATCACCCGCCAGTGGTCTGAACGTGGTAATAACATGACCATCAGCGCTGACCTGTATAAGTAATACTCAGTACCTTATCAGGTCTACAGCCTTGTAGACCTGATAATTTCCCACCATCCTCCCCTCGGGCGAAACAAAAACAGCAGTATTAAGACTACTTTTCACACTATTAGTCACAAATCTCTCTATCCCCATTGCATGCGTTCTCTTCTCTCCGTAAAATCCCGCGCCTTAGTGGCTTTCACCATTTTTATGCGGTTTGCCAAAATAATTATTCTCTCACTCTCGTTTTTGTCACTGGATACAAATGGAAAAGAAATTGGGTCTGAGCGCACTCACCGCGCTGGTTTTAAGCTCAATGCTCGGCGCTGGTGTTTTCAGCCTGCCACAAAATATGGCGGCGGTAGCAAGCCCGGCTGCATTACTGATTGGTTGGGCGATTACCGGTGCGGGTATCCTTTTGCTCGCCTTTGCCATGCTGATTCTGACGCGTATCCGTCCTGAACTGGATGGCGGCATATTTACCTATGCACGTGAAGGTTTTGGTGAGCTGATTGGCTTTTGCTCCGCGTGGGGATATTGGCTGTGTGCTGTTATCGCTAACGTTTCGTATCTGGTGATTGTTTTCTCTGCGCTCAGCTTCTTTACCGACACGCCGGAGTTACGTCTGTTTGGCGATGGTAATACCTGGCAGTCGATTGTTGGCGCATCGGTGCTGTTGTGGGTGGTCCATTTTCTGGTGCTGCGTGGTGTGCAAACGGCAGCCAGTATTAACCTGGTGGCGACGCTGGCGAAATTACTGCCGCTTGGTCTGTTTATCGTGCTGGCGTTTATGCTGTTTAAGCTCGACACCTTTACCCTCGATTTTACCGGCGTAGCGTTGGGCGTTCCCGTCTGGGAGCAGGTAAAAAACACCATGCTCATCACCCTGTGGGTTTTCATCGGTGTGGAAGGCGCGGTGGTGGTTTCAGCTCGTGCCAGAAACAAACGCGACGTCGGACGCGCTACGCTGCTGGCGGTACTCGCCGCGCTGGGCGTTTACCTGCTTGTCACCCTGCTGTCTCTGGGCGTTGTCGCACGTCCCGAACTGGCGGAGATCCGCAACCCGTCAATGGCCGGTCTGATGGTGAAAATGATGGGGCCATGGGGGGAAATTATTATTGCCGCAGGTCTGATTGTCTCCGTGTGCGGTGCTTATTTAAGCTGGACGATTATGGCGGCGGAAGTGCCGTTCCTCGCCTCCACGCACAAAGCGTTTCCACGCATTTTTGCGCGGCAGAACGCGCAAGGCGCGCCATCGGCGTCGCTGTGGCTGACCAACATCTGCGTACAGATTTGCCTGGTGCTGATCTGGCTCACAGGTTCCGACTACAATACGTTATTAACCATCGCCTCAGAAATGATTCTGGTGCCCTATTTACTGGTCGGCGCATTTCTGCTGAAAATTGCCACTCGTCCAATTCATAAGGCTGTCGGTATCGGAGCGAGTATTTATGGCATATGGTTATTGTATGCGTCAGGTCCGATGCACCTGCTGCTGTCTGTGGTGCTGTATGCGCCAGGGCTGCTGGTCTTCCTTTATGCCCGTAAAACACACGCGCATGAAAACGTATTAAAACGCCAGGAAATGGCGCTGATCGGCCTGCTGCTTGTTGCTGCTGTTCCGGCGACCTGGATGTTGATGGGGTAACATTGTCCCCATCGTTCGCGACACATGGAGATTACGATGGGTAAAAAACCCCCTTTGCCAATTCTTATCACCGGAGGAGGTCGACGTATCGGTCTCGCCGTCGCATGGCACTTTATTAATCAAAAACAGCCAGTTATCGTTAGCTACCGCACGCATTATCCGGCTATTGATGGCCTGCGAGATGCGGGGGCGCTGTGTATCCAGGCTGATTTTTCCACCGATGAAGGCGTACTGGCCTTTGCGGATGAGGTCAAAGCACAGACGGATGGCCTGCGCGGTATTGTGCATAATGCCAGTGCCTGGCTTGCAGAAAAGCCCGGTGCGCCGTTAACCGAAGTGCTGTCAGCCATGATGCAGATTCACGTCAATACCCCCTACCTGCTCAACCACGCGCTGGAAGGATTGCTGCGCGGGCATGGACACGCGGCCAGCGATATTATCCATTTTACGGATTATGTTGTAGAGCGTGGCAGCGATAAGCACATTGCTTATGCTGCCAGCAAAGCGGCGCTGGACAACATGACCCGCTCGTTCGCGCGCAAACTGGCACCAGAAGTGAAAGTGAACGCGATTGCCCCCTCGCTAATCCTGTTTAACGAGGGTGACGATGCAGAGTATCGTCAGCAGGCATTGAACAAATCACTGATGAAAACAGCGCCGGGTGAAAAAGAGGTCATTGATTTAATTGACTATCTGTTGACCAGCTGTTTTGTCACCGGGCGTAGTTTTGCCCTTGATGGCGGGCGTCATCTGCGTTAGTGCAATTTAATCCAACAAAAAATAAGCAACCATGCGCTCAGGCCCCAGCACACCACTGAACCGCCGAGCGCAACGGGTAAGCGCATAAATCCGGTGAAATACCACAGCGAAACGAGGTAGACAAAATAGGGAATAATCGACCACATGCTGAAGACAATGGTTGTACGCAACGCTTCGATCCCACGTTCACTGGCCACGATATAGTGGGCAATCAACGCAAAGGTCGGGAACAACGGAATTAATCCGGCAATATAGTAGTTCTTTGTTTTCGCCAGCACACCAATTAACACCACCACCAGCGCACCGAGCGCCGCTTTTATAACGAGTCCCATCACTCTGCCTTAACACATCAATAACATCAGCCTCTAGCATAACGGAAGCGTTCTTGTTTAGAAAAGATTAATGGAAGGAAAAACCGGGGCGGTGTATGTTGGCGTTTTATATTCAAAATGAATGATATGAACACCATCGTATTTGTTGAAGATGATCCCGAAGTTGGCTCGCTGATTGCGGCCTATCTGGCCCGGCATGATATTGAGGTTATCGTTGAGCCTCGAGGTGATTTGGCCGAGGAGAAAATCCTGCAAGTTCAACCCGATCTGGTGTTATTAGATATCATGCTGCCGGGCAAAGATGGGATGACTATCTGCCGCGATTTGCGCGGACGCTGGCAGGGTCCAATTGTGTTGCTCACCTCGCTGGACAGCGATATGAACCATATTCTGGCGCTGGAAATGGGTGCCTGTGACTATATTCTGAAGACAACGCCGCCAGCTGTACTGCTTGCTCGCCTGCGTCTGCATCTGCGCCAGAATGAACACTCAGTCCAGTCTAAAGGCATTCAGGCGGCAACCATCACGCCGCACACAACGCTGCGCTTTGGCACACTCACTATCGACCCAACCAATCGTTCCGTGCTGCTCGGCGGCGAGCAAGTCTCTCTTTCCACCGCAGATTTTGAATTACTGTGGGAGCTGGCAACCCATGCCGGGCAAATTATGGACCGCGATGCGCTGCTGAAGAACCTGCGCGGCGTAAGTTATGACGGCATGGATCGCAGCGTTGATGTCGCAATTTCCCGGTTACGCAAAAAACTGCTCGATAACGCGACTGAACCCTATCGAATCAAAACGGTGCGCAACAAAGGTTATCTGTTCGCACCGCACGCCTGGGACGATGAGCCTCAAATGTAATCCCTCCGGGCCGACCATTATACGTTACACCGTCACTTTTAATATCACCCAGATTTGGGTGATGCAGATGGTGTGTATCATCACCGCGAATTAGTCAGACCTCAAGTAAGATCAAAGCCTTCCCTTTCACGGAAGGCTTTCTTTTGTGTCAACTAAACGTCAGCCCGTCGTATTTTTTCCAACGGTAATTTATTGCAGAAATAATCCAGCAGCCGATAAAGACGCCAATAATCGCAAACCCGACATTCCCCATATGGTCACTCAACTCGCTGACGGTATCCCACAACCCCCCCTGAAGCGAAAATGCGTCAGAGAGAAGCCCTAGCGCCTCCAGCCCACCAATAAAAAGCGCAACAATTACCGAGGTCCAGGTGATGGTCATATTGTAATAGAGCTTACGCTGCGGCTTATTGAATGCCCATCCGTAGGCCTCAACCATCAGGATACTGTCGAGGCAGTCAATCAGCGCCATGCCGCAGGTAAACAGCGCCGGGAACACGAGAATTGACCACACCGACATGCCACTGGACGCGCTTGAAGCTGAAATTCCGAGCAGAGAAATTTCAGTAGCGGTATCAAAACCCAGGCCAAACAAAAAGCCGACAAAATACATATGCCAGTCTTTGCCTACCAGCCGAAACGCCGAGCGGAAAAGCCAGTTCAGCGGGCCTGAAACTGTCATTTCCTCTGTGGTGCCATCGTAAGTACCGGTGCGTTTTAGATGACGAAAAGCCTTCCAGACATGACAGAATATAACGAGATTAATGGTAGCCAGAATCAGCAGAAATACGGCAGAGACCGTGGTACCTATCAGACCGCCGACATTCTGAAACCATGCCATGTGTTGCTTAAACACGCTGGTGGTCAACGCAATGCCAATGCTTGCCAGTACCACAATGGTGGAATGCCCCAGGGAAAACCAGGCTCCCGTCGTCAGGGCGCGTTTTTTCTGCTGCATAAGTTTGCGCGTAGCGCTATCTATCGCGGCGATATGATCGGCATCAACAGCATGGCGCAAACCATAGCACCATGCGATCAGACTAAGCGCCAGTAACGACGTGTTGTTGCTAAACGCGGTGAAAGCCCACAGCCACGCCACGATGTTTGCCCCGATGAGTAAGACCATCAACAAAATAATGTTCGGGCGTTTTTTTAATAATAAAAACAATGCGTTCATTGCTCACAGCCTGTCAAATTTGCGCTAAAAAACACACTACACCGCCGTTCACTGATTGATTAATAAAACATTTACCAGGCTAATGATAACTCTAAAGAATTACCAGCCCAGTGTCGTAGATCAAAATTGATTACCCCCAAAAGCGAGTTCCGCGCTCGCTAACTCTGCGATGCGCAGGGGTATCGTGGCGCAGTCTCCTTCTTGCAGAAACCAGGCAGACGACAACCCACACCAGGCAATAATCCACATCAGCAAACGCTGCCGTTCAATCCTCGCGATTTCAGACACAATATTTACCCGTTGTGCGAATATTTCTGGCTCAATGGCGACAGGTTTGGTGGGATCGGCAAGATCGGGATTAGTAAAAATATTGGCGTAATCAAAGCCACGCTCGCCCACCAGCCCTTTAGGATCGATAGCCAGCCATCCTTTCGTTCCGAAATCAAGAATATTGCCGTGGTGTAAGTCACCGTGCAATACGACTTCATTCTGGGGAGAGGAGAGCAATACGTTTGCCACCTCTGCACAATGCGTCAGGATGCCGCCATGCTTTTTCGCGGCAGGAGCCAGATCGCGAAACCAATAAAGCAGCGGTGTTAACGCAGGCGTTGACGCATTCCGGGGGAGATGGAGTCGACTGGCTGCATGGCAAATAATGCGACAGGCCTGCGAATCATTGCCGGACCAGGACATGTCCGCTAAAGACCCCGCCCCTGTTGCACGTTCTAACAGAATCGCCCCTGCTGCATGAGCAAGCACTTTCGCAGCACCATTCCCGTTCCACCAGACCATTAGTTCGCAGCCGTTTCGTTCACTGTCATCGTCGGTGAGTTTGAGTATGGCTTTCTGACCATCTTTGGTCACCACGGGCAAAAGCTGTGATGTGTGCGTCTCAAACGGTTGGCCATCAGGAGTAAGTCCCCAATGGCTGAGCCAGGTGTTGAACAGACTATTTTCCAAACATTAACCTCATTTTTCGCCGGAAATGACCCTCGACAGGGACGGTGTAGACATTATTCCTGCTTTCTGCTGGTTGGGCCACAACGACCCACGCCCACCATCACTGGCTTATCGTGTAGAGCACTAAAGGGCACACCCTTGCGTATCGGTGTGCCATGCTGACTGTGTTTTTTCAATAGAGGAAGACACGATGATCACGTTATGCAAAGCCTGTGGAACATCCTATGAGGTGGCAGACGCCCTTCCTGAACATTGCGATATCTGCCAGGACGAACGTCAGTATGTTCCCGCGACCGGGCAGGAATGGGTCGATTTTGCCGCACTTTGTGCTTCGCACACAAATAAGTGGCGGCAACATGACAGCACCCTCCTCAGCATCCGCACCGTTCCTGGTTTTGCAATTGATCAACGGGCGTTTATTCTGCGTACTCCGGAAGGCAATATTTTATGGGACTGCATTGCCACGCTCGACGACGCCACAAAAATGCTAATAACGTCCCTGGGCGGGCTTAAGGCCATCGCGATTTCGCATCCTCATTACTACACCACCATGCAAGACTGGGCTGACGAATTTAACGCTCCCATTTATCTCCATGCCAACGACCGCAAGTGGGTAATGCGCGACAGCCCATGGATTAAATTTTGGGATGGCGACACCCTGGAACTGACACGCGACGTCAGTGTGATACGCCTCGGCGGACACTTTGCTGGCGGCTGCGTTCTGCACTGGGCGCGAGATGAAGGCGTGGTGCTTTCCGGCGATATCGTTCAGGTCACCCCTGGGGCGCATGCCGTCTCCTTTATGTGGAGCTACCCCAATATGTTGCCATTGCCAGCCGCAACGGTCAGCGACATTACCCACCGCCTGAGTACGGTGAAATTTAAGCAACTCTATGGCGCGTTTGAAGGGAAAGACATAACGAAAAATGCCGATGACATCGTGCAGCGCTCAGGTGAAAAGTATGTTTCCTGTCTCAAGTAAACAGGCTGCCTGTCACTGACGTTCACCAGGATGAAATGGGATAGAAATGATAGGCCGCTCCGATGACAGACACATTCACTATCACACTGATAATGAAGTAGGTTTTGAATGGCTGTTTTTGTGTTTTATGGTGAAAGAGTTGTTGGGCGGCTATCGCGCCACCCCACCCGCCAACAACGCCAAACAGCAGCAAAGTGGACTCCGGCACTCGGCGCCAGGCCCTGCGCGCTGCCATTTTATCCGCACCGTACATTGCCAACGTCAGTATGTTGGCGAGCAAAAACCATATAACAAAGGGATGCGAGGTGAAAATGCAGCCTAACGCCGTGAAAATGAGTAGTAAATAACAACAGCGATTGAAATTCATATTTTTATATCACAGCAATTTTGAGAGTATCGGTGAGCATTATATTATGTATTCGGTGATTTTTTATGAAGAAGCTGTTTGTACAGTTTTATCTCCTGCTGTTTGTCTGCTTTCTGGTGATGACCCTGCTGGTCGGCCTGGTCGGTGATGCTGCCAACTTACTGATTTAGTGTATGATGGTGTTTTTGAGGTGCTCCAGTGGCTTCTGTTTCTATCAGCTGTCCCTCCTGTTCAGCTACTGACGGGGTGGTGCGTAACGGCAAAAGCACCGCCGGACATCAGCGCTATCTCTGCTCTCACTGCCGTAAAACATGGCAACTGCAGTTCACTTACACCGCTTCTCAACCCGGTACGCACCAGAAAATCATTGATATGGCCATGAATGGCGTTGGATGCCGGGCAACTGCCCGCATTATGGGCGTTGGCCTCAACACGATTTTACGTCACTTAAAAAACTCAGGCCGCAGTCGGTAACCTCGCGCATACAGCCGGGCAGTGACGTCATCGTCTGCGCGGAAATGGACGAACAGTGGGGCTATGTCGGGGCTAAATCGCGCCAGCGCTGGCTGTTTTACGCGTATGACAGGCTCCGGAAGACGGTTGTTGCGCACGTATTCGGTGAACGCACTATGGCGACGCTGGGGCGTCTTATGAGCCTGCTGTCACCCTTTGACGTGGTGATATGGATGACGGATGGCTGGCCGCTGTATGAATCCCGCCTGAAGGGAAAGCTGCACGTAATCAGCAAGCGATATACGCAGCGAATTGAGCGGCATAACCTGAATCTGAGGCAGCACCTGGCACGGCTGGGACGGAAGTCGCTGTCGTTCTCAAAATCGGTGGAGCTGCATGACAAAGTCATCGGGCATTATCTGAACATAAAACACTATCAATAAGTTGGAGTCATTACCGGCCTGGTCTATAAATTCACCGCAGAGCGCGCAGGCAGACAATCGCTCGACGATTTAATGAAAAGCTCGTTATACCTGATGCGCAGCGAGCTTCGCGAGATCCCGCCACGTGACTGGGGTAAAACGCTGAAGGAGATGGATTTGAACCTCTCCTTTGACCTGCGCGTTGAACCGCTAAATAAGTACACGCTGGACGTTCAAACAATGCAACGTTTGCGCGAAGGCGATATCGTGGCGCTTGACGATCAGTACACATTTATTCAACGGATCCCACGCAGCCATTACGTGCTGGCCGTCGGCCCGCTTCCCTATCTCTATTTTCTCCATCAAATGCGCTTGCTGGACATCGCGTTGATGGCGTTTATTGCTATCTCGCTGGCCTTTCCGGTACTTATCTGGATGCGTCCGCACTGGCAGGAAATGCTGCGACTGGAAGCTGCTGCACAGCGTTTTGGGGAAGGACATCTGGGCGAACGCCTCCATTTTGACAGCGGTTCCAGCTTTGAGCGATTGGGTATCGCGTTTAACCAGATGGCAGACAATATCAATGCGCTAATCGCCAGTAAGAAACAACTTATCGATGGCATTGCCCATGAGCTTCGTACCCCACTGGTACGCCTACGTTATCGTCTGGAAATGAGTGATAACCTCACCGCGCAGGAATCCCAGGCGCTGAATCGCGATATTGGTCAACTGGAAGGGTTAATCGAAGAATTACTGACCTATGCCCGGCTGGACCGCCCGCAAAATGAACTGAAGCTCAGCGTACCAGACCTGGCCGTTTGGCTGACAACCCATCTGGAGGATGTGCAAAGCGTAAACCCTGAGCGTGCGGTGCGCTTACGCCATCTTAATATTGGTGACTACGGCGCGCTGGATATGCGCCTGATGGAGCGCGTACTGGATAATCTACTGAATAACGCCCTGCGCTATTGCCAGTCTACGGTGCAAGCGAGCCTGTTATTGAATGGCAATCAGGCGACGCTGGTTGTGGAAGATGACGGTCCCGGTATTGCTCCAGACGCCCGCGAACAGGTTTTTGAACCGTTTGTACGCCTTGACCCCAGCCGTGACCGGGCGACCGGTGGTTGCGGGCTTGGGCTAGCCATTGTTCACTCGATCGCATTGGCTATGGGCGGTACGGTCGTCTGTGATGAAAGTGAACTCGGCGGCGCCCGCTTTTGTTTCAGTTGGCCCGTCTGGCATAACATTCCTGAAATTTCAGCTGCCTGACCCATTCGGCTCGGTGGTCAAATGGTGGAGGTTGTGCTATAAAAAAGTATGTTGTAACTAAAATGGTAAATCTATGGCCCGTTACGATCTCGTCGACCGCCTGAACGGCACCTTCCGCCAGATGGAGCAAGAGCTGGCGCTTCTGAACGACAATCTGTTGCAGCAGACGCTGCTGATTGCGCGCGTCTTCTCGTTACCGGAAGTGGCCAAAGAGGCAGAGCATGCCCCACTGCAGAACATTGATGTTAAGCAACATTTAGGTAAAGAGGCTGAAACGCTGGCGCTACGCCACTATCGTCATCTGTTTATCCAGCAACAGTCCGAGAATCGTAGCAGTAAAGCGGCCGTCCGCCTGCCAGGCGTACTGTGTTATCAGGTAGATAACGCAGTTCAGCGCGCTCTGGAAGAGCAAATACAGCGTATTAACCAGCTAAAAACCACCTTCGAGCGCATTGTCACGGTGGAATCAGGGCTGGCACCGGCAGCGCGTTTCGAATGGGTGCATCGCCACCTGCCGGGACTGATTACGCTGAATGCCTATCGTACGCTCACCCTTGTCAGAGAGCCTGCCACCCTGCGATTTGGCTGGGCCAACAAACACATTATTAAAAATCTGAAACGCGATGAAGTACTACAGCAACTGGAAAAAAGCCTGACGTCGCCGCGCAGCGTACATCCCTGGACGCGGGAAGAGTGGCAGGCGAAGCTTGAACGGGAATATCAGGATGTCGCCGCCCTGGGCCAGCAGGCGCGCCTGAAGATTAAACGGCCGGTAAAAGTGCAGCCCATCGCCCGCGTCTGGTACAAAGGAGAACAAAAGCAGGTGCAATATGCCTGCCCGACGCCCTTGATCGCGTTGCTCAACAATGAAAACGGCATGACCGTACCAGATATCGGCGAGTTACTGAATTATGATGCCGATAATGTTCAGCATCGTTTTAAACCTCAGGCGCAGCCGTTGAGATTGATTATTCCCCGGCTGCACCTGTACGTTGCGGATTAACTGCATGGCCGCATACTGCCAACCATCAGTTCCGGGCGTACCCAGTTGTCAAACTCCGCTTCGGTTAGATACCCCAGCGCCAGGGCGGAAGCTTTTAACGTCAGCCCCTCTTTGTGCGCCTTTTTGGCAATTTCAGCGGCTTTATCATAACCGATATGGGTATTGAGCGCGGTCACCAGCATTAGCGACTCGTTGAGCAGTTGATCGATTCGTTCACGATTGGGCTCGATCCCTGTCGCGCAGTGCTCGTTAAAGCTTTCCATACCGTCAGCCAGCAGACGCACCGACTGCAGGAAATTGTGGATGACCATTGGTCGGTAAACGTTGAGCTCAAAATTACCTGACGCTCCGCCCATGTTGATGGCGACATCGTTGCCCATTACCTGACAGCAAAGCATGGTGAGCGCTTCACACTGGGTAGGATTGACCTTACCCGGCATAATGGAGCTGCCCGGTTCATTTTCTGGAATCGAAATTTCGCCAATCCCGCAACGCGGACCGGATGCCAGCCAGCGCACATCGTTGGCGATTTTCATCAGCGATGCCGCCAGCCCTTTTAGCGCGCCGTGGGCGTGAACCAGAGCATCGCAGGTGGCTAGCGCTTCAAATTTATTCGGTGCGGAAACGAACGGCGCACAGGTAATGTCCCGCAATTCATCCGCGACCCGACGGGCATATTCCGGATGCGTGTTCAGTCCGGTCCCTACCGCGGTTCCCCCCAGCGCCAGTTCCGCCACGTGGGGTAAGCTGTTTTCAATGTGTCTGAGGTTATGTTCAAGCATTGCCACCCAGCCGGAAATCTCCTGGCCAAGCGTAAGCGGGGTTGCATCTTGCAGATGTGTACGACCAATTTTGACGATATCCGCGAAAGCGTGTGATTTATCACTGAGCGTTTTGGTTAAGACATTTAACTGCGGGATCAGTGAGTTACGCAGCGCCAGCAGAGCGGCAACGTGCATTGCGGTCGGGAACACATCATTCGAGCTTTGGCTTTTATTTACATCATCGTTGGGGTGAACTTTCCGTTCCATCCCCCGCACGCCGCCCAGCAACTCGCTGGCCCGGTTTGCCAGCACCTCGTTCATGTTCATATTGCTTTGCGTACCTGACCCGGTTTGCCAGATGGCCAGCGGAAACTCATCGCGGTGTTTATCCGCCAACACCTCATCTGCGGCCTGCATAATAGCCCTGGCTTTATCCTCCGCCAGCAGCCCGAGATCCTGGTTAACCTTTGCTGCGGCGCGTTTCGTCAGCGCCAGCGCATGGATCAGCGAGACCGGCATTTTCTCCGTAGAGATACGAAAATGCTCCAGCGAACGTTGGGTTTGCGCGCCCCAAAGCTTATCGGCTGGAACATCAATCGCCCCCATTGAATCATTCTCGCGGCGTACCGTTACCATTACCTGCTCCTTACATTAACAATTGATTAGGTTATGTTTCGACATTGCCCATTTGCATTGGTCTTATGAGTATTAACGAGGATTAATCTGTCGTTTGGTGGTTCGTGCGGTAAAAAAAAACCGCCCCGAAGGGCGGCTGACGTTACT
The DNA here is from genome assembly GCF_013781985.1 of Citrobacter sp. RHBSTW-01013. NCBI lineage: Bacteria > Pseudomonadati > Pseudomonadota > Gammaproteobacteria > Enterobacterales > Enterobacteriaceae > Citrobacter > Citrobacter sp. RHBSTW-01013. The sequence continues at coordinate 2,735,503 of NZ_CP056185.1, forward strand.
TAACGCAGCGTGCGCACTGCGACGTCTGAATCTGCTTGAAGAAATCGTTGCCTTTGTCATCCACCAGGATAAACGCCGGGAAATCTTCCACTTCAATTTTCCAGATGGCTTCCATCCCCAGTTCAGGGTATTCCACACATTCCAGACTCTTGATACTGCCCTGGGCCAGCACCGCTGCCGGGCCGCCGATACTGCCTAAGTAGAAGCCGCCATGCTTATGACAGGCATCGGTCACCTGCTGGCTGCGGTTGCCTTTCGCCAGCATGATCATGCTGCCACCTGCGGACTGAAGCTGGTCAACATACGAGTCCATACGCCCTGCCGTGGTTGGTCCAAGCGAACCAGAGGCATAGCCTTCCGGCGTTTTCGCCGGGCCAGCGTAATAGATCGGATGATCTTTAACATACTGCGGCAAACTTTCACCGTTATCCAGACGTTCTTTCAGTTTCGCATGCGCAATATCACGGCCAACAATAATGGTACCGTTAAGCGACAGACGTGTAGAAACCGGGTACTGCGACAGCTGAGCCAGGATCTCTTTCATCGGACGATTGAGGTCAACGCGTACCGCTTCGCCTTCTCCCGCCTGGCGCAACTCTTCTGGTATATATTTGCCAGGATTATGCTCCAGTTTTTCGATCCAGATACCTTCACGGTTGATCTTAGCTTTGATATTTCGATCGGCTGAGCAAGAAACGCCCATACCAACCGGACACGACGCACCGTGACGCGGCAGGCGGATCACGCGGATATCATGAGCGAAATATTTCCCGCCGAACTGCGCGCCCAGCCCCAAATTTTGTGCCTCAATCAGCAGCTCTTTTTCCAGCTCCACATCGCGGAATGCCTGACCATGTTCATTACCTTCGGTCGGCAGCTCATCGTAATATTTAGCCGACGCCAGTTTCACCGTTTTCAGCGTGGCTTCCGCTGACGTTCCACCGATCACAAACGCAATGTGATACGGCGGACAGGCCGCTGTTCCCAGCGTTCGCATTTTCTCAACCAGGTAATTTTTTAATTTGCCCGGCGTGAGCAGCGCTTTGGTCTCCTGGTACAGATAGGTTTTGTTCGCCGAACCACCGCCTTTGGCAATACACAGGAATTTGTATTCATCGCCATCGACGGTATACAAATCTATCTGTGCCGGCAGGTTGGTACCGGTGTTCACCTCTTTATACATATCCAGCGCGGCGTTTTGTGAATAGCGCAGGTTGTCTTCGATGTAGGTGTTATACACACCGCGCGCCAGCGCAGCTTCATCCCCGCCGCCAGTCCAGACGTGCTGACCTTTTTTACCCACGATAATCGCGGTGCCGGTGTCCTGACAGGTCGGCAAAATACCTTTTGCCGCAATATCAGAGTTCCGCAGGAATTGCAGGGCCACGTATTTGTCGTTTTCGCTGGCCTCCGGGTCACGCAGAATGTCGGCCACCTGCTGCTGATGCGCAGGACGCAGCATAAACGATGCATCATGGAAGGCCTGACGAGCCAGCAGCGTTAAGGCTTGCGGCGCGACTTTAACGATCTCCTGCCCTTCAAATTCGGCAACGGAGACATGGTCGCTGGTCAGCAGATAGTATTCGGTATCATCCTTTTTGAGGGGGAAAGGATGCTGATAATGAAAGGGTTTGTTTGACATTGTGCTCTCACTTACTGCTCGGTCTGGTTATTCTCTGGGCAGATGTTCCATTGCCCTGCTTCCCTGCCGCAGGTCGGGTTGTAGAAGGAAAGGCTTTCTGCAACCGGAATTACTCAGGGTATTAAAAGCGAGTCACCATATCCTACACAATTTTTTAACAAAAACTGAGACAAGTACGACTTTTTACATGTGCAGGTTACTTCGCTCAGGGTTTCTTGGTTTAATAGCCGTAGAAAATTCCACATTGAAACAGGGCTTGAGAATGCAAAAACTCATCAACTCAGTGCAGAACTACGCCTGGGGAAGTAAAACTGCGTTAACGGAACTTTATGGGATTGCCAACCCCACTCAGCAACCGATGGCTGAGCTGTGGATGGGCGCGCATCCGAAAAGCAGTTCGCAGGTTCTGGACGCTAACGGCCAGACGGTCGCTCTGCGTGATGTCATCGAACACGATAAATCCGCACTGTTAGGCGATGCCGTTGCGAAACGCTTTGGTGAACTGCCTTTCCTGTTTAAAGTGCTGTGCGCCGCGCAACCTCTTTCGATTCAGGTTCATCCTAACAAGCACAACTCTGAAATCGGATTTGCCAAAGAAAACGCGGCGGGGATCCCGATGGATGCCGCCGAGCGCAATTACAAAGATCCTAACCACAAACCGGAACTGGTTTTTGCTTTGACACCGTTCCTGGCGATGAACGCATTCCGCGAGTTCTCTGACATCGTCGCATTGTTACAACCGGTTTCCGCCGCGCATCCGGCTATTGCGCATTTCCTGCAGGAACCGAGCGCGGAACGTCTGAGCTATCTTTTCGCCAGCTTGCTGAATATGCAGGATGAGGAGAAATCCCATGCGCTGGCGATCCTGAAATCGGCGCTGAACAGCCAGCAGGGTGAACCGTGGCAAACCATTCGCCTGATCGCCGATTTCTATCCGAATGACAGCGGGCTCTTCTCCCCGCTGCTGCTCAATGTGGTGAAACTCAATCCTGGCGAAGCGATGTTCTTATTTGCCGAAACCCCACACGCCTACCTGCAAGGTGTGGCGCTGGAGGTAATGGCTAACTCGGACAACGTGCTGCGCGCCGGACTGACGCCAAAATACATTGATATCCCGGAGCTGGTCGCCAACGTTAAGTTTGTCGCCAAGCCAGCCAATCAGCTGCTGACCACGCCAGTTAAGACTGACAGCGAACTGGACTTCCCCATTCCGGTCGACGATTTCGCGTTCTCCTTGCATGATCTGACCGCCAATGGCGCAGATATCAACCAGCAAAGTGCGGCCATTTTGTTCTGCATCGAAGGTGAAGCCGTGCTGAGCAAGGGCGAGCAGCGTCTGGTGCTGCAGCCGGGTGAGTCGGCCTTTATTAGCGCGAATGAATCGCCGGTAAACGTCAGCGGCACGGGCCGTTTAGCTCGGGTTTATAACAAGCTGTAGCAAGATACTGATATTTTTAACAACTCTTGCTAAGCTGTAGTGAGTTAAAGACATGTCACTCCTCCAGGCGTCTTCAAACGCCTGGTTTTATTTTATGGATATCAAAATGAAAAAATCGCTGGTAGCTGCGGGTGTGGTGGTTGCACTGGGTATCGTCTGGACGGGCGGCGCCTGGTACACAGGAAAGAAACTCGAAACGCATCTCGCCGAGATGGTGACGCAGGCAAACGATCAGTTAAAACGCTACTCCCCAGAGGCGGGCATTGAACTGAGTTATCAAAACTACCAGCGCGGCGTGTTCAATAGCCAACTGCAGTTGGTGGTGAAACCTGTCGCCGGTCAGGCAGATTCCTGGCTGAAACCGGGACAAAGCATCGTCCTGAATGAAACCGTTGATCACGGTCCTTTCCCGCTGGCTCAGCTGAAATCACTGAATCTTGTTCCGGCAATGGCCTCCGTGAAAACGACGCTGGTCAATAACGACGTGACGAAACCGCTGTTTGATATTGCCAAAGGTGAGACGCCATTCATCATTAATTCCCGTATTGGCTACAGTGGGGATACCCGTTCCGATCTCTCCCTCAAACCGCTGAACTACGAGAAAGGCGACGAAAAAGTGGCCTTTAGCGGCGGGGAGTTCCAGTTTACGGCAGATAAGGATGGTAATGCGGTGTCGCTGACTGGCGAGGCGCAAAGTGGCCTGGTTAATGCCGTCAATGAGTATGATCAGAAAGTACAAGTTACTTTCAATAACCTGAAAACTGAAGGTTCCAGCAGTATCGCAAGCTTTGGTGAGCGCATCGGCGATCAGAAATTGTCCCTCGAAAAACTGTCGATTTCAGTTGAGGGCAAAGAGTTGGCGGTGCTGGAAGGCATGGGTATCGATGGCAAATCCGATCTGATTAACGATGGCAAAACCGTCAACAGCCAGTTGGATTACACCCTGAACAGCCTTAAATTGCAGGGCCAGGATATGGGGAGCGGTAAGCTGACGTTGAAAGTTGGCCAGATTGACGGTGAAGCACTGCACCAGTTCAGCCAGCAGTACAGCGCCCAAACCAAAGCGCTGATGGCGCAGATTGATGTGGTCCAAAATCCTGAGCTTTATCAGCAGAAAGTCACCGAAGCCTTCTTTAATGCGCTACCGATTCTGATGAAAGGCGAACCGGTTGTCACCATTGCTCCACTGAGCTGGAAGAATGCAAAAGGTGAAACCACATTTAATCTGTCACTGCTGCTAAAAGATCCGACAGCAAACACGGTGGAGCCGCAAACGCTGGCCCAGGAAGTGGATCGTTCCGTCAAATCGCTGGATGCGAAACTGACCATCCCTGTCGATATGGCGACTGAGTTCATGACGCAAATTGCCAAACTGGAAGGATATCAGCAGGAAGAAGCGGCTGGTCTGGCGAAGCAACAGGTTAATGGCCTGGCGGCGATGGGTCAGATGTTCCGCATTACGACTTTGCAGGACAACGTTATCGGCACCAGCCTGCAATACGCAAACGGCCAGGTGACGCTGAACGGACAAAAAATGCCGCTGGATGAGTTTGTTGGTATGTTCGGTATGCCTTCTCTTACACAGCCGGATGCCCCTGCCATCCCGCAACAATAATCACTCGTCGGTGACAGGCCCGATAACAGTGTTTATCGGGCTTTTTTATTTCGCCGCCACCAGACGAGCGGAAAGCGTCAGATTGCGTGAATGACCTTCATCGTGGGCAATGCGTTGTAGCATACGTTCAGCAAGGGTGTATCCCATTTCCCGTGCGGGCGAACAGGCCCAGGTAATCGGGATATCGTCCAACGCGTTTTCCGCCACATCAGCGAATCCGGCCAACGATATTTGCTGTTCGAAATAGCGATCGACACCAATTTCACCACTCTGACGTCCTGCTCTCATCAGGCCAAACCAGGCGCCTATGGCGATTATTTCGTTGTAGCACACCACCGCGCTGATCGTGGGATTGCGGCGTAACAGCGCCGTTACCTCTTCTGCGGCCTGCTTCTGGCTGGATGAACACTCCAACACCCAGTCGCTATGAAACGGTAAACCATATTTTAGTAAGGTTGCACAATAACCGCCGACGCGCTCTGCGCGAGTCAATGAAGAACTCTGCCCGCCCAGCCATGCAATACGCTGGTGTCCGTGGCGGATAAGATGTTCAACCAGTAACTGTGCAGCCTGCATGTTATCGGGCCTGACGGTGTCTGCGTCATCCATGTAGCTGGCGCGTGATGCAAATACCACCGGGATCCCTTTATCAGCGGCCAACTGTTGCAGTGCATCACTGCTACCGGCGGCCCCGGCAATGACCACGCCATCCACCCCCTGGTTGAGTAACATCGCGAAACGCTGCGCCAGCTGCTCCCCATCTTTACCGCCGTGCAGTAAGAAGACCATGCGCCCCTGCGCTTCTAACGCTTCCGTCAGACCTGCCGTCAGCTCGGCGTAAAACGGCGTTGAAAGATCGCGTACAATCAAACCAACTACTCCGCTCTGCCCGCCGCGCAGCGCTGATGCCTGGCGGTTACGCACAAACCCCAGTTGCTCAATAGCAGCATTCACCCGCTCCCCAGTCGCTGATGAAATTCGCCCTTTTCCACTGAGCACCAATGAGACGGTGCTGACCGAAACCCCCGCAGCCAGCGCAACATCATGGATGGTTATTTTTTTGGCTATAGCCATAAAAACAGAAAACTCCCTGATAACGTGACAGATAAAACGTTTTATCAATCACTTATATTTATACCCCCTATTATCGTTCGATAATGTGATTTATACCGCACTAAAATTAGGTAAAACGTTTTATCTTCTCGCCATCATTAGTCAGCTAGCCTTTACAAGGAGTCGTTTGATGACGGCGAGAACCACACCAAAAATAACGTTATGGGAATTTTTCCAGCAGTTGGGCAAAACCTTTATGCTGCCTGTAGCGCTGCTCTCATTTTGCGGGATCATGTTGGGGATCGGCAGCTCGTTGAGTAGCCATGATGTCTTGACGCTGATCCCAGCGTTGGGGAATCCGCTGCTGCAGGCCATCTTTACCTGGATGAGTAAAGTTGGATCATTTGCGTTTAGCTTCCTGCCAGTCATGTTCTGTATTGCCATTCCTCTGGGCCTGGCGCGCGAGAACAAAGGCGTTGCGGCGTTTGCCGGTTTTGTCGGTTATGCGGTCATGAACCTCGCCGTCAATTTCTGGTTAACCGCCAAAGGTATCTTACCCACCACAGATGCGGCGATCCTGAAAGCCAACAACGTGCAAAACATTCTGGGGATCCAGTCGATCGACACCGGGATCCTCGGTGCCGTTATTGCCGGGATCATTGTCTGGATGCTGCATGAACGCTTCCACAACATTCGTCTGCCGGATGCGCTGGCGTTTTTCGGTGGTACGCGCTTTGTGCCTATCATCTCCTCGGTGGTGATGGGATTGGTCGGGCTGGTCATTCCCTTGATTTGGCCGGTTTTCGCCATGGGCATTACCGGACTCGGTCACATCATCAATAGCGCGGGGGAATTTGGTCCTATGCTGTTTGGTACCGGTGAACGTCTGTTGCTGCCTTTTGGCCTGCACCATATTCTGGTGGCACTCATTCGCTTCACCGAAGCTGGCGGCACACAGGAAGTCTGCGGCCATAGCGTGAGCGGCGCACTGACTATTTTCCAGGCTCAACTGAGCTGCCCGACAACGCAAGGTTTCTCTGAAAGCGCAACACGTTTCCTGTCCCAGGGTAAAATGCCGGCGTTCCTCGGCGGTTTACCGGGTGCGGCATTAGCCATGTACCACTGCGCACGCCCTGAAAATCGTCATAAAATTAAAGGGTTATTAATTTCTGGTCTGATTGCCTGTGTCATCGGCGGTACAACCGAACCACTTGAGTTCTTATTCCTGTTCGTCGCTCCGGTTCTGTATGTAATCCACGCCCTGCTAACCGGTCTTGGCTTCACCGTGATGGCGGTGCTTGGCGTCACTATCGGTAACACTGACGGTAACCTGATTGACTTCGTGGTGTTCGGCATCCTGCACGGATTGTCCACCAAGTGGTACCTGGTCCCTGTTGTCGCGGCTATCTGGTTTGCGGTGTACTACGTGATCTTCCGCTTCGCCATCACGCGTTTCAATTTGAAGACGCCGGGCCGTGAAGTCGAAATTGCCAGCAATATCGAAAAAGTAATGGCCGGAGCGCCTGGTAAATCAGGTTACAACGTCCCTGCTATTCTGGCGGCGCTGGGCGGCGCAGAAAACATTGTCAGCCTGGATAATTGCATCACCCGTCTGCGCTTGTCAGTGAAAGATATGTCGCTTGTTAACGTACAGGCTCTGAAGGACAATCGTGCCATTGGCGTAGTACAACTCAATCAGCATAACCTTCAGGTCGTTATCGGTCCGCAGGTCCAGTCAGTGAAAGACGAGATCGCGGTTCTGATGAACACCGTACAGGCTTAAGGACAACAATATGTTTGATTTTTCAAAGGTTGTGGACAGGCACGGTACCTGGTGTACTCAGTGGGATTACGTTGCCGACCGTTTTGGTTCAGCCGACCTGCTGCCATTCACCATCTCCGATATGGATTTTGCCACCGCACCTTGCATTCTGGAGGCGCTGACTCAGCGCCTGTCACATGGCGTGTTGGGTTACAGCCGCTGGAAAAACGATGAGTTTCTGGCGGCGATAAGCCACTGGTTTCTTTCGCGGCATAACACTCAAATAGATCCTCAGTCGCTGGTATATGGCCCCTCGGTCATCTATATGGTGTCGGAGTTGATCCGCCAGTGGTCATCCGTGGGCGATGCGGTGGTTATCCATACTCCGGCGTACGATGCGTTTTACAAAGCGATTGAAGGTAATCAGCGACAGGTACGCGCAGTCGGACTGGAAAAACGCGCCGACGGCTGGTTTTGTGACATGGTTGCGCTGGAGAAAGCCCTGTCTCGACCTGAAAGCAAAATTCTTCTGCTTTGCAGCCCACAAAACCCAACGGGTAAAGTGTGGACGCGCGACGAGCTGGAAGCCATGGCAGAACTGTGTCAGCGCCATGGTGTAAAAGTTATCTCCGATGAGATTCATATGGATATGGTATGGTCAGACCGGCCGCACATCCCGTGGAGTAACGTCGCGCGCGGCAGTTGGGCACTGCTCACTTCCGGCTCAAAGAGTTTTAATATTCCGGCATTAACCGGGGCTTACGGACTCATTGAAGATGCTCAAAGCCGCAACGATTACCTCAGCGCGTTAAAAGGCCGCGATGGTCTTTCCTCGCCTGCGGTGCTGGCGCTTAGCGCACATATTGCCGCTTATCAACAGGGTGCAAGCTGGCTTGATGCGCTGCGCGATTATCTTGCCAGCAATCTGCATTACGTTGCGCGTGAGCTTAATGCCGCATTCCCCGAACTCAACTGGCAGATTCCTCAATCCACCTATCTGGCATGGATTGACCTGCGTCCGCTCAATATTGATGACCATGCCTTGCAGGATGTTCTCATCCACCAGCAGAAAGTGGCTATCATGCCGGGATACACCTACGGAGAAGAAGGTCGCGGTTTTGTACGTCTCAATGCCGGATGCCCAAGATCCAAGCTTGAAAAAGGCGTTCAGGGGCTGATTAACGCCATCCGTTCTGTACGCTAATTAAGTTTGCGCAATGAAATTATTCATTGCGCAACATAGCTTTTTATCCCGATTTTTTCATATAATACGACGCACTTTACCTAAATACACGAGTGCGACCATGATTGATACTTCCCTCCCCCTGACCGACGTCCATCGCCACCTTGATGGTAACATCCGTGCCCAAACGATCCTGGATCTGGGTCGTCAGTTCAATTTAACGCTTCCGGCACAAACGCTGGAAACGCTGATCCCTCATGTGCAAGTCACATCAACTGAGCCGGATTTAGTGAGCTTTTTATCCAAGCTCGACTGGGGCGTGAAGGTACTGGCCTCGCTGGATGCTTGTCGCCGCGTGGCATTTGAGAATATTGAGGATGCTGCACGTAACGGCCTGCACTATGTAGAATTACGTTTTTCACCCGGCTATATGGCGATGGCGCATCAGCTCCCGGTTGCGGGCGTGGTTGAAGCCGTCATTGCCGGCGTACGCGAGGGCTGCAAGACCTTTGGCGTCGAAGCTCGCTTAATTGGCATTATGAGCCGTACCTTCGGCGAAACCGCCTGCCTGCAGGAACTGGATGCGCTGTTAGCCCACCGTGACCATATTACGGCGCTGGATCTGGCGGGTGACGAACTGGGTTTCCCGGGCAGTCTGTTCCTGTCGCATTTCAATCAGGCGCGCGACGCCGGCTGGCGTATTACTGTGCATGCGGGCGAAGCCGCGGGACCAGAAAGTATCTGGCAGGCCATCAAAGAGCTGGGCGCAGAACGTATAGGTCACGGCGTTAAAGCCGTTGAAGATCGTGCGTTGATGGATTACCTCGCCGAACACCGTATCGGCATCGAATCCTGCCTGACATCGAACATTCAGACCAGCACCGTCGCCTCTCTGGCAACCCACCCGCTAAAAACATTCCTTGAGCATGGCGTTTTAGCCAGCTTGAATACGGACGATCCGGCGGTACAGGGTGTGGATATTATTCACGAGTACACCATTGCCGCGCCAGCGGCAGGACTCACGCGCGAACAGATCCGTCAGGCGCAAATCAACGGCCTGGAAATGGCATTTCTGAGTAACGAAGAAAAACGTGCCCTGCGCGAGAAAGTCGCCGCAGCGTGACGGTTAAAGTGCCGGATGAGATGCTGAGCATCACCATCCGGCATTTGCCTAATCAGGCAAGGCACAGCGTCGAGCGATGTTTCGCAGATTCAAGACCCAGCTCAATCAGCTCCATGATTTGAATAGCTTGTCTCGCCGGTACCGGGTTTTCACCATGACCATTTAGCGCATCACGAATGCCAGCATAGTACGCCGGGTAATTACCCGGTACAGTCAGCCAGGTCTCTTCAACCTGCTCTTCGCCTTCTATTCGCGTCAACACGCCATCGCGCATGTCATAACCCCAGTCTTCCTGAGGCAGTCGCTCGCCATTTTTCAGGCGCTCTTCCTGCGGGTCAAGACCATACTTCACATAGCTGCCACGCGATCCGTGCACGATATAACGGGCCGACTCAGCGGCAGCGAGCATGGTGCCGTGCAGAATCACACGACGCTGCGGGTAAGTCAGGATGGCATGGAAGTAATCCGTCGCTTGCGCACCTGGGCGGAGCTGAGCCAGATCTACCGTCATGCTGACGGGCAAACCAAACAGGTTAATCGCCTGATCCAGAAGATGCGGAGCTAAATCATACCAGATGCCGCTTCCCGGCCCCCCCTGTTCACGCCAGCGGTCACGAACCTGCGGGCGGAATCGATCGAAATGGGATTCGAAATACGCCACCTCCCCCAAAACGCCATCCGCCAGCAGGGCTTTCAACGTCAGAAAATCACTGTCCCAACGGCGGTTATGGAAAACGGACAGCACACGGCCAAGGCTACGCGCCAACGCATCCAGTTCGCGTGCTTGTGACAGTGTCACGGTGAAAGGCTTATCAACAACCACATGTTTGCCCGCTTCCAGCGCAGCCTTCGCTAACGGGAAGTGAGTGTCATTAGGCGTGGGGATCACAATCAGGTCGATATTCGGATCGTTAAAAAGGTGTTTAGGCTCAGCAACAACCGCCACCGTTGGCCAGTCTGCCTTCACTTTTGCTTCATCACTACTGGAAACCGCAGCCAGTTCGAGGCCCGGTGTGCCCACAATCAGGGGGGCATGGAAGGTTTTACTGGCGTAACCATAGCCAATTAGCCCAACGCGGATGTTGTCACTCATGTTATAGCCTCTCAATTCAGGACTGACCTATTTCACACCATACCCTGCAACGTCTCAATAGTTTAATAACCATTGCGCTACAAAGGTTGTTTATTAACTTAAGTCAAACATATGCCACTTATGCTTAACTTGCAGCGAAAAAGAGGGAGAAATCGTTCCCAATTATCTTGCTGTATTATTGAGAGATTAGTAACATTTGCAGCCTGTGTTTATGGATAAATCAAAGCAAATGTCATCAGTAATGAATCGTCTTATTGAATTAGCAGGTTGGATTGTTCTCACCGTCTCTGTGATCCTGCTGGGTGTTGCCAATCATATTGACAATTACCAGCCACCGGAGCCCGTTGCTGCTGTGCAGAAGAAATAAGCATCTGCAGTCCCTTATAACCCGGCAATTAACATCGAGTAACGGCAGGGTTTGGCTGCAAAAGATCGAATTTTGTCAAAAAAAGAGAATAATGCCGCATCCCACTCCGGTGCATATTGCCTGCTGTAGCGAAGCGCGTTACCCTTACCGCAGGTGCGCATAGCGCCTGCTTTTCCACAGGTATGAACACTCTTCTCACATTTGCGCGTCAATCCGCTTTTACCTGTGCATGTTGTTTATTATTTATATTTACTACTCCGTTGGTATTATTTTATTAATATGGATTTCCATTTATGACTGTTCAGGATTACTTATTAAAATTCCGCAAAATCAGTTCACTCGAAAGTCTGGAAAAACTGTTCGACCATCTTAACTACACACTCACCGACGATAGCGACATTATCAATATGTATCGCGCTGCAGACCATCGCCGTGCGGAGCTTATCTCAGGAGGTCGTCTGTTTGATGTTGGTCAGGTACCCAAATCAGTCTGGCATTACGTGCAATAAAGAAGAAAGTAGCGCTCAACGTTAAAAGCTTTATAATAATTGCCCCAAAATGAATGGCATGTTTGATTGCGCGCGTAAACCTGGAGAAGAGATGACTACCACACCGGCACAACGTATCGGGGGCTGGCTACTTGGGCCACTGGCCTGGCTGTTAGTCGCATTGTTGAGCGCTTCGCTGGCGTTATTACTTTATGTCACTGCGCTGGCTACACCGCAAACCTTCCAAACGCTGGGTGCGCAAAGTACGGCAAATTTGCTGTTATGGGGCGTCTCTTTTATTACCGCGATTGCCATGTGGTATTACACGCTGTGGCTGACGATTGCGTTTTTCAAACGCAGAGCCTGTGTGCCTAAGCATTATATTCTATGGCTGCTGATCTCCGTGTTACTGGCGATTAAAGCGTTTGCGTTTTCACCGGTTCCGGACGCCTTTGCCGTGCGCCAACTGCTGTTCCCATTGCTGGCTGCGGCACTGCTGGTGCCCTATTTCAAACGCTCGCAACGCGTTAAATCGACGTTTGTGAATCCGTAATAACCCTACAGTTAACCTGTTGTCGCCTGTTGTAGATTATCAGATAATAGGCGGCTTTTTTATTTCAGGCCGAAAAATGACTGATTACCTGCTGCTGTTTGTCGGAACTGTACTGGTCAATAACTTTGTACTGGTCAAGTTTCTGGGGCTCTGCCCGTTTATGGGCGTTTCCAAAAAACTGGAAACCGCAATGGGTATGGGCCTTGCCACGACGTTTGTCATGACACTGGCATCCATCTGCGCATGGCTGATTGACACCTGGATCCTCATTCCACTCAATCTCATCTATCTGCGCACGTTGGCTTTTATTCTGGTCATCGCCGTCGTCGTGCAATTTACCGAGATGGTTGTACGCAAAACCAGCCCTGCACTTTACCGCCTGTTGGGGATCTTCCTACCGCTGATCACCACTAACTGCGCGGTATTAGGCGTGGCGTTACTGAATATCAATCTCGGTCATAACTTTTTACAGTCGGCGCTATACGGTTTTTCCGCCGCCGTCGGCTTCTCGCTGGTGATGGTACTGTTCGCCGCCATCCGCGAACGCCTCGCCGTGGCGGACGTGCCTGCTCCGTTTCGCGGTAATGCGATTGCGCTGATTACCGCTGGTTTAATGTCATTGGCCTTTATGGGCTTTAGTGGTTTGGTGAAGTTGTAATGAATGCTATCTGGATTGCCGTTGCCGCAGTGAGTCTACTGGGTCTGGCGTTCGGCGCTATTTTGGGTTACGCCTCACGACGTTTTGCCGTCGAAGATGATCCTGTCGTGGAGAAAATTGATGAAATTCTCCCGCAAAGCCAGTGTGGACAATGCGGCTATCCGGGCTGTCATCCTTACGCTGAAGCGATCGGCTCTCAGGGCGAAAAAATCAACCGTTGCGCACCCGGAGGCGAAGCGGTGATGTTAAAAATTGCCGCCCTGCTGAACGTCGACCCGCAGCCGATTGATGGTGATGAACACGATGTTACCCCCGTGCGTATGCTGGCGGTCATTGATGAAAATAACTGTATCGGTTGTACAAAGTGCATTCAGGCCTGCCCGGTTGATGCGATCGTGGGCGCGACCCGCGCCATGCACACGGTGATGAGCGATCTCTGCACCGGGTGCAACCTGTGCGTTGATCCGTGCCCGACGCAATGTATCGAATTACGGCCGGTAGCCGAGACACCTGATAGCTGGAAATGGGATTTAAACACCATCCCTGTGCGCATCATTCCCGTGGAACAACATGTTTAAGTTATTCTCTGCATTCAGAAAAAACAAAATCTGGGACTTTGATGGCGGCATTCATCCACCAGAAATGAAGACCCAGTCGAACGGTACGCCACTGCGACAGGTTCCGCTGGCGCCACGCTTTGTTATTCCGCTGAAACAACATATTGGCGCGGAGGGTGAGCTGTGCGTAAACGTAGGCGACACCGTGCTGCGTGGTCAGGCGTTAACCCTTGGGCGTGGTAAAATGCTTCCGGTACATGCGCCAACGTCAGGCACCGTTGTTGCTATTGCGCCGCATTCTACTGCACATCCATCGGCATTAGCTGAGCTGAGCGTTATTATTGACGCCGATGGTGAAGATCGCTGGATTGAGCGAGACGGCTGGGCCGATTACCGTTCCCGCAGCCGGGAAGAGCTGATCGCACGTATTCACCAGTTCGGCGTCGCCGGACTGGGTGGCGCGGGTTTTCCCACCGGCGTTAAGCTGCAGGGCGGCGGAGATAAAATTGAAACGCTGATCATTAACGCTGCTGAATGCGAGCCGTACATTACGGCTGATGACCGCCTGATGCAGGACTGCGCGGCGCAGGTCGTCGAAGGTATCCGTATCCTGGCGCATATTCTTCAGCCACGCGAAATTCTACTGGGCATTGAAGATAACAAGCCACAGGCAATTTCCATGCTGCGCGCGGTGCTGGCTGATTCACACGATATCAGCTTACGCGTAATCCCCACCAAGTACCCGTCAGGCGGGGCCAAGCAGTTAACGCAAATCCTGACCGGCAAGCAGGTTCCCCACGGGGGACGCTCCTCAGATATCGGCGTGCTGATGCAAAACGTTGGAACCGCCTACGCGATTAAACGTGCGGTGATTGACGGAGAACCGATTACCGAGCGTGTCGTGACGCTGACCGGCGAAGCCGTCAGCCGTCCGGGCAACGTCTGGGCGCGTTTAGGCACGCCGGTTCGTCATCTGCTCAACGACGCGGGCTTCTGCCCTTCCGCCGACCAGATGGTGATTATGGGCGGGCCGCTGATGGGCTTTACGCTGCCGTGGCTGGATGTACCGGTGGTGAAGATAACCAACTGTCTTCTGGCGCCCTCTGCCAGTGAAATGGGAGAAACGCCGGAAGAGAAAGGCTGTATTCGCTGTAGCGCATGCGCCGATGCCTGTCCGGCCGATCTCCTGCCGCAACAGCTTTATTGGTTCAGTAAAGGGCAGCAGCACGACAAAGCAACGGCGCACAATATCGCGGACTGCATTGAATGCGGTGCCTGCGCCTGGGTATGCCCAAGCAATATTCCACTGGTGCAGTATTTCCGTCAGGAAAAAGCCGAGATTTATGCCATTAGTCAGGAAGAAAAACGTGCCGCTGAAGCGAAAGCGCGATTTGAAGCCCGACAGGCGCGACTCGAACGTGAAAAAGCAGCCCGTCTTGAACGTCACAAAAGCGCTGCCGTTCAGCCTGCGGCTAAAGATCATGATGCCATTGCCGCCGCGCTGGCTCGCGTAAAAGAAAAGCAGGCTCAGGCAATGCAGCCGGTAGTCATTCAGGCTGGCGAAAAACCTGACAATAGTGCCGTGATTGCCGCACGCGAGGCGCGTAAGGCGCAAGCTCGCGCAACCCGGATGGAAAACCCTCCCCAAACTGGAGGTAGCAGCACAGAGGTCGATCCGCGTAAAGCTGCCGTTGAAGCGGCTATCGCCCGCGCCAAAGCTCGCAAGCTCGAGCAGCAGGCGGTTACGGAAACAGCCGAATCGGTGGATCCGCGTAAAGCCGCCGTGGAAGCGGCTATCGCCCGCGCCAAAGCTCGCAAGCTCGAGCAGCAGACGGTTACGGAAACAGTCGAACCGGTGGATCCGCGTAAAGCCGCCGTGGAAGCGGCTATCGCCCGCGCCAAAGCTCGCAAGCTCGAGCAGCAGACGGTTACGGAAACAGTCGAACCGGTGGATCCGCGTAAAGCCGCCGTCGCGGCCGCTATTGCACGCGCTCAGGCAAAGAAAGCCGCCCAGCAGCAGGTTGTAAACGAGGAATAAATGGTATTCAGAATAGCAAGCTCCCCTTATACCCATAACCAGCGCCAGACATCGCGTATCATGATGCTGGTATTACTGGCTGCATTGCCGGGGATCGCCGCTCAGCTGTGGTTCTTTGGCTGGGGTACGTTGTTCCAGATAGTTCTGGCCGCCATCAGCGCTATCGCCGCCGAAGCGGTCGTGCTTAAACTGCGCAAACAACCCATTGTCGCGATTTTAAAAGACAACTCCGCGTTGCTCACCGGGTTACTGCTGGCCGTGAGTATTCCCCCGCTCGCCCCCTGGTGGATGGTAGTTTTAGGCACGGTATTCGCCGTTATCATTGCTAAACAGCTGTATGGTGGCCTCGGTCAGAACCCGTTTAACCCCGCCATGATTGGTTACGTGGTGCTGCTTATCTCATTCCCGGTACAGATGACAAGCTGGCTGCCGCCGCATGAAATTGCGGCGACTGTGCCTGGTTTTTTTGACGCCCTGAACGTTATCTTTAGCGGACATACCGCCAGTGGCGGGGATATGAACACGCTGCGTATGGGTATTGATGGTATCAGTCAGGCAACACCTCTCGATACCTTTAAGACTTCGCTGCATGCGGGACGTACTGTTGAGCAGGTGATGCAATACCCAATCTACAGCGGCATGCTTGCAGGTGCTGGCTGGCAGTGGGTTAACCTTGCCTGGCTGGTGGGCGGCGTCGTGTTGCTATGGCAGAAAGCGATTCGCTGGCATATCCCGGTTAGCTTCCTGCTGTCGCTCGCCGTTTGTGCCACTTTAGGCTGGATTTTCTCGCCAGATTCGCTGGCCTCGCCTCAGTTGCACCTACTTTCCGGCGCGACCATGCTGGGTGCATTCTTTATTCTTACCGATCCCGTTACAGCATCAACAACCAACCGTGGCCGCCTGATTTTTGGCGCACTTGCGGGCCTGTTAGTGTGGTTGATTCGCAGTTTTGGCGGTTATCCTGATGGCGTGGCTTTTGCCGTATTGCTGGCAAATATCACGGTTCCCCTGATTGATTATTACACCCGCCCTCGCGTGTACGGACATCGCTAAGGACTCCCTATGCTGAAAACGATTCGTAAACACGGTATTACTCTGGCGCTGTTTGCAGCGGGCTCGACGGGGTTAACCGCGGCAATCAATCAATTAACCAAGTCCACCATTGATGAACAGGCCGCGCTGCAGCAAAAAACGCTGTTCGATCAGGTTCTGCCAGGCGATCGCTACAATAATAACTTGTCCGAAAGTTGTTATCTGGTCGATGCGCAGGCGTTGGGTAAAGGCACTCACCGAGTGTATATTGCCCGCCAGGACGATCGTCCCGTTGCAGCAATTCTTGAAGCTACGGCGCCAGATGGTTATTCCGGGGCTATTCAACTGCTGGTTGGTGTCGATTTTTCGGGTACCGTGTTGGGTACGCGGGTGACCGAACATCATGAAACGCCAGGGCTGGGTGATAAAATCGAACTGCGACTGTCCGACTGGATCACCCACTTTAGCGGCAAAACGATCGCTGCGGGTAACGACGCTCACTGGGCGGTGAAAAAAGACGGCGGCGACTTTGACCAGTTTACTGGCGCAACCATTACGCCACGTGCGGTAGTTAATGCAGTAAAACGCGCCGGTTTGTATGCGCAGATGCTGCCCGTGCAACTTCCTCAACTTAGCGCCTGTGGAGAATAAACCATGAGCGAAATTAAAGACGTTATTGTCCAAGGGTTATGGAAAAATAACTCCGCGCTTGTGCAGTTACTCGGGATGTGTCCGCTGTTGGCCGTCACCTCGACCGCCACTAACGCGCTGGGCCTGGGACTCGCGACTACGCTCGTCCTGACGCTGACGAACCTGACGATTTCTGCCCTTCGTCGCTGGACACCGCCTGAAATACGTATTCCGATTTATGTCATGATCATCGCCTCCGTGGTGAGCGCGGTGCAAATGTTGATCAATGCCTACGCTTTTGGCCTGTATCAGTCTCTGGGCATTTTTATCCCGCTGATTGTGACCAACTGTATTGTTGTTGGCCGCGCTGAAGCCTTCGCAGCCAAAAAGGGCCCTGCGCTATCCGCACTCGATGGTTTTTCCATCGGCATGGGCGCAACTGGCGCCATGTTTGTTCTGGGCTCGCTACGTGAAATAATTGGTAACGGTACACTCTTTGATGGCGCAGAGGGTTTGTTGGGTAGCTGGGCCAAAGTATTGCGCGTTGAGATCTTTCATACCGATACGCCGTTTCTGCTGGCCATGCTGCCACCAGGCGCGTTTATTGGCCTGGGTCTGATGCTGGCAGTTAAGTATCTGATTGATGAGAAAATGAAGAAACATCGTGCCGAGGCGGCTGTCACGGACAGTCCGGCTGGTGAAACAGGGAATGTGTAATGAACAAAGCAAAACGGCTGGAAATACTGACGCGCCTGCGTGAGAACAATCCGCATCCGACAACCGAGCTAAATTTTACATCGCCGTTCGAACTGCTGATTTCAGTCTTGCTCTCCGCGCAGGCCACCGATGTCAGCGTCAATAAAGCGACGGCTAAGCTCTACCCCATCGCCAATACGCCAGCCGCGATGCTGGAGCTAGGCGTTGAAGGGGTTAAGTCCTACATCAAGACAATCGGTTTGTTTAACAGCAAAGCGGAGAACGTGATTAAAACCTGCCGCATTCTGCTGGAGCAACATAATGGTGAAGTGCCTGAAGACCGGGCCGCATTAGAAGCCCTGCCCGGGGTTGGGCGAAAGACGGCTAATGTGGTGTTAAATACCGCCTTTGGCTGGCCCACTATTGCCGTAGATACCCATATTTTTCGCGTTTGTAATCGTACCCAGTTCGCCCCGGGTAAAAACGTCGAGCAGGTTGAAGAGAAGCTGCTGAAAGTCGTACCCAGTGAATTTAAAGTCGATTGCCATCACTGGTTAATTCTTCATGGCCGCTATACCTGCATAGCCAGAAAGCCGCGCTGCGGTTCCTGTATTATCGAAGATCTTTGCGAATTCAAAGAGAAAGTCGATATCTGATGCTGCCGGGGCATACTGCTTGCCCCTCGCAAACATAACGATTAGTTATGCACTCCCCTGACTTTATTTTCCCGACAATGATGCCGTTCAACCGCGCATATCTAATGCAATATTCTTGTTAATTAACACCTGAGCAGGTTAATCGTTTTTTTAGTAAAAGAAATTTCTATCTATACGTGATCCAGATCATCCAGATAACACAATGTTAAAAAATATTTATTTTTTAGTTAAAGTGACAATCAGATGACCTAACTGAACAGTTTCTAAACAAAACATTACACTGGCTATTTTTCAGATAATGGCCTATATCACTGGATTCAAGCGCAAATAGCAGAACATATCGCCACATTGCGGTTTTTACCCTGATTAAACAGTGTAAAAATCTGCCATTTTTCAAATGAAGAAATTTAACGCTAGATAACATTTCACAGTCCGGACGATTTCACCAGTCATGATATATGTAACAGATTATTACAAACCACTTGTCTGAATGGTCAAGATAGTGAACATTACTTGCCGTTTCCCCTCCCACTATAACAATCGGACGGATGAACTTGACTCATCACGTGCCTGAACACCCCCGTTGATATGGGATGTAAAAAAAGAGGTAAAAGTGTCTACTGCAAACAATAAACCAACAGAAAGCGTGAGTTTAAACGCCTTCAAACAACCAAAAGCGTTCTATCTCATTTTCTCTATTGAGCTGTGGGAGCGTTTTGGTTATTACGGCCTGCAAGGAATTATGGCCGTCTACCTGGTTAAACAACTGGGTATGTCAGAAGCGGATTCCATCACCCTTTTCTCGTCCTTTAGCGCCCTGGTGTACGGTCTGGTTGCCATTGGCGGCTGGTTAGGTGATAAAGTTCTGGGTACAAAACGTGTCATTATGCTGGGTGCCGTTGTCCTGGCCATCGGTTATGCGTTGGTAGCATGGTCTGGTCACGATGCGGGTATCGTTTATATGGGCATGGCGGCCATCGCGGTCGGTAACGGCCTGTTTAAAGCAAACCCATCATCCCTGCTCTCTACCTGCTATGCCAAAGATGACCCGCGTCTTGATGGTGCATTTACCATGTACTACATGTCCGTCAACATCGGTTCATTCTTCTCTATGCTGGCAACACCGTGGTTGGCTGCGCATTACGGCTGGAGCACCGCGTTCGCTCTGAGCGTCGTGGGTATGCTGATTACCGTTGTTAACTTCGCATTCTGTCAGCGCTGGGTTAAACAGTACGGTTCTAAACCTGACTTTGAGCCGATCAACTTCCGTAACCTGTTGCTGACTATTGTTGGCGTCGTGGTGCTGATCGCGATTGCAACCTGGTTGCTGCACAACCAGCAGATCGCACGTATGGTTCTGGGCGTCATTGCTCTGGGTATCGTGTTTATCTTCGGTAAAGAAGCATTCACCATGCACGGTGCTGCGCGTCGTAAAATGATCGTCGCCTTCATTCTAATGCTGGAAGCGATTATCTTCTTCGTGCTGTACAGCCAGATGCCGACCTCACTGAACTTCTTCGCGATTCGTAACGTTGAGCACTCTATTCTTGGCATTGCTTTCGAACCTGAGCAGTACCAGGCACTGAACCCGTTCTGGATCATCATTGGTAGCCCAATCCTTGCCGCTATCTATAACAAGATGGGCGATACCCTGCCGATGCCAACCAAGTTTGCGATTGGTATGGTGCTGTGTTCCGGTGCATTCCTGATCCTGCCGCTGGGTGCTAAATTCGCTACCGATGCGGGCATCGTTTCCGTTAACTGGCTGATCATCTGCTACGGTCTGCAAAGTATCGGTGAACTGATGATCTCCGGTCTGGGTCTGGCAATGGTGGCTCAGCTGGTTCCGCAACGCCTGATGGGCTTCATCATGGGTAGCTGGTTCCTGACCACTGCCGGTGCAAACATCATCGGTGGTTACGTAGCCAACATGATGGCTGTACCAGAGAACGTCACTGACCCGCTGATGTCCCTTGAAGTCTACGGTCGTGTGTTCCTGCAGATTGGTGTTGCTACGGCTGTTATCGCTGTTCTGATGCTGCTGACGGCGCCGAAGCTGAATCGTATGACTCAGGACGATGACGTCAATGAGAAAGCCTCTAAGGCCGCGACAGCGTAATTCTCAGGGAAACTCTTTTTCAGGCCGCTAACTGGTGTTAGCGGCTTTTTTTTTGCCTGAGCTAGCACTACCATACGATATACCTCAGCCAAAAGGAGTTACCGATGAAACTGTTCTACAAACCGGGCGCTTGTTCTCTTGCTTCCCACATCACACTTCGTGAGAGCGGTAAAGATTTCACGCTGGATGGTGTTGATCTGATGAAGAAGCGTCTGGAAAACGGCGATGATTTTTTCGCGGTAAACCCAAAAGGGCAAGTTCCCGCGCTGCTGCTGGATGACGGTACGCTACTGACCGAAGGCGTCGCCATCATGCAATACCTGGCGGACACCGTTCCAGACCGTCAACTCCTTGCCCCAACCAGCAGCCTCTCCCGTTACAAAACCATTGAATGGCTTAACTACATTGCGACAGAACTGCATAAAGGCTTTACCCCACTGTTCCGTCCCGATACGCCGGAAGACTTCAAGCCAACCGTTCGCGCGCTGCTGGAGAAAAAAATGCAGTATGTGAACGACGCGCTGCAAGATAACCAATGGATCTGCGGTTCGCGCTTCAGCATTGCGGACGCCTATCTGTTCACCGTGCTGCGTTGGGCCTATGCGGTTAAGCTGAATATGGCAGGATTAAGCAATATCGATGCGTATATGGCGCGTATGGCTGAACGTCCGGCGGTTGCTGCGGCGTTGAAAGCAGAAGGGTTAAATTAATTGTTGTTGCCGGGTAGCGCTTGCGCTTACCCGGCCTTCAGCCAAACGCAGGCCCGATAAGCGTGAGCGCCATCGGGCATTGCTTACAGCTGCGTCGCGCTGAAGTAGTGTTCAGGCTTCGCGATACAATCCTGCGCAGCCACGACCTGCAGCTCATACTCGTGCATTTTTTTGGTGGCAATCATCACTTCGTACACCGCCGCCGTCACGTGCTCCAGCGCCTGCTGTAAAGACGCGCCCTGCAGCAGTTTAACCAACAACAAGCCGCTGGTGACATCACCCACGCCAACCGGTTGACGAGCGCCAAAATCGACTAACGGTCGGCTGATATGCCACGCCTGTTCAGCAGTAACTAACAGCATCTCGAAACGATCTGCGCTAATACCCGCGCGAGCCAGGTGCTTCACCAGCACAATTTCTGGTCCCTGAGCGATGAGCTCACGCGCTGCCGCCACGGCCTCATTGACATTATTCACCGCATGCTCGCACAGAATTTCGAGCTCAACTAAATTCGGGGCGATAATATCGCTGGCCGGAAGCGCATGGCGTACATGAAACTCCGCTACGCCCGGCGCGACGATACACCCTTTTTCCGGATGGCCCATCACCGGGTCACAAAAATATTTCGCCTGCGGATTGGCCGCCTTTACTTTGCGTACAATACCCAGAATATGCTCGCCCTGTTCAGCCGAGCCAAGATAGCCGCTCAGTACTGCGTCACAAGTCTGGAGTTTATCGATATCGGCAATGCCCTGGACAATGTCAGTCAGATGACTCGGCGGCATAACGCAACCGGTCCATTTGCCGTACTGTGTGTGGTTAGAAAACTGAACGGTATTCAGCGGCCAGACATTTGCGCCAAGACGACGCATTGGGAATTCTGCTGCGCTGTTGCCCGCATGACCAAAAACAACGTGGGACTGGATGGCGAGGATATTCTTCATTTTACTTACCACAACCCTGAAAAAATAAAGGGGCGTAGTTTCCCACGCCCCTGCTAACTAAATCTTACTTCCAGCAAATCAGACAATAGTTCTTCTTACCACGGCGCAGTAAGGTGTAGCGCCCGAAGAGGATATCACTCTCCTGGAAGAAATATTCCGGATCGGATTGCTTCTCACCGTTGATGGTCACCGCATTAGACGCGATAGTCTTACGTGCCTGGCCGCGAGAAGGTTGCAGCTCGGAGTCCACCAGCGCCTGCATCAGATCGGCACCTTTGTCCATCTCGATCATCGGCACGCCATCCTGCGCCAGCTGTTCGAAATCCGCTTCGCTCAATTCGCTCAGATTACCGTTGAACAAGCTTTCGGTAATACGTTTTGCCGCTACCAGACCTTCTTCGCCGTGAACCAGACGCGTTACTTGCTCAGCCAGAACATACTGGGCGCGCGGCGCTTTACCGCTATTTTTATCTTCTTCTTCCAGCGCATTGATCTCTTCAATGTCCATGAAGGTGAAGAATTTCAGGAAGCGATAAACATCCGCATCGGCGGTATTGATCCAGAACTGGTAGAATTTGTACGGACTGGTTTTCTTCGGATCCAGCCACACAGCGCCGCCTTCCGTTTTACCGAATTTCGTGCCGTCAGCTTTAGTGATCAACGGAACGGTCAGACCAAACACCTGGTTCTGGTGCAGGCGACGGGTCAAATCGATACCCGAAGTAATGTTGCCCCACTGGTCAGAACCGCCAATCTGCAGCGCAACACCGTGCAGTTTGTTCAGGCAGGCAAAGTCATAACCCTGCAGCAGGTTGTAAGAAAACTCGGTAAAAGAGATCCCCTGATCGTCACGGTTCAGACGCTGCTTCACCGCTTCTTTGTTGATCATCTGGTTAACGGAGAAGTGTTTGCCGATATCACGCAGGAAAGTCAGTACATTCATACTGCCAAACCAGTCATAGTTGTTCGCAGCAATCGCCGAGTTGTCGCCACAGTCGAAATCGAGGAACGGCGCAACCTGTTTGCGGATTTTATCCACCCACTCCTGCACGGTGTCTTCGGTATTCAGTTTACGCTCGGCGGCTTTAAAGCTCGGGTCACCAATCAGACCGGTTGCGCCGCCCACCAGTGCGACAGGTTTATGGCCTGCCTGCTGGAAGCGTTTCAGGCATAACAATGGAACCAGATGCCCCAAATGCAAGCTGTCAGCGGTAGGATCGAAGCCGCAATAGAGCGCGATCGGGCCTTGCGCCAGTCGCTCTGCTAACGCTTCCTCGTCCGTCACCTGGGCCACCAGCCCCCGCTCTTGCAATTGTTTAATCAAGTTACTGCTTGCCATCAAAATCTCCATGTATAAAACGACTGCACCTTAGCCGGTACACGACTTTTCGCCTGATGCGAAAGAAACATAGAATAAAGCGCCGGATTGTTCAGCACCAGCGCTTAAAACAAGAATTTTGCATCTTTAGGGGGCCAGGCGATCAATTTTCCACGCGTTATCTTCGCGTTGGTATAAAAAACGATCGTGCAGACGGTTTTCGCCACCCTGCCAGAACTCCATCTGCTCAATACTTACGCGAAAGCCTCCCCAGAAACTGGGCAGTGGAACTTCTCCTTGCTGAAACTTCTGCTTCAGTTCGAGGAATTTGCTTTCCAGAATACCGCGCGCGGAGATCCGACTGGATTGCTTAGAGACCCAGGCACCAATCTGGCTATCACGTGGGCGACTGTGGAAGTATTTCACCACTTCCAGCGTGGATAGGCGCTCAGCCTTGCCGATCACCATCACCTGCCGTTCCAGCGTATGCCAGGGAAACAGGAGGCTGATGCGTGGGTTTTTCTCAATCTGATGTGCCTTACGGCTACCGAGGTTGGTATAGAACACCAGCCCTTTGTCATCATAATGTTTGAGCAACACGATACGCTGATAAGGCTGACCGTTTTCATCGACGGTAGCAACGACCATCGCTGTGGGATCGGCCAGTTTGGCGTCACAGGCTTGCCCCAGCCAGCGCTCGAACAGCGCAAGGGGCTCGGCGGGAAGATCGCGGCGGCGGAGACCGCCTTTCGTGTATTCACGGCGCAAATGCGCGATTTGCTGCAATTCGTCGTTATCAGACATGATGTTGGCTACGGATTGTCAGTGGGTGACGCTATTGTGCGCCGCCCAGGTGAAAATCTCAACGCTTCGGGTTCTGTAACTGACAGTTATTTAGCACAATTCTGTCTCGTTTATAGACCGTTGCCTCATCGCCTTTAGACCAGAAGACGTAAATACCATCGGTATAGCGAGCACCTGATGCCGACACGCCCTGTTTGAGGTTCAATAGCTGATTATCATAAACAAAACTCGCCATCTGACGGGTATTGTTCAGCTTCACGGTAAGCGGTTTTTCGTCACAGCGGTATTCAAGCGTATCCGTTTGCATACGCTCGACAAATTGGTCGTACACGCTGCACCCGCTAAGCAGTACCGGCAGACACACTAACAACAGTTTTTTCATAGCCATATCCTGAAGACTTTCCTGGTCCTGGAGGGTAATGGCACCCTCCCTAATATCCCTAGTTTATCGATATATGGCGCTGAATAATTTCAGTTAACTCTGAGTTCGTGGGTTAGCAGGGTAAATCGCCCCTAAAACGCTCGGTTCTGATGCGCCGGTCACAGAAGGCAGATTTCCCGGTAATCCCGCCAGCGTTCGCCACGCCAGCCAGGCAAAAGCCAGGGCCTCCATATCATCGCCACTGATCCCAGCCTCATCGGTTGAAGTGACCTCTGTCCCTGGCAATAATGCCGCCAGACGCATCATCAGCAGCGGATTACGGCTGCCGCCGCCGCATACCATTAGCCGTTCACAGCCTCCGCTTAGCAAGACCTGCTCGGAAATGGTCACGGCCGTCAGTTCGGCAAGCGTCGCCTGCACATCCCGCGGGCTTATTCCCGGGAACTGCGCCATATGACGTTCTATCCAGCCATAATTGAAATACTCGCGGCCAGTGCTTTTCGGCGCAGGCGCAGAAAAATAAGGATCGTTAAGCATATTTTGCAGTAAAGGCAGGATCACCGTTCCCGATGTGGCCCACTGCGCATCTTTGTCGTAGGGTTGGCCGCATTGCCGCCAGATCCAGGCATCCATCAGCATATTGCCCGGCCCGGTGTCGTAACCGCGAACGGGTTGCTGTGGGATAAGCAGAGACAGATTGGCAATTCCGCCGATGTTTAGCACCATCCGCCGCTCCGTTGGATGAGCCAACAGCGCCTGATGAAAAGCGGGAACCAACGGCGCGCCCTGCCCGCCGAGAGCGATATCGCGGCGACGAAAATCGCCGATCACCGTTATCCCGGTACGCGCGACGATTTGATTGTTGTCGCCAATTTGCAGCGTGTGCGGCGCAATTCCCGTCGGTTCATGCCACACGGTTTGCCCATGACAGCCAATCGCAACGATCTCCTGCGGTTTCAATTTTTCCTGTGCCAACAGTGCATTCACCGCCTCGGCAAACAGATAACCGAGCTGTGCGTCGAGTTGGCCAAACTGCGATAGCGTAAGCTGCTGCCCCTGGCAGATATCCAGGATCGCCTGCTTTATATGGAGAGGGATAGGCCAGGTCAGACTCGCCTGTTGCGCAACCATCGTTTCATCTATTGTCGCCAGCACAACATCGACGCCATCAAGGCTGGTTCCAGACATTACACCGATAAAACGGCCCGATTTCATATGTCATCCTTTTAAGCAAATTAGCCTTGACACTCAACCATAAAGTGCCGACTAATGCCATGCTTCCTTAATGATTTTTGAGGGCTAATCATTACAATGGACGCTTTATTACATCAATTATATGAATGATTCGTTTATACTCGGTATATCCGATTTCGGTTAAGATTTTCATATTGTTCCAGTAGAACATGTGACCTTAGGCTCACAAGTGCCATATAATTTAGCCATGAAGGGTGCTTTATTAGCGTTTCGTGGTGTTAAAGGAGATTTGTAAATGATTAAACGTGTGCTGATTGTTGCATTAATGGGTGTGTCTTTGGCGGGCTGCGTTAACAATGATAGCCTTTCAGGCGACGTATACACCGCATCCGAAGCGAAACAAGTTCAGAACGTTACCTACGGTACAATTGTTCATGTTCGTCCGGTGCAAATCCAGGGTGGCGATGACGCAAACGTGATTGGCGCCATTGGTGGTGCGGTACTCGGCGGGTTCCTGGGTAACACCGTCGGCGGCGGTACGGGTCGTTCATTAGCCACGGCGGCTGGCGCAGTTGCCGGTGGCGTAGCGGGTCAAGGCGTACAAGGTGCGATGAATAAAACCCAGGGTGTAGAACTGGAAATCCGTAAGGACGACGGTAATACCATCATGGTGGTTCAGAAACAGGGTGCGACCAAGTTCTCAGCTGGCCAGCGCGTTGTTATGGCTAACAACGGCAGCCAGGTTACCGTGTCTCCACGCTAATCGAATTCACGTGTGGTCAGGCTCTGGCCACACGTCATCTTATCGTTTCAGCCCTGTGACTGCAGTTCAATAATATTGTGTTCCAGTCTGGCGACCAGTTTAATCAGCAGATCAATTTCCTCAGCTGAAATCCCTTCCAAAATTTCTCCACGCGTCTTGTTGATAACCGCTTCCATATCTGCAATCAGCGGCTCTGCTTTTTCTGTCAGTTTAATTCTCTTAGCCCGACGATCGCTGGCGCAAGTCTGTCGTGAAATGAGTCCCTTTTCTTCCAGCTGGTCAAGCGTGCGTACCAACGAAGGCTGCTCGATGCCAATCGCTTTAGCCAACTGAATCTGCGATTGATCAGGCGGCAATTGATGAATGTTGTGCAGCGTAACCCAATGCGTCTGCGTCAACTCCAGAGGTTTCAGGCGATGGTCAATCAGAGCACGCCAAATGCGCACCAACCGTGCCAGATCAGAACCTAATGGCGATTCCAATTTCATCTCCTTATAATTAGCTTGCTAAGTTATTATGCTGATTTTAGAATAGTGTGCAGCATTTGTATTCCCAAAACAAATGTATTGCCAAATTTGCTTACCGGCTGACATTTTTTCAGACATTATGCGTTACAGAGACTCATTGTCTCTTTTTTGCTAAACCTATAGCAATGCTCTCTTCCGCCAAGGATTTTGCCCGTGAAGTTTATGTTTAATGCAACAGGATTGCCCCTACAAGATTTAATGATCGGAGCATCTGTCTACTTCCCTCCTGTTTTCAAGGCGTTTGTAGCAGGATTTATTCTCTGGCTGATTGTTCATCGCCTGCTACGCGACTGGATTTACTCCGGCGAAATCTGGCATCCCCTGTTAATGGATCTGTCACTCTTTACGCTTTGCGTATGTCTGGCCTTTGTAATGCTGATTGTGTGGTGATTATGTCGCTTAAAACCATTAAATACTTCTCCACCATTATAGTCGCTGCCATCGCAGTTTTCGCCGGATGGTGGATGTGGAATTACTATATGCAATCGCCCTGGACACGTGATGGCAAAGTGCGTGCTGAGCAGGTCAGCATCACGCCGCAGGTCTCAGGCAGCATTAGCGAACTCAATATAAAAGATAACCAGTTTGTGAACAAAGGCGATGTCCTTTTTATCATCGACAAGACGCCGTTTCACATTGCTGAACTGAATGCGCAAGCGCAGCTGGCGAAGGCACAGTCCGATCTGGCGAAAGCCAATAACGAAGCCAACCGCCGCCGTCATTTATCGCAAAATTATATCTCAGCCGAAGATCTGGATACAGCTAACCTCAACGTGAAAGCCATGCAGGCCAGCGTTGAAGCAGCCGAGGCCAGTCTGCGCCAGGCGCAGTGGCAACTGACGCAGACGGTGGTCAAAGCGCCCGTAGCGGGCTGGGTCACCAACCTTTCAACTCGTACTGGAGACTACGCCTCAACCGGTAAGCCCCTGTTTGCCCTTGTCGACAGCCACTCTTTCTATGTGATGGGGTATTTTGAAGAAACCAAATTGCGCCACATTCGTGAAGGTGCACCTGCGGTTATCACGCTCTACAGCGGCAACATAAAGTTACAGGGTCACGTATCCAGTATTGGTCGCGCCATCTACGACCAAAGTGTGGAAAGCGATTCCGGCCTGATTCCCGACATCAAACCCAATGTGCCGTGGGTGCGTCTGGCCCAACGCGTTCCGGTCCGCATCGAATTCGACGCTCTGCCGCAGGATGTCACCCTGGTTTCTGGTACGACCTGCAGCGTGTCTATCGGCCAGCGTAAATGAAACTGTCCCACCTGATGCCAGGCCATTGGCCGTGGTTTAAAGCCACGGTAGCGCAGTGGCGTTATGCGTTGCGAAATACCATTGCGATGTGTCTGGCGTTAACGTTCGCCTATTACCTGAATCTGGATGAGCCCTACTGGGCGATGACCTCGGCGGCAGTGGTCAGCTTTCCCACCGTCGGCGGGGTTATAAGCAAAAGTCTGGGTCGTGTTGCGGGTAGCTTGCTGGGTGCCACCGCCGCGTTGATTATTGCCGGTCATACCCTCAATGAGCCGTGGTTGTTTTTGCTGAGCATGTCAGTGTGGATCGGTTTTTGTACCTGGGCCTGCGCTCACTTCACCAATAACGTCGCCTACGCCTTTCAACTGGCCGGTTATACGGCGGCGATCATTGCTTTTCCCATGGTCAATACCATAGAGATTACGCAGTTGTGGGATATCGCTCAGGCCCGCGTATGCGAGGTCATCGTCGGTATCCTGTGCGGCGGCATGATGATGATGATCCTCCCCAGCACCTCCGATGGGACCACATTGCTTACCGCGCTGAAAAACATGCATTCGCGTTTACTGGAGCATGCCAGCTTACTCTGGCAACCGGAGACAACGGATGCGATTCGCACAGCCCATGAAGGTGTTATCGGTCAGATTCTGACCATGAACCTGCTGCGTATTCAGGCGTTCTGGAGTCACTACCGTTTTCGCCGTCAAAATGCGTTGCTCAATTCGCTGTTGCATCAGCAGTTACGTATGACCAGCGTGATCTCCAGTCTGCGCAGGATGCTCCTGAACTGGCCCACTCCCCCGGCTAATACCCGGGAAATCATCGAACAACTGCTCAGCGAGCTGGTCAAATCCAATACCGACACCTACACCGTCGCGCGTATTATTGCCCCCCTGCGTCCCCTCGATGCGCGCGACTATCGGCACGTCGCCTTCTGGCAACGACTGCGTTATTTTTGTCGGCTGTACTTACGCAGCAGTCATTATCTGCATTTACTGGAAAATGGCGTTACCGCCGAGCGTATTACTATCGCCCGCACGCCAGGACTTGCCCGTCATACCGATAATGCGGAAGCCCTCTGGAGCGGATTGCGTACGTTCTGTACCCTGATGCTTATCGGCGCATGGAGCATTGGCGCGCAATGGGAATCAGGCTCTGGCGCACTAACGCTCGCGGCCATCAGCAGCGTGCTGTATTCTGCCGTAGCCACGCCGTTCAAGTCACTTTCTTTGCTGATGCGCACGCTGGTTCTGCTGTCGCTGTTTAGCTTTGTGGTTAAGTTTGGCCTGATGGTGCAAATCTCTGACCTCTGGCAATTCATTCTGTTTCTCTTCCCGCTGCTCGCTACCATGCAACTCCTGAAGCTGCAAATGCCCGCGCTGGCGGGTCTTTGGGGGCAGCTAATCGTGTTTATGGGATCGTTTATCGCGGTGACTAATCCACCGGTTTATGATTTTGCTGATTTCCTGAATGACAATATGGCGAAAATCACCGGCGTGGCGCTATCGTGGCTGGCATTCGCCATTCTGCGGCCCGGATCGGATGCGCGGAAAGGTCGCCGCCATATTCGCGCCCTGCGCCGGGATTTTGTCGATCAGCTCAGCCGACATCCCTCGCTCAGTGAAAACGAATTTGAGTCGCTGACCTATCATCACGTCAGCCAGCTCAGCAACAGTCAGGATGCACTGGCGCGACGCTGGCTATTGCGTTGGGGGGTTGTCTTGCTGAACTGCTCGCACGTGGTGTGGCAACTGCGCACCTGGGAGGTGCGTTCAGATCCTCTGGCTCGTGTCAGAGACGTGTGTATTTCGTTGCTTCGCGACGTAATGAGTGAGCGCGGCGTTCAGCAACGACCGCTGAATGCCACGCTGAGTGAGCTACAGCGTATTTGCGACACGCTCGCCCACCATCATCAACCTGCGGCGCAAGAACTGTCGGCGCTTATCTGGCGACTACACTGCTCGCTTTCTCAGCTCGAACAGGCGCCTCCGCCGGGTACGCTAGGCAATTGATTATTTGATAACGCCACAGGCGTAGCGCGCTCCACCACCGCCAAGCGGTTTTGGTTGATCGGACATATTATCGCCACCGACATGGATCATCAGCGCTTTGCCTTTAACCTCATCGAGCGTTTTCAGCCGCGGCGCAATGACCGGTGTTGTGGCGTTACCGTCGTTATTCACCACCAGCAGCGGCAGGTCGCCCATGTGGCCTGCGCCTTCCGGACCTTCGTGCTTGCCGGTTTGGTGCGGATCATAATGGCCTCCAGCCGATTCCGCGGCTGAGGCTTTTCCTTCTTTAATCGCCGGTTGGCAACTGCCATTCGCATGCACATGGAAGCCATGTTCACCCGGCGGCAGCGCTTTCAGATCGGGCGTAAACTCCAGCCCTTTCCCGGTTTCAGCAATAGTGACCGTACCAATCGCCTGGCCGACGCCTTGCGACGTTACCAGATTCATTGTCACTTTTTCTTCACTGGCAGCCTGCGCACCTGCACAGGCAAGTAGAGTAATAATGGCCAAACTCAAACGCTTCATAAGACCTCCGTCCAAAAGGTGTCTGATTGATAAGTGTAAACCAGTGACACAAATTTGAACGGAGAAGCGTCAAAAACGCGATTACGGTACGTCGTAACCCAGCGCAGCTTTGCGAATACGGAACCACTGCTGGCGAGACATGTTCAATGACTCAGACTCAATGGCAGCGCGTACACGCTCTATCTTCCCTGAGCCAATAATCGGCAGCGGCTGAGACGGCAGACGTAAAATCCAGGCGTACACCACCTGCTCAATGGACTGCGCGTTTAACTCTTCTGCGATTGTGGCAAGTTCATTACGTAATGGCTGGAACGCATCGTCATTAAACAGACGACCACCGCCGAGGCAGGACCAGGCCATCGGACGAATGCGCAGTTGTTGCAGTTGATCTAAAGTACCATCCAGCAGGAGCGGCTGATGTACCGGTGAGATCTCAACCTGGTTAGTCGCCAGCGTGAACGGCAGACGCGATTGCAGCAGTGAGAACTGTGCCGGGGTGAAGTTAGATACGCCAAAGTGACGCACTTTTCCGCTATGGTGCAATTTTTTGAACGCGTCGGCTACGTCGTCCGCATCCATGAGCGGATCGGGACGATGGATGAGCAGCAAATCAATATGATCGGTCGCCAGTAACTTCAACGATGCTTCCGCACTGGCAATGATATGCGCGCTGTCGGTGATGTAATGACCCAGCGCATTTTCCGTGCGTGCCGTCGTGGCGATCCCGCACTTGGTAACAATCTGCATTTTTTCACGCAGATGCGGGGCCAGCTTCAGTGCCTCACCAAACGCCGCTTCACACTGGTATCCGCCGTAAATATCGGCGTGATCGACGGTGGTAACGCCCAGATCCAGATGTTCTTCAATAAAGCTGACTAGCTGGCGCGCGGACATATTCCAGTCCATCAGGCGCCAATACCCCATTACAAAGCGAGAAAATTCCGGACCTTGCGGCGCAATAGTAATACGCTGAACCATAGCAGCTTCCTTATAAGTGAATGTGCATCGAGTATACGCAATTACGCTTTTAAAAGAGTGAAGGTTGTTGCGGTTCTTCCGAAGGGTTGGCTTTGTTTGCTCGTAATTTACGCATCAGGCGCTGACGACAAAGCCGTAGCACTTCCTGCTTTTCGGCATCGCTCATCTTTTGCCAGTTAAAACGCTCATCCCGACTGCGAAAACAGCCGCGGCAAAAACCGCGCTCGTCAGACTGACATATTCCACGGCATGGGCTCTGGACGGGGAAAAACTCCAGCTGTTCGGCCACATCCCCTCCTTTCGTAAGATTGATATACCTATTGAAGACGTTAACTGAATTTCTCGCAAGCGCTATTGCATTAGACCGACTGGTCTATTACACTCCTTCCCATGAACAAAATCACTGAACACGATACACGCGAACATCTGCTGGCGACTGGCGAACTGCTGTGTATGCAGCGCGGCTTCACCGGTATGGGCTTAAGCGAACTACTGAAAACCGCTGAAGTCCCCAAAGGTTCGTTTTATCACTATTTTCGCTCTAAAGAAGCGTTCGGTGTTGCGATGCTGGAACGCCACTATGCGGCCTATCATCAGCGACTGGCTACGCACTTTGATACGGGGGCAGGAAACTATCGCGACCGTATTTTGGCCTACTATCAGGAAACTCTGAACCAGTTTAGCCAGCACGGCATTATCAGCGGTTGTTTAACCGTAAAACTGTCTGCCGAAGTGTGCGATCTGTCAGAAGATATGCGCACGGCGATGGATAAAGGCGCGCGGCACATTATTGCGCTGTTAGCGCAGGCGCTGGAGAAAGGTCAGGCAAATCATTGTCTGTCCTTTGTTGGCGAGCCGTTACAACAGGCGCAGGTATTGTATGCTCTGTGGCTGGGCGCCAACCTGCAGGCCAAGATTTCTCGTAGCGCCACCCCGCTGGAAAATGCGCTGGCGCACGTTAAAACCATCATTACTACGCCTGCCGTTTAACAGGCGTTTTTATTTCTTTTATTACTAGACGACCGGTCTATTCAGGAGTGCCATATGTCATCTGAAAAACTTTTTTCCCCACTGAAAGTGGGTGCTATTACGGCAGCAAACCGCGTATTCATGGCGCCACTGACGCGTCTGCGCAGCATTGAGCCTGGCGACATCCCTACTCCGCTGATGGCCGAGTATTACCGTCAACGCGCCAGCGCGGGTCTTATCATCAGTGAAGCTACACAGATTTCCGCGCAGGCGAAAGGCTATGCGGGGGCGCCCGGCTTACACAGCGAAGCGCAAATTGCCGCATGGAAAAATATCACCGCTGCCGTACATGCGGAGCAAGGTCATATTGCGGTCCAGTTGTGGCATACCGGGCGCATCTCTCACGCCAGTCTGCAGCCCAACGGTCAGGCACCGGTCGCACCTTCCGCGATTAGCGCCGGTACCCGGACCTCGCTTCGTGATGAAAATGGTCTGGCAACGCGTGCGGATACCTCAATGCCGCGTGCGCTCGAAACTGAAGAAATTCCCGGCATCGTTAATGACTTCCGTCAGGCGATTGCCAACGCGCGCGAAGCGGGTTTCGACATGGTTGAACTGCACTCCGCTCACGGCTATCTGCTGCACCAGTTCCTGTCGCCAACGTCTAACCAGCGTACCGATCAATACGGCGGCAGCGTCGAAAATCGTGCGCGTCTGGTGCTGGAAGTTGTCGATGCCGGTATTAAAGAATGGGGTGCCGATCGCATCGGTATTCGCGTCTCTCCGATTGGTTCATTCCAGAACGTTGACAACGGCCCGAACGAAGAAGCCGATGCGCTGTATCTGATTGAACAACTGGGCAAGCGCGGAATCGCTTACCTGCATATGTCTGAGCCGGACTGGGCTGGCGGCGAGCCGTATTCCGATGCGTTTCGCGAAAAAGTTCGTGCACGTTTCCACGGTCCGATCATTGGTGCGGGTGCCTACACACCTGAAAAAGCAGAAGCACTGATCGAGAAGGGCCTGATCGACGCCGTTGCTTTTGGTCGCGCCTATATCGCTAACCCGGATCTGGTTGCGCGCCTGCAGCGTAAAGCGGAGCTGAATCCGCAACGTGCCGAAAGCTTCTACGGCGGCGGCGCGGAAGGTTACACCGATTATCCTACCCTCTAACGTCACAAACTCCGTTCTGCCATTGATAGCGGCGTAACAACGCCGCTATACTAAAACAACATTTTGAATGTATTAGCCATTTTCGAAGGGGAAAAAGATGCGTTTACTTCATACCATGCTGCGCGTGGGTAACCTGCAGCGTTCCATCGAGTTTTATACCAACGTGCTGGGCATGAAGCTGCTGCGTACCAGCGAAAACCCTGAATACAAATACTCCCTGGCCTTTGTCGGCTACGGCCCTGAAACCAGCGAAGCCGTGATCGAACTGACCTATAACTGGGGTGTCGACAAGTATGAGCTGGGCACTGCCTACGGCCATATCGCCCTGAGCGTAGACAACGCAGCCGAAGCCTGTGAACGTATTCGTCAGAATGGCGGTAACGTCACGCGTGAAGCCGGTCCGGTAAAAGGCGGCACCACCGTAATTGCGTTCGTTGAAGATCCAGACGGTTACAAAATTGAACTGATCGAAGAGAAAGACGCCGGGCGCGGCCTGGGCGACTAACCTCCCCACGGGCGCAGATCGTCTGTGCCCGTAGTTTTATACTCATCATTTTGCCATAATACGCGCTGCAATTTTCCCGTATTAAGAGACCCAGATGTCCGATAACGCTCAACTTTCCGGTCTGTGTGACCGTTTTCGTGGTTTTTATCCTGTCGTCATTGATGTCGAAACCGCAGGGTTCAATGCCAAAACCGATGCGCTGCTTGAGATCGCAGCCATCACACTGAAAATGGATGAACAAGGCTGGCTGATGCCGGACACGACGTTACATTTCCACGTAGAGCCATTTGAAGGCGCGAATTTGCAGCCGGAAGCCCTCGCCTTTAACGGAATTGACCCTAACAATCCGCTACGCGGCGCGGTCAGCGAATATGACGCTCTGCATGCCATCTTTAAAATGGTGCGTAAAGGCATTAAAGACAGCGGCTGCAATCGGGCGATCATGGTGGCGCATAACGCTACGTTCGACCACAGTTTTATGATGGCCGCAGCAGAACGCGCCTCGCTCAAACGTAATCCATTTCATCCGTTCGTCACCTTTGATACTGCGGCCTTAAGCGGCCTGTCTCTGGGGCAAACTGTGTTATCGAAAGCGTGCCTGGCGGCAGGAATGGAATTTGACGGGACTCAGGCGCACTCGGCGCTGTATGACACCGAACGGACGGCCGTGCTGTTTTGCGAAATTGTTAACCGCTGGAAACGTCTCGGCGGCTGGCCTCTTCCCGTACCTGAAGAGGCATAACGGACCGATAAAAAAAGCGACCATCACGAGGTCGCTTTTTATTTACGCTGATATTATTCAGCGTCCGGCTCTTCGGTTTTGTATTTCGCCGCTGTTTCTTTAATCAGCTGCTGCAACTCACCGCGCTGGTACATTTCGATCAAAATGTCACAGCCGCCAACCAGCTCGCCATCAACCCACAGCTGCGGGAAGGTTGGCCAGTTTGCGTATTTCGGCAGCTCGGCGCGAATATCCGGGTTCTGCAGAATATCAACATAAGCAAAGCGTTCACCACAGGCGGACAGCGCCTGCACAGCCTGAGCGGAGAAACCGCAGCTTGGCAGTTTAGGGGAACCTTTCATGTACAGGAGAATCGGGTTTTCAGCGATCTGGCGCTGGATTTTTTCGATAGTGGTGCTCATTATCTTGCTTCCTTAAACTTCTTTTACGGCAGTAGTCTGACATTGTAGCGGGTCAGACAGGCAACGGAAAATAACATTTTCATTACGCGTTATTATTTTATCCCCTGACGCCAAAAGTTGCATTCACAATCTCATTTATCCCCTTAAAGCCTGTGGATTTGATTATTCGTTCACCAACGCCAACTTTAATTGCTGATTTTTTTTTGCGGTCGGTTACGAAACGTAGTTTTAAACAAAAAAGCTATTAACTTTCCCTCTTTCTATAGATTAGAATCATCAAGTTTTGAAAATCACACGCAGGCATGATAGACCTGCCTTACCAGAGGATTGCTCAGTGGCGCGGATAAACCGAATCTCGATCACGCTCTGTGCTTTACTTTTTACTACACTGCCCTTTACGCCCATGGCTCATGCTTCCAAGCAGGCCAGGACGACACCTACCCATTCCCACACCATCAAAACGGTAGATAAAAAGAAAAGCGCAACAACCAGCCAAAAAACAACAAAGACCAGCAAAAAAACGGCGACAAAAACCACCAGCAAAACCAGCACCAAAACCGCTTCCTCTTCTAAACATCGCACTGCCGCTCCGGCAAAGTCGACTAAAACGGCAAACCGTCGTGGTAAAAACACCGCAGCACAAACCGCTGCCGTTACCTGGACTGAAAAATGCACGCCGCGCAAAGGTCATAAGCCGCGCTGTGTAAAAGTGAAAACCACCGCACCAACGACGCTGGCTGACGCGCATAAAGTGAAAGTGCAGAAAGCCACTAAAACCGCCATGTCCACGCTGATGAACCAAATCGGCAAGCCTTATCGCTGGGGCGGCACCTCACCAAGAACCGGGTTTGACTGCAGCGGTCTGGTCTATTACGCCTATAAAGATCTGGTGAAATTCCGCATTCCACGCACTGCGAACGAAATGTATCATCTGCGCGATGCCGCGCCGATTGAACGTGGCGAACTGAAAAATGGCGACCTGGTATTTTTCCGTACCCAGGGGCGTGGAACTGCCGATCACGTTGGCGTTTATGTTGGCAACGGTAAGTTTATTCAGTCACCGCGCAGCGGCCAGGAAATTCAAATCACCTCTCTGAGTGAAGATTACTGGCAGCGCCACTATGTGGGCGCTCGTCGGGTAATGACGCCAAAAACAATTCGTTAAAAACTTACCCTACAGTACATGCTGTAGGGTAAGTTCTTCTTTTGCATAACCTTTCAATTTGCTACCCTATCCTTACTCACAATGAGGCTATTGTGTGTACTCAATACAAATAATAAGGAGAGAAGCAATGTCGTTTGAATTACCTGCATTACCGTATGCCAAAGATGCTCTGGCACCGCACATTTCTGCCGAAACGCTGGAATATCACTATGGCAAACACCATCAAACTTACGTGACTAATCTGAACAACCTGATTAAAGGCACGGCGTTTGAAGGCAAATCACTGGAAGAGATCGTACGTAGCTCTGAAGGCGGTGTATTCAATAACGCAGCACAGGTATGGAACCACACGTTCTACTGGAACTGCCTGGCACCGAACGCAGGTGGCGAACCTACCGGTAAACTGGCCGAAGCAATTGCCGCCTCCTTTGGCAGCTTTGCGGATTTCAAAGCGCAGTTCACCGATGCCGCTATTAAAAACTTCGGTTCTGGCTGGACCTGGCTGGTAAAAGGAACAGATGGCAAACTGGCTATCGTTTCCACCTCCAATGCAGGTACACCGCTGACCACCGACGCGACGCCGCTGATGACCGTTGACGTATGGGAACACGCCTACTACATCGATTATCGCAATGCCCGTCCTGGCTACCTGGAAAACTTCTGGGCGCTGGTGAACTGGGAATTTGTTGCGAAGAACTTCGCAGCATAAAAAAGATGACGCAGAAGGAGAACCCTTCTGCGTTTTAGCATTAATTCGCGGTAGTGAAAGCCTCTTCAGGCTGTTTGCGCGCCGAGATAAAGACCAGCAGCAGCGCAAGCCCCGCCACAATTGCCCCCATCACCGGAACAAAGCTATAGCCCAACCCACCGGAAATCACCGCCCCACCGGCTGCGGCACCCAGAGCATTCCCCAGATTAAACGCGCCAATGTTGACTGACGATGATAATCCAGGCGCTTCGCTGGCAACGCGCAT
Source organism: Citrobacter sp. RHBSTW-01013 (assembly GCF_013781985.1). Lineage (NCBI taxonomy): Bacteria > Pseudomonadati > Pseudomonadota > Gammaproteobacteria > Enterobacterales > Enterobacteriaceae > Citrobacter > Citrobacter sp. RHBSTW-01013. Next base: position 2,773,548 of record NZ_CP056185.1, read on the forward strand.
CACGCGCATCTGCAACGGCGGAACGACCGCAAACGTCGCTGCCCCCCAGACCACCATACTAACTGCCGCACCCAGCTCATTACGCGCCAGGAAAGGAATGGCCAGCATAATAACCATCAGCAGCAGTAAAAAGCCTTTCAGCGTACCGTTGACGGAACGGTCAGCCAGTTTGCCACCAAGATAGTTACCGATTGAGAAGCCAACGCCAATCAGCACCAGCATACCGGTCACAAACGCCGGTGTGGCATGGGTAATCGTATGTAACACTGGTGAGATATAGGTATAAAGCGTGAACATCGCCCCGGCACCCAGAACGGTCGTCAGCAGCGCCGACAGCACCTGCGGACGCATAAGTACCGCCAGTTCGCTACGGACATCCGGGCGCTCTCCCGCCCCACCTTTGGGTAATGAGAAGAACAGGCTGACCATGGCGATGACGCCCAGACCCGCCGTTGCCATAAACGACATACGCCAGCCGATGGTTTCACCAAGCCAGGTCGCCGCAGGAACGCCGCCAATATTGGCAATGGTCAGCCCCATAAACATGGTTGCCACGGCGCTGGCCTGCTTATGTTTGGGTACTACGCTTGCAGCGACAACGGAGCCAAGACCAAAAAATGCCCCATGGTTCAGACTGGTCAAAATACGCGATAACATCAGGGTGGTATAATCCGGCGAGATAGCCGAAAGCACGTTGCCCAGCGTGAAAATCGCCATCAGGAATATCAACGCATTACGTCGCGCACGATGGGACAGCAGTAATGTCATCAGCGGAGCACCCACCATCACCCCAACCGCATACGCGCTGATTAACATTCCGGCCGCGGGAATCGAGACATCCACACCTTTGGCAATGACGGGCAATAATCCCATTGGCGAAAATTCAGTGGTGCCAATGCCAAATGCGCCGATCGCCAGCGCCAGTAAAGGATAATTGAGTTTCATATTTCGACTCCGTAACGTCGAGCCGGGGCGCGACATAAAATAAGAGTCAAAAGCATGACATTGATCGCAAAATTAATAAAGTTAACAAAATTGCAAAAAACTTTTGCTTATTCGCAAACAATCGACGGGAAAGGCAAGCGGAAAAGATGAGGGAGAGCGAACTCCCTCGGGGGAAATCAATGCAGCGCTGCGGTCAGGCCACCCGCGACGATCAAACCCAGAACAATAATGGTAGTCACTAACGAAAATTTCAGATCGGTGCTCATCAAGTTTTCTCCTTTTTATTCCCACACAAAAAGTGATATTGCGCATTTTTACACACTTGAAAGCAAAAATCTCTCACGATTTATATTGATAACTGCTTTTAACTCTTCCCCTTTTCGTTAAGATCAGACAAAATTCCACGCTTACTTGATTAGCGTACCGGCCATTGACCCCTTCCTGACGTTCCGTGTCGTTTTCCCGGCGTGCCGCAACCCTTACGTTGCGCTAAGGGTGTGTTAAGGCAAACGTTTACCTGGAGTATTCTCAGGAGCTTAGGATATGGTCTGGAGTGAGATGTAATGGCAACAATTAAAGATGTAGCGAAGCGAGCAAACGTTTCCACTACAACCGTATCACACGTAATTAACAAGACGCGCTTTGTCGCGGAAGAAACGCGTAATGCTGTCTGGGCGGCGATCAAAGAGCTGCACTATTCTCCGAGCGCCGTGGCGCGCAGCCTGAAGGTGAATCACACCAAGTCTATTGGCTTGCTGGCCACCAGCAGCGAAGCGGCCTATTTCGCTGAAATTATCGAAGCCGTTGAGAAAAACTGTTTCCAGAAAGGCTATACCCTGATTCTGGGTAACGCATGGAACAGTCTCGAAAAACAGCAGGCTTATCTGTCAATGATGGCGCAAAAGCGTGTTGATGGTCTGCTGGTGATGTGTTCTGAGTATCCGGAGTCGCTGCTTTCGATGCTCGAAGAGTACCGCCATATTCCGATGGTCGTCATGGACTGGGGCGAAGCTAAAGCCGACTTTACCGATACGGTCATTGATAACGCCTTCGAAGGCGGTTACATGGCGGGCCGGTATCTGGTAGAACGCGGTCATCGTGAGATTGGCGTGATCCCTGGACCAATGGAGCGTAATACCGGAGCCGGGCGTCTGGCAGGCTTTATGAAAGCGATGGAAGAAGCGCTGATTAAAGTTCCTGAAAACTGGATTGTGCAGGGCGATTTTGAGCCTGAATCCGGCTATCGCGCCATGCAGCAAATTCTGTCACAGTCGCATCGTCCGACCGCCGTCTTCTGCGGTGGCGATATTATGGCGATGGGTGCGCTGTGCGCCGCTGACGAGATGGGACTGCGCGTACCGCAGGATGTTTCGCTCATCGGTTACGACAACGTGCGCAATGCCCGCTTCTTCACGCCGGCTCTGACGACCATTCACCAGCCTAAAGATTCACTGGGGGAAACGGCCTTCAACATGCTGTTAGACCGTATTGTGAATAAACGTGAAGAGTCGCAGTCTATCGAGGTTCATCCGCGCCTGGTAGAACGCCGCTCCGTTGCCGACGGCCCGTTCCGCGATTACCGTCGTTAAGACTGTTGTGCGGGAGCCTCATCGGGCTCCCGCAGCCATTCCTTATTCAGCGTTTCACTATCCCCTAAATAGTCCAGCAGCCAGCTCAATGCCGGCGACGTATCGTTCTGTTGCCATGTCAGGCAGCATGCGGCATCAGGAAATGGATTCTCCAGCTGCAGCGCGACCCATTTGCCGCTATCAATCCACGGTTTGGCAAAATGCGTCGGTACCATGCCCACGCACAAACCTGCAGATAAACAGGTCGCAGAAGATTCCCAGTCAGGCACCACAACGCGCTTTTGGTTATCCAGCAGCCAGGTAATACGCTTAGGAAGCGTACGCGACGTGTCTTCACGCACCAGCGACGGCCAGTTGCGCAACGTGTCGTCGCTTAGCGGTCCGGGCATTGACGCCAACGGATGATGGCTTGCCACCACGCAGCTCCAGCTCAGCATTCCCATGTCGCGGAAGGTATAGCGCCCCCCCACCGGAATCGCCTGCGTGGCGCCGATTGCCAGCTCAACGCGCCCATCGGACAGCGCATCCCAGACACCGTTAAACACCTCCTGGAAAACCAGCAGCTCCACATCATCAAAATGACGATAGAAATCCACGATCATCTGTCGGGTACGATCCGGGCGGACAATGTTATCTACCGCGATCGCCAACTGCCCGCGCCAGCCGTTGGCAATTTGCTGACATTGCTGGCGGGTGATCTGCATTTTTTTGATAACAGAGCGGCCTTCTTTGAGAAACCATGCACCAGCAGGCGTCAATTCCACGTCCCGATGACGTCGCTCAAAAAGCGGCACCGCCAGCCACTCTTCCAGTTGACGCACGGTGTAGCTTACCGCCGAGGGTACGCGGTGCAACTCCTGCGCGGCCGAACTAAAGCTACCGTTACGCGCAACCGCATCCACAACTTCAAGTGAATATTCCGACCACATATTCTGCCTACAAAAAATTTGAAATCAGTAAGCAAATATTAGCGTTTCACAGCAAGAATTACACTCACTACACTCAGCGGCATTGTTCTACTGCTAAAAAAAGAGAAATGATGATGCAACCTGGGAAAGGATTTTTAGTCTGGCTGGCGGGTCTTAGCGTACTCGGCTTTCTGGCAACGGATATGTATCTGCCCGCCTTTGCCGCAATTCAGTCCGATCTGCAGACGCCTGCATCTGCCGTCAGCGCCAGCCTTAGCTTATTCTTAGCGGGTTTTGCCGTCGCGCAACTTCTGTGGGGGCCGCTCTCTGACCATTATGGTCGCAAGCCTGTTTTGCTGCTGGGTTTATCCATCTTCGCGCTGGGCAGTTTGGGCATGCTGTGGGTTGAAAATGCCACCGGCCTGCTGGTACTGCGCTTTGTTCAGGCCGTTGGCGTTTGTGCGGCATCAGTTATCTGGCAGGCGCTGGTCACCGATTATTATCCTTCACAAAAAGTAAACCGCATCTTTGCCACCATTATGCCGTTGGTCGGGTTATCCCCGGCATTAGCGCCGTTATTAGGCAGTTGGATCCTGGTACATTTTTCCTGGCAGGCCATTTTCGCCACTCTGTTTGCCATTACCCTGATCCTGATGCTTCCGGCTCTGCGCTTAAAACCAACAGCTAAAGCACGCGACGACAGCCAGGATAAACTGACTTTCGCTACCCTGTTGCGCTCAAAAGTTTACCGCGGAAACGTGCTGATTTATGCCGCCTGCTCCGCGAGCTTCTTCGCGTGGCTGACGGGTTCCCCGTTCATCCTCAGCGAAATGGGCTACAGTCCGGCGGTGATTGGCCTGAGCTATGTTCCACAAACCATCGCTTTCTTAATTGGTGGTTACGGCTGCCGCGCTGCGCTGCAAAAATGGCAGGGCCGTCAGTTGCTGCCCTGGTTACTCATTCTGTATGCCTTTAGCGTAGTGGCCACCTGGGCAACCGGCTTTATTCACCATGTTGCGCTGGCTGAAATCCTCATCCCATTCTGCGTTATGGCGATAGCCAATGGAGCAATCTACCCTATTGTTGTGGCTCAGGCGTTACGTCCTTTCCCACAGGCTACGGGACGCGCTGCGGCATTGCAGAACACACTGCAACTGGGTTTATGCTTCCTGGCAAGTCTTGTGGTTTCCTGGTTGATCGCCACCCCGCTGCTCACCACCACCAGCGTGATGCTGACAACGGTGCTGCTGGCGGCCGCGGGTTACAAAATGCAATCGCAGAAGGCTAACGCCCCGCACACAGATGATCGGGCGCAAATTGCCCACGGTGAGTCTCACTAGTAATCGCCATGAATAATTGATTAGCCTGCTAATATTTATTGGTTGAATCGTCAAAAATTCAGGCCTATACTGATTTCCAGTTGTTAAAAAAACGATAATTGTTATGTGTTAACGGGGACAAGAACGTTCCCGTTTTCCCATGGATGGTCTTTTCGGCAAGGGTTCCTCCCTTCCTCTGTTCTACGTCGGATTATAGATTCGCGGATTAATTCCGTGAGAGTTCTCACAAAGCCCAAAAAAGCGTCTACGCTATTTTAAGGTTCTGATCACCGACCAGTGATGGAGAAGCTATGAGTTCATCGTGTATAGAAGACGTCAGCGTACCGGATGATGACTGGTACCGCATCACCAATGAATTATTGAGCCGTGCAGGTATTACCATTAATGGTCCGGCACCGGCAGATATTCGCGTAACGAACCCCGATTTTTTCAAACGCGTACTGCAGGAAGGATCGTTAGGGTTGGGCGAAAGTTATATGGATGGCTGGTGGGAATGCGACCGGCTGGACATGTTTTTTTGTAAAGTCCTGCGCGCCGGTCTTGAAAACCAACTCCCCCGCCACTTTAAAGACACGCTACGTATCGCCACGGCTCGCCTGTTCAATTTACAGACCAAAAAACGTGCGTGGGTCGTCGGCAAAGAACACTACGATTTGGGCAACGATCTCTTTACCCGCATGCTGGACCCTTATATGCAGTATTCCTGCGCCTACTGGAAAGATGCCGATACCCTGGAATCTGCCCAACAGGCGAAGCTAAAAATGATTGCCGAAAAACTGCAGTTGAAGCCAGGCATGCGGGTGCTCGATATTGGCTGCGGCTGGGGCGGCTTATCCCAGTTTATGGCGTCACAATATGGCGTTAGCGTGGTGGGCGTGACCGTTTCGGCAGAACAGCAGAAAATGGCGCAGGCGCGTTGTGCGGGGCTGGATGTCACAATTTTGCTGCAGGATTATCGCGACCTGAACGACAAATTTGATCGCATTGTCTCCGTCGGCATGTTTGAGCATGTGGGGCCGAAGAACTACGCGACTTATTTTGAAGTGGTTGATCGTAATTTAAAACCCGACGGCCTTTTTTTGCTGCATAGCATCGGCTCTAAAAAGACCGACAATAACGTTGATCCGTGGATCAATAAATATATCTTCCCGAACGGCTGTTTACCGTCAGTTCGCCAGATTGCCAACGCCAGCGAGCCGCATTTTGTGATGGAAGACTGGCATAATTTTGGCGCGGATTACGATACAACGTTGATGGCCTGGCACGAGCGTTTCATGAGATCCTGGCCTGAAATCGCCGATAACTATACCGAACGCTTTAAACGGATGTTCAGCTATTACCTGAACGCCTGCGCCGGTGCGTTTCGTGCTCGCGACATTCAGCTGTGGCAGGTGGTTTTTTCCCGCGGCGTTGAACACGGCCTGCGCGTTCCCCGCTAATCGTTATCACCCCCGTGCCAACGGGGGTTTTACACTCTGGCTTAGGCTCCCGCCTCACCCGTTACGTTACTGATGGCGCTTTCACGCGCCGCCAGTACGCGCTCAACGGTATCAACCACCGCCTGGGTTTGGGGATCGATTTCGATATTGACCCGCGCGCCTAACTTTTTCTTACCCAGCGTCGTACGTTCCAGCGTTTCCGGGATCAAATGCACACAGAAACGCGTCGGTGTCACCTCGCCGACCGTCAGACTGATGCCATCAATTCCGATAAATCCTTTGTACAAGATGTATTTCATCAGCGACGGATCCTGAACTTTAAACCACACCTGGCGGTTGTTCTCCGAGGTCAGAATTTTCGACACTTCGGCGGTCGTCATAATATGGCCCGACATTAAATGTCCGCCAATTTCATCACTGAATTTTGCCGCACGCTCAACGTTAACCAAATCCCCAACCTTCAGGTCACCCAGATTGGTGATACGCAGCGTTTCTTTCATCAGATCAAAGCTTATCTGGTTACCGTTGATTTCGGTTACCGTCAGGCAGCACCCATTGTGGGCAACCGATGCGCCGGTCTCCAGCGCATCCAACATATATTCAGGTAACTCCACAACATGCGTACGAAAATTTGGTTTTTCATCAATGGACACCAATTTCGCGGTGCCCTGCACAATACCCGTAAACATACTTCTAACTCCTGAACTGAATTAAGACATCTCTGCACAGCACAATAGCAGGTGGAAATTCAGGTTGCCAGCAATGCGCCGCTACTGCCTGTTTTTTCACTGGAGAATTACGTATTCCTCGCTACAATAGACTGAAATTTCCCCTGCTTTTTCTCCTTGCTGCCATATAAGGCGGCTTTTTTAGTCTCTCAAATAACAACAATATAGTGGTGTACACGTGCAAAAGTATGTAAGTGAAGCGCGTCAGTTATTAGCTCTGGCAATTCCGGTGATTCTTGCGCAAATCGCTCAAACCGCAATGGGATTCGTTGATACCGTCATGGCGGGCGGATACAGCGCCACGGACATGGCGGCCGTCGCCATTGGCACATCTATTTGGTTGCCGGCCATTCTGTTTGGTCACGGACTGCTGCTGGCCTTGACGCCGGTGATTGCGCAACTCAATGGTTCCGGGCGCCGCGATCGTATAGCCCATCAAATACGTCAGGGTTTCTGGCTGGCGAGCAGCGTCTCCATTCTGATTATGATCGTGCTCTGGAACGCGGGATACATTATTCGCTCCATGCATAACATCGACCCGGCGCTGGCGGATAAAGCCGTCGGCTACCTCCGTGCGTTGCTGTGGGGCGCGCCGGGGTATTTGTTCTTCCAGGTAGCCCGTAACCAGTGTGAAGGTCTGGCCAAAACCAAACCGGCGATGGTGATGGGATTTCTCGGCCTGCTGGTGAACATTCCTGTTAACTATGTTTTCATTTATGGGCATTTTGGCATGCCGGAACTTGGCGGCGTGGGCTGCGGCGTGGCAACGGCGGCGGTTTACTGGGTGATGTTTATCGCCATGCTGTCATACGTTAAACGCGCACGCTCGATGCGTGATATCCGTAATGAGCGTGGTTTCCAGAAACCGGACACCGCCGTAATGAAGCGCCTGGTACAGCTGGGTTTACCTATCGCGCTGGCGTTATTTTTCGAAGTGACGCTGTTTGCTGTGGTGGCGCTGCTGGTTTCCCCGCTGGGGATTGTCGACGTGGCCGGACACCAGATCGCGCTCAACTTCAGCTCGTTAATGTTCGTCCTGCCGATGTCTCTGGCTGCAGCCGTCACCATTCGAGTCGGTTATCGTCTGGGCCAGGGTTCCACGCTGGATGCGCAAACCGCAGCCAGAACAGGCCTGGGCGTCGGCGTCTGCATGGCGGTTGTGACGGCGATTTTCACCGTGACATTCCGTGAGCACATTGCCCTGCTCTACAACAATAACCCGGAAGTTGTCGCTCTGGCAGCGCAGCTCATGTTACTGGCCGCGGTGTATCAAATATCGGACTCTATCCAGGTTATTGGCAGCGGTATCCTACGTGGTTATAAAGATACGCGTTCCATTTTCTTTATTACCTTTACGGCATACTGGGTACTGGGTCTGCCGAGCGGTTATATTCTGGCGCTGACCGATCTGGTGGTTGACCGGATGGGGCCGGCAGGATTCTGGATGGGCTTTATTATCGGCCTGACCTCTGCGGCAGTGTTGATGATGCTGCGGATGCGTTTTCTGCAGCGCCAGCCGTCAGCGGTTATTTTACAACGCGCTGCACGATAATCCCCAAATAGCCGCCATCTGGCGGCTTTTTTATATCCTCAAAACGGGCTGGCGTTTTGGGCCGTCATCCATTCCTGACTGACCGGATGCCTGAAATGCAGTTCACTGGCATGCAGCATCAGTCTCGACGTCCGTTCGGTGCCTGGCAGCAGACGCCCACCATATAAATCGCACCCCAAAATGGGATGCCCCAACTGCTGACAGTGGATCCGCAACTGGTGGGTACGCCCGGTTTCAGGTGTCAGCTGTACCCGCGTCAAAGCGAGTAATGTCCCATCTTGCTGGCGATGATGAAAACGTTCAATAACCTGATAGCGCGAGCGCGCGGGTTTACCGTTAATGGCGCAAATCGACATCAGTGGAAACAGCGCCGGGTCTTTGGCAATCGCTGCATCTATAACGCCTTCATCGTTTTTCAGATGCCCGCACAACAACGCACTATACACCTTGCTTACCGCGCGCTGACTGAACTGCTGGCAAAGCGCGGCGTTGATAGCCTTGTTACGGGCAATCACCATCAGCCCTGACGTCCCAAAATCAAGCCGATGTACCAGCGTACAGCCGGGGTAAATCTGTACCAGCCGGTGATGTACCGAATCGAGATTCTGCGGATTTTTCCCCGACAAACTAAGCAGTCCGGTGGGTTTATTGATAAGCACCAGATGCTCGTCCTGATAGAGGATCGCTATCTCCTCATGACAAGGCGGGGCAATAAAGGTATCGAGGATCGTAGACATGAGCGGCCAGGATGAAGTGTGGAAACGGATGATAGCGAATTTTTACCACACTGGCGAATCAGGGCGCTTAACCAATGACAATCATTGCATGATAGAGTGTGGGATATCCTGAGTGCGATGAGAGGGTTACACCGTGCAACAAATCGATTTCTACATGGTAGATGCCTTTACCACTACGACGTTTGGCGGTAATGCCGCAGCAGTATGCCCGCTCGATGACTGGTTGCCCGATGAAATATTATTAAAAATGTCGCAGCAGCATAACCAGTCGGAAACCGCTTTTTTTGTCGCCAATGAGAATGGCTTCGAGCTGCGTTGGTTTACCACGCAAGGCGAAATTAATCTGTGTGGGCATGCCACGCTTGCCGCCGCACATGTCATCTTTGAACATCTGGATTACCCGGAAGCGACCATCCATTTTGCCACCCGTTTTGTGGGTCCACTGACGGTCACGCGCAGCGGTGATTGGCTGACGCTTGATTTTCCTGCCTGGCAAAGCGAACCTGCCGAACCGCCCACCTTACTGCTGGAAACATTGGGCATCACCGAATATAAAGAAGTGCGCGTCGCGCGCGATTACATGGTCGTGATGGAGAATCAACAGCAGGTTGAGGCTGTGCGCCCGAATATCCACGCCATGATTCCCCTCGGGAAAATGGTATGTATCACCGCGCCGGGTGACGGGGAATACGATTTCGTCAGCCGTTTCTTCTGCCCGGGTGAAGCGGTCGCGGAAGACCCGGTCACCGGTTCGACGCATAGCATGCTGATTCCTTACTGGGCTGCAAAACTGAATAAAACGCAGATGCTGGCGCGCCAGGTCTCTGAACGCGGTGGCGATTTACGCTGCCAGCTGACAGGAACGCGTGTTTATATTGGTGGACAAGCAGTAACTTATCTGACGGGTAAAGTGCTGTTACGCTAGCAGCCTTACCCAAATTAACCAATCCATGGAGGATTTATGGCGAACAAACTCGTGCAGATACACTTTGATTTTCCTGGTCCGTTTGGCGCTGAGATGTCACATCAACTTGTTGAACTGGCCGAATCCATCAACCAGGAGCCGGGTTTCATCTGGAAAATCTGGACCGAGAACGCAGCAAACCACGAAGCGGGTGGCATCTACCTGTTTCAGGATGAAGACAGCGCTCTGGCCTATATCAAAAAACACACGGCCCGCCTGAAGCACCTGGGTGTGGAAGACGTGACGTGCAAAATCTTCGATATCAATGAACCGTTAAGTAAGATTAACCACGGCCATATCGGCTAATTTTTGGCTTTAACGCCCCGCCCCGGGGCGCTTCTTCACTCCCCTGCTTTACCCTCATCAAAAGCGTTCCCCCTCTTTCACCGCGCCAGGATAGCTATATAACGTGGGTCACGTTTGCCATAGTTCACAAAATCATCACCTGTGAAAACTATCACTAGCCGAACGCGGTTTGAAAGCGTATAAAATAATACAAACAGTATTATTTTATACAAAATGAATTACCACTAACTACAGGAGATTCTCTTATGTCCGTGGACATTACATTGAACTCATCTGCAGGAGGTTTTCCGCCTGCAGGTCATTACTCACACAGTACAACGGCTGGCGGATTCGTCTTCATTTCTGGTCAGTTGCCGGTCACAAGTGATGGCGAAAAAAAAACCGAGGCCTCTTTTGAAGAGCAGACGCGGCTGGTACTGCAGAATATTGATGCCTGCCTGGCTGGCGCTGGGGTTTCTCGACAGCACCTGGTGTCAGTACGCGTCTATGTAACAGATATCAACCAATGGCCAACGTTTAACAAAATCTATGGGGAGTGGATCGGTGATTTCCGGCCCTCCCGCGCGGTAGCGGGCGTTGCAGAACTTCATTATGGTTTCGCGCTGGAAGTTGAAGCTATAGCCCTGGCCCCACAAGCATGACGTTTAACGACATACAGGTGAACAACAATGACTGAGATGACACTGCCTGATTATAACGATGTTGCCGCCGCGGCAGAGCGCATCGCCGACTATGCCAACAAAACGCCGGTGATGACCTCCCGAACGGTTAATGACGAATTTGGTGCTGAAGTTTTCTTCAAGTGCGAAAACTTCCAGAGAATGGGCGCGTTTAAATTTCGCGGAGCCATGAATGCGTTACGCCAGTTCACGCCAGAACAACGCGCTGCGGGCGTCGTCACCTTTTCGTCCGGCAACCATGCGCAGGCCATTGCCCTGTCGGCAAAATTATTGGGGATCCCGGCGACGATTATCATGCCGCATGATGCCCCGGCGGCTAAAGTTGCAGCCACAAAAGGCTATGGTGGAAATGTGGTGATTTACGATCGCTATACCGAAGATCGTGAAAAAATCGGACGGGAGCTGGCAGAGAAAAAAGGATTGACGCTGATCCCGCCATACGACCATCCGCACGTGATTGCGGGCCAGGGTACCGCCACAAAAGAGCTGATTGAAGAAGTGGGTCAGCTAGACGTTCTTTTCGTGTGTCTGGGCGGCGGCGGCCTGCTTTCGGGCTCCTCACTGGCAGCCAGACATCTGTCACCTGACTGCATCATCTATGGTGTCGAGCCGGAGGCAGGAAACGATGGTCAACAGTCGTTTCGCAGCGGAAAGATTGTTCATATCGATACGCCGAAAACCATTGCTGACGGTGCTCAGACCCAACATCTCGGGAATATTACGTTTCCGATTATCCAGCAAAATGTGCACGATATTCTGACTGTCTCAGACGAAGAATTAGTCGCCTCGATGAAATTTATCGCTGAGCGAATGAAAATTGTCGTGGAGCCGACTGGCTGTCTGGGTTTTGCCGCCGCCAGAGCGCGCAAAGCTGAACTTCACGGCAAAAAAATCGGCATTATCATCAGCGGTGGGAACGTGGATATCAGCCGCTACAGTGAATTCCTTGCCGGGTAATCAAGAAGGTATCTGCCATGCGGATACCTTATTACCGTCTGAACACTCGCGTCTGGAAAAGCGAACCCTGCTCACTGTAAACTGCCCGCAATCATGGCAACAGGCATCACCGCAGGAGACTGGCATGCCAAAAACCGATAACAACTCACTTCTCAGCCAAATTGACACTATCGCCAGGGGCTTGAGCGAGACCTTCTCTCCGTTTTGCGAAGTGGTGGTTCATGATCTCAAAAATCCTGAACATGCCATTTTATCCATCCATAATAACCTGTCCGGGCGAGAACCCGGCCAACCGGCAACAGAACTGGGTCTGGCGCGAATCGCATCGCCTGAATTCCCCAGCATTATAGCCAACTACAGCAACCAGTTTGCCGATGGCCGCCCGGTGAAAAGTACCTCCATCGGCATCAAGGATGATGAAGGCAAATACGTAGCAGCACTCTGTCTGAACGTGGATATGACGCTGTTTCGTGGCATGCAGAGTGCCCTTGCGCGTTTTACTGAAACCGCTGACTCTCCCATTAAGGAACATATCGATCCCGGCAGTAACGAAGTCATCCGCCAGCGTATCGATGACTTTGCCGCTAAATTCGCAACGACGGCCCGCGCCCTGAAACCTGAAGACCGTAAACGACTGATTCAACAATTACGCAAAGACGGTTTGCTGAACGTACGAAAATCTATGGACACTGTGGCGCAGCATCTGGGCGTCTCCAGAGCGACCGCGTATCTGTATGCCCGCCAGTCGGCTCAGGCTGGCGACTAAACCCGGTTATGCGGCGCTCAGCAAGGTATATCCGCCTGGCTCAGGCAGCAAGCCAGCGCGGCATATTCCCCCAATCGCGGTGCATCCAGCCATTGATAAGTTCATTAAGTTGCTGACAATCCCGTAGGTGATTTTGCATATTTTGAATTCCTGATAATTGACTATTTTTGAACGTCTGCTACGCCTGTGTAATCTAATCCCGGGAATAGGCAAAAGTTTGATTTATTCAACAAGGTTACCCGCCGATAAAACAACGATTCCCTGTCGCTGCACAAAAAAATAAACCTTTATGATCGTGTGATTTTTTAACAACCACAGAGTGAGTGTTTTTTGTACAGACACAACAAAAATCACCGTCCGTTAATAACAGACTTCGCCTGATTTAATAAATATTCATAACCATAAAGCATGGCAACCCATTGATTTAAATGAATTAAAATACAAATAGCTTCACATCACCAATAATAGACAGGCGGAATATATAAATAGCGTGATATCTAAATTATAATTCTTTTACATCCGGCTGATTGGTGAGGTTAGAATGCGGTTAATAGTCATGTTGGTAAGCGTTGTGCTCTCCACCCAGCTTTGGGCGGGTGAACTTTCCAGGCCCACCGGTAAAGTTCTTTTAACGTTATCCGGTAATATTGAAAATACAAATGAAGACGGGAAAGCGGTTTTTGATACCGCCAGCCTTGAGAAGCTGGGCATGGTAAGTTTTCAGACCACCTCCCCCTGGTATAATGGACGTACGACCTTTACGGGTATTCCACTACAAAAACTCATGGATTATGTTGGGGCGAGCGGCTCCGTTGTAAAGGTTACTGCGCTTAATGACTACACCACCGTTATCCCTCTCAGTGATTTCAAAAAATACAATGCCATCCTTGCTTTAAAAATCAACGGAAAATATATGCGCATCCGTGATAAGGGCCCATTATTCATTGTGTACCCCTATGACAGCATGCCGGAACTAAATAATCAGATTTATTATTCAAGGTCTGCATGGCAGGTCAGTAGTATGGATATTGAGTAAGCGTTCAGAGGAACATCATGAACAGAATACTGGCTGGCATCATCTTTTTTCTTTTTATATCGACCGGATATATCTCTTTCCTCGTGCATGAAAGGCAACAAGAGCTACAGAAACTGACTCACTACACCGATTCCTGGTCTGCCGCTCAGTTGGTATCTCAATATTACCGATTTGAATCGTTGCTTGGTCTTTACACTATCGATGATACGATGAATCTTGATGATGTACGCATGCGTCTCGACATTATGCTCAGCCAGAGTGATTTGATAAAAGAAGGTGATTTGGGGCGCTACATAGAAAGCAATATAGCCCACCGTGAGCTAGCGGTAACACTTGAAAATATCCTTAGTTATCTGGATGATAATCTCGAGAAAATGAACCGTCCAGCACTCCAGGCATATCTGAAAAAGATGCATACCCTGGATGCACAACTTGGGCGTCTTTCATCCGGCGCATTAAACAAAGATGTTAACTCGATTAATAACGCCAACCAAAAAATTCAAACGCTGTACTATATTTACTCAACGACATCTGTACTGCTAATAATACTGAGTGCGATTCTGGGCGTGCTCATTTTTTATCAAAACAGAAATATTCTGCGGGGGCACCTTCAGGTCAAGAGTCTTGCCGAAGAACTGCAAAAATCGAAGGAAAAGCTACAAATTCAGAATGCCAAGCTGGAATATGACGTCTACCATGACTCGCTCACCGAGATGAATAACCGCCAGCTATTCTGGAGCGATTTAAATAAAACAATCGAAATGGCAGAGAAAAATAACGATGCTGTGACGGTGATGTTGTTTGATTTAGATCGATTCAAAGAGGTCAATGATACGTATGGTCATGATGCCGGTGATATGTTACTGCGCCAGATATCCGATCGTCTGATTTCGACAAGCCTTACGTCGGATACGCTGTATCGCTTAGGCGGGGATGAGTTTGCGTTTCTCTCAAGTGGCCTGACAGAAAGTCGGGCCGTTTCGCGAGCCCAGAAAATATGTGAGTTTATCAGCCAGCCCTACACCATTTACAACACAATTATCAACATAACTACCTGTGTTGGCATTGTTATCTCAGAAAATGAGCGTCGCTCCGACTATCTTTATAAATTTGCCGATCTGGCCCTTTATGAAGCCAAAAATGAAGGCTCTGGCAAAATAAAAGTCTTCCGGCAACGAATGTTAGAAAAATTGCAGGAAAGCAGAACGCTTGAGCATGATATGGCATTAGCAATAGTGAACAAAGAGTTCGTGGTGTATTACCAGCCTATTGTCGATTCTTTCAGTCAGAAAATATACAGCTATGAGGCGCTAATTCGTTGGGTCCATCCTCTCAAGGGCCTCTTGTCGCCGGATAGCTTTATTCCTGTTGCTGAAAAAACAGGGATGATTAATGAGATGGGGAAAGCGGTGCTGGAAATTGCCTGCAGGGAAGCCGCGGGTTGGGCGGTTCCGGCTAAAATTTCAGTCAATGTCTCCCCTGTCCAGCTAAGCAGCAAGGCCTTTGCAGGAATCGTGTTAACCATTCTGAAAGAAACTGGACTTCCACCTGACCGCCTCGAACTGGAAGTGACTGAATCCTCTCTCTTTACCGAGAGTGCTACGCCGATAAATACGCTTAATAAGCTCCGGGCCCTGGGGGTAAAAATCTCCATCGATGATTTTGGTACCGGATACTCTTCTCTTTCGCGCCTCAGCAGACTGGCCTTCGATAAAATCAAAATAGACAAGTCCTTTGTGCATTCTATATCTACACAGGAAGACGCCCTGACTATCATCAAACTGATCACGGGTATGGCGAAATCTCTCAATATGAAGGCTGTTGCAGAAGGTGTTGAAACGCAGGAGCAACTGACAAGACTTCAGGCTCTGGGCTGCGATTTCGCGCAAGGATATCTGTTTGGCAAACCTCAGCCTTGTATCGATGAAGAAATCAGAAACGGTTAAATCGCGGTCGGCACATTTGCCCGTGGGTGCAGGGCCGCATTTTCTCATCGATTACACACCGTGAAAGTTATCCCTGCTTAAACGCATCAGAAAACGGCAGGGATAACCTTCGCGAACAACGGATATTTCTGCCCCAGATTTACTCGCCATCAGGCTAATTAATCATTAACCGTAGGGCTAAATCCTTCGGATAAGGATCAAAATAGTTCTGGGTAAGCAAATAGCTGTCTGGGTATTCAGCAAGGTAGTGCTTGAGCAGAGTCAGTGGCGCCAATATTGGCAGCAGTCCGCCGCTATAGTTGAGGATCACGTCACGCAACTCTCCGCGCTGGCGGGTGTTCAACCGATCGCGGAAGTAGCCCTGAATATGCATCAGTACGTTGGTGTGATTTTTCCGTGAGGCGGGCTTTTTGAGGATTGCCATTAGCTTTTCGCGATATACCACGAAAAAAGCGTCCAAATCATCCCATTGATGGAGCGAGGCCACGAAAGGGCCAATATCCCGGTAACCCGCCTGGTGATGAGCCAAAAGCTGGAGCTTATAGCGGCTGTGGAAGTTGAGTAAACCGTGGCGAGTAAGACCAGTGGCTCGCAGCATATTAAGTTCATGTAACGCGAACACTCGCTCGACAAAGTTCTCCCTCAGCACCGGATCGTGCAAGCGGCCATCTTCTTCGACCGGCAACCACGGGTAGGTTTCCATTAAGGTGCCGGTAAACAGACCGATTCCCTCTTTTCGCCCACGATTTCCCTGTTCGTCATACAGCCTCACTCTCTCCATTCCGCAGCTCGGTGATTTAGCACAGACGATAAAACCCGACAGACCGCCAAGTCCATTGATATATGAAGCGGTGAAATCGGACATTTTATCGGTTACATCCTCACCAGGCGCATGGCTAAAACACATGCGGATATTCCCCTGGGCGGTTTGAACCAAACGCAACGCGGGGCGTGGTACAGGCAAACCGATGGACATCTCCGGGCAGACAGGTTTAAAAGTCACCCACTGAGCCAGCTCGTCCATCACAAATCCCATCCGTTTATGCCCGCCGTCAAAACGCACGGCTGAGCCGGTTAAACATCCACTAATCCCGATTACAGGTTGAGTGTTCATAACGCCCCCTCTTTTTTTGACGCCCTTTTTCGGGAAGAAAAGTATGACTGTTTCACTAATAAATCATAGCGTACGTTATTTATCTGTCGCAGGCTCCCTACGAAAAACAGGTTAACCAATTTAAGTAAATATGCGCAGCGAAAGTTGGTAATTCCCCTGAACGGTTCTATAGTCGGGACTGCTTCTCATTACAGGGTTCACTAATGCGATTTAACGGACTGACTAAAGGTTTCTTCATTTTCATACTTGCCCTCGTGACCTGGGCGTTCTTCGATGTGTTGTCTCCCTATTTCTCTGCCATTTTGTGGGCCGCAATCTTAACCACCATCTTTAACCCGGTGAAAAACAGACTGCGCAGCGCGCTTGGCGAACGTAACGGGCTGGCGTCACTGCTCACCATCGGCATCATCTGTCTGATTGTTTTTATCCCACTGATGGTGATCTTCTCCTCGTTGGCTATTGAGCTGAACGTGGTGTATGCCAAATTACAACAAAACGACACTCAGTTCCCGGAAGTGGTCACCGCCATTATTTCGTATCTTCCTGACTGGGCCAGAGGATTCCTCGCAGAACATAATCTGGATAACGTCGCGCAGATCCAGAAAAAACTGTCCGACGTTGTACTGCAGGGTGGACAGTACCTCGCCGGCAGCGCGTTCCTGATTGGTAAGGGGACATTCGGCTTTGCTATTAGCTTTGGCATCATGCTGTATCTGCTGTTTTTCTTACTGAAGGACGGGCCGTACCTGGTGCGCCAGATTCTGGACTCATTACCGCTTTCTGATTTTGCCAAACAGCACCTGTTTGCCAAATTCGTCGGCGTGACGCGGGCAACGGTCAAGGGCACAGCGGTCGTGGCGTTGGTTCAGGGTATTCTTGGCGGCATCGCGTTTGCAATTGTCGACATCGACGGCAGCGTTCTGTGGGGCGCGCTGATGGCGTTTCTCTCCCTCGTGCCCGCGGTCGGCTCAGCGATCGTCTGGGTACCTGCGGCAATATTCCTCTTCGCCACGCACCAGCTTTGGCAAGGGCTGTTTATCGTTGGCTTCTTCGTGATTATCGTCGGGCTGGTGGACAATATCCTGCGCCCGCTGCTGGTGGGTAAAGACACCAAAATGCCGGATTATCTGATTCTGATTTCCACTCTCGGCGGAATGGAGATCTACGGCATTAACGGCTTTGTGATTGGCCCCCTGATTGCCGCACTGTTCATTACCTGCTGGAACCTGTTTTCCGGGCGCGATCATGAAGGTAACGTGGAAGGAATCGACGAAGCCTTTATGGAAGAAGGAAAAAATCCTCCAGATTTATGATGGCAGGACGATAACAGAAGGCGGTCCTGAGACCGCCTTTTTTATTTTCACGCAAAATCATACGTTTCCTATAATTTCAATCATGCTTATTCATTAATCGTCGCAGAAGGAACTAATCAGTGCGAATTGCCACAATCACCAACTGGGCCTACAGCGCGACGGTGTGTCTGACCATTGCCTCCGGCGTTGTCATGTTGATGGCCTCCAGCGCCGATAACACCGAACGCCAGGTGGTGGAGCAGCGTTATCAATTCGATCAACTGACCGAAGAAGTCGAGCTCGATGCCTGGTCGCTGTCCAGTCTGGCACGCGAATATGTTATTGCAAAAGACCCTGAAGCGCTTAACGCCTACCGCCAGAAAGAAGCGTCGCTGAAAGCCGTTGAACAGCGGCTGTCGAAACTAAAAGACATTGGGGCGACGGATGAAGAGCTGGCGCTATTGCATGAAGGGCTGCAGATTGTTGATACCCTGCAGGATGAGCAAGCTGCGGCGCTTGCCAGCGTCGCGCGCGGAGAAGAGTCGCAGGCCATCGCCCTGCTGTATGGCAAATCCTATGAACAGGAACTGGAGCGAGCCCAGGACCGGATAGATCATTTCCGTCAGTTACTCGACAGCCGCGTACGCAACACCATTGAAGATGCCACTCAGACATCGCGCACGCTACGTACGGCTTCGGAAGTGATGGTCGGGCTGACGGCGCTGCTATTTTTGTTCGTTCTCGGCTTTATTTTAAAACGCCGCGTACTGCGTCCCGTGGTGCGTTTGAGCGATGTGGTTAACCGTCTGGCGTCGCAGGATTACGCCGTTGAGACACCCAGCTTTAATCAGATCGATGAAATCGGCGATATGGCGCAGGCGATCCGCATTTTTCGCGAGAACGGCCTGGCACGTCAGCGACTGGAGAAAGAACGAGACGCTGACTGGGCAATCCGCGAGCTGCTCGCACGTATGACTCAACGTTTGCAAGGCTGCGAGAATTTTGCCGATGTCATTAATGTGGCAGAGCTGTTTGCGCCGAATGTTGCTCCCGGTATTGCCGGGCGGCTTTACATACTGGATCGAGAGCCATGGCAAATGCGCTGCGTTGCGCAATGGCTTTCACCGCAGGGCAAAGCGGATGCTTTCCACCCGGACGAATGCTGGGCAGTGCGCCGCGGTCAGAGCCATCCACCGGTGCAAGGCGAACCCGATATCGCCTGCTACCATCTACCGGAATCATGCCAGCAGCATACCCTGTGCGTGCCACTGATTGCCCAGGGTGAAGCCATCGGCCTGCTCTCATTCCAGAACCTCAGCAATGATTCCGCTCCCTCTCGCGCGTATCTGGAACTGATGGCGGAAGCACTCGGTCTGGCGTTAGCCAACCAGCGCCTGCGTGATGCGCTGCTGGAGAAAGCGCTCTACGACCCGCTAACCGGCCTGCGCAACCGTCACCATCTGGAAGATACGCTGCGCACCCAGATGAGCCAGGCAGTGCGTAACAAAGAGCCAATCAGTTGCCTGATGATCGATATCGATCATTTCAAAAATATTAACGACCGCTTTGGCCATGAGGCGGGCGATAGCGTAATAAAAAGTATCGCCACCACTATTCAGCGCGTTGTCCATGACAGCGGCATGGCCTTCCGCTACGGCGGTGAAGAGTTTCTGGTGTTGCTGGCCAATACGGATGAGCAGGCCGCCAACCGCTTTGCGACAGATATTTATAATGGTGTACGCGAACTGTCGCTGCGCTTTGGACTCTCAGAGATTGGTCACGTTGATGTCTCTATCGGCGTTGCCAGCTATCCGCAGCACGCCCAGAGCGACAATCTTCTGCGCGCCGCAGACGTGGCGCTGTATCGCGCGAAAGAGTTAGGCCGTTCGCGCATCGTGAGCTTTGGCATGCTGGAAGCGAGCTAAGATACGTCAGTACGCCGTGCATTGCTTTACCTCTGCGCCAGGCGGTGATATGTTGACAGGATGAACACAAAACACGATATCACCGCGTTTAATCACAACCTGTGGTGGCTGCCTTCTTAAAGGCGGTCAGAATGTGTTTTCCCCATTTTAAATAACCGCCGAAAGGCGGTTATTTGCATTTAAAGACCCCTTTCGGTTTTTTGATTAAGGAGTCTTACATGAACAACAAAACTATCATCCTCACTGGCGATCGTCCCACTGGCCCGCTGCATCTCGGCCACTATGTTGGCTCTCTGCGCCAGCGCGCCACGCTGCAACATGATTATCAGCAGTTTATATTGGTTGCTGACCTGCAAGGGCTAACCGATAACGGCAGCACACCACAAAAGATCCGCAACAATATTCCCGAAGTGCTGGCTGATTACCTCGCCGCAGGAATCGACCCGTCACTCACCACCATTTGTCTGCAGTCGGCCCTGCCTGCCCTCGCTGAGCTGACCGCGCTTTATATGAACATCGTTACCGTGGCTCGCGTGGAGCGAAATCCTACGGTCAAAAACGAAATTGCGCAGAAAGGATTTGCCCGCTCGTTACCGGTTGGCTTTCTGGTTTATCCCATCAGCCAGGCGGCAGATATTACCGCCTTCAAAGCCGAGGTGGTTCCCGTCGGCGACGATCAGTTGCCCATGATCGAACAGACCAATGAGATCGTGCATAAGATGAATAGTCTGTTACCGACCTCTGTCTTGTCGCATTGTAAAGCGCTACTGAGTGAGACCAGCCGTCTTCCAGGGATCGACGGTAATGCCAAAATGTCAAAATCGCTCGGCAACACACTACTTCTGTCCGCCAGCGAAGAGGCTATTCATCATGCGGTCAGCGCAATGTACACCGATCCCAATCATCTAAAAGTGTCCGATCCGGGGCAGATTGACGGCAATATGGTATTTACTTACCTCGATGCTTTTCATCCGGATAAAGCGAAAGTGGCGGAGATGAAAGCACATTATCAGCGCGGCGGGCTGGGTGACCGGACATGCAAAAACGAGCTGGAGATGTGCTTGCAGGAGCTTATCGCCCCGATGCGCGAGCGGCGGGCAACCTACATCCAGGATAAAGGTATGCTGATGGCGATGCTCAAAAAAGGAAGCGAAGAGGCGCACGAGGTCACGCAGCAGACATTAAAAGAAGTAAAGCAAGGGCTGGGTTTGCCGGTGTTCTGAACTCAAAGTACTACTGGTTCGATAAATAAAGATAGCTCCCGACGAATGACAATCGCCGGGAGTGGCGCAGCTATGCGTTGACGCGTAAAGATAACCTCTGTCACAGAGGCTAATTAATTCGCTGTTTAATAATCCACTCAAGACGATATGTCGTTTTTTATGCAGTGCTATTTCTACCCGGCCCTTCAATTATTTCAGCTAATCATTATGAATTACCCATTACATGTACGGGTTCGAAATCCTCACCTTGCCTGAGATATGATTATTTGTTAAATTAACCGCATTAGCGTTAAATACATTGAGCATTACACAGACGCTATTTATACAATAATGAATGATGGAGTTAAAATGAAGTATGCGTTTGCATTAATGTTGAGTATGGTATTATCAGGTTGTACCGCAAATGATTGGGTGGATGCTGCAAGTGGGATAATGCAGGCAAAAGACCAACACGATAAAGACGCAAGAAACAATCGCATCAAAGAAGCCAACAGGGCTGCAGGCTACTGATATCTAAATGATTAACACATCCCTCTTCTTGTCTTTATAAACAGAAGAGGAATGGTATTCTAAACAAATTTACTGACTAAATAGCACAATTAAAATTGGTTTATAGCGCATACATATCCTTGCAGAGAATATAATAACCTAACGCTCAGTCCGCTCCGCGCCAGATGCTGGCTTTGCAAGTCCCCTATCCCTATTCCTCATGTAAAAATGGCACTAATTGAAAGATGCCAATCCACCTCCTCATGTATATCTATATCCACACATAGTCATAAAGAAAGGATGGATGAAGATGCTAAGAGGTAAAAGAGCTGTAATTACGGGTGGAGGTGGAGGATTTGGTCAGGCGCTGTGCGTGTGGCTGGCGCAAGAAGGCGTCGAGGTGGATTTTTGCGCGCGGCGTGCTGATGATATTCAAAAAACTTGCAGTATCATCGCGGCTGAAGGCGGGATTGCAAAAGGATATATCTGTGATTTAACCCAGCCTGAATCCCTTTCGCAGTTTTCTTCACAGTTGTTAACTTCAGACAAGCCCATCGACATTTTAATCCTCAATGCCGCCCAGTGGCTGTCAGGAACGTTAGACGATCAACCAGACGCAGAAATTATCAATACCGTCAGTTCAGGCCTGACAGGTGCGATTTTACTGACTCATGCATTGTTGCCTGGGTTAAGACGTTCAGAAAGCGCGGATGTCGTCTCAATAATATCTTCATGTGGGATTCCGAATTTTACGGATTCAATTGCGCATCCCGCTTTTTTTGCCAGCAAACACGGGCTTAGCGGATTCACATCTAAACTGTCACACCAGTTGTCCGAAGAAAATATACGTGTGACCGGGTTGTATCCACCGGATTTCGAACTTACAGGGTTAGATACGTTTGTTGATGATCTTGACCCTCCATCTCCGAACAGCTTTTGTATCTTAAGTTAACGATGTCCGCTGCCGCCGGTATTCCCTCGGGGAGTGATATCCCAGCGCGCTGTGCGGGTGGTTTTCATTGTAATGCGTGAACGCTACTGCAAGGTTTCGCAGTGCTGTTCTCACATCCGGTTTTGGCATGAACGCGATATAGTCTTCTTTCATCGTTTTCACGAACCGTTCGGCCATGCCATTACTCTGCGGGCTGCTCACCGCTGTTGTGCAGGGCTCCAGATTCAGCTCTCTCGCGAACCTCCGCGTTTCATACGCGGTATACGCTGAACCGTTATCCGTCAGCCACTGCACCGCTGTGTCGGGCAACCTGTCGCCGAAGCGCTTTTCCACCGACCTCAGCATCACATCCTGCACGGTCGAACTGTCATAGCCTCCCGTGCTTGCTGCCCAGTCTATGGCCTCACGGTCGCAGCAGTCCAGCGCGAACGTTACCCGCAGTTTTTCGCCGTTGTCGCAGCCGAACTCGAAGCCATCTGAACACCAGCGCATATCGCTTTCTGCCACCGCTATCTTGCCCTTATGTTCACGCTTCGGTCGCTCTGGTTTGTGATGCAACAACAACAGGTTATGCTCGCTCATTATCCTGTAAAGCCGTTTGGCATTCACAGGTGGCTGTCCCTCTGTGCGACGTTGCTTGCGCAGGATGCCCCACACGCGTCGATAACCATAACTCGGCATATCGCTGATAATGTTGAGGATAGCCGACAGTATTTCTGCGTCTGCTTCTTCATTACGCCGGTTACAGCGCCTGTCCTGCCAGTCGGCAGAACGGTTAATCCGCAGTGACAGTTGCGCACGCGACACGCCCATGGTCCGGCTGACCATGGCTATTCCCCGTCCTTTGGCAACAAGGGCGCGTGCGCTATCCATTTTCGCGACTGACCGTACTCCACGGCTTCTTTCAGGATCTCAACTTCCATCGTTTTCTTGCCCAGAAGGCGCTGAAGCTCCCGGACCTGCTTCAGAGCAGCAGTAAGCTCAGAAGCAGGAACGACTTCCTCTCCAGCCGCAACGGCGGTGAGGCTGCCTTCCTGATATTGCTTCTTCCACTTAAACAGCAGGCTGGGCTGGATACCATGCAGGCGGGCGACATGGGAGACATTCATACCCGGCTCCATCGTCTGCTGGATAATGGCGATCTTCTCCTGAGGAGTTTTACGTTTACGGACTTCTTGCCCTAACAGGATCCCGGTCATCTCAAAATTGGCGTTAGTGTTAGACATATATTCAAGCCTATCTCTTATCTGGAGATACAGCTACTGTCCGGTGTTTCAGGGGGCTACATCAAGATACGTTTGTTGATAGTCAATCCAGAATGGGGGAACGTTTATTAAATGGACGCTCAGTCTGGGAAACAATTCGTTTTGTGCTCGCTCAACCGCGTAGTTGCCATATAGGTAGTATCTACTTTCAAGGTCCGACTCGCGAGAAACTGAGTGCCAGGGGCTGAATTTGGTGACGTTGAACAACGTGCTCAACGTCCGCTCTTGACATAGCAGCTCTTGAGGGGCGCCAGCCAGACTGCTCCGTGCCAGAGGCGGACTTCTCACACTTCGGCTTATGTGGTCAAAATCTGTATGTCACTACACTTTATAGTATTTATATCAATAGTTAAGATAAAATTAAGGTTAACTGGCATTTCATTCGAATACGTAGCCCCACCCGTTAAATGAATGATGGCCTTAGACAGGAGCATTGCCAAGGTTCATGTAAACGATACAGGAAAGAGAACATCAGATGCCATGTATATACTCACTCAATGACCTGCTCGGACTGCTTGTTTTTTCAAGGAAATATCACTTTCTCTACGATAATCTGGACTGCCTGATCATTGCATGGGCTGAAGATAAAATTACCGAAGGAAATGATTCGGGGACTCTCTTAATTCTCGCTTCACTGGGTCATGATAATCAACCTGAACGGAATGAGGTTGAATTATATCTGTCACGATACATGATAGAGCAGCGGATTGTACTGCCACCGCTAAAAACAGCAGCATTGGTCTGGATAAAGCTATTTATGAGTCAACTTTCCCAGTGCACATCCATTCATGATGCAGAACAAAAAATGTATTTTCTGGTGTGTCATTGGTTTGAACCTGACGTAAAGATTTTCGAGGCAGCGGTCGATATGCTGAAATCGCTTTACTGGCGTCTCTTTGATGAATGGAAAGGGCCAGGTACAAGCAAAGCGGTAAGGATGGTGGAGTCAGAATTCTTTGATCTGATTAATCGTGCGATGCTGCCCTATTCCCATAAAATTGAGAATCCAGATTGGCAGAATCTGCTTGTTCGGTAATTTTTACCAGCATCCTGAAAGATGTCTTTCATGTGTGAAAAACTCCATCCAATTTGAATTCCTTTTCGCATTTAACTTAAGCATATTCTGCCAAAACCTCATCGTTCCCCCTTTGAACCTGGAAACAAAGTTAAGCAGACTGAATAGCCGCTTTGTGCCAAAAGCGGACTGTTCAGCAACATATTGCTGAAAGAATCTAACATGAATAGAGACAATCTAGGTTCGTTAACAGATTAACAAAGACCGGCAGAGACCTACCCGGTCCCGGCCAGCAAAGGTTAAATAGCTAATCTTCATCCTCTGGGTTAGGTTCGATAACGACAGAGAATTTCCCATCCTCACGTTCCTTGAAATCTCTGATGATGCGTACTGCTTGCAGATGCTGAAGAATTGATATCACGCGCTCCCTGTTTGCAACAGCAATTGTCGCTCGGGTTCGATTAAGGAATATATTTTTCAATTCATCTTCACCTAAATGATGACAAAGCCCGGCCAGTTGATGTTTATTGAGACCTGTCACAATAAATCGCGTAAACAGCATGCCCTTGAATTCTTCATTACTAGTGCTGTTAAACACCTGCAGCAGGACATCATTTGGGAAATTAAGGTCAGCGATATCAGACACAATGAAATAATCAATAAATAGCGACACCAGGTCCGCTCTTTCTTGCACAGTAAAGGGTGCGTAAGTCATGACTTTTGTGAACATGGCTTTAAAGAAGCGCGCATCTTTTTCTTTTCTTAGATAGAACTCGGGCTGCTCCAAAAATTCACTTTTATACTGACTAAACCAATAGACGAAGGCATCACTGATTTTCTCATCCAGATCCGCGTATTGAGCCGCAATTTTTTCATACACATCCGCGTCGAGAGGCAGTTTCAACATAGCTATCAATGTGCAGAAATTACGGGCGCTGAGGTGCTCATCAATTTCCCGCATGTTAATCTCAATCGGTGCAACCAGGTTCTGATAAGTCCACTCGTCTAGGTCATCATTACAGATAATTTTCATGTACAGCAGGTCATAGCGGTCGCCATCATAGACTTCTAGGGGGGACTGACCTAATGCAGCCACATGCTTTGTCACATACGCCGTCAGTATCGCCATGTTGCAGTCTTCACAGATATAGTCTATTAGCGCGCCCCATCCCGGCACGACGCGGTCATAACGGTAAAACAGGTCGTGATAGGAGATCGTTAGCTGGTCTTCGGTAAATTCTTCTTTAGCCGATATCCCGGACAGATCAGCAAACGAGAAGGTCATTTTTCTGACGATATCGCCTTTGGAACCATCGCTTAGGGAGGTGCGGGTCAGGACGTAGCGGATACATTCGGCATCCTCAGCAGAGGAGATAAACACATCCCTTACGAATGTATCGATGTTTTGACTGAAGTAATCAGAAACCGCATTGAGTTTATGCTCATAGGCGAGCGTCCAAGGTTTCCTTTCCGCCTCTTCAGGCGTTATGTTTTCAATAAGACACGAAACGGCAATGCCAACATTGTGCCGAGTTAACTGATAAAGACTGTTTTGTGCAATAAATTGCAGGCAATACCGCTCCGTTAGCGTCATTGGTTCGAACAGCTCGTCATAACATGCCTCCGCCTGTTGTACGTGACGCATGAACTCTTCCTGATTCTCCTCGGTGAGCTGAGAGATGATACGGCAGCCCAGCGAATGAATAAGCTGGCGGTATTGCGATTTATCTAGCGCATGTTCAGGCGATACGCAGGCTATCATACTTATAGCAATATCATTGGTGAATTTTTCACCAGGCTGGCCTGCGAGAACGGCAACCATTCTGTCAAGATAACCATTTTTTTGCAGTGCAGTAACGATTAACTTATCGAAGGTCTCGGGTTTGCCAAATCTGCTATAAAGCTCAGAAAAAACAGCAAGGATATGTTCATCAGACTTGCTGAATAGCGAAGTGATCATACCAGCCAGATGTTCATCCTCGTTATCAATCAGATGTGTCACCAGTTGATGATGAAGCGCTCCATCGGCATAAATACGGTTATGTTCAACCAGTTCGCTGGTGACTCTGTTCTCATCATCGATAAAATATTCACCGTTTGAGGTTGCGTAGCTCAGATCCTGACCAACGGCTTTCAGGAAGTCGTTATCATTTACGGTCATCGATCCTTCATGGAAAATAGAGCGGTAGGCCATGAAGTCTTGCATCACCAGACCATCAGACAGCAGCAGATACAAGGCGTCTAACCCGCCATTGCGCATATCGGTACGCAAAGCATGGAGCTGCTGCTCAGAGACGAAGTCATGACCCTCCATCGCCTCAAGATACCCCTGAGCAATATCTTCAAATTTTTCACGCCCGATGATTAGCGTGAGTTCTCGCAGCGAAAGGGCATTTTTTAATTTTATTGACTCTTTAAGTTTCTTTATTTTTATCTGCAGCTCACTAAAAGCCGAGTTTTTATCTTTACCCATTTTTGTTTTTCGTTTCAGGTATTCTTCTTTTAGTTGTTCTCTTAATGCCCTATCAAAAAGTGAGAGTGAATATCTCTGATGACTAACAAAGTAGCCTATATATAAATTTTCCTTTTGCGATAAAAATTCTAAAAAACCATTTTCATCATCAATTAAAGCCAAAGTTGTTAGGGGGTAAAAATTACTATATCCATTCCCCGTACCAAAATGAATGCCATCCCAGAGTATTTTTGGAATATATCGACAAACTATTTCCTCTCTAATGCCCCTATGATCATACATAGGTTCATGATTAAGATGTTCTATTTCGGACTGTAAAAGATCCAGTTTTGTTTCCAGAGAATCGAAATGATTACGGTGAAGTTTGCGAGTGCGATAGTCGCGAATAAATGAATATAAAACCCCTGTTTTCTTATCGGTAAGAAAATAGTCTAAGGCGTAGATATTTTTATAAAAAACCAGCGACAACAGTTTGATTTTATCATTTCCGTTATCAACGATATTGCTGAATACATGGTATTCATTGACCAAATTTTGCAGGCTGCGCATATCATTTATATATGCCGAAATGTCTTTCAGATATTTATCATTATGCGTATCGAACGACATTTTCCTCTTTAATAGAGTAAACGCATTTCTGCTATCCATAAATGGAATAACGGGAAGAATGAAATCAAAGAATTTAGTTCTGGCATCAGCACCAAGGAACAGGTCGTCTCTTACCGCATAAACAAACCTGACTGGATTGCCATCAACAATATTGTTATTAACTATTTTGTTAATTTCACGCAACTTAACGAAAATCTCAGGCGTTCCTAGCCTGTCAAGATCTTCAAAGATAACCACTTTATATTCCAACTTGGTAAAAAAATACACAATCTCGTCAAGGCAGTTATTCAGTAAAGATGGCGTCTCTTGGTCGCTTGCTTCAACATCCCCGCTTAAAAGGGCGATCTTGCTCAACTTAAGTTTCTTATCAAAAATACCGATTCGTGATGCACTGGCAGTTATAAAGTATAGCGCCGTAAAAGCCAGCAAAACTAATATAATGCTTTTTATAATATAGTGTTCATTAAATACCTCGGCCCAAGTTAGTGGAAGGCTTAGAAACTCTGCAATTGTTTTAAAATAGATAATAAATGCGGCAGCCGCGATGGGCGCAATGACTTTAAGTAAGGCCCGATAGGTTCCTCTGACATAGTGGGGGCCTCTATCGATTATTCTGTCTATCCTTGAGTCGGGAAGTTTCTCTCTATTCTCTTTATAAAGAATTTGTTGGAGGATACTGAATTCAACCTCCTGATGAGTTGGGCTGACGGTTGTTTCATTTTCCGTCATATCGAATCCGGCAAGTGATACATTGATGTACTTATCATCGCAGTGATATTTCATAAATGATGAAATAACCGTACTTTTCCCTGCTCCGTAGCTACCTGTAATGGCAATGTTTCTCACATCTTTCTGCAACAAAGCGTATTTCAGGGCAATGAAATACTCTCGCATACTGGCATCATTGATAGTTTTCGGCGCTAAGGTGTCATAGCGGTCATCTAACTCTCCTTCCGTCAGACTCAGCCCCAGCTCTGCACGCTGTAGCTGATCTTTTGCCTGGCGCTTAACCAGCCATGCTTCCGTCTTCCTGCACAGACCTATTGCCCAGCTCAACACGCTCATTCAGCGACTCCATTTTGCCAATACCCGATTACGATAAGAGTAAATTCCAACTGTGTTTAGTGACGCCCAGAATAATCCTGATGGTTATATCGTAGCGTTTTAACACGATGAAAACATACTCTTTTTTGAGTTACTCGTGCGAATTCACATTTGGCATGTATGAGAAGGCATCACTGGGGATCATGACACGGCCTTAGCCACATACTTTCTGGCAAACATAGCAGGAACAGCTACAAGTTACCCTTTGCATCTTCGAGTTCAGATAAAGAACACACCGCTGTACCACACCTGATTTAGCTCCGTCATTGTGAACTGGTACCAAGTAACACAGCATAGTAACGCGCTCCTAAGTCGAAGCGCTTGTACATGTTGTTGGCAATATGCTAGAGCTTACCCACAATTTGCCACTGTCCGGTCCAGCATTAATGCTCCGCTACGGCTAGGCTGCAACTGTAAGTATCTTGGAAAACGAGCTATTCATTTTAAGAGAAATCAGCAAGCATAACTTCCGCTCTTCGCTCATAAGGGACAACCATACTCAAATCTCCAACATTGCAGGAGATTTGAGTATGAACATGTCACCGTGGAACAAAGACCGTATCATAGGCCAAAAAAGACCACTTCAGATATCTCATATCTGGGGGATCCGAATCCGGCTTGAACTGGAAGGTAAAACGCGTGATTTAGCTCTGTTCAACATGGCCTTAGACAGTAAGCTACGAGGCTGTGATCTGGTGAACCTCAAAGTATCTGATGTTGCATATGGTAGCTCGGTTTCAAGCAGAGCTACGGTGCTGCAACAGAAAACCGGTAGCCCTGTGCAATTTGAGATAACCAAAGGGACAAGAGAAGCTGTTGCTGCATTGATAAAGCTTGGCAATTTGCACAGTAAAGACTTCTTGTTTCGGTCTCGGATCGGAACTAACCGGCACATATCAACCCGGCAATACAGCCGAATTTTTCATGGGTGGGTAGAAAAGCTTGGTCTCGAAGCTTCGCTTTACAGCACACACTCCATGAGAAGAACAAAACCTTACCTGATCTACAAGAAAACCAAGAATCTTCGGGTGATCCAACTTCTGTTGGGCCATAGGAAACTGGAAAGCACAGTCCGTTATCTGGGCATTGAAGTCGATGATGCGTTAGAGATCTCTGAATCGATTGAAGTCTAAGGTTGTCAGGGCTGCAACAGCAGCTCTGTGGCAATGGCAGACTGGCAACGAACGAATCAGAGAGCAGATGCCGTTCTTACTACAAAACAGTGGTCAAATTTCTTGACCAATCCCAGGAAAGAAATCTTCAGCAACTCTATTAAATTGCATTAGTCAATCCTGAAACTGAAAGCCTGCATCGATAATAGATCCATATAGAGTATTTACCAGCCCAAAAGTCCTAACGGCACAATATGGTTGTGGAATACCTCAGTGGGATGAAACAAAGGAAACAAAGCAATTCAATACCCGGCTAACCTCACGATTTTTAAGCCATATCATCATAGTATTGACATTACCAATGTGAGGAGTAATAGAGTGGCACCGTATGGGGAAGCTCGTTTCATACTGTTTGACGACGCTCTCAGGCAATAATGCAATGCCCATTCCGGCACTTACGCAACCAAGTATTGCCTGAAAAGAACCAAACTCCAGCGGGTCGTCATAATCGACATTTTGTAGCCGTAACCATTGCCCAAGCCGGGAACGATAATTACATCCTTTCACAAAGACGAGCGGCCTTGTCACCTCCAGATCGGCTCCCGTCACGACATCACCATGCTCTGCGGCCGTAACCAGAACCAGGGTTTCCTGACACAGCACCTGCGTTTGTAGCCTTGAATTGTCTACGTGCAACGCCTTGTGGTCAGCGACGAAGGCAATTTCAAGTTCACTATTCTGGATCTGACGAACTAACACATCTGTCGGTGACGTTTTTAAGTTTAATTCTACGGAGGGCATTTCACGGTGGAAGTTTGCCAGCAAAGCAGGAAGTCGGACGGCGGCAGTGGTTTCCATTGCGTCAATGCGCAGAGGGCCAGCCGCTTTCGTTCCCTGCATAGACAACTCGGCTTCGTCTAAAAGCGCGAGGATTTTGTTAGCGTAACGCAGAAGCAGTTCACCTTCAGGGGTGATGTGGAGACGATTCTTCTCGCGAACAAACAACGAAACATCCAGGCTGGACTCCAGTTGCTTGAGCCGCGTCGTGACGTTTGAAGAAACGCAGTGCAGATTACGGGCTGCTGCGGTGATAGAGCCGGTTTCCGCGACGGTTTTAAACAAATTTAATGAGGTACTGTTCATCGTGTCTGTCACTCAAAGTGAAGGTTTTCGTCATTTTTATTAACTTTTTATTATCATTTCTTTATGTAACATAACAATCAAATCTGATTGACATATTGAGCCTGAAAAATGGATCTTGATCACAATGTTATTGGCCATCGCCAGTTGAGCACGGCTGTCTTCGGTATGATTGTTTTAACGCTGGGGATGGGAATTGGTCGGTTTTTATATACTCCGATGCTGCCGGTCATGTTGCATGAAGGCATTTTTAATTTTTCGCAATTATCGTTAATCGCAAGCGCGAATTACGCCGGATACCTGGTTGGCAGCCTCCTGTTCTCGTTTGGTATTTTTGGTGGCCTGAAGAATATCAAAACGATGTTAATTTGTGCTGCATTAGTCACCGGCCTACTTATTTTTGCGATGGCAGTAGTCACGCACCCTGATATAGTAATTGTTATTCGATTTTTCGCCGGTGTTGCCAGCGCAGGCATGATGATATTCGGGTCGATGCTTATGCTACAGCATACCCATAATCCGTTTGTCATTGCTTCTTTGTTTGCCGGCGTCGGGGTGGGTATTTTTATAGGCAATGAATATGTTATAGCCGGTATCGCATATGCATTAAATTCAAAGCTACTATGGATCGGCGCGTCAATCATTTCAGCTGTACTCTTCATCGCGCTGATTATCTTGCTGCCTGCAAATAAACACGTTCTACCTCCTCAGAAAAAAGCTTCGTCATCCGAGCCGAACATCCAGTGGTGGAATTTAGCATTGTTATATGGACTGGCAGGCTTCGGTTATATCATTGTAGCTACTTATCTCCCTTTAATGGCCCGGGGAGTGGGTAATGAATTTCTGGCCAACCATATCTGGTCTATTGTTGGCCTTGCCGTTATCCCAGGATGCTATGGTTGGTTATGGGCTGCACGCAAGTGGAGCATATTGTCCTGCCTGAGTGTTAACTTAATTGTGCAGGCGAGCTGCGTTGTGATGGCCTCGTTTATCCATTCCCCGCTTTTATTGACCTTGAGTTGTATTGGCTTTGGTGCAACTTTCATGGGAACCAGTTCTCTCGTTATGCCACTCGCGAAAAAGATTTCTGCACCACAGAAAATTAATCTTCTGGGTCTGGTGACGTTAACATATGGCATTGGGCAAATTGCCGGGCCATTAATCGTGAGTGCGTTTCAGAACAATAAAAACGGGATGACTATTTCAATATTATCTGGCGCTTGTGCGTTATTTATCGCAGCAGGGATTAGCTATGTTCAACACAGCAAAGTTAAATACTCTCAAAGTTGGAGCAAAGAATGAAAAAGACAACCGTTGCTATTATAGGAATGGGGCCTCGGGGGCTTAGTATTCTGGAAAGGATTTGTGCTCAGCATGCACAACGTAAACAGAATGAACATATTAATATTGTTATCGTTGATAAAAATGCGATGGGTGTAGGTGCGCACAGTTTATCGCAGCCCGACCATTTATTGGTTAACACCGTTGCTTGCCAGATAACATTATTTGGTGATGCGACGGTAACAAATGCCGGATCTTTCCGTTCAGGGCCATGTTTTCATCAGTGGGCTAATGAGCAGGGCTATAAAAATGTTGATGGCCGTTATTTAAAAGACGTGGCTGGCAAACCAATTGACGCCAACGATTATTTACCTCGTCGATTATTAGGTGAATACTTAAATTGGTTTTATCACGAAATTATCAAAAGTTTGCCTGACAATATCTCGGTTACACAGATAAATCAGCAGGCCAACAACATTCTGATTCAGGACGATGCGAAGTCTATTATTGTCTTGGAAGACAGTCAGCGTGTGGTGGCCGATTACGTCTATTTAACCACTGGTCACAGCGACAACGCCAAAACGTTTGACGATCATCTTGTTGAACGATTTATTGCCAATAAGTATAAGAAAATGAACGCCTGGACTACTATTCGACTCCTTATCCAATAAATAATTTGAATAAAATAACAGCGGAATCAAATGTGATTGTTCAGGGTATTGGTCTGACTGCCTATGATGTCATTTCGCAACTCACTATCGGCAGGGGTGGAAAATTTAGCCGGGAAGATGGTGAGCTTCGCTATCATCCTTCCGGAAAAGAACCGGGTATTTTTATCTATTCACGTAAGGCTCTACCTTTTAGCAGTCGCGGCGCGAATCAAAAAGGCGTTTCTGGGCAGTACTCCCCACGCTTCTTAACGGCAATGGCTATCAGAGAATTGCGGTTGAAAAATGTGTTTGAGAAAGGATCTTCAAAAATCGATTTTCTTGAACAAGTTTTCCCCTTACTGCATAAAGAAATGTGTTATGCCTATCGTTCAACCCTAAATGGGCAGTGGTTAGATGCTGGCTCTTATGAACCGAGCGCTGAAGACATCGCGGTAATTGACAGTGTGCTTTATCCACATCAATCGCAGGAACATCTGAGTTTAAAGGATTATACTCAATGGTTTATGTATTTCCTGCGTAAAGATCTCCAGGAGTCTGAGGAGGGCAATGTCCATGGCCCGATCAAAGCGGCGACAGACATTATTCGTGATGTCAGGGATATTTTACGAGAAGCGATTGATAATTCAGGGCTTGAATCGCGGTCACATCAGTATTTCCTTGAGCATTTTAATCCTATTTTTAACCGCATTGCCGTTGGCCCGCCGAAGTTAAGAAATGAACAACTATTAGCATTAATGGAAGCGAATGTGGTGAGTCTGGCCGGTGGTAAAGATTCAAGGTTAGTATTGAACGACTGCGAAGGAAAATTCGAAGTTCACTCACCTTTTAAAGAAGAGAGTACTGAGATTCAGGCTGATGTTTTAATCAAGGCGAAAATTGCCAGTTTTTCGCCACTACATGACGCTTCACCGTTAATCAGAAATATGACAGCCAATGGTATTGCTCGTCCATTTATGAATGAGGGGTATCACCCGGGTGGGCTGGATATCGATCAATGCCAGCATCCTATTAATCGCATGGGGGAAGCGCAGACGGCTTTTTGGGTGCTGGGCAATCCTGCGGAAGGCGCGAATTTTTACACCTACGTCCTGCCACGTCCGCTGGTTAATTCAAGATTCCTGGTTGATGCAGGCCGTTGTGTCGCAGATATGTATCATCAAATGATGGTGCGGCAGGCTCAGCCAGAGGTAGCGATAAATGCAGACTGAGCAAATCCAGGCCCGTGGCAAGGCGTGGCAATCATTGCAACCTGCGTTAGCGATAACATCATTGCTGGTATTTCTGTTCGCTTGTGCGTTGACGGATAAACATGCGGCGATGTCGGCTATTGCGGGAGTTACCGCCGTGCTCTACTTCGCATCGACATTTGCTTTCTGGTCAAAAAAATCATCCGCCAGAAGTGGTGTGATTATTTTTCTCTGCTCGATGATGTTTCTTCTTGCTACAAACAACCTGAAAGGCATTGTGCTCCCTGCAATTTTTTCGCGATATTTTGATGTGATTTTACTGCTTGTTGGTATTGCCTTATTACGACAAGTCATGGCCTCTCTTAATTTTACAGCTGTTCTGGGAGGATATTTTTCGCGTAGAAAAACATCGAACATGACTTTTGGGGTTACGTTATTGACGGCGTTCTTAACATGGCAAATGAGTCTGGGGGCAATATCATTGCTGCTCGATGGCCTCAAGTCAGTTATTGGGCCAAGATTCAACCTGGCAAAGATTATTACGCGCACCGTATGCATTACGATGGTACTGATGCCAACCACCATCGGCGCTGCTGCCGTTTGGGCGGCAATGCCTGACGTACCGCATCTTAAGGCGATGCTGGTGGGTATCCCTCTCTTTTTATTCAGTATCTTGTTCAACCAAAGCGCAAAAGTGACGGTAATCGCTGAAAACGAGACGGTGACACCCAGCCGTGATGGGATGCGGTATATCCTGCTATGTGTAGGTCTGTTCTGGGGAGTATTCATTTTTTCATTAACGGTACTGAATCTTAATTCACTGCAAAGTATTGCCTTTACAGCAGTTGTGCTCTTTGTTGTCGATCATCTGGTTAAAAAGGATAAACCCTGGGCTGAGCAATTAACTGAATCAGCACAGAATATATCCGGTGAGGTATTGTTGCTTTTAAGCTGTAGTGTGTTGACCTCAGTTTGTTGGCTGCTTTTTTCCCATGTACCTGAGGGTATCACTGCTTATGTTGGCGGGCTGACAACGTTGCAGATCTACGCGATTATTTTGTTCATCGTACCGCTTTTTGGTTTATTAGGTATCCATCCACTGATTATCTTTAGTATCGCATGGTCGATATTTTCTGATTATCTTACGGGGGGGATGGTTGATTATCAGATATGGATTTGCTTATTTATTGCAACTCAGCTTATTTCTCCCGTATCGATCAATGCTATTTTCGCCGCAAACAGTCTGAATGTATCACCCAGTAACACCAGTTTTAAAATGCACTACGGTTATGTTCTATCGTTTAATCTCTTTGCACTTGTTTATCTTGGTGCAATGTCAAAAATTATCTAATAAAAGGAGTTCATATGCCCTACGTAAATATTAAAATTACTAATGAAGGTGCTACCGATCAGCAAAAGAAAAAATTAATGGAGGGAGTGACACAGCTATTGGTTGATGTCCTGAATAAAAACCCCAGCACAACCATCGTGGTCATTGATGAAGTGGAGACTGATAACTGGGGAATTGGTGGCGTGCCAGTGACGGAGTTACGTAAAAAAAGCAAGTAGAGTTATTTAAAAAGTAAGGAGCCTGCCTCCTTACTTTTGCCCATAGATTATCAGTATAAAAGAGTCTGCAATATTATTTATTGTTGGATATGCATTTCATATCTTATAAGTAGACTGCTCAAACTACCGTATTAAGGAGGTTATCTATGCACGCCTATCATCATATTCGACTGGGGAAGACTTCAGCGAAAGTCAAAAATAGTTTTGATGAATTACTACCCGATCCATGGCTTAAGGCTGAAGATGGTATTTTTCGGTTCAGAAGTTACATGCAGGCCAGGGCCGGACGTGAAAAGTATTTTGATCTGTGCGCAGTGGGTGAGTTTTTTCAAGCGGAAAAACTGAACAATTACGCTGGCGGTATTGCAAGAAAATACCCAGAAATAAAACAAGACGTTGCTGAAGAAGTGATGAATCTGGTGTTTCGTAAGCTTTTGCCATTGCTTCCAGACACGACTTACAATATTGGCATTCATCAAATAAGAATAACGACAGATGACCGAAGGCCTGGATATCCCGCTCCAGAGGGTATTCATAAAGATGGTTTTAAGTACATTGCAATCTATTGCAGCGAAATTGAGAATGTGACTGGTGGAGAAACCACGCTTATTCCTAATCATGATGGGGGCAATGATGCCTCTACGTTCAAACTGCATGCGGGCGATGCAGTAATATTCAATGATGTGAATTATCAGCATTATACCGCGGCAGTGGTTCCTTTGTTGCCAGGAAAAGGTTATCGGGATGTATTTGTCATTACATTTGATATTGAATGAGAAAAACAATGAATATCTTGCTGTGTCCACCAAAAATTATTTTTCAGCACTCACGTGAAGAGTGGCAGTCATTGCAATCAGTGGCCCCGGTTCTGATTGCAACGTGCGCAAGCCAGATCGATAATATTCTTGATCATATGGGGGCAGGTTTTTCTTTCCTTTTTTATGAAAACTTTAATGATAATCCCTTCGTGGAAATGGATATTTACCACTACGCCCAGGACAATAAAGCAACGGGTATCTTTTACCTCGCCGAAATCGATGTTCTGAGGGCCGCGCGAATCAGCGATCGTCTGGGTTTGACACACGACCGTGAAAAAAAGGCCATGTTCTTCCGTGATAAATTTATGATGAAATCGCTTGTTCAGTCTCATCAGTTACCGGTTCCTGCTATGGCACGCGTCGACAGTGCGACTGCGATGGCGCGATTCATTGCCGAACAGGGATATCCCTGCGTCATCAAACCTAATGATGGGCGTGGATCACAGGGCGTGGTGGTTCTTAAAAATGAAGGCCAGCTTTATAAATATCTGGTGCAGGTTAAGCCGCCAGAGTATCACAATCTGCTCATTGAAAAATTTATCGAAGGCGAAGCTTATCAAATTAATGCGTTGTATTTAAAAGGAAAGGCGATATTTGTTTCTGCATCTCGTGCAACCGTCTCCTGCCTGGATTTTCTATCCGGGAAAACATTAGGTCTGGTTATGGAAGATGACACGCCGCTGCATCGTAAACTGATTGCCTACACCAAATATCTTGCTGAAGAGGTTTTTCCAACGGAAGAAAACGCATTGCTTCACCTTGAAGTTTTTGTTGATAAAGATAACAACATTATTTTTGGCGAGCTTGCTTGCCGATTAGGTGGCTGCTTTGTCAATGAAGAATTAGGGGCCGCTTTTGGTCTTGATCCTCGAATGACCTGGCTTAAAGCCAGTTTATGCGAAATCTATCCGCAGGATTTATCGCAAAGACAACCCGTTTTACGGGTTGGCCAATTAAATGTGCCGCCTGCACAGGGCACGCTCCTCTCTATTGCGGAAAAATGTCCATTGCCTTTTGTGGTTAAATATCGGGCAACAGGTGTCGTCGGCCGCCAATATGACGCGATGAAATTAACAAATGGCGAGATCGTGAGTGCTATTGTTCAAGCGGAGTCCAGCCGGGAAATACACGAACGTCTTGATGCATTGACCCAATGGGTTGCTGAAAATACCCTTTGGGTTAACGAAACCGTTCACTGAGTATTTAACACTCCCGGTAGCCAGGAGAAAGGTGTATGAAATTATTGTTAGGTTTTGCTCTTTGTATCCTGGCTGGGTTGGGTTTAACCTATTGCAACGTTCCGTTAGGTATGATGTTTGGCCCCCTTATTACCGTGCTGGTGTTAAAACGTACCGGTCTTTCTGTGCCAGTACTGCCGGGCAGCCTGACGGTGATTCAACTCTCTCTTGGTACGTCAATTGGTCTTTTATTTCGCGATTTTTCTTTTGGGGCGCAAGGAAATATCGCATTTTTACTGGTGTTGTTATTAGTATGCTTATCCCTGCAATTCACCGCATGCTACTTGTGGTGTATTCACCGATTACGCTGGAGTAAGGAAGAGGCGTTATTGGGCGCCGTTCCGGGGGCAATGGCAGCGGTATTAGCGCTAGCGTCCCATGTTAAAACGCCGCCGCAAAAAATTATCATTTCGCACTCGCTTCGGCTCATCACATTGACCTTATTGGCCGGATATATTACCGGCGGTGCGCAAACCCATATGGCCATGCCGCCTGTATTGTTTGCAACGACTAATGTGCTCTGGCTATTGGGTATTGTCTTTGCGGGCTATGTGTTGGGCAAATGCCTTGAACGCTTCCACTTTCCTGCGCCCTTTATGATCACGTCGTTGCTTTGTGCAGCACTCCTACACCCTTTGTCATCTCAGACTGTGTTTTTTCCCGATATTTTCAATCAGTTCAGTATGATCCTGATGGGCATATTACTGGGGCATCATTTTATTGCGTTTACGTTGACTGCATTTTTGCGTCATCTTTGGTCTTCAATACAGCTCATTGCTATTGGACTGGGTGTGACGGTCATGATGGCATTTACAGCGGCGCATCTTCTGGATTATCCATTTTATGTATTGATGCTCTCCTGGGTTCCCGGGAGCGTGGAATCAATGTCCTTTGCGGCACTGGCGCTTAACGCGAATGCGAGTTTTGTGATGGCAAGCCATATTATACGCATGTTGCTCATCCAAACGATCCCTGCAATAGTTATCTACCGCAAAAGAGAGGTTATAGAAGGTAATAGCGCTAAAACCAGTAAGCCGACGAGGCCGCTGTAGGGGGTTATGACCTCCGTTATGAGCATAACGTTCGTTGCGAATTTTATACAGCTCATCATGAACAGCCCGTAGGTGGACAGGGAGATCATTCCGCTGGAGAACGCAAGTGCCATTGCTTTTGGCGAACAAACGTGCGTAGCTGACCACAAAAGCGGTTGTTAACATCTCCTGTTCCATCATCGATTCAGTAGTGATTTCAAACTTGGTCGTACGAAGCCGACGATAAATGTAACTAAGGCTTGTTGTAGTAGGTATTACCTTTATAAGTCTAATCAGACTTTCAATCTCTTTATCGCAACCGCTAATAATCTCCGCCCCTTTCTTCATTATTTGTTCAAAAGGCGCTCTTAGATCAGCTGGTAATTTGCTAAAAAATTCTTCAGAGACGCTGTAATAGTCGTTGCCTTCAAAAATAGGAGGTGGTGACATAGCCATCTGGGTAAACCCTGTGTTGAGAAATTGCACCATTTTCAAACTAACTGGCGGTGTAAGTATCCCTGCAAAACGAATCATTCACTTTTATAGAGCTTCCGACAGACTGCTTTTGTGCTTACGAGACTAACTTCCGCTCCCCGCCCAAAACGGACATTCGCTCAGTTAGCTTATCCGATCAGTACCAGAAACAGACGAGCTTGTCCTTACAGAACTTAAACGCGGTTCAGAGCATGTCCCATCCCGTCAACAAAGTATCTGTCGATGCTCTGTTAGTGGAGAGGCATGAAAGCCACAAAATCAACAAATGTTTAAAATAATAATTTTGTTTAATTTAAAATAAAGTCATGCTACCGTGCTACTACACTTTCTTTAGGGCAAATCTGACACATGTCTATCGTACGCTACCCCTCGACCAAACCTTTTCCCTTTTCAGACGCCGTGCAGGTGAACGGGTTTGTTTTTCTTTCAGGCCATGTCGCCATGAGCCCCGAAGGTGAACCGTTGTATGGATCTGTCACCCAGCAGACCCGGCATATCATGCACGCCATCCGGGAAACTCTGGCGCGGGCGCATACGACGCTGAACCACATAGTGAAAGTCCAGGTTTGGTTAAGCAGCATGGAGCACTTTAGCGAATTCAATGTTGCTTACAGCGCGTTCTTCCCGGAAGGTTTCCCCGCAAGGAGCGTCGTCACCAGCCACCTTGCATTTGATTTAGACGTCGAAATAGAAGTCCAGGCCGTTGTCTGATGGAGAGAGCAAAATGAAAGACGAACGTGAACGTTTAATCACTATTTTGACGGCTTCGCTTGAGGCATTGAGAACCACGCTTCCCTTAAACACAGAAGCGGTTCTGCATGACCTTACCCGCCCCGAATCGTCCGTGATAAACATCATTAATGGACACGTCAGCGGCAGGAAAGCCGGTGATGCGCTGTTGTCCGGCCCGGAAAATGACACGGGATTCTTAGGTTTACTGGATGCTTCGCAGCGTGTTCCCAGTCAGGTATTCAGTGGATATACCACCACCACTCTCTCTGGCACCACGTTGAATAGCGCATCGACGATTTATTACAGCAAGGACGGCGTGCCGTTAGTGGCTTTTTGCATTAACGTCGATATGGATGTGGTATCAAAACTCAAACGCGACCTGGACTATTTACTCCATCCGGCCGCCGCGGCTGAAACGCCGGAAAATCCGCTAGGTGATATTCAGGATAAATCTCTGGAT
The DNA here is from genome assembly GCF_013781985.1 of Citrobacter sp. RHBSTW-01013. Lineage (NCBI taxonomy): Bacteria > Pseudomonadati > Pseudomonadota > Gammaproteobacteria > Enterobacterales > Enterobacteriaceae > Citrobacter > Citrobacter sp. RHBSTW-01013. The sequence continues at coordinate 2,814,636 of NZ_CP056185.1, forward strand.
GACGTTATTTCGAAATTCAGACCCACGGGTTCAGAAAATAAAATTGATTTCAGAAAACGGGTTATTTCTGAAATACATGCTCAGGGCTTTTTCAAGATTAAAGGCAGCGTTAATCATGTTGCTAAAGCGCTGGGCGTCACCCGATACACCGTTTACAACTATCTGGATAAATTAAATGACAAAGTCTGACACCACAGTAATTCCTTTTTATCAGGTTGATGCTTTCACCTCTCAACCTTTTGGCGGCAACCCGGCGGGCGTTTGTCCGTTAACTGCGTGGCTGCCTGACGCTGTTCTGCAAGCCATCGCCACGGAGAATAATCTTTCTGAAACCGCGTTTTTTGTGCCGTTCGAGGAGGGTTATCAACTGCGCTGGTGTACGCCTGCGGTTGAAGTGGATTTGTGCGGTCATGCCACTCTCGCTGCATCCTGGGTGCTGTTCAACAAGCTTGGCTACCAACAAGAAACTATCAGCTTCCACACCCGCAGCGGCCTGTTGACGGTGAGTAAGAACGGGGACGAACTCTGCATGGACTTCCCGGCTAAATCGGCCATAAAGATTGATACTCCTGATGGGCTGCTGGCAGCCCTCGGCATTACCGACGGTGTTATCGGGGTGTGGAAATCGGACGATCTGATTGTACTGGTCGATGACAAAACCATCATCGACGGGCTTAATCCTGACTTCAACAAGCTGGCGGTATTCGACACCCGCGGCGTGATCGTGACCGCCGCTGATAACCAGTTTGATTTTGTGTCCCGTTGGTTCGGCCCGCAGGTCGGCGTCAACGAAGATCCAGTCACCGGGTCGGCACACACTTTCCTCGCCCCGTTCTGGGCGGCGCGTACGGGTAAAAATGTCCTGACCGCTCAACAAGGCGGGAAGCGTAAAGGGGCGTTGCGCTGTGTAGTTCGGGATGACGGGCGCGTGGAATTGCATGGCTTCGCTCGTATGACCATCGAAGGAATATTCCAGTTGTAATAACGATGTATGACCGGAACGGTGACTGAGCAGATAATGACCACGCCTTCCAAAGCATGATGTTTATATAAAATAAGAGTTAATAATGACAGCAAACACCAGACTTTCATTGCCAGAGACAATGGCTCTTGGCGGGATGACACTTGCGCTTTTTTTGGGCGCAGGCAATATTATATTCCCGCCTCTGGTCGGCATGCAGGCGGGCGCAAACGCCTTTAATGCAGGCTTTGGCTTTATCATCACAGCGGTTCTGTTCCCGGCGCTGGCGATTATTTCCCTTGCCATTAATGGCGGTGATATCGCGGAATTAACGAAACCCTTAGGCAAATGGCCGAGCCTGATTTTTATTAGCATTTGCTTTTTAACGCTGGGGGTTTTATTTGGTACGCCACGCACCGCGACGATTAGCTACGAGGTCATCACCGATGGCGCAGCTAGTTCCCTGATGCAGAAGATTATATTTTCCGCCGCGTTCTTTGGCCTTGCTGGCGCGACGCTGGCTAAACCCGGAAAACTGCTGGAAATCGTCGGTTTCTTCCTTTCGCCCATTAAAATTAGTGCCCTGATTTTTATCGGCGTGTGTGCCTGGTTACATCCGATTGGTGAGCTCACGACCGCCACAACCGCGTATCAAACTCGCGCGTTCGATACAGGGTTCGTCAACGGTTATCAGACCCTGGATGTAATCAGTGCGCTGTGCTTTGGCGCCATTATCACCCACACGCTTAAGCAGCGCGGGATCCACCATCCGCGGGGCATCTTCACCCATTCCACCGCAGCAGCCTTTATTGCCGCTGCAGGTCTGGCCGTGATTTATATCTGCTATCTGTCGATGGGGTCCCACAGCCCGGTGCGGGGCGCAACGAACGGTATGCAGGTGATGAGCGCCTATGTCGAGACTGTTTTTGGCGTTTATGGCCGGGTGTTGTTGGCGGCGATCATTACCCTCGCCTGTCTGGTCACGGCCATTGGTCTGACGACCGGAACGGCGCGCTATTTCAACCAGACGACCGGTGCGTCTTATGGGCTGCTGGTGACGCTCTCCCTGATGGTGTCAGCAGCACTTGCCGTGCTGGGACTGAATTCCCTCACCGCAATGGCGGTTCCCGTGCTGTGCGCCATTTACCCGGCTGCGCTGGTCGTGGTCGCGCTGGGCATCCTTAGAAAATGGACAGAAGTGCCGACGAATCTGTATCAGTTGCTTTTCTATAGCGCCCTGGCAGTGGGAATAATGAGCTTGTTTGTAAAATCCTGAATGAACAGCCGCAAGTTCGGAAGATGTCTTTTCATTTGCGCTCAAAGCAGACCAGGCAATCAGTTGGCCTGTCTGCTTCGAGTCAGAAGCTAACATCGATAAAAAATAACTTAATGGTCGAGCTCCACCAACTTCAGACCTTAGATTGCGTATTCAAAGTTTGAGGGTAAGACAGTCACAACGGACATATAGACTTAACAGGCCGTATATATTACAAATTTAAGATCATTTTTCTCTCATAAAGTAAGGGCCTATCCCATGTCTTTAATCATACGACAAGCAACATTAGCCGATTCGGGATTACTAAATGAGCTTGGCTACCGCTTCTATTCTGCGCACTTTAAGCATATGTGGAAGTCAGAATCAGAATTTGATAATTATTTGGAGGGTGAATATTCACTTCCTGTTATTGAGCAGAGTATTAATGATAAAAACATTAGCTGGTATATAGTTGAAATCGAGCAGCCGATTGGTTTTGTGAAGCTGACATGGCAAGCAACTGTCCCGAATACAGACATCAGCGGTGTTTTACTTAATAAACTCTACCTTGCCCCAACCAAAACGAATCAGCATTACGGTCAACTAATGTTTAATAAAGTCATAGATCTTGCCCGAAGTCAGGGGAAAAAATATTTATGGCTGGAGGTTCTTGAACAAAATGAACGTGCTCAAAAATTCTATAAAAAGCAGGGAATGAAGCACATCAGCGACATCATTTTCGAAACAAATTCACAGAGGAGCATACTCAAGTTAATGGGGATGTGTATATAAGGCCCGCTCCTCGCTCAGATCAGTTACCCTGACACGTGTGCAGCCTCGCCTTCATTCATAAATTCTCAGTGTATCGATAACTGCTCGCAGAGCGGGAGACACATTGCGGTGCGGATAATAGAGAAATGAGCCTTCCAGGCGTTGACTGTAGCGTTGTAAAACTCTGATGAGCGAACCCTCTTCTAAATCATCGGACACCAGTTCTTCCGGAACATAAGCCAGCCCCAGCCCCAGTCTGGCTGCTTTGGCTTCCATATAACTGTCAGCAAAAGCCCATTGTCCCTGCGGCTGATGAGTTATTTTTTTACCATCCTGTTGAAGCTCCCATGTATAGAGGCTTCCATCGCCAAATTGATAAGCGATGCAGGGATGAACCGCCAAATCTGCCGGGACTTGTGGAAAGCCATAGCGGCGAAAGTGTTCTGGCGTACCAACAATGGCCATCTCCATGTCGGGGGAAATACGGACCGCTATCATGCCACCGCCAACTTCCGGTCCGAGACGTACACCGGCATCGAATCTTTCCGCAATAATATCGACAAACCGACTTTCGCTAATGAGTTCCAGCCGGATGTCAGGATAGCGTTGCTTAAACACCGCAAGCTTTGGCAGGAGCAGTTTATCAATAACGTGCTGACTGGCATTAATCCGTACCGTACCTGACGGGGACTGGCGATAATGGGCCAGCGTGGCAAGCCCCATATCTAAAGCGTCGAATCCTGACTCAATAGTCCGGTAGAGTTGTTCGCCGGCATGGGTGAGCGATAGCCTACGCGTAGTGCGAGCCAGAAGCTGAACGCCCAGTCTTTCTTCAAGTTCGCGTACGGAACGGCTTATACCTGATTGTGCCAGGCCGAGTCGTTGCGCCGCAGCGGTAAAACTCCCTTCCCGCACCACCTGCATGAACAGGTATAAATCATTATAGTTTTCCCGTTTCGCCATCACGTTTCCCTCGCTATCGCATCACCATTTAGAACAATACGGTATTAATTCTAGCAATTTTATCCCTCTAATAAGCACTATTACTGCTCACTATAATGCTCGCATTGCAACAAAGCACAGCAGTGTTGTCCGTATGAAACCTGTATCTATCACGTTTTATGAGGGGATTTTGATGACTGCCTTCACCAAAAAACTGACAGCCGCGATACCAGCCATGCTGCTCTGCGCATCATTAAGTGGAGTTACAACGATGAGTTATGCCAATACAACCAATCCGAACGCGCCAGTTTCACTGGTCGAGACATGGGATAAAACCTTCGCTAAAAGTACGAAAATCAATCACCGTAAAGTGACCTTTCAGAACCGCTTCGGGATCACCCTGGTCGGTGATCTCTACATTCCAAAGGATCGCGGCGAGCGCAAACTGGCGGCCATTGCCATCAGTGGGCCTTTCGGCGCGGTGAAAGAGCAGTCCAGCGGTCTGTATGCGCAGACGTTGGCTGAGCAGGGATTTGTTACCCTGGCTTTTGACCCTTCATATACGGGGGAAAGCGGTGGCTATCCGCGTAACGTTGCCTCTCCGGATATCAACACCGAGGATTTCAGCGCGGCTGTTGATTTCCTTGGCCTGCAAAATGAGGTTGATCGAAATCGTATCGGATTACTGGGTATCTGCGGATGGGGCGGGATGGCCTTAAACGACGCCGCGATGGATACCCGCGTGAAAGCAGTGGCGACCAGCGTGATGTATGACATGAGCCGTGCGATGGGGCATGGCGTAGGTGATGGTAAAGACCGTTATACCACTGCGGATCGTCGCGCCGTATTACAGTATCTGAACGCACTGCGCTGGGAAGATGCGAAGAACGGAGCTTTCGCGCCCGGCGGGCATGACATTTATGTTGATGAAAAGGGGAACGTCAGTACGTCGAAACGTATTCTGCCAGAAACGTTACCCGCAAATCCCAATCCGGTTCTGAAAGAATTCTTTGATTATTATCGCATGCCGCGTGGTTTCCATGCGCGTTCGGTCAACTCAACCGGGGCCTGGAATGCGACGATGCCGCTGTCATTTATGAATATGCCGCTGCTGAGTTACGCCAATGAAGTCACTATCCCCACGCTTATCGTGACCGGCGAAAAAGCCCATTCACGCTATTTTGCTGAAGATGCGTTTAGGACGATCGGCAGCAATGAGAAAGAGCTGGTGATTGTGCCGGGGGCAAATCATGTTGATCTGTACGACAACGTTGCGGGTAAGATTCCGTTTGCTAAATTTGAGCAGTTTTTCAATACCAACCTAAGATAACCGTCCCAAGCCGCCTGATATTTGCAGGCGGCTGTAAATCGCCTGCAGATCATTTTCATCCATGTTTTGACGTTATTTCCTGAATGACGTCTGTCCGGACTGCGCCTGAACCAGGCCGATTCGATATTAAGAGATCTGATAATGTCCACAGTAAGACTAAAACCGCATTACGTAAAAAAGCATGCGCATTGGGGGGGCGTGTTTGCCATGACGCTGTGCGTGTTTGTGCTGATCGCTTCCGAGTTTATGCCGGTCAGCCTGCTTACGCTTATTGCCAGTGATTTACACATTACCGAAGGGCTGGCTGGCCAGGGAATTGCAATCTCTGGCGCGCTGGCGGTCATTACCAGCCTGACTATCTCCCATATTGCCGGAGATCTGAACCGAAAACATCTCCTGCAGGGGCTGACGGTTTTAATGGCCATATCGGGGATAGTCGTCGCCCTGGCACCCAGCTACCCGGTTTATATGCTGGGGAGGGTCCTGCTTGGGGTGGTCATTGGTGGATTCTGGTCCATGTCTGCTGCAACCGCCATTCGGCTCGTTCCGCAGCATCAGGTTCCCCGCGCACTGGCGATTTTTAACGGTGGGAACGCGCTGGCTACCGTTGTAGCGGCACCGCTTGGCAGCTATCTGGGGACGACCGTGGGCTGGCGAGGGGCTTTTTTATGCCTCGTTCCCCTGGCTATAGCCGCATTCATCTGGCAGTGGGTCAGCCTGCCATCGATGGAAAGCGATAAAAAACAAAAATCCCAGAGATCTATGCATCGTCTGTTCCGCATCACCATTGTCCCTGCGGGACTTCTGGCCTGCGGATTCTTCTTCATGGGGCAATTTGCCTTATTTACCTACGTGCGCCCCTTTCTTGAGACCGTAACCCGCGTAGGCCCTTCTGGTCTCTCTCTGATTTTGCTCGCAATAGGCGTGGCTGGTTTTGTCGGCACACTGGCCGTATCAATATTCCTGAACACAAGTTTTTATCAGACTTTAATCATGATCCCCCTGCTTATGGCAGCAACTGCCGGGGCGTTACTACTGGTTGGACACAGCATCTGGGCTGTTGCCGTATTGCTCAGCCTGTGGGGACTACTAGCAACGGCTGCGCCAACGGGATGGTGGACATGGATAGCGCGGGCACTACCCGAAGATGCAGAGGCGGGTGGTGGCTTAATGGTTGCGGTGATCCAGCTATCAATTGCCCTGGGTTCAACGGCAGGTGGGTTGGTATTCGACACTCTGGGATGGCGCAGTACTTTTGGCTTGAGTGGTTTCTTACTTCTGGCGGCGGCAGCAATGACGATTGTCACATCCCGTCAAAACAGCAAAGCAAACTAGAACTATCCATTCATTTCTGGCGTGCTCTCTGTCATGGCATACGGCAGAGAGCCGAGTGTCCGCCCTCGCTGATCGCGGACCTTTAGCCCAGTTATCTTCTATTTTTTCACCAAATATTTCCGCATCAGTGCATTTTGTAATGTCACTCCGCGACAGGCAGGAAACCCACGTTCCACAACATGAAAGCCGTGTCGTAGAAAGAACGCCTCCGCAGCCTTACTGACATTTGAAGTCAGTTCGCCAATTCCACGTTGTCTGGCTTCTTCATGAATGCGATTCATCAATAGTGTCCCTACTCCCTGTCTCGGGTAGGTTCCCGAGACAAAGAAATGGTCAATGTACCCATTTGGCTGAAGATCTGCATATCCAGCTATTTCACCATCCACTTCAACAACAAAGGGGCGTAATTCCTTCATATGATTGGCCCATTGTTCCGGGTCGATATCCGTTGGGGCCCACGCATCTATTTGTTCCTGTGTGTAGTAGTGTGATGCGAGGGTATGTACAGAAGATAAAAAGACGCTGAATAACGAAATTTCATCTCCATTACTAAACCTTCTGATTTTCATAAGACCTCGTCAGGAGAGTGACTTGTAGAACAATACCATTTTTGGTGCAGCGGAGCGTCAGCTCCTCGCGGTGAGTTTAATGGGTCAATGCAACGCTATTCTTAATCAAGGGAGATGCCCAGGCAACGCCGTTGAGTCAACATCAAACCATCGACCAGTGGCGGTAATGTCGCTGTGCCACGGGTAAGACTTTTTCCATTTGAGTATGTAACATTGACTTATTGTGTAAAAAGATTACTTTTCAGGACATGAAGAAGATACTCATTATTGTTCCCGATGGCGGTATGCTGTTTGAGTCCGCCGGTATTGCCGACATTCTGATGCAGGCCAATCGCCTGCATCCCAAAGGCGCTACGGAGACGTGTTACCAGGTTCAGTTAGCGACAACGCAACCGCATCAGGTGATCCATGGTCAGTCCGGCCTAAATTTACTGGCAGATCACCGCCTGCATGAGATAGATCCTCGCGAACCTCTCGATACCGTCATCATCACTGGCAGAGGTCAAAACCCGCAGGAAGGGATTGCGGTGGTTGACTGGCTACGCTTGGCTGCTCCCCACGCCCGCCGCATTGCATCTATTTGCGGCGGCGCGATGCTGCTGGCAGAAACCGGGCTGCTGGACGGCAGACGAGCCACCACCCACTGGAAGCTACTGGAAACCATGCAGGCAGAATTCCCTAAGGTGCGCGTCGAAAGCGGTCCGCTCTATATCCAGGACGAACATATCTGGACATCAGGTGGCGACAGTTCCGGCTTTGACCTGACGTTAGCGTTAGTTGAAGAGGATTACGGCTTCAGTCTGGCGCGCGACGTCGCTCAGGATTTCGTCATGTACCTGCGCCGTCCCGGGGGACAACTCCAGTTTAGCCGCTACAACCTTCAGCAGACCAGTACCCTGGGCCCGATTAACGGTCTGCTCGCCTGGCTGCTTGAGAACCTCACCGCCGATCTGAGTGTGGATAAACTGGCGGAAAAAGTCGCCATGAGCCCACGTAATTTCACCCGCGTGTTTACCCGAGAAACGGGCGTATCACCGGCACGCTACGTGGCCGAAGCCCGTCTGGCCGCTGCCCGACAGCGTCTGGAGCAGACCAACGAGACACTGGAGCGTATCGCCGAACAAACAGGATTTGGCAGCAGCATTAACCTGCGACGGCTGTTTGAAAAACAGCTTCACCTGACGCCTGGTGAATATCGCCAACGCTTTCATTGTCGTAAAATGGCGTAAAATGATCCTTTTTTGTCATTTACGCCAACTCGTGACCGGCCTAAATTTACTCCAGAGACAACAGATAAGGAGTTCATCATGGTAAAGGTCGGTATTAACGGTTTTGGCCGTATCGGACGTAACGTACTGCGTGCTGCACTGGGTAACCCGGAGATCCAGATCGTGGCAATCAACGATCTGACAGACAGTAAAACGCTGGCGCATCTGCTGAAATACGACTCGCTGCTCGGTAAACTCGACGCCGACGTCACCGCCGGTGAGGGGCAGTTGGTGGTTAACGGTAAATCCATTACCGTGTTCAGCGAACGCGACCCAGCCAACATCCCATGGCGTCAGCGTGAAGTCGATATTGTCATTGAAGCAACCGGCTTCTTCACTGAACGTGACAAGGCGGCGGTGCATATCCACAGCGGTGGCGCAAAACGAGTGATTATCTCCGCCCCTGGTAAGAACGATGATTTAACCATCGTGATGGGCGTTAACGATCACCTCTACTCTGCGGATAAACACTTTGTCGTCAGCAACGGTAGCTGCACCACTAACGGTCTGGCACCTGCCGCACAGGTTTTGCACCAACATTTCGGCATTAAGCATGGTTTGATGAATACCACCCACGCCTATACCAACAGCCAGGCGCTGCACGACCAGCCGGAAAAAGATCTTCGTGGTGCCCGCGCCGCTGCATTGTCGATTGTGCCCTACTCCAGCGGTGCCGCGAAGGCGCTTGGCAAAGTCATCCCGGAGCTGGATGGTCGCTTAACCGGTTACTCGCTGCGCGTACCGGTTCCGGTGGTGTCCATTGTCGACCTGACCGTAACGCTTGAGCGGGATGTTACAGCAGAGGAGGTCAATAATGCGTTTCGTGACGCCGCCGCGACAGGGCCACTGAAAGGGATCCTCGGTTACAGCGATGAACCGCTTGTCTCAAGCGACTATCAGGGTGACCCGCGCTCATCCATCATCGACGGCCTGTCAACGCTGGTGATTGGCGGCAATATGGTCAAAATTCTGGCGTGGTACGACAACGAATGGGGATTCTCTAATCGCCTCGTCGACCTGGCACTGCTAATGGCAAAGCACGAACGTTAATCCCCTGCTCTCACACTCTCTCTAAATCCACGCCAGGCGTGGATTTTTTTATATCTGTCACGTGTTTGTCGCAGTGACAATCGCCCACAACGTCACGTCCCCCATTTTTAGTCGTCACCTAACGATGCTGCTGGGGTGACGCGTTTAAAAAATTAGCGATAACCCGACAAAATAATAAATCGGCATCACTTTAACGGTCAGTTTATTAATCAGACAGTTGCGACCATAATAAAATGAGTAATGCGATCTTATTTGAGGATTCCGGCATGATCACCTTTTATCAACTTACAGCCACCCGTCTGCATGGTGAGCCCGTCTCTATGGCCGACTATGCTGGCAAACTGGTTCTGGTGGTCAATACTGCCAGCCATTGTGGCTTCACGCCGCAATATGCAGGCCTCGAAGCGCTTTACAAGAAGTACGCCGCGCAGGGTCTGGTGGTGCTTGGTTTCCCCTGCAACCAGTTCGGTAATCAGGAGCCCGGCGGGGCCGACGAAATCTCGCAAACCTGTCACATCAACTACGGTGTGAGCTTCCCGATATTTGAGAAAGTGGAAGTCAACGGTGCGGCTACGCATCCGGTGTTTCGTTACCTGAAAAACGAATTACCCGGCGTGCTGGGTGGGCGTATCAAGTGGAATTTCACTAAGTTCCTGATCGGGCGTGACGGCAAACCGCTCAAGCGTTTTGCGCCGTTCACTACCCCTGAGAAAATAGAAACCGCGATCCTTGCTGCGCTTAAAGTCTGAGCGCACCTGTCATTCAAACCGTCCCCATTATGCCCCAGCGCACTGTCTGAATAAAAAACACGCTGCAAAATCAACAAAATATAATCAACTTGCTTAATTACTCTGCAATCGCGTGAGTTCAGGAAGAAAAATGCTATTTCCCTCTTGCCTCATTCGGTCTGTGCCGCTAATATTCGTCCCCGTTGTCACCTACAACGTTGCGTTCATAGCTCAGTTGGTTAGAGCACCACCTTGACATGGTGGGGGTCGTTGGTTCGAGTCCAATTGAACGCACCATCTTGCGTCCGTAGCTCAGTTGGTTAGAGCACCACCTTGACATGGTGGGGGTCGGTGGTTCGAGTCCACTCGGACGCACCAAATTATTTCTATGATTTGGTGCTATTTCCCTTCGCTACACCTCATAATTTCTTTTTATTGCCTCCTGTTCGTAACCTTAAGCTTAATCATTACTCCGTATGATGCTGGCACAAAGCGATGCGCCAAAGCCTTCTAAACGCTATGCTCAGCGCGTATCATTTATCCTCTTCGCAAACCCTTTTTCGCCAGAGATCGGATACCATGCCCTCTTCCATTCTTCTGTTTGCCGCGGGCAGTTTACGCCTGGCATTTGCCCCTTTAATAAGCCAGTTCTCGCGCCATAGTGGAATAGACGTGAAGGTGGAATATGGTCCGGCCGGTTTATTACGCGAGCGTATTGAAGCCGGTGAACCGTGTGCGCTCTTTGCCTCAGCCAATCGGGAGCACCCGCAACGCCTGCTGGCTTTGCAAAAAGCTGTCCTCACGCAGACCTTTAGCTGGAATCAACTGAGTCTGGTCAGCAACCGAAACGGCGCCTGGCTGGATTTGCTCCGCGACCCAACGCTACGAATAGGTACATCCACGCCCGGCTGCGACCCTTCCGGAGACTATACCTGGGCATTTTTCGACAATATGGATGTACTGGAGCCAGGACTCGGACAACAGCTTAGGGCGCGCGCCATCCCGCTGGTTGGTGGACGTGATACGGTGAAAATACCGTCTGGAGAACTGGCGAGCGCCTGGATCCTTCGCCAGGGACTGGCCGATCTGTTTATCGGCTACGCGCATTACGCGAATACGCTGCGCGCCCAACCCGACGTGCATTATGTAGCTATCCCTGATGAGCACAATATTCGCTGCGAATACCAACTGGCGGTGCTCGACGCATCCAACGAGGTGATGGCGCTGGTTAAATTCATGCTCTCCAACGGCGGTCAGGCGTTTCTTACCGCCGCCGGGTTCTTACCTCTTAACGACGAATAGTAAACAGCGGTGCGATAAACGGCGTCGGGTGGTTCTCTACACTGAGTTTTCGCAGCGGTAAGCCATAGGCCAGGAACAGATTCTCTTCCGTCACAATACTGTCCGTTGGCCCTGCCCGCCATTTTCCTTCAGGGAGCAGCAGCAAAGTATGGGTGGCTATTTGTAACGCATGCAGCGGATCGTGGGTCGAAAAAAGAATGCTGCATCCCTGTAGATGGGCCAGATCGCTGATGAGCTGAAGCACCACCTGCTGATTGGCGAGATCCAGCGCGGAGCACGGCTCATCAAGCAGCAGCGTTTGACACTCCGTCACCAGCGCCCGGGCTATCATCACCAGTTGCTGTTGACCCCCGGAAAGTGAGCTAAACGAGTGGGAAGCAAGCTGGGCAATATTCAATTGCTCCAGCGCCTGGGTCGCTCTTTGTTGATCCTGCTGGCTGGGTTGCGCAAAAAGCTTCACGTGCTGTGCCCGCCCCATCAGCACCACGTCGCTCACCGTATAAGGAAATGGCAGGTGGCAATGCTGCGCCACAATCCCGATCCCGCCGTCAATTTCAATGCTACCGTCCAAAGCTGGCAGCGTGCCGGTTAGCGTATCGAGCAGCGTACTTTTACCCAGACCGTTACGTCCCAGCACAGCCCAGATCTCACCTTTCTGACAACTGAATGTAAGCGGCTCAAATAGCGGCGTGCGATATCCATAGGTAAGCGTATTTACACGCAATGCGGCAGGTTTCATGATGTCCCCCGGCGGCTGGAGCGGATGAGTAAAAAAGCAAACAGCGGCGCGCCGAATAATGCGGTGATGATCCCAAGCGGTATCTCCGCGTGCATCAGGGTACGGGCAATATCATCCACCACAATCATAAAACCGCCTCCCATCCAGAAGGCGCACGGCAGTAGACGACGATGATCAACCCCCACCAGCAAACGCGCCAGATGCGGAATAACCAACCCAACCCAGGCGATACTGCCGCTGACCGCTACCTGAGCGGCGACTAAAAAAGCGCAGCACAGCAAAACGCTGCGTCGCAGAGGAACCACTGCGACGCCTAGCGATCGGGCATCTTTATCATTGAGTGATAACAGGTTTATCCGCCAGCGTAGCTGGTACAAAACTGTCGCAGCGATACCGACTGGAATCGCCAACAGTAGAACTTTATGCCAGTTAGCCGTCGCAAAGCTGCCGAGCAGCCAGAACACGATATTGGGTAACGTTTCTTCGGTATCAGCCTGATACTGAATCAGACTCACCAGCGCGGCAAAAAAACCACTCAAAATGATACCCGACAGGATCAGCACCAGCGTATTCTCCAGCCCCTGCAGCGCAGCAATGGCATACACCAGGACCAGCGCCGTCAGACCGAAGAAAAACGTTGAACCCATCATCAACCACGGCGACAGGCCGAGCAGAATAGCCAGCGTTCCGCCAAAAGCGGCCCCGGACGTCACGCCAATAATATGCGGGTCGACCAGCGGATTATGAAATACCCCTTGCAGCGTCGCGCCACATAACCCCAACGCACCACCCGCCAGCAGCGCCATCAGAATTCGCGGTAGCCTGACCGTCCAGATAACCTGACCGGCAATCCCTTCAGCGTCGCTATAGTGCATCAGGTGATAAAAGACTTCGCTTAATGACAGCGGATATTGTCCGAGACACAACGAACCAAGGCCCAGCAACAGGACCGTCGCGATTAAGAGTGGTTGCTGGAGTAAAATGCACTTACTTAACTGCATCAGGCTGCCAGTTCACACGATAAAAACGCTGATAGTAGTCTTGCGCCTGCGCATCAACATCCACGTCTTTATAGGCGTCCGGGTACAGTTTTTTGGCCATCCACAGCTCACCAATCGCCAACGCTTCAGGCATCGGATAGCCCCAGGCTTTGGCGTACTCAGGCATCAACCAGACGCGATGATTTTTCACCGCATCAATCCCCTGCCAGTTAGGATCGTTTTGGATCTCCGTTACCACCTGCGGGTAGCGATCCTGAACAAAAATTACCTGCGGGTTCCACGCCAATACCTGTTCCAGCGCAACCTGACGGGCGCCTTTTACACTGGCAGCCGCCACGTTTAGCCCACCCGCGTGCTGCATCATGAGTCCCGTGTACTTCCCGGAACCGTAAGTCATCAGGTCGGGGTTAGCCATATAAATACGGACTTTTTGCGCATCCGGGATTTTTGCGACCGGCGCATTGAATTTTGCCCGCGCCGCAAAAACGTAGTCGATTAACGTCTCAGCTTGCGGTTTGCGCCCCACGACGTCCGCAATCAGGCGAATCCCCTGCTTTAACCCTTCGTTGTAGACCTGCTCTTCATCGGCCATGGTCGGGTTCATTTTATTCTGTTGCCCGGCTGCATCCTTGCGCAATGAGATTGCCACGACCGGAATACCGGCGTTCTGAATCTGCTGGATCATCTCCGCAGGCGCATAGTTGGCGACAAAAACCACCTGTGGATGAATCGCCAGTAGGCTTTCAATATTCACGCTGGTGAGATCGCCCGGCGTCGGCAATGTGGCAATTGTCGGCATAAAGCGCGCAAACTCAGGCCCGAGCTGTTTTTTCCAGCTCGACATCACGCCAATAATGTCCTGCTGAGCATTAAGCTGGACCAGAATATTCAGCGTCTGGTGTTGCAGCACGACCACTTTGTCGACGTGGTCCGGAATCGTGACCTGACGACCAAGCTGGTCGGTGATCGTACGGTCGGCCTGGGCAGAAAACGCAAACAACATGCTGGCGCATACCAGCACAAAAGAGCGGAAAGTTAACATGGGATACCATCTGGATAGCGGAGTAAAAACGATGTGCATTAAATTATATAACGATATAACAGGCAACCCATTCGCGATAAATACCGCACGACACACGAGGAAGATCAATTTATGCCGACAAAAAAGCCGACGGTGATGACCACCGTCGGCTGTGGGTAACACTATGACTAACGGATTATTTGGTTGCCGCTTTAATGATATCGAGCGCTTTGGCGAACTGATCCTGCGGGATCGTCAGCGGATAAAGGAAACGAATAACGTTGCCATACTGACCACAGGTCAGCAGCAGTAATCCTTGCTCAAGGGCTTTCTTCTGCACACGTTGTGCGGCGACTGCGTTGGGTTCTCCCGTCGCTGCATCACAGAATTCAGCGGCGATCATAGAGCCTAAGCCGCGCACTTCGGCCAGTTCAGGACACCCGGTTTGCGCGTCAGTCAGTGTGGCGCGCAGTTGTTCGCCGAGAGCTGCCGCACGCTGGCACAGCTGTTCATCACGAATAATATCCAGCACCGCATGAGCTGCCGCAATTGACAGCGGGTTTCCGGCGTAGGTTCCGCCCAGACCACCCGGCGCAGGCGCATCCATAATTTCAGCTTTGCCCACGACGCCAGACAGCGGCATGCCGCCTGCAAGGCTTTTTGCCATAGTCATCAGGTCAGCTTTGTCAGCGTAGTGGTCCATCGCAAATAACTGGCCTGTACGGGCAAACCCGCTTTGCACCTCATCGGCGATCATCACGATGCCATGCTCGTCGCAAATACGGCGGATGGCAGCCACAAACTCCGGCGGCGCCACCACGAAGCCCCCTTCACCCTGGACGGGCTCGAAAATGATCGCCGCGACCTGGGTGGGATCGATATCGGCTTTAAACAGGCGTTCAATCGCTTTGATGGAGTCCGCCGTAGAAATCCCCTGCAACTCGCAAGGATACGGTGCGTGGTAAACCGAGCCAGGGAACGGGCCGAACCCTTTTTTATACGGCGCCACCTTGCCAGTTAACGCCATTGTCATGTAGGTACGTCCATGAAAACCGCCGCCAAAAGCAATAACGCCAGGACGGCCGGTATGTGCGCGCGCAATTTTCACCGCATTTTCGACCGCTTCAGCCCCGGTGGTGAAGAATGTGGTTTTGCGCTTGCCGTCGATTGGCGCAACGGCGTTGATTTTCTCCGCCAAAGACACATAGCTTTCGTACGGGACAATCTGATAAGCCGTATGGGTAAAAGCCTGCAGTTGCGCTTCGACTGCCTGCACCAGGCGAGGATGACGGTGTCCGGTGTTCAGCACGGCAATCCCGGCGGCAAAATCAATGTACTGATTGCCTTCGATATCGGTAATTGTGCTGTTTTCTGCTGACTGGGCATAAAAATCACACATTACACCCACGCCACGCGGGGTGGCATCCAGACGACGTTGTTGCAGGTTTTTATTGTTCATTCTCTACACCTTGTCCATTAATACATTTAGGTTGAATTACCCTTTAAATTTAGACGCCATCTGGTACTTTAATCGAGAGCCAAATCGTTTTATTTTAAGGATCCAAATGCGTTCACTTGCCGGAGATGTGATCAAGCAGGCATTTAGCCAGCAGACCGATGAAAAGCTGCATCGTCGCCTGTATGCCGCCATCTGCAGTTGCATCCTCGAAGGTAGCCTGAAACCGGCTACCCGAATGCCTCCGTCGCGTGACCTGGCAGGCGAACTGACGCTATCGCGCAATACCGTCCTGCGGGTTTACGAGCAATTGCAGGCCGAAGGTTATATTTCCGCGCGCACCAGCAGCGGCACATTTGTCACCGACAGCGTGCTGGACAATCTCGACCTGCGTCCCCACAAAGAGCCCGTTGCCGCCACACTGGAGGATCACACCCGCTTATCTGCCCGCTGCCTTGAGCTGCTGGGCCATGCCAGCGCCAGCCCTCGTCAATGGGGCGCATTTATTCCAGGCGTACCTGATGTGGAGCATTTTCCTCACCGGGTGCTCAAAAAAATTCAGGATCGGCTGGCGAGGCGCTTGCGCCCGGAGTTTCTCACGTACGATGCCGCAGGCGGCGTGACTGAACTGAAAGAAGCGCTGGCAGACTATCTGCGCACCGCACGCGGGGTGCGGTGTTCACCGGAGCAAATACTGATTACTGAAGGTATTCACCAGGCGCTGGATCTGGTGACCCGGACGCTATGCAACCCGGGGGATAACGCCTGGATTGAGGAGCCGGGCTACTGGGGAATCAAAAATATTCTGCGCATCAATGCGGTTAACTTTTCGGCGATCCCGGTTGATGAACAAGGTATGGTGCCGCCGGAGGCTGGCGAATCCGCGCCAAAGCTGATTTTTGTGACGCCGTCACATCAATATCCGCTCGGTTCGGTAATGAGCCTCAACCGCCGTCGGGCACTTCTCTTTCGCGCACGTGAAACGCGAAGCTGGATAGTGGAAGATGACTACGACAGCGAGTTTCGCTTTTCCGGCCAGCCAATTCCATCATTGCAGGGACTGGAAGAAGAGACGCCGGTCATCTATATCGGGACATTCAGTAAAACACTCTATCCCGCACTGCGGCTCGGGTATGTGGTGCTGCCCAAACCGCTCGCCGCGCCGCTGAAGAAGGTTCATAACGACCTCTATCGTGGTGGACATTTGCTGATTCAGGCAGCGCTGGCGGAGTTTATCCGCGAGGGTTACTACGCGGCGCACATTCGTAAAATGCGCCAGTTGTACAGTCGTCGCCGCCAAACCTTGGTGGAGCTTATCAGCCGCCAGTTGGGCGAGCAGTATCTTGGCTCCTTCAGCAGCAACGCCGGGCTGCATATGATTCTACAGTTGCCCGTCGGGAGCGATGACGTTGTCATTGCCCAACAGGCAAATGCGCAAGGGCTGCTGGTGCGCCCGCTGTCTCGCTACTACGTGAATGAAGAGAAACGCAGCGGCCTGCTGCTGGGATTTGCCAGTATCGAAGAGCATGAAATGGCGGCGGCGTTTACCCGACTGGTGGGTATTATCAGAGTAAACGCCGTTTAAGCACTGCCGGATGGCGCTGCAAGCACCTTGTCCATCCGACATGCTGTTTAATGTGACGCTTTTTTAATCCCTGCCAGGTCCTCCTGGCTTACTTCGCCATTCCCTTCTCCCCAACTTTTACGCACGTAATTAATCACGTCGCGCATTTCATTGTCGCTTAACATGCCACCGTAAGCCGGCATCTTAAAGGAGACGCTACCACGCGTTGTCGGTGTTTCTGCGCCGTGGGAAATCACTCTGAATAGCGGCGTCGGGTCATCAACCATCACCAACGGATTGTTGATCAAAGAAGGGACGTTATCATCCGTACCTTTCCCCTCCAGACCGTGACAGGTGGAGCAGTAGCGGTTATAGGTCACTTTGCCCGCCTCGGGTGAATTCGACCAGGACACCGTAGTTGCCGCTGCGCGCACCGTTTCAGGCTTCTCGCTTTTCAGGCTCAGCAGATATTGCGCGATCGCCGTGGCATCGTCATCGGTCAGGTACTGTGTACTCTGCGTAACGACTTCAGCCATCGAACCTGAAACCGCGGCATGCTTGCTTTTACCGGTCAGCAACAGCGATTTTAATTCCTGCTCAGACATTCCCGTGCCGCGCAGCGAAGGCGCATACCAGCCGTCGATCATCGCGCCGCTCAGGTACTCGGCATCAGCATTGGTATACGCTTTTTCGTTCATCGCCATGCCTCTCGGGGTATGGCAAGAACCGCAGTGCCCGGGACCTTCCACCAGATAAGCGCCCCGTTTTACTAACGCAGCGTTGTCATCCGTTTTCGCACGCTCTACAGTCGTCGCTGGCGCGTCGGTAAACAGCCAGTTCCAGATATGCAGCGGCCAGCGGGCGGAGAGTAGCCACGGAATGGCATTCTCTTTATTGGGCTGCGCAGAGGGGGTGACATCATGCATAAAATAGCGATACAACGCCTGTACATCGTCATCAGAAAGTTTCGCGTAAGAGGGATAAGGCATGGCCGGATAGAGCGGATGACCATCTTTGGCAATTCCCTGACGTACGGCCTTGTCAAAATCCTCGTATGAGTAATTACCAATACCCTGGGTTTTGTCTGGGGTAATGTTGGTCGAATAAATATCCCCTACCGGAGTAGGAAACTTTTTGCCACCCGCCATCGCCGCCCCCCCTTCGGTGGTATGACAGGCCACACAGTCAGAGATACGGGCGATATATTCGCCATTAGATTCCGCTGCACTCACAGAGGCGGTAAACAAACAGGCGGCAAGAACGGTTACGTTACGCATAGATCACCCCATATCCTTGAGTTCATTAACCGCACGCCATGCCTGGTCGATGGCCGTATGGGCATAAGCCCCCCAGTCAGAATCGGAATTAGCGATGGCAATGCGACCAACTGGCTGACGCGCCCGCTCGATAATTTCTGGCATTTTATCCATATCATCGAACAACGCGTTGGCGTAATACGCATAGCCATGCGCCCAGCGGTTAACCGTAATGGCGGAGATATCGCGTTGATTATCAAAGCCCGTTGAGCCAAACATTTCCTGCAACTGGGAGCGAATCATCTCCTCATGCGTCGCAAATGTGGTCCCCAGTAAATACGCTCGCCCCAGACGGAATTGCTCTCTGGCCGACAGATTACTGCCTGGATAAGTAGGCACATAGACCATGTGAATGACCATCGGATCGTCCGGTGAGGCCGGGTGTTGATACCCGCCGATGCTGACCGGATAGTCGAGCTTAATCCGGCTGTATGGTGCCGCCGGAGAGTAAAATTCATGCACGCCAAGCTGTTTGAACGCCTGCCAGTTTTTGACCACCACGTTGGTGTACACCAGCGGTGCCTTCACGTTCAGTTTGAGATCCGCCTGCTGCTGTTCCGGCATCTCAGGCACCAGATACGGGATCATCATGTTATAGCCCGCCATGATGGTGTTTTTACCGCGCACGCGATGCATTTTGCCGTCACGCAGATAGGTCACCACCACGCCATCCTTTGTGTTGGCCGCATTAATCACCGTGCTGTTCAGACGCAGGCGCGTGGTGTTTTCCGGCAGATCCAGCTTTTCGTAATGCAGTCTGGCAAGGACAGAGTCTTCCATCGTGTTACCCGGTAGCGCATTCGGCAGCATATACCTGACTAACAGTCGGGCCAGCCCGGCGTTACCGTCAGGGAAATGGTAAACATACGGCTCTTCGAGGTCGGCCAGCGACTCGCCGTCCAACGGCGGTAGTCCCAGCGCCTCCATGCCGGGTAATGCGCACGCCCTGGCATCGCTACAGGAAATGCCTTCAATGCCGATGGCAAAGAAGTCATTAGAACGCTGCTGAAAATAGAGCAGCGCCATTTTGCTCAAACCAACTTTTGTGGCCAAAAATTCACTGTAGCTGTGGGTATCCAGCCATTCCATTTTCTCATCGACCGTCATGCCCGGAAGATAGTCGCCAGGATGGACGTGCAGGTCGATCAACGCCTTTCGGTCGTGCTCACTTAGCGGAAAATCATTGATAAAGTCTTCAATTTTACGGCCATTGAGCCTGTTCGGCGGGATATCATCAGATACCGCGCGCCCCGGATCGCCGCTGACGATTTTTGTCTCGCCAAAATTCTTTTTGTCGAAGAAAACACCGCGACTGAGCTGCCAGTCGGGGTAGAAGTTTACGTCAAAACTCTCTTTTAACCGCGTGACACTGACGCCCACGGTTTCCATCAGTTTTTGCACCTCAGGGCTGAAATTGTGCGCGGGCGACTGGAATGCTTCGCTACCGCCATAGCCGAGTAATTTCTTACCTGAGCTCGTAAATTCGTTACGTTTGGCGTGTCCGCCAAAATCGTCATGGTTATCGAGGATCAGGATCCGGCTATTTTGCCCGGCAAGCTGGCGCCAGAAACAACCGGCAGCCAGCCCGCTAATACCGCCGCCCACAATCACCAGATCGTACTCTTCCTCAACGGGCAGAGCGTTTAAATCAAAATGTTTATGCTCGCGGCCTACTGCATGCGCCATTTCAAACGATCCAGGATGATTACCCCGCAGCCCCGTCAGCCCTGGCGGATAATAATTTCCATCTATAAATGCGTTTCCCTTTCCTGCCGCCCTGACCCATTCCAGCGGGGTAAGCCCCGCCGCAATAGTCACCGCGACGCCGTTGAGAAAATCACGTCTGGTAATTGCCATTAACTTTTTTCCTTATTGCTACACACTGCCCTAAATACGACACAAATAAGAGATGTCCCCCTTCATAGTAATAAAGGGGTACAGCCGACTATTTCCCTGGCTTTAACTCTTCATCCAGTTTTTTAGAATCATAATAATCACCCTGCCAGGTGATTTTACCTGCTTTCACATGAATATAGCTGACACCTTCAAATTTTATCGGATTATTTGTCGGCGGACTCCCTGCCCATTCACCACTATTTTTGCCTGAAAATTCCCAACGAAACGCCACGGTATCTTCGTCGTAAACGGGTTTGCCGACCATTTTCCAGCTCAGATCTGGCACCGCCTTAATAAAGGCACCGATAACCTCTTTTTCAGCTTTTTCTCTGCCATTTATCGGTTCGCCAGCGGCGGCATCATAATAGACTGCGTCATCAGCAAGATATTGCGCGGCTCGTGAAGCATCGTGTGCATTCCAGGCCGCCATATACTCTTTAACGGTATTCAGCGATGTGCTTTCTGCCAGGCTATAGCCCGAGAACATCACGAATGAAAGCACCGCTATGTTTAATGTTTTCATCGACATCCTCTCTATTCAGAAATGTCACACATGATATGTTTCACCCGAGTATATTCTTCCAGCGAATAGGATGAGAGATCTTTGCCATAACCCGATTTTTTGAACCCGCCGTGCGGCATTTCGGCGCACAGAGGAATGTGATTGTTAATCCACACGGTGCCAAAATCGAGGTCAATGCTGAAGCGCTGTGCGCGACCATGGTTACTGGTCCAGACGCTGGCGGCCAGACCATATTCCACATCATTCGCTTTGTGTAGACCCTCTTCATCAGTCGAAAACGGCTGAATAGTCATTACCGGTCCAAATACTTCATGCTGAATAGCTTCGTCATGTTGATGCAATCCGGAGACGATCGTCGGCTCAAAATAGAAGCCCGGACCTGGCCCGGCACGCCCACCCGTTTCAATTTTTGCATGTGCCGGTAAACGCGCAATAAAGCCTTTCACCTGCTCCAGTTGGTTTTTACTGTTCAATGCGCCATATAGCGCAGCCTGATCCGCTGGCGGTCCAAATTTAATACTCTTCGTTTTCTGAACCAGCTTTTCCAGGAATTCAGCGTAGATGGATTGTTCGACCAGAATACGCGTAGCCGCCGTGCAATCCTGGCCAGCATTGAAGAAGCCTGCCGTGGTGATCGTCGCGATCGCCTTGTCCATATCTGCATCAGCAAACACCACAGCAGGCGCTTTCCCGCCCAATTCCAGATGCGCCTTGGTCAGGTTCGCCGCTGCCGAAGCCGCAACCTGTAGGCCCGCGCGGACCGAACCGGTAATCGAAACCAGTGAGGCCTTCGGGTTTGAAACCACCAGCGAACCGGTGCTGGCTTTACCTAATACGACGTTAAACGCCCCTCTTGGGAACAACGGCGCGGCCAGTTCAGCCAACAGCAGCGTGCTGACCGGCGTGGTGTCGCTGGGTTTTAATACGACCGTATTGCCTGCCGCCAGCGCTGGCGCAATCTTCCATACCGCCATCATGAACGGGTAGTTCCATGGCGTGACTTGTCCAACGATACCCAGCGGTTCACGGCGGATAGTCGAGGTAAACCCGGCGGAATATTCCCCTGCGGCTTTCCCTTCAAGACAACGCGCCGCACCGGCAAAAAAGCGGATGGCATCGCAGGATGCCGCGATCTCTTCCTTCTCAATAAAATGGCGAAGCTGACCGGTCTCCTGACTCTGTGCGTTCACCAGCCGCTCAACGTTTCGTTCAATCTCATCTGCCAGTTGCAATAACGCCTTTTGCCGCTGTGCCGGCGTCGATTTTCGCCAGATGCTAAACGCCGCCTCCGCCGCCGAGTAGGCCTGCTCCACCTCTTCCGCATCGGCGTTGGGTGATAATGCGTACGTTTCGCCGTCGACCGGACTCACCAGTTCGAAGGTATCTTCGCTACGACCTGCTACATATTGCCCATTGATAAAATGCTTCAGGGTTTTCATGTCTGTCTCCTGCCCGTTAATACATAAAGAATCTTATGTAATATATATATTGTAAAAGATTTTCAAATGCGCAACATTGACACTATGATAAGCCTCGCATTTTTAACTTAATTTTTACATTTTCGGGATAAGGCTTTTCATCGTGAGCCGAGGCTTTATGCTCAGCTCATCATGAAGTTATCGGGACACACATCCGCTTGTGCAGTGACGTTGCGCATAGGCATGTAAAATAACTCGGCCATTCTTACCTTCCTTGCCTGACGGGCATGTGTTAAAAATGGTCGTTGTTTCAGGGAATTGAGTGCAGAAAAGATTATGATTACTCACGCGGTCATATTTGCGCCTATCGGGCAGGTCAGTCGTTCAGACCAGATAGTGCAGCGCCTGTCAAACGCCATTATCACGGGGTTGCTGGAGCCAAAAGAACAGCTCCCCAACGAAACTGATTTGGCAAAGATGATGGGTGTCTCACATATCACTATCAGAGAAGCGCTAAACACGCTTCGGGCTAATAATCTTATCCATACGGTTCGTGGTCGTAATGGCGGGAGCTTCGTTTGCGAAAATATTGATGGCAAAAACAGCGCCCTGCATCCGTTCAAAGCGATCAGTACGGATTATCTTTCTGACCTGGGCGAAATGCATTGCGCCATTATCAGCCATAGCGCAAGGCTGGCTTCCAGACGGATGACCGGCGCGGATATCGCCAAATTTCGCGAGTTTGTTGAGGTGCTCAACAAGGCAAACTCACCTGAGCTGATGACCCAGGCCGACATGCGCTGTCTACTGGCGATAGCTGCCAGTTCACATTCGGCGCGACTGGCCAATCAGGAGCTGCAGGTCCAGGCTGAATGGGCATCGCTGGTTGCGATACTTTATCGCGCAGACAACATTCATGCCGAAATTATTGCGCTTTACTCGGCACTGGCCGATGCGCTGGCGGCTCACAACGAGGCAGAATCCGTGCAGCTTGCCACACGGATCATCGACACGTTTACCTATTACCTTATTGAAAAAAAGCTGAAATATAACTCGAACTGACAATCAGTGAAGGCAGGACAGACAATGAGCTCTTCGACATCCTTAAGCGCATTAATTCGTAAGATTGATGATATTACCGCCTCTACCGTAGATTCTACCGTTGCGCTGGCGAGGAGCATCCATGAGGCGATTTCCGGGGTGCAAAAGACCTCAGCAGAAGTTGTCCTCGATCCATCGCTGAGATCTACCGTTCAGCAACACATCAAGCGCACCCTCAGTAACAATCATTACTGTTCAGGGGCCGGGTTCGCCAGCCATATTGAGAGCACTGCCACCACAAAAGAGTATTGGCTGCTGGAATGGTGGTATAAGAAAGATAATGGTTTGAGTCAGGCGCACCTCGATTTAGATCAGGCCACCCAGCAACGTCTGGATTTCAGAACCTTCGAGTGGTTTAAGCACTCACCTCCGGCAGGAAAAGCCTATATCCACGGCCCCTACGTCGACTATATCTGCAATATTTCCTACACCCTGACCTCGGCAGTGCCGATCTACTACAACGATCAGTTTCTTGGCGTTGCCGCCGTCGATCTGCTGGTCAGTCAGATTGAGGCCGAACTGCTCTCCTGCGCTCATCCTGACTATGTCATTCTGACCAATCTGGAAAACAGAATTATCTTTTCCAGCTGGCCACGTTTTCGCGTGGGTGAATTACTCTCTCCCGCAAACAGTACCCTTGTTTATCAGAGCGACTACTTTATCCTTTATCACTATCAAAACTAAGGGCCCGAAGGCCCTTAGTGTTTAGTTATCCTGCCCCATATTCAGCTTGTTAGCGTAGGCAATGGCGTCATTTTCCGGCGCCGCAGAGCGACCAAACGGTCGGGTCAGGAACATATAGATAAGCCCGGAGCCAACGACAATCGCCAGGCCGAACAGTACCGTCCAACGGTCGATGAAATCGTTGCTGTCTGCCGGTTGCGCCAACAACCAGATCCCACACAATCCATAGGCTAGCGCCAGCACGTTCACAATCACGCCCCAACCGCCAATGGTCCACTCCCCAGCCGGTTTCCAGCCTTTCAGGCGCTGGCGCAGTGCGGCAAGCACAACCATCTGGAACGAGATATAAATACCGATGACGGCAAACGCGGTAATACGCGACAGGTTGTCTGGCTGGAAATAGACCCAAACGCAAATGATGACTGGCAGCAGACAGCTAACAACCATGGCATTATCCGGAACGCCATTTTTAGAGATCTTTGACATCCACTCACTTCCCGGCAGCATTCTGTCGCGGGAGAAAGAAAAGATAAGGCGGCTTAACGCAGCCTGCAGAGACAAAATGCACGACAGCATCGCCACAATCGCGACGATGATAAAGATAGTTGCGCCAGTTTCACCAAGTGCTTCATTAAGGATGGCCGGAATCGGGTCAGATGTTTTGCCATTCACGATACTGACCAGATTTGGTGAAGCCAGGAGGTATCCCATGACGGAAATAATCGCCGAAATCGCACCAAATACGATGCTCAAAATCATCGCAACCGGGATCTTTTTACTTGGATTCTGTACCTCTTCCGCAACGTTACCGCAGGCCTCAAAGCCAAAGAACATAAACAGCCCCATCAGCGCGGCAGACATAAATGCGGTGGAATAGCTGCCGTCATGCGCCAGCACGCCCATCGAATCAAAAATTACGGAGAATGGCTGCGAACGGTGGAATATCAGCAGATAAATTCCCAGCGCAATCACGCTAAC
The DNA here is from genome assembly GCF_013781985.1 of Citrobacter sp. RHBSTW-01013. NCBI lineage: Bacteria > Pseudomonadati > Pseudomonadota > Gammaproteobacteria > Enterobacterales > Enterobacteriaceae > Citrobacter > Citrobacter sp. RHBSTW-01013. The sequence goes on from NZ_CP056185.1 coordinate 2,839,844, forward strand.
GATTTCACACCAGAAGCCAATTTTTGCAACCCGGGCCAGATTTTTAGTCCCGGACATATTAACAGCCATCATCAAAAGCAGCAGCAGGACGGAAGTCGCCAACATAGTGGCTGGCGTCTGACCATAGTGGAAGAGCGACTCAACAAATGTTGAAGTATATTCCGCGATTGACGTAATGGTGACCACCAGTGCCCACAGGTAAATCCAGGCAGCGATCCACGCATATTTCTTGCCCCATAACCTTCTGGCCCAGGGATAAAGCCCGCCGGTTATCGGATACTGGGAAGCCACCTCACCAAACACCAACGCCACCAAAAGTTGTCCACATGCGACGATTAAAATCCACCAGACTGCGGGCGGCCCCGCCAGCGTTACGGCCAGTGCAAACAGCGAATAGACGGCGGTAAGCGGCGAAAGGTAGGTAAAACCCAACGCAAAGTTTGAAATAAGACCGATCGAGCGATTGAACTGTTCTTTGCCATCTTTTTGAAAATTATCGTTTTTCTTATCAGGTGTCTGTTCCATATAGCTTTCTCTTTTGTGGAATAGTCGCAGGGTTGAACAATTAATGTATAAAAGATATTAAGTTATATGTATAGTGATTTTGTCGCTAATTTGTTAAAAATGATCGCGCATCACGTTAATGAAAAGGTGGGGGTAGAACAGTCGAGGGCACAAGCATTTTTCGGTATTTACGCTTCACGGTTCTTTAGCAATGGCGAACTGTTGGTCAATTGACGGGTAAACAGGCACCCCGAATTGAGTTCGACGCTAAGTAGCAAGAATCGCTGCTGTTAAGCAACATTTTTGCAATATAATAATGTGATGTTAAACGCTGAACCTGAGCAGGTGAATGATGGAAATTGATCTCGATAATCTGGTCTTTGATGGACTGGAAGAAGCGCAAGAGCGTAATGCTGAACGTCTGGAAGATGCTGACAAGAAAGCGCAGGACATTATTGCTGATAATGACTGCGGCGACGCCTGTAAAATCTGATTTCCAAACCGGCGCAATGCCGGTTTTTTTACCGCCAGACTATGCCCCTCCTCTTATATACATTTCCCATTGCGTTTACCCATTGTTAACACCGCTTTTACTAATAACATTTTGTAAATAGATAAGAATTTTTTCTTATTTTGTCCTGAACGTAAGTTATGGGAGCGTAAAAAGCACAAACCAAAAACGACAGGGATTTACATCATGATGGCAACGAAAACTTACCGCGCTAAAAAAACATTGCTGGCACTCGGCGTGCTGCTGGCCACCGGCATTGCCGCCTCGCAGGCTCAGGCTGACCAACTGGCCGATATCAAAGCCGCAGGTGTTGTAAAAGTTGCGACATTCGACGCGAATCCGCCGTTTGGCTCCATCGATGCAAAAACGCATAAGATTGTCGGCTATGACGTTGATTTTGCTGAAGCGCTGGCGAAATCCCTCGGCGTAAAACTGGAACTGGTAGCGACTAATCCGGCAAACCGCATTCCGTTATTACAATCCGGTAAAGCCGATTTAATCGTGGCGGATATCACGATTACGCCTGAGCGGGCGCAGGTCATTGACTTCTCCGTCCCCTATTTTGTTACCGGGCAGCAGTTCCTGGTACCGGCCAAATCCCCGGACCAGCTCGATGCATACAGCAAAGCGCGAATCGGTGCGGTGAAAGGCACTACCGGTGAGCAGGCGCTACATCAGCGCTTCCCGCAGTCACGTGTGCTGGCCTACGACGATATTCCACTGGCGTTAACCGCGCTACGCAATGGCAATGTTCAGGCCATCACCCAGGACAGTACGATTCTGGCCGGTCTATTAAGCGGTGCGCCGGATAAAGCAGATTTCAAAATTCTGCCAGACCTGCTGAGCAAAGAAGAGATTGGCGTGGGAGTAAAAAAAGGTGAGCCAGCGCTGTTAAAAGCCGTCAATGATGAGCTTTTGAGGCTGGAATCTACCGGGCAGGCGGCAAAAATTTATGATGTCTGGTTTGGCCCTGAAACCAAAAATCCGCAACTCCGCGCCTTTAAAATAGAAGCGAAGTAATATGCTCTCAGCCCTGTTTCATCGTTGTGCAGTTTCCGCGGCGGATTTTACCCATTTGCGCCAGGCAAGCGTCGAACTGCGCAATGTCATCAAACAGTTTGACACTCATACCGTACTTAACGGCGTCAGCCTGTCAGTTGAACCCGGTGAAGTGGTGACTATTCTGGGCCCTTCTGGCTCGGGAAAATCCACGCTTATACGCCTTATCAATCAGCTTGAGTCGCTCAGCGGTGGCGAGATTTTCATTGATGACAAACCAATTAGTCAGTTGCGCGGGGCAGCATTACGCCAGTTACGCAGCCGTATCGGTTTCGTTTTTCAGCAATTCAATCTCTATTCGCATCTGACAGCGCATCAGAACATCTCGCTGGCGCTGGAATATGTTCACGGCTGGAACAAGGCGGCAGCGGCGCGTCGGGCACTCGAATTGCTGGATCAGGTGGGACTGGCAGAAAAAGCGAGCGCTTATGCCGCACAGTTGTCCGGTGGGCAGCAACAGCGCGTGGCCATCGCCCGCGCGCTGGCCTCATCGCCACAAATCCTTCTGTTTGATGAACCCACCTCCGCGCTGGATCCAGAAATGATCGGCGAGGTATTACAGGTGATGAAAAACCTGGCCCACAGCGGTATCACCATGATCGTCGTGACCCATGAAATGCATTTTGCCCGTGAGATTGCCGATCGCGTGGTATTCAACGATGGCGGAGAAATTCTTGAAGTGGCCGCGCCGGAGGATTTTTTCACCCGGCCACAGCACCCGAGAACCCAGCGTTTCCTGAAAAAAGTGCTCGACCCGCTACACCAGGAGTCATCGCTATAATGCTTGCAATGGACTGGCAGGGAGTGCTGAGCGGGCAACCTCTGCAATGGATAATTTCCGGTTTTCTCACCACGCTCTGGGTGACACTGGCAGGTGTCGTACTCGCCACGCTCATTGCCATCTTCCTACTCGGCCTGCGTCTGACGGGCAATCGCTTCAACAAAGCGGTGGTCAGTGTATGGGTTTCGGTGTTTCGCAACACGCCTTTACTGGTGCAACTGATGTTCTGGTATTTTGCCGCATGGAACTGGCTGCCCCGCAACGTCATTACCTTCATCAATGCAGAGCATCCCTGGTCTATTCTGCCAGGCGATGTCTGGTGGTTAACACCAGAGTTTATCTGTTCAGCATGGGGGCTGGGCGTATTTACCTCGGCATTTTTGGTCGAGGAGATCGCCTCTGGTTTACAGGCGGTTTCTGCCGGACAACGTGAGGCTGCCGTGGCGCAGGGTTTTTCATCCTGGGCGACGTTTCGTCACATTCTGCTCCCTCAGGGACTGGCGAACGCCTGGCAACCCATTGTTGGGCAATACCTTAACCTGATGAAACTTTCCTCGCTTGCCAGCGGTATTGGATTTGCTGAGCTCACCTACCAGGTGCGGCAAATTGAGAGCTACAACGCGCACGCGCTGGAAGCCTTTGCTGTTGGCACTGCGCTCTATCTGTTCACCGGCATCGTTCTGGGTATGCTGCTTACGCGTCTTGGCCCACGGCCTGCATCGGGTAAATCGTCAAAGGTTAAAACGCGTATCTTCAGCGTCAGGAGCATACTGCATGATCGCTAACATTTCTGTCATTACCGACAATCTTGATTATCTCCTGTGGGGACGGGTGGCGGATGGACAACCCGGCGGCGTTCTGCTCACGTTGTTGATGGCTCTCGGCGCGGCGCTGCTGGCCTTGCCTGGTGGGATAGTTCTTGCCTGCTGCGCCTGGCGTTTTCCAGGCACGGTTCGCAACGGGTTGTTTATCTGGGCGGAGTTTATTCGCGGCATTCCGCTAATCTTTGTGATTTTCTGGATGTGGTATTTGCTACCCATGCTGACCGGAAGCGATCTCCCCGGAGCCGTTACCGTGACGCTGGCGCTGGCATGGTTCACCGCTGCCTCGGTCATGCACTCAGTGTATGCAGGAATTAGCGCGCTGCCTGGCGGGCAATATGATGCTGCCGTGGTTCAGGGTTTTCGCCCGTATCAGGCCCTGTGGCTTATCTTATTGCCGCAGGTGCTGCGTAACGTACTGCCATCGCTGACGGGGATTTTTATTGGATTACTGAAGGACACATCGCTGGCGTTTATCGTTAACGTGCCGGAACTCACAACGGTTGCGGGTCAGGTTAACAGCCGGGTACAAATCTATCCGGCAGCCATTTTTATCTTTACCGGACTGGTCTATTACCTGCTGTGCCTGAGTCTGGAGAAAATCACCCAACGCCGCTTCGCGTTAAAATGAGATCACGGCTCAACATTCCACAAACTGGTGGTCTTCGTTGAGCCGATATTTCACGCCCGCCCGGATGTTATTTTCCCCCTCAACGGCAAGCGCAAAACGCATTCTCTCGCCATCGTGATAGGCCAGCGCCGCGCAGCCGCCGGGACCGAGTATTATCGAATCGACAACACCGGTACTGGCAACAACGGCGTTCTCTCCGCTGGCAATAATGTGGATGTTGTCGGCGCAGTTGGCGATTTTAGACTCTGCGCCAAAACAGGCCAACTGAGTTAAATCACCACCGCAGGCAATCCGATTTCTGTCGCCGAGCGAACTGATGCGTACGCGCATGCCGGTACTGGCGATACGCGTCCCGTCACCCACGCTACTGATACGTGCCGAATTTCCCGCAACCGCAATTCGCCCGCGATCGCCTGAACTGCCGATATGCGCGTTATAGCCTACGCTACCAATACGTGCGCTGTAACCTGCGCTGGCGATCTGTGCGGCATACCCGGCGCTGGTGATTTTAACGTTATCACTTGCACAACTGAATCGGGCATTATCTTCCGCACTCGCCAGCGGACGGCTGATTTCCCCCGCCGTTTGCACACGGGAAATATTCCCCATCGCGCGAATATCCTGCTGGGCAAAACTCGCCTCTTCCCGCCATTTTGACCAGCCGTATTCCACCAGGCTATTTGCCCAGTCTGTATACCCTTCCCGCTGGAGCGCACGATGGACATCAGCATAGCTTCCGCCAGTTGGAAACGCGCGTAGAAACCAGCGATACATTACGGGCCCAACGCGCCAGGCCCGTAAGTCACTTCGCGTAATCATCATCGCTTAATGCCGGTGATAGCCATCCACCATACACTTGAAAGTTTCGCCCGGCGTACGACCTGTCGTGCAGAGATAAAGATGCCCAAAAATGAAAAACAGACTGATTATTGCCAGCGCGAAGTGCGCCTGGAGCAACCAGTAACGCACGCCGGGGAACAGGTCACCGACAACCGTCGGATAGAGCGATAACAACCCTGAGATCAGCAGCAGTGGCAGTAAGCCATACATCACGCCAACATAGGCCGCCTGCTGTAGCGGGTTGAATTTAGAACGCTTTGATGCCGGGAATGGGTGTGACTCGCCCTGCATAATGCCAAACAGGTAAAAACGCGTTTGTCTTTGCGCTCGTCCGATCCAGCCCTGACGTTGAATAATATAGTGATGCCCGTTGCCGCCAATCAGATTGATCAGGACAAATCCAATCCAGCAGGCGAGCAGCAAAAAGCCGCAGACCTCATGCACGGTAAGCAGGCTTTTCATCACCGACGCACTGACGACGGAAAAGTGATTGACCAGGCCACTGACCAGAAGTAGCAGAAATAGCAGCGCATTCGACCAGTGCCACAAACGAACGGCCTTCGAGTATAAATAGACTTTCTCACCGTGCCCTGCCGACGCTTTATGTGCGGCCCGAAAGCGCAGCATGGCGTGTAGCGCCAGCACCAGCCACATCCCCACCAGCATTAATCCGGCGATGACCAACCACACAGGCCAGTAGTCCGGTGAAAACAGGGGAACATACTGCGCAAGCTGGGCGTGAAACTGTTCGGCATTCTGCGACGCGTTCATACATTTTCCTTTTTAATCAAATGTTGACCGAACCGACGATACAGATGGGGTTTCCCGGCGCCTGCAAGTTGATGCTCGTAATACTTATTTTCTCTCAACCAGGTCTGAATTTCCGGGCTATCTTCGCGACCAAAAATCAGCGCATGTTCCGGGCAGGCATTAACACAGATCGGCGGGAAACCTTTCGCCAGACGTGATTCAGCGCAGAAGTCGCATTTATCCGCCACTTCGGTCTGCGGGTTGAGATAACGCACCTGATAAGGACACGCGCCAATACAGTAACTGCAGCCGATACAGGAAGACGTGTCTACCCGCACAATGCCGTTGTCATCTCGCCATGAGGCGCCGGTCGGACACACCTCAATACAGGGGGCATCATCACAGTGCTGGCAGGACTGACGGAAGTAGTGATACAGCGTTTCGTTGTCGTTGTCCGAAACCGGAATATGAGCTATCGACAAACGGCTACCCTGCGCAGGAACATGGTTGGTTTTCCTGCATGCGCGGGCGCAGATATTACATCCGTTACACAGTGATTCATCGTGAATCATGACGTAATGTACGTCTTTAGAACTCCTGGTACTCGCTAACAGATTTTGACCTGGGCCAGTGAAAAAAATCACCGTCCCCATGCCAATGACAAATTTTCGTCGGGTGAAGGACATCGGGTTATCCTCTAATACTGTGACAGTGGTCGTCCACACGTTCCATGACATCAACCTGAATAATTCAGGGGTTCTGATACTGCTCAACCTCAAGCCATTCGCACAGGCCGTACGCTTTGCCATAACTCATAAAACGTTCGCTGAACAAATAAGGCTCCGCATTTGACGATTCCACAGTCCGTATATCTGCATAATCAGGATGCGTTTCCATAGCCGTGAGCGCAGCGGCAATCTGTTGAGACTCAAAGCAATACGGCGGTTGCGTCAACATGGCGACCTTATAAGGGCGAGGATACGTTCGACAATCGAAGCGTACCGCCTCGGCAATCGCACGGCAGATGTCGTTTTCCACCACCTGCACACACATGTCGGCGTAATTTGCCGTCATGGTTTGCGTCGAATAGAAATATGCTTCTTCCGCACCCTGCACACAGGTGATATCCGCACCATTCGCGTCCTGGCCCAGCACATCCAGCAGCGCGGAAAGATCGGTTTCAGGAACCGAATAAGGCGGCAGCAAAAAGACACTGCGCGCCACCAGTTGCCCCGATGCTGAATGCTGACGGATAAAATCTGCCACAATCGACTCCGGGCTGGCTGGTTCCTGAACCTGGGGCGCATTCATCTGTTCAACAGGCGGGTGAAACGCCTGCAGCCACTGTCTCTTTCGGCTATCCACTTCGTCAGGAAACGCCTCAACGGGGGGCAGAACGTCGCTCACGTTAGTCATCTCGCATTCCTTACGCCGGCAACAGATCTTGTGCAGCCAAATCAGCGGCTACATCTTCAAGTCCGAGTCGGTTCAGGGTTTCACGCGTTGGGCAACCCAGCTCTGGATCCCAGCCCATTTCCTGATAGAACATCGTCAGCGACTGACGCATATCCTCCCGGTCCATCTTGTCGGTCCCTTCAGTGAAGACCGGGATCTTCGGATCTTTATCAAACACCCAGGAGCAGATGAGATCGTGCTCATTGCGCATATCTTTGGTTTGCATCAATTTGACCGTATAGGCACGGTGCAGAGTAAAGATGCGTTCAGCGGCCAGGTCCAGACTCTCCTGCGTGGTTTCATCGCCGGTGACCGCCTGGAAGAATTTTGCTTCCAGATCCAAATCGCCGCGATAGTTACGGCTCTTGAGTGGTGAAACCGTCATCGGCCACACCCAGTTGCACAGCGTAACCGCGTTATGCAGGCAGACTTTCAGCAGCGTCCATTTGGCATATTTGATCTTGGCGGCATTGATCGGGGTGTAGTTTTTGGTTTCGTCGTATGCATCCTGCGAACCAAATAGCTCGCCCGCCACTTCGCGCTGTAATTTCAGCGGTAAACCGGAACCGATGAAGTTGATATGGGTATGCGCCATACAGTCACGGTTAAACATACAGTTGGTGATCGCCCCCACCTGTGCAGAGGCCTCGTTTGCATGGTGGACAGGAAAACCAAACGGCGACCACAGTTTATTTTTGGCATAACCCCAGTACTCTTCGCCCAAATTCCAGCGTTCAGCAATGGCATACGATCCGTCCGCAAGATGGCTGAGTTCCCCCACGCGATGCGCCAACCGGTAGTAAAAATCCTTAATAAAATGAGGATCGCCCGCTTCCAGCTGATCCCAGCGGATCTCCGCATACTCTTCAGCTGGCAGTACGCGCTTAAAGACGCCTTTCGAATAGCAGTAAGTAAAATCACGATGCAACTGCCCGTAGTTACACCAGATGCCATAATCGTCAAACAGGTTCAGACCAATCAGATTTCCCACCACGCGCCCATCGTCTTTATCGTCGAAATCTTTCGGGCCATTGGGGAAAATGGTGGTATGGACAAAGTTCGCCACGCAGGTGTTACCGCCGGTACTTGGCACGCCAAAATCTTTCACCCGCGGGACATTGAGCTGCGACATACAGCGAATGGGGCATGAATGGCAGCCGCTCATTTTGACCGTGTATTTCTCAGCGGCTGGCCCCAGATCGAACACGGATTTATAGGTACGGAAACCCACGGTATTCTGGTTACCCGGCGGGATTTCCCCGGTTTCGATTGGTCCCCCTTCTGCCGCGCCCCAGAACAGTCCCTTACGGGCCGTCCAGCGCGAGTTTGGCGAAGAGTATTCTGCCCAGGCCTGCGGGGTGCTTGGCACAACGTGGTTGTTGTTGGCACCGATGAGCTCGGTCATCATGTAATCATTGAGCCGCTTCATCTCTTTGCGATCGGCAATATTGACCCCTTTGGTCCCTTCTACCGCAATAGCCTTCAGGTTTTTCGACCCCATTACCGCGCCAGTACCGGCGCCTCCGCTGTGGTTGCGACTGTTGATCATGCAGGAGAGCGGCACCAGATTTTCACCCGCCTGACCAATAGCGGCGACGCAGGTTTCCGGGCTGGTAATGCGGCAAATCTCTTCGGTTGTGGCACGCGTTCCCTTACCCCACAGGAAATCGGCTTTTTCGATGCTGACCTTTTCGTCTTTAATGTTGATCCAGACAGGCGTCGCGGACTTGCCTTCGATAATAATGGCGTCGTAACCGGCGAATTTCATTTGCGCAGCAAAGAAGCCGCCCATATGAGCATCCACCACTAAATTGCCTTTGGTAAAAGTCGATAAGGAGGTGATATTGACGCGGGAGCTACAAGGGGCACCAGAGCCCGTTAATGGCCCGGTGGCGAAAACCAGTTTATTCCCTTCATCGAAAGGCATGGTGCCTGGCGGGACTTCGTCGTACATAATTTTATAACCAAAGCCCATCCCGCCGACAAATTTTTTAAATTTACTGGAATCTTCAAGGGTGATATTCCCCGTGGTGAGATTGACCCGTAAAATATTACCTGTCCAACCATTAGCCATCATGTTTTCCTTTGCAAGAAGGTTTAATAGATATACCCGCCATCCTTCAGGCAGTTTTTTTTTGCAAAACTGCGATATTTTTGGCAATTAATGACGCGTATCAGGCATACCTGCTATCTATCAAACAGTAATATCTTTCCACTCGATAATTTTTAATGCCCCAGTCGGACAAGCATTGGCGCACTCCCCACATAACACACATTTTGAGGATTTTTTTGTTTCAGTATTCACGGTCGCCATCATCCACGGGCAGGCGGTGGTACAAGCGCTGCAGCCAATACAACGTTTATGATCCACCGCAATACAGCCGTCTTCCTGTTTCCAGGTAATAGCGCCAATGGGGCAGACCTTCATGCATTGCGGATCTTTGCACTGACGGCAGGTATCAGCGGTATAGTTTAAATCGCCATAAAGTCCGCCACCGGACCCGACGCCATCATCGCCAAAGAAGAAGTTGCGATGGATTTTTATACGGGAAAAGAAAGTCCCCACGGCACCATCGTTATAATTGGTACAGGAAATTTCACAGCGGTGGCAGCCAGTACAACGCGCTCGCTGGGTCACCAGCACCCCTTTCGGCGTATTGATAAGCCCCACGGTACCGCTGTCGATATCTTCCTGCTTACAGCCAAAAAGTGATAACAGTGCAGGGGCGATGGTTAATCCCGCCAAACCTTTTCCTGATATCCGCAGAAATTCAAGCCGCGTTAAACCACAATCTAAAAATGGACGATCAACCTGATTCATTTATTTCGCATCCTCTTCGCAAACGCTGTGTTAGCAACACCTCCAGGCTAAATTAAACCCGTGCAACTCAAGCCATTTCGGGCGGTTAATGTTGCCAACAACACGTAAATTTTTGCCCTAACCTGATCGCGTAAAATGACGGTGGTTAAACTGAATGAATCTAATCCTTTAGGGTTAGGCGTAAAGATAATGTGGTTATTCAGCGCTCATAGTTTTGATCGTCATCAATTAAAAAACGGAAGGGAAATAATAAATGCGGAGTGAGATTTATTATCATTAAGATAAGTTGAAATAATATTTCACATGCTTTGCAAATATTTGTGACTCTACTCGCATATATATTTTAATATATCATTCGGAATATAACTCAATATACAACGAAGGTTACTCTTCTAATTGCAGCACTAAATTATATATATTGATAAATTAACGTGACGAGAATAAAAGGACGGCGAACGAGACCACCATCCTCTTTTTGTGGATTAACCGGCTAATGCTTTAATTACGGTCTCAATAGCCTGTTTTTCTAACTCGCTGCGCTTCACGCGCTGGTTGGCGAGGGTGGTTCTCAGTACTCCCGCAATGACGATATGCTTAGGCTCTTGTCCCAGATCGCGCATTTCCAGCACTACTTTACCGACTACTCTGCACATTTCACGGTACAACTCATCGTCTTTGGTCTGATTTCCCATTTTTTCCCGCTCGTCATTAACTCAAACCAACAGCATATATCAGTCTGACGGATTAGACAAAATTCAATGAAAATCAAATAAATGTCATAAATTTACTGAATCCTCTGCAGTCGATTAACCAGTTCAGCAAGACTCCCCGCCTGCATTTTTTCCATCACCCGCGCCCGATGAACCTCAACCGTGCGCACGGCAATATTCATGGCATCAGCAATTTCCCGATTCATTAACCCTTTTGCTACCAGTCGCGCCAGCTCTCGCTCCTTTGGCGTAAGCTGCTGATAGCAAACCACGATCTCTTGTCGCGAAAAGGCGGCGTGAGAAATCTGCACTGCATGCTCTAACGCCGCTTGCAGAGGCGCGGCGGAAACCGGCTTTTGCAAAAAATCGACCGCACCGCGTTTCATTTGCTCAACCGCCATCGGCACATCGCCATGCCCGGTGAGAAATACCACCGCCAGCGTACTCTCACGCTGGCGCATGGCTTCATGCACAGCATGCCCATCCAGTACAGGCATACGCATATCCAGCAAAAGTACGCCCACCTGGTGCAGATTTGCCTCGGAGAGGAATGTTTCGCCTTGCTTCCAGCAACACACCTCATATCCCAGACTTTCCAGTAAAAACGCGCAAGCCTGGGTGACGGCAATATCGTCATCCAGCAGATGAATGATTGCCACGACGGCCTCCCTCCGGATTTTGCTTAAAATGTAATGTCACTACAACGCCCGCTTTTTCATCTGGAGCCTGATGATTTTTGATCTCAATGTCTCCGTTTGCGTAGCGCACCAGCCGCTGGCAAATGGCTAGCCCCAGCCCCATGCCCTCTTTACGGGTGGTCATAAACGGCTGAAAAGCCTGGTACAGCTGCACCTCATCAATACCTCCGGCGTTATCCTGCACCTGAATACTCACATCACCATCCTCACGCTGAGCGCAAAACCACACGGTGGTTGCCCCCGCCTGAGCGGCGTTGAGAACCACATTGGCCAGTACCTGTTCGAGGAGAACACTTGGCAACGTTAATGTTAACGCCTTACCGATCTGCGTTTGCAGCGCTACCGCCGGAAATTGCTGGGGCATGCGTAATAATTGCCAGACGTGATGGATAGCATCGTGAACGTTAACAACTTGCCAGTCATCGGTCATCACCGGATTGCCCTGTGCCTGGCTGACCCACTGGCGAAGATTGTGCAGCGTATCAGCCCCCCGCTGCGCCTGGGTATCAATGTGTTCCAGCGCGGGCAGCAGCAGATGCTGTTGATCCTGACTACGCAGGCGGATCAGACAGCCCTGCGCATAATGACGGATAGCCGATAGCGGCTGATTGAGCTCGTGGGCAAAACCCGACGTCATCTCGCCAAGCACGCTCATTTGGCGAGCGGTTTCCAGCTCCTGTTCCTGTTTGCGCAACAATACGTTGTTTCGCTCCAACTGCCTGCCGCGTCGGCGGACCAGCAGCATCACCCAGATGTAATTGAGCGTCAGCAACAACAGTACGAGAGCCGCGGCCCCCATCGCCAGCCGATGTTGAATAAACCAGCTTTTGACATCCAGCCACAGCTGGCGCTGCTGCGGATGCTGGCGGACATCGCGCAGCAACGCTTCCACTTCGCGGGTCGAGGCGGGCGCCCCCCAGCGAAACGTCGCGTTTTGCGGCGCGTTGAACAGAGCCCGCGTGACGCGATCGGCCAGCTCGTCGCTTACCGCAGGCAGTGCCGCAAATGACCAGTCAGGATAGAGCGGCGTACTGGTTAAACAGGGTATCGACGTTGGATGGTTAAGCACGGCCGTAAAATCTGTTTTACGAATAAGCCCTTCTTCGTCCATTTTTTCCAGCAGGCACACCGGCACAATCACCGCCTGCACGGCTTTTTCGCGTAATAAATAGAGTAAGGCATCGGCGGGAAATCCGGTAAACGTCAGGCGCAAATCGCGCTCCGGGCGCAGGCCGGCATCGCTGAGCGCTTTATATCCCAGCAAATAGCCGCCAAATGCCTGAGCATCAATGGCACCCACCGTTTTGCCGATCAGATCGTGTGCGGAGGTTATCCCGCTATCGCGCCTGACGAGGATCGCGCTGCCAATCACATTACTGGTGGCTTTCCCCCCGCGAGTAGAACGGAGTGACGCCAGCCAGCGTAGCGCAGCGCGGCTGTTTAGTTGAACAAATTGCGCCGGATTAGTGACCACAAATTGTACCGTTCCACGATTCACCGCCTCCTGCATCTGCCGCAGGTCCAGAGGTTGAATATGAAACTGTTCGCCGGGAATTTGCTGATTCAACAGGGTTTCCAGCGGCTGCCAGTGATTACGTGTGGAGACCTCCCCACGCATCGCCAAAACGCCAATGTTCCATGTCTGAGCCCTGACCACACCGCTTAGCATCCATAGCGACACCAGCACCGTCAGACATTTTGCTACGTTGCGTCCCACTCAATTATCCCTGTCAATTATGTTGTTTTAGATCAACAACAAGCCGGGTATGTGGTTAACCACAATAGAGTACCCCCCGTCACGATTTTTACACTGTAAATCATCAAGATTCTTTATTCATCACACGCAAACCAACGGCGTGACCAATGTTTCGTTGTTGCATCGTGACGGGAGAAAATATGGACAGCAGTAAACGGCAGTTTCTCCAACAACTGGGCGTCCTGACCGCTGGCGCATCACTGGTACCCTTGGCTCAGGCGCAATTTCCCTTCTCGCCTGAACGCCATGAAGGCTCACTTCAGCATCGCTACGCCATGCTGGTTGACCTGCGACGCTGTATCGGCTGCCAGGCCTGTACTGTCAGTTGCGCCATTGAAAACCAGACGCCGCAGGGTGAATTTCGCACCCTCGTTAACCAGTACCAGGTGCAGATTGAAGGTCAGCAGAGCGTCACCAACGTCCTGCTGCCGCGGCTGTGCAACCATTGTGATAATCCTCCCTGCGTGCCCGTTTGCCCGGTACAGGCTACCTTCCAACGCGAAGACGGCATTGTGGTGGTCGACAACACGCGCTGCGTGGGCTGCGCCTACTGCGTGCAGGCCTGCCCTTATGATGCGCGGTTCATCAACCATGAAACACAAACCGCCGATAAATGTACCTTTTGCGTTCATCGCCTCGAAGCTGGCCTGCTCCCGGCCTGCGTGGAATCCTGCGTCGGCGGCGCGCGCATCATAGGCGATATCAAAGATCCGCACAGCCGGATTTCTCAAATGCTGCGTGAACACCATGACGCCATCAAAGTCCTGAAACCGGAAAACGGGACATCACCGCACGTGTTCTATCTGGGTCTGGACGAAGTGTTTGTAACCCCGTTGATGGGACGTGCTCAACCCGCTCTCTGGCAGGAGGTTTAAATGAGCCATTCACTGGTTATTGAAGAGGTTCTGGCCCATCCCCAGGACGTAAGCTGGTTACCCTGGGCAGTACAATATTTCTTTTTCATCGGCATTGCCGCCTGCGCCGCGCTGTTCGCCTGCGTACTTCACTGGCGTAAACAAGAGATGCCGGAACTGGAAAACCTGACGCTGTTAATCGCCCTGACCTGCGCGATTACCGCGCCGCTGGCGCTGACCGCTGACTTACACCAAACCGCCCGCGTCTGGCATTTCTACGCCTGGCCGACGCCGTGGTCCTGGATGCCCTGGGGCGCGCTGTTCTTACCGCTCTTTACCGGCTTCTTAGGTCTGTGGTTTCTGGCGCAGCATGTTAAACGGTTAACGCTTAAAAGTTACAGCGTCACTAAGTGGCTGGCGATAGGTAGCGCCTTGTCAGCCATCGGGTTGCTGGTATACACCGGCCGCGAAGTGTCGGTAGTGCAGGCGCGTCCCGTCTGGTTCAGCTACGCCTTTCCGGTTGCGATGTTCCTCAGCGCGCTGCAAACGTTTCTCGCCCTGCTCATCGCCGCGGCAAAACGCGAGGGAACATTGGCCCGCAAACTGGCGTGGGGGCAGACAGTCACCCTGATGGTACTGGCTTTGGTCGTGGTGATATGGGTGAGCGGCAATACGCTTTCCGGTTCGGCTATTCGCCAATGGCTGAACGTTGCCCCGTTAGCACGACACTACGCTATCGGTTGGGTTGCGCTATGGCTTGTTTCGCTTGTCCTGTGCGGGCTGGTGCTCCGTAACCCCTTATCGCTGCCGCTGCGCATATTACTTGCATTTAGCGCGATGGCGCTGTGCTGGCTGATGCGCTGGACATTACTTATCCAGGTGCAGACCGTACCGAAATTTAACGCGCTGTTTAATCCTTATACCCTGCCCGGTGGTACCGATGGCTGGCTGGCCATTGTGGGCACCTTCGGCCTGTGGATAGCACTGATCATTATTGTTCGTGAAGCCCTGAACGCGATCGCAAGGAGAATGCAACATGGCTAATTTAACCCGTCGTCAGTGGCTTAAAGTAGGCCTTGCCGTAGGTGGTATGGTGACTTTTGGCCTGAGTTATCGGGATGTGGCAAAGCGCGCGATAGACGGTTTGCTGGACGGCTCCTCGGGCAAAATTACCCGAGACCGCATCTTTGGTAACGCCCTCATCCCCGAAGCCAATGCCCAGCCGCGCTGGCAGCAGAACCCGCAGCAGGTTATCTCCATGACGCAGTGCTTCGGCTGCTGGACGCAGTGTGGCGTGCGGGTGCGCGTTGACAGCGAACAAGGCAAAGTGTTGCGCATTGCGGGCAACCCCTATCACCCATTGTCTCACGAGCACCATATTGACGCCTCCGTCCCCTTTACCACCGCAATGGAACAACTGGCGGGCGAAACGGGTCTTGACGCTCGTTCCACGGCCTGCGCCCGTGGCGCAACCTTACTTGAAGGTTTATACAGCCCGTTACGCATTCTCCAGCCCATGAAACGTGTCGGCAAACGCGGTGAGGGAAAATGGCAGAGCATCAGCTTTGAACAGCTGATCAAAGAGGTGGTGGAAGGCGGCGACTTGTTTGGTGAAGGCCACGTTGACGGCTTGCGGGCAATCCATGACACCAACACACCGCTTGATGCCAGGCATCCCGGCTTTGGCCCTAAATCCAATCAACTGCTGGTCACCAATACCAGCGATGAAGGACGTGATACATTTTTGCGCCGCTTTGCATTAAATAGTTTTGGCAGTAAAAACTTCGGCGCTCATGGCGCTTACTGTGGTCTGGCATACCGGGCCGGTTCCGGTGCGTTAATGGGCGATCTGGATAAAAATACCCATGTGAAGCCCGACTGGGACAATGTCAAATTCGCGCTATTTATGGGAACGTCTCCGGCGCAATCCGGTAACCCGTTTAAGCGCCAGGCTCGCCAACTGGCCAGCGCCCGTTTACGCGACGACTTCCGTTACGTGGTGGTGGCACCGGCCCTGCCATTGACCACGGTGCAGGCTGACAATCGCGGCCACTGGCAGCCTGTACGACCGGGAAGTGACTCCGCGCTGGCGATGGGGATGATCCGTTGGATTATCGAAAAACAGCGTTATAACGCCGATTATCTCACCATTCCCGGCGTACAGGCCATGCAGCAGGCCGGGGAAAAAAGCTGGACTAACGCCACACATCTGGTGATTACCGATGAGCTTCCAACCCTTTCCGGACAGCATTTAACCCTCGCGCACCTGAGTGCAAACGCCGCCCAGGAGCCGGTGGTCATTAACGAGGCCGGCGAAATTGTCGCCGCCAGCAGTTGCCCACGCGCGCAGCTGTTCGTCACCCGCCAGGTCACGCTGGCAGACGGTCAGACGGTGACGGTAAAAAGCAGCTTCCAGTGTCTGAAAGAGTCCGCCGGGAAACTAACGCTGACGCAGTACAGCCAGCAATGCGGCGTGTCTGAAGCTGACATTGGCGCCCTGGCCGACGCGTTTACCCGCCATGGCCGCCAGGCAGCGGTGATTACGCACGGTGGAATGATGGCAGGCAATGGATTTTATAACGCCTGGTCGGTGATGATGCTCAATGCGCTGATTGGCAATCTCAGTCTTGAAGGCGGCGTATTTGTCGGCGGCGGCAAGTTCAATGGCGCCACCGACGGTCCGCGCTACAACATGGACAGCTTCGCCGGGAAGGTAAAACCAAAAGGATTAAGCATCGCGCGCAGTAAAACTGCTTATGAGTCTTCCGAAGAGTATCGCAATAAGGTGGCGGCCGGACAATCGCCCTTCCCGGCCAAAGCCCCGTGGTATCCGTTTGTCGCAGGCCAGCTTACCGAACTCCTCGTCTCGGCGCTGGAAGGCTACCCTTATCCACTGAAAGCCTGGATCTCCAACATGACCAACCCGTTCTACGGCATCGCAGGGTTGCGCGGCGTGGCGGAAGAAAAGCTCAAGGATCCTGCGCGTCTGCCGCTGTTTATCGCTATTGACGCCTTTATGAACGAAACCACGGCGCTGGCCGATTACATCGTGCCGGATACCCACAACTTCGAAAGTTGGGGATTCAGCGCCCCGTGGGCCGGCGTTGCCAGTAAAGCCACCACCGCGCGTTGGCCGGTAGTGACAGCGGCAACCAGCAGTACCGCTGATGGTCAACCCGCCTCGATGGAATCTTTCTGTATCGCAGTGGCAAAACGCATCGGGCTACCCGGATTTGGTGACAATGCGATTACCGATCCGCAGGGCAATCACTATCCGTTGAATCGTGCGGAAGATTACTACCTGCGACTCGCCGCCAATATTGCGTTTATGGGCAAAGCGCCGGTCGCTGAAGCGCAACCGGAAGACCTGGCGTTGACTGGGGTACAGCGGATCGTGCCTGTGATGACCCAAACGCTGAAAGCCGATGAAATCAGCCGGGTGGCGTTTATCTACTCCCGCGGTGGGCGTTTTGCGCCAGACAACAGCGGGCGGGTTGAGAATCGGATAGGCAATGCGTGGGAAAAACCGCTACAAATCTGGAATGCCGACGTCGCCGCGCACCGCCATGCAATTACCGGCGAGCGCTACAGCGGCTGCCCGGCCTGGTATCCTTCACGCCTGTCAGATGGGCGTGCGGTCGAGGAGTTGTTCCCGGAACAAGAGTGGCCGCTGAAACTGATTTCTTTTAAATCCAATACCATGTCCAGCGCCACGGCGGTGATCCCACGTTTGCATCATCTGAAGCCGGTTAATCTGGTGGCGCTTCATCCGCAGGATGGTCAACGATATGGTTTAGCGCACGGCGATATGGTGCGTATCACCACGCCTGGCGGTCAGGCGCAGGCGCAGATAAGCCTGCTTAATGGCGTGATGCCGGGCGTGATCGCCATTGAACACGGTTATGGGCATAAAGAAATGGGCGCGGCGCAGCATACGCTCGACGGCAAGCCGATGGCGTTTGACGCACAAATAAGGTCGGGGATTAATCTCAACGATTTGGGCTTTGCGGATCCTACCCGGCAGGTAGCCAATACCTGCCTTGACTGGGTGTCAGGTGCAGCGGTGCGCCAGGGGTTGCCAGCGAGGATTGAGCGAGTGAAACTCTAACGCCGGATGGCCACGCCAACGCGTTTTATCCGGCCTACAGAACGTCGTAGGCCGGATAAGGCAATGCCAGCGGATCAGTTATTTACCGGGATCACCGCACCTTTATATTTAGTGCGGATCCAGTCCTGGATCTCTTTTGAGTGCAGGACATCAACCAGCGCCACGATATCTTTTTTCTTCTCGTCGCCACGATGCACGGTAATGATGTTGGCATACGGGTTGTTTTCACCACTTTCGACGGCGATAGGATCTTTCACCGGATCCAGCCCGGCGTCGATGGCGTAGTTGGCGTTAATCACCACCGCATCGCCTTCGTCGTTGTTATACATCTGCGGTAACAGCGCGGCTTCCACGTTAGGCAGGAACTTCAGTTTTTTCGGGTTCTCGACGATATCGCTAATGCGCGCGGTGACTTTATCCACGCCCGGCTTCAGCTTGATTACGCCCTCTTTTTCGAAAATCGACAGAATACGGCCTTCTTCAGATACCGCATCGCGCATGATGACCTTGCCGCCTTCCGGCAGATCTTTAAGCGATTTCACTTTTTTCGAATAGATCCCAATTGGCTCAATGTGAATCGCTCCGGCGCTGACAAAATCATAGGTTTTATCGCCCGCATGATCTTTAATCACGCTGTTCAGGTACGGAATATGCTGGAAGTAGTTAGCGTCAATCTCACGGCCAGCCAGCGCGGTGTTGGGCAGAATGTAATCCTGGAACGGTTTAATCTCTAAATCGATCCCCTGCTTTGCCAGAATAGGCTTAGCCTGCTCAAGGATCTCCGCGTGCGGCACGTTAGAGGCGCCAACGGTCAGAGTATCAGCCCAGGAGGCAAAGCTCAGGGCGCTTAAGGTTGCTGCGGCGAGTAACGTCAGTGATTTTTTCATGATAATGGTTTCCGTATTTTATTAGCGTTTATCTAACAGAGAGGTGATCACATCGCCGCAAAGCTGGATGATGAAGACAATGAGCAAAATCGTCACCGTCGCCACCAGCGTGACGTCGCTGTGGTTGCGCTGGAATCCTTCCAGATAGGCCAAATTCCCTAAACCACCGGCACCAATCACCCCTGCCATCGCGCTGTAGCTGACCAGCGCAATCAGCGTCACGGTGATCCCGGACACCAGAGCAGGAGAGGATTCCGGCAGTAAAACCCGAAAAATAAGCGTGCTTAGCCGTGCGCCCATCGAACGCGTCGCCTCAATAACCCCTTTGTCGACTTCACGCAGGGCAATTTCGACCAGACGCGCATAAAACGGTGCGGCCCCTACGATCAGCGCAGGCAACGCGGCATTAGCGCCGAGAATGGTGCCAACCATCGCTTTGGTAAACGGGATCAGCAGCACGATCAGAATGATGAACGGGATGGAACGAAAGATATTCACCACCAGCGAAATAACGCTATACACCGTGCGATTGTGAAACAGTCCGCCGCGTGCGGTCAGGAACAGCGCCAGACCAAGTGCAACGCCCAGGACAAAGGTCGCCGCACCAGAAAGGACCGTCATGTAGAGCGTTTCCTGGGTTGCTGCCAGCAGTTGCTCCCACTTCAGATGAGGAAACAGTTCTTCAGCCATGGTTGATCACCTCGCCTTCAATGTCGCTCTGGCGCAGATCGGCCAAAATATTGTTCAATTGTTCCTCAGAGGCCACAACGTGCACCCAAAGCTGACCAAACACACCGTGCGCGGTTTGCGTCATCTTGCCGTGTAAAATGTTAAACGGCAGGCCATAGCGCAGGGTCAATTCGCCAACCACAGGCCGATGCGTACGTTGCCCGGTAAACGTTAGCTTGATCACCACACCGCCCAGCTCGCGGGCCAACTGTGGGTTAAACTCGTCTTCTTCGGTGTACTGACTCACCTGACGAACGAACTGTCGGGTGATCGGCTGCTGCGGATGGGTAAAGACGTTGAGCACGTCGCCTTCCTCAACGACCCTGCCGTTTTCCATTACCGCGACGCGATCGCAGATTTTGCGTACCACGTGCATTTCATGCGTGATCAGCACAATGGTTAATTTGAAGCGGCGATTAATATCGAGCAGCAAATCGAGGATCTGATCGGTAGTTTGCGGATCCAGCGCCGAGGTGGCTTCATCACACAGCAGAACGTCAGGATTGTTCGCCAGCGCACGGGCAATTCCTACCCGCTGTTTTTGCCCACCGCTAAGCTGGGACGGATATGCATTTTCACGACCGCTCAGCCCCACCAGCGAAATCAGTTCAGCAACTCGCGCTTTAATTGATGCTTTTGGTGCTCCAGCAATTTGCATAGAGAACGCAATATTTTCACTAACCGTTCGTGACCACAGCAAATTGAAGTGTTGAAACACCATGCTGATTTTCAGTCGCGCCTGACGTAAAGATTCCCCACGGGCGGCAGAGATATCGTGGCCGTTAATCGTTACGCTGCCTGAAGTCGGTTTTTCCAGACCATTAAGTAAGCGTATTAAGGTGCTTTTCCCCGCCCCGCTGTAACCAATAATTCCGTAAATCTGTCCCTGTTCAACCGTCAGGTTGACGTTATCGACAGCGGTAATGGCAAGCCTGCCTGGCGTAAACACTTTCGAAATATTTTTCAGGACAATCATGTCGTTTAGGTATCCGCTGCTGCTTATTGTTCTGCTGCTAGCGCTTTTGGCTGTTTAGCAGTATGGATGTCCAAACGAGTGTAATCAGTGAGATTGGCTTTTAAAATGAATTAAAACGCATTTGATATAACTTTTAGAAATATGTCGGTTTGGTCGGCGTTATACACAAAAAGTCAGGGATTGGGATGACAATTACACCTTGTTGCGCAACAAATGCTGCTGCGAATAACCTCTTTATCCATACCTGGAAACAAATTAATGAATATTTTCTGTAAAACTGCACAGAAGTGTTTTGAAACGCTGTTTCCATTTTCCTTTTTGATAATTTTCAGCGTATAATGCGCGCCAATTGTCTCTTGAATGGTTTCAGCACATTGACCTGTAAAACTCAACGACTACAAAACTCACCATCCCGTTGGGCTGAAACACAAGCACACATTCCTCTGCACGCTCTTTCGATGTCACCTATCCTTAGTGCGAGGCATCACAACTTTCGTAACTCAGGTTTAGCTTCCCGTCCGTGCGCGGCGGGAGCCAGATTTCCATATCCTTCTCAACTTAAAGACTAAGACTGTCATGAAAAAGACGAAAATTGTTTGCACCATCGGTCCGAAAACCGAATCCGAAGAGATGTTAACCAAAATGCTGGACGCGGGCATGAACGTCATGCGTCTGAACTTCTCCCACGGGGACTATGAAGAACACGGTCAGCGCATCAAGAATTTGCGCAACGTCATGAGCAAAACCGGCAAGAAAGCCGCAATCCTGCTCGACACCAAAGGTCCGGAAATCCGTACCATCAAACTGGAAGGCGGTAACGACGTTTCCCTGAAAGCGGGCCAGACCTTCACCTTCACCACCGACAAATCCGTTGTCGGCAACAACGAAATCGTTGCTGTTACTTATGAAGGCTTCACTAAAGATCTGTCCGTCGGCAATACCGTTCTGGTTGACGATGGTCTGATCGGCATGGAAGTTACCGCTATCGAAGGTAACAAAGTTATCTGTAAAGTGCTGAACAACGGCGACCTGGGCGAAAACAAAGGCGTTAACCTGCCGGGCGTTTCCATCGCGCTGCCAGCACTGGCTGAAAAAGACAAACAGGACCTGATCTTCGGTTGCGAGCAAGGCGTTGACTTCGTTGCAGCATCCTTTATCCGTAAACGTTCTGACGTCGTTGAAATCCGTGAGCACCTGAAAGCGCACGGCGGCGAAAACATCCAGATCATCTCCAAAATCGAAAACCAGGAAGGCCTGAACAACTTCGACGAAATCCTCGAAGCATCTGACGGCATCATGGTTGCTCGTGGCGACATGGGCGTTGAGATCCCGGTTGAAGAAGTTATCTTCGCGCAGAAGATGATCATCGAAAAATGTATCCGTGCACGTAAAGTCGTTATCACTGCGACCCAGATGCTGGACTCCATGATCAAAAACCCGCGTCCGACCCGCGCTGAAGCCGGTGACGTAGCGAACGCCATCCTCGACGGTACCGATGCAGTCATGCTGTCTGGCGAGTCTGCAAAAGGTAAATACCCGCTGGAAGCCGTTACCATCATGGCAACCATCTGTGAGCGTACCGACCGCGTGATGACCAGCCGTCTGGACTTCAACAACGACAGCCGCAAACTGCGTATCACCGAAGCCGTTTGCCGTGGCGCGGTTGAAACTGCAGAAAAACTGGATGCTCCGCTGATCGTTGTAGCAACCCAGGGCGGTAAATCTGCTCGCGCAGTACGTAAATACTTCCCGGATGCCACCATCCTGGCGCTGACCACCAACGAAACTACCGCGCGTCAGCTGGTGCTGAGTAAAGGCGTAGTTGCACAGGTGGTTAAAGAAATCAGCTCTACCGATGATTTCTATCGTCTGGGTAAAGAAGTCGCTCTGGAAAGCGGTCTGGCTCAGAAAGGTGACGTTGTGGTGATGGTTTCCGGTGCGCTGGTTCCGAGCGGCACGACCAACACGGCATCCGTTCACGTGCTGTAATAATTCCAACGCGAATTAATTTGCTTAAAAAAGCGCCCTGGTGGCGCTTTTTTAATTTTATCGATAGCTACAATTAATAAAAAATCAAATCGGATTTCACTATCTAATCCGTGATTATCTAAGATGAATCCGATGGAAGCTTTCTGTTTTCACTCGGGTTTTTAGCCGTTTTTGCACAATTCGATGCTTCTTTGAGCGAACGATCAAAAATAAGTGCATTCCCATCAAAAAAATATTCTCAACATAAAAAACTTTGTGTAATACTTGTAACGCTACATGGAGATTAACTCAATCTAGAGGGTATTAATAATGAATCGTACTAAACTGGTACTGGGCGCGGTAATCCTGGGTTCTACTCTGCTGGCAGGTTGCTCCAGCAACGCTAAAATCGATCAGCTGTCTTCTGACGTTCAGACTCTGAACGCTAAAGTTGACCAGCTGAGCAACGACGTGAACGCAATGCGTTCCGACGTTCAGGCTGCTAAAGATGACGCAGCTCGCGCTAACCAGCGTCTGGACAACGCAGCTACTAAATACCGCAAGTAATAGTATCTGTGTAATAAAAATGGCGCACATTGTGCGCCATTTTTTTTGCTCTGAATTTCCCTTCCCTGTTATTGCGTAGCGCGCACCTCTGCATCCTCTCCCGGCACGCCATTCTGTGCAGACTTCACTTCCGCGCCATTGCTTACGACCGACGCTTGCCCGGCCGTTACGGTGACCGGATAGCCCGCACGACGAT
Organism: Citrobacter sp. RHBSTW-01013; assembly: GCF_013781985.1. Classification (NCBI taxonomy): domain Bacteria; kingdom Pseudomonadati; phylum Pseudomonadota; class Gammaproteobacteria; order Enterobacterales; family Enterobacteriaceae; genus Citrobacter; species Citrobacter sp. RHBSTW-01013. The sequence continues at coordinate 2,863,466 of NZ_CP056185.1, forward strand.
ACAAGGCTCTTTCCACCAAACTGTTATCCACGGCTTTATTGTCTTTAAACTGGGTAAAACCGGCTGGCAGCACATACGGCATGGTCTGGACGTTTTGCTCCTCTTCCGGCGACAGCGGTCGGTGCACCTCGACATAGCGCATTCCGTTCGGCTCTACCGAATATTTTATCGGCTCATTAATCACCCGAACAGGCGTTCCTGTGCGGACCTGAGCAAACAGTGCTTTGATGTCCGGCGCGTTCATGCGAATACACCCAGAACTTACGCGCAGTCCCACGCTGTCCGGCGCACTGGTGCCATGGATCAGATATTCACCGTTTCCATGCGCCAGACGCAGTGCAAAGCGTCCTAACGGGTTATTTGGCCCGGCAGGCACTACCGGCGGTAATGTTATGCCGCGCTCCAAAGAGCGTTTACGGATGCCTGCTGTAGGGGTCCAGGTCGGATTCGGGATTTTCTGCCCAACCCGGGTTTCCATTACCGGCGTTTCCAGCCCCTGCAAACCGATACCAATTGGGAAAACCTGAACAATATTCTCTCCCGGCGGGAAGTAATACAGACGCAGTTCCGCCAGATTCACAATAATGCCTTCTCGTGGTGCATCCGGTAGCAGTAATTGCGAGGGAATAGTAATCAGCGTTCCGGGTTTAGGTACGGGGGCAATAGTATTATTGGCTTCAAGGATCAGCATTGCGGCGGTATCAAACTTACGGGCAATCGCCTGTAGGTTTTTATCGCCTTCCTGCACGGTGTAAGTTTGATTTTGCCCAACAAGACGGCTGTTCGCCTGAGGCAAAGGATAATCGACCGCCCATGCGGCCTGAATAGCGCTGTAAGCGCCGATTAGCATTAACGTAATAACAGACGCGCGTTTCATACTCACCCCCCTGGCGTTCCTGCCGGACGGCGTCGAGCGCCCGATCCGGCCTACGAGTCACTGCGTTGCACTACCTCACTCTTTCACGTCGAGCTGAAAATTGACGTGTTTTATCAGTTTAGCTAAGAGTTGCGGCTTTGGTGCGAATAGCCCGAATCATCGCCTCCAGCCCTTGTGAACGAGACGGTGTGAGATGCTGTGCGAGCGCCATTTTTTCAAACCACGGACGCACATCAAAATTCACAATATCCTGGGCGGTCATGCGGTCATATAAAATGAATACGACAGCGATAAGCCCTTTCACAATTGCCGCATCGCTGTCGCCCTGTAATTCAATAATTCCTTCAGCATTCTGACGCATGACAATCCATACCTGACTTTGACAGCCCTGGATGCTATTTTCCGTATTACGATCGTCGTCGTTTAATTCCGGCAAACGCTGACCCAGTTCAATAATGTACAGGTATTTCTCTTCCCAATTAGCGCAACGCAGAAAATTACGCAACAACTTTTCTTTATCCGGCAGCGCAGCCATAACGCCTCCCTGTTATCCCAGTAAGTGATGAATACGCTTGAGGCCCGTTACCAGGCGATCCACTTCTTCGTGGGTGTTGTACATGGCAATCGACGCCCGGCACATCGCAGGAACGTTATAGTAGGCCATCAGCGGCATGGCGCAGTGATGCCCTGTCCGCACGGCGATGCCATAGTTATCAAGAAAACTCCCGACGTCATAGGCGTGATGTTTGCCGAGGTTAAACGCAATCACCCCCAGACGATTATCCGGCCCGTAGAGCGTCAAATCAGGCACATCCGCCAGCTGTTCCAGCGCATAACGCATCAGGAATTGTTCATATTCACTGATTTCAGTAAGCCCCAGCGCGGAAACATACTCAATAGCCGCGCCGAGTCCAATAATCCCCCCGGTGTTTGGCGTTCCGGCTTCAAACCGCCAGGGGGCTTTGGCCCACGTCGTCCCCAGGCTCAGACTCACCGTCGCAATCATCGACCCACCGCCTTCCCACGGCGGCATTTCCTGCAGCAACGACTCTCTGGCATACAGAATGCCAATACCGGTTGGCCCGTAGAGCTTGTGCCCAGAGAAAACATAGAAGTCGCAATCCAGCGCCTGCACATCCACCTGATGATGCATAACTGCCTGTGCGCCATCTACCAGCACTTTCGCGCCGTATTGATGCGCCAGCTCAATCATCTCAACCAATGGGTTTTCCGTGCCCAACACGTTAGACACATGGGTAATCGCCAGCAGTTTCGTGCGATCGTCAAACAGCGTCGGCAGCGTTTCCAGTTGCAACGTACCTTCTGTATTGAGCGGAATAACGCGCAGTTCTGCACCTACGCGGGCGCACAACATCTGCCAGGGCACAATATTGGCGTGGTGCTCCATTTCGCTGATGATAATGTTATCGCCCGCCCGCACATTGCTGCCGCCCCAGCTGTTAGCTACCAGGTTGATACCTTCCGTTGTACCGCGAACAAACACCAGTTCTTCAGCTGAACGGGCGTTGATAAACAGCGAGGCGAGCTTGCGCACATTCTCCATTTTTTCCGTGGCCTGCGCGCTCAACGTATGGATCCCGCGGTGGACCGCGGCATAGCCGTGACGGTAAAACTCGGCTTCGGCATCAATCACCTGGTTAGGCTTTTGCGCGCTGGCGGCGCTATCCAGATACGCCAACGGTAAACCGTTCACTTCACGCGTCAGGACCGGGAAATCAGCCCGCACTTTTTCAATGGGAAATGTCATGCTACGCCTCCCGGCAAGCGTTGGGCGATCCGTGCCAGGACCTGTTGTTTCAGCGTTTCCTCGCCCAGGGCTTCCGTCAGCTCAGCGGCAAACGCATAGAGAATCATTTGTTGGGCATCCTGCTGGCCGATCCCGCGCGAACGCAGATAGAACATCTGCTCGTCGTCGATCCGCCCTACCGTCGCCCCGTGGCTGCATTTCACGTCGTCGGCATAAATTTCAAGCTGCGGTTTGGTATCCACTTCCGCCAGTTTTCCGAGCAGCAAATTATTGTTGGTCATCTGACCGTCGGTTTTAATGGCGTGCTGAGCGACGTTGATCAGGCCATTGAATACCGCGCGCCCCTTATCGCTGACAATCGTTTTATGCAGTTGTCGACTGTTGCAATATCCCTTGTTGTGCGCAAGCCAGGTGCGGGTATCGCAGACTTCATTTTTCACCGGCATCGCCAGGCTGTTAAGCCGAAGCGTGGTGTTTTCGCCGTTAAGCTGGGTGCTGGTGTTATGGCGCAACACCGCATCACCGAGTAAAAAGCTGTGGCTGGCGGCCGTGGCATCAGCGCCCAACTGAATATCATTATGCGCGAAGTGGTGGCTGAGCGGATTCTCAAACGCCAGTTTGATGTGGCGCAAGTGTGCGTTTGCCGCGACGTTCATCGTTAATCGTGCACCGGTAAAATGGCGATATTCGCTGAGGCTGACATAGTGTTCAATGACGGTGGCTTCTGCGCCTTCTGCCAGGTCCAGATGGTGGCGATAGTGCGCCGTGTTCACCTCATCACCCGCCAGCCCCTGGGTAATGTGCAGCAGCAGCAACGGTTTTGCCGGTCGCTGGTTACGCCTCACCTGAATGTGCGTTACGCTGCGGGAGAGGCTTTCGGTCAGGTGCAGAAAGACTTCCGGTTGGATAGCCGCCGGTAGCGACTGGCGCACATCATCAACGGTAATGTTAAACCCGCTACCTTCTGCGCTGTCGCTGAGCGTTGGACAGAATTGCCCGTCAACAAACACCAGGCGGACAGCATCAATAGCTGGCGCTAACGCTTCACACTGGGCGGACGTTATCTCAGTGACATGACTGACAAACTGGCTGTTGGTTAATCCTTCCAGCGGCGTGTATTTCCAGTCCTCATGCTTACGCGTTGGCAGTCCCAGACGCAGCATCTGCTGCAGGTGCTGCTGGGCATGGTGCGAGCGCGTCTTCCCTTGCGTTTCAAACAGATGATGCCACTGTTGCAGCACGTTACTGCTGTTCGCTAAGCCAGCCATAACCTTGCTCCTCCAGTTGTTTGACCAGCGTGAAATCGCCGGATTTCACAATTCGCCCCTGGTAGAGAACGTGCACATAATCGGGTTTGATGTAATCCAGGATGCGCTGATAGTGGGTGACGATAATGAATGAACGTTGCCCGTCGCGCAGCGAGTTCACGCCATCCGCAACGACTTTCAGCGCGTCGATATCCAGCCCGGAGTCCGACTCATCAAGAATGCACAGCTGAGGTTCCAGCACCGCCATTTGCAAAATGTCATTACGCTTTTTCTCGCCACCTGAGAAACCAACGTTGACCGAACGCGTTAGCAAATCTTCCGGCATCTTCAATAACGCGATTTTCTCTTCCATCAGATCCTGGAAGTCAAACCTGTCCAGCGACTCTTCGCCACGGTAACTGCGCACCGCATTCAGTGCCGTTTGCAGGAAAAACTGATTACTGACGCCGGGGATTTCTACCGGATACTGAAATGCCATAAAGATCCCTTCACCGGCCCGGTCTTCGGGTGACAGTTCCAGTAAATCCTTACCGTTGAATTCTACCGTCCCGCCGGTGACTTCGTAGTCATCGCGCCCGGCGAGCGTTGCGGAAAGCGTACTTTTCCCGGAACCGTTCGGCCCCATAATGGCGTGTACCTCTCCGGGGCCAATATCCAGGCTCAGCCCACGCAGGATCGCCTTATCTTCCACACTGACCTGTAAATTTTTAATGCTTAACATGTGCTTTCCTTAAATTTTAACCGACGCTGTGTTCAAGACTTATGGCGAGAAGTTTTTGCGCTTCAACGGCAAATTCCAGCGGCAGTTCAGAGAACACGTCTTTACAGAAACCATTAACGATCATCGAAATGGCATCCTCTTCGCTGATGCCGCGCTGTAAACAGTAAAACAGTTGGTCTTCACCAATGCGCGAGGTCGTAGCTTCATGCTCAAGCTGGGCGCTGTTGTTACGACACTCCACATACGGGAAGGTGTGCGCTCCACAATCCGCGCCAATCAGCATCGAGTCGCATTGGGTATAGTTGCGGGCGTTGGTTGCGGTCGGCATGATCTTCACTAAGCCGCGATAGCTGTTTTGACTGTGTCCCGCGGAGATCCCTTTCGAGATAATGGTCGATTTGGTGTTCTTGCCGATGTGGATCATCTTGGTGCCGGTATCGGCCTGCTGATAACCACTGGTCAGCGCGACGGAGTAGAATTCGCCGATAGAGTTGTCGCCGCGCAGAATACAGCTTGGGTATTTCCAGGTAATGGCCGAGCCGGTTTCCGACTGCGTCCACGACATTTTGCTGTTTTCGCCTTCACACAGAGCGCGCTTGGTGACGAAGTTCAAAATGCCGCCGGTGTTACCATCACCAGGGAACCAGTTTTGTACCGTCGAGTATTTCACTTCGGCATCTTTGTGGATAATGACTTCCACCACCGCGGCATGCAGTTGGTAGCTATCGCGTACCGGGGCTGAACAGCCTTCGATATAGCTGACGTAACTGCCCTCATCCGCAACCAGAATGGTGCGCTCAAACTGACCGGTTTTTTCCGCATTTATACGGAAATAGGTCGACAGTTCCATTGGGCAACGCACACCTTTCGGGACATAAATAAACGTGCCGTCGGAGGCCACCGCCGCATTCAGCGCCGCAAAGAAATTGTCATTACCCGGGACAACCGTACCCAGATATTGTTTTACCAGCTCAGGGTGATCGTGAATCGCCTCACCAAACGAACAGAAAATAATGCCCTGTTCCGCCAGTTTATCGCGATAAGTTGTCGCCACCGACACCGAGTCAAAAATGGCATCAACCGCCACCTCTTTGCCTTCGCGGACCGGCACACCAAGCTGCTCGAATGCGTCCTCAACTTCTTTACTTAAAAACGCATTTGCCCCCGTTTGCTGCACCGCGCCCGGCTCAGACGCGCAGGTTTCATCGCAATTACCGCAGGACGGCGCGGAGTAATAACTGTACTCCTGGTAGTTCAGCTTATCGTAATGCGCTTTTAGCCAGTGCGGCTCTTCCATGGTTAGCCACGCTTTAAAGGCATTCAGGCGAAATTCCAGCATCCAGTCGGGTTCATTACGTTTTGCCGAAATCGCGCGCACGACATCTTCGTTGATCCCTTTTGCCAGTTCATCGGTTTGTAGATGGGTGAAGAAGCCCTCTTTGTAATTAAGGTGCCCGCCAGCCCAGGTGTTGACATCGTCAGTTGCTTCAGTATTACGAGACATAGTACCGCCTATACCCCAAAACTTTCGCCACAGCCGCATTCGTTCTGGGCTTTCGGGTTATGAAATTTAAATAGCTGATTTAATCCTTCGCGCACGAAATCAACTTCTGTGCCGTCGATGAATGGCATCGCCTGTAACGGTACATAAAGTCTGGCCCCCTCCGTTTCAAACAGCAGATCGTCTTTTTCCGCCTGGCGAACGGTGTCCAGCACGTAGCCAAATCCCGCGCATCCCGTTTGCTTCACGCCTAAACGCACGCCTAACATGTCGGGTTGCTTTGCCACCAGCTCGCGGATGTGCGCCGCAGCCGCTGGCGTTAACGTCAGACCACGCCAGGCAAAATCGTCCGGGTTAAATGTTCCTGAATGCAATTCCATAGGGTTACCTCGAGTCACTAGCTTTCAAGCTATAACAACATGTTAGTGATAATGATTATCACTTCAACCCCTCAACAGCAGGGGCATTCGGGTTAATCGCCCTTTTTGACCCCTTTTACTAAGCATAGACCCTGCTGCGTGGGTTAACAGGGATGGATTTTTTTGTTCAATGCATTGATTAATAATGGATTAAGTAATTTCAATCGGCGAGACAGGTCGATAATCAAAAGATGTATAGAAAATGACTATTTCTGTGATAGAAGGGGTAACTTCCTCTGTCAGGCTATACCTAACCAGGGAGTCATCAGAGATGATATTCGCAGAGCGGTGAACGGACAAAAGTTAACGGCTGGCTAACCACCCATTGCCATTTTTCACTCGCCCGAAGGCAGGGGTTATATTATTTTCAAGCTGATAGATGATGGATAAAATAACATTTAAGTTATATCGTGTTATTTGATTATGTTCGGTTGCAAAGGATGAACTGGTTTCCACAAGATTGAAATGATTATATTCCTGCAACAGTGCTAAATTTGGCGCAATCTCAACAGGAAACTGTTTATCATTTGGTGAGGTGAAAAGATAGATATTCGCAGTTTTATGTTTATCTCTGTAGATAACATCCTGCAGCATATTATCCAGCTTATTAATATTCGCTGGCGAGATGGTGCCCATCATCTCTTGTCCGACGTGCGTCCAATATCCTTTTGCAACATAGCTACCGATGTAAAACTGGGGGACTGCTGTAATGATGTTCCGAATGTTGTGCTTAATGCCGTAATACATCGACATCGACCCGCCTTTGGAAGCACCAAGAATAGTCGTGTTAGTGGGTTTCACAAAATCAATCACCCCCTGCATAAGTAGACTAACCCCCTGCTCAATATCGAAATTCATTTTATTACACAAGTAATAAGCTGGCAGACCGCCAAATTCATCTTTAATCCATAGAATTGCAGAATGGCAATGGTCAAGCATGACAAAGTCATAGATGGTAGCATCCGGGATATTAAATCCAGACATAACAATCAACAAATGCCGACAATCTCTGGAGGCTGGTTTGAATCGATAGTGAATCGGTGTCTGATTTTTATAATTGAAAACAAGATTCTCTACCATTATTTAAACCCGGTTAACGTTTCACGGTGACCAGAACAGCACACACAGTAATGATTTACCAAAGGGTCTGTTCTGCATTCTCTGTACGATATAAAGCGGTTATGATTCTTTAAACTTAAATGTCACCACGGCTATTTTTTGACAACACCGGTCTGCAGACTCACGGCAAGTAGGTACAATCCCGTTCGGGCACTACGTGAAGACAACAAAAAACCCTTAAGGCTGCTTGCTGGCAGGCTTAAGGGTTCCGGCCCCATCCGGCGCTTATCTCCGGCACTCACGATGGCTTAGCTCTTGAAGGGGCGATAAGAATAATCTCACTTCCGGATATGTTTTGTTTAACACAAATTGCGATTTGACTATTTTATAAGCGTATTCAATCAATTATTAGGCGCTGTTTTTCACTGAGCGCGTCCAGCAACAGGCGCAGTCCTGCAGGCTGATGCTCCCGCGAAAGATATAAACCATAAATTGGCAGGCTTTTTGGTTGAAGCTCGGGCAAGAGTCTAACCAGCTTTCCCTGTGCCAGCCCTTCCCGCGCCTCCAGTTCCGGCACCAGCGCAATGCCCGTTCCCGCCAACGCCGACTCACAGAGCAACGAAGAGATCCCGGCGCTCAAATTGCCTTTAATCGCAACAGCGGCAGCCCGCCCCTGGGCATCCAGAAAGTGCCAGGATTTTCCGGCAAACCCGCTGTAGTACAGACAATTATGCCGCGTAAGGTCGTCGATAGTCTCAGGGGTGCCATGCTGATGCAGGTACTCTACAGACGCGCACAGTACCGATTTACAGTCGCCAAGGCGACGGGCGATAGTTCCAGGTTCAGGGTTTTCCGTTATACGGATCGCCACATCAATGCGTTCTCCCACGAGGCTTACCGGTTGATTATTGATCTCCACCTCGATACGCAGTTGCGGATACTTCGTCAGAAACGCGGGCAGTACCGGCGCTAAAATATGCATAGCTGTAAAATGCGCACAGGCCACGCGTAGCGTGCCAGAAGGAATTTGCGCGGCGCTGGCGGCACCAATATCCAGCGAAAGCTGCGCCAGAGAACGCGTTTTCACTAATGCCTCTTCACCCGCTGGCGTGATTGTCAGACGGCGCGACGAGCGATGGATAAGCCTTGCACCCGCCCATTTCTCCATCTCGTCGAGGTAACGACTGACCATCGGACGGGAAAGCCCCAGCGCACGCGCGGCAGCGCTCAGACTGCCCAAATCACAGATATGGTTGAATACCGTTGCCGCCATCACTCTGTCCATTGCATCCCATCCGATCGTTTTATGAAACTCAGCATGTCCTAATAAGGGAATTCTAACAGATCCGAATTTCCTTAAAATACAGGAACTATCAAAAGACAATTTCCTGCACAAGGATACCTGACATGAAAGTTAAAACGCTGGCCCTGCTGTTACCTCTGTTCGCCTCTTCAGCCTTTGCCGCGACGCTACAGCTGGACGTCTACAATCCACAGGACAAGGCTATTTTCCCGGTCTCTTCAACGCTGGTTTCAGGACCGAAAGAAGCGATATTGTTTGACGCACAGTTCAGTACTAAAGATGGTGAACAGCTGGTGCAGATGATTCGCGCCAGCGGTAAAACGCTGAAGGCCATCGTGATCACCTCCGGCGATCCGGATTTCTATTTCGGACTGCAGCCTATCGTCAAAGCCTTCCCACAGGTAAAAGTCCTGGCAACACCGCACGTAGTAGACCATATCCGTGCCACCAAAGAGGCCAAACTGCAATTCTGGGGTCCGCAAATGAAGGATGGCGCGCCAACATCGCTCACCGTTCCGCAGGCGACAACGCAAACGCATTTCACAGTTGATGGTGAAACGCTGGAGCTGCGCCACCCTAATGATTATGCAGCCTATGTCTGGATCCCGGCGAACCGTGCCATTATTGGCGGTACCGGCGTGGCGTCTGGTATACACGTCTGGACGGCGGATACGCAATCTGCAGAACAGCGTAGCGCGTGGCGTAGCGTATTGGGCGAAATGCAGAAGTTACAACCCACCCAGGTGGTCCCGGGGCATTACATCGGCGAACGCCCTGCGGGCGATAAAGCGATTCGCTTCACACAGGACTATCTGCAATCGTTTGAGCAGGCGTTAGGGGCGAAGAAAGGTTCGGATTATGTGATTAAAACCATCACCGCGGCATGGCCAGGTCTTGCAGACGCAAGTTCTCTGGAGCTAAGTGCGAAGGTTAATACTGGTGAGATGAAGTGGTGATTGAGATTTAACGCAAAAAATAACCCCGAACGCGTGTCGGGGTTTCATTACGATAAGCATACCGGAATCAATGAACGCCCATGCGCCAGGCAAAATAGATCTCTTCTTTAAGTTCAGTCGAAGAAAGCGTCAATAAATCCGCGAACTCCAGCTCTAACTGTTTCAGTCTTTTCAGGTACTGAGCTGGTGAAAGATCGGTTTTATCACGACGTAAAAACTCTATTGCCAGTTGGGCCGGGTCTAATTGGGTAGACATATCATCCTCGCTTGTGTTCAAAACCTGCACAGTATAACACCATTCCCTGTGCAGATAATGACCAAAAGCAATATGCATCACAAAATTGCTGTTGTCAGACGCGACGTGCAGCACAATCGTCCCTGCTCATCGAAGATTTCGATTTGCCATACCTGATGACGGGAGCCGGTATGCACCGCGCGACATACCCCTCTGACGCGCCCTTCCCGCGCCGAGCGAATATGGTTGGCGTTGACCTCCAGGCCCACCACTTTCTGCTCACCCTGAGTACACAGATAACCAGCCACCGAACCAATGCTCTCAGCCAGCACCACGGACGCGCCGCCGTGCAGCAAACCAAATGGTTGTTTAGTACGGTGGTCTACCGGCATTGTGGCTTCCAGCGTGTCATCGCCAATGTGCACAAAACGAATATCAAGCAGCCCAACCATATTTCCTTCACCCATGGCGTTGAGCGCTTCGAGTGTGACTTCACGTTTCCAGATCATCCTATAATCTCCAGCAGTGCCTGTAATGGATGGCGAACGCCCGTGCCTTCAACGCGTTTAACCTGACTGCGACAGGAGTATCCGGTAGCCAGACAACGGTTACGCGGCAATCGTTGCATTGCCTGGTGCCATGATAGCTCATAGATCCCCAGTGAGTTCTGATGATTCTTCACTTCGTGGCCATAGGTGCCCGCCATGCCACAGCACCCTACGCTGATGTTCTCCAGCTTTGCGCCAAAGCGGGCAAAAATAGCCGCCCACTGAGCAGGCGCGCCCGGCAGGGCCGTCACTTCGGTACAATGTCCAAAGAAGTACCACGCTTCACCGCCCACAGCGACTGGCTGCTGTGACTCCACAACTGTCGATAACCATTCGTTGGCGAGTAACACATGGAAATCGCCCCGCTGTTCCCCGAGCGCCAGTTTGTATTCATCGCGATAGCAAAGCACCAGCGCCGGATCGACACCCACCATCGGAATATTCAGCTTCGCCACCCGATTGAGAAACTCAGATGTTTTCTTTGCGGTTTTTGCAAAACGGTTTAAAAAGCCCTTAATATGCTGGGCCTTGCCGTTTGGCGAGAACGGCAACAGTACTGGCTGCAGACCTAGCTTTTCAACCAGACGTATAAAATCAGCCACCACCTGTGCATCGTAATAGCTGGTGAACGGATCCTGCACCACCAGCACCGTACGGGCTTTTTGCTCAAGGCTGAGTAATTCGAGTTGTTCCAGCGTCATATTAGCGGAACGATGGCCAACCAGCTGACGTTGAAGCGACGGCGCAGACAGCAGCGGTAAGTCGACCATGCCGATGTGCTTTTTAGCCAGATTACGCACCAGCGGCTGGTTGATGAAGAAGTTAAACGTGTTGGGCGCCCGCGCCATTAACGGCGCATAGCTCTCAACGGTCGCCACCATGTGATCGCGCAACGGCCGCAGATAACGCGTGTGATACAACTGCAGGAAGCGTGAGCGGAACTCCGGCACATCGATTTTAATCGGACACTGTGTGGAGCAGGCTTTACACGCCAGACAACCCGACATTGCCTCTTTCACTTCGTGCGAGAAATCGTATTCGCCCTTGCGCGCATGCCAGCTGTTGCGGGTACGGGCAATCAGCGTACGTAAACTGGCACGTTTTTCCGGTAGCTCTTTTTCCAGCTGTAGCGGGTCAATCCCGCGATCTGCCAACAGACGCAGCCATTCACGCACCAGCGTAGCTCGCCCTTTCGGTGAATGGATACGGTTGAGGCTGATTTTCATCGACGGACACATCGGGCTTTTCGCATCAAAGTTAAAGCATAACCCGTTGCCGTTACACTCCATCGCCCCACGCCACTCCTGGCGTACGGCCAGCGGGATCTGACGGTCATACGTTCCGCGCTTCACCGCGTCGACTTTCATCATCGGCGCATCAACATCCTCCGGTGGACAGATTTTGCCCGGATTGAGCCGGTTTTGCGGATCAAACACCGATTTCACTTTACGCAGTTCGCGATACAGTTCCTCACCGAAGAACGCCGGGCTATATTCTGCACGAAAACCTTTCCCGTGCTCGCCCCACAGCAGACCGCCATATTTTGCCGTCAGCGCGACAACATCGTCAGAAATGCGTTTCATCAGCACTTCCTGCTGCGGGTCGCACATATCCAGCGCCGGTCTGACGTGCAGCACGCCTGCATCTACGTGACCAAACATGCCGTAACTCAGGCCGTGGCTATCGAGCAGCGCACGGAACTCGGCAATATAGTCAGCCAGATGTTCCGGCGGAACGCAGGTATCTTCAGCAAACGGAATCGGCTTCGCGACCCCTTTTGCATTCCCCAGCAGACCGACGGCTTTTTTACGCATCGCGTAAATGCGTTCGACGCCTGCCAGCTCGGTACATAGCTGCCAGCCTATAACACCCGCTTCCTGACGCGCAATTAAGCCATCCAGCCGTTCGCACAGTGCGCTGACCTGCGAATCAATCAATGCTTCATCGTCACCGGCAAACTCCACAATATTCAGACCCAGCATCTCTTTATCCGCCACATCGGTAATCAATTCACTTACCGAGTGCCAGACAATATCTTCCCGTGCCAGGTTAAGCACTTTGGAGTCGACGGTTTCTACCGACAGCGCGCGCGCTTCCACCATCACCGGGGCATTACGCAATGCCGAGTCGAAAGAGTCGTACTTAACGTTAACCAGTTGTCTGACTTTGGGTAGCGGCGTGATATCCAGACGGGCTTCGGTGATAAACGCCAGCGTACCTTCAGAGCCGGTAAGAATGCGGGTTAAATCAAATTCGGTCATCTCATCGTTAAAGACGTGCCGCAGATCGTAACCGGTCAGGAAGCGATTAAGTTTCGGGAATTTATCAATGATCAGCTGTCGGTTGTCGCGGCAACGCTCATAAACCGTCTTGTAGATGCGGCCAATAGTGGTGTTGCTATTACCCAGCGTTTGGGCAAGTTCGACCGGCATTGGCTGGGTATCAAGAATATCGCCGCCCATCAGCACCGCGCGGATACCCAGCACGTGATCGGAGGTTTTACCGTAAACCAACGAGCCTTGTCCGGATGCGTCGGTATTGATCATCCCCCCCAGCGTTGCCCGGTTACTGGTGGATAACTCGGGGGCAAAGAAATAGCCGTAAGGCTTCAGAAACTGGTTGAGCTGGTCTTTTATCACCCCGGCTTCAACCCGCACCCAACCTTCCTGCACATTGATTTCAATGATGCGGCTCATATAGCGGGACATATCAACAATAATGCCCTGATTCAGCGCCTGACCGTTGGTCCCGGTGCCGCCGCCGCGTGGGGTAAAAATCAACGAAGAGAAAAGAGGTTCCGCCGCCAGACGAGCGATGAGCGCCACATCTGCGGTTGAACGAGGGAATACGACAGCATCAGGAAGCAGCTGATAAATACTGTTATCCGTCGACATTGTCAGACGATCGGCATAGCTCGTTGCCGTATCGCCCGTAAATCCTTGCTGCTCCAGTGCCTGCAAAAAATTGAGCACCAGTTGAACGACACCTGGCGCCTGAGAAATTTGTGGAATCATTATAGTGACCCTTTCCTGCGGTCTGTGTTGTGAATTTAATCGTTTGCGTGTTGCTTTGTTTGTTGTATCACATTTTTTTCTAATACGCTCAGCAGATTTACAGGCAGAATCCGCCTGTTAAAAACCGCTGAAATTGCTCATCATTACAGGGTGTCATTTAAGTGTTCACGTCGCGTCAACGTTCTGGCGCAAAGACAAAGGTGAAAAGTATTTATGGTAAATTTCCGCCAGCCCAAGGATATTGCACAAGTGCTGCTATCGGCGCTGTTTTTAGCCGTCATGATTGTGGCCTGTCTTTGGATTGTTCAGCCCTTTATCCTCGGTTTTGCATGGGCGGGGACGGTGGTCATTGCGACCTGGCCGATCCTGCTACGCTTACAAAAATTGCTCTGGGGCCGTCGCTCGCTGGCCGTGCTGGTGATGACCCTGCTGCTGGTGCTGTTGTTCATCATTCCTATCGCGCTACTGGTCAATAGCATTGTTGATGGCAGCGGGCCATTGATCCATGCCGTAACCGCAGGCGATATGACCCTGCCGGATCTGGCGTGGCTGAACAGTATTCCGTTGGTCGGCGCCAAATTGTATGCCGCTTGGCACAGTCTGCTGGATATGGGCGGCGCGGCCATCATGGCCAAGGTTCGTCCTTATATCGGCACAACGACGACCTGGTTTGTTGGCCAGGCTGCACATCTTGGCCGCTTTATGATGCACTGTGGTCTGATGCTGCTGTTCAGCGCCCTGCTGTACTGGCGCGGTGAACAGGTGGCGTTAGGTATTCGCCACTTCGCTTGTCGCCTGGCATCCAAACGTGGCGATGCCGCCATTCTGCTGGCAGCACAAGCCATTCGCGCCGTCGCATTAGGCGTTGTGGTCACCGCGCTGGTGCAGGCAGTGCTCGGTGGTATTGGTCTGGCGGTAACCGGCGTGCCGTACGCCACGTTGCTGGCGGTATTGATGATCCTGTCTTGTCTGGTGCAACTGGGACCATTGCCGGTGCTGGTCCCGGCCATTATCTGGCTGTACTGGACGGGCGATTCAACCTGGGGCACGGTGCTGCTGGTGTGGAGCGGCGTGGTCGGAACGCTGGATAACGTTATTCGCCCGATGCTGATTCGCATGGGGGCCGATTTGCCACTGATCCTGATTCTCTCAGGGGTCATCGGCGGACTGATTGCCTTCGGCATGATTGGTCTGTTTATCGGCCCGGTGGTACTGGCCGTGTCCTGGCGTCTGTTCTCCGCCTGGGTAAACGAAGCCCCTGCGCCAGGTAGCGATCCCGACGAAATCCTCGAAGAAATTGCTGAAATCGAACGCAATAAGTAATCCCACGTCAGGCGGCACCGCCGCCTGACTGTTTAACAATACTAATCAATTCCGCCCACTTACTGAATAAGACCCAACGTTATCCTTCTTTAAATACTCATTTGCTTCGCAAATTATTTACAGTTTTTAAACTATTGAGATGAATCTGATCGACGTAAAAAATCAGTATGCCTACTATTAGCCCATGGCTTTAGATCAACACATTGATTTATAAGCATGGAAATCCCCTGAGTGAAACAACGAATTGCTGTGTGTAGTCTTTGCCCATCTCCCACGATGGGCTTTTTTTTGTCCTTCGCGCGCCTCGCCACCAACCTTACCGCACCACAGCTCCGCTCTTCCCCGTTGATAAACAAATAATATTGCACAAGATACTGTGACTCTCTTCAAGCCGAAATATCCACAGCAATGTTATTACTATTCCACCGTCTTTTATGAGGTGATCAAATAATGAACGCATTGGAACTCCAGGCTATCCGCCATATTTTTGCTATGACGGTAGAAGAAAGCGCTATGTATATCTCGCGGGATCACAATGTTGCCGCCTGGCAACAATGGGAGAATGGCGAAAGGGAAATCCCGGAAGACATCACGCGCATTTGTGCAGAAATGAAAGCCAGACGAAAGTTAAGAATTAACGCCATTATCGAAAAAATAAATAACCGTATCGGTAATAACACCATGCGTTTCTTTCCCGATCTGATCTCTTTTCAGGCGGTTTATCAGCACGATGATTTTCTCGACTGGAAAATCTATCAATCGGTCGCTGTTGAACTGTATGCCCACGACCTTGAGCGTTTGTGTTAAGAGACCGCAGCGCCACACTCATTTAGCCTTTTCGCTGAGTAACATATTATGAAAAACACCTATTTCTCCACTGCGATAGGGCTGTACTTTAATTACCTGGTACACGGCATGGGGGTCATTCTGATGAGCCTCAATATGTCTTCACTGGAACAACAGTGGCACACCGATGCCGCAGGCGTCTCAATTGTTATTTCCTCACTCGGCATTGGCCGTTTAAGCGTGTTATTGGTGGCGGGCATGCTTTCCGATCGCTATGGCCGCAGACCGTTTATTATTTTCGGTATGGTCTGCTACCTGCTGTTCTTTGTAGGCATCATCAATACTCACAGCATTTATATTGCCTATGCTTTTGGATTTTTAGCCGGAATGGCAAACAGTTTTCTTGACGCCGGAACTTACCCCAGCCTGATGGAGGCGTTTCCCCGCTCTCCCGGCACGGCTAATATCTTAATTAAAGCGTTTGTTTCCATCGGTCAGTTTCTGCTGCCGATGATTATCAGTCTGCTGGTGTGGGCAGAACTTTGGTTTGGCTGGTCCTTTCTTGTGGCGGCCGCGGTGATGCTAATCAATGGCGTATTTTTGTTTCGCTGTCGATTCCCGGCCCATCCTGGGCATCAAGCCCCCCTCAAGGCATTACCCGTTGAACAGAAAAGCATACAATCTGAACATCGTTGTTCTCTTCTCGATCTCACCAGTTACACTCTGTACGGCTACATCGCCATGGCGACATTTTATCTGATAAGCCAGTGGTTGGCACAGTACGGACAGTTTGTCGCTGGGATGTCCTACACCTTATCGATCAAGCTGTTAAGCATTTACACCTGCGGTTCTCTACTGTGTGTGTTGATCACCGCGCCACTGGCACGAAAGACGGGGCGCGCAACCTCTCTGTTAATGCTGTACACCTTTATCTCATTTATCGCATTGCTGATGGTCTGCCTGCATCCGTCGATCTACATGGTGATCGTCTTCGCATTTGTCATCGGTTTCTCTTCAGCCGGGGGCGTTGTACAAATCGGTTTAACGCTGATGGCCGCACGCTTTCCCGATGCGAAGGGCAAAGCCACCGGGATTTACTACAGCGCGGGCAGCATTGCGACCTTCACCATCCCACTGATAACGGCAAGACTCTCGCAGACCAGCATTGCTCACATCATGTGGTTTGATACCGGCATAGCCGCGGTAGGCTTCCTGTTAGCATTGTTTATTGGCTATCGCAGCCGTATCGCGACAAAGCAGCAACTAAACATGGCGACGGTCGTAAAATAACGCGGATGCAATATTGTTCTCCCCCGTTGCAAAATAATTGGTCGCGGTTTTAAAACTTCAGCAAAATGTTGGTTGAAAGAATTAAGTTTCACAGTTGAGCATGCAACATACCTGGTAACTTAAACGCCATGCTATGTAGGCACAATATCAGCACCCCGGTAT
Organism: Citrobacter sp. RHBSTW-01013; assembly: GCF_013781985.1. Classification (NCBI taxonomy): domain Bacteria; kingdom Pseudomonadati; phylum Pseudomonadota; class Gammaproteobacteria; order Enterobacterales; family Enterobacteriaceae; genus Citrobacter; species Citrobacter sp. RHBSTW-01013. The sequence continues at coordinate 2,880,696 of NZ_CP056185.1, forward strand.
ATTAATCACAAGGTCGCCGCAATTTAAACAAAATCGACGAGCACAGAACAATTTTAAAATCCGCAAGGAGTTGTGAACATGTCTCAAAATAAGACCTTTAATACGCCATTTCTTTTGGCGATAATCTGTATTTACTTAAGTTATTTTTTACACGGCATTAGCGTCATTACACTGGCGCAAAATATGAGCTCTCTCGCAGAAAAATTCTCCACTGACAATGCTGGGATAGCCTATTTAATTTCCGGCATTGGTCTTGGCCGCCTGGTGAGTATTTTATTCTTTGGTGTGCTCTCAGATAAATTTGGTAGACGGGCTATCATTCTGTTAGGAGCAATTCTGTACATGCTGTTTTTCTTCGGCATTCCCGCCAGCCCGAATCTGATGATTGCCTTTATTCTCGCTGTTTGTGTCGGCGTCGCTAACTCGGCCCTGGATACAGGTGGCTATCCGGCTTTGATGGAATGCTTCCCTAAGGCGTCTGGGTCAGCGGTTATCCTGGTTAAAGCGATGGTCTCATTCGGGCAGATGATCTACCCCATCGTCGTCAGCACCATGCTGCTCAACCATATCTGGTACGGCTATGCGGTCATTATCCCGGGGGTACTGTTCGTCGTCATAACGTTGATGCTGCTCAAAAGCCGTTTCCCCAGCCAGATGGTGGATGCGGGCATTGCAAAAGAGCTACCGCAGATGAACAGTAAACCGCTGGTCTGGCTGGAAGGCGTAGCCTCCGTTATGTTTGGGGTGGCCGCATTCTCGACCTTTTACGTCATCGTGGTCTGGATGCCGAAATACGCGATGGCATTTGCCGGCATGGCAGAAGCCGACGCGCTGAAAACCATCTCTTACTACAGTATGGGATCGCTGGTCTGCGTGTTTATTTTTGCTGTACTGCTCAAGAAAATGGTTCGACCCATTTGGGCGAATGTGTTTAACGCCGGGCTGGCAACCCTCACCGCAGCGGTTATCTATTTATATCCATCCCCATTGGTGTGTAACGCCGGTTCATTTCTTATCGGGTTTTCTGCCGCAGGCGGTATTTTACAGCTCGGCGTTTCGGTGATGTCAGAGTTTTTCCCCAGGAGCAAAGCCAAGGTCACCAGTATTTATATGATGATGGGGGGCGTAGCCAACTTTATTATCCCATTAATCACCGGATACCTTTCAAACATTGGCCTGCAGTACATCATTTTGCTGGACCTCGCATTTGCTTTGCTGGCCTTCATCACCGCCATCATCGTCTTTATTCGTTACTACCGCGTATTTGATATTCCCAAAAATGATGTGCGGTTGGGCGAACGTTATTTTCAATAAATTGCTTAGAAGGAGTATCAAATGGACGTAACTGCAAAATATGAACTGATTGGTCTGATGGCCTACCCTATCAGACACAGCCTGTCGCCTGAAATGCAAAATAAGGCATTAGAAAAAGCGGGATTACCTTTTACCTACATGGCATTTGAAGTCGATAACTCCACGTTTGCTAATGCGATTGCCGGGCTGAAGGCCTTAAAAATGCGCGGTACCGGAGTCTCGATGCCCAACAAGCAGCTGGCATGTGAATATGTTGATGAATTAACGCCTGCAGCCAAACTGGTCGGCGCGATTAATACTATCGTCAATGATGATGGTTACCTGCGCGGCTACAATACTGATGGCACGGGGCATATTCGCGCCATCAAGGAAAGCGGTTTCGATATCAGGGGTAAAACCATGGTACTGTTGGGCGCAGGCGGCGCGTCAACGGCCATTGGCGCCCAGGCAGCGATTGAAGGCATCAAAGAAATCAAACTCTTTAACCGTCAAGATGAGTTCTTTGCCAAAGCACAGGAATTCGCCAAACGTGTTAATGAAAATACCGATTGCGTGGTCACCGTTATCGATCTCGACGATCGACAGGCTTTTGCGGACGCACTGGCAAGCGCGGATATTCTGACCAACGGTACGAAAGTGGGAATGAAGCCGCTGGAGAACGAATCTCTGGTGACCGACGTTTCCCTGCTACGCCCGGATCTGCTGGTGACTGAATGCGTCTACAACCCGCATATGACCAAATTATTGCAACAGGCACAACTTGCCGGTTGCAAAACGATTGATGGTTACGGCATGTTGTTATGGCAAGGGGCTGAACAGTTTAAACTCTGGACCGGGAAAGATTTCCCTCTTGAGTATGTGAAACAGGTTATGGGTTTTGCAGCCTGATGGGCAAGCATTTGTAAAATATTTAAAGGGTAATCGATGAAAACCGTAACCGTAAAAAACCTCGTCATTGGCGAGGGTGCGCCGAAGATCATTGTCTCACTGATGGGTAAAGACATCGCAACGGTAAAAAGCGAAGCGCTGGCCTATCGCGAGGCGGATTTCGACATTCTGGAATGGCGCGTTGACCATTTCACCGAGGTGTCCTCCGTTGATGTCGTACTGGAAGCTGCACGCGCCATCCGCGATGTGATGGCTGACAAACCGCTGCTGTTCACCTTCCGTAGTGCCAAAGAAGGTGGTGAACAGGCGCTGGCTGTCGAAAACTATATTGCGCTAAACCGTGCGGCGATAGATAGCGGTCTGGTCGATATGATCGATCTGGAGCTTTTCACCGGTGACGAACTGATTAAAGCCACCGTCGAATATGCACATGCAAAAAATGTCGCCGTCATTATGTCGAATCATGATTTCCATAAGACGCCAGCGGCACAAGAGATTGTCCTGCGCCTGCGTAAAATGCAGGAGCTTGGCGCTGATATCCCGAAAATCGCCCTGATGCCGCAAAACAAGACGGATGTATTGACCCTGCTTGGCGCCACGCTGGAAATGCAGGAACGCTATGCCGATCGCCCGATCATTACCATGTCGATGGCTAAAACAGGGGTGATTTCACGTCTGTCCGGTGAGGTTTTCGGTTCAGCGGCAACCTTTGGCGCGGTGAAAAAAGCCTCTGCCCCTGGGCAAATTTCGGTCACCGACCTACGTACCGTTTTGACCATATTGCATCAGGCGTAATAGTACTGTTTATCCATATTAATATCAGTAATGCCCTGCCCCAGATATTCGCTTAATCCCGAATATCGGGCAGATGGCCGGACATTATTAAATAACTCACATTATTATTGTCGAATATAGCGACAGGTAGTCGCACGCATATAATCTGGAGTTCATATGAAATTATCAAGACCAAAACGCATTGATGGTCGGGTCCCCGTATTATCCGCAGTGGATGCCATTAATTATATTCCTGATGAGGCAACGCTCTGTGTATTAGGCGCAGGCGGCGGTATTCTCGAAGCAACAACATTAATTAACGCGCTGGCTGAAAAATATAAAAACTCACACTCTCCCCGAAACTTATCATTGATTAGCCCAACGGGATTAGGTGACCGTGCTGACCGTGGAATTAGCCCGTTAGCACAAGAAGGTTTAGTCAAATGGGCATTATGCGGCCACTGGGGACAATCACCACGAATTTCCGACCTCGCTGAGCAGAATAAAATTGCCGCCTATAACTATCCTCAGGGCGTATTAACCCAGACCCTGCGTGCCTCGGCAGCCCACCAGCCGGGTATTCTGAGTGAGATCGGTATCGGAACATTTGTCGATCCCCGCCAACAGGGCGGAAAGCTGAATGAAGTGACCACCGAAGATCTGATCAAGCTGGTGGAAATTGATAACAAAGAGTACCTCTATTACAAAGCCATTGCGCCAAACATCGCCTTTATTCGCGCCACCACCTGCGACAGCGAAGGTTACGCCACGTTTGAAGATGAAGTTATGTATCTCGACGCGCTGGTGATTGCTCAGGCCGTTCACAACAACGGCGGCATCGTCATGATGCAGGTGCAAAAAATGGTGAAGAAAGCCACACTGCACCCAAAAGCCGTGCGTATTCCGGGCTATCTGGTCGATATTGTGGTCATCGATCCCGATCAAACTCAATTGTACGGCGGCGCGCCGGTTAACCGCTTTATCTCGGGCGATTTTGTCCTTGATGACAGCCAGCAGACTGCCCTGCCGCTCAATCAGCGTAAACTGGTGGCCCGACGCGCCCTGTTCGAAATGCGTAAAGGCGCGGTCGGCAACGTTGGCGTGGGTATCGCCGATGGTATTGGTCTCGTTGCTCGCGAAGAAGGCTGCGCTGACGACTTTATTCTGACGGTCGAGACCGGTCCGATTGGCGGAATTACCTCCCAGGGCATCGCTTTTGGCGCCAACGTCAACACCCGCGCGATTCTGGATATGACCTCCCAGTTTGACTTCTACCACGGCGGTGGGCTGGATGTCTGCTATTTAAGCTTCGCCGAAGTGGATCGCCACGGCAATGTCGGCGTACATAAATTCAATGGCAAAATTATGGGGACCGGCGGTTTTATCGATATTAGCGCCACCTCGAAGAAAATAATATTTTGCGGCACGTTAACTGCCGGAAGCCTGAAAACGGAAGTGGCCAATGGCAAATTAAATATCGTGCAGGAAGGCCGGGTGAAAAAATTCGTCAACGAATTACCAGAAGTCACTTTCAGCGGAAAAATTGCACTCGAGCGCGGACTGGATGTCCGTTACATCACCGAGCGTGCTGTATTTACGTTAAAAGAAGATGGCCTTCATTTAGTCGAAATTGCGCCAGGAGTCTCTTTACAGGAAGACATTCTGGACAAAATGGATTTCCCTCCGGTTATTTCTCCGGAACTGAAACTGATGGACGAAAGATTATTTATCGATGCTTCGATGGGTTTTATATTGCCCGATGCCGCCAATTAAAAGGAGTACCCTGATGGATTTTTCATTAACTGAAGAACAAGAGCTGCTGCTTGCCAGCATTCGCGAACTGATTACCAGCAATTTCCCGGAGGAATATTTCCGTACCTGCGATCAGACGGCGACCTATCCGAAAGAGTTTATGCGCGCCCTTGCGGACAACGGTATTTCAATGCTGGGCGTTCCGGAAGAATTTGGCGGCATCCCGGCAGATTACGTCACACAGATGCTGGCACTGATGGAAGTTTCCAAATGCGGCGCACCCGCTTTTTTAATCACGAACGGTCAGTGTATTCACAGTATGCGTCGTTTTGGCTCCGCCGAGCAGTTACGTAAAACAGCAGAAAGCACCATGGAAACGGGCGATCCGGCTTATGCGCTGGCATTAACCGAACCGGGAGCAGGTTCAGACAATAACAGCGCCACCACCAGCTACACCCGCAAAAACGGCAAGGTATATCTCAACGGGCAAAAAACCTTTATCACCGGCGCTAAAGAGTATCCTTATATGCTGGTACTGGCTCGCGATCCGGAGCCGAAAGATCCGAAGAAAGCCTTTACGCTGTGGTGGGTGGATTCGAAGAAACCCGGCATTAAGGTGAACCCGTTGCATAAAATCGGCTGGCACATGCTCAGCACCTGCGAAGTTTATCTTGATGATGTTGAAGTAGACGAAAGCGATATGGTCGGCGAAGAAGGCATGGGCTTCCTCAACGTCATGTACAACTTTGAGATGGAACGGTTGATCAACGCCGCGCGTAGTACCGGTTTCGCCGAGTGCGCCTTCGAAGATGCCGCCCGTTACGCTAACCAGCGCATCGCATTTGGTAAACCGATTGGCCATAACCAGATGATCCAGGAAAAACTGGCGCTGATGGCGATTAAAATTGAAAACATGCGCAATATGGTGTTGAAAGTCGCCTGGCAGGCCGATCAGGAACAGTCGCTGCGGACCAGCGCGGCGTTGGCAAAACTGTACTGCGCCCGCACGGCAATGGAAGTGATTGATGACGCCATTCAGATCATGGGCGGGCTGGGTTACACCGATGAAGCGCGCGTTTCCCGATTCTGGCGCGATGTTCGCTGCGAGCGCATTGGCGGCGGCACCGACGAAATTATGATTTACGTCGCCGGACGCCAAATCCTGAAAGATTATCAGAATAAGTAAGCGGTAATCCGTGCCGGATAGCGCACAAGCGTTTTCCGGCACGATCCAGGATAATCAGACCTCTGGCATCAAGCATTCCTGCTCAACCAGATTATTTTTAAACTGCTTGCGATAATCACTGGGGGTACAACCCACATGCCGCTGAAAGAGTTTGGCAAAGTGATCGACATTTTCATACCCTACCCGCCAGGAGATTTCCGCTAACGAAGCTTCCGTATTCGTCAGGGCAAATTTCGCCTCGGTCATTCGTCGCTGAATCACATAATTGATCGGCGAAATTCGATACTCCTTAGTAAATTCATGGCAGATATAACTCACGCTGGCCCGGAATTTTTTGGATAACTGATCGAGAGTAATTTTTTCACGGAAGTTATTATTTAAATAAACCAGCACATCTTTAATTAAGACATCTTTTTTAATATAACCTTGCTCAGAACGATAGGCATTTTTAAAGTTTTCGTAAAATAAAACGGTTAGAGCATAAGCAAAAGCGTCGTAGGCTGAAGATGTCAGGTTATTTTTGCTCTGGGGGAGCATAACCCCCAACTCATTAAAGATACTCTTAATAACTTCCTTCCCCTGAGTAACGCTAATCACCGGACACGAGTGCATCTGCAATAGCTGATTATCCTGCCAGCCGTTGAAACGAAAACCGTAGAGCGCGCAGGTGTAAGTCGTTGCAGGCGCGCTACTATCCGAAGCAACCGCATGGAGTCGCCCTTGCTCTATCACCACGATATCCCCGGCATGCGCGACATACAGCGACGAATCGATAATTAATCTTGCGACCCCTTTTTTGACATAAATAAGCTCTGTTTCATTATCGTGAACGTGATGACCCGACTCCCAGTTAGGGTCATCACTGATGACGAATCGCGAGAATCTCGGGGTTTTCCCCTGTTCAAAAAGGGTCTCCACGGCATTATCAAAGCAGCGTTGATACATGACAACCTCCACCTAAAGGCAGCAATTTTGGGATTATTAATATCAGAAAATAAAAATGATAATGACGTTATACAACGTTATTCCTTCCCGGCGAAACAAAATTATTTGCCCCGTCTGCAAGATGACACCTTTTGCTTTGGTACATTGCTGCCATTGATTATTTGCGTTTTATAATAATCAAAAAGAATAAATGTTATTAAGTCTGCATTAATAATTTACATATAAGAAACAAATTCAGCGCAGAGGCGATTAAAAACATGACGCATTTCGCAATTATTTTCACTGTCTTTGTGTTCCCGTTTTTTCCTCTGGGACGCACAGTCTGATTATTGCTGATAAACCAGGCATTCCCGGGACGTTTTTTTTGCAAGATTGTTGGCAATGAAAACAGATTTCCCCGTCGAAAACAGCCCTCCCTCTGTCGCACACTATTTTCAGTCAATTTTCCCTACTGTCGATAATGACGCACCACGTCATCATCCACACGAGAATCACTGGAGATGCCATGAAAATAATAACCTGCTTTAAGTTGGTGCCTGAAGAACAGGACATTGTTGTTACCCCACAGCGCTCGCTTAACTTTGACCGGGCCGATGCCAAAATCAGCCAGTTTGACTTAAATGCGATAGAGGCCGCAGCGCAGCTTAGCGCGGAGGGTGATGAAATCATCGCCTTAACGGTGGGCGGGTCGCTACTACAAAACTCCAAAGTGCGTAAAGACGTGCTGTCCCGCGGGCCGGACAGTTTGTATATGGTGCAGGATCCACAGCTGGAGCATTCATTACCCCGGGATACCGCTCAGGCGGTGGCCTGTGCAGCCAAAAATATGGATTTCGACCTGATGCTGTTCGGTGAAGGATCGGGGGATATCTACGCGCAGCAGGTCGGCTTACTGGTTGGCGAACTATTACAGCTCCCGGTGATTAATGCCGTCAGCAGCATCCAACGTAACGGCGATCGCCTTGTGGTTGAGCGCACACTTGAAGATGAAGTCGAAGTAATTGATCTGCCGCTCCCCGCCGTACTGTGCGTGACGTCGGATATCAACACACCGCGTATTCCCTCGATGAAGGCGATTCTGGGCGCGGGTAAAAAACCGGTCACCCCGTGGCAAGCCAGCGATATTGGTTGGATACCTGCGTCACCGTTAGCGGAGCTGGTGAGTCTCACCGTGCCGCCGCAAACCGAACGTCAGCACATCATTCTGGAAAATGACTCAGCAGAAGCCATTGCCGAACTGGCTGAACACCTGAAAAAAGCCCTGAACTAAGCCCAACGGAGAGAAATCATCATGAGTAAATTAGCCAACGTCTGGGTGTTCAGTGATAACGTAGAACGCTATGCAGAATTAATGGCCGGCGCTCGCCTGTGGGGTGAGCAGGTTCACCTTATCGTACAAGGCAGCGACCAGGCCAATCAGTTGCAAGCCCTGGGCGCCGATAAGATAGTCGTGCTCGACGCAACCTCCGGTTTACAGCGTGTTGAAAATTACGCTGAGACCATCGCCGCCCTGATGCAGGAACACGCCGGGCTGCTGCTGATGTCCGCGACTAAACGAGCCAAATCCCTTGGCGCACGCTTAAGTATTCAGCTCAACGCAGCGATGGTGAACGACGCCACATCGGTAACGCTGGATGCAGGCATTTTGTTCGCCGAACACCGGATGTATGGTGGTCTGGCATTTGGCAAAGAAAAAATCAAAAGTACGCTGGCGATTATCACGCTTGCTCCAGGCCTGCTTGAACCGGTCGCGGAAAACGCCTCGCACAACTGCCCGGTTGTCTCAGCAACGTACATCGCGCCGCACCATGAAGTGATGTGCCTGGAGCGTCGCGCCAAATCCGTGAGCAGCGTGGATCTCAGCAAAGCCAGGCGCGTGGTGGGTGTGGGTCGCGGTCTGGTGGCGCAAAACGATCTGGAAATGGTGCGCCAACTGGCATCGGTGCTGGGTGCTGAAGTGGGTTGTTCACGACCGATTGCCGAAGGCGAAAACTGGATGGAACGCGAACGCTACATTGGCGTTTCTGGCGTGTTATTGAAATCAGACCTGTATCTCACGCTGGGCATCTCAGGACAAATTCAGCATATGGTCGGCGGTAACGGCGCGAAAGTCATTGTCGCCATCAACAAAGATAAAAAAGCCCCTATTTTCAATTACGCCGATTACGGTCTGGTGGGCGACATCTACAAAGTGGTTCCGGCCCTTATCGACCATCTCAGCCGCTAATCCCGTTAACGCACATCTCCCGCTGCCCTCGCGGCGGGAAAGGAGCATAAAGCATGTCAGATGAAAAATTTGATGCCATTGTGGTCGGGGCTGGTGTAGCGGGTACAATGGCAGGTTACGTTATGGCCCGGGCCGGACTGGACGTACTGGTCATTGAGCGCGGCAACAGTGCGGGCAGTAAAAATATGACCGGCGGGAGACTCTACGCGCACAGCCTTGAGCGCATCATGCCCGGATTCGCGCAGGAAGCGCCTCTCGAACGTAAAGTCACCCGCGAAAAAATCTCCTTCCTGACCGAAGAGAGCGCCGTTACCCTCGACTTCCATCGTGAAAAAGACAACGCGCCAGCGCAGGACTCTTATACCGTTTTGCGCAACCGGCTTGACCCATGGCTAATGGAAAAAGCGGAACAGGCTGGCGTGCAGTTTATCCCCGGCGTGCGCGTCGACGCGCTAATTCGCGAAGGCAATAAGGTCACCGGAGTACAAGCCGGGGACGATATCCTCGAAGCCAATATTGTCATCCTAGCCGATGGCGTTAATTCTATGCTGGGACGGTCGCTGGGGATGGTTCCCCCCTCTTCTGCGCAGCACTATGCCGTTGGCGTAAAAGAGCTGATCGGCTTACCGTCAGCGGTGATTGCGGATCGGTTCAATCTGTCAGGCAACGAAGGTGCAGCCTGGCTGTTCGCAGGCTCACCGTCTGATGGACTGATGGGAGGCGGATTTCTGTATACCAACCAGGATTCCATCTCTCTGGGCCTGGTGTGTGGTCTGGGGGATATTGCCCATGCCACGAAAAGCATTCCGCAAATGCTGGAAGACTTTAAGCGACACCCGACTATTCGTCCGCTGATTGCCGGCGGTGAACTGCTGGAGTATTCCGCACATATGGTACCGGAAGGCGGTCTGGCAATGGTTCCGAAACTGGTTGATGACGGGGTAATGATCGTCGGCGATGCCGCTGGTTTCTGTCTGAATCTGGGTTATACCGTGCGCGGCATGGATTTGGCGATAGCCTCCGCAGAAGCCGCCGCCCAAACAGCCATTGCAGCAAAAGAGCGCCAGGATTACTCGGCCAGTAGCCTGATGGATTACAAACGCGCCCTCGAACAGGGCTGTGTGATGCGTGATTTGCAGCATTTTCGCAAGATCCCGGCGCTGATGGAAAACCCGCGCCTGTTCACCCAGTATCCCCGCATGGTGGCCGATATCATGAACGATATGTTTACCGTTGACGGAAGCCCAAATCAGCCCGTTCGCAAGATGATCATGTCCCATGCCAGGCAGATTGGGCTGATGAACTTACTGAAAGACGGCATCAAGGGGGCCACCGCACTATGAATCAGGACACTAACGTTAACGTCGACGTCAAACTGGGCGTCAATAAATTTAATGTTGATGAAGGCCACCCGCACATCATTCTGGCTGAACATCCCGACCTTAATGAATTTCGCAAGTTGCTGAAAGCCTGCCCCGCCGGACTGTATAAACAGGATGAGAGTGGAAATATTCATTTTGATTCCGCAGGCTGCCTGGAGTGCGGCACCTGCCGGGTGCTGTGCGGTGACACGATCCTCACACAATGGGAATACCCGCTCGGAACATTTGGCGTTGATTTCCGCTACGGCTAACGGATTTTGCATGTTGTACGCCGGATTGGCCCCGCCTGGCCATCCGGTCAGATGTATGCCGAAATAATCCTGGGAATAACTTCATGAGTATCACACTTACGTTTAACGCCGAACGTCGCCAGGCCTGGCGACAACTGGGTTTATGGGGAGATGCTTCGCTTGGCGATTACTGGCACCAAACCGCCAGAGCCATGCCGGATAAAATCGCCGTGGTTGATAATCATGGCGCTTCATATACCTACGCTGCACTCGACGATGCTGCCAGCAGTCTGGCAACCTGGTTTGTAGCCTGCGGGATCCAACCCGGCGATCGCATTGCCTTTCAGTTGCCTGGCTGGTGCGAGTTCACCATTATCTACCTGGCCTGCCTGAAAACCGGAGCCGTTTCCGTACCACTGCTGCCTGCCTGGCGCGAAGCGGAACTGGTGTGGGTACTGAACAAATGCAAAGCGAAGATTTTTTTCGCACCGACGTTGTTTAAACAGACCCGACCGGTTGATCTGATCCTCCCCTTGCAAAACCAGTTGCCGCATCTGCAACAGATTGTCGCCGTAGATAAACTGGCACCGGCCACCGCCTCGCTGGCGTTCAGCCAACTGCTTCAGGCTCCGCCATTAACCCAGGTTATTAACGTTCACGCCGATGAACTGGCTGCCGTGCTGTTTACCTCCGGAACCGAGGGAATGCCGAAAGGCGTAATGTTAACCCACAACAATATCCTTGCCAGCGAACGCGCCTACTGTGCCCGACTCAATCTCACCTGGCAGGATGTGGTTTTGATGCCCGCCCCACTGGGACACGCTACCGGTTTTTTGCATGGCGTTACCGCGCCGTTTTTAATCGGCGCACGCAGCGTATTGTTGGATATATTCACCCCAACCGCCTGTCTTGAACTGCTCGAGCAACAACGCTGTACCTGCGTGCTCGGTGCAACCCCCTTCGTCTACGACATGTTGTGTAGTCTGGAAAAACGGCCCTGTGATCTCACATCACTACGTTTTTTCTTATGCGGTGGCACCACCATTCCGCAAAAGATTGCCCGTGACTGCCAACAGCGCGGCATTAAATTGTTAAGCATCTATGGTTCGACGGAGAGCTCGCCGCATGCGCTGGTCAATCTCGACGATTCACTTTCACGCATAATGAATACCGATGGATATGCCGCCGCAGGCGTGGAAATTAAAGTCGTCGATGAAGCGCGCAATACGTTGCCTGCAGGGTGCGAAGGTGAAGAGGCCTCGCGTGGCCCCAATGTTTTTATGGGCTACCTCGATGAGCCTGAACTGACCGCCCGCGCGCTGGACAAAGATGGCTGGTATTACAGTGGCGACTTATGCCGCATGGACGAAGCGGGATACATCAAAATTACCGGGCGTAAAAAAGATATTATTGTGCGCGGTGGGGAAAACATCAGCAGCCGCGAAGTGGAGGATATTTTATTACAGCATCCGCGCATTCATGATGCCTGCGTTGTCGCGATGCCAGACGATCGGTTAGGTGAACGGTCGTGCGCTTATGTGGTGCTGAAACCGCCGCATCATTCGCTGTCGCTGGAATCAGTGGTGGCCTTTTTTAGCCGCAAACGGGTGGCAAAGTATAAATATCCGGAACACATCGTCATTGTCGAAACGTTACCGCGCACGGCGTCAGGCAAGGTACAAAAATACCAGCTGCGTCAGGATATCATTCAGCGTTTAAGCGTGGAGAGTGTGGAAAGCGTTGAAGGGTAAAGTACCGGATGGCAATGCTAACACCTCTAATCCGGCCTACGTTGCACACTAACCGTAGGCCGGATAAGGCATTTACACCACCATCCGGCATGATGTTACTTCTTCAGTTCAGCCAGGCTCAGCCAGGTCTGCACGACGGTGTCCGGGTTCAGCGACAGACTGTCGATCCCCTCTTCCATCAGCCAGGCGGCGAAGTCTTCGTGATCGGATGGACCCTGACCGCAAATACCAACGTATTTGCCCTGTTTCTTGGCTGCACGAATCGCCATCGACAGCAGCGCTTTCACCGCGTCGTTACGCTCGTCAAACAGTTCAGAAACCACACCAGAGTCACGGTCCAGTCCCAACGCCAGCTGCGTCATGTCGTTTGAACCGATGGAGAAGCCGTCAAAGTACTCAAGGAACTGCTCGGCCAGCAAGGCGTTGGATGGGATCTCGCACATCATGATGATCTTCAGTCCGTTCTCACCGCGTTTCAGCCCCTGACGCGCCAGCTCTTCCACTACCGCTTTCGCCTGGGCAACGGTACGTACAAACGGTACCATCACTTCTACGTTAGTCAGGCCCATATCGTTACGGACACGTTTCACTGCGTCACATTCCAGCGCGAAACAGTCGCGGAAGCTATCAGCAATGTAACGGCCCGCCCCGCGGAAGCCCAGCATCGGGTTCTCTTCATGCGGCTCATAACGCTCACCGCCGACGAGGTTGGCATATTCGTTGGACTTAAAGTCTGACATACGCACGATAACGCGTTTTGGATAGAACGCCGCACCCAGCGTGGCGATCCCTTCCGTCAGACGACCAACGTAGAATTCACGCGGGGAATCAAAACCTTTCATCATGCCGCGGATTTCGTTTTGCAGCTCAGGCGTCTGGTCATCGAACTCCAGCAACGCACGCGGGTGTACGCCAATCATGCGGTTGATGATAAATTCCAGACGCGCCAGGCCGACACCTTCGTTTGGCAGACAGGCGAAGTCGAAAGCCCGGTCCGGGTTACCCACGTTCATCATCACCTTCAACGGCAGATCCGGCATGGTCTCCACGCTGGAACTCTTCACGCTGAAGTCGAGCATCTCAGCGTAAACATAACCGGTATCACCCTCGGCACAGGAGACAGTGACTTTCTCACCGTCCTTCATACGCTCGGTGGCATCACCACAGCCAACCACGGCCGGGATCCCCAGTTCACGGGCAATGATCGCCGCGTGGCAGGTACGACCGCCACGGTTGGTGACAATCGCCGCCGCTTTCTTCATGATCGGTTCCCAGTCCGGGTCGGTCATGTCGGTAACCAGGACGTCGCCAGGTTCGATACGGTTCATTTCGCTGATGTCCTGAATGACTTTGACCGGACCCGCGCCAATGCGGTGACCGATAGCACGACCTTCAGCAATAATTTTACCCTGAGCATGCAGCGTATAACGCTCCATCACCTGGCCGCGCGAGCGCACAGTTTCCGGACGCGCCTGCACAATGAACAGTTTGCCGGTATGACCGTCTTTCGCCCATTCGATGTCCATCGGACGACCGTAGTGCTTCTCGATCTGTACCGCCTGCTTCGCCAGTTCCTGCACTTCTGCGTTGGTCAGGGAGAAAATGTCGCGCTGCTCCTGCGGTACATCTTCAATCGTCACCTGCTTGCCATGTTCCTGGGTTGGCGCGTAGACCATGCGGATTTTTTTCGAACCCATTGTGCGACGGACGATCGCCGGACGGTTTGCCGCCAGAGTCGGTTTGTGCACGTAGAATTCATCCGGGTTAACGGCACCCTGCACGACCATCTCGCCCAGGCCCCATGCGGAAGTGATGAACACCACCTGATCGAAACCGGATTCGGTATCGATGGAGAACATTACGCCGGAAGACGCGAGGTCTGAGCGCACCATCCGCTGAACGCCAGCAGAGAGCGCCACGCCACGATGGTCATAACCCTGGTGAACGCGATAAGAGATTGCACGGTCGTTAAACAGCGAGGCAAAGACGTGTTTGATAGCAACCAGTACGGCATCAAATCCCTGGACGTTGAGGAAGGTTTCCTGCTGACCGGCAAATGACGCATCTGGCATATCTTCTGCGGTGGCGGAAGAGCGCACGGCAAAAGAGGCATGGGCATCGTCTGCTGACAGCTGCGCGTAGGCATCGCGGACGGCATTTTCCAGCTCCGGCTGGAAAGGAGTGTCGATAATCCACTGGCGGATCTGTGCGCCGGCTTTCGCAAGCTCGGTGACATCGTCAATATCCGTTTTATCCAGCAGCTCATAAATGCGCTGGTTTACACCGCTCTGGTCCAGAAACTGGTTAAACGCATCGGCGGTCGTTGCAAAACCATTCGGTACGGAAACACCCATACCGGAAAGGTTAGTAATCATTTCACCCAGGGAGGCATTTTTGCCCCCAACTCTGTCTACATCATTCATGCCGAGTTGGTTATACCAAAGCACCAGCGGTGACGAGCCATTGTTGGACATCGAACAATCCTTATATATGAACGAGGTTAGGAAACTCAATTTTGCGTAATTATCTTTGCATATTTACTTCAGCGAAAAAAACGGTGAATCGTTCAAGCAACTTTATTTTTTATTTTTTCAGATTGTTTCCGCATTTGCGCAAACCCGCGAGCCACAGGGGATCACCACAAAAACTACCGGTATAAACATTTGTTCCGAAAAATGAAATGTACTTTTCAGTAAATATAAAAATACCGTTTCATTTTACAAAATAGATGCAGCAATATTCGCTTCTGGCGAATTTTAATTTATGCTTTCAGAGAATTATGTCTGCCCCAGGATGAGCAAAATGGATAATGCTGTTGATCGTCACGTATTTTATATTTCTGATGGTACGGCCATCACCGCCGAGGTATTGGGCCACGCGGTAATGTCGCAATTTCCGGTTACGATCAGCAGCATTACGCTGCCGTTTGTGGAAAATGAGAGTCGTGCGCGAGCGGTTAAAGACCAGATTGACGCGATCTATCAACAAACTGGCGTGCGCCCTCTGGTGTTTTACTCTATCGTTTTGCCGGAAATTCGCTCGAACATTTTGCAAAGCGAAGGATTTTGTCAGGATATCGTGCAGGCGTTGGTTGCCCCACTGCAGCAAGAGATGAAGCTCGATCCTACGCCGATCGCCCATCGTACCCACGGCCTGAACCCCGGCAACCTTAACAAGTACGACGCGCGCATTGCCGCCATTGATTATACCCTCGCCCATGACGACGGCATTTCGTTGCGCAACCTCGATCAGGCGCAGGTGATCCTGCTTGGCGTTTCCCGTTGCGGTAAAACCCCGACCAGTTTGTATCTGGCCATGCAGTTTGGCATTCGCGCGGCCAACTACCCCTTTATTGCCGATGATATGGATAATCTGGTGCTGCCAGCGTCCCTGAAGCCGTTACAGCATAAATTGTTCGGCCTGACCATCGACCCTGAGCGCCTGGCAGCCATCCGCGAAGAGCGCCGGGAAAACAGCCGTTACGCCTCGATGCGCCAGTGCCGGATGGAGGTTGCTGAGGTGGAAGCGCTATACCGGAAAAACCAGATCCCATGGCTGAACAGTACCAATTATTCGGTAGAAGAGATTGCTACCAAGATCCTCGACATCATGGGGCTGAATCGCCGCATGTACTAGAATGCTAGTGCATTGGTTCGATTTTTTGTTATTATGCTCGCCACCAGGCAGGATGAGTATGATATTGTGATATACATCACTTCCCGGTAGTCCTGCCGTTGAAGCAACAAATTTCTGAGACAAGTAATGAACAGAACCGATGAACTCCGTACTGCGCGTATTGACAACCTGGTCACTCCAGCAGAGCTTGCGCAACGGCATCCTGTTTCGTCCTCCGTCGCCCGTCATGTTACGGACTCCCGACGCCGGATAGAAAAAATATTAAATGGTGAAGACGCTCGTTTACTGGTGATCGTAGGTCCCTGCTCGATTCACGATCTTGATGCCGCCATGGAATACGCGACGCGTTTACAGGCGCTGCGCGAAAAACATCAGGCGCGTCTGGAAATCGTGATGCGCACTTATTTTGAAAAACCGCGCACCGTAGTGGGCTGGAAAGGCTTAATTTCCGACCCGGATTTAAACGGCAGCTACCGCGTGAACCACGGCATTGAACTGGCGCGTAAACTGCTGTTGCAGGTCAATGAACTGGGCGTACCCACGGCAACAGAATTCCTCGACATGGTGACCGGTCAGTTTATTGCCGATTTAATCAGTTGGGGAGCCATTGGCGCACGCACCACCGAAAGCCAGATCCACCGTGAAATGGCCTCTGCGCTTTCCTGCCCGGTCGGCTTTAAAAACGGTACGGATGGCAATACGCGTATTGCCGTCGATGCGATTCGCGCCTCCCGTGCCAGCCACATGTTCCTCTCTCCGGATAAAACCGGCCAGATGACCATTTATCAGACCAGCGGTAATCCTTACGGGCATATCATCATGCGCGGCGGTAAAAAGCCGAATTATTATGCTGAAGATATTGCCGCCGCCTGCGATACCCTGCACGAATTTTCCCTGCCTGAACATCTGGTGGTCGATTTTAGCCATGGCAATTGCCAGAAGCAGCATCGTCGTCAGTTGGACGTTTGTGATGATGTGTGCCAGCAAATTCGCAATGGTTCGACGGCGATTGCCGGGATTATGGCGGAGAGTTTCCTGCGTGAAGGTACGCAAAAAATCGTTAGCGGCCAGCCGCTGGTTTACGGCCAGTCCATTACCGACCCGTGCCTGAACTGGGAAGATACTGAACTACTGGTTGAAAAACTCGCCTCTGCGGTTGATAGCCGTTTTTAATGCTGTTCGCCGGGTAACATCACGTTTCCCGGTGCTAATCCTTTGTTTTCCCCCTCCTTATTGTACAAAATTTATTCTCGTCACAATTATTTCACAAAAAGGCTTGCCGCAATTTTGCAGTTTGTTGATAATGATTATCATTGTTAAATTGATTGTTATTTTTAAAAACTATTCACGTATGGATAACACAACAACGCCCGCAAAAGAAAAAACACCGCCTGCCGTCGCGCCAAACGAGCGCCGAATTGACAGTAAAAGTCTGCTGGGCAAAGAGGGGCGCGTGATCATAGAACACGATGGCCAGCTCTATTTGCTGCGCCAGACACAAGCCGGAAAACTCATTCTGACCAAATAAACACCACTTTTCGCCAGCCACCCAGGTAATACCCAGGCAGCCAGCGCTTTTCGATTTCCTAATGGAGAGTTGCTATGCCACACCTGCACACTGCATCCTTGCGCCCTTCGCTCTTGGCGCTGGCGATTATCAGTAACCTGCCCACCGTCGCGTATGCGGCGGTAGAAGATATGACCGTCACCGCTACCGGCAATGCCCGTAGTGCTTTTGAAGCGCCGATGATGGTCAGCGTGATTGATGCCACCGCGCCGGAAAACCAGACCGCCAGCTCAGCAGCCGACCTGTTGCGTACGGTTCCGGGCCTGACCCTTGACGGCACCGGTCGCACTAACGGCCAGGACGTGAATCTGCGCGGCTACGATCGACGTGGCGTTCTGGTGCTGGTTGATGGCGTTCGTCAGGGAACCGACACCGGACACCTGAACAGTACCTTCCTCGATCCGGCGCTGATCAAACGCATCGAGGTCGTCCGTGGCCCTTCTGCACTGCTGTACGGTAGCGGCGCTTTAGGTGGAGTGATCGCCTATGACACTGCGGATGCCAAAGATCTGCTGGAAGCCGGACAAAACAGCGGTTATCGCGTGTTCGGTACCGCGGCAACCGGCGATCACAGCCTCGGTATGGGCGCCAGCGCGTTTGGTCGCACCGATACGCTGGACGGACTGCTTGCCTGGTCCAGTCGCGATCGCGGTGATTTGCGCCAGAGCGACGGTACTACGGCACCAAACGACGAAGCGATTAACAATATGCTGGCGAAAGGCAGCTGGAAAATTGACAGCGCCCAGACGCTGGCCGGCTCGCTGCGTTACTACAACAATGACGCCCGTGAACCTAAAAACCCGCAAACCAGCGCAGCGGATGCCACCAGCAACCCGATGACCGATCGCTCAACCATCCAGCGCGACGCGCAACTGACCTACTCGATTGCTCCAGCCGACAATGACTGGTTGAACGCGGATGCCCGCGTCTACTGGTCCGAAGCACGCATTAATGCGCAAAACACGGATAACACCGGCGAGTTTCGCAAACAAACCACCAAAGGCGGCAAAATCGACAACCGCAGCCGCCTGTTTACCGACTCTTTTGCATCTCACCTGCTGACCTACGGCGGGGAATACTATCGTCAGGAACAACAGCCAGGCGGCGCAACCACCGGTTTCCCGGAGGCAAAAATCGATTTCAGCTCCGGTTGGCTACAAGATGAAATCACCCTGCGCGACCTGCCGGTTACGCTGCTGGGCGGTACCCGTTATGACTCTTATCGCGGCAGCAGCGACGGCTATGAAGATGTCGATGCCGATAAATGGTCGTCCCGCGCCGGGCTCACCGTTGCGCCAACCGACTGGCTGATGCTGTTCGGATCATACGCTCAGGCCTTCCGTGCGCCGACCATGGGCGAGATGTATAACGATGCGAAACACTTCTCGATTGGCCGTTTTTACACCAACTACTGGGTGCCGAACCCTAACCTACGCCCGGAAACCAACGAAACCCAGGAATACGGATTTGGCCTGCGCTTTGACGATCTGTTGATGGCGAGCGATGCGCTCGAATTTAAAGCCAGCTATTTCGACACCAAAGCGAAAGATTACATCTCCACCAGCGTCGACTTCGCCGCCGCGACAACCATGTCCTATAACGTACCCAACGCCAAAATCTGGGGCTGGGACGTGATGGCGAAATATTCCGCCGATCTGTTCAGCCTCGACATGGCCTATAACCGTACGCGCGGCAAAGATACAGACACCGGCGAATACATTTCCAGCATTAACCCGGATACCGTCACCAGCAAACTGAACGTACCGGTTGCGCACAGCGGTTTTTCCGTTGGCTGGATAGGTACATTTGCTGACCGTTCAACGCATATCAGCAGCAGCTACACGAAACAGCCCGGTTATGCGGTAAACGATTTCTACGTGAGCTATCAGGGCCAACAAGCGCTGAAAGGCATGACCACCACGCTGGTACTGGGCAACACCTTCGACAAAGAGTACTGGTCGCCGCAGGGCATTCCGCAGGATGGTCGTAATGGAAAAATTTTCGTGAGTTATCAGTGGTAATCACTTTTCCCCGGTTCGCCGGGGCAGCAATCTGGAAGGAAGAGACAATGAATCATTACACACGCTGGCTGGAACTGAAGAAAGAAAATCCTGGCAAATACGCACGTGATATTGCGGGATTGATGAATATTAGCGAAGCCGAACTGACCTTCGCGCGCGTCGGTCATGACGCCTGGCGCTTACGTGGCGAAGTGCGTGAAATCCTCGGCGCACTGGAAGCCGTCGGCGAAACCAAATGTATATGCCGCAACGAATATGCGGTGCATGAGCAGGTTGGTGCGTTTACCAATCAGCACCTGAACGGTCATGCCGGACTGGTACTCAATCCGCGCGCTCTCGACCTGCGCCTGTTCCTCAATCAGTGGGCAAGCGTGTTCCATATCAGCGAAACAACCGCCCACGGCGAACGTCAGAGCATTCAGTTCTTTGACCATCAGGGGGATGCGCTACTGAAGGTCTATGCCACACAGAATACCCTCATTGAGGAATGGGCTGCGTTGCTGACCCGTTTCATCTTCGCGGAAAACCCGCCTCTGGCGCTGCAACCCGCCCCCCCTTCTGCTCCAGCCACCGTCACGGTCGATGCGCAGACCGTTGATCAAGAGTGGCGAGCCATGACCGATGTACACCAGTTCTTCGGTCTGCTGAAACGCCACGACCTCACCCGCCAACAGGCGTTTAACCTGGTGGGCGACGATCTGGCCTGTAAAGTCGCAAATAGCGCTCTGGCGCAGTTACTCGACACCGCGCGCCAGGATGGCAATGAAATTATGGTCTTTGTGGGTAATCGTGGCTGCGTACAGATTTTTACCGGTGTGATAGAAAAACTGGTGCCGATGAAAGGCTGGCTGAACATATTCAACCCGACATTTACCTTACACCTGCTGGAAGAGAGCGTGGCAGAAACATGGGTAACGCGCAAACCGACCGCCGATGGCCACGTCACCAGCCTGGAACTGTTTGCTGCCGACGGCACGCAAATCGCCCAGCTGTATGGTCAACGAACGGAAGGCGAACCAGAGCAGACGCAATGGCGCGCGCAAATTGACGCACTGACGCCGAAGGGGCTGGCCGCATGAAAAAACTGCTGGTCCTGATTGCGCTACTGCCCATCGTCGCGATGGCTGCGTCCAGGGAACGGGTTGTTGCTCTCGGTGGCGATGTCACCGAGATTGTATACGCACTGGGAGCACAGTCTTCCCTTGTGGCGCGAGACAGCACCAGCCAGTGGCCTGAAGCAGCAAACGCCCTACCTGATGTCGGTTATTTGCGCCAGCTCAACGCCGAAGGGATCCTTGCCACCCGTCCTACGCTGGTCCTTGCCAGCGCGCAGGCGCAGCCCTCTCTGGCGCTAAAACAGCTCGAACAGAGCAACGTCAGGGTTGTGACGATCCCGGCAAGCAACGAGCTTAACGTGATTGATGAAAAAATTCGCGTCATCGCCGAAGCCACCCATAGGGAGGCCGATGGCGAAACGCTGCGCACCCGCTTACGTCAGGAACTGGCGGCGTTGCCGTCATCTGAACTTAACAAACGCGTGCTGTTTATTCTCAATCATGGAGGGATGACCGCGATGGCGGCGGGCCAGCAAACCGCAGCCGATGCGGCTATTCGTGCCGCCGGTTTGCGCAACGCAATGCAGGGTGTTAACCGCTATCAGCCGCTGTCGCAGGAAGGTGTCATTGCCAGCCAGCCCGATCTGGTGGTGATTTCACAGGACGGCGTTAAGGCGATGGGTGGCGAAGATAACCTGTGGGCGCTGCCGGGCCTGGCGCAGACGCCTGCCGGACGGAATAAACAGGTATTGCAGGTTGACGATATGGCGCTGCTCGGCTTTAGCGTACGCACGCCGCAGGCCATTTTGCAGCTTCGCGCTAAAGCTGAGCAATTGCCCTGATGTCGCGACGTATCCGTTGTTCTTTATGGACACTCGCACTCATGTTGGTCGTGATGACAATTATGGCTACCGGTTTTGGCGCGTTGCGCCTGCCGGTAAGTCTGCTGTGGCGTGATGGCGATGAGGCACTGCGTCAAATCTGGCTCACCATTCGCCTGCCCCGCGTCCTGCTGGCGCTGGTGATTGGCGGTTCTCTGGCGCTCGCGGGCTGCGTGATGCAGGGCCTGTTTCGCAACCCGCTTGCCGATCCGGGATTACTGGGGATAAGCAGCGGTGCCGCCTGCGCCGTCGCCCTGTGGGTAGTGCTGCCGGTCTCTTTGCCCGCGCTGTTGATGCTGTACGCCCCCATGCTGGCCGCTTTTCTCGGTGCGCTGGCGGCAACGGTGGTTATTTTTATCCTTAGCCAACAACGCGACGCTTCACTCTCACGTCTGCTGTTGGTCGGTATTGCCATCAACGCGCTGTGCGGGGCGGCGGTTGGCGTTCTGTCGTGGGTCAGTAATGACGCGCAACTGCGCCAGCTGTCGCTATGGGGGATGGGCAGTCTGGGGGCCGCGCAATGGTCCACGCTGCTGGCTGTCACTTCATTGACTGTCCCGACGGTGCTGATCATCTGGCGTCTGGCACCGGCGCTGAACCTGCTGCAGTTAGGTGAGGAAGAGGCGCATTACCTCGGCGTAGATGTGCGTACCGTTCAGCGTGTTTTGCTACTTTGTAGCGCATTGCTGGTTGCCGCAGCCGTGGCGGTAAGCGGCGTAATAGGCTTCATCGGGCTGGTTATCCCGCATCTGATGCGCATGTGGCTCGGCTCAGACCATCGGGCCGTTATCCCAGGTTCCGTGCTGGCGGGCGCATTTTTATTGCTGATAGCCGACACGCTGGCCCGTACGGCGGTTGCGCCTGCGGAAATGCCGGTCGGTTTGCTAACCAGTCTTCTGGGCGCACCGTGGTTTTTATGGCTTATTTTTCGTCAACGAGGACCGCATGGCTGAACAATTCATCGCTAAAGGGCTTCACTATCGCGTCGCGGGCAGAGCGGTGATTGACGACGTCTCTCTTGCTCTCGAAAAAGGTGAACTGGTGGCGCTCATCGGCCCAAACGGTGCGGGTAAATCCACCCTGCTGCGCCTGCTGACCGGTTTTCTGAAACCGGCTATAGGGCGTTGCGTGCTGGCGGGTAAACCGCTGGATGAATGGCATAGCCAAACACTGTCGCGGCATCGGGCGGTGATGCGCCAGCAAACACAACTGGGATTTGACTGGCCGGTAGAGGCCGTCATCGCGATGGGGCGTGCGCCCTGGACCCAGCGGTCGGAACCTCGACTTATCGCTCAGGTGATGGAAATGACCGGATGTACACCGCTGGCGGGCCGGCAATACGCCGCGCTTTCCGGCGGCGAGCAACAGCGAGTACAGTTAGCCCGTGCACTGGCGCAACTTTGGTGCGACGGCGCGCCTCGCGGCTGGTTATTCCTTGATGAACCTACCTCTGCGCTGGATCTTTACCACCAGCAGCATCTGTTGCGCTTGCTGAAGACGCTTACCGCTTCACAAGAGCTGCATGTGTGCATTGTGCTTCACGATCTGAATCTCGCCGCACTGTGGGCAGACAGAATAGTGTTGCTGCACAACGGCAGGCTGGTGTCGCAGGGAACGCCAGAGGCCGTGTTACAGGCCGATGACCTGAAGCGCTGGTATGGCGCCCAGGTACACGTTGGCCAGCATCCGGCCAACGGATCCCCGCAGGTGTTTCTGGCCCCTTAGCTTGAACAGCTCACCTCCAGCCGTTTGCCCCAGTCAGGTGGACGGCTGACATAGTCATCATCACGATCGACAAATGGGGTACGCAACGCTTCGTGTAACCGATGCAGCTCGGCGTAATCCCCCTGCTCTGCCTGATTAATCGCCCGTTGCGCCAACCAGTTACGCAATACCATCGCCGGATTAGCCGCCTTCATCTGCGTTTGTCTGACTGCGTCGGCAATGTTGTCTTGCTGCAGGCGTGAGCGATACCGCGTGAACCAATCGTCAAACGCTGCGCGATCGATAAACTCATCGCGCAGCGGGGATTGCGCGCTGTGTTGTTCCGTCTGACTGAGCATGCGAAACGTTCGGGTATAGTCGCTTCTTTCCCGCGCCATCAGGTTAAACAGTTCACTAAGCAGTTCGTTATCGTTTTTTTGCTCGCTAAAGAAGCCAAGCTTTTGTCGCATCCGCTGACCGTAGCGAGTTAACAGCGCCAGTTGATAACTGTCCAGCGCATCATTAAGCGCCTCGACCGGGATAAATGGCGACAGAGTTTGCGCCAGACGTTGCAGGTTCCAAAGCGCCGCGGCCGGTTGATTATCGAAACTGTATCGCCCCTGGTTGTCTGAGTGGTTGCAGATAAAATCGGGCACGTAGTCATCAAGGAAACCGAATGGGCCGTAATCCATCGTCAGTCCCAGAATCGACATGTTGTCCGTGTTCATGACACCATGCGCAAATCCCACCGCCTGCCAGTCCGCGATTAACGTCGCAGTACGCGTGACAACATCGTTAAACCACAGCTGATACTTATCGGCTTCTTCCTGCCATTGCGGCCAATAATAGCGAATCGCAAAGTCAGCCAACTGGCGCACTTTTTCCGGCTCGCGGCGATAGTAAAAATGCTCAAAATGGCCAAAGCGCATATGGCTTTGCGCCACGCGAATGAGCATCGCCCCTGATTCTACCGTTTCGCGATACACCGGCGTGTCGCTGGTAACAATCGACAATGCCCGCGTGGTCGGTATTCCCAGGTAATGCATCGCTTCGCTGGCCAGGCTTTCGCGAATTGTCGAGCGCAGTACGGCGCGACCATCCCCCATACGGGAATAAGGCGTAAGTCCGGCGCCTTTCAGGTGCCAGTCACACGTTGAGCCGTCAGCGAGCTGTTGTTCGCCCAACAGGATCCCGCGTCCATCGCCAAGCTGGCCCGCCCAGACGCCAAATTGATGTCCGCTATAAACTTGCGCTAAAGGCGACATCCCGGGAAGCAACGATTCACCGCCCCAAACACCGGCTCCGGTTGGAATATCAAATAGTGTCTCTGGAATAGCTAATTGCTCCGCCAGCGCATCGTTATGCCAGATCAGGCGCGCGTTTTTCAGGGGAGTGGGTGAAAGTGCTGTATAGGTTGCTGGTAATTCATCACGCCAGCGGGTGGTAAAAGACAGGGTCATAGGGCCTCCTGTCTCTAGTGTAGACGGTTAAAAGCCTGTTAAACACCAGCAAATATGAGGGTTATATCTTCGCAAGCGAAATTATCTGCGCGGGGGGCACAGCAGGCCACAGCGCGCCCTGCATGGCGCTGAATCCCAAAGGCAGTACGCGCGCTAACATCTCGGGTGTATCAATACCGCTAATGATAATTGACTCACTGCTGGGAAATAGCTGTGCCAGGATAGCCCGCATAAATGGCTCAAACGAAATATGTGTAATCCTTTGTTGAACAAAGTTTTTATCGAGCACGACGCGTTTGAACAACCCATCAAAAATTGCCCGGTTTGATATGCCGCCAGCACCATAGTTTGTCAGTACTAATGGAAATCGCGCCGCCAGTGCTGCCAGCGTTGGATTCGCTTTTCCATTATTTAACTCTGGATAGTTTTCATTAATAGCCAGTTCCAGAAATGACAATCGTTCAACTTGTGAAGCAAATTTAGCATCTGATAATAAAGTATTAGCAATTGCCGGCGTTAAATTAATCCAGGCAGAAACCTTTCGTTGAATAAAAAAATGTTGGCACGTTTCGATTAATTCAAGCTTTTCGGTAAATAAGCGACATTGCTCTTCGTCCGACATCCGAGGTAGGACCAGCTCGGTGGGTATACGCACATCCCCCTGCGCACTGGCAAAACTGGTAATGATATCTACGTATTCAAGATCGCCTTTTTCGTTTCTCGCAGGGAGAAAAGAGAACTCTGAATGATAAAGAGTATCCATTGAAACAATCATCGTGCCAGCCCCTCTGCATAGGTGTTATCCGGCATCCTGTAGCAAAGGATGGAGAAATACGTTATTGCTGATGCAAGTAGAGGCCCTTTCATTTTTCCCTTTATAGCCAGTAAATCGAATCCCTTTTTTTTAGCTTATCCTGATTATAAGCGAATATCCAGCTTTGCACTTTTTAATATCTCGGAATAAATCATATTTTTAGCAAGATACGCTCTTAATGTTCAGGGGTATTGTCCGGCTGGCGGCAGAAATAAGAAGTTACTAACAAATGGAAATGTCGAGGCTGCTCAGCCGTAGGCAGCCTCGTGACTGATGAGGATTAAATACGTCGCGCCTGCCAAAAGTTTTTGCGCCAGTAAACGTTGTCCAGTGACGAGCGCATCACACCACGGCTGGTTGAGGCATGAATAAATTGATTATTGGTATCGTAAATTCCGACATGCAGACCGCTTTCCCCAGAACCGGTTTTAAAGAACACCAGATCGCCGGGCAGCAAATCATCTTTATCAATTTCGGTACCAATTTTTGATTGCGTGCGCGTATCACGCGGGAGTTGCAGATCGAATTTATCGCGCATTGTCATCAATACAAATCCAGAACAATCCACTCCGCTACGGCTCATGCCGCCATAACGATAGGGTGTGCCATGCCAGGTTTGTAGCTGGTCATTAAGCCCGGCGATAACGGCGATAGAATCCGACAAGCGGGCATTTGGCGCAGGAGCACGATGGCTGCTGCAGCCCGCCAAAAACAATGCTGTGATGAAAAGAAGCCAAAAGCGCATTCAGGACGAATCCTCTGAATTATATTTTTATGTCAATTTAGCGTGGAAATTATATGATTTTCAAGAACCCATTTAACTTAAGTGGTTGATATGAGCATTCTGTGGCCTTCAATATCCAAACGACGGAAGTTCACGCCATAAGCCGCAGACAGATTGGCCGGCGTTAGTACCGTATCACGAGCACCACTGGCAAGCAGCTTCCCGCGTTTGAGGAGCCAGGCCTTGTGCGCATGACGTAAGGTATGATTAAGGTCATGGCTGCTCATTACAATCGCGATGCCCTGCAAACACAGCTGACCCAGCATCCGCTCCAGCGCATTTTGTTGCGCCACGTCCAGGCTGTTCATCGGCTCATCCAGCAGCAAAAGCTGGCCGAATGGATTCGCTTGTGGGCAAATCTGCAGGATAACCGCAGCCAGGCGCACGCGCTGCCACTCACCGCCGGAGAGCTGATTCACGCTGCGTCCCAGCTTATCCCCAAGCCCAAGCGCATCGGCGACTTCCTGTAACAGATCGGTGCGTGCTTTATCGGGTTGATGCAGCGTCAGAAAATGCCAGACCGGCATCGCAAACGGCGGGTTTTGCTGTTGCGCAAGATAAGCGCGATATTGCGCCAGCTTTGCTGCCGGCCATTCATCCAATGACACATCACCAAAGGTGATGCTGCCCTTGCCGGTCGTCAGCCCCGCCATTCGCGCCAACAGCGTGCTCTTTCCTGCGCCGTTAGGTCCCACTAAATGCAGGATCTCCCCTGCTTTTATCTCACCAGAAAGCGGGCCGAGTCGGGTCGATTCTGCTACCTCCTGTAGCTGCATCAATCGAGACATTAGTTTGCCAGCGCCGTCTTGATGGATTGCACCAGAACAGGATCCTCAGGCGTCATATCGGGTGAAAATCGTTGCAGTACCTGACCATCCCGACCCACTAAAAACTTCTCGAAATTCCACAGAATATCGTCCGGGTAGAGCGGCGCCCGACCTTTACTCGCCATTCGCTCATAGAATCCACTATCCGCAGGCGCGACGGCGGTTGGCGCGGCATCAATCAGTTTCTGATACAGCGGATGGCGTCCCTCGCCGTTGACCTCAATTTTGCTGAACATCGGGAAGGTAACGCCCCAGGTGGTACTGCAGTACGTTTTTATTTCCTCTTCACTGCCCGGCTCCTGGCCCAGAAACTGGTTGCAGGGGAACCCAAGAACGGTAAAGCCCTGCTGATGCCAGGCTTTCTGCAGATTCTCCAGTTGCTCATATTGCGGCGTTAGACCACATTTTGAAGCAACGTTGACGATTAACAGCACATTTCCGGCATACGGCTGCATTGAGGTCACCTCGCCGTCGATGGTCGTCACGTCTGTATCGAGGATAGTGTTTTGCATAGCATCTCCAGAACAACAGGTGGATTTTCAGTTTTTAATCATAGACCGAATCAACGCGTTCTAGCGCGCGGCTTTTAACAATAGCCAGATAAATACCGGTGCGCCCATGGTGGCCGTCACCACGCCAATTGGCAGCTCAGCCGAGGCCAGCACCAGACGCGCGACAACATCAGCCAACAGTAATACGATAGCGCCAGCCAACGCGCAGCCCGGCAGTAACACGCGATGATCGGTTAAGCCGCACAGCCGCAGAATATGTGGGATCACAAGCCCAATAAAGCCAATCGCTCCCGCCAGAGCCACGCTTACGCCAACCATCCAGCCCGTGGCGACCACCAGCAGGTTGCGCCAGAACCATAATGGCAATCCCAACTGACGTGCAGAAGTCTCCCCCAGCGCCAGCATATTCATCGGCTGCGACTGACAGCAGATCCACACCAGCACCGGAATCAACGCCACCATGAGCCAGGCCTGATGCCAGTCAACGCCGCCAAAGCCCCCCATCATCCAGTACATTAGCTGTCGCAAATCAAAAGAAGTGGAGAAGTAGATGGCCCATGTCATCAGCGCGCTACAGATAATGCCCAGCGCCACCCCCGCCAACAGCAGACGGCTGGTAGACAAATGACGGCGGGCAAAACGGAGCAGAATAAGCGTGATAATCAGCGCCCCAGCGATGGCGCATAAGCCCAACGCCCAGCCGGGGAGCTGCCCCTGCCCCAGCAGCACCGCCGCGATGAGCCCGACGCCCGCGCCATTAGACACGCCCAGTAATCCAGGCTCTGCGAGCGGGTTTTCAAAGAGAGCTTGCATCACTGCGCCAGATAAGGCCAACGCAGCGCCTACCAGCAAAACGGCGAGGGTACGGGGAAATCGGATTTGCCAGACGAACAGATCGCCGCGGGCGCTGAACCAGTCGCCGGGGGCGATCCACTGTTCTCCTGCGCATAAGCTAATCACGAGCATGACCAATAGCAACAGCGATAAAGTGCCTAACCAGTATCGGTCTCGCCGACGTTGTAATTGTGCAAAAGGTTGCATGTTTATACTTTTTTTATGGGTTATCTCATTAATTTTACGATGAAAGCAAAAAACATGGAAGGAAGCTCTACCGCAAATGAGGCAATGGCCCAAAACAGCATGAACCTTAGGGAAGGTGCGAACAAGTTCCTGATATGAGATCATCATATTCATCCGGAGCGCATCCCAGAGGGACATCATGAGCCATCAACTCACCTTCGCCGATAGTGAATTCAGCACTAAGCGCCGTCAGACCCGAAAAGAGATTTTCCTCTCCCGCATGGAGCAGATTCTGCCATGGCAGAATATGACCGCTGTCATCGAGCCGTTTTATCCCAAGGCGGGCAATGGCCGACGGCCCTATCCGCTGGAGACCATGCTGCGTATTCACTGCATGCAGCATTGGTACAACCTGAGCGACGGTGCCATGGAAGATGCCCTGTACGAAATCGCCTCCATGCGCCTGTTTGCCCGATTATCCCTGGATAGCGCCCTGCCGGATCGCACCACCATCATGAATTTCCGCCACCTGCTCGAGCAGCATCAACTGGCCCGTCAATTGTTCAAGACCATCAATCGCTGGCTGGCCGAAGCAGGCGTCATGATGACCCAAGGCACTTTGGTGGATGCCACCATCATTGAGGCACCCAGCTCTACCAAGAACAAAGAGCAGCAACGCGATCCGGAGATGCATCAGACCAAGAAAGGCAATCAGTGGCACTTTGGCATGAAGGCCCACATTGGTGTCGATGCCAAGAGTGGCCTGACCCACAGCCTGGTCACCACCGCGGCCAACGAGCATGACCTCAATCAGCTGGGTAATCTGCTTCATGGAGAGGAGCAATTTGTCTCAGCCGATGCCGGCTACCAAGGAGCGCCACAGCGCGAGGAGCTGGCCGAGGTGGATGTGGACTGGCTGATCGCCGAGCGTCCCGGCAGGGTAAAAACCTTGAAGCAGCATCCGCGCAAGAACAAAACGGCCATCAACATCGAATACATGAAAGCCAGCATCCGTGCCAGGGTGGAGCACCCGTTTCGCATCATCAAGCGGCAGTTCGGCTTCGTGAAAGCCAGATACAAGGGGCTGCTGAAAAACGATAACCAACTGGCGATGTTATTCACCCTGGCCAACCTGTTTCGGGTGGACCAAATGATACGTCAGTGGGAGAGATCTCAGTAAAAACCGGAAATAACGCCAGAAATGGTGGAAAAAATAGCCTAAATAGGCTGATTCGATGTGTTTGCGGGAAAAAAATCGGCCCAGATCCGCGAAATTTTAATCAGCGAGTCAGCTTGGGAAGAAATGACCTGCTTATTCGCACCTTCCTTAGTCTTTTGCATAATGCAATGCTGGCAGCAATACCAGGTAGTAGCTGTCATTATTAATATCGTTCCTGAGATTAAATAAATAACCACAACCGGACAAGATGTCCGGTTGCAGAAGTTTTGTGTGATTGTCTTCTCATCAATACGTAAATATATTGTGTAGTCTTCATATCATCATAACACCCTCAGGAATTATCTTATGGATATAATTCTTTCGCTTATTGCCGGTGCAATTATTGGTTTCATATTTACATTAATAAAACTCCCCATTCCAGCCCCTGCTGCCTGGCCTGGTGTATTTGGTATCATCGGTGTACTTAGTGGTAATCAGATCTTTAACTATTTATTCAACAAATAAATTCATTCACAAAAAATTAACACGCAGACAAAATAAACTTATTACATGGACCTCTCATCACATTCATGAAAAGTGAGGATTAGATGCCCTGTCGTTACAAAAAACAGCGTCTTCGCTATATTTTAACACTACTCAAAAAACAAGGAAGTGTAAAAATATCATCTCTTGTTAAGGTACTTGATGTTACGGAAAGAACACTCCGCCGCGACATCAATGACCTCGTAAAAACAGGACATGTCCGCTCATGCTATGGAGGTGCTGTATATAATCACGACAATGCATTCCCATTATATGAGAATAACTCTCTTTATTTGCACCAAAACATCATCATTAACCAATCAAAGATCGAACGAGAAATATCAATGAACGAAAACAATGGGAAAGTTTACATTCTGGGTTCATTTAATACTGACTTAGTATATCGGCTTCACCGTTTTCCTATTTCAGGGGAAACTACGCGCGCGCTTTTTTCCTGTTGTTTACCCGGAGGGAAAGGCAGCAACCAGGCGATAGCATCCGCACAAGCCAATGCTCGCACTTATTTTACAGTCAAATTAGGTGAAGATGAGTTTTCAACCAAAGCCCAGCATTTTTTAAATGGCGTAGGATTAGAAAAGCTAACCATCTTTACCAAAAGTGATGCACCAACCGGCAGTGCCGTAGTGATGATATCCGAAGAGGCTGGCGATAATGTAATCGTTATTAATCCAGGGGCTAATCAGGAAATAACGAGTGAAGAAATTATATCCTGTTATGACGAGATAGGCACCGCCAATGTTTTTTTGACGCAGATGGAAAACAATCCTGACGCTACAGCTCAAGCTATTAAGTTCGCACATGCCGCAGGGGTGATGACAATCCTGAATCCAGCGCCATGGCGCAAGGAAGTGACAGATCTTCTCCGCTGGACACACATCCTGACCCCAAACCTCACAGAAGCAGAGGCGATTATTGGCAAGGCTATTCGTACGCCAGACGATATTCGTCAGGCCGCCGAAACCATGCACCAAATGGGACCACAATATATTCTAATTACGTTAGGCAAAGATGGGTGCTGGTTATTTGATGGATCTACACACCAACAGTTCCCGGCATATCCCGCCGTTAATATTGATACATCCGGCGCCGGTGATGCATTTAATGGTGCACTCGCTGCACGACTTGCCTGTGGAGAAAATATTGCCAACGCAATTCATTACGCCTGTGTATTTGCAGCACTGGCCGTAGAGCGTGAAGGTGCAGCCAATATGCCATCCCATGAACTCGTATTAAAACGATTAGCTTGTAATAAATACTGATATTAACCCACCACCAAAATAGGGATATGGAATGAAAAAAATCGCCTTCGGGGCTTTATTATCGTGCGTAGCTTTTTCCTCATTAGCTGAACAACAATACGGCTGGGGGAATATACATTTTGACTATCAATCCTGGGATGCCGGTGTTAAAGACCTCGAATATGAACAAGCCTTAATTGGTATTGAGGGAGGTATTGGTTTTGATTGGGGTGAAATGTACGGTTTTTATGATTTTGAAAACATTCTAGATGACGAGGGAAATCAGGGGCAGACTGCGAATGGTGAAATCCATACCTACCTCTGGAAAACAGGTGCCAGCTTATTTACAAAAGTCTATAATTCGCAAAGCCCCAATTTTAAAGAGACGAATCAATTTATTGGGCTTGGCTATACCGACCTGAAAGGCGATGGATGGTGGTTTAAACCCTGGATTGCTCGTCAGTACATTACCGCGCACAGTAATTTTGGCCCAGCTTATGATATTAATGGACTCAATGGTTTCTCAATCGGATGGAACGCTGGCTATGCTTTCAATCTTCTCAACCAGGACTTCTTACTGTCCAATTGGAATGAAATAGAACTTGACCGTAATGATGACTATACCGCTAACAATCATGGTAGCAATGGTTTAAACGGCGGCCTGAATATTACCTGGAAAATCATGCCTCATATATCCACCACATTAATGTATCGATACTTTTATAACAAACTTGGTGCGGATGGATATGGCGATATTCTCATTTATCGACTGGCCTACGACTTCTAACTTAAGGAACATTAACGATGTTAAGTATCCACTGGCCTGAATTAACTTCAGCGCAGCGTATTGCCTTAATTACGCCACCTAAGTATGGCAAAGTACCTATCGTTATTGACAGCGATACCTACAATGAAATTGACGATCAGATGGCCATTGCCTGGGCATTCTTACACCCGGAGCGCCTCGATCTGCAAGCTGTTTACGCCGCTCCGTTTACCAACCACTATTTTGGTAAAGAGGGCTCGCACACATATGTTGACGATCCCGCAGTAGGCATGCAACTGAGCGTCGATGAGATCTATCGCGTATTTAACAAACTCCCCCGCCGCGAAAACATACCGCAAATATTCCAGGGTTCAACACGCTATCTGAAAGATAGCAACCAGCCGGAGATGTCAGCAGCAGTACAGGATTTGATTAACCGGGCAAGAACGGCTGAGCAAACATTACATGTACTCGCAATCGCCGCGCCGACCAATATCGCTAACGCACTGCTCCTCGCGCCGGACATCGTCACAAAGATTCATGTCATCTGGCTTGGGGGTAACAGTTATGCCTGGAAAGATAATCATGAATTCAACCTGATGCAGGACATTGCGGCGAGTCGGGTACTTTTTGATAGTGGCGTAGCGCTCACCCAAATCCCCTGCTTTGGCGTGGCTAACACTATGGCCTCATCGGTCCCAGAGATGCAGTACTATTTTGCAGAGACCAGCCGCATTGGTAGCTACTTTGCTGAAATTGCCCCGCGATGCCCCTGGATTGGTTTTGCATCCCGCAAAGTCATTTGGGATATCACTACGGTTGGCTATGTCCTGAATCCTGACTGGTTCACCTGTGAATACCGTACATCCCCTTTGATCAATGACAATCTGAGCTGGAGTTTTGATAACCGCCGTCACGTCATTCAGGTCGCAAAATTTATTGAACGGGATGCTCTCTTTAAAGATCTTTTCCGTAGCATCATTGATGCCGATGAGGGATAAACCATGCAGATACTCATCGTCATACTTGGCATTGTTGTCCTGTTACTCGTTGCCTGGCTATGTTCAGAAAATCGCAAAGCTATCCGGTTTCGCACTGTTGGCGGCGCCTTTGCAATCCAGGCTCTTTTTGCTGCATTTATCCTGTATGTCCCCTTAGGGGAAAAAATCTTACTCGCCATATCAAACAGTCTGTCAGGCATGCTGAACTATTCGTCGGAAGGGATTAACTTTCTCTTCGGTAATCTCGGACAGTTCAAAATGGGGTTTGTATTTGCCGTGCATGTTCTGCCGATTATCATTTTTATGTCAGCATTGTTCTCCGTGCTGTACTACCTGGGCATCATGCAGTGGATTATCCGCCTCATCGGTACGGGTATCCATAAACTGCTGCGCACCAGCCCGGCAGAATCCATGGCTGCAACGGCCAATATTTTTGCGGGCAATACTGACGTCTTCGTCCTGATGAAGCCTTATGCGCCACGCATGACGCGCTCAGAACTGTTTGCCCTCATGACAGGTGGTGTTGCCTCTATCGCAGGCTCAGTGCTGGTTGGCTATGCCAGTATGGGGATCGAAATTCGCTATCTGGTAGCCGCCTCTTTTATGTCAGCGCCAGGCGGTCTGTTAATGGCGAAAATGCTGTTTCCAGAAACGGAACCCGAAAATACTGCCGACGTGTCAGGCGATATGCTTGGTCAAGAGGAAAAGCCTATCAACATCGTTGAAGCGGCGACAAATGGCGCGACTATCGGGCTGAAGCTAGCCGCTAACGTGGGGGCAATGCTTCTGGCACTGATTGCATTAATTGCTATGGTGAACGGCTTGTTGGGCTGGTTTTGTGGCTTTTTCGGCTATGGTAACGTCACGCTACAATTTATCTTTAGTTACCTCTTTGCTCCGGTTGCCTGGCTGTTGGGCATTCCCGCTAACGAAGTCTTGCAAATTGGCAGCCTGTTAGGTCAAAAATTGGTGTTGAATGAGTTCGTCGCGTATACCAGCTTTATTCCAATGAAAGACCAACTGTCGGAATATTCGCAGATAATAACGATCATGGCGCTGGCTGGTTTTGCCAATTTGTCCTCTCCTGCTGCATTGATTGGCGTACTGGGGGGGATTGTGCCGGGGAAAAAAAGTTTCATTGCTAAAATGGGGCTTAAAGTGATCCTGGCGGGCACGTTGTCTAACCTGCTGAGCGCAGCACTGACCGGGCTGTTTTTCCTTCTGGCCCACTAAGAAAAAAGGCCGCATTCGCGGCCTTTTTAGTTAGTTCAGATTACTCTTCTTTCGGCGTTGCGTTTTCAACCCGGCTTTTTAACTTCTGTCCGGGTCTGAAGGTCACCACGCGCCGTGCTGTAATGGGAATATCTTCGCCCGTTTTCGGATTACGGCCCGGACGTTGATTCTTATCACGCAGATCGAAGTTACCAAAACCAGAGAGTTTTACCTGCTCACCATTTTCCAGAGCACGACGGATCTCTTCGAAAAACAGCTCGACCAGTTCTTTGGCATCCCGCTTGCTAAGCCCAAGCTTATCAAACAGATATTCTGACATTTCAGCTTTTGTAAGCGCCATAGGTTCAATCCCTCAATGATGCCTGGAATCGCTCTTTTAATGCCTCTACACATTTGGCGACGGTAGCGGCAATCTCCTCTTCTTCAAGTGTACGGCTGGTATCCTGAAGGATCAGGCTGATAGCGAGGCTCTTATAACCCTCCGCAACACCCTTACCGCGGTACACGTCAAACAAGTTTACGCCAACTACCTGATTTACGCCAACTTTCTTACATTCGGATAAAATATCCGCAGCGGGAACGTTTTCTGCCACAACGACTGCGATGTCGCGACGGTTCGCCGGGAAGCGAGAAACTTCACGCGCCTGAGGCACCACGCGGTCTGCGAGCTTGTTCCACTCCAGTTCAAACACCAGAGTGCGACCGTTCAGATCCAGTTTACGTTCCAGTTCAGGATGAACAACCCCAATGAAACCAATGCGTTCACCTTTCAGATAAATCGCCGCAGACTGCCCCGGATGCAGTGCTGGATTCGCTTCAGCTTTGAACTGAATATCCGCCAGCTTGCCGGTCAGGTCGAGAACCGCTTCCAGATCGCCTTTCAGATCATAGAAATCAACGGTCTCTTTTGCCAGATTCCAGTGTTCATCATGACGGTTACCGCAGATCGCGCCCGCCAGCATCAGATCCTGACGGATCCCGAGATTGGCCTGCGTGTCCGGTACGAAACGTAAACCCGTTTCGAAAATACGCACGCGGTTTTGCTGACGATTCTGGTTGTACACTACCGTAGACAGCAAGCCGGTCCACAGGGATAAACGCATTGCCGACATATCAATCGAGATTGGGCTTGGCAGTAGCAGCGATTCTTCACCCGGGTGCAGCAGCGACTGGACTTTCGGGTCGACAAAGCTGTAGGTAATAACTTCCTGGTAGCCTTTGTCATTCAGCATGGTTTTTACGCGTTTCAGCGACAAATCCGCTTCACGATGCGTACCCATGATAAGACCCGCCTGAATTGGCGTATTCGGGATATTGTCATAACCGTATACGCGGGCGACTTCTTCGACCAGGTCTTCTTCGATCTCCATATCGAAACGCCAGCTCGGCGCTACCGCTTTCCACTCATCTTGCCCTTCCGTAACATCACAACCCAGACGGCGCAGAATATCGCTCACCTGCTCATCCGCAATATGGTGTCCGATCAGACGATCAAGTTTGCTACGGCGAAGCGTAATGGTTGCGCGTTTTGGCAGCGAGGCTTCGTTCGTCACGTCAATGATTGGACCCGCTTCGCCGCCGCAGATATCAATCAGCAGGCGCGTAGCACGTTCCATGGCTTTATGTTGCAGCGCCGGATCGACACCACGCTCATAGCGGTGAGAGGCATCGGTGTGCAGACCGTGACGACGTGCGCGACCGGTAATAGACAGCGGGCTGAAGAACGCGCATTCCAGCAGGACGTTTTGCGTTTCATCATTCACACCGGAGTGCTCGCCACCAAAGATGCCGCCCATTGCCAGCGCTTTGTTATGGTCCGCAATCACCAGCGTATCCGCATTCAGCTTCGCTTCACTGCCGTCCAGCAATACCAGGGTTTCACCTTCTTTTGCCATGCGGACAACAATCCCGCCTTCAATGCGGTCTTTGTCGAATGCGTGCATCGGCTGGCCTAATTCGAGCAGCACATAGTTAGTCACGTCAACCACGGCATCGATCGAGCGGATGCCGCAACGACGCAGTTTTTCTTTCATCCACAGCGGGGTTGGCGCTTTAACGTTAATGCCTTTCACCACGCGGCCCAGATAGCGTGGGCAGGCTTCCACCGCGTCGACCTGAATCGGCAAGACGTCGCTAATGGTTGCGGCTACTGGCGCTATTTCCGGCTCAACCAGAGGGGCTTTGTTCAGTACAGCAACGTCACGTGCCACACCGATAATGCCTAAGCAGTCGGCGCGGTTCGGAGTGACGCTGATTTCGATAGTATTATCGTCAAGTTTCAGGTATTCACGGATATCGGTACCAATTGGTGCATCGACAGGCAGTTCGATAATACCGTTGTGATCGTCAGAAATACCCAGCTCGGAGAACGAGCACAGCATGCCTTCAGACGGCTCACCGCGCAGTTTTGCGGCTTTGATTTTGAAATCGCCCGGCAGAACGGCACCAACGGTTGCTACAGCCACCTTCAGCCCTTGACGGCAGTTTGGCGCACCGCAGACGATATCCAGCAGGCGGTCGCCGCCGACATTCACCTTGGTGACGCGCAGTTTGTCAGCGTTCGGATGCTGAGCGCACTCAACCACTTCGCCCACCACAACGCCGTTGAACGCGCCAGAAACAGGATCCACACCGTCAACTTCCAGACCCGCCATCGTGATTTGGTTTGACAACGCATCGCTATCAATCGCCGGGTTTACCCATTCGCGTAACCACAGTTCACTGAATTTCATTGTTTTATCCTGCCTTTATTTAAACTGTTTGAGGAAACGCAGATCGTTTTCGAAGAAAGAACGCAGATCGGTTACGCCGTAACGCAGCATGGTCAGACGCTCCATACCCATACCGAATGCAAAGCCAGAGTAGATTTCCGGATCGATACCGACGTTACGCAGCACATTCGGATGAACCATTCCGCAACCCAATACTTCCAGCCATTTGCCATTTTTACCCATCACATCGACTTCCGCAGAAGGTTCGGTGAACGGGAAGTAGGAAGGACGGAAACGAACCTGCAGGTCTTCTTCAAAGAAGTTGCGCAGGAAATCGTGCAGCGTGCCTTTCAGGTTGGTGAAGTTGATGTTGGTATCAACAATCAGACCTTCCATCTGATGGAACATTGGGGTGTGCGTCTGATCGTAGTCGTTACGATATACGCGGCCCGGAGCGATAATACGGATCGGCGGCTGTTTTTCTTTCATGGTGCGGATCTGCACGCCGGAAGTCTGCGTGCGCAGCAGACGAGTCGCATCAAACCAGAAAGTGTCGTGGTCAGCGCGCGCCGGGTGATGGCCAGGAATGTTCAGCGCATCGAAGTTATGATAGTCATCTTCAATTTCCGGACCGGTCGCCACGGTAAAGCCCAGCTCACCAAAGAAACTTTCAATGCGATCGATAGTCCGCGTTACCGGATGCAAACCGCCGTTTTCGATACGACGCCCAGGCAAGGAGATATCGATAGTTTCTTCAGCCAGACGAGCATTCAGCGCGGCATTTTCTAATTCGGCTTTACGCGCGTTCAGCGCTTGCTGAACCTGCTCTTTGGCTTCGTTTATCACCGCACCTGCTGCCGGGCGCTCTTCTGCCGGCAGTTCACGCAGGGTAGTCATCTGAAGGGTCAGGTGCCCTTTCTTGCCCAAATATTCGACGCGGACATTGTCTAACGCGGCAACATCTGAAGCCTGGTTAATGGCGGCCGTTGCACTGGCAACCAGCTCTGCGAGATGTGACATGGTTTTCCTCGTTATGTTGCGATATTCACTAGTCGCTCGTATATACACAAAATCATTCTGGCTGAGTCAAGACAGCAGTAGAGCGCTAATCCTCAGACAAATATGTGACTGGGGTAAGCGACTGCAGCCAACGCAGAGGCAGCCTGAAGGATAACGTGTATAAAAAAAGCCTCCACCAGGGAGGCTTTTAGGCGCTGTTTTCCGTTTCTTCTTTCACGCGCAAGCCTCCTGAGTTCAGGTGCTAAAGTAAAAGAAGAAGCGGAAAATAGCAGCATTCATGCTTGCGTTACCTTGTGTGGTAAAAACCGGACAACCTTTATTGAAAAGGCTTACGGATAAATTGTCAACCAATTGATTGCACTACAAATAAAAGAGAGGGAGCCAGGCTCCCTCTTTTCACCGGCTTATGCCAGAGCTGCTTTCGCTTTTTCGACCAGAGCGGTGAACGCTACTTTGTCGAATACTGCGATGTCAGCCAGGATCTTACGGTCGATTTCAACAGAGGCTTTTTTCAGGCCGTTGATGAATTTGCTGTAAGAAATACCGTTCTGACGTGCTGCTGCGTTGATACGCGCAATCCACAGTTGACGGAACTGACGCTTTTTCTGACGACGGTCACGATAAGCGTACTGACCAGCTTTGATAACAGCCTGGAAGGCAACGCGGTATACGCGAGAACGCGCACCGTAGTAGCCTTTAGCTTGTTTCAAAATTTTCTTGTGACGTGCACGGGCAACTACACCACGTTTTACGCGAGCCATATGTGCTCTCCTGTATCTATATTCTTAGTAAAAAAATTAATTAAACGTTAACGGCTTATGCGTACGGCAGGCACGCGATAACCAGACCCAGATCGCCTTTAGAAACGAGGCCTTTTGGACGCAGGTGACGTTTACGCTTAGTAGATTTTTTGGTCAGAATATGACGCAGGTTTGCGTGCTTACGCTTAAATCCACCACCACCGGTTTTTTTGAAGCGCTTAGCAGCACCGCGTACGGTCTTAATTTTTGGCATTTTAATAACTTCCACTTCGCATTGTTAATAAACGAAACGTAGGCGAACAACGGCAGTGGAACCCGCAGGCTCCACAGACATTGCTACTTGAAGGCCTTACTGTTTCTTCTTAGGAGCGAGCACCATGATCATCTGGCGGCCTTCGATCTTCGTAGGGAAGGATTCGACTACTGCCAGTTCACTCAGATCGTCACGGACGCGGTTGAGCACTTCCATACCGATCTGTTGGTGGGCCATCTCACGACCGCGAAAACGCAGCGTGATCTTAGCCTTATCGCCATCTTCCAGAAAGCGTACCAGGCTGCGGAGTTTTACCTGGTAATCGCCATCGTCGGTGCCAGGACGGAATTTAATTTCCTTAACCTGGATAACTTTTTGCTTTTTCTTCTGTTCCTTAGAAGACTTACTCTTTTCATAAAGGAACTTGCCGTAGTCCATAATACGACAAACTGGCGGTTCGGCGTTAGGGCTGATTTCAACTAAATCTACTCCAGCTTCTTCAGCTTTTTCGATCGCTTCTCTCAGACTCACAATACCCAAAGCTTCGCCTTCCAGACCTGTTAAGCGAACTTCCAGGGCGCGAATCTCGCCATTGATACGATTCGGACGTGCCGTTTGAACTCGTTTTCCGCCTTTAATACCTTATTCCTCCAGTTGTTGAAGACTGCGGCTGCGAATCTCTTGTTGCAGCTTCTCAATCACTTCATTTACGTCCAGGCTGCCCAAGTCTTTGCCACGACGGGTGCGCACGGCAACTTTGCCTGCTTCTACCTCTTTGTCGCCACAGACCAACATGTAAGGGACACGACGTAAAGTGTGCTCGCGGATTTTAAAGCCAATCTTCTCATTTCTCAAGTCTGCTTTTACACGAATACCCGCATTTTGTAGTTTCTGCGTTAATTCGTTGACGTATTCAGACTGTGAATCGGTGATGTTCATGACGACAACCTGAACTGGCGCAAGCCAGGTCGGGAAGAAGCCAGCGAACTCTTCGGTCAGGATACCGATGAAACGTTCCATCGACCCAAGAATTGCGCGGTGAATCATAACCGGCACCTGACGCTCGTTGTTTTCGCCAACATAAGAGGCGCTTAA
Source organism: Citrobacter sp. RHBSTW-01013 (assembly GCF_013781985.1). Classification (NCBI taxonomy): domain Bacteria; kingdom Pseudomonadati; phylum Pseudomonadota; class Gammaproteobacteria; order Enterobacterales; family Enterobacteriaceae; genus Citrobacter; species Citrobacter sp. RHBSTW-01013. The sequence continues at coordinate 2,921,227 of NZ_CP056185.1, forward strand.
ACGGGACGGCAGAGAGAAGTCCAGCTGTACAGTACCGCACTGCCATGCACGATCGAGGCAGTCATACAGGGTAAATTCAATTTTCGGACCGTAGAATGCGCCCTCACCCAGTTGGTACTCAAACGGGATGTTGTTTTCTTCCAGCGCAACGGCCAGGTCAGCTTCAGCACGGTCCCACATTTCATCGCTACCGATACGTTTTTCGGGGCGAGTGGACAGTTTGACGACGATTTTCTCGAAGCCAAAGGTGCTATACATATCGTAGACCATACGAATGCAAGCGTTAACTTCATCACGGATCTGCTCTTCTGTACAGAAGATATGTGCATCATCCTGAGTGAAGCCACGAACACGCATCAGGCCATGCAGCGCGCCTGACGGCTCATTACGGTGGCAGCTACCAAACTCGGCCATACGCAACGGCAGATCACGATAGGATTTCAGACCCTGATTGAAGATCTGCACGTGGCCCGGGCAGTTCATGGGCTTAATGCAGTATTCACGGTTCTCAGAGGAGGTCGTGAACATCGCATCTTTGTAGTTATCCCAGTGACCTGTTTTTTCCCACAGCACGCGGTCCATCATGAACGGACCTTTAACTTCCTGATACTGGTATTCTTTCAGTTTTGAGCGAACAAAGACTTCCAGTTCACGGAAGATTGTCCAGCCATCATTGTGCCAGAACACCATACCCGGCGCTTCTTCCTGCATATGATACAGGTCAAGCTGCTTACCGATTTTACGGTGGTCGCGTTTGGCCGCTTCTTCCAGACGTTGCAGGTAGGCACTCAGGGCTTTTTTATCGGCCCACGCAGTACCATAAATACGCTGCAGCATCTTGTTATTGCTGTCGCCACGCCAGTATGCCCCAGCGGTCTTCATCAGTTTGAAGTGATGACAGAAACGCATGTTCGGCACGTGCGGGCCACGGCACATATCGACATATTCTTCATGATGGTACAAGCCAGGCTTGTCATCATGGGCAATGTTTTCATCAAGAATGGAGACTTTATAGGTCTCGCCACGCTTCACGAAGGTTTCACGCGCTTCGTACCAGCTGACTTTCTTCTTAATGACATCGTAGTTTTTCTCAGCGAGCTCGTGCATCCGCTTCTCGAGCGCGTCGACATCTTCCTGGGTTAGCGTACGGTCAAGATCGATATCGTAGTAAAAACCGTTATCAACAACCGGTCCGATCGCCATTTTGGTGTACGGCCAGAGTTGTTTGATCGCGTGCCCTAACAGGTGCGCACAGGAGTGACGAATGATCTCCAGACCTTCTTCATCCTTCGCGGTGATGATGGAGAGCTTCGCATCATGCTCAATCAGATCGGAAGCATCTACCAGCTCACCGTCAACACGGCCAGCAATAGTGGCTTTCGCCAGACCTGGACCGATGTCCAGCGCAACATCCATGGGGCTTACAGCGTGGTCGTAATGGCGTTGGCTGCCATCAGGAAGAGTAATAACAGGCATGTTATATCCTTATTTGCAGTGGTGACCCACACGTAAGATCACATACAAAGATTCAATATTTAAAATCATCAAAAAGGTGTGGGCTGATTCCCGCTTCACTCTGCGAAATATGTCACTGGTCGCCTTAATGGCTACACTGGACCTACACCCGCTTTTTGATAACACCGTTTGACAGTGTACACGGCATTACGAGCCGATCAAAGCAACAATCAACGCGCACTCTATGATGTAAATCAATTCACTGACACCCTGACGTTTTTGTTACACTTGTATAAAGTTATCTAACCTGAGCAGGAAAAGGACAATGCCAACAAATCGCTTTGCGAAGAAACACTGGAAGATGGTTGTGATACTGCTCGTTATTTGTGCGGCAATGCTGATGCTACGTTGGGCTGCGATGATCTGGGGTTAAAATACTGGCACACGCTGTTCCGGTTCCGTTGTATTTATCAATTAAATCGAATTCGTCTGAAAATAGCGCGTTATTGATAAGTATTAAAAATAAAACACAAATTTAATATTAAATAAATTTAACGTTAATTGAGAAAAGCCAGGCCAATTATTTGACCCGGCTTGTCATTACATACGATAGCCGAGTGACACAGTAGTACGACGATCGGTATGCTCCGGCGCTGTTGCCGGTGGTTCAGAGTTCCAGGTAACGTTGTAAGCCACCTTTAACCCAAAGTGTTCGTTGATAGCAACGTTCAAGGCCGTTTCAGAATTGAGCGTTGTATCGTCAGCACCAAATACCGACACACCTTGCGTAAACTTAGTATTGTCCGTCATCTGCCACGCATAGGCCCCGGACGCATAGCCCAGCGGCTGTGTTTCGGTGGTGCCATCCGTGTGCTCGTCATAGCGCACACCAGGACCGAATTCAAAACGGAAGCTGTGCACTGGTCCGTTGAGGAACTGACGACCATAACCTGCGGTCAGCACGTCACGCTCGCGATAGCCGTTGTAACGGTCGGTCAGCCAGCTTGCCTGCCCAAAGAGATAATCATAGTCGGTCATGTTGTAACGACTACGGCCACCTACGGCATATTTCTCTGATGAACGCTCATCATTTGAGGAGGTATTGCTGGCATTTCCCCACAAAGACCACGCCGTAGTTTGACCGTACCAGGTCATGGTGGTGTCTGCAGTTAAAGAAGAACTTTTTGTGTTGCCTGACTGGGCGAGATATCCCGCGTTCAGGTTACCTTCAAAGGGTTTTTTCGCGCTGGAAGGGTCATCCATGACAGTAAAAACGGAATCATCGGCGGCAGCCTGCATTGACGCAAGCAGGCCACCCGTCAGCAGTAACGCTGCGGGCACTGTCTTCAAAAGCTTCATTTATTAAGAGTCCGTACAACAAAAAAAGAGACCATAACGGTCTCGGAAACTTTCATATGGATCAATGACAAAAGACCCTTGAAAGGTAACAAATTATAAAAAGACTCGAATAACATAGCAATAAATTCTTATTTCATTTTTTGAATAAGAGCGTTCCTAAACCGTTTTTTTATTTATATATCTTTAACGCGATTATTTTAAATAAAGATATGAAAAATCATGTTGTTAATTACTTCACTTTCGGGGGGTTAAGTGCCAGACTGAGGACAGCCTAACAGGAGGTAAAGATGGTACGTATCTATACGTTAACACTTGCGCCCTCTCTCGATAGCGCAACAATCACGCCGCAAATCTACCCGGAAGGTAAGCTTCGCTGTACCTCGCCGGTTTTTGAACCCGGCGGCGGCGGCATCAACGTCGCTCGCGCAATTGCCCATCTTGGCGGCACCGCTACGGCCATCTTCCCTGCGGGTGGCGCCACCGGAGAGCATCTTGTTACTTTGCTCGCCGACGAAAATGTTCCCGTATCCACCGTCGAAGCTAAAGACTGGACCCGACAAAATCTCCATGTCCACGTTGAGTCCAGCGGCGAACAGTATCGCTTCGTCATGCCAGGCGCTGCGCTCACCGATGATGAGTTCTACCAGCTTCAGGATCAGGTGCTGGAAATTGAGTCTGGCGCACTGCTGGTTATTAGCGGCAGTTTGCCGCCTGGCGTACAGCTTGAGAAGCTGACCCGGCTCATTACCACAGCACAAAAACAAGGGATTCGCTGTATCGTCGATAGTTCTGGCGAAGCGCTGGCGGCAGCATTAACCATCGGCAATATCGAACTGGTCAAACCTAACCTCAAAGAACTGAGCGCGCTGGTGAATCGCGAACTCACGCAGCCCGATGATGTGCGCAACGCCGCACAAGAAATCGTGCAAAGCGGAAAAGCGCATCGCGTAGTAGTCTCGCTTGGACCACAAGGAGCGCTGGGCGTTGATCGTGAAACCTGTGTCCAGGTGGTTCCGCCACCGGTGAAGAGTCAAAGTACCGTAGGCGCGGGCGACAGTATGGTCGGGGCCATGACGCTTAAACTGGCTGAGAGCGCACCTTTTGCAGATATTGTTCGTTACGGTGTCGCCGCAGGTAGCGCCGCCACCCTGAATCAGGGTACGCGTCTGTGCGCTTTAGACGATACGCAAAAAATATACGCGTATCTGGCTCAGTAATAACGGCTTCCCCTTGTCTAGATACAAGGGGATTTCCCCGTAAAACTGTCGGCATGGGTGTTATACGTCTATGATAAAAAATCACATGATTACAAAGAAGTGAATCATGTGCGACCGGGCGTCTTCACAACGATGCGAGGTGAAGAAGAACGACACACATTAAGTGCCTTTCCAGCGATGACGCGTCCGTGGTGTGCGTCAGTTCGTGTTTTTTAACCGCATTCTTGCGCTAACCTTATGATCTGGCAGACAACATGGGGAGAGACATCATGTGGCAGGCTATCAGTCGTCTTTTAAGCGAGCAATTAGGTGAAGGCGAAATCGAACTGCGTAACGAACTGCCCGGCGGAGAGATCCACGCCGCATGGCATTTACGCTATGCGGGGCGCGATTTTTTCGTTAAATGCGATGAAAGAGAGCTGTTAACCGGCTTTACGGCGGAAGCCGATCAGCTGGAGCTACTTTCTCGCAGTCAAACCGTATCTGTACCGAAAGTCTGGGCGGTAGGCGCAGACAGAGATTACAGCTTTCTGGTGATGGATTTCCTCCCTCCCCGTCCGCTTGATGCGCACAACGCGTTTATCCTCGGCCAACAGTTGGCGCATTTGCATGAATGGAGCGATCAGCCGCAGTTTGGGCTCGACTTTGATAATGCGCTCTCTACCACGCCGCAGCCCAACACCTGGCAACGTCGCTGGTCAACCTTTTTTGCTGAGCAGCGTATTGGCTGGCAGCTGGAACTCGCCGCTGAAAAAGGCATTGCGTTTGGCAATATCGACGCCATTGTCGAGCATGTTCAGCAGCGTCTCTCTTCTCATCAGCCGCAGCCATCTCTTCTGCATGGTGATTTGTGGTCCGGGAACTGCGCCCTCGGCCCGAACGGCCCGTACATCTTTGACCCTGCCTGCTACTGGGGGGACAGAGAGTGTGACCTGGCAATGCTGCCGTTACATACCGATCAGCCGCCGCAACTCTATGACGGTTATCAGTCTGTTTCTCCGCTACCATTGGATTTTCTCGACAGACAGCCTGTCTACCAGCTCTATACGCTGCTGAACAGGGCTATTCTGTTCGGGGGACAGCATCTGGTCGTGGCGCAGAAAGCGCTGGACAGGTTACTGGCGGCTTAGCAAAGTCGCCGTTGCTTATCTGGCCTGGCGTTTCGCAACGCGTCAGGCCTGATAGTGCAGCAGTTACAAAAAACCCAGTAATGAAAAGAAGAAGTAGCCAATCACGATAACGATCACCGGCAAAATATAGAGCGGGAAAATTTGTAAAAAGATCGTATGGTGCGGTACCACAATACGCGACTCAAGTTGCTCGCGAGATAACCCTTCACTGCCCTTTGCCTGTTCCAGAATCAACTGATCCTCAACGCCCTCGCGTAAATAACGCGCCTGACGGCTCATTCTGGCGCCTGAATCCTGCAACGCCAGACCGATAAAAATCAGAATGAAAATCAGCCAAAAAACGAGATTCAGTCCACTTTGAAAATCGGGCGTCGGCGAGTTATACCAAAACACGTTAAGAAAAGGTGTGTTCACGCGCATCATGTCGATCATCACGTGTGCAAAATCGAGCATGACCGCGTTAATCCCTTCCTGCTTTTCGCTGTGCGCATACATAAACTTCAGTACTGAAACCAGGGTTGAAATCAGCGCGGGAATGAAAATCACCCATCCCACCAGCCTTTTCAAGATGGCAATGCGTCCAGCTTGTTGATACGTCATGAGTTCCCCTTGATTAAGACGTGTCATTTTGGCCTAAGTTTACCCGTTGATTATCGTTTTCGCCTGATCTTTAAAGGCGGTATACTGCTGAATTAGCCATAATGAACGCTCAGAGCCCGTCCTGGCTGGCTCTTAATCCCTTTTATCACCCGTAAAGGAGAGGTTGTGATGTCAACCCCGCGTCAAATTCTTGCTGCAATTTTCGATATGGATGGATTACTGGTCGATTCTGAACCGCTTTGGGATCAGGCCGAACTGGATGTGATAGCAAGTTTAGGCGTTGATATCTCCCGCCGCCATGAACTTCCCGATACACTTGGCTTACGCATCGACATGGTGGTTGATTTGTGGTTTGCACAGCAACCGTGGAACGGTCCCTCACGTCAGGAAGTTACTGAGCGCATCATTACCCGGGCAATTGCGTTAGTTGAAGAAACAAAACCACTGCTGCCGGGCGTGCGTGAGGCCGTGGCATTGTGTAAATCTCAGGGGTTGAAAGTAGGACTGGCATCCGCCTCGCCGCTGCATATGCTGGAAAAAGTGCTAACCATGTTTGATCTGCGCAGCAGCTTCGACGCACTGGCTTCTGCGGAAAAACTGCCCTACAGCAAACCGCACCCGCAGGTTTATCTCGATTGCGCGGCGAAACTGGGCATTGACCCTATAAACTGCGTAGCACTGGAAGACTCGGTGAACGGCATGATTGCTTCGAAAGCCGCCCGTATGCGTTCCATCGTAGTACCTGCGCATGAAAATCAGGACGATCCTCGCTTCGTTCTGGCCGACGTCAAACTGGCCTCGCTCACCGAACTCACTGCCGCCCACCTGCGCGGCTAATCCTGCGACGGGCAATGATCGCATTGCCCGCCTGCCGGACGCTGGGGCACGCCTGATGACCTGAAAGGCCCGGTCGTGTTCCTCGCAAGTGCAGCCTCGGACTATATACATGGCTATACGCTGGTCGTGGATGGCGGTTGGCTGGCGCGGTAAAGGCGCACTTGTGACAAAGGGTTACAACGTCACCTCTTCCGCCTACTGTATAAAACCCCTATACTGTATGAATCGACAGTTTATTGGGTTTTATCATGACGGCGGAAGGTCACCTTCTTTTTTCTATTGCCTGTGCGGTATTTGCCAAGAATGCCGAGCTAACGCCCGTTCTTGCGCAGGGTGACTGGTGGCATATTGTTCCTTCAGCCATTTTGACGTGCTTACTGCCGGATATCGATCATCCCAAATCCCTGCTGGGGCAGCGTCTGAAGTGGGTATCAAAGCCCATTGCCCGGGCATTTGGTCATCGCGGGTTTACGCATAGCCTGCTGGCGGTTTTTGCCCTGCTGGCCACGTTTTACCTGAAAGTCCCTGATACCTGGATAATTCCAGCGGATGCCTTACAAGGTATGGTTCTCGGTTATCTCAGCCACATTCTGGCCGACATGTTGACCCCGGCGGGCGTCCCCCTGCTTTGGCCCTGCCGCTGGCGTTTTCGTCTGCCTATCCTCGTGCCGCAAAAAGGCAACCAACTGGAGCGGTTTCTGTGCATGGCGCTGTTCGCGTGGGCAATCTGGATGCCGCAGACCGTACAAGAGAACAGTGCGGTGCGCTGGTCATCACAGATGATAAATACGCTGCAAATGCAGTTTAATCGTTTTATAACGCACCAGGTTGACTAATAAATCAGCCAAAAAGTTATTTTTGGTATAAACAATTCCATTTGAATATAAGAGGCAAGTCACAGTTCTGCTAATCTTGCGCCAACAGAATCACCGTCACACGGTGATACGCATAATAAGATCAGGAGAACGGGGATGAACTATCCATTAATCGCGAACATTATCGTGTTCGTAGTGCTGCTGTTCGTGCTGGCGCAAGCCCGTCACAAGCAGTGGAGTCTGGCAAAAAAAGTACTGGTCGGTCTGGTCATGGGTGTGGTGTTTGGCCTCGCCCTGCACACCATTTATGGTTCCGACAGCCAGGTTCTTAAAGATTCCGTACAGTGGTTCAACATTGTCGGCAACGGTTACGTCCAACTGCTGCAGATGATTGTCATGCCGCTGGTGTTTGCGTCTATTCTCAGCGCCGTTGCGCGTCTGCACAACGCCTCTCAGTTAGGTAAAATCAGCTTCCTGACCATCGGTACACTGCTGTTTACTACGCTGATTGCCGCGCTGGTAGGGGTTCTGGTGACCAACCTGTTCGGCCTGACCGCAGAAGGTCTGGTGCAAGGTGGGGCCGAAACCGCTCGTCTGAACGCGATTGAAACCAACTATGTTGGCAAAGTAGCTGACCTCAGCGTTCCACAACTGGTGTTGTCGTTTATCCCGAAAAACCCGTTTGCCGATCTGACCGGAGCTAACCCGACGTCAATTATCAGCGTGGTTATCTTCGCTGCATTCCTCGGTGTTGCCGCACTGAAGCTGCTGAAAGATGATGCGCCGAAAGGCGAGCGTGTACTGGTTGCTATCGATACCCTGCAAAGCTGGGTGATGAAGCTGGTTCGTTTGGTGATGCAGTTGACACCGTACGGTGTTCTGGCGCTGATGACCAAAGTGGTTGCGGGCTCCAACCTGCAGGACATCATCAAGCTGGGTAGCTTCGTCGTGGCCTCTTATCTCGGTCTGGGGATTATGTTCGTGGTACACGGGATCCTGTTGGGTGTTAACGGCGTTAGCCCGCTGAAATACTTCCGCAAGGTGTGGCCGGTGCTGACTTTCGCCTTCACCAGCCGTTCCAGCGCAGCCTCAATTCCGCTGAACGTTGAAGCGCAAACCCGTCGTCTGGGCGTGCCTGAATCCATCGCCTCTTTTGCCGCATCCTTTGGCGCCACCATTGGCCAGAACGGTTGTGCAGGGCTGTACCCGGCAATGCTGGCAGTAATGGTCGCCCCGACCGTCGGGATCAACCCGCTGGACCCGATGTGGATTGCCACGCTGGTTGGTATCGTAACCGTCAGTTCCGCAGGGGTTGCGGGTGTGGGTGGCGGTGCAACGTTTGCCGCGCTGATCGTCCTGCCAGCTATGGGTCTGCCGGTCACGCTGGTTGCGCTGCTGATTTCCGTTGAGCCGCTGATCGATATGGGTCGTACCGCGCTGAACGTGAGCGGTTCTATGACAGCCGGTACGCTGACCAGCCAATGGCTGAAACAGACCGATAAAACAATTCTGGACAGCGACGATAACGCCGAACTGGCGCATCGCTAAATCTGTTAGATCTGAAAAACAAAAAACCGCCGGAGTGTCATGCTCCGGCGGTTTTTTTATATCCATTAATCGCTCAGTTCATTTTCCTGGCGAACCTGATTAGCCCAGCGTTGCGCTGATTCCGGGACCGTAAATGCAGGCGAACGCTGAAACGCCTCCCCTATTAAGACAAAAGCGACATATTTTCCGCGCAGTATCCATACGTCACGAAACGCATCCATTTTAACTGCATGCTCTGGTGGGGCTGGCTCCACGCGAGGAACATAGCTAATTACCGGACGATTTTGTTGGCGAAGAGGTTTCATAATCAGTTGCTTCACTAAAGACTAATTCTAAAAATCAGAAAACGGCTATCTTAGCCGATTTTGCCTCCTGACGTCCTGCCTTGCGTGCGCTGTTTGCCTGGTTCATCGCGCTTTACGCCCTCGGTCAGTTCCTGCACCACTGAGCAAGTGGTCTATAGTTAAAGCTTTTGACGGCAACAACGACCTTTAAGCGATGAAAACAGGAGACGAGTTTAATGTCACAGAATGATAAGCACCCACTCCATCACTCAGCGCCGGTTCATGATGCCAGCGAATCCCAGCCAGGACTTGACTCACTGGCGCCAGCAGACGGTTCACATCGGCCAACACCTGAACCCACGCCACCAGGAATGCAGCCCACTACGTCCGGCAGCTTAAAAGCGCCTGACACCAAAAGTGACAAACTCAACGCGCTGGAAAGTTTTCGCAAAGGCAGCGAAGATTTTGCTCTGACAACCAATCAGGGAGTGCGCATCGCGGACGATCAGAACTCTCTGCGCGCAGGAAACCGTGGGCCAACTCTGCTGGAAGACTTTATCCTGCGGGAAAAAATCACCCATTTTGATCACGAACGCATCCCGGAGCGGATCGTACATGCCCGAGGTTCGGCCGCTCATGGTTACTTTCAGCCCTATGCCAGTCTCAGCGCGACAACGAAAGCGGACTTTCTGAGTGATGAAAATAAAATCACCCCGGTTTTTGTCCGTTTCTCTACGGTTCAGGGCGGCGCAGGCTCAGCGGATACGGTCAGAGATATTCGAGGATTTGCGACCAAATTTTATACTGAGGAGGGCATTTTCGATCTGGTGGGAAACAACACGCCAGTCTTCTTCATTCAGGATGCCCATAAATTCCCGGATTTCGTTCATGCGGTAAAACCGGAGCCGCATTGGGCTATCCCACAGGGTCAAAGCGCCCACGATACCTTTTGGGATTATGTCTCGTTACAGCCAGAAACGTTGCACAACGTTATATGGGCGATGTCCGACCGGGGTATTCCACGCAGCTATCGCACGATGGAAGGCTTTGGCATTCACACGTTCCGGTTGATAAATGCGCAAGGGAAAGCCACCTTTGTCCGTTTTCACTGGAAACCGCTGGCGGGCAAAGCTTCGCTGGTATGGGATGAAGCGCAAAAACTTACCGGTCGTGATCCCGATTTTCATCGCCGCGATCTGTGGGAAGCTATTGAAGCAGGCGATTATCCGGAATACGAACTGGGGCTGCAGCTCATTCCTGAAGAAGACGAATTCAAGTTCGATTTTGACCTGCTCGACCCGACCAAGCTGATCCCGGAAGAGCTGGTTCCGGTACAACGCGTTGGTAAAATGGTGCTGAACCGTAATCCGGATAATTTCTTCGCCGAAAATGAACAAGTCGCTTTTCATCCCGGACACATCGTCCCTGGTATCGATTTTACCAACGATCCCTTGCTGCAAGGCCGCTTGTTTTCTTATACCGATACCCAGATCAGTCGCCTGGGCGGGCCCAACTTCCATGAAATCCCGATTAATCGCCCGACCTGCCCGTACCATAATTTCCAGCGTGACGGCATGCATCGTATGGACATCGATACCAACCCGGCCAACTATGAACCTAATTCCATCAATGATAACTGGCCGCGTGAAACGCCGCCGGGGCCAAAACGCGGTGGATTTGAATCGTATCAGGAACGGATTGAAGGAAACAAAATCCGCGAACGTAGCCCCTCTTTTGGCGAATACTATGCGCACCCTCGCCTGTTCTGGCTAAGTCAGACGCCAATTGAACAGCAGCATATTATCGGCGGATTCAGCTTCGAACTCAGCAAAGTTACGCGCCCCTATATTCGGGAAAGAGTGGTCGAACAGTTAGCCCATATTGATACAGCCCTCGCCGAGGCGGTTGCCGATAATCTCGGTTTTGAGCTAACCGAGGAACAGGCCAAAATCACCCCACCGGCCAACGTCAATGGTTTGAAAAGTGCGCCGTCACTCAGTTTATATGCGGGTGCGCAAGGTGAGATTAAGGGCCGCGTGGTCGCCATTCTACTTAATGACCAGGTGAAATCGGGCGACCTGCTTGCCATCATGCAAGCCTTACAGGCCAAAGGCGTTCACGCCAAACTGCTCTATTCCCGAATGGGTAATGTGGTTGCCGATGATGGTTCCGTCCTGACAATCGCCGGTACCTTTGCGGGTTCACCATCGCTGACCGTCGATGCGGTTATCGTTCCGTGTGGCAATATCGCAGATATCGCTATGAACGGTGATGCCCGATATTACTTACTCGAAGCGTATAAGCACTTAAAACCTATCGCACTGGCTGGCGATGCGCGTCAGTTTAAAGCAACGTTGGATATCAAAACTGAAGGAGAAGAAGGCGTGGTGGAGGCAGACAGTGCAGACGCACAGTTTATGGATACCCTGCTGACGCTAATGACTGCGCACCGCGTCTGGTCACGCGCCGGAAAAATCGACACGATCCCTGCCTAAAAAAATGCGGCGCATTATGCGCCGCAAACTCAGGAGTTAGACGTTCAGAAAACTGCCAAGACGATAACCGCGCTCCGCAATAGCATATTTCAGTGACGGAGACGTCAGCACGTCGAGCTCAGTTAAGCGGGGGTAACAGTAGGCACTTTGACGAATAATGTCATCGATAAAGGCCGGATGACACATCACTTCCAGCGAGGACTCTCCCCGGTCTGCTGACGCGTCAAGCGTTTGCAAAAACAGGGCTTCAGAAATCGCTTCGCCATAAAACTCGCTGCTGAATCCCTGGGAAGTCCGTAACGTCTGCGGAAAGTCAGACGCCTGGAATACCGTCTGACGATCGATCCGTAACGCAATCCCCCGTTGGGCAGCAAACCCGGCCACGATAGGGAAAATCTGCGGGAACATATGCACATGGTGATGGCTATCCAGATGCGTTGGCTCCCGCCCGAACAGGTCAATAAAACGCTGATACTGCGCGGCCAGTTCCTGAGAAATTTCATCCAACGGCAAGGTGTCTTCTTCAGCCATCTGCCAGATCCATTTTCCCAGTAACCCGTCACGAGTAAGGCCTGGCATTGCCGTCAACGGCCTGCCCAGCGTCAGAACAAAATGCATCCCAACGGCAAGTTCAGGTATATCGCGACTCAGCTGTACCGCATGGTCAATGGCTGCGCCATTAACCAGTGCGGTTGTCGAGGTGACCACGCCATTGCGACAGGCTTCAACAATGCCGTAGTTTTGTCCTTTACTCAGGCCAAAATCATCCGCATTTACAATCAGTACGCGTTCCATAGCCGACCTCAGTTAGTGTTGTTCGCTTTTGAGTTTCTCGATACACCCGGCGAAGTTTGGCAGCCATTTTTCATGCGCCAGAATCAGCTCACGCGCCAGAATCTCGGCATCGCTGTCAGAATGCACCAGCGGGCTCAGGTTCAACGCCAGCAGCACATCATTCAGTTCGCCGCTCAGTGCCGCATTGCTCGCCGCGACTTCAAAGCCTTTTATGGTATAGATAAGGCCCAGCACTTTCTCATCAAAATGGGTAATACGTGGGTGCGGCGTGGCGCCGTTGCGTCCCAGTGTACAGGTCATCTCAACCGCCCAGTCCGCCGGGATATTGTCAACATGCCCATGATGTGGAACGTTGACATAGTGCTCGGTCTGTTTGTCGTTGTAGATGGCGTTGATCACTTCACAGGCCGCATCGGAGTAATAGGCTCCACCACGCTGTTCCAGCTCTTTCGGTTTCACGTTCAAATCCGGGTTTTTGTAGAGATCAAACAGTTGTTTCTCCACTTTCTGTACCACCTGAGCGCGAGCGCCGCCCTTATAGTATTCACCCATTTCAATCGCCAGCATCTCTTTTGGCTTGAAGTAATAGAGCAAATATGAGCACGGCAGCAGCTTCAGCGAGCGAATCAACCCTTCACTGAACGGCAGATCGAAGATGTTCTTCACGGTGGAGGCTTTCAGTTGACCTGAAGCCACGCCATCCAACAGTTCATCAAAGCGTGATTTACCATTCACCAGTACGTCTTTAATAAAGACCATATGGTTCAGACCGAACAGATCGATGGATAAGTCATCGCTCTCTTTCAGCGCCAGCACATCGCTAATGAACATTTTCATGCCGACAGGAATATTACATACACCGATGAATTTCTTAAAATTCGTATGGCGATAGACCGCTTCCGTCACCATCCCGGCCGGGTTAGTAAAGTTAATCACCCACGCATTCGGGCACAGTTCTTCCACATCTTTGACAATATCAAAGATAACCGGAATAGTACGCAGACCTTTGAACAGCCCACCAGCGCCGTTGGTTTCCTGCCCCAGATACCCGTGGCTCAGCGGAATGCGTTCATCCTTTTCGCGGGCTTTCAGTTGCCCTACGCGCAGCTGGGTGGTAACGAAATCAGCATCTTTCAGCGCTTCACGGCGGTCCAGCGTTTTAAACAACTTCATCGGCACGCCAGCTTTATCGATCATGCGCTGGCAAAGGTCAAAAATAATGTCCAGCTTCTCTTTTCCATCGTCGACATCAACCAGCCACAATTCAGAAACCGGTAATTCATGATAGCGCTTAATAAAGCCTTCAAGTAACTCAGGGGTGTAGCTGCTCCCGCCACCGATAGTGACGACTTTTAATTTCTGGCTCATACTTTCTCCCTTCAGTGTCAAAACACTGACGTGTATTATGCTCAACCCGTTTGTCAGGTATAGCGTGGCTGTCCCGACGCTATTTTGGGCAAGCTATAAAAAATGGGTTATTGGCAAATAATATCTACTGATTAAATTCAGTTAATTTCTTACGATAGCTATTAGGTGTAAATGACGTCAGCTTTTTAAACGTTTTAATAAACAGACTTGGACTACTGTAGCCAGATTCGTAAGCAATATCCGTTACAGAATAGTTAGTCATTTCCAGCTGTTTTTTAGCAAAGTTAATGCGGATTTCATTAATGATCTGCATCGGCGTTTTGCTGTAATAACGCTGGGTTGCGCGGGTCAGATACTCCTGGGATTTCGCGGACAGGTGTACCATGTTTTCCAGCGCATTCTCGCTAAACTGCCGTTTGTCATGCATGGTCTCCACGGTGGTTTTAAGCCACTGCGGAATATCATCCAGCACCTGCTCTTCGCGATGATGGCGCAACCGGTTAATAATATAGAAGGTGACCACTTCTACAAATTCATCCAGCCCACTCTCGCGAAAGTTCAGTGATGCAATAACCGTTTCAATGTAAGTGAGAAACGAATTATTCGCCCGATAGACCTGTGATGCAACGAAACAAAATGGCAGCAGCGGGTGGTAGTGCTGTTCAAAAAAGCGTTTACTGATACCGACGTTCAGGATCCTTGTCGCCCCAAAATCATAAAAACTCTGGTGGTGCGATCCCAATGGAATAAAAACAAAGTCCCCGCGTTCGAGCAATACGCGTTTACCGTTGATTTCCTGATAATAGCGCCCGGTTAAAACCAGGGTAAATTCGTAGTAGTCATGCTGGTGCAGCCCGCTGATGCTCTCAGTTTTGTTATAGATGAACACATGGAAATTTTTGCCATTAAACAGCTGCTGCTCATAGACGGTTTTGATTTCCGGTGCGTTAATCTGTAGCTGCATTATGCACTCCTCGCTATTTCAGCTTTTCGTGAAGCTCAATCAGTTCAGTCACCAGCTCACGCGCCAGCATTGATGTCATCAGGTGGTCCTGAGCATGAACCAGCACCAGGCTAACTTTCATTTTACCTTCGCCCTGATCGCCTTCAATCAGTTTCGTTTGCACGAGGTGCGCTTCATTCAGCGCCAGGCGAGACTGGTCCATCATAGCCTTAGCTGACTCGAAATCGCCTTGCTTGGCCATTTTGAGCGCGCCGTAAGCCAGGCTACGCGCCTGACCGGAGTTGATGATGAGACCCATCACCACTTCTTCAAGTTCTTCTGCTTCTGACTGCGTGTCGACGATGTTCTCGATATCCAACATACTTTTTTCCTCTGGTTCAGTCCGGCATGACCGTGAAGCCATGCCGGATTAAATTTTAGAATTTCAATGCGTTAGCGATATCTTCTTCGCTTTCTTCTTGATCAATAACGTTCTGCGCTTTGTTGGCTACCACCACGAACGGCAGATAAACCAGCGTGGCGATACCGAGGTTGAACAGCGCGACCAGCAGAGCAGCGACGCTACCGTTGGTGTTAAAGAACGCGCCCAAACCGGTTGGCATGGTCCACGGTGCGATGTTGGTAATCGGTGGAATAATGCCGGAGTAATAAGCTGCCAGCGTAATCGCCGCCAGAATCGGCTGCACCAGAATGAACGGGATAAACATCACCGGGTTCATGATGATCGGCAGACCGAACAGGATAGGTTCGTTAATCTGGAACAGGCCTGACGGCAGTGCCAGTTTAGCAACCTGACGATAATCCGGACGGCGCGATGCCAGGAAGATAGCGATAATCAGACCCAGCGTAGCCCCGCTACCCCCGAGGAAAATATAGGAGTCGAGCATCGGTTTCGCCCAGACGTGGAAGGTCTTTCCGGCTTCCAGCGCGGCGTCTACGGAACCAAACTGTTGGTAAATGGAGATGTTTTCCAGCGCCCATGGCGTCATGATACCGCTGTCCAGCGCGGTCAGCGCCAGTGAACCGTGAATACCGAAGAACCACAGCAGCGGAACAAAAATCACGTAGGCCCAACCCACCACGCTGCCCAGCGATGCCAGCGGAGTTGAAATGGAATCCATGATGATCTGGTGGAAGTTCGTACCCCAGGTGTTCAATGCCCAGGCGATGATCCCCATAATGGAGAGGATAAGGAAGCCAGGAATCAGCGCAGAGAAAGAGCGCGACACGGATGTCGGTACGCTATCAGGTAATTTAATTACCCAATTGCGACGGACCACAAAGGTGAACATTTCCGCGACCGCGAGGCCGATAATAATACCGGAAATAATATTGGCACCGCCGAGCCAGTTCGCGCCAACGGCATAGGCTTCACCCACGCTATATGGCGTTACGGTCATAAACGCGGCGACGGATAACAGCCCGGCAGCCAGAGAATCGACTTTGCGTTCTTCTGCCAGCGCCATACCGATAAAGAACGGCGCCATCAATGACATGATACCCAGCGTACCGTTATAGACGTTTCCACCAATGCCTTTCAAACTATTCAGCGTTTCAATAGTTGAAGCATCAAGTCGAATGCCCATTGAATAAAAAAACGACCCCTCCCCAAAGCTCAGGAAAACGTTATTGATTAATACAAACATGGCCCCTGCGAGGGTTAACGGCATTAAACGAATAAAACCGTTTTTGATTGCATTAACGTGTGGCTGCTTTCCAATTTTTACAGCAAAAGGAAGGAGTACCTTTTCAAGTGAAGCAATAGCGTTACTCATAGAAAAATACCCTTAAATACCGCAATTAATAATTGCGGTGAATGTTAATGAAATAACTCTTTGACGGGAAAAATTAAAATAAAATAATTAATTTGCTGCGGCTTTTTTAATTGCTGCAACCGCAGCCTTAAGCACGCCTAAACCATCGACTTTGCCATACAGCAGCGAGTCAATCACTTCCACAGGCTTGTTGGGTAACAAACGCTGAATTTCGGGCAACATA
The DNA here is from genome assembly GCF_013781985.1 of Citrobacter sp. RHBSTW-01013. Lineage (NCBI taxonomy): Bacteria > Pseudomonadati > Pseudomonadota > Gammaproteobacteria > Enterobacterales > Enterobacteriaceae > Citrobacter > Citrobacter sp. RHBSTW-01013. Next base: position 2,938,092 of record NZ_CP056185.1, read on the forward strand.
TAAGCAATTTGTGGACCTAATAATACAACATCGGCCACTGGACCTTTTTCTCCGGCCAGCGTTTCAGGAAACGCTTCAATAATAACCGGTACTTCGTATTTTTCGGCCTGAGCACGCATCTTCGAAACCAACAATGAAGTCGACATGCCCGCAGAACAAAACAGATAAATGTGTTTCTTTTCCATTAAAACGATCCTCATGTGCGATTATCTGTCACCAGACACTTCGCAAGCCCTAACCTGCATCCATGCTCTGGGTAACTTGCGTCAGCTAAATTACTTTTTTAGGTGGCTGAAATGAGTATACGGGATTGCACCGGCGGATGGTATTTCCTTGACCAACTAAATTGTCTCTCCTTGACCTGGCGTTATGACCACCCTCACACTTCAGGTAAATAATTCGCGTCAATAATTAAGATCGTGTGACATAAAAAAACCGGCGCAGTGGCCGGTTTTCCCGAGTGCTCAGGCAATAAACAGTTGTTACTTCTTCGCTGCCTGCGGGTCGGTGTCGTACTCTGCGCAGCTCTGGTAGCCAGAGTTAATCACGTGTCCGGTGTCATCTAAAGCAACAAAATAGGTCTCAGCTTTACCATCTCGTTGACCCAGGATGTAGGTCTGACACGTCCCACGCGCATGGATCATACTGACTTCGGAAGACGGTTTACCGGCAATCTGCGCTACCTGCGCCCGGCTCATCCCTTTCTTCACATCTTTCACCACGGGCTGAACAAATTGGTCTTTCGTACGATCGTAGGCCGTACACCCTGCCAGCATAGTCAAAACAGCCGCTGCGCTCAGAATTCCTGTTAGATTCTTGTTCATATTCCGTCCTCTTGTATTTCAGCGTGTTATATAAGCCTGGAGCACAACAACGCATTTTTCAAGCAATCAGAGGATACTTAGGTGGTTTCGGAAAATTCTATTAAAACAAAATGATGCTATATCAGGCTCGCATCCCTTGTCGTTTGGGCCTCAACGCGTTAGCTTTAACACATCATTTTTTTGATCATTTTATTTTTCGGAGGGGGTTAAATGACTCTGCAGCAAGAGATAATCCAGGCGCTTGGCGCAAAACCGCACATCGATGCAGAAGAAGAAATTCGCCGCAGCGTGGATTTCCTGAAATCGTATCTGCAGACCTACCCCTTTCTGAAATCGTTGGTGTTGGGAATTAGCGGCGGACAGGACTCAACGCTCGCGGGAAAACTGTGCCAGATGGCTATCACCGAGCTGCGAAAAGAAACGGGTAATGACGCACTGCAGTTTATTGCCGTACGCCTACCGTATGGCGTTCAGGCCGATGAGCAAGACTGCCAGGATGCCATCGCCTTTATTCAACCGGACCGCGTACTGACCGTCAATATTAAGGGCGCGGTGCTGGCCAGCGAGCAGGCCCTGCGTGAAGCGGGTATCGAACTGAGCGATTTTGTGCGTGGCAATGAAAAAGCCCGTGAACGTATGAAGGCACAATACAGTATCGCCGGCATGACCAGCGGGGTTGTCGTGGGTACCGATCATGCTGCAGAAGCCATCACCGGATTTTTCACTAAGTACGGCGATGGCGGTACCGACATTAACCCACTATTTCGTCTGAACAAGCGCCAGGGCAAACAACTGCTCGCCGCGCTGGGGTGCCCGGAGCACTTATATAAGAAAGCACCAACTGCCGACCTCGAGGACGATCGCCCTTCTCTGCCGGATGAAGCCGCACTCGGCGTCACTTACGACAACATCGACGACTATCTGGAAGGAAAAACGCTGGATGCCGACGTCGCGAAAAAAATTGAAGGCTGGTACGTGAAAACTGAGCATAAACGTCGCACCCCGATCACCGTGTTTGATGATTTCTGGAAAAAAGCGTAATCCTTTTCCCTTCAAAATGCCGGGTAGCGCCAGGATTGGCACTATCTGGCATTAGCCTGCTGAATCTCATGCCGCTTTTTTAATCGTCCTCAAACTGCTACACTGGATGAATAACCAGCATCTGGAGTCAACAGTGGTACAGCGTCAATCAGCCCCTCGTCTGACATTTGAGGCAGCGGCAATCTATGAATATCCCGAGCATTTGCGCCCGTTTTTGAGTGCGCTTCCCACCGCGCCAGGCGTCTATCTGTTTCACAGTGATAGCGACACCATGCCGCTTTATATTGGTAAAAGTGTCAATATTCGCAGCCGTGTGCTGGCGCATCTGCGTACCGCAGACGAAGCGAGTATGCTGCGTCAGGCCAGGCGCATTAGCTGGATTTGTACGGCCGGAGAAATTGGCGCCCTGCTGCTGGAAGCGCGGCTTATCAAAGAACAGCAGCCCCTGTTTAACAAACGGCTGCGACGCAATCGCCAGCTGTGTGCCTTGCAGCTTACCGACCGAACGGTTCAGGTGGTTTACGCACGAGATATTGATTTCTCCCACGCCCCCAATCTGTTTGGCCTGTTTGCCAACCGCCGCGCAGCGCTACAGACGCTGCAAAGCCTCGCCGATGAACAACAGCTGTGCTACGGCCTGTTGGGGCTGGAACCCCTGAGCCACGGGCGCGCCTGTTTTCGCTCCGCGCTTAAACGCTGCGCCGGAGCCTGCTGCGGGAAAGAAAGCCCTGAAGCACATCATTTGCGTCTGGTAGAAGCCCTGGAAAGAGTGCGCGTAATCTGCTGGCCGTGGAGCAATGCCATTGCGCTGCAGGAAACCCGCGCTGAAATGACGCAGTACCATATCATCAATAACTGGCTGTGGCTGGGAGCCGTTTCAACGCTGGATGAGGCAGCTACACTCGCGCGAATGCCGGCCGGCTTTGATCAAGATGGCTACAAAATTCTCTGCCGGCCTATTCTGTCTGGTCAATATGACATTATTGAACTGAGTCCGGAGAATGCCCCGGCATCCAGTTAATCTCGCTGAACAGCAGTTTCCCCTCGCGTTCCAGCAGTCGTAACGTGTGTTTACCGTCGTGCCAGCTTGCACCCTGATCGACGGTCAACAGCTTATCACCCAGTTGCCAGGCTCCGCTGATAACAAACACCACGCCGCCGCGCGAACCAAAGGTCGTAAAGGTGCGATCGGCAACTCTGACTTTTGCCTGGCAGACATCCCGTCGGGTCATGATATTAAAATCCATCGACATCTGCCCTTCCGTCAGCTTCGCTTTTACCACCTTGTCACCGGCAAAGGTAAAAGGCTGATGCTGTTTCAGGGTATGCGTGAAGGTGTTCGGCTCTTCCAGCGTCACTTCTCCGCCTTCCAGCAGGGTAATCACGCGTTCTACGCTGGGAAAAAGAGAAAACTCTCCATTTGCTGCGATGGAGGCGATACTCGCCCGCCAGTGAAAATCTCGTGTTGCTGGCGGAAAACAGCAAATCTCACGCGTTTCTCCCGCACCATTTCGCCACAGATTGACCGGCATTTTGCGGATATCAAAGTATTCCATCATCCCTCCAGAAAGGCGCAGCACGGCAGCCCACCGTAAACAGGCAGCCATAAATCATCATTGTTATGTTCACCCTGCAGATTATTGTTATCGGCAGCAGAGTTGATTTGCCTTAGCGATGAACCCGGTGTTTTGCAAAAAAGAACAACGCGCCCTCCAGGTGGAATTTTCGCGGGCTTCAGGAGAATAACGTGTCACAAGCGCGGTGCAAGAGGCAGCAAAGAAAAAACCGCCGATCCTGCCCACCTCGTTAAACGTGTTGTGGACAAGAGCGGCGGTCTTGAGTTTGGTTTCACACTGTGCGGCAATCAGCACACACAGCGTGAATGATATAGTGTAGACGCTGAACGATTACTCAGCAGCTTGCGGCATTTTACCCTTCTGCGCGGCACGTTCTGTCAGACGCTTCTCAAAATTGGCATTAAACTGCTTTTTCTGTTCCGGGGTCAGAATGTTGTAAATCTTGTTCTGGGTTTCCATGTGCGCCAGCATGTTGGCTTTGCGCTGTTCTTCCATCTTCGCAATCTGCGCTTCAGCTTTCGCTTTATCAAAGCTATCGCTGGCGATGATGTCGTGCATTGCGCGGCGCTCTTCCAGCGGCGGACGTTTCATCTGATCGCGCTGACCTTTCATGATCTCGCGAATCTGCTGTTTCTGCGCATCGGTCAGGTTCAGGTCTTTAAACATCATGTCGTGATGCGGGGCAAACTTACCGTTGTGGTGCATCATTGGTTTGGCATCAGCTGGCGCAGCTGTTGTCGTGTCAGCGGCGTGGGCCAGGTTAGCAGCGCCCAGCGCCAGGGTAGAGGCAACAAACAGAGCAGTCAGTTTACGCATAATTTCTATCCTTTCTTTCAGTTATTTTTACGACACTCATGCGACTCTTATGCAATGTGATGTCGTGTTGACGAGATTAACTTTACCGGCTTAAGCGTCAATTAATCAGAGCAACGGTAAAACAATGAAAGTGTAAAAAACAAACTTTCATCAATTATGGAGAAAAAAAGAATAAATTGCGCAGAGTTGCAATAAAAAATTACAACGGGATGATTTTGAAGGGATTATGAAGAACTATACCTCATCCCTGATTATTAAGAAAGCAATTCACCAGGAATAATCCGTAATAAATAAAAACAGCACGTAAAAATAAGCCCTTAGGGATAAACCAAAAGGGCATATATATTTTTCACAATTTTTCGAGCATCAATCCGGCACGTAAACCACAGGCCACGTTTGGATTTGGAAAAAGAACGTATTCAACATCATGGGTGACGGTAAAACGTTCATCACCGTCCTGCGCCAGCAAGGTGCCCTCTGTAAAAGGGGTAAAGTTGAGCGTCTGGTTATCCATGTGAAGAATGAAATCGTCGCTACGCCGCGTGATTTGCGACACCACGCGGTAACGCAGCGGAGATGTTTCTCCCGGTGACATTCGCTCGCCCTTTAGCAGCTTCGCCAGCGCATCTGCCGTCTGCGCAAACTGAGTCAGATCGTTTTGTCCAAACGGCAGCACTTTACCCAGTTCCAGCGTGCAGGCCAGCGCGCCAAAATGTTCAGCGCTAAAATGGGTGAACGTGCCGCCAGGTGTCTGATGGAAAACCAGCGCCTCCAGCCCTGCCTCTCCCAGCCATCCCAAAAAATCTTCGTCCCAGGCAACGTTGCGTTGTGGCAACACGCCAAAGCGCAGATGCTGCGAGCCGTGAATCGCGGTGTGCAGATCCAGATGCCAGCGTACTGGCTCTTTCGCCCGCGAATAAAAATCCTCCAGACACAGCTCAAGCTGATGGGCTCGGTGCGTTTCTTCACTCGCGGCAAAAATCTGCCAACGGCCGCCAAACATACGGTTCAGGTCGCTATGACAATAACGTTGTCCCGCCGCCAGCGCCTGCGGGTTCCCCAGAATCACCAGCAGCCGCCATGTCAGCGTTAGTTCACCGCTAAACAGCCTGGAGAGAATTGAATCAAGTATCTCTACCGGGGCCGTTTCATTGCCGTGGATCCCCGCAGACAGCACCAGCGAATATTCCGCCGGAGTGTCCGGCGTCAGCTCCAGAATTCCGTGACCAATCCACTGCCAGGAAAAGCCGCGAGCTGTGCCCTCGGTTGTCTCGGGGGTTATCCCTGCCAGCGTCTGGGCCAGAAAATTATCCATGACTGGTCCTCTCCTGCTGGAAGGGATACACAGAGCCGAGGTTGAGCAATTGCGTCAACGTATCCAGCGCTTCACGCCCCTCACGTAACAGCTGCGGGTCGGCAAGGTCGGCGGCGGTAAGACGATCGCGATAGTAACGGTCGACCCAATTATTCAGCGTGTTAAACAGCGTATCGTTCATGATAACCGCCGGATTTACGGCCTGCAGCTCCTGTGGCGTAAGCACCACTCTCAGGCGCAGACATGCCGGACCGCCGCCGTTGGACATACTTTCACGCAGATCGAATACCTGCAGGTCATCGATCGGATTGTCTTCCTCGAGCAGACGGTTCAAATACCGCCACACGCCCGCATGCTCCCGACACTCCTGCGGCAGGACCAGCATCATCGAACCGTCATCACGGCTCAATAGCTGGCTGTTAAACAGATAGGTGGTCACCGCATCCTGCACCGACACTTCCGCAGCCGGGACTTCCAGCGGGGTAAAACCTGCCACCTGACTGCGTAACTGCTCGAACAACGCCTGCTGTCTGGCAAACGCCAACTGATGACAAAACAGTACCTGGCGATTCGACACCGCAATCACATCGTTATGAAACACGCCAAGATCGATAACGTCCGGGTTTTGCTGGGCAAAAATGCGCTGATGCGGGTTAACCTGATTCAGTCGGGCGACCGCCTCGCTGGCCTCACGGGATTGCCTCGCCGGATAGCGCTTCGGATGGGATGCATTCCCTTCTTCACGACCGTAAACAAACAGCTGTACGCCAGGGTCGCCGTAATCCCCGCCGAGGCGGTTATGGTTTGCCGCACCTTCATCACCGAATAGCGCAACCTGGGGTAACGCACCGTGGACCGTAAAACTATTCTCATCACGGAAAATCGCCCGTAGCAACGCTTCGGTGGTCGGCGCTTCCAGCGAACGGTGAAACTTATTATTCAGATTCGCCACCGTCAGATGCACTTTCCCGTCCAGCGCATCGGCTGAAGGGCAGACCGTTGCCGCATTCGCCACCCACATAGACGATGCGGAGCTGGCGCTGGAGAGCCAGTGGGGCGCCTGACGCGCCACGTTCTCCAGTATCTGTTCGTCGCGGCCGGTAAAGCCCAACTGACGCAGCACCGGAATATACGGCCGCTCATGAGGCGGGATCACCGCCTGGGGAAATCCCGCATCCGCCAGCGCTTTCATCTTTAGCAGACCCTGCTTCGCCGCCAGACGCGGGTTCGATAGCTGAAAACGATGTTTGGTTGAGGCCTCATTACCAAATGACAGCCCCGCATAGTGGTGGGTCAGCCCCACCAGACCATCAAAATTTACCTCACGGGCTTTCATAGCTTATCCTCGCGAGAAAAATCCAGGCCGGGGCTAAGCGTCGTTGGCAGCGTTAAGGCCGGTGATTCCAGACTTGCCATCGGCCAGGCGCAATAATCTGCGGCATACCACGCGCTGGCGCGATGGTTCCCGGAAGCGCCAACGCCGCCAAACGGCGCTGTACTCGCCGCGCCGGTTAACGGCTTATTCCAGTTGACGATCCCGGCCCGCGCCTCGAGCAGCAGTTGATCAAACTGGCTGCGTTCGGGGGAAACCAACCCACACGACAATCCAAAGCGGGTGTTGTTCGCCATACGAATTGCGTCATCAAAGCTGTCATAACGCCAGACGCCAAGCAGCGGTCCAAAGACCTCTTCATCGGGTACGTTCGCCGCCCCGGTCAGTTCGATGATCCCTGGGGTGAGCAGTGACGTTCCGGCTTGCACCAGACGTGGCGCTAACAGCGTTCGACCCCCTAACGATTCCAGACGCTGCCAGGCATCATAGACATGCCGCGCGGCCTGTTCGGAAATCAGCCCGCCAATAAATGGCTGCGGTTCTGCGTCCCAGTTGCCGGGCATTAAACGCTGGCTGACGTCCACCAGGCGCGTCAGGAACGCATCCCCCTGCGCGCCTTTTTTAACTAACAGGCGACGGGCGCAGGTACAACGCTGTCCGGCGGTGACAAACGCGGACTGAATAGTCAGATGCACTGCGGCATCAATATCTTCCGGGTTCTCAATAATCAGCGGGTTGTTGCCCCCCATCTCCAGAGCGAGGATTTTTTCCGGCTGGCCGGATAGCTGTCGATGCAGTTGATAACCCGTATTGGCACTGCCGGTAAACAGCAGGCCATCGAGATCGTCCTGCCCGCTCAGCGCCTGCCCCGTATCGCGACCGCCCTGCACCAGGTTCAGCACACCCGGCGGCAATCCCGCCTGCTCCCACAGCTTTGTCACGGCTTCACCGGTCCACGGCGTCAGCTCGCTGGGTTTGAAAATCAATGTGTTGCCTGCCAGCAGTGCCGGAACAATATGACCATTGGGTAAATGGCCGGGGAAGTTATACGGGCCAAAAACCGCCAGCACGCCGTGCGGGCGATGGCGCAACGTCGCTGCGCCATCCGGTAATTCGCTGTGATGCTCTCCGGTACGCGCATGCCAGGCTTTCACGGAGATGGCAATTTTATTGATCATCGCCGTCAGTTCCGTAGCGGCTTCCCAACGGGGTTTGCCGGTTTCCCGGGCGATAATCTGTGTGAGTTCGGCTTTATTGCTTTCCAGTAATGAAGCAAATTTTTCAACAATGGCCTGGCGTGCACCAAAGGGCTGTTTAGCCCAACCGGCAAAGGCTGCGCGCGCGGCCCGGCACGCCTGCGCTACCTGGGCTGCATCGGCATCATTCCCCTGCCACAGCACATCACCGCTTACGGGATTGGTTTTCACCCGACGCTCGCCCAGCCCCGTCACCCAGTCGCCGTTTATCCATAATGTCATGCTGTTTTCTCCTCTGCACAAAGACGCACAAAACGTACATGGTCGCCCGCGTGACATTTCAGGGCGTCCAGTTGCGCCGCCGTCAGTACCAGACGCTGAGTATCCGGGTCGGCACGAACCAACATGACGCGGAAGTTTTGATAATTTTCATTGGCAACCAGACAAGCAGGATAGTCGCCTGGCGCAGGCTGCCCTTCAGCCACCTCCACCAGCCTGCTCTTACGGATAGCCCGTACCCGGTCAATATCGCATTCCAGGGTCGGTCCGCCGTCGAAAATATCGACGTAGTTGCGGTAGCGAAATCCTTCTTTCTCCAGCACCGCCCGCGCAGGAGCCGTTTGCGGATGCACCTGACCAATCACGCTTTGCGCTTCGTCAGACAGGAAATGGGTATAAATCGGATGCTTAGGCATCAGTTCAGCAATAAAGGCTTTTTGCCCGGTTCCGCAGAGAAAATCCGCCCGGCTGAACTCCATTGAGAAAAAACGTTTGCCGAGGCTTTGCCAAAACGGAGAGTAGCCGTGTTCATCGATCACGCCGCGCATCTCGGCCACGACCTTCTCATTGAACCGGTCACGAAAGGCCGCCATAAACATAAAGCGCGACTTCGACAACAAATAGCCGTTGCCTTCTTTACGCCAGTCCGGATCGAGAAACAGAGAACAAAGTTCGCTACTGCCCGTGTGATCGTTACTCAGAAACAGCGTCGGCAGCGCGTTATACACGTTCAGCTCTTTCGAGGCGTGCACCAGAGTACCGACCCGGTAGTTGTACCAGGGATCGTTAAGCCCCACCGCCACCTCAATGGCGCAAATCCCTGCCACGGTTCCGCTGGCGCTGTCTTCAAGCACAAACACATATCCCTGCTCACTTTTGGGCAACTCACCGCGCCAGGTTTGTAGCGAACGTTCGATACGCGCCATCAGCGTAGCTTCATTCGCCGGTAGCGAGGTCAACCCGCCGCCGGTCTTACTGGCAAGCTGCATCAGCGCGGTGATATCAGCGCGTTCAATGGGACGAATCACCATCATGATGAACCTCCTGCTTTAATGCGTTCGCAGGCCAGCGCAAAGCGATCCAGTCCGGTGGCGATTTCTTCTTCGCTGACGTTTAACGCTGGCGCAAACCGCACCACATTAGCGCCAGCAATCAGCACCATCACTCCGGCAACCGCCGCTTCTTGCGAGATGAGTTTTGCTTTCCCGGCAAATTCCGCGTTCAGCACACAGCCAATCAGCAGTCCGAGTCCACGAATTTCACTAAACAGTCCAAAACGTTCGTTAATGGCGTTAATACGCTCCACAAACCAGTCGTGGCGCTGTTTCACTCCGTTAAGCACTTCCGGCGTGTTAACAATTTCCAGCAGTTTTCCCGCCACCGCAGTGGCCAGCGGGTTTCCGCCATAGGTCGTACCGTGCGTACCGACCGTCATCACACTGGCGCAACGCTCTGTCGCCAGCAGTGCGCCGATGGGGAAACCACCGCCCAGCGCTTTTGCTGTCGTCAGCAGGTCCGGCGTAACGCCGTAGTGCATGTAGGCATACAGTTCGCCGGTACGGCCAACCCCGGTCTGAACTTCATCAAAAATCAACAGCGCATTATGGCGATCGCATAATTCACGCAACCCCTGCAAAAAGGCGTTTGTTGCCGGCACTACGCCGCCTTCCCCCTGCACCGGCTCCACAATAACCGCACAGGTGTTGTCATCAATCAGTTGGCTGGCAGAGTCGAGATCGTTATACACCGCATGGCGGATATCCGGCGGCAGCGGCGCGAAGTCCTGTGAATAGGCGGGCTGTCCTCCGGCGCTGACGGTAAACAGCGTGCGACCATGGAAAGCATTTTTAAACGCCACAATGCCGCTCTTCTGGCTACCAAAACGATCGTGGGCATATTTACGTGCCAGTTTTAATGCCGCTTCGTTAGCTTCTGCGCCAGAGTTACAGAAGAAAATACGCTCGGCAAAAGTGGCATCAATCAGCTTTTTCGCCAGGCGCAGCACCGGCTCGTTGGTGTAGCCATTTCCCGTATGCCAGAATTTGCTCGCCTGGTCGTTTAATGCCTCGCGCAATGCCGGATGTGCATGACCCAGCGCGTTAACCGCAATGCCTCCCGCAAAATCGATATACTCTTTACCCTGCTGATCCCACAGACGTGAACCTTCGCCACGCACCGGAATAAAATGGGCCGGAGCGTATACGGGCATCATCCATTCATCAAAATTTTCACGCGTAATTGACAGAGACATAGCGACCTCAATGGTAAATAAAAGGTTATTTATATGTTAATAAATATAGTGCTTGCGGTGTAAATGTAGATTGCAGGCTTCGTGCCAGCCAGCGAAAAAAGTGCATAAACGGAGGGCGGTGACGGAATATCAACGAGTTACAACCTGACGATATTCACTGTATGTGCATATAAAGTGAATATGTTTGCGTACCAGATGACTAAACAGAGGAAAAAACGCAATTTTATTCAGTCGCCAAATATAATTCTGGAATTGTGATCGTATACGAAATTTATCGGAAATTATTGCTCTATTCCGACGCGCTACGCGCCAAAACGGTGCAGTTTTTGCTCCATCGTTAACACCATTAGCAATCATTGTTGGAATCAGGTGACAAGAAGCAGTCAGCCTGCAGAAATTCTGCTACCATCCTTGCACTATTCATCTTGCAAAGTGGCAGCGACTATGAAATTTGTCTCTTTTAATATCAACGGCCTGCGTGCCCGTCCCCATCAACTGGCAGCCATTGTCGAAAAACACCAACCGGATGTTATTGGCTTACAGGAGACAAAAGTCCACGACGATATGTTCCCTCTCGAAGAGGTAGCAAAGCTGGGTTATAACGTCTTTTATCACGGTCAGAAAGGCCATTACGGCGTAGCACTATTAACGAAAGAAACGCCGATTGCGGTGCGTCGTGGCTTCCCGGGTGATGGCGAAGAAGCGCAGCGTCGTATCATCATGGCGGAAATTCCGTCGCCTCTGGGCAGCATCACGGTGATCAACGGCTATTTCCCGCAGGGCGAAAGCCGAGACCATGAAACCAAGTTCCCGGCCAAAGCCGCGTTTTATCAGAACCTACAAAACTATCTGGAGACTGAACTGAAGCGCGACAATCCGGTATTGATCATGGGCGATATGAATATCAGCCCAACCGACCTCGATATCGGTATTGGCGAAGAGAACCGTAAACGCTGGCTGCGTACCGGCAAATGTTCCTTCCTGCCAGAAGAGCGCGAGTGGATGGAACGTCTGCTGGGCTGGGGCCTGGTAGATACCTACCGTCACGCCTGGCCTGAAAAGAACGACCAGTTCTCGTGGTTTGATTACCGCTCAAAAGGCTTTGACGATAACCGTGGCCTGCGTATCGATCTGCTGCTGGCGAGCAAACCGCTGGCGGAGCGCTGCGAAGAAACCGGCATCGACTATGAAATCCGCAGCATGGAAAAGCCGTCCGACCATGCGCCTGTATGGGCTAAATTCCGCGTCTGATCGTCTGTGTATTTTCACTCTCCGGGCCTGGCCTGGAGAGTCTGTTTATTCTGTGCAAAATCAATAAAGCCACGGTAATACATTGTTGCGGCCGGAAATTTATTATATCTTCGCGCGCACTTTTCGCTGACGAAAACGCCACATTGCACTCGGTTTTACAGGAGAACCCCCATGAAAAAGAAGTTCGCATAACGCAGAATACCGGCTGCTAATTGTTGCGGTATTGTTCTGCGTTCTGGCGGGAGTTTTCCATCATTACGGTCTGACCGATCTGATCACCAATTTCCATCATTTACAAGATGTCATCCGCCAAAGCGGCCTGTTCGGCTATACCCTTTATATCCTGCTGTTTATAGTTGCCGCGCTGTGTCTGATCCCTGGCAGCATTCTGGTGATCGTCGGCGGTGTGCTGTTTGGCCCGGTGACAGGGACGCTTATCTCGTTAGTGGCGGCAACCATGGCTTCGGCGCTGTCATTTATGTTGGCTCGCTGGCTTGGCCGGGAATTGCTGCTGAAATACGTTGGCCATACGGCAACGTTTCAGGCTATCGAAACAGGCATTGCCCATAGCGGAGTAGACTTTCTGATCCTGACCCGGCTCGTGCCACTGTTCCCCTATAACATTCAAAACTATGCCTATGGGCTGACGGCCATTCCGTTCTGGTCATTTACCGTGATATCTGCGCTAACCACCTTGCCCGGCATCTTTATCTATACGCTGATGTCGCACGAACTGGCCAGCGAAGGGATTAGCTGGGCATTTATCGGTAAGCTCAGCGTTGCGGGGCTGGCGCTATTCGTCCTCGTTCAGGCCGCCAAAGCCTGGGCGCGGCATAAACATGTCGATCCGGCGCCCGGTCACGAGTACGCGGGTAAATGATCAAGATGAATAAAGCGCGGCGGACACGCTATTACCGTTTAAGCTTGCTTGCCCTGCTGCTGCTCGCCCTGATGGCGTGGGCGTGGATACCTGGCGTGAGTGATTTTCTTCACGCCAGCCTGGCGGCATTTACCACGCTCGATCAGCATACTCTTGAGAACTTCATTCGTTCTTACGGAACCCAGGCGGCGGTCGTGTCGTTCTTCCTGATGATCTTACAGGCCATCGTCGCACCGCTTCCCGCCTTTGTGATCACCTTTGCCAATGCCTCGCTGTTTGGCGCATTTTGGGGCGGCGTTCTGTCCTGGAGCAGCGCGATGGCAGGCGCGGCGCTGTGCTTTTTTATTGCCCGCGTTTTAGGTCGCAGCGCGGTGGAAAAACTGACCGGAAAAACGGTGCTGAACAACATGGACTCTTTTTTCGAGCGCTATGGCAAGCACACAATTCTTGTCTGTCGCCTGTTACCTTTTGTGCCGTTCGACCCGGTAAGCTACGCAGCAGGCCTGACCTCGATTCGTTTTCGCCATTTCTTCATCGCCACCGGCATCGGTCAGTTACCGGCCACTATCGTCTATTCATGGGCTGGTAGCCTGTTAACCGGCGGCACATTTTGGTTTGTTACCGGCCTGTTCATCCTGTTCGCTCTGAGCGTGGTGATTGCCGTGGCCAGAAGCCTTTATCTTGAGCATCAACGGAAAAAGACCTGAGTCTTTCCCCCATTTTGAGCAATGGAGATATTATGCGTTACTGCTTATTGTGCCTGAGTTTGCTGCTCTCTCCGCTGGCGGCTTTCGCCGAGGACGCCAGTTGGCAGCAAATCAAAAATGACGCCCGCGGTCAGACGGTGTGGTTCAACGCCTGGGGTGGTGACAACGCAGTTAACCAGTATCTCGACTGGGTTAGCGGCGAGATGAAATCGCACTATGCCATTAACCTGAAAATCGTACGCCTGGCGGATGCCGCCGACGCCGTAAAACGTATCCAGACGGAAGCGGCATCTGGGCGAAAAACCGGTGGCTCGGTCGATTTACTGTGGGTGAACGGCGAAAATTTCCGCACGCTGAAAGAAGCCGGGCTGCTACAGACCCAGTGGGCACAAACGCTGCCTAACTGGCGCTATGTTGATACCCAGAAACCGGTGAACGAAGACTTTTCCATTCCAACGGAGGGGGCTGAATCACCGTGGGGCGGCGCACAGCTTACCTTTATTGCCAGGCAGGATCTCACCGCGCAGCCGCCGCAATCCCCGCAGGCACTGCTTGAGTTTGCCCAGGCGCACCCTGGCACGGTGACCTATCCGCGTCCGCCAGACTTTACCGGAACGGCTTTTCTTGAGCAGTTGTTAATTTCGCTCACCAACAAGCCGCAGGCGCTGAAAATAGCGCCCAATGCGTCCACATTCGCCGACGTTACCGCTCCATTGTGGCATTACCTTGATGCTTTGCATCCTGCCCTGTGGCGCGAAGGTAAAGATTTTCCGCCCACGCCCGCGCGAATGGATGCGCTGCTCAACGGTGGCACCCTGCGTTTATCAATGACCTTTAATCCTGCCCACGCGCAGCAAAAAGTGGCCCGCGGTGAATTACCCAAAAGCAGCTATAGTTTTGGTTTCTCACAGGGCATGCTCGGCAACGTGCATTTTGTCACCATTCCAGCGAATGCGCGTGCCAGCGCCGGAGCGAAAGTCGTGGCAAATTTCCTGCTTTCACCCGAAGCGCAGCTGCGTAAAGCCGACCCGTCAGTCTGGGGAGATCCTTCGGTGCTTGATCCACAAAAATTGCCTGTCGACCAGCGTAATGCGCTGCTGGCGCGGATCCCACAAGGGCTCCCTACCATGCTACCAGAACCGCATGCTGCATGGGTAAACGCTCTGGAACAAGAATGGCTACGCCGCTACGGTACACATTAATTCTGCTACTCTGGGCCATCATGGCGGGCGTTTATCTGCCGCTGGCGCCAGCGGCTTTTTCTCTGATAACGCCGGCGCTGAGCACCAGACACTGGCTGGCGCTATTTAGCGATCCTCAACTCCCGCAGGCGTTACTGGCAACGCTGGTTTCCGTAAGCCTCGCGGCTGGCGGCGCGCTGATCATCGCCCTGCTGGCGATCCTCGCCTTATGGCCCGGCGCAGGCTGGGCACGTCTGTGCACACGTCTTCCGTGGCTGCTGGCGATTCCACATGTTGCCTTCGCCACCAGCGTGCTGTTGGTTTTTGCCGAAGGCGGCATGCTCTGGCAATGGCTCCCGTTTCTCAGCTCCCAGCCTGACCGCTACGGCATTGGGCTTGGCGTAACGCTGGCGGTAAAAGAGAGTGCCTTTTTGTTATGGATCCTCTCAGCTCTGCTGAGTGAAAAACAGCTTTCGCAGCAGGTTATCGTCCTGGATTCGCTGGGTTACAGCCGACTGCAATGCCTGAACTGGCTGGTTCTGCCCTCTCTCGCCCCCGCGTTAGGCAAAGCCATGCTGGCGATCGTCGCCTGGTCGCTCTCGGTAGTGGATGTAGCAATCGTCCTTGGTCCCGGAAACCCACCAACGCTCGCCGTGTTGAGCTGGCAATGGCTCAGTCAGGGCGATGCCGAGCAACAGGCTAAAGGAGCACTCGCCAGCCTGCTGCTGGTACTGCTGCTACTCATCATCGCGCTGGCGGGGTATCTGCTCTGGCGCGCCTGGCAACGCACTATTCCCGCAGTAAACGGGGAACGCCTGCGTTTTTCATCCTGTACAATCGGCCGTTCGCTGGTACAACTTTTGCCCTTTGGCGGTGTGGTGTGCGCGCTGGTTCTGGCGCTGATCGCCAGCTATTCGTCGCTAAATAGCGAGGCGCTCAGCAATAGCCTGCAACTGGGGCTTCTCTCCAGCGTGCTGGCGCTGCTGATACTTTTTGCCTGGCTGGAATGGGGTCCGCAAACCGGACACCGTTGGGTCTGGCTACCGCTCATTTTGCCTGCGCTGCCGCTGGTGACTGGACAGTATCTGTTGGCGTTATATGCCGGACAGGATGGGCTGATGATAACCATTGTCTGGGGACACCTGCTGTGGGTGATGCCATGGATGCTGTTTGTGCTCAAACCGGCGTGGCAACGCATTGACCCACGATTGATTTTGATTGCGCAAACGCTGGGTTGGACCCGGGGCCGCATATTCTGGCAAGTAAAATGTCCGCAGCTGGCGCGCCCGGCGCTGGTTGCCTTCGCGGTAGGGTTCTCAGTCAGTATCGCCCAGTATATGCCGACGCTGTGGTTAGGCGCCGGGCGCTATCCCACGCTGACCACCGAAGCGGTAGCATTAAGCAGCGGCGGTAGCACCGCCATTCTGGCAACCCAGGCGCTATGGCAGCTTCTGTTACCGCTTATAATTTTCGCACTGGCGGCGTTTCTCGCTGCGTGGATTGGCCGCTTTCGACAAGGACTCCGCTAATGCTCATTGTACAAAGCGTTTCGTTGTACCAGGGTACGACAGCGCTACTGAAGGACGTTAATTTCCAGGTTAATAAAAGTGACATTGTCACCATTATGGGACCTTCCGGCAGCGGTAAGTCTTCGCTATTTTCATGGATGATCGGGGCGTTGTCTCCTCATTTTCAGGCGTCAGGCGAACTGTGGCTCAACGAACAGCGCGTAGACACACTGCCTACCGCGCAGCGCCAGATTGGCATTCTGTTTCAGGATGCGCTGCTGTTTGACCATTTCAGCGTTGGGCAGAATTTACTGCTGGCCTTACCCGCCAGCGTGCAAGGTCCCGCCAGACGCCATGAGGTGGAAAGCGCCCTCGCACGCGCGGGCCTGGCAGGATTTTATTCACGCGATCCGGCTTCGCTCTCCGGCGGGCAACGGTCGCGTGTCGCCCTGCTTCGCGCGCTTCTGGCGCAACCCCAGGCGCTGTTACTCGATGAACCCTTTAGCCGGCTGGATGCGTCGCTGCGCGATACCTTTCGCCAGTGGGTCTTCACCGAAGTACGTAAACAGGGTATTCCGGTGGTCCAGGTTACCCACGATGCGCAGGACGTCCCACCAGCAGGTCGTGTATTACAGATGGAAAACTGGGCGTGAATGTGGCGATATGCTGCGTTAACGCAAGGTTTTTACTTAACTGGCGGCACAGAATGTCGTCCTCTTTTTCAACGTCGGGCTATTCGATGAAACGTGTTTCTCAAATGACCGCGCTGGCACTGGCTTTAGGGCTCGCTTGCGCTTCTTCCTGGGCTGCTGAAACAGCACAGACGCTCACCCTCAACCAGTTACAGCAAAAGCAAGGCGCGGCGATCGATACCCGTCAGAGCGCTTTTTATAACGGCTGGCCGCAATCGCTTAATGGTCCTTCAGGACACGAGCCTTCCGCACTGAACCTGTCTGCCGCCTGGCTCGACAAGATGAATGATGAACAACTCAGCGCCTGGGTTAAGGCACATCACCTGAAAACCGACGCGCCGGTGGCATTGTATGGCAGCGATACTGACATGCAGGCCGTCAAATCCCGCCTGCAGAAAGTCGGCTTTAACGCTATCTCAACCCTCAGCGATGCGCTTACGGACCCTGCCCGCCTGCAACGTCTGCCGCACTTCGAACAGTTGGTTTACCCGCAGTGGCTGCACGACCTTCAGCAGGGTAAAGAGGTGACCGCCAAACCGGCCGGTGACTGGAAAGTGATTGAAGCCGCCTGGGGCGCGCCGAAGTTGTATCTGCTCAGCCATATCCCTGGCGCGGGCTACATTGATACCAACGAAGTCGAAAGCGAACCGCTGTGGAATAAAGTGTCCGACGCGCAGCTCAAAGCGATGCTGGCGAAACACGGCATCCGCCACGACACCACGGTGATTTTATACGGCCGCGATGTCTACGCCGCCGCGCGCGTGGCACAAATTATGCTGTATGCAGGTGTGAAAGATGTTCGTCTGCTCGACGGCGGCTGGCAGACCTGGTCTGACTCAGGTTTACCGGTCGAACGCGGTACTGCACCAACGGTGAAGCCTGAACCTGATTTCGGCGTGACGATCCCTGCCCAACCGCAACTGATGCTGGATATGGAACAGGCTCGCGGTCTGCTGCATCGCCAGGATGCGTCTTTGGTGAGCATTCGTTCATGGCCGGAATTTATCGGTACGACCAGCGGCTATAGCTACATTAAGCCAAAAGGTGAGATCGCAGGGGCGCGTTGGGGCCATGCAGGCAGCGACTCCACCCACATGGAAGATTTCCATAATCCGGATGGCACCATGCGCAGCGCCGATGACATCGCCGCCATGTGGAAGCAATGGAATATCCTGCCAGAGCAACAGGTCTCATTCTATTGTGGTACCGGCTGGCGTGCTTCGGAAACGTTTATGTATGCCCGCGCAATGGGCTGGAAAAACGTCTCCGTCTACGACGGCGGCTGGTATGAGTGGAGCAGCTCTCCGAAAAACCCGATCGCCAGCGGTGAACGGGGTCCGGACGCCAGCAAGTAAGATTGTCATTGTTGCCGGATGCAGCGAGAGCGCTTTACCCAGCCTACATAAACCATCGTTGTAGGCCAAATAAGCGAAGCGCATCCGGCAACGCACTACGTTACGCCTGACGTTGGACCGCTTTCAGCGTCAGATATCCGCTCCAGAGCCGGGTGAACGTCGTCATCCAGCACAGCGCGCCAAAGACCCACGCCATTACGGCAAAATATTCCGGGAACAGACATCCCAACACAAACAGCAAAATCGTCTCGGTTCCTTCGGTCAGTCCGCCCAGATAATAAAACGATTTATGCGCATAACCGGGGTTATCAATCTGATGCTTTGCCGCCAGCGCGGCGAAGGCCAGAAAGCTGCTGCCGGTGCCAATAAACGCGAACAACAGCCAACCGCCTGCCAGCGCATTTTGCGCCGGCGCAGCAAGAATAAAACCAAACGGCACTAAGGCGTAAAACAGAAAATCGAGCGAGATATCGAGAAATCCTCCCGCGTCCGTTAGTCCTCTGCGCCGTGCCAGCGCCCCATCCAGCCCGTCAAACAGCCGATTGAGTACAATGGCCACCAGCGCCGCCATATACCAGCCTAACGCCAGAAATGGCAACGCCAGCACGCCAATAGCAAAACCGACCAGCGTAAGTCCGTCCGGGGTAATCGCCGGTTGATCAAGGATGCCCACGCAGCGATGTAAAAGCGGTTTTAATCGCGGATGAAGATGGCGGTCAAGCATGCGGGCGTCCTTTAAAACTGTCGCACAGTCCCTGGGAGGGAATATCGAGAGCGGCATTAAAACGCGCCGAGAGATTTTGAAACGCAATCAGCGCGGTCATTTCAGTAATGGCATCATCGGTAAAATACTGCTTCATCTGCGCTTTCAGCGCATCGTCAACCTGTGGTGGCGTTGCGGTGACCGCATCAGCATAGGCCAGCCCTACACGTTCTTCTGCGCTAAATAGCGTTGATTCTTGCCAGTTGGCAACCTGTAAGACTTTATCCAGCGCGCCGCAGCGTTCAGCCAGCCGTAAACTGTTGGCGTCAACGCAGAAAGCGCAGTGGCACACCTGAGAAACGCGGGTCATCAACAGCGCGCGCATCACCGGCGACAGGCGCGCCTTTTTACGCTCCAGAAACCCGACAAACAGCGCCACCAGCCAGAACAGGAACGGCATCCGCCCCCACCAGCGCGTGGGATGCAGCACATCGCCATAATGTTTTTTCTGTGTAGCAACGAGCGGTTGCAAACTGGAAGGGATACGCGTTAACGGTTTTACCCACGACTGAGGATCGTTCAACGGTGGCTCCTGAATACTTTAGATAAAACAAAGATAGCGATAGTATGTCATTTTCTACCGTTAGATCTTGATGAATATAATGAAAACCCTCGACGTGGTCGCCGCTATCATTGAACGTGATGGCAAAATTTTACTGGCTCAACGCCCGCAGCATGCGGATCAGTCAGGTATGTGGGAGTTTGCTGGCGGTAAGGTTGAGCCGGGGGAAAGTCAGCCAGAGGCGCTGATCCGTGAACTGCGTGAAGAGTTGGGCATCGAGGCGGTCGTTGAGTGCTACATTGCCAGCCATCAACGCGAGGTTTCAGGCCGACTCATTCACTTACATGCCTGGCATGTACCGTCATATCAGGGGGAGCTGAGAGCGTATGAGCATCAGGATATCGTCTGGTGTTCACCCGAAGAGGCGCTGCGTTATCCGCTGGCGCCTGCCGATATCCCGCTATTAGAAGCGTTTATCCTTTTACGCGACGCCAGACCAGCGGATTCGTGCTGATCGTTTTATCATCGCGCTGGCACTGAAGCAAAACGCCATCCGCTTTAATCACCGCCCCTTCTGAGTAGTTTTGATCCTGATAAATGCAGCACTGACTACAGGGTTGCGCCCGCTGACCGCTGGAACTGAACACTTCCGGCGGGACATTCACCTGCACGTCCGGGCGATAGAGCTGATTTGCCAGCGTCGCGCTGGACACCAGTGCCAACGCTCCTGCCATGATTATACGGCGCATATTCTTTCCTTTTTGACTGACAGTTATGCTCAGTATAACGGTATAAACCGGCAGAAACTTTAGCCCTTGCCATCATCGCTTTTGGTTATGACCCACGCCGCAATATTAATTTACTTAGCGCGGTTAATTTTTTCTTGCGTCCCGTCACACTGCTGATGTTATAGTCAAAAACTGCAAAACACTTAACACAAAAATCAAAAATATAACCATATCAATACATAAGAGGTATTTATATCTATGGATCAGACACGTTCTCTGGAGTCATTCCTTAACCATGTGCAAAAGCGCGACCCGAATCAGACCGAGTTCGCGCAAGCCGTTCGTGAGGTAATGACGACACTGTGGCCCTTCCTCGAGCAAAACCCGCGTTATCGTCAGATGTCGTTGCTGGAACGTCTGGTTGAACCGGAGCGCGTGATCCAGTTCCGCGTCGTCTGGCTGGACGATCGCAATCAGGTGCAGGTCAACCGCGCGTGGCGCGTGCAGTTTAGCTCCGCCATTGGCCCATACAAAGGCGGGATGCGTTTCCACCCTTCCGTGAACCTGTCGATCCTGAAATTCCTTGGCTTCGAGCAAACATTTAAAAACGCCCTCACCACGCTGCCAATGGGCGGGGGTAAAGGCGGGAGCGATTTCGATCCTAAAGGTAAAAGCGAAGGCGAAATCATGCGTTTTTGTCAGGCGCTGATGACCGAACTGTTCCGCCATTTAGGGCCCGATACCGATGTTCCGGCGGGCGATATCGGCGTAGGCGGTCGTGAAGTCGGCTTTATGGCCGGGATGATGAAAAAACTGTCCAACAACAGCGCCTGCGTCTTTACCGGTAAAGGTCTCTCTTTCGGCGGCAGCCTGATTCGCCCGGAAGCTACCGGCTACGGTCTGGTGTACTTCACCGAAGCGATGCTCAAACGCCATGGTCTGGGCTTTGAAGGCATGCGCGTGGCCGTCTCTGGTTCCGGTAACGTGGCGCAATTCGCCATTGAGAAAGCCATGGAGTTTGGCGCGCGAGTAGTCACCGCCTCCGACTCCAGCGGTACCGTGGTCGACGAAAGCGGATTTACCAAAGAAAAACTGGCGCGTCTGTGCGCGATCAAAGACAGCCGCGACGGCCGCGTGGCGGATTACGCCCGCGAATTTGGCCTGACCTATCTGGAAGGCCAACAGCCGTGGTCTGTTCCGGTTGATATCGCCCTGCCGTGCGCCACCCAGAACGAACTTGATGTCGATGCGGCACGCGTGCTGATCGCCAACGGCGTGAAGGCTGTCGCCGAAGGGGCAAACATGCCTACCACCATCGAGGCCACCGATCTGTTCCTGGAAGCGGGTGTATTGTTCGCGCCGGGTAAAGCGGCCAACGCGGGAGGCGTAGCGACATCCGGTCTGGAAATGGCGCAGAACGCCGCACGTCTGGGCTGGAAAGCGGAGAAAGTGGATGCGCGCCTGCACCACATCATGCTGGATATTCACCATGCCTGCGTCGAGTACGGCGGCGAAAGCAAGCAAACCAACTACGTACGTGGCGCCAACATCGCGGGATTCGTGAAAGTTGCCGACGCGATGTTGGGCCAGGGTGTGATTTAATTCAGATCTGTTGTTCCCGTAGGCTTGATGCGGCACACATGCCTTATCAAGCCTAAGAGCGCATTACAGACCCGCCTCTTCAGATGGCGGTTTTTTTTTCGCCGTGCGTTTCCGCGGCGCGCTCTTTTTCTTGTCACCACCACTACTACCCGGTGCGGCAATACCACGGAAGCGTCGTACCGGCGTGCTGCGCGCCTGATCGATTAGCTGATACAGCGTCCCCACCAGCGGCTGCATGAAATCCTGATATCGACACTGTTTTTCGCTGATTTGGGTCAGGATAGATTCCCAGTGCGCAGTCATATCCGGACGCGTCGCCATTTCAGGCAGCGAATGAAACAGCGCTTTTCCGGCATCGGTAGAATGGATATAGCGCCCCTTTTTCACCAGGAAACCACGCTTAAACAGCAGCTCGATAATCCCGGCGCGCGTCGCTTCCGTTCCCAGTCCGTCCGTTGCGCGCAGGATCTTTTTCAGATCTTTATCCTGCACAAAGCGCGCGATTCCGGTCATCGCTGACAGCAGCGTGGCATCGGTAAAATGCCGCGGAGGCTGGGTCTGTCGTTCAACCACTTCGCCTTTTTCGCACAGCAGCTCGTCGTCTTTTGCCACCACCGGCAGCGGCGTCCCGTCGTTATCTTCGTCGCGCTCTTTGTTGCCTAGCAGCGTACGCCATCCGGCCTCTGCCAGAAAACGGGCTTTGGCGACAAACTTACCTTTCGCGATGTCCAGCTCAATAACGCACTTCCTGAATACCGCATCCGCGCAAAACTGCATCAGATATTGACGGGCAATCAGGTTGTATATTTTCGCTTCATTATCGTTCAGGTTGATGGACGAACTGCGCGCGGTTGGAATGATGGCGTGGTGGGCATCCACTTTTTTATCATCCCAACAGCGGTTTCGCGTATCGGGATTGACCGCCGGTTGCGGAAGCAGATCCGGCGCATGGACGCTAATCGCGTTCAGCACCGCGTGACGTCCGGCAAAGTGTTCTTCCGGCAGATAACGGCTATCCGAACGCGGATAGGTGATCAGTTTATGGGTTTCATACAGCTTCTGGCAGATATCCAGAACGTTTTGCGCACTTAAGCCAAAGCGTTTCGCCGCTTCAATCTGCAACGCCGACAGCGAAAACGGCAGCGGCGCGGATTCTGATTCCCGTTTATCGTTATAGCTGGTGACAATCGCCGGCTGACCGTTAATGCGGTTTACCACGTGTTCAGCCAGCGAGCGATTCAGCAAGCGCCCTTCTTCATCCTGATGCGGCTCACACGCTTCGCTCGGCTGCCAGATAGCGGTAAACCGCTCATCGGCGGGCGTCACGATATGCGCTTTCACCTCGAAGAAGTCTTTGGCAACGAAGTTTTCAATCTCTTCATCGCGGCGCACAACCAGTCCGAGCACCGGCGTTTGCACGCGCCCGACCGAAAGTACGCCCTGATAGCCCGCGTTACGCCCCAGAATGGTATAAGCGCGCGTCATGTTGATACCGTACAGCCAGTCCGCCCGCGCTCGCGCCAGTGCCGACACGCAAAGGGGGATGAACTCACTGTTGGCGCGCAGACGCTCAATCGCCCGCTCGACGGCCTGCGGGTTGAGGTCGTTAATCAGGCAGCGTTGCACCTGCTGGCGCTTTTCAGGGGCCAGTTGCAGGTAATCAAGCACTTCATCCACCAGCAGCTGTCCTTCACGATCGGGGTCACCTGCGTGAATGACTTCACTGGCCTCATGCAAAAATCGCTTAATAACGTTGAGCTGTTTGGTCACCGAGGGACGCGGCTGCAGTTGCCACTTTTCCGGGACAATCGGCAGATCAACCAGACTCCAGCGAGCATAACGACTGTCGTAGGCATCTGGCTGCGCCTGCTCAAGCAGGTGACCAATACACCAGGTCACCACTTGCCCGTTTCCGCACTCGATAAAACCGTCACCTTTGCGATGCGGCTTCGGCAGCACATCGGCGATAGCGCGCGCCAGACTCGGTTTTTCGGCAATAAACAACCGCATCGAGTTAACGGATCTCAACCATGGCGCGACCGCCACGAGCTTCCACTAACTCACCAATCGCAGTGAGGTCGATGCCAAACTGCGCAGCTGCCGCTTTAACTTCGGCTTCAGCTTCCGGCGTTACCGCTAACAGCAGACCACCGGAAGTTTGCGGATCGCAGAGCAGATCGCGAACCGACTGCGGCATTTCACCCATCAGGTGTCCGTAGCTGGCAAAGTTACGCTGGGTACCGCCTGGCACCGCGCCCTGCGCGATGTATTCTTCAACACCTGGCAGCTTAGGAATAGCCTGGTAGACGATCTGCGCCTGAACGCCGGCCCCCTGACACATCTCGCTCAGATGCCCCAGCAGCCCAAAACCGGTAACGTCGGTCATGGCTTTCACGCCGTCGATATCGGCAAATGCCGCCCCGGCAATGTTCATCCGGCACATCACTTCCGTCGCCAGCCCTTTGTGCTCGTCCTTCAGCAGCGATTTTTTCTCTGCGGTGGTCAGGACACCAATACCCAGAGGCTTGGTCAAAAACAGCTTGCATCCCGCCTCGGCGGTGCTGTTTTTCTTCACGCGTTCAGTTGGAACAACGCCGGTTACCGCAAGACCAAAGATAGGCTCAGGGGCATCGATAGAGTGCCCCCCCGCCAGCGCGATACCCGCCTGACGGCAGGCAAAGCGTCCGCCCTCGGTTACTTCGCGGGCGATTTCCGGCGCCAGCTTATCAAGCGGCCAGCCCAGGATAGCAATTGCCATAATCGGTTTGCCGCCCATGGCGAAAATATCGCTGATGGCGTTGGTGGCGGCGATGCGGCCAAAATCAAACGGATTATCGACAATCGGCATAAAGAAATCAGTGGTGCTGATTACGCTGGTGCCGTTTCCCAGATCGTATACAGCCGCGTCGTCGCGGGTTTCATTACCCACCAGTAAGTTTGGATCAACAAACTTCGCCTGCTCACTGTGCAGGATGGTTTCCAGCACTTTTGGGGAAATTTTACAACCGCAACCGGCTCCGTGGCTGTATTGCGTTAAACGAATAGCTTGCTCGCTCATGGACATCTCCTGTCATTGCAATCCGGATATGGTAGCGCTCATTCCATGATGTGGTAAGAGTGACTGTCTGAATTCGGGTGCCTTTGCTCATAATCCAGACAGTTTTGCCGTTGATATCAGAAATAACGGACGAATGCGCTCGGATCGGCAAGGGTAATCGTCGTGGATGCTTTCAACTGTGGTGTGCCCAGATAGAGAAAACCGACGATTTTATCTTGTGGGCGACAGTCAAACGCTTCGCGGACGACCTCACTTTCGGTTAATGCGCCACTGCGCCAGATACCGCCAAAGCCCTGGGCAATGGCAGCCATCTGCATGGCCATCACCGCACAACCGGCAGACATTTCCTGTTCCCATAGCGGAACTTTGTCGTTTGCTTCACATTTCGCCACCACGGTAATAATCAGCGGCGCGCGAAACGGCGCGCTGCGCGCTTTTTCCTGGGCCTTCTCATCGCTGCCAGATGCAATAGCGCCTTTTTCAAGCACGGCGGCAAAGCGTTCACGCCCTTCGCCTTCAATGACAAAAAATTGCCACGGTTGCAGCGTTTTGTGGTCCGGCGCGCGCATTCCCGCACGCAGAATATTTTGCAGTTGTTCTCCTGCCGGGGCCGGTTCGACGAGACGAGAGGCGCTACGACGGGTCATAAGTAATTCGAGTGCATCCATTTGCTTAACTCCAACAATGAAATTTGTTCACAAAATTAACACGTGAGCGGATTTTGTTACAGCACAGGCGGTGATTCCTGCTGACAAGTGCCTGTCGGGTCATTACGATAGCCTCATCTTATCGCCTTTCTCCGGGATTTCGGGGTGGCGTGTTGTTAATTGGTAGGGAGAATACATGCGAACCCTGTGGCGATTTATTGCCGGATTTTTTAAATGGACATGGCGATTACTCAATTTCGTCCGTGAATTTGTGCTTAACCTGTTCTTCATCTTTTTGGTGCTGGTTGGCGTGGGCATCTGGATGCAGGTCAGCAGCAGCAACACCAGCGAACACGCTGAGCGAGGCGCGCTGCTGCTGGATATCTCCGGGGTGATTGTCGATAAGCCTTCGAGCACCAGTCGTTTAAGCGTTATTGGCCGTCAGCTGTTTGGCGCCAGTTCCGATCGTCTGCAGGAAAACTCCCTTTTCGATATCGTGAATACGATTCGCCAGGCAAAAGATGATCGCAACATCACCGGCATCGTGATGGATCTGAAAAATTTTGCCGGGGCAGACCAGCCTTCCATGCAGTATATCGGCAAAGCACTGCGGGAATTCCGCGACAGCGGTAAACCGGTCTTTGCCGTGGGCGATAACTTCAGCCAGGGGCAGTATTACCTCGCCAGTTTTGCTAACAAAATTTACCTCTCTCCGCAGGGTTCCGTTGATCTGCACGGCTTTGCCACCAACGGTCTGTACTACAAGTCCCTGCTCGATAAGCTGAAAGTTTCCACGCACGTGTTCCGCGTCGGGACCTATAAGTCTGCCGTAGAGCCGTTTATCCGCGATGATATGTCTCCTGCCGCGCGTGAAGCCGACAGTCGTTGGATCGGCGAGCTGTGGCAGAACTATCTCGACACGGTCGCCGCCAACCGCCAGATCCCAGCTCAGCAGGTGTTCCCAGGCGCACAGGCGATGCTGGACGGTTTGACGAAGGTCGATGGAGATACGGCGAAATATGCGCTCGACAACAAACTGGTGGATGCACTCGCCTCCAGCGCCGAAGTCGAAAAAATGCTGACCAAACAGTTTGGCTGGAGCAAAGCGGATAAAAACTATCGCGCCGTCAGCTATTACGATTATTCGCTGAAAACACCGGCGGATACCGGAGACAGCATTGGCGTTATCTTCGCGAACGGCGCGATTATGGACGGTGAAGAAACCCCAGGAAATGTGGGGGGCGACACCACTGCCGCACAAATCCGCGAAGCGCGTCTCGATCCGAAAGTGAAAGCTATTGTACTGCGCGTTAACAGTCCTGGCGGCAGCGTCAGCGCCTCGGAAGTCATTCGTGCTGAGCTGGCTGCGGCAAAAGCGGCGGGTAAACCGGTTGTCGTGTCTATGGGCGGCATGGCGGCCTCCGGTGGCTACTGGATCTCCACCCCAGCCAGTTACATTGTGGCAAACCCCAGCACTTTAACCGGTTCAATCGGGATCTTTGGTGTGATCAACACCGTAGAAAACAGCCTGGATTCCATTGGTGTACATACCGATGGCGTGGCCACTTCCCCGCTGGCGGATATCTCCATCACCAAAGCGTTACCGCCTGAAGTGCAGCAAATGATGCAATTGAGCATTGAAAATGGCTATAAGCGCTTTATCACGCTGGTCGCGGATGCACGTAAGACAACCCCTGAGCAGATTGACAAAATCGCGCAGGGTCACGTCTGGACCGGTCAGGATGCGAAAGCCAACGGACTGGTAGACAGCCTCGGTGATTTTGACGACGCCATCGCGAAAGCGGCTGAGCTTGCCAAGCTGAAACAGTGGCACATTGCGTATTATCAGGATGAACCGACATTCGTCGATATGGTAATGGACAGCATGTCAGGCTCCGTTCGCGCCGTGCTGCCCAAAGCTATTCAGGCCATGCTCCCGGCGCCGTTTGCTTCTGCGGCCAGTGCAGTTAAAGCGGAAAGCGATAAGCTGGCCGCGTTTAACGATCCGCAAAACCGATATGCGTTTTGCCTGACCTGCGCCAACGTTCGCTAACAATTGCCCCCTCTTCGGGATGAAGAGGGGTTTTCATTGAGACAGAAGAAAAGTCATGCAAAAGAAATCGATTTACGTTGCCTATACCGGCGGTACCATTGGTATGCAGCGCTCAGAACAGGGTTATATTCCTGTTTCTGGTCATCTCCAGCGTCAACTGGCATTGATGCCTGAATTCCACCGCCCGGAGATGCCAGACTTCACCATCCACGAATACGTCCCGTTGATGGATTCCTCCGACATGACGCCGGAAGACTGGCAGCATATTGCGGAAGACATTAAAGCGCACTACGACGATTACGATGGTTTTGTCATTCTGCACGGCACCGACACCATGGCGTTTACGGCTTCAGCGCTCTCTTTTATGTTGGAGAACTTGGGTAAACCGGTAATTGTGACAGGGTCACAAATCCCGCTGGCAGAGCTACGTTCAGACGGGCAAATCAACCTGCTCAATGCGCTGTACGTTGCGGCAAATTACCCGATCAATGAAGTAACCCTGTTTTTCAACAATCGACTGTTTCGCGGCAACCGTACCACTAAAGCGCACGCCGATGGCTTTGACGCCTTTGCCTCACCCAACCTTGCGCCGCTACTGGAAGCCGGGATCCACATCCGTCGACTGGGAACTCCGCCAGCACCGCACGGCGCAGGTGAACTGATTGTTCATCCTATTACTCCACAACCGATTGGCGTAGTCACCATTTACCCAGGTATCTCCGCTGATGTGGTGCGTAACTTCCTGCGCCAGCCGGTGAAAGCGTTAATTTTGCGCTCCTACGGCGTGGGCAATGCACCGCAAAATAAAGAGTTTCTGCAAGAACTTGAAGATGCGAGCTCACGTGGCATTGTGGTGGTGAACCTGACCCAGTGTATGTCCGGCAAGGTAAACATGGGTGGCTATGCGACGGGTAATGCCCTCGCCCACGCTGGCGTGATTGGCGGCGCGGATATGACCGTCGAAGCCACGCTCACCAAATTGCATTATTTACTCAGTCAGGGACTGGATGTGCAGAGCATTCGTGAAGCAATGACGCAAAATCTGCGCGGCGAGCTCACCCCGGACGAATAAAGGAGTCTATGCCCATGGCCCGAGCCTTACTGTTGGTCGATTTACAAAATGACTTTTGTGCCGGCGGCGCTCTCGCTGTTCCGCAAGGCGACAGCACAATCGAGATTGCCAACCGTCTGATTGACTGGTGCGCCCTACGCGGCGACACGGTTGTTGCCAGTCTGGACTGGCATCCGGCTAATCACGGTAGTTTTGCCAGCCAGCATCAGGTCGCCCCCTACAGTCAGGGACAACTGGATGGTCTGGCGCAAACATTCTGGCCCGATCATTGCGTGCAAAACAGCGAAGGGGCGGCCCTGCATCCGCTGCTGAACCAGCGTGCAATAGCGAAAACCTTCACCAAGGGCGAGAACCCGCTGGTCGACAGTTACAGTGCGTTTTTTGATAACGGTCGTCGTCAGGCAACCGCGCTGAACGCCTGGCTGCTCGAACACCGTATTGCTGAGCTTATTATCATGGGTCTGGCTAGCGACTATTGCGTTAAATTCACCGTTCTGGATGCGCTCGATCTTGGGTATACCGTCAGCGTTATTACCGACGGCTGCCGTGGCGTCAATATTCAACCCCAGGACAGTGCAGAGGCGTTTATGGAAATGGCCGCAGCGGGCGCGACGCTGTATACGCTTGATGACTGGCTGGAAACCCAGCGCTAATACTTTAAAACGCCTTATCCGGCCTATTGAATTTGCGCATGTATGCAAATCTGTAGGCCAGAAAAAGGACTTGCGTCAACAATCAGTAATGTTTGCCCCAACCGATACAACCTACCAGAAATGGTTTGCCGCTTCGCCAACATGACGTGAACACCTTCGCATTTTTCCTGTTATGAAACTGTTAACCTGCAGGTGCTGTTTTTTTCGCCACGCCATTTCCGTGGCGTGTTTGCTTGTTTAAATGTCAAAGAGGAACACCGATGAAACTATTGCCTTTGTTGGCAGCATTACCCCTGCTTTGCGCCAGCGTTGTTTCCGCCAGTTCACTGATGTCAGTTGGCTACTTCAATGGTGGCGGCGACGTCACTGCCGGTCCTGGTGGCGACATCAATAAACTGGATGTTCGTCAGATAACCCATCTCAACTATTCGTTTGGCCTTGTCTACAACAACGAAAAAGACGAGACCAATGACGCCTTAAAAGACGCCAGCAAGCTGCATCAGATTTGGCTTTCACCGAAAGTGCAGGATGATTTACTGAAAATTCCACAGCTGCGTAAACAGAATCCGAACCTGAAAGTATTGCTTTCCGTCGGTGGTTGGGGGGCACGTGGATTCTCAGGCGCGGCGGCAACGAAAGAATCGCGCGCGGTGTTTATTCAGTCTGCTCAGGAGATAATTGCGAAATATGGCCTTGATGGCATCGACCTCGACTGGGAATACCCGGTCAACGGCGCCTGGGGACTGGTCGAAAGTCAACCGGCCGACCGAGCTAACTTTACCGCGCTGTTAAAAGAACTCCGCGCCGCATTGGGGCATAAAAAACTACTGACTATCGCCGTGGGCGCAAATGCGGAAAGCCCGAAAAGCTGGGTGGATGTGAAAGCCATTGCGCCATCGCTCGACTACATAAACCTGATGACCTATGACATGGCTTACGGTACGCAGTATTTCAACTCGAACCTGTACGATTCGACACAATGGCCGACGGTTGCCGCGGCGGATAAGTACAGCGCTGATTTTGTGGTCAACAACTATCTTGCTGCCGGTCTAAAAGCGAGTCAGATGAACCTGGGCATTGGTTTTTATGGTCGCGTACCGAAACGCGCTGTTGAGCCTGGCATTGACTGGAGCAAACCTGACGCACAGAAAAATCCTGTTACCCAGCCCTATTTCGAGCCCGCGCAAATTGAATTGTTCAAATCACTGGGCGTCGATCTGAGCAAAGATACCTATGTGAAGTACAACGACATTGTGGCGAAATTGATCAACGATCCGCAAAAGCGCTTTAGCCAGCATTGGGATGATGAAGCAAAAGTGCCGTGGCTGTCAGTGCAGTCTGTGGAGGGAAAAGCGCTCTTTGCCCTCTCCTATGAAAACCCGCGCTCGGTAGCGATCAAGGCTGACTACATCAAGAGCAAGGGGCTGGGAGGCGCCATGTTCTGGGAATACGGTGCGGATGACCAAAACCAGTTGGCTAAGCAGTTAGCCGATTCGTTAGGCATCAAACACTGATCCCAACGCCTGACACAATAGGTTATGATTATCGCATTCTGCTGCGCCAGCTTTTGGCGCAGCTTTTCATTTTCTACTGGAGGCATGAGCTTTATGGCTTTTATCCCTAAAAATTACGCCCGTCTGGAAGTCGGTTACCGGGAAAAGGCGCTTAAACTCTTCCCCTGGGTCTGCGGACGTTGTTCCCGTGAGTTCGTGTACTCAAATTTGCGCGAATTGACGGTACACCATATCGATCACGATCACTCCAATAACCCGGAAGATGGTAGCAACTGGGAAATGTTGTGCCTGTACTGCCACGATCACGAACATTCCAAATATACGGAAGCGGACCAGTATGGTTCAACGGTGGTTGCAGGCGAAGATGCACAGAAAGCGGTGGGCGAAGCGAAATATAATCCGTTCGCCGATCTGAAGGCGATGATGAACAAGAAATAACTTCAACTGCGGGCCCGACATAGATGTTTGCCGGGCCTGAGTAATCAGGATTTAAACGTCGCAATGGGTTCGGGCGTAATACCAAACTCCACTTTCAACTGCTGCTTACTCTTCATCACCATCTCACCGTTGGTATCAATCGTCATATGCTGCGCGTCAATATTGTTTCGCGCCTGCCACAACATCACCAGCTGTAAGCAGTTCTCTTTTTGTTCTGCCGTTAGCGCCACGCCATCCGGCCATTTTCCGAGTTCAACGGCAGTTGATAAGCGCTGATAAACTTCCGGCGTCATGCTGTTGATCATCTCATCAAGATTCATGTTAAATCCACTCTCCGTAGAATAATTTGCTGAATCGTTTCTTCAACCTTTGGTCTGCTCACCGTTTTCACCATCGGTGAAGTTCAAAGACGCTGAGTTAACGCAGTAACGTTCACCGGTAGGTTGCGGACCATCCGGGAAGACGTGCCCCAGGTGCGCATCACAGTTACCACAGCGGATTTCAATGCGCTGCATGCCGTGTGAAGTATCTTTAATGTAACGGATAGCCTCTGCGCTGACAGGCTCGTAAAAACTGGGCCAGCCGCAGCCAGAGTCATATTTTGTCTCGGAACGAAATAGCGGTTTGTCGCAGACCAAACAGTGGTAGATGCCGTCACGCTTGTTGTGCAGCAAACGCCCGGTAAATGGCGGTTCTGTCCCGTGATTCTGCGTCACGTAGAACTGCATTTCGGTTAAATTTTTTTTTAGTTCTTCTGGAGAAGGTTGATTAGCCATTTGCTCACATCTCGCTTTATCTAAACTCACATCGCGAGACAGATTCTAACAAAACATTAACACCAGAGTGCGAACTTTTGTTCTAAACTTGATCCGTGCGAAATGGCAGCCTGCAATTCGTGATCACAATCACGTTTTTATCTTGATTGCCCTTTAAAATTCGGGCCGCCGACCCCATGTGGTTTCAAGCCCAAAGGAAGAGTGAGGCGAGTCAGTTGCGCAAAGCTTAAGCAGCAGATTGATTTGTCGCAATGATTGACACGATTCCGCTTGACGCTGCGTAAGGTTTTTGTAATTTTACAGGCAACCTTTTATTCACTAACAAATAGCTGGTGGAATATATGACTATCAAAGTAGGTATCAACGGTTTTGGCCGTATCGGTCGCATTGTTTTCCGTGCTGCTCAAGAACGCTCTGACATCGAGATCGTTGCAATCAACGACCTGTTAGACGCTGACTACATGGCTTACATGCTGAAATATGACTCCACTCACGGCCGTTTCAACGGTACCGTTGAAGTGAAAGACGGTCATCTGATCGTAAACGGTAAAAAAATCCGTGTTACCGCTGAACGTGATCCGGCTAACCTGAAATGGGACGAAGTTGGTGTTGACGTAGTAGCTGAAGCTACTGGCCTGTTCCTGACAGATGAAACCGCTCGTAAGCACATCACTGCTGGCGCGAAAAAAGTGGTTCTGACTGGTCCGTCCAAAGATAACACTCCGATGTTTGTTAAAGGCGCTAACTTTGACAAATACGAAGGTCAGGACATCGTTTCTAACGCTTCCTGCACCACTAACTGCCTGGCTCCGCTGGCTAAAGTTATCAACGACAACTTCGGCATCATCGAAGGTCTGATGACTACTGTTCACGCGACCACCGCTACTCAGAAAACCGTTGATGGCCCGTCTCACAAAGACTGGCGCGGCGGCCGCGGCGCATCCCAGAACATCATCCCGTCCTCTACCGGTGCTGCTAAAGCTGTAGGTAAAGTACTGCCAGAACTGAACGGCAAACTGACAGGTATGGCGTTCCGCGTTCCTACCCCGAACGTATCTGTTGTTGACCTGACCGTTCGTCTGGAAAAAGCTGCTTCTTACGAAGAAATTAAGAAAGCAATCAAAGCTGCTTCCGAAGGCCCGATGAAAGGCGTTCTGGGTTACACCGAAGACGACGTAGTATCTACCGATTTCAACGGTGAAGTTTGCACTTCCGTGTTCGATGCTAAAGCTGGTATCGCACTGAACGACAACTTCGTGAAACTGGTATCCTGGTACGACAACGAAACCGGCTACTCCAACAAAGTTCTGGACCTGATTGCTCACATCTCCAAATAAGTTGAGATGAAACAGTAATCTGTAAGAGCGACTCAGGTCGCTCTTTTTTTTGCCTGAAGATACCCGTCATACTTCAAGTTACCGGTGTGTTGGCAATGCTCTCTCACCCGAATCACTTACTTCTGTAAGCTCATCGGGATCGTTCACTTGCCGCCGTCCTGCAACTCGAATTATTTAGGGTAAAAAAAAGGATTGCATAATGATTAATAAAATTTTTGCACTTCCGGTAATCGAACAAATTACCCCGGTCCTCTCCCGCCGCCAGCTTGATGAACTTGAGATTCTTGTGGTCGATCATCCACAGGTTAAAGCATCTTTCGCACTGCAGGGCGCACATTTTCTTTCCTGGAAACCCAACGGCGAAGAGGAAGTCCTGTGGCTAAGTAACAATACCCCGTTTAAAACCGGCGTAGCGCTGCGTGGCGGCGTACCAATTTGCTGGCCGTGGTTTGGTCCGGCTGCTCAGCAGGGCCTGCCTTCTCATGGTTTTGCCCGCAACCTGCCATGGACGCTGAAAGCGCACAACGAAGACGACAATGGCGTGGCGCTAACGTTTGAATTGCAAAGCAACGCTGAAACGCGTCAGCTATGGCCGCACGAGTTCTGCCTGCTGGCCCGTTTCAAAGTAGGTGCCACCTGTGAAATGGAACTGGAAGCCCACGGTGAATTTGAAACCACCTCTGCGCTGCATACCTATTTCAACGTCGGTGACATTGCGGCAGTAAAAGTCAGTGGACTTGGCGATCGCCTGATCGACAAAGTGAATGATGCTAAAGAAGATGTGCTGGCTGATGGTATCCAGACCTTCCCGGACCGCACCGATCGTGTCTATCTGAATCCGCAAGCGTGCAGCGTTATCCATGATGATGCGCTCAACCGCAATATCGACGTCGTCCATCATCACCATCTGAATGTCGTGGGCTGGAACCCGGGTCCGGCGCTGTCCGTTAGCATGGGCGACATGCCGGATGACGGCTATAAAACCTTTGTTTGCGTAGAGACGGCTTACGCGACCGCGCCGCAGAAAACCCGCGAAGAAAAACCATCACGCCTGGCACAAACTATCCGCGTTGCTAAACGCTAAAATTGTGTCTGTAGCCTGACGGAACTTGCGCCTTATCCGGCCTACCAAACATTGCGTTGGCCGGATAAGAAGCGTGAGCATCGCCATTCGGCAAATCAGGCCATATCCAGCACCGTTTTACCCTTTGGCGCTGGATATGCCTTATCTAGCTGCTTCAGCTCATCAACAGAGAGCGTTATCTCCAGCGCGGCGGCATTTTGTTCGACATGCGCTATGCTTGCCGCTTTTGGAATCGCCATCACGCCCGGCAGACGAATCACCCATGCCAGCAAAATCTGCGCAGCACTAACATTGTGCGCGTGCGCGATGTCGTTCACCACAGAGTGAGAAAGCAAGTCACCGCGCAATCGCCCCGCCTGAGCCAGCGGACTGTAAGCCATGACCGGCATCTGCTGCTGCTGGCACCACGGCAGTAAATCATATTCAATACCGCGCGATGCTAAATGATAAAGCACCTGGTTAGTGGCACATTCCCGCCCACCTGTGACTTGCCATAACGCCTGCATGTCATCGTAATCGAGATTAGAGACGCCCCAGCGGCGGATTTTCCCCTGCGCAATGAGTGTTTCCATGGCATCAACGGTCTCAGCAAATGAAAAACTGCCCGTCCAGTGGAGCAAATAGAGATCCAGATAATCGGTTTTTAGTCGACGCAGGCTCGCTTCACAGGCGGCAATGGATTTCTGACCACCGGCATTCCAGGGATATACTTTCGAGACTAAAAAAGCGCTATCACGACGCCCGGTTAATGCTTCACCCACTACCTCTTCCGCTGCACCATCTGCATACATTTCGGCGGTATCGATCAACCGCAGACCGAGATCCAGACCAGCCCGCAGCGCTGAAACCTCTTCCCGGCGTCGGCCAGGATCCTCGCCCATGTACCATGTTCCCTGCCCAATAGCAGGCAGCGATACCTGCTTTGTAAACATCACCTGTTTCGCTGTCATCGCACCCTCCTGTGTTAATGCACCACAGTAAAGCAAAACAACTGGTATGTGTCCTGTTAGGGTGCACAAATTGCACCCTCTAAGATTGGAAGTTGACCGCTATGGCAACGGCAATAAAAAACCCGGGAACAAACTATGCTCCCGGGCCGAATGACAGAAAATCTTAACTGCACTGCGGTTATTTTAAGCGACCTAAATATTTCCCCTCTTTCATCGCGTTAATTTTCCCATTTTTATAGACAATGACGGAAATCAAGCCCGCGCTATAAGACTGAGCATCTGCATTGTTCTCATCATTTGCCGCCGCTTTGCCATTAATATAAGCAATACCATCAGCGCCACGTTTAAAGTCTACGCCCAGTTTATTCACATGCACGGGTGTGATTTTACTGGCGTGCACCGGAGCATTAGCATCGCTGACCATCGTTTTATGTTCATGCTGTAACTGCTGACGGTAAGCCTCGCTGATGGCATAGGCTGGTGCAGCCGCAGATGTTGCGACCAGTACAGCGATAATTATTAATTTCTTCATGAGTTACACCTTAATAATTATTGTGTTTGTGGTGATGACTGGAATTAGTATCATTTGAGTTATATACGTTTTGCGCGTTCTCCATAGCTTGTTTTTCAGCTACGGCATTGATTGTCGCCTGACGGTTTTGCTCAGCGATATAGCAGGCATCGCGGCTCACGCCCTTGCTTTCGCAAGCACTCATGCGTGAAGCCTCGGTGGAACATCCCGTCAGAATCCCACCCATCACTGCTATCATGATTAACTTTTTCATTATCTCTACCAGGTTTATTCGCAAGAAAACCACATGACATTTAATATCTGAGCCATGCAGCGTTACTGTCTTTACTTATTAAGTTGGAGTAATATCTGCAATCGCTTATTTAATGTCAATTTTAATTTTTTCAGATAAATACCTAAAAGATGTAAAATAAAAATTAACTTAATGATTTTATTTTTTCAAATGAAAGTTAACTTTCATCGTCACACAAAAACAATAAAATAGTTATCTTGCTATTTTTAGTGGCGAGAGTTTCACGATAAAATTATACCGTGATTATAAAATAGAATATTATCAATATATTGCGAAACCAGAAATCACTCTCCCAGAACAATGATTCGTGAAACTGTACAGATACTCCTCCATTCACAAACGAATAGATTTCAGTCTCATCAAACAACAGGTTTAATTTTGGTAATTGCGGCAGGAAAAATACGTTAACTATTTGTTGCGGCCGATGTAATGCCAAAACAGCACAAAAAATCAAATCACATGTTTTGGATCAATATTCATCTCTGATATGCACAAAAAGCCCGCATCTCTGCGGGCGACTGTTTGACACACAGTGGTATCAGAACTTGTAGGTAACACCCGTTGAAATCAGACCCGTCCAGGATTTGTCCACCATCGGACTGTCTGTCACTTCATCAGACAGGCGGGTATAACGCGCAGTACCGTATACGCTCCAGTTGCCCAGGAAGTTATAGTTTGCGCTGAGCTCCAGATACGGGTTCCAGGAGCTTTCAGGATCGTAGCTACGCAAGCCGCTACGGGCAGATTCATGGCGTGAAACACCATAATAGTATTCATTCTGGTTTTCACTGTTCCACTCGACACCAATCCCCGGAGTCAACGTCAGACCGCCATTGGTATAGCGGTATAACCACGCCAGATCCCATACAATACCATTGCTGTTATCCAGCGTATCGCCTGCAAGGCTGGTACGCAGGAAACCGTATTGCGTGTTGTGAATGTAAGAAAGGCCAGCCATCATGGTGCTCTTACGTTTATCCAGACTACGCAGACGGTTGTCATCGCTGTCACCCGGTTTGAAGTACATTGGCGACCAATAGGCCATCACCGACAGCTTATCGGTATCGTCATTCCACAGGTAGTAACCACCGCCCAGACCACGGAACCAGAAGTTATCGCTTTCATAAGTTACAACCGGGACCGGGTAAACGTCACTATCGTAATCTTTGTAAGGGTGCTCAACCACACCAACGCCTGCGCCCAGCGTCAGGTTGCTCTCTGCCTGTGCGACGTTAGCGGAAGTGGCGATAAGCACGCTAAGTGCCAGAAGTTTGAGTTTGGTCACAGTCAATAATTCCTTATTTAAATGTGTAGCGGTCAAAGTTTAACCGTCAATACGCTTCAGCCCAACTATTTTACGGATTCGCCCCAGAATGTAACCCCCTAATTTCTCAGCGAGTGATGACATTTTGCTTGCAGGACAGTGAACACCGCATGAATCCTGCCCCATAGATTTACAAAAGATGTGCTTTTTTTGCTGATGAGTTATTGATATGCCATTGAAATTCATTTGCGCACACAGGCAAGTTTTGCAAATGCCATCTACGCTTAATTTTAGAAGGTGTATCACCGAATACGTTGATCTCCTGACCACCACAATGGCATGAGAGTTGCTTGTTTCTTCAGCAGCGACGTCGTTCAGTTTACCTCTTCAGGGGCCTCTACTATTCATATGAACGGCTCTTAACATGTGCTAAAAAAACGAAAGGACGGCATACCATGAATATATTCGATCACTATCGCCAGCGTTATGAAGCTGCCAAGGACGAAGAGTTCACGCTGCAGGAGTTTCTTACCACTTGTCGGCAAGATCGCAGCGCTTATGCCAATGCGGCAGAGCGGCTATTAATGGCTATTGGTGAGCCTGTCATGGTCGACACTGCCCACGAACCTCGTCTTTCTCGACTCTTTTCGAATCGGGTGATTGCACGATACCCCGCTTTTGAAGAGTTTTATGGCATGGAAGAGGCCATTGAGCAGATTGTTTCTTATTTGAAGCATGCGGCTCAGGGTCTGGAAGAGAAGAAGCAGATTCTGTATCTGCTGGGGCCTGTGGGAGGGGGGAAATCATCTCTTGCTGAGCGGCTGAAGTCGCTGATGCAGCGAGTACCGATTTATGTCCTGAGCGCCAACGGCGAGCGTAGCCCGGTAAACGATCATCCGTTATGCCTGTTTAACCCACAGGAAGACGCGCAGATCCTGGAAAAAGAGTATGGGATCCCGCGTCGTTATCTCGGTACGATCATGTCGCCCTGGGCTGCAAAACGTCTGCATGATTTTGGCGGGGACATTACAAAATTCCGCGTTGTCAAAGTCTGGCCGTCTATTCTGGAGCAGATCGCTATTGCCAAAACGGAGCCTGGTGATGAAAACAACCAGGATATCTCTGCGCTGGTCGGGAAAGTGGATATTCGTAAACTCGAACACCACGCCCAGAACGATCCTGATGCCTACGGTTATTCGGGCGCACTGTGCCGCTCAAACCAGGGGATTATGGAGTTCGTTGAGATGTTTAAAGCACCAATTAAAGTGCTGCATCCTCTGCTGACCGCAACCCAGGAAGGAAACTACAACGGGACAGAAGGTATCTCTGCCCTGCCGTTTAACGGAATTATTCTTGCCCACTCGAACGAGTCCGAATGGGTGACGTTCCGTAATAATAAAAACAATGAGGCGTTCCTTGACCGTGTTTACATCGTCAAAGTGCCTTATTGCCTGCGGATCTCCGAAGAGATCAAAATTTACGAAAAACTGCTTAACCACAGTGAGCTGACCCATGCGCCTTGCGCACCGGGCACGCTGGAAACACTCTCTCGCTTTACCATTCTTTCTCGCCTGAAAGAGCCTGAGAACTCGAGCATTTACTCGAAGATGCGTGTTTACGATGGGGAAAGCCTGAAAGATACCGATCCAAAAGCGAAGTCCTATCAAGAGTATCGGGATTACGCTGGGGTCGATGAGGGAATGAACGGTCTTTCCACGCGTTTCGCGTTTAAGATCCTCTCACGCGTCTTTAACTTTGACCACGCCGAAGTGGCAGCTAACCCGGTGCATCTGTTCTACGTACTGGAGCAGCAAATCGAGCGCGAACAGTTCCCGCAGGAGCTGGCTGAACGTTACCTTGAGTTCCTGAAAGGCTATCTGATCCCGAAATATGCTGAGTTCATTGGCAAAGAGATCCAGACGGCTTATCTCGAATCCTATTCCGAATATGGACAAAACATTTTCGACCGTTATGTCACTTATGCGGATTTCTGGATTCAGGATCAGGAGTATCGCGACCCGGATACCGGTCAGCTGTTTGACCGCGAGTCGTTGAACTCAGAACTGGAGAAAATTGAGAAACCGGCGGGTATCAGTAACCCCAAAGATTTCCGTAACGAGATCGTCAACTTTGTTCTGCGTGCCAGAGCGAATAACAGCGGTCGAAATCCAAACTGGACCAGTTACGAAAAACTGCGCACGGTCATTGAGAAGAAAATGTTCTCCAATACCGAGGAGCTGCTGCCGGTCATTTCGTTCAACGCCAAAACCTCAACTGACGAGCAGAAAAAACACGACGATTTTGTCGACCGGATGATGGAAAAAGGCTACACGCGTAAGCAGGTACGTTTACTGTGCGAATGGTATTTGCGCGTACGTAAATCGTCTTAAAAAAAGTGCCCGGAGGCGCGTACGCTTGCCGGGCCTACAATACACATCCGTAGGCCGGATATGCTCAGCGCATCCGGCGTTACTGATGTAGCATAAAGTTGGCAAATGCAGTACGGGGGGCTTATGACCTGGTTTATTGACCGGCGTCTTAACGGCAAAAACAAGAGCACGGTAAACCGCCAGCGCTTCTTACGCCGTTATAAATCGCAAATTAAACAGTCGATCTCCGAGGCCATTAACAAGCGTTCGGTGACTGATGTGGATAGCGGCGAATCTGTCTCTATTCCGACTGATGATATTAGCGAACCGATGTTCCATCAGGGGCGTGGCGGCTTGCGCCATCGCGTGCATCCGGGTAACGACCATTTTGTGCAGAACGACCGCATTGAACGCCCGCAGGGCGGCGGCGGTGGTTCAGGAAGCGGACAAGGCCAGGCCAGCCAGGATGGCGAGGGTCAGGATGAATTCGTCTTCCAGATCTCTAAAGATGAATATCTCGATCTGTTGTTCGAAGATTTAGCACTTCCTAACCTGAAGCAGAATCAGCAGCGTCAGTTAACGGAGTACAAAACGCACCGGGCAGGTTTCACCTCTAACGGCGTGCCTGCCAACATCAGCGTGGTGCGCTCCCTGCAAAACTCACTGGCGCGCCGCACAGCGATGACGGCAGGTAAGCGTCGCGAATTGCATGCGCTCGAAGCGGATCTGGAAACCATCGCAAAAAGTGAACCAGCGCAGTTGCTGGAAGAGGAACGGTTACGCAAAGAGATTGCCGAACTACGGGCAAAAATCGAACGCGTGCCGTTTATCGACACCTTTGATTTACGCTACAAGAATTATGAAAAACGGCCCGATCCTTCCAGCCAGGCAGTGATGTTCTGTCTGATGGACGTCTCCGGTTCAATGGATCAGTCGACCAAAGATATGGCCAAGCGTTTTTATATCTTGCTGTATCTGTTCTTGAGTCGGACCTACAAAAACGTGGAAGTGGTTTATATTCGCCACCATACCCAGGCGAAAGAGGTGGATGAGCACGAGTTCTTCTACTCTCAGGAAACCGGGGGAACTATTGTCTCCAGCGCGCTGAAGTAAATGGATGAAGTGGTAAAAGACCGTTACGACCCGGCTCAGTGGAACATCTATGCCGCACAGGCCTCGGACGGTGATAACTGGGCGGATGATTCCCCGTTGTGTCATGAGATTCTGGCGAAAAAACTGCTGCCGATGGTGCGATATTATAGCTATATCGAAATCACCCGTCGCGCGCACCAGACCTTGTGGCGTGAATACGAACATCTGCAATCAACGTTTGAAAACTTTGCGATGCAGCATATCCGCGACCAGGATGATATTTATCCGGTCTTTCGCGAACTGTTTCATAAGCAAAGTACAACCAGCAATAGCTAACCACATACATAAATCAGCCAGAGGTTATCTCCTCTGGTTGATTTTTATGACCTCGCGTTTCAACCACATGTTATGTCATTTAGCATTTTGTCTCAGGCTAGCCACTTCCACTTCGAGCGCGGAAATATCGCCAGAAGACAACAGCGGTTGCATTTTCACGAGCGACTCTTCCGGAAGTTGATACAAATTAAGAGCCAGTATTCGTTCAATATCCCCCACCGGCAGGCGATATTTTATTATTTTTGCCGGATTGCCGCCGACTACCGCATACGGTGGCACATCTTTAGTCACCACAGCACCTGCTGCGACAACAGCGCCTTCCCCGAGCGTAACGCCTGGCATGATCATGGCGCGCATGCCTAACCAGCAACCATCATGCAACACCGTGTCACCCCGAAACTCGTAGGCATCTTTGATCGACGCCATAAAGGGATAAAGACTGATCCAGTCAAGCCGGTGCGTACTATTTCCCCCCATCAGAATAACGCTCTCAGCGCCAATGCAGACGAAATTCCCAATAATCAACTTATCCAAATGCCCAAGCGGTTCCCAGTCCCGGCTGATCTCATCACCGAGTAAATACCGCACCACCGAGCGTTCGAATCCATGATCCCAGCAGTCACTGTAATAGCTATGCGTACCCTTAATAACTATATTAGGGTTGGTCACTGTCTGATGAAGGTACTCCATTCTCGACCAGTGTTTTTCTGACACTTCGCCATCCTTTTATCATTGTGTTTTAAAACACCCTACATCCTTTCCACCAGCGGATAGAAGTCTTTATTTTCTTTTTGCATACGCTCATACACTTTGCGTAGAACATTGTTGGCATCACGTCTGAATGCCTCATCATTACCTTTTAATTTACTGGCAATATTCCAGCGCCGGGAAAAAACTTCATATTCGCTGACGATATCCGTCATTTCACGTTGAAATTTTGAGCTAACCTGTCTGAGCGTACTATTTCCATCCTGCTCAATATGTGGATAAAGGAACTGATCTTCAGCAAACAAATGTGTTTTTATAATGGCACTCATGCTAACGATCGCAGTTGCAATTTCCTGGGCATTGGATGATACGCCTGCATGGCTCAACGTACGTAGAAATGATATTTTCTCCAGAATTTCAACATGCTGATTTTTCATTTTATCAATATTCATCCGTTTATCCTTTTTATTTTCCCTTTACGGAGCAGCAGGCAATGTAGTTTAGCTGGTGACGTTGCGAACGGAAGAAGCGAAACATTTTCAGGAACCGGCGACGATTTTCGCGTGTGCGTAAGCCGTTAAACACAATTTTAACCGCCCCAGTCAGCCCTTCATCACGAATTAATCCTCGCGGCGACATCAGCGACATATCGCCATTCTGCTGCAAGACCTGTGCAAACCCACCGTTCAGAAATAAATCTCGCCAGCCTTGTCTGGTCATCGGGCTAACGTTTGATTTCACTACCTCTACAAGCTGGCCCTGCTCGCCCGCGCCCAGTTTTTGTGCGGTGAACATAATGTCGTGAGTTAACAGACGCCCGCCGGGCTTCAATACGCGATAATACTCGGCAATTAACTTCGCCTTCGCTTTATCGGCATACATTGTCAGCATGGCTTCGTTGATCACAACGTCGAAACTGTTATCCGCAAATGGAAGGGTGTTAGCGTTAGCTGCCATAACGTGAATGTGATTTTCCAGACCATTTGCCGCCACGTTATTTCTGGCGTTTGCCAGTGCGGTTTTATCCATATCAATGGCGTATACCGTACAACCAAAACGTTGAACTAACTCTATCGCCGTCGTGGCCATGTTACACGCCACTTCCAGCACCTGGCTGTCGGGCGTCAGCTGTGACTGGCTGAACAACCACTCTGTTGCTTCAACGCCCCCCGGACGCAGACGGGTTTTGCCCAGGCTGGCTAAGAACGTATGGCCCGCTTTATCAGTCGCGCTCATCTGCTTGTCTCCTTTCTTATAAGTTGCATTATAAATACAACAATAAGAGTTAAAGGTGAAGCACGCGAATGATTTTTATTACAAAATGCCCTTCCCAGTAGCGTTAGAGCGGATGTATGCCGTGTGATAGACTGAAGTATCAGACTTACAGGGCTGTACATCATTATGCAATTGCATCATAAAGCGCTCAGGCTCTTTATCTCCGTCAGCGTAGTTGTTTTGACGTTTTCTTTTTTGGTTTATGAGCTCATTGCCAGCGATAAAGCAATGAATGCGTACATGCGCTATATCAATGAGAAAGCCGACTCATCGTTTCTCTATGATAAGTATACTAATCAAAGTATTGCAGCCCATCTGATGCGCACATTTTCATCCCCCCAGGTATCCGCTTCTATCGAGCAACAAAAAGCACTTTGCAACGCTTTCGACAGCGTTAACGGCACTCATGGGCTCAACCTCACCCAGCATAACTACCTACCATTACACGGTACGTTGCAAACCCCCACCACAAAATGTAGCGAGAAACTTGAAGACATATTTCTACTGCCCTCTTTTGACCGGGCGGTAAACGTTAATCGTGAGCAGAAAGATTACGGTCATGGTTTAGGTATGCAGGAGTATAAATTTCGATATTACGTCGATCTCAAAAATAACTACGTCTATTTCTTTGATCTGGTCGACTCGCGGAAATTTGCGATACACAACTGGTCGTTTTTGCAAAAAGGAAACCTGGGTATCAACCAGAATGATATTGACGGTATTTTCACTGGCCGCACGGTAATCTCCCGTATTTATGAAGATAACCTGACCGAGAAAAAAGTGATGAGCTTTTTAACACCGGTCTACTATGCCGGTAAGTTAAAAGGCGTGGTGATGGTGGATATCAACAAAGAGAATTTAAAGAATATTTTCTATACCAGCGACCGCCCTCTCGTCTGGCGCTATCTTAACGTGACGCTTTCGGACATCAACTCAGGTAAAGAGATACTCGTTCACCAAAGTGAGAACAACCTGTTTAGCTATGTTCACTACCAGGAGGACATGCCCGGCGGTATACGCATCACCTTATCGCTTGATTTTATGTACTTTATTGTCTCCTCCTGGAAAGTATTCGCCTTCTATCTGCTGGCAACAATACTGTTGCTGAATATGGTCAGAACGCATTTTCGGCTGTATCACAACGTCACACGTGAAAATATCAGTGACGCGATGACCGGGCTCTACAACCGCAAAATTTTAACGCCGACGCTCGAACAGCGTTTACAGCAGTTGGTAAACGCGGGCACCCTTGTGACCTTTATCGCCATTGATTGCGATAAACTAAAAGTCATTAATGATACGC
The DNA here is from genome assembly GCF_013781985.1 of Citrobacter sp. RHBSTW-01013. Taxonomy (NCBI): domain Bacteria; kingdom Pseudomonadati; phylum Pseudomonadota; class Gammaproteobacteria; order Enterobacterales; family Enterobacteriaceae; genus Citrobacter; species Citrobacter sp. RHBSTW-01013. The sequence continues at coordinate 2,982,646 of NZ_CP056185.1, forward strand.
TGGGGCATAAGGAAGGCGATCGAATTATCACCATTCTGGCTAGAGCCATTCAAACCTCGATTCGCAAAAACGACTATGCCATCCGCCTCGGTGGGGATGAGTTTTGCATTATCCTCATTGATTACCCCGCTGAATTAACGCCTCGTCTGCTGGAGAGGATTCGCTATAACTTACAAATTATTGCGCAAGATAGAGCAATCAGCTTCTCCGCAGGGATTTATAATATGCAGCCAAACGACACCATTGATGATGCCTACAAAGCATCCGATGCACAGCTCTACCTGAACAAACAGAAAAAACGCGCGGATGCGTAATCATTTTTCTGACAGGATTTTCATTGTTGTACCAGGAGTAAGTCATGACGGAAGTGAACAAAGGTAACGCAACGCATCAGCGTTTAATTTCGCTGTTGTCAGAACAAGGCGCGACGTATCGCGTGGTAAGCCATGAAGCGGTCGGCAAATGTGAAGCGGTTTCTGAAATTCGCGGTACCGCACTGGGCCAGGGAGCAAAAGCGCTGGTTTGTAAGGTCAAAGGCAACGGCGTTAATCAGCACGTCCTGGCGATTCTTTCTGCCGACCAGCAGGCCGACCTGAGCCTGTTAGCCAGTCATATCGGCGGGTTAAGAGCATCACTTGCCAGCCCGGCGGAAGTCGATGCACTGACAGGTTGCGTATTTGGCGCTATCCCACCGTTTAGCTTCCATCCAAAACTTAAGCTGGTCGCCGATCCGCTATTGTTTGAGCGTTTTAATGAAATTGCGTTCAATGCCGGAGTGCTGGAAAAATCCGTGATCATGGATACCGCAGATTACCTGCGTATCGCGAAACCGGAATTACTCCCGTTCCGCCGCGTACAATAGCCGCCCGAGTCAGGTGTAAAAGCGTAGCATCGTGCATTAGCCCAAAAAAAATCATAATCATTAAAAAAAGCCTGTTCCGTCACGCGTTTACGCGTACAGTAAGCAGGCTTATTTTTTCTTTTGGCAAGGAAACTACGATGTTTGATGTCACTCTGCTGATCCTGCTCGGACTGGCAGCTCTGGGCTTTGTCAGCCACAACACCACTGTCGCTGTTTCAATTCTGGTGCTGATCATTGTTCGTGTTACCCCTCTGAATACGTTCTTTCCATGGATAGAAAAACAGGGCCTGACCGTCGGGATTATAATTCTAACCATTGGCGTCATGGCGCCGATCGCCAGCGGAACGCTCCCCCCCTCCACGCTCATCCACTCCTTTGTGAACTGGAAATCACTGGTCGCTATTGCCATCGGGGTATTCGTCTCCTGGCTTGGCGGGCGCGGTGTCACGCTCATGGGTAGCCAGCCTCAGCTTGTGGCCGGTTTACTGGTGGGTACGGTACTGGGCGTGGCGCTATTTCGCGGTGTGCCAGTGGGACCGCTCATTGCGGCAGGTCTGGTGTCATTGATTGTTGGGAAGCAGTAGCCAGTCCAGCCAGATAACGGCCTGGAGTCTGTCCCAGGCCTTTTTTGAACATGGTGATAAATGCCGTGGTCGAATCGTAACCGAGCATTTGCGCAACCTGTTGCACGTTATGGCCATCTATCAGCGCCTGCAGCGCCAGAATCAATTGAAGCTGGTGACGCCAGCGGCGAAAACTCAACCCCGTCTCTTTAACGACCAGACGGGCGAGGTTCCGCTCACTCATCGCAAATACGCTGGCCCACTGTCCCAGCGTCTGCCACTGCGCGGGCTCCCGCGCCATCGTCGCGACCATTCTGCGGATTTTCGGGTGATCGGAAACCGGCAACTGCATTTGCTCCTGCGGCTGCTGCGGGAGTTCATCAAATAACACTTGCGTCAGCCGCTGGGTAGACGGCTCCAGCCGTTGATCATCCGTTTTGGACGCCAGCGCCAGAATGAGCTCCCGACATAATGGGGCGATTTTCAGGGTGCAGCAGCGTTCAGGCATCACGACTGCCTGCGGCTCAATAAACAAAAAGCACAATTGCGCCCCAACGGTAACGTGGTTGCTGTGTGGAATTTCACCGGGGATCCATACCGCATATTGTGGAGGCACCATCCACATGGCATTTTCAACCTCACAGGTGATCGCGCCATGCAAGGCCAGAATCAACTGCCCCTTACGGTGCTGATGCAGCGGACTGAAGAGTTCATCTTCCCGGGCCTGAATACAAAACGCCACCGCCGCATCGTGGTAAAGATCGGGCTCATACCCATCCAGCCTCAGTCCTAACATAAAAATGTCCGTTTTTAGCGATAAACTGTCATTTTAGCTTGATTCATCCATTGAGTAAAAACGCTAAAGTATCGCCTCGCCTGACGATATGAGAAAAAAATGACAAATATGCCTTCCTCCCGCGGCAAAAACGCAGCCTGGCTGATCGCGGGGATCCTGATGATTGCCACCACGCTGCGCGTCACCTTTACCGGTGCCGCCCCGTTGCTGGATGCAATTCGCACCGACTACGGCCTGAGTACCGCCCAGACGGGACTTCTGACCACCCTGCCGCTGCTGGCCTTCGCACTGGTATCGCCTCTGGCCGCCGCCGTTGCACGCCGTTGGGGTATCGAACGCAGCCTGTTTGCCGCAATGCTACTGATTTGCTCAGGTATTGCGATACGTTCTCTGCCCACGCCAGGTTTCCTGTTTAGCGGCACCGCTATCATTGGTTGCGGAATCGCGCTGGGAAATGTGCTGTTACCTGGGCTGATTAAGCGTGATTTTGCTCAGCATGTGGCAAAACTCACTGGCGCATACTCGCTGACTATGGGCGCAGCGGCGGCACTGGGTTCAGCTATTGTGGTTCCGCTGGCGCTGAACGGCTTTGGCTGGCGCGGTGCGCTGATGGTACTGATGGTCTTTCCGCTGCTGGCGCTGATTATCTGGTTACCCCAATGTCGCCAGACGGCCAATGCCAGTTTGAGCAACTCGCGCGCTTTGCATTCCCGCGCGATCTGGCGCTCGAGCCTCGCCTGGCAGGTGACGCTGTTTCTCGGGATCAATTCACTTATCTACTACGTGATCATTGGCTGGCTACCCGCAATTTTAATCAGCCACGGCTACAGCGAAGCGCAGGCCGGTTCGTTACATGGTTTACTGCAACTGGCAACCGCCGCGCCGGGGTTATTGATCCCTCTCGTCCTGAACAGATTTAAGGATCAGCGCGCCATCGCCGCACTGGTTTCGTTAATGTGCGCCGTCGGCGCAGCCGGATTCGCGGTAATGCCCGGGCAGGCTTTGCTGTGGACCATACTGTTTGGCTTTGGCTCAGGCGCCACAATGATCCTTGGTTTGACCTTTATTGGCCTGCGCGCAAGCTCAGCGCATCAGGCCGCGGCCCTGTCCGGCATGGCACAATCCGTCGGGTATTTACTGGCTGCCTGTGGGCCACCGCTGATGGGTAAGATTCACGACCTCAATGGTAGCTGGCTGATTCCATTAGCTGGGGTCGCCGTGTTAGCGATACTGATGGCAGTGTTTGGTCTGTGCGCAGGGCGTAATCGGGAGATCGCAAGCGCATAATGCAGCGGGCAGGTTTGAGTATAACCTGCCCGTTTTTTTATCCTCGCGCAGCGCGCAGCATTGCCTGAACTAACGGCACGGGTTTTCCCGCCAGCGCTCCACGTTCATGCTGAAAGAGTGTGCCGACAAAAAAAGGATGCGTCACCAGCTCAATGGCACGGATATCACCAGCCTCATCCCAGCCAGTCACACGAAGATCACCGCTCTCAAGCTCGGCGGCAAAATCTTCCGATACGCCATAGTTGCAGTGATACCCCTCGGAGATAACACCCCGTCCGTAGGCTTTGGCAATCAGCGTATTGGCCTTCAGTTCAATATCATCCGTTTTTTCTACCAGCGAGCAGGTCAACGGTGCGATGACCATCCGCCCCGTGGTATCCGTTTCCGCATGGGCAGCATCACTCCAGCCCAGCACGTTGCGGGCATACTCCAGAATCGCATGTTGAAAACCGCCACAGGTCCCGAGGAATGGGATGCTGTTTTCACGCGCGTAGCGGATCGCGATCAGTGCGCCTTCCAGGTGCCGATATGGACTGCCAGGAACGACCCAAATAGCATCATAGCCAATCAGATCTTCACTGCTGCTAATATCAGAGGTGGTTAGCCAGTCATAATCAGCCACTAATTCCAGAACGGCAGCGGCATCATCGATAGCAAGAGGAATGGCCTGATGCGCCACAATATCAGGGCTGTAATCACCCACCAGCGCAATGCGAAGCGTATCTTTAAACGGGGAAATTTCCATTAAGCTTTCCTTATGTCCAGACAATGAGGGACAATATAAGGAGCCTCAGCCTACCGATTTTTTGTTGGTATCACAATCCCTTAAATTGGGAGTCAGGACGGGCAGAATGTTACAATTGTCACGTTTTACGATCTTATTTAACCGTAATAAAGGTGTCGAAATATATCAAAGCAGTGGATTAATGGAGCGGATGAAAAGATGAAAATTCAATGTAAACGCGTATATGACCCAGCAGAAAAAAATGATGGTTATCGCGTACTGGTCGACAGGTTGTGGCCTCGCGGGGTAAAAAAGACCGACCTTATTTTTAACGAATGGAATAAAGCGCTTACGCCGTCATCTGATTTACGCAAGGCGTTCCACGCAGAATTGATTGATTTCACACACTTTTCCGAGCAATATCGCGCTGAACTCGCCCTACAGCAGCAGGAAGGAAAGCGTCTCGCAGAGATTGCCCGACAGCAAACCTTAACGCTACTGTATGCGGCGAAAAACACCCAGCAAAACCACGCGCTGGTGCTGGCTGAATGGATACGTCAATGCTAACCGGATTTCATTTGCCCGTTGTCGGATGATCTCTGCGCCAGAGCGCCCATTCATCAATCACTTCCCCGCCCGGTAATTTGCAGTCCGACCTTACGCCTTGCGGGGTCTGCACCGCAATCAGCGAGCCGCCCTTTTGTTCGCAATATACCGATGCCGGATTCGCCAGACCAATCTTCGGCGGTTTGGGGGCTTCGGGCTGAGTGGTACATCCCGCTAACACCAACAAGCCGGGCAAAATAATAGACGCCAGTTTCATATCGACTCCTGTTAAAAACCTTATCCCGGCAGGTTACCCCGACTTTCCATCTATCTCCATGTTTTACTGCCGGCTTTCAATTTAATGTTTAAATTTTGAGCGGGATGGCGTGTTTCATCTTTCATCTTGATGTTCTATCATGCGGGCCACGTTAGCCCAGTCATTACTCAGGAGCATTTACACCTCATGTCGGACATGATCCTTGCCAGAGTCTCACAATCCTTAGCCACGGAGCAGTCAGTTGAGAGCCTGGTTCGGCAACTTCTGGAGATGCTGGAAGTGGTGACTGAGATGGAATCCACCTATTTAACCAAGGTCGATTTAGATGCCCGCCTGCAGCATATTTTGTATGCGCGCAATAGCAAGCAGATGCAGATCCCTGAAGGGCTGTCCGTACCCTGGGATGAGACGCTATGCAAACGCGCCATAGACGAAAACTGTCTGTACAGCGACAACGTTCCCGCTCGCTGGCCGGATTGTACCGCCGCCCGCGCGCTGGAGATAACCACTTTCCTGAGCACGCCGGTTCATCTTCCCGACGGAACGTTTTACGGTACGCTCTGCGCCACCAGTCGCCACCAGCACGCATTAAGCCAACGTGGCGAACAGGTGTTACATCTGTTTGCGGGCCTGATCGCCCAGTCTATTCAAAAAGAGTCGCTGGTTGCTCAGTTACGCGAAGCGAATGCCGCGCTGATTGCGCACTCTTACACCGATGCCCTGACCGGATTACCGAATCGGCGCGCCATTTTTGAAAATGTTGAGACTCTTTTTTCCCTTGCCCGACATCTCAGGCAGAAGATTATTTTTGCCTATATTGATTTGGATGATTTCAAATTGATCAATGACCGCTTTGGCCACGAGGTTGGCGACCAGTTTCTGATCCAGATTGGTCAGCGTCTGCTTCGCGAATGCGGTGACAATGATATCCTTGGGCGACTGGGTGGTGACGAATTTTTAGTCGTGAGCCTGTCACCGGAAGATGACAGGGATCCGCGGGACCGCCTGCAGCAGGTGAAAAATCAGCTACAACAGCAAATTTGCGGTGACTACCACCTGGGTGACATTCATCTATTTTATCCTGGCGCCAGTCTTGGCATCGTGGAAATTAATCCGTTGGAGACTGATGTAAACTGCGCGCTTCACCTCGCAGACAGCGCAATGTACAAGGATAAAAAGCGTCAGGATAAAACCACTTTTGTCGTACATTAAGCCCTGCTATGCTAACCCGTCTTTAAATAACTCTGGCAGATAATCGTATGCGACTCGGTATTATTTTCCCCGTCATCATTTTCATTTCCGCTGTCGTTTTCTTATCCTGGTTTTTTATTGGCGGCTACGCTGCGCCGGGAGCATAACGATGAAAAAAACAACGCTTATTATGATTGGCGTGGCTATCATCGTCGTTCTGGGAACAGAATTCGGCTGGTGGTGACCTAAGAAAAAGGCCACATATTAGTGGCCTCTATTGTCTGTATGTTTAATTAGCTTTTGATTTTTCTATAGATAAACAACACCACAATCGCACCGATCACCGCCACGGCGAAACTGCCGAAGTTGAAACCATCGACTTTACCAAAACCAAAGAAGGTGCTGATCCAGCCACCCACTACTGCACCGACAACCCCTAAGATAATGGTCATAAAGAATCCGCCGCCATCTTTACCCGGCATAATCCATTTTGCCAAAATCCCAGCAATAAGACCGAAAACCACCCATGAAATAATGCCCATAATTTCCCTCACTTATGTTTTTAAATTAACGATTCACTCGTCGTATAAAAGCATAGCATAGCGCTGAAAAATTAAAATTTGTGATCGCTATCACTTCTGTTTTTCATCTTTTTCTGATGTTTCATAAGGTTACACCGCTGACCGGCAGACTAATTTTGTCGCGCCTCGTCATTAATGTCGAATCGTCAGTCATTCTGCTTAACGCTTTGGCCGTCAGCCCCTGCTATTGCTGGGTTTTCACTTCTGGCACACTTTATGCTTAAACAGCCCGTCACTACGACACATCGTAGTCCGCGATGCGTATCGCGTGACTGCGTCTACAATTCGCGCTATTTCAGCATTTAACAGGTCTGTTATTGATGAAAAAAATCACCAGTGTATGCCCATACTGTGGGGCCGGGTGCAAGCTCAAGCTTGTTGTTGAGAATAACAAAATCATCCGCGCTGAGGCCGCAGAGGGTGTAACGAACCAAAATCAGTTATGCCTGAAAGGCTATTATGGTTGGGACTTTCTTAACGACACTCGCCTTCTGACTCCCCGTCTGACCCGCCCGATGATCCGTTATGAAAAAGGTGGAAAATTCACTCCCGTTAGCTGGGATGAAGCCATTCGCTACACCGCAAAACGCTTAACTGAAATCAAAAATACCTATGGCCCTCGTGCCATCATGACCACCGGATCTTCCCGTGGAACAGGGAATGAGACCAACTACGTGATGCAAAAATTCGCACGTGGCGTGCTCCATACCAACAATGTCGATTGCTGTGCCCGCGTCTGTCACGGCCCTTCCGTGGCCGGGTTACAGGAAACGTTAGGCAATGGCGCCATGAGCAATTCCATCAGCGACATTGAAAACTCAAAATGCCTGCTGATCTTTGGTTATAACTGTGCCGATTCACACCCAATTGTGGCCCGCCGGGTAATTAAAGCTCGCCAGAACGGCGCAAAAATCATTGTCTGCGACCCACGCCGGATTGAAACTGCCCGTATCGCTGACCAACATTTGCAGTTGAAAAACGGTTGCAATATGGCGCTGGTCAACGCGTTTGGCCATGTCCTCATCGAGGAGCAACTCTACGATCGCGAGTATGTACAAAAGCATGCGGAAGGACTGGAAACATACTGGGAAACCGTTAAGGAGTATGCGCCTGAAGACGTTGAACATTTAACCGGTGTTCCCGCACAGCAGGTTCGTCAGGCGATGCGTACATTTGCTGCGGCGCCATCGGCCACCGTGATGTGGGGGATGGGCGTCACCCAGTTTGGTCAGGCCGTTGACGTGGTTCGTGGTTTGTCGAGCCTGGCCTTGCTAACCGGAAATCTGGGACGCCCTAACGTCGGTGTTGGCCCGGTGCGCGGGCAAAATAACGTGCAGGGCGCGTGCGATATGGGGGTGCTGCCTAACCAGTTTCCAGGGTATCAGGACGTAACCGATTTCGCCGTCAGGGAGAAATTTGCCGCCGCATGGGGTATTGACGTTAATCAGATGGATGACAAGGTTGGAACCCGCATCACCGAAGTTCCGCATCTGGCTATCGAAGGCAAAATCAAAGCCTACTACATCATGGGAGAAGATCCGCTGCAAACCGAGGCCGATTTGGGTCTGGTCCGCGAAGGATTTAACGCGCTCGATTTTATCGTCGTGCAGGATATCTTCATGACCAAGACGGCGGAAATGGCCGATGTCCTCCTGCCTGCCACCTCATGGGGCGAACACGGTGGCGTCTTTACCTGCGCCGATCGCGGTTTCCAGCGTTTTGAGAAAGCGATTGAACCCACTGGTGATGTAAAGCGTGACTGGGAGATTATCAGCCTGCTGGCCAGCGAAATGGGCTATCCAATGCAGTATCAAAATAACCAGCAAATCTGGGATGAGATGCGCGAGCTGTGTCCACTGTTCTACGGCGTGACCTATGAGAAAATGGGTGAGATGGGTCATGTTCAGTGGCCATGTCCGGATCTCGATAGTCCTGGTACACCCTACCTTTACGCGCACAGCCAGTTTGATACCGCCAATGGCAAAGGCAAACTGTTTGCCGCACCGTGGCGAGCGCCAGCAGAAGCTCCTGATGAACAATATCCGCTGGTTCTGTGTACCGTGCGTGAGGTTGGGCACTACTCCTGCCGTTCGATGACCGGCAACTGCGCAGCGTTGCAAGCACTGGCAGACGAGCCTGGGTATGTGCAAATCAATACCCATGATGCTGAAAAATTGGGTATTCGTCATCGCGATCTGGTATGGGTCAGCTCGCGCCGCGGTAAGGTTATCAGCCGCGCGGATGTCTCCGAGCGCATCAATGCCGGAACGGTCTATATGACTTATCAATGGTGGATTGGCGCGTGTAACGAGTTAACCCAGGACAATCTCGATCCTATTTCGAAAACGCCGGAAACCAAATATTGCGCCGTAAATATTGAGCACATTACCGATCAGGGGTGGGCAGAAAAATATGCCGCACAAACGTATAGCGATATGAAGTCACGTCTGTGTGAGGCTATTGCGTAAGTCACCGCCATCATCGCCTGAGCCTGGCTTTCCAGACTCAGGCCTTATCTCATGACTTCGCCAACTGTGGTTCACTGAAGCGGATGGATGCAGCTTTCTCCTGCTTATCCCGCCGCATAAAGCCGAGGTTCATCAGAAACAATCCCGCCATAAACGGTAGTTCGTACAGTTCTTCAATCAGATCGCCATACTGAGCATTGTGCAGAAAGATGGGAGCCAGCAGACGATGATGCTCTACCGTATCGGAGATCAAAAATGCACAGGTGGTGATCGCTAACAGCCACAGCGGTAGCGGTTCATTGCGAAAGCGACGGGCAATATCCTGGCGTAAGCGCTTCGAAATCAGCACTGGCAGAATAATCATGGCAATCAATACCACTGAGATAGCCCGGAACAGGAGTTTGGGATGCTCAGGAAAATAATCGCGGCCCCAACTTGTGCTTCGGCCCAGTAATACCAGCCACCACGCTGCCGCCCAAAGCCAAAATTGCTTCTCGCCTTCGGGACGTGATAAGGGCCTGATGTAGCTGAGTGTAAATATGGCACCAAACAGCAGCCATAGCGCCTGGCCATTTTCAATCCAGCTGACGACAGTACCGTTGAGTAGCGGGAGATGCCAGTTCGCGGCGAACGGGATCGCCACGATGGCTAATCCGAGAATGATTGTGGGTAATGTAAGTCGGGTATTGAGTTTCATAAGCGCGATGTTCTGTTTTATATCTGGTTCGCGATCATAACCCCTGTGAATGATCAACTATTAGCAATCAATGCGAATCTCTTAAGGTATTCTTAAGGAATCCTTGCAGGATATTTCCCTGTTTCGCCCAGATAAAAAAACGCACTGCGCCGTCAAAGCGCAGTGCAGTTTTTAGATTAAAAACTAATGTATTCAATCAGTAGCAGTGACTAATGCCTACCACCCGCAGACTTCGTGCTCATTTTCGGTATCGTACGAACGCACTGTATTGACCAGATCTTTGACCACTTCAGCTGCCACATCCGGCACCAGTAATGTCATTGGCGCCTCTGTTTCATAATCAACAGAAACACCGTTGCTGTTATTGGTCACGGTTACGGTATAGGTTGCTTTACCCATAATTTACTCCTTGCCGGTGCGCACGACTTTTCGTTGATTTGCACTCTCCATCAGAACTTCCGGGGCGACGAAAAAATCGATATTAAAGTAAGTGTCGTCGGTCATCACTTCGATGTTATGCCATTTTTCCGGTGGAAAAACGCCAAACTGACCGGCTTCAATAATCATCACCTCTACTGGCTCCGGGCTGTGTTCGTCTGCGTATCCGAGATATTTGACCGCCCCCTGCATAACCGAAAGTCGAGGATAAACCCCGGCTCGGGTCCCTTTATCAAGGTGGCGTTCGAAAATTCCGGCAGGCGCCGTTTCTTTGTTCCAGAATGGCGTAGAGCGTGTATGGATATGATTCTGTGGAATTTGAAGCATTTTTCTTCCCTTTTCCAGTCGACAACCAGCGAGTCATATTGAACCGCCGCTGTACACAGGGTACGCCTCAAAATATACATTTAAAATACCATTTATTGGTTACAACCCTACGATTATAAATGAAAAGCAGAGCGCAATATTAAAGGCCCGCCGCAATCAGCGGGCCGATGGCATCACGATTGAAGCGTGGCCAGACGGGCGGCAAAACCAACGAAAATCAGGCCGATAAGGGAATTACCCACTTTGGCCAGTTTCTTCTTCGTACGGATATATTGCGTCACAAACGCGCCGGAGAAAATAAGGAAACTCAAATAGAAAAAGCTCACTATCTCAAGCGTAATAGCCAGAATAAAGAATGACAGCCCTGAATGCGGCGCATTGACATCAATAAACTGCACGAAGAATGACACATAAAACAGAATAGCTTTGGGATTGGTCAGGCTCAGGATTAATGCGCGCTTAAAAATAGCGCCAAACGGGACTTCCTCAGGCGCGGCGTCGCTTGCTTTCGATTTCAGTGTTGCATACAGGATCTTCGCGCCAAGATACAGTAAATAGAAAGCGCCAAGATAACGAACGATATTGAACAAAACGGGCGTTGTTTTAATCAATGCAGCAACACCGGCATAGGCTAAAAACATCAATACGGCATCACCAATAAACACACCGCTGGCGGCGAGATACCCCCCCTTTACTCCCCTACCGACGCTGTTCTTCAGCACAAATATCGTATTTGGCCCCGGTACCAGCACGATAAAAATAGCCCCCACCAGATACGTCCAGTAATTCAGAACTCCATACTCTGCGAACACGTTAACCTCTTCCTTAAAAAACACATGCACTTGCTGCGATACAATATGCTAACGAATGCGACAGGTGATGGAAAGAGCAGGTTATTAATTAAAAAAACCCGCCACTGGTGGCGGGTGTGTACAGATAAGGTTAGCCCAGATTAATGGTGCAGCATCTCATCCACTACTTCTTCGCCCTTCAGCTGATAAGGGTAGTAGGTAGGCCAGTTTTCCATCTCCTCAAGCAAGGCAGCCTGCGAGGTATTTCCCATAAAGATATGGAAGTGGCTCGATTTACGCGGCGCGATAATATGATCGCTGAATTGCACGTATTTAGGCGCTTTGCTGTCAGCGGCTTTACACTCAAACAGATACCGTACACCTTTCTTGCCTGATTTATAGTGCAAGATTTTATACCCGGCATAATCGTATTTGCACGATGCGACCTGATTACCGGTGTGAAATTCCATCACGCCATCTTCGATGCCGATGGTGTCTACATTGGTTGCATAGCCTGTACGGTAATAAGCTTTAATTTGTTCTGCCGTTTTGCTTTTATCTTTCTCCGCTTTCTTTTTGAAAACCGGATCAAGTTCGCCACTGACCAGATACGGATAGACAGATTGCCACATGCCATCCCAGTCGGACAGCGCCCGGTTCTGCACCTGGTTATCATCAAATACCCCTTCCGACGCCTTTTGTTCTGCTTCACTCATCGGCGCACCATGGGAATGATGACCATGCGCCAAAACCTGCCCACTGACTAAAAGCATCCCCAGAGCGATTGTCAGTTTGTTAAAACGAATAGCCAAAATTTCACCCTCAAATCGTTTGCGAGTGAATTGTTATAATATAACGTAACAATTTAATCAATAGACATTACTGCACGTTATTGCCTCACGCTTCAATGAGTTTTCTGGAGCAAATCTGCTCAAGCAGAGCCTGCTGATGGCTGATAATGAGCATACCTAATGGCCGACGCTGGCACTCTTCAAGCAGCAATACCCAGATATCTTTTTGAATGGAAGGATCGAGCTGGGCGGTAATTTCATCGGCAATAAGAAAACGTGTCCGCGGATCCAGCGCGCGAAGTAAAGCAATTCGCGCCAGTTCACCGCCAGAAAGCTGTCCGGGACGGCGGGTTAACCACTCAGGGTTGATGTGAAGACGGGTAAGCAGTTCAGCATCAGGTCGCCAGGCATCATAAACCGCATCGCCGGTGCTGCGCCGCGGATTAAAGGTTAATTCCGGATGCTGCGGCACCAGTTGCACCGGGCAATACTGGTGCATTGGCAGCGGTTGGTCATCAACCAGAATGTCACCCGAGGTCGGTTTTTGCCAGCCCGCCAGTACGCGTCCCAGCGTTGTTTTGCCGGTTCCGCTGGGTGCACAAACCCCAATGCGTTCTCCGGGGCGCAGAGAGAAGGTCAGATTTTGCCATAGCACCTTTCCTCCCTGACAAATCGTCACTTCACGACAGCACAGCATCGCGCTCTCCAAAAAGTTGATTTCTTTCAGGCAGCGCCCGCCATTGGCGTTGCAGATGCTCGCTGATCTCTCCGCGTAACAGCTGTTCCCGGCTGACGTTATCCGACACCCTTCCCTGATGCAGCGCGACAATGCGGTCCGCGTGGCGAGCGGCCAGCGTGAGGTCGTGCGTTACCCATAAAACGCCAGCCCCTTGCTCACATTGCTCACGTAGCTGTTCAAGCAGTTGATTAGCCAGCGGTGCATCAAGCCAGGCGGTAATTTCATCCGCCAGAATATAGCGGGCCTGACTCAGCGACGCGTGACAGGCCAGAACACGTTTCGCCATCCCCCCTGAAAGCTGGCGTGGGAAGGCATCTAATACGCGACTTTCTAGTTGGCTACGCTGGAGCAATCGTTCAATTTTTCCGGCATTCCAGGCCTGGCCGGAGAGCTGACTTGCCCTGCGCAGATGCTTTTCAATCGAGAGCAGCGGGTTAAGCGCCTGAACGCCTTGCGGGACATAGCTGAAAGCATTACCACGACATTTGCGAATATCATCACTGTCCAGCGTTTTCCCCTCCAGGGTGATGGAGCCGTTGAAGCGCAAATTGTCCGGTAAGAGATCAAGCAGACATTGCAGCAACAGGCTTTTACCTTCCCCACTTCCCCCAACTAACGCCACCATCTGACCAGGCGCTACGTCGAAAGAGATATCCTGCAACAGCGAAGACCAGTTTCTCGCGCCGTACCAGCGATAACGCGCCACGTCCAGCGAGACCTGTCTTAAACTCAACATGCGTCACCTCGTAACCATAAACGATGCACTGCCCTTGCGAGCTGATCGAATAACATAACCAGACTGAATAGCATCAGCCCGGGAAACAGCACTAACCACCAGTCGCCATGACTGATAAACCTCAGCGCATCAGCCAGCAACAGGCCCAGCGATGGTTCATGCGGCGCCAGCCCAAAACCGAGGAAGCTCAACGCCGCGCTGTGCAACACCGCGTGGGGAAACATCAGCAAGGTTCCCGTTAACCACTGGGGTAACAATGCCGGGAGATAGTGATGCCGCCAGCAATAAAAATGTCCGTGTCCCAGACGCCAGGTTAACGTCAGATAGTCACTGTGGGCCACGCGCTGCGCTTCGGCACGCAGGATTAGCGCCAGACGCGGCCAGTGGGTCAACGCAACCGCCATAATCACCCCATTTTTTCCGCCGCCCAGCGTGAAACAGATCAATATGAGCAACAGCAAATGCGGCATTGACAGCATGGCATCGGTAATCAGACGCATTAGTACATCCAGACGCGGATGTATACGTGAAACCGCCGCCATCAGTAATGCGATGAAGCCGCTGCACAACGCCGCGCCAATACCAATTTGCAGACTGGTTAACGCGCCCTGAAAGCAACGAATCCACAGATCGCGACCGAGGTTATCGGTGCCAAACCAATACAGCGCATCAGGCGGTAAATGACGGGCAAGCAGATTAACGCTCAATGGGTTATCCTGCGTCGCGGCGCCATACACCGCAATGCCTAGCAGGCAGCTAAAAGAGAGCAGAAGACGAATCAGCGTCGGCGTCGGATTATAGAGCATCAGGTCGCTCCAGAGCACGGTTCAACACATGGACAAGCCAGGTAGACAACGAGTTGCCAATGAACACCAGTACGGTACTGAACAACACAATTCCCATCAGTAACGGCAGATCGCCGCGTAATCCGGCATCAATAGTGGCCTGTCCCAGTCCCGGATAAGCAAAAACTTTTTCCGCCAGCAGTGCGCCGCCCAGCAATTCTCCCAGCGAGGCAAACTGCAGGCACAGCGCGGGCGTGATAGCATGGCGCAGAACCTGATGACGCAGCAGCGACCAGCCTTTATCTCCCTGAGAACGCGCAAAACGGACAAAATCGCTTTTCATCACGCTGGCGATACTTTCCCGTGTATGAAGTGTAATTTGGCCAAGTCCCAATAAACTTAGCGCGCAAACGGGCAGCACTAAATGGCGCAGACGCTCAGCCAGCGTGGCCATATCACCACTGTTGCCCGGCTCCCACGCGCAGCAGACCGGAAATACCGGCCAGCGCACGGCAAATAACGCCAGCAACAGCATGCCAATCCAGAAGGTCGGCAACGACGAAAGCAGATAGCTGAGTCGACAGATTGCTTTATCCGGCCAGCGATTCAGATAACGACCCGCGACAAATCCCATTGCCGTCCCCAGTATGCCGGAGAGCAGCCACGCGCCGCCAAGCAAGGCAAACGAAGTCGCAAAGCGCTCCTTGATTACGCTGGCAACCGGTGCATTAAACAACATTGAGTAGCCGAGATCGCCCTGCAATACACGTATAAACCAGTGACCAAAACGCTCCCATAACGGCTGGTCTAATCCCCAGCGAGCAGCGATACGCGCATATTGTTCCGGCGGCACGTGCAGGAGATCGTTGCCGATATAGGCGCGAATCGGATCGACAGGAGAAAAGCTGAGCAGCATAAAAGTGCCAGCCGCAACCAGCACTAATAACACTATCAGCCGTAGAAAATGGCCTACAACAGACTTCATCAACGGCAGGTCCAGGTCCATTCATCCAGATTATTGAGCAGGGACCAGCTACCGTGGATCTCCGGCGCGCCTTTGCCTAAGTCAATACACGGATTTGCCAGATAAGTGTGCTGAATGTTCAGCAGCCATGCCCAGGCGGCATCGCCCTGCACCCCAGCCCCTTGCTTGCCATCCCACTCCACCTGTTGCCAGAAAGGCAACGCTTTTTGCCAGTCTGGAGCATCAATGGCCTGTTTAAGATGTTGTTCAACGACGGGATTGCTGTAATAGCCTGGATTGTAGTATTCCACGCCCGCGGCCTGATTGCTGTAGTGATGGAAAAGCTCCATCGGATCCAGGCTTCCCCAGCCAAACAGCGTCGGATTCGAATGCATATGCCGCTCAACGGTTTCCCAGCTTCCGGATTGTAGCGAGACCTGAATACCCACGGGCTCCAGCATCGCACGTACGGCCTCGGCTAAATCCCGGCGCGTACTGTCACCGCTGGCGTACCACAGAGTCAGGCGAGCCTCTTTACCATCTTTCACACGTACGCCATCTTTCCCCACCTTCCAGCCGGCTTCTTCCAGAATCATCCGTGCTTTTTCGCTGTCGCCATCTTTGAACGCAACTGACTGTCCCTGCCATGGCAGGCCCTGAACCGCGCTATACGCCGGAATCGCATGACCTTCCATGACCTGATCGGCAAGTTGTTTACGATCGATGGCGTAGTTGATGGCGCGTCTGATGGCGATATCAGCCGTGATATCGTTGCCGACCGGATAACCATTGGCGTCTTTTTTACCCGCAGGAACCATCGGGAACACAATGCCACGGTTTTCCACGCTGTCGCGTACCCAAAGCTTCAAATTCTGCTGTTGAGGGGCGACCGCCATCGAAGGCGCAATACGCACGAGTCCCAGTTGGCCACTGCGCGCTGCGGCATAAGCGTTATCTTCATCAAGGAAGACAAACACCAGCTTACTGAAATCATTTTTCTTACCGGCATACCAGGGGTTCGCCTCCACGATCAGCTGCTGCCCCGGCTGAAAACTCACCAACCGATAAGGGCCCGCGCCAATCGGATTTTTGGCGAATGTTTTTTCGTCATACCGTTTTTCGGGAACAATACCCAAAGAGCCCAGCACGTTCACAAAGGTGCTCTGCGGGCTGCGCAGCGTGATTTCTACCGTGCGGTTATCTTTCAGGCTGGCATGAGTAAAGTTTCCCATGTCGATTTTGCCGCCGCTCTTTGCGGCTTTATTATAGGTGAACACCACATCTTCAGCGGTTAGCGGGGAACCATCGGAGAATTTAAGGTCGGGTTTTAACGTCAACGTCCAGGTTTTGCCGTCAGCACTGGTTTCAACTTTTTCCGTCAGCAGGTTACCCCAGCTCATATCTGCGTTTTGTTTTAATAATGGTGCATGCAAAAGCAAATAGCTGCCATGACTCCAGCCCAGCATCGGGTCAAACCCTTCCGTTGGCTCAGGTCCAATTGCCAGCTTCAACGTCTGCCCCTCGCTCACATTTTGCGCGGCGAGAAGTGGTGAGGTTAATGCGAGAGTCAATGCGCACGTAAGCAGTGCCAGCTTGCCTTTAATCATTATGTTATCCAGATTTGCGTTATTTTTATGCCGCTCAACGATTCAATGCCGTTAAACGGTCTCCTGGGGAAGGGATTATGGCGGACTGAAATGACGAAAAAAATGATGCGGCGCAGAAAAGTATGACGATTTTCTAAAATTATCATACTTTTTTCTGATACTCCTAATTGAGTACCCTCTGAATCACAGAAAATAGATTAAATGTTAGCCATTCAATTAATGGCAAATTAATTACAACCTAATGATTACAAATACTAATTATTGGTCATTTCAGCTATTTACTTAGCTAAAATTAATGACAATTTATGTATATTTATTCAAGAAAAACACCAGAAGTGATAAGTTATGTAAACATATAATGATAATTATTTTTATTATCATTCCCATCAATTATCTTACTTCCTTTGAATTTTTAACAAAGGAAGTTTGACTATGCGTTTAAAACCTGTTGCTTCTGTTGTTCTGTCCTGTTTAGGATTTTCCAGTCCCCTGGCCTTCGCTGAAGATGTTATGGTGGTAACCGCTTCCGGTTACGAAAAGAAAATCACCAACGCTGCCGCCAGCGTCTCCGTTATTTCACAGCAAGAGTTACAAACCAATAAATATAATGATTTAGGCGAAGCCCTGCGTTCTGTTGAAGGGGTGGATGTTGAAAGCAGCACCGGTAAAACGGGTGGCCTGGAGATCAGCATCCGTGGCATGCCCGCCAGTTATACCCTGATCCTGATTGACGGTATTCGTCAAAACGGCAGCAGCGATGTGACGCCAAACGGCTTCTCAGCTATGAATACCAGCTTTATGCCTCCACTGGCGGCAATCGATCATATTGAGGTGATCCGCGGCCCGATGTCGACGCTTTATGGCTCCGACGCAATCGGTGGCGTGGTGAATATCATCACCAAAAAAAGCACCGATAAATGGAGCACCTCCATCAATACCGGCGTTAACCTGCAAGAGAGTAATAAATGGGGTAACAGCACGGTCGCCAACTTCTGGTCAAGCGGCCCGTTAATCGCTGGCGTACTGGATATGCAGGTTCGGGGTAGCACCACCCAACGTCAGGGTTCCAGCGTTACCTCCCTGAGCGATACCTCCTCCACTCGCGTACCTTATCCTACCGAGTCAGAAAACTATAACATCGGCACGCGACTCGACTGGAAGACGAATGAAAGCAATACGCTATGGTTAGATCTCGACTCCGCCAGACAGCGCTATGATAACGATGACGGTCAGTTGGGTAACCTGACGGGGGGTTACGATAAAACGCTGCGCTATGAGCGTAACAAAGTCACCCTCGGCCACGATACCGCCTTAACGTTCGGCACCTGGAAATCCTCCCTCGGCTGGAATGAAACTGAGAACAAAGGACGACAACTGGTCTCCTCCGCACTCACGCCAGAGAACGCAGGCCGGGCCGGTGACGCACGTGAACTGAAGAACACCAACGTCATTCTGGACTCAGTACTGCTGACGCCATTAGGTGATTCGCACCTCTTAACCCTCGGCGGGGAATATTGGGATGCGCGCATGAAAGACGGTGTGGTGCTGGCCAATACCGGCGAAAAGTTCCATCAAAAAACGTGGGCAGCCTATGTAGAAGATGAATGGCATATTCTCGACTCGTTGGCCTTAACCGCAGGGACACGCTACGAGCATAACGATGTCTTTGGCGGTCACTTCAGCCCACGAGCGTATATGGTTTGGGACGTATCCGACGAATGGACGCTCAAAGGCGGCGTGACGACAGGTTATAAAGCGCCATCACTGAGCCAGTTACATAACGGGATCAGCGGCGTAACCGCGCAAGGAACCGTGAATACGGTCGGTAATCCGGACCTAAAACCTGAGGAAAGTATCAGCTACGAAACCGGGCTGTATTACGAGAACGACACCGGGCTGAACGCCAACATTACCGGCTTCTATACCGAATACAAAAATAAAATTGTCTCGTATTCTATCGATGATAATACCAACAGCTATACCAACAGCGGCAAGGCAAGGACCGATGGCGTTGAATTTGCCAGCACCTTCCCTCTGTGGTCGGATGTGCTGACTTTATCCCTCAACTACACCTACACCCAGAGCAAGCAAAAAGATGGTGACAATAAAGGCGCGCCGTTAAGCTACACGCCAAAACATATGGCTAACGCTCGCCTGAACTGGCAGGCAACGGAAGATATGAATGCCTGGCTGAGCGCACGTTATCGCGGTAAAGCCCCACGCTTTACCGAAAATTACAACAACCTCAGCGCAGTACAAAAGGCCGTCTATGACGATAAAGGCGCGGATTTAAAAGCCTGGACCGTTCTCGACATGGGAATGTCTTATAAGCTGACCAAAGATCTGACGCTGAATACTGCGGTCAATAACGTGCTGGATAAAGACTTTAGCGAGGTTAAACTTTACCAGGTGGGCCGTAATAGCACCTACGCAGGAGATTACTATCAGACTGCACAATCCACTACCGGATACGTAAACCCGGGCCGTAACTATTGGGTATCATTAAACTACCAGTTCTGATTTAGTTTTTTTCCTACCAGACGGGCTGTCAATGATAGCCCGTCTACCACTGGGTTTCATCAAATGCCCGGCACTGTTCATTTTGCCAGCCAGCGGGGCTCCTATATTTTTACCAGAGATAAAGCGGCAAGGAATATTTTCGTCCCCGGCAGAGAAAATGACGGAATGTGAGGTAAAGCTGAACTGGGACAGAATATGCTGGGTGAGGCTTTAATCGATAGCTTTAAATAGCCATTATGTTTTATGAGTCACGGAGCAACGGGTGCCCCGTGACAGTCATTAACTTACTTCAAATACTCTCCGCTGCGCAGCGCTTCAATACGTTTATCCAACGGCGGGTGAGTCATAAACAGCTCACTCAACGACTTGGATTTACCGTTGATACAGAACGCCATCATGCTGGTCGCTTCCTGCGGCTCATAGCTGGTTTTCAGACGCTGCAGCGCGGCGATCATTTTCTCACGCCCCACCAGTTTTGCTGAACCGGCATCCGCATGGAATTCACGATGACGTGAGAACCACATGGTAATAATGCTCGCCAGAATACCAAACACCAGTTCCAGCACCGTCGCCACTGCGAAGTAGATCAATGGGTTGCCGTTACTGCCCTCACCCTCATCGCGGTTTCCGCCCATAAAGCCAGCGGCAATTTGCGCCAGAATACGTGAGATAAAGATAACGAAGGTGTTCACCACACCCTGAATGAGCGTCATGGTAACCATATCGCCATTGGCAATGTGGCTTATTTCATGCGCGATAACGGCTTCGGCTTCGTCCGGGCTCATGTTTTGCAGCAGGCCTGTACTTACAGCCACCAGCGAAGCATCCCGGCGCGCACCGGTAGCAAACGCGTTAATATCTGGCGCATGGTAGATTGCAACCTGCGGCATAGCGATCCCAGCCTGGCGAGCCTGATTCGCTACCGTATTCATCAGCCAGCGTTCTCTTTCATTGCGAGGCTGTTCGATCACTTCCCCACCAACGGATTTTAACGCCATCCATTTGGACATCAGCAGCGAAATGAAGGAACCACCAAAACCAAACAGCAGTGCCATGATCAACAAGCCTTGAACGCTGCTTGACTGAATCCCTGTCAGGCTCAATACCAGCCCGAAAACGACCATCACAGCCAGGTTCGTCAGCAGGAAGAGCGCGATTCGCATCATAATTTTCTTTTAACCTCAATTTAACAAAACGCACTATGCGATTACCCATATCGTATGGGTCTTATGGCTATTTTCAAGCATCCATAGGTGCTAAGTCACCAGAAAGACACAACTTTACATTTTATCGTATCACACTGACGTCTTCATGCGTTTGTTAAATAAATATCCTCCGGCATAGCCGGAGGTTTTTCGGATGCGCCTATAAGGCTCTGTTACCAGCCGCGCCCTAACAGGCGCATACGATCTGACATTTGCATCAGACTTCGTTACTTACGGCCCGTAAACGGGCTAACCGCATAAGGGATCGATAACTGCTCACCCATTTTATCTTCTGCAAGCTGGTGCTTTATGTATTCCTGTATCTTCACCGTGTTCTTACCCACCGTATCTACGTAGTATCCCCGGCACCAGAACTCTCTATTCCTGTACTTGAATTTCATATCCCCAAACTGTTCATACAGCATCAGACTGCTTTTCCCTTTCAGATACCCCATAAAGCCGGATACGCTCATTTTGGGTGGGATTTCCACAAGCATATGAATATGATCTACACAGCATTCCGCTTCCAGGATCCGCACGTTTTTCCACTCACACAGCTTTCTTAAGATGCTGCCTATCGCCCTGCGTTTCTCACCGTAGAATGCTTGTCTTCGGTATTTGGGCGCAAAAACTATGTGATATTTACAGTTCCATCGGGTGTGCGCTAAGCTCTTTTCGTCCCCCATTGGGACCCCCTTTTGATTTCTTGTTAAACATTTGCAGTTGCCAGACCGCAATGTGTTTTAACAAATCAAAAGGGGTTTTAATAACTGGCCCAAAGCTGAAAGCTTTCCGGAACCCCCAGCCTAGCTGGGGGTTTTCTGTGCACAAAAAACAGGCACAATTTCTTGTGCCTGTTGGAGGTTATTTACTGGTTGCGGGCTGTTCCGCTGGCTTTTCTTTTTCAAGATGCGCCAGGTCAAGCGCAATTTTTACCGTTTCATCCAGGTAGGGATCTGGTTCCTGGTAATCCTTCGGTAAATCGTCCAGTTTTTTCAGCGGCGGCTTACCTTCTCGCTTAAACCGATCGTTGATACGCGCCAGACGCATTGCGTCATCTTCGTTATTCTCTTTCTCACGCTGAGCGTAATTGAGAGAAGCGATGTTGCGTTTATCCTTCATCGCATTGAAACGCGCAATATCCTTCATGATGTACTGGAACTCAGGATCGTTGGCAATACGTGCATTGTGCTCTTTTAACAATTCAGGTCCGAACGGCGTCAGATTCTCTGATTTGGTGTAAGTCGCAGCATCAATGCTATCCCACGGCAGCGCGTTATCTTCAAACTTCTCACCGGTTTCCGTTTCTTCATTACCTGTCGGCATGATGATGTCCGGCGTAACGCCCTTACGCTGCGTACTGCCACCGTTTACACGGTAGAATTTCTGGATCGTATACTGAACAGAACCCAGCGCCGGCCATTCCGGACGCAGCATCTGATCATAAATACGGTTCAGAGAGCGATACTGCTGTACAGTGCCTTTCCCGAAAGTCGGTTCACCAACGATCAGCGCACGACCATAATCCTGCATTGCCGCAGCAAAAATCTCTGATGCCGAAGCACTGAAGCGATCGACTAACACTACCAGCGGGCCTTTGTAGTACACAACGCCGTCGGTATCGCTGTCTTCACGCACTTTACCGTTATTGTCACGAACCTGAACCACCGGGCCGGAAGGAATGAACAGACCGGAGAGCGAAACGGCTTCGGTCAGCGCGCCGCCACCGTTAGTACGCAGATCGATAATGATGCTGCTGATGTTCTGTTTTTCCAGCTTCTGCAACTGAACTTTGACATCATCCGTCAGGCCAACATAGAAGCCAGGGATATCCAGTACGCCGACTTTTTCTTTGCCAACGGTTTTCACGGACATTTTCACGGCGCGGTCTTCGAGACGAATACGTTCACGCGTTAACGTGACGGTACGCGTCTTGGTTCCTTTACCGGCAGGCAGGATTTCAAGGCGAACTTTGCTGCCTTTGGGTCCTTTGATCAGCGCAACAACGTCATCCAGACGCCAGCCAATCACGTCGACCATTCCCTTACCGGTCTGACCCACGCCGACAATACGGTCGCCAACGCTTATTGCTTTGCTCTTGGCTGCCGGGCCGCCCGCCACCATGGAGTTAATGACGGTGTAGTCATCATCCATTTGCAAAACCGCGCCAATACCTTCCAGAGACAGGCTCATTTCAGTATTGAACTGTTCGGTATTGCGTGGAGAGAGATAGTTAGTATGCGGGTCGATCTCACGGGCGAAAGCCGTCATCGCCAGAGAGAACACATCTTCGCTGTTGGTCTGCGCCAGACGGCGAATCGCAAACTTGTAGCGACGCGTCAGCGTTTCACGAATTTCCGCATCGGTTTTGCCGGTCAGCTTCAGGCTGAGTTCGTCAAATTTAACCTTGCCGTCCCACAGCGCGTTAAGCTCTGCTTCGCTCTTCGGCCATGGCGCTTTGCTCCGGTCGAGGTTAAAGGTGTCGGTACCGGTGAAATCCATTGGACGTTCCAGTACGCTTAACGCGTACTGATAACGTTCAAATCGGCGTTTTTGCGCCAGATTATAGAGATCGTAAAAGACATCCAGCTTGCCGGTACGCAGTTCATCGCCAAGGACCGTTTTCTTTTTTGCATACTGTTCGATATCGCTCGCCAACAGCACGTTGTGGCTGTAGTCGAGCAGATTCAAATAGCGGTCAAAAATTTTTGCCGAAAACGCCTGATCCAGATCGAACTGGCGATAGTGCGAACGCGTAAAACGCGAAGTCACACGTTCACTTACCGTCGCATGCTGGGTTTCTTCCTTTAAAACGGGGATTTGATCGGCACGCGTGATATCTTCCACAGCAAGTGCCTGGCCTGCTAATGCAAGCAGACCAGCTAACGCAGTAAGCCTAAAAAAAGTGTTCATGCCAGGCCTGGCCTCCGTTTCAGAACACCAGGTGTTCTGCGCGTACAATCAAAGACATACCCGAATTCAGCTGTACACGGACGCCATCTTTGGTGATTTCTAATACGGTGGCATCCATCGCATTATTACCTGCTTTCACCTTCAGAGACTGCCCTACCGTCAGTACTGAAATATCAGATACCGGGGTATGCTGTTCTTCACGAGGAGCACGCGGTGCTTTTGCTGCTGGTTTCTCAGCGCGAGGTTTACGCTCAGCGCCTTCTTTACGACGCGGTGCAGGACGCGGCTTACGCTCGCGACGCGGTGCGTCTTCTTTTTCACCGGCAGCAGCGGCTGCTTCGCGTTTTTTCGCCTGTTGCTCTGCACGTTGCGCCTGAACGCGGGCTTTAGCTTCTTCCAGCTGTTTGCGAGCATGTTCAACATGCTGCTCATCCAGCTCACCACAAGGGTTGCCGTCGAGATCAACACGCGTTGCGCCCAATTTAACGCCATACAGATAGCGCCAGCTTGAAGTATAGAGACGTAAGGCAGAGCGGAGCTGAGTCTTGCTGAGGTTCATTTCGCCCTCAACACGCTCTACCAGATCCTGAAAAATGCCAATTTTCAGTGGGCGCGCTTCGCCTTCCGCACTAAAACACTGCGGGAAGCGTTCGGCCAGAAACGCGATGACTTCTTTACTGCTATTCAACTTAGGTTGATTTTCCATGAAATTTCCTGATTACAACGGACGTAGCCAACAAGCGCAGGCATGAACAGGCGACATTATAATGACGTCATCAGTAATTGCTACGTTATCCGTTGATTATCCTGCGACGCGCGCAAAGAATTTTTTGTAATCCGTCGTTGCAAGCACGGTTTCAAGCTGTGCCACCAGCGTTCGCAGCCCCTGTTCATCCTCGTCAGTAAAGCGGCCAAACGCGGTGCTATCGATATCCAGCACGCCGATTATCTGATTTTCGACGGTGATTGGCAGGACGATTTCAGCGTTGCTGGCGGCATCACATGCGATGTGTCCGTCAAAAGCATGAACGTCCTCAATGCGCTGAACCTGGTTCTGCGCTACTGCGGTCCCACACACCCCGCGCCCTACCGGGATCCGCACGCAGGCGATTTTTCCCTGGAAAGGTCCCAGCACCAGCGTATCGTTTTCGAGCAGATAAAAACCGGCCCAGTTTACTTCTGCAAGACGTTCGTACAACAACGCGCTGGTATTTGCCAGCGTTGCCAGAAAACTGGTTTCACCTGCCATTAATGCCTGAAAGTCACGGTTCAGATCCGTGTATAGCTCTGTTTTGTTCATTATGTAATCACTTAGTTGTCTTACTTAAAGCTGCAGCCTACTAAAATAAACATTAAATGCGTTAATGCTCAAGATCATTCCCGTCATGAGTTAAGATAACATTACTTCAACAATTTGATTCGCGATACATGGCCTTAACGACACCACGCATCACGCCGACTAAAAAAATAGCCATCAGATCCATTGGTGATGCACTCCCTCGTGCGCATTACCATCGTTGCCCTGAATGTGACCTGATCTGTAGCTTGCCTAAAATGCGTTCGCACCAAAGTGCATTTTGCCCACGCTGTCAGGCAAAAATTCGTGACGGACGCGACTGGTCATTAACACGACTGGCGGCTATGGCTTTCACCATGCTGCTGCTGATGCCCTTTGCCTGGGGAGAACCGCTCCTGCACATCTATTTATTAGGTGTGCGCATTGACGCCAATGTGCTGCAAGGCATCTGGCAAATGACCCGACAAGGCGACCCACTCACCGCATCCTTCGTACTCTTTTGCGTTGCCGGCGCGCCCATCATTCTCGTGACCTCAATCGCTTATCTGTGGTTTGGCAATATTCTTGGGATGAACCTGCGCCCAGTGCTGCTGATGCTGGAAAGGCTCAAAGAGTGGGTGATGCTTGATATCTATCTGGTGGGCATTGGCGTCGCATCAATCAAAGTTCAGGACTATGCTTTTTTGCAACCCGGTGTAGGTCTGTTTGCTTTTATTGCGCTGGTGATCCTCAGTGTTTTGACGCTGTCGCACCTTAACGTTGAGCAGCTTTGGGACCGTTTCTACCCGCAAAGACCAGCCCGTCGGCCCGATGAAAAACTCCGCGTCTGCCTCGGCTGCCACTTTACAGGTTATCCGGACGCCCGAGGTCGCTGCCCTCGCTGTCATATCCCGTTACGCTGGCGCAGGAATCAAAGTATCCAAAAATGTTGGGCTGCTCTGCTAGCCTCGATCGTCCTGCTTTTGCCTGCTAATCTGCTGCCCATCTCGGTAATTTATGTCAATGGCGGCCGCCAGGAAGACACGATCCTGTCAGGCATAATGTCCCTGGCGAACAGCAACGTTGGCGTAGCGGCGATTGTTTTTATCGCCAGTATTCTGGTGCCATTCACCAAAGTGATTGTGATGTTTACGTTGCTCATCAGCATCCATTTTAGATGTGAGCAAGGATTGCGTACCCGCATCAAACTGCTGCGTATGGTGACCTGGATTGGTCGCTGGTCGATGCTGGATCTCTTTGTTATCGCTTTAACCATGTCGCTGATTAATCGCGATCAGATACTTGCTTTTACTATGGGGCCAGCTGCGTTTTATTTCGGCGCAGCGGTAATATTGACTATTCTTGCTGTGGAATGGCTGGACAGCCGCTTACTTTGGGATGCACATGAGTCAGGAAACGCCCGCTTCGCAGACTGAAGCGCAGATTAAAACTAAACGCCGTATCTCTCCGTTCTGGCTGCTGCCTTTCATCGCGCTGATGATTGCAGGATGGCTTATCTGGGGAAGCTATGAAGATCGCGGCAATACCGTAACCATTGACTTTATGTCTGCTGACGGCATTGTGCCGGGCCGTACTCCCGTTCGTTATCAGGGCGTTGAAGTGGGCACCGTGCAGGATATCAACCTCAGCGAAGATCTACGCAAAATTGAAGTGCGCGTCAGCATCAAATCGACCATGAAAGATGCTCTGCGCAAAGATACCCAGTTCTGGTTGGTCACGCCGAAAGCGTCGCTGGCGGGGGTTTCTGGTCTGGATGCGTTGGTTGGCGGCAACTATATCGGCATGATGCCCGGAACCGGCGAGCCGGAAGATCATTTCGCCGCCCTCGATACGCAGCCCAAATATCGTCTGGATAATGGCGATTTGATGCTGCACCTGCGCGCCCCTGACCTCGGGTCGCTCAATAGCGGTTCGCTGGTTTATTTCCGCAAGATTCCGGTGGGCCGGGTGTATGACTACACCATCAACCCAAATCATCAGGGCGTAACCATCGACGTGCTGATCGAACGTCGCTTTACCAACCTGGTGAAAAAAGGCAGCCGTTTCTGGAACGTGTCCGGTGTGAATGCGGATGTCAGCCTCAGCGGAGCGAAGATCAAGCTGGAGAGTCTGGCGGCGCTGGTCAATGGCGCCATTGCTTTTGATTCGCCCGAAGACTCTAAACCCGCGGTGGCCGATGACACGTTTGGTTTGTATCAGGATCTCGCGCACAGCCAGCGGGGAGTGATCGTCAAGCTTGATTTACCCAGCGGCGATGGACTCAAGGCCGGCTCAACGTCGCTGATGTATCAAGGATTAGAAGTCGGGCAACTGACCAAACTGGATTTAAATTCGGGCGGTAAAGTGACCGGCGAAATGACGGTCGATCCCAGCGTAGTAACGCTGCTGCGCGACAATACGCGGATTGAATTACACAGCCCTAAATTATCGTTAAACGATGCCAATATCAGTTCGCTACTGACGGGCAAAACTTTCGAGCTGGTACCTGGCGAGGGCGAGCCGCGTAACCAGTTTGCGGTTATTCCTGCTGAGAAGTCGTTGTTACACGATCCGGGCGTCATGACGCTTACGCTGACCGCGCCGGAGAGTTACGGTATTGATGCCGGTCAGCCACTGATTCTTCACGGCGTACAGGTCGGTCAGGTGATTGATCGCACGCTCTCTGGCAAAGGTGTTTCATTTACCGTTGCCATCGAACCACAGCATCGCGCCCTGGTGCAAGGTGACAGTAAGTTCGTGGTCAACAGCCGCGTTGACGTCAAGGTCGGGCTTGATGGCGTGGAATTCCTTGGCGCCAGCGCCAGCGAATGGCTCAGCGGCGGCATTCGTATTTTGCCCGGTACCAAGGGTGAAATGAAAAAAAGCTACCCGCTGTATGCCAACCTGGAAAAAGCGATTGAAAACAGCCTGAGCGATCTGCCAACTACCACGCTCAGCCTGAGCGCCGAAACGCTGCCTGATGTGCAGGCCGGTTCGGTGGTGTTATACCGCAAATTCGAGGTCGGTGAAGTGATTAGCGTTCGCCCACGCGCCGATGCGTTTGATATCGATCTGCATATCAAACCGGAATATCGCAACCTGCTGACCAGCAACAGCGTATTCTGGGCCGAAGGCGGGGCAAAGGTTCAGCTTAACGGTAGCGGATTGACCGTACAGGCATCTCCCCTGTCGCGAGCGCTCAAAGGGGCGATTAGCTTCGATAACCTCAGCGGCGCCAGCGCCAGCCAACGAAAAGGCGACAAGCGTATTCTGTATGCTTCCGAAACTGCCGCGCGTGCGGTGGGCGGCCAGATAACCCTGCACGCGTTCGATGCCGGTAAACTCGCGGCCGGCATGCCAATTCGCTACCTGGGGATCGATATCGGCCAGATCCAGACGCTTGAGCTAATCACCGCCCGTAACGAAGTTCAGGCAAAAGCAGTTTTGTATCCGGAATACGTGCAGACTTTTGCCCGTAGCGGTACCCGCTTCTCCGTGATCACACCGCAAATCTCAGCGGCAGGCGTCGAGCATCTGGATACGATCTTACAGCCGTATATTAACGTTGAACCAGGACGCGGTAACCCGCGCCGTGATTTTGAACTGCAGGAAGCCACCATTACCGACTCTCGTTACCTCGATGGTCTGAGTATTGTGGTAGAAGCGCCGGAAGCAGGTTCGCTGAATATCGGTACGCCAGTCCTGTTCAGAGGCATTGAAGTGGGGACCGTCACCGGGCTGACGCTGGGCTCGCTTTCTGACCGCGTGATGGTGGCGATGCGCATTAGCCAGCGCTATCAGCATCTGGTGCGGAACAACTCCGTGTTCTGGCTGGCATCAGGATACAATCTCGACTTTGGTTTGACCGGCGGCGTCGTGAAGACCGGTACCTTCAATCAGTTCATTCGCGGCGGAATCGCCTTCGCTACGCCACCGGGTACGCCGCTGGCCCCGAAAGCGCAGGCAGGTAAACACTTCCTGCTGCTCGAAAGCGAACCAAAAGAGTGGCGTGAATGGGGAACCGCCCTGCCACGTTAATCTCTCCCCTTGCTCCGGCGTACATACTCGCGCCGGAGCACTTATGCTACACTGCGCACCTGTTTTTTTGCCGGTGGTACCAAGTGGCTTATTTTCCCGACGCCTTTCTAAACCAAATGCGTGAAGCAATGCCTTCCACGCTCTCATTTGATGATTTTCTCGCTGCCTGCCAGCGTCCGCTTCGTCGCAGCATCCGCGTCAATACGCTGAAAATCTCCGTTGCCGACTTCCTCACTCTGACGGCACCTTACAACTGGTCGCTCACTTCGATACCCTGGTGCGCTGAAGGTTTCTGGATCGAACGCGATGATGAAAAGTCAGTACCGCTCGGCAGTACCGCGGAACATTTAAGCGGCCTGTTTTATATTCAGGAAGCCAGCTCAATGCTGCCGGTCGCCGCGCTGTTTGCCGATGGTAACACCCCGGATCGCGTGATGGATGTCGCGGCAGCCCCCGGCTCCAAAACCACGCAAATTGCCGCAAAAATGAAAAATCAGGGCGCGATTCTGGCAAATGAGTTTTCCGCCAGTCGCGTCAAAGTCCTGCATGCCAATATCAGCCGATGCGGGATAGCCAATGTCGCGCTAACCCATTTTGACGGGCGGGTATTTGGCGCAGCGTTGCCAGAAGCCTTCGATGCCATTTTGCTGGACGCGCCGTGTTCCGGTGAAGGCGTGGTGCGTAAAGATCCCGATGCGCTAAAAAACTGGTCGCCAGAAAGTAATCTGGAAATTGCCGCAACCCAGCGCGAACTTCTCGACAGCGCCTTTCATGCCTTGCGTCCCGGCGGCACGTTGGTTTACTCGACCTGCACGCTGAACCGTGACGAAAATGAAGACATTATGCAGTGGCTGATTGAGACCTACCCGGACGCCGTCGAGTTTTTACCACTGGGCGATTTATTCCCGCAGGCTGAACGCGCCCTGACCCCGGAAGGATTCCTGCATGTGTTCCCGCAGATCTACGATTGTGAAGGTTTTTTCGTCGCGCGTCTGCGCAAAACTGCCGCGATCCCTGCACTACCGACGCCAAAATACAAAATCGGTAACTTCCCGTTCAGCCCGCTTAAAGGACGTGAATCCGCGCTTGTCACTCAGGCCGCTAACGCCTGTGGATTGCAGTGGGAAGACACTCTGCGCCTGTGGCAGCGTGATAAAGAGATTTGGCTGTTCCCAACCGAGATTGAAACCCTGATCGGCAAAGTCCGCTTTTCCCGACTCGGCATCAAACTCGCTGAAACGCACAATAAAGGGTACCGCTGGCAGCATGAAGCCGTCATTGCTCTCGGCAGCACAAATCACAGCCATGCGTTCGAACTGACCCTTGCCGAAGCCGAAGAGTGGTACCGCGGACGGGATGTCTACCCGCAGACCGCACCGACCACCGACGATGTGCTGGTTACGTTCCAGCATCAGCCGATTGGCCTGGCGAAACGTATTGGATCGCGATTAAAGAATAGCTACCCGCGCGATCTTGTCCGGGATGGCAAACTCTTTACAGGATAACGCACGTTTTTACTGGCGCTTTTGCTAACGTTGACTACGCTGAAAAATGGACGGCCTAACTGGTCGTACCACAACCAGCAAATAAACGGAGAGCACGATGATGAAAACCAGTGTGCGCATTGGCGCTTTTGAAATCGACGACGCCGAGTTACATGGCGAATCGCCAGGGGACCGAACGTTAACCATTCCGTGTAAATCCGATCCGGATTTATGCATGCAACTTGATGCCTGGGATGCCGACACCAGCGTCCCGGCTCTTCTTAACGGAGAACATTCAGTTCTATTTCGCGAGCACTACGATCGTAAGTCAGATGCCTGGATCATGCGCCTTGCCTGATTCAAAAAGAACCCGTCGCCAGACGGGTTATTTCTTGGTTAATTTCCCTCATCTATCAACATCTTCTACACTACAGGTATGGCTTTACCATTTGAGGATGGAATGTTCACGCTGGTTCTTTTTGTGTGCTACCTGGGTGGCGGTTGTGAAGATATCGTTGTTGATGTCTACAAAACTGAGCAGCAGTGCCTGATATCGATGGACGATCAGCGTATTCGTAACGGCGGATGTTTACCCGCGGATGACTACATAGACAGCTTCTGGCGTCCGGCCCAAGAATACAGCGATTTTTGATTATTGCAGTTGCACCAGCGTCAACTCGCCACCAAACACCGCACCGGTATCAATATAGTGCAGATTCTCGTGGTCCAGTCACTGACGCAGAGGCGTATGGCCAAACCAAAAGTGATCCGCGCCGCGAATGCCGTTGCCTTTATTCATCAGCCTTGTGCGATCCCACAGTACCCGCTGTAAATCGACCTCTTTTTGCCACTGATAATTATCATCAGGGTAATCTGCGTGAGCAATAACGTGTATGCCGTTCTGGCAACGCAGCTCCAGAATCCAGGGTAATTGCCGACACGTTTCAAGAGCGGCTGTCGCCGCTGGCTGCTCCGCCTGCGCAAACCACGAACCGCCATTCATAAACCACAGGAATTGCTCCCCGGTTGCCAGCGCGTCCAGCCCCATCTGTTCATGATTCCCTCTGACCGCGATAATCCAGCGTTTACGCAGTAGTTTCAGGCAACGCAGACTGTCTGGTCCGCGGTCGATAACATCCCCCACTGAAACCAGCAGGTCCTGCCACGGATCAAAATGACACTGGCGCAATTTCGCCATCAATAATGAGAAGCAACCGTGGATATCCCCGACCACCCAAACATGTCGCCAGCGCGTCGCTTCCACTCTTTGATAAGCATTGTCAGGTAGTCCCATTTGACCTCCTGTACACAGTTCTCATGCAACTTTAATTTTAGCAAATACATCAGAAAGGCGGGGACGTTTCTATTTATATCCGAGACATAATTATTTATGGATATGTAATCTGGCATCCATTTTAATCCCATTCGCCGTAATAACGACAAGTGGTGTTGGCTTTAAATCGTAACAGTCAAGTATTCGTGAAAGTAAGTCATGAGGAACCTCCGATGAAGCCATAGCTTTCATGACAAACGATTTATCATTAATGGTCCGTAGAAGCAGGCTATTAAAAACTTCTTGTTTATATGCTTTGAATTCATAATAACGCTTGGATTTTCAAAAAGCCTTAACTAACGATTCCCAAATTTGTATTTCTTTTTCCGGATCATGGTCTTTCATAAATCTATCATACCAACCCACAAGATCGTTAGGGAACACTTCAGCTAATACAAGCATCAATATTTCGATTCTATCTTTTTGCTCGCTATTTAATTTAGAATTATGTTTTTCTTGCATAAGTATATCTTTCATAGATATCAGAAAGTTAGACTCATGATATTTTTCAATTTCAATAGCGATCTCTTTCTTTTCCACCAATATTATAGGGT
This sequence comes from Citrobacter sp. RHBSTW-01013, assembly GCF_013781985.1. Taxonomy (NCBI): domain Bacteria; kingdom Pseudomonadati; phylum Pseudomonadota; class Gammaproteobacteria; order Enterobacterales; family Enterobacteriaceae; genus Citrobacter; species Citrobacter sp. RHBSTW-01013. The sequence goes on from NZ_CP056185.1 coordinate 3,015,139, forward strand.
TAATAAAATTGAAATTAAGTCGTTCATTTATCTTATTACATTCATCTAGAACTACCTTACTGCAAATTTCTATTGGCAGTTCAAAAAACTCTCTCCTATGGTTTAATCTATAAGGTTTTAAGCGAAGATGAATATTCTTTTCTGCTTCCCGATAATTTCCTACTTTACATGCCATAACCACATCAAATGGTAGTGGAACACCGGTCACTCCATTAAACAATTACTTCGCCCGATGCTCAGGCATGTTCTTTGTAAACCCTATTTTAAAAAGATTATCCTGATAGGCATCATTCTTTAAAATATAAACATAACCATCTGAGTCATTCATATATCCATTCCATCTTTAATAATTTTATCGCTATAATCCGCTCATAATAAATCATAATCCTTAGATTATTACCAATTAACTTTATCTGATATCCCCATGACTATGAACAAATTAATATACTGTCATTTTCAATAGTACAACGTTTAAATCATATCCATCTGCCACATTACGAGAACATTTGCATAAAGGGATGCAGATAGCACCGAGTCCAAGACCAAAGTGAAAAATGACAGAAAAGTACTTGGATATGGGGACAAAAATGTTTAGATTGTTGTAGCAGGCATAAAATGCCGCACAAAGAATTTCGTGTATTTTGGCACCGTGCTTTCTAACCTTTTGGTTTATAAAGTACATAAAAAGAGACCGAATACGATTCCTGTATTCGGTCCAGGGAAATGGCTCTTGGGAGAGAGCCGTGCGCTAAAAGTTGGCATTAATGCAGGCTAAGTTACCCTGCCATTTAAGAATAGATGACAGCGCCAGGTTTTCCAGTCCGCGACTAAAGTGGCCTGAAAAAAAGGACGATTGTCACACATCTAAACGTAAAAACCGCAAGTTCTCCTGAGCGAGCCTTGCGGTTTTTTATTGGAAATCAGAACGCTACATCTGACAATTAGCAGAGCTTTTCTGCACGCTCCACAAACGGGGCGAGGCTCATTTTTTCGCCCGGTTTCGCCGGGTCGTCAATCTGGATAATCTCGATTGGCTTCGCCGTAGTTTTCCCACTCTCTACCTGCTGTCTGGCAACATCATTCAATGGGTATTGCACCAGCGTACTGGGATTGATGACATACAGCGCGTTACCAGGACGGCAGGTCAGCATCACCTCTTCCCGATTAAACGCCCACTTATCTTTGCCAACCTCAAAACGGCTGACGGTGATGACCTGTGGCGCAGCCAGCGCGGCCCCTGAACTTGCCAGTAGTAATAACGAGATAATGATTTTTTTCATGCGTTTCGCCAATCCATCAATCAGAAAGGTTCGAGGGTTGCAAACAGGCTGACAATCGCCAGCACAACGGCCCCAATTCCCCATTCCAGCTTAGTCATCCAAACAAAATAGAGTGTCATACTGCGGTTATCCTGCCGCATGCGTGGTACCAGAACATACCGATTCACCAGCGCAATCGCCACCATTAGCATCACCAGAGCACCTTTTAACAAAAGCAGTTGCCCGTAAGCCATGTGCCAGGGAACAGAAAAACCAACAATAAACAGCGCATTCAGGATGCCGGTAAGTAAAACTCCGATAACGAAAAGATGCCCGTAGCGGGAGAAACGCATCATAGTATTGATGGCCTGTTCCCGCCAGCGGCCTTGCGCCATTTGCATACAGTAAAGTACGGGCAGCAAACCGCCGAACCAGGCGGCAGCGCATACCAAATGCAAGGCGTGGTTAACTTGCTGGATTGCCCCTGCGATACCGCTATGCAGCGTCGCGTGTCCGACGCCAGCCAGCAAAATAAACTGCGCAATCGTCAGCATTAACAGCCGTCGCGGCATGCTGCGCGGTACTATAATTACCACCACCAGCGTGACCAGTGCGAGGATAATCTGCCATAACCACACGCCGCCAAACTGCGTTTGCAACACGGCGCCCCATATGTCACTAGAAATAACATCCCGCCAGCCTGAGCCCATTAAACCACCCTGGATCGCCAGCATCAGCGTCGCGCTAATAAAGCTCCACGCTGCGGCATGTCGTTGCAGACGCAAAAAACGACGCATCATTAAACGACGAACCGAAACGGGAGCCAGCCATGCGCCGTAGAGCGCACAGCCAAACACCAGCATCAACGTGGTAAAATGGATAAACCGTAGTGCAACCCAGGTAAATTCCAGCATCGGTTATTTCACGCTAAAGGTATATTGCCCCTTTGTCTTATGGCCATCCACGGAGACGACGTGCCAGTCGACAGTATATTTTCCGGCCTCAAGCGTTTGAGCAAGCGGAATAATCAGTTGTGTTTTGTCCTGTTCACTGCGTGATGCCTTGCCCGTTTTGATCTGTTCTTTGTTTGGGCCTGTCAGCGTTGCGCCGCTGAATCCCGGCTCGACACCTTCAGAGAAATTCAGCGTCAACGCCTGAGGAGATACCGCAACCTCGGCATTAGCCGCCGGGCTTTGTTTTGTCAGGTGAGCATGAGCCAGGGCGGCGGGAGTTGCCAAAAGGCTGGCGAGTACGATGAGAGCGTTGCGAAGCTTAGATGCAGATGAAGCCATTTCAACTATTCCTTTTTGTTATGTCTAATCTATAGAGAATAACCTTCTACAATGATCGAGTCGAGAATCATCATTTCGGTCTTGCCATTAATGCACACTCTTAGTAACTTTGCGCGCCGAAAGACAGAGAAAAGGAGAAGCCCATGAACATCAATCTGGCCAAACTTGAGCAAGCTGAAATGGATAAGGTCAATGTTGACCTGGCCGCGGCGGGTGTCGCATTTAAGGAGCGATACAACATGCCGGTTGTTGCCGAAGTCGTTGAGCGTGAACAGCCCGAACATTTACGCGACTGGTTTCGGGAAAGACTGATCGCGCACCGTCTGGCATCCGTTTCCCTTTCACGTTTACCCTACGAGCCTAAAGTTAAATAAAACTTATATTACGTTACGATTCCTTACATGATGCCTGCTACAGTATAAGTATATTCTTAATCTATACTTTAAAGATGGTTGTAGACACTATGAAAAGGAAATCATTATGTCACACTGGAAAATCGCAGCAGCACAGTACGAACCTCTTCAAACCTCAGTTACCGAACATGTCGCGCATCACCTGCAATTCATTCAGGCAGCCGCTCAATGCCAATGTGAATTGCTGGTTTTCCCCTCCCTTTCCCTGTTGGGTTGTGTTGATGAGAATGACGCGCTCCCTGCCCCACCCGATGAAGCGTTGTTAGAACCTCTCGCTCATGCAGCCGTGACTTATCGCATGACGATTATTGCGGGGCTATCGGTAGAACATAACAATCGGTTCGTAAAAGGTATCGCGCTTTTCTCTCCCTGGATGACCTCCCCCTTAACGTTTCACCAGAGCCACGGGGCCTGTATCGCCAGACAGCAAAATGCCATCAGCGTTGTGGATAGCCAGCCTGAAGGTATCGATATCGACCCGGCGTACTCGCTATTCACCAGCAGTCAGTCTGTCAGTGAGCCCGAATTGCTCTCCTCCACATCTCGTCTACAGAGTTTCTCGCATAAATTTGCCATTGCGGTATTAATGGCCAATGCGCGTGGCAGCAGCGCGTTATGGGATGAGCAAGGTCGATTGATTGTTCGCGCAGACAGCGGTTCCTTACTCTTAACCGGTCAACGCACGCCACGGGGTTGGCAAGGTGATATCATTCCTTTACGCTAATTGTTTTGGGTCAGGAGCATGGCATGTTGCGCATAATAGATACAGAAACCTGTGGTCTGCAGGGAGGCATTGTTGAGATTGCTTCTGTCGATGTGGTTGACGGAAAAATAGTCAATCCCATGAGCCACCTGGTGCGTCCTGACCGCCCCATCAGCCCTCAGGCGATGGCAATTCATCGCATTACGGAAGCGATGGTGGCCGATAAGCCGTGGATTGAAGATGTCATCCCACAATATTACGGCAGCGAATGGTACGTGGCGCACAATGCAAGTTTTGATCGCCGCGTATTACCCGACATGCCCGGGGAGTGGATTTGCACCATGAAACTCTCCCGTCGTTTGTGGCCAGGAATCAAATACAGCAACATGGCGCTGTATAAATCGCGCAAGCTGAGCGTGCAGACGCCAGCTGGCCTGCATCATCACCGTGCCCTGTACGACTGCTACATCACCGCGGCACTGCTGATCGACATCATACAGACGTCAGGCTGGTCAGCAGAACAGATGGTCGATATTACCGGCCGTCCTGCGTTACTCACTACTTTCACTTTTGGTAAGTATCGCGGAAAACCTGTATCAGAAGTGGCTGAACGCGATCCGGGCTATCTGCGCTGGTTATTTAATAACCTCGACAGTATGAGCCCGGAGCTGCGCTTAACGCTGAAGCACTATCTGGATAACGCCTGAGCAGACGCATGCCCAGGCAGAGTCCCCTGCGCCAGTCCGATCAAAAACGCGTATTCCAGGGCCACGCCTTCGTATGATTTAAAACGCCCGGATTTTCCGCCATGCCCGGAATCCATATCCGTGCAGAGTAACAGCAGACGATCGTCCGTTTTCAGCTCACGCAGTTTTGCCACCCATTTTGCCGGTTCCCAGTATTGCACCTGGGAGTCGTGTAATCCCGTCGTAACCAGCAGATGAGGATAAGCCTGCGCTGTAACATTGTCATACGGGCTGTAGCTTTTCATGTAGGTGTAATACTCTTCGTCCTGCGGATTCCCCCACTCTTCAAACTCACCGGTCGTCAGGGGAATGGACTCATCCAGCATCGTGGTCACCACATCGACAAAAGGCACCTGCGCAATGACGCCATGGAAGAGTTCCGGGCGCTCATTAATGGCAACACCCATTAACATTCCTCCGGCGCTCCCCCCCATGCCATAACACAGCGAAGGCGCGCCATAACCCATTTTTAGCAGCGCGTCGCAGACGTCGAGGTAGTCATTGAAGGTATTTTTCTTGAGCAGAAACTTACCGTCTTCGTACCACTGCTGTCCTAACTCGCCGCCGCCACGCACATGAGCAATGGCATAAACAAAGCCGCGATCCAGTAAGCTCAAGCGGCTGCTGCTGAAATCGGCGTCCATGCTGGCGCCATACGAGCCATAGCCGTAGACCAGTAACGGATTTTTCCCTTTAAGGAAATATTTTTGATGGTAAACCAGCGAAACCGGAACCTCGGTGCCATCACGCGCGGTGATCCAGACGTGTTCGCTACGGTAGTTCGCCGCATCAAATCCTGGAACCTCCGTCTGTTTGAGTACGCGACGCTCTCCGGTGTCCATATCCAGTTCAAACAGCGTGTCCGGTGTGGTCATGGAGGAATAGCCATAACGCAGACGCGATGTCTCCGGCTCTGGATTGTAGGCAAGCCATGTCACATACGCCGGATCATCAAAAGCGATGCCGACCACTTCGCGCGTTTTACGATTAATCTGTCGCAGGCTGGTTAAGCCCCGCTGACGCTCTTCCACCACCAGCCAGTCTGTGAACAGCGTAAAGCCCTCCAACATGATGCTGTCGCGCGGCGGGATCAGCGTCTCCCAGGCTTGTTCATCACGCACACGGGTACGGTACAGGCCGAAATTTTTACCCTGACGGTTGGAACGCAGATAAAACGTATGCTGATAGTGATCGAGACTGTACTCGTGATCTTTGCGTCGCGCTAAAAAGACTAACGGCTCGGCATCCGCCAGTTCTGCGTCAAGCAGCAAAACCTCACTGGTGGTCGCGCTGGCGATATGAATAACCACATAATGTAACGAGGTCGTTTTATGTAGACTGACATAAAACATGTCATCGGCTTCTTCATACACCAGCTCATCCAGTGATGACGGCGAGCCGACGGTATGTCGCCACACTTGATACGGGAGCAGCGTCGTTGCGTGTTTGCGCACATAATAGAAGGTTTGCGAGTCATTCGCCCAGACCAGATCCGCTTCAACGTTTTCCAGCACTTCCGGATACCAGTTGCCGCTTTGCAGATTGCGAAAACGCACGCCATATTGCCGACGAGAGAGATAATCTTCGGCCAACGCCATGATGGTGTTATCCGGAGATATCGCCAGTCCCCCCAGCGTATAAAACTCACTGTGGGCCGCGCGCTGGTTACCATCCAGCAAGGTGTCCCATTCATCCCACTCTTCACTGAAGGCAGACTGACGCTGATAAATGGCATATTCGCACCCCGGTTCATAAATATGCCGGTAGCGATAACCATTCTTCACATAGGGGGCGGAAGCATCCTGAGGCGGGATACGGTCGATAATCTCTTTCAGGACGCGATCCTGCAATGCCTGCTGCGAGGCCATAATCTGGCGGCCATACGCATTTTCTTGTTGCAGATAATCCAGCACTTCTGGCTGCGAGCGGGTGTCATCTCGCAGCCAGTAATAATTATCAACGCGGGTATCGCCATGTTTCGTCATGGCGTGGGGGATACGAGAAGCTTTTGGTAGCATGTCATTGTTCTTTTGCTTAAACATCCTATAAGGGTGGCAAAAGACAGCAATGATGCAAGCGAAACATGCGCCTTAACGGTAAGTAATTAACCCGGTAAAGCCTGTTTTTGTTCCTTGAGATCCTGTTCAATGCCTTCACGAACATCCTGCGGGATCTTCAACGCATCGCCCAGCGCGTTCAGATAGCTACGCTCCATAAAGTGGTCGATATCAATCGCTGCACAGCTCAGGAAGTAAATTTCCAGCGCCTCTTCTTCGTTGCGGATCCCTTGTGCCAGGCGCTGAGGATCTAACGGTTGTTCAATGGCGCGTTCGATCAGAACACGGCCCTGCTCTTCCACGCCTGCTTCACGGAGCTGCTGCTCAATGGCGGTACGTTCTTTGGCATCAATATGACCATCGCTTTTCGCCGCAAAAACCAGCGCCAGGATCAGTCGTTCGGTTCGCTCATCCAGCGGCGAGCTTTGTGCACCGAACTGCGGCTCACCCTGATGCGCCGCGCGAACCTTATCCTTGTATTTGTTCCATAACACAGTACCGGCAACCGCACCGCCGCCCACCAGAAGCGCGCTGGTGCCGTATTTACTCAGTAATTTACGTGAAGAGTTGTTGGCAACCAGTAATCCTGCCAGACCGCCTAACGCGCCGGGAACCAGAAGTTTACTCAGCCCTTGCTCACCAGAAGATGACGCGGAAGATCCTTTTTGCCCAAGAAGAGATTGAAGTTGATTCAGCCAGTTAGCCATGTTGCCCTCAAGTACAGACGAATAATCATCAAAGCGTACCCGAGGGGATGTCAGGAAGTGTTCAGGTCATCAAAAGAAGTGCAAATACCTTCTACCTTCGTTACTGCGACTGATACTCCGCCGTTCCGGCTTTGCAGTCGACTTTTACCTGGTAGTGAATATCCGCGCTTTTACCGCGAACCGTGAGGGGAACTGACCATTTCCCATCTTTACCCGTAATATCGGGCGTGTTGACCCAGGCGACAGGATCGGCTTGCCCGACGCGTTTTTGATCGTCAGCCCAGCGCGCGATGCGATTTTGCTGATAATCACGTTTCACGCTCGCCGCGATACCGTCAGCATTCAGTCCTTCGCACTTGGGGAACTGAACTTTCTTGCTTTCCATATTTGCCGCAAATACAGATACGCTGGCAGATAACAACAGCAGGCTCAACAACGCTCTTTTTTTATACATTCTTTTCTCCTTAATCTCCCCTTCGTCCTTCAGGTTGCCTGTTGCAACTTGAAAAGACGTCAGGGATTGCACAATGATTCAGGGAAAAGCATGGTACAAAACGTCAGGAGCGCAAGTCGTTTCAGGCAGCCTGAGTATCATCCTCAGCGTGCGCATCGTTTTCGACCGCCTGCGGAGAGGGCAGCTTGCCGTTTTTCAGAATGGCGCTCAGCACATCTTTCTGCTCAGCCAGCCACAGGGAAAGCGCTTCGCGCTGCTCGTCTTCCAGCGCTACCGGCGATTGCTCCAGCCATGTGTCGAGCAAATCTGCTGTATCAAGCATTTTGTCATACGCATCGGCTTCCTTTTTGCTGGTAAACGACATTTTTTCCTCACCTTCCCGAATGACTACGTATTTAACTTCAACCGCCATTTTTGCAGCCTCTTAAATTACCTGTATTTATGTACAGTATATTCTTTTTGCGCCTTGAAATCAACCTGGTAATAAAGACAGACGCAAACGTTTTCGTATATACTGCGCCCAGATAAAACAGGGGATTAATTTATGACGTTATTAGGCACAGCGCTGCGTCCCGCAGCAACGCGAGTGATGTTATTAGGTTCAGGTGAACTGGGTAAAGAGGTGGCGATTGAATGCCAACGCCTGGGTGTGGAAGTCATTGCCGTGGATCGTTACCCCGACGCGCCAGCCATGCACGTTGCCCATCGCTCATATGTAATCAACATGCTGGATGGCGATGCTTTACGCCAGCTCGTCGAGCGTGAAAAACCACATTATATCGTGCCGGAAATAGAGGCGATTGCCACGGATATGCTGGTAAAACTGGAACAGGACGGTCAAAACATCGTGCCGTGCGCCCGGGCGACGCAGTTGACCATGAACCGCGAAGGAATCCGTCGTCTCGCCGCCGAAGAATTATCTCTACCAACCTCTTCTTACCGCTTTGCTGACAGCGAAGCCCGCTTTCGCGAGGCCGTCGCCGAAATCGGCTATCCCTGCATCGTGAAGCCGGTAATGAGTTCCTCCGGTAAGGGACAGAGCTTTATCCGTTCCGCCGATCGACTCACTGAAGCCTGGAATTATGCTCAACAAGGCGGCCGAGCAGGTGCCGGACGCGTTATCGTCGAAGGCGTAGTGAATTTTGATTTTGAAATCACCCTGCTTACCGTCAGCGCCGTTGATGGCGTGCATTTCTGCGCACCGGTAGGACATCGTCAGGAAGATGGCGATTATCGCGAATCCTGGCAGCCGCAGCAGATGAGTGAACTGGCGCTGGCTCGAGCGCAGGAGATTGCCCGTAAGGTGGTGCTGGCGCTGGGCGGCCACGGTCTGTTTGGGGTAGAGCTATTTGTCTGCGGGGATGAGGTCATTTTCAGCGAAGTTTCCCCTCGCCCTCACGACACGGGTATGGTGACCTTGATTTCGCAGGATCTGTCTGAGTTTGCCCTGCATGTACGCGCATTTCTCGGTCTGCCGGTTGGCGCAATCCGTCAGTATGGGCCTTCTGCTTCCGCCGTTATTCTGCCGCAGCTTACCAGCCAGAATGTCACGTTTGATAACGTACAGGCCGCTGTGGGCACAGGTATGCAAGTCAGATTCTTCGGCAAGCCAGACATCGACGGGAGCCGTCGTATGGGCGTTGTGCTGGCAACAGCGCAGAGTATTGAAGACGCGGTGACACGCGCGAAAGACGCGGCGGCACAGGTGAAAGTCGCAGGATAAAAAACGGGCCAGATGGCCCGTTTCAGACTCGCAGGCCCGGTAATGATTACCGGGCATTTGGCGTTATTACAGCTTCGCGCCTTCTACTGCTTCACGAGCCAGCTTGGTAATGCGTGCGTAATCACCAGCTTCCAGGGCATCTGCCGGAACCAGCCAGGAACCACCGATGCACAGCACGCTTTTCAGTGCCAGGTAATCACGGTAGTTCGCTGGAGAGATACCGCCGGTTGGGCAGAAACGGACCTGAGAGAACGGACCCGCAATTGCCTGCAGCGCTTTAGTACCGCCGTTAGCTTCCGCCGGGAAGAATTTGAACTCTTTCAAACCGTAGTCCATACCCAGCATCAGTTCAGAAACGGTGCTGATGCCTGGGATCAGCGGAATAGTGCCTTCAGTTGCAGCTTTCAGCAGCGGCTCGGTCAGGCCCGGGCTGATAGCAAACTGCGCACCCGCTTCAGTGACTTCAGCCAGCTGTTGTGGATTCAGCACGGTACCCGCACCAACGATAGCGTCGGGAACTTCTTTTGCGATCGCGCGAATGGCATCCATCGCACATGCGGTACGTAAGGTCACTTCCAGAACGCGCACGCCCCCTGCAACCAGCGCTTTTGCCATTGGCACCGCGTGTTCCAGTTTATTAACCACGATAACCGGTACAACCGGGCCAGTGGTCAGGATTGCTTCTGCACTTGTCTTCCAGTTTTTCATCAGAGTTTTCTCTCGCCTGATTACAAAATAAGTCTTAAAAAGTGATACAGGTTGCGCCCTGCTCCGCACCGGACAGCTTTTCACGCAACGCGCTGAACATTTCACGTCCCGTACCCACGCGCGATGCGCTGAGATCAGGAATGTGTGGCTGACGGGAGGCAAGTTCCTCTTCATCCACCAGCAGCGTCAATTCACCTGTCTGTCCATTCACACGAATGATGTCGCCATCGCGTACTTTTGCCAGCAGCCCGCCATCATAGGCTTCCGGGGTTACATGGATTGCTGAAGGCACTTTACCTGAAGCACCTGAAAGTCGTCCATCGGTAACTAACGCAATTTTGAAACAACGGTCCAATAATACACCAAGTGGCGGCATGAGTTTATGTAATTCTGGCATTCCGTTCGCTTTTGGTCCCTGATGGCGCACAACCACCACGCAATCCCGGTCAAGCAGACCGGCATCGAACGCGGGTAACACATCATGCTGACTTTCAAAGACGACTGCCGGTGCTTCAATAATCTGGTTTTCTACCGGTACCGCCGACGTTTTCATCACCGCACGCCCGAGGTTACCGCTCAGCACTTTGGTGCCGCCGTGGTGGGAGAATGGTTGGTCAAAGGTGGCGATCACGTTACTGTCCAGAGACTTCGCTGCCCCTTCACGCCAGTCCAGTTCCCCCTCGTTGAGCCACGGTTCCATGGTGTAGCGGGATAAACCGAATCCGGCAACGGTGTTCACATCTTCATGTAGCAGACCCGCATTCAGCAGTTCACGCATTAATACCGGCACGCCACCCGCCGCCTGGAAGTGGTTAATATCTGCCGGACCATTCGGGTACAGACGCGCCATCAGCGGCACGATATCGGACAGATCGGAGAAATCATCCCAGTTAATCAGAATCCCGGCCGCACGCGCCATAGCCACCAGGTGCATCGTATGGTTGGTAGAGCCCCCGGTCGCCAGCAGCGCCACAATACCGTTCACAACCACTTTTTCATCGATCATTTTACCGATCGGCATCCATTCATTGCCGTTGCCGGTCAGGCGTGTTACCTGACGGGCTGCAGCCGCGGTCAGCGCTTCACGCAGCGGCGCATCAGGATGTACAAATGAGGAGCCAGGCAGTTGCATACCCATAAACTCCACTACCATCTGGTTAGTGTTCGCCGTGCCGTAGAACGTACAGGTACCCGGAGCGTGATAAGACGCCGCTTCGGATTCAAGAAGCGCCATGCGATCGACTTTACCTTCAGCATACAGCTGACGGATACGCACTTTTTCTTTGTTCGCCAGACCGCTCGCCATCGGACCGGAAGGAATAAAGATTGACGGCAGATGACCAAATGACAGCGCAGCCATTACCAGGCCCGGGACAATTTTGTCGCACACGCCGAGGAACAACGCGCCGTCGAACATGTTGTGGGAAAGGCCCACTGCAGCAGACATCGCAATCACTTCACGACTGAGCAGCGAAAGCTCCATCCCATCCTGTCCCTGGGTCACACCGTCGCACATTGCAGGTACACCGCCAGCAACCTGGCCTACTGCATTGGCTTCATGCAGTGCTTTACGAATGATGGCCGGATAGTGTTCATACGGCTGATGCGCGGAAAGCATGTCGTTATAGGAGGTAATGATCGCGATATTGTTACGCAGCATGCTTTTCAGCGAGGCCTTATCGTCCGGCTGACACGCAGCAAAACCATGCGCCAGGTTACCGCATGCCAGTTGCGAGCGATGAACGGTAGTTGATTTCGCTTGTTCAATACGGGCGAGATAGGCGGAACGTGTGTCACGAGAACGTTCGACGATACGTTGTGTTACGCGTAACAAATTCGGATTCATAGAGGCTCCTAAAATTTATCTGTCAGAGCGTTGGATCAACAATGTGTTTCAGTTGGGTAAAAATAGCTGAATCGCTTGTTGGCCGTAGCTCAGGGGCAAAATCGTTTCAGGCAGTGTAATAAAAAAAGCCCCGCGGGTGAATCCACGCGGAGCTTAAAAGTGCAAAAATTATTCTACAATCTGTGTTAGATCATGTTACCGGTAAAATAACACCTATGGGCTAGATGATATTTTACTCGAATTCGTTCCAGGAACGACCATCTCGGGTAATCATCGCCACAGAAGCAACCGGGCCCCAGGTCCCTGCCTGATACGGCTTCGGCGCGTCGTTGTCCATCGCCCAGGCTTCGGTAATTGAGTCGACCCACTTCCATGCTTCTTCAACTTCATCACGACGCACAAACAGCGCCTGAATTCCGCGCATTGTTTCGAGCAGCAGGCGCTCATAGGCGTCGGCAAGGTGCGTCTGGTTGAAGGTTTCGGAATAGCTCAGATCAAGCTTGGTAATTTGCAGATTATGCTTGTGATCCAGACCCGGCACTTTGTTCAGTACCTGGATATCGACACCTTCATCAGGCTGCAAACGGATGGTCAACTTGTTCTGCGGCAGATCCTGCCAGGATTCTCTGAACAGATTCAGCTCAGGCGTTTTGAAGTAAACCACCACTTCAGAGCACTTTGTCGGTAAACGTTTACCGGTACGCAGGTAGAACGGAACTCCCGCCCAGCGCCAGTTATCGATATCCACACGGATCGCCACAAACGTTTCCGTGTTGCTGCTCTTGTTCGCGCCTTCTTCTTCCAGATACCCCGGCACTTTTTTGCCCTGGGCAAAACCCGCGGTGTACTGACCGCGAACCGTTTTTTCACGTACGTTCGAACGATCGATACGACGCAGCGATTTCAGTACCTTCACTTTTTCATCACGAATGCTGTCGGCGCTCAGATCGGACGGCGGAGACATCGCAATCATGCACAGGATCTGCAGCAGGTGGTTCTGAATCATGTCGCGCATTTGACCTGCCTGGTCAAAATAGCCCCAACGGCCTTCAATACCCACTTCTTCCGCCACGGTAATTTCTACGTGATCGATAGTGCGGTTATCCCAGTTGTTCACAAACAGGGAGTTGGCAAAACGCAGTGCCAGCAGGTTCAGGACCGTCTCTTTGCCAAGATAGTGGTCGATACGATAAACCTGACACTCTTCGAAATACTCGCCGACCTGATCGTTGATTTCACGGGATGTTGCCAGCGACGTACCCAGCGGTTTTTCCATCACAACACGGGCTGGTTTAGCATTCAGCTTTGCTTCACCCAAGCCTTTGCAGATCGCGCCAAAGGTGCTCGGCGGCATCGCGAAATAGTTAATGGTGGTGCGTGATTTTTGATCCAGCATTTCGCCCAGACGGCTAAACGCGGCGGTGTCATTGACGTCCAGATTACAAAACTCCAGACGACCGCTGAGAGTCTCCCACAAACCTTCGTCGATTTTTTCTTTCATGAAGGTTTCGAGCGCTTCACGCACAACCTTGGTATAGGCTGCTTTGTCCCAGTCGGCACGCCCTACCCCAATGATACGGGTTTCCGGGTTAATCTGGCCGGCCTTTTCCAGTTGATACAGGGAAGGCAGCAATTTCCGCCGCGCCAGGTCGCCCTTCGCGCCGAAAATGACCAGATCACATGCCTGGGCCGTTTGCGTTACCGCCATGTCATTCTCCTCAATTAAGTGCCTGGTGCTTTTGCCAGACACTGGTTGTAATTTTATTACAGTGCACTGTACTGCTTTTACGTGAATCCGGAAACCGTAAACGCTTATCCAGCCGTGCTGTTACCGCGAACAGTCGCTTTATGGGCGTTTGTCGTCGCAAATTGGACAAAAAAGTCATCTTTTTTCGTACCCCTGAAGACGTAAGAAAACCCGACTCCGATCATGTAATGAAAAAAAACAACAACTATTCTGTCCATTTTGCCCCGTTGCTGCATTAGCAGGGGTAATATCTATACACGAAATTATGCCCCGATTTCTCCGTATCATTGAAATCGTTTTTGCCCATGACCCATGAGTCTACCTACATCATGAATATGCTGGAAAAAATCCAGTTAAAACTGGAACAGTTGAGCAAGTCAGAGCGTAAAGTCGCCGACATTATTCTTGCCTCTCCCGAGCGGGCAATCCATTCAAGCATCGCCACACTTGCTGTGGAAGCCAATGTCAGCGAACCGACGGTGAACCGTTTCTGTCGCAGCATGGATACCCGCGGCTTCCCTGATTTTAAACTGCGTCTGGCGCAAAGTCTGGCAAATGGCACCCCTTATGTTAATCGCAATGTGGATGAGGATGACAGCGTAGAATCTTACACGGGGAAAATCTTCGAGTCAGCGATGGCAAGCCTCGACCACGTCCGCCAGTCTCTGGATAACGCAGCGGTAAACCGGGCAGTAGATTTATTAACTCAGGCGAAAAAAATTGCCTTCTTTGGCCTCGGTTCTTCTGCCGCAGTGGCGCATGACGCAATGAATAAATTTTTCCGGTTTAACGTACCGGTAATCTATTCCGACGATATTGTTCTGCAACGCATGAGTTGCATGAATTGTAGCGACGATGACGTCATTGTGCTTATTTCTCATACCGGAAGAACCAAAAGTCTGGTGGAACTGGCGCAGTTGGCGCGGGAAAATGACGCCATGGTTATCGCCCTCACCTCTCCCGGCACGCCACTGGCGCGTGAAGCAACGCTGGCAATTACCCTCGATGTACCGGAAGATACTGACATTTATATGCCCATGGTCTCTCGACTTGCTCAACTGACCGTGATAGATGTGCTGGCTACAGGATTTACTTTGCGCCGTGGGGCAAAATTTAGAGATAACTTGAAGCGTGTCAAGGAAGCGCTCAAGGAATCGCGTTTTGATAAAGAATTACTCATCAAGAGTGATGACCGCTAAAAGCAATAACAATGTTCTACCCTTTTATCATCCGGGTCGTTCATTTACCGTTAAAATTTGAGAACGACCGGATTAATGTTCACGCAACACCAAGTTGTTTCAGTCAACGGAGTATTACATGTCCAGAAGGCTTCGCAGAACCAAAATCGTTACCACGTTAGGCCCGGCAACTGACCGCGATAATAACCTTGAAAAGATTATCGCCGCGGGTGCGAACGTCGTACGTATGAACTTTTCTCACGGCTCTCCAGAAGATCACAAACTGCGGGCGGATAAAGTCCGTGAAATTGCCGCAAAACTGGGACGTCATGTAGCTATTTTGGGTGACCTGCAGGGACCTAAAATCCGCGTATCAACCTTCAAAGAAGGTAAAGTATTTCTTAACGTTGGCGACAAGTTCCTGTTAGACGCCAACCTCGGCAAAGGCGAAGGCGACAAAGAAAAAGTCGGTATTGATTATAAAGGACTGCCTGCTGACGTCGTCCCAGGCGATATCCTGCTGCTCGACGACGGCCGCGTACAGCTTAAAGTGCTGGAAGTTCAGGGCATGAAAGTCTTCACCGAAGTTACCGTCGGTGGCCCGCTGTCCAACAATAAGGGCATTAACAAACTGGGCGGCGGTCTCTCTGCTGAAGCCCTGACCGAAAAAGACAAAGCCGACATCGTCACCGCTGCGCAAATCAGCGTTGACTATCTGGCCGTCTCCTTCCCGCGCTGCGGCGAAGATCTGAACTATGCCCGCCGTCTGGCGCGCGACGCTGGCTGCGATGCGAAAATTGTCGCCAAGGTAGAACGTGCAGAAGCCGTCTGCGACCAGAATGCGATGGATGACATCATCCTTGCCTCCGACGTGGTGATGGTGGCGCGTGGCGACCTGGGCGTTGAAATTGGCGATCCTGAGCTGGTAGGTATTCAGAAAGCGTTGATTCGCCGCGCACGTCAGCTGAACCGTGCGGTCATTACCGCCACGCAGATGATGGAGTCGATGATCACCAACCCAATGCCGACCCGTGCGGAAGTGATGGACGTGGCTAACGCCGTCCTCGACGGTACCGATGCCGTTATGCTCTCTGCAGAAACTGCAGCAGGTCAGTACCCGGCTGAAACCGTCGCGGCTATGGCACGCGTCTGTTTGGGTGCTGAGAAGATCCCGAGCATCAACGTCTCTAAACACCGCCTTGACGTGCAATTTGATAACGTTGAAGAAGCGATTGCCATGTCAGCGATGTATGCCGCTAACCACCTGAAAGGGGTCACCGCTATCATCACAATGACGGAATCCGGTCGTACTGCGCTGATGACTTCACGTATCAGTTCTGGTCTGCCGATTTTCGCCATGTCTCGTCATGAACGTACGCTGAATCTTACTTCCTTGTATCGCGGCGTCACCCCGGTTCACTTTGACAGCGAAACAGACGGCGTCGTTGCCGCCAGTGAAGCAGTGAACCTGCTGCGCGATAAAGGCTATCTGGTTTCCGGCGATCTGGTCATTGTGACGCAAGGCGATGTCATGAGCACCATTGGCTCAACGAATACCACGCGTATTCTGACCGTCGAGTAACGCCCCGTTTGATGTAAAAAAGCCTCTCGTTTGAGAGGCTTTTTTTATTTCTTCGGATAAAGATCTTTGCGCTTATAAGGCTCAATTTCACCGGGTTTGCGCGTCTTAAGCAGTTTTAGAATCCAGGTGTATTGCTCGAGATGCGGCGTCACAAAGATTTCCACTTCTTCGTTCATTCGTCTGGCAATGGTGTGGTCATCCGCCGTCAGGATGTCATCCATCGGAGGACGAACCTGAATCGTTAAGCGATGCGTTTTCCCATTGTATACCGGGAACAGCGGCACCACACGGGCATGACATACCTTCATCAGGCGGCCAATTGCCGGTAACGTGGCTTTATAGGTAGCAAAAAAATCCACAAACTCGCTGTGCTCAGGGCCATGGTCCTGATCCGGCAGGTAGTATCCCCAATATCCCTGACGTACAGACTGAATAAACGGTTTGATGCCATCATTACGCGCATGCAAACGACCACCGAAACGACGGCGTACCGTGTTCCAGACATAATCGAATACCGGGTTTCCCTGATTGTGGAACATCGCAGCCATTTTCTGTCCCTGGGAAGCCATCAGCATCGCTGGGATATCTACGCCCCAACCATGAGGAACCAGAAAAATCACTTTTTCATCGTTGCGACGCATCTCTTCGATGATTTCCAGCCCCTGCCAGTCAACCCGATGCTGAATTTTTTCCGGGCCGCGTATGGCGAGTTCCGACATCATGACCATCGCCTGAGGTGCAGTCGCAAACATCTCATCGACAATAGCTTCACGCTCAGCTTCGCTGCGTTCAGGAAAGCAGAGGGATAAATTGATCAGTGCTCTGCGACGCGAGCTTTTTCCCAGCCGCCCGGCCATTCTTCCGAGCTTTGCCAGAATTGGATCGCGAAATGATGCTGGCGTTAACGAAATGCCTGCTATCGCCGCTACGCCCAGCCATGCCCCCCAGTAGCGCGGATGGCGAAATGATTTGTGAAACTCAGGGATATATTCAATATTCTTTTTTTTCGTTTCCATGCTCTTCCAGTGTCTGGTGCGGCGAAAAGTAGATCTGCTGATAGTGTAGCGGCGCGCGATGCGCCGTACAAAATAAAAAAGCCGGCACGCATAGCGTACCGGCTCTGTCAGCGTGTTAATTAATCGAAACGCAACTGAGGAACAACTTCTTTCACCTGTGCCAGGTAATCGGTACGATCCGAGCCAGTCAGGCCTTCTGTGCGCGGCAGTTTCGCCGTCAGAGGATTCACTGCCTGCTGGTTGATCCAGACTTCGTAGTGCAGATGCGGACCCGTAGAACGCCCGGTATTGCCAGACAGCGCGATACGATCGCCACGTTTCACTTTTTGTCCTGGTTTGACCAACAACTTACGCAGGTGCATATAACGCGTGGTATAGGTGCGACCATGACGAACCGCAACATAGTATCCGGCTGCGCCGCTGCGCTTCGCTACAACCACTTCACCATCACCCACCGACAGCACCGGCGTCCCCTGCGGCATCGCAAAGTCGACACCTTTGTGCGGCGCAACGCGTCCGGTCACCGGGTTCAGACGACGCGGGTTAAAGTTGGAAGAGATGCGGAACTGCTTAGCCGTCGGGAAACGCATAAAGCCTTTCGCCAGTCCGGTACCGTTGCGGTCATAGAACTTACCGTCTTCAGCACGGATTGCGTAATAATCTTTGCCTTCAGAACGCAAGCGTACGCCCAGCAGTTGGCTTTGCTCACGTTTACCGTCCAGCATTTCGCGAGACATCAGTACCGAGAACTCATCGCCTTTTTTCAGTTTGCGGAAATCCATCTGCCACTGCATGGCCTTAATCACTGCGCTGATTTCAGAGCTGGTCAGTCCGGCATCTTTGGCACTGGCGACAAAACTTCCGCCCACGGTGCCTTTGATTCGGCTGTTAACCCAATCGCCCTGCTGCATTTCGCTGCTCATTTTGAAACCCGTCGCGGTGCGATCGTAAGTACGGGTTTCACGACGGGAGACTTCCCAGGTCAGGCGCTGCAAGTCACCTTCCGCGCCTAACGTCCAGGAAAGTTGCTGACCAATTTTCAGGTTACGCAGTTGTTTGTCGGAAGCAGCGAGTTGGCTGATGTCACCCATATCAATGCCGTACTGATTCAGAATACTGCTCAGCGTATCGCCCGTGGAGACGACATACTCATGCACGCCGGCTTCACCAGACGTTTTGTCATCCAGTTCGTCCTGTGGGATGGCTTCGTCTTCCTGAGCGGCCTGATCGATAGGTTCGCTGGCCTCAGGCAATAGTGAACGAATCTCGCTTTTTTCCAGCTCGATAGTTTTGACGATGGGTGCAGAATCAGGATGGTAAACATAGGGCCGCCAGACAGCGACGGCCAATGTCAGTACGGTAAGCGACCCCAGCATAACGCGATGGGGCCGCGGCAGATTATTAAATGCCAGAGCGACAGAGCGGGCTATCTGTTGCACGTAATCACTTCCTCATTAATCTCCTTTCAGGCAGCTCGCATACTGGTTGGCTAATTGGTTCAAAAACGCTGAATAGCTTGTTTTACCCAGTTTGATATTCGTTCCGAGCGGATCCAACGTTCCCATTCGAACGGATGTCCCTCTCGCGACGGCTTCAACGACCGCTGGCCTGAACTGTGGCTCAGCAAAAACGCAGGTTGCTTTTTGCTCAACCAACTGTGTTCTTATTTCATGTAAACGCTGCGCACCAGGTTGAATCTCAGGGTTCACGGTAAAGTGACCAAGCGGTGTTAGTCCGTAGTGTTTTTCGTAGTAGCCATAGGCGTCATGAAAAACGAAGTAACCTTTTCCCTTGAGCGGCGCGAGCTCGTTACCTACCTGCTTATCGGTTGCGGCTAATTGTGCCTCAAAATCCTTCAGGTTGGCGTCAAGTTTGGCTCGACTTTGCGGCATAAGTTCCACTAATTTTTCATGGATTGCAACCGCTGAGGCCCGTGCTATCTCTGGGGAAAGCCAAAGATGCATGTTGTAATCGCCGTGATGGTGATGCTCGTCACTTTTTTCACTGCCGGCATCATTATGTCCATGATCGTCATCATCGTCGTCAGCACCTTTCATGAGTAACGGTTTCACGTCATTGAGCTGCGCAATCGTTACCTGTTTTGCGTTAGGAATATTCTTGACTGATTTTTCCATAAACGCTTCCATCTCAGGTCCAATCCAAACGACTAAGTCCGCGCCCTGTAAGCGTTTTACGTCTGAAGGGCGCAATGAGTAATCGTGTTCGGAAGCCCCGTCAGGCAACAGAACCTGGGTGTCAGTAACCCCGTCAGCAATGGCTGAAGCGATAAACCCCAGCGGCTTAAGAGAAGCCACGACAGCGGCATTTGCCGACTGTGTTGCAGTACCCCAAAGAGCAGCGGATAATGCTGCGAAAAGAAGCGTATTTTTATGTAACATAATGCGACCAATCATCGTAATGAATGTGAGAATTGTGATATTATAACATTCTATAACTTCTGCAAGACTAAAATTGATATGACGACTTTGGTTTCACTGGAAAATGTCTCGGTCTCTTATGGTCAACGCCGCGTCCTCTCTGACGTATCGCTTGAACTTCGACCCGGTAAAATATTGACGCTTCTCGGCCCAAATGGTGCCGGGAAATCTACGCTGGTGCGCGTTGTATTAGGGCTGGTAGAGGCTGATGAGGGAGTTATCAAGCGTAATGGTCGATTGCGGATTGGCTATGTGCCGCAAAAACTGTACCTCGATACGACGCTTCCGCTGACGGTAAGTCGGTTTATGCGCCTACGTCCCGGCACCAAAAAAGAAGATATCCTTCCGGCACTGAAGCGTGTTCAGGCCGGACATCTGATGAATGCGCCGATGCAAAAACTCTCTGGCGGGGAGACACAACGCGTCCTGTTGGCCCGTGCTTTATTGAATAAACCTCAGCTACTGGTGCTTGATGAGCCAACCCAGGGCGTGGATGTCAATGGGCAGGTCGCACTGTACGATCTTATCGATCAGTTGCGACGTGAACTGGATTGCGCCGTACTAATGGTTTCTCATGACCTGCATCTGGTGATGGCAAAAACCGATGAGGTACTGTGCCTGAACCATCATATTTGTTGTTCTGGTGCGCCGGAAGTGGTTTCCATGCACCCGGAATTCATCTCAATGTTCGGACAACGCGGTGCCGAACAACTCGGAATTTACCGTCATAATCATAATCACCGCCACGATTTACAGGGTCGTATCGTCTTACGCCGGGGAAATGGTCACTCATGATTGAATTGTTATTACCCGGTTGGTTAGCCGGGATCATGCTGGCCTGTGCCGCTGGCCCGCTCGGCTCGTTTGTGGTCTGGCGTCGAATGTCTTATTTCGGTGATACGCTGGCCCACGCTTCGCTACTGGGGGTCGCCTTTGGCCTGCTGCTGGATGTAAACCCTTTCTATGCGGTCATCGTCGTCACCTTATTGCTGGCAGGCGGTCTGGTATGGCTGGAAAAACGCCCTCACCTCGCGATTGATACCTTACTGGGCATTATGGCCCACAGTGCACTGTCATTAGGCTTAGTTGTCGTCAGCCTGATGTCCAACATCCGTGTGGATCTGATGGCCTACCTGTTTGGTGATTTGCTCGCCGTGACGCCGGAAGATCTTATTTCCATCGCCATTGGGGTGGTTATCGTTCTGGCGATTTTGTTCTGGCAGTGGCGCAACCTGCTGTCGATGACCATCAGTCCGGATCTGGCATTTGTGGATGGCGTGAAGCTGCAACGCGTTAAGCTACTGCTGATGCTGGTCACAGCATTAACTATTGGCGTGGCGATGAAATTTGTCGGGGCATTAATTATCACCTCACTGCTTATTATCCCTGCGGCAACCGCCCGTCGCTTTGCCCGTACGCCAGAACAGATGGCAGGGGTTGCCGTTGGTGTGGGAATGATAGCGGTTACAGGCGGGCTGACCTTCTCGGCCTTCTATGACACCCCGGCAGGTCCTTCCGTGGTGCTGTGTGCTGCGCTGCTGTTTATCTTCAGCATGATGAAAAAACAGGCGAGCTAATGCGTATTTTAGCCGGATGGAGGCTATCGCCTTATCCGGTTTTTTATTTCATGAGCGAAATGACTCCCTTCCCGCGGTTTATTAAATGTTTATCCCCACAGCCACATAATCAGCGTTAAACTATTTATACCGTTATTTTAGGGAGAAACGATGATGCGCGTACTGGTTGTCGAGGATAATGCTTTATTACGCCACCACCTCAAGGTTCAGTTACAGGATTTAGGGCATCAGGTGGATGATGCAGAAGATGCGAAGGAAGCGGACTATTATCTGAATGAACATCTGCCGGATATCGCGATCGTTGATTTAGGACTCCCCGATGAAGACGGTTTGTCATTGATCCGCCGTTGGCGCAGCAATGAGGTTTCGTTGCCGATTCTGGTGTTAACCGCGCGTGAAGGCTGGCAAGACAAGGTGGAAGTACTCAGCGCCGGAGCCGACGATTACGTCACCAAACCGTTTCACATCGAAGAGGTGGCTGCGCGCATGCAGGCACTGATGCGTCGCAACAGCGGTCTGGCATCGCAGATTATCTCTCTTCCTCCTTTCCAGGTGGACCTCTCTCGGCGCGAGTTATCCGTCAATGATGAAGTTATCAAGCTCACGGCGTTCGAATACACCATTATGGAAACACTTATCCGTAATAACGGCAAAGTGGTCAGTAAAGATTCGCTCATGTTACAGCTTTACCCGGATGCCGAGCTGCGTGAAAGCCACACCATTGATGTTCTGATGGGGCGTCTGCGTAAAAAAATACAGGCGCAATACCCGGATGATGTCATCACCACCGTGCGTGGCCAGGGATATCTTTTTGAACTGCGCTAATGAATAAATTATTGCGTCATTTATTCCCGTTATCACTGCGGTTGCGCTTTTTACTGGCAACCGCGGGCGTGGTATTGGTGCTTTCGCTGGCCTACGGCATGGTTGCCCTGGTGGGTTACAGCGTCAGCTTTGATAAAACAACGTTCCGCCTGCTGCGGGGTGAAAGTAACCTGTTCTATACCCTGGCAAAATGGGAGAACGGTAAGATAAACGTCGAGCTGCCTGAGAATCTCGATATGCAAAGCCCAACAATGTCGCTGATCTATAACGAAGACGGTGAGTTGTTGTGGGCGCAGCGCAATGTTCCCTGGCTGACGCACAGTATCCAACCGGAATGGCTAAAAGCGAACGGTTTTCATGAGATTGAAGCCAATGTAGATGCCACCAGCACCTTACTGGGCGAAGATCACTCCGCTCAGCAGCAGCTAAAAGAAGTCAGGGAAGACGACGACGATGCCGAAATGACCCACTCGGTCGCCGTGAACATCTACCCCGCCACTGCCAGAATGCCACAGTTGACCATTGTGGTTGTCGATACCATTCCTATTGAGCTAAAGCGCTCGTATATGGTCTGGAGTTGGTTTATTTATGTGCTGGTCGCCAATCTGTTGCTGGTCATTCCGCTGTTATGGGTAGCCGCCTGGTGGAGTCTGCGGCCTATCGAATCGCTGGCGCGTGAAGTCCGTGAGCTTGAGGAACATCATCGAGAGATGCTAAACCCCGCCACCACGCGCGAACTGACCAGCCTGGTCCGCAATCTTAATCGACTTTTAAAAAGCGAACGCGAGCGCTACGACAAATACCGTACGACGTTAACAGACCTCACCCACAGCCTGAAAACACCGCTGGCGGTATTACAGAGTACGCTCCGCTCGATGCGTAATGAAAAAATGAACGTGAGCGACGCGGAACCCATCATGCTGGAACAAATCAGCCGTATTTCCCAGCAGATTGGCTATTACCTGCATCGCGCCAGCATGCGTGGCAGCAGCGTGCTGCTTAGCCGCGAACTGCATCCGGTCGCGCCGTTGCTGGATAAACTCACCTCGGCGCTAAATAAGGTGTATCAGCGTAAAGGCGTCAACATAAATCTCGATATCTCACCAGAAATCAGTTTTGTGGGCGAACAGAACGATTTTGTCGAAGTGATGGGCAACGTGCTGGATAACGCATGTAAATATTGTCTGGAGTTTGTCGAGATTTCAGCGCATCTGTCCGAGGATCAGCTACACATTCTGGTTGAAGATGATGGTCCTGGTATTCCGCAAAGCAAACGGGAAGTGGTGTTTGACCGTGGACAGCGTGTCGATACGCTACGACCAGGGCAAGGCGTTGGACTGGCGGTGGCGCGAGAAATCACCGAACAGTATGACGGGCAGATTATTGCAGGCGATAGCCTGCTGGGTGGCGCGCGCATGGAAGTTATTTTTGGCCGCCAGCAGCCGGGGCAGATAGACGAGTAATCGCCGCATGTAATAAATATGTACTGATTTCCCGCTTGCGGTTAAGTATCCGTTATAATCGGTTGCAGATACCAGCCTGCGGGATGCTCATTATGGAATACCAACTCACACTTAACTGGCCCGATTTTCTTGAACGCCACTGGCAGAAACGCCCGGTGGTCTTAAAACGCGGGTTTAACAACTTTATTGATCCACTCTCTCCTGACGAACTGGCTGGACTGGCAATGGAAAGCGAAGTCGACAGCCGACTCGTCAGCCACCAGGACGGTAAATGGCAGGTTAGCCACGGTCCGTTCGAAAGCTATGATCATCTCGGCGAGAACAACTGGTCGCTGCTGGTACAGGCGGTCAATCACTGGCATGAGCCAACCGCCGCGCTGATGCGTCCGTTTCGCGAACTGCCGGACTGGCGGATTGACGATCTGATGATCTCCTTCTCCGTACCCGGCGGCGGCGTTGGCCCACATCTTGATCAGTACGATGTGTTTATCATTCAGGGAACCGGGCGACGTCGCTGGCGCGTGGGCGAAAAACTGCAGTTGAAGCAGCACTGCCCTCACCCGGACCTGCTGCAGGTCGCCCCGTTTGAAGCCATCATCGATGAAGAGCTGGAACCCGGCGATATCCTGTACATTCCACCAGGATTCCCGCACGAAGGCTATGCGCTGGAAAACGCCATGAACTACTCGGTCGGTTTCCGCGCGCCGAATACTCGCGAACTGATCAGCGGCTTCGCCGATTACGTTTTGCAACGTGAGCTGGGCAGCACGTATTACAGCGATCCTGACCTGCCGTCGCGCGATCATCCGGCTGACGTTCTGCCACAGGAAATGGACAAGCTGCGTGAAATGATGCTCGGACTGATTAATCAGCCGGAACATTTCCAGCAGTGGTTTGGCGAGTTTATTTCTCAGTCTCGTCATGAGCTGGATATTGCTCCACCGGAGCCGCCGTATCAGCCAGACGAAATTTACGATGCCCTGAAGCAAGGGGATGTGTTAGTGCGTCTGGGCGGATTGCGCGTATTGCGCATCGGCGATGACGTCTACGCCAACGGTGAGAAAATTGATTCACCGCATCGCCCTGCCCTGGAAGCGCTTGCCAGCCATATTGTTCTGACGGCCGAGAACTTTGAGGATGCGCTGGAAGATCCGTCTTTCCTTGCCATGCTTGCCGCACTGGTTAACAGCGGATACTGGTTCTTCGAAGGATAATACGAACGGTGCCTGATGCGACGCTAGCGCGTCCTATCAGGCCTTTTGGAGTGAAATACTGTAGGCCGGATAAGCAACGCGCTATCCGGCATCTATCGATAAATTTACTGCTGCTTTGCGGTTAATTCCGCAATACGTACAATCACCCGCACCGCTTTTTCCATTCCTTCCAGAGTTACAAACTCATGTTTACCATGATAGTTGTAGCCTCCGGTGAACAGATTCGGACACGGTAATCCCATAAACGACAGCTGCGCGCCGTCGGTGCCGCCACGAATAGGTTTCAGCACTGGCTCAATATCGCAATCGCGCATCGCCTTCTGGGCGATATCCAGCACATGCGGATGCTCAATCACTTTTTCGCGCATATTGTAGTAGCTGTCTTCAATCACCAGTTCGATATAGCAATCCGGGTGTAACCCTTTGCCGACCTTTTTGGCGATCTCCATGATCTTGCGTTTGCGCGCTTCAAACTGCTTGCGGTCAAAATCACGGATGATGTAGTGCATATCCGCCCGATCGACCGTCCCTTTCATGCTCGCCAGATGATAAAAGCCTTCGTAGCCTTCCGTCGTTTCCGGGCTTTCGTCTGCCGGAACCTCAGCATGAATACGAGCAGCCAGCGACAGCGCATTCACCATCACCCCTTTTGCGGTACCGGGATGGACATTGTTGCCGACAATTTTGATATTAACCGACGCGGCGTTGAAGTTTTCAAATTCCAGCTCTCCCACGCCACCGCCGTCAACGGTATAGGCCCACTGCGCATCAAATGCCGCAACGTCAAAATGCTTCGCCCCTTTACCAACCTCTTCGTCCGGCGTAAAGGCCACGCGGATATCACCGTGCGGAATATCTTTTTGGATGAGCACCGCCAGCGCGGTCATGATTTCCGCCACGCCTGCTTTATCATCCGCGCCCAGCAGCGTTTTACCGTCTGTGGTGATCAGCGTCTGACCCAGAAGTTGATGCAGCACCGGGAACATCACCGGCGACAGAACTTCATCACCAATGCCTAACGCAATATCGCCGCCGCGATAGTTTTCAACGATTTGCGGATTAACGTTTTTACCGCTGAAATCCGGTGAGGTATCCACATGGGAAATAAAGCCGATCGCGGGAATATTGCCAGCAACGTTAGCGGGCAACGTGGCCATCAGCGTCCCCTTTTCGCTCAGTGAAATGTTAACCAGCCCCATCTCTTCGAGCTGTTGTTTGAGCAGTTGTAATAACTTCCACTGTCCTTCGGTGCTGGGTACCTGCCGCACGCCCGATTTTGATTGGGTGTCCAGCGACACGTAGTGTAAAAAACGCTCAAGTAGTTTATCCATGCAGTCACCCTCACTTTTTGTGACAACATTATCAATAAGCAACAAAAGACAAATATTGCGTCAGGTCACTTTTATCCCCGCAAGTGAGAATATTTCGCCCTGACATCCCCTCTGACTATAGGGCTAAGTCAGTAATTCGCAACAAGGATTGGCGATTACCATGGTTTGCCGTAGAATAACGGCCCTCATTAAGAGTCATCAAGGTGGTTAACCACGAACCCCGCAGCGGTCAGCCATCCGTTGCGTTTACATGGGACAGAGTAAAAAATTGAATAAACAACCGCGTTCGCTTTCTCCACTGGTGCAATTAGCGGGAATTCGCAAAAGTTTCGATGGCAAAGAGGTGATTTCCAGCCTGGATTTGACCATCAATAATGGCGAGTTTCTCACGCTGCTTGGCCCCTCTGGCTGCGGTAAAACAACCGTTCTTCGCCTGATTGCCGGTCTGGAAACGGTTGATTCCGGTCATATCATGTTGGACAACCAGGACATCACTCACGTTCCTGCGGAAAACCGCTACGTGAACACCGTCTTCCAAAGCTATGCGTTATTTCCCCACATGACCGTTTTTGAGAATGTGGCCTTTGGCTTACGCATGCAAAAAACGCCCGCAGCCGACATTCCTCCCCGCGTTACCGAAGCTCTGCGCATGGTGCAGCTGGAAGAGTTCGCCCAGCGAAAACCGCATCAACTCTCCGGTGGACAGCAGCAGCGCGTAGCGATTGCCCGAGCGGTGGTCAATAAACCCCGTTTACTCCTGTTAGACGAATCTCTCTCTGCGCTGGACTACAAACTGCGCAAGCAGATGCAGAACGAACTGAAAGCGCTGCAACGTAAGCTTGGTATCACCTTTGTCTTTGTCACTCACGATCAGGAAGAGGCGCTGACCATGTCAGACCGTATCGTGGTGATGCGCGATGGCAAGATTGAGCAGGACGGTACGCCGCGCGAAATCTACGAAGAGCCGAAAAATCTGTTCGTCGCCGGGTTTATCGGTGAGATCAATATGTTTAACGCGACGGTGATAGAACGTCTGGACGAACAGCGCGTTCGTGCTAACGTTGAAGGTCGCGAGTGCAATATTTATGTCAACTTCGCGGTGATTCCCGGGCAGAAGCTGCACGTCCTGTTACGCCCTGAAGATCTGCGCGTTGATGAAATCAACGACGACAATCATATCGAAGGCCTGATCGGCTACGTGCGTGAACGCAACTACAAGGGCATGACGCTGGAGTCGGTTGTGGAACTGGAAAATGGCAAGATGGTGATGGTCAGTGAATTCTTCAACGAAGACGATCCTGACTTTGACCACTCTCTCGACCAGAAAATGGCGATTAACTGGGTAGAAAGCTGGGAGGTCGTACTGGCTGATGAAGAACACAAGTAAATTCCAGAGTGTGGTGATCGTCACCATTGTCGGTTGGCTTGTGTTATTTGTCTTTCTGCCCAACCTGATGATCATCGGCACCAGCTTTTTGACCCGCGACGACGCCAATTTCGTCAAAATGGTCTTTACGCTGGAAAACTATACACGCCTGCTCGATCCGCTCTATTTTGAGGTACTGGTTCACTCCCTCAATATGGCGCTGATTGCCACGCTCGCCTGTCTGGTGCTCGGCTATCCGTTTGCCTGGTTTTTGGTGAAACTGCCGGAAAAAGTACGTCCATTGCTGCTGTTCCTGCTGATTGTTCCGTTCTGGACCAACTCGCTTATTCGCATCTACGGACTCAAAATATTCCTCAGTACCAAGGGCTACCTCAACGAATTTCTGTTGTGGCTCGGCGTGATCGATACCCCCATTCGCATCATGTTTACCCCCAGCGCGGTGATTATCGGCCTGGTGTACATCCTGCTGCCGTTTATGGTGATGCCGCTCTATTCCAGCATTGAAAAGCTCGATAAACCGCTGCTGGAAGCCGCGCGCGATTTGGGCGCCAGTAAACTTCAGACCTTCACCCGCATCATTATTCCGTTAACGATGCCGGGAATTATCGCCGGATGCCTGCTGGTTATGCTGCCCGCAATGGGGCTGTTTTACGTTTCCGACTTAATGGGCGGGGCGAAAAACCTGCTGATTGGCAACGTGATTAAAGTTCAGTTCCTGAACATCCGCGACTGGCCGTTCGGTGCTGCCACCAGCATTACGCTGACCATTGTCATGGGTCTGATGCTGCTGATCTACTGGCGCGCCTCCCGCTTGCTGAACAAGAAGGTTAGCGACATTGATAGTTAACCGTTATTACTCAATAAGTTAAAATGATCATGGCATGCTTTTTACCCTCAAGTAAACTGCATGTCAGGTCACGGACGGGGATAAGATTTGTAAAATCAGAAAGGAATTGTAAACGCGCAAAAATATGCCGTCATGATACTCATGAATTTATTATCGATATTCAAGAAATTGTCTTCTGGATTCATCATCTTCAAGGTACTCAAATGAGAGAAGGCGAATTTTGGTAAGGTTATAAAACCACTCGCAATCGTTTCGTTGAATAATTTCGCCAGGCTTGAAACATATTCCTGATGCTTCCCGGATAATCGCATATTTACCATTATTAAACCTGGCCCTGTGGATACAGAAAGATTGACCAACCTGCCCATGACAGCTGTTCGAAAGGATATGTCCTTCAATAAAAATAGATTTTTTAGATTTCATCATCATATCCTCTCAAACTGCAGTACAGGAGCAATATTGTCATTTCCCAACATCACTCACGTTAGGTGGCAGAAGCCGATCAGCCGCCGATACACCAGCATTCTGATGGTCTGAACAACAGCCCGCAGGCAGGGCACTCCAGAACCGCATCTTTTCTTAGTTTACCTGCTTTCTGATCGGCTCTGTATGCGCATACCGGGCAGGCAACATGCACCAGTCTTTCTTTAAAGTGCCTGAGTCCTTTTGTATAAGACATAAATAATTCTCTGAGGAACACAGTAATTATTATACGCCTTAATATAAAAATAACTGGCTTAAGTTATGTTAATTTATGATTAAATCAGGATATCAGATATTGAAAATTAAACGTCTGATTTATGATATAATACCCTTCCGTGAGAAATTTATCATGAAATCAGAAGACACCCTTGACTGGTACCCGGCCCAGTTGCCACCAGTGAAAATTATTCTTGGCGAAGCCGTGCTGGCAGTGGGCAAACAGGGCCGACCTATTAATACCCGAACTTTGCTGGAATACCTTCAGGTCATGCAGGACAAGCAAAAAAAACGAGATGACAAAATCGCCATGCAGACAGCAATTGAGGTTCTCAGGGATAATCAGCGCATTAACGGCAGACGTTAATGCGCGTCCGGACTCAGTGTCAGTTCTGAATAATCTCAACCGTATGGTTTTGTCCATCATCCCGCAGCGGTATTCTGTCATTAGGGAGGAGAACACCATCCAGTGTAACGCGATATTCTGCATCGCCGCGTGAGACACTAATCTGATAATGGCTTTCGCCATATTGATAAGTCATAGAAAAAGACGGCCACCCATCCGGCAACCGGGCATGAACCGTAAGGTCAGCACCGGAACGTTTTATCCCCAGTAATTCCTCGGTAAGTAAACGCCAGGCCCAGCCTGATGAACCGGTATACCAGCTCCATCCGGCACGTCCGATGTGGGGAGCGACGCTGTAGACATCAGCGCTCATGACATAAGGCTCGGCTTTATAAATCCCGACTGAGTTCGCATTCAGAGTATGATTTATCGGGCTGAGCATGGACCAGAGTTGCCAGGCACGTTCGGCATTCCCCATTCGGGCAAATGCCATCACAGCCCAGATAGCGCCATGTGTATACTGCCCTCCGTTTTCCCGCACACCAGGCAGGTAGCCCTGTATGTAACCCGGATTTGGACCGTGCCCATCGAAAGGCGGCGTTAATAGTTTTATCAGTCCCCCCTCACTATCCACAAGGTGTTTGTCCAGCGCCTGCATGGCCTTTGCGCACCGTCCCGGGCTAGCGGCCCCGGACAATACTGACCAGCTCTGGGCAATCGCATCAATCCGGCAGTCCTGTGAGGCTTTCGACCCTAGGGGAGTACCATCGTCAAAATATCCACGCCGGTACCATTCCCCATCCCAGGCGTGGGCTTCGAGATTGCTTTGCAGGCGTACAGCCTGTGAACGGCACATTGAGGCGACGCTTTCATCCAGCCTGCGATCAGCCAGCGCCGCAAACCGCTGCAAAATGTCGAACAGGAAGAAGCCCAGCCAGACGCTTTCACCCTTGCCGTCGATCCCCACCCGGTTCATGCCGTCATTCCAGTCACCCGCCCCCATCAGCGGCAGACCATGCTCCCCGAACTGTTGTCCATACTTAATGGCTTTGACGCAGTGTAACCAGAGAGTCTCTTCGGTACCGCTGATCACCGGCGTATCATAGGCAGACTCTTCACCAGGCTGAAGCGGACGTCCCTCCAGATAAGGAATACGTGTTTCCAGTACCTCCATATCCCCCGTCGTTTCAACATAGTGGCAAACGGCAAGCGGAAGCCACAGATAGTCATCGGAACAGCGCGTGCGCACCCCGTTGCCGTGTGGCGGGTGCCACCAGTGCTGTACATCACCCTCAATAAATTGCCGTGATGCACACAGGATTATCTGTTCTCGCATCCGGTTCGGATCAGCATGGCTCAGCGCCAGCGTATCCTGCAGTTGATCGCGAAAACCAAATGCGCCGCCGGACTGGTAGTAACCGCTGCGAGCCATCAGGCGACAGGCTACCGTCTGGTACAATAGCCAGCCATTCACCAGTAAATTTACCGATGTGTCGGGGGTGTTAACCACGATTTTATCGAGCACATTGTGCCAGTGGTTGTGAACCCGGTTCAGCTCCTCGCGGACCGTCTCCTCATTCATATAACGGGCAAGCGTCTCCTGAGCTCGAATATGATTCTCCTCTGCGCCGAGGATAAAAATAAACGTCCTCTGATCCCCATCAATTAATGTTACCGCCGATTGTACTGCCCCGCAGGGATCCAGACCGGCGCCCGTTTTACCTGAAAGCCTGCGTAGCTTCATGACCGACGGGGCGTGCAGAGAACCATTACGACCGATAAACTCCCGGCGATCCCCGGTCAACGAACAGTCATTACCGCTGACGGCAAAAAAGGCAGTACGACCGCTACCGTTATCGCCATAAAAGTTGTTCGCCAGCACTCCGCAGCCGCCAGGCGGTCTGGCCGCATGTGTCACAATGTGAGGGGCTGAACGAGTTCGTGTTCCTCCGAGCGTCCACTCCACATAGCCGGTGACGGAAAGTTTTCGTGTCCGCCCCGAAGAGTTACTGAGCGTCAGGAGCGCCAGTTTAACCGGCGCCTCTTCGGCAACCAGAACCGTCAGCTCGCTGTCTATACCATTCTCTCGATGGGCAAACACGCTGTAACCAAAACCATGGCGGGTCAGGTAATCACCATGTCCGCGAACAGGTAAAGCCGTCGGTGACCAACACTCACCGCTCTCTTCATCGCGCAGATAAAACGCCTCGCCGCTGCGATCGCTCACCGGATCGTTCTCCCACGGTGTCAACCGGTATTCATGTGCATTCTCATACCAGGAGTAGGCCTGTCCCGCCTCTGAAATCACAGTGCCAAAACGGGCATTTGCCAGTACATTTGACCAGGGTGCCGGTGTCTGCGCATCTTCCCGCAGAACAATCTGATATTCCCGACCATCCTGAGAAAATCCACCGTACCCATTGAAATGGCATAACTGACTGATATCGGGACTCCAGTCCGTATGTTGATTACGCTCGCGTACAGCTCGTGGAATGAGTGCTCTGGCCTGAGGTTTAAGGGTGTGAGTACGCTGATTAAGCTGCTCATTGATACTGCCTGTGCGGTCATCAAGATAAAGACAGGCCACGCTCATCAAAAGCAACTTATCCTCAGCAGAGAGATGCTCGCCATTACGAACAAAAATACCGCCCGTTTTGTCCAGCAGACTGGCTTCAGACCCGGCATAAATTAAGTCCATAATCTGATTTTGTAAGCCCTGCTGGTAGCCGCCGGGGCTGTTATTCAGGATAACCAAATCAACATCCAGTCCTTTCTGTCTCCAGTAACGGTGTGCCTGAATCAGTGTGGTCACTGAAGCAATACTTTCCTCGCTGGTAATACTGAGCAGCACTATCGGCAGATCGCCTGAAATTGCCCAGCCCCACAGACCGGACTGACCACGCCGGTTGCGGCTGATCGCCTGGCCTTCGGCGCGCAGCTCCTGGACAGGGTAAAGCACCGCGCTGGCAAGACGATTAAACAAAGTGGCATCATCTTCACTGGCGTTCATCTGGCGTAATACCACCAGACTGTGAGACCAGGCCAGTTCAAAGACGCGATCAGCGATAGGGTAATCGCGGTATTTTTCCAGCAACGCCAGACTCTGCTGGCGGGCCTCACTGATGCCATAAATGATATCAATCGTGACCGGCTGCCCCGGCTGCAGAGTGATGGTGTGGCGTATTGCCAGGATCGGATCCAGCACTGACCCCGACGTGTTGCTGAGCGCCCCGCCTGCCTTTATTGCCTGGGCATCCGCAGGGTTTCTGCCACGACCAAGAAATTTTGCCCTGTCTGTTTCAAACGAAACGTTATGACGGTTATCGCCATGCACCACCATCATGTGAAACAGGCAGGGACTCGTTTCACCCGGAGAACGCGGGCGCCGGTGGCAAAGAATAGCGTCACGCTCAGGATCCAGTTCCGTCTGAATAAACAGATTGCTAAATGCCGGGTGTGCCAAATCGCTGGCTTCAGGTGCCAGTACTACTTCGGCATAGGTTGTCAGTTCCAGAGAGCGGGGCTGGCGACCACGATGAATCAGTGTGAGCCGTCGCAACTCAATATCATCCTCCGGGGAGATCACAACCTGAGTTTTGACGCTGAGCCCATCAAAAGTGCGTCTGAATTCAGCACTCGCATCGGTGAATATCACTTCCTCGTCATGCCCGCTGGTGTGGGCTGTTGGTTGCCAGGTATTGCTCGACACATTCCCCGTCTGTATATCGCGGATATAGCAGAATGCTCCCCAGTTATCGCGGGTGGTATCACTGCGCCAGCGCGTAAGCGCAATATTATTCCAGCGACTGTAGCCGCCGCCGCCCGTGGTCAACATCAGATGATAATGGTTGTTGGACAGCAGTTGAATATCCGGGGCCGGCGTGTCCACGCCATAGAAAATACGGGGTTCATAGCGAACGGGTTTGACCCTGCCCTCATGAGATTCAAAATGACGGCGCGGACTGTACAGATCGACCGCATCTGGCACGCGTTCCTGTAACAGCAGGCTCGCTGAGCGGAAGACCGTACTGGACATGAAGCGTTCAGTCATCGGGGCGTCAAGTAGCACATGAGCCAGCGCCTGAAATGCCATGCCCTGGTGATGCGCCATCCAGGACTGAACCACCGCATAGAGCTGACCGGTTGCGAGGCGAGAGGGAGTATAGTCCAGCGCTTCATAAAAACCGTATTCACCATGCGCGCCATTTTTTTGCAGCCTGATCAGGTTCTCACAGGCTTTCTGTGGCGAGACCATTAACGCCAGCAGTGTGGCGTAAGGGGCGACAACCATGTCATCAGCAAGCCCCCTGCGCAGGCCGAGACCCGGCACACCAAATGCCTGATATTGATAATTATGCTGAACATCAAAAGCATGATAACCAGACTCTGAAACGCCCCACGGTACTCCGCGTTCTTTCCCCCAATGAATCTGGCGCATTACCGCCGACTGACTCATTTCATCGAGCAGGCTGCCAGGCCAGGTGGGCATTACCAGATTCGGCATCAGGTATTCAAACATTGACCCGCTCCATGACATCAGGGCGGTTTCATTGTCAATGGTGGTGAACAGTCGCCCCAGCGCGTACCAGCTTTTAAGAGGTAGCTGATTAGTGGCAATGGCAAGAAAGCTGGTCAGGCGGATTTCAGACGGCAGAAGATCGTAGTGGCTCTTGTCAGGCATATTCGTGTCACAGTTATAGCCAACACTGAGCAGACTGGTTGCTTCGCTGTACAGAAAGGCGAAATCCATCCGGGCATGCTCATCCAGCCGTTGTTCAAGTTCAGTGATAATATTGAGTCGCATCCGTGCCTGCTCCGTCGCTGACGCCGGGGGGGTTCCTACACCAGTAAATGTTGCGCGCGCAAGCTCGCATAAAGTCGGCAGCGTCTGTTCGTTCCAGGATGCAGGTAACCAACCAAGCAGCAGCGACCACTCATGGCAAAGCTGAACCAGTTGATGCTCCAGATGTCCTGCCCAACGCATCTGAAGAGGAGATCCCTGATGGCATAGCGTGTTCAGGTGATTGCACTGGGTGCGCATATTTTTCAGCTCGCTGAAAAATGTCTGCGGAGAGAGCGACACCGCGCTCAGGCAGTGTTTTCGCAGCAACCGCAAGCTGTCAGGCGGGTTCTGACCCCACTGTTTTTCCAGAATATCCAGCGTATCGTTCAGCCCTGCCAGTATATGTTGGCTGTTTAGAACTGGCTGATGACGCATGGCGGACAGCCCTGCACGCAGTGTCAACAAATGCCCTGCCATGTTGCCGCTGTCAACGCTTGAGATATAGCGTGGGCTGAGGGGGGCCAGCGTACGAGTGTCATACCAGTTGTAGAGATGGCCCCGGTAGTGCTCCATTTTATCCATTGTGTCGAGCGTGAGCGATACGCGCCGGAGCACTTCCCCGCCGGGCAGGTAGCCAAAGTCCCATGCCGTCAGGTTAGCCATGAGGGAAAGGCCAATATTGGTAGGAGAAGTTCGATGGGCCACCGTCGGCTGCGGTATTTCCTGGTAGTTATCAGGCGGAAGCCAGTTCTCTTTTTCTGTGGCAAAGGTTTCAAAAAACGCCCAGATTTCACGGCTTGTTTGGCGCAACAGCTGTTTTTGTTCCGGATTGGGCGAAAACACCTTACGCGCAGGCTGGCGACTCAACCAGCTCATCAGCAGCGGTGCCACACACCATAACAAACCGATCGGCAACGCAATCCCCAGCAGTTGTGGAGCAAATTGTCCGGTCAGTATTATCAGCATCACACCACATGCAACATTCAGCCACATCGCCTGATAAAAAAGCGCGACAGTGGGTCCGGCCTGATTGCTGTCCTGGCTGTGGCTGACCCACTGGCTGAGGTGACGCCTGCTGATCCCCAATCGCCATAACGTCACGGCGATTGCTTTTAGCGAATATCCGGCTTCGTGCGGCAGTATCGCAAAATTAAGGCCGATACCTGACAAACGCTTCAGCGCGCCCGCCCCTACCAGTAACAGATGCGGCTTCAGGCGGCGACGCAGAGGTTTATGCAGCAGGTCATGGGTGATGCAGAGGATGGTTGGCAACAGCCATATCAGCGACAGTACGCCCAGCCAGTAAACCGGATTAGGTACCCCTAGCAGGGTGAAGAACAGCAATACCAGTAATGAGGGGGCGACCAGACTGCGACGCAGATTATCGAGTAATTTCCAGTAAGAAAGCGCGGTCAGCGGATTCCTGGTCCGGGTTCCATCGGCTCTTCTGACACGTGGTTTCAGCCAGTTAAGCAGTTGCCAGTCACCCCGGATCCAGCGTGAACGGCGTGCAACATCCGACAGATAATTATTCGGGTACTGTTCATAGAGTAACACCTCACTGAGCAGACCCGAACGTGCATAGCATCCTTCGAGTAGATCATGGCTGAGAACCAGATTTTCCGGGCAGGTGTTGGCCGTGGCCTGCATAAAAATGTCAACATCGTAAATCCCTTTGCCCACGAACGATCCTTCCCCAAAAAGATCCTGATAGATATCCGAAGACATCATCGAATAGGGATTATTGCCCGGTATGCTGCTGCGCATGGCGGCGTAACGTCCCTGACCGTTGCGTGGTATCTCCTCCGCAAGGCCGGGTTGTAAAATGCCAAATCCTTTGACAACCCTCTGGCGTACCGGATCATACTCTGGCGTATTCAGCGGATGCGCCATCGTCGCGACCAGTTTGTGCGCCGTATCGCGCGGCAGCACCGTATCACTGTCCAGGGTAATGACGTATTTAATTTGGCCCGGTAAAAGGTTAGCAGGCATGTCTGCAACGCTGACGAATTGTGTCCCCGGATGGCGCAACCAGCTGTTCAGTAACGCCAGTTTTCCCCGCTTGCGTTCATAGCCCATCCACGTTCCTTCCGCGGGGTTCCATTCAGGCTGGCGGTGTAGCAGGTAAAAACGTGGGCGGCTGGAGGGATAGCGGCGATTCAGCGCCTGCGTATCGGCGATCGCCTGTCTGAGCAGCATCTGGCTTTCCGGCGAGGGTTCATTTGCAGAATCAGCGAAATCAGTGAGCAGCGCAAACCTGAGATTTTCGTTTTCATTCCCCAGCCAGCAGACTTCAAGACTGGTGAGGAGTTGGCTGAAACTTGCGTGGCTGGTCAGCATGCAGGGGATGACTAACAGGGTGGCGCTGTCAGGGGGAATGCCGGTTGAGAAATCCATCCGCGGCAAGGGGCGAGGAACGCGAAAACGGGTGGTGGCGTCACTGAGTAAATCGCTCATCAACTGAGTTACAGCGATAATCAGAGGGAATATCACCGCGATCAACAGCCAGTCTGCGCCCTGCATGGCTGTTTCGTGCAAAATTGCCGCGGTCGTTGCGGTTGTCAACAACGCCAGGCTTCCAAGCCATGACAGCAGGGTTATTCTGTTGAAACTGTGCCGCAGGCGCATGAGCCTTGAGGTGTCAGCTAACAGATGAATTTCCAGCGCCTGCCGACCTTCGCCTGCGAGATAATAACCAATATGATGTTCCAGTGTATCGGGAGCACTGTTTCCTGAAAGCGTCAGCACCCTGTCAGCAACTTCAGGCTCGCTGAGACCACTGTCTCTGGCCAGTACCTCAACAACGTGCCGGTAATGATCCCGGGTATTGAAGTGCATCCGAGGATAGATACCGGCAGGATCATTGCGTAATGCCTGTTCGACGACACTTATCGTTTCGGCAAAATCAGCCCAATCCGTTTCACTCAGTAATCGCAGACCCGCGATGCTGTTACTGACAGATAGCTGGCTGGCGGCAAGCTGTTGATTGAAATTATGTATGAGAACGTCGGTGGTGATCCCCTGTTCCCGAAGGCACTGATCAACCCAGGTCAGAGGTAACGACAGCGCATTGCCATGCCCCTGCAGGCGCCGCACCAGCTCTGCGACAAACGCACTGGTTAACGTAGGTCGGGAGCGTGCCATATCGGCAACAACCATGATTAAATCGCCAGGGGCATTCTCTGCACATCCGAAAATCTTTGTTATCCACATATCAGCCAGCGTTCTGTCCTGCTGCGCTTTGATCACTTCGATACTGATACGACGAAGATTTTCAATCAGCGCCAGGCGCAGCATTCCCGGTAACGCCCAGACTTCACCTAATGTCAGCGGGGTCACCTGTTGATAGGCGGTGAGATAGCTGGTCAGGCTGGCAGCATCCCAGCGCCCGTCACCGTGAGCAATGGCCTCTGATGCAATATTGTAAATTCGTGGGCAATTCAGCGGCGACATCAGCGACGGGAGACCTTTACCAAAGCTTTTCGGCAAGTGCTGGCGGACAGTGCGGATTTGTTCCTCAATCAGATAATAATTGTCCAGCAACCACTCCCCGGCAGGCATGATACTGGTCTTTTTACCCGCGTTAAGCTCATAACAGCTTTGGGTAATGATGGCCTCATTCTCGCCGAGTCTTTTTAGAAGATAATAAGGATGTTTATCCGGCGATAATTTATGGGTCCGTGCGAGCTTCTGACCGTAGCGTTCCATCTGGGCGGTCGAAAAGAGTTCTGACTGCAGAGTGCTTTCACCGGCAGGATCGTTCGCCGAAAACGTTACGCTTTCGGTAGCATTCATCGGAATAAGGGAGCGGTTAAACCACGCCCTGGGGTTCATTTTCATAGCATTGCTCTGATGCAGAGTTAGCATGCAGGAGCAGTTGCGAAATCAGTTCAGAAACGTTCTCTCAGGATGGGCGTAAGGCATCAGGGATTTAACAGCTGCCGGGATTTGACTTAAGTATAGAACACCGGGTTTAGGTGCAACTAAGTGTCAGGGTTATCGTGGTGAAACAAACAGTGTTTTACAGCCAGGACACAGCATTGTCTGCTTAAGACGAATTTTAGAAATAGATTGGGATGAACGTAAGCCGCAGGCCGGGCAGATGACAGTAGTCGTCGATACGCCGCCGAGGTACTTCATTGCGTAATCGATGAGAGACATGGTGATTACCCTTTCGATGAATGAGATTCACTGTACCACGTTTGGATAAAATTTAACCATTTAATTTATCTTCCTATTTTTTATCCAAAAGGGGGATATCACAGTGTAGATGACGACGTTTGCCAAGATAGATATTTGCAGCCACAGGGGCCGTTGAGACCGTTGCTCCGCCACTCTTGGATACGGCTCCCTGCAGCCCGCTCAGGTATACAATGACCCGCTTCGATATTTTTTCCGGGAAATACTATGATATTTACCCTGAACTTTTCCTTTATGTCTTAGTCTAATAATCAAATCCATCTGAAATGAAGAAAATTTATGATTACCAGCCTTTCATTGGTATTTACCGTCATTACCGCTCTGTGCATTATGTTGTTTGCTGCGGTAAAAGTAGGTGTTGGGTTATCTAACAATCCCGACCGAAATGATAATTAACCCATTCGCAGGCTACTACGTCATCCCACTCCCCTCAATGTGATACCCACTGACCACGAAATATTCGACAAGTGCATTCCCTGCCCTGAGCCAGCAGTAGCCCGATAGCGCGGGCTGGCATCGGAAAAGCCCCATTAAAAAGTCAGGCCTTGTCTCTATGGTTAAAAATGAAGGTTTTGACAACATCCAAATTTTTTGACAGCAATAAAAAAGCATTACCTTTTAAGATAATGCTTTTCATTCAAGCTGGGTCTTTTAACAATTAGATCAATGTAATTTTAATATCATAGCTTTCAAGCCCAGTCATTTTTTCACGAGCAGTAAACTGGATGTCGGAAACTTCTTTTCCTGTCTTTTTTTTGAGTTCAACAATTTTTTTTGTAATGAATTCAGAAATATCCGCTTCAGTTTTTGTTTTTAACTCTTCGACGTTCATTATTTACCTCTCTTGATCTCTAACGTATCAACGCCAAGTATGTAACATTCCCCGTGGAGCACTTATAACAGCGCTGACATGTTTAAAAGATAGAATGGAAAGACTCAATAATCAAGAGGTTGCAGTACAATCTTCATACAAGAAAAGCGCAAAACATCTGCAAACCACTGGACTACTATCTCGGTCGGTAAAGAAACAATCAGATGTCACTTCAAAAGCTTCGATGCTGCCTCGAGAATCTCTTCGGAACTGACATCGCGATCAGAGGCAACATAAACTATTTTATGGTCTCCTGTCAGAGATGGAAATCCTGCTGACATCACGGACAGGTGTGCTTTTTCCCCATTGGGAAACTCACGCATTATCGAAGTAATTCCCTTCATTACGGATACAACAACTGCCGGTTCTGAGTTAAAAAAAACGATTACTTTTTTCATAATGATACCGTGATTGTTCGTACAAAGATGAACGGTTTAGCATACAAAAAAGGCTCCATAAGGAACCTGAACTTTATTTTCTAAAATCTAACAAAGTCTGACCAGAACGAATGTATAGCGCAATATTGTCAAATGTAATCATTACCGATTTGCAAAAAATACATTTTGCTCCGAAAGGATTTTTTTCAGTAACATCAAAGCTCGACGTTCTGTACTGAGATCCGTGGCAACACGGGCATCTGAAGTGAATATGATGTGTAATAACAGTTACCTTATACAACCACGACATTAACTGCTGAGGGGCCTTTAGGTCCCTGTTCAACACTAAACTCAACTTCCTGATTCTCATTCAGCGTCTTGAAATCATTACTCTGGATAGCAGAAAAGTGTACAAACACATCTTTACTGCCATCTTCAGGGGTGATAAACCCAAAACCTTTTTCAGGATTGAACCATTTAACTAAGCCAGTCATTTTATTAGACATAATTATTACCTTTCTTGAGTAAGCCCTTGGGCAGAATGGTCCGAAAAAATCATCAGAGAGAAAAGCCAGCAAGGAAGTCTCAACAGGAACAAGAAATAAAATTATTACAGCACTTGCTTTAGATAAATTCGTTACAAACCAAGAATTCATTAACGCATGATTAACCAAACATAGCAAGATTTAGTTTTATAGGGAAATCGCACATGATTCTTATCATAAAAATGAATTTAAATAGCTTAAATCGAAAATTATGTCATGCTGCTTAAGACCTTTATCTATCACCCTAAGTTTTCAGGGATTTTGACTCACGGAAGAGTCGTATTTCCTCCATCTCAGCATAATATTTAGCTTCTACTACGAAATTTCCGAGCATGTCAGAGAGGATTACAACGTCAGCTCCGGCTGTTTTGCTTTTGGCAGGAACGGCAAGATTTCCGGTGTGCTTTGCGGCATTCAGGCGGCGGGCAAGATTTGTGGTATCGGTGTGCGACTGGCAAAGAGTAACAGACAGGATAGAAAAAGCCGCATATGGCTGCCTGGGTTATATTTATCAGTAGATTGATCGCGTCTTAATGCCCGGCTGACACTAAGCTCACCATAACAATGCAAAAATCCTATTGTTGGTGCAAACGCACCGTCATAGCGCATCACTGAAACAATATGAAACAATCAAACAATCAATGCCCATGCTTTTTTGTTTGTTGTTGACATTTAAATCTGCCATTAATTAGGAACCGAATCTGTGGAGGATATTTATGCTCAAACTTTTCCATTACCATTCTCAATACTGGATATTTCTCGCACTTGCACTTTCTGTTTACGTAGTTGCTTTTCGATAACACATGAATAGGTTGTGTACTGCTTCCATCTAATGTAGCCAGAACTTATATCTCATGAGCTTTGGTCCGGGCCTTAGCTCATCAAAGTGCATATGTTATAAATATAATGATACCGTTGCTGATATAAAGCCGTGCACAGAAACCATCTGACCTGTTTTGCTTAGCCTTATAACAACCTGAAAAAGAAAACGTTTTAAACATGCTAACCAGTATTTTGGAAGTCCACAACTTTTTAATATCTGTCAAAGTCAACATGTTGAATTTAAGTCAGGGGCCACTCAAGATGTGTAGAACCGCTTACCACCATAATGGCAAATCCAAAGATAATGTGGGTATTAAAAATTACCTCTTCTTTCGCTACTGCATTAGCAATTGATTAACAATAACCTATGTCAGGCATCGCCCTCCTTTTTTATAAGTTAAAAAAGTAAGACGAGATTATTTTTTCAGTGTATATCTGAACATTCTTTATAATTCTGTCTATGTTAAAGATTTTAACCAATGAAAAACAATATTTTTTCCATTGAACGGAATAAACCGATAAGTCCTTTAGAACTTAAGATTTACCGCAACTATCGCGTAGTTCATGGGATCCGTATTGCTTTAGCATTTGTTATAACTTTCTTACTGATAAGAATGTTGAATTTACCAGACCACTCCTGGCCCCTGATTACACTGGTTGTGGTCATGGGACCAATTAGTTACATGGGCAATGTGATACCCAGGGCACTTGAACGTATGGCGGGAACTGTAGGGGGTGCGATTTTGGGGATCATCGCATTACACATTGAAATGTACTCTCTCACTATGATGATGCTGTGGTGTGGATGCGCAGCTTTCCTTTGTGGTTTTCTGGCCATGAGTAAACGTCCCTATGCCGCATTATTGATTGGTATCACGCTAGCGGTTGTCAGCAGCGCTCCTGCAGGAGACTTACAAACAGCATTGTGGCGAAGCACCAACATTATTATAGGATGCATTCTGGCGATGTTGTTTACCAGCATTTTTCCCCAAAGAGCATTCATTAACTGGCGTATACAACTTGCTGACTTTCTTTCTGATTATCTAAAAATAACAACTGCGGGAGTCTCCCGAAACGTTCTTGCGCCCCCGAGAATGGCCAAACTTCAAACGCGAGCGCTGAATAATGTAGTAAAAATGCGCAGCCTTATTACACCAGTAAATAAAGAAACAAAGATTGCGAAGAGTCTACTTGAAGATATTCAATCGATAACCCGCGATATGATAGCGGCGCAAAAATTTCAGATAAATGCCCACTGGGCATCCCGTGGCAGTCGATTTCTCATATTGAATACTCATACGCTGTCAGATATGGAACAAATGACCCGTAGCACCCTCAACACCCTCGCACATGCCTTGCATGAAGGAAACCCAACGCCGATAGCATCAAATAGCGAGCATCTTCTCGAAATTACTAAAGAGTTGCATTGTCTTTTACTCGCCAATGAGGGCGAGGAAATCATTGAAAGCGCCGTTCACGGATATGTCTGGTTGAGCATTCAACTTGCTATTCAACTTGAAGCACTATCAACCCTAATCACAAAAGCGCTTACAGAAAATAATTGATTTCAATGTCAACCGACAAATATGTAATCATTATTGCCTCACACCGTCCAGATATCACAACCTATCTTTTAGTAATGAAAAAGGCCCATTCTATTGTGTGGGCCAGAAAAGAAGAGTTTTGCACTACCAGGCTGGATGCCTCTCAGTAGGTCTTTGATTGAGAAACCATAATCCGTGAGCACCGTACGTGATTTATAACACGTTTACAGAACAGATTTTTTCCTGATAAATATCAATATTTCTCTTATCTCATCGGCCTCTTGACCGTGCAAGGCATGACTTTTCCGTTCGAGCAAATCAATGATATTCCCTGTCGTAACCCTTTTGCCATTTTCAAGTAGCTGGATAACTGTTTCACCAATTTCCTGGGCCATAATATGGTTTTGTATGATTCTCAATGCGTTGCCCTTTATATGGTTATTAGTAATACCGTTACACATCAGGCATGATGTTAATAGCAAAACAAAAAATACAATTCTTTGCCCAACTTACTTGTATGTTGCACGGATACCCCTGAAATGACAAAACCCCGTTAGAACGAGGTTTTTATTCATGGTGTAGCCATAGAGGATCAAACCCTCGTCTCCTGCAAGTTCAAAAGTCGCCCGCTCAATTCGATGAGGTAGTAGCTGACTGACGGCCCTTGTTGGACTTAAACCAGTGCCTGGCAATGATAATGAATCTTGCCGCCTTAACTGGAAGGTCAGAGCCAAATGTTACTTTCGCAACACCTGTTCATTTGATTTACTGGAAGTATATGGCGCATAGTTATCTGGTGTGATCATTGATGATTTACAAAAAATACACTTTGCACCAAAGGGATTTTTCTCAGTCACATCAAAATGGGAAGTTCTGTACTGTGACCCATGACAACAAGGGCACTTAAAATAAATATGGTCGGTCATGATGTTAGCCTTTATTTGCTACAACACTCACTACCGCAGTGATATCCAAAAGATCTATTTAACTAATAGTTTCTCTTGGTTTTCAGTATCAGGTTACAACTCACTATTAAAAGCAATAAAAAATAAATATTTCTTATCAGTTCACATGAGGAATCTAAAATAATATAATTTTCTTTATATTATAGCACCAGCGATTTTTGGGATGTTGTTAGCTTTTACGAATGCACTTAAGCGTGCAAGAAAAACTACAGAGGTAAAACAACAAATGACATTCATAAAATAATCATTTCAACTGTTCTACCCAATGATTAGACTCAGACATCTGTTCAGCTTTATGTCGACAGATGTTGAGTTTCTGAAAAACCAATATATCTACTCAGGCATTCACCGTCTTCGCTATCGTATATTGGTTTACATCAGGAAAAATATCAGGCAGCTACAACGTTTTCAGCTGACGGCCCTTTTGCACCAGCAGTAATGCTGAACTCAACTTTTTGGCCTTCATTCAGCGTTTTAAAGCCACCACTCTGAATAGCAGAGAAGTGTACAAACACATCTTTACTACCATTGTCAGGGGTAATAAAACCAAAACCTTTAGACTCGTTAAACCATTTTACTAAACCAGTCATTTTATTAGACACAGGTAATTCCTTAAATTCTATGTAGCCTTACGGCGAAAAGGGCTTCGCACACAATCTAATTAGTAACGATAAGAAGGCTCAAAAGAAAGGATTATCTGTGGATAACGCTTGAGATGAGAACTGCTTTACTAAACCGCTTTAATGGGTCTGTGTACCTAACCAACCCCTCATTAATCACACACCCCACAAACAATAGCAAGTTATTTTTTCATTTAATTTTTCGCAAAATCTTAGAAATGGAAACTGAGACAGCATAATCAATGAGTTCTGTTCACTAGCAATAACATACTGCCGGTCGTCCCCTGGATAACGAAAAATAAAATAGAATATATTTATCAGCAACTTAAAGGAAACCCCGTTTCAATCCGTAAAAATCCAGCAACGAATTTTCGTGCTATTTTTCGCAGCTGAGGAAATTAATAGCAACAAAGAAAATCATTTCTTCCAACCAGTAAATTCTGAAACAGCCATAACATTTACAAAACTATGCTCCTTTTGTTTCATATCAGTGTATTATCAGAGAAGGAAAATTAAAAAAATTGAAGGAGAAAAAATGCAACGACAGGCAATGATTTCATCAAAAATAAAATTTATTGGTTACTACCCATTAGAAAAGATACTGGAGATTGGTTTCGTAAATTCTTCAACTTTCCAGTATGTGGGCGTTCCTGAAAGCATCTAT
The DNA here is from genome assembly GCF_013781985.1 of Citrobacter sp. RHBSTW-01013. NCBI lineage: Bacteria > Pseudomonadati > Pseudomonadota > Gammaproteobacteria > Enterobacterales > Enterobacteriaceae > Citrobacter > Citrobacter sp. RHBSTW-01013. The sequence goes on from NZ_CP056185.1 coordinate 3,060,088, forward strand.
AACTCTTTTCTCACGGTGCAATCTAAAGGCCGTTTCTTTGACGGTGTCATTAAAGGTAAATTCTTGTGTCGTAAAACAGGGTGATTCAAGAAATTTACGCTGTAGATAGCGTAAAACGCCGTTCTGGTGTTTTCTGTTTTTGTTACCACCGGGCCAGGAAATTGATATCCCAAAAACCACTATTCCCGTCAATTTCGTTACCCTTCGTTAAGCATGCTCCCTGCAGCGTTCACAGGTTTCAAACACTGGGACGCCATGCTCTTTCGTGGCTTTGCAGTCAAGTACCTCCCCTTTACCACCACAGCGGTAGCTTGCGCTAATTGTTCCCTGAACCGATTGCTATACCGCCACTCGCAGTCAGCAATGAGTAAAGCTGGTCATTTAAATGGCCTTTTTTTCCCGATCATCCTAAAAATTGTTGTAAAATTCGCGGCCTTAGTGATAGCTGCTTCTTTTTGGCTATCTGTTTTGGCGGGAAGTTTTGGAGAGATTTTGGAGAAGAGAAAAAGTTGATTATTTTCAATACTCTGAAAACATCGCGCCTTCTGAACAAGAAGGTGAAACGCGAATGATCGGTCGGCTGCTCAGAGGCGGTTTTATGACCGCCATCTACGCGTATCTGTATATTCCAATCATTATTTTGATTGTGAACTCCTTTAACAGCTCGCGCTTTGGCATCAACTGGCAGGGTTTTACCACCAAATGGTACGGCCTGCTGATGAACAACGACAGCCTGCTACAGGCAGCGCAACACTCGCTGACGATGGCGGTGCTATCCGCCACGTTTGCCACGCTGATCGGCTCACTCACAGCGGTTGCACTGTACCGCTACCGTTTTCGCGGTAAACCGTTTGTCAGCGGCATGCTGTTCGTGGTGATGATGTCGCCGGATATCGTAATGGCGATTTCTTTGCTGGTGCTGTTTATGCTGATCGGCATTCAACTGGGTTTCTGGTCACTGCTGTTCTCGCATATCACTTTTTGTCTACCTTTTGTGGTGGTGACGGTTTACTCACGTCTGAAAGGTTTTGATGTACGAATGCTTGAAGCCGCCAAAGATCTCGGCGCCAGTGAAGTGACTATTCTGCGCAAGATTATACTGCCTCTGGCAATGCCTGCAGTGGCTGCCGGCTGGTTGCTGAGCTTTACGTTGTCGATGGATGATGTCGTCGTGTCGTCCTTCGTTACCGGGCCTGGTTATGAAATTTTGCCGTTAAAAATCTACTCAATGGTAAAAGTCGGCGTATCACCAGAGGTGAACGCGCTGGCGACCATTTTGTTGGTTCTGTCGCTGGTTATGGTGATTGCCAGCCAGCTTATTGCACGTGATAAAACCAAGGGCCGCTAAGGCCCTTAATTCAGGGGACGTTAAATGATGAAAAAATGGTCACGCCACCTGCTCGCGGCGGGTGCTCTGGCACTGGGCATGAGCGCCGCTCACGCTAATGACAACAACACGCTCTATTTCTATAACTGGACCGAGTATGTCCCGCCTGGACTGCTGGAGCAGTTCACCAAAGAGACCGGCATTAAGGTTATCTATTCGACCTACGAGTCGAACGAAACCATGTACGCCAAGCTCAAAACCTATAAAGACGGCGCATACGATCTGGTGGTTCCGTCCACCTATTACGTCGATAAAATGCGCAAAGAAGGCATGATCCAGAAGATCGACAAGTCGACGTTGACCAACTTCCACAACCTCGATCCGGAAATGCTCAACAAGCCATTCGACCCCAACAATGACTACTCTATCCCGTATATCTGGGGTGCGACGGCCATTGGCATCAATAGCGATGCCATCGACCCGAAAACAGTAACCAGCTGGGCCGATCTGTGGAAACCGGAGTACAAAGGTAGCCTGCTGTTAACGGATGATGCGCGAGAAGTGTTCCAGATGGCGCTGCGCAAGCTGGGATACTCCGGCAATACCACCGATCCTAAAGAGATTGAAGCCGCCTATAACGAATTGAAGAAGCTGATGCCTAACGTCGCGGCATTTAACTCTGACAACCCGGCCAACCCGTATATGGAAGGCGAAGTCAATCTGGGGATGGTGTGGAACGGCTCCGCGTATGTTGCGCGTCAGGCAGGTACACCGCTGGAAGTGGTATGGCCGAAAGAAGGTGGGATTTTCTGGATGGACAGCCTGTCTATTCCAGCAAACGCAAAAAATAAAGAAGGTGCGCTGAAGCTGATTAACTTCCTGCTACGCCCGGACGTGGCGAAAGAAGTCGCGGAAACCATCGGTTATCCGACGCCAAACCTGGCAGCACGTAAGCTGTTAAGCCCTGAAGTCGCGAACGATAAAACCCTTTACCCGGATGCAGAAACCATCAACAAAGGGGAATGGCAGAACGATGTCGGTTCCGCCAGCGCTATCTATGAAGAGTATTATCAGAAGCTGAAAGCAGGACGTTAATTCAGCGTTGTAAGGAATGCCCGATGGCGCTGCGCGTATCGGGCATAAAAATCACAGTCCTTTCAATAATTTCTCAACAAACTCAGGCACCACCTGGCTTGCCGGACCGTAATACTTCTCTTCAAACTCGCTTCCTACCTGGCTCGGTTCGAGATTTAGCTCTACCGTATGCGCCCCATGTAGTCGAGCTTCATGCACAAACCCCGCTGCCGGGTATACATGGCCCGATGTACCAATCGCAATGAACACATCGGCCATTGCCAGTGCCATATAAATTTCATCCATGCCCAGCGGCATTTCACCAAACCACACCACGTGCGGGCGCAGTGGCGCCGGAAACTGGCAACAATGGCATTTATCTTCCGCAGTCACATCGCCAGTCCACTCCAGAATCTGCCCGCTTTGAGAACAGCGAACCTTGAGCAGTTCGCCGTGCATATGGATTACGTTCTGGCTGCCCGCACGTTCATGCAGATTATCAATGTTCTGCGTCACCAGTAAAAAACGGTCGCCCAGCTCGGCTTCGAGTTTTGCCAGCGCGATATGCGCCGCGTTAGGCTGGATTTCTGACTGTTGCAACTGATGACGACGGGCGTTATAAAACGACTGGACCAGTTGCGGATTACGACTAAATCCTTCCGGAGTCGCAACGTCCTCTACCCGATGTTCTTCCCAGAGACCATCCGCCGCGCGAAAGGTTCGAATTCCTGACTCAGCGGAGATTCCCGCTCCCGTCAGTACCAGCACTCTTGGTTTTTCCATCAATTCAGGCACCACTCTGTCTCTGAAAAAGATTCGTTGACGCAGGCGATCGCGCATATGGCGTTTATTTTTACGAAAGCGGCTTAACCGATGACCCCGGCGCGACAGCATAACAACCTCTTTGTATTAATCGGTAAGATGTAGGAAAGCGGCTCCGCGCATCCCGCCCGCATCACCGTGCCGCGCCTGCTCAATACGCGGCACCCGGGCAACCGGCAGCAGATGACGTGGCAGTCGGTCCGCCAGTTGCGTCGTAATAGCGGTAAAATTCGACAAGCCTCCGCCAATCACCACCAAATCAGGATCGACGATAGTCAGGATATTCCCAAGGCACACCGCCAGCAAATCCAGATAGCGTTCAACATGGGCACGTGCTTGTTCATCACCCTGCTCCCACAGCGCGATAATTTCACGGGCATCCAGCGATTGATGGTAGTAATGCTGATACAACCACGCAAATCCACCGCCGGAAAGATAGCTTTCGATGCATCCCAGTTGACCGCACCCGCAGCGGCGCAATGGGAAATCAAAGCCCATCAACGTCAGCGCATCGACTGGCAAACGGATATGACCAAACTCGCCGGTGATATAGCTGCGTCCGGTGATGGATTTCCCGTTAAGCACCAGACCGCCGCCAACACCGGTGCCGAGGATCAACCCCATCACGAGCGGATATTGGGTGAACTCGTCATCCCAGGCTTCGGAAAGAGCAAAACAGTTAGCATCGTTATCCAGACGCACATCGCGGTCAAGGCGAGCGCTGAGATCGGCGCGGAGCGGCTTACCACTGGCAGCAGGAACGTTGGCCGCATACAGCGTGCCGTCTTCCGTCTCCGGCATGCCAGGAATGCCGATGCCTACCGAACCTTTAACGCCGAACCGCTGGTCCGCTTCCGTCACCAGATTGCAGACCGCATCAAGGAAAGCGTCATAGCTGTCGCGAGGCGTAGGGACGCGTGTTTCCCATTGCAAACGACGTTGCTTATCAAACACGCCCAGCGCAATTTTGGTCCCGCCGATGTCAAATCCGTAATACATCACCGCTCCTTGATACACGTCATCCTTCAAGATGCCTTGGGGTTGGCTGCGCCCTCCCCCTCCAGTCACATCGTTATCTATGCTCGTGGAGATTTCGGTTTGCCGCCTTACCGCCGCATGAATGCTTTCGTGTATATATTGTTATTGGCCGCTAAGTACTCTCGCAGGATCAATATTGCTGGCGCGACGCGCCGGATACCAACTTGCCAAAAGACTCAGCACGAGTGCTGTCACCAGCACGTAAATCACATCCAGCCAGTGTAATTCCGATGGCAGGAAGTCAATGAAATAGATATCGCCGGACAGGAACTGATGGCCGATAAGCGCCTCAATACCGTTAATGATCGGCGTCAGTTGCAGCGAGACAACCACCCCAATGACGACGCCTATCAGGCTACCGAACAGACCCGCCAGCAGGCCGTACCAGACAAAAATGGCACGGATAAGGCCATCTTTAGCCCCAAGGGTTCTTAATACCGCAATATCGCCGCTCTTGTCTTTTACCGCCATCACTAACGTGGAAACGATATTAAAACAGGCCACGCCAATCACCAGCACCATCGCCAGATACATAATGGCGCGGATCATCTGGATATCGCGATACATATAACCGTAAGTACCGATCCAGCTCTTAATGTACACATAGTTATTGGTGACTTCACCCGCGTCTCGCACCAGCTTATTGGCGTTAAACACGTCGTTCACTTTCAGCGCGATCCCGGAAACGCTGGATCCCATATCCAGGTATTGCTGCGCATCTTCCATTGGGATCATGGCAAAGCTGTGATCGAGCTGACCGCTCAGTTGCAGGATCCCCGTGACGTGCAAACGCACGCGTTTAGGCTGCTGTAACTTATGATCCGCACTGGCGTTAGGGATCATAATCGATACCCAGTCGCCCTGCTTCACCTTCAGCGCATCGGCAATTCCCTTACCAATAATGATTTGTTGCTCACCCGCTTTGAAATTATCCCATGCGTGGTTTTGCACAAACGAGGGTAGCGCGCTTAAACGCTGCTCCTGCTGCGGATCAACGCCCTTCACCTGCACTGCGCGTAGGTTCGCCCCACTCTCCACCAGCCCGGTAAAGTTAATATAAGGCGCCGCAGCGGCAATGCCTGGTACCTTCTGTACCTTGTCGAGCGCTTCCTGCCAGTTGTTCCACGGCTGGTTCACGGCTTCAATCTCACCGTGCGGCACCACGGCCAGAATACGGTTGTTCAGCTCACGCTCAAATCCGTTCATGGCGCTTAAGCCGACGATCAACACCGCGACGCCCAACGCAATGCCAACGGTGGAAATCACGGAAATCAGCGAGACCATGCCGCCGCGCCGCCGGCCACGGCTAAAACGCAGACCAATCAATAACGATAAAGGCGAAGCCATTACTCAGCTCCCATCAGGCTCAGTTCAGCCGTCAGGCGACCATCGCGCATTTCAAGCTGGCGGCTCATGCGCTTCGCCAGTTGCAGATCGTGTGTCACCACCAAAAATGCCGTGCCCTGAGAGCGGTTCAGCTCACCCAGAAGCTCGAAAATGCTGTCCGCGTTACGCGCATCAAGGTTACCCGTTGGCTCATCCGCCAGTACCAGGCGCGGGTTATTCACCAGCGCACGAGCGATGGCCACGCGCTGGCGTTCACCGCCTGAAAGTTCAGACGGACGATGGCTGGCACGGTGGTCCAGCCCTACTGCTTTCAGCATATCCCGTGCGCGCTCGGTGATTTCAGCCGGTTTTTTCTTGCCGATCAGCAACGGCATCGCCACGTTTTCCAGCGCGGTAAAGTCCGGCAGCAGATGGTGGAACTGATAAATGAAGCCCAGCTTCTGATTACGCAGTTCCGCTTTCGCCGCCGACGAGAGTTTGCTCATCGGCTGACCGCTAAAAATGACATCGCCGGAAGTTGGCGTATCCAGACCGCCTAACAGATGCAGCAACGTACTCTTACCGGAACCGGAGCTGCCGACAATAGCCATCATCTCACCTTCACCGACGCAAAAACTGACATCGTGCAGTACATCGGTCTGCACTGTGCCTTCCTGATAGCGTTTGCACAGGTTGTCGCATTGCAACAGGATCTTATTCATAACGTAAAGCCTCAGCGGGTTGAGTGGCGGCAGCGCGCCAGGAAGGATAAAGCGTAGACAGCAGCGCGATGGCCATCGCCACCAGCGCAATGACGATAACCTGCAGCGGCTCAATGGCGACCGGCAGCGCAGCCCCATCCAGAAGCACACCGATAATTGGCATCAGGTTGTTCAGTTGACTGGCGAGTAATGCGCCCAGCACCGCGCCCAGCAGCGCGCCGATAATCCCGGCACTGGCCCCCTGAACCATAAACACCATCATTATCTGCCGCGGCGTCAGCCCCTGCGTTTGTAGAATCGCCACTTCCCCTTGCTTCTCCATTACCATCAGACCCAGCGAGGTAATAATATTAAATGCCGCCACCGCCACGATCAGGCTAAGCAGCAGCCCCATCATGTTTTTCTCCATACGCACGGCCTGGAACAATTCCCCTTTGCGCTCGCGCCAGTCCTGCCATTTGGTACCTTGCGGCAGCGTTTGCTGGCTCAGCGTATCAACCTTTAACGGTTCGTTGAGCCACAGACGCCAGCCGGTAATATTGCCCACCGGGTAACGCATCAAACGTGACGCATCCTGGATGTTGGTCAGCATCTGGTAGCCGTCGACTTCGCTGTTGGCGGCGAAGGTGCCAATTACCGTAAACAGACGCTGGCTCGGCAGACGCCCCATGGGGGTAAACTGGCTGGCTGAGGGCACCATCACGCGAATTTGATCGCCACGATTAACACCCAGTTGCCCGGCAAGCTGCTCTCCGAGGATGACATTATACTTACCCGGCTGCAGATCTGTTTGCTTCACATTGACCAGATATGGCGTTAATGGATCTTTTTGCGCCGGGTCAATACCCAGCATCACGCCGACTGCCACGCTACGCGCACTTTGCAGTACCACATCCCCCGTGGTTATCGGTGCGACGCGGTTGACGCCGTTCAACACCACCGCTTTTTCCGGTAGCTGTTGCGGGTTTAGGGAACCCTGTTCAGACGAGAGGACGGCCTGAGGCATCAGGCCAAGAATATTGTTTTGCAGCTCGCGCTCGAAACCATTCATCACCGACAACACCGTAACCAGCGCCATTACCCCGAGAGTAATGCCAATGGTGGAGAGCCAGGAAACGAAGCGACCGAAGCGATCTGCTGCACGCCCACGCATATAACGCAGGCCGATGAATAGAGCGACAGGTTGGTACATGAAATCCGTCTGGTTGCTGTTAGCAAAGTCACGAGTATATAAGCGAAAGCGGAATGGGTAAATGACTGAACCGTAAGTGTTCGTCAGCACTATTCTTAAAAGTATAAATAAATCAAACCGCTAAAGTTGTCCCTCTCCCCTGCAACCCTGCTCCCTGACCTTTATCCTAAAAAAACAAAATGCAGACAGTTACGCATTACAGCGCACAGCGGGTTGCGCAGGATGGCAGGCTATTGCAATCAATATGGATGCGCCGTCTCAATGAATAAAAAAGAACTATGGATTAATCAAATCAAGGGGTTATGCATTTGCCTGGTGGTGATTTACCACTCGGTGATCACATTTTACCCGCACCTCACCACTTTTCAGCATCCACTGTCAGAGGTGTTGAGCAAATGCTGGATTTACCTCAATTTGTACCTGGCACCGTTTCGCATGCCGGTGTTTTTCTTTATTTCGGGGTATCTGATCCGTCGCTACATCGATAACGTCCCGTGGACAACCTGCGTGGAGAAACGGATCTGGAGTATCGCCTGGGTGCTGGTGCTTTGGGGAGTGGTGCAATGGCTGGCGTTGGTGACGCTCAATAACTGGCTCGCCCCGCAGCGCGATCTGACCCATGCCGCCAACGCCGCTTATGCGGATTCGATTGCGGGTTTTACCCACGGGATGCTGACCGCCAGCACCAGCCTGTGGTATCTGTACGCGCTGATTGTCTATTTTGTTCTGTGTAAAATTTTCAGCCGTTGGGCGATACCGTTGTTAGCATTATTTGTGGCGCTGAGCGTGGCGATCAATTTTTTCCCGACCCCATGGTGGGGAATGAACAGCGTGATTCGCAATTTGCCCTGGTATAGCCTCGGCGCATGGTTTGGCGCAATGTTGATGGCGTGGATCAAGGAGGTGCCCCTGCGCCGTCATGCGGTCATTGTTCTGGGTTGCACAATCGTCGCCGTCGTCGCGTGGCTGGCAAATGTCTCGCTATTGCTTTCTCTCCTTTCCATTGTGCTGATCATGAAGCTGTTTTATCAGTTCGAGCTCCACTTTGGCATGCGCGCGTCCAGTCCGTTAAGCGTGATTGGCGCCAATACCATCGCCATCTACACCACTCACCGTATTCTGGTTGAGCTGTTCAGCTTAACGCTTATCCCCAAAATCAATCATGCCGCCTGGCCTGCATACGCGGAGCTGGCCCTGCTACTGGTGTATCCGTTCGCCTGTCTGCTGCTGTGCACCCTGTTTGGCCTGCTGGTGCGTAAGATTTCACAAAAAACCGTGGCCGATCTGCTCTTTTCCCCACCCTCTTTATCGCTCGCCTCGCGCTAACCCCTTCGCGCTTTTTGCCCCCATTCGGGGGCGAATCAATTTGCTTATGAGAAACGATCACGGATAATAAAGAACATTGCTTATCAGATGTATATCTAAACGAGATCCTGACAACCGAATGCCTGAACAACATCGTTACACGCTCCCAACGGGCGCTTCCGATCAGCGCCAGTTGGGTGAGCTTACGGGTGCCGCCTGCGCAACGCTGGTCGCCGAAATCGCCGAACGTCACGCGGGTCCAGTGGTGCTGATCGCACCGGACATGCAAAATGCTTTGCGTCTGCATGATGAAATTCGTCAGTTTACTGACCAGATGGTGATGAACCTGCCCGACTGGGAAACGCTTCCCTATGACAGCTTTTCTCCCCATCAGGAGATTATCTCCTCACGGCTCTCCACGCTGTATCAACTGCCCGCCATGCAGCGCGGCGTACTGATCGTTCCGGTAAATACGCTGATGCAGCGTGTCTGTCCGCACAGCTATCTGCACGGTCATGCGCTGGTCATGAAAAAAGGCCAGCGGCTTTCGCGCGACGCCTTGCGCGAACAACTGGACAGTGCTGGCTATCGCCATGTTGATCAGGTCATGGAACACGGCGAATACGCCACGCGTGGCGCATTGTTAGATCTGTTCCCGATGGGCAGCGAATTGCCTTATCGTCTGGATTTCTTTGATGACGAAATCGACAGCCTGCGTCTGTTTGATACTGACACTCAGCGCACGCTGGAAGAAGTCGATGCCATTAATTTGCTGCCCGCACACGAATTCCCGACTGACAAAACGGCCATTGAGCTGTTCCGTAGTCAGTGGCGTGATACGTTTGAGGTAAAACGCGACGCCGAGCATATTTATCAACAGGTCAGCAAAGGCACGTTACCTACGGGGATTGAATACTGGCAGCCGCTGTTTTTCAGCGAGCCGCTGCCGCCGCTGTTCAGCTACTTCCCCGCCAATACGTTGTTGGTAAATACCGGCGATATCGAGACCAGCGCAGCACGCTTCCAGGCCGATACCCTGTCACGCTTTGAGAATCGCGGCGTTGATCCGATGCGCCCGCTTCTGCCACCGGAATCGCTGTGGCTGCGGGTTGATGAGCTGTTTTCTGAACTTAAACGCTGGCCGCGCGTTCAGCTGAAAACCGAGAGTCTGCCGAAGAAAGCGGCGAATACCAACCTCGGGTTCCAGAAGCTGCCGGATATCGCCGTTCAGGCACAGCAAAAAGCACCGTTAGATGCATTACGTAAATTCCTTGAAGGCTTTACCGGTCCGGTAATTTTCTCGGTGGAAAGTGAAGGACGCCGGGAAGCGCTAGGCGAACTACTCGCCCGCATCAAAGTCGCGCCGAAGCGGATATTGCGACTCGACGAAGCCGTAGACAACGGTCGTTATCTGATGATTGGCTCAGCCGAGCACGGCTTCATCGATAGCAAACGCAATCTGGCGCTGATTTGTGAAAGCGATCTGCTCGGTGAACGTGTGGCGCGTCGCCGCCAGGATTCTCGTCGCACCATCAACCCGGACACGTTAATTCGTAACCTCGCGGAGCTGCATCCCGGTCAGCCAGTGGTGCATCTGGAGCACGGCGTGGGTCGCTATGCCGGTATGACCACGCTGGAAGCAGGCGGCATTACCGGTGAATACCTGATGCTCACCTATGCCAACGACGCCAAACTGTATGTGCCGGTGTCGTCGCTGCATCTGATAAGCCGCTACGCCGGCGGCGCGGAAGAGAATGCGCCGCTGCATAAACTGGGCGGTGATGCCTGGTCACGCGCCCGACAGAAAGCCGCTGAGAAAGTCCGCGATGTCGCGGCAGAGCTGCTGGATATTTATGCCCAGCGCGCAGCGAAAGAAGGCTTTGCCTTTAAGCATGACCGTGAACAGTACCAGCTGTTTTGCGACAGCTTCCCGTTTGAAACCACGCCCGACCAGGCACAGGCGATCAACGCGGTACTCAGCGATATGTGTCAACCACTGGCCATGGACCGACTGGTGTGTGGCGATGTCGGCTTTGGTAAAACCGAAGTCGCGATGCGTGCCGCCTTTCTCGCCGTAGAGAATCACAAGCAGGTTGCCGTGTTGGTACCGACCACCCTGCTCGCTCAGCAGCACTTCGACAACTTCCGCGACCGCTTTGCCAACTGGCCGGTACGCATTGAGATGCTGTCCCGTTTCCGTAGCGCCAAAGAGCAAGCGCAGATTCTGGAGCAGGTTGCCGAAGGTAAAATCGATATTCTCATCGGCACTCACAAACTGCTGCAAGCGGATGTGAAGCTAAAAGATCTGGGGCTGCTGATTGTCGATGAAGAGCACCGTTTCGGCGTTCGCCACAAAGAACGTATCAAGGCAATGCGCGCGGATGTAGATATTCTGACTCTGACGGCAACGCCAATTCCGCGCACGCTCAACATGGCGATGAGCGGCATGCGCGATCTGTCGATCATCGCCACACCACCCGCTCGTCGTCTGGCGGTCAAAACCTTTGTGCGCGAATATGACAACCTGGTGGTACGCGAGGCTATCCTGCGTGAAGTTATGCGCGGGGGACAAGTTTATTATCTCTTTAACGACGTCGAAAATATCCAGAAAACCGCTGACCGATTAGCGGAACTGGTGCCGGAAGCGCGCATTGGTATCGGCCACGGGCAAATGCGCGAGCGCGAACTGGAACGCGTGATGAACGATTTCCACCACCAGCGTTTTAACGTGCTGGTGTGTACCACCATTATCGAAACCGGGATCGACATTCCCACTGCCAACACCATCATCATTGAACGAGCTGACCACTTCGGTTTAGCGCAATTGCATCAGCTACGGGGTCGTGTGGGACGCTCACACCATCAGGCATACGCCTGGCTGCTAACGCCGCATCCAAAAGCGATGACCACCGACGCACAAAAACGCCTGGAAGCCATCGCCTCGCTGGAAGATTTAGGTGCAGGTTTTGCGCTGGCGACCCACGACCTCGAAATTCGTGGCGCAGGGGAACTGCTGGGCGAAGATCAAAGTGGCTCCATGGAAAGCATCGGTTTCTCACTGTATATGGAGCTGCTGGAAAACGCTGTCGATGCGCTCAAAGAAGGGCGTGAACCGTCGCTGGAAGATCTCACCAGCCAGCAAACCGAAGTCGAACTGCGCATGCCATCGCTTCTCCCGGATAACTATATCCCGGATGTCAACACGCGACTGTCGTTCTACAAGCGCATTGCCAGTGCGAAAGGCGAAACCGAGCTGGAAGAAATTAAGGTCGAGCTGATAGACCGTTTTGGCCTGCTGCCCGACCCGGCCCGGACGTTGCTGGATATTGCCCGTTTACGCCAGCAGGCGCAGAAACTGGGGATCAGAAAGCTCGAAGGCAATGAAAAAGGCGGTACTATTGAGTTTGCCGAGAAAAACCATGTTAACCCAGTCTGGCTAATTGGTTTACTGCAAAAACAACCGCAGCACTTCCGTCTGGATGGTCCAACACGCCTGAAATTCATGCAGGAGTTGGGCGAGCGTAAAGCACGGATCGACTGGGTTCGCCAGTTTATGCGCCAGCTTGAAGAGAACGCCGTAGCCTAGCGTCAAGCCGGGTGAGTCCTCCACTCACCCGGCCTGATGAATTTACAAACTCTTTGCACTTCCCTGCACTTCCCGACACTGCAAACCGCCATAATTCTTGTTTACTTTTACATAATAAAAACCACGTAAAAACAATGGATTTATGGTGATGTTAAACAATAAACGACTCTCTCGTTGGTTAGCATTTTTTACGCTTGCCGCGACCTTCGCGTTAGCACTTCCGGCCCAGGCAAATACCTGGCCGCTGCCGCCACCGGGAAGCCGCGTGGTGGGTCAGAATGCCGTTCATGTTGTCGAAGACAATGGCGGTTCTCTGGAAGCAATTGCGAAAAAATACAATGTCGGCTTTCTGGCGCTGCTACAGGCCAACCCCGGCGTTGACCCTTACGTACCACGTCCGGGCAGCGTGCTGACTATTCCGTTACAAACTCTGCTGCCGGACGCGCCGCGCGAAGGCATTGTTATCAACCTCGCCGAACTGCGTCTTTATTATTACCAGCCGGGGACAAATTCGGTGACCGTGTATCCTATTGGTATTGGCCAGTTAGGCGGTGACACGCTGACGCCCACAATGGTAACCACCATCTCTGATAAACGTGCCAACCCAACCTGGACGCCTACGGCAAATATCCGCGCGCGATACAAAGCGAACGGGATCGACCTTCCTGCCGTGGTGCCTGCCGGGCCGGATAACCCGATGGGCCATCATGCCATTCGCTTAGCGGCATACGGCGGCGTGTATCTGCTGCACGGAACTAATGCTGATTTTGGCATCGGAATGCGCGTCAGTTCCGGCTGTATTCGTCTACGCGACGGTGATATCGAAACCCTGTTCCGTCAGGTGAAGCCAGGAACCAAGGTCAATATTATCAATACGCCAATCAAAGCATCTGTTGAACCTAACGGCGTGCGCCTGGTTGAAGTACACCAGCCGTTGTCCGAAAAAATCAATGACGACCCGCAATTGCTGCCGATCGTGCTGAACGCATCCATGCAGGCGTTTAAGAATGCGGCGCAAACGGACTCTGCCGTCATGGAACATGCGATGGAGATTCGCTCAGGCATGCCGGTCGATGTCACCCGTCATCACGACGTTGCTCAACAACCGCTGTAATTCAGCGCATAAAAAACCCCCGCTGGATTTTATTCCTCGGGGGTTTTTTATTTAACTCGCAGTGGCATTGCGATGGGTTAAATCTTATTTGTAGATAACGGCAGTCCCGTGGAGGGTGTTAGGACCGGTAACAGAAGTAATACGGAAAGACTTCGCCCCCATCTCATCCGCTTTCTGCGCCAGTTGATCTTCCAGAGAACCTAAGTTAGTCCCCGCATTCGCAGAAATAGTACCGACTTTCTGTTGGCCCGCAGGTGTGGCCTGAACTTCAACGGCAGCAAAGCTTGCAAATGAGAGTGAGCTAAGAACAGCAGCAACAAACAGAGTTTTTACGTTTTTCATGATAGTGACCTTTAGCAGATGAATGTGTGTCGCAAAGATTAACTTAACGATCGATAGGTAAATCATAGATGTGATACAGGTCACACGTCAACATTTTTTTATAATGATCGTTATATAAAATACAAAGACCTTATTTTTCATATCAATAGCGTTAAATTATTTTTATCGCTAATCCGCTGGAGTGTGCAGTCGAATATTTTTATAATGGTTATTCAATAAACCCAACAAAGGTACATCGGCGCCATGACAACTGAAATGACAGGTTGTGCTAAAAAAAGCCGTGGCCGACCAAAAGTGTTCGACAGGGAAGCCGCGCTTGATAAGGCCATGACACTCTTCTGGCAGCACGGGTATGAAGCGACATCGCTCGCCGATCTGGTAGAAGCAACCGGCGCAAAAGCGCCCACGCTGTATGCGGAGTTCACCAATAAAGAGGGGTTGTTTCGTGCCGTACTGGACCGCTACATCACCCGCTTCGCGGCGAAACATGAAGCCCAGTTATTTTGTGAAGAAAAAAGTCTTGAGTGCGCGCTGGAAGACTATTTCACCGCAATAGCAACCTGCTTTACCAGTAAAGACACCCCGGCGGGATGTTTCATGATTAACACATCCGCGACACTGGCGGCCTCTTCCCGGGATATTGCGCACACGGTGAAATCCCGCCATGCAATGCAGGAACAGACGCTTACCCAGTTCCTTCACCAGCGCCAGCAACGAGGCGAAATTCCTGCCCATTGCGACGTGCAAAAACTGGCCGAATACCTGAACTGTATTTTACAGGGTATGTCGATCAGCGCCCGTGAAGGCGCAACGTTTGAAAAACTGATGCAAATCGCACACACGACTCTGCGACTGTGGCCTGAACTTATCAAAGTTTAACCCTTTCCCGCTATTTCCCCGCAGTACTGACACCACCGGGAGCTGATTAAGCCCCCGGTTAGATTCCCGCGGATTACCCCTACATTATTCAGTGTTTTCAGCATCTTATCCGATCATTTTTTGTAAAATGTATTGATAACAACAATTATTATCAGCAATATTCGCATTTGTTTTAACGCCGGTTTCACAATGTAACCATCGGTTTCTCTACCGCCATAACAAAAAAGATCGACTCTTTTTAAAAGGAATACGAATGCATAAGCGTCTCTGGGTGCTCAATCCTCTCTTGTTGTCTTTAACTCTCCCAGCCATCGCGGCTGAGGAAGATAACCTCATCGTCAGTGCCAACCGTAGTCAACGCACCGTGGCAGAAATGGCACAAACGACCTGGGTTATTGAAGGAAGCGAGATTGAACAGCAGGTTCAGGGGGGGAAAGAGTTCAAAGATGTTCTTGCTCAGTTAATCCCAGGAATCGATGTCAGCAGCCAGGGGCGCACAAACTACGGCATGAATATGCGCGGTCGTGCCATCGTAGTACTGATAGACGGTGTCCGTCTGAACTCCTCGCGTACTGACAGTCGTCAACTGGATTCTATTGATCCGTTTAACATCGCACACATTGAAGTCATCTCAGGTGCAACCTCACTGTATGGCGGCGGCAGTACCGGTGGGTTAATCAACATTGTCACCAAAAAAGGCCAGCCGGAGCGTGAAGTAGAACTCGAACTGGGGAGTAAAAGCGGCTTCAATAACAGTAACGATCATGATGAACGCGTTGCCGCGGCGGTGAGCGGAGGAACCGATCGCGCTTCCGGGCGCATGTCCGTCGCGTATCAACGGTTTGGCGGCTGGTATGACGGCAATCACGATGCCCTGCTGCTGGATAACACCCAAACCGGCCTGCAGCACTCCGATCGTCTGGACGTGATGGGCACCGGAACGATTGAGCTTGACAACAACCGTCAGTTACAACTGGTTACGCAGTATTATAAGAGCCAGGGGGATGACGATTACGGACTGGATCTTGGCGAGAACATGTCCGCCGTGACGGGAAACGGTAAGGCTTATACCAGCAGCGGACTGAATTCCGATCGTATTCCCGGCACCGAGCGTCATCTGATCAGCCTGCAGTATTCAGACGCGGATTTCTTCGGCCAGAACCTGGTCAGCCAAATCTATTACCGTGACGAATCGCTGAAATTCTACCCCTTCCCTACGCTGAGCAAAGGTAAGGTCACCAGTTTCTCCGCATCGCAGCAGGACACAGACCAGTTTGGTGCCAAAATCACCCTCAACAGCCAGCTGATGGACAACTGGGAGCTGACGTGGGGTGTCGATGCCGATCACGAAACCTTCGATTCCAATCAGAAATTCTTCGATCTGGCCTGGTCCCTGCCCTCCGGCGGTATGGACAACCGAACCGCTTATACCACCGGGCGTTACCCCGGTTACAGCATCACCAACTTCGCGCCTTTCCTGCAGAACAGCTATGACATTAACGACATCTTTACCCTCAGCGGCGGTGTGCGCTATCAATGGACCGAAAACAGGGTGGATGATTTCGTGGGTTATGCCCAACAACAGGGAATTGCCACCGGCCTGGCAAACTCCGCCGATACCATTCCTGGCGGTAAAACCGATTACGATAATTTCCTGTTTAACGCCGGTATCCTCGCCCACCTGACCGACCGTCAGCAGACATGGTTTAACTTCTCTCAGGGCGTGGAGCTTCCGGACCCGGGGAAATATTACGGTAACGGCACCTATTCCCTGGTTGGCGATCATTACCAGCTCCAGCGCAGCGTCAACGTGGCGGACTCACGCCTGGAGGGGATTAAAGTTAACTCCTACGAACTGGGATGGCGCTACACTGGCGACAGTCTGCGCACGCAGCTGGCCGCTTACTACTCTACTTCGGATAAATCGATCGTTATCAACCGCAGCGATATGACCATTAACGTCCAGCCCGACGATCGCCGTATTTATGGCCTTGAAGGTGCGGTGGATTATTTCATTGCGGATACGGACTGGAGTCTGGGCGGCAACTTCAACGTCATTAAATCGGAAGTGAAGCAAAACGGTAAGTGGCAGAAATGGGATGTCACCCTGGCTTCCCCGTCCAAAGCCACCGCGTGGGTCGGCTGGGCACCTGAACCGTGGACATTGCGCGTACAGAGCCAGCAAACATATGATCTGACGGACGCCAGCGGCAATAAGCTGGACGGCTATAACACGATGGACTTTATCGGCAGCTATCAGCTCCCGTTGGGTAAACTGACCTTTAGCGTGGAAAACCTGCTGAATGAAGAATACACCACGCTGTGGGGACAACGTGCGCCACTGCTGTACAGCCCAACCTACGGTAGCCCGTCACTGTATGAATACAAAGGCCGGGGCCGCACCTTTGGTCTGAACTACGCCTTAACCTTCTGATAAAAAAAGCCCCCCAGCCTGAGCGAATGGGGGGCTAATGTTCAGGATAATGCTATTTTACGCTTTGTTATTCAGTACCAACTGTCCGTTGTTATCCAACGGAATTTGCGCGCCGGGGTCCTTATCCATACGGATTTTCCCCTGCTGATCGCCAATTTTGTACGTCACGTCGTAGCCCAGCATTTTTTCAGATTTGTCATACACCGTTTTACAACGCTGCTGCGTGGTAGTGTACGTATCATTTTCTTGCATCGAACCCTGGATCTGGTTACCTGCATAACCGCCGCCTAAAGCACCGGCCACGGTAGCAATATCTTTACCGCGTCCGCCGCCAAACTGATGGCCGATAACGCCACCAGCAACCGCACCCAGCACGGAACCCGCGATACGGTTTTCATCTTGTACCGGCTTACGGTGCGTGACCGTCACGTTCCGACACTCCTGGCGCGGTGTTTTTACCGACTCTTTAATCGGTGTTGCAGAGACAACTTGTGCATACTGTGGGCCACGCTCGAAAACGTTAAGACTGGCCACCGCTGCAACACCCAGCGCAGCAGCTACGCCAATCCCTATACCCGCCAACATAGATTTATTCACGGGACTTCCTCCTTTTTTGCTATTAGCAACAACTTTGCAACAGAAGGTAAGGAATGCCAATCAGATTACGGATGAAAATAGCACGAGGAGGAGCGAAGGCAGGATGATTCGGAGAACTCTGAAGGAAGGCGCCGGATAAGTACAATCATCCGACGCCATAAGCCGTATTAATGCAGTTTCAGACGCGGGCGGATCACCCGGTTAATGCTGCCAACCAGCATCATCAGACCGGTTTTAAAGTAACCGTGCAGAGCAATCTGGTGCATGCGGTACAGTGAGATGTACACAAAGCGCGCAATACGCCCTTCTACCATCATCGAACCACGGGTCAAGTTACCCATCAGGCTACCCACGGTAGAGAAGTTAGAAAGTGAAACCAGAGAGCCGTGGTCTTTGTACTGATACGCTTTCAGCGGCTTGCCGTTCATCTGCGCCAAAATGTTGTTCATTGCGCAGCTTGCCATCTGGTGCGCAGCCTGAGCGCGCGGCGGCACAAAACCACCTTCCGGGCGAGCGCAGGAAGCGCAGTCGCCAATCGCGTACACGTCGGGATCGCGCGTGGTCTGCAGAGTCGGCTCAACCACCAGTTGGTTAATACGATTGGTTTCCAGACCGCCAATGTCCTTCATAAAGTCTGGCGCTTTGATCCCCGCAGCCCACACCATCAGATCGGCTTCAATGTACTCGCCATCCTTGGTATGCAGTCCGCCTTCATCAGCGCTGGTTACCATCGTCTGGGTCAGTACGCGTACGCCCAGTTTGGTTAACTCATTATGCGCAGCACTGGAAATACGTGGCGGCAACGCAGGCAGAATACGCTCACCGGCTTCTACCAGCGTAACGTTCAGCGCTTCGTTAGTCAGCCCTTTGTAACCATAGCTGTGCAGCTGTTTTACCGCATTGTGCAGCTCGGCTGAGAGTTCAACCCCCGTCGCACCGCCGCCGACAATGGCGATATTTACTTTGCCGTTAGCGCCCAGATTCGCGGAATACTTCAGGAACAGATTCAGCATCTCCTGGTGGAAACGACGCGCCTGATGCGGGTTATCCAGGAAAATGCAGTTTTCTTTGACGCCCGGCGTATTGAAATCGTTGGAGGTACTGCCCAACGCCATCACCAGCGTGTCATACGGGACTTTGCGCTCAGGAACCAGCAGCTCGCCCTTCTCATCGCGCAGCTCGGCAAGAGTAATGGTTTTCGCTTCGCGATCGATATCCACCACCGAACCCAACTGAAACTGGAAACCGTGGTTACGGGCATGCGCCAGATAGCTCAGCGCATCCACGCCTTCGTCCAGGGAACCCGTCGCGACTTCATGCAGTAACGGTTTCCATAAATGGCTGTGGTTTCTGTCCACCAGCGTGATTTTGGCCTTTTTCTTGCGCCCCAGCTTTTTACCCAGCTGCGTCGCCATTTCCAGTCCGCCAGCACCGCCGCCGACAATCACGATTCTTTTTAATGGTGTAGTCAACGTGACCCCCTTAAATTTATTAACCAATTGTTAATTAAAAGTTATAGGCATAGCCTTTAATTAACAACAAGTTACGATAATGAAAATGTTCTTCGAGAGTGAGAATAACACGAACGGTGCATTGGTCATACCAAAATTGATGTGTATCAAGTTTTGATGCTGAAAAGATAGACAACACGAACTTTAAGAACAAAAAAACCAGCCCAAAGGCTGGTTTTTTACACGTTCATTGAGGATTAACCTAACGTCTTGAACGCTTTGATGCGCTGCAAATGCGGGGAGATATTCTTAAACTTGTGCGTCTGCTCTTCGTCCCAGACTATCTCGTAAAAATGATGCAGCTCTTCTGACGAACGCTGACTATTGAGCGCTTCATCATGACGTGACAGGATCACCAGGCAGCGATCGCGATTCTTTTCGCGGAAATTGGTCACGCATTTTGTCGCGATATCGGCATACTCTTCAGGCCTGTCGATTTTTCCCTCCATGTTCTCATACGGGAACAGGTTGGGATTAAACACTACCTGACGAATATCACACAGGAAACCAATCCGTTCAGCCCAATATCCCCCGAGCCCCACGCCACAAATCAGCGGACGGTCGTCCACATTAAGCTGCAGCATTTTGTCCACTTCTTTCAGTAGATGCTGCATGTCATGTTTAGGATGCCGCGTACTGTAGCTAATCAGCCTGACATCCGGGTCGATGAACTGCAACTGCAACACCTTTTCGTGGTTGCCCGGGCTGTTAGAGTCAAAACCGTGTAAATAGATAATCATCGCATCCTCGCCAAACTTGCGTTAATGACCTGCTTTCTCTTCCTGCCAGCGCTCATGAAGCTGGTTGAGCTGGGCGCTTACCGTCTTCCAGCGTGCCGAGTCCATCAGTTCCTGACGTGAAAATGAACCTTTATGATACAAACGTGTAACACGTTCTGCATTGATCGGCGACAGATTATCTAACACACTGACCGCGCCTTTACGATTATTGCAGACCAGGATCATATCGCAACCCGCATCCAGCGATGCCTGACCACGCTCCGCATAGCTTCCCATAATCGCCGCCCCTTCCATCGACAAATCATCGGAGAAAATGACGCCATCGAAACCAAGCTCCTGACGCAGCACCGTTTTCAGCCAGTGTGGCGAACCGCTCGCCGGACGCGGGTCCACGTCACTGTAGATGACATGCGCAGGCATAATGGCATCGAGTTTGTTTTCCGTAATCAACGTCTGGAACACGGACATATCTTTTGCACGAATTTCGGCTTCTGAACGTGGATCGGTTGGGGTTTCTTTATGCGAATCCGCCGTCACTGCCCCATGCCCGGGGAAATGTTTACCGGTAGTTTTCATGCCAGCAGCATGCATACCGTCAATGAAGCGAGTCGCCATAGCCAGCGCTTTCCGCGGATCGGCATGGTAAGAGCGTTCGCCAATCGCCGCGCTGATATGCCCCACATCCAGCACCGGCGCAAAACTGATATCTATATCCATTGCGATCATTTCGCTGGCCATTAGCCATCCGGCGTCCTGAGCCAGATTGCCACCGTCTTCCAGACCGTGCAACGCAGCAAAGGATTGGGCCGCGGGCAGACGCGTAAATCCTTCGCGAAAACGCTGTACCCTGCCGCCTTCCTGATCTACCGCCACCACCAGATGATTGCGTGATGCCGCGCGAATCTGGCGCACTAATTCACGCAACTGTTCCGGGTCATGATAATTTCGGGTAAAGAGGATCAACCCACCTACCAGCGGATGCGCCAGAATCTCACGCTCTTCAGCGTCCAGCTCATACCCTTCGACATCCAACATTACTGGGCCCACACTGCTCTCCTTATCCTTTCATTATTAGCTGCCGCCAGGTTTCATCGGCCAGCCTGATAAATTGTCGATCGCCGGTTTGTCGCCAGCGATACTCAAACCACCCCGCTTTCAGCATTATGACCCAGGGCCGCCATCGTCTGACCTGCCGCCACAGCGCGTTTTGTTCAATGTGCGCTCGTTGGGCGTAGGCGCTCACCAGCCGTTGGTGCTGAGATTCGTCGTTGACCCAAACCGCCGCCAGCTCCAGAGCGATATCACCGTCTCCGGCATATTCCCAGTCAATCAGCCGCAGCCCTGATGCTGTACGTACGATGTTGTCACCGTGGACATCCATATGCAGAGGCCCCAGACGCAAAGGTCGAGGCTCACCGCTTTTCCTGAGTCGCTTCAACGCTCGCAACCAGCATGGCGTGCGACGCGCCGGATCGCCACACTGCCAGTACTGTTCGAGTAGCGGCAGCAGACTGATTCGCCAGCCCAATTGGGGTTGTTGGTGCAGATGATACAATAAGCCAGCGAGTTCGTCGGCGTCCGGTAATCTGGATTCAACCTTACCGTGAAAAAAGTCGACCGCCATCCACCCACGTATATAAAAGCGGGGGCGCGGCGCAAGGCTTTCAGGCAGATGCTTTAACGCGTGATAGTGGCGTAAGAAATGCGATTCCGGCGCGTCAGGGTCGTGATGACAGCGCAACACTAAGCGGTGGGTATCGTGTTCGATGATGCAGCTCCCGCCGCTCAGGCCGCTCTGGTTGGCTACGACGGGATGATACTGCGGGAAATAGCGCGACAACACCTCGTCGCGCGTCAGCCGGTTATTGTTGCTGTACGGCACCTTTACCTGACCAGATTATCTCGCCAGTTTGTACCAGCATTAATTGCATTTGCAGCGCCGGCGAATTGACGTTGCCGGAGGCGCTGGAATAGAGCACATACTGTGCGCCAACGTTACGGGCGATACCAATCGCTTTGCTGCGCGTTCCCAGACTGTCGTTCGGCGACAGACCTAACTGCTGTTTGGCGACAGCCAACTGCTGGGCGGAAACCAGGGTAAACTTGCCGTTATTCGCCAGCGCGTTCCTCAAGGTCTCGGTAGCTTCACCGGCATTCAACGAGCCGTTGGTCCGGTTATTCACGCTATCAACAAGCAGAACGCCTCCCGCTTTGACACCGTCAGCCTGCAGCATTTTGCCGACCATCGGTTGCATAGCTCCGTTCCAGTCATAGTGACGTTGACGTGGCGTCGGCTGCGCCGTTTGGTCCTCGTGCTCAATCGGACCCGGCTGCTGCGGTATGCTTGGCACCGTTGGTACAACCGGCACCGGCTGTTGCGGCTGCGCGGGCTGTTCCGGCACTGGCTTTACTTCCTCTACTGGTGCGGGCTCACGTTGCGCCACACAGCCAGAGAGAAACATCGCCAGCGCGGCAATCAGTGCGTAGCGATTCATTTTGATCATCAAGATTCACCCCTTACAAATAAAGATAAAGTCTAACCTTGTGCGCCCCCAGAAAATTGGCGCTGCCGTACAGCGTCACCGACGAATGAGCCGGGATAGTCACGCTGCGTGGCGCTTCCAGAGGATGCATTTCCAGTCCTCTGGCGTCATACCAGTAAAACCGATAATGAACGGTAACGGGTTCTTGTCTTTCGTTATAAAGTCGCGAGGATGCTGAGGCCTGAATATCAGACGTGGTTAACGTCGGCTGTTCTGCTGTAATGCCCGACGCCAGAATCGTTGATTCCATCACCAGCGACTGTTCATCACTTACCGGGATTTCAGGATGTGCCCGACAGCCAGCCAGTAGCAGCAAGCTCAGTGAAAGTGCAATGCATCCTCTGGTCATGCTTACAGACCTTTATGCGCAAGCATTGGACCCAGCGCACGTCCACCCAGCAGGTGCATATGAATGTGATACACCTCCTGACCGCCGTGACGATTGGTATTCATAATTAAACGATACCCATCCGCAGCAATGCCTTCCTGCTCGGCGATTTTCGCCGCTACGGTGATCATGCGACCCAACGCCTGCTCGTGTTCCGCCGTCACATCGTTGACGGTCGGGATCAGGACGTTAGGAATGATCAGAATGTGCGTAGGTGCCTGAGGGGAAATATCACGAAACGCAGTGACCAGTTCATCCTGGTACACGATATCTGACGGAATTTCACGACGGATAATTTTGCTGAATATAGTTTCTTCTGCCACGACGTTTTCCTTTTTCATTAACAGCCCAAGCGTTATGCCATGCTACGCCGGGTCACTCTGCGAGTATAGAGTATGAGCGAGTTACTCACGCTCTTTCAACTTTAACCCTCGATTTTTTAAGCAAAAAGCCCTGCCACTGCTGTTCTTATAACCATTTCCCGTCGCTATTGCTTAAGCATAGTACTGAAACAACATTTCACTTATGCCGTAGCATCTGTTTACACATTGAATGTGAATGCGTATATTTCGCATTTGTATTCGAGTGCGAACTTAATAATTTACAACCAAAGGGTTCATCACAACCTCAGTGATTCGAACTTAATATTAATAATTATCAAGGACTTTTCGATGTCTTTCACAACACACAACGGGGATGACCAACGCCAACCGGGGCTTGCCCCTTCTGTACTGGCAGCCTGCATCACGTTAGCACTATTGCCTTCCACCAGCCTCGCAGCCCCTGCTGAAGAGACGGTTATCGTTGAAGGCTCTGCTCCAGCTACATCCAGCGAGGAGCAGGATTACAGCGTTAAATCAACGACTGCTGGCACCAAAATGCAGATGACGCAGCGCGATATTCCGCAATCAGTCAGTATTATCAGTCAGCAGCGCATGGAAGATCAGCAACTGCAAACGCTGGGCGATGTGATGGACAACACGTTGGGGATAAGCAGAAGTCAGGCGGATTCAGATCGCAGTAGCTATTACTCTCGCGGATTTCAGATTGATAACTATATGGTCGATGGGATTCCGACCTATTTTGAATCCCGCTGGAATCTCGGTGATGCCCTTTCCGACACGGCCCTTTTTGAGCGTGTCGAAGTGGTCCGTGGCGCAAACGGGCTAATGACCGGGACGGGTAACCCCTCAGCGTCGATTAATATGATCCGTAAGCATGCCACCAGCCGCGAGTTCACCGGTAATGTTTCTGCGGAATATGGCAGTTGGAATAAACAACGATATGTGACCGATCTTCAAAGCCCGCTCACGGCAGAGGGCAACGTGCGCGGGCGCATCGTGGCAGGCTACCAGAATAACGACGCCTGGCTTGATCGCTACAATAGCGAAAAAATGTTCTTCTCCGGGATTGTCGATGCCGATCTGGGCGACACCACCAGCCTGTCTGCGGGTTATGAATACCAGCGCATTGATATCAACAGCCCAACCTGGGGTGGATTGCCGCGCTGGAATACCGACGGCAGCAAAAACAGCTATGACCGCTCGCGCAGCACTGCGCCGGACTGGGCGTACAACGATAAAGACTTCAACAAAGTGTTTGTCACCATCAAGCAACGTTTTGCCGATACCTGGCAGGCGACAATGAATGCCACCCACTCCGAGGTCAAGTTTGACAGTAAAATGATGTACGTCGATGCCTATGTCAATAAAGCCGATGGTACGCTGATTGGCCCGTATGGCAGCTATGGTCCGGGCTATGACTACGTCGGAGGTACCGGCTGGAACAGCGGCAAGCGTAAGGTAGATGCCGTCGATCTGTTCGCCGACGGCGGTTACGACCTGTTTGGTCGTCAGCATAATCTGATGCTGGGTGGCAGCTACAGTAAACAGAATAACCGTTACGAAAGCGCGTGGGCGAACGTATTCCCCAACGAAATCGGCAGTTTCTATACCTTCGATGGTAACTTCCCGGAAACCAACTGGAACCCGCAGTCATTGGCCCAGGACGATACCACGCACATGAAATCGCTCTACGCCGCAACACGTATTTCGCTGGCCGACCCACTGCATTTGATTGTCGGCGCGCGTTATACCAACTGGCGTATTGACACCCTCGCCTACAGCATGGAACAAAACCACACCACGCCGTATGCGGGCCTGGTGTATGACATTAACGATAACTGGTCTACGTACGCCAGCTATACCTCAATCTTTCAGCCGCAGAACAAGCGCGACAGTTCCGGTAAATACCTTTCCCCAATTACCGGCAATAACTATGAACTTGGCCTGAAGTCCGACTGGATGAACAGCCGTTTAACCACCACCCTCGCGGTGTTCCGCATTGAACAGGATAACGTGGGCCAATCAACCGGCGTACCAATTGCCGGTAGCAATGGCGACACGGCCTATAGAGCGATGGATGGAACGGTCAGCAAAGGGGTCGAATTCGAAGTTAACGGTGCGATCACCGATAACTGGCAGATGACGTTCGGCGCGACACGCTATGTTGCTGAAGACAACGAAGGCAATGCGGTAAACCCGAACCTACCGCGTACCACAGTAAAACTGTTTACCCGTTATCGCCTGCCAGCCATGCCGGAACTGACCGTGGGCGGTGGGGTTAACTGGCAGAATCGTGTTTATAGCGATACGGTCACGCCGTATGGCACATTCCGCACGGAACAGGGAAGCTACGCCATGGTCGATTTATTCACCCGCTATCAGGTGACGAAAAACTTCTCTGTGCAGGGTAACCTCAATAACCTGTTCGATAAAACCTACGACACCAATGTCGACGGATCTATCGTCTATGGCGAGCCGCGCAACGTCAGCGTCACCGCCAGCTATCAGTTCTGATTCGAAACACATCACGCTCCACCTGCTCGTCAGGTGGATGCATTGGACTGAGAACACAAGAAGCCCACTTAAGTTTCCTTAAGCGGGCTTCTTAAATATGGCTCCTCTGACTGGACTCGAACCAGTGACATACGGATTAACAGTCCGCCGTTCTACCGACTGAACTACAGAGGAATCGTTGTGGAGGCTTATCTTAGCGGCGAAAAAATTTTTGTCAAACCCCATTTCCCCGAATAAGTTTCAATTGATGCTTCTCTCGACAATTTGTTGCATTTCCAGACATTTTAAATGGAAAAAACTTTGCAGCTTTTTGGTTTCTCCCTCATCATTTGAAATGAGGTTTCAACTTTCTTCTTTAAGGTCCACTTTGAACGTCTCCGCTGCCTTACGCCAGGTCGCTTCCCGCACGCCCTGGTATGCCAAACGCAAGAGTTATAAGGTTCTCTTTTGGCGCGAAATCACTCCGCTTGCGGTCCCCATTTTTCTGGAAAACACCTGTGTGCTGTTGATGGGCGTACTGAGTACCTTCCTTGTTAGCTGGTTGGGAAAAGAAGCAATGGCTGGCGTTGGTCTCGCCGACAGTTTCAATATGGTCATCATGGCGTTTTTTGCCGCCATCGATCTGGGAACCACGGTGGTGGTAGCATTTAGCCTGGGAAAACGAGATCGTCGACGGGCAAGGGCAGCAGCCAGACAATCGCTGGTGATCATGACGATTTTTGCTACCGTGCTGGCAGCGGTCATTCACTATTTTGGTGAACAGATTATTGACGTTGTCGCCGGTGAAGCAACCCCCGATGTTAAGGCTTTGGCACTCACCTATCTGGAGCTAACGGTGCTCAGCTACCCGGCGGCAGCTATTGCTTTGATCGGTAGCGGCGCACTCCGCGGAGCCGGTAATACCAAAATTCCGCTGTTGATTAATGGCGGTATGAATATCCTAAATATCATCATCAGTAGCATCCTGATCTACGGGGTCTTTTCCTGGCAAGGGCTGGGATTTGTGGGGGCAGGACTCGGGCTGACCATTTCACGCTACATCGGTGCGTTCGCCATTATCTGGGTGCTGATGATTGGTTTTAATCCGGCGCTGCGTATTCCTTTCAAAAGCTATTTTAAACCGCTCAATCTCGCCATTATCTGGGAAGTTATGGGGATCGGTATTCCGGCAAGTATTGAGTCAGTGCTATTTAATGGCGGTAAACTGTTAACGCAGATGTTTGTCTCCGGCATGGGAACCAGCGTAATTGCCGGAAACTTCATTGCCTTTTCTATCGCCGCGCTCATCAACCTGCCGGGGAATGCTTTAGGCTCCGCGTCGACAATCATTACCGGCAGGCGTCTGGGAAATGGTCAGATTGCCCAAGCGGAAATCCAGTTACGCCATATATTCTGGCTCTCAACAATCGGCTTAACCGCCATCGCCTGGCTAACCGCCCCTTTTGCCGGCGTTATGGCCTCATTTTATACCCACGATCAGGATGTAAAAGAGGTCATAGTCATCCTAATTTGGCTCAACGCAGCGTTTATGCCGATATGGGCGGCATCCTGGGTGCTACCATCAGGGTTTAAGGGCGCACGTGATGTGCGTTTTGCGATGTGGGTATCGATGTTGGGCATGTGGGGCTGTCGCGTTGTGGCGGGTTACACGTTGGGAATCGTATTAGGATGGGGCGTAGTCGGCGTTTGGTTAGGGATGTTCTTCGACTGGGCCGTGCGCGCCGCGTTATTTTACTGGCGTATGGTTACAGGCCGCTGGTTATGGAAATACCCTCGCGCCGAGCGTGAAAAGTGCATAAAACAACCGGTTGCGTCTGAATAAACGGCGAAATGGGGAATATTTCAGCAAACGATCGCATTTATCTATTCAGGCTTTGACAACGCTGAGTGGCATCGCTAATATTCGCCTCGTTCACACGATTCCTCTGTAGTTCAGTCGGTAGAACGGCGGACTGTTAATCCGTATGTCACTGGTTCGAGTCCAGTCAGAGGAGCCATATTTAAGAAGCCTGCTTAGGAAACTAAGCAGGCTTTTTGCTTTTCTACGTTTGTTAATCACACCGAAAGCCTCAGTTTAGAATGGCTTCCAGTCGGGCTAGCACTTCATTTACGACAGCTTCGGGTATACGTTCCAGACACTTACCGTTCCGGGCCCCCATATCAATCGTTCTGGGTTGGTCGCAGCGAATAACGCCCGTTGTTTTTGTTCCCACACCGTCCAGGGAGACGGTAAAACCGGCTGCGCGGGCAAAGTTTCCGCCGCTGGTGACGGGAACGACAACGGGTAGCCGGGTGAACTTATTAAATGATGCAGGAGAAACGATAAGCACCGGACGTTTTCCGCTTTGTTCATGTCCGGCTGTAGGATCCAGTGAGACGAGCCAGATTTCTCCTCTGTCCATTTACAGGATCTCCTTGCCCACCGCAGGCGCATCAATCCATTCCCGCTCCTCTTCACTCATTTCGGCGTGCGGATCGCACTGCGCCAGTAGTTCCTCAAGCGAATAACGGGGCCGTTTCTGGGGTTCAATAATCAGGCAGCCATTATCAATGGTCATACCCACTTCGCTGTCTGTCGACAGCGCCAGCGTTTTCAGCACGGCGGGAGGAACCGCCAGCATGATGGATCCGCCGACCTTTTTCAGGCGAGTGGTATACATAGAACACCTCCGAATATTATATTTTAATATAACATCAATGATGGATGGTGCGCAATTTTTAGTCAGATTCATTGTTATTTCCTTAGCGTGGCTAAGCGTGAAGAAGGCCTTAATCCGTCCTAAGACAGATCCGGCAGTTTTCAAAGGCTGCATTATCGGTAAAACGGCAACCATCCCTGATACATCAGGCGCTTCTTTCAGGTCATGAAGCATTTTATGCAGGTGGGAGCTTAGTTCGTGGTAAGAAGACCGATAATAGAAAACTATGTTTGCGGTTCAAAGGATTATGGCGGATCAGATAAACGAAATGCGGCGCAGCTTCCGGCACGGACCTTCTCCGGAGAAGTATCAGCGATAGTGCAAAGGTCAAATTAGTTCAGATGTGACACCCGGCAATTAGGCAAGAGAAAAAGGACGAACACGCGTTTACAGAGAACATATGACCTAAAGTAACAATATGACATCAAGACTAATCATAACTTTACAAAATATATCATGCTCATTGATTTATAAAGAAAAATTAACCACAACTATTGCAATGTCATCCGAGCGGCGTAACATAAATTGTTGAAATATTAGTCGTCGAAAAGTCGAGATAGATGAGGTGATATGTGAATTCCCCTTTACTGCGTTCCTATAATGCCGTTATCGAACATACGTTATCCCAAGCAAAAAAATCCAGAACAACGAAACACATTGCCGGTTTTTGTCAGTTACAGGGGCCCACGGGCAGTGGAAAAACTAGCGCTCTCTACCGTTCTGGCTTCGCCGATAACGTCCCTCCGGCGTTGGAAACAATAAAAAAGTCAGGCTCTCAGGCCATTCTGGTTACCCATCGCTGGAATATACTCCACGACATTTACGAAAAAACAGGTTCGCATGAAGACAGCAATGGAAAACCATTTAACGTTAGTGTGCTTTATGCGCAGGATGAACAAATTGTTTCTGCAATCGAGGTTACGCCACTACCTCATGAGAAAGATATTTCCGCAGATTCACTCCCGGATCCCTTTAATTCCATCAACGAACTTGAGGGAAAAAACTTATTTGTCGACCCAGATATTGCAGACAAACTGCGTAAGAATTGCAGGAATATCCTATATATCAATAAATTATTGAAAGGATACCCGACACATTTACGTGCAGCTATCGCCAGTGAAAAAGAGGCGTTAATAAGATCATGTGCGGCAGTTGAGATATCGTTAATTCAAAATATCAAATTGCTGGAAAAAGAAGCCAGGAAGCAAAAAGAAAAATATGGTGAAGAACATGAACTCTTGCAGGCCGCCAAGCAACGAGTTGATGACTTCCGTCGTCATGCCTGGGTCAGACGCATTCTGCCCGCCATCGCCTGGCGCGACGAAAAACAACACCTGCTGATTATGACAACCCAAAAACTCGTTTCATCATTTTACGATGGGCGGCGCAAAGTACGAATGTCCAGCAAAGAGCTGCGCAATTATGTCATTTTTATTGATGAATTTGATTATCAGGCTGAGGTACTACAGGAATATCTGGCGCAAGCCCAATGGGTTCAGGAACCACCTGAATGCTTGGGGCAGTTACTTGAGGGGGGACGCAGATTACTGCAACGAATGCAGTATGTTGAAACAGCACCTGCACCGATGATCCGTGAACGTCTTGGGACATTTCTTAACGAACTGGATGAGGCCTTAAAAGGAAAAAAAATTGATTTAACTCATGCCAGATCGCTAGTAATTCCTCTGCAAAGATATCTGGATAATAAACCCTTCGGTGAACATTATTTATTTCGCTCCGATCAACTGGTAAGCAGTGAGCGCCTTATCATGCGACAAGCTGAACATGGCTACGAAATTATCAGACCAGATTCCTCATTTCAGGATAACGATCAGGCTATCGATATCAGTGATTTTTTGCGCCTGATGGAAAAGTTTATTCGAAAGTTCAGTCTGATGTTAACGGACCTGACAGCCAGCGAAGATGAAACGTATGAATACATCAAAAAGTTAACCCGACTTCTGTTCGACCCGGTTAATGACTACAGACCGTCATATTATGGTTCAACCCTGCCAAATATGTCTCGGTTTTTGTTGCCACGTACCGATCTGCCTGAACTGCGGGAACTAAGAAAAAGTAATATTTTGCCCAATACACATGCCAGTATTTTTGGGTTAACTAACTGGTTACTGAAACAAAATGTTGTGGATACCGATATCGATCCATTACGAATACAGATCAAGCGTGCGTTCTTGCCAACAACAGCAGAAGGTTTACTACTGTCACTAGCCAGCCGTAATCTCGTTTTTGCACTGTCGGCCACATCATATATTGAAAGAGCCTGCAACCACTTTGATGTCCGGTGGATAAACTCAGCCTTACGCTATATTGCAGAAGCACGTAACCCTACAGTTACGTAAAGCTTTCTCGGAACTACTTTTGAAAACCGACCTGATTCCTAGTTTAAAGAACCGATGCCCTACGTTCAGACCGATGATGACCTTCAGTTACAAAATACCGCGATTGAAGAAATCAATAGCAGCAAGGAAAGCATCAGAAAGACACAACTGAATACTGAGATTCATGATTTTAATAGAACAAAGAACAGCCCGCATTCAGCCGATCTTCTCGCTTCTCTGCCCCCCGATTTTTTCCAGAATGATGATGAACCTTCAACAGATTTCGAATCAGAGTATCGCCAGAATATTCTACTTAAACTGCTTGATGTGCTGGATCTAGCAGGAAAAAGGCCTCAGCACCGAGGGCATCTGGCTTTTGTTAATTCCATATCTTATTTAAGAAAATGGCTAACCGCTGCAATAGCGACACAAAGCAGAGATTGCCTCACATGGTTAAAGCTGGATCCGCCTTTATCCGACAATCTTCTGCTAAAGAATTTTACTGATGTATTTATCCCGTTGACTATACATAACGAGCCCGCACTAATCTGTCTGTTAACCGCAGAATGTCAGAAAAAAAAGGGCTTCAGTGATGCCTATCAGGCTGCATTTGCTTCCCGACGTATTGTTATTGTGCTGACACAAACTGCCTCTGCTACCAACGGTATAAATCTAGATTTCAGCCTGCCTGAATCCGGCAAAAATATGGATTTGACCTGTTTATATTTACTGGAATCACGGCATTTTTACTTTTCCGCTTTCCAGACCAGTGCAGATAGCAATGATGATATGGCACATGCAGGCTTCCAGTTACGCAATCTGGAAAAACTACTACGAGCAGGGGAAATTTCACGTAAACAGCATCAGCGCTTCATCCTGCCACTGATGTTGAACAGGAAGAACGAAATCTCCCGGTTAAACGGAGAGTATAAGAGAACCAGCGATTATATAAAAAATACGGCAGCCAATGTTCAACAGCAGGTTGGTCGTATTGAGAGAGCCTGGTGCGAAGTACCCAACGCTGAGATTCACCTTGATGCTGAACTAGCAAAAGACCTGTCCCGCTTTGCTTCATTACCTATCTATACATCAAATCGTCGACAGCTTTCGGCACTCAATCGTCAATTACTGGATACACTTCGGGAGCGTGATGAACTGACACAGAATAATTTCTTCAGCCAGCTCATGACGCCGACACAGCCTGGAAAACTAGCAGTGGATTATATCGATCAGCGACTAGTTCCGGCTATTCGATTGTTACGGGAACAGTCAACACCAAGAGATGACATCCCATTACTCTGGCGACAACTCGGTAAAGCAGTACTTCAACATGATTTAGCCTGGAAACCGGGAAAAAACGCTTTCGACATTGATCTTGAATTATATAAATGGGCTTGCTTTGAAAAGCCGAAATTAGCTAATACTGACGGCAAAATCTGGTACTCCCCACAGACATGGCAGTTTTTTGACAAAACAGCAGAAGGGCTGCGCCAATACAACCCTCAGAAACTGTATCAGTATATCCAACGTCATCCTGTCATTACTGACTGGTTCAACCGTAAGGGTTACAGAACGTCTATTATGCCCTTCGCGAACGATTTGGAAGAGCGTTACGCATTCCATCCACTAGTTATACAACGCCTACTGATGGGACGTCTGGGAGAAGAAGCTATCCGGGCACTTCTTTATTCAGAGAGCATCATTACCACCAGCCAAGTGAGCAATCACCGGCTTTTTGAGCAGTATGATTTCAGCATAAAAAATTCTGATTATCGTGTGGATGCTAAGTTTTGGAGACAAGATACTCTCGATAAGGCAGATGAAGAATATCAACAATGGTTGGCATCTGGCGCAAATCAAGAGCATACCCCTCTGGGTCTGAGTAAAAAACTGGCACAAATTCGCGCTATCGAGGGTAATAAAACCAAATTGGTTATCGCTAACTTTGTTGCTCCACATGCTGATAGTCAATTACTGGGTTTCTCTCACCAATTAACCCCTGTTCAAAATCCTTATGAGGCGGACATTCTGATTCTCGGCGGATGCGTGACCCCAGACACCATTTCAGTGGAAACACCCGGATTCGGGCAACTCAAAAAAATCATCAATCAAAACATTATGGAAAGAGCATAACATCATGGCGAAACGTAATGACGAAATAATCCGTTCTCTCCCTCTTTCACACATGATTTACCGGGACAACGAGATCGATCGGGAGAAAGCTGAAAAACTAGTTGTCTATCATTATCCGTTAAGTAAAAACTATCGCTGGAATGAATGGCAAAGCCGAATTGATGATGAGTTAGGCAGTCGTTATTATCCTTATTTGATGAAATCTCATAAGGATCAATTTGGACTATACGTTGCTTTGGACTCAGAGCAAGACAAGCCACCAATAATAAAAAATGGTGATGGGATTATTGTTGAGCCAACGCGTGTCCATTACGAGGCTATGCTGAATCCAGTATGGATCCGACTTATCATGCGTAAAGTCTCCGCCTTTGGTTCACATTGCAAAGGTAGCCATACACTGGGATGCCCATTACTACAGACTGACGTCTGGAAAAGTAAGAATAGTTGCGGTATCAATGCAATTAGTCTGGACTGTCGCACTCAACAAAGAAGCGATAAAAATATCACTGAGGTTATATTATTTCATAAAAATGTCCCACTACGTCCAGTCGATATAAAAGACGAATTATTTAATATTCATCAACCATTATGGATTTATGATAAAAATAATGTTCTTGCCCGCTGGAAAGCGGAAAAAACGACAAAACCTAAATCTCAAATTTACCGGGAAGTAGCCAAAAATAAAGATAAACGCAAGCTACGCCCTTTTCTCGACCTTTCGTCTTCAACCTCACTCAAAAATAGCTGGCCTTGGATTCTTCAACCCGTTCAAAATGAATTTATTGAGCAAGCAAGAAAATTTGGCTTCGGATTATCTCCAGTAGTACTTAAGTTACGCCCTTTACCGCTTAAAACAAAATTCAAAACAGCTGACAAGGCTAAATTCCCAAGTGTACAGCTTGATAAAGAGATAAAGGTTCTTGATCTACGTTTTTCGAAAAATGTATCCCCACAATACATTGTTAATAACATTCAATCCCTGCTGAATGAAAAATATCCTGATGCACGCATGTCATTACTACCTGATATAGAACCGGATCAGATTGTGAACATAAAAATTGATGGATCACAGTGTCTACTTGTTTTGCTGGATCAGACTCCGGGTATCATTGACGATCGCTATCCATTGACACAAATATTAAGAACAAAAGCTGCCTGCCAGCATATTAATGTTAATCCTTTTGATCTCACAGTCGACCCAATTACGGATAACTTACTAATAGAACAGTCTACCCCTGACGGTGACACGAGGCTTATTCCTGCCACAGATTCTCGTTACTATGATTATAGTATCAGTGATTTTGAGAAAAAAGCGGTTCAAGAATCTTTGGCACGTAATGTTGAAATTGTATATAAAGAATTAGCCCTGAAGCATTTGCTGCTATGCAATGAGACCAAAATTAGTGTGACGCTTCCGCAGCAGAAGGATCTACTCACTAGCAGTCTCGCTGTAATCACTAATGGCTGTTTGTTTACTGTTAAACAAGACCGCCCAATAATATTACCTTTCCACCCAGCTATGCCAGATGCTGTTTCAGCCTGTGATGATATACTCTGTTCATTTGATACCTCTGTAACAGCACTACTCGCTTTGCTTAACGAAAAGTGGCCTTACCATTATCGCCCCCAAGATATTACACAAGGGATTTGGAATGAAGCAGAGAAGTTGACCCGATTTATTAATCGGTTGACGGTGATAATTCACAAAACGGAAGAAGTGACTATCCTCCTTCAGGATCCACAATATGGAGCACCTCATATGCTTCCGGAGAAATTAAACGATTTAATGACTATTCTGGATTCTCAACGGCAACAACTCCCTCTTAATAAATGGTTATTACCTGAAATGGATGAACTAATGTTTCATATAGACCAACTTACTGAAGAAGGTGAATTATCCGATACAAATAAAAATACGTTACTTCGTGAACTAGAGTTGTTGTGTGACCTATGGAAATGTGCTTTAAGAAAATATTATTCCGACAATGAATTCAATGTCACTTATGATGTTTTAAAAAATTATGTTTTTTCCCAATGGCCTGAAAAGAAAAATGCGCTTATGGTGGAAGTCGCTAAAAAATCAGTAAAAAGAGCCAGTACATCATTAATAGCATCATGGAATAAATTATTATCTCGTGTCTTCGATTTACCTTTAGGCGATCCTCGCAACTGGCTCAAGAACGTACCAGGTATTACACGACTCTGGCATGATCCAGAGCAAAATTACGTCATTGTTGGCAGTCTTTCCTCCCCTCAACCTATTATTCAACGTCAACCCAGTATTCGCCAATGGCATGCATTGCAGGGTGAACTTAATTCCGAACTTCTTGCCGGGCTAGTTGATGTTGATTGGGTCAGAATGAATCAACTAGCGGGCAATCCCTGTGTGGCTACGCTTGTGCGTCGATGGAAGGAATGTCAGGTTCAGCTGGATGATGTGCGTGATGTATCACTGACAGAGTAAAGTTTCAATGCCTCAGGTAATAATATAGGACCTGAGGCATTGTGAACAACTAAGCTATTAGAAGAATGAAGTTTACATGCAATGTAATAACATCAGCTTTGTCGATATCCTATACACAGATTGAGGGACGTATGCGCATTCATCAGGTTCAAATAAAGAATTTCCGACTTTTAGCTGACGTGGAGCTTGTATTAGAGGAACAGACAACAGTCATTGTTGGTCGAAACAACAGTGGGAAAACTGAATCGCCACGGATAATCTAGACACTTCCGAGCCGTTGTGGACTGCCCCCACCCCGGTAGACGATCCTGCTCTATAGTTGTGGGGGCAGTCCAGTTTTAATAACTGGCCCAAAGCTGAAAGCTTTCCGGAACCCCCAGCCTAGCTGGGGGTTTTCTGTGCACAAAAAGCCTGCTTAGGAAACTAAGCAGGCTTTTTGCATTATATCTGATAATCAATCACGGCTTCATCTGGCTCCATCGCCTGGCGCTTGATTTCATCGACGGATAACCCTGCGTTGCATAGCTCAATGAATCGCCAAACGTAGTTGCGCTGCAGTTGCCCGCGTTTCAGGCCCAGCCAGACGGTATTTGCATCAAATAAGTGCCGGGTATCCAGACGGGTTAAGCTCCCCTCCTCCTGCTCTCCACTGGATTGTTCTGCCACCAGCCCGATTCCCAGCCCCAGCGACACATAAGTTTTAATCACATCCGAGTCCTGGGCGCTGAGGATAATATCCGGCACTAACCCTTTACGGGCAAATGCCTCATCGATACGGGAACGCCCCGTAATCCCCTGACGATACGTAATTAATGGCCAGTGGGCGATAGATTCCAGTGTGAGAGGAGACGTTTTCACCAAGGGATGATCGTGAGGAACAAGCAGGCTGTGGTGCCAACGGAACCAGGGAAAAGCTACCAACAGCGGATCGCTGCTAAGTCGCTCGCTGGCAATCCCAATGTCTGCCCCACCGTTTTGCAACAGTACGTCAATCTCCTGCGGAGTACCCTGGATCAGTTCCAGACGCACCTCAGGGAAGAGCTCACGAAAGGCTTTAATCACCGCGGGCAGGCTATAGCGTGCCTGTGTATGCGTGGTGGCAATCGTCAGTACACCGGACGTGTCATTGGTAAACAGATCCGCCAGTCTGCGAACGTTGCTGGCCTCATTCAGAATACGCTCGGCAATAACCAGCAAGGCTTTGCCCGGTTCGGTCATGCCCAGCAGGCGTTTACCGCGACGGATAAAAATCTCAATGCCAAGTTCATCTTCAAGTTCACGAATATGTCGGCTGACTCCCGACTGCGAGGTGTACAGTATATTCGCGACTTCCGTCAGGTTGTAATCCTGACGGGCCGCCTCGCGGATTATTTTAAGTTGCTGGAAATTCACTTTTTGCTCCGGGCACATCAGACATTACGCTATTGTTAAAGTCTGATGCCCGGCATAACAAATAATAAAAACCCGCATCTTATTCCTGAAGGGAATAAGGTTTAGCTGACCAGCTGTAGCTCGCGGTTTTCCAGTGCCGGACGGCTTACCAGCGACAACAGGATCTCCTTCACGGCCTGTGCCTGCGGCGATAAGCTCCCTCTGGCTGAGACGTTCAGCGATAATGGCAGATTCATCGACGGGGTTGTTATCCGCGCCATCCAGCCGTTCGCTGCATTACATAATGAACGGGCCGCCGACTCAGGCAACACTGTGACGCCCATCCCACTGGCGATGGCAGCCGTTAAGGTGGCGATAGATTCAATTTCGCCAATCACTTTGGCCGTCAGGCGACGAAGCGAAAAAGCTTCATCTACACGCAGGCGAACTGCGCTGTAATCCCGTGGCAAAAACAGATTCATCTGCGCCACCGCGGCTAAATCGACGCTTTGCCCCGGGCAATCACGCGTCCCGACCAGGTACAGATCCTCTTTAAGCAACGGTTGACTGCTGATACCCGCCACGGGTGAGCGCTCGTAGAGCACCGCCATGTCTAAATGCCCGCTGAGCAGCTTGTCATTCAGCACCGCCCCACTGTTTTCATGCAAATAGACCAGCACATCGGGCAGCTCTGCTCGTACTGTCTGTAATAACGGCATAGTGATGGCTGACGCCGCCGTCCCCGGCGCAAGGCCAATAGAGACCTGTCCCCCCAGGGTCTGACCTACGTTATTGACCGCAAGTTGCGCCTGCTCGCACTGGCGTAAAATCGTCCGCGCATGGGCATACAACACTTTCC
Organism: Citrobacter sp. RHBSTW-01013; assembly: GCF_013781985.1. Lineage (NCBI taxonomy): Bacteria > Pseudomonadati > Pseudomonadota > Gammaproteobacteria > Enterobacterales > Enterobacteriaceae > Citrobacter > Citrobacter sp. RHBSTW-01013. The sequence goes on from NZ_CP056185.1 coordinate 3,097,751, forward strand.
CCGCTTCCGTCGGTGTGACGCCGCGCTTGGTGCGAATCAGCAGTTGCTGATCCAGTTCGCCTTCCAGCGTAGCAACCTGCTGGCTCAGCGCAGGTTGCGCGATATGCAACACTTCCGCTGCCTGGGTCAGGCTACCAATATCGACGATTTTCACGAAATATTTCAGTCGTCTGAAGTTCATTTTGCCTCCTGTCGGAATACCAGAACCCGTGCTGGCAGTCATTAATTCAGGATTGCAAGATGCTTGCCAGTTTAGCCAGCAGCCGTGTTTTACGGTTAAAACCGCGTAAAGTCAGGATCAAAGGTGAAGAATGGACTTTTTGCACACCTGAATCTCTCATTCTGGCTGCCCTGGAAGAGGTAGGCGCGCACCAGAATGGGGCAAAAGCATAAAAAGACGGAAAGATCACCGCTTTGCTGATTTTGTCAGCAAACGAACGCACAAATGTATTTCCCCCTTTGACAAGCCTCATCGCCCTCGCTAATATGCGCCTCGTTCAAACGATTCCTCTGTAGTTCAGTCGGTAGAACGGCGGACTGTTAATCCGTATGTCACTGGTTCGAGTCCAGTCAGAGGAGCCAAATTTAAGAATCCTGCTTAGGAAACTAAGCAGGCTTTTTGCTTTTCTGTTTTTCATTCATCTTATTTTTCATGTAGCCCTCTGGTGAGGGAGATAATCGTTTTCTCTTCCCGTCTGTCGCGGTAATCTCATAACGGTCGTTAATATATCGACTGCAATGTGTGTAGCCCAATTCAAATACTAATAACTAAAAGACAGTACAGACAGGATAACTATGGATTCCACTCTCACCTCCGCGGGTCCCCAAGAGGACGTCTCTTCGCTTCATCGTGCCCGACGCGCTGCGCTTGGTAGCTTCGCTGGCGCCGTGGTCGACTGGTATGATTTTCTGCTTTATGGCATCACCGCCGCACTGGTCTTTAATCGCGAGTTCTTCCCGCAGGTTAGCCCGGCAATGGGAACACTTGCCGCATTTGCCACCTTTGGCGTCGGATTTTTGTTCCGTCCGTTAGGCGGGGTTATCTTCGGCCACTTTGGCGATCGCCTTGGCCGTAAACGCATGCTGATGCTCACCGTCTGGATGATGGGGATTGCCACTGCGCTGATAGGGATTATTCCTTCTTTTGACACTATTGGCTGGTGGGCCCCTGTGCTGCTGGTGACGCTACGCGCCATTCAGGGATTCGCCGTTGGTGGTGAATGGGGCGGCGCGGCGTTGCTCTCGGTCGAAAGCGCGCCGAAAAATAAAAAAGCCTTCTACAGCAGTGGCGTTCAGGTCGGTTACGGCGTCGGACTGCTGCTTTCTACCGGTCTGGTCTCACTGATTAGCTCGCAAACTACCGATGAGCAGTTCCTGAGCTGGGGCTGGCGTATTCCGTTCCTGTTCAGCATCGTACTGGTTTTGGGCGCGTTGTGGATGCGTAACAGAATGGATGAATCAGCCGAATTCGAACAGCAGCAACAGGCAGCGCAACCAGAGAAAAAGCGGTTACCGGTGATCGAGGCGTTAATCCGTCATCCGGGCGCATTCTTAAAAATTATCGGCTTGCGCTTATGTGAACTGCTGACGATGTATATCGTCACCGCGTTTGCCCTTAATTACTCTACGCAGAACCTGGGCCTACCCCGCGAGCTGTTTCTGAATATCGGTTTGTTAGTGGGAGGACTGAGCTGTCTGACCATCCCCTGCTTTGCCTGGCTTGCCGACCGCTTTGGTCGACGGCGCGTGTACATTACCGGTGCACTGGTCGGTACGCTGAGCGCCTTCCCGTTCTTTATGGCGCTGGAAGCACAGTCTATTTTCTGGATCGTGTTCTTCGCGATTATGTTGGCCAATATTGCGCACGATATGGTGGTCTGCGTACAGCAGCCTATGTTTACCGGTTTGTTTGGCGCAAGTTATCGCTACAGCGGCGCAGGCGTTGGCTATCAGGTGGCAAGTGTGGTTGGCGGTGGTTTTACCCCCTTCATTGCTGCGGCACTGGTGACATTCTCTGGAGGAGACTGGCACAGCGTGGCCATTTATCTGATGGTCGGGTGTCTTATTTCCGCCGCCACTGCATTGCTGATGCGGGATAAGCAGCACAGTTAAGCCCTGATGCGAAGGTCATTCGACCTTCGCACAATCTTCCTCAACGTCTGACTTTTGTTTCATATTCCTGTGACATACTATCGGGAGAGCAGTACATCTGTGGAACAAGGAGACAGACATGAACAATAAGGGCTCCAGCCTGACCCCAACTCAGGCACTGGATAAACTGGACGCGCTGTACGAGCAGTCGGTTAAAGCACTGCGTAGCGCCATTGGTAAGTACATTGAAACAGGGACGCTCCCTGACATAATTGCCCGCCATAATGGTCTTTTTGTTTACCCATCGCTTTGTGTCACCTGGGATGGCAGCGCCACCAATCCCCCGAAAACCCGCGCTTATGGCCGTTTTACCCATGCGGGCAGCTATACCACTACGATCACCCGTCCGTCGCTTTTTCGTCCCTATCTTGAAGAACAACTCACGCTGCTGTATCAGGATTATGATGCGCATATCTCCGTCGAACCGTCGCAGCATGAAATCCCTTATCCCTATGTGATCGACGGTTCTGAACTGACGCTCGACCGCTCAATGAGCGCCGGATTAACGCGCCATTTCCCCACTACCGAGTTGTCACAAATTGGCGATGAAACAGCCGATGGTACCTATCATCCGGCGGAATTCTCCCCGCTGTCGCACTTCGACGCCCGACGAGTTGATTTTTCGCTCGCACGACTGCGTCACTACACGGGAACGCCGGTTGAACATTTCCAGCCATTTGTGCTGTTCACCAACTACACCCGCTATGTCGATGAGTTCGTGCGCTGGGGTTGCAGCCAGATCCTCGATCCGAACAGCCCCTATATCGCGCTGTCATGCGCGGGCGGGATCTGGATCACCGCTGAAACGGAAGCTCCAGAAGAGGCCATCTCCGATCTCGCCTGGAAGAAACATCAGATGCCCGCCTGGCATCTAATCACCGCCGACGGTCAGGGGATCACGCTGGTCAATATCGGCGTTGGCCCGTCTAACGCTAAAACCATTTGTGATCATCTGGCCGTACTGCGCCCTGACGTCTGGCTGATGATTGGACACTGTGGCGGCCTGCGCGAAAGCCAGGCGATTGGCGACTATGTTCTGGCCCACGCTTATCTGCGTGACGACCATGTGCTGGATGCCGTACTACCGCCGGATATTCCGATTCCGAGCATTGCGGAAGTACAACGCGCACTGTATGACGCCACCAAAGAAGTCAGCGGCATGCCCGGCGAAGAGGTTAAACAGCGCCTGCGTACCGGTACCGTCGTCACCACCGACGATCGCAACTGGGAGTTACGCTATTCCGCTTCTGCGCTGCGTTTTAACCTCAGTCGCGCGGTGGCTATTGATATGGAAAGCGCCACCATTGCCGCCCAGGGCTACCGCTTCCGCGTCCCTTACGGCACGCTGCTGTGCGTTTCCGATAAACCGCTACACGGCGAGATCAAACTACCTGGTCAGGCCAACCGTTTTTATGAAGGTGCCATTTCCGAGCACCTGCAAATAGGTATCCGGGCAATCGATCGTCTGCGTGCTGAAGGCGATCGACTGCACTCCCGTAAATTACGTACGTTCAACGAACCGCCGTTCCGTTAAGGCCTGAAGGTAACTATGCACAACTCAACTCCTCTTTCCGCTCTGCGCAACCTGCTGTTAGCGCAAGGGCTGGATGGCATGATTGTTCCGCGCGCCGACGCTCACCAAAGCGAAGATTGTACACCGCATGACAATAAGCTGGCCTGGCTGACCGGTTTTAGCGGCTCCGCTGGTCTCGCGTTGGTCCTGCGCGACCGCGCATTAATGTTTGTCGATGGACGCTATCAGGTCCAGGTGCGCAATGAAGTCTCGCTGGATGATTTTGAAATTCACCATTTACATGACGAACCGCTGGCCGACTATTTGCAGTCTCACGTTGCTGCGGGCGCGCGTATCGGTTTTGAACCGTTGCTGATGGTCAACAGCCAGTTTGAAGCACTGTCGGCGACCCATTGCGAGCTGGTGCCTCTTGAGCAAGATCCTTTCGACCAGGTATGGCTTGACCGCCCGGCAGCCCCCTGCGGCATCATTCGTGAAATGCCCATTGAAATCAGCGGGGAAAGCAGCACACAAAAACGAGCCCGCGTCGTGGATCTGCTCACGCAACAACAGGCCGACGTTCTGGCGATCACGCTGCCGGATAACATTGCCTGGCTGCTGAATGTGCGCGGTTCCGATCTGCCAATGGTGCCAGTGCCGTTTTCGTTCGCCCTGCTCCATCGCAGCGGCGAGCTGGAATGGTTTGTTGATAGCAACAAAACCCAGCAGCTCCCTGCTGCACTGCTGAATACGCTCACGCTGGCCCCACAAGAGAGTTTTCTTGCCCGCTGCCAGCAGTTGGCCAAAGGGAAACGCTTTTTGGTCGATAAAGACTACGCCCCGGTCGCGCTGCGTTTTGCCATTGTAGAACACGGTGGCGAAGTCTTATGGGCACCCGATCCCATCACCTTGATGAAAGCGCACAAGAATGACGTTGAACTGGCGGGTTATCGGGAATGCCATGAACAAGATGGCGCGGCCTGGGTTAACTTTCTGGCATGGCTTACGCATGAAGTTCCCTTGCGCGAAGCGGCAGGCAATCCGGTCACTGAGCTGGAAGCGCAGGCCAGGCAACTGGAATTTCGCCAGCAGCAGCCGGGATTTATCGAGCAAAGCTTCAACACGATTTCGGCCTCAGCCAGCAATGCCGCAATGTGCCATTACCATTCCAGCGAAAAAACCAATACGCCCATTACCTCTCAGGCCATGTATCTGAATGATTCCGGCGGCCAGTACCATAATGGTACGACGGATACAACGCGCACCCTCGCGTTTGGTCCACAGGATCCGCAGCGTCGTCTGCATTACACCGCTGTGTTGAAAGGCTTTTTGTCGCTTATCTCGCTGCAATTTCCCAGCGGCACTCAGGGTCATCAACTGGATGCCTTTAGCCGTCGGGCGCTGTGGGATCTGGGTCTGGATTTTGATCACGGTACGGGACACGGCGTAGGCCATCAGCTCCTGATCCATGAGCAGCCCCATCGCATTGCCAAAAAAGTAAACCCCTGGCCTCTGGTTGCGGGCAATATCATTACCATCGAGCCGGGTTATTATCTGGCCGGAGAATATGGGATCCGTATTGAGAATCAGGTGGAGATTATCAACAGTCGTCCTGGCTTCTGTCGCTTCTCAACGCTGACGCTGGTGCCGATTGATTTAAGTCTGGTTGAACTGCATCTGCTAAGTGAGGCAGAAAAACAGTGGATTGATGATTACCACCAGCAGGTCAGAGAGACGTTATCCCCACGCGTGAACGCAGAGGCTCGTCCGTGGTTGTTCGCCGCCACTGCGCCGATTCGCGTTCAGGCCAATTAATGCATTAAAAAAGGCAGCCCGCAGGCTGCCTTAATTCTCCCCAACTTTTTACTGCTTAGCTGTGACGGATGTACTCATCCATTTCAGTTTTCAGGTTATCGGACTTAGTACCGAAGATAGCCTGAACACCGGAACCCGCCACTACAACGCCCGCCGCACCCAGTTTCTTCAGGCCAGCCTGATCCACTTTGGCAACGTCAGCGACGCTGACACGCAGACGAGTGATGCACGCATCGAGGTTAGTGATGTTTTCTTTACCGCCGAATGCCGCAACCAGGGCCGGAGCCATTTCGCCGGACGCACCCGCTTTGGTGTCTTCGGTAGCATCTTCACGACCCGGAGTTTTCAGGTCCAGCGCTTTGATCAGCACACGGAAGATGGTGTAGTAAACAATCGCATAACCGATACCGACAATCGGGAACAGCCACAGTTTGCTGCTGTTACCGGACAGAACGATAAAGTCGATCAAACCGTGGGAGAACGACGTACCGTCACGCATACCCAGCAGGATACAGATCGGGAATGCCAGACCAGCCAGAATTGCGTGGATGATGTACAGGATCGGTGCCACGAACATGAACGAGAACTCGATCGGTTCGGTAATACCGGTCAGGAACGAGGTCAGCGCCGCGGAGATCATGATACCGCCCACTTTCGCGCGGTTTTCTGGTTTAGCAGAGTGCCAGATAGCGATAGCGGCAGCCGGCAGACCGTACATTTTGAACAGGAAGCCACCAGACAGTTTGCCCGCAGTCGGATCACCCGCCATATAGCGAGGGATATCGCCGTGGAATACCTGGCCCGCAGCATTGGTGTATTCACCGATCTGCATCTGGAATGGAACGTTCCAGATATGGTGCAGACCAAACGGCACCAGGCAGCGTTCAATGAAGCCATAGATACCGAACGCTACGACCGGGTTCTGGTATGCAGCCCACTGGGAAAACGTCTGAATAGCAGTCCCGATCGGCGGCCAAATGAAGGACAGAACCACACCGGTGAAGATAGCGGCCAGACCAGAAATGATAGGAACGAAGCGCTTACCCGCAAAGAAGCCAAGATACTCAGGCAATTTGATACGGTAGAAACGGTTGAACATATACGCTGCAATCGCACCGGAGATAATCCCCCCGAGAACACCCGTATCAGCAAGGTGTTTAGCTGCGATCTCTTCAGCAGGTAAATGCAGAACCAGCGGCGCAACAACAGCCATGGTCTTAACCATAATGCCGTAGGCAACAACGGATGCCAGTGCAGATACGCCGTCGTTATTGGTGAAGCCTAACGCGACACCGATGGCAAAAATCAGCGGCATGTTTGCAAAAACAGAACCGCCTGCTTCTGCCATTACGTGCGATACAACGGCTGGCAGCCAGCTGAAGTTAGCGGAACCGACACCCAGCAGGATACCTGCAATTGGGAGTACGGATACCGGCAGCATCAGCGATTTACCGACCTTTTGCAGGTTAGCAAATGCATTCTTAAACATAATTGAGAGTGCTCCTGAGTATTTGTGCTTTTCTACGTTCTCACGCATTAGCGAGGGGGGGAGAACCTCGCCGTGTACAGGGCATCTAAGTACCCTTTATTTATTACACAGAGTAAAATAATTCAGTTTGTTTTTGTTTGACGGCTATCACAATTCAGTCGTGGATGGCCGTAAAATCCACACATTCCGATAAAATGCGTTTCTGAATGTGTCAAACCGGTTATTCACCGCCCATTTTGAGGCGGTGAACTTTACTCGCTTTGCTTATTAATTACGAGCTTTAAAAAAAGTCAGTTAACGAACGGATTGCAGGCGAGAAGCGTCGATGTGAAACAGGCGGGCAAAGTTATCAGTGGTTGCCTGCGCCAGTTCTTCAACGGCAACACCTTTCACTACGGCCATATACTCCGCAACGTCACGGGTCATGGCAGGCTGGTTCTCTTTTCCACGATGCGGTACAGGCGCAAGGTAGGGAGAATCCGTCTCAACCAGCAACCGATCCAGAGGAACATAGCGGGCGGCATCACGGAGCTGATCTGCGTTACGGAAAGTGACGATGCCGGAAAACGAGATATAAAATCCGAGGTCCAGCAATTTGCCCGCCGTTTCTCTGTCTTCTGTAAAACAGTGTAGTACGCCACCACAATCCGTCACTTTTTCTTCGCGCAGAATAGACAGCGTATCGGCCCGCGCATCGCGGGTATGTACGATAACTGGCTTTTGTAACTCACGGCCAATCTGAATATGATGGATAAAAGATTCCTGCTGGCGCACCTTTGTTTCCGGCGTATAGAAATAGTCCAGCCCGGTTTCCCCCATCGCCACAACGCCCTCTTCGGCGGCAAAACGGCGCAGGTCTTCAACATCATAGGCTTCATCCTGATTTAACGGATGCACGCCGCAGGAGAACACCACATTGTCACGTTCACCGACCAGTTCGCGCATACTGCGGTATCCTGGCAGAGTGGTCGCGACGGCAAGACAGAATTTCACATCGCGTGCGGCTGCTTTCGCCAACACGTCATCCACGTCCTTATGCAGAGATTGATAATCCAGGCCATCAAGATGGCAGTGTGAGTCGACTAAAAACATAATGTCTCTCTCAAAGATGGGGAACAGGCAATACGGTGCCTGGTTGCAGGTAATGCTCAATACGCAGGATAAGATCGGTTAACACCAGTTCACGGTTTACGCCTGTTACGTTCAGCAACTGCTGACGGCAATGACAAACGTCACCGAGTATCGCCTGTATCCAGGCGACGGATAGCCGTTCTGCGATAGAAGATATCAGGTCCAGCGCATCAGGATTGGTTAAATGGGAAACCCCATACGGACGCTTCAAGGCATCCGTCAACAACGTTGCCAGCCAGTGTAAACGGGCGGCGGCCTGATCGTGGTTTAACGCCGCGAGCAGGATATACCAGTCACCTGCGTTTAATGTGTTTGCCAGTGCCGCACAAAAATCTGTGCGATGCGCCCAGCTTTCAGCCTGTAACAACGAGAGTGCCGCACCAGGCGAACCCGCGCTCAGGCGTAATGCGCTCAACAGAGCTTCTGGAGATACGGTCACTTCACGGGCGAGCCAGGAGATAGCGTACGACTCAGCCGGCGGCGCAAGATGGTGTAACCGGCAGCGGCTGCGCAATGTCGCCAGCAATCGCGCAGGCTCTGTGCTGGCGAGGAAAAACCAAGTTTGTGCCGGCGGTTCTTCCAGCGTTTTTAGCAGAGCATTGGCAGCAGCATCAGTTAACTGGGCAGCATCAGGGATCCACACCACTTTCGCACCGCCAAGGCGTGAATGCTCGTACAGCTTTTCACTCACTTCACGTACCGCATCAACCCCCAGCGTGCTTTTGCCTTTTTCCGGCAGCAGCGAATAGTAATCAGGATGCGTCCCCGCCTGCATCAATTGACAGCCCCGGCAGTGTCCGCAGCTTTTATGCCCTTCCGGCTGCTGGCACATTAAATAGCGACTGAGCGCGTAAATCAGCGCGTCGTCACCCATTCCGGGTAACGCCTGAATCAGTAACGCATGGTGACCACGACCCGCCTGGTAGCTGGCTACCAGTTTTTCAAAATCTGGCCGTAACCATGGGTACCATTTCATGCGCCCTGCTCCTGCACCCACTGGGTGATGGTATTGCGGATATCAGCCATCACAGCTTCCAGCGGCTGCGTAGCGTCGATGGTACGAATGCTGGCATCTTTGGCAGCCAGTTCAAGATAGCGCGCGCGGGTGCGATTAAAGAAATCGAAAGATTCCTGCTCAATACGATCCAGCTCGCCGCGTGCACGGGCACGCTTCAATCCGACTTCTGGAGTCACGTCCAGATAGAGCGTCAGGTCCGGGCGAAAATCACCGAGCACAGCATCGCGCAGGGTTGCCAGCATGTTTTGATCGATGCCGCGTCCGCCCCCCTGATACGCCTGGGTCGACAAATCGTGACGGTCGCCAATTACCCATGCGCCTTTTGCCAGCGCAGGTTTAATAACGGTTTCGACCAGCTGTACGCGCGCAGCGTAAAACATCAGAACTTCAGCTTTGTCAGTGATGACCTCGTCACCCACCGACTTAATGTCCAGCACCAGACTTCTTAGTTTCTCCGCGAGCTGAGTTCCCCCCGGTTCGCGGGTAAAAACCATGTCACGAATACCGAGTTGCTCAAGTGTCTCTACCACCACGTTACGCGCAGTGGTTTTTCCGGCGCCTTCCAGGCCCTCGATGACGATATAGTTACTGCCCATTTTTTTCCTTAAGCACTTTCAGGTAATCCTGCACGGACCGGTTGTGGCTGGCAAGATTGGTGTTAAACGTGTGACCGCCTTTACCGTCAGCCACGAAATAGAGGTACGGCGTTTTTGCCGGATGCGCCGCGGCCTGCAATGAGGCCTCTCCCGGCATGGCAATCGGGCCAGGCGGCAACCCCGTAATGGTATAGGTGTTATAGGCGGTCGGGGTATCTAAATCCACACGCGACAACTTGCCATTATACCGTGACCCCATCCCGTAAATCACCGTCGGATCGGTCTGTAAACGCATGCCAATCCGTAAGCGGTTAATAAAGACGGAAGCCACCTGGTCACGCTCGCTGGCAACCGCAGTCTCTTTTTCGATAATAGAGGCCATGGTTACCAGCTGATTTTTGTCCTGATAAGGCAGGCCTTCAGCGCGCCCTTCCCAGACCGAGTCTACCGCTTTAACCATTTTCTGATGCGCGCGTTTTAGCAACGCCACGTCGGTTGTATTGGCGGTATACATCCAGGTATCTGGCCAGAACCAGCCTTCTACCCATTGCGGGTTCTCCAGCTTCAGCGCCTGAGCAACGGTCTCGTAATTATCATCGCTCAGCGTATGTTTGATGTACGGGGCGTCACGAAGCTGTTTGAGGTAGTCGCTCAAACGCATCCCTTCAACCAGACGTAACGGGAACTGCGCCTCTTTACCGCTTTCCAGCAGTTGCAACATATCCCGGACTGTCATGTCGGGCGTAAAACGGTAGGTTCCGGCTTTAAAATGCGACAGTTCGGGTTCCACACGCAGCAGCCACTGGAACACACGCGGACGATTGATAACGTTGTCCGCATACAACTGTTCACCGAGAGCCAGACGGCCCGTACCCGCTTTCAGCGTAAAAATCGTCTCTTCTTTAATCAATAACTTACTGTCCGCCAGATGGCGAACTTTCCACATTCCCACTCCCGCAGCTATGCCCAGCACAACCAGCAATAACAGGACAACAAGTAACAGTTTTTTCATGACTAATTCGGGTGCTCACAAAGTGGGGCTAAAAAATCGAACAACATACGTGCACACAGCAGCGTGTCGCCACAGGTGCGTACGGGAATAACAGGCATTAACGCATTACAGACGACGATTTCATCGGCCTGCATAACCTCTTCCAACCCGGCATATACTTCGACAATGCTGAACGACGATTGTGCCAGCATCCGGATACAGAATTGTCGCATAATGCCGTTCACTCCGGCCTGATCCAGCCGGGGAGTGTAAACCACATCCCCCTTACGCCAGAACAAATTAGCCGCACAGCATTCCGTAACCCATCCCTCACTGTCAAGAACCAGTGCTTCATCAGCTGCCGTCTGCTCAAGATGAGAGCGAATCAACACCTGTTCCAGTCTATTCAGGTGCTTAAGTCCGGCAAGCAACGGATTACGCCCCAGACGCACTGGACTTAACCCCAGCGTTATCCCCTCCTGCCGCCAACGATCGTAATGATCGGGCCAGGCTGAAACAGAGAGAATACGTGTGGCACTGCGACAGTTTGCGCCGCTGTAACCACGGCCACCGCTACCACGGCTGATAATCACTTTTAACACGCCCCGCGCATGCCCTTGCGCCAGCATTTTCATTTCACTTTGCAGCTCTGACCAATCTTCGAAAGAGATCAGCAATTTTTGGCAGGCGTCTTGTAAACGCGCAAGATGCGCTGCAAAGAGGCAAATTTCGCCGTCAATAATACTCGCAGTGGTAAAACAGCCATCACCGAATTGGGTCGCTCGATCGCTTGCGGCCAGCATATTCTGCTCGCAGCCATTAATTAAGAACATGGTGGCTCCTTATTTCTGGTCCGCTAGTTTGGCAGGATGAACAACACAGGACAAGGGTGGAAAACCGAATAAAAAAAGGCCCGACAAGCGGACCTTTTTAAATTGCTATCGATGCTAACGCACCACCTGGCAGACTTAAATCTTTTTAAAGATCAACGAACCGTTAGTCCCACCAAAGCCGAAGGAGTTACACAGTGCGTACTCCAGACCACTAACCTGACGCGCTTCGTGAGGTACGAAGTCCAGGTCACAACCTTCATCCGGGTTATCCAGGTTGATGGTTGGCGGAATAGCCTGATCGCGCAGCGCCAGGATAGAGAAAATAGACTCTACCGCGCCCGCCGCACCCAACAGGTGTCCGGTCATGGATTTAGTGGAGCTTACCATCACACGACTTGCCGCATCGCCAAAGACAGATTTCACTGCCTGGGTTTCGGCTTTATCGCCAGCAGGAGTAGACGTGCCATGCGCGTTGACATAGCCGATCTGACCCGCTTCGATAGCCGCATCGCGTAGTGCGTTGACCATTGCCAGCGCAGCGCCCGCACCGTTTTCAGGTGGTGACGTCATGTGGTAAGCATCGCTGCTCATGCCAAAACCAACGACTTCAGCATAGATTTTTGCACCACGCGCTTTCGCATGCTCGTACTCTTCCAGTACCACCATGCCTGCACCGTCGCCCAGCACAAAGCCATCACGTTCTTTATCCCACGGACGGCTTGCCGCTTGAGGGTTATCATTACGTGTAGACAGCGCACGTGCCGCGCCAAAACCACCCACGCCCAGAGGGGTACTGGCTTTTTCTGCACCACCCGCAACCATCGCGTCTGCATCGCCGTATGCAATGATACGTGCTGCATGACCAATGTTATGCACACCTGAAGTACAGGCGGTCGCAATGGAGATGCTTGGCCCTTGCAGGCCGTACATGATGGTCAGGTGACCTGCCACCATGTTAACAATCGTTGACGGAACGAAGAACGGGCTGATCTTACGTGGACCGCCATTCACCAAAGAGGTGTGGTTTTCTTCGATCAATCCGAGACCGCCAATACCAGAGCCGATAGCGGCGCCAATACGGTGAGCGTTCTCTTCCGTAATTTCGAGACCAGAATCCTGCATGGCCTGAACGCCAGCGACAATTCCATATTGAATGAAAGCATCCATCTTGCGCTGTTCTTTGCGCGAGATAATGTCTTCACAGTTAAAATCCTTTACTAAGCCAGCAAATTTCGTTGCATAGGCGCTAGTATCGAAATGGTCGATCAGGCTGATGCCACTCTGACCGGCAAGGAGAGCTTTCCAGGTAGACTCTACGGTATTGCCGACAGGAGACAACATGCCCAGTCCGGTCACAACTACACGACGCTTAGACACGGTTGTCCTCCAGGGAGGGAAAATAATTCAAGTGGGATAAAAAGATAAAACTCAGGCGGTCGAATGACCGCCTGGAGATGTTCACTTACGCCTGGTGGCCGTTGATGTAATCAATGGCAGCCTGAACGGTAGTGATTTTCTCAGCTTCTTCGTCCGGAATCTCAGTATCAAACTCTTCTTCCAGAGCCATTACCAGCTCAACGGTGTCAAGAGAATCTGCGCCCAGGTCTTCAACGAAGGAAGCATTGTTGGTTACTTCTTCCTGCTTAACGCCCAGCTGTTCGCCGATAATTTTCTTAACGCGTTCTTCGATAGTGCTCATACTCTTAAATTTCCTATCAAAACTCGCTTTCGCGATGGTTTTCGTAGTGTATAAAATGTTGAAAAATTTGCAACTAAATCCCGGCAGGTCTTACCACGATTTTACGTTATTTTGAGGGCATTCACCCTAATAACGCAAATTTTTTTATCTCGTGGTTAAACCATGTACATCCCGCCGTTGACGTGCAAAGTCTCACCTGTGATGTAACTTGCTTCGTCAGAAGCTAAAAATGCAACCGCACTGGCGATTTCCTGAGCGCCGCCAAGGCGACCCGCAGGAACCTGCGCCAGAATACCCGCACGCTGATCATCAGACAGCGCACGCGTCATGTCCGTTTCAATAAAGCCCGGAGCAACAACGTTTACAGTAATGCCACGAGACGCAACTTCGCGCGCCAGTGATTTACTGAAGCCGATCAGACCCGCTTTCGCCGCAGCGTAGTTTGCCTGACCCGCATTTCCCATGGTACCAACCACAGAACCGATAGTGATAATACGCCCATGACGCTTTTTCATCATAGCTCGCATTACCGCTTTTGACAGACGGAAAACAGATGACAGGTTGGTTTCGATGATATCGTTCCACTCGTCATCTTTCATGCGCATTAACAGGTTATCACGAGTAATCCCGGCATTATTGACCAGGATATCGACTTCACCAAATTCTGCGCGAATATTTCCCAGAACAGATTCGATAGATGCCGGATCGGTCACATTCAACATCAGACCTTTACCATTTGCACCTAAGTAATCGCTAATGGCCTGCGCACCGCTTTCGCTGGTTGCAGTACCGATAACTTTCGCGCCACGGGCAACGAGTGTTTCAGCAATTGCGCGGCCAATGCCACGGCTTGCACCGGTAACCAGCGCGACTTTTCCTTCAAAACTCATGGTCTTCCTCTTTTATTGCTCTAGCGCCGCAGATAATGCCGCCGGCTCATTCAGTGCCGAAGCAGTCAGGGTGTCAACAATACGTTTCGTCAAACCGGTCAGAACTTTGCCCGGACCAACTTCATACAGGTGCTCTACGCCCTGGGACGCCATAAATTCAACGGTTTTAGTCCATTGAACCGGGCTGTACAGCTGGCGAACCAGCGCATCGCGAATAGCGTCTGCATCTGTTTCGCACTTCACGTCGACGTTGTTCACAACCGGAACAGTCGGCGCGTTAAAAGTGATTTTTTGCAGTTCAACGGCCAGTTTCTCAGCAGCAGGCTTCATCAGCGCGCAGTGAGAAGGAACGCTGACCGGCAGTGGCAGAGCACGCTTAGCGCCAGCCGCTTTACAAGCTGCGCCGGCACGTTCTACGGCTTCTTTGTGCCCGGCAATAACCACCTGACCTGGTGAGTTAAAGTTTACCGGTGAAACCACCTGGCCTTCAGCAGACTCTTCACACGCTTTAGCGATAGCAGCGTCGTCCAGACCGATAATAGCAGACATGCCGCCAGTGCCTTCCGGTACCGCTTCCTGCATGAATTTGCCACGCAGTTCAACCAGACGTACGGCATCGGCAAAACCGATAACACCCGCACATACCAGCGCAGAGTATTCGCCCAAGCTGTGACCTGCCATCAGCGCAGGTGTTTTACCACCCTGCTGCTGCCATACGCGATAAAGCGCAACAGAGGCAGTCAACAGTGCTGGCTGCGTCTGCCAGGTTTTATTCAGCTCTTCGGCCGGCCCCTGCTGAGTCAACGCCCACAGATCATAGCCCAGCGCAGCTGATGCTTCAGCAAAAGTTTCTTCAACAATTGGGTAGTTTGCTGCCATTTCAGACAACATCCCAACGGTCTGGGAACCCTGCCCCGGGAACACAAATGCAAATTGCGTCATGTTTAAATCCTTATACTAGAAACGAATCAGCGCAGAGCCCCAGGTGAATCCACCCCCAAAGGCTTCAAGCAATATCAACTGCCCAGCTTTAATACGCCCGTCGCGGACGGCTTCGTCCAGCGCGCACGGTACGGAGGCCGCGGAGGTATTGCCATGTCTGTCGAGCGTCACGACAACATTATCCATCGACATACCCAGCTTTTTCGCGGTTGCGCTAATAATGCGGAGGTTTGCCTGATGCGGCACCAGCCAGTCCAGTGCAGAACGATCGAGATTATTTGCTTCCAGCGTTTCATCAACGATGTGTGCAAGCTCGGTCACCGCGACTTTAAATACTTCGTTACCCGCCATCGTCAGGTGGATCGGGTTTTCCGGGTTCACGCGATCGGCATTAGGCAGCGTCAACAGTTCGCCATAGCGACCATCAGCGTGCAGATGCGTAGAAAGAATGCCGGGCTCTTCTGATGCGCTCAGTACAACCGCCCCTGCGCCATCACCGAAAATAATGATCGTTCCGCGATCGGTTGGATCACAGGTACGAGCGAGGACATCTGAGCCAACCACCAGAGCATGCTTCACTGCGCCAGACTTAACGTACTGGTCGGCAATGCTCAGGGCGTAGGTGAAACCGGCACAAGCGGCTGCAACGTCAAACGCCGGACAGCCTTTGATCCCCAGCATACTTTGGATCTGGCATGCCGCACTTGGAAATGCGTGTGTGGATGATGTGGTGGCAACCACAATCAGACCAATTTGTTCTTTGTCGATGCCCGCCATTTCAATTGCACGGTTTGCGGCGGCAAAGCCCATCGTCGCAACTGTTTCATTTGGCGCTGCAATATGGCGTTCACGGATACCTGTGCGAGTGACGATCCACTCATCAGATGTCTCAACCATTTTTTCCAAATCGGCGTTAGTACGCACTTGTTCAGGCAGATAGCTGCCAGTACCAATAATCTTCGTATACATGTACGCTCAGTCACTTTTTGGTTATATACCGCCACGAGCAAATCGCTGATACGTTGGCAGCATTCACAAACGCACCGTTATCTGTGTGCTCGCGAGTTTGCGTTTTCGCCACCGTCCAGCAGTTCGAATCCAGCTGGGTATACAGATTCCAGGCGAGCGGCAATTCGCTGAGGAACTTGTCGCTGCACCGCCTGCACTGCCTGTTCAATCGCGACTTCAAATGCTCGCTGATTGGCCGCACCATGACTCTTAATCACCGTGCCGCGCAATCCTAACAGACAGGCGCCATTATACTGGTCGGGGTTGAGGTGACTAAATCGCCTTGTCAGGCTTTTTTGTAACCAACGTTTTAATAACAGCAGCCACCACGACCGTTTTTTGCCCTCACCCTGAAACTTCAGCAGTGAAAGGAACATTCTGACAACACCTTCCATCGTCTTTAATGTGACATTACCTGTAAAGCCGTCACAGACCAACACATCAGTTTTGCCAGTCAGTAACTCATTGGCTTCAAGATAGCCGATATAATTGATAGAAGGGATTGTTTTTAGCACTGCAGAAGCATCCCGAATACTGTCGAGACCCTTGGTTTCTTCTTCACCGATATTGAGCAACGCAACACGGGGATTGGCAATTCCAACCACCTCTTCTGCCAGCACGGAACCCATGACGGCAAATTGCACCAACATCGTGCTATCACAATCCACGTTGGCACCCAAATCCAGCACCACCGTTTTG
Source organism: Citrobacter sp. RHBSTW-01013 (assembly GCF_013781985.1). Lineage (NCBI taxonomy): Bacteria > Pseudomonadati > Pseudomonadota > Gammaproteobacteria > Enterobacterales > Enterobacteriaceae > Citrobacter > Citrobacter sp. RHBSTW-01013. The sequence continues at coordinate 3,114,526 of NZ_CP056185.1, forward strand.
CCCTTTTGCTGATGGGGTAAAACCGTCACCAGCGCAGGACGCTCAATCCCCTCAAGGGGTTTGAGCAATAACTTCGCAAGTCCCATTAGCGCGCCTGTATTACCGGCGCTCACACAGGCTTCCGCTCGTCCTTCTTTCACGAGCTCCAGGGCAACGCGCATTGAGCTTCCACGACTGGCGCGAATAGCTTGCGAGGGCCGGGCATCACTGGCAATAACTGACTGAGCAGGGATAATCTGCAGACGTGAACGTTGTTCGAAGTCAGCTTTGGCAAGTAATGGCGTGATTGTATCGGGATCCCCGACTAAAAGAAGTGTGAGTTGCGAATTAGAATTCAGTGCCTGCAATGCTGCAGGCACTGTCACGGTAGGGCCAAAATCACCCCCCATGACATCTAACGCCAGGGTTAGACGTGTCAAGGTATCGTCGCTGCCCGGTTAGGTGTTTCCCCAGTTACCCGGGGAAAGCCTCACTAAGCTTCATCACGCGTGTGCTCTTTGTCTTTCTCACCGTAGCGGGAAAGCCATTGAGTCATGCGTGATTACTTAGCGATTACCTTACGGCCACGGTAAAAACCGTCGGCAGTGATGTGGTGACGCAGGTGTTGTTCACCAGAAGTTTTGTCTACAGACAGGCTGGTGACTGCGGTCAGAGCGTCATGAGAACGACGCATGCCACGTTTGGAACGGGTTGGTTTATTCTGTTGTACGGCCATGGACCTTACTCCTCAATTACTTACGCTTTAAGCTGGCTAATACGGCAAATGGGTTTGGTTTTTGCGCTTCATCAGGCAATTCGCCAAAGACCATGTCCGCCTCGGACACTTCACAGTGTTCAGAATCATGCACCGGAACTACCGGCAAGGAGAGGATAATCTCATCTTCAACCATTGCAAGCAGATCGATTTCACCGAATTCGTTAACCTCAATCGGCTCATACGCTTCCGGGAGTGCTTCAGCCTGCTCGTCAGAACGGACAGGACTAAAACAATATGTTGTGTGAACATGAAGTGGGAACGGTTTCCCGCAACGCTGACATTCGAGCGTAACCGACACCTTTGCATCACCGGTTATAACGGCAAGGCGCTGGTTATCGATAGCGAACGACATGGAGCATTCCACATCACTGTCCACACTGACTACAGAATCGGCGACACGCTCAACCAGATCAGAAGTATAGATACCTTCATAATCGAGGCGTTTCTGAGCCGTACGAACCGGATCAAGAGTCAGGGGTAATTTTACCTTTTGCATAGGGCGCGCATATTAACTTTGTAACGTCATATAGTCAAAGAAAAAGGCAGCCTGTGGTTGCCTTTTGCCAATAATTCGCACACATTGCGGGTCATCGACTTAAAATCGCTCAACACAAGCCATTACAGCCAGCTTGTAGGACGAAGTCCATAGTTTAAAATGGCTCTCATCAATACGCTATATGCGAGGGAAAAAATATGCCTCAACTTATTCTTGCTTCTACCTCTCCCTGGCGTCGCGCTTTACTAGAAAAACTGGCAATCCCGTTCGAATGCGCAGCACCAGAGGTTGATGAAACGCCGTTACCGGGCGAAGCCCCCCGGCACTTAGTCTTGCGACTGGCGCAGAAAAAAGCGCAATCTCTCGCCCACCGTTATCCATCGCACCTTATTATTGGTTCCGATCAAATTTGTGTTCTCGATGGTGAAATAACCGGCAAACCGTTAACAGAAGAAAATGCACGTCAGCAGTTACTCAAAGCCCGTGGCAATATTGTGACGTTTTATACCGGACTGGCGCTGTATAATTCTGCGACCGGACATTTACAAACTGAAGTTGAACCGTTCGACGTGCATTTTCGTCATTTAAGCGAAACGGAAATTGAAGATTACGTGCGCAAAGAGCGCCCGCTGCATTGTGCCGGTAGTTTTAAAAGCGAAGGATTGGGCATTGCACTTTTTGAGCGCCTGGAAGGTCGTGACCCAAATACTTTAATCGGTTTGCCGCTAATCGCACTGTGTCAAATGCTGCGACGAGAAGATATGAACCCGTTAAAAGCCTGACGGGTTGACGGCTGTACAGGCCAATCCTGTAGGCCTGATAGGCGCAGCGCCATCAGGCCTACAGGTAATGCGCGATAATATCAATGCGCATCAGCCTTTACTGCGTAACACCTCGAGGCAGCGCTTCAACTGCTTATCCATTGGCGCTTCAATACGCATTACTTCACCCGTCCCAGGATGAGTAAATTTCAACGCTGCGGCGTGCAAAAAGAGCCTGCTCAGCCCGGTATCCGCCAGTTGCTTATCGAACTCACGATCGCCATAGCGGTCGTCAAAGGCAATCGGATGTCCGGCATATTGCGTATGCACGCGGATCTGGTGCGTGCGTCCGGTCACGGGACTGCAGCGCACAAGCGTAGCGAACGCATAACGCTCTTCCACTTTAAAGCGTGTTTCCGATGGCTTGCCTTCCTGATTCACCCGCACGATACGCTCGCCGCTTTGCAGAATATTCTTTAACAGCGGGGCCTGCACGGTTTTGACATGCGACTGCCACTGGCCGCGTACCAACGCGAGGTAGTCTTTCTGCATGCCTTTTTCACGCAGTTGTTCATGCAACGAACGCAAAGCAGATCGTTTTTTGGCCACCAGCAGCACGCCGGAGGTATCCCGGTCGAGGCGATGCACCAGCTCAAGGAAACGCGCTTCCGGGCGCAGCGCTCGTAAGCCTTCAATGACGCCAAAGCTTAACCCGCTTCCACCATGCACGGCCGTACCTGAAGGCTTGTTAAGCACCAGAATGTGGTCATCTTCATATAAAATGACATCGGTCAGCGCCGCGACCTTCTGCAAATTCGGTGAAATGGCCTCTTCTTCACGTTCAGCGACACGTACAGGTGGAATACGCACAATGTCCCCGTCTTCGAGTTTGTACTCGGGCTTAATGCGTTTTTTGTTCACCCGCACTTCGCCTTTACGCAAAATGCGATAAATCATACTTTTCGGCACGCCCTTGAGCTGGGTGCGCAAAAAGTTGTCGATGCGTTGCCCTGCTTCGTCGGCAGTAATGGCAACTGTTTTTACGGCTGGAGTCTCTGTTTTCATGGGGGCCGATTTTAAATAGCCATCAAGATTCGCGCCACACATTTTTCTATGCTTATATTAACTGCTATACCTTATTACTTAAGTTTGACATAGCCGATTTGGTGGTTATTAAAGCAATCACTACGCGGAAGTGAAAAAACTGTGAGTAACCGGGTGATAAATGGCAAAAGTCATCTTGCTATAACAAGGTTAGCAGTGGAATAATGAGGTTGTTTCCGTGTTGAATCTTGTTAAAACAAGACCTTTTCCGGAATGACCCAATTTTGCCCGACCGATCATCAACGCAGCAATGGCGTAAGACGTATTGATCTTTCAGGCAGTTAGCGGGCTGCGGGTTGCAGTCCTTACCGGTAAGTGCTCTATAGATTTCGCGTTGTAGGAAGGCGGCAAGTCTGGGAACCCCAGGTGCTTACTCCTGTAAGTGGTTGGGGTAAAAAGATGAAGCCAACGCACCCACAGCGTGAAAGACGATAAGCACAATGGAAGCTTCTCTGGAGAGTAACACCCAGACTGTTCCCCTGATAATTGCGCTGTGTTTCCGTATGAAATACAGGCAACCGACACTCTGCGCCTCTTTGAGCTGACGATAACCGTGAGGTTGGCGACGCGAATAGACACGAGGCCATCGGTTCACACCCGGAAAGGCATTACTCTGCCCGCAGCTTAGTCGTCAATGTAAGAATAATGAGTAAGTTACGATGAAAAGAATGTTAATTAACGCGACTCAGCAGGAAGAGTTGCGTGTCGCCCTTGTAGATGGGCAGCGTCTGTACGATCTGGATATCGAAAGTCCTGGACACGAACAGAAAAAAGCCAACATCTATAAAGGCAAAATTACCCGTATTGAACCGAGTCTGGAAGCTGCTTTTGTTGATTACGGCGCTGAACGTCACGGTTTCCTCCCGTTAAAAGAAATTGCCCGCGAATACTTCCCCGCTAGCTACAACTCCCATGGTCGTCCCAACATTAAAGACGTGTTGCGCGAAGGTCAGGAAGTCATTGTTCAGATCGATAAAGAAGAACGCGGCAATAAAGGCGCTGCGCTGACCACCTTTATCAGCCTGGCAGGTAGTTATCTGGTTCTGATGCCGAACAACCCGCGCGCGGGCGGTATCTCCCGTCGCATTGAAGGCGACGACCGTACCGAATTAAAAGAAGCGCTGGCAAGCCTGGAACTGCCTGACGGCATGGGACTTATCGTGCGTACCGCAGGTGTCGGCAAATCTGCCGAAGCGCTGCAGTGGGACCTGAGTTTCCGCCTGAAGCACTGGGAAGCGATTCAAAAAGCCGCTGACAGCCGCCCTGCTCCGTTCCTGATCCATCAGGAAAGCAACGTTATCGTTCGCGCATTCCGTGACTATTTACGTCAGGACATCGGCGAAATCCTCATCGACAACCCGAAAGTTATGGAGATGGCGCGTCAGCACATCGCCGCGCTGGGTCGTCCGGATTTCAGCAGCAAAATCAAACTGTACACCGGTGAAATCCCGCTGTTCAGCCACTATCAAATCGAATCTCAAATTGAGTCCGCATTCCAGCGCGAAGTGCGTCTGCCGTCCGGCGGCTCAATCGTTATCGACAGCACAGAAGCGCTGACCGCCATCGATATCAACTCCGCACGCGCGACCCGCGGCGGCGACATCGAAGAAACTGCGTTCAACACCAACCTTGAAGCAGCCGATGAAATTGCTCGTCAGTTGCGTCTGCGTGACCTCGGCGGCCTGATCGTAATCGACTTCATTGATATGACGCCGGTTCGTCACCAGCGTGCGGTTGAAAACCGTCTGCGTGAAGCCGTGCGTCAGGACAGAGCGCGTATTCAAATCAGCCATATTTCTCGCTTCGGCCTGCTGGAGATGTCCCGCCAGCGTCTGAGCCCGTCGCTGGGTGAATCCAGCCATCACGTATGCCCACGCTGCTCCGGCACGGGTACCGTACGTGATAACGAATCACTGTCGCTGTCTATTCTGCGTCTGATCGAAGAAGAAGCGCTGAAAGAAAATACGCAGGAAGTTCACGCTATTGTTCCTGTGCCGATCGCATCCTACCTGCTCAACGAAAAACGTACCGCGGTAAATGCCATCGAGACACGTCAGAATGGCGTGCGCTGTGTGATTGTGCCAAACGATCAGATGGAAACCCCGCATTACTCCGTGCTGCGCGTACGCAAAGGGGAAGAAACACCAACCCTGAGCTACCTGCTGCCGAAACTGCATGAAGAAGCGATGGCATTGCCGACGGAAGAAGAGTTCGTCGAGCGTAAACAGCCAGAGCAGCCGGCATTAGCCACCTTTGCAATGCCAGAGGTGCCGCCAGCCCCTGCTTTGCAGGAACCTACTGCGAAGGCCGCCGCGCCTAAAGCCGCAGCAGCGACCGCGGCCGTCGCCGCACAGCCAGGTTTGATTAGCCGTTTCTTCGGCGCACTGAAGTCCATCTTCAGCGGTAGCGAAGAAGTGAAACCGGTTGAACAACCTGCGCCGAAAGCGGAAGAGAAAACTGATCGCCCGCAGGATCGTCGTAAACCGCGTCAGAACAATCGTCGCGACCGTAACGATCGTCGTGATAATCGCGACAACCGTGGCGAGCGTGATAACCGTAACGAGCGTTCAGAAAGCGGCGAAAACCGTGAAGACAACCGCCGTAACCGCCGTCAGTCGCAGCAGCAAAATGCGGAAGCGCGCGATAACCGCCAGCAGTCTACTGAGGTCGCCGACAAAGCGAAATCCGGTGATGAGCAGCAGGCTCCGCGTCGCGAGCGCAACCGCCGTCGCAACGATGATAAGCGTCAGGCGCAGCAGGAAGTTAAAGAGCTGAACCTTGCAGAACAACCTGCGCAGGATAACGAGCAGGAAGAGCGCGTTCGTCAGCCTCAGACTCGCCGTAAACAGCGTCAGCTGACTCAGAAAGTTCGTTACACAGACAGCCCGGCTGTTGAAGCCGAAGTCGCTACTGCCGAGGTGGTCGCTGAAACGGCTGTCGCTCAACCAACTGAACAGCCCGTACCGGCACAGCGTACTGAACTGGCGAAAGTTGATCTCCCTGCCGTCGTTGCGACTGAGCAGGAAGACAACAGCGAAGCGCGTGACTCTAATGGTATGCCGCGTCGTTCCCGTCGCTCACCTCGCCATCTGCGCGTCAGTGGACAACGCCGTCGTCGCTATCGTGACGAGCGTTACCCGGTTCAGTCGCCGATGCCGTTAACGGTTGCCTGCGCATCTCCAGAATTAGCGTCCGGTAAAGTCTGGATCCGCTACCCTGTTGCTCGTCCTCAGGATCAGCAGGATGCAGAGCAGCGCGAGCAGGAAACGCCAGTCGCCGTAGAGCCTCAGGTTGCTGCAGCTGCCGTTGAGCATATTGTGAACGCCCCTGCTTCGGTTGAAACCGTACAGCCAGAGGTGGTCATTGCTGAACCTCAGGCTACCGTCGTTGAAACCACGCATCCGGAAGTCATCGCTACTCCGGTCGAGGAACAACCGCAAATTATCGCTGAATCTGACGCGCCTGTTGCTGAGGATACCGCGGCGAAAGCCGAACCTGTCGCTGAAATCGTGGCTGCGCCGGTTGTCGAAGAATCTGCGGAGGTTGTTATTTCTCAGCCTGAAGTGGCTGAAGAGATTGCCGAGGTTGTGGAAACAGCGCCAGTGGTTGAAGAAGTTGCCGCGCCGCAAGAGGTTGTTGCCGCACCGGTCGTCGAAGACGCAGTCGTTAAGGCTGAAGTTGTCGCAACCCGCGTTGACGCAGAACATCTTCACAGCCACGCGGCCGCCCCGATGACCCGTGCTCCGGCACCAGAGTATGTGCCTGAAGCGCCGCGTCATAGTGACTGGCAACGCCCGGAATTCACCTTTGAAGGTAAAGGTGCCGCAGGTGGACACAGCGCCACGCACCAGGCGACTGCGCCAGCAACACGCCCGCAGCCCGTTGAGTAAGTCATAATCAACATCAAAGCCGACCTTCGGGTCGGTTTTTTTTTATCTCTGCTCTACACACTGACAAACTGAGAAGGCGTGGTTACGCTGGCAATCTTTAGCAGTGCGATTGCGCGGGTAATAAGATTAACGGGTAATCTGTCGCTGAGAAAATAACAGTGGCCTAAAAAAATGCCCGCTCCGGGGTGTTAAAGGAGCGGGCAGACAAACATATCCAGTTTCATGATATGTTCAAAAAGGTGTTACCGGTTCAGTTGAAATAGCGACATTCCCTGCATATCGGTAAACGTTTTGTACGATGCCTGCAGTGCGGCCTGCTGCATCACGTAGGACGAAATCGCTGCGTTCCAGTCGACATCCACCAGATTGCTCATCTGCTGAGTCTGGCCCAATGCGCGATCGGCGCCCAGTGAATCCAGTGAACTTAACTCGCTGAGCTGAGTCCCTAATTCTGCACGAACAGAAAGCACGTTATTCAATGAATTTTTCAGGCCACGACTGGTTTTATCAATGGCTGCAGAGGCGGTAGCTTTTGCCGCGTCATTGCCCTCAATCGGGGTTTTGAGCGCATCAATAGCGGTATCCAGCATTTTGAACAGGTTCTTTTCCTGAGTACCGCCGCCAGGTTCCGGTACGGCATTGCTGGTCAGATTAACAAATACTTTATCGCCAGTATGACCAATCACCATGGTACGGGAGGCATCGACCTGCTGGGTCACATTTGTTGTACCGCCGCTGTAAGCGCCATCTGCCTGAGCAAACGGTGCAGATTCTGTTTTATATCCGCCAAAAATATAGCGCCCATTACCGTCGGTGCTGTTCGCCAGGTTCATCAGTTGATCGCGGATCCCCTGCAGGTCGGTTGCCAGCGATGCACGGTCGTCATCGCTTAACGTGCCGTTCGCGGCATAGACAATTTTTTCCTGCGCGGTCTGAATTGCCGTCGTTACCTGACTCAGTACGTTCTCTTCCAGCGATACTTTTTGCGTCGCAAATGAACGCGCCAGCGTATATTGGCTGTTCTGCGCCTGAGCTTGAGAAAGCACCACGGCCTGCGAGGCAGCGATCGGATCGTCAGATGGGTTGATCACACGTTTTCCCGTTGACATCTGCTCGCCGAACTTCATCCATTCAGCCTGAGAGTTAGTGATGCCACGCATATTCTGCTGGTACATCATCTGGGTGCTGATACGCATTGTGTCCCTCTCCCTTAGCGAATATTAATCAGTGCATCAAACAGCGCATTTGCAGTTTGCAGCACTTGCGCGTTAGCCAGGTAATACTGTTGGTAGCGCTGTAAGTTACCGTATTCTTCGTCGAGGTTGACGCCGGAAATAGACTGCTGCTGCTTATAAAGCTGCGTTACCACGTTGTTCTGGGTAATGGCGCTGGTTTTCAGCGTCGCGGTTTTGTTCCCGACATCGCTTACCAGCGTGGCATAAGCATCGTTGAAGGTCTTATTACCCACGGTAGCTTTGGTCTGCAGATCCAGCAGTTTCTGACCGTTACGGTTATCGCTTTTTCCCTTATCAATATCCGGGTCCGGATCATTTTTTGAGACCTGGGCCATGGCGATTTTCGACTCATCGGTCACCATGACTTTCATATCAACAACGGCGTTACTGACAGGTTTCACTGTGAAGCTGTCATTTGCTTTTGCGCCAGCATTTACGGTGATTTCCATCCCGTCAAAGGACATCTTCCCACCGGTAACGGTAGCTTTGAAGCTGGTATTATCCGCCAGGCGAGTTACCTGCCAGTCCGTCCCGTCATAAACGATTTTATAATCGGTCGCCTGTACAGCAGAGCTGTCGGTAATCTTCGCGCTTAACGATCCTGTTCCTGTATTTTTAGCGTTGTTGAATACTGCCGGGCTACCGATAGCAAAGAAATCCTTACCCTGATCGCCGTTCGCGTCAAAACCCTCTTTATGCTGGGTGTTAAACGCATCGGCAAACGCCAACGCCAGTTGGCCCAGCGTGTTACGCGTCTGGTCAAGCTCTTGAGAACGGAAGGTCAACAGCCCGCCCAGTGAACCGGTATTCAACAGTTTTTCGGGAATTTCAACCTCGCCGGCAACCCCGTCGACGTAGGCCACTGTGGTTCGATTGGGATCATCACTGGAGGGCACAGCCGCCAGCTGGCGTGCATTGCTGCCCTGCACCAGTGAATAACCGTTCGCCATGGTTATGTTGTAAGTCCCGCCGTCCTGAACGCTGACTTCAACACCGACAATCTGGTTCAGTTCACTGACCAGTTGGTCGCGCTGGTCAAGTAAATCGTTAGGCGATGCGCCCGCGCCGACGCCGGTCAGACGGGAAATCTGATCGTTGAGGCTGGCAATCTGTTTTGAATAGTTGTTGATCTGGTCAACGCTGGCCTTGATCGCAGTATTAACCTGCTTGTCTTGATCGCGCAGATACTGGTCGGTTGTTCTGAACTGGTTGACTAAACCATCAGCTTTACCGATCAGCGCCTGGCGCGCCGCCGGGTCTTCCGCGTTACTGACAAGCGTTTGCAGGCTGGTAAAAAAGTCCTGCATTGAGGTCGAAATGGAACTGGTTTTGCTGGAGAGCAGATTGTCAATTTTCGACATTTGTTCATAGCGCGTTGTCAGGCCGCTGCTTTGGTTCTGCGCGGCACGTAACTGATTCGTGATAAAGGAGTCATACTCGCGCTGTACGCCAGAAACATAGACGCCATTGCCAACCCAGCCCCCCGCACCCAGCGTGCTGTTCGCTTGCGCCATAATTGTCGTTTGACGGGTGTATCCGGCAACGTTATAGCTGGAGATGTTATTACTGGCAGAATTCAACGCGGCCTGCGCTGCGGCGAGTCCACTCATCGCGTTATTAATCAAGCTGGACATGGAGGTTCCTTGTAATCCTTCAATACTCGTTATTATCGGCAGCAGGTTGGTAGACTTGAGCTATTTAAAAGAGATTATCGATATTCGTACTATAGGTTTTGCTCACTTTTTCGCTCATCGATTTCAACTGCTGGATCATGCTGGTTAATTTACGCGCATAGTTAGGGTCAGTCGCGTAACCGGCATTCTGCAAAGCCTGTGCCCCCTGCTCGGCGGTAGCAGCGGCGGTTACCGCCGCATAGCGCGGGTTACGCGATATCAGACCGACATAATCCGACAGTGCCTCAAGGTAAGAGCTATAGACGCGGAATCGGGCTTTCACCTTTTTCGCCTCGCCGTTTTCATATTCGGTGGTGGTGATTTCGGTGGTTGGGCCTTTCCAGCTTCCCGAAGCCTTCACGCCAAAAATGTTAAAGCTCGGTTCACCGTTCTCACGCCGGATTTGTCGCTGGCCCCATCCGGACTCCAGCGCCGCCTGCGCCAGAATCAGATGATGCGGAACCCCGCTTTGCTGACTTGCCAGCTTAGCCGGCAGCGATAGCTGGGCGAGGAAGTCTTTACTGTCACCTGACAGCGGCTCATCATTGCTTTCCGTCGCGCGGGGAATGGCTTTACGGACCAGTTGCGTCAGCGCCTGGTTTTGATAGCTGGTCACCGTTTCCAGGGAGAACTTCATTGGCACCTGCGGCGCATCGTCTGCGGGTTGCGCCTGCCCTTCAGTCATCTGCTTAACCATCATTTCAGCCAGTCCCAGACCTTTACCTGCGGTCATCTGCTGCGCAATTTGTTGGTCATACATGCTGGTATACAAACGTGTTGAATCACTGCTAAAAACGCCATCTTTCGGCAGCGCTTCACGCATGCTTTTCAGCATCATTTGTACGAACATCCCTTCAACCTGACGGGCAACCGGGCGGATATTCGCCGCCGGGTCCTGACCCGCTTTCGCTTTCAGTTCGTTCAGTGATTGCGCATCCCAGGCGGCACTGGTCAGCAGTTTGCTGTCACCAATCATTAGATGATTTCCAGTTTGGCGCGTAAGCATCCCGCGCTCTGCATCGATTGCAGAATGGACATCAGATCCATCGGCGTTGCCCCTAGCGCATTAAGCGCACGCACAACATTGTTCAGGTTGGCGCTGGAACGCACGCTTTGCAGCGAACCGCCGCTCTGGCGCAGATCGATCTGGGTTTGAGGTGTCACCACGGTCTGTCCACCGCCAAACGGTGTATCCGGCTGGCTGACGTTCGCCTGGCGGTTTACCGTAATCGACAAGTTGCCTTGCGCGACGGCACAGCTATCCAGTGTGACTTCACGGTTCATAACGACGGATCCGGTGCGCGAGTTGATAATCACTTTCGCATCCTGCGGCGTGACGTTCACCTCCATATTCTGGATGTCAGCAAGGAAACGCACCTGCGAACTGTTGCCGCTTGGCACGCGTACCTGAATCGTCCGGGCGTCCAGCGCAGTGGCGCTACCAAAGCCGCGCGAACGGTTAATGGTGTCGGTTATCTGCTGCGCCATAGTGAAATCTTCATTATTGAGCTGCAGATTAATGGTGTTACCGCCGCCGAACTGGCTGGGTAATTCACGTTCGATGGTCGCGCCGTTGGTAATACGTCCGCCATTGAGCTGGTTTACCTGCACGCTGCTGCCACCCGCAGCCGCGCCTGCACCGCCTACCAGAATATTCCCCTGCGCCAGCGCATATACCTGGCTATCGACCCCTTTCAGCGGGGTCATCAGCAACGTTCCGCCGCGCAGGCTTTTGGCGTTCCCCATGGAAGAGACCACCACGTCAATGGTTTGCCCCTGACGACCAAAGGCCGGGAATTGCGCGGTCACCATCACCGCCGCCACGTTTTTCAACTGCATATTGGTGCCGGTTGGCACGGTAATTCCCAACTGCGAAAGCATGTTGTTGAGCGTTTGCGTAGTAAACGGCGTCTGCGTAGTCTGGTCACCCGTGCCATCCAAACCGACCACCAGCCCATAACCGATCAACGAGTTTTCCCGCACGCCCTGAACGCTGGTCAGGTCCCGAATACGGTCGGCATGCGCAAAGGTGGTTATCAGCACCAGTACCATTCCAACTAAAGATTTAAACACTGGCTACCTCGCTTACATCGGCGACAAGTTAAGGAAGAAACGCTGCAACCAGCCCATATTCTGCGCTTCATTGATGTAGCCGTTGCCGACATACTCAATACGTGCGTCCGCAACCTGAGTTGACGGTACGGAGTTGCTGCCACTGATGGTGCGCGGGTTAACGACCCCGGAGAAGCGAATGAATTCAGTGCCCTGATTAATGGCGATCTGTTTTTCACCCACAACATGTAAGTTACCATTCACCAGTACCTGATCGACCGTTACGGTCAGCGTACCGCTGAAGGTATTGCTGGCGTTCGCGCCGCCTTTACCGTTAAAGGTGTTACCGCCTGAAGCTTCTACGTCAGCACGCTCGTTGCCAAACAGTCCTTGCAAATAACGCGGTACGGTATCAAAACCAAAGTTGGTCTTGCCGTCGCGGCTGGCATTAGCCGAAGAACTTTTGCTGGCGCTGACATTTTCCTGCAATACGATGGTCAACGTATCGCCAATATTGCGCGGACGGCGGTCTTCGAATAGCGGCTGATAACCGTAGTTAATCGGTTGGGCCGACTGGAAGATAGATCCATTCGCCACCGGCGTCGGGCCAGGAACAGGCTGGGCAGATGTTGCGCCCTGCACGAGGGGCGTGGCCGGGATCCAGGCGCATCCTGTCAATGAAACCACCAACAGGGCTAAAATTGGGTATGGGTGAAGCGCGTATTTTCGCATTGCGGTCATCTTCAAAATCAGTGTGCCGGTGAGGCTCTCACCCCACCGGGCCACACTTTAGAGTTGCGTCAGTTTTTGCAGCATCTGATCGGTGGTCGATACCGCTTTACTGTTGATTTCGTAAGCGCGCTGAACCTGGATCATGTTTACCAGCTCTTCCGCCACGTTGACGTTAGAGGTTTCAACATAACCCTGGTACAGCAGACCCGCGCCGTTCAGCCCCGGAGTGCTCTCATTCGGCGCACCGGATGACTGCGTTTCGGTGTACAGATTCTCACCAATGCTTTCCAGACCGGTATCGTTCATAAAAGTAGTCAGGTTAAGCTGCCCAACCTGAACCGGTGCTGCCTGGCCCTGCTGGGTTACGCTGACGATACCGTCGCGTCCAATGGTGATACTGAGCGAGTTAGCCGGGATGGTGATAGCCGGCTGAACCTGAAAACCACCCGCAGTCACTAGTTGACCGTTCTGATCCACCTGGAAAGAACCGTCACGGGTGTAGGCGGACGTGCCATCAGGCAGCATGACCTGGAAAAAGCCCTGCCCTTTAATCGCCACATCTTTACTGTTGTTGGTCTGCGACAGGTTCCCCTGGCTGTGTAAACGCTCAGTCGCGACCGGGCGCACACCGGTACCAATCTGCAAACCAGACGGCAGTGTGGTTTGTTCAGAAGACTGGGCGCCAGGCTGGCGAATCGTCTGGTACAACAGATCTTCAAACACGGCACGTTGACGCTTAAATCCGTTGGTGCTGACGTTTGCCAGGTTGTTGGCAATCACATCCATGTTGGTTTGCTGCGCATCCAGGCCGGTTTTGGCGATCCATAATGAACTGATCATAAAATGTCCTGTATTAACTCATCGACAGCAGTTGGTTGGCGCGACCCGCGTTATCATCCACGCTACTGATAATCTTCATTTGCATTTCGAAACGACGGGCGTTGGCGATCATGTCACTCATCGCGGCTACCGGCTTAACGTTACTGCCTTCCAGCACACCCGACATAACGCGAATGCTGGGGTCAGCCTGTAACGTAGCGCCACGGGTAGCCTGCGCGGCCTGGGTCAGACGGAACATACCGTCATCGCCACGTTGCACTTCACTCCCCGTGGCCTTCACCAGTTTCAGTCGCCCAACTGGCGCAACGGTGTTAGCCGGATCGCCAGGGTTGAGCGCCGAGATCGTGCCGTCTGCCGCAATGGTGACTTCTGAACCTTCCGGTACGGCTATTGGTCCGGCTTCGCCAATCACCGGGTGTCCCTGAATGGTCAGTTCCCCCGTAGGGCTTACCTGAATGGCGCCATTTCGGGTATATCCTTCGCTACCGTCCGCGGTCTGCACAGCCAACCAGCCATCTTGTTGCAGCGCCACGTCCAGCGGACGTGAGGTATAGTCCATCTGACCCGGCGTCATATCGGCCCCCGGCGTGGAGGCCACCACCAGCGTACGCGTCGGTAAAGACAATCCTTCAACGGGAACCGCGCGCAGCGCATTGAGTTGCGCACGAAAACCCGGCGTTGAGGCGTTTGCCAGGTTGCTGGCCGTCACCGCTTGTTGATTCAGCGTCTGACTGGCCGCGCCCATGGCGGTATAAATTGCGTGATCCATTAAGCCATCCCGTCAGGCGCTTAGCGCAGGTTGACCAGCGTGTTGAGGATCTGGTCCTGGGTTTTGATGGTCTGCGCGTTCGACTGATAGTTACGCTGGGCGACGATCATATTCACCAGTTCTTTACTCAAATCCACGTTTGATGCTTCCAGCGCGCCGTTGGTCAGCTTGCCGAAGTTACCCTCGCCTGCGGTACCCAGCAGCGCCACGCCGGAAGACTGCGTGGCTGCCCAGACGTTGTCACCCTGAGAAGCCAGACCTTCGTTGTTGGCAAAGTTTGCCAGCACGATCTGCCCCAGAACCTGTTGCTGTTCGTTGGAGTAGTTACCGACCACAGTACCGTCATTGTTAATCTGGTAGCTCACCAGGTCGCCCGGCTTATAGCCATTCTGATTCGTGGCAACGATGTTGTTGGCGCCAGTGTTCTGCTGCATGGAATTGAGGAAGCTCAGAGAGAAATTTGCCGCATCAGCACCGTTAATCTGCCCGGTTGTGATGTTGATTTCCTTTGGCCAGACGGTAGGAGGCGTTGGTACCGCCTCGGCGGCTGTGGCGCTAATCCCTAAGAACACACCATTTTCATTAAAGCGCATAAACCCTGCTGATTTTGCAGCGTCTCCGGTGGAAGCATCCTGCGTGTGAACTTCCCAGGTGTTGCTTTGCGCATTTTTGACATAAAAAATATTCATGTCATGAGCGTTACCCTGGCTATCGAAAACGGTAACGGTGCCTTTTTTGTTGTAGGAATCCGCATCGTTTGGATTAAACGGGGTCTTCGTTGGCACTTTGTCAGTAGAGTTCAGGTTGATCTGCATTGACGCAGTCGTGGTGGTTTTAGCCGCCATCAGCGTATTCGGGATAGTGATCGGTGCCGGGTTAGCACCCTGCTGTATCGTTGGCGGTGTACCGGTAGCCGGATAGCCCGTCAGTTGTAGTCCCTGCATGTTAACGATATTGCGGTTTTCATCGAGCTTGAACTGACCGTTACGGCTGTAGAAAACGGAACCGTTGCTGTCTACCATGCGGAAAAAACCGTTCTGGCTGATAGCCACATCCAGACCGCGACCAGTGTTAGTCGTGGTGCCGTCGGTAAAGTCCTGGGTAATACCCGCAACTTTAACGCCCAGACCCACTTTAGAACCGGCGAACATATCGGCAAAAGAAGCCGTACCGGATTTAAAACCATAGGTGGCGGAGTTGGCGATGTTGTTACCAATGACATCGAGGTTGGTCGCTGCAGCGTTCAGACCGCTGACCGCTTGTGAAAAGGCCATGACTTACTCCTGATAAGTGTGAAGGCTTAAATGATCTGCCGTACTTCGTCGAGGGTGGTGGTTCCATAGGTGCCCAGATCCAGCGTATTACCGCCGTTACTGCGAATAACGCCCTGCACCAGCGCAAACTGAAGCGGCTGAGCCACCAGTTGTGTTCCGCCATTACTGGCAGCAATTGACACGTTGTAAGAACCGCTTGGCGCATCCGTGCCATCGGTCATGGTGCCGTCCCAGGTAAAGGTATGAACGCCCGCTTTCAACCCACCAATATCAATGGTGCGTACCACCTTGCCGTCTTTATCGGTAATGGTTGCGGTAACCTTATCTGCCGGTTGCTGCAGTTCAACGCCAAACGGCGTGGTGGTGGTTTTTGCGCCCTCTTCCGTACCTTTACCGGTCAGGATGGTGGTACCTGGGATCATGACACCGTGGCCAATCAGCGTACTGGCCTGCAGCGACTGACTGTTGTCGATCTGCCCGGAGATCGATCCCAGCGTGGTGTTCAGTTTCTCAATTCCGCTCACGGTACTGATTTGCGCCAACTGGGTGGTCAGTTCGTTGTTTTGCAGCGGGTTGGTTGGATCCTGGTTTTTCAGCTGTGCAACCAGCAGCGTAAGGAAGCTGCTTTGCAGGTCCGCGGCGTTGCTGCCCGTCAGTGAACTCTTCCCCGTTGCGTCATTCACACCCGTCGTGCTCGGGTCATTCATTTTTACAGCAATAGACATGTGCGCCTCCTTTTACTGGCCTAGCGTCAGCGTTTTGAGCATCAAGCTTTTCACCGTATTGAGCACTTCGACGTTTGCCTGGTAGCTACGCGAGGCTGACATGGTGTTGACCATTTCGCCGACGACGTCCACATTCGGCATTTTTACGTAACCGTTCGCATCGGCCAGCGGATTACCGGGTTCATAAACCAGCTTATCCGGTGCCTGGCTTTCAATGACGTCAGCGACTTTTACGCCACCGGTTGCCGCACCTGGCGCGGCATCAACCTGAAACACAACCTGCTTCGCGCGATAGGGCTGACCGTCAGGTCCGGTGACGCTATCCGCATTCGCCATGTTGCTGGCCGCCACGTTCAGGCGCTTAGACTGAGCCGTCAGCGCAGAGCCTGCGATATCAAAAATATTTAACAGCGCCACGAATTAGTTCCCTCCTTGCAGCACGTTCATCATGCCTTTGATTTGTCCACCCAACGCGGTCAGCCCCATTTGATACTTGAGGCTGTTGTCTGCAAATTGCGTACGCTCCCGGTCCATATCTACCGTGTTGCCATCGAGAGACGGCTGATCAGGAATGCGGTAGAGCAGTTCCGTAGAAGGAGCGGAAACGGTCTGGGCCGGAATGTGTTGTGCAGAGGTCAGCGTCAACGAGACACCGCCGGTTTCTTCCCGTCCTCGCACCATGACTTTTTTTAATTCACTGGCGAAATCCAGGTCGCGCGCCTGATACCCCGGCGTGTCGGCATTGGCTATGTTGGCCGCCAATACTTCCTGGCGTTGGGCGCGCAAATTCAGCGCTTCCTGTTGAAAACGTAAGGCGGCGTCGAGCTTATCGAGCATATCTCCTCCGCAAATGACAAAATTCAGCCGACAGCTTAAATCCCATTACGCGCGCGTTATCGCCGGAATAAACGCAAAATGCGTCGCTATTTGTTGCGTTGATGACTGCGTCACACAGGTAGAATCCTGTCACTACCTGAAAAAGCGCGAGGTTTTGATGCAAACGTTTAAACGTGGAGTCGTCGTGGCAGCACTGCTGTTCAGTCCTATGACGCTGGCGCAAGACCTGAATTCACAGCTGACGGCATGGTTTTCCCAGCGACTGGCCGGATTTAGCGATGAGGTCGTCGTTACTATCCGAACGTCGCCAAACTTATTGCCGAGCTGCGAACAACCAGCATTAAGCGTGTCCGGGAGTGCAAAATTGTGGGGTAATGTGAACGTGCTGGCGCGCTGCGCTAACGAGAAACGTTATCTGCAGGTGAACGTGCAGGCCACGGGAAACTACGTTGTTGCCGCCGCGCCCGTCGCTCGGGGTAGCGCCCTGACTTCGGCCAGCGTAACGCTAAAACGAGGTCGACTGGACCAACTCCCTCCGCGCGCCGTGCTGGATATGAATCAGGTGCAGGATGCCGTAAGCTTGCGCGATCTGGTCCCTGGTCAGCCGATACAGCTTTCCATGTTGCGCCAGGCATGGCGAATCAAGGCCGGTCAGCGCGTCCTGGTTATCGCCAACGGAGATGGCTTTCGGGTGAATGCCGAAGGTAAAGCGCTGAACAATGCCGCCGTCGCCCAGAATGCCCGAGTACGGATGATTTCAGGCCAGGTGGTGAGCGGTGTCGTCGATTCTGATGGGAATATTCTTATTAACCTATAATAGGTTAAAGATTTTTTAGCGTGTGCCGATAGATAAACAACCAATGATTACAGCGGGCCGCTATAGCGTAACCCCTCGATGAGGATAAACAAAATGAGCATTGATCGTACCTCACCATTGAAGCCAGTAAGTACCGTTCAGCCACGTGAAACCAGCGATGCGCCGGTACAAAAAACGCGGAAGGAAAAAACCACCGCCACCACCAGCACCAGCGTCATGCTGAGCGACGCCCAGGCCAAACTGATGCAGCCCGGCACCAATGACATCAATATGGAACGCGTGGAAGCACTCAAAACCGCAATCCGTAATGGCGAGCTGAAAATGGACACCGGAAAAATTGCCGACTCGCTGATCCGCGAGGCGCAGAGCTACTTACAGAGTAAATAAAGTATGACTCGTTTGTCAGAAATACTTGACCAGATGACGACCGTCCTCAATGACCTGAAAACGGTAATGGATGCTGAACAGCAGCAGCTTTCCGCAGGATATATTAACGGCAGCCAGCTACAGCGTATTACAGAAGAAAAAAGCTCTTTGCTGGCAACCCTTGATTATCTGGAGCAGCAGCGCCGTCTGGAGCATGACGCCACGCGCAGCGCCAATGATGAAATTGCCGAGCGTTGGCAGACCATTACCCGAAAAACACAGGACCTACGCGAACTCAACCAGCACAACGGTTGGCTGCTGGAAGGGCAGATCGAGCGCAATCAACAAGCGATTCAAGTGCTGAAACCGCACCAGGAACCGGCGCTGTATGGCGCAAACGGTCAAACCTCTGCTGCGCACCGCGGCGGGAAAAAATTCTCTATCTGATGCTAGCCTGATAACGTTTTGCTTATCAGGCCTACGCGTTTTGTAGGCCGGATACGGCGTCATGCCGCCATCCGGCATTAATCAGTTACGCCGTCCGGCGCACAAACTCTTTCACTTTAAAGCCCAGCACCGCGAGCGCAGCGAAGTAAGCAGCAATACCTGCCACCACAACGGCCATCAGACGCAGCAGACGCCATAACATCGTTCCCTGCGACCAGTCCGGCATGATGTAGAGCATCCCAACCAACGCCGCCGACATCACCAGCACAGAAATCACCAGTCGCGCCAGGAACCAGGCCCAACCCGGTTGTGGGGTAAAAATTTTCTGTTTACGCAGTTGCCAGTACAGCAGTGAAGCGTTCAGACACGCCGCCAGACCAATCGACAGCGACAGCCCGGCATGTTTCAGCGGCCCAATAAATGCCAGGTTCATTACCTGGGTCATAATCAGCGTGACAATGGCAATCTTGACTGGCGTTTTAATATCCTGGCGCGAATAAAAACCTGGGGCCAACACTTTCACCACGATCAAGCCAATCAAACCTACCGAGTATGCCACCAGCGCGCGCTGCGTCATCGCGGCGTCAAAGGCGGTAAATTTACCGTACTGGAACAGAGAAACCGTCAGCGGTTTGGCCAGAATCCCCAACGCCACGGCGCTCGGTAATGCCAACAGAAAACACAAACGCAGCCCCCAGTCCATCAGACGGCAATACTCATCATGATTACCGCTGGAAAAACTTTTGGACAGCGAGGGCAGCAGGATAGTCCCCAACGCGACGCCAAGTACGCCAGACGGAAACTCCATCAGACGGTCAGCATAATACATCCATGACACTGAGCCAGAGGCCAGAAACGAAGCGAAAATCGTATTGATGATCAGTGAAATCTGGCTGACAGATACCCCAAGGATCGCCGGGCCCATTTGCTTGACGACGCGCATCGCCCCCGCATCACGGAAGTTCACGCGCGGCAGCACCAGCATGCCAATTTTCTTCAGGTGCGGAAGCTGATAAATCAGCTGTAGCACGCCGCCAACGGTAACGGCCCACGCCAGCGCCAGCACCGGAGGGTGAAAATAAGGCGCAGCAAACAGCGCGAAACCGATCATGCTGATATTCAGAAAGGTCGGCGCAAACGCCGGAATGGAAAAGCGATTCCAGGTATTCAGGATCGCACCCACCAGCGAAGCCAGCGAGATCAGTAGAATATACGGAAAGGTGATCCGTAGCAGTTGAGTGGTCAGCGCAAATTTGTCCGCTGTGTCGGCAAACCCAGGCGCGGTGACTAAAATCACCCACGGGGCAGCCAGCATTCCGGCGACCGTCACCACGGCCAGCGCCAGAGTCAACAGCCCGGAAACGTAAGAGACAAAGACGCGGGTCGCATCCTCCCCCTGCTTACTTTTATATTCGGCAAGAATAGGCACAAACGCCTGCGAAAAAGCGCCCTCAGCAAAGATTCGGCGCAGCAGGTTAGGAAGTTTGAATGCCACAAAAAAGGCATCAGTCGCCATCCCTGCGCCAAAGATTCTGGCGACAATCGCATCACGCGCAAAACCCAGCACACGTGAAAACATCGTCATCGAGCTGACGGCTGCCAGCGACTTTAATAAATTCATCTATGTTGTATTCCAGACTCTGAGGCAAAACCCCGACAAACCTGCCCGTAGGTCGGATAAGGCATGATCGCCGCCATCCGGCACTTTTGCTGTGCCTGATGGCGACGCCGTAGCGTCTTATCAGGCCGACAAACCAGCCTATGGTTGAAAAGAGGTGTTATTTTTGAGTTGGCATATAGTACCTGGATTACAATGAATTACTACCGCCAGATGTTACAGGGGGTTATTCAGCCATTGCCTCCCGCCACAGCTTTTCGACAACGCGCTGGGCCAGGAGCGCCTGCTCACCTGCCGTTTGGGGAACCGTCTGATTTTGCACGCACTCAATGAAATGACGTGCGCATCCGGCAAAACCACGCTGTTCCAGGGTAGTTTGCCAGCCTGCTACCGGCTTGTGCACCACTCCTTGCCCGCGCTCTTCCCGCCATTCCCGCATATCCGTGACGTCAATCAGGCCACCATCCGTCACCGCCTGCACGCTCTCACGCTGGCTACCGGCGCGGCGGTGCATACTGGTCGTTACCTGCATTTGCCCGGCAGAAAAATGGTGCTCCGCATAGAGCATCGCGCCGGATTCATTGGTTAACAGCGTACCGTGATTTAACTGCGCTTTCTCTCCCGCCAGCCACAATGCGGTATCGACAACGTGCAGATAGTCGTCCAGTAGAGTGAAGCGCAGATCGTGCGGCCCGACGCTGTCCGTCCGGTGCTTATCCATGCGTACGGACGCCGCATTGCCCAACTGGGATTTGAGATCCTGATACAGCGGCGCAAATCGACGGTTAAACCCCACCATCAGCGTCAGCTTTTTCCGCTCGGCCAGCTCCACCAATTGTTCAGCCTCGTGCAGGTTTTCCGCCAGCGGTTTATCCACGCACACGTGAACCCCGGCATTCAGCAGTTCGCTGACCACCGCATAGTGCGTTGCGGTACTGGAATGGACGAAAACCGCATCGCAGGTTTGCGCCAGATTAACCAGTGAATCAACGTAGGGTATCCGCCAGGTATCACAGATACGCTGCGCTTTTTCACGCGAAGGTGAAAATGCCCCTTTCAGCGTCCAGTCTGCACTAGCGCCCAGCACGGGCAGCCAGGCCTTTTGCGCAATTCCGCCGAGCCCGACAATGCCGATACGTAATTTATTCACATCAGTCTCCCAAGTGCGCCAGTAAGGAATCAAGCCGCTGCTTAAGCTCCGCGACGTCTGTTTCCAGCGCGTCAACGCGCGCCTGTAGATCACCCGAAGCTGCCGGAAGTTCATCTGCCGTGGCCATCGCTTCATCAACGTCACCGCAAAACAGGTGCATATAACGGCTTTCACGTTTGCCCGGCTCACGCGCCAGGCGAACGACATAAGGACCATCTTCCCGGGTTGCCAGTTTCTCCAGTGTCGACTCTACTTCGGCCATGTCGCTGAATTCGTACATCCGGGAGGCGCGGCTACGTAGCTCACCTGGTGTTTGAGCGCCGCGCAGCAACAGCGTGGTAATGAGCGCGACTTCCCCCGCGCTGAGCTTAAGATTGCCAAACTCAGAGTTGCAGAAACGCTGCTCATATTTCGTGACGCGATTACCAAAGCCACTCACCGTACGCAGGAAATGCCGTTTCACCAGGTTATCAAGCTGATCCTGCACGTCGGATTCCGACAGGTTCATCACGGGTTCACGATTCGTTTTTTGATTGCAGGCGGTTACGACTCCGTTAACGGAGAGCGGATACTGTTCAGGTGTAGTCACTTGTTTTTCTAATAAACAGCCAATCACCCGTGCTTCGGTGGCGGTTAATTCGTATTTCATCGTCTTCTCCATTAATCATGGCTGCATCTGAAACTTAGCGGCCGGGGGTCCATTCTGATGTGGTCAACGCCGTCAGCACGTGATCGCGCCACTGCCCGTCAATCAGCAGGTAGTCTTTGGCATACCCTTCTTTTTCAAAACCCAGTCGCGCCAGTAGGTCACCGCTGCGTTTATTATGTGGCATGTAGTTAGCCATAATGCGGTGAATATGCTGCGTGCGCTGCATATAGCGGATGGCCGAGGTTAAGGCTTCATACATCAGCCCCTGCCCCTGCCACTTCTGCGCAATGGAGTAACCGAGATAACAGGCGTGGAAAGATCCCCGCACGACGTTCGAGAAGTTCGCGACGCCAATAATCTCTTTTTCTTCCGGATCGAGCAGCGCAAAGTAATAAGCGGTGCCCTGTTTATGAAACTCAGATATCATGCTCAGACGCGCCTGCCAGCCTGACGGATAACAGTGGCTTTCATCGCGAATAGGTTCCCAGGGTTTTAAGAAATGACGATTTTCTGCGTAATAATCTGCCAGACGCCAGGCATCACGCTCATGCACTAAACGCACGACCAGGCGGTCCGTGGTTAAGCGCACTTTTGGCACGTTACTGCGATAGCCAAACATTCTATACCTACTCCTTCCCGTAACGTCTTCAATACGCTATTCGCATTACTATACCTGCGCAAATACGCCCTGTGAAAAGAGCAAAATGCCATTTTTTGAATTATTCACACATTTTGATGAAAACTCTCTATCAAGACGGACTTTTGATAAAAAAATATTGTCCCGCGAAGGGTGGGAAAAGCGATGACGACACCGCAGAATAGGAGGTGCTTATCTTTTAAACTCTATCCAGAGTGACGAGTTTTTCCCTGGAGGGGAAATGTCGCAAGTCTCGCAGGCAAGGAACCTGGGTAAATACTTCCTTCTTATCGATAACATGCTGGTCGTGCTGGGTTTCTTCGTCGTTTTCCCGCTGATCTCAATTCGTTTCGTCGATCAAATGGGCTGGGCCGCCGTGATGGTCGGTATCGCGCTTGGATTACGTCAATTTATCCAGCAAGGTTTAGGTATCTTCGGCGGTGCTATTGCTGACCGTTTCGGGGCAAAACCGATGATCGTCACCGGCATGCTGATGCGTGCTGCCGGATTCGCCACCATGGGCATTGCCCATGAACCGTGGCTGCTGTGGTTTTCCTGCTTTCTTTCCGGGCTGGGCGGCACGTTGTTCGACCCTCCCCGCTCGGCGCTGGTGGTCAAACTGATCCGTCCGGAAAAGCGCGGGCGTTTTTTCTCTATTCTGATGATGCAGGATAGCGCCGGGGCCGTGGTTGGCGCGTTGCTCGGCAGTTGGTTATTGCAATACGATTTCCGTCTGGTGTGTGCCACCGGCGCAATTTTGTTCGTTCTGTGCGCGGCGTTTAACGCCTGGCTGCTTCCGGCATGGAAACTGTCAACGGTGAAAATTCCGGTGCGCGAAGGAATGAGCCATGTGATGCATGACAAGCGCTTTGTCACTTATGTGCTGACGCTGGCGGGATATTACATGCTGGCGGTGCAAGTGATGCTGATGCTGCCAATAATGGTGAACGACATCGCTGGCTCACCGGCCGCTGTGAAATGGATGTATGCCATCGAGGCGTGCCTCTCTTTAACATTACTCTACCCGATTGCCCGCTGGAGTGAAAAACGCTTTCGCCTTGAGCATCGCCTGATGGCCGGTCTGCTGGTGATGTCTTTCAGCATGATGCCCATCGGCCTGGTCGGAAATTTACAGCAGTTGTTCACCCTGATTTGCACGTTCTATATTGGCTCAATCATCGCCGAACCGGCGCGTGAAACCCTGAGCGCCTCGCTGGCGAATGCACGTGCCCGGGGAAGCTATATGGGTTTCAGTCGACTGGGACTCGCCATCGGCGGCGCCATTGGTTATATCGGCGGCGGCTGGCTGTTTGACATGGGTAAAGCCCTGGCACAACCGGAGCTGCCCTGGATGATGCTCGGCATTATCGGCTTCATCACTTTCCTGGCGCTGGGCTGGCAATTCAGTCTCAAACGCCCAACGCGTGGTATGCTGGAGCCTGACGCCTGATAGCCAATCTGGTGTACGCGCATTTTTCAGTTTTTTCTGCTGTTACCCGCAGCGCTGGTGCTCGATGATGCTTTGTGTCACGATTACACCACAAGCATCATGTTGAGGAACCCCATGAAAAAGTTTTTTTTTGCCGCTGCACTAATTGTCAGCGGCCTGTTGGTTGGTTGTAATCAACTCACGCAATACACGGTTAGCGAGCAAGAGATTAATCAGGCCCTGGCGAAGAATAATAACTTTTCAAAAGATATCGGTTTGCCTGGCGTCGCTGAAGCACATATCGTACTGAACAATCTCGCCAGCCAGATAGGCCGTGAAGAACCCAATAAAGTGACGCTGACCGGAGACGCCAACCTGGACATGAACTCCCTGTTTGGCAGTCAGAAAGCGACCATGAAGTTGAAGCTAAAAGCCTTACCGGTTTTCAATAAAGAAAAAGGCGCGATTTATCTGCAAGAAATGGAAGTCGTGGACGCTACCGTCACGCCGGAAAAAATGCAGTCGGTACTGCAAACGCTGATGCCTTATTTAAATCAGTCGCTGCGCAACTATTTCAACCAGCAGCCGGCGTACATTCTGCGGGATGACAGCAGCCAGGGGGAAGCGCTGGCGAAAAAACTGGCGAAAGGCATTGAGGTGAAACCGGGAGAAATCATTATCCCGTTCACCGACTAATATGACAGAGGGCGCCGATGCGCCCTTTTTTTTCGTGCAAACGAAAACGTTTCCGCTTATCCTTTGTTTCCGGCAAAAAAGACTATCCTCAGCCGGAGCATATTGATGACTGCACCATCCCAGGTTTTAAAGATCCGCCGCCCAGACGACTGGCATCTTCACTTTCGCGATGGCGACATGTTAAAAACTGTCGTGCCCTATACCAGCGAAGTTTATGGCCGCGCCATTGTCATGCCGAACCTGGCTCCGCCCGTCACCACGGTGGACGCGGCTATCGCTTACCGCCAGCGAATTCTTGACGCGGTACCTGCCGGACACGACTTCACGCCATTAATGACCTGCTACTTAACGGATACGCTGGATCCCAATGAGCTGGAACGTGGATTCAACGAAGGCGTGTTCACCGCCGCAAAACTCTATCCGGCCAATGCCACCACCAACTCGACGCATGGCGTAACCTCTATTGATGCCATCATGCCAGTGCTGGAACGGATGGAAAAATTGGGTATGCCTCTGCTGGTGCACGGCGAAGTGACGCATGCGGATATCGATATTTTCGATCGCGAGGCGCGCTTTATTGAGACGGTAATGGAACCACTGCGTCAGCGTTTAACTGCGCTGAAAGTGGTGTTCGAACATATCACGACTAAAGATGCTGCCGAATACGTGCGCGACGGCAATGACCTTCTGGCGGCGACCATTACGCCGCAGCACCTGATGTTTAACCGCAACCACATGCTGGTCGGCGGGATTCGCCCTCATCTGTACTGCCTGCCGATCCTCAAACGTAACGTCCATCAACAGGCGCTGCGTGAGCTGGTCGCCAGCGGGTTTAACCGCGCCTTCCTCGGTACCGACTCAGCGCCGCATGCGCGTCATCGCAAAGAGTCAAGCTGTGGCTGTGCGGGCTGCTTTAATGCGCCGACCGCACTGGGCAGTTATGCCACCGTGTTTGAAGAGATGAATGCACTGGACCATTTTGAAGCCTTCTGCTCACTCAATGGCCCACAGTTCTACGGTTTGCCGGTGAATGAAACCTTTATTGAGCTGGAACGCGTGGAGCACCAGGTCCCGGAGAGCATTGCGCTGCAAGATGATACGCTGGTGCCTTTCCTGGGTGGCGAAACGGTACACTGGTCCGTGAAAAGCTAAAAAAAGTGTAGCCAACTGGCGAGAATAACTGTATAAATAAACAGTATATTCCACAGGGGGCTACTATGCGTATTGAAGTCACTATTGCCAAAACTTCACCTTTACCTGCTGGTGCAATTGACGCGCTGGCAGGTGAACTCTCCCGCCGTATTCAGCACCATTTTCCGGATAACGAAGGTAACGTTACCGTCCGTTATGCCGGCGCAAACAATCTGTCGGTTATTGGTGCCACCAAAGAGGATAAAGAACGCATCAGCGAGATCCTCCAGGAGACCTGGGAAAGCGCGGATGACTGGTTCATCAATGAATAAATAATGATATGCAGTGATGTTTGTTTGCCGGGTCGCCCCGGCTTTTTTATACACACCATCTTTTAATCAATAGTTCATTCCTTCTGGCAAACTGATATTTTAATAATAAATTCCTGGCTATCTTTTAACCACAACACCAAAATAATTGTGCAACATGCTTAAAAAAAATGAATAACATGTCGGTTTGTTAGTCAGATAACGCTGAAAACGAAAATTTTATGTGCTTACCTCTTTAAATTTTCAATGAATACCCTTATTTATTGATATACTGAAGTTGCTTCAGAAAAAACGCATTGAACCTCGAAAACCGTTGTCTAGTAACACGAATTAGGGGGCATGATGGAAAAGAATAATGAAGTCATTCAGACTCATCCGTTAGTAGGATGGGACATCAGCACTGTTGATAGCTACGATGCGCTGATGCTGCGTTTGCACTACCAGACCCCGAATCGTCCTGACCCGGATGGGACTGAAGTTGGTCAAACGCTCTGGTTAACCACTGATGTTGCCAGGCAATTTATTTCGATATTAGAAGCAGGAATCGCTAAAATTGAATCCGGCGATTACCAGGTAAATGAGTATCAGCGACATTAAATCTGATACATCCAACCATCAAAAGGCACCTTTCCGGTGCCTTTCTTATTTCCAGGTTGAATATTCCGGGTCACTTATTTACCCTGCTACTATCGCGATTGCAGAGAGAAGCGGATGAAATACGACTTAATCATAATTGGCAGCGGTTCCGTGGGCGCCGCAGCCGGATACTATGCCACTCGCGCCGGTCTGAAGGTTCTGATGATCGATGCGCATATGCCACCGCATCAGCAGGGCAGCCACCACGGCGACACTCGATTAATTCGTCATGCCTATGGCGAAGGTGAAAAATATGTTCCGCTGGTGCTGCGTGCGCAAACATTATGGGATGAATTATCCACCCAAAATGAAGAGCCGATTTTTGTGCGCTCTGGTGTCATCAACCTTGGTCCGGCAGATTCAACCTTCTTAGCGACCGCGGCGCAAAGTGCAAAACAGTGGCAACTCAATGTTGAACAACTGGATGCAGCAGCCATTATGGCGCGCTGGCCAGAGATTCGCGTACCTGAAAACTATATCGGTCTGTTTGAAGCGGAGTCTGGTTTTTTACGTAGTGAGTTAGCGATTAAAACCTGGATCCGTCTGGCGGAAGAAGCAGGCTGTGCGCAGCTATTTAAATGCCCGGTCAGCGCAATTCGTCATAGTGATGATGGCGTCACGGTAGAAACCGCCGATGGTGACTATCACGCGCAAAAAGCGGTGATCAGCGCCGGAACCTGGGTACAGTCATTAGTCCCTGAACTACCGATACAACCGGTACGCAAAGTGTTCGCCTGGTATCAAGCCGATGGGCGTTACAGCGTTAAGAATAACTTCCCTGCCTTCACCGGGGAGCTACCAAATGGCGATCAATTCTACGGTTTCCCGGCAGAAAATGACGAGCTAAAAATTGGTAAGCACAATGGCGGACAGGTAATTCATTCGGCAGAAGAGCGCAAGCCGTTTGCCGCTGTAGCCAGCGATGGTTCTGAAGCCTTCCCATTCCTGCGCACAATTCTGCCAGGCGTGGGCTGCTGTCTGCACGGTGCGTCCTGCACCTATGATAACTCACCAGATGAAGACTTTATTATTGATACTCTACCGGAGCATGACAACACGTTGATCATCGCCGGGCTGAGCGGACATGGCTTTAAGTTTGCCTCCGTCCTCGGAGAGATTGCGGCAGACTTCGCCCAGGACAAACCGTCTGACTTTGACCTGACTCCCTTCAGGCTAAATCGTTTTAAGCGATAATAAATGAATGGCCTCGTTGGTGAGGCCATTTTTAATGACAGGAATAACGTTGATGCGCCGCATCTTTCACTATCTGGTTAATAATATTCGCGAGCATCTTATGCTCTACATTATTTTATGGTCGCTGCTGGCAATTATGGATGTGATATATATTATGTTTTTCTGAACCCACAACGCTGACACTAATTGACATAAACTGATATTAACTTAATTTTCATTGCAATTAACTGAACAAGAAAAATACCTTAAACACCCTGATAACAAGCCTTAATGTCATCCACCCCACTAATTCCTTGATGATTACTTCACAATTCAATCAATTTTATTGAATCAAAAACAAATATCACCATTATTGTTATTTATTAGTTGCATTAATGTCTTTTACGCGCCATTTTCATTCACTTCTGAAATATCTAACGGTGCACTTATGCAATTCAATAATACTCCACAACGCTATGGCGTGGTGTCTGCCGCTTTACACTGGCTGATTGCGATTGCTGTATATGGCATGTTTGCGCTGGGATTGTGGATGGTCACACTCAGCTATTACGACGGCTGGTATCACCAGGCCCCTGAACTGCATAAAAGCATCGGCGTTGTGCTCATGATGGGGCTGGTTATCCGCGTCGTCTGGCGGTTGATCTCCCCTCCTCCTCCTGCGCTGGCAAGTTATTCCCGTTTCACCCGCATCGCGGCGGCACTGGGTCACCTCGCGCTATACACATTGCTCTTTTCAATTGTCATCAGCGGGTATTTGATTTCCACCGCTGATGGCAAAGCGATAAGCGTATTTGGTTGGTTCGACATTCCTGCCACCCTTGCCAATGCGGGCGCTCAGGCCGACCTCGCCGGTAGTCTGCACCTGTGGCTTGCGTGGACCGTGGTGGTTTTATCGCTTCTGCACGGACTGATGGCCCTGAAACATCACTTTATCGATAACGACGATACCCTGAATCGCATGTTGGGAAAATCGTCATCTGACTATGGAGCTTAAAATGAAAAAAAACCTGCTGGGACTTACACTCGCCTCTCTGTTATTCACCACCGGGTCAGCCGTGGCGGCAGATTACAAAATTGACAAAGAAGGACAGCATGCCTTTGTTAATTTCCGTATTCAGCACCTGGGTTACAGTTGGCTGTACGGCACATTTAAAGATTTCGACGGGACTTTTACCTTTGATGAGAAAAATCCCGCAGCCGATAAGGTTAACGTCACCATCAACACCAACAGCGTTGACACCAATCACGCCGAACGCGACAAGCACCTGCGCAGCGCAGATTTCCTTAACGTGGCCAAATTCCCGCAGGCGACCTTTAGCTCTACCAGCGTGAAGAAAGAGGGGAACGACCTGGATATCACCGGTAATCTGACCCTGAACGGCGTCACTAAACCTGTTACGCTGGATGCGAAGCTGATCGGTCAGGGCGGCGATCCGTGGGGTGGCACGCGTGCGGGTTTTGAAGCAGAAGGTAAAATTAAGCTGAAGGACTTCAACATCACCACCGATCTCGGCCCGGCGTCTCAGGAAGTCGATCTGATCATCTCAGTGGAAGGCGTCCAACAGAAGTAACGTATGAGTTGCCGGATGGGGCTAAAGCCGCCATCCGGCATGATGACTATTGCGCAGGGTCCGGAATACCCAGTTTGGTATTCAGACGACCGCGTGACTTATTAAATATTTTGTTGCCATTTTCACGTCCTGCTCGAAGACGACGTTGCTCTTCTTCCGGCAACTTACTCTCTTCGCTACACAACTCGCTACAGCAGCCGTTATACTTCTGCGCGCAGGCCGGACACTGGATAAACAACAGATGGCAGCCATCATTTTTGCAATTAGTATGGCTGTCGCACGCCGTTCCGCACTGATGGCAATGCGCAATAACATCTTCAGAAATCCTTTCGCCCATACGCTCATCAAAAACGAAGTTTTTACCGACAAAACGTACAGGAAGCCCCTGTTCACGTGCCTTGCGGGCATATTCAATAATACCGCCCTCAATGTGCCAGACTTTGCTAAATCCGTTGTGTTTCATCCAGGCGCTGGCTTTCTCACAACGGATCCCGCCCGTGCAATACATAACGATTTTTTTATCTTTATGCGCCTGCATCATTTCAACGGCTTTCGGTAACTGGTCGCGGAACGTGTCTGCCGGGATTTCTAGCGCATTCTCGAAATGGCCCACTTCATATTCATAGTGGTTGCGCATATCAATGAATACCGCGTCAGGATCGTCCAGCATGGCGTTTACTTCCGCCGCCTTCAGGTAATCACCTACGTTGCTGGCGTCAAATTGCGGATCGTCAATGCCATCCGCCACGATGCGTTCACGCACTTTCATGCGCAGCACCCAGAACGATTTACCATCATCATC
Source organism: Citrobacter sp. RHBSTW-01013 (assembly GCF_013781985.1). NCBI lineage: Bacteria > Pseudomonadati > Pseudomonadota > Gammaproteobacteria > Enterobacterales > Enterobacteriaceae > Citrobacter > Citrobacter sp. RHBSTW-01013. The sequence continues at coordinate 3,145,143 of NZ_CP056185.1, forward strand.
CAGCGCGATATTCAGACGTAACCCGGCGAATGCGGGATCAAACGCATAAAGCTGCTGGCGGAATGCCTCGACGTTGCTTTGCGGTACGCTGATTTGCGCATTGATTCCTTCATGGGCAAGATAAACGCGCCCGAAGACGTTCAATGCAGTGAACATCTGGTACAGCGCATCACGCGTGTGCTGAGGATTGGCGATGGTGAAATATTTATAGAATGAGATCGTCGTGCGCGGCTCGGTCTCAGCCAACATTTTGGCTTTGAGCGCATCGTTCGAAATGCGGTTGTGTAACACTGGCATGGTGTACGTATCCTGCAAATAGGGAAAAATGAAAATCGGCGGCATAATAAAGCAAACACCGCCAATTTACATCCACACATTTTACGCTACATTTCTTACTCCAATATAAAAGTGCAACAACAATTGCTGGTTTAATCACCGTTCTCCCGTCACAAATTTTTGATATGCGCGAAAAAATGCGACAATACAGGCAATTGGTCGTTTGAAGACAGGATAGACATGACGAATTTACCCAAGTTTTCGGCTGCGTTACTGCATCCACGTTATTGGTTAACCTGGCTGGGCATTGGCATCCTTTGGTTAATCGTGCAGTTACCCTACCCGATTCTTTACAAGTTGGGCTGCGCATTAGGTCGTCTGGCATTACGTTTGATGAAACGTCGGGCAAAAATTGTTTCCCGTAATCTGGAACTGTGCTTCCCGCAAATGAGCGAGCAGGAACGCCAGCAGATGATCATCAAGAACTTCGAGTCCGTGGGCATGGGCGTGATGGAAACCGGAATGGCCTGGTTTTGGTCTGACAAGCGCATTTCACGCTGGACGGAAGTTATCGGGATGGAACATATCCGCGACGTTCAGGCGCAAAAACGGGGAATTTTGTTAGTGGGTCTGCACTTTCTGACCCTTGAACTGGGTGCGCGTCAGTTTGGTTTGCAGGAGCCGGGGATAGGCGTATATCGCCCCAACGACAACCCACTGCTCGACTGGCTACAAACCTGGGGCCGTATGCGCTCTAATAAATCCATGCTCGATCGTAAAGACCTGAAAGGAATGATTAAAGCGTTGAAAAAAGGCGAAGTGGTCTGGTACGCGCCGGATCATGACTACGGTCCCCGCGCCAGCGTATTTGTCCCGCTTTTTGCTGTTGAACAGGCCGCAACAACCTCCGGGACCTGGATGCTTTCACGCATGTCGAATGCCTGCCTGGTACCGTTTGTTCCCCGCCGCAAACCTGACGGTAAAGGTTATCAATTGATTATGCTGCCTCCGGAGTGTTCACCGCCGTTAGACAACGCGGAGACTACGGCAGCGTGGATGAATAAGATTGTTGAGCAATGCATCATGATGGCCCCGGAGCAGTACATGTGGCTACACCGTCGTTTCAAGACGCGTCCTGAAGGTTCACCTTCCCTGTACTAAAGCACGGTTGCAGTCCTGTGGACTGCAACACCTTCCCTGCCCGCTTTAGGTTTAACTGCTATCCGCATTGCAGCAACTATCAACCAGGCGCATAATTAGCCTGCTTGCTTATATTCAATCGATAGCGCAAACAGCGCGCCACACTGCGGAACGCTATGTCACCCTCAGATGCTCCCATAAACTGGAAACGTAACCTCACCGTTGCCTGGTTGGGTTGTTTTTTAACCGGTGCAGCATTTAGCCTGGTTATGCCCTTTTTGCCCCTCTATGTCGAGAGTCTCGGCGTCACGGGTCATAGCGCCCTGAATATGTGGTCAGGTCTGGTCTTCAGCATCACTTTTCTCTTTTCCGCCATCGCCTCTCCTTTCTGGGGTGGCCTTGCCGATCGCAAAGGGCGAAAAATCATGCTGCTGCGTTCCGCATTGGGTATGGCGATTGTGATGCTGCTGATGGGGCTGGCGCAAAATATCTGGCAGTTCCTGGTCCTGCGCGCCCTGTTGGGTCTGCTCGGCGGTTTCATTCCCAACGCCAATGCACTCATCGCCACCCAGGTTCCGCGCAATAAAAGCGGCTGGGCGCTGGGAACGCTTTCCACCGGCGGCGTCAGCGGCGCACTGCTCGGACCGTTAGCTGGGGGGCTGCTCGCGGATCAGTACGGACTACGCCCGGTATTTTTCATCACCGCCAGCGTACTGCTGGTCTGTTTTATCCTGACGCTATTTTTTATTCGCGAACGTTTCCAACCGGTGAGCAAGAAAGAGATGCTGCACATTCGCGAAGTCGTGGCCTCGTTAAAAAATCCCAAACTGGTGCTGAGCCTGTTTGTCACAACGCTGATAATCCAGGTGGCAACCGGGTCCATCGCGCCAATTCTGACGCTGTACGTTCGAGAGCTGGCTGGCAACGTCAGTAACATCGCCTTTATCAGCGGGATGATTGCTTCCGTACCAGGCGTGGCTGCGTTAATCAGCGCCCCGCGACTTGGCAAATTAGGTGATCGAATTGGCCCGGAGAAGATCCTGATTGTTGCTCTGGTCATCTCCGTGCTGCTGCTTATTCCAATGTCGTTTGTACAATCGCCCTGGCAACTTGCCGTTCTGCGCTTTTTATTGGGGGCCGCTGATGGGGCTCTGCTCCCGGCAGTACAAACGCTGCTGGTCTATAACTCAACCAATCAGATCGCCGGGCGTATTTTCAGTTATAACCAGTCATTTCGCGATATCGGTAACGTAACGGGACCGTTAATGGGGGCGGCAATTTCCGCCAACTACGGTTTTCGCGCCGTCTTCTGCGTGACCGCGGGCGTCGTACTGTTTAACGCTTTCTACTCGTGGAATAGTCTGCGCCGTCGCCGGAGCACTGAGGCTACGGGATGATTTTTGTGCATTCATACTTGCAATATCGGAGAATCAACTATTATTTCCCTGAATACTTCATTAAATCAAAGGGAGACTCTGATGACCATGTATGCCACGCTGGAAGAAGCCATTGATGCCGCTCGTGAAGAATTTCTGGCTGATAACCCTGACCTTGAGCCCGACGAAGCCAGCGTTCAACAGCTAAGCGTACAAAAATACGTGCTACAGGATGGTGACATTATGTGGCAGGCGGAATTCTTTGCTGATGAGGATGAGGGCGAGGGTGAATGCCTGCCAATGCTGAGTGGTGAAGCGGCCCAAAGCGTTTTTGATGGCGACTATGATGAAATTGAGATCCGTCAGGAGTGGCAGGAAGAAAACACGCTTCACGAATGGGATGAAGGTGAATTCCAGCTGGAACCTCCCCTGGATACCGAAGAGGGTCAGACCGCGGCCGATGAATGGGATGAGCGATAGCTTACTCGTAAGGTCCGTGGTGAATGTCGAGCGGGAGCAGCAAGGTATCAAACACCAGCGAAAATGGCAGGTCGAGGATGGTGACGTAGCGCCACGCGGAGTCCCGGACATCCCATTGCACGCCAGGATAGTATTGGTTTCCGTGCCCTTGCCCTGGGATAGTTCGGCTAATAATACTGCCGCATCCGCTCAGCAAGCACACCATGATTGCCACTGCCAATATTCGCACCTGATACCTCACAGCTCTTTTATTTAGTATAAAAAAATACCGGCACCAGGCCGGTATTTTCACGTTACTTAACGCTTACTTTTTCCTGAGCGCCAGCGGATTCAGGGTCAGTCCCTGGTAGTAATTCACCCACGAAGAATACTTATCAGGTGAATTCCAGACGCGATAGTGCAAACGCGCCATCGTCACCGGATCGCTCAACAGCACCAGACGGCGGTCACGGTTTAGTTTCTCCGGCGTTTCGTTCAGCGCCTGCTCCACATGGCGGTCACGGGCAATCTCAAGCACGTTACTCGCGCGGTGGCGTGCAGTCGCCATTGCCGTTGCCAGTGCGTTAAATGACGGGTTAAACACCGCATGCATAAAGCCGTCGTCCAGTGTACGATTGCGGTTCATCACCAGATAGGTATCCGTATCCACCAGCACCTGCGGCGGAGAATACTCTTCCGGGATCAGGAACAGCTTCCAGCGCTTGGTACGTAACCCAACCGTGGAACGGCTGGAAATCACGGAAACAAACGGCGACAGGATCAGCGAGAAGACAATCGGCGCCAGCCAGAACAGGAAACGCAGATCCAGCCAGGCCATACCTACCGCCCACACCAGCCCCAGCAGTAACTGAGAACCGTGACGCATAAATGCTTCACCCCACGGGGTGGAATCGTCATCACGCTGCGGCGAATTCCACACCACTTCCCAACCGAGGAAGGCGCTCACGACGAAGACGGTATGGAACAGCATACGCACCGGCGCCAGCAGCACGGAGAACAGAACCTCCAGCAGCAGCGACAGCGTGACGCGGATAAACCCGCCGTATTCTTTCGTCCCTTTACACCAGATGAGCAAAATACTCAGCAGCTTCGGCAGGAACAGCAGCACCATCGTAGAAGCAAACAGCGCGATCGCCAGTTCAGGTCGCCACTGCGGCCATACCGGGAACAGCTGGCGCGGTTGCAGGAAGTACTGTGGTTCCGTCAGCGCATGCACCACCTGCAATGCGGTTGATAACGCGAGGAACATAAACCACAGCGGCGCGGACAGATAGGACATAACGCCGGTCAGGAACACCGCACGGTGAACCGGGTGCATCCCTTTCACCAGGAACAGACGGAAGTTCATCAGGTTGCCATGACACCAGCGACGGTCACGCTTGAGTTCATCCAGCAGGTTCGGCGGTAGCTCTTCATAAGAGCCCGGCAGATCGTAAGCAATCCACACGCCCCAGCCGGCACGACGCATCAACGCCGCTTCGACGAAGTCATGGGAGAGAATCGAACCCGCAAACGAGCCTTCGCCCGGTAACGGCGCAAGCGCACAGTGTTCGATAAACGGCTTCACGCGAATAATCGCGTTATGGCCCCAGTAGTGCGATTCCCCCAATTGCCAGAAGTGAAGTCCAGCGGTAAACAACGGACCATAAACACGGGTCGCAAACTGCTGACAGCGTGCATACAGCGTATCCATACCGGAAGCCTTCGGTGAAGACTGGATAATCCCGGCATTTGGATTCGCTTCCATCAGGCGCACCAGCCCGCTCAGACAGTCACCGCTCATCACGGAGTCAGCGTCCAGCACCACCATGTAGCTGTACTGATTTCCCCAGCGACGGCAGAAGTCATCAATGTTACCGCTTTTACGCTTCACGCGACGACGACGACGACGGTAGAAAATCTGCCCTTCGCCTTGCACTTCGGCAATCAGCTCCATCCACGCTTTTTGTTCTGCTACGCAGATATCGGGGTTGTAGCTGTCGCTCAGGATGTAAACATCAAAATGCTCGGCGTTGCCCGTCGCTTTGACCGACTCCCACGTGGCGCGAAGTCCCGCGAATACGCGGTCAACGTCCTCGTTACAGATCGGCATAATCAACGCGGTCCGGTGTTCGGGATTTAACGGTTCGTCCCCAACCGTTGAGGCGGAGATACTGTACTTATCTCGCCCAATCAACAGTTGCAGGAAGCCCATCAGCGCGGTCCAGAATCCTGCTGAAACCCAACAGAAAAGCACGGCAAACAAAATGAGAATGCCGGTCTGGAGCATGTAGGGCAGCAGTTGCATAAAGGAAACCCATAAATCCTGCCCCATCATGTCAACAGGATTAATGAATGCCCAACCCTGATACGGAAGGATCGTCTTCATATACCAGGTTGCGACGACCGTTTGCGCCAGCGTTAAGATCAACAGCGTATAGCGGCGGATGGTGCCAACCGTACGCCATTTTTGCTCGCTCTCCTGTTCTTCTTTCGTCAAACGCGAAAGATAACGCGGAGTCACATCGCGCCCGCGCAGGCGATCCCAAAAGCGGCCAACCGGGTTGGTACGCCAGGGATCGGGGAACATAGAGGTACGCGTTGCTTTTGGCATCGCCTGCAGCTGATCGCGCCCCTCATCGTCCTTAACCAACTGCTCTTTGGCCAGAGAATCAGGCCACGCCTGCTCCAGGCGAGCTTTCACCGAACCCTGCGGTGAATCATCTTCGCGCGAGTACGTACGATGCTCGGCATCCAGCGCCTGATGAACGGCGCGGATGTCAGTTTTCGGCAGTGCCGCTTTTTCGATATCCGAAAGCGGCATTGCGTCAATATACTCAGTTGTCTTATTCATTGGCAGGTAACTGGTAGCTCCAGGTTTCACTCAGCGTCTGATCGGCATTGACCAAGGCAGCACGCATTTCAGTGGTTTTCTTCACATCTTTCACTTTCACGCGCAATACCAAACGCCAACCTTTAGTTACCGGGTTGTAGCGCACAGTACTTTCAACGATCTCGCCGTTGTCGCCAATACTGGTTTGTGCGGTAACCGGGGTATCCTGCGGCAGCTTTTTCATATCCGTGCCGGTAAAGTCCACCACAAACGCGATGGTGCCATCAGGCTGACGAATGAGGTTAGACTGTTTTACATCACCGGTAGAACGACGAGTCTGCTGGACCCAGGCGCTATCAGGGGCATGAAGCTTGTCTTCGTCACGCGTGAACGTCAGGGTGTACTTGAAGTTCATCTCTTTGCCGGCTTCAGGCAGTTGATCCGGCGTCCAGTACGCAACGATGTTATCGTTCGTTTCATCGTTAGTTGGGATTTCAACTAACTCAATCTTACCTTTACCCCAATCACCTTTTGGCGTGATCCAGGCGCTTGGGCGCAGATCGTAACGATCGTCGATATCTTCAAAACGCGAGAACTGACGGCCACGCTGTAGCAGGCCGAAACCTTGCGGGTTTTCCATCGCAAAGCTGCTCACCGCCAGATGTTTCGGGTTATTCAGCGGACGCCAAATCCACTCGCCGTTGCCAGCGTGGATCGACAAACCGTTAGAGTCATGCAGTTCCGGACGATAGTTGGTCGCCGGAGAAGGCTGGTTTGGTCCGTACAGGAACATACTGGTTAACGGTGCCACGCCCAGCTTGCCCACTTTGTCGCGCAGATAAACTTTGGACTGAACATCGACTACCGTGTCACGACCCGGAATGATGACAAAGCGATACGCTCCGGTTGCGCGCGGAGAATCCAGCAAGGCATAAATGGTCAAACGTTTGTCAGTCGGTTTCGGACGCTCGATCCAAAACTCACGGAAGCGGGGAAATTCTTCGCCAGAAGGCAGAGCGGTATCAATCGCGAGACCGCGCGCAGACAGACCGTAGACCTGCCCTGCCCCCAGAACACGGAAATAGCTGGCACCGAGCATGCTGACGATTTCGTCGTTTTTATCTTTGCTGTTGATCGGATACAGCACTTTGAACCCGGCGAAACCGAGATCTTTTACCGTGTCTTTATCATGCTGAACATCGCCAAAATTAAAATAATCCGGGCTGTATTTGATTCTTTTCACCGCTGTAGCGGTAACTTCGTTGATTTTGACCGGCGTGTCGAAGTACATACCCTGGTGGTAGAACTCGAGCTTAAATGGGGTCTTGAGATTGCTCCAGTAGGCTTTATCGCGGTTAAACTGGATCTGCTGATAATCCGCATATTTCATGTCGCGGAAAACGGAGGGCAAGTTACTTTTTGGCGCCTCATAGCCTTTACCGGCTAAGGATTGAGCTTGTTTTGCAACATCATCGATGCTGAACGCCCAGCTCGATGATGTGTACAGCGTTAACATAACTGCTGCACCCAACCAACGCATTTTCATCATTTGTAGTTTATGTTTCATAATTAGTAAGCACTTCCCCCTTTGTGTGCTTATATTGATCCGATCCATTTTAATGGATAATCGGGTATTCCGACAACTGAATCCCTGTATTGTTCGCGCGCTGGCTCATGGTTTAATCAGGTTCAACTACCTGTTTTCACTTTGCGTGCTTATCCTGGAGACAGGTTGTTGGACTTCGTGTAGGGTTGCCCTCGAATGTAACCATTATTCGTCTTAGGGATAAGACGAAAAGTCTGAGAATACATAACTGTCTATGAGCTCTGTATCACCACCACGCGAATATTTTCTTGACTCCATCCGTGCCTGGCTAATGTTGTTAGGGATCCCATTCCATATTTCATTGATTTACTCGACCCACACCTGGCACGTGAACAGCGCTGAACCGTCGTGGTGGTTGACCCTGTTTAACGACTTTATCCATGCTTTTCGCATGCAAGTCTTCTTTGTCATTTCGGGTTATTTTTCCTACATGCTATTTTTGCGCTATCCACTAAAGCGCTGGTGGAAGGTGCGTGTAGAACGCGTGGGGATCCCGATGCTGACCGCGATTCCATTACTTACGCTGCCGCAATTTATCATGCTGCAATACGTAAAGGGAAAAGCAGACAGTTGGCATACTCTCAGCGGCTACGATAAATACAATGCGCTGGCCTGGGAGCTGATTTCCCATCTGTGGTTTTTACTGGTTCTGGTCGTATTAACGACCGTGAGCATGTGGGTGTTCACCCAGATGAAAAACAGACTGACGCGTAGTGACGCCGCCAGCGCCCCGGCGGTGTCGATGACTAAATTATCGCTGATCTTCATCTTGTTAGGTGTCGGTTACGCTGCCGTCAGAAGGACAATTTTCATCCTCTACCCTTCGATTCTCAGCGATGGCATGTTCAATTTTATCGTTATGCAAACGCTGTTCTATGCGCCGTTCTTTATCCTCGGCGCACTGGCGTTTATCAACCCGAATCTGAAAGCGCTGTTTACCACGCCGTCACGCGGTTGCACGCTAGGTGCTGCATTCGCATTTGTGGCATACCTGCTCAATCAGCGTTACGGCAACGGCGATGCCTGGATGTATGAAACCGAATATGTCATTACCATGGTCATGGGACTGTGGATGGTGAACGTCGTCTTTTCGTTGGGTCACCGTTTGCTTAATTTCCAGTCTGCCCGCGTGACCTATTTTGTCAACGCGTCGCTATTTATCTATCTGGTGCACCACCCGTTAACGCTGTTTTTTGGCGCTTACATCACACCGCATATCACGTCGAATCTGCTGGGTTTTTTCTGCGGTCTGCTGTTTGTGGTTGGGATTGCGGTAATACTGTACGAAATCCATTTACGCATACCGGTGCTGAAGTTTCTCTTTTCGGGTAAACCGCCCGTTAAGCAGGATAAAAACAAGGCCGTAGCCGGCTAGTTTTTCCCTCAATCATTGTGTGGTTCAAAGCAGCCATTCAATGGGTAACACGGACGCCAGCTTTACCAGAACCCGCTTCCAGAATCCTGTGGCGGGTTCTTTTTTCAGGACCTGTTCACTGCCAGAAAGTCGGTCGACCCAATTAATTCTCCCCCAACGGTCAAGGCGTAGCTGCCAGGCCATATCACGCTGGCTTTGCATAAACCGTTTATGAATCAATTCGGCCAGCACTTCACTCTCAATCACAAATCCCATTTCTGTATTGAGCAGCGTCGAACGAGGATCAAAATTAAGCGAGCCGATAAACACTTTGCGATCATCAATACTGAACGTTTTCGCATGCAGGCTGGACCCTGAATTCCCGGTTAATCCACGATCGTGAACGACCGAGACGCGATCGCGGGTCGGTTTAAGTTCGTATAATTCTACACCGTAGCGCAGCAGTTTTTTTCGCCAGCGCGCATAGCCCGCATGGACGATCGCCACATCATTCGCCGCCAGTGAATTGGTTAAAATGGCAATCTTGACGCCTTTTCTTACCAGTCTCAGGAGCTGCGCCACACCGGCACGCGTCGGCACAAAGTAGGCAGAAATAATATCAATACGTTCGGTCGGCGAGCCCATTACGTCAAACAAACGCTGCGGTAATAGCGAGTGGCGCGGCGCTTTCCCTTCTCCTTTTGCAGGATCATCGCTCAGCAAACGCGTTTTGGCCCAAATCAGCGGCAGCGATCTTTGATCGAGACTGGACATAAACTGGCTGGTTTCCAGCTTATGCAGATAGCGGCGGGTAATATCATCGTTATACCAGGATTCGGGTAGCTCAATACGCTGCGCAGAATCTGGCTCGGACATCTCAAGCACATTTTGTAACGTTGAAACCGAGCGGCAGTGCCAGTAACGCTCAAAATCATCCGCCACATCTTTGACAACCGGCCCGATAGCCATGACGTCCAGGTCGGAAAATAGCGGTTGCTCACCCGCGCCAAAATAGGCATCGCCAATATTACGCCCACCAACGAGAGTCACCACGCCGTCAGCGGTATAACTTTTATTGTGCATGCGCCGATTAAGCCGGGCAAAATCGGTTAAATAGCCCAGCGCGCGCAGGATGCGAAAGGAAAACGGATTGAAGAGGCGAACTTCTATATTGGGGTGCTTATCCAGCAGACGCAGCGTGTCGTCCAGACCCGGCGTGTTGTTATCATCCAGCAGCAAACGCACCCGTACGCCTCGCTTCGCAGCGGCCAGCAGTACGGAAAATAGCAATAACCCGGACATGTCGTTTTCCCAGATGTAATACTGCACATCCAGGGTACGTTCCGCCATTTCCGTTAACCGATAGCGAGCAGCAAACGCATCCAGGCTGTCATCCAACGCAAGAATGCCGCATTCTCCCGGGTGGTCTTCGCAAAGGGGCGTGATGGCACGCTCAAGTCGCGTCATATCAGTCCGTGTGATCATCGCCTTGTTGTGTTAGCAATCTCTTATAAAGTTGAGCGTTTTCGTCATCAAAGCACACGAAGTATATCTGATCAGGAAGTGCGCGGCGGGTAATAAATTTCAGCACCGTTTTCACCGCTATTTCTGCCGCTGCGGCGCGTGGATAGCCATAAGCCCCAGTGCTAATCGCCGGAAAAGCAATGGAGTGATAACCATTGGCCAGGGCCAGTTGCAGGGTGTTTAAGTAAGCTTCTTCGAGGCGTTCGGCCTCATGATGACCTCCCCCTTGCCAGACCGGTCCTACGGTATGAATGACCGCTTTTGCCGCAAGCGCCCCCGCCAGAGTGATCACCGCATGCCCTGTCGGGCATTCTCCTTGTTGCTGGATAACCTGTTTGCAGGCCTCCAGCAATGCTGGTCCGGCAGCGCGATGGATTGCGCCATCGACGCCACCGCCTCCCAGTAGCGATGAATTCGCCGCATTGACAATCACATCAACAGCGACAGTCGTAATATCGCCATGTAACACATGAACACGTGATTGCATAAGTTCCCCCTGACAAAACACCATTCGTTAAGTGTACAGCAGGGTTTTCCCTTAAATCTCTCTTTTTAACCGTAAGTGTGCATATCTACGCCACAGCGAGTCATTTATATTCAATATTAAGAATCGCCATGTTTTTCTGTTCATTGAGGTAGTGCATTTTGACTGTGGCAATTTCCTGCACATTCTGAGGGGCTGTCGCGAGCTGCTGCGGGTTGTAAAGACTATTCTGGTTGGTGCCGTTGCGGATACATGACAATTCAATTTGCTGCTGCTGTCTGTTAACGTCGCAAGGTGATTCAACTATCGCTCCGCGAAAATGAATAACCCCGCCGGTTGTGATTTGCTGCGCAATTGCAGGGAGGGTTAAAAGAGAAAAAGCACATAAACTGGTACTTAAAATACGCTTTAATAATGTACACATAAGGGTTCCTCAATGATTAGCCATCTTTGAGGGATCGAAATGATCCTTCACCGCTACGATTAACGATCAAATACAAACGCTCACACGCTTCTATATTCATAGAACAGCAGCGCATTCCCAGCCACACCCTTAATGCAAATACAGCAAAAAATTATGGGTGACTGTTTGAGTCAGGCCATTGTTGCGACAGATGCAGAGACTGCCCATCTGAAACGGTAACGATAATTTTGACCGAATCCTCAGATGAAATATTAAAGCTCAGTTTGGTTAATTCAATCGGTCGATTAGCAGGGACCGAAAGGCTTATTTTCTGCTGCGACTGGCTTTGTCCCCCCTGCCCTTGACGTATGGCAAGGACTTGTACCTCACATACGCACGGTTGGGTTAACGTCACCTGAGGAATAATGGTGTACATATCACCTTGCTGAGTAGTATTGAATGTTATTTGATTTGCCAGCGCGGCAATGAGTAATAGCGTATGCATCATATTCTCCCGAAAAAAAAACAGGGCTCACGCCCTGTTTATTATCAGTCAGAAAACTGAATTAGTGTTGGTTAGCTGTAGCGTTGTTGCCAAAGCCAACTTGCTGAATCAGCACATTGGAGTCAGAAGCGGTCTGATTAACCAACGCACCGTTACGGCCACCGAACTGGGTTACACTAATATCAGCATTTTTAGCATTCCACTGATCGATAGTGGCATTGTTCTGGAAGCCAGTCTGTTTCAGGCTAATGGTACTGTCATCAGCGCCCTGACCAACTACAGCCCCGTTACCGCGCCCCTGTTGTGTGATGGTGACATCTGATTTACGCGCATCACTTTGCAGAGCATTCGCAGCGTTGTTTGACCCATATTGGTAGATACTCAGTGAAGAGTCTGGGCCATAATTACTACCGCCACCATGATGATTGCCGCCCCATTGCGGAACAACACCAGCCAGAGCACTGCCAGAAACTACGATTGCTGCGAATGCTGCCACTTTTAAAAGTTTCATGGTAAACCCCCATCGGATTGATTTAATCGTCGTTAATGGATTAGCGTTGAGTAACGCGAATTGCCATTTGCGACTGTCTCTGCACCACAACTGCTGTTTTTTGTGTACCGTACTGAGTAATATTGGCTTTATTACCAGAACCTTTCTGGATAATTACCGCCGTATTACCGTATGAACCTTGTTTAATACTCGCGTCATTGGAACTACCCGTTTGATCAATATATGCAAAGTTATATGACCCCGTCTGGTCTGTTTTCGCTCGGTTACCAGAACCTTCTTGCGAAATAACCGACAATAACTTCGAGCCCCCCTGTCGAGTATTTGCACTGTTCGCAGTGCCAACCTGACCAATAATGGCTGCCTGATTAAATGAAGACTTACTTAATTCATTTACCGCAAAGTTATATTCTGAGTTAGCTAAATCATAACTTGTAGCGGATGCAATCCCAGGCACACCCAGCATTGTAAACATCATAAATAACAACTTGTTTTTCATGTTGTCACCCTGGACCTGGTCGTACATAAGGTTAAATTATTTACCACTCAAATTATTGTTAACGTGACTTACATTTGTTAACGCCACGTTACGATGAAGAGTATGTCCGTTGAAACATTTTAAATAACTCACCCACCAGTTGTATTTTTATATCCAGATTCACCCCAAAGTACTAATTAACCGCAATTAACACCGTTATAGCTCTGGATTTTATTTCTTTTGTAACCCAATGACTGAATTTCTATGCAGTAACAAAAAAACGCGTTTCCCGCGTTTTCTGGGCCTTGCAGACGGTAGTGGGATTGTCCTCGGTACAAGTCGTGACAAGTGTCATTTTTTTCTATCTAAAATTGTTCAACTTAAAGTGAGACCATAAAATCAAAATTCATTAGAAATCTAAAACCATCTAATTATAATTTTATCTCTTAAAATTCAATAAGATATTATAATTTGTATGATTTTTTAAATCTATGCAGTAACGCTAAAATGTACAACTTTACTATCAAATCTAAACTCCACAAAAACGAAAAAATCACATTTTAATATATAAATTTACATTATGTAACATGTTTAACACTTGCTTTAAGATTTGTAATAGCTAGATTGAAATCAGTTGAAGTCCATTTGTTTTAATATTTTCACCCCGTTGGGTCGAAGTTTTATTTCTACACAGCAGTGCAACATCTGTCAGTACTTCTGGTGCCTCTATTTTAGTAGAGGCAACTGTCAGGTGTGCGACTAAAAAAGTGGAGTTTCATCATGTTTAATGAAGTCCATAGTATTCATGGTCATACATTATTGTTGATCACTAAACCATCCCTGCAGGCAACTGCGTTATTACAGCATTTAAAGCAATCGCTGGCGTTAACCGGAAAACTACATAATATTCAACGTTCTCTGGATGATATATCCTCCAGCTGCATTGTTTTACTGGATATGATGGAGGCAGATAAAAAACTGATCCATTACTGGCAAGATAATTTGAGCAGAAAAAACAACAATATAAAAACTTTATTGTTGAATACTCCAGATGATTATCCTTACCGGGATATTGAAAACTGGCCGCATATCAATGGGGTATTTTACGCAACTGAAGATGAGCAGCGTGTAGTCAGCGGTTTGCAGGGTGTGTTGCGGGGCGAATGCTACTTTTCGCAAAAGCTTGCCAGCTACCTGATCACGCATTCCGGGAACTACCGCTATAACAGCACGGAGTCGGCATTACTTACGCACCGTGAAAAAGAGATCCTTAATAAACTGCGTATCGGCGCCTCAAATATTGAAATCGCGCGTTCACTATTTATTAGTGAAAATACGGTGAAAACACATCTTTATAATCTTTTCAAAAAGATAGCTGTCAAAAATCGTACGCAGGCGGTCTCGTGGGCCAATGATAACCTCAGGCGATAAAGCCATGAAACGCTATTTGACCTGGATTGTGGCAGCAAATTTGTTCCTTGCTGCCGGGAATCTACACGCGGCTGTAGAGGTGGAGGTTCCCGGACTGTTAACCGACCACACTGTCTCTTCCATTGGCCATGATTTTTACCGGGCCTTTAGTGACAAGTGGGAAAGTAAGTACACAGGAAACTTAACCATTAATGAAAGACCCAGTGCACGTTGGGGAAGTTGGATCACCATAACGGTCAATCAGGACGTTATCTTCCAGACTTTTTTATTCCCGACGAAAAGAGACTTCGACAAAATTGTGGTCTTTGCATTGGCAGAAACTGAGGAAGCATTAAATCGTCGGCAAATAGATCAAACACTATTAAGCACGAGCGATTTAGCGCGCGATGAATTCTAAAACATGATTTTGTCCGGAGGCTTTCATGCGTGTCAAACATGCAGTGGTTTTGCTCATGCTGATTTCACCATTAAGTTGGGCCGGAAATATGACGTTCCAGTTCCGCAACCCTAACTTTGGTGGTAACCCAAATAACGGCTCTTTTTTACTGAACAGCGCCCAGGCGCAAAACTCGTATAAAGATCCGAGTGCCGGCGACTACGGGATTGAAACCCCAACAGCGCTGGATAACTTTACCCAGGCGATCCAGTCACAAATACTCGGTGGCTTACTTACCAATATCAATACCGGTAAGCCGGGAAGGATGGTAACCAGCGATTTTATCGTTGATATCGCCAACCGGGATGGACAACTGCAACTCAATGTCACGGACAGGAAAACGGGGAGAACGTCGACTATTGAAGTGTCGGGTTTACAAAATCAGTCGACCGATTTCTAAATTATAGCCACGAAAGGAAAAAATCATGCAGCGCTTACTTATCATGGTGGCAGTAATTTTACTCAGCGGATGTTTAACAGCCCCGCCGCAAGAAGCCGCTAAGCCGACATTAATGCCCCGAGCCCAAAGCTATAAAGACTTGACGCACCTGCCCATGCCTACAGGTAAGATATTTGTCTCGGTATACAATATTCAGGATGAGACTGGCCAGTTTAAACCTTATCCGGCAAGTAACTTCTCAACCGCCGTCCCGCAAAGCGCCACAGCGATGCTTGTCACCGCATTGAAGGATTCTCGTTGGTTCGTTCCGCTGGAACGTCAGGGATTGCAAAACTTGCTTAACGAACGAAAAATCATTCGTGCAGCTCAGGAAAACGGCACAGTTGCCATTAATAACCGGATCCCTCTGCAGTCTCTGACCGCGGCAAACATCATGGTAGAAGGGTCAATTATTGGTTATGAAAGCAACGTTAAATCGGGTGGCGTTGGTGCGCGCTATTTCGGTATTGGCGCCGATACGCAGTACCAGCTCGACCAGATAGCGGTCAACCTGCGCGTAGTTAACGTCAGTACCGGTGTAATCCTCTCATCGGTGAATACCAGCAAAACTATCTTGTCTTATGAAGTGCAGGCTGGGGTATTCCGCTTCATTGACTACCAGCGACTGTTGGAAGGTGAAATTGGCTACACCTCTAACGAACCGGTTATGCTTTGTCTGATGTCAGCAATTGAAACCGGCGTTATCTTCCTGATTAATGACGGGATTGATCGCGGATTGTGGGATTTGCAGGATAAGAAACAAGTTGATAATGACATCCTGGTTAAATACCGCCATTTGTCGGTACCTCCGGAATCCTGAGTGGTCGATACAGCATAAAAAGCGTGAGGAAAACCCTCACGCTTTTTTTATTTACTGGTCAGCGTCGACGATAGCCGATTCTCACGACGAGATGCCAGCCACAATCCGCTGTTTTTCATCGCATAGCCAAATACCAGCCCCAGCGCCAGAGAAGGCACGACCAACTGCCAGTCACCCTGCCCTGCAAACGTTGCGCATGCGCCAATAAAGGTGCCCGGCACAAATGAAAGCAACCATTGCTTTGCCTGAATACACATGAGAAACGCGACAATTCCCGTCATGACATAACCAATAATGTCCATATGCGGGGCAAGCGCGCTACCGTTAATAATCACCAACGCCCACACCACACCGCTTAGCAGCGTACACGCCGAGATCCACAGCCCTTTCAGTCCACCCTGCGGACAGGCAAAATAGGCCGTGCAGCCCAGAAAGCCAGCCCAACTGAGTAAACCAAGAGATACGGCCACCCATCCCCAAATCCCAGAGAGAATGCCCGTTGTGATTGCAATTGAGAGAAGTATGTTCATGCCGCGTATCTTAGCAGAAAAACGGCATGGGAATGAGATCGTGCACACAATTCATGCAATGATGTAATTTGAGTTGCAGTTTAATGAGATCTAAATCACATTTATTCTTCAGTATCTTCCTGCAATTCGTCCCACATCGCGCCAATGGCATCACGCGTTAACGGTGCCATGGTACGCCAGAACTGTGTGTTTGCGTGCGCTTCAACTTTGCCAAGGAACGTGCCACACCAGGGCAACAGGTATTCCACAAACAAGGTTTCGAGTGCTTCACTTTCATCTTCCGCAGACTGATCTTCAAGCCATGAAGCCGCCAGCAACAGCGTGCCAATATGATCTGCAGGCGTATCTGCCAGCGGCATTCCGCGGGCAGAAAGAAAAGCACGAACATCGGATTCTTTCGCCCCTTCTACCCAGGCGCTACGATAAGGCGGCACCGCACACTCGTCGCCGACAAACAGCGCGTTGTAATCCGCAGCCAGCTGAGGCATATCGCAGCTTTTCTGCAGACGAGTGAGCAGTTCGTCCTGTTCCAGCGGCCAGTTGGCGGACAGTTTACCTTCACTAATCAGGGTAAACAGAGGAACCAGTAAAGGGTCCTGCGGTTGGCGGTAAAACAGCGAGCCCAGTACACGACACAGGATAGAAAACTCGTTCATTGATATATTCCAGTTAGTAACAATTACAGTTCAGCAAATTCCGCGATCGGCTCCATGCCTCGCGATTCCAGAAACGCCAGCAGGCGTTTAGGGGTGACGTTTAAAATTCTGTCTTCCGGGAAATTTACATCATCCAGAATTTTACGGCATTCACCAAATTCACCCAGTGTGAAAGCGGTATGTGAATCCGATCCTAACGCCACCCAGCCTCCGGCATCACGCACTGCCGCAGCGACCGCGCGACAATTGTCCTCACTCCCCTTACGCGAATGCAAAAACGAGGAGTTATTGATTTCCAGCGCGACCTGGTATTTTGCCGCCGCCTGCGCAATCGCTGTGATATCAACGGGATATTTGGGATTCCCCGGATGGCTGATGATGTGCACGTGACCACTGGCCATCGTGGCTATCATTGCCTGGGTATTGGTGTCTTTATCGTGAGGTGCAAAAACTGGCTCATGGAAGCCCGCAATGATGAGATCCAGGGAAGTAAACATCGGACCTGAACAGTCGATTTCGCCTTCAATATTCTTAATATTCGCCTCGATACCGCGCAGGATCCCTACGCCATCGACGATACGAGGCCAAATGCGCATATTAATAAAGTGCCAGTGATGAGGCGCATCCGCCATGTCCGGTCCATGATCGGTTATGGCAAACAGCTTGATGCCTTTGCGATGGGCTTCAGCGATGTAATCACTTAAAGTGCTGTAGGCGTGGGTACTGGCGACGGTATGCATATGCAGGTCAACGGGATACATAACTCTCTCCTGTAGTCATTTTCCGTCAAGGATAGCAGGTATCGTCGCCATTTATTAGCTCAAACCCGGCACTTGCCGGGTTACCATCAATATCCCCGAACGCGATCGACCTGACCCGTTACGGATTTCCCACTTTCCAGGTCCAAAATCGTACGGGAGATGTAGTCCACCGCCTCTGCCGGGCGTGTTACCGCGGCGATATGCGGCGTCATTGCCACACGCGGATGTTTCCATAGCGGGCTGGTTTCCGGCAGCGGTTCACGGCTATAGACATCCAGCATGGCACCTTTCACTTTGCCGCTGTCCAGCGATGCCAGAAGATCGTCTTCATTGAGATGAACGCCGCGCGCCAGGTTGAGCACGTAAGCGCCATCCTGCAATTGGCTGAGTAAATCAGCGTTAATAATGCCTACGGTTTCTGCCGTATTAGGCAGGAGGTTGATCAGCACGCGAGTTTGACTCAAAAACGCGCCCAGTTCCTCGGTACCGGCGAAGCTTTCCACACCAGACCAGGATTTACGCGTACGACTCCAGCAGCGTAGCGGGAACCCCCATGCTTGCAGACTTTCTGCAACTTTTGCGCCTAAAACACCAGCGCCCATGATCCCGACGCTAAACTCATCGCGAGTATATTCTGGCAACGGTTGCCATTTCGCCTGGTTTTTTAATGCCTGGTAGTCATCAAAGCGACGGAACCAGTGCAATACCTGACTAACCGCATATTCCTGCATTTGCAGGCCCATCCCCGTATCTTCCAGACGGAAAAGCGGGATCGACGCATCCAACATTTCCGGATGAGCGTTTAGTTTACTGAGAATAGAATCGACGCCCGCACCCAGCGCAAATACGGCTTTTAATTTTCGTCCGGCGAGCATTTCAACCGGAGGATGCCAGACCAGCGCGTAGTCAGCATGCGCATTATCACCTGCCTTCCACTCACGGACCCGCGCGCCAGGTATGGCCTTTGTCAGCGCATTAAGCCACCAGGTTGTATCGAATGTTGGGTGATAGAAAATTATATCCATAACGTCTCCTGAACATTGTTATGCGGAACGTACTCGCACTTATAATCATCATTTTTCGAGGGAACATCAGAGTAGCAAATTTTAGGGTGCTGGCAAAAAAAACAATTCCCGCTTATTTAAGCTGCATATTGATTGAAGTTTGTGTAAATGCACGTTTTTTTCAAAAAGTTGATTGACGCCGGAACGGTATTTCCCTAAATTAGCGCCCGTTCCGGTAGCACAGGAACAACAATATGGTGAGGTGTCCGAGTGGCTGAAGGAGCACGCCTGGAAAGTGTGTATACGGCAACGTATCGGGGGTTCGAATCCCCCCCTCACCGCCATATTCGAGAAAGAGCTCGTACGCAAGTACGGGCTTTTTTTTCGCATGTGAGCCGTCCTGAATAGCGTTAACCTGTAGGTCTGATAAGCAACGTGCTATCAGGCATCATCCCCCGCCCCGTTGCACATTATCTAAACCACTCTTATGCTGTAACTACCGCTTTCTCAAGCAATCAGGAAAATAACGGCATGTTAAACATAGAAGGAACTTTGCTGGATGAGCTCATGTCGCAGGCAGACGAAGCAGGATTTATTCCGTTGAAGGTTTTCTCGCGAAAAATCCTCAAACGTACACCGAATGAAATAAATACGTTTTTCGATCCTGACAGCCGATTCTACGAAGAGTATCAGCGAACGGTTATTTGCAACGTCAGGCATAACGTCACCATTAAAAAAACCTACACCAGCAATGGGATCTTACGAAAAGAAATTACGGTAGGCGGGATTTATAAGGATGACCTGCTGACCTTTCTGGCACAAGCGCTAAAGAAAATAGACGAAAATAACCAGTTGTTTGACCAGGCCTGCGCCAACTACTGGAGCAGCAAAAGAAAGTAATCTGCTGACGTCAAATAACAAAGCCCGGTTTCCCGGGCCTTGAAGACGGAGTACTTATCAGTTGTAAGCATTGAGCGTCCGCTGACAGAGTGCCGAACGGACGCAATCGTCTTTATTGAAACGAACAATCCCAACCATATCATCTTCTTCGAAACGGGCCAGCGCATCGCTTAGCCCTGAGCGAACGTGGGCGGGTAGATCGCACTGGGTCACATCCCCGTTCACAATCACCGTCACATTCTCCCCGAGGCGAGTCAAAAACATCTTCATCTGTGCTGCAGTAACATTCTGAGCCTCGTCAAGAATGACCACTGCATTTTCAAATGTGCGTCCACGCATATAAGCGAATGGCGCGATTTCCACCTTACCAATCTCAGGCCGCAGGCAATATTGCATGAAGGAGGCGCCCAGACGTTTCACCAGCACGTCATACACTGGACGAAAATAAGGCGCAAACTTCTCGGAAACATCTCCAGGTAAGAAGCCGAGGTCTTCATCAGCTTGCAGAACTGGACGGGTTACAATGATCCTGTCCACGTCTTTGTGGATCAGGGCCTCTGCTGCTTTTGCCGCGCTGATCCAGGTTTTACCACACCCGGCTTCACCGGTAGCGAAGATCAGCTGTTTACTCTCGATAGCATTCAGGTACTGGGCCTGAGCTTCATTCCGCGCCGTGATTGGCGTGGCGTCGCGACTATCACGCGCCATACCAATCGCTTCTACGCCGCCCATCTGCACAAGCGAGGTGACCGATTCATCTTCACGTTGTTTATGACTACGCGAATCCCGCCTCAGCACACGTTTTGCTTCACGACGAGCTTTGATCACTGCTTTTTGTCTTCCCATGGATAGCACCTTGAGTTGTAGGTATACATCACACGCGCCGTTGGCGGCACGATTATGCGCACGAACATCTGAGGGTTGGCTTCCTTGTAAGCCATTGCTTGCTTTCGGATAAGACGCCACACACGGCTACGCGCACCGTACAAGGTGTCAGTTACGAAGATAAGAAGTGAAAGGGAGAGAGATTTAGCGGTGACGAGGTGGCTACCGGAAGAGAAACGTCCGCGTAACGTACTGCAGCTACTGTGAAAAATGTGTCCAATACAGGACTTTTCCATCGCGATCTCCATAGTGAACGACTATCACCGCCGGGAACTACCGCTGTTTCTTATAATTACATCATAATCTTTCGTTAATGCAACAATATTTTTACTTGCTGTTAACTTAAATTCTATCTAATCACCAGAGACAGTCTCTTGCAGAGAGATGACAGAATTATTTCGGTCTCGTACCGATCATAAAAAATAATTTGTTCATTCATACAGATGTCAGGAAAAGCCCCGCTGTACAACGGGGCGTAATCATCAGGCTTCGAGTAGAGACTGTCCCAGATATTGATCTGCGGTTTTGACACCCGGCAAAGCAAAGAAGTAGCCCCCACCAATTGGTTTGACATACTCTTCCAGCGCTTCACCGTTGAGGCGTTTCTGCACAGTCAAAAAGCCTTTTTCCAGATCGTGTTGATAGCAGACAAACAACAGTCCCATATCCAGTTGACCGGATGGGGTCACACCGAGCGAATAGCTGTAGCCACGGCGCATCATCAGGCTGGACTCGGTCTCTTTCGTGCGCGGATTCGCCAGGCGGATATGACTGTCAAGCGCAATCACCTCACCTTCGGGATCGCTGGCATAGTCAGGCACATCGTGCTCGTGATGCATACCCAGCGGCGCGCCGGTGTGTTTATCTCGACCAAATATCGTTTGCTGCTCTTTCAGCGGCGTACGATCCCAGAACTCGACGCGAAACTGAATGAGCCTGACGGCCTGATAGCTACCACCTTGCGCCCAGACAGGTTCGCCCTGCCCGTCCGTAACCCACACCACGTCTTGCATCAACTTCGCATCCGTCGCGTCCGGATTCGCGGTGCCGTCCTTAAAGCCAAGCAAGTTGACCGGGGTCTCTTTGCCTTTGCTGCGCGCGGCATGGTCGGAAATAAACCCTTCACGTTTCCAGCGCACGCTAAGGAGATCGGGCGTATGTTTAATGATATCGCGCAGTGCATGGATAACGGTGTCCTGCGTGTTGGCACAAATCTGCAGCAGCAAATCACCATGGCACAGCGCCGCATCCAGCGAATCATTCGGGAAGCGGGTCATTTTTTGTAGCTTTTTCGGCATCTGCGATTTCAGGCCATAACGTTCATCAAATAGCGAGGCGCCGACTGACAACGTCATCGTCAGGTTGTCTGGCGCAATGTATGCGCCGAGGATACCGGAATCCATAGGGGGTAAACGCGGGTTCGGCGTATCCGGCGCCGGCCCGCCCGTGGTCAGAAACGCAAATCGGGTGGTCAGCAAGCGGAACAAGCGTTCCAGATCAGCCTTATCGCTGGCGAGAACATCGAACGCCACCAGCATCATCGATGCCTGCTGTGGCGTCAGGATCCCTGCCTGATGCTGACCATAAAACGGCTGCGCTTCACTACGCGCATCAGGGGACAGCGTTCCCGGCGCGCTTTGTGGTTTTTGCGCGTGGGCAACCGGACATCCCCCCGCCAGCGCCAGCGCCCCACCCAGGGCGCCCATCCCTTTCAGTAAACGTCGGCGTGAAGGTTCGCTCACACCGTTTTCATTATCTTGCTGCATTTTGCTTAATCCAGACCCAGAACACCGCGTAATTGCGACAAGTCTTCCGCCAGCGTCGTGATTGGCCCTTTCAGCGCATTGCGATCGGCGTCGGTCAGTTTGTCATAGGTTTCAAAACCGTCTTTGGTACGGTACTTGCTCAGAATGGTATCGACTTTTTTGAAGTTCGCATCCACCTTCGCCAACAGCTCAGCATTGGATTTTTGTAACTGAGGGCGCAGGAGATCGACGATTTTCTGCGCGCCATCGATATTGGCCTGGAAATCCCACAGATCGGTATGGCTGTAGCGATCCTCTTCTCCGCTGATTTTGCTGGCAGCGACTTCTTCAATCAGTCCTGCGGCCCCGCCAACCACTTTTGACGGTGGGAAGGCCAGCTCGCTAATACGCGTTTGCAGGTCAAGAACATCGCTGTTTAATTGGTCGGCATACTTGTCCATGCCTTTGGTGGTGTTGTCGCCGAACAACGCTTTCTCCAGACGGTGGAAGCCGGTGAATTTAGGATCGGCGGCTTTTTGCTCATAATCATCTTCACGTGCATCGATGCTGCCGTCGAGATCGGAGAACAGTTCAGCAATCGGTTCAATACGCTCATAATGCTGACGGGTTGGCGCATACAGCGATTTCGCTTTTTCCAGATCGCCGGCTTTAATCGCATCGGTGAATGCTTTGGTGCCCGCAACCAGTTGTGCAGTTTCGGCTGTCACATAGGCTTTGTATTCGGTAATTGCGCCACTTAGGCTCAGCAGAGCATCGCCCTGCGCGGCATCCGCCGTTGCGCTACCTTTTACAATTAGTTTACCTTTCGGGTTGGTCAACAGACCGCAGGTCATATCATATTCACCAGGCTGCAGGTTAGCTGTCATTTTCTGGCTAAAGCCCGGCGCAATGTTTTCACGTTCTTCAACCACCATAACCCCTTTAAGGATCTCCCACTCCAGCGCTTTCTGGCTGTGGTTCTGGATGATGAACTGCGTTTTCCCAGCGTTAACCGTGATCGTCATCGGCTCACACTGTTTGTCGTTAACCGTGACTTTCACCTGCGGGATATCGGCGGCTTGTGCAGAAAAAGCGGAGGCAAACAGCGCGGCAATACCCAACTGCAGCGCACTACGGCGAAAATTAAACGTCATAACCTATCCCTATAAATAAGTATGTTGTAACTAAGGAGTATTCTGCATCGCGTTTTTATCAGGGTGCGGTACGCGATGCCGTAGTGCCTGAACGCGGCGGCAGTGCAAACATAATCAATGCCGGAATCAGGTAGATAAACCAAATGGCGACTTCACTGACGCTCGGCGCTTCCTGATAGCCGAAAATACCTTCCATCAATGTGCCAAACAGCGAATGCGTTGAAAGCACGCTGCTCATGTCAAACGCCACATCCTGAAAATGATTCCATAACCCGGCTTCGTGGAACGCGCGGATGGCCCCAGCGGCAAGACCAGCGGCCACCAGCAAAATGAACAGGCTGGTCCATTTGAAGAATGCCCCGAGGTTGAGGCGAATGCCGCCGAGGTAAATCAGGTAACCCAGTACCACTGCGGTGGCCAGCCCCAGCATCGCACCTAACGGTGGCCAAATGCCTACATCCTGCTGGAATGCCGCCAGCAGGAAGAACACCGATTCCAGGCCTTCACGGGCAACGGCAAAAAAGACCATCATTACCAGCGCCCAGCCGTGATGATTGCCGCGTTGCAACGCGTTATCGACAGCCTGTTCAAGCTGGACTTTGACGTTGCGCGAAACTTTACGCATCCAGAACACCATCCAGGTGAGGATCACCACGGCAATGACCGCCACGATACCTTCAAACAGCTCCTGTTCCTTTTGCGGAAATTCACCGGTGGTTTCATTGATGAAAACGCCTAACGCCAGGCATAACGCCGCCGCCAGCAGAACACCAATCCACATCACACCAATCCATCGACCACGCTGAGTCCGTTTCAGGTAGCTGGCAATCAGGCTGACTATCAGCGCGGCCTCTAACCCTTCGCGCAACATAATAAGAAATGGAACAAACATGCGAAGAACCCTTAAACGTTATTCTCAGTCAATTGATGAAAAGAAAAGTAAATTACAGTGATAGTGATTATCATTACAGCACAGAAAAACTCAAGCAGAATGTTTTGAGAATGATGACTTAATGTAAACAGTTAGGCGGGTAACGATTAGGGCGGTTTTGCAGCGGGGACAAATAAAAAAGCCCGCACGCGGCGGGCTTAAGGAGCGAGGCGGATTACTCTGCCTGTAAACGTGATGGCGGAGCTGTGTGATAATGCGCATCAGCCTCGGCAAAACGTTGCTGCATAGCGGCTGAAGGCGCTTTACCCAACAGGCTGAAGACCACAATACCGATGCTGCCGAAAATAAAGCCCGGGATGATTTCATACAGACCCAACCAGGCAAACTGCTTCCAGACGATTACCGTCACCGCACCGATGAGCATCCCGGCCAGCGCGCCGTTACGCGTCATACGCGACCACATTACGGAGAACAGAACCACCGGACCAAACGCCGCGCCAAAGCCGGCCCAGGCGTAGCTTACCAGACCAAGCACACGGTTCTCCGGGTTCGCCGCCAGCGCGATAGACACCAGCGCCACAACCAGCACCATGATGCGACCAATCCATACCAGCTCTTTCTGGCTGGCATTTTTACGCAGGAACGCTTTATACAAGTCTTCGGTAATTGCGCTGGAGCACACCAGCAGTTGGCAGCTCAGAGTCGACATCACCGCAGCGAGGATCGCTGACAGCAGAATACCGGCAATCCACGGGTTGAACAGGATTTGCGCCAGTTCAATAAACACGCGTTCGGCGTTCTGGTTAACAGCACCGGCAAGCTGTGGGTTGTTGTTAAAGTAAGCGATACCAAAGAAGCCAACGGCAACTGCACCTGCCAGACACAGGATCATCCAGGTCATACTGATGCGGCGAGCATGAACAATGCTATGGTGAGAATCAGCCGCCATAAAGCGCGCCAGAATATGCGGCTGCCCGAAGTAGCCCAGACCCCAGCCCATCAGGGAAATAATGGCAACAAAATTCAGCCCTTTGAACATGTCCACGTTCTCAATGCTCTTTTGTTTAATCACTTCCAGCGAATCGTCAAACCCACCCACGCCAATGACTACCATCACCGGCGTCAGGATCAGGGCGAAGATCATCAGGCTGGCCTGGACGGTATCGGTCCAGCTTACCGCCAGGAAACCACCGATAAAGGTATAAATAATCGTCGCGGCCGCCCCTGCCCACAGCGCTGTTTCGTAACTCATGCCAAAGGTGCTTTCAAACAGACGCGCCCCTGCCACAATACCGGAAGCACAGTAGATGGTGAAAAACAGCAGAATAACCAGCGCGGAGATAATACGCAGAATACGGCTTTTATCTTCAAAGCGACCGGTAAAGTAATCCGGTAACGTCAGCGCATTGTTATTGTATTCGGTATGCACGCGTAAACGTCCGGCCACCAGTTTCCAGTTGATCCACGCACCCAAAATAAGGCCAATAGCGATCCAGCTTTCTGAAATCCCCGACAGGAAAATCGCGCCAGGCAGGCCCATCAGCAACCAGCCGCTCATGTCAGATGCCCCGGCGGATAACGCGGTCACGAATGGACCCAGACTGCGTCCACCCAGAATGTAATCGTCAAAGTTTTTGGTTGAACGCCATGCAATAAACCCTATCAATATCATGCCGAAAATATAGACACAGAATGTCACTAACATCGGTGTGCTAATAGCCATCAAAACTCTCCAAAATTATGTATCAGCAATGCCGTGGCTTGCCGTTTTATTACCCTGCCGGAACGTGGCAAAGATATCTATGTTTACCAGGGCGACCGTATCCTGCCGGAAGCGATGGTCATTCACAATCGATTTAACACACCATTTACATCAAATTTAATCCAGAGTAGATAGCATTTTTCTGTAGGTTGCACTCTCTCACACTTTTTTCGGTTGCACCTTTTAAAAGTGTTAACTACCGCAGAGAAAAAGATTCGGCAACTTTTATAGCCCCCGTCAAAACACTCACATTTATTAACATTTCATTCATTTCCAAGCTTGCAAACCAAGTCACATTTAACACGGTTGCACAAAGTTGCAACATAGTGGATATTTCTCGGTAACTATCAGACCCGTATTTCAGTACAACAGGAGTAAACGGCATGGGAACCACCACGATGGGGGTTAAGCTGGATGACGCCACTCGCGAGCGTATTAAAACAGCAGCATCACGAATCGATCGCACGCCACATTGGCTGATCAAACAAGCCATTTTTAATTATCTCGAAAGACTGGAAAATGACGACGCGCTTCCTGAACTACCGGCCCTGCTGGCGGGTGCTGCGAATGAGGGCGATGAGTCGACCACGCTGCAAAATGAAGCGCATCAGCCTTTCCTGGAATTTGCTGAACAGATCCTGCCGCAGTCAGTTTCCCGCGCGGCAATCACCGCTGCTTACCGCCGCGCCGAAACTGACGCCGTACCTATGCTGATGGAGCAGGCTCGTCTGCCGCAGCCCATCGCCGAGCAGGCGCATAAGCTGGCATACGATCTGGCAGACAAACTGCGTAACCAGAAGACCGCCAGCGGTCGCGCCGGGATGGTACAAGGTTTATTGCAGGAATTCTCCCTTTCTTCACAGGAAGGCGTCGCGCTGATGTGTCTGGCCGAAGCCTTGCTGCGTATTCCAGATAAAGCGACCCGCGATGCGTTAATCCGCGACAAGATCAGCAACGGTAACTGGCAGTCGCACATTGGCCGCAGCCCGTCTCTGTTCGTCAACGCGGCGACCTGGGGGCTGTTGTTTACCGGTCGTCTGGTTTCAACGCATAACGAAGCCAGCCTCTCACGCTCACTCAACCGTATTATCGGCAAGAGCGGTGAGCCGCTAGTGCGTAAAGGCGTCGACATGGCCATGCGCTTGATGGGCGAGCAGTTTGTCACCGGGGAGACCATCGCTGAAGCGCTGGCTAACGCGCGTAAACTGGAAGAAAAAGGCTTCCGTTACTCCTATGACATGCTGGGCGAAGCGGCCCTGACCGCCGCCGATGCACAGGCTTATATGGTTTCATACCAGCAGGCGATCCACGCCATTGGTAAAGCCTCTAACGGGCGCGGTATCTACGAAGGGCCAGGTATTTCTATCAAGCTGTCGGCACTGCATCCGCGTTACAGCCGTGCGCAGTACGATCGCGTGATGGATGAACTCTATCCTCGTCTGAAATCGCTTACTCTGCTGGCACGTCAGTACGACATCGGCATTAATATCGACGCCGAAGAGGCTGACCGACTGGAGATCTCCCTCGATCTGCTGGAAAAACTGTGCTTTGAACCCGAACTGGCAGGCTGGAACGGGATCGGTTTTGTTATCCAGGCCTACCAGAAGCGCTGCCCGTATGTTATCGACTACCTGATTGACCTCGCCACGCGCAGCCGCCGCCGCCTGATGATCCGTCTGGTTAAGGGCGCCTACTGGGATAGCGAAATTAAACGTGCCCAGATGGACGGTCTGGAAGGTTATCCGGTCTACACCCGTAAGGTGTACACCGACGTTTCCTACCTGGCCTGTGCGAAAAAGCTGCTTGCCGTACCGAATCTGATCTACCCGCAGTTCGCCACCCACAACGCCCATACGCTGGCGGCGATTTATCAGTTAGCCGGTCAAAACTACTATCCGGGTCAGTACGAGTTCCAGTGCCTGCACGGCATGGGCGAACCGCTGTATGAGCAGGTCACCGGCAAAGTTGCGGATGGCAAACTGAATCGTCCATGCCGCATTTATGCACCGGTCGGCACGCACGAAACGCTGCTGGCTTACCTGGTGCGTCGTCTGCTGGAAAACGGCGCCAACACCTCGTTCGTCAACCGCATTGCCGACACGACCCTGCCGCTGGATGAACTGGTTGCCGATCCGGTCGAGGCTGTTGAAAAACTGGCGCAGCAAGAAGGTCAGGCCGGTCTGCCGCATCCGAAGATTGCCCTGCCGCGTGACCTGTACGGTAAAGGCCGCGAAAACTCAGGCGGGCTGGATTTAGCTAACGAACATCGTCTGGCCTCGCTGTCCTCTGCCCTGCTCAACAGCGCGCTACAAAAATGGCACGCTAAACCCATTCTGGAGCACCCGGTTGCTGACGGAGAAATGACGCCAGTCGTTAACCCGGCCGAGCCGAAAGACATTGTCGGTTACGTGCGTGAGGCGACTCACGCTGAAGTGGAACAGGCGTTACAGAACGCAGCGAATAACGCGCCGATCTGGTTCGCCACACCGCCACAAGAGCGCGCCGCCATTTTGCATCGTGCCGCCGTTCTGATGGAAGGTCAGATGCAGCAGTTGATTGGCATCCTGGTACGCGAAGCGGGTAAAACCTTCAGCAACGCCATTGCGGAAGTGCGCGAAGCGGTAGACTTCCTGCATTATTATGCCGGTCAGGTTCGCGATGATTTCGATAATGAAACCCATCGACCGTTAGGACCCGTGGTTTGTATCAGCCCATGGAACTTCCCGCTGGCCATTTTCACCGGGCAGATTGCCGCCGCGCTGGCGGCGGGTAACAGCGTGCTGGCGAAACCGGCGGAACAAACCCCGTTAATTGCCGCCCAGGGCATCGCTATTTTGCTCGAAGCGGGTGTACCGCCGGGCGTGGTGCAACTGTTGCCTGGTCAGGGTGAAACCGTCGGGGCTCAGCTCACTTCCGATGAGCGCGTACGCGGCGTCATGTTTACCGGCTCAACGGAAGTCGCCACGCTGTTGCAACGCAATATTGCCACCCGCCTTGATGCTCAGGGGCGTCCAATCCCGCTTATCGCCGAAACCGGTGGGATGAACGCAATGATTGTCGACTCCTCCGCGTTGACGGAACAAGTCGTGGTCGACGTTCTGGCTTCAGCGTTTGACAGCGCCGGACAGCGCTGCTCCGCGCTGCGCGTCCTGTGTCTGCAGGACGATGTAGCCGACCATACGCTGAAAATGCTGCGCGGCGCGATGGCGGAATGTCGCATGGGTAATCCAGGTCGCCTGACCACCGATATTGGGCCGGTAATTGATGAAGAAGCCAAAACCAATATTGAACGCCATATTCAGGCCATGCGCGCCAAAGGACGCCCGGTGTTTCAGGCCGTGCGCGAAAACAGCGACGATGCGCGTGAATGGCAAACCGGTACATTTATTGCTCCGACGCTGATCGAGCTGGAAAGCTTCGACGAATTACAAAAAGAGGTGTTTGGTCCGGTACTGCACGTCGTGCGCTACACCCGTAACAATCTGGGCAACCTGATTGAGCAAATTAATGCCTCCGGCTACGGCCTGACGCTGGGCGTACACACCCGTATCGATGAAACCATCGCCCAGGTCACAGGATCGGCACACGTGGGGAACCTGTACGTTAACCGCAATATGGTCGGCGCCGTCGTCGGCGTGCAGCCATTCGGTGGCGAAGGCTTGTCTGGTACCGGGCCAAAAGCAGGTGGACCGCTGTATCTGTATCGCCTGCTGGCTAACCGCCCGGAAAATGCGTTAGGCATTACGCTTGCCCGCCAGGATGCCGACTACCCGGTCGATGCGCAGCTTAAAGCTGCACTCGTTCAGCCGCTGGAAGCGCTCAGCGAATGGGCAACCGATCGACCCTCGCTGCATGCGCTCTGTCAGCAGTTTGGCGAACTGGCGCAGGCCGGTACCCAGCGTCTGCTGCCAGGACCCACTGGCGAGCGCAATACCTGGACGCTGTTGCCGCGTGAACGCGTACTGTGTATCGCCGATGATGAACAGGACGCGCTGGTACAGGTTGCCGCCGTGGCTTCCGTTGGTAGCTTAATCCTGTGGCCAGATGATGCGTTCCATCGTGAACTGGCAAAACGTCTGCCAGCCGCCGTCTCCGGGCGCATTCAGTTTGCCAAAGCGGACAACATCACTACGCAGCCGTTTGATGCCGTTATTTTCCACGGCGATTCCGACCAACTGCGTTCACTGTGCGAAGCGGTAGCTGCCCGCGAAGGGGCGATTGTATCAGTCCAGGGCTTTGCCCGTGGCGAAAGCAATATTCTGCTGGAGAGGCTGTACATTGAACGCTCCCTGAGCGTCAATACCGCCGCTGCCGGGGGGAACGCCAGCCTGATGACAATCGGCTAAGGTTGTGGTTAATTAAGGCTCCGGTTAGGGGGTAATGCCTGTCAATTAAGCATTACGGCGAACATGTGATTTCGGCTCAGGGTTCCGTTCACCTCAGTGGTATCACTTTTCTGAGGCTCAGACACCCGTGAACGTGCAAGAGAGGCTCACCGCCGCCTCCCTTGCATCCCT
This sequence comes from Citrobacter sp. RHBSTW-01013, assembly GCF_013781985.1. NCBI lineage: Bacteria > Pseudomonadati > Pseudomonadota > Gammaproteobacteria > Enterobacterales > Enterobacteriaceae > Citrobacter > Citrobacter sp. RHBSTW-01013. The sequence goes on from NZ_CP056185.1 coordinate 3,176,021, forward strand.
GGCTCCCGGCGGGAAAATCGTCGCTGCGCGATTCATTCGTCTTATGCCGTCTGCCTGTCGGGTCGGGGCCGGGCCTGCGTCCCTGCAGGCCGCCCCCTCTGCCCGCATCCCTGCGGGCAGACCCGGTCAGCCGTCAACGCCTCATCGATTTTCAGCCGGACCGGGGTCATCGCTGCAACGCACTGACTTCCAGTTAACTCTGTTTTGCTGTTCAGATAAAAAACGCAGGGGGTCAGGTGTGGGCTGGTCCGGCTGAAAATTGCCGACGTGTTTCCGTAAGGCCGGGAGAACCCGCAGGGATGCGGGTTCAGGGCGCGTTTTACAGGGAAGTTTCCTCGCGCCCGGCCCGGTAGCCTGGAGGAATAAACGGAGGGGACCACGAAGTGGCAATTTTCCCGCCGGGAGCCGGGATTGTTAAGGGTACGGCGATAGTACCCTTAACACGTTCACAGAGAGGATCGTTTCAGAGAAGTGACAAACATAAGGTGAACGTAGCAATATACCGGAGGCAACAGATTCATTACCTCCGTATGTGCCACTCATCCTCGTTAACTGACAAGCATGACTCCGGTAACGGGGCCTTTTTTTATGGAGCCAGAGGGAAGCATGAAACGAATCGTACTGACATGTGCAGCGCTGCTGTTGAGCGGCCAGGCGCTGGCGGATGACTGCGCCAACGCGAACACTCAGATTGAGATGAACACCTGTGCGGCAGAGCAGTTTAAGGCGGCCGACACCAAACTTAATGACACTTATCAGAATGCGCTTAAGCGCGCCGCCCCAACCCAGCGCGATTTACTGAAAAAAGCGCAAATCTCATGGATAACCCTGCGCGATGCGGACTGCGCGTTAATCAGTTCCGGCACCGAAGGCGGTAGCGTCCAGGCGATGATTTCCAGCCAGTGTCTGACGGATAAAACCAACGAGCGTGAAGCGTTTCTCGCCTCACTCTTACAGTGCGAAGAGGGCGATTTAAGCTGTCCGTTACCGCCAGCCAGTTAACGCACGCGGATCCCTTCAATAATCATCCGCTGCACGCTCTCCACCGTTTGGTTAAAAAAGGCTTCATCACGCAGCGTTGCGCCCGTTACCGCCTCTACCTGTGGGGCAAAGTCGGCGTAGTGCTGGGTTGAAGCCCAAATCATAAAAATCAGATGATGCGGATCGACCGGAGCCAGTTTCCCACTTTTGATCCAACCGGCAATCAGCGCCGATTTCTCATCAATTAGCGTTTTGAGATCGCCCGTTAATTCAGCCATCAATAAAGGCGCACCTGCCAGCATCTCCATACAAAACAGTCGTGAAGCCTGAGGGTAATCGCGCGACACTTCCAGCTTAAGGCGAATGTATTCTTTAATGGCCACTAGCGGCGCAAAGTCTTCGCGAAAGGCCTTCAACGGAGCCAGCCAGACGTCGAGGATTTGCCGCAAAACGGCAATATAGAGCACCTCTTTTGACGGGTAGTAATAAAGCAGATTCGTTTTTGACACACCCGCCTGCTCAGCGACCTGTTCGAGACGCGTGCCGTGGATCCCATATTGGGAGAAGATATTTAATGCCGCGGTTAATATGGCCTGGCGTTTTGCACTGACGGCCTGCGAGCGCTTACCTGTTTTTTTCTCTGCGCGTTGGACCATGCGCCCTCTCCTTCTTGTGAGGGCGTCAGCATACCAAATCACGCGGTGAATGGTTAAATTAAAGCGACTCCGGCGGCGCCTCTTGCACTCCCCCTTTTTTCTTTTTGAACTTCAGTTCGCTGACCAGCACGCCAACAATAATGAATGCTGCGCCGAGCAAAGCCAGTAGCGGTAAGCGTTCCCCCGCAAGGCGACCAAAGATCCCCGCCCACACCGGCTCACCGGTATAAATGACCGTGGCGCGCGTCGGCGAAACGCTGCGCTGTGCCCAGTTCATGGTGACCTGAATAATCGCACTGAAAATCCCCAATCCCAGCGCCACCACCAGCAATCCCGTAGACATCGGTGGTACGGTCTCTCCGGCCGGTCCCATCGCAATAAACGCCACTATCGAAGCGGTTGCCAGTTGTACCACCGTTACCCGCCGCACATCCACTTTTCCCGCCCACGCGCTAATCAGGATAATTTCTGCCGCAATCGCCACCGCGCCGGCGAGTGTGATCCACTCGCCTTCGCCTAAAGCCAGCAAATTGCCTCCCGGTCCGGCGAGAAAAATCAACCCGATAAAGGCCAGCACAATGCCGACACACGGCATCAGGCCGGGCATACGCCCCTGACACAGCCATTGTAAAAGCGGTACCAACGGCACATACATCGCGGTAATAAACGCCGATTTACTGCTGGGAATAAACTGTAGCCCCCAGGTTTGCAGACTATAGCCCAACGCAATTGCGATACCGATCGCAACGCCTGCTTTGACTTCCAGCCACGTCAGTTTATGCAATGAGCGTAGTGACAAAAGCGCGACCGCCAGCGCAGCGGTGGCAAAACGCACGCCGACAAAGAAAAAAGGTCCGCTCAGGGTAACGGCATATTGCACGGCCAAAAACGTGCCACCCCAGAACATAGTGATCACAATGAGGATCGCTTCCTGAGGTTTAACAGAGAAGGAATAACGAGAAAGTAATGACATGAGACACCCAATTAACTGAATGTCGTTAGTCTGCGTTGCGTTTTGTTACAGTTCAACCTTGCAGACAAAAAAAACCGCCGGAAGAAACCGGCGGCGGTGGGTGGCTACGTAACGTCTGACTCTGATCCTCAGCCGTCACGGCATATCTGACAGCTAGCCCGGCAATTACGATTTGTTGTTGCCGTGGCTATTTTTGCCCCCTTTTTTGCCTGCCTCTGAAGCGCGTTGCGGGTCATTCTTAAAGTTGCCCCCGCTGTGCTGGCCACCTTTTCGACCTGCTTCTGATGCTCTTTCGCGATCTTCCGCAAAGTTGCCGGAACCGCCTCGATGGTTTGCCATTACTGACCTCCGTCATTGATTAGACATCATATTGCATAGGTACTGAGGAGTGATACCTCACGCAGCGTTACGGGCGATACCCTGAAAATAACTGCGTGGGATTAAGCATAGTGAAGCGTGGCCTGAGCAGCCGCTAACTGTAATATCCTGCAACAGGATTGGCGGTGATAGAGAAATAATCACAGCGAGAAATCAATAAGTCTTTCTTATGACTACCAAATTCCACCCGGTTAAATATGTATCATTTTGCAACAAGAGAAGTTGTTATAAAAATTGTTATAAATCAAAGAAGTGATTGTGAAATTTGCACTCCTGACAGTACGTCATATCTTTAAAGGTAGGTAGCGAGTCGCTACGGACACGGTTAACTCGAGGAGTAGTGTAAAATGGCAAAAGTTCTGGTGCTTTATTATTCCATGTACGGACACATTGAAACTATGGCCCATGCAGTCGCAGAAGGCGCAAATAAGGTTGATGGCGCGGAAGTGATTATTAAGCGCGTACCAGAGACCATGCAGCCGGAGATTTTCCTCAAAGCTGGCGGCAAAACACAAAACGCACCAGTCGCAACCCCGCAAGAACTGGCAGATTACGATGCCATTATTTTTGGTACCCCCACACGCTTTGGCAATATGTCCGGTCAGATGCGCACCTTCCTCGACCAGACTGGCGGGCTGTGGGCTTCAGGCGGCCTGTACGGCAAACTCGCCAGCGTATTCAGCTCGACAGGAACCGGCGGTGGTCAGGAACAAACCATTACATCAACCTGGACTACGCTTGCTCACCATGGGATGGTGATTGTGCCTATCGGTTACGCGGCGCAAGAGCTGTTTGATGTTTCTCAAGTTCGCGGCGGTACCCCTTACGGCGCAACCACCATCGCCGGAGGCGACGGCTCTCGCCAGCCAAGTCAGGAAGAATTATCTATCGCCCGCTATCAGGGTGAATATGTCGCAGGTCTGGCAGTAAAACTCAACGGCTAATCTTCAACAGGAGGATTCGAATGCCAACTCAAGAAGCTAAAGCCCATCGCGTCGGCGAATGGGCAAGTCTGCGCAATACATCGCCGGAAATAGCCGAAGCCATTTTTGAAGTCGCGCATTATGACGAGAAACTGGCGGAAAAAATTTGGGAAGAAGGTAGCGACGAGGTGCTCATCAAAGCCTTTAAGAAAACAGACAAAGATTCGCTCTTTTGGGGTGAACAGACTATCGAACGCAAAAACGTCTAGCGCTCAGACTCCCCCGCGAACACGGGGGAGTTTTTCTTTTACTTAGCCGCCTCATTCAACACGCTGTCGAACTTATCTATCGGGCAAAAGCCATCCGCATCTGTCGGACACCCTTTCAGCTCCAGCGTTACACGCTGCGCCGGGGATTTCAGGGTCAGAACGTCAGCATTACGCAACTGCTGCGAGCTCTGATACACGTACTCGATTTTCATCAGATCACGATTCGCGTTGCTGTCATGCCAGCGCTGGAAGACAATCTTCCCGCCAATCGGCGTACGCTCGTTCTGATCATGAAGCTGGTACGGTTTGAAATCCAGCGCGGTGAGCAGCGATGCGATGTTTGAGTCATGCCCCACCAGCACGGTTATTTTTGGCGCTTTTACGCGTTCAGTAACCAGCGCATTATCAATATACTTCACCAGCGGTTTGGCGACATTCTGCGCCACTTCCGGGGAGGTGAACAGGCTGTCCTGATAGCCATTTTTCAGCTTCGACAGAACCTTCCACTGTTGATCGGATTTAATCTCGCCCCAGGCGACCTTGTCCATCGGGAAGCCTTCGTAATATTGCAGAGTGAAGGCATCAACCAGCGAATTCCCGACCTTCAGCGGCCCCGAAACCCCAGGCTCCTGCTGGTATTTCGCGCTAAACGTATCTTTGGCATCGGTCAGGGAACACTGCTGTTTTTCTTTGCAGGATGGAGAGTCTTTGTAGTCGGTCATTTGCTCAAGCAACTGATAGCTGTCGTTGAGCTGCATTTGGCTACGCTCTTTCTCCATTGCCTGAACCGCCTGCTGGCTGAAGGCGGCGGAATCATCGGTGATCACCGGGTTAAAGGTGGGATCCATGGTGCCCATTTTTTCCTGATGATGGACCGGGACGTCGCAACCCGGGAAAGCACCGGTGACAAAGAACTGCGCCGTCGCGACCGTACGCTGCAGGCTGTTAGCATAGGTATAGACCGTACCCGGCGCCGGACATTCGCCCGATTTCACCATCCCCTGCTCTGCCAGCCAGTCTCGCATATAGTGGCCCATATAGATTTCCAGCACGCCGCCTTTGGTGGTGAGTTGTCCGCCGGGGACATCCCATTCTGGCCATTGTTTGGGGGTGGACTGCTCAAGAACACTGCCATTATTGGCTAAAGGTGCGCGTAAGTTATGCCGACTCATCATCAATACTTGCTGAAGCTGATAGCCTTCCGGCGCGGTCTGCGCCTGCGCGGCGGTTGACATTAATACAGCCCCTGCCACGGCTGCGGCGATTAACGATTTATTCATCCCTACGACCTCTTGTTGTTATCAATCACAACAGAGTGTGACAGAAATATGACATATTTCCCGGAACGCTTTCGCAAAACGCACCATCTATGGTGTCGTTTTAATACCGAACTCGGTTTCTAATTTGCGAATGCCAAGCGGGGTGAAGGTGACGCGGCGACCACTCAGCTCCGTTTTTATCCATCGTTTTTCAATCAACCAGCGTAGCAGCGATGCGCCAAGAACGCCGCCGGGATGGTAACGTCGTTCACTCCAGTCCAGACAACCGCAGGTTAATTTCCGCCGCGATGCGCTCGCAGCAAGGACAATCCCCATTTGTGCCAGTTTTTCCTGCCCAAGAGAGGTCAGCGTTTCACCATCCGGCGTTAACCACTGACGGGAAACCAGCGTATCGAACAGCCTCACCGCCACCTCGCCAGCGAGATGATCGTAGCAGGTTCGGGCATGTCGTAAGCCTGGCGGCGTCGTGATTTTTCGTGGCGTAGATGTAGCCCACGCCACGCCCATCAGGCGCTCCAGCAGTTCAGCGATATCAGAGCCTGCAAGGCGAAAATAACGATGCCTGCCCTGCGCGAGCGCCACAACAAAACGTTGTTCGCACAGACGCGCCAGATGCGCACTGGCGGTTGACGCTGACACATCCGCCACTGCGCTGAGCTCGGTCGCGGTCCAGGCGCGGCCATCCATCAGGGCGCACAACATTCGCGAGCGCGATTTATCGGCCATCGCCGCCGCGGTGAGCGCCATTCGCGACTCCAGAGCGCCCTCTTCCTCACTTAACATCACTGATGCCATAGCGACCTCTTTGACCCTGAATGTCTGAATTAACGATGCCATGAATGCGTTCTAAAGTCACCGCACAGGTCACACCGCACGCAGCATCATCTCGATACCCAACCCGACCAAACAAAACAGAAAACAGCGTTTAAACACGAGCGGAGAAATAACCCGTCGTACACGGGTTCCTAACCACTGACCAATCAGCGCAGGAACAATGGCCAAAGCCGATAAGCTCAACGACTGTACGGGCAGCGCGTTGTGCCACCACAGACCAAGCGCCAAAGCCAATGTCGAAAACGTAAAAGAGATCCCGAGCGCCTGAACCAGCTCATCTTTCTCAAAACCCAATGACTGGATCCAGGGCACTGCGGGCATCACAAATACACCGGTTCCGCCAGTCAATAAGCCAGTAACAAATCCTATGACGAGGGAGTACGGTTTTTCATGCTGCGGAGCCACTGCGATTTTCTTTCCGGCCAGCGTCCAGATAGCGTAAGCCACCAGCGCCACGCCGAGCGCAAACTGGGTACGGGTGGTATCGCCGCCGGTAATCCAGGCGCTGGCAAGCAGTGTCGCCACCACCACCGTCAATAACATCGGCCACAGTCGTTTGACTAATTGACGCGTATTTCCGCCACCGCCAAACTGAAACAGATTGCTAATCAGCGAAGGCAACAGCAGCATGGCCGCCGCCGCAACCGGCGAAATAAGCGATCCGAGGATCCCCATAGCCACGGTGGGCAATCCCATACCAGTGACGCCTTTTACCATCCCGGCGAGGACAAACGTGGCGGCAATCATCATCACCAGAGCGGGCCCAAACGCTAACGAACTCGTCATGTTGCACTTTCCTGAAAAAGAGAAGATGACCCATTCTGGACGTTAATCGCGGTGCTCGCTTCGCCAGACAACGAAATATGTCTTCCCGCTTACGGGTAATAATATAAAAAATGCCGGGTTTCCCCGGCACATTATCAGAACGTTTTTGCCCACCACAGCCGCAGCTTCATGCCCCAGTAGCTGGTCCAGCCGCTGGTTGTTGACACCACCCGACCTTGTGACACTACCACCAGCGTGGGCGTGACGCTAATCGCCCAACTGCGGGAGATTGCCCCGTTCGCATCATTGATGACCGGAAAGTCCACGCCTTTACGCGACAGCCAACGAGACACCTCAGCTTCACTGCCGGAGCGTAACGTAATGGTCATCACGTTTGCCCCTTCCGAACGCAGCCTGGCGACTTCCGGCGTTGTGAAGCGGCAAACGCCGCACCAGCTCGCCCAGAAATAAAGCAGCACCGGCTCGTCTTTGCTGAGCGCCGCCAGCGTGACGGTTTCACCATCCAGCGTTTGCAAAGGCGTGCTGTCAAAAGAGCCAGGGAGCTGCGGCGCGCGCCAGACATCCATCAGCAGCATCGCCCCTGCCAACAGCGCCAGTAAGATCAGCCCTTCGCGCAGCCAGCGGCGCAGTTTACTGAGCATTGGCCGCCGCCAGCTTTTCTTTGACCACTTCCTCAAGGGTTTCCCACGGCACCGCACCGGGAATAAGCTCATCACCAATAATCGTTGCGGGGGTGCCCTGCACGCCCACCAGTCGCGCCAATTGCAGGTTAGTGCTTAGCGTTTCAGCACTTTGGGCATCCAACGTCACCGGACTGGCTCCCGATTTTTCCTGCGCCTGTTTGATACTGACATCGGTATGGTAACCCTTTTTCTGCATCAGTTTTTCATGTAGCGCCAGAAACTGCTGCGGATGCTCAAGCCAGGTAGTCAGCACGGTCCGCGCCGCCAGTTCCGAACTTTCCCCTTTAAACGGCAGCGGTTTAATCACTACCGCCACGTCAGGATATTTCTGCACAATTTTTTCCAGCATGGGATCCAGTTGCTTGCAGTACGGGCAGTTGTAATCGGTGAAGTTTATCAGGGTCAGTTTCGCCTGCTTAGCGCCAATCCGCGGGCTGTTGGGATCGTTAAACAGAGCCTCCTGGATTAATGCTTCAATTTGCTTTTCCTGTTCCGGGGTAAACGGTGCAGGCTCTTTCGCTACGCTGACGGCAGAAAACAGGGTTAACAGCAGAACAATCATTATTTTCATGGGGTTACTCCTTTGGCATCGGTCAACGTTTGCAATACCGCATCGCGGGTCAACAACGTTGGTAACGCCTGGCCTTCCGGCAGACCGGGGCCATAAATTTGGTTATACGGCACAGCAACCTGGCCGCGTTTTTTCAGAAATTCGGTGATGGCTTCAGAAGGGAGCGTCCAGTCGCCGCGCAGCGCCACTACATCCGGCTGTTGCAACGCGGCCTGTACGTCATCTTTATGCAACACGTTGTATTTGTTGACCTTACAAGTGATGCACCAGTCGGCAGTGACGTCAATGAACACTCGCTTATGTTGCGCCAGCGCATCCTCAATCGCCTGCTCGCTAAGCGGTTGCCAGTTCACGCTTTCTTTAGCGCTAGCGTGTCCGGCCAGCCCTAAATGTGGGAGCAGCAACGTCGCAAGCCAGATAGCCGAACCCAGCATCATGACACCGAGAAGACGCCGCAAAATATTCATCCAGCGTCCCGGACGCGGCAAACGCAGCGCCAGACCGGGACGCAGAGCCACCAGCAGCCACGGCAAGCTCATCCCCAGACCAAGTGCGATAAACAGTCCCCACAACGTTGGCAGCGAAGCGGTCAATGCCACCGCTACCGCTGTTCCCAGAAACGGGGCGCTGCACGGCGTGGCGAGCAGGGTCGCAAATGCGCCTTGCCAGAAATGTCCCGACAAGCCGTTGCCACCGTGAGTCGCCAGCGTGGTGGTCATCGCCGAAGGCAGGCGGAATTCAAACCACCCGAACAGGCTGGCGCTGAATGTCAGCATCACCACGACCATGACGCCAATGAACCACGGGTTCTGAAACTGGATCCCCCAACCCAGCGCCTGATTGGTTAAACGTAGCACCGTCATCAATAGCGCCAGGGCCATAAAGGAGACCAGGATCCCGGCTACCGATGCGAGGAACTGACGGCGGATCTGGCGACGGCTTTTTTCCTCAACCAGCAAAATAGAGCCCAGTTTCATGCCGAGAACCGGTAACACACAGGGCATCAGGTTGAGGATCAAACCGCCCAGCAGCGCCATTAGCACCACCTGCCACAATGGGAGTGAGGCGTTCTCAATAACCGGGGCTTCGCCAATCGCAAGACGACTTTCCTGGGCAACACCGTTATCTGCCAGCACCAGCGTGACCGACTTACCGCGTAAATCCGGCGCGCCTTCCCCCCAACCGTCATGAACGGGTACCGTGGCGCGTAACGTCTCACCTGCGACGTGAATTTGCGGCATGCCAAAATCAGCATCATCAACGGCGTCCAGATACAGCCCAGGCGCAGTCCAGCCTCCCGCGCGGTGAGCCTCGACGACCAGCTCGCCGGCCCGTGCGCCAGCGCGCAAAGTATCGGTCAGGCCGCTGGCAAGCGGGATCTGCCCCATTGCCTGCGCATAGTCATGCGCAAAAGTCGGGTCCTGGGTCGTGGAGGTCACGGAAAAAGGAAAATCCGTCAACAGGCAAACGTTGCTACAGGTGGATAGCGTCAAAACACCGCTAAGCGTGGCGGGCGATCTGCCGCGCACAACCATCGGGAACGTCACATTATCGTGATAGCCCTGGGTCGTGATATTAGCGACCTCAAAGCGTGCAGGGGTTGGCCAGAACCAGTCGACCGCAGGTATTTCCCCTTGCCAGGAGATAGATGGCGCGACGCCTCCCTCGCCCGGCGAACGCCAGTAGGTTTTCCAGCCGTCCTCCAGTTTAACATCCAGCAACAGACGAGTTTCGCCGCCTGAGGACGTATCAGCGCGTAACCGCACGCTGGCGTGATCGTTATCGGGTGAACGCAGCCAGCCGGGTTCAGCCGCCCAGGATACGGGCAGCCATAGCAATAACAGACAGAGCAGCGCCTGCCTGAAAACAGTCATCATATATTTTCTCCGTGAATAATTATCTAACAGTCAGCAACGGCTGTTCTGTCATTCACGGAAGACGCAAAATCGCAGATGTACCCTTAGCGTGGGCGGCGAGATGGCTCGCGGTGGGAAAAAAGGCAGACGAAACGCCCGCACTGGCGCCAGCAGCGACAGTAGCAGACACAGCACCAGAATAGCGCCTTCGAACAGTACCGGGGGCGCCGCCAGTAATGACTTCGCACTCAGTTCACAAGGGGTAACGGACGAGGCCTCATCGGTCTGCGCTTGTGCGCTTACGACCACGCTTGTGGCAACGGTGTCCATCTGCAACGCGTGCAGGCCCGCCATGCGTTGTGCGGTACAAACCATCACCACAACACATGCCAGACAGAGGAACCACCATCCCATCCGTTGACGTTTCGCCATTATACCCTCACTGATTGATGCGAGTTATCTTAACCACTCACCAGGTTTTGGCAACCTTTGCGCTGTAAAGTTATGTCCTGTCATCAGCAGGATATACCGCGATTTCAATCAGATTGAGATCGGGATCTCTGACATAAACCGAGCGAATCGGTCCCATCGCACCGGTTCGTGCAACCGGTCCCTCAACAATATCTACCCCGTGCGTTTGAAACGTGGCTATCACCTCTTCCAGCGCACGTGTGGTGATAAAACACAAATCCAGCGCCCCCGGCGTTGGCGCGTAAGCTTTGGGTTCAAACTCTTTTCCCCGAATGTGGAGGTTAATTTTCTGATTGCCAAAGACGAAGGCTTTCCGCCCTTGCGCGAAGGTTTCCAGCCTCATCCCTAAAAGTTCGACATAAAAACGAACGCATGCCTCTTCATTATTGGAGGTCAATACCAGATGATCCAGGTGGTCAATCATAGCGATATCCATTTTGGTTGCTCATCTCAGACACTTACCCTATTCATTCACACGCTACAAGAAAAAGAGAATCTTACGGCTGCGTTGACAGAACATAGCGCAAGGCGTTGCGGCTCACGTTTTATAAATTAAATGATAATTAATCATATTTTCGTTTTTATTTATTACAATATAACATTGCCAAAATAATTGCGAAAATATCACGGAAGTGATCATTCACTATTTACGAAGAGTACCAAAGGATATTCGCAGAACAGTACATAAATACTGTCCCGCTACGTATTGATGCGTAAATGAAAGTAAGGGTCAGCGCATTTTTAGGTGATTATCGTATTATAGCCCGACGCAATGAAGAGCGTATTCATTCGCAGAAAATTTGTTTATTGAATGTTATTTAGAGTATATGGAAATGAAAAAATATTTATTACCCCTGATTGGGTTACTTTTTACCGTTAGCGCTCAGGCAGCACCATTTACCGACGGCAAAGAGTTTATCTCACTGGAAAAACCCGTCGCTTCAGCCCCGGCAGCGCTGAAGTTTTTCTCATTCTATTGTCCTTCCTGCTATCAGTACGATGAAGTTTTTGAAATCACTGATAACGTGAAAAAAGTTTTGCCTGCTGACGTCAAACTCACCGAATACCACGTCGACTTTTTAGGCCCTCTGGGGCAAGACATGACGCACGCCTGGTCCGTCGCCATGCTGTTGAACGTGCAAGATAAAGTTAAACCGTTGCTTTTTGATGCCGTGCAGAAAAAACAAACCATTAAATCGGCGGACGATATTCGTAACGTATTTATCAGCGCGGGCGTCAGTGCCAGTGATTATGATGCCGCATGGAATAGTTTTGCCGTAAAATCACTAACCGCCAAACAGCAAGAAATGGCTAAAGCCGTAGATTTAACCGGGGTGCCCGCCATTTTTATCAACGGTAAATATATGATCAATCCGAAAGGACTGAAATCTGATGACCTTAACGCGTTCGTACAAAACTATGCTGATACGGTCCGCTTCCTGATCACTAAATCCTGATGTTTAGCTAATCTCTCTATTCGCACCACACAACAGACGCCATAACGTTAAAAAGCGCTGTTGGTGGTGCAACGCCCGCATCGTTTATAGCAATATCCTCCCTTCCCGGTTGGCATTCTCCGTTATCAGGATTACCCTAAACTTAGCGGTGATACCTGTTGTCAGGGTTCACCTTCTGCAAGTGTTGATTTACACGAGAGAACGCTATGGAATTAAAGGATTATTACGCCATTATGGGCGTGAAACCGACAGACGATCTCAAGACAATCAAGACCGCCTATCGTCGACTCGCCCGTAAATATCATCCTGATGTCAGCAAAGAGACTGACGCGGAGGCCCGGTTTAAAGAGGTTGCTGAAGCCTGGGAAGTCCTGAGTGATGAACAGCGACGCGCCGAGTACGACCAGTTGTGGCAGCACCGCAACGACCCACAGTTCAACCGTCAATTCCAACAAGGAGAGAATCAACGCTATAACGCCGAAGATTTCGACGATATCTTCTCCTCCATTTTTGGTCAGCATGCGCAACAGTCTCGCCAGCGTCATGCCAGCCGCGGGCACGATATTGAAATTGAAGTCGCCGTATTCCTCGAAGAAACGCTTACTGAGCATAGCCGCACGATCAGTTACACCCTGCCGGTTTACAATGCGTTCGGCATGGTCGAACGTGAAATTCCTAAAACGTTGAATGTGAAAATTCCGGCTGGCGTCGGTAACGGTCAGCGTATTCGTCTGAAAGGCCAGGGCACCCCCGGTGAAAACGGCGGACCAAACGGTGATTTGTGGCTGGTGATTCATATCGCGCCACATCCGCTGTTCGATATCGTTAATCAGGATCTGGAAGTGGTCGTTCCTCTGGCGCCGTGGGAAGCCGCGCTGGGCGCGAAAGTAACCGTTCCGACGTTAAAAGAGAGCATCCTGCTGACCATTCCTGCAGGCAGCCAGGCCGGGCAGCGGTTACGCATTAAGGGCAAAGGTCTGGTAAGTAAAAAACATACCGGCGATTTGTATGCGGTGATCAAAATCGTCATGCCGCCGAAACCTGACGACGCCAGCGCCGCCCTGTGGCAGCAGCTGGCGGATGCACAAAAGACCTTTGATCCGCGCAAAGAGTGGGGGAAAGCATAATGGCTAACGTCACCGTCACCTTTACCATTACCGAGTTTTGTCTGTACACCGGTGTGTCAGAAGAAGAGCTACATGAGATTGTCGGCTTAGGGGTGATAGAACCTCATGAAGACGAGACTTTTGACGATCATGCGCTGACCGTCATGCGTCGCGCGATACGCCTGCGTCAGGAGCTGGAACTTGACTGGCCGGGAATTGCCGTTGCGCTGACATTGCTGGAAGAGAACGCTCAACTGCGGCAGGAAAACCGCCTGCTGCGCCAGCGATTGTCTCGTTTTATCAGCCATCCTTAATGTGTCAAGGCCAGCATGATGCTGGCCCTTTTATTATCCGCAACCCGCTCTTAATGACATTGCGCAGCAGATGGCATACAGTCAGCGATAAGAATTATCTCAAACAATAAGACGTTGAGCCATGCAGCTTAAGCCCCTCACAAAAGGTCGTTTTCACAATATCTGGCAGCAAGATGATGCCTTAATTGAGAAGATATTCCAGGAGTTGCTCTCTGAAACACAGATTATCCAGGAAGATGACTATCTTTACCGCCAGGGACAGGTAGTCGATCGACTAATCATGGTGCAGTCAGGGAGAATTTCTCTGCGTTATAGCGCGGAGAATGGTCGCCGTTTCCAACTGGGTGCAATGGAATGTGATGAGCAACTGTTTGGCGAAATGGAGTTTTTTACCGGGTATCGTTGCCAGCTTGATATCGTAGCCGAAGAACCGCTGACCGTGGCGGTATGCAACTGTGACCGTCTGGAGGAAGCGCTGAACCAGCACCCCAGACTGGCGATATTTTTCGCCAGCGCAATGGCCGTTGATTATCAGGATATGCTGGAAATCTTCCTGCACCGGATGCTCTACCCTATCGTACATAACGTAGCGTATGACCTGTATCGCCAGCATCAGGACAAGCAGCCAATGGATGGTTTTCATAAAAAATACCAGGAAGCTGAGCGATTCGGCACCACCGACCGGGTCTATCGACGGGCGGTGAAAGCGCTGACGGATGCCGGGCTGGTAACGCGCACGAAGCAAGGACTGGAGATTAAGGATCTGGATGGGCTGCGTAAATTTCTCGGCAATGACATCATTGACTGACACACCAACCCTGGCAAACGGAGCATTGGTGTGTCATTTCAGCGCAATCAGAACTTATAGGTGAGGTTGAAATAGTGACCCAGCCCGGTGGTACGCCCTGCTCCACCGTGGTTTTCCATCAATGCCATGTTGCGGAAATATTTTAAGCCATAACCTACCGCATAATGCTCTGAATGCCAGTAGATGCCGTTATACCATTCAATCGCGTTATTGCTATATAACGGCTGGTTAGCAATCTTGTTCGCGGCGAACTGGTAGTCAAAGTAACCCTGATAGTTCAAATAACTGCCGTTGGCGAACGTATAGAACGGCGTCGACCAGTTGGTCGAGAACATGTAACCATCCCACTTGCCTTCGTTATCCGCACCGTAATTTTCACGTACATAGTGCGCATAAATGTTCATTCCCACCAGACCAAACCACGGCACTTTAACATCCGTGCCAAGACCAACGTAATGCTCAAATAATTCCCGGTCACCAATGTTATTTACCGTTGCGATATAGAATTCGTTAAATGGCCCAACGGATAAATCTTTATTAAAAATGGCGTCGAGGGAAAAACGTGGAGATATCTTGGCAAAGAAGTTATCACCCCCGTGACGATCGTCCTGCTCGCGATCCAAAATATCAAAGAAATCCACATAACCATACAGATCGATAATCCCGGATCGTGCGCCAAACTCCAGCTCAAGATAGGTGTCATTACGAATACCATAAGGCACTTTCGCATCCACACTTTGC
This sequence comes from Citrobacter sp. RHBSTW-01013, assembly GCF_013781985.1. NCBI lineage: Bacteria > Pseudomonadati > Pseudomonadota > Gammaproteobacteria > Enterobacterales > Enterobacteriaceae > Citrobacter > Citrobacter sp. RHBSTW-01013. The sequence continues at coordinate 3,191,108 of NZ_CP056185.1, forward strand.
ATTAAGTTCATCTGCATCCAGTTAAAATCATTTTTGCGGATGTTGCCATCGGCATAATCAGCCGCAAGCGCTTGCGTACAGCACATCGCAATTACCGCACCCAGAACTGTTTTTTTCATCATTGATTTATTTTTCTTCAGCATTTTCAATTCCTTTGAGCAAAGTTGAGTGTCGCCCCACCAGTTAAATGGCGTGACGGCGGGCTTTCTAATTAAAGAGGTAAGCGTTATTACACTTTTTAATTACGTTTGAGTTTTAATGTACCCATCAACATAATAAAGATAATTAAATACAACACCGGTATTGCGTACATAATTTTCTGCAATCCCATAGTTTTTTCCATTAGCGCACTGATCGCCGGACTAAACATGGCGCCAGCACTACCGCTAATTAAAATATAAGAAACGTTCTGGCTACTCGCGCGCTTCACGAAAGAAACCCCGTAGGCAATAAAGGAGTTATACAGCGCTGCGCAGACAAACCCGTAACTATAGGCCAGATAATCAAGCCCGGAGATATTTTCCTTCGTGACAATGATGGTAGTAATAACGCAAGCTAACAAAATAATGCTAAGCAGAAAATAATGTATCTTTACGCGGGAAACAATAACGGTTGAGACTAACGCGCCGACCAGCGCAGCACCCCAGTATTGCGTAATAATATTACCTGCTTCTTCGAAGGGAATACCAAATTTGTTCTTCACAAATAATGGTGCCCAGGTCAGGAAGGTATACAGCGCCAACATACCTAAGAACAGGCCAATGCCTCCGCTGATAATCCCTGGATTCCACTCGGATTTCACCGGGTCTGCGCTGTCCGCTGCAGGAGCCGTTTCACAGGCGGTAAAGCGGGTGAGAGCCACAACGCCCAGCGTGAGTAAGGCCACTATGCCTACGCTCAGATAGCTGTAACTCCACGACATATTGTGCGTCAGGGCGAAGGTGGTAATCAGCGGGAAAACTACGCCCGCGACGTTAAAGGTGGCGTCCTGCACCACCAGCATCGTACTTTGAATGCGATCCTGCCAAACCGACACCACGATCGTTCCCGCCACGCACAGACCAATCCCGCCGCAGAAACCCACCAGGGTCATGGCGACCATCACCGGCCATAAGCCAGGGCTTAAGTGCATTGCCAGAGCGCAGAGGAACACTATCGAATAGATAATGAACGTCATACGCTTAACGCCGATTTTCTCAATCAGGAAAAAGGCGGCGATGGTCCCGGCTAACGCCCCACCGTTAAGCAACGAAAATATCGAGGCGACGGTATTCACATCGGCACTGTAGCGTACTGCAATCGGTTCAATCAGCATGCCAAACTGACTGGCAAATCCTGCCATAATAAAATTTGCCAGAAAACTAATCAGCGTAAGTGCTATTTTATTCTTCATATAATGCCATCTCTGATTGGTTCATTTAAATGCTGATGCTAAGCCGTAACAGCTGTATTTAGCGCCAGCTCTATCATATTTTTAAAGGTTAACTGCCGTTCTTCCGCCGTTGTTTCTTCTCCTGTCAGGCAATGGTCGGATACGGTTAATATAGCCAACGCTTCAATATTAAACTGATGCGCTAAAGCGTATAACCCTGCCACTTCCATATCCACACCCAGCACACCAAACTTTTCCAGTGCAGGTATTAAATTTTCGTCAGGATCGTAATAAAGATCGCCACTGAAGACATTGCCGACTTTAACGTCAATACCGGCCTTCTGCGCCAATGCCCACGCCTGCTGCAATAATGGAAAATGGGCAGATGTCGCCATCGTGTAGCCCGCGCTACGTTTTAAATTTGTGACGGAATCCGTTCCGGCGGCGACGGCAAGAATAATATCTCGCATTTTGACATGATGTTGTGTTGCCCCAAGACTGCCAACACGAATAATTCTCTGTACACCGAAGTCATGTACCAGTTCATGAGCATAAAGCGTCATTGACGGAATACCCATGCCATGTCCCATCACCGAAACAGGTTGCCCAAAATAAAGACCGGTATAGCCCAGCATATTGCGTACATTGGTGACTTCGCGGTAATCCATTAGATAATTTTCGGCAATAAACTTAGCGCGAAGCGGATCGCCCGGCATAATAACGGTTGGCGCAAAATCACCCGCTTTGGCATTAATATGTGCAGTCATAACAATTCCTGAATTATGGGTATTGAAGATATGCAGGGATTGTAACCAGAGGATTGCACAGGATTGAGGACAAAAGTCCTGCTCAGAGGATCGGCCTCTCATTTCTGAGAGTTAGTGTTGCGGGCAGATGGAAAAGCAGAAAACGGCGTCCCCGCCGCGCAGGCAGGGAAAGCGCGCAGGACTATCAGGATTTATCGTTCTGTCTGAACAATAGAGCGGTGTAACGAGTATTCACTTTCCCGCTACGCTTACCATCTGGCCCGAAATAGCGATCGTTTCTACACAGACGCTCGGTGCCAGTCTGGTTAGTCCGGTCGTTGCTGCGTATGCTGACAATGGCAAAACGCTCATCGCTAGCAAGATGCTAACTTTTGTCATCGTGTTGTCCTTATCTCATTTTGCTTGCGCCGGATAACAGTCCCAACAATGACCTATTAAACTAAAGAGTTGTAAATATTTCGGTAAGGTTAAATTTTTTATATGCTTTTTCTTTTATAGTGCCATTCGATATCAACGTGCTCATTTCAGTGACAAAATTCATAATATCATCACACTTGCTGTTATCGGGTAAATCGGTGTAATTATAGTTCCACCATTTTATTTTTAACAGCTGTTCAATAATATCTGACTCAAATCTGTATTTGATAATTTTCGCAGGAACCCCTGCGACAATAGCATATGGAGGCACATCTTTAGTAACAACGGAATTTGCTGCAACAACAGCACCATCACCAATTGAAATACCACCTTTTAAAACGACATCATTGCCAATCCAGACATCATTGCCAATCGTTGTATTTTTAGGCTTTGTAATAAATGGTTTCAATACCCAGTTTTGCCCGAACTCGTTGGCAGCATATTTATCAAACTCGCCATTATAAGTAAGCATATGAGTTGTAAAACGATTCATAGGATGGTTTCCTCCCATGATTTTTACGTTTGATGCAATACTACAAAATCTTCCGATATTTACATTACCCGGAAAATAACAGGTTGGAAATGAAAACGCACCAACGCTAGAAAAACTTTTTACTGGCATTGTGGAATATTGTTCAGCAATAACATCAGCTTCAATTCTAATTTTGTCACCTTTCGAGAACAGTAACAAATTCCTTTCTTTATAAACTTTCTTACCTCTATGATTCAAAAAGATATCGTTATCCATGCAAAATTCATAGTGCTTCCGAGTCCATCTAAAAACAAAAATTTCATTTGTGTCTTCTGAAAAATTATAGAGTCTGGTTTTCATACTGTTATTGTCTGCTTTTATTTGAAAATCTACGATTAGATTAAAGATACTCTAAACCCTAACCTTAATCAACTATTACAGTATGAAATAATACATATTGTAAATCACCTTGTTGTGACATTTCCTCTTACCACTCATAATTTAGTTTCTATAATATTCTGCTTAGAGAATGAATACAGATATGTTTTGAGACGTCGTTTTCAAAAACAAAATGTCAGATGCTTTTCTATAAGGGCAATTCAGGTAATGAAGAAAAAAATGCAGCCCCAGTTGCAAATGCCTGGCAGCCCAATAGGATGCAATTCTTTTTTCTGTCCCAAGAAGACGCTGAAAACCTTAGTTCTCGCGACAGCCTGACCTTCTGCGCGAAGAGTTTTGTTAAGTGTTTCTGCCTGATTGCACTCTATGGAGACCGCCCAAACAACCACTTATAACCCGTAATGAGAATAGCTCCGTATGCAATTGCGAATCTGTCTCTTACTGCTCAATATTGTTTTTAAAGTGGTCTTATTGTTATTATCATTTTCCGTTCTAAATTTGAGTTATGCTGCCATGATCCCATTTAGGTTTAGTGAGATGACTCCCACCGATATTCCTGCTGTTCAGTCGTTTCTTGTTGAGCATCTTAATTTATTCTTCAATGCCGGTAGAGCCATGCCTTCTGCCGAAGAAGATCTCTTTGATCTCGAACAACAGTATATCTTGCAGGAAAGGAATTCATTACTTTGCGCGTGGAGTGAAAACCAGGAATTAATCGCCACACTGGCGGTATGTCAATATGATGATCGTATTACTGAACTACGTGGTCGCTATAACTTGTCTGAAACGGCGGAAATTTGTCGTTGCTACGTGGATGAGCGCTACCGCAGACAGGGGATCGGAAGTCAGTTGTTTGCTTTAGCTGAGGTATTCTGTCAGAAACATCAATATAAGACATTGTATCTCCACACACATCATTTTTTACCCGGAGGGTATTATTTCTGGTTGCGTAACAATTTTAACGTGATTATGGATATGCAGGATGAATGGCAATTGGTACATATGGAGAGTACACAAAAAAAAGAGTCAAGCGCTGATATGCGGAACTTTTGATGGTGATCAATATGTTTCATACACAGAAGTTTCAGCATGCGTGTAATTTGATCAATATCAACCAATTCTCATTTAGCTTCCTGTTGTTATTTTCATTTACAACATCGCAGTAACCAACAAAATCATAACTCACTGTATTAAATGGGTATTTTTTTCTACACCACTACCTTTTATCTCTTACCCTCTATGGTTGACCTTGTTAACAATTGCCGCTAGAGTCGCTTTCGACAGCATTTCATTACATTTTTGTATATGAATAGGAATATGGTGAGAATTATTCAATTCAATTCCATAACTGCCCCCGCAACTGTAGGCGGATGCAGAATATCCCTGTGTGGCTCATAAACCACAGGTCACTGTAAAGTTCATCTTTATGGGAAGGCCGATATTCTGATTACCGTGAGTCAGGAGACCTGCTGTCAAAGGTGTATGCCATTGAGTGGACGGGATGGTCCATGGGATGAATTATTTGACGCAAGCGGTAGTGTATTTATGAATAAGATTTTGGCTGAGTAAAGCTTATTTGCATTTTTTGCATATCTTCATTCTTAAATTTCACGATTCAATGTCATCTATCTTCATGTCTCCTCCCGATATATGGAATGAAATAAGCCATGACCAGACCTTAAGATTCTGGCATCAACGGGACGATGATAATGCACGCTAATTCTACCTTTTACTTCTCTAAAAAAACGCTTCTGGCTATTTTTGGCACGACTGCTCTCCTGCTTACTTCCGGTTTTTCCGAGGCAGCAAAAACCGAATATCCTCTGACGATTAAAAACTGTGGCCGCGATATTACCTTCAATCAGGCACCAACGCGCGTGGCGACGGTGGGTCAGAACAGTACCGAGATTCTCTATTCACTGGGGCTGGCCGATCGCGTCGTGGGTACTTCGCTGTGGTTTGGCCCGGTACTGGAGGCTTATAAAACAGCAAACGAAAAAGTCGCCGTTATCGCGCAAAATATTCCAAGCTTTGAAGGGATCGTGGCGAAAAAACCGGATCTGATCGCCAGTCAGTTTGAGTGGCAAATCGGCCCTGCTGGCACGGTTGCCTCTTACGAACAGTTTCGTGAACTAAAAATTCCTGTTTACACCGCGCCAGCTGACTGCGCGAAAGATAACGAAGATGGTGGTGATGGTGTCCGTAAGGGCATGTTTGATATTGCCATGGTGTATCAGGAAGTCGCCGATCTGGCGAAAATCTTCGATGTTCAGGATAAAGGCGAGGCGCTGATTGCCAGCCTTAAAGCACGTGAAGCCGCAGCGAAAAACAAAATTACCGGAATGAATGAGAATGTTTCCGCCGTGTTCTGGTTCTCAAGCGCCGACCTCCAGCTTGACCCTTACGTTGCCGGGAAGTTTGGTCCGGCGGCATGGATCGCCCAAACGCTGGGAGTGAAGAATGTGATTGATTCTGCTGAAGAGTGGCCAACGGTGGGTTGGGAAACCATCGCAAAAGCGAATCCTTCACTCATTGTGCTCGGTGAGATGAGCCGTCGCCGCTTCCCGGCGGATGACTGGAAGGTCAAGATGGAATACCTCAAGTCCGATCCTGTCGCCAAACTGGTTCCTGCCGTCAAGGAAAACCATCTACCGGTCATTGACGTACAGACCATGAATGCCGGGATCAGAACTATTGATGGTGTGGAAAAACTGGCTGATGCCCTTGTTGAATATGGCTTAGCACATCCGCAGGCTGCTCATTAATCTACGTTTTGCGCTATATCCTCGCACGGTGTAGCGCATCTCCGTTACTCAGGAACGCAGATAATCATGAGTGATTCACGCAGGATGCGTCGCGCTGTTGGTCAGCTTGCGGTGAGAGTCAGTGGGCATGCCGTTTGGGTCAGTGCGCTAATGTGTGGCGTGCTGCTGGCGGGGATTTCCATCGGCGAAACGCTTATCCCCTGGCAGCATGTTCTCAGCACGCTGGCAAATCATCTTTTTGATACACACTATCCTGTCGATGCGCTGGATGCAGGGATCGTCTGGAACTACCGCCTGACCCGAGCGCTGGTCTCGGCCAGTTGCGGCGCGTGCCTGGCTGTTTCCGGCGTAGTGTTACAGTCGCTGCTACGCAATGCGCTCGCCGAACCCTATCTACTGGGGATTTCTGCCGGAGCGTCCACCGGTGCGGTGCTGATTGCCCTCACTGGACTTGGGGCTGGCATCATCAGTATGTCATTGGGCGCTTTCATTGGTGCGCTGACGGCATTTCTGTTCGTTGCGCTATTGGCGATGGCCGCTGGCGGTAGACAAGGTGGGGGTGTAACAACCCAAATCATCCTTGCCGGGATCGCCAGCTCCCAGCTTTTCAATGCGATTACATCGCTTATCATCACCCGCTCAGCAAACGCCGAGCAAGCACGCGGTATTATGTTCTGGCTGTTGGGCAATTTGAGCGGTGTACGCTGGCCCGATGTAGTCTTAGCCATTCCTACCGCTCTGGTCGGTATCGCGCTGTGCTTCTGTTATGCCCGCCATCTTGATGCTTTCTCCTTTGGTGCGGAGTCTGCGGCATCGCTGGGCATTCCGGTAAAACGTACCCGTGCAGTACTGATTGCCGCCGTCACCGGCATGACGGCGATTATGGTCTCCATTGTGGGTGCGATCGGCTTTGTCGGTCTGGTGATCCCTCATGCTGCTCGTCTGCTGGTCGGCAACCAGCATCATCGACTGCTGCCGGTTAGTGCGCTTACCGGAGCTATTTTCCTCATTATCGCTGATGTTATTTCCCGCACGTTACTACCCGGTCAGGTACTCCCAATAGGCGTGATCACGGCTCTGGTTGGCGCTCCTGCGTTTTCAATCATTCTGATTAGAGGAAACCAGAACAAATGACGGTGAATCTCGTACAGCCACTCGTTACCTCTGCGCAAGCCGTTATTGAAGCCTGTAATTTGTACTGGAAGGTAAAAGGTAAGACGATTGTTGAAGATATTTCACTCAGCGTAACGCCCGGCGAGTTTGTCGGCATCATCGGTCCCAACGGCTCGGGCAAAACGTCACTGATTTCACTGCTGGCCGGTTTGCTGAAGCCAACTTCCGGGCGTATCACCCTGCAGCAAAAGGCGCTCCAGCATTATTCGCGGCGTCACCTTGCGCAGCGAGTGGCGTTGGTCGAACAACAGGCAGAAACCAGCGAGCGTCTTACCGCTTTACAAGCCGTTTCTTTGGGGCGGACGCCCTGGCTTAGCCTGCTCTCGCCCTGGTCCACCAAAGATGACGATATCGTGCAAACTATGCTGGAGAAGGTCGATCTCCGTGAATTACAGCACCGATGCTGGCATACCTTTTCCGGGGGAGAAAAACAGCGCCTGCATATCGCCCGGGCGCTGGCGCAGCAGCCGCAGTTGTTACTGATGGATGAACCCACCAACCATCTCGACATTCAACATCAGATTGGCCTGCTTAGTCTGGTTAAACGTGAAAAGCTCACGGTCATTGCCGCTCTGCACGACCTCAATCATGCCGCGATGTTCTGCGATCGCATCATCGTCATGACATCCGGGCATATGGCGATGCAGGGGACTCCTTGCACCGTGTTTACCCGAGAAAACCTCCATGCCTGGTTTGGTATCGACGCCATTGTTGAACATGAAACAGGCGCTGAAAACTGTTTTATCCGTTATCAAAGACCTGATGAATTTTAAGGAAGAATCGATGAAATATCTCAAACAGAGTCTGAAAGTTTTATGTTTACTCGCCCTCGCCTCTTCAACCTTCGCACAAACTCACGACGTTTTGATGAAAAATCGTGGGTCTGCGGGACCAATGGTCTATGAGCCGGATTATCTGGAGATCCAGCCCGGGGATACGGTGAAGTTTATCCGTAAACATAAGAGCCACAACGCGGCTTCAATCGCTGAATTGTCTCCGGCTAACTATCCCGGTTTTATGGGAAAAATAGATGAAGAGATCGAAGTAACTTATGACAATGCCGGATTTTACGGCATCAAATGTACACCACATTACGCTCAGGGCATGGTGATGCTGATAAAGGTTGGAGATGCCACGTTACCAGCAAGCTATCGGGCATTCAAAGCGCCGGGTATTGCTGATAAGCGCTTTCAGGAAATTTACGCGCGTATCGACAAACGTTAATCCGCGATACTCAGGGAGAAATACGAGGTGACAGAGAATAAACTTGCAGATGGCGAAATCCAGGAACAGCGCCGGGAATGCCTGTGTAAACTGACAAAATTCGTCGGCGCGGCAGGCGTCGCTGCTGCCGTCTGGCCGCTGGTTTCGGCCCTGGGCCCGGATGAGAAGACTCTTGCGGAAAATGAACCGATTGATGTCTCTCTTGCGGGGGTTGCTGCTGGACAAACCGTCAGACGCGTATGGCAGGGAAAGCTGATTCTTATTCACCATCGCACCCAGGATGAGATTATTACTGCCAGAAGTGCCGACTGGCATACGCTTATCGACCCACAACCGGACAGCGAGAGGGTCTCAGCAGCTCATCCTCAATGGCTGGTGGTTCAAGGGTATTGTCCACATGCCGGGTGCGTACCCAACGCCCGACCAGGAGGCGTGGGTTGGATCTGTCCGTGCCACGGCTCAGAGTTTGATACCTCCGGGCGCGTGACGCGCGGCCCCGCGACGACCAACCTGGCAATCCCGGACTATGTTATTCATTCGGATGGTCAGGCCGTGCGTATCGGCACGAAGGAAGCCTGAAATGAGGAGTGAGCGCGTCTATTCGCTTCGCTGGCGTATCCCGTTTCCTCGCTCGATTGCCGGACTCTGGGTATTCGCAATCGGCGCCATCCTGCTGGTTATACTCGGTGTGCAGATCCTTACGGGTATCGTGCTGGCGATGTTTTACGTACCGACGGCCGAGCTGGCATTTGACTCCATTATTCATATTATGCGTGCGGTTCGCCATGGAGAACTGTTACGCAACATGCATGCTATTGGCGCGTCGCTCTTTTTCTTTGCCTGTTATCTGCATATTTTTCGTGGCATGTACTACAGCGTTTACCGCAAGCCCTGGACGACAATGTGGATGATTAGCGTTACGCTGTATATCCTGCTGATGATGACCGCATTTCTTGGTTATAGCCTTATCTGGGGGCAAAAAAGCTACTGGGCGGTCATGGTAATTACCCGCTTTGCCCAGGCCATTCCACTGGTGGGTGATACCCTTTACGCATATTTAGTCGGCAGCCATACTCCAGGAACGCCGATGCTTGGCCGCTTTTTTGTTCTCCACTTTATTCTTCCCTTTGTGATTGCCGGCGCAACGGTTTTTCATATTCGCACCGTACAGTCGGCGTTTGCACAGGCGATGAAAAAGAGGTTTAGCGAGAAAGAGTCCAGGAGCCTGCTGTTCGATTACAAAATTACCGATCTTGATGCCATCAAAATCATCCTTTTTTTGATGATCTTCGTCTGGTTCTTATTCTTCGCGCCGCACTATCTGAGCAGCGCCGATAACTTTATTCCTGCGGATCCAACAGTTACACCCGCGATTGTTGCGCCGGAATGGTATTTTCTCCCCTTCTTCTCCATCTTGCGTTGCTTCCCAAATGAATTCGTTGGCTTAGCCGCAATGTGCAGCTCGGTACTGATTTTCTATTTCCTTCCCTGGCTTGATACTTCCCGGGCTCGTTTTCGCCATTACAGCAAACTGGTTAAATGCGGATTCTGGCTGTGGGTCATTAATGCCTGCTTTTTAGGCTGGTTAGGGTCGAAAGCGCTTGTTGGCCCCGATCTTATTGACGGTTTCCGTAACGAAGAGGGCTGGATCCGTGCCGCATCGCAGCTTTCGACTCTGATTTGGTTTGCCTGGTTTTTAATCGTATTACCTTGCCGTCGTTTTCTGGAAAAACAGGACTGATGATGAAACAACTATTGAAAATCAGCATTCTGTCCTTTTCTCTGTTGGGACTGGGTTCCTCCTATGCGCAGGAAGCCACGCCTGAACGGCAGGAATGGAGCTTCAGCGGCATCAATGGCCAGTATGATAAAGCGCAGCTTCGGCGTGGCCTGCAGGTTTATGAAGAGAAGTGTCGCGCTTGTCACGGCATAAAGCACCTTAGCTTTCGGTCGTTGACCAGGCCCGGCGGTCCGGAACTCACGGCTGAAGAAGCAAGAAGTATCGCCAGCGGCTATCAGTTTCCTGAGATTCAGGATGACGGCCAGATTGGCGAGCGAGACGGGACGCTAAATGACAGCTTCATCTCGCCGTATCTAAACGAGCAGGAAGCACGATACCTTAACAATGGCGCTTCTCCCGTTGACCTGAGCTATATCGTGCGTGCCCGTTCATACGATCGCGGATTCCCGCAATTTCTGTTGGATGCTTTTCTGCCCTACACGGACCAGGGATCAGATTACGTCTACGCGCTGCTAACCGGCTATCAACCTGCCGATCCCGAACTGAAGGCTAATCGCTATTTTCCCGGTGGCGTGATTAACATGCCGAAACCGCTAACCAGCGGAGAGATTCAATGGCGCCCGGCGTCGCTACAAGCTGAAACGGAGGAGCAATATGCCAGGGATGTTACCGCCTTTCTGGCATGGGCAGCCGACCCAACGCTCGCAGAACGAAGACAGCAGGGATATTACGTTATGGGCTACCTGGCCTTTATGCTGGGGCTGCTATGGATATTACGACGAATGAAAAGACGTTCGCTCATGTAGGCATTGCCAGATATGAAGATGATTCAGTTCGTCAGCTTTCCGCCGGGCAGCAGCGCTGAGTTGCCCTTGCGCGACTAAGGCTGGTGAAAGATGGCATGACATAAACTGCACAAAACGAAAAAACCCCGAGCTATTAAATAGCTCGGGGTTTATGTTTGGCGGAAGCGTAGAGATTCGAACTCTAGAACCCTCTCGGGTCGCCGGTTTTCAAGACCGGTGCCTTCAACCGCTCGGCCACGCTTCCAATGAGGCGCACTATAAACATCCCGAACGGACCTGTAAAGCACCAATGCGTTCGTTTGCCTGAAAAACAGCCAAAATATTGTTAATCGACTGAAATAACAACAGATTGACCGTTTATTCAGCACAAATACTGGCTACAGCGCTTAATGTTTTTTGATGAACATATCTTTGGTGTAGTAATTTCCCCGGTTATCTGGCGCAAATCCTCCCACCCACGGCTTCACAAGATGCGTGCGGACATAGTGGTAAACCGGAATCGCTGGCACATCCTCTCCTAAAAGGTCTTCAGCCTGCTGGTAGTATTTGCCTCGCTCCTCCAGCGAAGTTGCTTTCGCCGCCTTGCGCATCGCGTCATCAAAAGCGGGATTGCTGTACCTGGTGGTATTCTCGCTATCTCCGGTACGGAAAATATTGAGGAAACTTGAGGCATCATCATAATCGGCGATCCATGCGTAGCGCACGACGTCAAAATTACCGGTGTGCATGGTATCCAGCATGGTTTTCCATTCCTGATTTTGCAGCTTCGCCTCTACGCCGAGGTTTTTCTTCCACATTGACGATGCGGCAATGGCAATACGCTGGTGCGTTTCGAAGGTGTTATAGAGCAGATTTAGGCTAAGCGGATGCTCAGGGCCATAACCGGCTTCAGCCAGCAGTTTCTTAGCCTCGGTAATGCGTTTTTCGAGCGGCCACGCCGCATATTCCAGCGCATGCAGTTGCACTCCCCCTATTTCCGGCTGGCTGATAACCCACGCCGCGCGTTGCCCCTGCCCCATCACCTTTTGTGCGATGATGTCTTTATCTAACGCCATATTCAGCGCCCGGCGCACGCGCGGGTCATTAAACGGCGCTCGAGTCGTATTGAACTGATAGTAATAGGTTGAAAGCTGAGGTGAGACATGGAGTTCATTGCCCATCGTCTTTTTCAACTGCGCAAACTGATTGACCGGGACGCTATACACAATGTCGATTTCGCCGGCCTTATAGCGGTTAACGTCTGCGGACTCTGAACTGATGGGCAAATAAGTGACCTTATCAATGACGGTGTGCCGATCGTCCCAATAATGCGGGTTACGCACGGCAACGATGCGCTCATTGACTACCCACTGCGATAACTTGTACGCCCCGCTGCAGACAAAATGTTCTGGCCGGGTCCACTTATCACCAAAGCGGCCGATCAGCACTTTATCCAGCGGAACCAGTGACGGGTGCGCCAGCATCGCCAGAAAAGCCGCCGTTGGCTGCGTCAGGGTAATTTCCAGTGTGCTATCATCCAGGGCTTTGACCCCGATATCGACAGGATCTTTTTTCCCTTGGGCAATATCGAGGGCGTTTGCTACGTGCATATTGCCCAGATACGAGGAATAAGGTGAAGCTGTTTGCGGTGAGACCAGACGCTGCCAGCTCCAGACGACATCCTGTGCGGTAATGGCAGACCCATCTGACCAGGTTATGCCCGGACGTAAATGAAAGGTCCAGACGGTGTTGTCTTTGTTCTCCCAGGACGCGGCCAGCCGGGGTTCGATAGACCCATCCGACTTAACCGCCACCAGTCCGTCGAACATATCGCTGATTAAATTAAACTCAACGTTGCTTTCGACTTTATGCGGATCCAGCGACGCTGGCTCACTGCCATTGTTTCTGACCAGTTCCTGTTTTTCTGCAAGTATTGTTCCTGCGGGAACATTTGCCGCCATCGCCGCGCCGTTGATAGACATCAAACAGACAGTCAACAGCGTAAACGTCAATATCTTCGATTTATGTTGAATCATTCCCTTTACCTTATTGCTCTGTTTTATGTAGACACCGCTGTCACTGTCAGAGAGAAACAGGAATAACGCAATATTTTTCAGTTACCTGGCAGATATCTAACAGGCATTTTTACACATATAGTGCTAACATCTGATTCGGGAGCTTTTGTTGAAATAATATGCTTAAGCCTGGCGGGTTAAAATGCGTAAAGATGGGTAAAACCGCTGTGTCATTCCCCTTGATTTCATTATCCTCCATCATTAATTACATCTGTCATAAGAGAGTGACTCATGGATCGTATTATTAGTTCTTCACGCGATCGTACATCGCTACTCAGCACGCATAAGGTGCTGCGCAATACCTATTTCCTGCTCAGCCTGACGCTGGCGTTTTCGGCGCTCACTGCGACTGCCAGTACCGTACTGATGTTGCCCTCTCCGGGGCTTATCCTGACGCTGGTGGGTATGTATGGTCTGATGTTCCTGACCTATAAAACGGCGGATAAACCGGTTGGTATTCTGTCAGCTTTCGCTTTCACCGGCTTCCTGGGCTACATTCTGGGACCGATCCTGAACACATACCTGTCTGCGGGCATGGGTGATGTTATCGCCATGGCTTTGGGCGGTACGGCGCTGGTCTTCTTCAGCTGCTCAGCCTACGTGCTGACCACGCGGAAAGACATGTCTTTCCTCGGCGGTATGCTGATGGCAGGGATCGTGGTGGTGCTGATTGGTATGGTTGCGAATATCTTCCTGCAGTTGCCTGCTTTACATCTGGCGATCAGCGCGGTGTTTATTCTGATTTCTTCAGGCGCAATCCTGTTTGAAACCAGTAATATCATCCGTGGCGGTGAAACCAACTACATCCGTGCCACCGTCAGCCTGTACGTTTCGCTGTACAACATCTTCGTCAGCCTGCTGAGCATTTTGGGCTTCGCCAGCCGCGATTAATCAGCATCACTGATACGAAAAAAGAGAATGCCAATGGCATTCTCTTTTTTTATACCTTATTGACCCCGGCAGATATAGGTAGGATAGCGCCGGTCCTGAATAAGCCACACAGCAGGTGAAAGTTCAGAGATCGTCAGGTAGTAGCGTGAGGTCGGATAGGCGAAGCTCCCCCATTGGGCATTCGGCGTATTGTCACTGTGGCGAAGCCAGGTTTTGGTGTAGGTCAATACAATGACGTTGTCATCGTCCCGCTGCTCCCACGTAAAGTCTACATCCCTGTCAACGATAAAATTTTGCCCGCCAGCTCTTGCCGCACCTTTATAGGTGGTCAACCCTGTACCGTCCCGATGAAAATAGAACTGAGCAAGGGCATTTACCTTCACTTCACTTGTTTTCCCCTCATTGCGCGTAAAGTTAAATTCAGTGCTGCAGGCCAGCACATCACTTTTTCCCGTCGCGCCGCAATAGTAAAACAGCGCCAGCGCGCCGCCGACCAGGGCTCCGCCCAGTCCAAAAAGAAGCCTTATTTTCATTTTCCAGCCCCGTTTTTATAGCGAATGGTCTTGCACAGACGTGTTTTATTGACCGGGCAGGCCCCGATAAACAGTTCATCAGCAGTTGCAAGCGAAAAACGGGCGCTGAAAAAATAAATAGCATACTCCTCGCGCTCGCAAGCCACGTCATTGGCCTCCAGTCGCTCAGCTAATTTTGATAGCACTAACGGCCGTCCATGATCTTCGATAACCCAGATACTACAACGCGCGATTTTTTCCTGGACCGGCTTTAATTTCGCCGGAACAGTTATCTCCTGCGGGCGGCTAACGTAAAAGATCGCTCCCAACGGCACGGCAATCAATGCCCCTATTCTGAACCACTTTTTCAGGGATACTCGCCGGGGCAGTACATCTTGTTGCGCTGAGGGGGGTTGCGGATCAACGGCTTGAATTTTCTCTCCAGGCTGAAAAATCACATCAGCATCAAAACGGAAACCATAGCGCGGGACAGTGACGATCAATTCGTGCCCCTCTCCCAGAGACTGGAAGCTTTTACGCAGTTCGCTTACCGCTTTATTGAGATTATTTCCTGATGGCGTAAAGCCAAATTCTTCCCACACGCGAGCGATCAATTCCTCCCGGCTTAAGTTGCGTCCTCGGTGTTTAATGAATTCCTGTAAAAGACGAACGGCTGGCGCCGAAAGTGTTAATACAGACTCGGGTTGTCCAACAAGACTTATTGCATGTGCTTCAGGATCAAATAACAACGAATTATTGCATATAAAAAACATCTTTTATTCTCGGCTGTTACCGCATGCTTTTTATTCCCTGGTACGTCGATATGAAAACCGCCCCCTGACCTGCTTATTTTTTCATCAGAAGGAATTTTCCTCCCATCCTTGGCCGCGGTATTTTCGCTTAACTATACAACCTTAAAGCCAGAAAAGCAGGATAAAAAACTGTATATAACGAGTTAACTAATACAAATTTTCACAAATCGCTGTTCTGGTTAAAGTTTCCCTGCCCTGAAGCGATACGAAAGCAGACGGTGTCCTGGTGTTAACGCGCCGCCTTTAAACTCAGAGCAGGCAGACTGATTGTGAAACAGAAAAAAAGAGTGAGCATGACAACCGCCTTTTATGTCGCCGCGCTGTCATTGCCATTTTTCTCAGAAATGACAATGGCCAATATGAGCGTGTATCCCATGGAGCTGAATGTAGACAGATCCGGTGCGGCGCAAATTAAGGTGGCTTCAAAAACGGATGATATTCAGTTCATTCGGGTGAGGCAAAAGAAAATTCTTAATCCCGGAACAGCCCAGGAAAAAGAAATTGACGTCGCTTCGTGGAAAGAAGGTGGCGTGGTGGTTACGCCCGAGAAATTTGCTCTGGCTGCAGGCGCGATGCGCGTTGTTCGTCTGGTATCGCTTATACCGCCGAAAAAAGAGACCACCTGGCGTGTCTATTTTGAAGGGGTAAAACAACCTGACAGCATTATTCCGGGCAAGGCAAAAACCCCTGCAGCAATGGCGACATTAGGTGTCAATGTGATCTGGGGTGCACTGGTCCACATTGCTCCAGAAGAAAACGTAATTTCACTGTCGATTGACCCTCGCCGGGGAACGTTAAAAAACAACGGCACATTGCGTGTGCCGCTCAGAGAGATTGGTATTTGTGATGCTGTTTCATCGTGTAAATGGATAAAAGAAGACGCGACGATTTATCCGGACACTGAACGGAAATTAAAAACGCTCACTATGAAACAGGGTCAGAAATATAAGTTCCGCTACTTCAACTGGGTGAATAAAACCGCTGAAGAAGCTGATTTACCCGTCGTGCAATAACACGACGGCACAGTAAAAACCCACGTAGTTTGTTTAAAGAGCCAAGGTGCTCATTTGTAAATATGGAGATATCAATGCGTAACTATATTAAACCTCTGATGATTGTTGCCGCGATGGCCTCGTCCTTTAGCGCGCTGGCGATTCAAAAAGATATTACCGTCAACGCCAGCGTTGACTCACAGTTGGATATGACTCAGGCCGATAACACGCCACTGCCGGCCAGCATCGACATGCAGTACCTGCCAGGTCGTGGGCTGGAAAGCTACCGCCTGAACACCAAGGTGTGGTCGAACTCCGCCACCAGCAATGTCAAAGTGCGCCTCGTTAGCGCAGCTAAGCTCACCAATATGGATGGCGACGAGACTGTACCGATGACGGTGATTCTGGGTGATAAAACACTGTCTACCACCGATGCCGAATTTACCGGAACTGAACTGTTCCCAGGCAGCATTGAAAACGGTTCAGCGGTACTGCCACTGACCATTTCTCAGACCACCAAAGGCATTCTGAAAACCGGTCAGTACAGCGGCGTTGTCAGCCTGATGCTGACGCAGGCGACGACCACGGAAGGCGGTGCGTAACACCACAGTACATAAGGGATAACGTCAGAGGGTGCCCACCCTCTGACGTCAGGATGATGTCGAGGCTTGGTCATGGCGTTTCACAGAAATACTCTCCTCTTAGTTGCTTTATTACCCGCATCCATCCAACTCGCCTGCGCCGAGATGGCCGTCCCGGCAGGGTTTGAAGATCTGGCGAAAACGCAGCGCCTGTGGATAGAGGTTAACCTCTATGGCGAATCGCTTGGCCTTTTTGAAACGGATATCACACTTGAATCGGTAAGTTTTGTCGCACCCGAAACCGTGGTCGCGGCTATCAAACGTCAGTTTAATGACGCTCCTGCCCTCGTTGCCACCGTGTCTGCAGCTCTCGCCGTTCCACTTGCCCGTAACGGCAACCTGGCGTGCAGCAGCAATGGCTCCGCAACGGGATGTGATTACATTGATACCCATCGCGCGGCCATTATCTATGATGAGAATAACGCGCGCATTAGCCTGTTTTTGGACAAGAAATTTCTGCCTAAACAGACCACAGAAAACCAGTGGTATCAGCCTACGCAGGGCACTGAGAATGCGTTGATCCATCAACAGAATATCAATTTTGTTGCCGACAGGGATTACCAGTCAGCCACCGTTCAGGGCAATGGCGCGCTGGCCATGACGCAGGACGGCTACTTTAATCTCGACTGGACCTGGCTGGGGCAGCGTTCAAGGCACCAGCAGCAACAAGAAATAACCGTCAACAATGCCTGGTTTCGCCAGGATATCTGGCGTCAGTACTATATTCAGTTAGGCGAGATGGATACCCGCGATCTGTTCAGTAATGCTGGTGGGAATATCAACCTCAGCCAACTGCCGCTGGGCAAAATTCGCGGCCTGCGCACAGGCTCGACAAGGGCATGGATCAATCCGGTTCAGCAGTCAAAGGGTACCCCCATCACCGTGCTGCTTTCCCATGATGCGCGTATTGACGCCCGCCGGGGCAATCAGCTGCTGGCCAGTTTTTATCTCTATGCCGGGGCTCAGACCCTGGACACGCGATCGTTCCCCGATGGGAGCTATACCGTGACGCTGTCCGTCTATGAAAATAACCGGCTGACACGTACCGAGCAGATACCGTTTACCCGCACCGGCATTACGCCGTTTGACCGTGTCGAGTGGTTCCTGCAGGCGGGCGAAACCGACAATAACAATCAAAACGATGAACGCAGCGCGGTCGCGCAGGCGGGTGTCCGCCTGCCTGTCACTCCAACGCTGGCACTCACCAGTGGCGCAGCGATAAAGAAAAACCAACGTTTTCTGGAAAATGCACTCGACTGGAGTCGTGGTTTCAATGCGGGTCCGATCGATGGCGTACTCTCGACCCGGTTTAGCTACCTTTACGGCAGCGAAGGACAACGCGGCAATATTCAGCAAATCAGCTATAACGACGGTTTTTCACTGAGCTTCTATCGCAACGCGTTATCAGCGGAAAACTGCAATACCCGAAGCGCGGGATATGACGCCGTAAATGGCTGTTACCGAAGCCTGTCGGTGATGTTCTCCGTCCCTGTCGGCACCTGGTACGCCAGCCTGGGATATTCGGATAACCGCAACGAAGGACGATACGTTTCTCGTCGGGAACTCCCGGACAGTGACGATCGCCACGATGCAGGCTTGCCCTGGGAGTCGGTTTATATGACCCGCTCACGCACGCGGGCCTGGCAGGGTGGCTTGAGTACGGCTTTCAGCACGCGCGGTCTGAACATCAACAGCAGTATTAACCTTTTCATGCGTAACGATGACTCGCGCGAAGGCAGGGATAAAGGCGGCTACCTGAGCGTGAGTCTGTCAATGGCGCATAACCGTCAGGGCAATGCGACAAGCTATACCTCTCTGGGCGCGACATGGCAGCACCAGCAGCATGATAAAAACCAGCTGAGCTATAACGTGGCGCACAACTGGTATGCCGACGCACGTGGTGAAAATGAGTATGGACTGAGCGCATCAGGTATTAACAGCGATTCACTCAATACCTCTGCCTACACGCGCCAGGGCGGACGATATGGCAACGGGAGCCTGACAGTCAGCGATGCCTGGGATCGTCAGGATCGGCGCCATACCCTGAGCAGCAGCGGCAATTACAACTCCACGCTTGCGCTGTCGCGCTCTGGTCTGTGGCTGGGCCGCTGGAGCGACGGACGTCCTGCTTCAGCCATCGCGGTTAACGTTGCCACACCGGAAGATTCCCAGGATCCGAGCATTGCCGTGTCGCTGGATAACGGCGGCAGTGCAGACATTCCAGGCAATAGCCGCGCCCTCTTCGCCGTGCCGGGCTATCAGCAGACTACGTTGACGATTAACGAATCGCTGGATGTCTCGCGGGGTGCCAGCAGTGAAATCACACAAGGTTCAGGCAGCAGAACGTTGTTTATGGTGCCTGGCAAACTGCTCCGCCGGGACGTGCAAACCACGGCAAGCTACACCTGGCTCGGCCAGTTAACTGACGAGCAACATTCGCCGTTTATCGGCGGCGTGCCACTGAACGTTAACGGCTGGAGCGACCTTGGCAACGGCGGGTTTAGCGCTCAAAGCGACGCTCTGCTGCATAACCTCTACCTGGTGCGTCAGCAGCAGTTTTATCAGTGCGAGCTGAATGTAAAGAGTATGCGCGACGTCGTGCGTTACGTCGGGTCGATCCCTTGCCGGGAATTAACCTTCTCTGCCCTGCCGGATACTGTCCAGCAACAGGCACAGCTGATGCTCGCCGGACGACCGGTACCAACGGGTCCAACTGCCATGAATGCAGACAACGTCACAAAAGGGAAATGATGTGAACAAGCACTTAATTATTTTACTTTTTTTAAGCCTGTGGGCGGGTCAGACTCAGGCAGCGGCCCCTGCCGGAAGAAACACCAGCGTCGATATCAGCTTCGATCGCATGGCCCCCCCCGCGCGCTTTGATATCTGGGTTCATGAACCGAGCGGCTATGATGTCGCCGATCCGCAAAAGTGGGGACGTAATACTCTGACGTGTCTGTCCCGTACCGACTCCGCAGTTGGCGCCTGCATGACCGCCCCGGCCTGGTTCACGGCGAACCCGGGGACACCTTATGCCATCAATTTACGTTTTACGCATGCCCTTACCAGCAAAACGGTGGATCTTAAGGTCTATGGCGACCACTACATGTTTTTCAATAATAAAGTCTTTACCTATCCCAGTTTTATCACGGGAGGGACAGAGATTGTTGCAAACTGGACCAGAGAACCCTACTTCGATTTCTATATCGTGAAAAGCGAACTGGAAAAGCTCGCTCTGCCGGGTATCTGGACCGCAACGCTGAGGCAGAACCTGCGTCAATGGGATAGTGGCAACTGCGGCGGGAACTTCGCTGACCCCAATACCGGATGTCCAGGCTATCGCGCCATTGCTAGCTGGCAGGCCACGATGCGCATTGAGGTTGTCGATCCGGGTAATCAGCAGATTTATCTGCCGGCATTTCCGCACTCAACGCCTATCGTTAACCTCAACCTGACCAACTTCCCGGGGCGGCCGGGTGGCAGTGAAATCCAGGGTGAAAACACGCTGGATATGTGCCTGTACGACGGCAAAAACAGTACCAGCACCCGCACTTATCTTCGGTTTGAGGACGACGGACTCCCCTCAACGGACCGTGCTGAAGAGGCATTTTCAATCCGGCGACGCGGCGGAAGTCAGACCGATGCGCGGGATCGTCTCGACTATCAGGTTTTCGTCACTAATCCCGTCACGGGCGCAACCGAAACCGTCGCCAACGGTAAAACCCTAGTCTGGCAAGGCACCAACGATCCGCAGCATCTGCGTCAGGTCGTCCTGCCCGGCGGACGTGAGAGCGTACTGTGCGTACCTGCCCCTATTGTTCTGAAAACCCCAGCGTTTGCAGCCAGCAGTAAAAACGCCGGGGATTACACCGGCACGCTACGCATCATCTACACACCCAGTACGTTATAAAGAGGCCGCCGTGAATTACGTCATTCTTGATAATAATCGTTTTTATGCCGAAGGGTTGCGCTACGCCCTTCTGCGCCGTAACGCTCACACTCAAGTTGAGAGTGGCGCGTTACAGTGGCACCGTTCGCTGTTGGCCTGCGACACCCTCGTTGTGCGTTGCCGCTTTTCCGTCGCGAGGACGCATCTGGCGCTGGTCGACATTCTGCTTCAACTGGAGGCCAGGCGCTGGGAGGGAACGGTTTATCTGGTGTGCAATGAAAAAGGCTGGGCACTGGCCACGCATTTACGAAAGCGTTTTGCCACGCTGACCTTACATATCATTGATGACAGAATTGCCGTCGTGGATGCGGCGTATCTGCTTGCTAAAGAGCCCCGTCGGGTACGCAGTCTGAATTGCTGCCTGACTGGCATGGAGTTCAATGTTCTCGACAGGCTGGTTAACGGTCAATCGGTAAAACATGTTGCGCAAATGACGCAGATTAGCGAAAAACAGGTTTCGACGTATAAATGCAACGCGCTGAAGAAGCTTAATGCCAACAATCTGCTACAGCTACTTCTGTAGGTCGAGGTTTCTCACGCCGCCCCTTATTTGCTAAACTAAGGGCGGTTTTTACTTTATCGACAGAGCACTATGTTCATTTTTGCAGGCCATGAAATTGAGACCGATAGCGAAGGCTATCTGAAAGACACTACGCAATGGAGCGAGCCGCTGGCGGAGAAAATCGCCGAAAACGAAGGTATCGTTCTCTCCCCCGAACACTGGGAAGTGGTGCGTTTCGTTCGCGAGTTTTATCTGGAGTTTAATACCTCCCCCGCTATCCGCATGCTGGTAAAAGCGATGGCCAACAAGTTTGGCGAAGAAAAAGGCAACAGCCGTTATCTCTATCGCCTGTTTCCGAAAGGCCCAGCTAAGCAGGCAACTAAAATTGCCGGCCTGCCGAAACCGGTGAAATGTATTTAATAGCGGATACTAAATCCCTTTAGCTCGTCGCCAGGGCGGTGCGGTTCGCTGAGAACCCGATCAACCCTGGCGCTGCGCGGTCCCCCGGCTTTCAACCACTTCATCAGTTGTTCCACCCGCTCGCTTTCGCCACAGGCGACAACTTCTACGCTGCCGTCATCCATATTCTTCGCATAGCCGGTCAACCCCAGCCGTTGCGCTTCATGCTGGGTGGTGTAGCGAAATCCTACCCCCTGAACCCGGCCATAGACCCAGGCGATGATGCAGACTTTCGACATTGCGGTTCTCCTTATCAACATAAATGAAAGAACAGGTACCGATGGACAGATGACCGGCAATCTCCTGATCTGTCCATAGATTAGCAGGGGATAACAGAATAAGTTGTCGCACCTGTTCAGTGAGATTAAACCGTCGCTCGATAAGCAGAGGCCCCGCCATACCATCATGCAGTAGCGCCAGACGCTGATGATTGACCTCATCATCTGTGCTACTCTACGCGCCATTTTATTTTAATGGTTTCAGGTTGGTACTTTCATCCAACCCGCGTCACTGTTTGTGAGAGGTTGCTCCGCATGACTGAATCTACAATTCCACATTATCCTCGTTTAGTGTTAGCCAAGGGGCGCGAAAAATCATTACTTCGCCGCCATCCATGGGTATTTTCCGGTGCTGTCGCACGTATGGAAGGTAAAGCCAACCTCGGTGAAACCGTTGATATTGTTGACCACCAGGGGAAATGGTTAGCGCGCGGTGCGTTTTCTCCGGCGTCGCAGATCCGTGCGCGCGTCTGGAGCTTCGATAAGTCTGAATCCATCGACATCGATTTCTTTACCCGTCGTCTGCAGAAGGCGCAGACATGGCGTGACTGGCTGGCGAAAAAGGACGGTCTGGACAGCTACCGTCTGATCGCCGGAGAATCCGACGGCCTGCCAGGTGTCACTATTGACCGCTTCGGCAACTTCCTGGTATTGCAGTTGCTCAGCGCGGGGGCTGAATACCAACGCGCCGCGCTGATTAGTGCTCTGCAAATTGTTTTCCCGGACTGCGCTATTTATGACCGTAGCGATGTGGCCGTGCGTAAAAAAGAAGGTATGGAGCTGACTCAAGGGCCCGTCACGGGCGAACTGCCGCCTGCTCTGCTGCCTATCGAAGAACACGGGATGAAGCTGCTGGTTGATATTCAGCACGGTCACAAAACCGGCTATTACCTCGATCAACGCGATAGCCGCCTGGCTACGCGTCGTTATGTGGAAAACCAGCGTGTCCTGAACTGTTTCTCCTATACCGGCGGCTTTGCGGTCTCAGCATTAATGGGCGGATGCCGTCAGGTGGTCAGCGTCGACACCTCTCAGGAAGCACTCGATATTGCCCGCCAGAACGTGGAACTGAACAAGCTGGATCTGAGTAAAGCCGAGTTCGTGCGAGATGATGTGTTCAAACTGCTGCGCGCCTATCGCGATCGCGGTGAGAAATTTGATGTCATCGTGATGGATCCGCCGAAATTTGTCGAAAACAAAAGCCAGTTGATGGGCGCCTGCCGCGGTTATAAGGACATCAATATGCTGGCTATTCAGTTGCTGAACCCAGGCGGCGTACTGCTAACATTTTCCTGCTCCGGGCTGATGACGACCGATTTATTTCAGAAAATCATCGCTGATGCCGCAATAGATGCTGGTCGTGATGTACAATTTATAGAGCAGTTCCGTCAGGCCGCCGATCATCCGGTGATCGCTACCTACCCGGAAGGGCTGTATCTGAAAGGGTTTGCCTGTCGCATCATGTAACTTGAAAAGTGGAATATTACCCTTACATAGAGGGTATCTATTTCCCGGGAGGTGACTATGATTGCCAGCAAATTCGGTATCGGCCAGCAGGTCCGCCATTCCCTGTTAGGTTACCTCGGAGTGGTCGTGGATATCGACCCGGAATATTCGCTTGATGAGCCGTCAGCCGATGAGTTGGCGGTTAACAGCGAACTTCGCGCCGCTCCCTGGTATCACGTGGTGATGGAAGACGATAATGGTCTGCCAGTGCATACGTATCTGGCCGAAGCGCAACTGAGTAGCGAGCTACAGGAAGAACATCCGGAGCAACCGTCAATGGATGAACTGGCGCGCACAATCCGTAAACAGCTTCAGGCTCCGCGCCTGCGTAATTGATACTAACACAGGCCCGATGGCGCTTCGCTTATCGGGCCTGTGCGTTTCATCCGGCGACAGTCAAACTTTACTTCGCCAGTCCCAGTCGCGGGATCTCAATCGCCGGGCAACGATCCATCACCACCGTCAGCCCCGCATCACGCGCCAGCACGGCCGCCTGCTCGTTAATTACGCCAAGCTGCATCCATAGCGTCTTCGCGCCAATGGCGATAGCCTCCTGAGCGACGCCCCACGCCGCTTCAGAATTACGGAAGACATCGACCATATCCACTTTCTCTGGCACATCCGCCAGCGTTGCATAGCCCTGCTGCCCCAGCAGCATTTTCCCGGCAACCTTCGGTGAAACGGGAATAACGTGATAGCCCTGATCGAGTAAATACTTCATCACGCGATAGCTTGGGCGATCGGGTTTATCGCTTGCGCCAACCAGTGCAATCGTACGGGTAGATGTCAAAATGCCAGCAATATCGGTCTCTTTCATCGTTTTCCTCCAGGCTGTTTAACAAAGTGTACGACAAACCTGCCCCCGCAACCATTCATCCCATACTGGCGTATGAGAGCTAAACTCAAAAATATGTCTATATGTTAGTAAACGTGATTATCGAAAAATTTAGATACATGTTTGCAGCTATTTTCTGGACAGGAGAAACCTATGAAAGCCGGCATTGTGACAGCCTTAATTGCCCTGTGTTTGCCGGTAACCGTTTTTGCTACCTCATTACGCCTGTCTAATGATATTGACCTTTTGGTGCTGGACGGAAAAAAAGTCTCCAGCTCATTACTGCGTGGCGCCGACAGTATCGAGCTGGAAAATGGTCGCCACCAGCTCGTATTTCGCGTAGAAAAAACCATTCGCTTGTCCAGCCACGAAGAACGTCTGTATATTTCGCCTCCGCTGGTCATCAGCTTTGATACGCAACTCGTCAGCCAGGTTAATTTCCACCTCCCGCGTCTGAACAATGAGCGGGATACAGCGCATTTTGATGACGTTCCACGTGTGGAATTGCTGGATGGGGACTCCATGCCTATCCCCGTCAAGCTGGATATTCTGTCAATCACATCCACAGCGAAAATCGTGAATTATGAAATGGAAACTGAACGCTATAACAAAGCGGCTAAACATGCGTCATTACCGCAGTTTGCTACGATGATGGCCGATGACAGCTCGCTGCTTTCCGGGGTATCTGAACTGGATCGCGTGCCGCCTCAGTCGCAAACGCTGACCGAACAGCGCTTAAAATATTGGTACCAGCAGGCCGACGCACAAACGCGAAGTAACTTTTTGCAATGGGCTCAGAAACAGCCTCCTTCATGACATTTATGTTCGCATACGCATTTTTTTTGTCTTTCTCTTGCAGCGTCAAGAGCTTCCAGTACTCTGTAACCAGGTTAACTTGGGAGCTGTACTATGGAATTAACAACTCGCACATTGCCAGCGCGTAAACATATTGCGCTGGTTGCACACGATCACTGTAAAAAGATGTTGATGAGCTGGGTGGAACGCCACCAGCCGTTGCTGGAAAAGCACGTTCTGTACGCCACAGGCACGACGGGAAACTTAATCCAACGCGCAACGGGAATGGACGTCAACGCCATGCTGAGCGGTCCGATGGGGGGTGACCAGCAGGTGGGTGCGCTGATTTCAGAAGGGAAAATTGATGTGCTGATTTTCTTCTGGGACCCGCTGAACGCCGTACCTCACGATCCTGATGTCAAAGCGCTACTGCGCCTGGCGACGGTATGGAACATTCCGGTTGCCACCAACGTGTCGACCGCCGATTTTATTATCCAGTCGCCAAACTTCAACGATGCAACGGACATCTTGATCCCAGATTACGCCCGCTATCTGGCAGAGCGCCTCAAATAAACGCCGGGCAGGCGGCAATTGCCGCCTGCTATTCAGGGTTTTCTTGCTACCGGAACATCCAGTTGTTTAAGCTCATCCACAAAGCACGACGGTGTTTCTTTATTAAACAGCAGCCATACCCGATGCCGTGCCCGCGTTAGCGCCACATACAGCAAGCGTCTCTCTTCAGCATCCGGGAAATCCTCCACCGCCGGAAGCAACGCCTCTTCCATAATCGACTCGCGGGCCGGGGCGGGAAAACCGTCATTCCCATCATGAAGCCCCACAACAATAACGTAATCTGCCTGCTGTCCCTTACTGGCATGGATAGTCATGAAATCCAGCTGTAGCTTAGGCCAACGGGTAGCTGCTTTCTCCAGACTGGCAGGTTTCAGGTGATGGTATCGCGCCAGCACCAGAATTCTCTCTTCTGCCTTCACAAATCCCGACAGCTTATCCAGTAGCAGATCCAGCTGGCTTTCATCGAGCAACGTGACGGCTTTTTTATCGCCTGCTATCAGACTGTTGAGCGGTTTCGTAAGCTGATGAGGGTTTTGCTGGATAAACTGGTTTGCGACTTCACCAATGCGGCTATTAAAACGGTAAGTCGTATCCAGATTACAACGGTCGCCCTCGCCGAAGTTTTGCTGGAATGCGGTGGTCAACGAAAGCTGTGCTCCGCTGAACCGGTAAATTGCCTGCCAGTCATCCCCTACGGCGAACAGCGTAGTCTGTGAGTTTTGCTTGCGCAGTGCGGCTAACAGGGCGGCACGCTGAGGAGAAATGTCCTGAAATTCGTCGACCAGAATGTGTTTCCACGGACTGATAAACCGGCCTTTTTCCAGAATGACAATGGCCTGATGAATCAGCCCGGAAAAATCGACGGCATTCTCATCCTTCAGGGCGCCCTTCCAGGCCTTGAGCAGGGGAGACATCAGCTTAATGCGTTTACTGAACAGATCGCGAATCTCCTCCGGAGCATTGGCGATCATCTCCGCCTGCGCTCCGCCATGCATACGCATCAGGCTAACCCAACGATCCAGCCGGGAAGCCAGCCGGCGCTGTAATTTTTCGTCATCCCAGAAGTTACCTTCGGGTACAGACCACTGCATCTCTTCTTCTAACCATTGCCGCCAGCCTTTGGCTTGTGCTTTTTTCTCACTGCACTGCTGACGCCAGGTCGTGATAAAAAGTTTGCTACGCGCGGCAACATCATTTTCCAGCTTGCTAACCGTCGGGACTTTTTTGCTCCCCTGAGAAATAATGTGCAACGCCAGTGAATGAAACGTCCTCGCGGTGATCTCTTCCGTATGCAGACGTTCACGGATGCGATCGTCCATCTCCTGGGCCGCTTTGCGTCCAAACGCCAGCAGCAGGATTTGTTCGGCCGCCGCTTCCCCTCGCGCAAGGAGCCAGCCCGCACGGGCGACCAATACGGATGTTTTGCCGCTTCCGGCCCCCGCAAGAACCAGTAATGATTGTTCGCCGTTCACCACCGCCCGCGCCTGGGCCGGATTCAGCGGCGAGGACTCAATTTGCTGGAAAAAATCGGCATGTTCTTCCAGCATGGCATCGGTATACGCCTGGTTGTGCTGCAAGCGACAAGCTTCAATGTCCTTCAACCATGCCTGGCATTGACGTAACGCCTCACGGCAATTTTCAAATTCTTCCAGCCGGTTGATCGGGAGCGGCAATGCGGCAAAGGCGCGGCGGATCTGCTGCTGTAGCCCTGACGTCTGTTCGCGCGTCAGCCATTTATTCTCACTGGTACGGGTGGCGATCGCCTCCAACTGCTGCTGTAAAACTCCCGCAGCGACGTCGCTCATTTCCTGACTCCACTGCTGCCAGAGCGAATTCAAATGGTGATGGAAGCGCTGGGTTTCAGCCCATTCAGTGCCGTGAAGACGAACCACCTTATCATCCGGGAGCACAAACTCCAGCTCACCCCATACCAGGCCGCGTTTACAATGAATAGCCAGTAACTGATTGAAGGGAATAAGATACTCGTGACGATCGCCGGAAACCTTAATCCCGGCATTGAGAATAACGGCCCGATCGTAAGGGTGTTGTGCCAGACGTTTTCCAAGAGAAGTTGCTTTCAGTTCCATAAGACTCAAGCGGATCCACACGAAGAGGTTTGCTTATCAGTGTAACCGCCAGAGAAAACGTGCTCCAGCCCAAAAAAACGTTACAATTGCCGAATTCACAGAAAACCAGAGTTAACCGAGGGTTTATGCGTACTGTTCTGAATATTTTAAATTTTGTGCTCGGGGGATTCGCCACCACCTTAGCCTGGTTACTGGCTACGCTGGTCAGTATTGTGCTGATTTTTACTCTCCCCCTGACCCGCTCATGCTGGGAAATAACCCGACTCTCGCTGTTTCCCTACGGTAACGAAGCGATTCATGTCGATGAGCTTAATCCAGCGGGCAAAAACGTCCTGTTGAATACCGGAGGCACCGTGCTCAATATTTTCTGGCTGATTTTCTTCGGCTGGTGGTTGTGCCTGATGCACATTGTCTCCGGTATTGCCCAGTGCATTACGATTATTGGTATCCCCGTTGGCATTGCGAATTTCAAAATCGCGGCGATTGCACTGTGGCCGGTGGGTCGCCGGGTAGTGTCAGTTGAAGTTGCTCGCGCAGCGCGTGAAACCAACGCGCGTCGTCGCTTCGAATAATCAGGACCGATGGCCTTTATGTTAAGTCCTCTGCTCAAACGCTATACCTGGAACAGCACCTGGCTGTACTACGTGCGGATTTTTATCGCGCTTTGCGGCACAACAGCGCTGCCCTGGTGGCTGGGTGACGTTAAGCTGACCATCCCGCTCACGCTGGGTATGGTCGCAGCCGCGCTTACCGACCTGGACGATCGTCTTGCAGGCCGCCTGCGCAATTTGATCATCACGCTGGTGTGCTTTTTCATTGCCTCGGCCTCGGTCGAACTGCTCTTCCCATGGCCATGGCTGTTTGCCCTTGGGTTAACGCTTTCCACCAGCGGCTTTATACTGCTGGGGGGATTAGGGCAGCGCTATGCAACCATCGCCTTTGGCGCGTTGCTGATCGCCATTTACACGATGCTCGGCACCTCGCTTTACGATCAGTGGTATCAGCAGCCAATCCTGCTGCTCGCGGGCGCCATTTGGTACAACCTGTTAACCCTGACCGGACATCTTCTGTTCCCTATTCGCCCGTTGCAGGACAATCTGGCGCGTAGCTATGAACAGTTAGCGCACTATCTGGAACTGAAATCGCGTCTTTTTGATCCCGACATAGAAGATGAAAGCCAGGCGCCGTTGTATGATCTAGCTCTTGCGAATGGGCAACTGATGGCGACCCTAAACCAGACAAAGGTGTCGCTGCTGACCCGCCTGCGCGGCGACCGCGGACAGCGAGGAACACGTCGCACGCTACATTACTATTTTGTGGCGCAGGATATTCACGAACGCGCAAGCTCCTCGCATATTCAGTACCAAACGCTGCGCGACCATTTCCGCCACAGCGACGTGATGTTCCGCTTCCAGCGCCTGATGTCGATGCAGGGGCAAGCGTGTTCGCAACTGTCTCGCTGTATTTTATTACGCACGCCTTATCAGCACGATCCGCACTTTGAGCGCGTCTTCACCCATATTGATGCTGCACTTGAGCGCATGCGCGCGAGTGGTGAGCCTGCCGACCTGCTCAACACGTTGGGATTTTTGCTGTCAAACCTGCGGGCCATTGATGCCCAGTTGGCTACCATTGAGTCCGAACAGGCTCAGGTACTTTCGCGCAATGAGTCTGAAAATCAGCTTGCCGATGACAGCCCGCATGGGTTCAGTGATATCTGGTTGCGTCTGAGCCGTAATTTCACGCCTGAGTCCGCCCTGTTTCGTCATGCTGTTCGCATGTCGCTGGTGCTATGCGTCGGCTATGCCATTATCCAGATAACCGGAATGAACCACGGGTACTGGATCCTGTTGACCAGTCTGTTTGTCTGCCAGCCAAACTACAACGCCACCCGACATCGTCTGGCACTAAGGATTATCGGCACATTAGTCGGGATCGCCATTGGGTTACCGATCCTGTGGTTTGTACCTTCTCTCGAAGGGCAATTGATCCTTCTGGTGATCACCGGCGTGTTGTTCTTTGCCTTTCGTAACGTCCAGTACGCGCATGCCACCATGTTTATCACGCTGCTGGTGCTGCTGTGCTTTAACCTGCTCGGTGAAGGTTTTGAAGTTGCACTTCCGCGCGTCATCGATACGTTGATCGGCTGTGCCATCGCCTGGGCTGCTGTCAGCTTTATCTGGCCAGACTGGCGTTTTCGGAATCTGCCGCGAGTGATTGAACGGGCCACTGACGCTAACTGTCGTTATCTTGATGCTATTCTCGAACAATATCATCAGGGGCGTGATAATCGTCTGGCATACCGTATCGCCCGCCGTGACGCGCACAATCGTGATGCGGAACTTGCTTCGGTGGTGTCGAACATGTCGAGTGAACCGGATGTCACGGCCCAAACACGCGAAACGGCGTTCCGCTTGCTGTGTCTTAACCATACGTTTACCAGCTATATTTCCGCCCTCGGCGCACATCGCGAGCAGTTAACCAATCCTGACGTCCTGGCATTGCTGGATGATGCCGTCTGCTATGTAGATGATGCGCTTCACCATCAACCTGCTGATGAGCAGCGCGTATACCAGGCGCTGGAAGATCTGAAGCAGCGAATTCAGCATCTCGAGCCACGTCCGGACAGTAAAGAGCCGCTGGTCGTACAGCAAGTTGGGTTACTGATTGCCCTGCTCCCGGAGATTCGGCGATTACAGCAACAAATTGCTGTGCTGCCATCTAATACCCCGGTTCCGGCGTAAGAGAACTCACCCACTCCACCAGCTCCTGGCGACGCGTCGCCGGGAGAGCGGCTTCATGCACCCCGTCAACCGCCCCTTCAAGGGCATAGAGTATTTTTACCGTTAAGGCAGGGTTATTTTGCCGAAGTTTCAACCAGCACATCTGAGCTCCCAGCGATCGCAATGTCCCCTCATCCGTAATTCCTGCTTCATTTAGCAAGGTCTCGAGATGAAACGTCATATTCGGTAATTCCCGCAGGCGATGTTGTGCAAAGCGACTCTGTTTTTCCTTAACGGCTGCATCGAGTGAAAATTGTGATAGCGACACTAACTGCTGCTGGTTCTGCCACAGGGTATCGTTCACCTGGTAATAATTGAGTACAACCGGACGCCCGCGCTTGATAAATGTTAGCCAGACAGGAGAATTTTTTACACAGTACTGGGCGCTCTGCTCACAGGCGCGAAGATATAACTCACCGCTGGCAACCATGGCAAAGACCGTATCACCAACCGTCAGACTATAGCTGCCAAACAGTGAGCGGTAGTGAATTGTTCCCAGAGAAGCCAGATATTCTTGTGATTTATAGATTCTTGCATAAGATTTTTCTTTCATAAAAATCCTTTTAAATCATAACGTAAGCAAATAATTTGCAGTAGCAGATCCGTTAATGACGAAAATAGGCAACTTATGCGTATGGGGCAAGATGAATTTTATTTTTCCCGTGATGATGACTAAAAATTGCGAACCTGTTTCCGAAAATAAGGTTGATCTTTATTGATGGCAGGGTTACTGTATATCCATACAGTAACTCACAGGGCTGGATTGATTATGTACACTTTAGGTTATGCAAATCGTTCTTCGTCGTTCTCTTCCGCATCGAGCAGCATTGCGCGCGTTTCAGCAGAGAACGCTACCGCTGGGCTTATTAGTGAAGTGGTCTATCGCGAGGACCAGCCCATGATGACGCAGCTCCTGCTGCTTCCCCTGCTGCAACAGTTAGGGCAACAATCACGCTGGCAGCTGTGGCTGACGCCTCAGCAAAAATTAAGCCGTGAGTGGGTGCAGTCGGCAGGGCTTCCATTGACCAAAGTCATGCAAATCAGTCAGCTCTCCCCCTGCAATACGCTGGAATCGATGGTTCGTGCGCTGCGCACAGGTAACTACAGCGTCGTCATCGGCTGGTTGACGGAAGAATTAACCGAAGATGAACATGCCGAGCTGGTAAAAGCGGCAGATGAAGGTAATGCGATGGGATTTATCATGCGTCCTGTTCGCGCTCAGACACTTGCGGGGAGACAGCATTCCGGGCTAAAAATTCACTCGAATTTGTATCATTGAGTAAAATTAGGAATTATCCTGGAATTTTTTTTCATGTTTTAATTTGCCATTGAGCTGTAACGCGTTTTCCGGCTGAAGGCCTGTCTGAAGCGGTTTTCAGGAAATCCTCAGTACATTTATTCATCTATAAATGTTAAATAA
Source organism: Citrobacter sp. RHBSTW-01013 (assembly GCF_013781985.1). Classification (NCBI taxonomy): domain Bacteria; kingdom Pseudomonadati; phylum Pseudomonadota; class Gammaproteobacteria; order Enterobacterales; family Enterobacteriaceae; genus Citrobacter; species Citrobacter sp. RHBSTW-01013. Next base: position 3,223,333 of record NZ_CP056185.1, read on the forward strand.
TGTGTACACAAGCCTTTTTTTTTCATATGCCTGACGGACTTCACACTTGTAAGTTTTCAACTACGTTGTAGACTTTACATCGCCAGGGGTGCTCGGCATAAGCCGCAGATATCGGTAGAGTAACTATTGAACTGGTCCCCGGGTGAAGGATTTAACCGTGTTATCTCTCTTCGGAGATATTCATGGCGAATTTTGGATGATAACGAGGCGCAAAAAATGAAAAAGACAGCTATCGCAATTGCAGTGGCACTGGCTGGTTTCGCTACCGTGGCGCAGGCCGCTCCGAAAGATAACACCTGGTACACTGGTGCTAAACTGGGCTGGTCTCAGTACCATGATATTGGCAACAACCAGATCAACAACTCCGGTCCTACCCACGAAAGCCAACTGGGTGCTGGTGCATTCGGTGGTTACCAGGTTAACCCGTACGTTGGTTTCGAAATGGGTTACGACTGGTTAGGTCGTATGCCGTACAAAGGCGCCACCGATGCTACCCACAATAATGGCGCTTTCAAAGCTCAGGGCGTTCAGCTGACCGCTAAACTGGGTTACCCAATCACTGACGATCTGGACGTTTATACCCGTCTGGGTGGTATGGTTTGGCGTGCAGACGCTAAAAACAACGAAGGCTTCAAAGACCACGACACTGGTGTTTCCCCAGTATTCGCAGGTGGCGTAGAGTATGCAATTACTCCTGAAATCGCTACCCGTCTGGAATACCAGTGGACCAACAACATCGGTGACGCGAACACCGTTGGCGGTCGTCCGGATAACGGTCTGTTGAGCGTTGGTGTTTCCTACCGTTTCGGTCAGCAGGAAGAAGCAGCTCCAGTAGTTGTTGCTCCGGCTCCGGCTCCAGAAGTACAGACCAAACACTTCACTCTGAAGTCTGACGTTCTGTTCAACTTCAACAAAGCAACTCTGAAACCAGAAGGCCAGCAGGCTCTGGATCAGATGTACAGCCAGCTGAGCAACCTGGATCCGAAAGACGGTTCCGTAGTGGTTCTGGGCTTCACTGACCGCATCGGTTCTGACGCTTACAACCAGGGTCTGTCCGAGAAACGTGCTCAGTCCGTTGTTGATTACCTGATCTCTAAAGGTATTCCTTCTGACAAAATCTCTGCACGTGGCATGGGCGAATCCAACCCGGTTACTGGCAACACCTGTGACAACGTGAAAGCTCGCGCTGCACTGATCGACTGCCTGGCTCCGGATCGTCGTGTTGAGATCGAAGTTAAAGGTATCAAAGACGTTGTAACTCAGCCTCAGGCTTAAGTTATCGTCTTATGAAAAAACCCCGCTTTGCGGGGTTTTTTTTTCACTTTTTATCAATCAAAGCACGCCTGTACACAACACATTTAGCCATTCTGTGGTTATTCTTTTCCCAGCAGCGCCTGTAAATCCTGCTTCAATGTCGACATTTTATTCGCGTACTTCTCTTTATGCTCTGCGTCTTCAATCAGTTGCACAATGGTTTCAGAAAGCGTTTTGCCGCGCCGCTGCGCAAGCCCCGCTAAGCGCTGCCAGACCATAAATTCCAGATCGATAGATTTCTTTCGCGTATGCTGATGCTCCGCGTTAAAGTGCCGCTTACGCCTCGCCCGTATGGTTTGTTTCATACGATTTAGCAGCGCAGAGTTCATGTGTTCTTCAATCCAGGTATTGACCCGAACCGGTTCATTTTCGAGGGTTAGCAACAAATCAACGGCTTCTTCGGCAGCGCTGGCCTCTACGTAACGGGTGATTAATTCCCCCTCACGATGCTTCTTCACCAGATACTTCCATTTCCAGCCGCTTTCAAGGTTTTCAAGTTGTTGATATTTCATTGCGATCTCAATGTTACCGTGTAACTCTTATCAGAATATCAGCTTTTTCGGCATCTGAAGAAAAGAATATCCAGCCTGTGAACTGTCGCGCGTCATCGCATTCGTTTCACAGCGCTTTCCACGTGTGCAGTGATGATGGTTACGGTATAATCTCGTTTTTTACAACAGACTAAAAAACATCAACTTTGACCATTACGAAACTTGCATGGCGTGATCTGGTTCCTGACACCGATAGTTATCAGGAAGTATTTGCACAGCCGCACGTCACTGACGACACCGATACCTTACTTAGTGATACTCAGCCACGTTTACAATTTGCGCTGGAGCAGCTTCTTCAGCACTGGACGACGTCTTCGTTCATGCTGGTAAAAGCGCCGGAAGAGCTTGAGTACATCAACCTTATTGCACAGGCCGCGCGGCCTCTGCACTCGGATGCCGGAAGTCTCACCGGAGGTCATTATGATATCTCCGGTCACACTATCCGCTATCGTGCAGCTGAGACAGCAGAAGACAATTTTGCGACATTAACCCAGGTAGTCTGCGCTGACTGGGTTGAAGCCGAACAACTGTTTGGCTGTCTGCGTCAGTTCAACGGCGAAATTACCCTACAGCCAGGCCTTGTGCATCAGGCCAACGGTGGTGTGCTGGTTATTTCGTTGCGCACGCTACTGGCCCAACCGCTGCTGTGGATGCGCCTGAAAGCCATTGTCAGCCACGAGCGTTTTGACTGGGTAGCTTTTGATGAGTCTCGCCCGCTGCCTGTCTCCGTTCCACCTATGCCGCTTAAACTCAAAGTGGTATTAGTTGGTGAACGTGAATCACTGGCAGACTTCCAGGACATGGAGCCGGAGTTGGCTGAGCAGGCTATTTATAGCGAGTTTGAAGATAATCTGCAGATAGTGGATGCCGAAACCATGACGCAGTGGTGTCAGTGGGTAACACATACCGCTACGCGCAACAATTTGCCCTACCCGGCCCCTGATGCCTGGCAAGTGCTGATCCGTGAAGCCGTTCGTTATACCGGCGAACAGGATACATTGCCGCTTAACCCGCTGTGGATCACCCGGCAGTTCAAAGAAGTGGCCCCGTTATGCGAGGGCGAAACCTGCAACGCTGAGCAGTTCAGCCTGATGCTAACCCAGCGTGAATGGCGGGAAGGTTTCCTCGCCGAACGAATGCAGGATGAGATCCTGCAGGAACAGATCCTGATCGAGACGGAAGGCGAGCGTATTGGCCAAATCAACGCCTTGTCGGTGATTGAATTTCCTGGCCACCCCCGCGCGTTTGGTGAGCCTTCTCGTATCAGCTGTGTGGTTCATATTGGCGACGGCGAATTTACGGATATTGAGCGCAAAGCCGAGCTTGGCGGAAATATTCATGCGAAGGGTATGATGATTATGCAGGCGTTCCTGATGTCGGAACTCCAGCTTGAACAGCAAATCCCCTTCTCTGCCTCGCTGACCTTTGAGCAATCCTACAGCGAAGTGGACGGCGACAGCGCATCCATGGCAGAACTTTGCGCATTGATTAGCGCCCTCGCCGACGTTCCTGTTAATCAAAGCATCGCCATTACCGGTTCTGTCGATCAGTTTGGTCGGGCACAACCTGTTGGTGGTCTGAACGAGAAAATTGAAGGCTTCTTCGCCATCTGTCAGCAGCGTGAGCTGACAGGCACACAGGGCGTTATCATTCCTTCAGCGAATGTCAGACACCTGAGCCTGCAGCCCGCTCTGCTACAAGCCGTAGAAGAAGAAAAATTCACTATCTGGGCGGTGGACGACGTGACCGATGCGCTGCCACTGTTATTAAATCTGGTGTGGGATGGTGAAGGCCAGACAACGCTGATGCAAACTATCCAGGAGCGTATTGCTACGGCAACGCAGCAGGAAGGTCGTCACCGTTTTCCCTGGCCGCTACGTTGGCTGAACTGGATTATTCCGAACTGATCGGACTTGTTCAGCGTACACGTGTTAGCTATCCTGCGTGCTTCAATAAAATAAGGCTTACAGAGAACATGGTAGATAAACGCGAATCCTATACAAAAGAAGACCTTCTTGCCTCTGGTCGCGGTGAGCTGTTTGGCGCAAAAGGGCCACAACTGCCTGCACCAAGCATGCTGATGATGGACCGTGTCATCAAGATGACCGAAACCGGCGGCAACTTTGACAAAGGTTATGTTGAAGCTGAACTGGATATCAACCCGGACCTGTGGTTCTTTGGATGCCACTTTATCGGCGATCCGGTGATGCCGGGCTGCCTGGGTCTGGATGCCATGTGGCAGCTGGTTGGATTCTATCTCGGCTGGCTGGGCGGCGAAGGTAAAGGCCGCGCGCTGGGCGTAGGCGAAGTTAAATTCACCGGCCAGGTTCTGCCGACTGCGAAGAAAGTGACTTACCGCATTCACTTCAAACGCATCGTTAATCGTCGCCTGATCATGGGCCTGGCTGATGGTGAAGTGCTGGTTGATGGTCGTCTGATCTATACCGCAAACGATCTGAAAGTGGGTCTGTTCCAGGACACTTCCGCGTTCTAATCCCGGTCAGCGTAGCCGCCAGACAGTAACGTTTATTCGTCTTGTCTGGTGGGCAAAAAGGCGAAACCTCCGCTCTGCGGAGGTTTCTTTTATCTAAAGAGACAGAATCAGGCCATTAAAACCCTATCCCCCATGGCTTCTCGCCAGCCTCCCAGCCAGTATGACCTCTGATTCAGCGTCTGATAGGGACACATTTCTTTTGAGCGTCCGGCAATGCCGGCCTGATATCCACGTTGATGTGCCCGTTCCAGGCGATCTCGTTTTTGTCTCTTCATGCCTCGTTTCCCTCATCTTTGGGTCTGGTGGAAAAGAAAACAGTGATTACTAAGTGTGCAATCACACTAAAACGAATACCCCTAAACATCAGGCTCGTCAATGCGCAAAATTCACGCCAGTGTCATATTTGTGAGCTACCCGCAAAATCATTTGTACAAAAATAGTCTGTCAGAACAGCTATCTCCACGGCTAAAAAAATAAAAAAAACCGCCCCGGGCAATGAACCAGGGGCGGCATAATTTACAATTATTTAAGCTTAAGGGATGCGTTTCAGCTCTTGAGCCATTGCCGTCGCTTCCTGGCTCCAGGCGTTGGCCAGAACCTTCACCATCTCATCGTAGCCGTCTTTAGTCTGTACAGCTTCGATGTGGAATGGACGCTTGATCAACTGCCCCTGGTGATTCAGCAGCCATTCACCGCTCACGATGACCTTACCATCGTACCGACCGTGGAAGCCGGTCACGGTAACGTTCAACGTGTCCTGAGTGCTTCCCAGCGGCTGCGAAGCGACAACCCAGCCAGGCAACTGCATACTGAGGTTCGTAACCAGGGTATTGCGCAATTGCTGATCTAATGGGCTGGCCCAGAGATTATTATTCGCTATCACATATTGCACATCGCTGGTCTGGTAAACCACCCCATTACCCGCCAGATAGTCCGGGACCGCAATCTGTTCAACCCACAGCAGACGGTTACCCTGGTTAGCTGAGCTCTGTACGCCCCCTTGCGCGATAGGGAGCTGGTAATAGCTTTTATTTTCTCCGCTGGAGCTGCATGACGTCAGCCAGACCGCCATCATCGCCACTAGCCACTTTTTCATTGTTTCGCCCTCTTCGGCTCTGGATCTTTTTTGTCCTTCGCTTCAAATACCAGCGCATTGCTCTTATCGTTCAACGTTTTCAGTACCGGTTGCAGTTCTCGCAGTACCTGATCAAGACGCTGCATATCCGCCACCATCTTGTTGTAGGCGGCGGACCCCGGCTGGAAGCCCTGCATACTACGGTTCAGTTCGCGCAGCGTGTTCTGCATATCCGCCGGAAGATCCTGCATCGACTGACTGGACGTGATCTTATTCATGTTGTCCAGCGTGGTTTGCAGATGCTTCATCGTACGCTGGCTTTCCGACAACGTATTGGTCGCCTGCTCAATCATCGGGTTCAACGGCAGATTGTTAATCTTATCCAGCGCTTCCATCAGTCGCTGCTGGATCTGCGCCAGACCACCGCTCACGGTCGGAATAATTTGATAACCGTTAAATTCGCGCACACCGGTAATCGGCGGTTCTTTCGGGTAGAAGTCGAGATCGACATACAGAGCGCCAGTCACCAGGTTCCCGGTTTTCAGCGATGCCCGTAAGCCGCGTTTAAGCAATTCTGCCAGATGAGCGCCAACATCAGTATCTTCTCCCAGCTGTGCCTTCAGACGTTCTGGTTCGATACGTACCAGCACCGGAATGCGATAATCATTGTTGAAGACCTGACGCATATTCGGTGAGAAGAAAGGTACTTTACTTACCGTACCCAAACGGATGCCACGGAATTCCAGTGGCGCGCCGGGCTGCAGGCCACGAATTGAATCTTTAAAGAACATCAGGTAATCAATATGATCGGTATACAGTGAATCCTGAATACTTTTTTGGTCGTCATAAAGATTAAACGCAGACTGTTGTGCGACCGGTTCGCCTTGTTCCAGCCCTTCTGGCACATCAAAACTTACGCCACCGCCAAACAGCGTGGAGAGAGATCCCATTTCCACGCGCATACCTGCCGAAGTAAGATCCACGGCGATCCCACTGTCCTTCCAGAAACGCACATTGCTGGTCACCAGACGATCGTTAGGTGCATTGATAAATAGCTGATAGCTAATCGTACGCTTTTGCGCATCAAATGTGCTGGTTTCAACCGAACCTACACGATAACCACGGAACAGAACCGGGTCGCCCGGGCTCAGCTGACCGGCTTTTTTGCTGTCCAGAATCACACGGATCCCTTTCGCATCTGGCGGCGCCAGCGGCGGTGAATCCAGCAGTTGGTAATTTTCCAGCTTGCTGCCTTTATTGCCAGGCTGCAGTTCAATATAAGCCCCGGACAATAGCGTGCCGAGCCCACTGATACCTTCACGTCCAACCTGCGGCTTCACCACCCAAAAGACAGAATCTTTATGCAGCAGCTTTTCCATTCCGGAGTTAAGACGAGCTTTAATTTCCACATGGGTCAAATCATCAGTCAGGGTTGCGCTCTCGACGATGCCGACATCCACGCTGCGGCTCTTAATCGTCGTTTTACCCCCTTCAATACCTTCGGCATTGGTAGTAATCAGCGTGACTTGTGGCCCCTGATGACTGTAGTGATAAAACAGGACCCACGCGCCAATGAGGGCAGTGACTATAGGGAATATCCACACGGGCGACCAGTTTTTTACCTTTTGCACTTTGGCTTCCCCACTTTTAGATTCCATGCTGTCAGGACTCCTCATGATCTGGTTCACGGTCCCACGACAGACGGGGATCAAATGTCATCGCAGAAAACATTGTCATAATGACGACTAAAGCAAACATCAAAGCACCCATTGCAGGATAAATGTTCATTAACCCTCCCATGCGCACCAGCGCAGAGAGTACGGCAATTACAAAAACGTCGATCATTGACCAGCGACCGACAAATTCTACAACCTCGTAAATTAAATGCATTCGTTCACTGTCGCGTTTGCCGTGCCCTTTGGCATCCCAACACAGCCAGGCAATGGCGATCATTTTCAACGTCGGCACCATAATACTGGCGATAAAGATAACCGCAGCCACCGGGTAAGAGCCTTCGCTCCAGATTAAAACCACGCCCTCGAGTATCGTTGAAGGCAGCTTTGACCCGAGCAGATCGGTGATCATGATCGGCAGAATATTGGCAGGAAGATAAAGCATGATCGACGTAAACAGTAATGCCAATGTCCATTGCAGACTGTTTTTACGCCGCACATAACCTTTCGTCTGACAGCGTGGGCATACCAGCTCGTCTGCCGGAAGAATAGCGGTGCAGCAGGAACAGGAACGCAATCCTTGTCGGATGCCGGGCACACCAGGCTTTAATTCCTGCTTAATGGCTGGCATAGGGGCAATATCATCCCACAGCCAACGGCGATCCACACACTGAAAAGCCCGCAACTGGAGCATACAAAACATGCACCACGGGATGAAGCTGCTGCCCACGCCGATATCGCCGTAGGCCATCAGCTTAACAAAGCTCACCAGCACACCCGCGAGGAAAATTTCTGCCATTCCCCAGCTTTTTAACTGAAACAAAATACGCGCCAGCCATGTTTTAAGCCGCTCAGGCATATGAACCCGATTCACCAACAGCAAAATGGTCAATAAGCAAAAAGCGGGAACCAACTGAACGAATAAGATAAAGAAGGTACCGAGGCTGGCGTAATCTTCCGAAAAGAGAACGCTGGGAATTTGCAGCAGCGTCACTTCGCTGCTCACCCCCGCAACATTCATATTCACAAAGGGAAAGAGGTTTGACAAAAGCAGCATAAATAATGCTGCTAACACATAGGCGGTAGGACGCTGCCGTGGCGCGTCCCACTCAACCGTTAACGTAGTGCCACATCGTGGACATGCCGCTTTCTGACCATGCTCAAGGCGAGGTAACGCCACCAGCATGTCACACTGCGAGCACAGAATATGCTTCGCGGCATGGTGATGTTCGCACATATGTGCTCCTTTAAATTATGCGCCGTTCTTCAAAGACTCAAGATACTCCCAGCGCTCAAAGGCTTGCTCAAGTTCTTGTTCAGCTTCGTTCAGATTAGCTAATACCAGTTGCGTTTGCTCATGCGGCTGACTGAAAAAAGCGGCGTCAGCTACCTGAGCTTGTAATGCTTCCAGTTTAGCTTCCAGTTCTTCAAGCAGCACGGGGAGCAGCTCCAGTTCGCGCTGCAGTTTATAGCTTAGTTTGCTCGTGCTGCGTTTGACAATTTCTGCTTTAGGAGCAACGGTTTCCTCTGTTTTTTTCGCAACTGGCTGTTTAAACGCCACATACTGCGATTGCTGGCTGCGGGCATCATGATAACCGCCGACATAACGACCAATTTTACCGCCGCCTTCGAAGATCCAGCATTCGGTTACGGTATTATCCACAAACTGACGGTCGTGGCTCACCAGCAGCACGGTGCCCTGGTAGCTATCAATCAGCTCTTCAAGCAGTTCCAGCGTTTCGACGTCCAGATCGTTCGTTGGTTCATCGAGAATCAAAAGATTACTGGGTTTGAGAAAAAGACGCGCCAGCAGTAGGCGATTGCGTTCCCCACCAGAGAGCGCACGTACTGGCGTCATCGCCCGTTTCGGATGGAACAGGAAATCCTGGAGGTAGCCCAGCACATGGCGAGGTTTACCGTTAACCAGCACCTCTTGCTTACCCTCAGCAAGGTTGTCCATCACGGTTTTATCCGGATCCAGTTCGGCGCGGTGCTGATCGAAATACGCCACTTCCAGCTTCGTGCCGACGTGAATGCGTCCGCTGTCAGCCTGAAGCTGACCTAACATCAGCTTCAGCAGCGTTGTTTTACCGCAGCCGTTAGGTCCAATTAGCGCAATCTTGTCGCTACGTTGCACCTGCGCGGAGAAATCTTTTACCAGTTGCTTTCCATCAACCTGGTAATCAACATTCTCCATTTCGAAGACAATCTTGCCAGAACGGCTCGCCTCTTCGACCTGCATCTTCGCCGTGCCCATCACTTCGCGACGTTCGCCACGCTCGCGACGCATGGCTTTCAGTGCCCGCACGCGGCCTTCATTACGGGTACGACGCGCTTTGATGCCCTGACGGATCCAGACTTCTTCCTGCGCCAGCTTGCGATCAAATTCCGCATTTTGGAGATCTTCCACCCGCAGCGCTTCTTCTTTATCCAGCAGATACTGATCGTAGTTCCCCGGATAGGTCACCAGCTTGCCGCGGTCGAGATCGACAATACGCGTCGCCATATTGCGAATAAATGAACGGTCGTGGGAAATGAAAATAATTGTCCCATTGAAGGATTTCAGGAACCCTTCCAGCCAGTCGATAGTTTCAATATCCAGGTGGTTAGTTGGTTCATCCAGCAGCAGTACGCGCGGGTTGCTCACTAACGCGCGGCCCAGCGCCGCCTTACGCAGCCAGCCGCCCGAAAGCGAAGAAAGCGCGGCGTTAGGATCCAGTCCCAGTTGCGCCAGCACTTCATTAATGCGGCTTTCGAGCTGCCACAGATTATGGTGATCGAGCATTTCCTGAACCCGCGCCATTTCATTCAGGTTTCTGTCGCTGGGATCGGTCATCACCAGGCGCGAAATATCGTGATAACGCTTCAGATATTCAGCCTGTTCCTCAATACCTTCAGCAACGAAGTCATAGACGCTGCCCTCAACATTACGCGGCGGATCCTGCTGCAGACGCGCCACAACCAGGTCCTGCTCATAAATAATACGCCCGTCGTCAAGACCCTGTTCACGGTTGAGGATCTTCATCAGCGTCGACTTACCTGCGCCATTACGGCCAACCAGACAGACGCGTTCGTTATCTTCGATATGCAGTTCTGCATTATCAAGAAGCGGCGCATCGCTGAACGACAGCCATGCACCATGCATACTGATCAATGACATTTATTTATCCTTTCAGGCTGCGGTAATCAGCCAGCAATTGTGGATCTGACGGTTACGGGCAAAATCCTGGGAAAGCGTTTTTTGGGTGATTTCTTGTGCTTTTAATCCCAGTTCAGCCAGACCGTCGAGATCCATACGGAACCCACGCTTGTTGTTGGAGAACATGATCGTACCGTCTTTACGCAGCAGACGTTTCAGATCTTTCATCAGCGCCAGATGATCGCGCTGTACATCAAAAGAGTCTTCCATACGTTTTGAGTTAGAGAACGTCGGCGGATCGATGAAAATCAGATCAAACTGTTCATTGGCATCGCGCAGCCAGCCCAGGCAATCGGCTTGAATTAAACGGTGAGCGCGACCACTCAGGCCGTTCAAGCGCAGGTTACGCTCAGCCCACTCCAGGTAGGTACGCGACATATCAACTGTCGTGGTACTACGCGCACCGCCCAGTCCGGCATGAACGCTGGCACTGCCGGTGTAGGAGAACAGGTTAAGGAAATCCTTACCTTTACTCATCTGGCCCAGCATGCGGCGCGCAATACGGTGATCGAGGAACAAACCGGTATCAAGATAGTCTGTCAGGTTGACCCACAGGCGCGCGTTGTACTCGCTTACCTCAATGAATTCACCCTTCTCATTCATCTTCTGATACTGGTTCTTCCCTTTCTGGCGCTCACGGGTTTTCAGCACCAGTTTATTTGGCGCGATTTCCAGGACCGACAGCGTTGCGGCAATGATATCGAACAGACGTTGACGTGCTTTTTGCGCATCGACCGTCTTCGGCGGAGCGTATTCCTGAACCACGACCCACTCACCGTAACGGTCCACTGCAACGTTGTATTCCGGCAGGTCAGCATCATACAGGCGATAGCATTCAATTCCTTCCTGACGCGCCCATTTTTCCAGCTTCTTGATATTCTTGCGCAGGCGGTTGGCATAATCTTCCGCGACCGTGGCTGGCTTGCTGTCCGCAGTGGTCTCTGCAACGTGATAGTTTTTCTGTACGCAATCCAGCGGACCGTTTTTCGCTTTGAACTGCTTGTCAGCACGCAATTGCAGGCTGCTGAGCAAATCCGGAGATGCGCTGAACAGCGACAAATTCCAGCCGCCAAATTGGTTTTTCATCGTACGGCCCAGCAAGCTATGCAGGGCAATCAGCGCCGGTTCGCTATCCAGACGTTCGCCGTAGGGCGGGTTACTGATCACCGTACCATACGGTCCCTTCGGCAGTGGATTACTCAGTTTGGCGACATCTTTAACGTCAAATGTCATCAGATCGGCAATACCTGCGCGGCGGGCGTTACTACGCGCTTTTTCAATCACGCGCGCATCGCTGTCGGAGCCATAGAAGTGCGAAGTATAGTCAGCAAGTCCCTTACGCGCACGCACCTGAGCTTCGGCTTTAACCTCTTGCCAGACGGCTTCATCGTGCTGTGCCCAACCGCTAAAGCCCCAGTACCCGCGGTGCAGGCCCGGCGCGCGATCGGTTGCCCACATCGCCGCTTCAATCAGCAGCGTGCCGGAGCCGCACATCGGATCGAGTAACGGTGTGCCCGGCTGCCAGCCAGAACGCATAACAATAGCGGCGGCTAGCGTCTCTTTAATCGGCGCCTGACCCGCGCGATCGCGATAACCGCGCTGATGCAAACCGTCACCGCTCAGATCGAGCGCAATGCTGGCGGTATCTTTGTTCAACCAGACATTGATTCGCAGATCCGGAGATTCACGATCCACATTCGGACGCGGCAGATTTTTGCGGGTAAAGGCATCGACAATCGCATCCTTGACCTTCAGCGCGCCGTACTGGCTGTTACGAATGGTCTCGTTCAGGCCGCTAAAATGGACGGCAAACGTAGCACCAGGATTAAATATCTCTGTCCAGTCGATTGCCTGAACGCCGAGGTACAGATCAAGATCGCTGTAGACCTTGCACTCTCCCATCGGCAGGATAATGCGCGAGGCCAGGCGGCTCCACATCAGGCTCTGGTAAACAAGCCGCGTGTCGCCCTTAAAATGGACCCCACCCTGAACGACCTGGCACTCCAGCGCGCCGAGGTTTTCCAGTTCAGTTTTTAACAGCTCTTCCAGCCCGCGGGCCGTACTGGCAAACAGAGAATTCATAATGTCACTTTTACTCCTAGAAAATTGCTGCGCATTATAGCTAATATGGGCTGTATGTCATAAAGTTGAAGGCTTATTTTCGTTCAAGGGGCTGTGCAGTGGTAACGTTGACCCGACTTTTTATTCATCCGGTTAAATCAATGCGTGGAATTGGACTCACGCACGCCCTGGCAGACGTGAGCGGTCTCGCCTTGGATCGTATATTTATGATTACCGAACCCGACGGGACGTTCATTACCGCCCGACAGTTCCCGCAAATGGTCCGCTTTACCCCTTCCCCTTTCCACGATGGACTTCATCTCACGGCTCCAGACGGCAGCAGCGCGCTCGTGCGATTCGCAGACTTCGCCACCCAGGATGCGCCGACTGAAGTGTGGGGAAACCATTTTACCGCGCGTATTGCGCCAGCGGCTATCAACCTGTGGCTGAGCGGCTTTTTCTCCCGTGACGTGCAGTTGCGCTGGGTGGGGCCGCAACTGACACGCCGGGTGAAGCGCCACGCTGATGTTCCTTTGTCCTTCGCCGATGGTTATCCCTACCTGCTGGCCAACGAAGCATCTCTGCGCGATGTGCAACAGCGCTGTCCGGCAAGCGTCAAAATGGAACAGTTTCGCCCCAATCTGGTGGTTTCGGGGGCTGACGCCTGGACAGAAGACACCTGGAAAGTGATTCGCATTGGCGACGTCATTTTTGATGTGGCAAAACCCTGTAGCCGCTGCATTTTCACTACCGTTAGCCCAGAAAAAGGCCAGAAACATCCGTCTGGCGAGCCGCTCGCCACGCTGCAAACCTTCCGGACAGCGGTGGATAACGGCGACGTCGATTTCGGCCAGAATCTTATCGCACGCAACAGTGGCGTTATTCGCGTTGGCGATGAGGTAGAAATTTTGGCAACCGGTCCCGCCAGAGCTTACGGTGCGGCGGAGCCAGATGATACCGCACTGGAACAACAACCCGATGCCACGGTACTTATTGACTGGCAGGGACAGACCTTTCGCGGAAATAATCAGCAGGTATTGCTTGAACAGCTGGAAAACCAGGGTATCAGGGTGCCCTATTCATGCCGGGCAGGAATTTGCGGATGCTGTCGAATTCGACTGTTGGAAGGCGAAGTTAGTCCGCTGAAAAAATCAGCGATTGGGGATGACGGGACGATTCTGTGCTGCAGTTGTGTTCCCAAAACGACAATCAGGCTGGAGAGTTAAACCGCCTGTTCAAGGCTGAAACTGTCGGCAATAACCTGCGGTTTCAGTCGGTCATTCATTATTTTAATCGCGTCGCCAAGTTGCATTGTGCGCCCGGCAATAACCACACCAGGTTGTGCAAGCAGACAAAGCGCGGCATTTTCACCCGGTTCAACCACTAACAGGTTTACCTGTTCATCCGTATCGCTTAAATCCACACAAGCAGCATCCCCCACGACTGGCGACCAGTTAATACCGTGTGCGACAAAGTGCCAGCTTTTTGGCATTTGCGGTTTAAGGTAACGAATCGCCACCAGCGCATTAAGCACCAGTTCCGCCTTTTGCTCTTTGGCTAAATCCAGGTAGCGACATTTTTCTTCAAACGAAAAATAAAGCGCGGCGTCATCAACACAAAAACCCGACGGAGAAAATGCATCTGGAGTGAGCATTTTACGAGCAAAACGCGAACGGAATAACATGCCATTGGCCAAATCGAGCATCATACGATCGTGCTCTTCATCATAATACCAGCGCCAGTTATCGTCGGGTTTAATTCGCATCAGTTTCTCTCCTTTCCTTAATCATCACCATTACGACAGTATCCTTTTGCCGCTTCGTTTATTGCCTTAATAATAAAAGCTCAGAATGTTTAAATAAGCAACAGTAAAGGAATATAAAACAACCAGGGCCAGAAATAAAGCCCTGGATTGTGATTAAGGTAGCATTCAGATATTGGTGACGATTTCTTTAATCAACGGTGGGCCTTTAAAAATAAAGCCCGAATAAATCTGTACCAGGGAAGCACCGGCAGCTATTTTCTCACGCGCGGCGATTACTGAGTCGATGCCACCAACCCCAATAATCGGCAGCTGACCTTTTAATTCCTGAGACAACTGGCGAATAATTTCTGTACTTTTTAATTGTAACGGTCGACCGCTCAGGCCACCCATTTGATCGCAATTTTTCATTCCCTGAACGAGGGAACGATCGAGAGTGGTGTTAGTCGCAATTACGCCATCAATATTATGACGAACTAAACTATCAGCAACCTGGATCAGTTCTTCCAAAGAAAGATCCGGGGCGATCTTAACCGCCACTGGAACATATTTATGGTGGATCGCTTGCAGATCATTTTGCTTATTTTTAATTGCCGTCAGAAGATCATCCAGCGCCTCACCATATTGCAGCGTACGTAATCCCGGCGTATTCGGTGAAGAGATATTAATCGCGATATAACCAGCATAAGCATAGACTTTTTCCATACAAATCAGATAGTCATCTTTGCCGTTCTCTACCGGAGTATCTTTATTCTTACCAATATTAATCCCCAGAATACCGTCAAAATGCGATTTTTTGACGTTCTCAACCAGGTTATCAACCCCCAGGTTATTAAACCCCATGCGGTTGATCAAACCTTCTGCATCGACCAGACGAAACAGACGTGGTTTATCATTACCCGGCTGAGGACGCGGCGTCACGGTACCAATCTCAATGGAACCAAATCCCATCGCGCCGAGCGCATCAATGCACTCCCCGTCTTTATCCAGTCCGGCAGCAAGCCCGAGTGGATTTTTAAACGTCAGCCCCATACAGGTAACCGGTTTTGCGGGTACTTTCTGGCGGACAAGCGCTTCGAGTGGCGTGCCGGTAATGCGACGTAATTGCTGGAATGTCAATTCATGAGCGCGCTCTGGATCGAGCTGGAAAAGGGCTTTACGAACGAAGGGGTAGTACATGAACTCTCCTGGATTCCCGGTGTGCAAACCGGGGGCGTATTATGTGCGATCGCGAGCAAAAAGGGAATTGACCTGCGGCAATAAATAGCAATCGTTTTCCTGCTTCCTCCTTTATATTCATTTTTCAACTTTTCTATCCCGTATAAATCATTTCGATAAACAAAGTCTCTCTGCCAGACTGCACAAATTGTTATCAATGTTAATTAAAAGAAAACAATTGGTTATAAGGGGAGAATAAAATTATGCGCGTCATCACTCTGGCGGGAAGCCCACGCTTTCCCTCTCGCTCCAGCGCGTTGCTGGAATATGCCCGAGAAAAATTGAACGGCCAGGACGTCGAAGTCTTTCACTGGAACCTGCACAACTTTGCCCCGGAAGACCTGATCTATGCCCGTTTTGACAGTCCGGCACTGAAAACATTTATCGAACAACTGCAGGATGCTGACGGGCTGATTGTCGCAACGCCGGTCTACAAAGCCGCTTACTCTGGCGCACTGAAAACGCTGCTCGATCTGCTCCCCGAGCGGGCGCTGGAAGGAAAAGTGGTTTTGCCGCTGGCGACCGGCGGCAGCGTGGCGCATTTACTGGCCGTCGATTACGCGCTGAAACCGGTGCTGAGCGCGTTAAAGGCTCAGGAGATCCTGCACGGCGTGTTTGCCGATGATTCACAGGTCATCGATTATCAGCATAAACCGCAGTTTACGCCCAACCTGCAGCAGCGCCTGGACAGTGCGCTCGACACCTTCTGGCTGGCGTTGCATCGTCGCGATCTCCAACTCCCTCAACTGAACGCCCTGCGAGGTGCCGCCCATGCTTAATCTGCTCAAGCGTCACACCTCATGGCTGGCATTAACCGGGCTGCTGTCCCTGTCATCCTTGGCGCATGCCGCAGAATCGGCTCCGGATGCCCTGCGCATTGGCTACCAGAAAGGAAGCGTCAGCATGGTGCTGGCAAAAAGTCATCAGCTACTGGAGAAACGTTACCCACAGACCAAAATCTCGTGGATTGAGTTCCCGGCTGGACCGCAAATGTTGGAAGCACTCAATATCGGCAGTATCGATCTCGGCAGTACCGGTGACATTCCGCCAATTTTCGCCCAGGCCGCCGGAGCCGATCTGGTTTATGTGGGCGTCGAACCGCCCAAACCGAAAGCCGAAGTGATTCTGGTGCCGAAAAATAGCCCGATCCAGAGCGTTGCGCAGCTCAAAGGGCATAAAGTCGCCTTCCAGAAAGGTTCCAGCGCCCACAATTTACTGCTCCGGGCGCTGCAACAGGCAGGGTTGAAATTTACCGATATTCAACCGACTTATCTGACCCCCGCCGATGCGCGAGCGGCCTTCCAGCAAGGAAACGTCGATGCGTGGGCTATCTGGGATCCTTACTATTCGGCCGCATTACTGCAAGGTGATGTGCGCGTGCTGAAAGACGGCTCAGACCTCAAGCAGACCGGTTCGTTTTATCTCGCTGCACGTCCCTATGCCGAAAAAAATAGCGCTTTTGTTCTTGGCGTGCTGGATACCTTTAGCCAGGCGGATGCGTTAACTCTCAGCCAACGCCAGCAAAGCATTACTCTGCTGGCTAAAACCATGGGCCTGCCCGAGCCGGTAATTGCGTCTTATCTGGATCACCGTCCGCCAACCACCATTACGCCCGTCAGCGCCTCTGTTGCCGCCCTACAACAACAAACCGCCGATCTGTTTTATGACAACCGTCTGGTGCCGAAAAAAATCGATATTCGCCAGCGTATCTGGCAACCCACTCAGCAGGCAGGAGAAAAATTATGAGTCTGAACATGTTCTGGTTTTTACCCACCCACGGTGACGGTCATTATCTGGGGACGGAAGAAGGTTCGCGCCCGGTCGATCACGGTTATTTGCAACAAATTGCGCAAACAGCCGATCGTCTGGGATTTACTGGCGTTCTGATCCCAACCGGTCGCTCCTGTGAAGATGCCTGGCTGGTCGCAGCGTCGATGATCCCAGTCACCCAGCGATTAAAGTTTCTGGTCGCGCTTCGTCCAAGCGTAACCTCGCCGACGGTCGCCGCCCGCCAGGCCGCGACGCTCGACAGACTCTCTAACGGCCGGGCGTTATTCAACCTGGTAACCGGCAGCGATCCACAAGAGCTGGCGGGTGACGGCGTGTTCCTTGATCACACCGAGCGCTATGAAGCCTCTGCTGAATTCACTCAGGTCTGGCGGCGTTTGCTGCAAGGTGAAACCGTGGATTTCAACGGCAAACACATTCATGTCCGCGGCGCGAAACTGTTTTTCCCTCCTGTACAACAACCCCGGCCACCGCTTTATTTCGGCGGTTCGTCTGATGTCGCACAAGATCTTGCTGCCGAGCAGGTTGATCTCTATCTGACCTGGGGCGAGCCACCAGAACAGGTGAAAGAGAAGATTGAACAGGTGCGGGCCAAAGCGGCGGCGCTCGGGCGCAAGATCCGCTTTGGTATTCGTCTGCATGTGATCGTCCGGGAGACAACGCAAGAGGCGTGGCAGGCAGCGGATCGTCTGATAGCCCATCTGGATGACGACACCATTGCCAAAGCCCAGGCCGCCTTCTCAAGAACGGATTCGGTTGGTCAGCAGCGAATGGCTGCACTGCACAACGGTAAACGCGACAAACTGGAAATCAGCCCGAACCTGTGGGCAGGAGTAGGACTGGTGCGCGGTGGCGCGGGTACCGCGCTGGTCGGAGATGGTCCGACGGTCGCGGCGCGTATCAACGAGTATGCCGCACTGGGAATCGACAGTTTTGTGTTGTCCGGGTATCCACATCTGGAAGAGGCATACAAGGTTGGCGAGCTGCTGTTCCCACATCTGGATGTCGCTATACCAGAAATTCCGCAGCCGCAGCGCCAGCATCAACAAGGCGAAGCGGTGGCAAACGAATTTATCCCACGCAAAATCGCGCAAAGCTAAGGAGCCTGCTGATGGCAACGCCGAAAAACAGGTGGTTACTGCGCCTCGCACCCTGGTTTTTACCGGTTGGGTTGGTCGCGCTCTGGCAGCTCGCATCATCAATGGGCTGGTTGTCCACCCGCATCCTGCCCTCTCCGGAGGGCGTTGTCGAAGCCTTCTGGACGCTTTCCGCCAGCGGCGAGCTTTGGCAGCATCTGGCGATCAGCTCCTGGCGCGCGCTGGTAGGCTTCTCCATCGGCGGATCGATTGGCCTGACGCTGGGACTGATTAGCGGTCTTTCGCGGTGGGGAGAACGCCTGCTAGATACTTCGGTGCAGATGCTGCGTAACGTGCCGCATCTGGCGCTGATCCCACTGGTGATTTTGTGGTTCGGCATTGATGAATCCGCCAAGATATTTCTCGTCGCGCTGGGCACGCTTTTTCCGATTTACATCAACACCTGGCATGGGATCCGCAATATCGATCGCGCTCTGGTAGAGATGGCTCGCAGCTATGGGTTGTCTGGTTTTTCACTATTTATTCATGTGATCCTCCCCGGCGCCCTGCCCTCGATTATGGTTGGCGTGCGTTTTGCTCTCGGACTGATGTGGTTGACGCTTATTGTCGCGGAAACCATTTCAGCCAATGCCGGCATTGGTTACCTGGCAATGAACGCCCGCGAATTTCTGCAAACCGACGTGGTCGTGGTGGCCATTATTCTCTACGCCCTGCTCGGCAAACTTGCCGACGTCAGCGCCCAATGGCTGGAGCGGATCTGGCTGCGCTGGAACCCGGCTTACCATGTGAAGGAGGCTACCGTATGAATACCGCTCGTTTGAACCAAGGCACGCCGCTTTTACTGAGTGCCGTGACGAAACAATACGCCGCCAATACGGTGCTCAATCAGTTAGATTTGCACATTCAGGCCGGACAGTTTGTTGCCGTGGTTGGCCGCAGCGGAGGAGGAAAAAGCACGCTACTGCGTCTGCTGGCTGGGCTGGAGTCTCCTACCTCAGGTGCATTACTTGCCGGAACCACCCCGCTGGCAGAAATTCAGGAGGATACGCGAATGATGTTTCAGGATGCGCGTCTGCTACCCTGGAAGACGGTTATCGATAATGTGGGTCTGGGTCTGAAAGGTCACTGGCGCGATGCGGCCCGGGACGCGCTGGCCGCAGTTGGGCTGGAGAATCGTGCTCAGGAATGGCCTGCCGCCCTGTCCGGTGGACAAAAACAGCGCGTGGCCCTGGCGCGGGCATTAATTCATCGTCCCGGTCTGCTGCTGCTGGATGAACCCCTCGGTGCGCTGGATGCCTTAACCCGCCTTGAAATGCAGGAGCTGATTGTCTCTTTATGGCAAGAGCACGGCTTTACCGTACTGCTGGTCACCCATGACGTCAGTGAAGCGGTGGCAATGGCCGATCGCGTGTTGCTTATTGAAGATGGAAAAATCGGACTGGATTTAACGGTGGATATTGCGCGACCACGCCGGATTGGTTCGGTGCGTCTGGCAGAGCTGGAAGCAGAAGTGTTGAACCGGGTAATGCAGCGTAGCGAAACGGAACAGCCGATCCGCCGGCATGGATAAGCATTCAGATAAATCAGGCCCAGTAAGCGCAAGCGCCACCGGGCCTTTTGCCGGATGGCGGCGTTACCGCCTAATCCGGCTTACAAAACGACAGGTCAACGTTTCAGGCTAACGCTTTGGTTACCTTCTCGAACAGATCGCCGGAGAGATTCTCCAGACCTTTCAGCTGCTCCAGCGCCGCGCGCATCTGCGTCTGACGTTTTGCATCATACCGTTTTAAGCGAATCAGCGGCTCAATCAGACGTGACGCCACCTGCGGGTTACGGCTATTGAGTTCAGTCAGCATGTCGACCAGGAACTGATAGCCGCTGCCATCTTCCGCATGGAATGCCGCCGGGTTGCTGCCCGCAAAGGCGCCAATCAGAGATCGGATTCGGTTCGGGTTACTCATACTGAAGGAACGGTGCTTCAGTAAGCCACGTACCGTTTCCAGCACGTTTCTCGCCGGGCTGGTGGATTGCAGGATAAACCATTTGTCCATCACCAGACCGTCATGATGCCACTTATCGTCATACTCCTGCATTAGCGTGTCGCGGCAAGGCAGTTGCGCCGCGACTGCCGCGGACAGCGCCGCCAGCGCATCGGTCATATTGTTTGCTTCACGGTACTGCTTGCTGACCAGCGTGTCGGACAGATGGGTTTCGCCAAAGGCCAGGAAACGCAGGCAGGCATTACGTAGCGTACGCTTGCCAATATCGGCATGCTCAACGCGGTACTCATCAAGATGATTAGCGTTATAGATGGCGAGGAATTCATCCGCCAGTTCGGCCGCCAGCGTGCGAGTTAACGCTTCACGTACTTCCGTTATTGCCACCGGATCGATGATGTCGAACAGTTCAGCAATTTCATTCACCGAAGGCAGCGTCAGAATCTCTGCCGCCAGTGCCGGATCGATTTTTTCATCCAGCAAAATCGCCCGGAATGCATCGGCCACGTGTACCGGCAGCGACAGCGGCTGTCCCTGCTGATGGCGGGCTACGTTGAGCTTAATATAGGTCGCCAGCAAGCTTTGCGCCGCGTCCCAACGAGAGAAATCGTTACGCGCATGACGCATCAGGAAAGTCAGCTGCTGATCGCTCCATTTGTATTCCAGTTTTACCGGTGCGGAGAATTCGCACAGCAGTGCCGGAACCGGCTGGAAGTAGACGTTATCGAAGACAAACGTCTGCTCAGCCTGAGTGACATTGAGTACGGAATTCACCGGGTGCCCGCCTTTTTGCAGCGGGATCACTTTCCCTTGGTTGTCATACAACTCGAGGGCGAAAGGAATATGCAGCGGCTGTTTTTCGGCCTGATCCGGCGTGGCCGGCGTGCGCTGGCTGATAGTCAGCGTGTACTGCTCAGTGGATGGATTGTAGTCATCACGCACGGTCAGAATCGGCGTACCGGACTGACTGTACCAGCGGCGGAAATGCGAAAGATCGACGTTGGACGCATCTTCCATCGCCTGCACGAAATCATCACAGGTTGCAGCGCTGCCGTCATGACGCTCAAAGTACAACTGCATCCCTTTCTGGAAGTTAGCCTCACCGAGCAGGGTGTGGATCATACGAATAACTTCAGCGCCCTTTTCGTACACGGTCAGGGTATAGAAGTTGTTCATTTCAATGACCATATCCGGACGGATAGGATGCGCCATTGGGCTGGCATCTTCGGCAAACTGCAGGCCGCGCATGGTGCGCACATTGCTGATCCGGTTTACCGCGCGTGAGCCGAGATCGGAACTGAACTCCTGATCGCGGAACACGGTTAGCCCCTCTTTCAGGCTCAACTGGAACCAGTCGCGACAGGTCACGCGGTTGCCGGTCCAGTTGTGGAAATATTCGTGACCGATGACGCGCTCAATATCGAGGTAGTCTTTGTCGGTGGCGGTATCGGTACGTGCCAGCACATATTTGGAGTTAAAGATGTTCAGACCTTTATTCTCCATCGCCCCCATGTTGAAGAAATCGACCGCGACAATCATATAAATGTCGAGGTCATATTCGAGGCCAAAGCGCTCTTCATCCCATTTCATGGAGTTTTTCAACGAGGTCATCGCCCACGGCGCGCGGTCCAGGTTGCCGCGATCGACGTACAGTTCCAGCGCCACTTCACGCCCGGAACGGGTGGTAAAGGTGTCGCGCAGGACGTCGAAATCACCGGCTACCAGCGCAAACAGATAACACGGTTTCGGGAACGGATCCTGCCACTGTACCCAGTGACGACCATTTTCCAGTTCCCCCTGCGCTACGCGGTTACCGTTGGAGAGCAGGAACGGATATTGGATTTTATCGGCGATAATTTTGGTGGTAAAACGCGCCAGGACATCCGGCCTGTCGAGATACCAGGTAATATGGCGGAACCCTTCCGCTTCACACTGGGTGCACAGCGCATCGCCGGACTTGTACAGTCCTTCCAGCGCGGTATTGGCCGCCGGGCTAATTTCATTCACGATACGCAGCGTAAAACGTTCCGGCAGTTGACTGATGACCAGAGCGCCCTCTTCTTCTTTATACTCTGCCCACGGCTCGTCGTTCACGTGGATCGACACCAGGGTCAGATCTTCGCCATTCAGGCGCAGGGGCGCATCGGACGCTCCATGACGGACAGCCTGGCTCACGGCGGTGACCACGGTTTTTTCAGCATCCAGGTCAAAGGTCAAGTCAATATCAGTAATCTGGTAATCCGGCGCACGATAGTCGTGACGGTATTTGGCTTGTGGCTGTTGTGTCATAAAAAACCTTTAGCATCTTTGGTAGAGTCTCGGCTTCAGTCTATTCCTGTTGCGTAAATCGCGCTACGCAGAATGTTCATCTTTTCAGGCACAAACACCCTTTTTGCTACATTTTTATAACACGCGGCACGAATTGCCCTCGACCAGAAAGACAGCTTATGGTGTGATCGGGGTTCAATAAATCGCTAAACAAGGTATACTCCAGCGGTTTTCTTAGTTGTTTATTGTACTAAACGCTCCCGTGAGAGGATGCTACTGCGCACCTATGACACAATTCGCTTCTCCTGTTCTGCACTCGCTGCTGGATACAGACGCTTATAAGTTGCATATGCAGCAAGCCGTTTTTCACCACTACTATGATGTACAAGTAGCGGCTGAATTTCGTTGCCGTGGCGATGACCTGCTCGGTATTTATGCCGATTCTATTCGTGAGCAGGTGAATGCTATGCAACACCTGCGACTGCAGGAGGACGAGTACCAGTGGCTCTCCGGCCTGCCTTTCTTTAAAGCTGATTACCTCACCTGGTTACGTGATTTCCGCTATAACCCGGAACAGGTTTGCGTCACCAATGATAACGGTAAGCTGAACATCCGCTTAACCGGGCCGTGGCGTGAAGTGATCATGTGGGAAGTCCCGCTGCTAGCGGTTATCAGCGAGATGGTACACCGCTACCGTTCGCCCGAATCAGGCGTCCCGCAGGCACTCAATGAGCTGGAAAGCAAACTAGTAGAATTCTCTGCTTTAACGAAAGATGTCGATATGTCCCGCTTCCATCTGATGGATTTCGGTACGCGTCGTCGTTTTTCACGTGAAGTACAGCAGGCTATTGTTAAACGCCTGCAGCGAGAGCCCTGGTTTGTCGGCACCAGTAACTACGATCTGGCCCGCCGCCTGTCATTAACCCCAATGGGCACGCAGGCGCATGAGTGGTTCCAGGCTCATCAGCAAATCAGCCCTGAGCTTGCCACCAGCCAGCGCGTTGCCCTGGCCGCCTGGTTAAATGAATATCCTGACCAACTCGGCATTGCGCTGACCGATTGCATCACCATGGATGCGTTTTTACGCGACTTTGGCGTCGAGTTTGCAACCCGCTATCAGGGTTTACGCCATGATTCAGGCGACCCGGTGGAATGGGGTGAAAAAGCCATCGCCCATTATGAAAAACTGGGCATTGATCCGCTGAGCAAAACGCTGGTGTTTTCAGATAACCTCGATTTGAAAAAAGCGATTGAGCTCTACCGCCACTTCTCTTCTCGTGTGCAGTTGAGTTTTGGTATTGGCACACGTTTAACCTGTGATATTCCCCAGGTTAAGCCGCTCAATATTGTGATCAAGCTGGTGGAATGTAACGGCAAACCTGTGGCGAAGTTATCTGATAGCCCGGGTAAAACCATCTGCCACGATAAAGCGTTCGTGCGCGCGCTACGCAAAGCCTTCGATTTGCCGCATATTAAAAAAGCCAGTTAAACCTTCCAGGGAGCCAGTTTGGCTCCCTTTTCACGCTAATTTCCGAAATCTTTCACTCCAGCTACGAATTCTGCTTGTCTGATTGCAGATGCCAGGTAACATAGGTATCCCCCCATTACGGGTGGACATGTGTTTATATATCCGACTATTAACAGAGAGAATATTATGAGCGTTGTGCCTGTAGCCGACGTACTCCAGGGCCGCGTAGCCGTTGACAGCGAAGTCACCGTGCGCGGATGGGTGCGTACCCGCCGAGATTCAAAAGCTGGCATCTCCTTCCTCGCCGTTTATGACGGTTCCTGCTTTGATCCTGTACAGGCCGTCATCAATAATTCTCTGCCCAATTACAATCAGGACGTACTGCGCCTGACGACGGGTTGTTCAGTTATCGTAACGGGTAAAGTCGTTGCATCTCCTGGACAAGGACAGAGCTTTGAAATTCAGGCCACTGAGGTTGAAGTAGCCGGCTGGGTTGAAGATCCTGATACCTATCCAATGGCGGCTAAGCGTCACAGCATTGAGTATCTGCGTGAAGTGGCGCACATGCGTCCACGTACCAACATGATTGGTGCCGTCGCGCGTGTACGTCATACGCTGGCGCAAGCGCTGCATCGCTTCTTCCACGAGCAGGGTTTCTTTTGGGTCTCCACGCCGCTGATCACTGCCTCCGACACCGAGGGTGCTGGTGAAATGTTCCGCGTGTCTACGCTGGATCTGGAAAACCTGCCGCGTAACGATCAGGGCAAAGTCGATTTCGACAAAGACTTCTTTGGTAAAGAAGCCTTCCTGACCGTTTCCGGTCAGCTGAACGGCGAAACCTACGCCTGTGCTCTGTCCAAAATTTATACCTTTGGCCCGACGTTCCGTGCAGAAAACTCTAATACCAGTCGTCACCTGGCAGAGTTCTGGATGCTGGAACCGGAAGTGGCTTTCGCCGACCTGAACGATGTTGCAGGCCTGGCTGAAGCGATGCTGAAGTACGCGTTCAAAGCCGTACTGGCTGAGCGTGCGGATGATATGAAATTCTTCGCCGAACGTGTCGACAAAGACGCGATTTCACGCCTGGAACGTTTCATTGAGGCTGACTTCGCGCAGGTGGATTACACCGACGCGGTAAGCATTCTGGAAAAATGCGGCAAACAGTTCGAAAACCCGGTTTACTGGGGTGTGGATCTGTCTTCTGAGCACGAACGTTACCTTGCTGAAGAGCACTTTAAAGCGCCGGTCGTCGTTAAAAACTACCCGAAAGATATCAAAGCGTTTTATATGCGCCTTAACGAAGACGGTAAAACCGTTGCAGCAATGGACGTCCTGGCTCCAGGAATCGGTGAAATCATCGGTGGTTCTCAGCGTGAAGAGCGTCTGGACGTCCTGGATGCCCGTATGCTGGAAATGGGTCTGAACAAAGAAGATTACTGGTGGTATCGCGACCTGCGTCGCTACGGTACCGTTCCACATTCCGGCTTCGGTTTGGGCTTTGAGCGTTTGATCGCTTACGTTACCGGCGTGCAGAACGTCCGTGACGTTATTCCGTTCCCGCGTACCCCGCGTAACGCCACGTTCTAACCCTGCATTTTTGATACAAAAGCCAGCATTGCTGGCTTTTTTTGTCACCGCTTCACGTTTTGGGATCCCCCTCCCGCGTTTAACACAACCCTTCGCCTTCCCCCTTCCTGTTACGTAATATTTCACCGCAACATATTTGAACAAAAAATAATCAGCACTTTTATTGTGGATTAGTATTTTCTGATTAAATAGTACATTTTCTGACCATTTGCACGGCATTCCAGACGTCCAGAAATAGCCATCTGTAAAGCAGGAACTTTATGGCAGAACAGAGAAAAAAGGAGTTTATCTAAATTAAATATAAGAAAATCATATAAATAGAAATAGAAGCGGTGATTTTTAGCGTACGGACATCTGAAATTTGAAGTTGTTCACAAAGTTGCACAAAAATAACATTTTGTTACACACTTTTTCTTTTTGAAACCAAATCCTTATATTTGTAGCACTTTGACGGTAGCGAAACGATAGTTTGAATGGAAAGATGCCTGTCAGACACATAAAGACACCAAACTCTCATCAATAGTTCCGTAAATTTTTATTGACGGAAATTATTGGCGGCAGTGGCAGGTGTCATATAAAAACCGATGAGGGTAATAAATAATGATGAAGCGCAATATTCTGGCAGTGGTTATCCCTGCTCTGCTGGTAGCCGGGGCAGCTAACGCTGCAGAAATCTATAACAAAGATGGCAACAAAGTAGACCTGTACGGTAAAGCAGTAGGTCTGCACTATTTTTCCAAGCACAACGGTGACAATGCCTACGCACCTAATGGCGATCAGACTTACGCCCGTCTTGGTTTCAAAGGGGAAACTCAGATTAACGACCAACTGACCGGTTACGGCCAGTGGGAATACCAGTTCAGCGGCAATAACTCTGAAGGCGGTGATGATGCTCAGAATGGCAACAAAACCCGTCTGGCGTTTGCCGGTCTGAAATTCGGTGATGCAGGCTCCTTCGATTACGGTCGTAACTACGGCGTCGTTTACGATGCACTGGGTTACACCGATATGCTGCCAGAATTCGGTGGTGACACTGCTGCTTCCGACCAGTTCTTCTCCCAGCGTAACGGCGGTCTCGCAACTTACCGTAACTCTAACTTCTTCGGTTTGGTTGAAGGCCTGAACTTCGCTGTTCAGTACCTGGGCAAAAACGAGCGTGATGACGTTCGTCGCTCTAACGGTGATGGCGTTGGCGGCTCTGTTAGCTACGAATTCGAAGGTTTTGGTATCGTAGGTGCGTATGGTGCAGCTGATCGTACCGATGACCAGCAAAACCCACTTCTGCGCGGCCACGGCGACAAAGCTGAGCAGTGGGCGACCGGCTTGAAATACGATGCTAACAACATCTACCTGGCGGCGAACTACAGCGAAACCCGTAACGCAACCCGTATCGCTAACGGTTATGCTAACAAAACTGAAGACGTCCTGTTGGTTGCTCAGTACCAGTTCGACTTCGGCCTGCGTCCGTCCCTCGCCTATACCAAATCTAAAGGTAAGGACATCGAAGGAATCGGCGACGTAGATCTGGTGAACTACTTCGAAGTGGGTGCGACTTACTACTTCAACAAAAACATGTCCACCTATGTTGATTACATCATCAACCAGATCGATTCTGACAACAAACTGGGCGTAGGCTCTGACGACACCGTTGCAGTGGGTATCGTTTACCAGTTCTAATAGCAGACCTCTTTGTTAAATGCCTAAAAAACAGGACTTCGGTCCTGTTTTTTTATCTCTGCTAGCGGATTCTTGCGTCTTAAAAAAACACCTCGGCTTTTCGTCAGTAACGGTTGGCATTTTGTAAATCTACCGTTAACCTGATAGCGGACTTCCCTTCTGTAATCACTATGGAACCTCGTCATGTTTGAGAACATTACTGCCGCTCCTGCCGACCCCATTTTGGGTCTGGCTGATTTGTTTCGTGCCGATGACCGCCCAGGAAAAATAAACCTTGGGATCGGTGTATATAAAGATGAGACAGGCAAAACGCCGGTACTGACCAGCGTTAAAAAAGCCGAGCAATATATACTGGAAAATGAAACCACCAAAAATTACCTTGGCATCGACGGTATTCCAGAATTTGGTCGCTGCACTCAGGAATTACTGTTTGGTAAAGAAAGTTCGCTTATCAACGACAAACGTGCGCGTACAGCACAGACCCCTGGCGGCACTGGCGCACTGCGTGTGGCCGCTGATTTCCTGGCAAAAAACACCTCAGCTAAACGCGTATGGGTGAGCAATCCAAGCTGGCCAAACCATAAGAGCGTCTTTAACTCTGCCGGTCTGGAAGTTCGTGAATACAACTATTACGATGCCGCGAACCACTCATTAGACTTTGATGCGCTGCTGGCAAGCCTCAGCGAAGCGCAGGCTGGCGACGTGGTGTTATTCCACGGCTGCTGCCATAACCCAACCGGTATCGACCCTACGCTGGAGCAGTGGCAAACGCTGGCTCAGCTTTCTGTCGAAAAAGGTTGGTTGCCGCTGTTTGACTTCGCATATCAGGGCTTTGCCCGCGGTCTGGAAGAAGATGCAGAAGGTCTGCGCGCATTCGCTGCGCTGCACAAAGAGCTGATCGTCGCCAGCTCCTACTCCAAGAACTTTGGTCTGTACAATGAGCGCGTAGGCGCCTGTACTCTGGTTGCAGCCGATGCTGAAACCGTCGACCGCGCGTTTAGCCAGATGAAATCCGTCATTCGTGCCAACTATTCCAACCCACCAGCACACGGTGCGTCGGTTGTGGCAACCATCCTGAGCAACGATGCCCTGCGCGCTATCTGGGAGCAGGAACTGACCGATATGCGTCAACGCATTCAACGCATGCGTTTGCTGTTTGTGAATACGCTGCAGGAGAAAGGTGCGAACCGCGACTTCAGCTTTATCATCAAACAGAACGGCATGTTCTCATTCAGCGGCCTGACCAAAGAGCAGGTTCTGCGTCTGCGTGAAGAGTTTGGTGTCTATGCCGTCGCTTCCGGACGTGTGAACGTAGCAGGAATGACGCCAGATAACATGGCGCCGCTGTGCGAAGCGATTGTCGCAGTACTGTAATCTATCGCGTACTAAAAAGGCCGCAATAGCGGCCTTTTTCATTTATCTGCGGTGTTACCAGACTGGCATTTCATCCTGCAGGAACGGATTATGTAGCCGTTCGTTGCCCAACGTCGAAAGTGGGCCGTGACCCGGAATAAACGTCACGTCATCGCCCAACGGCAACAGTTTACGTTTAATCGAATCAATCAATTGACTATGATCTCCGCGAGGAAAATCGCTGCGCCCTACGCCGCCTTTGAAGATCACGTCACCAGAAATCAGTAGCTTTGATTGTTCATCAAAGAAGACCACATGTCCCGGCGTGTGGCCCGGGCAATGCAGTACCTGCAACGTCACGTTACCCACGCTTACCCGGTCGCCTTCATTCAACCAGCGATCGGGCGTCAGCGGCTCACAATCGCCCAGGCCAAACATGCGACTCTGAGCAGGAAGTCCTTGTAACCAGAACTCATCTTCTTTTTCCGGACCAATAACCGGTACACCATAATGCTGTGCCAGTTCAGCCGCCGCACCTACGTGATCAAGATGACCATGGGTGAGCAGGATCTGCATTAGCGTCAGGCCACTGGCATCGACTTCCTGTTTGATTTTCTCAGCATCGCCGCCGGGATCGACCAGCGCAGCCAGACGGGTTTGCTCACACCAGATTAACGAGCAGTTCTGGGCGAATGCAGTGACCGGAATAATACGATAGTTCATACGGCTCCTGTTTCATTAAGCTTATGGATCACCAATGACGCGCCGGTCCGGTGTCAATATGCACAAAGTTACTGCGTGGGTAGTATCCTACACCACCTGCGCGCATAGATAACGCAGCTTTGCGAATATTACTTAATGCGATGCCTTCAATATGGAAATCCATGGCCTGCCCTTTCGTGTGGTAGCTTTTCTTTGCCACACCGCGGCTGTGCGCACGTAATTCATTATTGGTATCAATAGAGCGGTAACCAGAAATAAGCTGTACGGGTTTACGCGTGCCCAGCAGGCCCTGCAGACGGAAGAGTTGATCGAACAATCCCGGATCGATGGATTTCACTTTATTCGCACGAAAATCACGGAAAAAGTGATTAAGTTTAGCTAATTCGTCCTGAATATAGCCCCTGCCATCAAAAAACTCTGCTTTTATTGACTCACCGGTATGCAGGTTATTCAGAGTCAAAATGCGCGGACGTGGGGTAGAGAGTGTAGCAAACGCAGGCGTAGGCAGGATGGCAGCGCCGAGGGCAATGCCACCAAGCGCCAGCAGTTTGCGGCGATTAGCGTCAAATTTGTCCATGGTTTTAAGGTCTACAAGGTCAATGTTATCGTATGTATGCTCTAGCGCACGCGGGAAACCTTATCTGGCTAAGTAGTCCACGTCAAGGCTCCCAACCCCAGGAAATACGGGGCTTGCAGCCATTTCGCCCCGTTTCCAGCATAACTTACGACAATTATTTTCCTCGAACTGCTTCATTTATCTGATTAATTGTTCAGCTTTTGACACAATTTGTGCACTGGATCGCGCTGTCTGATCGTAATTGTAAATATCTGTACGATACTGCGTGCGACCATCCGGGCCAACAAATGCGGTCAGATAGTAGAGGTTGACGGGAATATTCTGGCGAATATTCACGTACCTTGTATCCCCTTGCTTCAGGGCATCCGAGATGCGCGTATCATTCCACCCCGCATCCTGTAGCAGCATATTCGCCAGCTCAGATGCCTTGTTCACGCGCACGCAGCCGGAGCTTAACGCCCGCGAATCCTTCTGGAACAGAGTGTGGTTCGGCGTATCGTGCAGATAAATAGCATCCGAACTCGGCATATTGAATTTATAGCGTCCGAGCGAGTTACGCGCTCCCGGAGCCTGCTGGAAGCGGAACGGCAGATTGGAGGCGGTGATGGTGGCCCAGTCAACCTGCCACGGATCTATCGTCTCTTTGCTGTTCCAGCCGCGCATTACGGTATAGCCGTGACGCTCAAGATACCCCGGGTCATTCCAAACCTTAGGCAGAATATCCTTCCGGGCCAGCGTCGGCGGCACGTTCCACGGCGGGTTAACGACCACGTTATTCAGCGCACTGCTCATCATCGGCGTTTTACGATCGGGACGTCCGACGATAACGCGCGAGGCCAGCACCTGATTGCCGTTCTGATAATACACCAGCGAGTAGGCAGGAATATTCACCATAATACCGGTAGACAGCGTACCCGGCAGCAGGCGCAAGCGCTGAATATTTAACGCCAGCACGCCCGCACGTTGAGCGGGCGTCACGTTCAGCCAGTCACGCGTGGCTGGGCCAATCGCGCCATCGGCCCCAAGCCCCTGCCACGTCTGAAAACGCTTAACCGCGTCAACAAGTTCACGATCGTAAGCGCTACGGCCTTCTTTGGCAGCCGTACTGACAACAGACTCCAGCATCCCGGTGCGGCGCAAAATTTCACGCAGCGCAGGGATATCCTTACTCCACTCCCCCGGACGCAGCGTCGCGGTACTGGTCAGTTGCGGCCAGGGCCGCGTATCGCCCACCAGCTTGAGCAGCGATTCATGCATGGCTGCGTACTGCGGATGTTGCGGTGCCAGGCTGGCGACAAACGAAGTCAGTTGACCGTTATCCAGCGCGACTTGCCATTGGTTGATCACGGAAATCGGCGGCGTCGTCAGCGCATAGGGCTTATCGCTATAGAGCCAGCGATTACCTTTGACGGGGATGTTGGCAATAAAGTGCAGATACCCCATCATCGCATCTGAGAGCACGATATCTCGCGCCTGACCGGTTACTGCCGGGTCAGTCAGTAGAGCAACCCAGGTGGTGAACTGCGGCTGAAAGCCGGCAATCGCCACTTCAGCTAACTGTTGCTGAAAGGCTTTTACCGCATCACGATTTTCCCACATCGGTTTCATTTCGCGTGCGGCATACAGCAGTTCCAGTTGGCTCATATAAACCGGTGTGAAGCCCGCTGGAAGTTGAGATTGTAATTCGGCGCGGGCTTTATCAACTGACACGCCCTCGGGCAGTGGTTGAATACCTGCCATGATAGCCGTCGCGGAAGATTGAGCCTGCGGCTGCGATAACGCTGTTGGCTGTTCACTGACGGTCGCTGAGCTATCGCCAGGGATCATTTCAGGCTCATCGGCCTGCGCATTGAACAGTGGAGCGAATGTTACGGCCAGGCACAAACTAATTGCCGACAGCCGACGACCACACATTTTATTAAGCAACATCCCTTGCCCCCTGTTTTTTTATCATACTTTGAGTAGCCAGGCCGTATGTCTTCCCCTTATTTTGGCGGGGCCGAACCTGTAAAACGCCAATACAAGCTGAAGTATGACGAGCAAGCCTGTGACGCGTTAGGCTTACCTTTAGTATATAAACATGAAAAAATTTTTGCCTAACCTAATGTAAAGAAGTTTAAAGAAATTACACCAGTTATTGAGAATTTTCGGAAGAAAAGAAGGCGGCCATTTAGCCGCCTTTTATTTAGCTTGCCTGCGAGGAGGCATCTTCGGTGCCAGGCAGCGGCTCAGGTAACTGAGGCGCAAACCCGCGCAGACCGACCACGTGAACGTGTTCGGTGTTCTGGAAGACTTTACGCACCAGTTTGTAGGTGGTGCCTTTCTCCGGGCTAATGTTTTCTGGGGCTGCGATAATCAGTTGCATTTGCAGACGCTCGCACAGTTCAAACAGAGTCGCGATAGAGCGTGCATCAAGTCGCGCAGCTTCATCCAGGAACAGCAGACGGCAAGGAGAAATATCTTTCCCGCGCAGTCTACGCCCTTCGTCTTCCCAGCTTTGCACAACCATCACCAGAATAGACATCCCGGTCCCGATCGCTTCACCGGTTGACAGCGCGCCAGATTCAGCACGCAGCCAGCCGTCAGAGCCACGGTTAACTTCAACTTCCATTTCCAGATAGTTACGGTAATCCAGCAGTTCTTCACCGATGGTTTGCGGCGTACGTTGCCCCATATCAATCTGCGGATTCAGACGCTGATACAACTTCGCCAGCGCTTCAGAGAAGGTCAGACGATTGCTGTTAAACAGATCCTGGTGCTGCTCATGCTGTTCGGAAAGTACGTCCAGCAAGGTAGCATGCGTCTCGCGTACGTTGACGTTCAGACGAACGCTGTTTACCTGGCCAAACGACACGCTTTGCAGCCCCTGGTTCAGCATGCGAATACGGTTCTGTTCGCGCTGAATGGTCTTACGAATGATATTCGCCACGCTGCGAGAGCTGATCGCCAGTTTCTGTTCGCGGGACGTTAATTCTTCCGTCAGACGGCTCAGCTCAATCTCCATCTGTTCGATCGCTTCAACCGGATCGTCGGTACGGATGATATCCTGGCGAATACGTTCACGCAGATGCTGATAAACCGCGACAAAGAACTGAATTTTACGCTCTGGGCGTTTTGGATCTTCAGACATGCGCAGTACATCGCGCAGGTGTTCGTTATCCGCAACCGCCAGGCGCAGCGCACCAAGCGCCTTATCCGACATCGAGCGCAGTTCATCACCGGAAAGATACGCCAGCTCACGACGGTGCAGGCGGCGTTCAACGCCGTTATCTTTCACCATCCGCATCACCGCACACCATCCGGCTTTCGCGGTAACCACCTGCTCGCGCATCTCAAAATAATCACGTTCCAGCTTGCGCAGCCTGCGGGTCAGGTTTTCCATCTCCGCTTCGCAGAAGGTCAACGCTTTTTCCAGTTGGTTACGGCGGGCACGGTTATTGCTGAGCTGTGCATGCAGTTCATCACGACGAATACGCGCGCGCTCTTCGGCACCGCTGTCCGCACGAACGCCAATATCCTGCAGTTCACGTTGTAAATCGTTAAGCAGCTCTTTTTTGGTGTCATAGGAGCTTTTCAGCGACGCCATGACCTGGTTGTACTGGCTTAACTGTGCAGCGTGACTGCGTAGCGCTTCACGGGCGCGGGTACGTTCAGCTTCCGCCTGTTCCAGGCGCTCACGCAGTTTTTCGTTCAGATCGCTGTTGCCGCTAAGCATTTCAGCAGAGTCGGAATAGCTAAAGTGCGCCCGGCGCTGCACCACTTCGGTCAGAGCAAAAGCTTGCTGACGCGCATCGCGCTGCATCTGCTGGGAATACGCGTAGTCTTCCTTCAGTTGTTCAAACTGCTCAGGGTCATTTTGCAGGACCGAAACAATCGGTTCCAGTTTGGCTAACTGGTTGCCATGTTGCTGCACAAAACGCGCCGCTTCCTGGGCTTCATCCAGGCGCTCACGAATTTCGTCCACGCGATCGGCCAGCGTGTCATCCGCCAGCAGATTCAAACGCGGGAGAAGGCGGTTAAGAGCAGAGACCCCCTCTTTCGCCTGCTCAAACTGCATACGGCTTTGCTGATTATCATTTTCATGATTGCTCAGCGCACGTTCCAGTTCAACGCGACGGCCATTCAGTTGGCGGATTTCCGCTTCAGGATCGGCTTCAAACGCCACCGACAAATGACTGCCAATGAAACGACTGAACGCCTGATGCAGACGCTGGGTTTTCTGGACGTCAAAGGAGAGCGTTGCGAAACGTTCAGACAGCCCTTCACGCTCAGCATGCAGGGTTTCGATACGGCTTTCGCGCGCTGCACGGCCAAAAATCGGCACCGTCGGGAAGCGGGAATAACGCCACTGACGCTCGGCGGTTTTCACCACTACTGCTTTTTCCAGCTCATCAACGCTGAAAACGCTGTCATCAAACGACTGCGGATCCCCTTCGATGAAATAGAGATCTTCCGGACAATCCGTCAGCCCTTCAAGCTGCTCGGTAATCAGCGTCAGATCCGGCACCACGATGGCATGACGCGAAGGACCGTACAGCGCAGAGAAGTACGGCGCATCTTCAAGGCTAACGTCGTCATAGATTTCTGACAGCAGAACGCCGCCGAAGCGCTCCGCCAGCGCGTTCAGACGCTGATCTTCCGCCCCGCCCGGCTGACTTAAACGTTCAATTTCTTCATCAACTGCATTTTTGCGCGCACCGACTTCATCACGCTCAACAATGGCTTCACGCTCGCGCTCCAGCAGTTGTTGCAGATACTCGGTCACGTCCTGGCTTGAGGTAAACTCTTCGCCACACTGCTCGCTAAGCTGATTCAGGCTATTCTGCGCGGCCAGCCAGACAGGCGCACGTTTCATCAGATGCTGGATACGAGACTGCAGCTGTTCCTGCTCCTGACGCAACGTCATACGCTGTTCGCTGGCAGAAGAGACGCTGTCCGACAAGGCGGCGATGCGTGCTTCCAGCTCCTGGTGCAGCGCTTCCAGCTCATCGATATCGAACTGTTTACCCTGACGCTTGCAGAATTCAGCCAGCAGACGCTCGGCATCTTGCTGTTCGCGCAGACGCTGCTCCAGTTCGCTGAGTCGCATACGCAACGGCTGAACCTGTTCCGCCAGGTGGCGCTGTTCAACGCCTTCCCGCAGCAGTTCACGCGCCACGCTCCAGGCTTCACCACGCGCCAGCGGGCCATTGATAGCCGCCACCAGCTGATAAGCCTGTTCGAACTGGCTGTGCGCGGTTTGCGCCACGCTCATTTTTTGTTCCAGCGTCAGCAGTTTTTCAGTGGCTTCCTGCTCTTTAGCCTGGAAGGTTTCCAGCCATTCAGCAGCGCTGTCGGCGGTCAGATCCGGTAAGTGGCAGAGCTCTTTCGCCCGATTCAGCGCCTGGATCGCCTGGGTATACTGGATGGCTCGCGTTTGCTGGACGTCCAGCGCTTGCTGATAATCGGCAAGCTGGCTTTTCAGCTCATCCACTTCCAGTTCCGCGGCTTCTGCGCGGGCTTCGTTTTCATCCTGGCGGTCAACGGCTTCCGCGACCACCTCATTTTGTTCTTCGAGACGGACCTGCAGTTCTTCAAGATCCGCTTCGTAGCGTTCAATTTTTTCCTGCTGACGCAGCGCGGTTTGCACCAGATTCAGGTGATCGCTCGCGGCCTGGTAATCAGCTTCCAGATCGCCTTCCGCGCCGTTATGCTCGCCCAGTTCGCGCGCCATATCCACGTGCTTATACTGCTCCGCGGCCAGCTGCTTGCGTGAAGTATGCAGCTCACGACGATATTCCAGCGCTTTATCAAGATGGATACGACGTTCGTTGGCGTGACGCATATAATCCGCGGCCACATAGTTGGTCGCTTCGCTGATCAAATGCTTAAACAGATCGCGGTCAGACTGAGTTACGCGAATCGCTTCCAGCGTCATGCGGTTTTCACGCAGCGCAGCTTCCATATCCTGGAAGGCTTTACGTACGCCGCTGTTTTCCGGCAGCAGGTAGTCACGCAGTGAACGGGTAATGGCACTGGAGATCCCGCCGTACAGCGAGGCTTCAATCAGACGATAGAATTTACTACGGTCAGACGCGGAACGCAGACGACGGGCGATAATGCCCAGATCGAACATCAGTGAGTGATAATCGGTGATTGAGTTGAACTGTTTAAACTGCACGCCTTCCATCTCATCAAGCTTCTCTTTCAGCTCAGAGAGGGACAGCACGCGCGCCTGGCGTTCATTCAGCGTTTCCGTCACCAGTTGGGTTGGCTGCACCGACATCGGCAGCCCCTGAATGGCAAACGGTTTGATATCCACTTTACGATCACGACCGGCAACCTGTTGCAGACGCACCCCCACGACCACGCGCTGATGGCGCGAGTTGAGGACGTCGAGCATTGAGTAACAGACGCCCGCTTTCAACTTACCGTGCAGGCCCTTATCACGTGAACCACTGGTTGCACCGGCTTCGGTGGTGTTACGGAAATGCAGCAGGGTTAAGTCCGGGATGAGCGCTGTAACAAATGCCGCCATGGTGGTGGACTTACCCGCACCGTTACCGCCGGACAGCGTGGTAACCAGTTCATCAAGGTCGAATGTACGGGCAAAAAAACCATTCCAGTTAATCAGCGTAAGTGAGCGAAATTTACCGCGTTCAATCATTATTCTTCTTCTCCACTGTCCGGCTGATTCTCTTCGGGCTCATCGTTGAGCTGCAGGCGGTTCTCGACCGGCATCGCTTCGCCATCACGAATTAAGCGACGCTGCGCTTCGCGCGGATCGTCACCGCTGCGCACGTCCGCGCCAAAGCGGAAGACTGATTCCGTAATACGGAATTTGCTGCTGTCGTGACCCATAAACCACACCATGCCTAAACGGCGCAGACGGTTTAGCGAAGAACGAACTTTTTCCTGTAGCTTCTGGCGATCAACATCCGAACCGGTTGAACGGTTGTTCACCAGTTTCAGCAGCTTCGCTTCATCAGCCAGCGTTAGCAGCTCGTCGTACAACTCTTGCTGGGTAAAAATCCCTTCGTTCGCCAGGCGTTCCGGGCTGAGATAGAGATAGCAAAGAATTTTACCGACCATCATGTCCAGTTCAGACAGGACCGAACGGGGAATGAGCGTCGTTGAACGCGGGCGAAGGTAGAAGAACCCTTCCGGCGCACGGATCAATTCCACGTTATAGCGGCTGTAAAACTCTTCAAAATATTCCTGAAAATCCATCAGGAAGGCATGATTATCCAGTTCATCCAGACCGATATGGCGGCCCGAACGTAAGGCGCTGTCCAGCGCCGGAAATAACGGATTCGCCAGCGCCTGCGCCAGCTTTACCGGCATCACTTGTTCAATATTTGTCAATGACATGCGCCTGTACCTTGGCTCCGTAATCATTAATCGGCTGCCATTTGGCTGGCAGTCCGGTGAAGTCTGCTTGCGCTACGCCAAGGCGTACCGCCTGATCGATAACTATGCGCGCGACGTCGAAATGACGCGCACGTGGGTATTGCGCCAGATACTCGCGCACGACCAAACCGAGATCCAGTGGTGTTTGTCTGGATTTGTAAATAGCCAGCTGTTCTTCGATGATCGCCGCCAACTGTTCACGGATCTCGTTAAATTCTTCATATTCCAGATCGTCCGGAAGCTCGCCGGTGACCTCTTCGTCACGCAGCACCATCTCTTCGTCACGCATATCCAGCAGACGATCGGCGTTGGCATAGGTTAGCGCCCACGGATCGTCAAAGTATGTCTGCACGGACTGGCGCAGACGCTGGGCAAAGACGCGGTTTTTATCCATATCGATCGCGGTACGGATAAACTTATGCACGTGACGATCGTAGCCGATCCATAAATCAATGGACTGCTGACCCCAACTGATAATGCGGTCGAGCTTACTTTGTAAGTCAAACACCAGCCGATCGACGAAATGCAAATCGTCATGCGTCATCGTGGCGTCCTGGATGTGTAACAGGTGAGCCTGTAGCTTATCCCCCGCCGCTTCCAGCGTATCCTGCAGTTCACGCAGCGTACCAGACGTTTCAGAGAGCAGCAGTTCACAGCTGGAGATCGCCGCCCGCCAGTCTTTATTAAGCAACTGTGCGATGTCGTCTTTTACCTGCTGTTGCTGCTCATCCATGATGCGCTGAGTCAGATCGATACTGTCGAAAATCTCCGCCACCGAGTATTTCAATGGCGCGTAGACGTTACGATGCCAGTGGAACTCATCGCCACCTTCCGCTGCCGCATCCGCCGCACGCTTTAGTTCACCTGCAACAATCGACAGCTGCATTGAAAGACGCAGCGTAGAGAATTCGCGCTGACGAATGTAGTAATCCGTGATGCCAATTCCCAATGGCGTTAAACGATATATAGCGTTGCCTTCCGCCTGCTCGCTGGTAAAGCGGTTCAGCAGACGTTGACGCACCATATCGTTGATCGCGTTGTTGGCGCGTACGCCGATGGTTTCGCTGGTTTGCTCAAACGCATCACTCACATGGCGGAACGCATCCACCAGCTCACCTTCACTCATCTCGCCGTCAAGTCGCTCACCGTTCAGGGTCGCGACCGCCAGCAGGAACGAAAGTCTGTCTACCGGCAGAGAGATGGAGAAGTCATTTTTTCTGGCCCAGGCAACCAGTTCGGGGACTGTCTGGGAAAATTCACTCATAAATTATCCTTGCATCTGCGGCTCGGGCCGAACTTTTAATCGCGGTGACATGAATATAGCGCCCAAGGCTGATATATGGTTCCTGGCGGCAATAGCGCGTTTCTAACTCAAGTAACATTTCAAAGTCGTCATGCTGTTTATGTTTATCTCGCAGATAATCATGAAACACACGGACGCCCGTTTTACCGGTTATCTGCCAACCGATCTCGTCCAGCCACTGGTAGACCTGCCCCGGATCGCGTGGGTAGTCCGGTGAAAGCGTGCGTTTTTTACGTTTCGGCATCCCCACCTGCACATAGTCAAAGTTCCCTGCGACCATGTTATGCATCAACAGACCGTTAGCATTGTAGAACATTAACGACAGCGCGCCGCCAGGACGCAATACTGACCACAGAGTCTGCAACACGTTGACCGGATCTGTCACCCACTCCAGCACAGCATGAAACAATATCAGATCAACCGGGCTTTCCAAATGCGAAGCAACATCCTGAGCGGCGCATTGTATAAAATGCATGTTCCCGCTCACACCTTTTGCCTCTGCCGCCTGTTGCGCTCGGGCGATCATCTCGCCAGACAGATCGCATAATGTGACGAAATGTCCTCGTTCCGCCATTTTGATGGCCGTTTGCCCTTCACCACCACCGGCATCCAGAATGTGCAGTTTTTGCTCACCGAACGTTTCCAGTAATCGATCCAGATCCTGCCAAAGGATAGCCTGTCTCAATTGGCCTTTGGTGGTGCCGTAAATGTTACGGGAAAACTTCTCTGCAATGTCATCAAAATTGCGGTCCCGCATCGGGCTCTCCACATACTGGCTTTAGGGTGACTAAGTAAAACCGCTATTTTGTCACACCCACGCCGAGAATGAACCTTCCTGGTGTAATATCCCTGCAGATCCCCTGCTGTATGGTTAAAAAAGGAACCAAAAAGGATGCTTTTTACGCTGAAGAAAGTGATTGGCGGTATGATGCTGCCGCTGCCACTGATGCTAATTATGATGGGTATTGGCCTGGCGCTGGTCTGGTTCAGTCGCTTTCAAAAAACAGGGAAAGTGTGTATTAGCCTGAGTTGGCTGGCACTGTTACTCCTTAGTTTACAGCCCGTCGCCGACAGCCTGTTGAAACCGATTGAGGACAGTTATCCAACGTGGCAAGGTTCGCAAAAAGTGGAATATATTGTGGTGCTGGGCGGAGGGTATACCTGGAATCCGCAGTGGGCACCGAGTTCAAATCTGATCAGCAACAGCCTTCCACGTCTGAATGAAGGTATTCGCCTATGGCGCGCAAACCCGGGATCGAAGCTCATCTTTACCGGCGCTGCCGCAAAGACGAATAACGTCAGTACCGCAGAAGCTGGTGCCCGAGTTGCGCAGTCGCTGGGGGTGCCAGCCAATGAAATCATCACCCTGGATCACCCCAAAGATACCGAAGAAGAAGCCGCAGCGGTAAAGAAGGCCATCGGCAATGCGCCGTTCCTGCTGGTAACCTCTGCCTCCCATTTACCGCGGGCGATGATCTTCTTCCAGCAGGCCGGCTTGCATCCGCTGCCAGCGCCAGCCAATCAGTTAGCAATTGATTCACCGCTTAATCCGTGGGAGCGCGCTATACCTTCACCCGTCTGGTTGATGCACAGCGATCGCGTTGGTTACGAAACCCTGGGACGTATCTGGCAGTGGCTGAAAGGATCGGAACATTGACAGGAATGTTGCCTGATAAGGTGTTCACATGTTTATCATGCGAGCCACGGCAGCAATGATTTCGTTGCCAGGTCAAAGTTGGAACGATTAAAGCGTCCGGTGTTGACCAATTGCGTCACTTCATCCCATAACACATACAACCAGCGCCGCCAGATGAATGACTCCGCCACTGGCGCGCGCTGCAGGTATTGCCAAAGCAGGCTTTCCGCCAGCGCATTATCCATCAAGCGGAACAGTTCATATTCCCTTGGCGCCCACAGCATCAACCCCGGTCCCACCATAGCCAGAAGCTGATCGCTACGGGCGTCTTTGAGCATGCTACGTAAACTGAAATTACCGTGGATCAGCACGCAGTTATCATTGAATCCTTCAAATAAGGCAGGCAAACACTCACGCGTGCGAAACAGGATCCGCTTGTCCTGCATCGTTAGCCCGGTATTGTTGAACTGATTTAACGTGGTCCACAGCACCTCAACCCGCTGACGATACCAGGATGGCCAGATATTCTCTTGCGTGTTATCCACCATTCCCACGCAGCCAGCACTATCCTGCCGATGCCATGACAGCAGACCTTCTACGATCTGATCTTTTAAATGTTCCCAGCGTTCGGGCGTTCGGGCAGGCGCTTCCACCGGCACTCCACGTAAACGCTCAAGCAGTAGCACATCAGGACCGGGATGTTCCTCATGGGTTAAGACCCCATAAATGACGGGCATACGCACCGTACCACTGCGCGCCAGCATGGAGGTTTTCCATGCCAACTGCTGCGCCATACCCGGCGTGGTGAAACTTCTCGCCATCAGTGGCATCGGATTTCCCTGGCTGTCGTACAGTGACCACAGGGCCGTATCCACTTTTTCATTCACGCATTCTATACGACTGAGTTTTTCACCCAACAGATGACTGAGTTCGGCACGCAACTGTTCCATTTCGGATTGCCCTCATAAATGCTACTGCTTTCATAATGAGCGTCGTGCAGACAGATGTCACCCGGATGAGATCAATTGATGAAAAGAAAAGTGGCGGGAAAGCGTAACGATATGACACTCCTCCCAAAAATTCGCGTCATCAGGGGGAGTGTCGTGAGAAAAACTAACGCATTTCGGCGCGAACGCGCTCAAGATCTTCGGCAGTGTCTACGCCGGTACCGGGTACTTCTTTGGCGACGGCAACATGAATTTTTTCGCCGTACCACAGCACACGTAGCTGCTCCAGCATTTCAATATGCTCAAGCGGGCTGGGCTGCCAGTTAACATAACGGCGGATAAAACCGGCGCGATAGCCGTAAATACCCAGATGTCGCAGGAAGGTGTCACCCACCGTTTCCAGGCTTTTAGCGAAACGGTCGCGATCCCACGGAATGGTCGCGCGTGAAAAATAGAGCGCATAACCTTCGGCGTCCAGAACGACTTTCACCGCATTCGGATTAAATGCCTCTTCCGCACTGTGAATCGGGGCAGCAAGGGTCGCCATACCGACCTGGCGCTGTGCCAGATTCTCAGCGACCTGGCGAATAATGACCGCCGGGATCATCGGCTCATCACCCTGTACGTTCACAATAACGGTATCATCGCTAAAGCCACATTTCTCGACGACTTCCGCCAGACGCTCCGTACCGGACTGGTGATCGGCTCGGGTCATGCATACTTCACCCCCTACCGCTTCTACCGCGCGAGCGACATCTTCGTGATCGGTCGCAACAATAATACGTTCAGCGCCAGATTCACGCGCACGCTCCAGCACATGCACGATCATCGGCTTGCCATTGATATCCAGCAGCGGCTTGCCCGGCAAACGTGTGGACGCATAACGCGCAGGAATAATGACCACAAAACTCATGATTTACTCTCATCAGCAGTCAGAACGCGAGCTTCGGTTTCCAGTAACACGGGAATGCCATCACGCAGTGGGAAAGCAAGGTTATCCAGTTTACAAATCAGTTCCTGTTTTTCCTGGTTAAACCAGAGTTTGCCATTGCATACCGGGCAGGCAATGATTTCAAGCAGACGATGATCCATAGTTCCTCCAGATGGACCGGATTGTGAATCCGTAAATATTAACATAATCGCTTACCGTGCTGGGTCTATTTCCCAACCATGGCGTGCATCAGCAAATAAACCTTCAGGATAGCGTCCCAGCGTCACACGTGTTGCCTGCTGCCAGCGGGCAAAATCATCAATCGCCTGAAACAATCCTTTTTGCAGAGTAACCCCAGGTTTGACGCCATCCTGTAACCAGAGCGAAATCACTTCCAGTACGCCCGTTTTGCGGTGCATTTTGGCATCCATCCGCCCAACTAACTGCCCGCGATGCAGCAGCGGCAGGACAAAATAACCATACTGACGTTTCGGTGCTGGCGTGTAGCATTCGAGGCGATAGCTAAAATCGAATAGCTGCTCTGCCCGTTTACGATCCCAGACCACCGGATCAAAGGGTGATAATACTGCGCTATGCGTCGCCGTTAATTTACCCGTCAATGCCTGCTCCAGCAGCGGCTGAAGGTGGCTATGCAGCCACAGGGTTCCTAACCCTTCGACATCGACAGGAATAATCTGTTGCTGCTGTGCACGTACGTTGCACCAGTTTT
Source organism: Citrobacter sp. RHBSTW-01013 (assembly GCF_013781985.1). Lineage (NCBI taxonomy): Bacteria > Pseudomonadati > Pseudomonadota > Gammaproteobacteria > Enterobacterales > Enterobacteriaceae > Citrobacter > Citrobacter sp. RHBSTW-01013. The sequence continues at coordinate 3,266,151 of NZ_CP056185.1, forward strand.
TTAGCGCCGGACGCTTCAGGCGATAGTAGTCTGCCAGCCATTGTTCGCGAAAAATCCCCAAACTGCGGGCACTGTTATCCAGCATGAGGTTTTCAGCTTCTTCCTGTGAAAGCCGGTCGCGTTCATCATCCCAGTGCGGCATGACGCGATGGGTTAAATCATACACTCGCTGGAAATTACGCCGTTCCACCACCATCACTTTCCCGGCGGTGAACAGGCCTTCAAGATGACGCTTATGCGGTTTCCATGCCCACCAGCCGCTGGCCCCCTTGCGCAGATGCTCAAAATCGGTAGAGCGTACTGGTCCGTTATGCTGGATGTGCTGGAGCAGTTGCTCAATCTCATGCGCATGTTCTTTCATCCACTCCGCTTTATATTTCCAGCCCATTTTCTCCGGGGCCAGCATGCGGTGACGTATCAGCATAAAGTCGCTACGCGGCAAAAAGCAGGCCTCGTGCGCCCAGTATTCCATCAGTTCGCCCCGCTGCAATGCGTCATCCAGCCACTGGGGCGAATAATCACCCAACCGACTAAACAGCACCAGGTAAGGGCTGCGCGACACAATATTGATGGTATCGATTTGCAATAACGACATGCGCGAAATGGTAGCAAGAATATCTGCTGGGGTTGCCCGACGGCGTGTTTTTTTCAGCAGCCCTTGAGCGGCAAGGTGAAGATGACGGGCATCCGTCAAAGAAAGACGCGGCAACGACATTTATGGCCTCATAAATGATTCGCTGCCGCAGCGTGAATCAGTTAGCGAGTCAGCGAGATTAAGCTATCCAGCAACATATCAGGCCGATCGCCTGACAAATGAGCGTCAACAGGTAAATACCACCAGTTTTCATCGGCAAATGCACGGCACTTAACCGCATCTTTTTCCGTCATCACCAGCGTTTGCCCGGCGTCTGCAAACGCACTGACGTCACTGTAGGTCAGAGACTGATGGTCTGCCAGCGCAATACTTTTTTGCACGCTGGCACCGCATGCTTCCAGCGTGGCAAAAAAACGCGGTGGATGGCCAATGCCCGCCATGGCGACAATATTGGACAGCTGCGACACATCGCGGCGTTCACCCGTACGTAAATTAACGGCCAGCCCCGGTTCAAGTCGCATAGGGATTTCCCCTGGCTGCGCAACGCCACCGTTAACGATAGTCGCATCCACCGATTTAAGCCGACCTGCGCGTTCCCGCATGGGACCCGCGGGAAGCCACCAGCCATTGCCAAACCGACGTTCTCCGTCAATAACCACGATTTCAACATCTCGCGCCAGACGGTAGTGCTGTAGCCCATCGTCCGTCACAATCATCTGCACATCGTGTTGGGCCAAAATGGCTTTGACCGCATCCGATCTTACCGGGGATACCGCTACGGGCACGCCGGTACGTTGGGCGATCAGCACAGGTTCATCACCCGCTTCTGCCGTAGTGGTATCTGCGGTCAGTAACAGCGGGTAAGCAGCCGCTTTCCCGCCATAACCACGCGACACCACGCCCACGCGAATCCCACGTTGACGCAGTTGTTCAACCAGCCAAATCACCACGGGTGTTTTGCCATTGCCACCCGCGGTCAGGTTTCCGACCACCACAACCGGGACTGGTGCACGCCACGCGCGTTTAATCCCAAGCTTGTAACATAAGCGGATCCCCCCGCTCACGAGGCCATACAGCCAGGAGAGCGGGAGTAACAGTCGCCACAGCGGCGACTCACCAGACCAGATTCGAGCGATCATTGACCGAATTGCATTTTATGTAATTGTGCATACACCCCACGCTGCTCAATCAGCTCGCTATGGGTTCCGCGCTCAACAATAATACCGTCTTCCACCACGATGATTTCATCCGCCTGTTCAATGGTAGAAAGGCGGTGAGCAATCACCAGGGAGGTACGGTTTTTCTGAAGCTCATCCAGAGCAGCCTGAATCGCGCGTTCAGACTCGGTGTCGAGTGCCGACGTTGCTTCATCAAGGATCAGAATCGGACTGTCACGCAACAAGGCGCGGGCAATAGCGATACGCTGACGTTGACCACCAGATAGCAGGACGCCGTTTTCGCCAATCACCGTATCCAGGCCATTGTCCATCTTATTGATGAAATCCATGGCGTAAGCCATTTTCGCCGCTTTTTCGATCTGCTCACGGCTGTACAAATCGGTACGCGCGTAGGCGATGTTGTTGGCAACCGTATCGTTAAACAGGTGCACATTCTGCGAAACCAACGCGACCTGATCGCGCAAGGATGCCAGGGTATATTCACGTAGATCGTGTCCGTCCATTAGAATCTGCCCTTCATCAATATCATAGAAGCGCGTGATCAAGCTGGCGATGGTGGATTTCCCTGAACCTGAACGGCCAACCAGGGCAACGGTTTTCCCCGCTGGGATATTCAGGTTGATATTGCGCAGCGCAGGTACTTCACGTCCCGGATAGGTGAATGTCACGTTGCGGAACTCGAGATTGCCGGTAGCGCGTTCGATTTCGCGCGTACCTTCATCTTTTTCCTGCTCGCTATCCAGAATCGTAAATAAGGTCTGGCAGGCCGCCATACCGCGCTGGAACTGCGCGTTGACGTTGGTCAGCGATTTCAACGGACGCATCAGCGCGATCATTGACGAGAAGACAACCGTAATTGTCCCTGCAGTCAGGTTTTCCATTACGCTTGGGAAGCTGGCTGCATACAACACGAAGGCCAGAGCCAGAGACGCAATCAGCTGGATGATAGGATCGGAGATAGAAGAGGCGGAAACCATCTTCATACCCTGCAAACGCATCTTATTGCTGACTTTATCAAAGCGCTTAGTTTCGACTTCCTGACCACCAAAAATCAGAACTTCTTTGTGGCCTTTTAGCATCTGCTCCGCACTGGTCGTAACCTGCCCCATGGTGTTTTGCATATTTTTACTGATGCTACGAAAACGCTTGGAAACTATACGAATCGCCACTGACACAATTGGCGCCAGTACAATCAGAATCAATGACAGCTGCCAGCTGTAATAGAACATCATGATAAACAGGCCAATAATTGAAGCCCCTTCACGTACCACGGTGATCAGCGCGCCGGAGGACGATGACGCGACCTGCTCTGAATCATAGGTAATACGTGACAACAGCGTACCTGTAGACTGCTTATCAAAATAGGAGACCGGCATGCCCATCATATGGCCAAACAGGCGGCGACGCATGGTCATGACCACTTTGCCTGATACCCATGAGATGCAGTAGCTGGAGACATAGCTGGTGAATCCGCGAAGAACCATTAGTCCAATGACCACCAGCGGCATCCACTGCAGCACCGAGCGATCCGTTTTACCAAAACCATCATCCAGTAATGGCTTAAGGAGCGATAGCATGAAGGTATCGCTGGCCGCGTTCAGGATTAACGCTATACCCGCCACGATCAGACCCGATTTAAAAGGCGCTATGGTTGGCCATAGTCGGCGAAACGTCTGCCACGTAGAGAGATCTTTATCGTTATGCATTCAAAAAACCAGCATTTGTTAGAATAGCCGCATATTCTACCCGTTATCCTCCGACACGCCAAACCACTGATGATACCAACGAGGTAAAATCTGATCCCGCAAGCTGTTTATTCGCCAGTTTTTTTGATAAAAATCCAGCGTAATCTGCCCCTGGTGGGGTGTATCCAGCCATTGATAATTTTGTTGCCGATAACGTTGCTTCACTTTCCTGGACGGGAGACGCCAGGCATTGTAACGGGATGCGGAGGCTAACGCGGCCTGCCCGCCGACCCGCTGAATCAGCGCCTGCGATGATGAGGTATTGCTACCATGATGTGGAACCTGTATCACCGTAGACTGCAGATGCTGCCAGTAGTGACTGAGCATTTTTTGTTCAGCGGGAGACTCAATATCTCCGGTCAGCAGAATACTCTGATGCCCGTCATCGACCTTAACCACGCAGGAGTGGTTATTCCCCAGATCTTTATTTCCACGCACGGGCCAATGCGCACTAAAGGTTAACCCTTGCCATTGCCAGCGCTCCCCGCGTAAACACGGGAGATGCCCTTCCCAACCTAATGGGCTTCTTATCCATAGCGACGGCCAGGCTTGCTGCAGCGAACGCAACCCGCCCCGGTGATCCATATGCTCATGGCTTAAAATAACGCCTTCTGGCTCCAGGTTGTGCCAGCGTAGCCAGGGAATAATCAGCTGTTGCGCGCTATCGCCTTCAGGCCATGCCAGACCGGTATCGTAAAGAATCGCTTTCCCATTTCGCGCAATGACCATCGCCAGCCCCTGCCCGACGTCCAGCATATGCACTTGCCAGACATCAGTACGTGGCGTTCGCCAGAACGGGGCGCTCAGTAAAAGGAGCACAGTGACGCAAACTACCGGTATAGTTCGCCACGCGTTCAGCCGATATGCGATGAGCAGGAGTCCGGGTACAAATGTAAGCCATTGCCAACGTGCATCAATATTGATCCACCCTTCAGGCAGGCTCCTGAGCCCCCAAAATAATAGCGCGAGGGAGCGATCCGCTAAATACCATAGGTTCGACTCAACCATCGCCAGCCCGGTTAAATGCACGATCATGCCTGCTAATATCAATGGTACGGAAATAAACGTAACCAGCGGTACAGCAAACAAATTGGCCAAAAATGAGGTCAGGCTAAAACCGTGAAACATCGCGATTTGCACAGGCAGAAGCAGGAGCGTAATTCCCAATTGCAAATGAGCAAGCGCCAGAAATTGGCGTCCAACGCGAGACAGCGGCCAATCCGGCATCGGAACCCATTGATACCAGAACAGCAGCGCCGCAACGGCAAAAGCAGACAACCACAGACTTTGTGAAAGAACGGCGACAGGATCCACCACCAGAATGGCTGCCAGACAGCAGATCCACACCGACCATCCACTCCACTGCCTGCCGCTGAGTTTTAGCCCTCCCCAGACCAGTAGCGCAACAACCGTACGTAATGCCGGGGGCTGTAGCCCCGTTAACCAGGCATAGAATGTTGCGCAGACGATCCCGCCAACTAACGGAACCTGCCAGCAAATCCATCTGGTTGGCATAAAAAATTGCCCCGCGCGAATTAATCCTGCAGCCAGAAGTGCGGCAAATGCAATATGCAGCCCGGAGATAGCCATCAAATGGGCCGTACCGGTATCACGCATAATGGTTTTCACCGCTTGTGACACGGACAAGCGCTCCCCCATTCCCAGGCCCAGTATAACCTGCTGCCAGGGATAGTCAGCGAGCGCGCTTTTCAACGAGGAGAGATACCGCGAACGCAAACTGCATTGTTGTGTGATAACCGAAGCCTGCAAAAATCTTCCCGTCAGCAGCTGGTGCTGCGCCAATGCGTAACGCTGGCTATCAAACCCGCCCTCGTTCAATTGACCGTGTATAGCACGAACCTTCAACGTCATCGCCCATGTCTGGCCCGCACAAACGTTGCCGGGTAGGTACTGCCCATACAGAGTAATTCCGATAGCAGGAAATACCCGCTTCCCCTGCAGATGCGTGATCTGGCCGTAGTGCGTTGTCATATTATCGGTTCCGGTTATCCGCACGATGGCCTGCTGGCTTTTTGCAGGCAGCGTATTACCGGCCCACAGCGCATCTTTCGCAGCCAGAACTCCCCAAAGAAAAAATAGCAGGGTTAATCCGGCGAAACGTACAGGGCTGTGAGAAATAAGACAGAGCAGAATTGCCAGACCAAATATAACGCCGATGCACAACATGTCAGGTAACGCAGGTAATAGCATAAGCGGGAGAATGCCGAATAATGCACACGTACTAACCGTTGTTATTTTCATCAGTCACCTCCCTGTAGCAGGAAGTGTGCAGTAATGTTCGACGGTTGTCTGGTGCCAATTTAGCGTTATACGGTATGCATTCCGCTAACATTTAGCGGCGCTTGTAACGTGCAAATTAACTGAGATGGAGATTCCAGGATGGGCTGGCAGAAATGAAAAAAGCACCCATGCGGGTGCTTTTCTCGGCGTTAAGTCTCGCTAAAAACTTAACCGTAAATATTGGCGCGATCGCGCAGTTCTTTACCTGGTTTAAAGTGCGGAACGTATTTTCCTTCCAGGTCCACTTTATCGCCGGTCTTCGGATTACGTCCGGTGCGCGGTGCGCGGTAATGCAAAGAGAAACTGCCGAAACCGCGGATTTCAATACGCTCGCCCTGCGCAAGAGTCGAGGCCATATGTTCCAGCATCTCTTTAACTGCATCTTCAACCGCTTTCGCGGGAATATGAGGTTGCTGGGTTGCAAGTCTTTCAATCAATTCTGACTTGGTCATGATTCCTCCGGTTCCTTAAAGGCATAATTAGCTGCTGCATTGATTAAGGGCGGCCTTAGCCGCCCTTTGTCATTGATTACAGGACGAATCCTGTAATCTGTCAAGCTACTCGTCACCCTTTGTGCTGTTAACAGCACAAAGGATTTGGGAGCACTCGATATTACTCGCCTTTAGCTGCTTTGAAAGCTTCAGCCATTGCGTTGTTAGAGAAGTTAGCATCTTCCTGTTTGTTAACAGTTGCGATTGCATCTTTCTCATCAGCTTCGTCTTTAGCACGAACAGACAGGCTGATTGCGCGGTTCTTACGATCAACGCCGGTGAATTTAGCTTCAACGTCGTCGCCTACGCTCAGAACCAGAGTTGCATCTTCAACGCGGTCGCGGGAAGCTTCAGAAGCGCGCAGGTAACCTTCAACGCCGTCAGCCAGTTCTACGGTTGCGCCTTTAGCATCAACTGCAGTGACTTTACCGTTTACGATTGCGCCTTTCTTGTTCAGTGCAACCCAGTTGTTGAACGGATCTTCTGCGAGCTGTTTAACGCCCAGAGAGATACGCTCACGTTCTGCGTCAACCTGCAGAACAACAGCTGCGATTTCGTCGCCTTTTTTGTATTCACGAACTGCTTCTTCGCCTGCAACGTTCCAGGAGATGTCAGACAGGTGAACCAGGCCGTCGATGCCGCCGTCCAGGCCGATGAAGATACCGAAGTCAGTGATAGACTTGATTTTACCTTCAACACGGTCGCCCTTGTTGTGGGTTTCCGCGAACTGCTGCCATGGGTTGTTTTTGCACTGCTTCAGACCCAGGGAGATACGACGACGTTCTTCGTCGATATCCAGAACCATAACTTCCACTACATCGCCAACGTTAACAACTTTGGACGGGTGGATGTTTTTGTTGGTCCAATCCATTTCGGAAACGTGAACCAGGCCTTCAACGCCTTCTTCGATTTCAACGAAGCAGCCGTAGTCGGTCAGGTTGGTCACGCGACCAGTCAGTTTGGTACCTTCCGGATAACGCTTAGCGATAGCTACCCATGGATCTTCGCCCAGCTGTTTCAGGCCCAGAGATACACGAGTACGCTCGCGGTCGAACTTCAGCACTTTAACAGTGATTTCGTCGCCAACGTTTACGATTTCGCTCGGATGCTTAACGCGTTTCCATGCCATGTCGGTGATGTGCAGCAGGCCGTCAACGCCACCCAGATCAACGAATGCACCGTAGTCAGTGAGGTTCTTAACGATACCTTTAACTTCCATGCCTTCCTGCAGGTTTTCCAGCAGCTGATCGCGTTCTGCGCTGTTTTCGGATTCGATAACGGCACGACGGGAAACAACAACGTTGTTACGCTTCTGATCCAGCTTGATTACTTTGAATTCAAGCTCTTTGCCTTCCAGGTGCAGCGTGTCGCGGACCGGACGAACGTCTACCAGGGAACCCGGCAGGAACGCGCGAATACCATTCAGCTCAACAGTGAAGCCACCCTTGACTTTGCCATTGATAACACCAGTAACGGTTGCAGCTTCTTCGTAAGCTTTTTCCAGCGTGATCCAAGCTTCGTGACGTTTAGCTTTTTCACGGGACAGCAGGGTTTCACCGAAGCCGTCTTCTACTGCATCCAGAGCAACGTCAACTTCGTCACCAACCTGGATTTCCAACTCGCCCTGGGCGTTTTTGAACTGCTCTGCCGGAATGGCGGACTCAGATTTCAGACCAGCGTCAACCAGTACTACGTCTTTGTCGATAGCAACAACAACACCACGAACGATGGAACCCGGACGGGTTTCGATTTCTTTTAAGGATTCTTCAAACAGTTGAGCAAAAGATTCAGTCATGTTTAATCTTCAGGTTTCATATTTAACGTCCACCTGGCTCCATGCCGGATGGGGTTGTTTAACATACCCGCTGTCAATCCATTGCAACGGGGGTACTGCAAATTCGGTCGCACTTAAGCGAGTGCCAGTTTTTGGCGCGCGTATTGTAACGCTTTTTCAATCACTTGCTCAATGCTTAATCGGGTTGAATCCAAAACTAAAGCATCGGCAGCGGGAACCAGCGGCGCTACAGCACGGTTACGATCGCGGAAATCGCGTTCTTCGATCTCGGCCAAAAGGCGTTCAAAGTTAACACTAAAGCCCTTTTCCTGCAACTGTAGCATACGTCTATGCGCACGTTCTTGCGAGGAGGCGTCCAGGAAAATTTTCACTGGTGCATCCGGGAACACCACGGTCCCCATGTCTCGTCCGTCGGCAATCAGGCCGGGCGCTTCACGAAACGCGCGTTGGCGGCGTAACAGCGCTTCGCGTACGCGAGGAAACGCAGCGACCTGAGATGCGGCATTCGCTACTTCCTGGGTGCGGATTTCGCCGCTGACATCTTCACCTTCCAGAATGACTTCCAGGTTGCCGTCCGTTGAGATAAAACGCACATCCAGGTGTGAGGCAAGCGGTACCAGAGCATCTTCAGATGTGACATCAACATGGTGATGCAACGCTGCGAGCGCCAGTACGCGGTAGATCGCGCCTGAATCTAACAGATGCCATTGCAATGCTTCCGCCATTGCCTTGCACAAGGTGCCTTTTCCTGCACCACTTGGGCCATCAATGGTAATAACCGGGGCAATTGCCGTCATCTTTTTCTCCTTAAACGGGCATACGTTAACGTGAACGCCGCGCATTATACGCGCCAACGCTAATAATCGTTAACACAGAGTGTAAAAACCCGATTAGTCTGTAACGATGTGAGGAAGAATTGCGCAATTATAGCGGGCTGGCGAGAAACCAGCCCGGAAGATGACACTGATTTACTTTTTTCTGCAGCGATGCGCTCACGAATATGCGGAGCGCGATCGTCAGATGTGAGGGTCAGGCAGGTGTACTAATACGCGCCAGCTGTTCGAAATAATCCGGGAAGGTTTTGGCGGTACATTTAGGGTCCAGAATGGTCACCGGCGTGTCAGACAACGCCACCAGCGAGAAACACATCGCCATGCGGTGATCGTTGTAGGTCGCGATCTCCGCAAACTGTAACGTCGCCGGTGGTGTGACACGAATATAGTCTTCGCCCTCTTCAACGATCGCACCCACTTTACGCAACTCGGTCGCCATCGCAAACAGGCGGTCGGTCTCTTTGACGCGCCAGTTATAGATGTTACGTAAGGTCGTGGTGCCTTTAGCGAACAGCGCTGCCGTGGCGATGGTCATCGCCGCATCGGGAATATGGTTCATATCCATGTCTACCGCGTTCAACTCACCGTGAGTACAAGCAATAAAGTCATCGCTCCAGGTAATGGTCGCGCCCATTTTTTCCAGCACATCAGCAAAGCGGATATCACCCTGCATACTGTTTCGGCCAATCCCGGTGACTTTTACCGTACCGCCTTTAATGGCTCCTGCTGCGAGAAAATAGGAAGCGGAAGAAGCGTCACCTTCAACCAGATATGCACCCGGTGACTGATACTGCTGCTGACCCTGCACAATAAAGCGCTGGTAGTTCTGATTCTCAATTTCAACACCAAACGTTTTCATCAGGTTCAGTGTGATATCAATGTAAGGTTTGGATACCAGCTCGCCTTTAATGGCGATCGTCGTATCCTGCGGCGCCAGTGGCGCAGTCATCAGCAGCGCAGTCAGGAACTGGCTGGACACGCTGCCGTCTACCTCAACCTGTCCTCCGGTAAAGCCACCGCGCAGACGTAAAGGCGGATAGTTTTCTTGCTCCAGGTATTCAATGTTGGCTCCGCCCTGGCGTAACGCATCAACCAGATGGCCAATCGGGCGCTCTTTCATGCGCGGCTCGCCCGTCAACACGATGTCATTGCTGCCCAGACACAGCGCAGCGGCCAGCGGGCGCATTGCGGTTCCGGCATTGCCAAGGAACAGTTCCACTGCGCCTTCGGCATGCAGCGCGCCGCCATTGCCGATAATCTCGCAACGCGTACGGTCGGCAGAAAGGGTATAGCTAATTCCTAACGCATTCAGAGCATTAAGCATATGGCGGACATCATCGCTGTCCAGCAGGTTGGTCAGGACAGTGGTGCCATTTGCTAATGCAGCCAGCAGCAAAGCGCGGTTAGAAACACTTTTGGATCCAGGCAGATTGATGGTGCCATCCACCCGCGCAATGGGTTGTAACGTCAGGGATTCCATGAAACTCGACTCTCAAAAACAGACATAAAAACCCCACAGACTGGCTGTGGGGATGAAAATACAGCAGATTAACCGCGGCGGCGCTCGAAATCGACCATGAAATCGGTCAGCGCTTTTACACCTTCTAGCGGCATTGCATTGTAGATGGACGCGCGCATACCGCCGACCACACGGTGCCCTTTCAACGCGTGCAGACCCGCAGCGAAAGACTCTTCCAGGAAGAGTTTATCCAGTGCGCTGTCAGCAAGCTGGAACGGTACGTTCATGCGTGAACGGTTCGATTTTGCCACGTCGTTACGGTAGAAATCGCTGTTATCGATTACGCCGTACAGCAGTTCCGCTTTTTGCTGGTTAATTTTATCCATCGCGTTAACACCGCCCTGCTCTTTCAGCCATTTAAAGACCAGGCCAGACAGATACCAGGCAAAGGTTGGCGGTGTGTTGAACATGGAGTCGTTGTCATTCAGGACGGTATAGTCGAGGATTGACGGGCATGACACATGAGCCTTACCCAGCAAATCTTCACGTACGATGACAATGGTCAGCCCGGCCGGGCCGATGTTTTTCTGCGCCCCGGCATAAATTACGCCATAACGGCTCACGTCAAGAGGTGCGGAAAGAATGGTAGAGGACAGATCCGCCGTAACCACCACATTGCTGGCAAAATTCGGCGTTTCATCGATCGCAATGCCATCAATGGTTTCATTCGGGCAATAGTGCAAATACGCCGCGTTGTCAGAAAGCTGCCATTCGCTCATTGGCTTAACAGCACGCAGTCCGTCAACGGTGACTTTGGCGTCGATAACGTTTGGCGCACAGTATTTTTTCGCTTCTTTAATTGCGCTGGCGGCCCAATAACCGGCATCGACGTAATCCGCCGTGGTTTTGTCACCCAGAATATTTAACGGGATACCCGCAAACTGCCCGCGCCCACCGCCATGGCAGAACAACACTTTATAGTTGGAGGGGATGCTGAGAAGATCGCGAAAATCCTGCTCCGCTTCCTCTGCGACCTGGATGAATTCTTTGCCACGGTGGCTAATTTCCATCACCGACGTGCCAAGACCGTTCCAGTCGCGAAGATCCTGTTGAGCCAGTTTAAGTACTTCTGCCGGTAACATTGCCGGACCTGAACTAAAATTGAAGACCTGAGCCATTTCCCCTCACCACGTTGTGTTGTTGTCCAATCAACATCCTGTCATTGGCGATAATCCGGTGACAGACATTGGTATAAGTTATTCCTGTGGATATCGGTTTTATCATTCAGTGACACGCGCCGCAATGGGTAAAACTGGCCGGGGTAAAAATGTGTCATTGGTCACACAACAGAATCTATCGGATTGACGGGTAAAAACCGAGATTTTCGCTGTCAGGTGACCCGTTTTGCCCGACTGGCCTTCGACCATTCTGGATTTGCACAGCGTGGACATAATTGATGATCTCCGGCGTTCATTTGCACCACTTCACTACACCGTATACAGGCATAGTCCCCAGCTTCCGGTATCACTTTAAATCGCTGTGTACAGCGTTTAGGCAAAATACTGAGTCCCGGCTTTACGTCTTCATCAGCAAAGAAATAGACGCTGATTTGCCCATTAGTCTCCAGGATGGCCAGTCTCACCTGTCCCAATTGCTCCACGCCGTTCAAACGCAATTCCATAAAGAATTCGAATTCCGTCATATTGGCGCTATTGAGCTTCGACCATGCCAGCTCGCCGTCCTCAATGATCACAACGGGCTTGCCCTCCAGCAAATCCTCCATTTTCTCGCTATGCGCCATCAGCCACATAACCAGCCGATACAGCACAGCAAGCGTAATAAAGACCACCAGCACCGGCAGCATCGGGACATCATCATAAAATGCCACGTCTCCCGCCGCGGACCCCAGCGTAAGGATAATCAGCACTTCAAAAAGCGACATCTGGCGTACGCCGCGACGTCCGGTGATTTTTAAAAACAGAAAAACCAATATAAAGGTATAGAGGCTGCGCAGAGCAACTTCTCCCAGAAAATCCATGGGCACCTTATCCAGTACCATTCGGTGTAAATCGAAAGCTTTCATTATTATGCTCTAAACGTGGTTGGCTGTAGGAAAGCATAGCTAATACTTTTATTTACGTCTGAACTCCGGCGACGATAGCGCCATTCATTTAAAACCCGTATCATTGCGCGCTTTCCGTACGACAAAAGTGATTTTCATGACGCAAACATTTATCCCCGGCAAAGATGCCGCTCTGGAAGACTCCATCGCTCGCTTCCAGCAAAAATTGCTCGACCTTGGTTTTCAAATTGAAGAAGCCTCGTGGTTGAATCCCGTCCCTAACGTCTGGTCTGTACATATTCGCGACAAAGAATGCGCGCTGTGCTTCACCAACGGTAAAGGCGCGACGAAAAAAGCGGCGCTGGCTTCCGCGCTGGGCGAATATTTTGAGCGTCTGTCGACTAACTATTTCTTTGCGGATTTCTGGCTGGGTGAAACCATCGCCAACGGCCCATTCGTGCATTATCCGAACGAAAAATGGTTCCCGTTGACTGAAGAAGACGACGTACCAGAAGGTCTACTGGATGCTCGTCTACGTGCGTTTTACGATCCAGACAACGAACTGACTGGCAGCATGCTTATCGATCTGCAATCCGGTAATGAAGAACGTGGGGTCTGCGGCCTACCGTTTACCCGTCAGTCGGATAACCAGACCGTCTATATTCCGATGAACATTATTGGCAACCTGTACGTTTCTAACGGCATGTCTGCGGGTAACACCCGAAACGAAGCGCGCGTTCAGGGCCTGTCTGAAGTCTTTGAGCGTCATGTGAAGAACCGTATTATTGCGGAAAGCATCAGCCTGCCGGAAATCCCGGCCGAAGTCATGGCGCGCTACCCGGCAGTGGTTGAGTCCATCGCCAAACTGGAAGCGGAAGGTTTCCCAATTTTCGCCTACGATGGCTCGCTGGGCGGCAAGTATCCGGTGATTTGCGTTGTCCTGTTCAACCCGGCCAATGGTACCTGCTTTGCCTCCTTCGGTGCGCACCCGGATTTCGGCGTTGCGCTGGAGCGTACTGTCACTGAACTGCTACAGGGCCGTGGTCTGAAAGATCTTGATGTCTTCACCCCACCGACCTTTGACGACGAAGAAGTGGCTGAACACACTAACCTTGAAACCCACTTCATCGATTCCAGCGGCCTGATCTCCTGGGATCTGTTCAAGCAGGATGCTGACTATCCGTTCGTTGACTGGAATTTCTCCGGTACCACGGAAGAAGAGTTCGCCACCCTGATGGCCATCTTCAATGCTGAAGATAAAGAAGTGTATATCGCCGACTACGAGCACCTGAGCGTTTATGCGTGCCGCATTATTGTTCCGGGAATGTCTGACATCTATCCGGCTGAAGATCTGTGGTTAGCCAACAATGCCATGGGCGCCCATCTGCGTGACACTATCCTCTCTCTTCCGGGCAGTGAATGGGATAAAGAAGACTATCTCAATCTGATCGAACAACTGGATGAAGAAGGCTTTGACGACTTCACCCGCGTACGCGAGCTGCTCGGTCTGGCAACCGGTGCGGATAACGGTTGGTACACCCTGCGCATTGGCGAGCTTAAAGTGATGCTGGCGCTGGCCGGCGGCGACCTGGAGCAGGCGCTGGTCTGGACAGAATGGACGATGGAATTCAACGCCTCTGTCTTTAGCGCTGAACGTGCCAACTACTACCGCTGTCTGCAAACGCTGCTGCTGCTATCTCAGGAAGAAGATCGTCAGCCGCTACAATATCTGAACGCGTTTGTGCGCATGTACGGTGCCGAGGCGGTTGAAGCCGCAAGTGCAGCATTAAGTGGCGAAGCGCCGTTCTACGGGCTTCAAACTGTTGATAGCGATCTGCAGGCTTTCCCGGCGCATCAGTCTCTGCTGAAAGCTTACGAAAAACTGCAGCGCGCGAAAGCAGCACATTGGTCAAAATAGTGACAATCAGCCTGCGCTGAGTAGGCTAAAGGTATTGTCTGGGCTATATTACGGGGCGCTTAATGCGCCCTGTTTTTTATTTTGGTCAAATCAAAAAATAAATGTAAAAACAAGGTTAAATATTAGTAGTTGATATTAAGAAAATTAGCTTATTAATGTGGTTTTTTATCTCAATTACTCCATTTTAATTAACCGCCCCAGAGGAGACAGAAAGAAAAAATTCAACTCACTTTATAATTTTTAAAATTTATTTTTATTTGGATAATCAACAAGTTACACCGTAATCGCATAAAAACCATGCGCCTTACGGGCCTATAAGCCAGGCGAGATATGATCTATATCAAATTCTCATCTATAATGCTTTGTTAGTATCTCGTCGCCGACTTAATAAAGAGAGAGTTAGTGTGAAAGCTGACAACCCTTTTGATCTTATTCTTCCTGCTGCAATGGCCAAAGTTGCCGAAGAAGCAGGCGTCTATAAAGCAACGAAACATCCGCTTAAGACGTTCTATCTGGCAATTACTGCCGGTGTATTCATTTCAATTGCCTTTGTTTTCTATATCACCGCCACAACCGGTACCGGCACAATGCCTTTCGGCATGGCGAAGCTAGTAGGTGGTATCTGCTTTTCCCTGGGGCTGATTCTCTGCGTTGTCTGCGGTGCAGACCTCTTCACCTCAACCGTACTGATTGTCGTAGCGAAAGCCAGTGGCCGCATCACCTGGGGCCAATTGGCTAAAAACTGGCTTAACGTTTATGTCGGCAACCTGATTGGCGCCCTGATCTTCGTGTTACTCATGTGGCTTTCTGGCGAGTATATGACCGCTAACGGCGCGTGGGGTCTCAACGTCCTGCAAACAGCCGACCACAAAGTGCACCATACTTTTGTTGAGGCGGTAAGTCTTGGCATCCTGGCGAACCTGATGGTGTGTCTGGCAGTATGGATGAGCTATTCGGGTCGCAGCCTGATGGACAAAGCGTTTATCATGGTATTACCGGTCGCAATGTTTGTTGCCAGCGGTTTTGAGCACAGTATCGCAAACATGTTTATGATCCCTATGGGTATTGTAATTCGCGATTTCGCCACCCCGGAATTCTGGACCGCTGTTGGGTCTTCTCCGGAGAATTTTTCTCACCTGACCGTGATGAATTTCATCACCGATAACCTGATTCCGGTTACGATCGGCAACATTATCGGCGGCGGTTTGTTGGTCGGGTTGACATACTGGGTCATTTATCTGCGTGGTAACGATCATCATTAATCTGATGATGCCCATTACACGCAGTAAATAAAAAATCCACTTAAGAAGGTAGGTGTTACATGTCCGAGCTTAATGAAAAGTTAGCCACAGCCTGGGAAGGTTTTACCAAAGGTGATTGGCAGAATGAAGTAAACGTCCGTGACTTCATTCAGAAAAACTACACTCCGTATGAGGGTGACGAGTCCTTCCTGGCTGGCGCAACTGATGCGACCACTGCACTGTGGGACAGCGTGATGGAAGGCGTTAAACAGGAAAACCGCACTCACGCGCCTGTTGACTTTGACACCTCCGTTGCTTCTACCATCACTTCTCACGACGCTGGCTACATCAACAAAGCGCTCGAGAAAATTGTTGGTCTGCAGACTGAAGCTCCGCTGAAACGTGCGATCATTCCGTTTGGCGGCATCAAAATGGTTGAAGGTTCCTGCAAAGCGTACAATCGCGAACTGGACCCGATGCTGAAAAAAATCTTCACCGAATACCGCAAAACCCACAACCAGGGCGTATTCGATGTTTACACCAAAGACATTCTGAACTGCCGTAAATCCGGTGTTCTGACTGGTCTGCCAGATGCCTATGGCCGTGGCCGTATCATCGGTGACTACCGTCGCGTTGCGCTGTACGGTATCGACTACCTGATGAAAGACAAATACGCTCAGTTCGTCTCTCTGCAGTCCGATCTGGAAAACGGCGTAAACCTGGAAGCCACTATCCGTCTGCGTGAAGAAATTGCTGAACAGCACCGCGCACTGGGTCAGATCAAAGAAATGGCTGCTAAATATGGCTGCGATATCTCTGGTCCGGCAACCAACGCTCAGGAAGCTATCCAGTGGACTTACTTCGGCTACCTGGCCGCGGTTAAATCTCAGAACGGCGCAG
Source organism: Citrobacter sp. RHBSTW-01013 (assembly GCF_013781985.1). Lineage (NCBI taxonomy): Bacteria > Pseudomonadati > Pseudomonadota > Gammaproteobacteria > Enterobacterales > Enterobacteriaceae > Citrobacter > Citrobacter sp. RHBSTW-01013. Next base: position 3,282,669 of record NZ_CP056185.1, read on the forward strand.
CAATGTCCTTCGGTCGCGTATCCACCTTCCTGGATGCCTACATCGAACGTGATATCAAAGCAGGCAAAATCACCGAGCAAGACGCTCAGGAAATGATTGACCACCTGGTCATGAAACTGCGTATGGTTCGTTTCCTGCGTACCCCTGAATATGATGAACTGTTCTCCGGTGACCCGATTTGGGCAACTGAATCTATCGGTGGTATGGGCGTTGATGGCCGTACTCTGGTTACCAAAAACAGCTTCCGCTTCCTGAATACCCTGTACACCATGGGTCCTTCTCCGGAGCCGAACATCACCGTTCTGTGGTCTGAAAAACTGCCTCTGAACTTCAAGAAATTCGCCGCTAAAGTGTCCATCGACACCTCTTCTCTGCAGTACGAGAACGATGACCTGATGCGTCCGGACTTCAACAACGACGACTACGCTATCGCTTGCTGCGTAAGCCCGATGGTTGTTGGTAAACAAATGCAGTTCTTCGGTGCGCGTGCAAACCTGGCGAAAACCATGCTGTACGCAATCAACGGCGGCGTTGATGAAAAACTGAAAATGCAGGTTGGTCCTAAATCTGAACCGATCAAAGGCGACGTTCTGAACTTCGACGAAGTTATGGAGCGCATGGATCACTTCATGGACTGGCTGGCTAAACAGTACGTCACTGCACTGAACGTTATCCACTACATGCACGACAAGTACAGCTACGAAGCCTCTCTGATGGCGCTGCACGACCGTGACGTTATCCGCACCATGGCGTGTGGTATCGCTGGTCTGTCCGTTGCTGCTGACTCCCTGTCTGCAATCAAATATGCGAAAGTTAAACCGATTCGTGACGAAGACGGTCTGGCTGTCGACTTCGAAATCGAAGGCGAATACCCGCAGTTTGGTAACAACGACTCTCGCGTTGATGACATGGCGGTTGACTTGGTAGAACGTTTCATGAAGAAAATTCAGAAACTGACTACTTATCGTAACGCTATCCCGACTCAGTCTGTTCTGACCATTACCTCTAACGTGGTTTATGGTAAGAAAACCGGTAACACCCCAGATGGTCGTCGTGCTGGCGCGCCGTTTGGACCGGGTGCTAACCCAATGCACGGTCGTGACCAGAAAGGTGCTGTTGCCTCTCTGACTTCCGTTGCTAAACTGCCGTTTGCTTACGCTAAAGATGGTATCTCTTACACCTTCTCTATCGTTCCGAACGCACTGGGTAAAGATGACGAAGTTCGTAAGACCAACCTGGCTGGTCTGATGGATGGTTACTTCCACCACGAAGCGTCCATCGAAGGTGGTCAGCACCTGAACGTGAACGTCATGAACCGTGAAATGCTGCTGGATGCGATGGAACATCCGGAAAAATATCCGCAGCTGACCATCCGTGTTTCTGGCTACGCAGTACGTTTTAACTCCCTGACTAAAGAACAGCAGCAGGACGTTATTACTCGTACCTTCACTCAGACCATGTAATTGGTTTTGACTGAAATCGTACTTTAAAAAGCGTACAATAAAGGCTCCACGTAAGTGGGGCCTTTTTAATAGCCTGCTTTGTCAGCTATCTATACTTATGGATAGCAGCCAAAACAGACTCGACACAGTTAATAACTGTGCACTAACACTGGCCCCGGATGGGCCACACCTGGAGAAACACCGCAATGTCAGTTATTGGTCGCATTCACTCCTTTGAATCCTGTGGCACTGTTGATGGCCCGGGCATCCGTTTTATTACCTTCTTCCAGGGCTGCCTGATGCGCTGCCTGTATTGTCATAACCGTGACACATGGGATACGCACGGCGGCAAAGAAGTCACCGTCGACGAGTTAATGAAAGAGGTCGTGACCTACCGCCACTTTATGAACGCCTCCGGTGGCGGTGTGACAGCGTCCGGTGGCGAAGCTATCCTGCAAGCTGAATTTGTACGCGACTGGTTTCGTGCCTGTAAAAAAGAAGGTATTCATACCTGTCTGGATACCAACGGTTTTGTTCGCCGCTACGATCCGGTGATTGATGAATTGCTGGAAGTCACTGACCTGGTGATGCTCGATCTCAAACAGATGAATGATGAAATCCATCAGAATCTGGTGGGCGTATCTAACCATCGTACGCTTGAGTTCGCACGTTACCTGTCCAATAAAGACATCAAGGTGTGGATCCGCTACGTCGTTGTGCCTGGCTGGTCTGACGATGACGACTCCGCGCACCGCCTGGGCGAGTTTACCCGCGATATGGGCAACGTAGAGAAAATCGAACTGCTGCCATACCATGAGCTGGGCAAACACAAATGGGTGGCAATGGGTGAAGAGTACAAACTTGACGGTGTTAAGCCACCGAAGAAAGAGACCATGGAGCGCGTGAAAGGCATTCTTGAGCAGTATGGTCATAAAGTAATGTACTAAGGTATGACGACCACGGCGTCGCAGCGCTCTGCTTGAGTAGCGCGACGCCAACGTTCGATGCCTACGACATAAAATATTCTGAAAGTTTATTGGTCACGCTTTCAATAGAGAAAATACGTTTCTGGTGTGCTTTACGACACTGCACGTAACGCTCATCCTGCTCTTCCAGAGCACTGAGTATGCGATCCGCCACCATCATCGCACCAGCAATTTCAGCAAAACCAGACTCACCTTCCCCCTGTAACGCAACCGCCGCCTGCAAATTCCAGTCAGAAAGCCGATTTAATGGCGCAAACGATCCGCGAGTTAACGAGAGAATTTTTATGCCTTGTTCCTTCGCTAGCGTCAGCGACTGCATCATATCGGTAGAGACTTGTTCTGTATGAATAACGATAATCCCTGTTTTTTGGCTGTCCGCCAACGGAGAGATAGCCGCCGGATAAAATCGGTCGATATAACTGGCTATTTTCCCCATCTGCACCAGATTGATTTGCAGGAATAACGCCACCGGCACCGCAGTACCTACCGCATAAATTGCAATATTACTGAGCTGATTTAACCAGGTCGCAACCGCCTGCAACTCTTTGCTGTCGATGATGGCATTGCTGTCACAAACGCTTGCCAGTACCGCCGCCGTCTCCTCACTTCCTCCATCATTCGGCCGTGCAGCTCCTTGCTCCAGTGCAAGAGCCGTTCTGAAATCAGAAAACCCCTTAAAACCAAAGGCACGGCAAAAACGAGTGATGCTCCCCTCACTGGTATCAATAGAATCGGCCAGCTCGGTTATCGTATGCCGCATCACAAAATCAGGATTTTCAGTGATAAAACGCCCTACCTTTTCCAGGATCGGACTCAGCTCTGAAGCCCCATTTCTTATGTTAATCAATAAATTAGTATCTATCTGACTCATTTTTCGCCTTTTTGCACAAAATGCAAATGCTGTCACATACTTTGCCCGGCTTTGCGATAATAATTTTTATCGCACCAATGATAATTAAAAATAATTATTTTTACAAACAGGAGAACGTCTAATGAAAGGTCTGATCGTCTGTCGTACCGGTATGGGCAGTTCGCTAATGCTGAAAATCAAAGCCCAAAAAGTCATCGATAAACATGGCTGGGATATCGATCTTGAACACGATGTCCTGTCAGGGCTACGAACCTGGCAAAACATCGACTTCGTGATCACCATGAGCGACCTGACCGATGAGGTAGAAGCCGCCGGGTTCAGAGCAATCGGTATCACCGATCTGATGAACAGCGAAGAAATGGAATCTGCGCTCACCAGCGTTGTTCAAAACAACTAACCTCTCCGGGGGAAATATGGATCTCCTAAAGTTCATTGTATTCGACATTTTGGGTGTAACCCCACTTTTAGTTGGCTTTATTGCGCTAATTGGTTTGCTTATCCAGCGTAAACCCATCGAAAAAGTGCTTTCAGGTACCTTTAAAACCATCGTCGGATTTCTGGTATTTGCCGGCGGAGCAGGGATTGCGGTGACATCCTTAGGTAATTTTCAGACCTTATTCAGCGATGGATTCGGTCTGAAAGGTGTGATGCCGTTAGCCGAAGCGTTAACTGGGCTGGCACAAACCAAGTTTGCCATGTGCGTTTCACTCATCATGGTCGTTGGTTTCGGCTGGAACTTGTTTTTTGCCCGCGTAACGCCGTTCAAATACATCTTCCTGACGGGCCAACATAATCTGTATCTGTCTGCCCTCTTAACCGTTACGCTTAAGGCGCTTGGCTACAGCGATGTAACAACAATTATCGTCGGTTCCATACTGCTGGGGCTTGCAGCCTGTGTCTATCCAGCTATCGCTCAGCCGTGGATGCGTAAGATTACCGGTAATGATGAAATCGCGATGGGTCATTACGTTACTCTGGCCTACGCGCTATCGGGATGGATCGGTTCGAAAGTGGGTGATCCTAAGCAGTCAACAGAAAAGCTAAATCTTCCCGGATGGTTGGGGATTTTTAAAGACTACATCGTCTCCGTGTCCATCTCTGTCAGTATTTTCTATTACATCGCGGCGCTTGCCGCAGGCGAAGAAGCGGTAACAGCCGCCGCCGGTGGAATGCATTGGCTGGTTTATCCGCTATTCCAGTCACTCACGTTTACCGCATCGCTTTATATCATCATCACCGGCGTTCGCTTGCTGTTGTCAGAAATAGTCCCGGCATTTCTGGGCATCTCTGAAAAATTTATCCCGAACGCCAAACCCGCACTGGATTGCCCAGTCGTCTTTCCGTACGCCCCAACCGCCACCGTTTTAGGTTTCATCTCTTCCTTTGTGGGTGGATTGGTGGTTATGGGGGTACTCGCATTAATTGGGCAAACGGTCATTATCCCCGTCGCCATCCCCTACTTCTTCATTGGTGCTACCGCCGCCGTCTTCGGTAATGCGTCAGGAGGCTGGAAAGGGGCCATCGCCGGTAGCTTTGTCACTGGCATATTAATTGGTATTGGCCCGGCACTCATCTATCCCATCATGGAATCGGTGGGATTGTCCGGTACTAGCTTCCCGGAGACAGATTTTGTCGCCCTCGGCTTAGTGGTTTATTACATCGGCAAAATGTTGCCCTGATAAGGAATGAACATGAATATTGATGAATTGAAATCCCATGCGCTGGCTGCTCGCCGGGATATTGTCACCATGATTTATGAATCAGGCATTGGCCATCCTGGCGGTGCATTGTCCATCATCGACATTCTGACCTGGATTTACGATCAAGAGGTGGACTTCTCCTGCGCCCCTCGCGCTCGCGTGGTCATGAGCAAAGGTCATGCGGTTGCTGCTCAGTACGCCATGCTGCATCAAAAAGGCAAAATTGAGCGCAGCGAATTTAATACTTTTCGACAAATTAACTCACGTTTACAGGGGCACCCTAGCATCAAATCTCTGCCCGAAGTCGATGCAACAACCGGCCTGCTGGGCCAGGGATTATCTATTGCCTTTGGTATGGCGGCGGCCAAAAAACAGCGGGGGGAATCACAGCGCGTTTTCGCCATCATTGGCGATGGCGAAATGCACGAAGGGCAAATCTGGGAAACGCTACAACAGGCAGGCCATATGAAGATGGATAACCTGGTGGCGATTATCGACTACAACGGTTTTTCCTCCCACGACCCCGTTAACCAGGTGGTGAATCTGGAACCTCTGGCCGACAAAGTGCGTCTTTTCGGCTGGCACGTACTCGAACTCCATAACGGTAACGATATGCATCAGGTTGCCGACACGCTGATGCTTTCACGCCATCTGAAAGGAAAACCTGTCGCCATTATTGCGCATACCACCAAAGGCAGTGGCGTTAGCTATATGGAAAATAACGGTGACTGGCATTCAAAAACCCCAACCACCGAACAATATCAGCAGGCTATGGAGGAGTTGCAGTGATGAAAGCCCCACGTGATGAAATTGGTAACGCACTCATTGCCCTGAAAAAAAAGGGCTATCCCATTGTCGCCATTGATAGTGATTTAGCCAGCTCCACCCGCACTGACCAGTTCCAGGCCGTCTATCCAGACGCTTTCTTTGAAATGGGTATTGCGGAAGGATCGGCAATGAGCTTTGCCACTGGCCAGGCGTTGGAAGGAAATATTCCGTTCTACGTTAACTTTGCGATGTTTGTGACAGGCACCGCCTGGACTCAACTGCGCCAGGCATGCTACGCCAAAGCTAACATTAAATTAGTTGGTAGCCACCCAGGAATGGATGATGGACCTGACGGCGCATCGCATCATGCGCTGGAAGATCTGGCCCTGACGCGCGTACTGCCGGGGCTCACAATTCTGACGCCTGCCGACGCTGAAGAAGTTGAGGCCGCATTTGAACAGGCAGTAAACATTCCCGGTCCGGTCTATATTCGCGTAGCCCGAGAACCGATGCCCGTGCGCGATAAATCTGCCGTTCCGCGAGTGACCGATATCGCCACCGTGGAGGACTCAGGCAATGATTTCGCCATTCTCTATGAAGGGACCGTTCTGGAGCAGGCAAGCGCAGGTTATGTGCAACTGTGCGCCCAGGGAAAACGTGGCAAGCTGATTCACGTCGCCATGCTAAAACCGTTTAACCGCCAGCGCTTTCTGCAACTGATTGCCAGTTGCCCGCAGATCGCAACGATTGAAAATCACACGATCACCGGTGGGCTTGGCGGACAGGTTGCTGAAGTATTGGCGGAGGAAGGATTAACCACGAGATTAATCCGACTGGGGACACAAGATACGTTTACGGAATCAGGCAATAGCCGCCAGTTGAAAGAGAAATACGGTATTTCGGCGACCGCACTCTTTGAAGCCCTCAGATAGTTCGGGTTGGCAGGCCGCAATGCGGTCTGCTGCTCTGAAATAAGGAGAACACAATGACATCTGCGCTATTTTCTGCCTGTCAGTTTCGTAAACAATGCTACTCCTGGCAGGAGGCCGTGACGCTGGCTTGCCAGCCTCTGGAAGAACTGGGCGCGATTACGTCCGCCTACGCACAGGCAATCATCCGTGAAACAGAACAACTGGGACCGTGGTACATCCTAAGCCCTGAGTTTGCCCTACCGCACGCTCGTCCGGAAGAAGGAGTGATAAGCAGTGAGACACATCTGTCGCTCTTGTGTCTGAAAGAGGCGGTGCCTTTTCCAGGGCATCCAGATGTGCGGTTAATTATTGTCCTGGCGGCTGCCAGCAGCACCCGACATATTGAAATGATTCAAAAACTGGTTTGCTGGCTGGATGAAGGGGAGCATTTACAACAGCTGACGAGTATGACCAGTCAGGCGCAGCTTCACTGCACGCTGAAAGCATGCGAATACCTCGCAACTTCCGGCATACCCGCAATGGGAAAATGAGTCACGGTATGCAAACATTTTGCCTTGCATACCGTCTGGCGCGCTTTATACGTGAGCCACCGGAGTCGGCGTATGTCTGGCGCTACGCAACAACATCAGCAGATAAATAAACGATACACTGGCAATCATAATGAATAACAGATTATCGGAATAATTCTGCATCAGCATTGCGGTGAATGAAGGACCCAGCAGGCTGCCAACGGTATAGCTTAATAACAATGCCTGATTCATGGCGACCAGCTGATGATGTTCAACCTTTTCACAGGCCCAGGCCATCGCCACCGGATAGAGGGTAAAACCTGCCGCACCCAACATAAACAACGCAGGCGCCATCGCCGCCTGATTCAGCATGGCGATACTTCCGACGATAACCACGAAGACCTGGACGCGTAAAACCAGCAGGCGTCCCAGCTTGTCTGCCAGGCGGCCAATCGGCCATTGCCCCAGAATACCGGCGCTAACCAGAACCGCCATCCAGAAACCAATGCTGGCGTTGCTCACCCCTTGATGGTTGAGATACAGCGGCATCAGGCCATACAAAGACCCCAGAACAATCCCAGAAATAATACAGCCGTTAACGCCCAGACGCGCCTGCCGCAGCTTCAGCATGGAGGTAATAGGAGTAGACTGCTGTTCATCACCCTGCTGATTGGCAATGCGCGTAAAGAGCAATGGCAAAACACCAGCCAGGATCGTACCCGTCACCCACGGCAGGACGTTCATCAATTCTGTTGATACTTTACTAACCAGTAGCTGGCCTAAAAACGTCCCCACGTAATAGATCATCATATAGGCGGCAAGCAAGCGTCCGCGATTACGCGAATTCCCGCTGCACATCAGCGCACTTTCCACTACCACCCAAATCATGGCGCAGCCAACACCGGCGATAAAACGCCAGGTCATCCAGCTCCAGAATCCCACCATAACCCCAAGGCCGATACAGCCCGCGGCAAAAATAAGCGAGGCAATGTAATAGCTGCGATTAAAACCAAGGTATTTTATTAAATACCCGGTCAGCAACGTCCCTACCAGATTGCCCGTAAAGTAGGAAGAACTCACCACACCTACCTGCCAGGTGGGCAAATTTTCATGGGCGAGCCAAAGCGGGACGAGCGTGTTTAACACGGCGATCGCCAGGGTCAGCAGAAGCAGCCCGCACAGCAACAGCATGACGGGACGGGTATAGATGGACATGAATAAAAACCGTGAGGAAGTTCAAATTTCATGCGAATCATGACACTGCCAAAAACATTGTCAATCGGCGCAATCAAAGGGCTGAGGCGCTTTCCGGACGATCGATTTGCATTACTGATTCTTAATGTGAATAGATAAAAAACACAAAAACACATCTGCTTGTTTTTATTGATCTAAAACAAAAATCTCGCGTTGCGTTCAGTCGAAAAATTTCATGGACTCCCCTTACTTTTATTTCTTACTAAACTCTATGCGGGATGCAGATCTGCATTGTCTTCAAAATAGAACAGTGAGTTCTTATTTAGGTATCTAATCCATATATCGTTCTTTCTGTAGACTTAAACTCATCAAATTTCCCCCACTGATGCTGAACAGGAGAAATATCATGACTAAACCTTACGTAAGACTTGATAAAGATAATGCGGCAGTACTGCTGGTCGACCATCAGGCTGGCCTGCTCTCTCTGGTTCGGGATATCGATCCCGATAAATTTAAAAACAACGTGCTTGCCCTCGGCGACTTAGCAAAATACTTCAAACTCCCAACCATTCTGACAACCAGTTTCGAGACAGGACCAAACGGGCCACTGGTACCGGAACTGAAAGCTCAATTTCCCGATGCGCCTTATATTGCTCGCCCCGGAAACATTAACGCGTGGGATAACGAAGATTTCGTGAAAGCAGTGAAAGCGACCGGTAAAAAACAGCTGATTATTGCCGGTGTCGTGACGGAAGTTTGCGTTGCTTTCCCTGCGCTCTCGGCTATTGAAGAAGGTTTTGATGTCTTTGTCGTAACCGATGCGTCGGGTACGTTTAATGAAATTACTCGCCATTCAGCATGGGATCGGATGTCCCAGGCCGGTGCTCAACTGATGACGTGGTTTGGTGTCGCATGTGAGTTGCATCGCGACTGGCGCAACGATATCGAAGGTCTGGCGACGCTGTTATCTAATCACATTCCTGATTATCGCAATCTGATGACCAGCTACGACACGTTAACTAAACAGAAGTAAAAAACCGGGGCTATGCCCCGGTTTGTCATTTAGCTGGCAACCGCCATACCGACGGTCATATGCAGCCCGTAGAACACGCCACGACCAATCAACTCGCCGACTAACAGCAGAATAAACGCGACGGAAAGCAGCGGAACTGCAGGCTGGTAGCCTTTCACTTGCGGTACAATCCAACAGCACAGCGCTAATGCCAGAGCGACAATCCGCCACGCCATCAGCGAGCCGTAATCTGGAACCAGCGCAGACGCCTGTTGAATGGAACTGTGGATCGTCGCCAGTTCAGCCCCCTGCATTACAGACATGATGGCGCTCACGACCAGAGCAAGCACTGAAATAGCCGGCAACAGGCGCATCGCCCAACCGTCCACGCCAGCAATTCTCAGCAACAGATATCCCAGCAGCGGACCGCCCATAAACATCGTCAGGAAGAAGCCCAGCGGCGTCCAGATGCTGTACCAGGTCGGCACGGTATCGATGGTGTTATACACGCGCACCATCATCCAGACAAAAATCACGCCCAGTACCATGGTGACAACTAACCACAGATTGCGTAATACGGGCGACATTTTTTTCAACGTTGCCAGCAGCCAGCCGATGCCGCCAACGGCAAAGAAGATTGAGCCGCTGGCAATTTCATTACTCAACGCAGAAGATCCTACACGATTGAGTGAGTTAAAGGCGCGCATCGGTGAGCCCAGGTGGAGCATGGAAGCAATAAAGCCAATGCCCATTAATACCCACAGCCCGAACATGCAGGCAATCACGCGCTGCTGCGATTCAGGGCGTAAGTCCCCTTTCATCAACGCCAGCGCCAGAACGATAAAGCCACCAACTACACACTGTCCGAAGACAGTGAAGATCATCAGCGGCCATTCATGCCATCCACTTCCCATCTTACACCTCCTTCGGATTGGCCAGATAACCTGTAGTATCCCCTGTCGGGCGGCTATTGGCGTTAGGTTTGATGACAATACTTGGTTTGGTAAAGTGCGCGCCCGGCAGTGGCGCTACCGCAGCCAAAGTACCGTGTTTTTTGCGCAGCTCTTCAATCGGACCAAAATCCAGCGCACGCAGTGGGCAGGACTCCACGCAGATAGGTTTTTTGCCTTCAGCGACGCGCTCATGGCAGCCATCACATTTAGTCATATGCCCTTTTTCAGCATTGTACTGCGGCGCGCCGTAAGGACAGGCCATGTGGCAATACCGGCAGCCAATGCAAACATCTTCGTCGACAACGACAAAACCATCTTCACGTTTGTGCATCGCGCCGCTCGGACAAACCTTGGTACAGGCTGGATCTTCACAGTGGTTACACGCAATGGAGAGGTAATAAGCAAAGACGTTCTGATGCCAGACGCCGTTGTCCTCCTGCCAGTCGCCGCCTGCGTATTCATAAATGCGGCGGAAGCTGACTTCCGGGGTTAAATTTTTGAAATCTTTGCAGGCCAGTTCGCAGGTTTTGCAACCGGTGCAACGGCTGGAATCAATAAAAAATCCATACTGGGTTGTCATCGGTTACTCCTTACGCCTTTTCAACCTGAACAAGGTTCGTGTGTGACGGATTCCCCTTTGCGAGAGGAGACGGACGCTGGGTCGTCAGGACGTTAATGCAACCGCCCTGATCCACGCGTTTTGCATCCGGGTCATACCAGGCCCCTTCGCCCAATGCCACCACGCCGGGCATCATACGTGGCGTCACTTTCGCCTCGATATGCACTTCACCACGATCGTTAAAAATACGTACCTTGTCGCCGTTGTTAATACCGCGTCGCTGCGCATCCATCGGGTTGATCCACATTTCCTGGCGGCAGGATGCTTTCAGGACATCGACGTTGCCATAGGTCGAGTGAACGCGAGACTTATAGTGGAAGCCGGTCAGCTGCAAAGGGAATTTCTCCACCAGCGGATCGTTTAAGCTTTCAAAGCCTGGGGTATAAATCGGTAGCGGATCGATTACATCACCTTCCGGCAGTTCCCAGGTTGCCGCGATCTCGGCAAGCTGCTGCGAATAAACTTCGATCTTACCTGACGGCGTGGTCAGCGGATTGGCTTTAGGATCTTCTCGGAACGCCTTATACGCCACATGATGTCCTTGCGGATCGCGCTGTTTAAAGATCCCTTGCTGACGGAATTCTTCAAACGTAGGCAGTTCAGGAATCGCTTTGCGCGACTGCTCATACAGATGGCGCATCCACTCTTCCTGAGTACGACCTTCTGTAAACTGCTGCTCAACGCCAAGGCGCTTCGCCAGCTCGCTGGTCATCTGGTAGATAGTCTTGCATTCGAAGCGTGGTTTGATCGCCTGATCGGTGAAAATCACATAGGACATGTTCCCGCATGAGGCATCCAGCGCAAAATCCATCTGTTCGGAGGCAGTGCAGTCCGGCAGCAAAATGTCTGCGTATTTCGCCGAGGAAGTCATATGACAGTCGATGACGACGATCATCTCGCACTTCTTCTCGTCCTGGAGGATTTCATGCGTGCGGTTAATATCAGAGTGTTGGTTAATCAGACAGTTACCGGCATAGTTCCAGATCATCTTAATAGGAACATCGAGCTTGTCTTTGCCGCGTACGCCGTCACGCAGGGCCGTCATCTCCGGGCCTCGCTCAATCGCGTCCGTCCACATGAACATTGAGATGCTGGTTTCAACAGGGTTTTCCAGCGTTGGCATACGCTCAAACGGCAAACTGTATGAGCCCTCACGCGCCCCGCTGTTGCCGCCGTTGATCCCAACGTTACCGGTCAGGATAGCGAGCATAGAAATGGCGCGGGTCGCTATTTCACCGTTAGCATGACGCTGCGGCCCCCACCCCTGGCTGATGTATGCCGGTTTAGCGCTACCTATTTCACGCGCCAGTTTGACGATACGTTCAGCGGGAATACCGGTAATCTGCGCCGCCCACTCCGGGGTCTTGGCAATGCCGTCCTTACCCTGCCCAAGAATATACGCCTTATAGTGACCGTTCTTCGGCGCGTCGGCCGGTAAGGTTTTCTCGTCGTAACCCACGCAGTATTTGTCGAGGAACGGTTGGTCAACCATGTTTTCGGTGATCAGGACATACGCCAGACCATTGACCAGCGCCGCATCAGTACCAGGACGGATCGGGATCCATTCATCTTCACGCCCCGCACCGGTATCCGTATAACGGGGATCGATAATGATCATGCGGGCATTGGATTTCTGTCGCGCCTGTTCAAGGTAATAAGTTACCCCCCCCCCCGCTCATACGGGTTTCACCAGGGTTATTACCGAACAGAACCACCAGCTTGCTGTTTTCAATGTCGGACGGGCTGTTACCGTCAGCCCAGCCGCCGTAGGTATAGTTCAACCCGGCAGCGATTTGCGCTGAAGAGTAGTCACCGTAGTGATTAAGATAGCCGCCGCAGCAGTTCATCAACCGTGCTACCAGCGTTTTACCCGGCGGCCACGAGCGCGTCATAGTGCCACCCAGCGTACCGGTACCGTAGTTCAGGTAGATAGACTCATTGCCGTAGTCTTTGATAAGACGCTGCATATTGCTGGCAATGATGTCGTAGGCTTCATCCCAACTGATGCGCTCAAATTTTCCTTCGCCACGCTTACCAACGCGTTTCATCGGGTATTTCAGACGATCGGGATTATAGACTCGGCGACGCATGGATCGACCACGAAGACAGGCGCGTACCTGGTGCAGACCGTCATAGTTGTCATCGCCGGTGTTGTCGGTTTCGACATACTTTATTTCACCGTCGACCACATGCATACGCAGCGGGCAGCGGCTGCCGCAGTTCACCGTACACGCGCTCCAGATCACTTTCTCATTAATCGGCGTCGGATTAAGGGCTTCTGCAGCATTTGCAATCCGGGTAAATGGCAGGGTAAACGCGCTACTGGCCACCGCCAGTCCGCCTATCGCCGTCGTTTTCACCAAACCGCGGCGAGTAACCTCAGCTGCCAGCACGGCATCGGGGATCTTAGTTTTCATAGTGGCTCACTCTGCTGCTCACAATAAACAAATATTCGATGTATAGTTTTTTATATAACGTTAATATCGATATACAGGCTGGTAGAAACTGAATTTGCTAAAAGACAGAGAAAAATACTGACTTTCATTCGAAGTCAGTATTACCCCTATGGGAGTAGTCGTTATTGTCCGACGTCAAACGGGCATAAAAAAAGCGCCCTGAGGCGCTTTTTTAGCAGAGAAAGGTAACTTAACCGATGAATTCCAGGCCATTCATGTACGGACGTAATACTTCCGGAACCTGAATGCGGCCATCAGCCTGCTGATAGTTTTCCATTACCGCAACCAGCGTACGCCCAACCGCCAGACCGGAACCGTTCAGAGTATGCACTAAACGAGTCTTTTTGTCGGATTTGCTGCGGCAACGCGCCTGCATACGACGAGCCTGGAAATCCCACACGTTGGAGCAAGAGGAGATTTCGCGATAGGTGTTCTGCGCCGGGATCCACACTTCCAGATCGTAAGTTTTGCATGCGCCGAAGCCCATGTCGCCAGTGCACAGGATGATTTTGCGATACGGCAGCCCCAGTAGTTGCAGGACCTTCTCGGCATGGCCGGTCATCTCTTCCAGCGCGTCCATCGAATCTTCCGGGCGAACAATCTGCACCATCTCAACTTTATCGAACTGGTGCATACGGATCAGACCACGCGTGTCACGACCGTAAGAACCTGCTTCAGAACGGAAGCACGGCGTATGCGCAGTCATTTTGATCGGCAGCGCATCTTCATCGATGATCTCGTCGCGCACCAGGTTGGTCAGCGGAACTTCTGCCGTTGGGATCAGCGCATAGTTGCTGCTATCAGCTTCTTCATCCAGCGGACGGGTATGGAACAGATCGCCAGCGAATTTCGGCAGTTGGCCTGTACCGTACAGCGTGTCATGGTTAACCAGATACGGGACGTAGTTTTCGCTATAGCCATGCTGCTCAGTATGCAGATCCAGCATGAACTGAGACAGCGCACGGTGCATACGCGCAATCTGCCCTTTCATGACCACGAAACGAGAGCCGGTCAGCTTAACCGCAGCGGCGAAATCAAGACCCGTGTGCATTTCACCCAGGGTAACGTGATCGCGCACTTCGAAATCAAACTCACGCGGAGTACCCCAGCGGCTGACTTCGACGTTGTCATTTTCATCTTTACCCACCGGAACGTCGTCCGCTGGCAGGTTAGGAATAGTCAGCGCAATGTCGCGGATCTCGGCCTGTAAGGTATCAAGTTCAGCTTTCGCGGCATCCAGCTCTTCGCCCAGTTTGTTCACTTCCAGACGTAAAGACTCGATATCTTCCCCGCGCGCTTTTGCCTGGCCGATGGATTTCGATCGCGAGTTACGCTCTGCCTGCAGGTTTTCAGTTTGTACCTGCAGAACTTTACGACGCTCTTCAAGAGCGCGCAGCTTATCTACATCCAGCTTAAAGCCCCGGCTTGCCAGTTTTTCTGCGACTGCGTCTGGCTCATTACGCAGCAGATTGGGATCGAGCATGCTTATCCTGTGCTTATCGAATTAAAATAGGAGAAAGTGACCACAGCCTGCGGTCACAGGGATACAGAGACAACATTACCGCAACGATAACACTAACGGTAGCGTTTTATAGGGCTATTTTGATCCTGTCCGGCGAGCCAGGCGAGCTTTTCGCCAATCTTGCCTTCAAGACCTCTGTTTGTGGGGCGATAATAGCGCGTTTGTGCCATTTCCTGCGGGAAGTACTCTTCTCCGGCGGCATAGGCATTAGGCTCATCATGGGCATAACGATACTCCTGACCGTAGCCCATCTCTTTCATCAGCTTAGTCGGCGCATTGCGCAGGTGAACCGGCACGTCGTAATCCGGACGTTCGCGGGCATCAGACAGCGCGGCTTTGAAGGCGGTGTAAACCGCATTACTCTTCGGCGCACAGGCCAGATAAACAATCGCCTGAGCAATCGCGCGTTCGCCTTCCGCGGGTCCCACGCGGGTAAAACAGTCCCATGCGGAAATCGCCACCAGCATGGCGCGGGGATCGGCATTGCCGACATCTTCTGAGGCAATCGCCAGACAGCGACGGGCAACGTACAGCGGATCGCCACCAGCGGTAATAATTCGCGCATACCAATAAAGCGCCGCATCTGGGGCGCTTCCACGTACCGACTTGTGTAATGCGGAGATGAGATCGTAAAAACGATCGCCTTTATTATCGAAACGCGCACTACGTTCACCGGCAATTTCGGTGAGCAATTCTGGTTTCAATACGCGCTTGCCGGAATCATCAACTTCGGCCATATCGGCCATCATTTCCAGCGTATTCAGCGCCCGCCGCGCGTCACCATTAACCAGTTCGGCAATAGCCCGACGCGTCTCTGGCGGCAGAACAATATCCTGGCCGCCATAACCACGCGCTTTGTCTGACATCGCCTGGTCCAGTACCTGTTCAATGTCGTCGGAAGTTAACGATTTCAGTAGATAAACGCGTGCACGCGACAACAGCGCCGAGTTGAGCTCAAACGAGGGGTTTTCAGTGGTGGCGCCAATAAACGTAATAGTGCCGTCTTCAATATGCGGTAAAAACGCATCCTGTTGGCTTTTATTAAAACGGTGAACTTCGTCCACGAACAGGATCGTGCGTCGACCCGCGTTACGGTTCTGACGCGCACGCTCAATCGCTTCACGAATTTCTTTAACGCCAGACGTAACTGCCGAAATTCGTTCGACATCGGCGTTGGCGTAACGGGCAATAACTTCGGCAAGCGTCGTTTTCCCGGTCCCCGGCGGTCCCCATAAAATCATGGAGTGCAGATGCCCGGCCTCGATAGCGCGCGGCAAGGGTTTGCCCGCAGCCAGCAGATGCTGCTGGCCGATATACTGCGCTAAATTTTCTGGCCGCATACGCGCGGCCAGCGGCTGAAAAGTATTATCAGAAAAGTCGAGCGACAGATTGCTCACTCACACGCCTCTACTTACGTTGATCGTCAACCGTTACACCTTGCGGCGGGGTAAAGGTGAATTTAGAGGGTTCAATCGCACCATTCTGCTGAGATTTCAGCTGATAGCTGCTGCGCTGATCGTCTTGTTCAACGGCGCTGAACTGGTGGATCGTCCCGTCACGCCCAACATTGATAGTAAACTGTTTAAGGTTACCGCTGCTGGTTTTTGGCGTCAGCACGAAATCATCGCCATTTTGCTTAATATTGTACTGCTGCCAGTCGCTGGCCTGGTTACGTGCAATCAGCATGAACGGCGTGTTGCCCGTGGCGTCTTTCAGCCATGTCGCCGTCGCCTGCTCAACAAACGGGTTAAAGAACCACAGCGTTTTACCATCGGAAACCAGGATGCTCTCGTCAGGCTGCGTCATATGCCAGTTAAACAGATTAGGACGTTTAACCCATAAGTCACCCTGACCTTCCTGCACCGCCGCACCGCTACCGTCCGTGACCTTCTGAGTAAAGCTGGCATGGAAGCTACTGACTTTATCCAGGCGGCTTTTCAGGTCGCTGGCAGCATCAGCCCAGACGCTGCTCACCACAAAGCTCGACAATAATGCACAGGTGATTGCGATTCTTTTCATCGTTATTCCTCAAAATACGTCACTCCCAACGGGGAGATCCCTCTGCTATCCATTTCAGGCCAAAAATCAGCATGAGGAAAGTAGAAAATACTGAATTACTTAACTTTGCAATCATTCGAAGGGCGGCGGGGCCAGCACTTCACGATTACCATTATGCCCTTGCTCGCTGACAATTCCCTGCGCTTCCATCTGTTCGATGATGCGCGCCGCTCGGTTGTAACCGATACGGAACTGACGCTGGACGCCGGAGATTGAGGCTTTGCGTTTCTGGGTGACAAAGTTTACCGCCTGATCGAACAGCGGATCCAACTCTTCGCCACCATCAAAGCCGCCACCGCCGCCTTCGCTTTCGCTGTCAGACGTTATGCCGTCAACGTATTGTGGACGACCGCGCGCTTTCCAGTCCTGAACCACAGCGTGAACTTCTTCATCACGTACAAAGGCGCCGTGTACACGCACAGGGATCGTTGAGTTTGGTGCGGAATAAAGCATGTCACCCATACCCAACAGCGATTCCGCTCCGCCCTGGTCAAGGATGGTACGCGAGTCAATTTTACTGGACACGGTAAAGGCGATACGCGTTGGGATGTTCGCTTTAATCAGACCAGTGATAACGTCAACCGACGGTCGCTGGGTCGCCAGCACCAGGTGGATCCCCGCCGCACGCGCTTTTTGCGCCAGACGAGCAATCAGTTCTTCCACCTTTTTACCCACGGTCATCATCAGGTCGGCGAATTCATCCACCAGCACAACAATATACGGCAGTTTTTCCAGCACCGGATGCTGAACATCCATACTGTCGCCCGGCTTCCAGTACGGGTCCGGAATCGGACGTCCCATACGGGCGGCTTCAGCAATTTTTTCGTTATAACCGGCAAGGTTACGCACGCCAAGCGCCGACATCAGCTTGTAGCGACGTTCCATTTCATTGACGCTCCAGCGCAGGGCGTTGGCGGCATCTTTCATGTCGGTCACAACTTCAGTCAGCAAATGCGGAATGCCTTCATAAACCGACAGTTCCAGCATTTTCGGGTCAATCATGATAAAGCGAACGTCTTCCGGCTGCGCCTTGTATAACATGCTGAGGATCATGGCGTTCACCCCAACCGACTTACCGGAACCGGTTGTCCCTGCCACCAGCAGGTGCGGCATTTTCGCCAGATCGGCAACCACCGGTTCGCCCGCAATATCTTTACCCAGTACCACGGTCAGCGGAGATGAGTTATCACGGAATTTGGCGTTATCCAACACTTCGCGCAGATAAACGGTTTGACGTTTTTTGTTGGGTAACTCCAGCCCGACATACGGTTTGCCCGGAATTACCTCGACCACGCGTACCGCTGCGGTCGATAATGAACGCGCCAGATCTCGCGACAGGTTGGAAATACGCGCCGCTTTAACTCCAGGAGCAAGATTAAGCTCAAAGCGGGTAATGACCGGACCAGGAGAGTAGTTCACTACATCGGCTTTAATGCGGAAGTCCGCCAGACGAGCCTCCACCAGACGAGCCATTTGCTCCAGAGCAAAAGTATCTATCGGCTCAACCTCACTCGGCGGCGGCGTGAGCAGATCCAACGATGGCAGCGGCGTACTTGGACGGTGCGCCGGACGACTGTCGCCATTACGCATCAGGAGCGGATGGATCAGACTATCCTGCGGCGGCGGTGTAACAGGCTGCGCCGGCTGCTGATAATGCTGCTGCGGTGCGACTGGCTGCGCTGGCTGCTGATAATGCTGCTGTGGTGCGACAGGCTGCGCCGGTTGCTGGTAATGCTGTTGTGGTGCGACAGGCTGCGCTGGCTGCTGATAATGCTGCTGCGGTGCGACAGGCTGCGCTGGCTGCTGGTAATGCTGCTGCGGTGCGACAGGCTGCTGGTACTGCGGTGCAGACTCCGGCATTACGCCTGGAGTAAATAGCGGCTCATGCGGACCATCATCCACCAGCGTTTTCATTGGCGAAAATTCAAAGTCATCAAGCGAGAACGGATTCGCTCCGGCAGGCTGTTCACCGGAATAGCGCTGCTGCTGGGAAGAGGCAAACTGGCGAGCCAGTTCTGCTTCTGCGGCGGAATCATCATCAGTCTGACTGGCATCATCCTGATACTCCTCGCCATAGCGGTGCTGCTGCGACTGGGCGAACTGACGCGCCAGCTCATCTTGCTGCATTGCGTCAATTTCTTCGTCACTGTACGCATCTGTATCAAGATGCTCTTCGCGAGCTTTCTCTTCAGCCATACGTTGTGACGGCAGTTTTATGCCATACGACGCCAGCTCCCGACGAGTAGGTACGCGCACACGATTCGGACGCGGTAACTGCGGACCAATCCCCTCCTTCACCTGTGGACGCGGTGCACCGCTACCCGCAAGACTAAAGACAGGTGCTGCGGCAGCCGCACCCGCCCCTAAAGCGGCGTTTTTCACCCCGGCAGCCAGCGGCGCAACGGCAGCAACTGACTCAACGGGCGGTATGGATGCTGCCGTCGGCATAGATGGCTTAACACGTTCGGGCTCCTGAGCAGGCTCTGGAATCGGCTGATACCAGGCGGCCAGTTGCTCGCGCTCACGTGCACGTTTCTCTTCAACTTCTTCAAAATAGTAGAGTGGCGGACGGGTCGGTTTAACCTCTTCAACTACCGGCTCAGGTTCCACTAAAGGCGGTTGTTCAACCGCAGGCTGCTGGAACGCGGCGTTTTGTTGAAAGGTTGATTCCGGCTGATAAACAGGCTGCTGCACGGGCTCCGGCTGATATGCAGGTTCCGGCTGCCAGTTGTGCTCCGCGGTAAATCCCTGCGGCTGCGGACTCTCCTCCACAACCGGCTGCTGCCATGATTCATACTGCTGCTGCACCGGTGGCTGCGCGTAGTGGGCTGGCTGAGGATAACCCTCAGGCGCTGGCGCATTCACCGCATCACCGGTTTGCGGACCAGGCACGGCTTGCCAGGCTACGGCTGGGGCCGGTTGTTCCATAACCGTATTGGTCACTGGCGATGTTTGCAGCAGCGGATCAACCGGTGCGCTCCAGGCCTGAGCTGCCGTTGTCGCTGCCGCTGCGGCGGCAACTGGCTCTGTCACCGAATGACCATTCAGCAGTGGGTCAAGTTCGTCATATTCAGGCAGCGTCGCACGATTACCGGAGAACAGCACATCGTTAGGATCGGCAACAACGCCACGAGCGCTGTATTCAATTTCGTCTTCATCATCCATGCGTTTGCCGGAAAATAGCGCGGCATCAGTATGACGGCCAAGCGGGTTGGTAAATTTCTCCGCCAGACGCTTACGGCGCGCTAACGCACCGCGCAGAATACGCGCCCGACGCGATTCATGAGGTTTGCCATCAGCGGTGTCGAAAGACTCATCTTCATCTTCATATTCTTCGTCATCGACCCAGGTATCATCGCGACGGGTACGGTTGCTGGCAAACGTCAGGATATTGAGTAACCAGCCGCCCAGTTTTTCCGCAATGCTCACCCATGACCAGCCGGTAAACAGCGTTAATCCCGCAGCCCAAATGCACAATAGCGTCAGCGTACCGCCGCTACTGTGCAGTAATGGTTGCAACGTGGTGCTGAGCAGGCTGCCGATCACGCCGCCAGAGGCGAAATACCAGATGTCATCGGCATTGATTGCGGCAAGCCCGCAGGAGGTAAGGATCAGCGCCAAAACGCCAATAATACGCAGCGAAACGGCAAAATAATCGACGTATTCGTCGCTGGCCTGGTGTCGCCATGCAAACCAGCAGCGGCCGACAATGATGACGGGAATGGTGTAGGCCATGACGCCAAAAATAAAGAACAGTGTGTCTGCCAGCCATGCTCCGGGTATTCCCCCAAGATTATGGATAGGTTCGTGCCACGCGGTTTGCGACCAACTGGGATCCGAAGGGTTAAAGCTGAGTAAGGCAGCCATCAACCAGACGGCAAAAAGGGCAATAAGGATCAGTAGCGCTTCCAGGAGTCGGCGCCCGCTGCTTAACTTCGTCAATGTGACGTCTTTGTCTTCAGTGTATTCCTGGCTCAAAAACGGCTCTCCAGGTTTCAGGCTTTTCCTGCCCGATGCTAAAACGGACAACAGCACCGGGTTGCCCCGGCACTGTTGCTGTATGGATTAACAGGAGTGTAATCAAACTGCGTCGATTTTGCACCTGTTCCGTGTTAGCGCGTCTTAATTACCAGACGATTGCTCTGTTTGACTTCTTCCATTACGACATAAGTACGTGTGTCATTCACGCCCGGCAGACGCAGCAGGGTTTCCCCCAACAGCTTACGGTACGCCGACATATCCGGTACGCGTGTTTTCAACAAATAGTCGAAATCACCGGAAACCAAATGACACTCTTGAATTTCTTCAAGTTTTTGTACTGCAGAGTTAAATTGCTCAAACACATCCGGGGCGCCACGATTCAGAGTAATCTCAACAAAAACCAGAAGTGATGCATCCAGATAATGCGGGTTTAACAGCGCTGTATAGCCCTGAATAAAACCCTGTCTTTCCAACCGACGCACACGCTCAAGGCAGGGCGTTGGTGAAAGTCCCACACGTTTAGAAAGCTCGACGTTAGAAATACGCCCATCCTTTTGCAGCTCATTAAGAATGTTACGATCGATACGGTCGAGATCTTTGCCAGGGCGCTTCTTACTATCTACCATTATTATTGTCTCTCTGTATTCCTTCCCTACTCCTGCCTGACTCTACCAACATCACTGTTCAGAGTCGCTACCCATCAAAATAAACCGCAACCCAGAGGGATTTTCGGTTTGTAATGCCTGGGCTTATGGTGAGAAGACCGTTGCCTGTCGGCGGCTATCGACATCACGAATGGCATCTGTCCACACCATGCGTAGATTTCGCTAACACGGTAAACATGGTATCTACATGCATGATTATGCAGCACATACATGACACATTTTTTTTCTTCCTTGACTGTTTTCGCAAAACAGCAGGTGATTGTCAAAGCAAAACATCGATTTTTAGTACAACATGCCAGTTATTCATTCGCAGTGATGGAAAATCGTCATTTTATCACCTTATAACTGACCGATTTTTAGTAGAAATCGTTATAGTATTACGACTTATTCCCCCGCTCATCGGTTTCTGCTATTACACATATTGTTAACAAAATCGCCATACTCTTTTTTTACGCCTGTAAATTCCCTACAATCCTGCTCATTGCCTGCCAACAACTATGGGGATCTCATGGGCGCAACCAAACACAGTAAACTTCTTATTCTGGGCTCAGGCCCTGCGGGATATACCGCTGCGGTCTACGCTGCACGCGCTAACCTGCAACCGGTACTGATTACCGGTATGGAAAAAGGTGGTCAACTGACCACAACAACAGAAGTGGAAAACTGGCCTGGCGATCCGCACGATCTCACTGGCCCGCTGCTGATGGAGCGTATGCACGAACATGCGACCAAATTTGATACAGAAATCATTTTTGATCACATCAGCAACGTTGATCTGCAAAACCGCCCTTTCCGTCTGACCGGCGATAGCGGAGAGTACACCTGTGACGCACTGATCATCGCTACCGGCGCTTCAGCACGTTACCTGGGCCTGCCTTCAGAAGAAGCATTCAAAGGCCGCGGCGTTTCCGCCTGCGCAACCTGCGACGGTTTCTTCTACCGTAATCAAAAAGTTGCGGTGATTGGCGGTGGCAACACTGCGGTTGAAGAAGCACTGTATCTGGCGAATATCGCATCTGAAGTGCATTTGATTCACCGTCGCGACAGTTTCCGCGCTGAGAAAATTCTCATCAAGCGTTTGATGGATAAAGTTGAAAACGGCAACATCGTGCTGCACACCCACCGCACGCTGGAAGAAGTAACCGGTGATCAAATGGGCGTAACCGGGCTGCGCCTGCGCGATACGCAAAACACTGACAATGTGGAGTCACTTGACGTTGCCGGATTGTTTGTCGCTATCGGTCACAGCCCGAATACCGCCATTTTCGACGGTCAGCTTGAACTGGAAAACGGCTACATCAAAGTTCAGTCCGGTATTCACGGTAATGCCACACAGACCAGCATTCCGGGGGTCTTCGCAGCCGGTGACGTGATGGATCATATTTATCGCCAGGCGATCACCTCTGCGGGCACGGGCTGTATGGCCGCGCTTGATGCAGAACGTTATCTCGACGGTCTGGCGGACGCTTGCAAATAAGTTTTACAAATCAGTAACAAAAGTAAAAAAGGCGACTATAAGTCGCCTTTATTTTTGCCTCGTTGTAACATTGCCCTGCCCAAAAATTCCAATAACTCACCTGCTAAGCGTGCAATGAATAAAACCCGTCAAAAAGAGCTGACCCGCTGGTTAAAACAGCAAAGTGTAATTTCCCAACGATGGCTGAACATTTCACGCCTGTTGGGGTTCGTGAGTGGTCTGTTAATCGTCGCTCAGGCCTGGCTCATGGCCCGCATTCTGGACCATATGATCATGGCCAATATTCCCCGAGAGGCGCTGCTGCTTCCTTTCATCGTGCTGGTATTGATTTTCATCCTGCGGGCATGGGTCGTCTGGTTACGCGAACGGGTCGGGTTTCACGCAGGGCAACATATTCGCTTTGAAATTCGCCGCCAGGTGCTTGACCGTCTGCAACAGGCTGGTCCGGCCTGGATACAGGGCAAACCGGCCGGGAGCTGGGCCACTCTGATCCTGGAGCAGATTGACGATATGCATGATTACTATGCACGTTATCTGCCGCAAATGGCGCTGGCCGTATGCGTCCCATTATTGATTGTGGCGGCGGTATTCCCGTCAAACTGGGTAGCCGCCCTTATTCTGCTCGGAACAGCCCCACTGATCCCGTTATTTATGGCAATGGTCGGTATGGGCGCTGCCGATGCTAACCGCCGCAATTTTCAGGCTCTTGCCCGCCTCAGCGGTCATTTCCTCGATCGTCTGCGGGGCATGGAAACGCTAAGAATATTTGGTCGCGGTGAAGCCGAAACGGAAAGCATCCGCGCAGCGTCGCAAGATTTCCGCCAGCGCACCATGGAAGTCCTGCGCCTGGCGTTCCTGTCATCCGGTGTCCTTGAGTTCTTTACCTCTCTGTCTATTGCGCTGGTAGCGGTTTACTTCGGTTTTTCCTACCTCGGAGAGCTCGATTTCGGCCACTACGGGACGGGCGTCACGCTGGCGGCAGGCTTCCTCGCGCTCATTCTGGCGCCGGAGTTTTTCCAGCCCCTGCGCGATCTGGGTACGTTTTATCACGCCAAAGCGCAAGCCGTGGGTGCAGCTGATAGTCTGAAAACCTTCATGGAAACCCCGCTGGCTCATCCAGAGCGTGGCGACATTGAGCTGGCGACGAAAGACGCCGTTTCAATTGAGGCACACGATCTGATTATCACTTCGCCGGAAGGTAAAGTGCTGGCCGGCCCGCTCAACTTTACCCTGGCTGCCGGGCAACGTGCGGTGCTGGTTGGACGCAGCGGTTCCGGTAAAAGTTCGCTGCTTAATGTCCTGTCCGGTTTCCTCTCTTATCGGGGATCGCTGCGAATTAACGGCTTTGAACTTCGCGACCTGTCACCTGATTCCTGGCGTAAACAGCTGTCATGGGTTGGGCAAAATCCGCAGCTTCCTGCCGCCACGTTACGCGAAAACGTTCTGCTGGCTCGCCCCGATGCCAGCGAAGAACAGCTACAAGCCGCACTCGACAGCGCCTGGGTCAGCGAGTTTTTACCGCTGCTGCCGCAGGGCGTGGATACGCCAGTTGGCGATCAGGCGGCCCGACTTTCCGTCGGGCAAGCGCAGCGCGTTGCCGTTGCTCGCGCCTTACTCAATCCCTGTCAGTTACTGCTGCTGGATGAACCCGCCGCCAGTCTTGATGCGCACAGCGAACAACGCGTGATGCAGGCGTTGAACGCGGCATCTCGCCGCCAGACCACGCTGATGGTGACGCACCAGTTGGAAGATCTTGCCGACTGGGACGCTATCTGGGTGATGCAGGATGGACAGATCGTTGAACAAGGTACCTGGACCGAACTTAGCTCAGCCAACGGGGCTTTTGCGACATTACTGGCTCATCGTCAGGAGGACATCTAAATGCGCGCTTTGCTACCTTATCTGACGCTGTATAAACGGCACAAATGGATGTTAACGCTGGGGATCGTTCTGGCGATCGTCACGCTGCTGGCAAGTATTGGTTTGCTGACGCTTTCAGGGTGGTTCCTGTCGGCTTCTGCAGTGGTTGGCGTCACCGGAATTTACAGCTTTAACTATATGCTCCCTGCCGCAGGCGTACGCGGCGCAGCGATCACCCGCACCGCGGGGCGTTATTTCGAACGACTGGTCAGCCATGACGCAACATTCCGTGTGCTGCAGCATTTGCGTATTTATACCTTCAGCAAACTACTGCCGCTCTCTCCTGCGGGCCTGTCCCGTTATGGACAGGGTGAATTACTTAACCGCGTGGTGGCTGATGTAGACACGCTCGATCATCTGTACTTGCGCGTGATCTCCCCGCTGGTGGGGGCTTTTGTCGTCATCATGGTGGTCACGCTGGGTCTAAGCGTTCTCGATTTCACGCTGGCTATCACCCTCGGCGGTATTATGCTGCTGACCTTATTTATTCTGCCCCCACTCTTTTATCAGGCAGGCAAAAGCACCGGACAAAGTCTGACGCATCTGCGTGGGCAATATCGTCAGCAGTTAACCTCCTGGCTACAGGGCCAGGCTGAATTGACCATTTTTGGCGCCAGTGAACGCTACCGCGCTCAAATGGAAGTCACCGAGCTGCAGTGGCACGAAGCCCAGAGACGCCAGTCTGAATTAACGGCGTTGTCGCAGGCGGTCATGCTGTTAGTCGGCGCGCTGGCAGTGATTATGATGCTATGGATGGCCTCAGGCGGCGTGGGCGGTAACACTCAGCCAGGCGCACTGATCGCGCTGTTTGTCTTCTGTGCACTAGCCGCGTTCGAAGCGTTAGCGCCTGTCACCGGCGCGTTTCAGCATCTCGGCCAGGTTATTGCCTCTGCGCTGCGCATCACCGAACTGACCGAACAGCAGCCAGAAGTGACCTTCCCGGATGCGGGTTCCTCGGTTTCAGAGCAGGTAACCCTTACGCTACGCGATGTATCATTCAGCTATCCAGGACAGGCGCAAAAGGCACTCGATACACTTTCCCTGCAAGCCAACCCCGGTGAACACATTGCGATTCTCGGTCGCACCGGCTGTGGTAAGTCAACGTTATTGCAATTGCTAACCCGCGCATGGGATCCGCAGAGTGGCGAGATCCTGATTAACGAACAGCCGATTGCGACCCTTAGTGAAGCCACGCTGCGCCAGAGTATCAGCGTCGTGCCACAGCGCGTGCATCTGTTCAGCGCTACGCTTCGCGATAACCTGTTGCTGGCGGCACCGGACGCCGGCGA
Organism: Citrobacter sp. RHBSTW-01013; assembly: GCF_013781985.1. Lineage (NCBI taxonomy): Bacteria > Pseudomonadati > Pseudomonadota > Gammaproteobacteria > Enterobacterales > Enterobacteriaceae > Citrobacter > Citrobacter sp. RHBSTW-01013. The sequence goes on from NZ_CP056185.1 coordinate 3,309,023, forward strand.
TGACGCATTAGCCGCGATGTTGTGCCGCGTCGGTCTGGACAAACTGCTTGAGGATGATGGACTCAACGCCTGGCTTGGCGAAGGCGGTCGTCAGCTTTCTGGCGGCGAGCTCCGTCGTCTGGCTATCGCCCGCGCCTTATTGCACGATGCTCCGCTGATGCTGCTGGATGAACCCACCGAAGGGTTGGATGCCACAACGGAAAGTCAAATGCTTGAATTAATTAGCGATGTCATGCGCAACAAAACCGTATTAATGGTTACACATCGTCTGCGTGGGTTGTCACGTTTTGATCAAATAATAGTAATGGACAACGGACAAATTATTGAGCAAGGTAATCACGCAGATCTGTTAGCCAGGCAGGGGCGTTATTACCAGTTTAAGCAACGTCTGTAAGCTATTATTGAACGATCAAACTCGCGTAGTGGAGTTTCGCTGTCATGCGCCTGGTGCAACTGTCCCGCCATTCCATAGCCTTCCCGTCACCGGAAGGCGCTTTACGCGAGCCTAACGGTTTATTGGCGCTTGGCGGCGATCTCAGCCCTGCCCGCCTGCTGATGGCCTATCAGCGCGGTATTTTCCCATGGTTTTCACCTGGCGACCCCATCCTTTGGTGGTCGCCCGATCCGCGCGCCATTCTTTGGCCCGAGAAATTTCACCTCAGCCGCAGCATGAAACGCTTTCATAAAAATTCGCCTTATCGCGTGACGCTCAATTACGCGTTTGGTCAAGTGATTGAAGGCTGCGCGAATGACCGGGAAGAAGGCACCTGGATAACGCATGATGTGGTGGATGCTTACCATCGCCTGCACGAACTGGGGCATGCCCACTCAATTGAGGTGTGGCGACAAAATGAATTAGTGGGCGGTATGTATGGCGTGGCGCAAGGTACGCTGTTTTGTGGCGAATCGATGTTCAGCCGTCAGGAAAATGCGTCCAAAACCGCACTGCTCGTTTTTTGCGCTGAATTTATCCGTCAGGGCGGAAAATTAATCGACTGCCAGGTATTAAATAGCCACACAGCCTCACTGGGCGCCGTCGAAACACCGCGTCGGGAGTACCTTGAGCACCTGAGCAGACTGCGCCAGCAGCGGCTACCGAGCCATTTCTGGATTCCCAGGATGTTATTTTCACCTCAGGAGTGAATGTTTTCGGCACATTTTTTGTCGGGGTGTTATAATTGTCGCGCAGAGTTGGTTTAGCCCATTACCCCGCCGCCGTTAAGGAACAGTTCGCGTCAGGCAACGCCTATCGTTTATCTCCTCGTTCCCTTACACGTTGCGCTTTAAGTGCGGCTTTGCCGTGTGTGGATAGAGTAATGCGCCAAACCCGATTTGCTGTGTTTTAAACGCACAAATCTTTACTTATTAAAAGAACTTCGGCATTATCTTGCCGGTTCAAATTACGGTAGTGATACCCCAGAGGATTAGATGGCCAAAGAAGACAATATTGAAATGCAGGGTACCGTTCTCGATACGTTACCTAATACCATGTTCCGCGTAGAGTTAGAAAACGGTCACGTGGTTACTGCACACATCTCCGGTAAAATGCGTAAAAACTATATCCGCATCCTGACGGGCGACAAAGTGACTGTTGAGCTGACCCCGTACGACCTGAGCAAAGGCCGCATTGTCTTCCGTAGTCGCTGATTGTTTTTAACGCCCGAATGGCGTCCAGATAATAAAAGGTCGGTTTAACCGGCCTTTTTTGTGGGCTGAAGCCTGGTATTTAATCCTCAATCATCCGCGCATATTCTTCCGTTAAGAAATCCACTAATGCGCGCACTGACGGTAATAATCCCCTGCGTGATGGAAAGACTGCGTGAATAATTTCTCGCTTAGGTTCCCAACCGTCGAGCAACGCCACCAACTCACCCGCAGCTAATTGATCTTTTACCATCAACTGTGGAAGTTGAACAACACCTACGCCGGCGACTGCGGCTTCGCGTAACGCCAGCATATCGGTGGTGATCATACGCGGCGTGAAATGCACCTCCGCCCGCGCGCCCTGCGGGCCGAATAATTCCCAACGATGCACATGTTTACCAGAGGCCAGACTCAAACCTGGCCAACGGGTCAGCTCTGCCGGAGAGTGTAGCGCCCCCATCTGCTCAATTAACTGTGGGCTGGCATACAAGCGATGTCCTCTGTCCGCCAGGACGCGCATCACCAGGTCGCTATCCTCAAATGGCTGAGGTCTGACGCGAATCGCCACATCCAGACCTTCTCCAACGACGTCAACACGGCGGTTAGTGGCCTCCAGTTGTACTGATACGTCAGGATAACGTGCCATAAAACGGGCAAGCATTGGCCCGATATGCACATGCAGCAACGTAACAGGACAAGTCAGCTTCACAACGCCACGCGGTTCAACCTGTAACGCGGCAATGGCATCCTGCGCCGCCTGCGCCTCCACCAGCATCGCCTTACAGTGTTCGTAAAAGGTTTGCCCGACTTCAGTCACGTTAAATTGCCGGGTGGTTCGCTGAATCAGTCGTACCCCTAGTCTCTCTTCGAGTTGCGCTATTCGTCGGCTCAGTTTTGATTTAGGTTCATCAAGCGCCCGACCCGCCGCCGCGAATCCCCCTTCCTCTACAACATGCACAAACCATGCAAAATCATTGAGATCCGGCCTTGTCATTTCATTGTCCTATTTTTGAGACAGTGAGAGCTATTTTAGCTACTACCCAGCTCGCTGTCATGAATATAAGCTTATTCACATCAAAACAACGCCACTGAGGAGACACATATGAAACAAGTAACAGGCGTCTACACCGCACCTCGCCCACACTGGGTTGGCGATGGATTTCCGGTTCGCTCGATGTTCTCTTACCAGTCTCATGCTGAGCAATTAAGCCCGTTCCTGCTGCTTGATTACGCGGGTCCGCATACGTTCACGCCGGGTAACGAAAAACGCGGCGTAGGTGAACACCCTCACCGCGGTTTTGAGACGGTGACTATAGTTTACAGCGGCGAAGTTGAACACCGTGATTCAACCGGTCGCGGCGGCATTATCGGCCCTGGCGATGTGCAGTGGATGACCGCTGGTGCAGGAATATTACACGAAGAGTTCCACTCCCCGGAATTTACCCGTCAGGGCGGTGAACTGGAAATGGTGCAACTGTGGGTCAATCTGCCGGCAAAAGACAAAATGGCCGTACCGGGTTATCAGGGCATCAGCAGCGATGTTATTCCCACCGTCGCCTTGCCCGATGATGCAGGCAGCGTTCGCGTGATCGCGGGTAGTTATCAGGATACGAAAGGCCCGGCACACACCTTTTCACCGCTGAACGTCTGGGATATGCGCCTGCAACGTAATCATCCGCTGACGTTGTCCCAGTCTGAAGGGTGGAGCACCGCTCTGGTGGTATTAAAAGGGAATATCACCGTAAACGGCACCACGCCTGCCAGCGAAGCACAACTGGTAGTGCTAAGCCAGCAGGGGAAAACGCTACACATTGAAGCCACCAGCGACGCCAGCGTGCTGCTGCTGTCTGGCGAACCGTTGAACGAGCCGATTGTAGGTTACGGTCCGTTTGTGATGAATACGAAACAAGAAATCGCTGAAGCCGTCCGCGATTTTAACTCCGGCCGCTTTGGCCAAATCTGAATCGAAGGAGAAGAATATGTCCAGTCCTGCAAACTTTAATGGTTCACGTCCGGTCATCGATGTGAATGATTCCGTCATGCTGCTTATCGATCATCAGAGTGGGCTGTTCCAGACCGTCGGCGATATGCCCATGCCGGAACTGCGTGCGCGTGCCGCCGCGCTGGCTAAAATTGCAACCCTGGCGAAGATGCCGGTAATTACCACGGCGTCGGTACCGCAGGGGCCTAACGGCCCGTTGATCCCAGAGATCCATGCCAATGCGCCACATGCCCAATACGTAGCACGTAAAGGCGAAATCAACGCCTGGGATAACGAAGACTTCGTGAAAGCGGTCAAAGCAACGGGTCGTAAGACGCTGATTATCGCCGGTACGATCACCAGCGTGTGCATGGCGTTCCCGGCCATCAGCGCGGTTGCGGAGGGCTACAAGGTCTTCGCAGTGATCGACGCTTCCGGTACTTACAGCAAAATGGCGCAGGAAATCACCCTGGCACGTGTTGTTCAGGCTGGCGTGATACCGATGGATACCGCCGCCGTCGCTTCTGAAATTCAGGGGACATGGAACCGTGAAGACGCCGCTGAATGGGCGGAAGTGTATACCAAAATCTTCCCGGCTTATCAGTTGCTGATCGAGAGCTATAGCAAGGCCCAGGAAGTCGTGACCAACGGCGAAAAACTGGACTCTCAGCGCTAATCATATTCTCCGCGCCTGTCCGGGCGGAGGAATATGTACATTGCGTAACCAAACGAGAGTTAACACGTAAATTCTGCTTGACCGTTTTAGCGCAACTCCCTATAGTAGCGCCCCGTTGCCCCCCAAGCGGTCAGGCAGCAATACAATATGGTGAGGTGTCCGAGTGGCTGAAGGAGCACGCCTGGAAAGTGTGTATACGGCAACGTATCGGGGGTTCGAATCCCCCCCTCACCGCCATATTCGAGAAAGAGCTCGTACGCAAGTACGGGCTTTTTTTTCGCATGTTGCACGCCTGCGGGGGGATGAGAAGCCCCGACCGGGGGTCGACAACTGGCGCAGCCAGTTGGACAGACTGAGAGCGCAGCGAACAGGCTGCCCGAAGGGCGAGCGAAGCGAGTCAATCCCCCGCTCACCGCCATATTCGAGAAAGAGCTCGTACGTAAGTACGGGCTTTTTTTTCGCATGTTGCACGCCTGCGGGGGGATGAGAAGCCCCGACCGGGGGTCGACAACTGGCGCAGCCAGTTGGACAGACTGAGAGCGCAGCGAACAGGCTGCCCGAAGGGCGAGCGAAGCGAGTCAATCCCCCCCTCACCGCCATATTCGAGAAAGAGCTCGTACGTAAGTACGGGCTTTTTTTTCGCATGTTGCACGCCTGCGGGGGGATGAGAAGCCCCGACCGGGGGTCGACAACTGGCGCAGCCAGTTGGACAGACTGAGAGCGCAGCGAACAGGCTGCCCGAAGGGCGAGCGAAGCGAGTCAATCCCCCCCTCACCGCCATATTCGAGAAAGAGCTCGTACGCAAGTACGGGCTTTTTTTTCGCATGTTGCATTTGCCTGATAAGCGTCACGCTATCAGGCATGTCGGTTATTGTCGGCTGAGCAGAGTTAACACTTCGTAATGCGCAGTATGTGGGAACATATCGAAAAGTTGGACGCGTTCAATGCGATACCCAGGCAACTCGCGGATATCCTTTGCCATGGTTTGTGCATTACAGCTGGAGTAAACGATAAAACGCGGCGCCATGCGGGAAAGAAAATCGCACAGCGGCTTCCCAATCCCCCGACGAGGCGGATTCACCAGCACCAGGTCCGGCACTTCTCCCTGTGCGGTAGCAAACTGGGTCGAATCCAGCGCCTGAAAATGCAGATTCTGCAACCCAAGCTCCTGCGCCGACTGTTTCGCGCAGGTAATGGCCTCTGGCGCAATTTCAATACCCGTCAGTTTCATCTGCGGCGTGGCGCAGTGCAAACCAAAACCCCCGACGCCGCAAAACAGATCCCACATGTGATTAACCGGAAGCTGACGCACCCAGTCGCGCGCCGTGGCATATAAATGCCCAGCCACCACTGGGTTGGTCTGGAAGAAGCTCTGTGGGCGTATCCACAATGGCACATCGTTAAAGCGTTCAGCCAGCGCCTGTTGTTCCGTCAGGAAGATTTCGCTCTCCCCTTCCATAATCGCCATATGCACAGGTTGAATATTGGCGGTGATCACTTTTAACTGCGGAAGCTGCGCCTGTAACCATGGCAGCGCCGTACGCAGTTGTGCCAGTTTCGCATCGGAGCGCAGAACAAAACGCAGCATCATACCGCCATCAAACCGGCTTTCCGTTAACAGCAGATATTTCAGCTCCCCGCGTTTGCGCGCCACGTTATAGGGCGTCAACCCCGCACGGGCGATAAACGGTTTTAGTGCGGCAAACACCGGCGCAAAAGACTCAGGATAGAGCGGACACTCGCACAAATCCTCCGGCGTACCGTCACGATGCAGCATCCCCAGCAGCGGTTTTTCCACGCTGCCGCTGACCACCATTTTGGCTTTATTACGAAAAGCGCTCTCCGGGCCGCTGACCGGCGCGCACCATTCTCCGACCGGATAATCGGCCAGCAGATTCTGCAGATCGGCTGTTTTGGCGAAGAGTTGATCGGCGACAGGCTGCGTTATCCACTGACAAGAGCGGCAGCGTTCGGCGTCATAAAGTGCGCACTGCATACAAAAACCTAAAAATTAACAGGGGGCGAAGATTATACACGTTATTGCAAGCGGAAGAACCGCCTGCTGGACGCAGGAACAAACAGCAGTAGCAACACCAGTATATCCGGCAATTTTTGCATCACCAGCGTATGCAGGATTTCACGTCTGGACTCTCCCGCAATGCTGAACAGTTCCGGATATCCATAGCCCAATGAGGCCGCCCACAGATAGACGCTGGCGATAATCTGGGTCAGTAGATAGACCCAGCGTGCCCAGTTCCGACCTTTAACCAGCGAAAATGCGCAGTAAATTTCGATAAACAGCAGCACCAGGCTACCCAGAAACACCAGCGTCAAATTCCAGGTCTGGACGCTGCGATGAATAAACTCGCTGGTTCCGCGAAACCCGAGCGTATTAAAAATCATCAACAGATCGAGACAGCGGATCATGATAATAGCCAGCGCCGCCACCTGCACTAAAGTAGGGACGTTTAAACGGGCATGTGATGTGGATGATTTCTTAAAAAATCCCAACGCGTCGTCTTCCATGAAAACGGCGCAGCCACCGCAGCTGCGCCGTATAGACAGGTTGGCAGATTTTAGTTTTTTCAGCCGCGTCTTGCACGTTGGATATCGCGAATCCGTTGTTTTTCTGTTCGCGCCATCAGATACCACGCGATAAATCCGATAATTCCTACCACGCCAAGTATCAACGTCGCCAGCGCGTTGATCTCCGGATTGACCCCCATACGTACGCTGGAGAACACCAGCATGGGTAACGTTGTGGCGCCAGGACCAGAGACAAAACTGGCAATGACCAGGTCATCAAGCGACAGCGTAAAGGCCAGTAACCACCCTGAGATCACCGCCGGCATAATCATCGGCAGCGTGATGACGAAAAAAACCTTCAGCGGCGTGGCACCAAGATCCATCGCCGCTTCCTCAATGGAGTGATCCAGTTCGCGTAAACGCGAGGAAATCACTACCGCCACGTACGCTGTACAGAATGTGACGTGCGCCAGCCAGATGGTCAACATACCGCGATCCGCTGGCCAGCCGATGGCGTGCGCCAACGCCACAAACAGCAGCAGCAGCGACAAACCGGTAATGACATCCGGCATCACCAGCGGTGCGGTGATCATAAAGGCGAAACCATTTGATCCACGAAAACGACCAAAGCGCACCATCACCACGGCGGCGATGGTACCGAGAATTGCCGCCATCGTCGCAGCACAGGCGGCAATCGTTAAGCTCATGCCGACGGCGCTTATCATCGCGCTATCGTGGAAAAGCTCACCATACCAACGCGTTGACCACCCCGCCCAGACCGTCACCAGCTTGGAGCTGTTAAACGAGTAGATAACCAACATCAGCATCGGCGCGTACAGGAAGGTAAAACCCAGTACCAGGATAAAAATACGCCACGGTGAGCGAACGACCGGTAAGTTATTCATCCGTGTTCCCCCACGCTTTTTTGCTGATATTTATGAAACCACATGATCGGCACAATCAGTAACAGCAGCATAATAATGGCGACGGCAGAAGCCACCGGCCAGTCACGGTTATTGAAAAATTCCTGCCAAAGCACGCGCCCAATCATGATGCTGTCCGGGCCGCCCAGCAGTTCCGGGATCACAAACTCCCCAACTGCCGGAATAAACACCAACATTGACCCGGCGATAATCCCGCCCTTGGTCAACGGCACGATCACGCTAAAGAAGGTTTTCAATGGTCGGGCGCCTAAATCCAGTGCCGCTTCCACCAGCGAGTAATCAATACGCGTCAGCGCGGTATAAATCGGCAGCACCATAAAGGGCAAATAGGCGTAAACAATACCGATATAGACCGCCAGATTGGTGTGCAGAATCGTCAACGGTTGGTCTATAACACCCAGCCACATCAGAACGTTGTTCAGGACACCGTTATTTTTCAGGATCCCCATCCAGGCGTATACGCGAATCAAAAATGACGTCCAGGACGGCAGGATCACCAGCAGCAACAGAATATTGCGTGTCGAGGGTTTGCTGTGCGCGACCGCCCATGCCAGCGGATATCCCAACAGCAGGCAACAGACAGTCGAAATCCCCGCTACCTGCAAAGATTGCAGATACGCATCAAAATAGAGCGGATCGTCCGTCAGTTGCAGGAAATTGCCTAAATTGAGGGTGATGGATAACTGATCGTCAGCCCATGAAATGAGGTCGGTATACGGCGGAATAGCCCGCGCCATTTCAGCCAAACTGATTTTGAAGACGATCAGAAATGGCAGCAGAAACAGGAGCATCAGCCACACATACGGCAGCGCGATGACCAGCTTGCGCCCGTGCTTCATTTGCAGCCGCGACATAAACAGCGTGAAACGCCCCACGTTATCCACGCGCGCCGGAGGTTCAAGTGTACTCATCTTCGCTCCTTAAACCGTCAACACCACACAGCTGTCCGCATCCCAACATAAACGGACTTCGTCACCCCAGGTTGGTAATCCCTTGCGATAACGATGTTCATTTTGTAGCTGAGCGCTCAGCATCTGGCCACTTTTCAAGCGTACGTGGTACACCGACAAATCACCCAGATAGGCAATGTGCACCACTTCGCCTACCGCGAAGTTATATCCCTCTGGCGGAGGGGCTTCGCAGAGCATGATTTTTTCCGGGCGCAGCGCAACATACACCGGGACGTTATCGACAACGGAAGCGTCTGCGTCCACTTTCAGCGGATGTACCAGTCCTGGAGACTCAATAACCAGACCATCTTCCTGACGCTCTTTCAGCAGCCCCTCAAAGACGTTAACCGAACCGATAAATTCTGCACTGTAACGCGTAGTCGGATGCTCGTAGATCTCTTCAGGCTCGCCGATCTGGACAAATTTGCCACGGTTCATGATCGCAATGCGGCCCGCCATCGTCATGGCTTCTTCCTGATCGTGCGTCACCATCACGCAGGTCACGCCGACACGTTCAAGGATATCCACCACTTCCAGTTGCATGCGGTCACGGAGCTTTTTATCCAGCGCCCCCATCGGTTCATCCAACAGCAGCAGCTTCGGGCGTTTCGCCAGGCTACGCGCCAACGCCACGCGCTGACGCTGACCGCCAGAAAGCTGATGCGGCTTACGTTTGGCGAACTCCTGCATATGCACGAGTCCCAGCATCTCACTCACCCGGCTGGCGATTTCAGCCTTTGGCAGCTTGTCCTGCTTGAGGCCAAAGGCAATGTTCTGCTCTACCGTCATGTGCGGAAACAAGGCATAGGACTGAAACATCATATTAATCGGACGCAGATAAGGCGGGACATGCGCTAAATCGACGCCATCAAGCATAATTTGCCCGGTTGTTGGCTGTTCAAATCCCGCCAGCATCCGCAACAGGGTCGATTTACCGCAGCCGGACGCCCCGAGCAGAGCAAATATTTCGCCTTTATAGATAGTAAGATTGACGTCATCAACGGCGTGCTGACCGTCAAAGGACTTGGTCAGGTTGCGAATTTCAAGCAGCGGGGTCAGCGCCTTGCGGATTTTCGCTTGTGGGCGTGGGGTTGCATCATTCAATTAGGCGCTCTCCGGCATAAAACAAAGAAACGGTGCAAATAACGCACCACGGTGGTGCGTATTGCCGGGTTATATGTGTCCGGGATCAACACTGCCCGGCAGGCGTAAATCCTGCCGGGTCACGTCCCGTACATCGGGTTATTTCCCGCTTTTTACCTTCGTCCAGGCGCGAGTACGTACACGGTCGATCTTCGGATCCTGTACTTTCAGCGTGAACAGCTTGGCGCGGACATCGGCAGGCGGGTAAATGCCCGGGTTGTCGCGAACGTCCTGGCTGACCAGTGCTGTCGCTTCTTTGTTGGCATTGGCATAGAACACGTGGTCAGAAATATGCGCAATTACACCAGGGCGCAGCAGGTAGTTGAGGAACTGGTAGGCTTCGTCTTTGTTTTTCGCATCGGCTGGCATCGCGAACACATCAAAGAAGGCCATCGCACCTTCCTTAGGAATTGAGAAGGAAATATTGACGCCATTTTTCGCTTCTTTCGCACGGTTTGCCGCCTGCCATACATCCCCGGCCCAACCAATCGCCACGCAGGTATCACCGTTTGCCAGGTCGTTAATGTACTGCGAGGAGTGGAAGTAGCGAATATTCGGGCGCAGTTTCAACAGCAGATCGGTTGCCGGTCCGGTGTAATCATCCGCTTTGGTACTGTTTGGATCTTTACCCAAATAATTCAGCACGGTGGCAAACACTTCTTCGGGCGCGTCGAGGAAAGAGACGCCGCAGCTTTTGAGTTTTTCCAGATTTTCTGGCTTGAGGATCAAATCCCAGCTATTAACCGGCGCATCCGGCCCCAGTACCGCTTTCACTTTATCCACGTTATAGCCAATACCGGTTGTTGCCCACATATACGGCATCGCAAACTTGTTGTCCGGATCGTGTTTACCCACCAGCTTCAGCAATTCAGGATCGAGGTTTTTCCAGCCAGGCAATTTGCTCTTATCCAGCGGCTGGAAGACGCCCGCGGTCAGTTGACGCTCAAGGAAACTGGCGGATGGAACGACAAGGTCAAAGCCGGTACTGCCAGCCATGAGCTTACCTTCCAGCACTTCATTGGAATCAAATACGTCATAAATAACTTTAATTCCGGTCTCTTTTTCAAAATTAGCCACCGTATCCGGGGCAATATAATCAGACCAGTTATAAATATGCAGCGTTTTTTGTTCAGCAGCGAGCGTGCCAGCAGAGATGGCCATCAGAGCACCCGCAACCAGGCCTGGTAACCATCGTTTATTTAAGGCGGTCATAATCTCTTTCCTTCTGAAAGTTCGTTAACAAACGAACAAAAATGTCACACTCTAATGATATGCAAGAAACGTGCATATTCTTTCAAGCGGCACCCATGAAAAGAGAGGCCTCTCCTCACGCCGCTATTGCGCGCTGGCATCCCCCCATGCATTCAATATGCATTGTGGCCACAGGTCAGGCCACAAGGGGCTGTTTGAATGATGACGTTGATAAGCTTCGCAAGAATAACTTTAGCCAGGATTTGTGGATATAGCCCAGATTAAAAAACGTCTTTTATCAATTTTTTATGCATGAATTGTCTATGACATACAGCGGAAGGCGCTGAATGGAGGTGAATAATTCTTTAATGAACGGTTAAATGCAGAATAAAAACAGGCAATACGCAACCGCTTTGGCAGCGGCTGCGCAATATATGTCCAGATTCAGGAAGAATTAATGGAGGAAATGAACTTCGGCGTTGCTGTTTTGCGCATCTTCTTCAGCGTTAAATAACAGCTGATGCGCACCGGCCTCGAGGATCACCATCGATATTTGCTCTTCACTCTGGCGAACAAAATATTCGAACTGCTCAAACGTCACGCCCGGGATAACGGATAAAGACTGGCAGACCACCAGCTTTGGCAGATTATCATCCTGCATATCCAGAAAGGCTTTCACCGTCAGTGAACTGGCGTTAATCGCAGACAGATCGGCGGCCAGCGGCAGTAGTGCAGAAGGTCTGACTTCTGCCATCGCGGAAAACAGAATGACGTTATCAACCAAATCAACTTTTGCATCAAAGATGCCGTCAAAATTCTGCATGTGCGGCAAATGCAGCGCCTGACAGGTATCGCATTCAAAAAAACTCATGCCCAGGTCGTCGAGCCATTGACGCAACGTATCCAGAGTGGGAACGACCAGTGATGTCATAATAATGTGCGACCTCTATTGATGAAAAAAATACCGGCACAGCTTACGCAAAAAGAGCGTGTCATACTACGATCGCAATCGATATTGTGCTTAGCCGCCGATTTTAAGGCAAAATTCAGGCTTAGCGTGACGCTCAATCCACTGGATCATCTTGCCGGCAATGTCTATTCCGGTGGTTTTCTCCACCCCTTCCAGGCCAGGAGAAGCGTTGACCTCCATGACCAGCGGCCCACGTTCAGCACGCAGAATATCAACGCCAGCAACGTCCAGACCCATTGTCTGAGCGGCTTTGAGCGCAATTTCCCTTTCGCGCGGCGTGATATTCGCAATAGTGGCAACCCCACCGCGATGGAGATTAGAACGAAAATCACCTTCTTTGGCCCGGCGCTCAATGGCGGCCACCACCTCGTCACCCACCACGAAACAGCGAATATCTCGCCCTTTCGCTTCTTTGATATATTCCTGAACCAGAATATGGGCATTCAACCCACGAAAGGCATCCACCACGCTTTCTGCGGCCTGGCGCGTTTCCGCCAGTACCACGCCGATCCCCTGCGTACCTTCAACCAGTTTCACCACCAGCGGCGCGCCGCCAACCATGTCAATCATGTCGCTGGTATCGTCCGGGGAGTGAGCAATCCCGGTGATGGGTAAATCGATTCCCTGACGCGCCAGCAGCTGCAGCGAACGCAGCTTATCGCGCGCACGCGTAATTGCTACCGACTCATTCAGCGGATAGCTACCCAGCATCTCAAACTGGCGCAACGCCGCGGTACCGTAAAAGGTAATCGCTGAACCAATCCTTGGGATCACTGCATCGAAATGAGGAAGCTGGCGGCCCTTATAATGAATTGAGGACGCCGCCGGGCTGATGTTCATATAGCAAGAAAGGGGATCGATAATTTCAACCAGGTGACCACGCTGCATCGCCGCTTCACGCAGGCGCTTACAAGAATAGAGCGTTCCGTCCCGGGACAAAATGGCAATTTTCACCCTGCACCTCTCTGAATGACCTGGTAAAAGCTGGCATATCATACACTGCGTTAAAATCTTTAGCGCGTAGCCCACCCCTGTTTATGCAAATATTCCAGGATAAAGGGACCACTTTCTTTAACGATGGTGCGGCGAAGAGTGATGTTGTCGGATTCCTTGACCACGCACAGGAGATGATCCGCTATCACGCCCCCCTGAGGGCGTGGCGAATAACAACGCTATCGGGTTGGTATCACACGTCGAGTTCCTCAAAACGGTTAACTGGGAGGGCGTGATACAAGCGAAACGCTGTGTGGGGCTGATGCCCCGCTTCCAGATAATCCTGCCTTTCCTATTTATCCTGGTGTGTTGTATCGATATCGTTTCATTCCGCAACAGTTCATTTTCCAATCATTCAGTTTCGAGTAATAAAGTAATGTCAGGATATGTGATCTAAAACAAAATTTCATTTTTCACAAGTCACTAGAATACCCCGCAAGTGGTACGACCAATTTACAGTTTGTTACACGGACTAAAAAAATAAATGAAGAGCAACTCTAAATTAATTGCCCTGGTAATTTCTGCATTAATTACCGCAAGTAGAACACAGAGATATTTTTTCTGATATGGCATTGGCTGATATTAACACTAAGCTTTTGCCAAGGAAGTTCTTAGCAAAAAATTAATTTCGCAACAGACAGCAGCGTAATTGAATATAGTGCAAGCATCGGAACCAAAACGCTTGTTTATGATGTTGGTGATTTTAATAAAGTGATTTCATTTTACGAAAAGCTGCAACCCCGTAATACCCGAAATAATTATAGCAATTAAAGCCCCTGGATTTGGGGCCGACCAAACTCACATTTAATTTATCAAAAAGGATATTTGTATGAAAGCTGTAAAAACTCTGGTTGTTTTTACTATTCTGGCTTCTTTTGGTGTTAACGCTAACGGGTATATTATCCCGCATCAACCAGGAACGCCAGAATATGACTTGATGGCGAATGGCGTGATGGTTAATGGTGAATATCAGATCAACGGTGTAGCTGTTCCAGGTGTGAAAGTGGTGGACATCGGTCAGATGGGTTATGACCTCGAACAGGTTATAACCGATATGGAAAAACAGAAAGTAACTAACCAAGTCATTCTTGATGATGTTGGTTACGTGCAAAACATCGCTGAAACCGCGAACACCAACGCAACGGAAGCGCTGCGTAAGGTTGAAGATTACAAAGGTATTATTGATCTCAACACCAGTGATATCACCCAAATTAAACATCATCTGGATACGATGACTTCGGTCGATGTCTCCGGTAAAGCTGAACAATCTGATTTGACTGCTGTTTCTGATCGCGTTACCTCCACCGAAGTTAGCCTTACCAATATCAACACGGAAATAAACAACAAAGCAGATAAAGCTGATCTGGATGTGAAAGCGGATAAAACGGAACTCAACGCAATTAACGACCGTCTGAACAACTTGTCAGCAGTTGATGTTTCGAACAAAGCGGATAAAGCCGAAGTGACAGCGGCAATTTCTAACGCGGTTGCAGACAAGGTAAACCAAAACCAGGTTGATACCTCCATTGCGGAAGCGGTCGCGGGTAAGGTTGATAAAACGGAACTGGTTAAGGTAGCGGATACTGCTTCTAAGAATACTCAGATGGTAAACGAACTGAACGACCTGAAAGCGGATAAAAGCACCGTCCAGGACGTAGCGGATACGGTAGGCGGTTTACAGAAGACTATGCTGGAAAAAGCTGATAAAGAAACCGTACAGAATCTTTCTGTAGCTGTTAGCGGCAAAGCGGATAAAAGTGATGTGGACGCAGCGCACAGCAAAGCAGACCAGATCAACCAGATTTTGCACGGTGCAACATCCACGATGGGTACGGATTCAACGGGTGATATCGGTCTGATTGCAAAGGTTGATAAGAACACAACCGATGTTCAAAACGTGAAAACTGATATTCAGGTAGTTTCTACCCAGGTTTCGAGCATTGTTGATTCTGTAAACCAGGCAGCAACCCAGGCAGCAGAAGCAAAATCACAGGTTGATATTGCTACGGTTAAAGCCGATGTTGCCCAGACCACCGCGAACACCGCTTACAATATGGCAGACACCACACAACGCCAGGTTGCAGGGTTCGACGGTCGTATTACTGGTGTTGAACAGGAAGTTAATGGGCTAAACAAGTCGTTCTCTGACCTGAAGGCTAAAGTTGACCGTAACGAGAAGAAAGCAAATGCGGGGATCGCAAGCGTTGCGGCGCTGGCTGGCCTCCCTACTGTTGCAGGTTCTAAATTCTCTTTAGGTGCGGCAACTGGTGGTTATAGCGGTGAACAAGCAATTGCGGTTGGTGTTAACTATAACGTTTCTGACCGTGTAGCGGTTAAAGCAGGTGTTTCCACCACGAGCGCTACACAGGTTGCGTACTCCACAGGGATCGCTGTGGGCTTTTAAATAAAGGATGGTGGAATCGCCCTTAATAAAAGAGAATATTTATGAACTATCAAAAAAAATATGATGCTCTTATCGAAAAAAGTAAGACAAGGATATAAAACAGCCTATAGATAATCCTTTTCGACAAAGTTGCACAACCCGAATGAGTGGAAAGAAAATTCGGTCTTCGATTCCAAGATTCAGCTAAATTTTTAGTGATGAAAGCATTAGCTGGTCGAAATGGTAAAATTTCATTTTATAAAATTGAATTGTGTAATGACTCTTTCACGCTGGAGAGTAGTTTGATTACTTTAGGAGATATTAGTTTATGGAATTCCCCGGCTGATAATCTGGAACATGATGTTACCTGTATTAGATGATTGATACAGGTATTTAGAAGGGGCGGCGAAAGCGCCGCCCAACAGCAAGGGGTTAGCGGATAGCAAAACCTTGTTTATGCAAGTAGTCCAGAATGAACGGTCGGTTCTCTTTGATGATGGTTCGACGGATATGATCAGTCCACGTATCGCGGCGGTTGTTTGTCGCGCGTGTCATGTAGTAGTGAGCTAATTCTTCATCGTATTCTTGTAAAAGCGCTTTGTTTACAGTCTGATAGTTATTCTCATGCACAACTAAACCAGCGGGAAGACGAGGTTTTGTAATTTTTTCATATTGAGGAATTGACTTGTCCGGCCAGCCGAGGCACAGCCCAAACAACGGCAGAACATGTTGCGGAAGCTTCAGAAGTTCAGTGACCGGCTCAATATTATTTCGCAGACCGCCAATAAACACGCCGCCAAGCCCCAAAGACTCTGCCGCCGTCAGCGCATTTTGCGCCATCATCGCGGTATCAACAACGCCCAGTAGCAGCTGTTCCGCCAGCCCGAGTTGCGCGTCAGGGCAAATCTGCAAATGGCGATTAAAGTCAGCGCAAAACACCCAGAACTCGGCAGCCTGCGCTACATGTTTTTGTCCGCCGGATAAAGTAGCCAGTGATTCACGCAAGGCGTTATCCGTTATGCGAACGATGGTTGTGCATTGTAAAAAACTGGAGCTTGAGGTCCCCTGAGCGGCGGCAATAATCGCCTCCCGCTGCGCATCCGAAATGGCATCATCGGTGAAATGGCGAATGGAACGGTGGCTACGAAGTAAATCAATGGTTGGCGTCATCTCTTTTTTCTCTGTCTGAACGTGAAGAATCACCGGGGGTTCGTGACATCAGCTGCGGCGCAACCAGTTGAGCAATACGCCACGTTAATACCACCGCGGCGGGAAGCATCAGCAGCACACCCAGAAATATCATCGCCACGCAGGCTAACGGACTGCCAAGCGGTGCGGGTAAAGTGAGGTAATCGTTAATCGATAGCAGCGCCAGCGATAACAAAACCATCCCGATTATTTCCAGCATCAATACGCTTTTGGGTAATGCACCAATTGCGCGCATAAGCGGCCTCCCGGCGAAATGGCTTTCATTATAAAACGTTCCGGCTTGTCGTGTTTAACAGTTATAGCTTGAGGATATCAAAGCAACAGGCTGAACCTGCTTTTCATCTGTCACAAATCGCGGCATCATAACAAGTATTGCCATCCGGCCTGATAAGTTCGAGGAGAGAGAGATGTTTGCCGTTATTTTTGGTCGTCCAGGGTGCCCGTATTGCGTGCGCGCAAAAGAATTAGCAGAAAAATTAAGCAATGAGCATGACGATTTTAACTTCCGCTACATTGATATCCATGCCGAAGGTATTACGAAAGCCGATCTGGAAAAGACGGTAGGTAAGCCAGTTGAAACCGTTCCGCAGATTTTTGTTGATCAAAAACACATCGGCGGCTGCACGGATTTTGAAGCGTGGGCAAAAGAGAACATGAATCTGTTCGCCTGATAGCCGTTTCTACGCCCTCCGCTGGAGGGCGTCTTCAGTTCTTTTTCCGTCGATGATGCTGATTGAACAAGTTGCTGATAAACAAAAAACACAATGCGCCAAGCGCGCACCAAAACACCGCACTAAACAACCACGCCAGCTCTTGCCACAACGAACGCGTCGGCATAAAAACGAACCGCATCAGTAACAGACAGCACGGCGCCGCCAACATGGCACCAAGAAGGGGTTTGAGCACCTCCCGACGATGGGAGAAAAAGCTTGCTGCAGCACCAGGCAGGATAAAAAACAACAATCCGACCTCAGGATGCCCTGCCGCTCTGAATGCCCCTTTCACGTTCAGCGTTAATGAAAGACACACCACAATAAAGAGCACAAAGCAGCAGACCGCACCCGCCCAACTTTGCTTATGTTTCAATTGTTCCTCCTGACACATTCTCTATCGAACACTCTTTTCGCCCGCAGGCGTCCAGTCAGATAAAGTAACCAGGCATTCCATGCCAAAAACACACTCACACGATTCTTATAGCCGTTGATACGTAATGAGATTAAACTAACCGCATATATTGTTATGCTGCATTATTCGGGGCTGTGTACGAAGCTGTCGCCCCTTAATTTCTGGCAAAAACATTAGCGTAAATTGCCATTTCTTTCAATAGCTTACTAGTAAACAAGAAGTTAGTCTCCGTGAATATAAACGTCGCAGATTTGTTAAATGGGAATTACATCCTGTTATTATTTGTGGTCCTGGCACTGGGCCTGTGTCTGGGTAAATTACGTCTGGGTTCAGTCCAACTCGGTAATTCCATTGGCGTTTTAGTGGTGTCCCTATTATTAGGTCAACAGCACTTTAGTATTAACACCGATGCATTAAATCTCGGCTTTATGCTGTTTATTTTTTGTGTCGGCGTCGAAGCCGGTCCCAACTTTTTTTCGATTTTTTTTCGCGATGGGAAAAATTATCTAATGCTTGCTCTGGTGATGGTCGGCAGCGCCATGCTGATCGCCCTGGGGCTGGGTAAGCTATTTGGCTGGGACATCGGCCTGACGGCAGGTATGCTGGCCGGCTCGATGACCTCAACGCCGGTGCTGGTCGGCGCGGGTGACACCTTGCGCCATTCCGGAATGTCGGGGACATCGCTTTCAACCGCCCTCGATAACCTGAGCCTCGGTTATGCGCTCACCTATTTGATTGGTTTGGTCAGTCTGATTGTTGGCGCGCGCTACCTGCCGAAACTTCAGCATCAGGATCTGCAAACCAGCGCCCAACAAATCGCACGTGAACGAGGTCTGGACACTGATGCCAACCGTAAGGTTTATCTGCCGGTAATTCGTGCCTATCGCGTTGGCCCGGAACTGGTGGCATGGGCCGATGGCAAAAATCTGCGCGAGCTGGGTATCTATCGCCAGACCGGTTGTTACATTGAACGCATCCGTCGCAACGGCATCCTGGCCAACCCGGATGGCGACGCGGTACTGCAAATGGGCGATGAGATAGCCCTGGTGGGTTATCCGGATGCGCATGCCCGCCTCGATCCCAGTTTCCGTAATGGTAAAGAGGTGTTCGATCGCGATCTGCTCGATATGCGCATCGTCACTGAAGAGATTGTGGTGAAAAACCACAATGCCGTTGGCCGCCGCCTGGCCCAGTTGAAACTGACCGATCACGGCTGTTTTCTCAACCGCGTGATCCGTAGCCAGATTGAAATGCCTATCGATGACAACGTCGTGCTTAATAAAGGCGACGTGCTGCAGGTCAGTGGGGATGCTCGCCGCGTCAAAACCATTGCCGATCGTATCGGCTTCATTTCCATTCACAGTCAGGTGACCGATCTGCTGGCCTTCTGCGCCTTCTTTATCATCGGTCTGATGATCGGGATGATCACCTTCCAGTTCAGTAATTTCAGCTTCGGCATCGGGAATGCGGCTGGACTGCTGTTCGCTGGGATCATGCTGGGCTTCCTGCGTGCCAACCATCCAACGTTTGGCTATATCCCACAGGGGGCGCTGAACATGGTTAAAGAGTTTGGCCTGATGGTATTTATGGCAGGCGTCGGTTTAAGCGCGGGCAGCGGCATTGGCAATGGCCTTGGCGCCGTGGGTGGTCAAATGCTGATTGCCGGCCTGGTTGTCAGCCTGGTGCCGGTTGTCATCTGTTTCTTATTCGGTGCTTACGTATTGCGCATGAACCGCGCCCTGCTTTTTGGCGCCATGATGGGCGCGCGTACCTGCGCTCCGGCAATGGAAATCATCAGCGATACGGCACGCAGCAACATCCCCGCATTAGGCTATGCCGGGACCTACGCAATTGCCAACGTACTGCTGACATTAGCGGGGACACTCATCGTCATTGTCTGGCCTGGGCTTGGTTAGCGCTGAAATTTACTCTTAAACGAAAATTTTTTGCAGGTAAGCAGAACTTTTCTTCAAGACGTCAGTCATAACTATTGCCACTGCTTTTCTTTGATGTCCCCAATTTGTGGAGCCCATCAACCCCGCCGTTTTGGTTCAAGGTTGATGGGTTTTTTGTTGCCTGAATTTTGCGTTCGCTGACTCCCTCCCCCGAAACTCTCTCACATTTGCAGCATGCCGGTTATGACACATACTTTTAGTCAGAGCTAAATGGTAATGGGGGGTGCTATGTTACTCGCAGGCAAAGTCGCGGTAATCTTCGGAGGCAGCGGCGCTATAGGCAGTGCAGTTGCGCATGCCATGGCGCGTGAAGGCGCTCATGTGTATCTGGGCGCGCGCAGTCAGGAAAAGCTGGATTGGGTGGCCAGTAGCATTCGAACCGCGGGCGGTGCAGTCGAAACCTTTGTCACCGATGTACTCGACGAATACGGTACCTCAAAACAAGTTACTCAGCTTGCGCAGCAAACCGGTGGAATAGATGTGGTGGTTAACGCAACCGGCTTTATGCATGAACAGGGCAAACGCATCGAGGCGTTATCCCTTTCTGAGTTTATGAGCGGTATCACCCCTTTCCTCTCGGCGCAGTTCAATATCGCAAAAGCCGTAACGCCACACATGGGCGGCAATCGTGCGGGCGTCATTCTCACCGTTGTTGCGCCTGCGGCCCCGATGGCGATACCTGGACATCTGGGACACATCGTTGGCTGTGCGGGAACAGAGGCCTTTCTTAAAGCGCTCGCCAGCGAACTGGGGCCGGCGAATATTCGGGTCGTCGGCCTGCGCTCGCATGCGATTGTGGATGCCGTTCAGGCCGGTTCCTATACCGGGGAGATTTTTACCGCTAAAGCGCAGTCAATGGGTATAACCGTTGCACAATGGTTAGGAGGTGCGGCGCAAAGTACCATGCTTGGGCGCCTGCCTACGCTTGCACAAATCGCTGAGGTAATGACCTTTCTGGCTTCAGACCATGCCGGAGCAATCACCGCAACGGTGGTGAATATTACCGGCGGCGCTACGCACAACTGACCGTCGCGGGCAACCCCGCAATACGCTCCACCATCAGCAAGATATCTTCTCGCCGCAGTGGTTTTTTGTCCGTGACAAAATGCAGCGTCATCCCTTCAATAAACGCATCCAGCGCCCGCGCCGTAACCGGAGCAAACCACTGCTCCAGCGTTTGTTGGCTGCGTAACATCCAGTTTTGCATCACCGTTTTTAGTGCCGGTTTACGGCTGGCGAAGGCATACAGCTGATACATGAGTTCCATGTTATCGGGTGTCGTGACCTGGGAGCTGTAAATCATATCGGTAATCGCATGGCAAGCCTGCGACGCATCCGCAACGTCGGCAAAAAAAGCCTGATACTGCAGCATCATCCTGTCAGTAAAACGCTCAAACGCCTCCATTAAAAGCTCATCAATTCCCGAAAAGTAATAGGTCATAGAACCCAAGGGCACCTGAGCAATTGTCGCAATCTTCCGATGTGTAACCGCATGAATACCATGGGCTATTACCGCATCCAGAGTCGCCTGAACTATTTTTTCCCGCCGCTGCGGATCGTTCGCACGTCGCACTGCATTACCTCTTCTTGCATTTGTGTACAAATGTACACAACCTTGCTAAGGTTGTCTTCTTTCCTCTTTTCTTTGGCTCGAATTCATGACTGGCATCTCATCACGCAAAGCCTTAAGACGTCGCACCTGGGCACTGTTCACGTTCTTCTTTTTACCAGGATTATTAATGGCCTCCTGGGCAACGCGTACCCCTGCCATCAGAGATATCCTCTCCATCTCAACCGCCGAAATGGGCGCGGTGCTGTTTGGACTTTCAATTGGTTCGATGAGTGGCATTCTTTGTTCGGCCTGGCTGGTGAAACGATTTGGCACACGTAAAGTGATCCGCACCACCATGTCTTGCGCAGTCCTCGGAATGGCAATCCTCAGCGTGGCGCTCTGGCTGCATTCCGCATGGCTTTTCGCATTTGGTCTGGGCGTGTTCGGCGCCAGCTTTGGCGCAGCAGAAGTTGCCATCAACGTCGAAGGTGCGGCTGTTGAGCGCGAAATGAATAAAACCGTACTGCCGATGATGCACGGTTTTTACAGCCTGGGAACGCTGGCGGGTGCCGGAGTCGGGATGATGCTTACCGCCTTCAGCGTACCGGCGACCGCGCATATCTTGCTGGCGGCGATGGTGGCTATCACCCCTATCTTCATCGCCATCAAAGCCATTCCTGACGGCACGGGTAAAAATGCCGCTGACGGGTCTCACTCCGGCGAAAAAGGACTGCCTTTTTATCGCGATATTCAGCTATTGCTGATTGGCGTCGTGGTGCTCGCAATGGCATTTGCTGAAGGTTCCGCCAACGACTGGCTTCCGCTGCTGATGGTGGACGGACATGGATTTAGCCCGACATCAGGCTCGCTGATTTATGCCGGATTTACGCTGGGTATGACCGTTGGACGATTTACTGGCGGCTGGTTCATCGACCGCTACAGCCGCGTCGCGGTAGTACGCGCCAGTGCGCTTATGGGTGCTCTTGGGATTAGCCTGATTATTTTTGTCGACAGCACTTGGGTGGCGGGTGTTTCCGTTATTCTGTGGGGACTCGGCGCATCACTGGGATTCCCACTGACCATTTCGGCTGCCAGCGACACCGGTCCCGATGCGCCAACCCGCGTCAGCGTTGTCGCCACTACCGGCTATCTGGCATTCCTGGTTGGACCACCGCTGCTGGGCTACCTGGGTGAACACTACGGCCTGCGTAGCGCTATGCTGGTGGTGCTGGCGCTGGTGCTTGTCGCCGCCATCGTCGCGAAAGCGGTGGCAAAACCGGATCTCAAAAACACCACTGTGATGGAGAACAGCTAATGCGTATCAAACTGATTGCAGTCGACATGGACGGCACATTTTTAAGCGACCAAAAAACCTATAATCGTGAGCGCTTTATGGCGCAATACCGCCAGATGAAAGAACAAGGGATCCGCTTTGTGGTCGCCAGCGGTAACCAGTATTACCAGCTCATCTCCTTTTTCCCTGAACTGGCCAGTGAAATCTCATTTGTCGCCGAAAACGGCGGATGGGTGGTCAGTGAAGGGGAAGATGTCTTTAACGGTGAGCTGGCAAAAGACGATTTCCAGGCCATCATGGAACATCTGCTGACCCGTACGGACATCGACATTATCGCCTGCGGTAAAAACAGCGCCTATACCCTGAAGCGGTACAGCGATGAGCATAAGACTGTCTCCGCCATGTATTATCATCGTCTTGAATTTGTGGATAATTTTGACAACCTCAACGACATTTTCTTCAAGTTCGGGCTAAATATTTCAGACGATCGTATCCCCCAGGTGCAGGCTGACCTCCATGAGGCGATTGGCGACATTATGGTGCCGGTACATACCGGCTACGGCAGCATCGATTTAATTATACCCGGTGTGCATAAGGCAAACGGTCTGCGTCTGCTGCAACAACGCTGGAATATTACCGACGATGAAGTTGTTGTGTTTGGCGATGGTGGCAATGATATTGAGATGCTGCGTCAGGCAGGATTTAGTTTTGCAATGGCGAACGCCCATGAGCCGGTGATCCAGGCGGCAAAATATCGCGCAGGGTCGAACAACGAAGAGGGCGTGCTGGATATTATCGACCGCGTGTTAAAGAATGAAGCACCGTTTACGCAATAACGCCTCAGCACAGACGGCAACAAAATGATGGCATGATCTATTCATAATCCGCCTCAAATTAACCCGCTGGATTATTACCTCCAGTGAATATTCAGACGAGCGGATTATGAAGAAAAGTGTACTGATAGCGACATTGTTGCTGGGTTTTGCGGGGACAACATTTGCGCAAAGCGTTACCGTTGATGTACCAAGCGGTTATAAGGTGGTGGTAGTGCCCTCTTCCGTCAGTGTTCCGCAGGCGGTCAGCGTCACCACCGCGCCACAAACGGTGTATGTTGCTCCGGCGCCTGCCCCGGCCCCTGTCTATCGCGCACATCCTTATGCGCGACATGTTGCAAGCGTCGGTGAAGGAATGATCATCGAACACCAGATTGACGATCACCACTAAGTTTTTGCCTGGCCCGGGCAACCGGGCTTTAACCTTCCCGTGAATCCCCTACCCGTTTATCTTTCAGGAAGATAACCATCAGAATCACCCACAGTACGCCGCTTGCCAGATTGAACAGGCTGAACAAGCCGTTTCCTCCGAGCAGATAAGCGTGTTTGCTCAGCTCAATACCGACGGTAAAAATCAGCATCTGCAACATACCCATGGCGGCAGAAACCGTGCCCTTACTCATTTCACTGGCAAACAGCGTCAGACGTACCAGTCCAGCATTCGCCACGCCAATACCAAACGCATAGATGCTTAAACCCGCCGTCATCCATAGATACGCATGGGATGACACCACCGTGGCCGCAGCGGCAATCACCAGCCCGACGGCGATTGGCCAGCCGCCCATGATAATCAGCGAACGTACGGTTTTTCGCGAGGTCAGGCGCGCCAGTACCAGGTTACCGGCAATCAACGCGCCAAAAATCGGCACCTGCAACAGGCCATATTCGTAGCTGCTGAGATGTTCACCGCTGATGATAATAATCGGGGACTGCGCAATCCACGCCAGTAACGGCAGGCTGACAAAACCCAATGCCAGCGCGCCTGCAACAAAGCGCACGTTCCTCAGCACCAGCTTATAATCTTTGCCCAGCTCTTTAATCGACAGCTTTTCACCAAGCCGGGTTGCCGTCTCCGGCATCGCGCGTTGCAGACCAAAAAAAGAGATGGCGGCCAGGGCGGCAAACAGGATAAACATCCCTTCCCACGGCAGAACATGTACCCAGGCTGCACCGACCAACGGCCCCAGCAGGGGCGCAATCAACGCTACGTTTGCCATCAGCGCGGTAATTTTTATGCACACCGCTTCTTCAAAGGATTCCTGAATTGCGGCGTAACCCACCGCGCCAATAAAGCACAGGCTTATCCCTTGTAAAAAACGCAGGAAGGTAAATTGCTCAATATTCTGCGCAAGCAGGGTTGCAAGGCAGGTCACAATGAACCAGAGCACGCCGGTTAACATCACCGGGCGACGTCCAATTCGATCCGACAGCGGTCCTAATAACCACTGCAAAAACATGCCGCCAGCCAGATAGGCGGTCATGGATGTGGGCACCCAATCTAATCCGGCATTATATTGCTCCACCACCGCCAACATTCCGGGCTGGATCATATCGTTGCCGATATAAGTAGAGAATTCGTAAAGCACCAGACAGAGAGGGAAAAGTAATGCCTGACGCCCCAAACGGGCGCCTGAAGATAAACGGTTCTGCATGCAGTCTCTTAACTATAGAAAAATCGCGCAAAGTGTAATAAATGCGCCGTACTGGTGATAGTGAATTATGTGATTTGAAAGCAAATTGCGCACATTTTTACACTCATTTGCTCAGGAACATTTTGCGTTAAGGTTAATTTAAGTTGAGGCCGCTATCATGTTCAATAAGTCTCATTAATTGTCTGAAAAATAGTCATTTAACAGACAAATAAGACAAGACCGCTTTTTATCCCGTGAAAGCAATTTTATGCTCTCCCCTCTTGGGCCTTTTTAACGATTACACTGAGTCTGGACGTTATGCTGGAAAATCTGAACAACTCACTTTTTTATCTCATCAATGCCACGCCGGACTCTGCGCAATGGATGATATCGCTTGCCATTTTTATTGCCAAAGACCTGATTAACATCGTACCGCTATTAGCCGTTGTGCTTTGGCTTTGGGGGCCGCGGGCCCAGGTTACTCTCCAGCGCCAGTTAGTTATAAAAATGGCGATTGCGCTGATCGTCGGTCTGACGATTTCATGGCTGATGGGGCATCTGTTCCCTCACGATCGTCCGTTTGTTAACCACACCGGTTACAACTTCCTGCATCATGCGGCGGATGACTCTTTCCCGAGCGATCACGGTACGGTTATCTTTACCTTTGCACTGGCTTTCTTGTTCTGGCATCGCCTGTGGACGGGCGCTCTGCTGATGGTCGTTGCTGTGGCGATTGCCTGGTCGCGGGTCTACCTTGGCGTACACTGGCCGCTGGATATGCTGGGAGGATTACTCGTCGGGCTGATTGGCTGCCTGAGCGCCCAGATGATCTGGCAGCGGTTTGGCGCGCCCCTGTACCTCGGCTTGCAAAATGGCTATCGCGCCTGCTTCGCTCTGCCCATCCGTAAAGGCTGGGTGCGTGACTAACCCACGGTAAAAAGAGTAGTATTAAGCGCGATACTGAGCACTTATTCTACTCTCCAGGGGAACTATGGAAACTCGACGCGACGAGCGTATTGGTCAATTACTGCAGGCGCTGAAACGCAGCGATAAATTACACCTCAAAGAAGCCGCGACGCTGCTGGGCGTATCTGAGATGACCATTCGTCGCGACCTGAATAATCACGATGCTCCCGTCGTCTTGCTCGGGGGCTATATTGTTCTGGAACCCCGCAGCGCCAATCACTATTTAATCAGCGATCAAAAATCCCGACTGGTTGATGAAAAGCGCCGTGCCGCCCAGATGGCGGCAAGCCTCGTGCAGGCACATCAGACTATCTTTTTCGACTGTGGTACCACCACGCCGTGGATCATTGAGGCTATCGACAATGAATTGCCTTTCACCGCAATCTGCTACTCGCTGAATACGTTTCTGGTGCTGCAGGAAAAACCGCAGTGCCGCGTCATTCTGTGTGGTGGCGAATTCCATGCCAGCAACGCAATTTTCAAACCGCTTGATTTCCAGGAAACGCTGAACAACCTGTGCCCGGATATCGCTTTTTATTCCGCAGCTGGCATTCATATTGAGAAAGGCGCGACCTGTTTTAACCTGGAAGAGCTACCGGTGAAACACTGGGCGATGTCGATGGCGCAGCATCACGTGCTGGTGGTCGATCACAGCAAATTTGGTAAGGTGCGTCCTGCGCGGATGGGTGAAGTAAAACGCTTTAATACCATCGTCAGCGATAGCCGCCCTGACGAGGCGTTTATTGAGTACGCGAAAGCGCAACGTATCAAGCTGATGTATTAAGCGATACTGCCGGATGGCGATAGCGTCATCCGGCAAACGCTAAGATTAAGAGAACCAGCCGCCAAACCACTGATGGAATTTCATCATCACAAAGTCCCACATGCGACTAAAGAATCCCCCCTCTTCCACGGCCTCCATCACCATCAGTGGACGCTGCTCGATGGATTTCCCGTTCAACTGGAAGTCGATAGTCCCCACAACCTGGCCTTTCTTCAGCGGCGCGGTTAACTGTGGTTCGGTCAGGGTAAAGCTGGCCTTCAGGTTTTTGAGCTGACCACGCGGGATAGTCACCGAGCCCGCTTCTCCGGCGCCCAAATTAACTTCACTCTTATCGCCAAACCAGACGCGCTGCGTCACGAAAGTGGCATCCGGTTTAATCGGCGTAACGGTTTCAAAGAAGCGGAAGCCCCAGGTCAGCAACTTTTCTGACTCATTAAAACGAATGCGGTCGGTTTTCGCCCCCAACACCACGGAGATCAGGCGCATATCCCCCTGGGTCGCAGAAGCGACCAGGTTGTATCCCGCCCCGGCCGTAGTACCGGTTTTCATACCGTCCACGTTCAGGTTGGTGCTCCACAACAAACGGTTGCGGTTCGGCTGGCGGATTTTATTAAAGGTAAATTCTTTCTCTTTGTGGATAGCGTACTCTTCCGGTACATCGTGGATTAGCGCTTTCCCGAGCAGGGCCATATCACGTGCGGTACTGAACTGTCCTGCCGCATCCAGGCCATGCACGGTCTGGAAAGTGGTATTGGTCAGCCCCAGTTTTTTCGCGTAGCCGTTCATCAGACCAATGAAGGATTCCTGGCTGCCGGCAACGTAATCAGCCAGGGCGATACAGGCATCGTTACCAGACTGGATGATAACGCCTTTGTTCAGATCGGACACTGCAACCTGATCGCCGGGCTTGAGGAACATAACCGACGAACCGCGCAGGGCCGGATTACCGGTCGCCCAGGCGTCTTTGCCCACAGTGACCATGTCGTTGAGGTTAATTTTCCCGGCCTTCAGCGCCTGACCGACCACATAGCTGGTCATGATCTTGGTCAGACTGGCAGGATCCAGTTTCTCATCAGCATTACCTTCCGCCAGAACCTTACCGCTGGCGTAATCCATTAGGATCCACGCGCGCGCGTCGACGCTCGGTGGGGCCGTTGGTTGCTCCGCCGCCTGTACGCTCGGCGCCAAAAGGATTAAGAGTGCAGAACCTGCAGCAAAGCTGCGAAGTGAAGAGAAGTATTGCGTCATAAATGCCACCCGAGTATCCATTCCAAAAAACCACGTCATACCACACCGTGTTTACACAAAACCAGCCAAGCGACCCTGGCCAACCCATGCAGAAAAGGTCTGATGGATGACGTGTAAAATAAGTGCGGTGAGTAATAACGCACTAACGAGCTTAAAGAAACCGTAAGTTGGTAAAGTTTTTAAAGTTTATGCAATAACACCGCGCTGCGCTGCTCCTGGCACGATTTTTTTAGACTTTGTTGCGTAAATATTAGGTTTACCCCACCATGTGGGCTAGTCAGATGGCATCTGCAGCCATAAAGCTGCTCAATTAATTTGCGGGGTTACTATGATTACACTGTGGGGTCGCAATAACTCGACCAACGTAAAAAAAGTATTGTGGACGCTCGAGGAACTGGAACTGCCGTATAACCAAATTCTGGCGGGCGGACAGCATGGCGGTAACCGCGATGCCGACTATCTGGCACTCAACCCGAACGGACTGGTCCCGCTGCTACGTGATGATGAAACGGACGTTGTTCTGTGGGAATCCAATACCATTGTCCGCTATCTGGCAGCTCAGTACGGACAAAAGCGTTTGTGGATTGACGCCCCGGCCGCGCGCGCCGTCGGTGAAAAATGGATGGACTGGGCAAACCAGACGCTAAGTCCTGCGCATCGGGTTATCTTGTTTGGCCTGGTCAGAACCCCTGCCGAGAAACGCGATATGGCGGCAATCGAGGCGGGTAGTCAGGTGTGCGATAACCTGTTTGCTATTCTGGATAACGCGCTGGCGGACCAGCCATGGTTCTCCGGGGCTGAATTTGGCACTGCCGATATCGCCGTTGCGCCGTTTATCTATAACCTGTTCAACGTTGGCCTGAGCTGGACCCCGCGCCCACATCTGGAGCACTGGTATCAGCAACTGACCGAACGTCCGGCGTTTCAAAAAGTCGTGATGATCCCGGTCAGCTAACTAAATCAGGGACTCACTTTCAGTAATTCCCCGTCGGACTCGTCGGTTAGTACGTATAAGTACCCGTCTGGTCCGACACGCACATCACGGATCCGTTGCCCTCTTTCCTGCAACAGACGCCCCTCTTCGGTGACGGCATTCCCTTTGACGCTCAGCACGATCACTTCTTTATCTTTCAACGCGCCAATGAATAACTTCTGCCGCCACTGTGGGAAGGTATCGCTATTATAAAAAGCCATTCCGCTGACCGCCGGTGACTTTTCCCAGTAAAAGATGGGTTGCTCTGTTCCAGCAACAATTGGGCCTTTTGCTTCGGGAATTTTAAGACCACTGTAGTTAACGCCCCAGGTCGCAAGCGGCCAGCCGTAGTTTTTCCCTTTCTCGGGGATATTGATTTCATCGCCCCCGCGTGGACCATGCTCATTAAGCCACAGCGTATCGCTCCAGGGATTCATCGCCATCCCCTGCGGGTTGCGGATACCATATGACCAAATCTCTGCCCGCGCTCCTGCCCTCTTCACAAACGGATTATCCGGCGGAATTTTTCCCTCATCGGTCAGTCGTACGACCTTGCCCTGCAGCTTATCCAGATCCTGTGCGGTAGAACGTTGATTATTTTCACCAAGACCAATAAACAGATAACCGTTGCCATCAAAAACCATACGTCCGCCAAAATGGTTTCCGGTGGAAAGCTTCGGCTGTTGGCGAAAAATGGTCTGGAACCCTTGCAGATGTTTGAGATCGTCGCTCAGTCGTCCGTAACCAACCGCTGTCCCGGCGTTACCTTCACCGTCAGCTTCAGCAAAACTAAGCCACACCCGGCGGGATTGTTTAAAATCCGGTGCTAATGCCACATCAAGCAATCCCCCCTGACCATTCGCCCAGACTTTGGGTACGCCGGTCAGCGGGTCGGAAAGCCCCTTCCCTGACTGCCAAAGTCGAAGCTGGCCGCCTTTGAGCGTAATGAGCATGCCGCGATTGTCGGGTAAAAACGCCAGCGACCACGGATGATCGAGTTTCGTTTGCAGCACTTCCACCTCTACCGCGGCGGCATAAGAGGAAAATAGCGCGAGTGGGACAGCACAGAGAAAGAGTCGACGCATAACACCTCCTTAATGGCTCTGCATAAAGCGTAGCCAGCAAGGGGAATTATCCCGCCACATTTACATAATATTAACGAAAAGGGGGAGCGCCCTCCCCCTGATTCAGACGTGTTCCAGCGTTGAATAAGATTGCAAACACTGGATACTTAGCGTCAGCGTTGTCAGGCAGTTTTCCAGTTTCTCTGCGTTAACGGCGATAAAAGTTGGACAATCGTGATGTCCACTCATAAGACAAACAGCGGCGGCGGCTAACGCCCCTTCAGCACGATGAAGGGCATTCCACTCTTCCTGATCAAGATGCATACCGTGAAGCTGTGATTGCTCGTGCAATTCGCGATTCAGTGCAAAAAAATTATCACGCAGACGATCGCTCTCGCTGACTGACATGTAGCCTTTCGCTTTTCTCAACAGCAGATAAGCGGCAAGTTCGACACGGGCGTTTATCAATTTGTTGAGAAGATCGGTTCTCAGTCTGTCAACAACCATACTTTGTTCCTCCTCTTTCCAACTATGGTGCAACTTAATAGTATGGTCATTTTTTGAACAAAGTCGTGTCCAGGATCAATCCATCACCGAAAATTAACACAATTTACAAATAATCTTTAATTCCACGCCGGGCGTGGCGACTGATGGTATGAGATTGCGATACAATTTTTATTCAGAACTCTGTAGAATCCGTGCCCTGAATATTCCAATAACTGAACAATTTTTACGCTATGAGCAATGTAACCCACCAGCCGAAAATCGGCTTTGTCTCCCTCGGCTGCCCGAAAAACCTCGTCGATTCTGAACGCATCCTGACCGAACTTCGTACCGAAGGCTATGATGTTGTGCCAAGCTACGACGACGCGGATATGGTTATCGTTAACACCTGTGGCTTTATCGACAGCGCGGTTCAGGAGTCGCTGGAAGCAATCGGCGAAGCGCTGAACGAAAACGGCAAGGTGATCGTCACCGGTTGTCTGGGCGCGAAA
Source organism: Citrobacter sp. RHBSTW-01013 (assembly GCF_013781985.1). Classification (NCBI taxonomy): domain Bacteria; kingdom Pseudomonadati; phylum Pseudomonadota; class Gammaproteobacteria; order Enterobacterales; family Enterobacteriaceae; genus Citrobacter; species Citrobacter sp. RHBSTW-01013. The sequence continues at coordinate 3,340,053 of NZ_CP056185.1, forward strand.
GTCGATCAGATCCGTGAAGTCCACCCGAAGGTGCTGGAAATCACCGGGCCGCATAGCTACGAACAGGTTCTGGAGCACGTTCACCACTATGTGCCCAAACCAAAGCACAACCCGTTCCTGAGCCTGGTTCCTGAACAGGGCGTCAAGCTCACTCCGCGTCATTATGCCTATTTGAAAATTTCTGAAGGCTGCAACCACCGCTGCACGTTCTGCATTATTCCGTCGATGCGTGGCGATCTGGTGAGCCGTCCGATTGGCGACGTCCTCAGCGAAGCCAAACGTCTGGTGGATGCGGGCGTGAAAGAGATACTGGTCATTTCTCAGGATACCTCCGCGTACGGCGTGGATGTGAAGCATCGCACCGGTTTCCATAACGGCGAGCCGGTCAAAACCAGCATGGTTGATCTGTGCGAGCAGTTATCAAAACTGGGGATCTGGACTCGTCTGCATTACGTCTACCCCTACCCGCACGTTGATGACGTGATCCCACTGATGGCGGAAGGGAAAATCCTGCCGTATCTGGACATCCCGCTGCAACATGCCAGCCCGCGTATTCTTAAGCTGATGAAACGCCCAGGCTCCGTGGACAGACAACTGGCACGCATCAAACAGTGGCGTGAAATCTGCCCTGAACTGACGCTGCGCTCAACCTTCATTGTCGGTTTCCCAGGTGAAACGGAAGAAGACTTCCAGATGCTGCTCGACTTCCTGAAGGAAGCGCGTCTGGACCGCGTGGGCTGCTTTAAATACAGCCCGGTAGAAGGCGCTGGCGCCAATGACCTGCCGGACCAAATCCCGGAAGAGGTGAAAGAGGAACGCTGGAACCGCTTTATGCAATTGCAACAGCAAATCTCCGCTGAACGTTTGCAGGAGAAAGTGGGCCGCGAAATTCTGGTTATCGTTGATGAAGTTGACGAAGAAGGCGCGATTGGCCGCAGCATGGCTGACGCCCCGGAAATCGACGGCGCGGTATACCTGAATGGCGAAACTAAGGTGAAACCTGGCGATATCATCCGCGTGAAGGTCGAAAACGCTGATGAATACGATCTGTGGGGCACCCGCGTTTAAATAAGCGCAACCCAACTGTAGGCCGGATAAGCGTTACGTCTTATCCGGCCTGTGATTTATCCTTTAATTTTCGGGTCCAGCGCGTCGCGCAGACCATCTCCGAGTAAGTTAAACGCCAGCACCGTCAGGAATATCGCCACCGCCGGGAAAATCGCCACGTGCGGCGCGATCACCATATCAGCGCGGGCTTCATTGAGCATTGCCCCCCACTCCGGGGTCGGCGGCTGCGCACCCAATCCCAGAAATGACAGGCTCGCGGCAGAGATAATTGACGTGCCAATTCGCATGGTAAAAAAGACGACGATCGATGAAACCGTACCCGGCAGGATATGGTTGAAGATGATGGTCGCATCGCTGGCGCCGATACTGCGCGCGGATTCAATAAAGGTCTGCTGCTTTAGCACCAGCGTATTTGCGCGCACCAGCCGCGCGAAGGCCGGAATGGAGAAAATGGCCACGGCAATAATCACGTTTGCAATGCCGCTGCCCAGCACAGCGACCACGGCTATCGCCAGCAAAATACCCGGAAAGGCGAACAGCACATCGCAGATACGCATAATCAGTCGATCCCACCAGCCTTCGTAGTATCCCGCCAGCAGACCCAGCACGGTGCCAATCGCCGCGCCAATAAATACGGCAAAGACCCCCGCCGCCAGCGAGATTTGCGCCCCCACCAGCACGCGGCTAAAAATATCCCGCCCCAGCGAGTCAACGCCGAACCAGTGCAGCATCGACGGTCCGTCATTCAGACGGTCATAATCGAAGTAATTCTCGGCATCAAATGGCGTTAACCAGCGAGCAAAAATCGCCACCATTATCAGCAGCAGGACAAATAACCCCGCTAACATCGCCATGCGCTGGCGACGGAAACGACGCCAGAATTCATGCCACGGCGTGCGTATCTGCTCAGGCTTAACAAGGGGCATCGCATTTAAAATCGCCTGTCGGCGCCAGTTAAAAAATCGCATCCTTACTTGTACCTGATAGCCGGATTAATGGCGGCATAGAGCACATCCACCACTAAGTTAATAAGAATAAACTCCAGAGAAAACAACAGCACCTCGGCCTGAATCACCGGGTAGTCGCGCATTTCGACTGAGTCCACCAACAGCCGCCCAAGCCCTGGCCAGTTAAACACCTTTTCAACCACAATCGAGCCGCCAAGCAAAAAGCCAAACTGTAGCCCCATCATGGTGACCACCGGGATCATCGCATTACGCAAACCATGTTTTAACACCACCCAGGTTTCACTCACCCCTTTGGCCCGCGCGGTACGCATATAGTCTTCACTGAGCACATCGACAAACGAAGCGCGGGTAAACCGGGCTAACACCGCAGCCACCGCCGCACCCAGGGTAATAGACGGGAGGATATAGTGCCGCCAGGTATCAGCGCCAACGGTGGGCAACCAGCCAAGCTCAACGGAGAATATCTGCATGAGCAGCATGCCGAGCGCAAACGCCGGGAAAGAGATCCCGGTGACGGCGAGCGTCATACTCAATCTGTCCGGCCAACGATTGCGCCATACAGCAGCAATGATCCCTGCCGTCATGCCGAATAACACCGCCCACGCCATGCTGGCAATGGTCAGCCATAGCGATGGCATAAAACGACTGGCTATCTCTTCGGAGACCGGACGACGAGAAACCATTGAGGTTCCAAAATCGCCTTGCAACACGTTAGTAATGTAATGCCAGAACTGAATATGCAGCGGCTGGTCCAGACCCAACTGCTGACGCACCAGTTCGATAACCTCAGCATCAGCCTCCGGTCCGGCAATCAGTCGGGCCGGATCGCCGGGTAGCAGGTGAACAAATAAAAATACCAGCACCGCTACAATCAACAGAGTTGGAATCAACCCCAGCAGGCGCTTGAAAACATAGTTAAGCATCACACTCCCTTCGCCGGCCCCTGTGTGGCGGGGCCGGATGAATAGCTTATTTTAAATCCGCATCATCAAAGCTAAATCCGGTATCCGGCATGATCCAGAACCCGGTCAATCTGGTGTTGTGCGCCGAAATCAGTTGTTCCACTACCAGTGGGATCCACGGCGACTCTTTCCAGATAATATCCTGCGCATCCTTGTACAGCTTCGCTTTCTGGGCCGGATCGTTGGTTTGCAACGCTGCCGCTAAATCACTGTCCACCTGCTTATTGCTGTAGAACGCCGTATTAAACAGCGTTGGCGGCCAGTTTTGAGATGCAAACAGCGGTGACAGCGCCCAGTCTGCTTCACCCGTAGAGGCAGACCAGCCGGTGTAGAACATGCGTACCCCGCTCTCTTTCTGCGCTTTACCTTCGACTTGCGCCGCGCGCTGACCGGCATCCATCGCCGTCACCTGAGCCTTAACGCCCACCTGAGCCAGTTGCTGCTGGGTAAATTGCAGCACTTTTTGCGCGGTGCTATGGTTATGAGAAGACCATAGCGTGGTGGTAAAACCGTTCGGATAACCCGCTTCTTTCAGCAGTTCGCGCGCTTTTGCCGGGTCGTATGGCCATGGCGTATAGCTTTGCGCATAGGCGATCGACGGAGGGAGAACGCCGGTTGCTGGCGTCGCGTAACCGGCAAACGCCACTTTCACCAGCGCCTGACGGTTAATGGCATAATTCAGCGCTTCACGCACCTTCGGGTTAACGAACGGTTTTTGCGTGACGTTCATGCTGATGTAACGCTGCATAATAGACGGACTGGCCACCAGTTCCAGGTTTTTATTCTTCGCCAGTAGCGCCGCCTGTTCGTAAGGGATCGGGAAGGCAAACTGCGCTTCCCCGGTCTGCAACATTGCCGCACGCGTGTTGTTGTCGGTCACCGGACGCCAGGTAATCGTATCCAGCTTTGGCAGCCCTTGCTGCCAGTAACCCGCGAACTTCTTAACCTTTACAAAATCCGTCTGATTCCAGGTCTCAAGCTGATACGGCCCGGTCCCCACGGGATGGAAACCGATCTCCTTGCCGTATTTCTCCAGCGCGGCGGGAGAGATCATCGCCGTAGCCGGGTGCGCCAGAATATTGATAAATGCAGAGAACGGCTGCTTCAGCGTTATCTTCACCGTCGACGGATCGACGACCTCGGTTTTATCGATATTCTTATACAGGTTGTAGCGTTTCAGATGGTTTTCCGGGTTGCTGGCCCGGTCGAGGTTAGCTTTAACCGCATCGGCGTTGAAGTCGGTGCCGTCCTGAAACTTCACGCCCTGTCGCAGCTTAAGAGTATAAGTCAGGCCATCATCAGAAACCGTATAACTCTCCGCCAGCACATTTTTCAGCTTCATCTCTTTATCAAGGCCAAACAGCCCCTGGTAAAACGACTTCGCTACCGCCTGCGACAACGTGTCGTTTGCGTCGTAGGGATCGAGGGTGGTGAAATTGGATCCTACCGCCACTACTACATCTTTGGCGGCCCAGCCAGGTGTGGCGGCCAGCGCAAAGGCCACTCCCACAGCAACCAGCCATTTTCGAGCAACAATTTTTGTCATGTTATTCTCCTTAAACCCTGCCTGCCTGTTATAAACGCGAAAGCGCATTTTCTGGTTGCGGACGCGCAACATAATGCCCCGGACCAACTAGCTGTAGTGAAACGGGGGAAATCTCTTCACCGCGTTTGCGGATATTACTGGGGATATCATCCGACAGCAGCACGCGCTGGGGCCGGTGATGTGAGGGATCGGCGACCGGGACTGCCGCCATCAGTTTGCGGGTGTACGGATGCTGCGGATTTTCAAACACCGCGCGTCGGGTGCCGATCTCGACGATTTGCCCAAGATACATCACCGCCACCCGATGACTGATCCGCTCCACCACCGCCATATCGTGGGAAATAAACAGGTACGCAATCCCCATTTCTCGTTGGAGGTCGAGCAACAGGTTGATAATTTGCCCGCGAATTGAGACATCCAGCGCCGAGACTGACTCATCGGCAATAATCACCTTGGGATTGAGCGCCAGCGCCCGGGCAATACAGATCCGCTGACGCTGCCCACCGGAAAACTCGTGCGGATAGCGCCAGGCATGCTCAGGGAGCAATCCTACGCGTTCCAGCAGCCATGCAACCCGTTTTGCCGCCGCATCGCCTTGCAGTAGCCCATGCACCCGCAGCGGTTCTAAAATGGAATATCCCACGGTCTGACGCGGATCGAGCGAAGCATAGGGGTCCTGGAAGATAAATTGAATATCCCGACGCAGCGGCTGTAGCTTACTGGCGGCCAGGGTATCAATACGCTGTCCGTTGAAAACAATCTCCCCGCGTTGAGACTCTACCAGACGTAGCAGCGCCCGACCGGTGGTGGATTTCCCGCAGCCTGACTCCCCCACCAGCGAGAGCGTCTCTCCGGGCCACAGGTCAAAGCTAACGTTTTCCACCGCATGCACCTCGCGGGTCACCCGATTAAGAATGCCGCTGCGCAGCGGAAAACGCGTCACCAGATTACGTACCTGCAAAATAGGCTCGCCTTCAACCACGGTATCCTGTTCAGTCTGTGGTTCTACATGGCTGGGATCGTGTAATGAAATGAGTGGAAACCGGCGCGGGTACGCTTGTCCGGTCATCGCCCCAAGCTGCGGCACGGCTGCCAGCAGCGCTTTGGTGTAAGGATGCTGGGGAGCGTGAAAAATCTGCTCAACGCTGCCGGTTTCTACCGCCTCGCCCTGATACATCACCAGCACGCGATCGGCAATATCCGCCACGACGCCCATATCGTGGGTAATAAAGATCACTCCCATCGACATATCCTGCTGCAGCACTTTTATCAGTTGCAGGATCTGTGCCTGAATAGTGACATCCAGCGCGGTAGTCGGTTCATCGGCAATTAAAACCGCAGGGCGACACGATAGCGCCATGGCGATCATTACCCGCTGGCGCATGCCGCCAGAAAGCTGGTGCGGATAGCGCGATAAAATAGCCTTCGCCTCGGGGATACGCACCTGGTCGAGCATCCGTTTCGCTTCCACCATCGCCTCTTCGTGGCTGGCCCCCTGATGCAAACGAATTGACTCAGCAATCTGCTCACCCACGGTAAATACCGGATTAAGCGATGTCATGGGCTCCTGGAAGATCATGGCGATATCCGCGCCACGCACGTGACGCATCCGCGACGCGCTCTGTTCACCCAGCTCAATAACCTGTCGGTTACGGCGTCGAAGGAGCATTTCATCGCAGCTCACCTCGCCGCCTGACTGTTCAATCAAACGCATTAGCGACAAGGCTGTTACCGACTTTCCTGAACCGGATTCACCCACTATCGCCAGCGTTTCACCACGCTTCAGGCGAAATGACAGATTACGCACCGCACTGATGCGCTGTTGCTCCTGTTCAAAGGCAATGTTCAGGTTGCTGACTGCCAGCACGTCGCTGGCGTCAAGCTCATCACTGTGTGGCAACGGTATCTCCTTTTTCCCGATAAATACCGGTGGTTGGCGTATCGCCTGCATATCCCCAGGCACGGTACATGCCTTCGCTGTTAAACGGCAAGGCGACGTTGCCCTCGTGATCGACGGCAATTAAACCGCCGCTACCGCCGAGCGCCGGTAATTTTTCCATTACTACGCGTTCGCACGCCTCCGATAAACTCAGGCCGCCATAGTCCATCAACGCCGCAATGTCATAGGCCGCCAGCGCACGAATAAAGACTTCACCGGTTCCGGTGCAGGAAACGGCCACACTTGCGTTATTGGCATAACAGCCTGCGCCAACCAGCGGACTGTCACCAACCCGCCCCGGTAATTTGTTGGTCATTCCGCCGGTCGATGTTGCCGCCGCCAGATTGCCAAACATATCCAGCGCGACCGCACCCACAGTACCCATTTTGTTGTTTTCATCCAGCGGGGTCGCGCTATGATCCAGCACCGTTTCACCCGCCGATTGCGCTGCCAGCAGTTGAGCGTAGCGTTCTGGCGTCGAGAAAATATCCGCCGAAACGCGCTCCATACCCTGCGCAATGGCAAAGTTTTCAGCCCCTTCACCTATCATCATGACGTGGGGGCTGTGCTCCATCACCAGGCGAGCCGCGAGAATTGGATTGCGCAGATGGCTAACCCCGGCGACGGCTCCCGCGTTTAGCGTATTACCGTCCATCACACAGGCGTCCAGTTCATGGGTTTCATCACGGGTATACACCGCGCCAATTCCGGCATTAAACAACGGACACTCCTCCAACAAACGCACGGCTTCGGTGACCACATCCAGTGCGCTACGACCGTCTTCAAGCATCCGTTGGCCGGTTTCAACGATATCCGACAGCGCTTGTATATAACGCAATTCTTGCTCCTGGCTCAGTAACGCGCGGGTGATAGCCCCTGCGCCGCCGTGAATTGCAATGACTGCTTTACCCATTTTATTCGTCCATTAGGTGGCGGGTACCGGGGGGTTATAAATATCAGAATTTCGGTGACTTATTGATTCGATTTTTGAATATAGAAAGATGCAGACGTCATGTAAAGGTAAAGGCCTGCACCTCACACCCCGTCTCATCAGGTCATTCAGATGTGTTTAACGGAAAGGAGATCTCCCGACGTTGTTGCTAAATTATTCAAGCCGATCGGTAATCTGTTTTTTTGCATAAAACACAAAGCGTTCTACAGACGGCATATACGCTGCCCAGTTATGTTTGGTTAACCCCAGATATTCCGCACGCGCCGCTTGCAGCAAATCAGCATGCTCAGCGGGTAATTGCGGCAGAAGCCAGGATGCGGCCTCATCTTTAGCGACAATATTACCCGTAACCACGCTATACCAGATACGTGCTAGAGCAAGGATGATATTACGCTCGTCCCCCTCTAAATCAGCCGGTTTCTGCCACATCTCAAGGATATGCCGAAATGTTTGCAATACATCGCTAAACGGAATGACGTTAAACAACGTCTCAGCCGGTTCACCGAACAGCGGTACGCTGGCGCGCCGGGCCTGGGTCAGCAGAATAGAAAGATCAGGATCCACCATTGCCGGTTCAAACACGCCAGCGCGAATATCATCACGCAGCCATTCGCCAAACTGCATTTCTCTCGCCGGAGGGAATCGCCACGGCACGATCTGCGAGTGCAGAACCACGGTCACTTCCAGCGCACGATATGGCCCGGAGGTGCCGGGAGGCGCTGAAATGGTCAGCAAATCCTGCATCAGTATTTTTCTTTGTCGGGCATTTATTGGTTCACGCAGGGTGACCAATAAATCAATGTCGCTTTGGGGTTTTAAGCCGCCTTCAACCGCAGAGCCATACAAATGAAGGGCAATGAGATTCCCCTCGAAAATCTGGCGGATGCACGCACTGGCGGCCTCCACCTGTCGTCGAATTGCGTCTGGAATAATATTAGCCATTTAGCCCCAGGGAAAAATGAGCGGAAATATTGAGTCTATACTGCATTCTTCCTGCAGCGCTATCCCTGGCACAAAACCTTTACCAGATCTGATTCTAAGCCTGAGGTAGCATACTGCCCGCGTCCATTTTCTGACATAATGAGCAGATTCGATTTTGCCCCGCAGGAGTCTTCTCATGGAATTTACCGCCGGACTGATGCCGCTTGAAACGGCTCTCTCTCAGATGCTTTCGCGTATTACCCCGCTCACCGCCGTCGAAACGCTGCCGCTGGTTCAATGCTTTGGCCGTATTCTGGCCACCGACGTTGTCTCCCCCATTGATGTACCGGGATTCGATAACTCAGCAATGGATGGCTATGCGGTACGATTAGCCGATTTACAATCTGATCAGCCGCTTGCGGTGGCGGGTAAAGCCTTTGCCGGTCAGCCTTTCCATGGCGAGTGGCCTGCGGGAACCTGCATCCGTATTATGACCGGCGCCCCGGTGCCTGCTGGTTGTGAAGCAGTGGTGATGCAGGAGCAAACGGAACAAACTGACGACGGGGTGCGTTTTACCGCCGAAGTCCGCCGCGGGCAAAATATTCGTCTGCGCGGTGAAGATATTGCAAACGGCGCGGTGGTGTTTCCCGCCGGGACTCGCCTGACAACCGCCGAGCTTCCCGTTTTGGCTTCGCTCGGTGTTGCCGATGCTCCCGTAGTGCGCAAAGTCCGCGTGGCGCTGTTCTCCACCGGTGATGAACTGCAGTTGCCTGGTCAGCCGCTGGGAGACGGACAGATTTATGACACTAACCGTCTGACCGTTCACCTGATGCTGCAACAGTTGGGCTGCGAAGTGATCAACCTGGGGATTATTCGCGACGATCCCAACGCGCTGCGTGCCGCGTTTATCGAAGCCGACAGCCAGGCCGATGTCGTCATCAGTTCCGGCGGCGTTTCAGTAGGCGAAGCGGATTACACTAAAACTATTCTGGAAGAGCTGGGAGAAATTGCATTCTGGAAGCTGGCCATCAAACCGGGCAAACCGTTCGCGTTTGGCAAACTGAGCAACAGCTGGTTTTGCGGTCTGCCGGGTAATCCAGTGTCTGCGGCCCTCACCTTCTATCAACTGGTACAACCGCTCCTGGCGAAACTCAGCGGCAACACCGCCTGTGGACTACCGCCTCGCCAGCGCGTGCGCACCGCCTCACGCCTGAAGAAAACACCTGGCCGTCTGGATTTTCAGCGCGGTGTATTGCAGCGTACCGCTGAAGGCGAACTGGAAGTCACCACTACCGGGCACCAGGGCTCGCATATTTTTAGCTCTTTTAGCCAGGGTAACTGTTTTATCGTGCTGGAGCGCGATCGCGGTAACGTCGAAGCCGGCGAATGGGTTGAGGTCGAGCCGTTTAACGCACTGTTTGGAGGCCTGTAATGGCAGAACTCAGCGACCAGGAGATGATGCGCTATAACCGGCAAATCATTCTGCGCGGCTTCGATTTCGAAGGTCAGGAAGCGCTCAAGGAGGCGCGGGTACTGGTCGTTGGTGTGGGGGGACTGGGATGCGCAGCAACTCAGTACCTTGCAGGCGCTGGCGTCGGGCATTTAACCTTGCTCGACTTTGACACAGTATCCGTGTCGAACCTCCAGCGCCAGACGCTGCACAGCGATGCGACCGTTGGACAGCCAAAAGTGCTATCCGCCCGCGACGCACTGGCGCGGATTAACCCTTATATCGCCATTACGCCGGTGAATGCCCTGCTGGACGAGAGCGAGATTCACACGCTTATTACCGAACACGATTTGGTGCTGGACTGTACGGATAATGTCAGCATCCGCAATCAGTTGAATGCCGGATGCTTCGCCGCCAGGGTTCCGCTGGTTTCCGGTGCGGCAATTCGCATGGAAGGACAAATTACCGTATTTACCTACCAGGAAGGAGAGCCCTGCTACCGTTGCCTGAGCCGTCTGTTCGGTGAAAACGCCCTGACCTGCGTAGAGGCCGGAGTGATGGCCCCGCTGATCGGCGTGATCGGCTCGTTACAGGCAATGGAAGCCATTAAGCTGCTGGCTAACTACGGTAAACCGGCGTCCGGAAAAATCGTCATGTACGACGCCATGACCTGCCAGTTTCGCGAAATGAAGCTGATGCGCAATCCCACCTGTGAGGTCTGCGGGAGTTAGCAGAGAAATCGTCGGCACCACACTATTGCCAGAGGGCGATGCTAATGCCTCCAATCAGGCCTACAACAGCGCATTGTGTAGGCCGGATAAGGTGTTAGCCGCCATCCGGCAAAACAGACTTACAGAGAAGTGCGTCCAAATGCGCTCTGCCAGTCGTGCTCGAACTTCGCTACGGCAGCATCAACGGCCGGAGAGCTAATCATCTGCTGAGCGACATCCAGCGGCAGCGTGATGGACTCGCAGCCTGCCAGCAGGCAATCCAGCGCCTGACGCGGCGTTTTAAAACTGGCGGCCAGTACTTTGGCGTGCGGGGCATGCATTTTCAGTAAGGTTTGCAGATCGGTCACCGTCTGAATGCCGTCCCCCCCCTGCGCATCCACACGGTTAACGTATGGCGCAACGTATTCGGCCCCCGCAAGCGCAGCTAATAGCCCTTGAGCAGCGCCGTATACCGCGGTACCCAACGTCGGGATCCCTTCTTCTTTCAGCAATTTAATGGCCGTCAGACCTTCTGCCGTGACCGGCACTTTGACCACGATATCCGCAATGATTGCCCGCAGCTTACGCGCATCGCTGACCATGCCTTCGGCGGTGGTCGCCATTACCTGAGCAAACAGGCGTCCTTGCCCTCCCATCGCTTCCTGCAGTTGCGGCAGTAACACGTCCAGTGTCTGCTTACCTGCCGCCACAATGCTTGGGTTAGTGGTCACCCCTGCCAGCGGAAAAACCCGCGCCAGAGCTTTTACCGCGTCAACGTCAGACGTATCTAAATAGAGTTCCATAACCTTTCCTCAAACGAATAATTAGCATGAATAAAAGGTAGCACGGCGAAACCTCACGGTTAGTTGACGTACGTCAATATAACTTTCATTCGAAAGTAATTTAATCTTTATACGAAAGATAAGAGGCCGCTTATGATTTTCAATATCCAGCGCTATTCCACACATGATGGTCCCGGTATCCGTACTGTGGTGTTCCTTAAGGGATGCTCCCTGGGCTGTCGGTGGTGCCAGAATCCGGAAAGCCGCGCCCGCACGCAGGATCTGCTCTATGACGCGCGTTTGTGCCTCGACGGTTGCGATCTCTGTGCTCAGGCCGCACCGAAGGTGATTGAACGCGCGCTGAGTGGATTGCTGATTCAACGCGAAAAACTGACCGATGATGCGCTCACGGCGCTGACCCACTGCTGTCCAACCCAGGCGCTGACCGTCTGCGGAGAGGAAAAAAGCGTGGACGACATCATGGCGACCGTAGTGCGTGATAAACCGTTTTACGATCGCAGCGGCGGGGGTCTCACCCTGTCTGGCGGTGAACCCTTTATGCAGCCAGAACTGGCGGCAGCGCTGCTCAAAGCCAGCCACGATGCAGGTATTCATACAGCGGTTGAAACCTGTCTGCATGTCCCGTGGAAGTATATTGAACCGTCATTACCTGACGTCGACCTGTTCCTGGCCGATTTAAAACATGTCGCCGACGCGCCGTTTAAACAGTGGACCGATGGCAGCGCCTCTCGCGTACTGGAAAATCTGAAAAAACTGGCCGCCGCCGGTAAAAAAATGGTTATCCGCGTCCCCCTGATTCAGGGGTTCAACGCTGACGAAGCCGCTATTCAGGCCATTACCGATTTTGCTGCCGACGAGCTTCACGTCGATGAGATCCATTTTTTGCCCTACCACACGCTGGGCATCAACAAATACCACTTACTCAGTCAACCCTACAACGCACCGGATAAACCGCTTGATGCGCCTGCGCTGCTCGAATTTGCCCAGCAGTACGCCAGCCTTAAAGGTTTAACCGCGACCCTACGAGGATAATCGCCATGACCACTCTGAAACTGGACACACTCAGCGACCGTATCAAAGCGCATAAAACGGCCCTGATCCACATCGTGAAGCCGCCGGTTTGTACCGAGCGCGCCCAGCACTATACCGAGATGTATCAACAACATCTGGATAAACCTATCCCGGTTCGCCGCGCGCTGGCGCTGGCCCATCATCTGGCGGAACGCACCATCTGGATCAAGCATGACGAACTGATCATTGGTAACCAGGCAAGCGAAGTGCGTGCCGCGCCAATCTTCCCGGAATACACCGTGTCGTGGATTGAAAAAGAGATCGATGACCTCGCCGACAGGCCGGGCGCGGGCTTTGCGGTAAGCGAAGATAACAAACGCGTGTTGCACGAGGTGTGTCCATGGTGGCGTGGTCAGACCGTGCAGGATCGCTGCTACGGGATGTTTACGGACGAGCAGAAAGGGCTGCTGGAAACCGGCATTATCAAAGCCGAAGGTAACATGACCTCCGGTGATGCACACCTGGCGGTAAACTTCCCGCTGCTGCTGGAAAAAGGTCTCGACGGCCTGCGCCACAAAGTTGATGAACGTCGTTCCCGCATCAATCTGACATGTCTGGAAGACCTTCATGGCGATCAGTTTCTGAAAGCGATTGATATCGTGCTGGAGGCCGTCAGTCTGCACATTGAGCGCTTTGCCGCGCTGGCACGTAAAATGGCGGCCACGGAAACTCGCGCCAGTCGTCGTGATGAACTGCTGACCATGGCGGACAACTGCGATGTTATCGCCCATGAGCCGCCAAAAACGTTCTGGCAAGCGCTACAGTTGTGCTATTTCATCCAGTTGATCCTGCAAATTGAATCGAATGGTCACTCGGTGTCGTTTGGTCGCATGGATCAGTACCTCTATCCGTTCTACCGTCGTGACGTAGAACTGAACCAAAGCCTCGATCGTGAGCACGCCATTGAGCTGCTGCACAGCTGCTGGCTGAAACTGCTGGAAGTGAACAAAATCCGCTCCGGCTCCCATTCGAAAGCCTCGGCGGGTAGCCCGCTGTATCAGAACGTGACCATTGGTGGCCAAAACCTGGTTAACGGTCAGGCAATGGATGCCGTCAATCCGCTCTCCTACGCTATTCTGGAATCCTGCGGTCGCCTGCGTTCTACTCAGCCAAACCTGAGCGTGCGTTATCATGCAGGGATGAGTAATGATTTCCTGGATGCCTGTGTACAGGTGATCCGCTGCGGCTTCGGGATGCCTGCCTTTAATAACGACGAAATCGTCATACCTGAATTCATTAAGCTTGGCATTGAACCGCAGGACGCCTATGACTATGCGGCTATTGGTTGCATCGAAACCGCCGTTGGCGGCAAATGGGGCTACCGCTGTACCGGTATGAGCTTTATTAACTTTGCCCGCGTGATGCTGGCAGCGCTGGAAGGTGGTCGCGATGCCACCAGCGGTAAAGTATTTCTGCCACAGGAAAAAGCGCTCTCGGCTGGTAACTTCAACAATTTCGACGAAGTGATGGACGCCTGGGATGCGCAGATTCGCTACTACACGCGTAAATCTATCGAAATTGAGTATGTCGTCGACACCATGCTGGAAGAGAACGTACACGATATTCTGTGCTCTGCGCTGGTAGATGACTGTATTGAACGCGCGAAAAGCATTAAGCAAGGCGGCGCGAAATACGACTGGGTATCGGGTTTGCAGGTGGGTATTGCCAACCTCGGCAACAGCCTGGCTGCGGTGAAGAAACTGGTCTTTGAACAAGGCGCTATCGGTCAGCAACAGCTGGCCGCCGCGCTGGCCGACGATTTTGACGGTCTGAGCCACGAACAATTACGCCAGCGGCTGATCAACGGCGCACCGAAATACGGCAACGATGACGATAGCGTTGATACGCTGCTGGCCCGCGCTTATCAGACCTATATCAATGAGTTGAAACAGTATCATAATCCACGTTACGGACGTGGCCCGGTTGGCGGCAATTACTACGCGGGTACCTCATCGATCTCCGCAAACGTACCGTTTGGCGCGGCAACGATGGCCACGCCGGATGGTCGTAAAGCGCACACTCCGCTGGCAGAAGGCGCAAGCCCGGCTTCCGGAACGGACCATCTCGGCCCAACAGCGGTAATTGGCTCGGTGGGTAAACTGCCGACCGGTTCAATCCTCGGCGGCGTGTTGTTAAACCAGAAGCTGAACCCGGCCACGCTGGAGAATGAATCCGATAAGCAAAAGCTGATGATCCTGCTGCGTACCTTCTTTGAAGAGCACAAAGGCTGGCATATTCAGTACAACATTGTCTCCCGTGAAACGCTGCTGGAAGCCAAAAAGCACCCGGATCAGTATCGTGACCTGGTGGTCCGTGTAGCAGGTTATTCGGCCTTCTTCACCGCGCTGTCTCCAGATGCGCAGGACGATATCATCGCACGTACTGAACATATGCTGTAATCCCCCTTACCCGGCGGCATTTCGCTTGCCGGGTATTCTTCTTTCGAATGAAATAAATTTGTGCTTTAGCTCACATTGTTATTAAAATGTTTCTGGTCGCAGTTATGAGCCAGGAGCAAGTATGACCATCAAAGTTATCGTCACCGATATGGACGGAACTTTTCTCGACGACGCCAAAAAATACGATCTTGCACGTTTTATGGCGCAGTATCAGGAACTGAAAAAACGAGATATTGAATTTGTCGTGGCCAGCGGCAATCAGTATTACCAACTGATCTCTTTTTTCCCGGAACTCAAAGATGAGATCTCTTTTGTTGCCGAGAACGGAGCGTTAGTCTTTGAACATGGCAAACAGCTGTTTCACGGTGAGCTGACCCGCCACGAATCCCGCATTGTCATTGGCGAACTGCTCAAAGATACGCATCTCAACTTTGTGGCTTGTGGCCTGCAAAGCGCCTACGTTAGCGAAAATGCCCCCGAGTCCTTTGTCGCATTGATGTCAAAACACTACCATCGCCTGAAACCCGTGAAGGATTATCAGGACATCGATGATGTGCTGTTCAAGTTCTCGCTAAATTTACCGGACCAACAAATCCCATTAGTGATCGATCACCTTCATTCTGCCCTTGACGGTATAATGAAACCCGTCACCAGCGGCTTTGGGTTTATTGACCTGATCATTCCAGGCTTGCATAAAGCCAACGGAATCAGCCGTCTGCTAAAGCGCTGGAACCTGTCCCCGCAAAATGTAGTCGCCATTGGCGATAGCGGCAACGACGCAGAAATGCTGAAAATGGCGCGCTACTCTTTCGCCATGGCCAATGCGGCAGAGAGTATCAAATCGATTGCCCGCTATCAGACCGACGACAATAACCATCAGGGCGCGCTGAACGTGATTCAGGCGGTGCTGGATAACACTTCCCCTTTTAATTGCTAATCCTGCCCAACCGGGGTATCCCCTTGCCCCGGTTTCCACGCTTTTTCATGTTTCTCACACCATCAAATTTTAAACTTGCGTTAACTAAATTTTAACTTATATTATCACCTGTAAGTTAAACAAGTTTCGAATGAAAGTTAATGCGAGGTGGATATGGCTTTTACTTTTACCAGCGACACGTTGCCCACCGATCACAAAGCGGCAATCAGGCAGATGAAAAAGCAATTGCGTGAACAGCTTGGAGATGTTCAGTTGATTTTCAATCAGTTGAGCGAGGCCATTGCTAATCGCGTGGCGGAAATCAACGCCCTCAAAGCGCAAGGCTCTCCGGTATGGCCTGTGTTGTCCTATGCGGATATCAAGGCGGGTCGCGTGAGTGCTGAGCAGCGTGAAGAAATTAAGCGTCGCGGATGCGCGGTCATTAAAGGCCATTTCTCTCGCGAACAAGCCCTCGATTGGGATAGGTCAATGCTGGACTATCTGGACCGCAACCATTTTGACGACGTTTACCAAGGACCCGGCGATAATTTCTTTGGTACCCTGAGCGCGTCGCGGCCTGAAATCTACCCCATCTACTGGTCCCAGGCGCAGATGCAGGCCCGTCAGAGTGAAGAAATGGCAAATGCGCAGTCATTTCTCAACCGTCTTTGGACATTTGCAGGCGAAGGTAAGCAATGGTTTAACCCGGATGTCAGCGTTATCTACCCCGACCGCATACGCCGTCGTCCACCGGGAACGACGTCCAAAGGGCTGGGCGCGCATACGGATTCCGGCGCGCTGGAACGCTGGCTTCTGCCGGCATATCAGCAGGTCTTTGCTAATGTTTTCAATGGTAAGCTGGAAGATTACGACCCGTGGCAGGCCGCGCATCGCACTGAAGTAGAAGAGTACACGGTGGATAACACCACCAAATGTTCAGTATTCCGCACCTTCCAGGGCTGGACTGCTCTCTCCGATATGCTGCCAGGTCAGGGGTTGTTGCACGTGGTCCCTATCCCTGAAGCGATGGCCTGGGTACTGTTACGTCCATTGCTTGACGATGTGCCGGAAGATGAACTTTGCGGCGTAGCACCCGGCAGAGTTCTGCCGATTTCTGCGCAATGGCATCCGCTGCTGATTGAAGCGTTAACCAGCATTCCGCAACTGGACGCCGGAGACTCCGTCTGGTGGCATTGTGATGTGATCCACTCCGTCGCGCCGGTAGAAAATCAACAGGGTTGGGGCAACGTGATGTACATCCCTGCCGCACCGATGTGCGAAAAGAATCTGGCCTACGCCCATAAAGTGAAGGCCGCGCTGGAAAAAGGCGTATCGCCGGGTGATTTCCCACGCGAGGATTATGAAACTCACTGGGAAGGACGCTTCACGCTGGATGATTTGAATATCCATGGCAAGCGTGCGCTGGGGATTATTTAATTTGTAACTTACACAAGTTTCCCTAAGTATTTCGCGTTACAGGAAGGCGGCCAGCCTGTAAATCCCCGCAAGCTTACACAAGTAAGTGACCGGGGTGTACAGGTGCAGCCAACACACCTGTAACACGAAAGACGACGGGAAAATTATTCGACGCCCTTGCTACGCAGGTAATCTTCGTAGTTACCGGTGAAGTCGATTACGCGTTCCGGCGTAATTTCAATCACGCGGGTTGCCAACGAACTGACGAACTCACGGTCGTGAGAAACGAAGATCAGCGTGCCCTGGTACATTTCCAGCGCCATGTTCAGCGATTCGATAGATTCCATATCCAGGTGGTTGGTCGGTTCATCCATTACCAGTATATTCGGTTTCTGCATCATCAGCTTACCGAACAGCATGCGTCCTTTTTCACCACCGGACAGCACTTTAGCAGGTTTCTTGATATCGTCCTGACTGAACAGCAAGCGACCAAGGAAGCTACGTACTACCTGCTCATCATCGCCTTCCTGTTTCCACTGACTCATCCACTCGAAGACCGTCAGATCGTTTTCGAATTCGTACTCGTGATCCTGCGCGTAGTAACCAACCAGGGCGTTTTCAGACCATTTCACAGTACCGTTATCCGGCTGTAATTCGCCGACCAGCGTTTTCAGCATGGTTGATTTACCCACGCCGTTGGCACCCAGAATGGCAATTTTCTCACCGACTTCCAGCAGCAGGTTAAAGTTTTTAAACAACGGACCTTCATCAAACCCTTTCGTCAGCGCTTCCACTTCCAGCGCGTTACGGAACAGTTTCTTATCCTGTTCGAAGCGGATGAACGGGTTCTGACGGCTGGACGCCTTCACTTCGTCAAGCTTGATCTTATCAATCTGACGCGCACGAGAAGTCGCCTGACGAGATTTAGATGCGTTGGCGCTAAAGCGGCTGACGAAGGATTGCAGATCGGCAATCTGCGCTTTCTTCTTGGCGTTATCGGCCAGCAGACGTTCACGCGCCTGGGTTGCCGCCGTCATATATTCGTCGTAGTTACCCGGATAAACACGCAGTTCGCCGTAGTCCAGATCCGCCATGTGCGTACAGACCATGTTCAGGAAGTGACGGTCGTGCGAAATGATGATCATGGTGCTGTCACGCTCGTTCAGCGTCTGCTCCAGCCAGCGGATGGTGTCGATATCCAGGTTGTTCGTTGGTTCGTCAAGCAGCAGAATGTCCGGGTTAGAGAACAGCGCCTGTGCCAGAAGCACACGCAGCTTCCAGCCGGGGGCGACTTCGCTCATCGGGCCGTAATGCTGTTCTACCGGAATACCTACGCCCAGCAGCAGTTCACCCGCACGCGCTTCCGCAGAGTAGCCGTCCATTTCGCCATACTGAACTTCAAGGTCAGCAACTTTATAGCCGTCTTCTTCGCTCATTTCGGCCAGGGCGTAAATGCGATCGCGCTCCTGCTTTACTTCCCACAGTTCACCGTGACCCATGATCACGGTGTCAAGCACGGTGAACTCTTCAAAGGCGAACTGATCCTGACGCAGCTTACCAATACGCTCGTTCGGATCGAGGGAAACGTTGCCCAGCGTCGGTTCGAGGTCGCCGCCGAGAATTTTCATAAAAGTGGATTTACCGCTACCGTTCGCGCCAATCAGGCCGTAACGGTTGCCGCCGCCAAATTTGACGGAAATATTTTCAAACAGCGGCTTACTGCCGAACTGCATGGTGACGTTGCTGGAAACTAACACTGGCTTATCCTGAAAGAGAAAGAAATATGTGACGAACCGCTTATTATGCCATAAGTCTGCAATAAGATCGCGCCTTGATGCTGAAGGGATAAAGTGAAAGCAAAAGGAAAAAAATGTGATTTAGTACACATCCGAATTCCTTGTTGCTCAGATTGCACATATAATGCGTGCCCAACACTACATAAATCTCAACCCACTAGCCTGCCTGGCACTGAATCTCGCATACATGAACATGAATATGAAATTAACAACGCTTTTCGCGGCGGCACTCGCAATAGTTGGTTTTTGTAACACCGCTTCTGCCGTCACGTACCCGCTGCCTACCGATGGCAGCCGTTTGATCGGCCAAAACCAGGTCATCACTATTCCTGAAGGCAACACCCAACCGCTGGAGTATTTTGCGGCGGAGTATCAGATGGGTCTGTCTAATATGCTGGAAGCCAACCCGGGCGTGGATACCTTCCTGCCGAAGGGCGGTACCGTACTGAACATACCTCAGCAATTGATCCTGCCGGATACCGTGCATGAAGGTATTGTTATTAACAGCGCTGAAATGCGTCTGTACTACTACCCGAAAGGCACCAACACCGTTATTGTTCTGCCGATCGGTATTGGTCAGTTGGGCAAAGACACGCCAATCAACTGGACCACCAAAGTAGAACGTAAAAAAGCGGGCCCAACCTGGACGCCAACGGCAAAAATGCATGCGGAATACCGCGCTGCTGGCGAACCACTGCCAGCCGTTGTTCCGGCAGGTCCGGATAACCCGATGGGCCTGTACGCGCTGTATATCGGTCGCCTGTACGCCATCCACGGCACCAATGCTAACTTCGGCGTCGGCTTACGCGTCAGCCACGGTTGCGTGCGTCTGCGTAACGACGACATCAAATTCCTGTTTGAAAATGTGCCGGTCGGCACCCGCGTACAGTTTATCGATGAGCCGGTAAAAGCCACGACTGAACCAGACGGCAGCCGTTACATCGAGGTACACAACCCACTGTCTACCACTGAAGCACAGTTCGAAGGCGGGGAAATCGTACCGATTACGCTGAACAAGAGCATTACCAGCATCACCGGTCAGTCTGACGTCGATCAGGCCGTCGTTGAGCAGGCGGTACAGAACCGTTCAGGTATGCCGGTTCGTCTGAACTAAGCATCAAAACTGCCCTTTCGCCTTATCGGGCCTACTTGACCTGTAGGCCCGATAAGCGCCAGCCCCATCGGGCACCATCCTCACATCACCTGCAATAAACCATACCCTACCAGCGCCGCCCATATTAGCATCGGCACCGAATACCAATGAAAACGCCACCAGATCCGTCGATCGTTTGCCATCCGTAAAGCAATAAGATTCGCCAGCGATCCCGGCAACAACCCAAAACCGCCCACATTGACCGCCCAGGCCAGCAGCAGCGTTGGCGGGACGTAGTTCAGCAGCAAAATCGTGCTGGGAACATTACTGATAAACTGCGACAGGCCAATGGCCGTCAACCAAAGCCCCGGCGCTGAAAGCGTGCCAATCTGGTGGGTAATCTCCTGCAAGGCCGGGAGCTGCGTCAGCAAGTGCACATCAATGAACATCGCCATAAACACCAACAGCAGCGTCCAATCCACGCTGAGGATCACGCGGCGAGCCAGCACCATGAATCCTGCCGCGACGATCGCCAGGCCCCACAGCTCTTGTTTTAGCTCCAGTGCCGCCAGGAAAATGATATACAGCCCCAGACAGCTCCACACCAGGCGCGGTTGCCAGTCAGGCGCGCGCGTACCGGTATGATAATGCAAAGCTTTATGCGGGAAACTGAACCAGCACAGCGCCACCAATGTCAGCATCATGGTCCCCGCAAGCGGCGCCATCTGCCAGGTAAACGCGGTAAACGATAAGCCGGAGCGTCCCCACATCAGAATGTTTTGCGGATTACCTATTGGCGTGAGCAACGAACCGGCGTTTACCGCCAGCGCCTCAAAGATAATCAGGCGATTTACAGGAATGGCGCACAATTTTTTCAGGGTGATCGTCAGCGGAACAACAATAAACAGCGCAACATCGTTGGTCAGAAACGTCGACAGCAGGGCCGCCGCCAGCACCATAAATATCGCCAATTGACGTTCGGTGTTAAAGCGCCGGGTCATCTTGCGCCCTAACACATCGAAGTAACCGCTTAGCTCCACGCCTTTGGTCAGTAACATCAGGCCGCTAAGCGTAATGATCGTGTGCCAGTCTATCGCCCCCGGCCACGACCTTGGCGTAAACGGCACGAACAGGCTCAGTACAACCCCGACGATGATTAACAGCTGAAAAAAGCGATCGCGCTGTAAGGCGCGTAGTAAAGGAAAACTCATTCAGAGCCTGTGCCTTGCTGTTGCGTAAACCGGCTAAAAGCCTCCAGCGTTTCCTTACTGACGTGATGCTCCATTCCTTCCGCGTCGCGACGGGCAATTTCCGGGCTGATACCTAACATCAGCAGGAAATTCTCCACAATCTGGTGACGCTCCCGACTCTCCTGAGCCAGTCGCTCACCTTCTGCGGTTAAAAACACGCCCCGCCAGGGGATCATTTCAATCAACCCAACTGAAGCAAGACGCTTAAGCATTTTAGCAACCGTCGGCTGGGAAACCCCAAGCCGTGCTGCCATATCTACCTGGCGCGCTTCACCCACCTCAATAATGAGATCGGAAATCAGCTCTACGTAGTCATCAATCAGCTCACGGCGATGTGCCTCCCGGACCTGACGAAATCCTTCAACGTGTTCTTCGACATTCACCAATTGCGTCACTTTTTTTGTTGTTGGCATACCTGCGCGACGACTCATTCTGCTTCCTCGTTACTGTGACGCGTTAACGGCATCTGATTAGAGAACGCTCATTGTAAACCAGAGTTGCGTGGGCACAAAAAATTAACGTTTTAGCAATAGCTATATAATATAGCCTGTGCTATATCTGTATATAATAAAGACATCCCTCAAGGACTGATGGGATCGTGAAGTCAGGAGGTTTATATGAATGAATTTAAGAGGTGTATACGCGTGTTTAGCCACTCTCCCTTTAAAGTACGGTTAATGCTGATCTCTATGCTGTGCGACATGATTAACAGCAAACCAGAGCAGGATAAACCTGCAGATAAATAATGCGGCGTCGCGGTACGCCGCTTCATTTTCCTGCCGTAACTCGGATACGGTGATCGTTTTCGTGCCAATAACCCTTCTTTTTGTCAGTTTTGCCACGCCCCTCGCAAAACAATTTCTTAGTAGTAGTTGACCTTCTCTTGCACACACTCTATCTTTTCGCAGCCCTGCATATATTGCGGCTCGCGGATGCGGACCCTATCCCCCTTCTCGCTCTCTCAGGCAGGCAATGACCCTTAGCGCCAGGGTAAGCACATGGCGTTTTTGTAACAGTGGCATATGAATTTAACCCTCAAAGATTCAATCATTGCTCGTAGCCGGGCGATTAGTCCGTGGACTGGCCTCTATTTCTTACAGTCTCTGCTGATCAACCTTGCGCTGGGCTATCCGCTTAGCCTGCTCTATAGCGTTGCTTTCACCTGTATATTGATGCTGCTGTGGCGCAGCGCGCCGCGTGCGCAGAAAGTGCTGATTGGCATTTGCTCGCTGATAGCGGCAATGTACTTCCCGTTTGGCCAGGCTTACGGTTCGCCGAACTTCAATACCTTGCTGGCGCTGCACTCAACCAATATGGAAGAGTCTACTGAAATTCTGACCATCTTCCCCTGGTACAGTTATCTGGTTGGGGTGTTTATTTTCGCCCTCGGTGTTATCGCCGTACGCCGTAAAAAAGAGGTGCAGCAGCGTAGCTGGAATAAGTTCGACAGCATTTGTTTGCTGTTCAGCGTTGTCGCGTTCTTTGTGACCCCGGTGCAAAACCTGGCCTGGGGCGGCGTGTTCAAGCTGAAAGACACCGGCTATCCGGTTTTCCGCTTTGCCAAGGACGTTATCGTTAATAACAACGAAGTGCTCGACGAACAAGAGCGTATGGCGAAGCTGGCGAGCGTGAAAGACAGCTGGACGGTAACCGCCGTGAAGCCGAAGTATCATACCTACGTGGTGGTCATCGGCGAAAGCGCCCGCCGCGATGCGTTAGGCGCTTTTGGCGGCCACTGGGATAACACCCCGTTTGCCAGTTCCGTTAACGGCTACATCTTCGCGGATTACATCGCGGCAAGCGGTTCGACACAAAAATCACTCGGCCTGACGCTGAATCGGGTGGTGGACAATAAACCCCAGTTCCAGGATAACTTTGTCACTCTGGCCAACCGCGCGGGATTCCAGACGTGGTGGTTCTCCAATCAGGGACAGATTGGTGAATACGATACGGCCATCGCCAGCATTGCGAAGCGAGCTGATGAAGTTCAGTTCCTCAAAAGCGGTGATTTCGAAGCGGATAAAAATACCCGTGATGAAGCGCTGTTGAAGATGACCGCCCAGGTGCTGGCAACCGAGCGCACTCAGCCACAGCTTATCGTGCTGCATTTAATGGGCTCGCATCCGCAGGCCTGCGACCGTACGCAGGGTAAATACGAGACTTTCGTCCAGTCGAAAGAGACATCTTGCTATCTGTACACCATGACGCAGACGGATGACCTGCTGCGCCAGCTTTACGATCAGTTACGTAACAGCGGTAACAGCTTCTCGATGGTCTATTTCTCCGATCATGGCCTCGCGTTTAAAGAGCGGGGGAAAGAGGTGCAGTACCTGGCGCATGACGATCAGTTCCAGCAGAATTTCCAGGTACCATTTATGGTGCTGTCGAGCGATGATAAAGCGCACCGGGTGATTAAAGCCCGTCGCTCCGCCAATGACTTCCTCAGCTTTTTCTCGCAGTGGACGGGGATAAGCGCGAAGGAAATCACCAACAGCTATCGCTTTATTTCAGAGAAAAAGGCTGGCCCGGTGTACATCACCAACTTCAAATTGCAGAAGGTGGACTACAACCATCTGGGTACCGACATCTTTGAGACCAAATCTCGTTAATCTCTGAATTGCACACAAAAAAAATCCGCCCCGAGAGGCGGATTTTTTGTATCACCGAAGTGATTAGAAGCGGTAACCCACGCCAGCGATCCAGGTGCCAACGTCAACGCTACGAATACGGCTCTGCTCGTAGGAGAAGTCCAGAGCAACGTTTTCGATCGGGTTGAACTGCAGACCAG
Organism: Citrobacter sp. RHBSTW-01013; assembly: GCF_013781985.1. Lineage (NCBI taxonomy): Bacteria > Pseudomonadati > Pseudomonadota > Gammaproteobacteria > Enterobacterales > Enterobacteriaceae > Citrobacter > Citrobacter sp. RHBSTW-01013. The sequence continues at coordinate 3,364,101 of NZ_CP056185.1, forward strand.
CACCGTAAGAGAAACCGTAGTCACTGGTGGTGTGGTTATCAGCCGGGGATGCTGCGTTCTGGAATTTACCGTAGCCAACACCCACTACACCGTAGATGCTTGCCCAGTCGTTCAGACGGTAAGCCGGACCAGCAGTGATGCCGTAGTACTGGGTTTTGTTGTAGTCGCCAGACGCATCGGTACGATCTTTTTCAGTGTAAGTGAAGGAACCGATAACACCCAGCGGGTTGCTGTCCTGCTCGTAGCGATACTTCAGGTTAAAACCGTTCATTTTGTTCGCTGCGCCCTGAGCATCGCTCTGAGCGTAACCACCGGTAACGGTAGAAGTCGCAGCTACAGCAGTACCTGCGGAGAAAGCCAGAACAGCGGCCAGTGCTGAAAGACATGCAATTTTTTTCATAACCACCTCAAATGTGCTTCAAGTAAATCCTAAGTTTTAAATATACCAAAAATTGATGGGAAACTCTTTGCGATTCGCGATGTCTAACGGGGTCTTTCATGTAACAGAACGTTTCAGAAACCCGCTATCTCTTTCAATTAACATCACTTTTCTAACCTGAAATGCCATTATTGCGCGCACAATATGGCACATTCATCCAGAATATTCCTAATCACACAGATTATTAATCCATCACTTTCATGCCATTGTACGGAACTGAGCAATTTTTTTTTCAACGAATACTCAACCAGCGGTGCGTATTTCCATTACACTCGCTGTTTTACTTTTCTATACATCACGTCATCCGTGTCGTAGCAAATTTGCAACGTCGCGCAGATGAAGGCGTGTAATTATCATTTGACAGGAGAAAGGATGCCGGGGTCGTCACGTAAAGCGCCAGTCTGGTTGCCTATTTTGGTTTTGCTTATTGCTATGTCCTCCATTCAAAGCGGAGCATCTCTGGCAAAATCGCTATTCCCACTCGTCGGTGCGCCGGGCGTTACCGCATTGCGCCTTGCGCTGGGCACCCTCATCCTTATTGCCTTCTTTAAACCCTGGCGTTTGCGATTCGCCAAAGAACAACGCCTGCCGCTGCTGTTTTATGGTCTGTCTCTGGGCGGGATGAACTATCTCTTCTACCTGTCAATCCAGACCGTCCCGCTGGGAATTGCCGTAGCGCTGGAGTTCACCGGCCCGCTCGCGGTAGCGCTGTTTTCATCACGACGTCCGGTGGATTTCATTTGGGTTGCACTGGCTGTACTCGGACTATGGTTCCTGCTGCCGTTAGGTCAGGACGTTTCTCACGTGGATTTAACCGGCGCTGCGCTGGCGCTGGGCGCTGGCGCCTGCTGGGCAATCTATATCCTTACCGGGCAGCGAGCCGGCGCGGAACATGGTCCAGCGACCGTTGCGGTAGGGTCATTAATTGCGGCGCTGATTTTTGTACCCATCGGCGCGCTCCAGGCCGGGGATGCCTTGTGGCACTGGTCCATTCTACCGTTAGGCCTGGCCATTGCGGTCCTCTCCACTGCGCTTCCCTACTCGCTGGAGATGATTGCGTTGACGCGGCTACCAACACGCACTTTTGGTACTCTGATGAGTATGGAACCTGCACTGGCTGCGGTTTCAGGAATGATCTTCCTCGGTGAAACGCTGACGCTTGTCCAGACGCTCGCTCTGGGCGCCATTATTGTCGCATCAATGGGTTCGACGCTCACTATTCGCAAAGAACCACAAATTAAGCAAGTTGACGTGAATTAACCACTTAATATTCTGCATGGTTTGCATAATCATGCAGAATATCCAATTGTAAATCTGCGTGATAATTATTCTAATGAATATAATTTTCTCATCTGCATATTTCTTGAAATTTATACATTAACATAAAAATAACACACCTCCATTAATAACCACTATATCCATATGATTTTATTAGTTATTTCATATCCACCCCTCTCTTCGCTATTAAAGTGATAGGTAACACCAGAAAAATAAATCCAAAATTCACGCTATACTTATTCCCGTTGAAGAGCTGGGACATAATTATCAAGAGGATATGAAAATATGAGTACCGCAAAACTGGTAAAAACAAAAGCATCTGCCCTCCTTTATACCCGCAACGATGTAACAGATAGCGAAAAGAAAGCGACCGTAGAGCTGCTGAATCAGCAAGTGATCCAGTTCATCGACCTGTCTTTGATCACCAAACAGGCTCACTGGAACATGCGCGGCGCGAACTTCATTGCTGTGCATGAAATGCTCGATGGCTTCCGTACTGCCCTGACCGATCACCTCGACACCATGGCTGAGCGCGCCGTACAGTTAGGCGGTGTGGCATTGGGTACCACCCAGGTTATTAACAGCAAAACGCCTCTGAAAAGCTATCCGCTGGATATCCATAGCGTACAGGACCACTTAAAAGAGCTGGCCGATCGTTATGCCGTCGTCGCTAACAGCGTCCGTAAAGCCATTAGCGAAGCAAAAGACGAAGATACAGCAGATATCTTCACCGCCGCTTCACGCGACCTCGACAAATTCCTGTGGTTTATCGAAGCCAACATTGAATAACAGCAGACATAAGAATTACCTATATAACCCTCGCCCTGGCGGGGGTTTTGCACATCTATGGTGCATGACATTGATCGTTCGTCACTCCAAAGTAAATTATTTGTAATAATCACTTCACACAATCGTTAACGAAAGATTGTTTTATCAACAATTTTTACGCTAAATAGTCATACCGTTTGCACTGTGTCAGGTGCGCACCAAATGAGTGCCCCAAAACAGTGCAGATTACCCACTTTGCCCTACTTATTGTGCAGAGAAACGAGACACCCTCTTGTTAAAACAATGAGTTGCAAAACTGGCACGATTTTTTCATTAAGCCATATGTTCTCGCAGGGGATCGCCCCGTGGATATAAAAGGAAATCCTATGAAGTCTGTATTAAAAGTCTCACTGGCTGCACTTACCCTGGCTTTTGCGGTGTCCTCCCATGCCGCAGATAAGAAACTGGTTGTCGCAACCGACACCGCGTTTGTACCGTTCGAATTCAAACAGGGTGACAAATACGTTGGTTTTGATGTGGATCTGTGGGCTGCCGTGGCCAAAGAACTGAAGCTGGATTATGAACTGAAACCAATGGATTTCAGCGGCATCATCCCGGCTCTGCAAACCAAGAATATCGACCTGGCGCTGGCGGGTATCACCATCACTGATGAGCGTAAGAAAGCGATCGACTTCTCTGACGGCTACTACAAAAGCGGTCTGTTAGTGATGGTCAAAGCGAATAATAACGACGTGAAAAGCGTGAAAGATCTGGGTGGTAAAGTCGTCGCTGTGAAGAGCGGCACGGGTTCCGTTGATTACGCGAAAGCTAACATCAAAACCAAAGATCTGCGTCAGTTCCCGAATATCGATAACGCATATATGGAACTGGGCACCAACCGCGCAGACGCCGTGCTGCACGACACGCCAAACATTCTTTACTTCATCAAAACCGCTGGCAACGGTCAGTTCAAAGCTGTAGGCGAATCCCTGGAAGCCCAGCAGTACGGTATCGCCTTCCCGAAAGGCAGCGATGAACTGCGTGAGAAAGTGAACGGCGCGCTGAAAACGCTGAAAGAGAACGGCACATACAACGAAATCTACAAAAAATGGTTCGGTACCGAACCTAAATAACAAGAACGTTCTGTAACGCCCGGTAGCGCCAGCGCCGCCGGGCCTGCAATTTTGAGTCATCGCGTTATGGCTCATTACTTTTCTCACCACGGTAACAGGAACGAAATATGCAGTTTGACTGGAGTGCCATCTGGCCCGCCATCCCGCTTTTGATTGAAGGCGCCAAAATGACCCTGTGGATCTCGGTCCTCGGTCTGGCAGGCGGTCTGATAATCGGGCTTGCAGCAGGGTTTGCGCGTACTTTCGGCGGTTGGATAGCCAACCACGTAGCGCTGGTGTTTATCGAAGTCATTCGCGGTACGCCAATCGTTGTGCAGGTGATGTTTATTTACTTTGCCCTGCCAATGGCATTTAACGATTTACGCATTGATCCCTTTAGCGCCGCCGTTGTCACCATCATGATCAACTCCGGCGCCTATATTGCGGAAATCACCCGCGGCGCGGTGCTCTCAATCCATAAAGGATTCAGCGAAGCCGGACTGGCGCTTGGGCTTTCACGTACAGAGACTATCCGCCACGTTATTTTACCTCTCGCGCTGCGTCGTATGCTGCCACCGCTGGGCAACCAGTGGATCATCAGCATTAAAGATACCTCGCTGTTTATTGTCATTGGCGTCGCTGAACTGACCCGTCAGGGCCAGGAAATCATTGCCGGTAACTTCCGCGCACTGGAAATCTGGAGCGCCGTTGCGGTGTTCTATCTGATCATTACGCTGGTGCTGAGCTTCATTCTGCGTCGTCTGGAAAGAAGGATGAAAATCCTGTGATTGAATTTAAAAACGTTTCTAAGCACTTTGGCCCAACCCAGGTGCTGCACAATATTGACCTGAACATTCAGCAGGGCGAAGTGGTGGTAATTATCGGGCCATCCGGGTCCGGCAAATCAACCCTGCTGCGCTGCATTAACAAACTGGAAGAGATAACCTCTGGCGATCTGATCGTCGACGGTCTGAAGGTAAACGATCCAAAGGTAGACGAGCGGTTAATCCGCCAGGAAGCCGGGATGGTGTTTCAGCAGTTCTACCTGTTCCCGCATCTGACGGCGCTGGAAAACGTCATGTTCGGACCGCAGCGCGTACGCGGGGCGAATAAAGAACAGGCCGAGAAACTGGCTAAAGAGCTGCTGGCGAAAGTAGGTCTGGCCGAGCGTGCGCATCACTACCCTTCTGAGCTGTCTGGCGGTCAACAGCAGCGTGTGGCGATCGCCCGAGCGCTGGCGGTGAAGCCGAAAATGATGCTGTTTGATGAGCCAACCTCAGCGCTGGACCCGGAACTGCGCCACGAAGTTCTGAAAGTTATGCAGGATCTGGCGGAGGAAGGGATGACCATGGTGATTGTGACCCACGAAATCGGCTTTGCCGAAAAAGTGGCTTCACGCCTGATTTTCATTGATAAGGGACGTATTGCCGAAGACGGTAATCCGCAGGCCCTGATTGAAAATCCGCCCAGCCAACGTTTACAGGAATTCTTGCAGCACGTTTCCTGATAGCTCTCCCTCCCTTCGCCTGAAGGGAGGTTTTTCACCAGAATCCTCTCATTTCATTTCTCCCCCGCCCTGACATCTATACTTATCCTTTTGAATTTATTTTCTCATGGGAGGAGTCATGCGCTGGATCCTGTTCATCTTTGTTTGTCTGGTGAGTCTCCCGACTCAGGCGGTGACGATACCAGGCGTCACTACGCCAACGTCAACCAACGCGCAAACCGCGCCGGCGAAAGAGCCGGATGTTGAACAGAAGAAAGCGGCCTACGGCGCACTGGCTGATGTGCTGGAAAATGATGCCTCGCGCCAGGAACTGATCGGTCAGTTACGCAAAGTGGCGACAGCGCCCCCTGCCGAGCCGGTGCCAACCATTGTTCCGCCCACGTTAACGGAAGAAAAAACGGTGCTGGAAAACGTCACGGATGTCACCCGCCACTACGGTGAGGCGCTCTCCAGCCGCTTTGCTCAGCTTTACCGCAATATTACCGATGCACCACACAAGACCTTCAACCCGCAAACGTTCACCAATGCCCTGACCCATTTTTTAATGCTGGCGGCGTCAGTGTTCGGTTTTTTCTGGCTGCTTCGCCTGTGCGCGCTGCCGCTGTATCGCAAAATGGGGCAATGGGCACGACGGAAAAACCGCGAACGCAGCAACTGGCTCCAGCTTCCGACGATGATCATCGGCGCATTCATTATCGATTTGCTTCTGTTGGCGCTGACTTTGTTTGTCGGGCAGATACTGAGCGACAGAATGAACGCAGGTAGCCGCACTATCGCCTTTCAGCAAAGTCTGTTTCTCAATGCCTTTGCGTTGATTGAGTTCTTCAAAGCCATTCTACGCCTGATATTTTGCCCAACGGTGGCCGAACTGCGCCCGTTTAACATTCAGGATGCCGGTGCGCGCTACTGGAATCGCCGTTTAAGTTCATTGAGCAGCCTGATTGGATACGGACTTATCGTTGCCGTTCCCATTATCTCGAATCAGGTCAACGTGCAGGTCGGCGCGATGGCAAACGTCATCATCATGCTGTGTATCACGCTATGGGCGCTGTACCTGATTTTCAGAAACAAGAAAGAGATAACGCAGCATTTGCTGAATCTGGCGGAAAGATCGTTAGCGTTTTTCAGCCTGTTTATCCGCGCCTTTGCACTGGTATGGCATTGGCTGGCCAGCGCCTACTTCATTGTGCTGTTTTTCTTCTCGCTGTTTGATCCTGGCAACAGCCTGAAATTCATGATGGGCGCTACGCTGCGTAGCCTGGTGATCATTGGAATCGCCGCCTTTGTTTCCGGTATGCTTTCCCGCTGGATAGCCAAAACTATTACCCTTTCGCCACACACCCAGCGCAGCTATCCGGAATTACAAAAACGGTTGAATGGCTGGCTGTCGACGGCGTTAAGCGTAGCCAGGATCCTGACGGTGTGCGTCGCGGTAATGCTGCTACTGAATGCCTGGGGATTGTTCGACTTCTGGAACTGGCTGCATTACGGCGCAGGAGAAAAAACGGTGGATATTCTGATCCGTATCGCGCTGATTTTATTCTTCTCCGCCATCGGCTGGACGATCCTTGCCAGCCTGATTGAAAATCGTCTGGCTTCCGATATTCACGGCCGCCCGCTCCCCAGCGCCCGTACCCGCACCCTGCTGACGCTGTTTCGCAACGCGCTGGCGGTGATCATCAGCACGATCACCATCATGATTGTGCTATCCGAAATTGGCGTCAATATCGCGCCCTTACTGGCCGGGGCCGGGGCGCTGGGGCTGGCTATCTCTTTCGGCTCGCAAACGCTGGTAAAAGATATTATTACCGGGATCTTTATTCAGTTCGAAAATGGCATGAACACCGGTGACCTGGTGACTATCGGCCCACTCACCGGTACGGTTGAACGGATGTCCATCCGCTCTGTGGGCGTCCGTCAGGACACCGGGGCGTACCATATCATTCCCTGGTCATCGATAACGACCTTCGCCAACTTTGTGCGCGGGATTGGATCGGTCGTCGCCAATTACGACGTAGACCGCCATGAGGATGCAGATAAAGCGAATCAGGCGTTGAAAGACGCTGTGGCTGCAGTGATGGAACAGGACGATATTCGCGGGCTGATTATTGGCGAGCCGTCGTTTGCCGGGATTGTGGGGTTAACCAATACGGCCTTCACGCTACGGGTCTCATTTACCACATTACCGCTGAAACAGTGGACGGTACGTTTCGCGCTCGACAGCCAGGTGAAGAAATACTTCGATCTGGCCAACGTACGCGCGCCGGTACAGACCTATCAGGTCTTGCCTGCACCGGTGAATGGCCCTGCGTCGGCAGCAAGCGAACCGCTGCCGCCAACCGAGCCAACGCTTTAGCGTTTACGCGCCATAAAACGGCGACGCTGATCGTTATCCATAAAGGTCCAGGCAATAAAGCGACTCTGCTTTTGCCCCTGGGCCATCTCTTTCTTAACCACTTTCACCGCACCCGCATCCGTTAACGCGTGGTACAGCGGAGGCAAATTCTCACCGCGCGAAACCAGCGTGGTGAACCACATCACCTGACGGCCAAAGGCCTGGCTTTCGGCGATCATTTTTTTGATGAACGCCACTTCACCGCCTTCACACCACAGCTCCTGCTGCTGCCCGCCAAAGTTCAGCGCATCATCTTTATCCTGCCCCAGATTACGACGTTTGCGCTCGCTTCCGGCGCGGGCTGAAGCCGCAGAATCATGGAATGGCGGGTTACACAATGTGGCTTCATATTGCTCATTCTTGTGAATGATACCGTTGAAGATTGCCGTAGCATCTTTCTGGCGACGCAGACGAATAGCACGAGTTAACCCCGGATTGGCATTTACGATCGCCTGAGCGCTGTTAAACGCTTCGCTACTGGTCTCACTACCGGTGAATCGCCAGCCATATTCATGCACGCCGATCAACGGATAAATACAGTTTGCCCCAACTCCCACGTCCAGCACGCTCGCATTTGCTGGAATGGTTCCGCTGGTTTCACCTAACAGGTCGGCCAGATGGTGAATGTAGTCAGCGCGACCAGGAACCGGCGGGCACAGAAAACCGTCTGGAATATCCCAGTTTTTCACCGCATAAAAATGCGCCAGCAGTGCTTTATTGAGCGCCTTCACTGCCTGCGGATTCGCGAAATCAACACTCTGCTCGCCGCCTGGCGTGAGGGTGAGAAATTGCGTCAACTCGGGTGTAACCTGGCATAAAGTCGCAAGATCATAACGGCCATTGTGGCGGTTGCGTGGGTGTAATCCCGGTTTCTGGGGGGGCATAGCATTCTCCTTTTAACAGCGGCGTAAGATACCCGCATAACGCCACGCGGTAAACACACAGCAAGGAAATTTGCTTTTTTTATACCTATTTGATGGCTTGCGGATTGTTCAAAAAACAGACAGCTCATCACCAGTTTTTTGCGGTAAATGTCATCCGCTGACGGCCTAAACTTATCAGGCACGACCTGTTGTTTCTCAGAGGATATCACCATGAAGAAATGCCTCACATTCCTTGCCGCTACCGTACTGACCGGCATGACATTTGCGTCCTTTGCTGCACAGCCCTACACCAGCCCTCAAACCGGCCAGCTACAAGCTTCCGGCACTGTTTTCGCTACCGGAGCTTCTAACCTGAGCGATCTCGAAGACAAGCTGGCAGAGAAAGCGAAAGAGCAAGGCGCAAAAGGCTTTGTCGTCAATTCTGCGGGCGGTAAAAACCAGATGTACGGCAGCGCAACTATCTATAAGTAGTCCCTCACCTTAGCCCAACTGCATTCACCCCGAATGCAGTTTGCTACCTGCTGTTCACGTCGTTCACCGCTCAAATTGTAATCATCGTGTAGCAATTTTGAATCCAATGTAAATAAATGTATTTATTTTTGAATTAATGAATGCTAAAACGTCGCACTGATTAGTAATGCTTATCAAAATCATTATCAATTATACATTCACTCCCGCGAGGCCTGCAGGGTATAACATCCACAGAGATGTCCCTTCGCGCGAGTGAAACCGTCTACTCAAAAAATAATAAGTCACTCACTAACATGGATAAAAATCGCAATTTGCCTGCCAGTAGTTTTCATTCACTGACTTTTTTTGCCGGTCTGTGTATTGGCCTGTCTCCGGTAGCTCAGGCTGTCGCCGCGGGCGATCAAGATAAAAAACAAGAAGATACGTTGGTTGTTGAAGCGGCCAAACCTTCGTTATACGCCCCAACGCAGTCTGCCGACCCTAAGTTCTCCCGCCCGGTAGCGGATACAACCCGCACCATGACAGTGATTTCTGAGCAGGTGATTAAGGATCAAGGTGCAACCAATCTGACCGATGCGCTGAAAAACGTACCGGGCGTTGGCGCGTTTTTCGCCGGTGAGAACGGTAACTCCACCACCGGTGACGCGGTGTACATGCGTGGTGCGGATACCTCGAACAGTATTTATATCGACGGTATCCGAGATATTGGCAGCGTTACGCGCGACACTTTCAATACCGAACAGGTTGAAGTGATCAAAGGCCCCTCCGGCACCGACTATGGCCGTAGCGCGCCAACGGGCTCCATCAATATGATCAGCAAACAGCCGCGCACTGACTCAGGGATCGATGCCTCGGCCAGCGTCGGTAGCGCCTGGTTCCGCCGTGGTACGCTGGACATTAACCAGGTCATCGGCGAGACCACCGCTGCACGGTTAAACCTGATGGGTGAAAAAACGCATGATGCCGGTCGCGATAACGTTAAGAATGAACGTTATGGTGTGGCCCCCTCCCTCGCCTTTGGCTTAGGCACTGAGAACCGACTGTATCTGAACTATCTGCATGTCACCCAGCACAACACCCCGGATGGCGGTGTCCCCACCATCGGTCTGCCGGGATATTCCGCGCCTTCCGCGGGGACTGCTGCACTGAATCAGTCAGGAAAAGTGGATACGCATAACTTCTACGGTACCAACTCGGATTACGACGATTCGACGACCGATACCGCAACGATGCGTTTTGAACATGATCTGAACGACAGCACCACTATTCGCAACACCACCCGCTGGTCACGCATTAAGCAGGATTATCTGATGACGGCGGTGATGGGCGGCGCGACTAACATCACCCAACCCACCAGCAGCGTCGACACCTGGACCTGGTCACGCCTGGCTAATACCAAAGATGTCAGCAATAAGATCCTGACCAACCAGACCAACCTGACCTCAAAATTTTACACGGGCTCCATCGGTCACGACATCAGCACCGGCGTGGAGCTAACGCGTGAAACGCAAACCAACTATGGTGTAAACCCGATCACCCCGCCGCCGGTAAATATCTATCATCCCGACAGCAATGTGAATATCGGCGGATTATCTCGTAACGGCGCTAATGCTAACGGGCAAACCGATACCTTCGGTGTATACGCCTTTGATACGCTACAGATTACCCGTGAGTTTGAACTAAACGGTGGTATTCGCCTCGACAATTACCGCACGGAATATGACAGCGCCACCGCTTGCGGCGCTTCTGGTCGCGGCGCGGTCGCGTGTCCGACAGGCGTGGCGAAAGGTTCTCCGGTCACCACCGTGGATACTGCCAAATCAGGCAATCTGGTGAACTGGAAAGCGGGCGCGCTGTATCACCTGACCGATAACGGTAACGTTTACATTAACTACGCCGTTTCTCAGCAACCGCCGGGCGGCAGCAACTTTGCCCTCGCTCAGGGCGGAAGCGGTAACAGTGCGAACCGTACCGATTTCAAACCGCAGAAAGCGAAAACCAGCGAGATCGGCACCAAATGGGAGGTGCTGGATAAGCGCCTGCTGTTAACTGCCGCGATTTTCCGTACGGATATTGAGAACGAAGTTGAGCAGAACGACGACGGCACATATTCCCAGTACGGGGAGAAGCGCGTTGAAGGTTACGAACTCTCGGTAGCAGGGAACATCACTCCCGCATGGCAGGTTATTGGGGGTTACACCCAGCAGCGCGCGACGATCCACAGCGGCAAAAACGTTGCTCAGGATGGTTCTTCATCCCTGCCGTATACGCCAGAACATGCGTTCACGCTGTGGAACCAGTATCAGGCTACCGATGATATCTCTGTTGGCGCGGGCGCTCGCTACGTGGGCAGTATGCATCGCGGTTCCGACGGGGCCGTGGGTACGCCATCCTACACCGAAGGTTACTGGGTCGCCGACGCGAAACTGGGTTATCGCGTGAATCGCAATCTCGATTTCCAGTTGAACGTCTATAACCTGTTCGACACCGATTATGTATCCTCCATTAACAAGAGCGGATACCGTTACCATCCGGGCGAGCCAAGAACCTTCCTGCTCACGGCAAATATGCATTTCTGATCTTTTACGTGGGGCGTAAGCCCCACTTTCAGGAGAAACACTGATGATGTATCACATTCCCGGCATTCTGTCGGCGAAGGATGTCGCCTGGTTTCGCGAACAACTGGACGCTGCCGACTGGGTTGATGGCCGCGCAACCACCGGCGCTCAGGGCGCGCAGGTTAAAAACAACCAGCAGGTGGATACGCAAAGTGAGCGTTACGGCGTTTTACAACAGGCGGTACAAAACGCGGTGAACAACAGCGCGTTATTCTTCGCCGCTGCATTACCGAAAACGCTTTCCACACCGCTGTTCAATCGCTACCAGGACAACGAGACCTACGGTTTTCACGTTGACGGCGCGGTGCGTAGTCATCCGCAAAACGGCTGGATGCGCACAGATCTTTCTGCCACCTTATTCCTGAGTAATCCCGACGATTATGAGGGAGGAGAGCTGCTGGTCAATGACACTTACGGCCAGCATGCGGTAAAACTTCCGGCAGGCGATCTGGTACTTTACCCTTCCAGCAGTCTGCACTGCGTTACGCCGGTGACCCGTGGTGTTCGGGTGGCATCCTTTATGTGGATCCAGTCGATGATCCGGGACGATAAAAATCGCGCCATGCTTTTTGAGCTGGATAAAAACATCCAGTCCCTGAAGACACGTCATGGGGAGAGTAGCGAGATCCTGTCGCTTCTCAATCTCTACCATAACCTGCTGCGCGAATGGTCTGAAATCTGATACCGCTGACGCGTGGTCGTTTTTCAGCCATCACATTCGCTATACTTATTCTGTAGACATCAGCAGGAGGTAGGTATGGCATCCGGATGGGCAAATGACGACGCTGTTAACGAACAGATCAACAATACTATTGAAGATGCTGTTGCCCGCGCCCGCGGTGAGTTACCGACGGGGGAAAGTCTGTATGAATGCGAAGAATGTGGCAATCCAATCCCTCAGGCCAGACGGGAGGCCGTGCCCGGCGTACGCTTGTGCATCACATGCCAGCAGGATAAAGATTCACATAGCGCAGCATTTTCAGGATATAATCGCAGAGGTTCGAAAGACAGCCAGCTACGTTGACTTATCTTTACCGAAAGTTTCAGCGCATACGATTTCCTTTACGAGCACGCTTTTTTGCACTCTGTGTAGCAAAATGTGCCGTTGTCGGTTTCTCTGTAAAGCGCAATGACAAGAACTGTAAATCCCTCTTTCGAATTTATTAATATTCAATAAGTTATTTGTCATTCAATTTTTTTGATTGATGTCGTCAATTCTATTCGATTTTATCTCGCATAAAAAAACGTGATACTTCTCACATCGACGAAACAACGTCTTCTTAAAGAACACTGACTAACAGAACAAACCTGCGAGAAATTAATCATGAAAAATATCAAATTTGCTGTTGCCGCCATCGCTCTGTCTACCCTGTCATTTGGCGTTTTCGCTGCCGAGCCAGTTTCCTCTACTCAGGCGCAAAGCATGAACAAAATTGGTGTGGTATCTGCTGACGGCGCCACCACGCTGGACGGCCTGGAAGCAAAACTGGCTGAAAAAGCGACTGCTGCTGGTGCAACGGGTTACAGCATCACTTCCGCTATCGGCAAAGACAAAATGAGCGGCACCGCGGTTATCTATAAATAACCGAAAGATTACCTGTACGACCCAATGCTCCAACCCTCATTGACCCTGTTTGTTACCCTTTGTTTGCCCGTCCGCCACTGGACGGGCTTTTTTTTGCTTAGTGTTCCAGTCTTTGACGGAATTCCTGCAACACGGCGTCTGGCATCCCTATTTGCAACGCCGCCTCGCAAATCGCCTGCCAGCTTCCGGCATCCAGCGGAATACCTTGCTCCAGCCGTTCTTCACGAGTATTCACCTCCCACTCCCCTGGCAACAGGATCGGGGCATCTTCAGCATGGGGGGACGCTTTCACCCACTTAGCAAAGGCCGCGACCTGGTTGTCGCAGTCCGGCGCGCCAAACAGTTCCGGATTCATAATGATGGTCGTCATACAGTTAATGATGGCGTCCGCGCTGGTCTGCAGGCTCTCTTCATGTGTGGTTTTACCACCAGAAAGCGCTCCCCCCATAATTTCGCACATTGCCGCCAGCGCATAACCTTTGTGTTGGGCGAAGGTCAGCAACGACCCCAGCGGAGAGACCTGCATTACGGCAGGATCGGTTGTGGGTACCCCATTAGCATCAATCAGGCATCCCAGAGCCACCGGCTCACCCTTGTGCCATGCCACACGGGTTTTGCCAAACGCGATGGCGCTGGTTGCATAGTCCAGCAACAACGGGAACGTATTTTTACGTGGGAACACCACACAGAAGGGGTTGGTGCCAAATCGACTATCGCGGCCATGAAACGGTGCGACCATCGGGATCCCTACCACATTCACAAAGTGCACCGAAACAAAACCCGCCGCCGCACATTGCTCCGCCCAGTAGCCAATGCGTCCAATATGGTGCGAATTATGTAATGCCACGGCAGCGATACCGTACTGGCGCGCTTTTTCGATCCCAAGCGTAATTGCCTCGTGGGCCGCCACCTGACCAAATGCGCAGTCGCCGTCAAGCGTAATCACCGCTCCCGCATCGTTGACCACTTTGGCATGGCGGTTGATCTGCAGGTGTCCCTGCGAAAATGAGCGAATATAGCTTGGGATCATGCCGATACCGTGGGAGTCGTGGCCGGCGAGGTTAGAGGCTATCAGATGATCGGCCACCAGCCGCGCCTCCAGCTCATTGCTTCCCATCTGGTGAAAAACGGCCTGGATAAAGGCGTGCAGTGTTGGCGCATGGAAGCGATGTCCACTGTTCATTGTTATCTCCTGTTGTGTCGCGTGTTGATTGTGGTTCTTATTTTTCAACAAACTATGCTGCGCCACAGCGCTCAGGAGATCAATAAACGTGCAGAAATTTCACGTTGCCGGAAGGCGTAAAGCGACGGGCCAGGCAAAGGACCCGTCGGGAGAAAGAAAAATCAGAAGCTTTGCTCGACGCGGCCAAGTCCTTCAGCCAACGTCGCGGATTCACCGGTTGCTACCAGGCAGCAGGCCATCTGGATTTTCAGCGATGCCGGAACCGGCTCACTGCCCGCCAGACAACGCTCAATCCAGCGCGCGGTAGTTTCCGGGTCTTTAGCCACCGGCAGCGGGACCGGCTCATCGGGCATCTCGCTCTGCCGGTCCTGTAGCACTCGCACGCCGGACGAATCTATCAGGCTTATCTGCGGGCAGCGCTGCGGGTTGGCGTACACTTCACCCTCGGTACCGTGCATCAACAGGGCACGCCCACCGATATCGCCGAAAAATTTCGCCACGCGCGATACGTATTCCGGGTGAGAAACGCTGGAAAGACGCAGCGCGGCATCTTCGGCAAACGGCGTGGCTAATTTAGCCAGCGTATGCGCACTGTTACGCACGCCCATTCGCCAGCGCATCGCCAGCTGTTTTTCCAGCGGAGGACACAGCACACTCACCGGGATAAACACCGGCTCATGACCATCCAGCTTTGCCTGCGCCTGCCCGGCATGCAGCGTCGGCGCAATCCCCATCAGTTCAAAAATGGTTTCAGTCAGCACGCGGGTTGGATCCTCGCTGACGCCGTGCACCACCACCGGGAAGCCCAGCTTATGCAGTAAAATCGCCAGCAGCGGAGTCAAATTTGCCTGCTTGCGCGCGCCATTGTAGCTGGGAATGACAATCGGCATGGGTTTGGCCACTGGCGGAGCCAGGCGAATGGTGTGGTTCTGCATCGCTTCGTAAAAGCCCAGCATCTCCGCTTCGCCTTCGCCTTTAATACGCAGCGCAATCAGTACACCGCCCATCTCAAGATCGGGCACCTCGCCGTTCATCATATGGGTATACAGTCCGCGAGCGGTATCCTTATCCAGGTCACGCGCGTGATTTTTTCCTCGCCCAATCTCTTTGATGATTTTGCGGTAATCCATCGATAACTCCTTGCCTGTTGCTCGCATCGTTAACGCCGACGGCGACGCGTGGGTTTCGCTTTTTCTTTTGGTTTTACTATAACGTCTGGCACAGCAGGTTGCTCTATCGGAAATATGGGTAATGCGTTCAGTAAACGCTTGCCATAGCTTTTGGTCAATAAACGCTTGTCATAAATAACCACTTCTCCCCAGCAGCCGTGGCTACGAATGAGTCGCCCAACCTGCTGGATCAAATTGAATGACGCCGCGGGCAAGCTCTGCACCTCAAAGGGGTAGCGGTTCAGGCTTTTCAGCCACTCGCCCTCGGTGATCACCACCGGGCTGTCGATAGGCGGAAAAGCAATTTTGTGAATATGCACCTGGGTCAGCAAGTCGCCTTTCAAATCCAGACCTTCGGCAAAAGATTGCAGCCCAATCAGTACGCTACGCTCGCCGTTGGTCACCCGCTTGCGGTGCAGCTCCACCAGTCGATAGCGCGGCTGGTCGCCCTGTACCAGCAACAGCAGACGCAGATCGGTAACGTGCTCAAGAAAACGCTGCATTGCCCGACCGCTGGCAAAGAGTACCAGCATGCCCTGATGCTTTTTACTTTCCAGCTGTTCGCGGAAATAGGCGGCCATTTCCGCGATATGCTGCTCTTCGTTATCAATTGACGGTTCGTAGCGCATCTGCGGAATGACGATTTTGCCTTGCTCAACGTGATTAAACGGTGAATCCAGCGCGATAAACCGGTCCCCTGCTTTTTCTTTCAGCCCGCTCATCTCCTGCAAACGCGAGAAGCTGTTGAGCGAACGCAGCGTGGCGGAGGTCACGATAATATGCGGTACGCTGCGCCACAGCAGTCGTTCAAGCTGATCGCTCACGCGGATCCCCACACAGTGGAACCAGACGTGGATCTGCCCGTCACGCACTTCGCGCGTCGCCCATTTACTCACCGGCGCGCCTGACGACTGCGCGAGCGAAGCCAGCCGCCACAGTTTGCTTTGCGCCTCAAACATGCCCAGCGCCCGATTCATCTGCAAAATAACCCGATGCAGACGCACAATATCGTGGGTGCCGGTTTTTTCACTGAGATCGTTGAGGAACAGTTCCGCCAGACCGCGCAGCATTTCTGTTAGCTTCGCCAGACGCTGACAAATCTCCATCACTTCCGCAGGCAGTTCGCCCATCGCGAAGCGGTGTTCCGCCTCCTGGGTCGCAGGCATGTACAGATTAAGAATGTTATTGAGCGATGAAATCAGCTCATACAGTTCCTCACAGTGACCGTTCAGACGCTCGGCATTCGCCAGCGGCGGCGTGGTTTTTGGACGAAACTGTTCCAGGCAGGTGGCCACTAATTTGCAAAACAGATCCAACTGCAGTCGATACCAGGGGGCGCTGATTTCTGCGCTCATCTCCAGCGCATCGCGCGCGACGTCCGGCAAATGGTGACCTTCATCAAGGACCAGCAGCAGGTTCTTCGGCTCCGGCAAAACAGCTTCGCTTTCCATGGCCGCCATCACCAGCGCGTGGTTAGCCACCACCACTTCGGCTTCCTGAATCTCACGGCGGGCGACAAAAAAAGGGCATTCACGATAGTAGTGACAGTTACGATTCAAACAGCTGGCTTTATCAGTGCTCAGGCGTTGCCAGAGTCCGTCGTCGATAGCGATATCCGTGTGATCGCGCAGCCCGTCCCACTTGTAGCTGTCGAGATCGCCTTTTAGCCTGGCGCAGCGCTTTTGTTCTTCCTGGTTGTTGGGCGTCAGGTCATCGTCGAGAAAGGCCAACAGATCCTGCTGATTGGGTTCGCTACTGGCCAGCGCCGCTAAATTACGCGGGCAGACATAACGCCCGCGACCAAACGCGGCGGTAAAACGCAGATCGGGGATAATTTTGCGCAGCAGCGGTAAATCTTTGCTGTAGATCTGATCCTGTAAAGCAACGTTGGCGGTACTGACCACCAGCGTTTTTTGTTCTTCACGCGCTATGGCAATACCGGGAATCAGGTACGACAGCGTTTTCCCCACCCCGGTCGGCGCTTCAATTGCCAGATGCCGCCCTTCTTCCCCAGTGAGTGTTTTCGCGACGTCAGCAATCATCTGCCGCTGCGGCGCACGGGGAATAAAGTCGGGGATCTGTTCCTGAAGCGCCTTATACCAGGCGGCAATTTGCGCTTTTAGCGCAGCCGTTAGTGCCATGAGAAAACCTGAAATACTGTATAAACAGCCACTATTGTGGCACTTTCTGATACGTGTCGCAAAAAGAAAAGCCCGACCTTCCGGCCGGGCTCGCAATTACTGCGCTGTAGACGGTTTGCGCGGACGGCGCGGTGGACGAGGCTTATCGCCCGCCGGTTTGCCTTCGCCGCTACGCGGTTTCGCTTTTGGCGCACCGCCATCCTGACGACGCGGCTGCTGACTACGCCCAGCTCCACCCTGACCGCGACCACCGCCGCCACGCTGCTGGCGACCATTCTGGATCGGCTCGGCTTTGATGGACGGGTCCGGCTCGTAGCCAGGCATCGCAATTCGCGGGATCTCTTTTTTCAGCAGCTTCTCGATGTCACGCAGCAGCTTGTGTTCATCAACGCACACCAGAGACAACGCTTCGCCGGTAGCGGCCGCACGACCGGTACGACCAATACGGTGCACGTAATCTTCCGGGACGTTTGGCAGCTCGTAGTTCACCACGTGCGGCAGCTCTTCAATATCCAGACCGCGCGCGGCAATATCGGTCGCCACCAGCACACGAATATCACCGGATTTAAAATCAGCCAGCGCACGCGTACGCGCCCCCTGAGATTTGTTACCGTGGATCGCCGCGCTGCGGATGCCGTCTTTATTCAGCTGTTCCGCCAGATGGTTTGCACCATGTTTGGTACGGGTAAACACCAGCACCTGCTGCCAGTTGCCCTGACCGATCATCTGCGACAACAGTTCACGTTTACGCTTTTTATCAACGAAATGAACGTGCTGAGTCACCTGCTCTGACGCGGTATTACGGCGCGCCACTTCGATTTCCAGCGGATTGTGCAGCAGCTTTTCGGCCAGCGACTTAATATCATCAGAGAACGTTGCTGAGAACAGCAGGTTCTGGCGTTTTGCCGGCAGTTTCGCCAGAACGCGACGGATATCATGAATAAAGCCCATATCCAGCATGCGGTCAGCTTCATCCAGTACCAGAATCTCAACCTGATCCAGTTTCACCGCATTCTGGTGTTCCAGATCGAGCAAACGACCAGGCGTGGCGATCAGCACATCCACACCGCCGCGCAGCTTCATCATCTGCGGGTTAATGCTCACGCCGCCGAAGACCACCAGCGAGCGAATATTCAGATACTTACTGTAATCACGTACGTTTTCGCCAATCTGGGCCGCCAGTTCGCGAGTTGGCGTGAGGATCAGCGCACGCACCGGACGACGGCTTTTGCCATGCGGCTGATGGGTAATCAGGTGCTGCAACAGCGGCAGGGTAAAACCTGCCGTTTTCCCCGTACCGGTCTGGGCGCTAGCCATCAGATCGCGGCCTTCCAGCACGGCAGGGATCGCCTGCTGCTGAATAGGGGTAGGTTCACGGTAACCCTGCTCGGCAACGGCACGTAAAATATCAGGGTTTAAACCAAGGGAATCAAAAGACATAACAACTCCGAACCACCCTGACCGTTACCGGTGTCGTTTTCAGGGAGATACATATAATAAAGATGACAAAAACCACAATGTCATGAAGGGGCGGAGTGTAGCAGTTTTTGTGATGTGCCGCATAAATTATCCCTGCGCTGAAAAATAACGGTCCGGACTGGACAAGGTTACACATCAGTCATAATCTTAATCAATCGATTGATTAAGATCTGAGTCGTGCTATGAATACACCCACCATGACAACCAAAGGTGAACAGGCGAAAAATCAGCTCATTGCCGCCGCGCTGGCGCAGTTTGGCGAGTATGGTCTGCACGCCACTACTCGCGATATCGCCGCGCAGGCCGGGCAAAATATTGCTGCCATCACCTACTATTTTGGCTCAAAAGAGGATTTATATCTCGCCTGCGCCCAGTGGATTGCGGATTTTATCGGCTCACAGTTTCGCCCGCACGCTGAAGAAGCCGAGCGTCTGTTTGCTCAGCCGGAACCGGATCGTGGCGCGATGCGCGAACTTATCCTCCGCGCCTGCAAAAATATGATCATGCTGTTAACCCAGGACGATACCGTTAACCTGAGCAAATTTATTTCGCGCGAACAGCTTTCCCCCACCGCGGCTTATCAACTGGTGCACGACCAGGTTATCAATCCGCTACATACTCACCTGACGCGCCTGATTGCTGCCTATACCGGCGGCGATGCCAACGATACCCAAATGATCCTGCACACCCACGCCCTACTCGGCGAGGTACTGGCCTTTCGTCTGGGGAAAGAAACCATTCTGTTGCGTACGGGCTGGTCACAATTTGATGAGGATAAAACCGCGCTGATTGACCAAACGATCACCTGTCACATCGATCTTATTCTGCAAGGTTTAACGCAAAGGAGTCTGGAGTCATGAAAAAACCTGTCGTTCTCGGGCTGGTCATCGCGGCCCTCGTTGCCGTGATTGCCGGTGGAACGTGGTGGTATCAAAGTCGGCAAGATAACGGTCTGACGCTGTACGGCAATGTCGATATCCGTAGCGTCAACCTGAGTTTTCGCGTCGGCGGCAGGCTGGCCTCGCTGGCGGTTGACGAAGGCGATGCCATTACCGCCGGTCAGGTGCTGGGCGAACTGGACCGTGCACCGTATGAAAACGCATTAATGCAGGCAAAAGCGAATGTTGCCGCCGCGCAGGCGCAATACGATCTGATGCTGGCAGGGTATCGTGAAGAGGAGATCGCGCAAACCGCAGCGGCAGTCAAACAGGCGCAGGCAGCCTATGATTACGCGCAAAACTTTTACAATCGGCAGGTGGGATTGTGGAAAAGCCGCACTATCTCCGCCAACGATCTGGAAAACGCCCGTTCATCACGCGATCAGGCGCTGGCCTCTCTGAAATCCGCACAGGATAAACTCAGCCAATACCGCAGCGGTAATCGTGTGCAGGACATCGAGCAGGCGAAAGCCACGCTCGAACAAGCTCAGGCCGAGCTGGCCCAGGCAGAGCTTAATTTGCATGACACCACGCTGACCTCGCCGTCTGACGGCACGTTACTCACCCGTGCGGTCGAACCCGGCAGCATGCTGAACGAAGGGGGCACGGTACTGACGCTGTCACTCACGCGTCCGGTATGGGTTCGAGCCTACGTTGACGAACGAAATCTGAGCGAGGCGCAGCCAGGACGCGAAATCCTGCTTTACACCGATGGCCGTCCGGACAAACCGTATCACGGTAAAATCGGCTTCGTGTCGCCCACCGCCGAGTTTACCCCAAAAACAGTCGAGACCCCTGACCTGCGCACCGACCTGGTTTATCGCCTGCGTATTGTGGTGACCGACGCGGACGATGCGCTGCGCCAGGGAATGCCGGTAACGATAAAGTTCAGCGATGAGGCACGGCATGAATGACGCCGTCATTACGCTGAATGGACTGACGAAAAACTTTGCCGGAATGGATAAACCGGCCGTCGCCCCGCTCGACTGTACCGTTCATGCGGGCTACGTGACCGGGCTGGTCGGGCCGGATGGTGCTGGCAAAACCACGCTGATGCGAATGCTGGCAGGGCTGTTGAAACCCGACGCCGGTAGCGCAACGGTAATTGGTTTTGATCCCATCAAAGACGACAGCGCGCTGCATGCGGTACTGGGGTACATGCCGCAGAAATTTGGTCTGTATGAAGATTTGACCGTCATGGAGAACCTCAATCTCTATGCAGATTTACGTAGCGTTACCGGTGAAGCGCGAGAAAAAACCTTTGCCCGGCTACTGGAATTTACCTCGTTGGGGCCGTTTACCGGACGCCTGGCCGGCAAGCTTTCCGGCGGCATGAAACAGAAGCTCGGACTTGCCTGTACACTGGTCGGTGAACCCAGCGTGTTACTGCTGGATGAGCCTGGCGTAGGCGTCGACCCTATTTCCCGTCGCGAACTGTGGCAAATGGTTCATGAACTGGCCGGGGACGGCATGCTGATCCTCTGGAGCACTTCCTATCTGGATGAAGCTGAACAATGCCGTGATGTGCTGCTGATGAACGAAGGTGAATTGCTGTATCAGGGCGATCCCACTCAGCTTACGCAAACCATGTCGGGTCGCAGCTTCCTGATGAGCAGTTCGCAGGAAAATAACCGCCGACTGCTGCAACGCACGTTAAAACTGCCGCAGGTTAGCGACGGGATGATTCAGGGGAAATCCGTCCGCTTAATCCTGAAAAAAGAAGCGACGGCCCAGCAGATTCAAAACGCTGACGGCATGCCGGAGATAACTATCAACGAAACCGCCCCCCGCTTCGAGGATGCCTTTATCGATTTACTCGGCGGGGCCGGAACATCGGAGTCCCCGCTGGGCGCTATCCTGCATACCGTGGAAGGCACGCCTGGTGAAACGGTGATCGAAGCCAAAGCGCTGACCAAAAAATTTGGCGATTTTGCCGCTACCGACCACGTAGACTTTGCCGTGCAGCGCGGCGAGATTTTTGGTTTGTTAGGACCCAACGGCGCGGGCAAATCCACTACCTTTAAAATGATGTGCGGCCTGCTGGTCCCCACTTCGGGTAAAGCGCTGGTGCTGGACATGGACCTGAAGGTCAGCTCCGGTAAAGCGCGCCAGCATCTGGGCTATATGGCGCAGAAATTCTCCCTGTATGGCAACCTGACGGTTGAACAGAATCTGCGCTTTTTCTCCGGCGTCTACGGCCTGCGCGGTCGGGCGCAGAAGGAGAAAATCGAGCGGATGAGCGAGGCATTCGGCCTGAAGAGTATCGCCTCCCACGCCACCGACGAACTGCCGCTGGGCTTTAAACAGCGCCTGGCGCTGGCCTGTTCGCTGATGCATGAACCCGACATTCTGTTCCTCGATGAACCCACTTCCGGGGTCGATCCTCTCACCCGTCGGGAGTTCTGGTTACATATCAACAGCATGGTGGAAAAAGGCGTCACGGTGATGGTGACCACCCACTTTATGGATGAGGCAGAATACTGCGATCGCATCGGGCTGGTGTATCGCGGCAAACTGATTGCCAGCGGTACGCCGGACGACCTGAAAGCTCAGTCTGCTGACAGTGAGACGCCAGACCCGACCATGGAACAGGCGTTTATCACGCTAATCAATGACTGGGATAAGGAGCATACGCATGAGTAACTCCGTTCTCTCCTGGCGTCGCGTACGCGCACTGTGCGTGAAAGAGACGCGCCAGATCGTCCGCGATCCCAGCAGTTGGCTGATTGCGGTGGTGATCCCGCTGCTGCTGCTGTTTATCTTCGGCTACGGGATCAACCTCGACTCCAGCAAGCTGCGGGTAGGGATTTTGCTCGAACAGCAAAGCGAAGAGGCGCTGGATTTTACCCATACCATGACCGGTTCACCGTATATTGACGCCACCATCAGCGATAACCGTCAGGAATTGATTGAGAAAATGCAGGCCGGGCGCATTCGCGGGCTGGTGGTGATCCCGGTGGATTTCGCCCAGCAGATGGCGCGACCCAACGACGTGGCGCCGATCCAGGTGATCACCGACGGCAGTGAACCGAATACCGCTAACTTTGTGCAGGGTTATGTCGAAGGCATCTGGCAGATTTGGCAACAACAGCGGGCGGAAGATCGCGGAGAATCATTTGAACCTTTGATCGACGTGCAGACCCGCTACTGGTTTAACCCGGCGGCCATCAGCCAACATTTTATTATTCCCGGGGCGGTAACCATCATCATGACGGTTATTGGCGCTATCCTCACCTCATTAGTGGTGGCGCGCGAATGGGAGCGCGGAACCATGGAAGCGCTGTTGTCTACCGAAGTCACCCGCGTCGAACTGCTGCTGTGCAAACTGATCCCCTATTACTTTCTGGGCATGCTGGCGATGCTGCTGTGTATGCTGGTGTCGGTGTTTATTCTCGGCGTGCCTTATCGCGGTTCGTTGCTGATCCTGTTTTTCATTACCAGCCTGTTTCTGCTCAGCACGCTCGGCATGGGGTTGCTTATCTCCACCATCACCCGCAATCAGTTTAACGCCGCGCAGGTCGCGCTAAACGCCGCCTTCCTGCCCTCGATTATGCTGTCGGGATTTATCTTCCAGATAGACAGCATGCCGGCGATTATCCGGGCAGTAACCTATATTATTCCGGCTCGTTATTTCGTCAGCACCCTACAAAGCCTGTTTCTGGCGGGAAATATTCCGGTGGTGCTGATTATCAACGTGCTGTTTTTAATCGCTTCGGCGGTGATGTTTATTGGCCTGACGTGGCTTAAAACCAAACGTCGGCTGGATTAAGGGGACGGGCATGTTTCATCGCTTATGGACATTAATTCGTAAAGAGCTGCAATCACTGTTACGTGAACCGCAGACGCGAGCCATTCTGATTTTACCGGTGCTGATTCAGGTTATTCTGTTCCCGTTCGCGGCCACGCTGGAAGTCACCAACGCCACTATCGCTATCTATAACGAAGACAACGGTAAACATTCGGTGGAACTAACCCAGCGCTTCGCTCGCGCCAGCGCCTTTACGCACGTTCTGCTGCTGAAAAGCCCGCAGGAGATCCAGCCCACCATCGACACGCAAAAAGCCCTGTTGCTGGTGCGCTTCCCGGCCAACTTTTCGCGTAATCTGGATACCTTCCAGCAGGCTCCCATGCAGATTATTCTCGACGGGCGTAACTCTAACAGTGCGCAAATTGCCGCGAATTATCTGCAGCAGATCGTTAAGGAGTATCAGCAGGAGCTGATGGACGGCAAGCCGAAACCGAACAACAGCGAGCTGGTGGTGCGTAACTGGTATAACCCGAATCTGGATTACAAATGGTTTGTGGTTCCGTCGCTGATCGCCATGATCACCACCATCGGCGTCATGATCGTCACTTCGCTCTCGGTTGCCCGCGAGCGCGAGCAAGGCACGCTGGATCAGCTGCTGGTCTCCCCGCTTACCACCTGGCAGATATTCATCGGTAAAGCGGTGCCCGCGTTAATTGTGGCAACGTTTCAGGCCACCATTGTGCTGGCGATCGGCATCTGGGCTTATCACATTCCGTTTGCCGGTTCACTGGGGTTGTTCTATTTCACGATGGTGATTTACGGGCTGTCGCTGGTCGGCTTTGGTCTGCTGATTTCATCACTGTGTGCCACCCAGCAGCAGGCGTTTATCGGCGTGTTTGTGTTTATGATGCCGGCGATTTTACTTTCAGGCTACGTCTCGCCGGTCGAAAATATGCCGGTCTGGCTACAGAATCTGACGTGGATAAACCCAATCCGCCATTTTACGGACATCACGAAACAGATTTACCTGAAGGATGCGAGTCTGCAGATTGTGTGGGGAAGTTTGTGGCCGCTGTTGGTGATAGCGGCCACGACCGGCTCAGCGGCGTATGCGATGTTTAGACGCAAGGTGATGTAGCTTTTTGTCTTTCGCCAACAGCGAGACCACGGCGGGTCCGGCAAGGATCACCAGCCCCGCCAGGGCCAGCAAGACGTTGTTTTGCAGCACGCGCGACAGCAACCACAGTACGATCATCGCGGCACCGAAATACCACGTGGTAGTCAGTTCTTCCAGCACATCAGCTACGTCGCGCCAGCGCTGTTCATGGTGACGTTGCAAGGCCAGCATTAATAAAACCGTTACGCCGTAAACGACGCATAATCCCAGGCCGACGCGCACCAGCGTACCGCTCATCCAGCCCATTACCAGCAACGCCACTACCAGTAAATGCAACACAATCTGCCAGCAACTTAGACCCGTTGCGACACGAACACGTTGTTGCCACCTCATGGCTTTTCTCCTGAAGGATTTTCAACTAATTATTCAGAGTACCGGACTTTACGGAAAATTCCGCAACACCGCATCTTTTTGTGACGACGACTACACTATTTTATTTAGGAAGTGACGCCAACGGGAGGCTCATGAGCGGATCGGGAGTTCAATTTTCATTCAATGTGCTCACCATTAATACTCACAAAGGGTTCACCGCCTTCAACCGGCGTTTTATTTTGCCTGAACTACGGGAGGCTGTCAGAACGGTCGGGGCAGACATTGTGTGCCTGCAGGAAGTTATGGGCGCGCACGATGCTCACTCGCTGCAGATTGAGAACTGGCCGGATACCACCCACTACGAATTTCTGGCGGACACCATGTGGAGCGACTTCGCCTACGGGCGTAACGCCGTGTACCCGCAAGGGCATCACGGTAACGCGGTGTTGTCGCGTTATCCCATTGAACATTATGAAAATCGCGATGTGTCCGTCGGCGCGAGTGAAAAGCGCGGGGTCCTCTACTGCCGCATCGTGCCGCCAATGCTCTCGCACCCAATTCATGTCATGTGCGTGCATCTCGGTTTGCGTGAAGCACACCGTCAGGCCCAGCTCGCTATGCTGGCTGACTGGGTCAATGCCCTGCCCGACGCGGAGCCCGTGGTGATCGCCGGAGATTTTAACGACTGGCGGCAAACGGCCAATCACCCGTTGAAAGCCAGGGCCGGCCTTGACGAGATTTTTACCCGCGCCCACGGTCGCCCGGCGAGGACGTTTCCGGTGCAGTTTCCCCTGCTGCGTCTGGACAGGATCTATGTGAAAAACGCGAATGCCAGTACCCCAACGACGCTGGCGCTGCGTCACTGGCGACATTTGTCCGATCATGCCCCCCTGAGTGCGGAGATTCATTTATGAAAAATGGCTGGCGTGAAGGCAATCAAATTCAACTGCTGGAAAACGGTGATCAATACTATCCCGCCGTCTTTGACGCCATTGAACAGGCACAGCAAAAAATTATCCTTGAGACTTTTATCTGGTTTGAAGATGCGGTCGGAAAACAGCTGCATGCCGCCTTGCTCGGAGCCGCCCAGCGCGGAATCAAAGCAGAGGTGCTGCTGGACGGTTACGGTTCGCCGGATCTTAGCGACAGTTTTGTCGAAGAGTTGACCGTAGCTGGCGTTGTTTTCCGCTACTACGATCCGCGCCCGCGTCTGTTCGGTATGCGCACCAATCTCTTTCGCCGTATGCATCGCAAAATTGTGGTCATTGATGACCGTGTTGCCTTTGTCGGCGGTATTAATTATTCCGCTGAACACATGTCTGATTACGGTCCCGAGGCCAAGCAGGATTATGCCGTTCGCGTGGAAGGTCCAGTCGTGGCCGACATCCTGAAATTCGTGCTGGATAACTTACCGGGACAGAGCGCCGTACGACGTTGGTGGCGACGTCATCACCGGGCAATTGAAAATCATCGGCCTGGCGAAGCGCAGGCGCTGTTTGTCTGGCGCGATAACGAAGAGCATCGCGATGATATTGAACGCCACTATTTGAAAATGCTGACCCAGGCCCGGCGGGAAGTGATCATTGCCAATGCCTATTTCTTTCCGGGTTATCGCCTGCTGCATGCCCTACGAAAAGCTGCGCGACGCGGTGTTCGGGTAAAACTCATCGTCCAGGGTGAACCGGATATGCCGATTGTGAAAGTGGGTGCCCGCCTGCTGTATAACTATCTGGTTAAAGGCGGCGTCCATGTCTATGAATACCGGCGTAAGCCCCTGCATGGTAAAGTCGCGCTAATGGACGATCATTGGGCGACGGTAGGTTCCAGCAATCTCGACCCGCTCAGTCTGTCGCTCAATCTGGAGGCAAATCTTATTATTCATGACCGCACGTTTAACCAGACCCTGCGTGACAACCTGAACCCCATTATTGCGCAGGACTGCAAGCGAGTTGATGAATCAATGCTGCCAAAACGCACCTGGTGGAACCTGACCAAAAGCGTGTTGGCCTTCCACTTTTTACGCCACTTCCCGGCGCTGGTCGGCTGGCTACCGGCGCATACCCCGCATCTGGCCGAGGTAGAACCACCCGCACAGCCAACTCTGGAAACCCAGGATCGTATTCCGACTGAGGATGCAGGAGGGGAAACCTGATGCCAAAAAACCACCGACGCTGGCGCTTAGCGAAAAAGATCCTCACATGGCTATTTTTTATTGCGGTCATCGTATTGCTGGTCGTTTATGCCAGTAAGGTCAACTGGCAGGAAGTGTGGACGGTAATCCGCGATTACAATCGGATCGCCCTGCTCAGCGCCGTAGGGCTGGTGAT
This sequence comes from Citrobacter sp. RHBSTW-01013, assembly GCF_013781985.1. Taxonomy (NCBI): domain Bacteria; kingdom Pseudomonadati; phylum Pseudomonadota; class Gammaproteobacteria; order Enterobacterales; family Enterobacteriaceae; genus Citrobacter; species Citrobacter sp. RHBSTW-01013. The sequence continues at coordinate 3,391,632 of NZ_CP056185.1, forward strand.
CGTCAGTTATTTACTTTACGGCTGCTATGACCTGCTCGGGCGCTACTACTGCGGGCACAAGCTGGCAAAACGCCAGGTCATGCTGGTGTCGTTTATCTGTTACGCCTTCAACCTGACGTTAAGCACATGGGTGGGCGGTATTGGGATGCGTTATCGTCTCTACTCGCGTCTCGGATTACCGGGGAGCACAATTACGCGAATTTTTTCACTGAGCATTACCACCAACTGGCTGGGCTATATTCTGCTGGGCGGTTTTATTTTCACCTTCGGCGTCGTTGAACTGCCCGCGCACTGGTATATCGATGAAGGTACGCTACGCCTCTTAGGCATTGCGCTGCTGCTGATGATTGTTGTTTATCTGTGGTTTTGCGCTTTCGCTAAACATCGCCACATCACCATCAAGGGCCAAAAACTGGTACTGCCCTCCTGGAAATTTGCCCTCGCGCAAATGGCGATATCCGGTACTAACTGGATGGTAATGGGGGCGATTATCTGGCTGTTGCTGGGTCAGAATATCAACTATTTCTTCGTGCTGGGCGTACTACTGGTGAGCAGTATTGCCGGTGTTATCGTGCATATTCCGGCGGGGATTGGTGTGCTGGAGGCGGTCTTTATGGCGCTGCTGGCAGGAGAGAATACCTCTCAGGGGACAATCATTGCCGCCCTGCTCGCGTATCGCGTGCTGTACTATTTTATTCCGCTGCTGCTGGCGCTGATGTGCTATTTGCTTTTGGAGAGTCGGGCGAAAAAGTTGCGGGTAAAAAACGAGAAGGCGATGGCGAAATGATTCACCGGATGGCGGCTTACGCCATCCGGCAACAGAGAATTAACGACGATTGCCGAAGATACGCAGCAGCATCAGGAACAGGTTGATGAAGTCCAGATACAGCGTTAAGGCCCCAAGAATTGCGTATTTACGCAGATTGGAGCTGTCACGCAGGTCGATCTGCTCACCGATGTTTTTCAGCTTCTGCGTGTCATAAGCGGTCAGGCCGACAAACACAATCACCCCAATATAGGTCACCGCCCACATCAGCGCTTCGCTCTTCAACCAGAAGTTAACCAGCGAGGCCAGCACAATACCGATCAGTGCCATAAACAGCATATTGCCGAAACCGCTGAGATCGCGTTTGGTGGTGTAGCCGTACAAACTCATGATCCCGAACATCCCGCCGGTGACCACGAAGGTGCTGGCGATAGACGAGTAGGTATAGACGATAAAAATGCTTGATAGCGTCAGCCCGGTTAATGCCGAATAGAGCATAAACAGCGTGGTCGCCATTCCCGCGCTGAGCCTTTGCACCATGCCGGACAGGACGAACACCAGCGCTAGCTGGGCGATGATCAGTCCAAAGAAGGTGATTTTGCTGGAGAAGACAAACATCATCACCGCGGGCGTATTTGCTGCATACCAGGCGATAAACGCCGTCAGCAACAATCCGCAGGTCATCCAGCCGTACACCTGCGCCATATACGTTTGCAGGCCGGAACGGGCCTGTACAATAGAATCGGATCGTGGGAATCGGTCCATGACAATCTCCTGAATCAGTATGAGCCTACACCAATTGTACTCTACCAGCGTTTTGCTGCTAGCTTATCGCTGTCGCGGGCATCAACCCAGCGCTCACCTTCTGGCGTGGCCTCGCGCTTCCAGAACGGTGCGCGGGTTTTCAGATAATCCATAATGAACTGCCCGGCATCAAACGCGCTGCTGCGATGCGCACTGGTCACGCCAACAAAAACGATTTCGTCACCCGGCCACAGTTCGCCAATGCGATGAATGACCGTTACTCGTCCCAGCGGCCAGCGCGCACGCGCTTCGTCGACAATCTCCGCCAGCGCTTTTTCGGTCATTCCCGGATAGTGTTCCAGCGTTAACGCCTGCACGCTATCGCCGAGATTGTGATTGCGGACTTTACCGGTGAAAGTGACCACCGCGCCATCTTCATCGCGTTCGGCCAGCCAGGGATACTCATCCCCGACGCTGAACGGCGCATGACCAACAACAATTCGCGTTTCAGCCATCTTAGCCTCCGGTTACCGGTGGGAAGAAAGCCACTTCGTCACCCGCATTAAGGGGATGGTCAAAACTGACCAGCGTCTGGTTTACCGCGGCCAGCAGCTTGCCGTCTTCCAGCGCCAACGCCCAGCGATCGCTTTTTGCCGCAAGACTCCGGCGCAGCGCTTCTACCGTTGCAAACTCAGCGGCGACTTCTATCGCATCCGTGTTCACCAATTCCCGTACCTGAGCAAAGAAAAGAACCTTAATCATGCGCATCCACCTTAAAATCTCCCGATTTGCCGCCGCTTTTAGCCAGCAGACGCACCGGACCAATCACCATATCCTTTTGCACCGCTTTGCACATATCGTAGATGGTCAACGCTGCCACGGAGGCCGCCGTTAACGCTTCCATTTCGACGCCGGTTTTCCCGGTCAGGCGACACAGCGTTTCAATGCGTACGCGGTTGTGTTCCGGCTCGGCGTGCAGATTAACTTCAACCTTGCTCAACATCAGCGGATGGCACAGCGGGATAAGATCCCAGGTCCGTTTGGCGGCCTGAATACCGGCAATACGCGCCGTGGCGAAAACGTCGCCCTTATGGTGGCTGCCGTCGATAATCATCGCCAGCGTTTCGCTACGCATGGTCACGAATGCTTCTGCACGCGCCTCGCGTACGGTTTCCGCTTTGGCGGAGACATCCACCATATGCGCTTCGCCAGCGGCGTTAATATGAGTCAGTTGCGACATACTTATTTCTTCAAATGTGGGTGGAAATTACACGGACGCGTACGGGCATCGAGCTGCGGCGCAATGATATTTTCCCATGCGGTGCGACACGCTTTAGTCGACCCCGGCATGGCGAAAATCAGCGTTTTGTTGGCCACTCCGGCAATCGCCCGGGATTGCAGCGTCGCGGTGCCAATCTCTTCAAACGACAGCATACGAAATACTTCACCAAACCCTTCGACTTCTCTGTCGAACAGCGGTTGCAGCGCTTCTGGCGCCTGGTCCCCTTCGGTTAAGCCCGTGCCGCCTGTAATGAGCACAACCTGCACATCCTCACTGGCAATCCATGCAGAAACCTGGGCGCGAATGGCGTAGCGGTTCTCTTTGACGATCGCCTTGTCGACAATCTGATGACCCGCCTCTTGCGCCGAGTCACGCAGATAATGGCCGGAGGTGTCATCTTCTTCGCCGCGACGGTTGGAAACAGTAAGAATAGCAATGCGTGTCGGGATAAATTCAGCACTTACCTGACTCATGAAAAACTCCTTTTAGCGATCAGCCGCCAATGTAAGATAAGTTTTGCGTAATACCGGTATTGTTCTGATGCAGGAAATGAGTCTGCTTTTTCTCCAGCAGCGCGGCTGAAATGCGTTCTTCCAGCGCCGACTGCTGAGCGTCATCTTCCAGCAAATCACGCAGGCTTACGCCGCCTTCACCAAATAAACACAGATGCAGCTTGCCGACAGAGGAAACGCGCAGACGGTTGCAGGTGGCGCAGAAGTCTTTCTCATAAGGCATGATCAGACCAATTTCACCAGCATAGTCAGGATGACAGAAAACCTGAGCCGGGCCGTCGCTGCGCTGTCGGATCTGGTGGATCCAGCCGCGACGCAGCAGCTCATCGCGCAGGACCTGGCCTGAGATATGGTGTTTACGGAAGAGAGAGCTGCCCTCACCCGTTTCCATCAGTTCAATAAAGCGTAGTTGGATAGGACGGGGCTGAACCCACGCCAGGAAGGTGTCCAGTTGATGATGGTTTACGTCGCGCATCAGCACGGTATTGACTTTCACTTTTTCAAAACCCGCATCAAAGGCTGCGTCAATGCCTGCCATCACCTGCTGAAATTTGTCCTGCCCGGTAATGGCGTGAAACTGACGGGCATCGAGGCTGTCGACGCTGACGTTAAGTGCGGTCAGTCCGGCATCGCGCCAGGCAGCGGCATCACGCGCCAGACGATAACCATTAGTGGTCACCGCAATCTGACGGATGGCATCGTTTTCGCGCACGGCGGCGATAATGTCGGTAAAGTCGCGACGCAATGAAGGTTCGCCCCCTGTCAGACGCACTTTTTCCGTTCCCAGACTGGCGAACGCGCGCGTGACGCGGCGAATTTCATCAACGGTCAAAAAGCCGTTATTGGTGACACCGCCGGGCTTATAGCCATCCGGCAGGCAGTAGGTGCAACGAAAGTTACACACATCGGTAATCGACAAACGTAAGTAGTAAAACTTACGTGCGAAAGCATCGGTAAGTTGAGAGCCCATGTACACCTTTCCAAATACGGGAGACGTAGTCATTTCTTCCTACGCCCTGGTGACAAACTTATTCAAGTATTGTCACGGCCAAAGCACCGTATCATTTGACCCAGGTGCAGAGGCTAGAGTGTTTATTCTCGTCATACTTCAAATTGCAGAAGCGTGGGCTTTGTTCATTCACCCCAGTCACGTACTTATGTCCGCTTACGGGGGATTCTCTCCCTCACTGCCTTCCTGCAACTCAAATTATTCAGAGTACATTGTGGTTATGCCGATACTAGCGTGTAAATGACGCTTTTGCCATGTACACTTTCGCTGTATAAATACATGCATAGCGACATGATCGTGCAATTTCGCTACAGAATAAGCAAAAACCACAGTTTTGCATTGATATACATCATCTTGCCGGCAGGTGAATCTCGTCAGAAAGGAGTAGATCGCAGAAAAAAATTACGCCAGATTCCGCCTGGATAATTGCTGAAAACACACTATTTACGTTACTGTAGCGCCGATTAATTGATATCAGGAAAATATATGCGCACTCGCACGCTGGCAGATCTGGACCGCGTTGTCGCTCTCGGCGGAGGGCATGGATTGGGACGCGTTCTCTCCTCTCTTTCCCCTTTAGGTTCACGCCTGACGGGGATCGTCACCACGACCGATAACGGCGGGTCGACAGGTCGTATTCGTCGCTCTGAAGGAGGCATTGCCTGGGGAGACATGCGTAACTGTCTGAACCAGTTAATTACTCAACCCAGCGTTGCATCCGCCATGTTTGAGTATCGTTTTGGCGGTAATGGTGAGCTTTCCGGGCATAACCTCGGAAATCTGATGTTAAAGGCGCTCGATCACCTCAGTGTGCGGCCTCTGGAAGCCATCAATTTAATTCGTAGTCTGCTGAAAGTTGACGCGCATTTAATTCCGATGTCGGAGCTGCCGGTGGATCTGATGGCTATCGACGATCAGGGACATGAAGTCTATGGCGAAGTGAATATCGATCAGCTCACCATCCCGCCTCAGGAACTGATGCTGTCGCCAAAAGTCCCCACCACGCGGGAGGCAGTTGAAGCTATCGCCGAAGCGGATTTGATTTTGATCGGACCCGGCAGTTTTTACACCAGCCTGATGCCGCTCCTGCTGCTCGACGAATTGGCGCAGGCATTACGTCGCACACCTGCCCCGATGGTCTACATCGGCAATCTGGGTCGTGAGTTAAGCCTGCCAGCAGCCAGCCTGACGCTTAACGATAAGCTGGCAATCATTGAACAGTACGTTGGCAGGAAAGTGATTGATGCGGTGGTTGTGGGCCCGAAAGTGGATGTATCCACCGTTACCGACCGCGTTGTTATTCAGGAAGTGCTGGAAGCCAGCGACATTCCCTACCGTCATGACCGCCAGCTATTGCATTACGCGCTGGAGAAAGCGGTACAGGCGCTGGGGTAATCCCAAGTGCGTGATTAGCATACAATCCTCATCGTAATGAGGATTGTACTTGTGGCTTACTGCATTAACCTCTCAGCACAGGTACCTGCTCGGCGGATATTGGCTCTTCGTATCTTGTGCCAAAATTAGACCACCGGGCAAGAATGGCAAAGAATACGGCCATAACCAGGCAACTTAAATTGAACAAAACCCAGGGTGCATAATCCAGCGTCGCCACCCCCAGCGTCTTCGCCGTGAACATACCAGAAATTGTCCAAGGGAAAAGTCCTTCAAGTAGCGTGGCTCCAGACTCCATTGATCGGGACATATTAACCATATGCAATTTTTTGTTTTTAAAACAAGGATCATAAATATTCTTCACCAGAAAGAAACTGATGACTGCATTGCCAGTGCAGGCAACTAATAGAGAACTTGTGAACATTGTCGCCAACAGAGTACTGGTCACCGTTTTTAATTTCTGAACCAGTCGCCCAAGCAGTACATTAAGGCCACCAGAAACATCAAGTGCCGAAGCGAACATAAATGCACAAAGCATAACCACAATTGGGCTAACCATTGAATACATACCGCCACGATTAAGCAATATATTAATATTTTTAGTCGTAGATTCATTCATCGCGACATCTGAAAAATTGCTGATCATATTGGTATTAAAGCCATTAATCGATGCTTGAACGAGGTCCATCATGGTAAACGGCTGAAAAATTGCGCATATTGCCAGAGCAAAAAAAGAAGATGCGATCAAGACAATAATGGTATCCCATTTTTTTATCGCACCAATAAAGACCAGCAATGTCGGTAATATTAATAAGGGGTTAAGCCAGAATAATGAGTTTAGCGCTTTTTTCATGACCGGGATAGTATCTAGTTGGATTGAATTTACCACATTTAAATCTAACCCCGCGATATAAAACCCCAGGCAGGCAAACAAAAAAGCAGGAACCGATGTATACAACATATTTCTAATACTTTGATAAAGCTCAGCCCCCGCAGCTAACGCGGCCATGTTTGTGGTATCTGATAAAGGAGATAATTTATCACCAAAGTAGGCACCGGAGATAACGGCTCCAGCAGTAATCGGCAATGACACATTCATCGCCGCAGCAACGGCAACCAACGCCACACCAATTGTTCCTGCGGACCCCCATGAAGTGCCTGTAAATGTCGAGATGCAAACCGTCACTAAAAAAGCTGTAAGATATAAGTAAGCTGGGTTGATAATTTCCAGGCCATAATAGACCATTAACGGAATGGTACCACTAACCATCCAGCATCCAATCAACATACCGATCGACAGTAGAATTAACATTGCAGGGACGGCATCTTTTATTTTTTCTATAAAAGTCTGGAGAATTTCCTTCCAGCCCGCGCCATAGTATCTGGCAAAAAAACCTGTAATAATCGTAATAACAATTAAGATAAATTCAACTGGGTAATTTAAAACCCCAATACCTATAAAGAAAACCAGGAAAATAGCCACTAATAACATCAATGCTGCATAAAAGCTCGGTTGCTTATTTGTGCTTACCATGTTATTTTCCCGCTATTAATATGTTTTTATAGAATCAAACGCATTCTCTAAGTCCGCGATTAACATCTCTGGAGATTCCTGTCCAATTGAAATCCTAATTAAACCAGGCGCCATCCCATCTTTGCATATTACATCCTGGTTATAACCGCGATTTGGAGAAATAATCAGGCTTTCATATCCCCCCCAACTGCACCCCGGTTTGAAAATTCTACAACTATCAATAATGGCTTTAACTTTTTCAAAACTGCCATCTTTAAGTTCAAAACTAATGAGACCAGAAGTACCAAACATTTGTTGTGAAACAATTTCACGTTGTTTTGCATCAGCCATAAGGGGGTGACAGATATTCTCAACCTCTGCTCTGCTATTGAGAAAAGTAAGAATTGCATAGGTATTATTCTGATGTTGTCTCATGCGCAGCGGCAACGTTCGTAAACCGCGAATCACTAACCATGCACTATCCGGGGCCAGCACTGCGCCAAGAAGCTGATGTGAAAAATCACGAATAATATCAAGATAGACTTTTGCGCCTACCACAGCACCCGCCGTTAAATCACTGTGACCGCCGATATATTTAGTACAAGAGTGGAGCACTAAATCGAAACCAAGAGTCAATGGCTTTTGGAAGAGTGGCGTAGCCCAAGTATTATCAATGGCAGTAATAATATTATTCTCTTTCGCCAACCCTGCTATCATCTGCAGATCCACAACTCGCATGGTCATTGTTCCTGGGGATTCCGTGTATATCATACGAGTATTCGGCTTTATTTTCTGCCGAATATCCTCGACATCGCCACTGAGAACAATGTCATAGTCAATACCAAAGCGTTGTTGCATTTGCTTCACCAGCACAACTGTTGGACCATAAACATTATTCACCAGAATAATATGGTCGCCACTTTTCAGCAGGCCAAACAATGTTGCGCTTATCGCGCCCATGCCCGAGCCAAAAACTTTGCAGGCCGCGCCACGCTCCAACGCTGCCAGTTTATGCTCTAACAGTTCCGTTGTTGGGTTAAGCCCCCGGGAATAGATGTACCGTTCAGCTTCGTGCTGCATATCATCACAGTATTGCTGATAGCTCTGCTGCACAAACAGACTGGTTTTTACTAGCGGAGGGCTGACTGCACCAAAATTTTTCTGGTGTTGTTCACCAACGCCAGAACATATCATGGCGTCCTGAACGGCATAATCATTCTCAGCGTAATTGCATATTATCTCTTTCATAATTTTCCTTTATATTTTCGTCAGGGAAATTTCTATAACAGGACAATTATAAAAAAAAGGAACAATGACAGCCTTTTGCTTGCTGCCAAAATGCTGAAAGAATCGTCAGGAATGTAAAGAATAAAACGATGAGGTTCACAAAGCTGAAAAACAAAAATCAATTCAGCAAAGAATCAATTAGAGTGAGTGCATTAATTTTAAGAATAATAAATGGCAATAGAAAAACGAATAATATAATTATAAATGATAATACATTCTGTATTTTTCCAATCGCCATGGCATTTACGCGATGGCGAATTGGAAAGTGGAAACAATCTTACGATGCCGCGATAAACAACTCGCGCAGCTGATGCAACTGGTCGCGGATCGTTGCAGCCTCTTCAAATTCAAGATTCTGCGCATGCTGCATCATCTGCCCTTCCAGCTCATGAATCTTCTGCTGCAGCGCTTTTGGCGTCATATCCAGTTCGACAATTTCAGACTTCGCACCTGCGCGTGACTTCCCTTTGCCTTTCGCCTTAGTCTTCGCAATATTCTGACCCAGCGCCAGAATATCGACCACTTTCTTGTTCAGCCCCTGCGGCGTAATACCGTGTTCTTCGTTGTAGAGCTGCTGTTTCTCACGACGGCGTTCAGTTTCCCCTATCGCCTTAGCCATTGAGGCGGTAATTTTGTCGCCGTAGAGAATAGCCTTCCCGTTGATATTACGCGCCGCACGGCCGATGGTCTGAATAAGCGAACGTTCAGAACGCAGGAACCCTTCTTTGTCTGCGTCCAGAATCGCCACCAGTGAGACCTCAGGCATGTCCAGACCCTCACGTAACAGGTTGATACCCACCAGCACGTCAAACTCGCCCAGACGCAGGTCACGAATGATTTCCATACGTTCCACGGTATCGATGTCTGAGTGCAGATAGCGCACCCGCTCACCGTGCTCTTCAAGGTATTCGGTGAGATCCTCTGCCATCCGTTTCGTGAGCGTAGTGACCAGCACACGTTCGTTAATCGCCGCACGGATGCGGATCTCAGACAGCAGATCGTCAACCTGCGTCGCCACCGGGCGTACCTCAATGATTGGATCCAGCAGGCCGGTCGGTCGTACTACCTGATCGACGACGTCATCACCGGATTTCTCCAGCTCATAGTTGCCCGGCGTCGCTGAGACGTAGATGGTCTGCGGGGCCAGCGCTTCAAACTCTTCAAATTTAAGCGGACGGTTATCCAGAGCCGACGGCAGACGGAATCCGTATTCGACCAGAGTCTCTTTACGCGCCCGGTCACCACGATACATACCGCCAATTTGCGGGATAGTGACGTGGGATTCATCCACCACCAGCAGGCCGTCGGCAGGCAGGTAATCAAACAGCGTCGGCGGCGGCTCGCCGGGGCCACGCCCGGACAGATAGCGGGAGTAGTTTTCAATCCCCGAGCAGTAACCCAGCTCGTTCATCATTTCCAGATCGAACTGCGTACGCTGACTTAGCCGCTGTTCTTCCAGCAGTTTGTTATTTGCCAGCAGGACATTACGCCGCTCTGCCAGCTCAACTTTGATTTCTTCCATCGCCTGCACGATACGTTCGCGCGGCGTCACGTAGTGCGTTTTAGGATAGATGGTGTAGCGCGAAATCGTGGATTCAACCTGCCCGGTAAGCGGGTCAAACAGCGATAAACGTTCGACCTCTTCATCAAACAGTTCCACGCGCAGCGCAATGTCGTCGGATTCAGCCGGGAAAATGTCGATCACTTCACCACGCACGCGGAAGGTTCCGCGCTGAAATGCCTGATCGTTGCGGGTATATTGCAGTTCCGCCAGGCGGCGCAGGATCGCACGCTGGTCGATAATCATCCCCACCGTCAGGTGCAGCATCATTTTCAGATACAGATCCGGATCGCCCAAACCATAGATAGCGGAAACTGACGCAACGACGACGACATCCCGACGTTCCAGCAGCGCTTTGGTCGCCGACAGACGCATCTGCTCAATATGTTCGTTAACCGAGGCATCCTTCTCGATGAAGGTATCAGAACTTGGTACGTAGGCTTCCGGTTGATAATAGTCGTAGTAGGAGACGAAATACTCCACCGCGTTATCCGGGAAGAACTCTTTCATCTCACCGTACAGCTGCGCGGCCAGCGTCTTATTGGGAGCCAGCACCATGGTAGGCCGCTGCAAGTCCGCAATTACGTTAGCGATGGTGAATGTCTTCCCCGAGCCCGTCACCCCCAGCAGCGTCTGATGCGCCAGACCATCCTCCAGCCCGTCTTCCAGACGGCGAATAGCCTCAGGCTGATCGCCAGAGGGTTTAAAAGCGGAATTTAGTTTGAACGGTTTACTCATGAGCAGCTACCTGAAGCAATGGGCGGGCAGGTGTGTAATTTTACTCGCAGTCGTATATTTTGCCAGTAAAATATACTGGATGAAAAAACAGTAACGCACCAGAATATTTCTGATACGCCATCAGAATGACCGTGACCGCAGGCTAAAATTTGGCCTCTGACAAGATAAAACACCAGCAAAAACGTGTTATCCCCAAAGCAATGACTTTTTTAACATTTGTCAAGCCGCCCGATGAAAGTTTTGTGGCAACGCATGACACTTCTGCGACAGCCATTGATTTTATCTAACATTCTGTAATTTAATGACTATTATCCCGAGCCGTCTTTCGCATCAATTTAGTCGCAGGCCGCGTCTTCTCTCGCTTACATTGTGTTTTCTAACTCTAATACACAAGGTTATCCACAGGAATAGTGGATAACTGCCTCCAGCCCGTATGGACTGTAGCCTGGCAAAAACGCCCTCACTCCCTTTTCCGGAGGGATAAAAAAAATTTATCGCTATTTTTTGATATTTATCAGCTAACGAAGCGGCCTGGAATGGCCGGGATCTTGCTCGCATTTTCATCATTTTCTTGCCTGCACCATTACGACACCGCCAGGCACTGGCAATGTGCACAAAACAACGCCAGCTCTCCGGCCAGCCAGACATCACCGCCTGCGCGGCACACTCTCCTGCTGTTTTTTGACCCCAATCCCTCTTCTGGCAAGAGAATTGCAATTTTCTTCCGACGACCTGTACGTGGGGCGGATAGCATCATGCTGGAGGAATCTATGTTGAGTCTTCGCGCAGTGAATCATTATTACGGTAATCAACACTCCCTATGGGATGTGGATCTCGACCTGCTGCCCGGTAAATGTACCGGTGTGCTGGGGCTTCCAGGAATGGGAAAGACTACGCTGACCAATTGCATTATCGGCAATTTACCGATCGAAAGCGGCACCATGTTCTGGCATCAGGCTGGCGCACCGCCGCGCGACCTGAGTCCCATTCCGGCGGCAAATCGCATCGCGCTGGGCATTAACTACGTTTCACAAGAGAGACGGATTTTTTCGCAATTGACGGTAGAGGAAAATCTGCATATTGCGCGCCAGGCGGTTGAGGAAAGCGAAACGATGAACAGCAGTGATATTTACCGCCTGTTTCCACAGTTGTTCGTACTGCGTCAGGCCAAAGGGGCGGCATTATCGGAAGATGATCAGCACCAGCTTGCGCTCGCCAGCGCGCTGGTCACACGCCCGCGCCTGCTGATCCTCGATGAGCCCACGCGGGGAAGTGGCCAGGCATATATCCACAAGCTGGGGAACCTGGTGGTAAGGTTAAGCCAGGAGCTCGGCATCGCCATAATGCTCGCGGAGCAGAGCCTGCCGTTTATTCGTCGGGTTGCTGACTGCTACTGCCTGTTACACCGTGGGCGCAACGTGGCTCAGGGGCAAATCACACAGCTCAGCAACCCGCTAATCAACGATTGGGTGACGCCACAGACAAAACGCTAAGATCGATATAACGTCCTGTAGATGCCCGCTCCGGCTCTTCTGCCAGCCAGGGAATTTCTCCCAGCAGCGGAGCCGCAAGCACACGCCTGAGCGTTGCCATATATTCAGCATGACGCTTGCCAGGTGGCGTCACATCATTGGCGACCCATCCGGCAAGCGTCAGTCCGGCCTGCTGCACCGCCTGGGCGGTCAGCATAGCGTGGTTGATGCAGCCGAGCTTAACGCCAACCACCAGAATAACCGGCAGCTGCTCTGTTTTCACCCAATCAGCAAAACTCAGCGTTGGCGAAAGCGGCGTAAACCACCCGCCGGCACCTTCCACCAGCACCCAGTCAGCCTGTTGTTCCAGCGCGCGTAAACCCGCAGACATTACTGAGGCCTGAATGGGGCGACCTTCGTCCGCGCTGATGATATGCGGTGAGGTAGGTTCCGCGAAGGTATAGGGGTTGATAGCCGCATAGTCCACCGTCACAACACTGTTGCGCTGTAATGCCAGGGCATCGCTATTGCGCAGACCTTCAACCGTCATTTCACTGCCCGACGCCACTGGCTTATAGCCGACGGTTCGCAATCCCCTCTGCCCCGCCGCCTGTAGCAACGCGCAGCTGGCGATAGTTTTCCCCACTTCGGTATCCGTCCCGGTGACAAAAAAAGTGTTAGTCACGTTGAATCACTCCCAAAAATAGATGATAGGTCAGCGGATATTTCCCCTGCTGGCAGGGCCAGGCTAGCTGTAGCTGGCGCAGCTGTGAGCGGGTGAGAACGCGCGGCTCGCGGCCATCATGCAAATGCGTCGCGCCAATGCCCTTCAGCGAGCGCATGGCGCTCAGCGCATCGTCAAACCACAGCGTGACGGCATGAGACTGGTATTCAACGTCCCACCCATGCAGGGCGTTTTCCAGTTGATCCACGGGCAAAAAACGATTGGCGTGCTCCCGCTCATCAACCGCTCGCCACGCCTGACGAAGTTCCGGCATTGACCCCTGCGCCAGGGTACTAAACGCCACCGTCCCGCCAGGACGCACCACCCGGTAAAGCTCACGTAACGCGCCGCGAAGGTCACTGCACCACTGTACGGCCAGATTGCTCCAGGCCAGATCGAAAGTAGCAGCAGCCTGCGGAATGGCTTCAATATCCGCCAGCAAATAGCGGTGGGCGACATCGTGACGCTGTGCTTCAGTCAGCATTTGCGCCGACAGATCCAGCGCGCAGACCTCGCTCCCCTGCTCCCGCCAGTAACGGCTCATACGCCCGGGTCCGCAGCCCGCATCTAAAACCTGAGAGAATGCCCGACCATCGAGTCGCGCCAGTAACGCATCGGCGCTCTGACGCTGGAGTTCCGCGTGTTGCTCATAGTGAGTAGCCGCGCGACCAAACGCGGCAGCAATCGCCTGCTTATTGACCTGCGCCATGCAGCACCTCCAGTAAGCGATCGATATCCTGGACTTCATGCGCCTGGGTCAGCGTAAGCCGCAGCCTGGCCGTACCAACCGGCACCGTCGGTGGGCGAATAGCCGTCACCCAGCATCCCTGTTGACGTAATGCCTCCGCCAGTTGCAAGGCTTTATGATTGTCGCCCACGATCAGCGGCTGAATGGCGCTGTCTGACTGCGCCAGCGTTAAGTCCGGCATATTCACCCCAGCGCGAAAACGCTGGATCAGCATCGCCAGTTTTTCTCTGCGCTCATCGCCTTCGCGGCTGCGGATCACCTCCAGCGCGGCGCGCAAGGCCTGGGCCTGGGCCGGAGGCATACTGGTGCTGTAGATCAGATGACGGGCAAACTGCAGCAGATAATCGGCCACGCTGTCTGAGCACAAGATTGCCGCGCCGCTGACGCCAAAACCTTTGCCAAACGTCACCACTAACAGCTCGGGTTTCACCTGCTGTCGGGAGCACGAACCGCGCCCTTCCTCACCGCTGACGCCAATCCCGTGCGCATCATCCACCAGCAACCACGCGCCCTGCTGCTCTGCCACCGCGTGAATTTCCGCCAGCGGTGCGCTATCGCCATCCATGCTGAACACCCCTTCAGTGACCACGAGTTGTTGCCCCGGACAGGGGGTGGTCAGCAGACGTTCCAGATGTTGGGGATCGTTATGGGTAAAGCGACGTAGCACGGCAGGGCTAAGGCTGGCAGCTTCCAGCAGTGAGGCATGGCTGAGCCGGTCAGCAACAATCCGGTCCTCTTTGCCCATCAGCGCGGCAATGACCGCCTGATTAGCGGCAAAACCGGAGATAAACAGCAGCGCCCGTGAATAGCCGAGCCATTGCGCCAGCTCATCTTCCAGCGCCTGATGAGCAACGGAATAACCGCTGACATGACCCGAGCCGCCGCTGCCGACGCCAAAACGCTCAGCGCCTTGCTGCCACGCGCAGATAATATGCGGATGGTGGCTTAAGCCAAGGTAGTCGTTGCTGGAAAAGTTCAGATACTGGCGACCGTCGGCCTGCAGCCAGCGACCGGCGCCCTGCGTCACCGCATAGCGCCGTCGCAACGCATCAGCACGACGACGCGCCGTTAACGCATCGTCTATTTTTTGCTGCCAGGTCATACGGTTGCCGCGTTGTAGTATTCGTCGGTATCCGGGGTACGCAGCGCCTGCTCCAGGCGTTGCTGCTGTTCGTTATCACCGGCCAGCACCGCCGTTTGCTGCGGATTGAGACCCAGTTTGCGAAACAACAGCAAATCCTTATCTTCGTTCGGGTTCGGCGTGGTCAGCAGTTTGCAGCCGTAGAAAATCGAGTTAGCCCCGGCCATAAAGCACATCGCCTGGGTTTGTTCGTTCATTTGCTCGCGTCCGGCTGAAAGACGGACATATGAAGTCGGCATCATGATCCGCGCCACGGCGATAGTACGAATAAAATCAAAGGCATCCACATCGTCGTTATCGGCAAGCGGCGTGCCTTTCACTTTCACCAGCATGTTGATCGGCACGCTTTCTGGCGGCGTTGGCAGATTAGCTAATTGCAGCAACAGACCCGCGCGGTCGGTCACCGTTTCCCCCAGTCCCACAATCCCGCCGGAGCAGACTTTAATGCCCGCCTCACGCACTTTATCCAGCGTATCCAGGCGCTCCTGGTACGAACGGGTTGTGATGATATTGCCGTAGAATTCCGGCGAGGTGTCGAGGTTATGGTTGTAGTAGTCCAGACCCGCATTGGCCAGCCGCTGGGCCTGATTTTCGTTCAGCGTACCCAGCGTCATACACGCTTCCAGCCCCAGTTCTTTGACGCCCTGAACCATCTGTTCCAGGTAAGGCATGTCGCGTTCGTGTGGATTCTTCCACGCCGCACCCATGCAAAACCGCGTTGAACCGGCCTGTTTCGCTTTACGCGCAGAGTCCAGTACCTGTTCAACCTCCATCAAACGTTCCGTTTCCAGACCGGTTTTATAGCGGGAGCTTTGCGGGCAGTATTTGCAGTCTTCCGGGCAGGCACCGGTCTTAATCGACAGCAGCGTACTGACCTGAACCTGCCGCGGATCAAAGTGCTGACGGTGAACCTGCTGCGCTTCAAACAGCAGATCCAACAGCGGTTTTTCAAATAATTCGGTGACTTGCGACATTGTCCAGCGAGAAGAATGAGCCATATTGGTATACGTTTCGTTATGAGTTTGGTGTAGACTCGTAAACCTAAATCTTTTTAATTTGGTTTACAAGTCGATTATGACAACGGACGATCTTGCGTTTGACCAACGCCATATCTGGCACCCTTACACCTCCATGACCTCCCCGTTACCGGTTTATCCGGTGGCGCGTGCCGAAGGTTGCGAACTGATTTTAGCCAGCGGTGAGAGGCTGATAGACGGCATGTCGTCCTGGTGGGCGGCGATCCACGGTTACAATCACCCACAGCTGAACGCCGCGATGAAAACGCAGATTGATGCCATGTCACATGTGATGTTTGGCGGCATTACCCATGCCCCGGCCATTGCGTTGTGCCGCCAGTTGGTGGCGATGACGCCAGAGGCGCTGGAGTGCGTTTTTCTCGCGGATTCAGGTTCGGTCGCCGTAGAAGTAGCAATGAAAATGGCGCTGCAATACTGGCAGGCCAAAGGCGAATCCCGTCAGCGTTTCCTGACATTTCGAAACGGTTATCACGGCGATACCTTCGGCGCGATGTCGGTCTGCGATCCCGACAACTCGATGCACAGTCTGTGGAAGGGTTATCTGCCGGAGAACCTGTTTGCGCCCGCCCCGCAAAGCCGCATGGACGGCGAGTGGGACGAACTGGATATGGTGCCTTTTGCCCGCCTGATGGCCGCGCATCGCCACGAGATTGCGGCGGTGATCCTTGAGCCGATTGTGCAGGGCGCTGGCGGCATGCGCATGTATCATCCCGAATGGTTAAAGCGCATCCGTAAGATGTGCGACCGTGAAGGGATCCTGCTGATTGCCGATGAAATCGCCACCGGATTTGGTCGTACAGGCAAGCTTTTTGCCTGTGAACACGCCAACATAACTCCGGACATTTTGTGCCTCGGCAAAGCGTTAACCGGCGGAACCATGACCCTTTCCGCCACCCTGACCACGCGTCAGGTCGCCGAAACCATCAGCAACGGTGAAGCCGGATGCTTCATGCACGGTCCAACCTTTATGGGTAATCCGCTGGCCTGCGCCGTCGCCTCCGCCAGCCTGTCGTTACTCGAAACCGGTGAGTGGCGCTCACAGGTAGCGGCTATTGAAGCGCAACTGCGGACAGAACTCGCCCCGGCGGCAGACTCCAGTTGGGTAGCCGACGTGCGCGTACTCGGCGCCATCGGTGTGATCGAAACCACGCATCCGGTGAATATGGCGGCGTTACAGAAGTTCTTTGTTGAACAGGGTGTGTGGGTACGACCGTTTGGCAAACTGATCTATCTGATGCCGCCGTACATTATTCAGCCCGATCAGTTACGTCGTCTGACCCAGGCCGTAAACGAGGCTGTGCGCAGTGCAACATTTTTTAGCGATTAATCAGCGCCCGGTCCGGACGTGGAAAAGTGAAACAGCCCGGATTATTCGATGACTGATGAAGTAACAATATTTAGACATGAAGGCCGGATTATTCCGGCCTTTTTTTATTTGCATCAAAGAAATTGTAAATCGTTTTATATCGATGCTGAGCAAAAATTGACGGGTGATTTAATAAGCGATAGCGTGAATTTGTCACGTAAGTGATTAAAGTGAAAGGATTTTATGAGATTTTCCTTAAATGGAGTTTTAAGAAAATGGCTATTCCAGCTTATTTATGGCTCAAAGATGACGGCGGCGCTGATATCAAAGGTTCCGTCGATGTTCATGGACGTGAAGGCAGTATCGAGATTTTAGGTCTGAATCATGGTGTATCGCTGCCAACAGACCCCGCCACAGGCAAAGCGACAGCAACACGTCAACATGCCCCATTCACATTTGACAAGGAAACTGATGCTTCAACACCTTATCTGTATAAGGCTGTAACCACAGGGCAAAAGCTCAAATTGGCAGAAGTGAAATTTTATCGCATCAATGATGCGGGTCAGGAAGTTGAATACTTCAGCATGATGATGGAAAACGTAACTGTAATCAGCATCGGCCCGGTTATGTATGACGTTAAATCGCAGTACGGTGAAAAGCGTAATCATCTGGACGTCGTGGAATTGATGTACGAGAAAATAACCTGGCGTTACGCGGACGGTAACATCATTCACTCGGACAGTTGGAAGGAACGCGTAACCGCGTAAGGAGACAGTCATGGCATGGAAATATGAGCAGAGCACTGGCAAATTATACAGCGGTTCTGAACTGGTGGAGACCGGCTACTCTGGCAATCTGACGAATAAGAACAACCCGGACCGGCAGCATGTCCGGAGTATGGGGCCGATCCCGCGTGGAACATATAGTATTAACGGACATTCATCCTCTAGAGGCCCTTATACTATCATTCTTGTGCAGACCTCTGGTGAATCTTTTGGTCGTACTGATTTCCGCATTCACGGAGAACGTGTGGGTATGCCAGCAGGATTCGCCTCAGCGGGCTGTATTATTATGTCCCTCTCAACGCGCCGCCGGATTTTACGTGAAGGCGGCCCGCTTGAGGTTGTACGATGAAACGGCTCGCATTATTGCTACTACTTCCGTTTATTGTGGCCACTTCAGCAGCTGGCGAAGTGAACTGGCCCGATGCGCTGAAAGGCGTGGCTGCGGGCGATCAAGCGTGGCTGAATAAAACGCCAGAACTCGCGGCTGCGGCAGATGTTAAGCAGGCCATTAAACTGGAAGATGCTTTATCTGCTGCCCTAACAGCAAATACAACCGGCGCTCTTGATGCGCTCAGCGTCATTGACGCGGGAAAATGGCCGCACATGATCGGGACTGATATTGTCTGCGGAGTGCCTGTTGAAGCTCCAGCAACCGTTGAGGATTTTTATCAGCAGACACGTCCTGCGTTGTTAAACACTGATAAGGGCGCTCGCTGCTTGTGGTTCCTCGAAGCAACATATGAGGAATGGAAAGCAGACAAAGCCCGTCAGGTTAAGTAAGATAATTAACCCGGTCAATATGGCCGGGTCTTTCTTCCGCTTCCCTTTGATTTTTCGTGCCGCAAGCGCTCAGGCGCTGAACCCTCTCAGCCGCTCCCTGAATACTCAACACCACACAATAACCGCTCATGCAGTGGGTTTAACCGACAGCACCGGCACGCCGCACACGTTCCGGCACCCAGTAAGGATTATTAAATGACATTTCCCGTCCCGACCGTTGCGGAAAGTACCGACCGCCAGTTACGCGATATTCAGAACGCGCTACCCGATGAGAACGCCGACACCAGCAGCGACAGCGACTACGCCGTCCGGGCTAATGCTGCATCAGGCGTGGCGGACGGTCTCTACGCCTATCAGGGCTGGATTATTCGCCAGATTTTCCCTGACACCGCCGAGAAGGAGTATCTGGAGTTTACTCGATGCCGCACTGGCTGGACTGGTCACCAGTGTGAATAAAGTACCCTACTTCACCGGAGAGGATAAGGCAGCGCTGGCTGATTTAACTTCTGTTGGTCGTGACATTATCAGCAAGAACGCTATTGCCGACATTCTCACATACCTTGGTTTGCACGAAACCGGATTTGCCACCCTTGATTGAACGCAAAACAGTCCAGAATATTTCGCCACGCTACATACGGTTTCTGGCTACACTTTTTGGCTAACGAGAGGAGTCAGCATGAAACTAATCAGTAACGATCTGCGCGATGGCGAAAAGCTTGCGCATCGCCACGTCTTTAACGGCATGGGGTATGACGGGGATAATATTTCCCCGCATCTGGCATGGGATGACGTGCCCGCAGGGACCAAAAGCTTTGTCGTGACCTGCTACGATCCTGATGCGCCAACCGGCTCCGGCTGGTGGCACTGGGTGGTGGTAAATATGCCAGCAGATACCCACGTACTCACGCAAGGCTTCGGCTCCGGGCTGGTTGCGCTGCCGGATGGGGTGATTCAGACCCGTACGGATTTTGGTAAAGCAGGTTATGGCGGTGCTGCGCCGCCGAAGGGTGAAACCCATCGTTATATCTTTACGGTTCACGCGCTGGATGTGGAGCGTATTGATGTCGATGAGGACGCCAGCGGCGCGATGGTTGGCTTTAACGTTCACTTCCACTCGCTCGCCAGCGCCTCGATTACGGCGATGTTCAGTTAAGCTGTCTTGTGCCGGATGTCGGCTTCGCCGCATCCGGCCTACTAAACAAGGCTTCTCTACAGAAATTCAGGCAACAATTTCAACAACGTCCCTTGGGCTAACAGTTCGGTTGCGCACTCAATATCCGGAGCAAAAAAGCGATCCTGCGTATAGTGGGCAACCTGCTCGCGCAGAGCCTGGCGCGCCTGCTCCAGCAGCGGGCTTGAGGTTAACCCTTCACGCAGGTCAATCCCCTGACACGCCGCCAGCCACTCCACGGCAATCACGCCGCGCGTATTCGCCGCCATCTCCCACAACCTGCGGCCCGCTGCCGGCGCCATAGACACATGATCTTCCTGGTTGGCGGAGGTCGGCAAGCTGTCCACGCTGTGCGGATGCGCCAGCGCTTTGTTCTCGCTCGCCAGCGCGGCCGCGGTTACCTGAGCAATCATAAAGCCGGAGTTCACCCCGCCGTTTTTCACCAGGAACGGCGGCAACTGCGACATATGTTTGTCCATCATCAGCGCAATGCGTCGCTCTGATAACGCCCCGATTTCCGCAATCGCCAGCGCCAGATTATCTGCCGCCATCGCCACCGGTTCAGCATGGAAGTTGCCGCCGGAAATGACATCGCCCTCTTCGGCAAACACCAGCGGGTTGTCGGAAACCGCGTTGGCTTCTACCAGCAAGACCTCCATTACCTGACGCATTTGCGTCAGGCACGCCCCCATCACCTGCGGCTGACAGCGCAAAGAATACGGATCCTGCACTTTTTCACAGTTATGATGCGACTGGGAAAGCGCGCTGGTGTCGGTCAACACGTGGCGGTACAGCGTTGCGGCATCAATCTGCCCACGCTGTCCTCGTGCGGCATGAATACGGGCATCAAACGGACGACGAGAGCCTAAAACGGCTTCGGTGGTCAGCGCCCCACACACCGTCGCAGACGCGAACAGCTCCTGGGCTTCAATTAACCCGCGCAGCGCAAAGGCTGTGGAAGCCTGGGTACCGTTGAGCAGCGCCAGCCCTTCTTTCGCCTCCAGCGTAATCGGCTCCAGCCCGGCCTTTTTCAGCGCTTCGGTCGCCGGAAGCCATTCCCCCTGCCAGCGCGCTTTACCTTCGCCCAGCAGCGTCAGAGACATATGCGCCAGCGGTGCCAGGTCGCCCGATGCGCCCACTGACCCTTTCGCCGGGATCAGCGGATACACCCCGGCATTCACCAGCGCAATCAGCGCTTCAATCACGCTGAGACGAATACCCGAAAAACCCCGCGCCAGGCTGTTGATTTTCAGCACCATAATCAGGCGAACCATCGCGTCATCGAGCGCCTCACCAACGCCTGCCGCATGGGAAAGCACCAGCGAACGCTGTAAATTCTGCAAATCTTCCGTGGCGATACGGGTCTGAGCCAGCAGGCCAAAGCCGGTATTAATGCCATACGCCGTACGGCCTTCAGCGACAATATTATTGACGCAGGCGACGCTTGCGTTGATAGCATCAATCGCCCCGGCATCCAGGCTCAGTTTGACCGGCTGCTGCCAGATGTCGCGTAGTTGCGCAAAGCTCAGATGACCCGGCGTTAATGTCATGGTGTTCATATCAGCGTTTCTCCTGCGTCGCCGCGACCATCGGCAAATTCAGCCCTTCTTCGACGGCGCATTCCACCGCAATGTCATACCCGGCGTCGGCGTGGCGCATCACCCCGGTAGCCGGATCGTTATGTAATACCCGGGCGATACGCGCTGCGGCTTCATCAGTGCCATCGCAAACAATCACCATCCCGGCATGCAGGGAGAAGCCCATTCCTACCCCACCACCGTGATGCAGTGACACCCAGGTTGCACCGCTGGCGGTGTTAAGCAGCGCGTTCAGCAGCGGCCAGTCGGATACTGCATCAGAACCGTCGCGCATGGCTTCGGTTTCGCGGTTCGGGCTGGCGACGGAGCCGGAATCCAGATGATCACGGCCAATAACAATCGGCGCAGACACTTCGCCGCTGCGCACCATTTCATTAAACGCCAGCCCCAGTTTTTGACGCCATTCCAGACCCACCCAGCAGATACGCGCCGGTAATCCCTGGAAGTTAATCCGCTCACGCGCCATATCCAGCCAGTGGTGCAGATGTTTATCGTCAGCCACGATCTCTTTCACTTTGGCATCCGTTTTATAAATATCCTGCGGATCGCCGGAAAGCGCCACCCAACGGAACGGGCCAATGCCGCGGCAGAACAGGGGGCGAATATAAGCAGGGACGAAACCGGGGAAATCAAAGGCGTTTTCCACGCCCATCTCTTTGGCCATCTGGCGAATGTTGTTGCCGTAATCAAACGTCGGCACGCCCATTTTGCTGAACGCCAGCATTGCCTCGACGTGCGTTGCCATTGAGCGTTTCGCCGCCTGTACCGTGCCCTGCGGATCGGACACCGCTTTCGCCTGATACGCTTCCCAGCTCCAGCCGGACGGCAGATAACCATGCAGCGGATCGTGGGCGCTGGTCTGGTCAGTGACCATATCCGGGCGCACACCGCGCTTCACCAGTTCCGGCACAACGTCGGCGGCGTTAGCGCATAGCGCAATGGAGACCGCTTTACCCTCACGGGTGTACTTTTCGATACGCGCCAGCGCGTCGTCAAGCGATGTCGCCTGCTCATCCACGTAGCGGGTACGCAGACGGAAATCGATCCGGCTTTGCTGGCACTCAATATTCAGCGAGCAAGCACCTGCCAGCGTTGCGGCTAACGGTTGCGCCCCACCCATGCCGCCCAGCCCGGCGGTCAGCACCCAGCGTCCGCTCAGGTTACCCTGATAATGCTGACGCCCGGCCTCAACGAAGGTTTCATAAGTCCCCTGCACGATGCCCTGGCTGCCGATGTAGATCCAGCTCCCGGCGGTCATCTGGCCATACATCGCCAGCCCTTTGGCGTCCAGCTCGTTGAAGTGTTCCCATGTAGCCCAATGTGGCACCAGGTTGGAGTTGGCAATCAGCACGCGCGGCGCATTGTCATGGGTTTTGAAAACGCCAACCGGTTTACCGGACTGGACCAGCAGGGTCTCATCGGTCTCCAGTTTGGTCAGCGCGTTGACGATGGCGTCATAACATTCCCAGTCCCGCGCGGCGCGACCAATCCCGCCGTATACCACTAGCTCATGCGGATTTTCCGCCACATCGGGATCCAGGTTGTTCATTAACATGCGCAGCGGCGCTTCGGTCAGCCAGCTTTTGGCCGTTAAGGTGGTGCCGCGTGGGGCACGAATATCCTGCTGACGGTACTTGCTATGAGACATGGTAGAGCACTCCTCGCGAACGATCGGACAGATAAGTAACATATACTTGTCTATACAAGTTGTCGCAAGCGTGCTTTTAACAAAAAAGATACAATTTTATTATACTGCGGCAGCAATCACGCTTTTCAGGACATAAACCGCCCTTGCAGGCGATAGCGGGACCCCGGGAAGAGCAAACGGGCATGAGAGACAATGGATGACGCAGACCAGGTTTTACGGCGGATCAGCAGACAGGGATCGTGTTCTTTGATATTCAGCAGCGCGCACTCTTCGGCACTGGCGCGTACCGCTTCAACAATATGCTCGCCTTCCGTTAAAGGGGCTATCAGCGACAGATACGCGTGCGGCGTAGTCTGGCTGTAATCCTGCGCCAGATACGCTGGCACAATTTCGGCATTCACGCAGCGATCTTCAATCTGCACCGGCAGTTCGTTCTCATAGTGCACCATGACAGAGTGAAAAATGGAGGTGCCTTCTTTGACGTTTAACACCAAAGCCTGCTGCGCGCTTGCCTGGGTTCGTTCCAGCGTGATCACCTCGCAGCGGTGGTGATGCTGACGGGCGTTGATTTCATCCGCGATGCTGCGAATTTCAAACAGCGCAGACTGGCCCTTCGGCTCGGCGACAAACGTCCCTACGCCCTGCAAACGAACCAGTAACCCTTCATCCGTTAACTCACGCAGCGCCCGGTTGATGGTCATGCGGCTGAAACCATACTGCGCCACCAGCTCCGCCTCAGAGGGAATGCGATCGTGAGGTTGCCAGATACCGCTGGCAATCTTTTCGCTGATCTCCTGTTTGACCTTTTCGTAAAAAGGTGCCGGAGCAGAACGGGATGGGAGCATGCGTAAGCCTTCCTTAAGCTGAGAATGTGAGTGGGTACAGTTTACAGACATTACCCAAAGCTGATAAGCGCAACGCCATCAGGTATATCAGTGCCACCAGTGCGCGATTTGCCAACCTAATCGCGCCGCAACGCGCGCCGCTCTGCCATCATCGTCAAAGCGTGGATTAAATTCAACCATATCCACCGCCTGCAGTTTACCGCTACGACACAGGGGTTCAATCAGATTCAGCAGCGTCGCCAACGGTACGCCCAGCGCAGCGGGCGCCGACACGCCGGGCATTTCCCATACCGGCAGCACGTCGAGATCGATAGTCAGATAGATAACATCCAGGTTGGCGACAAACTGCGCTAACTGCGCCTGCGCCGTTGCACAGTACAGATCTTCCACCACGGTCACACCGAGCCGTTGCGCCTCATCCCATAGCGCCTGGGTGTTTGCCGCCCGACTGACGCCGATACAGGCATAGTGAAATTCACGCTGCTGTTCATCGCAAAGCTGCGCCAGTTGGCGAAACGGTGTACCGGAAGTAGCCTGATCGGCATGGCGCAAATCGAGATGCGCATCGAAGTTGACGATCCCCACTTTCGCCTGTGGGAACGCATCCAGCACGCCTGCGCCGTGCGCAAATGCAGTTTCGTGTCCTCCCCCCAGAACGAAGGTACGCATATTCTCCTGCTGACAGCGCTGCACCGCATTGCGTAGCGCCTGCTGCGCGCCCTCAAGATCGGGGGCCTGGGCCACAATATTTCCCAGATCTACCAGCCGATGATGCCCATCGTGGCTGGCTAAATTCGCCAGCGCCTTGCGCAGCACATCGGGCGCTCCGGCGGCTCCCGTCCGGCCCTGATTACGTTTCACGCCTTCGTCGCAGGCAAACCCAAGCAGCGCTATCTGCTCGCGATACATTTCTGGGCTAAATGTCGGGCTCAGCGTGATAGTCTGAAACAGGCGCAGCGCATTCGGCGATTCGGCGCGGTCATCACGTCCCTGCCACAGCGCAGGTGAAACAGGTTGCCAGTGAGTCATACTATTTGTCCTTTGAATACGCGTTGGTAGAGCGGATTACGCCCCGGTTCATACAGGATCTCGACCGGGAGAGTTGCATCCCACACCACAAAATCGGCCACAAACCCGGCCTTCAATTGACCATGAGTGGCATGACGTCCCAGCGCCCGGGCCGCATGACGGGTTACGCCCGCCCATGCTTCTTCCGGCGTTAAGCCAAACTGAACGCAGGCCATATTCATCGCCCAGTGCAGGCTGATAAACGGGCTGGTACCCGGGTTAAAATCTGTCGCCACCGCCATCGGTACCTGATACTGACGCAGCAACGCCACCGGCGGACGCTGTTGCTCTTTAAGGAAATAGAATGCGCCGGGCAGCAGCACGCCGACCGTACCGCTTTGGCTCATCGCCGCCACGCCCGCTTCATCGAGATATTCAATATGATCGGCGGATAACCCGTGGTAGCGGCTTACCAGCTGTGCGCCACCCAGCAATGACAGCTGTTCAACATGGCCTTTAATCGGGATGCCCAACGCCTGCGCGGCCTGAAACACCCGCTCGCTCTGTGCCAACGAAAAACCCACGCTTTCACAAAACAGATCGACGGTCTCAAACAGCCCTTGTTCCCACAGCTGCGGCAAAATGGTCTCGCACACCAGCGTAATATAGCCGTCAGGATCATCCCGGTATTCTGCTGGAGTCGCATGGGCAGCCAACAGCGTGGGGCTTATTTCAATGATATTCTCCGCCGCCAGCGCCGCTGCCACACGCAATATTTTCTCTTCTGTCTGCAAATCCAGGCCGTAACCGGATTTTATTTCCAGCAACGTAACGCCTTCTTTGATCAGCTGTTCCATACGCTGATGCGCTAGATGTAAGAGTTGCTTATCACTGGCGCTGCGGGTTGCTGATACGGTGGCATTGATCCCCCCGCCCTGGGCGCTTATCTGCTGGTAGGAGACACCGTTTAGCCGCTGCTCCCATTCACCTGCGCGGTTTCCACCAAAGACCAGATGCGTATGACAGTCAATCAGGCCAGGTGTAATTAGCCTGCCCTGCATATCAAAGGTATTGTCATGTGTGAGATAGAGCGATGACTCCGGGACGATATCGCGAATCTTCCCCTCGCGGACGATCAGCGCATGACCCTCCACCAGCCCATACGGGGTGTTACGTTCGGGATCCATGGTCGCCAGACGAACATTGCGCCAGATAACATCATCAGGGAAGAATTGCTGCATTCGACTCACCACTTGTCATAGGTTGTATAGACATTTATTTTTGATTATACGGATGTTGTCAACCTGAAGGACCGTAATTGTTATGTATTTGTGATATACGGACTCTCCGCGCCGGGCATTACGGCGATAAAAACAACTTTTTACCTTTTAACCTTCCCGTTTCGCTCAACTTAGTATAAAAAAGCAGGCTTCAATGGATAACTTTCAAAGCCCGGAGCAACCTGTGAACATATCATCAGTTTCCCGTCTGGCGCTGGCAATGGCTTTTGGCGTGACGCTGACCGCCTGTAGCTCTACGCCGCCCGATCAAATTCCTTCCGATCAGACCGCGCCAGGTACCTCTTCGCGCCCGATCTTGTCGGCCAATGAGGCGAAAAACTTCGTTGCTGCGCACTATTTTTCCGCGCTGACGCCAAACACCGCGCCGTGGAGCCCTTCTGCTATTTCTCTGCCTGCACAGCCTGACTTCGTGGTTGGCCCGGCTGGGACTCAGGGCGTCACCCATACCAGCATTCAGGCTGCGGTTGATGCGGCAATCATCAAACGTACTAACAAACGTCAGTACATCGCGATTATGCCGGGCGAGTATCAGGGCACGGTATATATCCCGGCAGCAACGGGAAGTCTGACGCTGTACGGCATGGGCGAAAAACCGCTGGATGTAAAAATTGGCCAGGCTATTGATGGTGACATGAGCACCGCAGACTGGCGTCGTACGGTGAACCCGGGCGGTAAATACATGCCGGGTAAACCGGCGTGGTATATGTTTGATAATTGCCAGAACAAGCGCGGCACAAATATTGGCGTGATGTGTTCTGCCGTCGTCTGGTCGCAAAATAACGGTCTGCAATTGCAGAACCTGACCATCGAAAACAATCTGGGTGACAGCGTTGATGCGGGTAATCACCCGGCCGTTGCGCTACGTACCGATGGCGATAAAGTGCAGATCAATAAGGTCAACATCCTCGGTCGCCAGAATACGTTTTTCGTGACTAACAGCGGCGTACAAAACCGTCTGGAAAACGATCGTCAACCGCGTACTTTGGTAACCAACAGCTACATTGAAGGCGATGTGGATATTGTTTCCGGTCGCGGCGCCGTGGTGTTCGATAACACCGATTTCCGCGTTGTGAACTCCCGTACTCAGCAGGAAGCCTATGTGTTTGCACCCGCGACGCTGTCAAACATCTACTACGGCTTCCTCGCCACAAATAGCCGCTTCACGGCGAGTGGTGATGGCGTGGCACAGTTGGGCCGCTCGCTGGATGTCGATTCAAACACTAACGGTCAGGTCGTTATCCGCGACAGCGTGATCAACGAAGGCTTTAACATGGCAAAACCATGGGCTGACAGCGTTATCTCGAAGCGTCCTTTTGCCGGTAATACCGGTGCACAAGATGACAAAGGTGAAATCCAGCGCAACCTGAACGACACCAACTTCAACCGCATGTGGGAATACAACAACCGCGGTATCGGTAGCAAAGTGGTTGCCGAACCGAAGCAGTAAACGCCATTCCCTTATCCAGGCCCGGCAGACTCATACTCTGCCGGGCAGTATGCCGGGTGCTCATCCGGCATTCAACGCAGAATCAATACGCGTTCACCACGACCCACATCGGTCCCTGCCCCACTGCATAACGCCCCTTCTCTGCCAGCAGCCCCTGCTCGCCAGCAATCTCATACACCGCGATATGGTGCGATTTTTGCCCGGCAGCAATCAGGTATTTACCGCTGTGATCGATATTAAACCCGCGCGGCTGAGTTTCAGTAGGCTGGAAACCCTCTTTGGTCAGCACGCTGCCATCTTCAGACACGCTAAAGATCGTAATCAGGCTGGCGGTGCGGTCACAGGCGTACAGATGACGACCATCCGGTGTAATGTGAATATCCGCTGCCCAACGGGTATCAGTGAAATCAGCCGGCATCATATCCAGCGTCTGCACACACTCAATCTTGCCGTACGGATCTTTCAGCGCCCAGACGTCAACGGAGCTGTTCAGCTCATTCACACAGTAGGCAAATTGCTTATTCGGATGGAACGTCATATGACGCGGGCCCGCGCCTTCAACGGTGGTCACTTCAGCCGGTTCCTGCGCCACCAGATGTCCATCATCGCTTACCTCAAACAGACAGATACGATCCTGTTTCAACGCCGGAACCCACAGGATACGGTTATCCGGTGAGATGTTGGCCGAGTGGCAGCCGTCCAGACCTTCAACCACGTCAACCTGTTCCACCGGCAGGCCATCTTCCAGACGCGTGACGCTCACGCTCCCGGCGTTATAAGAGCCGACAAACACGAAACGTCCCTGATGATCGGTAGAAATATGCGTCGGGCTACCCGGCAGCGCAGACTCCGCCGCGAAGGTCAGCGCACCGTCATCAGGCGCAATGCGGTAAGCCAACACGCGAAACTCCGGGCGCACGCCAACATAGAGGTAGCGCTTATCCGGGCTGACGACCATCGGCTGTACCTGACCCGGCACATCAACCACCTGCGTCAGCGTCAAAGAACCATCATGATTCAGGCTCCAGACGTGGATTTGCTGACTTTCAGGGCTGGCGGTATAAACGGTTTGCTTCATGAATACTCCTTTGCTTTTTGGCAGGTGGCTGCAATTGCCTGACACACGCCTAAGGTAGACGCATTTAACGGTGAATGCTTAATTAAGGCGCAGAATTTTGTCCGGCTCCCGTCTCGGTGTACCATTCCAGCAGACAAAATTCTCAACCTTAATCTGGAAATAACTATGACCGCACGCGTGATTGCCCTGGATTTAGACGGTACCCTGTTGACTCCGAAAAAAACCTTACTGCCATCCTCTGTTGAAGCGCTCGCGCGCGCCAGAGAAGCAGGATACCAACTTATCATTGTCACAGGTCGCCATCACGTTGCTATTCATCCTTTTTATCAGGCACTGGCGCTCGATACACCTGCAATTTGCTGCAACGGCACCTACTTGTATGATTATCAGGCAAAAACGGTACTGGAATCCGATCCCCTTCCGGTAAACCAGGCATTACAGCTGATCGAAATGCTGGATGAACATCAGATCCACGGGCTGATGTATGTGGATGAGGCCATGCTGTATGAGCGCCCAACCGGGCATGTGGTGCGTACCGCTAACTGGGCACAAACCCTGCCGCCGGAACAGCGCCCGACCTTCACCCAGGTGCCTTCGCTGGCGCAGGCCGTACATGACGTTAACGCCGTCTGGAAATTTGCCCTCACCGACGAAGATATTCCGAAACTGCAGCAGTTTGGTAAGCATGTTGAACAACAGTTGGGGCTGGAGTGTGAATGGTCCTGGCACGATCAGGTCGACATAGCCCGTAAAGGCAACAGCAAAGGACGACGCCTTACCCAGTGGATTGAAGCACAGGGCGGGTCAATGGAAAACGTCATTGCCTTTGGTGACAACTTTAACGATATCAGCATGCTGGAAGCTGCAGGTACCGGCGTGGCGATGGGTAATGCGGACGACGCGGTCAAAGCCCGCGCCAACATCGTAATTGGTGACAACACCACCGACAGCATCGCGAAATTTATTTATTCCCACCTGCTGTAATCACGCGGTAATCGATACGCTCTTAATTTGCGCGTACAGCCACAGGCCAGGTTTGATACCCAGTTCATCCCTGGCCCACGGGCTGATCCTCGCCCACAGCGTTTTACCGCCCACTTCAAGCTGAACCTCCACCTGACCATTATCGTCATAGCACTGCGCGACTTTCGCCCGCAGCACGTTACGAATACTGGTCTGCTGCGGCGGTTGAAGCACCAGCGAAACATCAGATGCCTGAATACGAATACGCAGCGCAGTTTGCAGCGGTTGATCCAGCTTATTGACCCATAGATGCTGATCGCCAAGCGCCAGTGCAGTCATTGCGTAATGTGGATGATGTTCCAGCACGCTGACTTTCAGAATGCTGCTTTGCTGTTCCTTTGGTAGCCACGGGTGCATCACGCTGCTGCCCCAGACATCTTCCAGCGAACCGAACGCTTTGACCTGCCCGTTTTCCAGCACCATCACTTTGTCTGCCAGGTGCAAGATTTCATCGAGCGAGTGGCTGACGTACAGCATCGGAATATTAATTTCACGCGCCAGGCGTTGCAGGTAAGGCAACAGTTCACGCTTACGCGGGATATCCAGCGAGGCTAGCGGCTCATCAAGCAACAACAGTTCCGGCGCGGTAAGCAGCGCCCGACCGATGGCTACGCGCTGTTTTTCACCGCCAGAAAGCCCGCCGGGCAGACGGTCAAGCAGCGATTCAATGCCCAACAGGGCCACCAGCTTATCAAACTGTCCGGCCATACTTTTCGCCATACCGTAACGCAGGTTGCCGCGCACTTTATAATGCGGAAACAGGCGCGCATCCTGGAAAACATAGCCCACCCGGCGTTTTTCGGGCGTTAAACAGATACCGTTCTCGACGTCGTTCAAAACCCGTCCGTTAAGCACGATGCGCCCGGACTGCGGCTGCGTCAGGCCGCTGATGGCGTTAATCAGCGAGGTTTTACCCGCGCCGGAAACGCCAAAAATAGAGGTGATCCCACTGGCTGGCAGCGTTTCGTTGAGCGTCAGGCAATGCGTCCCCAGCGTTTGGGAGAAATTAAGTTCCAGCATGATTACCGCCCCGTCCGTTCACGGCTAATACGCGCCAGCCATTCAGAAATCAGCAGTGAAATCAGCGCTAACACAATAGAAATGATACATAACCTTGCCGCCGCGCTTTCGCCGCCGGGGGTCTGGATCAGGGTATACATCGCCGACGGGATAGTGCGGGTTTCGCCAGGAATATTGGAGACAAAGGTAATCGTTGCGCCAAATTCCCCGAGGGAACGCGCGAACGCCAGCACCGTACCGACAATAATGCCGGGTAGCATCAGCGGTAAAGTAATCGTGACAAATACGCGCCAGCGTCCAGCGCCCAGCGTGCGGGCCGCCTGCTCCAGCTTGACATCGACACCTTCCAGCGCCAGACGAATAGCCCGTACCATTAGCGGGAAAGACATCACCGCCGCAGCCAGTACCGCACCGCGCCAGCTAAAGGCAAAGGTAATGCCAAACCAGTCGTACAGCCATTCGCCAATGAATCCGCGGCGTCCCATGGCAACCAACAGCAGATAGCCCACCACGACCGGCGGCAGTACCAGCGGCAAATGCAGAACGCTGTCGAGCAGCGCTTTGCCCGGGAACTTGCATCGCACAAGCAGCCAGGCAAAGAAGATCCCAAACGGCAGACTAAACAACACAGCCAGGGAAGAAACTTTCAGGCTCAGTATAACGGCCTGCCATTCAGGATCGGTCAGTATCATTACTTGGTCGTAAATCCATAACGTTTAAAGATTTCAGCAGCCTGCGGTCCTTTCAGGTAATCATAGAACGCGCTGACCGTTGCGTTTTTGTGCCCATCAACAATTGCGATAGGGTATTCCACTTTTTTGTGTGAATCTTCCGGGAAAGTCGCAACAACTTTTACACCCTTGCTGGCGACAGCATCGGAACCATAGACGATCCCCAGCGGCGCTTCGTTACGCTCTACCAGCGCCAGCGCACCGCGCACATCTTCGGCAGGTGCCAGTTTCGGGGCCAGGGTATCCCATGCCCCCAGTTTTTGCAGCGCTTCTTTAGCATAAATGCCCGCCGGAACATGTTCCGGATCGCCAACGGCCAGACGCCCACCATTTAACAAACGGGTCCAGTTGGTTTTGCTGTCGATGGTGAAGTCTTTCTGCGCACTGTCTTTCGGTGCGACAACCACCAGGCTATTACCCAACAGCGTTTCACGCGTGGCGGTATCAATCGATTTTTTGTCTACCGCGTAATCCATCCATTTCTGATCGGCAGAGATAAACAGATCGGCCGGAGCGCCTGCTTCAATCTGGCGCGCCAGCGTGGAAGAAGACGCAAAAGAAGAGACAACGTCAACGTTCTTCTCTTTTTTGTATTGCGTCGCAATATCCTGCATCGCGTTAGTCAGTGAAGCCGCTGCGAAAACAGTAATTTTTCCTTCATCCGCCAGCGCATGCCCGGCAACAGTAAGAGAAAGTGTTGCCCCGGCAAACAAGCGTAACCATGTACGTGCCATCTGTAACTCCTTTGCGTTTCGTTATGTAGTCGCAAATATAACGAGTAAACCAGGATTTTCCCAGTGGTTATTGATACCAATTTGAGGTTACACGAAGAAAATATCGGCAGGGAAAGCAGGATCTTGAGAAACGGTAGACAGAGAAAACGGGTTGGAAGGCATAAAAAATATAAACGCCCGACTGAGCGGGCGTTTGGGGAATCAATGATTCTGTCTGGACTGGTCTTTTTGACCGATACCGGAGAAAATGTTGAACACTTCACCCAGTCCGTAAATCAGACCCAGAATGATGGCCATTACCACAGGTACCATGATTACGGCGAATACCAGACTTTTCAATAACTCTAACATGGTCAACTCCAGATGTAGTCCTTAGCTGTATTCTAACCACATAACGCAGAAAAGCACTCCCCTTTTGTGCGGTCGGCTTTGCTCAGGCACGGTTTTCCGTCACAATACCCTTTTTTGCCAGGAGCTTGTGATGCAGGCCGAAATCCTTCTTACGCTGAAACTTCAGCAAAAACTGTTTGCCGATCCCCGTCGCATTTCTCTGCTTAAGCATATTGCGCTTTCCGGCTCTATCAGTCAGGGCGCGAAGGATGCAGGTATTAGCTACAAAAGCGCCTGGGATGCGATTAACGAAATGAACCAACTCAGCGAGCAGACGCTGGTTGAGCGCGCCACCGGCGGCAAAGGCGGCGGCGGCGCGGTATTAACGCGCTACGGCCAACGCTTAATCCAGTTGTATGATTTGCTGGCGCAGATCCAACAAAAAGCCTTTGATGTTTTGAGCGATGACGATGCGCTACCGCTCAATAGCCTGCTGGCGGCTATCTCTCGATTTTCACTGCAAACCAGCGCCCGTAACCAATGGTTTGGCACAATCACCGCCCGCGACCACGATCAGGTCCAGCAGCATGTCGACGTCCTGCTGGCCGATGGCGAAACGCGCCTGAAAGTGGCGATCACTGCGCAAAGCGGCGAGCGTCTGGGTCTTGAGGAAGGCAAAGAAGTACTGATTCTGCTGAAAGCGCCGTGGGTGGGAATCACTCAGGACGATGCCATCGCTCAGGCCGCCGATAACCAGTTGCAGGGCACGATTAGCCATATTGAACGCGGTGCGGAACAGTGTGAAGTGCTGATGACGTTACCAGACGGCCAGACGCTGTGCGCCACCGTTCCGGCCCAAGACGCCGCAACGCTGCAAGAAGGCGCTAACGTCACCGCCTGGTTTAATGCAGACAGAGTGATTATCGCCACGCTGTGCTGAGTAGATTGACATCAGCCTGAAGAACACGTATCCCTGTTATTAATCGCTGCAAATAATGGGATACAAAATGTCATCGTTGCAAATTTCGCAAGGCACGTTTCGTCTTAGCGACACAAAAACGCTCCAGTTAGATGCGTTGACGTTAAACGCGGGTGATAGCTGGGCATTTGTTGGCGCTAACGGGAGCGGGAAATCCGCGCTGGCCCGCGCACTGGCGGGTGAGCTGCCGCTTCTGAAAGGCGAGCGCCACTGTCAGTTCACGCGTATTACCCGACTCTCCTTTGAGCAGCTACAAAAGCTAGTCAGCGACGAGTGGCAGCGAAACAACACCGATCTTCTTAGTCCCGGTGAAGACGACACCGGGCGCACCACCGCCGAAATCATCCAGGATGAGGTCAACGATCCCGCCCGCTGCGCTGCGTTGGCGCAGCAGTTTGGCATTTCTTCCCTGCTCAACAGGCGTTTCAAATACCTTTCCACCGGTGAAACACGCAAAACCCTGCTCTGTCAGGCGTTAATGTCCGCGCCGGATTTACTGATCCTTGATGAGCCCTTTGACGGGCTGGACGTGGCGTCACGCCGTCAGTTAGCAGAACTGCTCGCGGAGTTGCATCAGGCCGGCTTTACGCTGGTGCTGGTACTTAACCGCTTTGATGAGATTCCCGAATTCGTGCAGTTTGCTGGCGTACTTGCCGATTGCACGCTGACAGAAACCGGCGCAAAAACCGACCTTCTGCAACAGGCATTAATCGCTCAGCTTGCCCATAGCGAGCGGCTGGAAGGAATTCAGTTACCTGAACCGGACGAGCCTTCGGTGCGCCGTACGTTGTCAGATAACGAGCCGCGAATTGTGCTTAACGATGGCACGGTCTCGTATAACGATCGCCCTATCCTTCACCATTTGAGCTGGCAGGTAAATCCGGGGGAACACTGGCAAATCGTCGGCCCCAACGGTGCGGGAAAATCAACTCTGCTCAGTTTAATCACCGGCGATCACCCTCAGGGTTACAGCAACGACCTGACCCTGTTTGGCCGTCGCCGTGGCAGCGGTGAAACTATCTGGGATATCAAAAAACACATCGGCTACGTCAGCAGCAGTCTGCATCTGGATTACCGGGTGAGTACCACAGTTCGCAACGTTATTCTCTCTGGTTATTTTGATTCAATCGGCATCTATCAGGCCGTTTCCGACAGGCAGCACAAGCTGGTGCAACAGTGGCTGGATATCCTTGGCTTCGATAAACGTATCGCGGATGCGCCATTTCATAGTCTTTCCTGGGGACAGCAGCGGCTGGCACTGATTGTTCGCGCGCTGGTTAAACACCCGACGTTGTTGATCCTTGACGAGCCTTTGCAAGGGTTAGATCCGCTCAATCGCCAACTGATTCGCCGTTTTGTGGATGTGCTAATCGGTGAAGGTGAAACTCAACTGCTGTTCGTCTCTCACCACGCCGAAGATGCCCCAGCCTGCATTACCCATCGACTGGAGTTTGTGCCCGAGAACGACATCTACGCCTATCGACTAACGTCTCTGCGTTAGTTTTCATTGCAGGGCGTTTATCACGCCCTTTTTTTCTGCTTTTTTTCAGATAAACGCTGAAATAACAACCTAACATAATGATTTAAAATAAAATAACCATTAAAAATTCGTGAAACTTATGGAGTGTAAACGATTCCACTAATTTATTCCATGTCACACTTTTCTCATCTTTGTTATGCTATGGTTATTACATACCATAGGCTTAACGGAGCGAATTATGAGAGTATTGGTTACAGGTGGTAGCGGTTACATTGGAAGCCACACTTGCGTGCAGTTGTTGAAAAACGGTCACGAGGTGGTGATCCTGGACAATCTCTGCAACAGCAAACGCAGCGTTTTGCCCGTCATTGAGCGTTTAGGTGGCAAGCAGCCGACCTTCGTGGAAGGGGATATCCGTAACGAAGCGCTGATAACCGAAATTCTACACGATCATGCTATTGACACGGTCATTCATTTTGCGGGTTTAAAAGCCGTTGGAGAATCCGTTGCCAAGCCGTTGGAGTACTATGACAACAACGTCAATGGCACCCTGCGTCTGGTGAATGCAATGCGCGCCGCCAACGTGAAAAACTTCATTTTTAGTTCCTCCGCGACCGTCTATGGCGATCAGCCACAAATTCCTTACGTTGAAAGCTTCCCCACCGGCACGCCGCAAAGTCCGTACGGCAAAAGCAAGCTGATGGTAGAACAAATCCTGACCGACCTGCAAAAAGCACACCCCGACTGGAGTATCGCCTTACTGCGCTACTTTAACCCGGTTGGTGCTCATCCGTCGGGCGATATGGGGGAAGATCCGCAAGGTATTCCCAACAACCTGATGCCTTACATCGCACAAGTTGCCGTGGGCCGCCGCGAGTCCCTTGCCATATTTGGCAACGACTACCCAACTGAAGATGGCACCGGCGTTCGCGACTACATCCACGTGATGGATCTCGCCGACGGCCACGTCGTCGCGATGGAAAAACTGGCGGGTAAACAGGGTGTGCATATTTACAACCTCGGAGCAGGCATCGGCAGCAGCGTACTGGACGTGGTCAACGCCTTCAGCAAAGCCTGCGGTAAACCCATTAATTACCATTTCGCCCCGCGCCGTGATGGCGATCTTCCGGCTTACTGGGCAGATGCCAGCAAAGCCGATCGCGAGCTTAACTGGCGCGTGACCCGCACACTGGATGAAATGGCACAAGACACCTGGCACTGGCAGTCACGCCACCCGCAAGGATATTCGGATTAAGGACCAATCATGACGCAATTCAATCCTGTCGATCATCCACATCGCCGTTTTAACCCGCTCACCGGGCAGTGGATCCTCGTATCACCGCATCGCGCCAAACGCCCGTGGCAAGGGGCGCAGGAAACCCCGTCTAAGCAGGTACTGCCTGCACATGACCCGGACTGTTTCCTGTGTGCTGGCAATACGCGCGTTACCGGTGATGTAAATCCGGATTACACCGGAACCTATGTTTTTACCAATGATTTTGCGGCGCTGATGTCCGATACCCCGGACGCGCCGGACAGTCACGATCCGTTGATGCGTTGCCAGAGCGCGCGCGGTACCAGCCGCGTAATTTGCTTCTCGCCCGATCACAGCAAAACGCTGCCAGAACTCAGCGTCTCTGCGCTGACAGAAATCGTAAAAACGTGGCAGGAGCAGACCGAAGACTTAGGGAAAACCTATCCCTGGGTGCAGGTATTTGAGAATAAAGGCGCGGCGATGGGGTGCTCGAACCCGCACCCGCACGGTCAAATTTGGGCCAACAGCTTTTTGCCCAACGAAGCTGAACGTGAAAATCGCCTACAGAAAGCATACTTCGCCGAACAGGGCGCGCCGATGCTCGTTGATTACGTCCAGCGTGAACTGGCAGACGGTAGCCGTACGGTCGTTGAAACTGAACACTGGCTGGCGGTTGTCCCTTACTGGGCCGCGTGGCCGTTCGAAACGCTGCTGCTGCCGAAAGCGCATGTGCTGCGTATTACCGATTTGACCAACGAGCAGCGTGCTGACCTGGCGCTGGCGTTGAAAAAACTGACCAGTCGTTACGACAACCTGTTCCAGTGCTCATTCCCCTACTCCATGGGCTGGCACGGCGCGCCGTTTAACGGTGAAGAAAACGAACACTGGCAGTTGCACGCTCACTTTTACCCGCCGCTGCTGCGTTCCGCGACCGTGCGTAAATTTATGGTCGGTTATGAAATGCTGGCAGAAACCCAGCGAGATCTGACCGCAGAACAAGCGGCTGAGCGACTGCGTGCGGTCAGCGACATCCATTTTCGCGAATCCGGAGTGTAAATAATGAGTCTGAAAGAAAAAACACAATCTCTGTTTACAGAAACGTTTGGCTACCCTGCCACCCATACTATTCAGGCACCGGGTCGTGTAAACCTGATCGGCGAACATACCGATTATAACGACGGCTTCGTTTTGCCCTGCGCCATCGACTATCAAACCGTCATCAGTTGCGCGGCGCGCGACGATCGAAAAGTACGCGTCATCGCCGCTGATTACGACAATCAGGTTGATGAGTTCTCTCTCGATGCGCCGATTATCGCCCACGATAGCCAGCAGTGGTCAAACTACGTGCGTGGCGTGGTAAAACATCTGCAAAAGCGCAATAACGCCTTTGGCGGCGCGGATCTGGTGATCAGCGGTAACGTCCCGCAGGGTGCGGGCTTAAGCTCTTCTGCCTCACTGGAAGTCGCTGTTGGTACGGTATTCCAGCAGCTCTATCATCTGCCGCTCGACGGCGCGCAGATTGCCCTGAATGGCCAGGAAGCTGAAAACCAGTTTGTCGGTTGTAACTGCGGCATCATGGATCAGCTGATCTCCGCGCTTGGCAAGAAAGATCATGCGCTGCTGATCGACTGCCGTACGCTGGGCACCAAAGCCGTTTCTATGCCTGAGGGTGTAGCGGTGGTGATCATCAACAGCAACTTTAAACGCACGCTGGTCGGTAGCGAATACAACACCCGTCGCGAACAGTGTGAAACTGGCGCGCGTTTCTTCCAGCAGCCAGCGCTGCGTGATGTCAGCTTCGAAGCGTTTAACGCTGTCGCCCACGAGCTGGATCCGATTGTTGCCAAACGCGTGCGCCACGTCATCACGGAAAATGCGCGTACCGTTGAAGCCGCGCAGGCACTGGAAAAAGGCGACCTGCTGCGCATGGGTCAGCTGATGGCGGAATCTCACGCCTCAATGCGCGATGACTTTGAAATCACGGTGCCGCAAATTGATACGCTGGTAGAGATTGTCAAAGCGACCATCGGTGATAAAGGCGGTGTGCGGATGACCGGCGGCGGCTTCGGCGGCTGCATCGTGGCGCTGATCCCGCAAGATTTGGTTCCTGCCGTACAGCAGGCTGTCGCCGCACAGTACGAGGCAAAAACCGGTATTAAAGAAACATTCTACGTCTGCAAACCTTCACAAGGAGCCGGACAATGTTAAACGAAATCCCCGTGCAGGCTCCGGACGGTCAACCGTTTCGCCTGCTCACCCTGCGCAATGACGCAGGGATGGTAGTCACGCTCATGGACTGGGGCGCGACCCTGCTCTCTGCGCGTATTCCGCTTAGCGATGGTAGCGTGCGCGAAGCATTACTCGGCTGCGCCAGTCCGGAACAATACCCGGAACAGGCTGCATTTCTGGGGGCTTCGATTGGCCGCTACGCGAACCGTATCGCCAACAGCCGCTATACCTTTGCTGGCGAAACCGTTGAATTACTGCCGAGTCAGGGCAATAACCAACTGCACGGCGGGCCGGACGGTTTCGACAAACGTCGCTGGCAGATAGTCAATCAGAATGACCGTCAGGTGCTGTTCGCCTTAACGTCTGACGATGGCGATCAGGGCTTCCCAGGCCATCTTTGCGCCACCGCGCAGTATCGCCTGACTGATGATAATCGTATTTCGATAACTTATCGTGCCACGGTCGATAAACCCTGCCCGGTGAATCTGACAAATCACGTCTATTTTAACCTCGACGGCGATAAAACGGATGTGCGCCAGCATAAGCTGCAAATTCTGGCGGACGAGTACTTACCGGTTGACGAAATGGGTATCCCGCATGATGGACTGAAATCCGTCGCCGGTAGCACGTTCGATTTCCGCACCCCTAAAATCATCAGTAGTGAATTTCTGGCCGATGACGATCAGCGCAAGGT
This sequence comes from Citrobacter sp. RHBSTW-01013, assembly GCF_013781985.1. NCBI lineage: Bacteria > Pseudomonadati > Pseudomonadota > Gammaproteobacteria > Enterobacterales > Enterobacteriaceae > Citrobacter > Citrobacter sp. RHBSTW-01013. The sequence goes on from NZ_CP056185.1 coordinate 3,431,000, forward strand.
GAAAGGTTACGATCACGCCTTCCTGCTTCAGGCACAGGGCAATGCGCGTACGCCGGTCGCTCAGTTGTGGTCACAGGATGAAAAACTGCAGATGGTGGTCTACACCTCGGCCCCGGCATTGCAGTTTTACTCCGGTAATTTCCTCGGTGGTACGCCTTCCCGCGGGCCAGAGGCCTACGAAGACTGGCAAGGCCTGGCGCTGGAAAGTGAATTTCTGCCGGACAGCCCGAACCACCCTGAGTGGCCACAGGCGGATTGCTTCCTGCGTCCGGGTGAAGAGTATGCCAGCGTGACGGAATATCAGTTTATTCCAGCCTGATGTCGTCCCCAATGTATAATGCCCGGCGATGTAAACCGCCGGGTAATTCATCACAGATCGCGATAGGTTCCCAACCGGAATCCCAACTCCAAAATTGTACGTTGCAGTGCAGGCGAAGTTAGTACCTCCAGTTCATCCAGTCGCGGAAAACAATAACTGCTGGCCATGCCTGTTTTGTCGATAAAAGCAGGATGACACATCAGCTCGACAGATTGTTCATCACCCAGCGTTGCCCGTCTTAGCACTTCAAGAACGAAGCGATCAGAGACATTTTCAGCATAAAAATCATTGATAAAGCGTTCAACTCCGCGTACCCCTTGTACCGTGATATTTTGCTGCCGGATCGCCTGCCAGTCGAGGCGTACTGGTACGCCTTTTTTACGTGCAAAATCTGACACATGCTGCCAGACCTGAGGAATAAAATGGACATGATGATGGCTATCAATATGCGTTGGCTGACGCCCAAAAAGCGAGACAAAGCGGTCAAACTGCTGGTGTAATTCAGCCACAATATCCTCATCCGCCAGTGAGCCCTGTTTTGCTACCTCCCACACCCATTTCCCTAAATGACCTTCTCTCACCAGGGAAGGCATCGCGGACAGTGGCCTGCCATAACTGAGAACAAAATGTAAACCAACACCTAGCAAGGGATAATCAGCGCTGATCTCCGCCGCATGTTCGATACCCCCGGCATTCATCATTGCTGTCGTTGAGGTAACTAAGCCATGGCGATGTGCCTCAATAATGCCGTAATTTACCCCCGGGCTTAGTCCAAAATCATCAGCATTAACAATCAATAATTTCATCATGTCGCTGGTCCTTTGGTTGATTGTCTGGTTGCAGGAATAAGTGAAAAGCATCAGCAAACTGAGGCAAATACTGTTGATTAGCCAGCAGCATTTCCCGCGCCAAAACTTCAGCGTCCAGGTCTGAATTCACCAATGGATTAAGGTTCAACGCCAGCAAAATGTCGTTAAACTGACCGCTCAGGGATGCATGTGAAGCAGCGATTTCAAACGCTTTTATGGTGTGGATCAACCCCAGCACTTTCTCATCAAAATGCGTAATACGCGGGTGCGGTGTAGCGCCATGCTTACCCAGCAAACAGGTCATTTCTACAGCCCAATCCGCTGGGATATTATCAATATGTCCATGATGCGGTACATTAATATAATGTTCAGTTTGCTTATCGTTATAAATAGCATTAATTACTTCGCAAGCCGCATCTGAATAGTAAGCTCCCCCACGGGCTTCAAGTTCCGCAGGTTTAGTATCCAACTGAGGATTTTTATAGATTTCAAATAGCTGCTTTTCCAGCTTCTGAACTATCTGTGCGCGAACGTTACCTTTGTAATACTCACCTATTTCTATCGCCAACATCTCTTTATGCTTGAAATAATAGAGAAGATATGAACACGGTAGTAAATTAAGTGAACGCAACAAACCTTCACTAAACGGTAGACTATAAATATTTTTGACCGAACTGCCGCCAATCATTCCCGAAGCAACCCGTTCCATTACCTCTGCAAAACGAGATTGCCCATTTACCCAAACATCACGAATGAAAACCAAATGATTCAACCCAAACAGGTCAAGAGAAACGTCATCCTGTTTGGTTAACGCCAATAGATCTTCTAACAACATCCGCATTCCTATCGGGACATTGCAGACACCAATAAAACGTTTAAAATCGGTATAGCGATATACAGCTTCTGTTACCATTCCTGCAGGGTTGGTAAAGTTAATAATCCAGGCCTGAGGACAAATATTCTGTACATCTTGCACAATATCCAAAATAACAGGTATTGTACGTAGCCCCTTGAATAGCCCACCGGCGCCATTTGTCTCTTGCCCCAGATACCCCTGTGACAAAGGAATACGCTCATCCTGTTCACGTGCCTTTAGCTGCCCAACTCGAAATTGTGTAGTAACAAAATCCGCATTTTGTAACGCTTCCTGCCGGTTAAGACTTTTATGGATGGTCATCGGCACGCCCGCCTTCGCCACCATACGCTGGCATAACGCGAAAATGATATCGAGTTTGGCTTGACCTTCCACAATATCCACCAGCCATAACTCGCTGACAGGTAACTCGTGATAGCGCTTAATAAATCCATCGAGCAATTCCGGAGTATAGCTACTGCCTCCCCCAATGGTGACTACTTTTAATTTTTTCATTTCGACTCCTGAAAGCAGTCTCCTGCAATCTGTTGTTATTTACTTAACTCAATAGCACTTGATACCAATAGTGCTAATGATTTGCATTGACCAACTGTCGGCGATAATTACCCGGCGTAAATGATGTCAATTTTTTAAAATTATTAATAAAAATCCCTGGGCTACTGAAACCAGCTTCAAAAGCAATATCCGTCACAGAAAAATTAGTTGTCTCCAACTGCCTTTTACAATAATCAATACGAATATCATTAATTATTTGCCCAGGTGTTTTCTGGTAATAACGATTTGTTGCACGCGTAAGATACGATTGGGTTTTTCCGGAGAGTCTGACCATATTATTTAATGCCTGATCTGCAAACATTGATTTTTTGTGCATCTCTCTTATCAGTTGAGATAACCAGCCGGGAACGGAATCTGACCGTGGATTATCTTTATAATGCTGTAGCCGATTGACGATATAAAAAGTAAGTAATTTATTGAATTCATCGCACTCGCTCTGATGTACGCCCAACGTTGATAATGTAGATTCTATGCAGGTCAAAAATGCATTTGACATCGTATAACGTTGTGATGCCACAAAACATGAGGGCAGCATATTCAAATAATGTTCATCAAAATAGCACTTACTTACTCCCATATTTAAAATGCGAGTAACACCGTAATCATAAAAAGTTTGATGATATGACCCCACAGGAATAAACACAAAATCACCACGTTCCATTATAACGTGTTTACCATTAATCTCCTGACAACAACTTCCCGTCAGCACTAGGGTAAACTCATAATAATCATGCTGGTGTAATCCACTAATACTTTCCGTTTTATCAAGGATAAAGAAGTAAAAATTCTTACCCTTTAAAAACTGATTTTCATGAACGGTGTTAATTTCCATGGTAGTTCCTCATTAAAACTTCAAAGCATTAGCGATATCTTCCTCGCTCTCTTCCTCATCAATAACGTTTTGCGCTTTATTAGCAATCACAACAAATGGCAGATAAATTATCGTTGCCATGGCAAGATTCACTAATGCCATAATCAAAGCGGTAACACTACCATTTGAATTGAAAAATGCTCCCAGTCCAGGCGGCATCGTCCACGGTGCAAAGTTTGTGGATGGAGGGATAATACCTAATGAATACACCAGCAGGGTGATTCCCGCCAGGATTGGCTGAATAAGCACAAAGGGGATCATCAACACTGGATTCATAATGATTGGCAAGCCAAACAAAATAGGCTCGTTAATATTAAAGAGTCCCGACGGCAGCGCCATTTTGGCCACCTGACGATAGTCCGCACGGCGCGAGGCAATAAAAATGGCAAAAATCAGACCAAGCGTCGCTCCCGTTCCCCCAAGGTAAACATACGATTCCAGCATTGGGCCTGTCCAAAAGTGGAAGCTTTTACCGGCGGCCAGTGCCGCATCGACAGAACCAAAATGGGTGTAGGTCTCCATGTTTTCCATTCCCCACGGGCCGAGGATACCGCTATTCAGCGCAGTTAGCGCCAGGCCTCCGTGCACGCCGAAAAACCAGAGTAATGAATTAAATATGACATATGCCCATCCCACAATACTGCCAAGTGACGCCAGTGGAGTGGAGATCGAATTAATAATCACCTGGTGGAAATGGGTACCCGCCATAGAAAGCCCCCATGACATGAGCCCCATAATTAAAAGAATGATGAAACCGGGGAGCAAAGCAGTAAATGAACGAGAGACTGACTCCGGTACGCTATCGGGTAGCTTGATAACCCATTGACGGCGGATAATAAAAGCAAACATCTCAGCAACGACCAGACCTATTACAATCCCTGAGATAATATTCGCGCCGCCAAGCCAGTTTGCGCCAATGGCACTCGCCTGCTCTACGGTAAATGGTGTTACGGTCATAAAAGACGCGATTGATAATAAGCCAGCGGCCAGAGCATCGACTTTACGCTCTTCAGCAAGTGCCATACCAATAAAAAATGGTGTCATTAATGACATTATCCCCAGCGTGCCGTTATAAACGCTGCCACCAATGACTTTTAATTGTTCCAGAGAAGCAATTGTTCCTCCATCCAGCCGCACCCCCATTGACCAGAAGAATGATCCTTCACCAAAATTAAGTAGCACATTGTTAATAAGAACAAACATTGCCCCAACCAGCGTTAAAGGCATTAACCTGATAAAGCCATTTTTAATGGCATTGACATGTACCTGTTTTCCCAGTTTTACGGCAACAGGTAAGATCACCCTTTCCAGAGAGCTTATTGCACCTGACATGATAAATATCCTCAAATATGACATCTGATAAGGAAATGAATTATTGTGAAATTCTTTGACGGAAAATTAATCGTTCGAACATTTACTCAGAAATTATGAATAGCATACTTGAAGACATTCAAAGGTAGTAATGAGTAAGGTACTTGAATTCCGTTTGATTGACTTTTTGGTATGAGGATTTTCACATTTTGAACAATTTTCAGGCTCTGCATTCACTGAAAATCTCGCCCCTTTTCTCTCAGGTGCTCAGTCACTCACCTTGCTCTCCCTACACAACCTCTCATTTACATGTTTCTTACATTAATGACTAATTTTCGCTATTGTATAAGGATAAGCATTGCCGCTTACACATTACGGCAATATAATGAGAATTATTATCATTCGATATGATTTATAGGAGTGAATGTATGGCTGTAACTAAGCTGGTTCTGGTACGTCACGGTGAAAGTCAGTGGAACAACGAAAACCGTTTTACCGGTTGGTATGATGTTGATCTGTCCGAGAAAGGCGTGGGCGAAGCAAAAGCGGCAGGAAAACTGCTGAAAGAGGAAGGCTACAGCTTTGATTTTGCTTATACCTCCGTGCTGAAACGTGCCATCCACACCCTGTGGAACGTACTGGACGAACTGGATCAGGCCTGGCTGCCGGTTGAGAAATCCTGGAAACTGAACGAACGCCATTACGGTGCGCTGCAGGGTTTGAACAAAGCAGAAACCGCTGAAAAATACGGTGATGAGCAGGTTAAGCAGTGGCGTCGCGGCTTTGCGGTTACCCCGCCGGAACTGACCAAAGACGACGAGCGTTACCCGGGTCACGATCCGCGTTATGCGAAGCTGACCGACAAAGAGTTACCGGTTACCGAAAGCCTGGCGCTGACCATCGATCGCGTTATCCCTTACTGGAATGAAACCATTCTGCCGCGCATGAAAAGCGGTGAGCGCGTAATTATCGCCGCTCACGGTAACTCTCTGCGTGCGCTGGTTAAATACCTTGATAACATGGGCGAAGATGAGATCCTTGAACTGAACATCCCGACCGGCGTACCGCTGGTGTATGAGTTCGACGAAAACTTCAAGCCGATCAAACACTACTATCTGGGTAACGCTGACGAGATCGCAGCAAAAGCGGCGGCCGTAGCGAACCAGGGTAAAGCGAAGTAATTTTCGCGGTAAGTTGAAGACAAAGCGTGGATTTCTCCACGCTTTTTTATTTCGGCCCTACCAGAAAATGTAGGCCAAATAAGGCATCGCCCCATCCGGCAGTCTGCACCGGAATGCCTGATGGCGCTACGCTTCTCAGGCCTATGGGACTTGGTTAACCGCGACGCGCTTTTACCGCATCCGCCAGTTGACGCAACACCGCATCGGTATCTTCCCAACCAATGCAGGCGTCGGTGATGCTCTTACCGTAGGTCAGCGGCTCACCGCTATCCGGATTCTGATTACCTTCCACCAAATGGCTTTCGATCATCACGCCAATAATTGCTTTTTCGCCACCGGCGACTTGTCCGCAAACATCTTTTGCAACATCCATCTGCTTTTTGAACTGCTTGCTGGAGTTGGCATGGCTGAAGTCGATCATCACTTGCGCAGAGAGTCCTGCTTTGACCAGACCTTCTTTCACGTCCGCAACGTGCTGAGCGCTGTAGTTCGGCTCTTTGCCACCGCGCAGAATGATATGGCAATCGCCATTACCACTGGTATTCACGATCGCTGAATGACCCCATTTGGTGACAGACAGGAAGCAGTGCGGTGCCCCAGCAGCGTTGATTGCATCAATCGCCACTTTGATGGTGCCATCGGTTCCGTTTTTAAAACCAACCGGGCAGGACAGACCCGATGCCAGCTCGCGGTGCACCTGAGATTCTGTTGTACGTGCCCCAATCGCGCCCCAGCTCATCAGATCGGCGAGATATTGTGGGGTGATCATATCGAGGAATTCACCCGCAGTCGGCAATCCGCTGTCGTTGATATCCAGCAGCAGTTTACGCGCAATGCGTAGCCCATCATTGATCTGGAAGCTGTTGTCCATGTGCGGGTCGTTGATAAGCCCTTTCCAGCCAACGGTGGTACGCGGTTTTTCAAAATAGACGCGCATGACGATTTCAAGCTCACCTTTTAACGCTTCGCGCAGCGCCAGCAGACGAGTGGCATACTCTTTGGCTGCTGCCGGATCATGAATAGAACACGGCCCAATCACCACCAGAAGGCGATCGTCGCTCCCTTTCAGAATTTTATGAATCGCCTTACGGGCATGAGCCACCGTATTGGCGGCATTTTCAGTAGCGGGGAATTTTTCCAGCAGTGCGACTGGTGGTAATAACTCGTTGATCTCTTTAATGCGTAAATCGTCGTTCTGATAATTCATGATTATTCCAGCGTTGCCATACTTATATAAATGAATGCAATCCCTCCAATCTATATCTTCAGTCATAAAGTGTAAACGGGGTTTTACACTTTGGACGGATTAATCCTGGAATTGGCCAAAAAAACGCAATAAAGTAGCGAAAAACGAGATCCAAACTACAATTTCTAACTGTAACAGCTTTAATTTTCATAGATTTCAAGATTCTATGCTGGTTTTAATTTCCATAGCAAAACGATTAACCACATATTAATGATGTAACTGGCACATGCACTGTTGGAAGACGTTATCCGACATATCGACCTTAACAGGAGCATAATATGCATATGACAAAGCTGGCTTCACTCTTCCTTACCGCTACACTCAGCCTCGCCAGCGGCGCGGCACTGGCTGCAGAAAGCAACGCGCAGTCCAATAACGGTCAGGCAAATTCCTCGGCTGATGCAGGACAAGTCGCCCCAGACGCCCGCGAAAACGTGGCGCCAAATAATGTCGACAACAGTAACGTGAATTCAGGTGGCACAATGCTGCACCCGGACGGTTCATCAATGAACCATGAAGGGATGACCAATGATGAGATGCACAAAAACACTATGTGTAAGGACGGTCGCTGCCCTGATGTGAATAAGAAGGTTGAGACCGGAAACGGCATCAACAATGATGTTGACACAAAAACTGATGGCACCACGCAGTAACGCTGAAATTAAAGCTAATAACGGGAGAGCAATAGCTCTCCTTTTTAATTTTATCATCCCAAAAACGGTATGATGGCATACAGTAAAGATGAGAATAACAAAGGGATGGCATAATGGCGCACGCACATACTCATACTTCCTCTGAGCAACCCAAGGACAATAATGCCCGCCGACTGATGTTCGCATTCTGCATTACAGCCGGATTTATGTTGGTTGAAGTGGTGGGTGGAATACTTTCTGGTTCACTGGCCTTGCTGGCCGACGCCGGGCATATGCTCACGGATGCTGCGGCGCTGCTTTTCGCGCTGCTGGCCGTCCGGTTTTCCCGTCGCCCGCCCACAATACGACACACCTTCGGCTGGCTGAGGCTCACGACGCTGGCCGCATTTGTTAATGCCATCGCATTGGTCGTTATCACCATTTTAATCGTCTGGGAGGCGATTGAGCGCTTCCAGACACCTCGCCCCGTGGCTGGCGGTATGATGATGGTTATTGCTGTCGCGGGTCTACTGGCCAACGTGCTCGCTTTTTGGGTTTTACATCGCGGCAGTGAAGAGAAAAATCTGAACGTCCGCGCCGCGGCGCTGCATGTGATGGGCGATTTACTCGGCTCGGTCGGGGCAATCATCGCTGCGCTGATTATTATCTGGACGGGCTGGACACCCGCGGACCCAATTCTCTCGATTCTGGTTTCCGTGCTGGTGCTGCGTAGCGCCTGGCGATTGCTAAAAGATAGCGTTAATGAATTACTGGAAGGTGCCCCGCTGACGCTGGATATCGCCGCACTGCAGCGCCATCTCAGCCAGGATATTCCTGAAGTCCGCAACGTTCACCATGTCCATGTCTGGATGGTGGGCGAAAAACCGGTAATGACGCTGCATGTTCAGGTGATCCCGCCACACGATCACGATGCGTTGCTGGAGCGTATTCAGCATTTCCTTATCCATCACTACCAGATTGAACACGCCACAATCCAGATGGAGTATCAGCCGTGCAATGGGCCGGACTGTCACCTGTATCAGGGCGTGTCCGGCCATTCACATCATCACCATTAATGAGAAAGCGCGTGGGAACCCCGCTCACGCGCGCTGTTAATCCACATCCTGCTACCGTTCAGGGCGATAACCGTCAGGATCATATATTCCAGCGACATGGCATATACGCCTTGCAGGGCAAAGATCACCACGCTAATGACGTTAATGATCACCCACAGCAGCCAGTTTTCAACGTATTTGCGCGTCATCAGGATCATCGCCGCAATCGACAGCACCATCATGCAGGAGTCCCAGAACGGGAATGCATCGGGTTGTAGTTCAGGCACAACAACCTGTAATCCCAATGCCTGCATAATATTCACTGCAATGCCTGTCAGGAACGCAAAGACCGGATCGATATAGATCGACATCAGGCCGATCGCCACCACGCAAGCCGCCAGCCAGCCGATCGCTTTTGGAAGCGGTAGCCAGCGAATTTTCAGTTCCGCTTCATGCTGGTTGGTTTGCCGGGACCAGGCATACCAGCCGTAGATATTTGCGGCAAAGAAGAAAACTTGCAGCAACAAGCTGGCATAGAGCTGGATCTGAAAGAAGATAATTGCAAACAGCGTGACGTTTATCAGACCGAAGAAGTAATTGCTGATTTTCTCAAGGCTCGCCAGGCCAATACACAGCAACCCGGCGATCGTTCCCACGGCTTCGATCCACGACAAATCGTAACCACCCGCGCCAATCGGAATATGTACCAGAATGTTCTGCGTGCTAAAAAAGTCCATCTTTTCCCCCAGAGCAAAAATAAATAATTACGCTCGAAGTGTAGCCGCAAATTCCAACATACGGTTTAACGGCAACAGCGCCCCTTCTCTCAGCGAGTCCTCAACATGTATCTCATGAGCCGCGCCGCCATGTTCCAGGCCCTCAGCAATCGCTTTCAGGCCATTCATCGCCATCCACGGACAATGCGCACAGCTGCGACAGGTTGCCCCCTCGCCAGCCGTCGGAGCTTCAAGCAGCTCTTTATCCGGAACGGCCTGCTGCATTTTGTAAAAAATGCCCCGGTCAGTCGCCACAATCAACTGCTTATGCGGTAACGATTTAGCCGCGTTGATGAGCTGGCTGGTTGAGCCAACCGCATCTGCCATATCAACGATAGACTGAGGGGACTCCGGGTGCACCAGCACCGCGGCATCAGGGTAAAGCCCTTTCATGCGTGTTAAGGCCTGGGTTTTAAACTCGTCGTGGACGATACAGGCCCCCTGCCAACAGAGCACGTCTGCGCCGGTCTGTTTTTGCACGTAGTTACCCAGATGTCTGTCCGGAGCCCAGATGATTTTTTCACCCAAACTATCAAGATGCTCAATAAGTTCAACCGCAATACTGGAAGTCACGACCCAGTCCGCACGTGCTTTAACGGCAGCAGAGGTATTGGCGTAAACCACCACGGTACGATCCGGATGCTCGTCGCAAAATGCGCTGAACGCGTCAATCGGACAGCCCAGATCTAATGAACATTCCGCCTGTAAGGTCGGCATCAGGATGGTCTTTTCCGGGCTGAGAATTTTGGCAGTTTCTCCCATAAACCTCACGCCCGCAACCAGCAGCGTAGAGGCAGAATGCTTTGCACCGAACCGCGCCATCTCCAGAGAATCAGAAATACAGCCCCCGGTCTCTTCCGCTAACTGCTGAATTTCAGGATCGGTGTAATAATGCGCGACCATAACGGCATCACGCTCTTTCAGCAGGCGCTTGATTTTTTCACGATAAAATTGCTTTTCATCCACACTTAGCGGTACTGGCTTCGGCGGAAACGGATAAATTGCTGCTTCTGGATCAAACATCACGCTCATCTTGCTTTCTCGTTTCACTGGCTTAACGAAATAACCGATTAAAAGCGTGACGCACGCCATATTCGGTTTGATTTGTTTTGTATGCTAAACAAGATAGCGGATTGGCGCAGAAAAGTCACAATAATTGCGTGTGATGAATGCCGGATGGCGTCTGACGTCTTATCCGGCCTACACGAGTAGTGTCGTCTGTAGGCTGATAAGCAAAGGACATCAGGCAATCTTATAAATCGCAGATAGCAAAAAGGCGCCTTTAGGGCGCCTTTTTACACTGGTGGGGCGTGCAGGATGACTCGCTTCGCTTGCCCTTCGGGCCGTCGCCGTGAACGGCTCCGTTGTCTCACTGCGTTCGACCCGAACCTGCTGCAGGTTCGAATCTTATAAATCGCAGATAGCAAAAAGGCGCCTTTAGGGCGCCTTTTTACACTGGTGGGGCGTGCAGGATTCGAACCTGCGACCAATTGATTAAAAGTCAACTGCTCTACCAACTGAGCTAACGCCCCCGTATGGGGTTTACTGCTTCAATTATTCAGGATGGTGGGTCGTGCAGGATTCGAACCTGCGACCAATTGATTAAAAGTCAACTGCTCTACCAACTGAGCTAACGACCCGCTCGGATGTCACCTGAAAAATTTTTTACTCGACACCAATATAAGAATTGGTGGGGCGTGCAGGATGACTCGACTTCGTCTCGCCCTAACGGGCCGTTGCTAAAGCAACGTTATCCTTCACGTTTAACACCTGAGTACAATGTTAAAGTTGGTGGGGCGTGCAGGATTCGAACCTGCGACCAATTGATTAAAAGTCAACTGCTCTACCAACTGAGCTAACGCCCCGAGTGGTGGGTGATGACGGGATCGAACCGCCGACCCCCTCCTTGTAAGGGAGGTGCTCTCCCAGCTGAGCTAATCACCCGATACTACGCTGGATACTGCATTAAGTGGTGGGGCGTGCAGGATTCGAACCTGCGACCAATTGATTAAAAGTCAACTGCTCTACCAACTGAGCTAACGCCCCACTTTTTTCGCCGCTTTCGGGCTGTTTGATATCCCTTGGCAACGGCGGCATATATTACTGATTTCAGATTTTAGCGCAACAAAAATTTCGATGTAAATAACTCAACTGCTTAGGAATCACACGACACGACCAGAAATAACACGATTTCTGGTCGCATGGTGGTCATTACATCGCGCCAAGGCGTTTTTGCGCTTGTTTCGCGCCATCAGTGCCAGGATATTTAGTGATAACCTGCTGATAAACCGCTTTAGCTTTTGCTGTGTCACCTTTGTCCTGCATGATGACGCCGACTTTATACATCGCGTCTGCAGCCTTAGGTGATTTTGGGAAGTTTTTAACTACCGAAGCAAAATAGAACGCAGCATCATCTTTTTTACCCTTGTTGTAATTCAACTGACCCAGCCAGTAATTCGCATTGGGCAGGTAAGTAGAGTCCGGGTACTTTTTGATGAAGTTCTGAAATGCTTCAATTGCGTCATCCTGGCGGGATTTATCCTGCACCAGAGCAATCGCTGCATTGTAATCGGTATTCGCATCGCCAGTTTGCACGGGAGCCCCTGACGTTGCTGCTGCTCCCGCATCAGGTGCAGGGGTTGCCGCCCCACTCTGATCGCCACCTGTAGACTGTGCCGCAGGCGCACTACCGCTGCCAAGATTATTCATCTGCAGCAATATCTGCTTCTGTCGCTCAACAACCTGATTCAGTTGATATTGATTTTCCTGAATTTGACCACGCAGGGAATCGATATCGGACTGATTATCGGAGAGTTGTTGCTGGAGTTGGGTTAAAAGCTGACTGTGAGCGTTAGAAATACGCTCGAGTTGAGTGACACGGTCTTCGACCGAGCCTGAGCCGACACTACTGATTGGCGCCTGTGCAAAAGCGGCCCAAGGGGCCGCTATGCCAACCAGTAACGACAGACTCAACAGGTGATGTCTGAAGTTACTGCTCATGCAATTCTCTTAGTAAACCAGTACGGCGCGACGGTTTTTGGCGTAAGCCGCTTCGTCATGACCCAGTACTGCAGGTTTTTCTTTACCGTAAGAAACGATGGAGATCTGGTCAGCAGAAACGCCTTTACCCTGCAGGTACATCTTAACGGCGTTCGCACGACGCTCACCCAGGGAGATGTTGTACTCAGGAGTACCACGTTCGTCCGCATGACCTTCTACGGTGACTTTGTAAGACGGGTTGCTACGCAGGAAGTTAGCGTGAGCATCCAGCATTGCAGCGAAGTCAGAACGGATATCGTACTTGTCCAGATCGAAGTAAACGATGTTGTTCTGCTGCAGCTGTTGCATCTGAAGACGCGCTTGCTCTTCAGAAGACATGTTGCCGCTGCCGTTTGCATCCATACCAGTGCCGGCACCCAGCATGCCTTCGCTGCCGTCATTGCTGGCGTTCTTGTTAGAAGAACACGCTGCAATAGCCATAACAGGCAGAGCAATCATCAGCCCTTTCAGCACTTTGTTCAGTTGCATTTCAATGATTCCTTTATTAATCAATTATTTATTATCACAGATACGGCGACCAGGCAGGGAATTTAACCTGACCATCAGTTGCCGGAAGACGCGCTTTGAAACGCCCATCTGTAGAAACCAAATTCAGCACGGATCCCATCCCCTGAGAAGAGCTGTAGATTACCATAGTGCCGTTAGGTGCCAGACTTGGCGTTTCATCCAGGAACGTTGACGACAGGACTTGTACGCCACCCGCTACCAGATCTTGTTTGGCAATGTGCTGCTGACCATTGGCTGAGCTTACCATTACCATAAACTTACCGTCGCTGCTCACATCCGCATCCTGGTTTTGCGAACCTTCCCAGGTAATACGCTGCGGAGCACCGCCGTTGACGTTAACTTTATATACCTGCGGACGACCGGCCTGGTCAGAGGTAAAGGCCAGGTTTTGGCTGTCCGGGAACCAGGTAGGTTCCGTGTTGTTGCTGCGACCATCCGTCACCTGACGGATCTGACCGGAACCAATGTCCATGACATACAGGTTCAGGCTACCGGTTTTAGACAGGGCAAACGCCAGTTTGCTGCCATCCGGAGAAAACGCAGGTGCACCGTTGTGACGTGGGAACGACGCTACCTGACGAACCGCGCCATTAGACAACGTCTGAATAACCAGCGCAGAACGACCGCTTTCGAAAGTGACGTATGCCAGCTTTGAACCGTCCGGAGACCATGCCGGAGACATCAGCGGCTGCGGAGAACGGTGTACCACGAACTGGTTGTAGCCATCGTAGTCGGATACACGTAATTCGTACGGGAACTGGCCGCCGTTCGTCTGAACAACATAAGCGATACGGGTACGGAATGCACCTTTAATACCGGTCAGTTTTTCAAACACTTCGTCACTTGCAGTATGGCCCGCGTAACGCAACCACTGCTTGTTCACTTTATAGGTGTTCTGTGCCAGTACGGTACCCGGTGCGCCACCGGTATCTACCAGTTGATAAGCAACGCTGTAGGAACCATCCGGATTTGGCGTAACCTGACCTACTACCACGGCATCAATACCCAGCGCAGACCATGCGGCAGGTTGAACTTCCTGTGCGGTACCCGGCTGCTGCGGCAGACGAGAACGGTCTAACGGATTAAATTTACCGCTGTTACGCAGGTCAGCGCCTACGATACCACCGATATCTTCAGGTGCAGCACCCGGCCCTGCCCACTGGAAGGGGACAACACCAATCGGGCGTGCCGAGTCCACCCCCTGGGTGATCTCGATACGTACTTCTGCGTGCAGCACCGCTGCCCACAGCATCAGAAAACCAAATGCTACTCGTAATGCCTGCTTCATCATATCTCCCTTATCTGGACGGAAAGCCCACGATAATTTAGCAGAATGTTAACAAACTCAAATACACAAAACTACCAGAACGCTGTCTCAACCTTAGACCGTTTTCTTCCGAAGACTCGGGAAAACCCGGCTTAAGGTTTAAAATCCAGAGGCGCGTTTTTAAAGACTTCATATACCGCCTGGCTCGGTGGCTTAGGAATCTTAGCTTGTCGGGCTGCGGCAAGCGCAGCCTGACAAAGCGCAGGATCGCCGCCTTCAGACTGAATATCCAGCAGCATACCGTCGGGAGCGAGTTTTACACGCAACGTACAGGTTTTCCCTGCATAGGATGATGAGTCGTAAAACTTACTCTCTATAGCCGTTTTAATCTGCCCAGCGTAATTACTGATATCCGCGCCTGATGCTCCATTATTTTTAGTATTACCACTCCCCGCAGGAGAATTATTACTTCCTTTCGCTCCACCACCTGATTTCGGTGCATTCTTACCGGAGCTTAAGTCGCCTAACAAGTCGTCAACGCCAGAGGCTGCAGCTGCTTTTTCGGCCGCAGCCTTTTTCGCAGCCGCCGCTTTATCTGCCGCAGCTTTCTTATCGGCAGCGGCTTTCTCGGCTGCAGCTTTTTTGTCTGCTGCTGCTTTTTCCGCTGCGGCTTTCTTATCAGCCGCAGCCTTTTCAGCAGCGGCAGCTTTCGCGGCAGCGGCTTTTTCTGCTTTCTCTGCAGCAGCTTTCTCGGCTGCTGCTTGCTTAGCGGCTTCAGCCTGAGCTTTCTTCGCAGCGTCTGCGGCAGCCTTAGCAGCTTGTGCTTCGGCAATTTTCTTCGCATCAGCGGCGGCTTTAGCGGCTTCAGCCTCTGCTTTTTTCTGTGCGTCCGCAGCGGCATTCTTCGCGGCATCTGCCGCTTGTTTCGCCTGAGCATCAGCTTTGGCCTTCGCGTCTGCAGCAGCCTTCGCCGCAGCTTCTTCAGCCTGTTTCTGTTGCTCTTGCGCTTTCGCGGCGGCGGCTTCGGCCTGTTTCTGCTGTTCCGCCTGTTCGCGCACTTTTTCTTGCGCGGCTAAACGTTCTTTTTCAAGTTGCTTCAGTCGCTCTTGCTCGGCCGCCTGCTTCTCGCGAAGTTCCTCAGCTTGCTGCTGCGCCTGTTTTTCACGCTGCTCTTCTGCACGTTTAGCACTTGCCTGCTGTTGCTGCTGCCTGTCGTACTGTTGCACAACGGCGCCAGGATCGACCATAACGGCGTCGATGGACGAACCACCACCGCCGCCGGCTGAAGCATCAATGTGCTCATCGAACGAACTCCAGATCAGCGCTGCAAATAAAATGACATGCAGCACCGCTGAAATAATTATCGCCCTTTTGAGCTTGTCGTTTTGTTCGGTTGCCTTTGACACTCTCGGTTCCCAAAAAACTGTTCGCCTGTTACGCGCTATCTTTCAAGCCAGCAAAACGCAGTCATCAGATTGGCTGCGTCATCAAGCCAACCGATTTTACGCCTGCACTGTGTAACAAGTTCAGCGCTTTAATTATTTCATCATAAGGCACGTCTTTCGCACCACCGATTAAAAAGACCGTTTTCGGATTGGTCTGCAGGCGACTTTTCGCTTCCGCGATAACCTGCTCCGGCGGCAGTTGATCCATACGATCTTTCTCAACGACCACGCTGTATTGCCCTATCCCGGAAACTTCAATAATGACCGGCGGTTCGTCGTTACTACTGACAGCTTGCGATTCGGTCGCATCCGGCAGGTCGACTTCCACACTCTGCGTAATAATCGGCGCGGTTGCCATAAAGATCAGCAACAGCACCAGTAGTACGTCGAGCAGCGGTACAATATTGATTTCGGACTTGAGTTCGCGACGACCTCGTCCACGCGTTCTGGCCATGGCTTACCCCTTGTTGCTCTCGCTAACGGTAAACGCCTGGCGGTGCAGAATCGCGGTGAACTCTTCCATAAAGTTGTCGTAATTCAGTTCCAGCTTGTTCACGCGCTGATTCAGTCGGTTGTAAGCCATAACCGCCGGGATTGCCGCAAACAGACCGATAGCCGTTGCAATCAACGCTTCCGCGATACCCGGTGCGACCATTTGCAGCGTTGCCTGTTTTACCGCGCCTAACGCGATAAATGCGTGCATGATCCCCCAAACGGTACCGAACAGACCGATATACGGGCTGATAGAGCCGACGGTGCCGAGGAATGGAATATGCGTTTCCAGCGTTTCCAGTTCACGGTTCATCGAGATACGCATCGCACGGGATGCCCCCTCAACGACCGCTTCCGGCGCATGACTATTCGCCCGATGCAGACGCGCAAACTCTTTGAATCCGCTGTAGAAAATTTGTTCCGAGCCCACCAGGTTATCACGACGCCCCTGGCTTTCCTGATACAGGCGCGACAATTCAATGCCGGACCAGAACTTGTCTTCAAATGCTTCGGCTTCACGTGAAGCCGCATTAAGAATACGGGTCCGCTGGATAATAATGGCCCAGGATGCGATTGAGAAACCAATCAAAATCAACATGATAAGTTTAACCAGAAGGCTTGCCTTCAGGAACAAATCAAGGATATTCATGTCAGTCACTGCTTAAACTCCGCGACAATAGACTTGGGAAGCGCACGAGGCTTCATTTTGAGTGGATCAACGCAAACAATCAGAACTTCGGCTTCATTCAGCACGGTGTTCTCTGCGTTGACAATGCGTTGCGTGAAAACCAATGAGGTGCCACGCATTGACGTAATTTCGGTTTGGACTTCGAGCATATCGTCGAGCCGGGCAGGCGCAAAATACTCCAGCGTCATCTTGCGCACCACAAAGGCTACACGTTCGGCCAACAGGACCTGCTGACTGAAGTGATGATGACGCAGCATTTCTGTGCGTGCTCTTTCGTAAAAAGCGACGTAGCTGGCGTGGTAAACCACCCCTCCGGCATCGGTGTCTTCATAGTAGACACGAACCGGCCATCGAAACATATACTTGTTCATTCTTACTGCCTCTTTGTTGGCTTCGCCCACTCACACCGGTCGCTTAACTTTGTAAGCGCCTGGTGACTCGCGTTCTTGCCGCCGCGATGCTTCAAGAATGTCGTTGTATATCGCGCTGTATTCACTTTACATCCCGGTAATGCAATTAAGTTGCGTCCTGATGGTCCAGTGTCGCCACCGCACACAACTCCAGGGCACAACCTTAGGTTAATGCTTTCAAACTTCGCTACTATACGCGCGGGAATGGTGGTTTGGAATGGGGGAAAGTAAACGGAGAGTAAAAATTTATGGGCTTATGCAAGCCCATAAATATTTAAGGATGTTTCTTATTCAAAAGAAGAAGAAAATCAGACCAACAACCAGGACGATATCTGCGATTAGCGGGCAGAAAATGCCCTGCCAGTGTACGGCGCGAGGACGAAAACCAACGCCGTGAATGATGCCTGCGCAGACCGCCCACATCAGCAGGAGACCATGCCAGATTTCCAGCTCACTGGTTTTGGCCGCGAAACGTGACGGATCCCAGAATATGCAGCCAGCCAACACGATTGCCAGCACAAAGGAAAGCGCCCGCAAGGGGCGCTTATCCATCGCGTTATACTGTATCGCGATAATGTTGGTCATCAGCTATCTTCTTGTCCGGCTTTGCCTGATTCAACGTGCTCAAGCGCCAGCGCTGTGATTATCCCAAATGCACAGGCAAGAAGCGTTCCCAAAATCCATGCGAAATACCACATTTTAAGCTCCTTACTTAGTACAGAGAGTGGGTGTTGCTTTCAATATCTTCTTTGGTGATGCGACCGAACATCTTCCAGTAACACCAGCCGGTGTACAGCAGAATGATCGGAACGAACACACAAGCTACATACGTCATCAGATTCAGCGTCAGCTGGCTGGACGTTGCATCCCACATGGTCAGACTTGCGTTCATCATGGTGCTGGATGGCATCACAAACGGGAACATTGCGATACCAGCCGTCAGGATGATGCAGGCTAACGTCAGTGAAGAGAAGACGAACGCCCATGCCCCTTTCTCCATACGAGAAGTCAGGATGGTCAACAGCGGCAGAACCACGCCCAGTGCAGGAACCAGCCACAGGATAGGTGCATTGTTAAAGTTCACCATCCATGCGCCAGCCACGCGAGCCACTTCTTTGGTCAGCGGGTTAGAGGCGGCATGATGATCCAGTGCTGAGGTCACAACATAACCGTCAATACCGTAAATCACCCACACACCAGCCAGCGCGAAGCAGACCATAGTGACCAGTGCCGCAACCTGCGACGTTGTACGCGCACGCAGATGCAGTTCACCTACCGTACGCATCTGCAGATAGGTCGCGCCCTGGGTGATGATCATCCCAACACTCACGACACCCGCCAGCAGACCAAACGGATTCAGCAACTGGAAGAAGTTACCGGTGTAGTACAAACGCATGTAGTCGTCTACGTGGAACGGAACCCCTTGCAGCAGGTTGCCGAACGCCACGCCAATAACCAGCGGTGGAACGAAGCTACCAATGAAGATGCCCCAGTCCCACATGTTGCGCCAGCGCATGTCTTCAATCTTGGAGCGGTAATCAAAACCGACCGGACGGAAGAACAAAGACGCCAGTACCAGGATCATCGCCACATAGAAACCGGAGAACGCAGCGGCATACACCATCGGCCAGGCAGCGAACAGTGCGCCACCCGCGGTGATGAGCCAAACCTGGTTACCGTCCCAGTGCGGGGCGATGGAGTTAATCATAATTCGACGCTCGGTATCATTACGACCGAGGAAACGGGTGAGCATGCCCACCCCCATGTCGAAGCCATCAGTGACCGCGAAACCAATCAGCAGAATGCCAACCAGCAGCCACCAGATAAAACGCAATACTTCATAATCGATCATTTGACGACTCCTGTCTTAGCGTGCCGGCTGAGAAGTCACAGTGGACTGCTCGTAGTGATAACGACCGGTTTTCAGGCTACTCGGCCCAAGGCGTGCGAACTTGAACATCAGATACAGTTCAGCCACCAGGAACAGGGTATACAGGCCGCAAATCAACAGCATCGAGAAGATGAGGTCGCCAGCGGTCAGCGAAGAGTTCGCTACGGCTGTTGGTAACACTTCACCAATCGCCCACGGTTGGCGGCCGTACTCTGCAACAAACCAACCGGATTCAATGGCAATCCACGGCAGAGGAATCGCATACAGCGCGGTGCGCAGCAGCCATTTTTTCTCACCGATACGGTTACGAATCACGGTCCAGAAGGACACTGCGATGATTGCCAGCATCAGAATGCCGCACGCCACCATAATACGGAAAGCGAAGTACAGCGGCGCAACGCGAGGAATAGAATCTTTCGTTGCCTGCTGAATTTGCGCTTCGGTCGCGTCGGTGACGTTATCCGTATAGCGTTTCAGCAGCAGACCATAACCCAGGTCTTTCTTCATGCTGTTGAACTGGTCGCGAACGGCCTGATCGGTAGTACCCGCACGCAGTTCTTCCAGCAGTTGATACGCTTTCATCCCGTTACGGATGCGCTCTTCGTGCTGCACCATCAGGTCTTTCAGACCAATGACCGGTGTATCAACAGAGCGGGTGGCAATGATGCCCAGCGCATAAGGAATTTGAATCGCAAAATGGTTTTCCTGCGCATCCTGGTCCGGAATACCGAACAGGGTAAAGGAAGCCGGTGCAGGCTGCGTTTCCCATTCTGCTTCAATAGCAGCGAGTTTGGTTTTCTGCACGTCGCCCATTTCGTAACCGGATTCATCACCCAGAACGATAACAGACAGAATAGCAGCCATACCAAAGCTGGCGGCGATTGCAAAAGAACGTTTAGCAAACGCGAAGTCACGACCGCGCAGCATATAGTAGGAGCTGATCCCCAGAACGAACATCGCGCCACAAACATAACCAGATGCCACAGTGTGAACAAATTTCACCTGTGCTACCGGGTTGAGCACCAGTTCAGAGAAGCTCAGCATCTCCATGCGCATGGTTTCAAAGTTGAAATCCGCGGCGATTGGGTTTTGCATCCAGCCGTTCGCAACCAGAATCCACAGTGCGGACAGGTTAGAACCCAGGGCCACCAGCCAGGTGACGCACATATGCTGGACTTTACCCAAACGGTCCCAGCCGAAGAAGAACAGACCTACAAAGGTGGATTCGAGGAAGAAGGCCATCAAACCTTCGATCGCCAGCGGCGCACCGAAAATATCCCCTACATAGTGGGAGTAGTAAGACCAGTTAGTCCCGAACTGGAACTCCATGGTCAGACCGGTTGCCACACCCAGAGCGAAGTTGATACCAAACAACTTGCCCCAGAACTTGGTCATATCTTTATAAATCTGTTTGCCGGAAAGGACGTAGACCGTTTCCATAATGGCCAGCAAGAACGCCATACCTAGCGTCAGTGGCACAAACAGGAAGTGGTACATCGCGGTCAAGGCAAACTGTAAGCGCGACAGTTCGACTATATCTAACATCATGACTCCTTGCTCATCGCATGAAGACTCCGAGAGTGAACCCCGTTAGAAAGGGTCACACGCATGCCCCAATACAAATTTATCTGCTTCCCTCCGCCGCTGCTCTTTCTTCTCAATTGAAGAAAGGACAATGATGAAAGGTTACAAACATGTTAATAAAACACTCAAATTGATCCCGCAATTATATTACGCCGTAAAATCCTTACAATAAACAGGTTTTTATCGAGGTAAATTTGCATTTTTCGATAGTGATCAATTTATAGCTAATTTATCACTTTCAGACCAATTTGATCTGCAGCAATTTAACCTCTTTTGAGGCTGTTTACCAAGTTTTAAACATTGATTTAAATCAATTTTCAAATTTAATGTTAATAGTGTTTAACAGTCAGGCGACTAGTGAACGCCATGTTAACGGTATGTTTTTCAATGAGTAATTGCCGTTACTACAAATGATAGGATATTTATTTAAATCTACACGATCTTTTAACCCGCCCGATTGACAGAATTGCCAGCAGATAAAGAGTCACTATTGCTGGGTAGCTCACAGTTTTTTGTTTAGCAAGTCATGGAATTGTTATTTCATACAAATTATTCATTTAAATTTTACTTATAATTAACACCAAGATGTAACTATCTCAAATGGAAGCGAAAGCGTCCCTCATTGACAGACGCATTGGGTTTGACGTCCTCAGCACAGCGCAGGCGTTTCGCTTAAAGCATCACTGAAAGTTATCACTCACTTCTCTTTTTCTCTTATGTGGCAACGTTTAAATATGCCACAAACAATTCATTATCATTTTTATCTTAAATTTAACAAAATATAATTATGTCATATAAGATTAAAAAATAAAAAACCGTTATCCCGTTCACAAGTTATTTAGTAAAGGTAATTTTTTAAATTATAAAAAATGACGCATAAATGAGGCGCACAACAAAATAAGATTTCGATCACAAACATGGCAAGTCATTTATTCGTCATTTTCCTGGTAAATTAAAAAAAGCCGCAAAAACAACATTCAACAACCTGATAAACAAGGGTTTTTACAAATAAAAAATATAACAATCATTTTGCGCAGGATATTTTGAAAATAGATCAATTGCTTCCTTTTCCGCTTACACAGAAACTCCGACCCTATTAAGAGGTTGTCACAAGCCATGTTCTAAATATTAGAAAATAATTTTCACTTATTGACCATCAGCCCTACAGAGGATTACCCATGAAGAAATCTACACTTGTTATTGGCGTCATCGGTGCTGACTGCCATGCAGTAGGTAATAAAGTTCTGGATCGCGTTTTTACTGCTCATGATTTTCACGTAATCAACCTCGGGGTGATGGTGAGCCAGGATGAATATATTGATGCCGCGATTGAAACAGGCGCCGATGCCATCGTGGTGTCCTCTATCTACGGTCATGGCGACATTGACTGCCTCGGGTTACGTGAGCGCTGCATCGAACGCGGCCTCGGCGACATTCTGCTGTACGTCGGTGGCAACCTGGTAGTTGGTAAACATGACTTCGGCGATGTGGAAGTGAAGTTTAAGGAGATGGGTTTTAACCGCGTCTTCGCACCGAGCCACGACCTGGAAGATGTCTGCGCGCTTATCACCAATGATATTCGCCAACACAATGGCCTCGAGCAGCGTTGCCTGGAAGAGGCTATCTGATGCAAACAGTTTCTGTCGATATCGGCTCGACATGGACCAAGGCTGCCCTCTTCGCCCATGAAGGCGAGGAATTAACCCTGGTAAACCATGTCCTGACCCCAACCACCACACATCATCTGGCAGACGGTTTTTTTGCCAGCCTGAATCAGGTGCTGAACGTTGCCGATGCTCGCCCGTTACTGAAAAGTGGTGAAGTGCAGTTGAAATACTCCTCCTCGGCCAAGGGTGGACTCGCCGTTGCAGCAATGGGGCTGGTGCCTTCCATTACGCTGGAATCAGCAAAAGTTACAGCCCATTCGGCAGGAGCGAAAATCGCGCAATATTATTCGTACAAACTGAACCGGCATGACATCCAGGAGCTGGAATCATCACCGCCAGACATTCTGTTGTTTACCGGCGGTACAGACGGTGGCGAAGAAAGCTACGGCCTGGCGAATGCGCATGCGCTGGCAGGCTCAACGCTTGATTGCGCCATTATCTACGCCGGAAACCGGGACATTCAGGACGAAATACAAACGATTCTGGGACATAAAGATCTGACCACGGTAGACAACATTCTGCCTGACCTCGATCACCCGAATCCGTTTGCCGCGCGCCAGGCGATTTGCGATGTGTTCTTGTCACGCATTGTCAAAGGTAAAGGTCTGGACGTCATCGTCGGCGAAACCGGCGAAGAGCCAATGCCGACGCCATGGACGGTATATGAGTTAGTCAAAGCCATTAGCGATTACGACAGCGCATGGAAGGAATTCATGCTGATTGATATGGGCGGAGCCACCACGGATGTCTATTCGGCCAGCGCGAATACCCTCTCCCCCGATACCGTCCTGCATGGTGTTCCTGAACCGTTCGTCAAACGTACCGTTGAAGGCGACCTGGGAATGCGCGTTTCCGCCGTCGTGGTGGGAGAAAGCACGCAGGATATGGTGAAAGTCATCTTCGCCCAACAACCGCAGCGCGAGGAAGCGTTTTACCGCTACCTGCGTCATCTGGTTGGGCAACCGGATTACCTGCCGCTCAGCGAGGAGGAGAAGTATTTCGACACCCTGCTGGCAGGTTTGTGCGTGGGCTATGCCGCTGAGCGCCACGCGGGCACTAAAAAGCAGGTTTGCACCTGCGTGGGTAACGTGGATTTACAGATGGGTCGCGATCTCACCACCGTACGCAAAGTCGTCGGTTCAGGGGGATGGCTCTCTCGCGCCAGCCAGTTCGATATCCATAACTGGCTCAAATACCGGGAGCTGGACGACCAGGGTAAAAGAATTTTGTTACCGAATCAGTTTGAGTATTACCGCGATTCAAATGGCCTGCTCCCGCTACTGGCAAACGTCGCCAGGCTGTACCCGCAAGCCGCTGCTCGCACCAGCATTCAGTGTTTAACCCTATAAAACTTAAGGCAGCTACGAATGGAACTTCGAAATAAAAAATTGACCCATGACGAATTCATGACCGAAAGGCATCAGGTATTACAAACCTGGGAAACCGGCAAAGACGTTGAGAACTTCGAAGATGGCGTGAAGTACCAGCAATCAATTCCGGATAAAAAGCGCTTCTCCCTTGCTCTGCTGAAGGCCGATCAGGAAGGGAAAACCCTGAGCCAGCCGCGCGCAGGCGTAGCATTAATGGATGAGCATATTGCGCTGCTCAAAACATTGCAGGAAGAGTGCGACCTCCTGCCGAGTACGATCGATGCCTATACCCGTCTGAACCGCTATGAAGAAGCCGCCGTCGGGATCCAGAAATCTATCGAAGCAGGTACTTCTAAACTGAATGGTTTACCGGTCGTCAATCACGGGGTTGCTGCCTGCCGTCGTATGACTGAAGCGCTGGAAAAACCGATCCAGGTTCGTCACGGCACGCCGGATGCGCGCCTGCTGGCAGAAATCGCCATGGCCAGTGGCTTTACCAGCTACGAAGGCGGCGGCATCTCCTACAACATTCCTTACGCTAAACGTGTCACTCTGGAAAAATCCATCCGCGACTGGCAGTACTGCGACCGCCTGATGGGCCTGTACGAAGAGAACGGTATTCGTATCAACCGTGAACCATTTGGCCCACTGACCGGCACCCTGATCCCGCCATTTATGTCCCACTCGGTGGCGATTATCGAAGGTCTTTTGGCTCTGGAACAAGGCGTGAAGTCAATTACCGTTGGCTACGGCCAGGTCGGTAGCCTAACGCAGGATATTGCAGCGATTCAGGCGCTGCGCGAACTTTCCCACGAATATTTCCATAACCACGGCTTCGACGATTACGAACTGAGTACCGTTTTCCACCAGTGGATGGGCGGATTCCCGGAAGATGAAGCAAAAGCCTTCTCCGTTATCGCCTGGGGCGCAGCGGTTGCCGGTATGTCAGGTGCCACCAAAGTGATCACCAAAAGCCCGCACGAAGCGTTCGGTATCCCAACGGCGGCAGCGAACGCCCAGGGTCTGAAAGCTTCACGCCAGATGCTCAACATGGTCAGCGACCAGAAATTCCCGCAGTGCGCTGCCGTGGAGCAGGAAGTTGATCTGATTAAGAGCGAAGTCCGCGCGGTGCTGAAGAAAGTCTTCGAACTGGGCAATGGCGACATTGCGCGCGGTACGGTGCTGGCCTTTGAAGCAGGCGTACTGGATGTACCTTTCGCGCCTGCCGCCTGTAACGCCGGTAAGATCCTGCCTGTTCGCGATAACACAGGCGCCATCCGTATTCTCGAAGCCGGTGCCGTTCCGCTGCCGAAAGACATTCTCGCCCTGCACCACGACTACGTCGCAGAGCGCGCGCATTTCGAAGGCCGCAAGCCTTCTTTCCAGATGGTCATTGATGACATCAACGCCGTATCCCACAGTAAATTAATAGGAAGACCATAATGAAAATTAAACAGGCCCTTTTCACAGCTGGCTACTCCTCATTTTATTTTGACGATCAGCAGGCCATCAAAAACGGCGCCGGTCATGACGGGTTTATCTATACCGGCGCTCCGGTAACGCCTGGATTTACGTCTGTTCGTCAGGCGGGTGAATGCGTATCCGTACAGCTGATTCTGGAAAACGGCGCGGTAGCGGTGGGCGATTGTGCAGCGGTGCAATATTCAGGTGCAGGTGGACGCGATCCGCTGTTCCTGGCTGAAAACTTCATTCCGTTCCTTAACGATCACATCAAACCGCTGCTGGAAGGCCGTGACGTTGATTCGTTCCTGACCAACGCCCGTTTCTTTGACGAACTGCGTATTGACGGCCATCTACTGCATACCGCCGTACGTTATGGTCTGTCTCAGGCGCTGCTCGACGCGGCGGCACTGGCTACCGGTCGTCTGAAAGCAGAAGTGGTTTGTGATGAATGGCAACTGCCGTGCGTCCCGGAAGCCATTCCATTATTTGGCCAGAGCGGCGACGACCGTTATATCGCCGTCGACAAGATGATCCTCAAAGGTGTGGACGTCCTGCCGCATGCGCTGATCAATAACGTAGAAGAGAAGCTGGGCTTCAAAGGCGAAAAACTGCGTGAGTACGTCCGCTGGTTGTCTAACCGCATCCTGAGCCTGCGCACCAACGAAACCTATCACCCGACGCTGCATATTGATGTCTACGGCACCATCGGTCTGATCTTCGATATGGATCCGGTGCGTTGCGCCGAATATATCGCCAGCCTGGAAGCCGAAGCTCAAGGCCTGCCACTGTACATTGAAGGCCCGGTAGATGCCGGTAACAAGCCGGATCAGATCCGCATGCTCACCGAGATCACTCAGGAGCTTACCCGTCTGGGTTCCGGCGTGAAAATTGTTGCGGATGAATGGTGTAACACCTATCAGGATATCGTGGACTTCACCGACGCGGGCAGTTGCCACATGGTGCAGATCAAGACCCCGGATCTGGGCGGTATTCACAACATCGTCGATGCGGTGCTGTATTGCAACAAACACGGAATGGAAGCCTATCAGGGTGGTACCTGTAACGAAACGGAAATCAGTGCGCGTACCTGCGTACACGTCGCGCTGGCTGCGCGTCCAATGCGCATGCTGATCAAGCCGGGTATGGGTTTCGATGAAGGTCTCAACATCGTGTTTAACGAAATGAACCGCACCATCGCGCTGTTGCAAACTAAGGATTAAGAGATGGCACGCACATTTAAGATCTTATCGCCTACGGCTATCCTGGGTTATGGCTTCCCGGAAGAAAGTTTTCGTAAAGCCATGGAAGAGTCACCGGATCTTATTGCTGTTGACGCAGGTTCCTCCGATCCAGGCCCCCACTATCTGGGGGCGGGTAAACCCTTTACCGACCGGGCCGGTGTGAAACGCGATCTGCGCTATATGATCGTGGCAGGCGTGAAGAACAACATCCCGGTAGTGATCGGCACGGCCGGTGGTTCTGGCGCAGCTCCGCATCTGGAGTGGTGTCGCCAGATAATCCATGAGATCGCACAGGAAGAAAAACTGTCCTTCTCAATGGCGTTAATCCCGTCTGATGTCGACAAAGAAATCGTTCATCAGGCGCTGGATAACGGCAAAATCACCGCGCTCGATTTTGTGCCTGAACTGACTCACGATGCAATTGAAGAGAGCACCTACATTGTCGCGCAGATGGGCGTCGAGCCTTTTCAGCGTGCGCTCGAAGCTGGCGCGCAGGTGGTGCTGGGCGGACGTGCCTACGATCCGGCCTGCTTCGCCGCGCTGCCAATAATGCAGGGCTTTGATGAAGGTCTGGCACTTCATTGCGGGAAGATCCTTGAGTGTGCTGCCATTGCCGCCACCCCTGGCTCCGGCTCAGATTGTGCGATGGGGATCATTGATGACAACGGCTTTACGCTGAAGGCGTTCAATCCCAAGCGTAAGTTCACTGAAACTTCCGCTGCGGCGCACACCCTGTATGAGAAGTCCGATCCGTACTTCCTGCCAGGACCAGGCGGCGTGCTGAACCTGAAAGCGTGCACCTTTACCCAGGTTAACGAGGGCGAAGTGTATGTCAGTGGTTCACGTCATGAAGAAACACCGTATGCGTTGAAACTGGAAGGCGCGCGTCAGGTTGGCTTCCGTTGC
Organism: Citrobacter sp. RHBSTW-01013; assembly: GCF_013781985.1. NCBI lineage: Bacteria > Pseudomonadati > Pseudomonadota > Gammaproteobacteria > Enterobacterales > Enterobacteriaceae > Citrobacter > Citrobacter sp. RHBSTW-01013. The sequence goes on from NZ_CP056185.1 coordinate 3,458,621, forward strand.
CTGACCATCGCCGGAACGCGCGACCCAATTATGATTGCCGGGATTGACACCATTCTCGAAGAGGTACAAGCAAGTGTGGCGCGTAACCTCTCACTGAATGACGACAGTATCCGCATGACGTTCCACCTGTATGGTAAGAACGGTGTGATGGGCAACCATGAACCGATGAAAACCGCCGGTCATGAGCTGGGGATTTTACTGGATGTCGTTGCGCCGACGCAGGATATCGCCAACAGCGTTTGCTCGCTGGTACGCTCTACCCTGCTGCACTACGGCTATGAAAATCGCATTGCGACTGCGGGCAACCTCGCCTTCCCGTTCTCGCCATCTGATATTCAAAGTGGACCGGTGTATGAGTTCTCGATCTATCACCTGATTGAAGCGAGCGATGCGCTGCGATTTGATTTCCACATTGAACAGGTGACGCCAGAAGGAGTTCAGGCATGAAACACTCAATTTGTTCACTGGCGCAGGTTATTCGCTCCAAAAACGCCGGACCGTACGAACTGGTTTTAGATATTTTATTTAAAACCAGGGAAGACTATCAGCGGGTAAAAGCCTGCGAGCAATTAACACCGCAGCTCATTGCCAGTTTATATAATGTTGAACCTGACTTCATTCACAATATCGTGTGGTTCGATCCGGCGAATGCCGTAAAAATCGTCATGCCGCGCGATATTATTTCCGGCAACGTCGGTGATAATGATGTTTATGGTGCTCAGCAACACGCTCCATTATTAAGTATTGAGTTCGACTTGTAACAAAAAACACAATAACAACCATTGGAGCACAGAATTCAGCGGTATCACAGTGCTTCGAATTATTCATGCGGTTGGTCACAACAGGCGTGCGTCTGAGCTGCAGTCCAGGCTCAGGCGCACGCCACCCTACACAATTCCAATTACCAGCCTTTATCCGATGGAGTACACATGAAGAAAATAAGTTTAACGAAGATGATCATATTAGGCCTGATACTCGGCATGATTGCCGGGGTGGCCATAAATAATATGGCCGCGGCTGAAACCGCAAAATCCTATGCAGCAGATATTTCTATTTTTACCACCATATTCTTACGCATGGTAAAAATGATTATCGCGCCATTGGTTATTTCAACTCTGGTTGTTGGTATTGCCAAAATGGGCGATGCCAAAACGCTGGGACGTATATTTTCGAAAACCTTCTTCCTGTTTATTTGCGCCTCTCTGGTGTCAATTGCACTGGGTCTGGTTATCGTTAACATCTTCCAGCCAGGCGCGGGGATCAACTTCGTGCCACATGACGTCGGGGCCGTTGCCGCCGTTAAGTCAGAGCCATTCACGCTGAAAGTGTTCATCTCGCACGCGGTACCGACCAGTATTGTCGATGCGATGGCGCGTAACGAAATTCTGCAGATCGTGGTGTTCTCAATTTTCCTCGGTTGCAGCCTGGCCGCGATTGGTGAAAAAGCCGAGCCTATCGTGAAGGTTCTGGATTCACTGGTACACGTGATGCTGAAGCTGACGGGCTACGTCATGCTATTTGCACCATTGACCGTTTTTGCCGCTATTTCTGGTCTGATTGCCGAACGTGGTCTGGGTGTAATGGTCAGTGCCGGGATCTTCATGGGTGAATTCTATCTGACCCTGGGTATGCTGTGGGCAATCCTGATTGGCCTGTCAACCATGATAGTCGGGCCTTGCATCGCGCGTTTGACCAAATCAATCCTCGAGCCTGCACTGCTGGCCTTTACTACCTCCAGCTCAGAAGCCGCCTTCCCTGGCACCCTGGACAAGCTGGAAAAATTCGGCGTTTCTTCAAAAATCGCCAGCTTCGTTCTGCCTATCGGTTACTCCTTTAACCTGGTCGGCTCCATGGCGTACTGCTCATTTGCCACCGTCTTTATTGCTCAGGCGTGCAACATTGAGCTGAGCATGGGCGAGCAAATTACCATGCTGTTAATCCTGATGCTGACCTCTAAAGGGATGGCGGGCGTACCGCGTGCATCAATGGTGGTTATCGCCGCAACCCTGAACCAGTTCAACATTCCTGAAGCTGGTCTGATCCTGTTGATGGGCGTCGATCCGTTCCTCGATATGGGTCGTTCTGCTACCAACGTCATGAGTAACGCAATGGGTGCTGCCATTGTAGGTCGCTGGGAAGGTGAACACTTCGGCCAGGGTTGTCGTGGCACTGCACCAGTGAAGACCCCGGAACAAGAACGTCCGGTTACCGAAACAGAAGTCGCGTTGTCCTGATACCACGTTATTGCCGGATGAAGCTTGCGTTTATCCGGCCTACATAACGTTTAACTATCCGTTGGCCGGATAAGGCGGTAAGCCGCCATCCGGCACCATGATGAGCACACCAACAGGATTGCACCATGACTAAAACTCTTCTCGGCGTGAGTATTTTTTCCTTCAGCGTTTTGTTCAGCGCAACGATTCTCGCGCAAACCACGCCGGATTACGCAAAGCTTATCGACCAGGCACATCAAAAATATAAAAGTAACCACGATGGAAAAGTCGCCGACTACATCCCTGCCCTGGCGACCTACAGCCCGAATAACTTTGCCATCACCATTGCCACGGTGGACGGCAAGATCTACCAGGTTGGCGATGTTAACAAACCCTTCCCCATGGAATCCCTGAGCAAAGTCTTCACCATGGCGCTCGCCATGGAACAGCACGGCCCTCAGGTGGTGCTGGACAAACTCGGGGCCAATGCCACCGGCATGCCCTTCAACTCCGGTTTAGCGGTTGAGCTGACCAAAGGCGCGCCTGAGAACCCGCTGGTAAACGCCGGGGCGATGAGCACCGTTAGCCTGATTGAAGCCAAAGACAAAACCGATCGCTGGAACAAAATCCTCGACAACCTGAACGTCTGGGCCGACGCCACACTCACGGTTAATGAGCCGGTCTTTAAATCCGAGATGGAAACCAACCAGCACAATCAGGCGCTGGCGAAGCTGATGGAATCCTATAACAGCTTCTATGGCAATACCGACGAAGCTGTCGAAATTTATACCCGTCAGTGCTCGGTGGATGTCACCGTTGAGCAACTGGCCAAAATGGGGGCGGTACTGGCGAACAAAGGCAAATCTCCATTCAACGGCAAGCAGTTGCTGAATGAAAAATATGTTCCGCAGGTACTGGCAGAAATGGCGATTGCCGGACTATACGACGGCAGCGGTAAATGGCTCTACACCGTGGGCATCCCGGCAAAAAGCGGCGTCGGCGGCGGCATGGTCGCCGTTGTCCCGGGCGAATATGCGATTGCCGTCTATTCTCCGCCGCTGGATGAAGCCGGTAACAGCGTTCGCGCCCAGAAAACGATCGAATATGTCGCCGAGGCGACAAAAGCCAATGTCTTTTTAGCGCATTAAGCAATTACGGATGGCGTGAGCGCCATCCGACATATTAACTAAAAGGTGAGATGTAAACATGTCTAAACCATTTGTCTGGCAGGAACTCTTTGTTCAGAGTAAAGATAATACCGAATATGAATTACTGAGTAACCAGCACGTTGCGGTAACGGAGTTAGACGGAGAGGAAGTGATTAAGGTTGCGCCAGAAGCGCTAACCTTATTAGCCCAGCAGGCATTTTATGAGGCTTCATTTTTCCTGCGCGCCGGACATTTAAAACAGATAGCCAGCATTCTGCACGATCCGCAGGCCAGCAGTAACGATAAGTACGTCGCATTGCAACTGCTACGCAATGCTGAGGTTTCGGCCAAAGGCGTCCTGCCCAACTGCCAGGATACCGGGACGGCAACCATTGTGGCCTGCAAAGGACAGCATGTCTGGACCGGCGGCGATGACGCAGAAGCATTAAGCAAAGGCGTGTACACCACCTTCACCGAAAACAACCTGCGTTACTCGCAAAATGCCCCGCTGGACATGTATACCGAGGTCAATACACAGACTAACCTGCCGGCGCAAATCGACATCAGCGCCACGCCGGGTAATGAATACCGTTTCCTGTTCGTCAACAAAGGCGGCGGCTCTGCTAACAAAGCGGCGCTGTTCCAGGAAACCAAATCTATTCTGCAGCCGGAAAAGCTCACCGCGTTTCTGATCGAAAAAATGAAATCACTGGGTACAGCCGCCTGCCCGCCGTATCACATCGCTTTCGTCGTTGGAGGCTTGTCCGCCGACCAGACGCTGAAAGTTGCTAAACTGGCTTCAACTAAATATTACGATAACCTGCCCACCAGCGGGAATGAACTGGGTCAGGCATTCCGCGATACGGCGCTGGAAGCCGAGCTGCTCAACGCCAGCCGCGAGTTTGGCATCGGCGCGCAGTTTGGCGGCAAATACTTTGCCCACGATATCCGGGTGATCCGCCTGCCACGCCACGGCGGCTCCTGCCCTATCGCCATGGCTCTCTCCTGCTCAGCCGACCGCAACATCAAGGCCAAAATCAACAAACACGGAATCTGGCTGGAGAAACTCGAGCATAATCCGGGCAAATTTATTCCCGATTCGCAGCGGGTGGAAAATGGCGCTCAGACCGTACAACTGGATCTGAATCGTCCGTTGCGCGAGATCCTGCAGGATCTCACCACTCTGCCAATTGGGACGCGTTTATCGTTAAACGGCCCGATTGTTGTGGCTCGCGATATCGCGCATGCCAAAATCAAAGAGCGCCTGGATAACGGCGAACCGATGCCAGATTACATGAAAAACCATATCGTCTATTACGCGGGCCCGGCTAAAACCCCCAGTAATCTGGCCTGCGGTTCGCTCGGTCCTACAACCGGCGGGCGCATGGACGGTTACGTCGATGCTTTCCAGGCCGCGGGCGGCAGTCTGATCATGTTGTCGAAAGGCAACCGCAGCGCGCAAGTCACGGATGCGTGTCGCAAACATGGTGGTTTTAACCTTGGCAGCATTGGCGGCGCCGCAGCCTTGTTGGCGCAGCAGTACGTGAAGAGCCTGCACTGCCTTGAATATCCCGAGCTCGGAATGGAAGCGGTGTGGATGATGGAAGTTAAAAATATGCCGGCCTTCGTATTAGTGGATGACAAAGGCAATAACTTCTTTAGCCAGTTTGAGCAGCAGCATCGCTGCGCAACCTGTCCGGCAGGACATTAAGGAGTCACCATGGAAGCGCGAGCCAATAATGACAGACACCGCCAGCGTCAGCAGAAACTGAAAGAACAGGTTGATACCCGCGTGGCGGCGGCAACGGAGAAGAAAGGGATCCTGATTGTCTTCACCGGCAACGGTAAAGGAAAATCCACCGCAGCCTTTGGTACGGCAACGCGCGCGGTTGGTCACGGAAAAACCGTTGGCATCGCGCAGTTTATTAAAGGCCAGTGGGATAATGGCGAGTACAACACGCTGCAACCGCTCGGTGTCGAATTTCATATTATGGGCACCGGATTTACCTGGGAAACCCAAAATCGGCAAGCGGATATCGAGGCGGCAACGGTAGTCTGGCAGGAAAGTAAGCGCATGCTGGCTGATCCGCAGTACGATCTGGTGGTGTTGGATGAGCTCACCTACATGCTGGCTTACCACTATCTGGACACCCAGGAGGTTATCAGCGCCATCGAAAATCGCCCTGTGGAGCAAAGCGTCATCGTGACCGGGCGCGGATGCCATGCGCTGTTACTGGAACTGGCCGATACGGTCAGTGAAATTCGCCCGGTCAAGCACGCGTTTGACCGCGGGATTCAGGCACAGATTGGAATCGACTGGTAGCCGTTCTTTTGCCGGATAACGATGCTAACGCGTCTTATCCGGCCTACCAATCTTTGTAGGCCTGATAAAGCGCAAACCACCATCAGGTAGCCGACACCACGGACTTACTGAGCAACCAGTTACGAAATGTCTGTAAATGCGCAGACTCCGATTTCTCTTCACGCCACGTCATAATGAAACGGTTCCCGGTGCGCATCGGAACATCGCAAGGAATGACCATATCACCATTGTCCAGATCGTGCTGAATGGCAAAACGAGGAAGCAGCGCAACCCCCAGATTAGAACGGACCGCCGCAATCAACATCGACAACAGATCAAATCTCGGGCCTTTATTTACCAGCGGGCTGCTGACGTTGGACAGCGCAAACCATTCCTGCCAGCCTTTGATTCGCGTACTCTGGTGCAACAGCGGGTATTCGTTCAGCAGTTCGTGGACTGACAGTTTCCGTTCCGGTTCAGCCAGCAGACAGCGGCTGCAAACTGGCAGAATTTCCTCTTCAAACAGGTACTCAACCTCTGACCACGGTGAGTAGAAATCTTCGCGCATAATTGCCGCATCATACTCACGATTAAGAAAATCACCGATATTCGCCAGCGAATGGATGTTCACGATAATATCAGGATTGAGTTTGTTAAACTCGCGCAGGTTGGGGATCAACCAATGCGTACTGAACGTCGGATTTACCGCCAGCTCAATAACCTGTACGGTCGGTTGCCAGGTCATTATTGTGGTCGTATCGCGCTCGAGTTTATTTAACGTTTCTTTAACGATACTTAAATAGTGTTTGCCGGCCGCATTTAAAAAAATACGTTTTTTGGCATGATTAAATAGCGCGGTATTAAGAAAATCCTCCAGTGCATTCACCTGGCGGAAAACAGCACTTTGTGTTAACGCCAACTCTTCAGCTGCCCGGGTATAACTTTCGTGACGCGCAACCACTTCAAAAGTTACCAGCAACTCCGTCTTGGGTATTTTTCCTCTCATAACCTCTTCCATATGCAGCGTACAAAAATAGTTTAATTTATAAAAAATAATTCAAGGCACCCAGATAAGCACCGAGAGTTATATTTTATTTTCTCCATTGATGTCATTGATCCAATCCATGATTTGCTCACACTGATGGCGGATAAATATTAACCAATAATACTCAAGCACAACAATAAACACAATTTAAATAAGGTTAAACCTAAGTAAATAGTGCCAATAAGTTCTTAATAATTTTTCAAGTCTTCTTGTTTATTGCAGAAAAAACTTTGCGAGATTAATCAATATTATCCATGCGCTAATCCTGGATAATTTCACGTTATAACTTACGGGCAAACGACTGCTTTTAATCATTTATTGATGTCGTTTGTGCCATTTTTTGACAGACGTGATAAAGGACACATTGTGAAAACTTTCGGAAAGGTCTGGCTCGTTGGAGCAGGTCCTGGTGATATTTCATTACTGACCCTCAAAGCAATGATCTGCATTAAACAGGCCGACGTCATTATTTACGATAGGCTGGTCAATCCTAAAATTTTGGAATGGGCATTACCTGACTGCCTGCTTATCAATGTCGGCAAAAATCCAGGCTTCCATTGCGTTCCCCAGGATGAAATCAACGCACTGCTGGTCCAGTATGCCCAAACACACCACAACATTGTGCGCCTCAAAGGTGGCGATCCGTATGTATTTGGCCGTGGGGCTGAAGAAGTTGAGGATCTGGTTGAAATGGGCATCCCTTTTGAAGTTGTACCGGGTATTAGTTCTACGATTGGCGGCCTGACCTATGCCGGTATCCCGGTGACGCATCGCGATTTTGCCTCCGGCTTTCACGTGGTGACTGGCCACACGCGGGAAGGCAATCAGCAGCAGGACTGGCGTCAACTGGCGAAACTTAACGGCACGTTGGTCATCGTCATGGGTATCGCCAATCTGGCGTTTATCTGTGAAGAGCTGTTGATGGGCGGGAAATCAGCAGACACGCCCGCCGCGCTAATTATGTCCGCGACCCGAGAAAATCAACGCCGCCTGACCTGCACGCTCGGTTCATTATTGAGCAAGGCGCAGGAAGCGAATATTGTTCCACCGGCGCTGATTGTAATCGGAGATATGGTGACCCTGAGCGATCGACTCTCTTTTATACCTGAAGCCATCACGCTGCCAGACAATCTTTACTGCGAAAGTCTGGCGTGACGAAAAGACTGGGGCGACGTTTGATGCGCCGCCCGGAAAACGCGGCAAAAGTAACTGGTTTGCGCGTATTGCAGTTTCCTGGCAATACTGTCTATGGAATGAAGCGGATCGTGTAATAACTCCCCTGCTTTTTGCATTTTTTTCTGACTCACCCAGGTTTTAAAATTAACACCCTGGCGTTTCTTGAAAAACCGGCTGAAATAGTTCGCGCTTAAGCACACATGAGCCGCGACAGATTCCAAAGACAATTCACCATACAAATTTTCGTCAATATAACGCAGCGCCGCCATAAGTTTTTTCTCGTGGCGTGAAGGCTCAGTGAAATAATGATGAGCGTAACGGGTTGCCGGAACTACAATCTTCTCAGAGATCAATTGTTCTTTCTCAAAATTATCAACAATAAAACTTAACAAATTTGCTGACGCCACCAGTACATTATTATCCACCATCGCAGACTGGCCCCACTCAGCTTTAATTTCGGGGTTATTAATCCATGAGTTTTTGTTATCAATAGCGATAGTTTTATATTCCTGATACTTTACCCGCACCTGCCCGCAGATAATAAAACCGTAAAGGTGTCCCTCATGAATTAATGGCATCGAGAACAGGCTTAGCCCTGCATGACAGGTGAGTATTCTGGGTTTAAGCTGTTTTAATGCCTCAAAAGCGCAGTACTTGTCGCACTTTTGGCAACCTGCTCGATAGCGCTCATCCGCATGCATAAATGTGCAAAACGAATTAAAATTATGACATTCAGACAACGCTATACCGTTAATATCAACGACGACTGTGGCTAACCCAGTGGCTCGGGAGAAGAGTTCTGCGATAGAGAAAAAACGGTGTAAATAGTCATCCTGGATTTTCAGCGGCACGTTATCCTCCGGCATTAACAATATTAAGGCCGCTAATATGCAAAAATTAGCCTCAGGAAAGAATGATGCTCACCGCAAAAAATAATCTCATTTGTGCAGATGATTATGATCAATTGGCAAGAAAATTATAGCGACCACGATAATACTCTGCAGCACACCGCCGACTCCGCTTTCTCAAAGATTAACGAATCTTCACACTCTCTTGTGAGACTCTTTTCGCAACACTCAACACCTAACTTCATTATTTTCAATAAATTACCCGTTTTTAATCTGAATTGATGATGTGCTTATTTGTGATAATCATCATGTGAATGTGAAAGGCCCTCCTGAATAATATGTTCAATTAGCAAACAATCTGAACGGAGTTGATCCATGGCCGTCACCACAGGCGTTATCGCCGACGATTTTACCGGCGCAACGGACATTGCAAGCTTTATGGCGCAGCAGGGGTGGCGCGTCGCGCTTCTGCCCGGTATGCCCGATACCGCGCAATGCTGGAATGAAGAGGTTGACGCTATCGTCATCTCGCTGAAAAGCCGCTCATTACCCGCAGAACAGGCCGTCGCCCAATCCCAGGCCTGTGCCCGCTGGCTGAAACAAAATGCAGGTGTCCGCCAGATTTATTTTAAATATTGTTCGACGTTTGACTCCACGCCAACAGGCAATATTGGCCCGGTCAGCGATGCATTGATGAACGACCTGCAGGTTCCGCTGATCGTCCACTGCCCCGCTCTGCCGCAAAACGGACGCACGGTGGTGCATGGTCATCTTTTTGTACACGGTGTACTGCTTAACGAATCCGGGATGGAAAAGCATCCGCTCAATCCAATGAACGATGCCAGCCTGCCGCGCCTGCTAAGCGCGCAAACGCCAGGCGCGGTTGGTTGCATCAACCTCACGACCCTGCGTCAAGGTGTGGAAGCGGTCACTTACGCCCTGGCCCAACTTCAGGCTGAAGGTACGCGTCACGTTATCGTCGATACGCTGGATGAAGCAGATCTCAACACACTGGCGCAAGCTCTCCATGCCAGCCCTCTGTTAGCCGGGGGCTCCGGGCTCGGCGGCGCGCTGGCCGCCTGCAGCGGAGGCCAGCAATCCATGCCGCCGGACTCTTTTCCACTGCCTGCCAAAACGGTGGTGTTCTCCGGTAGCTGTTCGGCAATGAGCAATCGTCAGGTTAATCGCTATAAGGCCGCGGCAGCGTCTCGTTTGCTTGATGTGTCCCGCTGCCTGTCTGATGCCGAACGCTACACCGATGAACTGAGCGCCTGGGCGATGACACATATCAGCGACCCATTAGCGCCATTGATATACGCCACCCAGCCGCCAGACGTACTCAAACGTATTCAACAGGAGCACGGCGAACAGGCCGCCAGCCAGGCAATCGAACACGCTTTTGCCCGGCTGAGCACAAAGCTACGGACTGCGGGTGTAAACACCTTTATCGTCGCGGGCGGAGAAACCTCCGGCACCGTTGTGGAAGCCTTGCAGGTGAAGCGTCTGTCCGTCGGCAAAGCCATTGCGCCAGGCGTGCCGTGGGTATTTTCCTCCGGTCTGGCGCTGGCGCTGAAGTCAGGCAACTTTGGTGACGACGATTTCTTTTTTACTGCCCAGGAGTACGCATTATGAATTCGGTGAGTGAACACCAACTGCGCGAACTACTCGTCCACTATGGCCGTTCCCTGTTTATGCGCGGTTACAGCAGCGGCGGTTCCGGCAATCTTAGCGTCAAAATGCCAGATGGCGGCTATCTGGTGACCCCGACCAACTCTTGTCTGGGCGAGCTTGATCCTGCCACGCTAAGTCGGCTGGATGCCAACGGCGTTCATCTTAGCGGCGACAAACCCTCAAAAGAGGTGCCCATGCATCTGGCGTGGTATCGACATCGGCCATCCTGCGGCGCGGTCGTGCACCTGCATTCTCCATGGCTGACCGCGCTCTCCTGCCTGCCGTGCACCACGCCGAAAAACTGCCTGCCGCCGTTAACACCGTACTATGTGATGCGCGTCGGGCAGTTACCGCTGCTGCCCTATTTCAAGCCTGGCCATGAAGGCATTGCCAGCGCACTGAGTGAAATCGCGGCAGACCATACGGCCGCGCTGCTGGCCAATCACGGGCCGGTAGTAAGCGGTCGCTCGCTGCGTGAGGCGGTGTTTAACGCCGAAGAACTGGAAGACAGCGCCCGCATCTGGCTGACGTTAAAACCGCTTGGCTATGTTCCGCTCTCAGAAGAAGCGGTGGCCGAACTTGAACATTCCCGGCAAGCGTGAGGTGACATAATGATCCCCGAGCAACGACGTGATTTTATCTACCGCTACGTGCACGAAAAAAATGCCGCCTCATTTAATGAACTGGCAGATTTGATGAGCGTGTCGCATATGACCGTGCGTCGCGACATCCAGTTGCTGGAAGAAGAAGGCAAAGTTATTGCCATTAACGGCGGAGTGAAGCTCAATAACCTGCTGAAATCCGAGCTGCCATGGCGGGAAAAAGCCGAGTTGAATCATGACGTGAAACGTAAAATGGGCCAGCTCGCCGCCATGCTCATTGAGCCCGGACAAACGCTGTATCTGGATGCCGGAACGTCGTTGTTTGAAGTGGCGAAAGCGGTCGCCGCCAGCCACTGTTTCAATCTGACGGTAGTAACCAACGATTTTTCCATCAGCCACTATCTGATGGATATGCCGCACATAACGCTCTATCACACCGGTGGTCTGGTGGATCAGCGTAACCGCTCATGCCTTGGAAAAAGCGCCGCCAGTTTTCTGCGCACCATTAATATTGACGTGGCGTTTCTGAGCTCCTCATCGTGGGATACCGAACGCGGCATGTCGACGCCGAGCGAAGGGAAAGCCTCGGTTAAAGAAGCGGTACTCACCGTTTCCCGGCGTCGGGTGCTGGTCTGCGACAGCAGTAAGTTTGGCAAATACGGCATGTTCCATATCTGTGGGCTGGAACAGTTAACCGACATTATTTCTGATAACCGGTTACCGGAAAACGCCCAGCAAACTCTTGCCAGCCAGGGCGTTAAGCTGCATCTGGTTGATAACCGGGAGGGTGCGCGCCATGCTGAAGTTAGCGGCTAACCTCGACTGGTTGTTTACAGATTTACCGATAGCGGCGCGATTTGCGGCGGCGCAGGCGGCTGGTTTTCGCGGCGTTGAAGGACTATTTCTCTGGCAGCACCCGCTGGCGCATTTGCACGCTGCACAGCGGGAAACATCCCTGCCGGTGGTGCTGATGAACGCACCGGCGGGTAACTGGGCACAAGGTGAGCGGGGACTGGCCGCGCAGCCCGGTCGAGACCCGGAATTTCACCATAGCCTGAACGTGGCGCGTGATTACGCCACGGCGCTGGGCTGTCGTCGGGTTCACGTTATGGCCGGTTCGCGCTGCGACGATCTGACGCTTCACGCTCAGCGCACTCTCCTGACCAACCGGCTGCGTATCGCCTGCGATATGATGGCTGAAGCGGAAATCGATGTGCTGATTGAACCGTTAAATTCGCAGGATATGCCCGGTTATTTTATTGACAGCTTTCCGTTGGCCGAATCTATTATTCAAGAGGTTGGCAAGAAAAATATCGGTTTACAGTTTGATATTTACCACTGTCAGAAAATTCATGGCAATGTGGCAAAAAATATTGAACGCTACTTCACCTTAATTAAACATTTTCAAATTGCTTCTGTCCCCTATCGCCATGAACCGGGAACAGGTGAATTAAATGAAACATGGCTATTCGATTTTATTAGAAAAATGAATTACCAGGGCTGGATTGGCTGTGAATATCAACCATCAACATCAGGGCCCGACTCATTAAACTGGATAACGCCTTACCTATAATTTAAATATCTCTGTACCGGAGGAAAATATGTCGGATACTGTTATTATTTCGCTGGCACCCGTTGCCGCGGATTGCCCCAGAGTTATACCCGCAGAACTGGCGCAGGAAATACTCGCCAGCGTAGAGCATGGCGCGTCCATCGTGCATTTACACGTTCGCGATAAACAGGGTCGCCTGACGCCGGATACCACCGATTTTCAGGCGACCATTGATAGCGTCATGCGCCATTCAGACCTGATTATTCAGGCATCTACCGGCGGCGTCTCTTCAATGTCCATCGCCGAACGCTGCGCGCCACTCTCCTGTCCCGGCGTAGAGATGGCTTCGCTGAATGTCGGTTCCGTCAACCTCGGAGATGCGGTGTACTTTAATCCCGGTCCGGACGTGGAATATTGCTCCCGGCAAATAGTCGAGCGCAATATTATTCCCGAGTTTGAAGTTTTTGAAATTGGCATGATTAATAACATCCTGAACCTTGAAGATAAAATAAAATTCCAAAAACCCATGCTCTTTAATATCGTCCTCGGCCATCGCGGCAGTACGCCAGCAACCATTGACGCTTTAATTGCTCTGCGTAGCATGATCCCGCGCGATGCCTTATGGGGTATTACTCATTTTGGCAGAAAGAATTTCGATATTATTGCCGCCGCCGTCGGCATGGGGGCCAGTGAAGTACGAATCGGCTTTGAGGATAGCTATTATTTAAGCGCTGAAGAAAAAGCACAGCATAATTACCAGCAGGTTGCCAAACTCGCCACGCTCATTCGCAGCATGGATAAAAAAGTCGCCACGCCAGAAATTGCGCGGCACATGTTATCTATTCCATCCCGGCAGCAATAACAACAGCAAGGACATTTCAACATGACTATGACCACTGTTATTCACAAAACCGGACTCGGTATCAGCGTTGCGGGCGCAGCGCTAGCGATTATCGGTGCGCTAATCCAGTCCGCTGCGCTCTGGCAGCCAGGGCTGGTGATGTTCACCGCCGGATTCGCCGCCGGTGCAGGCTACTGGCCGGGTCTACGCAGCTATCAATTTACGCTATGGATCATCGCCGGATTTGTCGCCGCCATGACCTGGTCTACGGATCTGATCGTCTGGGGCGGTTTCAATATCACCCATAAATGGATCGTATTCCTCGTCATTCAGGCCACCATGTTTAGCATGGGCACTAAGCTAACGATCCAGGATTTTATTGACGTCGCCAAAATGCCGTGGGCGGTGTTTATTGGCACCTTCTGCCACTTCGTTATCATGCCTCTGCTCGGCCTGAGCATTACGCTTATCTTTAACTTTCCGCCTGAGGTAGCGGTCGGGATTCTGCTGATTGGCGCCTGCCCAAGCGGACTCTCCTCTACCGTCATGGTCTATATCGCGAACGCCAACCTGGCGCTGGCGGTCTCGATCGCCGCAGTCTCAACGCTGGCGGCGACGGTGATGACGCCGCTGTGGGTTAATCTGCTGGCGGGGTCGATGATCGATATCCAGCTCACCGCAATGGTAATGGATGTGGTGAAAATCGTATTGATCCCCATCGGCGCGGCAATTCTGCATGACTATCTGAAAACCTATGCGGGCGTGCGCGGACGCCGTGTCGTCCAGATGCTGGCCGGGATCGGCGCTCTTTGGCTGCTGTATATGATTGCTGGCGGCTGGGACACGCTGTTTGGTCACGCCAGCGCCGACGCGCAAATGTACGCGGTGGTGCTCAACTTCGTGGCAGGCGGTCTCGTCTGGGCATTGTTCTACAACTGGCTGTATGGCCGCGTGGCGGGCGTGAAGAAAATCATGCCGACCATCTCAATGATGGGGATCATTTTCTTTACGACCACCGCAGCCGCAGCCGGGCGCGAGAACCTGGTGCAGGTCGGCTTCCTGCTCTGCTTCGCCATGTTGATGCATAACCTCGGCGGCTTCCTGATTGGCTATCTGATGAGCCGCTGGATCTTCCGCATGGACGTACAGTCTGCCCGCACCGTAGCCTTTGAAGTCGGCCTGCAAAACGGCGGCATGGCGTCCGGGCTTGCCGCAGCGATGGGCAAACTGGCAACGGTTGGCCTGGCCTCGGCGGTGATGACTCCGCTTGGCAACGTCAGCGGCTCGCTGCTCGCGAACTACTGGCGCAAGAAAGACGCCAAACAGGCGCAGGCCGCCGCAGCCAAAGATCCCGTTCAACCCGCTTGCGAAAATCTGTCAAAAGGATAATCACGATGACAACTCTCACTCTGGGGCATGCCCTGCGCGCCGTGGCCTCTGCGCTCGACCTTGCCGAAACATGTTACGCAAAACGCCCGTTAAGCGTAGCCGTATGCGACGCCAATGGAGAACTACTCAGCTTTGCGCGGATGGATAACGCCAAACTGTTAACCATCGAGTTAACCCAGCGCAAAGCACGCACCAGTAGCCGCCTGGGCTGTACCACACAGGCATTTTTACAGCGCCTGCAGAAAGAGCAACTGGATATTGGTTATTTTGCCGACCCGCTGTTTACGGCGCTGCCGGGCGGGATCCCGATTCTGCACCAAGGAAAATGCCTTGGTGCCGTCGCGGTAGGCGGTTTATCCGCGCAGGAAGATCATGATGCGGCGCTGGCCGTCGCGGAAACGTTACTTAAGGAGATTGCCCAATGAAAAAGGTCGCCATGCTGCATACCAGTGCCGCCACGCTTACGATGATGCAACAGCTGATTGCCGACATCATGCCGGATGTTGAAGTCATGCACCTGGTGGAAGAATCCATGATCAAGCAGGTAATGAAGGCCCAGGGCGTGACGCCCAATATTGCCGCCCGCATCGCCGATTATGTACATTTTGCCGAAAAGGCGGACTGCGATATCTTTATTACCGCCTGCTCCTCAATTGGTACTGCGGTGGAGCAATGCCAGTTTATGACCCCACTGCAGCTCGCGCGCATTGACTGCGCAATGGTGGAAGAGGCGATTGAAAAAGGTGAGCGGATCGCCGTACTGGCGACCGTGGCAACCACGCTGAAGCCAACGCTGGATTACGTACAGCGCAAAGTGCAGCAGAGCGGTAAATCGCGAACCATCACGCCTATATTAATGGAGGAGGCATTCCACGCGCTGCTGGCGGGAGACATGGATACTCATGACCGTATCGTCAGTGAAGGGTTACAGAGCGCCTTTACCCAGGCGGATGTTGTGATGCTGGCGCAAGCCTCGATGGCGCGCGTTTTACAGCAGCTCCCTTCCCCGCCGGTGCCGGTAATGACCTCGCCGGAAAGCGGAATTCGCTGGTTGAAAACACTGGCTGAAAGCTGAATTACAGGCCAAAAAAAAGGCCATCATCAGATGGCCAACCATGTCGAAACGGGACCAGCCCTTGACTATGCAGAGAGTCAGGGCTGTTTTTTTTCTTACTTAATCACTGTTTTCAGCGCTTCGCCGATATCAGCCAGGCTACGAACGGTTTTCACGCCAGCGGCTTCCAGCGCAGCGAATTTCTCATCCGCCGTACCTTTACCACCTGCGATGATCGCCCCAGCATGACCCATACGTTTACCTTTCGGCGCCGTCACACCCGCGATGTAACCCACAACCGGCTTGGTCACATGATCTTTAATGTACGCCGCCGCTTCTTCTTCCGCGCTACCGCCGATCTCACCAATCATGACGATCGCTTCGGTCTGCGGATCTTCCTGGAACAGCTTCAGGATATCGATGAAGTTAGAGCCAGGGATCGGGTCGCCGCCGATACCCACACAGGTAGACTGACCAAAACCGTAGTCGGTGGTCTGCTTAACCGCTTCATAGGTCAGCGTACCAGAACGAGAAACGATACCGACTTTACCAGGCTTGTGAATATGGCCCGGCATGATGCCGATTTTACATTCGCCAGGGGTGATAACACCTGGGCAGTTCGGGCCGATCATGCGTACGCCCGCTTCATCCAGCTTCACTTTCACGGTCAGCATATCCAGCGTTGGGATACCTTCAGTGATGGTGATGATAAGCTTGATACCTGCATCGATAGCTTCCAGGATGGAGTCTTTGCAGAACGGAGCCGGAACGTAGATAACGGTGGCGGTTGCGCCGGTCGCTTCTACTGCTTCACGTACGGTGTTGAACACCGGCAGACCCAGATGCGTGGTGCCGCCTTTGCCCGGCGTAACACCGCCGACCATTTGCGTACCGTAAGCAATCGCTTGTTCAGAGTGGAATGTCCCCTGGCTACCGGTGAAGCCCTGGCAGATAACCTTGGTATCTTTATTAATTAAAACTGACATTATTTCCCCTCCACTGCGGCAACAACCTGCTGAGCTGCATCCGTCAGACTTTTCGCTGCAATAATATTCAGGCCGCTATCAGCCAATTTTTTCGCGCCGAGTTCAGCGTTGTTACCTTCAAGACGTACCACGACCGGAACGTTAACGCCCACTTCTGCTACCGCGCCGATGATACCGTCCGCGATCAGGTCGCAGCGTACGATACCGCCGAAGATGTTAACCAGTACGGCTTTAACATTGTCGTCAGAGAGGATAATTTTGAACGCTTCGGTTACACGCTCTTTGGTCGCACCGCCGCCGACGTCGAGGAAGTTAGCCGGTTCGCCGCCGTGCAGTTTAACGATGTCCATGGTGCCCATTGCCAGGCCCGCGCCGTTAACCATACAACCGATGTTGCCGTCCAGAGCGACGTAGTTCAGTTCCCACTGTGCGGCCTGTGCTTCACGCGGATCTTCCTGAGACTGATCGCGCATTTCACGCAGGTCAGCCTGGCGGAACAGCGCGTTACCGTCAGCGCCCAGTTTGCCGTCGAGGCAGATCAGATCACCCTGCTTGGTCACCACCAGCGGGTTGATTTCGATCAGCGCCAGATCGCGCTCAAGGAAGATAGTCGCCAGACCCATGAAGATCTTGGTGAACTGCTGGACCTGTTTACCTTCCAGACCCAGTTTGAACGCCAGTTCACGACCCTGATAAGGCATCGGACCGGCCAGCGGATCGAGTGCTACTTTGTGGATCAGGTGCGGCGTTTCTTCCGCCACTTTTTCAATTTCCACGCCGCCTTCGGTAGAGGCCATGAAGACCACGCGACGGGAACTACGGTCAACAACTGCGCCGAGGTAAAGTTCTTTACCAATGTCGGTCGCTGCTTCAACCAGAATCTGATTTACCGGTTGACCATGGGCGTCTGTCTGGTAAGTGACCAGACGTTTACCCAGCCAGTGTTCAGCAAAAGCGCGAATGTCTTCTTTGCTGTTCACAACCTTCACACCGCCCGCTTTACCACGGCCACCAGCGTGAACCTGACATTTCACTACCCACGGGCCTGCGCCGATTTTAGATGCAGCTTCTTCAGCTTCACGCGGAGTAGTACAGGCATAACCCACCGGTGCCGGTAAGCCATAGCGGGCAAAAAGTTGTTTTGCCTGATATTCATGTAAGTTCATGTGTTCTGTCCATCCTTCAGGTAATCGTTATCTTTTACCCGTAGGCCTGATAAGCCTCCAGACCTACGGGGCAGGTGATACTCTTATTTACTACACGTCCAGCAGAAGACGAGTCGGATCTTCCAGCAACTCTTTAATGGTTACCAGGAAGCCTACTGACTCACGACCATCGATCAAACGGTGGTCATAAGACAGCGCCAGATACATCATCGGCAGGATTTCAACCTTGCCGTCTACGGCCATCGGACGATCTTTGATGGCATGCATACCCAGGATGGCGCTCTGCGGTGGGTTGATGATCGGGGTAGACATCAGGGAACCGAACACGCCACCGTTAGTGATGGTGAAGTTACCGCCCGTCAGATCGTCGACCGTCAGCTTGCCGTCGCGACCTTTAACTGCCAGTTCTTTAATATTTTTCTCGATGTCAGCCATACCCAGCAGATCCACATCACGCAGGACCGGCGTGACCAGGCCACGCGGCGTGGAGACCGCCATGCTGACATCAAAGTAGTTGTGGTAAACCACGTCATCACCGTCGATGGACGCGTTCACTTCCGGATAGCGTTTCAGCGCTTCAACAACCGCTTTCACGTAGAAAGACATAAAGCCCAGACGGATACCGTGACGTTTCTCGAACGCGTCACCGTACTGCTTACGCAGATCCATGATTGGCTTCATGTTGACTTCGTTGAACGTGGTCAGCATGGCGGTGGAGTTTTTCGCTTCCAGCAGACGCTCAGCTACGCGTTTGCGTAGACGGGTCATCGGAACACGTTTTTCGCCACGAGCACCCAGTTGAGCCTGTGGTGCAGGCGCGGCGGCCGGCGCTTTGGCTTCTGCTTTCGCAGCCGGCGCTTTGGCCAGATGCTTTTCAACATCTTCACGCGTGATACGACCACCGACGCCGGTGCCATTGATGGCGCTGGCTTCGAGATTATGCTCACCCAGCAGGCGACGGATCGCCGGGCTCAGGGCATCGTTGTTCTGTTCAGCAAGAGACGCCTGCTGGCGTTGTGCCGGAGTAGAATCTTTCTCTTCAGACTTGGCGCTGGTCTCTTTGCCAGAGCTGTTGCCTTCACGCAGGCGACCGAGGATCTGGCGAGAAGTGACGGTTGTCCCTTCATCTTCCAGAACCGCATCAAGAATACCGTCCGCTGATGCCGGTACTTCCAGTACCACTTTGTCAGTTTCGATTTCTACCAGTACTTCATCACGACGTACTGCATCGCCCGGTTTTTTGTGCCAGGTTGCAACCGTTGCATCCGCTACGGATTCAGGCAGGTCGGGAACAAGAATATCTACGCTACTCATTATTTATCCTTTATTTAATCGACGTTCAGCGCGTCATTAACCAGATCTTGTTGCTGCTTCTGGTGAACGGACATATATCCTACTGCCGGAGAGGCAGAGGCCGGGCGACCTGCATAACGCAGAGCTGACCCAAATGGAATTACTTCACGGAAATGATGCTGGCTGCAGTACCATGCGCCCTGGTTGAGCGGCTCTTCCTGGCACCAGACAAAATCATGTACATGAGCAAACGGTTTCAGCGCTTCCTGCACCGCTTTATGCGGGAACGGATAGAGCTGTTCGATACGCACAATGGCGACATCTTTTTGGTCGTTCTTGCGGCGTTGCTCCAGCAGGTCGTAATAAACCTTACCAGAACACATCACGACACGCTTCACGCCTTTAGGATCAAGTTCATCTACTTCGCCAATGGCTGGCAGGAAGGTGCCATTTGCCAGTTCGTCCAGCGTGGACACCGCCAGCGGATGACGCAGCAGCGACTTCGGTGACATCACTACCAGCGGACGACGCATTCCGCGCAGCGCCTGACGACGAAGCATGTGGTAAACCTGTGCCGGGGTAGACGGGACGCAAACCTGCATGTTTTGCTCAGCGCAAAGTTGCAGATAACGTTCCAGACGCGCGGAGGAGTGCTCCGGCCCCTGACCTTCATAGCCGTGTGGCAGCAGCATAACCAGACCGCACATACGGCCCCATTTCTGCTCGCCGGAAGAGATGAACTGGTCGATAACCACCTGCGCACCGTTGGCGAAGTCACCGAACTGCGCTTCCCAGATAGTCAGGGTGCGCGGTTCTGCCGTGGCATAACCGTACTCGAATGCCAGCACCGCTTCTTCAGACAGCACGGAGTCCCATACGCGGAACGTGCCCTGGCCGTTATGCACATGCTGCAGCGGAGTGTACGTTGAACCATTCGCCTGGTTATGAATCACCGCATGACGGTGGAAGAAGGTTCCGCGGCCAGAGTCTTCACCCGACAGACGTACCGGAATGCCTTCATCAACCAGCGTGGCGTAAGCCAGATTCTCTGCGCCACCCCAGTCGAACAGCTTCTCGCCTGCGGCCATGGCCTGACGGTCGCCGTAAATTTTGGCAACACGCGACTGCATTTCCACCGCTTCAGGCACGGTGCTGATGCGTTTTGCCAGCTCCTGCAGACGCTTCATCTCAACTTTGTTCGGGTAGTTTTCATCCCATTCGTGGTTGAGGTACGGAGACCAGGTGAAGGAGTGCATATTCATTGGACGCCACTCTTTCACCACGCATTCGCCTGCGTCCAGCGCGTCACGATACAGATTGACCATTTCGGTCGCATCTTCCAGCGTAGCGACGTTGTCCGCTTCCAGCTTGTCAGCGTAGATTTTGCGCGGGGTCGGATGCTTTTTGATTTTCTGATACATCAGCGGCTGGGTTGCGCTTGGCTCGTCGGCTTCGTTGTGGCCGTGACGGCGGTAGCACACCAGATCGATGAAGACATCGCGTTTAAAGGTATTACGGAAATCCAGTGCCAGACGCGTTACGAAAGCGACCGCTTCTGGGTCATCCGCGTTCACGTGGAAAATCGGCGCCTGAACCATCTTACCGATGTCGGTGCAGTACGGTGTAGAACGTGCATCTAGCGGGTTAGAGGTGGTGAAGCCCACCTGGTTGTTGATAACGATGCGAACGGTACCGCCCACTTCGTAACCACGCGCTTTCGACATGTTCAGGGTTTCCTGAACCACGCCTTGCCCGGTTACTGCCGCATCACCATGAATAGTGATTGGCAGCACTTTATTGCTGCTCGGCTCGTCCAGACGATCCAAGCGTGCACGTACGGAACCGATAACCACCGGGCTAACGATTTCCAGGTGCGACGGGTTAAACGCCAGCGCCAGATGCACCAGACCGCCTTCGGTTTCGATATCCGATGAGAAGCCCATGTGGTACTTCACGTCACCGGTGCCGAGGTGTTCTTTATGTTTGCCCGCAAATTCGTCGAATAGATCCTGCGGCTTTTTACCCAGCACGTTAACCAGGACGTTCAGACGACCACGGTGCGCCATACCCAGTACCACTTCACGGGTACCGCTGTTACCGGCGTGGCGGATCATCTCTTTGAGCATTGGGATTAACGCATCACCGCCTTCCAGCGAGAAGCGTTTCGCGCCCGGGAATTTTGCACCCAGGTAGCGTTCCAGACCTTCCGCTGCGGTCAGTTCGCTGAGGAAGCGTTTCTTCTCTTCACTACTGAACGCAGTACGACCAGACTCGATACGCTGCTGAAGCCAGCGTTTTTCTTCGGTGCTGGTGATGTGCATATACTCGGCGCCAATCGGGCCGCAGTAGGTTTGTTTCAGCGCGACAACCAGGTCGCTCAGCTTCATCGTGTCTTTGCCACCGGCAAAAGAACCCACGTTAAAGCTTTCCTGGAAATCCGCATCGGTCAGATCGTGGAAGGAGGGATCGAGATCGGCCACATTTTCTTGCTGCCACAGTCCCAGCGGATCGAGATTCGCATGCTGATGACCGCGGAAACGATAGGCGTTAATGAGCTGCAGGACTTTAACCTGCTTCACATTGGCATCAGGGTCGGAAATAGAAGAAGAGTAACGTGGGGTAATCAACGCCTGTCGACGGAAATAATCACGTGTTTTTGAGTGGAGTTGATCCGGTTTGACTCCGGTACCAGGTAACTGCTGGAACGTCGAACGCCAGTTAGCATCTACCGAGTCAGGGTCGGTTAAGAAGTCTTCATAGAGCTGTTCTATCCAGCTCTGGTTAGAACCAGAGAGGTAAGAAGAGTCCAACCAGGCTTTCAAAGCGCTGTTCTGCATCGTGATCCCTTAAGCATTTGTATGCTTATTTCGCCGTGGATACTACCACGCACACCGATGTGCGTGCCGGGGTTCACTTGTTGCGGACTGTCGTGTCATCTGCGTCCGCTAAGGAACCTTTAAAAACTGTCTAATAATCGTCGTCGTTCAGGCTGCGATTATTGCTATCAATGTGGCAGTTTTTAGAGGTTTCCCTGCACGGCCGGGGAATCTCTTCCCCGGCAACTACAACTACTTATGCACTACGTTTGAGCAGCATCGACTTAATATGACCGATGGCGCGCGTCGGGTTCAGCCCTTTAGGACATACGCTGACGCAGTTCATGATGCTATGACAGCGGAATACGCTGAAAGCGTCACTTAAACCTTCCAGACGGCTGTCGGTCTCGGTATCGCGGCTATCAATTAAGAAGCGATACGCGGCCAACAGGCCTGCCGGGCCAATAAACTTGTCCGGGTTCCACCAGAATGATGGGCAGGACGTTGAGCAGCATGCACACAAAATACATTCATACAGCCCATCGAGCTTCTCACGCTGCTCTGGCATTTGTAAATGCTCACGAGCCGGAGGATTTTTCCCATTATTCAACAAGTAAGGCTTAATCTTCTCATACTGTGCGTAGAATTGCCCCATGTCTACCACCAAATCGCGCACAACCGGTAAACCTGGCAGCGGGCGAATGACAATTTTCTTGCCCGGCTGATTCAGCGCAGAAATAGGTGTGATACAGGCCAGTCCATTTTTGCCGTTCATGTTCAGACCGTCGGAGCCGCAAACCCCTTCACGGCATGAGCGACGAAACGACAGCGACGGATCTTTTTCTTTCAGCTGCATCAACGCATCCAGCAGCATCATGTCGCGCCCTTCTTCCGCCTCCAGGGTGTAATCCTGCATGCGCGGAGCGTCGTCAACATCCGGGTTATAGCGATAAACTGAAAACTCGAGTTTCATTGTCCTGTCTCCGCATTAATAAGTACGAATCTTCGGCGGGAATGCCGGGCGCAGCTTCGGTTCCATATTGACTTGACGTCGCGTCATGGATTCCGACTCTGGCAGGTACAGGGAATGGCACAGCCAGTTTTCGTCATCACGTTCCGGGAAGTCGAAGCGGCTATGCGCGCCACGGCTTTCGGTACGGAAGTTTGCAGATACTGCAGTGGCGTACGCGGTCTCCATCAGGTTATCCAACTCCAGACACTCAACGCGCTGGGTGTTGAACTCACTGGAGGTATCGTCCAGACGGGCATTTTTCAAGCGTTCGCGAATCGCTTTCAGCTCTTCCAGGCCCTTCGCCATCGCATCGCCTTCGCGGAATACCGAGAAGTTATGCTGCATACATTCTTGCAGCGCTTTACGAATTGCCACCGGGTCTTCACCGTTACGGTTACCGTTCCAGCGATTTAGACGCGCCAGAGAAGCGTCGATTTCATCTTCGGTTGCATCCAGCAGGTCACCCTGCTCTGCGATAGATTCCTGCAGATGCAGACCCACGGCACGACCAAATACCACCAGGTCAAGCAGAGAGTTGCCGCCCAAACGGTTAGCACCGTGAACCGATACGCAGGCGATTTCACCGACGGCAAACAGCCCTGGGATCACCACATCTTCGCCCTGCTCATTCACGGTCAGCGCCTGGCCGGTGACTTTGGTCGGAATACCGCCCATCATATAGTGGCAGGTTGGGATAACCGGGATCGGCTCTTTCACCGGGTCAACGTGAGCAAAGGTACGGGACAGTTCGAGAATACCCGGCAGACGGGACTCCAACACTTCTTTACCCAGGTGGTCGAGTTTCAGTTTGGCGTGCGGCCCCCACGGACCGTCGCAGCCGCGACCTTCGCGGATTTCGATCATGATGGAACGCGCCACCACGTCACGCCCCGCCAGGTCTTTCGCATTCGGGGCATAACGCTCCATGAAGCGCTCACCGTGTTTGTTCAGCAGGTAGCCACCTTCACCACGACAGCCTTCTGTTACCAGAACACCCGCGCCAGCGATACCGGTTGGGTGGAACTGCCACATCTCCATATCCTGCACCGGCACGCCAGCGCGAATAGCCATACCGACGCCGTCACCGGTGTTGATGTGGGCGTTGGTAGTGGACTGATAAATACGGCCAGCACCGCCGGTCGCCAGCACGGTTGCGCGAGCTTTGAAGTAAACGACTTCACCGGTTTCGATACACAGCGCGGTACAACCAACAATCGCGCCATCGGCATTTTTCACCAGATCCAGCGCATACCATTCGGAGAAGATGGTGGTATGGTTTTTCAGGTTCTGCTGATACAGCGTGTGCAACAGCGCATGGCCGGTACGGTCTGCCGCTGCCGCGGTACGTGCCGCCTGCTCGCCGCCGAAATTCTTCGACTGGCCGCCAAACGGACGTTGATAAATTGTGCCATTATCGAGGCGAGAGAACGGCAGCCCCATGTGGTCCAGCTCCAGAATCGCTTCCGGACCGGTTTTACACATATATTCAATAGCGTCCTGGTCACCAATGTAGTCCGACCCTTTGACGGTGTCGTACATGTGCCATTCCCAGTTATCTTCATGGGTATTACCGAGCGCAACGGTGATGCCACCTTGCGCAGATACGGTATGGGAACGGGTTGGGAACACTTTGGAGAGCAGCGCACAGGTCTGACCGCTCTGGGAAATTTGCAGCGCCGCGCGCATACCTGCGCCGCCGGCACCAATCACAACAGCATCAAATTCTCTGACTGGCAGTTTCATTACACACCCCACACCACAACAAATCCATAAATGACGTAAACCACCAGCGCAACGACGATAGCCAGTTGCAGAATCAGGCGCACGGCCAGCGGTTTAACGTAGTCGGTCAACACCTGCCACATGCCGATCCAGGCATGAATCAAGATGGAGAAAAGAGCCAGCAGGGTGAAGACTTTGGTGAATGCCGATGAGAAGAAACCGGTCCAGACTTCAAACGTCAGTTCGCCGCTGGTGGCGAAGAAGCCGACCATATAGATGATGTATAACGTCAGAACGATAGCGGTAGCACGGACCAGAATGAAGTCATGTACGCCGTTGCGTCCTAATGCGGAGGCGTTGCTTACCATACGAGGACTCCTGCGAGAAGTGAAAGCACGACAATGATAACGAAACAAATTTTGGCGGAACGTGTCCCTGCTTCGAGGGTTTCTTCGATATAGCCAAAATCCATCAACAGATGGCGAATGCCCATTACGGCGTGATATGCCAGCGCAATCAGGATCCCCCACAGAATTAACTCCACAAAGAAGTTATTCATAATGGATGACGCCGCGAGGAAACCTTCAGGGGAGGAAAGGCTGGTACCCAATAACCACAACAGAATCCCGACCGCCACGAAGGTGATCACTCCGGATACGCGATGGAGAATGGACGCTATCGCCGTGATTGGGAACCGGATCGTTTGTAGATCCAGATTGACAGGTCTTTGTTTTTTCACATTTCTTATCATGAATAACGCCCACATGCTGTTCTTATTATTCCCTTTGGACTTCGGGTACAGAAGATGAAGACACCTGTAGCCTGAAAGACGACGGGATTTCCTTCCTCCGGTCTGCGTGCGGGTCAGACAGCGTCCTTACTATAACTACGCGTCATATAAAACACTGCTTCCAGATGCTAAAACGACACGTTACAACGCTGGTTGGCTCGGGATTGCAGGGTATTCCGGAGACCTGGCGGCAGTATAGGACGTTCACAAAATCATTACAATTAACCTACATATAGTTTGTCGGGTTTTATCCCGAACAGTGACATAGGTCACGATAACAACATTATTTTAATTTTTAACCATCTAATTTGACAATCATTAAACAAAGTTGTTACAAACGACACCAGAAAAAGCATATAATGCGTAAAAGTTATGGGGTCACTCTTTCACCGGACATTTAGTTATGTAACAGTGTGGAAGTATTGACCAATACAGTCAGGACAGTTATTAGTGATAGACAGGTTTAATAATTCGGATTGCTAAGTTCTTGATTTGCAGTTTATTCGCCATGAAAAGACCGTTTTACCTGCAAGCGCCCATAGCTCTGTACCCAGGTTATCCCCTCTTTCGCAGAGCGGCGAGCCAAATAACAAACTGGTAACGGTTCATTGATGTACGAAGGCAAATGTGAGTTCCAGCAGTCTTAAGCAATAAGGCGCTAAGGAGACCGTAAATGGCTGATACTAAAGCAAAAATCACTCTAAATGGTGACTCTGCTATTGAACTGGATGTGCTGAAAGGTACGCTCGGTCAAGATGTTATTGATATTCGTAGTCTTGGCTCAAAAGGGATGTTTACTTTTGACCCAGGTTTCACCTCTACCGCATCCTGCGAATCCAAAATTACTTTCATCGACGGTGACGAAGGTATTTTGCTGCATCGCGGCTTCCCGATTGATCAGTTGGCGACCGAGTCGAACTATCTGGAAGTGTGTTATATCCTGCTGTACGGCGAAAAACCGACGCAGGAGGAGTACGACGAGTTCAAAACCACAGTCACTCGCCATACCATGATCCACGAGCAGATCACCCGCCTGTTCCACGGTTTCCGCCGCGACTCTCACCCGATGGCCGTTATGTGTGGTGTTACCGGGGCGCTGGCTGCGTTCTACCACGACTCGCTGGATGTGAATAATCCGCGTCACCGTGAAATCGCCGCCTTCCGTCTGCTGTCCAAAATGCCGACCATGGCAGCGATGTGCTACAAATATTCCATCGGACAGCCGTTCGTGTACCCGCGTAATGACCTCTCCTACGCCGGTAACTTCCTGAACATGATGTTCTCCACGCCGTGCGAAAAATACGAAGTGAATCCGATTCTGGAACGCGCAATGGACCGTATCTTGATCCTGCACGCTGACCACGAACAGAACGCCTCAACCTCTACCGTTCGTACCGCCGGTTCTTCTGGCGCTAACCCGTTTGCCTGCATCGCGGCCGGTATTGCTTCCCTGTGGGGACCAGCACACGGCGGAGCAAACGAAGCTGCGCTGAAAATGCTGGAAGAAATCAGCTCTGTTAAACACATTCCGGAATTTGTTCGCCGCGCGAAAGACAAGAATGATTCCTTCCGCCTGATGGGCTTTGGTCACCGTGTTTATAAAAACTATGACCCGCGCGCCACCGTCATGCGTGAAACCTGCCATGAAGTACTGAAAGAACTGGGCACCAAAGATGATCTGCTGGAAGTGGCGATGGAACTTGAACACATTGCGCTCAACGACCCGTACTTCATCGAGAAGAAACTCTACCCTAACGTAGATTTCTACTCCGGCATCATCCTGAAGGCGATGGGTATTCCGTCTTCCATGTTCACCGTTATCTTCGCCATGGCGCGTACCGTGGGCTGGATTGCACACTGGAACGAAATGCACACCGACGGCATGAAAATCGCTCGTCCGCGTCAGCTGTACACCGGCTACGACAAGCGCGATTTTAAGTCTGATATTAAGCGTTAATTGTCTGCCGGATGGCGCCAGCGCCTGTCCGGCTTACAGCCATTAATTCTCCCGGGTCGGACAAGGCATTGAAGCCAGAATCCGACCTGTTTTTTTTGATGCATATTATTTTATTCTCATCATGCTTTCTCTATGATTTACTGAGATTTCCGTCATTTCACTCAGGAGCATGGGATGCCTGTTTTGCAGTGGAGCCTGTTGTTTCTGCTATCGCTCCTTCTTTCCCTGTTCTTTTTGTTTATACACCTTCCAGGACCGCTGCTGCTAGGTTCGATGATCGTCGGCATCATATTCAGTATGCGCGGCATCTCACTGCACCCTCCCCGCTGCACATTTCTTGGCGCGCAGGCGATTCTCGGCTGCATGATTGCCCAAAACCTGACTGGCTCAATCTTAACGACCCTTACGGCCCACTGGCCGATGGTGATTATCATCCTGCTGGCGACCCTTATCAGCAGCGCGGTAATCGGCTGGCTGCTGGTTCGCTACAGTAACCTACCGGGAAACACCGGTGCATGGGGCTCGTCACCTGGCGGTGCGGCGGCAATGGTGGCGATGGCGCAGGAATATGGTGCCGACATCCGGCTGGTGGCGTTTATGCAGTATCTGCGCGTACTGTTGGTGGTTGGTGCGGCGGCACTGGTCACCCGAGTGATGATGGGCGACCAGGCCCAAACGGTCAGTGAGCAAATCGTCTGGTTTCCGCCGCTGAGCAGCAATCTGTTCAGTACCCTAGCGCTGGCCGCCGTTGCCGGTACGGCCGGACGTGTATTGCGTATCCCCTCTGGCGTCATGTTGCTACCGATGCTGGCAGGCGCATTGCTGAATGCCGGAGGCGTGATGGTGATCGAACTACCGGAATGGTTGCTGGCGATTGCCTATATGGCCATCGGCTGGCAAATCGGTCTGGGCTTTGACAAGCAGATCTTTTTAATGGCGTTGCGCCCCTTACCTCAAATCCTCTTGTCCATTTTTTCACTGATGGCGATCTGCGCCGCTATGGCCTGGGGACTGGCGCATTACCTGCAGATAGATTTTCTTACCGCCTATCTGGCGACCAGTCCAGGCGGCGTGGATTCTGTTGCGGTGATTGCCGCGGGGAGTCACGCCGATATGGCGCTGATCATGGCGATGCAAACCCTGCGGCTATTCAGTATTTTATTGACTGGCCCGGCGGTGGCGCGGTTTATTTCAGTACACGCGCCAAAGCATCCCGCTTAGTGCTGACATCCTGGACACCAGTAAAAGGGTCGTGAAGAGAGCGTCGTTTTTTCGATGATTCCGCCACAGCGCTCACAGGCTTCACCATCCTGGTGAAAGACCTTAAAGCGAAACAGCGCGCCGTGATGTTTGTTCTCATCCACCAGCCCGCGGGTGTTATAGGACAAACGAGGAATATCAAGCAGCGCATGCGCCAGCGCATCCAACTGCTCATCTCCGAGCATCGACGCTTTATGCTGCCCGGTCAGCCCTACCTGCCAGAGAATCTCTACCCGCAGGTAGTTACCTAATCCCGCCAGAAACGCCTGGTCCAACAGCAGGCCAGAAAACTGGCGATTGCGAAAACGCGGGGATAACAGACGCGCTTTCACGTCATCGGGCGTTAAACGTAAATCCAGGACGTCTGGCCCAACCCGTTGCAGGAACGGGTGGGTAGCGAGCTGTTCCGGCGTCAGCATGTCGATATCAGAGGCGCTATAGAGCAGAATAGTTTTGTCGTGTGTTTGCAACCTGACACGCAGAACCCGCGAAGTCTGCGGTATTTTTCCGGTATCCACTACTCGCCACACGCCATAGAGCTGATTGTGGCTGTACAGCGTCAATCCATTAGAAAAACGGGTCAGCAATGCTTTACCCCGCGTTTCAAGCTGGGTAACACTCTGCCCAATCAGTTGAGATTGATACGGTTTTAGCTGCTCAAAGGCAAACCAGACATCGGTCAGGGGTTTGCCTTTGACTGCCGCCTCCAGGTTATCCGCCGCGCGGCGGATCTCCGGGCCTTCAGGCATAAGACTGTCCTTTTTTAATGTGTTGCACCGCCCGTCACTGCGATATCACTCTCCACCTGCAACGCGGTGGCAATCGCAACTTCCAGCGCCCGGCGCACCGTGTCCGCTGCCATACTTGGCGCCCCGGGATGCTGTGCAGCCTGTTGCGGCAAATAAGGGATATGGATAAATCCTCCCTTTACCGCCGGAACGTCACGTAGTTTATGCAGCAGGCCATACATCACGTGGTTACACACGAAAGTGCCCGCGGTCTGGGAAACCGAAGCCGGAATTCCCGCGTTGCGCATGGCAACAACCATCGCTTTGATCGGCAACGAACTAAACCACGCCGCCGGACCATCGGCCACAATCGGCACATCTACCGGCTGTTGACCCTGATTATCCGCAATACGCGCATCGTCAACGTTGATCGCCACGCGCTCCACGGTGACATCCGTGCGTCCACCCGCCTGCCCCACCGCCAGCACCAGTGATGGCGACAGCGCGTCAATCGCACCATTGAGTACGGCAAGAGACTCGCCAAAGACGCACGGCAGTTGGCGAGCAACGACGCGGCATCCGCCGATGATAGCATTGTCGAGGCCCGAGACCACTTCCCAGGAAGGGTTAACTGACTCGCCGCCAAAGGGTTCAAATCCCGTGATGAGTACTGTTTTCATCCTGTCACCTTACAAGAACATCAGGAAATACATCAGGAACACGTTGACCAGCAACAGCAGTATGCCGGTTGGCACCTGCGCTTTAATCACCGCGTTTTTATCCGGCAGCTCCAGCAGCGCTGCAGGAACAATGTTAAAGTTTGCCGCCATCGGCGTCATTAACGTCCCGCAATAGCCAGAGAACATACCAATTGCCGCCATTACTGCCGGATTGCCGCCGTGCTGCAGCACGAGGATCGGAATCCCAATTCCAGCGGTCACGATCGGGAAAGCGGCAAACGCATTGCCCATGACCATCGTCAGCAATGCCATGCCGAGGGTGTACACCGCCACTGCGATAAAGCGGCTATCCACCGCCAGGTATTCTTGCGTTAGCCAGGAAATACCGCTGCCTACGCCCGCTGCCGTAAACAACAGCCCGAGCGTGGCCAAAATCTGCGGCAGGATGAACGCCCAGCCGATGGAGTCCAGCAGACGGCGCGCCTCCTGAATCGGTTGATGAACCCGCTCATGGGTCATTTTTATCGCCATCGCCAGACCAATCAACGAGCCTGCGGTCATGGAAAAGAGCGTCACCAGAGTGGCGTGATTACCCGGCCCAAACAGCGCATCCTGTAAGCCCGGAATATGGTTGAACATCAGCACGCCAATAACCGTTACCACCGGAATTGCCAGCGCCGGGAAAAACAGGCGATTACCCAGACGACTGGCGCTTTCTTCGCGCTGTTGCTGCGTTCGTTGATGGTAGCTTCCCAGCTTCACGCCGCCAAAACCGGCGATCAGGGCCAGCACGACCACCGCAACGCCAACGGCAATATGCACCGTGCGTTTGTCGCCAAACAGCGAGTATGTCCAGTCGCCAAGCAGAAACAGTACGCCATATATGCCCCAAAACAGGCCGGTGGTGAAGCGACGCGGGTTCGCTTTGTCCTGCCAGGACATCAGCGCCACAATCAGTAATACCGCTCCCGCCAGCCAGTAGAGATAGCTTTGTTGAAAATTCATTTCGCTTCCCCTTTCGCTGCGGCATTCGCTTTCGCCACCTCACGTTGCAAATAGCTATCCAGACGCCACAGACGCGTACCGTGGATCAGGAATGCACAAATTGCCGTAGGGATCCCCCACAAGGCAATATGCAGCGGTTCGGTCTGGATCCCACCAGACTCCAGCATAAAGTTGTGCATAAAAATGATGGCGCCGAAGGCAACAAAGATATCTTCACCGAAGAACAGTCCGACGTTATCGGTCGCAGCTGACATGGCGCGCAGACGATAGCGTACCGCCCCAGGTATCTCGCCGTGATTTTTCTCTGCGGCTCCTTCCGCCATCGGCGCCAGCAGCGGACGCACCATCTGCGGATGCCCCCCCAGACTGGTCAGCCCTAACGCAGCGGTCGCTTCGCGAATGAACAGATAGACAATAAGCAGACGGCCACTGGTGGCGCTGCGGATTTTTGCAATCCACGCCTGAGCACGCTCTTTGAGTCCGTGGCGTTCCAGCAGGCCAATAACCGCCAGCGGGATCAGCAGGATAAATGGCAGGTTGCGGGTGTTAAGAAAACCTTCACCCAGCTTCTCAAGGATAGTGGCGATCGGCATATGCGCCGCCAGCCCCGTGACGATCCCGGCAATAATGACCACCAATACCGGGTTAAAACGTAAAAGAAATCCGACCACGATGACGGCGATCCCCGTCAATGGCCAGAGAGAAATTACCTCTCCCATAATTCAGTCCTGTATATGTTGTTGTGTAATATCTTATTGTTTTTTATGAATAAATTTATGCACTAATTTGAATATTGCATGCATTGAATGCGGCTCGCAAGCGACGGGCAAAAGCGAGTGCGTGCTCACCATCCCCGTGAATGCATACCGTCTGGGCTGTCACGCTCGCCCACGTTCCACTCTGGCTTTTTACTCTGCTGGATTGCACCATTTCTAGCGTTTGCGCCAGCGCCTGCTCTTCATCCTCAATCAATGCGCCCGGCTGGCTGCGCGGCACCAGACTGCCATCCGCCTGATAACCCCGATCGGCAAAAACCTCCTGACGTGTTACCAGACCATAGCGTTCTCCGGCACGAATCAGTTCGCTTCCCGCCAGCCCTACCAGAACCAGCGACGGATCGCAGGCATACACCGCTTGAGCAATAGCATCCGCCAACTGAGGATCTTTCGCCGCCTGGTTATAAAGCATACCGTGCGGTTTAACATGACGCATTACGCCGCCCTGCGCACGCGTGATGGCAGCCAGCGCACCAATTTGATACAGCGTCTGCGCATACACCGTTTCCACAGGCAGGGTCATGGCGCTACGGCCAAAATTTTCCCGATCCGGAAAACTCGGATGCGCGCCTATCGCTACGCCATTTTTTAGCGCTTCGCGCACGCTTAAAAGCATCGTCTGCGCATCACCGGCGTGAAACCCACAGGCGATGTTGGCTGATGACACCAGTTGCAGCAGCGCTGCATCGTTAGGGCATCCCTCACCAAGGTCTGCGTTGAGATCAATTTTCATTGTTAAGTCGCCATGTTAACTGTTCCAGATAACGCTGCCGATCGTGGCGCGCCTTAAGCGCTTCCTCCAGCGAACACTGCACAAAATGAATCGGCTGGCCGAGCGGGATCTGCGCCAGATGATACATATCTGCTTCGATGATACAGGCGATACGCGGATAGCCGCCCGTCGTCTGAGCATCGTTCATCAGCACGATGGGCTGACCATTATGCGGAACCTGCACTACGCCAGGGAGCAAACCATGCGACAATAGCTCGCGATCGGTCGTGCGCGTCAGCGACTGCCCCTGCAAGCGATACCCCATACGGTTGCTTTGCGGACTCAGCTGCCACGGGGAGCGCCAGAAAGAAGCCTGCGATACTTCGTCAAACTCCTGGTATTCAGGCCCGGGGAGCGCACGAATGTGGTTGCCCCACATCAGCTGTTTTACGCCCTGCGGTCCGCTGAATTGCCGGGTCGATGCGCCAATTGCCAGCCGATCGCCATCGCGCAGCAGACGCCCTTCCAGCCCGCCAATTCCGACTTTGAGATCGGTACTGCGCGAGCCCATTACTTCGGGTACATCAAAACCGCCCGCTACCGCCAGATAGCTGCGCATGCCGTGATGTGGACGTTTTAGCGTCAGACGCTGCCCGGCTTTCACCGGCAGCCGCCATCCGCTCCATACTGGAGTACGATCCAGGTGCGCTTCACATCCCGCACCGGTCAGGGCAAACCAGCCATCGGTTTCAAATTCCACCACCAGTTGCCCCAGTGTGATTTCCAGCGCAGCGGCATTCGCATCATTACCTACCAGCAGGTTAGCAACGTTCAGCGCC
The DNA here is from genome assembly GCF_013781985.1 of Citrobacter sp. RHBSTW-01013. Lineage (NCBI taxonomy): Bacteria > Pseudomonadati > Pseudomonadota > Gammaproteobacteria > Enterobacterales > Enterobacteriaceae > Citrobacter > Citrobacter sp. RHBSTW-01013. The sequence goes on from NZ_CP056185.1 coordinate 3,492,204, forward strand.
GGTTTATCCAGCGCGCCACAGTGACTGATTCCGGATTGACGAAAACTATGGCGTCCCCCGTCCTGTACTGAGGTGTACATGCCAGCGCGAATGATGTTTAACATATCCCCTCCTTCTGCGGGACAAAACGCACGGTATCGCCAGCTCGTAACAGAATCGGCTCCTGCCGTTTTGGATCAAATAACGCAACGGAGGTACGGCCAATCAATTGCCATCCACCTGGCGTGGAAAGCGGATAGACCCCCGTTTGGGATCCGCCAATACCCACAGAACCTGCCGGAACAAGCAGACGCGGTTCCGCACGCCTCGGAGTATGGAGCGGTTCAGGTAAGCTCCCGAGATAGGGAAATCCCGGCTGAAAACCGATAAACCACACCACATAATCAACCGACGCATGAAGTTCGACGACCTGCTTGTCACTTAATCCACTGTGCCGGGCGACCTCTGCCAAATCGGGGCCGAACTCACCGCCATAGGTCACGGGAATTTCAATAAAGCGCGAGTCCGGCTCCAGCGCCTCACTCTCTTCCCACCAGCGCTGCAGGCGTTCAATCGCATCCAGCGCCAGCGTTTTCGGGTCGCGCAGGGTAACCGTGATATTGTTCATTCCCGGAATAGCTTCCAGCACATTCGGGGCATCAACCAGACGCTGGGCCAGACGCCAGATGCGTTTCTGAGTCGCCAGCGTAATGGGAGGTTCCAGCTCAAGAACCACCGCACTTTCACCTAACAGATAACAACGCGCTCGCTGCACTTTCGTCCCTCTTTATTACGCTGGATTAGGAATATCGATAAAGGTTACGTCCAGATCGGTATTTTCATTCAGCCATTCGCTCAATGCGCGAATGCCGCCGCGTTCGGTCGCATGGTGACCAGCAGCATAAAAATGCAACCCTTGCTCGCGGGCTGAGTGAATGGTTTGCTCTGAAACTTCACCGGTGATAAAGGCATCAACACCAAACCGGGCTGCGCTATCAATGAAACTCTGACCGCCCCCTGTACACCAGGCGACGCGCTGAACTTTTTCCGGCCCGGTATCACCACACCATAACGGTTTACGGCCTAAACGCGCTTCAATCCACGATGCCAGCTCCAGCCCCGGAACCGGCATGGAGAGTTCTCCCCATGGCACCAGCGGCTCGATTTCACCCATGACGGTGATCCCCAACAGCGCTGCCAGTTGCGCGTTATTACCCAGTTCCGGGTGAGCATCCAGCGGCAGGTGCCAGCCATACAGGTTGATATCATTTTCCAACAGCGTTTTCAGACGATGGCGCTTCATACCGCGAATAACCGGCGATTCGCCTTTCCAGAAATAACCGTGATGAACGATGACCGCATCCGCCTGCAGGCGTACCGCCTCGTCCAGTAACGCCTGACTTGCGGTCACGCCGGTCACGATTTTATGCACCGTCTCTTTGCCCTCAACCTGCAAACCATTCGGCGCATAGTCGCTAATGGCGGCGCTGTTCAGTTTGTCGTTGATCAGTTGTTCCAGTTCGGTGTTTTTCATCATCGTCCTCGTAGTCATAAATTCTGCCTGCCCAATCAGCAACACAGCTTAGGTTAAAATAGCGTTCCCGCTTGCGTTCGTCGATAGACATTTCACTGACACATCAAGAAACAATCACACCCGATTTGAACGCAATTTGCTTACCCCCACGCGATCTAATTCATGTATATTTATGCAATCAGACAGCATATTGCAAAAATAATCAGATCTGTATCAAAGTTAAAACTTTAAGGAAACACACTCGCGCAGCACGTTCAGCCTGTCGCGAGGCATTTACTTCGAGAAAAGAATGAATAAACAAGCATCTCAACCACGGGCGATTTATTACGTCGTTGCGCTACAAATTTGGGAATACTTCAGTTTTTACGGCATGCGTGCATTGCTGATCCTGTATCTCACTAACCAGCTTAAGTACGACGATAATCACGCATATGAACTGTTCAGCGCCTACTGCTCGCTGGTCTACGTCACGCCCATACTTGGGGGATACCTGGCCGATAAAGTGCTCGGCAATCGAATGGCGGTGATGATCGGCGCATTTTTAATGGCAGTGGGGCATCTGGTATTGGGCGCCAGCGAAATGGCCCCGACGTTCCTTTATTTGTCGCTGGCGATTATTGTCTGTGGCTACGGTCTGTTTAAATCCAACATCAGTTGCCTGTTAGGCGAGTTGTATCAGCCTGAAGACCCTCGCCGTGACGGTGGATTCTCTCTGCTCTACGCTGCCGGTAATATTGGTTCAATCATCGCGCCCATTGCCTGCGGCTACGTGCAGGAAGAGTACAGTTGGGCGATGGGCTTTGCGCTGGCGGCGATTGGCATGCTGGCGGGGCTGGTGATTTTCGTATGCGGTAATCGCCATTTCGCCCATACCACCGGCGTCAACAAGGCCGTCTTGTGTGCGAAAAAATATATGCTGCCAAACTGGGCCTGGTTATTAGTTCTGCTGGTTGCAGCACCGCTGCTGATTACCGTTCTGTTCTGGAAAGAGTGGTCCGTTTACGCACTGATCGTTGCTACTGTTATTGGTCTGGCGGTTCTGGCGAAGATTTACCGCCAGGCGCAGACCCAGAAACAGCGCAAAGAGCTGGGGCTTATCGTTACGTTGACCTTCTTCAGTCTGTTGTTCTGGGCCTTTGCTCAACAGGGCGGCAGTTCGATTAGCCTGTATATCGACCGCTTCGTTAACCGCGATATTCTGGGATATTCCGTCCCTACTGCGATGTTCCAGTCGGTTAACGCCTTTGCCGTTATGCTGTGCGGTATCGTGCTGGCCTGGGTGGTCAAAGAAAGCGTTAGCGGTAATCGTACCGTCCGTATCTGGGGTAAATTTGCCCTTGGCCTCGGTTTAATGAGCGCCGGATTCTGTATTCTGACCTTGAGCGCCCGCTGGTCTGCGGCTTACGGTCACTCTTCCATGCCGCTGATGGTATTGGGGCTGGCGGTCATGGGCTTTGCCGAGCTGTTTATCGATCCGGTGGCTATGTCTCAGATTACACGTATTGAGATCCCAGGAGTGACCGGCGTATTAACGGGTATCTACATGCTGCTTTCCGGAGCCATCGCCAACTACCTGGCCGGCGTTATCGCCGATCAGACCTCACAAGGTTCGTTTGACTCAGCGGGCGCTATCAATTATTCCATCAATGCATATATTGATGTCTTTAGCGAAATAACCTGGGGCGCGCTGGCCTGTGTGGTGCTGGTGCTGCTGATTTGGCTGTACCAGTCGCTGAAGTTCAGAAATCGTCCGCTGGCGGTAGAGTCCTGAGTTTACAGGCCCGATGATGGGATAAGATTCGGGCCTGTTTTTCTGGAGATTATGCATGGTTTACAGCCAAATCCGCTTCTGAAACACCGGTCACCAGTTTTACCATTTCGCGTTCTATTCCCTGTTCCAACATGGTTTGCGCTATACGTAATGCCGCTTCTTGTTTTCCTTGTTGTAGTCCTTGTTGTAGACCTTCCTGTAATCCATCTAACCGTAACCGCTCTGCAATAGTCATCAGCCTCTCCTTGTGTTGGGGGATCCGTTGTGTCATCTCTTGCATAAACTCATTAAAGCGAGATTCATCGCCAGATTGTAGAATGTAATTAAACATCGCTTGTAATTGCGTGTCATTAGCGCATCCAGTAAGTAGCAGCGTGGTCAGTTGCTCTACCAGCCCCATCAAATCCCGCCGACGGATATGTTTTTGCATTAATTCCAGCAGCGCCATTCGCCTGTGAGCCATGATCTCATCATCGGGTACCACCGTTATGTCCACCAACGGAAATGCGCTGGAATAAAGTTGTCTTGCCACCACGGAGTCGGCAAAGGCATCCAGCCAGCACAACGAGTACGGATAAGGGCTTCGGCAGCCATGATAAAACAGCATCGGTATCACCAGCGGCAGTTCCTTATGCCCTGCGTCCAGATGGCGCTGCATCGCCGCCATCGCATAACGCAACAGACGAAAAGCCATATGCGGCTCGGCTGAACTTTGATGCTCTAAAACCACATAGACATAACCGTCGCCGTCGCGAGTGTGCAAAGACCAGAGCACGTCGGAGTAGCGCGAACGTAAATCCGCTTCAATAAAGCTTTCTGACTCCAGCTTCAGCGAATTCAAATCGCAAAGTGTCCGCAGTTCAGCTGGCAGGTGAATGTCGAGAAAATCCCGCGCAGTTTCGGGATGATGTAAAAACGTTTTAAACACCGCATCGTGCGGTGTGGATGTCGTTGGCGTTGTCATTAATTTCCGTCATCTGAATGAAGATGACGGAAATTTACTGCTGAGGGAAAACTTATGCAGCAGGGTATTCACGGTACTGAGAGCACGTTTCAGCGCTAATAGCTCCCGACTGCAACATGTTCATTCTGCTGGAAGGCATTACGCAGAAATCCGTCACATACTTATCCCTTGCGCGCCGCCTCATAGGCCGCCAGCGTCGCCAGTCTTGCCTGTTTATGATCGACAATCGGACGAGGATAGTTAAGCGTAACCTGCGCTTTTTCAGCCCATGTCCACGGGTCATGAATGGCTTTACCCGGCACATCGCGCAGTTCCGGCAGCCACTGGCGGATAAACTCACCGTCGCGGTCAAATTTTTCGCCCTGAGTCGTGGGGTTAAAGATACGGAAATACGGTGCGGCGTCGGTCCCGGTTGAGGCCGCCCACTGCCAGCCGCCGTTATTGGCCGCCAGATCGCCATCGATCAGTTGCGACATAAAATATTGCTCGCCTTTACGCCAGTCGATCAGCAGATCTTTCACTAAAAAACTGGCCGTAATCATGCGTAATCGATTATGCATCCAGCCCGTGGCGTTGAGCTGACGCATCGCCGCATCCACAATCGGGTATCCCGTGTTCCCTGTTTGCCAGGCATGCAAATGTGCCGGATTATTCTGCCATTGCACGCGATCGGTCCAACGGATAAACGGTTGATGCCGACACAGCGCCGGATGGTAAGTCATCAGATGACGATAAAATTCACGCCAGATAAGTTCGTTCAGCCAGACGCTGCCTTCCCCTCCTTCAAGCGCCTGCGGCTGCTCCGCAAGCAGTCGATTCAGGCACTGGCGCGGCGACAATCCCCCTGTCGCCAGGCTCGCGGATAATCGACTGGTACCGTCAACCGCAGGGAAATCACGCTGTTGCTCATATTCTCTCGCGGCCTGCTGGCAAAACTGGCGTAATTGCGCGATAGCCAGTTTTTCTTCTGCCACAAACCGCTGCGTATCAAAATCTTGCTGCGGATAGCTCAGCGTTATTGATGTTAACAGAGCGTCAAGAGCGCCGCTTTCTCTCACCTTCGGCGCACTAACGCATTCTGGAACACCCTCTTTAATCCGCTTCAGCCAGGCATTTTTAAACGGTGTAAAGACTTTATACATCTCGTGATTGCCGGTCATGACCGCCCCTGGAGGCAGGATCACGCTGTCGTCAAACCCTTCACACACCACATGGGGTAGTACCTTCTCAACGGCGACATCACGCTGACGTTCGTTTATTTCGTATTGATAGTTATAAAACAATCGGCTGACGCTATGCTGTGCGCAGACGTTTTTGACGGTTTCCACGCTGGTCGCAAAATCTGCAACTTCATCAAACAGAAGCGGGATGCCTTTTTCCGCCAGCGCCGTCTGCAACGCATTCAACTGCGCACTCACAAATGCCGCCTGACGTGGGGCCATTTCGTGCGCCTTCCACTGCTCAGGAGTAGAGATATATAGCGCGATGACCTGCGCAGTACGATCCCGACAAGCCGCCGCCAGCGCGAGGTTGTCATGCAGACGTAAATCACGTCGAAACCAGACCAGATGGGTGGTCATAATACTCCCGGATATAAATTAATCATTGCCACTCGTTATCTATTACACCGACAAGTGTAGACGTCGGCGCATAAAAAAAACCGCCACATTACTGTGAGCGGTTTTCTTGAGCAAGAACGATAACTTAGTAGAAATCGCAGGTGGCTTTTTCAGCCTGCTCCATCCACACCGGTTTATCACTGGTTTTAGACCAGACGCGGTGCAGGTAGCTGTAAAAACGAGCGCGGTCTTTCCAGAACAGCATGACCGGTAGCGCCAGCACGCCCGCCACTACGGCAAAGGTACGGCGCAAGAAAACAATGTGTGCTGGATATTCTTTATAAAAGTCCATAATCCTCTCCCATATATCTGTTCGGTGAATAGCACCGGAAAAATAAACTTGGTTAACTGATGAAAATAATACCGCCTTGTGTGTAATTTTGCTACTCATCCGACCACTTATTTTTATCTATTGATGCTCCGTTTAGCATAAAACTGTAATTAAGTTACATAAAAGTTAAATTAATACTAACCATTAGTTAAATAATGGTTTTTGCCATTTTTATACTTTTTTTACACCCCACCCGCTGATTTTTGCGAAATCTTTGCAAGCAAAAACCTACGCTCTGGTTATCACATTTATGCCACTGGAGGTGCACTGTGAGTGCAGGCGTGATAACCGGCATTGTGCTGGTCTTTTTATTATTAGGTTACCTGGTCTATGCCCTGATCAATGCGGAGGCGTTCTGATGGCAGCCCAAGGATTTTTACTCATTGCCAGTTTCTTGCTGGTGCTATTTGTCATCGCCAGACCGTTGGGATTTGGGCTGGCTCGACTGATCAACAATACGCCCCTGCCGGGCCTGGTTGGCGCGGAGCATTTACTCTGGCGCGGTCTGGGCATCTCGCAGCAGGAAATGAACTGGCGGCAGTATCTGCTGGCTATCCTTGCTCTCAATGCGCTGGGCCTGCTGGTCCTGTTTTCGATGCTAATGGCGCAAAACCTGCTGCCGTTAAATCCCCAGCAACTGCCAGGGCTTTCGTGGGATCTGGCGCTCAACACGGCGGTGAGTTTTGTCACTAATACCAACTGGCAATCCTATGCTGGCGAAACCACCTTAAGCTATTTCAGCCAGATGGCCGGGTTGACCGTGCAGAATTTCCTGTCTGCGGCGACCGGAATTGCGGTGATTTTTGCCCTGACCCGCGCTTTCACACGCCAGAGTATGAACACGCTGGGCAACGCCTGGGTCGATCTGGTTCGCATTACGCTGTGGATCCTCGTCCCTATTGCGTTGCTCATTGCCCTGTTCTTCATTCAGCAAGGTACTTTGCAAAACATATTGCCTTATCAGCCCATCACCACCCTTGAAGGGGTGAAACAGCTGCTGCCAATGGGGCCAGTCGCCTCACAGGAAGCGATTAAGATGCTCGGCACTAACGGAGGGGGATTCTTTAACGCTAACTCATCGCATCCGTTTGAAAACCCAACCGCACTGACCAATCTGGTACAGATGCTGGCTATTTTCTTAATTCCCACCGCGCTGTGTTTTGCCTTTGGTGATGTAGTGGGCGATCGTCGTCAGGGGCGGACCTTACTGTGGGCCATGTCACTGATTTTTGCGGTCTGCGTTGCCGTCGTGATGTGGGCCGAAGTTCAGGGCAACCCGCACCTGATGGCATTCGGTGCCGACAGCAATATCAACATGGAGGGCAAGGAGAGCCGCTTTGGCGTGCTGGCCACGAGTCTCTTTTCCGTCGTCACCACAGCAGCATCCTGCGGGGCTGTCGATGCAATGCATGACTCCTTTACCGCACTGGGCGGCATGGTACCTATGTGGCTGATGCAGATTGGTGAAGTGGTCTTCGGCGGTGTGGGTTCAGGTCTGTACGGCATGCTGCTGTTCGTGCTGCTGGCGGTATTTATCGCCGGGTTAATGATTGGCCGTACGCCGGAGTATCTCGGTAAGAAAATCGACGTGCGCGAAATGAAAATGACCGCGTTGGCGATTCTGGTCACCCCTACGCTGGTCCTGCTCGGTACAGCGATCGCCATGATGAGCGATGCCGGGCGCAGCGCCATGCTTAATCCAGGTCCTCACGGCTTTAGTGAAGTCCTGTATGCCGTGTCATCTGCCTCGAACAACAACGGTAGCGCCTTTGCCGGATTAAGCGCCAATAGCCCGTTCTGGAACTGCCTGCTGGCCCTGTGCATGTTCTTCGGTCGCTTCGGCGTGATCATCCCCGTGATGGCTATTGCCGGGTCGCTGGTCAGTAAAAAGATCCAGCCAGCAAGCCCAGGCACGCTACCTACCCACGGCGCGCTGTTTGTCGGGTTGTTAATCGGTACGGTGTTACTGGTTGGCGCTCTCACCTTTGTTCCTGCCCTGGCGCTTGGCCCGGTCGCAGAATACCTGTCATTACACTGAGTGATGCGGAGCACATTACTATGAGTCGCAAGCAACTGGCGCTGTTCGAACCCTCTCTGGTCGCACAGGCGCTGATGGACGCCGTGAAAAAATTAAGCCCACATACCCAGTGGCGTAACCCGGTGATGTTTATCGTCTGGCTGGGCAGTTTGTTAACAACCCTGTTAACGGTGGCGATGGCAACAGGTCATATGCAGGGCAGCCCGTGGTTTACCGGCGCGATAAGTCTGTGGCTGTGGATTACCGTTCTGTTCGCCAACTTCGCTGAGGCGCTGGCGGAAGGTCGCAGTAAAGCTCAGGCTAATAGCCTAAAGGGAGTCAAAAAAACCGCCTTTGCCCGTAAACTTCGCGAACCCAAATACGGCGCGGCAATGGATCACGTTCCTGCCGATGATTTACGGAAAGGGAATATCGTGCTGGTGGAAGCTGGCGATATTATCCCGTGTGACGGCGAGGTCATTGAAGGTGGCGCATCAGTAGATGAAAGTGCCATTACCGGTGAATCCGCGCCTGTGATTCGTGAATCCGGTGGCGATTTCGCCTCCGTCACCGGCGGGACCCGCATCCTCTCCGACTGGCTGGTTATCGAATGCAGTGTAAACCCCGGTGAAACGTTCCTCGACCGGATGATCGCCATGGTTGAAGGCGCGCAGCGGCGTAAAACGCCCAATGAAATCGCCCTGACGATCCTGCTGATTGCCCTGACCATTATCTTTTTGCTGGCGACCGCCACGCTATGGCCGTTTTCCGCCTGGGGTGGTAGTGCGGTCAGCATCACGGTGCTGGTTGCCTTGCTTGTGTGCTTGATCCCTACAACGATAGGCGGACTGCTCTCAGCGATTGGCGTCGCCGGGATGAGCCGCATGCTGGGCGCAAATGTCATCGCTACCAGCGGACGTGCAGTAGAGGCGGCAGGTGACGTAGACGTACTGCTGCTGGATAAAACAGGCACCATTACGCTGGGTAACCGTCAGGCTTCGGATTTTCTGCCCGCCCACGGCGTGGACGAAAAAACGCTCGCCGACGCCGCACAGCTTTCATCGCTGGCCGATGAAACGCCGGAAGGCCGCAGCATCGTGATCCTGGCAAAACAGCGCTTTAATCTGCGTATTCGCGACGTGCAATCGCTGCACGCTACCTTTGTGCCGTTTACCGCCCAAAGCCGGATGAGCGGCATCAACATCGACAACCGAATGATCCGCAAAGGGTCGGTCGATGCCATTCGTCGGCACGTTGAAGCCAACGGCGGCCACTTTCCCGCCGATGTGGAGCAGAAGGTCGAAAGCGTCGCTCGCCTTGGCGCAACGCCGCTGGTGGTTGCCGAAGGCTCCCACGTACTGGGTGTGATTGCGCTGAAAGATATTGTGAAAGGCGGGATCAAAGAACGTTTTGCTCAACTGCGCAAAATGGGGATTAAAACGGTGATGATCACCGGCGATAACCGCCTGACCGCTGCCGCGATCGCCGCTGAGGCCGGAGTGGATGACTTCTTAGCTGAAGCCACGCCGGAAGCCAAGCTGGCGCTGATTCGTCAGTATCAAGCGGAAGGTCGTCTGGTGGCGATGACCGGCGACGGAACCAATGACGCTCCAGCCCTGGCGCAGGCCGACGTTGCGGTCGCCATGAACTCGGGAACTCAGGCAGCGAAAGAAGCAGGTAACATGGTGGATCTCGACTCCAACCCCACCAAACTGATTGAAGTAGTGCACATTGGTAAACAAATGCTGATGACGCGCGGTTCGCTGACCACTTTCAGTATTGCCAACGACGTCGCGAAGTATTTCGCTATTATCCCGGCCGCCTTCGCCGCCACCTATCCGCAACTCAATGCGCTGAACGTGATGGGACTGCATTCGCCAGACTCGGCGATCCTCAGCGCGGTTATCTTTAACGCGCTGGTTATCGTCTTTCTGATCCCGCTGGCGCTAAAAGGCGTGAGCTACAAACCTTTGTCCGCATCCGCGATGTTGCGCCGCAATTTGTGGATCTATGGTTTGGGCGGTTTGATTGTGCCGTTTATCGGTATCAAAGCGATTGATTTACTGCTGACCCTGCTGGGTCTGGTGTGAGGTTTCAGATGAGTGGATTACGTCCTGCATTATCAACATTGATTTTCCTGATGCTTATCACCGGCGGGGCTTACCCGTTGCTGACGACCGCGCTGGGGCAGTGGTGGTTTCCCCACCAGGCTAACGGTTCGCTTCTTAGCGAAGGTCAGGTGGTTCGCGGCTCTGAGCTCATCGGGCAACATTTTACCGCTGCCGGTTATTTTCAAGGGCGTCCGTCTGCCACAGCTGAAATGCCCTATAATCCAATGGCTTCAGGCGGCAGTAATCTGGCAGCCAGCAACCCGGAACTGGATAAACAGCTGCAAAGCCGGATTGCCGCGCTGCGTGCCGCCAACCCGCAGGCAAGTCCTGCCGTCCCGGTAGAGCTGGTAACGGCTTCTTCCAGCGGGCTGGATAACAACCTGACGCCAGCCGCGGTGGCCTGGCAAATTCCCCGCGTGGCGCAGGCTCGCAACCTCAGCGTTGAAGAGGTAACGCGGTTGGTTGCACAATATACGCAAAAGCCGTTGGTCAGTTTTATCGGTCAGCCGGTGGTGAACCTGGTGGAACTTAATTTAGCGCTGGATAAGCACTGAGAAAAAGGACATGCATAACGAACCCTTACGCCCCGACCCCGATCGCCTGCTGGAGCAGACCACGGCCCCGCACCGGGGAAAACTGAAAATTTTCTTCGGTGCCTGTGCTGGCGTCGGCAAAACCTGGGCCATGCTGGCAGAGGCCCAGCGACTGCGGGCGCAAGGGTTAGATGTGCTGATTGGCGTGGTGGAAACCCATGGACGCAAAGAGACCGCCGCGCTGTTGGACGGCCTCAGCATCCTGCCGCTAAAGCGACAGGCGCGTCACGGCCGCCATATCAATGAGTTCGATCTCGACGCGGCGCTGGCCCGCCGTCCGGCGCTCATTTTGATGGATGAACTGGCGCACAGTAATGCGCCAGGCTCACGGCATCCTAAGCGCTGGCAGGACATTGAAGAGCTGCTGGAAGCCGGGATTGATGTCTTTACTACCGTTAACGTGCAGCATCTGGAAAGTCTCAATGACGTGGTCAGCGGCGTTACCGGCATTCAGGTTCGTGAAACCGTACCCGACCCTTTTTTCGATGCCGCCGACGATGTGGTGCTGGTCGATCTCCCCCCCGACGATTTGCGCCAGCGCCTGAACGAAGGCAAGGTCTATATCGCCGGTCAGGCAGAAAGAGCAATCGAGCATTTCTTTCGCAAAGGTAATCTGATCGCGCTACGTGAACTTGCCCTGCGCCGCACGGCTGATCGGGTAGACGATCAGATGCGCGCCTGGCGAGGACGTCCGGGAGAAGAGAAAGTCTGGCATACCCGCGACGCTATTTTACTGTGCATTGGGCACAATACTGGCAGCGAAAAACTGGTACGCGCCGCCGCACGTCTGGCGGCGCGTCTCGGCAGCGTCTGGCATGCGGTGTATGTCGAAACGCCAGCGCTGCACCGACTGCCCGAAAAACAACGCCGCGCAATTTTAAGCGCTCTGCGGCTGGCTCAGGAGTTAGGCGCAGAAACAGCCACCCTTTCCGACCCCGCCGAAGACAAAGCGGTCATCCACTATGCCCGTGAGCATAATCTGGGAAAAATTGTGCTCGGGCGTCCGACTACGCGTCGCTGGTGGCGTAGCGATTCCTTTGCCGACAAACTCGCTCATCGCGCACCGGATCTCGACCTGATGATTGTTGCGCTCGATGAGCCCCCTTCACGCCCTGTGCTGCAAACGGCAGATAGCCGCACCTTTAAGGATAAATGGCGGGTACAAATTCAGGGTTGTGTGGTTGCCGTTGCGCTGTGCGCCATCATTACGCTAATCGCCATGCAGTGGCTAATGGCCTTTGACGCCGCCAACCTGGTGATGATCTATTTATTGGGTGTGGTGGTTATCGCACTCTTTTACGGACGCTGGCCATCAGTGCTGGCAACCTTTATTAACGTCGCCAGCTTCGATCTCTTCTTTATTGCCCCACGCGGGACGCTGGCCGTTTCAGACGTTCAGTACCTGCTCACCTTTGCCGTAATGCTAACGGTAGGGCTGGTTATTGGTAATCTGACCGCCGGGGTGCGTTATCAGGCGCGGGTAGCGCGTTATCGTGAACAGCGTACGCGTCATTTGTATGAGATGTCGAAAGCGCTGGCAGTCGGTCGGAGTCAGACGGATATCGCCGCCACCAGTGAACAGTTTATCGCTTCAACATTTCAGGCCCGCAGCCAGGTTTTACTGCCCGGTGAGAACGGCAAGCTGGCCCCGCTCACCCATCAACAGGGCATGACGCCGTGGGATGACGCCATTGCCCAATGGAGCTTTGACAAAGGGCAACCGGCCGGTGCAGGCACCGACACGTTACCGGGCGTGCCGTATCAGATTTTACCGTTAAAAAGCGCCGATAAAACGCATGGGCTGCTGGTGGTCGAACCGGGAAATTTACGCCAGCTTATGATCCCCGAACAGCAACGCCTGCTGGAAACCTTCACTCTACTGGTAGCCAGTGCGCTGGAGCGCCTGACGCTGACCGCCAGCGAAGAGCAGGCGCGGTTTGCCAGCGAGCGCGAAAGCATTCGCAACGCCCTGCTCGCTGCTCTGTCCCACGATTTGCGCACGCCGTTGACGGTGTTGTTCGGTCAGGCGGAAATCTTAACGCTGGATCTGGCCAGCGAGGGATCGCCGCACGCGCGCCAGGCCAGTGAGATTCGCCAGCACGTTCTGAATACTACCCGACTGGTTAATAACCTGCTGGATATGGCGCGAATTCAGTCTGGCGGCTTTAATCTTAAGAAGGAGTGGTTAACGCTGGAAGAGGTGGTCGGCAGCGCCCTGCAGATGCTGGAGCCCGGTCTCTCTGCCCCGATAAATCTGTCGTTACCTGAACCGTTAACACTGATTCACGTCGATGGTCCGCTCTTTGAACGGGTGCTGATTAACCTGTTGGAAAACGCCGTCAAATACGCAGGTCCACAGGCGCAAATCGGTATTGATGCCAGCGTCGATGGCGCACATCTGCAACTGGACGTCTGGGATAATGGGCCGGGTATTCCGTCGGGTATGGAACAGCGCGTTTTTGACAAATTTTCCCGGGGAAATAAAGAGTCATCGGTGCCCGGCGTTGGGCTGGGGCTGGCAATTTGTCAGGCTATTGTGGACGTGCACGGCGGTACTATTTCGGTCCACAATCGCGCGCAGGGAGGAGCCTGTTTTCGTGTTACACTGCCCCAGGAAATTCCCCCTGAACTTGAAGATTTTCATGAGGATATGTGACGAACGTACTGATTGTTGAAGATGAACATGCCATTCGCCGCTTTCTGCGCACCGCGCTGGAAGCCGATGGCCTGCGTGTATATGAAGCGGAAACGCTGCAACGTGGTCTGTTGGAAGCCGCCACGCGAAAACCCGATCTCATCATTCTCGATCTCGGCCTGCCGGACGGCGACGGCATTGATTTTATTCGCGACCTGCGACAATGGAGCGCGATTCCGGTGATTGTGCTTTCAGCCCGCAGTGAGGAAAGCGATAAAATTGCTGCGCTGGATGCCGGTGCCGATGACTATCTCAGTAAACCCTTTGGTATTGGCGAGCTACAGGCGAGATTGCGCGTGGCATTGCGTCGCCACGCCAGCGGCGCGTCTCCCGAACCGGTGGTACATTTTTCCAACGTCAAAGTGGATATTGCCGCACGCCTCGTTCACCGAGGTGACGAGGAAATTCATTTGACGCCGATTGAGTTTCGTCTGTTAGCGGTTCTGTTAAATAATGCCGGGAAGGTACTGACGCAACGCCAGTTGTTAAATCAGGTTTGGGGACCAAACGCCGTCGAACATAGTCACTATCTACGTATTTATATGGGACACCTGCGCCAGAAGCTGGAACTGGACCCGGCCCGTCCGCGTCATTTTCTGACCGAAACCGGAATTGGCTATCGGTTTATGCCGTGAATTCTTATTCATTTTTCCTGATTAATTAATAAATATATTTTTCATTACTCATTCCACTGCATAATACTTATTATGCAGCCAGTAGAATATTGTAAAAAAATAATAAAATACAAATAAATAACATATAAACAACAAAACAGCATCTTGTCTCGCACTATGCATAAATGGCGACTAAATATTTTATAAACGATCGTTTTTTATTGATCTTCTTCACAGTTCATAGCCATTTCCTGGATAAAATACCCGCACCTTCCACTTATCCAGTAAAGGTAACTAAAATGGAAAATAATAGCCGTACAATGCCACATATAAGGCGAACAACGCATATTATGATGTTTGCCCACCGCAACAGTTTCGACTTTCATTTCTTTAATGCCCGTTAGTCTTCCGACTAAGGGCACTCAAGTATACAGGTCTTCCTGACTCTCTGTATCGCAGGCTAACGCCTGTATCCGCAGTGCTCTCCCTGCATAACCCTGTATTACCTGTGACCGGACCGGTTAGGGTTTATTGCATCTTCAAAAAAGCAATTTACTGATTTATTTATCAGCGGTATGACTTTGCTTTTTTTTTCCGGAGTTATCAATTTCTCATTTGAGAAATTGAGGACCTGCTATTACCTAAAAATAAAGAGATGAAAATGTCAGAATTAAAAATTGCCGTAAGCCGTTCCTGTCCTGATTGTTTTTCTACGCAGCGTTCTTGCGTAAATATCGATGAAAGTAATTTTATTGATGTTGCTGCTATCGTATTATCCATCAATGATATTGAACGTGGAAAACTCGATGAAATTGACGCCACCGGCTATGGGATTCCTGTTTTTATCGCCACCGAAAATGAAGAACGTGTTCCATCTGAACATCTGCCGCGCATCTCAGGTGTATTCGAATGTAATGAAGCCCGTACCGCCTTTTATGGCCGGCAGTTAGAAACCGCCGCCAGCCATTATGAAACGCAGTTACGTCCGCCGTTCTTCCGTGCGCTTGTCGACTATGTCAATCAGGGCAACAGCGCCTTTGATTGTCCTGGTCATCAGGGGGGCGAGTTTTTCCGTCGCCATCCTGCGGGTAATCAGTTTGTCGAATATTTCGGCGAAACACTTTTCCGCTCCGATTTGTGTAATGCCGATGTCGCAATGGGTGATCTGCTGATTCACGAAGGCGCTCCCTGCATCGCACAACAGCACGCAGCTAAAGTTTTCAACGCGGATAAGACCTACTTTGTACTGAACGGGACCTCCTCATCGAACAAAGTGGTGCTTAACGCATTGCTCACCCCAGGCGATCTGGTGTTATTCGACCGCAACAACCACAAGTCAAACCACCACGGCGCGTTATTGCAGGCCGGGGCAACGCCGGTATATCTGGAAACCGCGCGTAACCCGTACGGCTTTATCGGCGGGATCGACGCGCACTGCTTTGAAGAAGGCTATCTACGTGAACAGGTGAGTGAAGTTGCGCCACAACGTTCGAAAGATGAGCGTCCGTTCCGTCTGGCCGTGATTCAGTTAGGTACCTACGACGGCACAATCTATAACGCCCGTCAGGTGGTGGATAAGATCGGTCATCTGTGCGACTACATCCTTTTTGACTCCGCGTGGGTTGGCTATGAGCAGTTTATTCCGATGATGGCCGATTGCTCTCCGCTGTTGCTGGATCTTAACGAAAATGACCCCGGCATTCTGGTCACCCAGTCAGTGCACAAACAACAGGCAGGCTTCTCTCAGACTTCGCAGATCCACAAAAAAGACAGCCATATTAAAGGCCAGTCTCGCTACGTGCCTCATAAACGAATGAATAACGCGTTCATGATGCACGCCTCCACCAGCCCGTTCTATCCGCTCTTTGCCGCGCTGGACATCAACGCCAAAATGCATGAAGGCGTCAGCGGGCGCAACATGTGGATGGACTGTGTCGTCAACGGAATTGATACTCGTAAGTTGATCCTGGAAAACTGCCACCATATCCGCCCGTTCGTGCCGGAGATAGTAGAGGGTAAACCGTGGCAGGCTTATCCCACCGCTGAAATCGCCAGCGACCTGCGTTTCTTCCATTTTGTTCCCGGTGAACACTGGCATGCCTTTGAAGGGTATGCCGAACACCAGTACTTTGTGGATCCATGCAAATTGCTGCTCACCACTCCGGGTATTAATGCGCGTAACGGCGAATACGATACCTTCGGCGTTCCGGCTACCATTCTGGCTAACTTCCTGCGCGAAAATGGTGTGGTGCCCGAAAAATGCGACCTCAACTCCATCCTGTTCCTGCTGACCCCCGCAGAAGATATGGCGAAGTTGCAGCAGCTTGTCGCCCTGCTAGTACGTTTCGAAAAACTGCTGGAAGCCGATGCCCCGCTAGCCGAGGTTCTGCCCTCGATCTACAAGCAGCACGAAGCCCGTTACGCCGGTTACACCCTGCGCCAACTGTGCCAGGAGATGCACGATTTGTATGCGCGTCACAACGTGAAGCAGCTCCAGAAAGAGATGTTCCGTAAGGCACATTTCCCGCGCGTCAGCATGAATCCCCAGGATGCCAATTATGCATATCTGCGTGGTGAAGTTGAACTGGTGCGTCTGCCGGACGCTGAAGGTCGCATCGCGGCAGAAGGCGCGCTGCCTTATCCTCCGGGCGTACTGTGTGTGGTTCCGGGTGAAATCTGGGGCGGTTCAGTATTACGTTACTTCAGCGCACTGGAAGAAGGAATCAATTTGCTACCGGGTTTTGCGCCTGAACTCCAGGGTGTCTACATCGAAGAACACGACGGTCGTAAACAGGTGTGGTGCTACGTGATTAAGCAACAAAGCGCGCAACACGCTCTGTTGAAAGGGGAAATGTTATGAGCAAAGCCAAATCCAACAAAATGGGCGTCGTCCAGCTCACTATCCTGACCATGGTTAATATGATGGGATCCGGAATCATCATGTTGCCCACCAAGCTTGCGGAAGTCGGTACTATCTCGATCATCTCGTGGCTGGTGACTGCTGTCGGTTCAATGGCGCTGGCCTGGGCCTTCGCAAAATGCGGTATGTTCAGCCGTAAATCTGGCGGTATGGGGGGTTACGCTGAATACGCCTTTGGCAAATCCGGTAACTTTATGGCGAACTACACTTATGGCGTTTCGCTGTTAATCGCCAACGTGGCTATCGCCATCTCCGCCGTTGGCTACGGTACCGAGCTGTTTGGCGCCACACTGACACCGGTGCAGATTGGCCTGGCAACCATTGGTGTACTGTGGATCTGTACCGTGGCTAACTTTGGCGGGGCGCGTATTACCGGGCAGATCAGCAGCATCACCGTTTGGGGCGTCATTATTCCGGTTGTCGGTCTGTGTATCATCGGCTGGTTCTGGTTCAGTCCGACGCTGTACGCTAACTCCTGGAATCCACACCACGTCCCGTTCTTCACGGCTGTCGGTTCTTCCATTGCGATGACCTTGTGGGCTTTTCTGGGTCTGGAATCGGCCTGCGCCAACGCTGAAGTGGTAGACAATCCGGAACGCAACGTGCCCATCGCCGTATTGGGCGGTACGCTGGGCGCGGCGGTGATTTACATCATCTCCACCAACGTGATAGCCGGGATTGTGCCGAATATGGATCTGGCTAACTCTACAGCACCGTTCGGTTTAGCCTTCGCACAAATGTTCACCCCGGAAGTCGGTAAGGTGATCATGGCGCTGATGGTGATGTCCTGCTGCGGTTCACTGCTGGGCTGGCAGTTCACTATCGCTCAGGTATTCAAATCGTCGGCTGATGGGGGTTACTTCCCTAAAATCTTCTCCCGCGTGACTAAAGTAGACGCGCCGGTACAGGGGATGCTGGCTATCGTGATCATCCAGAGTGGTTTATCACTGATGACTATCAGCCCGTCACTGAACAGTCAGTTCAACGTGCTGGTCAACCTGGCGGTGGTAACGAACATCATTCCGTATATTCTGTCGATGGCCGCGCTGGTAATTATTCAAAAAATGGCGAATGTTCCGTCGTCGAAAGCGAAACCGGCAAACTTCGTGGCGTTTGTTGGCGCATTGTACAGCTTCTATGCGCTCTACTCCTCTGGCGAAGAAGCAATGCTTTATGGTTCTATCGTGACCTTCCTCGGCTGGACGCTGTATGGCCTGGTATCACCGCGTTTTGAACTGAAAAATAAGCATAGTTAAATCCTGGCATAAAAAAGCCCGGTAGCGCTAACGCTTACCGGGCCTACAAAACGCGTCAGTACAAACAATACTTACGCGTTTTTCAGCACTTCGCTGACAATCTCAACGGCTTCTTTTTCGATCTGCTTGCGATGTTCTTCTCCAAGGAAGCTCTCGCAGTAGATTTTATAGGCGTCTTCAGTACCTGACGGACGCGCAGCAAACCAGCCGTTGTCAGTCATCACTTTCAGACCGCCGATAGAAGCACCGTTACCCGGTGCCGCCGTCAGACGTGCCGTGATCGGGTCGCCCGCCAGCGTGCTGGCACTCACCATTTCCGGAGACAGCTTAGACAGCGCCGCTTTCTGCGCGGAGGTCGCGCTTGCCTGCAGGCGGTTGTAGCTTGGCGCGCCGAAGCGGGCTGCCAGTTCGTTGTAGTGCTCTTGCGGATTCTTACCAGTCACTGCGGTAATTTCTGCCGCCAGCAGGCACATGATGATGCCGTCTTTGTCGGTTGACCACGGTGTACCGTCAAAACGCAGGAAAGAAGCGCCCGCGCTCTCTTCACCACCAAAGCCAAAGCTGCCGTCAAACAGACCGTCAACGAACCACTTAAAGCCAACCGGAACTTCGACCAGTTTACGCCCTAAATCATTCACTACGCGGTCAATCATCGCCGAAGAGACCAGCGTCTTACCAACGGCAACGTCTTTGCCCCACAGCGGACGATGCTGGAACAGGTAGTTGATCGCCACCGCCAGGTAGTGGTTCGGATTCATCAGACCCGCCGGGGTGACGATACCGTGACGGTCATAGTCCGGATCGTTGGCAAAGGCCAGATCGAACTTGTCACGCAGCGCCAACAGTCCCGCCATCGCGCACTCGGAGGAGCAGTCCATACGGATTGCGCCATCTTTGTCGAGATGCATAAAGCGGAAAGTCTGATCAACGTGATCGTTAACGATAGTCAGGTTCAGGTTGTAGTGCTTGGCAATACGCTTCCAGTATTCGATACCGGAACCGCCAAGCGGATCGACGCCCAGCGTCAGGCCCGCTTTCTGGATCGCCGCCATGTCGACGATGTCGGCCAGTCCTTCAACAAACGGCTGAACCAGGTCCTGCTCTTTTACATGACCAGATGCCAGCGCAGCATCCAGCGACATACGCTTCACGCCTTGCAGACCATCAGCCAGCAGAGCGTTAGCCCTGTCTTCCACCACTTTGGTGACGTTAGTATCTGCCGGACCACCGTTTGGCGGGTTGTATTTAATGCCACCATCTTCCGGCGGATTGTGGGACGGCGTGATCACAATGCCGTCAGCCAGCGGGCCGCCTTTTTTGTT
Organism: Citrobacter sp. RHBSTW-01013; assembly: GCF_013781985.1. NCBI lineage: Bacteria > Pseudomonadati > Pseudomonadota > Gammaproteobacteria > Enterobacterales > Enterobacteriaceae > Citrobacter > Citrobacter sp. RHBSTW-01013. Next base: position 3,511,930 of record NZ_CP056185.1, read on the forward strand.
ATGGACCAGGATAGCATTCGACACGGCAGGGGTTGGCGTAAAGCCGTTATTTTCCTGCACGATGACGTCCACGCCGTTCGCTGCCAGCACTTCCAGTACAGAGATAAAAGCCGGTTCAGACAGCGCGTGGGTATCCTTGCCCACGTAGCACGGGCCAGTGATCCCGTTTTTCGCACGTTCTTCAGCAATCGCCTGAGCGATAGCCAGAATATGCGGCTCGTTAAAACTATGACGACCTGCACTGCCGCGATGTCCGGACGTACCGAACTTGACGGCGTGCTCAGCGTTCCCTGCCGTTGGTTTCAGTACATAGTACTGTGCCGTCAGTTGGGCGACGTTAATCAAATCACTCTGTTGCGCAGGTTGACCTGCACGGTTGTGGATTGCCATTGCCTGGTCCTTCTAATGCAAGGATTAAATTGTTCCGCAAACCTTTTCAATCAATTCCGCAGGGAATTGCATTGACTGCATGATGTGCTCAACCATGCTGCATTTACGGCCGGTATTGGTATTGGTGATCACCCAGTACGGCGTGCCTGGCACGTGTTTCGGTTTGGTTTGATTACCATTTTTCAGCAGCGTCTGTTCATCTGCTGCAAAATAAACGCGCGTACGCCCATGCAACGATTCCGTTGCTTCGGCGAACGCGTTTTGATCCAGTGAATAGAGTGTAGACAGCACCAGCATAAAGCGATTTACTGCTTTCTTCTGCTCCGCATATTCGTCGGACAGCAGCAGTTCACGCATCGCGCGCACTTTATCTTTTACGGGGTTAACCGGCTTCGCTTCCACGACAGCTTGCACAGCGCGGACTTCTTTTACTACCGGAGTGACAGGCTGTGATGCGGCGGAAAACTTCAACATACGCCGTAAAATGTCGGATGCGCTCTCGCCGATATGCTTGGTGTGGCTGGCAATATAGCTATAGAGTTCATCATCAACTTCAATCGTTTTCATCTTAATCCAGTGCAGTGTTTAGCTGAATACAAGTTGTTGGGGTCAACACGCGTAGTGTAAAGGCAAATCCCAACAGCGGATAGCGTCAAGCCTGGTGGCTGGCAAAACTCAGAGTAACCGTAGTTGTTGCAGCCATGTGGCAGAATGGTCAACATGATACCCTAACCCGTGAGTGTGAAAAAAAGAACTTTGCCATGAAATTGAATATCCGAGCGCAATCTGCGCAAAACCTGCACAATAATTCTCCCATCGTCCTGGTGCACGGCCTGTTTGGCAGTCTGGATAACCTGGGGATCCTGGCGCGCGATCTGGTGGCCGATCACGATATCATCCAGGTTGATATGCGAAATCATGGCCTCTCCCCGCGTTCACCTGAGATGAATTATCCGGCCATGGCGCAAGATCTGCTGGATACGCTGGACGATCAACAAATCGAAAAAGCGATCTTTATTGGTCACTCGATGGGGGGCAAAGCCGTCATGGCGTTAACCGCGCTGGCCCCTGAACGTGTCGAACGGTTGGTAGCCATCGACATTGCTCCCGTTGACTATCATGTTCGCCGTCACGATGAGATTTTTGCTGCCATTAACGCAGTGACTGATGCACAGTCCTCTTCGCGTCAGCAGGCGGCGAGCGTCATGCGCCAGCATCTGCAAGAGGAAGGCGTGATCCAATTTCTGCTCAAATCCTTCGTGGACGGCGAATGGCGCTTTAATGTTCCCGTGCTGTGGGAGCAATATCCTCATATTGTCGGCTGGGAGACCATCCCGGCGTGGGAACACCCGGCGCTGTTTATCCCCGGTGGCAACTCACCTTATGTAACCGAAGCGTATCGCGAACAACTGCTGGCGCAATTCCCGCAGGCTCGGGCGCACGTTATTGCAGGCGCGGGCCATTGGGTGCATGCGGAAAAACCGGAGGCGGTACTGCGCGCCATCCGTCGTTATCTGAGCGAACAGGCTAACTGATTAAAAACTCAGCGTCTGCGCGTGATTACGCGCGTGGGCGTTGGCGTGTCTCCCCTGCTGATGTATTATGGCGGGCTATCCATCCGGGCAGACGCCTGGCTGATTGTTTCCCCGAAGTCACCAAGATCATGGCCAAAGAACAAACGGACCGTACGACATTAGATCTGTTCGCGCAGGAGCGTCGCCCGGGACGACCCAAAACTAATCCGCTCTCGCGTGATGAACAGTTACGTATTAACAAACGTAATCAGCTTAAACGCGATAAAGTTCGCGGGCTTAAGCGTGTCGAACTGAAACTGAACGCTGATGCTGTTGACGCTCTGAACGAGCTGGCCGAGGCGCGCAACATGAGTCGCAGTGAACTCATCGAAGAGATGCTGATGAACCAACTCAGCGCATTGCGCGGTCAGGCTTAGTCTGAATTTCTGCTCTAAATCATAAATCGTGTAGCACAGAGTGCAGTCCTGCGTGTTTGCTGTTTCCGCATGCCTGACTGTTCTGCTATGATTGCCCTTATCCGTGGGCAATGCGCCACCACCATTTCAATAAGTTTCAAGAGGTTATTTTACTCATGGCAATCACTGGCATCTTTTTCGGCAGCGACACCGGTAACACCGAAAACATCGCAAAAATGATTCAAAAACAGCTTGGTAAAGACGTTGCCGATGTACATGACATTGCAAAAAGCAGCAAAGAAGACCTCGAAGGGTATGACATTTTGCTGCTCGGCATTCCAACCTGGTACTACGGTGAAGCGCAGTGTGACTGGGACGATTTCTTCCCTACCCTCGAAGACATTGATTTTAACGGCAAACTGGTTGCATTGTTCGGCTGCGGCGACCAGGAAGATTACGCAGAATATTTCTGCGATGCGTTGGGTACAATTCGCGACATCATCGAACCGCGCGGCGCAACCATCGTCGGTCACTGGCCAACGGCGGGTTATCACTTTGAAGCGTCCAAAGGCCTGGCTGACGACGACCACTTTGTGGGTCTGGCCATTGATGAAGATCGCCAGCCTGAATTGACCGCCGAACGCGTAGAAAAATGGGTTAAGCAGATCTCTGAGGAGCTGCACCTCGACGAAATCATCAATGCCTGATTTTGTGTGGCGCAGATTTCCATCTGCGCCACATCAATAGATAAAACCAATCAAAATAATTGCTACAAATTTGTAACTTTTTCGTCTGACCCTGTACAATGGCCAGATGCCAATCGGGTATTGCACAGTGTGTTTGTCGGCGATACCACGTTTTGATTAACAATATATGCCAGAGACTTGCAGTTTTCATTTAGCCATGGCAGTTCTATAATGAATCGCATTATCTCAAGTGCAATTTCTGTCACTTCTGTTAATGAAGTGAATCGTTTAGCTACAGGACAGATTCCGCATGACTGACAACAATACCGCATTAAAGAAGGCTGGCCTGAAAGTAACGCTTCCTCGTTTAAAAATTCTGGAAGTTCTTCAGGAACCGGATAACCATCACGTCAGTGCGGAAGACTTATACAAACGTCTGATCGATATGGGTGAAGAAATTGGTCTGGCGACCGTGTATCGCGTGCTGAACCAGTTTGATGATGCCGGTATCGTGACCCGCCATAATTTTGAAGGTGGTAAATCCGTCTTCGAACTGACTCAACAGCATCATCACGATCACCTCATCTGCCTCGACTGCGGCAAAGTGGTCGAGTTCAGCGATGATTCCATCGAGGCGCGCCAGCGTGAGATTGCGGCTAAACATGGTATTCGTTTAACCAACCATAGCCTCTATCTTTACGGTCACTGCGCCGAAGGCGATTGCCGCGAAGATGAGCATGCTCACGACGGTAAATAATGTGATGCTTTCTGAAAAGCCAACCATTCGGTTGGCTTTTTTTATGAGCGTTATTCCCCCCCTTTTCCCCTTCCCTCCACTCCTGTGTTGCTTTAATGTAAAATCAATAGTCCCTTCCCGGAGAGTCGAAATGGAACTTCGCCAGCTACGCTATTTTGTTCGCATTGTAGAAACCGGCAGCATGGGTAGCGCGGCGCTCGATCTCAATATTGGGGTTTCGGCACTCAGCCAGCAAATGTCCCGCCTGGAAAACGAACTCGCTATTCGCCTGCTGCAGCGCACCTCGCGTGGCGTGACGCCCACCAGCGCCGGACTGGCTTTTTACTCCCAGGCGCAGCTGGCGCTCCGCCACGCAGACGATGCAATCCTCGCCGCGCGAGAGTCCCGGCTTTCCGGGCACGTCAGCGTCGGTATGGCCCCCAGTACCGCTTCCGTTCTCGGCATGCCTTTTATTAACGCCATGCGGGAAAGCTATAGTGATGTCCGCCTGCATGTGGTGGAAAGCCTCTCTGGCAACCTGGAACGGATGATTAATACCCGCCAGATTGATCTGGCCGTGGTATTTCAAAAAGAAAAGCTCCTGCGCTGGAGCGCCAGACCGATTCTCGAAGAGCGCCTGTTTTTGATTGGGACTCATGCCTTACTGGCCGATATTGCCGATGACAATATTGCGCCAGCCCAGTTGGCAAGTATCCCATTGATAATGCCCAGCCCAGGCCACGGTCTGCGCGGCAGGCTGGAAGCAATTTGTCAGGAACACGCGCTGCGCATTGAGATCGCTACAGAAATTGATGGTCTGGCGCTGCTAATGCGCGCCGTTCGCAGTGGAATCGGCGCTACTCTCCAGCCCGGCGCGGCGATTTCCCATCTAGATAAAGAGACGCTAAGAGTGATCGGCGTCCATAATCCAATACTCAGTCGCCCCAACTTTCTGGTCAGCCTTTCTGATGATGAGCTCACCCCCGCGGGCCTCGCCGCCCGCGTCGTACTAACGAAAGTGATGCATCAACTGGTGGAAGCAGGAAGCTGGCCAGGCGCCATCCTTTACAATAACTAAAGCCCTCTTTAGCACTTCGTCATAGCGCCTGCACAAGCTATGCGTATACATTTCAATTACAAATTTAACAATTAGTTAAATGGTAATGGAGTATACGATGGTTGATGTTCTGGTGATTGGCGGTGGCAATGCCGCGTTATGTGCTGCCCTAACCGCCCGGGAGCAAGGAGCTTCGGTACTCCTGCTCGAAGCGGCTCCACGGGAATGGCGCGGGGGAAATTCTCAACACACGCGTAATCTGCGCTGTATGCATGACGCGCCGCAGGATGTACTGGTGGAAAGCTATCCTGAAGAGGAGTTCTGGCAGGATCTGCGGCGCGTCACCGAGGGAAATACTAACGAAGCCCTGGCGCGTCTGGTGATCCGTACCTCTTCACAATGCCGCGACTGGATGCGCCAACACGGCGTTAATTTTCAACCTCCTCTTTCCGGCGCTTTACACGTAGCGCGAACCAACGCCTTTTTTATGGGGGGCGGGAAAGCCCTCGTGAATGCCTATTATCGCAGCGCAGAAAAGTTAGGCGTGCAAATCCGCTATAACACACCGGTGCAGGCGCTTGAACTGCATAACGGTGAGTTTGTGGCAGCGCTGGCAGGCGAAGAGCGCATAACAGCTAAGTCCTGCGTGCTTGCCGCTGGCGGATTTGAGTCAAACCGCGAATGGCTGCGCGAAGCCTGGGGAGAGAACGCCCGCGGCGAGTGGCCTGCGGATAACTTCCTGATTCGCGGCACGCGCTTTAATCAGGGCGTACTGCTTAAATTTATGATGGATGCCGGGGCGGACATCATCGGCGACCCCTCCCAGTCACACTGCGTCGCCATTGATGCCAGAGCGCCATTATATGACGGCGGGATTTGCACCCGCGTGGACTGCGTTTCACTCGGCATAGTAGTCAACCGTGACGCAGAACGTTTTTATGATGAAGGCGAAGATTTCTGGCCCAAACGCTACGCCATTTGGGGACGCCTGGTCGCCCAACAGCCAGGACAGATTGGCTATTCCATTATCGACAGTAAAGCCATCGGCCACTTTATGCCACCGGTATTCCCCGGCGCACAGGCGAATACGCTGGCGGAGTTGGCGCATCAGTTGGGGCTGGATACCGAACGCTTTACCCACACCGTGACGGCGTACAACAACGCCTGCCAGCCAGGTCAGTTCGACCATACCATCCTGGACAACTGCGCGACGAAGAAGTTAACCCCCGCGAAAACACACTGGGCGCGACCGCTGGACCAGCCACCTTACTACGGCTATGCCCTGCGGCCAGGGATCACCTTCACCTATCTTGGGTTAAAAGTGAACGAACGCGCTGCCGTGCACTTTGCCGGGCAGCCAAGCCGCAACCTGTTCGTCGCCGGAGAGATGATGGCGGGCAACGTGTTGGGCAAGGGTTACACCGCTGGCGTGGGCATGTCGATCGGGACAACCTTTGGCCGCATTGCCGGAAAAGAAGCCGCGCTGGCAGCACGTAAGGAGGCACGTCATGAAGCAGCTTGAGAAACTGATCATCGAAGCACAAATTATCACCGAGCCGGAAGCAGAAGTTGAACGTGTGATGCAGGTCTGTAACGCCTGCCGCTATTGTGAAGGTTTTTGCGCCGTGTTCCCGGCAATGACTCAGCGCCTGGAATTCGGTAAAGCGGATATCAATTATCTGGCGAACTTGTGCCATAACTGCGGCGCCTGCCTGCACGCGTGTCAGTATGCCCCACCTCATGAATTTGCCATCAACGTACCGAAGGCGATGGCGGAAGTGCGGCTCGAAACCTATCAGCACTACGCGCAACCCGCCGCCTTTGGCGCGCTTTATCGTCGCGCAGGCATCACCGTGACGCTGGCGCTGGTTTTCGGTCTGATCCTGTTTTTACTCCTCGCCATGAGTTTAAAGGGCTCGTTATTCCATCCTCCGCTGGCCGGGGATTTTTATCAAATTTTCCCGCATAACCTGCTCGCATGGATGTTTGGTTCGGTATTTATTCTGGCGATAGGTCTGCTGATGGCGGGCGTTCTGCGCTTCTGGCGCAAAATCTCTCCGGGTGTGCCGCGTTCCGCCGAAATTGCTGAAGCCTCACACAATGCGCTGACGCTGAAGTATCTCGATGGTGGGCATGGCAAAGGTTGTAACGAAGCAGATGATGCCTTCACCCTGATGCGCCGCCGGTTCCATCACTTCACCTTCTACGGTTTTATGCTCTGCTTTGCCGCCACCGTGGTGGCAACGGGCTATCACTACTTTGCAGGTATAGAAGCGCCCTATCCGTTCTTCAGCGTTCCGGTAATGCTGGGCACGTTGGGCGGCATTGGCCTGGTTGTCGGCCCGGCTGGCTTGCTATGGCTCAATTTTAAGCGCTCACCGCTGCATGGCGACGCACGGCAAAAACCGATGGATCGCGGTTTTATTTTGCTGCTGCTCCTGACCAGTCTGACCGGTTTAGCGCTGCTGGCGGGAAGAGACACCTCCTGGATGGCTATTTTGCTCGCCATTCACCTCGGCGTGGTCATGGCGCTCTTTCTGACCATTCCTTATGGAAAATTTGCCCACGGATTTTACCGCTGCGCAGCCTTACTCAAGTGGGCGATTGAGAAACGGCGCGGCAAACAGGCGGGGGTCACAGGCGACTAACCCGCAAACTCTTACCTCTATAAATATTATGATAAGACAGTGGAGCAAACCCAATGACACAACAACCATCGCGCGCCGGAACTTTCGGCGCAATACTGCGGGTAACCAGCGGTAATTTCCTCGAACAGTTTGACTTTTTTCTGTTCGGTTTTTACGCCACCTATATCGCAAAGACCTTCTTTCCTGCAGAGAGTGAATTTGCCGGGCTAATGTTAACTTTCGCCGTGTTTGGTTCAGGTTTCTTAATGCGGCCTGTTGGCGCAATTGTGCTGGGTGCTTACATCGACAGAATTGGTCGCCGTAAAGGACTGATGGTGACGCTGGCGATTATGGGCTGCGGTACCCTGCTGATTGCCCTGGTACCCGGTTATCACAGTATTGGTCTGCTGGCCCCTGTCCTGGTATTACTCGGCCGATTATTACAGGGCTTTTCTGCAGGGGTGGAGCTGGGCGGCGTCTCGGTTTATCTTTCTGAAATCGCCACCCCTGGCAATAAAGGCTTCTACACCAGCTGGCAGTCCGCCAGTCAACAGGTCGCCATTGTGGTGGCAGCTCTGATTGGTTACGGCCTGAACGCCACCCTGGGACACGATGAGATCTCTGAATGGGGCTGGCGTATTCCATTCTTTATTGGTTGCATGATTATTCCTTTGATCTTCGTGCTCCGCCGCTCGCTTCAGGAAACAGACGCCTTTTTACAACGTACGCACCGTCCCGACACCAGGGAAATTTTTACTACCATCATCAAAAACTGGCGTCTCATCGCTGCGGGTACGCTGCTGGTGGCGATGACCACAACGACGTTCTACTTTATTACCGTTTACACACCGACCTATGGTAGAGCTGTACTTCACCTGAGCGCTCGCGACAGCCTGATCGTCACCATGCTGGTCGGTATTTCTAATTTTATCTGGCTGCCGATTGGCGGGGCGATTTCTGACCGAATTGGTCGTCGTCCGGTGTTGATGGGGATTACCATCCTTGCACTAATCACCACCTGGCCGGTTATGCACTGGCTCACCGCCGCGCCAGATTTCACGCGCATGACGCTGGTTCTGCTTTGGTTCTCGTTCTTTTTTGGTATGTACAACGGGGCAATGGTCGCCGCACTCACCGAGGTGATGCCTGTCTATGTGCGTACGGTGGGTTTTTCACTGGCATTCAGTCTTGCCACGGCGATTTTTGGCGGCCTTACGCCAGTCATCTCCACAGCGCTGGTCCAGCTAACCGGGGATAAAAGCTCACCGGGGTGGTGGCTGATGTGTGCGGCACTTTGCGGGCTCGCCGCCACGGCAATGCTGTTTGTCCGGCTGAGTCGGAGTTATCAACCGGTGGAATATAAACCCTGAAATGCAAACGGGCGGAAAACTCTCCGCCCGTTGTCTGTTTCATTTTTCGATTTACTGCGCAGTATTCTTGCTACGAATTTCCTGCCAGACCTTGTCGCAATCAGCATTAACGGACTGACCATTACCCGTGCGCGTAGCCTGGATGCACTGCTGATAATCCAGTACGCGTACGCTTTCTTCATTGGCAAACTGCTGATGCTGCTTTTCTTTCTTCAGCACATTCAACACGCTTTGGCAGGCTTCGATTTTCTCCGGCGATCCTTGCGCGGTAGTAATGCACGCGCTGTAGGCTTCTTTCAGACGGCTGTCTTCTTTTGGTGCCGGGGATTGCGCGCAAGCCACCAGCCCGGATGCCATAACAGCGATGAGTATCAGTTTTTTCATAGCACTTTCCTCAACGATGCGGCAGGCGCCCGGCCTGCCGCTGTTGGCATTAGAAGATGGTGAACGGAGCAATAACGATGAATTTCACGTCACGCTCATCCTGGAAGATGTTGCCGTAACCACCGCCCCAGCTCGGAATGTCTGAATGATTGTCGTACTGGGTGAAGTGCAGTTTAAACATGGTGCCCTTCGCACGCCCCTCTTGCAGGGTATAGACCGCATCCAGGCTGTAAGAAGATTCTTCGATAGTCCGGTTTTTGTCGTAGTACGCATCCGGATTGATCTGCCAGGTTGATGGCTTGGCATCCCATGCGTAAACGTAGGACGCGCCCACTGCCCAGCCCGGCAAATTCCAGTTCTTCAGGTCATACATTGCGCCGAAGAAGACAGCCTTTTCGCCGTTGGCGTTGAAGTCGGAACGGTTATCCCACCAGATATCCAGGCGACCGTTTGATGAGGCGTAGGTCGGGGTCATACGCTGCAGGAAGTACCCCTGCTGCCCGTCCGCTTTAACCCAGGTCCCTTCCAGACGCAGGTCAACCACTTCCGCCACTTTGTAGCCAAAGGTCAGCGCCTGCAGCCAGGCCGTACCGTCATAAATATCGTTCACGGTGCGATCATCAACTTTGTCGCGCGCGCCGTAGAACTGATAGCTGGTGGTAAACGGGTTACCGCCTAAATCGAATTTATAGCTGGCTTTTGCGAAGTACTGATCGACGTAGCCTTCAGACTGACCAAATGCGGCTTCCAGCAACAGGTTATTTTTGAAGTCATATTTCGCGCCGATTGAGTGCAGATAATCTACGCTGGTCTTTTTATCAGCCTGATAGAATTTATCGACTTCAGTGTGCCATGGTGCTTTATATTCGTTGGCCCACATATAGGAGAAGCTCAGTGCACCAGCATCACCATAGTCGAAGTTGGCTCCGGCTTCAGCACCCTGATAGGTACCTGGCATAAAGCTCCAGTGCGGAGCCAACAGAGTCTGTCCGGTTGGTTGAATGTAACCAGCGCGCGCCCAGGTTGGGCCGAATTTAAATTTGGCTGCTGCTTTATAAAGGCTAATTCCGCTCTTATCGCCGGAGTAATCTTCATCATAGCCTTTATTTTTTGACGAGAATGCAATTTCGTTTGGATGGCCGCTTTCGCTACTTTCGTTCATTTCAATAGCGGTAAATGCTGCGATATCAATACCAAACATATCAGCCGCATAACCGGACTGGAAGTCGAGGTTAGCGTTCCAGGTGGAGTGAGAAAGGTTGGTTTTGTATTTGTCGTGATCGGTCACATCTTTACGGTCACGCTCACGCTGCCAGTAATAGATGCCGCCGGTTAAGGTTGAGTCATCAATAAATCCTTCGGCGTGTACCTGGGGAGCGACAACGAAACCCGAGATTGCTGTGATACCGGCGATAGCCAGCGCCAGCGTACTACGTTTGCCACTAAACGTACGCATATGTTAATCCTCTTTGACGTATAACCCTTCGTTTTTCAAGCTGCATCGGTGTTGGCTTTACTCGGCCTTTGGCCTCGCCCCTTCGGGGACAGCGCACGCGCTGCGTCTCCGCCTTGATACAACTCGAAATCCATTGGGTATAAAATGCTGCCGACAAAAGCGGACAGCGAAAAAACAAAAATTAAAAAAGTAGCGCTGAGAAAACCTCAGTGACTACAATGAATAGACTATTTTTCGCGACGCGAATTATCAATCTCTTTCTGTAACGAGTATGTAATAGTATGAGCAACCGCACATATTTTCTTGTTTTCTGTTACATTTTGCTTTGGGAGTAAAAAAAGTCACAAAAACAAGAAAAAAAATACTTTATATACATATAGATATCTTCAATTTTATTATTATATATATAATTCCACCCCTAATAATTGTCTTTGCATTCGCAAAACAAATTAATTCTCGAACGTCATTAATTCGCTCTGCAAACAGAACGTTCGAGCTCCTGAATTCACTCTCCGTCGTTGATGTGACCGTCCTCGGATTTTCCACACAAATACACTCACTTTATAAGGTTTTTATTGACAGCTACCGGGTGTCCCATTATTCAAAGATGCAGGTTATACGTATAAGTTGATAAATAAATGACAAAACGCATCACACAGAAAGACGTCGCGGCCCTGGCTGGCGTTTCACAGGCGGTGGTATCCGTGGTACTCACCAAAGGAAATCACACCTACCCACAGGAGACAGTGATCCGGGTTGAGCAAGCGGCTAATCAGCTGGGATATATACCGAACCGTTTTGCACAAGCGCTGAAAACCAATAAAACCATGTCGATCGCCTGCATCGTGCCGGATATCGCCAACCCTTTTTATGCCTCGCTCGTCCGTGGTGTTCAATCGGTGACGGATAGGTATCACTACGATGCGATCGTGGCCAGCACCGATGGATTACGGGAAAGAGAGCTGCATTTTTTGCGCTGGTCAGCGCAGGGGCGGGTCGACGCCGTGGTGGGGACATTTTTTAACGTCGGGATGAAAGATTTTGCCCCGTATCTTCAGGCAGGGATCCCGATTGCACGTATTGAAGCCAGGATGAAAAAAAGCGGCCCGCTACCGCTGCATAATGTTTATATCGACAACGCCGCTGCCGCGCGCAGCGCCGTCGAATATCTGCTGGCACAGGGGCACCAAAATATCACGATGATCGCCAGCGCTGGCGGTCCTGAGCCTGCCAGAGTGGAAGGATATCGCCAGGCGATGACCCAGGCCGGCCGCCTTCCGCGCATCAAAATTCTGCCTGGTTTTAACGAACAGAGCGGCTATCAGATCGCGATGCAGCTGATTAATGACGGTACGCTCCCGGATGCGATTTTCGCCGCCAACGATTTAATGGCTATCGGCGTGATGCGTGCCGCAAGGGAGAAAGGCATCACGATCCCAGAGCAGCTTGCGGTGATGGGTTTCGATGATATTCCCGCCGCCGGGCTGGTGACCCCTTCCCTGACCACTATCGCCCAGTACCCGGAGCAGCTTGGGCAAAAAGCGGCCGCCCTCCTCCTGACACAAACCGATATCACCGCGCCGCTCCAGGGCAGCACCACAGAAATGCCCTGGGGCCTGGTAAAAAGAGAATCCGCCTGAACGGCTGATAAAACACCACACAAGGATCAAACAGATGGAATTGCCTTCAGATTATGAGTCGCGCGTTTATGCAGGGGTGTTAGGGAAATTAATCGGCGTCTACCTTGGCCGCCCTTTCGAAGGGTGGACCTACGAAAAAATTATGCAGGAGCTGGGGCCGATCCAGTATTACGTCCACGAAAAATTTAACCGTCCGCTGGTTGTCACCGACGATGATGTCGCCGGAACCTTTACCTTTATCCGCGCACTGGAAGATTATGCCCTGCCGCCGGATCTGAGCGCGGAACAGATGGGGCACTGCTGGCTTAATTACATCATTGATAAGCGCACCATTCTCTGGTGGGGCGGCAACGGTAATTCGACGGAACACACCGCCTGGCTGAATCTCAAAAAAGGCATTCCGGCTCCGCTAAGCGGAGCCATTGCGACCAACGGGAAAACGATTGCCGAACAGATTGGCGCACAAATCTTTATTGATAGCTGGGCGCTTGTCGCACCGGGACAACCCCGTCTGGCGGCAGAACTTGCCAAAAATGCCGCCAGCGTGAGCCATGACGGTGAAGCGGTGTATGCCGCTATGCTCTGGGCGGCGATGGAATCACAGGCCTTTATCTGCCAGGAGATCGAACAGCTTATTAACGTCGGACTATCCGTGATCCCGGCAGAGTCGCAAATAGCCCAGCTGGTTGGCGATATCCGTCGCTGGCGACGGGAAGATAACGACTGGCAAACGACCCGCCAGCGAATCGACGACAACTATGGCTATCACAAATATCCCAGCAATTGTCACATCATCCCTAATCATGCGCTGATGATTATGGCGATCCTTTACGCGCCGGACGACTTCCAGCAGGCCCAGTGCATTGTCAATACGTCAGGATGGGACACCGACTGCAATGCGGGGAATGTCGGCTGTCTGTCCGGCATTATGCTGGGACTCCAGGGTATTGACGCAGGCCCGGACTGGCGCGGGCCGCTGGCGGACAGAATGCTGATCTCCTCAGCCGACGGGGGGTTCTCCATAAACAACGCCGTGCGGATCACCGATTACCTGGTCGGGCTGGGACACCAGATTGCCGGTCTGCCGCGCCCTGAAGCCAAAAAATCCGGCGCGCAGTACCATTTCTCACTACCGGGCAGCGTGCAGGGTTTCCGCTGGCTTGATGAAGAAAATGCGGCCGCGGTTGAGGTTAAGAATGAGGCGCACCTGGGGCGGCAGATGTTGAGTCTGCACTATCGCCATCTTGCGCCCGGACTTCACGCCAGCGTGACCACGCAAACCTTTACCCCGCCTGAAATCGTGGAAATGCGCAGCTACGATTTAATGGCTACCCCACTTATCTACCCAGGTCAGCGTCTTCAGGCCACCCTGATTGCGCCACCGGATAACACATCCGCGTTAAACGTGCGGCTCTGCTACCGGGTTTATGATGACAACAATCAGCTGACGCCTCAGTACGGCGACGCGCAGATCATAGCCCCGGGTGAATCGCTAACGCTGGCGTTGGATCTCCCGGACTGCCAGGGCCAACCGATCGGCGAGATTGGCGTAACAATCAGCACCGATGCCCGCGTTGCCCGCGGTCGCCTGCTCATCGACAGTATGCGCTGGGACGGCGCACCTGAGCTGACCCTGCGTAAACCCACAGGGGAAACTAATTTTTGGTGGCGAGCCTGGGTAAACGGCGTGGATCTCTTTTCACGCCACTATCCCACCAGCTTTCGCATCTCCAAAGAGTACGACGAGGGATTGATTATTCACGGAACGCGGCAGTGGGATAACTACCGCGTTCAGAGTGACATTACGCTGCATTCAGGGGAGTACGGCGGTCTGGCTTTTCGGGTGCAGGGGATGAGGCGCTATTACGCCGCGCGCATCCTGCGCGACGGGAAATTACAGATCGTCCGCGTGCGCGACACCAGCACCAAAGTTCTGGCAGAAGCGGCGTTGTCCGACGTGTACGAGCGCCCTGTGTCGTTCGATATCAGCGTCAACGGGCAGATTATCTCCGCGACCGTTGACGGTAAAACGCTGCACGTGGAGGACGCTGAACACGAAGCCTTGATGGATGGCGGGATCGGTTTACTGATTTGTGCGGGTGCGCTGTCGACGGACGCTATCCATATCAGCGCCAGTTGTTAATTAACGGAAATGGACGACAACAAAGGATTAAAAATGAACATATCAAAAACAATGCTGGCGCTTGTAACAGCCGTTTTGCTTTCAGGCTGTGAGGATAAACCGCAGCAGGTGACCATCGAATTTATGCACTCCGCCGTTGAGCAGGAGCGCCAGACCGTCATTGCCGGGATCATTAACCGCTTTCAGCAAGAGAATCCGGATATTATTGTGAAGCAGGTTCCCGTCGAAGAGGATGCCTATAATACCAAAATCATTACCCTTGCCCGCTCAGGATCACTGCCGGAGGTCGTCGAGGTCAGCCATGACTATGCCAAAGTCATGGATAAAGAGCAGCTTATCGACCACAAAGCGGTGAAAACGCTGATCGACAGGCAAGGTGAAAGCGCCTTCTACGACGGTGTGCTGCGCATTGTTCGCACCGAAGACGGAACGGCCTATACCGGCGTGCCGATCAGCGCCTGGCTGCAGGGAGTCTGGTATCGTAAATCGGTACTGGCTAAAGCGGGAATCGACGAACCCAAAAACTGGACGCAGCTGCTGGAAGCGGCACGCAGGCTGACCGACAGCGCCGGTAAAAAATATGGCATCGCGCTGCCGACGGCTGAAAGCGTCATGAGCGAACAAACCTTCTCTCAGTTCGCACTTTCAAACGGTGCCAATGTGTTCAACGCAAACGGTGACATCACGGTTAACTCAGCGGAAATGCAGGCCTCGCTGAACTATTATCGCGAACTGGCCCGCTACACCATGCCCGGCTCGAACAACGTAACAGAGATCAAAGACGCCTTTATGAACGGCACCGCGCCGATGGCGGTCTATTCGACCTACATCCTGCCAGCGATTTATCAGGATGGTTCGCTGGCGGATTTAGGCTTTGTCGTGCCGAGCGAAAAATCACCTGCCGTATTTGGCGTTATCACATCATTAACGCTTACGACCGGTCAGACTGAGGCAGAGACGAAAGCCGCCGAAAAATTTGTCAGCTTTATGGGACAGGCGCAGAACACGGCTGACTGGGTATTGATGTCTCCGGGGGCGATGCTGCCGGTGACGAAGGCCGCCGTGCAAAACGTCAGCTGGAAGGACAACCCTGCCGTCAAAGTCTTTGGAACTCTCCCCGAACAGCTGATTGCCCAGTACCCAAATATGCAGGTCTTTGGATCGGTCGGCGAGAAGAACTTTACGCGGATGGGGGATATTACCGGCTCCATGATCCTCAGTGAAATGGTCAATCAGGCGACGGTGGGTAAGCAGGAGACATCGGTGGTGCTGGAACGCAGCCAGCAGCGGGTTCAGGCGTTAATGCAGCATAAGTAAAACAGAAAAATCCGCCTCAAACGTCGCGTTGGCGGCGTTTGAGGCAGTGTGGCAGCAATTACTCGCCGACTTTAGCCCACGTATCGCGCAGACCTACAGTGCGGTTAAATACCAGCTTGTCAGCCGTTGCATAGCGGCTGTCCAAGCAGAAGTAGCCTTCACGCTCAAACTGGAACGCTTTACCTGCAATCGCAGCCTGCAGTGACGGCTCACCGTAGCCCTGCTTAATGACCAGCGATTCCGGGTTGATAACGGACAGGAAGTCTTCCGCCGCTCCTGGGTTTGGCACGCTAAACAGACGATCGTACAAACGGATTTCAATCGGCAGCGCATGGGACGCGCTCACCCAGTGAATAACACCTTTTACTTTACGGCCATCAGCCGGATCTTTGCTCAGGGTGTCGGCATCGTAGGTGCAGAAAATGGTGGTGATATTCCCTTCTGCATCTTTCTCTACACGTTCAGCCTTGATCACGTAAGCATTACGCAGACGTACTTCTTTGCCCATCACCAGACGCTTGTACTGCTTGTTCGCTTCTTCGCGGAAGTCTGCGCGATCGATCCAAATTTCACCGCTAAACGGCACTTCACGGCTGCCCATTTCCGGTTTGTTCGGATGGTTAGGCATGGTAACCAACTCGCTTTCGCCCTGCGGGTAGTTTTCGATAACCAGTTTCACCGGATCGATAACTGCCATCGCGCGCGGGGCGTTTTCGTTCAGATCTTCGCGAATGCAGGACTCAAGAGAAGCGATCTCAATGGTGTTATCCTGCTTGGTCACGCCAATGCGTTTGCAGAACTCACGAATAGCGGCAGCGGTATAACCACGACGACGCAGGCCAGAAATCGTCGGCATACGCGGATCGTCCCAACCTTCAACGTGCTTGTCGGTCACCAGCAGGTTCAGCTTGCGTTTGGACATCACGGTATATTCCAGATTCAGGCGCGAGAATTCGTACTGGCGCGGGTGAACCGGAATGGTGATGTTGTCCAGCACCCAGTCGTACAAACGACGGTTATCCTGGAACTCCAGCGTACACAGTGAATGCGTAATGCCTTCCAGCGCATCGCTGATGCAGTGGGTAAAATCGTACATCGGGTAGATGCACCACTTGTTGCCGGTCTGGTGGTGTTCGGCGAACTTAATACGGTACAGCACCGGATCGCGCATCACGATAAACGGCGAAGCCATATCGATTTTCGCGCGCAGGCAGGCTTTACCTTCTTCAAAACCACCGGTACGCATTTTTTCGAACAGTGCCAGGTTCTCTTCGACGCTACGATCGCGGAACGGGCTGTTTTTACCCGGCAGCGTCAGAGTGCCGCGGTATTCGCGGATCTCCTCCGCTGACAGTTCATCAACGTACGCCAGGCCTTTATTAATAAGCTCTACCGCATAGGCGTGAAGCTGATCGAAGTAATCCGAAGAGTAGCGAATATCGCCAGTCCAGTGGAAACCTAACCATTCAACGTCGTTTTTAATCGACTCAACGTACTCGATATCTTCTTTAACCGGGTTCGTATCATCAAAACGCAGGTTGCACTGGCCCTGGTAATCTTGCGCAATGCCAAAGTTCAGACAAATGGATTTCGCGTGGCCAATGTGCAGATAGCCATTTGGCTCCGGCGGAAAACGTGTATGGATAGTGGTGTGCTTACCACTGGCCAGATCTTCATCGATGATCTGACGAATAAAGTTACTCGGGCGGGCTTCAGCCTCACTCATCGTGGATTCCTCAAAGCGTAAACAACGTATAACGGAACATGATCTTATAAGCGACGTCAGGAGACAACTATTAGTTGAACAAAAAAGGTGTTTCAACAGGATATATGAGGGTATTTGCTGCAAAAAAAAGCGGCGGAGGAATATCCCCCGCCGCTTAAGGCACTTAACTCACTTTACTCAGGAGCAGTTATTTACCTTTAATCTCATACAGTGGTGTTTGACCAGCAACCACATGACCTTCGGCTTTAATGACCAGAGCACCGAAATCATCGCTGTTGCTGCACACAACCGGGCTAATCATGGAACGTGCGTTAGCGTTCAGGAACTCCAGATCCATTTCCAGAATCGGTTGACCTGCAGTCACTTCCGCACCTTCTTCAACCAGACGCTTAAAGCCTTTACCTTCCAGCGCTACTGTATCGATGCCCATGTGGACCACGATTTCCGTGCCTTTAACGGTTTCCAAGCAGAACGCATGGTTAGTGTTGAAGATTTTCACGATGGTGCCGGCAGCCGGAGCAACCACGATTTTATCCGTTGGCTTCACCGCCACGCCGTCGCCTACAGCTTTGCTGGCGAAGGCTTCATCAGGCACCTGCTCCAGCGCAACCACGTCACCGGTAATCGGAGAAACTAAAGTTTCAACGGTTACAGCGTTCGCTACAGCTTGCGGTTTAGCAACCGGAGCCGCTGCTGCTGGCGCACTTTCACCAGACGCTGCAGCCACCGGGCCACGCGCGACAACTTTCTTCATTTCGTCGCCGATAGATTCGGCCTTCGCACCCACGATGACCTGGATAGTTTGCTTGTTCAGCTTAACCACTCCAGATGCGCCTAAACGTTTACACATCGCATCATTTACGCGACCGGAGTCGGCAACGGTCAGACGCAGACGAGTGATACAGGCATCAATCGCTTTCAGGTTATCGGTACCGCCAACTGCTGCAATGTAGTTGGTTGCCAGTTGAGCCAGACCTTCTTCAGTGTTGCTGTTCGCTTCTTCAGTAACGATATCGTCTTCTTTATCTTCACGGCCCGGCGTTTTCAGGTTAAACATACGAATAACCGCGCTGAACAACACAAAGTAAATGACGAAGAACACCAGGCCCATCACGACCAGCATCCAGACGTTCTGACTTGCCGCCGGCAGGTTGTACATCAACACGTAGTCGATAGCCCCTGCGGAGAAGGAGAAGCCCGCGTGGATCCCCAGCAGTGTTGCAACGAACAGGCTGATACCCGTTAACAGTGCGTGCAGGAGGTACAGCAATGGCGCCAGGAACATGAACAGGAATTCCAGCGGCTCGGTAACACCGGTCAGGAACGCGGTGATCGCAACGGACAGCAGCATACCGCCAACCATCGGACGACGTGCTTTCGGAGCGGCGAAGTACATTGCCAGCGCCGCACCCGGCAGACCAAACATCATGATCGGGAAGAAGCCAGACATGAACATACCCGCAGTGCCGTCACCCGCGTAGAAGCGGTTGATGTCACCGTGGAATACGGTACCTGCAGCGTTAGTGAATTCACCAATCTGGAACCAGGCGATGGTGTTCAGCACCTGATGCAGACCGGTTGGGATCAGCAGACGGTTGATGAAACCAAAGATACCGGAACCCAGCGCGCCAGCGCCTACGATCCACTCACCTCCCGCATGGATGGCGTTCTGCACCGGCGGCCACACGTAGCCGAAGATAGCAGCCAGCACCAGACAGAAGAAGCCAGTGGCGATCGGCACGAAGCGTTTGCCGCCAAAGAAGCTCAGGAAGTCAGGTAATTTGATACCAGACCAACGGTTATACACTGCACCGCCGACCAGACCAGTGATGATACCTGCCAGCACGCCCATGTTGATGGCCGGGTTAATGGTAACCATTGCTTTGGTCAATATGAAATAACCGACCGCACCCGCCAGCGCTGCAGCACCCGCGCTGTCTTTTGACCAGCTGGAAGCCACACCGATAGCGAAAATTAACGCCAGGTTATCAAAGATGGCCCCACCCGCTTGCGCGATGAAGGGTACGTTAAGTAAATCTGGTTGGCCGAATCGCAGCAGCAGTGCCGCGACTGGCAGCACAGCGATGGGGAGCTGTAACGCCCTACCCAGCCGCTGGAAAAAACCTAAAATATTCATTTTATTCCCCCTACGAGACCCCGATTAGGCTTCTTTGAAGCCATATTTTTATTGTGCGACCATTCCTGACAGCAAGATTCTGGAACAACAATATTAACCATTCATCTACATTCAGAGTGTGTGAAAATTTAATTCGTATCGCAAATTAAATGCGTGTTTTTTGTGATTCCAGTCACCAAATATCGTTATTAACCCTCCCTTCCACTGGCTAACTACGAAAACTTATTTTATCATTCAAAAAATCGAAACGGATTGATCCTTACCGATGCAAAACCAGGTTACGCTTAATACTGCACAGAGACTCAATCCGCCAATTGCTTACATTTACTTTTGAGGTGAAGAATGAGACTGATCCCCCTGAATACCGCTGAACAAGTCGGCAAATGGGCTGCTCGCCATATCGTTAACCGTATTAACGCGTTCAAACCAACGGCTGATCGTCCGTTCGTTTTGGGCCTGCCGACTGGCGGTACTCCGCTGACAGCCTACAAAGCATTGGTTGAAATGCACAAAGCGGGCCAGGTAAGCTTCAAGCATGTTGTGACGTTCAATATGGACGAATATGTTGGCCTGCCGAAAGAGCATCCGGAAAGCTACCATAGCTTCATGCATCGCAACTTCTTTGATCACGTTGATATTCCAGCAGAAAACATCAACCTCCTCAATGGTAACGCACCGGATATTGATGCAGAATGCCGTCAGTATGAAGAAAAAATCCGTTCTTACGGTAAAATCCACCTGTTTATGGGCGGCGTAGGCAACGATGGTCACATCGCGTTCAACGAACCAGCCTCTTCTTTGGCTTCCCGTACCCGCATCAAAACGCTGACTCACGACACGCGTGTTGCGAACTCACGCTTCTTTGACGGCGACGTCAGCCAGGTGCCTAAATATGCGCTGACCGTTGGTGTGGGCACCCTGCTGGATGCTGAAGAAGTGATGATCCTGGTACTGGGCCACCAGAAAGCGCAGGCGCTGCAAGCCGCCGTTGAAGGCAACGTTAACCATATGTGGACCATCAGCTGTCTGCAGCTGCATCCGAAAGCAGTTGTGGTCTGCGATGAGCCTTCCACCATGGAACTGAAAGTGAAGACGCTGAAATACTTTAACGAGTTAGAAGCGGAAAATATTAAAGGTCTGTAATTGATGTCTCCGCTCTGTCGATAAGTTGCAGGGCGGCATTTTTTGAAATCGGGGGTCGGAATGTATGCTTTAACCCAGGGCCGGATTTTTACCGGTCACGAAATTCTTGATGACCATGCGATTGTTGTCGCCAATGGCCTGATTGACAGCGTTTGCCCACTGGCTGAGTTACCGTCAGGAATTGAACAGCGCTCACTGAATGGGGCCATTGTTTCCCCCGGTTTTATCGATGTACAGCTAAACGGCTGCGGCGGCGTACAGTTTAACGATACGGCAGAAGCCGTGACCGTTGAAACGCTGGAAATCATGCAGAAAGCCAATGAAAAATCTGGCTGCACCAGCTACCTGCCAACGCTTATCACCACCAGCGATGACCTGATGAAACAAGGCGTTCGCGTCATGCGTGAATACCTGGCGAAACACCCGAATCAGGCACTAGGACTTCATCTGGAAGGCCCGTGGCTGAATCTGGTGAAAAAAGGCACCCATAATCCGGGATTTGTCCGTCAACCGGACGCTGCGCTGGTTGATTTCCTGTGCAATAATGCCGATGTGATCACCAAAGTAACGCTGGCGCCAGAAATGGTCCCGGTAGAGGTCATTACCAAACTGGTGAATGCGGGTATTGTGGTTTCTGCGGGTCACTCAAATGCAACGGTAAAAGAAGCAAAAATCGGGTTCCGCGCAGGCATCACCTTTGCGACGCATCTGTTCAACGCGATGCCGTACATTACCGGCCGCGAACCTGGTCTGGCGGGCGCTATTCTTGATGAAGCCGATATCTATTGCGGTATCATCGCTGATGGCCTCCACGTTGATTACGTTAACATTCGTAATGCCAAACGCCTGAAAGGCGACAAGCTGTGCCTGGTCACCGACGCAACCGCACCAGCAGGTGCAAACATTGAACAGTTCATTTTCGCTGGTAAAACAATATACTACCGTAATGGATTGTGCGTTGATGAGAACGGTACACTGAGCGGCTCATCATTAACCATGATTGAAGGCGTACGCAATCTGGTCGAACATGCGAATATCGCTCTCGACGAAGTCTTACGTATGGCAACGCTCTACCCTGCTCGCGCCATTGGCGTCGACAAACAACTCGGCAGCATCGCGCCAGGCAAAGTAGCCAACCTGACTGCGTTCACGCACGACTTTAAAATTATCAAGACCATCGTTAATGGCAACGAGGTCGTTACTGAGTAAGAGAAAGAATGACACCAGGCGGACAAGCTCAAATAGGTAATGTTGATCTCGTAAAACAGCTTAACAGCGCGGCGGTTTATCGCCTGATTGACCAGCATGGGCCAATCTCGCGAATTCAAATTGCCGAGCAAAGCCAGCTTGCCCCCGCCAGCGTAACGAAAATTACGCGTCAATTGATTGAACGCGGGCTGATCAAAGAAGTCGACCAGCAGGCCTCCACCGGGGGCCGCCGCGCTATCTCTATCGTCACCGAAACCCGCAATTTCCATGCGATTGGCGTTCGCTTAGGCCGCCACGATACTACGCTCACGCTCTATGATATGAGCAGTAAAGTGGTCGCTGAAGAGCATTATCCCCTCCCGGAGCGCACCCAGGAAACGCTGGAGTATGCGCTGCTCAACACCATTGCCACCTTTATTGAGAACTGCCAGCGGAAAATCCGCGAGCTGGTTGCGATTTCCGTCATTCTGCCAGGCCTGGTTGATCCTGAAAGCGGCGTCATCCGCTATATGCCGCACATTCAGGTCGAAAACTGGGGGCTGGTCGAAGCGCTCGAAAAACGCTTTAAGGTCACCTGCTTTGTCGGTCACGATATTCGCAGTCTGGCGCTGGCCGAGCACTATTTCGGGGCAAGCCAGGATTGCGAAGACTCCATTTTGGTGCGTGTTCACCGCGGAACCGGGGCGGGAATCATCTCCAATGGCCGAATTTTTATTGGTCGCAATGGCAACGTGGGTGAGATTGGCCATATTCAGGTAGAGCCGCTGGGTGAGCGCTGTCACTGCGGTAATTTCGGCTGTCTGGAAACAATTGCCGCCAATGCCTCTATTGAACACCGCGTGCAGAACTTATTGAAACAGGGTTATCCAAGCCGACTCACGCTGGATGATTGCGGCATTAAAGCCATCTGTAAGGCGGCTAATAAAGGCGATAACCTGGCATCAGAAGTCATTGAGCACGTTGGTCGTCACCTGGGTAAAACCATCGCCATCGCCATCAACCTGTTTAACCCACAAAAAATCGTCATTGCGGGCGAAATTACCGAGGCTGATAAAGTGCTGCTGCCTGCTATAGAAAGCTGTATCAACACGCAGGCGTTGAAAGCGTTTCGCCACAATTTACCGGTGGTTCGTTCCACGCTGGATCACCGCTCAGCCATTGGCGCCTTTGCGCTGGTGAAGCGTGCGATGCTCAACGGTACATTGCTGCAACGTTTGCTGGAAAGCTAATACCAAGCAGCCTCTGCGTTAGCTGCATCTGCTCACCCCAGTCACTTACTTCGGTAAGCTTCCGGGGTTCTCAGACTTGCCGCCTTGATGCAACTCGAATGATTTAGTGTATTTTGTGTATAGTAATGCCTTCTTTTTTTGATGTCGGATTGTCCATGGCCATTAAGAATGTAATTTGTGATATCGACGGCGTGCTGATGCACGACAATGTTGCCGTACCAGGTGCGGCAGAATTTCTGACTGGGATCCTGGAAAAAGGTCTGCCGTTAGTTTTGCTGACTAACTATCCTTCACAGACCGGGCAGGATTTGGCAAACCGCTTCGCCACCGCGGGTGTGAATGTCCCTGATAGCGTCTTTTATACTTCCGCCATGGCTACCGCTGATTTTCTTCGCCGCCAGGAAGGGAAAAAGGCCTACGTGGTAGGTGAAGGTGCGTTAATTCACGAGCTGTATAAAGCCGGGTTTACTATAACTGACGTGAACCCCGATTTTGTGATTGTTGGCGAGACGCGATCCTATAACTGGGACATGATGCATAAAGCGGCATATTTTGTGGCCAACGGCGCGCGTTTCATCGCCACAAACCCGGATACTCACGGACGCGGTTTTTATCCTGCCTGCGGTGCGCTGTGCGCCGGTATCGAAAAAATCTCTGGCCGCAAGCCGTTTTATGTGGGCAAACCCAGCCCGTGGATTATTCGCGCGGCGCTCAACAAAATGCAGGCGCATTCGGAAGAGACCGTTATCGTTGGCGACAACCTGCGTACCGATATTCTGGCGGGCTTCCAGGCGGGTCTCGAAACCATCCTGGTATTGTCTGGCGTTTCGACGCTCGACGACATTGACAGCATGCCGTTCAGACCAAGCTGGATTTACCCGTCCGTTGCGGAAATTGATGTGATTTGATGCGTAAGCCGGATAAGACGCCCCCGCGTCATATCCGGCCAGAAGAAATCCTTCCATTTAATAAAACCGCCATAAAATTATCGATTCATTAATAAACCCGTCTATTCTGTAATCTTTTTTCACCAATCCACAATGACCATTGCGTTTTTTATTTTCTGACCCGTAATTCACTTGCGCCCTCTCCAGCTTTGCGGCATTTTCTTTATCAAGCAAACATAAAAAGCATCACGCAACAGGTTAACGGAGAAGGTTATGTGTTCTATTTTTGGCGTATTCGATATTAAAACTGACGCAGTTGAACTGCGTAAAAAAGCCCTGGAATTGTCTCGTCTGATGCGCCATCGCGGCCCGGACTGGTCGGGTATTTACGCCAGTGATAACGCCATTCTGGCGCACGAACGTCTGTCCATCGTCGACGTCAACGCCGGTGCTCAGCCACTGTACAACGTGAAGAAAACGCATATCCTGGCGGTTAACGGTGAAATTTATAACCATCAGGCGCTGCGCGCTGAATATGGCGATCGCTATCAGTTCCAGACCGGTTCCGACTGCGAAGTTATCCTTGCGCTGTATCAGGAAAAAGGCCCAGAGTTTCTGGATGACCTGCAAGGCATGTTTGCTTTTGCTTTGTACGACAGCGAGCAGGACGCTTACCTGATCGGTCGCGATCATATCGGGATCATCCCGCTGTATATGGGTTACGACGAGCACGGTAACTTCTACGTTGCGTCTGAAATGAAAGCCCTGGTTCCCGTGTGTCGCACGATCAAAGAATTCCCGGCCGGTAGCTATTTATGGAGTAAAGACGGCGAAATTCGTCAGTACTACCAGCGCGACTGGTTTGAATACGATGCGGTAAAAGACAACGTTACCGATAAAAACGAGTTGCGTCAGGCACTGGAAGATGCAGTGAAAAGCCACCTGATGTCAGATGTTCCTTATGGTGTATTGCTGTCCGGCGGTCTGGATTCATCCGTCATTTCCGCAATCACCAAAAAATACGCCGCGCGTCGTGTTGAAGATCAGGAGCGTAGCGAAGCCTGGTGGCCGCAGTTGCACTCCTTCGCCGTAGGCCTGGAAGGCGCTCCGGACCTGAAAGCCGCACAAGAGGTGGCGAACCATCTGGGTACTGTACACCATGAGATCCACTTCACCGTGCAGGAAGGTTTGGATGCTATCCGCGACGTGATTTATCACATCGAAACTTACGATGTTACGACGATTCGCGCCTCGACCCCGATGTACTTAATGTCGCGTAAAATTAAAGCGATGGGCATCAAAATGGTGCTGTCGGGCGAAGGTTCTGACGAAGTATTTGGCGGCTATCTCTATTTCCACAAAGCACCAGATGCAAAAGAGCTGCACGAAGAGACCGTGCGTAAGCTGCAGGCGCTGCATATGTTCGACTGTGCCCGTGCCAACAAAGCTATGTCGGCCTGGGGAGTGGAAGCTCGCGTGCCCTTCCTGGATAAGAAATTCCTTGATGTGGCGATGCGCATCAACCCGCAGGACAAAATGTGCGGCAACGGCAAAATGGAAAAACATGTTCTGCGTGAATGTTTTGAATCCTACCTGCCAGCAAGCGTTGCATGGCGTCAGAAAGAGCAGTTCTCCGATGGTGTCGGTTACAGCTGGATTGATACCCTGAAAGAGGTGGCCGCTGAGCAAGTTTCTGACCAACAACTGGAAACCGCCAGCTTCCGTTTCCCTTACAATACGCCATCTTCTAAAGAAGCGTATTTGTACCGTGAGATTTTCGAAGAGCTGTTCCCGGTTGCGAGCGCTGCGGAATGTGTGCCTGGCGGGCCGTCTGTTGCCTGTTCTTCTGCCAAAGCAATCGAATGGGATGAGGCGTTTAAAACCATGAACGATCCTTCTGGTCGTGCGGTTGGCGTACATCAGTCCGCTTATAAATAAGTTAATCCTTAGAAAAGGGCCCTACGGGGCTCTTTTTTATGTCTATTTTCTGTGCAAAAAAACAATTAATAACTAATAATTGCCGAATATTGCGTCATGCTGTTCGCAACCTAACCAAACAGTCACATTCCAGCTATTTTCAATGAAAAAGGGGTTGACGCTTCAAGGCTCAATACGCATAATGCGCCCCGCAACGCCGATAAGGTTACGCGAAAAAAAGATGGCTACGTAGCTCAGCTGGTTAGAGCACATCACTCATAATGATGGGGTCACAGGTTCGAATCCCGTCGTAGCCACCATCTTTTTTGCGGGAGTGGCGAAATTGGTAGACGCACCAGATTTAGGTTCTGGCGCCGCAAGGTGTGCGAGTTCAAGTCTCGCCTCCCGCACCATTCACCCGTAAGCGTTGCACGGATGGGGTATCGCCAAGCGGTAAGGCACCGGTTTTTGATACCGGCATTCCCTGGTTCGAATCCAGGTACCCCAGCCATTTTTTCTTCGATGTAGCGGTTCACCGCAACGGTCATTGGGGTATCGCCAAGCGGTAAGGCACCGGTTTTTGATACCGGCATTCCCTGGTTCGAATCCAGGTACCCCAGCCATCGAAGAATATGATAATATCTGGCTACGTAGCTCAGCTGGTTAGAGCACATCACTCATAATGATGGGGTCACAGGTTCGAATCCCGTCGTAGCCACCATATTAAGGACGTATCGACTCGTTCGGTAAATCCAAAAAATTGTTGGGGTATCGCCAAGCGGTAAGGCTCTGGTTTCTGATACCAGCATTCCGAGGTTCGAATCCTCGTACCCCAGCCAATTTCAAAAAGCCGTCCATTCTGTGGATGCACCCGTTGGGGTATCGCCAAGCGGTAAGGCTCTGGTTTCTGATACCAGCATTCCGAGGTTCGAATCCTCGTACCCCAGCCATATTAAAAAAGCTCGCTTCGGCGAGCTTTTTGCTTTCCTGCATTTATTACCTGATGGCGTTATGCTTACCAGGCCTACAACGTTCTCTGTAGGCCTGTCTGAATTACAATCCTAACGCGTACTTGAGTGCCTGGCGTTTCAGCACGCCGGCGCGCTCTGCGGCCATTAGCCCAAGATTACGCATGATACGCAGCGGCTGCAGGTTGTTGCTAAATCCTGCGTAGAACAGATCCATGCCGCTTTGCATGATGAAATTGTCAGTCATGCGACGGTTCTGATAGCGCTTCAGCACCGGCTGGCTTGCCCAGGACTCACCGTAGCTGCGCGCATTCACCAGCACGTCAATCAGCGCATCCACATCACGGAACCCCAAATTAACGCCCTGCCCCGCCAGCGGATGAATGGTATGCGCGGCGTCACCCACCAGCGCCAGTCCTGGCTGCACATATTGCAGCGCGTGACGGCGCGTTAGCGGGAATGCCCCCGCTGCTACAGGCGTAACGTTACCGAGTCGCGATGGGAAATGTTTGGCGATCTCCACCTGCAGTTGCGACATATTCAAACCTTGCAACTGGCGGATACGCGCCGGTGAGTCGTACCACACCAGCGAGGCCCAGTTATCAAATAGCGGTAAAAATGCGCGCGGACCGTCAGGGGTGAATTGCTGCCAGGTGCTGTCTCCCGGCGAATTCTCGCACTGCACGGTTATCAACATACAGGACTGCGCATACTGCCAGGCATGGATACCAATCCCGGCCATTTTCCGCACCTGAGAATTTGCGCCATCGGCGCCGATGACCAGCTTCGCGCTGATTTTTTCGCCACCAGCCAGCTCAAGCTCATGCCGATCGTTATGTTGATGCAGAGAGATCAGCGACGCAGGCACGCGCAGCGTGACTTTGGGGTGAACGTCCAGAGCCTGCCAGAGCGCCTGTTGCAGGACCGTGTTTTCCACCATATAGCCCAGCAAGGGCAGCTTAAGCTCGGCGGCATCAAACATCACATGGGCATTTTCCCATTCCCACGTTTCCAGACGACGGTAAGGATGGCTGCGCATCCCCTGAACCGTATCCCAGACGCCCAGCCCTTTTAGCAACGACACGGAGGCGGAGCTGATGGCCGAAATTCTGACATCTGGCTGTCCGTCAGCCACAAACGGCGCGGGAACGGCATGTTCAATGACCGTTACCGTAAATCCATGCTGCGCCAGTCCTAGCGCCAGCGCGCCGCCGACCATCCCCCCGCCGACAATGGCAATTTCCGTTGGTTGATTTGTCATGGTCAATTATCCTGTTACATGTATTGTGTAAGTTTACAGGATTTTTTACCCCTTGAGGCTGACATCCGTCATACTGGTCACAACCGCGCCAAAGCAGTACACTATGCGCCCTGCATTTCAGCCACAATTTCGCAAGAGCAAGTCGATGACCAAAAAACTCCATATTAAAACCTGGGGCTGTCAGATGAACGAATACGATTCATCGAAGATGGCCGATCTGCTGGATGCCACCCATGGGTATCAACTGACCGACGTGGCCGAAGAAGCAGATGTGCTGCTGCTGAATACCTGCTCTATCCGTGAGAAGGCTCAGGAAAAAGTCTTCCATCAGTTGGGCCGCTGGAAGCTGTTAAAAGAGAAAAATCCCAAGCTGATCATCGGTGTCGGTGGCTGTGTTGCGTCTCAGGAAGGCGACCATATTCGCCAACGCGCGCACTATGTCGATATTATTTTTGGGCCGCAAACCCTGCATCGCCTGCCAGAAATGATCAACAAAGTGCGTGGAAGTACCACCCGTAGCCCGGTGGTTGATATCAGTTTCCCGGAGATCGAAAAATTCGACCGCCTACCGGAACCGCGTGCTGAAGGTCCAAGCGCATTCGTGTCAATCATGGAAGGTTGTAATAAATATTGTACTTACTGCGTGGTGCCATACACCCGCGGTGAGGAAGTAAGCCGTCCGGCGGACGATATCCTGTTTGAAATCGCCCAGCTTGCGGCGCAAGGCGTGCGTGAAGTGAACCTGCTGGGACAAAACGTGAACGCCTGGCGCGGTGAAAACTACGACGGCACGATCGGATCTTTTGCCGATCTGCTGCGTCTGGTCGCGGCGATCGATGGCATTGACCGTATCCGCTTCACCACCAGCCATCCGATCGAATTCACCGATGATATCATTGAAGTGTATCGTGACACGCCAGAACTGGTGAGCTTCCTGCACCTGCCGGTACAGAGCGGTTCAGATCGCGTACTGAACCTGATGGGACGCACCCATACCGCGCTGGAATATAAAGCGATCATCCGCAAACTGCGCGCAGCGCGTCCGGATATCCAGATTAGCTCCGACTTCATCGTTGGCTTCCCAGGCGAAACCACGCAGGATTTCGAGCAGACCATGAAGTTGATTGCAGACGTCAATTTTGACATGAGCTACAGCTTTATCTTCTCTGCGCGTCCAGGCACCCCTGCCGCCGATATGGTTGACGACGTGCCGGAAGAAGAGAAAAAACAGCGCCTGTATATTCTGCAAGAGCGTATTAACCAGCAAGCTATGGCCTGGAGCCGTCGCATGGTCGGCACGACCCAGCGCATTCTGGTTGAAGGCACATCGCGTAAAAGCATCATGGAACTGTCTGGCCGAACCGAAAATAACCGAGTGGTGAACTTTGAAGGCAACCCGGAAATGGTCGGTAAGTTCGTGGATGTAGAAATTACCGATGTCTGGACGAACTCCCTGCGCGGTAAAGTGGTGCGCACCGAAGACGAAATGGGTCTGCGCATCGCTGAATCCCCTGAGTCAGTTATTGCGCGTACCCGCAAAGAAAACGATCTGGGCGTCGGTATTTATCAGCCTTAATCTTCAATGCCCGATGGCGCTACGCTTGTCGGGCTTACTCTTCTGGGCTCGCTGCCCCGGCGGGCCTTGTAATCTACCTCATCATCCCCATATTTATCGCAATGCTTGCGCCTTTCCCCCATGGCGTGAATAATTTCCTTAGATGCCGGTAAATGTTCAGCGTCCGGCAAGACATGCAAAAGAGGAACAGTTTGAACATAGACACTCGTGAAATCACCCTTGAACCCGCAGACAATGCCCGCCTGTTGAGCCTTTGCGGCCCATTTGATGACAACATCAAGCAGTTGGAACGTCGCCTCGGCATCGAAATTAACCGCCGTGATAACCACTTTAAGCTGACCGGTCGCCCAATTTGCGTCACCGCGGCGGCAGATATTTTACGTAGCCTGTACGTCGATACTGCCCCAATGCGTGGTCAGACGCAGGACATTGAGCCTGAACAAATTCATCTGGCAATTAAAGAAGCGCGAGTGCTTGAGCAAAGCGCAGACAGCGTGCCGGAATTTGGCAAAGCGGTGAACATCAAAACCAAGCGCGGGGTAATTAAGCCGCGTACGCCGAACCAGGCACAATACATTGCGAATATCCTCGACCACGACATCACCTTTGGCGTTGGCCCTGCGGGTACGGGTAAAACGTATCTTGCGGTTGCCGCTGCGGTCGATGCGCTTGAGCGTCAGGAGATCCGTCGAATCCTGCTGACCCGTCCGGCAGTGGAAGCGGGCGAAAAACTCGGCTTCCTGCCGGGTGACCTCAGCCAGAAAGTCGATCCCTACTTACGACCGCTGTATGACGCACTGTTCGAAATGCTCGGGTTTGAGAAGGTCGAAAAGCTGATTGAGCGTAACGTCATTGAAGTTGCGCCGCTGGCCTACATGCGTGGTCGTACGTTAAACGATGCGTTCATCATTCTTGATGAGAGCCAGAACACCACCATCGAACAGATGAAAATGTTCCTGACCCGTATCGGCTTTAACTCTAAAGCGGTTATCACCGGCGATATCACCCAGATTGACCTGCCGCGAAGCACCAAATCCGGTCTGCGTCATGCCATTGAAGTACTGGCTGAAGTCGACGAAATTAGTTTTAATTTCTTCCATAGCGAAGACGTGGTTCGCCACCCGGTGGTCGCCCGTATCGTCACGGCGTATGAAGCCTGGGAAGAAGCAGAACAGAAACGCAAAGCCGAGCTGGCTGCAGAACGCAAGCGCGAAGCTCAGGAGCAGGAACAAAAATGAGTCAGGTTATTCTCGATTTACAGCTGGCATGTGAAGACGAATCTGGTTTACCAACAGAAAGTCAGTTTCAGGGTTGGCTGGATGCGGTGATCCCACAGTTTCAGGAAGAGTCTGAAGTTACCATTCGTCTGGTCGATGACGCGGAAAGCCACGAGCTGAACCTGACCTATCGCGGGAAAGATAAATCAACCAACGTACTCTCTTTCCCGTTTGAAGCCCCGCCGAGCATTGAAATGCCGCTGCTGGGCGATTTGATCATCTGCCGTCAGGTAGTCGAGAAAGAAGCGCAGGAACAAGGCAAACTGCTTGAGGCCCACTGGGCGCACATGGTGGTGCACGGTAGCCTGCATTTACTCGGTTACGACCATATCGAAGACGATGAAGCGGAAGAGATGGAATCCCTAGAAACAGAGATTATGCTTGCTCTGGGCTATGAGGATCCGTACATTGCCGAGAAAGAATAAGCATTTCGAAATCTTGTAAGCCTGATAAGGCGCAGCCGCCATCAGGTATTGCGCCTTATCCGGCTTACCTGGTTTGAAGTACGATGAAGAGACATGCCGTCAACAGCTGAATATACGCATGACGAGCTTTGTATTAACTAACATGAGAACCCATACGACGCCATGAGCGACGACAATTCACACAGTAGTGACACCTTAAACAGCAAAAAGGGATTTTTCTCCCTGTTACTGAGCCAACTTTTCCACGGTGAACCAAAAAACCGCGACGAACTGTTGGAGCTGATCCGTGATTCCGGGCAAAACGACCTTATCGATGAAGATACGCGCGATATGCTCGAAGGGGTGATGGATATTGCGGACCAACGCGTGCGCGACATCATGATCCCTCGCTCTCAGATGATTACCCTGAAACGCAACCAGACCCTGGACGAATGTCTCGATGTCATTATCGAGTCTGCCCACTCGCGTTTCCCGGTGATCAGCGAAGACAAAGATCACATTGAAGGGATTCTGATGGCCAAAGATCTGCTGCCGTTTATGCGCAGCGATGCCGAAGCCTTCAGCATGGAGAAAGTGTTACGCCAGGCGGTTGTCGTACCTGAAAGCAAGCGAGTTGACCGCATGCTGAAAGAGTTCCGCTCCCAGCGTTATCATATGGCTATCGTCATCGACGAATTCGGCGGTGTCTCAGGTCTGGTGACCATTGAGGACATCCTTGAACTGATCGTGGGTGAAATTGAAGATGAGTACGACGAAGAAGACGATATCGATTTCCGTCAGCTCAGTCGCCACACCTGGACCATTCGCGCTCTGGCGCCGATCGAAGACTTCAACGACGCTTTCGGTACCCATTTTAGCGACGAAGAAGTAGATACCATCGGCGGGCTGGTTATGCAGGCCTTTGGTCATCTGCCCGCGCGCGGGGAGACTATCGACATTGATGGTTACCAGTTCAAAGTGGCAATGGCCGACAGCCGTCGTATTATTCAGGTTCATGTCAGAATTCCGGACGACTCACCCCAGCCCAAACTGGACGAATAAACCCGAAACTGGATCTAAGACTACATGGCATTTGCCCCATTAATTGAACGCCAGCGCATTCGCCTGCTGCTGGCGTTATTATTCGGTGCCTGCGGGACGCTGGCTTTCTCTCCGTATGACATCTGGCCCGCTGCGATCGTTTCGCTGATGGGCCTGCAGGCTCTTACCTTCAATCGCCGTCCGCTCCAGTCTGCCGCAATCGGCTACTTCTGGGGATTGGGGCTGTTTGGCTCCGGCATCAACTGGGTTTACGTCAGCATCGCGCAGTTTGGCGGTATGCCGGGCCCCATTAATGTGTTCCTCGTGGTTCTGCTTGCCGCATACCTTTCCCTCTACACCGGCCTGTTTGCCGGCGTGTTGGCGCGTCTGTGGCCGAAAACCACCTGGATACGCGTGGCGATTGCCGCGCCGGTCGTCTGGCAAATAACCGAATTCCTGCGCGGCTGGGTACTGACCGGCTTCCCGTGGCTACAGTTCGGCTACAGTCAGATCGACGGTCCGTTAAAAGGGCTGGCTCCGGTGATGGGCGTTGAGGCGATTAACTTCCTGCTGATGGTGGTTAGTGGCCTGCTGGCGCTGGCGCTGGTGACGCGTAACTGGAAGCCGCTGATTGCCGCGCTAGTGCTCTTTGCTCTGCCCTTTCCGCTGCGCTATATCCAGTGGTACACGCTTGAGCCGGAAAAAACCACTCAGGTCTCGATGGTGCAAGGTGACATTCCGCAGTCGCTCAAATGGGATGAAGGTCAGTTACTCAACACCCTGAAGATTTATCTCGACGCCACCCAGCCTGAGATGGGCAAATCACAGCTGATCATCTGGCCAGAATCCGCTATTCCGGACCTGGAAATTAATCAGCAGCGTTTTCTGGGCATGATGGATGACCTGCTGAGATCGAAAAACAGCACGCTGATTACCGGTATCGTTGACGCACGTCTGAACAAGCAGAATCGTTACGACACCTACAACACCATCATCACGCTGGGTAAAGACAGCCCGTACAGTTACGACTCCAGCAACCGCTATAACAAAAACCATCTGGTACCGTTTGGCGAGTTCGTCCCGCTGGAATCGATCCTGCGCCCGTTAGCGCCGTTCTTTGACCTGCCAATGTCGTCTTTCAGCCGTGGGCCTTATGTGCAGCCACAGCTGCATGCGCACGGCTTTAAGCTGACGGCTGCCATCTGCTATGAAATCATTCTTGGCGAACAGGTACGGGATAATTTCCGCCCGGATACGGACTACCTGCTGACGATTTCCAACGATGCCTGGTTTGGTAAATCCATCGGCCCGTGGCAGCACTTCCAGATGGCGCGTATGCGTTCCCTCGAGCTGGCGCGCCCTCTGCTGCGTAGCACCAACAACGGTATTACGGCGGTGATTGGTCCACAGGGTGAGATTCAGGCGATGATCCCGCAGTTTACCCGCCAGGTCCTGACCACCAGCGTGACGCCAACGACGGGCTTAACCCCTTATGCCCGTACCGGTAACTGGCCGCTCTGGCTGCTGACCGCGCTGTTTGGCTTTGGTGCGGTGGTAATGAGCCTGCGCCAGCGTCGTAAGTAACCTTCCTTCCCCGGCCGGATAACGTTTCGCTTATCCGGCCCACAAAACATTTCCCGCTCCCCATTCTGGCACGTCTATTGCTTTGTTCTACAAGACAAATGCAGTTTTGGCTGAATGTGCAACCTGGTCGCACCAACGTTGAGCGCCGGTAGCACCTGAAAAGTGCAACAAGATATTTTTGCCCCCAAATGGTGCGGCGCACTTCGCAAAAATAAACAATAAAACAGCAAATTCTTTACATTCATCCAAACTAAATGTTAACAAACATATACAAGACTGCACGTTTTAGTAGCAAACAATAACAACATCACAATGGGTATCAATGCGTCCCTGGCGCAGACGATAAAGGAGTTGGATATGCAATTACGTAAGCTCGCCACTGCCATGCTGGTCATGGGAATGTCCGCCGGTCTGGCGCACGCAGAAGACGCAGCACCAGCGGCAGGCAGCACGCTGGACAAGATCGCCAAAAACGGCGTGATTGTGGTCGGCCACCGTGAATCATCGGTACCGTTTTCTTACTACGATAATCAACAAAAAGTGGTCGGTTATTCACAGGATTACTCCAACGCGATCGTTGAAGCCGTGAAGAAAAAGCTGAACAAGCCTGACCTGCAGGTGAAACTGATCCCGATTACTTCACAAAACCGTATCCCGCTGCTGCAAAACGGCACCTTCGACTTTGAATGTGGCTCCACCACCAACAACGTCGAGCGCCAAAAACAAGCGGCTTTCTCTGACACCATTTTCGTTGTCGGTACTCGTCTGCTGGCGAAAAAAGGCGGCGACGTCAAAGATTTCGCCGATCTGAAAGGTAAAGCCGTAGTCGTGACTTCGGGTACCACCTCAGAGGTGCTGCTGCACAAGCTGAATGAAGAGCAAAAAATGGATATGCGCATCATCAGCGCGAAAGACCACGGTGACTCTTTCCGTACTCTGGAAAGCGGCCGCGCCGTTGCCTTTATGATGGATGACGCCCTGCTGGCTGGCGAGCGCGCGAAGGCGAAGAAACCAGACAACTGGGAGATCGTCGGCAAGCCGCAGTCTCAGGAAGCTTACGGCTGCATGCTGCGTAAAGATGACCCTCAGTTCAAAAAGCTGATGGATGACACTATCGCCAAGGCGCAGACCTCAGGCGAAGCTGAGAAATGGTTTGATAAGTGGTTTAAAAATCCAATTCCACCGAAGAACCTGAACATGAATTTCGAACTGTCAGACGAGATGAAAGCCCTGTTCAAAGAACCGAATGATAAAGCGCTTAACTAATTAATTAGAAGAGTACACAAAACCTTTCAAGTTATATCGAGGCGGCAACTGAGCGAATTCCCGGGCGCTTACATGAGTAAGTAACCGGGATGAATAAAGGCAGCCAACAACGAGATATCTTGAAGGATGAAGTGTAATCAGGGAGGCTTCCCCTCCCTCTCGATTGCTACTCAGCACGGACAGACTATAAGCCTGATGGTCGTTCCCCATCAGGCCTGAAAACCGCAAAACGCTGAATAACAATCTTCGGGGGTAGCGCTGCTACCCTTTTTTTTCTGGAGTAGATTTATGTCTATAGACTGGAACTGGGGTATTTTTTTACAACAAGCCCCGTTCGGCAACACCACCTATCTCGGCTGGCTCTGGAGTGGTTTCCAGGTCACTGTCGCGTTATCTATCACCGCCTGGGTTATCGCTTTCCTCATCGGCTCTTTATTCGGCATCTTACGTACCGTACCAAATCGTTTCCTTTCCGGGATCGGCACGCTGTACGTCGAGCTGTTTCGTAACGTTCCGCTCATTGTCCAGTTTTTTACCTGGTATCTGGTCATTCCTGAACTGCTGCCGGAAAACATCGGGATGTGGTTTAAGTCAGAACTGGATCCCAACATTCAGTTCTTCCTCTCATCCATGCTTTGTCTGGGGCTGTTTACCGCTGCGCGCGTCTGCGAACAGGTTCGTGCTGCTATTCAGTCTTTGCCTCGCGGACAGAAAAATGCCGCGCTGGCGATGGGGCTGACGTTGCCGCAGGCCTACCGCTATGTTCTGCTGCCAAACGCTTACCGCGTGATTGTTCCGCCAATGACCTCGGAGATGATGAACCTGGTAAAGAACTCCGCGATCGCCTCCACTATCGGCCTGGTCGATATGGCTGCGCAAGCAGGTAAACTACTGGATTACTCCGCCCACGCATGGGAATCGTTTACGGCCATCACTCTGGCCTACGTACTGATTAACGCCGTCATCATGCTGGTGATGAATCTCGTCGAACGCAAAATCCGCCTGCCTGGCAATTTGGGAGGCAAATAATGTACGAATTTGACTGGAGTTCTATCGTCCCTTCCCTGCCGTATCTGCTGGATGGGCTGATCATCACGCTGAAAATCACCGTCACGGCAGTCGTCATTGGTATCGTCTGGGGGACCATCCTTGCAGTAATGCGTCTGTCCAGCTTCGCGCCAATTGCCTGGTTTGCGAAGGGCTACGTCAACGTATTCCGCTCCATTCCGCTGGTGATGGTGCTGCTGTGGTTCTACCTGATTGTGCCCGGCTTCCTGCAAAACGTGCTGGGTCTGTCGCCAAAAACCGATATTCGCCTGATCTCAGCGATGGTCGCATTTTCGATGTTTGAAGCCGCGTACTATTCCGAGATTATCCGCGCCGGTATCCAGAGTATTTCTCGCGGGCAGTCTAGCGCCGCGCTGGCGCTGGGGATGACCCATTGGCAGTCGATGAAACTCATCATTCTGCCGCAGGCATTCCGCGCGATGGTGCCGCTGCTGCTTACCCAGGGCATCGTACTCTTCCAGGATACCTCGCTGGTCTATGTATTGAGTCTGGCAGACTTCTTCCGTACCGCCTCCACCATTGGCGAGCGTGACGGCACGCAGGTTGAAATGATCCTGTTTGCTGGCGCCGTTTATTTTGTATTCAGTCTGAGCGCATCGTTGTTGGTCAGCTATTTGAAGAAAAGGACAGTTTAATGATTACCCTGAAAAATGTTTCTAAATGGTATGGTCACTTTCAGGTGCTGACCGACTGCTCCACGGAAGTGAAAAAAGGTGAAGTGGTGGTGGTCTGCGGCCCGTCAGGTTCAGGTAAATCAACGCTTATCAAAACGGTGAACGGGCTGGAGCCGGTACAACAGGGCGTCATCACCGTTGATGGTACCGTGGTGAATGATAAAAAGACCGATCTGGCCAAACTGCGCTCCCGCGTTGGCATGGTGTTCCAGCACTTTGAACTGTTCCCGCATCTGTCGATTATTGAGAACCTGACTCTGGCGCAGGTAAAAGTGCTTAAACGCGATAAAAAGCCGGCCCGCGACAAAGCGCAAAAGTTACTGGAACGCGTTGGTCTGTCAGCGCATGCCGAGAAGTTTCCAGCTCAGCTCTCCGGGGGCCAGCAACAGCGTGTCGCCATCGCTCGGGCGCTGTGCATGGATCCTATCGCTATGCTGTTTGACGAACCGACGTCAGCACTCGACCCAGAAATGATCAACGAAGTACTGGACGTCATGGTTGAACTGGCCAATGAAGGGATGACCATGATGGTAGTTACCCACGAAATGGGCTTTGCGCGTAAAGTGGCGAACCGGGTGATCTTCATGGATGAAGGGAAGATTGTTGAAGACTCACCGAAAGAAGAGTTCTTCGCTAATCCAAAATCAGACCGTGCCAAAGACTTCCTCGCGAAAATCCTGCACTAATTTTGCTGGCGCGCACCTCCATGTGCGCGCCACCTCACGATTTATCTCTTCACTTCTCGAAACAGGCATAGCCCAGCGTTAACCTTGTCACAAAGTCCCACTTACAAGGAGCAACAATGGCACTTCCTATCCTGTTTGATTGCGATCCAGGTCATGACGACGCTATCGCAATTGTTCTCGCCCTCGCTTCACCTGAACTGGATGTGAAAGCGATAACCTCCTCTGCCGGTAACCAGACCCCCGACAAAACACTGCGTAACGTATTGCGTATGTTAACGTTGCTCAACCGCACGGATATCCCAGTGGCCGGTGGCGCAGTCAAACCGCTGATGCGCGACCTGATAATTGCCGATAACGTCCACGGTGAGAGCGGGCTTGATGGCCCGGCGCTGCCTGAACCCGCTTTTGCTCCACAGGACTGTACCGCCGTGGAATTGATGGCGAAAACCCTGCGTAACAGTCAGGAACCGGTGACGATTGTCTCCACCGGGCCGCAAACTAACGTGGCATTGCTACTGAATAGCCATCCTGAACTGCACCCCCAAATTGCCCGTATCGTGATCATGGGTGGTGCAATGGGCCTCGGAAACTGGACGCCCGCCGCCGAGTTCAACATCTTCGTGGATCCAGAAGCCGCTGAGATCGTGTTCCAGTCGGGCATTCCGGTGGTGATGGCTGGACTAGATGTCACGCATAAAGCGCAAATACATCGTGAAGATACCGAACGGTTCCGCGCTATCGGCAATCCCATTTCGACAATCGTTGCAGAGCTACTCGACTTCTTCTTTGAATATCACAAAGATGAAAAATGGGGATTTATTGGCGCGCCGCTGCACGATCCATGCACCATTGCCTGGCTGCTGAAACCTGAACTGTTTACCACCGTTGAACGCTGGGTTGGTGTGGAAACTCAGGGCAAATACACCCAGGGAATGACCGTGGTTGACTACTACTCCCTGAGCGGCAATAAGCCAAACGCCACCGTGATGGTGGACGTGGATCGCCAGGAGTTTGTCGATCTGCTAGCGGAGCGTTTGAAATTTTACGCCTGAAATTTATCATTGAGTAAGATCGCTATGTTGAATCATAGCGATTTTACTGTTAGCTAATAGCGAACGTGAATACTGCGTTACTTCATTAATTTGTCAGGTAATACTGAATAAATCCCCCAGCAGATTAATGTATCATGCAACATCCGGCACAACAAATCAGAGGAACACTGAATGAATGCTTCAGATTATCTCAGGGTAAGGTTTCAGAATGACAGGCAGTTATCTATATATATTGAGAATGGATTCACAAATACGATACAGGCCGCAAAAGGCATCGCCTCTGATATTTATTCAGGAATAGAAAGAGCTAGCTGGTATTCGAGCTGTTTAATCCCCAGATATAATGATGTATGTCAGGAATTGAAATCTGAAGAGATAAGGACTGTTTATTCCATCATGTCTATATTCAGATACCACGATGTTATTACATATATGCTGTATTTATATTTCCTGACCGTGAGCAAAGATGTTAGAGAAGGTAACAAAGAAGGTTCTGCCCAAAAGATGGTTCGCAACGCAGCAAACCTTGCTGCTCGTATAACAGTGGCAAGTGGTACACGGTTTGCTGTTGCCTCAGCTATGGCGGAAGCTATTGCACAGTCAGATTTTCTGTCAAAAGCCGTTGCGCAAAAACTGGCTGGTAAAATGCCAGTTGGCGTTTATCTTCTGCAGGTCTATGGGTTTCAGCAAAAAGCAGCTATGGCAGCCCGGGCACTGAAAGCAATAGATCCAAGTTATTATTGGATTCTTTACCAAGCAAAGCTGGAGATGCTCTATTACTTCGTTGAGCCAGCTCTTTCAGAAATAATTCAGAAAGTTCATGCTGGTATCTATTCTAACCTCGATCAGCTTGCCGACGAAATCATGGAAAGATTCGATGTTTAAGAGTCTAATATCAGTTGTACTCTATAATCTTGTACTCCCAGCAATCTTGATTTTTTTTGCCGTACTCTGGTTATATTTATTTCCTGAATACTGGTGGGAGCTAATGCTAATCAGTATTATTGCTATTTTTTGGTATTATCCGTTCATTACAGAAAAATTCGAAAAATTCAAATAACCCAATATTATATATTTATTAAGCCAATACATAAAAGGAATTTATAATGTCTAATCCAGCTTATCTTTGGTTAGTTGATGCTAATGGTTCCCCGCTTGTAGGTTCGTCTCTGGTCTCTGATCGAGTAGGTGCTATAGAAATAAAATCCCTTACCCATAATGTAAATATTCCAACAGATGGTAATACAGGGCGGCTAACAGGTACGCGCATTCATGCTCCAATCCAATTTCAGAAAGAATTTGATCGTGTAACTCCCCTGCTATATAAGGCTCAAAGCGAAGGAGCGACACTTAAATGCGCAACGATAAAAATGTACACGCTCACCGAAGCTGGAATGGAAAAGGAGTATTTTAATATCATTCTAAACAATGTAAAAATCACATCCATTACCGCAGATCTTTATCCTGGAGCTTCAACCGGGACACATCTTGAAACCATTCTGCTACGCTATGAAAGCATCACATGGAAGCATTGCGATGGAAATATCATCTATACGGATGCCTGGAATCAACGCGTTGTGGCGTAACACATTCGCAATCCCTCACAGAGCCGCGTTAGCGGCTCTCAGGTGAAAATCACGGCTCAAACGGTCGACGCTGGAACTGATCGTGTCCGCATTTCGGGCATAGCGGCAGCACATCAGGAGTGTACACCGCCAAATGGAAGTGGCACTTCTCGCAGACCAGATTGCCCAACCCGACCACCTCGCCGCTGTGATAAACCCCGTGATGGCTGAGGTCCTGGAACACTTCGCGCCATTCGAGCTGCGTTTTATCGGTAATATCGGCCAGTTCCTGCCAGATACTCTCTTTGATAACCCGCATAAAGACGCTGTCGGTCTCCTCATCGAGGCTTTCTTCATAGCTCAGAGCAAACTCTTCCAGGTCGCGTCTGACGGCCCGGGTGAGCTCTTCCACCTCGGTGCGCGTTAACTCCCCGGTCTGCATAACGCGCTGACGCGCCTGTTCCACCAACGCATCAATATCGCGTTCGCCATTACGCAGGCGTTCACTCAGTGAAGCCACCAGTTCACGGTAATATTGAGCAACCTTGTTCATCGCTTCGCCTCCTGGGTCGTTAACTGTCTATAATAATAGACGTTATTTACGCTACGCTTTGCAAGACTGTCCACAGAGTGTGTAAATTCGTGCAAGAATTATCCTTACGGGAATTCAACGTTGAATGCGCGAAAGGCTGTTTTGGCGCGGGCGTTTGGGCTATGCTATGCGGATCTAAAACACCACATCTAGAGCTACGTTTGTAGCTGTATTGAAAACAGGACCACTGGCTGCCATGCAAGAGCAATACCGCCCGGAAGAGATAGAATCCAAAGTACAGCTTCACTGGGATGAGAAGCGCACATTTGAAGTTACCGAAGACGAGAGCAAAGAGAAGTATTACTGCCTGTCTATGCTTCCCTATCCTTCTGGTCGACTACACATGGGCCACGTACGTAACTACACCATCGGTGACGTGATCGCTCGCTATCAGCGTATGCTGGGCAAAAACGTACTTCAGCCAATTGGCTGGGATGCGTTCGGCCTACCTGCCGAAGGCGCTGCGGTTAAAAACAACACCGCCCCGGCACCGTGGACGTATGACAACATTGCGTACATGAAAAACCAGCTCAAAATGCTGGGTTTCGGTTACGACTGGAGCCGTGAGCTGGCAACCTGCACCCCGGAATACTACCGCTGGGAACAGAAGTTCTTCACCGAGCTGTACAAAAAAGGGCTGGTGTACAAGAAAACGTCTGCCGTTAACTGGTGCCCGAACGACCAGACCGTACTGGCGAACGAACAGGTTATCGACGGCTGCTGCTGGCGTTGCGATACCAAAGTTGAGCGTAAAGAGATCCCGCAGTGGTTCATCAAAATCACCGCTTACGCTGACGAACTGCTGCGCGACCTGGATAATCTGGATCACTGGCCTGACACCGTGAAAACGATGCAGCGCAACTGGATTGGCCGCTCTGAAGGCGTGGAAATCACCTTCGATGTGAACGATTACGACAACACGCTGACCGTCTACACCACACGCCCGGACACCTTTATGGGTGCGACCTACCTGGCGGTTGCTGCAGGTCATCCGCTGGCGCAGAAAGCCGCTGAAAATAACCCAGAACTGGCTGCCTTCATTGACGAATGCCGCAACACCAAGGTTGCTGAAGCCGAAATGGCGACCATGGAGAAGAAAGGCGTCGACACTGGTTTCAAAGCCGTTCACCCGCTGACTGGCGAAGAGATCCCGGTTTGGGCGGCAAACTTCGTGCTGATGGAATACGGTACAGGCGCAGTTATGGCCGTTCCGGGTCACGATCAGCGCGATTACGAATTTGCGACCAAATATGGCCTGACCATCAAGCCGGTAATTCTGACTGCTGAAGGCGCAGAGCCGGATCTGTCTGAACAAGCGCTGACCGAAAAAGGCGTGCTGTTTAACTCCGGTGAGTTTGACGGCCTCGACTTCGAAGCGGCCTTCAACGCTATCGCTGACAAGCTGGTAGCTAAAGGCGTGGGTGAGCGTAAAGTTAACTATCGTCTGCGTGACTGGGGTGTTTCCCGTCAGCGTTACTGGGGCGCGCCGATTCCGATGGTGACGCTGGAAGACGGTACCGTCCTGCCAACGCCAGAAGACCAACTGCCGGTTATTTTGCCGGAAGACGTAGTCATGGACGGTATTACCAGCCCAATCAAAGCCGATCCGGAGTGGGCGAAAACCACCGTTAACGGTATGCCTGCGCTGCGTGAAACTGACACCTTCGATACCTTTATGGAGTCGTCCTGGTACTACGCGCGCTACACCTGCCCGCAGTATCAGGAAGGTATGCTGGATTCCGACGCGGCGAACTACTGGCTGCCGGTTGATATCTACATTGGCGGTATTGAACACGCCATCATGCACCTGCTCTACTTCCGCTTCTTCCACAAACTGATGCGCGACGCAGGCATGGTCAACTCTGATGAACCAGCTAAACAGCTGCTGTGTCAGGGGATGGTTCTGGCCGATGCGTTCTACTACGTTGGCGCCAACGGCGAACGTAACTGGGTTTCTCCGGTTGATGCCATCGTTGAGCGTGACGAAAAAGGTCGTATCGTTAAGGCTAAG
This sequence comes from Citrobacter sp. RHBSTW-01013, assembly GCF_013781985.1. Classification (NCBI taxonomy): domain Bacteria; kingdom Pseudomonadati; phylum Pseudomonadota; class Gammaproteobacteria; order Enterobacterales; family Enterobacteriaceae; genus Citrobacter; species Citrobacter sp. RHBSTW-01013. The sequence continues at coordinate 3,554,939 of NZ_CP056185.1, forward strand.
GACGCAGAAGGCCATGAACTGGTGTATACCGGCATGAGCAAGATGTCCAAGTCGAAAAATAACGGTATCGACCCGCAGGTCATGGTTGAACGCTACGGCGCCGACACCGTACGTCTGTTCATGATGTTCGCTTCTCCGGCTGATATGACGCTGGAATGGCAGGAGTCCGGCGTTGAAGGGGCGAACCGCTTCCTGAAACGTGTCTGGAAACTGGTTTACGAACATACGTCCCAGGGAGATGTTGCTGCCCTGAACGTTGATGTGTTGAGCGAAGATCAAAAAGCGCTGCGTCGCGACGTGCATAAAACCATTGCTAAAGTCACCGATGATATCGGTCGTCGTCAGACCTTTAACACCGCGATTGCGGCGATTATGGAGCTGATGAACAAGCTGTCGAAAGCACCGCAGGCAGACGAGCAGGACAGAGCCCTGATGCAGGAAGCGTTGCTGGCTGTTGTACGCATGCTCAACCCGTTCACCCCACACGTTTGCTTCACCCTGTGGCAGGCGCTGAAAGGCGAAGGCGATATCGACAACGCGCCGTGGCCGGTGGCGGACGAAGCAGCAATGGTTGAAGACTCAACGCTGGTTGTGGTTCAGGTAAACGGCAAAGTACGTGGCAAAATCACCGTTCCGGTAAACGCCACTGAAGAGCAGGTTCGTGAACGTGCTGGCCAGGAGCATCTGGTGGCAAAATATCTTGATGGCGTTACCGTACGTAAAGTGATTTATGTACCGGGTAAACTCCTCAATCTGGTCGTTGGCTAAGCGCGGGAGGAAGCGTGCGACTTCTGACAACATTGTTGTTATCGCTGGCGGTGCTTGTCACCGCCGGGTGTGGCTGGCATCTGCGTAGTACTACGCAGGTTCCACCCTCAATGAAAACCATGATCCTGAACTCTGGCGATCCGAACGGCCCGTTAAGCCGCGCGGTGCGTAATCAACTGCGTCTGAACGGCGTTACGCTGCTTGAAGACGGTACCATGCGTAAAGATGTGACGTCCTTACGTCTGGGTGCGGTCAGCCTTTCGCAAGATACGGCATCGGTATTCCAGAACGGTCAAACGGCTGAATACCAGATGGTGATGTCCGTAAGGGCTACTGTGCTGATTCCAGGTCATGATATTTACCCTATCAGCGCCAAAGTTTATCGTTCGTTCTTTGACAACCCACAGGCTGCACTGGCGAAGGATAACGAGCAGGACATGATCATAAAAGAGATGTATGACAAAGCGGCTGAACAGTTGATTCGTAAGCTGCCAAGCGTACATCTGGCCGATACTCAGTCATCCAATGCTGATGCTGAGCCTGCGGTGAATAAAACCGCAGCGCCTGCGTCATCTCCGGCGCGTGTCTCCACCACGCTGGGTAACTGATGCTCAAGTTGTACCCTGAACAACTCCGCGCACAGCTCAATGAAGGGCTGCGCGCGGCGTATTTACTCTTGGGCAACGATCCCCTCTTATTGCAGGAAAGCCAGGATGCCATCCGTCAGGCTGCCGCAACACAAGGATTCGAAGAACACCACGCCTTCACTCTGGACAACAGCACCGACTGGGGAGAGATTTTTTCACTTTGCCAGGCGATGAGCCTGTTTGCCAGCCGTCAAACCCTGCTTCTGCAGTTGCCTGAAAATGGCCCTAATGCCGCCATTAATGAACAGCTCGCGTCACTCGTCACTCTGTTACATGACGATCTGCTACTGATGGTTCGCGGCAACAAACTCACCAGGGCACAGGAAAACGCCGCATGGTATACGGGGCTTGCAAATAACGCGGTTCAGGTAAGCTGCCAGACGCCGGAACAAGCACAGCTTCCTCGCTGGGTTGCCGCCAGGGCGAAACTTAACAACCTGCAACTGGATGACGCAGCCAATCAGCTTTTGTGCTATTGCTATGAAGGTAATTTGTTAGCACTGGCGCAAGCGCTGGAACGATTAGCGTTGCTTTGGCCTGACGGCAAACTAACGCTGCCTCGCGTAGAGAAAGCGGTTAACGATGCCGCGCACTTTACCCCATTCCACTGGGTAGATGCGCTGCTAATGGGCAAAAGCAAACGCGCACTGCACATTCTGCAGCAGCTACGCCTGGAAGGTAGCGAGCCGGTTATTTTGCTGCGTACGATCCAGCGTGAGTTGCTGTTGCTGGTTAACTTAAAACGGCAGTCGGCCCATACGCCTTTGCGCACGTTGTTTGATAAACACCGGGTGTGGCAAAATCGCCGGGGCATGATGGGAGATGCGTTAAACCGGCTGAACCCGGCGCAACTGCGTCAGGCTGTTACGCTTTTAACGCGTACGGAAATTACGCTTAAACAAGACTATGGTCAGTCAGTGTGGGCGGAACTTGAGGGGCTTTCCCTTTTGCTCTGTCATAAATCGCTGGCCGATGTTTTTATTGATGGTTGATATGAAATCATTGCAGGCTTTGTTCGGTGGCACCTTTGATCCGGTGCATTACGGTCATCTTAAACCGGTTGAAATTCTGGCGAATCTGATTGGCCTTTCCCGGGTCATCATCATGCCCAATAACGTGCCGCCACATCGTGCGCAGCCCGAAGCGTCCGGTGAGCAACGTAAGCGTATGGTTGAACTGGCCATTGCTGATAAACCGCTGTTTTCCCTGGATGAACGCGAGCTGAAACGTGATACCGCCTCCTACACCGCGCAAACGCTAAAAGAGTGGCGCGAGGAGCAAGGCCCAAACGTGCCGTTAGCGTTTATCATTGGTCAGGATTCGCTGCTTACCTTCCCTTCCTGGCATGACTACCACACGATTCTGGGTAATACCCACCTCATCGTGTGCCGACGTCCGGGCTATCCACTCGAAATGGCGCAGGAAAAACACCAGCAATGGCTGGAGGATCATCTGACCCATTCAGCAGATGACCTGCACAACCTGCCTTGCGGGAAAATTTACCTGGCCGAAACGCCGTGGTTTAACATCTCCGCCACGCTCATCCGTGAGCGCCTGGAAAAGGGCGAGCCGTGCGACGACCTGATGCCAGACGCGGTGCTTGACTATATCAATCAACAGGGACTGTACCGCTAAGCGCCTTGCGTAAGGCCGTCAGCAGGTGGTTATTCTCTTCCTGGCTGCGAACGGCTACCCGATAATAGCGCGCATCCAGCCCCGGATAATTGGCGCAACTGCGAATCAAGACATGCTGTTTCAGCAACGCAAGTTGCAGATCAATATCTGCACGATCGCAGCGTAATAAACGATAATTTGCCCGGCCGGGATACGCCGTCAGGCCGGGCAGATCTTGCAGTTGTTGATCAAACCGCTCCCCCTCTTGTTCCAGCCATTTCCACGTCGCCCGCTGATATGCGCTATCGCGTAAGATAATCTCGCCTGCCAGGGCAGCAAACGCATTAATTGACCACGGCATTTGTTGGCTGCGCATCTGTACAACCGCCTGTTCGTTACTGTTGACCAGATACCCCAGGCGCAGTCCCGGGATCGCGTAGAACTTGGTGAGCGAACGCAGCACCCAAATATGCGGGTTCTCGTGCAGTAACGGGATAAACCCCGACTCCCCGGCAATAAAATCGATAAACGCTTCATCAAGGATCAGGGCGATCCCCAGCGACTCACAACGCGTGGCAATTTCACGCAGCAGGCGGGTTTCGGGCAACAACCCGGTGGGATTATTGGGCGTACAGAGAAACAGGCAGTCCAGCTCAGGCGTTAACGCATCGAGGATCGCATCGGTAAGCTGCCAGCCATCGTCTTCGCACAGCGCAAACTCATGGATCGTACACTCTCCCCATTGCAGCGCCCGACGATATTCCGCAAACCCGGGCGTCACGATCATCGCGTGGCGTGGCTTCAGGCCATGCACCAGGGTAAAAATGGATTCGGTTTCACCGTTCCCGGCCAGGATCCACGAGGACGGAATTTGATGATGCTCCGCCAGCGCGGCATGCAGTTGCGCGTAATCGACATCCGGGTAACGCTCCGTGCAGTCCAGATTGTCGATAATCGCCCGTTTTAAACTTACCGGCATACCCAGCGGGTTAATATTCGCGCTAAAATCCAGCAACTGTTCAGGCAAGATGCCCAACAATTCGGCGGCTTCTCGGGTGTTACCGCCATGTGCGCTCTTCAATAAAGACATCGTGCCGCTCCACGTAAAAAAGGGTATTTTAGTGAAAAATCACTGCGCAATCAGGGCAAACATCATATTTTGTGCGAATAGCCTCACGAGGAAAACATGAGACTCTGGTTAGTACGTCATGGCGAAACCGAAGCCAATGTCGCTGGTTTATATAGCGGCCACGCCCCCACACCGCTAACGGAACGGGGGATCGCTCAGGCGCAAACGCTGGGTACGCTGTTACGCAATGTCCCTGTCGACAACGTTCTGTGCAGCGAACTGGAACGCGCCCGCCATACAACGCAGTTGATTCTGGCGGAACGTGAAGTTCCTGTGCGCAACATGCCTGAGCTTAATGAGATGTTTTTTGGTGACTGGGAAATGCGTCACCATCGCGATCTGGCGCGCGAAGACGCCGAAAATTACGCCGTGTGGTGTAACGACTGGCAGAATGCGACGCCCACCAATGGCGAAGGTTTTCAGGCGTTTTCCCAGCGAGTGGAACGTTTCATTGCCCAGCTTGCTGATTATAAAGCGTGCCAAAATCTGCTGGTGGTGAGTCATCAAGGCGTGCTGAGCGTGCTGATCGCCCGTCTGCTGTCCATGCCCGCTGCGGCAATGTGGCATTTCCGCATCGAACAAGGCTGCTGGAGCGCAATTGATTTTTGTGACGATTTTGCGGTTCTGAAAGTGCTTAACAGCCGGGCCGTATGGCGCGACGGGGAGTGAAAGCGCTGTTTTTTATGCCGAAGGGCCTCTCTCCCATTGACACCCCATGACAGGCTGTTATTCTCCGCAGCCTGACTTTTCCCGCCCTTCAGAGCTTTGCAGAAATTGTTTTACAAAAATGGCGATGCATTCTGTGGCGTGGGGTGGGATGATAGCGCACTTCACAAGCGCATTCGGAGACATTTGTCCCGATATCGCCTCTGGTTCAGGTATACTAACAGACGTTTTTAACTCTTTTCACCCAGGGGGAACACTTGCAGGGTAAAGCACTCCAGGATTTTGTAATCGACAAAATTGATGACCTGAAAGGTCAAGACATCATCGCCTTAGACGTTCAGGGCAAATCCAGCATCACTGATTGCATGATTATCTGCACCGGTACATCCAGCCGTCACGTTATGTCTATTGCAGACCACGTGGTTCAGGAGTCCCGCACTGCTGGCCTGCTACCGCTCGGCGTGGAAGGCGAGAATGTCGCTGACTGGATCGTCGTTGACCTCGGCGATGTGATTGTCCACGTAATGCAGGAAGAGAGTCGTCGCCTGTATGAACTGGAAAAACTCTGGAGTTAATGCGTGAAGCTGCAACTTGTCGCTGTGGGTACGAAAATGCCTGACTGGGTACAAACCGGATTTACCGAGTATCTCCGTCGGTTTCCGAAAGATATGCCCTTTGAGCTGATCGAAATCCCGGCAGGAAAGCGCGGCAAGAACGCGGACATTAAACGCATTCTCGACAAAGAGGGTGAGCAGATGCTGGCTGCCGCAGGCAAAAACCGCATCGTCACCCTTGATATCCCGGGTAAACCCTGGGACACGCCGCAGCTGGCGACCGAACTGGAGCGCTGGAAACTGGACGGTCGTGACGTCAGCCTGTTAATTGGCGGGCCGGAAGGTCTCTCTCCTGCCTGTAAAGCCGCAGCGGAACAAAGCTGGTCACTCTCTGCATTAACCCTTCCACACCCTCTTGTTCGGGTTCTGGTCGCGGAGAGTCTGTACAGGGCGTGGAGCATTACCACCAACCATCCTTATCACCGTGAGTGATCATTGATTCTTGAGTAGATTAAGCAGCGGATGAAACTACAGAATTCTTTTCGCGACTATTCGGCTGAGTCCGCGCTGTTTGTGCGCCGGGCGCTGGTCGCTTTTTTGGGGATTTTGCTGCTAACCGGCGTGCTGATCGCCAACCTTTATAATCTGCAAATCGTTCGCTTCACTGATTATCAGACCCGTTCGAACGAAAACCGCATCAAACTGGTGCCTATCGCGCCGAGTCGCGGCATCATTTATGACCGCAACGGAATTCCTCTCGCCCTTAACCGCACCATTTATCAGATAGAAATGATGCCGGAAAAGGTAGACAACATTCAGGATACCCTCGACGCGCTGCGTAACGTCGTAGACCTGACGGACGACGATATTGCTGCCTTTAAAAAAGAGCGCGCCCGTTCACACCGTTTCACCTCAATTCCGGTAAAAACCAACCTGACTGAAGTTCAGGTCGCACGCTTTGCCGTGAATCAATATCGCTTTCCTGGGGTCGAAGTTAAAGGCTATAAACGCCGCTATTACCCATACGGCTCTGCGCTGACCCACGTAATTGGCTACGTATCGAAGATCAACGATAAAGACGTAGACCGCCTGGACAAAGACGGCAAACTGGCTAACTACGCGGCAACGCATGACATCGGCAAGCTGGGTATTGAACGTTATTATGAGGACGTGCTTCACGGCCAAACCGGGTATGAAGAAGTTGAAGTGAACAACCGCGGCCGCGTCATTCGCCAGCTGAAAGAAGTGGCGCCGCAGGCCGGGCACGATATCTATCTCACCCTTGATTTGAAACTCCAGCAGTATATTGAAACGCTGCTGGCGGGCAGTCGTGCCGCCGTGGTGGTTACCGACCCGCGTACCGGTGGCGTTCTGGCGCTGGTATCTATGCCGAGCTATGACCCGAATCTGTTCGTGGATGGTATCTCCAGTAAAGATTACTCCGGGTTGCTCAATGACCCGAACACCCCCTTGGTTAACCGCGCCACACAGGGTGTTTACCCCCCTGCTTCGACGGTTAAACCTTACGTTGCGGTTTCTGCGTTAAGCGCAGGCGTTATCACCCGCAATACCGGCCTGTTCGATCCGGGCTGGTGGCAGCTACCGGGCTCTGAAAAACGTTACCGCGACTGGAAAAAGTGGGGGCACGGCCATCTGAACATCACCCGCTCTCTGGAAGAGTCCGCGGATACGTTTTTCTATCAAATCGCCTATGATATGGGGATTGACCGGCTTTCCGAGTGGATGAGCAAATTTGGCTACGGCAAATATACGGGCATCGATCTTGCCGAAGAGCGCTCCGGCAATATGCCAACCCGCGAGTGGAAGCAAAAACGGTTTAAAAAACCATGGTATCAGGGTGATACCATTCCCGTCGGCATCGGCCAGGGTTACTGGACAGCAACCCCAATCCAGATGAGTAAAGCGCTGATGATCCTTATCAACGACGGTTTGATAAAAGTCCCGCATCTGTTGATGAGCACGGCAGAAAACGGCAAGCAGGTGCCGTGGGTACAGCCGCACGAACCGCCCGTTGGCGATATTCATTCTGGTTACTGGGAAATCGCGAAAGACGGTATGTACGGTGTTGCGAACCGCCCTAACGGAACTGCGCATAAGTATTTTGCTGGCGCGCCTTACAAAATTGCGGCGAAATCCGGTACCGCGCAGGTCTTTGGCCTGAAAGCTAATGAAACCTATAACGCGCATAAGATCGCCGAGCGTTTACGTGACCACAAGCTGATGACGGCCTTCGCCCCCTATGATAAACCCCAGGTCGCTGTCGCCATGATCCTTGAAAACGGCGGTGCGGGTCCGGCAGTGGGTACCATTATGCGCCAGATCCTTGACCATATTATGTTGGGCGACAACAACACCAATCTGCCTGCGGAAAACCCAGCGGTTGCAGCAGCGGAGGACCAATAATCGTGACGGATAATCCGAACAAAAAAACATTCTGGGACAAAATCCACATAGATCCCACAATGTTGCTTATTTTGCTGGCTCTGCTGGTTTACAGCTCACTGGTCATCTGGAGCGCCAGCGGCCAGGATATTGGCATGATGGAGCGCAAAGTCGGCCAGATCGCAATGGGCCTGGTCATCATGGTAGTGATGGCGCAAATTCCCCCCCGGGTGTATGAGGGCTGGGCGCCCTATCTCTATATCTTTTGCATCATTCTGTTGGTGGCGGTAGACGCCTTCGGCGCCATTTCCAAAGGTGCGCAGCGCTGGCTGGATTTGGGTATCGTGCGTTTTCAGCCTTCTGAAATTGCCAAAATCGCCGTGCCGCTGATGGTTGCGCGCTTTATTAACCGTGACGTTTGCCCACCATCGATAAAAAATACCGCCATTGCGCTGGTGCTGATTTTTATGCCCACGCTGCTGGTCGCCGCCCAACCAGACCTCGGCACTTCAATTCTGGTCGCCCTTTCCGGTCTGTTTGTCTTGTTCCTTTCTGGTTTGAGCTGGCGCTTAATCGGCGTTGCGGTGGTTCTGGTCGCGGCGTTTATCCCGATACTGTGGTTCTTCTTGATGCATGATTACCAGCGTCAGCGCGTCATGATGCTGCTCGACCCGGAAACCGATCCGCTGGGCGCGGGTTATCACATAATTCAGTCTAAAATTGCTATTGGCTCCGGCGGGTTACGCGGCAAAGGCTGGCTGCATGGTACACAATCGCAGCTTGAGTTTTTACCCGAACGCCACACCGACTTTATCTTTGCTGTCTTAGCGGAAGAGCTGGGTCTGGTGGGGATCTTGATTCTGTTGACGCTCTACATTTTGCTGATTATGCGCGGATTATGGATCGCTGCCCGCGCGCAAACCACCTTTGGTCGCGTCATGGCGGGTGGCTTAATGTTGATATTATTCGTTTATGTCTTCGTAAATATTGGTATGGTGAGCGGTATTCTGCCCGTGGTTGGGGTTCCACTCCCACTGGTCAGTTACGGAGGCTCGGCACTTATCGTGCTGATGGCCGGGTTCGGGATTGTTATGTCGATCCACACCCATAGAAAAATGTTGTCGAAAAGCGTGTAAGGGGTACGCAATGCGTAAGCAGTGGCTTGGTATCTGCATCGCAGCAGGAATGCTCGCGGCGTGTTCGAGTGATGATGGTCAGCAACAGGTTGCTGTCGCGCCGCAGCCTGCGGTGTGTAATGGTCCGATTGTTGAAATCAGCGGGGCCGATCCGCGCTTTGAACCCCTGAACCCAACGGCGAATCAGGACTACCAGCGTGATGGTAAAAGCTACAAAATCGTGCAGGATCCCTCCCGCTTTAGCCAGGCCGGACTTGCCGCTATCTATGATGCGGAACCAGGAAGCAACTTAACCGCGTCTGGCGAAGCGTTCGATCCGATGCAGCTGACCGCTGCGCATCCGACGCTGCCAGTCCCCAGCTATGCCAGAATTACCAATCTGGCGAACGGCAGGATGATCGTCGTGCGCATTAACGATCGCGGGCCTTATGGCAACGATCGCGTGATTTCACTTTCGCGCGCCGCAGCCGATCGTCTGAACACCTCCAACAACACTAAAGTGCGTATCGACCCAATCATCGTCGCCCAGGATGGTTCATTGTCCGGACCGGGTATGGCTTGTACCACGGTCGCGAAACAAACTTATGCCTTGCCTGCGCGTCCTGATTTAAGCGGTGGCGGCAATATGGGAAGCATGCCTTTGCCATCGGATGCAGGTCAGCCGCAAGGCGATATTCGTCCGATCAGTAATTCCACGCTGAAAAGCGATGATCCAACCGGTGCGCCAGTAAACAGCAGTGGATTCCTCGGTGCGCCAACCACGCTCGCATCAGGCGTGCTGGAAAGCAGCGAGCCGACTCCGGCGCCGCAATCGACAACCACCGCACCGGTCACGTCAACCGCGCCGGCAGCAACCCCAGCAGCCGTCACAGCCCCTGCGCCTGCGGCAACTGCCAACGGACGCTATGTGGTTCAGGTTGGCGCAGTCAGCGAGCAGTCGCGCGCGCAGCAGTATCAAAAGCGTTTAAGCCAGCAGTTTGGCGTTCCTGGCCGGGTGGTACAAAACGGCGCAGTCTGGCGTATCCAGATGGGGCCGTTTGCCAGCAAAGCTGAAGCCTCCACATTGCAGCAGCGTCTTCAATCCGAGGCGCAATTACAGTCCTTCATCACCGGCGTGTAATAACGTAAATCAGGTATCTGAACTGTCAGTTTCTGTAAATGACATTAACAAAGTCACGCGGAAAGTCAGATGCCTGCCAGTTATGCATTTGCTATAGTAGGGCACTTTTTTTAATTTCATCACGGACGTCGTAGTTCAGACCATGAAGACCACTTTTTCCGCTCGTTTCGTGCAGCGTATGGCGCTCACCGCGGCTCTCTGCGCAGCCTCTCTCTCTGCTGCCCATGCCGATGACCTGAATATTAAAACCATGATCCCGGGTGTTCCGCAGATCGATGCGGAGTCGTATATCCTGATTGATTACAATTCAGGTAAAGTTCTGGCAGAACAGAACGCAGACACTCGCCGCGACCCCGCCAGCCTGACCAAAATGATGACCAGCTACGTCATCGGCCAGGCGATGAAAGCCGGGAAATTCAAAGAAACCGATCTGGTCACCGTCGGCAATGACGCATGGGCTACGGGCAACCCGGTCTTCAAAGGTTCATCGCTGATGTTCCTCAAGCCTGGCATGCAGGTTCCTGTTTCTCAGCTGATCCGTGGAATTAACCTGCAATCCGGAAACGACGCGTGCGTGGCGATGGCAGACTTCGCAGCCGGTAGCCAGGATGCTTTCGTCGGCCTGATGAACAGCTATGTGAATGCGCTGGGCCTGAAAAACACCCACTTCCAGACCGTTCATGGTCTCGATGCTGACGGTCAGTACAGCTCGGCTCGCGACATGGCGATGATTGGTCAGGCTCTGATTCGCGACGTGCCTAACGAATACTCTATCTATAAAGAAAAAGAGTTCACCTTTAACGGCATTCGTCAGTTAAACCGCAACGGCCTGCTGTGGGATAACAGCCTGAATGTCGACGGTATCAAAACCGGTCACACCGATAAGGCTGGCTATAACCTCGTTGCATCCGCAACCGAAGGCCAGATGCGTCTGATCTCAGCCGTTATGGGTGGTCGCACCTATAAAGGCCGAGAAACCGAAAGTAAAAAACTGCTGACCTGGGGCTTCCGTTTCTTCGAAACCGTGAACCCGTTGAAAGTGGGTAAAGAATTTGCCTCAGAACCTGCCTGGTTTGGTAACACCGATCGTGCGTCGTTAGGCGTTGATAAAGACGTCTACCTGACCATTCCGCGCGGCCGCATGAAAGACCTGAAAGCCAGCTATGTGTTGAACACCACTGAACTGCACGCCCCGCTGCAGAAAAACCAGGTTGTCGGCACTATCAACTTCCAGTTAGATGGCAAAACCATTGAACAGCGTCCGCTGGTGGTGCTGCAGGAAATCCCTGAAGGCAACTTCTTTGGGAAAATCATTGATTACATTAAATTAATGTTCCATCACTGGTTTGGCTAAAAATCGAACACTTGAAAGTGTGATTTACGTCCCCATATACTAGGTATCCAGATAACTCCCACGCGCAGTGGGAGTTATTATTTTTTGATGTAACGCCGGAGCTGACATGAAAACCAAACTTAACGAACTGCTTGAATTCCCTACTCCATTTACTTACAAAGTAATGGGGCAGGCGTTGCCTGAGCTGGTTGATCAGGTGGTTGAAGTGGTACAGCGCCATGCGCCAGGTGATTACTCTCCGACGGTAAAACCGAGCAGCAAAGGCAACTACCACTCGGTCTCAATCACCATCACTGCTACACACATTGAGCAGGTTGAAACGCTGTACGAAGAATTAGGCAATATCGATATCGTACGCATGGTGCTGTAAAAACCTGTCGGTTACCCGCTGCATCCCCGCTCGGGTAACCCCTCCCCCCTGTGATATACTTTTCCCCTCTTTAACATTCTCTACGGAGATGCCGTTTTGTATCAGGATAAAATTCTGGTCCGCCAGCTCGGTCTTCAACCTTACGAGCCAGTCTCTCTGGCCATGCATGAATTTACCGATACCCGTGATGAAAACAGTCATGATGAAATCTGGCTGGTAGAGCATTATCCTGTCTTCACCCAGGGTCAGGCAGGTAAAGCTGAGCACGTATTGATGCCGGGAGATATTCCGGTGATCCAGAGCGATCGTGGCGGTCAGGTGACCTACCACGGGCCAGGCCAACAGGTCATGTATGTGCTGTTGAACCTGAAGCGTCGTAAACTTGGCGTTCGCGAACTGGTCACGCTGCTGGAGCAAACCGTCGTGAATACCCTTGCCGAAATCGGCATTGACGCCCACCCGCGAGCCGATGCGCCTGGCGTATACGTGGGTGAGAAGAAAATCTGCTCTTTGGGATTACGTATCCGTAAAGGATGTTCATTTCACGGCTTAGCGCTCAACGTGGATATGGACTTGTCGCCTTTCCTGCGTATCAATCCTTGTGGTTATGCCGGGATGGAGATGGCGAAAGTATCGCAGTGGGATAGCACAGCCACGACCGAAAGCATTCGCCCCCGCCTGCTGGCCAACATCCTCGCGCTGTTGGGTAACCCCCCGCACGAGTACATTGCGGACTGAAAATACGGTCATACTTTGCCACGGCATATGTTGTGGCAAATGGCACAAAACAACAACTATTTTACATTTTGCCAGCCTGTCAGGCTGCTTTCTGGCCCGTTTCAATGATATACTGCGTATCACTAATTCAAAAATAGTTGATAAATGCAACATTCCCTTGAATTGAAACGCTTTCCTTCGTAATTCGCAACTGGAACACGCAAGCTATGAGTAAACCCATTGTGATGGAACGCGGTGTTAAATACCGCGATGCCGATAAGATGGCTCTTATCCCGGTAAAAAATGTGGCAACAGAGCGTGAAGCCCTGCTGCGTAAACCGGAATGGATGAAAATAAAACTGCCAGCGGACTCCACTCGCATCCAGGGCATCAAAGCGGCAATGCGCAAAAATGGCCTGCACTCTGTCTGCGAAGAAGCTTCCTGCCCTAACCTGGCTGAATGTTTCAATCACGGAACAGCAACCTTTATGATCCTCGGCGCAATCTGTACTCGCCGTTGCCCATTCTGTGACGTTGCCCATGGCCGTCCGGTTGCTCCTGACGCCAACGAGCCGTTAAAACTGGCTCAGACAATTGCGGACATGGCGCTGCGCTATGTCGTGATTACCTCCGTTGACCGCGACGATCTGCGTGACGGCGGCGCTCAGCACTTTGCTGACTGCATCACCGCGATTCGTGAGAAAAGTCCGTCGATTAAAATCGAAACGCTGGTGCCTGACTTCCGTGGTCGTATGGATCGCGCGCTGGATATCCTCACAGCCACACCGCCGGACGTGTTTAACCACAACCTCGAAAACGTACCGCGTATTTATCGTAATGTACGCCCTGGGGCTGACTACAACTGGTCGCTGAAGCTTCTGGAACGCTTTAAGGAAGCGCACCCGGAGATTCCGACCAAATCGGGTCTGATGGTGGGTCTGGGTGAAACTAATGCTGAAATCATTGAGGTCATGCGCGACCTGCGCAGCCATGGCGTGACCATGCTGACGCTGGGGCAGTATTTACAGCCAAGCCGCCATCACCTCCCGGTTCAACGCTATGTAAGCCCGGATGAGTTCGATGAGATGAAAGCAGAAGCCATGGCTATGGGCTTTACCCACGCTGCTTGCGGTCCATTCGTGCGCTCTTCATACCATGCTGACATGCAGGCCAAAGGGCTGGAAGTGAAGTAATCGTGTAATACTCACTTACATATCAGCAATAAAAAACCGGCAAATCGCCGGTTTTTTTTCATGCAGAGTTTGCAGTATTACTCTTTATGAGAAAGCTTCTCAGCCTGAACGCTACCATCAGCCTCTTTCTTGGCATCGGCATTATCGTCGTTCATTGCTTTCTTGAAGCCCTTGATTGCCGTCCCCAGGTCTCCACCCAGAGTACGTAACTTCTTGGTACCAAACAGCAGAACAACCAGTGCGGCAACCACCAGCAGTTTGGTAATACTAATCTCACCCATAGATACCTTCTTGACTTAAACCAGGCTACATAAAGCGCCATATTAACCTGAGAATATTAACGGCCTTTCGACGCGCGCACACAATAGCAATCTGTAACAAGGTGAATCAAGCCTTGTTTAAAAAAACGTCATAATAATTGCGGTGGCGCAAAGCGTCGGTTACTTAACACCGGAAGTTGTGCCCTGACCTGCCTCACCCGCTCGGCGGAAACCTCGGCCATAATGAGCGCGGGCGTTTCAGCCGCCGCCGCAATAGTCACGCCAAAGGGATCGATGACCCGGCTTTGGCCGATATTCTTGTTACCGCATTCTCCAGCCGCAACCAGATAACACGTGGCATCCAGCGCTCTTGCCGCCAAAAGCGTGGCCCAATGATGCTCTTTTAACGATCCCCGCACCCAAGCCGCAGGTAAAACGAGAATCTCAGCCCCCTGCAACGCGTGCGCCAGCGCCAGCTCAGGGAAGCGCAGGTCATAGCAGGTCATTAGCCCTACTTTTAATCCGCCTACGTCCAGCAGCGGTGCTATGGCGTCCCCTGCATCGACATTACGTGACTCCTGAATCGAAAAGGCATCATAGAGATGTAATTTAGCGTAATGGGCCACTACCCGACCAGCCCGTAGCGCCACCAGCATGTTAAATGCCCGGCCTGGCACAGAGGGAACATGAATCGTCAGGATTGTCGTCATCTCATTTTGTGCGCTTTCTCGCAACAAATGCGTCAGAAACCCGCCTTCCAAAAGCTGAGCTGATTTCACTGACAGGTCAGGGTCTAAATCGTCACGCGCCAACAATGCTTCCGGTAATACCAGTAGCGACGCCCCCTCTCCAGCAGCCTGAGACATCAGTAAGGCGCAGGTTTCTGCATTTTTTTCCCATGAAGGTCCCACGGCAAATTGCCCTGCTGCAACGAACATATTCCCTCCAGAAAACTTTGTTAGGCTCGCCAACAACAATTATTCAGCGTTACACTCACCCTCTATACAATCAAATAGCAGGATTACGCAGTGTTACAACTCCTTTTAGCAGTTTTTATCGGTGGTGGCACAGGTAGCGTAGCAAGATGGATGTTGAGTATGCGGTTTAACCCGCTGCATCAGGCCATTCCATTCGGTACGCTGGCTGCAAACTTACTTGGCGCATTTATCATTGGTATGGGTCTGGCATGGTTTAATCGCATGACAAATATTGACCCAATGTGGAAGGTGCTGATTACTACTGGCTTTTGCGGGGGACTGACAACGTTTTCCACTTTCTCTGCTGAGGTAGTGTTTTTACTGCAGGAAGGACGCTTTGGTTGGGCTATGGTGAATGTACTGGTTAATCTGTTGGGATCATTCGCGATGACCGCCCTGGCATTCTGGTTGGTATCTGCTTCTCCCGCACATTGAAGCGAAAAAAACCCGCAATTAAGCGGGTTTTGAATGCTTGCTGTCGTATGCTTACAGAGCGATTACGTTTGCAGCAGAAGGGCCTTTGGCACCGTTAGTGATTTCGAACTCTACACGCTGACCTTCAGCCAGAGTTTTAAAACCATTGGTCTGGATTGCAGAGAAGTGTACGAACACATCTTTGCTGCCATCTTCCGGAGTAATGAAACCGAATCCTTTGGACTCATTAAACCACTTAACGTTACCTTTAATCTTAGACATCAAAATTACCTTTACATGAAAAATAGACACAAATGCTGTGTCGGGTATCAGTACAACAATTGTGGTGCACTTTGTCCAGTCGAACTTTATCAAAAAGTGATAAATGTCGCGTTATTTTTCAGTTAAACTTCCTATCACTATGTTTTTAAAAGGCTTTCCAATAAACCACCTGACAATACAGGTAGTCCATCAAAACTGGAACCGCATCCACGCAAAGTAGACGTTGCCGTTGTTATACGTTCCAGGAATGTAGGTCATCTGAAACGTTGCCGGACCATAACCAATTGATGCCAGCGGTAACAGCACCGGTACCGGAATGTAGTTCCAGTTATCACGCGCGGTGAAACCGGCGGTAAAGCCGAGACCTGTATGGAAGTTTTCATCAGCCAGCGGTCGCCAGGTTTTTTCCCAGCCATAGCCGCCAATGGGTTCCCATTTATTGTAGGAATCCTTAAACGCCATGATATAAAGTCCGTGCCAGTTACCTTTATCATCCCAACGGGATTGACCAAATCCTGCACCCCACGGCCGTTCATTGTAGCGATCCGTTTTTTCTTTATCGTAGGCAAAACGCGCATGCCAGGTAATAGCAGGTACATACAGATCATAATGTTCCGGCTGCTGCCAGGTTTCACTGACATTATCTTTAAAAGTAGCAAACCAGCCTTTATCTTCAGCAGCCGCCAGGGAAGTGAAAGCTAACTGAATAAAAATAAATGAAAAAATGAGAAAATATCGTTTAGCGAAAATCACAACTTAATTACCATCCTGGGATTTATTATTAATTTTAGCAAACCCAACCTTAATGTCAGCTTAACAAAAATGCGCAAATAAAAAATCAGAATATTCCTCAGCCTATAACCTATCCCTTTATTTACTGAGCCATTTCATAGGAACTATTTTCTCTTTATTGCCAATAAATTGTGCTTTCCTGCGGCGAGAGTTAAATAACATCACAATAAATTAACAATAAAGCATCAATATCACCACAAAACACACACACTAACGCTGCGCTTCACAGTTTTTTATTGTGATATTCTTTTTTTAATCGCGATGCTGAAAAAACGGCTTAGCCATCGCTTGAATCCGTATTTTTATTGATTTCAATCAGCAAGAGTTATCGGTTTATTAGGCACATTCTGTCACCACTTTTTACTTTTTTTAGTTTTTTAACTTTCTGGGCAGCAATGCGACAGGGGAAACAATGTTGACATTTATTGAACTCCTTATTGGGGTTGTGGTTATTGTGGGTGTAGCGCGCTACATCATTAAAGGTTATTCCGCGACAGGCGTACTGTTTGTCGGCGGTCTGGTTTTGCTGATTATCAGTGCGTTGATGGGCCATAAAGTTTTGCCATCTAGCGCGGCAACAACGGGCTATACGGCAACAGACATTGTTGAATATATTAAAATTTTGCTGATGAGCCGTGGCGGCGATCTCGGCATGATGATTATGATGCTGTGTGGTTTTGCCGCCTACATGACGCATATTGGCGCGAATGATATGGTGGTTAAGCTGGCCTCTAAGCCGCTGCAGTATATCAATTCACCTTATCTGCTTATGATTGCCGCCTATTTTGTCGCCTGCCTGATGTCCCTGGCGGTCTCTTCAGCAACCGGTCTGGGCGTATTGCTGATGGCGACATTGTTCCCGGTCATGGTTAACGTTGGGATTAGCCGTGGCGCCGCAGCGGCCATTTGCGCCTCCCCAGCCGCTATTATTCTTTCGCCAACATCCGGTGATGTAGTACTGGCTGCAAAAGCCGCGGAAATGCCGCTGATCGATTTCGCGTTTAAAACCACGCTGCCAATTTCCATTGCCGCCATCATTGCTATGGCGATTGCCCACTTTTTCTGGCAGCGTTATCTGGATAAAAAAGAGAACATTTCTCATGAAATGTTAGATGTGGCTGAAATTACCACTACCGCCCCGTCGTTTTACGCCATCTTGCCATTTACCCCGATCGTTGGCGTCCTGATTTTCGATGGAAAATGGGGCCCACAGCTGCATATCATTACGATTCTGGTGCTGTGCATGCTCATCGCTGCTGTACTGGAGTTCGTACGAGGATTCAACACCCAGAAGGTTTTCTCGGGTCTGGAAGTCGCCTACCGTGGTATGGCGGATGCCTTTGCTAACGTGGTGATGCTGTTAGTCGCGGCGGGCGTTTTTGCCCAGGGTCTGAGCACAATCGGCTTTATTCAGAGTCTGATTTCTATCGCCACCTCGTTTGGCTCCGCGAGCATTATTCTGATGCTGGTACTGGTGATCCTGACTATGCTGGCAGCAATGACCACGGGGTCCGGTAACGCACCGTTCTATGCCTTCGTTGAGATGATCCCGAAACTGGCGCACTCTTCTGGCATTAACCCGGCTTACCTTGCTATTCCGATGCTGCAGGCATCAAACCTTGGACGCACAATCTCTCCGGTATCCGGTGTGGTTGTCGCTGTCGCAGGGATGGCAAAGATCTCTCCGTTCGAAGTAGTGAAACGTACCTCGGTTCCGGTACTGGTTGGACTGCTGGTAGTGATTATCGCAACTGAAGTGATGGTGCCCGCGACGTCCGCCCTGATTGGCGGTTAACGATAACTGTCAGTATCTGACCTTGATACGCAAAATCATTTAAGCTGCATCAAAGCGGCAAGTGAAGACATCCCCAGTACATAGATAATTTTGTGACTGGGGTTTCTTCACGCAGCCCACAAAGAGGCAGCTTCAAGGATGACGTGAATTAGCCGCCGTGATAAATACGCTGCGGCCTCCCCACCTTACCGTGAATAATCTCCGCAATAATCAAATGACGGCTGGCACAGTACTCCAGGTAGCGCCTGGAGGTGGTACGGCTGATAGTGAGCGCCTGGGCGATCGTTTCCGCAGTATGATGTACCGTCGGATCGGCAAATAATTTCAACACCGCATTCAGCGTTAACGCATCAATTCCGGTCGGCAAATCGCCTTTCGGTTCGCCGCGCGCATAAGCATTAAACATTTCATCAATCTGCTTTTGACTGGCGCTGTCATTACCGGCCAACATGCGTCTGCGCTGTTGATAACGCGTCAGCGTCTGTCCCAGGCGCTCGTAGGCAATGGGTTTGACCAGATAATCAAACGCGCCGCTGCGCACGGCCTCAGAGACCGTTTCCATGTCGCTGGCCGCCGTGGTAAACACCACGCCCCCCGGATAACGCGTCTGGGTTAGCTCATGCAACAACGTAATTCCCTTGCCGTCCGGCAAGTAGTTATCGAGCAGAATCAAACCGGGCTTAAAACGCTCAATCATCATCCTCGCTTGCGCAAGATTACCCGCCAGCCAAATCTGGCTGAAGCCGGGTATATGGCGGATATATTCAGCATGCATTTCCGCCAGTAGCGTTTCATCCTCAACGATCAATAGCGTTAATGGTTCCGTCATTATTTTTTTTCACTTTCGGAAGAAATAAAGAAAATAAGGTGCCGCAGGGGGAGTTATCTTCGAGTGTAATCACCCCGTTACAGCGCCTCACATAACTTGCAATCAGATACAAACCGATGCCATGTTCACCTGGTTCATCGGTACGGGTGCTCACACCCTGTTCAAATATTTTTTCACGCAATGCTTCCGGTACACCGCATCCCTGATCGGCAACTTCGATGATCACGTCATCCCCTTCATCGCTCAAATAGAGTTCGACGATCTTGTTGCCTTGCTGGGTGCGCAAGCTCGCTTCAAATGCATTATCAAGCAGATTGCCAACAATTGCTGCAAACTCTGTGCTATCCAGCCCCTCAGGGAGTTGATGCAGTTGACTGCCAGGAACGATAGTCATAGTGAGGCCCAGTTCACGCGCACGCTGCACCTTGCCAAACAACAGACCGGCTACCTGACGATCGGCAAACGCGCCGCGCAGGCTGTCAATCAGTTGCTGTTGCGCCTGCGATTCCCCCTGCACCATTGCCAGCACCCGGTCATACTCTTTCATTTGCAGCAGGCCATTAATGGTCGACATCCAGTTAAGGTGTTCATGACGCAGCGTTCTCAGGCTCTCTACATACTGTTTGATCTGCGTTAATTGCGCATTAAGAGTAGCAATTTCATCTTTACTACGAAAACTGATGATTGCCCCAAGCAGTTCATCGCCGGAGCGAATCGCCTCACGGTTAGCGATAACGCTCAGACCATTAAAGTTCACCATCGCGTCCTGTCGTTTTTCCGCAATCTGCTGGGTGAAAAAGTCAGTCGGCTGAACCACCTCACTAACCGGTTTTCCAAGCCACTTTCGTCCAGGCGAAGACAGCCCCAGCATTTTCCTCGCGCTGCGGTTTATTGCGGTGATATACCCATCAGGGTCCACGGCGATCAAACCTTCATATACCGAGCTGAATAGCGCTTCCTGCTGACGCACTACCCGCGCGATTTGCTTAGGCTCCATCCCCAACATCTGTCGGCGAATATGGGCGGCAAATAACCAGGAGAGCAGCATAAGTACCAGCAACAGCAGGATAAACACCCCTGCCATTGGGAGTAAAAAGTCCGATCGCCAGCTATCGATTTTACTGATCAGATAGCCAATTGAGACCACGCCAATGATTTTGCCATCGTCATCAAAGATGGGCGTTTTGGCGCGCATCGCCATCCCAATCGACCCTTTGCCGGTAATAAAGTAACTTTCCCCTCTTTCCAGCGCGCCGGGTTTGGTGAACTGCATCGGGTAGCCAATTTTTTCCGGATTTGGGTGGTAAAGGCGGACAGAGTTGGTATCCCCGATCACCACATAGTCGAAGTCAGTCCCGCTCTGCAGTTTGTCGGCAATGGTCGCCAGACGCTTGTAATCACGATGCTTCACCGCCGCGATGATACTGTCGTTAGAGGCGATGATTTTGGCCTGGTTCATCGCCATATCGCGGACATGCGTTGCCAGATAATCTTCAAAACTGGCGGTAAAGTATTGTGCTAACGCGGCGATAATAAAAACAGAAACGACCAAAATAAGCAGAAAGATACGCAATGGAAACGCCAGACTGCGAAAAAAAGGAAACCGTGTTTTATTTTTCTGCTCTGCCATATTTCTTCCTCAGCGACGATACCCGAAACTTATTTCTCATTGTAGTTGTAATAAAAATGTTTTATTTGCAAGTTGCGGTATAAAACAGGATCGTTGCAGATTCCCCACCTTAAATCAATTAAACAAATTAAAACCACACGCTATTTCGGAGTTAAATTAATTAAAAAACTTAAAACCATAAAACACATTAAAACCTTCTAACTTATTGTGAAATAAATCAAAAATTACCTCCAAAATACTCCTTACGATGTATGCAGCAGGGAAAAAAAGAAATACTCCGTAATAAAAAAACATTCCCTTCAATTGCAAACAAGAAGTTATCAGGTTGCTAAACAGAGCAACAAAAACAGAAACCCAGTAACAAATATAGCATCGGGGCTCTATTCACTATGTTCGGTAATAATATATTCACGCAAGTTAAACGCTCAGAAAATAAAAAGATGGCGGCTATCGCGCAATTTCTGAAAGAGAATGATTTGAGCGTTGATACAACTGTCGAAGTATTTATCACCGTCACCCGCGATGACCGCCTGATTGCCTGCGGTGGCATTGCCGGCAATATCATAAAGTGCGTCGCCATCTGCGAATCCGTAAGGGGTGAAGGCTTAGCGCTGACGCTGGCGACCGAGTTAATCAACCTCGCCTATGAGCGCCACTGTACGCACCTCTTCATCTATACCAAAACCGAGTACGAGTCGCTGTTTAAGCAGTGCGGTTTTTCTACGCTGACCAGCGTTCCCGGCATTATGGTGCTGATGGAAAACAGCACCACACGTCTGAAACGCTACGCTGAATCACTGGCGAAACAGCGCCATGAAGGGAAAAAAATTGGTTGTATCGTCATGAATGCCAACCCCTTCACCAACGGACATCGTTTTCTGATCCAACAAGCAGCCGCGCAATGTGACTGGCTGCATCTGTTTTTGGTGAAAGAAGATACCTCGCGTTTTCCGTATGAAGACCGACTGGATCTGGTGCTTAAAGGGACAAAAGACATTCCACGTTTAACCGTTCATCGCGGTTCGGAATACATCATTTCCCGCGCCACATTCCCGTGCTACTTCATCAAAGAGCAGAGCGTTATTAACCACTGCTATACCGAAATAGACCTGAAAATCTTCCGCCAGTATCTGGCCCCGGCTCTCGGCGTCACGCACCGCTTCGTCGGTACCGAGCCGTATTGCACCGTCACCTCCCAGTACAACAACGATATGCGCTACTGGCTGGAGACCCCAACGCTTCCCGCCCCACCGATTGAACTGGTGGAAATTGAGCGGCTGTGCTTCCAGGAGATGCCGATTTCTGCCTCCTGGGTGCGCAAGCTGCTGGTTAAAAAAGATCTCACGGCTATCGCATCCCTGGTCCCTGACGCCACGCTGCACTATCTGCAAAGCATGGTTGAGCGGGCCTCATCGGGTGCGGCAGTCCGCCAAAATACCCCCGCATTAGCAACAGGTGAAAAATGAAAATAAACCAGGCAGCCGTCGCAGGCACACTCGAGTCCGGTGATGTGATGATTCGCATCGCCCCACTCGATTCGCAGGATATTGACCTGCAGGTTAACAGTAGCGTCGAAAAGCAGTTCGGTGATGCCATCCGGGCCACCATTCTGGACGTTCTGTCCCGCTACAACGTACGCGGCGTGCAATTAAATGTTGATGATAAAGGCGCACTGGACTGCATTTTACGTGCGCGACTGGAAGCACTACTGGCCCGCGCTGGCGGTATTCCTGCACTGCCATGGGAGGATTGCCAGTGATTAGTGAATCTTTGCAGCAACGTAAAACCCGTACCCGCCGCAGCATGCTGTTCGTACCGGGCGCCAATGCCGCCATGGTCAGCAACTCGTTCATCTATCCGGCAGATGCGCTGATGTTCGACCTGGAAGACTCCGTCGCGCTGCGCGAGAAAGATACTGCTCGCCGTATGGTGTACCACGCGCTGCAGCATCCGCTGTATCACGACGTTGAAACTATCGTGCGCGTAAACGCCCTCGACTCCGAATGGGGCATTAACGATCTCGAAGCCGTGGTACGCGGCGGCGCTGACATCGTGCGTTTACCGAAGACCGATACCGCGCAGGACGTCATCGACATCGAAAGCGAAATCCTGCGTATCGAGAAAGCCTGTGGCCGTGAGCCCGGCAGTACCGGTCTGTTAGCTGCCATCGAATCGCCGTTAGGCATTACCCGTGCGGTAGAAATTGCCCACGCTTCCGAGCGCCTGATCGGTATTGCACTGGGTGCGGAAGATTATGTGCGTAACCTGCGCACTGAGCGCTCTCCGGAAGGGACTGAACTGCTGTTTGCCCGCTGCTCTATTTTGCAGGCGGCACGCTCTGCCGGCATTCAGGCGTTCGACACCGTTTATTCCGATGCCAACAACGAAGCGGGTTTCCTGCATGAAGCCGCACACATCAAGCAACTGGGTTTTGACGGTAAGTCGCTCATCAACCCGCGCCAGATCGAGCTCCTGCACAACCTGTACGCCCCGACACGCAAAGAGCTGGCTCACGCGCGCCTGGTCGTGGAAGCCGCTGAAGCCGCCGCTCGCGAAGGCCGTGGCGTAGTTTCCCTGAACGGCAAAATGGTCGACAGCCCGGTTATCGAGCGCGCCCTTCTGGTTATCTCCCGTGCAGAACTTTCCGGCATTCGCGAAGAATAAGGCAAAAAAATGACGCAGAAAATCGAACAGTCTCAACGCCAGGATCGCGTGGCGACCTGGAGCCGTCATGCAGAAAGTGAGCTTTCCGCTTATCAGAGCACCGCAAAAGTAGAATTACAGGCGCAAAAACCGCGCGACAAAAAGCTGTGCGCTAACCTGGAAGACGCCATTCGTCGTTCAGGTTTACAGGATGGCATGACCATCTCTTTCCACCACGCTTTTCGCGGTGGCGATCTGACGATTAACCTGGTGATGGACGCCATCGCCAGAATGGGCTTTAAAAATCTGACGCTGGCCTCCAGCTCCCTGAGCGACTGCCATGCTCCGCTGGTTGAGCACATCCGTCAGGGCGTGGTCAGCCGTATTTACACCTCCGGGCTGCGTGGCCCGCTGGCGGAAGAGATCTCGCGTGGCCTGCTGGCCGAGCCTGTGCAGGTCCACTCCCATGGCGGCCGTGTACACTTGGTGCAAAGTGGCGAACTCAGCATTGATGTGGCGTTCCTCGGCGTACCGTCCTGTGACCAGTTTGGTAACGCTAACGGCTATACCGGTAAAGCGTGCTGTGGTTCACTGGGCTATGCCCGCGTCGATGCCGAAAATGCAAAACAGGTTGTCCTGCTGACTGAACAGCTGCTGACCTATCCGCATAACCCGGCCAGCATTACGCAGGATCAAGTGGATCTGATTGTACAGATCGATCAGGTCGGCGATGCGGACAAAATCGGTGCTGATGCGACACGCATGACCACCAACCCGCGTGAACTGTTAATCGCCCGTAGCGCGGCAGACGTCATTGCTAACTCCGGTTACTTCAATGAAGGCTTCTCACTGCAGACAGGAACCGGCGGCGCTTCTCTGGCCGTTACTCGTTTCCTGGAAGACAAGATGCGCAGCCGCGATATCCGTGCTGACTTCGCGCTGGGCGGCATCACCGCTACCATCGTTGACCTGCACGAAAAAGGCCTGATTCGCAAACTGCTGGACGTACAGAGCTTTGACCGTAACGCGGCTGAGTCGCTGGCCCGCAATCCAAACCACATTGAGATCAGTGCCAACCAGTATGCCAACTGGGGCTCAAAAGGCGCCTCCGTCGATCGTCTGGACGTCGTGGTGCTGAGTGCGCTGGAAGTTGATACCAGCTTCAACGTTAACGTACTGACCGGTTCTGACGGCGTACTGCGCGGCGCATCCGGCGGTCACTGCGATACTGCGGTTGCCGCTGCGCTTTCCATCATTGTCGCTCCGCTGGTTCGCGGACGCATCCCGACGCTGGTTGATAACGTCCTGACCTGCGTAACCCCGGGCTCCAGCGTAGACATCCTGGTCACTGACCACGGTATCGCCGTTAACCCTGCGCGTCCGGAACTGGCTGAACGTCTGAAAGAAGCCGGTATGAAAATGGTGTCCATTGAATGGCTGCGCGAACGTGCACAGCAGCTCACCGGTCAGCCACGCGCTATCGAATTCACCGACCGCGTGATTGCCGTTGTGCGTTACCGCGATGGCTCGGTGATTGACGTTGTGCATCAGGTGAAGGAATAAGCCATGCGCCTGCTCCCTGAACACGCCACCCAACACGCGGTTTCGATTCCCGAGCTGCTCGCCAGCCGGGATGAGAGACAAGCAAGGCAACATGCCTGGCTGACGCGTCATCACGCGCCACTGGTCTCGTTTACCGTGGTCGCACCGGGTCCGATTAAAGACAGCGCATTAACCCGTCGCATCTTTAATCACGGCGTAGCCGCCCTGCTCGCGCTGGCGGAAAAATCCACCTGGATTGTCAGGGAGCAAACGGCGCTGGTTTCTGCCAGCGGTCCGGAAGGTCTTTTGTCTATTGAGGCCCCGGCCCACGATCTCAAGCTCGCCACGATTGAACTTGAGAATTCACATCCGCTGGGACGGTTATGGGACATCGATGTCCTGACCCCTGAAGGGGAAATTCTGTCCCGGCGTCATTTCGCACTCCCTGCCCGCCGCTGTCTGCTGTGCGAGCAAAGCGCTGCCGAATGCGCGCGGGGTAAAACCCACGCGCTTTCCGACTTACTCTCTCAGATGGAGGCTCTGCTGCATGATGCCGATTCCCGCAACATCAACCAATAACGCAGTCCTTCCTCTGGATCTGCCTGACGCTTACGCAACGCTTGCGTGGCGGGCCATGTTGACTGAAGTCAACCTGTCGCCCAAACCGGGTCTGGTGGATCGTATTAACAACGGCGCACATAAAGATATGGCGCTGGAAGATTTTCATCGCAGCGCTGAGGCAATTCAGGCCTGGCTGCCGCGTTTTATTGAATATGGGGCGTTTAGCGCACAGCTGTCGCCCGAAGATGTGTTGAAAGGACTGCGCCCACTGGGCATGGCCTGCGAAGCCGATATGTTTCGCGCCACCGAGGGGGTAAACACCCATAAAGGGAGCATCTTTTCACTGGGGCTGCTGTGTGCCGCCATTGGCCGCCTGCACCAGCTCCAACTGACTGTTACCGCTGAAACCCTTTGCTCAACGGCAGCAACATTTTGCCGTGGCCTGACCGAGCGCGAACTGCGCCAGAACAATCAACAACTCACGGCTGGCCAACGTCTTTATCAGCAACTGGGATTAACCGGCGCACGGGGCGAAGCCGAAGCGGGATACCCGCTAGTCATCCAGCATGCCCTGCCGCACTACCGCGCACTGCTGGCTCAGGGCCGCGATCCTGAACTGGCGCTACTCGACACGTTATTGCTGCTGATGTCTATCAATGGCGACACCAACGTGGCTTCACGTGGCGGCGCAGAAGGTCTGCGCTGGCTACAGCAGCAGGCCACCGCTCTATTGCAGCAAGGGGGGATTCGCACCCCTGCCGATCTCGAATACCTGCGCCAGTTCGACCAACAGTGTATTGAACGCAACCTCAGCCCAGGAGGCTGCGCCGATCTGCTGATCGTCACCTGGTTCTTAGCTCAGATTTCACAAGTTCATCATTATCACAATTAAAGATCCTTTCCGGAGAATCACACACATGTCTTTAGCAAAAGATAAAATATGGAAATTACTGGCCCCATTGGTCGTAATGGGCGTCATGTTTCTTATCCCTGTCCCTGATGGAATGCCCCCGCAGGCCTGGCACTATTTTGCCGTTTTCGTGGCAATGATTGTCGGGATGATCCTGGAGCCAATCCCGGCAACAGCGATAAGCTTTATCGCCGTAACGATCTGTGTCATCGGCAGCAACTATCTGCTGTTTGATGCTTCAGAGCTGGCCGACCCGGCGTTTAAAGCGGGTAAGCAAGCGCTGAAATGGGGTCTGGCAGGCTTCTCCAGCACTACCGTGTGGTTGGTGTTTGGCGCGTTTATCTTCGCGCTGGGCTATGAAGTCACAGGTCTGGGTCGTCGTATCGCGCTGTTCCTGGTAAAATTCATGGGTAAGCGCACCCTGACGCTGGGCTACGCGATTGTCATCATCGACATTCTGCTGGCACCGTTTACACCGTCCAACACCGCGCGAACCGGTGGTACCGTATTCCCGGTTATCAAAAACCTGCCGCCGCTGTTTAAATCATTCCCGAACGATCCGTCCGCGCGCCGTATCGGCGGATATCTGATGTGGATGATGGTAATCAGTACCAGCCTGAGCTCCTCTATGTTCGTTACCGGTGCTGCACCTAACGTGCTGGGTCTGGAATTCGTCAATAAAATTGCCGGTATTCAAATCAGCTGGTTGCAATGGTTCCTCAGCTTCCTGCCGGTTGGTATTATTTTGCTGATCGTTGCTCCGTGGCTGTCCTATGTTCTTTACAAGCCAGAAGTTACTCACAGTGCTGAAGTTGCCGCGTGGGCTGGTGATGAACTGAAAACCATGGGTAAACTGACGCGTAAAGAGCTGACCCTGATCGGTCTGGTTCTGCTCAGCCTGGGTCTGTGGGTCTTTGGCGGTAAACTGATTGATGCGACCGCTGTGGGTCTGCTGGCAGTCTCGCTGATGCTGGCGCTGCACGTTGTCCCGTGGAAAGACATCACCCGTTATAACAGCGCATGGAACACCCTGGTTAATCTCGCCACGCTGGTCGTTATGGCGAATGGTTTAACCCGTTCAGGCTTCATCGACTGGTTCGCCAACACGATGAGCTCGCACCTGGAAGGCTTCTCGCCTAACGCGACCGTGATCGTTCTGGTGCTGGTGTTCTATTTTGCTCACTACCTGTTTGCCAGCCTTTCCGCACACACCGCCACCATGCTGCCGGTTATTCTGGCCGTCGGCAAAGGAATCCCGGGCGTTCCGATGGAACACCTGTGTATCCTGCTGGTACTGTCCATCGGTATCATGGGCTGTCTGACTCCGTATGCAACTGGCCCTGGCGTTATTATCTACGGCTGCGGTTATGTGAAGTCCAAAGACTACTGGCGTCTGGGTGCTATCTTCGGCGTTATCTACATCTCTATGCTTCTGCTGGTCGGCTGGCCGATTCTGGCAATGTGGAGCTAATCATTCGGGTTCCCGCCTGATGAAAATGATGCCAGTCAGCTAAACCTGACTGGCATTTTTTATGATTAAATAGATGATATTCAGAATTTATATAAGTATCCGAAATCATCATGACATCAACATGGCGTTATTCTTCGCTGCTGGCAGCACTTCTGCTCCCAGTTTCTGCGGCTCAGGCCGATGAACTTCAGGCAAAACAGTACGCTGATTTTGACAGCTACGTGCTGGCCCTCTCCTGGCAAACCGGATTTTGTCAGAGCCAACACGAGAGAAATCGTCAAGAGCCCGACGAATGTCGTCTGCAAAAAGAGAGCGCGGACAAAGCAGATTTCCTGACCGTTCACGGTTTATGGCCCAGCCTGCCAAAATCCATCGCCGCCCGTGGAGTAGACAACCGCCGCTGGATGCGCTTTGGCTGCGCGACTCGCCCTATTCCCAACCTGCCTGAAGCCCGCGCCAGCCGTAAATGCGCGGCTCCCGAAACGGGCCTGTCGCTGGAAAGCGCGGCAAAACTCAGTGCCGTAATGCCCGGTGCCGGCGGGAGATCCTGCCTGGAACGTTACGAATATGCCAAACATGGCGCCTGTTTCGGTTTTGATCCCGACGCATACTTCGGCACGATGGTACGGATGAATAATGAGGTTAAGAACAGCGAGGCTGGCAAATTCCTCGCGGAAAACTACGGCAAAACCGTCAGCCGCAGCGCATTTGACGCCGCCGTCGCTAAAAGCTGGGGCAGAGAGAACGTCAAAGCCGTGAAGCTAAGCTGCCACGGCAATCCGGCCTATCTCACAGAAATCCAGTTGACCCTGAAAGCCGACACCATTAACCAGACGTTATCCGCACAGTCATTCTTACCGCAACCGCATCCGGGTAACTGCGGTAAACAGTTTATTATCGACAAAGTGGGATACTGAAAATAACGACCGGCGCGGCAAGCTGGCGTCGGTCCATATGGTTAGCGTTTTGAACGGGCATCCGGGCGAACTAAATCAAAGCGGTGTGTTTCACTGATCGAATAATACGCCGTTGGCCCGCCCGCACGCAGTACCGGTTTTGCTTTCGCCGTCTGGTAGATGCCGCCTTCCAGTAGCGTTTCATCAATATGAATGCCCACCACTTCTCCCAGCACCAGCCAGGTTTCAACAGGCGAACCATCAGCGGTGGTCAGTTGCAGACTTTGCGATAAGCGACACTCAAAATTGACCGGGCTTTGCGCCACCCGCGGCACGCTGACTATCCGACTATCTGCCTTACTAAGCCCGGCGGCAAAAAACTCATCCTCGCCGTGAGGCAAGCTGGCTGACGTTTCGTTCATTGCACTGGCCAACTCAAGAGTCGTCAGATTCCAGACAAACTCACCGGTGTCGATAATATTCTGCACGCTGT
This sequence comes from Citrobacter sp. RHBSTW-01013, assembly GCF_013781985.1. Lineage (NCBI taxonomy): Bacteria > Pseudomonadati > Pseudomonadota > Gammaproteobacteria > Enterobacterales > Enterobacteriaceae > Citrobacter > Citrobacter sp. RHBSTW-01013. Next base: position 3,584,105 of record NZ_CP056185.1, read on the forward strand.
CTTTCCAGCCGCTGCTGGCGAAACCAATAATCGGCGGGTGATAATTAAAGCAGTTAAAGAAACTGTACGGTGCAAGGTTATGCCGACCGTCGCTGTCGCGGGAGGCAATCCAGCCAATAGGGCGCGGTCCAATGATGGCATTCAGCGGGTCATGCGGTAAGCCGTGTCCTTGTGATGGTTGATAGAAATACATAGCGTTCTCTGTTGAAGTTAACATCAGCGCAGCACAAATTATGCTTCGCTCATCTCCCTGGAAAAAGAAGATCAGCGTAGAACAATCCGCTAAAGATTACGATTGAATAAAGTTGAGCAGATCGCCGTTGATCTGTTGTTTATGGGTAGTGCAAATGCCATGCGAACCGCCAACATACACCTTCAACTGCGCGTCAGGCAGTATTTCCGCCGCAACCTTTCCGCAGGTTTCAAACGGGACAATCTGATCGTCATCACCATGGATCACCAGCGTCGGGATAGTCATCTTTTTGAGATCCTCACGCAGGTCAGTTTCTGAAAACGCGTGAATACAGTCGTACAACGCTTTGATGGAACCTTGTAAGCCCTGTTCAACAAAGCTTTCACGAACGGCTTTCGACGCATTTACGCCCGGGCGGTTGTAGCCATAGAATGCAGCGGTCAGTTCATAGAAGAAGGCAGCGCGATCGTTTATCACTCCCTCACGGATGCCATCAAACACCTCTTTCGGCACACCATTTGGGTTAAAGTCGGTCTTGATCATTATGGGCGTCACCGCGCCGATTAACACCGCTTTGGCTACCCGCTGCGTTCCATGGCGACCAATGTACCTCGCCACTTCCCCGCCCCCGGTAGAGTGTCCGACATGTACGGCATCTTTAAGATTGAGATGCGAGGTAAGTTCAGCCAGATCGTCAGCATACTGATCCATATTGTGACCATCCCAGGGTTGGGCTGAACGCCCATGCCCGCGCCTGTCATGGGCGATCACCCGAAATCCTTTCGACCCGAGGAACAGCATCTGATCCTCAAACGCATCTGCCGTCAGCGGCCAGCCATGGCTAAAGACGATAGGCTGTCCACTTCCCCAATCTTTAAAATGCAAATAGCTGCCGTCTTTCAAGGTAAGTTTGTCGTACTGGCTCATGAGATCTCCTGTCGCGGAACACTGAGTTGTTTGACGCGCCCGCAGCGAGCGCTTAAAAAGCATAATGCAAATTGGAGAACGATCGCGTTTTTCGGCTAAAATCACACCATACGCAACAATATTGATGATTTGCCTGAATGTGAACTAAATCACTTCAAACCAGGGGTAAGTCTCAGTATCATCATAAAAGCTAAACCCTTGCCGCCTGACGGTGAGGGTTTTCTTTTGGGATTATTTACCTGCGCACCCGCAGTATCGACGACATGGAGTAACAAATGTCCAGACCAACTATCATCATTAACGACCTCGATGCGGAACGCATTGACCGCCTGTTGGAGCAACCTGCGTTTGCTGGTTTACCGATTGCCGACGCCCTGAACGCCGAGCTGGATCGTGCCCAAATGTGTTCACCAGAAACCATGCCGCACGATGTCGTGACCATGAACAGCCGCGTGAAATTCCGCAATCTGAGTGATGGCGAAGTCCGTGTGCGTACCCTGGTGTATCCGGCCAATATGACTGACAGCAGCACACAGCTTTCGGTAATGGCACCTGTTGGCGCTGCACTTCTGGGCCTGCGCGTTGGCGACACCATTCACTGGGAACTACCAGGCGGGACCTCAACACACCTCGAAGTCATTGAGCTTGAGTACCAACCTGAAGCTGCGGGCGACTACCTGCGCTAACTCTGTCTTATCAAAGCCACTCGCTTTATCTTACAGGGGATGCATCCGCATCCTCTTTCCGGTTAGTCCTCTGCTCCTGACTCTCACCTTATCTCCTGTTCGCAAAACATAAATCTGTGTCGTGACTGACAGAATCATTTTTAATACTATGCTGATATGTGTTCATGTAATGACAAGGAGAATGTTTATGTACAACACAATCATAATGCCTGTTGATGTATTCGAAATGGAACTGAGCGACAAGGCTATTCGCCATGCAGAATTTCTGGCACAGGAAAACGGGGTTATTCATCTGCTGCATGTGCTGCCAGGCTCAGCAAGCTTAAGCCTGCACCGCTTTGCAGCCGATGTCCGTCGTTTTGAAGAGCATCTACAACACGAAGCGGAAACTCGTCTGCAAACGATGGTCGGTCACTTCAGCATTGATCCTTCCCGTATTAAACAACACGTCCGCTTTGGCAGCGTACGTGACGTCGTCAACGAGTTAGGTGAAGAGTTGAATGCGGATGTGGTCGTCATTGGATCGCGCAACCCATCAATCAGCACTCATCTGCTCGGCTCAAACGCTTCCAGCGTTGTTCGCCACGCTACTCTGCCAGTGCTGGTTGTACGTTAATAGCCTCTAATTTGCTAAAGAAAACCCCTGCCAGGTTAACGCCTGACAGGGGTGACCATGAAAACGTAATGCAGGTTGATATAATAAAGAAAACGCCTCATCTTTCTTTGATGAAACTAATGATCAGACTCATTAAATGAATGTGTTACGCGGTTTATTGTTTCAAGAATTGACAATCTGAAAGCGTGGAAATAAAAAACCGCCAGCGGATGGCTGACGGTTTTGGCATTGCAGGTGAGTCTTACTTTTTTTATGCTACTGTCGTGCGAATCAGATAATCAAACGAACTCAATGAGGCCTTCGCGCCTTCACCGGTCGCGATGATGATCTGCTTATACGGTACGTTGGTGCAGTCACCAGCGGCGAAAACCCCCTTCACGCTGGTTTCGCATTTGGCATCGATGATGATTTCACCCATGCGATTACGCTCGACGGCACCTTCCAGCCAGTTGGTGTTTGGCAGCAGACCTATCTGTACAAAGATACCCGCCAGTTCCACACTGTGAACGTCGCCACTCACGCGGTCGCGATACTCCAGGCCGGTGACTTTGCTGCCATCGCCTTTCACTTCTGTCGTTTGTGCATTCAGAATAATATCGACGTTTTTCAGACTGCGAAGCTTATTCTGCAGCACCTGGTCAGCCTTCATTTCAGGTGCGAACTCCAGCAGCGTCACATGTTCAACAATGCCTGCCAGGTCAATAGCAGCTTCAACACCGGAGTTGCCGCCACCAATCACTGCAACGCGCTTGCCTTTAAACAGCGGGCCATCGCAGTGCGGGCAGTAGGTTACGCCTTTGGTGCGATACTGATCTTCGCCCGGAACGTTCATGTTGCGCCATTTCGCACCGGTGGCAATGATAATGCTGCGTGCTTTGAGCACCGCGCCGGATGCCGTTTCAATCTGATGCAAACCGCCTTCCTGTGCCGCCGGAACCAGTTTACTTGCGCTCTGGCTGTCGATCACATCAACATCATAGTCATCAACGTGTGCTTTCAGCGCGCCCGCCAGTTTCTGGCCTTCGGTTTTCGGTACCGAGATGTAGTTTTCAATATCAACGGTATCAAGAACCTGACCGCCAAAACGTTCGCCCATCAGACCGGTGCGAATACCTTTACGTGCAGAGTACACTGCCGCTGCCGCCCCCGCAGGACCGGAACCGACAATCAGCACGTCATAAGCATCACGTTTGTTCAGCTCTTGTGCCGCACGTTTTTCTGCGCCGCTATCTACTTTCGCCACGATCTCAGTCAGCGTCATACGCCCCTGACCGAACTCTTTGCCGTTCATATACACCGCCGGAACGCCCATCACGTTGCGATCGGTAATTTCGTTCTGGAATGTACCGCCATCAATCGCCGTATGCTTGATGCGTGGATTCAGTACCGACATCAGGTTCAGCGCCTGTACCACGTCCGGACAGTTATGACAGGAAAGCGAATAATAGGTTTCAAACTCAAAATCACCGTCGAGATCGCGGATCTGCTCCAGCAACGCCTGCGCCTCTTTTGACGGATGACCACCGGTCCACAGCAGCGCCAGCACCAGGGAGGTAAACTCATGGCCCAGCGGAGAACCGGCAAAGCGCGGCCCCTGGTGAGAACCTGGATTGGTGATCAGGAACGATGGCTTGCGTACCGCCAGAGTATTGTCTTCTTTAAAGGTGACTTTTTCTGACAGTTCAGCAATTTCAGTCAGCAGTTCCTTGATTTCTGCCGATTTAGCGCTGTCATCCAGCGTAGCAATCAGCTCAACAGGTTTGGTCAGTTTCTCAAGATAAGCCTTGAGCTGGGTTTTCATATTTGTGTCGAGCATTCTTCTTCCCTCTCTGAAAACATCATCATGCAAGCCGACTTTGCGGGACTGCATTAATGCAACTTGCGTCATGGTGCTGGAATGAAACAGGCGCAAACTGCGCCTGTGGAATGGCCGGATGCACTGCGTTTATCCGGCCTACAAATTATGCGACTTAAATCTTACCGACCAGATCTAAGGATGGAGCCAGGGTCGCTTCGCCTTCTTTCCATTTCGCCGGGCAAACTTCACCTGGGTGAGAGGCAACGTACTGTGCGGCTTTAATTTTACGCAGCAGGTCAGACGCATCACGGCCGATACCTTCAGCGGTAACTTCGATTGCCTGGATGATACCCTGCGGGTCTACAACGAAGGTTGCGCGGTCAGCCAGACCTTCATCTTCACGCATGTTGTCGAAGTTACGGGTCAGGGCGCCAGTCGGGTCGCCGATCATCGCGTATTTGATTTTCGCGATGGTGTCAGAGCTGCTGTGCCATGCTTTGTGGGTGAAGTGGGTGTCAGTAGATACGGAATAGACATCTACGCCCAGTTTCTGCAGTTCTTCGTAGTGGTCAGCCACATCACCCAGCTCGGTCGGGCAAACGAAAGTAAAGTCAGCCGGGTAGAAGAAGAAGACGCTCCAGCGACCTTCGGTATCTTTCTCGGTTACTTCGATGAACTCACCGTTTTTGAACGCCTGGTTTTTGAAAGGTTTAATTTTGGTATTAATCAAAGACATCTGTACTTCCTCCGTGTTTTCGTTGAGAGATAAGTTAACGAAAATCTCTTCGCAGGGCTAATGCGTTTCCTTTATCAAATCAATAAGCGTTAACTAACAACCCACTCAAACTCATGTTGTGAACCTAAAGATAAAAGTAAAAAAGGCCCCCTTTGCAGGGAGCCTCATTACCCGAGCTACCCGCAGGTAACGTCAGTGCCAGCAGGGCTGGCTATGTGTTGCGCTCTACATTACCTTAACAAAGGTCGTAACAGCGATTGGGATTACATCACCCCACTCAAGAAAGGGCAATCGACAGACGGTCGATCTTACCTATGGCTGCGATAGGTTTTGCAACTTAGCCCCCTTTCCTTCTGATTTTATAAGGAAAATCAATGTTTAAACGTACCTTACTCTTAACCCTGCTTCCTGCCGTGGTGCACGCCGAAGAACTTCCTGCCCCCGTTAAAGCTATTGAGAAACAGGGCATTACTATTCTCAAACCCTTCGACGCGCCGGGTGGAATGAAGGGCTACCTGGGAAAATACCAGGATATGGGCGTTACTATCTATGTTACGCCTGACGGCAAACACGCCATTTCCGGTTATATGTATAACGAAAAAGGTGAAAACCTCAGTAATACGCTGATAGAAAAAGAGATCTACGCCCCTGCCGGACGCGAAATGTGGCAGCGAATGGAAAAAACATCCTGGATTCTGGACGGGAAAAAAGAGGCTCCAGTCATTGTCTATGTGTTTGCCGATCCCTTCTGTCCCTATTGCAAACAGTTCTGGCAAAAGGCTCGCCCGTGGGTAGACTCAGGTAAAGTTCAGTTGCGCACAATACTGGTTGGCGTAATTAAACCCGAAAGCCCGGCTACCGCCGCTGCGATTCTGGCCGCAAAAGATCCGGCCAAGACCTGGCATGACTATGAGGCATCTGGTGGGAATATGAAGCTAGAAATCCCGACCTCCATTTCACCGGAGCAGATGAAGGTATTGAATATCAATCAAAAGTTGATGGATGATTTAGGCGCCAACGTCACGCCGGCTATCTATTACATGAGTAAAGACGATACGTTACAACAGGAAGTCGGCTTGCCGGATAAGGAGAAATTAAACATTATCATGGGTAATAAATAAAAGTAACAAAATGAGTGATTGTTATCATTTTCATGTCAATCACTCATTTAAATTAACTTTTTTGGTCAAAATTATGCAATATGTGCTATTTTAGTTTAAATTAATAATTCATTAAGCACACAAACATAAATCACAAGAATAATCACAACTTAAAATATTTCAAAATTAAATCTTTCAAAACATGACCATCACAGGAAGGTATGCATGGCTAACCTCTATGACCTCAAAAAGTTCGATCTCAATCTGTTGGTTATCTTTGAGTGTATTTATCAACATTTGAGTATCACTAAAGCTGCTGAAACTTTGTATATTACCCCCTCTGCCGTTAGCCAGTCACTGCAACGGCTACGCACACAATTTAATGACCCGCTGTTTATCCGCTCCGGAAAAGGCCTAACGCCAACGATTATGGGGATTAACCTCCATCATCATCTTGAGAAAAACCTCAACAGTCTGGAGCAGACAATAAACATCATGAATAACTCCAGTCTGAAGAAAAAATTCATTATTTACTGTCCACAACTGCCAACCATTATAAACATTGAGGAAGTTATTCATTTTCTCAGAGAAGACTCGCATGTCGAAATTGAGCACCATAACATACTCATCACTGCTGAAAGTACGGAAAATCTGTTGGCTTACAGAAAAGCAGATTTAGTCATTGCTACCGCCCCAGTGAGTAATCGCTCGATAATATGCTCACCATTTAAAACTGCTGAAACAATATTAGTTTGCAACAAAAACCATCCAAGAATTAATGGAGAAAGCACGCTTGAAACAATATTAAAAGAACAGTTCACGCAACTTATTTCTGAAGATCCTGGCGTTAAAGAATACTGGCAAAAAACCAGCGCCTTGCTGGCTAATCGAGATATTGGTTTCCGCAGCGACTCATTAATAACGATCATTAATATTATTTCAAACACAGATATCATAGGTCTGTTACCAAGAGATGTTTACGAACAATATACCGGCTCATTTAATTTAAAAGAGATCTGTATCGATATCCCCTTACCCAAAATAAATTTATTTTTGATGTATAACAGAGCATCACTCAACAATACTGGCTTCGTTAATTTAATTAATAAAATAAATGATAAACATGATCAAAGAACTACCAAGTAGAACTTTACCTATTCATTTTAAATATTTATGAATGGGAGTAATTCAAAATAAACATGAATGTATTAAAACGTTGCACCTGGAAAAAATTAGCATATCTTATTGTCAGCATTTGTTATTGTTTTAAATAATAATTTTGATATGAGTTTAATATGTCTATTTATAAAATCCCGCTTGATCAAAACGTGCTGGACGCCGCTCTGGAGCGCATAACCTGGGCGCTGGAAACTCTGCCTCGGGTTTGTGTCTCTTTCTCCGGCGGGAAAGATTCAGGACTGATGTTACATCTGACAGCTATGCTTGCACGCCAACTGCATAAAAAAATTGATGTACTATTTATCGACTGGGAAGCCCAGTTTTCCTGCACTATTGATTATGTTGAGGCGCTTCGTGCACGTTATTCCGATGTCATCAAGCGCTTTTATTGGGTGGCTTTACCGCTCACCACCCAGAATTCCCTCTCTCAATTTCAGCCAGAATGGCAGTGTTGGGAAACAGGTGCTCCGTGGGTTCGCCAGCCTCCCACGGATGCCATAACCGATCCAGAGTATTTCTCCTTCTATCAACCCGGCATGACCTTTGAACAATTTGTTCGCGAGTTCGCTGACTGGTATTCAGAGAAACGTCCAGCCGGCATGATGGTCGGGATCCGCGCCGATGAGTCATATAATCGTTTTGTCGCCATTGCCAATTCGCAAAAGCAGCGCTTTGCCGATGATAAACCCTGGACCACCAGCGCCCCCGGCGGGCATACCTGGTATATTTATCCGATTTATGACTGGAAAACTGCCGATATCTGGACCTGGTTCGCAAAAACCAGAATGTCGTGCAATCCCTTATACAATCTCATGTATCAGGCCGGTGTCCCAACACGTTACATGCGTATTTGTGAACCTTTTGGCCCGGAACAGCGTCAGGGATTATGGCTATATCACGTCATTGAACCCGAGCGCTGGGCAGCCATGTGTGCCCGTGTCAGCGGTGTAAAAAGTGGCGGAATTTATGCCGGTCAGGACAACCATTTTTACGGGCACCGCAAAATATTAAAACCCGAACATTTAAACTGGCAGGAATACGCCATGCTGCTACTCAATAGCATGCCGGAAACGACCGCTGAGCATTATCGCAATAAAATCGCCATCTATTTGCAGTGGTATAAGAAAAAGGGCATGGACAATATCCCGCAAACTCAGGAAAAAGATATTGGCTCAGCGGATATTCCGTCGTGGCGGCGTATCTGTAAAGTCCTGCTGAATAACGACTACTGGTGCCGGGCGCTGTCATTCAGCCCCACAAAACCCAAAAACTACCAACGTTATAATGAACGCATGAAAATAAAACGCCAGCAATGGGGAATCTTATGCAACACCGACTAACTCAAGAACTCACTGGTTTTCTTTCTGGGCTGTCAGAAGAAGAGCGAATTGAAGCAATCAACCAATTCAGAATGGCTATCCACAGCGTCAGCCCTTTTCGCGAAGAGCCAGTAGATTGTGTACTATGGATTAAAAATGAGCATATCTCACCCAATGACTATAACCCCAATAACGTTGCGCCTCCGGAGAAAAAACTGCTGCAGAAATCCCTCGAAGCAGACGGATTCACGCAGCCCATCGTGGTGGTTCACTCCACGGCGGAAGAGTACGAAATTGTCGATGGTTTCCACCGTCATGAGCTAGGAAAAAGCAAACCGTCGCTGAAATCACGCCTGCATGGCTACCTGCCGGTCACCTGTTTACAGCGTGAACGCCATGAACGCATGGCAGCGACAATTCGTCATAACCGTGCCCGTGGGCGGCATAAAATTCATGCCATGTCGGAATTCGTTCGTGAATTATCGCTACTGGGATGGAGCGAAGAGAAAATCAGTAAAGAGTTAGGTATGGACGACGATGAAGTTTTACGTCTGAAACAAATTAACGGTCTGCAAGAGTTATTTGCCGACCGTCGCTTCTCCAAAGCCTGGACAGTAAAATAACTACAGCGCAACCAGACGTTCGGCTGCCGCCAGCAGCGTCGATTCTTGCTTGGCAAAACATAGGCGAATCAGCTTATGCGGGAAAGGATCGGCGCAGAAAACCGACAACGGGATCGCGGCAACACCCACTTCTTTGGTCAGCCACTGGCAAAACTCAACGTCGTTAAGCGTGGAGACGGCACTGTAATCGACCAGCAGAAAATAGGTGCCTTCACACGGCAAAATTTCCAGTCGGCTGTCACGCAGCGCGTTCACCAACACATCGCGTTTTTTCTGATAAAAGGCTGGCAACTCACGATAGTGTGTTGGATCCTCCCGCAGCATATCCGCCAGCGCCAACTGAGCCGGCGTATTAACTGAGAACGTCAGATACTGGTGTACCTTGCGTAATTCAGCGCTAATGGCGGCAGGCGCAACGCAGTAGCCGACTTTCCAGCCGGTCATATGGTAGGTCTTCCCAAACGATGAAACGGCAACGGCGCGTTCGCGCAGTTGTGAATGCGCCAGCACGCTGGCATGTCCTTGTCCGGCGAAGCAAATGTGCTCATAAACTTCGTCGCTGATGACAAAGATCTCGCGTTCTTTAATTGCCTGCCACAGGGCATCAAAATCGGCGTGATGCCATACGGTGGCGGAAGGGTTGTGCGGCGTGTTAAGGATCACCAGTCGGGTACGTTCGCTGAGTACAGCGCTAAATTCCTGCCAGTCGACGCGAAAAGACGGCGGTTGCAGCGCGATACGTTTAACTACGCCGCCGGATAATTCGACCGCGGGCGCATAGCTGTCGTAGCTCGGGTCAAAACAAATCACCTCATCGCCAGGACGCACCAGCGCCGTAATAGCGGCGAACAGCGCTTCTGTGGCCCCCGCCGTCACGGTCACTTCACTATTCGCATCAGGTTTGTAGCCGTACAACTGCGCGGTTTTATCCGCAATGGCTTCGCGCAACGGCTGTACGCCCGTCATCGGCGCATACTGGTTTGCGCCATGCGCGACGTGATACGCCAGACGTTCCTGCAAAAAAAGTGGGCCGTCAAAATCAGGAAATCCCTGCGAAAGATTAATGGCCTGATGCTGCTGCGCCAGCGCGCTCATTTGCGTGAAGATAGTGGTGCCAAGATTAGGCAGTTTGCTTTGCGGAATCAGCGGGTTATTACTCATTATTGTTATCCCAGCATGTGAAGTTGTGGTTGAAGCCACTATAGCACGATGCTAGTATTTGGCAATCAAGACGTTCAGACGTCTATATAAAAATAACCTGCATTGACAGGACAGCCAAAAGGACAACACAACATGAGTAATACCGAGATTCGCGTCGTCACCGGCCCGGCCAACTATTTTTCCCATCCCGGCAGCCTGTCAAGACTCAACGATTTTTTCACCGCAGAGCAACTCTCACGCGCCGTCTGGGTTTACGGTGAACGCGCCATCGACGCGGCCCGCCCTTATCTGCCTGAGGCATTTCATCTTGCCGATGCCAGGCACCTGCTGTTTACGGGACATTGCAGCGAAACCGATGTTACTCAACTGGCAAAAGAGTCAGGAGAGAATCGCAGCGTGGTGATTGGTGTGGGCGGCGGGACATTGCTCGACACGGCCAAAGCGCTGGCTCGTCGTCTGGGTCTGCCTTTTGTCGGTATCCCTACTATCGCAGCGACCTGCGCCGCATGGACACCGCTCTCCGTCTGGTACAACGATGCAGGCCAGGCGCTGCATTTCGAAATTTTCGCTGACGCCAATTTCCTCGTGCTGGTCGAGCCAGAGATCGTTCTCAATGCGCCTGAAGAATACTTACTGGCGGGGATCGGCGACACGCTGGCGAAATGGTACGAGGCCGTCGTGCTCGCGCCTGAGCCGGAAAACCTACCTCTGACCGTACGTCTGGGTATCCATGCTGCGCAGACGATCCGCGACGTCCTGTTGGAAAGCAGCGAGCAGGCGCTGGTCGATAAGCAACAAGGCACGTTGAGCCGCACATTTTGCGATGTAGTGGATGCAATTATTGCCGGAGGCGGCATGGTCGGCGGTCTGGGTGAGCGCTACACCCGCGTGGCGGCAGCGCATTCGGTACATAATGGCCTGACCGTGCTCCCGCAGACCGAGAAGTTTTTGCATGGCACCAAAGTGGCGTACGGCATACTGGTGCAGAGCGCGCTGCTGGGACAAGATGATGTGCTGGCGCAGTTAATTACCGCCTATCAGCGCTTCAACCTGCCAACCCGGTTGGCTCAACTGGACGTGGACATCAACAACCGCGCCGAAATCGACAACGTGATTGCGCACACCCTGCGCCCGGTGGAGTCCATTCATGCGCTGCCGGTAACGTTAACGCCACAGACGCTGCGCGCAGCGTTCGAAAAAGTAGAATCGTTTACGGTGTGATTATGGTGTGGGATGCCTGATGGCGGCAACGCAGCGAAACCCCTGGAGCTTACAAAGATAAGTGACCAGGGTGAACACGCCTGCAGCTTGAATGATGAAGAACATTAACAGCAGCGTGCGCCGCCTTTCCCCCCGTAGCGCGCATCCTGGCGTTCGCGGAAAAATTCTTCGTAGGTCATTGGCGTCAGGTCCGGATGCGTGACGCGCATATGCTCAACATAGTTGTCGTAATCCGGCACACCTATCATTAATCGGGCGGTTTGACCCAAATACTTCCCGGCTTTAGAGAGCGTTTCAAACATAGTGGTTCCCTGTCGAACAAACGCCCTCCCCATTCAGGAGAGGGCTCGTTGGTTAAGAGAATATTAGTGTGCGCCTTTCGCCTGCGCCACGATCTCTTCGACATTCTCAGGCATCGGTTCGTATGGCGTTTCTTTCGACGTAGGTTTGTCCTCTTTCAGTGCTGCCAGTGCAGTTTTGATGGAGAACAGACCCAGCACCACAACGACTACCATGAAGAAGATAGTGAGACCCGCATCCAGGCGGTTGTTAAACACCAACTGCGTCAGCTGCGACTGAGTGTACTGCGCCGGAATATTACCGCTGTCGATCATCGCCTGGAACTTGTTAGCGATGGCGAGGAAGCCAATTTTCGCATCCGGGCTAAACGCTTTCTGCCAGCCGGCGGTCAGGGTACAAATCAGCAGCCAGGCCGTTGGCACCAGCGCCACCCACGCGTAGCGCTGACGTTTCATCTTGAACAGCACCACCGCGCAAAGCATCAACGCCATACCGGCCAGCATTTGGTTGGCGATACCAAACAGTGGCCACAGGGTATTAATACCACCCAATGGATCCACCACGCCCTGGTGCAAGAAGTAACCCCAGGCCAGCACGCACAGCGCCGTTGCCAGCAGGTTCGCAGGCAGGGAATCAGTACGTTTCAGACCCGGTGACACCACGCCCAGCAGATCCTGCAGCATAAAGCGTGCGGCGCGCGTACCGGCGTCTACCGCCGTCAGAATAAACAGGGCTTCAAACAGAATGGCGAAGTGATACCAGAACGCCACATCCATCATGCCGCCCAGCGCACCATGCAGAATATACGCCATGCCCACCGCCAGCGTCGGCGCACCGCCTGCGCGGGAAATAATGGATTGTTCGCCGACATCGTTCGCAATCTGATGCAGCGTATCAGGCGTGATAACAAAGCCCCAACTGCTCACAACCTGTGCCGCTGACGCAACCACATCGGTGGTTCCGGCAGGTGCCAGTACAGCCATCGGGCTGTTCATCGCAAAGTAGACGCCCGGGTCGATAACGCAGGCCGCCACCAGCGCCATAATGGCGACAAAGGATTCCATCAGCATCCCGCCGTAGCCAATAAAACAGGCCTGACCTTCATTCGCCAGCATCTTCGGCGTGGTGCCGGAGGCAATCAGCGCGTGGAAACCAGAGACCGCACCGCAGGCGATGGTAATAAACAGGAACGGGAACAGGTTACCGCTCCAGACCGGGCCTGTACCGTCAACAAACTTGGTCAGCGCAGGCATGGTCAGCGTCGGACGCATGATCAGAATCCCTACCGCCAGACCAACAATGGTACCAATTTTCAGGAAGGTAGAGAGATAATCACGCGGTGCCAGCAGCAGCCACACCGGCAGTACGGCGGCGACAAAGCCGTATCCCACCAGCATCCAGGTCAACTGTACGCCGGTAAAGTCAAAGTACGGTGCCCAGGTCGGGCTTTCAGCCACCCAGCCGCCGGAAATAATAGCAAACACCAGGAATACCAGACCGATGACCGACACTTCACCAATGCGGCCCGGGCGCAGATAACGCAGGTAAATCCCCATGAAGATCGCCAGCGGGATAGTAAAGGCGACGGTGTAGGTTCCCCACGGGCTGTGGGTCAGCGCTTTCACGACGATCATCGCCAGTACCGCGAGGATAATCACCATGATCATAAAACAGGCCACCAGCGCAATGACGCCCGCCGTTGGGCCCATCTCTTCTTTCACCAGTTCGCCAAGGGAACGCCCATCGCGACGGGTAGAAACAAACAGCACCATAAAGTCCTGCACCGCCCCCGCCAGTACTACCCCGGCAAGCAGCCAGATCATACCCGGCAGATAGCCCATTTGCGCCGCCAGCACCGGTCCAACTAATGGACCCGCTCCAGCAATCGCCGCGAAATGGTGGCCAAACAGCACTTTTTTATCGGTAGGAACATAGTCCAGACCATCGTTATGACGCACGGCAGGCGTCATACGCGTCGGGTCCAGCGCCAGTACATTTTTCGCGATGTACAGGCCGTAGAAACGGTAAGCGATAAGGTAGACACAGACCGACGCCACGACTATCCACAACGCGTTGATCTGTTCGCCACGATTTAATGCGATATAGCCGAGGGCAAATGCTCCCATAACGGAGAGCACTGTCCAGACGAGGTACTTCCCTGATTTATTCATACTTGGTTTTCCGTTGTCCTGGTCAGAGAGATGTTACATTTTGTTTCTATAACATCTTTTCTGAATTTAACAACCTGACAACCATGTAAACCCGAAGTATCACTGAGTATTTACATTGCATTGTTAACTGGATCACTTCATTTAGCCGTTAACCCTGCAATTTCATTTTACTTTGTCGGGCGACTCACCCCATCACCGCAGTGCCTAAACGACAGGTGCAACAGCGTCGTCCCTGCTCATCAAATATGACGATTTCCCAGCTTTGACTCTGACGCCCGAGGTGCAGCGGCTGGCAAACGCCGCGCACTTTCCCCTGCGCAACCGCCCGATGGTGCGTGGCGTTCAGTTCCGTACCCACCACACACTGTCCGTCGCGAGTCATCAGATAACCCGCCATCGAACCCAATGTTTCCGCCAGGGCCGCCGACGCGCCGCCGTGCAGCAGACCAAACGGCTGATGCGTCCTGCTATCCACCGGCATTTCTGCTTCCAGCACATCATCCCCCAGTCGGGTATAGACCATGCCTAAATGCGCCACCATCGTGTTCTGACTGGTGGCATTCAGTTCATCCAGCGTTAAATGACGTTTCCAGATCATCGTCATGCCCCCAGCGTGGAGCCGCCGTCCACCACGATATCCTGAAGCGTAATGTGGCTCGCCAGATCGGAAGCGAGGAATAAAATCGTGTTAGCGATTTCCTGTGGACGCGCGATTTTCCCCAGTGGAATGCCGAGCTTAAACTGCTCGCCAAACCCACGAATGCGCTGTTGCTCCGCGTCATCGCTGACCCACAACGTACGCTGCATGTCGGTGTCGGTCGAGCCTGGCGAAACCACATTGCAACGCACACCGCTGCCTGCCAGTTCAAGTCCGACGGTCAGTGCCAGGTTTTTCAGCGCGGCTTTTGACGCACCGTATGCGCTCATACCGATACGCGGCGTGTGCGCCGCATCCGACGCGACGGTCACGATTGCCCCGCCCTGCTGGCGACGAAACTGCGCCATCGTCTGTTGAAACAGATTGAACGCCCCACCAACGTTAACCGCAAACGTCTGCTGCCACTCCTCAATACTCAGCGCATCGGTGGCCCCCATACGCAAAATACCCGCCGCATTGACCAACACATCCAACCGCTCGCGCGTTTGCAGGACGCGCTGACACACCTCAGCCACCTGTTCAGCATTCGCCACATCCAGCACTTCGGTGGCAAACGGGTAGTTATTCTGAGAAAATTCACGATCGAATCCTGTCACCTCAGCACCCGCTTTCACAAACGCCAGCGCCGTGGTGTAGCCAATCCCTTTTCCCGCGCCGGTTACCCAGACGGTTTTCCCTGCGAAGTCAAATCCAGACATTACTTCACCTCGCGAGAGAGCAGCGTCCACCAGGCGTCAATGGTCGGGTTTTTCGCCAGCATCACGAAGTCAATATCGCCATGAACCTTACGCCAGCGCGCCGCCAGCGCCATCATGCGCACGGAATCCAGTCCGTAGTCGATCAGGTTTTCGTCATCCATCGGCTCTTCGGACTCATCCAGCAGCGGCAGAATAATGCTGCGTAACGCATCTTTGCTGGCCGGTACCGGCGTCGGTAATAATTCCTGAGTCATCACCACACGCCCGGAGCGTCCCGCCACGTATTTCAGCGACATCAGATGTTCGTCACGGCTAAAGTCTGCCAACGCATCGGCAACCATAAACGGCTTGATGTCGCGCATAAAGGCGTCCGTTGCGGTGGTCATACAGCCAATATGCGCATACACGCCGGTAATGATCAGTTGATTACGTCCGGTCTCCTTAAGCATCTGTTCCAGCGGGGAGCGATGAAATGCGCTGTAACGCCATTTCACCAGAATGGTATCCGCTTCATCCGGCGCCAGCGCCTCTACGATTTTCTGCTGTTCCGGTGAACGCGTCAGTCCCGGTCCCCACATATCATTGAGCAGAGCGCGGTCTTCATCACTCTGTTCTTTCGGCTGAGCGGTGTAATACACCGGAATGTTATGCTCTTTGCAGTACTGACGCAGTGCGGCGATGTTAGCGACGACCTGCTCCATCATCGGGCAGTTATCGCCCCAAAAGCCGATAAAATAGTCCTGCATGTCGTGGATCAGCAGCGCGGCGCGTTCGGGGTCAAACGCCCAGTCCACTTTGTTCACCGGAACATCAAGCGCCGTGGGTAGCGCATAAGCCTGCAGTTTAGGAATTGCCATCTCTTATTCTCCTTCAGGCCAGTGAACGTGATGCCAGCCACTGACGTAATTGTTTTTTATCTACTTTCCCAACCGGAGTCAGCGGTAACGACTCAACGCACTCAACGCGGTCAGGTAATTTAAATTCCGCTACGCCCTGTTCGCGTAGAAAACGACGCACCTGCACCGCTCGCAGCGGCTCTTTTACCACCAACCAGGCACAGCTTTTCTCGCCCATCAGTTCGTCATCCATACTGACCAGCGCGGCATGGATCACCATCGGGTGGCGCAGCAGCAGGTTTTCAATCTCTTCTGCAGCGATCTTCTCTCCACCGCGGTTGATCTGATCCTTCTCACGTCCCTGGACGGTGATGTAGCCATCTCGATCGATGGCGATCAGATCGCCAGAGCAGTAAAAACCGTTGGCGTCAAAGGCGCTGGCATTGTGCTCAGGACTTTTGAAGTAGCCGCGGAAGGTGTATGGGCCACGCGTCATCAGGCGCCCGGTTTCTCCCTGGGCTAAAGGGTTGCCGTCAGCGTCTGCTACCCAGACTTCATCATCGGGACACATCGGGCGGCCCTGGGTATTGATGATGCGTTCAGGGCTGTCGTCCAGACGGGTGTAGTTCACCAGCCCTTCCGCCATGCCGAAGACCTGCTGCAGCTGGCAGCCAATCTCCGCCGGAATACGCGCCGCAAGCGAGGCGGAAAGCCGTGCCCCACCGACCTGTAGCAGCGTCAGCGAAGCCAATTGCGCATTGCTCCCCCACTCCGCAACTGCCTGCAGCCACAGGCTCACCGCTGGCGGCACCAGCGCCGTGACGTTAACCTGATGCTGTTCAATCAGAGGGAAGCACAGGGTGGCGCTCGGGTCAGCCGCCAGCACGACGGTGCCGCCAGCCAGGAATACCCCCAACGCGCCAGGCGAACTCATCGCGTAGTTATGCGCCGCCGGGATCGCGCATAAATAACGCGTTTCCCCGGTGAAGCGGCAAATCTCATTGCTGCGACGCACGCTGTAGTAGTAATCGTTATGGGTACGAGGAATCAGCTTTGGCGTCCCGGTAGTCCCGCCTGAAAGCTGGAAATAGGCCACCTCATCAGCAGGCGATGGCGTGGCGGAAAAATCAGTCGCAGGCTGGCTTATCGCCGTTTGCAGATTGTGTTCGCCTTCGTCATTGCGCAGTTGCACCACGCGCACTGAATTGTGTTCAGCCACAAAAGCGTTAAGAAAATCGTCTCCGCTAAACAACGCATGCTGACGATCGGCAATCAGCAGCGCAGGTTCGATCTGTTTGGCATAGGCGTTAAGTTCGTTTCGCTGATGGCTGAATAATGCCAGCACCGGGGCTACACCCAGCTTGAGCAGCGCAAAGAATGTGATATACAACTCAGCCACGTTGCCCAGTTGCACCAGCGCGGTTTCGCCGGGTTTGATCCCCTGACGGCGCAGACTGCAGGCGAGATTGTCAGTGGCCTGATTCAGTTGGCGATAGTTCAGATGGCGTTCGCCATCGATTACCGCCGTATGGTCGCTGTCGGCGTGACGGGTCAGAATGTCGGTCAGCGGCAAATCCTGCCAGTAACCTTTTTCACGATAGCGGCGGGCAAACTCCTCCGGCCAACGGGTGAAAGGAATACTCATTATCGCTCCTTAGAGGCCTGGTCAATAAGGCTCTTAATGCAGTCCAAAAACATTCAACATCGTGGAGAGTTTGGCTCCCGTTTCACGCCATTCCGCAACCGGAGACGAAGCCGGAACAATCCCGGCACCGGCAAAGAAACGTACCTGATTACGCAGCAGCTTCGCACAACGGATCGTCACCACCCATTCGCCGTTACCTTGGGCATCACACCAGCCGACAATGCCACCGAACAGTTCGCGATCGAACGGCTCCAGCTCGGCGATAAGTTTGCGCGCAACCTGATGCGGGAAACCGCTCAGCGCAGGCGTCGGATGCAGCAGGCACGCGAGCGTCAGGGCGTTTTCTTGCGCGTTGGCTTTACCCTCAAACGGCGTGCCGAGGTGCCAGAGCGTAGGCGTGGTGACCAGTTGCGGAGAAGAAGGGAGTTGCAGTTCACGGCTGCGATCGCGCAGGACATTTTTCATGGCCTGCGTCACCAGTTCGTGCTCATGGCGATCCTTTTCGGACGCCAGCAGGCGGATGCCCGCCTCACGGTCCAGCACATCGTCCGGTTGACGTCGTGCCGAGCCTGCCAGCGGTAATGAGCTGAAACGATCGCCTTCTTTGCGTAACAGCAGTTCCGGACTGGCGCCAATCAATACGCCACCGTCTTCAAGGGGAACGTGAAAGTTGTAGCTCGCCGGATTTTGCGCCACCAGGCGCTCCAGCAGCGCCCCGCTGTCAATATTGGCATCAGCGGTGATATCGATCAGGCGTGACAACACCACTTTGTCGACTTCCGGGGTTGCCGTCAGCGCAGCCGCGCGAGCGACCATATCTTCAAAGAAGTTCTGTTCCGGGATCGATTTACGTTCAACAACGTTCAGCGACTGATGCGCGTTAAAGTAACGAGATGATTGCTGCTTCGCCGTTCGGGAGAACGTCTGCCACGACTGGGGAATAAACAGCGATGACGGCTGGCGGGTGTCAAAAGGAATCGCCCCGACCATGATGGGGTTAGCGATACCCTGCGCTTTGGCATCAGCAAACAGTGCATGCATTTTCTGTTGGAAAGGGCTGTCTGGCGAATCGCCATCAATTGCCGGTTCCGCATAGCGGGCGAAGCATCCTGACGTCGTAAAACTACGGTACGGCGACATAAAGAAAAAACTGTCGGGAGCGAGCGTCGGCATAGTCTGCGTTTTTTCCTCGGCCAGTGACGTTTCCATATCATCCTCCAAAAATGATAAAAGCTCTAATAATGATTATCATTTATATTTTCGGTCGCTAACCTAAAAGCAAAGCGGCGGTATGTCAACTCTTGTGGCAGCACAATGTGCGACTTTGGCTTGCATCCTTGTCCACTAACAATGAAAATGAGAAGCATTACCTATACTGATAACAGGATGATGATTCGTGAGTCTCCCCTCTTTTTGCCGCACCGTGCTCTTACTGGCAGGTTTGTCTATTTCAGGAATTTCTTCAGGTTATGCCGCCGACTGGCCGCGTCAGGTTACCGACAGTCGTGGTACGCATACGCTGGAACATAAGCCGCAGCGAATTGTCTCCACCAGCGTCACCCTCACCGGCTCGCTGCTGGCAATTGATGCCCCGGTCATCGCCAGCGGCGCTACTACGCCGAACAATCGCATCGGCGATGCACAGGGCTTTTTACGCCAGTGGAGCGAAGTGGCAAAAGCGCGCAAACTGAGCCGCCTGTATATCGGCGAACCGAGCGCTGAGGCCGTGGCAGCGCAAATGCCGGATCTGATTCTGATCAGCGCCACCGGGGGAGATTCAGCCCTCGCGCTATACGATCAGTTGTCCACCATTGCGCCAACGCTAATCATTAATTACGACGACAAAAGCTGGCAGGCGCTGCTGACGCAGTTAGGTGAAATTACCGGTCAGGAGCAACAGGCGGCTGCGCGTATTGCCGAGTTTGATAAGCAACTGCAGGCGGTCAAGCAGCGTATTACCCTGCCGCCGCAACCGGTCAGCGCGCTGGTATACACCGCTGCAGCACACAGCGCCAACCTGTGGACGCCTGAGTCGGCGCAGGGCAAGCTGATGGAGCAGTTAGGTTTCACCCTGGCACCGCTGCCTGCCGGATTGCACACCAGCCAGAGTCAGGGCAAACGCCACGATATCATCCAGCTTGGCGGTGAGAACCTGGCGGCTGGCCTGAACGGCGAAGCGCTGTTCCTGTTCGCTGGCGACAACAAAGATGCCGACGCCATTTATGCTAATCCGCTGCTGGCACATCTGCCTGCCGTGCAGAATAAACGTGTTTACGCCCTGGGTACGGAAACCTTCCGTCTCGACTACTACAGCGCGACCTTGCTGCTGCAACGTCTGTCAGCTCTCTTTTAATCGCCAGCGCCGGATACGGCTAACGCCTTATCCGGCCTACAAACCGTAGAAGACAACGCTATCCGGCATTCACAGGCATTTGTCGGAATCGGCGCACTTCTCCCAGCAACAGCAGCAGTAGCAGACCGACAATCACCAGCCCAAACCCACTTACGCTTGCCGAAGCAACCGGTGTCATCATCGCCCCCAATCCCCCTAACAGCGCCGCGCCGATCGCATCTCCTGTAACGTTCTGCGCAGTCCACAAACCGTTAATTCGCCCGAGCATCGCTTCTGGCGTCTGCGTCTGTAACAGGGTGTACTGCAACAAAGAGCTGACCGCACTCAGCCAGCCGAACAGCGCCAGGCAGACAACGCCAAGCTCCCAGATCGGCATCAACCCAAACAGACCGATAGCCAGGAACGAAGCCACGGTCGATACCAGCATGATCAGTCCCGGACGCACGCTGTGCGCCAGTTGTCCGCTGGTCAACGCGCCCACCGCCGCGCCAAGAGGAATGGCCGCATACAGCAGACCTATTTGCGCACTCGACATTTGCCAGTTAATCGCCAACGCGGGATACAACACGCGCACGGCGCTAGCCATAGTCAACAGACCGCCAAGCAGCGCAATGCCGCCAATCAGCGGGCTGGCAAGCAGAAAGCGAAATGCTGCCAGCAGCGATTTTAGCGGATGCTCGCGCGGCTGCGGCGGAGGCGGCAGCGCGGGAAGGCTCAGCAACGGCAGCAAGGTAATGAAAGTGCCCGCCGCCGCCAGACCGTAGTTCCAGGCCACGCCACCGGTCGCGAGCAATACTCCGCCAAGCATCGGAGAAATAACCGAACCCAGACGTACCGTCAGCATGGTAATCGCCCCGGCCTGCATCAAATTCTCCCGCCCAACCAGCGCCGGTGTTGCCGCCAGCAACGCGGTCACGCCCAGCGAGGCAAAGAAACCGTCCCATAAGCCAAGCAAATAAATCGCCAGTAAAGACGGTTCGGGCAGCAGCGCATTCAGACACAGACCAATAAAGCCGATTCCGCAGGTTCCACGAGCCAACAGGATCACTTTTTTACGCTCATAGCGGTCGGCCAGCACCCCGCCCACCATCAGACCAATAAACATTGCGCTGCCGGTCAACGTCACTGACAAACCTACCTGCCAGGTCGACTGGGTCATCATCTGGATCTGTACCGGAACCGCCACGCCGAGTAGCCCCAGAGAGACAATGGAAATAAAACGGGCGAGGAAGACGGCGCGAAATGCAGGGTGGGTCTTTAACAGGCTGAGATTGAGCAGCCAGGATTGTCGATTCATTACAGAGCCTTACCAGGTACTTTTTCAATATCCATTCGATGGCTGCACATGCTAACATATCCAAATAAGATCGATAACGATAATTACTATCATTATCAGGGAAGTTGATATGTCATGCTCTGTTTCCGCGACACGTGCCTTCGCCGTGCCCGGACTATTGTTATTACTTGTTCTCACCACGGTATTAAGTCTGGTTATTGGCGCCAAGTCGCTACCGGCCTCCGTGGTGCTGGATGCACTTACCGGCAGTTGTCAAAGCGCTGATTGCACCATCGTGCTGGACGCGCGACTGCCGCGCACGCTGGCGGGGCTTCTCGCCGGTGGGGCGCTGGGTCTGGCTGGTGCATTAATGCAAACGCTCACGCGTAACCCTCTCGCCGATCCCGGCATTCTGGGCGTTAACTCCGGTGCCAGCTTCGCTATTGTGCTGGGAGCCGCGCTGTTCGGTTTTTCCTCTGCGCAAGAGCAACTGCTGATGGCCTTTTCAGGGGCGCTGGCCGCGTCGCTTATAGTGGCATTTACCGGCAGCCAGGGCGGCGGGCAGTTAAGCCCGGTACGTCTGACGCTGGCGGGCGTTGCGCTGGGCGCGGTGCTGGAAGGATTATCCACCGGAATCGCCCTGCTCAACCCGGATGTCTACGATCAGTTGCGTTTCTGGCAGGCCGGTTCATTGGATATCCGCAGCCTGCATACGCTGAAGGTCGTCCTGGTGCCGGTACTGATTGCCGCGGCTGTCGCGTTGTTCCTTAGCCGCGCCCTGAATAGCCTGAGCCTCGGGAGCGACACCGCCACCGCGCTTGGCAGCAAAGTCGCTCGCACGCAGTTTATTGGCCTGCTGGTGATTACCGTACTGTGCGGCAGTGCGACCGCGATTGTCGGCCCTATCGCCTTTATCGGCCTGATGATGCCACATATGGCACGCTGGCTGGTGGGGGCAGATCACCGTTGGTCGCTGCCCGTTACCCTGCTGGCAACCCCCTCTCTGTTGTTAATTGCCGATATCATCGGTCGCCTGATTGTCCCCGGCGAACTGCGCGTTTCAGTGGTCAGCGCATTTATCGGCGCGCCGGTGCTTATCTTTCTGGTACGCCGGAAACCGCGCGGGGGTGGCGCATGATGCACCTCTCCCGCCGCCTGATAGTCAGCAGCCTGCTGCTGGTTGTAGGTTGTCTCGCCGTTGGCTTGTGGAGCCTGCGTAGCGGCGTCGTTACGCTGGAAACCCAGCAAATTATTGCCGCTCTGCTTGGCGATGCGCCGCGCAGTATTACGCTGGTGGTGACCGAATGGCGTTTGCCACGCGTGCTGATGGCGCTATTGATTGGCGCGGCGCTCGGCGTGAGCGGTGCAATATTCCAGTCGCTGATGCGCAACCCGCTGGGCAGCCCGGATGTGATGGGTTTCAATACCGGTGCCTGGAGCGGTGTGCTGGTGGCAATGGTGCTGTTCGGACAGCATCTCACCGCTATCGCGCTTGCGGCCATGGTTGGCGGGGTCCTGACGTCTCTGGTGGTCTGGGCGCTCGCCTGGCGCAATGGTATCGACACCTTCCGGCTGATTATTATTGGGATCGGCATACGCGCCATGCTGGTTGCGTTCAACACCTGGCTACTGCTGAAGGCATCATTAGAAACCGCGCTGACCGCCGGACTGTGGAACGCCGGATCGCTCAATGGCCTGACCTGGGCCAAAACCTGGCCTTCTGCCCCACTGATTATCCTTATGCTGGTGTGCGCCACGCTGCTGGTGCGCCGGATGCGTTTACTGGAAATGGGTGATGACAGCGCCTGTGCGCTTGGCGTCAGCGTAGAGCGCTCACGTCTGATGATGATGCTGGTTGCGGTTGTACTGACCGCTGCCGCCACCGCGCTGGCTGGCCCTATCTCGTTTATTGCCCTTGTCGCCCCACATATCGCGCGGCGGATTAGCGGCACATCGCGCTGGGGATTAACCCTGTCGGCGCTGTGTGGCGCGTTGCTGCTGTTGATGGCGGATTTATGCGCCCAACAGCTGTTTATGCCTTATCAGCTTCCGGTGGGCGTTGTCACCGTAAGCCTCGGCGGTATTTATCTTATCGTCTTGTTAATTCAGGAGTCCCGCAAAAAATGATCGAATCAGTAGCCCGTTTGCGTGGCGACCAGTTAACGCTGGGTTATGGCAAATTTACCGTAGCGGAAAACCTCAATGTGTCGATTCCAGACGGTCACTTCACCGCAATTATCGGGCCAAACGGCTGCGGAAAATCAACACTACTGCGCACGCTTAGTCGTCTGATGACGCCCGCGCACGGTAAGGTCTGGCTCGACGGCGAGCATATCCAGCACTATGCCAGCAAAGAGGTTGCTCGCAGAATAGGTTTGTTGGCGCAGAACGCCACCACGCCGGGTGATATTACGGTACAGGAGCTGGTTGCCCGTGGGCGCTACCCGCATCAGCCATTGTTTACCCGCTGGCGAAATGAGGATGAAATCGCGGTCTCAAACGCAATGCAGGCGACGGGAATCACTCATCTTGCGTCACAAAGTGTGGATACCCTTTCCGGTGGACAACGCCAGCGCGCATGGATTGCGATGGTGCTGGCGCAGGAAACGTCGATTATGCTGCTCGACGAACCTACCACCTGGCTGGATATCAGCCATCAGATCGATCTGCTAGAGCTGCTGAGTGAGCTAAACCGGGAGAAAGGGTATACGCTGGCCGCCGTTCTGCACGATCTTAATCAGGCGTGTCGCTATGCGACGCATCTGATTGCGCTGCGTGACGGAAAAATTGTTGCCGAGGGTGCGCCGAAAGAGATCGTCACCGCGCAGCTTATTGAAAAAATCTATGGTCTGCGCTGTATGATTATCGACGATCCGGTTGCCGGAACGCCGTTAGTGGTGCCGCTTGGGCGTACACCGAAAATTCATACCCAGTCATCTCTATAGGGATGACTACACGGGTCAGCGTTTAACACGCTGACCCGATGACGTTTATTGGATATTTTGGAGCAGGTCACGCATGACAGGCCCAATCTTCTCAAACGCTTCAGGAGTTATGATATCGACATGCGCGCAGTCCTGACGATATACATCCAGACTGGATATCCACGGTGACCAACTGCGTTCAGGACTGACCCCCGGCACTAAGGTGCGCTCAGCGACGAACAGCGTGGCGTGACCAGCAAACGGCACGCTGTGTGCCGTGGTGAGCAGGCGAACCGCATCGGCGTAGTTACCTTCGATAGCATTAAATAAGGCCTCTGACGCATTCCCCTGCTGCGCTGCCAGAAACGCTTCACGTTCACGCTCGATCTCGGCCAGTACCGCGGGATCCAACCCATTGGCCTCCTTTTCCTGCCAGTTTTGCGTTTCCGGCGGCCAGGTATCCAGCAGCCCCAGGAATGCAACTGTCTCTCCTCTGGCATGTAAGCGTGCGGCGATTCCCTGCGCCAACGTCCCCCCCAGCGAGTAGCCTAATAAATAATAGGGACCATGAGGCTGCTGGCTGAGCAGCGTTGCCAGGTGATGTTCGCATACCGCATCAAGGTTTTCCGCCGTCTGCATAGGGCCATCCGGTCGCGGCGACTGAATGCCAATAATCGACCACTGCGGACTGAGGTAACGCGACAGCACGCTAAACTGCCAGGCGAAACCCGACGCCGGATGGAAGCAAAACAGCGTTGGGCCATGACTTTCACGCAGCGGCAGCAGCGTTTCGAATCCCAGACGCTGCGACTGTTCATCATCATTGCTCTCCAGCAGTGCACTCAGTTGTTCAACAGTAGAAGCCACCATTATCTGCCCAGGCGTTACCTGACGCTCAAAAATCCGGCTCAACTGCGCTGCCAGCTTCATCGCCAGCAGCGAATGTCCGCCAAGCGCAAAGAAGTCAGCCTCTACGTCATTAACCTCGCAATCCAGCAAAGCCGCAAAAGACTGCGCGATGGCGGTTTCAGTCCCTGCTCGCGGCGCACGTCCTGACGTACGCGACGTCAACTGCGGCATCGGCAGCGCTTTACGATCCAGTTTACCGTTTGCACTCAGCGGCAGCTCCGCCAGTTGCAACAATACCGTCGGCACCATATGGGCAGGCAGTTTTTCACGCAGAGTTTCCCGCAATGCAGACGTATCCAACGGTAACCCCGATTGCGACACCAGATACCCCACCAACTGTCGCGCATCGCCGCCTGTCGCCGCCGCCTGGTTGAATACGCAGGCGTGGGCAACGGCATGTTCGACATCTGGCAGTTGCTGCATCACCCGATCAATCTCACCGAGCTCAATGCGCTGTCCGCGAATTTTAAGCTGGTCATCGCTGCGCCCGAGGTATTCCACTGCGCCATTCTCCAGCCAGCGCGCCACATCCCCGGTACGGTACATGCGTTCACCAGGGTTAAATGGATCGGCGATAAAGCGGCTCGCGGTTAGATCCGCTCGCCCCAGGTATCCTTGCGCCAGTTGGATCCCCGTCAGATAGAGATCACCTGCCACGCCAAAGGGCACCGGGCGCATCATGGCGTCCAGGATCCGTAAACCGGTATTCCATACCGGATAGCCAATCGGCACGCTATTGCCCGTTACGGCAGCGAGATCGTCCCCCCAGGCCGGATACCAGCTCACATCGACTGCCGCTTCCGTTGGCCCGTATAAATTGTGCAGTGGCGCATGAGTCAACTGTTCCCATTCGCGGCATAAATCTGCAGGTAAGGCTTCGCCGCTGCAGAATACCCGTTTCAGCGAGGCACAGCTCTCCCGCGCGGTTTCCGGCGTCAGTGAAGCAACAAAAGCGGCCAGCATAGAGGGAACAAAGTGCGTGGTCGTCACCCCTGACTGCGCAAAGAACTGCTGCATCGCCAGCGGATCGCGGTGCGCTTCAGGTTCTGCCATGACCAGTTTTGCCCCGGCAATAAACGGCCAGAAAAACTCCCATACCGAGACGTCAAAACTGCACGGCGTTTTTTGCGCCACCACATCATCCGCGGTCAGAGGATAGTGATTTTGCATCCACAGCAAACGGTTAACGATGGCTGTTTGCCCAACCATCACCCCTTTTGGTCTGCCGGTAGAACCGGAAGTAAAAATAATATAGGCCGTATGATTAGGTTGAGATAGCGCCAGCGGTGCAGCATCCTCTTCTGGCAGCGGCGCGTTGTAGCACAGACTTTCCAGCTCCGGAATATCGCTAAAGCGCGCCAGTTGCTCTTCGGTCGCGATCAACAATTTTGGCTTCGCGTCTTCGAGCATCATCCGCAGGCGATCGTCCGGGTATCCGGTATCCAATGGCAGCCAGGCGGCTCCCGCCTCAACAATACCGTGCAGCGCCAGCGTGAGGAACACGGAACGCGGTAATGCCACGGCAACGCTGTCACCAGGCTGTACGCCACGCTCGCGCAGGCGGCGCGCCAGCGCCACAACCTGTTGGCGCATTTCACGATAGCTAAACTGATAGCGGGCATCAGCCAGCGCCGGGGCATCCGGCGTTTTATCGGCCTGCTGTGCCACCAGCGCACTCAGCGTGGTGGACGGGATCGCCACGGTCGTGTCGTTCATCTTCGCCAGCCGCTCATATTCTGTCGGCAACAGCATCCCGGCGTCACCGCAGCATAGCGACGGATTGTCGGCAAACTGCGCGATAAGCGCGGTTAACCGCGATGCATGTTGCGCCAGCGTCGCGGCATCGTAGCGCTGTTTATTGGCCAGGATTTCAATACTCAGCCCGCCGTTTTCATCCGGGAACAGCGCCAGCTCCAGATCGTTCACCGGACCTGTCGCCAACGTATGGGTTTGCGCCTGAACGCCAGGAATATTCAGCTGATAGTCGAATATTTTCACGTTCAGTACCGGGCCAAACAGCGGTTCGGCACCGGCTGCGCGCCCGCTGTCGCGAACAATTTGCTCAGCATCATATCGCTGATGTCGGCGCATTTTCTTCAACTGTGCGGCCAGTCGTTGGGCAAGTGCAGGCAAGCTTTCTGCCGCATTCAACTGCACGCCAAATGGCAGGACGTTTAAAACCGGTCCGGTGGACGTGAGCGCCGCCGACCCCATACGCCGCATAAAGATAAACCCGGCGGCATATTCCATTCGGCTGCATAAACGTCCGAGCCACAACGCCACCAGCGCAAGGGCCAGATCCGCACGCTGAACGTCTGGCATACGTGCCGCAAGCCGGCGAAACTCCCCTTCAGGCGCGGTTAACTTCAGACGAATAATATCCGCGCTGGCCGACCGACCTGGCAGGGGTTTGTTAGACAGCGAAGCCGGAGGTGGGAGTTGCTTTCGCTGCTCGGTCCAGAAGGCGCCGTCGCGTTGCCAGGCATCGCTTTGCCGATACTGTTGATACTCTTCCACCACCTCAGAAAATGGCGTAAAAGGTGATTCCGGCGTGGACTCGCCATGCAGCCATGCGCGGTAAATCGCGGCTATCTGGCGGGTAATGGCCGGGAAACTGAAGCCATCAACCAGCAGATGATGGTAACGCTGATACCAATACCAACGCTTTTCTCCCACCTGAATGAGCAGGTGAAAAACCAGCGGCTTAGTGCCATCAGCACGGATGTCCTGCTGCATGTCTGCCTGCATCAAGGCGCGCGCTGCCGCATGCGGATCGGATTTTTCGCGCAGATCGATAATTTCTGGTGGCGCAAAGGCAAGCGCAGAGTCTACCCATTGCCAGACCTCGCCGTTATCTTCGCTAAACCGCATCCGTAGGGTATCGGCCTGCTCAAGACCCGCCACTACCGCTTTCGCCAGCAACGGTGCGTCCAGTTCGCCGGTTAATTCTACGTAGTGCGCCACGCTCCACGCTGAGGGCAATGTGGAGAGTTTTTCTGCCATCCAGATCCCCGGCTGAGCCGCAACTAACGGTAAACGTTGAGTCATGGAGCCTCCTGCACATCGACGTAGTTCGCTGGCGTCAGCGTGGTCCAGTTTGCATCCAGCCATTGCTGGCAGGCTTCCTGTGATTGGGGTTCGCACGCGACCGTCCAGCCAGCAGGAAGTGAGCATTGCTGCGGCCAAAGGCTAAACTGACGTTGGGGATTTTGCAGAATGTAAAACTGGCCCTGCGGATTATCGAAGGGGTTACTGAATTCCATACTCAACTCCTGTCGTGGAACATCGTCCGGTTAAATCGTGTCGGTAAGCGGTTGCCAGAGCGTGATCAGCCCTTGCATCAGTCCGCCGCGCCAGCAAAGCGCATCGTGTCCACCATCAACCTGACGCCAGAAAATAGACTGTGGTGCAGAGGGTAACTGGGCATAAAGCGCCTGATTTGCGCGATAAATAATGGGTTCGCGGATCCCGGCTTCCAGGACAATACGCAGCCCTTGGGCGCTTATCTTTCCGCTTTTCAGTTGCTCAACGATCGCCCCATCCTGATGACCACCGCGATGCGGCCACCAATAAGAGCCTGACTGGCTGAGCACGCAGCCAAAGCGCGCGGGCCAGTTCAGCCCGGCATACAGCGATGACAGCCCGCCAAAACTTTGCCCGGCGACGACGGTACGCTGCGGGTCGTCACTGAACGCGGTCGTGGTCTTCACCAGCGGCAATAGTTCCTGCTGTACTGCCAACCAAAAATCCGCATTACACGGCAATTCGCGGCTGCGGTGAGCCGTGTCGATGGTATCAATCAGGAGATAAACGGCGGGCGGGAGGTGTCCGCGATGGGTGAGTGAAGTCAGCGCAGGCCAGACCGGCATACTCTGTGCCCAAAACTGTCCGTCCAGCAGGATAGCCAGCGGACGCGCTTCCGGCTGAGCTTCACCAGTGGTAAACACCCACACGCGGCGTGTATTGCCGAGTCTGGCGCTACGCCATTGCAGGCAAACTGCGGGCGAGTCGGGGTTTTCAGGTCGATCCCATCCCGGTTGTACGGGTGCATCAGGCATTTCCAGTGCAGACACCGCATGGCCACGACCGCCCTGCCAGCTCTGCGGATTGAGGGGATCGGCAATAGCCTGCGGCAACAATTGCCGCCAGCCTTCACGCAGCACGGTTCGGTCAGGCGCTTCGCCCGGCGTCTGCGCGGCAAAAATATCATTTCGTTCTGTTGGGATAAAACAGTAACTGCCGCGCCAGTTGGCGCTGAGGGAAACACTCCAGCACCAAACATTTGTTCCGTCAATGCGTTGCATCGACTGCGGGGTGGCATTTTGATGGTGGTCGGTGACGCCGGTGATATAGACCCATACGCGGTGAATGGCTGACTCTTTTTCCGTTCCCTGCGGGTCGCGCCACCAGAAGGTTACCCGATAATTTCCGTTGTCTTCACGCTCCCACTCCGGGCCTTTTTTTGACTGCCACCACGCCTCGCTTCCCATCTTTAACGTCGTCACCGCCATAACCCCATGTTTATTGTCAAATTTTATGATCTAGCGTGAAATATATTGATAATATTATTGATAACTATTTGCATTTGCAATAGCGTATTGTCGCGCTGTGGGAAGCGCGCACAGTTTTTCACCACTTATAAACCGGCCTGGCGCTGCGTACTTTTTCTGGAATGGAGGGTTTACGCGGATGCGGGCGACATCAGACCAAATGCCGCACCACGGCACATTGGTACTCGTGGCTAAAAGAACAGCAGGACATACAATGAACAACAAGATTCATTCACTGGCCTTATTGGTCAATTTAGGGATTTACGGGGTAGCCCTGCCAGCAATGGCAGAAGATCAAACCGATAGCGCCGCTGTCTCTCATGAAGACACCATCGTGGTTACCGCCGCCCAGCAGAACCTGCAGGCACCGGGCGTTTCAACCATTACCGCTGATGAAATTCGTAAGAATCCTCCCGCTCGCGATGTGTCGGAAATCATCCGTACCATGCCAGGCGTCAACCTGACCGGTAACTCAACCAGCGGTCAACGCGGTAACAACCGCCAAATCGATATTCGCGGCATGGGGCCGGAAAACACCCTGATTCTGATCGACGGCAAACCGGTAACCAGCCGTAACTCTGTGCGTCAGGGCTGGCGCGGCGAGCGTGATACCCGCGGCGATACCGCCTGGGTGCCACCAGAAATGATCGAACGTATTGAAGTGCTGCGCGGTCCTGCCGCGGCACGCTATGGCAACGGTGCGGCTGGCGGCGTGGTGAATATCATCACCAAAAAAGGCAGCAACGAATGGCACGGCTCCTGGGATACCTATTTCAACGCCCCGGAACATAAAGACGAAGGTTCAACCAAACGCACCAACTTTAGCCTGAACGGTCCGCTGGGCGGGGATTTCAGCTTCCGTTTGTACGGTAATCTCGATAAAACCCAGGCCGACGCGTGGGATATCAACCAGGGTCATCAGTCAGAACGTACCGGCACGTATTCAAATACCTTACCGGCCGGTCGTGAAGGGGTGATCAACAAAGACATTAACGGCGTGGTTCGCTGGGATTTCGCCCCGCTCCAGTCACTGGAACTGGAAGCTGGCTATAGCCGTCAGGGCAACCTGTATGCGGGCGACACTCAAAACACCAACACCAACCAACTGGTGAAAGATAACTACGGGAAAGAGACCAACCGTCTTTACCGCCAGAACTACTCTCTGACCTGGAACGGCGGCTGGGATAACGGCGTCACTACCAGTAACTGGGTGCAGTATGAACATACGCGTAACTCCCGTACGCCGGAGGGCCTGGCGGGGGGTACCGAAGGGATTTTCGACCCGAATGCGTCACAAAAATACCTCGACGCCGACCTGAGTGACGTCATGCTGCACAGTGAAATTAGCATTCCATTCGACCTGTTGGTTAACCAAAATCTGACGCTCGGTACCGAATGGAATCAGCAGCGCATGAAGGACATGTTGTCCAATTCGCAGACCTTTATGGGCGGTGATATTCCAGGGTCCAGCAGCACCAACCGCAGCCCGTACTCAGACGCAGAGATTTTCTCTCTGTTTGCTGAAAACAACATGGAACTGACCGACAGCACCATGCTGACGCCAGGTTTGCGTTTCGATCATCACAGCATTGTGGGCGATAACTGGAGTCCGTCCCTGAACCTTTCCCAAGGTCTGGGCGATGACTTCACCCTGAAGATGGGGATTGCGCGCGCCTATAAAGCGCCAAGCCTGTATCAGCTCAACCCGAACTACATTCTGTACAGTAAAGGTCAGGGTTGCTACGCCACCGGCTCCGCGACCGGTATTGGTTGCTATATGATGGGCAACGATGATCTGAAGGCCGAAACCAGTATCAACAAAGAGATTGGTCTGGAGTTCAAACGCGACGGCTGGCTGGCTGGGGTAACCTGGTTCCGCAACGATTACCGTAACAAGATTGAAGCAGGAACCGTACCGTTAAGCAGAACATCGATTACCCAGAAAAACCCGACCACAGGTAAAACAACAACAACCTACACCGATATCTATCAGTGGGAAAACGTGCCTAAAGCGGTGGTGGAAGGTCTGGAAGGGACGTTGAACGTGCCGGTTAGCGAGACCGTAACCTGGACCAACAACATTACCTACATGCTGCAAAGTAAGAATAAAGAGACCGGCGAACGCCTGTCGATTATTCCTGAATACACGCTGAACTCGACCCTGAGCTGGCAGGCACGCGAAGATCTGTCATTGCAATCCACCTTCACCTGGTACGGCAAACAGCAGCCGAAAAAATACGATTACCAGGGGAAACCGGTGACCGGCAGTTCAGCCCAGGAAGTGAGTCCGTACAGCATTGTCGGCCTGAGTGCGACCTGGGATGTGACGAAAAACGTCAGCCTGACCGGCGGCGTGGATAACGTCTTCGACAAACGTCTGTGGCGTGAAGGTAATGCCCAAACCACCAGCGACAACAAAACTGGCTATTACATGGCGGGCGCTGGCGCGTACACCTATAACGAACCGGGCCGGACGTGGTTCATGAGCGTTAACACACACTTCTGATAACGTTTTTCCCTCTCCTCGCTGCGGGGAGAGGGAAACCGTAAGAAATCATGCACACAACGCACATCCCGCTCCCTTTCGCAGATCATACGCTGCACATTGTCGAATTTGATCCCGACACTTTCCATGAGCACGACCTGCTCTGGCTTCCCCACCACACTCAGCTCCACTTCAGTGGGCGTAAGCGTAAAGCTGAGCACTTAGCGGGGCGTATTGCCGCAGTACACGCACTGCGTGAATTTGGCCACAAAACCGTGCCCGGCATCGGTGTGCAACGCCAACCATTGTGGCCGCAGGATCTGTTTGGCAGCATCAGCCACAGCGCAACAACGGCGCTGGCGGTCGTATCAACGCATCCCATTGGGCTGGATATAGAAGCTATTTTTACACCTCAAACCGCAGTTGAGCTGGCTGATAGCATTATTGATAACCACGAACATCAGATTTTGCAGCATACCTGCCTGCCCTTTCCGCTCGCCTTAACCCTGGTATTCAGCGCAAAGGAGAGCCTGTATAAGGCGTTTTCCAATCAGGCATCGGGGCTACCAGGTTTCACCAGCGCAAAAATCACCGCACTCACGACTCAGCAATTAACATTACAAATCATGCCGTCATTTTCGGCAAACCTCGGCAATCAAGAAGTTCACGTTCATTGGTTTCAGCGTGATAAAAATATCGTGACGCTATTTCCATCCTCACCATCAGGATCGTGATCCTTTTCTCTTTTTAAGAAATTAGCTGCGCAAATCGTAGACAGTTCGATTATCTCGACTTATCGTTAACTTGAATAATAAATCATATTTGAATAAATATTCAAAGTGGAGAAAGAGATGAACAAGACCTTGATTAAATCCGTATTACTGGCCTCGATCCTTACCACATCGGGTTCGCTGTATGCTGCCGACAACGGACTGATTGCGATTATTACCCCTTCTCACGATAACCCGTTTTTTAAAGCCGAAGCCGACGGTGCAGTCGCCAAAGCAAAAGAGCTGGGATACGCCACGCTGGTTGCCTCTCATGATGATGACGTCAATAAACAAAACCAACTGATTGAGACTGCTATTGCTCGTAAAGCGAAAGCGATCATTCTCGATAATGCGGGTGCAGATGCCACCGTAGGGCCGCTGGAAAAAGCCAAAGCAGCGGGTGTAGCTGCTTTTCTGATCGATCGCGAAATCAATAAAACCGGTATCGCGGTGGCGCAAATCGTGTCGAATAACTATCAAGGCGCACAGCTCGGCGCAGAGAAGTTCGCCAGGTTACTGGACGGAAAAGGGAAGTACGTTGAACTGCTGGGACGTCAATCCGACACCAACGCCCATGTACGCTCGCAGGGGTATCACGATGTACTCGATGACTATCCGGACATGAAAATGGTAGCCCAGCAGACGGCAAACTGGAGCCAAACCGAAGCCTTTACCCGAATGGAAGCCATTCTACAAACCAACCCAGATATCGTAGGCGTGATCTCAGGTAACGACACTATGGCGCTGGGTGCAGAAGCCGCACTAAAAGCGGCGGGGAAAAATAATGTCATCGTGGTCGGTTTTGATGGCAGCGACTACACCCGCGATTCAATCATTAATAAAAGCAATATTAAAGCGACAGTACTGCAGCCCGGCTGGCAACAGGCACAAATGGCTGTTGAGCAGGCGGATTACTATCTGAAAAACGGCAAAGCCCAGAAAGAAGAAAAACAGCTCATGGATTGCGTGCTGATTGACGAAACCAATGCCAGCAAGCTGAACAAGTTCAACCTGAGCCACTAAGCGGAGGCACTATGTCGTTAACACAATGGGGTGCCGCGCTGGTTGGATGCGCCACCCTGTTGCTGACGGCCTGTACGGTAGTTGACCTCGACGAAAACGGCAAACCAATTATCCCGGCCGATCCTCAGGCCAAAGCCAGTTTCGACAACCAGACTCCCGATCAGATCGCGCAACAAACCTGGCAATCCCGCGTCCTGGAAGCGGCACAGCAACATGTTCTGGATGCTTCAGCGCTGACCACTCGCCTGAAGGCCCCCTCACCCGCTCCCGAAAGCGTGTTTGTACGCCTGACCAGCCAGATTGATAGCGTCGACACCACCAATGGGCGAGAGCACACCATCGTGGTGAGGGTCAATGATATGCCCGTCACGATTCAGATTGGCCCGGTAATGCGTGGCAATGCTATTCGCGATGCCAGTGGTTTCAAGTTTGAAGATTTTACTAACCAGGTTCAGTTTGCCCAACTGTCACGGGCTTATAACCGTGAAGCGGCGAAACAGTTACCCGCCGTAGACACTAGCTGGCAAGGGAAAACTGCCACGGTGCTGTTCGCCGTGACGTTGAATGCTGGAAAAGCGGAAAACGCAGCAGCACTGACGCTGGAACAGGAGGCTCACTAATGCGCAATACCTCAGCTGATGACATCATCCTGCGCACGCATGCCATTTCAATGCTGTTTCCCGGCACAATTGCACTGGACAGCGTCGATTATCAGGTCTGGCGTGGCAAGGTGAATGTGATTATTGGTGAGAATGGTGCGGGGAAATCGACGTTGATGAAGATCCTCGCTGGCGTTCAGCAACCCAGTAGCGGTGAGATGTCGCTCAATGGAAATCCCGTGCGCTTTGCCAGCACCCGGGATGCTGCGGCACATGGAATTGGTATGGTGCATCAGGAGTTAAACCTGTTTGAGAACCTCACCGTCGCGGAAAACATTTTCCTCGGTCGGGAGATTCAAAAAGGCATGGCCCCCATTAATGAGGCCGAGCAAGAAAAACGCACCGCGGAATTATTAACCCGGCTCGATCAGCCGATATCACCGCGCGACCTGGTTGGCAATCTCAAAGTAGGGCAGCAACAGCTGGTCGAAATCGCCAAAGCACTGGCTGAAGATGCAGATATCCTGATTCTTGATGAACCCACCTCAGCGCTCAGTAAAACTGAAGTCGAGATTCTGTTTCGCGTGATCCGTGAACTTACTCGCCAGGGCGTGTCGATAATCTATATCTCCCATCGTCTCGAAGAATTGATGGCAATTGGCGATGTGATCACTATTTTACGCGATGGTAAATTTCAAGCCGAAGCCAAGGTTAGCGACATCGATGTCCCGTGGATTGTGCGCGAGATGTTGGGCAGTGATCCGGTCAGCAACTTTCTCGAACCCGGCCGCACGTTTGGAGCTCCGGTTCTGGAAGCAGAACATATCACCTGCGTGAATACCGCTGGCAGCGCAGTCGTCAATGACGTCACCTTTAACGTTCATGCCGGTGAAATTGTCGGTATCTATGGACTTATGGGGGCTGGGCGAACCGAATTGTTCGAGTGCTTGTTAGGTACTGAGCGCAACTACCTCGGAAAACTGTGGCTCGACAGCAAACCGGTCCCGCAGCGCTTAACCACCGCCGATCGCATCCGTATGGGAATGAGTCTGGTGCCGGAGGATCGCAAGCGCACAGGGATTTTCCCCATTTCATCCGTCGCCACCAATCTGACCATTGCCAGCCTTTGGCGGCGTCTGCAACGTGGCTTTGCCATTGCCCGCAAAGATGAAGAGGCCGTGGTCGCCAGCACAATTGGCAATCTGTCGATAAAAGTCTCCTCGCCAGAGGTTGAAATTCAGGCGCTGAGCGGAGGGAACCAGCAAAAAGTGGTGATTGGTCGCTCTCTGCTCACCAATCCCAAAATTCTATTTCTTGACGAACCCACACGCGGCATCGATGTCGGGGCGAAAGCCGATGTGTTCCGCATGATGGTCCAGCTTTCCCAGCAGGGTATTGCTGTGGTCTTCTCCACCTCAGATTTAAAAGAAATTATGGCGGTTTCTGACCGCATTCTGGTGATGTCCGGCGGCAAGCTAACTGCCGATATCGCCCGCGATCGTGCCGAAGAATCGGCGCTGGTAACCGCAAGTGCTCAGGGGTTCTGATATGAAAACACTACAATCTGCCGCCATCGCGCCTCGCTCCACAGTCGCCTTCTCTCGGGAAAATATCCTGCTACTAATCCTAAAACTGCGCACTTTTATTGCACTGTTTTTAATCGTCGGGTTCTTTGCCTTCACCGTACCGGGATTTCTCTCTGGCGGCAGCATGGTCATTATGATCAAGCATATCGCCATTAACGCCTTTCTGGCGCTGGGGATCACGTTTGTCATTATTACCGCCGGGATTGATCTCTCAATTGGCGCTACGCTTGGGCTGTGCGGCATGGTCGCGGGATGGCTAATCACTAAAGGCATTGTATTGCCAATGTTCGGCATCGCAATTTTCCCCAGCGTCTGGGTGATTGTGCCTGTCGTCTTGTTGATTGGTGGGCTGATTGGCGCGGCGAATGGTTGGATCATCACCCACTATAACGTCGCACCGTTTATTTGTACGCTCGGAACCATGTACGTTTTGCGCGGGGCGGCGATGCTGACCTCCGATGGGCAAACCTTTCCCGGGCTTTCCGGCAATCCGCAGCTCGGCAATACCGGTTTTGATGAGATTGGTGCCGGTACATTGTTTGGGATTCCGTGGGCCATCTGGATGATGATTGTGCTGGCACTGGTCATTGCTTACGTCGCTCGTCGTCTACCCTTTGGTCGCCACGTTTACGCCATCGGGGATAACGAACGCGCTGCTGAGCTGTCAGGGGTAAAAGTAAAACAGGTGAAAATCTGGGTGTATACCCTATCCGGACTGTGTGCCGCGATTGCTGGAATTGTGGTCTCGGCACAGCTTTCCGCCAGCCATCCGGCCAACGGTACGGCATTTGAGATGAACGCCATTGCCGCAGTGGTTCTCGGCGGTACGTCACTGGCCGGTGGACGGGGCACGATTTTAGGCACGCTGATTGGCGCTTTCGTTATTGGTTTTCTGGCCGATGGTCTGGTGATGATGGGCGTCAGCGAGTTCTGGCAAATGGTGATTAAAGGTATCGTGATTATCGTCGCGGTCATCATCGACCAGATGCAAAACCGGATGCAGCAAAAAGCCGCGGTGGTAGCACAAAAGGCGGCGATGGAAAGTCAGTAATCCCCTCTGAAAAGTCTGATATGCACAACCAGACAGCTCCAGGGGCCTCCTGGGGCTGTCAATTGTTTAACTCACCGTGACATCACCCTTTCACCAGACTGCGGGCTGTCGGGTAGTCGGTGATCAATACGTCAATATAATTCCCCTGCAATGCCCCGCGTATCGCATTCTGTTTTTCCACACCACCAGCCAAAGCAATCACGTGGTTACACTCCCGGATCTGCGAAAGCTCCATTCCGATGACCGGGTCTTCCTCATGGCTGAGTACCGGGTTGCCTGCTGCATCGTAATAATGCAGACAGATATCGCCTACTGCGCCGCGCTCGGCGAGCAGTCGCAACATTTCTTCGTTGTAGTAGTTGCCTGAGTTTTTCAGCAATTGAGAAGGCTCCAGTTCGCCAATACCGACAATTGCCACATCCACTTCAGCAAACTTTTCAACCACCGCGGCAACGTCAGGGCTGTTAACCAACCGTGTACGCTCTTCAACCGAATGCTCAATACTTTGTGAAGGCAGCAGCCAGGCCGGACAGCCAAGGTGCGCTGCCAACTGTTGCGTAAGAATCGTGGCCTGCACGTTACCATTCGGCCCTACGCCGCCCAGCAGTTGGATCACCCCCGCCGCGCGGATATTTTGCGGGTGCATCTCATCGACCATACAGCGAATGGTGCTACTCCAGGAGGAAATTCCAACCAGGTCCTCGGCTCGCAAGCGGGTTTCAACGTAATGCGCCGCCGCACTGCCAATAGCATGCTTAATTTGCGTATTGCTGGGGTTGTCACCGACATCCACGACAATCGCCTGACGAATACAAAACTGCTCTTCAATGGCTTTTTCCAGCGCCACAAAGATATTGGTCGGCTGTACGACGGTGATTTTCACCAGCCCTTCTTTCTGACAACGCGTTAAAGCACGGGAGACAAAGGACTGCGACAAATGCAGCAGCGTGGCGATTTCAGACTGTTTTTTATTTTCGGCGTAGTAAAGCGTGGCAATCTTAACCAGCAACCGCTGTTCATCCTGCTTCGACATGGCATTCCCCCTGATAAACTGCCTGTTATTTTTATTCATACCTGAATAGATAACAAGTCATCAGTACCTTTCCAGTTATCACGTTAGTGTGATCCTTTTCTCTTTTCTCCAAAATTTGGTGGCACAAGCCGTAGACAAACCGCCAGACAAGGCATATCTTTAATCATGAATAATAAATCAGTAGTGAATATTTATTCTAACCAATAACGACTGACTGTTTTATCTGCAGATTACGTGGTGGGTAGAGAGACAGTTGCACTACTGCACTCACATGGAATATTTATTCATTCAAGATTAAACATTCAAGAGGTGTCTTATGAATCCGTTTTCGCTCTCAATACCTGAGCTAGAAAAGAAAGCACGTGCCGTGCGTCGCCGCATTATCGTGTTGAATGCTGAAAGCCCGGCTGGCGGGCACACTGGCGCAGACCTGTCGCAGGTTGAACTGCTGACAGCACTCTATTTTCGCATCCTGAATTGCTCCCCGGAGATTAAAGAGAGCGACGAGCGCGATATCTACATCCAGTCAAAAGGTCACGCAGTGGGCGGTTACTACTGTGTCTTGGCAGAAGCCGGTTTTATTCCTGTGGACTGGCTGGCGACCTATCAACACGCTGATTCGCATCTGCCGGGACATCCGGTAAAACATAAAACGCCAGGAATTGAATTGAATACCGGAGCTCTTGGTCACGGTCTGCCGGTTGCAGTAGGGATTGCGCTGGCGGCTAAACGCAGCAACAGCAAACGCCGGGTGTTTGTCGTCATCGGTGATGGTGAACTGGCCGAAGGCAGCAACTGGGAAGCAGCACTGGTCGCTGCCCACTATAAACTGGATAACCTGATTATCATCAACGACAAAAATAACCTCCAGCTTGCCGGATCAACCAAAGAGATCATGAACACCGATCCGCTGGATGAAAAATGGCGAGCCTTCGGTATGCAAGTCACAGAGTGTCGCGGGAACGATATGAGCGATGTGGTGCGCACGCTGGAAGGATTAACCCCTGAAGGCAAGCCATATGTCGTCATTGCACACACCACCAAAGGAGCCGGGATCTCTTTTATCCAGGGCCGCCCGGAATGGCACCACCGCGTGCCAAAAGGAGAAGAAGTTGAACTGGCGCTGGAGGAACTGAAAGATGCGTAATAGCGAACACCTCGCCACCGTCATGGTGAACACGTTAATTGCTGCGGTCAAACGTGGAATGGATGTTGTGCCGGTGGTGGCTGACTCAACATCAACAGCAAAAATCGCCCCATTTATGAAGGAATTTCCCGGTCGTCTGGTCAACGTGGGTATTGCCGAACAGACGTTGGTCGGTGCTGCTGCCGGACTGGCGCTGGGCGGTAAAATCGCCGTCACCTGTAACGCTGCGCCCTTCTTGATTTCACGGGCCAATGAGCAAATTAAAGTCGACATTTGCTACAACAATACCAACGTGAAGTTGATTGGCCTGAACGCAGGGGCCAGCTACGGACCGCTCGCCAGTACGCACCACAGCATTGATGATATTTCCGTGCTACGCGGTTTTGGCAATATTGAGATTTACGCCCCGTCCTGTCCGGTGGAATGCCGACAGATTCTCGATTACGCCTTAAGCCACATAGGTCCGGTTTATATTCGCCTGGATGGCAAAGCCTTACCCGAATTACACGACGAAAACTACCAGTTCGCGCCGGGTAATATCGATATTTTGCGCAAAGGAAAAGATGTCGCACTGGTGGCAATGGGCTCAACTGTGCATGAAATTGTCGAGGCTGCCACAGTGCTGGAACAGGCGGGTATTGACGCCAGCGTAATCAGTGTACCGTCAATTCGTCCCTGCAATACCCAACAGTTACTGGCAGCTTTAACCCACTGCAAGGCAGTGGTTAGCGTGGAAGAACATAACATTAATGGCGGCGTGGGAAGTCTGGTGGCTGAAGTGCTGGCAGAAGCTGGCTGTGCTATTCCACTGCGTAGATTGGGGATTGCCGATGGCCAATATGCAATCGCAGCCGATCGTGCAGCAACGCGCGCACGCCATGAAATTGACGCGGCGGGTGTCGTGAAAAACGCCACCGCACTGTTGCTGGCAACACGATAAAACAATAACAACAGAACACTTACTGGAGAAAGCGATGTCACGAATTCCTCATCAGTTGACCATGGCGGTGATTATTGGCAATCGGGGATTTTTCCCGAGCTATCTGGTTGCTGAAGCCCGCGAACAAGCCAGCGTGCTCTTTGAACGGCTGGGCATTAACACCATAATGCTCAACGAAACGCAGACAGAACTCGGCGGTGTTGAAACCCGTCAGGATGCGAAAGTTTGTGCTGAACTTTTCCGCGCTCACCGCGACAAGATTCACGGTGTGGTGGTACTACTGCCGAACTTTGGCGATGAAAAAGCGATAGCGGAAACGCTGCGACTTTCCGGTTTAGATGTCCCGGTTCTGATCCAGGCGCAGGAAGACAACTTGGATAAAATGGGGCTTGCCACTCGCCGTGACAGCTTCTGCGGCAAGATCTCCCTGTGCAATAACATGCGCCAGTACGGTATTCCGTTTACGCTAACCACCCAGCATGTCTGCGACCTGTCAGGCGAGGTGTTTGCACAAGATCTGAAACGTTTCGAACAAATCTGTCGCGTGGTCGCCAGCATGCGCGGAGTTCGCGTCGGCGCTATCGGCGCACGTCCAGCTGGGTTTAACACCGTCCGCTACAGCGAAAAATTGCTCGAAAGACTGGGTATTGCCGTTGAAACACTGGATCTGTCTGAAGTCTTTACCCGCATCAAACGACTGCGCGACGACGATATCCGGGTGGATGAAAAACGCCGCCTGTTGATGGATAACGCCGACGCCAGCGCCATTCCAGCCGACAAACTGGTCACCATGGCAAAACTGTTTGTCGTTATCAGCGAATGGGTTATCGCTAATGATATTGATACGACTGCCATCCAGTGCTGGACCTCGCTGCAGGAAAATTTAGGCATCAACGTGTGCTCAATCATGAGCGTGATGTCCGGGCAGTTAATGCCCAGTGCCTGCGAAGTGGATGTGATGGGCGCGTTGTCAATGTACGCCCTCGCCAGCAGCAACTTAAGTCCAGCATCCATTGCCGACTGGAACAATAATTTCGGCGACGATCGTGATAAATGCGTTCTTTTTCACTGCGGTAATTTCGCATCAGCCAGTCTGGACAGCCCGAAGATGGGGACGGCGGATATCATCGGTACC
Organism: Citrobacter sp. RHBSTW-01013; assembly: GCF_013781985.1. Taxonomy (NCBI): domain Bacteria; kingdom Pseudomonadati; phylum Pseudomonadota; class Gammaproteobacteria; order Enterobacterales; family Enterobacteriaceae; genus Citrobacter; species Citrobacter sp. RHBSTW-01013. The sequence goes on from NZ_CP056185.1 coordinate 3,625,753, forward strand.
ACCGTCGGTAAAGAGAACACCTGCGGTGCAGTTCACGGTCGTATGAAAAGCGGTGCCTTGACCTACTTCCGCCTGAGTACCGACGATTTAACCGGCGAAATCAAAGCCTACGTCGGCGAAGGACTATCGGTTGACGATCCGCTGGACACTGTCGGCTGCCGAGCGGTAATCCAGGTGCCTCATCTGGAGAATCTACTGGCCTGGATTTGTCGTAATGGCTTTGAGCATCACGTGGCAATGAACCATTCCGCCAGCGCAGAGGTGCTGCATGAAGCTTTCACCCGCTATCTCGGGGTGGATACCTTTTTCCATCGCTAATACTCAGGGAAACCGAAGGGCTGGAGAAAACAATGTCAGCACAAAAAGACATTATTATTGCGCTTGATGAAGGCACCACCAATGCCAAAGCCGTAGCGCTGGATGGTCAGGGAAACGTGGTCGCGAAGTTCTCCCGCGCGCTGGCGATCCACACGCCCCGTGAAGGCTGGGTTGAACAGTCAGGTGATGCACTTCTGGACGCATCGCTGGATGTTGTGGCACAAGCCATTGCCTGCGTCGGCGCACAACGCGTCGCAGCGCTGGCGATCAGCAATCAACGTGAAACGGCGATAGGCTGGTATCGTGCCAGCGGTCGCCCTCTCGGCCCTGCTATCACCTGGCAATGTTCGCGTACGGCCGATTTTTGCCGTGCATTACGTGAACAGGGGCACGAGGCGTACATAAAATCCATCACCGGATTACCCGTTGCCCCACTCTTTTCCGCCTCTAAAATGCGCTGGCTGCTGGAGTCAGTTCCCAACAGTATGACGCTCGCACAGCAAGGGGAAATATGTCTCGGGACCATCGATAGCTGGTTACTGTGGAACTTAACGCACGGCGAGGAATTTCGTTGCGACATCTCCAACGCTTCACGCACGCAGTTGCTCAATCTCAACAGCGGACAATGGGATAGCGAGATGTTGGCTCTATTCGGTATTCCGCAGCAGGCGTTACCCGAAGTTTGCCCTTCCAGCCACCATTTTGGCGTAACAAAAGGTCTGGAGAGGATACCTGATGGAATCCCTATTCTGGCGATGATTGGCGACTCTCATGCTGCGCTTTTTGCCCATGGGCTGGGTATGGAAGGCTGCGTCAAAGCGACCTATGGCACCGGATCTTCCGTTATGGCACCCGTATTCTCGGCGCAGTCCGAGGTGAGCGCGCTGGCAACGACCATTGCCTGGCATGACGGTGACACCCTGGTCTACGGGCTGGAAGGTAATATTCCGCATACGGGAGATGCCGTCGCATGGATGGCCGATAGCACAGGTCTTAGCGAATTACCGGAAGAGCAACTGCTTCATGAGCTCAATACGCTGCCCGCCACGGTTGACTCCACGCTGGGCGTCTATTTTGTTCCGGCCCTTACCGGGCTGGGCGCGCCCTGGTGGGATGAAGATGCCCGGGGGTTGATTCACGGTCTCAGCCGCGGAGTGAAACGCGCACATCTGGTACGTGCGGCACTGGAGTCGATTACCTATCAGATTGCCGATGTTGTTTTAGCGATGCGCCAGCACAACGGTTTTCGACTCAACGCGTTAATGGTTGATGGCGGGCCAACAAAAAATGACTGGTTAATGCAGTATCAAGCCGATTTATTGGGCTGTCCGGTGATGCGCAGCGATATCCCTGAACTTTCCGCTATCGGTGCCGGATTGCTGGCACGCAAGAAGCTGCAAGGTGCACCTACCAGCCAGTTGCGAGATTATCTGCCCGATCACGTATCGTTCCAGCCAAACATGGCGCGCCATGGGAGATTGCAAAAACGCTGGCATGAATGGCAAGGAGCCGTCGAACGCACCCGTTGGCAAACCCGTTAATAAATCAACGCTAATGATAAATGCGCCCGCAGCCATAACTGACTGTGGGTGCACTGTTAATTCTTCAAAAGCGAGCTACTGCGGCTGACACGCCGCCAGCGATCGGCGTTGCTGTCCTTTTTCATCGAAGTTGTCGGCAGCCAGCCAGTGCTGCAAAACAGCGTCGCACTGGGGCCATTCGCTATCAATCATCGATAACCAGTCGCTGTCGCGATTACGCCCCTTGCGCACAATCTTCTGGCGAAAACGTCCTTCGAAGATAAACCCAAGGCGCTCCGCCGCCCGACGGGAAGCCGTGTTCAGAGAGTCACATTTCCACTCCACGCGACGATAACCCAACGCAAACGCCTGGCGCAGCAACAGCCAGATGCTTTCGGTGCCGAGTACCGTATTTTTCATGCGCGGTGACCAGGTTACATGACCAATTTCAACCGAACCATGCTCCCGTTCGATCGCCATAAAGCACACCAGTCCCACCGCACGACCGGAACCCTGTTCAATGACAGCATAGGGAACCAGAGAGGCATCCGTGGATTTGCCCTCTACCCAGCAAGCTGTGGCCTCAACGCTCGTGGGGCGAGAACTTGCAAGCCAGGTCCAGTCGCGATCGTCTGGCGCCTGCGCGTAAGCATCAAACAGATCGGCGGCATGGCTGTCGGCATCCAGGGGAACCAGTCGACAATATTGCCCTGCAAGTTCTTCCCGCGGCAGTACGGCGGCACCATTCCAGTCAGGCACAATATCGCCGACGGTCTGTCCATAAAGATTAATTTCCGGCACGATTCAACCCCTGTTGCGAAGTAAAAAATAGTTATAACACCGGCCATTTCGCCTTCAAAGCATCGCGGGGGGATTTCTGACATCGAACAGAAAATCAGCGGCCCTTCTATATGCAGCTTGCAAGATGACGCGTCTATACTGATTAAAAATCAACGCTGAAGAGAACACTATGTCCCTACCCGATTTTCATGTTTCTGACCCTTTTACGTTAGGCATTGAACTGGAAATGCAGGTGGTCAATCCTCCGGGCTACGACCTGAGCCAGGACTCTTCCCGACTGATTGACGCCGTAAAGCCGCAGCTCACCGCCGGAGAAGTAAAGCACGATATCACTGAAAGTATGCTGGAGATGGCGACCGGGGTTTGTCGCAATATCGACCAGGCGAGTGCTGAATTATCCGCCATGCAGCAGATAATCTCGCGGGTTGCTGCCGAGCAGCACCTCGCCATCTGTGGCGGCGGTACGCATCCGTTTCAAAAATGGCAACGTCAGGAAGTCTGCGATGACGAACGCTATCGGCGCAACCTGGAAAATTTTGGCTATCTTATTCAGCAGGCGACGGTATTCGGCCAACATGTGCATATCGGCTGCGCAAACGGCGATGATGCTATTTACCTCCTGCACGGCCTGTCGCGATTTGTTCCCCATTTTATTGCGCTCTCTGCCGCCTCACCTTATATGCAAACGTCCGACACGCGGTTTGCCTGTGCGCGGCTGAATATTTTCTCCGGATTTCCCGATAATGGCCCGATGCCGTGGGTGAATAACTGGCAGGAATTCGAGGGGTTATTTCGTCGACTGGCCTACACCAGCATGATTGATAGCATTAAAGATTTACACTGGGATATCCGCCCCAGCCCGCACTTTGGTACGGTAGAGGTTCGCGTCATGGACACTCCGCTAACCCTTGAACACGCAGTCAATATGGCGGGACTTATTCAGGCTACCGCCCACTGGTTGCTCACTAAACGGCCATTCAGGCACCAGGAGCGTGATTACCTGTTGTATAAATTTAACCGTTTTCAGGCCTGCCGCTTTGGCATGGCGGGAATCATCACCGACGTCAATACCGGCGATGGGCACCGCCTGTCAGATGACACGCTACGGCTACTGGAGAATGTCGCCGCTTCTGCGGACAAAGTGGGCGCGACCAGCGCGATTGAATCCTTACGCCTGCAGGTTAAAAATGGTCATGATGAAGCGCAGAGCATGCGTGATTTCGTCGCCGACGGCGGATCTCTGAGTGGTCTGGTGAAAAAACATTGTGAGATTTGGGCCGGGCTGTAAGCGTGGCGTTTGCGTTGCCCACAGAGATCCCGGACAATGGCTTTTTAACTCAAGTTTAACAATGCCATGAAACACCCGCTTGAATCACTGATGACCGCCGCAGGGATCCTGCTGCTGGCTTTTTTGTCTTGCCTGCTGCTGCCCGCCCCCTCACTGGGCATTGTGCTGGCGCAAAAACTCGTCGCCACCTTTCATCTGATGGATCTCAACCAATTTTATACTTTGCTGTTTTGTCTGTGGTTTTTACTGCTGGGGGTGATTGAATATTTTGTACTGCGTTTTATCTGGCGGCGCTGGTTCTCGCTGGCGGATTAGACCCGCGAGAACCCTTTGCCGTTAATGCGTTCGGCTATGATTTTCTTTGCGATACGCGCCCGGCGGCTGGCTGAACGTACGGGTGAAAATTCGCGTAAAGGTCTGCTGCGAATCGAATCCGTATTTCAAACAGATGTCATACACTTTCTGGTCGGTATCGCGTAGATCGCGCGCCGCCAATAGCAGCTTACGCTCGCGGATGTAGCGCCCGAGGCTTTCGCCTTTGTACTGCATAAAAAGACGCTGCAGGTGCCATTTGGAATATCCCGCATGGCGTGCAATATCATCAATGCGCAATGGCTGATTCAAATTATCATCAATCCATTCAACAATCGTATCAATGACCTGAGCAGAAATCGTCATCATGCTCTCCCCTGTATTCATTGAGTCGCCTGTTGCCACCAGGCCGTAAACGGTTGGTCCGGTTCGGACAGTATTACCGGTTCACCCAGCATTGGCGTCAGTAGTCGGTAATCCTGACGACGGCTGGCAAGCGCCAGTCGTTTGTAAGGATCATCCCAGGTATGTTTCGCCAGAACGAAACGGCCGGCATGCCCTGGCAACACGGCTTTCGCATGCAGATCGGCCGCAGCCTGCGCCGTCTCTTCTGGCATCATGTGAATAAACTTCCAGTCCTGGTCATATTGACCGTTCTCCATAATCGCCAAATCAACCGAGCCAAACTGCTCGCCGATGGCTTTAAAATGCGGTCCATAGCCGGAATCCCCGCTGTAATAAACGTTCTGCTCCGGCGTTTCGAACATGAAGCTCGCCCATAGCGTCTGGTTGCGCTTGATACCGCGCCCCGAAAAATGACGAGCAGGCAGCACATGAACGATCAGCGAATCCGTCACTCTGACGGACTGATTCCAGTCCCGCTCTTCGATTATCTCGCTGCGCATCCCCCAGTAACGCAGATGCGACCCTACGCCGAGCGGCGTAATCACTCGCTTAATTTTCGGCATTAACGCCTTGATAGTGGCGAGATCCAGATGGTCATAGTGATCGTGCGAGATAATGAGCAGATCGATCTCCGGCATCGTCTGCGCAGTCCACGGATAATCCCCGGCAAAGGCTTTGTTCAGGAATGAAAACGGTGCGGCATAATTGCTAAATACCGGATCAATCAGGATACGTTGACCCGCCAGCTGCAAATACCATGAGGAGTGGCCGAGCCAGACCAGAGTATCCTGTTGTGGCGAAAGTCCGGCGAGATCGGTTGCCACCAGCGGTAACGGCTGCGCCGGGCGCGCATTATCACGCTTAGCGACCAGAAATTCCCACCAGGCCGCCAGCATGCCTTTGTTGCCGGTATAGCCCGGTGTCGGCACCTGGTTATGAAACTGTCCATCACGATAGTGAGGTGACTGTTCAACCAAACTCAGTTGTGCCCCTTGCGGGGCCTGACCAAACCCGGCATTGAGTACAAACGGTAAACTTGCAGCTGCGGCAATAAGCATAATAACAACCACACAAACTGTGAGACGCTTCATATCCTGACCTTAAACGCGCCCCTTTCCGCTGGTTTGCGCGACTGACTCTTGATTATGAGTGAGTAAGCACTCATTATAGAAATCGAAAGTTCGCCGTCAAGATGATTTTCAATCTTTGACATTCGCCGTTGCGGTGCTGCAAAGGCCGTGATTCAATCATGTTTTTTACAGACTTAAGGGTAAAGTGTAGTGGCTCGTCCGAAGAGTGAAGACAAAAAACTGGCATTACTGGAAGCTGCAACCACAGCATTTGCACAATCAGGCATTGCGGCATCTACCGCCGTGATAGCCCGCAATGCAGGGGTTGCGGAGGGGACGTTGTTTCGCTATTTCGCAACCAAAGATGATTTGATCAACGAGCTTTACCTCTTTTTGAAGCAAGACCTTTGTCAGTCGATGATGGCAAATTTGGATCGATCGGTGACCGATGCCAAAACCATGACCCACTACATCTGGAACAGCTACATTAGCTGGGGCCTGAACCATACCTGCGGGCATCGCACGATTCGCCAGTTGGCCGTCAGCGAGAAAATCAGCAAAGAAACGGAACAGCAGGCTGACGATATGTTCCCGGAACTGCGCGATCTTTGTCATCGATCCGTACGACCTGAGTTTATGTCTGACGAGTATCGCGCCTTTGGCGACGCGCTGTTTCTTTCTCTGGCAGAGACCACCATGGAGTTCGCCGCCCGCGACGCGGCTCGCGCAAAAGAATATATTTCGATGGGATTTGAGGCGATGTGGCGCGCACTCACCCGTGAGGAAAAATAATGGACGGCCAGACCTTACATGCCTGTGCAAAGCGCCTTGCGCTCGAACTGCCTTTTACCGAGCACTGCTGGCCATTCGGCCCGGAATACGATGTCTTCAAAGTCGGCGGCAAAATTTTTATGCTGGTCTCAGAGCTTCGCGGACGCCCGCTGGTTAACCTGAAAGCCGATCCGCAAAAGTCACTGTTAAATCAGCAGATCTACCCCAGCATTGAACCCGGCTATCACATGAATAAAAAGCACTGGATATCGGTCTACCCAGGCGACGACATTACCGAGTCATTACTGACGGAGTTGGTAAATGATTCATGGCATCGCGTCGTAGACGGCCTGGCGAAGCGGGATCAAAAACGCCTGCGTCCAGGTTGATTTATCGTTAACTCCGATAAGTGTTTTTGCATTTTCCTGTCTTATCTTTTTCTTGCTAACCCTGTACCCTGCTGAAACAAAACGCACCCGCAGGGTATGAAAAATCACCAGGAGTAGTTATGGATATTGTTTCTGTCGCCTTAAAACGTTACTCCACTAAGGCATTCGATCCGAATAAAAAACTGACCGCTGAGCAGGCCGAAAAATTAAAAACGCTGCTGCAGTTTAGTCCGTCCAGCACCAACTCTCAGCCGTGGCACTTTATCGTTGCCAGCACTGACGAAGGTAAAGCGCGCGTGGCGAAATCCGCAGCCGGCGGTTTTGTATTCAACGAACGTAAAATGCTGGATGCTTCCCACGTCGTGGTGTTCTGCGCCAAAACGGCGATGGACGATGCCTGGCTGGAGCGCGTGGTGGATCAAGAAGAGCGCGATGGCCGTTTCGCCACCCCTGAAGCCAAAGCTGCAAACCACAAAGGCCGTACCTTCTTTGCCGACATGCATCGCAAAGAGCTGAAAGATGACAACCACTGGATGGCAAAACAGGTGTACCTGAACGTCGGTAACTTCCTGCTGGGCGTGGCGGCGATGGGTCTGGATGCGGTGCCGATCGAAGGTTTCGATGCGGCGGTGATGGATGCAGAATTTGGCCTGAAAGAAAAAGGGTTCACCAGCGTAGTTGTGGTCCCGGTGGGTCATCACAGCGTAGAAGATTTCAACGCCGCGCTGCCAAAATCTCGTCTGCCGCTGGAAACAACACTGACGGAAGTTTAATCCCCGCATTTGCATAAGCTCTACACAGCGGTCATCATAGACCGCTGTTTATTAAGGAGACGTTATGCAGGAATTGATATCTCAGGTAGAAGAACTCGGCATTGAAATAAATCACACCACCTCACTGGTGATGATTTTTGGCATTATTTTTATCACCGCCATTATTGTTCACGTTATTTTGCATTGGGTGGTATTACGCGCATTTGAAAAGCGCGCCAACGCCAGCTCCCGCCTGTGGCTACAAATCATCACGCAGAACAAGTTATTTCATCGGCTGGCATTCACCCTGCAGGGTATCATTGTCAATATACAGGCCGCACTCTGGTTACAGAAAGGCAGTGAAGCAGCAGAAATATTAGTAACCTGCGCACAGCTGTGGATCATGATGTACGCCCTGTTGTCCTTGTTTTCCCTGCTGGACGTCATTCTCAATCTGTCGCAAAAATTCCCTGCCGCATCGCAATTACCGCTAAAAGGCATATTTCAGGGCATCAAGCTCATCAGCGCTATTGTCGTCGGAATATTAATGATTTCCCTGCTGATTGGTCAGTCACCGGCAATATTGATAAGCGGTCTGGGTGCCATGGCCGCCGTGTTAATGCTGGTGTTTAAAGATCCGATCCTCGGGCTGGTGGCCGGAATACAGCTTTCAGCCAACGATATGTTGAAGTTGGGTGACTGGCTGGAAATGCCTAAATACGGCGCAGATGGCGCGGTGATTGATATTGGCTTAACCACCGTAAAAGTGCGCAACTGGGATAACACCATCACCACTATCCCAACCTGGTCACTGGTATCGGACTCTTTTAAAAACTGGAGTGGGATGTCGGCTTCCGGTGGGCGACGCATTAAACGCAGCATCAGCATTGATGCTACCAGCATTCATTTTCTTGATGAGGATGAGCGTCAGCGGCTGCATAAAGCGCACCTGCTGAAACCGTATTTGACCACGCGCCATCAGGAAATTGACGAGTGGAATCAGCAGTTAGATGCGCCTGAATCGGTATTAAACCACCGTCGGATGACGAATATTGGCACCTTCCGCGCCTATCTGAACGAATATTTGCGTCATCATCCGCGGATTCGCAAAGATATGACGTTAATGGTGCGCCAGCTTGCGCCAGACGATCACGGTTTACCGATCGAAATTTATGCTTTTACCAATACGGTGGTCTGGCTGGAATATGAAAGTATTCAGGCTGATATTTTCGACCATATATTCGCCGTGATCGAAGAATTTGGCTTGCGCATTCATCAGTCGCCCACCGGAAATGATATTCGCGCGCTGTCAGGCGCGTTTCAACGCTAACGCTCAGGTACTGGCGCGTGAAATATAGCGCCAGTCCATCATCACCCTTTCCGTCTGCGCGTCAGGATTTTCTATTTTATTCAGCAGCAATCCTACCGCTTTGCGGCCTATATCCCGCGAGGGCTGCTCAATGGTCGAAAGCTGTGGGGAAACCATTTCTGCCAGTTCCGTACCGTCGAAGCCCACGACGGCGATATCCTGCGGGATCTGTAATCCGGCATTGAAAATAGCACGCATCGCCCCAGCGGCCAGCGTGTCCGATACGGCAAACACCGCGTCGGGTTTCACCTCTGCGGCAAGCAATGTTTTCATCGCCGCAATTCCTGCACTGGAACTTAACTCGCTGGCGTATTCTACGGCCTGATACTCAAGCGACAGCGCATGCAGCGCCGCTTTATACCCACGTTCGCGCAACCGGGCGTATTTATAACTCAGATCATGATTGATTAGCGCAATGCGTCGATAGCCCTTTTCCACCAGGTGAGATATTACCGACTGCGCAGCGTCAACATCGTTAATCCCTACGCAGGAAACCGCGCCTTTATCAGCATATTCCGCACACTGAACCCAGGGAGCGTCGCCAATCAGCGTGGTTAGTTCCGGTAATTTTGAGAATGCATCCATGGTGATAATGCCATCAACGATTTTCCCCGACAGCAGCTTTAGCGCCGATTTTGAGCGAGCGGTATCCGAGCCGGAATTACACAGCAAAATGCGATAGCCATTCTTTTCAGCCTCTTCTTCAATGCCTTTAACAACCTCTGCACAAAAAGGGTTGGCAATGTTGGAAACCATCACCAGAATCATCGAACTGCGTGCCGTACGCAGCTGACGAGCCAGCAGGTTGGGCTGATAATTGCTTTCTTTAATAGCCTGTAGCACGCGCTCGCGATTTTTGGCTTTGACGGTATCACTGTGATTCAGCACACGCGATACCGTCGCCACCGACACACCGGCAAGCTGGGCGATTTTTTGAATAGACATAACGACGACAAGTCCTGCGGTTTAGGCTTTACGTTGAGGCTACCATAAAATCACTGCCCGGCGAACCGGGTGCGTGTTTAGCGCTGCACTGATACCCAGCGCTGCTGCTGATGGCTTTTTATAATCGCATCAATGATATACATCACATCCGCACCATCAGAAAATGACGCAAATCGACGCTCAGCCGTCGCGGGCATTTTGCCTGCCTGCACCGCCTGATAGAACTGTTGCATCATATTCTTGAACGCATCCGGCCAGCCCTCAATATGCCCACCCGGAAAGTGCGCACTGGCAGCAACATCCGCATTCATCAATCCTGGGTCATCCGTCAGGATCTGGTTCGCCTGCTGACGGTGCCCGACCCAAAGCTGTTGCGGCGTTTCCTGATCCCAGTGCAGTGAACTCTGGCTACCGTTAATTTCAAAGCTCAGGTGATTCTTGCGCCCGGCACTCACCTGTGAAACGCTAAAGCAGCCTTTGCTACCATCGTCAAAACGTACCAGCACCGATCCACAATCTTCCGTCGTCACCGCTTTATCCTCAAATTGCAGGTCAGTCATTTGCTGGCCAAACGTAGCGTTACCGGCGATGCTGGCTTTTCGTACCGGCCAGACGATAGCCAGATCGGCCATCACCTCGACAATACGTTTTCCAGTGACGAATTGCACCGTGTCACACCAGTGGGAACCGATATCCGCAACCGCCCGTGAGTTGCCGCCCTGTTTGGCATCAACCCGCCAGTTGTAGTCAGTTTCCAGCAGCATCCAGTCCTGCAAATAGCTCCCCTGGACGGCAAACAGACGCCCTACGCTACCGCGCCTGACCATGCTGGCAGCCTGTTGTACCATCGCAAACTGACGATAGACAAAGCTCACGCCGTGCACCACTCCTCCCTGCTCCGCCAGCGTTTCCAGTTCACGAGCCTCATCAGGCGTCATACACAGCGGCTTTTCTGAAAACACATGCAGACCCGCGCGTAGAATCTGCCGATTGATGTCGGCATGCAGATGATTCGGCGTACAGTTATGCACCACCTGCAGTCCGGGATGCGCCAGCAGCGCCTCAACGCTGCCGTACGCCTGAGGAATATGAAGAGCATCTGCACGTTCCTGGGCAACCGCCAGCGAGCTATCACAGAGCGCCACCACGTTCACACCGCCGAGTCGACGCAACGCCTCGATATGTGCAGGCCCAATAAAACCGCTGCCAATAATGCCAACCTGTATCATTTGTGTACCTCATCGCCAGCGGCGAAATCATCAAATGCGCGTGAAGAAACCGGAATAATGTGGCGGCGTATAAAATCGCTCCCCTCACGCGCCCCGGTTTGCGCGTCTTTCAGGCAACACTCCCATTCCAGTACCGCCCAGCCAGGGAAATCATATTGTGTGAACTTGCTGAAGATGGTTTTGAAATCGACCTGACCGTCCCCCAGGGAACGGAAACGCCCAGCGCGATCGAGCCACGGCTGATAACCGCCATAGACACCACTGCGGCTACTGGCGTGGTACTCAGCGTCCTTGACGTGAAACGCTTTAATGCGCGAGTGGTAAACATCGATAAACCCAAGGTAATCCATCTGCTGCAATAACAGATGGCTCGGGTCATAGAGAATGTTGCAGCGAGGATGATGATTAACCAGCGCCAGAAAGCGCTCGAACGTTACGCCATCGTGCAGGTCTTCACCGGGATGGATCTCAAAGCAAACATCCACCCCATGATGATCAAAGCGATCGAGAATGGGTCTCCAGCGGCGCGCCAGCTCCAGAAAAGCCTCTTCAAAGCGCTGACGGTTATGCGGTGGCCACGGATAAAAGAAGGGCCAAGCGAGCGAACCAGAAAACGTAGCATGCGCCGTCAGCCCCAGCCTTTGCGAAGCCACAGCGGCCTGGTGGAGGATTTCGATGGCCCACGCCTGCCTGGCCTGCGGATTAGCGCGTACAGATGGCGGAGCAAATCCGTCAAAAGCGTCATCGTAAGCCGGATGGACGGCAACCAGTTGGCCTTCAAGATGGGTAGATAGTTCGCTAATCACCAGCCCATGCCCGGCCAGCATCCCACTAATATCATCACAATAGGCCTGACTTCTGGCTGCTTGTTCGACATCAAACAACGACTTGTGATTACACGGGATTTGTAATGCCTTATAGCCCAGCTCCGCCGCCCATTTTGCCACGCCTTCCAGGGTGTTAAATGGGGGACGATCCCCGATAAATTGCGCCAGAAAAATGCCAGGCCCCTTGATGGTTTTCATAACCCCTCCTGAAAATTACGCCTGCTCTTTGTCGTCATACTTGAAAGAGAAAAGGAAAATCACGGCAATCACTGCGGCAGCCACTGCCGGGATCCACCAGAATGTGGTCCATGCCTGAGGCACCGTTTGCCCCGCCACCAGACGGTTGTAAAGTGCGCCTGAAATTTGCGAACCAAGCAGCATACCGATCCCATAGGTAAACATAACGATCATGCTTTGCGCCTGGCCTTTTACTTTCTCCCCGGCAATACGATCGGTGTAAATAAAGCCGACCACGAAGAAGAAGTCGTAGCACACGCCGTGCAGCAGAATGCCGAGATACAGCAGGAATCGGCCCTCTTCGCTGATGCCGAGGGCAAAGAATGCGTAGCGCACAAACCAGGCGCACATCCCGATTAACAACATGTATTTCACGCCCAGACGCCTGAACAGGAACGGGATCACCAGCATGAAGAAAATTTCAGACATCTGACCAAACGACATCGCCGTACTGACATCGCCAACGCCCGCATCAGCCAGAAACGACGCGGTATATGCGTAATAGGTTCCCAACGGTACAGAAATAAGCGTCGCGCAGAGCGAGAAGACAAAAAAGTGACGAACCTTGAGTAAGGCGAAAGCATCCGCACAAAACAGATCGCGCACTTTTACCGGCAGTCCTTTCGCCGGTGCGGGCGTGTTGGGCAACGTCAGGCTGTAGAGCGCCAGAATCACAGAAATAACCGCCGCCAGCGTAAAGATGCCGGTAGTATCCGAGATTCCGGTTACGCCGATAAAAATCCCCGCGACAATCCAGCCAATGGTGCCAAACACCCGCACCACCGGGAAAGTTTTGTCTTTATCCGACAGGCTATGAAAAGCAATGTTGTTGGTAAGCGCCAGCGTTGGCATGTAGCACAATGTGTAGCCAAACAGCAGACCAATCAACAGCGCACCGTTTTGCGCCACCAATGCCTGCGGAACAAACCAGAGGATCGCCGCGCCTGCAAGGTGCATCACCGCCATCACCTTTTGCGAGGCAAAGAAGCGGTCTACCAGCATCCCTAAGACGAACGGCGACAGAATAGAGGCAATGGGCCCGGCTGAAAAGGCATCGCCAATCAGCAGCGACATGTTGTGCTGGCTCATCACCAGCCCCAGCGTGACGGACCAACTTCCCCAGATAAAGAACTGTAAGAACATCATTAGCGACAGCCGGGGTACCAGCAGCCGGTACTGTACGTTCTGTTTTCCACTACTTTCGGTTGTTGACACCATTTTTTGCCTCACCTTTAAAAAGTAATCGATTACAAAATAGATTCAATAGAAAAGTAATCGATTACAAAACAAAGTTCCTGCCAGCAAAGGCAAAATTGCGAGAGCGGTCACGATAAACATTGAGAGAAGATCCGATCCCATCCTGACGATGGGATCGGTAGAAACTTAGCGGGACTTACGACACAGCAGTTTGAAGGCAACGAACAGGAACAGGATCCACACCGGCAGGAGGATAGCTGACAGGCGCATATCGTCCATCGTACACATCAGCACCAGAATCATGCCAAGGAAAGCAATACACAGATAGTTCCCTGCCGGGTACAGCAGCGCTTTGAACTGCGTGTCACGTCCCTTACGACGCATCGCCGCCCTGAATCGCAGATGGGCCAGGCAGATCATAATCCAGTTCAACAGCAGCGTCGCCACAACCAGCGCCATCAGCAGACTAAAGGCCTTTTGTGGCAGGACATAGTTGATCAGTACGACCAGAGACGTAATAGCACCGGAGAGGATCAGTGAATTCACCGGTACGCCGCGACGGCTGACGCGGGTTAAGAACTTCGGCGCGTTCCCCTGGACAGAGAGACCAAACAGCATACGGCTGTTAGAGTAGACGCCACTGTTATATACCGACAGCGAAGCCACCAGAATGACAAAGTTCAGCGCAGAAGCCACCACGTTGCTATCAAGATTATGGAAGATCATCACAAACGGGCTGCTGTTGGATTTCACTTCCACCCACGGGTACAGCGCCAGCAGCACCACCAGAGAACCGATGTAAAACAGCAGAATACGGTACACCACCTGGTTTACCGCCTTTGGAATGCTTTTCTGCGGATCCTGCGCTTCTGCGGCAGTAATCCCGATAAGCTCAAGTCCGCCAAAGGAGAACATAATTACCGCCAGCGACAGGATCAACCCGTTCCAGCCGGTGGCAAAAAAGCCGTTGTAACGCCACAGGTTATCAATGCTGGCATGTTCCCCGCCGTGACCGGAAAACAGCATCCACACGCCAAAACCAATCATGCCGATAATGGCCAGCACTTTAATCAGCGCAAACCAGAATTCCGTTTCGCCATACAGACGTACGTTGACCAGGTTAACCGCGTTGATGATCACGAAGAATGCCGCGGCCCAAATCCAGGTCGGGACATCGGGCAGCCAGTACTGCATGTAGATCCCAGCCGCGGTCAGTTCCGCCATGCCAACCAGCACAAACATAACCCAGTAGTTCCAGCCGGACAGAAATCCCGCGAACGGTCCCCAGTATTTATAGGCAAAATGGGCAAACGATCCCGAAACGGGTTCTTCCACCACCATTTCGCCCAGTTGACGCATAATCAAAAAAGCGATGATCCCGGCAACGCCGTAACCCAGTAACACCGCAGGTCCTGCCATCTGAATAGCCGGGCCAATGCCCAAAAACAGGCCGGTACCAATTGCGCCGCCCAGCGCAATTAATTGAATATGGCGGTTTTGCAACCCCCTCTGAAGCGTCGGCTCATTCGTTGACGCGGCATCAGACACGCTGGTGTCAGATGCAGTTGACGCGTTTTTCACGCCCTTCCCCTGTGTCGTTTTTATTGAAGGGGCTTCTTTTAACATTTCAACCTGGTTGTCGCAAGGCACAATAAGGACCCGCTGTGCCCGTGGCATTGCGTTTGTTCATAATTACAGTGAATTATTCTGGACGAAAAGGCATTGCAGGCCACAGAATGCGCTTTACTGTTTTTCTAACATTATCAAACGGGTGAACCCGCTGTGTTTCAGCCACTCGTTTTTGAGCCAGGCCAGGCAACGACTGTCATGAATAAGATCATCAAACGACTGGAAATCGTCAAAAGCGCTATTGAACTGGAAGATGAGGAGATTATTTTCCAGCAGGTAGATCATCTGAAAAATGAGCCTATGTCAGTCTTGCCTGGCGCCATCGTTCAGGCGCTCGAAGCACGGCGCTTTAGTGATGCCCTACGTGAAATCACGGCCTGGCTGCAATCTCAACGGGCAGTCTCAACGTGGCAGGATCCTGCCATTGCCGCCAGTAAACTGGAACTAAAAGCGCTCGAAACACAGCTGCGTGACCTGATCGATAAGCGCAACACGCGCATTCAAATCCTCGATGATTTCAACGATCTGTATCATCTTCGCCTTGGGCCTCTGATGAGCCGGATCCTCGAGTTGCGTAAACAGCTCGCCGCCAGCGCCCAGCGCAAACAGGAAGCGGAGCGAAAACGCCGGGAACAAGACTATCAATCCTGCCAGCACTATATTTCCCAGGCCGTTGATCAACTGGCCAGACTTAAGCAGCTCTGGATGAACCAGAATTCAGATTCGCGCGAATCGGTGGAAACACGTCAACGAATTCAGCAACAAACGGAACTTATTACCGCCCTGCTGGCGGAGATTCGTGAGCTGGAAAACGACTTTTCTCGCCAGGACGACAGCGCAGCCCGTCAGGCACAGGAAGAAGCCAGCCATGAATATGATGAATATCAGGAGCAACAGCAGGATGCGCAACATCGTTTTAGCCGGGACCAACGACTTTCTTCTGAAGAGCGTAATGAGTTAAAACGCCTGTGGCGTCAGGCCAGCCGTCTTTGTCATCCGGACGTGGTGGCAGACGATCTGAAAGAGAAAGCGCATCAGATGATGGTGCAGCTTAACCAGGCGCGCCAGAATGCCGACCTTGCTGCCGTTCGGGCGCTACTGACTCAATTGCAAAGCGGCCTCGAACCGATGATGGCGAGCGACCGATTGAACGATCTGCAGCATTTACGCAGCAAAATACAGCAGCTCAGAGAACAAATTAACGCACTGCTCAAAGAGATTACCGAACTGGAAGCTGAGAACGCCTGGCGCCTTGCCACCTCCGTGACGGATAAAGAGGCTTACTTCTCCGATCAACAACGGGCGCTTACGGAAATCCGCAATACGCTGGAACAACAGGTGCAACAGGTTGAGCAGGAGCTGTTGGCGGGCTAAGCGCTATCAGCGATAGAAAGCAGAAAATACAACATCTTCAAGCGAGATTTGAAGATTAAGCACCAAATGATAAAAATAGCATAAGATGCTGAGTTATTAAGGTAAGTCAGAGTTATCAACTTAAATACTCGAGTTTTAGGTCGATAACTGCAAATAAGACAATATTTCTCTCTCCCACCGCTCTCCCTCTCTCTTTATCCTGGCCTTGATTAAGAATTCTCCTACCTGCCAATAGTCCCATTAAGAAGAATGGTTATCTGTTTGAAATATAAGGTTTTTAATATAAATCCCCTCCAGTCTAAATAGGAATACCCTGTCTTTATAGAAATGGCTGAAACATTATTCGCGTGATCCATAAGCGAAATCTATCAATCATTTACTCAGAGCTGAAATAAACGATTTATCTTAAATTTTAACAAAGTGTAATATCTACTTTAAGAATAGTTAATGATTCAAATTAATACAGAAATATCTGTTGAATCTGCAATAAATAAGGATGCGTTCACACCAAAGAACGTCATACGAGATTTAATTAACATTTCATGCGTCGCAAGAAACTCTTTTTTTAGCCTAAAAAAAGAGGCGACCGCCTGCACCAAAATTTCAAGGAGATCGTTATGTCTAAGGCTATTTTTTTGGGTGAATCAATTTATCCCTGGCTAGGCATGCGATAAATCCTACGTGGTTCATCATTATATATTGATATCGCGTACTACTCCTCTCAGACGCTTTCTGCCGTCAACATAATCCCTTATGAAATGGATTGCATCATTATTAATCCTGACAACTCAGATTTTTTAAAATATGCCAGGATTATCCGCAACATGGCTTTACGCCCTGCCACAAAAATTATTGTTTTGGCAGATGAAGCTACTTTTTCTATTTTTCAAACCGTTTGCGGGAGGAACATGCTGTTCCTCGATCAAGACGCCAGCCTTGATCGGTTACTGCATGCCGTGACGTGCATATCACAAAACAAAAAACCACGTAATATCAAAGAAATAAATAACAAAATCACAGCAAACGAATTTAACGTAATGATGATGCTTGCCCGGGGTTGGTCATTGACTCAAATCGCTGGGGCATCACAAAAAAGTGAAAAAACCATCGGGGCGTACAAAAGCAACATTGCCAGAAAACTCGGGAAAAATAACTCCCGACTCAAGTACACCATTTCTCACTATAGCCAGCCGTAACTGACTTATTTAAGGACAATTATCACGGTTATTATTTAAAAGATTTCCTTTCGGCTCACTTTTTAATTCCGCATCGCACGGAAGGGAATCCTATTTCCAAAAATCTATTACCGGGTAGCACATCCGCGTGCCAACCATAGCCAACAACTCAATGTATTAACAATACACATAACAGGAATGTAGACGAGGGTTATATATGAACAAAGTTTACAGCATTATTTGGAACGCGGTGCTCGGTATCTGGGTGGTCGTTTCCGAATTAACCAAAGGAAAGAAAAAAAACAGCTCACGTAAAACTGTCGCCGTACTGGCGGCCGGCGCATTAAGCGCTGCTTCAATGCAAGCTTCAGCAACTCCGATCATCGACATCGGTGAACATAATATTTTCGCCGACTACCAGACAGGTATTTCTGTTGGGGATTATGAGGGTGTCCACGACTACGGATTCTTATATGAAGATATCACTGCTGGTCAGGCGCTCAATATCAGCGGCGCGATCCCAACCATCAGCCCGGGTCAAAGTGGCGTTGTTGAATCAACGACCATCAGAGAGCTACTGCAAACCGGCAAAATCACCCTGCAGGCCACCAGCCCTGACCAGGGCGTAAAAACGATTACTACTGCCGAGGAGCTGGCGGAATACCTGACTTATAACCAATCATCAACGCCTTCGCAGAGCACAGAATTTGAGATTAACGACCCGGCGTTCCCCGGCGAAAAAACAACCATTAAAGTCTTTGATACCAACGCGTTAAGTAACTTTCTTACCGAATCACAGATTGGCGATTCGGCATTAAACACTTACGATCCGACGCAGTCTAAAATCTACAAACAATTTGGCATCGCGCTGGCGACAAACGGCTCCACGGCCGATCTGAATTTGGGCGACGACACGCTCAATGTACGCGCCAAAGCCAATACCATCGAATTACTGGCCAAAGACTCCTCCTTACTGGAGGCTCAGGACGCGGGTAGCCAGGTTTACTGGCAATCCGATAACTTTATCAAATTTAACGCCGCCCCGGTTATTCCTGAAAAAACCTTCGCCGGCTCAGCGCAAACCTCCGTGTTTGGCGATGCTGTCACGCTCATGACCTACGGCTATGATACGGACGGCAAAGTCGTCGAAACGGGTAAGCGCACATTTAACATCACCAACACGCAGGAGTTGGCCGAATTTAACGACTGGCTGTTGGGCAATAGCAGCGACGCGGCGGAAAACCCGGAAGGCGAAAAAGTCAGCCAAATCCAGCTGTGGCTGGAAGCGAATGAAGTCACAACCGTCACCGCAGCACAAACGAAGTATGCCGAGCTGATTGATGGTCTGATCAATTCCAGCAAGCCCTCTGACGTGCTCAGTTGGGATTACGACGTCTGGACAGACGGCTTATCACATGCCAATAACGCGACCGCTGACCGCGGTGAGCTGCATGCTATTTACGCCAACGGCGCAGGCACCTCCGGCACCCTGAACAAAGATGCGATTCTTGCCGTTGACGGCAGTATTAATGGCGTCATGAAAGCCGTTGATAGCGGGGTTATCACAAACTTTGGCGAACTGAACGCATTACGAACGTCTACCGGGCAGAGCCTGGCGATTGGCATGCTGGCAAAAGACGCGACGGCAACCAACAACGGGATGATCAACTCCGGGCTGTTTATCGACAAAGACGGCAACCAAAACGTCAACAGCTATGGCGCATTTGGTATGCAAGGTCAAGGCACCAGCCAGATCGCTAACAACGGCATCATCAACCAGGCGATCACCACCGATAACTTTGGTACCGCTTCGGCAGCCGATCCCTGGAGCAAAGACGTCCCCGCTTCTTCGCTGACGCTGGCGATTGGTATGCAATTGTCTGACGATGCGCAAGGGGTCAACAATGGCGAGATTAACGTCGTAGACGGACGTAAAAGCGGTACATCCTTTGCCAGCGGCACCGCTTATGGCGTAGAAGTCGCCGGGAATGCCACCTTTACCAATGCTCAGAATGCCTCTATTTATCTTGGTCGCGACGCAAGCGATCCGGCTAAAGATGTCACCATGGCAGGCGGTTCCAGCCTGAGCGCCGGTATTATGTTCAAGAGCGCCAAAGAGGTGATTAACAACGGCCTTATCACGCTGGGAACCGGCGTCCGTAACGCCGCGGGGATTTTGGTCGGAAATGCCACGGGCAACGTCCTCAATACCGGCAATATCGTGATCAATGGCGGTTCTAAAGGGGGCAGCAGTAAGAACTACGGCATCTCCGTACACGACAGCGGCGCAGAAAATAATCAGGAAATCCGTAACGACGGCAAGATTAACGTGAATGGCACCAACAACGTAGGGATCCACGTTAGCGCCAATAACAAAAATGCCGAAGTCACCACCAGCGCTGCAGGCTCTATCGTGGTGGACGGTGAAGGCGGCGTCGGTAACCGTAACTACGCCATCTGGGCGGAAGGAGGCGACAAAGGTCAGGCAGTGGTCAACGTCTACTCTAATATTACGCTGGATAAAGCCGGTAACATCGGCGTCCACGTGCGTGATAACGCCATCGCTAACGTTGACAGCTTAAGTAGCCCCTCATTTAACAGCACCGATCAGATTGGTTATTACCTGTATGGTAAGGGCGCTACCGCCAATATTGGTCAGGCGGTGATGAATGACAACGGTCAGGATCGCACCACCATTTTCCGTATCGCCAATGGCGCATTGCTGGCCGGTAATACCACTAACCCGAAAGATCAGTCCACTTCCAACCTGGATTTGACTCTCAGCGGTAACAATTCCGTGGGCGTACTCGCCACCGGCGCAGGCAGTAACGTAGATACCGGTGAAGCAACGTTTACCGTTAAGGGTACTGACTCTGCGGCGCTGGTTATCGAAGGCGGCGCGAAAGGGACCATCAGCGATAAAACCACCATCAATTTAACCGGTGAAAGAACCGTTGCCGGGGTTGTGGATGGTCAGGCGCATCAGTTGAATGGTAATACGCAGGGCAATGCCACGAGCACGACCCTGACCTCAAACGCGAAGATCACCTCTGAAGCCAGCGGCAACAAGGTAATCGCCTATGTGGCGAGGAATCTGGGCAACCTGATCCTCGATACCAAATCGATTATCGATCTGGCCAGCGTCGACAGCATCGGTGTCGATGTTCAAAAAGGCGGTAGCTTAACCAATAACTCCTCCCTCGCCCTGCATGTTAGCAACGGCATCGGCGTACGCGCCTCAGGCTCCAGCGCGCAGATTAATAAGCTGGGCAAAATTCAGGTTGATGATGGCACCGCTGGCGTTCTGTTGACCCAAGGGGCAAGCCTGCTGATTAACGGTATGACTGGCGACAGCATTACCACGGATGGCTCCGCTGACGGCATTCGCCTGGCCGAAGGCGCTGGCGCTCTGGCCGCGCAAAGCGTGATGATCCGCGCTGAGGGTACCGGTGCCGGTATTCAAAACGATGCCAACAACACCAATATCACGCTGCGTGATGTCACCATCGACTCCAACGATGGCCCAGGGATCCGCACCAGCGTGGCGCTGACCATGAACGATGGGCTGGACAATATCCTCAACGTCAACGGTAAAGGTACCGGCTTCGCCTTTGAACAACGTAATGGCGACGCGGTGACGGGTAATCTAACCATCGGCAAAGGCTATACCATTGAGGTACTCAACAGCGAAGGCAGCGGTATCCGCGCCAATACGGACGGTCGTATCACCACCAATGCCGACATCAACGTGCATGACAGCGCAGGTGGTTCTGCAATCATCGCGAAAAACGTTAGCGCATTGACCAACAGCGGCAAGATTATCTCTGCCAGTACCACCTCACCGGTAATAGACGCCAGCGGCGACAGCAGTAAAGCCATCACCAACACGGGAACCCTGCAGGCCATCAACGACTCGGCCGTGGCAGTTCAGTCTGGTAAAGGCAATGACACCATCGATATCAGCGGCGGTGTGACCAGCGGCGTAATCAACACCGGTGAAGGTACGGATACCTTCAACTGGCGTAGCGGCTCTTATGCTGGCGAAGTGAATTTCGCGGGTACTGGCGGTAACAATAAAGCCAACATCGGCAATGTGACGCTGGATAAAACGCGCCACATCCTTACCGCAGCGGGAACGGGCAACGCTCTCACCTTCACTGATACAAAAGATGCGAAGATTGGTACGCTGGCTAGCGACAACCTGAATACTGGTACCAACATTGGCACCGGCTGGGATTCACTGACCATCAGCGGGTCAAATGCAGATGTACGCATCGTTGAAAACCTGAATCTGGCGAGCGAAACCCTTGCTGTTAACAATGGCGCCACGCTGCGTACCGGCGACCACGTCGAGCCAACCAGCACTGCCGCAAGCATTGGCGATTACAATGTCACCACCCAGGGCGCAGACAGCAAGGTTATCTTCGATACTCAGGGGGATACCTCAGCAGCACAGATCTATCGCGGGATCATCAGCGGCGACGGGAAATTTGAACGTGCGGCGGGCGGCACCACGGTGTTTACCGCCAACAATAGCTACACCGGATCTACCACCATTGATCAAACCGGTACGCTGCAGTTAGGTGACGGTGGAAATGAAGGCGAAGTGAGCGCCGTCTCTGACATCATCGACAACGGCGTGTTGGCGATTAATCGCGCCAACACCGTGCTGCTCAACGGTGTGATCTCCGGTATCGGTGCGCTACAGCAAATCGGCGGCGGCATTACCCGTCTGAACGGCAACAATACCTATACCGGTAACACCACCGTTACTAACGGCACGCTGCTGGTGAATGGCGATCAAAGCGCGGCGCGCGGCGTCACCACCGTCAGCGGTACGTCCACACTTGGCGGTAAGGGCATTATCGGCGGTAACGTGCTGATGAACGATGCCACAACCATCAGCGCCGGTGACGGCGGTGCGGGTACGCTATCTGTTAACGGTAATCTGCAGCTTGGCAGCAAAACGACCTCCGCTTTCGAACTGGGCCAGGCCTTTACGCCAGGCGGTGCGCTAAACGATCTGGTGAACGTGGCAGGCGATCTGCAACTGGACGGGACCCTGGATGTTACCACGTCGCAAGGCGGTAACTTCGGACCGGGCGTGTACCGTATCTATAATTACGGCGGTACGCTGGATAACCAGACGCTGGAGCTGGGCGCAATACCGGACAGTCAGGATAAGAGCAATATTTTTGTCCAGACCTCTATCGACAAACAGGTCAACCTGGTGAACGCCAACAGCGTTACCCTGCAATTCTGGGACGGAGCGACGGTAAGTCAAAGCCACGGCGCGTCGGGCATTGAGGGCGACAGCAAAATTGACGGTGGCGATGGCAAATGGATGGCGATCGGCAGTCAGGGTGATAACAACTGGACCACGGCAACGGGCGAAGGTAACGCACCTTGGGCGCAGAAGTCCTTTGCCGTCTTCACCACCAAAGGTGGCACCGTTACCGTGGATAACGCCGCGGGAGAAGTTAACTTCTCCGGGGCACAGTTTGACGCCGATGGCTATGTCGTTAAAGGCGACGCACTTAACGCTTATGCCACCACGGAAAACGCGACCCACGCCGGCCAGACGCCGGGAACCGGTGAACTGCTGCTGCGCGTTGGCGCGGGTGGCGCGGGGCAAAACTATACCGCGACCATTGAGTCCGTCATCCGCGAAGCCAGCACGACTGACAAGCTGACGCTGGTGAAAACCGACCTTGGTCGTCTGATCCTCAGCGGTGATAACGCGTATCGCGGCGGCACACGCATTGATGGCGGTACGTTGCAGATTTCCGCCGACAGCAACCTCGGTCAGAGCGGAACCGACCTGGCTATCAACAACGGCTCCACGTTGCAGATGGGCGCGGACCTGACCAGCAATCGCACCATTGCGCTGGGCGCGAATGATAACGCGGCGGTGTTTGACCTCAATTCACATGATTTCACGCCAACCGGTGAGATTACCGGCGACGGTAAACTGAAAGTCACCAGCAGCTCAAGCGATGCGGGCAGTACCCTGTCGCTCAATCGCGCGAACAGCTATAAAGGCGACACAGAAATTGCCGGTACCGGAAATGCCAACAATGTGACGGTCAACGTCAGCAAAACCGGGGCCTTTGGTAGCAATGAAAGCAGCACCGTGAACGTCAATAACGGGGCGACGCTCAATGTCAGCGGAACAGAGACCAGCCTGAAATCCCTGACCATGAACATCGCCGACAGCCTGTTAACGCTGGCGGATAACGTCACCGCCGCGAGCGCAAAACTGAACCTGACGGGCACAGCGAAAGCGCTGTTAACCGATAACGCCACCGCGGGCGAGGCGACGGTTAACGTGTCAAAAGACAGTACGTTGGCGCTGGAAGAAAATGCCAGCGGTGGTACTGCTAGCGTGAATAACAGCGGACTGATGACCTTTGCGGACCAGGCGTTAGCAGAGAATACCGTCGTTAAAAACCTGGCGGGCGGCAAGGTCGATATCAGCGCAGTCGACAGCGCAACATCTATCGGCTCGTTGTCAGGCGCGGGGAATGTCGAACTGGGCAATAAAGAATTGTCGCTGGGTAATCTGCACCTTGATGACACCATCAGCGGCATTATCAGCGGCAACGACGGCAGCCTGGTGAAAATCGGTGACGGCACGTTAACGCTCACCGGCGATAACACCTGGACCGGCACCACGGACGTCAATGAAGGCGTACTGCTGGTCAACGGTAATCAGTCTGCCGCGACCGGTCAGGTGACGGTGAAATCTGGGGCAACGCTCGGCGGGAACGGTATTATCGGCGGCGCGGTTGATGTACTGGATGACGGCCATATTACCGCGGGTGCGGCCATCAATAGCGTGGGTAAACTGACTACCGGTTCACTGACGCTCAGCGATAACGCACAGCTTGATTACCAGTTTGGTCAGGCCTATACCCCAGGCGGAGCCTTCAATGACCTGATAGATGTGAATGGCGATCTGACGCTCGATGGTAAGCTCAATATCCAGACCTCTCCAGGCGGAAGCTTTGACGTTGGTGTTTACCGCGTCATCAACTACACCGGCACATTAACCAACAATGTGATGGACATTGCCGACGCGCCGGAAGCTGCGGACAGCCTGTACGTACAAACCTCGGTTAAAAACCAGGTTAACCTGGTCAACCATGCCGGGCTGACGCTACGTTTCTGGGACGGCACCGGCGGTGAGAATGGCGAGCTGAAAAACAACGGCGTCATCAACGGCGGCGACGGTATCTGGCAATCCAGCCAGGGTAATGACAACTGGACAACGGATGAATCAACGCCAGAAGGCGCGCTGAATGCACCGTTTACCGATGCTGCGTTCGCCGTCTTCCAGGGTGAAGCGGGCAACGTAACCGTCGATAACAGCAAAGGCGACGTCATCATCAGTGGCGCACAGTTCGCCACCGATGGTTATCGCGTGGGCGGTGAAGCCATTACCACCGATACGGCTAATACGCTGATTCGCGTCGGCGATGGCACAGTAGACGGCGCTAACTACACCGCGACTATCGACAGCGTGATCCGCGGTACCGGCGGCCTGAATAAAGGCGACCTCGGTACGCTCATCCTCACTGGTGACAACACCTACAGCGGTGGAACCACCATCACCTCAGGTACGCTGCAGGTGGCGGGTGATACCAACCTTGGCGCACCAGAGACGGGAATTACCTTTAATGGTGGTACGCTGAAATATGGTGAAGCGTTTGATACCGCTCGTCAGGTGACTCTGGAATCCGGCGGCGGGACATTCGACACCAACGGACATAACGTTTCTCTGCTGACGGAAGTCGAAGGTAACGGTCAGTTGACCAAAACTGGTAAAGGCTCCCTCACCCTGACGCTGGATAACACCTACACCGGTGGCACCACCATCGAGCAAGGCGTTTTACAGCTGGGTAACGGCGGTGATATCGGCAGCATTCAGGGGGATATCGTTGATAACGGCGTACTCAACGTCAATCGTGGCGATACCCTGGCGCTGACCGGTAATATCAGCGGTGAAGGCCAACTGCATCAAACCGGCAGCGGTGTTACGGAGTTGCATGGTGAAAACAGCTACAGCGGCGCAACGCTGATTGCCAACGGTGTACTGCAGGCGGGTAATACCAACACTCTGAGTAGCGCATCACACCACTACGTTGTCGCTGACACCACCCTCAACACGCAAGGTTACAACCAGACGGTAGCGGGACTGAGCAACGGCGGCGATGTTTCACTCATCGGCCAGCAAACTGGCACAACGTTAACCGTCAAAGGGGATTACACCGGCGAAAAAGGGACTATCAACATGGCGGCCACACAAAATGGCAGCGGCGCAGGCATTGCCGACCGTCTGATTATCGATGGCGGTAAAGCCAGCGGTAGTACGCTATTGGATGTCGATGGTTCTGGTCTCGGCGCACCAACTATTGGTGATGGTATCGAAGTGGTAACCGCGCTCAATGGCGCAACCACTACAGCACAAACGTCACGAGACGCCTTCCATCTTGCCGCCGATCGTATGGCAGCAGGCGCATTTGAGTATCAACTGCATGCGGGTAACGCTCAGGGTCAGGGTGAAAACTGGTATCTGAGAAGCGAATATCGTCCAGAAACCATGCTGTATTCTGGTCTCGCCAGCGTCGTTCGTCAGGGCGACATCAGCCTGTTAGGCAACATGCACCAGCGTATGGGGGACGAGGTTAAACCGGGTATTGATGAAGACAATCGCGCCTGGGCAAGAATGATTGGCTACTCCGGTAAAACCAAACTGGATGATGCGGCTGGAACGCAAACCAGTTCCCATACCATGGGGATTCAGGTTGGCGTCGATATGTATGCCAACGAAAGCTGGAAAGCCGGGATGTATACCAGCATTCTTGATATCGACAGCAACGTGAAAGGCACGAAGACAGGCAGCGACGGCAAAGGCGGCAACATCGACGACAACGCGTTTTATGTCGGCGGCTACGCCACCTGGTTCTCGGGCGACGGGATGTATGTTGATAACGTCCTGCAATACGGTAACCATAAATCCCGCCTGGCGGCGACCGGTAACAACGGCTCGTATACCGTCAGAGGCAACACGCTGACGGCGTCAACAGAAGTGGGTAAATCGTTCCGTTTAGGCGCCAGCGCATGGAGTCTGGAACCTCAGGCTCAGTTGATCTATCAATACAGCGACTTTGATAACGGGCGGCTTGATGGTGTAACCCAAACGAAAGTGAAAATGGATACCGCGGATTCCTTTACCGCCCGTCTGGGCGTGCGTCTGGTCGCTGACTATGACACCAACCATGGCAAATTCCAGCCTTACGGCAGGGTCAACGTCTGGCAGGGTCTGGGCTCAAAAGACAAAACGCACTTTAGCAATGCGGTAGCCACCACCACGCTTGAGTCTTCACAACAGTACTCCAGCACTGAAGTTGCTGCCGGTCTGTCATGGTCTATCGACAGAAACCTGCAGGTTTACGGAGAACTGGGTACGCAATTTAGCAACGGTGGCAGTAAGTCGCAGGTTGAAGCGCCGGTTAATGCATCAATTGGCTTTAAGAAATCGTTCTAAGCTGACATAAACTCGCTAGCCCTCTGTTTAACAGGGGGCTTTTTTTTGCCTGTCACGGATACAAAGCAACCTGATGCGCTTAACGTATCAGGCCTACGGACTTATTTTATAGGCAGGAAAAGCGCGGGAGCAGCCCTCTGGCAACGCGAAACAATCGAGGTTCAGGGGAACAACAGAGAGGGAGAAGATTAAGGATTATACTGCGTCAGGAGTAACGGGATCTCTTCTGCCAACACCGGGGGAGAAATGAAAAAGCCTTGAATTTTGTCACAACCAATCTGCATCAGCCGGTCCAGTTCGGACTGGGTTTCCACCCCTTCAGCAAGAACTTCAATACCAAAATTGTGCGCCAGTGAAATGATACCCTCGACAATCTTTGTTGAGCGGGTATCGGGTTCAATGCCGGCGATAAATTCCTTATCAATTTTTAAGGTATCAAAAGGATATTTCAACAGATAGTTAAGATTGGCGTGGCCAGTTCCAAAATCATCAAGGGCAATTTTGACCCCTATCGCCTTCAGCTCCGTCATATTTTTAGCCGCGACCTGACTGTCGCACAGCGGCGACGTTTCCGTGACCTCTATCTGGCATCGATGGGGCGGGAGACCACATACAGTAAGATTTTTTCTGACGCGTTGGGGTAACAGCGGATCGCAGAACTCAAGCGCGGAAATATTGACGGACAATACAAGGGGCTCTGGCCAACGGGTTGCCACATCCCAGGGAGTGTGGGTAACCATATCTTCAATTGACATGATATTGCCGCTGTCTTCCAGCAAGGTAATAAAAACATCGGGAGAGATCATCCCCATCTGGGGGCTATTCCAACGCATTAATGCTTCAAACCCGCTAATACGCTGATTACGCAAATTAAAAATTGGTTGATAAACCATATAAAGCTGACTGGTATTCAATGCCTTTTCAAGCGCGGTTAACACCTCACTAGAATTAAACATTCCTCTCTCCCTCAACAAATCATAAAAATTAAAAACCAGTCAATATCACTCCCGAATTGTATCTACTATTAAGTGTGTTACATCAGAATAGAATGGCCAGGTTAGGGTAAAAAAGACATACGATGGGTAAATCTGACAATTAATTTATTTAATTCCGAGGTATTGGTCAGTCCCAGCTTGGTGACGACCCTCATTTTATGCGCCTGGATAGTTTTATAATTCAGGCTGACTAACTCTGAAATTTCTCTGGCGGTATATCCGTTTACCAATAAATTCAGAATCTGCTGCTCTCTCTCGGTTAATCTTTTCTGTGAACGATACAGCCGGGGATTCCATTTCCCGGCCGTTAACGACGCCAGTTGACCGAAATCGCGCAGTGAAGATTTCTCCGTCAAAACTATCGTTTTTTCAACATATAATAACTCTACACATAATTTCGCCACCAAACTATCAGCAATAATTACCACGACATTATTATAAAACTTGAAGCGGTTTTTATTCAAAAACTGCACGATAGTTGAACATGGTTGTTCGTTATCAATGATATTAAAAACCATGGTTTGATGCTGGCATAATGATGACTGATGCAACATATCCTCAAACTGGAATGTTTGTATCGGTACATGTTTGCTTGTCAGGTAGGCGAACAAACCGTTGCCCACAAAATTATCACTGCCACACATCAACATCCTGTTCATCGCTCCTTATCAGCATCAAATCTTGTTACTCATTAAAAATTTAATAATAATCTTTTCGACCTCAGCCTCTTCACGACGATTTTTAAAATCGAACTCACATGAGATCTGATGACAGGCATACAATTGATTATCCTCATCAAATTCATTGATCATGACGACATCGATCACTTTCAAATCCAGCTGTAAACTGCCAAACGTATCAAAATCCAGCGCGGCATTTTTAATCACCGCATCTTTATAGAGAAAACGGGAGTTCACATCTTTAACAATTAATGCACAACCGCCCTGCGAGATGTTTTTAATCTTCAGAGAGTAGTTTTCTCCGTTTTTGTAACGACCAAAACAGAAAAAGTCGTAACCCTTCAGGAAGGAAAAACGCTGATTTTGTCGCTGCTGGGCAAAGAAAATCATATCCGGGATGAAGTAGGATAATCCTGCTTGTGCACCTGCTGATAAGGTTTGTTCGAATCTGGCACTAAATTTTACAATCCCACTCTCACTGTGCAGGATAAAGTACTGGACCTTTTCAGGAACAATGTCTTCGTGTCCGGAGATGACAAACCGCTCGAAATCAATATTCTCTAACTGCGTGATAACACTATGGTTTTCACATAAAACTTCAAGTTTCGTTTTCTTGTGCAACTCTTCACGAAGGGTAGCGATGATTTCAAACTTGTTGTCCTTTGCTAATCCAAAGCTCATTCTAAAACCCTTATTTCCATATTTAAGATATGTCTCGCTTTTGGTTGCTCACAAAACGCGAGATCAGCATCCACCCCTGGTGCTTAATTACCATAGTGGATTCCATGTCGAACAGTTGGTTAAAAATTAAGTTTTTAACTATCTTTAGCCATTTATTGATACGTAAAAACATTTAATCAAAGTTAATTCTAGCTGAAGCCATGCCTAAAACCACATGAAGTTGTTGGCTAACTATAACAAAAGAGAATAATAAATTTTTTTGAGATGTCATTTTGAGATAACAAATAGCAAGAACTACACAGAAAAAAATAGAGGGAAATGAATGGGTTTTGATGGAAGGACCACGCAGTATGCGGACTGGCGTGCTATCGCAAGAAGAAGAGAAAATGCTTACTGCACTATATCATTAACCAGGAATATAGCTCCGACTAGTTATTGTGAAAAAGTGAATAATTATATTTCACCTGTAAAATAAATTTACCTTAGGGCAGAAAAAAGGCCAGCATCCTGCTGGCCCGGTAATTACCGAATCGAACTATAGAGGCTTACTGTCTTACAGAGGGTACAACGTTAAAAATTCAATACTTTTGCTTAATAATTGATCGCGATGAATCTGCGATGATCATCACCGCTCCCGCCAGCATTAATGTGTCTTTCAACACCAGACGCCCGGCTCCGGACAAGTACGGAAAACCGTGGTGCAAATCGCCCAGTGGCATCACCCATGCTTCCGGTGTGGTAATTAAAAATGATAACGTCACAATCGGAGTAGCAAATGCCAGTACGCCACCAATTAATCCCAACCAACGGCTAACAGGATTAGCCAGCACCAGCAATGCGATCAGCACTTCGACTACGCCCAGACCATTGGAGAACGTATAGGTGTTATTCGCCTTCTGCCATTCCCGCTCCTGCGGTTTAAACTCACCTTCGTGGGTTAAATGCTGCTTATATTCTTCTGGATGTTCATAAAAAAATGACATTACCGGACTATTGGCAACAAATGGCGTAATACTATCGGCTTCGTAAGGTACAAATTTCAATAAGCCAATCCAGATAAAAATAATGGCAATACTCAGGCGAATCAATGTTAATCCAATTCTATCGCCCTTGCTGAGTAAACGCAGATACTTTTCCATTCAGACTCTCCTCACTTGTACAAAATTGCGGTTGCGTGAGTGCTGCTATCAATGCGCATTGAGGTGATTTTCCAGGAAGTTGCCTTATTTTCCTGCGCCAGTCTGGCGATTGCATGTTCAACAACAGAAGGTGCGGCGGCAATTGCCGACACGCTGACGCGGGCTACTTCGACTGGCTGCTGTGCCAGTGCAGAAAATGTCACCGGCGCGGTCAGTAAAGCAGTCAACAATAATGAAGTTTTAAGCATGTTCATTTCTATTTCCATTAACAAGTGATTTCACTCGTAATAGAATAAAACATTATTGCTTATCTTATTTCCTCCATAACGCCAGAATAACTGTTCATGAGTATTTCTTTATATATGATAAAAAAAAGCCCCACACAGGTGGGGCAATCATGCAAACTATATTATTATTTTATTAGAGAGAAGAGATCGTTCAGTGATTCGCTCATGCTCGGATGAGTAAATATTTGATCGCGCAATGTCGTGTAAGGTAAACCAGCATCCATAACGGTTTTAATGATATTAATCATCTCATGAGAATCCACGCACAGCAGCGATACGCCTAATATCTGTTTCGTTTCGCGATTTACCACCGCTTTAAGTACGCCACGCGTGTCATTCATCACCCGTGCACGCGGGATAGCCGCGACAGGCAGGGTGACAACCTGGACCGCCGCGCCGCTGGCGCGAGCTTGTTCTTCTGTCATCCCCACACGGGAAAGCGGCGGCGTCATAAAGACAGAATACGGTACGTTTTGGCGATCACCGGTGTTACGTAATCCCTCGCCTAACAGGTTGTCGCGCACAATACGGAAGTCATCCAGCGAGATATAGGTAAATTGTAACCCCCCCGTCACATCGCCCATGGCCCAGATATTGTCTGCCGAAGTACGCAGATATTTATTCACCACAATGGCACCGCGCTCGTTGACATCCACACCCGCATTCTGCAACTGCAGATTTTCAGTTGCCGGTTTGCGACCCGATGCCACCAGTAGCGCATCCACAGTCTGGACGCCTTCCGGCATTTGCACCTGCACCGCGCCGTCATGGGACGAAACCGCCTGCACCCTGGCATTAAGGATAATCTCAACCCCTTTGTCGCGTAAAATGTTGGCGAAAGCGTCGGCAATATCCCGATCTTCGCGGGCTAAAAACAGTGGGGCGGCTTCATAAATGGTGACCTTACTGCCAAAGTTGGCAAACATTGATGCGAATTCAACACCAATATAACCGCCGCCCAAAATCCCCAAACGTTCCGGACGTTGCGTCAAATTTAACAACCCGGTACTGTCAAACACGCCCGGTGTAGTCATTAACCCTGCCACGTTTGGCATCGTTGCCTGTGCGCCGGTATTAATAAAGATCTTTTCGCCGCTTAGTTCAATCGCGCCTGTTGGCAGCACGACCCGCACCGTATGGTTATCAATGAATTCAGCACGACCCTCAATCACATCTACATTTTCCAGATCGGCAAGATTATGGAAGTTTTTATCACGCAGAAAGCTGACAACGGAGGCCTTGCGCTGCATCGCCGCAGCAAAGTCATGATGAAGTTCAGCATCGTGTACCAGGGTTTTGGTGGGAATGCAGCCGATATTGATACATGTCCCGCCATACATGGTGTTTGACTGTTCAATAATCGCCACTCGCCAGCCCGTTTTCGCCAGGGTAGCCGCCAGCGTTTTACCCGCTTTGCCAAATCCGATAATAATCGCCTGATACTGATTCATGCTGTCTCTCCGCCATGTCACTGTTCGTTTGTTGAACTGAAGTATAGGTTTAACGATGCATGAACAATGTATCCATATCGCGCAAATTACTGTCAAATCGTCTAAATCACTACTATTTCTCTTCCACTCAATCCATCGAGGAAACAAACTAAGACCATAAATTTATTTAATAAATAATGAGTAACAGCGTTACTTCATCTCGACAAGCATCAACAAGAACTGCTCAGGAGTCTTTATGGATGCACTTAGCCGATTACTTATGCTTAACGACCCGCAGGGCTCGATTGATCAAAACTGCCTGCTGAGCAGGGACTGGCAACTGCCGCACGCGGCGGGTGAGCTGTCCGTTATCCGCTGGCATACGGTAACCCAGGGATTTGCTCAACTGGATATGCCAGACGGAACGTCTTCTACGTTACGCCCAGGAACAATAGTCATTCTGCCTCAAAACTCCGCGCATCGGCTGTGCCAGACAGGGGAAGAACAAACGCATATTGTCTGCGGAAGCCTGCGATTGCAGGCATCTTCACGCTATTTTTTAACCGCCCTTCCGGAAATATTAATACTGGCACCAGAAGATAACAGTCCCATTAGCCACTGGCTGAAGGCCATGATTGCGCTGATGCAGCAGGAATACATCAACGATCTGCCTGGCTCCAACATCGTTTGCAGCCAGCAATGCGCTACGCTGTTCGCGTTAGCCGTTCGCGAGTGGCTAGCCCAGCCGACACCCGCTAAAAATGTGCTGAATTTACTGCTGCACCCAAGGCTTGGGGCCGTTGTCTTCACGATGCTGGAGTCACCGGCTTTTCCCTGGACTGTCGAAGAACTGGCAAAGCGTGCCCATATGTCGCGGGCCAGCTTTGCGCAGCTATTCCGTGAAGTATCAAACTCCACGCCGCTGGCGGTGTTAACCGAGCTACGCCTGCAATTCGCCGCCCAGATGCTGTCACGCGGATCGCAGCCGTTGATCGTTATTGCCGAGTCGGTGGGTTACGCCAGCGAATCATCGTTTCACAAAGTCTTTTTACGGGGATTTGGCTGCACGCCGGGCGAGTACCGCAAACGCGTGAAAGCGTTGGCGGCATAACGCACCGCCTGCTTCGGCAACAAAACCGACGCAGGCGAGCGCTTCAAGGCATTACTTTTGGCTGCGATGCCTGTGCAGCCACATCAGCTTATAAGCTGCCGGAATAATAAACAGCGACAGCAATGGCGCGGTAATCATGCCGCCAATCATCGGCGCGGCAATGCGGCTCATCACTTCTGAGCCCGCCCCTGTCCCCCACAAGATTGGCAACAGGCCCGCGATAATCACCGCCACGGTCATCGCTTTCGGACGCACGCGCAGCACCGCGCCGTGATACAACGCTTCATCCAGCTTATCCGCCGTAAAGGTTTGCGGATTTTCCAGTGCAGGCTCGGCTTCAATAGCATGGCGCAAGTACATCAGCATCACTACGCCAAACTCCGCGGCAACGCCGGCCAGGGCGATAAACCCGGTTCCGGTCGCAACCGACATATGGAACCCCATCCAGTAGAGGAACCAGATCCCCCCTACCAGCGCAAAGGGCACGCTGGTGATAATCAGCAGCGCTTCACCAAAACGACGGAAAGCCAGATAAAGCAGGACGAAGATAATCATCAGCGTCATCGGCACCATCAGTTTGAGCTTATGGCTGGCGCGTTCAAGCAGCTCGAACTGCCCGGAAAACGCCACGCTGGTCCCCGGCTTTAACTGTACGTTTTCAGCGATCGCTTTTTTCAGATCGTTCACCACCGAAACCATGTCACGGTCGCGGGCGTCGATATAAATCCAACTGGTGGGTCGCGCATCTTCGGTTTTCAACATCGACGGACCAGAAACCACTGTCACATCTGCAACATCAGCCAGCGTGATTTGCTGCTTCATGGGCGTCAGAATGGGCAGATTACGCAGCGCTTCCGGGCTATCACGATAGCTCTGCGCATAGCGAAGGTTAATCGGATAACGTGCAATCCCTTCCACCGTTTCGCCCACCATCGCGCCTCCGACCGCGGAGGTGACAAACAACTGTACCGCGCCAACGGTCATACCGTAGCGGGCTGCTTTCTCCCGATTAATGTCCACATTAATATAGCGCCCGCCCACCAGCCGCTCAGCCAGCGCCGAAGCGACGCCCGGCACGGTTCTGGCTACCTCTTCGATTTGTTCCGCCGTGGCGTCGATATCAGCCAGAACATTACCTGACACCTTTATCCCAATCGGGCTTTTGATACCGGTAGAAAGCATGTCGATACGGTTACGAATAGGCGGAACCCACAGATTCGCCAGCCCTGGCAAGCGCACGGTTTTGTCGAGTTCGGCGATGATTTTGTCCATCGTCATCCCCGGACGCCACTGATCCTGCGGCTTCAGTTGGATCGTTGTTTCGACCATTTCCAGCGGCGCGGAATCCGTTGCGGTTTCCGCCTTACCGGTTTTACCAAACACACGCGCCACTTCCGGAACGGTCATGATCAGCTTGTCGGTTTTTTGCAGCATATCCGCCGCCTGCGCCGCCGAAATCCCCGGCAGGGTTGACGGCATATACAGTAGATCGCCTTCGTTAATCTGCGGCAGGAATTCACCACCGACTTTATTCAGCGGGTAGATAACCGTCAGTATGGAAAGAACCGCCACCAGCAGGGTGGTTTTAGGCCAATGCAGCACCTTCAACAACAGCGGATGATAAATACGGATCAGGAAACGGTTAAGCGGGTTACTGCTTTCCGCCGGTATTTTGCCACGGATCCAGAACCCCATCAGGATCGGAATGACGACAATAGCCAGAAACGCCGCGCCTGCCATGGCATACGTTTTGGTGAACGCCAGCGGGCCGAACAGTCGCCCCTCTTGCCCCTCGAGCGTGAAAATAGGAATAAACGACAGGGTGATAATCAGCAAGCTGATGAACAATGCCGGGCCGACCTCTACCGAGGCATCGGTAATGACCTTCCAGCGCGTTGCGTTATCCAGTTTTTCATCCGGATGCTGATGTCCCCACTCTTCGAGCCGCTTATGGGCGTTTTCAATCATCACGATCGCGGCATCGACCATCGCCCCGACGGCAATGGCAATGCCCCCAAGCGACATGATATTGGCGTTCAGCCCCTGGAAATGCATCACGATAAACGCGATACACAGTCCCAGCGGCAGGGAAATAATCGCCACCAGCGCCGAACGCAGATGCCACAGGAACAGCGCGCATACCAGCGCAACAACGATAAACTCTTCCAGCAGCTTATAGCTCAGGTTATCAATAGCGCGATCGATGAGCTGACTGCGATCGTATGTTGTAACTATCTCAACGCCTTCCGGCAGGCTGCTTTTCAGCGTGTCGAGTTTGGCTTTAACGGCGGAGATCACTTCACGCGCATTTTTACCGGAACGCAGAATTACCACCCCGCCCGCCACTTCGCCTTCACCATTCAGTTCGGCGATCCCACGGCGCATTTCCGGCCCAATTTGCACACGCGCGACATCGCGCAGGTAAACAGGTACACCGTCGGCCCCTGTTTTCAGGACGATATTATTAAAGTCATCAAGCGTTTGTAGATACCCACTGGCACGGACCATATATTCCGCTTCAGCCATCTCTACAGACGAGCCGCCCGCCTCCTGATTCGACGTATCCAGTGCAGATTTCACCTCCGCCAGGCTGATGCCATATTGCGTCAGCTTCATCGGGTCGATAACAACCTGGTACTGTTTAACCACGCCGCCTACCGAGGCCACCTCTGCCACGTTCGGAATCGTTTTTAACTCATACTTTAAAAACCAGTCCTGAAGAGTACGTAACTCTGCCAGATCGTGTTTACCGCTGCGATCGACCAGCGCATATTCAAAGATCCAGCCGACGCCCGTGGCGTCCGGTCCCATCTCCGCGCTGACCCCTGCCGGTAATTTCCCCTGAACCTGGTTGAGATACTCCAGTACGCGCGAGCGCGCCCAGTAAGGATCGGTGCCATCTTCGAAAATGACGTACACATAGGAATCACCAAACTGCGAGAAACCACGCACGGTCTTCGCGCCCGGTACCGACAGCATGGTGGTGGTCAGCGGGTAAGTCACCTGATTTTCGACGATTTGCGGTGCCTGCCCTGGATAGCTGGTTTTGACGATCACCTGAACATCAGAGAGATCGGGCAACGCATCAACCGGGGTATTGATGATGGTCCAGGTTCCCCAGATACTGAGAAACAGCGCCCCCATCATCACCAGAAAACGGTTTGCCACCGAACGGCGGATAATCCATTCAATCATTTATCATGTCCTCAGTGTGAATGGGTCGCCTGGGCTGGCTTTGCGGATGCGTCTTGCGCACCACTGTTCTGCGCGCGCATACGGTCCAGTGCGCCAGAGATATTCGCCTCGGAATCAATCAGGAACAGACCACTGGACACCACTTTTTCACCTTCAGTCAGGCCTGAGCGGATAGCCGTCAGCCCTTGAGATTCATGGAATACCGCAACCTGCTTCGGTACAAATCGACCTTCGTTATCGACGGTGATCACCCGTTGCTCGGTGCCTGTATCAATCAACGCCTTTGAGGGGATCAGCAGCATCGGTTCACTTTGCGTTTTCAGTTGCAGGTAAGCATTCATCCCCGGCTTGAGCGCCTCATCAGGGTTATTGACCTGCAAACGGATCTGCAGCGTACGCGTGGTGGCATCGACACTTGGCAAGATATTCCACTTGCTAATGGTGAAAGGCTTATCCGGCCAGGCGGGCACGGTGATGGTAAATTGCGAGGCGTCTTTGATCAGCCAGGCGATAGATTCCGGGACCGACGCGCTGACCCATACCGGGTCCATCCCCTGAATTTTCGCGACCACATTGTCTTTGGAAATGTTCATGCCGGTACGCAAATCGAATGCGGTAATCACCCCATCAATAGGGGCTTTCAGGGTAAAGCGGGTCTGAATTTTACGCGTCGATTTTAAGCGCTGAATATCCGCTTCCGGCATACCGGCCAGACGTAATCTCTCCAGAATCCCTTCCACCTGTGTCGCGCTGCCGCCGGTCTCCCGCAGTAACAAATATTCGCTCTGCGCCTCAACCCAGTCGGGAATCGTCAGATCGATAAGCGGCGCACCTTGCTTAATTTTGTCGCCCACGGTTAGCGGGTAAACCTTCTCGATAAAGCCTGCGGAGCGAGCCTGGACAATAACAAACTGGTATTCGTTATAGCTAACGTTAGCCGGGAAAGTTTGCGCATAGTGCAGCGGGCCACGGCGCACAGGTTCTGTTTTCAGACCCAAATTTTGGGTCTGAGTAGGATCGATACGCACGCCAGGCGCTGACGCGCTCGCGGTCTCTTCATCGGCATATTTGGGGATCAGATCCATATCCATAAACGGTGATTTACCCGGCTTATCAAAGCGCGTGTTCGGGTACATGGGGTCATACCAGAACAACACTTTTCTGGCTTCTTTTTGCGAAGCCTGCCCGGTTTCAGCCGTTACGTTTGCTGATGAATAATAAGTATAAATACCGACAGAAATAACCCCACCGGCAAGCATGCCAGCGAGAATAAGCGCGGTATTTTTAATATTTAAAGACGCCATAGTGATTTCCATTGCGCGATAGTCTCACCCGCATTTCGAAGAATCCGGGCAAGAATAAAAGAGACCAGCGAGAACGTTATTTACTGATGTGAATATCGCGTAACACAGAGATATTTCCCTGCTGAACAAACGTAAACGCAACCTTATCGCCGGGTTTAATATCGTCAGCCTTGGTGTCGGCAACCCGCGTAAAACGCATCGTCATGGCAGGCCAGTTCACCGCGGGAATGGGATCATGCTTGATCGTGATTTTTTTACTTTCTTTATCAATAGCTTCAATCACCCCGGTGGCGCTAATGACGTCTTCCTGTTGGGCCGCTGGCGGCATGTTCATCATCTCGCCATGCTGATGCTCATTGGCCTGAGCGTTAAACATGACCACAGAGAAAAAGCTAAACAACACGGCTTTGGCGGTAGTATTCATACTTGATGCTCCTGAAAAGTTAATATTAAGGATTACTCCACCCAACCGCCGCCTAAGGCAGCAAACAGCTTAATTTCATTAACCTGTTGGGCGTAATTAAGATCGAGCAGCGATTGCTGCGTAGCGAATAAAGAACGTTCGGCGTCCAGTACTTCGATGTAGCTAACCGCACCATTTTGATAAAGCGCTCTGGCGCGTTGTAAGGTGATTTGCAATGACGTCAGGTAGCGCTGCTGACCACTAATTTGATCGGCAATGCTTTGGCGCAACACCAGCGCATCCGCCACCTCTTTAAACGCGTTCTGAATTTTTTGTTCGTAATTCACCACCGACTGCTGTTGGCGAATTTCAGCGAGGTCGAGATTGGACTGATTACGTCCGGCGTTAAAAATGGGAATATCTATTTTGGGGACAAAATTCCACATGCCGCTGGTCGCATTAAATAAGCTGGAGAGATCGCTGCTGCTGCTGGAAACTGAACTGGTCAAGGTAATCGACGGGAAAAACGCTGCTCGTGCGGCGCCGATATTGGCATTCGCCGCCATTAATCCGTGTTCAGCTTCCAAAATATCCGGGCGCTGCAACAGGATTTGCGACGAGAGCGATGGCGGCAGCGTTACTGGTTTAATATCCCCGCTGCTGCGCATCTGGTCGTTGGGTAATTTCCCGTACGTACCCAGCAACAGTTGCAGCGCGTTGTTGGCCTGCGCCAGTTCACCTTTACGCTTCGCGATTTCGCTGCGCGTGCTTTCAATCACGCCCCGCGCCTGTTCCAGCGCCAGTACGTTGGTGCTTCCGGTCAGCAACTGCTTCTCAACAAAAGCGTAAGAACGCTGATAGTTTTGCAGCGTTTCTTCGGCAATTTGCAGTTGTGCATAAGCCAGACGCTGATTGAAATAACTTTGCGATACGTTGGAGATTAATGAGATGTGTACCGCCCGACGCGCCTCTTCGCTGGCAAAGAAGTTCTGTCGCTCAGCTTCACTCATATTTTTCAGCCGACCAAAGAAGTCCAGATCGAAACTGAGATTGAGTCCAGCTTCGAATTCACGATCGGTGCTGCTATCGCCTTTTAATTTGCCGCTGTAAGTACCGCTGGAACCTGCCGTGATTTGCGGATAGCGGTCAGCATCCGTGACGCCATATTGCGCTCTCGCTTCCTGAACTTTTAGCACTGCCATACGTAAATCGCGGTTATTGACCAGCGCCTCGCCAATCAGCGCCTTTACCTGGGAGTCAACGAAGAAGCTCCGCCAGCCCGTGTCCTGATATCCCACCGGTGCAGAAACCAGGGCATTCTGGCTTAAGGAGAATTGCTGCGGCACAGGCAATGTCGGACGCTGATAGTCCGGCGCCAATGAACAACCGGCGAGAACGAATACAGCGCTGAGGGTAAGAAGCTTAAATTTGCTCATAGTTCTTCTCGTCCTGACCGGACTGATGGCCCTAAAAAATGTAGGAATTTATAGTGTTGTACTTTAACGAAGTGACTCTGTTTAAGCGGTGACAGGAAAATGACAAAACTGTCATTTTCCCAATAACCGATTGCTATCCGATCCCGCTTCCCTAGAATTGAAAGTCCGCACAACCCGTGTGAGAAGGAGAATGCGATGAAGGTGTTGATAGTCGAAGATGAGAAAAAAACCGGTGAATACCTGACGAAAGGCCTGACGGAAGCGGGTTTTGTCGTGGATTTAGCGGATAACGGCCTGAACGGGTACCACCTGGCGATGACCGGCGATTACGACCTGCTCATACTCGACATCATGCTGCCGGATGTAAACGGCTGGGATATCGTACGGATGCTGCGTTCCGCTAACAAAGGGATGCCCATTCTTCTCCTCACCGCGCTGGGTACCATTGAACATCGGGTTAAGGGTCTGGAATTAGGCGCTGATGATTATCTGGTCAAACCGTTCGCTTTCGCCGAACTGCTGGCGCGGGTCAGAACGCTGCTGCGCCGGGGTGCGGCGGTGATTGTCGAAAGCCAGTTTCAGGTCGCGGATTTAATGGTCGATCTGGTCAGCAGAAAAGTCACCCG
The DNA here is from genome assembly GCF_013781985.1 of Citrobacter sp. RHBSTW-01013. Taxonomy (NCBI): domain Bacteria; kingdom Pseudomonadati; phylum Pseudomonadota; class Gammaproteobacteria; order Enterobacterales; family Enterobacteriaceae; genus Citrobacter; species Citrobacter sp. RHBSTW-01013. The sequence goes on from NZ_CP056185.1 coordinate 3,666,198, forward strand.
CAGCGGGACGCGTATTACCCTGACCAGCAAAGAGTTTACCCTGCTTGAGTTTTTCCTGCGTCATCAAGGGGAAGTTTTACCCCGCTCGCTGATCGCTTCCCAGGTCTGGGATATGAATTTTGACAGCGATACCAATGCCATCGACGTCGCCGTTAAGCGTCTGCGCGCCAAAATTGATAACGATTTTGAGCCGAAACTGATTCAGACCGTACGCGGCGTGGGATATATGCTTGAGGTTCCTGATGCCCAGTAAACGATGGCGGCGCCCTTTTTCGCTGGCGACACGACTGACCTTTTTTATCAGTCTGGCGACGATCGCTTCATTTTTCGCCTTTGCATGGATAATGATCCACTCCGTGAAGGTCCATTTCGCCGAGCAGGACATCAATGATTTACAAGAGATCAGCGCCACGCTGGAGCGGATTATTAACCAACCCAACGAGCCAGAATCACGCCGCCTGGAAACGCTGAAAAACGTGGTAGAGGGCTACTCGAACGTCATTATTTCTCTGGAAGACAGTAAGCAGAAAGCCATTTTTCATTCGCCAAATGCGCCGGATCTCCGGCAATTTATCGCTAGCGCAAGACCGGATAAAAATGCCCATGCCAGCGATGTTTTTATTATATCCGGCCCAACACTGCAAACGGCCAAACATATTCACGGACAAAAAACGTCGTCTAACTGGCGAATGATTCGCCTACCGGTAGGAAAGCTGACTGATGGAAAAGCGGCGTATACGCTGTATCTGGCGTTATCGATCGATTTTCATCTGCACTATATTAACGACCTGAAAAAAAAACTGATTATGACGGCATCGCTGATTAGCATGATGATTGTATTTATCGTGCTGTTCGCTGTGTATAAAGGCCATGAACCGATCCGTAATGTCAGTCGGCGCATCCAAAATATCACCTCAAAAGATCTTGATGTGCGCCTCGATCCGCAAGCGGTCCCTATTGAACTGGAACAGCTGGTAAGTTCGTTTAATCACATGATCGAACGCATTGAGGATGTATTTAAACGTCAGTCGAACTTCTCGGCGGATATTGCCCATGAGATCCGCACGCCAATAACCAACCTGGTCACGCAAACGGAAATTGCGCTCAGCCAAACCCGTAGCCAAAAAGAGCTGGAAGACGTGCTGTATTCCAATCTTGAAGAGTTTAGTCGTATGTCGAAAATGGTAAGCGACATGCTGTTTCTGGCGCAGGCAGACAACAATCAGCTTATCCCGGAAAAGACAGCGCTTAATCTGGCCGATGAGGTTGGTAAAGTGTTCGACTTTTTCGAAGCCTGGGCAGAAGAGCGCGAGGTTGGCTTACGTTTTGAAGGACGCGCATGCTGGGTTTCAGGCGATCCGTTAATGCTACGCCGGGCAATGAGTAATCTGCTTTCAAATGCCATGCGCTACACGCCAAAAGGCGAGTCGGTAACCGTGCGGGTGAAAGAGGCGGATGGCCTGGTCCAGATAGTCGTGGAAAATCCCGGCCCCCCCATTCCCCCACAGCATCTATCGCGGCTATTTGATCGTTTTTATCGAGTTGACCCTTCGCGACAGCGTAAAGGCGAAGGCAGCGGTATTGGCCTGGCGATTGTGAAATCGATTGTTATCGCCCATCAGGGGAAAGTCTCGGTGACATCCGATCAGCTTGCCACCCGTTTTATTCTGACGCTGCCCAAGCATGCGATGTAATTTATGATAATGGCGTTGATACCTTAAACAATTCGAGTTGCAGGAAGGCGGCAAGAGAGGGAATCCCCGGTCACTTACTTAAGTAAATGACTGGGGTGAACGAGTGCAGCCAGTGCATATGCAGCTTGAAGTATGACCGGTATATATATCATCACCGATTCTCTGACATAACCGTCATAGTCCTGTCACGCCGCTGACAGCCCTCACCAATTATAATTTCTTCCGTAAACCCAAACAGGAGAAATATGATGAATAAGATATCCTCTTTTTTCGCTATCGCGTTTTTTATTTCAGCTGGCGTTAATGCGGCCGACACACCCAAAATGCATCAGCAGGCCGCAGCAGCCCATGAAATGATGAATAACAGCAGTGCCCCTGCACATCAACAAATGGCGCAAGAACACGTCGCACAGACGAATAATTCAACGCCAACGCCATCCCAGGCACGCCCCTTTTCACAAATGAATAAACATGAAAAAGCGATGGTCGTTCATCAGTCAGTGAATAACGGTCATTCATATGCCCATGAGGTTCAGGCCAGGCAGCACCGTGCACAGATCCCCGCGCAAGGGTAACGTTGTCCTGTGTTGAATAAAATGTCCATCAATACACTATGTATGAATATTGCGGACAAAATGTGCCACGCAGGCCTGTACATTTACAAGCCTGCGTTCCTGCCGTTAATGTCAATATTAATATTTCTTTAAACACTTCATTAAAAAGTAAATATAATTAAGCGTTTTATCTTACTTGTGTAAAATACGTAATTCACCTGCCTGTAATGTTGCATATTACAGCCCCCACACCCTCACCATTAATATAAATTAGGATTCCCCCTGGTATGCGTCATTAATATTTAATGGGAGACTGCCGTCGTCGTAAACATGACATTCGAACAGTTCGTATTCCTATAAATAAACTTAATGATGATAGTGAGCAAAAAAATGAAAAAACGTCTGCTGACCCTCTTTGTCCTCGGCCTGACAACGGCCACAACAGCATGCGCAATTACCCCGGCAATGCAGAAAAAGTATGAACATTCAGGTTGTACACAAATGAGTGAACTCAATGGCTGCGATATCAATAAATCCTATCAGTGGAACCGCGATCATGGCTTTATTGAGAACGGCAACAGCCAGCAGAGCCGTCATCATCGTCATGGTGAAGAGCAGCAAAATACCGCTGACCGGGATAACCACGATAATGCCGATATTTACGGCAAATTCAGCGGAAATTACGTAGCCAAATTTGCCAATGGTCAACGCAGCGTTGATATTCACGTCGAGGGTTCCAGCGTGTACGTCAATGGTAATGAAGTGCGTGACGTAAATACCTATCAGGATACGATGACCTTCCGTGTCGGCTATGCCACTTACACCATTAAAACGAATGGTCGCGGTAGCTGGAATGACAGCGATGCCGGGAATGCTGGCAAAATTGTGCGCGAGTAACGGATACCGCCACAATGAAAAAACTGATTTCCACGTTGGTTATTATGGCTAGTCTGTCGGGCTGTGCCGAACATCCTTACCTTTCTGCAGCCGCTGCTGGTATTGGGGCCGCAGCAGTTGCCACGGCGATCGCTAATCACAAAAACCGTGAAGCCAACCGTGATAAAGAGCATGAACGCCAGGAGCGTGAGCAAAGGGAGAACCAGCATGCGTGGCGGCATAGTCACCATCACTCCGATGATGACGGCCATTACTATCACCGCTAAGTCAGCACAAAGAGCGCTGCGATCACAGCGCTCTCAACGGTCATGTATTACAGTATGCCGTTTTAATACTGGAGTCAGGCATGGCATTAACCCTCACGGTATTGCTTGAAAACAGGCGCGCTGCGAGCGCAGATAAATCCTTACGGGCAAAGCCTGGACTAAGTCTGTTAGTTCAGGATGAAACCACCACCATACTATTTGATACCGGCCCGGACGACAGCTTCATACTTAACGCCGCGCAAATGGGCGTAGACCTGACGCAATTGACCGCCGTGGTTCTTTCGCACGGCCATTACGATCACTGTGGCGGCGTGCCGTGGCTGGCGGATAACAGTCGTATCATTTGCCATCCCCAAATAGCCTGCGAACGGTATGCCTCAATAACCCTGGCGGGAACGCCAAGAAAAATAAAAAAACTCTCGCGTGATAACGACTACTCTCGACTAATCATGGAATACACCCGTGAACCGTTGGCGATCAGCGATCGATTTTTGTGGTCCGGGGAAATTAGTGTCGCCACTCCACAGGCCTATGGCGTTATTAGCGAGAAAACACCTCAACCGGATTACATCAGCGACGAAGGCGTATTGATCTATAAATCTGATCGCGGGTTAGTCATCATTCATGTACAGGATCTTTAGCTACAACCAATTGAAATAGATAGAAAAAAGGCTTCGTTTGTGATCTGATTTAATCGCAAAAAAAAACCGACACGCCCGAAGCCATGACTATTATCAATGCAACCCAGTACCTCAAGCAACTTCTTAGCTCTTCTGAACTCAACCGGATCGGTAAATTTACCGGTTTTTGTCAGCGACTCCGGGATATCCAGCCTGCGAGACTACTCCCGGCTCTGCTCTCAGGGCTTGGTTGCGACAAGGTGGATGGTATTGCTGGTTTGCATCGCCATTTCAATGCGTTGCAGCTCCATGATACTGACCAAATAGCGTATAAACCCTTTCACAACCAGTTACGCAAGCAGGGTTTTCCCTTGTTCATGCGCGCACTGGTTGAACGAGCCATCGCCTTACGCCTCAAGGAGTGTCTACCGGACGCCCACGGACTGGCAGGCTTTGAGCAGGTACTGCTGCAGGACGGGTCGTCATTCGCGTTACATCCGCAATTGGCAGAACATTTCCCGGGCCGATTCAATAAGCACAGCCCCGCTGCGGTAGAGTGTCATATGACCATGTCCTTGCTGGACCAGTCGCCGATATCGATGAGTATCACGGCGGATACCGAATCGGAGCGCAAGCATCTTCCGGCCGCAAATTCGTTAAATAACAAACTGTTATTGGCGGATGCCGGTTACATCAGCCGCGAGTACTTTGCTGATGTGACCAAAGCCAAAGGAAGCTATCTGGTCAGAGGGAGTCAAAATCTCAATCCCAAAGTACAGGCAGCTTACCGACAGGACGGCAGGGAAATGCCCAAGTTACTCGGAAAAAGCTCAAGGATATCGATCGGAGAAGCTGCAGAGCCGAGGTTCTGGATCTGGATGTGAGTTCGGGAAAGTATAAATATCGACTCATAAGACGTTGGTTTGCAGAGGAAAAACGGTTCTGTATATGGATGACCAATCTTCCGCGTGAGCGATGGCCAGCCGAGAAGGTGATGGCATTGTATCGTTGCCGTTGGCAGATCGAACTGTTGTTCAAAGAGCTGAAATCACATAACCGGTTGAAGGCGTTCGCGACACGACAAAAAGCGATAGCGGAAGGCTTGATCTGGGCTAGTTTGCTGGCCTTGCTGGTCAAACGTCGGCTGGCGCTGACGCTGATTGGCAGCGCGGAGTTATCGATGCTGAAGATTGCCAAAAACAGCGCGCTTTGGTTAATGCCGATATTGGCGAGCATCATCCATGGTGCGTGGCAGGAAATAACAGAGAAGTTGGAGTGGGCAATGGTGTATTTATCCAAAAACGGCAAAAAGAGTAGGCAGAGAAAATCCAAGCAAAACAACACGTTAGACGGTATTATTAATTCGCTTGCCGCTTAAGGTTCTGTACATGAGTCATCATTACCGGATGCGGGCACCGAGGAATAGAGAATATCGTACGCCATTGCCAAAACATCACCGGCGTTAACCAAATTTACGCCCTCGTCGGTGGGTTCCATTTACGCACTGCCTCCCCCGCTAAGCTATGGCGAACCCGACAATTTATTAAGCAACAACAACCAGAAAAACTACTCGGCTGTCATTGCACCGGTTCGTGGGGTCGATTGTGGCTACCGGGAACTGACGCCCCGGCAACGGGAGATGTGATTGTGCTGGCAGAGTAACGGCGATAAGACATTGCCAAACCAGCAATAAAAAGCGGGAGCCTTACGGCCCCCGCTTTTCAACCATCATTACAGAGTGACGATTGCTGGCTCATCAAAGACGGTGAGTTTTGGCGCTTCGCCGGTGAATTTTTCTGCGTATACCAGGCTGGTATTCCCCACGCAGCCATTCGCCAGCCTTGAGGTTGGGATATCCGCCGTCAGCACGTTCGCGCCGCCATTTTTGCAGATACCGTTCTCAATATCTGGCCATGCGCCTTCATGGATACAGATGATTCCCGGTTTGATACCGTCACTGATGTGTGCCCCCACCAGCACCTGTCCACGCGCGTTCCATACGCGTACCAGATCGCCCTCGGCAATACCTCTGGCTTTCGCATCATCCGGGTGAATCGTTACCGGCTCACGATTGGCAATCGCGTACTCTTTGCGCAGCGAAGCGTAATTCAACTGACTATGCAGACGATGTGCCGGGTGCGCCGTCAGTAGCTGCAGTTGATCTTTATCCGCAGTTCCTTTCCATTCATCGGGTTCAATCCATGACGCATGCGGCGGACAATCTTTGTATTGATAGCCTTCAATCGTTTTTGAGTAGATTTCTATCTTACCGCTCGGCGTTCCAAGCGCATTCATCACCGGATCGCTGCGGAAATCCGCGTAGCGTACATATTTGTTATTCTTTTCATTCTCACGCATTTCGATCAGTTTGTTTTGCTGCCAAAACGCGTTGAACTGAGGCATGGCGATACGCTGGGCGCGGGCGGCTTTTTGTGCGGCATCATAGAACTGCTTCAGCCACGCCATTTCATCTTTGCCCTCGGTGTAGACCGCCTTACCGCCAGGCTTGAGCATCTCCGCCAGATCGGCAAATACGTCAAAATCACTGCGTGCTTCAAACTGCGGCTCAATGACCTGCTTCATCGGCACCAGATGTTGGTTACTGTAATCACCGGTCATGGTCAGATCGTTGCGCTCAAACGACGTGGTGATCGGCAGGACTATATCGGCATGTTTGGCCGCTGCGGTCCAGTAGCACTCTGAGATGACAACCAGTTCAGGCTTCTGCCAGGCTTTGATTAAACGGTTAGTAACCTGATGATGGGTAAAGTTAGCGCCGCCCGCCCACCAGATCATTTTGATATCCGGGAAGGTTTGCTCTTTACCGTTATGCTGATATTTGCCGCCTGGATTTTCCAGCGCTTCGACAATTCGCGCTACCGGCAGGCTGATCACCGCATCGGAAACCGCCCAGTCGTTACCCGCAGATGACCCACCCTCAATTTGGGCGGAGATGGCTGGCAATACTCCCCCGGTACGCGTTGGGTTACCGCCGTTGGAATAGTGATAAGAGAACCCGAAACCACCGCCTTCGGTACCAATTTGCCCCAGCATCGCCGCCAGAGTCACCAGCATCCAGTGTTTTTGCTCACCGTATTGCTGGCGCTGAATCCCCCAACCCGCCATGAGCATGGTTTGATTGCTGGAGAAAATTTCCGCCAGCTTCTCCAGTTGCTCAGCAGGCACGCCGCACACGCCGGAAGCCCACTCGGCGGTTTTCTCTATTTTGTCGCTCTTGCCGAGCAAATACTCTTCAAACTGCGGATATCCAGTGGTGTATTTTTCCAGGAAGGCTTTGTCATGGAGATTTTTCTTCACCAGCGTATGGGCGATCCCTAACATCATCGCCACATCGGTCCCCATATGTGGCGCAATCCAGGTTGCATTATCACCAAAGAACTCAATGGTTTCGGAACGCATCGGATCGATGGCGATGACGCTTTTCCCTGATTTCTTCAGCAGATTAAAGTATTCAATCCCCTGTTCATCCGTGCTGCTCCAGGCAATCTTGAGGGTATTGAGCGGGTTCATACCCCACAGCACCACGACCTGACTGTGCTCAAGCACCATCGGCCAGGTGGTTTGCTGCTCATAGACTTCAACCGATCCCACAACGTAAGGCATGATCACCTGCGCGGCACCGGTTGAATAATCTCCGGTATGACCTGCGTAACCACCGGCCATGCTCATATAGCGTTGCAGTAAGGTTTGCGCTTTATGCAGAACGCCGCTGGAGCGCCAGCCATAAGAACCAGCAAATATCGACGCTGGGCCATAGCTGCTACGGATCCGGCTATGCTGCTCGTGTATCAGTTTCAGGGCCTGCTCCCAGCTAACCCGCACGAAAGGATCGCTTCCACGTTTACCATCCGCATTACCTGGGTTTTCCAGATAGCTTTTGCGCACCATCGGATATTTTACGCGGATATTGGTATGGACCTGATCCGGCGCGGTTTGCTGTAACGAGTTCGGCACCGTTTTAGGCAACGCGCCTTTTGAGGAAACCACTTTGCCATCTTTTACTTCCACGTATACCGCGCCCCAACGCGCTGCCGTCAGAATCGCTCCGCCATTTTGGCCTTCGGCCCAGGCCGGCATTGGGATCACCGAAGAAATCGCCATTGTCCCGGTTGCCGCGCCAGCCGTCTTAATAAAGTCACGTCTTGTGAGTTTCATGATTTCTCCTGATTTATCGCTTATTTGTTCATGTCTTTAGCGTTGTACTGGAAGTAACGGCTCAGGATATCCAGTTCGTTTTCACTGATATTGGTGCGAGCGCCCATCCCTTTTGCTACTGAAGGCCAGGCGTTGAGCGTGAAATGATTCGCCGGAATTGGCGCATGGCAGCCCGCGCAGTACACATTGTCGAGTTTGCGTGCGTAATCCCACATCGGTTCACGGCTGGCGAGAGCGGAACCGCTCCATTCACCCTGCAGCACGACATCTCGCCACACATTGCCGTAATCATCTTTTTTCCAGTCGGAGAGGATCTTCAGCGATTGCTGACCTTTTTCACTCAGGCTGGCAAGAATCAAACGCTGTCCTGCCGCGTAGTAAATGACCTGTTCATTTCCCTGCATCTGGCTACCGCGAATCTCGACCTGTCGCGTATTGTCCGTTGTTTTCAGAACCTGCATTTTTGTTGCCGGGTAAACGGTTCCCAAATCGCCCAGCGCGGTGTTGCTTACGGCATAAAGCTCTGTTGCCGAAGCAGGGGTGGAGGCGGACTGCGCTTCAAGCCCTTTGAGCGCGCTGTCATCCATTTTTATTTCAGGTGGGAAATGGGCGACGCCTTTGTGGCAATCAATACAGGTTTGCTTTTCCTCAATGCCCATTTTGTGCATTTTCTGGGCCTCCGCGCTTTGTGCGGCAAGATCCATCGCGTCCATGCTGTGACAGCTACGGCAGGTCGCAGAATCGCTCGCTTTTAGCTGTGCCCAAACGGTTTGCGCCATCTCCAGACGGTGTTCTTCAAATTTTTCTGGGGTATCGATTTTTTTGGTTATGAACTGATGATAAACATCTTTTGAGGCCCGCAGTTTAGCCACCAGATAATCTAGGACGCCCTGGGGGATATGACAATCAGCACACTCTGCACGAATACCTTTCTGATTCTGAAAGTGAACCGAACCGGTATATTCCTCATACGGTGCCTGCATCGTATGACACGATAAACAGAATTCCGTGCTTGAGGTTTTGTGCAACGTCCATTGCCCTGCCAAAACGATAACAGCACCAAGAACAATGCACAGCAGCATCGTCCCGAGGATGGTTTTATTTATTTTTCTCATCTTTTATTCCCACAAGATGAATACCCTTTAATGGGTAGACAATAATTACCCTAACGCGGCTACTTATTGATATTCATCAAACGCAGAGGGAAATGAGAATCAGCATGTGGGTAAGTTTGAAGGCGCTCGCATAATTAATACGAACGAAATTAAATATAAAATACTTTTTTAAATTCAGATAATTAAACCAAATCCAAGGTTTAATTAACCATTAATTATGGAAACGTCAGAATAAAAGTTTGATGAGTGCTGAATGGCATTAAAATTATGCCCTTGGCAATAGCCGCTATATAATAAAATATATAATGAAAAAACATAAAAACGAACCCTTTTCTATTACGAGATAACACGTATTAATGAAGATACCCCTCTTGTGGTTGTGCTCAGATATACATTCACGACAAGACTTGTGACACACACCTATCATTGACGCGCATTTATGCATGCAACCTTGATCTGGTCACTTATTATACAGATTCGATTTTCGCTACACTCTGGGTAGAGGTAAACAAACAGGAGGTAGTGAATATGTATCGCTCAATTCTGGTGCCCATTGATATCTCTGAAACCGATTTAACCCGCCATGTTGTTCCACAGGTCCTGGCGCATGCCAAAACCGCTAAGGTCCACTTTTTAGCCGTTATTCCTACCGTTCCGTTCTATGCCTCGCTGGGGCTGGCCTACTCAACAGAATTCCCGGACAGAAGCGGTCTGCAGGCCAAGGCCAGCGAAAAACTCGAAGAGATTATTAAGCAGTTCAATATTCCTGCAGGCAGGAGTCAGACTCACGTCGTTTACGGCCCGCCGAAGGATCAGATCCTCAAACTGGCGGAGGCGGTAGACGCTGAGCTTATTGTTATTGCCTCACATAAGCCTGGTTTTAGCACTTATCTGCTGGGTTCAACGGCGGCTGCCGTAGTACGCCATGCAAAATGTCCCGTGCTGGTTGTGCGGTGATAGGGTCAAAATGGGGGCGAATTTGCACTAACGTTTATAAGTTAAGCATTCTTGAGAACATGTGATTCTTGCTCAGGGTTCCGTTCACCTCAGCGGTAAATGTAGCAATATACCGGAGGCAACAGATTCATTGCCTCCGGATGTCCCACTCTCAGTTACTCATTACGCCCTTTCATTTTCGTTAAAATGGCAAGCATTAGAGCGAATGTATTCCCGGTGTTCTGTGGCTTAGGCCATCACTCAGTTCTGAATATCCAGCCTGACCAGTGCCAGCAACAGCTGACTCAGCGCGCCATAGAAACCAAAGTCATCATAGCGGCGGCATTTGGCGGTGAATTCCGGTAACCAGCGTAACAGCCCCGCCAGCGTTTCTCTGCGCAGCGCATCAATACGCTGGCGGCTAAGCCCGGACTCTCCCAGAGAAAAATGCAGATGACTCAGCAGTTCGATAAAAATTGCCAGATGATCGGCTGACTCGCTAAACGTTTCGCTTACCTGCATGCCAGCATCGGCTAACAATCTGCAACACACCCTTCCTGTATTAGATGAGATTGACGCAGCGCGCGCAGCATATGAGTACGAGAAGATAAAACGTCTGGCACATCAGCTAAAAAGCAGCTGCGCCAGCATGGGGATGCGTTCTGCCAGCAGGATGTGCGCAGCGCTTGAACAGCAGCCGCTAGCTGATTTTTCACTCAGAGAGGAAGTACAACTAAGTCTTACAGAAGTGGAAATGTGGTTGGCAAAAGAAAATTTGTCGCGATTAGCAGAAGCTGAACATCAGAAGTGACGTTGAAATGGTACGCCCTGTAGGATTCGAACCTACGACCTACGGCTTAGAAGGCCGTTGCTCTATCCAACTGAGCTAAGGGCGCATTGCGAAGTGATTACTTCATGCAGACGAAACGCGTGAATTATACGGTCAGCGCTTGCTGAGTCAATGCCTTTTGTTTCGGTTGCTGGCGAAGTGTACGAATGTTGATTTTTTCTGCTCGTTCAAAGGTATCCAGGAAATCACCTGGTAACAACTCAGCCCGCAAAACGTCAGATTTAGGGATACATGTATTTAGAATATTTATGATTTTGCTTAACATTCCCTTATCCCCTCTCCAGTGGTCAGGAACTCTTTAATGTTAAGTATCGCCATCAAGGAAGAAAACAGTCACTTCGAACATGGACTGAAAATCATCATCTCCCATCTGGCAAATCAGTGGCATCAGGAGATTAGCTTTTTACCTGTCGAAGATATCGATCGCGCTGAAATCGCGTTTATCTCACTGGATGAAGATTGGCTCAGCGCCGATTGTTACATGGTTCCTGTCCACACCAGGCGCCAACACCGGGTGGTCATCTGTAGCAAAAACGACAAAGATAAGCTAATGTTCCGCCCCTGCCTGTACATGTTGCCACTGATTTATCGGGAAGATGACGTCGACGAGATAACCAAAAAACTGGTCCTCATCCTGCAAAAACGCGCACTGCGCACTAGCGTGCCCGCGACTATCTGCCATTACTGCACCACCCGCAACTTTTCTATCGAAGAACGCCAGTTCTTAATGTTTCTCGCCAGCGGGTATACGTTAGCCGAAACGGCTCATCTGCTCTCAGTCAGTGATATCCAGGCCAAAGCGACCCGCCGCAGCATTATGAAAAAGCTGCATGTGAAAAACGATCAGCAATTCTTAAGATACATCCGCGCACATCTGAACTTTCTGCAAAATTAGACGGGGTATCTCTGCCTAATTTTTATTGAGAAATATCTCATCATGGATTAAGCATCGGCTCCTACTGTACCTGGCTTCAGGCTGCGAGAATAATCCGGCCATACTATTTCCGGGGTAACAGAAAGACACACCCGGTAATATTTTATCTAATCTCAGAGAGAGGTTGAACTGGATAAAACGATCTTTTGGGCATTGAGTAAGACATCAGAAAACTTCCGGCAGATTATTCTGATGGAGTACGCAATTGCCAGTCTGATGATTGTTGAAGCACTGAAACCCAACGGCACAAGTCAACTCACCTTTGCGCTGACAAAAGTTTGGTTCAGGGATGCCTGTAGTCAGCAATTTATCCAGACCTGCCGCAACAGAAATGGAATGGAAAAGGATGCACAGTGCAAAACGCCGGGACCGCTATCGCCGTATACGAAACGCTAACTGTAGCTGGCAATTTCCCCACTGTACCTCACAGGTATTTGACCGGATCGAGTATCTGGCGCAAAAACTCGAATACACCTTACCGGACGGCACTATATCTCAGGCGATAATTACGACAGACTACTATCTGGCCTATGCGCTGAGTCGACATTTATTCTCAGGTACTCGCACGGCGATCTTCCAGAGCGTTGAATCGACTTTGCTCAGCATGCAAGAGCCGGTAATTAGCCAGTTAGTGATTGACATTGAAAGCTTAACAATCCCTTATTTCGATATACTTGAAAGCCTGCGCCAGCTAATTAAGAAGCATAATGACATCCAAATCTTCATAATGCTTTCCAGTCGCGATGAAGACCTCACTACATTTATTTCACTGTCCGGTCCATTTTATATCTTGCCACGCAATTTGCGCCTCCCCGAGATGCGCCATGCCTTATTATCTCCGGTTCTTAACTATATTCATTCCAGGCGTATAAATCAGCTCGACTGGGAGCTGATTACCTTACTATTGCAGGGTAACTCCTTAAAAAAGATTGCATTGTTACAGGCACAACCCTACCACCGCATCATCTATCGCCTGAACCAGTTGATTACGCGCCTTGGATTATCCAGCAGGCAGCGTTTTTTGCATCTGATACACCGCCTCAACGTTACCTCTCCCCATTTAATTTAACAACATAACTCATTGTGTCATAAGATTTTTTAGGAAATTACTTATTCTTGAATAAGAAAAAAGATCTAATTTTTACAAATATTTAATATTTACAACTATTCCTGGTATTATGCCTGGAGCCACTCTCACACTTAACCTTACTGATCCTGTGCATTTCAATAAAAAATAGTCCTATTGCAGTCTTAACAAAACCTAAACAATTGGTTTATTGTGTCGTTTTTACTGTTTAAAAAAAATTTTCAATCTGCCATAATTCGAACCACAGATAAATAATACCAATAGTCATTAACACATCTGGATCTTTCAGAATATCCTAACTGACATTAACAACCAGGATGTTGTAAGTCTTTTCCGAATGAGCAGAGCAGGTATAATCCCCACAGTTTCCTGATTAATTGTTAGTTTTCCCGGTGTGAAATGGATTTTCCACAAATTCATTGTTCTGCAGAAGAACAACCGAATAAACAAGGATGAAATAATATTTATTCGGCTCTCCCTCAGAACAATTCTTGGCTATTTGACAATATTATAACGCCTGATGTTTTATCAAATTCGCAAGATACGCAAACAGTTTGAGGCATACAACAATGAAACCAGCATCCGTTATCATTATGGACGAACACCCTATTGTCAGAATGTCGATAGAAGTACTACTCGAGAAAAACAGTAATATTCAGGTAGTGTTGAAAACCGATGACAGCCGTACGGCAATAGAACACCTGCGCACGTACCCTGTCGATCTTGTCATCCTGGATATTGAACTGCCTGGTTCTGATGGGTTTACATTACTCAAAAGAATAAAGTCATTGCAGGAGAAAACTCGGGTACTGTTTCTGTCCTCAAAATCCGAGTCGTTTTATGCCGGGCGTGCTATCCGGGCCGGTGCAAATGGGTTTGTCAGTAAACGAAAGGATCTCAATGATATCTACAATGCGGTAAAAATGATTTTATCGGGATATTCCTTTTTTCCTTCGGATACCCTTAATTTCATTAACAATATAAATGCACAAAAAGGCGTCTTACATGACATGCCGCTCTCTAACCGTGAAGTTACCGTTTTGCGTTATCTGGCAAACGGGCTATCCAATAAGGAAATTGCTGAGCAGTTGTTACTCAGCAATAAAACGATTAGCGCTCACAAGGCTAATATCTACTCCAAGCTCGGGTTGCACACCATCGTTGAGCTGATCGATTACGCAAAAATGCATGAATTAATGTAATAACACTCCCGGCGAGATTTCGTTCGGGAGTGTTTTGTTAGCGCATGGATTAGTTATAGTTAATCATGAACGTGGCATCAGCCCTGGCAATGCCAGGCTGAACCCCAGCAGCTAACGCGATATAGTTTGCGAAAAAGGTCAGCGTGGCATTGCCGTTCTCATCAATCCCCACCGTCTGACTGGCCTGCTCGAGCGGCAATCGCGTACGGTCGCTGTCGTGCAGTTCGATCGCCACCTTTTGCGCCATCACCGCGTCATCAAGCGCCAGCAACGTCGTGCCCGGGGCCGGAGTTCCGGAAAACGTTATCGAAGCGGAACCCGGCGGGCAGCCTTCTAGCTTCAGCGTAAACGCGACCGGTTGAGTGGTATCTCCGCTGGTCTGAAGCTGCTTGGTCGGCCAGGTGCCTAGCTCCACGGACTTATTGCTGTCGCTGGCAATTACCGCGCAGGTAAAGTCCACCACGTTACCGCGCAGTTCAATATTGATTTCCCCCAGCGACGAAGCGGCATGGCACAACGAGCTGAATGTCAGCAGGCACACCATTGCCAGAAGTGTCCCTGCGGCTGGCGTTTGTTTGTTAGTCATAATCCACTCGCAGATAGCCACGCGCTGTAAAAGGTCCTTCGGTAGGCTTATTGCCCGTTACGCTAACCGGCCATGTTCGAATACCCACGCTCGCCGCGGCGTTATCATCCAGTTGAAACGGGATAGTGCTGGACAGATTATTGGGCGTCAGCGGTTTACCGCTGCTATCGGCGACAATAAAACCTAAATCGGGATTGTCAGATACCATCATTTGCCCGGTGGCTTTCTCGGCCTCTACACGCATGGTTAAGTAGGCCTGTGCAGCGACGTTGGTGCATTTTATCGCTACCGTTTTGGTCTGCGGATTGATGCCTTCAGGCCGGTTTCCCGCTCCTGCCTTGCTAAACAGCGATGCGCCAATATCACCAAAATCAAACTCGACAATCTGCCCGGCGTTTACTTCGCAGTTTTGTGGAACCTCCACCTTGCCGCTGTAGCTGATGGTATAAACCGGTACGCTTAGCGCATCTCCGGTACTGGTCGTGACATAGACGCTGAACATCGTCTGCCGCGGAATCGGCACCATGTTAATAAACGGGCGGATCACTTTGAGCTTAAACACCAGCTTTGAATCCATCACGCCAAAAGGCTGCTGCTTAGGTACGTTTGGGTGAGTCCCCATACGAATGTAATTACGCGGGGGATAAAATAACCCGGCATAACTATCGGTTATGCTCATGGCCCCCAGCAGGTAGTCATTGAGCTTCAGATACTGGAAGCCGCCTTCGGTACTTTGAACCGGAAGTTCAGTGACATAGCTTCGATAGGTGTAATTTACCGTTGTCCCGGCCGGACAGGTGGCATTCACGCCAACCCAGCCAGATTTTTCCGGTAACGTCACCACCTGTCCCGGCTGGTTGTTACTACTGTTGAAGACATTCGACAGATCGTAAAAAACATCCGTTGGCGTGCCATTCGAGTTTTGGCAGACCGTCGCCCAGGACGAATGGGCCATCAGCAGTAAAGCGCTTCCCAGTAACAAACCCGTTTGTCGTTTCATCGTATTATTCCTGTCGTGCTGACGGAGATTCGCACGTCACGTTCGTGAGCGTTACCGCTTGTTTCAGGCTCTCCTCTGGCAAGGCATAGCGCGCCACGCAGCGCGCGTTTGCGCCTTCCCCCCATTGGATCAACAACTCGCCTTTTAGCGGCAAGCCGCTCAGGTAGATTTGCCCGTCTTCACCCACCATGCTGGTCACGCCGCTGGTGTTTTCACGCACGACGGAGCCAAACGGCACTGGTTTACCGGCATGTTTGGCGGTAATCAGCGCCCGCACACCGATTCGTGTATCAAACGCCGCCCGCACCAGCGCCCCTTGCGTTGGCACTACGCTACTGACGTTATTCTCCACATCGGTATTGTTGTTCATGGAATTGGTGTCTAACGCGACGCGGTTATAGCGATAGACGGTGGCATATGGCATCACCGCGTATCCGCGCCAGTCGGTTTGAACGCCGGTCTGGTTCTCTATCCGTACACCCTGCGCGCCCGGCGCTTTAATCAGCACGTTGGTATCGCCCAGAGGCTGACTGAGCGTAATGCCGTCCGCATGCCCCACCACGCCGCCGGAGAGCTGCCAGTTGTAGTCATGCTGGTCACGGTCGTAGTTGTAACCCACGCCCAGCGTGCCATAGGCCGCCTGCCAGTTGGCGCTGGCGTTTCCGCTATAGCCATTGGTGCTGCTGTGCCCCTGATTCACGCTGTAGCTCAGGTTGCGCCCATCCAGCAACGTACCGCCGATCCCGCTCTGCCAGCTGTTCTGTCCGTTGCTATTACGGTTGGCATTAAACGTGGCGTAGGTGCGATCGAGGGCGTTATCACGCGAGTAACGCCGTCCGCTCAGCAGGCTGAACGGTACAGACATATTGAACGCCAGAATACGGTCGGTGTCGGAGATGCCAACCGATTCATTCCACGACCAGGAGAGTGAATAGCTAATCCCCTGCCAGCCGCTGGCATAGCCCAGTTGATACCAGGTATTGGTGTCTGAAGTATTCCAGTACGTCTGCTGACTACCCGAGATATACAGCGATCCGTAATCCCCCAGATTCTGCGAAATGTTGATCTGGAAACGGCCCTTTTTGCTGTAGCTCAGGTTGTGGTAACTCGTCACATTGGGCACGTCGTGGCGATTGCCCTCACTGTCGTATTCGTACTCATAGCCTTCCATACTGCGATACGCCACATCGTCGAGGGTATAGAAGCCACGCGTTGAGTAGCGATACCCCAACAGCTGGAAGTTAGTGCCAAAATTGTTCAGCGATTTCGCATACAAGAAACGTAGCGACTGCCCCTGGTGCGTACTGTCATCCGCCAGTTGGCTGCGCGCATGGGTGAGATCGACAGAAACCGCCCCCCAGTCCCCCAGGTTTCGACCGGTGCCTAAAACCACCGCGGTGTAACGAGAGGCCAACTGCGTACCACCGTATGCGGTATAGCCCTCTGGTAACCCGGCAATTAATGTTCCCTGAAAAAAGAACGGTGAAGATTGCTGGCTATTGCCGCTGCGAAAATCCCCGGCGACAACGTCATATTTAAAACGCCCTTCTCGTTGTAATAAGGGAACGGTGGAGTACGGCACTGTATAGCGTTGCTGGCTGCCGTCCTTCTCATCCACCGTGACCTCAAGATCACCGCTGGATGACGTTGGGTTGAGATCGGTTATCGAGAAAGCGCCGGGTGAAACATAGCTTTGATAAATCACATAGCCATTCTGACGAATGGTCAGTTTTGCTGCGGTACGCGCAATGCCGCGCACGGTAGGCGCGTAGCCCTGTAAGCTGTCGGGATACATACTGTCTGAGGAATAGAGCCGCGCACCGCGAAACCCGACGCTGTCAAAAACGTCATTGCCAGTGTTGCTGTCGCCCATCACCAGTTCGCCCTTCAGCGGGACAATTGCGCGCTGAAGCCATGTACCGATGTTTTTCCAACTTTGTGAGTGGTATCCGTCGCCCCTGGAGTAGCTCCACGCACCGTTGTTTCTCAGCCGCCAGGGGCCATAGTTCAGACCACTGAGCATACTGAGGAAATAACTGTCAGTATCACTGCCGCGGCTGCCGGTAAAGCTGTAGTTAACCAGCGCGGCCGGGATCCCTTCATCCCACTCTTCCGGTGGAATATAGCCGCGCGCGCTGTTTAACATTGACGCCTGTGGCAGGCTGACGTTTAAGCGCAGGGTAGAAAAATCAAACGCAATCTCGCTGCCGGGAATCGCCTCAGGTAGATTGATACAGGTATCGTTCGGATCCTTACTGAGTGCCGGAAACGCGGCGATATTGACGCCAAGGCGCTTCACCCAGTCGAGTCCAAAGCACGGCATCAACCCACCGGACTTCTCCCCGGCTTTTGCCGCACTGGTAGTAAAACGAATATCCTGAGTGGCAACAAACTCATCGTTGCGCCAGATATCCACGCGATAAACGCCTTCAGGCTGGTGATTGCCTTTTTCAAAACGTGATAAATCCGCCACGGTTGCCGTATCCGCAGATAAAAAGGCCGGATTAAAATAGCTTTCCCCATAGCTTAGAGAGGGAAAGAGCGCCGCCAGCGTGGACAACGCCACCCCCGCCAGCGGTGGCGTAACCCCCGGTAACAGGCCAGGAAAATACGTTGTCTTATTCATCGTTATCTCAACGCACACTAACCGTTTTGGCCGGGGTCACAGCGCCATAATCATTGACCGTCTGGAACGTGACGTTGCCCTGAACGCCCGTGGGTAGCAGGACCTGCGCATCGCTTTTCGGCGCAACCATCACGTTATCGACCTTCGTTTTCCCCACATTGAGATTGACCAACGTGACGTAGTACGCTGACGGATTGTTGATTTTCAGGTGGTTGCCGGAGCGGGAAAAGGTCAGCATTCCTGGTGCATCTTCCGGGATTTGCGGCAGATTATTCGGACGAACGAAAAGTTTGATGCGTGACAGAATCGCCAGTTGCAGAACGTTTTTGCCCTCAAGGCTGTTTTTATTGACTGACGGAATGGCTTTGACGTTCATCCAGAACAGCGACTCACGGTCTTTGGGCAGCGGTTCACCGGCATAGATGATACGCAGCGTGTTTTCGCTTTTGGGTTCACTAACAAACAGCGGAGGCGTAACCACAAACGATTTTTCTTTAGCGCCGGCGCTATTCTCAATCCATGAATTTACCAGGTAACGTTCTTTGGTATCGCTATTGCTAATAGACAGGGACGTTTGTTTAGCATCGGCCGGATAAATAACGCGAGTGGCGCCTAATGCAATGCCTCCGGCAGCCTGAACACTGGCAGCAGAAAATAAGGCCAGTAAAAGGATAAAACCTGATTTTAGATAATTAAACATAGCTAAAAATACCTTTGATGCGATTATCGTTGGGAAATAAATCAGGGATAAACCAACGTAAACCACACGTCTGAGCGAAGCGTTCCCGGCGTTATATTTTCCGAGACAGCCCGATAGCGGGCAGTGAAATGAAACGTCATCTCTTGCGTTATAATCGGCGCATAATGAAGCGGCAGGGCATTCGGTATAATTTGCCGTTGGCGCTCGTCAAATAACGCCAGGCCAATCCCCGAAGCCGCAGACGCATCGCCGCTGGCAAGAAAAACCTGCGGATCTTCCGCTGGCGTCACGCCCGCAAACGCAATCCCAACATGGTCATAAACATCGGAGCTGCACGACGTTAAGCGCAGTGAAAACGGTACGCTGGTAGAGGCGAAGCTTCCCGTCCCAGAGAAAGCATTGGTGCGATACTGCCCCATTTGCACCCGCATATCCTGACTGTCAGTGGCGACCGTACAGGCGCCGTTGACGAGCTGCCCCCGTAAGTGAACGCGGCCACTTTCCAGTATTACCGTATGTGAAAGCACAGGCATTACGCACAGCATTCCCGCCAGCGCCACGCCTTTCCCTATCATCTGCCGCATCCTTCATCATCCCCGGATATTGCCTCATCCATTGAGGCGAACGTCATCCTTGCGCAAATCAAAACGGCTTATTCGTACTTCATGATGAACGTCGCGTCGGCATTTGCCTGACCCGGCGTTGCGCTTGCGGCAGTGGCTTTGTAACGCGCAGAGAAACGCAGGGTGTTGGTCCCTTCTACCAGCGCCTGAGCGGTAGAGAAGGTTGCGCCATCCGGCTTCAGCGCGGTGGACGTATTGTCCAGAATTTCAATCCCAACACCGCCTGCAGTGGTACCGTTGTCTGCAGAAGTGACAGCCAGCAGGTTGTTATTGGTATTATCGGACTGGCCAGAGAAAGCAACGGCTGCAGTTGCGGCAACGTTCGGGTCACAGTCGTTCAGCACGATAGAGAACGGAATTTGTGCTGTAGTGTCACCCACTGCGGCAAAACTGGCAGTACGATACTGGCCTAACGTCACAACCTGATCGGATGACTGAGTACTGACTGCACAGGCTGCATTGACCAGTTCACCTTCAAAATGCACAGTACCGCCGCTAACGCTTACCGGATCGGCTGCAACCGCTGCACCGGCGACTAACATCAGGCTGGCAATAACAGAAGAGGTCATTAATTTACGTTTCATGGATTTCCCTTGAATTACACACATCCGGCTCCAGCATCCTGCGGGATCCGTTTGAATCATTATCGACATTAAATGTCAGGCTAATTATCTCTGCATCCTGTAAAGATATATATCGCATGAGAATTAGCTAACCTTTTACCCCAATTCTCCTGAGTATTTGATTCACTAATTATTCCTCGCGAATATGACTATTCGTCACAGCGATAAATTAAACATTTCAATTAATGAAAAATACCTGCAAATCCTTTTAATGACCCTAGCTAATTCTTAATGGGACCTAGGAAAAATCTGGGTGGGAATGAGGTAAAATCCCTCATAATTAACCGTAACAGACTGGTTTGTGGCGCATTACCCCTGAAAATACCAGGGTGATGAGTTGTTTCATTCACGTTAATTTTAATTAGCATGCTCATTAATTATCCGCAAGGCTTATGCCTTTGTCCTGATCCCATTCGCAGATCGTGACGCCCCCTGGCGCACGTAAAAATGCAAACGAAAACTGACAGCACGTCCCGCTTCTGACAAAATAGCGGCATCCCCTTCGATTTAACGTAACAGACGGAATCCTCTCTCTGATGGCAGCAAAGATTATTGACGGTAAAACGATTGCGCAGCAGGTGCGCTCTGAGGTTGCTCAAAAAGTTCAGGCGCGTTTAGCGGCTGGATTACGCGCCCCAGGCCTGGCTGTTGTGCTGGTAGGTAGCAACCCGGCTTCGCAGATTTATGTCGCGAGTAAACGCAAAGCCTGTGACGAGGTGGGGTTTGTCTCCCGCTCCTATGACCTGCCTGAAACCACCAGCGAGGCGGAGCTGCTCGAGCTGATCGATACGCTCAATGCAGATACCACCATCGACGGTATTCTGGTCCAGCTGCCGTTACCTGCGGGTATCGACAACGTTAAAGTTCTCGAGCGTATTGCGCCGGATAAAGACGTTGACGGTTTCCACCCGTATAACGTTGGTCGCCTGTGCCAGCGTGCGCCGCGCCTGCGCCCGTGTACTCCGCGCGGTATTGTGACTCTACTTGAGCGTTACAATATCGACACCTACGGTCTGAATGCGGTCGTTATTGGCGCGTCGAATATTGTTGGCCGCCCGATGAGCATGGAGCTGCTGCTGGCTGGCTGCACCACCACCGTCACCCACCGGTTCACCAAAGATCTGCGTCGCCATGTAGAGCATGCAGACCTGCTGATTGTTGCCGTCGGCAAACCTGGCTTTATTCCCGGCGAGTGGATCAAAGAAGGTGCGATTGTGATTGATGTCGGCATCAACCGTCTGGAGAATGGTAAGGTTGTTGGCGATGTGGTCTTTGAAGATGCTGCCGCACGCGCGTCATACATCACGCCGGTACCCGGCGGCGTAGGCCCAATGACGGTCGCCACACTTATCGAAAACACGCTGCAGGCGTGTGTTGAATATCATGATGTAAAGGACGTTTAAGATGGCCACATTTTCACTGGGTAAACACCCACACGTTGAACTCTGCGATTTACTGAAGCTGGAAGGCTGGAGCGAAAGCGGCGCCCAGGCAAAAATTGCTATTGGCGAAGGGTTAGTGAAGGTCGATGGTGCGGTAGAAACGCGTAAACGCTGCAAAATCGTTGCCGGACAGACCGTCAGCTTTGAAGGCAACAGCATTAACGTCGTGGCGTGATCCCAGGAGCCGGATGAGGTTAACCCCTGTCCGGCCACTTCCTCTCTCGTTTTCAGATAATGACTTCATCACCACTTCACAGTGAACTGTTAGCATGTTGTTTTTCCACATGAAGCGATCATCATGCCAACAATCGTTACCCACGCTGCCGTTCCTCTCTGTTTAGGATTAGGTCTCGGGCGTAAAGTCATCCCCCCGCAATTACTGTTTACTGGCGTCATTCTGGCTATGTTGCCGGATGCCGACGTACTGTCGTTTAAGCTTGGCGTCGCCTACGGCAACGTGTTTGGTCACCGCGGTTTTACCCATTCGCTGCTGTTCGCCTTCGTGGTGCCGCTGCTCTGCGTATGGATGGGTCGACGATGGTTTAAGGCAGGCTTAATTCGCTGCTGGCTATTCCTGACGGTTTCACTGCTGTCGCACAGCCTGTTGGATTCGGTCACCACTGGCGGCAAAGGCGTCGGCTGGCTGTGGCCGTGGTCGGATGAACGCTTCTTTGCACCGTGGCAGGTGATTAAAGTCGCCCCGTTTGCGCTATCACGCTACGCCACACCATACGGGCACCAGGTGATAATTTCGGAGTTGATATGGGTATGGCTACCGGGAGTTATGATGATGGGGGTGCTGTGGTGGTATCGGAAATATTAATTTGCCGGATAAGACACACAGTGTCTTATCCGACCGACATTCGTACATTGATTGCCGGACAGGGCGCGAGCCGCCATCCGGCAATCAATATCATTACTTACGGCGCCAGGTAGTGCCCTGCGGGCCATCTTCCAGCACGATACCCATCTCATTGAGACGGTCACGCGCGGCGTCAGCTGCCGCCCAGTCTTTGGCTTTACGGGCATCCAGACGCTGCTGGATTAACGCTTCAATTTCAGCAACTTCACCGTCATCCGCCTGCGCACCGCTTTGCAGGAATGCTTCGGGCTCCTGTTCCAGCAGGCCCAGCACGCTGGAAAGCTTACGCAGATGCGAAGCCATACCGTTAGCCGCCGCCATATCTTCACCCTTCAGGCGGTTAACCTCACGCGCCATATCAAACAGCACGGAGTAGGCTTCCGGCGTATTGAAGTCATCGTCCATCGCTTCAATGAAGCGTGCTTCAAAGGCTTCGCCACCGGCTGGGGCAACGGACTTATCGGTGCCGCGCAGCGCGGTATACAGACGCTCCAGCGCAGAGCGCGCCTGCTTCAGGTTCTCTTCGCTGTAGTTTAACTGGCTGCGGTAATGACCAGACATCAGGAAGTAGCGAATGGTTTCGGCGTCGTAGTATTTCAGCACGTCACGCACGGTAAAGAAGTTGCCCAGCGATTTGGACATTTTCTCCCGGTCAACCATCACCATCCCGGAGTGCATCCAGTAATTAACGTATTCACCGTCATGCGCACAGGTGGACTGAGCGATTTCGTTTTCATGGTGCGGGAACATCAGATCCGAACCACCGCCATGAATATCAAAATGGTTGCCCAACTGTTTGCAGTTCATCGCCGAACATTCGATGTGCCAGCCAGGACGACCCGCGCCCCACGGAGACGGCCAGCTCGGCTCGCCTTCTTTGGACATTTTCCACAGCACGAAGTCCATCGGGTTGCGCTTCACATCAACCACATCAACGCGTGCGCCCGCCTGCAGCTGATCCAGATCCTGGCGTGACAGCTGACCATAGTTCGGGTCAGTCGGCACGTCGAACATCACGTCGCCGTTATCAGCGACATATGCGTGACCTTTGGCAATCAACTGTTCAGTGATTTCAATGATCTCAGCGATATGATGCGTAGCGCGCGGCTCCAGATCCGGACGCAGAATATTCAGCGCGTCGAAATCGCTATGCATTTCCGCGATCATTCTGTCGACCAACGCCACAAAGCTCTCACCGTTTTCATTCGCGCGCTTGATGATTTTGTCATCAATATCGGTAATGTTGCGCACATATTTCAGCTTATAGCCGAGGAAGCGCAAATAGCGCGCGACAACGTCGAAAGAAACGAAGGTACGTCCGTGGCCAATATGACAGAGATCGTAAACGGTAATACCACACACGTACATGCCGACTTCCCCGGCATGAATAGGTTTGAATTCCTCTTTTTGGCGCGTCAGTGTATTAAAGATTTTTAACATCGAAGATTCCGTGTAGACGTGTGTGGATAGTAAAGTCTGTATAATACCCATAATTTAGACCGGAAGCAGCACACTTTGCGAGGTGATCGCAGCTTGCGGTTATGCTATAACACACCCCTAACTCTGACCCTTCACGGGGTCGAAGCACCAATCTATCGGAAC
This sequence comes from Citrobacter sp. RHBSTW-01013, assembly GCF_013781985.1. NCBI lineage: Bacteria > Pseudomonadati > Pseudomonadota > Gammaproteobacteria > Enterobacterales > Enterobacteriaceae > Citrobacter > Citrobacter sp. RHBSTW-01013. The sequence continues at coordinate 3,690,593 of NZ_CP056185.1, forward strand.
AGGATGCAAAAATGGTTACTTTCCACACTAATCACGGCGATATCGTAATCAAAACGTTTGATGATAAAGCGCCTGAAACAGTTAAAAACTTCCTGGACTACTGCCGCGAAGGTTTTTACAACAACACCATTTTCCACCGTGTTATTAACGGTTTCATGATCCAGGGCGGCGGTTTCGAACCGGGCATGAAGCAAAAAGCCACGAAAGAAGCGATCAAAAACGAAGCGAACAACGGTCTGAAAAACACCCGTGGTACGCTGGCGATGGCGCGCACTCAGGCTCCGCACTCCGCAACCGCACAGTTCTTCATCAACGTTGCAGACAACGACTTCCTGAACTTCTCCGGCGAAAGCATGCAGGGTTGGGGTTATTGCGTGTTTGCCGAAGTTGTTGAAGGCATGGACGTGGTTGATAAAATCAAAGGCGTTTCCACTGGTCGCAGCGGTATGCACCAGGATGTGCCAAAAGAAGACGTCATCATCGAAAACGTGACCGTCAGCGAGTAATCGTGACGACACTGTTTATTGCAGATCTTCACCTCTGCACAGAAGAACCGGCGATCACCGCCGGTTTTCTGCGTTTTTTAGCCGGTGATGCGCGAAAAGCTGATGCACTGTACATTCTCGGCGACCTGTTTGAAGCCTGGATTGGCGACGACGACCCAAACCCACTGCATCATGAAATAGCCGCGGCGATAAAATCACTGGTTGATTCCGGCGTTCCCTGCTTTTTTATTCACGGCAATCGAGATTTTCTGCTCGGCAAACGTTTTGCCCGTGAAAGCGGCATGAGCTTGCTGCCTGAGAAAAAAGTACTCAACCTGTATGGCCGCAAGGTATTGATCATGCATGGCGACACTTTGTGTACCGACGATGCAGGCTATCAGGCGTTTCGCGCCAAAGTACATCAACCCTGGCTACAGAAGCTGTTCCTCTCCCTACCTCTGTTCGTTCGCCAACGTATCGCCGCGAAAATGCGCGCCAACAGCAAAGCGGCCAACAGCAGCAAGTCACTGGAGATCATGGATGTGAATCCGCAGGCCGTCATCACCGAGATGGAAAAGCATCAGGTCCAGTGGTTAATTCACGGCCACACCCACCGCCCGGCAGTCCACAAACTTACAGCCAATGAGCAACCCGCTTTCCGCGTGGTATTAGGCGCATGGCACACCGAAGGGTCGATGATCAAAGTCACGCCAGATGACGTTGAACTGATCGCATTTCCGTTTTAATTCCGCAGATATCCAGTTCCTCTTTACACAAAACTCGTTGCGATGTAGCCAACTAAAGAGGCTGCCTGAAGGGTGAAGTGTAAAGCGCGCAATCGTTTTCCTTGGCGGCGAATTATGCTATTCTCTGTGGCCTCAAAAGTCGAGTGTAGTGCATCACAGGAGTTTTCAGACGCATGTCTTCCCGCAATAACCCGGCGCGTGTCGCCATCGTGATGGGGTCCAAAAGCGACTGGGCTACCATGCAGTTCGCCGCCGAAATCTTCGAAATTCTGAACGTGCCGCATCATGTTGAAGTCGTCTCCGCCCACCGCACCCCTGACAAACTGTTTAGCTTCGCTGAAAGCGCAGAAGAGAACGGCTATCAGGTGATCATTGCCGGTGCGGGTGGCGCTGCGCATCTGCCGGGCATGATTGCGGCGAAAACGCTGGTGCCCGTTTTAGGCGTCCCGGTGCAAAGCGCGGCGCTGAGCGGCGTAGATAGCCTTTACTCCATCGTACAGATGCCGCGCGGTATTCCGGTCGGAACGCTGGCTATCGGCAAAGCGGGCGCGGCAAATGCGGCCCTGCTTGCCGCACAAATTCTGGCAACACACGACAAAGCATTACACCAGCGTCTGAACGACTGGCGCATAGCGCAAACCGACGAGGTGCTGGAGAATCCGGACCCGCGAGGTGCGGCATGAAGCAGGTCTGCGTACTCGGTAACGGTCAGCTAGGGCGCATGCTGCGCCAGGCCGGTGAGCCGCTGGGCATTGCGGTCTGGCCCGTCGGGCTGGATGCCGAACCAGCAGCGGTCCCTTTTCAGCAAAGCGTGATCACCGCTGAGATTGAGCGCTGGCCGGAAACGGCGCTCACCCGCGAGCTCGCGCGCCACCCGGCGTTTGTCAACCGCGACGTTTTCCCGATTATTGCCGACCGTCTGACGCAAAAGCAGCTTTTTGACAAGCTCGGCCTGGCAACTGCGCCGTGGCAACTGCTGGCGGATAAAAGCGAATGGCCTGCAGTATTCGACAAACTCGGTGAGCTGGCGATCGTGAAACGTCGCGTCGGCGGTTACGACGGTCGTGGGCAGTGGCGTTTGCGCGCAAATGAAACCGAACAACTGCCGGACGACTGCTACGGCGAGTGCATCGTTGAGCAGGGAATCAACTTCTCTGGTGAAGTCTCACTGGTTGGCGCTCGTGCGCACGACGGTAGCACCGTCTTCTATCCGCTGACCCATAACCTGCACCAGGACGGCATTCTGCGCACCAGCGTGGTCTTCCCGCAGGCTAACGCCAAACAGCAGAAACAGGCCGAAGCGATGCTCTCTGCCATCATGCAGGAGCTGGGCTATGTCGGCGTGATGGCGATGGAATGTTTCATCACCCCGGAAGGTCTGCTGATTAACGAACTGGCTCCACGCGTGCACAACAGCGGGCACTGGACGCAAAACGGTGCCAGCATCAGCCAGTTTGAGCTGCACCTGCGCGCCATTACCAACCTGCCGTTACCCACGCCGGTAGTGAACACTCCTTCGGTGATGGTAAATCTGATTGGTAGCGACCTGAACTACGACTGGCTGAAGCTTCCGCTGGTGCATCTGCACTGGTATGACAAAGAGGTGCGTGAAGGGCGTAAAGTGGGACACCTGAACCTGAGCGACAGCGATACCGCGCGTCTTAGCGCGACGCTGGAAGCGCTTATTCCCCTGCTGCCGCCGGAATATGCCAGCGGTATTATCTGGGCGCAGTCAACGCTGAAATAAGCCATTAATGCCGGGGATTTGATTTTATCCTTCCCCGGCCCCTCCTCTGGCGCGTAAAATCCCCTCCATTGCTGTTTTTGTATTTTCAGGATCACACATGAACGATGGAACGGACTATCGCGCAATTTTGCTCGCTGGTACGCCTATAATCGATGTACGCGCCCCTGTCGAATTTCTGCAAGGCGCAATGCCGGGCGCAATCAACCTTCCCCTAATGAACGATGACGAACGTGCCGCCGTGGGTACCTGTTATAAACGTCAGGGACCCGAGGCAGCCCTCACGCTCGGTCATCAACTGGTCTGCGGCGAGACTCGCCAACAACGTATGAAGGCCTGGCTGGATGCCTGTCGTCAAAATCCTGCGGGTTATTTATGCTGCGCGCGCGGCGGTCAGCGTTCGCACATTGTGCAGCAGTGGCTGCACGAGTCCGGGATTGACTACCCGCTGATACACGGCGGCTACAAAGCCCTGCGTCAGGCGGCGATTCAGCTGACGGAAGAATTAGTGCAAAAGCCGATCGTCTTAATTGGCGGCTGTACCGGGAACGGTAAAACGCAGCTGGTGCAACAGCAGCCGAACGGCGTGGATCTCGAAGGTCTGGCGCACCATCGCGGTTCCTCGTTTGGTCGCACCGTTGAACCGCAGTTGAGTCAGGCGAGTTTTGAAAACCTGCTGGCGGTCGAAATGCTCAGAACCGACAGCCGTCAGGATCTGCGTCTGTGGGTACTGGAAGATGAAGGCCGCATGATCGGGGCTAATCATCTTCCTGAGTGCCTGCGTGAACGCATGACCCAGGCATCTATTGCAGTGGTGGACGATCCTTTTGAGCGTCGTCTGGAGCGACTGCGCGAAGAGTATTTCGTGCGGATGCACCACGATTTTACCCATGCTTATGGCGAGAGTCAGGGCTGGCAGGAGTATAGCGAGTATCTGCACCACGGCCTGTTTGCTATTCGCCGCCGTCTGGGTTTACAACGTTTTGCCGAGCTGACCGCCCTGCTCGACGTGGCTCTGCGCGAACAGCAAGCAACGGGCAGTACCGACGCCCATATGGGCTGGCTGGTGCCGTTGCTCAACGAGTATTACGACCCGATGTATCGTTATCAACTGGAAAAGAAAGCCGCGAAAGTCGTCTTTCGCGGCACATGGCAGGACGTTGCCGACTGGCTTAACGCACAGTGATCAGTGTCTGTCGCGCTTATCCGCGCGTTTCGCCAGCCAGTCGCCCAGCACCTGAACGACCTGCACCAGAATAATCAGCGCCACCACGGTGACGATCATGACCTGGGTTTCATAGCGGTAATAACCAAAGCGAATCGCCAGGTCGCCTACCCCACCGCCACCAACGATTCCGGCCATCGCGGAGTAACCGATCAGACTCACCAGCGTTATCGTCAACCCACGCAGCAGACCCGCGCTCGCTTCAGGTAACAGAACGGTGCAGATGATGCGCATCGGGCTGGCGCCAAAGGCTTCCGCCGCTTCAATAATGCCTTTATCGACTTCGCGCAGTGCGCTGTCGACCAGACGGGCATAAAAAGCGATTGCCGCCACCGAGAGCGGGACCGACGCAGCAATCGGCCCAATGGTATTTCCGAGTAAAAACTGGGTGAGCGGCAGCAGCAGCACCAGCAGGATCACAAACGGCACTGAACGGATGATATTCACCAGCACGGAGCTGAGCAGATACACAAAACGGTTTTGCCAGAATAAATGCCGGTCGGTGACGAAAATAAGAAAACCGAGCGGCAGACCGCCAATAATCGCCAGCACCGTAGAGATACTTAGCATCTGAAAGGTTTCATTAAACGCCAGCGTCAAATCAGGCAATAAATCATCCACGAATCACCTCCACCTGTGCCGTGCGTTGACGAATATGTTCCACGGCGACATCCACCGCAGAAGGGTTATGCGGCGCGGTCAGTTGCACCACCAGAATCCCCAGAGCACGCTCGCCGATATATTCAATTTTGCCGTGCAGAATGTTCACCGCCACACCAAATTTAACCGCGACTTCTGACAACACCGGCTGTTCCGCTGAATCGCCGATGAACAGAATTTTCAGCAACTGGCCAGGCAAATGCTGGCGCAAGCGTTCGGGTAGCGTCAGATTGAGGGTATGCGACACCAGTTGCTGCGTGAAAGCGTGCTGCGGGTGAGCAAAAACGTCAAACACCTCACCGGACTCCACCACCTTGCCGCCGGACATCACCGCCACACGATCGCAAATCGATTTGATCACGTTCATCTCGTGAGTGATCAGCACGATCGTGATCCCCAGCTGTTGGTTGATCTGCTTAAGCAATGCCAGAATAGTGGCCGACGTTTCCAGATCCAGCGCAGAGGTCGGTTCATCACACAGCAGCACATCGGGGTGATTGGCAATCGCACGGGCAATACCAACGCGCTGCTTTTGCCCGCCGCTGAGCTGCACAGGAAAGCGGTTTGCCTTGTCAGACAGCCCCACCAGCGTCAGGATTTCGCTGACGCGTGGGCCAATTTTACTGCGCTCCCATCCGGCAGCCTTCAGGCTGAAAGCGACGTTTTGCGCCACGGTACGGGTATGCATCAGATTAAAATGCTGAAAAATCATCCCAATACGCTGACGGGCTTTACGTAGTTGCGCCCCTTCCAGCGCGGAAATTTCTACGCCGTTAACCTTTACGCTTCCCAGGCTTGGTCGCGTTAAGGCGTTCAGGGTGCGCAGCAGCGTGCTTTTCCCCGCGCCGCTGGTCCCGACAATGCCAAATATCTCGCCTGCGCCTATGCGCAAGCTGACGTCATCAACCGCCCGGGTTGATGGTCCACGGCCTGCGCTAAAATCCACGCAAACCTTTTCTATCTCAATCATAGCCACCTCAGAAATGCGAAAAGGGCAGTCGCCGCTGCCCCTGTTAACCTTGTGCGCAGCGATTATTGGGCTGCCGACATCCATTCCGGTTTCTGGAAGGCGCTGTAGATATTTTGCGGATCGTCGATCACCGCGCGATACGCCGGAGATTTCACCGCCGCCACAATATCTTTCGCGAACGGTTTATCCGCATCTTCACTGCGTACCGCTATGATATTTTTCAGATTTTCATCAAGATGCTCTTGCTTGATGGCGCTGGCGAGATCCAGTTTCGCCGCCACGGCAAAGTTACCGTTGACCAGCGCGCCGGTCACACCGTCCAGGGTACGCGGCAGTTGTGCCGCTTCCAGCGGTTTAAACACCAGCCCTTTCGGGTTGCTGGCGATATCGCGCTCAGAGGCTTTAGTCGGATCGATAGTGTCTTTGATGGTAATAAGGTCAATAGACTGCAGGAAACGCAGACCGCGAGCCAGATTGGTTGGATCATTGGAAAGCGTGATCACATCCCCTTTTTTTAACTCATCCAGGCTTTTGATTTTATGTGAGTAAAAACCCATCCCGGCCGTCGGGACCACAATCAGCTTGCTCAGCTTCAGTCCTTTATCAGCGGTGAATTTGTCAAAGTAGAGCGAGTGCTGGAACAAGTTGGCATCAATACTGCCGTTGGAAAGCGCCATGTTCGGCTGCACGTAGTCGCTGAATTCGCGCACCACTACCTTATAGCCTTTCTCTTTCAGCGTAGGGGCAATGGCCTGTTTCACCATATCGCCGTACGGACCAGGTGCGACGCCAAACACGATGGTATGCGGGTCACTGTTCGCATGAGCAAGTTGTAATCCACAGGCCAGTAACAGCGCTCCGGTCGCGACGCGTAAACTCTGACGCAATCCCATAATTTCTCCATTTTAACGTTGTGGTGTCATGTCTCACGCCGTTCTTGCGGCGTTGTTCTTGTTGGCCTGTTAACAGGCTGATTGTTAACATGACACAGATCACAACCTGCTGTCCTTGAAATTATTTCATGATGTTGCGGGATATGTCGTTGAATGTACGTTGAAGGACTAATGTGTTTTTCAGCAAAGGATAGTAAAAAACCGGATAACCTTCTGGTTACCCGGTTTTGGCAGGGAAATTGACTTAGAAATCGTAACGCAGACGAACCAGGTTCATATCACCCAGATCGTCGGTGCTGGAGGTGAAGACGTGTTCGTAATCAACACGGAAACCGTAGTCCAGCTGGAAGCTGATACCCACACCATTGTCGGTACGCAGGTAGTTACGACCATTCACGTATTCAATACGGTCGCCCATAACGAATGGAAGGGACTTCCCCTAGATATGCGCCTGATTAACTTTCGTGCAATCATAGGATAAACATTGACCCAGAGGGATTCGTTATGACCATCACCACTGTCGGTATCGATCTTGCTAAAAATGTGTTTGCTGTTCACTGCATTGACCAAAATGGTAAAGCTGTTCTGGTTAAACCCAAGGTGTCGCGTGCAGCACTTTCTGAACTCATCGCAGGTTTACCTCCCTGTGTCATTGGAATGGAAGCCTGCTCGGGTGCCCACTATTGGGCAAGATTATTCAGGCAGTATGGCCATGATGTCCGGTTGATGGCTCCGAAATTTGTCTCACCCTATCGCATGGCGGGTAAGACCGGGAAAAATGATGCAGCTGATGCAATAGCTATTTGTGAGGCAGTGCAGCGGCCGCATATGCGCTTTGTACCAGTCAAAGACGAAAGCCAGCAGGCAATGCAATGCTTACATCGGACAAGACAGGGATTTATCCAGGAAAGAACAGCAACGTATAACCGTCTTCGGGGCCTGATATCTGAATTCGGGGTTATTGCCCCACAAAGCACTGATGCTCTGCGTCATGTTGTTTCTGACCAGAAGGAAACTCTGCCAGTACAGGTTAGGCTGTGCATTGATGATCTATTGACACATGTCACTAATATTGAAGAGAAAATCGCCGAATATGACAGGGTATTATCTCGTGTGGCCAAAACAGATCATCGCAGCCAGCAGTTAATGGAACTGAAAGGTGTTGGGCCCACCACAGCGAGTGCGCTGGTCGCCAGTATTGGCAATGCCCATGATTTTAAGAACGGGCGCCAACTGGCAGCCTGGTTGGGGCTAACGCCATCACAATACAGTAGTGGCGGAAAATCAAAGCTTGGCAGGATAACAAAAGCGGGTGATGCCTATCTGCGAACCCTACTGGTCCAGGGAGCCCGTTCTGTAATGGTAGGGGCAGAGAATAGAACGGACCCGTTTAGCCGTTGGGTCTGCTCGTTGATTGGTAGGCGGGGATACTGGCGTGCTGTCGTTGCAATCGCCGCCAAGAATGCGAGGTTGTGCTGGGCATCATTACATTACGGCGATGACTTCAGACTGTATTCAACAACATGAAAAATTTAACTGAGTAGTAACTGAACTGTAAATTGTTGATGGTAAAGGGTTAGACCCCCGTGAGAAGTATCTGCATATCCTACTGGATATCACTATCCGATTAACGAAGGAGGATCTCACGAGCGTCTTTCATCAGGGTCCGAATCACTAGCGATTCAGCATGACCGTTTATAGTAGCGCAGTCTTATCCCTTGCCTTTCATTGATGAACAGACAGAAATTAAAAACCGGCGTTGACTGTTCGGGGAAGCCCTTATAGTAGGGTTGAACGGATTTCAGCGCATACTGACCAACCGGGAAGGTGTAACCCGCGAAGTATTCCAGACCCCAGGCATCACCGGCAAAGTAATCGTTAACAGAGACTTTTTTGGTGGTCATGAAGTTTTGATACCAACCGCCGCCCATCGAGAAGGTCCAGTTGTCCGGTTTCCAGCTCAGCGCGGTACCGACGATGTTTTGATCGTAGGTTTTGCTGGTGTCGCCACGCATTTCCGCGCGGGTGTAGTTCCACGCCGTACCCCAGGTCAGGTCATCGGTGATGTGATAATCCACACCCAGCGAGCCACCGCCTTTACGCTTGTAGCGCAGACCGTTGTTCGGGTTGTAATCATCGCTGAACAGATAAGACGCGTAGAGATCAACATCGCCAACCGTTTTCTTATACTTCAGTGATTTACGCGTACGATAGGAACCATCATAGTCGCCATTGATACCGTTACCTGGTGCCTGACCGATCATGTCGTAGTCCCAGATATCCGTTTTCGCACCAACCACATCATAGTAAATGCTGTTCTGTTGACCGAAGGTCAGCGTACCCCAGGTCGCGCTCTTCAGACCGGTGTACAACATACGACGCGTGGTATCGTTGGCGCCGTTAGCATAGTGATTATCCCAGTTGAACATTGCCGGGAAGTTAACGCCCAGCTCGTAATAACTCACCCAGCTGATGTCATCAAACAGATAGTAATCAGCGGCGAAGCGGAAACGCGTCCCGCCGTCGAAGCCATTACGTTTGTAGCCATTCTTACCATCGTCACCGGCCATATTCTGGAACTGCGGACGAATACTCCCGCCAACGGTGAAGTTAAGACGGCTCAGCGGGTTGCCCGCCTGTGGATCTTGTTTCAGGACCGTGATTTCCGCCTGGGAGGCGAACGTCGTTAATGCCACTGCTGCGCCGATCGATACCGCCAGCGCCGTTTTTTTTATAGTCATTATTTGTACCTTGATAGATAGCCTGCCAATTATTCAGCATACAAATATTAACGTTTATTAATACACTCGTGTTGTCGGGTTTTTATTGTTCTGTGCTGTTAAATATCAATGAGTTATCAATTTGTGCTACATAGATAAAAAAACGCACCGATTTAAAAAACCGGTGCGTAATCATCACGAATATGAATTAACTACTGAACTGACGGAACAGCGCTTTGCCTTTTAGCAGACGTGAACCGAGCCATCCGCCGCATAACGAGAGCAACAATGCCCCACAAAGCGGCAACACGACCCACAGTCGCCAGTCTGGCTCCCACGGAAAATCAAACACTCGGGTTTGCAGCACCGCCAGTGCGGTTTCCGCGCCGATGGCAGCCACCAGTCCGGCGACCATCCCGAGCATGGCGAACTCGCACCATAGCGTGGTACGCAGCAGCTTCTTACCCGCGCCCAGCGTGCGCCAGACCACCAGTTCCTGATGACGCTGACGCATTCCGACCTGGACCTGCGCCAATAGCAGCAACATACCGCAAGCGGTAACCAGCACCACCATCACCTCCAGTGCCCGGCTCACCTGCTCCAGCACCTGGCTCACCTGTTTGAGGATTGCGCCAATATCCAGCAGGCTGATAGTCGGGAATTCGCGGTTAAGCTGCGTCAGCATGCCGTTGCCGTTCTCCCAGCGAAAGCTGGTTAACCAGCTTTGCGGCTGAGCGTCCAGCGCGCCGGAGGGAAAGATAAAGAAGAAGTTGGGGCGCAGGCTTTCCCAGTCCACTTTGCGCAGACTGCTGACCGTAGCGCTGAAATCCTGGGTATCGCCCATAAAGGTCACCCGATCGCCAAGCTTGACGTTCAGCCGTTTCGCCAGCCCCTCTTCCATCGAGACTTCGCCCGCTTTTGGCGGCCAGCTTCCGGCAACGATCGGGTTATGATCCGGTCGGGTATCCTGCCAGGTCAGATTAAGCTCACGGTTCAGCGCCTCATCGTGATTGCCTTCGGTCGGCTTCTCATTGATCGCCGTCAGACGCGCCCGCACAATCGGATAGAACGATTCCGGGATCACCTGATGCTCAGCCAGGAAAGCCTTGAGTGGAACCACCTGTTCGGTGGCAATGTTGATGAGAAAATAGTTCGGGCTTTCCGGCGGCATTTGCTGCTGCCAGCGGTCGAGCAGGTCGCCACGCAGTACCAGCAGCAGCGCCAGCAACATAAAGGAAAGCGAAAATGCCGACAGCTGACTGAGCGTTGACCACGGCTGGCGCAACAGCCGACTGACCGCTAAACGCAGCGGCAGCGAGGTGAGCGTCAGGCCACGCAGCACGTTGAGCAGCATCCAGCCGAGCACCCCGCACAAAAGCGCCAGCACTACCGCTCCGGCCAGCACGGCCCACAGCAGCGGACTTCCGCCCATCAGTCCGGCGAGCAGGGCAATCACGACTAACAATACCACCGGCAAATAAAACTTCAGCGGCCAGACGTTTGCCACCACGTCACGGCGCAGTACCCGCAGTGGCTGAGTCGCCAGCAGCAAACGGTAAGGGCGTAACCCCACCAGCAGAGAAATGACCGTCATGGTGCCTAATGCCCATAGCCACGGCCAGGGACTGGCAGGCGGCAGTTCGCCGGGCAGTACCGGCTTAAGTAATACCACCAGCGCGCGTTCAAACAACAGTCCGAATAACCCTCCGGTCACGCCAGACAGCGCCAGCACCATCAGCCATTGACCAACAATCAGCCTGCGCAACTGTGCTCTGCCCGCGCCAAGGGTTTTCAGAATAGCCACCAGATCGTAACGACTGCGGCAGTAATGGCTCATCGCCACGGCAACCGCAGCGACCGCCAGCAGCAGGGTTAGCAGCGCCGACAGCAGCAGGAACTGTTGCGAACGCTCCAGTGATTTCCCCAGCGCCCCTTCATCCTGCTCCAGCCCATACCAGCGCTGTTCAGGCTTTAACTGCGGGAGCAGCCAATTTTCATAGGCTTCCAGTTGCTGCGGTGTCCCGCCAAATTTATAGCGCCAGGTCACACGGCTCCCCGGCTGGACCGCCGCCGTTTTCTCGACATCCACCATGTTCATCATCAGGCGCGGCGCTATCTGGAACGGATTAAAACCGGCGTCCGGCTCCTGCACCACTTCTCCGGCGATGCGCAGCGTGGCATCGCCCACGTCGATGGAATCACCGATTTTTAAGTTCAGCAACGCCATCAGACGCGGAGCCAGCAGCACCGAGCCTGGCTGAGGTTTCAGTCCCGGCGGATTGGTTTGCAACGTGCCATACATCGGATACACATCATCCACCGCTTTGACGTTCGCCAACTGCGGCGTATCCCGGGCAAAGGTCATAGTGGCAAAGGTCAGCTGTTCGCCCACTTTCAGGCCACGCTGTAGCGCCTCGTCAATCCACGCTTTCGGCACGGTACGCGAACTTTGTAGCGACCGATCTCCCGCCATAAACTCACGGCTTTGCTGGCTCAGCCCTTTTTCCATACGATCGCTGATATTGCCCAGAGCCAGCACGCAGGCCACGGCCAGGCTCAGCGCCAGCCAGACAATCAGTAATGAAGGCGAGCGCCATTCGCGCCAGAACCAGCGTGCAATCATGCCTCCTCCTGCAACTGTCCGTTCACCAGGCGTAAACGCCGATCGCAACGCGCCGCCAGTTGAGAATCATGGGTCACCAGAATCAGGGTGGTGCCATGTTCCCGGTTCAGAGAAAACAGCAGGTCGGCGATTTTGTCTCCGGTCTGGCGGTCCAGATTGCCCGTCGGTTCATCGGCAAACAGCACGTCAGGGCGACCGTTAAACGCCCGCGCCAGCGCCACGCGCTGCTGCTCCCCGCCGGAAAGCTGGGCCGGAAGATGATCAAGACGTTTTCCCAGCCCCAGTTGCTCCAGCAACGTTTTTGCCCCGTCGCGACTTTTTCCGCTGTTTTCGCCGCGCAACAACGCGGGCAACTCGACGTTTTCCAGCGCGTTTAGGGTCGGAATTAACATGAATGACTGGAAGACAAAACCCACGTGTCGCGCCCGCAGCTGTGCCCGGGCTTCTTCATCCATGGTGTGCAGCGCCTGCCCCACCAGGCTGACTTCACCGCTGGTGCCATCGTCCAGCCCGGCGAGGATCGCCAGCAGTGTGGATTTTCCTGAACCCGACTCGCCAATCAGCGCAATGGTCTCGGCGCGTTTGACAACCAGTTCAACTCCGGTAAGGATGGATAGCTCATGATCACCCTGACCGACGGATTTCTTAAGATGATGAACTTCAACAATGTTTTCCGCTGGCATTGGCCTTTCCTGTTCCTGGTCCTGTTAACTTTCCGCGCCGCCGCAGCGGACACGTTATTAATTCTGGGTGACAGCCTGAGCGCCGGATACCGTATGTCCGCCAGCGCCGCGTGGCCTGCGCTACTTAATGATAAATGGCAAACCAAAACGCCGGTGGTGAATGCCAGTATTAGCGGCGACACCTCGCAGCAGGGTCTGGCCCGTCTGCCTGCATTACTGAAGCAGCACCAGCCGCGCTGGGTGCTGGTAGAACTTGGCGGCAACGACGGTCTGCGCGGTTTTGCGCCTGCGCAAACCGAACAAACCCTGCGCACGATTCTGCAGGATGTGAAAGCAGCAAATGCCGAACCGCTGCTGATGCAAATTCGTCTGCCGGCAAACTACGGTCGCCGTTATAATGAAAGCTTTAGCGCGATTTATCCAAAACTCGCCAAAGAGTTTGATATACCTCTGCTGCCCTTTTTTATGGAAGAGGTTTATCTGAAACCCCAGTGGATGCAGGATGATGGTATTCATCCTAACCGTGACGCCCAGCCGTTTATTGCCGACTGGATGGCGCAACATCTCACACCTCTAGTAAATCACGACTCGTAAAACAACGGAGATCCTGACAGGTAAAGTTATGCAAAAATCGGTCTTAATAACAGGATGTTCCAGCGGAATCGGTCTGGAAAGCGCGCTTGAGCTAAAGCGCCAGGGTTTTCAAATTCTGGCAGGCTGTCGCAAACCTGACGATGTGGCGCGTATGAACAGCATGGGATTCACCGGCATATTGCTGGATCTGGATTCACCCGAGAGCGTAGATCGCGCGGCTGATGAGGTGATCGCCCTGACCGATAATCGTTTGTATGGGATCTTTAACAACGCCGGATACGGCGTCTATGGCCCACTGCCCACCATCAGCCGCGAGCAGATGGAACAGCAGTTTTCCGCCAACTTCTTCGGCGCACATCAGCTTACCATGCGCCTGTTACCCGCCATGCTACCCCACGGCGAAGGACGAATTGTGATGACCTCGTCGGTAATGGGATTGATCTCAACGCCGGGGCGCGGGGCCTATGCCGCCAGCAAATATGCGCTGGAAGCCTGGTCCGACGCGCTGCGTATGGAGCTGCGCCACAGCGGGATTAAGGTCAGCCTGATTGAGCCTGGCCCTATTCGCACCCGCTTTACCGAAAACGTCAACCAGACCCAGAGCGATGCTCCCGTGGAAAACCCCGGAATTGCCGCGCGTTTTACGCTGGGGCCACAAGCGGTTGTCGCCAAAGTGCGTCATGCGTTTGAGAGCAACAAACCAAAGCTGCGTTATCCGGTTACGCTGGTGACCTGGGCAGTTATGCTACTGAAACGCCTGTTGCCAGGCCGCATAATGGACAAAATTTTACACGGTTGAGTTGAAGCACGCGCGTCAGCCCCCATGTAACAAGAAATCGACAAAAGAGAGTAACTCCATGTCCACACAGAATATTGTTAACATTAACGAATCGAATCTCCAGCAGACCCTTGAACAGTCGATGACCACGCCGGTCCTGTTCTATTTTTGGTCTGAGCGCAGCCAGCATTGTCTGCAATTAACGCCGGTGCTGGAGAGCCTTGTTGCTCAGTACAACGGTCAGTTTATTCTCGCCAAGTTAGACTGCGACGCCGAGCAGATGATCGCCTCCCAGTTTGGTCTGCGCGCGATCCCCACGGTTTATCTGTTCCAGAACGGTCAGCCGGTAGATGGATTCCAGGGCCCGCAGCCGGAAGAAGTTATTCGCGCGCTGCTGGAGAAAGTGTTACCGAGCGAAGAAGAGTTGAAAGCGCGCCAGGCGATCGAGTTCATCGAAGCCGGCAATCACGCTGATGCGCTGCCGCTGCTGAAAGAAGCCTGGCAGATCTCCAACCAGAGCAGCGAAATTGGCCTGCTGCTGGCGGAAACGCAAATCGCCCTGAACCGTTCTGACGAAGCCGAAGCGGTACTGAAAACTATCCCGTTGCAGGATCAGGACACCCGTTATCAGGGCCTGGTGGCACAGATCGAACTGCTGAAGCAGGCGGCTGATACACCTGAAATCCAACAGTTGCAGCAGCAGGTCGCCAGCAATCCACAGGATGCGGCGCTGGCAACTCAACTGGCCATTCAGTTACACCAGGTCGGACGTAACGAGGAATCGCTGGAATTGCTGTTCAGTCACCTGAAGAAAGATCTCACTGCAGCCGACGGTCAGGCGCGTAAAACCTTCCAGGAGATCCTTGCCGCACTGGGCACCGGCGATGCGCTGGCCTCGAAATACCGCCGCCAGCTGTACGCGCTGTTGTACTAATCCGCTGCATTTGCCTGATGGCGCTTGCGCTAATCGGGCCTACAATCTCCCCGTAGGCCCGCGCCATCCGGTACTCCATTAGTTTTTTTTCAAATGCGTCACCACCAGTTGGTGACGTGAATTATAGAACTTCCGATAGGTCAGGTAGCAGGCGATAATGGTTGACAGACTGGCGGTCGAAAGCAGCATAAACGTCACCATAATCTGATACTTAATCGCTTTTACCGGATCAATACCTGCAAAGATCAACCCGGACATCATCCCCGGTAAACTCACCAGTCCCACGGTCTTCGCTGAATCGATCGTCGGGATCAGCGAAGCGCGAATACTGTCGCGAATCAGCGGCGCGGAGGCCACTTTCGGCGTCGCACCGAGGCTGAGTTTTTCCTGAATTTGCTGCTGTTCGCTGTTAAACCGCTGCCCCAGATTGTTGTAACACAGCCCTACCGCAACCATCGCATTGCCTGCAATCATGCCGGAAATTGGGATCACCTGCATTGGGGTAAACTCGATAGAGCCTGACAGAACCAGCACCGCCAGCGTTAACCCCGCCCCCGCCGTGATGGCGAGAAATGACGAGAGAAAAGCTTTATCAATATATTTACTGCGCTTTTGCGCGTTATAGGCCGCGTTGAAACAGATAAACAGCACCATCAATAAGGTCAGAATGCTGTGGTTAACGCCGAAAATATATTTCAGCACATAACCAACGATAATAAGCTGAACCACCGCCCGGCAAACGCTCCAGAGAATATCTTTTTCCAGCGCCAGTTTTTCTTTGTTGCTGATCAGTATCGCGACCACCACCAGCATCATCGCTAACGCCAGTGATTCATTGGTAATATTATGCTCGTTCATTGCTTACTTCCTGCATTTCCCCGGCGTGCGGTTGAAGGGTTATGACATTATCCGCATGATTAATTTCATCTTTGTCGTGCGTCACCCACAGCACAGCAATATTCTTATCGCGAACATAGTGGTGAATTAATTCGTTCACATTCCGTTTATTGGCTTCATCCAGCGCGCTGGTAATTTCATCAAGCAGCAGGATTTTTGGCAGAAACTGTAAATTACGAATTAACGAGACGCGTTGCTTTTCGCCGCCAGACAGCTCATTGATGTTTTTTTTGAGGATCGTTTCGGGTAGCTCAAAACGGGCCAGATCGGCAAGAAACACATCCGGCTCCGGACGTTTATCGCGGATTTGCCAGGGGAAAATGAGGTTGTCGTAAACGGTGTCACCAAACAACGCGGGCGTTTGCGCACAATAAGAGACCTGCTGGCGATATGTTTCAGGCTTAAGAGTGTTTATCTCCTTGCCCTCAAAGAGAATTTCACCGGCAGTCGGGCTAATTAATGACGCCACTATCTTGAGTAACGTACTTTTACCGCAACCAGACTGGCCGG
Organism: Citrobacter sp. RHBSTW-01013; assembly: GCF_013781985.1. Classification (NCBI taxonomy): domain Bacteria; kingdom Pseudomonadati; phylum Pseudomonadota; class Gammaproteobacteria; order Enterobacterales; family Enterobacteriaceae; genus Citrobacter; species Citrobacter sp. RHBSTW-01013. The sequence goes on from NZ_CP056185.1 coordinate 3,707,055, forward strand.
TAATCAGCTTAAATTCTCCGGCCCGGAGATTAAAACAGATGTTATTGAGAACCTGCGTCGCCCCTGCCTGCCATGCGACATTTTTTAACTGAAGCAGAATGCTGCTTTCTTCCATTACCAATCCCTTTTTTACCTCTTTCGTGCAGACAGTCTATCCCTGTAATTTATTATAGGGGAGCCCACCTTGATAAATCGGGTATAATTTGACTAATGAGGCAGTAAAGGACAACACAACAGGAGGTTTCATCAATGCTCATTTTTATTCCTATTCTCATTTTTGTCGCGCTGGTCATCGTCGGTGCTGGCGTCAAAATCGTCCCGCAGGGATATCAGTGGACGGTCGAGCGTTTTGGCCGTTACACCAAAACCCTGCAACCGGGTTTAAACCTTGTTGTACCGTTCATGGACCGCATCGGTCGTAAGATCAACATGATGGAACAGGTGCTTGATATCCCCTCTCAGGAAGTCATCTCCAAAGACAACGCCAACGTCGCGATCGATGCCGTCTGCTTTATTCAGGTGATCGACGCGCCAAAAGCGGCTTATGAGGTCAGCAACCTGGAACTGGCGATCATCAACCTGACCATGACCAACATTCGTACCGTTCTCGGCTCGATGGAACTCGATGAAATGCTCTCCCAGCGCGACAACATTAACACGCGCCTGCTGCATATCGTTGACGAGGCCACGAATCCCTGGGGCATTAAAATCACCCGTATTGAAATCCGCGATGTGCGTCCGCCGGCGGAACTTATCGACGCCATGAACGCGCAGATGAAAGCCGAACGTACCAAGCGCGCCTATATTCTTGAAGCGGAAGGGATCCGTCAGGCAGAAATCGTCAAGGCCGAAGGTGAGAAGCAGTCGAAAATCCTCAAAGCGGAAGGTGAACGCCAGTCGGCATTTTTACAGGCTGAAGCGCGTGAACGTTCCGCAGAAGCCGAGGCCCGCGCGACGCAGATGGTTTCGGAGGCCATTGCCGCCGGGGATATTCAGGCCGTGAACTACTTCGTGGCGCAGAAATACACCGAAGCGCTGCAGCACATCGGTTCGTCGAATAACAGCAAAGTGGTGATGATGCCGCTGGATGCCAGCAGCCTGATGGGGTCCATTGCCGGGATAGCCGAACTGGTGAAAGACAGCGCCAGCGAACGGAAAAAATCATGATAGCGATGATTCTGGTGCACCCGCACATCTTCTGGCTCAGCCTCGGCGGTCTGCTACTCGCCGCCGAGATGCTGGGCGGTAACGGCTATCTGCTGTGGAGCGGCGTGGCGGCGGTGATTACCGGCCTGGTGGTGTGGCTTATCCCGCTTGACTGGGCGTGGCAGGGGGCGATGTTCGCCGTACTCACCCTGCTGGCGGCCTGGCTGTGGTGGAAGTGGCTGGCAAGGCGCGTACAAGATCAGAAACCCGCCGACAGCCATCTTAACCAGCGCGGGCAGCAGTTGGTTGGCCGTCGATTTATTCTGGAAACAGCCCTGGTCAATGGCCGCGGACATATGCGCGTCGGCGACAGCTCATGGCCCGTCAGCGCCCGCGACGATTTGAGCGCCGGAACGCAGGTTGAAGTTATTGCCGTTGAGGGAATTACCCTGATTATTACAGCGGTATCACACTAAAAAGACAGGAAATAAGACTATGGTCAGGAAGACACCCCTTGCCTTTGCCCTTTGCTCATTATTGGTCGTCGCCCCGCAGGTATTCGCCTCTTTCGATATGGAAGACTGCAAATGGAGCGACGACAGCTGCCTGCTGAAAGGCACGCCCACCTTCAATCCGGAAAACGACAGTCGTGATAACCTGCTGCGGCTGCTGAGCCAGGAGAAATCATTTGCTCTGCCGGTGCAGTCGATGCCGGCGGACATCACCCGCTCCCGCGATTTCTATTTTGCGTATCATCCGCAGTGGGATGACATTGCCCCGCAGCCAGCCGCAGCGCAGGTATCTGCCGAAGACAGCCCCCTGTCCCGACAGATAGCCGAACTGAACATTAGCGCAGACGAAATAAACGTCAACGACGCTGAGCTTGAGAACCGTCATGTTTCGAATAATACCGCGAGCGTCAGCGCATTTTTTGCCGCACTGCTGGCCGACTCAACGTTAACGGCAAATCAGCGTCAGGCCCTGGCCCAGGCGCGCACAGGACTGTTATCCGGGGCAACCCGCGAGCAGATTGAGTCATCGCTTGCCACTCTCCCGGCAGATTCTCCAGCTCAGTCCTACAAAAGCTATCTGGCAGCGGCCGCCAGTTTTTATGCCGGTGATTATGCCAGCGCCGAACAGGATTTCGCTCAGCTAGCCAAAAGCGATCGTCCGTGGCTGGCTGAGACCGCGCAATACATGCTGATACGTGCGGCGTTGAACAAAAGCAGCCAGAACAGCGTGGGCGAGTACGGCGATTTTGATATCACAAAAATTAACCGCGAGGACGCTTCTCAGGCTCAGACGCTGGCGCAAGCCTATCTGCAACACTACCCGCAAGGCCTGTACGCCGCTTCCTCGCACGGTATGCTGCGTCGTATCAACTGGTATTTACAGGCGTGGCCGCAATTGGCGGGGTTGTATGAGCAGACGCTTCAGCAATCGGCTGACGCACAGCAACTGCGTGAGATCGTCATCGAATACGATAATGTCTACGGCATGGCGTTCTACGAACAGTCCGTGGTGGAGGCTTTCCCCGATGCGCCGCTTGTCAGCTATATCGAACTGCTGCGCGCGTTGCGCCTGAATAACAACAACAAACCAACGCTGACGCAGGCCCAGCTTGACGCCAGCAAACCGGTGTTTGAGCAGAGCCAAAAACTGCCGCTATGGCGCGATCTGCAGCTGAATCTGTGGCTGGCAACGGGCAACTACGCGGCGATTATTTCGGCAGTTACTCCGGCGCAGAAACTTCCGGCCCACGATACGCTGGCCTTCAGCGAACAGGTGCTGTACGGCGAAGCGCTGATGGGCCAGCAGAAATGGACCACCGCACGTGATTTCTGGCAGACATTGCTGAAGCTCAGCCAGGACAACGAACAGCAGCAGTATGTGCAGGCTAAGCTAGCCGCGACGCTGGTTTATAGCGGCGACGTGGCGGCAATTTTCGCCCCAGAAAGCGCAGTAACTAACCTGCGCTTTCGCTCGCAGGTGCTGAAAACCCAGGCCACGCCTGAACTACTGCGCCAGCAAGCCGTCCATGGTCCTAATAACGAAGAGCGTACCATCGCCCTGCATACGCTGCTGGTGCGGGATCTCACTGAGCATCGCTTTGACGACTGGCTGAATGACAGAAAACTGGCCAGCGCCATTACGCCGCCGGTCATTGGCGAAGCGTTTGATGACGTTAATCTGAGTATTTTCGACTGGAAAGGCGACTCTGCCGAGAGCGGTTATACCTGTCGCAGCCTCAATGAAACGGTAACGGTTCTGAGCAAACAAGCGCATGATGCCCACTCCCTGAACTGCTTAGGCGAATTTTTCCGCACTACGCAAACCCACGTTGATTTATGGAAAAACAGTTCCGGCAACGATGTGCTTGAATCAGCAATCTCGCGCAAGAAACCGTTCGGCCAGTTCGACAGGCAAAGCTACTACCAGCAGGTGATCACATCGCCAAAAGCAGAGGTTGAAGATAAGAGCTTTGCGCTGTATCGCGCCATCATGTGCTATGCGCCGTCAGGCTCTAACGAGTGCGGCGGTGAGGAAGTAGATAAACTACAGCGTAAAGGCTGGTTCACCCAACTGAAAACACAGTATCCGGGAAGTCCGTGGGCGCAAAAACTCAAATACTACTGGTAACTGCGCTGCTACTCGGCCAGGCACAGGCGGCGGAAATCGTCGCCGCCCGTGAACATCCGGCCTTCTGGCTATGGTCCGGAGTGAAGGCCAGTGACGAGCTGAAAAACGCACAAACAGTCTATCTGCATCAGGGCGAAGTCCTGGTACGTTCAGGTAACGTGGTGTTCCAGCGTCTAGGACTGCCGGTTAATCGCCTGACTTTCCCCTCTATCTGGTTGACCGTGCGCTTTACCACACTCGACGTACCGGAGGAGATCCCGGCGCGCATCATACGCTTGATGCAACGCTGGCAGACGGCCGGAAATCACGTCATCGGCCTGCAGGTTGATTTTGACGCGGCGACCCATCAGCTTGCCGATTACGCCTACTTTCTGCAGCAGTTACGCCAACGGCTACCGACCGAGTTTGCACTTGGCGTAACCGGACTACTGGATTGGGCAAAAACGGGCGACGTCGCCACGCTGAACGCGCTGGCGGTCGATGAACTGGTGGTCCAGAGCTATCAGGGACGTCACACGGTACCGAATTATCAGGCGTATCTGCCCGCCCTCAGTCGTCTGCGCATTCCATTTAAGCTGGGGCTGGTACAAAACGGTAGCCGGGACCCGCAGGCTGAAGCGCAACTTGAGAAATCACCGTGGTACCGCGGCACGGTGGTGTTTATGCTTAATCCGCCACTTCGTTAAGCCTTCGCTTTATGGTGGCAGCAGCCGGAGAGATTATCAATAATCGGGCATTCGGCGCTGTCATCGCCAGGGCAACTCTCCGCCAGCGCCAACAAATGCAAGCGCATAGCCTGCAGCTCGCTGATATGGCGCTCAATGTCCGCCACCTTTTCTAACGTACGCTTTTTCACATCTGCGCTGTGACGCGCCGGATCGTTAAACAGGTTCACCAACTCGCCGCACTCTTCCAGGTTAAAACCAACCTGTCGTGCCTGTCGTAACAGCGTAAGCTCATTCAGATGCTGTTGGTTGTATGTGCGATAGCCATTTTCGCTACGCAGCGGCGGCGTCACTAACCCCTTTTCTTCGTAAAAGCGTATCGCTTTGCTGGTTAAACCGGTTTTTTTCGCAACATCGCTAATATTCACATTTCCCCCGCTGATCTTGTTGGTACTGAGCCACATTATAGCCCACATTGCCGTAATCCTTTACCCAAGAACCCCGCGCATTTCCCACCATCACAGCGATGCACAAATCCTTTTAATTCACATTGTTATATCCGATTCAGATCACATTTCAGCATTTATTGACCACGCAAAATTGACTCAAATCAAAAGATGTATCGGTTCTGCACCTTTCATCTTGAACAAAGGGAAACAATTTTATATACAAACGCGAATGATAATGATGATCATTTACATTCAATAAAGGTTCTCTTATGTTGCCACGGATTAACCAAAGGCCATTTATTCTTTCAGCCCTGACATTATGCATGTCCGGCGCTACTTTTGCAGCGACCTCTCCAACACACGGTTCAACGTCCGACGAAGATACGGTGATCGTTACGGCTAACCGCACAGAAAGTAGTCTCTGGGATAGCCCGGCAACCATTCAGGTTATCGATCGCCAGACGCTACAAAACTCCACCAGCGTTTCTCTTGCTGATGATTTACAAGATATCCCCGGCGTCGAAGTTACCGATAACGCTCTCGCAGGTCGGAAACAAATTCGTATCCGTGGCGAAGCTTCTTCGCGGGTGCTGATTTTGATAGACGGCCAGGTCGTCAGCTACCAACGTGCCGGACAAAACTACGGAGCCGGTTTACTGATTGACGAATCCGCGCTGGAACGTATTGAAGTGGTCAAAGGCCCTTATTCTGTCCTCTATGGTTCGCAGGCAATTGGCGGCGTCGTGAACTTTATTACCAAAAAAGGCGGCGATAAGCCTTTGGGTGGTAGCGTTAAGGCTGTTTATAACTCCGCAACGGCAGGATGGGAAGAGTCAGCGGCAGCCTGGGGAAGCATCGGTAACTTTGACTACCGTATCAATGGCAGCTATTCCGACCAGGGGGATCGCGATACACCTGACGGAAGATTGCCCGACACCAACTTCCGTAATAACGGTCAGGGAGTGTGGCTTGGCTACAATCTCGATCGCCACAAAATTGGGCTCTCACTCGACCGTTATAAGCTATCCACTCAAACCTGGTTTGACGATCCCGAAGGTCAGTTCGATGACTTTAGCGTCAAAATTCCTAAGCTGGAACGCGAGAAAATCGGTCTTTTCTACGACTACGCGGCCGACGGGGATTACCTGAAGAACATCCATTTTGACGCATACACCCAGACAATAGAGCGCAAATTTGAAAACCGGGTCAAAACGACCCAGATTATCCCCAGCCCGATGATTAAAGCGCTGACGGTAAGCAATCAAACCAATACCAACGACAAACAATATACCCAGGGTGTAACGCTGCAGGGTAATATCTCCCTTCCGGCTAACAACACGCTGGTGATTGGCACTCAGTATCAGCATGACAAAATAAAACAGGACACGGACGGCAGTACGCGCCAGACCGCGGCTACCGGCTTCTTCGATACGCAAACTCGTACCCTGTCATATAACGAAGCGGAACAAAGCAACACCTCACTGTTCGCGCAAAACGACTGGCGCTTTGCCGATGACTGGACGTGGACCGTGGGCGCACGCCAGTACTGGCTGTCTTCGAAACTCAATCGCAACGATACGCAAACCATCCAAAGCAGCGGCACCACTTGGCAATCCACCGGGGGAAATTCCGTTCACGATGATGAACTGGTGACCTCGACCAGCCTGCGCTATTCCGGCTTTGAAGATCTTGAACTCCGGGCTGCATACGCCCAGGGCTATGTCTTCCCCACGCTTACTCAATTGTTCATGCAGACATCCGCCGGCGGCAGCGTTACCTACGGCAACCCAAACCTGAAGGCTGAACACTCGAATAACTATGAGTTGGGCGCGCGGTATAAAGGGAATATGTGGCTGATTGACGGCGCTATTTATTACTCCGAAGCCAAAGACTATATCGCCAGTCTGGCCTGTTCAGGCCAACCCGTTTGCAACGGCAACACCACCTCTTCCCGCGGCGGCTATTACTACTACGACAACATCGATCGTGCCAAAACCTGGGGCATGGAATTAACCGCAGAATACAACGGCTGGGCGGTTTCACCCTACCTGAGCGGTAATCTCATTCGCCGTCAATACGAAGGCAACACCATAAAAACCTGGGATACCGGCGAACCCACGCTGACCGGGCGCGTTGGCCTGAAACATACCTGGTTGATGAATGCCGCTAACGTGACGTCCGATGTCTTTATTCGCGCGGCGTCCCGCGCCAAAGATAATACCGGCACCACGGAAATAAACTACCCAGGCTGGGCCACGCTAAACCTCGCATTCAACACTGAGTTTGGTCCGCAGGACCAGTATCAGGTCAACCTCGCGCTCAACAACCTGACCGACAAGCGTTACAGAACCGCGCATGAATCTATCCCAGACGCTGGTTTCAATGCCGCTGTTGGCTTTGCGTGGAATTTCTGACGATGAAAAAACTCATGATTGGCTTACTGAGCCTCGCCTGTGTTTTCAGCGCCCAGTCCGCTGACCGCCTGGTGGTGGCGGGCGGTTCGCTTAGCGAACTGATTTACGCCATGGGCGTCGGCAACCGGGTGGTTGGCGTCGATGAAACCACCTCGTACCCACCAGAAACTGCCGCACTCCCGCATATCGGCTACTGGAAGCAGTTAAGCAGCGAGGGCATTTTATCGCTGCACCCGGACAGCTTTATCACCTGGCAGGATGCAGGCCCTCAAATCGTTTTGGATCAGCTCCGGGCGCAGAAAGTTAACGTCGTTACATTGCCGCGCGTACCGGCCACCGTCGAGCAAATGTACGCCAACATTCGGGAGCTGGCTCAAACGCTGCGCATTCCTGAACAAGGTGAAGCGCTGGTCAATCGCCTGCATAAACGTCTGGATCGTGTTCAGCACAGCGTGGCGGCGAAAAATGCGCCGGTCAAAGCCATGTTCATTCTCTCCGCTGGCGGCAGCGCGCCGCAGGTCGCCGGCAAGGGCAGCGTTGCCGATGCCATTATGACCCTTGCAGGCGCACAAAATGTCGCCACCCACGCGCAGTATAAAAGTTACAGCGCGGAGTCGCTGATCGCCGCCAACCCGGAGGTGATCGTGGTGACGTCGCAAATGGTGGATGGCGATCTGGCTCGTCTGAGCGCGATTGCCGGTATTACCCACACTGCGGCCTGGAAAAACCAGCGCATTGTGGCGGTAGACCAGGCGCTGATTCTGGGAATGGGGCCTCGCGTCGCCGATGCGGTTGAAGCCCTGCACCAGCAATTCTGGCCTCACTAACTGGATTTATAAAAAAGAATGAAGACTGAACACTCGCTGGATCTCACCGCGCATTTTGCGCTTGAGGGAAGTCAGCCCTTTAAGGATCGCCGCGCCACAATGCCATGGCGCGGGGCGATCCCGATTGCCAAAGAGCTATTGTCACAAACCTGGCAGGATGTTATCAGCCAGCCTACCCCGCCGCGTAAACGGCTGGTGTACTTGCATATCCCTTTTTGTGCAACGCATTGTACTTTCTGCGGTTTTTATCAAAACCGGTTCGAAGAAGATCACTGCGCCCGCTACACCAACGCGCTGTTGCGCGAAATCGAGATGGAAGCCGATAGCGCATTACATCAGTCAGCCCCAATTCACGCCGTCTATTTTGGCGGCGGTACGCCTTCAGCGCTGTCAGCACGGGATCTGGGCAGAATCATCACCGCGCTGCGTGAAAAGTTACCGCTGGCACCGGACTGCGAAATTACCATTGAGGGACGAGTGCTCAATTTTGACGATGCGCGAATTGATGCCTGCCTTGACGCTGGCGCCAATCGGTTTTCGATCGGTATTCAATCTTTTAACAGCCGGATCCGCAAGAAAATGGCGCGCACCTCAGACGGCCCGACCGCAATTGCCTTTATGCAGGGGCTGGTAAAACGGGATCGTGCCGCCGTGGTATGCGATCTGTTGTTTGGTCTGCCAGGACAAGATGCAAAACTGTGGGGCGACGATCTGGCGATTGCCCGTGAAATCGGCCTCGACGGCGTAGATCTTTATGCGCTGAACCTGATCCCCAATACACCGCTTGGCAAAGCAGTTGAAACCGGGCGCACAACCGTTCCCTCTCCCGCCGAACGTCGCGATCTCTATCTTCAGGGTTGCGATTTCATGGACAGCGCAGGCTGGCGCTGCATCAGCAACAGCCACTGGGCGCGTACCACGCGTGAACGCAATCTGTACAACCTGCTGATTAAACAGGGAGCGGACTGTCTGGCATTCGGCTCAGGCGCCGGGGGATCAGTCAATGGCTATTCCTGGATGGTCGAGCGCAATCTGACAACATGGCATGAATCTATCGCCGCCGGGAAAAAACCGCTAATGATGATGATGCGTACCGCCGAGCGTGGTTTCCAGTGGCGACACACTCTCCAGGCGGGCATTGAAACGGCCCGCGTTCCGCTGGATGAACTGACGCCTCATGCACAAAAACTGACCCCGCTACTGACCCAATGGCATCACGCAGGACTGACGCGAGATGCCAGCACCTGTGTGCGCCTGACCAATGAAGGGCGTTTTTGGGCGAGCAATATTTTGCAGTCTCTTGATGAACTTATTCAGGCACTTAACGCGCCGCGCATTGCGGTAGAACAACCATACCAGGAGTGAATTATGAGCCATGTCTCTTTACAGGATTTTTTGAAAACTGAACCGGACGGTACGCTGGAAGCTATCGCTGCCCAGTACAACACCACGCTGCTGGAGGTGGTGAAAAACCTCCCCTCCCCGACGCTGGTTTCCGGCGATCAATTTGATACTGTCTGGGAAACCGTCAGCGAATGGGGCAAAGTCACCACCCTGGTCCATACTGCTGATGTCATTCTGGAATTCACCGGGGAATTACCTTCCGGATTCCACCGTCATGGCTACTTCAACCTGCGCGGCAAAAAAGGCATGACCGGTCATATCAAGGTAGAAAACTGTACGCATATTGCCCTGATTGAACGCAAATTTATGGGAATGGACACCGCGTCCATTCTCTTCTTTAACCAGGCGGGTAGCGCAATGTTCAAAATTTTCCTCGGTCGGGATGAACATCGACAGCTACTGGCCGAACAGGTCAGCGCCTTTCACGCGTTGTCTTCATCTTTAAAGGAACATGCCTGATGGCTCCATGGCTCATTTTTGGTGCGGGTGGTAGCGGCGTCGGCGCGAAAACGCTTGAACTCGCACTGGCGGAACAACGTCCGGTGATTGCCGTCGTTCGCAACGCACAGGTCGCTGCTGGGTTGCAGGAAAAAGGTGTGCAGGTCTTCATCGGCGACGCCTGCGATAGTCAGGTCACCGCCTGTGCCTGTCGCGCAGCGGGTCAACATGCCACGGTGATCTCCTCCATGGGCGGCGCCCAGGATTATCTGGCGCACAGAACCGTCATTGATGAAGCAGAAAAAGCGGAGATCAAGCGCATGATTCTGGTGACCTCACTCGGCTGCGGTGACAGTTGGCCTTTTCTTTCTTCACGCGCAAAGGCCGCATTTGGTCAGGCTGTACGGGAAAAATCGCTGGCTGAAAGCTGGCTACAAACCAGTCGACTGGACTACGCCATTCTCCGCCCCGGCGGTTTGCTGAACGGTGCAGCCACCGGCCAGGCGCAACGAATACAGGCTCAGGAGTGTCACGGCTTTGTAATGCGTGCAGATGTTGCGAAGCATATTCACGAACTGGCCACTGCGCCAGCACTTAATAACCAGATTTACAGTTTGGTTGAGCCGGGACTGAAACCCGCGTAAACCCCTCACGGCGCGGGAACTCCGCGCCGCAAAGACGTTATGGAGCGTTACGTGCTTAAGGACTCGCTTTCTTCCGTCAGCATCCTGACGGGTCTTTCTCTTTTGCTGGTTGCTCTGATGCTCTTCGGTGCCAGCCAGGGGGCGCTGAACATTAGCTTCAGCGCTCTGTTCAACGACGAATATCGTGATATCTGGTTAAACATCCGCCTGCCTCGCGTGCTGCTGGCCGTTCTGGTCGGTGCTGCGCTGGCGACGGCTGGGGTCATCATGCAGGGACTTTTCCGCAATCCGATGGCCGATCCTGGCCTGCTTGGCGTCAGCAGCGGCTCCGCGCTGATGGTCGGCATCGCGATAGTTATCCCATTTTCGTTCCCCGTAGTGCTGGTGCTGTATGAGCAGATGATTTTTGCCGTCGCAGGCAGCATGGTGGTCTGCACGATTATTTTCCTGATAAGCCAGCGTCATAACCACGGTGGAATGATGCAACTGCTGTTAGCCGGTATCGCTATCAATGCCCTGTGCGGTTCGGCTATTGGCGTACTGAGCTATGTGGGCGACGAGCAGCAGCTACGTCAACTTACATTGTGGATGATGGGAAATCTCGGCCAGGCCCAGTGGCCAACGCTGTTGGTTGCCAGCACGTTTGTTCTTCCAGCCATTGTTGTAACCGTCTGCATGGCGGGAACGCTTAATTTACTGCAGTTGGGTGATGAAGAGGCGCATTACCTCGGCGTAAACGTCAAACGTAAGCGTCAGCAGTTACTGTTGCTCAGTTCGCTCCTGGTCGGCGCTGCGGTTTCCGTCAGCGGCGTAATTGGTTTTATTGGCCTGGTGATCCCACATCTGATCAGAATGACGACCGGTGCCGATCATCGCTGGTTGATTCCCTGCTCTACGCTGGCCGGTGCCTGTTTACTTCTGATTGCCGATACGTTGGCCCGCACACTTGTTCAGCCAGCCGAAATGCCCGTTGGCCTGTTAACCAGCCTGATCGGTGGACCGTATTTCCTGTGGTTAATACTGCGTAGCCGGAGGGTGTCATGATCGTCGCTGAAAATCTGGTCTACCACATTCAGGGAAGACGACTGACCGACGACGTTTCCCTGACGCTACCTGATGGAGAGATCATCGCGATTCTTGGCCCGAACGGAGCCGGGAAGTCGACGCTGCTACGCCAGCTTACGGGATATCTGCAGCCCCACAGTGGGCGTTGTAGCATGTTTGGCAAGCCGCTGGACAAGTGGTCAATCACCGAGCTGGCAAAAACCCGTGCCGTGATGCGCCAGAATAGTCATATGGCCTTCCCGTTTAGCGTTCAGGAGGTCATTCGCATGGGCAGACATCCGTATCGTACGCGCAACACGGGCGATGAAACGGAGTACATCATGGCATTGTGTGATTGCCAGGCGCTGGCCGCACGCGATTACCGGCATCTGTCGGGAGGAGAACAACAGCGGGTACAGCTGGCGCGCCTGCTGGTTCAGCTTTGGGAGCCCGAGCCTGGGCCGAAATGGTTGTTTCTGGATGAACCCACCTCCGCGCTGGATATTCACCACCAGCAGCACCTTTTTCGTCTGCTACGTCGTCTGGTGCGTGAACGGCAGCTTAACGTCTGCTGCGTCCTGCACGATCTCAACCTCGCGGCGCGCTATGCCGACCGTGTGGTATTGATGGAACGCGGCAGAATAGTTGATAACGGATATCCGCAGGATGTTCTGAAGCAACGGTCGCTGAACGCGCTGTACGGTGCCGATCTCACGGTCATAAATGAACCGAAGCATCGAACGCCGATTATCGTCCTCAATCAATAACAGACCGGGAACCCCTGACGTGGCGTTCCCGTTTTTCTCCCTTTACACCCTTTTTTCACCTTTTCTAAAAACGCCCTTGACCTTCCCCTTGCTGGAAGGTTTAACCTTTATCACAGTCAGTTAATCCTGCAAAAAAGGAGTTGGTTATGTCTCAAACAATCGATCTAACCCTGGACGGCCTGTCCTGTGGTCACTGCGTAAAACGCGTTAAAGAAAGTCTGGAACAACGTCCGGACGTTGAGCAAGCGGATGTCACCGTGACAGAAGCGCATGTTACCGGGAGCGCCAGCGCAGAAGCGCTGATTGAAACCATTAAACAAGCCGGTTACGGCGCGGAGTTAAGCCACCCAAAGGCTAAACCGCTGACGGAGTCATCAATCCCGTCGGAAGCACTGGCAGCGGTCCCTTCCGAGCTTCCGGCAGCTACGGCTGATGATGACAGCCAACAGTTGCTGTTAAACGGCATGAGCTGCGCCAGTTGTGTGACCCGCGTACAAAATGCATTGCAAAGTGTACCGGGCGTCACGCAGGCACGGGTAAACCTGGCGGAACGCACTGCGCTGGTAATGGGCAGTGCCTCCGCCGCAGATTTAGTACAGGCGGTTGAAAAAGCGGGCTACGGCGCAGAAGCGATTGAAGATGATGCTAAGCGTCGCGAACGTCAGCAAGAAACCGCCGTGGCAACCATGAAACGTTTTCGCTGGCAGGCAGCCGTCGCGCTGCTCCTGGGTATCCCGGTCATGGTATGGGGCATGATTGGCGACAACATGATGGTGAGCGACGACAACCGCAGCCTGTGGCTGATGATTGGTCTGGCAACGCTTGCCGTGATGGTTTTCGCGGGCGGTCACTTTTACCGCAATGCGTGGAAAAGCCTGATGAACGGCACCGCGACCATGGATACGCTGGTGGCGCTGGGTACGGGGGTGGCATGGCTCTATTCCATGAGCGTCAACCTCTGGCCACAATGGTTCCCGATGGAAGCGCGACACCTCTATTATGAAGCCAGTGCCATGATTATCGGTCTGATTAACCTCGGACACATGCTGGAAGCGCGGGCTCGCCAACGCTCGTCTAAAGCACTGGAAAAACTGCTCGATCTGACACCGCCGACCGCACGCGTCGTCACTGACGAAGGTGAAAAGAACGTGCCGCTGGCAGAGGTGCAGGCTGGAATGTTGCTGCGCCTGACCACCGGTGACCGCGTTCCGGTTGATGGCGAAATCACTCAGGGTGAAGCCTGGCTGGATGAGGCCATGCTGACCGGTGAGCCGATTCCACAGCAAAAAGGTGCAGGCGATAGCGTCCACGCCGGTACGGTCGTACAGGACGGTAGCGTGCTGTTCCGCGCCAGCGCTGTTGGCAGTCACACCACGCTGTCGCGCATTATTCGTATGGTGCGCCAGGCGCAAAGCAGCAAACCGGAAATTGGCAAACTGGCCGACCGCATCTCCTCGGTGTTCGTTCCGGTCGTGGTCGCCATTGCGCTGGTCAGTGCGGCTATCTGGTATTTCTTTGGACCGGCGCCGCAGATTGTCTATACGCTGGTAATCGCCACCACCGTCCTGATTATTGCCTGCCCTTGTGCGCTGGGTCTGGCAACGCCGATGTCGATTATTTCCGGAGTCGGGCGTGCCGCTGAATTTGGGGTGCTGGTACGTGATGCCGATGCGCTGCAGCGCGCCAGCACGCTCGATACCATCGTGTTTGATAAAACCGGGACGCTAACTGAAGGCAAACCACAGGTTGTCGCCATCAAAACGTTTGCCAATACCGACGAAGCACTGGCAATTCGTCTGGCAGCGGCCCTTGAACAGGGTTCCAGCCACCCGTTAGCCAGGGCGATTCTGGACAAAGCAGGTGATGTCACGCTGCCGCAGGTCAACGGTTTCCGTACGCTGCGCGGTTTAGGCGTCAGTGGCGAAACGGAAGGTCACACGCTGCTGCTGGGAAACCAGGCGCTGCTCAATGAACAGCAGGTAGATACCACTGAAATGGAGGCTGAAATCACCGCTCAGGCTTCCCAAGGCTCAACCCCGGTACTGTTAGCGATTGACGGTAAAGCAGCAGCGCTGTTAGCGGTACGTGATCCTCTGCGTAGCGACAGCGTGGCAGCACTCCAGCGTCTGCACCGCGCCGGGTATCGTCTGGTGATGCTCACCGGCGACAACCCAACGACCGCCAACGCCATTGCCAAAGAGGCGGGTATTGATGAGGTGATTGCTGGCGTTCTGCCGGACGGTAAAGCCGAGGCGATTAAACGTCTGCAGAGCCAGGGGCGTCAGGTTGCCATGGTCGGTGACGGTATCAACGATGCGCCTGCGCTGGCTCAGGCTGACGTAGGGATTGCCATGGGTGGCGGCAGCGATGTGGCGATTGAAACCGCCGCGATTACGCTGATGCGCCATAGCCTGATGGGCGTTGCAGATGCGCTGTCTATCTCCCGGGCAACGCTGCGCAATATGAAGCAGAACCTGCTCGGCGCGTTTATCTATAACAGCATCGGTATCCCCGTTGCCGCCGGGATTTTGTGGCCGTTCACCGGAACACTGCTCAACCCGGTCGTTGCCGGAGCGGCGATGGCGCTCTCCTCCATTACCGTGGTGAGCAACGCTAATCGACTGCTGCGCTTCAAACCTAAAGAGTAAGCCTTTACCGGATGTCGCTCTGAACGGGGCCCCAAATCATTCGCGTTGCCTCAAGGCGGCAAGTATAAAAACCCCAGGAGCATAGCCAATTATGTGACTGGGGTTTTTGCACGCTGCCAATAAAGAGGCGGAGCGAATGATGAAGTGTATTTGCACCTTCCAGGACCACGCGCTAGCATGGAAGTCTACTTAGGGAGGCCGTATGGATCTGTTGTACCGGGTAAAATCATTTTTCACCGCGCTACGCGGCAACCACTATACCTGGCCTGCCATCGACATCTCCTTGCCCGGAAACCGCCATTTTCATCTGATTGGCAGTATTCACATGGGCAGCCGCGATATGGCGCCTCTGCCTGCCAAATTACTCAAAAAGCTCCAGCGTGCCGATGCGCTCATTGTCGAAGCCGATGTTTCCGGCGACGACGCGCCGTTTGCCAACCTTCCGACCTTTGCCGCACTGGAAGAGCGCATCAGCCCAGAGCTGCTAGATAATCTGCACAAAGTCACCGACGAGCTGGGTATTTCCCCTTCCCTGCTGTCTACACAGCCGCTGTGGCAAATCGCCATGGTCTTGCAGGCAACGCAGGCGCAGCAGTTGGGGTTGCGGGCAGAATACGGCATTGATTACCAACTTCTGAATGCGGCAAAACAGGTGCATAAACCCATAATCGAGCTGGAAGGCGCATCCAGCCAAATCGAGCTGTTGTGTCAGTTACCCGATAACGGACTGGCTCTGCTGGACGATACCCTGACGCACTGGCACACCAATGCCAGACTGCTACAACAGATGATGGGCTGGTGGCTTAAAACGCCGCCACGCAATAGCGAACTCAATCTACCCAATACTTTTAGCCAGTCGCTGTATGACGTTTTGATGCATCAGCGTAATGCGGCCTGGCGCGATCGACTCAGGGCGATGCCCGCCGGTCACTATGTCGTGGCCGTTGGTGCGCTGCATTTGTATGGAGAAGGAAATTTGCCGGAGATGTTACGGTAAAAAAATGGCCAATATTGCTATTGGCCCGTCAAAGAGGAATTTCATCATTATTATGATCCCGACGCTTAAAGCATCGGTGTAGTTCGATTGTCGCTCAAAGTCATCATCCTGCCAACACTATTGCGCAAGATGGTACTATTTTTTAGACAGACATCAGGCGTATGCTTGTGTCGTATTTTGTCTGGGCCAGGAAAATTGCTATGACACCCGCCGTTAAATTACTCGAAAAAAACAAAATTTCTTTCCAGATCCACACCTACGATCACGATCCGTCCGAGACGAACTTTGGTGACGAAGTGGTACGCAAGTTAGGTCTGAATGCGGACCAGGTCTACAAAACGCTACTGGTTGCCGTGAATGGCGATATGAAGCACCTGGCGGTTGCCGTTACGCCGGTAGCCGGTCAACTGGATCTCAAAAAAGTCGCCAGGGCGTTGGGAGCCAAAAAGGTCGATATGGCCGATCCGATGATCGCGCAGCGAACCACCGGGTATCTGGTAGGCGGCATCAGCCCGCTGGGGCAGAAAAAAAGATTGCCGACGCTCATCGACGCTCCCGCCCAGACGTTTGACACCATTTATGTGTCCGGCGGCAAACGCGGGCTGGATATTGAACTGGCAGCGGGCGATTTGGCGAAAATTCTGGATGCGAAATTCGCCGATATCGCACGCCGTGATTAATTGTCTTTTGCCCGGTGATACGGCAATTGAGCCTACTGCGATTACAGGGTGTGATTGGTGAAGACAGTTTGGACTCGGCCAGCGTGCAGGAACCGGAGCATAGAGGTAATAAGTAGGATTATTGGGCCGCCATGAAGGGCGGCCCGGAGGAGCGGATAAAATGATGCCCCAAATTGCCCTGTTACTGCCAGCTTACCTCGCCCTTCGGCTCATACGCACCAGCATCGAGCGGTGAGTTCTTCTGCACGTACTCTTTCAGCACTTCCGCATCAATAAACCCGGTATTTACATAGCCAGGCTTGTTATCAATTTGCGGATAGCCATCGCCGCCGGTGGCATTGAAGCTCAGCGTTGCCATGCGATAGGTTTTGGCTGGATCAACGGGTTCGCCTTTAATTTTCAAATCGTTAAGCTTGCCGTCTTTCGCCACGAAGCTGACATTGGCAAACTGCGGATAGGCCCCGGAATCCGGCTTCATTTGCGCCACGGCGGTCAGATAGTCAATCACCTCTTTCCCGCTCATGTCGGCGTACACCACGATGTTACCGAACGGCTGCACTTTCAGCACGCTCTTATAGGTGATATCACCGCCTTCGATGGAGTCACGGATACCGCCGCCGCTCATCACGCCAAAATCAGCGCTGGTTCGCGCCATTTGCGCAGCCAGCAGTAAATGCCCCATGTTGGTCTGCACGAAACGGACTTTGCTACGGTCGCCTTCGAGGCGCGCATTGACGCTACCAATTTTCACGTCGAGCTGCGCTTTACCTTTATTCTGGAACGGCGTCAGCAGAGAAAGCATTTGCTGATTTTCTGCAATTTCCGGGGTGTAGAGTACGCGCTCACTTTTACCGTTGTCCCAGGTCACTTTTTTCTTAAGGTTGACGGGGATGAGCTGGTAATTAACCATTTTCATTTCGCCATTGCGGAACTCAAAGTCCGCCCGCCCCACGTATTTCCCCCACTCATGCGCCTGCACAATCCAGATCCCGTTTTGCTTGTCTGGCGCACACGGCGTACCCGGTACGTAATCAACCTGCTTCTTGTTTTCCGCGGCCATACATACCGGATCCTGCGAGTGACCACCCACAATCATTGCCAGCGATCCCGCCGGCAGGCTGCGCGCCATTTCTACGTCGCCAGGCGCGTTCGAGCCGTGATTGCCATTGTCATAATGTCCCATATGGGTGGTCGCAATAATGATGTCCGGCTTTTCCCCCATGTTCAGTTCCTGGATAACCAGTTTGGCTTCATCAGCAGGTTTACGGAACTCAATATCGGTAAAGAACTCTGGGTTGCCAATTTTCGCCGTATCGTCAGTGGTTAAACCGAGTACGGCAATTTTTAAATCCTGGCGCTTAAAGATGGCCCACGGCTTAAACAAACGCTCGCCGGTGCTTTTCTGATAGATATTGGCCGAGAGAAACGGGAATTTGGACCATTTTTCCTGCTGGCGCAATACGCTAAGCGGATTATCAAACTCGTGGTTTCCGACCGCCATCGCATCATAGCCAATCAGGTTCATTCCGCGAAAATCAGGTTCCGCATCCTGCAGATCGGACTCCGGTACGCCGGTATTAATGTCGCCACCGGAAAGCAGCAGTACACTGCCTCCTTCCTCAGCCACCTCTTTACGAATACCGTCCACCAGCGTTTTTTGTGCCGCCAGCCCGTATTCACCGTATTCGCTGCGCCAGAAGTGACCGTGATGATCGTTGGTATGCAGAATGGTAATTTTGTAGGTTTTATCTTTTTCGTACGCCTGTGCAGGTTGACCTGCCAGCGCAAATGCGGCAAATAACGCCAGCGCCACGCCCCGTTTTAAAAACTTCATATTTCACTCCCTGACTCAATATCAACCGCCATACCCGTTATCCTTCAAATTACATGTGCGTTGGCTGCGCTCACTTCCCCCTGTCGCTTATGCAGTAAGCTCCTGGGACTCTCGCGTTTGCCGCCTGCCTGTAAGTCGAATTAGTTCGGGCATAAAATTACAGCTACTGAAAATAATAGCCGAAAATGTTTTCAGAAATGAGACTTCCTTCAAACACCTTCCGCAGGTATGTTAGTCAGGTAATAATAACAAATTAGATTACCCTCATAATCGCAACCCAAACAGAAGTGACTTTCTATGGCAATAAGTGAACCAACCCAGCCAGTGGCTGGCGCGTCAGCGTCGGTTGCTAAAGCACGCACCTCATTTGGCATTTTAGGGGCAATCAGCCTCTCCCATCTGCTAAACGATATGATCCAGTCGCTGATCCTGGCGATTTATCCGCTATTGCAGTCAGAGTTCTCGCTGACGTTTATGCAGATAGGGATGATTACCCTGACCTTCCAGCTTGCTTCCTCACTGCTGCAACCGGTTGTGGGTTACTGGACGGATAAATACCCAATGCCGTGGTCGCTGCCCATTGGGATGTGCTTCACGCTGAGTGGGCTTGTTTTGCTGGCCATGGCCGGCAGTTTCCATATGGTCCTGCTCGCCGCAGCGCTGGTTGGTACCGGCTCTTCGGTATTTCACCCGGAATCATCCCGCGTGGCGCGAATGGCCTCCGGCGGTCGTCACGGTCTTGCCCAGTCAATTTTCCAGGTTGGCGGCAACTTCGGTAGCTCTCTGGGACCGTTACTGGCGGCTGTCATCATCGCGCCATATGGTAAGGGTAATGTGGCCTGGTTTGTGCTGGCTGCGTTATTAGCGATTGTCGTCCTGGCGCAAATCAGCCGTTGGTATGCCGCGCAGCACCGGATGAGTAAAGGAAAACCGAAAGTCGCCATCGTGAATCCGTTACCACGGAATAAAGTGGTACTGGCGGTAAGCATCCTGCTGGTGCTGATTTTCTCCAAATACTTCTATATGGCGAGCATCAGCAGCTATTACACCTTTTATCTGATGCAAAAATTCGGATTATCGGTACAAAATGCCCAGTTTCACCTGTTTGCCTTCCTGTTTGCCGTCGCAGCCGGGACGGTGATTGGTGGACCATTGGGCGATAAAATTGGCAGAAAATATGTTATTTGGGGCTCTATCCTCGGCGTAGCACCCTTTACCCTCTTTTTACCCTACGCAACGCTGGAATGGACCGGGATTTTAACCGTGATCATTGGTTTTATCCTCGCATCGGCGTTTTCTGCCATTCTGGTCTACGCGCAGGAACTGCTTCCTGGCCGTATCGGCATGGTTTCTGGGCTATTTTTCGGTTTTGCCTTCGGCATGGGCGGCTTGGGAGCCGCGGTGTTAGGGCTGATTGCCGACCATACCAGCATCGATTTGGTCTACAAAATATGTGCTTTCCTGCCACTACTGGGGATACTGACCATATTCTTACCTGATAACCGACATAAAGCGTGATTTCCTGACGGCCAAAAGTAAATTTTGGCCGTCAGACTTACAGCAGCCATCAGCCTTTGCCTCTCACATACCGCTGTACTTTTCCGATCCGTGCTTTTTTACGTCTAAAATCCTATTTTCATCAAAATTCAATAATTATTCACAAACAAAAACATCAAAATTGTCATAAACTATTACTCGTCGTTTGAGTTTTCAGGATTATCACAGCAACCAAAGGAGACGGAATGCATCACGCCACCCCGCTTATCACCACCATTGTCGGCGGCCTTGTGCTCGCTTTTATATTAGGCATGATTGCCAATAAACTACGTATTTCTCCTCTGGTGGGATATCTGTTAGCGGGCGTTCTGGCCGGTCCATTTACACCTGGTTTTGTTGCTGATACCAAGTTAGCGCCTGAACTGGCCGAGCTTGGCGTAATCCTGCTGATGTTCGGCGTGGGGCTGCACTTTTCGCTGAAGGATTTGATGGCGGTAAAGTCTATCGCCATTCCCGGCGCGATTGCCCAGATAGCGGTGGCAACGCTGCTGGGCATGGCGCTTTCAGCGGTGATGGGCTGGTCGCTGATGGTAGGGATCGTGTTTGGTCTGTGTCTTTCAACCGCCAGTACCGTGGTGCTATTGCGTGCGCTTGAAGAAAGGCAGCTCATTGACAGTCAGCGCGGGCAAATCGCCATTGGCTGGCTGATTGTCGAAGACCTGATGATGGTGCTGACGCTGGTTCTCCTGCCAGCCGTCGCTGGAATGCTGGAAAAAGAAGATGTCGGCTTTGCCTCGCTGGCCGTAGATATGGGCATTACCATCGGTAAGGTGGTGGCGTTTATCGCAATTATGATGCTGGTCGGTCGTCGCCTGGTACCGTGGATTATGGCCCGTAGCGCCGCAACCGGCTCACGCGAACTGTTTACCCTGTCAGTCCTCGCCCTCGCATTAGGTATCGCATTTGGCGCAGTGGAGCTGTTCGATGTCTCCTTTGCACTGGGGGCATTCTTCGCCGGCATGGTGCTGAACGAATCTGAACTGAGTCACCGTGCGGCGCATGACACCCTGCCGCTGCGCGATGCGTTCGCCGTACTGTTCTTCGTTTCCGTCGGGATGCTCTTTGATCCCATGATTCTGATTCAGCAGCCGCTGGCGGTACTGGGCACGCTGGCGATTATCATCTTTGGTAAATCCCTTGCCGCCTATTTCCTGGTGCGCCTGTTTGGTCACTCCCAACGCACAGCGCTCACCATTGCCACCAGCCTGGCGCAGATTGGTGAATTTGCCTTTATCCTGGCGGGTCTGGGCATGGCGTTAAACCTGCTGCCGCAGGCCGGACAGAATCTGGTGCTGGCGGGGGCGATCCTGTCCATCATGCTTAACCCGGTGCTGTTCGCGGTGTTAGAAAAATATCTCGCCAAAACAGAAACGCTGGAAGAACAGACGCTGGAAGAGGCTATTGAAGAAGAGAAGCAAATTCCGGTGGATATCTGCAATCACGCCCTGCTGGTTGGCTTTGGGCGCGTCGGTAGCCTGCTGGGCGAGAAATTGATGGCTGCGGGGATCCCGCTGGTAGTTATCGAAACCTCACGCACCCGAGTGGATGAACTGCGCGAGCGCGGGATCCGCGCGGTGCTGGGGAATGCCGCCAACGAAGAAATTATGAATCTGGCGCATCTGGATTGCGCACGCTGGCTGCTGCTGACCATTCCCAATGGCTATGAAGCGGGTGAAATTGTCGCTTCAGCACGCGAGAAGTGCCCGTCGATTGAAATTATCGCCCGCGCGCATTATGACGACGAGGTGGAATACATTACCGAACGCGGCGCCAATCAGGTCGTCATGGGTGAGCGTGAAATCGCCCGTACCATGCTGGAGCTGATTGAAACGCCGCCTGCTGGTGAGGTGGTCGTTACAGGCTGATGTCGTTGCCGGATGACGCTATCGCTTATCCGGCATGTGCATGATTTAACGATCCCAGTACGACTCTTCGAGACTATCTTCGCGTTCCGGCAAACCGCGCGTCAGGCGCGGGGAATGCTGGTTCAGCACCTGATAACTCACGCGATTCGCATATTTACACACCTGGGCTAACGACGAATAGGTCAGCCAGGTGAACTTGTGCTTGCTGGAGTTAGGCACGTTGCTGCGGTGATAGCTGTTAGCGGTAATATCATGCAGTAATGCCGCCAGCGCGCCGTCGCCAGCGCCGTTGGTATTCATGATCTTCTCTGGCCCGCCCATATACGGTGCGATGTGCGAATACACACGCAGCGGATTGGTACAATCTTTATGGCGCATGGCGCGGCTAAACTCGTACTGGTTGAATTCGGCAATGGCCCCAGGCAGCAGCGGATGCTGGGTTTTACGTTTGACTTCTTCTTCCGTAAAGCCCGCCATATAAAGACCCGCCGGACCCGCTGTGCACAGCACCAGATCCACCCAATCCAGCGCCTTGTCGGACGCCAGCAGCGGATCGTTTTCGCCGGTCAGCGCTTCGGCCTCTTCTTCATTCATCGCCAGAATTGAGACATGCTCTTTCAGGAATGCCTGCCACCACTGCGGATTATCGGCAATGACAAATTTGGTGCCCAGCGTCAGTACCACCGGTACATTGTGTTTTTTAGCAAATTCGATCGCCTTCATGGTCGCTTCCGGCATTGGCTCGCCCGGCTCGCAGCGCACCAGATAGGATGTCAGCACCAGCGCGGACGCTCCGGCAATCACCGATTCAGGGATGCTATCCGCCCGCAGCTTGTTCATATGCCCAGGGCTGATTGCAAAGGTACGCTCACCGGACTCGCCAATCAGCGTAAAGCAGCGACCAATCGGTCCATCTACGCCCTGCAGGTAGTTCAGATCGGTACGACTGGAGGTATTGCATAAATAGCGGTACGCATAGCTGCCAATCTCGATATTGCTGCACATCACACCCAGCAGCACCGAGCGGTCATCCGCCAGCACGGAGTAGTTGTGCATCGTATTACCGATAGTACCGCCCGCAAACTGATGGGTGATCAAATTTTCACGTACCAGTTCCTGGTAGAGCGCTTCAGCGACATCATCTGCAATCACCAGAGAGTGCCCGGCACTTAATCCATAACGTTTTACAAAGTTATCATCAACTTTGGCTTCAATATCCACCAGCGTCTGGTCAATACCCACCACCCAGGCTGCGCTGGTTTCATTTTCTGGCTGAATTTGTTGCAGCAACGGATCGCGCGCGCTGACGGGAAAATAGTGTTTGGATTTACGTTTACCGGGAAATTTCATGGTCGATTTTACGGGTGGTTAGCTGAGCGATGCATGGTAGCACATTCCCCGCTGCGCATGCGATGCGGCGCTGAGTTTCAATATCGGACGGTGAGATCGCAGTTTATCCGGGATGAATTTCTACAATAACTCACCTTCACAAGGAGCGCTTTATGAAGCCGGAAAACAAGATCCCCGTACTCGACAACATTTCGGATGAAATGAAAAGTGTAGTGAATTTCCATCGCGAAGATTTGCCGCCGTGGCCCGCTGCCGATGACTTCGTGGCCCAGCGTAAACACTACATTCATGAACGGCAGTTGTGGAATGCCGATGCCCCACAGATGAATACCCGAGAATGTGTTATTTCCACCGCATGCGGCCCCGTTGCCACACGAATTTACGCTCCGCTGCCCCATAGCCAGGCGACGCTATATTACCTGCACGGCGGCGGTTTTATTCTCGGTAATCTGGATACCCACGATCGCATTATGCGTTTACTGGCGCGCTATACGCAGTGCACGATCATTGGCATCGACTATTCGCTTGCGCCAGAGGCCCGCTACCCGCAAGCCATCGAAGAGATTGTCGCCGTCTGTCAGTACTTTTATCAGCACGCTGGCGATTATTCCCTTAATGTGAATCATATTGGTTTTGCGGGCGATTCCGCCGGGGCCATGCTGGCGCTTGCCAGCGCGTTGTGGTTGCGGGATAAACAAATTGCCTGCGGCAAGGTGGCTGGCGTGCTGTTGTGGTATGGACTTTACGGCCTGCAGGATTCACTGAGCCGACGGCTAATGGGCGGAGCCTGGGATGGTTTAACTCGCGAGGATCTGCAGATGTACGAAAACGCGTACCTGCGTAGCGCCGACGATCGCGAATCACCGTACTATTGCCTGTTTAATAACGACCTGACGCGCGACGTGCCGCCGTGCTTTATCGCCGGTGCGGAGTTTGATCCGCTGATTGACGACAGCCGCTTATTGTTCCAGACGCTACAGGCGCATCAGCAGCCCTGCCAGTACAAAATGTACCCCGGCACGTTGCACGCCTTCCTGCACTATTCGCGGATGATGAAAACCGCCGACGATGCGTTGCGGGAGGGCGCGCGTTACTTCAGAGCGCAGCTTTAACGGTAGGCTGCGGTCAGTTTAACCATCATTTCGATATGTTCCGGTGTGGCATTCAGCGCCGGAATATACTCATATTGCTTCCCGCCAGCCTCAAGGAAAATCTCCCGGTTTTGCACCGCTATCTCTTCCAGCGTTTCGAGACAATCAGCCGCGAAGCCCGGACACATGACCTGGATATGTCGGGTCCCTTTCTCCGCCAGCATTTTTAACGTTTCATCGGTATATGGCGTCAACCACGGTTCACGGCCAAAACGAGACTGGAAGGTCATCATCACTTTTTCCGGCGGCAAGCCAAGCGCTGAAACCAGCTCACGAGTCGTATCGCGACAACGCTGCGGGTAGTCATCGCCTTCATCGGCGTAGCGCTGCGGAATGCCGTGATAGGAAAGCAGCAGCAAATCGGGTTCACCATGTTGAGCAAACGAATCACGGGCGCTCTTGGCCAGCGCATCAATGTAGCTGCTGTCATCAGCGTAATCACGAATAAATGAGATACCAGGAATACTGCGTTTACGCGCTAAGATTCGCGCCAGTTCATCCCAGACTGCCGCCACGGTAGAACAGGAATATTGCGGGTACAGCGGTAACACCACCATGTGTTCAACTCCGCTTGCCAGCAGTTCATCGACCGCGTTTTCAAGCGACGGTGAACCGTAGCTCATCCCCAGCGCGACAGGCGTATTTGGCAGACGTTGCGCCAGCGCCTGCTGTTGCGCTCTGCTGTAGACCATCAGCGGGGAACCGTCTTCCATCCAGATTGACTGGTACAGCTTTGCCACGCGTGGCGCACGTAGCGGCAAAATCACACCACGCAGCAGCGGCCACCACAGCGCAGGTGACGTATCGACTACGCGTTGATCGCTTAAAAACTGGCGCAGGTAGCGCTTAACGGCTTCGGGGGTTGGGGCATCGGGAGTGCCGAGGTTTGCCAGCAGGATACCGGTTTTCGTCTGACGCATTACCGCCTCTTATCGATTCAAATTGTTGATAATTGTAGCGGAAAAGCGATAAAGAAGAACTAATTGCTGTGAAAGGTAAGACGAGAATTTGCCTGATGGCGCTGCGCTTATCAGGCCTACATAAAATCGTAGGCCGGATAAGGTGTTTACACCGCCATCCGGCATTGACTGCGCTAAAACTTAACCGAGGATTTTTTCCAGCGCTGCGCGAACGTCAGCCACAGCCTGGGTGCCGTCAACTTTCGCGTATTTGGTGTTACCCGCCTGCGCTTCTTTAGAGTAGTAGCCGATCAGCGGAGCGGTCATCTGATGGTATTCCACCAGGCGCTTACGTACGGTCTCTTCCTGATCGTCTTTACGGGTGGTCAGCTCTTCGCCGGTCACGTCGTCTTTGCCTTCAACCTTAGGCGGGTTGAATTTGATGTGGTAAACGCGGCCAGAAGCAGCGTGTACGCGACGACCCACGATACGGTCAACGATCAGCTCGTCCGGAACGTCGAATTCAAGAACGTAGTCCACGTTGATGCCTGCTTCTTTCATGGCATCAGCCTGCGGAATAGTACGCGGGAAGCCATCAAGCAGGAAACCATTACGGCAGTCTTCCTGAGCAATACGCTCTTTTACCAGCGCGATCACCAGCTCATCAGTCACCAGCTTACCGGCGTCCATGATGTCTTTCGCTTGTTTGCCCAGCTCGGAGCCAGATTTCACGGCAGCACGCAGCATATCACCGGTGGAGATTTGCGGAATACCATACTTCTCCATGATGAACTGAGCCTGAGTTCCTTTACCCGCGCCCGGAGCGCCAAGCAGAATGATACGCATTACGAAAATCCCCTTAAAGGTTGTCGATATTTTTTAAAAAGCGCTAAACGATACCACCATCACGCAATTGGCTCAAGGAAGACGCCCGACGCTGAAACGGTTAACGGTGGGAAAATTAAAAATGAGGAGAGAAAATGCCGGATCGCGGTGTAAACACCATATCCGGCCAGGGATCGACGAGATGGTGTAAGCCGGACACGCGTTAGCATCATCCGGCATTACCTTACGGCTATCAGGACACCAGCAACTGGTTCATACGACGAATGAACTGGTTCGGATCTTCCAGCGTGCCGCGTTCAGCAAACAGCGCCTGATCCAGCAGCAGTTCAACCCACTCTTTGAACTGCGCTTCGTCCTGGGTATCCGCCGTGCGTTTGACCAGCACGTGATCCGGGTTGAGTTCAAAGATATATTTCACTTCCGGTACGGCCTGGCCGGCAGCAGCGAACAGTTTCGCCATCTGGGTGCTCATTTCGTCCGCATCGGTGGTAACGATGGCCGGCGTGTCGGTCAGACGGTGAGTCAGACGCACTTCTTTTACGCGATCGCCCAGCAGGGTTTTCACGCGCTCAACGAACGGCGTCAGCGCTTTTTCCGCTTCTTTTGTCGATTCGTCAACGTCATCCGCCAGCTTGTCGATGGACTCGTCAGCTTTGGCTACGGACTGGAATGCCTTACCGTCGAACTCGGTCAGGTAGTTCATCATCCACTCATCGATACGGTCAGAAAGCAGCAGCACTTCGATGCCTTTCTTACGCAACAGTTCCAGGTGCGGGCTGCTCTTCGCCGCCGCATAGCTGTCTGCGGTGATGTAGTAGATTTTCTCCTGCCCTTCTTTCATACGCGACACGTAGTCTTCCAGCGACACGGTTTGTGCGGAGGAGTCAGTGTGCGTGGACGCGAAGCGCATCAGCTTAGCGATCGTTTCCTGGTTAGCGTTGTCTTCCGCCGGACCTTCTTTCAGTACCAGGCCGAACTGTTTCCAGAAGGTCTGGTATTTTTCCGCGTCGTCTTTCGCCAGTTTTTCCAGCATCTGCAGTACGCGTTTGGTCAGCGCGCTACGCAGGTTACGGGTGACGGTGCTGTCCTGCAGGATCTCACGAGAAACGTTCAGCGGCAGATCGTTAGAATCTATCAGGCCACGCACAAAGCGCAGGTAATTCGGCATAAACTGCTCGGCGTCGTCCATAATGAACACGCGCTGAACGTACAGTTTCAGACCATGCTTGTGATCGCGGTTCCACATATCCCACGGAGCCTGAGACGGGATGTACAGCAGGCTGGTGTACTCCTGCTTACCTTCCACACGGTTATGACTCCAGGTCAGCGGATCAGTGAAGTCGTGCGCGATATGTTTGTAGAATTCGTTGTACTCGTCGTCTTTGATTTCCGACTTGTTACGGGTCCACAGCGCCTGCGCCTTGTTGATCTTTTCCCAGGAAACCACGGTCTCGCCGTCTTTCTCTTCGGATTTTTCGATCTCTACCGGCAGCGCGATATGGTCGGAATATTTGCTGATGATGGAACGTACGCGCCAGTCATCAAGGAACTCGTCTTCGCCTTCGCGCAGATGCAGCGTGATTTCGGTGCCGCGATCGTCTTTGGTGATGTCGGCAACGGTGTACTCACCTTCACCCGCAGATTCCCAGAACACGCCGTTTTCCGGTTTATCACCCGCTGCGCGGGTACGCACGGTGACTTTATCCGCCACGATGAACGCAGAGTAGAAGCCAACCCCGAACTGGCCGATCAACTGGCTGTCTTTCGCCTGATCGGACCCCATGGATTCAAGGAAAGATTTAGTGCCGGATTTCGCAATGGTCCCTAGATGATCGATAACGTCATCACGGTTCATCCCCACGCCGTTATCGGCAATGGTCAACGTACGCTTATCTTTATCGAAGGAAACACGCACACGCAGCTCACCGTCACCTTCATACAGGTCCGGGTTAGACAGTGCGCGAAAACGCAGCTTGTCTGCCGCATCCGAGGCGTTAGAGATAAGCTCACGCAGGAAGATTTCTTTATTGGAATACAGAGAATGGATCATCAGGTGCAGAAGCTGTTTTACTTCTGACTGAAAACCACGAGTTTCTTGTCCTTTCATGTAGGTCTACCTCAACAATGCCATTTTCAATGGTAAAAACAGGTTGAGGGTGAAATGGGGACAAGCGGGAAGGATTTCAAGCGGAAGCCGCCGTCGCGGCCTCCGTTTGTTCAGAATTTAATCTTGTGTCGTCCTGCCAGAGAGTGCGACAGCGTGGTGCCATCGACCATTTCCAGCTCGCCACCAACCGGAACGCCATGGGCGATACGGCTGGCTTCAACGTCATATTGCATGCAAAGCTCAGCAATATAGTTGGCGGTCGCCTCTCCTTCGACCGTGGGATTGGTCGCCAGGATCAGTTCGCTGATTTGCTCAGATGCCAGCCGCTGCTCAAGACGATCCAGTCCGATATCATCAGGGCCAATACCGTCCAGCGGCGACAGGTGTCCCATCAGCACGAAGTAACGTCCGGAAAATTGCCCGGTTTGCTCAATGGCGTAGATGTCCGCCGGACTCTCCACCACGCAAATCTGACCGTTTTCCTGGCGACGCGGGTTCGAGCAGATGTTGCAGACGTCCTGTTCTGTGAATGTGCGGCAATCGGCACAGTGGCCGATTTCCGACATCGCCTTCGTTAACGCCTGCGCCAGACGCATCCCGCCGCTGCGATCGCGCTGAAGCAGCGTGAACGCCATGCGCTGCGCAGACTTCGGGCCAACGCCCGGCAGACAGCGCAGAGCTTCCATAAGCTGAGTTAACAGCGGGCTGGTTTGCATCAGAACGGCATCTTAAAGCCAGGCGGCAGCTGCATTCCGGAGGAAACAGAGGCCATCTTCTCTTTCTGCGTCTCTTCAATACGGCGCGCGGCGTCGTTGAATGCCGCAGCAACCAAGTCTTCCAGCATCTCTTTGTCGTCTTCCAGCAGGCTTGGATCGATCTCCACACGACGGCAGTTATGCGCGCCGTTGATGGTTACTTTTACCAGACCAGCGCCAGATTCGCCGGTCACTTCCAGCTTGGCGACTTCTTCCTGCATCTGCTGCATTTTTTCTTGCATCTGCTGGGCCTGTTTCATCAGGTTACCCAGACCGCCTTTACCAAACATAGGCTTCTCTCTCAATCACGTTAAGGGATGACGACCGTCAAACCGTAATGGCTGACGATCAAATGGGGCGAATACTCCCTTCGTCCAGGTCCGCATCGAAAAAACGACGCAGCGTCTGAATGTTATTATCCGCAATAATCGACTCACGCGCCTGCGCGAGTTTCTCTTCATAAATGGCCTGACGCCACTCCAGCGGCGTGCGCACCGCTGGATTATCATCTTCAACGATGGTCAATTCAACCGTTGACCCTGTTAAGGAACTCAATGCTTCGGCCAGTTTTTGCTGCGCGCCGCTGGAGTTAAGGTGTCGCTGCGTGGAACGCAGGTGCAGGCAAACCACGTTGCCATTCTCTTCTTTCCAGGCATTAAGCGCCACCTGCTCCACCAGTTTAGGCAGCGAGAGCTGGCTTACCTGTGCGGCCCACGGGTCGCGTTCGATGGCCTCAGCCGCCAGCTTTGCCGCCAGTTCTGGCGTTTTTTCATGCTCAAGCGCTTTTTTCAGCGCTTTCGGCGTAGCGACGACTTCTTTGACTTCTGCAACAGGATTGGTCGCTTTCCAGCGATACGCTTCTTTCTTCGCTGGCGCTTTTTCCAGCGCAGAGACAGCTGGACGCGCCTGAACACGTTCCGACACCGAAGCCAGTCTTTCCAGCGCAGCATTATTCACCGGCCGCGCGCGGGAAGCGGCTGCCGGTTCACTCTTTTTTGGTTTGGTTGCTCCCTGAGCGCGTTGCAGCTGGCTGCGTGCCGCCAGCACCTGGCTGGTAGCATCGGAGAGCGGTACATTCTGTTGCTGTTGCGCTGCCGCAGGCTGCTGCGGCACCTGCGTCGGGTTCATCACCGCAGTGGGGGCGACCGGGGCAAAAGACTGTCGCGGGGCTTCAGGTTCCGGGAGCGGCATGCGCGGATGAAAAGCCAGCGCACGTAGCAGCGTCATTTCAACGCCCATTCGCCTGTCCGGCGCATACGGCAGTTCTTTGCGCCCGATTAACAGGGTCTGGTAGTAAAGCTGCACATCGGTTGGCGGGACGATTCGCGCCAGTTCGCGCATACGCTGTTCAATGGCGGCCATATCGCTGCCGAGCGCGGCAGGTGAAAGCTGAACCATGGCAATACGATGCAGCAGAGCCGACATCTCAACCAGTAGCGCTTCCCATTCAATACCGCGCGCGGCGGCATCGTTCACCAGCGTCATAACGCGTTCGCCGTCCGCAGCCACAACCGCTTCAACCAGCGAAAGCGCCTGGTCGTCGTCCAGCGTACCAAGCATGGTGCTGACCGCGTCGGTCGAGACCTGACCATCGCCGCTGGCGATCGCTTGATCGGTCAGGCTCAGCGCATCGCGCAGGCTGCCGTCCGCGGCGCGAGCCAGCAGTTGCAACGCACGTGGCTCATGGGCGATATGCTCTTCTTTGAGGATATGCTCAAGCTGATGGCGAATCTGTTCGACATCCAACGCTTTAAGATGGAATTGCAGACAGCGCGACAGGATAGTCACCGGCAGCTTCTGCGGATCGGTGGTCGCCAGCAGGAACTTAACGTGTGCGGGCGGCTCTTCGAGCGTTTTCAGCAAGGCGTTAAAACTGTGGCGCGACAGCATGTGCACTTCGTCAATCAAATAGACCTTAAAGCGACCGCGCGCTGGCGCGTACTGGACGTTATCCAGCAGGTCACGGGTGTCTTCGACTTTGGTGCGTGAGGCGGCGTCGATTTCAATCAGATCGACAAAGCGCCCCTGCTCGATTTCACGGCAGTTATCACACACGCCGCACGGCGTAGCGGTGATGCCGGTTTCACAGTTTAATCCCTTCGCCAGCAAACGGGCGATTGACGTTTTCCCGACGCCACGGGTGCCGGAAAACAAATAAGCATGATGAATACGCCCTAACGACAAGCCGTTCGCCAGTGCCGTCAGCACATGTTCCTGGCCGACGACGTCAGCAAAGGTTTGTGGGCGCCATTTTCGGGCTAAGACCTGATAACTCATTGGCAGGCTCTGAAAGGCTGGAGGGTGGATTCACAGGGAGATAATGCTAACACAACCTCGCAGCGACGGCGAGGTTGTGTGTCTCGGTATTAATCTGCCGAGATAAGATAGCCCGAAATTAGTGGCCCGGGAATGGAACCAGGCTATAACAGGTCAGTCCCTGCTTTTCCAGACGCTGCTCGCCACCCAGATCAAACAGGTTAATGATAAATGCAGCATCGGTCACTTCGCCACCCAGACGGCGGATCAGTTTCACGGTCGCTTCAATCGTGCCGCCGGTTGCCAACAGGTCGTCCACAACCAGGACTTTATCACCAGGTTTGATGGCATCAACGTGGATTTCCAGTTGATCGGTGCCGTATTCCAGCTCATAGCTCTCAGCAATAACTTCACGCGGAAGCTTACGGGGTTTACGTACCGGAACAAAACCAACGCCCAGACCCAACGCTACCGGCGCGCCAAACAGGAAGCCACGCGCTTCGGTACCAACCACTTTAGTGATACCCGCATTTTTGTAGCGTTCAACCAGCAATTCAATACTGAGGGCGTAGGCTTTCGGGTCTTCCAGTAAACTGGTGACATCACGAAAAAGAATGCCCGGTTTTGGGTAATCGTGGATGCTTTTGATGCTATTTTTGAGAAACTCAAGCTGCTGTGCAGTCGCGGTCATAAGTTTGTGCCTGATTAATACAGTATTACTTCACGGCGCACTATACACTTCATCCTCGACGTATCTTGAATGATTTTGTGTCTGTATAAGAGCCAAGGTTATATTTGCTTAACCTTTGACCACCTGCGCCTGTGCTCGAAAACGGTCGAATTTACTGGCTGTGAGAGACAATTGCAACAGCGTTTATTGCGCTTTACTGCTTTTGTTGTTTTTCATCAATCACCGGGATCCGCCACATAAAAATCAGTAAACAGGCGAGAATAACCAGCAGCAGGCCGCGTACCCACATCATATTGACCAGCCACAGTGAAATACTAAACGTTACCAGGATCAACAAAATAGCGCGCGGCTTTGCTCCCGGCGGCATCGCGCGGTGTTTTTGCCAGTGGCGCAGATACCCGCCGAACCACGAACGGTACAGCAACCAGTCGTGAAAACGCGGCGACGAGCGAGCAAAACACCAGGCGGCCAGCAAGATAAACGGCGTTGTCGGCAACAGAGGCAATACAACGCCAAGCGTTCCTGACACTACCGCTATCCAGCCTATGATGATTAGAATAATGCGTTGCATAATATGAATACTTAACACAGAGAATCGCTACTTTATCATAACAGTTCTCATTTTCATCGGAGTGTTGTCGTGAAAACCGTCATGCTGCTTCAGACGCTCGAAAACCAGCTTAACCGCTTGCGGCAGCGTTGTGCCCCACTGGCACACCATGCCACGCTTAGCGCCCGCTTTGACAGGCATCTGTTTCACACCCGCAGCACGTTGCTACAGGCCTGTCTGGATGAAGCTGATGATAATCTCACTGCTCTACGTCGCGCAGTTGAACAGCAACAACTACCACAAATTACCTGGCTTACGGAACACCTTGCCTCACAGTTAGAGGCGATTTCACGTGAAACCGCCAGTTGGTCGCTCCGGGAGTGGGACTGCGCCTCTCCTGGTCTGGCGCGCTGGCAGCGTAAGCGAGTTCAACACCAGGAGTTTGAGCGCCGCCTGGTTGAAATGACGCGTGAACGTAAAGAACGCCTGGCACAGGTTACAGGCTTTGAAGAACAGCAAAAACTGCATCGCGAAGTAGAGGCATTCGAAGCACGACTGGCACGCTGTCGTCATGCACTGGCAAGAATAGATAACATGCTGGCGCGTTTAACCCGCTAATCCCCGGAGAATTTATGTCATTAGAGAACGCCCCAGATGAAGTCAAACTGGCCGTCGATTTGATTGTCCTGCTTGAAGAGAATCAGATGGAGCCTGAAACAGTTCTGAAAGCACTGGAGATTGTGAAGCAGGATTACGAGAAGAAACTACTCTCTTTATCTAAAAAAGAGCTGTAACTGAAAACCTGATGGCTTTGCACTTATCAGGCCTACGAATGAATCGAAGCTCGCAGGCCTGATGATTATTTCTGTTAACCTACCGAAGGCGTCGGATCGTCACCTTTAATGATGTCACGTTTAACCTCGGTCACGGTGTCACCTTTCGCGTTATGCAGATGAACTTCGAGCTGGTTAAAGGCGATATCAATGTCATTTTCACGGCACAAACGATCGACCGCCCGGTTAAGTTCATCAACCGTGTGGCTACGATCGCGCAATTCACGCACGTATAAACGCAGCTCATGATCCAGCGTGCTGGCGCCGAAGGCAGTAAAGAACACTGCAGGCTCCGGATCGTGCATCACTTTCGGGTGTTCTGTCGCCGCCTGCAACAGCACCTTCTTCACTTTGTCCAGATCCGAACCATAGGCCACGCCAATGCGGATCACCAGACGCGTGGTGGTATCGGAGAGCGACCAGTTGATCAAACGCTCCGTCACGAATGCTTTGTTCGGGATGATCACCTCTTTACGATCGAAGTCAGTAATGGTGGTGGCACGGATACGAATCTTGCTGACCGTTCCGGAGAACGTACCGATGGTCACGGTATCGCCGATGCGTACCGGGCGTTCAAACAGAATAATCAGACCGGAAACAAAGTTACCGAAAATTTCCTGCAAGCCGAAACCAAGACCAACCGAGAGAGCAGCGGCCAGCCACTGTAGCTTATCCCACGAAACGCCGAGCGATCCGAAGACCGTCATCGCACCGATGGCGATGATGGCGTAATTCAGGATCGTGGTGATCGCATAAGAAGCCCCCTGGCGCATCTTCAGTCGCGAGAGCACCAGCACTTCCAGCAGGCCGGGTAAGTTGCGGATCAGCGCCCACGCGACCATTGACGCAATAATCGCAAACAACAGGCTGCCCATGGTGACGTCTTTCACCACTGCCGCACCCGCTTCGGTGCCGTTGTAATGCCAGAGCGTTATGCTGTCGAGATAGCTGAACACGGTTATCAAATCAGACCAAATGGCCCAGAACAGAACACCAAACAGGGCAACCATCACCAGCATGGTTATACGCAGCGTTTGCTGGTTAACCTGTTCCAGCGCAATAGTCGGTTCTTCCTGCGGCTCTGCGCCTTCGGCCCCTTCTTTCACCAGGTTCTGACGACGCGCTAACGCACGACGCCAGGCGATACGGCGAGCCGCTACGCTCAACCCTCGCAGTACCGTCTGGTACAGCAGATTCCAGAGGATAACCAGATAGACCGTTTCAATCCAGCGGCCCGCCAGGCGCAGCGTGGTGTAGAAATACCCTGTCGCCGTCAGCACCATTAATGCAATCGGAATAATAGACAGCACGGTAATAGTGACCAGACGCAGACCATGCGACTCTTTGTCACGCCAGCTTTCGCGGCACATTGGCCATACCAGGAAGGCGATCAGCAGCAGGTTGAGGAAAATGACCACCTGGCCAAGCACATCGTCCATCAAATTAAGCGGCGACAGCTCAGCAATGACCGACCAGAAGTTAAGCGGCAACAGCGCAAGGCTAATACGCACAATCTGGCGACGCCAGTGGCTGGTCTGCTTCGCTGGCATGCCAAAATGACGTATCGCCACGCCATCTTTTTCCAGCACCTTCCAGCACAGACCAAACACCAGCCAGAAGATGGTCATCTTCTTACTGAACGCCCACAGCAGGTCGCTAATATTCAGTTGCATAGTCAGCAGAATCAGACCCACCGCGAGGATAATCAGACACGCCGGCAAGGCTCTGATGAGATCGATCAGAATCGCTTTTGGCGTATTAAGCTGACTGTCATTGCGCAGGTTCCCCACCGCGGCGGCTAATTTTGCCTGATAATCCTTCAGCCACTTCAAACGCCAGCGGATTAACCCGGCGATAAGCAGCAGCGGCAGCCCTGCCAGGAACGCAATAAACACGGCGGGCCAGGCTTTTTCCCAGTTCACCGTGATTTTCATCGACTTAAACTGGTCTTTTAGGGTTTGCGGGAAGGCTTTGATCCAGTCCCAGTCCATCGGACGGTTACTGTTAACCCAGAAGATTTGTTGCGTGAGGATCTCTTTCAGGTTTTTCGACACGCTCATTAACTGCTGCTGGTTGATTTGCAGATTAATCGCCATCATCAACTGGTTGCCCAGCTGCTTATTTAGCTGATCCAACAGTTCACGACGCATATCCACGACCTGCAGCAGGGCATCATGGACTTCAGGGTTAACGTCGTTGCTGTGTCCTTCTTCCAGTTTGGCGACAAACGCATCATTCTGGAACAACGTATCGCGCTGCTGGTTGACTTCGAACTGCTCCAGACGCAAATCGGCGATCCGGTTGGTCATATCGGCAAGCTCATCCGCCGACGGCAGCGTTTGTTGTTGCTGATATAAAATGCGCGACAGCAGCAGACTGCCTTTCAGAACGGCGATCTGCTCTTTAATGTTGCGTTCGGATTGCAGCGCGCGGTCAAGCCAGTTTTTGACCTTGATATTTTGCTGCATCAGGCTGTTGCCGTTTTCAGTCGCGGCAATCAGGCGCTGGCTGAGCTGATGGTTAACATCAAGTTCCTGCTTCACTAACGGATTGGACTGAATACGCTCGGCTTCGTCCGGCGTTACCGCTTCCTGTGCCGTCTTTTCGGTTAACGTCAGTCGTTTGCTGTTCACCGCCTCTTGCAGGAGCTGGAGCTGGTGTTCAAGGCGGTTACTGTGCGCCGTCACATAATCGCGTTGTTTTTGCAGGGTATCCTGCAAAACGGTATTCCCTTCGAGGCTCTTACGCTGCTGGTCGATCTGCGCGTTCAGCAACGCTTGCTGCGCCTGCAGCAGCACCTGCTGGCTGGGGCGTAAAGCCGCCTCTCCCACAGTGGTGCCATCGAGTCGATTGCGGATTTGCTGCATCTGTTGCGACGCGGTGTACATCGCATTTTGTACACGCTCTGGCTGTGTCTGCAGCGATACCAGTTGGCTGTTGTAAGCGGCCAGATCGTTTTGCGAGCTTTGCAGGTCATCCAGGACCTGCGACACGCGCGACTCAAGCTGTCGTAAGGAGAGCGTACTCAGCGTTTTTCGCGTTTCATCGTCATTATCGACATCGCTAAGCGAATTTAGCGCATCCGTCGCCTGACGCATTTTCTCCGGCGCCTGGGCAACTTTTTGCCGAAGCTGTACGGTTTCATCCTTCACACGATCGATTTTATCCAGCGTGGCAATGGTATCGATGAGATCCTGTTGAACCAGCTTATCCTGTGCGGAGAGATCTTTTTGTTTATTCAGCGTGTCTAACTGGCTCTGAATATCCGCTTTCGTCGGCAGTTCACCACTCTGTTGCGCCCGCGCAAATGCAGATGACTGGCAGGATAGCAAAAGAATGAAGAAAAGAATGGTAATAGCAATAAGATGCTGTGAACGTTTATAGAGCTGCAACATAGTCATGAGAATGAAGGTTTCTGAACCGGAAAAGTGACCGAAAATAGTCAAGCGGCAAGAATATCACGGCTGTGACCGGCAGAATAGCAGGAGGCAAAATGACCTGGAGAATTCCTGGTACAGACCCAGAGAGTTAACAGGTTTCCGTTACGTTAACCCGCAAGGTTGGGCAGAGAAGACACATCTCAAGCAGCACGGCGACGTATTCCCGTGCCTCTTTTTTCAGATCAAAAGATTCAGGGGCAAATAACCAGTTCTCGATAATTCCGGTAACATAACTACGCAGCAGCACCGCCACGCGACGCGTGTTCAGATTTTCCGGTAGCATGTTGGCGTTCATGCAGTGCCGCAATGTTTGTTCGATACGGTCGTAATTTTCAATACACAGACTGCGTTGAGCTAGCTGAACTGAGGCCATTTCCCCGACAAATTCGCATTTGTGGAATATAATTTCCAACAATAAACGTCGGCGTTCTTCTGTCACGGTAGCTTCAAGAACGTAAATTAAAATTTCTCTTAATACTGATAGTGGATCGTCGGGGAATTTTGCCTGATACTCAGTCTCTAACTCATCAATGTTAGGTTTTGCTAGCTCCCAGATTTCACTGAATAAATCCGATTTGTTTTTGAAATGCCAATAGATTGCGCCGCGCGTGACACCAGCGGCTGCTGCGATCCCCGCAAGCGAGGTGGATGATACCCCTTGTTGCGAAAACAAACGCAGAGCAACATCGAGAATGTGCTGTCGAGTTTCCTGTGCTTGTTGTTTGGTTTTTCGTGCCATAGGTCAGTGAATTTACAGGCGTTAGATTTACATACATTTGTGAATGTATGTACCATAGCACGACGATAATATAAACGCAGCAATGGGTTTATGGGCTTTCAGCCATTGATCAATTTGAAATCGGACACTCGAGGTTTACATATGAACAAAAACAGAGGGTTAACGCCTCTGGCAGTCGTTCTGATGCTCTCAGGCAGCTTAGCGCTAACAGGATGTGACGACAAACAGGCCCAACAAGGGGGCCAGCAGATGCCAGAGGTTGGAGTTGTTACGCTCAAAACTGAACCTCTACAGATAACAACCGAACTCCCGGGTCGCACCAGTGCGTATCGCATTGCAGAAGTTCGTCCTCAGGTTAGCGGTATTATCCTGAAGCGTAATTTCACGGAAGGTGGTGACATCGAAGCGGGTGTATCTCTCTATCAGATTGATCCTGCTACTTACCAGGCCGCTTATGAAAGCGCAAAAGGCGATCTGGCAAAAGCACAAGCCGCAGCAAATATCGCTCAACTGACGGTCAAACGTTATCAGAAACTGTTGGGTACTAAGTACATCAGTCAACAGGATTACGATAGTGCACTGGCAGACGCACAGCAGGCGAACGCCTCCGTTGTCGCCGCGAAAGCCGCGGTAGAAACTGCACGCATCAATCTGGCTTATACCAAAGTGACGTCGCCGATCAGCGGCCGCATTGGTAAATCATCCGTTACTGAAGGCGCTCTGGTGCAAAACGGTCAGGCAACCGCACTGGCAACCGTTCAGCAGTTGGATCCCATCTATGTGGACGTGACGCAGTCAAGCAACGATTTCCTGCGCCTGAAACAAGAGTTGGCCAACGGCACGCTGAAGCAAGAAAACGGTAAAGCGAAAGTCGAACTGGTGACCAATGACGGCATTAAATTCCCGCAGTCCGGTACGCTGGAATTTTCTGATGTCACGGTAGATCAAACCACCGGGTCGATTACGTTACGCGCAATCTTCCCTAACCCGGATCACACCTTACTGCCGGGTATGTTCGTCCGTGCTCGTCTGGAAGAAGGGACTAACCCAACTGCATTACTGGTTCCACAGCAAGGCGTTACCCGCACACCGCGTGGCGATGCCAGTGCATTGGTTATCGGTGCAGACAACAAAGTTGAAACCCGTCAAATTGTTGCCGCACAAGCGATTGGCGACAAATGGTTAGTCACTGATGGACTTAAACCGGGCGACCGCGTGATTGTCACTGGGCTGCAAAAAGTACGTCCTGGCGCGCAGGTAAAAGCGCAGGAAATCACCGCTGATAACAACCAGCAAGCTGCAAGCGGTAGCCAGCCTGAACAGTCCAAGTCTTAACTTAAACAGGAGCCGTTAAGACATGCCTAATTTCTTTATCGATCGCCCAATATTTGCGTGGGTGATCGCCATTATCATCATGTTGGCAGGGGGGCTCGCGATCCTCAAATTGCCGGTAGCGCAATATCCGACTATTGCACCGCCAGCAGTGACGATCTCCGCGACCTACCCTGGCGCTGATGCCAAAACAGTACAGGATACTGTTACGCAGGTTATCGAACAGAATATGAACGGTATCGATAACCTGATGTACATGTCCTCAAACAGTGACTCCACGGGTACCGTGCAGATCACGCTTACCTTTCAGTCTGGTACTGATGCGGATATCGCGCAGGTACAGGTGCAGAACAAACTGCAGCTGGCAATGCCGCTTCTACCGCAGGAAGTACAACAACAGGGTGTGAGCGTTGAGAAATCATCCAGTAGCTTCCTGATGGTTGTCGGCGTAATCAACACCAACGGCACCATGACGCAGGAGGATATTTCCGACTACGTGGGCGCCAACATGAAGGACGCCATCAGCCGTACTTCAGGTGTGGGTGATGTTCAGCTGTTCGGTTCCCAGTACGCGATGCGCATCTGGATGGATCCGAACAAACTGAATAACTTCCAGCTGACGCCGGTTGATGTGATCAGCGCCATCAAAGCGCAGAACGCCCAGGTTGCAGCCGGTCAGTTAGGCGGTACGCCGCCGGTGAAAGGCCAGCAGCTTAACGCTTCGATCATCGCGCAAACCCGTCTAACCTCCGCCGATGAGTTCAGCAAAATTCTGCTGAAAGTGAATCAGGACGGTTCCCAGGTGCGTCTGCGTGACGTAGCGAAAGTTGAACTGGGTGGTGAGAACTACGACATCATTGCGAAGTTCAACGGTAAACCGGCATCCGGTCTGGGTATCAAGCTGGCGACAGGCGCTAACGCCCTGGACACCGCAAACGCTATCCGCGATGAACTGAAGAAGATGGAACCGTTCTTCCCGTCAGGTCTGAAGATCGTTTACCCGTATGACACCACGCCGTTCGTGAAAATCTCTATTCACGAAGTAGTGAAAACGCTGGCGGAAGCCATCATCCTCGTGTTCCTGGTAATGTATCTGTTCCTGCAGAACTTCCGCGCGACGCTGATTCCGACTATCGCCGTGCCGGTGGTGCTGTTGGGTACGTTTGCCGTCCTTGCGATTTTCGGCTTCTCGATAAACACGCTGACGATGTTCGGGATGGTGCTCGCCATCGGCCTGTTGGTGGATGACGCCATCGTTGTGGTCGAGAACGTTGAACGTGTAATGGCTGAGGAAGGGCTACCGCCGAAGGAAGCAACACGTAAATCGATGGGCCAGATTCAGGGCGCACTGGTTGGTATCGCTATGGTGCTGTCAGCGGTATTTATTCCGATGGCCTTCTTCGGGGGGTCTACCGGTGCAATTTACCGTCAGTTCTCCATCACCATTGTTTCGGCGATGGCGTTATCAGTCCTGGTGGCATTGATTCTGACCCCTGCCCTGTGTGCGACCATGCTCAAACCGGTTGCTAAAGGCGATCACGGAGAAGGCAAAAAAGGTTTCTTCGGCTGGTTTAACCGCATGTTCGATAAGAGCACGCACCATTACACCGACAGCGTGGGCGGAATTCTGCGCAGCACCGGTCGTTATCTGGCGCTGTATCTGATCATCGTCGTGGGTATGGCCTATCTGTTTGTTCGTCTGCCAAGCTCGTTCCTGCCGGATGAAGACCAGGGGGTATTCCTGTCAATGGCTCAGTTGCCAGCGGGTGCAACGC
This sequence comes from Citrobacter sp. RHBSTW-01013, assembly GCF_013781985.1. NCBI lineage: Bacteria > Pseudomonadati > Pseudomonadota > Gammaproteobacteria > Enterobacterales > Enterobacteriaceae > Citrobacter > Citrobacter sp. RHBSTW-01013. Next base: position 3,747,798 of record NZ_CP056185.1, read on the forward strand.
AAGAGCGTACCCAGAAGGTGCTGGACGAAATGACGGATTACTATCTGACCAAAGAAAAAGCGAACGTTGAATCGGTGTTTGCCGTTAACGGCTTCGGTTTTGCAGGACGTGGTCAGAACACCGGTATCGCGTTCGTGTCTCTGAAAGACTGGAGTGAACGTCCAGGCGAGGAGAACAAGGTTGAGGCAATTACTCAACGTGCGATGGGGGCATTCTCGCAGATTAAAGACGCGATGGTCTTCGCTTTTAACCTGCCAGCGATTGTGGAATTAGGGACCGCGACCGGTTTCGACTTCCAGCTGATTGACCAGGCAGGTTTAGGTCATGAGAAGCTAACCCAGGCGCGTAACCAGCTGTTTGGTGAAGTTGCGAAACATCCTGATCTGTTAGTCGGCGTACGTCCTAACGGTCTGGAAGATACGCCACAGTTCAAGATCGATATCGATCAGGAAAAAGCGCAGGCTCTGGGTGTATCCATTAGTGATATTAATACAACGCTGGGTGCAGCATGGGGCGGAAGCTACGTAAATGACTTCATCGACCGTGGCCGTGTGAAGAAAGTTTACATCATGTCTGAAGCGAAATACCGTATGTTGCCGGAAGATATTGGAAACTGGTATGTCCGCGGCAGCGATGGACAGATGGTACCGTTCTCCGCCTTCTCTACCTCACGTTGGGAATATGGTTCACCGCGTCTGGAACGCTATAACGGTCTGCCTTCCATGGAAATCTTAGGCCAGGCCGCACCGGGTAAAAGTACCGGTGAAGCTATGGCAATGATGGAGGAACTGGCCAGCAAACTGCCATCCGGTATCGGCTATGACTGGACCGGTATGTCCTACCAGGAACGACTGTCCGGCAACCAGGCCCCTGCTCTGTATGCCATTTCACTGATTGTCGTATTCCTGTGTCTGGCGGCATTGTACGAGAGCTGGTCAATTCCGTTCTCCGTCATGCTGGTGGTACCGTTAGGTGTTATCGGTGCATTGCTGGCGGCAACGTTCCGCGGCCTGACCAACGACGTTTACTTCCAGGTAGGCCTGCTCACAACCATTGGGTTGTCGGCGAAGAACGCGATACTTATCGTCGAATTCGCCAAAGACTTGATGGATAAAGAGGGTAAAGGTCTGATAGAGGCGACGCTGGATGCGGTCCGCATGCGTTTACGTCCGATCCTGATGACATCGCTGGCCTTTATTCTGGGCGTAATGCCGCTGGTTATCAGCTCCGGCGCAGGCTCCGGCGCGCAGAACGCCGTTGGTACTGGCGTAATGGGCGGGATGGTGACGGCAACCGTGTTGGCTATCTTCTTTGTTCCGGTGTTCTTTGTGGTGGTACGCCGCCGCTTTAGCCGCAAAAGTGAAGATCTTGAGCATAGCCACTCAGTAGACCATCATTGATAGATCTCTAAAGATAAGGCCGCGCAAGCGGCCTTTTTTCTGGAAAAATCATAAAAATCACTTATTGCTATTTCGTTTATTTTCTCCAGGGTAAATAAGCGATATAATCCCTGTAGCCTTAAAGGCTATTCTTAAAAATCATTGAGAGTTCTTATTTACTTTAATAAATATTAAGATTATTCCTGGTAAGCGGTTCACATTGTCGATTGTTACCTTTCGTTGCTAAACCTAATCAAGATAACTCGATGATTGCCCGAAGAATAAAGAAATTGTCCGATTCCGAATAACCGCATTTATCTGTTAAAATGTAAAAATGACCTGACATCATAAGTTTGCATAATTGTAATTTTTCGTGATATGACGATGAAATCTTTTTTAGACTAGATTATAGTTAAATCATCAGGAGTCGCGGGCAAGTTCCAGGTAGTCTGTTGTATCCATCCCGAAGGTGTTCGGTTAGTTTAAGCCACGAAGAAGGGGATGCGTTATGGATGAATACTCACCCAAAAGACATGATATCGCGCAGCTTAAATTTCTCTGCGAAACCCTGTATCATGACTGTCTTGCAAACCTTGAACAAAGTAACCATGGCTGGGTTAATGACCCTACCTCTGCCACCAGCTTGCAGCTCAATGAACTGATAGAGCATATTGCAACCTTCGCACTTAATTATAAAATTAAGTACAATGAGGACAATAAGCTGGTCGCGCAGATAGATGAATACCTGGATGACACTTTTATGTTGTTCAGCAGTTATGGTATTAATACGCAGGATCTGCAGAAATGGCGGAAGTCAGGTAATCGACTGTTTCGCTGTTTTGTCAATGCCACCAGGGCTAATCCTGTTAGTTTGTCTTGTTAAAAATTATTACAATCATAGGTAAGATTTATGTCCGATAAACCATTAACTAAAACTGATTATTTGATGCGCCTGCGACGTTGTCAGACAATTGACACACTTGAGCGCGTTATTGAAAAAAATAAATATGAATTGTCCGACAACGAACTGGCTGTATTTTACTCAGCAGCAGATCACCGCCTTGCTGAATTGACTATGAATAAGCTCTACGACAAGATTCCAACTTCTGTTTGGAAATTCATTCGCTAATTGCTCACGGGTTAAGTCAGGTATAGCGGTACATTTGTCTGGCTGACCATTTTCGTATTTACAATGGTTATTTAAATCAAATCACGTGACTACGATCACAACGAAGAAATGGGAACGTTCCCCTTGTTTGCATTGCGTTTTACTGTGTTGAAATGACCTCCAGTACACAGGAAATTCGTAATGAGTAATGAAAAGCAAAAAATGATCGCCGGTGAACTTTATCGCCCGGCGGATGAAACATTGCGCCACGACCGACTACGCGCTCGTCAGTTGACCCATCGCTACAATCTCACCGCTCCCGATGAAAAAAATGCGCGACAAGCCATCCTGCATGAGCTGTTGGGCCAGAGCGAAGGGGCTTACATTGAACCCTCTTTTCGTTGTGATTACGGCTATAACATTTATCTCGGTAAAGAATTTTACGCCAACTTCGACTGCGTTATGCTCGACGTCTGCCCGATCCATATTGGCGACAACTGCATGTTAGCCCCAGGAGTCCATATTTATACCGCCACCCACCCGCTGGATGCCACCGAGCGAAACAGAGGCATGGAGCTCGGCAAACCCGTGACTATTGGCAACAACGTCTGGATAGGTGGACGCGCAGTGATAAACCCTGGCGTAACGTTGGGTGATAACGTGGTTGTGGCCTCAGGCGCGGTGGTCACGAAAAGCGTTCCGGCAAACTGCGTGGTTGGGGGCAATCCCGCCAGGATTATCAAAACGCTGTGATCTTAAATGTAACTGTTATGCTAAATTGTGGTTAATCTGTTACTTTCTTCACAAGGTATCCCCTTTTAAAATAGGGCGATCGCATCTGAATATCGCAGACACCACAAAGGCAAGAGATGACAGAAATACAGCGCCTGCTTACCGAAACCATCGACGACTTAAATATTCGCGAAAAGCGCGACAACAAACCGCGCTTTAGCATCAGCTTTATTCGCAAACATCCCGGCTTGTTCATCGGCATGTATGTTGCGTGGTTTGCCACGCTGGCGGTGATGCTGCAGTCAGAAACGTTAGTCGATTCAGTATGGCTGCTGGTGGTTCTGTTCGTCATACTCAACGCGTTTTTCTTTTTCGACGTTGCGCCGCGATACCGCTTTGAAGATATCGACGTACTGGATTTCAGAGTTTGCTATAACGGGGAATGGTATAACACGCGCTTTGTCCCCCCTTCACTCATCGATACCATCCTGCACTCACCTTCCGTCGATAGCGAACATAAAGCGCAGCTGCAAAAGATGATATCGCGTAAGGGTGAACTCTCGTTTTACGATGTCTTTACGCTAACCCGTCCCCAGACCAGCCAGTAACCACATCTCAACGCAGATAAAAAAAGTGCGTCCCGATGAAGGAAACGCACTTTAATCCCTGAAATGTTGGTAAAGAAACTAACGTCTTTTTTTACGCCCCTGAACAGCTTTAAAGCGCGGATTCGTTTTGCAGATTACGTACAAACGCCCTTTGCGTTTCACTATCTGGCAGTCAGGATGACGCTGTTTTGCACTACGAAGTGAATTGAGTACCTGCATCTTAACCTCGCTTAGTGCCAATAAAATGACCAAAACGTTTCTGGAAACGTGCTGCACTGCCTTCGTTATCAAAGGTTTTTTGTTTCCCGGTATAGTACGGATGCGATTTGGAAGAGATATCCAGGGTCACGTACGGGTACATTTTCCCCTCAAACTCAATCTCACGTTCCGTTTTAATGGTCGAGCCGACCTTAAAAAATTCATTGGCGCTGGTATCGTGAAACACCACAGTACGGTAAAAAGGATGAATATCCGGCTTCATGGCAACCTCGATTTGTTACGTTATAACATAACCATCAAAATACACCACTCTTGTATAAATCACAACCTGGTTTACGCGATTAAGAGTTAAACGGGATGATAAGTGGCCGTAAATATATGATGCCAATCGAATAGCTTTTTCGGCTTTCGGATATACTTTCCCTACGCTGTGTTAATAAGGATATCACTGTGATAACACGACATCTGATAAGCCTGGTGACTGGGGTGCTGTTTCTTTCCATCCTCGCGCCCGTAGGTTTAAGCCTGTGGCTGGCGCATCGTCAGGTCGAAACGAAATTTATCGATGAACTCGATATGTTCTCAACCCGAGTCGCATTACGTACGGAACGCGTAGGTGAACAGGCCAAAAAAGCGTTGCGCCATATTGAAGCTTTTCAGGGTGAACCTTGTAGTGAAGAGCATCTGCTTGAAATGCGTCGTTTGTCATATAGCTATCGCTATATTCAGGAAGTGCTGTACCTCAAAGATAACGTTCCACAATGCTCATCCCTGGAAAAAAGAAGCCGGGCAGCCGCGTTTCCTCCAGCAATGAAAATCACGCCCGATGGCTACCACGCATGGTTGACCATGCAAAACGATTTGGGCATCAAGCGTTTTATGGCGGCATTAGGTAGCAAACATTACGTCGTGATGATCGATCCCGGTTCTTTTATTGATGTCATCCCGTTTGGCTCATGGCCGATTGAAGTCGCTATCATTGGTACCGCGCGTAACACGGTGGTAGCCAGTAGCACCGATCTGCCACCGGATGTTTTACAACATGTGCAACTAGAGCATTCGATTACCCATCTGCAGAAAGACGGCAGTATTTATAACGCCCGCCCCTTCCCCGAACTGGGCATTACGGTTGTAACCTGGGCATCCACTGTACCTTTGCAAAAGAGCTGGCACCGACAAGCGCTAATCTGGCTGCCGGCAGGGATCCTTCTCGGCTTACTCACCGCAGCCTTTATTCTGCGTATTTTGCGCCGTTTGCAGTCCCCTCATCACCAGTTGCAGGACGCTATCCAGCATCGGGATATCAAGGTCTACTACCAGCCGATTATCTCGCTCAAAACGGGGAAAGTGGTCGGGGCAGAGGCGCTGGCTCGCTGGCCACAGGCCGACGGGAGCTATCTGTCGCCTGAGATTTTCGTCGCACTGGCGCAAGAGACCGGGCTTTCAGAGCCGCTCACCCGTTTGATTATTGAAAGCGTATTTGACGATTTAGGAAAATGGCTGCGTCAATATCCCCACCAGCATATATCCATTAACCTTGAGTCAGCCGATCTGACCTCCGAAACACTTCCTGCTCTGTTAAGCCAGAAGGTGAACCACTGGCAACTTAAGCCTGCACAAATCGCGCTGGAACTGACCGAACGCGAATTTGCCGACCCAAAAAACAGCGCGCCGTTTATTGCTAAATACCGACAGGCAGGCCATTCGATCTATATTGATGACTTTGGTACCGGCTATTCAAGTCTTAGCTATTTGCAGGATCTGGATGTGGATATCTTGAAGATCGACAAATCGTTCGTCGATGCGCTGGAGTACAACACGTCACGCCGCATATCATCGAGATCGCGAAAACGCTGAAGCTGGAGATGGTGGCAGAAGGTATTGAAACCGAGAATCAGGAAGCCTGGCTACGCCAGCACGGCGTGCAGTACGGTCAGGGCTGGCTCTACAGTAAAGCGCTGCCGAAAGCGGAATTTATTCTGTGGGCAGAAAAACGGCTTTAGCATGGCTGTTGATGGTGAGATGGCTGGCGGCACGCCGCACAGCCAGTCACATCACTCTTCCATAATGGGCGCAAATCCACCGTAGATCATTCGCTTGCCATCAAATGGCATAGATTCACCGAATTCCTTCATACGGGGATCGGACATCATCTTCTGATTCGCCGCATCGCGGACCTCTTTGGAAGGGTATTCAATCCAGCTGAATACCACTTCTTCATGATCCTGCGCTTTCACAGCCATGCGAAAATCGGTCAGTTTGCCGTCGGGGACATCATCTGCCCAGCACTCCACCACGCGCAATGCACCGAACTCCTTGAAAAGCGGAGCTGCTTTTGCCGCCATCGCAATGTACGCCTCCTTGTTTTCAGCGGGTACGGCAACCACAAAGCCATCAACATACTTCATGAGAAAAACCTCCGAAGTGTACTGCGCGGCAAGCCGATTCCGGCCGCGTCAGTCGAGGTTAAGTTTAGTCGCCAGCAGGCGATCGTGCCCCAGGCGCATTCCTGATACGAATACGCGCCTGCGGCTGATGGCAAAACCATGGCAGGCAAATTTGAATCAGCGGCCCAATAGCCAGTGCATACAGCACCGTTCCAAACCCAACGGTTCCCCCCAGCAGCCAACCAATAAGCAACACGGACACTTCGATTGCGGTTCGAATTCGTCGTACTGGCCAGCCGGTACGCGCGTGAATTCCAGTCATCAGACCGTCACGCGGGCCCGCGCCAAAACCGGCACCAATGTACAGAGCGGTTGCTAACGCATTCAGTATCACCGCTGACACCAGCAGCCCGCTGCGCGCCAGCAGGGATTCAAATCCCGGAATCACCAGCAGCGCGACATCTGCCGCCAGCCCAATCATAATCACGTTGCTCAACGTGCCAAACCCTGGGCGCTGGCGTAGCGGTATCCACGCCAGAAGCACCAACACACCCACGGCAATAATCACCACGCCGATATTCATCGACAGTAAATTTGCCACCCCCAGGTGGAACACGTTCCACGGATCGGCCCCTAAATCGGCACGGACAAACATCGCCGTCGACACACCGTACAGCGTCAGCCCGATAAACAGCTGAAGTAAACGACGCAGCATGTTCTTCCCCTCTTACTCTCAGATAACTTTCATCTTCACCGCAATTGGCACTATGATTAATGTCCAGTTTTCAAAAAGTGGACTGCTATGTCATCTCGCCGTTACGGAAGCCAGTCTTTGCAACGCCTGCTCGGACACTGGCAGGAAAGTCCCTCGCGAACGCCCATCTGGCGACAGTTGGCAGAAGCGTTACGTTTGCTGATCCTCGATGGGCGACTGGCGCTGGATAGCCGCTTGCCCGGTGAGCGCGAGCTCGCTGCCGTTCTGCAAGTCAGCCGAACCACCGTCGCCAGCGCCATGGCACAACTGCGTGAGGAGGGATATCTGGAAAGCCGACATGGTAGCGGTTCACGGGTGATCCTGCCGGAGCACATTCGCCATGTGCCAACGCGGACCAGCACTGGAACAGCGCTTGATTTGTCCACGGCAGCGCTGAGTGCCGGTCCTGAAATTCATCAGGCTTACCAGCAGGCACTGTTCGCAATGCCGCAGCATCTGCTGAGCTCCGGGTATCTACCGCAGGGACTGTCGGTTTTGCGTGAATCCATCGCCCGGCATTATTGCGAACGCGGACTCCCGACGCAGCCCGACGAAATAATGGTCGTGAACGGCGCGGTCAGCGGTCTGGCACTGATCCTGCGTTTACTCACCGGCCCCGGCGATCGCGTAGTGGTAGATCACCCCACTTATCCGCTGGCCATTGCAGCAATACAAGGGGCGTCATGTCGCCCCGTCGGCGTGTCGCTGCCCGAGCACGGTTGGGATACGGCGGGTCTGGTCGCCACCATCGCGCAAACTGCACCGAGAATGGCCTATCTGATGCCGGATTTTCACAACCCGACCGGGCGCTGTATGGACACCGCTACTCGCCAGGTCGTGGCGGATATTGCAGAAAGAACCCACACGACGTTGGTGGTCGATGAGACCATGGTGAACCTGTGGTATGACGCCCCACCGCCACCGCCGCTTGCCGCATTCAATCGCGATGCCCCGATCATCCTGCTCGGTTCAGCAGGGAAAAGCTTTTGGGGCGGATTACGTCTGGGCTGGATTCGGGCGTCGGCGCGTACCATTGCCGCGCTGGTCCAAACCCGCGACACCTTCGATTTGGGCTCCCCGGTGCTTGAACAACTCGCCACCAGTTGGCTGCTGGATAACGCCGAGGACTTTCTTCCTGACAGAAGACGCCGACTCACATCACAGCGAGACCTGTGCTCGCGCCTGATGAACTCACATTTTCCGGAATGGCAATTTACCCAGCCACAAGGAGGACTCTCTTTCTGGGTTGAACTGCCTGATACGCTGGCGACGCTCTTTGCCACGCGCGCCGAAAGTGCAGGCATTCAGTTGGGAACCGGTACGCGGTTCGGCCTTGATGGCGCATTCGACCGATTTTTGCGTATGCCCTTCACGTTGCCGGATGACACAGCATGTGCCGCCTTCAGAGTGTTGCAACCTATTTGGGATAGCCTGCGTTTGCAGGCCAGCGGCGGGAAAATGCGTAAAATAATCTAAACGACGAGTTAAAGGACCCGCTCTTGAATGCCGTGATGGACGAGGAGGTCCTGGCAATACTACCGCTGAGGAGGAACCGGAAAACCCTTCAGGGAAATCACGAAATTCTCACCGTCTTTCTTAATTTTTGCCCCGGCATCACACCAGTCGGAGGCAATACGGAAGAACTCATCGCTACCGACATTCCAGCTCAGACGAACGTGTTTCACATAACCGGAGCGCAGCATTTCACAGGCTTCGCCATAATTGCAGGCGGTTGAGAGCGATTGTTGTTTCATTTTTTCTTCTTCAGTAATCTTCGCAATGCTTTGATTTCTTTAGGAGTCAGTGCGTCAACTACGGATTCTTCCGTATGCTGGCTATCGATATCCTCAGCGGAGACTCCCACCTCTTCAATGGCGGAAAACGCGATTAGTAGCAGTTTTTCCGTGGCGATACTCAAATTTTCATTATGCACTTCAGCATAATGGCGAAGCTTTTCTTTTAGCGCCTCATCAACTTTGACATTCAATACAGCGGTCGACATCGTAGAAAATCCTTGTGGTCAGCCACAACACACCGGATGTAAGACCATGTCATTACAGCGCAATGGCGGCGGCAAAAGCTCAAATAACATCCCCAAAACACAGTGACAGTATTTGATGACAATAAAATGACGATACGATGACAAAGAAAAGAAGATAAACAAAAGAGAAACTGCCGGACGGCTGAAATGGGTGGGGGCCCTGCCAGCTACATCCCGGCACACACGTCATCTGCCTTGGCTGCTTCCTTCCGGACCTGACCTGGTAAACAGAGTAGTGTTGCGGGAGAACCAACAGAGCCCCCATTGAGAGCGTTGTTAACCAACGCGCAGGCGCATTATCACTGCTGCACCCTGTAATTGCAACCCATCCAGCATCGGATGCTGTTTTCTTGTGCAATGCGGCTTCACTCCTTCGCCATTCAGCATTATGCTGGAGGATTAGCGCAGGAATAAATGATGGATATACAGGACTCTTTCCCCCAACGCGTCTGGCAAATCGTCGCTTCAATCCCCGAAGGTTTCGTCACCACGTATGGCGATGTTGCCCGGCTTGCGGGATCGCCGCGTGCTGCGCGTCAGGTAGGCGGCGTGCTTAAGCGTCTCCCCGAAGGCAGTACCCTGCCCTGGCATCGGGTGGTCAATCGCCACGGAGCCATTTCGCTGACGGGTCCCGACCTGCAACGACAACGTCAGGCGTTGCTGGCAGAAGGAATTGTGGTTTCAGGAAGCGGACAGATCGATTTACAGCGCTATCGCTGGGTGTACTAACCCTCTCCAGGCGGAGAGGGTTACAACGACCTTAGTACTGCGTGGGAGCCGGAACCGCAGATGACGGATTCACCTGGGTTGGTGACGTTGACGGAACCGTGGTAGTAGCCCCACCGCTCGCCTGAACCGGTACTGCTGTTTGCTGTACAGGGACCAACGTCAGGTCAGCTTTAGTCCCACCCTGATTGATGACCGTCTGAACGGTATCAGTAATAAAGACCAGTTTATCATTTACCGTAATAGCCGCACTCAACAGAATACGGGCGTTAGGTTGAATATCTGCCGGGTTGAACGGTAATACAAAGCTGAATGGCGCTTGTTTACCTTCAGTACGAACCGCTTTTTGCGACAGCACTTTTGACGGCGCATCGGCCAGTGAAGCATCTGACAGCGTAACGGTTAGCACCGCATCGGGTGGCAAGGCCACTTTCTGACGGATCCATACTGTACCGGAGACATTTGGCTGCTGAATTTTAGACTGTGTGTCAGAAATTGACGTATTAGGGCTTGGCGCAGGTGTCTGAATATCAGCGCTTTTATCGGCACAGGCCGCCAGAGCGACTGCAACCGCTAAACCACTTACCATGTGCACGAGTTTCATTAAATTCTCCTTATCATCTATGCACCAGCGAGAACTTTCCTCGCCAGAAGAGTGGTTAACAAAAACATAACGTGACTAAGTGTGGCACAGGACAGCTATTTTTGCCTGTAATAGGCCAGTAATTCAGACAATTGCACCCATCGGACCACTTTTAAAATTGCGTTATACTCTGCCTACCTCGCTGCGACATTGATATCACCTGGAGAGCACGTATGAGTCTGGCACTGAAAAATTTGCTGACATTGTTAAATCTGGAAAAAATTGAAGAAGGACTCTTTCGGGGCCAAAGTGAAGACTTAGGGTTACGTCAGGTTTTTGGGGGACAGGTTGTCGGTCAGGCGCTATATGCCGCAAAAGAAACCGTACCGGAAGAGCGTCTGGTACACTCTTTTCACAGCTACTTTTTACGCCCCGGCGATAGCCAAAAACCCATCATCTATGATGTGGAAGTCCTGCGTGATGGTAACAGCTTCAGCGCGCGCCGCGTTGCCGCGATCCAGAATGGTAAACCCATTTTTTACATGACTGCCTCTTTTCAGGCACCGGAAGACGGATTTGAACATCAGAAAACCATGCCAGATGCGCCGGGTCCCGATGAGCTGAAATCAGAAACGGAAATTGCCCGCTCAGTGGCGCATTTGCTGCCGCCGCTGTTGAAAGAAAAATTTATCAACGATCGTCCGTTGGAAGTACGCCCTGTCGAGTTTCATAACCCCCTAAAAGGTCACGTCGCACCTCCGACGCGCCAGGTATGGATCCGAGCTAACGGCGTGCTGCAGGACGATCTGCGCGTCCATCAGTATCTGCTGGGTTATGCCTCAGACCTGAACTTCCTGCCTGTTGCGCTGCAACCGTATGGGATTGGCTTCCTGGAAAAAGGGATTCAGATCGCCACCATTGACCATTCCATGTGGTTCCACCGTCCGTTTAATATCAATGAATGGCTGCTGTATAACGTCGAGAGTACTTCGGCATCCGGTGCCCGGGGCTTTGTACGCGGAGAGTTTTATACCCAGGATGGTGTGCTGGTCGCTTCTACCGTACAGGAAGGGGTAATGCGTAATCGCAATTGAGAATTACCGGATGGTGGCGCAAAAGCGTTGCCATCCGGCAAATTGAGAATCAGGCGTTGTAAGCGTTCTCGCCGTGACTGTTTACATCCAGACCTTCGCGCTCCTGCTCTTCCGGTACGCGCAAACCAACCGTCATATCCGCCAGCTTATAGCCAATGAAAGCCACCACGCCAGACCAGACGATGGTGATCGCCACGCTTTCCAGTTGCACCAGCAGCTGATGCCCCATGGTCACGCCCTCGGCAAAGCCCACGCCTCCCAAAGAGCTGGCAGCGAAAACTCCGGTCAGGATACAGCCGACAATGCCGCACACGCCGTGAACGCCAAACACGTCACACGGATCGTCCACACGCAGAAAACGCTTCAGCATGGTCACGCCCCACAGGCCTGCCAGACCCGCAACGACACCGATAATCAGCGCTCCGCCGACACCGATGTAGCCACATGCAGGTGTTACGCCCACCAGACCTGCAATGGCACCAGAGCAGGCGCCCAGCAGAGACGGTTTACCACGCAGCGCCCATTCACCGAAGATCCATCCGAGGATGGCTGCAGCGGTGGCGACCACGGTATTGACGAAGGCCAGTGCGGCGATTTCATTTGCCGTACCCGCTGAACCAGCGTTAAAGCCAAACCAACCAATGTAGAGAATAGCGGTACCGGTGAAGACCATCGGCAGGTTATGCGGTTTAAAAGCTTCTTTGCCAAAACCGACACGTTTGCCAATCAGATACGCGCCTACCAGACCGGCAATCGCCGCGTTGATGTGTACAACCGTTCCACCAGCAAAATCCAGCGCGCCGTGGGAAGCCAGCAAGCCGCCGCCCCAGACCATATGGGCAATGGGGATGTACGACAGCGTTAACCATACCACCACAAAAATCAGCACCGCGGAGAAGCGAATACGTTCAGCCAGCGCACCGACGATTAGCCCAACGGTGATGCAGGCGAACGAGCCCTGAAAAGCAACGTGAATGTACTGGTAGAAGCTCCCCGTTACCGCCGTCAGCGCAATATTCTTCAGCAATACCCAGTTGAAGTTGCCGAAGAAATTATTTCCTTCGCCAAAGGCCAGTGAGTAGCCATAAACCACCCATAAAATACAAACCAGAGCAAATGTCACCGTAACCTGAGTCAGCATCGACAGCACGTTCTTACCGCGAATCAAACCGCCGTAGAACAGCGCAATGCCAGGGATGGTCATAAACAACACCAGCGCGGTACAGATCATCATAAAAGCGTTATCCGCTTTATCCGCAACCGCCGGTGCCGCCATCGCCAGTCCCGGCAGCAGCGCCAGTGAAGCAATACCTGTTTTCATCGTTGCTATCTTCATTTTTTGGTTTCCTATCACTGTGTGCCAGACGTTACAGTGCGGCTTCGTCGGCTTCGCCGGTACGAATACGAATCACACGTTGCAGCTCGGCGACGAAGATTTTGCCGTCGCCAATTTTTCCGGTGTATGCCGCCTTACTGATGACATCAATCACGCCATCCAGTTGGTCGTCGGCAATCGCCACATCAATCTTCACCTTGGGCAGAAAATTGACGCTATATTCAGCCCCACGGTACAGCTCAGCATGACCTTTCTGTCGGCCAAACCCCTTCACTTCGGTGACGGTCAGCCCCTGAATACCAATAGACGACAATGCTTCACGGACGTCTTCCAGTTTGAACGGTTTGATTACCACGGTAACCAGCTTCATAGATCCCCTCCAGTCAGAATTCAGTAGTGGCTGCAGATACACGAGAGGAATATTGCAAGGGATGTGCCAGAAATGAAAAAGGCGGGATGATTCAGGTTCTCAGGGTACTTCCGGGAGAGAAAAAGAAAAAACGCACTATAACGGTGCATAGTGCGTTACATTTTTGCACCAGATTGTTGATTGCCGGATGGCAGCGTAAACGCCTTATCCGGCCTATGAGACCGCGCTGGCCGCAGACCGGGTAAGCGCCGCGCCATCAGGCGATAACAGAATCGTCTTGCGTACTGGCGGCTAACTCTTCACCCGCCAGTTGCAGCTGATACATCTGCCAGTAACGGCCTTGCGCCGCGAGTAATTGCTGGTGCGTACCACGCTCAACCGCCTGACCGCGATGCAGCACCAGAATGGTGTCCGCATCGACAATCGTCGATAACCGATGCGCAATCACCACCAGCGTGGTGTGTTCACGTACCGCCGCCAGAGCTTGCTGAATGGCCTGTTCAGTACCGGAGTCGATACTGGCCGTCGCTTCGTCGAGGATCAACACCTGTGGCGTTTCAACCAACACCCGCGCCAACGCCAGCAGCTGTTTTTGACCAACGGAGAGATTATTGCCCTGCTCGCCCAGCCGGGTATGAATCCCCTCGCTCAGACCTCGCGCCAGTTCTGCCAGTTGCACGGTCTCCAGCGCCTGCCATACCCGCTCTTCTGAGATATCGCGGCCCAGCGTGACGTTCGCCAGGAAGGTATCTGCCATCACCACCGGATCCTGCTGCACCATGGCGATGCCCTGACGTAACGCACCGTGGCTCAGTGAAGACAGCGGCCGTCCATCAAGGCGGATTTCCCCCTGCGTCAGCGGGTAGTAACCCATCAACAGGCTGGCGAGCGTGCTTTTACCACTGCCGGTGTGTCCGACCAAAGCCACAAAGCTGCGCGAAGGCACGGACAGACTGATATTTTGCAGCACCAGATTGTCGTCGCGATAGGCAAATGAAACGTTATCCACCTCAATGTCCCCGCTCTTTAGCGGTCGCTCATCTTCACCATAGCGCTGACGTGGCCCATCCATCAGTTCGAACACTCGCTCACCGGCGACAACCGCCTGCTGCAGCATTGATTGCTGAGTGGTCAACTCGATCAGCGGTTCGTTCAAACGGCCGAGGTAGCTGATAAACGCGTACAGCACGCCAACCTCGATCGAGCTGCCAGAGGTAAAACTGAACAGCATCAGCAATCCGCAGAGGATCAGCGCCGAGAAAAGGCTAAGCAGCGGGCGCAACAAAAAACCATCCAGTCGCAGGGTCTGCATACGCGCCATATAGTGCGAGCGGCTTGCTTCGCCCATTCTCTCGCCAAATCGCGCCTGCTGGCGGAACTGCTGGATAACACTCATGCCGTTGATGACTTCGTTAAAGCCATCGTTAATATCCGCCAGATAAGCGCGAACCCGGCGCACAATCGGGGTGCTGTAGCGTTGATAAATCACCATCACCACCAGCACGGCCGGGAAAATGGCCATCGCCACTAACGCCATACGCCACTCAAGGCTGAACATCGCTACCAGCATGGCGCCAATTAATGCCGCACTGCGCAGGACTGTTGCTACCACCGTCACGTACAGGTCGCGAATAACTTCGGTGTCGTTGGTCACGCGGGAGATTAGCTGCCCGACGGGTTGAGTATCAAAGGCGCTGAGCGGCTGGCGCAGCGCAGCGTCCATTACGTCGGTGCGCAACTGTTGTACTACGCCAACTGCCGCCTGGTTAAACAGCAATGACTGCGCGTAATGCAGGCCAGCCGCCAGCAGTTGCAGACCGATATATGCCGCAACCAGCCCGGCGACCATCGCCAGCGGCAGATTATTCTTCGCCACCATGTTATCGATAAAATAGCTAATCAGCAGCGGACCGCTGACTTCCGCCGCAGCCGCCACCCACAGCATGACTACCGCAATAGCCAGCTGTTTTCGCCATGGAGAGCCATACGCCAGCAATCTTTTCAGGGTCGGCCATAATTGCCCAAAACTACGCATTAGCCGCCTCCTCGTTTATCTCTGGTGCATCAGTCAGCGCCGCTTCCAGTTGCTGATAGCGGTACATATCGCGATACCAGCCAGGCTGCTGCACTAACGCATCATGCTCGCCGCGCTGGGCAATATGCCCATGCTGCATCACGATAATCTCGCTGGCTTCCGTCAGGGCCGATAAACGGTGGGCGCTAATAATGACGGTTCTGCCTTCGCCCCACTGGCGCAGGTTATGCAGGATCTGATGCTCGGTACGACCATCTACCGCCGACAGCGCATCATCCAGAATCAGGATTTCAGCGTTCAGGAGTAGCGCTCGAGCGATAGAAATACGCTGTTTTTGCCCACCAGACAGCATCACCCCACGTTCGCCCACTTCGGTGTCGTAGCCCTGCGGAAGACGTAAAATATCCTCATGAACGCTGGCAAGGCGTGCCACATACTCGATCTCTTCCTGCGTGGCCTGAGGGCGTCCTAACGCGATGTTATTGCCAACGGTATCCGAAAACAGGAATGGCGTCTGGCTGACAACTGCCAGCCGGCTGCGCCAGCTATCCAGTTGTAATCGCGTTAAGGGGATATCATGAAAGCGCACATCGCCGTGGGTGATATCAAAATGACGCTGAATCAGCGACAGCACCGTACTTTTCCCCGCGCCGGTAGGCCCACAAATGCCCAACATCTGCCCAGGTTTAAGCTGGAAGTTCACATTTTCCAGCGCCGGGTGTGCCGTTTGCGGGTAGCAAAATTCGCGAATCGCCACCGCCAGCTCCCCACGCCCTTCCGGTACCGGTTCAGTGCCGTCATCCACCACCGGCGCTTCAGACAGCATGGCGCGAATACGGCTATACGCCGCGCTGCCACGTTCGACGATGTTAAACATCCATGCCAGTGCCAGCATTGGCCAAATCATTAAACCGAGATACATCATAAAGCTGGTGAGCTGGCCGAGCGTCAGCGAGCCGTGCACCACCATCCAGCTTCCGCCAGCAATCGCCAGTAGGTTAGCCATGCCAATGGCGATATAAATCGTGGGATCAAAACGGGCGTCAATGCGCGCCACGCGCAGATTTTTCTTTCCGGTATCTTCGGCATCGGCGGCAAATAATGCCGATTGCCGATCCTCCAGACCGAAGGCCTTGATCATACGAATACTGGTCAGGCTTTCCTGAGTACGGTCGTTGAGACTGGAAAACGCCGCCTGCGCCAGCTTAAAGCGATTATGGAGTCGATCGCCGTAACGTTTGATCATCAACGCCATCACCGGCATCGGCAGCAGCGCAATTAACGTCAGTTGCCAGCTTATCTGCGTTGACATCACGATCAGCACCGCACATCCCATTACCAGCGAATCTACCAGCGTCAGCACGCCTTCTCCGGCGGCAAATACGACCCGATCGACATCGTTGGTCGCACGCGCCATCAGATCGCCCGTGCGGTGACGCAGATAAAATTCTGGATGCTGGCGACTCAACTGACGGTAATAATCTTCCCGCAGCTCAACCGCCAGTTGGTAGGATGCGCCAAACAGCAGCACGCGCCAGACATAGCGCAGCAAATAAACCACCACTGCAATCAGGGCAATTGTTCCCACCCACATCAGCAGCCGCTCGGTGGTGAAGCGTTGAGTCGTCACGCCATCCACAATGATCCCGACCACTTTCGGCGGAATAAGCTGAAGGATAGCGATGATGATAAGCAGGGCCACCGCCCCGAGGTAGCGACGCCACTCCCGGCGGAAGTACCAGCTTAATTGAGCAAATAATCGCACGCGTTATATCCTGACAAGATTTCCGGCAATAAGCGCCGGGAGAGTTATTCAATAGGGAGCGCAGTTGTGTATTTAATCTGTTCCATCGCAAAGCTGGAGGTGACGTCAGACAGGCCCGGTACGCTGTTCACCAGGCGCTTATAAAATTCATCGTAGCTTTTCATATCGGCGACCTGCACTCGCATCAGGTAATCATATTCCCCTGCCATACGCCAGAACCCCAGAACCTCCGGCATACCGGTGACTTCGGTGACAAAGCGGCAATACCATTCACTGCTGTGATGCTGAGTCTTAATCAGCACAAACGCGGTCAGCCCCAGCCCCAGTTTTTCTGGATCCAACAGGGCGACTCTACCCAGCAGGATACCGTCATCCTCAAGCCGTTTGAGGCGTTTCCAGCAGGGGGTGGTAGTCAGATTAACGGCATCTGCTAACGCCTGCAAAGAAAGGGTGCAGTCCTGTTGCAGTAAGCTAAGCAGCTTACGGTCAATTTTGTCTAACATATCCACTCCACAGAGAAGAATTTTCTCCTTACATTCTATTTTAAAGGCTAAATGGCAACAATTTTTTCCGTGCTTTTCGCTATTCTTGGCACAAAATGACAAATGGATATCTATTAATGATGAATAGCTCCTGGGTTAAAAACGCCATCAATGAAATCAACGCGGATTATCAGCGTTCTGCGGATACGCATCTCATTCGTCTGTCGCTACCGGCGTTCCCGGGCATTCAGATCTATTTAAAAGATGAGAGCACGCATCCCACCGGGAGCCTGAAGCATCGTCTGGCGCGTTCACTGTTTCTGTACGGATTGTGCAATGGCTGGATTAAAGAAGGCACCACCATCATTGAATCATCGTCCGGTTCAACGGCGGTCTCTGAGGCTTATTTCGCCCGACTGTTAGGGCTGCCGTTTATTGCCGTCATGCCTTCCTGTACGGCGAAGCGTAAAATTGAACAGATTGAGTTTTACGGTGGTCGCTGTCATTTCGTGGAAAGCGCCTGTGAAATCTATGCGGCCTCTGAACAGCTGGCGCGTGAGCTGAACGGTCATTACATGGACCAGTTCACTTATGCTGAGCGCGCTACCGACTGGCGTGGCAATAACAATATTGCTGACAGCATCTTCCGTCAGATGCAGTGCGAGCCCAACCCTGTCCCCCGCCATATTGTAATGAGCGCCGGAACCGGCGGCACCTCTGCAACCATTGGCCGCTATATTCGCTGTCAGGGCTACGATACTCGCCTGATGGTGGTGGATCCGGAAAACTCAGTCTTTCTGCCCTTCTGGCAGGATCGCGATGCAACGTTACGCAGCCCGGTAGGAAGCAAAATCGAAGGCATCGGCCGCCCACGTGTCGAACCCTCCTTCATTCCTGACGTAGTCGATGAAATGCTGCGCGTGCCGGATGCCGCAAGCGTGGCCACCGCACACTGGCTGGAAACGCAGTTGGGCCGCAAAGTCGGCGCTTCAACCGGCACCAACATGTGGGGAACGCTGCAACTTGCCGCCCGTATGCGCGATGCCGGAGAAAGCGGTTCACTGGTCACGCTGCTGTGCGACAGCGGCGAACGCTATCTTGAAACCTACTACAACCCGCAGTGGATCGACACGCACATCGGTGATTTAACGCCGTGGAAAGCGGAACTCACCCGGCTTCTGAACACCCATTAATGGGATAATAAATATCCTCCGGCATAGCCGGAGGTTTTTCGGATGCGCCTATAAGGCTCTGTTACCAGCCGCGCCCTAACAGGCGCATACGATCTGACATTTGCATCAGACTTCGTTACTTACGGCCCGTAAACGGGCTACCCGGATAAGCGATCGATAACTGCTCACCCATTTTATCTTCTGCAAGCTGGTGCTTTATGTATTCCTGTATCTTCACCGTGTTCTTACCCACCGTATCTACGTAGTATCCCCGGCACCAGAACTCTCTATTCCTGTACTTGAATTTCATATCCCCAAACTGTTCATACAGCATCAGACTGCTTTTCCCTTTCAGATACCCCATAAAGCCGGATACGCTCATTTTGGGTGGGATTTCCACAAGCATATGGATATGATCCGCACAGCATTCCGCTTCCAGGATCCGCACGTTTTTCCACTCACACAGCTTTCTTAAGATGCTGCCTATCGCCCTGCGTTTCTCACCGTAGAATGCTTGTCTTCGGTATTTGGGCGCAAAAACTATGTGATATTTACAGTTCCATCGGGTGTGCGCTAAGCTCTTTTCGTCCCCCATTGGGACCCCCTTTTGATTTCTTGTTAAACATTTGCAGTTGCCAGACCGCAATGTGTTTTAACAAATCAAAAGGGGTTTTAATAACTGGCCCAAAGCTGAAAGCTTTCCGGAACCCCCAGCCTAGCTGGGGGTTTTCTGTGCACAAAAAAAAGCCAGACGCGAAGTCTGGCTTGCTGGAAGGGATCTCTCATTCGGGGGAATAAGGTAGATGCGGATTGTCCAGCCAATGCGTCAAAAAGTGTGACACCGCCTGATTGCGGCAATGCCCAATCACCGACAAATGCGGCAGTTCAGCAATCAGTTGTGGCATCGCGTTACCCATAATCAGGCCGCGCCCAACGCTGCCTAACATTTCGCGATCGTTCATGGCATCGCCAAACGCCATACATTCGGCCATTGAATAACCTAAGTGGTCGCTTAGTACCGCCAGCGCCGATCCTTTGTTACAGCCCAGCGGCAGCACCTCAAGGCAATCAACCGCGGAAAAACAAAGATTTGCCTGCTCACCCAGCGCCTCATTCAGTTGAATGCGTAATTGGATCAGGGAGTCATGATCCCCACAGAAACAGACTTTCGTTACCTGATGAGCCGGGATACGTTTCACATCGACGATCTGGTAGCGAAATCCGCTATACACATGCGCCTGTAGCAGCGATGGGATCTCTTGTCCGGTGAACCAACCGTTGTCATTAAAGACATGCATGCTGGCTGTAGTATCCCACTTCTGATGTAACACAATATCCGCCACAGTCGGATCCAGATCCTGACGGTGCAATACATCGCCCTCAACAGAGTGAATGCGCGTGCCGTTACCCGTGATCAAAAAGGCGTCCAGTGAGATAGAACCCAAAATATGGCGCATCTCCAGCACATGGCGGCCGGTGGCAAATGTCAGGGTGATCTCGCGTTCACGCAGGCGCGCCAGCGTTGAAAGCGTTTCGTCACCTAAATGGTGATTCGGCATCAAAAGGGTGCCATCCATATCAAATGCAGCCAGACGAGCCATTTCTTTCTCCACACTGTGACGCGGTTAACTTGTGATTCAGTATCACCTGAGATATACGGAAGTAATAGTGAATAGATAAAATGATTTGTTCCGGGTTTATTACACAAAATCATTCAAGTTGCATCCAGGCGGCAAGTGAATGAACGTCCAGGAGCATGCAGTGACTGGGGTGATCTTGACCCTCCATCTCCGAACAGCTTTTGTATCTTAAGTTAACGATGTCCGCTGCCGCCGGTATTCCCTCGGGGAGTGATATCCCAGCGCGCTGTGCGGGTGGTTTTCATTGTAATGCGTGAACGCTACTGCAAGGTTTCGCAGTGCTGTTCTCACATCCGGTTTTGGCATGAACGCGATATAGTCTTCTTTCATCGTTTTCACGAACCGTTCGGCCATGCCATTACTCTGCGGGCTGCTCACCGCTGTTGTGCAGGGCTCCAGATTCAGCTCTCTCGCGAACCTCCGCGTTTCATACGCGGTATACGCTGAACCGTTATCCGTCAGCCACTGCACCGCTGTGTCGGGCAACCTGTCGCCGAAGCGCTTTTCCACCGACCTCAGCATCACATCCTGCACGGTCGAACTGTCATAGCCTCCCGTGCTTGCTGCCCAGTCTATGGCCTCACGGTCGCAGCAGTCCAGCGCGAACGTTACCCGCAGTTTTTCGCCGTTGTCGCAGCCGAACTCGAAGCCATCTGAACACCAGCGCATATCGCTTTCTGCCACCGCTATCTTGCCCTTATGTTCACGCTTCGGTCGCTCTGGTTTGTGATGCAACAACAACAGGTTATGCTCGCTCATTATCCTGTAAAGCCGTTTGGCATTCACAGGTGGCTGTCCCTCTGTGCGACGTTGCTTGCGCAGGATGCCCCACACGCGTCGATAACCATAACTCGGCATATCGCTGATAATGTTGAGGATAGCCGACAGTATTTCTGCGTCTGCTTCTTCATTACGCCGGTTACAGCGCCTGTCCTGCCAGTCGGCAGAACGGTTAATCCGCAGTGACAGTTGCGCACGCGACACGCCCATGGTCCGGCTGACCATGGCTATTCCCCGTCCTTTGGCAACAAGGGCGCGTGCGCTATCCATTTTCGCGACTGACCGTACTCCACGGCTTCTTTCAGGATCTCAACTTCCATCGTTTTCTTGCCCAGAAGGCGCTGAAGCTCCCGGACCTGCTTCAGAGCAGCAGTAAGCTCAGAAGCAGGAACGACTTCCTCTCCAGCCGCAACGGCGGTGAGGCTGCCTTCCTGATATTGCTTCTTCCACTTAAACAGCAGGCTGGGCTGGATACCATGCAGGCGGGCGACATGGGAGACATTCATACCCGGCTCCATCGTCTGCTGGATAATGGCGATCTTCTCCTGAGGAGTTTTACGTTTACGGACTTCTTGCCCTAACAGGATCCCGGTCATCTCAAAATTGGCGTTAGTGTTAGACATATATTCAAGCCTATCTCTTATCTGGAGATACAGCTACTGTCCGGTGTTTCAGGGGGCTACATCACATGCAGTGACTGGGGTGAATTAACGCCGCCAACAAAGAGGCAGCTTGAAGGATGACGTGTATATGAGATTGTTGAATCGCCTGAATCAGTACCAACGCCTGTGGCAGCCGTCGGCGGGAGAACCGCAGTCGGTGACCGTCGGGGAGCTGGCAGAACGCTGTTTTTGTAGCGAGCGCCACGTGCGTACCCTGCTGAAGCAAGCGCAGGATGCTGGCTGGCTGGAGTGGCACGCCCAGTCGGGGCGTGGGAAACGCGGGCAGCTACGCTTTTTGGTGACGCCAGATTCGCTACGCAGCATTATGATGGAGCAAGCGCTGCAAAAGGGGGAGCAACTTAGCGTACTGGAGCTGGCTCAGCTGGCGCCGGGAGAATTAAGAACGCTGCTCCAGCCGTTTATGGGCGGGCAGTGGCAAAATGACACGCCAACGCTGCGTATCCCCTATTACCGCCAGCTCGACCCTTTGCACCCTGGATTCCTCCCCGGTCGCGCAGAGCAACACCTCGCCGGACAAATATTCTCGGGCCTGACCCGGTTCGACAGTGTTACGCAACGCCCCTGCGGAGATTTAGCCCACCACTGGAATATCTCCGCCGACGGCCAGCGCTGGGATTTCTATATTCGCTCCACCCTGTACTGGCATAACGGCGATGCGGTCAGCAGCACACAGCTACATCAACAGTTGCTGAAGCTGTTAGAGCTACCCGCGTTAAATAAGCTGTTTATCAGCGTAAAGCGCATTGAGGTGACGCATCCCCAGTGCCTAACCTTTATTTTGCATCGCCCCGACTTCTGGCTGGCGCATCGTCTGGCAAGCTACAGCAGTCACCTGGCACATCCCGAACTCCCGTTTGTTGGTACCGGTCCGTTCCGGTTGACGCTGTTTACCCCAGACCTGGTGCGCATCGAGAGTCACGATCACTACCACCTGAGTCATCCGCTACTAAAAGCCATTGAATACTGGATAACCCCGCAGCTTTTCTCCCAGGATTTGGGCACCAGCTGTCGCCATCCGGTTCAAATTGCAATTGGTAAACCCGAAGAGCTTCCCATGCTAAGCCAGGTAAGCAGCGGGATCAGCCTCGGTTTCTGCTATCTCACGCTCAGAAAAAGCGCGCGGCTGAATACGCAGCAGGCCCGTCGCCTGGTCAATATTATCCACCGATCTTCCCTGCTACAAACGCTTGACGTGGATGAAAACCTGATCACGCCAAGCAATGCGCTGCTGCCGGGATGGACGATCCCCCAATGGGATGAACGGGATGACGTGCCGCTACCGGAAAAACTTACGCTGGCCTATCACCTGCCGGTAGAGTTGCACGCCATGGCTGAACAGCTTCGCCAGGCGCTGGCGCTACTCGGCTGTGAATTAACGCTTATTTTTCATAATGCTAAAAACTGGGATGGCGACCATCCTTTAGCCCAGGCCGACCTGATGATAGGAGACAGGCTGATTGGCGAAGCGCCTGAATATACCCTCGAACAGTGGCTGCGCTGCGATCAGCTCTGGTCACATGTATTGAGCTCGCCGGCATATACTCATCTGCAAACCACCCTGGATGCCCTGCAAATCCAGGCCGATGAGGACGATCGTCATGCGGCTTTACAACACGTTTTCGCCTCGCTGATGCATGACGCGACCCTGACACCGCTGTTCAATTATCACTATCGTATTAGCGCTCCGCCGGGCGTGAACGGCGTACGCCTGAATCCTCGCGGCTGGTTTGAATTTACCGAAGCCTGGCTACCGCCCCCGTCGGCGTGAAGAAGCTGGTCGGCGACACGCCCAGGCGCTACCATAAGGGTTTCGTTATTTGTCAGGAAAAACCATGAAACGTGCCGTTGTTGTATTCAGTGGGGGTCAGGACTCCACAACCTGTCTGGCGCAAGCGCTGCATCAGTATGATGAAGTGCACTGCGTGACCTTTGATTATGGTCAGCGCCATCGCGCTGAGATTGATGTCGCACGTGACCTGGCCTTAAAACTTGGCGCGCGTGCGCACAAGGTACTTGATGTAACGCTGCTCAGCGAACTGGCCGTCAGCAGCCTGACCCGCGATAACATTCCGGTACCCGATTACGAACCGGATGCGAACGGCATTCCTAATACCTTTGTGCCAGGACGCAATATTCTGTTTTTAACGTTGGCGGCGATTTACGCGTATCAGGTGCAGGCGGAGGCGGTCATTACCGGCGTTTGTGAAACGGATTTCTCTGGATATCCGGACTGCCGCGATGAGTTCGTCAAAGCCCTGAATCATGCCGTAAGCCTGGGAATGGCGAAAGATATTCGCTTTGAAACCCCGCTGATGTGGATCGATAAAGCCGAAACCTGGGCACTGGCCGATTACTGGGGCAAGCTGGACCTGGTACGCGAAGAAACGCTGACCTGCTATAACGGCATCAAAGGTGACGGTTGCGGTCACTGCGCGGCCTGTAATCTGCGCGCCAACGGCCTGAACCATTATCTGGCAGATAAACCGGCAGTGATGGCGGCAATGAAGCAGAAAACAGGACTAAAGTGATCGTTTTGCCGGATGGCGGTGCACGCACCTTATCCGGCTTTCGACATTCACCATGGTCAATATCGCCCGTAAGCCTGATAAGCGAAGCGCCGTCAGGCTTCCTTCCATCACTTCACCATCTGCTCCAGTTTTTCGCGCAACTCCCCTTCCAGCGGTAGCGCCTTTTGCGTTTTCAAATCAATACAGACGAAGGTAATCAACGCGTCTGCCACCACCTGTCCTTCCGGCTCCAGGGTGATAGTCTGGTTCAACACACCGCTTTTGCCATTTAACTGTTGCACCTGACTGGTAATGGTCAGCAGGTCGCTCAGCACCGCAGGGCGGCGGTAGTTAATGTTAATATTCACGACCACAAAAGCGATGTTGTGTGCGGTCATCCACTGAAAGCTGTCGCTGTTTTCCAGGCCATCCCAGCGGGCTTCTTCCAGAAACTCAAGATAGCGAGCATTGTTAACGTGCTGATAGACATCAAGATGAAAACCACGAACTTTGATTTGTGTTTGCATAGCGCAGGAGCCTTACGTTGTTTTTATAGGAACACACTTTAGGGTAAGAGGTCATAACTGGTATGACCTCTACAGTCTGGCAAACTTTCAGCACTCTGCAAGTTATTAAAGTGTTAAAACTGCCAGATTGCGCTCTACCAGCGAACTCCCTATGCCCGGCACCTGCTTTAAGTCCTCCACCGTTTTAAACGGCCCGTACTCCTCACGATAGCTGACAATCGCCTGTGCTTTCTTCAGACCTACGCCATTCATGACTCGCGCTAAATCCTCCGCAGAAGCGCTGTTGATGCTTACCCTGGTGCCTTCATCATCGCTCGCTTTAGCCGGTTGCGTGGCTTTGCTTTGTGCTACTCCCGTAGCATCCGCTTTGGCTTGAGTCGCCTGGCTTTTGGCGACTGGCTCTGCAGCCAGTGCGCTTTGAGCCATACCGGCGCAGGTCAATGAAAGGGTAATAAGCAGGGCTTTGATTCCATGTTTCATACTGTTTTCTCCTTGTTTGTTAACAGTGGAATCACGATAGCGAGGTGCAGAACGGCAGACAAACGGCAAATATCAGAAATGGAAAAGGCCGCGAAAGCGGCCTTTGGTTGATACAACTTTTTGCAATTTTTTGCGAGTAGCCTCGGTTATTGCTGCTGTTCCAGCGCGTCACCGACTTTAATTTTTGCGGCTTTA
This sequence comes from Citrobacter sp. RHBSTW-01013, assembly GCF_013781985.1. Taxonomy (NCBI): domain Bacteria; kingdom Pseudomonadati; phylum Pseudomonadota; class Gammaproteobacteria; order Enterobacterales; family Enterobacteriaceae; genus Citrobacter; species Citrobacter sp. RHBSTW-01013. The sequence goes on from NZ_CP056185.1 coordinate 3,773,401, forward strand.
CGCAGGTTGCTCATCAGCGCTTCAAAGACAATCTGCGCATTGTTCTGGGTAATCCCCTGAACCATCGCTTTCTTCTGCTCTTCAGGCATAGAACCGGCTTTCACCTCGTCCAGCGCCAGCAGTACAACGTTACCCTGCATGTCGTTCGCCACGCCGTAGCTCGGTTTGTCTTTCGCCGGCAGGCTCAGGCCAAAGGCCGCCTGACTCAGCGGATCCTGACCCGTACGGCTCAGCGTTTTCGCTTCGCCAAAGCTCAGACCCGCCGCTTTCATGGCTTCATCGCCCTTACCAGCTTTCAGATCCGCCAGCAGTTTATCGGCATCAAGCTTCGCCAGCTGCTCTGCTTTATTGTGCTTAACAAGCGCAGTAACCTGATCTTTCACTTCAGCCAGTGGTTTAACGGCTTCAGCTTTGTGCTCTGCAATACGCAGTACAAACGCGCGATCGCCATCCACGGTGATGATGTCGGAGTTACTGCCAGGCGTACCGTTCTCACCAACCAAACCACCATTGAAAATGATGTCAGCGACCGGTTTGAAGTTCAGCTCTTCCGGCAGGCTGTCACGGCTAAACCAGCCCGTTTCAACCGCTTTCATACCCGCCGCCTGCTCCGCGCCCGCCAGGGATTCGTTATCGTTGCTGGCGGCATCGCTCACTTTCTGCTGCAGCGCATAGTAGGCATCCAGCGCTTTTTCCTGCTTCACTTTCGCCGCAATGTCGTCGCGGGCTTCGCTCAGCGGTTTAACCTGCGCAGGCTGCACGTCGTCAAGACGCGCAACGAGGAAACCAACGGAAGACTTAATCACACCTGACAGTTGGCCTTTCTCTTTCAGACCGGCATTCTTCAGCTCATCCGGGGTGGTGGAATCTTCCAGCCATCCCATATCACCGCCTTTACGGGCAGAGATGATGTCAGCAGATTTTTCTTTTGCCAGCGCAGCGAAATCACCGCCTTTGTTCAGCTCGTCCAGTACCGCTTTGGCTTCATCTTCCGTTTTGGTCTGAATGATGCTGTAGCGGTTACGCTGCGGCTGAGTGAACTGATCCTGATGCTGGTCATAATAAGCCTGAATATCAGCATCGCTGGCCGTCTCCTGCATAGCAGCAGCATCCAGCTTGATGTAGCTCACGCGGAACTGTTCCGGCGTCATAAAGTTGTTTTTATTCTGCTCGTAGTAGCTGGCAACTTCCTGCTCGGTAACAGACTGCTTCGCGGCCAGTGCGTTAACGTCAATTGTCGCCTCGCGAACGATACGCTGCTGTGCGACCAGCGCCGCCAGCTCGTCCGTTTCGCCTTTCAGCATGAAGTCCGTACCGGCAACGCCGTTAATCAGTTGCTGGGTAGTAAGCTGATTACGTAATGCCTGAGCGTACTGGTCTGCGGTCATTCCCATCTGATTAACAATCGCGTTGTAGCGATTGTTATCAAATTTACCGTCCACCTGGAACGCAGGCGTGGCGAAAATAGCCTGTTTAACCTGATCGTCGCTGATGTTGAGATTAAGCTCGCGGGAGTACTGATCCAGCAGCGCTTCGTCAATAAGACGATTCAGCACCTGCTGACGCAGCGTTTTCATGTAGCCTTCGTTCGCAGCCAGTTCGGAGTATTGATCGCCCAGCTGTTGCTGCATGCGGTTACGTTCGCTGTTGAACGCATTCTCGAACTGCCCGCGGCTAATCTCCTGGCCATTCACTTTGGCGGCGAAGTTATTGCCCCCGCCAATCAGGTAACCACTCACGCCGGTCAAAATGAACGACACGATAATGATACCGAAAATAATCTTGAGCACGAGACTGTTAGCAGCCGTGCGTAAGCTGTCCATCATGGTGTAACCACACTCCGCTGTAGATGACTATACGCGTTATCTCTCAAGCCGCCTGCGCGTTGTCACAACAGCGGCGGCAAGGATTTTGAGTATATATGCTTCACGCAGCATAGCGTTTCCTGAACGCTGCGTACAAAGGCCTATTGTGACAAGAAACAGGGGCAATTGTCAGCCCACAACGCGTAGAAAGTACCGGAATTACAAATAAAAAAGGCACATCAGTCGATGCGCCCTTGTACTTCGTCACATCCCCAAAGGGGAAATCACTTAGTTTACCGCGTCTTTCAGTGCTTTACCTGCACGGAAGCCCGGTACTTTAGCCGCGGCGATGGTGATCTCTTTACCTGTTTGCGGGTTGCGACCAGTACGGGCAGCACGCTCTTTAACGGCAAAAGTACCAAAACCTACCAGCGCTACGTCATCACCTTCTTTCAGAGATTCGGTAACAGAAGCAATAATTGCATCTAACGCACGTCCAGCCGCAGCTTTAGAGATATCAGCCCCTGCAGCAATTTTGTCGATCAGTTGAGATTTATTCACTCTTCTCTTCCTCTTTATAATTTATATCGCACCTGAATCCTTCAAAGTGCGAACGCGCAGCAGTTATATCAGGCCTGCCATGCCCTTACAACACCCGTTAATGATGGCAAGCCCAATCCGTCATCTAAATTAGCTATACAAAAAAAGGCTGGCAAGTCCGAAATGGCCTGCCAGCCCTGTTTTTATTAGTGCTCTTTGCGCGAGGTCACTATTTTGCGGTCACAACCTGCATTCCGGAGGGCTCATTTTGCAACGCGAGCGTCAGAACCTCCTCAATGCGTTTCACCGGATGGATGTCCAGATCGGCAATTACGTTGTCCGGAATCTCTTCCAGGTCGCGTTTGTTTTCGTCTGGAATTAAGACCGTTTTAATACCACCACGGTGTGCTGCCAGCAGTTTTTCTTTCAAACCACCAATAGGCAGAACCTGGCCACGCAGGGTGATCTCGCCGGTCATCGCCACGTCGGCACGTACCGGGTTACCGGTCAGACAAGAAACCAGCGCGGTACACATGGCAATACCCGCACTTGGACCGTCTTTCGGCGTCGCCCCTTCAGGTACGTGAACGTGGATGTCGCGTTTTTCGTAAAAGTCCGGATTAATGCCCAGTTTTTCCGCGCGCGCGCGCACCACGGTCAGCGCAGCCTGAATGGATTCCTGCATGACTTCACCCAGAGAACCGGTGTAGGTCAGCTTACCTTTACCCGGTACGCAAGCGGTTTCGATGGTCAGCAGATCGCCGCCCACTTCCGTCCATGCCAGACCGGTTACCTGACCAACGCGGTTTTCGTTGTCCGCGCGGCCATAGTCAAAGCGCTGTACGCCCAGGTAGTCGTGCAGATTGTCACCATTGATCTCAATATGTTTCAGCGACTTGTCGAGCAGCAGCTGTTTCACCGCTTTACGGCACAGTTTGGAAATTTCACGCTCCAGACTACGCACGCCAGCTTCACGGGTGTAATAACGAATAATGCCCACAATGGCGCTATCGTCGACCGTCAGCTCGCCTTTTTTCAGCGCGTTACGCTCAATCTGTTTCGGCAACAGGTGACGTTTAGCAATGTTCAGCTTCTCGTCTTCGGTATACCCGGACAGACGGATCACTTCCATACGATCCAGCAACGGTGCGGGAATATTCATGGAGTTAGAGGTCGCAACGAACATCACGTCGCTGAGATCGTAGTCCACTTCCAGGTAGTGATCGCTGAACGCCACGTTCTGCTCTGGATCCAGCACCTCAAGCAGTGCGGAAGCCGGATCGCCACGCATGTCGGAAGACATTTTGTCGATCTCATCAAGCAGGAACAGCGGGTTTTTAACACCCACTTTAGCCATTTTCTGGATCAGTTTACCCGGCATCGAACCAATATAGGTCCGGCGGTGACCGCGAATTTCAGCTTCATCACGCACGCCGCCCAGCGCCATACGGATGTATTTACGTCCGGTTGCTTTAGCGATGGACTGTCCCAGAGAAGTTTTACCTACCCCCGGCGGCCCAACCAGGCACAGGATCGGCCCCTTGATTTTATTCACACGGCTTTGAACCGCGAGATACTCAAGAATACGGTCTTTGACGCGTTCCAGACCGTAATGGTCAGTATCGAGGATTTCCTGAGCCTGACGCAGATCTTTTTTGACCTTGCTACGCGCATTCCACGGCACCTGAACCATCCAGTCGATGTAGCCACGGACTACGGTCGCTTCCGCTGACATCGGAGACATCATTTTCAGCTTCTGCAGTTCTGCTTCCGCTTTCTCTTTTGCCTCTTTCGGCATTTTCGCCGCGTCGATTTTACGCTTCAACGCTTCGTTTTCGTCCGGCGCATCGTCCATCTCGCCGAGCTCTTTCTGAATGGCTTTCATCTGCTCGTTCAGATAGTACTCACGCTGGGATTTTTCCATCTGCTTTTTCACGCGGTTGCGAATGCGTTTCTCAACCTGCAGCAGATCGATTTCAGATTCCATCATCGCCATCAGATATTCCAGACGTTCGTTAACGTCGGACATCTCCAGTACGGACTGCTTGTCAGCAAGCTTCAGCGGCATGTGCGCAGCGATGGTGTCCGCCAGACGTGCAGGATCGTCAATGCTGTTCAGCGACGTCAGCACTTCGGGCGGGATTTTCTTGTTCAGCTTGATATAGCCTTCGAACTGGCTGATAGCGGTACGCACCAGCACTTCCTGTTCGCGCTCATCAATAGCAGGCGAGTCAAGGTACTCCGCTTTCGCAGAGAAGTGCTCACCGTTGTCAGACAGCGCTGAAATACGCGCGCGCTGTAACCCCTCGACCAGCACTTTTACGGTGCCGTCAGGCAGTTTCAGCATCTGCAAAATAGAGGCCACGGTCCCGACGGTGAAAAGATCGTTTACACCCGGCTCATCCGTTGACGCTTCTTTCTGGGCAACCAGCATGATTTTTTTATCATGGTCCATAGCCGCTTCCAGACAACGGATAGATTTTTCCCGCCCTACAAATAAGGGTATGACCATGTGCGGATAAACCACCACATCGCGCAACGGCAATACGGGGATTTCAATGCGTTCAGAACGCTCAGGATTCATAGAGCTCTCTCTTAGTTTAGTTTCCGCCAGGTAATCAGGTGGTACGACTGTGCTCCACACCACCTTTAACATGTATGTCAGTATATGGGGATGTTTCCCACACATTCAACGCCATGTTTACGGAAAAATAAAAGGGGAGATAAAATCCCCCCTTATTAATTAAATGTCTGTATGAATTGATGAATTATTCGCCAGATGCCTGCTGCGCTTCCGGCTTACCGTAAATCAGCAATGGCTTGCTCTGGCCGCCAATCACCGACTCATCGATCACCACTTTTTCGACGTCTTCCATAGAAGGCAGATCGTACATGGTGTCAAGCAGTGCGGCTTCGACGATAGAACGCAGACCACGAGCACCGGTTTTACGTGCCATCGCTTTCTTGGCGATCGCATCCAGCGCTTCCTCACGGAATTCCAGATCAACACCTTCAAGATTGAACAGCGCCTGGTACTGCTTGGTCAGGGCGTTTTTCGGCTCTTTCAGGATCTGGATCAGCGCTTCTTCACTCAGTTCGCTCAGCGTCGCTACAACCGGCAGACGCCCGATGAACTCAGGGATCAGACCAAATTTGATCAGATCTTCCGGCTCCACCTGCGACAGCAGTTCACCTTCACTGGCTTTATCAGACTGCGCTTTTACCGTTGCGCCAAAACCAATGCCGGAGCCCGTTTCAACACGGTTAGCAATGACTTTATCCAGACCGGCAAAGGCACCGCCACAGATAAACAGGATCTTGGAGGTATCAACCTGCAGGAATTCCTGCTGAGGATGTTTACGCCCCCCCTGCGGTGGAACGGCAGCAACCGTACCTTCGATCAGTTTCAACAGCGCCTGCTGTACGCCTTCGCCGGAAACGTCACGGGTAATGGACGGGTTGTCAGACTTACGAGAAATCTTGTCGATTTCATCGATATAGACGATCCCGCGCTGTGCTTTCTGCACGTCGTAATCGCACTTCTGCAGCAGTTTCTGAATAATATTTTCAACATCTTCACCCACATAACCAGCTTCGGTCAGCGTGGTGGCATCGGCCATAGTGAACGGAACGTCCAGCAGGCGTGCCAGCGTTTCAGCCAGCAGCGTTTTACCGGAACCCGTCGGGCCAATCAGCAGGATGTTACTTTTGCCCAACTCGACGCCATTGCTGGTGTCGCCGTTGCGCAGACGTTTGTAATGGTTGTATACCGCGACCGCCAGCACTTTCTTCGCCTGCTCCTGACCGATAACGTAATCGTCCAGGTGGTTGCGAATTTCATGCGGCGTCGGCAGCGCACTGCGTTCACGGTGCGGTGCTACTTCCTTAATCTCTTCGCGAATGATGTCGTTACATAAATCAACACATTCGTCGCAGATATACACGGATGGTCCGGCAATCAGCTTACGCACTTCATGCTGGCTTTTGCCGCAAAAAGAGCAGTACAACAATTTGCCCGAGCCATCTTTGCGTTTATCTGTCATGGGTCAAAACCTCTTCTTTGTTCTTTGTGCCGCACACGACGACGCAAATGCCATTCTCAGGCGCAAGACGCTAGTCAGCGTTGTGCCGCTCCAGGTAATTATAGCGGTACACCTGCGCGCTGGGCATTAATTACGATGGGTCAAAATCGAGTCGACCAGACCGTACTCTACCGCTTCAGAAGCGGAGAGGAAGCGATCGCGCTCGGTATCACGTTCAATCTGCTCAAGAGATTGACCCGTATGATGCGCCATAAGTTCGTTCATGCGCCCTTTTACCTTCAGGATTTCACGGGCATGAATTTCAATATCCGTTGCCTGGCCCTGGTAACCGCCCAGAGGCTGGTGGATCATGACGCGAGAGTTAGGCAGGCAAAAACGTTTACCTTTCGCCCCGGCAGTCAGCAGGAACGCGCCCATTGAGGCCGCCTGGCCCATACAAATGGTGCTGACGTCCGGCTTAATAAACTGCATGGTGTCATAGATAGACATCCCGGCAGTGATCACTCCACCAGGGGAGTTGATATACAGATAGATATCTTTTTCTGGGTTTTCTGCTTCCAGGAACAGCATCTGCGCCACGATCAGGTTAGCCATATGGTCTTCGACCTGGCCGGTCAGAAAAATGACGCGTTCCTTAAGTAGACGAGAATAGATATCAAAAGAGCGCTCACCACGTGAGGTCTGTTCAATGACCATCGGCACCAGCGCCATATGGGGTGCAAAGTTATCTCGTTCGCCGCTGTATGACATTTCCGTCTCCTGGATAAAATTTGAAAAAACCTGCTGTGCTGATTGTAACCTTATGGACGGATTATCAGCTAGTCCCTCTGTAATGGGTACGACATCGCCATAATTCAAGCATAACAATCTTTTGTTGTAACGCTAACACTGAAACGCTGTTTTCGCACTCTTCCCATGCAAAATCCGTGACAAAAAAAAACCCGCCACCAAAAGGTGACGGGCTTGTGTACGAAATTCGTGCTAAATAAGCGACGAATTACGCCTGCTGGTTCATCAGCTCGTTGAAGGAAGTGGCTTTTTCAGTCACTTTCGCTTTCGCCAGAACGGCTTCAACAGCCTGCTCTTCCAGAGCGACGTTACGCATGTTGTCCATCAGCTCTTTATTTTTGCTGTAGAACTCAACAACTTCTTTCGGATCTTCGTAAGCAGAAGCCATCTCTTCGATCAGGCCTTTAACGCGATCTTCGTCAGCTTTCAGCTCGTTGGTACGAATCACTTCGCCCAGCAGCAGACCTACAACTACGCGACGCTTAGCCTGTTCTTCGAACAGTTCACGCGGCAGTTCCAGAGCTTGTTTTTCGTTGCCGCCAAAACGCTGTGCAGCCTGACGACGCAGAACGTCGATTTCGCTGTCGATCAGAGCAGCCGGAACGTCGATGTCGTTAGCTTTTACCAGACCTTCGATCGCCTGAGATTTAACGCGGTTACGCACAGCGCCTTTCAGCTCGCGTTCCATGTTTTTACGTACTTCAGCGCGCAGACCCGCTACGGAACCATCTTCAACGCCGAAACGTTTGATGAATTCTTCAGTCAGTTCCGGCAGTTCGCGCTCTTCAACTTTCTTCAGGTTGATAACGAACTTAGCGGCTTTACCTTTCAGGTTTTCAGCGTGGTACTCTTCCGGGAAGGTCACATCGATAGTGAACTCTTCGCCAGCTTTGTGGCCTTTAACGCCTTCTTCAAAGCCTGGGATCATACGACCCTGGCCCATCGCCAGTACGAAGTCAGACGCTTTGCCGCCTTCGAACTCTTCGCCGTCTACAGAGCCGGTGAAGTCGATGGTTACACGATCTTCTGCATCAGCAGCGCCGTCTTTGTCTTTCCAGGTAGCCTGCTGCTTACGCAGGGTGTCCAGCATCACGTCAACGTCAGCGTCGGTGACTTCAACAACCGGTTTTTCAACTTCGATTGCTTCCAGGCCAGTCAGCTCAACTTCCGGGTAAACTTCGAACTCTACCGCGTAAGTAAAATCTTCACCCAGTTTGTATTCGCCCGGAACGTAGTTCGGTGCGCCAGCCGGATTGATTTTTTCTTTGATGATCGCGTCAACGAAGTTGCGGCTCATCAGGTCGCCCAGAACGTCCTGGCGAACAGACGCGCCATAACGCTGAGCAACAACATTCATCGGTACTTTTCCTTTGCGGAAACCGTCAATACGCACTTTCTTCGCTACGTTGACCAGCTCGCTTTTCACAGCGGTCTCGATGCTGTCAGCAGCGATAGTAATCGTTACACGGCGGCCAAGGCCTTGAGTGGTTTCAACTGAAACTTGCATCTTGTTACCTCAAAAAATCACAGTGCTCGGTCAACTCTTCTCCGCAAGCACAGGTTGTTGGCTTCGCGGAACTGGGATGTTCTCATAAGCAATCACATTCCCTGTCGTCAGAATCATCCCGAAGACATTCCGAAAAATAAGACGCGCATTATAGCGGCATCACTTTTATGAGTCGAGAACGGTTATCGCGCGTTGCTGCGGCTTTTTTCACAATTCCCGGCTAATTTTTGTCTGAATACTGTACGACTGCACCAGAATTCAGACAAAACAAAACGGCCCGCAGGCCGTTTTCACATAATCTATAGCAACATACTGGAAAAGCGTCGGTTGTTGCAAATCCGTTTTTACGCGATGCTTCCCGCCCCACGACACGGAGGCGATGCAAAAATCGTATCCTGCAACGCTTCCCACTCCTTAATGGTGTAGGTATGCAGGGCAAGTGCATGAACGGTTGTGGAAAGCTCCACCGTTAAGGTGCTGTAAATCATCCGATGACGATTCAGAAAACGCTCACCTGTAAAGCGATCGCTAACCAGCACAACCTTAAAGTGGCTTTCAGAACCTGCCGGGACATTGTGACGATAGCTTTCATCCACAACTTCGAGGAACACGGGTTGGAACGCTGCCCTTAATTTTTCTTCTATTTGCTCACGAATCATCATGAAGTTTTCCTCCGACAACGCTGAGATGTCACCCATCCCTTTAAATACTAGCCGCTTTTACCGCTTTCATTACACCTTAGCAACAAAAAATTAGCGTTTGTCTGATTTTCTCAGCCAAATGGATGAAGTTCACTAAATCCTCACTTCGATTTATTGCAAAAAGTCCGTTTATGGTCTCCACAAAGACATAAAACTGACAACACAATGAATTTACATGCGTTACCCACTTCCCCTCATCGTTGGCGATGTTATGATGGCGGGAATTTTCTCCAACCATACAATTTAGATTCGCTGAGAGCCCTGGCATGTTTAAAAAAATCCTCGTCCCGTTTGTCGCGCTGTTTATGTTAGCTGGATGCGCAACGCCGCCGACCACTATTGAAGTTTCCCCGAAAATTACCCTGCCACAGCAGGACCCGAGCCTGATGGGTGTGACCGTTAGCATCAACGGTGCCGACCAGCGTCAGGATCAGGCGCTGGCAAAAGTTACCCGTGACAACCAGCTTGTTACCCTGACCGCGTCCCGCGATCTGCGCTTCCTGCTGCAAGAAGTACTGGAAAAACAGATGACCGCACGCGGTTATATGATTGGGCCAAACGGTGCTGTTAACCTGCAAATCATTGTTAGCCAGCTGTATGCAGACGTGTCCCAGGGTAGCGTGCGCTATAACATCGCCACCAAGGCAGACATCGCCATCATTGCGACTGCTGCTAACGGCAACAAGATGACCAAAAACTACCGCGCAAGCTATTCTGTTGAAGGCGCACTGCAGGCCTCTAACAAAAATATCGCTGACGCCGTTAACAGCGTGCTGACCGATACCATCGCTGATATGTCTCAGGACACCAGCGTTCACGATTTCATCAAGCAGAACGCTCGTTAATTTCTGCCCATATGGCCCGGCGTTCGTCGGGCCTATAGAAGCCCATGTCCAGTCATTACTTACGTATTTTTCAGCAACCACGTTCAGCTATCCTGCTCATACTGGGATTCGCCTCCGGTTTACCACTCGCACTGACCTCGGGTACGCTTCAGGCATGGATGACAGTCGAGAATATCGATCTTAAAACCATCGGTTTCTTTTCTCTGGTCGGCCAGGCCTACGTGTTTAAGTTCCTCTGGTCTCCGCTAATGGACCGCTACACGCCGCCGTTTTTAGGTCGACGCCGTGGCTGGCTGTTGGCAACTCAGGTGCTGTTACTGATTTCTATCGCCGCGATGGGCTTTCTGGAGCCTGGCACGCAACTACGCTGGATGGCCGCGCTTGCGGTGGTGATCGCGTTTTGCTCGGCATCGCAGGATATCGTCTTTGACGCATGGAAAACCGACGTGCTACCCGCCGAAGAACGCGGCACTGGCGCGGCTATCAGCGTGCTGGGCTATCGTTTAGGGATGCTGGTTTCCGGTGGGCTGGCTCTGTGGATGGCCGACCGCTGGCTGGGCTGGCAAGGAATGTACTGGCTGATGGCGGCGCTGCTGATACCTTGCATCATCGCTACCCTGCTAGCGCCCGAACCGACTGATGCCATTCCGGTGCCCAAAACGCTGGAGCAAGCGGTTGTGGCCCCGCTGCGCGACTTCTTTGGTCGTAACAACGCCTGGCTAATTCTGCTGCTTATCGTTCTGTATAAGCTCGGGGATGCCTTTGCCATGAGCCTGACTACAACCTTTTTAATCCGCGGCGTCGGATTTGATGCGGGTGAAGTTGGCGTGGTGAATAAAACGCTCGGACTGCTGGCAACCATCGTTGGCGCGCTGTACGGCGGGATCCTGATGCAACGCCTTTCGCTGTTTCGCGCATTGCTGATTTTCGGCATCCTGCAGGGGGCGTCGAATGCGGGCTACTGGTTATTGTCCATCACTGACAAACACATGTTCAGTATGGCCGCCGCCGTCTTCTTTGAAAACCTGTGTGGTGGCATGGGTACGGCAGCGTTTGTCGCCTTATTAATGACTCTGTGCAATAAGTCCTTCTCAGCGACCCAGTTCGCTCTGCTCTCCGCGCTTTCAGCCGTTGGTCGCGTTTACGTTGGCCCGGTAGCAGGTTGGTTTGTCGAAGCGCATGGGTGGCCAACGTTTTATTTGTTCTCTGTGTTTGCCGCTATCCCCGGCCTCATACTGCTGCTGGTTTGTCGTCAGACTCTGGAACATAGCTGGCAAAATGAGAGCTTCATTCCGCGCACGGAATTTCGTAGCGCGTACAGCCTGGCATTAATGACGTTGGTTGCGGGCTGCTGTCTGCTGGTGGTTTGGCTGCTGCTATTAACCATGAACGCGCTGGATTACACCCACTTCTCCTTCCTGCCGGAACTGCTGGAAATCTCGGTGGTGGTCGCGGTCTGCGGGGTCGTTTTTGGTGGATTGCTGGATTATCTGGCACTGCGCAAAACCCGCCTGGCGTAAAAATCCACATTAATATCGCCGTTGTAATCACCCTGCGTAATTATAACGGCTAAATAAACAACAATTACTAAAAATATTATTTGTTATTTTGTGCGCCAAAGAATTTGGAAATTATTGACGCCTTTTATATATACTATTTCCCTTACTCGATTCAGCCACTACAGATTTATTTTTTGTTCTTCAATTGTCTTTTTATTGATAATCAATTGTTAAGCAATTGTTTTATTTTCGTATTGGTTATACCAATTGCCCTCAGCACGTCTCCCGCTTGCCCGCTTTCGTTATAACGTGATGTTGCAACAGGTTCTTAAAGTCAAAACGACATATATTGCAACATATGTGACATGCCCGGCAGAACCCAGTAACACAGATCCAAGGATGTTTACAGTAATGTAACCTTCCCGTAAAATGCCCTCACACTTTAAACGCCACCCGGTCCCGTGGAATTGAGGTCGTTAAATGAGACTCAGGAAATACAATAAAAGTTTGGGATGGTTGTCATTAATTGCAGGCACTGCATTACTCAGTGGCTGTAATTCTGCGCTGCTTGACCCTAAAGGACAGATTGGACTGGAACAACGTTCTCTGATACTGACGGCATTTGGCCTGATGTTGATTGTCGTTATTCCTGCCATCTTGATGGCTGTTGGTTTCGCCTGGAAGTATCGTGCAAGCAATAAAGATGCGAAGTACAGCCCGAACTGGTCACACTCCAATAAAGTGGAAGCTGTGGTCTGGACGGTGCCGATCTTAATCATCATTTTCCTTGCCGTACTGACCTGGAAAACCACTCACGCTCTTGAGCCAAGCAAACCGCTGGCGCATGACGAGAAGCCCATTACCATTGAAGTGGTTTCCATGGACTGGAAATGGTTCTTCATCTATCCGGAACAAGGTATCGCTACCGTGAATGAAATCGCCTTCCCGGCGAATACTCCGGTTGAGTTCAAAGTGACGTCCAACTCCGTGATGAACTCCTTCTTTATCCCGCGTCTGGGTAGCCAGATTTATGCCATGGCCGGTATGCAGACTCGACTGCATCTGATCGCCAACGAAGTCGGTACTTATGATGGTATCTCCGCAAGCTATAGCGGACCAGGCTTCTCCGGTATGAAGTTCAAGGCTATCGCAACAAAGGACCGCGCCGAATTCGACCAATGGGTTGCTAAAGCTAAACAGTCCACGAACACCATGAGCGACATGGCTGCGTTCGAAAAAGTGGCTGTGCCAAGCGAATACAACCAGGTGGAATACTTCTCCAACGTGAAACCAGATTTGTTTAAAGACGTTATTAACAAATTTATGGCTCACGGTAAGAGCATGGACATGACCCAACCCGAAGGTGAGCACAGCGCACACGAAGGAATGGAAGGCATGGACATGAGCCACGCGGAATCCGCTCACTAAGGGGCCGAGGAAGAATACGATGTTCGGAAAATTGACGCTGGATGCAGTGCCGTTCCATGAACCAATTGTCATGGTTACGATCGCTGCCATTATCATCGGTGGTGCGGCCTTACTGGGCCTAATCACTTACTTCGGTAAGTGGACCTACCTGTGGAAAGAGTGGCTAACTTCGGTTGACCACAAACGCCTTGGCATCATGTATGTCATTGTCGCAATCGTCATGTTGATTCGTGGCTTTGCCGACGCCATCATGATGCGTAGTCAGCAAGCGCTGGCTTCTGCAGGTGAAGCGGGCTTCCTGCCACCTCACCACTACGACCAGATCTTCACGGCTCACGGCGTGATTATGATCTTCTTCGTGGCAATGCCATTTGTTATCGGTCTGATGAACCTGGTGGTTCCGCTGCAGATCGGCGCACGTGACGTTGCATTCCCGTTCCTGAACAACCTGAGCTTCTGGTTCACCGTTGTCGGCGTAATCCTGGTTAACCTGTCTCTGGGCGTGGGTGAATTCGCACAGACCGGTTGGCTGGCGTACCCGCCACTCTCGGGAATAGAGTACAGTCCAAGCGTCGGGGTCGATTATTGGATATGGGCAGTCCAGTTGTCCGGTATTGGTACAACCCTAACCGGGATCAACTTCTTTGTGACCATCATTAAGATGCGTGCGCCAGGAATGACCATGTTCAAGATGCCGGTATTTAGCTGGGCATCGCTGTGTGCGAACATCCTGATTATCGCGTCTTTCCCAATCCTGACGGTTACCGTCGCGTTGCTGACCCTGGATCGCTATCTGGGCACCCATTTCTTTACCAACGATATGGGCGGCAACATGATGATGTACATCAACCTGATTTGGGCCTGGGGCCATCCGGAAGTGTACATTCTGGTTCTGCCGGTCTTCGGTGTGTTCTCCGAAATCGCTGCAACCTTCTCACGTAAACGTCTGTTTGGTTACACCTCACTGGTGTGGGCAACAGTGTGTATCACCGTTCTGTCGTTCGTTGTTTGGCTGCACCACTTCTTCACCATGGGTGCAGGCGCTAACGTAAACGCCTTCTTCGGTATTACCACCATGATTATCGCCATCCCGACCGGGGTGAAGATCTTCAACTGGCTGTTCACCATGTACCAGGGTCGTATCGTATTCCACTCAGCGATGCTGTGGACGATTGGCTTTATCGTTACCTTCTCAGTCGGCGGCATGACCGGCGTACTGCTGGCGGTTCCGGGTGCGGACTTCGTGCTGCACAACAGTCTGTTCCTGATTGCGCACTTCCATAACGTTATCATCGGCGGCGTCGTATTTGGATGCTTCGCAGGTATGACCTACTGGTGGCCAAAAGCGTTTGGCTTCACGCTGAACGAAACCTGGGGTAAACGCGCATTCTGGTTCTGGATCATCGGCTTCTTCGTGGCGTTTATGCCGCTGTATGTGCTGGGCTTTATGGGGATGACCCGTCGCCTCAGCCAGCAGATTGACCCGCAGTTCCATCCGATGCTGGTCGTTGCCGCCTGCGGTGCCGCGCTGATTGCATTGGGTATCCTGTGCCAGCTGATTCAGATTTTCGTTTCTATTCGCGACCGCGAGCAGAACCGCGACCTGACCGGTGACCCATGGGGTGGTCGTACGCTGGAGTGGGCAACCTCTTCCCCGCCTCCGTTCTACAACTTTGCCGTTGTGCCGCACGTTCATGAGCGTGATGCCTTCTGGGAAATGAAAGAAAAAGGTGAAGCGTACAAGCAGCCTGCGCACTATGAAGAAATTCATATGCCGAAAAACAGCGGTGCCGGTATCGTCATTACCGCCTTCGCAACACTGTTTGGTTTCGCCATGATCTGGCATATCTGGTGGCTGGCGATTGCAAGCTTCGCAGGCATGATCATCAGCTGGATTGTGAAAAGCTTTGATGAAGACGTGGATTACTACGTGCCGGTCCCGGAAGTCGAAAAACTGGAAAACCAGCATTTCGATGAGATTACTAAGGCAGGGCTGAAAAATGGCAACTGATACTTTAACGCACGCGACTGCCCACGCGCACGAACACGGGCACCACGATGCAGGCCAGACCAAGATCTTCGGATTCTGGGTCTACCTGATGAGCGACTGCATTCTGTTCTCTATTCTGTTTGCAACCTATGCCGTTCTGGTGAACGGCACCGCTGGTGGCCCAACAGGTAAGGACATTTTTGAACTGCCGTTCGTTCTGGTTGAAACATTCCTGCTGTTATTCAGCTCTATTACTTACGGCATGGCGGCGATCGCCATGTACAAGAACAACAAGAGCCAGGTTATCTCCTGGCTGGCGTTGACCTTCTTGTTCGGTGCCGGATTCATCGGGATGGAACTCTATGAATTCCATCACCTGATTGTTAACGGTATGGGCCCGGATCGCAGCGGCTTCCTGTCTGCGTTCTTCGCGCTGGTCGGCACGCACGGTCTGCACGTCACCTCCGGTCTTATCTGGATGGCAGTGCTGATGGTGCAAGTTGCTCGTCGCGGCCTGACCAGTACTAACCGTACCCGCATCATGTGCCTGAGCCTGTTCTGGCACTTCCTGGATGTGGTGTGGATCTGTGTGTTCACTGTTGTTTATCTGATGGGGGCGATGTAATGAGTCATTCTAACGAGAGCGGCGGCGCATCCCATGGCAGCGTAAAAACCTACATGACAGGTTTTATCCTGTCGATAATCCTGACGGTTATTCCGTTCTGGATGGTCATGACAGGTTCTGCCTCTCCAGCCGTCATTCTGGGAACTATTCTGGCAATGGCAGTGGTACAGATTCTGGTGCACCTGGTGTGCTTCCTGCACATGAATAGCAAATCTGATGAAGGTTGGAACATGACAGCCTTTGTCTTTACTGTGCTAATCATCGCCATCCTGGTTGTGGGCTCCATCTGGATTATGTGGAACCTTAACTACAACATGATGATGCACTAAGAGCGGCGATTATGATGTTTAAGCAATACCTGCAAGTAACAAAACCAGGCATCATCTTTGGCAACCTGATCTCGGTGATTGGGGGATTCCTGCTGGCCTCGAAAGGCAGCATTGATTATCCCCTGTTTATCTACACGTTGGTTGGGGTGTCACTGGTTGTGGCGTCGGGTTGTGTATTTAACAACTACATCGACAGGGATATCGACAGGAAGATGGAGAGGACCAAAAACCGCGTGCTGGTTAAAGGTCTGATTTCCCCTGCGGTCTCGCTGGTATACGCCACCCTGCTGGGTATTGCTGGCTTTATGCTGCTGTGGTTTGGCGCGAACCCTCTGGCCTGCTGGCTGGGGGTAATGGGCTTCGTGGTCTATGTGGGCGTCTATAGCCTGTACATGAAGCGCCATTCCGTTTATGGCACGCTGATTGGCTCACTCTCCGGCGCTGCGCCGCCGGTGATTGGCTACTGCGCCGTAACCGGTGAGTTCGATAGTGGTGCGCTGATTCTGCTGGCTATTTTCAGCCTGTGGCAGATGCCGCACTCTTACGCGATTGCGATTTTCCGCTTTAAGGATTATCAGGCAGCCAACATCCCGGTACTGCCGGTGGTGAAAGGTATTTCGGTCGCGAAGAACCATATCACGCTGTACATCGTGGCGTTTGCTATCGCCACGCTGATGCTCACCCTGGGCGGCTATGCTGGTTATAAATACCTGATTGTTGCTGCGGCGGTGAGTGTCTGGTGGTTGGGCATGGCGCTGCGCGGTTATAAAGTGGAAGATGACAGGGTCTGGGCGCGCAAGCTGTTCGGTTTCTCCATCATCGCCATTACCGCGCTTTCCGTAATGATGTCCGTTGACTTTATGGTGCCAAACTCGCAGAACCTGCTGACTTACGTCTGGTAACGATCTGCTGATACGAAAAGGGTGCCTCCGGCACCCTTTTTTATTGGCAGGGATGTTATTCAGTCATAAAGCCATTTCCCCGCTTCAGCCGACTCAGCAAACATCCTTACGGTTAGCGGTATGCGTGTTGCTTCCACTTCTTCCCGGTTAGCTTTGAACCATCTAGTGAATAGTGGCAGATTGTGCCATGGATAATAAGGTTTCCAGTTCACACATGATAAATCGACTTTGAACTCTTTCTCATATCGATCCAGAGCACTGTGAAGATCATCACCGGGGGCATCAAACAAATCTGAGTCGAGTTCTAAAGGAACCTCTTTCCAGTTTTCATCCAAATACCCAGGTATTTCTTCCCTGAAAAGCTTTAACACATCGTCTTGAATACTCATTAGAATGATGTCCACTGAATGCGATCTTTAGAGCGAGCAATTAAGTTGTATTTTATCTGAGTCTTTCTGGATACTTGCACAAGTGCATTTACAAGACCAATCCACCCAAGCCAGGGTACATAACGAGCAATCACAGCAGCGAGTTTGTTAGTGCTTTGTATCCTTAACCCCACCGGAGTGGGGACTTTAATACCAAATGGTACCCGCGCATCTTTCAGAAGCATTCTCCCGTATTTGGAAACAACACTTGTTCCTTCAATAGCCCCGGAAGGTTTTTGTCTCGTCTTCAACCAGGGTTGACCAGCCAGAATAGCGGCTCCCGATTCAATACCAATACCTAACTCATCACAAAACTGTTCCAGAAAGATGAGATCGAACAATTCGCCAGCGGACAGATTGCTGTGACCATGATACCAATAGGTTCCATTCGCCTCTTCAGTTGTGTCCATTCAATCCCCCATTATGCCGTCTGCCGGTCATTCCATGCGTCGGTATAGATAATGTTCCCGTCGCAATGCTTCCAGGTGATTTTTTCGTAGCGTAATTCTATGGTTTCAAGATGGTTATTATTCATGTCCTCTGGACCAGCCATCGAGGGAGAAACGGAGACAATCCGCACCCCTTCCAGAAACATATTGAAGTATTCAACTTCCTGACCGGCATCATTGATTTTGTACCAACGAATCTCTGCAGACTTAAGATTCTGACCAGAAGCGACAGCTTTGTATAAATACGGGCTGGAGTAGTCAAACTCTTTGACGATCATCATCGGTGAATGTTGGCGTGTGCCTGTTGGCTTGCCTGTACCGTTATCAGTGGGAATAGACAAATTGTGATGAAAGCCTTTAAATTCAATACTGTATTCTCTTCCCTTTACATCACACCCGCCCTTAATCAGCGCACCACCATCGTCATAAATCCACATATTGCCCGGAATCGCCATTTTCCTTTTCCCTCTTTCCATTAGAAATAACCACCAAAAGACTACACCTGTAATTATCGCAAGTAAATTAGTTGCAGTTGTAATTATTTCAATTTTCCCACTACACAATTCCACATATCGTAGAGGTTTACCGCACTCCTTCCCCGCTTTACACTAGGCGCGAAATTAATACAGAGGTGGGAATGAACGATTACAAAATGACGCCCGGTGAGTTGCGCGCCACCTGGGGTTTAGGGACCGTATTCTCGTTGCGCATGCTTGGCATGTTTATGGTTCTGCCGGTTCTGACCACGTACGGTATGGCGCTACAGGGTGCCAGCGAAGCGCTGATTGGCCTTGCCATTGGCATTTATGGTCTGGCGCAAGCCGTTTTCCAGATCCCCTTTGGTCTGCTTTCTGACCGCATCGGTCGTAAGCCGCTTATCGTCGGCGGGCTGGCGGTGTTCGTTCTCGGCAGCGTGATTGCCGCCCTCTCCGATTCAATCTGGGGCATTATTCTCGGTCGCGCTTTGCAAGGCTCTGGCGCGATTGCCGCCGCCGTGATGGCGCTGCTTTCCGACTTAACCCGTGAGCAAAACCGTACCAAAGCGATGGCGTTTATCGGCGTCAGCTTTGGTATCACCTTCGCCATTGCGATGGTGCTAGGACCGATCGTTACCCATGCGCTGGGGCTACACGCGCTGTTCTGGATGATTGCAGCTCTTGCAACCACCGGCATCGTGCTAACCATTTGGGTCGTTCCCAATAGCACCAGCCACGTGCTGAACCGCGAATCTGGCATGGTAAAAGGCAGCTTCAGCAAAGTGCTGGCGGAGCCCAAACTGCTCAAGCTCAACTTTGGCATCATGTGTCTGCACATTTTGTTGATGTCCACTTTCGTCGCCTTACCGGGCCAACTGGCGAAAGCCGGTTTCCCCGCCGCAGAACACTGGAAAATTTATCTGGTGACGATGCTGCTGTCCTTTGTTTCCGTGGTGCCGTTCATCATCTACGCAGAAGTGAAGCGGCGGATGAAGCGCGTATTCCTCGCCTGCGTGTTACTGATCCTTATCGCAGAGATTGTATTGTGGAGCGCTAACGTGCGTTTTTGGGGGCTGATTGCAGGCGTTCAGATATTCTTCCTCGCCTTCAACCTGATGGAGGCCCTCCTCCCCTCGCTTATCAGCAAAGAGTCTCCGGCTGGCTATAAAGGCACGGCGATGGGCGTTTACTCCACCAGCCAGTTTCTTGGCGTGGCGATTGGCGGTTCGCTCGGCGGTTGGGTGGTCGAAATGTTTGATGGTCAGGCAGTATTCCTGGCCGGCGCGCTTCTGGCGGCAGTTTGGTTGTTGGTGGCAAGCACAATGAAAGAGCCGCCGTATGTCAGTAGCCTGCGAGTGGAAATCCCGCCTGAGATTGCCGCAGATGACACCCTTAAGCAGCGTCTGCTGGCTAAAGAAGGGATAAGCGAAGTGTTAATTGTTGCGAAAGAGCATTCGGCTTACGTGAAAATCGACAGCAAAGTGACGAATCGATTTGAGGTTGAACAGGCCATCAGCCAGGCGTGAAGAGTGCCAGATGGCGACTATCGTTTGATCCAGCCTACAAATAGCGTGTGCAACCTGTAGGCCGGATAAGCGTAGCGCCATCAGGCATTACGACTTAATCGCGGAAGTTCTTAAACTGGAACGGCTGGCCGAGATCGCCGCCGCGAACCAGCGCCATAACGGATTGCAGATCGTCACGCGCCTTGCCGGTCACGCGGATTTCTTCGCCCTGAATCTGCGCCTGCACCTTCAGTTTGCTGTCTTTGATCAGCTTAACGATTTTCTTTTGCACCGCGCTTTCAATGCCCTGTTTCAGCTTAGCTTCAACAAACCAGGTTTTACCGCTGTGCACGAAGGTTTCTGGTACGTCCAACGAAGTGCCTTCAATACCACGTTTCAGCAGCTTGGCACGTAAAATATCCAGTAACTGATTGACCTGGAAATCAGACTCGCTTAGCACCTTAATCGTCTTATTCGACTCGTTCAGCTCAAAAGTCGCTTCAACGCCACGAAAATCAAAGCGTGACTCCACTTCGCGGCTGGCGTTATCTACCGCGTTACGGGCTTCCTGAAGATCAACTTCAGAAACAATATCGAAAGATGGCATCTTTTCCTCTCCCTTCATTTTTGATGCGAAGCATAATACCTGCAAAGTTACACAACAGACAGCGCTATACTAGGCTGTATCCTTTAATTGTACGTGGTACTGATACCTGCGAACAATAATGGGGTACGGCCGATATGGATTAACACCTGGTGATGTTGCAGGTGAGGAGGAAGAATGAAAATTACCGTACTGGGATGTGGAGCGTTAGGACAGCTTTGGCTAACCACGCTGTGCAAACATGGACATGAGGTTCAGGGGTGGCTACGCGTACCGCAACCCTATTGCAGCGTTAACCTGATCGACACGGATGGGTCAGTATTCAATGAATCCCTGACGGCAAACGACCCCGATTTTTTGGCGAAAAGCGACCTGCTGCTTGTCACTCTGAAAGCCTGGCAGGTTTCTGATGCGGTCAAAGGCCTGGCCGCCATTCTGCCTGACACCACTCCCATTCTGCTGATTCACAACGGTATGGGGACGATTGAAGAGTTGCATAACATTAAGCAACCTCTATTGATGGGCACCACAACCCACGCGGCACGCCGTGACGGCAACGTGATCATTCATGTCGCTCAGGGAACAACAAGGATTGGTCCGGCGCGTGAACAAGACGGTGATTTCAGTTATCTGGCTGAAGTCCTGCAAGAGGTGCTACCGGACGTCGCCTGGCACAACAATATTCGCGCTGAGTTGTGGCGCAAGCTGGCCGTCAACTGCGTCATTAACCCGCTGACCGCATTATGGGATTGCTCAAATGGAGAGTTACGCCATCATCCTGAAAAAATAGCGCTCATCTGCGAGGAGGTGGCGGCGGTCATTGAACGCGAAGGCCACCACACATCAGCAGATGATTTACGCTATTATGTTGAGCAAGTGATTGACAGTACGGCGGAAAATATCTCATCAATGCTGCAAGACATACATGCCCTGCGCCATACTGAGATCGACTACATTACTGGTTATTTGTTAAAACGCGCCCGCGCGCACGGCATCGCCGTCCCGGAAAATGCCCGCCTGTTTGAAATGGTTAAGAGAAAGGAAAGTGAGTATGAGCGCTCAAGCACTGGTATGTCTCGCCCCTGGTAGTGAAGAGACCGAAGCGGTCACCACTATCGATCTGCTGGTTCGCGGCGGAATTAAGGTCACGACCGCAAGCGTTGCCAGCGATGGCGGCCTGACGATCGTGTGCTCACGCGGCGTAAAACTACTGGCGGATGCGCCATTAGTGGAAGTTGCTGACGGGGATTTCGACATTATCGTGCTGCCCGGCGGTATTAAAGGCGCCGAGTGTTTTCGCGACAGCCCTCTGCTTGTCGAAACCGTGAAACAGTTTCATCGCTCCGGGCGCATTGTCGCGGCAATTTGCGCCGCTGCCTCCACAGTCCTCGTCCCACACGATATTTTCCCCATCGGTAACATGACCGGTTTTCCGGCGCTGAAAGACAATATTCCCACTGACCAGTGGCAGGATAAGCGCGTCGTATGGGATCCGCGCGTCAATCTGTTAACCAGCCAGGGACCGGGAACCTCAATCGATTTCGGTTTAAAAATCATTGATCTCCTGGTGAGTCGCGAAAAAGCTTACGAAGTGGCATCACAACTGGTGATGGCTGCAGGAATTTATAACTACTACGAGTAATCTTCAGGCCACTCGCATTCAAGGAATTATGATGAAAGGATATCTGAGCGGAGTGGCTTTACTGCTCCTTTCCGGCTACGCCAGTGCGACTCAACTTGAAATTGAGAGCCTTGAGTATCGCTATCCCGCAAGCACTGAGATGCAATATCGCGTGCCGTGGTTTACCTCAACGGATAACCCACAGGTTGCAAAACGCATTAACGATTATATTTTCACAAGCTTTATCAATCAGCTACCGGGAAATAATCCACGAGCGACCGTGAATCAGTTTGCGAAATCAGAGATGAATCCCACCGCAAACCTTGACTACACGGTAGAGTATCGCGACGCCAAAGTGTTGACCCTCAACATGTTTGTCGAAGGCTGCGGGGCGTATTGCGAGTCGTACAATGTACCGATCAGCTTCGATTTAGCCAACGGCGCGACAATTACCCTTAACGACCTCTTTTCCCGCTCCACGATGAACGAGTTGAACACCCGCATCAGAAAAGATATCCGCAGCCAAATTGATGCCTTTGTTGTCGCACAGAAATCACAAAAGCCAGAGCAAATAAAAGAAGACGGTGGAGATTCTGGCTTTGCCGAATTCTACGCATCGTGTGCAACCTACACCGACGGTCTGTACTACATCGACAAATTCTCCCTGCAAAAAGACCATCTGGCTTTCCTGAATGGACGTTGTAGCAACCACGCCAATCGCGCGGGTGACGAACTGGGCGATTTCACCACGAAAATCCCGACCGTTGAACTGCATAATCAGCTCACGCCTTACGGACAGTATCTGACTACCGCAAAGAGAACAACACCGGTTTCGCCAGCGCCCGGCATTGACGGCAAGGTCATGTACGGCACGTTGGGAAAAAGCATGCGTATTGTGTTGAAGGTGGACTGCAAATACGGTGATTTTTTTGAAGGGGCTTACTTTTACCAGAAATTTGGCGCACCGATTGAATTAAACGGTAAATGCGACACAGCCGACAATCAACATTATGTACTGAAGACCTCTGCCGCTGAACAATCGGAAGAGAAGATAACGCTGGAGTTAAAAGACGGCGTCTATCAGGGTGTCTGGGAGTCGAACGGGAAAAAGCTCCCCGTCCGTTTTGAATAATATTGTTATATTACCGGATGGCAGCGTAAACAATTTATCAGGCCTACAAAACATACCGCTTGCAGGCCTGATAAGCGCAGCACCCTCAGGCAAAAGTCACTACGGGCGATATACCTTCACGTTTTCAAAGCCCTGCTCGCGCAGATACAGCGCCTGCAGACGGCTCATCACCCCGCGTTCACACCACAGCAGCCAGGTTTTACTCTGGTCCAGATCGCCGAATTTGGTGCTCAGTTTGTAGAACGGCAGAGAAACGACGTCCACACCGTCAACCTTCAGCGGTTTGTCATCCTGTTCATCCACAGAGCGGATATCCAGAATCACATCGTTCGGGCCGAAGCCGCTCACGGTTTCCACTTCCACCACGGTCTGCTGCGTCTGCTGGGCGATATCACGAATATCGATATTGTTCGCTTCTTCAACCACTTTATCGAGGATAGAGAAATCGAAGTTTTCTTCTTCGGCCTCAATCTTCGCTTTAATCGCTTTCACCGTCGGGCTTTTTGAAATCACACCGCAGTATTCCGGCATGGTACGGGCAAAGTCCTCAGTACCAATTTCACGCGCCAGATTAATGATGTGCTCCTTATCATGGGAGATAAGCGGGCGCAGGATCAGGGTGTCAGAAACGTTATCGATCAGGCGCAGGTTGGTCAGCGTCTGGCTGGACACCTGGCCCAGCGCTTCACCGGTTACCAGCGCCTGTACGCCGTAGCGCTCAGCGACTTTCGACGCTGCACGAACCATCATACGTTTAAGGACCACGCCCATCTGACCGTCGTCGACTTTCTCCAGGATCTCGCCAACCACCGGCTCAAAGTTGATCGCGACAAAACGCACGCGATGCGAGCTACCAAAGCGGTTCCACAGATAATGCGCCACCTGGCGAACGCCGATTTCATGCGCTGCGCCGCCGAGATTAAAGAAGCAGTAGTGCACGCGGCAGCCGCGACGCATCAGCATATAGCTGGACACGCCGGAGTCGAAACCACCGGAAATCAGCGACAGTACATCTTCCTGCGTCCCGATCGGGAAACCGCCAATACCTTCATAGCGGCCTTTAACCAGCAGCAGACGGTCGTTTTCGATTTCAAGATTAACCGTCACGTCCGGCTTCGTCAGCTTCACGCGCGCGGATTCAATATGCTGGTTCAGTCCACCGCCAACATAGCGTTCCACCTCAATAGAGCTAAACTCATGCTTACCGCGACGCTTAACGCGTACGCAGAAGGTTTTGCCTTCCAGTTGATCGCGATACTGCACCAGCGCTTTCTCGAAAATATCGTGCATATCGGTAAACGGCACGTCTTCAACTTCGAGAATATGGTGGATCCCCGGAATACGGGTCAGCGCGTCGCGAATATCCAGGCGCTGGCTTTCATCTTTAGCGCGAACCTCAACGTGATCCCAGTGGCGGACAACGGCAAGGTCTTCATCATAGTGCTTTAAAACGTTACGAATGTTCCCTGTCAGAATTTTTATAAAGCGCAAACGCACAGATTGGCTTTTGATGGTGATTTCTGGGAACAATTTAATGATAAACTTCATGGCGGCAATGGTTCTTTGGCAAGTCTGAATGACTTGTAATGGAAAAAAATACAGCAGCCCATACCCTGCGGCTGCATCCAGGCGCGCAAGTATACCACCATCATGGTCATCCTGTGCACATCGCCTTACCATTGTGCGTTATTTGCTTATCAGTGCGAGTCCGTTACCATAGCCTTGTGCTGCCAATACAGAGAGTCAGACATTCATTATGCCGAAGAAAAATGAAGCGCCAGCCAGTTTTGAAACAGCGCTGAGCGACCTGGAACAGATTGTTACCCGTCTGGAAAGCGGCGACCTGCCGCTGGAAGAAGCGCTGAACGAATTTGAACGTGGCGTACAGTTAGCACGTCAGGGACAGGTCAAGTTGCAGCAGGCTGAACAGCGCGTCCAAATCCTGCTGTCAGATACTGAAGACGCCGCCCTTACGCCTTTCACACCGGATAATGAGTAAATGGATTTTACGCAGCAGCTACAGGCTTGCGTTGAGCAGGCCAACCAGGCACTGAGCCGTTTTATCGCGCCATTGCCCTTTCAGAACACTCCCGTGGTCGAAACCATGCAATATGGCGCATTATTAGGCGGTAAACGTCTGCGCCCGTTTCTGGTGTATGCGACCGGTCAGATGTTTGGCGTCAGCCTGAGTACGCTTGATGCTCCCGCTGCCGCCGTCGAGTGTATCCATGCCTATTCGCTGATGCACGATGACTTACCCGCGATGGACGACGATGACCTGCGCCGCGGTCTGCCGACCTGCCACGTAAAATTTGGCGAGGCTAATGCGATCCTGGCTGGAGATGCGCTACAGACGCTGGCGTTCTCCATTATCAGCGACGCCCCGATGCCGGAAGTTTCTGACCGTGACCGCATCGCGATGATCTCTGAACTGGCCCAGGCCAGCGGTATCGCCGGTATGTGCGGCGGTCAGGCGTTGGATCTGGACGCTGAAGGCCATCAGGTAGAATTGGATGCGCTGGAGCGTATTCACCGCCATAAAACCGGGGCATTGATTCGCGCCGCCGTGCGTCTGGGTGCGTTAAGCGCTGGCGATAAAGGGCGAGAATGCCTGGCAATACTCGACAAGTACGCAGAAAGCATCGGTCTGGCCTTCCAGGTTCAGGATGACATCCTGGATGTGGTAGGCGATACTGCAACATTGGGTAAACGTCAGGGTGCTGACCAGCAGCTTGGCAAAAGTACCTATCCTGCACTTCTGGGTCTTGAGCAAGCCCAGAATAAAGCCCGGGATTTAATTGAGGATGCCCGCCAGTCGCTAAGTTTGCTGGCCGCACAGTCACTCGATACCTCGGCACTGGAAGCGCTAGCGGACTACATAATCCAGCGTGATAAATAAACCAACATATCCCATGAGCTTGCGATGAGTTTTGATATAGCCAAATACCCGACCCTGGCGCTGGTCGACTCCACTCAGGAGTTACGCCTGCTGCCAAAAGAGAGCCTGCCAAAGCTTTGCGACGAACTGCGCCGCTATTTGCTCGACAGCGTAAGCCGTTCCAGCGGGCACTTCGCCTCTGGTCTGGGCACGGTGGAACTCACCGTAGCGCTGCACTACGTCTACAACACCCCGTTTGACCAGTTAATCTGGGATGTGGGACATCAGGCTTACCCGCACAAAATTCTGACCGGCCGCCGCGATAAAATCGGCACCATTCGGCAGAAAGGCGGTTTGCATCCATTCCCATGGCGCGGTGAGAGCGAATATGACGTACTGAGCGTTGGGCACTCCTCAACCTCCATCAGCGCAGGTATCGGTATTGCGGTTGCCGCCGAGAAAGAAGGCAAGGAACGCCGTACCGTTTGTGTGATTGGGGACGGTGCAATCACCGCAGGCATGGCATTTGAAGCGATGAACCACGCGGGTGATATTAAGCCCGACATGCTGGTTATCCTCAACGACAACGAAATGTCGATTTCAGAGAACGTCGGCGCGCTGAACAATCACCTGGCGCAACTGCTCTCAGGCAAACTCTACTCCTCGCTGCGCGAAGGCGGGAAGAAAGTGTTCTCCGGTGTGCCACCGATTAAAGAACTGCTCAAACGTACCGAAGAGCACATCAAAGGCATGGTTGTGCCGGGTACGCTGTTTGAAGAGCTGGGCTTTAACTATATTGGTCCGGTGGACGGTCACGACGTGCTGGGGCTTATCACCACTCTTAAGAACATGCGCGATCTCAAAGGTCCACAGTTCCTGCACATCATGACCAAAAAAGGTCGTGGCTACGAGCCGGCGGAAAAAGATCCGATTACATTCCACGCGGTACCCAAATTCGATCCATCCAGCGGATGCCTGCCGAAAAGCAGCGGCGGCCTGCCGAGCTATTCAAAAATCTTCGGTGACTGGCTGTGTGAGACCGCGGCGAAAGACAATAAGCTGATGGCGATCACCCCGGCGATGCGCGAAGGCTCCGGTATGGTGGAGTTCTCACGTAAGTTCCCGGACCGCTACTTTGATGTGGCGATTGCCGAGCAGCACGCGGTGACGTTTGCAGCCGGTCTGGCGATTGGCGGTTATAAGCCGGTCGTGGCTATTTATTCCACCTTCCTGCAACGCGCTTACGATCAGGTACTGCATGATGTCGCCATCCAGAAACTGCCGGTCCTGTTCGCCGTCGACCGGGCGGGTATCGTTGGCGCAGATGGACAAACCCACCAAGGGGCGTTCGACCTCTCTTTCCTGCGCTGTATCCCGGAAATGGTCATTATGACCCCAAGCGATGAGAACGAATGTCGCCAGATGCTGTTCACCGGCTATCACTACAACGACGGTCCAACGGTCGTACGTTATCCGCGCGGTAACGCGGTGGGCGTTGAGCTGGCGCCGCTGGAACATCTGCCAATCGGCAAAGGCATCGTGAAGCGTCACGGTGCGAAAGTGGCGATTCTCAACTTCGGCACCCTAATGCCGGAAGCCGCTCAGGTCGCAGAATCACTGAACGCCACGCTGGTTGATATGCGCTTTGTGAAACCGTTGGATGAAACGGTGATCCTCGAAATGGCAGCCCAACACGAGGTGCTGGTCACCCTCGAAGAGAATGCCATTATGGGCGGCGCTGGTAGCGGCGTAAACGAAGTGCTAATGGCCCATCGCAAGCCTGTTCCGGTGCTGAACATTGGCCTGCCTGACTTCTTCATCCCGCAGGGGACTCAGGACGAGGCTCGCGCCGAACTGGGACTTAATGCCGCCGGAATTGAGGCCAAAATCAAGGCCTGGCTGGCATAATCCCCTCCCCGCTCCTGCTATGCTTAACTCATCACGAGCATAGCAGGAGTGGATTAATGAAATACAACACCTTAGGAAAAACCGACCTACGGGTCTCCCGCCTTTGCCTGGGTTGCATGACGTTTGGCGAGCCCAATCGCGGCAATCACGCCTGGACGCTACCAGAAGAAAGCAGCCGCCCGATAATCAAACACGCTCTTGAAGGCGGCATTAACTTTTTTGATACCGCCAACAGCTACTCCGCTGGTAGCAGCGAAGAGATTGTCGGCCGCGCGCTGCGTGATTTCGCCCGCCGCGAAGATGTCGTGGTCGCCACCAAGGTTTTTCACCAGGTTGATGATTTAGCGGAAGGATTATCCCGCGCACAAATCTTGCGCTCAATCGACGATAGCCTCAGACGCCTGGGTATGGACTATGTGGACATCCTGCAAATTCACCGCTGGGATTACAATACGCCTATCGAAGAAACGCTGGAAGCCCTTAACGACGTAGTGAAAGCCGGTAAAGCTCGCTATATTGGCGCCTCATCCATGCACGCGTCTCAGTTTGCTCAGGCGCTGGCTTTACAGAAACAACACGGCTGGGCGCAGTTCGTTAGCATGCAGGATCACTACAACCTGATCTACCGTGAGGAAGAACGCGAAATGCTGCCGCTTTGCTATCAGGAAGGCGTCGCGGTGATCCCTTGGAGTCCGCTGGCGCGTGGTCGCCTGACGCGCCCCTGGGGAGAAACGACCGCACGTCTGGTTTCTGATGAAGTCGGTAAAAATTTATACTCTGAGAGCGATGAAAACGACGCGAAAATTGCCGCGCGGCTGACCGGTGTCAGTGAGGAATTAGGCGTAACGCGTGCGCAGGTTGCGCTGGCCTGGCTGCTGAGCAAACCGGGGGTGGCAGCGCCGATTATCGGCACTTCGCGCGAGGAACAGCTGGATGAGTTACTTAATGCGGTGGATTTGACGCTGAAGCCGGAGCAGATTGCCGAGCTGGAAACGCCGTACAAACAGCATCCGGTGGTCGGATTTAAATAATCTGGCATTGCCCGATGGCGCGCGCTTATCGGGCCTACGAAACCGACATCGTGTTTCCAGGCCGGATAAGGCGTTTACGCTGCCATCCGGCAAACCTATTTAAATGATACCTACCGGCCAGTGATGGCCGATAAAATACAAAATTCCGGCGGAGAGTATTCCGGCCACAATATCATCAATCATGATCCCCGTACCGCCATGCACGTTGCGATCGAACCAACGGATCGGCCACGGCTTCCACATATCCAGTATACGGAAAATCACAAATCCGGCGGCAACCCACTGCCAGTCGTGGGTCGGCAGCGCCATCAGGGTTATCCACATCCCGACAAACTCGTCCCAGACAATGCTACCGTGATCGTGCACGCCCATATCTTTCGCCGTTTGATGGCACAGATAAACGCCGATACAGATAGACAACATGACCACCAGTGAATACAGCTGCCACGGCAGAAACGTCATTAAATACCAAAAAGGGATCGCCGCCAGCGATCCCATCGTGCCTGGAACAATTGGGCTCAGCCCGCTGCCAAAACCGGTGGCCAACAGGTGCCACGGATTGCGCATACTCAGGCGGCTTTTGGCGACATCTTTTTTAAGGCGCGGCAAAATGGTCATATCCTTTCCAGTCGAACGTGACGGGTTTTCCGTCGCGCGTAAAATGAATGCCTTCCACGTCCGCGCTCATCTGCCCAATGCAGGTAAACGATGCGCCGAGATTCCCCAGCGCCACGTCCAGTGCGCCACGGTTAATTTCCGGTACGGTAAAGCATAACTCATAATCTTCACCCCCCGAAAGCGCCCAGCGCAGGGCTTGTTCCGGCTCAACGTGTTGGGCAAATGCCGTAGAGTATGGCAACGCATCGACGTTAACCCGCGCCCCACAGCCGCAGGCATTGACGATATGCCCCAGATCGGAAATCAGGCCGTCGGAAATATCGATAGCCGCACTGGCCAGATCGCGCAGAGCTTGTCCCTGCAAAATACGCGGTGTTGGACGCAGATGACGTTTAAGCAGATAGTCTGCGTCTTTTGCATCTGCCACCTGCAAGCGATCCTGCAAAATCGCCAGCCCGGCCGCGCTGTCGCCCGGCGTACCGGTCACATAAATCCAGTCCCCCGGTTTCGCACCGGAGCGTTTTAAGGCCCGTCCAACAGGGACGTAGCCGTGGATACCCAGCGTCATCGACAGTGGCCCACGCGTGGTGTCACCACCTATCAGCTGCATATCATAGTAATTAAGGAGTTCAAACAGGCCATCGCTGAAGGCTTCAAGCCAGGCTTCATCGACGTCAGGCAGCGTGAGCGCCAGCGTCAGCCACGCAGGATCGGCTCCCATCGCCGCCAGATCGCTCAAATTCACCGCCAGCGCTTTCCAGGCGAGATCGGTGGGATCAATGTCGGGGAGGAAGTGGTTGCCTGCCACCAGCGTATCGGTGCTGATCGCCAGCGTCTGTTTTTCAGGGATGTTCAGAAGTGCGCAATCGTCACCAATACCGGTTTCGACATCAAGACGAGACGTTCTTACGCGGTCAAAATAACGGGCAATCAGGGAAAATTCGCCGCATGCCATACGTTATGCCTCAGCAGAAAAAAAAGAAAAAGCCGGGGGCAGCGGAAACAAGTTCCACCATCCAGCCGGCCTCGGGATTACTTTTTGTTGGGGCGAATCACAGGTGCTGCTTTATCCAGTACGCCGTTCACGAATTTATGGCTGTCTTCAGCGCCGAAGGTTTTCGCCAGTTCAATCGCTTCGTTGATGGCCACTTTGTACGGCACATCACTACGTTTAGACAGTTCAAACAGCGCAATACGCAGCACGGCTTTTTCTACCTGACCCAGCTCTTCCAACAGACGAGACAGATAAGGCTTCATTAATCCATCCAGGTACGCGCTGTTAGTCGCCACCCCGGACAGCAGTTCACGGAAATACAGAACGTCGACATCTTTTACGTCCTGTTCCGCCAGGAACTGGTATTCAACATCAGCGATGTCGTTCTGGGACAACTGCCAGGAGTAGAGCGCCTGGACGGCACACTCACGGGCGCGGCGACGAGCAGCAGGTTTCACGGATTTCCCCTTACAAAAATCAGGCCTTGATGGCTTTCAATACATTAATCATTTCAAGTGCAGTCAGTGCAGCTTCTGCGCCTTTGTTGCCAGCTTTAGTGCCAGCACGTTCGATGGCTTGTTCAATACTTTCGGTGGTCAGAACACCGAAGGCTACCGGAATGCCACTGTCCTGAGCGACATGCGCCAGGCCATTGCTTGCACCGCCAGCCACATATTCGAAGTGCGCGGTACCACCACGAATCACCGTACCTAACGCAATCACCGCGTCGTATTTACCGGATTTTGCAAGTACTGAGGCTGCCAGCGGCAGCTCATACGCGCCCGGAACCCAAACGACGGTAATGTTTTCATCTTTAACCTGACCAATACGTTTCAGGGCGTCGATCGCACCTTCCAGCAGGCTGTCATTGATAAAGTTGTTGAAACGCGCAATGGTGATGGCGACGCGAGCGTCCGGGGTAGCAACGTTAGCTTCAATAATGTTCATATTCTTCCTTCGGATTCACTGGACCCCGCAGGGGGGCGGATTTTATCATAATAATCTGTGCGCTGCTTCCCTTTCGAACCGGGAGATCATGCGCCCACTAAATGCAGGCAAAGGTCCGGACCTACATGGCGTATTTCGTTGAATTTGAAATGGGGGGCGTCAGCCAGTTTCTCAAGGCCTGGAAGCACACATAATCCTCGTGCATCGCTGCCTAACAGTTTAGGCGCAACATACACGATTAGCTCATCGACCAGACCGGCCTGTAATAACGCGCCCGCAAGCGTTGGACCAGCTTCAACCCAAATGCTGTTAATTTGCTGCTTGCCCAGTTGCATCATCAGCACCACCAGATCCAGATGCCCGTTATGTTCCGGCACCTTCAGGCTGCGCACCGTCTCCGGCCAACTACGAGGATCATCTTTTGTCCGGGCAATCCAGGTTTCTCCAGGCTGTTGCACAATACGGTGTTCCGGCGTGACCTGATTCTGGCTATCAACAACAATGCGGATAGGCTGGCGCAGATTTTCCTGCGGGTAACTCGCCTGGGTTGACTCCCCAAGTTCCGACCAACGCACGGTAAGCTGAGGGTCGTCAGCCAACACCGTAGCGCTGCTGGTTAAGATGGCGTGGCTTTGCGCCCGTAATCGTTGCACATCGCGACGCGCCTGTGGCGAGGTTATCCACTGGCTTTCACCACTGGCCATCGCCGTACGCCCATCAAGCGACGCACCAAGTTTAAGCTGCACGTAGGGGAATCCCGTACGCATACGCTTGAGAAAGCCTTTATTAAGCTGCTCAACCTCGCTCATCATCAGCCCGTGACTGACGTCAATGCCCGCCTGCTGCAAACGGTAGAGACCACGACCTGCTACCTGCGGATTGGGATCCTGCATCGCTGCAACCACACGTGACACGCCTGCGGCAATCAGCGCATCGCAGCAAGGGGGAGTACGACCATGATGGCTGCAGGGTTCAAGCGTTACATAGGCAGTCGCCCCTTGCGCTTTTTCTCCAGCCATGCGCAGAGCGTGGACTTCGGCATGCGGTTCGCCCGCGCGGTGATGATACCCTTCACCGACGATCTCCCCATCTTTGACAATCACGCAGCCCACGTTGGGATTGGGGTTAGTGGTAAAACGTCCGCACGCAGCAAGCTTCAGCGCGCGCGCCATGTACAATTCATCCTGCATGGCTTAGTCCTGTAGGCGAGCAATCTCTTCGCCAAATTCTTTGATATCTTCGAAACTCCGGTAAACCGAGGCAAAGCGGATGTAGGCGACTTTATCGAGTTTTTTCAACTGCTCCATCACCAGGTTGCCGATCATCTTGCTCGGCACCTCACGCTCGCCAGTCGCACGCAGTTGTGATTTGATATGGTTCAACGCCATTTCGACGTCATCTGAGCTGACCGGACGTTTCTCAAGCGCTCTGAGCATGCCGCTGCGCAGCTTATCTTCATTAAAGGGTTCACGCACATCGTTGCTTTTCACAACGCGTGGCATGACAAGTTCAGCCACTTCAAAAGTGGTGAAACGTTCGTTACAGACCAGACACTGCCGACGGCGGCGTACTGAGGAGCCCTCGCCTACAAGACGAGAGTCAATTACCTTAGTGTCTACGGCGAAACAGAATGGGCAATGCATACGGCGTCCTGTCCTCAGTGGTTAACAGAAATCTATTTTACCCTGAACTGGCGTGACAACAAAGGCGCAGCGCTTTTGAGACAAAGGATCGATGCCTTCGTGCTCGGTGCGCACTACCATTATGCTATCGCGACAATGAAGGAAGTAATCACAATGACAAGACGTTACCTAAGAATTCTCCTGGTGGGAAGTCTCTTTAGTCTTAGCGCATGCGCACAGCAAAGCGAAGTACGCCAGATGCATCAAAGTGTTAGCACGTTGAATAAAGAGATGACACAGCTAAATCAGGAAACGGTAAAAATTACACAACAAAATATGTTGAATGCCAAATCAACCAGCGGAGCCTATCTGCTGCCGGGTTCCAATACACCAGCCCGACTGGACAGCCAGATTGGCATGTTACGGATGTCACTTGTCAATATTGCGCCGAACGCCGACGGCACGCGGCTCACATTACGTATTCAGGGTGAATCTACTACGCCTTTACCCGCCTTTAGCGCCACCGTCGAGTATGGACAAATTCAGGGCACCACGGATAACTATCAGGAAGCGAACGTTCAGAACCAGTTGGTAACGGCCCCGGCAAGTATCCTTGCTCCCAGCGACGTAGACATTCCGCTGCAGATAAATGGCCTCTCTCCGGACCAGTTAGGATTTGTTCGTATCCACGACATCCAGCCTGTTAATCAATAAACTTTTTTGCGGGACGTTTTGTGCGTTCCGCAACATCACTCCGGCCCGTTTTGTTACTCACCTGACATAACCGATATTTCTGGTAAAACTTGGCAACATTCATGGGAGCCAGTACAATTCGCCGCCTAAAGTAAGCAAACGTGAACGCAATCGATTACGTAAATGATAGAACTGTGAAACAACACATATTTTTGTGAACAATGATTTTTATAATAGGCTCCGAAGAAACACGAAATATTTAGAAACGCAATTTGCGCCTTTTTCACTCCCGAAAGGGATTTCAAACAGTGGCATACATATGAAAAAAACATTACTTGCAGCCGGTGCAGTGCTGGCGCTCTCCTCGTCTTTTACTGCCAACGCTGCAGAAAATGACAAACCGCAATATCTGTCCGACTGGTGGCACCAGAGCGTCAACGTAGTGGGAAGCTACCACACCCGTTTCGGACCGCAGATTCGCAACGATACCTACCTGGAATATGAAGCTTTTGCGAAAAAAGATTGGTTCGATTTCTATGGTTACATGGATGCACCTGTCTTCTTTGGTGGTAACACTGATGCGAAAGGTATCTGGAACCACGGTTCTCCGCTGTTTATGGAAATTGAACCGCGCTTCTCCATCGATAAACTGACCGGCACCGACCTGAGCTTCGGTCCATTCAAAGAGTGGTACTTCGCCAATAACTACATCTACGATATGGGTCGTAACAAAGATGGCCGCCAGAGCACCTGGTATATGGGTCTGGGTACCGATATCGATACCGGTCTGCCGATGAGCCTGTCTCTTAACGTGTATGCCAAATATCAGTGGCAGAACTACGGTGCAGCCAACGAAAACGAGTGGGACGGCTATCGTTTCAAAGTGAAATATTTTGTACCAATCACTGAACTGTGGGGCGGTAATCTTAGCTACATTGGCTTTACCAACTTCGATTGGGGATCCGATCTGGGCGACGATGATTTCTCCGATCTTAATGGCAATAAAGCGCGTACTAACAACTCTATCGCTTCCAGCCATATTCTGGCGCTGAATTACGATCACTGGCATTATTCCGTCGTCGCTCGTTACTGGCACAACGGGGGTCAATGGAATGATGATGCAGAGCTGAACTTCAATAAAGGCAACTTTAACGTCCGTTCTACCGGTTGGGGTGGTTACCTGGTCGTAGGTTACAACTTCTAATCCTGCCAATTTATCGCAGACAAGCCAGCTTAACCGCTGGCTTTTTTATGGCTGGTCTTCACAGCGTACTTTACGTAAAAAGTCACTTAGCGAGCGATCTGCAGATTCACGAAAATGCCTGTCGAGCGGCGTGATCTTCAGACACCGATCAACGCGAAAGCAGCGATAATCGTCACGTTTCTCGCACCAGGCAACCAGCAACCAGTGCTCACCCCAGAAAAATAACCCCAGCGGCTGAACGTCGCGCCAGGAGAGATTCCCGGACTCGTCGCGATAATGCAGCGCCAACACATGCTGCGCCGAAACCGCGTGATGTATGAGATCAAAAGCACTGCGTGAATGCGGCTGATTGCCAAAATCTGGCGCGAAAACCCGCGTTTGCTCGGCTCTGCGCCGACACTCTGGCGGCAATATCGCCAGCACTTTTTCCTGCGCGGATTCCAGCGCCTGTGAGAGTGAATCCCCGCCCCATGTTTTCAGCAACCGAATCGCTACCATTAACGCTTCAGATTCGCGATGCGTTAACATCAACGGCGGCAGATCAAACCCCGCCATTAAGCGGTATCCACTGCCCACTTCTCCTTCAATGGGCACGCCGGATAAAGAGAGATCGCGGATATCGCGATAAATCGTTCGTTCAGAAACCTCAAGACGTTCTGCCAGCAGCGCCGCCGTTGTCACTCGCCTGCCACGCAGGATTTGTACAATCTGAAACAAGCGGTCAGCGCGTCTGGTCATTTTAATCCTCAGTCCTGAAAATATTACGCGGGTTGATGTAAACCAACGCGATTGCCTTCGCTGTCAGTAAACAGCGCAATAGTGCCAATATCCTGCCCCAGTTCGAGCGGACCAAACACGCACTGACCGCCAGCGGTAGCGACGCGTTTAAGCGTTGCAGCCAAATCGTCCGTATGCAGATAAATAATAGCGCCCTGCGCTGAAGGCGTAATACCGTCAAATTTAGCCAGCGCCCCGCCGGGAGCAGGATCCTGATGTGGAAATACGGCCAGCTCCGCGCTGTCCATATTCTCACGACGCAAAGAAACCTGCATCACTGGCTCATAAAAAGCAATGGCGCGCTCCATTTGTGCCACGGGGATTTCAAACCAGCTAATTACGTTATTCATACTTCCTCCTGCCTGTGTGGGTAATCTCAGAAGGACTATAAGACAGGGCTACTGACAGCATACTGTCAGTAGTATGGCGACCGGAAAAGATAATGGACTGCTACCAAATCACAGGCAAAAAAAATCCCGACCTTGCGATCGGGATTCCAGTATCTTCACTCTTAATAGTTTAAGGCAGAATTGACGGTTGATCCGCCCCTTCTTTCTCAACCTTCTGCTGCAGCATGTGCTCACGCTTCATACCCAGCTTCAGCGCCAGCGCCGATGCTACGTAGATAGAAGATGCAGTACCGATGGAAACACCGATCAGCATCGTCAGCGAGAAGCCTTCCAGTACCGGACCACCGAACAGGAACAGCATCAGAATAACCATCAACGTCGTACCGGACGTAATCAACGTACGGTGCAGCGTCTGAGTCAATGACACGTTAAAGATTTCGTAAGGCGTACCGCGACGAATTTTGCGGAAGTTTTCACGAATACGGTCAGATACGACGATACTGTCGTTCAGCGAGTAACCGATTACCGACATCAACGATGCGACGATAGTCAGATCAATCTCGATATGGAACAACGACAGGATCCCAAGTGTGATAATCACGTCGTGCGCCAGAGCGATAACTACCCCTGCCGCCAGTCGCCACTCAAAGCGGAAACCGACGTACACCAGGATGGATATTAACGCCGCCATCAGCGCCATTGCACCGGTTTGCGCCAGGTCTGCACCCACGCTCGGACCTACGAATTCAATTCGCTTCACCGCGGCGTTTTGGTTGGTGGATTCGTTAATCACACTCAACACTTTGCTGCCCAGCACCTGACCGCCGTCTACGCCTTCAGTTGGCGGCATACGCACCATAATGTCGTGGCTGCTGCCGAAGTTCTGCAGAAGCGGATCAACAAAGCCCGCTTTCTCCAGCGCATCGCGCATCACGTCCATATCGGCCGGTTTTTCCAGCGTGATTTCAATTACCGTACCACCGGTGAAATCGAGACCCCAGTTAAACCCGCGTACGCCCATCACCACGATGGCCGCAATCAGCAGGAAACCTGAAATGCCGAAAGCCCAGTAGTCCCAGCGCATAAAGTCCCAGACTTTACGGCCGTGGTTCAATTGTTCAACAGTATATTCCTGTGCCACTTCGCACTCCTCAGATTGACAGCTTTTTGACGCGCTTGCCGCCATACAACAGGTTTACGATGGCACGTGTACCGACAATCGCGGTAAACATCGACGTCGCCACACCAATACCGGTAGTAATCGCGAACCCTTTAATTGCCCCGGTGCCAACTGCGTACAGGATAATGACCTTAATCAGCGTCGTAATGTTCGCATCAAAGATGGAGCTAAATGCACCCGCATAACCTTCATTGATGGCCTGCTGCACCGAACGCCCGTTACTCAACTCTTCTTTGATACGTTCGTTAATCAGTACGTTCGCATCGACCGCGACGGCAAGGGTTAAGACGATCCCCGCAATCCCCGGCATACTCAGCGTAGCGCCCGGCAGCAGCGACATAATACCGACAATCAGTACCAGGTTAGCAATCAGCGCACTGGTCGCAATCAGACCGAACTTCTTATAGAAGAAGATCATGAACAGGATAGACACCACCAGACCGGCCAGACACGCTTCCAGACCCTGTTTAATGTTCTGCATACCCAGGGTAGGACCGATGGTACGTTCTTCAACAATCTGAATCGGCGCAATCAACGCACCGGCACGTAACAGCAGAGAAAGCTGACGCGCTTCGTTCGGGTTGTTAATACCGGTGATACGGAAGCTGTTGCCCAGGCGAGACTGGATGTTGGCGATGTTAATCACCTCTTCCTGTTTCACCAGCACTGCGCGACCGTTGGCATCTTTTTTACCGCTGTCTTTGTACTCCACGAACAGGGTCGCCATCGGCTTACCGATGTTGTCCTTGGTGAAGTTGGACATGATGTTACCACCCGCGCTATCCAGCGAGATGTTAACCTGCGGCTGATTGTATTCGTCCTGGCTGGAAGTGGAGTCGGTGATATGATCACCGGTCAGGATCACGCGTTTGTACAGCACAACCGGCTGACCTTCACGAGACTGTTTCACTTCCGAATCACCCGGTACACGCCCGGATGCCGCAGCAGACTGGTCAACGTTGGTATTCACCAGACGGAATTCCAGCGTCGCGGTAGCGCCCAGAATTTCTTTCGCACGCGCGGTATCCTGAATGCCTGGCAGTTCGACCACAATGCGGTCAGCACCCTGACGTTGGACCACCGGCTCAGCAACACCCAGTTGGTTAACACGATTACGCAGAATGTTGATGTTCTGCTGTACCGCGTATTCACGGGCTTCGCTCAGGCGCGCATCGGTCATCACCGCACGCAGAGCATTGCTGCCCTGGCTGGAAATAACCAGATCCTGGTGACGCTTGCTCAGGTAAGAGATAGCTTCATCACGGGCGCTGCTATCACGGAAGGTGATGCTCAGACCGTAGTTATCTTCTTTGCGAACGGTAGTATAAGGAATGCCTTTTTCACGCAGATCGCTGCGCAGGCTATCGATATTTTGTTCCTGCAACTTACTCAGCGCGGTGTCCATATCCACTTCCATCAGGAAGTGAACGCCGCCACGCAGGTCAAGACCGAGTTTCATCGGTTCTGCGTGAATGGCTGCCAGCCAGCGTGGAGTTGCCGGAGCAAGGTTAAGCGCCACGACGTATTGATCGCCCAATACGCCCATTAACACTTCACGTGCGCGCAGTTGGGTATCAGTGGAGTCGAAGCGCGCAAGAATAGCACCCTCTTCCAGAGCCACAGACTTAGGTGTGATTTTATCTTCTTGTAACGTTTTCTGGACCTGGATCAGCGTTTGCTCACTGGCGGCGGCACCGCGCACGCCAGTGATTTGAACAGCCGGATCCTCACCATACAGGTTGGGAAGCGCATAGAGCAGACCGACGACAATAACGACGATCAGCATGACATACTTCCACAAAGGATAACGGTTTAACACGGCAGTTCCCTTTGGGAAAACAATAAATTACAGCGCCTTCATGGTGCCTTTCGGCAGAACGGCAGCTACGAAATCACGTTTAATAACCACTTCAGTGGTGTCGTTCAGCGCGATAGCGATGTAGCCAGATTCTGCTACTTTGGTCACGCGACCCACCAGACCACCGTTAGTCAGCACTTCATCGCCTTTCGCAATGGAGTTCATCAGATTTTTGTGTTCTTTGGTGCGCTTTTGCTGCGGGCGCAGGATCATGAAGTAGAAAATCAGACCAAACACCACCAGCATCAGAATCAGAGACATCGGGCTGCCCTGCGCCGGAGCACCTGTTGCCGCTACCGCATCAGAAATAAAAAAGCTCATTCAAATTCCCTCATTATTAAAATTAATCAACGTTCACAGGTGGAACTGGTCTACCCTGACGTTGGTAAAAATCGGTCACGAAGCTCTCTAATTTACCCTCTTCAATAGCCTTGCGTAAACCCGCCATCAAACGCTGGTAGTAGCGAAGGTTATGAATCGTGTTGAGTCGCGCGCCCAATATTTCGTTGCAACGGTCGAGATGATGCAAGTAAGCGCGCGAATAATTGCGACAGGTGTAGCAATCACACTCAGCATCGAGCGGACTGGTGTCGCTTTTATGTTTCGCGTTACGAATTTTTACCACGCCGTCAGTCACAAACAAATGACCATTACGGGCATTTCGCGTTGGCATCACGCAGTCAAACATATCGATACCGCGACGTACGCCTTCAACCAGATCTTCTGGTTTGCCGACGCCCATCAGGTAACGAGGTTTATCTGCCGGAATCTGTGGGCATACATGCTCCAGGATGCGGTGCATATCTTCCTTCGGCTCACCGACAGCCAAACCGCCGACAGCGTAGCCATCAAAACCGATGTCTACCAGACCTTTAACGGAGATATCACGTAAATCTTCGTAAACACTGCCCTGAATGATGCCAAAAAGCGCATTTTTGTTGCCGAGGCTATCAAAACGATCCCGACTGCGCTTCGCCCAACGCAGAGACATCTCCATCGAGCGTTTAGCATAGTCCCAGTCGGCTGGATACGGTGTACATTCGTCGAAGATCATGACGATATCGGAACCGAGATCGTATTGAATCTCCATTGATTTCTCGGGATCGAGGAAAATCGGATCGCCGTTGATCGGGTTACGGAAATGCACGCCCTGCTCGGTAATCTTACGGATATCACCCAGGCTGAAAACCTGGAAGCCGCCGGAATCGGTGAGGATTGGTCCTTTCCACTGCATAAAATCGTGCAGATCGCCATGCAGTTTCATGATTTCCTGTCCCGGGCGCAGCCACAGGTGGAAGGTGTTACCAAGGATAATCTGCGCGCCAGTTGCTTCCACTTCTTCCGGCGTCATGCCTTTCACTGTGCCGTAAGTACCGACCGGCATAAAAGCAGGTGTTTCTACTACGCCACGATCAAAAACCAGGCGGCCGCGGCGAGCGCGACCATCTGTGGTATCCAGTTCAAATTTCATCTTAACTCCTGCGTCAGAAAAACAGTCCGACGTTTTAAATACTCATATCGCGGATTTATTCCCCGACACGCTCAGAAATAGCCTGCGGATTGTACGTGATAAACATCGCATCACCGTAACTAAAAAAGCGATATTCCGCTTTTACCGCTTCATGATAGGCGTGCATGGTGTTTTTATAACCAGCAAACGCGGAAACCAGCATGATCAGCGTTGATTCCGGCAGGTGGAAGTTGGTTACCAGGGCATCAATCACCTGATATTTATAGCCAGGATAAATGAATATTTGCGTATCGCCGAAAAACGGCTCGATAAGGTCGTTTTTGGCCGCCTGTGCCGCGCTTTCCAGTGAACGTACGGAGGTGGTGCCCACCGCAATCACGCGGTTGCCGCGCGCTTTCGCCGCCAGCACAGCATCAACGACATCCTGCGGCACTTCCGCATATTCGGAGTGCATGATGTGATCTTCGATGGTGTCTACGCGCACCGGCTGGAAAGTCCCCGCGCCCACGTGCAGCGTGACGAACGCCATTTCAATGCCTTTATCGCGCAGCTTAGCCAGCAGCGGATCGTCAAAGTGCAGACCCGCAGTCGGCGCGGCGACCGCACCCGGTTTTTCGCTATACACGGTCTGATACAGCTCGCGGTCGGCGTCTTCATCCGGACGGTCAATATACGGTGGCAGCGGCATATGGCCGATGGCGTTAAGGATATCCAGCACGCTGCGCTCGTCGTTAAACTCGACTTCAAACAGCGCGTCATGGCGTGCCACCATCGTTGCTTTAATACTTTCGTCGTCGCCCAGCAGCAGCTCGGCCCCCGGCTTTGGCGCTTTCGAGGCGCGAATATGCGCCAGAATACGTTTGTCATCCAGCATACGCTCGACCAGCACTTCAATCTTGCCGCCGCTGGCTTTACGGCCAAACAGACGCGCCGGAATAACGCGGGTGTTGTTAAAGACCAGCAAATCGCCAGGGTTGAGCTTATCGAGCAAATCGGTGAAAGTACCGTGCGTCAGCGCGCCCGTCGGCCCGTCCAAAGACAGCAAGCGGCAACTACTGCGCTCAGCTTGCGGATAGTGGGCAATCAGGGATTCGGGTAGTTCAAAGGTGAAATCGGTAACGCGCATGACACTGACTCAGACTAAAATAAGAGGCGGGTAGTCTAGTGCCGGGGCGTCCTCCCTGCAACCTTTACCCCTCAAGTTAAAAGACATAATCTATACACAAAATCATTCAAGATGCATCGAGGCGGCAACTGAATGAGTCCCCGGGAGCTTACTCAAGTAAGTGACTGGGGTGAGTGAAGGCAGCCAACAAAGAGGCAGTTTGAAGGATGAAGTGGATATGAATTTTCTTGCACATTTGCATCTGGCTCACCTTGCCGACAGCTCGCTTTCCGGCAATTTGTTGGCCGACTTTGTCCGGGGCAATCCGGAAACGCACTATTCGCCTGACGTGGTGGAAGGCATCTTCATGCATCGTCGTATCGACGTGATGACCGATAACCTGCCGCAGGTGCGTGAAGCCAAAGAGTGGTTTCGCAGCGAAACGCGCCGTGTCGCGCCGATTACGCTGGACGTAATGTGGGATCATTTTCTGTCGCGCCACTGGTCGGAAATATCCCCCGACTTCCCGCTGGCGGACTTTGTCCGCTATGCTCGCACCCAGGTGACCACTATTTTGCCT
This sequence comes from Citrobacter sp. RHBSTW-01013, assembly GCF_013781985.1. Classification (NCBI taxonomy): domain Bacteria; kingdom Pseudomonadati; phylum Pseudomonadota; class Gammaproteobacteria; order Enterobacterales; family Enterobacteriaceae; genus Citrobacter; species Citrobacter sp. RHBSTW-01013. Next base: position 3,815,836 of record NZ_CP056185.1, read on the forward strand.
GAATCGCCACCGCGCTTTATCAATTTAAACAACTATATATGGTCAGAGAAATGGCTTGAGCGCTATCGGGACATGGATTTTATCCAGAACGTCCTGAATGGCATGGCCAGCCGCCGCCCACGACTCGATGCCTTGCGTGACTCATGGTATGACCTGGATACGCATTACGATGCGTTAGAGGAACGGTTCTGGCAGTTTTATCCGCAAATGATGGAACAGGCGCAGCGTAAAACCCTTTGACTACAGCCCGTATTAGCCGCCGGATAAGCAGTAGCCGCCATCCGGCAAAAGATTGATAGACAAAACCTGTCTCATTGATTGCCAGCGCCTCTTTGTCTTATTCGCGAACACTCTCTATACTGGCCCGCGTTGCGTTCCAAAAACCCCTTAACATTGCAGGAGAATTATATGGTACTGGTAACTCGTCAGGCTCCGGATTTCACAGCAGCTGCGGTACTGGGTAGCGGTGAGATCGTTGAAAACTTCAACTTCAAACAGCATACCAACGGTAAAACTACCGTTCTGTTCTTCTGGCCGATGGACTTCACCTTCGTTTGCCCGTCTGAACTGATCGCTTTCGACAAACGTTACGAAGAATTCCAGAAGCGCGGCGTGGAAGTTGTTGGCGTTTCCTTCGACTCTGAATTTGTCCACAACGCATGGCGTAACACCCCTGTCGACAAAGGCGGCATCGGTGCAGTGAAATACGCAATGGTTGCTGACATCAAACGCGAAATCCAGAAAGCCTACGGCATCGAGCACCCGGAAGCGGGCGTTGCTCTGCGCGGTTCTTTCCTGATCGACGCTAACGGCGTTGTTCGCCACCAGGTGGTTAACGATCTGCCGCTGGGTCGTAACATCGACGAAATGCTGCGCATGGTTGACGCGCTGCAGTTCCACGAAGAGCACGGCGACGTTTGCCCGGCACAGTGGGAAAAAGGTAAAGAAGGTATGAACGCGTCTCCGGACGGCGTGGCAAAATACCTGACCGAGAACGTTTCCAGCCTGTAATTGGCATGAATCGTAAGAGGCCCGCAAATGCGGGCCTTTTTTATTGGTTTATGTCGGATTACCCTTTTTCACTTCACGCCAGATTCGCCACGCCATAAGCGCCAGTACGGCGACCCCAAGAATTAACGCCCCCCACACCAACAGCGTTTTCCACTGGCTTTGTTGCTCAGCTACTGACGTTGCCGTCAATCGCGCTTCACCACCAAGCGCCACGCTCTCCTGAAGAGTCGCCCACGGTAGATAATCTATCTCCTGCGATTTACGCAGCGACGCCGGGATCAGCATATCGAGACCAACATCTGCCTTTTTCGCCGCCCGGTTTCCCCACGCCAGCATATAAGGCCCTTTGCCCTGCGTATTAAACACCAGTTGATAACTGTCGCGCATGCCGCTCAACTCAGGCAGCCTCTCTGGCAACCGGGCGTTAATGGTCGTCATCCGGACGGCCTCAACCAACTGACCGGAAAGACGAATATCTTCCGCACTCCTCCAGTCCAGATTGTAAAGCATGGTTTTTGTCAGCGGCTGCCAGGGCTCTTTTTCAGCGCTGCGCCAGGCCAGTTCCACCGGTAAAACACCTTCACTTTCCAGATCGATGCGAAGCGAGGTCAGCGGCTGGGGCTGCGCCCATCGCCAGACGGCTTCGTCATCCGAAACCTTAATCCCCTGGGCTTCAATCACGATACGCTCGGATTCCGGCTCGCTGCTGGCCGCTATCGCGCTCACGCTGTTTAACGTCAGCGCCGGACTTTGCGAGTCGAGGATCACAAGCAGGTAGCGAGTCGCCTCCACAGAGAGCGTGAGGCTGGCGCTGATGGTGTCCATTTTCAGGCGATCGTTATCACGCGTCAGATCCATTAACGGCGCATCTTCCTGCACGGGTCGCCAGTAGCGCAAATCACTGCTTGCATAAACCGAGGCTTTCCCCTGCCAGTTGCCCGCCTGCGAGTCCCAGTTCAGGCGTAACTGCGCCAGTGAAAAGGCATCTTTCGTCTCTTCCGGGAGCGTCAGTAAATAGCTCTGGCCGAGCGCTTTGACATCATCACTTTGCAAATGAATTTCAATGCCGCTCTTCGAGCGTAAAACAATAGCGTCTCCGCCTCGTTGCCCCTCCTCACGCGGCGCAACCGGTGACATATCAAGCGGGAAAAAACGCAGCGCCACTGCCTCTGGCGTAACGGGCTGGGTTTTCTGCGCCACCAGAGTAAACGGCACCGCCTCCCCCAGATGGTTAAAGACCCGGACATCGCGCAAATCCGCCCAGGCGGTACCCGGATACACCGCCGGAGGTAGCGAAACGCGATACCACGGCGATGTGCCCGTAGTTTCCAGCGTCACCCCCGTTACGTAGTCCGCGGGAGACTCTTTCACTTCATCGCTGCTTACCGCCGCGCTTGTCGCGCCCAGCAGTACGCTGCATAACACCGCTTTCATCCATTTCATTTTTCTTCTCCAGCTTTGGGCGGTAATGGTGAAAAATACCCGATAATCAACACCAGAATGGCCACGCCGATAAACGCAACCGCGCGCGCCAGACCGCCGCCTCCTGCGCTGTCCACCAGCATCAGTTTCACAATGACTATCCCCAGCAATACCGCGCCACACAGCCATTCCCGACGCGAGCGACGCCGGGTCGCCCACAGCATCACCACCAATGCAGCCAGCATCCAGAACAGAGCAAAACAGGTTTGAATCAGCCGTGAATCCCATAGTGCGTCTACACGCCACGCAACCTCGCCATACCAGGACAATGCGCGCAGCAGCACGCCATTGAGCCACCAAAAGCTGAGCGCCATCAGCGCCACAACCGGCCATGGGCGAGATACCGAAAACTGCGCCGGGAAATAGCGTTCAGACGCGCGATAAAACACCACCAAGCCCAGCAGGGCAAAAGCTGCGCCCTCTTCCAGCGGGTTGAGCAACGGCAGATAAGTCTGACGATAAACCACGCCATCTTGTAAATTGGTCAGCACGAGCAGACCGACCAGCACCAGCACAACGGGAACCATCGCCTGAACAGAATAGAGGGCCGGCCAGATGCGAAACGGCCAGATTTGTCGATGAACAGACTGATAAATCAGGAAAATAAGCAGCCCGCCAGCCGCCATCATCAGGCCGCTACCCCACGCAGCCCTTCCCCACGGCAGCCCCTGCGCGAACCAGAACAGCTCAACCGCGAGCGCCAGTAAAATCATCCAGAAGAACGATAAATGCGCCAGTCTGGAAAGCATTGGCGGTAATATTGGTGCGTCACGCCAGAGCAGCGCTACCGCAACAATTAGCGCCGCGCACCAGGCCAGATTCGGCCAGCCCGCCGCAAAAATCTGCTGTACAGAGATCTGATAGATCAGCATCACCAGCATCATCGGCCACAGCAGCCATTTACTGGCATCCAGCTCCCGCCACGCCAGGCGACCCGCGATACTTCGCCAGCCCCAGCTCGATACCGCCATTAATGCCAGCACGCCAGACAGTACCCACCGATCCTGTTTCAGAACGAGTTGCGATGCCGCAACGAGCGCAACAATCCAGAAAACCAAACCACCAGCGAGTAGCGCCCAACTGCCCGGCATCCAAATATTGCGCCATAGCCATGCAGCAACCAGCCAACTGAGGCTGAGTACGGCAAAAATCAGCATGACTGAGAGCGCGGTTGTTCCGTTCGCCAGCGCCCATAGCGCGCTGCCCACGGCCAGCACGAGCAGCGCCGTACCGCTATAACTCATGCGTCGTTGCTGTTGTTGCACGCCCAGCCAGAGGATCCCAAGCCCCTCCAGCGACCAGGCCATCGCCGTCCAACGGGCTGAAAGCGCCAACGGGATAGCAAGAGTGGTAAACGCACCACCGAGCGCCAGGGCGGACAATACCAGAGGTCTCCCCAGAGAAGAGGAACGGCGCAACGCAAACTTTGCTAACACCAGATAGAAACCACCGTAGCCCAGCGCACTAAACGCCGGACCATAAGCCATATGCCGGGTAATGGCATACTGCATTCCAAAACCGATCAGCGGTGGGGCAAACAGCAGTACGCCGTCAATAATCTGTTTGCCTTTTTCCTGCGCCCGGAGCGACAACGCCACGCTCAGCACGCCAAAAATAATCGTGTTGGCGATCAGGAACAGTTGGCAACTCAGGTAATACTCTGGTCGATAGCCCTCCAGGCCCCACACCCCGCCAACGCCGAAGGTGAACAACAGGCCGAGCAGATTAAGCTCCCGCCAGTGCTGCCAGATGCTGATGGCGAGAATGCCGACCGAGAGCAGAAGATAGAATGAGAAGAGCGCGACATGACTGCCGCCGCCGGTGGAAAGCAACAGCGGCGCGAGATAACCGCCAAGACTTGCCAGCATCGCCAGGCTGAGCGCCTTTTGCAGAATAGCCAGCCCCACACTCGCCGCACAAATCACCACCAGCAGCGCAAATGCCAGTGTCATTGGCAGCATTTGCCACAGCCGGAACGCGCCAAACACAGTGAGATAGAGTGCTCCGGTAGCTCCCCCCTGTAATATCAGCGCATAGATCGGTTGCTTATGCCGCAACCGCCAGCCCAACGCCAACAGCACAATAGCGAACAGCGCGGCCGCCACCAGACGCAGCTCAAGCGGAAACAGAGAATGTTCGACCGTATAACGCAGCAGGAAAGAAAGCCCCAAAAACAGGAGCAAAATACCGAGCTTTGCCAACGGGTTACCCTGCATAAACCAGAGCACCAGCGATGACATTACCCCGCCAAAAGCAGAAGGCCGCTTGACGTCGGGCGTAGATACCGCCGCATTATCCGGCTTCGGCTGTGAAGCCCACGGGTTAACGGGCTCTGGCGGCAGCTCAGTTACAGGCTCCGGCGATACGCTGCTCATCGCAGCCGTTGGCGCATCGGCAGGAACAATATCTTTTGCTGCCGTTGGCTCAACGGCGCTGGTCTGCGCCACACCGCGCAGCTCCAGCTCCTCTACCCGACGGCGCAAGGCCATCAGCTCAGAACGTACAGCCGCACTGCGTCTGAATGCCACGATCGCGAGGCCAGGAACTACTACCAGCGCGAAGAATAATACAATGCAGCCAAGGGTTAGCAGCTCATCCATGTTTCCACCTTCACTGTATAAAGACAGACCAGAATGACACAAATTGTTGCAGTTGCGCCATATCGGTTAACACGATGAACCGCTTTTCAGAATAGACAATCAGCCCCTGCGTTTGGCCAGGGGCTGTGATGAGGGATTAAAACGCGAAGCAGGAGCAGCCAAGCGCGCCCCAGAAAGCCCGGTCATCTGACACCGGAATTGCCGATTTACGCGCTATATCATGCTGATGACCGTGTACGCCGCAGCTGCCGCAGCACTGGTGCATCTGCACCATTGCGCCAATTTTCGCCGCAGCAGGCGGCGCTGAGCGATAGTGCCCCGGCACTTTTACCACCGGCGACCAGTCAGGTACAACCGGGATGGCTGGCGGCGCCAGCGGAGTGAAATGCCCGGCCGCATACACCACTTTGCCATCGACAATGGTCATCACCGACTCTATGCCTTTGATCTCCTCTTCCGGCACACTGAAGTAATCTTTAGACAGCACCACCAGGTCGGCCAGTTGGTCTTTCTCGATGCGCCCTTTCTTACCCTGTTCGCTGGAGAACCAGGCGCTACCGGCCGTCCACAGTTCCAGCGCCACATCGCGCGGCAGGCGATTGTTATCATCGTACATCGCCATCCCTCCCACAGTACGGCCCGAAACCAGCCAGTAGAGCGCTGTCCACGGGTTGTAGCTGGCCACGCGGGTGGCATCAGTCCCCAGTCCTACCGGAACGTCAGCCGCCAGCATTTTCGCCACCGGCGGGGTATGTTTGACCGCATCTTTGCCGTAGCGATCGACAAAATATTCGCCCTGAAACGCCATACGGTGCTGAACAGCGATCCCGCCCCCCAGCGCTTTTACGCGCTCGATATTCCGTTCGGTAATCGTTTCAGCGTGATCGAAGAACCAGTGCAGGCCATTGAACGGGATATCGCGATTCACCTTCTCGAATACGTCGAGCATTCGGCTGATGGATTCATCGTAGGTGGCGTGCAGGCGGAACGGCCAGCGGTGCTCCACGAGGTGGCGCACCACGCGCTCCAGCTCATCTTCCATACCTTCCGGCAGATCCGGGCGTGGCTGGAGGAAGTCTTCAAAATCCGCGGCCGAGAAGACCAGCATTTCCCCTGCCCCATTGGCACGGTAGAAGTCGGTCCCCTGCCCTGGTTTGAGCATATCGGTCCAGCGTTCAAAGTCTTCCAGTTCCTGCTGCGGACGCTGGGTAAACAAGTTGTAGGCGATGCGCACCGTCATCTGTTTGTTGGCGTGTAACTGCTCAATTATCTCGTAATCTTCCGGGTAGTTCTGAAAACCACCGCCTGCATCAATGGCGCTGGTCAGCCCTAGACGATTCAGCTCGCGCATTAACTGCCGGGTCGAGTTGACCTGCATTTCCAGCGGCAGTTTTGGTCCTTTTGCCAGCGTCGAATAAAGGATCATGGCGTTGGGTTTGGCGATCAGCATCCCGGTTGGGTTACCGTTGCTATCACGCACAATCTCACCGCCCGCCGGGTCCGGCGTCGCCTTGGTGTAGCCGACTGCTTTCAGTGCGGCACGGTTCAGCAAAGCTCTGTCGTAGAGGTGCAGAACAAAAACTGGGGTATCCGGGGCAGCTTCATTCAGTTCTTCGAGGGTTGGCATGCGACGTTCGGCAAACTGGAATTCGCTCCAGCCGCCCACCACGCGCACCCATTGCGGCGATGGCGTTCTGTCAGCCTGCTCTTTGAGCATGCGTAGCGCGTCCGCCAGCGACGGAACGCCTTCCCAACGCAATTCCAGGTTGTAATTCAGACCGCCGCGAATGAGGTGCAGGTGCGAATCGTTCAGGCCCGTGATCACCGTATGCCCTTGCAGATCGACAACCTGCGTCCCGTCGGTGGCAAAACTCATGATGCGATCGTGGCTACCGGTCGCCAGGATCTTACCATTGGCGATCGCCACCGCCTCGACCTGCGGGTTTTGTCTTTCGAGAGTATGAATTTTTCCGTGAGTCAGAATCAGTGTGGCAGTTTGAGACATAACAATCTCCTGAGAAACCGGTCAGGCTTTTTTCAGCCATCCGGCAAACAGACGGGTTACGATGGGCATCCAGAACCAGACCACCAGCGCAACCACACAGGCATCATTGATCAGATGCAGGAGTAACGAGCCCTTCATGGCAGGCAGCACAATGCCGGTCAACCACGGCACCAGATTGGTGCTGGGAAAAATCACCAGCAGGGTTATCAGAAACTGTTTCCAGCGCCTGGGCTGACGTACATGGGGCGCGGGCGGCGTAAACCAGAACGCCGCTTCGGTGCGGATTTCGGTTTTATCCCCCTCCGCCAGCAGCGGGGCAATCTCTTCGACCAGCACGCGGCGCGTATCGGACTGGGTCCAGTTACACAGATGCTCAAGCGTGTCGAAGCGGATAATGATGTTCCACAGATTGTTGCCATCTGCAGGACGAATCACATTCGCCCCCAGATGACCGGGAAACTCGGCCGCCACCGGCATGATTTTCCCCAGCCACTGCTCATACCGCTGCGCTTGTTCAGGCAGCAGGGTGTGGGAAATCACCAACGTCACATGTTTGTTCTGCGCCATAAAGGGTTCCTTGTGGAGAGGAAACAGGCCCGCTTAGGCCACGGAAGCAATACACAAAATCATTCATGGCGCATCGAAACGGCAAGATTGTGTATCCCCGGAGGCTGACAAAAGTTAGTGACCGGGGTTCGCAAACGAAGCCCACAAAGAGGCAACATGAAGGATGAGGTGTATTTAGGCTTTACGTTCCGGCGCGCCATGCACCATGGTGTAGGCGTAATCCACGCCCATACCGTAGGCGCCGCTGTGCTCACGTACCAGATCCATGACGGCGTCGTAGGTTTCTTTGCGGGACCAGTCGCGCTGGTACTCGAGAAGAACCTGTTGCCAGGTCACTGGTACGGCACCCGCCTGTACCATGCGGTCGATAGAACGCTCATGGGCATCCACGGATGTGCCGCCGGAAGTGTCAGTTACCACATAAACTTCGTAACCCGCTTCCAGCGCCATCAGCGCCGGGAAAGTCAGGCATACTTCGGTCCACAGCGCGGAGATAATCAATTTTTTACGCCCGGTCGCTTCCACGGCTTTCACAAACTCCGCATCTTCCCAGGAGTTCATCGAGGTGCGTTCAATTGGTTTCACATCAGGATGAACCGCTAACAATTCCGGCCAGATATAACCGCTAAAACTTTTCGTTTCCACAGAAGTATAAATCACCGGAACATTAAATATTTTCCCGGCTTTCGCTAATGCCACGGTATTATTTTTCAAAGTCTGGCGGTCAATATTCGCCACACCAAATGACATTTGCGGCTGATGATCAATAAAAATAAGCGTTGAGTTTTGAGGGTCAATCAGTTCCCGAATAGACATAGCACACCTTCTTAATCAATAAGTTAAAAGGCAACGGTCTGTATCTGCCGTCAGCAGCAGGATCCTGAATCAGAAAGCTTGTTGAGTATAGCGGGAAATTTCTAACGAGTTATTAAAGAAAACTTACCATCCAGTGAAACTATTAATTTTGTGTTGCGATATATCCTAAACAACATCAAAAAAATGCGCATGACTCATCTAATTTATTCACTGGCATTGTTTTTCTCCATTCGGTACAACAGAGGGGTTTAATTTTCAGGATATTTTCTGCTTATGCGCATCAATCTGGATGTTTTGCTAATTCTCGACGCACTCGATAAACAGGGTTCATTTGCCGCGGCGGCCGAATCGCTGTTTAAAACCCCTGCTGCACTCAGCTATATGATTCAAAAGCTGGAAAGTGATTTGAATATCGAGTTGCTTGACCGTTCCGGTCACCGGGCAAAATTTACCGACACCGGTCAGATGATGCTGGAAAAGGGACGTTTGCTGCTGAGTGCGGCAAAAGATCTCGAAAAACAGGCGGTGCAGCTGAGTTCTGGCTGGGAAAAAGAGCTGGCGATTGCGCTGGACGACTCCTTCCCTTTCGCCTCGCTGTTGCCCATTATCGATGAATTTCACGCGCTGAATAAGCAAACCCGCCTTAACTTCACCCACCATACGCTGGCGGGCTCCTGGGAGGAGCTGACGCATAATGGAGCAGATATTATTTTGGGGGCGATTAATGAACCGCCTACGTCAGCGGCCTGGTCCTACAAAATGCTTGGCACGCTGGACAATGTGTTTGTCGTTGCGCCTGAGCATCCGCTGGCCGCAGCACCGGATGGCCTGACTAACGAACAGTTGTGCCTGCACCGGGCGATTGTTATTAGCGACAGCGCCCGCTTTTGTCATCCGTTACAAACCAATCTGATGGAGGAGCAGGCGCAGATTCGCGTTGATGATTTCCACAGTAAGGTGATGCTACTGCGGGCCGGCTTGGGCTGCGGATTTCTCCCCCGCCATATTGCTAACCCGTGGCTTGCCACGGGCGAGCTGGTGGAAAAAACGGTCATCTCATTTCGCCAAAAAGACGTGGCCTATATGGCCTGGCGCAATAACCGCGATGGACTGGCGCAGCGCTGGTGGCGGGAAACGCTGCTGGCAAGCCCGGATGTTACGCGCTTATATCAATGACCCATCCACACCGAGGCGGAAATCGCCGGCAGCGTCAGGATATCCTCGGCAAGCACGCCTTTGCCCTCCTGGTGCTGCCATTGGCTGACGCTCAGTAATGGCGAGGCTGGCAGGACCACTTCACAGGCGTGGCCACGGTTAATCGCCACCAATACGCGCTGGCGGTTTAGCACGCGTACAAACACCACCACGTTATCCTCGGCGTAAATCACCTGACAACCACCATGGCGCAGCGCCTGGCTCTGGTGGCGTAATGTTGCCAGTCGCTGATACAACGCCAGCAGGTTAGCGTCCTGTTTTTCAGGCTGCCACGGGAATGGTTTGCGACAAAACGGATCGTTGTTCCCATCCAGTCCCACTTCGTCACCGTAGTAAATACAGGGCACGCCAGGCCAGGTAAACAGCCACACCACCGCCAATGGTAAACGTGCGACGTCTTTACCGAGCAGAGATTTAAAACGGGCGGTATCGTGGCTGTCGAGCTGGTTGAACATCCGCAACTGCTGCTGATGCGACAAACCCGCGCGATAGTTATCCATCCACGCCATACAGGTCTGGGCGTCAATGAATTGCGGATCGTATGAGATATCGGTATTGGCGAGAAATCCCCATATCGGGAAGGTAAAACCGCGATAGTTCATGGCGGCATCTTCCGCGTCGGCCTGCAACCATTGGCGCGCGTCGCCAAAATGCTCGCCCACCACATACGCCTCTGACTGGGTCTCTTTCGCCGCCTGCGTAATTCCGGCCACGTGCTGCAGGTTGTTGTGCGCACCACCGGCCTCTCCCAGCATATGCACCACGTCAAGACGCCAGCCGTCCATACTCCACGGCGCTTTCAGCCAGTGGCGAACGATACTGTCTTCGCCGCGATAAATTTCATTCACCAGGCTTTCAGAGGAAAAGTCCAGCTTGGGCAGGCTGGAATACCCCAGCCAGTCGAGCGCGACGCCGTCGGCTGAGAAATGATACCAGTCGCGCCAGGGGGATTGCGGATTATGGCACGCGCCATCCGTTCCCCGATTATGTCGGTCAAACCAGGCGTGTGAATCGCCGCTATGGTTAAAAACACCGTCGAGAATCAGGCGCATCCCCTGCTGTTGGGTGGTGTGACGCAGGCGCAGCAGCGCCCTGTCGCCGCCAAACTGCGGATCAACATGACGGTAATCTTCGGTATCGTATTTATGCACGCTCGGCGCGGTAAATACCGGATTCAGGTACAGCGCCGTGACGCCTAACGTTTTCAGATACGGCAGCTTTTCGCTGATGCCGTCCAAATCGCCGCCATAAAACGTGGAGCCACCGGCCTGGGCCGTAAGCGGTTCATCCCACTCGCGCCGCACAATATCGTGTCCGGCAGCGTGGTGATAATAGACGTTATCCTGAGTCGCTTCACGCGACTGGCTACGGGCAAAACGGTCCGGGAAAATTTGGTAAAAAATCTGATCGGCGACCCACTGCGGACCGTTATCCGGCACATCAACAGCAAACTGCTCCAGACGCGCAGGCGGAAAACGGCTGAATCCCTGCGGGGTGAACCACAGCTGACGATCGAGCCAAAGTAATTTAAAACTATAGCGTCGACGAGGCTGTCCGCTGGAGAGATCGATCGCCGCTCTCCACGCGGTCACGCCCGGCTGCGGCTGGCTGCGTTGCTTGTGCATACCCAGCGAAATCTCTTCGTTATCGTTTTCTGCGCGTAGCGTCACCCGCTGGGGTGGATTTTCCCCCGCCAGCCATAATGTAATCGTCAGTTGATCTTTGTTTTGCTTAACAAATGGGGCAACCGGAAGGTGCCAGGCGTTCAACATCACGTATCCCCTTTGATGATAATGACGTCACCTTGCCATAGCGAAGTGCAGGATCACTCATCATCTTAACGTTTATTGGGGGAGGAGTGTGGGGGAGGAGAAAATTGCCGGGTAACATTAAGCTACCCGGCAAAAATATTACTGCGCTTCAGCCAGTTGGCGCTCGCGACGGCGCTTGAAAACCCAGCCGGCAAGCAGCAGGATAATCCACGCAAAGCCGACGTATAGCGAAATGCGGGTATCCGGATGATAGCCGATAAGCGCGATGATAAAGACCAGGAAAATCAGGCCAATGACGGTCGTCACAACCCCACCCGGCACTTTAAATTTCAGCGCCCTAACCTCTTCCGGCGGCAGACGACGACGGAAGGCAATTTGTGACAGCAGGATCATAATCCACACCCATACCGTTGCGAAGGTCGCCAGAGAGGCGATCACCAGGAAGACGTTTTCCGGCATGATGTAGTTTAGATACACCGCAAACAGCAGCGCGATGGTCATCACCATCACCGTCACCCATGGCACGCCACGACGCGACGTCTTGGCGAACATTTTCGGCGCGCTGCCCTGCTCCGCCATACCGTGCAGCATACGCCCCACGCCAAAGACGTCAGAGTTGATGGCCGACAGCGACGCGGTCAGGACTACGAAGTTGAGGATCCCGGCGGCAAAGGTAATCCCCATATGCTGGAACGTCAGAACGAACGGGCTACCGTCAGTGCCGACCTGGTTCCACGGGTAAATAGACATGATGACGAACAGCGTCCCCACGTAAAACACGAGGATACGCATCGGTACGGAATTGATGGCGCGCGGAATAGATTTTTCCGGGTCTTTGGCTTCGCCAGCGGTAATCCCAATAATCTCAATCCCGCCGTAGGCGAACATCACCATTTGTAGCGACATCACCATGCCGAGCCAGCCGTTGCTGAAGAAACCGCCGTTGCTCCACAGATTATGGATACCGGTAGGCTGTCCCCCGTTACCAATCCCCCAAATGATGATGCCAAAACCGGCGACAATCATGATGATAATGGTGGCGACTTTAAAGAATGAGAACCAAAATTCCAGCTCGCCAAACACCTTCACGCTCATCAGGTTGATGGCGCAGATAATCAATACCACGCTGAGTACCCAAATCCAGTGCGGTACGGCCGGGAACCAGACGCCCATGTAAATACCAAAGGCAGTCACATCGGCAATGGCGACAATCAGGATTTCAAAACAGTAGGTCCAGCCGGTTATGTAGCCTGCCAGCGGTCCGAGGTTTTCCTGCGCATAGCGCGAGAAGGAGCTGGCTGCAGGGTTATGAACGGACATTTCGCCCAGCGCGCGCATAATGATATACGCCGCTACGCCGCCGATAATATAGGCCAGCAACACGCTTGGCCCCGCCATTTTGATGGCATCGGCCGAGCCGTAGAACAGCCCGGTACCAATTGCTGAACCTAATGCCATAAAGCGAATGTGCCGGGTGCTCAGCCCACGCTTTAGCTTGTTATTACTTTCCATCGATTCCTAACCTGTTAACACAATAAAAAACCACGGGGCCATGTTAATAGCCCCGTGGTTAAAACTTATTGTCAGTGATATTAGTGTGCGCTGGAGGTCACTTGTCGACCCGCTGCACGATCCCAGATAACTGCCAGGACCACCATCACGACTGTTGGCATCAACCACGCCAGCCCCTGCTCCGCCAGCGGTAAACGCTGGGTCCAGGCTGGTAACACGTCGCCAATTGCAGAAGCTTTAATGCCATCAAGGATACCAAAAATCAGGCTGATAAACATCGCAGGTGCAATGACGCGGGAAGAATTATGCCACCATGAGCGGGTAAAACTTAATACAACCAGTGCGATACATGGCGGATAGATAGCCGTCAGCACCGGAATAGAGATCTGAATCAGATGGCTCAGACCCAGGTTAGAGACCACCATCGAGAAGCCGCCGAGGATAAATACCAGCGTACGATAAGACAGTGGAACGTACTGGGCAAAGAACTCTGCGCACGCGCAGGTCAGGCCAACAGCGGTGACCAGACAGGCGATGAAAATCAACGCCGCCAGCAGGAAGCTCCCTGCGCCACCAAAGGTGTGCTGAACATACGCATGCAGAATTGCCGCGCCGTTAGCAGATTGATCGACCAGAATTGCACTATCTGAACCCAGACGGAACAGCGCGAGATACAGCAACGTTAAGCCCACACCCGCCATCAAACCTGCCCAAACGGTATAACGGGTCAGCAGACGCGCTTCAGTAACGCCACGCGAGCGAGCGGCGTTGACGATAACAATACCAAATACCATCGCGCCCAGCGTATCCATGGTCAGATACCCGTTCACGAAGCCATTAGAAAACGCAGCAGTTTGATAGGCTTCCATCGCATTGCTGATCGGGCCTGCTGGCCAGACGATTGCGGCGACAGACAGGACCACCAGTGCCAGGATTTTCAGCGGAGCCAGGAAATTACCAACCGTATCCAGCAGTTTGCCCGGATACAGCGAAACCAGAATCACAATCGCGAAATAGACCACGCTGTAGATAAGCAGTGGCAGCGCGGAGTCACCGGTCAGCGGTGCAATCCCGACTTCGAAAGAGACCGTCGCGGTACGCGGCGTAGCAAATAACGGTCCAACAGCCAGATAGCACACGGTCGCCAGCAGCAAACCAGCGACTTTACCGATAGGCGTGCTCAGTCGGTCCACACCACCACCGACTTTCGCCAGCGCGACAACGGTAAGTACCGGCAGGCCAACGGCGGTAATCAAAAAGCCAAAAGCCGCAGTCCAGACGTGTTCACCTGCCTGCAAACCAACCATTGGGGGGAAAATGATGTTACCTGCACCAACGAACAGTGCAAATGTCATAAATCCCAAAGCGATAATATCGCGCGATTTTAACTGATGGGTCATAAAGTCTTACTGCCTGTGGATGTGGTGTTGAAAATAATAAATTTTTGCCTTTCCCTGGGGGACAATACAGCGGCATTTTTGCTCAATTCCAGCGGGAAACACTCCCAGACTGGCGCGGCGAAGAATAGTTTTTCGATTTACCGCGTAAATGCAGTCGGTATGACAGCACCTGGAGCGCAATTTAAACGCTTATAACGTTTTAAAGCAAGGTGGGATCCCAAAACCAGAACAATATAGCGATATGAAAAATGGGGTTAGCACAAAACACCATTTCATGGAAAAAGGTATGGGTAATAGTTCGAACAAAAAACAACCAAACGTCGTAAAATTCAGGATGGTTATATTGACCGCATAGAAAAAGCCAGCTTGCGCTGGCTTTTGGAAAGATTATCTTACGAATGCGCCTTAACCGTTAATTTTGGCAATTAAACGTTCCGGGATCACGAAACTAAATCGCGTCCCAACGCCTGGTTCGCTTTCGATATTCAAGCGACTGTCGTGATGATGCAGCGCATGCTTAACGATGGCCAGACCAAGTCCGCTGCCGCCCGTTTGCCGCGATCGCGCCTTATCCACACGATAAAAACGTTCGGTTAAGCGTGGAATATGCTCGGCGGCAATGCCTGGACCGTTGTCTTCCACGCAAAACTCCGCTCCCGACGCCACATGCTGCCAGCGTACGGTAATGTGCGTTCCCGCTGGCGTATGGTTCACCGCGTTGTAGACGAGATTCGAGATAGCGCTACGCAACTGCTCCTCGTTACCCCGCACGTTCAGGCTGTTATCAACATCAAAGGTAAACGTATGTTTTTGCTGGCTCAGCGTTTGCGCTTCGTGTTCGAGCACGCGCAGCATCATGGGCACATCGACTTTCTCATTCAGCAGTAGCGTCGGCGCAGCCTCAATTTTTGACAGCGTCAGCAGCTGTTTCACCAGCCCTTCCATGCGATACGTTTGTTCGCGCATGGTATGCAGCGCTTTTTCACGCGTCGTCCCTTCCAGCGGATGCTCCTGCATCATTTCCAGGTACCCTTGTAACACCGTCAGAGGCGTACGCAGTTCATGGCTGGCGTTGGCGAAAAAGTTACGTCGTGAACCTTCCAGTTGATGCATCTGGGTAACGTCGCGCGCCACCATCAGCAGTTGCTTATCGGTATAGGGCATCACGCGAATTTCCAGATGCCGTCCGGTATTGAGTACCAGATTGATCGGTCGGCTAAAATCGCGCGTTTTCAGATATTGTGTAAATTCCGGGTAGCGCAACAGGTTAAGAATATTTTGCCCGCTATCGTCCGGCCAGCGCAGTCCCAGAACCTGCTGGGCCAGTCCGTTACACCAGAAGATACCGCCTTCTTCAGTGGTCAGCACCACCGCGTCGGGTAGCGATTCCGCCCCGCTACGAAAACGTTTAATCAGATTACCCAGTTCACGACGGCGCTTTTTGTTGCGCAGTTGCATTTGATGCAGCCCGTACAGCAACGGCTCCCAACTGCCTCGCCCCGGCGGCGGCGTCATGCTTCTGTCGACCCATAGCCACCAGGACAAACGTAATAAATTCCAGAAATGCCAGATAAGCAGGCCCGTTACCGACGCCAGCAAAAACCATGGCAGGTAACCGAAAAAAGCGCTAAGGATAAATGCCGGTATGCAGCACAGGATCAGCTCCAGTACCAACCTTTTCCATGACAATCGTTCTAGCAAACGTCTTACTCCCTATACGGCCTAATCCTTCAGGCCCTGATTCTTGTCAGTCAGAAGCGGGTTGAAAAACGATATCCCGTCCCGCGAACCGTCTGCACCATACGATCGTGTCCGCTGTGCTCCAGCGCCTTACGTAAGCGGCGGATGTGCACATCCACTGTCCGGTCTTCCACGTACACATTGGTTCCCCAGACATGATTGAGGAGTTGCTCGCGACTGTAGACACGCTCGGGATGAGTCATAAAGAAGTGCAACAGTTTGAATTCGGTCGGCCCCATATCCAGCGGATCCTCGCCGGTCATCACGCGATGCGAGGTGGGATCAAGGCTTAGCCCCTGCATCTCTATAACCTCTTCCACCGCCATCGGTGAAATACGACGCAGAACTGCTTTAATACGCGCCACCAGCTCCTTGGGAGAAAAAGGCTTGGTAATATAGTCATCCGCACCGGTTTCCAGCCCCCGGACGCGATCTTCCTCTTCCCCCCTCGCCGTCAGCATCATCACCGGGATATCCCGCGTCATCGCTTCGCGCTTGAGATGTTTAATAAACTGTAGACCCGAGCCGCCTGGAAGCATCCAGTCAAGCAGGACGAGATCCGGCCAGGGTTCATTGAGTTGGTTCACAGCACTGTCATAGTCTTCGGCTTCAACGGGTTGAAATCCGTTTTGCTCGAGCACGAAGCAGACCATTTCACGAATTGGAGCTTCATCTTCTACGACCAGAATACGTCTCGCCATGATTTGCCCTGTTTGTAATTAAATCGTTTGCCATCAATACAGTGCCATTATGCGTCAGTTTTATGACAGATTTATGAAAAGATAGTCCAGGTTTAACGCAGCCCGGCGAATTATGACAGCCCGGAGACAAGATATTCCCACTCGTGAAGGGTTATAATCCCCGCCATTGTTTTACCGTCATGGAACTCTTATGCGCATCCTTCACACGTCTGACTGGCATCTGGGCCAAAACTTCTACAGCAAGAGCCGCGCCGCCGAGCATCAGGCCTTTCTCGACTGGCTGCTGGAAACGGCACAATCCCAGCAGGTGGATGCCATTATTGTGGCAGGCGATATTTTCGATACCGGCTCACCGCCTAGCTATGCCCGTGAGCTGTATAACCGTTTTGTCGTCAATCTGCAGCAAACCGGCTGTCATCTGGTGGTGCTGGCAGGCAACCACGACTCCGTCGCCACGCTCAATGAATCCCGCGATATTCTGGCGTTTCTCAACACCACGGTGGTTGCCAGCGCTGGTCATGCGCCGCAGATACTGCCGCTACGCGACGGTACGCCGGGGGCGATCCTGTGTCCGGTGCCTTTTTTACGTCCGCGCGACATCATCACCAGCCAGGCCGGGCTGACAGGACAAGAAAAACAACAGCATTTACTGGGCGCAATCACCGACTACTATCAGCAGCAGTATCAGGATGCCTGCACGCTGCGCGGCGACCACAATCTTCCCATCATTGCGACCGGGCATTTGACCACCGTCGGAGCCAGTAAAAGCGACGCCGTACGTGACATTTATATCGGTACGCTGGACGCCTTCCCGGCGCAAAACTTCCCACCGGCAGACTACATCGCGCTGGGACATATTCACCGGGCGCAGGTTATCGGCGGCACGGAACATATTCGCTACTGCGGCTCGCCGATTCCTCTCAGTTTTGACGAGTGCGGCAAAAGCAAATGTGTACATCTGGTGAGCTTTGACGCGGGGAAACTCAGCGCCGTTGAAAATCTCACCGTGCCGGTTACGCAGCAGCTTGCGGTACTGAAAGGCGATTTAGCCGCCATTACTACCCAGCTTGAGCAGTGGCGCGGCGTACAGCAAGAGCCACCGGTGTGGCTGGATATTGAAATCACCACCGACGACTACCTGCATGATATGCAACGTAAGATCCAGGCCTTAACCGAAGATTTACCGGTAGAAGTGCTACTGGTGCGCCGCAGTCGGGAACAGCGCGAACGCATTATGGCCAATGAACGACGTGAAACGTTAAGCGAGCTGAGCGTGGCAGAGGTTTTTGACCGCCGCCTGGCGCTGGAAGAACTCGAACAACCGCAGCGTGAGCGGCTTAACCAGCTGTTTAGCGCAACCTTACAAACGCTTGCCGGGGAGGCTGAAGCATGAAAATTCTCAGCCTGCGCCTGAAAAACCTCAACTCCCTGAAGGGAGAATGGAAAGTCGATTTTACGGCAGAACCGTTTGCCAGCAACGGGTTGTTCGCCATCACCGGACCAACGGGTGCGGGGAAAACGACCCTGCTGGACGCAATTTGCCTTGCGCTGTACCACGAAACGCCGCGCCTGAATACCGTGTCACAGTCGCAAAACGACCTGATGACCCGCGACACCGCGGAGTGTCTGGCCGAGGTCGAGTTTGAGGTGCGGGGCGAAGCCTACCGCGCATTCTGGAGCCAGAACCGGGCGCGCAATCAGCCGGAGGGTAATCTGCAGGTCCCTCGCGTAGAGCTGGCCCGCTGCTCCGACGGTAAAATTCTCGCCGATAAGGTCAAAGATAAGCTGGAGATGACCGCCGAGCTTACCGGGCTGGATTACGGACGTTTTACCCGTTCGATGCTGCTGTCTCAGGGGCAGTTTGCCGCATTTCTCAATGCCAAACCGAAAGAACGCGCCGAGCTGCTGGAAGAGCTGACCGGTACTGAGATCTACGGCCAAATCTCCGCCATGGTATTTGAAAAGCACAAATCAGCGCGTACGGAACTGGAAAAATTGCAGGCCCAGGCCAGCGGTGTTGCGCTGTTAGCACCAGAGCAATTGCAATCTCTGACAGAAAGTTTGCAGGTACTTACTGACGAAGAAAAACAATATCTTACCAGCCAACAAGCCCAGCAGCAGCACCTCAACTGGCTCATGCGGCAAAATGAGCTACAGGCGGAGATAAACCGCCACCAGCAGGCATTACAGGCTGCACTTCAGGCGCAGGAAGAGGCGCAGCCGCAACTGGCGGCGCTGAGTCTGGCACTCCCGGCCAGAGCGTTACGCCCACACTGGGAGCGAATCCAGGAACAAACGGCTACGATTGACCGTACGCGACAGAAGATTCAGGAAGTGAATGCTCGCTTACAAAGCAGCTTAGCGCTGCGCGGACGTATTCGTCAGCAGGCACAAACGCAGTCGGCCGCTATGCTCGCCGGACAGCAAACGTTAACCGACTGGTTGAAGGAACATGACCGCTTCCGTTTGTGGAGTAGCGAACTGGCAGGATGGAAAGCGCTGCTGGCCCAACAGTCCGACGCCAGCGCCCAACTGCGCCAGTGGCAGCAGTTGCGGGAGAACGACACGCGCAAGCTTGATGCGCTGGCGCTTCCCACGCTGGCCCTTTCGGCACAACAGGTAACGGAAGCGCTGGCGCAACATGTGCAGCTTCGTCCGTTACGCCAGCGGCTGAGTAATCTGCATGGGCAAATCGCCCCGAAGCAAAAGCAACTGGCGCAGCTACGCGCCACGCTTGTGCAGCGTCAGCAGGAACTGGCCCAGCGCAATGCGGTGCTTACAGAAAAGCGTCAGCGCTATAAAGATAAAAATCAGCAGCTTGCCGATGTGAGAATCATTTGCGAGCAGGAAGCCCGCATCAAAGATCTGGAAAGCCAGCGGGCACTATTGCAATCCGGCATGCCTTGCCCACTTTGCGGCTCCACCACGCACCCGGCGATTGAGCGCTATCAAACGCTCGAACTGAGTGTGAATCAGACACGGCGTGAAGCGCTGGAAAAAGAGGTCAAAACGCTGGCCGATGAGGGGTCAACGCTACGCGGTCAACTTGAGGCGATAACCCAGCAACTTCAGCGCGATGAACGCGAAGTACAAACGCTTTCTCAGGAAGAGCAAGCACTTACTCAAGAGTGGCAGACAGTCACCGCCAGCCTCAACGTGACGCTGCAACCGCAGGATGACATCGCCCCGTGGCTTGCCGCCCAGGAAGAGCACGAGCAGCAGCTTCACCAGCTGAGTCTGCGTCATACCCTGCAAGCGCAAATCACCGCACACACAGAGCAGATTACTCAGCTCCAGCAGCATATTGACCAGCGTCAGGCAACGTTAACCGCCGAGCTGGCCCGTCATGGTCTGTCCCTTCCGGCCGAGGGTGAAGTCGCCTCATGGCTGAGCGAGCGGGCGAACGAAGCGCAAATGTGGCAGTTGCGCCAGAACGAACTGACTGAATTACAGGCTCGAATCGCCCAGCTTGCGCCGGTGCTGGAAACGCTGCCTGAAACCGATGCGCTTGGTGAAAACATTGAGAATCTGTCGCTGGAAAACTGGCGGCAGGTGCACGACGATTGCCTCTCTTTACAGGGGCAGTGGCAAACCTTACAGCAGCAGGAGGTGCAGGAGGTTCAGCGCGCTGCAGAAATTCAGGCGCAGTTTGATACCGCATTGCAGGCCAGCATCTTTGCCGATCGCGACGCCTTTATTGCCGCCCTGCTGGATGAAGAGACCTTTAACCGCCTTGAACAATTGAAGCAATCACTGGAAGGCCAGCGACAGCAGGCGCAAACGCTGCTTAATCAGGCGCAGCAGGCGCTGGCGACTCATCAACAACAGCTACCAACCGGGGTGGATCTCACGCTCACCGTGCAACATCTTCACGACGCGCTGGCGCAACTCACCCAGCAGCTACGGGAGAACACCACTCGTCAGGGAGAAATTCGCCAGCAGCTCAAGCAGGATGGTGAAAACCGCCAGCAGCAGCAGGCGCTGATGCTGGAGATTGCGAAAGTCGCACAGCAGGTCGAAGACTGGGGCTATCTGAACGCGCTGATCGGCTCGAAAGAGGGAGATAAATTCCGCAAGTTTGCCCAGGGGCTGACGCTGGATAATCTGGTCTGGCTTGCCAACAACCAGTTGACCCGTCTGCACGGTCGCTATCTGTTGCAGCGCAAGGCCAGCGAAGCGCTGGAGCTGGAAGTGGTTGATACCTGGCAGGCCGATGCCGTGCGTGACACGCGTACGCTTTCCGGCGGCGAGAGCTTCCTCGTGAGTCTGGCGCTGGCGCTGGCGTTGTCCGATCTGGTCAGCCACAAAACGCGAATTGACTCCCTGTTCCTCGACGAAGGTTTCGGCACGTTGGACAGCGAAACGCTGGATACCGCCCTGGATGCGCTCGATGCGCTCAACGCCACTGGCAAAACCATTGGTGTCATCAGCCACGTTGAAGCGATGAAAGAACGTATTCCGGTGCAGATCAAGGTCAAAAAAATCAACGGACTGGGCTACAGTAAACTCGATAAAATGTTTGCAGTTGATGCCTGATAGCAGCTCAGTACCTGGAGGCCGGATATGCGCCAGCGCTATCCGGCACGGCACATAGCACGATCGTGAATACACAAAGACGGATATGAAATGGCATTCCACTTCGCTTATCCGCAAGCTATCTCTATTGGCGGCGAACGTTCGCCGCTATGGCGCATATCGTGCGTCTTTCTTGTTGGCAGGTGGTATGAAAAAAGTCATTTTCTCTTTAGCTCTGGGGACATTTGGGCTGGGCATGGCCGAGTTTGGCATCATGGGTGTACTCACCGAGCTGGCGCGGGACGTGGGAATTTCCATCCCTGCCGCTGGCCATATGATTTCATTTTACGCTTTTGGCGTGGTGCTGGGCGCACCTATTATTGCGCTCTTTTCCAACCGCTTTTCTCTCAAGCATATTCTGCTGTTTCTGGTCACGCTGTGCGTGATCGGCAACGCCATCTTCACCCTCTCCTCCTCATATTTAATGCTGGCGGTGGGCAGGCTGGTTTCCGGCTTTCCACACGGCGCGTTTTTTGGCGTTGGCGCGATTATCCTGTCGAAGCTGGCCCGTCCGGGAAAAGTCACCGCCGCCGTCGCGGGCATGGTTTCGGGTATGACCGTTGCTAATCTGATTGGCATTCCCATCGGCACCTGGCTGAGCCAGGAATTTAGCTGGCGCTACACGTTTCTGCTGATAGCCGTCTTTAATATCGCCGTGATGGTCTCGATAACTTTTTGGGTACCCAACATCAGCGATGAAGCAAAAGGGAAACTGCGCGAACAATTTCACTTTTTGAAAACCCCCGCCCCGTGGCTCATCTTTTCCGCCACCATGTTTGGTAACGCCGGGGTTTTCGCCTGGTTCAGCTACGTCAAACCGTACATGATGTTCATCTCCGGCTTTTCCGAAGCGCTGATGACCTTCATCATGATGCTGGTAGGATTGGGGATGGTGTTGGGAAATCTGCTGAGCGGTCGCCTTTCTGGCCGCTATACGCCGCTGCGTATTGCGGTAATAACCGACTTTGTAATTGTGCTGGCTCTGCTGCTGCTCTTTGCCTTTGGCGGGATCAAAGCCGCGTCGCTGATCTTCGCCTTTATTTGCTGCGCGGGCCTGTTTGCCCTGTCAGCGCCGCTGCAAATTTTGCTGCTGCAAAATGCTAAAGGGGGTGAGCTGCTGGGTGCGGCAGGAGGGCAAATTGCCTTTAATCTCGGCAGCGCGATTGGCGCCTGGTGCGGTGGTATGATGCTGACGCTGGGCTTTGCCTACAACTACGTGACGTTGCCGGCGGCGCTGCTGTCGTTTTCTGCAATGTCGTCGCTGCTGCTCTACGGTCGCCTGAAGCGCAGCGTATCCCGGATGACTCCCGTTGCCGGATAGCCTCTGCGCTACCCGGCAACGCGAACATTACTCCTGCGGCCACAACCAGGCCGCGCCGCGCACGCCGCTGGAGTCACCGTGCAGCGCCTTGCGTAGAGGCGTTTCGCACTCGCCGCCAAAGACAAACTGTTTAATCAACGTTGGTACGTTTTGATACAGTCGGTCGACATTGCTCATTCCACCGCCCAGCACGATTACGTCCGGATCGAGAATATTCACCACATGTGCCAGTGATTTCGCCAGACGCAGCTCGTACCGACTCAACGCCTGTTCCGCCTGGGCATCCCGGGCATTAACAAGACTGATAATTTCACTGCCCTTGAGCGACTTACCGCTCAGACGCTGGTAGTCGGTGGCAAAACCGGTTCCGGAAATGAAGGTTTCAATGCAGCCTTGCTTGCCGCAATAGCAGGGCACTTCCTGCCGATAACGCAGTTCGTCTTCGTCCATCCACGGCAGCGGATTATGCCCCCACTCGCCCGCAGTACCGTTCCCGCCCGTGTGCGCCCGGCCGTTCAGCGCCACTCCTGCGCCACATCCTGTACCGATAATCACCGCAAACACGGTTTGCGCCCCCGCCGCTGCACCATCAACGGCTTCAGAAACCGCCAGGCAGTTGGCATCATTTGCCAGCCGCACTTCGCGATTCAGACGCGTACTCAGGTCTTTGTCAAAAGGTTGCCCGTTAAGCCAGGTCGAGTTGGCATTCTTCACCACTCCGGTGTAGGGCGAAATTGAACCGGGAATGCCCATCCCGACGGTTCCCGACTGCCCGGTGGCCTTTTCCGCCATCTCCACCAGCGCGGCGATGGTTTCTATCGTTTGCCGATAATCATCACGCGGCGTGGGCAGGCGATGGCGAAAAAGCTGTTCGCCTGCATCGCCAAGCGCGATAACTTCCGTTTTCGTACCGCCTAAATCGATACCTATACGCACTGTTTGCTCCTCTTCCCGATTAACAATGCAAGCATAGCGACAATTCGCTATCATGCCCGCTGGATTTAACGACAAGGCCGTGGAAATTATCATGCTGTGGTTCAAAAATTTAATGGTTTACCGTCTTAGCCGCGATGTTTCTTTGCGTGCCGAAGAGATGGAAAAACAGCTGGCATCAATGACGTTCACCCCTTGCGGTAGCCAGGATATGGCAAAAATGGGCTGGGTTCCGCCGATGGGATCGCACAGCGATGCATTAACGCATACCGCCAATGGCCAAATTATTATCTGCGCCCGCAAAGAAGAAAAAATTCTGCCGTCGCCGGTTATCAAACAGGCGCTGGAAGCCAAAATTTTCAAACTGGAAGCTGAGCAAGGTCGCAAACTCAAGAAGACCGAAAAAGACTCGCTGAAAGATGAAGTTCTGCACTCATTGCTGCCGCGCGCCTTTAGCCGTTTCAGCCAGACGATGATGTGGATCGATACCGTCAACGATCTGATCATGGTTGATTGCGCGAGTGCGAAGAAAGCCGAAGATACGCTGGCGCTGCTGCGTAAGAGTCTCGGTTCGCTGCCGGTCGTTCCGCTGACGATGGAAAACCCCATTGAGCTGACGCTGACCGAATGGGTTCGTTCCGGCACAACGGCACAGGGATTCCAGTTACTGGATGAAGCCGAACTAAAAGCGATCCTTGAAGACGGCGGCGTGATCCGCGCGAAAAAGCAGGATCTGGTCTGCGACGAAATCGCCGTGCATATCGAAGCGGGCAAACTGGTCACCAAGCTGGCCCTCGACTGGCAGCAGCGCATTCAGTTCGTGATGTGTGACGACGGCTCGATTAAGCGTTTGAAGTTTAGCGACGAGCTGCGCGATCAGAACGAAGATATTGACCGCGAAGATTATGCTCAGCGTTTTGATGCCGATTTCATCCTGATGACGGGTGAACTGGCGGCGCTGATTAAAAGTCTGGTGGAAGGATTAGGCGGCGAAGCGCAACGTTAAGCCGTACTTACCGAATGGCGGCATAATGTCGCCATTCGTCATTTCTATGCTTACAGATAGCGGCAAAGATAGGATGTTGGCTCTGCCACCTGCAGATGAAACTCACTGTTGCCCGGTACGTTGAACACGTCCCCTGCGGCATACACCTTCCACTCAGTTTCCCCCGGCAGCAGCACGTTCAGTGCGCCGCTAACGACAGTCATCTCTTCAGGCGCCGCAGTACTAAAGGTATATTCGCCTTCAGCCATCACGCCAACACTGGCGCGGCCAGTACTGCTGCTGGTAAAACCGATCGATTTTACTTTGCCGGAAAAGTATTCATTACTTTGAAGCATACAACTGGCCCTATCTCGTGATTAAGTTGAGAACCAATATAGGGGGCTGACGTTCCACCTGTCACGCAAAATTACGCCAACAGTTCCGAAGCCAGTCGGGCAATCAACACATTAGACAGAAGAACCGGGACATCCAGCGATTTTTGCAGTAAATCGCGATGGCGTTGATTGAACCCCAGACAATCCAGCATGATCACATCCGCGCCTTGCTCCAGCAGTTCTTTCCCGGCATCAATTAATTGTTGTTCGGTACCTTCGATCGGATTCGCCACGGCATACACTGGTGGAGTTTGTAACACCTGCCATTTTTGCGTCTGGGCTTTGAGCAATTCGGTGACGGGGACAATAACCCCGACCTGATGCCCATCTACAATCGAGGCCACCAGCGGGGGGATAATACGTAACGGCTCCAATAGAATGCTATTGCGGGCGGTCAGGCGAGCGATTGAGGCGGTACTCATCAGCAGGATCACGTCAAAGCCCTGGTTATCCAACACCTCCACGATACTTTGCAGCGAGCGCTCTACCTTCTGGCGTGAGACATGCGCAAGTTGGTGGTCGCTGAGCAGCGTTAATAAAGGCTCGTCACCGGGCGAAACGCCGTACTCAGCCATCACATCTTCTCGCCGCATCTGTCCAAGCAGACTGTGGTGAGTAATGTGCTGTTCATCGATATATTCCGTCAGGAGCGGTAACACCTCACACATCGGCACCACGCCAATCGTGAGGATAGCCAACGACGCACTCATTTGTTGCTCCACCATCTTCTTACTTTGCTGTGAAATCCCGGGCAAGTGCCGGGCGCTGACCTGCGCTACAAATGCTCAAAAGCGTAGCAGCTGATCGGCGGTGTATTGTGTAAAGATTCCAAATCATTCCGGTACTGGATTGTTATTGCTTAATTTTCAATTTTAACGGTATACGGCGAAATTTAAGAAAATGTGATGAACGCCCGTCGTGGCACTTTTCAGACTCGTGCCAGGACGGTGCTTAATATCAGGTTTTATCGGGGTCTTCGTAGCGTTTTTTGGCATCCATGGCTTCCTGCGCAGAAGGATGCTCACTGATCAGCGTATTCGGTTTAGGGTGATCGGCTCGAAGTTGATACCAAGTTACCGTCTGGCCTGGCGTCCCCTTTTCAACCGTAACAATGTTCGCTTGACGTGGGTAAGGTGGTTTTGTCGGCATAGTTCTTCCTTTTCACTGGATGAACATTAAGTATAGACACCGCCCTGTAACCGTGGCGCTGCCTGCGCCAGTATCTCAAGAATGTCTTCCACCACCTGCGCAGGTTTATGGGTGGCATCAACGATGTAGTGCGCAGCTTCACGGTACAGAACATCGCGCTGGGCGAGCACTTCCTGCACCTCTTCAGTCAACGGCTTACCGGTTAAGGTTGGGCGCAATCCCTCTTCAGGCGTGGCCTCCAGACGATCAACCAGTACTGATACCGGTGCGCTTAAATAGATAACCACGCCGTGGCTGCGCATGTAATGACGATTAAATTCGGTAAGAATGATGCCGCCGCCGGTCGCAACAACCGTTGCTGGGGCTGTGACGGCCTGCAGAGCGCTCGTCTCCTGGGCACGAAACCCTTCCCATCCTTCCCTTTCGACGATCTCCGCCACGGTCATCTGCACGTGCGATTGCAACCAGCGATCGGTATCGACAAACTGGAAATCGATAGCCTTCGCCAGCGCCATACCGGTAGTTGTCTTACCACACCCCCGGGGGCCGACAAGATAAAGAGGTTGCGTCATTACAGAAATTCCCCAGGGAGCCGCGAGCGAGCGGGATCTGATGCGGTTAAAGATATAATCATATCACCAAACTAGTACATCGCCAAAGCGTAAAGAAAAAATTACATATAGGGTAGCTGTACCTATTAACCCCTACTATAACAAGAATTCACCATGAATAAAGTGTAAATAATAAATTACACGTTTTATTTTCTACGCTGTACTTCCAGCCACCACTTATCAAGCTCAGCAGCAAAATGCTGCCTGTCTCGTGGTGAAAGGCTGTCCGGCCCGCCGGTCTGAATACCGCTGGCGCGTAGCGTATCCATAAAATCACGCATCATCAGACGCTCACGGATCGTGGCTTCGGTATAACGTTCACCGCGCGGATTAAGCGCCGCCGCACCTTTTTCAATGACTTCTGCCGCCAGCGGGATATCCGCTGTTATCACTAAATCACCGGCATTACACTGGCGCACAATCTCGTTATCCGCCACGTCAAACCCGGCGGGAACACGTAATGTGCGGATAAACCGCGAAGACGGGACGCGCAAACTTTGGTTGGCTACCAAAATAAGCGGCATCTGCATGCGCTCAGAAGCGCGGTACAAAATATCTTTAATCACATTCGGACACGCATCGGCATCCACCCATATTGTCATAATTTCTCCCCACTGATGTGCAGTTGCACATTGTCGCGTGCTTTTACTTTCAGGCAAAGTGCTGTTTATCCTTCTGCACATATTCAATCCGCGCTAAGCTTAGCTTTCCCAGGTAAAACAATGAATATCACGCATAGGGAGTGACAAAATGGACAAGAAAATCGGTTTTATCGGCTGCGGTAATATGGGCAAAGCGATACTTGGCGGCATGATCGCCAGCGGCCAGGTTCTCCCCGGACAAATCTGGGTCTACACCCCTTCCCCCGATAAAGTCGCTGCATTGCACGACCAGTACGGTATTAATGCGGCGCAGTCTGCGCAAGAGGTCGCGCAAATCGCTGACATCGTTTTTGGGGCCGTAAAACCAGGCATCATGATTAAAGTGCTGAGCGAAATTACCTCCAGCCTGAACAAAGACTCCCTGGTCGTCTCGATTGCCGCTGGCGTCACCCTCGATCAGCTCGCCCGCGCGCTAGGCCATGACCGTAAAATCATTCGCGCGATGCCAAACACGCCGTCACTGGTGAATGCCGGAATGACTTCCGTCACACCGAACGCCTTAGTCACGCCAGAAGACACCGCCGACGTGCTGAATATCTTCCGCTGCTTTGGCGAAGCGGAAGTCATTGCGGAGGCAATGATTCATCCGGTCGTTGGCGTCAGTGGTTCAGCCCCGGCTTATGTGTTTATGTTTATTGAAGCGATGGCGGACGCCGCCGTGCAGGGTGGCATGCCTCGCGCGCAAGCTTATAAATTCGCGGCGCAGGCAGTAATGGGGTCGGCAAAGATGGTGCTGGATACGGGTAAACATCCCGGAGAACTGAAGGATATGGTGTGCTCGCCTGGCGGAACCACCATTGAAGCGGTACGCGTCCTGGAAGAACGTGGTTTCCGTTCATCAGTGATTGAAGCGATGATTAAGTGCATGGAGCAGTCGGAAAAACTCAGCCGCTCCTGAGTTAACACCGCCGGACGTCAGGCCGCCGCCTCAGTGCGGTTACGTCCGGAATTCTTTGCTTTGTAGAGCGCCATATCCGCCGACTTTAACCATTCTCGATAATGCTCGGTTTCTGCGGTCAGCGGCGCAACGCCCACGCTGATCCGCAGAGCAACCTGCGGCGCGCAGGATAAACGCAGTTGGCCAAGTCGTTCGTGAACGCGAGACATCGCCGCAATCGCGCTGGTTGCCGGCGTGCCGCACATAATCACCGCAAACTCATCACCGCCAAAGCGCCCGATCACGTCGCTACCGCGTAAGGTCATCTGCAACTGGCGGGTCAGCGCGACAATCGCCTGGTCCCCAATGTCATGACCCCAGGTATCATTGATGCTCTTAAAATGGTCGATATCGATAATCAGTAACGTGGCGTCACGCTGGTAGCGGCGGCAATTATCAAATTCATTACGCAGTAACAGTTCCCAATGGCGGCGGTTGTACACCCCAGTCATGCCATCTCGCGTACTCATCACCTGTAAACGGCGTTTATGTTCCGCCAGCTTGATGACCGTCTGGTAGCTGACCCAGGCAAACAGCAGCGGATAAATCACCAGCACCGGCAGCGTCAATAGCACGCTAAGTTGAGTACTGCTAAAAGCGACGGAGATATCGGTTAACTGTAACGTCACCAGGCATGAAACCATCATCAAAACGGCGCCTGCGATGAATATTCGCATCCCGCCTGCGCCCATCAGGTTGATGCAGATAATCATCAGCAGCGCCGTGGATGGCAACAGGTTTACGCCCATAATCCCTATCCACATACCGGCAAGAATGGCATCGGCTTTTAAGTTGGTAAATTCGCTATGCAGAGGATCGTCGGCTTTGCTGGCCAACTGCCAGGCCAAATGCGGCCAGACAAACGCCCATCCCACCAGTAATAGCCACCAGCCACCGGTAATGGGCTGAGCAACTAATACCGACGCGATAGGGAAAAACATTCCCCCCAATCCCACCGCTCGCGGCAGCCTGATTCGTCGGGCGAATCGCAGACCGGAACGTTGGTGGTCATTTTGATGAAGCGATAAAAATGCTTCATTCGGGACGACCTTCTTTTGATAAAAGTTTTCATCATTCATTGTATTTGGGAATATTCTGAAACAAATTTCCCAAATTATAGGAAGGGGTCTGGTGGCGGAAGTATGATATTTCGGGTGAGCGATTTTACCTGCTCACCCGTAAGTGCTACGCAGATTTCTTCAGGCAAGCGCTCATAAATTTATTACGATCATCACCTTTCAGAGACTGCTCCGTCGCCTTAACGTTACATTCACGCATTTTTTGCTGCTGCGGCGTCAGGCTCTTTTCCTCCGGCGCAGATTTACTGTTTTTCAGGCAATCACTCATATATGTCTTACGCGCATCCCCTTTTAAGGTCTGCGCCGTTGCCTGCTGATTGCAGGTGGTCATACGCTGTTGTTGCGGGGTTAAAGTCTTCTCGGCAGCACCGACGGTAGTTAAAAAAATCAGACCAAAAAGCAGCGTCATTAATAATGTAATTTTCATAGCATCCTTCTTTTCTGAACGACAACACACAGGTAAGTTTGGCTGCTAACGATAAAAATACCACCCGGCGGCAAAAGTATTGCCGCCGGGCGTCGGGTTATTTCAGTCCTAACGCCGCTTTCATGGTGTAAAACAGGTCGGTTTGATCGGTCAGGCCGACCACATTCGCCGCGTGCGGGCCATAGGCTGCAATTCGTAGCTGGCTGCCGGTGTGCTCCTGAGATTCCTCTTCAGAGTTGCCGTAGCTGATGACCATGACCGCGCCATCTTTGGTGTTCAGCGCCTGGGTCAGGCCTGGTGCTTTGGTATCCGGCGCGACAATCTGGCTGGCATGTGCGTGGTCAGCGGTTACCACCACCAGGGTGTTGCCATCTTTCTTCGCAAAGGCAAGCGCGCGCTGTACCGCTTCGTCCAGATCGACCGTTTCGCCAATCTGTCCGCACGGGTTGGCGGCGTGGTCCTGTTTATCGATTGACGCCCCTTCCACTTGCAGGAAAAAACCTTTCTCATTTTTGCTTAACAACTCAATCGCTTTATCCGTCATCTGCGCCAGCGTTGGCACGCTGTCGTCACGCTTTGGATTTGGCGTACAGGTCACAACCGGCTTATCCAGATTGCCATGATAAGACGCTTTCGGACCTTCCCAGCGCACGGGCATATTGCCGTCAGAGAACAGGCCCAGCAGCGGTTTATCCTGATTAGCTTCGGTAATCGCCGCCAGCGTCGCGGTATCACTCACCATCTGATAACCGCGGGCCAGGGCTTGTTCACGCAACGTTTTACCCTGCCACTCGCCTGCCGCAGCGGTTTCCGCAAACGTTTTGGCCCCGCCGCCCAGCGTAACGTCAGCCCTGGCATTCAGTAATTGTTCGGTGATTGACCCTTTACCGCCTTTTTCCAGCGCATTGGTTGGGCATTTTTCACGTGTCACGCCTGGGCCATAGCACTTACGCGAAGTCACATGGGCAACCAGCGCCGCCGGGGTAGCATCCTGCAATTCAGCGGTAGAAACGTTGCCCGTTGCCAGCCCCGCCGCTTTTGCCATTTCAAGAATTGTAGCGTGATCTTTTTCATGAATATCAACGCCCAGCGCGCCATTATAGGTTTTCACACCGGTGGTCCACGCCGTCGCGGATGCCGCAGAATCCGTCACATAATCGGGTTTACCCGTTTTCTTATCCAACGCATAGTGCGTATATTGTCCGGTCAACGGTAAAGCATCAATCCCTTTAAAAAAGCCGCCTGCGCCTTCGGCATAATTTCGCGCGGCCGTTATTTCTGAGTCACCCATCCCATCGCCAATCAATAAAATAATATTTTTGGCAGGTTTATCGCTCAGAGATTCGCGCAGAGCCGCCGTTTGATCGGCAGACAATCGGCGGGCGCCGCCCGGCGTGGTGATATCACCCTGAGCGGCACGATTATCCATAACCGCTATGGCAGAGGTTTCTGCATTAATAACCGGGGTAAACAGCAAAGGTAACAGGGCAATAGCGAGTGCGCTTTGTTTCACTTTATTTTCTCCATGTATAAATACGGTAAAATTAAAACAAAGCGACTATAAGTATTTGATGTGACACTTTTATGATAATTTGTGGATGACGCACCACGGATTACTCAAAACGCTTTTGGCACACTCTCGCCAGCGTTATGAACGTTGGTCAGAAACGCAGGCATACGGCCTTCTCCAGCCAAAGCCCCCTCAATTTGGCGAATAAATATTTGCCGATCGTTACACGTCATATTGCGCAGCATTTCGATGATTACCTGCTCCAGCGTTTCAACCTGCGCCGTCAGTTCTTGCGACTCTTCTTCTTTTTGGGCGAGCTTAAGTAACAACTCAGTGACGAGATTTTTCATTTACGTATTCCCTTAACCAAATATAGGCCACGTTATCATTAAGACTCACAACTGCCTAGTGGATGAAAGTTGTATTTTCATAAGAAATAAAACGTTTTGCGAAAACAATCACAACACAAAATAAGGGAGAAAGAGTCTTAGCGCAGAATTATTCCATATAAAAGGGTAAGGGGATTAATAATCACCTGGATATATAAATGCATAATGATGGATTAACAACGCTTGCGGGCAGCGTTGTTAATCAGGTACTCAGCGTGCGCAGCGCCGACGTCGCAATGCGATAGCCAGTTGCCAGATGTTGATTAGCACAATGCACGCCGTGGCAATAAACACCCAGCGAAAGCCCGCCATTGCCGAAACCGTAGCCCCCATTAATGGCCCGGCTACGTTGCCGAGGTACATAAATGACTGGTTATAACCAAAAATGCGCCCGGTTATCTGGTCGCTGGAGTATTTCACCAGCAGCGTCTGCACCGCGGGCAACATCGCGCCGTCGGCAAAGCCGAGCAGAAAACGTAAGACCCCCAACTGCAACGGCGTAGTGACCCATGACATGGCGAAAAACAACACGACGGCGAAGATTAACGTTGCCATTAAAATCCGCTCGGTCCCAATACGATCGCCTAATTTACCTAGCCGGGGCGCAGAAATCAGCGCCGAGATGCCCGGAACCGAAGCAATCAGCCCGCTGAGAAAGGCAATATTAGAACTGTCTGGGACCATTGATTTAATAAACAGCGCCAGAATTGGCCCAATTGAGCCGTTACATAACTGGATCACCATCGTAGTAAAAAACAGGCTGATCACCAGCGTCGGATAAGGCAGCGAGGCAAAGACGGCCTTCCCGCTCAGGCGTTCGCTTTTTTTGATTGTCGGGCGCACACCTTCTTTGATAAAGAACAGCGTGACCAGAAAACTCACTACCAGCAAAGCCGCGGTAATACAGAATACCGCCCGTAAGCCAACGTGGTCGGCAATAAAGCCCCCCATCAGCGGTCCGCCAATAACGCCGCTAATTTGCGCCGTCGAGAGCGTACTCAGCGCCCACCCGCTGCGTTCGCGCGGAACCTGTGAGGCTACCAGCGCCATCGCATTGGGAATATAGCCAGACGTTAACCCCATGATCCCACGCAGCAGAAAAAGCTGCCAGACGTTAGTGGCAAAGGCCTGCAGTAAAATCGCAATCGCCATACCCAAAGAGGCCCGCAGCAACATTAGCTTGCGTCCTTTACGGTCGGCTAAACTCCCCCACATCGGAGAGACAATGGCTGAAATCAGGAAGGTGACGCTAAACGTTAAGCCGGACCACATTGAGAGTGCTTCATGGGAGCTCACCCCCAGTTGGGAAATATAGAGCGGTAAAAAAGGCAGGATTTGGCTGATTGCCAGGCCGGTGAAAAAGCAACCGAACCATACGGAAATGAGGTTGACTCTCCAGGATTCCATAGGGACTCATAACGATAAGTAGCTGAAAACTGTGAGTAGCTTAACAAATTACTTAGCCAAATAAGGGTCCACAGGTGCGATATATCACAGTTTAGGATTTTATCTTCCCGCTCATCATATTTGTGATATACCTCACATCAACCCCATAATATCAGTAGGGGTTTATGCTCCGCGTCCGTTCTGCGCGTTTGCGCTTATCTGTTCCTCTGTTGCCCACCAAAACAATCTGCCAGAAGCCGAGGAAACCTGCGTTTTGTCGTGGTAATGTATGTGCTTTGCATTCATGGAATGGGTTTTTAAGATGGCAAAGTTGCGGGTAGGAATCGTATTTGGTGGTAAATCAGCGGAACATGAAGTGTCATTGCAATCGGCAAAAAATATTGTCGATGCCATCGACAAGACTCGCTTTGACGTTGTGCTGTTAGGTATTGATAAGCAAGGGCAATGGCACATTAGCGATGCCAGTAACTATCTGC
Organism: Citrobacter sp. RHBSTW-01013; assembly: GCF_013781985.1. Lineage (NCBI taxonomy): Bacteria > Pseudomonadati > Pseudomonadota > Gammaproteobacteria > Enterobacterales > Enterobacteriaceae > Citrobacter > Citrobacter sp. RHBSTW-01013. Next base: position 3,849,513 of record NZ_CP056185.1, read on the forward strand.
TCAATTCAGATGATCCAGCGCATATTGCGCTGCGTCCTTCCGCGACCAGCCTGGCTCAAGTACCGGGTAAACAAGAGCACCAGTTGATCGATGCGCAAAACGGTCAGCCACTGCCAACGGTCGATGTTATTTTCCCGATCGTACACGGCACGTTGGGTGAAGATGGCTCTCTGCAGGGTATGCTGCGCGTGGCGAATCTGCCGTTCGTCGGTTCTGATGTCCTGGGTTCTGCGGCCTGTATGGATAAAGACGTAACCAAACGTCTACTGCGCGATGCCGGATTAAACATCGCGCCATTTATTACGCTCACTCGCGCCAATCGCAACCGCATCAGCTTTGCCGAGGTGGAATCCCGCCTTGGCCTGCCGCTGTTTGTGAAACCAGCCAACCAGGGCTCGTCCGTTGGCGTCAGTAAAGTGACCAGCGAAGCGCAATACAATCAGGCCGTCGCGTTGGCATTTGAATTTGACCATAAAGTCGTGGTGGAACAAGGGATTAAGGGCCGCGAGATCGAATGCGCGGTGCTGGGCAACGATCAACCGCAGGCCAGTACCTGTGGCGAGATCGTGCTGAACAGTGATTTTTACGCTTACGACACCAAATACATTGACGATAACGGTGCCAAAGTGGTTGTTCCGGCAGCGATCGCACCGGAAGTTAACGATAAGATCCGCGACATTGCTATTCAGGCTTATCAGGCGCTGGGCTGCGCCGGTATGGCGCGCGTGGACGTTTTCTTAACCGCAGAGAACGATGTTGTGATCAATGAGATCAACACGCTGCCGGGCTTTACCAACATCAGCATGTATCCAAAATTGTGGCAGGCGAGCGGCTTAGGCTATACCGATTTGATCACTCGCCTGATCGAACTGGCGCTGGAACGTCATGCAGCGGATAGCGCGTTGAAAACCAGTATGTAAACCCGCCTGGATGCCTGATCGATAGCTATTGGGCATCCTTTGCTTCTTCTTCATCTTCCACGCGGCGACGGATAATTAATCCGGCCAGCCAAAAGCTAATCACCCACGTCACCAACCCCACCGCATAGGTCTGCCATCCCTGCGCTTCAAAACCCAGTAAGCCCACCACCCCGTTCAGAATAAAGATAAGCCCAATAGCGAAGGCATAGTAGTGCCAGTCTCGGCGGATTTTAACAGGCAGGTTCATAACAGCTCCGGTGGAAATACAACGTGAAAGCGCATCCTCGCACATTTCCTCATAGACGTCTGTGGCCTGTGCGGAATTTCTGAAATGTAACTTGATTTCACTTAAGGTTACGTAATTGTGACAACCAGCAAAAAACCGAGATCCAGGAATAATCTCTACCTGAAATTACCATCATTCTGATATTGACATTGCCGATCACCTGTCAGACTCACTGTCAGTTCCAGGCATCACGTCAAAAAAAGCAGGTTATTTCCGGAGGTCTTTATGGCTGATTTTACGCTCTCAAAATCCCTGTTTAAGGGCAAACATCGGGATACCTCCTCCCTGCCCGGCAACATTGCGTATGCCGTATTTGTGCTGTTTTGCTTTTGGGCAGGCGCGCAGGTTTTAAATCTGTTGGCCCACGCTCCCGGCATCTATGAACAGCTGATGCAGTTGCAAATGCAAGAGACAGGACGCCCACGAGTTGAAATTGGCTTAGGCGTCGGTACCCTTTTTGGGCTGGTCCCTTTCCTTGCCGGAAGTCTGATTCTTGGCGCCATCGCGGCATTCGTGCGCTGGCGCCGCCGTCATCATAATGATGACTGACCCATACATTTCGCCCGACGATCGTCCACGCGTTTCGCAAACCACGCGGTAGTCAGATTACGTGTAATCTTCGGGCTTTCCAGCTGAATGCCTGGCAGCATTTCACGGGGTAGCGCTTTCCCAGTCTTCGCTTCCGCCAGCTTATAGACCTTCTCGTACAGAGTGGTATCTTCAAAAGCCAGACTGTCACCTTTTTGCAGTTGACGGTGGATCTCACTCTCGCTCATCCCCAGCTTCCCGGCCAGTTTACGTACCGCCAGCTCGGTTTTGCCCGGCTCGCTGCTGCCATAGAGAATCAAGTCACCATCCATCGCCAGCTTCACTCCGCTGGCTTTACTGACCGCATTCTGGAAAGCCGCATTGCGGCTGGCATACCATCCCGCATTGAAATCGGCGAAACGGAAGATTGGCGCGCTGTAATTCGCCGGGTAGTTAAGCAGATGATACGTACCGAACCACAGCCCACCGCGGCGGCTGAACACTTCCTGACGTACTGTTCCCGCCATTTTCCACGGATACCCGTCGGCGTGCTGCTCGGCAAACGCGATACTGACCTGCATTGGCCCACCGGTATGTACCGGATTAAGCGAACCAAACAGCGTCTGCCCCATCGGTACCATATTGATAAAATCATCAAAAATGGCGCTCAGCTGTTTTTCCGTTTTCACCGTATCCAGACGCTCGCTGTAGCTTTTCCCCGTTGGCGAGTTAATCTTCAGTGCGGTATGCACCACAAACTGCGGGATATGCATACGCTCGGCGCGCCGGTCGATCTCTTTCCAGGCGATTTTACTTAAGTTTGGAACGGCCGGATCCGCCTGATAGTTTGACTCCTGTTGCGCGACCGCCAGCACCGAACAGATATTTTCAACCGTCGGCGCCAGCTTCTGGCTTTCAAACGTCTTCGCTAAATCCTGCGCCCATGCGTCCCGGTCTTTCACGCTGGCGGGCATTTTCTGGCGCACCACGCTCGCCACATCGACGGCTTTCTCCCCTTTTTTTAGCGGCTGCGCGGGTTGGCTACTACATCCCACCAGCACCAGAGCGGCCAGACCGGACAAGGGGTAAAGACGGGAAACCGTCGACATAACATCTCCTTTTTTATTAACTAAGCGTATGGGTAACTTCCTGAATATCCTGGCCATCAAGCTCACGTTCAAAGCTGCGCAGACGCTTATAAATAGACATCAGTTCGACTAACGTTGTCCAGGAGTTAATCAAATACTGGAACGAGCCGCGCACCTGGCCAAACACGTTGGTGATTTGCGTCATCAGGCCGAGCGTAATCGTACCGGCAACAATCGACGGGAACAGCAGGAACAAGCCGAAAACGTTATCAACCTGCAGGTATAGAATACGGGCGATATTGAAGTACATATAGTGAAAATAGAGGCGGAAGTAGTTCTGGCGCACCGCACGGAACAGTTCACGCACCGTCGGCGGGGTCGCACGATTAGCGTCATCTTCACCGTAAACCAGTTCTTTACGGTAGGCCGCTTCCACGCGCTGGTTTTTAAACTCCAGCCCCGGAAGTTTGATGCCGACTACCGCCAGTAAGCCGGTTCCCATCAGCGACCAGACAATCGCGGCAATCACCAGGCCATAAGGAACATGTCCAACAATTGGCAGGTCCGGCACATGGGCTGAGAGTGTGACCAGGACAGGTAAGAAGGCAATCAGCGTCATAATCGCATTGATAAAGCTGACCCCCATATCTTCAAGCGTGGAGGCAAAACGCATGGTATCTTCCTGCACACGCTGCGCCGCGCCTTCGATATGACGCAGATGCTGCCAGTGCGCCATATAGTGTTCGTTCATTGCGGTACGCCAGCGGAATACATAGTGGCTGACGAAGAAGTTGTTCATCACCCCAATGACCACGGCAATCAGCGCAATGCCAAGAAAGATGCCTACTTCATGATAGAACTGCTCAATCTTCACCTTATGCGGCGCACTCAACGCGGATTGAATCAGATCATAGAATGGCGCATACCAGGCGTTGACGGCGACGCCAACTTCAACCAGAAACCAGGTCACGAAAATAATCAGCGACGTGCCCAGTATGGACCAGTACTGCCAGCGGTGCGGGCTGTAGATAAACCAGAACAGCGCGAACACTCCAACACAAAGGATGTAATACGCATAAAAAATCAGGTAATCCAGTGACCAGAATCGGGCCGCGCTAATCGGTACGTCTCCCGACGCGCCGGTAATATGTGCAACCCAGACTCCCCCACCTCCTTGCCAGAATACAACGGCGACCAGTGCCCAAATAAATGCCGAAATAAAGAACGGCCCCGGCTTTGGGAAAAAAGACTTAAACATAGTGCTCTCCTGCTAACTTCTTATCGTTATGACGACTGCTGTGTATTTGCCACCGTGGAGTGCGGCGGCCAGACGGCTTACGCCCAAAAACACAAGCTGAAACCGACAAGTGTGACCAAAACCGCGGCACTTAGTTCGCACCCGGGTATGAAGAATTGTTTCTGTGATTTTCACACTCGACAACGTTCCAGCAAGTGCAGATTATCACAGCGTGAGATCACAAAAGCGAACATCCGTAATCCGGGAAACGCTCGCGTTTACTCATCGTTACGTTTTTCACACTATCATTGGCTGATAAGCGCTTTGCAATACGCCGATGAGTAGTATAAATACGCATACGCACGACATCCTTTTTCACTTTCTCTAACTCATGGACACCACCGTTGAAACGTAGTCTGCTTTTTTCTGCCGCGCTGTGTGCGGCGTCATTGACATCTGTCCAGGCGGCACAGCCTATAACCGATCCAGTCTTCGCCTCTGATATCGTCGATCGTTATGCCGACCATATATTTTACGGCAGCGGTGCTACGGGGATGGCGCTCGTGGTGATTGATGGTAACCAGCGCGTATTTCGCAGCTTCGGCGAAACACGCCCTGGCAATAACGTTCATCCGCAGCTGGATTCCGTTATTCGAATTGCCTCTATTACTAAATTAATGACCAGCGAAATGCTGGTGAAATTACTCGATCAGGGTACGGTTAAACTCAACGATCCATTGAGCAAATATGCGCCGCCTGGCGCGCGCGTGCCGACTTATCAGGGCACGCCGATCACGCTGGTGAATCTGGCGACGCATACCAGCGCGTTGCCGCGCGAACAGCCTGGCGGCGCGGCGAAGCGCCCGGTATTTGTCTGGCCAACCCGTGAACAGCGCTGGAGCTATCTCTCAACCGCCACGCTTAAAGCCGCACCGGGCTCGCAGGCTTCTTATTCCAACCTGGCGTTTGACCTGCTGGCCGATGCGCTGGGAACCGCATCCGGAAAGCCTTATCCGCAGCTGTTTGAAGAAAAAATTACCCGTCCGCTGGGGATGAAAGACACCACCTTTACCCCATCCCCCGATCAATGCAGACGCCTGATGGTCGCGGAAAAAGGCGCCAGTCCTTGCAACAATACCCTGGCGGCAATGGGCAGCGGCGGTGTTTATTCAACGCCCGGCGATATGATGCGCTGGATGCAGCAGTATCTCTCATCTGATTTTTACCATCGTAGCCAGCAGGCCGACCGTATGCAGACGCTGATTTATCAGCGGACGCAGTTAACCAAAGTGATAGGGATGGATGTTCCGGGTAGAGCCGATGCGCTTGGTTTGGGATGGGTCTATATGGCGCCGAAAAATGGGCGACCGGGAATTATTCAAAAAACCGGTGGCGGCGGCGGCTTCATTACCTATATGGCGATGATCCCACAGCAAAACGTCGGGGCATTTATCGTGGTGACCCGTTCTCCGCTAACCCGATTTACCAATATGAGCGACGGTATCAACGATCTGGTTGCAGAGTTGAGCGGGAACAAACCGCAGGTTATTCCTGCATCCTGACTTAATACTCAAAAGGCAAACGGTTAATGCTCACCAGTTTGCCTTTATTCATTTCAATGTAACCACCTTTACGTAATGCCGCGAGAACCTCAGCGACAACTGAGCGTGAAATTCGCGTGCGTTGGTGAATATAGTTCATGACGCCGATACGCGAACGCAGTACGTCGTCCCATTTCATCATGGATATCAGCGTCGCGCGGATCTGATCGTAGGAGTTATTGCCGATCAGCTGCAGATCGCGCAACTCAAACATGGAATTTTGCCATGCTAACCAGCAAAAGGCTTCACGCCAAAGCTGGCATTGTTCAATTATATTTATCGTTTGCGAAGCAGGCAGGTGGTATCCCGTACAATTACTTTCGGTTATTAATCTGTATTGTACATCTGTTTTCATCACGCCATCAGAAAGGCCCATAATAAAAGGCGCCTGTGCAATCCCGACCAGCACGTTTTCTCCTCTACGTAGGGAAACAACACCACTTAAAATAACAAAAGTATCGTCACTATTAATATCGCTGGAAAAAATTATTTCTTTGTCGTTATCACACTCAAAGTGTTTACCATATTTCGCTAAACATTTATCAAGCTTACCAAACTCAAGAAGAGGTTTATTTGAAGATAGCATGTGCGTATTCCTTGCAAGAAATGCCCGTCAAATCCGTGACGGGCATTATTTCTAAATAAAATTACCTTTTATTTCTCTGCAAGAAAGTTTTTACCAAGTATATTTAACACCAACGTTTGCAGACCAGTCTTGATCGACATCACCACCACCGAGGTAATTAGCATCGGTGTACGCGCTGAAGTTCTTGGTGAAGCTGAACTGAGTACCCAGCCCAACGCGTACCGCAGAACCTTCTACGCCGTTGTCGATAGAATCACCGTTTACATCAGAATCGTTGTTAGAGTCGTCGTAAACGTAGGCCAGTTTGAAGTACGGGGTCAGCGCCTGATCATCGCTGTAGGCGAAGGTATAACCCGCATCTACACCAAGTTCATAACGCATGCTGTCATAAGACTGACCGTCAACTTTCATGTCGTTGCTCAGCTTATAGTCATCACCAGACTGGAACAGACCGGATACGCTACCGTAAGGGGTTACGTAACCTGCGTCACCCAGCTTCAGGTCATAACCCAGTTTCAAGCCAAAGCCCCAGGCATCAGAAGAGGTGCTGCCATCAACATACTGACCGTTGCTCATGCTGGCAGACAGATCGTTGTTGAAGTGGGAGTAGCTTAAGTTACTGTCAACAAAGATGTTGTTCGCAAAACGAGCAGAAGAGTAGATATAGGCAGTCTGGCTATCCTGATCTACCTGACCGGTACGATCACTCATGTCACCTTTCGCGAAGCCTGCCGCAGCACCGACAATCCACTTAGCGTTGTTACCATCGATTTTGGAATCAACACCGACCATGATGCCGTTAACATCCTGATCATAGTTGATGTTGCCGTTATCCGCATCGAAGCTGCCGCCGAAGTAGCTCACCCATGCACCACCGTTATCTACCAGACCATGACGCGCGTTGGTCAGACGAGTACCAACGGTGTCTTGTTCCAGGTTCCAGATATTGGTGTTGGCAGACGGAATGCTCAGCGCCATGTTCGCGTAGTCGGTCAGCTCCATCTGCTGCAGAACAACGGTGTTACCCTGCTGCTGAGCCTGATAGGTGTAAGCACCCAGGTCTGCTTTGTTGGCTGCAGAGAAGGTTGCGGTGCTGTTCTTGTCGTTAACGTAGATCAGCTCGTTACCCTTGTAATCGGTAACAGAACCCGCGCCAGTGGCGTTATCGATGCGAACTTTATAGTTACCGGTTGCCGCTGCTACGTGATCACCGTAGTTATCAACTTCAGACTGATCGCCTGAGGTGTCGGAATCACCGTTACCGTTGATAGTCAGATGACCATCAGAGTTCATCGCGATCACGCCATAACCGTAGTTAGCCTGGCGCGTATCGTTAGTACGATCGTTGGTCAGGTCAGCATTCAACACATAGTTAGCGCTGTTGATGTCGAAAACACCCGCATTAACATGGTTGTAAGCGTCGGTGTAGCTGGTCAGATTCAGGGTATCAACCTGCAGCGCGTTACCGGTGCTGTTGCCCACATCCAGAACGCCGTTGTTGGTGACCTTAATGGTATTGGCATACAGCGCGGCATTAAGCACATTCCAGCCAGCAGAGACATCATCAGCAATCGTTACGGTACTGTTGTCAATAGACAGCGTATTAGTCGCAACACGACCATCTTCATTGATGTTCAGTGCGGAAGCACCGGTCAGAGAGATGGAGTCAGAAACCAGCGCAGAATCGCCCACGTTGACAACGGAACCGCTGTTGATGCTCAGAGTGTCAATCAGAGAAGTTTTGGTGGTATCCCACTGGGAAGCGCCGTTCAGCGTCACGTTGAACAGACCGCTCTGATAAACGGTATTGCCAACCACATGACCATTTTCGTCATAAGAGGATGTGTCGCTATCGATACCGTAGGTTGAAGAAGGCCACAGGCTGTTGGCAGCGATATCAATCAGCGTAGGGGTGGCTTCAGTGCCCTCAGCATAGCTTTCGTAAACGCCATCACCATCAACGTCAACCGGATGGACGGACATTGCCGCACCAACCCACTTGCTGCCGTGGTTCAGGGTCAGATCCAGACGGTCAGTACCATCCCAGCCGTTGGTATCCAGATCGGCATCAGTATCGCGGTAAGTATCAGCACCGTTCGGGAAGAAGTTCTCATCAAAGTTGCTGGAGAACAGCACATCGCCCATCAGCGTAGCGTTATCAAACGTGGCGGTGGTCTGCATCGCGTTATCTGCATTGGGATTAGCAATAACCGCCAATGCGATATCATTCGCGTTCCAACCGTTACCGTGATAGTCGCTCGCATTGCTGGTGTTACCAAACCAGCCGGATCTTCCTTCATCAGACCAGGAACCGGAGGTCAGGGTAGAGTCGGTAACAGCGATAGTGTTGTTAAACACTTCACCGCTGTTTACGCCGGTGATGACGGTATTATCGTCAATATCTTCCCACTCATAACCTTGAGTCAGGGTAATACCCGCGACGTGAGAGTTGTTGGTGATAGACAGATCAACTTCTTGATCCAGAGTGATAGCCGTACCCAGGTTATAAACATCGACAACGTGCGTATCAGCCACGTCATTATAGGTACCGTTGTAGGTATAATGTTCATAGTTGTCATCGATAGTGGAGTTGATGACGTTCATTGCCAGACGGTCGTAGTAATAGTCGGTACCCGTACGGTTAGTACAATCCGTGGTCATACACTCGGATGTCACCATACCGTGAATGGTACTGTTTTTAATCGTCAGGCTGTTATAATTGCTGTTAGTTGACAGTCCATCATCCAGATAATAAGTAGAAATAACGCCGTTGACAGTAGCGTTATTGATTACCGGATAAATATCACCATTATAAATACTATCAGTGCCGTAATTGTTCCAACCGACATAGCCATCGAAGTAAACGTCATCAACATGTGATGCGTCATTATAATGGGTGAACGTTGTATATGGGGCTCCAGAAATATCAGTAGAAGCATTCGCCTGAGAAGTGATTGCCAAAGTACAGGCTAATGCTAATTGTGAGACTACTAGTTTCTTTTTCCAAGTGTGCATTTGTCATCCCTCCTCAGGGACGTAATATAGTTGATCCATCAATTATCAATGCAAAGAAAACATTTTATGTTTCGCGGGGTCGATTATGCGGTTTCACAAAGTAAAGGTTCAATTATTCTTTGCTAGTCGTCCGAAACCGGACAACACTACGAATATCCTCACCTCTGACACAAAAAAACAAAAAAACTCATTCTTTCAATGAAATACCGCACAACACATCTCTGATGTATATAATTAACAAATAACTCACCACACACCCAAACAAATAAACAATAAATAAAGAAGAATTATCACCAGCCCTACACAAATAAACGCATCAATATTTAAAATAATAAAAACAGAAACAAGCAAAATAATGAATATAAATAACTTGCCATAAATGTGAATAAATTGCTCTAATGATTCAGCCTTCCACGATGGAAAATCCAGATATAACGCCAACTTTCGTAAACCACCCACCCTCAGGTTCGGGTATACTACGGCCTTCGATTCCACAAACATCAGGCATACCATGACAGACCTAATCCAACGCCCTCGCCGCCTGCGCAAATCACCTGCGCTGCGCGCTATGTTTGAAGAGACAACACTCAGCTTAAATGACCTGGTGTTGCCGATCTTTGTTGAAGAAGAACTCGACGATTACAAAGCTATCGAGGCCATGCCCGGCGTGATGCGCATTCCAGAGAAGCATCTGGCGCGCGAAATTGAACGCATTGCTAATGCAGGCATCCGCTCGGTTATGACCTTCGGCATTTCTCATCACACCGATGACACCGGCAGCGATGCCTGGAAAGAAGACGGTCTGGTGGCGCGCATGTCGCGTATCTGTAAGCAGACCGTACCGGAGATGATCGTCATGTCCGACACCTGCTTCTGTGAATACACCTCGCACGGTCACTGCGGCGTATTATGTGAGCACGGCGTTGATAACGATTTAACCCTTGCCAATCTCGGCAAACAGGCGGTCGTTGCCGCCGCTGCGGGCGCAGATTTCATCGCCCCTTCCGCCGCAATGGACGGCCAGGTACAGGCGATTCGCCAGGCGCTGGATGCCGCGGGCTTTACCGATACCGCGATCATGTCCTACTCCACCAAATTTGCCTCTTCTTTCTATGGCCCATTCCGTGAAGCCGCAGGTACCGCGCTGAAGGGCGATCGTAAAACCTATCAGATGAACCCGATGAACCGTCGGGAAGCGATCCGCGAATCGCTGCTGGATGAAGCCCAGGGCGCAGACTGCCTGATGGTCAAACCGGCTGGCGCATACCTCGATATTCTGCGCGATATCCGCGAGCGCACCGAGCTGCCGATTGGCGCTTATCAGGTCAGCGGTGAATACGCGATGATCAAGTTTGCAGCCCTTGCGGGTGCAATAGATGAAGAGAAAGTGGTGCTGGAAAGCTTAGGCTCGATCAAACGCGCTGGCGCGGATCTGATCTTCAGCTACTTCGCACTGGATCTGGCTGAGAAAAAAATCCTGCGCTAATCACTTTGTTGCCTAATGACGGCTTCGCTTTACCGGACCTACAGGTCGTAGGCCCGGTAAATGAAGCGTCTCCGATAATCATCCCGCCCGAAAAAACGGCTTGTCTCCCAAAATTGTCGCCCGGTGCATAATGCGCCGCTGGGGCAGATAATCCGCATTCGCATAATGCTGCGTCACGCGATTATCCCAAATCGCCACATCGTTGGGCTGCCAACGCCAGCGCACCTGGAACTCCGGTTTAGTGATATGCGCGAACAAAAAGCGCAGTAACGCCTCGCTCTCTTTTTCCGTCACATCGACAATTCGCGTGGTAAATCCTTCATTCACGAACAGCGCCTGCTTCCCGCTCACTGGATGCGTGCGCACCACCGGATGCAGCAGGGGCGGATGCTTTGCCACCGCCTCCAACCAGCGCTGATGCTCCTCTGGCGTCTGCCGGTATTTATATTCCTGGAAGGATTTACGAAAATCATGCTCTGCCTGCAGGCCGCTCAGCAACTGGCGAAACGGCTCAGATAATGCGTCATAAGCGGCAATCCCGCTGGTCCACAGGGTGTCTCCCCCTGTCGATGGCAGCTCTTTTGCCGCCAGAATCGCGCCCGCTGGCGGCGTGTCGATAAAGGTCACATCGGTGTGCCAGTTGTCGTTATCCGGCGGATTATCGTCATGAGTATCCAGCACGATAATCTCTTCAACCCCTTCGGCATGCGGATAGACAGGGTGAATATGCAGATCGCCAAAACGCAGCGCCAGCGCCCGCTGTTGTTGCGGCGTAATCACCTGCTCACGTAGAAACACCACCTGATGGCGCAGTACGGCGTGATAAAGCTGTTCAAACTGATTATCGCTCAGCGGGCGCGTCAAATCCGCACCGGTGATTTGTGCGCCAATGTTCGGCCCCAGCGGGGTAATGCTCAGACGTTCGCTCATTGTACTTCTCCATGCCAGGGCGTCAGGCGGCGCTGAAGCGCGCGCAGACCCAGTTCTAAAATAAACGCGATAACGGCAATCACCGCGATCCCCGCCAGCACCACATCCGTTGCCAGAAACTCACCGGCTGACTGCACCATAAATCCTAAACCTCGCGTGGCGGCAATCAGCTCTGCTGCCACCAACGTCGACCAGCCCACGCCAAGCCCGATACGCAACCCTGTGAGTATCTCCGGCAATGCCCCCGGCAAAATAACAAACCACAGCACCTGCGTACGGCTGGCTCCCAGCGACTGTGCGGCACGCACTCTCACCTGCTGCGCGCTTTTAACCCCCGCCAGCGCCGACATCGCTACAGGGGCGAAAATCGCCAGATAGATCAGCAGGATCTTGGAGGTCTCACCAATGCCAAACCAGATCACCATCAGCGGCAAATAGGCCAATGGCGGAACCGGACGATACAGTTCAATGATCGGATCGAGAATGCCGCGCATCGTCGGACTCAGCCCCATAGCGATCCCAACCGGAACGCCGAGCAGTACCGCCGCCAGCAGCGCGATAACAATACGCGTCAGGCTCGCCGCCAGATGCTGCCACAGCGTGGCATCCATAAACCCCTGCGGCCCGGCAATAACCATCAGTTTTTGCAAAACCTGGCCCGGCGGGGGTAAAAACAGCGGACTGATTAACTGCAGCGCCGCCACCGTCCACCACACCGCCAGAATGACGACCAGCGTACCGAAGCTTAAGGTAATCTGCCGCGAGAACGGCCAGCGCCAGTTCAGCGCGTGCTGGCGACGGGGTTTATCATTAATCACCACGCTCATGAGAATGCCTCCCGTTGTTCAAAGACACGACCTAACACATACTCGCGCATGGCGATAAACTGCGGGTCGGACTTAATGCTGCGGCTCGGCTCTCCGGCCACAAAGCGACGAGCGAAATTCAGCGGCAGACGCTCCAGTACCCGGCCAGGGCCTGGCGACAGCAATACCAGCTCCGTTGCCATAAAAACGGCTTCTTCAATATCGTGGGTAATCAACAGCACCTGTTTGCCAGTCTCATGCCACAACTTCAGCAGCAGGGTTTGCATCTGCTCGCGGGTAAAGGCGTCGAGCGCGCCAAAGGGTTCATCCAGCAACAACAGCTGCGGGTTGGCAGCCAACGCCCGCGCAATACCGACGCGCTGACGCTGACCACCAGAGAGCTGCCAGATAAAACGTTTTCCCGCATCCTCCAGCCCAACTTTCTGCAGCATCTCCCGCGCGATTCGTTGACGTTGGGGCTTCTCCATCCCCGCCAGTTGCAGCCCGAAGGCCACGTTGTCCTGCACGTTGCGCCAGGGCAGCAGGCCTTCGTTCTGGAACACAACCCCGCGCTCTGCGCCTGGACCTTCAACCTTGTTGCCCGCCAGCATAATGCTGCCATGCTGATACGGCACAAACCCGGCAATCAGATTTAACAGCGTGGTTTTTCCGCAACCAGAAGGTCCGAGTACCACCAGCAGTTCGCCGCTATCGAGCGTCAGGTTGATATCTTCCAGCACCGGTTTTCCACCGTAGCTGGCGGCAAGATGAGAGATTTGCAGCATCAGTGCCTCCTTATTTATTGCACGAAGCGATCGGTCACATACTGGCTGTAATCCGTCGCGACGGCGGGGACTTTGCCCTGCTCTTTGAGGAACTGCGCGGTGTCGATAATCGCTTTATTCACCGGGCCGGTTAGCTCAGCGGTTTGCTGTTGTGCCGTCAAATAGGTGTTACCTTTCACCAGGCCCGGCACATCCGCCTCCGGTACGCCACTCAAACGCGACAGTTTGCTGATATTCTCCGGCTGTTTCAGCCATTCATCGGGATTAGCGATATAAGGCTGCTGGGCGTCGATGGCGCTTTTGGCAAAGGCTTTCACCACCTCAGGATGCTTCTCGGCAAAATCTTTGCGCACCACCCACACGTCCAGCGTCGGTGCGCCCCACTCGCCAACCTGCGATGAGTCGGTTAATACCTTGCCATCTTTTTCCAGCGCGTTTACCGCAGGCGCCCAGACATAAGCACCATCAATATCTCCGCGCTGCCAGGCGGCAATAATCGCGGGTGGCTGCAGGTTCACAATCTCCACCTGCCCTGCTTTGATACCCCAGTGTTTCAACGCCGCCAGCAGGCTGTAATGGGTAGTGGAAATAAACGGCACGGCAATGCGCTTACCAATCAAATCTTGCGGTTTACTGATGTTTTTCTTCACCACCAGCGCTTCAGAATTGCCGAGTTTTGACGCCAGCAGGAAAACCTCAATAGGCACCTGCTGGCTGGCAGCGACCGCCAGCGGGCTGGAGCCAAGATTACCGATCTGCACATCACCGGATGCCAGCGCACGGACGATGCTCGCACCGCTGTCGAATTTGCGCCAGTCAACGGTAGCCCCGCTCTCTTTAGCAAAGGTGTTATCCGCCTGCGCCACTTTGGCGGGTTCAGCGGAGGTCTGATAAGCAACGGTGACGTTCACCGCCTGTGCCTGAAATGCGATGAATGCCAGTGCGGCAAGTAGTGCGTTACGCGATGAAATAGCCATGATTGTCTGCTCCCCTGTCTTGTTATGGGGGCAGTATTTCGTTGCGGCACAATTTGATAAAGGAATTAAAAATTCTGGCTAATAGCGATCTGTTTTTAGAAAAAAAGCGGCAATGCTTAGCCCGGAAATGCATTTGATTGCAGGCCGGCAAATTATTGCGATTTTGTTACATTCGTTACATATCCGCGCCACGGGGATTGCCAGCGCGGCGCTGGCAGGCATCATAGATGCCATTGTCAGGCAAGAGAGCAAGATCATGATTCATGTTGTGCTGGTGGATGACCATGTGGTGGTGCGTTCCGGCTTTGCGCAATTACTCAGTCTCGAAGACGATCTCAACGTTGCTGGCCAGTACAGCAGCGCGGCACAGGCGTGGCCTGCACTACTGCATGATGACGTCAACGTTGCGGTGATGGATATCGCCATGCCGGATGAAAATGGCCTGAGCCTGTTAAAACGACTGCGGGCGCAGAAGCCCGGTTTTCGCGCCATTATTCTCAGCATCTATGACTCACCCACGTTTGTGCAAAGCGCACTGGATGCCGGTGCCAGCGGTTATCTGACCAAACGCTGCGGGCCAGAGGAACTGGTGCAGGCGGTACGATCGGTTGGTATGGGCGGGCATTACCTGTGCGCCGACGCGCTACGGGCGCTACGCGGCGGCGAACAGCCCGCGCAGGTACTGGAGATACTGACCCCGCGCGAGCGCGAAGTGTTTGATCTTCTGGTCAAAGGCGACAGCGTAAAAGAGATCGCTTTCAAGCTCGACCTCAGCCATAAAACGGTGCACGTTCATCGTGCGAACGTGCTGGGCAAACTGCAATGCCACAGCACCATCGATCTGGTGCATTTTGCACTCGACCACCAGTTGCTGACGGGGTATTAATGTCACGCAGCCTTCGTCATGGGGTTATTTCTCTGTTTATTCTGCTGGCCTGGGGATCGGGCTGGCTGATGCTGTGGACGCTGGGGTTTTACCTGACCCACAACGGCCAGCAGGCAGCGCTATTCCTGCCGCACGGCGTCTATCTCGCCCTGCTAATCCTGCTTTCTCGCCGTTACTGGCCCGCGCTGGTACTGCCGCCGGTGCTGATGCTGTTCTGGCTGCACAGCGAGCAATTAGTGAATGGCTATATCCTGCTAGTTGCGCCGTTGATTAGCCTGATACCGGCGAGTATCGGCCAGTCATACTGGCACCGCTTCCCCCTTTACTGGCAGCGCTTAACGCTGCTGTTGGCCGCGGTGACGATCACGTCATTGCTCAATACCCTCCTGCTTTCACCGTTTATCCAAAGCCCGGCAACGTTAATTGGCCTGGCGTCGTTTACCGGCGGCGTGCTGCTGACGCCGTTTGTCTATCTGATCTATGAATTTCTGCGCCAGCAGCACCGCTATCATTTGCTTGGACTGGATACCACCAATCCCCCCCTGCGTACCTCGCTTATCATCTGGTGCAGTCTGTTTTTCATTATTGGCATAGGTACCCAGATGGTGCTGTCACCAGAGATCGAGCGCCTGCTGCTAATCGTGGTGTTCTTACCGAACGTGGTGATGGCGTGGAAATTTGGCTGGCAGGGCGGCGTGTTGTCCGGACTGCTCGGCAGCATGATGATCACCATCGCCCGGCAAATCGGCGTCGGGTTCAGCAATTTACTGGAGCTGGAGATTTTCCTCGCCACCCAGGCGCTGCTGGGCATAGGGCTGGGGATCGCTATCAGCCGCCAGCAGCATCTGGCGCAAAACCTGCACCATTATCGCCAGCGTCTGGAAGCCGAACTGGCAGCGCGACGCGCGCTGACCGAACAACTGATCCGCACCGAGGAAAATACGCGCAAAAGCCTGGCGCGGGAGCTACACGACGAAATTGGTCAGAACATCACCGCCATTCAAATTCAGTCGCAACTGGTCAAGCGCGCGCCGGGTCGCGAGCAAACGCTTGAAGCGGCAAATCAGATCAACGACCTTGCCCGGCGCATTCACCACTCCACCCGCCAACTGTTGCGCCAGCTGCGGCCGCCCGCGCTCGATGAACTGGCCTTTAAAGATGCACTGCATCATCTGGTGAATGAATTTGCCTTTGCCGAACGCGGCATTCGCTGTTGGTTTGACTATCAGCTTGAAAATACGCCAGAAAATGAAACGGTGCGTTTCACACTGTATCGCCTGCTGCAGGAGTTGCTCAATAACGTCTGTAAACATGCCGATGCCAGCGAAGTATCGATTACGCTGCGCCAGCAGGAACACCGCGTGTTTCTGCACGTCGCTGACAACGGTGTAGGTATTCTCGCAGAGAAAATCCCCGGGTTCGGTATCCAGGGGATGCGTGAGCGGGTCAGCGCCCTTGGCGGCGAACTGACGCTCGAATCGAACAACGGCACGCGGGTAATTGTTAACCTGCCCACAAATTTGCAACAAATCAGCCGTTAACCAGGAAAAAGTCTTAGTCACTGCGGACTTTATCTCATCCCATTTTGCTTTCACTTTCCTATAGTCAGCACAAACGGAGGCTGCCATGCATGCACGTGCATCACGCGAAACAGACCAACAATACCGGGCGCTACGCCCCCGGCTGCTGATGTGTATGGTGATTGGGTACGCCGCGTTTTATCTGACGCGCAAAAGCGTTAACTACGTCCTCCCGGCGCTGCAAACGGATCTGGGTCTGGATAAAGGCGATATCGGCCTGCTGGGATCGCTGTTTTATCTGACCTATGGCCTGTCGAAATTCACCGCCGGGCTATGGCACGACAGCCACGGACAGCGCGCGTTTATGGGCATTGGCCTGTTTGCCACCGGCGTTTTAAACGTGCTGTTCGCCTTTGGTGAATCGCTGACGCTGCTCCTGGTGGTCTGGACGCTGAACGGATTTTTTCAGGGCTGGGGCTGGCCGCCCTGCGCCCGACTACTGACTCACTGGTACTCGCGCAACGAACGCGGCTTCTGGTGGGGCTGCTGGAATATGTCGATCAACATCGGAGGGGCCATCATCCCGCTGATTAGCGCCTTTGCCGCCCACTGGTGGGGTTGGCAGGCAGCCATGCTGGCTCCAGGAATAATCAGCATGGCGTTAGGCATCTGGCTCACCCTGCAACTGAAAGGCACACCCCGGGAAGAAGGCTTACCCACGGTTGGGGAATGGCGGCAAGACCCGCTGGAGTTGCGTCAGGAGCAGCAAAGCCCGCCGATGGGGCTGTGGCAAATGTTGCGCACCACCATGCTGAAGAACCCGATGATCTGGCTACTCGGCGTGTCATATGTGTTGGTCTATTTGATCCGCATAGCGCTGAACGACTGGGGCAACATCTGGCTGACGGAAAGCCACGGTGTGAACCTGCTCAGCGCCAATGCCACGGTAATGCTGTTTGAAGTCGGTGGCTTGCTGGGGGCGCTGTTTGCCGGATGGGGTTCGGATCTGCTGTTCAGCGGTCAGCGTGCGCCAATGATTTTGCTATTCACACTGGGGCTGATGGTCTCCGTCGCCGCGCTGTGGCTGGCGCCGGTGCACCACTACGCGCTACTGGCAGTGTGTTTCTTTACCGTGGGCTTTTTTGTGTTTGGCCCACAGATGCTAATTGGCCTCGCGGCCGTGGAATGCGGACATAAAGCGGCGGCAGGTTCAATTACTGGTTTTCTCGGGCTGTTCGCCTATCTGGGGGCCGCGCTGGCGGGTTGGCCGCTGTCGCTGGTCATAGAACACTACGGCTGGTCGGGAATGTTCAGTTTGCTCTCGGTTGCCGCTGTCTTTATGGGTTTATTGCTGATGCCATTGCTCATTGCGGGCATTCCCCCTTCTCTCAGTCAAAGGATAAAACAATGAAACTGACGCTTACTTCTACCCTAATTGCCTCCGCTCTGACGCTGGCAGCCTTCAGCAGTGCAGCTCAGGCGCAGGGTCGTCTGGTGGTGTATTGCAGCGCCACCAACGAAATGTGCGAAACCGAAACCAAAGCCTTCGGTGAAAAATATGATGTGAAGACTTCATTCATTCGCAACGGCTCAGGCAGTACGCTGGCGAAAGTGGATGCCGAGAAGAAAAACCCGCAAGCGGATGTCTGGTACGGCGGTACGCTGGATCCACAGTCTCAGGCCGGTGAAATGGGGCTGCTGCAGCCGTATAAATCACCAAACCTCGAACAAATCATGGAGAAGTTTCGCGATCCGGCAAAAGTGAAAGGCAACCTCTCCTCGGCGGTTTATGTCGGTATTCTGGGCTTTGGCGTCAATACCCAGCGCCTGAAAGAGAAAAACCTACCGGTGCCAAAATGCTGGAAGGATCTGACCAAACCGGAATACAAAGGCGAAATCCAGATTGCTGATCCGCAAAGCTCCGGTACCGCCTATACCGCACTGGCGACTTTTGCCCAACTGTGGGGAGAAGATCAGGCCTTTGACTACCTGAAACAGCTCAACGCCAACGTCTCCCAGTACACCAAATCCGGCATTGCCCCGGCGCGCAACGCCGCCCGTGGCGAAACGGCTATCGGCATCGGTTTCTTGCACGACTACTCACTGGAAAAAGAACAGGGCGCACCGCTGGAACTTGTCTCACCGTGCGAAGGTACCGGTTATGAAATCGGCGGTGTCAGCATCCTGAAAGGCGCGCGCAACCTCGATAACGCCAAACTGTTCGTTGACTGGGTACTGTCGAAAGACGCGCAGGAGCTGGCGTGGAAGAAAGGTAAATCCTATCAGATCCTGACCAACACCACCGCCGAGACGTCCCCTAACTCGCTGAAGCTCGACGACCTGAAGCTTATCAATTACGACATGGATAAGTACGGCTCGACCGACGTGCGTAAAGCCCTGATCAATAAGTGGGTCAGCGAAGTGAAGATGGGTAAATAACCCCAGATTTGCGTTCATTTGCCGGATAAGGCCTTAACGCCATATCCGGCCTGAAATACCGGAACCGCTATGTCACACACACTTGCACTCCATCCCGTGAAAAAACGGGATGCGATATTTCTTTGGATTTTACTCGGCTGGCTGGCGTTTGCCCTGCTGCCGAGCTGGAGCCTGGACTACGGTCTGCTTGAGTCGACGCGCGAAGAAATTCTCGCCGCCTACGGCTGGTCACAGTTCAACATCAGTTGGCTCTGGTATCTGCTGCCAAGCCTGCTGCTGGTGCGCCCGTTCCATGAAGCCAGACGCGAACAGCGCAGCCGCCATTATTTTGACGCGGGCTGGGCGTTTTTCTGTATGGCGTTTATCGTCGCCAGCGCGACTATTGAGGGACGCGGCTTAGGCTATGCCACCATCGTGCTGTTTGTGGCACTTGGCGCGATCATGACCCTGGCGCTCACCCGTCTGGAATGGCTGGGCGGCGACCGTTTCGTCATCGGCTCGCTCACCGCGATTGTCGCGCTGATCGGTATTTTTATCGTCTGGCCAAGTATCGCTATTTTCATTCCGATGTTCACCAACGACGCCGGAGAATTTGCTCCGCTGGCGTTTATGAATGTGCTGTCGCAGGCGCATATCATTCAGGTGATCCTCAACTCGATTATGCTGTCGATTGCCGTCGGCGTCGGCTGTACCTTCTTTGGCCTGGTGCTGGCTATCTACACCACCCGTATTGCGAAACGCAGCGCCATTATCGGACGTATTTTCTCGATTCTGCCGATCGTCACCCCGCCGTTTGTTGTGGGTTTAGGCGTAACGCTGATGATGGGACGCTCCGGTTACATCACCGAATTTATGGTCGAATGGTTTGGTTTGACCAACACCAACTGGCTGTACGGTTTTACCGGCATCTGGCTGGCGCAGGTGCTGGCCTTCACTCCGATGGCGTTTATGATCCTCGACGGGGCGATCAAAACCATTCATCCGTCGCTGGAGGAGGCGTCATACACCCTGCGCGCCAGCCGCTGGCAAACCTTTAACGGCGTGTTTGTCCCGCTGCTAAAACCGGCGCTGGCAAACGCCTTTTTAATTGTGGTGGTGCAGTCGCTGGCCGACTTCAGTAACCCGCTGGTGCTTGGCGGTAACTTTGACGTGCTGGCAACGCAAATCTACTTCTACATCACCGGTTCCCAGCTCGACTACCAGGCCGCCAGTACGCTGGGTGCCTTCCTGTTGCTGTTCTCGCTGCTGGTGTTCTGCGTGCAGTACATGTGGATTGGTAAACGCTCGTACGTCACCGTTTCCGGTAAATCCTATCGGGGCGACGTGCAGCCGCTGCCGGTAACGCTGGTATGGAGCGTGGTCGCGCTGCTGGCGGTGTGGATTGCCTTTAACGCCCTGCTCTACGGCAGCATTTTCTACGGCAGTTTCACCGTAAACTGGGGCGTGGACTACACCCTGACACTGGCGAACTTTACCAAACTGTTCGGTCAGGGAATGAGCGACGGCGCGTGGCCTTCACTGCTCGACACCCTGCTCTACGCCGGGATTGCCGCGCCGATCACCGCCATCTTCGGCCTGCTGATCGCATGGGTTGTGGTGCGTCAGCAGTTTAAAGGCAAAAAGACCATCGAGTTCACCACTATGCTGTGCTTTGCCGTTCCGGGCACCGTAGCGGGCGTATCGTACATTCTGGCCTTTAACAGCGCCCCGGTATACCTCACCGGCACCGCCGCCATCGTGATTATCTCAATGGTGATGCGTAACGTCCCGGTCGGTATCCGGGCGGGCATTGCGGGCTTAGGCCAAATCGATAAATCGCTGGATGAAGCCTCGCTCAGTCTGCGCGCCGGTTCCCTGCGCACCATTACGCATATCCTGTTGCCGCTGCTGCGCCCGGCGATCCTCTCAGCGCTGATCTACAGCTTTGTGCGCGCCATTACCACCGTCAGCGCCATTGTGTTCCTCGTCACGCCGGATACCCGCGTGGCCACGGCCTACATCCTGAACCGCGTAGAAGACGGCGAATACGGCGTGGCGATTGCCTACGGTTCCATTTTGATCGTGGTGATGCTGGCGATTATTTTCATCTTTGACTGGCTGATCGGTGAATCACGTACCTCCCGTTCAAAAGCCAAAAACCAGGCGTAATGGAGCGCACTATGACTCAGAAAAATTTCGTTGAACTGCGCAACGTCACTAAACGATTTGGCAGCAACACGGTTATCGACAATATCAATCTCACCATTCCGCAGGGGCAAATGGTAACGCTGCTCGGCCCGTCCGGCTGCGGTAAAACCACCATCTTGCGTCTGGTTGCCGGGCTGGAAAAACCGAGCGAAGGACAAATTTTCATTGATGGCGAAGACGTTACCCATCGTTCTATTCAGCAGCGCGATATCTGTATGGTGTTTCAGTCATATGCCCTGTTCCCGCACATGTCGTTAGGGGAGAACGTCGGTTATGGCCTGAAGATGCTCGGCGTGTCGCGCGCGGAGGTGAAAACCCGCGTCAAAGAGGCGCTGGCGATGGTGGATCTGGAGGGATTTGAAGACCGCTTTGTCGATCAGATCTCCGGCGGTCAGCAGCAGCGCGTGGCGCTGGCCCGTGCGTTGATCCTCAAACCGAAAGTGCTGCTGTTTGATGAGCCGTTAAGTAACCTGGACGCCAACCTGCGTCGCAGCATGCGCGACAAGATCCGCGAGCTGCAAAAGCAGTTTGATATCACCTCGCTGTACGTCACCCACGATCAAAGCGAAGCCTTTGCGGTTTCCGATACCGTACTGGTGATGAACAAGGGACACATCATGCAGATCGGCTCGCCGCAGGATCTCTATCGCCAGCCCGCCTCCCGCTTTATGGCGAGCTTTATGGGCGATTCTAACCTGTTCCCGGCCACCTTCAGCGACAGATACGTTGATATCTACGGCTATCATCTGCCGCGCCCACTGCACTTTAGCGATCAAGGCGAGGGCATGGTAGGCGTGCGCCCGGAAGCGATCACCCTCAGCGACCGCGGCGAAGAGAGCCAGCGCTGCGTGATCCGCCACGTCGCGTATATGGGACCCCAATATGAGGTCACGGTGGAGTGGCACGGACAGGAGATTTTATTGCAGGTCAACGCTACGCGTCTGCAGCCGGACGTCGGCGAGCAGTATTATCTCGAAATCCATCCGTACGGCATGTTTGTGCTGGCGGATGCGGCATAAAGTGTTACCCATGTTTCCGGTTCATACCGTATCGCCATCTGGCAAAAATGCCCGATGGCGGCTTACGTCTTATCGAGCCTGAACTTGAACTTTTAACGCGGCAATATCCGCGGGCGTGGTGCGACAGCACCCGCCAATCAATCGTGCGCCAGCGGCCTGCCACTGTGGCAGATAATCCGCCAGTTGCGCACAAGACTCACCGTGATGATGCCAGGTTTTGCTCGCGGCATCGTACTGCTCGCCCGAATTCGGATACACCACCAGCGGCAGCGCCGTTAAGCCGTGTAAATGCTGCAACGCAGCGGTGGTGTTTTCCAGCGCAATGCAGTTAATGCCTAACGCCACCACCTGCGGATAATCCGCCAGCAACGCGACCACGTCACGCAGCGGCGTACCGTCGCTCAGATGCTCGCTGTCACGCAGAGTAAATGAGAACCAGGCACGTGCACGCGGGTACGCGGTCAACAGCTCAGCCAGTGCGCCAATCTCGACAAAATTCGGCAGAGTTTCGCAGGCCAGCAGATCGGCCCCGGCATCCAGCAATGCTTCCACGCGCGGGCGATGAAACGCCTGGAATGCCTCGGCGCTGCGCTGGTAATCGCCACGGTATTCAGAGCCGTCCGCCAGATACGCGCCGTAAGGTCCGACAGATCCCGCCACCAACAGCGTGCCCGCTTGCGGGTTCTCTGCCAGATACGCTTCACGCGCTTTACGCGCCAGCTCCACGCTTTTGCCAATCAGCGCTTTCGACTGCGCTTCATCCAAACCACGCGCGGCAAAGCCCGCCGGTGTCGCCTGATAGCTGGCGGTGATCGCGCATTGCGCCCCCGCCCGGTAATAATCAAGATGCACTTCGCGGATAAGCTCCGGGTTTTCTACCAGCACTTTGGCTGACCACAGGCTGTCGGCTAAGTTACACCCTCGCGCTTCCAGCTCCGTCGCCATCGCGCCATCCAGTAACAGGACATCCTGTTTCTCAAGGAGAGCGCGTAACGGATTATTCTGCGACATGTTCTGGCTCCTGTTTTGCGTTACGGGGTTGAGTAAGGAAATATGCACCATAGCACAACGCAACAAACGGTAACCCGCACCACAACGCAATTCTCTGCGCTGGATCGAATGCCAGCCCCACACAGGCCACCAGGCACAACACAAATCCCAATACCGGCACCAGCGGATACCACGGCGCACGATAATGTAATGCACTCAATGCCTTACCCTGTTGCAGATGACGGCGGCGAAAAACAAAGTGCGAGGCGCAGATGCTCAGCCACACCGCCACCACCGCAAACCCGGAGATTGCCGACAGCGCGACAAATACCGTGTCCGGAGCCACCACGCTGGAAAACAACGCCAGTACGCCGCCGAGCATACTGACCGACAGCGCCGTCAGCGGCACGCCGTTTTTCGTTACTCGCGCAAAACAGGCTGGCAGCGTACGTTCATTCGACAGCGACCAGAGCATGCGCCCGGAGGCATACAGCCCGGAGTTCGCCGCAGAAAGAATGGCTGTCAGGATCACGAAGTTAAAAATATCGGCGGCGTACGGAATACCTACCTTCTCAAACACCAGCACAAACGGGCTTTTCTCCACGCCCGCCTGCTGCATCGGGATCAGCGCCGCCAGCACAAACACGGTGCCGATAAAGAAAATAATCAGTCGCGCGATGGTGGTACGAATCGCCACCGGGATCACCTTGCGCGGATTTTCCGTTTCACCGGCGGCAATACCGATAAGCTCAGTTCCCGAAAAAGCAAAGTTCACCGCCACCATAGTCATCAGGATCGGTAAGCCGCCATGCGGGAACCAACCTTCCGCTGTGATATTACTCAGCCCCGGCGCGGGCGAGCCATCCTGCATCGGGATAAAGCCAAAAATCGCCGCCCCACCGAGGATAATAAAGGCGATGATAGTGACCACTTTCACCAACGAGAACCAGAACTCCCCTTCGGCAAAAAAGCGCGTGGAGATAACGTTCAGGCCAAAAATAATCACACAGAACACCACGCACCAGACCCATACTGGCACCAACGGAAACCAGTACTGCATACAGAATCCGGCAGCGGTAAAACTCGAACCAAGCGCCACGGTCCAGGTCAGCCAGTAGAGCCAGGCCACGGTATACCCCGTCGCCGGGCCGAGATAGCGCGCGGCATAGACGTGAAACGCCCCGGTCTCCGGCATCGCGACCGACAGCTCGCCCAGACACTGCATAACCAGCCAGACCACCAGCGCGCCAATCAGATAGGCCAGCAGCGTTCCCGCGGCCCCGGTAGTGGAGATGATGTAGCCGGTATTGAAGAATAACCCTGTGCCAATCACGCCGCCTAAGGAGAGCATAATCAGGTGACGCGTTTTCATCGTGCGCTTCAGTGGCGCATTTTGTTGTGTTGTTTGCATATAACCTTCCAAACGTATGGACATCTAAACATCCAAAGAAGGTGTGTTATACCGCGTTTGTTAACACAATGCAAAATCAACCCTGCACCAGACGCAGATGACCGCGCCGGGCGCTTAATATCGGGTGGGGGTTAATTATCAAATATAAAAAGGGCCGCCAGCTCATAACGCCTCCGTTGCCAGGCTTTACATAAACTCTGGCAACGTCATCGCCGGCTGGCGTTCACCCGGAAGTGGGAACCGTATCTCCCCACTCATACAACCGAACGATTGTTTATGAGCCACTGGTCGGGATCGGCATCTGCGATTTACGGCTCATCAGGAAAAATACCGCCAGCCCTGCCAGTAAAATGCCCGGCGCAGAAGCTGCCATCACGCCTACCGTTCCAGTGCCGAGCGCTAACATTTTTCCTGCCAGCAGCGGGCCGCTCATCGCCCCCAGACGCCCAACGGCGACGGCGGTACCCACGCCTGTCGCGCGGATCTGCGTACTGTAAAACAGCGGAGCCAGCGCATACAGCACGCTTTGTCCTCCAGTGGCAAACATCCCCGCCACAAATCCAGCCATCAGCATACCGCTCAATGACGACACCGTCCCCAGCGCCAGCAGCGAAGCCAACATCCCGGTGTAGATCAGAAGCGACATGACCACCGGGCGCAGTTTGTCCATTAACGCCCCGAGAATTAACGTGCCGCTGGCCGCACCGATTTGCAGAGCAAACATCACGCCAGCCGCCTGCGAGGGCTGAAAGCCCTGCTCCACCAGCAGCATCGGCAGCCAGTTGATCAGCATATACACCACCAGCAGGGTGAAGAAATAGCACAACCACAGCAGCAGCGTGGCTGTGGCGGTAGCAGGTGCGAACAGGGCGCGCAACGGCGCGGCGGCCACCTGTGTTTGCTGGGCATAAACCTGTGATTCTGGCAGCCAGCGCATCAACAACGGCACCAGCAGCAGCGGGATCACTCCGCCAACCCAGAACACCGTTTGCCAGGCGGCGGCCAGACCGCTAAACCCGAGCGCCGCCGCTAACGCCGCGCCAATCGGCACGCCGCAGTACATCAGACTCACCGACGTACCGCGAAAACGGGGGCCCGCCGCTTCGGAGGTCAGCGCGATCAGATTCGGCAACGCCGCGCCCAACCCGACGCCGGTCATCAGACGGGCAAACACCAGCGACGAGAAATCCCAGGAAATCGCCGTCGCCAGCGAGAACAGGCCGAACAGCGCCACGGAGGCAATAAGAATACGCTTGCGGCCATAGCGATCGGCCAGCATGCCGCCCACCAGCGCGCCGGGCAGCAGCCCGAGAATGCCCGCACTGAAGATCCAGCCCATCTGCATTTTATCCAGCGAAAATGCCTGGGCGATACCGACAGCAGCGATCCCGGCGGCCTGTAGATCCAGCCCTTCCATCAGGGCAACTAAAAAGCAAAGCCCGACGGTTAACGTCAGGCGGTAAGATGTGGGGGTACGGGTAGTCATAAGATGTACCTCTGAGGTCACGATGCAGGTGAGTCGCGGCTGATACGTTGCCAGCCGCGTAATCATTTTTATTTGCTATTGCGCAGATCCAGCGCCACGTCGACGATCATATCTTCCTGGCCGCCCACCATTCGGCGTTTGCCCAGTTCAACCAGAATATCGACCGCGCTCAGGCCATAACGCGCCGCCGCCACTTCGCAGTGACGCAAGAAGCTGGAGTACACCCCGGCATAGCCCAGTGCCAGCGTTTCGCGATCCACCCGCACCGGACGGTCCTGCAATGGACGCACCAGATCGTCGGCGGCGTCCATCAGCGCATACAGATCGGTGCCGTGCTGCCAACCGAGCTTATCCGCAGCGGCGATAAACACTTCCAGCGGCGCGTTGCCCGCGCCAGCGCCCATACCCGCCAGGCTGGCGTCGATACGGTCGCAGCCCTCTTCCACCGCGGCAATCGAGTTCGCCACGCCGAGACTCAGGTTGTGATGCGCATGCATTCCGGTTTCTGTCTCCGGCTTCAGCACCGCTTTCAGGGCGCGGAAGCGGGCGCGAATATCGCTCATATTCATCGCCCCGCCGGAATCGACCACGTAGATACACGTCGCGCCGTAGTTTTCCATCAGCTTCGCCTGCTGCGCCAGATTCTCCGGCGTGGTCATATGGCTCATCATCAGAAAGCCGACGGTATCCATGCCGAGCTCACGCGCGTACTGAATATGCTGGGCCGACACGTCCGCTTCAGTGCAGTGGGTCGCCACACGCACCACTCGCGCGCCGGCCTGATACGCGTTTTTCAGGTCATGAAGAGTGCCGATGCCCGGCAGCAACAGCGTGGCGATCTTTGCGTGTTTGACCACGTCTGCTGCCGCTTCAATCCACTCGAGGTCGCTGTGCGCGCCAAAGCCGTAGTTAAAGCTGGAACCTTGTAAACCGTCGCCGTGGGCCACCTCAATGGAATCAACCAGCGCATCGTCCAGCGCTTTGGCAATCTGGCGCACGTTTTCCAGCGAATACTGGTGACGAATCGCATGCATGCCGTCGCGCAGGGTCACGTCAGAGATATAGAGTTTTTTACCGTTCATGCTGCTTCTCCTGCCTGACGGGTGAGTGACTGCGCCATCTGCTCAGCGGTCGCCAGCGCGCTGGAGGTCATAATGTCGAGGTTGCCCGCGTAGGCGGGTAAATAGTGCGCCGCACCTTCCACTTCCAGATACACCGCGGTTTTCAGCCCGGAAAACTGACCAATACCCGGCAGATTCACCGGTTTATCCTCCGGGATGACTTCAAACTGGACGCGCTGTTTCAGGCGATAGCCTGGCACATACGCCTGCACCGCCGCCGCCATGTCATTAATCGACGCTTCAACTTCAAGCTGGGAGGCCGCTTCGCTCAACACATACACCGTGTCGCGCATCATCAGCGGCGGCTCAGCCGGGTTAAGTACGATAATGGCTTTGCCTTTGGCCGCGCCCCCCACCACTTCAATCGCCTTCGAGGTGGTTTCGGTAAACTCGTCGATATTGGCTCGGGTGCCCGGTCCCGCAGATTTACTGGCGATCGAGGCGATAATTTCGGCGTAATGGACTTTTGCCACGCGAGAAACCGCCGCCACCATCGGGATGGTCGCCTGCCCGCCGCAGGTCACCATATTGACGTTCTGCTGGTTAACGTTGGCCTCCAGATTCACCACCGGGACGCAGTACGGGCCGATCGCTGCGGGCGTCAGGTCGATCAGACGGATCCCCGGTTTTACGGCGCGCAGCGCGGCGTCATTTTTCACGTGCGCGCCCGCGCTGGTGGCATCAAACACGATGTCAATGTCAGCGAATTCTGGCATCGCAAGAAGCCCCGTCACCCCTTCATGGGTGGTGGCAACGCCCATACGCCGGGCGCGTGCCAGACCGTCGGATTGCGGATCAATCCCCACCATCACCGCCATCTCCAGACGTACGCCGCGACGCAGAATTTTAATCATCAAATCGGTGCCGATGTTGCCAGAGCCGATAATGGCGACTTTACGCTTACTCATGACTGACTTCCTTTTGTAACCGCCGCTGAAAAGGTGGCGGCAACTGAACCAATACCGTCGATATGGGCTTCGAAACGATCGCCCGCATTCACCGCCACCATCGGGCCTAACGCCCCGGTGAGAATAATGTCCCCGGCACGCAGCGGCTCGCCGAGGCTGGCCATTTTGCGCGCCAGCCACACGGCGGCGTTGATCGGATGTCCCAGACATTCGCTACCGCGCCCGCTGGAAACCTCTTCGTTATTGCGCGTCATTTTCATCGCGCAGTTTTTCAGATCTAATCCTGCAGGACGCTGTGCCGGGCCGCCGACCACATACACGCCACAGGAGGCGTTATCCGCCACGGTATCAACAAACTTGATCGACCAGTCACGAATACGGCTGCCGACCACTTCCAGCGCAGGTAGCACCCACTCGATGGCGTTGTACAGCTCGTCAAAGGTGGTATCGGCATTGGGCAGATCGCGGTTCAGCACCAGCGCAATCTCCGCTTCAATACGCGGTTGTAGCACGCGGGCAAACGCAATGGTGTCGTTGTCGCCGTAGCACATGTCGGCGAACAGCGTGCCGAAGTCCGGCTGATCGACGCCCAGCTGCTGTTGCACTTTCGGGTGCGTCAGCCCCACTTTGCGCCCGACGACGCGACGCCCTCGCGCCACGTCATACTGCACATTGATACGCTGAATGGCGTAGGCCGCTTCGGCGTTATCCACGCCGATCAGTTCACGCAGCGGGGCGATAGCGTCCCCTTTTTCCTCAGCCTGACGTAAATCGGCGGCTAACTGCTCAAGATTAAGATTCGTCATGTCCGTTCCTTAAGGGCGTGCGAGGAAGTTCAGCACCAGCTGGTTAAAAGCATCCGCATGTTCCCACTGTGCCCAGTGCCCGCAGTCGCGGTAGATGTGCAGCTCAGACCCGGCAATCCCGGAGAGCAGGCGCAGGCCGGCGTCCATCGGCACGAAGCGGTCGTTGCGTCCCCAGACAATCAGGGTCTGGGCTTTGATTTCCCCCAGGCGCGGGCTGAAATCCGGAAACTGTTTCGGGTTGGCTTCAAGGCTGTGGACAAAGTTTTCCAGGTGATCGCGACGCGACAGCATGTTATTCAGACGCGCCTCAAACAGCGCCTCGGTCAGGTCGCTGGTGTCGAAGACAAAGATCTCCATCATCAGCTTCAGGTTCTCAATGGTCGGTTCGCGGTACAGCTGATTCAGGCGCTTGATGCCTTCGGTCGGCATCGGGGTAAACAGGCTCATGCCCCCCGTCCCGCCGCCCATCAGCACCAGCTTGCCCACACGCTCCGGCCAGCTCAGGGTGAACGCCACGGCACTGTGGCCCCCCATCGAGTTGCCCAGCAGATGGATTTTCTGAATATCCAACTGATCGACCACGCTTTTCAGGATGCGAGCATTAAGATCGGATCGCGAACCGCGGTTAACGATGCCATCGCTTTTGCCCCAGCCAGGACAATCCAGCAGGATCACCCGGTATCCAGCCTCCACCAGCGGATCGATATTGCGGCTGAAGTTCGCCCAGCCCGTCGCACCCGGACCAGATCCATGCAACAGCACGACGGTCTCTTCGCCCTGCCCACAGTCATTGAAATGCACGCGCAGCGTTTCGCCTGCTTCCTGCACCTGCAGAAAACGACTGGTTGCGGCTTCGGTTTGCGGTTGGTAAGTCATGATGTTCTCCTGCATATTCAGTTCTGTTTCAGTTCTGTGTGGTGGCGCTCAGGGAGCCGAATCCAGCGATCCACTCTGGGATCGGGCGGTAATAACGGCCTTCGCTGCGCCAGTTGCCAAAGGCAGAAATAGCGGCGAAGGCAGCAACCCAGGTTTTAACTTCGTGCGTTGATTTGCCCGCCATCGCGGACAGTTCTTCGTTACTGACCGCGTCCAGCTCCTGCAAACGCCCCTGTTCAAGCAGCGTCATAAAGCGGTTATCCCAGACAGGGTTAAGCGGATGCAGCGTGTGTTGATCGGCCACAAACTTCTCGGCGGCGCTGATCACCCGCTGCTGGCGCAGCTCGCGCTCGTTTTCAGGTAGTTGTTTGCCGCTGCCGAGCAGGCGGTCGCGCATATGGGCATCAGCCTTCGCCAGCTCCGGGACCGGCGGCTGATGTGACAGGCCACCGGAGCCTAAAAACAGCACACGCTGATTCAGCGAGCTGGCGAATCGGCCAATCGCTTCACCGAGCATGCGGGTACGCTGAAAGCCCGGCAGCGGCGTGGCGACGCCGTTAATAAACACTGGCAGCACCGGCACGTTATCCAGACCACCGAGCAAAAACTCCAGCGGCTGCGCGAAGCCGTGATCGACCTGCATGTTGTAGGACACGGCGAGATCGATGCCGCTTTTCATTACCGCGTGGGCGCAGGCTTCAGCGAGATCTGTCGGCACCGGCAGTTCCCCCGCCGCGCTACCGAAATCGCCGATCGCCGTAGCGCCTACGCCTAAACAGAACGGCGGCATCACGTCGTAGAAAAATCCGTTGTAGTGATCGGGGGCAAACAGCACCACCAGTTCAGGGTCGAACGCCGCAATACGTGCCCGGGCGCTGGCGATCACACCGTTAACCTCGTCGAGCACGGCCTGCGCCGGGTCGACGTAACCCACCAGCGGCGAGTGGGAAAGACAGTGAAGATAAGCGTGCATATCAGGCCACCTTTTCAGCGGGAATGTGGGCATTAACGCGGGTGAGCGTCATCACCGACGCCAGTTTATTCAGGGTACTACCCAGGGTGTGTGGAATGGCGATGGCGGCCACAAAGCGGTCCGGGCGTATCACCACCAGCGCGGCGTTGTGCTGGGCAAACCACGCGCGCAGGCGGTTTTGCGTATCGCCAATGCGGGTAACGCCGTCGTGGTTATCCTGATCGGTTTGTATCTGTGTATCCGGCACCACCTGGATAAACTGTGTCCCCAGCGCCTGCCACTGTTGGATCTGCGCCTCGCTCATGCCCCACAGCGGGTTACAGCCCCAACCGATCACCGCGAAATTCGGTCCGATGACGTTGTCGAGCAGCGTCACTTCACCTGATTCCAGCGTTACCTTCGGCTGGATAAACATCTTGCCAACGGGGGAGGTTTTCGCATCGCCTTCACGCACCAGCGCCCCAACGTGGTACTGCGGCATCGGCTTAAAGCGCATTTCAAGGAAGTAGCGTTTGACCGGCGGAATGTAGTTCAGCAGCCAGGAAACCCCGTCGCGCACCGCGCCGTGCCAGCGTTTCGGCGGCGCAAGTACGTTGCCTGCGGTCACCGAGAGATCGATCATCGCTTTGGCGTGGTCGCGGCGTTCCTGCTGGTAGGTATCCAACAGCGCATCACCGGCTTTACCCTCAATCACCAGCGCCAGTTTCCACGCCAGATTGAAGGCATCGCGCATGCCACTGTTGTACCCCTGCCCCTGCCAGACCGGCATAATGTGCGCCGCATCGCCCGCCAGCAGCACGCGGTCAATGCGAAAACGTTCGGCCAGACGTGCGTTATGGGTATATACGCGCTGGCGGATCAGCTCGACGTTGTCCGGGTTCGGCAGCACTTTGCTCAAAAGCTGGCGCATATTCTGCGGTTCGCTGAGCTGCGCTTCGGTTTCCCCTGGCATTACCATAAATTCAAAGCGGCGCACCGCGTGCGGCAGCGCGGCGGAGACATACGGGCGCACCGGATCGCAGCACAGATACACATGCGGCGTGCTGAGCGGATCGTTAGCGATATCCACCACAATCCACTGATTCGGCGCGGTTTTGCCTTCAAATGGCACATTCAGCGAACGTCTGACGTTGCTGGCCCCACCGTCGCAGGCCACCAGCCACTGAGCTTTCACCGTTTCACGCTGGCCATCCGGCGCCTTCAGGTTCAACGTCACTTCACCATTTTGCTGGCTGAAAGCTTCCAGTTCGCGGGAGAACAGGCAGCGCACGTTGGGAAAACGCGACAGCCCTTCCAGCATCACCGCGTCCACCTGCGGCTGAATAAACGCGTTGCGGCGCGACCAGCCAAATTCGTCGGTCATCGGCTGGATATCAGCAAAACAGCGCCCTTTCGGGGTGAGAAAGCGCATCGCATGCCACGGCGTGGTGTGCGGCAGAACATTTTCGACCAGACCGACGGACTGCATGGTGCGCAGCGCTTCATCGTCAATGCCGATAGCGCGAGGATAGTCGATAAGGGTATCGAGCTTCTCCACCACCAACACCTCAATGCCCATCTGGCCAAGATAGTTCGCCATCATCAGCCCTACCGGACCGGCTCCGGCAATCGCTACCTGCACGGTGTGCTGCACAGCGGGTTGGATATCTGGATTTATTGTTGTCATTTCAGAACCTCACTACTCGGACAAAATGCAATTGCAGACCCTGGTGAGGCGCAATTGTTTTTTTGTTAAAAGAATGTGAATAATTTTTTATTGTGCGGTCAGTATAGAAGTGAGTTTTTGCGCTACAATCAAAACATGCCTGGATGTGCACTAAGTGCACAACGTTGTTTTAACTGTATATTTATCAATAAATATGAAAAGTGACGACAGTACCGAATACAAAACCGTGCGCGGGTTAACGCGCGGACTAATGTTATTAAATATGTTAAATCGCCTCGACGGCGGGGCCAGCGTTGGCCTGCTGGCAGAGCTGAGCGGCCTGCACCGCACCACGGTCAGGCGACTACTGGAAACCCTGCTGGATGAGGGTTACGTCCGGCGCAGTCTGTCCGATGACAGCTTTCGCTTAACCATTAAGGTCCGTCAGCTCAGTGAGGGATTTCGTGACGAGCAGTGGATTTCTGCGCTCGCCGCCCCGCTGTTGGGAGATTTGCTGCGCGAGGTCATCTGGCCGACCGACGTTTCCACGCTGGATGTGGACGCGATGGTGGTGCGTGAAACCACCCATCGCTTCAGCCGCCTGTCGTTTCATCGGGCGATGGTCGGGCGTCGTTTGCCGCTGCTGAAAACCGCATCCGGCCTGACCTGGCTGGCATTTAGCCCGGAGAATGAACGTCAGGAACTGATTGAAATGCTGGCTTCACGACCGGGAGATGAGTTCCAGTTGGCGCGCGAACCGCTGAAGCTCGACGCCATTTTGAGCCGTGCGCGAAAAGACGGTTTTGGCCAGAACTTTCGCGGTTGGGATCAGGAGGAGAAAATCGCCTCCATCGCCGTCCCCATTCGCAGTGAACAGCGGGTGATCGGCTGCCTGAATCTGGTGTATATGGCCAGCGCCATGACCATCGACCAGGCCGCGGAAAAACATCTTCCGGCCTTACAAAAGGTGGCGAAACAGATAGAGGACGGCGTTGAGTCGCAGGAGATTTTGGTTGCCGGGAGGTGAGATGGATCACATTTAAGCGGATCATCGGATTAATAGCTGAGATAACTCACTCACCGACCGATATAACACTGTGGCGTCTTGCCCTAAATATATCTTCATCACATAGTGTGCATTCGTTTTCTGCCAGGAGGCTGCATGTTAAAGGTCATTGCCGAAGATTTCATCAAACCTGAGTATATTGAAACCGTTCTCCCTTGGTACCGTGAGCTAATATCGGCGACGAAGAAAGAGCCGCAATGCATTGCTTATGACCTCTATATTGATGAAAAAGATCCGGGGCATTTTATTTTTATCGAAGAATGGCCAAACCACGCGGCTCTCGATGAACATTGTGCCAGTGAGCATTTCCGGCGACTTGTACCGTTAATCGATCAATACACACGCCAGGAAGCACGTTACATACTGATGGATGACGTGGTAATTCCAGGTGCCTCGTCAAAATAAAAAAACAGAATGGAATTTGCTATTTGGCTCAAATGGATATTCCCTTCTGACAAAAATACGCATAAAAAAACCGAAACCCCGCTTCTGAAAAGAGCAGGATTTCGGTTTTCATTCACTCTGAAGGGCTTCAGACCTTAAGCAGTTTCACCGTCTCGTCGATGTCGATTTCATCTTCCGAGAAGATCAGCGTCGTGCCCTGGAAGGTGGTGATGGCCAGCTTTTTCAGCGTGCGCATTTCACCAGGCTTCACGTCTGATTTCGGTCGGATGCTGTTCATCAGCACACCAACGGACAGCACCGCATTTTCTTTGTCGATACGAGTCTCAGCAGGGACTTCTTCGCTGTAGACCAGGTAAGACTTGATCGCCGTGAGCTTCAGACGCTCGCCGGCGATATAGATGTATTTGCTGTCGGGTATGACTTTTACCGCGTAGGCAGATAAGCCTTTGTTGTTGGTGGTAGGCTCAAAGGTCACCGCCGCGTCTTTCTTGATCAGCTCAGGATTAGCAACCTTAATCACATGAAAATAGCGGTTGTCGCCGTTTTCATCTTTGATAAATCCAAAGCCTTTATCTTTAAACCACGTTGTGATTGTTCCGTTCATTGCTGTTTCCGCCTGATTAAACCTATTACTTGTAGAGTATACCTACTCAATTTGCGCGCAGTGTAAAACACAGGCCATGTCTTTGGCTACTCGTTACCCCAACGATTGAGGAACTCCGCGATATCATCGATACGCTGTGCGTCGACTCCGGCCTCGGTTGCCATCTCCTGCTGCGCTTCTTCGCTGATCTCTTCATTGTTCATCAAACGAGTGATCAACTGCTGGAAGTAGAGTGCCAGTGCGTCGCGTTCTGTATCGCTCACCGGCTTTGCAGCTTCAGTCGCGTATTCGTCGGCGATATCATAAAATTTTAGCGGAATGTCGTTGTTCATCGGGTGCTCCGGGGTAAATGCGTGTGCCAGCAGTTGCCTGCCGCGTCTGGTGTGAATGATAGCATTCTTATTTCATGGTTCGCGATATGTTTTATTGGCTGTAATACGTTGCATATATCAACACTATTTTCTGGAGCCGCTTCGTATTTAATAAATCTACTCTTATTTAAATGACGTTTTATTCAGCTCGGTATAACAGCCACAGGTTAAATAGTGTAGTAACGAAGGAAAGTAGTTAAAGTCTTTTCCCGGAGCATTAAATGATTTAGGGGATATTCCGGTGATTAAACAGCAAAAAATAATGATTCCCCTGCTAGCCTGCTAAGCGAAGCGCCATCGAGCATTTATCCTCGCCGCCACTCCCCCTCCAGGATGGCGGCCAGACCGCGAGTCCATCCCTTCGATTGGCGTCCAATTATTTTTCCATTCCCTACGCTTGCTTCTAACCACCCAATTACAGGTGTAGAGTCAGCACCTAAATTACCTACAATATTTAGCGCCTTATTTCGAGCACTTTCCCAGTTTTTCTCAGACTTTAATATTGTTTCAATTCGAGTTACTGAGCCAGGTACTATCTAACCTGGCAATATAATGCAAGCCAGCAAACCACCTGGCGCTTCAAGCGCAACCTGGTTCCCTGATGAAGCGTCTTTAACTGTGTCCGCTATCGCCGACCAGGTTTCACTCTTCATCAGCGCAGTAACCGTATCCGCCACCACCTGATTCTTCCCGGCCAGGTCACTCATGGCCTTGCTGCAGTAACTATCACCCGCAGCACAGGCTGCCAGCGCCATGGCCGCATCAGCAACATAATCCGCTGAGCCTAGTGCTGCATCACCGGTATCAGCGAGGGCATTGATAATACCGTTCGCGATGGAAGAGGTTGTACCGTCACCCAGCTTTTCCCTGACTTGATTTTTCAGCGATTCAGCGGCCTGTTTCGCCGCTTCACGGGCCCGGTCACCACTGAGCGAGTTATTCTCAACAACTATTATTTCCTATGACGCTCATGCAATTTATTTTTCAACCATACTCCAGCACCTAATACTACTCCTGCGATGCTCCCTTTTTTCAATGCGATATATAATGCCTCTTCCCATGAAAAAAGGAATGCCCCATCCTTGAAGTAGAAAATTGTTGACACTCCTAGTTGGCATATGAAAAGAACAACAGAGATTAAGGCAGTACAGTACACAACCAAGAAAAGAAGCCAAAGGGTACCAACCTTGCTGAAGAGATTCATTGCTTCTTCTCCCGCTTGTCTAATTCATCTTTTACAGCTTTTCCTGTAAGTTCAGAAGC
The DNA here is from genome assembly GCF_013781985.1 of Citrobacter sp. RHBSTW-01013. Taxonomy (NCBI): domain Bacteria; kingdom Pseudomonadati; phylum Pseudomonadota; class Gammaproteobacteria; order Enterobacterales; family Enterobacteriaceae; genus Citrobacter; species Citrobacter sp. RHBSTW-01013. The sequence continues at coordinate 3,885,734 of NZ_CP056185.1, forward strand.
AGTAGAACCTGTAACTGCACCAATAACATCCTTTGTCACTTGATCAGTTACCGGAGACAATGAATCAACAACTTTTCCCCCTAAACTACCAGCCGCACTACCAAAGCCAGTACTTATCACAGAGTTAGTCGGATCTTCTCCTTTAATCGCACTGCCAATCGCAGCACCTCCCATATTGATCGCTGCTGATGCCTGCCAACTTTTACCTGTAGTCGCGGCAGCTGTCACACCGGCGAGAATTGCATCAACATAGCTGAAAGGATCATTCCCGCTAAGTTGTACGCCCGTATTCACGCCCACACCGATTGCCGCATTAAGCGCCATACCTTCTTTTATTGTGGTGCCAAGGACACTGCTGCCAAATAACAATACCGGGTCTCCAATACTGGCATTGGATTTATGATAACCCCATGTATTCATGATGGTTTGTGCTTTCTGCTGCGCCTCTGTCTGTGGCGCTGACTTCATATAATCCTGCCCAGTCAGCATTCCTGCGATCAGCTCTTTAGTTACTGCCTCACCATATTTAGCCTGCATGTCAGATGCATATATTTTCAAATAACTTACCAACTCGGTTCGCTCTGCCGTGCTCAACTCCGCTGGTTCTTTATTGAACTTAGCAACCAGTGCATCGCTACGTTTATCGGCATTCTCAAGTTGTAAAAACTCTTTCGCGGTTTGCAGGGATTTATCGCCTTTTAAGACTTTCTCTGCCAAAGCATCACGTTTTTCCGAGGAGGTACTGCTCAGGAAATTATTCTCAACAACAACTCGCTCCGGTGTACAGTCTGACGGTGAACACGCTTTTTCCCTGTCCTTTCCGTCAGTTACATCCGTTTTTTGATGAGGCGTTTCGCTGGCCGTTACTTTTTGCCCCGACGCGCTTTTTTCAGCCCATTACGTAATCCTCCCAACGCCGCACAGTAGCGGAGTGAAGAGCGAGGTTTTAGGTTGTAGAAACACGCTCCCGAAGCGACCAGGGCTGTGCAATTACGGCTCTTCTGGCTTCCAACAATGCTTGTTGAAGCCAATCAAAATCTACCACCCTAATATTCGGTGAAAACTCAACTTTGATGTTATTCTCACCGTCTTCTTGCTGTAAAAGAGCCTGTAAACGCGATTCTACGCCAAAGATCTTTTTCCAAAGCACAGCGGCGGATGAAGATCGGCTATGTCAGTATCCGGCATTTTTACCACCACAACTACACTGCCACCTGGTTTTCCCGCAGCCCCAGACTGCGCCTGAACGGTAACTGGCTGGCAGAAGTGGGATTCAGCACCGACACGCCGGTCATTGTCAGCGTGGAACAGAGACGACTGGTAATCGAGCCGGTTAAGGGCTGACGGTTAAGAAGAAGATCCCGGCCTGAGGCAGGGATTAGTCATAGCTATCAGGATGTTATTTCTCTGGATTGATATATGTATATCTACTATCTATTTCTAGTCCAAGATCATTAGCTATTTTAAGCACTTGTGTATATTCATCTTTGCTAATCACAACATCATAATCAGCGATGTGATCACATAGCGTTTCGAATGCTAATACGTTCTCTGAGAACCCAATATAATCTAGGGCAAAGTCAACTAGCGAAGGATCCAACCGATCCTTTAACCCTTCACCTAAAGATCTAATTTTGTCATTAATATCCATTGCGCCCACACTATTTCTTAATTGGCTTTAAAGCTGGAGGAGTCGGATTATTATCCGGGAACGCTGTTACTATTTTCCCACTAGCTGGCTCGTATACCACACGAACTCTAACACCCTCTCGCTCTTCCCAGGCAACCCATCTTGCTGGTCTTCCTGCATTTGTATACGTCCCGCCCGTTCCGGTCTGGGCAAACCATTTGGTATCGGGTGAAGTAGCTATATCACCCACAGTATGAACAACCTTGTCTGCTGACCAACTTTGAGGGAAAACTGTTTTTCCTGGATTTCCGGGATACAGATGTCCACCTTGTGTAGGGCTATCCCCATATAAAATATGCTGTTTCGCTTCCGGCGAAAGGATATCCACATATTTCTGGTTTGCAGGTGATAATCCAAGATCGGAGCTTTTCGCAACAGATAAAAACGCTTTAGCTGCTACATACTGAATCAGTTTTGCTTCACTGGTCGGCACACCACTCGCCAGGATTTCCGCAGCTTGTTGCGGTGTCATTTCTCCATTTGCGGTCAACGCACTGACCGGAACCCCAAAGAATTCGCCCCAGGCAGTCAACAGACCTTTAACGGCATCCTGCCCTTCAGGTATCTGACCCTGTGAGTTTTTAATCAGTGCTTCTGTTAACTCATCTGTGTAGCGCCACTCTGGATCATACTGGCTGCAAGTGACTGCTGGGATAACCCCATATCAGCCATGCCTTTTCCGAAGCTGTTCGGACCCAGCGCGTTATTCTCAACAACTATCTTAAGTTACAATTAATCATTTCTTTAGCAAGTTGGTAATCCATAACATTAAACCTGCAAAGCTACCAATATATATACCTATCTTACCTAAAAATAAAACAATGTTCGATGAAAAAGACACAGGTATTCCTTTATAAAAAAAGAAAAAAAATTCCCCGCATACATATAAAACCACCCCTGTTAGAAAAATTGAAACCATGCTGAATACAATAAAAAAAACCAGAGGAAGAATGAATTTTAGAGCTTTCATTTGCCACCACCTTCCTGCTTCATTTTGTACTCTGTATACTTACCTCCAGCTTCTGAAGTGATACTACCACCAATGTCACCAATTGAGCTGGGGACATTGCTTGGTTTCATTTCTTTTGAAAGGCCATAATCCCCTTTCACTTCAGTAAATTGTCTCAGGTCTGCATTAAACTTCGGATCCCAGCCTCCTTTCCACCAGTTTACTCCGACATTAATCCCCTTGGACAACCCTTGACCAATGCCATAACCAACAAAAGAACCTGCTCCATTGATTAACGCACCAGACAGTGGATCTTTATCATCAACCCAGTTACCAAGCGCACCTCCTGCCGCATTCCAGGCTACTGTGCCACCCAGACCACTTCCCATACTGAACACGTTTGTCCAGCCAGCAATCGCTGCACTAGCCGGGTCAATTGAACCATCTGCGAGATAGCTGATCCCTGCATTGGCTCCCGCACCCAATCCCCACATAGCCTGAGCGCCGCCAGGTAAGAGGGCTACACTGCCTGTCGCCAGCGCAAATCCTACCGCATCGCGTTCATTCTTTGCTTTCTTACAACTGTCTGAGGAGGGTGCTGTATCACAGGTTGCCATGTCAATGCCATGCTGACGTATCCATGCAGCCTGAGCATCTTCACTACCACCGAGTAAATTATTCTCAACAACAACTCGTTCCGACACGACTATCGAGAACGAACGAGCATTTTTCCTGTTCTGTCAGCAGGTTACAGCCTGTTTTTGCTGACGAACTTTAACGCGAGCAACATTTTTCCCTGACGCACGTTTGAACTATTCCTTTCTTAAATAGACCAAAAATCCATTGAAATTTTTAATGGGTTGAGGATAATCAAGCCTCATAGCAATCGCTTCTATAGCAAAATCCTCATCAAAATCAGCGATCACTTCAGCTTCGACCACTGACACCGATTCTTGATCGCTGTCATCTGGCTCGCCATCGAAATAAAAATGCAAACTTATATTTTTATTTTTTAATTCAACAGTAACAGCTCGAATATTTGAAGTTACATTCCCTAACAAAGCCCTTTGCAATGAGAGCCTTACATACGAATTTAAATCAGAAGAAATCATCACATTTCCCTTCATTTTTCTGATGGCCTCGCTGGAACAATGTGGACGCCATTTTTTCCATAGTGCACGATACCATTTGTTGTTGGTGTGGAGACGCCTGTTTGGGGATCTATATAATTTCCAATAGGCTGTCCATAATTTATGCGTTCCTTCGAGCCTGGCGTTCCAACGGGAGCATTACCTACTTGTTGACCAGTCCCTAATTTGGAAAGCAATGAATCTGCGGAAACGGAAAGAGTACTCTTATTCAACCCTGCTTCAGACGCAATTTTATACTCATTCGTACCAGGAATATGCTTATTCTGCTGGCCCTTGTTAATTGATGTTTTCCCTTTACCAATCCCACCACCGCCGGGCAGTAGCTCGCCATCAGCCCCTTCAATCCCGATTTTCAGCATTGGATTGATATCAAAGATACCGGGCTTATCCTTGCTCAGCGAGTTATTCTCCACAACAACTCGCTCCGGTGCGAACTCAGCCGCCGTAACCACTTTTCCCCTGTACTTTCCGTGGGTTACAACTGCTTTTTCCTGTTGTACTTTATGCCTAGGATTTTTGCGCTGTTAAGCGTTTTTGGGGCCACAGACGCTACCGCCCTGCCGTGACACAAGGTTTATCGCGCCACCATCATATAAGCAAACTACAGTACCACTTAGGATGCTGAAGTCTTGGATTTATATTTCAATTAAGAAGTTCTTTTGATACGTTGCCAGTATCAAAAAACTCTTTTAAGATTTTTACAATAAGTTCACAGTCTTTTGTAAGCTGAGATTCCGGCCAGTAATCTCCAAGAATCACCATTCCTATATCAGGTTTAGATGAATCCCAGTACGTTCTTACTTGGTATTCATCTTCGACAATTTCACCTAATGTTATCAAGTAATAATCATTCTCCGTTCTGACCTGAAGCATTTCAGCGCTATCATCGCCACTGTTCAGTATATCAAGAGTAAGGGTTCCTTTTTTCCCCTGAATTTGTTTAAACTGATTTAATACCATATCCCAATTTGAGATCTGTTTATTGCCACCTGTTTCGTCCAGTGTCCAACTCATTTTAAATTTCATTTTAATCCCTAACCTTGAGAGATTTCATGCCAGGCTGCCAGTAGAGGACAGAACCTGTAGCCTCTTCATAAATTGTTAAAGATTTTAGCCCCGCTTTATCAGCCATAGCTGCTATATCACCGCGGCAATAACCACATACAGGCTCTTTAGATACACTCATTGTCATCTCACGCCCTTGAGACATACCCTTTTCAAAAGCTTGCTGTATAACACCTACTTCAGCATGAGCTGTAGCCATATTGCCATTAGGAAGAGGCTTGTTTTGCTTATCTATTTTAGCTTGGATTCGTCCATCAATGAGTGTTGGCTTATTCACATCTGCTAAGTTGGAAGGCCTTGCCCCCTGATTAGTATCAGTGAACTTAGCTCCATCAACATTACCTTTCGCCACGACCTTAAGACTAGCATCAACTATTTTACTTAATTGTTTTGCTGCAGCAGAACCCAAAATTGGTGTTACCGAAGCCGCAATAATCTCCAGGCCCTGCTTTGTTTCGGTGTAGCTTTCTGCGGTCTGACGATCCACCCCTTTGGTGACCATGAAGTAGTTAATCATGGCGTCTTTCACCTGCTGCTGATTTTGCGCATCAACACCGGTGATATCGAGCAGGTTAACTATCTGGCCATAAGCATCTGCGTACTGCTGGCTGGCCTTTGAATTATAGTTCCCGGTATTTTCGTACTCTCCTCTTGCTTTAATCACATCCAGCCTGGCAGTGGCGCAGGCTGAACTGGCTGCATTGCCATTGCCGCAGGCACTGATGACCTTCTGATCGCTGGTGATGTCTTTTTCGCACAGATCATTAATGGTTTGCTGCGCTTTTTCACGTACAGCCTGATCTTTGCTGTTGAGCTTCTGTTTAGCTATTTCAAGCTCTGTCTTATCCGATACGCTGAGGAAGTTATTCTCAACAACAACTTAGAATCCTTTTAATTTCAATAACCGAGCTATCCACATCCCACCACCGACAAAGCTTCCGACACTGAGACTAATCTTACAGAGTAGCAATATATTTTCCATAGTGAAATTAATTGGTATCCCTTTGAAAAAGAAGAACAACAACTCCCCTGCTACGTATAAAGTAATTGATGTCAAAAAAATGGACACAATACTTAATGCGATAAAAAGAGGCAGGTGCAGAAACTTATTTTGCTTTCTCATTTTTTGCGATCCTCCTGAGAGGATTTCTGCTCTATATATTTCCCGCTAAGTTCAGATCCCACGCTACCACCGATATCGCCAGCTATACCTGGAAAATAGCTAGGTGTCATTTCTTTTGAAAGCCCAAGCTCTCCTTTCACTTCAGTAAACTGCCTCAGAGCAGGATTAAACTTAGGATCCCAACCACCTTTCCACCAGTTAACACCAGAATTAACGCCCCATGAGACCCCTTTACCGATGCCATAGCCAATACCCGAACCGGCCCCATTGATTAGCGCCCCCGACAGCGGGTCTTTGTTGTCAATCCAGTTACCCAGCGCACCACCTGCGGCATTCCAGCCGACTGTACCTGCCAGGCCATTCCCCATACTGAATACATTCACCCAACCAGCAATGGCTGCGTTTGCAGGGTCTATAGTACCATCAGCCAGATAACTGATACCGGCATTCGCACTTGCTCCCAGTCCCCACATAGCCTGAGCACCACCAGGAAGCAGAGCCACTGTACCTGTTGCCAGAGCAAGTCCTACCGCATCCCGTTCATTTTTAGCCTTATGGCATGCGGCTCCATCAGGATTATCAGAACAGCTCGCCATATCGAGCCCATGCTGACGTATCCATGCAGCCTGAGCATCTTCACTACCACCGAGTAAATTATTCTCAACTGAATTTTTACCAGACTGCGCCCCTGTTGTCGTGCTTTTCGAATCCCCCCCGGCCAGATTACCTGCCAGCCCGGATGCAATAGTCGCAAGATTGCTGACTAACTGCCTGTCACTTTCATCCAGTTCGCTGACGCGCTTGCCCGGATACATCGTTTTCAGTATCGCATTAGCAGCAAGCTCTCCTGCCGCTGCGCCAGCCGCTCCGGCTGCTACATTGTTCCCCTGCATAGCCGCCGCAGCACCACCCAGTATCGCATGCGCGATGGCTTTAGCCGCGATATCATCCTCGCTGAGGCCCGCCTTATGGCCTATGATATTGGCAAGCTCCGGTGCCGATGCCCCCGCCAGCGCCGCGCCAATATTACCGCCAGCCAGCCCTTGCAGAGCGCCTACTGCAGCCTGAATACCCCGCTGCACGTCACTGCCCGTACCGTATTTCGTCTGCTCGGTTTTATATGCCGCTGAGTTCCGTAGTTGCGTCTGGTATCTTGCTTTTTCTTCATCACTGGCGTTCACATCCGGCTCAGGAATGCCTTCCTTTGCCAGTGCTTTTTTACCCGCGTTCAGGCCATTTATCTCACCTTGCGTCCGCGCGATATCCGCCGCCTGGTTACCTATCTGGGCTATCAGTTGCACTTCTTGCAGACGTCTCTGCTCTTTTTCCTTGTCAAAAATAGGACTGATGCTGCCGTTTGCATGCTCCGCATCCCGGCTCAGACCGGCGACATCCTGCTTCTGGTTTTCCGTGTCGCGAACAGTTAACGTCCCCTCACTCACCGCCGCCTGCGTTGTTCCTTCCGCATGCCCGCTGCTGCCACCTCCTGCAATCAGGGCGTTCGCCAGATTACCCGCGAACTGTTGACCAATACTGCCTCCCGTACTGATCCCTCCCCCCTGGTGCTCCACTTTGTAATCTGCCTGATTGTGGATATCGCCAAAGCCCAGCGTGCCCGTATCCAGACTGTTTTTATCCACTGAACCGGTAGAAGCAATGACCGCGCCATCCAGTTGGGTGTGCTTGCCCACGGTGATATCAAAGCCACCGTCTCCCGCGAATATCCCGCTCTGCTCCTGCACCGAGTCATAGTCGCTCTTCATCCTGTCGCGGCTGGCATTGATACTCGCAGAAGCCGTCCCCGCGCCGAAGGTATATCCCACTCCTCCGCTCACGCTGTTCTGTTTGCTATCGTAGTGGTCGCTGTCCTGCGTACTGGTAATCGTCAGATCGCGGCCTACATCTGCCGTCACTTGATTGCCGTTGACCTGCGCACCAGCAAGCGTAGTGTCCCGCCCGCTGTTTATCGTGACCTGATTACCCGCATCCACCGTGGTTTCATTCTGCCAGGTGCCGTTGCCTTTCTCACGCCCTTTACTGCTGTTGGCGTTCGCCGAGACGCTGATCCCCGCGCCACCGGAACCCACACCGATACCCACGCCAATACTGCCACCGCTGCTGCTGTTTTTACCGGTCGTCAGTTGCGTATCCTGCGAAGCGATAAGATTCACGTCACGTGTGGCATCCAGCACCACATCCTTACCGGCCTTCACTTCACTGCCTGCAATAGTAATATCGCTTCCTGTGGACGTGATATTGACGCTGTTGCCTGCGTTCAGAGTACTTCCCGTCGTTGAATCCTGCTCACTGTGGGAGGTCGATTTTGAGGACTGTGAGCCCAGAGAAGCACTGACACCTATCGTATTGGTATTGTCTTTAGCGGTCCCTTTCGCCTGATCCAGAGCCACAGCCTGCCCGGCCTGTACTCCGGAGAGAACTGCCTGCGTACCCTGCAGTGCCGCTAGTCGGGAATCGCTGCTTTGTTTTGCTCCCTGTGCTGCTGAAACCGCGCTGTTCACCGCACTGCCCGCAGCCCCCGACAGCGCCACCGTCAGTCCGCTGGTTTTCTGCTCAAACTTCTCATCACGTGTGCGTTTGTCATGACCCGGTTCAATAAGTACGCTGTCGCCGCGAACAGCAATATCTTTCTGGGCGATGATATCCGCGCCGCCGATATGTGCCTGCTGGCCTGCGGTGATACTGACGTTGCCCGCCGTTGAGCCGACAGTACTGAAGCTCTCGCTTTGGGTGGTGCCTTTTTCGCGCAGATCGTGCGTGGTTTTGCTGCTACCGATGGTGAAGCCGATCCCGCCTGACCCCATCAGGCCGCTCTTTTTAGTCTCTTTAAAGCGCCATGAGGTATCGGTATTGGTGGCGGCAACAATATCCACATTGTTGCCAGCCCCCAGCGCCACATTGCCGTCACCGGCAACGGCTGAGCCCTGTACCAAAATGTTATTCCCGGCGGTGACAGTTACATTGTTCCCACTCAGCAGCGCGCCTTTTTCCCGCGTAGCGCTGTCTTCTTCAATCGTATGGGTAGTCTTTTTACTAAGGAATCCTTTTTTGGTTTTCGTGGTTTCTGGTAGTGATAATCGCTCTCTGTGGCGGTCGTGAGATTCACATCCCGGCCTGCCGTTACGCCGATATCGGCCTGTGCCGTAACATCTGCTGCCTGTGCGTTTACATCACGCCCGGCAATAATGACGGCATCGCCGCCGCTGGCAATTTCCGTTCCCTGCTGGCGTACGGCGTCATTGACCACGGTTTTCTTCTTCGCACGATAGCTGTCGCCGTCGGTCGTTGCTTCAGCCAGCAGGTTGACATCTCGCCCGGCCAGCAGACCGACATCATTCTCCGCAGCCAGCCCAGCCGCATGGGAATTAATATCCTGACCCGCTTTCAACACCAGATTGTCACCCGCTGAAACGGTAGTACGGGAAAGCCCGGTGCTGTGCGATTCACTGCCCCCGTTACGGCTACTTTGCTGAGTGGTAGCCGCATTCAGATTGAGATCGTTACCCGCTGTTAGCTGAGCATTCCCTCCCGCTTTAACATCGCTGGCGGTGATATTGAGGTTATTCCCGGCATTGATACCGAGGTTACCGCCCGCGCTGATGGCGCTACCCTGCCAGTCCACTGACGACCGACCAGTCTCAGTTATCCAGCGTCCGGAGCGACTCCGGGCATCGTTAATCTGGTTGGCATTTACCGCAATATCCCCCCACGCATCCATCAGCAATGAGCCGCCTGCAGAGAGATTCGCGCCAGTAACAGTGATATCTTTGCCTGCCGAGAGCGACAATCCGTCCTGCGCGGTTATCGATGCCGTAGACCCCAGCAGAGTATCTTTAAAGCTCACATTGCGGTATTTGTCCCTGGCACTCACATCAATCTGTTCCGCCAGCGTCAGATTATTGATGTTGCCGCCCAGGCTTTCCAGCGCTACCGTTTTTCCGCTGATGGCGGAGCTGACGTTATTGATATCACCAATCGCGCTCAGGTCGAGGTTGCCCCCGGCCTGCATCAGACCATTGTTAAGGTTGTTAATACTGTTTTGGCTGTCGAGAGTGAGGTCGTTTCTCGCCAACAGCGTACTGCCGGAGTTGGTGATATTCCCGCTGGTAAGCTGAACATTATTCCCGGCAATGACGCTACCGTTGTTCACGGTGATATCTTTCGGCGAGAGATACAGCTTCGGTATCATTACCGTCTCACCGTTGACGGTGGCGGCTTCCCACCACAGCATGCTGTGCTCAAGGGACGCTATCTGATCTGCCGTCAGCGCCACCCCAAATTTCAGTCCCAGCGACTGCTGAGTGCTTGCAGCGCTATCCATCAGATAACGCATCTGGTCAAGGTCAGAACCAATGCCGTTGATGTATCGACTTCCCGTCTTATTCAGCACGGCGTTACTAACATAGCGGGTATCGAACGCCGCATCACCGAGGAAACGGTAGTCATATTCAGGGTTCAGTTTGAGACGATCGAGCATATAGGCCGATCCCAGGAACTGGTTTTGATCGGTATACGCAATATTGGTTTCACGCGGCGCTTCGCCAGGTTTGATACCCAGCATTGCATTCAAATCACCAAACAGGCTGGGATCGAGCTGACCAAGACCATTCAATTTCGGGTTAACGTTGATCAGATACGGGCTTTTCGGATCGTCAGAGACGACGAAATACCCGTTCTTTCCGGAAGGCAACGGATAAGCGCTGGTATCCACCGTTTTGCCCTGATTTATCCCGGCGGCATTCACGCCCTTCTCGCCTGGGTTAATCAGGCCATTGAGTTGGCCGAGGCTGGCGTTACCTTTCTGCGTGGTAGAAACAGGGTTGAGCGTAGCGTCTGATACGCCGCTGCTTTCCAGTGCGCCGCCGCCGTTAATCTTCTGCAATACGTCATGCAGTCGATCGTTCCACTGTGGAGAGCTGACACTTACCGTGTCATTGCCTGCCAACGCCTGCTTTTGCACCCCATTACTGATGGTTTGGTTGCTGAGGGTGTTGAGAGTAGGGGTAACGATGGTATTGCTAACTCGCCCTGCGTTAGAAGTTGTGTTTTCGTTACCAATAGAGTCAGTAAAATTTGCTGTAACTTTGCCGCCTGCCTGAATCACCGAACGGTAAGTTTCACCTCCTTCCTGAACACGGTCATGCCCTTCAAGGCTAAATGATATTGTGCGTTCTTTAGGAAGCACAATAGTTTCACCTTTACTGTTTCTTCCCTCATTATAACGCGGAGGTAACACATCTATATTATTTACGGCAAATTTCTGACGTGAGTATTTCTCTGGGGTATAGGTATAAACCAGATAATCAGTAAGCGTCCCGGACTGCCAGCTCTGGTTATTTAATGTGCTTCCTGAAAGGTCGATATTATTATTTGCCAGAATAGTACTGGCTGCGTTATCCAGCGCGTTTGCGCCAATTGACAGATTTCGCCCTGATGAAATACGACCGGCGCCGCCAGAGCTGGAAACCTCTGTTTTTACCTGGCTGGAAATGAATTTTTGCGTCGCGGTATCTTTGAACGGCGCGTAGTAATACTGATAATAATGGTGGTAGCTACAGGCTCCATGTGCGTTACAGGCTCCTGATTCTGTTGTGTAGGAATAACCATTAACACCATAGGATTCTGACGGTAATTGGCTTATATCAACTTTTATTGTCGCATCACCTATCCCAGGAATACTGTTTGATCCAGCTATTTGTGTCTGGTTTGTTTTCAGCCCATCCCGCTGATTCAGCAGATGCCCGGTTTTGATGGTGATATCACCGTTCTGGGTTTCGATATTACCGGAGGTGTTGACCACTTCGCTGTTGGCATTTCCCGCCGCATCTCGCTGCATCCACAGATTGTTTCCCGCGAGGATATCGCCGCGCTGGTTGGTAATGGTGTTAGCATATAGCGCCAGATTATTTGCCGCGTACAACAGCGCCGTATTGACGATGGCACCCGGTGCATTGAGCGTCAGAGAGCCACGCGTTCCGGTGAAACCAGAGACTGAAACATTACCGCGACTGGTCAGCGTAATATCGCCGCCGCCCTGTAACGTTCCGGCGGTATTGAGCGCTACGCTGTCGCCGCTGAGATAACTGGCGCCGTTGCCAGTGGTGATTTGTCCATTATTGCTGAGCTGTCCGCCCGCCGTCAGGTTGAGCGATTGCCCCTGAAGCACGCTACGGTTGTCGATAGCGCCATCGCTGGTAATGGTCAGCGTTTTACCCGCGGCAAAAGCGCTTTGCACAGTAAAGTCATTCACCAGTTTCAGCGTCAGATTACCCAGCGCAACCACTTGCCCCAACGTACCCAGCCCGTGACTCTCAACGGACAGATCGCCGCCGCTGAACAGTTTTCCTGCCGCATTCTGATTAATCTGGCTGGCATTAACACTCAGTTGCGAGGTGCCCAACAGCGTACCGTTATTTGTCAGTTGCGTGTATTTCACCGCCAGTTGACCGGCCTGCGCGGTTCCCAGGTTGGTAAAACTGGTCCCTGCAAGCGTGGCGCTGTCAGCCAGCCAGTTCCCGCTATTGGTGGCCGTTGCTGCATTCAGAATGAGGTTTGCCGCCTGTAACCAGCCTGCGCCGGAATACTGCGGCGTGGTCAGCTTCATTCCCGCGCCAGAAAGCAGTTTGCCGTCATTGAGTGCGCGAGTTGTGGCGTTAAGATGGGTCTCTCCACCGCCCTGCATTAAACCGTAGTTGGACAGCACTGGCGTAGAAATCGTCAGCCCCTGGCGGCTGACAATCTCCCCGGAAGCCTGGTTTATCAAATCACCGCTCAGCGACAGCGTTGCGCCATTATCCCCTTGCAGTCGTCCGCTGTTGGTCAATGCGCCGGTCGTCATGCCCAGCGTCGCCCCCTGAATTTTGCCCTCATTGGTGACTGACGCCGCAGTCAGATTCAACGCGCCCCCGCTCAGCATACTGCCCGCTTTCTGCTGCCTGACCGCGCCGTTCATGGCAAGCGTAAACGCATTTACGCCGCTAATCGCCGCACTGTTATCAAGGGTTGTCCCCTTCAGCGTAAGATTTTTCGCCGTCCATTGCCCGGCGTTAGCCAGAGAAAGCGCCTGTAGCGTCGCGTTACCAAGGGCAGTAATTTTGCTGCCCGCCGCAGACGTCAGGTTATTTGCGAGCGTAAGCTGCAGAGCGTCGGCGCTTTGTATTGCCCCGTTGTTTGTCAGCGTTTGCGCATTGAGCAGAACAGACTGCCCTTGCCACACGCCGTTATTCGTCACCTCGCCAGAAGAGAGTTTCAGCGTCCCCTGCGTCAGCAGTGAACCACCTGCTGCGTTAATCAATTCCTGTTGCGGTGAAGCCATCGCCATGCGCGCCATCAGACGCTGACGAGCCTCTAGCGTCAGGCTTTGCAGACCGGTCAGCGTACCCTGATTGTGGATCCGGTTTTGCTGCAGGGTCAGGGTATTTCCCTGTACCGTGCCACTGTTATTAAGCTGCACGCCGTCTAGCGTTACGTCGCTTTCGCTGAGCAGCTTGCCGCTGTTATCAAGCTGCTGCGCGGTCAGTGACATTCCGCCATGACTCATCACTTCGCCTGATGTAGTAAGGCCGTTGTTTACATCAGCCGTCAGATTACCCAGGCTTATCAGCGATCCTTTGTGCAGCCAGTCATCTGCGGTCAGCGTAAGTTGCTGCCCCTGCAGCGTTCCCTGCGTCGTGATAGTGCCGGCATTGACGCTCAACGCGCCGCCGCTCAGCGTACGGGACGTAATGCCCGTCGTGAGCACATCGCCAGCCAGCGCAAGCCCATTCGTCCCCTGCCACAGGCCTGTATTGTTTAACGTCGAGGCTGCAAGTGTCAGCCTGTCACCGGTAATACGCCCGGCGCTGTTGATATCATCAGCCGTAAGCGTCAGTGCGCCGCCACTTTGAATGTGTCCGGGGTTGGTAAGTCGCCCGGACAGCTTGCCTTCCAGGCCATGCAAACCGTTAAGCACGCCGCTGTTATTCAGCGAGTCGGCAGTGAATGTCAGGGTATCGCCTTGCAGTACGCCGGCGTTTTCCATCGCACCGGAATGCACCAGCAGCGCATTACCGGCCAGCCATTTACCTGCGGTATCCGTGATGAAGGTATTCGCAGAAACCGAGGTATTGTCGTTGCTCTGTACCAGACCGCTGTTACGGATTGATTTTCCATCCAGAGTGACACTTTTCGCCGCCAGCGTACCGCTGTTATCCAGGGATGCAGTATTCATCGACGCCCCCTGTTTCGCCAACATACTCCCCTGGTTTTCAACCGAGTTCGCCAGCGTCAGGTTCAGGGAATCGGCCTGAATATCACCTGCGTTAATTAATTTGCTGCCGCGCAGTGTGAAGTCGGTATTCGTCAGCAGCAGACCTTGGTTTTCCAGCATGTCGAGGCCTAAATCCAACCCCGCGCCGCTAACCAGTTGTCCCTGCTGACCATTGAACAGATTGCGGGTGGTGAGTTGTAGCGCCGAATTACCCTGCACAATGCCGTTATTCACCAGCTCCGGTGCGGAAATGCTCAGGGATTTTGCAGCAATCATTTCGTCGTTAAACAACTGTGCCACAGCCAACTCAAACAGGTTGAGACTGCGCAGCGATCCCTGATTATCCAGTCGCCCGTTAGCCTTAATCTTCAGACTGTCCAGTGCCTGAACGCTGCCGCTATTGCGCAGGTTATCCAGTCTAATCGCCGCGGTACGGCCCTCTAGTTGACCATCATTTTCAAAACGCTTTCCGCTGAGCTGTAGATCTTCACCGCTGGTCACCTGCCCACCAGCAAGGTTTGTAAAGCGATTCCCATCCCAGGCGAGCGCCTGATTCCCCTGCAGGATCCCACTGTTGCTGAGATCGCCGTGTAATGCCAGCACCTTCGCTGCCAGCATTCCGCTGTTATTCACGCTGGCGGCATGCACGGTCATACCTTGTTGACTGAGTACTTTTCCCTGGTTAGTGAACGCGTCGTATACTGTTGCCGTTACCCCCGTTTCACCCAACGCATTACCGCTATTTTGCCACGTATTTGCTTCCAGATTCAGCGTACCGCCCTGCAGCAAGCCAGTGTTGTGGAGAGTCTGATTCTTAAGACTTAATTCACCCACCGACAACACATTACCGTCGTTATTCACGTCCTGACTGTTCAGCGCGAGCGTATCGGCGGCCATGAGTCCGAGGTTATCTGTCTGCTGTCCGTGAACAGATAATGACGTGTCAGCCAGCAGGCGTCCCGCGGCTTCGTTTTTTATCGTCGCATATTCACTTTGCAGATTAACGCCGTTAATTTCTCCGCCGTTAACCAACTGGCGACCGTTGAGGTGCAATGAGCCGTCGGTTGTAATCAACCCATGGTTGGCCAGATACGGTATATCCAGCGCTAGAGATGCTTTGCTGTAGAGTGAGCCGCCGCTGAGGTTTTCCAGTCTGTCGGTATGCAGGTTCAGCGCGGTGTTGCCCTGCATCAAACCGCTGTTCACGACATGCTGACTCTGGAGAGTTAACGTGTCGGCGATCAGAGAGCCGCTGCTGGCGAGTCCATCAGATGCAATAATCGAGATGCGTTCGGCGCTGGCGCTACCGCTATGGGTCAGCGTTGTCCCACTGAGCGCCAGAGTATCGGCCAGCAGCTCTCCATGGTTATCAACTGACTGCTGCGCGCTGAAACCGACGCGTTCCCCAGTGGATTTCCCGCCATGACTAAGCCTGTCAGCCGTCACATCCAACGAACCTTTTGCCGCCTGTACGCCGTTCAGCGTCACGTTGTTGCCCGTAATCGCAAGGTCCAGACCGCTCTGCAAATGACCGTCTTTGCCAGTAGTCAACTGCTTTGCGTCGACATTAAGCGCACCAGCGGCATTAACCTGACCGTTCAGATTAAGGTTTTGCGTAACGTTTAACTGTATGTCCTGTTGCCCGGCGATCAGCGAATCTTTCGCGGCGGTGAGGTTTTCAGCATTGACCGTTACCCCCTGGTTGCCAGAGAGGACGCCATGTTGTTCAACTGTCGCGGCCTGCACCGTTAATGTGCCATCAGAGAGCAACTTTCCACCATTACTCAACGTGGCATCAGCCCGGATATCCGCATCGTTTTTCGCGCTCAGGATCCCCTGCTGGTTCAGCGCTACCGTTTGTACTGAAAGCTGGCCGCCGCTCGCCAGCGTACCCATATTATCCAGCGCCCCGCTGTTGACCGATACGCTGTTACCCTGCATCAGACCTGCGTTGTTAAGGCTGCTGACAGAAACATCAAGACTGCCATTTGCAGCCAGTTGACCACCATTAACGAGGTGCCCACCAGAAAGGGACAACGCGCCTCCCGCATTGACCTGTCCCTGGTTGTTTATGTCGCTACCGGTCAGGCTTAATGCGCCCTTCGCATCGGCCCGACTGGCGTTATTCAGAGCTATGTGCTGTGCCTTCAGCGTTAATCCGTTACCTGCTGAGAGCAATCCCCCCTGCGCCGACAGTTCGCCTTGACTGTTAAGGCTGACATCAGTATCACTCCCCAGCGTGGAACGGGTCAGCGCCAGCCCATTAGTACCCGTAACATGCATTTTTTCTTTACTGGTCAGGCTGCCGTCGGTGATTTTCAGCGAACCGTCACTGCGCAGTGAGGTGTTTTTCTGGCTAACCAAAGTGGTTGCCGCAATGGCTACATCCTGTTTAGCAGCCACCTGCAACTCGCCAGCTGCGGCAACCCCGCCCCCCTCGATCGTCACCTTGCCATCGCTGCCCAGTTGCACGCCTGCGCCGCTGGAGAGATTTGCATTCTGTAACGCTAACGCCCCGGTGCTGTTGATGACCATCCCGCTTCCGGTCTTATGACTGCCGGTCAACGTGACGCCTTCGCCACTGGCGGATAGACCACCATTTGCCAGACTGTTGCCGATCGTTAATTTCCCGTTAGCATTGAGGGTGATATCACCCTGACGGGCATTCAGATTCCCGAGGTTGACCCCCAGCCCTTTCTCGCTGGAGACCAGATGAATTCGATTAGCATACATGCCGCCTAACGCACCGGTGTCTACCGCAATTTTCGGTGCTTCCCCTTCGCCATTCAGCGGGCTCACCTGGCCATTCGCCGCCACGCGATTCGCGCCGGCGATAACCGTCAGATCCTTGGCGTGCAGCGCAGCATTAATTTCCGTGGCACGGGCAATAATCGACACCGCATCGCTCTGACTACCATCCAGCCCCTTACCTTCGATGGTAATGCTGCCCTTGCTTACATCCAGCGACTGTAGGTTGCCGTTGGCATCCAACACGGGTTTACCGGTGGTCAGAGTGGCGTTAGGCGTGTTGATAAATCCACAACCATTACAGGTAATGCCATAGGGGTTGGCAACCATGACGTTGGCAGCTTTCCCCGCGACTTCGGTATAGCCCTGAAGCTGCGAACGGTTAGCGCCGGTAACTTCGTTGATGATCCCTGAAGCTTCCTTTCCCGGTTGCAGGTTCGGGTTATTCTGGATGATGCCGCCGAGCTGGGTCTGGGTAAATTGCCCGGTCGCGTTGTTGAGGATCAGCCCCTCTTTTCCCACGTTGTAGTCGTTATATTTATTGTGTGAAATCCCGGACTGGTTCGGCGTGGCAATATTCACCACCGGAACTCCATTGGCGGCTTTATCCATCTGCGTATTGCCTTCAGGCGTGATGGCGGCAGCCATCGCTGGGAGCAGTGGTTGGGTAGCCAACAGGAAACTCAACATGCCACTTAGCAAACGCTGGGAAAAACGAACCTGATCCTTTTTCATCACCCTTATTCCTTAAAATGCCACCGCAACGCGGTAATACACATTGAGATGATCCGGCGCCAGCCAGTCCGGATAGTTTACTGGCGTTCCTACGGTAAACTGACTGGAAAACCAGCGCCCTGAACTGGTTAATCCCAGCGCAGCCCCCCACAACGTGCCGGAGGCATAGCTATCAACGTTATCCTGTTTCAGCCAGCCGCCGTCGAATGCCGCTATCGCGCCAATCTGTCCCAGCACCGGCAGCGTAAATAGCGAATAATTCACTTCATTGCGCCAGTAGCCGCCGTTATCTCCAGAAATGTATTGTTCTTTAAAACCGCGAACGGAGGTTTCTCCGCCCAGCGTCAGGCGTTCACTTCCATAGAGTCGGTCTGGAGACCATTGAAAATACACGCTGCTTAGCCACCACAGTTTCTCTGCCAACGGGCGCTGGAAACTACCGCTGACGCTCCATTTGCGAAATTCCGCCCTTGGCACATCACCCTGTTTATCGTTGTCATCCTCTGCGCCAAACCATGGCACGCCCTGGGTGAATGAAGGGTTAAACGTCGCAACGCCGGAAGCAATTTTTTGCGTATGGTTGATGCCCAGCGAAACGCTGGAAAGCTTGCGACTACTGGTCTTCAGCAGGATATCGTTCAATTTGTTACGGTTAATTCGATGCGTCAATCCCAGCGATGCAGCGGTTTTGACATCACCATTGCGAAACAAAACCCAGGATCCGTTCAGACGATGGGTTTCGCTATCTCCGGTGGAACGCCAGGCATAACCATTGTTATCAATCGTGCTGAGGTAGTTACTCCAGCTGTAGTTGTAATCAAGCAGTCCGTAGCCGTAAGGAATACTCACGCCGGCCGCAAAATTCTGCGCATCTTTGCTGCTGGAAAAATCGCTACTGCGTCCGCCGCTAATAAACCATTTATCCGCCAGGCCGAGCATATTATTGAAAAATAGCGCACCACTGAGCTGTCCGGTTCCGGTGCTCTTTTGTCCACTGTTATCAAAACTAACTGAGCCATTGAGTGGAAATTCAGGCGTGGCGGTGAGGTTAACTATTGAGAACCCCTGCTGACTGCCCGGCAAAATTTCAATTTCCACCGGCGTCTGGCGAACCCGGTTCAACTGCTCCATCCCCTGTTCAATGTCACGCAGATTGAGAATTTTTCCTTCCATTCCGGGAAAGGTCATCAGCAGAGTGCGCGATGGGACGCCTTCCAGACGTATTTGCTGCAATTTACCCTCAAGCACCGCAATGTGCAGCACCCCGGATGAGAGATCCTGTTCGGTTAAAAAGGCACGACTGGTGATGTAGCCTCGACTGATATACCAGTCGGAAATTGCATTTGTCAGTTCCGTAAGGCGGGGAATATTCAGGCATTGATTCACCCATGGCGCGGTAAGCTTTGCCGAGGCAGCGGCGGACAACTTCGTTGCGCCGTCAATATCAATACGCGAAATCATAAAACACGGCCCTTCAGTCTGGGCTGGCGTTTTCGGCGTTACGGTTTCGGGTAGCGTAACGCTACGCTCCAGCTCTTCACGCTGGCGCTGGTTTTCATTAAGTCGCTGCTGCTGTTGCTGCTGAATGGTATTCCGATCCGCAGGAGAGAGTGGCGCCGCAGAAACAGTTGTGAACGGCAAAATTAACATCCCAATTAATATTGCCAACTTTCTTTCATCCCTGAACTTCACCCCACCCCCCATAAAAGTACGAAAGCGAACTTGACTGTAAAGCACAGCCGATCCTTGTAAAAAAGCACAAAATGTAAACAAAAGTAAAGACATTAAGTGCTATTTCACTTCATTCCAATTGCATTTTAGGATTTCTTATGCTCTTAAGTTAAATTATTCTTACTCTGTTGACCTAATCCCATCGCAAATCGCCCATTTACCCACATTAACATTCTGGATAATACGCTACGATGACGCCACTCGCATCGTGCTAACAGACATACCTCCCCGGCACTAAATAAGCGGAATCCGCAATACCTGGAAATTGTACTATTATCGCTTAACTTAATTGTCGTAAAGTAATAGCGTTAAAAAACATGGAATAATTAGAAATGAATACCAGCATAATTAAACCTTCCGCGATCGTTCTTTTCTTCCTTATTCTGGCAATGCTCAATGGTTTTATTGCAACCCTGGGTTTATTCTTGTCGATTTATACCCTGTGTAAATTTCGTTCCGACGAATACAGCCCATATCAGTATTTTTTAGCAACCACCTCCCTTATTTTAACAATTATGCCTTTTGTTTTAATAGATCTCACCAAAACAGATGGGAAGGATTACTCTGCGCAAATAGATCTAGCGGTATTTAACAGCTCATCCCCTGAAACCTGCCCTACCATTAACGAGCACTTTCGTGACAGGTACGACACTGTTATAAAAAGAATCCCCTCTGCTTGTGGAACCGAGCGTATCAAGGATGTTGAATATTTGTCGAAGGGACTCTACATTACTTTCTATTCAGCAATTTTTTCCCCTGTCTCAGTCGCCGCATATTTCCTCCCACAACCAGAAGTCGTCAACACATGCCAAAAATACGTAAAAGAGTATGCTGAAATATGCTCTCCAATAAAAGGTTCAGAACTGGATCAAACAATAAATAAAATCCTTGAACTGAAGTTCCGGAATGTTAAAACAGCCACTGCAGAATAATATCAGGAGAAGGGAACGCTTAACGTTTAGAATTTAGCCACGTTTTTGCGCCAGCCAGATGGTATGCCCGGCGCAGTGCGGATCTTCCATCACCATCTCTACCACCACAAAACCGTGCTCTGACAGCAATGCGCGGTATTCATCCGGTGCGAGGCTGGCGTGAAACAGCGGTTCGCCCTCAAATTGCCCCATCGCGATACCGTTTTCCGTCCCGCTGGTAAACATCAGCGCGCTGCCGGGACGGCTGAGTCGGTCAAAAATCGGGAACATCTTTTGCTGATCCTGCTGAGTTAAATGGAAAAAACTGTCCCAGGCGATCAGACCATCGAAAGTCTCGTTAAGTCCCAGCTCGCGCATATCCTGCTCCAGCCAGCGCTGTGCGGGAAAAGAGTGCCGGGCCCGCGCCAGCATCGCCGCAGAACCATCAATTCCCGTAAGCGGAAAGCCTTGCTGAATAAAATAACCAGCAATCGGCTGGCCGTTGCCGCAGCCAATATCCACAATGCTGCCCTGTCCGCCCATCACGGTGATGAACTTATCCAGCCAGCTTTTCTCGAACAGTGCGCGTGAACGCTGGCTGGCAAAGGCCTCCGCATGACGTTGGTAGATGGACAGAATGTTGTTTGCCGCAGAGTCGCTCACGATGTCCTCACTTTTTTATTCTGTTAAGCATCACGACGATAAATCCTCCAGCACACGATCCGCAACCCTGGAATGCGCCTCGCAGAACCAATGCGCAAATACCCCAAAACCGTCCCGCTGTGGCATCATAGCGCGCAGATAACGTCATGACAGGGGTGATAAACGTGAAACCGGTAACGCTATACGATGTGGCAGACCATGCAGGAGTCTCTTACCAGACCGTCTCGCGCGTCGTGAATCAGGCCAGCCACGTTTCCGCAAAAACCCGACAGAAAGTTGAGGCCGCGATGGCGGAGCTCAATTACATCCCCAACCGCGTCGCACAGCAGCTGGCGGGCAAACAGACGCCGCTGATTGGCGTCGTGACGGCGAACCTTGCCCTGCACGCCCCCTCGCAAATCGTTGCCGCCATAAAATCCCGCGCCGACCAGTCCGGGGCCAGCGTGGTGATCGCCATGGTCGAACGTAGCGGCGTTGAGGCATGTAAAGCCGCAGTCCACAACCTGCTTTCTCAACGCGTAACCGGGCTTATCATCAACTACCCGCTCGATGAAGAAGACGCCATTGCCGTGGCTGCCGCCTGCGGTACGGTGCCGGTGCTGTTTCTCGATGTCTCAGATCAGACGCCAATTAACAGCGTGATTTTCTCCCATGACGACGGCGCACGTCTCGGCGTTGAACATCTGGTGCAGCATGGGCATCAGCGTATCGCCCTGCTGAGCGGGCCACACACTTCGGTTTCGGCAAGGCTTCGCCATGCGGGGTGGCATAAATATCTGGCGCACTACCAGCTGCAACCCACCGCGGAGCTGGAAGGCGACTGGAGCGCGATGTCAGGTTTTCAGCAAACGCTGCATATGCTTAATGGTGGTAATCTCCCCACGGCCATGCTGGTCGCTAACGATCAAATGGCGCTGGGCGCGATGCGGGCAATCAGCGAGTTCGGTCTGCGGGTGGCGGTTGATATCTCGGTGATCGGCTACGATGACACCGAAGACAGCGCCTGCTACATCCCACCACTGACCACCATCAGGCAGGATTTTCCGTTACTGGGTGAAACCAGCGTCGACAGACTGCTGCAACTTCCCCGTGGGACCTCAAGCGTGGGCAACCAACTGCTGCCCGTAACCCTGGTTAAGCGCAATACGGTTCTGCCTCCCGATACGCAAACCCTCTCACCCCAGGTGCTGGCCGACTCACTGCTCCAGCTAGCGCGGCAAGTTTCGCAGCTCACACCCAAATTGTGAACGCATAACAATTATGTGAGTCAGTTCACCCATTGAGCGCCCCATCCTTTACAGTTGGGATCGCTTATTCGTATTTTGATTGAAATTGTGAGCGAATAACAAATTCAAACAGGATACCGTTATGAACCTGAACACAGATTCACTCTCCGCTGTACTGGCCCGCCGTGACTGGGAAAATCCCGGCGTCACGCAGCTCAACCGCCTGGAGGCGCACCCGCCGTTTTGTAGCTGGCGCTCAGCAGATGATGCGCGCACCAATCAGCGATCAACTCAGTTACGCTCGCTGAATGGCAAGTGGCAGTTCGCCTGGTTTTCCGCGCCTGAGGCCGTACCGGAAAGCTGGCTGACAAGCGATCTGCCACAGGCTGATACTATCAACGTCCCCTCTAACTGGCAGATGGACGGTTACGACGCGCCAATTTATACCAACGTCACCTACCCGATCCCGGTTAACCCCCCGTACGTTCCAGCACAGAATCCGACAGGATGTTACTCGCTCACATTCAGTATCGAAGACGCGTGGTTAGATGAAGGTCAGACGCGCATTATTTTTGACGGGGTGAATTCCGCGTTTCATTTGTGGTGCAATGGTCGCTGGGTTGGCTACGGTCAGGACAGCCGCCTGCCGTCTGAATTCGATCTTAGCGATTATCTGCTGCACGGCGAAAACCGCCTGGCTGTGATGGTGCTGCGCTGGAGCGACGGCAGTTATCTGGAAGACCAGGACATGTGGCGCATGAGCGGGATCTTTCGCGATGTATCTTTGCTGCATAAGCCCACTACGCAAATCCGCGACCTGCGCATTAACACCCGTTTTAACGACGATTTCAGCCGCGCCACGCTGGAAACAGAAGTCAGAGTGGCGGACAACGAGAGCGAAGATTTACGCGTCACCCTGCAATTGTGGGACGGTGAAACGCTCACTCACGAAACGACTTCCCCGCTCGGCAGCGAAATTATTGATGAACGCGGCGCTTATCATGATCGGGTTACCCTGCGTCTGAACGTCGAAAACCCGGCGCTGTGGAGTGCCGAAACGCCTAATCTGTACCGCGCTGTGGTCCAGTTACGTACCGCTGACGGAGCGCTGATTGAAGCGGAAGCCTGTGATGTCGGCTTTCGTCAGGTTCGTATTGAAAACGGCCTGCTGTTACTCAACGGTAAGCCGCTGTTGATTCGCGGCACCAACCGTCATGAGCACCATCCGGTCAACGGTCAGGTGATGGACGAGGCGACGATGGTGCAGGATATTCTGCTGATGAAGCAGAACAACTTTAACGCCGTGCGCTGCTCCCATTACCCGAACCATCCATTGTGGTACACCCTGTGCGATCGCTACGGCCTGTATGTGGTCGACGAAGCCAACATTGAAACCCATGGCATGGTGCCGATGAATTGCCTTACCGACGATCCCGCATGGCTGCCAGCCATGAGCCAGCGCGTCACGCGCATGGTGCAACGCGATCGCAACCACCCGAGCATCATCATCTGGTCACTGGGCAATGAATCCGGGCATGGCGCCAACCATGACGCGCTCTACCGCTGGATAAAATCAGAAGATCCGTCCCGCCCGGTACAGTATGAAGGCGGCGGCGCAAATACCACGGCGACCGACATTATTTGCCCGATGTACGCCCGCGTCGATCAGGATCAGCCCTTCCCCGCGGTACCCAAATGGTCGATTAAAAAGTGGCTGTCGATGCCCGGCGAGCAGCGTCCGCTGATCCTCTGCGAATACGCCCACGCCATGGGCAACAGTTTTGGCGGCTTCGCCAAATACTGGCAAGCGTTCCGTCAATTTCCGCGCCTACAGGGCGGGTTTGTCTGGGACTGGGTAGATCAGTCGCTGATTAAATATGATGAGAACGGCAAAGCATGGTCTGCCTACGGTGGTGATTTTGGCGACACGCCTAACGATCGTCAGTTTTGCATGAACGGCCTGGTGTTCGCCGATCGCACCCCGCATCCGGCATTATACGAGGCCAAACATGTGCAGCAGTTTTTCCAGTTTACGCTGCTGCCGGGACCCAAACGCCAGATTGAAGTAACCAGCGAATATCTGTTCCGCCACAGCGATAACGAAGTTCTGCACTGGTCGATTGCCCAGGATGGCAACCCGCTGGCCGCCGGAGAAATCGTGCTGGATATCGCCCCACAGAGTCGCCAGGTGATTACCTTACCAGATGTCCCGATGCCGGAAACCGCCGGCCAGTTATGGCTAACGGTACGCGTAGAGCAACCTCAGGCCACCGCATGGTCAGATGCCGGGCACATTAGCGCCTGGCAGCAATGGAAGCTGGAAGAGAAACTCAGCCTGGCGCCACGGCCAACTGCCCGTACCGCACCACAGCTGAACGTGAGCGAAAACACCTTTACTGTTGAGATCAACGACAAGCGCTGGCAATTCGACCGTCAGTCTGGCCTGCTGACACAGTACTGGATTGGCGACGCAGCCCAACTGTTAACCCCGCTTACTGACCAGTTCACCCGCGCGCCGTTGGACAACGACATCGGCGTGAGCGAGTCAACCCGCATCGACCCTAACGCCTGGGTCGAACGCTGGAAAGCCGCCGGTCATTATCTGGTCGAAGCAACGTTACTGCACTGTGCTGCCGACACGCTAAGCAATGCGGTACTGATCGCCACCGAACATGCGTGGCAGTATCAGGGCGAAACGCTGTTCGTCAGCCGAAAAAGCTACCGTATTGACGGCAATGGTGAGATGCAGATAACGGTGGATGTCGACGTCGCCAGCGGCACGCCACATCCGGCCCGCATCGGCCTGAGCTGCCAGCTGGCGCAGGTCGCTGAGCGCGTGAACTGGTTAGGTCTCGGCCCACATGAGAACTACCCGGATCGCCTGAGCGCCGCCTGTTTTGATCGTTGGGATTTGTCACTTGATGAGATGTACACCCCGTATGTTTTCCCTGGCGAAAACGGTCTGCGCTGCAACACGCGTGAGCTACGCTACGGCGCGCATCAATGGCGAGGGGACTTCCTGTTCAACATCAGCCGCTTTAGCCAGAAGCAACTGATGGAAACCAGCCACCGCCATCTGCTGCAACCGGAGGCAGGTACCTGGGTCAATATTGATGGCTTCCATATGGGCGTGGGCGGTGACGACTCCTGGAGTCCTTCCGTTTCACCAGAGTTCCTGCTGAGTGCCGGACGCTACCACTACCAGCTGGTCTGGGGTCAAAAATAATAATAATCGGGCAGGTTCCCCCCTGCCCGCATTCATCGTAAGGAAGTCCATTATGTATTATTTGAAAAACACTAACTTTTGGATGTTCGGCTTCTTCTTTTTCTTTTACTTTTTCATTATGGGTGCCTATTTCCCCTTCTTCCCTATCTGGTTACACGATGTAAACCATATCAGTAAAGGTGACACCGGGATCATTTTCGCCTGTATTTCACTATTTTCATTATTATTCCAGCCTGTTTTCGGACTGCTTTCCGATAAGCTTGGCCTGCGTAAACACCTGCTGTGGGTAATTACCGGAATGCTGGTAATGTTTGCCCCATTCTTTATTTACGTCTTTGGCCCGTTATTACAGGCTAATATTTTACTGGGTTCGATTGTCGGCGGGATTTACCTTGGCTTTATCTACAATGCCGGCGCTCCGGCGATTGAAGCCTATATTGAAAAAGCCAGCCGCCGAAGCAATTTTGAATTTGGTCGCGCGCGCATGTTTGGCTGCGTGGGCTGGGCGCTGTGCGCCTCAATTGCCGGGATTATGTTCACCATCAATAACCAGTTTGTCTTCTGGTTAGGTTCCGGCTGTGCGGTCATTCTGGCATTGCTGCTGCTCTTTTCAAAAACAGATGTCCCCTCTTCTGCAAAAGTTGCGGATGCGGTAGGCGCCAACAACTCAGCATTCAGTCTGAAGCTAGCGCTGGAGTTATTTAAACAACCGAAACTCTGGTTCCTCTCCCTGTACGTGGTCGGCGTTTCCTGTACGTATGATGTGTTTGACCAGCAGTTCGCCAACTTCTTTACCTCGTTCTTTGCCACCGGCGAACAGGGTACCCGTGTGTTTGGCTACGTCACGACCATGGGGGAATTACTTAATGCCTCTATCATGTTCTTTGCGCCGCTGATTGTGAACCGCATTGGCGGAAAGAACGCCCTACTGCTGGCCGGTACGATAATGTCGGTGCGGATCATCGGCTCCTCCTTCGCCACCTCTGCGCTGGAGGTCGTCATTCTCAAAACGCTGCATATGTTTGAAATACCGTTCCTGATCGTCGGTTGCTTCAAATACATCACCAGTCAGTTTGAAGTGCGCTTCTCGGCCACAATTTACCTGGTGTGCTTCTGTTTCTTCAAACAGTTAGCAATGATTTTCATGTCAGTTCTGGCCGGAAAAATGTATGAGAGTATTGGTTTCCAGGGGGCGTATCTGGTGCTGGGGATAATTGCGCTAAGCTTCACGTTGATTTCCGTATTTACCCTAAGTGGACCGGGGCCGTTTTCTCTGCTGCGTCGTCGCGAAAGCGTCACGCTGTAAAAGCCTCTTTGCCGGATACACCACTCACGTGGTTTATCCGGCCTTCGATGTGCCATCCTCACACGATGAGTCCTGACCTGGTGGTTTAAGTTCCGAGGACAACACGCCGCTTTTTTATCGTTATGGTAAAACGGGGCGAGAAGCCAGGTCATAGCATGAGCAAAAAGACGGTTGCGGTAACAACGCTCTTTATCAGCGTATTACTTACAGGATGTGGCAGCATTGATGCGCGCACGGCAGGCGAGGATTCAGATACGTATTACGTGGGTATGCGCCATGATATTGATAAACTAAAAAACCCGGGCGCTTACGATTATAACTATTTCGATTTAGCGCTGTTATTTGTTGATGTGCCGTTATCGTTCGTGGCCGATACGGTTTATGCGCCGTTTGATTACTATCACGGGCCGTATAAGAAAGTTGATTAACACGTAGGCCCGGTAAGCATTGCGCCACCGGGCATCACACGACGTTACTCCTCGATCGCCTGACGGATTTGCTGCAACGATGCGGGATCGTCAATGGTCGTTAGATCGCCAGGATCGCGGCCTTCGCAGATCGCCTGAATCGTCCGTCTGAGCATTTTGCCGGAGCGTGTTTTCGGCAGTTGCGACACAAACCAGACGTGCGCCGGACGACCAAAATTACCAATTTGACTATCCACCAGCGCCATAATCGCCTTCTCTTCCGAATGGGCAATGTCGCTGTCTTCCAGACTGTCGCTCTGTTTTGGAATAACAAACGCGACCGCCACCTGCCCTTTCAGCGCATCCTTCACGCCAACTACCGCCACTTCGGCGACGTTTGGATAGCTGGAAATACTCTCCTCTATCTCGCGCGTCCCCAGCCGGTGTCCGGCCACGTTGATCACGTCATCCGTACGGCCAAGAATGAAGTAATAGCCATCGGCATCGCGAATGCCCCAGTCAAAGGTGGCGTACACCTGGCGGGAAAACAGCGACCAGTAGGTATTCACAAACCGCGCGTCATCCCCCCAGATAGTCTGAATACAGCCCGGCGGCAGCGGCCCTTCAATCACCAGCATCCCCTTCTCGTTCGCCGCACAAGGTTCACCGGTCACCTCATTGAGCAACTGCACGTTATAGCCGTACATCGGCACGCCAGGACTGCCCAGCCGCGACGGTCGGTCGTCCAGCCCGCGGGCGATAGCCATAATCGGCCAGCCGGATTCAGTCTGCCAGTAGTTGTCGATAACCGGGACGCCCAGCGTTTCCGTTACCCAACTGGCGGTCGGTTCATCCAGCGGCTCACCCGCCAGATACAGCACCTCCAGCGAGGAGAGATCGTGATTGCGGATTTGCGCGGTCGGGAATTTTTTCAGCACGCGGATGGCGGTCGGGGCCGAGAACATCCGGCTGACCTGATACTTCTCAACAATTTTCCACCATACGCCGCAGTCCGGATACGTTGGCAGCCCTTCGTAAACCACCGTCGCCATCCCCGCCAGCAGCGGGGCATACACGATATAGGAATGCCCAACCACCCAGCCGATATCCGACGCGCAGAAGAACACGCCGCCCGCTTTGCCGCCGAAAATGGTGTCCATCGAGGTCGCCAGCGCGACCGCATAGCCACCAACGTCGCGCTGAACGCCTTTCGGTTTACCGGTTGTCCCTGAGGTGTAGAGAATGCAGGACGTTTCGTTCGACTCCAGCCAGACAATCGGCACCCGTGCGCCGAGATGCTGTTGGCGTAGCGCGGCAAAGTCGAGGTCACGCCCCTCCACCCGCGCCATTTTCGCCAGACCGCGGTCGACCAGCACCACATGACGCGGCTGATGCTGAGCCTGATCGATCGCATCATCGAGTAGCTTTTTATAGGGCAGTATCTTGCCGCCGCGCGCCCCGGCATCCGCCGAAACGATAACCACCGGTCGGGCGTCATCGATGCGCGCCGCCACGCTGTGCGAAGCAAAACCACCGAACACCACTGAATGGATCGCCCCAATGCGTGCGCAGGCCAGCAGCGTAATGTGCGCTTCGGCGATCATCGGCATATAAACCAGTACCCGATCCCCGCGCTGTACGCCGAGCGACAACAGCATCGCTGCCACAACATTCACTTCGTCATACAGCTGACGAAAGGTAAACGTGCGTTCTTCTTCGGTTTCTGATGACACCGCAATCAGCGCCAGCGCCTCGGGCTGTTTCTCCAGCCAGCGGTCGATGGCGTTATGGCACAGATTGGTCGTCCCGCCGCAAAACCAGCGGGCAAACGGCGGATTGCTGTGGTCCAGTACCTGCGTATACGGCTGCTGCCAGTCAATACGCTGGGCCTGCTCGGCCCAGAACGACTCCGGCTGCGTAATAGAACGTTGATAAAACTCGCTATAAGACATAATGCTCTCCTGTTGAACTTACGCCTGATGAGTCGGGTTTCAGATAACAAACAAATCCATATACTCATTGACCGGCATCTGCTCCAGGCGAGTTCTGTCCAGGGAGACATCCAGAATGCGCTGCTGCTGACGGGTCGGGAACTGACGCGCCAGGTTGATTTTGAACTTCTCGACCAGCTTCGGCATCCCGTCGTTACGACGGCGCGCGTGGCCGATTGGGTACTCCACCACCACTTCTTCAAAACGTGAGCCGTCGGTGAATTCCAGGGTGATGGCATTCGCGATGGCGCGTTTTTCAGGATCGTGGTAATCGGCTGTAAAGGCCGGATCTTCAAAGCAGTTGATCTTCTCGCGCAGGGTATCAATGCGTTTGTCCTGCGCCACGCCGTCTTCATAATCTGCCGCGGTTAAACGCCCGAACAGCAGCGGAATAGCGACCATATACTGGATGCAATGATCGCGATCCGCCGGGTTATTCAGCGGGCCTTTTTTATCGATGATACGGATACAGGCTTCGTGCGTACGAATGGTCACTTTTTCGATATCCGCCGCCGTTTTCCCTGCAGCCTGTAGCTGCTCGTACAGCGTCATCGCCGCCTCTACCGCAGTCTGCGAGTGGAACTCGGCCGGGAAGGAGATTTTAAACAGCACGTTTTCCATCACATAAGAGCCGTACGGGCGCTGGAAGCGGAACGATTCGCCTTTGAAAGAGACGTCATAAAAGCCCCAGGTTTTCGCCGTCAGCGCAGACGGATACCCCATCTCACCGGTTTTCGCCATTAGCGCCAGACGTACCGCGCGCGAAGTTGCATCGCCAGCTGCCCAGGATTTACGCGTGCCGGTATTTGGCGCATGGCGATAGGTACGCAGCGACTGCCCGTCAACCCACGCCAGCGATACGGCGTTGAGAATTTCATCCCGGTTCAGGCCAAGCATCTCGGCGACCACCGCCGTGGAGGCCACTTTGACCAGCAGGACGTGATCGAGACCGACGCGGTTAAAAGAGTTTTCCAGCGCGATGCAGCCCTGAATTTCATGGGCTTTAATCATTCCGGTGAGCACTTTTTTCATGGTTAACGGCGCTTTCCCCACCGCTACCGCATTGCGTGACAGCCAGTCAGCCGTAGCCAGAATGCCGCCGAGGTTATCGGAAGGATGCCCCCATTCCGCGGCCAGCCAGGTGTCGTTAAAGTCCAGCCAGCGGATCATCGCGCCGATGTTAAACGCCGCCTGCACCGGATCGAGCTGGAACTGGGTGCCCGGAACGCGCACGCCGTTCGGCACCACAGTCCCTGGGACTACCGGCCCCAGCAGTTTTTTACAGGCCGGATATTCCAGCGCTTCCAGGCCGCAGCCTAAGGTATCAAGCAGGCAATAATGCGCGGTGTCATACGCTACCGTCGAAGTGATCTCGTAATTCATGACGTAATCAACGATATCAACGATTTCACGGTCAAATTCCGGGCGGACGTTCGAAATATGTGCAGACATAACAAGGGTTCCTGTTTTTTATATTTAGAGGTTTTGCATTAGCAACGCTGATCTATCGCGACAAAGACACGATCTTCCGGGCCGGTGTAATTGGCGGAAGGACGGATAATTTTGTTGTCCTGGCGCTGTTCAATGATGTGCGCCGCCCAGCCGGTGACGCGGGCGATGACAAACAGCGGAGTGAACATTTCGGTCGGGACGCCCATCATGTTGTAGGAGACTGCCGAGAACCAGTCGAGGTTGGGGAACATCTTTTTCGTTTCCCACATCACGTCTTCCAGACGGTCGGCGATGTTGTACATTTTCAGCGAACCGCCTTCCTGAGAAAGCTGTTTCGCCACGCGCTTTATCACCTGATGGCGCGGGTCGGCGATGGTGTAAACCGGATGACCAAAGCCAATCACCACTTCTTTGTTTTCAACGCGTTTACGGATATCCGCTTCCGCTTCGTCTGGCGTTTCGTAGCGCTGTTGGATCTCCAGCGATACTTCATTCGCCCCGCCGTGTTTCGGACCACGCAGTGCGCCAATCGCGCCAATAATCGCGGAATACATATCGGATCCGGTCCCTGCAATCACGCGGCTGGTGAAGGTGGAGGCGTTGAATTCGTGTTCGGCGTACAGCACCAGCGAAATATGCATCGCTTTTTCCCAGCTTCGCGACGGCTTTTCGCCATGCAGCAGATGCAGGAAGTGGCCGCCAATGGAATCATCGTCAGTTTCAGGCTGAATACGCTCGCCGTTATGGCTGTAGTGATACCAGTACAGGAGAATAGAACTGAGCGATGCCAGCAGCTTATCGGCAATATCGCGTGCGCCGGAGACGGTATGCCCTTCTTTTTCCGGCAACGTACAGCCCAGCGCGGAGACGCCGGTGCGCATCACGTCCATCGGGTGCGAGGCAGCAGGCAGCGCTTCCAGAACGGTACGCACGTTTGCGGGCAGTCCGCGCAGCGCTTTTAATTTGCTTTTATAGGCGGTGAGCTCATCACGGGTGGGCAATTTCCCGTGGATCAGCAGGTGCGCGACTTCTTCAAATTCGCACTGCTGCGCCAGGTCGAGAATATCGTAGCCGCGATAGTGCAGGTCGTTACCGCTTTTGCCTACGGTACACAGCGCGGTATTTCCGGCGGCGACGCCTGACAGCGCAACCGATTTTTTAGGTTTAATGACATGGGTACTATTTTGCAGGATCGTTGTGTCGCTCATGTTGTCCTCGTCATTTTTATAATATGTAGGGTACAAATTTATTGCCGGATGGCAGCTACGCCTTATCCGGCCTACGACGGTTACTTCTTGGTATACAACGCGTCGAGTTTCTCTTCGAACTGGTAGTAATTGATGCTTTCGTACAGCTCGTTGCGCGTCTGCATAATGTCGATAACGCTCTTTTGCGTTCCTTCCTGGCGCAGCACGTTGTAAACCTTTTCCGCAGCGCGGTTCATGGCGCGGAAGGCCGACAGTGGATACAGCGCCATCGCGACGTTCGCGCTGCGCAGTTCATCAGTGGTGAACAGTGGCGTAGCACCAAATTCGGTAATGTTGGCGAGGATCGGCACCTGTACCGCATCAGCAAACTGACGGTACATGGCAAGCTCGGTAATGGCTTCCGGGAACAACATATCCGCGCCTGCTTCGACGTACGCCTGGGCACGATCGATGGCGGCCTCTAACCCTTCCACCGCCAATGCATCGGTCCGCGCCATGATCACAAAGTTGGGATCGGTACGCGCATCCACGGCGGCGCGGATCCTGTCAACCATCTCTTCTTTCGAGACGATCGCCTTGTTCGGGCGATGACCGCAGCGTTTGGCGCCGATCTGATCTTCAATATGCAGCGCGGCGGCACCGGCTTTGGAAATCGACTTCACGGTCCGCGCCACGTTGAAAGCTGACGATCCAAAACCGATATCCGCATCCACCAGCAATGGCAGCGGGCAAACATCAGTAATGCGGCGAATATCGGTTAGCACATCATCAAGGGTAGAAATACCGAGATCCGGCAGACCCAGAGACCCAGCCGCGACGCCGCCGCCGGAGAGATAAATCGCCTGATATCCGGCGCGTTGGGCCAGCAGAGCGTGGTTGGCGTTGATGGTGCCAACGATTTGTAATGGGTTTTCTTTGCTGAGCGCGGCGCGAAACGCCTGCCCTGGGGAGTGTAGAGACATATCCCGTCCTTTGTTATCAACTTGTTATCATTCGTTGATTTATTTAAAGCAAGGGGTATGCCAAAGACTTTAATTTTTAATTATTTTATATATTTACCTTTAAAAACAATATATTAAATTAAATCTTTGTATCTTTGTTGCACAAAAGCGTGTCAGCTATCGTTTCATGAAACGTTCCTTCACGTTTCATTGCAACATTCATGAAACACAACTAAACCCTAATACTCGGTGCCTTATTTTTTAGGATGGTTATGGCTGATACGCATCTTCCGCCGCGGGTGAACGACGACAAACCGGTTATCTGGACCGTTTCGGTCACGCGCCTGTTCGAACTGTTTCGCGACATCAGCCTGGAGTTCGACCACCTGGCAACCATCACCCCTATTCAGCTTGGTTTTGAAAAAGCGGTGACGTATATCCGCAAGAAGTTAGCCACCGAGCGTTGTGATGCCATCATTGCCGCGGGTTCCAACGGGGCGTATCTGAAAAGCCGTTTATCGATTCCGGTGATCCTGATTAAACCCAGCGGGTTTGACGTGCTACAGGCGCTGGCCAAAGCGGGAAAGCTCACCTCGTCGATTGGCGTCATTACCTATCAGGAAACCCTCCCCGCGCTGCTCGCTTTTCAAAAAACCTTCAATTTGCAGCTTGAACAGCGCAGCTATATCACGGAAGAAGATGCCCGTGGGCAAATCAACGAGCTGAAAGCCAGCGGCACGCAGGCGGTCGTCGGCGCGGGGTTGATTACCGACCTGGCTGAAGAAGCAGGCATGACCGGCATCTTTATCTATTCGGCGGCCACCGTGCGCCAGGCCTTTGTCGATGCGCTCGATATGACTCGTCTGACGCTGCGCAGAAACGGTCCGTACGTTTCCGGCGATACGCTGCGCACCCGCTATGCGCTGGGGGATATGCGCGGTCACTCGGCACAGATGGAACAGGTGCGGCACACCATTATGCTTTATGCCCGTTCGCGTGCACCGGTGCTGATTCAGGGCGAAACCGGCACGGGCAAAGAGCTGGCGGCGCAGGCAATTCATCGTGAGTTTTTCACCCGTCAGGAGAACCGGCGCGGTAAACCTTCGCCGCCGTTTGTTGCCGTCAACTGCGGGGCAATCACCGAATCATTACTGGAAGCGGAGCTGTTCGGCTATGAGGATGGCGCCTTTACCGGCTCCCGTCGGGGAGGACGCGCGGGCCTGTTTGAAATCGCCCACGGCGGAACGCTGTTTCTTGATGAGATAGGCGAAATGCCGCTGCCGTTACAAACCCGACTGTTGCGCGTACTGGAAGAAAAAGAGGTCACCCGGGTCGGAGGACATCAGCCAATTCCAGTCGATGTACG
Source organism: Citrobacter sp. RHBSTW-01013 (assembly GCF_013781985.1). NCBI lineage: Bacteria > Pseudomonadati > Pseudomonadota > Gammaproteobacteria > Enterobacterales > Enterobacteriaceae > Citrobacter > Citrobacter sp. RHBSTW-01013. The sequence continues at coordinate 3,919,889 of NZ_CP056185.1, forward strand.
GGTGATTAGCGCCACCCACTGTCATCTGGAGCAGGAGATAAAACTGGGAGAATTTCGCACCGATCTGTTTTATCGCCTGAGTATTTTGCGCCTCACGCTACCGCCGCTACGCGAGCGATTGCCCGATATCCTGCCGCTGGCGGAAGGCTTTTTAAAACAGTCGCTGGCGGAACTGGAGGTGCCGTTTTCTGAACCTGTGCGCAAAGGGCTGGGTCTGAGTCAACCGACGTTACTGAATTATGGCTGGCCTGGGAATATCCGTGAACTGCGTAATATGATGGAGCGCCTGGCGCTGTTTTTAAGCGTCGAGCCGCAGCCGGAGCTGAACGTACAATTCCTGCAGCAGCTGTTACCGGAACTGGCCGTTGCTGCTGACGCGCCGCAGGTATCCTCATCGCTCACGCCACAGCAGGTGCTGGCGCAATTCAATGGCGATAAAACCGCGGCTGCACGATATCTCGGGGTAAGCCGAACCACCTTCTGGCGCAGATTAAAAGAAAACCCGCCGATACAATGACCGGCGGGTATCGTGATTTTTACAGTAGCGTATTATTTTTTCTTGTAGATATTGGCTGTGCCATGGATTTTATTATCCGTTTGACCGGAGGTTAATACCACCACATCGGCCCCTTTCTCTTCTGCTTTCTTCAGCAGCTCTTCTTTAGCGTCTGAGACAGAAACTTCATTACTCGTTGAGATATCACCGATTTTTGTGTACTGCGACTCAACCTTTTCAAATTCAAGTTTTGTCATAAATTCCGCGGCATATGCGTTGGTCACGACAAAAGCTAATGCACCAATAAGTACTTTAATTCCAGTTTTCATAGACCAGCTCCAGGTTTTGTTATTACGCCATCATCGATCCCTGAACATTACATAACGCGATTCAAGGATGATTAATAACTAGTCCAGCCTGGATAAAAAATCCACATTCAGCAGGAATATATAGAGATTTTGCGGCGCAGAAAAAACCGGTCACCGGGTAGCAGTGCGTCAACCTGTTCAAAGTTTCAATAGCCAGTGTGAGTTGATCCTCAGAACAGGCAGCGCACTGAAATTATAGTGTTAACTTTATGAGAATCTGAGGAATTGTTGTCTATGGAACCTCTGCACGCCGTCGTACTCACCGTCAGCCTGTTTGTTTTAACTTTTTTTAACCCCGGCGCGAACCTGTTTGTGGTGGTGCAAACCAGCCTGGCGTCAGGGCGACGCGCGGGCGTGATAACCGGTCTGGGCGTCGCCTTAGGCGATGCGTTCTACTCTGGCCTCGGGCTCTTTGGCATGGCGACGCTTATCACTCAGTGTGAAGAGATTTTTTCGTTGATTAAGATTGTCGGCGGCGCCTATCTGCTGTGGTTCGCCTGGAACAGCATCCGGCATCAGGCTACACCACAAATGCCAACGCTACAGCAGCCGCTTTCCGCCCCCTGGTATGTGTTTTTCCGCCGTGGGTTATTAACGGATTTATCTAATCCGCAAACCGTGCTGTTTTTTATTAGTATCTTCTCGGTCACCTTAAGCGCAGACACGCCAACGTGGGCCAGGTTGATGGCCTGGGCAGGCATTGTGTTGTCTTCCGTTATCTGGCGTATTTTTCTCAGCCAGGCGTTTTCGTTGCCCGCCGTGCGCCGTGCGTATGGCCGAATCCAACGGGTTGCCAGCCGGGTGATTGGCGCCATTATTGGTGTCTTCGCGCTCAGGCTTATTTATGAAGGTATTAGCCATCGATAAGAGAGTTTAACTTGACCATCGTGAGGTAATTGTCCGTAATACCGCCTGAATTTTTAATCGCACGTTGAGTGGCAGTAAGATGGAACAGGTTGAACCGGTAAACGACACATTACTCCTTACAGAATGGCAGGCGCTGTTACGTCAAACATCGCCTGAAGTTCACACGCTCCTGACATCGTTAAGCGATGAAGAGATCCGCCATTTAGTAACCGTTTTTTATGACTATATGCTCTCCCATGCGGAGAGCGCATTGTTCCTCAATACAGAACAGGTCAGTACCCGCCTCAGCGGCAGCATGTTTGACTGGCTGCGCAGCGTACTTGGCAGCGCCCACGAAGATCTCTCACAACTGCTGGCCAAACAGCGCAAAATTGGTGTGGTGCATGCCCGTATCGGCCTGCCCATCGATCTGGTAAACCGCGGCGCGCGCAAGCTGAAAGATGAGCTGTACAGGGTGTTAAAAACAAAGGCGGATTCCACTCCCGCCTTGCTGAGCGATGCTATCTGTTTCAGCAGTCTGGCAATGGATACTGCGCTGGAGGCCATGACGGTCTCCTATTCCCCCAGTTTTCAAAACTCTATGCACACGCAGGAGCAGTACCGTCTACAGACTATTTACGATGACGTTAACGTCGAGCGCGAGCGGCAAATCCGTTCGTTTACCGACTGGGAAAACCAGTTTATCTATAACATCGCCACCGGAATGCCTTTCGGTGAGATGGTGTTTTTGGCGAATTCTGACTTCGGTATGTGGTTATCACATAAGGGAAAACATATCCTCGGCAACAGCAATCTGCTGAATAAGATGGAATCACTGATTGCAGAGATCGACAGTCGTCTGACAACAACCCTGTCGCATCAGCATCAGCCGACAGAACCCGAGCGGATGAGCTTATTGCAGGATGTACGCCAGCTATCGGCAAAAATCCATTTCCTGCTCGCCTCAATGTTCGACGCGCTGGTTAAGCAGGAAAATGGTAAAGATTCGCTGACCCAGTTGCTTAATCGCCGCTTTATTCCGACCATCATGCGGCGCGAGATCTCGCTGGCGTTACATACGCGTAAGCCTTTTACCCTGGCGATGCTGGATATCGACTACTTCAAGCAAATTAACGATAACTTCGGGCATAATACTGGCGATCTGACGCTCAAAAACGTCGCGGCGGTCATTTACGATCATATCCGCAGCAGCGATTACGTGTTCCGCTACGGTGGCGAAGAATTTATGATTCTGCTCGTCGAGTCAGATGAATCACAGGCCAGTATTATTCTGGAAACGCTACGTATGAAAATTGCCGAGATGCGCATGGCAGCCTCAGCGACAGAAACGTTTTCTATTACCGTCAGTATTGGTATTGCCGAATATGACTATCATCCCGACTATAAACAGTTGGTTGATAAAGCCGATCGCGCACTTTATCTGGCGAAAAGTAATGGCCGCGACCGCGTTGAGGTTTATCAGGAATAATCGTTGCCCTGCAGAGAAATAAATACCCCGTTCAGGGTATTTATCTGACCTGTGATAAATATCGGGCTGTTATTATTTTTCAGGCATATTGGCATGAAGAAAATAACAGCCGCGTAATAAGATGCAAATCAAATACACCAAATCTGAATAGCGCTAGCATATCCCGGTGATGACGCCTTCTGAATGCAGAAGGGGAAATATGAGGGATACTATAAAACCATGAACGGGAAGATGAGAACGCGCTGGCAGCGCCGCCCAGGCACGACCGGGGGTAAACTGCCGTGGAATGACTGGCGCAACGCCAGCAGCTGGCGAAAAGCCACCCAGTTTCTCCTGCTGGCTATCAATATTTATATTGGCGTGGCGTTCTGGTATTGGGTCCGCTATTTCGAAACCGCCGGCACCAGCGTTTATATTCCAAGGCCCGGCGGTATTGAGGGATGGCTGCCGATAGCGGGTTTGATGAATTTCCGCTATACGCTAGAGACCGGTTTTCTTCCGCCCATCCATGCCGCCTCTATGCTGCTGTTAGTTGCGTTTATCCTGATTAGCCTGTTGTTAAAAAAAGCTTTCTGTTCATGGTTATGCCCGGTGGGGACGCTTTCCGAACTGCTCGGTAATCTGGGGAGAAAATTATTCGGTCGTAACTTTACGCTACCGCGCTGGCTGGATATCCCGCTGCTCAGCCTGAAGTATCTGCTACTGGGGTTTTTCTTGTATATCGCCCTGTCGATGCCCGCCCAGGGGATTCAGTACTTTCTGACGTCAGCCTATGGAATCATCATCGATGTGAAGATGCTCGATTTCTTTCGCCATATTGGCTCCGCTACGCTCATCTCCGTAGTGGTTATCAGCCTCCTGAGCCTGTTTATTCGCAACGCCTGGTGTCGTTATCTGTGTCCTTACGGCGCACTGCTTGGTCTGTTCTCGCTGTTCTCGCCGTTTAAAATCCGCCGCAACGCCGACAGTTGCATTGATTGCGGGAAATGCGCGAAAAATTGCCCATCGAAAATCCCGGTCGACAGACTGATTCAGGTGCGTACTGTGGAATGCACTGGCTGCATGACCTGTGTTGAATCCTGCCCGGTGGCTTCAACATTGAGCTTTTCCCTGCAGACACCGCCGGGTGCAAAAGGCAGCGGTAAAGCGTTATGGCGACAAACGGCACTGTCGGGTATTGCCATGACAATACTAGTGCTGGGGATTCTCTTTGCCACCATTGGTTATGCGGTATATGCCAATGTCTGGGATACGCCGGTGCCGGATCACCTGTATTTCCAGTTGATCCCGAAAGCAAAAATGATCGGCCATTAATTCTTTACCAGTATGTTCAAAACCCCTGCCAATTCTGGCAGGGTTTCCTGCCTGTAACGCCATTTTAAGACTATTGAACTTGTGTCATCGTGTCCCCGTTTATACAACCTTAAATATCACCCGTAATCATTTTTTTATTATGTTATGGGCGACTGGGACCACAATAATGAACGGGATAACATCATGACTAAAATAAAACTGGCGCTGCTTTTACCTCTGTTTCTGGCGGGTTGTACGGTGAGCGATGGAGAATTAAGAAACGCTTACGCTCAGCGTTATCAGCAGCCCGCCGCTTATGTCGATATCTATAAACAGAAAATAGCAGGCATGGATATTAATGCGTTGGCCCAATATGCCGCCGCAGAAGATAAGAAAAAAATGCGTGGGCAGCCAAGACTGAAAATCGACGAATTCATTACCATTGAAAATGTGCAGGCGAAAGGAAACCGGGTGGTCTACGATTACTCGCTGTCCGAGAGCTGGCTGGCGCTGTCCGCAGATAAACAGCGTGAAAAGCAGACCAATATGAATAAAGACCTGATCTACCGTACCTGCTCGCTGGAAACGGTACGTCTGGCGCAGGCAAAAGGGTTGGAAGAAGAGCATAACTATTACAGCCAGTACCCAGACAAAGTCGCCTTTACCCTGAGAACCAGCGCGCAGATTTGTATGCAAAACGGTTTTACACAATAACCGCAATCCCCCAGCCTGATGGCGCTGCGCTTATCAGGCCTACACTTTGCACGCATCTGTAGGCTTGATAAGACGCCAGCACCGCCATCCGGCTAAAAAACGATACTCAGAACTTCCATGAAACGCTGCCGACAATGCTGCGCTCGGCGCCGAAGTAGCAGTATGAGAGCGAATTACAAGCCGCAACGTAGCGCTTGTCGGTCAGGTTGTTGACGTTCAACTGAGCGCTCAACCCTTTAATACCGATATTCGTTAAGTCGTAGCCAATTGCCATATCCACCAGCGTGTAGGACGGCAGAGTGTGAGTATTCAGGCGATCGCTGGCAATACCGTTGACATAACGCACGCCTGAGCCCAGCGTCAGGCCATCCAGCGGACCGCTTTTCACATCGTAGCTCAGCCAGGTACTGGCCTGGTTACGCGGCGCGTACACTGCGCGCTTACCCTGCTCTTCCGGGCTGCTTTTCTTATAGCGAATGTCGGTATAGGTATACGCCGCCTGCAGACGGAAGCTCTCCGTCAGTTGGCTAATGGCCTCCAGCTCTACCCCTTCAGACTCAATTTCCCCAATCGAGCGGTACGGATCGGTCGGCTCTTCTTTGGTGGCGATATTCGTCTGATTGATACGGAATACCGACGCGCTGAACTGACTGTTGAGTCCTTCCGGCTCATATTTCAGCCCGGCTTCCCACTGCTTGCCTTTCATCGGATCCAGCAGATTGCCGTTCTCATCGGCAAAGCTGGTTGGCGTAAAGGCGGTGGAATAACTCACATACGGCGCAAAGCCGTTATCGAACAAATAGAGCAGCGCAGCACGGGTGCTGAAGTTGTTTTTGTCCAGATCGCTACGGGTATCGTTGATCTTATCAATGTTAGAAACGCTCACCTGATCGTAGCGACCGCCGAGCGTAATACGCCAGCGATCCCATGACATCTGATCCTGCAAATAGTAGCCTGTCTGGCGCAGCTTGTGCTTCTCACGCGCATACATGTTGATGTAATCAGGCTGCGCGCCGTATACCGGGTTAAAGGCGTCAATCGGCGGGAATGCACCGTAGTAACCGGTGGTATTGTTGCTGCGATCCTGATAGTCGATCCCCACCAGCACACGGTGGTTGACCTGCCAGGTATCAAAGCTGCCGTCGAGTTGGTTATCCAGCGTAATCGCTGACATTTTTTCATCGGAGCCGGAGTAGCCGCGGTTAAGCTCGGTTTCATTCAGCCAGCCCGCCGCATACACCTGATTCAGCTCAACGTCGGTATGCAGGTAGCGCAGTTTTTGCCGCACCGACCAGCCGTTATCAAACAGGTGCTCAACGTTGTAGCCCACCATGTTTTCACGGCGATCGTATTTGTCGTAATCATCCTCGCCTTCGTAAAAGGTGTTGGAGATCTTTTGCCCGTAATGTGGAACCACGGTGCCGTCATACGGCAGACCGGAGTGGCTTCCGCCTTCCGGGTCACGGTGCAGATAAGCCATCAGATCCAGACGCGTCTGGTCGGTGATGCGCCAGGTCAGGCTTGGCATCAGCGCATAACGTTCTTCCTTCAATGGGCCAAACTGCGAGTCCGCGTAACGCGTCATTCCACTCAGTCGTGCCGCCACGCGATCGTTATCATCCAGCGCCCCGGTGACGTCAAACGCCGCGCCGCGCTGGTTATTGTTGCCAGCAAACAGTTTCACTTCTCCGCCAGCATCAAACGACGGCTTACGTGATGTCAGCGCGACAATACCGCCCGGAGAAGAACGGCCATACAGTACGGAAGCCGGGCCGCGTACCACTTCGATATCTTCGAGGAACCACGGATCAACCACCAGCGAGCTGTGTGAGTTGGTGTCCCCCATCATCTTCAGGCCATCGAGATAGACGTTGTCCAGGCTACCATCCGAGAAACCACGCAGCACAATATAGTCAAAGCGGTTGGAGGCACCAATCTGATTGCTGTACACCCCCGGCGTATAGCTCACGGCCTGGCGCACGCTGGTGGCGCCCTGCTCTTCAAACTGCTCACGGGTAATGATCGATACCGACTGAGGCGTTTCAATATCCGGCGTGGCGAGCTTCGTGGCCCCGCTTTGCATTTGCGAGGTGACAACCACCGTATCGTTTTTTGTTGTTTCCTGCGCCAGCAGTGGAAAAGCCACGCTACCGGTCACCCATCCCACCACTAGCGCCAACCGAGTCTTCGCGAACATGAATATCTCCAAAGGCATGTCTAATTGTAAGTGAGAATTATTACCTTTTTGCTAACAGAGATAGCTATGCAGGATGCCAGGTTGCCTATGCGCAGTGCCAAATTGTCGGGAAGGCACGTGCGCAAAACGTAAAAATGGATTAGCAAAGTTTGAGCACATCGCCAGGCGAAAAGCCGTAACGACGCCGAAATGCGGTAGAGAAGTTGGTAGCATGTTGATAACCCGACATCCAGGCCGCCTGCTGTACGCTGTATCCTTCCAGTAAATAGCCGCGCGCGCGTTCCAGACGGCAATCACGCAGGTAGTCAAAGACGGAACAGCCATAGGCCGCACGGAACTTGCTGCGCAGGCTGCTGGGGCTCATCGCCGCGCGTTGGGCCAGGGCATTGAGGGTGTAGTCATTCTCGGGACTCTGCTCCAGCAGACGACGAACGACCTCCAGCCGCTGCTGTTCACCGCTTGCCGCAAGCCGCTTGCCACTCTCGACCTGACACACGCTGAGGCCATGGCCGAACAGTTGTAATATCAGCCCTTCCAGCATCAGTTGGCGAGATACATGGCCGATCGTGCTCCGCTGCGCATACTGCAGGCCGCTGAGTAAAAACCCCGGCACCTGCCAGATAAGCGTCGGCGTTTCGCATCTTTCCCACTCACGCATCAACGATTCGAGCAACCCCGTGCGCCACGCGCCGTCGGGATACAGGCCGAGCGATAACGTGCGCAGTTTGCAGTCAGCATGATGGCGGGCACGCATCGTCTGATGCTCGCTCAGGCGTGAGCTAAACGCCATCCCGGAACGTACCACATGCTCCTGCCCGTTGAGCGTCAGGATGACGCAGCCTTCCAGAACCACCAGCATATACAGAGGACTGCTGTGGCGGGAGGTGGTTTCGTAGGGTTGTAGCACCTGCACATCTGAGTGCGTGACACACATCCCGCAGGGGAGCGTCATCTCCTCAACCTCACCCTGCAGAACGGGGCTGCAAGACGACAAATCCGGCTTTTGCGCCAGCAGGGGAAAACGGTAATCGATCCCGTAACGCTCACCAAAATCCATAAACTCGCTGACGGAGAAGGTGCGGGCTACGCGTCTGGACGTATTCAGGGCGGTGGTGTTGTTCATGCTGTCTTCTGCACAGGAAATGGGATTAACGGTTGATAACTGAAGCAACATTACCATTACCTGTACAACACAACAATAATAATGATAATTATTATCAACATGACGTATGCGATTTCAAATCGCGCTGGAGAACGTCATTCCCGATATTCTTCTCGCGCAGCTCATCAGGCAACATTGACGCCTGATGAGCTGCGGTCTGTGAGCCATGTGCAGCTCAACCTTTCTCACTGTCATAAACGGGCACGTCAAACGCACCACGATACCCGCCGAGTTTGTACTCTACTTATTATGCTGAAGGCTGGTTTTCCTCCACCTGGAACACCGCCACAGCCTGGGATAGCATTGCTGACTGCTCTTCCACACTGCCTGTCGTGGCGGCTATCTCCTCAACCAGCGAGGCGTTTTGCTGAGTCACTTGCTCCATTTGCGTTACCGCAACCCGGATCTGTTCGATGCCGCGACTCTGTTCCCCCGAGGCTCCAGAGATATCTTCCATTAAGACATTAATGTTGCGTATTGCCTTCGCAATATCCGCCATCATGGCGCCACTGTTTTCGGCTATCTCTACCCCTTCCTTGACGCTAATTGCCGCTTTGGCAACCAGTTCACTGATTTCTTTCGCCGAGGAGGCGCTGCGCTGAGCAAGCGTTCGGACTTCACTCGCCACAACGGCAAACCCACGCCCGGACTCACCAGCGCGTGCGGCTTCCACCGCCGCGTTTAATGCCAGGATATTGGTTTGAAAAGCAATACTATCAATAACATTGGATATTTCGTTCACGCCTTGCGCATTACGGCTGATCAGGTGAATTTTCTCAACCATATCACTCATTAAACGCTCGCCACGCAATGCCATTTCCGTGCTTTCGCTGGTCATGACGGATGCCTGATGTGACTTATCAGTATTATTTTTTGTTGTGACTGAAATCTGCTCCATACTGGCCGCCGTTTCAACGACTGCCGCAGCCTGCTGTTCCGTTCTGGTTGATAAATCGGAATTACCGGAAGCAATTTCCTGCATACCGATATTAATAGACTCAACGCCATCGCGAATAGTGCTGACAGTCTCCCGCAGGCCTTTTTGCATATTATGCAAATTTAAGCACAGTACGCCGATTTCATTGTTACCCGACACCTTAACAGGATGGCTGAGATCGCCCTTACCAATCCGCGCAAAATGTTCAGAAACGATTTTTAAAGGCTGAATGATGGTCCGGTTCAACCAGAAATTACAGATAAAGAAGATAAGTACCGTAATGACCAGGATCACGGATACTTTCAGGATCGAGGTATTAAACTGAACGTGTGTTTGTGCAACGATCTTCTCACCAATCAGCATTGTTGATTTGTAATAATTCGTCACTTCGTTATCGAAATTTTTGCGAGCCGCGAGCAGTTCCGCATTAGCATTTTCTTGTGCATTAATAATACTGTTGCTGGAAAGCATCTGATTTAATGTATCAATAGACTTTTGCTCAGCATTCATTTGTTGCTCAAAAGCCGTTCTGATGACTTTACCGATTTGCGGATCGTCAGCCGTCAATCCAGGAATACCCCAGAAAATATCGAACTGTTTTCTGGCATACGCCATCTGATCTTGCATTTGATTCACTGTCTGTCGGGCATCGGTCGCATTATGTTGTTGAATATTATCACGAACGCTTCTGACCTTATAAACAGCCTCAACGACCTTATGCAGGGTATCCTGCTCCTTAATGATGTTATGTAGTAATAACGTATTTTTTTGATTTCCTTTGAGATCAACCAACTCAAACCCATTGGAAAAGAACTGCATGAAGGTAAATAACAACAGCAATAATAACAGGCTGGTTTTAATTCTCATATTCTTTAACATTTAAACATCTCCATAACAATAAAAATCCTCTACGACTTAATTGTTATCGACACATCACGCAATACCTTAACCTGTAAAATGATTAATTATTAGAAAGTTTCCGCATTCATTCTCACGTAATAAATTAATTACTCAGGGGGACATACTGCGATAAACAGCAGCCCTCTAACATTGGCAAAAATAAGGCCAAAACTATTCAATATTAATATTATTTATGGATATAAACGGTAATGTCTTTCTGACTATCGACAGGCACCCGCACCCAGGACAACGAATCGACGGTGATCGGTGCCATTTCATTTTCTAAACGTAACAACGGCGTGCTGGCGTCTGGCACACCTGTACTTTCAGTTATCTCGAGAACGCCCCGAAAAGAAATGGACACACTGTCTGGAATATCAGACAACCTTATCCATTCGTTGGCAATCACTAACTTTCGAGTAAACATTCGCTGTCCTTGGCGCGTGGTTTCTATCCGATAAATTTACAAGTTGATCAATCTATTCTTTGCATTAACAGCACATTGTCCACATCGTCAGTTAAGCATTACTTACCAGAAGAAAATGGAAGTGATAAAACTCATTTGAAACGTGTTTTACAAATTCAGCCGGAAGGTTATGTTTAATGAACGTTAACTTTGCAAACTCAACATCGCCATATACCCGGATACAGAAGGGTTTGACAATCTCACCCTGCACGCCAAAACACGCCTGCAGCCGAGTGTCATCCATAAAAATAAAATTACCTTCTCTTACCTTAATCTTTTCATGCAGATCTCGCCATTTCTCTGGCGTAAGCAGAAAGCTTTCCCAGCCATTATTTCTCAACACCTCAATCGTATGAGTAAACTTAAAATAGTCGTTCTGCATCGATACATCGCCACTCGAAGTCGAGTATAGATATTCTATTTTAAATTTAAGTTGTGCATTGAGGCTTTTTTTCTTGCCTTCATCAATTAGCCATTGAAGTTCATTGATTACGTTCCTTGAGAAGAGTTTTCTTTTTTTAGCGATGGCCAGCCATTGCATAATAAAAAGATGCTCTGACATTTTAGAATGAATCTTACGGTCCCGTATTGCGATACCAATTGCTACCAATGCACTCCAGGTAAACGCTTCCAGGTCATCCTGATAATGGTGTCGTAACGTACTAACTTTTCCTGAATCCCTTACCACTTAAACCTGCCCAAATAAATCATTATTACATGTAAATCTTGCATTATTTCATTTAAAAAAATACTACAACTAAAAACATCAAAATATGATCCAGATTAATTTATCCCTATGTAATAAAATTGCAAACTTAACACATCACTCTTATTAATCATTGATGCCCGGATGGCTCAGCGATAAATAATAAGAATTATACGATAAAGATAAAAACTAATAATACTCACAGGTTATCAATTCCACCTACTGTTAAAAATATGACCATCATAAAACTTCAAAAATTGCTGATTAGAAGAAATATCCTGATAGTTTTTACCAGACGCCCCAGACAAACACCCATTTCAACGCTAAACAGCCATTAAACATCCTAATGGAATCGCATTTTATCCTCCGCTGAGCGACAGACAGCCTCACAGCAGCAGGCAAGGCTTTTTATACAGGTATCAGTAATATTAACGCTTTTAAATTTTGCCTAATTCAAAAAGCCAACATCCGGATTCAATGAACCGGAAGTTGGCTTGTCGCTGGTACGGTTAATAGAAAATACCAATGATCAGGGTGTGAGTAACGAACCCCACAATCAGCGGTACGGCGGTACGCTTCACCACATCGAATGGGGTTATTTTCGCTCCGCTGGAAACGGCAATCACGACGCCGGATACCGGTGAAATGGCCCGTCCCATATGCGATGCCTGCTGCATCGGCAGGATCATGGCAACGGCGTTAGCGCCCATACTGGCGGCAATTTGCGGGATGAGCTCAACGAAGGCGAGGAATGGCGCATTCCCCGACCCCATAATGATAGCCGCGGCCAGCGTCACCAGCGCAAATACTACCGCCATGGCAAACGGCGGTAATCCCACGTGTTCGGCCATCAGAATGAGCTGATCGATCGCACCGATGACTTTAATTCCGTGAGCAAAAACCCCTGCCGCAACCAACAGTCCAACCACACCGGTAAACGCAGTGCCCATTCCTTTCAGGAAATGGCTGAAACCTTCGCAGACCGACTTTAAATCACGCACTCGCAGCCATTCAATCAGCATACAGATGGTCATTGAAATGAGGACAATGGTGATAATATTCAGGTTGATACCCCTGACGAACATTTCGGATGACCCTACTGCCATCAGTATCGGAAGCATGGGGAGCAGCGCGTAAAAAGCCGGGGATTTTCCTGAATCAGTCACTTCTGCGCTACCGATTTCCCGCGGTAACGTCCCTGCTTTACGGTCGCAATGCCGCTGCCAGAAAAAATGGCACACGCCGACAACCAGAACCGTTGCCAGCGCGGCGGGTCCCTGGTGGTAAACAACATATTCCACTACATCCATATTCACTGCTTTAGAGCCCCTGATAGCATCGATTGCCGTCGGGGTGTAAGCCACGCCAAGCGAAGTAGCAATGACCCCGGCAGCCGAGGCCGCTGAGAGCCCTAACCCCAGCATAATGGGGAACATCGTCCCCATCAGCAACACGGCAAGCCCGGTTGCAGAAGGAATGGCCAACTGCAGGAGGCTGGCGAGCAGGTAGGAGAAAAAGAGGAGCACATAGGGCGAACGCAGCGCCCGTAAGGGTTTCGTTACTACCCGCACGACCGCCTCATTTGCGCCGATATGATCCATGTAATGCGCAAATCCCATTAACGCCATGATCATCAGGCCGAGATCGGCGGCGCGCGTGCTGAAGAGATCGCGCATTACCTCGAAAGGATCGAGAAAGGAAATTCCCGTACTGGCAACCCCCTTCGGTAATACGGAACCCCATCCGGTTAACGCGGTGCAAATCATCAGGACTAAGCCCGCAATGAAGAGCACCGGTTCAGCGCGGTAACCTTTCAGAATCAGACGCGCGACCACCACGATAACCAGAAGTGCGATTAACACCTGAATCATGACTGAGCTCTCCGCTGCGCGAACTCAGTATAAGTTTCCTCAATCACCGCCACCACCACATCACTGGCGGCCCGCAGAGAACGCACCGGCAGATACTCATAAATTGAATGGAAGTTATGAGCACCGGTAAAAATATTCGGGCACGGCAATCCTTTCTGCGACAGCACCGCGCCATCATACCCGCCACGCATGGCGACAGGTGCGGGTGTTATGCCGCATTTCTGATACGCGCGGAATGCAATATCAATCGGGTAGTGAGCGTCCCCCTGCAAACTGTTCAACACATTCGCGTAGCGATCGGCTAAATGACAGACCACGCTGTTTTCCCCCCACAGGGCACAGGTGCTGACGGCAAGCTGGCGAATAAACGCCATACGCGCCTTATAACCTTCTTCACTGAAATCGCGGATATCCAGCTTAAGTACCGTGCGGGCGCTGTTACCCTGTAGCTGTTTTACCCAGTAATACCCTTCGCGCCCTTCCGTATATTCAGGCGCTTCTCCCCCTGGGAGCATGGCAATAAACTTATGCGCCATCAGCAGCGAATTCTTTAACTTACCTTTGGCCGACATCGGGTGTGCGGACTGGCCGGTAAAGATGATTTCCGCATCGCCCGCATTCCAGTTCTCGTAAACAAACTCACCGATACCGCAGCAATCCAGGGTATAGCCAAAATCAGCACCAAACGCGGCAACATCAAACTCTTTTGCGCCACGCAAGCCCTGTTCCTCATCCGGGACAAAACCCACTTTTACCGGCCCATGTTTTATTTCCGGGTGTGCGACCAGATACTCAAGAGCATTCATAATCGCGGCGATGGCTGCTTTATCATCAGCGCCCAACAGACTGGTCCCGTCGGTCACCAGCAGGTCATCACCGATATAATTTTTCAGTTCCGGAAATTCACTTTCGCGCAGGTAAATATTCAGCTCTTTGTTCAGGCATAAATCCCCGCCGTGATAATGCAGGCGCTGTGCTTTGGTGTCTGCCGTCTGTTCCGCACTGGTATCCAGATGACCAAAAAAAGAGACCACCGGGATCGTGTCATCGGTATTTGCAGGTAAGGTTGCCGTCACTATAGCGGTATCCCTGACCTCAATGTTTTCCATTCCTAATGCTTCAAGTTCTGCTGCAAGCAGTTTTGCCAGTTCCATTTGACCAGGAGAAGAAGGCATTATCCCATTAGCGCCGTTTTCCCTTGATGTCGTGGTATTGATTTTCGTGTAGTTAATAAAGCGTTCAACAATATCCATTCCAGGAGATCCTTTAATGTATCATTTATGAGGTACTGCGAGAGGTGTTCTGCATGCAGCGTGGAGTAAATAATCTGAGAACCAAATAAAATCAGCGCTCATCCCAGAACGCTGATTTTATGGGCATTACGACAACGATTTATATAAAGGAAGATAAAAAGGCTAGTGATTATACCTGCGATTAAAAAACTCCTTTCTGATTGATAAAATCATATTCCCTGTCTGTTTTTACTGCTATTTCCCATGGTGTTAAGCTAACAGAAGTCATAAACGGCATCCCTATACCTATGAGATAATAGAAATCATTTAGATTCCTGTACTCTGTACTGGCATAAGACATGCCATCGCTATATTTTTTTAATGAACGAATACTGTATCAGCAACATGCAACCGTTTGCACCTCTCTACAAATAGCCACTTCGCGCACTAAAATCCGTGAACAAAATCACAATTACCTCAAAAGCAAAAAACTTCTATCGCGCTGAAAAAAAGGCAGTTATAAGGAAAGCTATATAATACCCACATAAACATAGCCAGAATTATACTATTCACTATGAAATAGATTCAGGCTGATACTATTTCAATATTGCCGTAGGGGTCAGTAGAGCTAAATCGTCGTAATCAATAATGTTTAACATCAATAACGATAATATTAAAAATTCTATTTATGACGATAAGCCAAATAATATGCAGGCAAAAAAAAACCTCTCCCCCGAGAAGAGATTCAGGGCAGAGGTAATACGGGTGTTAAGGACATACTTATAGTTTTAATGATAACAGAAGCGCTTCTTGCAGGACCGAGTATACACACTTAGCCACGTTAAGAAAATTCTTAAAAACATTAAATTGCAAATTTCATTTAAAACCACAATTATGATAAAGGAGCATTTATCAAAGAACAAAATTAACCAACAAAAAGAGTAAATCATACTAATCAATGAGGTGATAAAAAAAGAATAGCAATGCTGTATGGCTACCGATAGCGTTTCTGGCGACGCTGAAACATTAAATTAATTTAATGAATAAATGCGATTTACATAACGAGAATTAAAAAGTCATTAAATAAAAGAAATACAATTTTTCGTTACAGATCACACTTCCACTACAAGGAAGTTCCCCTACTGTTTCTTGCAGGTATGATTCAGCATGTAAATACCTTTCAACTCAACCCGAGGCTTTGATGCTGGAGAATGTAATCATCTGATAATCAGCTTCCCGACCTTTTCAGGCCGGACTGGTTATCAATGCGCCGAATTCGAATGCGGACACCGCTGTGTGTTTGCACGTTTTGCACATGATGATTAAACAGGTTTTCCAGTATGAATTTATCCCGTCAGGAACAACGTACCTTACACGTTCTCGCCAAAGGTGGCCGTATTGCTCACGTCCGCGATGCCTCTGGCCGCGTCACTTCCGTCGAATGCTATAGCCGTGAAGGGTTGCTGCTCTGCGACTGCACGCTCGAGGTGTTCAAAAAGCTCAGAACCAAGAAACTGATCAAATCCGTCAATGGTCAGCCCTACCGTATTAATACGACCGGCCTGAACAACGTTCGCGCCCAACTTGATAATCGCTAAAGGAGAGAGAGAGATGGATATCCCGAAGATTTTTACCATCAGCGAAAGCGCACATCGCATTCATAATCCGTTCACCGCACAGAAATACGCCACGTTAGGCCAGGTTTTACGGATGGCACCGGGAACACGCATTCTGGACCTCGGCAGCGGTTCGGGTGAGATGTTGTGCACCTGGGCACGCGATCACGGTATTTCCGGCGTGGGTATCGATATGAGCCGGCTGTTCAGTGAGCAAGCCACCCTGCGGGCCAAAGAGTTGGGAGTCAATGAGCACGTGCGTTTTATTCATGCCGATGCAACAGGTTATATCGCCGAAGAAAAATTCGATATTGCCGCCTGCGTTGGTGCGACCTGGATTGCCGGCGGCGTCGCTGGAACGATCAGACAACTGGAACAAAGTCTCAAACCAGGTGGGATCATACTCATCGGCGAACCGTACTGGCGTCAAATACCCGCCACGGAGAAGATCGCCCAGGCTTGCGGCGCGACTTCAGTGACTGATTTTCTTTCTCTGCCAGAGCTCGTTTCATCTTTCGACCTGCTCGGTTATGACGTGGTTGAAATGGTACTGGCTGACCAGGAGGGTTGGGACAGATACGAGGCGGCAAAATGGCTGACGATGCGCCGGTGGCTGGAGGCAAATCCGGACGATGAATTTGCCCCGGAAGTCAGAGAGCAACTGAGGAGTTCACCAGCACGCCACGTAGCCTTCACCCGGGAGTACATTGGTTGGGGCGTGTTCGCACTCATACAGAGGTAATATCTACAGTCGGTATAACCAGGCAGGTTATACCGACTTTTTTCATCGCTTACTTCATTAATACTTCAACAAATTTAGCCAGCCATTGCGGATGCGCGGGCCATGCAGGCGCGGTAATCAGATTGCCATCCACGTGGGCTTGATCAATGCCGATATCTGCGTAATGCCCGCCGCTCAGACGAACTTCTGGCGCACAGGCCGGATAGGCGCTACAGGTCCGGTTTTCTAACACCCCCGCCGCCGCTAACAGCTGAGGTCCATGACAGACTGCGGCGATAGGCTTACCGGCAGCGTTGAAATCTTGCACCAGCTTAATGACATCCGGATTCAGCCGGAGATATTCCGGAGCACGTCCGCCGGGGATCAGCAGCGCGTCGTAATCGGTGGCCCGCACCTCGGCAAAATTCGCATTCAGCGTAAAACGATGACCCGGTTTTTCACTGTAGGTCTGCGCCCCATCAAAATCATGAATAGCGGTTTGAACGTAGTCCCCCTGACTTTTATCCGGACAGACGGCATCAACACGATGGCCCAGCATCTGCAATGCCTGAAAAGGCACCATCGTTTCATAATCTTCGACATAATCGCCGACCAGCATCAGTATCTTCTTCATTCACATCCCCCGCTCACGGTTATTAATGATGAGAAATAACGGCCATCTTTACTATAGCCCACGCATTTCACGACATTAATAAATACCGCAGGACAATCGGCCAGATCACAATCTGCATCAAGGCCCGCCAGACAGGGCCTCAGCGCAAGCTGACATTGCAAAACAGAGTTAATAAATATAAATTATATATAAATATATAGTTGAGAGGTTTTAATATCAGCCAGTACCACTCATTATATAAAATAAAGCGATTGCAACGTATATCTCCTGTGCTATATTCCGTCTGAAATTTACCGACGGACGTTTTATTTATTATTTAATAAATAAAATGCGCGCGCTCGTTATTATCTATTATTATTTTATTCACCTGCAGTAAGGTGAACATACGCAAAGGTTATTCCCATGATGACAAGACGTTCGTTCATCTGACAAGGTTTGGTGACATCAACAGGTACGCTACTCGCCAGCATGGCTGGTATCAGCTTGAGTCAACTTGCCCGCGCAGCAGAGAACCGCAGTTGGCTAATGACGGATGAAGGTGCGCCGCATACGGCAACCTGGATGGCGTTTGATGCCAGTGCAGAGATCCGGGAGCCTCATCTGCTGCCGATAGTGCAAGAAAATCTGGCATTGGTCGCCAAAACCATCGCGGCATTTGAACCGGTGCATATGCTGGTTCGCGAAGAAGACAGCGAACTCGCCGCGCGCCTGTGCGGGCCGTCGGTCAATCTGTTGGTTCACCCGATCGACGATCTGTGGATCCACCGGGCTGGTATTTGTAAAAAGCGCCAACGGCGCGCTCGGCGGTGTGGGATTTAATTTCAATGGCTGGGGCAATAAGGAGGAGCACGAACGTGATGCCGATGTGGCTGAATTCGTCACCGACTACGCTCAGGCCGAATTTATCCGCTCGGCGCTCCCCCTTGGAGGTGGTGGTATTGAGGTGGACGGTGGTGGCGGGTCTTGAGCAGGATCCATCCTCCTTTGACTACACCATCACCCGACGTCATCTGGAAATATTATGCGCCGCCACGGATGCCAAAGATCGGCACCTGGAGTTGGTGACGCTTGAAGGGCCGACCACCATCCGTCAGACATATGCGAGTGATAATTTCGCCGCGGGCTACATCAACTTTTATCTCTGTAATAACGCCGTGATTGCACCACAATTTGGCGATAAGCGCACTGACCGCAGCACCTACGCTATTTTGCAGGAGCTGTTTGCCGAGCATGAGATTATTCAACTGAATATTGATGGCATTGCAGCTGCCGGCGGTGGCATTCACTGCGCGACGCAGCAGCAGCCTCGTTAGTGGTTGATTATGCTAGCAGGGATTCTGGCGGATTACATGTAAAACAGAGATAGCGTACCTACCGGATGTATTCTGTTTTGCAACCTCACGACGTGAGGTAAATGCAAACAGGATACAACTCTTATCATCAATTATTCTTTCCTGCCTGAAGATAATTTCGGAAAAGAGAAATAAAAGTATACTTTCATTATCCGAAAATTAGATATTTCGAATAAAGAAAAACAAAGTCATCACAAGATAATACTCACATCACATAAGTGAAAAATTCTGCTTTAATATGCTTTAAAAAAGAAAGGCCGCTCAGTTCAGCCTCAGGTAAGTTATCGAGTTCCCACGGATAACACTTATCGCAACTACCAATCATAATAGTCATTTTATTATTGACTTAGATCAATCTACATGAACAACATTCAACCCTCTATGAAAACATAGCATATTAAATTAAGATAAATTCACATCGCGAATAAATCAGGTATACTCATAACGAATTTTTTATGTTCTGTGAGAAGGGCCCTCTGGTAACCGCACTGTTGATCATTTCACCATGGCTTACTCCGTATGAAGGCTCAACAACTTCGTTTACGTAAACAGCATAAATCATTTAAAAACAAATAGTTCACATTAAAAAAATTATAAAACAAAGTGGATACTTTTTATTTCGCCACCAATAGTAACAACACGAAATTAATACACCACTTAGTATTTTGATTCTATTGTATTACCGGGGTAAAAGTTATCACGTCATAAAAAATACAGAATTTAATTTTGCCCTATATGAAATCGTTACTTATGCGAAATTTAATCACCATACAGCTTTTTATCGTTGCTAATTTATGATTTAAGGAAAAAAAAGTGAACTCTTTTAACCGAAATACTGCTTGTCTGCTAATTTCCGCAACATTACTGCTGAGCGGTTGCGCCAATACTGGAAGCACTCTGCTGTCAGGAGCAAAACCGGATCCACGTCTGACAACCACCGAGCAATCCCAGTTTTTTAGTGCTTCTGGCGCGCAAGGTTGTGGCATTGGTGCGGTATCAGGTGCTGCGCTTGGCGCTGTGGTTGGTGCTCTGGCTGGCGACACCAAGAAAGCAATTGCAGGTGCTTCCATTGGTGGTGCTGCTGGGTGCGCTGCGGGTATGACGGCTAACTACTATCTTGATGGTCTGCAAAAAGATTATGCCTCCACAGCCGATCGCCTGCAGGCAATGGATACGGATATCAGCAAAGATACCGCTGCAGTAGAAAAATCTACCCTTGCTATGAAACAGGTTATCAGTGAAAACCAGGCAACCTTAACCAAAATTAGCATCCAAAAAGATAAGGCTGGCTTTGATAAAGCAGGAGCCAAAACACAATTAGCACAAATCGACGCCAACATCAGCAAGATGAAAGAGACCGTGAAAGGTATGAAAGACAAAGAGTCTGCCTACAAGGTCGCTTTGCAAGGACAAACTACTACCACATCTGCAGAGAAAACCAAGCTTGCTAATTTAAACAAAGAGTACAGTAGCCTGAATAGCAAGATTAGCGACCTGGAAAAAGAAACGAACGAGTTTTACGAACAACGCCAGGCTATTTCTCTGGGCTAAAAGCTTTAGGCCGATAGGATTATCGGCCTTTTTGGGGCCGTTTTGAAATGTAACGTGTTGTTATTTGACTCAATTTATGGATTATTTGATGAGAAAATATCTGCTTCTCGCCGCAATTGTGCTTACCGGCTGTACCACATCGCCACAGGACTGTGATTTACACGCACAAGATCCGAGTTTTATTACCAAACTAAGCTGCGCCACATCCGGCGGTTATCGTCAGCAGGTTGATCAAAAAGAGCAGCAGGTTCGACTCAGCCAGTATGAAAATGAGTCGGCGAAGCAACAGCAGGCTTATACCCAAAACCGACAGCAGAACGTCAATCAGAAGCTGGCCGATGAACAAGCAAGGTTAAATGCCGTGCGTTCAGACCTGTCACAGACCCTTGCACAGCTGAAGTCCAGCAAAATAAAAAGCAGTGAACGCCAGAAGGAAATTCAACAATTGCAGGACTTGCAACGGCAGTCTCAGCATGCCAGTGGCGCAAGTGAAATTGCTGCAATTGAAAAAAAAGTCGCAGAAGCCAAGCAGAAAATCAAAGTCCTGGAGGAAGCAAATACCCTTCGCTAAGGATGCCCTAAAAGTGGCGCAAATCCCCTGGCCACTTTTTCTGCTGCTGAAGAAAACGGCTCTGGCTTGCTGATATGCAACTGTATGCATACCACGCATATAACTCACAACAATAATGATTTCGGTTATGCAACGATTAACAACTGCTGCGCCTATTGATGAAGCGACTCTGACAATCTACGAGGAGACGGTTGCGATCATACACCGTCATCTTCCGCCATCTTTGGCGCTACTCTACGCCACCGCTCGCCGTGGTTCACAAGGACATCTGGAATGGTGGACTGAGCGCCAAGGGCTGGCAAAGCCCTTTTCTGCGCTAAGCGAGGCGGAACAAGCCTCCGTCCAGAGTAAACGCCAGCAGTACCATGATGTTCTGGCCGGTTTGATCGAGCAGTTACTCGCACGCGGCGAAGAACATTCAGCACATGCCTTACAAAGGCTGTTAACGCATTCGCGCGATCTTAACTGCTATAGCGTAGGTGGCGAACCTGTGCTGATTAACTGGGTCATTATCAGTGAAGCGCCCCCACTTCCCGTGGTCGTTATCCCGTGGTGGCGACGCTCCCTGCCATGGCTATTATTGCTGCTCTTGTTGCTGCTGATCGCCTGTGCCGGGTGGTGGTGGCATAAAAATTCCTTAACCTCGCCCTCTCCTCCGTTGCATCACGATGTGCCTACCGCTGCGCCTGCTGTAGCCCCAGCCAGCACGAACTTAACCCAGGCAAACCCCAGCATAAATCTGGAGAAACGCAAAGATTTTGGGCGGATTAAAATTAACCTGACCTGGCAACAGGGAAGCCATAAAGAGCCTATCGACCTCGATATCGCCGCCTTTATTCGTTTTAAAAATGGCAAGATCAGTGGTGCCGAAGCGTTGAGTAAGTTCTTGGGAAACTATGACAAACCGCCTTATCTGTTGCTGCAACAAGATCTTCGTGAAGGTAACAATCAAGAGGGTGAATGGCTCTTCATTAATGGTAGCCACTGGCAGGATATTGATGAGGTGCTGATTTATAGCTTCATTTACGGCGGTGCCGATAACTGGCAAGGGACCAATGCCACCATCACGATTTATGTGCCCGATCAACCCCCCATTATATCCACGCTGACTGACAGCAATCAGCGCAATAACGTTGCGGCGATAGCCAGACTCAAAAACGTCGATGGCAATATCACGGTTGAACGTCTGGACCGTTTCTTCCCTGACCGGAAGTCGCTGGATAAGCACTATGGCTGGGGTTTTGAATGGACGCCTGGCGCGAGTAAAAAATAGACTGCATCACTGTGGCTTTTGTTAAATCACAGCCTTACAAGGTTTAGACAATGCGAAATTCGATTCAGGGACCACTGCTGCGTACCGGGCATAATTCCTCATTTAAGGCTCTGGGTGAAACGGGCTATCCCGTTTTTAAGATGGCGTTCCAGTTACGTGAAGCAATCTACCGTCTTGACGCAGGGCGCGATTTGGCTCGTCATTTAGCTATCCCACAAAACGATCAGGGTGGTGACAGAACCGATTGGTACAGCAGCTTCCCTGGCGATGTCATCCCCTGGAGCGGTGCGAGTGAAGCGGAGCGGGAATCAGCACGCCAGCAATTTAATGCGTTTCAAATGTCAGTGCAGGCGTTAAGTGAACAGTTACTCAATGCTGAGCAAAACAGGACTGGGGGCGATCGCCGCGTCTTCGCACAGTTGCTGAAGTCAGTCACACATTTCCCGGATTATGAATTTGTGTACCTCGTAAACGGGATCCTGGTGATTACCTTTTGGGGATTTGTCCATCCGGAAGGCGAACAACGTAACCCTATGCATTGGCTGAGTCCGGCATTACTACCAGCCCCCCCTCACGCGGCCTCAACCCCTCTGGCTCCTGTAGACGCCGCTGTAACCCCAGCTGTTACACCTGATGTATATACCGTAGTGCGCAGACGCTGGAGCTGGCGTTGGTTACTCTGGTTGCTACTTGCATTGCTGCTGCTGGCATTATTGTTAGGTCTACTACGCGGATGCGTACCATCACTCTCCATTCCGGGACTCCCAGCCATCGCCACGGATAAAACGGCGATCGATGCGGCTCCTGCCATCGAACGTCCAGCCGTAGGCGTTTCCGATGTAACAACGCAGGTTTCCCGCACAGGTTCAGAAACCGTCGTGGGTTCAGCTGTCATCCCTGGTATATCTGAGGGTACTGCAGTCGATGCGCAGCAAGCTCTGGAACCAACATCGCCAGCCGTTCCGGCAGCGACAGCAACCACGCATGTCGGTGACGACACAATTCCCCCAGTTGTTCCTGCAAGTGATGCCAACGCTGATGCGTCGACTATTCCAGCACCTCTTGCTGTACCTGGAGCCGCAGACGCTCAAACGCCCCCCACAGTTCAACCAGTCACCACGCAGCCAGTCATCCCGGCACAGGGCACACCGCTGACGTTTCCTCCGGCCCTTCCCGATGGCCCGGCGCAGTTTCTTAACGGAGAATGGCGCGTGAATGGTGGTATTCAGGACAAGCTCACCGGGCGACCGTTGCAACTGCAATATAACTTTGCCCAGGGTAATGGCACCGTCAGCATACGCCAGTCCAGCGGTGTGACCTGCCGTGGCCCTGCCAGCGGCAATGTGCAGCAAGGGGCGCTAAGTATCACCAATCCTGAGCAGATGAAATGTAGCGACGGTTCAAACTTTATTGTACCGACAATCGAGTGCAAATCAGCCGCTGCTGGCCACGCCGATTGTATTGGCAGCAATGATGGGGAAAAAACATTCCCTATTCGCATGCTTCAACCTAATTCCTGAACAGGGACGAGATAACTATGTTGCCTGAGATTGTATCTTTCGATCGTCAAATTACCCTCGTGGGTGACTCTGGGATCCAGTTTATGGATTTCGGATTGTCACTTGGCCGCCTGCCTGCTGGCGAATTTGTCAAATTAGCAAACGGTGTACTCACCCGTTTAATTTACAACGAGCAGCGCGATTACTATTTCTATCAGCCGACCCCCGATAACATCGAGAAGGCAAAAAGCCAGTACGATATCCCTGTCGAACAGAGCCTGAAGTTGTTCGACGGCATCTGGTTACCGCTTCCTTTGTTTCGCTTTAGCCCACCGAATGTGTACCAGGAGGGACCGCTAAACTGGGCTCGTTTTCGTTTAGTCAAACTACCAGAACCCGATTTAGATGGTCACAGCCATCGCATGACGCTGGCGATCGACACCCGTATTATGGCTAAACAGCAGGCTGCCGCTGATCTCAGTCCGAACCAGGAAGATGTGAATGCTGGGGCAACCTTCGCCGTCGCGACAGCAACCTATGCCCTAAATTGGTACCTGACGCAGGACTGGATAACCGACTGGCTCAAAGAAGTATTCAAAGAAGCGAGCAAAGGCCGGGATATCGACGAGCGTGAGCAGGAACTTGCACAGCAATACCCGCTGGCACATTACCTGAACCTTCTATCATTGATGGCTATTCCAGTCGAAGGTCTGCAAATCCAGACTGAACCCGTCATTGAACTGCCGCAGTTCAGAGTGATCGCCAATCAGGAAACCAATGCGATTAAACCCATCGCCGTCGACCTGATACTCGACGTGGGCAACTCGCGCACCTGTGGCATTCTTATTGAAGATCATGGGCAATCAGGTTCAGGCATGAGGCACAACTATGTGCTGAAACTACGTGATCTCAGCGCCCCCGAACATATCTATACCGATCCTTTTGAAAGCAGGGTCGAGTTTTCGCAAGCCTTCTTCGGCAAAGATCACTGCTCTGTACGCAGCGGCCGCCACGACGCGTTCCAGTGGCCAACTATCGCACGTATTGGTGGTGAAGCCAGTCGTCTGGCGGCTCGTCGTAAAGGCAGCGAAGGTTCAACGGGTCTATCCAGCCCTAAACGCTATTTGTGGGATGAGAAGTTTTATGGCCAGGGTTGGCGTTTTAATGGCAGCTATGTGCAGGACAGCAATCCATTGGCAACGGCGGCACCGTTTGCCAACCTGATCGATGAAAGAGGCGAAGCCCTGCACACCATTGAAGATGAGATGGATCGCATCCCCGTCTTTACGCCACGCTACTCACGCAGTTCGCTGATGACCTTTATGCTGGCTGAAGTTCTGACCCAGGCCATTAGCCAGATTAACAGCCCGGAGCAGCGTATTCGTCAGGGACACGCCGGGATCCCGCGTCAGCTACGCCATATTATTCTGACGGTTCCACCAGGTATGCCCATGGCTGAACGCTGTGTGCTGGATGAACGCATGCGTCAGGCTGTCGGCTTGGTGTGGAAATCGTTACGCTGGCACAACGGCGAGAACGATCCGTATAAAGACGTACAAGAAGAGCATACGGAAGCTAACATCAAGATCCCATTACCTAAAATCAGGGTAGAGTGGGACGAAGCCTCCTGTGCACAGTTGGTTTACCTGTACACCGAGATTAATCAGAACTTTGCCGGTCATCCGGAAGAGTTTTTCGACGCAATTGGCCGACCAGACCGTACCGATCGTGAAAGTATCACTATCGCTTCAATTGACATTGGCGGCGGGACCACCGATCTGGTGATCACCGATTACCGCCTCGATCATAATGGGCACACAGGTGGTGGTACTAACGAATGGAAGGGACTTCCCCTGATTATGCGCCTGATTAACTCTTGTGCAATCATGGGGTAAACACAACCCCGGAGGGATTCGTTATGACCATTACTACTGTCGGTATCGATCTTGCTAAAAATGTGTTCGCTGTTCATTGCGTTGACCAGAATGGCAAAACCGTTCTGGTTAAATCCAGAGTAACCCGCGCAGCTCTTCCCGGGCTGATTGCTGGTTTGCCGCCCTGTGTTATCGGGATGGAGGCGTGCTCCGGGGCTCATTACTGGGCAAGACTGTTTCGGCAGTATGGTCATGAGCCGCGTCTGATGGCCGCTAAATTTGTATCGCCTTACCGCATGGCTGGTAAATCAGGGAAAAATGATGCAGCTGATGCTCAGGCTATCTGCGAGGCGGTTCGTCGCCCACATATGCGGTTTGTGCCGGTTAAGGATGAGAGCCAGCAGGCAATGCAGTGTCTGCATCGTACCCGACAGGGTTTTATCGAAGAGAAAACAGCAACATATAATCGTCTCCGGGGGTTGATATCTGAATTCGGCGTTATCGCCCCACAAAGTACAGATGCCCTGCGCCACATAGTTTTTGAGCAGAAGAATTCTTTACCACTTCAGGTTCAGCAATGTGTTGATGATTTGCTGGAGCACGTTGCTCGCATTGAAGATAACATCGCTGAATATGACCGAATTTTGTCCCGCATGGCCAAAACAGATCATCGCAGTCAGCGGCTGATGGAATTGAAGGGCGTTGGCCCCACAACGGCCTGTGCGCTGGTCGCCAGTATCGGTAATGCACATGATTTTAAGAATGGGCGCCAGCTGGCAGCCTGGCTGGGACTGACACCATCGCAGTACAGCAGCGGCGGAAAGTCGAAGCTTGGCAGGATAACGAAAGCTGGCGATTCGTATCTGAGAACACTTCTGGTTCAGGGTGCCCGCTCGGTACTGATCGGGGCGGAGAAAAGGACTGATTTATTCAGTCGTTGGGTCTGCTCACTGGTCGAACGCAGAGGATACTGGCGCGCTGTTGTTGCCATCGCTGCCAAAAATGCAAGACTGTGCTGGGCATCATTGCATTACGGTGATGATTTCAGGTTGTACTCAGCCAGCTAAAGTACAAAGCTGTATGACCATCTGTTCTGCAACTCGTTGATGATAAAGGGTTAGACCCCGTGAGGTATATCTGCTTATTGTACAGGGCAAGTGTACCCGACTAACGAACTAGAGCCTCACGAGCGTCTTTCATCAGGGTCCGAATCGATGACGATTCATCATGACCGTTTATAGTACCGCAGTCTCTCCCCTTTATTTTTTTACTATAGTGCAGACAGAAACCGTAAACACCGGCGTTGACATGCCGGGGAAGCCCTTATAGCCAGCTGGCAGCCTGGCTGGGACTGACACCATCGCAGTACAGCAGCGGCGGAAAGTCGAAGCTTGGCAGGATAACGAAAGCTGGCGATTCGTATCTGAGAACACTTCTGGTTCAGGGTGCCCGCTCGGTACTGATCGGGGCGGAGAAAAGGACTGATTTATTCAGTCGTTGGGTCTGCTCACTGGTCGAACGCAGAGGATACTGGCGCGCTGTTGTTGCCATCGCTGCCAAAAATGCAAGACTGTGCTGGGCATCATTGCATTACGGTGATGATTTCAGGTTGTACTCAGCCAGCTAAAGTACAAAGCTGTATGACCATCTGTTCTGCAACTCGTTGATGATAAAGGGTTAGACCCCGTGAGGTATATCTGCTTATTGTACAGGGCAAGTGTACCCGACTAACGAACTAGAGCCTCACGAGCGTCTTTCATCAGGGTCCGAATCGATGACGATTCATCATGACCGTTTATAGTACCGCAGTCTCTCCCCTTTATTTTTTTACTATAGTGCAGACAGAAACCGTAAACACCGGCGTTGACATGCCGGGGAAGCCCTTATAGTACATATCATCCCCAACCAGCGCTTTCGCGACAGTTTTAAGATCGCAGGTGATGACATTTTGCTGGATGTTATTCAGTCATACGTTCTCCCCGCTTTTGAGCAAGCCCTGCGTGAAGTCGGTGTGATGTCCACTGAAACATTGATGTCCCAGTTGTGCGGATCGCAGAATATTAGTGCAGCCGAAGCCGTGCTTCGCCAACAGCTAAGCCTGCAGCTGTTCGTCCCGCTCGCATTACATATCCTGGGAACATACGAACATTATGATCCGCTTGATGAACAAACGCATACCCTGATTAACCAACGTGTCGGCGATTTGCTACCAGTCGGTTGTATTCGTGATGAAGTCGAAGGATTCGTGCGCCGAGAAGTTCAGAAAGCGGGAGGTCCGACCGACTTTAAGCTCGCGGATATCATGCTTAATCTGCCACTCGCCAAACTCCATGGCGATCTCTGTGCAGGTAAGTTCAGCATCGATAAAGTCCTGACCGCACTCTGTGAAGTGCTGTCTTATTATCATTGCGATCTGCTGCTACTCACCGGCCGGCCGTCTCAGTTACCTGGGATTCAGGCGATTATTCGTCGCAACCTTCCGTTACCGCCAGGGCGTATTCTGCCGTTACATGGTTATCAGACTGGTACCTGGTATCCGTTCCATAAAAACGGTCATATCGACGATCCGAAAAGTACGGCTTCAGTGGGTGCCATGCTCACGCAATTGTGTGCAAACCATAGCATTCCTAACTTCCATTTCCGCACCTCAGAGCTGAAACCGTATTCAACGATTCGCCATATCGGCACCATTGATATGGATAACCTGATTCGCGATGCCGACATCGTTTATCAACATATCGATTCTGAAAACGGGCAGATCAAGCTTCCGGCTATCACCGATGAAAATGGCGAGAAAACCACACAAAGCATCGTTATGCGTGGCGACCTGCGCTTAGGCTATCGCCAGTTGAATGCAGAACGCTGGACTGCTGCACCGCTGTATACCCTACGTTTTAGCGAAGAAGGACGTAAAAAATTCTCTTCGGCTCAGTCCACGGATAACGGCTCCCCGTATCTCAAAGTCAGACTGGCGATCGATAAGGGTAAACGAGCTCGTCAACTTGGACTGATTAGCGATCGCCTGACGATCGCCGATGTCAGCAGCAACACCGATAAGTCATTTAGCAAACGTGATTTGGATCTGGAACTCAATACGATGCCCGATAGAGGGCTCATTGATAGCCGTCACTGGCTCGATAGCGGGAGTGTTAAAAAATAATGAATAGCGAACAAAAATCTCTCACTCAGGGTTGGGCTGCTATCGCTCAGGGATGCCTGGACGCACTCGGATGGGTCGACAACGTACGCCCCGGTTCACGTCGTTTAGACAACGAAGCAGACAAACTCAACTTGAGTTTGCTGCGTACGAGAAACCTGGCCAATAGCCTGACTCAGGTTGCCAAAACACCGATGACCGTCGGTTTTTTCGGTATTTCTCAGGCAGGGAAATCGTACCTCATTTCAGCGCTCGCCGCTGGTAGCAATGGGTCGCTGGAAGCACTCTACGGCGAAAGGCGTGTTGACTTTATCAAAGAGGTTAACCCTGTCGGCGGAGGTAAAGAAGCGACGGGGTTGGTCACTCGCTTTACCCGTCAGGCGCCCGCCGCACCGGCTGGATACCCAGTGCCGTTGCGCCTGTTCAGTGAAATCGATTTGGCTAAGATTCTGGCCAACGCGTGGTTTAACGACTTCAACCATGAGCAATTGAGCTATCAGCTTGACCAAAGCCGGGTTGAAGAGCGCCTGCGCCCATTCCTGCAGCGGGCTGTGCAGGTACAGGAATATAACGGCGTCAGCCAGGAAGATGTCGTCGCCTTGTGGGATTACCTTAACGCCTCCTTTAAAAAGTCAGTTGAGAAGCTTGAACACGCCTGGTGGCCGCAGGTGTTGAAAATTGCCCCGACGTTGAGCCCAAATGATCGTGCAGAGCTCTTTTCCCTGTTGTGGGGAGAACAGCCAGCCCTCACAGAAACCTACCGTTCATTAGCCAATGTACTGGCGAAACTGAACCATACCCGGATGGTATTTGCCCCACTGGAAACGCTGACTGACCATAGCAGCGGCAGTATCATGAACGTTGATAGCCTGAACAGGCTGGGCTCCAGCCAGGATCGCAACGTTGAGATCCGTTATTGGAAAGAAGAACAACAAATTGGTAGCGCCAACTTAACGCAGGCGGAACTGGCGGCCTTAACCACAGAGCTGATTTTTCCTCTGGCAGAAGTTGAAACCGACAGCGTTGTGGAACAGGTTGATCTGCTCGACTTCCCTGGCTATCGCGGTCGTCTCAAGATCACTGCACTTGAACAGGCTGGCCGGGATGGACTTAACGCAATTTCGCAGCTCCTGCTTCGCGGAAAAGTTGCTTACCTGTTCGAACGCTATACCGATAACCAGGAAATGAATGCGCTTGTCGTATGCGCCAGCTCAGCCAAACAGAGCGACGTTGCTGATGTGGGTCCGGTATTAAACCGCTGGGTAGAGAAAACCCAGGGTAAGAGTGCCGAAGAGCGCGGAGGCCGCAACCCGGGTCTGTTCTGGGCAATCACCATGTGTGATATGCGAATCGTCAACAGCCTGCAACATACCGAAAGCCAGTTAAAAGAAGGCTGGGAAGGTATGATGCACATGACTTTACTGGAGCGTTTCTCGCACTATGAATGGCTTCCACAATGGGCACCCAACCAGCCTTTCAACAACTGTTTCCTGGTACGCAAACCCGGGCTCGATAACCCCTTCCTGAGGCTTGAAGGGGATGCTGGACAGGAGCGACTCCTGGAAGTGGGTATCAGCGATCGTTACCGTGATGTACTCGATACCATGGGCAGTACCTTCGTCTGCGGAAAAAATGTGAATATGCACGTTGCAGAACCGAAAGCAGCCTGGCAGGCAATGCTCGAACTCAACGACGGTGGAATGTCGCGCCTGACTAAAGCACTACGCGGCGTCGCCCATCTCGACTTCAAGTTAAAACGTTTACAGCAACAACTGCTGCAATGTCGCATGGAAACCGGCGATCAACGCCTTGGTCGGTGGTACGAAAAAGACGGTGATGGGCAGATTGTGAAAAAACAAGCAATTGCCAAAGAGTTATGGCAGGGCTTGTCTGCATGTTCCCACAATATGGGGGAGCTTATCGAACGCTTGGTTCTGCCGACTCAGGAGCTCAACAACATTTATTTGAGTATTCGCGACCTCGACCAGGCGCCGCAAACCGAAGGCGAAAGCCCGACCATCAATGCTTTCGCAACCAGCCCGTTTGGTGGTAATCCTTTCGCTGAAAACCCCTTTGCCAGCGATCCCTTTGCGACTACACCTGTTGAAACCGCCGTTGTTGATGCGCCAGCAACTGCCGCAACGGAACGTGTAGGCCAGGATGATGATTTCGCGCATCAGGCCTTTAAAGCCTGGGTAGCCCACCTACGGGAGTTGCCGCAGCAACCGTTGCAGTGGCGTCAACTGGGCATGAGCAGTGAGCTGATGAATCAACTCAGCGAAGAGCTAATCACCGCCGCCACACGTTTGGATCTGGAAGGGACATTGAAACATGCCCTGGCGGGTCAAGAGCAGGCTGAAACAACCCGCGTACACATGCGAGCACGTCAGGTTTTACGTGCTCAACTGACCATACGTGATTTTATTGCCTGGTTTGGTTATCTCACGCTGCCAGCAGAAAAGGTACCCAACAGCTATGTTGGCGAGAAAAATAAAGTGTTTCTGCGTCAGAAGCAGCTCGCTAACGATGAGTTGCCACAACTCGCCGCCGTCGCACCACAGCCCGGCGTTTCCTATCTGGGTGACTGGCTTTCTGCTTTGATGAGCGTCATCCTGGACAATGCGGGTCATAGCGCCACACGGGATATTTCCTTCGAACAGAATCGTCAACTTGGTCAGATTATCAGCCAATTGAAACAAGAGAACATGCCATGCTAGCTAAAATCATCGCCTGCCAGCCGGCAGAGCCAGGTACTGCACAACTAATGGTCCGCCTGCGTGGTGAAACCGCAATATTGACTAATCTGACCTTTACTCTGTGCAATAACGAGCAGAACTACCTACAACCCGATGGCAGTTGGAGCCCTGCACAACACTGGTTTACCATGAACGGTGGTTATGCGTTGAATAATGGTAGCGGTTTTCGTATTGGCCCAACATTGCTTGACCCATTGCTGGCGACGGCAAGCCAGGTACAAATTCAGATCAAGTTGGATTCTGGAGAAACACGCAATACCACGTTACAGCTGGCGCGCGACGAACTGTTCTCTTCTGAAGCAAGAGGTGAAACAGGCAACTATAGCGGCAGCAGCATGCTGGCTACTCCAGAAGTTCCTTCTGAGCCCGTCATTGCGACAGAAACCGTTGTTGCCCCTGAACCTGTAGAGCCGGTTATTCATACTGAAGTGAGAACTCCAGCGAAATCAGGGCCCTCCCGTCTTCCTGTCATTGGAGCGGCAATACTGGCATTAGTCGTGATTGCCGGTGCGCTGTGGTGGTTTTTAGGGCGGGATAAATCACCGGAAGTCCCCCCCGTTGAACAAGCACAGCAAGAAACACCGGCGTCTGCACCCGCTTCCGCACCAGAGCCTGTCGCTCATAGTACCTGTTCTGCACAGGGTTTGAACAGCCAGAACGAGCTTGATTTCGTCCAGAGCTGTGTTCAGGAAAAGCTCGACAGTGACAAACTGCTGACCATTATCCAGGCCGCAAAAGAGGCTAAAAAATGTGGTGTTGCACAGCGTCTGTATGCTAACCGTGCCCAGGGTGGCGATACCAAAATCGCGCTCGTGTACGCAGGTGAATACGACCCGAAATACCACCAGCCAAGTGAATGTTTCAAAGCGCCAGATAAAGATACTGCAGCATATTGGTACGAAACGGTTCTGCAAACGGAGCCTGACAACCAAACGGCCAAACAGCGCCTTAAGGAGCTAGGAAAATGACCTGGAATCCGATGAGTCGTCTGGCTCTGCCATTATGTGGCCTGTTGCTCAGCGGGCATGTATTTGCCGCTGATGGCGACAAACCTCTGCTCCAGGAAGGTAAGAAAACGTTATATCAACGTGTTCTCACTACCCCGGGTTGCAAACTTGGGACTACCGCAGGTGATGATAAAGGTCAGCTACAGCCGGCCTTCAGCAGCCTGTATGTTTATCAAAAAGAAGATGCAAACGGCCAGAGCTGGCTTAAGGTCGGGCCGGATAGCTTTGGTAAAACTATTGGCTGGTTGCCAAAGTCATGTACCGTCGACTGGAAAATGCAGCTCACATTGGCATTTACCAACCCGGCAAACCGTGACCGTTTGCTGTTCTTTAAAGAGAGAAAAAGCCTTGATGATATTCTCTCTGCCCCCGATCCCGTATCGCTGATTGCCCCGCTTCGCGCCAGGTTAAAACGGGACGGCCATGCCGAGGGTATTCAGGCTGAAGAGCCCGAGTATTTTGTCGATCTGCAAAAGCAGTTTTATCTGCTGCCAATCCTGAGCGGCGAAGAGGTCATGACTGAAGATGGCTTCTATACTCGTCTGCTTAACGTAGCCTCCGTCAGTAAAGCTGAAACGGCTAAAAAACAAGAAGATAACGTAAATCAATTGAAAGGGTTTAACGCCTCGGTGGTCTTCGTTATTGACTCAACCATTTCAATGGGGCCTTACATTGAACGTACCAAAGAAGCGGTTAATAAGATCTATGGCAAGATCAAACAAGAGCATCTGGATGGGCAGGTTAAGTTTGGGCTGATCTCATTTCGTTCAAACACCAAAGCCGTTCCGGGCCTTGAGTACCGCACAAAGATTTACGCAGATCCTAGCCATGTGAAAGATGGTGCGGATTTCCTGAAGAAGGTCGCTGATTTAAAAGAAGCGAAAGTCTCCAGTTCTTTGTATGACGAGGATGCGTATTCCGGCGTGCTATCAGCTATTGATGACATTGACTGGAGCCCGTTTGGCGCACGTTACATGGTCCTGATTACCGATGCAGGTGCTATTGACGGCAGCAACAAACTGTCAGGTACCGGTCTGGATGCCAGCCAGCTTCGCCTTGAGGCGGGTAACCGCGGTATTGCTATCTATACGCTGCACCTAAAAACATCAGTCGGCAAAGATAACCATGCCAAAGCCGAAAGCCAGTACCGGGATCTCTCCAATTTTGACAGTACCCAATCCAACCTTTACCAGGCCGTAAATGCCGGTGATCTTAAGATGTTTGGCCAGCAGGTAGATGCGCTAGCTTCCGCCATTACTGAGCAGGTTAAATCTGCTTACATGGGTGATGCTGCGATTGGTAGTGCGCTTTACGCGAAAGACGATGGACAGAAACTGACACCGGAGCAAAAGCTGCTTCAGGATACGGCATTAATTGGACATGCCATGCAGTTGGCCTATCTGGGTAAGCGTAACAGCACACAAGCCCCGTTAGTCTTTCAGGCATGGATTAGCGACCGCGACCTGATTAAGCAAAACATTCCTACCACCGACGTTCGTGTTCTCTTGACCAAAGGTCAGCTAAGTGACTTAAGCGATGCTGTCAGCCAGATCCTTAAAGCAGCAAATGAGGGGATGATCTCACCGACCAAAATGTTTGAGCAACTGCGTACTGTTGCAGCAACAATGGGCGCTGATCCTAACCAGCTGAAACAACAGGATAATGCCCGCATTGGCGATCTGTGTGTACTGGGAGAATATCTGGCCGATCTTCCCTATAAGAGCGATGTCCTGAACCTCGACGAAGAGACCTGGAAAAGCTGGGATGGATTGTCACAGGAGAAATTTATCCGCACGCTGTCATCCAAACTGCGTCATTACCAAAAATATAACGCCGATGTTGATCGCTGGGTTGAGCTGGCAAAAGGAAGCGATCCACGCGATCGCGTTTATCCCATCCCACTGGAAATGATGCCCTGATGCTGCGCATAGAGGAGTTGTGCGTTCTTCGTGGTCAGGGCAGTCATGCTCACCGGGTTTACCTGCCGCAGTTCACGCTGCGGCCAGGCCAGGTCGTCGCGGTCACAGGTGAAAGTGGATGTGGTAAAAGCACGCTACTGGAAGCCATCGGCTTATTACTGCAGCCCAGTAAAATCGGGTGCTTCGAGCTGGAAGAAGGTGCACAGCAATTTGATATCGCAACGCTGATAAAGGATGAACAACATAATAAACTAGCGGGTATTCGCGCCCGTCAGCTTGGCTTTGTGTTACAAAATGGGGGGTTGCTCCCCTATCTGAGCGTCAAAGATAACATCCTTCTGCCGTGTCAATTGCTGGGATTACGCCCCGACAACGCGCTGCTGGATAGAGTAATCGATGCTCTCAAACTTGCGCCATTATTGGCCAAATATCCAACGCAGTTGTCGTTTGGTGAACGACAGAGAACCGCTTTCGCACGTGCGATATTGCACCGTCCAAAACTGGTACTGGCGGATGAACCAACAGCCGCACTTGATCCTTACAACGCAAAGAAATTATTTAGCCTGTTTATTGAACTGGTCCGCCAGGAAGGCATGATGGCGCTGATTGTTTGCCATGACTGGCCACTGGTACAACATTTCAATTTACCCTGTTTAACTGCCCAGCCTGAACCGTTAGTGGCATCGTCGAATCACGAACAGGGAGGAACCTATTTTGTCCTTTAACCGAGCCAGACTGCTGGGCCGCCTGGCTATGCAAGACCTGTGGCACGATCGCATCATTTCTTTTTGCATCGTCTCTTCTCTCGTCGCTGTTATCGCACCTTTATTACTTCTTTTCGGTTTGCGTTTTGGGATTGTGAACCAGCTGCAAGAAGATCTGGCCAGTGACCCTCGTAACCTGGAAATCCGTATGCTGAGTAGCGGCAGCTACAACCAAAACTGGATCGAAGAGTTACGGCAGCGACCCGATGTGGGTTTCGCCATCGGACAAACGCGTTCACTAAATACGCTTGCTGACCTGCAAACAGACAGCACACATTTCATTGAGAATGCTGAAGTTATTCCAACAGACTCAGGGGACCCTTTACTCAAGTCCCTTGAACTCCATCAGGAAAACGAGGTTGTCATTACCCAAGAAGCCGCACGTAAATTAGCGGTCAGTGTTGGTGATTCGCTCTCTTTGCGAGTAGGCAGAATGCTTGATGAACGCCGGGAATGGGGACGAAAAAGCGTTACCGTCGTGGGGATTTTGCCTGCGACCTATTTTAATCGTGCCGCAATCTTTACCCAGCCTTCGTTATTGCTTGCGCTTGAACATTTCCGCGATGGCTATGCGGTAACTGGGTTGGGGATGACCAGCGGTGCGCAGCTTGACGGTAAACCACCGCTCTATGCACGCGCCAGATTATACGCCCGCGATATTGATCAGGTTGCCAGCCTTGAGCGCGATCTCCGGGAGCAGCGCATCGAAACCACCAGCCGTCTGGCTGATATAGAAAATGTGAAAAGCATCAATCGGGTTTTGGGCATTATTTTTAATACCATTGCCGCCACTGCACTGGTTGGCTGTATTTCCTCACTTATTGGCTCATTTATCGCGAATGTTGACCGCAAACGTAAACATATTGCTGTCCTCCGCCTGCTCGGTTTTACCCGTCCGGCAGTGGGTGCCTATGTGATTTTTCAAGGCTGTCTGCTTAGTCTGGTGGCTTATATCGGCGGCTTTGCGATCTACCTCTTAGCCAGTCAGGTCTTTAACCAGGCGTTAGCGGGCAGTCAGGCAACGGGTCAGATGATTTGTAAGATCACCCCGTTGCACGGCCTCGTCGCTCTGATACTCACCATCATCGTGGCGACACTGGTCGCCGGCATTGGTGCCTGGCGCGCAATTAATATTGAACCTGCGCAGAGCCTGCGCGAGGCATAACCCTTATTCCTACTTGCCCAAGGCATTTATCATTTGCGGAGAACGTCCATGACCCTTACCCCTTCCACATTATCACGCTGGCTGGCGCTGACTCTGCTGGTGAAGATGTCACCCGTGCTGGCCGAACCGTGGGCAGAGAAAATCTATAACCCCAAGCCGGATAGCGAAGATATTATTTTGCCCATGCCCTGTGAAGGCTCCATGGTTTTCCGTCAGGTAGAAATCCCGGTCTCAGGTCCTCTGGATGATATGCCGATCACCTTAGGAGAAGATGGCGGAGAATGGGGTTTTGTTGAACACAGTTATCCAACCTTCATCGCCGGTAGCTTTACCGAAAGCAAAAAAAACAAAGGTCGTTACTATTTGATGGCCAAATATGAACTGACAGCATTGCAATACCAGGCATTAACCAGCGGTACCTGTCCCACGCCATCACGTAAGTTAAGCATCGCAGAAACCAATATCAGTTGGTTCGATGCAGTAAATTTTGCCGATAAATATAACCAGTGGTTACGCACGAATGCTCTCGACAAATTACCGAAAGAGGATGGCAACCCTGGATTTTTACGTCTGCCCACTGAAGTAGAATGGGAATTTGCAGCACGCGGCGGCCTCAAGGTAAACAGTGCGGAATTCCGTGATTCCCACTATCCGATGGATGACATGAAAAATTACGAGTGGTATTCCGGGTCGCAGTCCTCTAACGGCAAAGTACAGCTCATTGGGCTGTTGAACCCTAACCCCCTCGGCCTACACGATATGCTGGGCAACGTCTCTGAGATGATGCTCACCCCATTTTATCTCAATAAAATCAACAGACTTCACGGCCAGGCTGGTGGTTTTGTGGTTCGCGGAGGCAGCGTCATCTCGAATGAATCAGAGATCCGTAGCGCGACCCGTAAAGAAATTAACTACTACGATGAAGCCCATCCTTTCACCAGCAAAACCACCGGCCTGCGTCTGGTACTGGTCTCTCCGACCATTACATCAACAGACCGAGTGAAACAGCTGGAGAAAAATTGGGCTGCTCTCGGCGCAGATAAACCAGGTATAGATAAGAGCAAAGAAGTCCCCACAGACACCGCAAAAGCGCTGGGAAGCCTGGCATCAGGCATTGAAGACACAGAGCTGAAAAAGAAACTGAAGGATCTGGAAAATCAGCTCCGCGCCAGTAATCAGCAACAACAGGAAGAACGGGCACAATCGATCCGCGCCAGCCTTAACCTCGGCTCCTTCCTTTGCACAAAATTGCAGGATGATGGCCGCTTTCTTGACTTCCTCAATCACAACTATGAATTGCTGTGTAAAGATAAAGATGACAGTGATAAAAATTGCGCGATCCGAAAAACAAAACTTGGTGAGCAAACAGATCGCCTGCAACAGCTGACGAGTTACTACGCCAGTAGTCTGGTTGATTCAGCCACGCTTTATGGTCAGGAAGGTCTGAAACATGAAGTGATGGTTTTCGATCAAATGCTCACACTGAACAAACGTCTTGCAGGCCTTAAGCCATTCCTCGCCGCGCACTGGCAGAACCAGCAACAATATCTGGCAAACGGGAAAATTGATGCAACCAGATGGTTGGATACATGTAAGCAAATTAAAAGTGATCATTGATTTCACTCTGATTAAACGCACATGAATAAAAGGGGCGTACCCTGGCAGTTCGCCCCTTTAGTGACTAACAGAGTTCACAAGTTGGTTGATAACTCACCCTTTGGAAAAAGTCACTCCCAGGCCTGCTCAGATTTCGCGGCGTCAAACTGCGGCGGCGGCTTGCGGAAACGTCCGGTCAGGTAGGCGAGATACACCAACCCCACGCCAGCCCATACCAGTCCCAGCGTCAGCGATGTCACCTCCAGGTTCACCCACAGTACGGCAACGGTGGCGGCGCCGACCATTGGCAATACCAGGTAGTGCAACTTTTCCTGCCAGGTATGCTTACGCCCTTCACGACGCCAGAAGTGGTTAAACACGGACAAATTAACGAACGTAAAGGCCACCAGCGCGCCAAAGTTAATCAATGCCGTGGCGGTCACCAGGTCAAAAAACAGGGCCGAGAGTGCCACAATCCCGACCATAATGACGTTCAGCGCGGGTGTACGCCATTTCGGATGGACATAGCCGAAGTACTTCTCCGGAAAGACGTTATCGCGGCCCATCACGTACAGCAGACGCGAAACGCTGGCATGGGAGGCCAGACCTGACGCCAGCGTATTCACAAAGGTCGTACACAAGAAAATAGACTGGAACAGTTTGCCGCCAACGTACAGCGCAATCTCCGGCAGCGCCGCGTCCGGGTCTTTAAATCGGCTAATATCTGGAAAAAACAGCTGCATAAAGAACGAGGCAGCAATGAAGATCAGTCCACCGTAAAGCGCGGTAAGGAAAATTGCTTTTGGAATGGTACGCGCGGCATCCGGTGTCTCTTCAGAGAGCGTGGTTACCGCATCAAAACCGAGAAACGAGAAGCAGACGATGGTCGCCCCGGTGATAATCGGGATCAAATGCGCATTCTGGCTGATAAACGGTTGCAGCGACCAGACGGTCCCGACCCCTTCGCCTTTGTGCAGCCCCTGCACCACGAGAACAATGAACACCACGATTATCGCGACCTGCACCAGTACAAACAGCGCATTGAAGTTCGCCACCAAATTAACGCTTTTCAAATTGGCCGCGGTGAGGATCCCTACAAACATCACTACCCAAATCCATGGCGCAACGCCCGGGAACAGCGCGGAAAGGTAAATTTTC
The DNA here is from genome assembly GCF_013781985.1 of Citrobacter sp. RHBSTW-01013. Lineage (NCBI taxonomy): Bacteria > Pseudomonadati > Pseudomonadota > Gammaproteobacteria > Enterobacterales > Enterobacteriaceae > Citrobacter > Citrobacter sp. RHBSTW-01013. The sequence goes on from NZ_CP056185.1 coordinate 3,959,179, forward strand.
GCCAGCAGGACGTTAATCATCGGCAGGAACAGGTAATCAAGCAGTGACGACCAGCCGACCATAAACCCCACATGCGGGTTGATTGCTTTTTGCGCATAGGTGTAGGCAGAACCGGCTTGTGGAAACTGGCGTACCAGCTTTCCGTAACTGATGGCGGTAAACAGCACGCCCGCCAGGGCCAGCAGATAGGAGGCCGGAACATGGCCATTGCTGATTCCCGAAACAATACCAAAGGTGTCAAATACCGTCATCGGTGTGAGATAGGCCAGCCCCATCACCACCACCTGCCACAGCTTGAGGGATTTACGCAACCGTGCTTTGCCCGGCTGGGCCGCGAGATCCACAGAAGAATTAGTCGACATAGCTTTCCTCCCCGCCACGGGCCCAGATCTGCGTTCGAAACGTGGGTACTGCAGACCTGGGTCGTGTCGGGGTGGAAAGCCAAAAGAAAGGCGTCAATGTTGCACGGCACAGATGCGGTCCGTACTTACTGCGGGAGCCATGGATGCTCACGCGGGGCGGGTTTTTAAACATTGGCATCATCACATTTCCTCGTCACAAACTCTGTCGGTTATCTGAAGACCCGTTGTCGCAAGCCGCTCCATTACGCGACATCCGGGAAATGGCAGGTGATCCTGCAATATTGACGGGCTGGCTCCGCTCAGACCGCATGATGCGACTTCTTTTTTTCAATGACTAAACAATGCGACAGGCCCGACAAACATTCCGCCGCCGGGCCACTTTCCTGTCAGGCGTTTTTCAGCATCCACTCAATTTCAGTGTCGGTAATCAGGCGTTCAAACTGGATCAGTTCATCGTGTTTACAGGCGTGATACACATGGCTAAAACGCTCCCCGAGCAACTCACGCAGACTGTCATTTTGCATGAACTCCCACAGCGCATCGCTCTGGCGGATCGGGAACGGTAGCCCTTCCTGCTCCAGGCCGTTGCCTTCCACCTCTTCCTGCAACGGCAGCTCGTTATCCAGCCCATGCAGGATCCCCGCCAGAATGGTCGACATCACCAGATACGGGTTGGCGTCAGCCCCCGCCACGCGATATTCAACCCGATGGTTATCACGATCGCCGCAGGGAATGCGCAGCGCCACCGTACGGTTGTTGTGCCCCCAGGAAGCCTGGGTCGGAACATACATCCCCGGCTGGAAGCGGCGATAAGAGTTCACATTCGGCGCCAGCAGCGCCATTGACGCGGGCATCAGATCAATCATCCCGGCAAGCGCACGCTTAAGTAACGCGGAATCATCGCCATTCGCATCGGCCAACACGTTCTCGCCTTTATTATTCATAATGCTGATGTGGATATGCATTCCGCTACCGGCATGCTCCTCATAAGGTTTTGCCATAAACGTGGCATGCATCTTATGTTTCTCCGCCACCAGCCGTACCAGCCGTTTCAGCGCCAGCGCGTCATCGCAGGCGTCGAGTACGTTATCGGTATGGTAGAGGTTGATTTCAAACTGCCCAGGGGAGGCTTCAGCCACCGCGCCGTCAGCCGGGATCAGCTGCAAACGGGCCAGTTCATCGATATCGTTTAGCACATCAGCAAAGTGGTTCAGGTTATCAACCGAGTAAACCTGACTTTGCGTATTCCGATCGTCCGTTCCCGGCGCGCACGGCGGCTGCAGATAACCTTCGGGATCGCGCTTACGATCGAGTAAATAGAACTCCAGCTCTACCGCTACGACGGGGAACAGACCGCGCTGGCGAAGTTTCTGCCAGAGTCGGTTAAGTACGTTCCGCGGCTCAACGTCAAAGGGAGCGCCATCTTCATCCAGCATCGTCAGCATCATCTGCGCAATACATTCCGGATCGGCGGCCGAAGGTGTTAACGTGCCAGGCACCGGGACACAGGTCCGATCCGGTTCGCCAAGCTCCTGGCCTAATCCCGCCTCTTCGACCACATTGCCAAGAATATCCATCGCGAAAACGGATGCCGGGAAATAGCAGCCTTTCTCTAACTTGTGTAACCCTGCAACGGGAATGCGTTTACCACGAAAGCAACCATTCAGGTCGGTTAACAGCACATCCACGAACTGCGTGTTGGGATAGCGCTCCAGATACTGCTTAACTTCACGCGCAAACGCGCTACTTCGTCTCTCTTCAGAATGCTGAACAAAATTCTCAACTTCTACGATATTGGTTTCCATGATTCACCGCCGTTGGCCTGTAAGCTGTTCTGTGATTTGACTGTTAAATATAATGTCCACTCTTCGACTCTGGATGCAAATAAATTGTTTGTCAAATGTTAAATTAAGTTTGCTAGAAGGTTATTCCGCTGCTAGATTGAGAAAATAATGAACGGAATGACATAACAAGGAACCGTTTGGCAATAATTTATTCCAAAACGTGAGGTCGATCATGGGCAATATATTTGACAAGCCAGTTATTGGTGTAGTGATGTGTAGGAACAGGCTTAAGGGTCACGAGACCCAGACTCTGCAAGAAAAGTACCTGAATGCAGTATTGAACGCCGGTGGATTACCGATAGCGATTCCCCATGCGCTTGCGGAACCCGAATTACTGAACGCGCTGTTACCGAAACTGGATGGTATCTTCCTGCCAGGAAGCCCAAGCAATGTGCAGCCGCACCTCTATGGTGAAAATGGCGATGAGTCTGACGCCGATCCCGGGCGTGATCTTCTGAGCATGGCGCTAATTACCGCCGGGCTCGAAAGGCGCATTCCCATTTTCGCCATCTGCCGGGGCTTACAGGAATTAGTTGTCGCCACTGGCGGGACTCTGTATCGTCGCCTGTGCGATCACTCACAGTTCCTGGAACATCGTGAAGATGCGGAACTCCCGGTGGAGCAGCAATATGCGCCATCTCATGAAGTCCAGGTTCAACAGGGAGGATTGCTATCTCAGCTAATACCAGGTTGCAGCACGTTTTGGGTTAACTCCTTGCATGGTCAGGGCGCAAAAACCCTTGGCCCGCAACTGCGCGTGGAAGCACGCTCGCAGGATGGATTAGTGGAAGCAGCCAGCGTTCACGACCATCCTTTCGCGCTTGGCGTGCAGTGGCACCCGGAATGGAACAGTAGCGAATACGCCCTGTCGCGTTTGTTACTTGAAGGTTTTATCACCGCTTGTCAGAACCACCTCGCTGAAAAACAGCGACTCTGACCACTACAGTTAAGGAAATGCAATTATGAGCGATGACGGCCTGGCGCCGGGTAAACGTTTGTCAGAGATCCGCCAGCAATTGGGTCTTTCACAGCGTCGTGCCGCCGAACTGTCTGGGTTAACGCATAGCGCCATCAGCACCATAGAGCAGGATAAAGTCAGTCCTGCCATCAGTACGCTGCAAAAGCTATTGAAAGTTTATGGGCTGTCGCTCTCCGAGTTCTTCGCGGAACCGGAAAAGCCTGACGAACCGCAGGTGGTTATCAATCAGGATGATTTGATTGAGATCGGGAGTCAGGGAGTATCCATGAAGCTGGTACACAACGGAAATCCGAATCGTACGCTGGCCATGATGTTTGAAACCTATCAGCCAGGTACGACAACCGGGGAGAGAATTAAACACCAGGGTGAAGAGATTGGGACAATACTGGAAGGTGAAGTGATACTGACCATCAACGGTCAAACGTATCATCTTGTTGCAGGGCAAAGTTATGCCATTAACACCGGTATACCACATAGCTTCAGCAACACCTCGGCAGGGATCTGCCGCATCATCAGTGCCCACACTCCTACCACTTTCTAATAAGTAGCGGCCTGAGTTTCTCAGGCCTTCTTAAATAACGCGCATTAACAGGGTACATCCCTGGGGCATCGTGCAGCCTGATTTTGCCTGAAAAAGATCAGCAACGAACTTTATCTTATTGATATAAAAGGAGTAGCTATGAACTTTCAGAATCTTAAATATTGGCGTGAAAAAGCCAGCCATTATTCGCCGGAGACCCGTTTATTTATTAACGGCGAATATTGCGCAGCCGCCGATAACGAAACCTTTATTACGCAGGATCCGGCAGGACAACGTCCGCTCGCCAAAGTCGCCCGCGGCAAAAAAGCAGATGTAGACCGCGCGGTCACCGCAGCCCGCACCGTGTTTGAACGCGGAGACTGGTCGCAAGCATCACCCGCAGAGCGCAAGGCAGTCCTGCACAAGTTCGCCGATTTAATGGAGCAGCATCACGAGGAGCTGGCGCTACTGGAAACGCTCGACACCGGTAAACCGATTCGCCATAGCCTGCGTGATGATATTCCAGGCGCGGCACGCGCCATCCGTTGGTACGCCGAAGCAATAGATAAAGTCTATGGCGAAGTGGCCACCACCTCGGTGAGCGATCTGGCGCTGATTGTGCGCGAGCCGGTGGGCGTCATTGCGGCCATTGTGCCGTGGAATTTTCCCCTGCTGCTGGCCTGCTGGAAACTTGGCCCGGCACTGGCTGCAGGCAACAGCGTGATCCTCAAGCCTTCAGAAAAATCACCGCTGACCGCCATTCGCCTTGCTGCGTTGGCGAAAAAAGCAGGTTTGCCCGATGGCGTTCTCAGCGTGGTGAGCGGATATGGCCACGAAGCGGGCCAGGCGTTGTCGCAGCATCCGGATGTTGATGTGATCACCTTTACCGGCTCGACCCGCACCGGCAAGCAACTGCTCAAAGACGCTGGCGACAGCAATATGAAACGCGTCTGGCTGGAGGCCGGTGGTAAAAGTGCCAACATCGTTTTTGCCGACTGCCCGGATCTGCCGAAAGCCGCCGCCAATGCTGCAGCAGGCATCTTCTATAACCAGGGTCAGGTCTGTATCGCCGGTACGCGTCTGTTACTGGAAGAGAGTATTGCCGACGAGTTCATTGCCCTGCTGAAAGAGCAGGCGAAAAACTGGCAGCCGGGCAACCCGCTGGATCCGGAAACCACGATGGGCACGCTTATCGACAACGCGCATGCCGACACCGTGCACGGTTTTATTCGCGACGGTGAAGCGCAAGGCACGCTGGCGCTGGATGGTCGCAGCCACGTCCACCCAGCGGCTATCGGCCCGACTATTTTTGTCGATACAGCCCCGCAAGCCCACGTCAGCCGCGATGAGATCTTCGGCCCGGTACTGGTCATCACCCGTTTTAGCAGCGAAGCCGAAGCCCTGGCGCTGGCCAACGACAGTGACTACGGCCTGGGGGCCGCGGTCTGGACCCGCGATCTGTCGCGCGCCCACCGCATGAGTCGTCGCCTGAAGGCCGGTTCGGTCTTCGTTAATAACTACAACGACGGTGATATGACTGTGCCGTTCGGCGGTTATAAGCAAAGCGGCAACGGGCGCGATAAGTCCCTGCATGCGCTGGAAAAATTTAGCGAACTGAAAACCATTTGGATCTCCCTGGAGCCTTAATCATGACTGAACATACCAGCAGTTATTACGCCGCAAGCGCCAATCAGTACGAACCGTTTCCCACCCTTAGCGAGTCGGTTAGCTGTGATGTTTGCGTCGTGGGCGGTGGATATACCGGTCTCTCCTCCGCCCTGCACTTAGCGGAGATGGGTTACGACGTAGTGCTACTGGAATCCGCGCGTATCGGCTTTGGGGCCAGCGGACGTAACGGCGGTCAGTTGGTGAACTCCTACAGTCGCGATATCGACGTCATCGAGCGCACCTATGGCCCGGACGCCGCCAAAATGCTTGGCAGCATGATGTTTGAAGGCGGTAATATCATCCGCGAACGTATCAAGCGTTATCAGATCGAATGCGACTATCGCCCCGGCGGACTGTTTGTGGCGCTGAACCACAAGCAGATGGAAACGCTGGAGGAGCAGAAGTCGAACTGGGAACGCTACGGCAACACGCAGCTTGAACTGTTAGACAGCAGCGAAATTCGTCGCGAAGTCAGCAGCGATCGTTATGTCGGCGCGCTGCTCGACCACAGCGGTGGTCATATTCATCCGCTGAACCTGGCGATTGGCGAAGCTAACGCCATTCGTCTGAACGGCGGGCGCGTCTTCGAACAGTCGCCGGTCACCCGTATCCAGCACACCAGCCCGGCGGTGGTCAGCACCGAAAAAGGTCAGGTTACGGCCCGCTTTGTGATCGTCGCGGGCAACGCCTACCTCGGCGACAAACTGGAGCCTGCGCTGGCAAAAAGCAGCATGCCATGCGGCACACAGGTATTAACCACCGAACCGTTGTCTGCGGAGATGGCGCGCTCGCTGATTCCTAAAAACTACTGCGTGGAAGATTGTAACTATCTGCTGGATTACTACCGTCTGACCGGCGATAACCGCCTGTTGTACGGCGGCGGCGTGGTCTACGGCGCCCGCGATCCGGACGATATTGAACGTCTGGTAATGCCGAAACTGCTGAAAACCTTCCCGCAATTGCAGGGGGTAAAAATTGATTACCGCTGGACCGGTAATTTCCTGTTAACGCTATCTCGCATGCCGCAGTTTGGCCGTCTTGATACCAACATTTACTATATGCAGGGCTACAGCGGCCACGGCGTGACCTGTACCCACCTGGCAGGACGTCTGATTTCTGAACTGCTGCGCGGGGATGCCGAGCGCTTTGACGCTTTCGCCAAACTGCCGCACTACCCGTTCCCGGGGGGGCGCAGCCTGCGCATTCCGTTTACCGCCATGGGGGCGGCATATTACAGCTTACGCGATCGCCTTGGGGTTTAAGTTCTTCCGCAATAAACCCGACGCACAGGGCGGTCTCCCCTGTGCGTTTTTTTATTCCCGGACAGTGAAAAACAGGTAACGGGCACGAAAATATCGCAATAGGACATAACCCTACACTTTGCATTGTTTCTCCCCGCTGATCGGATAGGCTTTTTTAGATTATCGCTGGCGATGTGGCCAGAACTCAACGGGGGAAGAAACGCGTGTTATGAATACGAATAACGAGGAGACCTTTTATCAGGCGATGCGCCGCAAAGGGGTGAGTCGACGCAGTTTTCTCAAATATTGCAGCCTCGCAGCAACATCGCTTGGGCTGGGAGCCGCAATGACGCCCAGAATAGCCTGGGCGCTGGAAAACAAACCCCGGATCCCGGTCGTCTGGATCCACGGGCTGGAATGCACCTGTTGCACTGAATCATTTATCCGCTCCTCTCACCCACTCGCCAAAGACGTCATCCTCTCCCTGATTTCTCTTGATTACGACGACACCCTGATGGCCGCCGCCGGAACGCAGGCCGAAGAGGTATTTGAAGACATTCTGAGCCGCTACCACGGCCGATACATTCTGGCCGTCGAGGGCAATCCTCCGCTGGGTGAACAAGGAATGTTCTGCATCAGCGGCGGGCGACCGTTTATTGAAAAGCTAAAAAGAGCTGCGGCAGGCGCCAGCGCGATTATCGCCTGGGGAACCTGTGCCTCCTGGGGCTGCGTGCAGGCCGCCCGGCCTAATCCAACCCAGGCAACGCCGATCGATAAGGTGATCACCGATAAACCAATCGTGAAAGTGCCCGGCTGCCCGCCGATTCCGGATGTCATGAGCGCCATCATTACCTATATGGTGACGTTTGATCGTCTGCCTGAACTCGATCGTTTGGGGCGTCCGCTGATGTTCTATGGTCAGCGTATTCACGACAAATGCTACCGCCGCGCCCACTTTGACGCCGGGGAGTTCGTTGAGAGTTGGGACGATGACGCTGCCCGAAAAGGCTATTGCCTGTACAAAATGGGCTGCAAAGGGCCTACCACTTATAACGCCTGCTCCACCACCCGCTGGAATGGCGGCGTTTCTTTCCCCATCCAGTCCGGTCATGGGTGTCTGGGATGTTCAGAGAACGGCTTCTGGGATCGCGGTTCGTTCTACAGCCGCGTGGTCGATATCCCGCAGATGGGGACGCATTCAACCGCCGATACCGTGGGCCTCACCGCGCTAGGCGTGGTGGCCGCCAGCGTCGGTGTCCACGCAGTCGCCAGCGCCGTCAATCAACATAACCGCCACAAACAGCAATTAGCCGACGCCGGACAACAGTCGCCAGACAATGAGGATAAACAGGCATGAGCAATTCGTATCAAACCCAGGGATATACGGTCAATAATGCCGGCCGGCGCCTGGTTGTCGACCCCATTACGCGCATTGAAGGCCATATGCGTTGTGAGGTGAACATTGATGAGCAGAACATCATCACCAACGCGGTGTCCTGCGGCACCATGTTCCGTGGACTGGAAATTATTCTGCAAGGGCGCGACCCGCGCGATGCCTGGGCATTTGTCGAACGAATTTGCAGGGTGTGCACTGGCGTACATGCGCTCGCATCGGTCTATGCCATTGAAGATGCCATTGGCATCAAGGTGCCCGATAACGCCAACATCATTCGCAATATTATGCTGGCGACGCTGTGGTGTCACGACCACCTGGTCCACTTTTACCAGCTAGCCGGAATGGACTGGATTGACGTTCTGAATGCCCTGAAAGCCGACCCGCGCGCAACCTCGCAGTTGGCACAAAGCCTTTCTGCCTGGCCTATGTCCTCCCCGGGCTACTTCTTTGACGTACAAAACCGCCTGAAGAAATTTGTCGATGGCGGTCAGCTGGGGATTTTCCGCAACGGTTATTGGGGACATCCGCAGTACAAACTGTCGCCAGAGGCTAACCTGATGGGCTTTGCCCATTATCTGGAAGCGCTCGATTTTCAGCGCGAGATTATCAAAATCCATACGGTGTTTGGCGGCAAGAATCCGCATCCTAACTGGATTGTCGGCGGCATGCCATGCGCTATCAATATCGATCAGAGCGGCGCGGTTGGCGCGGTCGATATGGAACGTCTTAACCTGGTACAGTCGATCATCACCCGCACCGCCGACTTCATCAACAACGTCATGGTTCCTGACGCGCTGGCTATCGGCCAGTTCAACAAACCCTGGAGCCAGATTGGCACCGGGCTGTCTGATAAGTGCGTCTTAAGCTACGGCGCGTTCCCGGATATTGCCAACGACTTCAGCGCGAAGAGCCTGTTGATGCCTGGCGGCGCGGTCATTAACGGTGATTTTAACAACGTCATGCCGGTGGATCTGGCCGATCAGCAGCAAATTCAGGAGTTTGTCGATCATGCCTGGTACCGTTATCCGGACGATCAATTAGGTCGTCACCCGTTCGAGGGGATTACTGAACCCTGGTACAACCCCGGCGATGTCAAAGGCAGCGATACCGATATCCAGCAGCTCAACGAACAGGAACGCTACTCGTGGATTAAAGCCCCGCGCTGGCGCGGACACGCCATGGAAGTTGGACCGTTGGCGCGTACGCTGATTGCCTATCACAAAGGGGATGCCGCCACGATTGAATCCGTCGATCGCATGATGTCCGCACTCAAACTGCCGCTGTCGGGTATGCAGTCGACGCTGGGGCGTATTTTGTGCCGCGCGCACGAGGCGCAGTGGGCCGTGAGCAAGCTGCAATATTTCTTCGACAAGCTGATGACCAACCTGAAAAACGGCAATCTGGCTACGGCGAATACCGAAAAATGGGAGCCTGCAAGCTGGCCGCAGCAGTGCCGTGGGATCGGTTTTACCGAGGCGCCGCGCGGAGCACTCGGTCACTGGGCGTCGATTCGCGACCAGAAGATCGACGTGTATCAGTGCGTAGTGCCGACCACCTGGAATGCCAGCCCGCGCGATCCGAAGGGGCAAATTGGCGCCTACGAGGCGGCGTTGATGGGCACCCAAATGGCGATACCGGATCAACCGCTGGAGATCCTGCGCACCTTGCACAGCTTCGACCCCTGCCTGGCATGTTCAACCCACGTCCTCGGCGACGACGGCAGCGAACTTATCGCAGTCCAGGTTCGCTAAGCGTTAAGGAACGGAACGATGACTGGAAAGATATCCCCACGCGTCGGGGAGGCGCGTGATACCGCCGTCAGCCACTATGTGTTTGAAGCGCCCGTACGCTTGTGGCACTGGCTGACAGTGGGCTGCATGTTGGTTTTGATGGTAACCGGATACTTCATTGGCCGACCACTGCCGTCGGTCAACGGCGAAGCCACTTACCTGTTCTACATGGGCGACATCCGGTTAGTGCATTTCGCCGCAGCCATGGTGTTTACGGTGATACTGCTGGGTCGCATTTACTGGGCCTTCGTCGGCAATCGCTATTCACGCGAGCTGTTTATCGTGCCGGTCTGGCGTCGCAGTTGGTGGCAGGGTGCCTTTTCGGTGGTGCGTTGGTATCTGTTCCTGGAAAAAAAACCGGGAGAAGATATCGGCCATAACCCCGTCGCGCAGGCGGCGATGTTCGGTTATTTCCTGCTCTCAGTTTTTATGATCCTCACCGGTTTTGCCTTATACAGCGAGCATAGCCAGTACGCCATTTTTACCCCCTTCCACTATGTGACGGAGTTTTTCTACTGGACCGGCGGTAACTCTCTCGATATCCACAGCTGGCATCGGTTGGGGATGTGGTTCATCGCCGCCTTCATCATCGGTCATGTGTATATGGCTATCCGCGAGGACATCATGTCTGACGATACCGTCATCTCAACCATGATCAACGGCTACCGTAGCCACAAATTTGCCAAACGCCAGCGCGATAAGGAGGCGTCATGAGCGAACCTAACGTCATCGTGATGGGCTTAGGCAACCTGCTGTGGGCAGATGAAGGATTTGGCATTCGCGTTGCCGAACGCCTGTACGCCCACTATCACTGGCCGGAATGGGTAGAGATTGTCGACGGCGGCACGCAAGGGCTGAATCTGCTGGGCTACGTTGAGTAGGCCAGCCATTTGTTGCTGCTGGACGCTATCGACTACGGACTCGCGCCAGGCACTTTGCAATCCTACGCCGGTGAACAAGTCCCCAGTTACCTCAGCGCCAAAAAAATGAGTCTGCATCAGAACAGCTTCTCCGAAGTGCTTGCTCTGGCGGAGATTCGCGGTCATCTGCCCGCCCACATCGCCCTCGTAGGACTACAGCCGGTGCAGCTGGACGACTATGGCGGCAGCCTGACCGACATCGCGCGCGCTCAGCTCCCGGCGGCAGAACAAGCCGCGCTAAGGCAACTGGCCGCGTGGGGCATCGCGCCACAGACAATCGATGAAACGCGTTGCCTGAACTATGAATGCCTGTCGCTGGAAAACTATGAAGGCGTGCGTATTCGCCAGTATCGTGTAACGCTGGAGAGATAAGCAACATGTTGAATGACAAACCATTTTCTGCGCTATGGCAACGCATGCTGGCGCGCGGCTGGCAACCGCTGACCGCATCTGAACTGGATGACTGGGTAACGCGTGTGCGTGATGGCGTGGTGCTGCTCAGTAGCGATCCCCGCCGCACGCCGGAAGTCAGCGATAACCCGGTAATGATTGCCGAGTTGCTCCGCGAGTTTCCCCAGTTTGACTGGCAAATCGCTATGGCGGATCTCGAGCACAGCGAGGCTATCGGCGATCGTTTTGGCGTATTTCGCTTCCCGGCCACGCTGGTATTTATCCACGGCGAGCTGCGCGGCATTCTCAGCGGCATCCATCCGTGGGCCGACCTGCTCAACCTGATGCGCCCCCTCGTTGAAGAACGCATCCCCCGGAGCCTGTAAGATGAGTGATACCTTTTTTCATCTGCTGGGGCCGGGAACCCAGCCGGGCGATGACAGCTTCAGCATGAATCCCTTGCCCCTCACCTGCCAGGTCAACAGCAGCCCCAGCATGGCGAGGCTGGAAAACTGTCCGCACAGCCCGGCGGTGATGGCATTGTTAGCCGACGTGCGCCACCAGCTTAGCCAGAAAATTCCCGCAAAACAGGACGTGCTGGGATGGGATTTATCCACGCTCAACGCAGACGACCTCACGTTTTTGAATACGCTGCTCGGCGAAGGCGAAGTTTCCGTGCGTATCCAGCAGGCTGACGGCAGGGCGAGTGAGATTCAGGAGTCTATTTTCTGCGGAATCTGGCGGGTGCGTTGCCAGAATGACTTGGGTCAATGGGAGGAGCATCTGGAGGCAGGCAGTGCGCCACGGGCGCTGTGGCAGGCAGCAACAATCACGACGCTGCCAGACGATAGCCTGTTGCCTCCGCCCGTCGATGGGTTGATGAATGGCCTGACGCTGGCTCAGGAACTGCTGGCGCACGTGCGCGATCCGGCCACGCAACCTCATAGCATTAACCTCACCCAACTCCCGGTTAGCGATGCGGATCGCCAGTTCCTCTCCCGCCTGTGTGGCGAAGGACGCATTCAGATCCGCACCATCGGCTACGGCGAGAGCCAAATCGACGCCACGGCGCTGCGCCATGTCTGGCATGTGCGCTGTCTGGATACCCTGAAAGGGCTTCTGCTCGAGAGTTATGAGATCTGTCCATTACCGGAACTGGTACTGGCTGCTCCGGAGGATCTGCTCGACTCGCTCCAGCGCCTGGATGAAGTCTGTAGCTGGCTGGCATCCGGCCCGCCGGCCTGATCCCCTTCTCCCGACCCGCATACTTTTCTGCTGCGGGTCTGGCGTTTTCTTCCTTATCTATTCACTCTCTAATGCCTGATGGAGTTCGCATGTGGGACGTCATTGACTTATCGCGCTGGCAGTTTGCGCTGACCGCGCTGTACCATTTTCTGTTTGTTCCCCTGACGCTGGGGCTGATTTTTTTGCTGGCCATCATGGAAACCCTGTTCGTGGTGACGGGCAAAACAGTCTACCGCGACATGACGCGTTTCTGGGGAAAGTTATTCGGTATTAACTTTGCGCTCGGTGTGGCGACCGGCCTGACCATGGAGTTTCAGTTCGGGACTAACTGGTCGCTCTATTCCAACTATGTGGGCGATATTTTCGGTGCTCCGCTGGCGATGGAAGCCTTGATGGCTTTCTTTCTTGAATCCACATTCGTGGGGCTGTTCTTCTTCGGCTGGCAGCGCTTAAACAAGTACCAGCATTTACTGGTGACCTGGCTGGTAGAGTTTGGCTCCAATATCTCTGCCCTGTGGATCCTCAACGCCAACGGCTGGATGCAATATCCTACGGGCGCTCACTTTAATATTGATACCCTGCGCATGGAGATGAGCAGCTTTAGCGCGCTGGTTTTTAACCCCATCAGCCAGGTGAAATTTGTGCATACCGTGATGTCTGGTTATGTCACAGGCGCCATGTTTGTGATGTCCATTAGCGCCTGGTATCTGCTGCGTGGTCGCGCTCGCGAGTTCGCCCTGCGCTCCTTCGCGGTAGGTTCCGTCTTTGGCACACTGGCTATCCTCGGCACTCTGCAACTGGGAGATAGCTCAGCTTATGAGGTCGCCCAACGCCAGCCGGTAAAACTGGCGGCAATGGAAGGGGAATGGCAAACCGAACCGGCACCTGCGCCCTTTCATGTGATAGCCTGGCCGCAGCAGGAGCAAGAGCGTAACGCCTTTTCCGTGAAGATACCGGCCCTGCTGGGTATCCTGGCAACTCACTCTTTAGATACGCCAGTTCCGGGGCTGAAGAACCTGATGGCAGACGCGCTACCCCGCCTGCAGCGGGGCCGGGAAGCATGGTTGCTGATGCAGGAAATCGCCAAAGGTAACCGCACGCCTCAGCTACTGCACGCTTTTCACGCCGTGGAAAAAGATCTGGGTTACGGCATCCTGTTGGCCAACTACGCCCCTGACATGAACCATGTCACGCCAGCGCAATATCAAGCCGCACAACGCGGCGCTATTCCGCAAGTCGCCCCCGTGTTCTGGAGCTTTCGCATCATGATTGGGTGCGGTTCCCTTCTGCTGCTGGTGATGGCGATTGCGCTGATACAGACCTTACGCTGGCGTATCGACCAGCATCGCTGGGTACTGCACATAACGCTGTGGAGCCTGCCGCTACCGTGGATTGCCATTGAAGCAGGCTGGTTTATGACGGAGTTTGGCCGTCAGCCGTGGGCGATTCAGGATATTTTGCCGACCTGGTACGCCCACTCTGCGCTGAGCGCGGGCCAACTGGCCTTCTCCATGGGGCTAATCCTCACGCTTTACACCCTGTTTTTAATTGCCGAAGTCTACCTGATGCAAAAATACGCGCGTCTTGGTCCAGATGCGATGCAACGTCAACAACCGGCACAACAACAGGAATAAAGGAGAGCATCATGTTGGATTATGAAACGTTGCGGCTCATTTGGTGGCTGCTGATTGGCATTATTCTGGTGGCCTTTATGGTCACTGACGGGTTTGATATGGGGGTCGGCTGCCTGTTACCGCTGATCGCGCGCAACGATGATGAACGTCGGGTGTTAATCAATAGCGTAGGGGCGCACTGGGAGGGTAACCAGGTGTGGCTCATTCTGGCGGGCGGTGCATTATTCGCAGCCTGGCCGCGCGTCTATGCTGCCGCATTTTCGGGGTTTTATGTGGCGATGATTCTGGTGCTGTGCGCCCTTTTCTTTCGTCCGTTGGCCTTTGATTATCGCGGTAAAATAGCGAATGCACGCTGGCGCGCCATGTGGGACACCGGGTTGGTTATCGGCAGCCTGGTGCCACCGGTTATCTTCGGCGTCGCCTTCGGCAATCTGTTCCTGGGGGTGCCTTTTGTGTTCACACCACAATTACACGTGCAATATCTGGGCACTTTCTGGGATTTGCTCTCTCCTTTTGCCCTACTGTGCGGCGCATTAAGCCTGATGTTGGTCATTATGCAGGGGGGCGTGTGGCTCCAGTTGAAAACCGACGGCATTCTTCACCTGCGCGCGCTGTCTGCCACCCGCCGCAGCGCGATGTTAGTGGTGCTCTGCTTCCTGTTAGCCGGGTATTGGCTGTGGACGGGGATTAATGGCTATGTGCTGCTTAGCCAGGATCCTAATGGTCCGTCCAACCCGCTATTAAAGGCAGTAACGACCGCACCGGGCGCGTGGATGGCGCACTTTGAAAATTCACCACTACTGTTGGTTATTCCGCTGTTGGGCATGATTTTTCCGATGCTCGCGATCTATGCCTGCGGGCAACGTCGGGCCATGTGGGGATTTCTGTTTACTTCATTGACCCAGACCTGCGTGATCTTCACCGCTGGAATCACCCTGTTTCCATTTGTGATGCCATCCAGCGCATATCCACTCTCTAGCCTGACGGTGTGGGACAGTACCTCCAGCCAGATGACGCTCAGTATCATGCTGGTTATCGTGCTGATTTTCCTACCGATAGTTCTGCTTTATACCTTGTGGAGTTATTACAAGATGCTGGGACGAATCAACGTAGAAACCATCCGCCGCCACAACCACGAACTTTATTAGGGAGAACTGTACGATGTGGTATCTGTTTTGGTTTGTCGGCATTCTGCTGATGTGCACGCTCTCCATGCTGGCGCTGGTCTGGCTTGAGTCACGGCAGAAATAGCCCTGCGCGTGCGTTACGCTTCCGGGCTCCCTTGTTTATTCGGGGAGTCTTTATTCGTTCGCACAAAAGCAGCATGGCTGTACCCAAACCCTGGTTGGCACCAAGCTTATCTATAAACGGCAGTGTGGTGCTGCAATTTAAGTGGTGAGTTTTACGTCAGTTAACGCAGGCATCCCCCCTGTTCCGCGGAATGCCTGATTCACATTAGGAATTACGCCCCGGTCACCATCAACATATCATCTACAAAGTTTTTGGCGCGCGGAATATCCGACTCGTCGACGTGTTCAATGATCAGCGGAATATTTGGGTGGTTTTTCGCGAGCAGCTCCACATACAGCAAATAGTTAAGCGACCCTAGCCCTGCTGCGGGCAGCTCCACCAAACCGGCTCCACGGAAGCTGTTATGCTCCGCTGCGCCGTCCCCGAATTTCTCAATCACCACGTCGGTTTTCTTACAATCTTTGGCATGGGCAATTTTAATTTTGCTATCCAGTACATTGAAGATGCTGTGCAGTGTTTCATCAATGGCGTCGATATTTTTATCATCAAAATAGTTGGTCGGATCCAGCGCCAGCCCCAGGCCGGGGTGATCGATATCGCGCATCAGTCGCGCCACCTGGCTGACCGAGCCGATAATGTTGTTCACGTAGTTTTCCACCAGGAATACCGCGCCGTGAGCGTAAGCAAAAGCAGCCAAATCGCGGGCGATGGCTTTAAATTCCTGATACGCCTCCTCAGTGCTGTTTTGCGGATCGTACAACCAGTCGCTATCGACGTTATAAGTGCCGGTTTCGCTGATCACATACGGCGTACCGAAGTCCCGCGCATGAGCGAGGATCTCTTTCACCGCTGCGATATTCTCGGCACGCTTCACCGGTTCCGGATGCACAAGGTTCGTATACGCCGAAATAGCGACGATAGGCAGATTGGCTTTGCGAAACGCGTCGCGCACCTGGTGCGCTTTCGCTTTGGTGATATGCCCCCGGCTCAGATCGATATCGGTAAACTCGAGGTCAAGCTGCACGCAACCCATCCCCGCCTGCTTAATCTTCGTGATGGTCTCTTCCAAGGAGTAGGGGTAGTAACCAGTAAAGATGCCTACGTTAATCATTTTGTATTCTCCTGAAGGATTTCATTGAGATAAACGGTTCGCTCTTCCTGAATAGAGGCATAACAGGCTTCAATACAGGCCAGCGTGCCGAGGTTGTCCTCAGCGCTGATTTCCGGCTGTGCGCCATGTTCCAGAGCGCACAGCAGGCTCGCCATGGTGCCGATAAAGGCATCCGGGAACCACTGGCGTTTCCATTGCGGGGCGATCCAGCGCTCGGGATACTCGCGTGACGCCAGTTTTAAGGTGCTGCCACAATACTCCGGCGGACGGCGATGCCAGCCGAAATCGCCTTCCGCCAACCCGTCGGTGCCCTCCACCCGCCAGTTGATATAATTATTTTTAGCGCAGAGTCCACCCGGCCAGGCCCAGACGTCGTCCAGACTGGTGGCGATCAGGCCATTGGCATACTGGAAAGTGTACTGGGTGATGCCATCGGTGTGTTCAAAAGCGGTACGCGGATCGGTGCGGCAAACAGCGGTGACTTTAACCGGATCGCCAAACAGGAAGCGGAAGGCATCGATATGGTGGATCGCCATGGCATACAGTTCGAGCTTTTTATACTGCTGAAGAAACTGCTGCCAGTCGGGAATAGCGCGCATATCAATGCTGGCAAGCACCGGCGTGCCGATCAGTTGGTTATCGAGAATGTACTTCAGCGCCCGGATCGACGGGTCGTAACGCATATTGGAGTTCACCGCGATGGGGATACCGCTCTCTTTGCTGAGACGGACGATTTCGCGGCCAGCTTCCAGCGACATCGCCAGCGGTTTCTGACACAGAATGGCCTTCACGTTTTTCGCCGGAGAATGTTTGCCGCAGATAAAACGCACAATCGCTAACTGGATATGCGGCGGCACGGCGATATCAATAATCTCGATCTTCGGATCGCACACCATCTCCTGCCAGCTAGCGTAGGTTTTAGGGATGTTAAATGCCCGGGCCAGTCGCTGGCTGTGGGCATTTTCCAGCGAGGTTATCCCATATGGCGTAAACCCCGCTTTCTGGTAAGCCACCAGATGGCAATGCTCAACGATAAAACCCGCGCCGATAATACCGATTTTGTAGTCTTTTCGCTGTGGTAACGCCGGACGTGTCACCTGCTCTAATAAGCGCTCTAACGAATCCATAATGACCCCGTTTATGTTTGGCGGCGAGAGCTCGTCTCGCCGGAAATATTCAGCGCAGCGTATTTCCCTTCACCGACGCGTTGTCCGCAAGCGGAGAAGCATGGCGCTGTTTTTGCAGCCAGAACTGCTCGATCTCTTCCAGCGATTTTCCTTTGGTTTCCGGCAACATAAATTTGGCAATCGCCAGTTGAATCAGGCACATTACGGCAAAGAAATAGAAGGTGTTATTGCCGCCGAATGTTGCCAGCGTAAAAGGAAACAGCCAGACCACCAGGAAATTGAATATCCACTGGGTAAAGGAAACCAGCGCCACGGCTTTACTGCGTATCGCATTGGGAAACATTTCCGAGACCAAGGTCCAGAATACCGGTCCGATGCAGGCGGAAAAGCAGGCGATATAGGAAAATAAAAAGAGCAGCGTCACCAGCACCGGCAAGGAGTGATGGAACGAGAAGCCCAGGAAAAACAGCGACACGCCCATAATCAACGAGCCATAGAAATAGGGTAATGACTCCAACTTATTGATAGTGTTTTATGTTCAGATAATGCCCGATGACTTTGTCATGCAGCTCCACCGATTTTGAGAACGACAGCGACTTCCGTCCCAGCCGTGCCAGGTGCTGCCTCAGATTCAGGTTATGCCGCTCAATTCGCTGCGTATATCGCTTGCTGATTACGTGCAGCTTTCCCTTCAGGCGGGATTCATACAGCGGCCAGCCATCCGTCATCCATATCACCACGTCAAAGGGTGACAGCAGGCTCATAAGACGCCCCAGCGTCGCCATAGTGCGTTCACCGAATACGTGCGCAACAACCGTCTTCCGGAGCCTGTCATACGCGTAAAACAGCCAGCGCTGGCGCGATTTAGCCCCGACGTATCCCCACTGTTCGTCCATTTCCGCGCAGACGATGACGTCACTGCCCGGCTGTATGCGCGAGGTTACCGACTGCGGCCTGAGTTTTTTAAATGGCGGAAAATCGTGTTGAGGCCAACGCCCATAATGCGGGCGGTTGCCCGGCATCCAACGCCATTCATGGCCATATCAATGATTTTCTGGTGCGTACCGGGTTGAGAAGCGGTGTAAGTGAACTGCAGTTGCCATGTTTTACGGCAGTGAGAGCAGAGATAGCGCTGATGTCCGGCAGTGCTTTTGCCGTTACGCACCACCCCGTCAGTAGCTGAACAGGAGGGACAGCTGATAGAAACAGAAGCCACTGGAGCACCTCAAAAACACCATCATACACTAAATCAGTAAGTTGGCAGCATCACCGAAAGGTATTATATAACAGTCATTACTATTAATAGTTAATTAATATAACTAACCACAGACATTCAGCTATGTCTGATCATATTACTATATACGGCTATCCAAAGCCGTAGGGCTAACGACAGGATCGAAACATGGAATTATATCATGGTTCCCATGGTGAGCATGTGCTCGCCTATAAAAAACATATTGAACGAGTCGTCAATGATGCTATCAGTGAATTCCCCAGAACAATGGCGTTACGTGTTGATGTTCATTATCCACCCATTTTAGACAGAGGTGACACTGTTTGCTGTTTTCCTAATCTAGAGCCTGGTGCCATATCCCGTTTCCGTAATGCATTAAATGCCATGTTGGAGGCCAATGAGAGAACCAGAGCAGCTAACGGCAAAAGAATATATCCAAACCGTGTTCGTCATGTTTGGGCACGGGAGTTTTCCGAAGAAGGAAAATGTCACTTTCACCTTGGTCTTTTTTTTAATAAAGATGCTTATTACCATTTAGGTGATTATGAGGCTGAAAGAAATTTAAGGATGATGATTGTAAGAGCATGGTATAGCGCACTGGGATTGGAACTGGATGATTATCCGGGATTGGTTCACTACCCTGAAAATTGTCGTTATATTTTAGACGTCAATGATTTTAACTTTGAAGGAGAATACAATAAATTACTGAATCGTCTCGACTACCTAGCTAAACTCGATACAAAAGCATATGGAGATGGCGACCGTAGCTTCGGCTGCAGTCGCGGGTAATTTATTTTTTACAGCAATGGCCTTTCTTATGGATGGAAAGGCCAGACCTTATATATCAAGAAGATGGTGAGCGATAAAGTATTGTTTTCAAGTAATCATCTGTTGCAGTAAACTCAGGGAGTTGGCCACTCATGGCCTGTGTTAGTGGAATAATCTTTGTCCTGACTCCCATCCCCCTGAAATCAACGTAACCATAATCACGTAAGACTTCCATAATAATCGTATTGCGTGGTGATCGCTGACCTGTAACCATCTTTTCAATCGACATCGAATTATTCAGCGCCCCTGGGCTAATAACTTCAAATCGATTGCTATACAAGCCAATCTCTATCTCAACAAAGCGTGTCCAGTCACGATGAGCCAGTGCATTTACAACAGTTTCGTGAATAGCTTCCAGTGGATAATACCAGGTTGTTTCCCGACGTAGATGCGTATCGGGTAGAGGGGCCTCTGAAGTGATAAAGGGCATGATAGTTGACATCAAACGCTCAATCAATCCACCATCGATCAAAGCCTTTCCGGCTTCCTCAGTATCAAAACGCCCAACCATTGGACCATCCAGAATATCATCGAGTAACGGTTGGTACTCCTTATCCTCGCTGGCAAACGCAAAGACTCGGATATCTGGTCGATGCGAGAGTTCAACCATTTTGATTTTGAACTCAACGGGATAATTAGGGCTTTTTTTACGCACTGTGGTTAATGATTTCATGGATAGTGTCCACCATATTTGGTGTCCACTATCCTCTCAGGAATTTCAGGATCTGCCAGACGGTGCTGAGACGACGCTTACGAATGTTATACCCCCTGCTGCAGTGGAAAGACGTGGTGACAGATACCCCTTCCCCACATTCAGGCAGCAACTCTTTCATCAGTAGCAGGCGGGAATCAATATGAGCAGGATCGGTGTGGTTAAAACGATGAAGGAGCGATTTTGTCCGCAAAGAATCCGCTTTTATGGCGGGTTCAGCAGGGAAAAAGTAATCCCCATCTTTAAGACGGACACGTTCCACCCTGGTATCAGCGCAGGGCGGCAATTTATCATTCATTAATTCTGTTTCCTCCGTATGCAGCGTGGAGCCTTTCCTGTTACCGGTTTTATCCGGATGTATGCTGTCCCGTGAAGTGGCGGGCAAACTCACTTCTAAAAAATTACGGCCAGATCTTGTCATGCCTATCACAAAGTATCATAACCGAGCATTGTGTAAAGATGAAAACCGTCAAATTGAGCGCAATCGAGCTGCATGATATGATCAGAACCCTACTAAATCAGAAGTATTGGGTATGAGATTACTTTTGAGGAAGCACGTAAATGAAACGAGTGGTTCTGTTTTCATGTGGGAGCGCTTGTCGCTCCCTGAATAGTCCATGTGACAATGAAGATTAAACAGCATCATAACCAGCATGATGCCGTTGCATTTCTTGCATATCGGCAGACTACATCAGAACCCGGTAACCTTGGATGCTGGGATAATGGCAGAGAAGAGGCACTTACTGTATCTACGGTAAAAAGCGGTTTTGTCGATGAAGTTTTAAAGGAAACCCTCCAGAAACGCTGATGAAATTGCGCAGTTTCGCTGGCCTGATGCGACAACAACTCGCCAGTAGAATGGGTATTTCTTACAAATACCTGCGCAGCATAGAAGCAAACCCATCCAGAGCGAGCATTACTACACTTAACCATTATGCCAAGAAGTGTGGTGTTAAAAGCCCTTTGATTTATCTGTAAATAAGATAAAACATGATAATTTCATCAAGTTGCATGGTAATTTATCCAGGATCCATTTGTGTCCAGGACGTAAGTCTTCACAGCTGTCGAATCAATTCTATTTCGTAAGGCGGCTCACGTTTTTATGCCCTGAGCAGTGCTTTTCCGGCTGGAACTTTCCCCCACTCATTCACTGTGATTTAATATGCTAAACCGGTTTAATTAAGTTTAGCCTTGGAGGGTTTTAGCATGAAAGCAAAAGTTTGGGTTCTGGGCGACGCAGTGGTGGACCTGCTACCGGAGAGTGAAGGGCGCTTGCTACAGTGCCCTGGAGGCGCGCCGGCTAACGTGGCGGTAGGGGTTGCCCGCCTTGGCGGCAACAGCGGATTTATCGGCCGCGTCGGCGGTGACCCGTTTGGCCGCTACATGCGTCATACCCTGCAACAGGAGCAGGTCGACGTCAGCCATATGTATCTTGACGATCATCACCGCACGTCCACTGTGGTGGTCGACCTTGATGACCAAGGTGAACGCACCTTTACCTTTATGGTACGCCCCAGCGCTGACCTGTTCCTGGCTGAAGAAGACCTGCCACAGTTTGCCGCCGGACAGTGGTTGCACATCTGCTCCATCGCGCTCAGCGCCGAGCCCAGCCGCAGTGCTACCTTCGCGGCTATGGAGAACATCAAACGTGCCGGTGGCCGGGTGAGCTTTGACCCTAATATCCGCCTGGATCTCTGGCAAGATCAGAACCTGTTGCACGCCTGTCTCGACCGCGCCCTGCGTCTGGCGAACGTGGTGAAACTGTCCGAAGAAGAGCTGATACTCATCAGCGGGAGTAATGATATCGCGCAGGGGATCGCCAGCATCACTGAGCGTTATCAGCCTGAATTACTGCTGGTGACTCAGGGTAAAGCGGGCGTCATCGCCGCATTCCAGCAGCAGTTTATCCATTTCAGCGCTAAACCGGTTGTCAGCGTGGATACCACCGGTGCGGGCGATGCGTTTGTCGCCGGACTGCTTGCCAGCCTTGCTGCCAACGGGATGCCGGCGGATATCAATGCCCTGGAGCCAACGCTCGCTCTGGCGCAAACCTGCGGTGCCCTGGCAACCCTGGCGAAAGGCGCGATGACTGCCCTGCCATACCAGCGCGATCTACACCGCCAGATTTGATCCTAAATACCGTCATACGCGGTCCACTTTGTTGCATCCATCACACTTTTTAAACCGGTTTAGCAAAATCAATTTCAAAATGTTAAATGTCGTGCTTAACATTGTTACTAAACCGGTTTAGTAAAAACACACAATTTTTTATTTTCCTTTTGGGATGCAATCAATATGTTCAGAAAAAGCACACTCGCGGTTCTTATCGCTTTGCTAACCGGCGCCGCCTCAGCCCATGCACAAACGGATCTCAGCAGTATCGAAGCCCGTTTAATTGCGCTGGAAAAACGCTTACAGGATGCCGAAAACAGAGCGCAAACGGCAGAAACCCGCGCAGAGTCGGCAGAGAAGAAAGTACAGCAGCTCACGACACAGCAACAAAAAACCCAGGACAGCACTCAGGAAGTGGCTCAGCGTACCGCCAAACTGGAGAAAAAAGCCGATGAGAAAAGCGGGTTTGAGTTCCACGGCTACGCCCGCTCCGGCGTGATAATGAATGACTCCGGCGCCAGCACCAAATCCGGAGCCTACATGACGCCAGCAGGGGAAACCGGTGGGGCTATTGGCCGCCTGGGAAACCAGGCCGATACCTATGTTGAAATGAATCTTGAACATAAGCAGACCCTGGATAACGGGGCAACGACCCGCTTCAAAGTCATGGTCGCCGACGGTCAAACCACTTATAACGACTGGACGGCGAGCACCAGTGATTTGAACGTGCGTCAGGCCTTTGTTGAACTGGGCAACTTGCCCACCTTCGACGGGCCGTTTAAAGGCTCCACCCTGTGGGCCGGGAAACGCTTTGACCGGGATAACTTTGACATTCACTGGATCGACTCGGATGTCGTGTTCCTCGCCGGTACCGGCGGCGGTATTTACGATGTCAGGTGGAACGACAGCGTTCGCAGCAACTTCTCTCTTTACGGGCGTAACTTCGGCGATATTGCTGATACCAGCAACAGTGTGCAGAACTACATCGTCAGCATGAACAATTTCATCGGGCCGGTGCAGATGATGGTCAGCGGGATGCGGGCAAAAGACAACGACGAACGCCAGGATACCAACGGTAATCCGGTCAAAGGCGATGCGGCAAATACCGGTGTACATGCGCTGCTCGGGTTGCACAACGACAGTTTTTACGGCCTGCGTGAAGGTGCCAGCAAAACCGCCCTGCTCTACGGTCACGGACTGGGTGCCGAAGTTAAAGGTGTCGGCTCTGACGGCGCGTTACGCTCGGGGGCTAACACCTGGCGCTTCGCCAGCTACGGCACCACGCCACTGAGCAAGAACTGGTTTATCGCCCCGGCGATACTGGCACAAACCAGTAAAGACCGTTATGTCGATGGCGACAGCTACCAGTGGGCAACCCTCAACATGCGTCTGATCCAGGAGATCAATCAAAACTTCGCCCTCGCTTATGAAGGCAGTTACCAGTATATGGATCTCAAACCTGAAGGTTATAACGATCGCCATGCGGTAAACGGCAGCTTCTACAAGCTCACCTTCGCCCCGACCTTTAAGGTTGGCGACATCGGCGATTTCTTCAGCCGTCCTGAAATCCGTCTTTACACCTCGTGGATGGACTGGAGCAAAAAACTCAATAATTACGCCAGCGATGACGCGCTGGGCAGCAGTGGTTTTAAATCGGGCGGCGAATGGTCGTTCGGGATGCAGATGGAAACCTGGTTTTGATGGTTAACACCTGGCGACAGTAACCGCCGGGGCGACAAAATACGTTTCGTCGCCCCGGACACAATAACAACGAAGAGAATGCGCTCCGGCTACCACGGGACGACAACTCGAAAATCAATACGCATTCAGAGGGTACTATGGATTTTGAACAGATTTCCCGCTCGCTACTTCCGCTTCTGGGAGGCAAGGAAAATATCGCCAGCGCCGCGCACTGTGCCACACGCCTGCGCCTGGTGCTGGTCGATGACTCACTGGCCGATCAGCAGGCCATCGGCAAAATTGATGGGGTGAAGGGCTGTTTCCGTAACGCCGGACAGATGCAGATTATCTTCGGCACCGGGGTGGTGAACAAAGTCTACGCCGCCTTTATCCAGGCGGCAGGGATTGGCGAATCCAGCAAATCGGAAGCTGCCGACATTGCGGCGAAAAAACTGAATCCTTTCCAGCGCATTGCCCGCCTGTTGTCGAACATCTTTGTGCCGATCATCCCGGCTATCGTCGCCTCCGGCCTGTTGATGGGCCTTCTGGGGATGGTTAAAACGTACGGCTGGGTCGACCCGGGTAACGCCATCTACATCATGCTGGATATGTGCAGCTCAGCGGCGTTTATTATTCTGCCGATCCTGATTGGCTTCACCGCCGCCCGCGAGTTCGGTGGTAATCCTTATCTTGGCGCGACGCTTGGCGGCATCCTGACTCACCCGGCGCTCACCAACGCCTGGGGTGTGGCCGCCGGTTTCCACACCATGAACTTCTTCGGCCTTGAGATTGCCATGATCGGCTATCAGGGCACGGTGTTCCCGGTGCTGCTGGCGGTGTGGTTTATGAGCATCGTTGAGAAACAGCTGCGTCGCGTGATCCCCGATGCACTGGATCTGATCCTGACGCCGTTCCTGACGGTGATCATTTCCGGTTTTATCGCCCTGCTGATTATCGGCCCGGCTGGTCGCGCGCTTGGCGACGGTATTTCGTTTGTCCTTAGCACCCTGATTACCCACGCCGGTTGGCTGGCCGGACTGCTGTTTGGCGGTCTCTATTCGGTTATCGTCATTACCGGTATTCACCACAGCTTCCACGCCATCGAAGCGGGACTGCTGGGCAACCCATCCATCGGCGTCAACTTCCTGCTGCCGATTTGGGCGATGGCCAACGTCGCTCAGGGCGGTGCTTGTCTGGCGGTGTGGTTCAAAACGAAAGATGCCAAAATCAAAGCCATTACCCTGCCCTCGGCGTTTTCTGCCATGCTCGGCATCACCGAAGCGGCGATTTTTGGTATTAACTTACGCTTTGTAAAACCGTTTATCGCAGCCCTGATTGGCGGCGCGGTGGGCGGCGCGTGGGTGGTATCCATGCATGTTTACATGACCGCGGTGGGCCTGACGGCTATCCCTGGCATGGCTATCGTGCAGGCCAGCTCGCTGCTGAACTACATTATCGGGATGGTTATCGCCTTTGGCGTCGCCTTTGTCGTCTCCCTGGTACTGAAATACAAAACGGACGCTGAATAATGTCACATCCATCACGCCTGCCTGCGATTTTGCAGGCTGTTATGCAGGGCCAGCCGCGCGCGCTGGCCGACAGCCACTATCCCCGCTGGCACCATGCGCCGGTGACCGGGCTGATGAACGATCCCAACGGCTTTATTGAATTTGCCGGACGTTATCACCTGTTTTATCAGTGGAACCCGCTCGCCTGCGATCATAAGTTCAAGTGCTGGGGGCACTGGAGCTCTGCCGACCTGCTGCACTGGCAACATGAGCCGATCGCGCTCATGCCGGATGAAGAGTATGACCGCAACGGCTGCTACTCCGGAAGCGCCGTGGATAGTCAGGGCACGCTCACCCTGTGCTATACCGGCAACGTAAAATTTGACGACGGCAGCCGAACCGCGTGGCAGTGCCTGGCGACGGAAAATGCCGACGGCACGTTTACCAAACTCGGCCCGGTATTACCGCTGCCGGAGGGCTATACCGGCCACGTGCGTGACCCGAAAGTCTGGCAGCACGAAGGTCGCTGGTACATGGTGCTGGGCGCACAGGATTTGCAAAAGCGTGGCAAGGTGTTGTTATTCAGCTCAGCGGACCTTCATGAGTGGACGAGTCAGGGCGAAATCGCCGGTTATGGCATCAATGGCCTGGACGACGCGGGCTATATGTGGGAATGCCCGGACCTGTTTGCCCTCGGCGACCAGCATGTCCTGATTTGCTGCCCGCAGGGCGTGCCTCGTGAGAAAGAGCGCTATCTCAACACCTACCCGGCAGTGTGGATGAGCGGCGATTTCGACTACCACCGCGCGGCCTTCGAGCATGGCGAACTGCACGAATTGGACGCAGGGTTTGAGTTCTACGCCCCGCAAACCATGCTTACCAGTGATGGCCGCCGTCTGCTGGTCGGCTGGATGGGCGTGCCGGAGGGCGAAGAGATGCTTCAACCGACCCTCACCAACGGCTGGATCCATCAGATGACCTGCCTGCGTGAGCTGGAGTTTATCGATGGTCAGCTATACCAACGTCCTCTACGAGAGCTGAGCGCCCTGCGCGGCGAAGCGCACGGCTGGGCAGGGAACTCCCTGCCGCTGGCACCGATGGAAATCGTTCTACAAACCACTGGGGACGATATTTTGAGCCTCGATTTTGACGGCGCATTAATCCTTGAACGCGATGCCAGCGGGATCCGCCTGGCCCGACCCAGTCTGGCCAGCGACGAGAAGCATTATCGTTACTGGCGCGGAGACGTCCGCTCGCTGCATATTTTCATCGACCAGTCTAGCGTGGAGATTTTCATCAACGGCGGCGAAGGAGTGATGAGCTGCCGCTACTTCCCGGCCTGTTCAGGGCAGCTAATGTTCTCTGGCATCACACCGGACGCATTCTGCTACTGGCCGCTGCGAACTTGCATGGTAGAATAAGCGTTTTGCCTCAAGCTCATGGCGTCGTAATGAAAACTAAACGCGTAACCATTAAAGATATCGCCGAACAGGCTGGCGTCTCAAAAGCGACCGCCAGCCTAGTACTGAACGGTCGTGGTAAGGAGCTGCGTGTGGCGCAGGAAACGCGTGAGCGAGTACTGGCGATTGCCCGTGAGCAGCACTATCAGCCAAGCATTCACGCCCGCTCGCTGCGCGACAACCGCAGCCACACCATCGGACTGGTGGTGCCGGAGATCACCAACCACGGCTTTGCGGTCTTTTCACATGAGCTGGAAATGCTGTGCCGCGAAGCAGGCGTCCAGCTATTGATCTCTTGTACTGATGAAAACCCCGGTCAGGAGAGCGTGGTGGTCAATAACATGATTTCCCGCCAGGTTGACGGTCTGATCGTCGCTTCATGTATGCACAACGATGCCGACTATCTTAAGCTCAGCCAACAACTGCCAGTAGTGCTGTTTGACCGTTGTCCTAATGAAAGCCTGCTGCCGCTGGTGATGACTGATTCGATTACCCCAACGGCGGAACTGATTTCCCGCATTGCACCTAAGCATAGCGATGAGTTCTGGTTTTTAGGCGGTCAGTCGCGTCTGTCGCCTTCACGCGATCGTCTGACCGGCTTCACGCAGGGTTTGGCTCAGGCGGGTATTGCACTGCGCCCGGAATGGGTGATTAACGGTAACTACCACCCGAGCTCAGGCTATGAGATGTTCGCCGCACTCTGCGCGCGACTTGGGCGGCCGCCTAAGGCGCTGTTCACTGCCGCCTGTGGACTGCTCGAAGGGGTACTGCGCTATATGAGCCAGCACCATTTACTCGACTCAGATATCCATCTGACGAGCTTTGACGATCACTATCTTTATGATTCGCTGTCGCTGCGTATCGATACCGTACAGCAGGATAACCGCCAGTTGGCCTGGCACTGCTATGATCTGATAAGCCAATTGATCGAGGGCGATACGCCCGAAACGCTACAACGCTACCTGCCCGCAACGCTGCAGTTTAGGCATCAGTAATAACTGAGCATTTTTGAATACCCTACAGAGGTGAAATCTGGTGCGAATCCAACAATCAAAAATCAATATTTGTAGTGATGTGATGCGGAAAGGTCTTCACTGCATCAGTAATCACACCAATCGGGTTAAACGGCAAACTGAGTGGTGGTAAAGACTGACACCGGCATTATTACTGTCACTGTGGAACATCACTCCGGCGGGTTTACCGCAAGCTTCCCACGCAATTTCCAGCGCTTTGATGTCAGCTTGCTGTCCGGTGAGAATGACATTGCCCAACCCTCAGGTTTCCTTGCGAACAGATCGAGAACAACAGCAAGGTAAGCCCAACGCTTGCCTGTCCAGAGTAGAGTAAGAGGCAGGGCGTAGTCGGACTATTTCCCTGCCTCTCCTCCCCGAACCGGACGTGCACCTTTCAGCGCATCCGGCTCTCCATTTAAATGCTGGCGAACGCCATTGCCACTTCTGTAAAGCGCGATGTATACGTGTTTCTGGTCTCCGTCCTCAGATAGGGATTACCTTCGGGTAGCCGCCAGCGGAACAGCTTCTTGCCTTGCCCCACCAACCGGTACAGTATTTCGCCGCTGAGCTTGCCGTGATTGGTTTTACCAAATAAAACCCACGTTTTGCTCTGACCCGGTTTCGGTGATTTACACCACCACCTCATCAGGGAAGCGATACCTGTACGGTATTTGCGGGCCAGCCAGTGAGCCAGCTTCCAGAACACGACACGGTCGATATAACTGAAGACTTTGGCCTTAAAATCAACGAACTGATAGAACATGGCCCAGCCTTTCAGTTTTCGGTTGAGTTGTTCAGCCATATCGACTTTGCTTTCACTGTAGTTGCCTGATAACAGTGCTGTCAGCGATGCGGCGAAGTTTCTGGCTTTCTCCTGCGGGATCGTTGAGACCACTCGCATCTCGCCATAACGACTGCGTTTGCGAATGATCCTGTGCCCCAGAAAGATAAAGCCGTCATTAACATGGGTGATTTTAGTCTTATCCATGTTCAGCCTGAGTTTCAGACTGCCTTCGAGCACACCCCGACACTCCTCCCTGATGGCTTCCGCCTGTGCTTTGGTGCCTTTGACGATGAGGACAAAATCATCGGCATAGCGGCAGTACGCCACCGCGGGTTTCCACTGCCAGTTTTCTCTGACCGCCGTACTTCGGCCCCGTTGGATACTGTTATTCCAGTACCACCGATCTTTTCTGGCTTTCCCGCTCAGGTAGCGCCCATGCAGGTATTGATCGAACTCATTCAGCATGATGTTCGATAATAGCGGCGATATAACACCGCCCTGTGGCACACCTTCACTGGCCGCCCGAAAGAGACCGACATCGATATGTCCCGCCTTGATGGTTTTCCACAGCAGAGTCATGAAACGTGCGTCACTGATCCTGCGGCGTACAGCCTTCATCAGCAGTCGATGATGTACGGTGTCGAAGTAACTGGACAGGTCGCCTTCAATCACCCAGCGTCCCCGGGTTTCACCACAGTCTGTGAGCTGTAATTTCACCGTGCGGATCGCGTGGTGGACACTGCGCTCAGGCCGGAAGCCATATGAGAGCGTATGAAAATCACTCTCCCATATCGGCTCCATCGCCATCAGCATGGCCCGCTGAACAATACGATCCCGCAACGCGGGGATACCCAGTGGTCGCAGTTTGCCGTTGCTTTTAGGGATGTAAACCCGTCTGGCGGGCAAGGGCTGGTAGTGGCCTGAGAGTAATTCATCCCTGAGGATTTGCAGCTCAACAGCCAGTCTGGCCTGTAGCATTGTTTTGTTCACGCCATCAACGCCGGGGGTATGGGCCCCCTTTGATGAAAGCGTGATCCGCGCCGCTTCAGCCAGCCATTCTGGTTGTGTTATCAGACGCAGCAGCCGTTGAATCCGTAGGGACGGATCGGTGACTGCCCATGTGGCAAGCTTGCGTTGCATTTCGCTGATTATCAAAGGTCTTCACCTCGTTAGGTCAGTTAATTCACGTCGCAAACACATTCAAACTGCTTCCCTTCGCCATGTAATGGGCTTTCCCCATCGCGGACTACTACGGAAGCTCCGCCAGCCAGCGCGTCATCGGAGCCATGCCCCCTTAACATCCGTCGCTGACCTTCCCCGGTTTACCTGCCTGGACTCAGGCATACTGAGGAGGCTGCCCGTCGCACTCTTTATCCTTGCTTGCCGCAAGTTGGCAGAGGTCAGCAACGCAAGCGTGATAGACGCTGCTGCCCCGGTGTTTCGCATACATGTCAAAACACCTTCGACCGGCAGTGCTTACGTATCACTGCCAGTTCCTCCTGCACGGCCTGTCAGATCACGTAGGCCGTGGTGACGTTTTCAACCCACAGAGGCGGATTAACGGGTTCATGTTCTTCAGCCTTTCAGTACTTAACCTTGAGGATCATCTCGGCTTAGTGATCTCGCCTCAATCCCCGTTGTCAGCGGGTTACATCACCCTGCGGGCATGCCGCAGGTCACTGCCGCTCAGGTTCTCCACCGTCACACCCGGTGGGATTGTTGGGTTTCTCATCGTGAGTTACCGGTTCAATATTCCAGACAGACTCGCGGTTCATTTAAGCATCCATGCCCGCCCTGAACTCCGGGCACACTATAGGTCACATCACCGCACCACACCTGATTTGGCTCGGTCACGGCGAACTGCCGTTCAAGGTAGTTAGGGATAGCAACATGTTCATGACCACCACGTTTATACCGGTGAGTCGGCTGCTGACAGCTGACCAGCCCCAGCTCTTTCATGAGCCTGCCAGCAAGCCAGCGTCCCATCTGGTAGCCTCTCCGGGTTGCCATTGTGGCAATGCTTCTTCCTCCGGCCGAACCGTGGCTGATGCCATGTAGCTCAAGTACCTGACTGCGTAATACAGCCCGTCTGCCGTCTGGTTTTTCAGGACGGTTTTTCCAGTATCTGTAGCTGCTGCGATGAACCCCGAACACATGGCAGAGTGTGGCCACAGGATAATGCGCTCTGAGTTTCCCGATTATCGAGAACTGTTCAGGGAGTCTGACATCAAGAGCGCGGTTGTAGATTCAATCTGTCAATGCAACACCCCTTTCAATTATCTCTTTCGGTGTTTTGAACTTCAGTGTCTTTCTCGGTCTGTTGTTTAGCTGAGCAGCAACCAGATCTAGTTCATGTTGAGTATATTGGGCAAGACATGTCTTTTTAGGAAAGTACTGCCGAATTAGCCCATTTGTGTTCTCATTTGTTCCCCGCTGCCAAGGACTCTGAGGATCGCAGAAGTAAACTTTAACGCCGGTGCTGACAGTAAATTCTAGATGTCTGGCCAGTTCCATTCCTCTGTCCCATGTCAGTGATTTTCTGAGTTCTGACGGTAAACTCAGGAATTTGTCGGTAAGAGCCTGATTTACTGAGACAGAATCTTTGCCCCTGAGTCTAAGGATGATCGTATAACGTGATTTTCGGTCTACAAGTGTGGCTATATGAGAGTTTTTTGTACCTGAGACTAAATCGCCCTCCCAATGCCCCAGAGAGCGTCTGTTATCGATATTTCGGGAACGTTCGTGAATTGGTGTTCCGTTCACTATGTTAATCGTACCTCTTTCGCCTTTGCGGGTATGACGCCTGCCATGGCGAAGGCTATGCGACCGTCGCAGATGCTGTATATTCAGGTGGTGTAGCGCTTCACGGCTACGAAAGTACAGCGTTTTATAAATTGTCTCAGGTGATATTCGCAGCGTTTTTTGACGTGGTTTTGTTCGCCTTAACCATCCTGATATTTGCTCTGGAGACCATTTCATCTCCAGCTTTTCCAGAACAAGCTTTCGCAATGGTAAATTTTGATCCAGTAAGCACGGTTTTGGCCTTTTCGCCATTCTGTTGGCTCGGTTATTAGCATCAACAGCTTTGTAATAGCGTCTGCCCCGATTACGCTGAACTTCACGTGAGATCGTCGAAGGACTGCGATTCAGCGCAGTAGCTATCGCACGAATGCTCATTTTGGCTGACAAACCAGCTCGTATCTCCTCGCGCTCAGACAGTGTCAGGTGAGCTACAGCCCGCTTACGCTCATGGGGTTTTATGCCGCCAGTATCCCTTAACATAGTGAAGATCGTTCCGGGTTTTGAACCCAGGATATTCGCTATTTCACTGAAGCCTGTTCCGTTCTTCCATAGTTCAAAAACAGAGGCTTTTTCCTCTGCTGTAAATGTTCGTCTCATTCAAAAAACCTCCGCAACCCCATGTTTTCACATAACTGTTGCGTTGACCAATTGAATCTACAGTAGCCTTTTTTAATATCGTATTTTGCTCCTCCAGACGGCGAACCTGCTTTTCCAGCTCGCGGATACGTTGCTGGTCTGGAGTAATGGGTGTGGCAGAGGGCGTAATCCCCTGGCGCTCTCTCCTGAGCTGGCGTACCCAGCTCTCAAGCGTAGTAGAACCCACATTCATCGCTTCACTGGCCTGTCGATATGAGTAGCCCTTATCAACAATCAGCTGTGCACATTCCAGCCTGAACTCAGGGGTGAAACTACGTTTGGTTTTCTTGTTCATTAAGTCACCTGTTTTGTGTTGAGGTGAGAATATCACCTTTAATCAGGTGGCCAAATTTACTGTGCCACTACAAGCCACCTTATATTCACCAGCAGGTTTTTCATCAGTGAAATGGCGCGTCCCACAGAGAGAATTTCAATAAACAGGTTAAGGTCGTTTTGTTTCAGGTAGTTCAGGAAGTCTGGCTCACTGAGACTTTCCCCTGCCTCCTCGTAAAAGCAGGCAATCGCTTCCATGTTATTCATGTAGGTGCTGATTGCGGCGTACTCGTGTCCTTCCATCTGTTCAAGGATGACCCTGACAGACTGCATCCGGTCGGTCAGTTTCGCATGTATGTCTGCATATTTAGCCTGACGGGGATTTATTTCACTCATTATTACTGTCGCCTGTAAATAACCGGCACAGTGCGAACACCATGCCGGGAGATTATGGCTGACAAAACGGGAACGACAGGATCCCGCTGTTGTCGGGGGTCAGAAGGTTTCCCAGTTCTCGCTGGCGTGTTGTTCCGTTTCACGAACGGACTTTACCGCTTTAACCTTACTCTGCGGGCTGGTGTTGCTGATTGTCGGTACTATGGTATTTTTTCGTTCAGCATCGCGTTTTTTATTATCACGGAGACGAAATACGCTCACCTTCTCCTGCAGAATCCGTGACTGATTCTGCAACGAAGCGGCAGTGGCTGCAGACTGTTCCACCAGAGCTGCATTTTGTTGGGTGGTGCTGTCTATCTGGCCCATGGCGCTGTTAATCTGGGCAATACCATCTCCCTGCTCACGACTGGCCTTGGCTATTTCCTCAATCAGCCCTTCCATGCTCTGGACGTTACTGATGATATCCTCCATTTCCCTGTCTGCTTTTTCAACCAGGGTACGGCCGGATGCAATGCGGGAAACGGAGTCATCAATGAGCTCTTTTATTTCCCGCGCGGCAGAAGCACTGCGCTGAGCCAGATTACGAACCTCTCCGGCCACAACCGCAAATCCACGGCCGGACTCGCCGGCGCGTGCGGCTTCCACGGCAGCATTAAGCGCGAGAATGTTGGTCTGGAAGGCAATCCCGTCGATGACCTGGATGATGGCTGTCATTTCAGACGAGGTGTCGTAAATCTCCTGCATCCGGGAAGACACCTCACTCATGACCACTCCATTCTGTTTCACAATGGCCGTTGTTTCTGTCACAAACTGGTAAACCTGTGCTGTATTGCCGGCAGTATTGTTTATGGTGGCCGTCAGTTGTTCCAGAGTGGCCGCCGTCTGTTCCACACCGGCAGCCTGCTCTTCGGTGCGGGCTGACAGGTCTGTATTACCACTGCTGATTTCTGCTGCAGTCAGCGCAATATTGTCCGCTCCCTGACGTACTTCCCGGACGGTGTTACTCAGACTCCCGCACATATCACGCAGTGCCTGCATCAGTTGCCCCAGCTGGTCCTGTGAGTCCACTTTAATCTCCACACACAGGTTACCTTCCGCCACTTCCCGGGCAATCCGGACGGCTGAAATCAACGGACTGGTAATGCTTCTGGTGATCAGCCATGCCAGCACACCTCCCAGAAGAAGCGCCATACACCCAGTGATGATCAGTGTCAGTATGGCTGCCGTACCATTATCAGCGATAACTTCACCCGCTTTATCTATGCTTGTTTTTTCGTATTCCACCAGTGCCTGCAGACTGGCCATGTAGTCATTTATGATCGGTAATTGCTGTGACCGAATGAAGCGGTTCAGGGCTTCACGGTCCCCCTGCTCACTGATCTGAAGAGCTTTTACCAGGGTATCTGCATACACCTGACGCTTTTCACCAATGGTTTTCAGCAGCTTAATACCCTGCTCTGAAGTAAGCTCCCTGTTAAATTTATCCTGCAGTATATCCACGCGAGCACGGGTTTTCTCTATCCGCTGCTGTGCATATGTCCTGATATCCGGGTCCCCCGACGTCAGCAGAACCAGTCCAAGCGCACCGTTTGATTCAATACCGGTCTGCCATTCATTCGCCATACGCTCCTGCAGAAGATAATTATTCATCACGCGTTCGGTGGAAGTGAGCATAGAGTTCAGGTACCCCACTCCGGTCACTGTCATGATCATGATAAGAACCAGAATTAGGCTGAAGCTGCCAGCCAGCCTGATACCCACACTAAAGTCTTTGATTTTCATTTTATTACCCGTGAATGAAGCTGGTTATTTCGGACCCCGGTGTCCCTGACAAATAACTGGTGCCTCCAGACTTATTTATGAGGAATCATATTTTGATTAACGAGATCTGTTATCGGTATCAGTGTGCCTGAATGGAGTATGTCAGACACGACCACTTAATACCCCGAAGCGTCCTGCCAAAAAAGACCAGACGGTGAGGGCTGGTCTGAAATCTGACAATGTCTATGGGGTCTACCGTTGCGTAGAGGGCTGTCACAACGTTAATAAGATTATCGGCAACAGTCCGGTAAACTTTAACGGCACTGTTGCAAATAGTCGGTGGTGATAAACTTATCATCCCCTTTTGCTGATGGAGCTGCACATGAACCCATTCAAAGGCCGGCATTTTCAGCGTGACATCATTCTGTGGGCCGTACGCTGGTACTGCAAATACGGCATCAGTTACCGTGAGCTGCAGGAGATGCTGGCTGAACGCGGAGTGAATGTCGATCACTCCACGATTTACCGCTGGGTTCAGCGTTATGCGCCTGAAATGGAAAAACGGCTGCGCTGGTACTGGCGTAACCCTTCCGATCTTTGCCCGTGGCACATGGATGAAACCTACGTGAAGGTCAATGGCCGCTGGGCGTATCTGTACCGGGCCGTCGACAGCCGGGGCCGCACTGTCGATTTTTATCTCTCCTCCCGTCGTAACAGCAAAGCTGCATACCGGTTTCTGGGTAAAATCCTCAACAACGTGAAGAAGTGGCAGATCCCGCGATTCATCAACACGGATAAAGCGCCCGCCTATGGTCGCGCGCTTGCTCTGCTCAAACGCGAAGGCCGGTGCCCGTCTGACGTTGAACACCGACAGATTAAGTACCGGAACAACGTGATTGAATGCGATCATGGCAAACTGAAACGGATAATCGGCGCCACGCTGGGATTTAAATCCATGAAGACGGCTTACGCCACCATCAAAGGTATTGAGGTGATGCGTGCACTACGCAAAGGCCAGGCCTCAGCATTTTATTATGGTGATCCCCTGGGCGAAATGCGCCTGGTAAGCAGAGTTTTTGAAATGTAAGGCCTTTGAATAAGACAAAAGGCTGCCTCATCGCTAACTTTGCAACAGTGCCCAGAGGATTTCTTCGCCATTCTCGGCATCCCGCTAAAACAGGTTTACCGGGAACGCGCCAGGCTGCTTAAGGCCAACCCGGAAGAAATCATATCCTCCGGGGATGTCCGGTTAATCGCTATCAAGGTTGAGAACTGGACGCGTAAGGCCGCTGCCGGGTTAGCCAGGATGAAAGCGAAGCGTGAAGTGGCTCGCCAGCGCAAACAGGAATACTACTCCCTAACCTTTGCCTGATCCCCGCCTACTACCGCCTTAGCTGGCGGGGATTCTGCACGTCTGCAATAAACCTCAGTACAAAAAACAGCCTTAACGAATGGAAGGGACTTCCCCTGGATATGCGCCTGATTAACTCTTGTGCAATCATGGGGTAAACATAGCCCCGGAGGGATTCGTTATGACCATCACGACTGTCGGTATCGCTCTTGCTAAAAATGTGTTCGCTGTTCACTGCGTTGACCAACACGGTAAAACTGTTCTGGTTAAACCCAAAGTATCGCGTGCTGCCCTTCCTGAGCTGATTGCCAGTTTACCTCCCTGTGTTATCGGGATGGAGGCATGCTCCGGGGCTCACTACTGGGCAAGGTTGTTTCGGCAATATGGTCATGAACCACGGCTGATGGCTGCTAAATTTGTATCTCCTTACCGCATGGCCGGTAAATCAGGCAAAAATGATGCAGCTGATGCTCAGGCTATCTGTGAAGCAGTTCGTCGCCCGCATATGCGGTTTGTACCAGTGAAGGATGAGAGCCAGCAGGCGATGCAATGCCTACACCGTATCAGACAGGGTTTTATCGAAGAGAAAACAGCAACATATAACCGATTGAGAGGTTTGATATCGGAATTCGGTGTCATCGCCCCACAAAGTACAGATGCCCTGCGTCACATGGTTTCTGAGCAGAAGAGTTCTTTGCCACTTCAGGTTCAACAATGTGTTAATGACCTGCTGGAACACATTGATCGTATTGAAGATAATATTACTGAATATGACCGGATTTTGTCCCGCATGGCAAAAACAGATCACCGCAGCCAGCGATTGATGGAACTGAAAGGGATTGGTCCCACAACGGCCTGTGCGCTGGTCGCCAGTATCGGTAATGCACACGATTTTAAAAATGGGCGACAACTGGCAGCCTGGCTGGGACTAACGCCATCGCAGTACAGCAGTGGTGGGAAATCAAAGCTTGGCAGGATAACTAAAGCTGGCGATTCGTATCTGCGAACGCTACTGGTTCAGGGGGCTCGTTCGGTTCTGATTGGTGCCGAGAAAAGGACTGATTTATTCAGTCGTTGGGTCTGTTCACTGGTCGATCGCAGAGGATACTGGCGTGCCGTTGTAGCCATCGCCGCCAAAAACGCAAGGCTGTGCTGGGCATCATTGCATTACGGTGATGATTTCAGGCTGTACTCAGCCAGCTAAAGCACGAAACAAAATAACCATCTGACCTGCAATTCGTTGATGATAAAGGGTTAGACCCCGTGAGGCCTATCTGGCTATTGTACAGGATATACGTATCCGCTTAACGAACAAGAACCTCACGCGCGTCTTTCATCAGGGTCCGAATCGATGACGATTCATCATGGCCGTTTATAGTACCGCAGTCTCTCCCCTTTATTTTTACTGAAGAGCAGACAGAAACCATAAACACCGGCGTTGACACGCCGGGGAAGCCCTTATAGTACAATAATTTTCGAAATCCAACCCATCCCGCCTACAGGAATGACGGATTTTTCGGCGGTTCCGGCGTAGACCCACCACAACTGCTGTATAGCTTGTGGGTAAGTGATAATGAAGTGCAAACGAGATGGCGCAAATACTCTTTTGGTTTA
Organism: Citrobacter sp. RHBSTW-01013; assembly: GCF_013781985.1. Classification (NCBI taxonomy): domain Bacteria; kingdom Pseudomonadati; phylum Pseudomonadota; class Gammaproteobacteria; order Enterobacterales; family Enterobacteriaceae; genus Citrobacter; species Citrobacter sp. RHBSTW-01013. The sequence goes on from NZ_CP056185.1 coordinate 3,996,821, forward strand.
TCTTTTAATTACTTACGTATTAAAAGATAAACCAAAAAAAATAAAAGACATTACTGTTATCCCCTTTAAAAAGTGGATAACCGAACAGCATCGGCGCGAGCGCCTCAAAAGTAGCTCCCCACGCTAAAGCGCGGGGCATTCAGAACGGAATCCCTCGATGGCTAACAGCTCGCCTGTTAGCCATCGAGGGATTGGACAAATCCGGCCACGCCGGATACGTCAGCAAATATCGCTGAAGAATTAGCTTACACGCTCGTAAGCGGCTCTTACGACCCGCTAACGAGGAGATACGCCCCAACTGCGGCTTCGCCTTGTTGTGACCACTCCGACCGCGCACAAAAGCCTCTGAGCCGCTTTTAGCGGAATATGGCTTTGCAGGGTGAAGGGATGGATAGGCGATCCCTTTCGATCCCTCACTGGTATCGGCGGCTAACCCTCGGTGCTACCTGTCATTTCATCCTGCCGCCTTACATGCGCTAACGCGCATAAATCCCCGTTCCTCAGTGGAACGAAAACTCACGCTAACAGGGTAGTGACCGGGTAGCCACGATAACTGCCAACAAAATTAGCTTATAGGTTAATTCTACCTTGTCTGAAATTAGCCTATAGGTTAATATTAATAGAAATGGGAGGTCACATGTTTAGCGTTGTTTATCACCCGGAAGCCAGGGAAGAAGCCACAGCATTACCCGTAAAAATCAGGGTGAAGTTTGACCGTCTCATCGGCAAACTGGAGTATGACGCCCGATTACTGCGGGAGCCGGACACGAAGCCCCTGGGCGATGGACTTTTTGAGATCCGCACGATGGGGACGGACATAGCCAGGGGAATCTGGGTATACCACAAAGGCAATACCATCATCATGCTCCGTGTTTTCATCAAGAAGTCACAGAAAACGCCAGCGAAAGAAATCGATCTCGCCAAAAAGCGGTTAGCGGAGGTACTTAATGAAACTGGTAAGCCATAAAGAACTGCATAACGAGTGGATGCAGGACGATGAATATCGCGCTGCATGGCAGGAAGAAGAACGTAAGGAAAAGCTCAGGGAGCTGCTTGCTGAATGGCGCAAGCATGACAACCTGACAAAAGCGCAGGTTGCTGAACGCATGGGGGTTACACCTCCGGTTATTTCTCGCCTGGAAAACAACATCACCAAAGCCAGCATCGACACACTGACCCGCTACGCTCACGCCTGCGGCATCAAGAAACCTGTCATTGCCCTGTACTGAATAGCCAGCCCTCCGGGGCTGGCCTTTTTGTTTCGGTCAGTCCCAAAATTTTGTTAAGGAAGGTGCGAACAAGTTCCTGATATGAGATCATCATATTCATCCGGAGCACATCCCAGATGGACATCATGAGCCATCAACTCACCTTCGCCGATAGTGAATTCAGCACTAAGCGCCGTCAGACCCGAAAAGAGATTTTCCTCTCCCGCATGGAGCAGATTCTGCCATGGCAGAATATGACCGCTGTCATCGAGCCGTTTTATCCCAAGGCGGGCAATGGCCGACGGCCCTATCCGCTGGAGACCATGCTGCGTATTCACTGCATGCAGCATTGGTACAACCTGAGCGACGGTGCCATGGAAGATGCCCTGTACGAAATCGCCTCCATGCGCCTGTTTGCCCGATTATCCCTGGATAGCGCCCTGCCGGATCGCACCACCATCATGAATTTCCGCCACCTGCTCGAGCAGCATCAACTGGCCCGTCAATTGTTCAAGACCATCAATCGCTGGCTGGCCGAAGCAGGCGTCATGATGACCCAAGGCACTTTGGTGGATGCCACCATCATTGAGGCACCCAGCTCTACCAAGAACAAAGAGCAGCAACGCGATCCGGAGATGCATCAGACCAAGAAAGGCAATCAGTGGCACTTTGGCATGAAGGCCCACATTGGTGTCGATGCCAAGAGTGGCCTGACCCACAGCCTAGTCACCACCGCGGCCAACGAGCATGACCTCAATCAGCTGGGTAATCTGCTTCATGGAGAGGAGCAATTTGTCTCAGCCGATGCCGGCTACCAAGGAGCGCCACAGCGCGAGGAGCTGGCCGAGGTGGATGTGGACTGGCTGATCGCCGAGCGTCCCGGCAGGGTAAAAACCTTGAAGCAGCATCCGCGCAATAACAAAACGGCCATCAACATCGAATACATGAAAGCCAGCATCCGTGCCAGGGTGGAGCACCCGTTTCGCATCATCAAGCGGCAGTTCGGCTTCGTGAAAGCCAGATACAAGGGGCTGCTGAAAAACGATAACCAACTGGCGATGTTATTCACGCTGGCCAACCTGTTTCGGGCGGACCAAATGATACGTCAGTGGGAGAGATCTCACTAAAAACTGGGGATAACGCCTTAAATGGCGAAGAAACGGTCTAAATAGGCTGATTCAAGGCATTTACGGGAGAAAAAATCGGCTCAAACATGAAGAAATGAAATGACTGAGTCAGCCGAGAAGAATTTCCCCGCTTATTCGCACCTTCCCTAAAAATATCCCCTTCCTGGCGGTGGATAACCCGGCGGATTCTGCTGTGGAAGCCGTACGTGCGCTACGAACCAGTCTGCATTTCGCTATGATGGAGACTGAGAATAACATTCTGATGATCACCGGTGCGACGCCAGACAGTGGTAAAACATTTGTCAGTTCAACTCTGGCAGCGGTGATCGCCCAGTCCGATCAAAAAGTGTTATTTATTGATGCCGACTTACGCCATGGTTATTCGCATAACCTGTTTACCGTGAGTAATGCACATGGCTTGTCGGAATATCTGGCAGGTAAAGATGAGCTCAACAAAGTGATCCAGCATTTTGGCAAAGGAGGCTTTGATGTGATTACTCGCGGTCAGATGCCACCTAACCCGTCTGAACTGCTGATGCGCGATCGGATGCGTCAATTACTGGAATGGGCGAACGACCATTACGATCTGGTGATTGTCGATACGCCGCCGATGCTGGCGGTGAGCGATGCTGCGGTCGTGGGGCGCTCTGTCGGCACCAGCCTGCTGGTTGCGCGTTTTGGCCTGAACACCGCCAAAGAGGTGAGCTTGTCAATGCAGCGTCTGGAACAGGCAGGCGTCAATATTAAAGGCGCTATCCTCAATGGTGTGATTAAACGCGCCAGCACCGCTTACAGTTACGGCTATAACTATTACGGTTATAGTTACTCCGAGAAAGAGTAAAACTGAAGGTAAAGTGACCGGATGCGGCGTGAACTCCTTTTCCGGTCTACGCATTAGACAGTTCTTCGTTTGTCATCAGCCTCAGAGCATTCAGGTAGCTGAATGCTCTTTTTTATGCATTACAAACTGCACGCCGGTATGCGTGCTTCATTCACGATTTGCGTAAAACCGGCCAACGAACACATGCCCTGCGCATTTCGCTCTTCACATCCTGCCAGGGTCAGTTTCACCTCTCCGGGCGGCGTATTTAATGACAGCGGCGTTTTATCACGCATCTGCTGTAAAGTCTGGAAGACCAGCGAAACCTGAATCCACTGGCTGTTATCGCTTAGCCGACGCCAGCGTTCAAACACCAGTTCACCACCTGGCGGCGTGTTATCCGGCTGACCTGGAAGCGTCCAGTTGAGCTCCAGTGCGCCGCCGAGATTTGCCAGATTAGTATCGTGTCCGGCGATAAACAGCACTGAAGTGGGTAATATCACACCATACGCCTGTTTTTGCGGTGGATGGGGCGTCAACGCTGTCATGATCAAATCCAACAACGGGGTGGCGCGGCTGCGGGCAACCTCCGGCGTGCGTTGTAGTAAATAAAATTGCGCGTTATGCAAACTTAGCAACGTGTTCCACTGGTGTGAATCAGTGATCCTTCCCCACCCCGGCTCCGGCATTCCCTGTGCCTGTTGCAGGAGAAATATCTCCGTCAGCATTGATGCGAGGCTTACCGCACCGGTTAATGAGACATTGTCGGCGCTCACCTTGAGTTCCGATGGTAATGCCTGCGTTAATGAACAGCTTTCGTCCTGTTTCTCACGGTTAAGGCACAAGTTTGATTGCGGAAAATTAAGCACCCGTTCCAGTTCGCGAAACGCCGTTTGCCGATGCCCGGTAAAGTCAGCAATTGACCCTCCTGCCCTGCTGAGGATCGCGTCAGTCACGTTCGCGTTATCCAGTTGGCAAACGCCAGTTTTTAGAGGATTAAATAACGGATCGGGACTGGACGTATCTGCCTGGGTATGTACGGTTATTGCACAGTCAGGTGCCAGCCCGGCGGCGAAGGCTTCGCCTGTTTTACGGGTACGCTCGTCGACATCAGCAATAATCGCGACCTGACCAGGCTGCGGGCAGCCCTTTTTCGTCAGCAATCCGTCGGCTACCAGACGCTGGCGTTGGTAATGTCCGAGATAAGCGATTAGCTCACCACCGCGCGGTGTCAGCCAACCCAGTTTTACCGGCCAGGTTGGCCATGCGTCTGGGGTGACATCCTGCATCAGTTGCGTGGCCTTAGTTGGGGCACGCACACCATGACGACTGACAATCACCACACTTTCCAGCTTCAGCTCCGGCTCACTCTGAGCGAATGCAGATTGCGGGGTTAACGGAATCAGAAGAGATAAAAATGGGATCAAGATCGCTTTCATCGATATGTTTCCGCTTTTCATATCCGACATTATTGATTGCCTGATACGACGCTAATGCGCCGCATCAGACTTACGTTCGTTAACTTTTCAATCGCGGGTCCAGCCATACCAACACAAGGGTGGAGAGCGAACACATCAACAAAATGCCGACGAACCAAAGTAAATACCACATTGTTCCTGCTCCTTAGTACAGCTCGTTTTCGTTACGGCGGAGAGTTTCTGTCGTCATGCGCCCCCACATTTTGTAGTAGCTCCAGAGAGTGTAGAGCAACACAATGGGCAAAAATATCAGCACGATTACCAACATAATACTCAGCGTCAGCTGACTGGAAGTGCTGTCCCACAACGTCAGGCTGGAGATTGGACTCACGCTTGACGGCATGACAAAGGGGAACAGCGTGATACCTGCCGTGAAAATCACGCCAAATTGCATCAATGATGCCATCAAAAATCCCCAACCCGGGCGACCACGATAAATCGCCATCACCGTCAGCAATGGGCAGAAGAACCCCAGTAGCGGGAAGATCAACAAAACGGGCGACTCGACAAAATTATTCATCCAGGCACCAGGTAGCACTGCCACCAGTTTCATTAACGGATTGGAAGGACCGTTAGCATCCTGGGCGAGCAGTACAAAGCCATCAATACCGACCCACAGCCAGTAACCCGCCAGCAAAAAGCACAGCATCACCAACAGTGCAGCGCGTTTAGTCGCCAGCTGTGAACGCAGATGAATCACACCAACAGTTTTCAGTTGTAACCAGACGCCACCTTGCAAAATCACCATCCCAAGGCTGAGCAATCCGCACAATAAAGGGAATGGCGTCAGCAGTTGCCAGAAGCTGTCGAGATACTCCACGCGTAATTGCGGTGTGAAGGCAAACGGCACGCCGAGCAACAAGTTGCCGAAGGCGATACCGAAGACTACCGGCGGCACCAGACTGCCGATGACCAGACCGGCATCCCACATTTTACGCCAGCGTGCATCGGCGATTTTTCCGCGATAATCAAAGGCCAGCGGGCGGAAGAACAGCGAGCACAGCACCAGGATCATCGCCACATAAAAGCCGGAAAACGCCGCTGCATACACTCTGGGCCAGGCGGCAAATAATGCCCCACCTGCGAGGATCAACCAGACCTGATTGCCTTCCCAGTGCGCACCAACGCTATTAATCACTATCCGGCGTTCATCATCATTACGCGCCACCAGCGGCAGCAAACAGCCGATCCCCATGTCAAATCCGTCGGAGATCATAAAGACCACCAGGATCACGCCAATCAGCAGCCACCAGATGAAGCGCAATGTTTCATAATCAAACATGATTTTCTCCTTTACCCCTGTTGCTGCGTCGGTTGTTCACTCTGCATCGCGCTCGGCCCCAGACGGGCATATTTCTGCATCAGGTAGACTTCGGCGATTAAGAACAGGGTGTAAAGCCCTACGATCATGATCAGTGAGAAAGCCAGTTGTCCTGTGGTTAAGGCGGAGTGCGCGGAGTATGTCGGTAAGATGTCCTGTATCGCCCACGGCTGACGACCAAACTCGGTCATAAACCACCCGGCTTCAATCGCAATCCACGGCAACGGCAAACTCCAGAGCGCCATTTTCAGCACCCAGCGATGCTGGTCGATTTTGCCACGCAGCGTCTGGACAAGCGCAATCAGCATCACCAGTAGCAGCAGGGAACCACAGCCCACCATGATGCGGAAACTCCAGAATACCGGCGCAACCTGAGGTATTGCACCACGCATCGCCGCCTGGTACTGTGCGGCTGTGACATGATTCATATCCGGCGCATAGCGGGAGAGCAACATGCCGTAGCCCAGGTCACCTTCCAGTTCCCGGAATGCCTGCAACACATGCGGCTCACGATTGCCTTGCGATATTTCCTGCATTAACAGCCAGACCATACGTCCGCGTTGCAAGCGTGGGTAGGTTTCAGCCATCAAATTCTTCAGACCCGGCACGGGTTTATCTAATGAGTGAGTGGCGAGGATCCCTAGCAGCGCGGGAATTTTGATGGCAAAGGCGTTACGCTCTTGATCCTGTTCCGGCCAGGCAACCACATGGAACGGTGCAGGTGCAGGTTCCGTTTGCCACTCCCCTTCCATCGCCGCCAGTTTTACCGGTTGTACTTGCGCGACTTCATACGCAGAACTGTCTCCGAGTTGCAGCGTGCCAATAATCGCCAGAGTACCGAAGACGGAACCGATGGCAAACGAGCGTAATGCGACATCGCGCTCCCGTCCGCGCAGTAAATACCAGGCGCTGATCGCCATAATAAACATGGCCGAGATTTTGTTGTTCTTTTAGAGCCTGAGGTTTAGCGTAAGCGGGAGCCAGCCTGTAAATACCATCACCATCGGGGACGATTCTGTCGCCCAGACGATTAAGATCACGATACAAAGTACGCTCACTGATGTTGAATTCGTCCATCATCTTCTTACGTGATACAAAACCGTACTGGTAAAGTTCTGCAATAATAGCGGTCATTCTTTGTACCATTACCTCATGCCCGCTCATGCGCGTTCTCCTTGTAATTTTTCCTTGAGATTACCAGTTGCTACTGACAGGGCATGTCAGTAGCGACTGGAGGATCATGTTTTCATATCGGCAAATTTCTCACATAACTTAAGGAGATTAAGTCGAAAAGTCAGTTAATGGATTTTGCGGTCAATAACATAATCAGTCTCCTGCAGGCAGTCGCGAGTAGCCACTCAGAGGTGAAAGAACAACTGACGTGTCAAGGCTTCAAAAGCGGAGTATGCTGAGATTCAGTCGATTAGAGCCAGGCTGAAAAAATCTTTATAGACTTAGTTTGTTTTGCCTCAGGACTGACTGCAGCCAAACGAGCGTTCATCTCGGCTGTATGACTTGGTGCGCTCCTTCGCAAAGTAGCTCAGACGGAAAGTGAGCTTATCGTAAACCGCACGATAGTCTGTGGCGTTGGCATCCAGATAATACAGGGGATTATCTGGGATGTGGACCAACGTTCGGTATTCGGGGTAAGGGCCTAGTTGCAAAGCGCTCAGCCAGGCTTCACGTATCAGGCTGGCTAATCCCGTTCCCCCTTCTCCATAGCTCCCAAGTCCATTGAATGTGTCTTTGTTCACGAAAAGTACCATGTGGTAATGGGACTTCTCGTTTATTTCTCCCACTTCCCGAACCCAGGCGTAACGCAACTGGCATGGGTAGCTCCTGATGCCATTCTTTATTTTATTTCGGTACCGAGCATCGATTTTTGCATTAAGCGATTCAATGAAACGGGATATCAGACCACTATTCCTATTACAGTTGTCATCAGGCAGACGTAGATCGACACGGACAGCCATTGTCCTTGGGTGTTGTGCTATAGCGTTATCAATTACACCCAGCATCCGTTGCAAATACGTTGTATTGAATGGGGCATGACGTTGGTCAAGATAAATATCATTAAGCATAATAGATTCCTGTGATCTGAATATCGGGCAGGACGGAACCTTACCCGCGATGGTTGAGGTAATTAGGTGGTATCAAATCTGGCTTATTGAGTTTGTGTTGGATGTTAGTTGGGTGATGCTGACTAAATTGCTTGGTGTGTATTGCGTAGGTGTGTATTACTGGAATATTGGGGTTTATGTACTGATATATATTAACAATCCGTCACGTATTAATACTCAACATTCAGGCCAGATACGGTTTGATATTTCATTGTGTTAAATTATTTACTCCGAAGTTAATGTCGTCTGAAAAAAATGATTAAGGGGTGGCTATAACTTATTTCAATCACGGTGCATGATCAGAGTGTCATTTAAAATTAAGCAGCAAAAAGGGCATGGAATTTGATAAACACAGTCCAAAATATTTAATTTCTGGAATCATTAATTTTAGCCTGCAACCACTCCTCCAGGTCGCTTTTTAACCAGCGAGAAGCTCTACCCATCTTAATGGGTTTCGGAAATACCCCTTCCTGTATCAACTTATAGAACCATTTATCACTCAGGCCAGTAAGGCGTGTGATAAACTTCATATCGATGAACTCATCTTCCATTAGTGCAGGTTTAGTTTTCATGCTGAGTGTCCCATTGCGAGAAGAGCACCGGAGCAGGCGATAACTAATTGTTCACGCCTTCTCCTCCACATGAATGGGGTGTGACGTAAAAAAAGATCTGGAAGGAGCAGTTGAGCTACCCAACTAAGAATGCATAGATACGGAAAACCTCGTGTAACGCTGTTCTCTGACCGTTACAATTTGACGGATGTCGAAACTTTGTAGAGTGCAATCATGAAAATTATTCAGAGTGGTGAGTTGATCAGTACTCTCCCCCAATTTACCAGAGGCAGAAAAATCACAGGAGGCAACCAGCCATTAATCACTTACTAATCAGTTAGTAATCACTACTTTATCATTAAAAAATCAGCAAAAAACCAGTCAACAGTCACCTTGCAGATGCCAAATCATCATGGTTCATTTATACTTTTGAAAGCATCGGACAGATGTGATATCACACTGGAGGGTACATGCTTAGGTATGACGAAGTGAGAGAGGAGTTCTTTTCCCTTTACGTTCTGAGTCTGTATTACAACGAAGATTACATTAAGCAGGCGAGTAATTTCGACACGCCTGAGGAATTTCAAAAACTCATTAATCATATATTGAACACTAAATTCCTATTCAATAATGAAGCAATACAAAGTGCGCGTACTTACTTGAAAAAACAGTTCCATTACAAAATCATTGACAAAGAGAAGTTCGATTGTTTCAAAGGTTCTGATAGAGGATCGTGGTTTGCCTTAATGTATATATATAACAACAGAATCAGTCCTGAAACCTCCTCGAGCGTGAATATCTTTGCACAAGATAATATTTACAACCCGAACTCAACTCCTGCATCCTTTTTTGAATTTGAAAACATTGATGAAATTAAAAATTTCTCACTTGATGAAGTACAAGCCGAAATGCAGATGGGAATCTCCCCTAGCAATAAAGAAAAAAATAGAGATACACCTGAAAAATACTCGCGTAGATTTTATTTAACATCTGGCGCAGATCCCGACAACTACAGCCCGAATACAACATCCGAACAAGAACGCATTTGTACTTTGATGAGGTTTATTGATTTAGCTCCTGTAAGTTTAAGTCAGAAAATTTCTTATTTTCGTAAGTTGCATGATAAATGGCTAGAGCAATATAATACATTCCTTACTGATTATGACTGGCTAGATAAAAAAGATGAAAAGCAAGCTATCTATTGCTGGGAGTATCTGAGAAATAAAAATATGACCCCCTTTTATTTAAAACCATATAACACTGCAATGAGAATACAGATGATCATTGCATGCATGGATAGTTGGGACACTGGAGTTGAAGAAAAATATTTCTTTATTCAGAAAATGAAGCATGCTTGGCAGCAGGCTGTTTCATCACGTAAAAAAGACAAAAAGTAGATCAAGTTAATAATTTTCAGATATATATCATCCCTTTGAACATACCAGATTAACGGTGAAATCTCACGATTCTGCCGTTTTTGTATTATTTTTCAGAGGAGTAGTAATGAACAATTCTGAAGGATTGAAGCCGTTTCAGCAATCGCTCGCTGGTCTGCCACAGTGGGTGTCTGAACGTATATTGCAGCAGATAAATCAGTTAACCCGCTACGAGCCAGTGATCGGCATTATGGGTAAAACCGGTGTTGGGAAGAGCAGTCTGTGCAATGCCCTGTTTGCCGGAGATATATCACCGGTCAGCGATGTGGCTGCATGTACCCGTGAGCCACTGCGCTTTCGCCTGCAAGTCGGCGACCGCTATATGACGCTGGTGGACCTGCCAGGCGTGGGCGAAAGTGGTGCTCGCGATACCGAGTATGCTGCGATGTACCGCGAACAACTCCCCCGGCTCGACCTGGTTCTGTGGCTGATTAAGGCCGATGACCGGGCGCTGGCGGTGGATGAACATTTTTATCATCAGGTGATTGGAGAGGTATACCGGCATAAGGTGCTGTTTGTTATCAGCCAGTCGGATAAGGCCGAACCCACCAGCGGTGGGGGACCGTTGTCCACGGCGCAGAAGCAGAATATCAGCCGTAAAATCTGTCTGCTGCATGAGCTGTTCCAGCCCGTACATCCGGTGTGTGCCGTGTCGGTCCGTCTTCAGTGGGGACTGCGGGTGATGGCCGAGCGAATGATTAAGTGCCTGCCACGTGAGGCCACCAGCCCGGTGGTGTCGCAACTCCAGTCTTCCTTTCGCACGACGGTAGTCCGGGAACAGGCTCGTAGCGATTTTGGTGAAACCGTCGGGGCCGTACTCGATAGCATCAGTGCCTTTCCCCTGATACCCGCCCCGGTACGGGCTGTCATTCAGGCCGTGCGCACCACCGTGGTCTCTGTGGCCCGCGCCGTCTGGGATTTCTTCTTCTGAGTATTTAATCCATCCCTGTTATTTCCCTGACCCTGTCGCCGATGCGACGGGGATCCCCTTTATTTGTTTTCCCGTTATGAGGAGTCTGCTTATGACCCGTCTGGCTTCGCGCTTTGGCGCTGCAAACATTATTCGTCGTGACCGTCCGTTAACCCGCGAGGAGCTGTTTCGCGTGGTGCCCAGTGTGTTCAGCGAGGACAAACACGAGTCCCGTAGTGAACGCTACACCTATATACCCACCATCTCCTTGCTGGACAGCCTGCAGCGAGAAGGCTTCCAGCCATTCTTTGCCTGTCAGACCCGTGTGCGTGATCCGGAGCGTCGCGAACACACCAAGCATATGCTGCGTCTACGGCGTGAGGGACAGATAACCGGTAAGCAGGTGCCGGAAATAATCCTGCTCAACTCTCACGATGGCAGCAGTTCGTACCAGATGCTGCCGGGACTATTTCGTGCGGTTTGTCAGAACGGGCTCGTCTGCGGTGAGTCGTTTGGCGAGGTGCGGGTGCCACACAAGGGGGACGTGGTGAGTCAGGTGATTGAAGGCGCGTATGAGGTGCTGGGGATTTTTGACCGGGTGGAGGAGAAACGGGATGCCATGCAGTCGTTGCTGTTGCCACCCCCGGCACAGCAGGCACTGGCAAAAGCCGCCCTCACATACCGCTTTGGTGAAGACCACCAGCCGGTGACTGAATCGCAGATCCTCTCCCCTCGCCGCTGGCAGGATGAGAGCAATGACCTGTGGACCACGTACCAGCGTATTCAGGAGAACCTGATTAAGGGCGGGCTCAGTGGCCGTAATGCCAAAGGAGGACGGTCACATACCCGTGCCGTTCGCGGTATCGACGGGGACGTGAAACTTAACCGGGCACTGTGGGTGATGGCGGAAGCGATGCTCACGCAACTGCAGTGACCGTTTAATGTTGCCGCCTTGTTAATATCGGACACCACCTGTCCGCATCGCACCGTGCTGGCGGTCCTCACTCACTGAGTGAATGGCCTGTAACCCCCGCTGCCTCTGGCTTTTGCAGAAATGAAAAATAGTTTCTGTGATGTCCATACCCTGTCCGACCCCCTCTTTAAAGTAATCACATCATTTTCAGTCAGTTAACTTTCACGGAGAACGTCTCATGACACAGGCAGAACGCCGCCATGACCGGCTGGCTGTCAGGCTGTCACTGATAATCAGCCGTCTGGTGGCAGGGGAAACACTGAGTGTGCGTAAGCTGGCCGCTGAGTTTGGTGTGTCGGTGCGCACGCTGCGGCGTGATTTTCGTGAGCGGCTGATGTATCTGGACCTGGAGTATCAGTCCGGATATTGCCGCTTACGTACTGCGGGCAGTGAGACGCAGATGGTGCCCGACGTGCTTATCTTTGCCCACCGCAGCGGGATGGCCGGTCTTTTCCCTGGCTTTGACCGTCGTCTGGTAAACGCACTGCTGATGTGCGATGAGTCTCCCTGCGTAATCGCACCCGCCAGTCCGGCTCCTTCGCCATCAGGCGCATTGTCTTTCTGGCGACTGATTCAGGCCATTACCGGGCGCAGGCGGGTGACGCTGATTGCCGAGGGGCAGCGCTGTGAGCGGCTGGCTCCCTGCCGGTTACTCATCCACCAGCAGGCCTGGTATCTGGTGGCAGAGCACGACGGACATATCGCCGTATTCACCCTGAATGAAATCCATCTGGTTCAGCCCCTGCAGGAGTCTTTTCGCCGCAACGACAGTCTGTGCAGTCTGGTTGAAGACCCGGTGTTTATTCAGGCCTTACCCCATTTTCGCTTTATCCAGCAGTCGCTGCTTGCGTTTGTTCCGGCCGACAGCCCACCGGAATAGTGCAGGTCTATCTCAACTCATCCGCAGGGAGAGCCTATGCCATTTATTGCCATTATCGCCATTGTTGTCATCGTCATCATTCTGAACAAAACCGGGGTGTCCGACAGCCTCACGGCCCTGACCCTTGCCACCGTTGCCGCACTGCTGACGGGCGGAGGGGCAGCCGGTGCGGCCAGTGTCGCACTGACACCGTTCGTCGGCGTGCCGGTGGGTATTTTCGTGGGCATTTATGTCTTTGCCAAAGTGGTTCGTCTGATTTCAGGAAAAAAATAATGAAACGTAAAACACTGCCTCTGCTGGCGCTGGTTGCCACCACTCTGTTTCTCATCGCATGCGATGACAGAAGTGATGACCTGAAGGCCATCAGTAAATTTAAGGACCTCACCCCACCGCGTTTCAGTGATGTGGTCAGCCACCAGGATGATGTCAGCGAAGAATGGTCACAGGTTGACTACTTATCCGGTCCCACCTTGCAGGTTTTACGTACCCGCCAGTCGCCCGATGGCTGCGAGGATGGCAGTTACTACTACCTCGTGGATATGCAGGAAAAAACCGTCCAGCCACTGATGAATGCGCTGTGTATTGCCGATAACATCAAACTGGAATACCAGGAGGTGACGGACCCGTATACCAAAGAAAAATACTTTGAGTACGCCCATGACGGCAAACTGATGGGGCGACTGCTGATACCCTCAAACCCTGAGAACCAGGAATAAAACAACGACAAAGGAGACAAGAATGACAATACTTTCACTAAGTCGGTTTATGCTGGCGGGTGTACTGCTCGCGAGCTTTAATGCCTCTGCTATCCCGGGGTTCTGGCAGCAGGGTTACGGTCAGGGCAATACGGAATACAGCGTGACCGAAGCCAGCGGAAAGACGTTTACCATCAACTGCACAGGGAACCCGGACCAGAATGGTTTCTATCAGCATTCAGTCTTTCTTACCCTTGCCGATGACAAGATGGTCAGTTCGCACGATGACGACACTACTATCACCGTAGTGATGGATCACCAGCAGTACATTATTCCGTCCAGCCTGGGCTGGCGTAACGGCGATAACGCCTGGTTTGACTTCATCAGCAATATCTCTGAGGCCGGGCAGTTCGACGTCTACGTCAATGACCACAAAGCAGGGACCTTCACTGCGGACCGGAAGAACGCTGAGAAAGTTCTGTCCACTCTCGGAGACTGCAGCAACGACTGATAGTAGTATCTTCCCCAGCAAATCCACCCCGACAGCTAGCAGGCTGCCGGGGTTTTCTTTTATCAGGAGCCCGAAAATGACCCAATCCGTGTTGCTGCCACCGGGGCCTTTCACCCGGAGACAAGCGCAAGCGGTCACTACCACGTACAGCAATATCACACTCGAAGACGACCAGGGCAGTCACTTCCGTCTGGTGGTTCGTGATACTGAAGGCCGGATGGTCTGGCGGGCATGGAACTTTGAGCCGGATGCCGGTGAAGGTCTTAACCGCTATATCCGCACCTCAGGCATCCGTACAGACACGGCCACCCGCTGATCGCGAAGCATTTACCCGCATTCACCTCCCCGAACACACTTTATATCCCCATACGCCAGCCATCGCCGCTGGCGTTTTTATTGACGGAGACATACCCATGACAACACAGACGCAGCACGACCTCGCACCCGCTAACCAACCCGAATTTGAACTGACCGTCACGCCGGTCCCCGATGAACAGCGTATCGATTTCTGGCCACAGTACTTTGGCGCTATCCCGCAGTGGCTACTCCTGGAGCCGCATATCTTCGCCTGGATGGACCGCTTCTGTGAGGGCTACAGCGGTGGTATCTGGTCGTTCTACACCCTCAGCAATGGCGGCGCATTTATGTCCCCCGAGCCTGACAACGATGAGACATGGCGTCTGTTTAACTGCCTGAACGGTAACGATGCCCAAATGAGTGCAGAAGCAGCAGGTATTGCTGTCTGCCTGATTGCGTATAGCCACCATGCCTGCCGTACAGAATGTGACGCGATGACCGCACACTATTACCGCCTGCGGGAGTATGCCATGCAACATCCAGAGGCTCACGCCATTCTGCGTATTATCGACTGACCGAAGGAGCAACAGATGAAACAGCTTTCCTTTTTACCCGGCGAGATGACGCCACAGGACCGGCGTCTCATTCAGCGAGCGCTCAGGGCTCTGGACCGCCACCTGCATGAGCCCGGCGTAGCCTTCACCTCTACCCACGCCGTACGTGAATGGCTGCGACTGCATATGGCCGCGCTTGAGCGGGAAGAGTTCCGGGTGTTGTATCTGGACAACCAGAATCAGTTGATTGCCCATGAAACGCTCTTCACCGGCACGATTAACCGCACCGAGGTGCATCCCCGGGAGGTGGTCAAACGTGCTCTGCACTTCAACGCGGCGGCGGTGATACTCGCGCATAACCATCCTTCCGGCGAGACGACACCTAGCCAGGCCGACAAAACCCTCACGCAGCGACTGGTTCAGGTGCTTCAGCTGGTGGATATCCGTGTCCCTGACCATCTGATTGTCGGTGGCAGGCAAATCTATTCGTTCGCAGAACACGGTCTGTTGTGAGGTATGACATGAAAATTATCAGTAAACGCCGGGCAATGACGATATACCGCCAGCATCCTGAGTCCCGGATCTTTCGCTACTGCACCGGCAAATACCAGTGGCACGGTAGCGTCTGTCATTACACCGGCAGGGACGTTCCGGATATCGCCGGAGTCCTCGCGGTATACGCCGAACGCCGCCAGGACCGCAATGGGCCCTATACCTGCCTGATGAGCATCACCCTGAACTGGCAATAGTGGAGAACTGTAATGAGCAACCCTACCAGGGGCCTGCAGCGGGCTATCACGCCGCGCCTGGGAGCCCGTCTGGTGCAGGAGGGTAACCGACTGCACTATCTGGCTGACAGGGCCAGCATCACCGGCAGGTTCAGTGACACCGAATGCCGGAAGCTGGATGAAACATGCCCGCACTTTATCCGCCATATGGAGTCGATGCTAACCACCGGTGAACTCAGTCCCCAACACGCCCACTGCGTCACCCTGTACCACAACGGTTTCACCTGCGAAGCCGATACTCTTGGCAGTTGCGGCTACGTATACATCGCCATTTACCCCACTCAGAGTTAATTACCTTCACGAGAGTAAACATGAAAACTTTACCTGCAACAACTCAGCGGGCGGCGAAGCCCTGCCTGTCACCCGTGGCTGTCTGGCAAATGTTACTGACACGTCTGCTGGAACAGCACTATGGTCTGACAATAAACGACACGCCATTCTGCAATGAGGCTGTGATTAAGGAACACATCGATGCCGGTATCACCCTAGCCGATGCCGTGAATTTTCTGGTGGAAAAATACGAACTGGTGCGTATCGACAGGAAGGGATTTAACTGGCAGGAACAATCCCCTTATCTCCGGGCTGTAGACATTCTGCGAGCACGGCAGGCAACTGGCTTGTTGCGGCAAAGCCGTAACAACGTAGTACGATGAACATTGCGTACAACCTTCCCGATTTACATTTCTGAACTTCCTCCCTTGTTTACCTATTGCGTAATGCGCCTGCTACTACCCGGCAGGCGCGTTATCTTTTTACGGACAAACAATCATGCAACCAGAAGTTGAAGTATTAACCGATCATAATGAGCTAATTTGTTCGAGCTTTATTGAACACATTGCCAACACATTAAATTTAGGAGTAGTGTACAACTAAACCTGCAGCCAAGGATGTATAGTGAGCGAAGCCCTATCAGGCCTTTTTGGTCAGTAGATAAGATTGATCTTCGTTGATAGAATTTACTTACACCAGCTGTTACATTAAGATAATTTTTTGGTGGGAGAATGATAAGATCTTACGTAACAATTTGATTTTAATGGTGCCGATAATAGGAGTCGAACCTACGACCTTCGCATTACGAATGCGCTGCTCTACCAACTGAGCTATATCGGCCCTGAAAAGGACATGTCCACGAATGTGAGCACGGGGTAGAAGGTTAAAACTAACCGGGCGATGCGTCAATGGCCTTGCGAATCAAACGCCTATTTTTGCATCATCCGGTTTCAATTACGCACGAATCGTGTCGTTACAGGCATGCTTATACGCGGTCGGGTATTACTATAACCAGCGGCGAACGTGTTGTTCATAGCGCTCCCACTCCAGCCCGAAATGTTTTCGCAGTTGTTCCTCTTCAAAGTCGATATGCAATCTGGCAACCGCCAGCATAAACACCGGTACAGCCAGTACTCCAGTCAGGCTACCGATGCAAAGAGCAAAGGCCAACTGGAGTCCACTCATACCAAGGTAGATCGGGTTGCGGCTCCAGGCATAACATCCGCCGGTAACAAGCGTGGTCGACTTATGTGCATGCAGCGGATTCAGGGTCGTACGTTTCATCCGCATCTGCCACGCGGTATGCAATATCACCAACAGACTGACGCCGGCCAGCAATGCGCTTATCACGATATTCACCCCGCCGAATGTGAAACGCGGACTCGCCGTCAGCACATCCGCAACGAGAAAAAGTACTAAGATAAGAGGCGGCGGAAACCAGACTCTTAATTTTGTCAGGAAATGACGCATGGCCAGGAACTCACCTTGGAATCGGTTTAATTAACGCTGATACCGCTATAAATACCCCGTATTAGATACATAAACAAACGATGCCTCACTCACAACAGGCTATCGACTTCACCAGACAGGCGGGAGTTGTCGTACTCACCTCGACAAAAATACCTGCATCAGAGGCATCCGCCCCTGATGTTCCCGAAAGGCTTTACGTTGAGAAAGTAGAATCCGACGCTGATTCAAAAAAATCTAAAGACTGCTTGTAGTAACGCATAAAATCATCAAACGTCACTGGCGGTAAAAATTGATAACCCTGCAGGTAATCAACATTATTTTTCCCCAACCATTGCTGCTGATAGCCATATTCAACGCCCTCCGCCACCATGCGTAACCCCAGGAGTCCGGAAAGGTGAATGATTGACTCGAGCATAGGGATATGTTGCTCAACTTCTTTAATAGCTTTGATGAACATTTTATCAATTTTTATAACATCCAGGTCTAACTCATTGAGATAGCAAAGGTTAGCGTATCCCGTCCCAAAATCATCTAAAGCAAACAGAACCCCTCTGTTTCGCAACGATCGTATCAGCTCTTTGATTGCAGGAGTAATAGTGAGAGTCTGGTTTTCAGTTATTTCAATCATCAATTTTATCGGTAGCCTTTGCGTTATTTCCATAAAATTAAGACACTCCCAATAAAAGACGGGGTTACTTAAACCTGATGGACTCACATTAAAAGAGACGAATAAAGTTTTATTGAAATCCTCGCTTCCGCCGACCAGATTACGCGCGACGGCGTTCATTAAATAGCTCGTTAACTCATTCATTAAGCCACATTTTTCAGCCAGCGGTATAAACTCACGCTGAGAGATAGCATAATTATCCCCCTGTGGCCAACGAGCCAAAACCTCAACACCACAGACATCTTCGTTGATATTTACGATGGGTTGAAAATAAGGAATGATTTCTTCATTCCTTATTGCCATACTCAGTCGACCAGAATCTGAGACATCATATGCTTCGCCGTATATTACATTCTTACCAGAATGACTGTTCGTCGAGGAACCTTCATGCAATAGATTATTCCTGGTTAAAAAAATGATAGTTTCATTAAAATGAGAAAATCCCAGACGAGCGGTAATGCGTTCCCGATATCGATACACTGACTTAATTGTTATCGAGTTAGCATGACAAAAATCGTGCAATTTTTCCTTTGTGAAAGATGCATACAGCATTTTCTCTTCAAACTCAGTCAAATGAAAAGTAAATATCGCTGAACCTTTAGTGACTTCCACAACCTCATTGGGAGCCATTAGATTGGCTCTCAACTGAGAAATCAGCTGATCCGATAGTTCCCGTCCATTAATGAATGCATACTCCTCATATCCCCGATTAATAGAACGGTTTTCATTCATCCGAAGAACAATACAGTTTATATTGATAAACTGCGTGCTATTTCTCTGAAACCACTTCCTGACCTGGAATAATGGTAACCGGTTATCGATCACCAGTAAACAGGATGGATACCGTGGAATAATTGACTGTGAACCAGAAATAAATGCCCGCGCATCGACCAACACCAGATTTGGCAACCACGCTTTTATCCCTGAGAAAAGAAAAATATCATAACTGAGCAGAAAAACCTTTTTCGTATTCATAGTTACCACCAACTTAAATTTATGGCATGGCAGGTCCCTCGTTTTATACACGAGAGAATATACAACACCTTTAGCCTCCAGAAATTACAATGCAGTCCGCGAATCAACTTTATCCATAAGTCATCTCACGCAGTTTCAGAATTTATAATCACGATTATCCATATGAATATTACCATTAAATGTTAAGGCCATTTTAATTATTGAAAAAGGAAAAATCCTAATTCTTCATCAATACAAATCCTATTGCTCATTTTCACTGTAAGACAAAACAAAAAACCACGAACACTAAAAACGACAAAATATAAAACTAATAAAACCGTAAGGATAACATATTATTGTTACTTATGCTGCCCGACAAACCATTAACGTACGTCGCAGATCTCTGATCGCATAGACATTTTTGGCGATATGGATGATCTTATAATAAAAAATTTCCTGTCGTGACATGAGTTGTTCGGTAACGTCATCAGGAACATTATCATTTTTATTTTTAACAATAGCTACACGACGGGTCTGCAGGTAACCATCACGATCTTTACCAATAAAATTCAGGATAACATTACGATCTACAGCATAATTTTTACCCTGAATATTGAGGCTTCCTACCTGAGATACCCGCCCTTCGGTAGCAGAAGAAATACGAAAAACCAGCAGAACTTCACCTTCAATTTTTACCCCCTGAGTTTGCGCCTCCAGATGCAGGTAAGTTTTTGCCGAGCAGGTCAGCGTCTCAGGTTCTTGATGGCGATATAAAAAATATACTGTTATCGCTGCAAGAAAGATTGCCCCACTAATAAACAAAATTTTCACATTCACGGACAACCCCTCCTTTCTCTAACGTACAAATCCCAAGCAAATTCACTCTAAGATCATTGCCGGCTGATAAATTATTATCATCATAAAAAACAATTGTTTTCTTGCCATCATGACAAGCCGCATTTACTTTTCGCCACATATCAGAAGATAAAAATGCTTTCGTTTTATCAGCATTATTGTCATCGGCAGTATAAAGTTCACAATCATCTATTGCCCTGATATAGATAAAATTTTTGGAGCTTGAATTAAGTGCTGAAAATATAAAAATAGCGCTTCCAAGAAATGCAAATAATAAAATGAACAGAATAATATTTTTACGTTTTGGTCTTACGGATGAGTTCACCGTCTCAGTTACCGAACGCACAGTTTCATCTTCACAGGAAGATGACGATTCACCGCTGATCGAAGCATGGAACAAAAATCCCTGCCGGGGCAGCGTTTCAATGGGATTACCCGCCCCCAGCTCACTAAATGCTTTTCGCAAAATACTGATGCTTTTATTAAGACTATGACCCGATGGGGCCATGCCATGCTTTTTCCACACTTCTTCAATGATAAACTCGCGGTGGACTTGTTGATTTTTATGGGCAATGAATAGCTCAAGTAGTCTCGCGGTAGATGCCGAAAGAATTATTGTCGTATCGCGATGTTTCAGGCTTTTTCTGGTGGAATCATACTCAACCTGTTCATTAATTATACTGTTCATACTACCTGACTCTTAATTACCGTGACGTTGAGTGCAAATGACTAAAATTTCATCTGTGCCGAGCTGATTACTGCATTGTATAAAGACAGTTACAGTATAGGTTCGATATCTAACCATGACATATCGGATCAGAATTAATGCTTACTATTGATTGAGTTTGAAGCACCCCTGACCTACTGGTATGTATTTCTGCAATGCAACGATAAATTTCCGGTTTTTTGATTTCAAATCGCTACTACGCCAGGTTTCACCCGGCAACACATAACGCATGGTGGCTTCATCATCGGTTGAGTTGCACCCCAGGTGTACGATGATTTTAAAAAAAGTATTCCCGGTGTTTTTCAGTGTTCCGTTTGCCTCATCAATGGTGTAGGCCAGATTCATTTTTCTCGGGCGAACAACCAATATGGTGTCCATAGCGATCACCGGGAGAGCCTGCCCTCCTTTCCCTTGATTACGCTCGGTAAACAGCGTTATCGGCATTTCACGAAACAGAATTCGGTAATAGCGTTCTTTATCATCCTGCGGTCCACGGTAGAAAATCTTAAAAAACTCACTCGCCTGCGGAGCCAGTGAAAAATTCAGCGGCGTAAACAGAAGTTCGCCTTCAGCAATGGCACTTCTGTTTTCACCTCCCGGTCCAGGCTTATCAATTTTTACTGCGCCAATACTGTACAAATTCTGTTTCTGGCTATCGTTATAGATCCGTTTGCTGATAAATGATTTATCCGATGGCATCTCATAAATGGTCGACTCCAGGTAGACAGCCTGTGCAGAGAATATAGTCAACCCGGAAAGTAAGATAAATCCCCATCTAAACACCAAACGGCAGCGGTTCATGGCGTCACTCCCACCCAATTCGCCGTGACTTTTATCTCTCCACTGGCACTGACGACACCTTCCCAATCTGTTCCGGAAACAGTTAACATCGACCGTGAATCATTCATTGGGAAAAGCAATTTCAAATCAGTAGCATAATAGCTTCCATCATCATTGTTATTTGCGTCCCAGGGCGTCTGTTGCCACTGCGCATCGCTCATATTGATTGCTGCTTCACTACAGCTATTTCGTTTCTTCACCACACCCCCCGACTGACTGTTGTACTGCAGAAAGGCGGGGATTGGGACTGACAGCCCGCCTTGAGGGGAGGTAAACAGACAGTAAGGCACACTGTTTATCGTCGTACTTTCTCCAATAACTTGCGCGGTAATGCTATCAGCCTGACGAGGACCGGAGACTGTCACGGTGTAATCTATTTCTATAGGAGCGGCGTCGCCAATCGTGCCACTGCCGCTCGCAGAAGCGGTGTTGTCTGAAGAGACGATACTGATCCCATACTCCTTCGGCACAATATTGATCTGTAGCGAAGGCGTAAACTGGTAGTGCCCTGACTCAGGTGTTAAGCCATTATAAAAACCGAAGGTAAACGGTTGAGTGTTAGTAATGCTGATTCCTGAATCGACGAGTTTTTTCAGGAATACTTTTGACAGAAAAATATATATGTACTCTCCAGAGGTCGTGAAAACGTTGTAATAAGCAGTTGAAGTACCATAGTTATACCAGTTTGAACCATTCCCGGAGTATTTCACGGTGGCCGGTCCAGGCGTAAAACCAAGCATCGCCGTGTCGACATAAGCGCGAAACGTCAGGGAGGCGGTCAGATTGGCGGTTTGTTGCAGGTTATAACTCACCATTTTGCAAATCACGCCGTCAGCGCCGCCCACCACGCCAAGCTCACAATAACCAGAGTCTTTGGTGATGCTCGGCGTACCGTCGCTGGCAACCCAAAGCTCCTGAAATGCATTAGTCGATACCAGTGACAGATGACCGCGTTTGGTTAACGTATAATTGACGTAATTCCATAATCCTTTCGATTGATCTTTGCAACGTTGCCCGGAAGAATAATCATAATCCACGGAAGTATAACAACGGTTGAACACATAGGTTTCGCTGCTACCGGTAGGCACATTGCGAAAGTACTCATAGGCAGTATCCGTCAGGGAAGCGAATCCGTAGGCGCCACCAATAACACCTGCGACAGATCCCACCTGCGCATGATAAAAACCGTTTTTATCAGTGCCTTGCCCGGCAATAAATCCAGTTGATGGACACTGGCTGCCGCTATAACAACGGATCCCCCGAAAAGGCCCGTTAATCGGGGAATTATCAATCCACATGTCCTGATAATAATTTCCTGGCGCAGTCCAGATGACAAAACCTAAATACCCGAGACTCACCTGAGAGGTACCGTATTTTATCCACGTGTTTGAACCGCTGAAACGAGGGTCGAGTGCGGAGGGGGTGATAAAGTATTCACTATCAATGGCATTTTCAATAAACAAATAGTTATTACTGACTGAGCCGGAAGATACTGCATTCAAAGCCAAAGCAGGCGCAGGCGTGAAAATCCCCACGGCACAGATTACAGTAGCTACTTTAATTAATACTTTCATTTTATTACCTCTGCGCCATCGTGGTTTGCGTGGAACATTTCACATCACCAACCCACGCTGCGCCGCGTGCTTTTTCCAAATCGAGATCGGCTTCGCATAGGCTGCCATTGGCTGAAATTAGCGTGATGACTGGATATTTCTTATCGATATCGATAGCAAACTCCCCTTTTTCATCCGTACGCGTTTTACCGATGTGATTATGAATATCGGTGTTTGCAGCCAACTGCCCATCGGGATAACGAATACGCCCGAATACGGTGACCATACTTTTCACTTCAGGGTTGATAACACCCACGTTACCCGGATATAGCGTCAGTTCCTGTTTGCGCCCTGAAACAATATCAAAGCTGTCTTCAGAGTTTTTATCATTGAGGATCTCCAGCTTGTACTGAGCATAAGGCGGCAGTGCAATGAAATTTGATTTACCGCTGAGAAGATAATTTCGGTTATTAATCTTCGCAGCCAGTTTCCCTTCGCCGGTCAAATCGGTTTTCACAATAATGCCTGACCTTTGCCTCTCTTTACTCAGACCGAAATCTTTTCCTGCCCACGCCAGGGAACCTTGAGAAGAGAAGTTCATATTGGTGGAGTTGTCCGCAGAACGCGTTACCGATACGGTGCCGGCGTTATATTTCGTGTCATAACTCAGATTGCCGTTTACCGAATAATTATTGTCGTAATACTGCTCGCCACTCAGGCGTGTTGAAGCCGACAATCCGACAGATTTAATGGGGCCTTCAGCATACTGCTTGCGCGCGCTGAGATTACCCTGAGTGCTGCCATAGCGATCCCGGGAGACGCCCATGCTCATCCAGGACGCCAACGGCAACGATAAATCCAGGCTGACATAACGTTCCTGTCGCCCATCGTCATTCCGGTTGTTGTAGTAATAACGCTGAATACCTGCGCGCAACCCAACCGTGGCATACTTGCCTGAATAAAGGTTCGTGCTGTAGTCCAGGTTACGGTATTTATTTCCCGAGTAGCGATTCTCCGTCTGACTCACGGTAAGCGAGCCGCCATGAGGAATAAACTTTCCGAGGTTAAGAGTGCCACCAATGGAATAATTGTCACGCTCCTGCATGGGCAGACGGTCGCCAATTTTACTGTCTTCACGAGATGCCCAAAGGGAACCATATCCCTCGGGGATATTGAGATTGATATTACTGATGTTTCGCCATGACGAATCGTTCGCTACCAGCGTCTGATTGCCAATGCTTACGTATTCATTCACATTGAGTGTGACATCCGTTTCATTAACCGTATTGTTGCCAAAACCGTAGAGCGTAGATTTCAGGCCCAGCCCCGACAATATCGCCAGCGTCACCGATGCGGCACCGCCGGCAATCCAGGTCTGCTCATTGCCTAAATCCTGATAGTGGTTTCGCTTATAACTCACACGGTCATAATCCAGTGAGCCACCAAACAGTTGCCATGAGAGCTGATCAATTCCGGCTGCCTGTTGGCGGGCAAAGATTTTATTAACCCGACTGATACGACTATTAATTGTCCGGCCATTGACCACGATATCTACCGTGACATCATAAACACCATACGGGAAACGACTGGTATCAATTTCATAACTGCCCATATTAAAGTTCTGTACGCTGAGCAAACGCCCGTCACGAAATACATGAACCTCGCCAGCGGCTGGCAAAAATACGGTAATTGGCGTGAGCGAAAGCGAGGTATTCTCAACAACCGTACTTCCTTTGTTTCCGTAGCTTACGCCATAAATTTTCCCACCATTCAGCGCATTCAGGCTGGCAATAGACTGGACATTCCAGGTGTCGAGCATCCCGAGCGCCAGTCGATATCCGTCATAATCACGCTCATACATCGCGCGATAGAGTTTACTGGTGCTGTTGCTGTCGCCTATGCCGTAAAACGAACCGTTAATGTTGACATGGTGTTCACGCAGCGATGTTGTATTGTCCATCGTCAGATAGCTGCGGGTACTGCTGCCGTTATGATAATCGTTGTAGTAGGTGCCAAAGTTATAGTTCAGGACGTTAGAGAGAGTCTCCACGCTGGAAGGTCCAAGCAGGCTGCTGCGTGCGACAATCGCTTCAGTTAACGGGTGATGCTGCCAACTTACTGATTTAGTGTATGATGGTGTTTTTGAGGTGCTCCAGTGGCTTCTGTTTCTATCAGCTGTCCCTCCTGTTCAGCTACTGACGGGGTGGTGCGTAACGGCAAAAGCACCGCCGGACATCAGCGCTATCTCTGCTCTCACTGCCGTAAAACATGGCAACTGCAGTTCACTTACACCGCTTCTCAACCCGGTACGCACCAGAAAATCATTGATATGGCCATGAATGGCGTTGGATGCCGGGCAACTGCCCGCATTATGGGCGTTGGCCTCAACACGATTTTACGTCACTTAAAAAACTCAGGCCGCAGTCGGTAACCTCGCGCATACAGCCGGGCAGTGACGTCATCGTCTGCGCGGAAATGGACGAACAGTGGGGCTATGTCGGGGCTAAATCGCGCCAGCGCTGGCTGTTTTACGCGTATGACAGGCTCCGGAAGACGGTTGTTGCGCACGTATTCGGTGAACGCACTATGGCGACGCTGGGGCGTCTTATGAGCCTGCTGTCACCCTTTGACGTGGTGATATGGATGACGGATGGCTGGCCGCTGTATGAATCCCGCCTGAAGGGAAAGCTGCACGTAATCAGCAAGCGATATACGCAGCGAATTGAGCGGCATAACCTGAATCTGAGGCAGCACCTGGCACGGCTGGGACGGAAGTCGCTGTCGTTCTCAAAATCGGTGGAGCTGCATGACAAAGTCATCGGGCATTATCTGAACATAAAACACTATCAATAAGTTGGAGTCATTACCCAGTTAACGCATCTTTGCTGACAATCATCTCCAGGTGAAATGAAGAGACGTTGAGTTGCAGACGTGCATCATTCGATAGCTCGATGTTGGTGTTATCGTGAAACTTCACATCACGAATTTTTTCCACCAACGAGCGGGTTTTTCCAGATAACACGGCATTATTGGGCAATTCAGCAAGAGCCAGGGCTTTAACCGTAATATTGCCATCAACAAGGGAAATCACCGCATCGGCAACTTTTTGCTGACTTTTCTCATCAGTCTCGTTGTAACGAATATATACCGGCACCGTCATTCCCTGCTCCAGTGAACGGGCGAAAGCGCTGGGGATAACATAATTACCCACTTTTACTGGGGCTGCATGTGAAAATCCTGGTGTCAGCGCAAGAAAAAGACAAATGCTACCGCCGACAATATTTGTTGTTGTCATCTGCATCCTTACATTCCGGTAATTTTATTTATCCCTGCTATTGACCATCACTTCACTGTAATAAACTGCTTACCGTGCCAGATACCGATGCGTGAACGGCTATTACTAATGTCGGTAAACTGTAATTTTATTTTTGTACCCGGCATAATGTAATAACGTTCGCGACAGCCTCGTCCCCGATCGCGAGCCTTATCTTTACAAGCCCCATAGGCGATCACACGAAACGAAACATTGCCGGTATTAGTAATAACATCGCCATTTCGGCTATATTCAAAACGCTCCTTGCGCGGCGCGACTACCAGGATAGTGCCAATTTCAGCCGACGCTGTTGCAACAGCCATTTTATTCGCCCGGGTTTCCGCGCTCTCGGTGACCGGCTCATCTATCCATTGCAGACGATAATAACGCTCGACATCATCTGCAGGTCCTTTATAAAAGAAACGAAATACATCCTTCGCCTGGCCAGGAAGAATAAGATTGGCAGGTGTAGAGAGTAATTCTCCGGAATTAACGGGCTTTATTTCGATTCCCCCCGCCAAAGGTGATGACAATTGTTTTACCGAAACACTGACATAACGCGCCGCATCTGTCGTATTGATAATTTCTTTCGATAATGAACTCTCAGCAGAAGTCATGATCGATGTGATTTCACCAACATTAATTGCCCATCCGGGAAAAGATGCTACTAACCCTACCAACATCGCTGCCGGTAAATATTTTTTCATGACACCATTCCTGATAAATTCGGGAGAAAAAATTCTCCCGAATTTTTTATTACTTAGGCAGACGGAGTCGTCCAGGTTGCATTGAACTGTACTTTTACATCGCCAGTCCAATAGCCGTCTGGCAGTGCAGAGTAATCTGCTAGTGTCTGACTACCATCAGAAGTCGCTGACGCGATGGTGAATTTGAAGTTGGATTGATCGCTGACACGATCCGCACCGTTATAAGCGCCATCAGCCATCAAGCTTTCAAGACCAGAAGTGGAGCTGGAGTTAACAAGGACAGTATCTGATGAATTAGTCAGCGCAGTGCCATTCCATGCCACCCCTACGTTCAGGGTAGAAGCATCACCACTGGCGTTGATCAGAGTGTTACTAATAATCTGAGCAGTCAGTTCAAAATCAGTTGCCGTCTCCTGACCCTGAATCGTCACATCAAAAGCACCGTCCTGAGAGTTGAAGGCATTCAGCCCTTCAGCATACTGGAAAGTTAAAGAGTTCAGCGGGGTGACAACCAACATGCTGGTGGTATCTTTCGTTGCCGTCGCGTCCCA
Source organism: Citrobacter sp. RHBSTW-01013 (assembly GCF_013781985.1). Classification (NCBI taxonomy): domain Bacteria; kingdom Pseudomonadati; phylum Pseudomonadota; class Gammaproteobacteria; order Enterobacterales; family Enterobacteriaceae; genus Citrobacter; species Citrobacter sp. RHBSTW-01013. The sequence continues at coordinate 4,024,397 of NZ_CP056185.1, forward strand.
CGAGGCTGTTGCAGAAGCAGTAACATCTGCCATTGCATTTGCTGCAACAAATACAGAAGCCAGAGATGTTACTAATAATATTTTTTTCATTTTATCTTCTCCTAAGAACAAACTCACCACCGAGTCTTATTATTAAGTCACTCCAGCGGTTCCATTAATTGCGAGCCAGAATTGCCGCGCCAAAAAATTATCATTTGGATTAAGTAACATCTCAACAAACCCTGAAACGTAAAAATTACAAAAAACTAAGAATTTTCCTATAAAAAACATTATCTAAGAAGTTTCCTAAGATATAATCACTTAAAATACGTACATTTTTAGAATTATTATCCCCGCGAACAATAAAAATCAAACAATTCATCTTTTTTATGTTTTTGATAAATATCAAAAAGATCATACAAATAGTCCAGGAGCAAAACCCTTACAAAACATAAAGATAATTAAAATCCACATACTCTCTCTATAATGCTTATTATTTGTTGCAATTATGCTAATTTTTTAACTTCACAAGAAAATTCTCATGAAATATTTATTTAAGGGGGAATATTCTTATAAAAATAGCGCTGACCTGTAGGATTATCATTCGAATTGATAATTATTCCACATAAATAAAACCAGGAATTTTCCATATAAAATGAATATCCCTGGAATATCAAGAGATAAATAACGCACGGCAAAGATAGGGTTAGCTGAAACCTTTTAACCCCAAATAACTATTAATTGTTACCGTACGGACCCGATGTAAGCTAATCAACTTTTGATGTTCGAGGGATTTTAATGAGCGGCTAACGGTTTCAATTTTAAGATCGAGATAACTGGCAATTTCCTCCCGCGAGAATGGCAAGCGAAGCGTCGTTTCAGGCCTGCCAATACGTAAATGCATTTCGTAAAACTCCACGAGGAAAGCAGCGATTCTGGCCTCAGCATGTTTATTGGCATAACGCCGTAGTTTTTCAACAATGAATCCATTGTCCCTGCAGAGAAACTTGATGACTGCCGCTGCAACCGACGGCTCCTTTTCTGCTGCCTTGAACAACCGCGCAATATCGATATGACATACCTCCGCAGCCGTTGCAGCCTTGATCGTTGTCAGATACTTCCCCCCCTCAACAGCATCCAGTGCCATGATGTCTCCCGGAACATAAAAGCGACTGATAAAATCGTTATCACCACATTCCACGCTGGACGTGCAGTACCCCTCGTGAATAACAAAAAGCATGTCCGCGGCTCCATCCTGCCGGGCGAGTATCTCCCCCGCTTTAAACTTCCTTCTTTTGTCTATTAATCGGTATTGATTATCACGATCAATCGCCGCTCCCTTTGGACACAGTGAACAATGGCGAGGGGGAAACGGGTTGCCGAGTGGCACAACAGGAATGCTATGTTTGTGAATATCCGATTTCACGCAACGACTCCTCATAAAAATGAGACTGATTCTAATAGATTGGACCATAGGAACAATACGTGAGCCGCAGACCCAGAAAATTCATGCTGGCAGGGAAAATTCTGTGATACGTCGTCTTTCAACGTCAGGGAGCGCCTGGGTAAAAACCAGACTGATGCGGATGATGATAAAACGCAGGATAGAAAACAAATACGGTAGCGGGGTAAAGAGTAGAATTAACCGGGCAATGCCTTAATAGACTTTAAAATCATAGACCTATTATGGCATCGCCCGTTTTCAATTACACACGAATCGTGTCGTCACCGAAGCCAACCCACTTATAGGTGGTCAGTGCTTCCAGACCCATTGGGCCACGCGCGTGCAGTTTTTGCGTACTCACAGCCACTTCCGCCCCCAGTCCGAATTGGCCGCCATCGGTAAAACGAGTAGAGGCGTTAACGTACACGGCAGAAGAGTCCACTTCATTCACGAAACGATCGGCGTTACGCAGGGTGCGCGTCAGGATGGCATCGGAATGCTGGGTCCCATGCTCGCGAATGTGGGTGATAGCATCGTCCAGATCGGTAACGATTTTAACGTTCAGATCCAACGACAGAAACTCGTCGTCATACTCTTCGGCTTTCACCGCAACCACGTTAGCGGGCCCTGCCTGCAATGTGGCCAGCGCGGTGTCGTCGGCATGCAGCGTGACGCCGCTTTGTGCCATCTGCTGGCTCAGCGCAGGCAGAAAACGCGCAGCGATATCCTGATGCACCAGCAGGGTTTCTACGGTGTTACAGGTGCTCGGACGCTGGGTTTTGGCGTTGACGATAATCTTCAGCGCCGGGTCGATCTCCGCGCTATCATCAACATAAATATGACAAACCCCAATGCCGCCGGTGATGACCGGGATAGTCGACTGCTCACGGCACAGCTTATGCAGACCCGCGCCACCGCGAGGGATCAGCATATCAATGTACTTATCCATACGCAGCATTTCAGCGACCAGCGCGCGGTCCGGGTTATCTATCGACTGCACGGCTGCAGCGGGTAAACCACAGGCTTCCAGCGCCTTTTGGATAACCGCCACGGTTGCCGCATTCGTCCGGTACGTCTCTTTCCCACCGCGCAGGATCGCCGCATTACCGGTTTTCAGGCACAGGGAAGCAACGTCAACGGTGACATTTGGACGCGCTTCATAAATCACGCCAATCACGCCTAGCGGAACGCGACGACGTTCGAGACGCAGGCCGCTATCCAGCAGACCGCCATCAATCACCTGCCCGACCGGGTCGGCGAGATTACATACCTGACGCACATCGTCGGCAATCGCTTTCAGACGCGCCGGAGTCAGCGCCAGGCGGTCGAGCATCGCGTCGCTCAGGCCGTTGGCTCGCGCTTGCTCAACATCTTGTACGTTCGCGCTGAGGATGCTTTCCGTTTGCGCTTCCAGCTCATCAGCTATCGTTTCCAGTACGCGGTTTTTTTCGCGACTGGAGAGCAGCGCCAGCTTGTATGACGCAGCTTTGGCAGCAATGCCCATTTGTTCCAGCATATGCCTGTTCCTTAACGGGTAATCATGTCGTCGCGATGGACAGCAACCGGACCGTATTCGTAGCCCAGGATGGTGTCGATCTGTTGTGAGTGATGTCCGGCAATACGGCGCAGCGCATCGCTGTTATAGCGGGTAACGCCGTGGGCAATATCGCGCCCTTCGAGATTGCAGATGCGGATCACTTCACCACGAGAGAAGTTGCCTGTCACGCTTTTAATGCCTTTTGGCAGTAATGAACTGCCACGCTCCAGAATCGCTGCGGTCGCACCCTCATCAACGGTAATTTCCCCGGCAGGCGGTGCGCCGAAGATCCAGCGTTTACGGTTCTCCAGCGGAGAGGCCTGTGCATGGAAACGCGTCCCAACGGAAACGCCTTCCATCACGTCGCCAATTACGCCCGGCTTGCTGCCTGCGGCAATAATGGTGTCAATCCCGGCGCGGCATGCAACATCAGCGGCCTGCAGTTTAGTCCCCATACCACCGGTTCCCAGACCCGAGACGCTATCACCGGCAATGGCGCGCAGCGCATCATCAATACCGTGAACGTCTTTGATCAGCTCAGCCTGCGGGTTGGTGCGCGGATCGGCGGTAAACAGCCCTTGCTGATCGGTCAGCAGCAGCAGCTTATCGGCCCCGGCCAGAATCGCCGCCAGCGCAGAAAGGTTGTCGTTATCACCGACTTTAATTTCGGCGGTCGCTACGGCGTCGTTCTCATTAATGACAGGAACGATGTTGTTATCCAGCAGCGCGCGTAGCGTATCGCGGGCGTTAAGGAAGCGCTCTCTGTCTTCCATATCCGCACGCGTTAGCAGCATCTGTCCGATGTGAATACCGTAAATCGAGAACAACTGTTCCCACAGTTGAATCAATCGGCTCTGCCCTACCGCCGCCAACAGCTGTTTCGAGGCTATCGTTGCCGGGAGCTCAGGGTAACCCAGATGCTCACGTCCGGCGGCAATCGCGCCCGAGGTAACGATAACAATACGATGCCCTGCGGCATGGAGCTGCGCACACTGGCGAACCAGTTCTACGATATGGGCGCGGTTCAGGCGGCGCGATCCGCCCGTTAACACACTGGTGCCAAGTTTTACCACCAGCGTCTGGCTGTCACTCATGATTCTCTGCCATTCAAAATTGGGGAAAATGATATCAAACGAACGTTTTAGCAGGACTGGCCCCGGTTGCCAACAACCAGCGTACAAAGCATGAAATTTTATTGCGCAGGATCAGCAAGCGTAGCGGCAGATTTTGACACATTTATTACAGAAACAAAAAAACATCCTTTTTTAAAAATATTCTTACTTTGTCATAAAACGTTCATTACCAGACGTTAAAAACCCTCCTGTCTTTTAACGGGGATCACACCCAGTGAATATTAGCGCGTACTTTTAATCAGGAATGAAAATGAAAAAGAGCACTCTGGCATTAGTGGTGATGGGTATTACTGCGTCGGCATCCGTACAGGCAGCGGAAGTGTATAACAAGAACGGTAATAAACTGGACCTGTACGGCAAAGTAAAAGCCATGCATTACATGACGGATTATGACAGCAAAGACGGCGACCAGAGCTATATCCGTTTAGGTTTTAAAGGCGAAACGCAAATTAACGATGAACTGACGGGATATGGCCGCTGGGAAGCAGAGTTCGCCGGCAATAAAGCCGAAAGCGACTCTAACCAGCAAAAAACCCGTCTGGCCTTTGCCGGTCTGAAATTAAAAAACCTTGGCTCGTTTGATTACGGTCGTAACCTCGGCGCGCTGTACGATGTGGAAGCGTGGACCGATATGTTCCCGGAATTCGGCGGCGACTCCTCCGCGCAGACCGATAACTTTATGACCAAACGCGCCAGCGGCCTGGCGACCTACCGTAACACCGACTTCTTCGGCGTCGTGGATGGTCTGGATCTCACCCTGCAATACCAGGGGAAAAATCAGGACCGCGATGTGAAAAAACAAAACGGCGACGGTTTTGGTACTTCCGTTACCTATGATTTTGGCGGCAGCGATTTCGCGGTGAGCGGTGCGTATACCAACTCCGATCGTACCAACCAACAGAATCTGCAAACGCGCGGGACTGGCGATAAAGCAGAAGCCTGGGCAACCGGTTTAAAATATGATGCTAACGATATTTATATTGCGACGTTCTATTCTGAAACGCGCAATATGACGCCAATTTCCGGCGGCTTCGCCAATAAAACACAGAACTTCGAAGCGGTAGTTCAGTACCAGTTTGACTTTGGTCTGCGTCCGTCACTGGGTTATGTGCTGTCAAAAGGGAAAGATATTGAAGGCGTAGGCAATGAGGATCTGGTGAATTATATCGACGTTGGCGCAACATACTATTTCAACAAAAATATGTCCGCGTTTGTCGATTATAAAATCAACCAGCTCGATAGCGACAATAAACTGGGCATCAACAATGATGATATCGTTGCTGTCGGTATGGTTTATCAGTTCTGATGTAGCATAAAAAAATGCCGGATGGGGTTGCGCCGCCATCCGGCATTTTACTGTTCATTATGCCGTTAATTTAACCGGTTCATCGTTAAAATCGTCAGCAGGCTCCAGCGCCAGATTCAGCGACGTTAACAACCCACGTAATTTTTCATGAAATTCACGTAAGGTGTATTCCAGTCGCTCTACCACTTCAGTCTCTTTCACCGGCACCGCAGTCCAGTTCCCGTCTTTATCGAACAAGCCAAACTGGTAGCTGTACGTGAAGCGTTTTTCCTGCGCCTCCAGTTCCATCCACCAGCCCCAAAACTCGCGTTTTTCTGGGGCGGGTTTCACATTGACGCAAACAGCCAGACAATCGAAAAAAAACCGATTATCTTCGCACTGCCCTTCCCGGATGTACGGGCCAAGCGCGGTGAATTTCTTGATCAATCTACTTTTCGGATGCCCACTCGGTAACGTCATTACGATCTCCTTAGGTGAAGCACCTGTTTTACCAAATCGATAAAATTTAGCAAACTTTTAACACAATCTCTGATTGATCCAACCGGTTATTTCCTGCAGCCCTTTGTCAAAATTGCGATACACCGGGTTGAATGGAATCTCCAGCAGCTTACCGTCAGAAGATGAAGATGTGATTAAACGCGACTCCTCTTCCGGGCTAAACGGATCGTTTTTCCAGAACCCCGACAGCATTGGCGTCGGGCAGCGTCGGCCCAGCAGGCCCTGCACTTTTAATGAATAGCGATTAAGCTCAACGCGCAACGCTTCATCGGATGCGTCGTGCATCCCCAAACGACTGGCCAGAACGTCAAGGTACATTTCCGGGACGCTTGCCTGGCGCTGCGGGTCGCTAAGCAGCGCATGAACCACCGGCCCTAAACAGGCCACCGCCTTCAGACGTGATGATTCCAGATACGCCAGGCGTACCGCCACGTTGGCGCCAAAACGGAAGCCGAAGGCCGCCACACGGGTGTGATCCACCCACGGAACATTCGGCAGCGCTTTTAATACGTGCTGGTGCAGCAGGCTCGAGTCCTGGGTCAGTTTCCATTTTGACGAGAACCCAACCGACGGCATATCCAGCGTCAGCATGGCAATACCGCGCGGGGCAAAGTAGCGCTCATACAGAGTGTAATAATCCGTTTGCATGGAATCGAGGCCTCCGCACATCAGCACCGTCGGGAACGGACCGTCGCCTTTTGGCATATGCAGGAAGCCGGTAATCGGCGCGCCGCCGGTAACGGCAAATTCCATCTCACGCAGCGTGCCCGGCAGACGCTGTGCGGCCTCTTCATAGGCGCGATTGGCCAGAGCCTGCGCCTGCTCTGCCAGCTCATCGCCTTTTAAGTGCGGATAAGCGGCGATGTTGTAGAGCGTGGAAGCATGCAGCCAGTGGCGTCCGCTCACCTGCGGATCCTCTTCCATAGAGGCTTTCTGTTGCCAGTCCATCGCCTGCTTCGCCCACTCGTAAATCCAGTTTCCGCCGCGATAGCCGATAACCGTGTCGTAGAGCTCTTTATCAGTGCGTTCGGCTTCGCTCATGACGATACGTGCCTGCACTTCGAGGATTTCGCGCGGATCGACGCCACGCCAGATCCACATCAGGCGGTTCACCATGCGGTACCAGTGCGGGATGGTTTTGCCATCCAGGGTCGATTGTACGGACGGCTGCGCGCCGTGATTAAAACGACGAACCAGCGTTGACGTTTCAGGGTGTTTGAAGCGGGGTTTAAACAGGACTTCGCTGAGGTTAGCCTGTGACATGATTGCAGCCTCCATGAGTACTCACTAAGGCATAGTGTAACCTGACACAGCACAAAAAGAACAACGCCCGACAGTGCGGGCGTTGAAAACTTTTTAGATTAGCGACCCGAGATCGGCGGAACGAACACTACGCCCATATCCCACGGCTGCTCAATCCAGGTATCCTGAGGGATATCAACAACATAATCATTCACCAGCGGGCGACCTGCCGGCTTAGCGAAAATAGTGACGAAATGCGCTTTAGGGTACATTTCGCGGATCGCTACGGCGGTACCACCGGTGTCAACCAGGTCATCAATTACGATGAAACCTTCACCGTCGCCTTCGGCACGCTTCAGCACTTTCAGTTCGCGCTGGTTGTCGTGATCGTAGCTGGAGATGCATACGGTATCGACATGACGAATACCCAATTCACGCGCCAGCAATGCGCCCGGCACCAGACCACCACGGCTAACGGCAATAATGCCTTTCCATTGTTCAGAAGGCATCAGGCGGCTTGCCAGTTTACGTGCATGGATCTGCAACATGTCCCAGGTGACGACGTATTTTTCGCTCATGTGAAGTGTCCCAGCCTGTTTATCTACGGCTTAAAAAGTGTTCGAGGGGGAAATAGGTTGCGCGAGATTATAGAGATCTGACGCACTAAAAACCAGTGTTTCGCGGAATCCGCGCCTCTTTTTGCATGCTTTATGCTAGCCGTCAGCGGAGAAAGTGGTATTCTCAATCGCATCGCGCAAGCCTGACTTGTGATGTTTTTAATTCTGCTAACCCTGTGGCCTGCAAGCAAGTTTTGTAGGACATCGCCAAGGAGACTCAACGTGTCTGAACTGTCTCAGTTATCCCCGCAACCGCTGTGGGATATTTTTGCCAAAATCTGTTCTATTCCTCATCCGTCCTACCATGAAGAGCAGCTCGCTGAACACATTCTGAGCTGGGCCCAAGAGAAAGGTTTCCACGTCGAGCGCGATCAGGTCGGTAATATCCTGATTCGCAAACCCGCTACCGCAGGAATGGAAAACCGCAAGCCGGTCGTTCTGCAAGCGCACCTGGATATGGTCCCGCAGAAAAATAACGACACCGTGCACGACTTCACTAAAGATCCTATCCAGCCTTATATTGACGGCGAATGGGTAAAAGCCCGTGGCACCACGCTGGGTGCGGATAACGGCATCGGTATGGCGTCCGCACTGGCCGTTCTGGCTGATGACAACGTGGTACACGGTCCGCTCGAAGTGCTGCTGACCATGACCGAAGAAGCAGGTATGGATGGCGCGTTTGGTCTGCAGGCTAACTGGCTGCAGGCAGATATTCTGATCAATACCGACTCTGAAGAAGAAGGTGAGATCTATATGGGTTGCGCAGGCGGTATCGACTTTACCTCTAACCTGCCGCTGTCCCGTGAAGCAATCCCGGCTGGCTTCCAGAGCTTTAAGCTGACGTTGAAAGGCCTGAAAGGCGGTCACTCCGGTGGCGAAATCCACGTTGGTCTCGGTAACGCTAACAAGCTGCTGGTACGCTTCCTGGCGGGTCACGCTGAAGAGCTGGATCTGCGTCTGGTTGATTTCAACGGCGGTACGCTGCGCAACGCGATTCCGCGTGAAGCCTTTGCCACCCTCGCCGTGGCGGCAGATAAAGTTGATGCGTTAAAAGCGCTGGTCAACACCTACCAGGAAATCCTGAAAAACGAACTGGAAGCCAAAGAGAAGAACCTGGCTCTGCTGCTGGATGCCGTGACTCACGACAAAGCCGCGCTGACCACTCAGTCTCGCGACAGCTTCGTACGTCTGCTGAACGCCACCCCGAACGGTGTTATCCGCAACTCCGACGTAGCCAAAGGCGTGGTTGAAACCTCCCTGAACGTCGGCGTTGTAACCATGACTGACGACAACGTTGAAATTCACTGCCTGATCCGTTCCCTGATCGACAGCGGTAAAGACTACGTGGTAAGCATGCTGGATTCACTGGGTAAACTGGCTGGCGCGAAAACCCAGGCCAAAGGCGGATACCCTGGCTGGCAGCCGGATGCTAACTCTCCGGTTATGCACCTGGTTCGCGAAACCTACCAGCGTCTGTTCAACAAAACGCCAAACATCCAGATCATTCACGCCGGTCTGGAATGTGGTCTGTTCAAGAAACCGTATCCGGAAATGGACATGGTTTCCATCGGGCCAACCATCACCGGTCCGCACTCCCCGGATGAGCAGGTTCATATCGAAAGCGTTGGTCACTACTGGACGCTGCTGACTGAACTGCTGAAGTCGATTCCGGCGAAGTAAGATTCTGCGCTAAATGCCGGATAGCGCTGCGCTTATCCGGCAATCCATCAGAGTCACAGCCCCAACAGCAGCTGTCTTTCCAGTTGGGGATCCAGCAGCGTGACGTGTAATCCCACCAGCCTCACGCCTCGCCCTCCCCGACGTTCTTCCCAGGTTTTACGCGCCGTCGCAATTAAGTCATCTTTATTTAAGCGCGGCCAGACGTGCTCCTGCGTGGTCTGCTGAAAATCATTAAACTTGAGTTTTATCCCCTGGCGAGCGATAAGGAGATCCGGCTTTACCTTGGCCAGACGCCGTTCCAGTTCGGGATAAAGCCGCTCAATAATCGCCTCGCATTCTGACCACTCATGAATATCTTCCGCCAGCGTGCGCTCCACGCCGACGGATTTGCGCAGTCTGTCATTGTTAACGTCCCGCTCGTCAATGCCCTGGCTTCGCTCCCACAGCACGCGACCAAACTTACCAAAACGTTTGAGCAGCATTGCCAGGTCGTATTTTTGAACATCCTCGCAGGTACGCAATCCCATTGATTCCAGCTTCGCGGCGGAGACTTTGCCGACGCCGGGAATTTTGCCGAGCGGTAACGTTTTGAGAAATTCAGGAACATCGGCAGGGGTAATCACATATTGCCCGTTGGGCTTGTTGAGATCGGAGGCTATTTTTGCCAGAAATTTAACCGGCGCAATCCCGGCAGAAGCGGTTAGCTGCAGCTCGTTAAAAATCGTCTGGCGGATCTCCTGGGCGATCAGCGTGGCAGAACCGTGGCAGTAGGTGCTGTCGGTTACATCCAGATAGGCTTCATCCAGCGACAGGGGTTCAATCAGCGAGGTATAGCGGGAGAAAATCGCCTGAATCTGGCGGGAGGCTTCTTTGTAGGCCTCGTAGCGACCGGGTAATAAGGTAAGATGCGGGCATAGCTTTAACGCCATTCCCGTTGGCATCGCGCTACGCACGCCAAATTTGCGCGCCGGGTAATTGGCTGTACTGATAACCCCCCGGCGCTCCCGGCTGCCGCCGATGGCAATAGGGATGTCACGCAGAGCGGGGTTATCGCGCATTTCCACCGCTGCGAAAAAGCAGTCCATATCAACATGTATGATTTTGCGCATCACTCGCCTCCCACAACACTGTTTAAGTATACAGTATTTTTATAGTGTGAGAAGTATGATTATTCCTTACGCCGGACCATTCATGACGAAGCGGGCATCGCACAGGTAACGCACAATATCCTTTTTCGTATGTTCTGCGGGATTACCCGCCGTACTGACAAACAGTTTATTCACTTTGCGAACATTTGCCCGCAGCAGTTTTTCGATTGTCATCAGGCGGAAGGCATCATTTTCAACGCAGAAAAGTTCGTAGTCGCCTAGACGTTCACCACAAATTTCACAGTGATTCATCCAGTAACGTAGCCCGGTGGTTTTACTTTTATCGAGGTAGTAATTGCTGGCTTTGATGTTCTTTTTTATCTCTTCAGGCAGAGAATTAATGTGGAACAAAAAGCTGTTACGCCTGACCGACTGCCAGCCCTGACCATCCTGATTTTTCTTAATAAAGCGGGTAAACATCACGCCATGGATGCGGGTAATTTGGTGGCAGCTCCAGCAGTGCATCTTCGAGGTAATCACCAGATAGTACGGCGCGACAATATTAAAATTGTCGGTGTCGTAGACATAGTCACGAAGCGCCCCGTTTAGCTCGTGGGGTTCGGTGTACCAGATACCTGAGACCTTGTCGAAATGCGCCCCCTGACAGGCTACATCGGTGACGTTATCAGTATGAATCTCCAATGGAATAATATGGGTTACATCTATCACATTGCCTTCCTGAGGAATAAATTGCCCCCACGTTGCGTGGGGGACGGGAACAGAATTAATGAGTGACGGGAGCAGATTGTTGACGTAAAGAAGTCACCTGCTTTTGCTTGTCCAGCTTATCAACCAGCGGTTGCACAACCTTCTCTCCCTGCTGGCCAAAATATTGATACAACGTATCGGAAGCGCTTTGCGTCAGCACCATGATCTCAATACGACGGTTCCCGGCACTTTCCGGGTTTTTCGCATCCAGCAGCATTTGGTCCGCCATCGCGCTGACCTGCATGACTTTATTCTGCGGCATTCCGGCATCCTCCAGCACGCGTCGCGCCGACAAAGCGCGGTCGCCGGAGAGGTTCCAGTTGTTGTAAATGTTACTCTTATAGCTCATCGCGTCTGTATGCCCGGTGATGATTATCTTGTTATCCAGCGAGTCAAACACGGGAGTCAGTTCAACCAGCAGCGATTTAAAGAACGGCATAATCCTGGCGCTACCGCGCTCAAACATATTGCGATTCTGGTCATCTTTAATCAGTACGCGCAGCCCCTGAGGAACAATCTCCATCTCGAGGTTAGTTTCCATATGCGCATTGCGGGCGATAACGTTAATGTCGGTCGCCAGTTCGCCCAATTCGCGGGCTGATTTTTGTTTCAGCAGCACCGCTTTTTCATTCACATCCAGCGCCTTTTTCGCGTTCTCTTCCGTAATTTTCGCCGTCTCCTGCGGGTTGACGGTTTTATCGAGTTTGTTGCGCGTGACGTTTTTCTTCTGCGCTCCCGGCGCTATCGGCTGCTTGCCCAGCTTATTTAACGGCGCCATACCGCCACCGTTAAAGATTGACTGACCATGCAGCGCCGCCACGATATTTTCGCGGTCAGCTTTACTGACGCTGTTCACAATCCACAACGTCATAAACAACGCCATCATCGCCAGCGTAAAGTCAGCAAATGCCACCTTCCACGCTCCCCCATGATGACCTGCATGATTCTTTTTGATTTGTCGGCGGATAATGGTGGTTTTCGCGCCGCGATCGCGACGATTTGGCCCCTTCCTCATGCTTATTCTTGCTCCAGCATCGCATTCACCCACGCATCCAGATTAGCGAATGTGGGTTTGGAAGCCAGATGAAGAAGTTTACGTCCCGCATCAACCGCCAGCAGCGTCGGCTTACCGCCCGCCTGCGCCACCAGCACGGTACGTACACATTCGAGTAGCGAATGTTCCGCCCGCGCCTGCTGTTCCATGGCGTTTGCCAGCGGATCCATCACGCAATAACAGATGAAGACCCCTAAGAATGTCCCCACCAGCGCCGCCGCCACTTTCAGGCCGATAAGCGCAATGGAACCATCAATTGACTGCATGGTGATGATGATACCCAGCACCGCCGCGCAAATGCCGAAGCCAGGCATCGCCTCGGCGGTACGCTGCAGGGAGCGCGAAGGGGTTAACAGCGATTCTTCCGCGGTATCCAGTTCCTGATCGAGGATCCCTTCCAGCTCGTGGGCATCAATTTTCCCCATCGCCATCAGACGGAAATTATCGGCGATAAAGGTCACCAGTCGTTTCTGGGTCAGTACCAGCGGGTATTTCTGGAAAATGGTACTCTCTTCCGGCTGTTCGATATGCTGATCCAACATACGCAGACCGCCGTTTTGCACCATTTCCAGCAGTTCATACAGGCACATCAGCAACTGACGCTGGAACTCCGGCCCCATTTTCTTTTTGCTGACCACGCCTTTGATCTGGTGAGCAATCTCTTTAAGCACATGCATTGGGTTACCGATAATCATCGCCCCCAGACCGGCCCCCAAGATAATAATAATTTCTGCCGGCTGCCAGATAGCAATTAACTGTCCGCCAGCCTCAAAGTAGCCACCAAATACGCAGCCTAAAACCACCAATAAACCAAAAATCTTTTGCATTACGTCCTCCGCATGTTGATTCGGAATTGTTAATCTGGATATAAACAATCACGAATCTTGTGCGTGATTTTTTTATTCATTTGACAAATTCGAGCTTCAGTCAGCCCTAATACCAGCGCGATTTCTTTTAAATTCATATCGTGCTGGTAATACATTGAGAGCACCAGTCCCTCCTTTTCGCTGAGTTGGCTCAGGGCATAACCCAGCATTTCCTGCGTGACGAATTGTTCTTCAAGCCCCCGCCCTTCGAGCGGCGCAATCGGTATATCGCCATTCAGTAATTCATCCAGGCTGGCCAGCGACTCGGCACCTTCCAGCTGTTGATATTCCTGATAATCTTCAGACGACAAACCCAACCGGGAAAGCTCTTCCCATGAGGGTTCATGCCCGAGCTGAGTACGCGCATCACGAATCAAATCTTTAATCTGATGGTATTTTTGTCGTAGCTGACGAGGCCGCCAGTCGAGGCTGCGCAGCTCATCGAGTATGGCTCCGCGGATACGATGGACGGCATAACCGGCAAAGCCCTCATCCGGTTGACCATAGCGGCGAATCGCATTCAGCAATCCCATCAGCGCCGTTTGCTCCATATCCTGCCTGTCCATAACGCAGGTACATTGCGGCGCAAGTTGACGCACCACTTTGCGCACCAAAGGAAGATAAGCCTGTAAATAATGGCTCTCTTGCTTTGGCGTTAGCACGGGCGTCGCATTAAAATCTTCTGACTCGTAAGCATCCTGGATCATGTTATTTCCTGGCTTGTCGCTTATTGAAACACGACTTTTTTCACCAATATGTCCTTATACGGTGTCGCCATTTTGCGTTTCGCTAATTCAATTTTCAGATTTTCAAAAACTTTCTTTCTGATATCGGAGATCTTCAGCGCCCGAATCTCTTCATATTTCATATTCGAAAGTTCATCTACCGTAATACTTTGATAGAGCGGTTCGTCTTTCTTAATTTTTTCAGCGTCTTTCTCTGAATCAACGACCATTACCAGCTCTGCCACCATGTATCGGTCTGTCCCTTCACTATCATGAAGCGTAACCACCGTTTCCGGCAGAGAGACAAATATGCTGCTGCTCTCATCCTGATTTTCTTCGGGTATCTCAGCAGGTTTTGCTGCCTTAGCTGTCGCACCTTTATTCATAAAATGATAAATACCCCATCCAGCCCCACCAGCAATACCCAGAGCAACGACAGAGCTGATCACACACGCAATAACAATTTTCTTCATCTTGCTTTTACACTTTGATCAGAACGGATTCGTTCTGTTGAAATTGAGGTTCGTCGTTAAGCGTTAGCGCCGACGTCACCTCGTCCTGTTGATGACCTGACTGCTGTTGTTGCTGCTGCGATTGTCCCTCGGAAGAGACCTGAACATTCACTTCCATGAAGTTCTGCGCCGTGAGGTGCTGGCGTAAGTTCTCGCTAAATTGCTGCAACGAGCGGCAGACATCGCTCTGATTTGCGCCGATGTGCACCATCAGCTTTCCTGCGTCCAGCTGCACGGCAATTTCCAGTTTGCCCAGCGATGGCGGGTCTAGACGAATGGTCGACACCTGCTGTTGCTGACCCAACTGGAACTGAATTCTGTCTTTGAGCAGCGCGGTGAGCTTCTCGCCGAGCTCCTCTGTTGACAGCGTGGTAGGCGCGGAAACTTGCGTCGACACCACGTTGTGGTCGCTCAGGGCATTTACCGGCTGAGTTCCCTGCGCCGCCGTATTGAGCAAACTTTGCGACGCAAGCGATGGGTTAACCGTTACGCTATCCGTTTTTCTCACCGCCATCGGGCGAGGAACGGCGTGATCCGCTGACTTCACCCGGGCGGAAATTTGCTGTGAGGTCGAAAGCGAGACAGGTTCAGGCGCGATCGCTCGCAGATCCTGGGCGGAGAATGTCGCCAGTTTGGCCTGCTGATCCGGGGTTGCCTGGGGCAAATTCTCGGTGATCGATGCCAGTAACGTTTGCAGCTTTGGCGACAGTGACGATAAATCCGTGGCGTGCTGCTCAGCCGACGGCATGGATTGTTTTCCTTGCCCGGCCATCGCGCTCGCCAGTTGACGCAAAAGCGCAGACCCCGTCCCCGTAGTTTGCGCCTGCGTCAGCATTTTCAGCATCTCACCGTCAGGCTGCTTCTGCGCCGCCGCAGGCGTTAACGGCTGTGCCGGTTGCGCCAGTAACATCGCCAGCAATGCCTGCATGGCCGCAGGATCTGCATCATCGCGTTGATGCTCAGGCAACGACGCCTGCTGTTGGTTTATTTTTGCGCCGATCAAACGTTCAGTCACCGCGTTAAGCCCGGCCTGCGGTAAAGAAAACGTGCTGCCGCTCGTTGACGTTGTTGGGGCCGAAATAGCCGCCTTTTCCGGTGTGGCCTCTGCCAACGCACTGGCCGAGGCCAGTAATACAGGATTCATGCCTTCTCCGAAATTAAATTAACCATTGAGTACGCCAACATTCCTTCCTGATTTTGCTGATGTTGATCCATGCGCGCTTTGAGTTCTTCCGCACGCTGCGTTCGTCGGGCAATCAGCACCTCAAACGCCGCATGCAGGGTGTCTTTGACCTCTCGCAACGCGGTGGCATCGGTTTCCCAGGCGGCATAATCATGAAAAACGCGCATCACCTGCTGATGCAGGCCGGGTAATCGGCGCCAACGCTTTCGATCCAGCGCCTCGTTCATCTCTTTTACCAGGGCATAAAGCTGCTGTTGCTGACGCTCTCTTTCCATCGTCTTATCCCAGCTTTGCCGACAGACCTTCCCAGCCTGTGCGTAGATTGGTCAGGATGAGGATCACTTCATCAATTTTTTCCAGCGACAATTCGCCGCTGGCTTCATACAGGCGGTAGACGCAGTGGTCATACAGCCGGGACAAATTCACCACCAACTCGCCGCCCGTTTCAAACTCCAGCGAGCTGGTTAAGGCGTTGAGAATATCGATGCATTTGTTGATGCTTTGCGCCTTGCGCTCATAGCGTTTGTTCTCAATGTGGCTTTTGGCGCGTTCCAGCTCGTCCATCAGCCCCGAAAACAGCACCAGCACCAGCTCTAATGGCGATGCTGCTGCGGTACGCGCAGCAAGATCCATCTCTTTGTATTGCGAATAACCATCCTGCGTGTCGTACATGTTGATTCTCAATCCTTCTCTTAAATCAGCCGGTTACATAAACGCGGCCATACTCATTTTCATGGTGTACGTTTCCACCAGCGTATTGGTGTACTCTTCCACATAGCGCTCGTAGTTGGTGTTATAGGTTTCAGTCAGCTGATCGCTTTCGTCCTGAATTTTGCTCTGCTGGTCATCAATGTTTTCCTGGCGCAGGGCGATGATGCCGTTGCTGGAATCCAGATAGCTTTCCATCAGGTCGTCCATCTGCGCGACCATGCTGTCCTCCCCGACAAAAATAGCGGTCAAACCGTCCGGGTTTTCTTCCATTGCTTCGCTGAACTGAGTGGAGTCAATTTGTAAGTGACCGTCGGAATCCAGCGTGATGCCATAATCAACAATCGACACGCCACCGTAAGACGCGTGAGCAATATCATCCATCTGATTTGCCAGCGAATTCATCCCGGCGTCCCCCGCAAAAACCCCGGACGCTGTGTCGTCATCGCCGTAGCTGGTCAGTGAATCGATGGTGTCGACCAAGGTGTTGTAGGCATCAACAAAGGTCTGTACTTTGGCCTGCGATCCGCTGGAGTCTTCCGCGACGGTAAAAGTGGTCACATCGTTAGGATCATCAGGATCGCTAACCTCAGAAAAAGTCATCGTCACGCCGGGGATCACATCGTCAAAGGTATTGGTGCTGCTGGTGATCGCAGGGCCATCCTCGTTACCGAGGTGAATAATGGCGTCCTGCGCTTGCGTTATCTGTTGTTCACTGGAGGATTCCGCCGTAGCCAGATCGGTGTTACCCGAAACGCTCACCGAAAAACCGCTTTGCTCACCGGTGGTATCAGAGGTCAGCATGATGGTGGTCGTGCCGTCGGTCTTAACCAATGCCGCCGACACGCCTGGGTTATCGTCCGAGTTATTAATCGCATCAACCAGTTCACTGGCATCAACACAGTTATCGCCATCCTCATCGACCGTAGACAGGTCAATATCCATGGTTGTGCCGTCATCCATGGTTATCTCAAATGAACCCGTCGCGGCGTAAGTATCGTCGCTCATGCTGAACGTGGTTTGTTGCCCCTGAGCTAACTGCGAAACATAAAATGAATAGGTCCCCGCCTGTGCCTGCGAGTTAGCCGACACCGTATTCGACTCATTATTTGTGGTGGCGGAAAACGTCAGTGGGCCGTCGGTGTCGCTGTTCAGCGCATCGATTGCCGTCTGAAAATCAGTCAGCGCGGTACTTAGCGAGTCCAGACCGCTGCTCTCAGCATTCAACTCGTTCTGTTGGTTCTGCAGATTCGTCGCCTGGGTGGCAATATCGGCGTAGGCAAATTGTTGTGCTAATTTTTGGATCGGACTCGTATAGCTCATGATCAATGACTCCGTGCAACGTTATTTATGTAAAAGCAAAATACATGCCAATAATTTTTATAATTAAAATTCAGTAAGTTAACTTAATGGCGGAAATGATTTTTCCCTTCCCCAGGAAGGTTTCCAGGTAAAAGCCAGGTCGCTGAAAGCACAACACCGCCGGGTGGCGGTGTTGGAAATGACGTTAAGTCAGGAATTACTGCAGCAGGCTGGAAACCATGCTGGACATGCTGTTGGACTGCTTCAGCATGGTGATGCCGGTTTGCATCAGCACCTGTTGCTGGGTCATGTTGGACGCTTCCGTCGCGTAGTCGGTATCCATAATGTTACCGATCGCCACTTCAGTGTTGTCCTGCATGCTGGTCAGGTTAGCGGCGGTATCGTTCAGACGGTTGATAGATGCACCCAGTTTGGACTGGATCTTAGACACGTCGTCCATTGCAGTCTGGATAGTAGTGATCATCTGGTTTGCAGAACCAGAAGCGGTCAGCTCAGTACCACCGGAAATGCCTGCAGTACCGGTCGCATCTAACTGATCAGCTTCGAAAGAGTTGCTAACGCTGTTTAAATCGGTAACCAGAGAGTCCAGTTGGCTGGAGATATCAACGGTCATGGTGTCAGAAGATTCAGCACCAACCTGGAAGGTTACCGCCCCCTGGAACAGACCGTCTTTGCCGGTGTTGCTGGTACCGGAAACACCGAACAGGTTGGTGCCGCCGTAAGTGGTGTTCTGCAGCATATCGGACATCTGCTGACCCAGTTCGTCGTATTCGTCCTGCATCGCCTGCAAATCTTCGTCGCTGTAGGTTCCGTTCGCTGCCTGAGTGGACAGGTCTTTCATACGGCCCAGTACGTCGGTCATTTCGTCAAACATGCTGTCTGCAGTTTGCAGCATCGCAGTCGCGTCCTGAATGTTGCTCAGCGCAACGCCCATACCACTGGACTGCGCAGTCAGACGGTTGGCAATCTGTTTGCCCGCAGCATCATCTGCAGAAGAGTTAATACGGTTACCTGTCGCCAGACGTTCCATAGAAGTAGACAGTGATGCGCTGCTTTTGTTGATAGCGTTAACAGCGGACATTGATGCGGTATTAGTATTAATCGATAACATGGTACTGCTCCTTGGGAATAATCGTTTTCGTTTCGATACTCTGTAAAAACGACCACCCCTTCGGAAAACTTAAAGCGCTGCAGAAAAATTTTTTACGCCTTGCACAACATCGTTAACGCGAGAGATAAAACGTCTCTCACCTCTATTTTAGCTTTCCGTGCTCCTCACCAAAACAATCACTACATAAGGAAGATCTCAATCAAGATTTAATTAAAAGATTATTAGAAATATCTAATAACGACCCGATCGATTACGCACCTGCTATGTTAACCTTATGATAAAAATAAGATTATACTTAGATAAAAATGTTTTAAAGCGCCTGGTTATAACTTTATTTTACATTTGGTTGCAAATGCCCTGTATTTTTATATTGTGAGTCTCAGACACTTTCGCTACATTTCCAATCCTCTTTTGCACAGCATAAAAAACACTCAACACCGATTTACCTGCTGTTTCTCAGGCAGAAGACATCTCAATTTCTCCAGAATTTTAATGCACTGATTTTTAACGGTGTGACACCAGGGATATAAAAATCTTGCGCGGGTATAATAAACCATGAGTATTGTAGTCAACAATTGGCGGATGGACTCTTCGCTTAATGCGTTAATCCACTGTGAAACAGGTGAGATACGTCGCCTGGGCGAATACCATTTTATTCTGTTAGAGACATTAGCTAAAAATGCCGATGTTGTTTTATCTCGTTCATTTTTAATGACCGCTGTCTGGAAGAATCGCATCGTCGGTGGAAATAGTCTGCCGACAGCCGTTCACGCCCTGCGCGTCGCTATTGATGATGATGGTAAACAACAAGAAATTATAAAAACCATACCAAAAAAAGGGTATTTGTTTAATAAACTCTATCTAACTGAAATCATTGCTCCTAGTGAAAATAAGGTTGATGACAGCGCCAGTGAGGTAACCGAAGAGAATGCTGAGGTAGTTGAAATCCTCGCGTCTGAGGAGCAACTGCCATCAACAACAACAGAAAAAATAACTTTAAATAACAGTTCATTACATGAAGCCAGCAAGAAAAAACTGGCAACCAAACATCATCCTTATCGGGCTGTTCTGATTACCTTGCCCGTTATCGTTGTCGCTCTGTCGCTGTTTGCACTGATCTCTTATTTTAAAGCACCATCAGCCACTAAAACGGAAGAAACTCCACAACTGGTTAAAGAAATGCTTGAAAATGCCAACCGTATTACGGTCTATCAACTTTACGATCCAGGTGAGAATAAGAAATCGTTATCGCTTGTTTCAAAACATATTCTTCCTGGTATAGAGCAAATCAATCAACTGTTGGTCGCGCATAGCGCCTCGATGACCCTTTATTATCGGGTCTCGTTGAACAAACTCGCACTTGATATTGTGATGAGCAATCAATGCAATGATAGCTGGCAGTTAGCACTAAGCTTTGATAACTGGCTAAATAAAGATAACGAAATGAATGGTATTTTAATTAAAGAAGTGGAGAAAATGTTAAATGAAATGCCAAAATGCAAATAATTACGCTTTTTATATCCTGGCTATTTCCTCCCTATTTTTTAGTTTTCTGGCCCATGCCCACATTGAGCACACGGTTATTGCCTATTATGATCTTAACGCCGGAAGGAATGCACATTACCAACTTATTCTGAGCCCACAACACAAGGATACGGCCCTTACGCTCATCCCTTTGGAACATAATAACCAGGTTCCTTCAGTATTCGAGATCTCCACTTGCCTTAATCGTTCTACAGAATCATCTCAACAAGGTGAGCTTCATTTTAGCGATGCGAAAGCGGATAATAACGATCTCCGCTTATCCAATTTCAGTTCCTTTATTGTTGAGCATAACCTTCATACGTGGTGGATTCATTTAAACCCGCAGCAAAATTTGCTCTTCACTCAGGATGTAGGAGGCCTGTTAATCACAGACCCCTCGGCATTTACCTTTTCGACAACATCTTGTCAGCAGAATTAACTTAATAAGCTACGGACAGTCTGGCTGGAAAGCCGGGCTTGTCCGTTGACCGCCTGGGCTAAAACCTGATAGTTGTGATTAGCATGATCCAGTACCCCGCCCAGTGATTCAGATGCTTTAACCGCACTTTCTGCCTGTGGAAAACGCGCCATACCGTCAATCAGCTGCCGGGCCTTCTCCTGCTGCGCGGCCATTTGCGCGCGCTGATCGCCAATCGCATCCAGCGCCTGCTGTAACCCATCCTGAGTGCGGGAACTGCCCTGCGCGATATGTTGCAGAAGCTCATCTGAACGAGAGGGATCGGCAAATGTCTTTAGCAGAGTAAACGCCGAGGACTTCGCGTCAACATCGCGTACGCTCAGGGTTTGTTGGATCTGCTGCCATTGCTTCTCCGTCGTGGAAAAGCTCAGCGCCCCCTGCTGATCGTGCACCTGTACACCGACACGGCGCAGCGCGTTGCTCATCATCATTTTGTATTGACCAGGATCCAGGTCCTCGCCTACCACCACCGCAGAGTGCTGCGTCTGCCTCCCGTCAGAAACACTGAACATGCGTGAACTTATCGCGTTTTTTTGCAGCATCTGCACCAGTTCAGGCGAGTGAAAAGTGACGCGTGCCTCGCCCTGTAAAACCGGACGCAACTGCCTGTCGACCGCATCACCGGACAATGCTGGCCGTTTTTCCAGCCACTGGGTAAGTTCTGCCCCCTTCTGCTGCAGCGCCTGTCCGCCGCGGCGAGAGGCGTGACGAAAGTCCAGCAAATGCTGCTCCAGTTGACCCAGGTAGTGGTCAGCTTGCTGCAGCGTGGTGAGCTGATCGTTAAGCTGCACGCTGTAGCGCTGAGGCCGGGTAGTAATAAGGGGTGAGGCCGGGTAATCACTCGCCGTTGCGGGTAACTTTTGACGGACAGGGGCATTCTGCGCAACGGTATGCTGCTGCACAGAAGGATTAAGCGCTCCGCTACCGGAGAGTGATGTTGTATTTAAACCGACCTGCATACTATTCCTGAGCTACTGCTAACTGTTAAATCACACTGAAAAGGTTTAACTCACTCACTTTGGAGTAGGTTTTTAAGGTGGCTTCCATCGCCATTTCCAGACCGGTAAAGGTAATGGAGGCTGGGCCATAATCCAGATCGCTCAACTGACTGATAAGCTGATCGTTGGAGGTAGTGATATCCGTCTGAGCACTGCTCAGCATGCTCATCGTATTCTGCGTTTCACCAATGGTGGCTATAGAAGCGTTGAGCGCGTCTGAGGCCACATCCACCGTATCAATGGCATTTTGAATATCGCTTTGCACCTGTGGATCGGCAGGGTCAACCGACGGATCCTGTAATTCTTTCGACAACGACGTCAGAGTGTTCAGAACGTCGAGGCTATCGCCGAAGAAATCGCTGACTGCCACATTGGTATCAACCTCAACGCCATTGGACACCGTGGTCTGGCGATGATCGTCGTTACCCTGATAGGTATAACTGTCAGTCACCCCGTCACCGTCCTCATCTACCGCGACAATGGGCGGTTGATCGTTCACCGTCCCGCCAAACACATAGTGACCGTCTTCATCCTGATAATTCAGCGCCGAGACCATCGCTTCGGTCATCGACTGAATATCCTGCCCCAGGCTGGATAACGACTCGGCGGTGTTGGTGCCGTTGGCGGCCTCCAGCAGATCGTCGCGGATCGCTAACAGATCGTTATTCACGCCATCCAGAATAGACTCCTGCTGGCTCATCCCCGCCGAGGCGGAATCAATATTAGTTTGATACTGATCGAGAGCCGATTGCTGGCGGTTAAGCTGGGTGATTCGTGTCGCAGCGATAGGATCGTCTGACGGCAGCAGAATACTTTTCCCTGTCGCCATCTGCGTGACAACGTGGGAAAGATCGCTGGAAAGGTCGTTAAAACTCTGCGTCATAGACACATAGGATTGTTGGGTAGACACGCGCATGATAATAGCCCTCCAGATTAACTACACATTTCCAGCACAGAGTCGAAAATATCTGCGCCCGTTGAGATAACTTTGAGGTTGGCCTCGTAAATTTGCTGGTAGGTAATGAGGTTCACCGCTTCTTCATCCATGCTGACGCCGCTGACGCTGCTCTGCTGGTTCTGTGCTTCGGAGTACACGTTCGCCGCCGCTTGCGCTTCCGTCTGGTTTTGCTGGCTGTAAATACCGATGTTACTGATGATTGATGAACAGGCTTCGCCTACGGTTACGCTACCAAGCCCCTCGATATCTAACGGTTCGGTTGAGAGGTTGATCAGCGCCTGCAGGTTATCGCTGTTGCCGCTTTCATCCGGCGAACTGGAAAACGCCAGCTCATCGGCGGTGATATCGGGGTTCACTTCCAGCGGGCCATCCGATGAGTTTTCGTCATAAATAAACAGCGGCTCGCCGGGATTTCCGTTCAGGTCGTAGCCCTGCGCCAGTTGGGTATTAACCGCATCGGCAAACTGCTCTGCCATGCTGTTAATCGTCCCCGTCAATGGCGTCAGTACCTCATTCTGATAATCAAACAGCGCGCCCAGCGAGCCGCCGGTATCAGTGTTCATGGATGACGTGGTTCCGGCGAACGTCAGCGACATGCTCTGCGTGCCGTCGGCGTTGGTTTCCAGTTCGAGGGTGGAACTCTCTTGCCCGCTCACCAACGGCTGACCGTTTTGCAGCGTGACGTTGTAGTTACCTTCATCATCAATATTGACCTGAACATCCATGATGCCGCTCAGTTCTTCCACCATCTGGTCGCGCGCATCGTAGAGCGCAGACGCGTTATCCCCGTTGGCTTCGGCTTCAGTGATCTGCTGGTTATAGCTGGCAATACCGCTGGTAAGCGTATTCACCTGCGCCACCATCGCCTGCTCCTGACTAACGATTTCACTGCTTTGCGAATCGATATAATCAAGGGTGTTATCCACGCGCAGCGCCAGCGCGCCGGACTCGCTGATCACCTGCTCACGCAGAGCAGAGTCATCCGGGCTGGTGGTGGCTGCGTTTAGCGCGGCAAAAAAGTTGTCAAAGCCGCCGCTCAGGCTGCTGTTATCATCACTGAGCACGGTTTCCAGTTGAGTTAAATACGTCTGCTGGGTGTTGTAATAGCCGTAATCGCTGGCGGCATACCAGACCTGGTTCACCTGATACTGGTTGGATACCCGGCGAATACTGTCCACCTGCACACCGTTACCCGCACTGTTCGCCGAGCCTGAGCTGGCGCCAATAGTACTGGTGACGGCCACCTGCCGGGTATAACCGTCGGTCATGGCGTTCGCCGTGTTTTGCGCCGTTACGTTAAGCTCCACCTGCGCAGTTGATGCGCCGCTGTAGCCAATGTTAATCATGTCCATCAAAGAGTCCTCGCCGGTCAGTTCCCCGGTCTGTCGTTAACAACCTTGCCGATTAAAAGCGGCGAAAAAACCTCAGTTCTTAAGCCGCCGCGCAACCTTTATCCTTTGTGATGCGGGGAGAGCTGTTTAACGATCATCGCCGCAATCCCAATACCGTGCTGCTGGGCCAGGCTGTTACATAACTGATCGTCGTAAAACCCCTGCATCATGCGCACCGAGTCGCTGTTAAACGGGTTATCTTTGGAGTCGAAGATCTCATTGGTTTTACGCATTTCTTTCAGCATGTTGCGTAAGAAAATGGCTTCAAACTGCTGGGCGGCTTTCTGCAAATCGTTATCTTTAATTTTCGGGCCCATTAACGCATCGCTACCGTCAATGCCCCCGCTATGATTCACTTTGATGTCGGCCATTAAATGACCTCCAGATCGGCATCCAGTGCCCCGGCTTCATGCAGGGCCTGTAAAATGGACATAATGTCGTCCGGCGTGGCCCCGAGACTGTTGAGCGCATTAACCAGCGTTTTCAGGCTGCTGGATTCAGGCAGCGTAATCATCCCCGGTCGGGCGTGATTCACCGAAATATTGCTCTGCGGCGTCACCGCCGTACGACCGCCGGCAAAGGCATTCGGCTGGCTGACGTTGCTGCTTTCATTGATGGAAACCGTCAGGCTGCCATGCGATACCGCCGCCGCGTGCAGGGCAATGCCATCCCCCATCACCACCGTGCCGGTACGCGAGTTAAACACCACGCGGGCGCGTACTTTTTCTGCCTGAACCTGGACGTCATCTAACTGAGACATAAAGGCAACGCGCGCCCCTGGGCTGGTTGGCGCACGAACGCTGACGTTGGTCGAGCTTTGTGCCGTAGCAATGCCGCCAAACGAGGCGTTGATCGCCGCCGCAATATTATTGGCATCTTTAAAGGAGGGACGTTTCAGATTAAGCGTAATGGTGTCACCCATCTGGAAATCGCTGGGAATTTCACGTTCGACTGACGCGCCATTCGGTATCAGTCCGGCAGTGGGGGTATTCACGGTCACGCTGGAGCCGCTAGCCCCGGTCGCGTTCATCCCGCCCACCACCACGCTCCCTTGTGCGAGGGCATAAACCTCCCCATCTGCGCCGTGTAGCTGGGTGAGCAATAACGTACCGCCGCGCAGGCTTTTGGCATCGCCAATCGACGAGACCGTGACATCAATGGTCTGCCCACGCGAGTACATTGGCGGCAGCATCGCGCTGACCGCTACCGCCGCGACGTTTTTCACCTTCGGATCGATTTTACCCGGCAGTTGTACCCCGAACTGGCGCAGCATGTTGGTAATAGTTTGGTTCGTGAATTTGACCTGGTTTTTATCCCCGGTTCCGTCCAGCCCCACCACCAGGCTGTAGCCAACAAGTTGGTTTTCCCTGATCCCCTGGACGTTGACCAGCGACTCCAGAGATTGCGCCTGCGTAGTGCCGGGCAGCACCAGGCTCAGGGCGATAACGATGCCGTTTAACGCCTTCATCCAGCGCCCGCTTATGTGTTGCATATTAAAATCCTGCATTAGATCGGGAAGAGAGGATGGTTAAACAGACGCGTCAGCCAGCCCGCCGCATTGGCATCGCTCAATGCGCCACGGCCCGCATAGGAGATACGCGCATCGGCAATGCGCTGCGATGAGACGGAGTTGTCGTTTTGAATATCATCGGCACGTACCAGACCACTCAGGCGAATGTACTCATCCCCCTGGTTGAGGGTGAGCCATTTTTCACCACGAATTTCCAGAATGCCGTTCGACTGTACCGAGTGCACCGACACCGTAATTTCGCCACGCAAACTGTTTTGCTGCTGCGAGGTCGCCGTCCCGTTGAAGTCGCGATTGGCGTCCACGGAAGCGGAAAGATTATCTTTGGTATGTCCAAAAAGAGTCGGTGCACCGATATCAACGGTATTGTTCTTGCCGAAATTGGTTTTCGCCTGTTTGCTCGACTGGGTGGATTCTTCCAGCATCACAGTCAGGATGTCGCCCACCCGATAGGCGCGGCGGTCTGCCGTCAGCGACCACTTGTAACCCGTTTCGAACACTCCTCCCGCGCGACCATCCGCCGTTGGCGGCAACTCGGTTTTGGGAGGAGCAAAGAATTCGTCATTTTTTTTGACCAGGAGGGCCTGCGATTCGCACCCGCTTAACAGGGGCAGCAGTACCACCAGCCAGAGATAATTTTTCACGTTCTGCCTGTTTACTTTAAATTTGCCGGATAAGGCGAAACCGCTATCCGGCATTTCACATTCTTGAATTACAGCGTCTGACTAATAAACTGCAGCATATCGTCTGCCGCAGAGACCATTTTGGCGTTCATCTCATAGGCGCGCTGCACGTTAATCATCGCCACCATTTCGTTGACAATATCCACATTCGAGCCTTCCAACGCGCTGTCCTGCAAGGTGCCCAGACCATCTTCCCCCGGAATACCTTCCGTCGGTTGACCGCTGGCTGCCGTTTCCAGATACAGGTTGTCGCCTTCGGCTGAAAGGCCCGCCGGGTTGGCGAAGTTCACCAGCGTTAGTTGCCCCAGTTCGGTCGGATCGCTGTCGCCGGGCAGGATCGCCGTCACGGTGCCATCTTCGCCAAATGCCACGTTGGTCGCGCCAGCGGGAACATCAATTTCCGGTTGCAGCGGCAAGCCCTGGGCGTTGGTTAGCACGCCGTCGGCGTTAATCTGCATATTGCCGTCACGGGTATACGCAATATCCCCGTTGGCCTTTTGCACCTGCCAGAACCCCTGCCCCATGATGGCCACGTTCATCGCATTGTCGGTGGTTTCCACATTCCCTTCGGTGAAGGTTTTTTGGGTTCCAACGATGCGCACACCGCTACCGAACTGCATTCCGGTCGGCATGATGTTGTTTTGATCGAGCATGGCGCCCGGCGCTTCCTGAGTCTGATAAAACAGATCCTGGAACATCACGCGGTCACGCTTAAAGCCCGTGGTGTTGACGTTGGCGATGTTGTTGGCAATCGCACTCATCTCAGCATCCTGCGCCGACAGGCCGGTTTTACTGATCCATAACGCTGCGTTCATAAAACTTTATCCCTGATTAAAGGCTACGACTCAGGAGCCGCGTAGCAGCCTGTTGCCGGAGTCGCTGAGATCTTCAGCGGTTTTCATCATCTTGATTTGCGCTTCAAACTGGCGGTTCATCGCAATGGACGACATCATTTCGCTCACCGCAGACACGTTACTGCCTTCCAGAAAGCCGCCGCTTACTTTGATGTTTTCATCGCGCTGGGCCGGTACGCCATCCGCCGTCACCAGCATTCCCTCGCTGTTTTTCGCCAGATTGGCGACCGGGATATCCACCAGCTTCAGCCGATCGATATCCATCGTGGCGGTAACATCACCGTCGTCAGGCGTAACCGAGAGAGTGCCGTCGCTGCCGAAAGAGGCAATCGCGTTTGGCGGCAAAATAATCGGGCCGTTATCTCCGAGCACCACGTTACCGTCGATGGTCAGCTGACCCTGATCGTCTTGCTGAATATTGCCGTTGCGGGTATAGACCTCGTTTCCGGCTTTATCCTGCACGGCGATATAGCCCGTCCCCTGAATGGCGACGTCCAGCGGGCGCTCGGTTTTTTCCGCCACGCCGGTGCTGTCATTGACGCCGCTGGGACTTTCCTTCGCCATAAAACGCGTATCAAAACCACCGCCCTTCACTTTGTCATTACTCGCCATCGCCATATCCGCGCGAAAACCATTGGTGTTGACGTTGGCGAGGTTGTTGGCGCTAATTTGCTGCTCTTGCAACGTCTGGGTGGCGCCGCTCAGCGCGGTATAAATCAACCGATCCATTTCTTAGCCTTACATCGCCTGGAAGAGAGCCTGATCCAGCTGCGTACTGGTGGAAATCACCTTGGTGTTCGCCTGGTAGTTACGCTGGGCGGTCATGAGATTGACCAGTTCGTTGGTGATATCCACGTTAGAGCTTTCGAGCATGCCGGAGGAGAGCGTGCCGCAGGAGCCGGAGCCAGGCGTACCTATCAGCGGCGTACCGGATTCGCCCGTCTGTACCCAGGCAGTACCGCTCACTGCTTCCAGTCCGTTCTCATCCGGGAAGGTGGCGAGTACAACCTGGCCCTGCAGCATGCGCTCACCGTTGCTGTAGGTGGCGTACACTTTACCGTCATCATCCACCTGCACGCCGTTTTGTGTCGCAGAGGCATAACCGGTGGCGGCGTTGGTGGTAACCGAGAAGTCAGAGCCGTACTGAGTACAATCGGAGTAGTCAATCGTCATTGAAATCGGTGCGGCTTCATCGGTGGTGAAGGTGATGGTTTGCGGCGTGGTTGGAGCCGTCAGCTTGCCGGTATTTGGGTCGAAGGTCAGCGTAGTCGGCGGTACACCGCTCTGCGCTTCACCATCAAAGGTGTATTGCACTTCCCAGGTGTTATCCGCCGTTTTAGTAAAGTACTGGCTAACCGAGTGCTCATTACCCAGCGAGTCATACACGGTGGTGGTGTAGCTGTCGGTGTAGGTATCGCTGTTGTTGGCATCAAACGGCACGGTTGCGCGATCGATTGTTTCATCACTGGCGTCAAAGTTTGCCGTGAAGGTCATGCTGTCCGTGGCCTGCGCCGGGATGTTGCCGGTTTTAATCTGGATATCGGTAACGGTACCGGTTTGCAGCGTGCCGCTGTCATCAACCGGATAGCCCTGCAGGTAATCGCCGGACGCATTGACGATATAGCCGTTTTTGTCCGTCACGAAGGAACCCGCGCGGGTATAGGAGATGTTCCCGGCGCTGTCGCACATCACAAAAAAACCATCGTCGTTGATCGCCAGATCCAGCGCATTGCCGGTTGAAACCATAGAGCCGCCGGTGGAGATGCTTTGTGCCGAACCCGCCACGCTCACGCCCATCGCCTGCGTTCCGGCATACATGGCGGAAAACTGGGTGGTCATCGATTTATACCCAACCGTACCGGAGTTTGCGATGTTGTTACTGATGCCATCAAGCTGTTCGTTGACGGCGTTCAGTCCCGTCGCTGCAATTTCATAACTCATTGTTTCTTCCTGTAATGTAAACGAGATCAGATCACGGTGTTGCTGTCGGCGTTATCGCCGCCGTCGTCAGTATCCGGCGGCGTGATGTCATCAGTGCTGTCCGGTACGCCAAACTGGGTGATCATGGTGAAAGGCACTTCGCCAACGCCGTCAACGTTGAGCACCGGCGTGCTGCCATCGAGCGGAATACGCACATCTTCCACCGTTCCGGTCACCTCAATCGGCACTTCCTCTTCTCCGGTATTGGTCACCACGGATACGCTGTAATCGCCCGGCGGGATGCCGTAATCCGCAGGATTGATGTCGAAATCCACCTGGCCGGGCCCGACGGAGGTTTCACCTTGTGGGATCAGCGACACGGTGTAGTCATCACCGGCTTCATCGGTAAAGTGCAGATCCACATCGGTACAACTGTCATCCAGCGTCACGCGTCCCTGGATCTCTTGACTGTTGTCTTCGATATCCAGCGAGGTGGTTTGCACCATGATGTCGTCGCCGACCATATTCCCCAGCGCCATCACCTGAATGTTGCTCATCAGTACGGCGTTAGTGTTTGCCTCAACGCTCATCTCTTCCATCATGGCAACCTGCGCCATGGAGGCGAGCTGATCGATATAGGCCGTAGGATCGGTTGGATCGGTCGGGTCCTGGTTTTCAATTTCAGCCACGAACAGCGTCAAAAACGTATCAACCGCGGACGTTTCGGTGGACGTTGTCGTGGTTGGAGTACCGCTTGTCCCGCTGGTATTCGTTGTTGACGACGTTGAGGAAGAACTGCTGTCTCCCAGATTGCTGCTTTGCGCCGTGGCGCCGACGTTATTTTCAGCCACCGCCGTATTCTCCGAAGAAGGAGCCTGCGCCTGAGATTGGGCATACAGAGTCAGGGTATTCATTACACTTCTCCCAGTTTGAGTAAGCTTTGCTGCATACTTTTGACGTTATTCAGCACATCAACGTCGGTTTCAAAATCACGTGAGGCGGACATCATGTCGGCCATTTGCTCGACCACATTGACATCCGGATACCAGACGAAACCGTTCTGGTCCGCCATCGGATGGTGCGGCTCATAACGCTTCACCGCCCCGCCGCTTTGCATGACGTCCTGTACCTGTACGCTGGCACCATCAATGGCATGGCGGTTATGCCCACCCATCAGGCTATTGTGGTAAACCGCGGCAAAAACCGGGCTGCGCGCCTTATAGGCCTGCGCCTCGCTGCTGGCGGGAGATTCCGCATTTGCCATGTTGCTGGCGACGGTATTCAGACGGATGGTTTGCGCCGTCATCGCCGAACCGGAAATCTGGTAAATATCAGTAAACGACATGGTTATTTCCCTTCGATGGCCTCTTTGATACCGCTAAGTTGCAGGTTCAAAAAGGTCAGACTGCTTTGATAATCCATACTATTTTGTGAAAACCGGGCCTGCTCGGTATTCAGCTCTACGGTATTGCCATCCTCTGAGGGCTGCATCGGTACACGGTATTTCACGTCAGCCTCGGGCAGCACATTTGTGCGACTTGCCCGTTGCATCTCAGCGGCAAAATCAATATCTTTAGCTTTGAAATTTGGTGTATCGACGTTTGCCAGATTCGCAGTCAGTAGCTCGGTCCTCTCAAGACGTAACTTCACTGCCTGCGGATGTACACCCAATGCCTGCTGAAAACTGATTCCCATTTCTTACATCACTCCTGCGTAGATATCGCTGTTATTAGCAATATGCATGCCAACTTTTAAGTGATTGATGAGAAATGACTTTATGAAATTCCCCTTCGACATAAGGAAGCCTTCTTTCCCCTTTGCCGCGGAAATAATGCTGGCGTTATGCTGTGTCTTACCCGCACATGCCGCCGTCCATCCCATTCAGCACAGCGCCCGGGAACAGATCAACGCGCGGGTCATAACCGCCGCCGGTCATGAAATTGACGCGCTGGCGAAAAAACAGCAGTGGCAGGACTATCGCTACACGTTCAACGTCTATATTCCCTCAACGGTGAGCACCAGCGCGCTATGCGCAACAGCGCCCCAGATCACCTCCAGCACATCCCCAGGAATGGCCCTGACGCGAATGAACTTTGTGGTCAGTTGTCCGGGCAGCGCGGGCTGGCAATTTAACGTTGCGGTACGCCCCGACGTGTCGGTGCCGGTAGTGATGCCAAAGTCGTTGATTGCCCGAGATACGGTAATTACGGCCAACGACCTGCAGCTTAAAAAATTCAATATCAGCAACCAGCGGGAAGGATTAATGACAAATATGGATGAGGCGATTGGTCTCACCAGCAAGCGCGCCCTGCAACCGGGCAAACCGATCACCCGGAGCGAGCTGGTTCAACCGGTGCTGGTCAAACGCGACCAACCGGTGATGATCGTCTCCCATACGGCCGGAATTACCGCCTCGATGCCGGGCGTGGCGTTGAAGAACGGGCGCAAAGGGGATGTGATAAAAATTCGCAACAGCAGCAGCCAGCGGATCATTAGCGGGATGGTGGACGATATCGGCGTGGTCACCACGCTGACGGCTGAGCAGTGAAGGGATTTTTTGTGATGGGATTAAAGTTTTCCTCTCTTACCGTCGCTTTTAGCCAATAACAGATAATCAACCCAACGAAATATGTACGAGGTTGCTATGAAAATTACCCCGACTCTGCCAGGCGATCGCCCTGCATCTACAACCGGGCAGACGCGTTCAGACAAGAGCAGCACGCAGACCACGACCTCCAGCGCCGCGACGCTTTCCGCCGACGATATTACTCAGGCGGGATTGCAAACGGCGCAGCAAATGCTGAACAGCGATCCGCAAAGCGACGTTGATTACGACAAAGTGGCGCAAATGCAGGCCATGCTGGCCGCAGGCGACATGCAGGTTGATACCCAGCAACTGGCTGGTGACATGCTCAGCTTTTTCCAGAAATAAGAGGCCAAAATTGTGAGTACCAGGCTACAGCAGGTGAAAACGCTGCTTCAGGGTATCCGGGAGGACGGGACGCGATATGACGCGCTCAGACAGCAGTTGGAACAACAACGTCTGTGCATGATCCGTCGCGCCAGTGAAGAGCTGTTGGCGGTCAATGAGACGATTCAACAGCATTATGAGCAGTTGCAAAACAGCAGCCAGCAGCGCCGCTCAATCCTGCAATTGCTGGGCGTAAGCGTCGATCGTGCAGGGATGGAACAGGTATTTAGCTGGTTGCCGGGCTTACAGAAAAATGCCGCAAAGAGTTGGTGGCAGAGCCTTGAGCAAAAAGCGAAACGCTGCAAGGCGTACAACGAAAAAAACGGCGAGTTGCTGATCCGCCAGTATGAATTTATTCAGACTTTTTTAGGCACCGAGCCGGATTTTATTTACCAGCGCTAAACCTTCCTTCCCTGACGCGGAAAACGACTTTCCGCGCACACCCTAACTAATTGATATAAATACAATAAAAATTCAGGCATGGATATTGCATTGATGTAGCCAGATTTTGAATTTAGGGATTGCTGAGAACACATTATGAGTATGATTGATTGTTATGAACCTGACTTTGTCCGGTTGTTTTTATCCCACCATCCGGATTCCGCTTTGCTGGCCGAAATGCGCTGGAAAACGGAAGTACGACAGAGTCTGGTATTAACCGATCCGGCCAGCTGTCAGGCTGCGTTAGGCGATCCCAACGCCTTTGTGCTGCATACCTCGCAATGTGCAGCCGATGCGGACAGCCCGGCGTTATCTCCACGCGATCAGGTACTTAATCAATCTGCTCTGCATACCATCACGCTCCCCGGTTTGTCACCGGAACTGCGCTTGTATGCGCTGGGCATCATGCTCTCTTTTTCCGAGAAATGCCCTGGCGACAGCGATCCTATGCTTGAAAAACTGGCCTCGCTGCCGCAGGTTCTGGCCGCCCATGCGCAAAGCGGAAAACTGCAGGAGCAGTTCGTGCAACTGCCCAGCCTGCCCCAACTGCAGCGGGAGCTGATCACCCAAATGGGCAGTTGTGAGTTCAATTGGGATCTGTTGCCGGAAAGCACGCGCAAGCTGACCTTACCTCTGCAGGTAAGTCTGCTGATGCTCCAGGATGCAAACAGTGAGGCTATGCTTCAGCAGCAGTTGCAGGATCAGTGGTTAAATACCTATGAGCGCTACTTTGCCCATGACGCATGGATATTCAGTAACTATCTGATTTATCGCCTGTATCACGATACCTTCCCGCAGCACGAGAGTGAAAGCGCGCTGCAGCGCTTCTTCTGGCTGGTGGCTGACATCTTTATGCTTCGCACCCTATTTTGCCTGTGGACAATGGATGATTCCACACTGAGCCATGACGAAATCTACGCCCTTTTCGCGCTGTTTGAAGCGTGGCGCAACAGCGAGAATGCCCGCTCGTTGCGTCTGGATATTCTGGATATGCTGCCGGGAGATCCTCTGCTCTCGGCGTTTTCCCTGATTACACGTTAGCGCCTGTTGGCCGGGTGCATACCCGGTCCTTTTTCGAATCGCGAATACACATCACCATGTCTGAATCCTCCAAAGCACGTTCCGCCCTGACCGGCATCGTTAAAACGCTCGACACTGGTCGCGAAAAACCGTTTGTCAGCGTCATTACTCCCACGTGGAACCGCGGCGCTTTTTTACCCTATTTGCTGTATATGTTCCGCTATCAGGACTACCCTGCCGACCGCCGGGAGCTGGTGATCCTGGATGATTCCCCACAAAGCCATCAGTCAATCATTGACAGGCTGACGCAGAATCACCCGGAGAAATTCAATATTCGTTATATCTACCATGCGGAAAAACTGACGCTGGGAAAAAAGCGCAACATGCTCAATGCGCTGGCGTTAGGCGAATATATTCTCTGTATGGATGACGATGATTATTATCCGGCGGATAAGATCTCCTACACCATCGACATGATGCAGCGCCACCGGGCGTTGATTTCAGGTTCCGATCAGATCCCCATCTGGTATAGCCATATCAACCGCGTGTTCAAAAGCCGCAGCTTTGGCCCGCAGAACATTCTCAACGGCACCTTTTGCTACCACCGCAACTATTTAAAAAAGCACCGTTACGATGATGAATGTAACTTAGGCGAAGAGGAAGGATTCACTAATCAATTCACCGCGAACCCGCTGCAATTGCCGGGCGAGCGCACCATTATTTGTATCTCGCACAGCCAAAATACGTTCGATAAAGACTTTGTGCTGGGCAGCAGCGAGCCGCTGGAAACCTCGCTGGCACAGGCGATTACAGACCCGATGCTGAAAAACTGGTATCAAAGTCTGCATAACGCCACCCATCATCAGCCGATCCAGTGGGATTACATCGATCAGGTGGTGATCGTGAATCTGGACTCACGCCCGGATCGTTTAGCACACATCCAGCAAGAGCTGGCGTTTCTCAATTTCCCGGCGCAAAAGATCACCCGCCTTGCGGCATCAGTTGCCACTAACGGCCAGGCTGGTCGCCGCCAGGCCCATCTGCAGGCGCTGCAACTGGCACAGCGTAACGGCTGGAAAAACTACCTGCTACTTGAAGACGATAGCGTGATCCTGAAGCAGGAAAAGCATATCCGGGTACTCAATTCGCTTCTGAACGCGCTGCCTGGTTTTCCGTGGGAAGTGGTTATCCTCGGCGGAGAAATTAAACAAGGCCGCGAACTCAAAAGCCTCAATGGCATGATCCATGCCCGCGACTGCAATAAGGTTTGCGCCTATCTGGTCAACAGCAGCTATTATCCGGTGCTGGCTCAGCAGATGGAGCATGACCTCTCAGATACGCTCGAAGGGCAATGGCAGCCGCTGCTGCGTGAAGGGAAATGGCTCTCCTGTTATCCGAGCATCTGCTATCAGCGCGCGGGATACAGCGATATTGAGAATAAAGAAACCGATAACATCGGTTACTACTTCAACAAAATCAATAAGAAACCCGCCACCGTCAACACGCAGGTAAGCAACCCGCTTCCTACGGCATCCACGCAGATAGATGCCATTGGCTTCTATATGGAAACCTCGCTGCACTACGCGGTCTACCGCCCTATCATTACCGCGCTTCAGGCGATGGGCCATACCTGCTCGCTGCTGGTCAGTGACAAAATACCTAAATCGTTTCTGGATGAGATGACCGCGACGATTAAAGCCATCAACGACCCTGCGCTCGGCGGTACGCGTCTTTCAGCGGTCATTGAGAACCGTCAGCGCTTCCGGTGCCTGGTCAGCCCTTACTACACGCCACTGCTGAACGGGCTGGCGGATACCCATGTACGCACCCTGTATGGCCTGGCGAAAGAAGAGTGGAATCATGCCTGGTGGAACGCCTTTTATCACCGCATCCTGTGTTACAGCCACTATAGCCAGCACGCGCTTGATATCGGTGGCAGCGCCAAAGTGGTGGGCAATCCCCGTTTCGATGAGTGGCATAATCACACTTACGATACTGCGCTGCCAAAAAGCCTGAAGCTGAATGCGAAAAAGCAGACCATCCTGTATGCGCCAACCTATGGCGCGCTAAGCTCTCTCCCTCACTGGGCGGAACAGCTCAGCCGGTTAAGTCATGAATACAATGTCGTCACCAAACTACATCATGGCACCCTGCACAGACCGGAAGAAGCCGCCTCTCTGGCGCTGGCGCAGCGCTATTTAAAAAACCGAATTGACGATCCACAGCATCTGCTGGCGCTTATCGCGCAGGCGGATTACGTCCTGACAGACAGCAGCGGCTTTATTTTTGACGCCATTCATATGAATAAACGCGTCATTTTACTGAGCTGGCCAGAGATGCCCTTGCTGCTCGATGGTCAACAAAGTTTCTCTACTCCTGACAGCGCTGATCAGCGTATTCGCGATGTTCTCCCGGTGGCACAGGATATACAGACGTTGCGCCACGCCCTGTCATCCGCATTTGACTGGGCTGCGCTGGAAGCGCCACTGGAGGAGATTCGCCACCATTATTGCGATGCGTTTAGGGATGGTCAGGCGGGGAAACGGGCGGCTCAGGAGATCGAAAGCCTGATAAATGCGCCACAACCGCTAATGACAAATACGTTACTGCACAGTCTGCAGAAAAAACTATTTAGTTGAGCTTCAATTCAACGTTATCAAAGGGAATGTCAATATGACAATGAATAATTACCCTGCTATAGATCATCGTCTTTGCCAGGTACTGGCGCAGACATCACTTAAAAAGACCAAAAATAAAAAAAGAATTCTGTTCTTTGATCGTGATGCCTTTGCTGATAATACTAAATACTTATATCTACATATGGTGAAGAATCCCCAATTAGAATGTATATGGTGTACATGGAACGAAGCAGTTTATGACATGTTGCAAAAGCATCATCTGCCTGTGCATCTGTTAGGTAAAAACAATGATGAAACCATAAATTTATTATTAGAGGCCAAGATAGCGATTTTCTGCGTTAACCCGCATCATAGTTTACATAGAAACTGGTCATACTTTGCATGTCTGGAGGGGGCAAAACATATTCAATTATGGCATGGTATATCGGTTAAAAATCTATTATTACAGTTAACCCCCTATTTCAGTATGACAGACCTTGGTTTTAGCACATCTCTGGCATGGGCATCCCGCACGGATTACGTATTAAGTACCGCAGAGGTTTTAAATCCTTACTGGAGAGAAGTATTTGGTTGCGATAATATTATCAACGCATCCTATCCCCGTAATGAGGTGTTACTGCGTAATGTCACGCCGCTAGAACTACTGGGTTCAAAAATCGATACCAGGACAATGAAAGCCATTGCCAGCAAAAGGAAAAAGATATTTATTGCACCAACATGGCAACGATTCGATAATACCGAAATTTTAAGCAAAGAAATGCTTACGCAGCTCCTACTGTACACAAGTAAAAATAATATAGATGTGTTTATAAAAACACATCCATACCGTGCAGTCAATTTTGATAGCAACGCATTAAAAATTAATAATTTTTACTTTATCGATGCGGATGTTGATGTCTACCCTTTTTTGAATCGTTTTGATGCTTTGATAACGGACTATTCATCTATCATGTTTGATTTTCTGCTAACTAAAAAACCAGTCTTAACGCTGGACATTGCTCCAGGCGAGCATGCTAATTTCGAACCCAATTATGCGTTATTGCCAATAAATAATAAATTCCGATATACCTTTACTAAAGATAATATTACCAGCGTGCTGTATAAAGCATTATTTAAAGATGACAAAGCAGTAGAAAGAGAGTTAGCTGTTTCAAGGTTATTTCCAAATGACAGTACTAATGCCTGCCAACAAATGGAGATGTTAATCATAGATATTTTAGAAGATATAATATGTTAGAAAATAAAAATATGTATTATAAAAATAAACAGGATTAACATTTTGAATATTTTAAAAATCTATCTTTCATCAGGTTCAGTCCCCGTCATCCCTCAGATGTTGGACTTTGCGGAGTGCGCATATGATCCCCAAATTATCAAAATCATATGTTGGTACCGCAATGAAGTAACGCCATTTCAGTTAAAAGGAACAAATGCTTATTACATAAAACAGGCATATGCTGTCACCTCCGATTTTATTACTAAAATTATCAATGTCATTCAACAAACTCAACCTAAAATGGTTGAGATTCACTCTAACATTGTATTTACCAATGTTGAGTTATATCCCGTCATTGCCTCTATATCTAAATTACTAAAAAAAGAACAAATAAAGATACATTTATATGATGACGGCATACGCAGTATAGGTGAAAGGCTACAACTTAGTGAAATAAGCAAGAATGTCTTTCCAGAAGTAAGGGCAGTTCATATTAAATATTTACAGGCTATCCTGCAAAATGAAATCAATCCCTTCTCTGGCTATCTAAGAGAATCCTGGCCATTATTGATGAATTACCTATGGCATAATTTTTATGATGTCACCTATCATTTAATGGAACAGCACAAACAAAAATGGAGTTCGTCTTCATCTTTCCAGAAATCCATACAACAAAACACGAAAGAATTAACGACTGCTGATATCAAAACGATCAAACCCAAACAGCTTGCATTTTGCCTTTCGCTAATGAACTTAACAAACACCACAATCAACGAAATAAAGAAAGAAATCAAGCAAGATAATAGCTTATTGTACATGGGGGCTGGATATTTTAATCGCCAAAAAGATGATGATATTACTGAAAAGCAAGTCATAAAAATTCATAAGATGAGAGCAGCAGGAATCATCAAGCCAGATGATAAGATCATTTTCAAAGCACATCCAATTAACCACCCAGAAAACAGAGCGAAAATAATTTCCGCATTTGCCAGCGACAATATTTATACTCTACCTAATCACATTCCATTTGAAATCTTGCCGGTGATAGACTTAGCGCCAGCTGAAATTATCTGTAATTTCAGTACACTGATATTCACGATGGCACCAGACACATTTCGGCATATTATAGGAGATGCGGATACAGCAATCGAATCTTTAAAAAATCCAATAATCAAAAAACTTGTCAGAGCAAATGTTATTAATAAGAGTCTTGTAAGCGGTTGGCTTGATTAGCAATCAAATAATAAAAATAGATTGCTAATCATTTTATCTTAGTCAGCGCTAGGGTATTTACTCTCTAACGATTAATATTTTTTGCCACCTCAATAATCGAAGTCGTCGATATTGACGGTGTTCTGGGGAAATACATTATGTCGCAAAGATAAGAGAGACTATCAAAGCGCCCGGCCCAGTCGTCTCCCATTACCAACGTATCTGCGCTAAACTGCCGAATATAATCTGCTTTTTTTTCCAATGACTCTTCAAGAAATACACTATCGACACATTTCAGTGCGGCAACAATATCCATCCGTTCATTTTGATGATAAACAGGCGTACGTCCTTTTTTTTGCATATTTAAAGCATCTGAGGAAATACCCACGATCAATCGTTCACCTAACTGCCTTGCCCGCTGAAGAATACGTAGATGCCCAATATGGAAAACATCAAATGTGCCAAAGGTTATAATTACTTTCATTGACTAAACCTCTATCCCACGTCAAACGTGGTAATAAATGACTAAATATTTCCAAGCCTTTTCATTCGGTCATTATGAATTCTTACTTTTTCTAACATTGCCACTTTCATTAATATCTCATCAGGTTCAACTTTGATATTCTGTTCCTTCACAACAAACCAAGTCGGATACTGGCAATATTTTTGAGATTCAACACTTCTGGTAACCGTTAATTGCAATCCTGTTTTTTTAACAAAATCATTTACAGCCCATACGACTAATGGCCAATCAGCATGATAATCATCGCCAGCAAGAACCCCACCAATTTTCAATTTACAAAACCAATCCGCAATTGACTTTCCGCCTTCTTCACCAGTGTGAGCAAAACCATCTATATAAATGAAATCGAAAAACTCATCATTAAATACATCAAGAGCATCATCAAAGGACATGCGCAGCAATTTGTAATTATTGCTAAGCCCAACATATTTTAACGTTTCTTTATATTCCTTGGTATCATGGATATCACCATATAAATCAACACCATAGTATGCAGAGAATTTACCACTATCTATCATTCGCTTAGAAAAGATGCCTTTAGCAACCCCCAACTCTATACCAACGCAAGAGAGGTCATCAGCGCCATTGACAATTTCATGTCTGTACATGTTATCAATATAATTTACTTTGATTGTAGGAGTGAGTCTTTTACTTAGCTCAGCTACCCAACTTTCATTAAACATTGATACCTCTTAAATATATCTACGAATCCCAATATGCTTATTTATAATGTTAACTAAGCGTCTTCTGTCTTAGCCAGCATTGTGCGGCAATTTCATCTACGGCTTTTTGCTCTTTAACCAGTGCCTCATTGCTCAGTTCATCGCGCTTATCATCGAGCGTCATGGCGACAATTTTCTCTTCACATGCCGCTGACACCAGGTTTTTCTGAATACGCTGTTCTTTGATTTTAGCCAGCGTTTTCTCCTGCTCTTGCCAGGCAATAACCGTGCGCAGCGTGCCTTTGTATCCGGTCACATTTTTGAGCGATTCAACGCAAGGCACCTCCACGCCGGTGCCGGTTTTTTGAATCAGGTAGCCCAGCGCTTTGATATTATTGTCAAAACCGATGCAAACTTGTTGCTGTTTAGCCAGCTGTACCGTCATATCTTTGACTGATTTATCCCGCAGGCGCTGCAGTTGCGCCAGGGTATCGATAATTTGCCGCATGATTATTTACCTTCCGTTTTCTTTGCCTGCGGGAAAAGGGCCTGTAAGCGGCTTTGCACCAGTTCCAGAGAGGCCGGTTCACTGACTTCCTGGCGCAGAAAACGCTCAATGGCGGGGAACACTTTGACGGCCTTATCCACGCCGGGATCGGCTCCTGCAACATATCCTCCCAACGGGATCAGCGGCTTAATTTCCATATAGGCGGCATAGTTCTGTTTGAGCAGGCGGGCCGACTGCTGATGCGCGTGGGGAGTTACCTGGGTCATGCATCGACTGATCGACTGCCCGATATCAATAGCCGGATAATGTCCGGCCTCCGCCAGCTTACGGGTCAGAACAATGTGCCCGTCCAGCACCGCACGCGCGCAGTCGACGATCGGATCCTGCTGATCGTCTCCTTCCGCCAACACCGTATAAATGGCGGTCATTGACCCATCGCTTTCACTGTTGCCAGCGCTTTCCACAAGCTTTGGGATCATGCCGAACGCCGACGGTGGATAGCCTTTCGTCGCCGGAGGTTCACCCAGTGACAACGCAATCTCGCGCTGCGCCATGGCATAACGGGTTAACGAATCCACCAGCAGCAAAACGTGATGTCCGCGATCGCGAAACCAGGCGGCAATAGAGTGGCAAAGCTCGGTGGCTTTCAAACGCATTAACGGCGACTCATCCGCAGGCGCCGCCACGATAATTGATTTTGCCAACCCTTCCGCGCCCAGAGCGTGATCGATAAACTCCTTCACCTCGCGGCCACGCTCGCCAATTAACCCCACCACCACGATGTCGGCCTTGGTCTGGCGGGTGATCATCCCCAGCAGTACGCTTTTTCCCACGCCGCTGCCGGCCATCAAACCCACACGCTGGCCTTTGCCGATAGTTAGCAGACCGTTGATTGCTTTAACGCCAACATCCAGCGGTTGGTTCACCGACCGACGCGTGAGGGGGTTAATGGAAGGTGCCTGAGGCGGCAATACGTCATTGCCCGTCAGACGCCCTTTGGCATCCAGCGGTTCGCCCAGTCCATTGACTACCCGCCCCAGCCAGCTTTCGCTGATCAGGATCTCCTGGGTTTTTTCTTCGGGGAAAACGCGCGCACCCGCCATCAGTCCGACGGGATGCTTGAAGGGCATCAGGTAGGTGATATCGCGGTTAAACCCCACCGCCTGCGCGTCGATCAACGTATGGTCGGCGCTTTCGACGCGGCACAGCTGGCCGGTCGCCAGCGGACAGCCCACGCTCTCCAGCAAAATGCCGTTTACGCGCACCAGTCGCCCGGCAACCCGGGCTAAAGGGATCGACTCAATGGAACGCAGCGCGTTGTCAACGCTGGACAGGTCACTCACCCGTCGGCTCCGGCAGAAGCGACTCTTTGAGCGCCGACATGCACTGGTCGAGTCGATGTTCGCAGCCAATATCCAGCTCGGATTTATCGGTAATCACCCGACACTCGCCCGCCTGCAGTTCGGGTGATGGGGTCAGCCCCCATTCAGTGACCTTCTCCGGGGCAGCATCTTTGATACGGTTAAATTCTTCATGACTTAGCAGGACCTGTAGCGACTCAGGCATCGCAGGAAAGGCCGAAATCGCCTCTTCAACCAGCGACAGTAACTGCGTCGGTTGCAGCGCCAGCTCGCAACGAATCACCTGGCGAGTGACCTTTTCAACCAGTTGCAGCAGGTCTTCCCGCTGTTTACGCTGAATGTGCGCCAGGTAGTCGTTCACTTTGCCAGTGATGGTTTCCAGCGGTTGCGCTGCTTGCTCAAACTGCTTACGCCCTTCCTGTTGCCCGGCCAGGCTGCCTTCAGTATATCCCTGACGACGGCCTTCATCGTGTCCCTTCTGATGGCCTTCCTGAAAGCCCTGCTCCTGACCTTCCGTCATCCCCTGTTCAAAGCCTTTTTGCAGGCCTTCCTGGAAGCCGTCCATCAGTTGGCGCTGATAATCCGCAGGCGTGATCCCCGGCGTGAGCTGTTCAGCCTGCAAATGGCGCTGGCGAGGAGGAAAGCGGTGCAGTCGGTAACGACCACGAATGGTTTCAATCGCCATGTGTTACTCCGCCGTCTGTTCAGCAAACAGCTGTAGCTGAATTTCACCCGCTTCCTCAAGCTCGCGGGCAATCCCCATGATTTCACGGCGGATCTGTTCAATACGGCTCACCGGAACCGGACCCAGGCGCGACGTTATCGCCTCCAGCTGTTGTACCTGACGCTTAGGCATCACGGCATAAATCGACCGGCGCAACAGCGCTTCGGTACCTTTCAGCGCCACAGCCCAGTCTTCCATCGGCACTTCATCAAGGAGACGACGGCGCACCTCATCACTTTGGCGGCTCAGGATAAAGAAGTCGTACATTTCGTCCTGCAACTGCTCAAGAACATCTTCATCGCGTTCACGCAGCTGATCGAGGATCACCTGTTGGTTACCCTGGAAGCGGTTAACGATATCCGCGGCCTGCTTGATC
The DNA here is from genome assembly GCF_013781985.1 of Citrobacter sp. RHBSTW-01013. NCBI lineage: Bacteria > Pseudomonadati > Pseudomonadota > Gammaproteobacteria > Enterobacterales > Enterobacteriaceae > Citrobacter > Citrobacter sp. RHBSTW-01013. Next base: position 4,067,158 of record NZ_CP056185.1, read on the forward strand.
CCCTTCACTTTCGAACCATGTTCGGACAGCACCGACAGCCCACGTTCGATCAACCGATCCAGCTCATCCACAACATCGCGATTCACATCGTTGAGCTTGGCAACCCGATAGAGGATCTCGTTTTGCACCGACTCATTCATGTAAGACAGTACCGTGGCCGAGATCTCCGGCGTCAGGAAGGCAAGGAAGACGGCCTGCAATTGCAAATGTTCTTCTGAGATCAGTATCGCCAACTGGCGCGGTTCCACCCACTGTAAACGCGCCATCCGCGAGCGGATCTCATCACCATAAATGCCGTTGATCACACTGCTGGCGATTTCTGTTCCCAACGCTTTATTGAGGATCCCTTGCAGCATGGAACGCGAGGCACCGTTGATGCCGCTCTGCTCGCGGAACTCATCAAAAAAGTTATTGATCACTTTTTTCGCCATGCTGGTTTTCACGCCAGACAGACGCGCCATGTTTTCACTCAGACGAACCACCTCTTCACGGCTGAGCTTTTGCATCACCGTGGCTGCCGCCTCCTCGCCCAGACACAGCAATAAAATTGCGGCCTGTTCCAGGTAGCTGTTGTTACTGCCGTTATTTATTGTCAATTCGCTCATTGCTGGTAATCCATTGTCTGAGAACTTCAGCTACGCGATCGGTGTCGCTCATCGCCAGTTTTTGCAGGAACTCCAGCTTCACTTCCAGGCCGGAACTCTGCGAAGGCAGGCTGTCGTCACCAGGGAAAGAAGGCAGTTCGATATTTTTGCGTTCATCTTCAGCAGCCGCAAAATGGGGCTTGTCCGCAGGGATCGCGATCGGTGCGGCGTCCAGCGCCAGTTCAGGCGTAGAGGTCCGGCGGCGCTCGACAGTCAAACGTTTCATGACCGGGCGCACGACAAACAGCAGCAACAGTAACGCCAGCAGGCCACAGCCAATTAAGCGAACCCAGGCCAGAATGCTGTCATCCTTCCATAAAGGCAGCGTCGGCTCGACGGGGATCGACTGCGGCACAAAGTTGAGCAGGGATAAGGACAGATTGTCGCCACGCTTTGCATCAATCCCGGCAGCGTTATTCAACAGCGCCGTCAGCTGCGTGGTTTGTTCCGGTTTCCAGTTCTTTAATGCCGGCGCGCTCTGGTTGAGGACTATGGCCACATTTAAACGTTTGATGTCGAATCCAGGGTGCTGGATATGTTCAACGCTACGGTCCCAGGAGTAGTCGCGTTTGTTCTCGCTATGTTTTGACAGCGCGGCTGGCTGGCGAGAATCCTCAGGCGTCGTCCCTGCGGCGCCATTTCCCACCTGGTTTGCCGCCAACGGAGGACGATTGCTCAGCGAGCCGGGGATCCCCATGGCGATTTGGTTGGTATCACTATCGAGTACCGTTTCTTCACGATTAACCTTCGGCGTGTCACCGTAGTGCTCCTGGGTTTCATCGATATTGCTCAGATCGAGATCCGGCATCACGCTCACGCGGTAGTTGCCGGTTCCGACCAGCGAGTCGAGGACATTGGCGAGACTGGCGCGGGTCTTATCCTGAATATCTTTGAGGATCTGGTCGCGCTTACGCGTCGCCGCAGAAACGGCTTCTCCCGCGCCAATGCCGTCGGACAGTAAATTCCCCGCCTGGTCGACAACGCTAACCTTCGACGCATTCAAATTAGGCACACTGCCGGACACCAGATGCACAATGGCATTTACCTGGTCCATGTCCAGCTTGCTGCCATAATGCAGACGCACCACTACTGAAGCGCTGTTTTGCGGCTCATCGCTGACGACAAATGAACTCTCTTCATTCAGCGCCAGATGCACGCGGGCGCTCTCGACGGCGTCCAGCGTCATGATGCTCTGCGCCAGTTCACCTTCCAGGCTCCGCTTATAGCGGACATTCTGCACAAACTGACTGGCGCCCAGCACTTCGTCTTTATCCATCAGCTCGTAGCCGCTGGGCAGCATGGCTTGCACGCCTTTCGCCGCCAGCGTCATCCGCGTTTTCGACAGCGCCTCTTCCGGAACCAGAATTTGCCCGCTTTGCGGGTCGATACGATATTCCAGCTTTTCACCATCCAGCACGGTGACTATTTGTGAAACCGGGAGATGTTCCTGACTACCGTACAGCGAAACATAGCCGTGATTGCTGTTCCACAGCACGCTGACAATAATGGCAGTCGCCGCAATGGCCGCTGCCGCCAGTAACGCCAGACGTTTATTACCATCCAGGCGAAAAGAGAACGAGGGTAAAAACTGAGTGAGTTTTTTTATTAATTCATTCATAGCGTTAGACTGACATACTCATCAGGTCATTGAATCCGGAAGCGACTTTATTTCTGACCTGAACCAGAGCAGAAAACGATAACGATGCCTGCTGACTGGCAATCATGGCCCCCGCCAGGTCGTCGCTTTTCCCCATCTCAATGGCCGTTTGTTTTTGCTCCGCGACCTGCTGAAATTGATCAACATGATTCAGCGCGCCTTGCATGACGTGGTCGAACGAGACCGGAGATGATGCCGACTGGGCGCCCACGGCGTTAATCTGCATTGGCGAAAGGACAGGCGCCTGAGCGACCGCTTTCATCTGCTGCATGTCCTGCATCATTTGCGTCTGCATCGTACTGGCTGGGGCTATCGTATTTATGCTCATGACCTACTCTTAAAATTAAAAAAGCGTTCTCGCTACCACAGACTGATTCAGGAAAAGATCTCTATTCCCTGTTTTCGCATTGACGCCAGACGATAACGAAGCGCGCGTGGGGTAATGCCTAATAAATCAGCAATTTTGGTTTTATTACCCTGATATTTACGCATCAGGTCAGCGATATATTGATACTGCGCGCTACGGCCATGCTGACCCAGATTATCGCTGGTCGTTATTGGCATACTGGGCTTTGGCTGCCATTGCGGTTCGCTCCAGGAATCAGATTCAATGGATGGCAGACCTAAGGTATCGGGATAAATGACACCATCACGATTCAGGATCATTCCCCGTTGGATAGCGTTCTCAAGTTGACGCACGTTCCCCGGCCATTCGTAGCTGAGTAACGCCCGGCGTGACGATTCAGAAAGCTTGATATTTTTAACCAGTACCGTGGAGTATTTTTTGATAAACGACTCCGCCAGCGGAATAATGTCTTCCATACGCTCGCGCAGCGGCGGCATCGTCAACGGAATAACTGACAACCGATAATAGAGATCTTCTCTGAAGCGTCCTGCAGCCACTTCTTCTTCAAGATTTTTATTGGTACAGGCAATTAAACGGAAGTTCAGTTTGATTAAACGGTTACTGCCTAAGCGCTCAACCTGTTGTTCCTGCAATACACGCAATATTTTAGCCTGTAGCGCTAAAGGCATATCGCCAATCTCATCCAGTAATAATGTACCGTTATTGGCTAATTCCATTTTCCCCGGCACGGTCGCCACTGCTCCGGTGAATGCCCCTTTGTCATAACCAAACAACGTGGCTTCGAGCATATTTTCAGGGATAGCGGCACAGTTCACCCCGATATAGGGGGCCTGTGGCTCCTGCGCAAACGTAATTGAATGGATAAATTTGGCGATACATTCTTTACCAGTACCGGTTTCACCATGGATAAGCACTGGAACATTAAACGCAGCAATACGCCTTGCCATTGAAAAAATATTGATACTGGAGGCTGCTTCGGCAATAAGTTCAAACATGATTATTTTACACTTAGAAGTAAAGTTAACATCCGTTACGAGAAATATACAAATCATTCCAAAGCACAATCATCGAATAATAGATATCGCCCGTGCCATGTTTTAATCCCATCCTTGCTCATGTTTTACCGCCCCATCAAATGGCAGCCCTATCGAAGACTATTTCAAAATAGGGTTTTTCCTAAAAAAATAGTAACACCGGTGCCTTTAACAATCTTAAATTAAAAGATAATAAAATTATTATTCTATAAAAAACAATAAGTTATGCATATACCAGTATGAAACCAAGGCATGCAAGACATGCCTTACCAAGGTAAGAGGATTAGCGGGGAGCATCACGTATACATAATTAATTATTTTTTAATTATAACCTGGCACCATTAATAACTTGCAGAGGAGAGAGGTAAAATATCTAATGTCCAGCCCTACATCAGAGACGAGAGTAGGTACTGCATTTCATATCTAATGGACTTCAACAATATGAGAAAGCGTCAAGGATGAACCATAAATTAAATGGAGTAGTATTTTCTTTTATAACCGCGGGATTTGGTATCAACTCATCCGCCCCAGAAATTACAGCTGAGAAAGCGTACCATGCTGAAATATAGTCAAACGCCCGGAATCTTTAAACTTGAAGGCAACCGGCTTGGGCGTCCTTATCATCGTCTGCCGACTATGTTTACGGGTAATTTTGATACAATTGAATCACATCTCGGAAACTATTTCCTGAAAAAACATCGCACAAATATAACACTCAGAAAAATACAATGTGAGATGGACGTTATCAATAAAAGCGCTGAGTTATTAGTCTCGCAGGTTGGACATTTGGCTTTTGATATCGATCGCGCGTTATTGTTAATGTTATTAGGTAACTTTTATGGCCTGACTTCATCGCTTGCAGACGAAAATTCAGAAGATGATTTACCAACCAAGACGGAAACCCGGCTGAGAAGCAGGCTGGCGCTGGATATTAGCAATATCATTTTTAATAAAAATATATCAGGCATTCCGCTGACGCTTAAACCTGACAGCAGTACCGTACAAACACATTGGGCTTATCAGCTCACTTTTGTTTTAGGTGATGAGGAGAATTGCAGTTTCCGCATCTTACTGGACGATTCCCATACCGATTACATTCTGAATTTAATCCGCCGTAGCGAGCACGGCGAGAAGAAAAAGCAGGTTGATAAAGCCAACGTTGAGATGCGTAAAAAAACGCTGATTAAAGAAATCATTCATACGCTGCCGCTGACCATGAACGTCAAGATTGCAGAAATTCCCCTCAATGTCGCCGACCTGACGACAATTAAACCCGGGGATATTTTACCTATCGCAATGCCTGAAACTTTCCCTGTTTATATTGGGAAATCCGAATTATTTAATGCCCTGATCGTAGAGGACAAAGACAAACTGTTTTTATCCGAATTAACGAGCAAGACGGAGAAATCCTATGAGTAAGCCAGAAGATATTTTAGAGCAAGGTTTCGAGTTAGCGCCCGAAACAACCACGCCAACGGCACCGTCGGCAACAGAAACGTTGGTGGCGCGTTTAGAAGACCGCTTTTCCGAGTCGATGTCATTACTCAAACGTATTCCGGTCACGCTAACGCTGGAAGTGTCATCCGTGGAAGTGATGCTGTCCGATCTGCTGAACATTGATGACGACACCGTCATTGAGATGGACAAGCTTGCCGGTGAACCGCTGGATATTAAGGTTAATAACATCCTGCTGGGCAAGGCTGAAGTGGTGGTGGTCAATGAAAAATATGGCCTGCGCGTCCTTGAATTCAACACGCATGAAATCAACGACCTGGCACCATGAAACGCGCACCAATCCTCACGCTCATACTGGGTATCTCATTACTCATCCTTTCTCCCTTTGCCTGCGCGCAAGGGGGAGATATCCCGTTGCTGAATGTGATTTCACACGGTAATAGCCAGGAATACAGCGTAAAAATCCAGGTCCTGATCCTGATGACCCTGGTGGGCATTCTGCCAACCCTGGTACTGATGATGACCTGCTTTACGCGTTTTATTATTGTTCTCTCCCTGCTGCGCCAGGCGTTGGGGCTACAGCAAACGCCACCCAACCGCATACTGATAGGCATTGCGCTGTCGTTAACCATGCTGGTGATGCGTCCGGTCTGGATCAACATTTACGACCACGCGGTTGTGCCTTTTGAAAACGATCAAATCACGCTCCCTGACGCCCTGAGCACCGCCGCCTCGCCCCTGAAGCGCTTTATGCTGGCGCAGACCAACAAAAAAGCGATTGCGCAGATCATGACGATCGCCAACGCGAAAGGTAATGCAGCCGATCAGGATCTCTCCATTATCGTTCCGGCGTATGTGCTGAGCGAACTTAAAACCGCCTTCCAGATAGGCTTCATGATTTACATCCCGTTCCTGGTGATCGACCTGATCGTCGCCAGCGTGCTGATGGCGATGGGGATGATGATGCTGTCACCGCTGATCGTTTCCCTCCCCTTTAAGCTGATGCTGTTTGTGCTTATTGACGGTTGGGCGCTGACCGTCGGTACGCTGACCTCCAGTATTCGCGGTCTGGGACTGGGCTAACGGAGATCGGATATGTTAACCATTGATGTAGCCGCAGATATCGTCGCCAGCGGCATAAAAGTCGTGATCATTTTAGTCTGCGTGTTGGTCGTTCCCAGCCTGCTGGTGGGGATGCTGGTCAGCATTTTTCAGGCCGTTACGCAGATTAACGAACAAACGCTCAGCTTTTTGCCCAGGCTTATCGTCACCCTCGCAGTTTTGGGCATTAGCGGAAAATGGATGATCGTCCAGTTAAGCGATCTCTGCGTGCATCTGTTCACTCAGGCCGCCATTCTGGTGCACTGACATGCGCGAAACAGACGTTACACAGTTAAGTAACCTGATACTGGGCATGTGGTTTCCATTCGTGCGCATTATGGCGTTTATTCACTACGCGCCGGTACTGGATAACGCGGCGCTCACGGTGCGCATACGCATTATTTTGTCCCTGGCGCTGGCCTTTATCATTACGCCGCTTATTCCCCATCCGGTTCCTGACAGCCTGCTGTCGATCAACAGCATTATTTTGACCGCAGAGCAGTTTCTGTGGGGCATGCTTTTCGGTCTGATGCTGCAGTTTTTATTTTTAGCGCTGCAGCTGGCGGGCCAGATCCTCTCTTTCAATATGGGGATGAGCATGGCGGTGATGAACGACCCCAGCAGCGGCGCATCAACGACGGTACTGGCGGAGATGATCAACATCTACGCGGTGATCCTGTTCTTTGCGATGGATGGGCATTTGCTGCTGGTGAGCATTTTATTCAAAGGCTTTACTTACTGGCCGATTGGTAATGCGCTGCATCCACAATCTTTGCGCACCATTTCCCTGGGCCTGGGCTGGGTGTTTGCCGCGGCCACCCTGCTGGCGCTACCGACAACCTTTATCATGTTGATTGTCCAGGGCTGCTTTGGCCTGTTGAACCGCATTGCGCCTCCGCTCAACCTGTACTCGTTAGGTTTTCCGATCAACATGCTGGCGGGTCTTGTCTGCTTTGCGACTCTGCTTTACAACCTGCCCGACCACTATTTGCACCTGGCAAATTTCGTCTTGCAGCAACTTGACGCGCTCAAGGGGCACTATGGCGGATAGCAGCAGCGAAGAAAAAACAGAAAAACCCTCGGCGCAAAAACTTCGCAAAGCCAGGCAAGAGGGGCAAATTCCGCGCTCAAAAGATATGGGGCTTGCCGCCAGTATGTTTGCCGCATTTATGGTGATCTCCAGCAGCTTCCCCTGGTATGAAGATTTTGTCCGCGAAAGCTTTATCAGTGTGCATCAGTATGCGCAGAACATTAATGATCCGGACATTATCGGCCAGTTCCTTGAGCACCATCTGCTGATTTTAGCCAAGTTCATCCTGACGCTGTTACCCATGCCGGTCGCCGCGTTGTTTGCCTCGCTGATTCCCGGAGGCTGGCTGTTCCTGCCGAAGAAAATTTTGCCGGACTTTAGCAAATTAAGCCCGCTCAAAGGGATTGGCCGTCTGTTTTCCACCGACCATCTGGTGGACACCGGCAAGATGACGCTCAAAGCGATGGTACTGCTGGTGATGCTGTGGATTAGCGTACGCAATAACGTTGCCGCCTTTCTGGGGCTACAGGAGCTGTATTTCAAACAGGCCGTCAGCGATGGCCTGGCGCTGTACAGCAGCATCATGCGCAACTTTGTCATCCTGTTTATTTTTTTCGCTCTGATTGATGTTCCTCTGGCGAAAAAAATGTTCACCAAAGGGTTGAAGATGACCAAACAGGAAGTGAAGGAAGAGTATAAAAATCAGGAAGGTAAGCCGGAGGTACGGGCCAGGATCCGTCGCCTGCAACGGCAAATGGCGATGGGGCAAATTCGCAAGGTGGTGCCAAAAGCCGATGTGGTGATCACCAACCCAACCCACTATGCCGTGGCGCTACAGTATGACCAGTCGCGCGCCGCCGCGCCCTTCGTTGTCGCCAAAGGCACCGATGAAATCGCGCTGTATATCCGTCAGGTGGCGGCGGAGAGCAATATTGAGATTGTTGAATTTCCTAAGCTGGCGCGCTCCGTTTATTACACCACCCAGGTCAATCAACAGATCCCATTTCAACTTTATCGGGCGATAGCACACGTCCTGACCTATGTACTGCAAATGAAGCACTGGCGTGACGGTTCACAAGCTCGCCCTTCGCTGAACAGACATATTTCCATTCCAAAAGAGGTTCTTAAACTGGATGCCGAAAACAACTAAACAATTCCTCGCGCTGCTGCGTAACGGTAACATCGGCATTCCGCTGGTCATACTGTCTATCCTGGCGATGGTGATCCTGCCATTACCACCGGCCGTGCTGGATATTCTGTTCACCTTTAACATCGTGCTGGCGGTGATGGTGCTGTTGGTGGCCGTTTCCGCGAAACGCCCGCTCGAATTCAGCCTGTTCCCGACCATTTTGCTGATCACCACCTTAATGCGCTTGACGCTGAACGTAGCATCAACGCGCGTGGTGTTACTGCACGGCCATATGGGCGCGGGCGCTGCCGGTAAGGTGATTGAGTCCTTTGGTCAGGTGGTGATCGGCGGTAACTTTGTCGTCGGTTTTGTGGTGTTCATCATCCTGATGATCATCAACTTTATCGTGGTTACCAAGGGTGCCGAGCGTATCTCCGAGGTTTCGGCCCGCTTTACGCTGGACGCCATGCCCGGGAAGCAGATGGCGATCGATGCCGATCTGAACGCAGGCCTGATTAATCAGGCCCAGGCGCAGGCGCGACGTAAAGATGTGGCGGGCGAAGCGGACTTCTATGGCGCAATGGACGGTGCGTCGAAGTTCGTGCGCGGTGATGCCATCGCCGGGATGATGATCCTGGCCATCAACCTGATAGGCGGCGTCTGTATCGGTATTTTTAAATACGATTTAAGCGCCGAAGCCGCCTTCCAGCAATACGTACTGATGACCATCGGCGACGGTCTGGTCGCCCAGATCCCGTCTCTGCTGCTGTCGACGGCGGCGGCGATTATCGTTACACGCGTGAGCGACAGCGGTGATATCGCCACAGACGTGCGTAGCCAGTTGCTGGCCAGCCCCTCCGTACTCTATACCGCCACCAGCATTATGTTTGTACTGGCGGTGGTACCGGGAATGCCGCATTTCCCGTTCCTGGTGTTCAGCGCCCTGATGGGGTTCACCGCCTGGCGTATGAGCAAGCGCCCGAAGGTGGCTGAAACTGAAGAGAAAAATCTTGAGACGCTGACCAAAACCATCGTTGAAACCACCGAGCAACAGGTCAGTTGGGAAACTATTCCTTTGATCGAGCCAATCAGCCTGAGCCTGGGGTACAAGCTGGTATCGCTGGTAGACAAATCCAAAGGGAATCCGCTCACCCAACGTATTCGCGGTGTACGGCAGGTTATCTCAGACACTAACGGCGTGCTGCTCCCGGAAATTCGCATCCGCGAAAACTTCCGTCTAAAACCGACCCAGTACGCCATTTTTATCAATGGGATCAAGGCTGATGAGGCCGATATTCCTTCAGATAAGCTGATGGCGCTGCCCTCCAGTGAAACGTATGGCGAGATCGATGGTGTGTTAGGCCACGATCCGGCCTATGGTATGCCGGTGACGTGGATTGTCCCGGCGCAAAAAGCCAAAGCGCTAAATATGGGATATCAGGTCATTGATAGTGCCAGCGTCATTGCGACGCATGTAAATAAGGTCATTCGCAACTTTATTCCCGACCTGTTTAACTACGATGATATTACCCAACTGCATAACCGCCTCTCTTCGATGGCCCCCCGTCTGGCGGAAGATCTGAGCGCGGCGCTGAATTACAGCCAGCTCTTGAAGGTTTATCGGGCGCTGCTGGTCGAAGGCGTGCCGCTGCGCGATATCGTTACCATTGCCACCGTACTGGTCGCCAGTAGCGCCGTCACTAAAGATCATATTCTGTTGACGGCAGATGTGCGTCTGGCGCTCCGTCGCAGCATTACCCATCCGTTTGTGCGCAAAGATGAGCTGGCGGTCTACACGCTGAATAATGAGCTGGAGAATCTGCTGGCTAATGTAGTGAATCAGGCTCAGCAAAGCGGCAAAGTGGTGCTCGATAGCGTACCGGTCGATCCTAATATGCTGAATCAGTTCCAGACCAATATGCCGCAGATTAAAGAACAGATGAAAGCCGCGGGTAAAGAGCCGGTACTGCTGGTCGCACCGCAGCTACGTCCTCTGCTTGCGCGCTATGCGCGCCTGTTTGCACCAGGCTTACAGGTGTTGTCATATAACGAAGTTCCGGATGAGCTGGAATTAAAGATTATGGGGGCGTTGAGTTAACCCCTGACGAGGCGGTGCCATTCGCACCGCCTTTTTGATTACAGAATGGTATTTTCCGTCAGAATACGACGAGCGCCGAGATAATGATCCTGCCAGAAGTCATCGGATAAATTGCTCACCCGAATCGTTTCTCCCGTACGCGGCGATTCAATAAATTGTCCCTGCCCCAAATAGACGCCCATATGATCGGCAATATCCCGACTGTGAATATGAAAGAACAATAAATCACCACGACGAAGGTCGCGATTAGCGACGATGGTCGCCCGCCGATAGTGATACATTTCATTCGCCGTACGTGGCAATTTTGCTGCCAGAATTTTGTTGTAGGCATAAAAGATCAGCCCGCTACAGTCAAAGCCTTGTTCCGGGCTGGTCCCGCCCCACAAATAGGGTTTACCTAACTGCTGCTCAAGACGGTGGATTGCCACTTCGGTTATGTTGTGCAGATGATCGCTACTGAGAAAATGGTCATTCTCAGCCAGCTCCTGCCAGCGTTGATCGCTCGCTTTTAGTGGCCCCGGGAACCACTCCGGGTGCTGTTTAATCAGCGTCCTGTTTTGCTGGCGCAGCGCGCTTTTACTTTGCGCATTACCTTCCACCACATAACTTGCCTGCTTTTTTACCTGCGCGTGGTACTGCTTCAGCAGCCGGGCGCGGTTACGCATGCGTAATTGCGCCGCATAGCTTAAATGGGCGTCAGATAAGAGGGGCTGAACTTTGGCGACAGACGGCGAGGACAACACAACACACAAAGACAGCAGACCCGGCAAAAAGCGTCGGGGCGCAGAGACAAAAGACATGAAAACAACACTACCTAATCAAACACGTTCGCCGCAGTCTACCGCTATTGCCGGGCATTCCATTTTAATATTCGATTATTAAATTATTAATTTTTTAAATTCAATATATTAGGAATTCTGCACTCAGAAGACTTAATGACGTGCGCTAACCCGCAAAATACGTCAGTGTCTGACTGCCTTTAAGCACAATTTTCCGTATAAAGAAAATCTAAAGTGTAAACGCCGCACGAGAGACTTGCGAAAAACTCTCTGGGTGATAATGTGAGCGCTCCAGATCCAGATTTATCCGATTTGGGAACTCTTTTTGCCGTCCTGGCGTGTGTAATCGTTTTATCAAGGAATAAGCAGTATGCGTAAAATCGCATTTTTTCTTGCGATGCTTTTATTGCCGTGCGTTTCATTTGCCGGTTTGCTGAGCAGCAGCAGCCCGACTACGCCTGTCAGCAAAGAATATAAGCAGCAATTAATGGGCTCCCCCGTCTATATCCAGATCTTCAAAGAAGAGCGAACGCTGGATCTGTACGTCAAGATGGGCGAACAGTATCAATTGCTCGACAGCTATAAGATCTGCAATTATTCCGGCGGCTTAGGTCCGAAACAGCGTCAGGGCGATTTCAAAAGCCCGGAAGGGTTTTACAGCGTACAGCGCGGACAGCTGAAACCGGATAGCCGCTTTTATAAAGCGATTAACATTGGTTTCCCTAACGCCTACGACCGCGCACACGGTTATGAAGGTAAATACCTGATGATCCACGGTGCCTGCGTTTCCGTCGGCTGCTACGCAATGACCGACAACGGCATTGATGAGATTTTCCAGTTTGTCACCGGCGCACTGGTGTTTGGGCAGTCCAGCGTGCAGGTTAGCATTTATCCATTCCGCATGACCGATGCCAACATGCAGCGCCATAAGTTCTCGTATTACAAAGAATTCTGGGCGCAGCTAAAGCCTGGCTACGATTACTTTGAACAAACGCGTAAGCCACCGACCGTTTCCGTCGTCGATGGCCGTTACGTTATCAGCAAGCCGTTGAGTCACGAAGTGGTTCAGCCGCAACTGGCATCAAACTATACGCTCCCCGAGACAAAATAACGCCCACTCGCCTGGCATAATCTTTTGCCAGGTTTCATTGCCGGTTAGCGGCTGAGTGGCAATCACGGTGACCACATCATTGGGTGTGGTCTCTGAGCTAAAATCGATTTCCACATCCTGATCCAGCAGTGTCGCCACGCCAAACGGCGCACGACGGGTGATCCAAAACAGGTTGGTCGAGCAGAAAGCCATCACATAACGCCCGTCAGACAACAGCATGTTGAAGACGCCCTTCTCACGCAATTCTCCTGCCAGCATCGCGATATATTTAAACACTGCCGTCATATTGCCAGGCGTACGCGGATAACGTTCAGTTAGCTTGTGGAGCAGCCAGCAGAAAGCTTTTTCGCTGTCGGTTTCCCCGACCGGGCGGAAATTACCGGTTTCCAGCGATTTATAGCCGCTGAGCTGTCCGTTATGAGCGTACGTCCAGTTACGTCCCCACAGTTCACGCGTAAATGGATGGGTATTTTCCAATGCCACTTCGCCACGATTCGCCTGACGAATATGGGCAATCACGGAACAGGATTTGATGGGATAGTCTTGTACCAGTTTGGCGATAGGCGAATTAAAGCTGGGTTGCGGATCTTTAAACGTACGGCAGCCCTTACCTTCATAAAACGTAATACCCCAGCCGTCTTTGTGCGGCCCGGTACCTCCGCCGCGCTGAACCAGCCCGGTGAAGCTAAAGCAGATATCGGTTGGCACATTGGCGCTCATCCCGAGCAGTTCGCACATACATCACCTCCACAAACGCCTTTAAGCGGGAAGGCGTAATTGTTGCAGCCAGTTTAGATTCGGACAGCGCGCAGAAACCGGAGCGTACACGTAGTACGTGAGGATTTCGGGCACTGCCCGGATTCAAAATGGCAAATAAAATAGCCTTCTTACTTCACCATCTCTTTTTCGATCAACTGGATCAGGATATGGATCACTTTGATATGAATTTCCTGAATGCGGTCAGCATAGCCAAAGTGCGGCACGCGAATTTCGATATCCGCGCTGCCCGCCATTTTGCCGCCATCTTTACCCGTCAGGGTGATGACTTTCATCCCTTTCTCACGCGCTGCGGCAATCGCTTTAATCACGTTAGCGGAGTTACCCGAAGTAGAGATGCCTAACAGGACATCGCCTTCGCGACCCACGGCTTCAACGTAGCGGGAGAAGACATAATCGTAACCGAAATCGTTGCTGACGCAGGAGATATGGCTGACATCAGAGATAGCGATCGCCGGGTAGCCTGGGCGGTTTTCGCGATAACGTCCGGTCAGCTCTTCGGCGAAGTGCATCGCGTCGCAATGGGAACCGCCGTTACCGCAAGAAAGTACCTTACCGCCAGCTTTAAAGCTGTCTGCCAACAGGACCGCCGCGCGCTGAATGGCGTGAATATTGGCGTCATCTTTAAGAAAATTAGCCAGCGTTTCCGCCGCTTCGCTCAGTTCGTTACGAATAAGATCCTGGTACATGAGGATATCCTTCAGCATGAATGTAAATGACAAGATGCAGTGTACCGGATAGCGCTACCAGCGAGAAGTACAAGCCACAGGAATGGCTGCGGCTTTTGATTTTTTGTGCCGGTTAAAACAGCAACAATGTGAGCTTTGTTGTAATTATTTTGTAAACACATTGCTAAAAGAATTTACATCCACTACAACCATATCATCACAAGTGGTCAGACCTCCTACAAGCAAGGGAGCTTTTCGTTATGATGATTTTGAGTATTATCGCTACGGTTGTTCTGCTCAGCGTTCTGTTTTATCACCGCGTGAGCTTATTCCTCAGCAGCTTAATTTTGCTCGCCTGGACAGCTGCGCTTGGCGTGGTTGGCCTGTGGTCAATCTGGCTGCTGGTTCCTCTGGCCATTCTCCTCGTACCGTTTAACTTTACGCCAATGCGCAAATCCATGATCTCTGCGCCAGTATTCCGCGGTTTCCGTAAAGTCATGCCGCCGATGTCGCGTACTGAGAAAGAGGCGATTGATGCCGGTACAACCTGGTGGGAAGGCGACCTGTTCCAGGGCAAGCCAGACTGGAAAAAACTGCATAACTATCCTCAGCCGCATCTGACAGCTGAAGAACAAGCGTTTATTGACGGCCCAGTGGAAGAAGCCTGCCGCATGGCGAACGACTTCCAGATCACCCATGAACTCGCGGATCTGCCGCCGGAACTGTGGGCGTATCTGAAAGAACACCGCTTCTTCGCGATGATCATTAAGAAAGAGTACGGCGGGCTGGAATTCTCCGCGTATGCTCAGGCTCGCGTTCTGCAGAAACTCTCCGGCGTTTCCGGGATCCTGGCGATCACCGTTGGCGTACCTAACTCCTTAGGCCCTGGCGAACTGCTGCAGCATTACGGCACCGAAGAGCAGAAGAATCATTACCTGCCGCGTCTGGCTCGTGGTCAGGAGATCCCCTGCTTTGCTCTGACCAGCCCGGAAGCGGGTTCCGACGCAGGCGCGATCCCTGATACCGGCGTGGTTTGTATGGGCGACTGGCAGGGCCAGCAGGTGCTGGGTATGCGCCTGACCTGGAATAAGCGTTATATCACGCTGGCGCCTATCGCTACCGTACTGGGTCTGGCATTTAAACTCTCCGACCCGGAAAAACTGCTGGGTGGTGAAGAAGATCTTGGCATTACCTGTGCGCTGATCCCAACGTCAACGCCAGGCGTACAAATTGGGCGTCGACACTTCCCGCTGAACGTGCCGTTCCAGAACGGTCCTACGCTGGGCAAAGATGTCTTCGTGCCGATTGATTACATCATCGGTGGCCCAAAAATGGCCGGTCAGGGCTGGCGCATGCTGGTGGAATGTCTGTCCGTGGGACGCGGTATTACTCTGCCGTCTAACTCGACGGGCGGCGTGAAATCGGTCGCAATGGCAACCGGCGCGTATGCGCACATTCGTCGCCAGTTCAAAATCTCTATCGGTAAGATGGAAGGTATTGAAGAGCCGTTGGCACGTATTGCGGGTAACGCGTACGTGATGGATGCAGCGGCGTCGCTGATTACCTACGGTATTATGCTGGGTGAAAAACCGGCGGTGCTGTCGGCCATCGTGAAGTATCACTGTACCCACCGTGGACAGCAGTCAATTATCGATGCAATGGATATTACTGGCGGTAAAGGCATTATGCTTGGCGAAAGCAACTTCCTCGCCCGTGCTTATCAGGGCGCGCCTATCGCCATTACCGTTGAAGGTGCCAACATTCTGACCCGGAGCATGATGATCTTCGGTCAGGGGGCGATTCGCTGCCATCCGTACGTTCTGGAAGAGATGGCCGCGGCACAGAGTAACGATGTGAATGCGTTCGACAAGCTGCTGTTCAAACACATCGGCCACGTCGGTAGTAACAAAGTGCGCAGCTTCTGGTTGGGCCTGACGCGCGGCTTAACCAGCAGCACACCAACCGGCGATGCGACCAAACGTTACTACCAGCATCTGAACCGTCTGAGCGCTAACCTGGCACTGCTTTCAGATGTCTCCATGGCCGTACTGGGCGGTAGCCTGAAGCGCCGTGAACGTATCTCCGCGCGTCTGGGCGATGTATTAAGTCAGTTGTATCTGGCCTCCGCGGTACTGAAGCGTTATGACGATGAAGGCCGTAATGAAGCAGACCTGCCGTTGGTTCACTGGGGCGTTCAGGATGCGTTGTACAAAGCGGAACAGGCGATGGACGACCTGCTGAAAAACTTCCCAAACCGACTGGTCGTGGGCCTGCTGAATGTGGTTATCTTCCCTACCGGTCGCCACTACCATGCACCGTCTGACAAGCTGGATCATAAAGTCGCGAAGATTCTGCAGGTTCCGAGCGCCACCCGTTCTCGCCTTGGCCGCGGTCAATACCTGACGCCGAGCGAGCATAACCCGGTAGGTTTGCTGGAAGAGGCTTTGCTGGATGTGATTGCAGCCGACCCTATCCACCAGCGGATCTGCAAAGAGCTGGGTAAAAACCTGCCGTTTACCCGCCTGGATGAACTGGCGCAAAATGCGCTGGCTAAAGGGCTGATTGATAAAGATGAAGCCGCAATTCTGGTGAAAGCCGAAGCGAGTCGTCTGCGTAGCATCAACGTGGATGACTTTGAACCCGAGGCGCTGGCGACTCAGCCGGTAAAGCTGCCAGAGAAGGTGCGTAAAGTCGAAGCCGCGTAACGACACACGCACAACGTTTAGCCCCGCTTAATGCGGGGCTTTTTATTGCCACATTTCAGTTAGAGCTCATGCTACAGTGTCAAAATGTTGTTCAATGAGGAGCCTCGATCGTGCCCGGTTTGAAAATTACTCTGCTGCAACAACCGCTGATCTGGATGGATGGCCCGGCCAACCTGCGCCATTTCGACCGCCAACTGGAAACCGTCACCGGACGTGATGTCATTGTGTTACCTGAAATGTTTACCAGCGGATTTGCCATGGAAGCGGCAAGCAAATCGCTGCCGCAGGAAGAGGTTGTCAGTTGGATGCGCACGAAGGCGCAACAGACGAACGCCCTTATAGCAGGCAGCGCCGCTCTCTTGTCTGAACGTGGCCCGGTAAACCGCTTTTTGCTGGTCGAACCCGAAGGTAATGTCCATTTCTATGACAAGCGCCACCTGTTCCGCATGGCGGATGAACATCAACATTATCAGGCGGGTGACGCGCGGGTTATTTTTGAATGGCGCGGCTGGCGCATTCTGCCGTTGGTCTGTTATGACCTGCGTTTTCCAGTATGGTCGCGCAACCGCAACGATTACGACCTGGCATTGTATGTCGCCAACTGGCCGGCGCCGCGTTCGCTACACTGGCAGGTTCTGCTCACCGCGCGGGCAATTGAGAACCAGGCTTATGTAGCAGGATGTAACCGCGTGGGTACTGACGGTAACGGCCATCATTATCGCGGTGACAGCCGGGTGATTAATCCGCAGGGGGAGATTATTGCCACCGCCGAGCCGCATCAGGCTACGCGCATTGACGCTGAACTGTCACTCTCGGCGCTGCGCGAGTACCGCGAGAAGTTCCCCGCCTGGCAGGACGCTGACCCGTTCACGCTGTAGATATCGCCTTCTTCCCGCTGCACAACGTTTTCCGTAGCGGGATTGTTTCACTCCGTAACCAACCGCAAAACAAATTCGCGTGGCGACGTGCTTCGGGCATCGTATTCTGCAAAGGATAATCACTCGTCTCCAGCGAGTGACAGACAATGTTAATAATTCCCTTATCAGGATCCCGAAATGAAGAACTTCGTACGCATGACTTTGCTGGCGGCAACCGTGGCTGGCGCTTCTTTTAGCACGCTTGCAGCAAACGTATCCAATGTACCCGCACCAGCTCAGGACCCGGTAGTTCAGCACCTTAAACTGAGCACTGACCAGGTTGCGCAGATTAAAAAACTGCACCAGCAGCTTGAAACCAACGTTAGCCAGATATCGGTGAAGGATGTTAAAGACGGCGCGTTGATTGACGTCATCAAGTCCGGGAAATGGGATGAAGCCGCCGTCAAAAAACAGCTTTCCGCGTTCAGCAATATCGAACAGCAGGCGCGTTATTACCGTGTGAAATACTATTTCGACCTGAACAAAGTATTGACCCCAGAACAGCGCCAGCAGGTGCAAAAAGATATCGCACAGACGCTGAGCGAATAATGACCATGGCCTGAATCAGCAATGATTCAGGCCTTTCGGTAATACTTCCTGCTCGAACAAAAATCCCTGTACAGCATCTGCGCCGCTCATACGGCAAATGGCATAATCCTGCGGCGTTTCCACCCCCTCGATCACAACCCGTTCTCCCAGCCCGCGAAATTGATTGACCAGTACCCTTAACTGCCAATCCGACGTCCTGAACTGATGAAACATTCCGCTTTCAATTTTGATGGCATCGAAACGGATGCCAGACAGTCGCCAGACAAAAAATAGCTCAGGCGAAACATCATCCAACCACACGCGAAACCCGTGACGCACCAGGGTTTTAACGGCAATGCATACGGCCTGCTGTTCTGCCTTTTCCAGTCGCATCATGGTGCCAGGATCCTGTATTTCGATAACAATCCGCCCCTGATGCGCCTGCCGGGCGAGCTGCGCAATCCACGACAGACAGGTCAGCATCCTGACGGATAAATTCAGCGAATAACTTCCTGAGAGTGCCAGTACCTGCCGCATTTGCCACAGAAATAGCTGCTGTTTTGCGGTGATGGAAAGGTGCTTGAAAAAAAGATCGAGCGGTAGCGGCGTGCGTACCTGACTTAACACCTCACAGACATCCAGCGATGCATCATCAAAAAAATGGATGCGCTGCAAACGGATCCCGGTGATCCGCAGCAGCTCGGCGTTGCGGGGAAGCTCTGGCACATGGCGGGTCTGTTCGCTGAATCTGTTCATATCATTCCATTTTTTGATTGAAAGGACGTCGTGCATCCTGCAGCCACGGGATACGGCGATCGTTCGGGTATGTCAGGTAAAAGCGCGTCGCCAGACGATGCGCCTCAGGTAGGTCGCGCTGCTGTAACGCCAGCAAGATTTGCGTGAAGGAGACATTCGGGTCTGGGTGAACACGCACATAGTCAGGCGCCCAACGGCGAACCGCTTCCAGCCAGCGAGCATCCCGGGTACGCTGATACCGTTGCAGATACCCCATCTGAACATCAAACCGGTAGCGAGGGGCAAGGAGCCAGCCTCCTACCGGGAGCGACTCGGCCAGACGCCACTGCGCTGATTGTCGCTCCGCCAGCGTCAACTGCTGTTGCGTGTGCAGTGAGAGAAGCAACAGTGGCGTGAAGGTTAAAAACGAGATCAATGCCAGCGCACGAATCAGCGACGTCGACGTAAGCGTCAGGCGAGCCACTTTTAGCGGGCTATCTGCACAACGAAGCAGCAGGATCAGCAGTAACCAATGTGGTGTTGACTGCCTGACGGGGTATTCCGTCAACATATGAATAACCACCGGCAGCGCCGCCACCAGACAAGCGCGACGCCAGCGATTTCCGTGCATCCACAGCCAGAAGCCTCCCGTAATAAAGCACAGCGCCCCCGCCAACCCAACCAGGCCGCCCTCCACCAGCCACAGCACCAGCTCATTGTGCGGATGCGAGATGCTGCTCAGCCCCAACGGCCCCGCGCGTTCGAGAAACACGGCGGCAAAACTGCCCACGCCCCACCCCGTCCACGGGCGTTCGGCAAATAATGCTAGTGACGTTTTAAGCACCGTCCAGCGCACCTGGGAAGTGGTCAGGTGATCGACTGTAGCAACGGACAAAAAATGGCGAGCAAGCGTGCCCGCCACCATGCCTAACGCCAGCGGCAGCAGAAGTAGCAACAACATACGGCGTTGCGCCGGGAAAACCACCAGCAGCAAGACTTCACCTACCACCACAGACACATAGCCGGTTTGCGACTGGGATTCATGCAGCACAAAGCCCATCATCACCAGAGCAATCCCGATGACAATTCGATATCTGTCGCGTAGCCGTACAAAGAGCGGAGCTGACAGCAGCACACCAGATGCTGTGAAGCTGGCCATCAGATTGACCTGCTGAAAAATACCGTAGGGCCGCGTACCGCGTCGCCAGGCAAACTCCCAGTAATCAACTCCCGGCAAATGCCAGTACTGATACAAAAACGCCAGACATTCGATGACGCACGCGCCCCATAGCAGGGTCAGCAGTACCGTCAGGGTGTTTGCCGCAAGCGGAATCTGCAATGTCACCAGATAGACGAGCACGCCTCCCAGCAGCGCCCCTGCGACCAGCTGCGCCTCGAACTGCCAGACGCCAGGCGTCAGCAGACAAAGCTGCGTCAGGATGAGCGCCCCCATCGAAAAAACCGTGGCGGGGACAGTGATACGCCAGCGTTGACGAGGCACCAGCACTGATGCGCTTGCAGCCAGCACAACGGCATAAATCCAGCTCGTAATATTAAGCGGCAACGACAGACCGCTGCCGCCGTTATTCGGCCAGTAGAGATGCATTACCCCACACCAGAAAAACAGACTAATAACGAGCAATAATTTCTGCGCAGGCAGCGGGGCAATACGATTCAGTGCGTTCATCATGCTACTGGTAGCTCAGTGTCCAGGTCCCGCTGGCGCTGAACGGACCGTATTCGAGAGACTGATTTTTTATCGCCGACGGCTCTGCTGCGACCCACGCCCAAAAATTTAGCGTCATCGAGCCTGCAGTTATCTCTTTGACTGACGTGCTCTCATCAAGGCGAATTGCCGTGCCGTCCTCTTCGCTCATCCCAATACCGATCCCTGTCGCGCCGCCCTGTTCACTGCTATCCAGCGCCAGATGATCGTCCAGTTCAGCATCCTCACTACCACTGAAAGTGACCGAGATCCCGCGAAAGACCTCGGGGTTGCAGTCGCGTAGCTGAATGCTGAATTTTTCCGGCTTACTGCGCCCCGAAAGATAGAGATCCTGCGTTGCGATTTGCCCGAAATCGACCTCGATTTTGTCGCCTCCTGGTGCCAGGCTGCAGGCCAGCGCTCTGATAGTGCCGTGAAAATACATATCGCCGCCGACCAGTTTGGTGTCGGCCTGCGCCATGCCGCCAAGCAGTAACACACCGATCGCGAATAACGCCGAAAATCTCATGGCATCCCCCTACTGAAACTGCGCAACAACGGTGGCAGAGGCTTCAAACTCACCTTCCTTAACGCTTCCCACGCCCGGCTTTGCCACCGGTGCAGCAGTGAGATTCCAGTCGCCCTGATTCTGGTAAAAACCTTTCACGTTATAGAATTGATTGGGCACGACGGTGCCACCGCTCTCGTCTTTAAGCATAATGCCGAGATCATCGCGCTTTTGTCCGCCGCTCAGCGTGCCGAGGAGATGATCGTTGAACCCCGCCGTGCCTGACGCCGTGGTAGTTTGTACGCCAAGATTAATGTTCAGCGCGCCCTGATCGAAGCTGCCGCCTTCACAAACAACATGAATGGGGATCGACTTGCTGTAGTTAGTGCCATTGAGCCGGGCAGCGGATCCTGGCAGATCGCCAAACTCAATACTGATTTTGTCTCCCCGGTTGAAGGTGCATTTGTCCGGTACGGTAATCAGCCCGGATTTAATCACCACACGGGAAATCGCCGTAGTGGGCGTAGGTCCCGCGCTCCCCATGCGCCCGGCAACCTCCACCAGCGATTGGGAAGTGATATTGATGCCGTTGATAATGGGTTTAGTGACAATAAACGTCACTTTCCCTTTTGAACCACTTTCAACGTTAGTGGCGCGCGTGTAGCCCTTGCGCTTTTTGCAAGTGTTATTGCTGTTGCGGTTTGAAACGTTGGTAAAAGGCGCCTGAACATACTGTTTATAGCCCCCGGCAACCCACACCTGCACTTCCACATCCAGATACTCGTTTAGCCGAAAACGGTTCGCCCCCTGATTTGAAGGCGGCATCGTAGTCGTGGTGGTGTAGTAAATCGGCGACCGGGAGATGTCAGCCTGCTCGCAATAGAAATTCACCACATACCAACTGCCCAGGTTCCAGGTAAACGGATCCGTTCTGCCCCCCACGTGGTTTTTACTGACATCCAGCGAACTCAGTTCGATATCGTACTGATGCGGCGACCCGCCCTCCGGCTCACCTTCCCCCTGTGTAAATGCCTGCCCGGCCAGTGGACAGCCAACCAGGGCAACCCACAACAGCGCTTTGCGTAATACGCTCATAGATACTCCAGCTTAAGTCTCACCAGGCCGTTAAATTCTCCGGCAGTCACCTCTGGCCCAAAAGATTCCAGCGTGGCCAGAAAGTGAATGGCGTTATCGCCTGGTTTGAGGATCCACATACGTTGCGGTTGGTTCAGATGGATCAGCTGATTACGCTCGGTCAGTAGCCGAATGCCCGCGCCGCGCACATCACCACGAATACGCCCCAGGTCACTGTTTTCAGGCGCGCCTTCGGCCATCAGCGTCATCGAAACGCCACGTTCCACCGTGCTGTGCGCCAGCTCAGGCATTTCGCTGGTCTGCCCGGGGAAATCCCTCAGGGTATGACCAGAGCCCTTTAAGCAGCCGTTCAGGTACAGCGTGACCAACACCGGTTCGCTGCGATCACCGCCCTGGCGAAACCGACTGGCGGAAATATCACCAAGATTGATGGTCTGATCGCGTGAGGCCATATCCAGCACGCACGGCGACACGTAGACCCGGCCATGAAAGCGGACGTTGCCATACTCACCGGACACGTTGCTCATATCCTGGCGGCCGCTGGTGGCCTGAACCTGCCAGGCCATGCCCGCCATCAGCAGGGCGCAAAGCATCTTTTTCATTTACGATTCCTGTTACCGGGGCTGTTGCTCCATCGGCAATGCTTTACATACATTGCCTGTGCAGCTGAATTTCAGTTCGGGATGACCGCCAAAATCGTTCACGTACATCATGCTGAACTGGCTGACGCTGCCGTCCGTGACGCTGAAATCGAGAGAGGATTTTGGTGAGACCATAACGCCGGGGAAGTCGGTCAATCTGCCGCCTCCCTGCGCTTCTGGCTTGCGGCTTAAGCCGATTAAGGTGACGAAGTAAGGCGTTGGGTTATCCACACTCCAGCGCTGGCCCTGCTTGTGAAAGACCAGTTGGTTTTGCCACACGGCGCCCGGCGTTTCCGGCACAATGGCGGCCGGACGATAGAACAATTTGATGCGCGACTGCATCGCCAGTTGCAGCACGTTCGGCTTATCCGGTTTAGGCGGAATTTCACGTACGTTCAGGTAGAACAAGCTCTCGCGATCCTGCGGCAGGGCGTTGATCCCGCTGGTTTTCGTCACGCGGGCAATTCCCTTTTGCCCGCCGTTAATTCGTTGCAGCGGCGGTAAGACCATCAGCGGCGAGGTAATTTTTGTTCCGTTGGCATCTTCCACCCACGACTGAGCCAGAAACGGAATGCTCGGGCTGGTATTGGTTAAGTTCGCACTGACTGAGCGCGCATCACCCGTGATGATCATGCGGGTACGGTCGAGCGCAATACCCGCCCATGAGGTGTTGATCTCTGCAATCAAAAGCAGGCCACAGGCCACGGGTTTAAGCCAACGCTGCACGGAGTAAAAAGCTTGATTATTCATGACAAAATTCATTCAGGTTATTGAAATTATTCACAAGGCAACAGCACGTTACCTTCCGGGTTGATTTGTTGTGGCACCTGTAAGTGGCACTGCGCACGGCCAGCCCAGGCAACGGAAAGACGCTCAGCCGGATTCACACCCGCAATCCAGGCCATACCGTTTTCCATTACCATGGCGACGCTAACGCCGTTAGCGTTAAACACTTCGGCGCCAAACGGCGGTACCGAACCATCCTTCAGGCGCAGCAGCGCCATCATTTTTTGCCCCTGCGCCACGGCAAAATGCTGGTAGCCAATCGCACCTTCCGTCAGGGTGTTGGTCACGATGGCTTTAGTCGCGGAAATGTCCTCGTCCATTGCGTCCACATCGATACGGGTATCAAAGCTGTGATAGCTAACGACGTCCGGTACGACGGCAATACCGAAGCGGTTTGAGTGCGCCTGTTCGCCGTTCAGCGGCACGTTCGCCACCCCGTCGGTATCAACCATCACCCTGGCGGTATTCATCGACGCCTGGCTGTTGTGCAGCGCCGCACCGTGACGCGTCGCGGTAAAACCGCCGCGCATCGTGCCGCCAACGGAGAAATAACGTGATTGCTGCCAGCTGACGTTAGATTCCAGTTCCGCCATCATGCTGCGGTGCTTGTAATAGCCATCAAACGCCGTACGCCCTTCACCGGAAACCCCTGTGCGCAAACGCCACGGATTGTTACGGTCGCGGTTATCGGAATACGAAACCATCTGGCTGGTCTGGTTGCCGCTGTTCTGTAATTCGTAATCCATAGAGCGGCCATCGCTCCATGGCACCGAGATTGAAAGCGAAAGACTGTCGTCTCGTTTGCCCTGATACTCAGAGCGGTAAGCCGCAACGTTGGCGCTGATCCCCTGGATGCCAGCAAATGAAAAGCTGTGCCCCATCGATAATCCGTAACGATCCTGGGAACCGCGATCCCAATAGTTCTGGTGGGTATAGGTCAGGTACAACGTGGTCGCTAATAGTGGATCGTCAGCAAAGAAGGTTTTGTTGCCGGTGATGGTGTACATCTCTTTTTCGTTGCCGGCACTGTTGTTATTTTCATACTGCTCGTCGAGAAACTGCGAGAAAGTGCGGAAGTTACGCTGTGAGAAGCGGTAACCGGCAAAGGTGATGGCGCTGTTGTACTCATCAAAAGTTTTGGCGTAGCTGAGCTTAAAAGACATGCCTTTTTGTTCAGCCTGATGCTTTACCCGACTCACGGATTGCGTCGCATCAGCCGACAGCGCCCCCAGCCAGCTCAAGTCCCGCCCAATCCCCATCGACCAGGCGTTATAGCGATCGCCAGTCAGCAGCGCGCCGCCGTACAGCGACCATGCATTGCTGACCCCCCATGAGAAATCACCGCTATAAAACGCAGGCCCCTGAACGTCGTGGTTATAACGCGATGGCTTCCCGACCGCGGCGTTGTAGCGCACATAGCCTGGTCGCGTCAGGTAAGGAATATCGGCTGTATTGACCTGAAAAGTGTGTACGCTGCCATCCTGCTCCTCGACGCGAACATCCAGCGTGCCGCGTACCGAACCGTGCAGATCCTGAATATTAAATGGCCCTGCAGGAACGGTGGTTTGATAGATAACACGGCCCTGCTGACTAACGGTAACCTTCGCATTGCTGCGGGCGATGCCGTGCACTTCAGGCGCGTAGCCCTGTAAATTCGGTGGCAACATGCGCTCGTCACTGGCGAGGTTAGCCCCGGTGAAACGCACCGAATCAAAAACCTGGGAATTCAGGTAGATTTCGCCGACCGTCAGTTTTGCAGCCTGCATCGGCAACGGTCGATAGGCATAGACCTGATCCCAGTCGATACGGCCGCGATTATCATCCGAAGCGTAATTGGCCTGATACTGGCCACGAAATCGCCACGCGCCGAGGTTAAAACCTGTCTGCCCATAGCCAGACAGAGAGCGATAACGATCGCCGCCCTGTTCATAATGTGTGGCCTGGCCCGAGACGCTGTAGTCAAAAATCAGCCCCGCGACGCCGTTATCCCAGCGCTCCGGTGGCGTCCAGTCTGGATCGGTATATTTCATCCACGCCTGTGGCACGATAATGTCCAGTACGCCTGCGCTATTATTCAGCGCGACACCCGGCAGGCGGGAAATGTCATAGCAGGTCGCGCTAATCGGATGAATATAGGCCAGCGCCTCTTCTTTGAGCGCCAGTAATTCGAGTTGTTGCGGGGTCAGACATGCCATGGATTTATGCGGGTTGGCAGGATCGACGATATAACGGATCGACTGCTGTGGAATCTCCTGGCTGTTAATACGAACATCCAGCAGATATTCTCCGGGAGTCACAAAGTTGCCTTCGGAAAAACGCTGCAAATCGACATTGTGCCTGTCGCTGGCATCCAGTACGTCGGTATTAAATTCAATGGCCTCATCCGCTTCAGCCCATGAAGAGGCACAGACCAGAGCAATAAAAAGCGCCAGACGTTTTTTATCTGTTTTCAGCGTGATCATTTTCGTTCGCAAACCTTCAGATACCCGAATTGCAGTGCAGCTCAGAGATAATTCACAACAAAATGCGTGACCGCAGTAAATTCGCCAGATGTCATTCTTCCGTCGCGGGAGATCAAATAAGCCGTAAAATTGAGCGTGTTTTTCCCTGGATTAAGCACATAGTCCGGTGGGTGATGCTGCCAACTTACTGATTTAGTGTATGATGGTGTTTTTGAGGTGCTCCAGTGGCTTCTGTTTCTATCAGCTGTCCCTCCTGTTCAGCTACTGACGGGGTGGTGCGTAACGGCAAAAGCACTGCCGGACATCAGCGCTATCTCTGCTCTCACTGCCGTAAAACATGGCAACTGCAGTTCACTTACACCGCTTCTCAACCCGGTACGCACCAGAAAATCATTGATATGGCCATGAATGGCGTTGGATGCCGGGCAACCGCCCGCATTATGGGCGTTGGCCTCAACACGATTTTCCGCCATTTAAAAAACTCAGGCCGCAGTCGGTAACCTCGCGCATACAGCCGGGCAGTGACGTCATCGTCTGCGCGGAAATGGACGAACAGTGGGGATACGTCGGGGCTAAATCGCGCCAGCGCTGGCTGTTTTACGCGTATGACAGGCTCCGGAAGACGGTTGTTGCGCACGTATTCGGTGAACGCACTATGGCGACGCTGGGGCGTCTTATGAGCCTGCTGTCACCCTTTGACGTGGTGATATGGATGACGGATGGCTGGCCGCTGTATGAATCCCGCCTGAAGGGAAAGCTGCACGTAATCAGCAAGCGATATACGCAGCGAATTGAGCGGCATAACCTGAATCTGAGGCAGCACCTGGCACGGCTGGGACGGAAGTCGCTGTCGTTCTCAAAATCGGTGGAGCTGCATGACAAAGTCATCGGGCATTATCTGAACATAAAACACTATCAATAAGTTGGAGTCATTACCAGTCCGGTGATGGCTCACCCAGATGAATTTGCTGTCCGTTGCTGTCATATATTTCTATCGCTAAATTTTCAGTTTCCGATTGCACGCTTAGATAATCAGGATTGTCACTATCCGGTGCGCCAGAAAAGGTAATATTGGCGCGTTGAAACAGATTCCCGGGGTGTTGAGAATCCCCTAATGAACATCCCAACAAATGAATGCTGAAATCATGCGCTGATACTTTCTCTGGTTTTCCGGAAATATCTCTGGCTGAGAGATCATCAAATTCAACCAGTAGCGACCGGTCGCGTGGATCGACATAACAGGCAGCCTCAATAATATTTCCGCGCATGCGCATTTTGCCGGGCGTACTGACAAGACGATTGGTGTCAGCCAAAACCCATGCAGGCGATATGAAGATAAAAAGCAGTAAAATTCGCCATCCAGGCATCACCGCATTTCCTTTCAGTTATTCGCAGGAAGGGTTAAGCAGGCGCGTTAATGCGCCTGCTGCAGATCGTTACTGGTAGTCGATCTGGAAATTAACGGTAGATTCGAAATCACCCGGAGTTACCGCGGCAGATGCGTTGTTTGCCTGCAGGTAAGCGACGAAATCAATGTCGGTTTCACCATCGGTAATGTTGACCTGAGAGGCGGCTTGGCCCCATTCCACGTCCTGGTTGCCACTGTCAATCATACCGATGCCCGCGCCCTTTGCAGTACCAGAGGTGAATGCAGCCAGCGCGTTGTTGTCTGTATCAATCGTTGCCGGGGTATAGGTCACAGTGGCCGTTTTCGCGACGGTCGTATCACAGCCCTGCAGAACGATTTTGGCATGCTTAACGCCAGCACGTTGGTTGTCTTTTAACTGAGAAGTTGGGATCTCACCAAAATTAACCTGTACCGGGCTGGATTCTGGTGCCAGACCACATGCGGAATTAACCAGAGAACCGGTGAAGTGAATTTTACCGTTAGTCGGTTCGACATTTTTTGCAGCAAAAGCAGAAGAGGCAGTAAAAGTCATTCCCGCCATCAGCGCACAGGCCACAGCCACGTTTTTCATTTTCATATTACTACTTAACCTTATATCTGTTTTTTAGTTATTCCGAAGATCTATTTCCGCAGATAATTTATGTCCGGGAATCCTGATCTGCAGGTGGCGGTAGCGCATATCCTTGCAAACAATCCATCTCAAGCCGCCCCGTATTTTGAACTTCATTGGTATTCCATCCGAAATACCGTCCACAGTTGTTTACGCTGTTTCGGGGCTTATATTAAGTCGACGGGAAAATGACACAATGCAAAAATCCGGTATTAATCAAACTCAGGGAATCATGTTGTCACACTGTCTACAGAGCGATCGTTTACCTAAAAAACCGCCAAAAATCACGACATAGCCAGTGTTAATATCTATCATTCAGCATTTTTATAGAGTTTTTATCTATCAACTATTTTTTTATTTAGCCAGAACAACAGGCAAAATGTATTTATGAAATTTTTGTAAAAATGAAATTGGATATCAAAAGCGAGTAATGACAATAAGATAGTGAAAGAGAGGAAGGAGAAAAGAGGATTCTATAAGAGATATTAAAATATTGTTATATAAATATTAATAAAGCGTTCTATGGTACAACCATTTTTTATAAATGAATTATGTTATGCTATTGCTTCACCCACTCGAATGCGAGATATCCTGCTTTAAAGGAGACATCAGTGATTTCTCATATACCAATAAACAAAATTAAATCCGTAATTATTGGTGATGGCTTAGTTTTCAGACCACATAAAAATACCCTAAAAGACCTGGCATCTGGTGAAATGGCCACATTGAATAATGTGGCAACACAATTACTGCTCTATTTGTTGCAAAATGGTAAAGAGATATCCTCGCGTGATGAAATTCTGCTGAATGTTTTTCAGCATAATGGCGCCAGAGCGACGGATGCGAATCTCAATCAGCACATTTCATTTCTGCGCAAAGCAATAACGTCTACGGGTCATCCTGCAGAACTCATCGTCACAATTCCGCGGATGGGATTTCGGATGGGCGACGTTAATATCAATATTCAGCAACTGGAAGAAGCGCAAGCTCCCGCCAGAATTGCCAATGTTGCATCGACGCTCAACAAAAAGAAACAAAGCCGTTGGCCTGTGGCGATAACCGCGTTAATTACCGGTATCGCCGTGCTGGCGACAGCGTGGTTAACATGGATACCCAATGAAATCGCCATGACGGACGCGACTATCCTGCGGACTATCGACTATGAACAATGCCGTGTACATATATTAGGAAACGCCCTCACCGACACCATAACCGAAAAGAAAGCACTGGATATTTTCAAGTCCGTGGGCATTAACCCCGACTGTTCGTACCCAAAAGATCTGTATCTCAATACCTGGGCGAGCAACCATAATCTGGTTGAGTGGTCGTTTGCCGCTGAATGCGGGCTGAACCTCGGCTATTACCATTGCATCAGCCAGTATCGCCATCATGAGGAATGATATGAAGCAAGAAAGCGATCACTCTCCTTTACTATGGTCAGTCGTGATTGCCATTTTTGGGCTGGCGGCTATCGCTTTTTTTATTATCGCCGGGAATGCGAAAAAACAAGAAATCAGTTTTTCCTGCTCCTCGGAATTCACGTCGATACTCGACATCCAGGATACAAAAAAGGTACTCCATGGAATAATGCTGATTACCAGCTACAACTCCGGACACCTTTCATTGTCAGTACAAGGGAAACTCAAAAGTGATGATGGCGAGTTTGCTGTGAACCGAAAACTGTTCTTTCGCTATGCCCGACCACTCGGCCATACCGCCGGTGTTTTCATGCTCACTCCCAACGGACGTGAAAAATCCCCCGATGATGAAGCAACGGATGCTGTCGATTATCTCTTCTTCGACGCTTACGAACGTGCCGACAAGCTGTATATGCTAAAGCACTTGAATGAAGAAACGGTGCTTATCGGCGATAACTTTTCACCCCGCTTCGCCTGCGTGATGAATCACTTCGCAGGTTGATCTGCCCCTGGATATGCGTCGGGTTAAGGATGACCTGATGTGTTGCCTGCCCGATAGCACGGACGTGGTCGATAAAGTGTGATGATGAGATTATTATTGTTGGCGGGCTAAAACGACGAAAGCCTGAATCATTTCTGATTCAGGCTTTCTGAATAGTGGCGGAATGGACGGGACTCGAACCCGCGACCCCCTGCGTGACAGGCAGGTATTCTAACCAACTGAACTACCACTCCGCGTTGTGTTCCGCTTGGGAACGAAGCGAATATTACGGATTGCCTCACGCGTCGTCAACGCTTTTTCTCACGTTTTTTAATCGTTTGCTGCAAAAATCACCCGAATGGTCATTTCCATACGGAAAACGTACAAACTATGCCCGCCAGAGGCAACTTCCGCCTTTCTTCTGCACCAGGTCAAGGCGCGACTCATGGGCCGCTAACTCTTCATCAGTGGCGAAAACAACGCGTAGTTTGCTGGACTGTCGCACAATACGCTGGATCCCCGTGTCATTCTGCTGCTGGCTGTCACCTTCCATTGAGAACGCCATCGTGGTCTGCCCACCGGTCATCATCAGATAAACGTCGGCCAGAATCTGGGCATCGAGCAATGCGCCGTGCAGGGTTCGCTTACTGTTGTCTATTTCATAGCGTGAGCATAACGCATCAAGGCTGTTGCGCTTGCCAGGAAACATTTTCCTCGCCAGCGCCAGGCTATCGGTAATTTTGCAGAATTCGTTTGTTTTCGGAATATCCCGCCTGAGCTTAGCGAATTCGTAATCCATAAAGCCGATATCAAACGATGCGTTATGGATGACCAGCTCCGCACCGCGGATGTAGTCGAGAAACTCATCGGCCACATCGGCAAACGTAGGTTTATCAAGCAGGAATTCGTCTGCGATTCCGTGTACACCAAACGCTTCCGGGTCCACCAGCCGATCCGGTTTCAGGTAAACGTGGAAGTTATTCCCGGTCAGGCGGCGGTTCACCACTTCAACCGCACCGATCTCAATGATCTTGTGGCCTTCGTAGTGGGCGCCAATCTGGTTCATACCGGTGGTTTCGGTATCGAGGACGATCTGTCGTGTAATTCCAGTGCTCATAACGGTCATTTATGTCAGACTTATCGTTTGATTTCGATTTGCTAAAACAGGAAGTCTACCAGAGATGCTTAAACAGGTAGAGATTTTCACCGATGGTTCTTGCCTGGGAAATCCAGGGCCAGGTGGTTATGGGGCGATTTTACGCTATCGCGGGCGCGAAAAAACCTTTAGCGAAGGCTACAACCTCACCACCAATAATCGCATGGAGCTGATGGCGGCAATCGTTGCGCTGGAAGCCCTGAAAGAACAGTGTGAAGTGATACTCAGCACGGACAGCCAGTATGTGCGCCAGGGCATTACGCAGTGGATCCACAACTGGAAGAAGCGCGGCTGGAAAACAGCAGATAAAAAACCAGTGAAGAACGTCGATCTGTGGAAACGTCTGGATACCGCGCTGGGGCCGCATCAAATCAAATGGGAATGGGTTAAAGGCCATGCGGGCCATCCGGAAAACGAACGCTGTGATGAGCTTGCGCGCGCCGCAGCAATGCGTCCCACTCAGGATGATATTGGGTATCAGGCGGAGGCTTAAGCGTCCGGTTTACGGTATTGCCGGGTTGCGCCAACGGCCTGGCGGATAGGCGTTTTGCTTTTATTTTGTTTCATCGGGTTGAGCGTAAGCGGAATGGTCCGCTTACGCGCAACCACCAGTTGCAAACAGCCCAGCGCAGGGATATGGGCGCTTAACATTTTCCCGCCCTTCTTGTTCCAGGGCAGGACATGAAAACGGCTGTAGTGCAGTACTTCAAAATTCAGCAATGAGAGCCAGTCCAACTGCCGCATGAGGGTAAACATCCGGCTGTTGTAGGGCGATGTTTTACGCAATACGGGCACCAGTTTACGCAATCCCATCAGACTTACCGGGTTAAAGCCGCTCAGAATCAACCAACCGTCATCAATAAGCACGCGATCGGCTTCATGCAGTAAGCGATGTGGATCGGAACACCACGGCAGCGTATGAGCCAACAAACAAACATCCACGGACTTATCGGCAAAGGGCAGATGTAAAGGATCGGCAGTCACCTGCATGGGAGCGCCTTGCAAAGAAACATTTACCTGATGAGAAACCGCGCACGCTTCAGAATTGATTTCTGCGCTTAAATTACCAATCTTAAGCAGATGAAATCCGTACATTTTTGCGAACCACGGGTTAAGCTGATGCTCCAGCGCCTGACGATAGTGTTCGCCCCAGGGAAAATCATCCCAACTAACGGGCGCTACGACAGTTTGAGGGATCCTTGCCGGTTTCATCACAACCTTCCGTTACGCATTGAGAGGTAATCTATGAATCTTAACAGTATTACTGCATTTCAGGACAATTACATCTGGGTCCTGTCGAATAATGACAAACATTGTCTGATTGTGGACCCGGGTGAAGCAGCACCTGTTCTGAAAGCTATTGCAGAACATAACTGGGTTCCCGAGGCCATTCTGCTGACACATCATCATCAGGATCACGTGGGCGGCGTGAAAGAACTTCTGCAACATTTCCCACAAATAGCGGTATACGGACCGTCTGAAACGCAAGATAAGGGAACGACGCATATAGTCGAAGATGGCGATATTGCACTCGTTTTGGGGCATGAATTTACTGTAATTGCTACGCCGGGTCACACTTTAGGACATATCTGTTACTTTAGCCACCCTTACCTGTTTTGCGGCGACACGCTCTTCTCCGGTGGCTGCGGTCGGCTTTTTGAAGGCACAGCATCTCAAATGTATCAATCACTTAAAAAACTAAACGCACTTCCTGACGATACATTGATTTGTTGCGCACATGAGTACACATTAGCAAACATGAAGTTTGCCTTAAGCATTCTTCCGCACGATCCGTTCATAAATGAATATTATCGTAAAGTTAATGAGTTACGCGTAAAAAAACAAATGACACTGCCCGTAATTCTGAAAAATGAGCGACGAAATAATCTTTTTTTAAGAACGGAAGATATTGATTTAATTAATGAAATAAATAAAAAAACAATATTGCAACAACCTGAAGAGCGTTTTGCCTGGTTAAGGTCAAAGAAAGATACGTTCTGACAATTGCGGGTTGCCTTTTGAAAACTTCGCCGTTATGATCGGTCGTCTTTTAAGCAACTATTGACACACACATGAAGGCAAAAGCGATATTACTCGCCTCTGTCCTGCTTGTTGGGTGCCAGAATACTGGTAACGTCCAACAACACGCACAGAGCCTTTCTGCAGCTGGTCAAGGGGAAGCAGGAAAGTTTACAAGTCAGGCGCGATGGATGGACGACGGAACATCTATCGCTGCTGATCAAGATTTGTGGGCTTTCATTGGTGACGAGCTAAAGATGGGAATTCCGGAAAACAACCGGATTCGCGAACAGAAACAGAAGTATTTACGCAATAAGAGCTATCTCCACGATGTAACTTTACGGGCAGAGCCGTATATGTACTGGATAGCCGGGCAGGTTAAGAAACGTAACATGCCAATGGAACTGGTACTACTACCCATAGTGGAGAGCGCTTTTGATCCTCACGCAACGTCTGGCGCCAATGCCGCAGGTATTTGGCAGATCATTCCGAGCACGGGGCGCAATTATGGTTTAAAACAGACCCGCAATTATGATGCACGTCGCGACGTTGTGGCTTCCACCACCGCCGCACTGGACATGATGCAGCGTCTGAACAAAATGTTTGATGGCGACTGGCTGCTGACCGTTGCTGCTTATAATAGCGGTGAAGGTCGTGTCATGAAGGCAATTAAAACGAACAAAGCCCGTGGTAAACCCACTGACTTCTGGTCGTTGCCATTGCCTCAGGAAACGAAGCTATATGTGCCAAAAATGCTGGCATTGAGCGATATACTCAAAAACAGCAAACGCTATGGCGTGCGTCTGCCAACAACAGACGAAAGCCGCGCGTTGGCACGTGTTCGCCTGAGTAGCCCGGTTGAAATGGCTCAGGTTGCCGATATGGCAGGTATTTCCGTCAGCAAGCTGAAAACCTTCAATGCAGGCGTGAAAGGCTCCACGTTGGGTGCCAGCGGTCCGCAATATGTGATGGTGCCAAAGAAGCATGCAGAGAAGCTGCGTGAGTCTCTGGCCTCAGGCGAAATTGCAGCCGTGCAGTCAACGTTGGTTGCGGATAACACGCCGCTGAACAGCCGTAGCTACAAAGTTCGCTCTGGCGATACGCTTTCTGGCGTCGCTTCACGTCTTGGCGTGAGCACCAATGACCTTAAGCAGTGGAATAATCTGCGCGGGTCATCGCTGAAAGTAGGCCAAAATCTGACGGTGGGCGCTGGTACCAGCGCACAGCGACTGGCGAACAACAGCGATAGCATCACCTATCGTGTGCGTAAAGGCGACTCGCTCTCGAGCATTGCCAAACGCCACGGGGTTAACATCAAGGATGTGATGCGCTGGAACAGCGATACGAACAATCTGCAGCCAGGCGATCAGCTAACGTTGTTTGTGAAAAACAGCGGGATGCCGGACTCCTGATAGCATTGTAGAAATGAAGGCACTGGTTTCCCCCCAGTGCCTTTTTTATTTATCCCGCTTTATGTGCTTCAACCATTATCGTGTCGCTGGTAAACGAGCCATCTTCCTGTAACGCAAAATAGGCTTTCACTTCCGCAGAAGCACTTTGTTGGTATACACGGATCGCGTCGCTCAACGCTGCAGGCGTACGCATCCGCGCCACCCACGAACTGAACTCCAGCGGCAGACGATCGGTTAACAAGGTATCGGCAATCAGATTGGCGTCATTGATTAACGACAGCCATTCTCCGCTGGAATAGTTGCGTACGTGCGAGGTATCGCGTAACGCCTCCACAGTTTGCAACCAGATGTCACGTACAGGATGGCCTGGCGACATCACATCCATCACAATCAGCACGCCGCCGGGCTTCAGAACGCGGTTCACTTCTCGCAACGCACGCCCGACATCATGCCAGTGATGCGCGGAATAGCGGCTAATCACCACGTCAAATACGTTATCTTCAAACGGCAGGCTTTCAGCATAACCCTGCCGTGTGGCGATATTCTCCAGACCTCTGTCTTTTGCCGCTTCAGTGACCACGTCAAGCATCTGCGACGATAAATCATATGCCACTACCTGCTTTGCGTATTGCGCGGCCACAAAGCTGGCGTGCCCCGCTCCGCATCCCATATCCAACACGCGGGCCTGCGGAAATGCCAGCAACCTTTCCCCCAGACGTTGCAAGTCACGACCAGAGGCGTGCACCGCACTGGTTAAGTAGGCATTAGCCTGAGAGCCAAACTGTTTTTCGACGTTGTCATGATGAGAGCGTGTTGTCATTGTGTTGTCCTTCGGTTGTTGTGAAATATGAAGGGCAACCATCACAGGCCTGCCCTACGGCAGACCTGACACACCGTTATTGTTCAGGTTTGCCGGGACTGAATTCAACGAGTAGCGGGTTGTGGTCGGAGGCGCGGGTGACCAGCACAGAGGCCTCACTCACGTTCAGACCGCGATAGAACACAAAATCGAGAGGACGACCAAACGCGCGGCGGCGCTGATCGTCGGTAAAGCGCACCTGGCGCAGCGACATTTCACGCGCAAAGCGGTACAGCGCATTCATCCGTCGACGGCTCCAGGCATTAAAATCGCCGGCCATAATCACCGGGCCGCTGTGATGAGCAATCTGATCGCCAATGGGAAGTAACTGCTTACTATAGACATCAACGCCAAGGCTAAAGTTAACCGCGTGGATATTCACCACCATTAACAACCGAGTGTCAGGCAACGGGTACACCGTCACCAGCGCCGATTTCGCCAGCCGTAAAATAGGCTCACGCTCGCGCAATGGGCAGCAGTAAACTGGATGGGCGGAGGAGAGTGTCATAACGCCAGAGGGGTGCTGAGGCAGCACAAAGGCGGGAACCTGGTCGGCAGCGAGATAGTTAGTGGTCGCAAACTGCACCAGTTCTGGTGTGGTTTGCGCTTCCTGCAATAACACCAGATGCGCGTCTTTACCAAAATTCTTCAGCACCGACTGCCATTCTGCTCGCTGCTGTTTAAAAATATTCCATACCAGCACGCGAATGCGATCTTCACTGCTCAACGGTACGCCTGCGGGTAATGCCTGGCCAATATGCGCAAACGAGCCCGGCGGTAAAATCCGCTCGGCGGGTTGTCCGGCAACATAACGCATGGCATAGGTGTTTTTTCGCACTTTAGACTTTCAAACCTCTGTAACGTCAACCAGTCCGCAGCCGGACTGGTTCTTCTGTTATAGGGATTTTAGCACTCACTTTCAACGAACAATTGCAGTTTGTTTTGTAAGTGGGCGCTTACATCAATGATTTACCCCAGAGCAACGTGCGTGGGCTTATCAAGACGGCCGCTCAGCCCCATCAGCAGGAAAGCCACCAGAACAATAAGTGCGCCAATCCATGGTGTCTGCGCCAACCCATAATGCTCGACCGTTTGTCCGCCAATCACGGAACCCAGTGCAATACCAATGTTAAACGCTGCAATGTTCAGCCCTGACGCCACATCAACAGCATTGGGCGTAAATTGTTCCGCTTTCTGTACCACGTAGACCTGCAACCCTGGTACGTTACCGAAGGCAAAGATCCCCATCACCAGAATGGTAGCCAGCGCGGCGTACTGCGTGGAAGCCGTCAGTTGGAAGACCATCAGCAGAACAAACAGCGCGGCGAAAATGAATTTCAATGCAGGAACCGCACCATGCTTATCCGCCAGTTTACCGCCCCAGATATTGCCGATAGCGACTGATACGCCGTAACCCAGTAAGATCCAGCTCACCGCTGCCGGGGAGAAGCCCGCCAGATCCTGCATCATCGGTGCCAGGAAGGTGAAAGCCGTGAACACACCACCGTAGCCCAATGCCGTAACGGCGTAAATCAGCAACAGACGAGGATGAGTCAGCACTTTCACCTGGTCGCGAATGCTGGCGGCCGCTCGACCAGGAATGTTAGCCGGGATCAGTAGTTGGCTACTAATCAGCGCAATCACGCCTAACATTGATACTGCCAGGAAAGTCTCACGCCAGCCAAAGTGCTGGCCGATAAACGTACCCAGCGGCACGCCCGTGACCAACGCAACGGTTAAGCCACCGAACATAATAGCGATAGCGGAAGCCGCTTTTTCTTTTGGCACCAGACTTGTCGCGATAGTGGAACCAATCGAGAAGAATACGCCGTGAGCCAGCCCCGTCAGCAGACGGGCGACAATAAGTGTCATATACCCGGGTGCCTGCCATGCCAGTAAATTCCCCGCCGTAAACAGGACCATCAGCGCGACAAGCAGCTGTTTACGTGGCAGGCTTCCGGTCAGAGCGGTCAGCACTGGTGCGCCAATCGCCACACCCAGCGCATAGATTGAAACCAGCATCCCAGCTGAAGGTAACGAGATCGCCAGTTGTTGAGCGATGGTCGGCACCAGGCCAACAATCACAAACTCAGTCGTGCCAATAGCGAAGGCACTTATTGTTAGTGCAAATAAAGCGAGAGGCATAAATAACTCCGTAACATCAGTAATCAGATGACACGCAGTATGCCGGGATGTTTTAATAACAAAAATATTCAAAATCTCAATATAATTTTGCGTCAGGTGCAAAAATGAAAGCAACCTCTGAAGAACTTGCGATTTTTGTGGCCGTTGTGGAAAGCGGCAGCTTCAGCCGGGCGGCAGAACAACTCGGTCAGGCTAATTCCGCAGTCAGTCGGGCAGTAAAAAAGCTGGAGATGAAATTGGGTGTGAGTCTGCTTAATCGAACGACCCGACAGCTAAGCCTGACTGAAGAAGGAGAACGCTACTTCAGGCGTGTGCAGCAGATACTGCAAGAGATGGCAGCAGCAGAAACGGAAATCATGGAGTCACGCAATACCCCGCGCGGCCTGCTGCGTATCGACGCGGCAACGCCGGTGATGCTGCATTTCCTGATGCCGCTAATCAAACCGTTCCGTGAGCGATATCCTGAGATGACATTGTCTCTTGTCTCCTCAGAAACGTTCATCAATCTTATTGAACGAAAAGTGGATGTCGCGATACGAGCAGGTACGCTGACTGACTCAAGCCTGCGTGCGCGTCCGTTGTTTACCAGCTATCGTAAGATTATTGCCTCACCGGACTATATTGCCCGTTTTGGCAAGCCCGAGACTGTCGAACAGTTAAAGCAGCATCTGTGTCTGGGGTTTTCCGAACCCGTTTCACTCAATACCTGGCCGATTGCCCGTAGCGACGGACAGCTCCATGAGGTCGAATGTGGGATTTCTTCCAACAGCGGGGAAACGTTAAAACAGCTTTGCCTGAGCGGCAATGGTATCGCATGTCTTTCAGATTATATGATTGATAAAGAGATCGCGCGGGGAGAACTGGTGGAGCTGCTGGCCGATAAACGTCTGCCGGTAGAAATGCCTTTCAGCGCCGTTTACTACAGCGATCGTGCGGTCAGTACACGCATTCGGGCATTTATAGACTTTTTAAGTGAGTATATAAGAACAGCTCCCGAAGGAGCTGTGAAAGAGGGTTAAAGGTACAGAGGGTCGGGCAATTAATCCCAATCAGGGGCCAGACCTTCCGGGCTGACCAGACGATCGTTGCAGTCCAGTGCCGCGATCGCTTTTTTATCTTCAGTATCCAGATGCAGGTCCAGCGCCAGCAGGTTGCTTGCCAGGTTTTCACGCTTGGTAGATGAAGGGATCACGGAGTAACCTTCATCCATTGCCCATGCCAGAATAACCTGCGCCGGGGTCGCGTTATGTTTAGCGGCAATGCGTGCAATCACTTCATCTTTTAGCGCCTTACCGTAAGCCAGCGTCATGTAAGAGGTGATGTGGATACCGTGCGCTTTAGCCCAGTCAACCACCTTACGACTCTGCAGATACGGAGACAGCTCAATCTGGTTGGTCGCGATATTGTCTGCACCGACTGTAGCAATGGCTTTTTCCATCAGCGGAATAGTGAAGTTTGAGATACCAATTTCGCGAGTCAGCCCCTGCTCTTTCGCTTCAAGCAGCGCCTGCATAAACTCTTCAACGGATACCGCATCGCCCGGAGATGGCCAGTGGATCAGCGTCAAATCAACATAATCCGTACGCAGTTTCTTCAGACTTTCTTTCAGACTTGGGATCAGTTTGTCTTTGCTGAGATTTTCAATCCAGATCTTGGTGGTGATGTACAACTCGTTACGCGGTACGCCACTTTCGGCAATTGCCTGACCAACAGCCGCTTCATTTTCATAGATTTGCGCAGTGTCGACAGCACGGTAGCCCAGCTCAAGCGCCGTTTTGACAGAAGCGATAACCACGTCGTCTTTCAGGCGAAACGTACCTAAACCGAATGCAGGGATAGTCATAGAATTCCTCTTTTTAATCACTATGTTCGTTAACTGAGAGGATTATGACCATCA
The DNA here is from genome assembly GCF_013781985.1 of Citrobacter sp. RHBSTW-01013. Taxonomy (NCBI): domain Bacteria; kingdom Pseudomonadati; phylum Pseudomonadota; class Gammaproteobacteria; order Enterobacterales; family Enterobacteriaceae; genus Citrobacter; species Citrobacter sp. RHBSTW-01013. The sequence continues at coordinate 4,106,495 of NZ_CP056185.1, forward strand.
GTTCTTTGCCGAAAAAGAGTGAAAAATGCAGAGGATTTTTGCGAATTCAGCAATAATTAAATCGCTGGAAAAGAAAAAGCCCTGAGCGTTAGCTCAGGGCTCTTAATAAGTGGCGGAACGGACGGGACTCGAACCCGCGACCCCCTGCGTGACAGGCAGGTATTCTAACCAACTGAACTACCGCTCCACCGAATTTCTTTGTCACTACCCGGATTATTCATCCCGGTTTACTGCAATTTGATGCCTGGCAGTTCCCTACTCTCGCATGGGGAGACCCCACACTACCATCGGCGCTACGGCGTTTCACTTCTGAGTTCGGCATGGGGTCAGGTGGGACCACCGCGCTACAGCCGCCAGGCAAATTCTGTTTATCAACACGCTTTTCGCATGTCGATGTAATCTGTAATCAAGCTGAATTTCGATGTCTCATCCGCCAAAACATCTTCGGCGTTGTAAGGTTAAGCCTCACGGTTCATTAGTATCGGTTAGCTCAACGTATCGCTACGCTTACACACCCGACCTATCAACGTCGTCGTCTTCAACGTTCCTTCAGGACCCTTAAAGGGTCAGGGAGAACTCATCTCGGGGCAAGTTTCGTGCTTAGATGCTTTCAGCACTTATCTCTTCCGCATTTAGCTACCGGGCAATGCCATTGGCATGACAACCCGAACACCAGTGATGCGTCCACTCCGGTCCTCTCGTACTAGGAGCAGCCCCCCTCAATTCTCCAGCGCCCACGGCAGATAGGGACCGAACTGTCTCACGACGTTCTAAACCCAGCTCGCGTACCACTTTAAATGGCGAACAGCCATACCCTTGGGACCTACTTCAGCCCCAGGATGTGATGAGCCGACATCGAGGTGCCAAACACCGCCGTCGATATGAACTCTTGGGCGGTATCAGCCTGTTATCCCCGGAGTACCTTTTATCCGTTGAGCGATGGCCCTTCCATTCAGAACCACCGGATCACTAAGACCTGCTTTCGCACCTGCTCGAGCCGTCACTCTCGCAGTCAAGCTAGCTTATGCCTTTGCACTAACCTCCTGATGTCCGACCAGGATTAGCTAACCTTCGTGCTCCTCCGTTACTCTTTAGGAGGAGACCGCCCCAGTCAAACTACCCACCAGACACTGTCCGCAACCCGGATTACGGGTCTACGTTAGAACACCAGCCATTAAAGGGTGGTATTTCAAGGTTGGCTCCATGCAGACTGGCGTCCACACTTCAAAGCCTCCCACCTATCCTACACATCAAGGACCAGTGTTCAGTGTCAAGCTATAGTAAAGGTTCACGGGGTCTTTCCGTCTTGCCGCGGGTACACTGCATCTTCACAGCGAGTTCAATTTCACTGAGTCTCGGGTGGAGACAGCCTGGCCATCATTACGCCATTCGTGCAGGTCGGAACTTACCCGACAAGGAATTTCGCTACCTTAGGACCGTTATAGTTACGGCCGCCGTTTACCGGGGCTTCGATCAAGAGCTTCTCCTTACGGATAACCCCATCAATTAACCTTCCGGCACCGGGCAGGCGTCACACCGTATACGTCCACTTTCGTGTTTGCACAGTGCTGTGTTTTTAATAAACAGTTGCAGCCAGCTGGTATCTTCGACTGATTTCAGCTCCATGAGTAAATCACTTCACCTACATATCAGCGTGCCTTCTCCCGAAGTTACGGCACCATTTTGCCTAGTTCCTTCACCCGAGTTCTCTCAAGCGCCTTGGTATTCTCTACCTGACCACCTGTGTCGGTTTGGGGTACGATTTCGTGTTACCTGATGCTTAGAGGCTTTTCCTGGAAGCAGGGCATTTGTTACTTCAGCACCGTAGTGCCTCGTCATCACACCTCAGCGTTAACAAGACTCCGGATTTACCTGGAATCTCCGCCTACATGCTTAAACCGGGACAACCGTCGCCCGGCTAACATAGCCTTCTCCGTCCCCCCCTCGCAGTAACACCAAGTACAGGAATATTAACCTGTTTCCCATCGACTACGCCTTTCGGCCTCGCCTTAGGGGTCGACTCACCCTGCCCCGATTAACGTTGGACAGGAACCCTTGGTCTTCCGGCGTGCGGGTTTTTCACCCGCATTATCGTTACTTATGTCAGCATTCGCACTTCTGATACCTCCAGCATGCCTCACAGCACACCTTCAACGGCTTACAGAACGCTCCCCTACCCAACAACACATAGTGTCGCTGCCGCAGCTTCGGTGCATGGTTTAGCCCCGTTACATCTTCCGCGCAGGCCGACTCGACCAGTGAGCTATTACGCTTTCTTTAAATGATGGCTGCTTCTAAGCCAACATCCTGGCTGTCTGTGCCTTCCCACATCGTTTCCCACTTAACCATGACTTTGGGACCTTAGCTGGCGGTCTGGGTTGTTTCCCTCTTCACGACGGACGTTAGCACCCGCCGTGTGTCTCCCGTGATAACATTCTTCGGTATTCGCAGTTTGCATCGGGTTGGTAAGTCGGGATGACCCCCTAGCCGAAACAGTGCTCTACCCCCGAAGATGAATTCACGAGGCGCTACCTAAATAGCTTTCGGGGAGAACCAGCTATCTCCCGGTTTGATTGGCCTTTCACCCCCAGCCACAAGTCATCCGCTAATTTTTCAACATTAGTCGGTTCGGTCCTCCAGTTAGTGTTACCCAACCTTCAACCTGCCCATGGCTAGATCACCGGGTTTCGGGTCTATACCCTGCAACTTAACGCCCAGTTAAGACTCGGTTTCCCTTCGGCTCCCCTATTCGGTTAACCTTGCTACAGAATATAAGTCGCTGACCCATTATACAAAAGGTACGCAGTCACCCCATAAAGAGGCTCCCACTGCTTGTACGTACACGGTTTCAGGTTCTTTTTCACTCCCCTCGCCGGGGTTCTTTTCGCCTTTCCCTCACGGTACTGGTTCACTATCGGTCAGTCAGGAGTATTTAGCCTTGGAGGATGGTCCCCCCATATTCAGACAGGATACCACGTGTCCCGCCCTACTCTTCGAGTTCACAACACATGCACTTTTGTGTACGGGGCTGTCACCCTGTATCGCCGGACTTTCCAGACCGTTCCACTACCACACATGCTGATTCAGACTCTGGGCTGCTCCCCGTTCGCTCGCCGCTACTGGGGGAATCTCGGTTGATTTCTTTTCCTCGGGGTACTTAGATGTTTCAGTTCCCCCGGTTCGCTTCATTACGCTATGTATTCACGTAATGATAGTGTGACGAATCACACTGGGTTTCCCCATTCGGAAATCGCCGGTTATAACGGTTCATATCACCTTACCGACGCTTATCGCAGATTAGCACGTCCTTCATCGCCTCTGACTGCCAGGGCATCCACCGTGTACGCTTAGTCGCTTAACCTCACAACCCGAAGATGTTTCGTAAAACACTTCAGTGTTGCGAAAATTTGAGAGACTCGAACACACCGCTTTTCATTTCTTGTTTACGGAGAAATGAAACAGTGTGTCGTTTCAATTTTCAGCTTGATCCAGATTTTTAAAGAGCAAATATCTCAAACGAGACTCGAAAGTCTGTTTTGAGATACTTCGGTCGGCGACTTTCACTCACACATACCAGCAAGTGGCGTCCCCTAGGGGATTCGAACCCCTGTTACCGCCGTGAAAGGGCGGTGTCCTGGGCCTCTAGACGAAGGGGACACTGAAGTCTCAATCGCAAGACGCCTTGCTATTTACTTTTCATCAGACAATCTGTGTGAGCACTACAAAGAACGTTTCTTTAAGGTAAGGAGGTGATCCAACCGCAGGTTCCCCTACGGTTACCTTGTTACGACTTCACCCCAGTCATGAATCACAAAGTGGTAAGCGCCCTCCCGAAGGTTAAGCTACCTACTTCTTTTGCAACCCACTCCCATGGTGTGACGGGCGGTGTGTACAAGGCCCGGGAACGTATTCACCGTGGCATTCTGATCCACGATTACTAGCGATTCCGACTTCATGGAGTCGAGTTGCAGACTCCAATCCGGACTACGACATACTTTATGAGGTCCGCTTGCTCTCGCGAGGTCGCTTCTCTTTGTATATGCCATTGTAGCACGTGTGTAGCCCTACTCGTAAGGGCCATGATGACTTGACGTCATCCCCACCTTCCTCCAGTTTATCACTGGCAGTCTCCTTTGAGTTCCCGGCCGAACCGCTGGCAACAAAGGATAAGGGTTGCGCTCGTTGCGGGACTTAACCCAACATTTCACAACACGAGCTGACGACAGCCATGCAGCACCTGTCTCAGAGTTCCCGAAGGCACCAAAGCATCTCTGCTAAGTTCTCTGGATGTCAAGAGTAGGTAAGGTTCTTCGCGTTGCATCGAATTAAACCACATGCTCCACCGCTTGTGCGGGCCCCCGTCAATTCATTTGAGTTTTAACCTTGCGGCCGTACTCCCCAGGCGGTCGACTTAACGCGTTAGCTCCGGAAGCCACGCCTCAAGGGCACAACCTCCAAGTCGACATCGTTTACGGCGTGGACTACCAGGGTATCTAATCCTGTTTGCTCCCCACGCTTTCGCACCTGAGCGTCAGTCTTTGTCCAGGGGGCCGCCTTCGCCACCGGTATTCCTCCAGATCTCTACGCATTTCACCGCTACACCTGGAATTCTACCCCCCTCTACAAGACTCTAGCCTGCCAGTTTCGGATGCAGTTCCCAGGTTGAGCCCGGGGATTTCACATCCGACTTGACAGACCGCCTGCGTGCGCTTTACGCCCAGTAATTCCGATTAACGCTTGCACCCTCCGTATTACCGCGGCTGCTGGCACGGAGTTAGCCGGTGCTTCTTCTGCGAGTAACGTCAATTGCTGCGGTTATTAACCACAACACCTTCCTCCTCGCTGAAAGTACTTTACAACCCGAAGGCCTTCTTCATACACGCGGCATGGCTGCATCAGGCTTGCGCCCATTGTGCAATATTCCCCACTGCTGCCTCCCGTAGGAGTCTGGACCGTGTCTCAGTTCCAGTGTGGCTGGTCATCCTCTCAGACCAGCTAGGGATCGTCGCCTAGGTGAGCCGTTACCCCACCTACTAGCTAATCCCATCTGGGCACATCCGATGGCAAGAGGCCCGAAGGTCCCCCTCTTTGGTCTTGCGACGTTATGCGGTATTAGCTACCGTTTCCAGTAGTTATCCCCCTCCATCGGGCAGTTTCCCAGACATTACTCACCCGTCCGCCACTCGTCACCCAAGGAGCAAGCTCCTCTGTGCTACCGTTCGACTTGCATGTGTTAGGCCTGCCGCCAGCGTTCAATCTGAGCCATGATCAAACTCTTCAATTTAAGTTTGATGCTCGTGAATTAAACTTCGTAATGAATTACGTGTTCACTCAGAGACTTGGTATTCATTTTTCGTCTTGCGACGTTAAGAATCCGTATCTTCGAGTGCCCACACAGATTGTCTGATAAATTGTTAAAGAGCGGTTGCGACGCGCTTTAGCGCTCTGTCGCGAGGTGGCGTATATTACGCTTTCCTCTTTCAGAGTCAACCCTCATTTTCAGGTTTTTCTCTTCAACCGAACCGGCTGTTTGTGTGAAGTGATTCACATCCGCCGTGTCGATGGAGGCGCATTATAGGGAGTCGACTCAGGAAGACAAGCGGAAAAATGCATTTTTGTTTCAACCGCTCACCTTTTATCCATTGCGCTTACTTTTGCTGCTTTTTTATCGCCATTGGCAGGTCTGCCAGACTATTTATGACCAAATCTGCCGCATTTTCTGCTTCCGGCGTAACAGGTTTACCCGTGCGCACCAGAACCTTCGTTCCAACATTCGCCGCTGCCGCTGCCTGCATATCTTCTATCTTGTCGCCTACCATATAGGAAGCGGCCATATCGATATGCAGGAAGTCTCGGGCGGAGATCAACATTCCAGGATGCGGTTTACGACAGTCGCAGACCTGACGATACTCTTCTACTGTGCCCTGCGGATGATGCGGGCAATAGTAGATACCATCCAAATCAACGTCGCGATCGGCCAGCGACCAGTCCATCCATTCGGTCAACGTTTCAAACTGTGCCTCAGTAAATTTGCCACGAGCGATTCCAGACTGGTTTGTCACGATAATGAGCGCGTAACCCATATTTTTAAGTTCACGCATGGCATCAATAACGCCGTCGATAAACTCGAACTCGTCAATCTCATGTACGTAACCGTGGTCCACATTAATGGTGCCGTCGCGGTCGAGAAAAATTGCGGGTACAGATTTTGCCACCTTTTATAGCTCCTGAATAAGGCATGTGGCTCTAGTATCGCATGTTTCGGCGGGCAAGAAAGTGCTCATCGTGCAAAGCTAGATTGATTTAGACGTCTGGATGCCTTAACATCCATCTTGTTGACGGCTTCGACCGTCCCAGACAGACGAAAATGCCACGGCTAACTTAATTACGATAATAAATAACCAATGATTAAACTTTCGAATATCACCAAAGTGTTCCAGCAGGGGACTCGCACCATTCAGGCGCTAAATAAAGTCAGCCTGCACGTTCCTGCCGGGCAGATTTATGGCGTCATTGGCGCCTCCGGTGCCGGTAAAAGTACGCTCATTCGCTGCGTTAACTTACTTGAACGCCCAACCGAGGGCAGTGTTCAGGTTGGCGGTCAGGAGCTGACGACGCTTTCTGAATCCGAGCTGACTAAAGCTCGTCGTCAAATCGGCATGATTTTCCAGCACTTTAACCTGCTCTCTTCCCGTACCGTGTTTGGCAACGTCGCGCTGCCGCTGGAACTGGATAACACGCCAAAGGAAGAGATCAAACGCCGTGTAACAGAACTGCTGGATTTAGTCGGCCTTGGCGACAAGCACGACAGCTACCCGGCCAACCTTTCCGGCGGACAAAAACAGCGAGTGGCGATTGCGCGTGCGCTGGCCAGCAATCCAAAAGTGTTGCTGTGTGATGAAGCCACCAGCGCACTCGATCCGGCAACAACCCGCTCGATTCTGGAATTATTGAAAGACATTAACCGTCGTTTGGGACTCACCATTCTGCTGATTACCCATGAGATGGACGTTGTAAAACGCATTTGTGACTGCGTGGCGGTCATCAGTAATGGTGAGCTGATTGAGCAGGACACCGTCAGCGAAGTGTTCTCCCACCCGAAAACGCCGCTGGCACAGAAATTTATCCAGTCCACGCTACACCTGGATATCCCGGAAGATTATCTGGAACGTTTAAAAGCAAAGCCAGAAGCCGACAGCGTGCCAATGCTGCGCATGGAATTCACCGGTCATTCGGTTGATGCGCCATTACTTTCGGAGACGGCCCGTCGTTTTAACGTGAATAACAACATTATTAGCGCGCAGATGGATTACGCCGGCGGCGTGAAGTTCGGCATCATGCTGACTGAAATGCACGGCACACAGGAAGATACACAAGCAGCCATTAACTGGTTGCAGGAACACCATGTAAAAGTAGAGGTACTGGGTTATGTCTGAGCCGATGATGTGGCTGCTGGTTCGCGGCGTATGGGAAACGCTGGCAATGACCTTTGTGTCCGGTTTTTTTGGTTTTGTGATTGGCCTGCCGGTTGGCGTGTTGCTGTACGTAACGCGGCCGGGGCAAATCATTGAGAACGCGAAGCTCTACCGCACACTCTCTGCACTGGTGAATATTTTCCGTTCCATCCCATTCATTATCTTGCTGGTGTGGATGATTCCGTTCACCCGCATGATCGTTGGCACCTCTATTGGGCTGCAGGCCGCTATCGTCCCGCTGACCGTCGGCGCCGCGCCGTTTATCGCCCGTATGGTGGAAAACGCGCTGCTCGAAATCCCGACCGGGCTGATTGAAGCCTCCCGTGCAATGGGCGCCACGCCGCTGCAAATTGTACGTAAGGTATTACTACCAGAAGCACTGCCTGGACTGGTCAATGCGGCCACCATCACCCTTATCACGCTGGTGGGGTATTCCGCGATGGGCGGTGCCGTCGGTGCCGGTGGTCTTGGCCAGATTGGTTATCAGTACGGTTATATTGGCTACAACGCTACCGTCATGAATACAGTGCTGGTATTGCTCGTCATTCTGGTTTATTTAATTCAGTTATCCGGTGATCGCATCGTCCGGGCTGTCACGCACAAATAACGTTGCACACAACACTAAAAACTCATTAAGAAAAGGAAATAAGCATGGCGTTCAAATTCAAAACCTTTGCGGCAGTTGGAGCCCTGATCGGTTCTCTGGCACTTGTGGGTTGCGGTCAGGATGAAAAAGATCCTAACCACATCAAAGTGGGCGTTATTGTTGGCGCAGAGCAGCAGGTCGCAGAAGTCGCGCAGAAAGTGGCTAAAGAAAAATACGGTCTGGACGTTGAGCTGGTCACGTTTAACGATTACGTCCTGCCTAACGAAGCACTGAGCAAAGGCGATATTGATGCTAACGCCTTCCAGCACAAACCTTACCTGGATCAACAGATCAAAGATCGCGGCTACAAACTGGTTGCTGCAGGTAATACTTTTGTTTACCCGATTGCGGGCTACTCTAAAAAAATCAAATCACTGGATGAGTTGCAAGAAGGTTCTCAGGTCGCGATTCCAAACGATCCGACTAACCTTGGCCGCTCCCTGCTGCTGCTGCAAAAAGTGGGCTTAATCAAACTGAAAGAGGGTGTTGGTCTGCTGCCGACCGCGCTGGACGTGATTGAAAACCCGAAAAACCTGAAGCTGGTTGAACTGGAAGCGCCGCAGCTGCCGCGTTCCCTGGACGATGCGCAAATCGCACTGGCGGTCATCAACACGACCTACGCCAGCCAGATCGGCCTAACCCCGGCTAAAGACGGTATCTTTGTTGAAGATAAAGATTCTCCGTACGTAAACCTGATCGTGACTCGTGAAGACAATAAAGATGCTGAGAATGTGAAGAAATTCGTTCAGGCATACCAGTCTGACGAAGTGTACGAAGCAGCAAACAAAGTCTTCAACGGCGGTGCTGTTAAGGGCTGGTAATTTTAGGCTGTTTCCAGAATCTGTAATATCATCAGGACGGGCGCTTGCCCGTCTTGTCATTTATGCAAGCACCTGATTCAATATCTGACGTTTAGATTATTCATTGAGGAAATATTATGCGTGCTTTACCGATCTGTTTAGTAGCACTCATGCTGAGCGGCTGTTCTATGTTAAGCAGATCCCCTGTTGAACCCGTTCAAAGCACCGCTACCCCGCCTAAAGCGGAGCCGGAAAAACCCAAAGCACCGCGCGCGGCGCCGGTAAGAATCATTACTAACGCTGAAGATTTAGTTGGCAAACCGTTCCGCGATCTCGGCGAAGTCAGCGGCGAATCCTGCCAGGCATCCAACCAGGATTCACCGCCGAGCATTCCAACCGCACGCAAACGCATGCAGATTAACGCATCTAAAATGAAAGCAAATGCGGTATTGCTGCACAGTTGTGAAGTAACCAGCGGAACGCCGGGTTGCTATCGCCAGGCGGTTTGCATCGGTTCTGCACTGAACATTTCGGCGAAATGAGCCATTTTCAGTTCGAGCAAATAGGCGTTATCCGCTCACCTTATAAAGAAAAGTTCGCCGTTCCACGCCAGCCGGGTCTGGTGAAAAGTGCCAACGGTGAACTGCATTTGCTCGCACCTTATAACCAGACCGATGCCGTTCGCGGCCTGGAAGCCTTCAGCCATTTGTGGGTGATTTTTGTTTTTCACCAGACAATGGAAGGGGGATGGCGTCCAACCGTGCGCCCTCCCCGTCTTGGCGGCAATGCCAGAATGGGCGTCTTTGCCACACGTTCAACGTTTCGTCCGAACCCTGTTGGCATGTCGTTGGTTGAGCTGCGGGGCATCCGTTGCCATAAAGAGCACGTAATCCTTGAGCTCGGCGGGCTGGATCTTGTTGATGGCACGCCGGTAGTGGATATAAAACCATATCTGCCGTTTGCCGAATCGCTGCCTGATGCTCGCGCCAGCTATGCTCAGAACGCGCCGCAGGCCAGTGTAGACGTGACGTTCAGTGAAGAGCTCGCTGAGCAACTACCAAAGCTCGAACAGCGTTACCCGCATCTTCGTCAGTTTATTGCCGAAGTGCTGGCGCAGGATCCGCGTCCTGCCTACCGTAAAAACGAGGAAGAAGGCAAAACCTATGCCGTCTGGTTGCTGGACTTTAACGTCCGCTGGCGCGTGACGCCGTCAGGATTTGAGGTCTTTGCTCTGGAAGCCCGCTAATTTGCATCGCGTACTCTTTTGACATCCCCTTCTCGCTGGTAAACTAAACCACTTTTGTTTTGTGCCAGGCTCATTTTGAGCCTGTTCGATCGTTCAACTGGAACCGTAACAACATGCGTACTAGCCAATATCTGCTCTCCACTCTGAAGGAGACACCTGCCGACGCCGAGGTCATCAGCCACCAGCTGATGCTGCGCGCCGGGATGATCCGCAAGCTGGCCTCCGGGTTATATACCTGGCTGCCGACCGGCGTGCGCGTCCTGAAAAAAGTCGAAAACATCGTGCGTGAAGAGATGAACAACGCCGGTGCGATCGAGGTGTTGATGCCGGTCGTTCAGCCTTCTGAACTGTGGGAAGAGAGCGGCCGTTGGGAACAATACGGCCCGGAACTGCTGCGTATTGCTGACCGTGGCGATCGTTCGTTCGTACTCGGCCCAACGCATGAAGAAGTGATCACCGACCTGATCCGTAATGAGCTGAGCTCTTACAAACAGCTGCCGCTGAACTTCTATCAGATCCAGACCAAATTCCGTGACGAAGTGCGTCCGCGCTTCGGCGTGATGCGTTCCCGCGAATTCCTGATGAAAGATGCCTACTCTTTCCACACTTCTCAGGAATCTCTGCAGGAAACCTACGACGCGATGTACGCTGCGTACAGCAAAATCTTCAGCCGTATGGGGCTGGATTTCCGTGCGGTACAAGCGGATACCGGTTCTATCGGCGGCAGCGCCTCTCACGAATTCCAGGTGCTGGCGCAGAGCGGTGAAGACGATGTGATCTTCTCTGACTCTTCCGACTATGCGGCAAACATCGAGTTTGCCGAAGCTGTTGCACCGAAAGAACCGCGCGCCGCTGCAACACAGGAAATGACGCTGGTTGATACGCCGAATGCTAAAACCATCGCCGAGCTGGTTGAACAATTCAACCTGCCTATCGAGAAAACCGTGAAAACCCTGCTGGTGAAAGCGGTTGAAGGCAGCAGCTACCCGCTGGTTGCGCTGCTGGTTCGTGGCGATCACGAGCTGAACGAAGTCAAGGCGGAAAAACTGCCGCAGGTTGCCAGCCCGCTGACCTTCGCCACCGAAGAAGAAATTCGTGCGCTGGTTAAAGCAGGTCCTGGATCTCTGGGTCCGGTGAACATGCCGATTCCGGTGGTTATCGACCGTACCGTTGCGGTAATGAGCGATTTTGCTGCCGGTGCCAACATCGACGGTAAACACTATTTCGGTATCAACTGGGATCGTGACGTGGCCACCCCGGAAGTGGCTGACATTCGTAACGTGGTCGCCGGCGACCCAAGCCCGGATGGCAAAGGTACGCTGATGATCAAACGCGGTATCGAAGTGGGCCACATCTTCCAGTTGGGTACCAAGTACTCTGAAGCGATGAAAGCCGCCGTTCAGGGAGAAGATGGTCGTAACCAGACGCTGACCATGGGCTGCTACGGTATCGGGGTCACTCGCGTTGTGGCTGCTGCGATTGAACAGAACTACGACGATCGCGGCATTGTATGGCCAGACGCCATTGCCCCGTTCCAGGTTGCTATTCTGCCGATGAACATGCACAAATCCTACCGTGTGCAGGAGCTGGCTGAGAAGCTGTACGCGGAGCTGCGCGCGCAGGGTATTGAAGTGTTGATGGACGATCGTAAAGAGCGTCCAGGCGTGATGTTTGCTGATATGGAGCTCATCGGTATTCCGCATACCATCGTGCTGGGCGACCGTAACCTCGACAACGACGATATCGAATACAAATACCGTCGTAACGGCGAGAAAGAGCTGATTAAAACCGGCGACATCGTCGACTACCTGGTCAAAGCTATTAAAGGCTAATACCAGCACAAGGCCCTGAGGATCAGGGCCTTTTTTACATGGATTGTATAAAATGGCTAAACCAACGGCGTATTACCGCCTGCTCCTCCCCTTCGTTCTTCTGCTTTCAGCCTGCACGACTGACGTCAGTCAGCAAAATTCATCAGCAACCGCTGTTGATGCCCAGGCAAAGAAATGGGAGGTAAAACTCCAGCATCAAAGTTCATTTACCGATCAAGCGCTGCATGAAATTACGGATACCGACCTCAGGCCGGGCGACCTGCTGTTCTCCTCCAGTCTTGGGGTGACCTCATTTGGTATTCGCGCGTTCAGCACCTCTTCTGTCAGCCATGTCGCCGTTTACCTTGGCGATAATGAAGTTGCCGAAGCGACCGGGGCGGGAGTACAAATCATTTCGCTTAAAAAGGCTGAAAATCACAGCGATAAGCTTTTTGCTCTGCGGGTCCCCAACCTCACACCGCAGCAGGCCGAAGAAATCAAAACATTCGCTTATAAAATCAAAGATAGCGGCTATAACTACCGCGGCATCGTCGAATTTATTCCGTTTATGGTGACCCGGCAAATATGTTCATTGAATCCTTTCTCAGAGGATTTTCGCCAGCAATGCGTCAGCGGGCTGGCAAAAGCACAGTTGAACAATACCAGCGAAGGAGAAAAGAAGGTGTGGTTTTGCTCCGAATTTGTAACCGATGCGTTTGCCACAGCCGGGCATCCGCTAACAATGGCGCAGCCGGGTTGGATTAGCCCTTCCGACCTGATGCATATGCGCGAAGGTGACATTTCCGCGTTTAAGTCTGAAACGCAGCTACAGTATATCGGCCACCTGAAGTTAGGGATTTATATCAAAACCAGCCGTTTTGTTGGATTGATCCGATAAGAAAAAACTGTCCGGGCGATCGCCGGACAGTTTTTATAAGCTGCAGATTAATCATCGCAACTCTGGCCAGGGATAAACTTAATTTCTTTATCCGCTCTTAAGGTTTTCACTGGCGTGCCCGTATCAGGATTTTCTTCCATCGTGAAGTGCCCTTCCACAGTAAGCAGAACTGCCTTATCCGTTGCACCACGCGCAGTCAGATAATCTCGCTCCAGTTGTGCATTGTTCGCGACAGAGACTCTTTTACCCGTCGCACAATCAGTGAAGGTTGCCGCGTCAGCCATATAGAAGTACATGCCCCGCATCGGCATTGGCGTCACCGGTAAGCTGGCGGAAACTGGCTCAAGCGTGTAGTTGAACTGTGACTCAATCGGGTTACCTTCACGATCGAGCATCTCCAGCGCTTCACCTTTTGCCCGGTAGTACGACTTCTCACCTTTGCTGTCAGTCAGCACCAGCTTATCGGCAGTGCGCGCCCATGTACCATAAGAAGCAAAGGAGGACGGTTCATCTCGCACGCCCTGATAGCGTTCATTCATCACCCATGTGCCGTCTTTTTCCAGGAACAGAGAGGTTTCAATTCCTTCGCAGTCCGCGCAAGGCAAAATGCCACGCCAGCTTTGCTGCATCGGTTTTAATTCTGCCGCCCGCGTCGGCTGTAGTACATCGACTTCAGTACGGTTGTTACAGCCGATCAAGGAAAAAAGCGTGCATGCAGCGACCACGGACAATATTGCTGTTTTCACTATGAATTCCTTATAATTTTTTATTCCCGCTCGTCAGTCTTGCGTTCGACGAACTCTCCCACGCAGTGCTTTCACTGTAGATTTTTGCGCCTTCGATGACAACCTGCGCTCTTTCGAGGCGCGCGTAGGACGTGTTGCCTGTCGGCTTTTTTGCACCGCGGTTAATTCTTTTATCACCGCCACCAGTCGGGAGATTGCCGCTTCCCGATTTAGCTCCTGGCTACGGTATTCCTGCGCCTTAATGATAATAACGCCATCGCTGCTAATCAGATGATGGCTGGCGGCCAGCAGACGTTCCTTGTAATACTCTGGCAGGCCTGAGGCCCGAATGTCAAAGCGCAAATGGATAGCCGTGGAGGTCTTGTTAACGTGCTGACCGCCCGCGCCCTGTGCCCGAATCGCCGTGATTTCCAGCTCACTGTCAGGGATAGAGACGTTCCGGGAGATAACAATCATGAACGCGGCTGCCACGCGGTCAGATGAATTTCCAGATTGTTCTGAGAATCAGACAGCCAGATGGCGCCATCCTGGATAGTTGCCTGCAGCGCCATTGTACGACCAGCAAAATCACTCAGTTGCGCCAGTTGTTCATCATCCAGATACCACACGGTGAGGTTTTTAAACTGCGCACACTTGTTCTGATTTTGCTGCCACCAGATCTGGGCCGCACGGCTGTTGTAAGTAAACAGAGCAACCTCACCAGACTGGGTACAGGCTTTTTTAATACGACGCTCATCCGGCAGTCCCAGTTCAATCCAGAGATCGATGCCCAGATGATCGTTACGCAGCCATGCTTCAGGCTCGTCTTCAGCACTCAGGCCACGCGTGAACTGCAGCCGTTCATCGGCATATTTAATCCAGGCCAGCAGGCGCAGCATCATGCGCTCCTGGGTTTCAGAGGGATGACGCGCCAGCGTCAAGGCCGCGTCAAGGAACTGGTTGCGGTCGAGATCCGCTACGTTGACGACGGCTTTATAAATTGTCGCTTTAAGCGCCATGAGAGAACTCCTTTCGAATCAGGCGCTCATTGTAGCGAAAACTGCGGCAAAAGGCTGCTAACAGCTCCTCAATCAAGGCGCTGATATTGCTTGAATGAGTATGGTATAGTCACCTTGCTAAACAGAGTTTATCTTCGTAGGCTTAGACTTGCATCCACGGTTAAGTCAGAGTGCTGACAGGAGGGCATGTGGAAAAATATTGTGAGTTAATACGCAAGCGGTACGCGGAAATCGCCAGCGGAGACTTAGGGTATATCCCGGATGCGCTGGGTTGCGTATTGAAGGTGCTTAATGAAGTGGCGGCAGACAGCGCCCTTCCAGAGTCGGTCAGGGAAAAAGCGGCCTATGCTGCCGCCAACTTACTGGTGAGCGATTATGTCAATGAATGAAACGTATCAACCCATCAATTGTGATGATTACGACAATCTTGAACTCGCCTGCCAGAACCATTTGTTACTGACGCTGGCGCTTAAAGATGGCGAAGTTTTGCAGGCGAAAGCGAATGACCTGGTTTCACGCAAAAACGTGGAGTATCTGGTCGCAGATGTCGCAGGTGAAATCCGGGAGCTTCGTCTCGATAAAATTGCCAGCTTCAGCCACCCGCAAATCGGTACCGTGGTCGTCAGCGAATCTTAACTTTTCTTGCACCTTATCAGGCCTAAATGACCAGGCCTGATAATCGCACCGCCATCAGGCATGCCAAATCAGACTCATACCTTCTTCATCTACCGCCGCACCCTCACGCGTCACAAAAACACCCGCAGCCGCAATCAACGTTTCACCGTAAAACAACAACGGCGTGGTATCTCGTCGCCAGGGCGGGATCCCCTGCTCCTGCCAGATTTTCTTTAATTTACGTCCACCGTTACGCCCGACAATATGCAATACGCCTGGCGCTTTAAAACGAATACTGACGGCTTCACCTGCTTGCGGCATGCGCAATTCGCCAGCAGAGATTAGCTGCACCGAGCCTAACCCATCTGGCAGCGTCAACGGCGTTTCCCGGCATGACCACGGGATGACTGTTTCGCTTTGCCCGTCGACCGATTTAACCCACCATAGCTGTGACTGATAGCGACGGACCTCATATTCTCCTAGACGAAAACAGGGGGAAGCATCTTCTCGCGCCAACGCCACTTCCTGCCAGATACGTTCCAGCCCGTCCCGGGAAGGCATCGGCGCATTTACCCCCGCCAACCAGCGACGAAGCAGAGCGGCACGCCGCACGCCACTCATCATCATTAACGGTGCCAGTAACAGTGTGCCTTGGGCAGTCACGCAGTCGGCTAAATCATTGGCCAGCAGTTCATCCAGTAAACTCTCCTGCTCGGCGCACAGCGCGGCGCTACGGGCTGCGGCTTGCGCGAAGTGCGGCCATCGTTGTTGGAGCAAGGGGGTAACGCGCAATCTGAGAAAATTGCGATCGTAGGCATCATCCTGATTACTTTCATCTTCGATCCAGCATAATTCATGCTGTCGCGCCCATGCTTCAAGCGCCTCTCGCGTTTGCGCCAGCAGCGGTCGAATCAGTTGGGTTCCGGCAAATGGTGAGCTTTCGCCCATGGCGGAAAGCCCGGCAGGACCACTGCCGCGCTTAAGCGCCAGTAGAAAGGTTTCACACTGGTCGTCGAGATGCTGGGCGGTCATCAGCACTTCACCCGGTAGTAAGGTCTGCGCAAATGCCTGATAGCGCGCGCGTCGCGCCTGAGCTTCGATGCCCAAACCATCATCCTCAAGATGGACCCGTTCAACCACCAGCGGCACCTGCCACTGTGCGCATACCGACTCACAGTGTTGCACCCAACTGTCTGCCTGCGGGCTTAATCCGTGATGAATATGGATTGCACGCAAGGCAACCTCAGGATTTTGCGCTCGCCACAGTACCAGCTGATGCAGCAGCACGGTGGAATCCAGCCCGCCGCTAAAGGCGACCAGAATCGATTGAGAATTCAGCAGTGAAGTGTTCAGCGTGAGTGTCGTCATGATGGTTACTTACAAGGGCATTGCCCGGCACATTGCCAGGCTAATGCCACAATGATAAGACTTACAGCTCGTACAGTTCGAGCGGTAATCCGTCCGGATCGTTAAAAAACGTAAAGCGTTTGCCGGTAAACGGATCGATACGCACGGATTCGCACTTCACGTGGTGAGCTTCCAGATGCGCGATCGCTTTTTCCACGTCATCTACGCTGAACGCCAGATGGCGTAAACCGCAGGCTTCCGGTCGGCTCGGACGGCAAGGCGGAAATGGAAAAGAAAAAAGCTCAATCACATACTGACCGTTCAATGCCAGATCACCCTTCCACGAGTCACGTTCTTCCCGGTAGGCTTCGCTGATTAGCGTAAAGCCCAGCACATCACAGTAAAATGCCTTACTCGCCGCGTAATCCGTCGCAATAATGGCAATATGGTGAACCTGTTTTAATCCCAGCATAGCGTCATCGCCTCTTTCGTTTTTCTGCCAGCACGTTACTCGTGCGTAATGGGTTCACGCAAGTCGTCATGCCATTTTTAGGACTCGCACGCGATACACGCCATCCTCACCCAGTTTAGCGCCATGGATATCGGTTTCAAATCCGGGATAGTGATGACCCACTGAACACAACATCAGCAGAAAATCGAGTACAGCCCGACTTTTGGCCGTGATCATTTCCCCGGGCATCAAGAGCGGCACACCGGGAGGATAAGGCAGAATCATATTGGCAGAAATGCGCCCCACCAGTTGATCGAGCGCCACCGTTTCGACCTCACCTTTGATCTGCCGCTGCCAGGCCTGGTGCGGGGTCATTTTCATTTCCGGTAAGGTATCAAATGCCCGCAGCATCAGCCCGGAGAGATCGTGCTGGCGGATCAGCTTATGGATCCCCTGCGCCAGATCCTGAATACGCATATTACGATAGAAATCGGGATCCTCGGCATACAGATCCGGCAGCATATTTTTCACGCGTAAATTCAGATCGTACGAGCGTTTAAATTCCGTCAGGCCGCGCAGTAGCCCCATCGCCCGGGTTTTATCAATGCCAATACTGAACAGGAACAACAGATTATACGGTCCCGTTTTCTCGACAACGACGCCGCGCTCATCAAGGAATTTCGCCACCAGCGCCGCAGGGATCCCCTCTTCACTCATATTTCCCTGTTCATCCATTCCCGGCGTAAGAATGGTGACCTTCACCGGGTCGAGGAACATATGGTCGGCGTCAGCATCAACAAATCCGTGCCAGTCTTCACCAGGCGCTACCGGCCAGCACTCCGCCTCATCTACCCTTTCCGGCTGCCAGATATCAAAGAACCAGCCATCCGACTCTTCGCGTAGCCGCTGCACTTCTTTACGGAAATGCAGCGCCCGCTCCACCGAACGATTGATTAACCGCTTGCCTGAATTGCCACGCAGCATTGCCGCCGCCGTTTCTATCGACGCAACAATCGGGTAGCTCGGGGAAGTGGAGGTGTGCATCATAAAGGCTTCGTTGAACGTCTCTTCGTCGTAGTCGCCCTTAATGTGGATCAGAGAAGCCTGTGATAGTGCCGCCAGCATCTTGTGGGTTGACTGGGTTTCAAAAATCACTTTCCCTGGCACCCGTTCGCCGCTCATCCCACTTTTCCCCTGATAGATCGGGTGAAAATGGGTATACGGCACCCAGGCAGAATCAAAATGAATGGAGGGCACATCCAGGGTTTGCTTGATCCAGTTGGTGTTATACAACAGGCCGTCATAGGTGGAATTGGTGATCACCGCGTGTAACGGCCATAGTGCCTGAGGGGTCTCTTCTACCTTGCGTTCAATGCTTGCGCGGGTGAATTCCCGACGAGGTATACCGCCGAGGATCCCCAGCGCATTGCGCGTAGGCTTCAGCCAGATTGGCACCACATCGCTCATCATTAGCAAATGCGCCAGCGACTTATGACAGTTGCGATCAATCAGTAGCGTACTGCCTGAAGGCGCGGCATACATGCCGACAATCTTGTTCGACGTCGAGGTGCCGTTGGTCACCATATAGCTCTGCTCGGCGCCAAAGGTGCGCGCGATATACTCCTCCGCTTCCAGATGCGGGCCGGTATGATCCAGCAGCGAACCCAGTTCAGTCACGGAAATAGACACGTCGGCCTTCAGCGTATTGCCGCCAAAGAAATCATAGAACAGGCAGCCTACCGGGCTTTTCTGATACGCCGTTCCCGCCATATGTCCGGGCGTACAGAAGGTGTACTTTCCTTCCTTCACATAGGTAAACAGCGCCTTGGTGAAAGGAGGCGTGATGTTATCGAGGTATTCGCTGGTGTACTGACGGATGCGGGTTGCAATATCTTCAGACTGGCCCAGCGCATACTCAAAAAACCACAGTGCCATGCGCAGGTCGTGCGCGCTGACATCCATCGTCGAATGAGTATTAATAAAGGCGTAGAGCGGGAGATACTCGTTGAGCTGGTTGATGTCACTGCACAGATCCAGACTGTATTCATCCCAGTCAAAAATGACACCGCAAATTCGTGGGTTATGTTCGATAAACTTAAGCAGGTCGACGCTATTCTGCGGCCAGATAATCTGAAACCCCTGCTGTTGCAGCGCACGCTCAAGTTCCTTGATGGGCTCATCTTTATAAAAGACGCCATGCGGTCCCATGATGGCAATGATATTCATGTGTTCCTCCTGGAAAAACCTTAGTTAATCATAGCCTGGTGAAACCACAGGTAAAAAAAAGGGCCACAGCGTTGTGGCCCTTTTCAGAATTAATGCAGTTTACGCGTAACCGTAGCTCATCAGACGCTGGTAACGACGGTTTTTCAAATCATCTTTGCTTAACACGTCGAGGTCGGCGAGATCGGCCAGCAGCTGTGCTTTCAGGGACGCAGCCATCACTTCCGGGTTACGGTGCGCGCCGCCCAGCGGTTCCGGGATGATAGAGTCGATAAGCTTCAGCTCTTTCAGACGCGGCGCGATAATCCCCATTGCTTCTGCGGCCAGCGGCGCTTTGTCGGCGCTTTTCCACAGAATGGAGGCACAACCTTCCGGGGAGATAACGGAATAGGTGCTGTATTGCAGCATATTCACTTTATCGCCTACGCCGATCGCCAGCGCGCCGCCGGAACCACCTTCACCAATAACGGTGCAGATTACCGGTACGCTCAGACGCGACATTTCGCGCAGGTTGCGCGCAATCGCTTCAGACTGACCACGTTCTTCCGCGCCCACTCCCGGATAAGCCCCTGGGGTGTCGATGAAGGTAATGATCGGCATATTGAAACGCTCGGCCATTTCCATCAGACGCAGCGCTTTGCGATAGCCTTCCGGTGCCGGCATGCCGAAATTACGACGAATTTTTTCTTTGGTCTCACGGCCTTTCTGATGACCAATGATCATCACCGGACGGCCATCCAGACGCGCGATGCCGCCGACAATAGCTTTATCATCCGCATAGGCACGATCGCCCGCCAGCTCATCAAATTCATCAAATGCCAGGCGGACATAATCCAGGGTGTACGGACGCTGTGGATGGCGCGCCAGCTGGGCTACCTGCCATGCGCCAAGATCGGCGAAGATTTTACGCGTCAGCTCTACGCTTTTTTCACGCAGACGATGCACTTCTTCATCGATGTTAATATCCAGTTTCTCATCCTGACGGCTAACCGCAGTCAGAGAATCGATTTTTGCTTCCAGCTCTGCAATCGGCTGTTCAAAATCAAGGAAATTCAGACTCATAGTATTCCTGTATTAGTCAAACTCCAGTTCCACCTGCTCCGAACCAATAAGGCCACGGAGATCGTTTAGCAAACGATCGCTCGGAGAGACACGCCACGTTGCGCCAAAACGCAATCGCGCACGTGCATCCGCCCTCTGATAGTAGAGATGTACTGGAATTGTCCCCGAGCGGTGGGGTTCCAGAGACTGACGGAGTCGGTTTAAAAGCTGGTCATCAATTTGCCTGTCCGTCAGCGAGATAGCAAGCCCGCGAGCATATTTTTCCCGGGCTTCGTCAATATCCATGACTTCACGGGCCATCATTTTAAGCCCGCCACTGAAGTCATCAAAGCTGACCTGTCCGCTGACGATAAGTATGCGGTCTTTTTCCAGCAATTGCTGGTATTTATCCAGGGCGTCGGTAAACAACATAACTTCCAGACGCCCGGAACGGTCATCCAGGGTACAGATGCCGATACGATTGCCGCGCTTGGTGACCATTACCCGCGCAGCAATGACGAGCCCCGCAGCCGTGGTGACTTTACCACGTTCTGTCGGATGCATGTCTTTCAGCCTGTGGCCTCCAACATAGCGCTCAATTTCTTTTAAATACTGATTGATGGGGTGTCCCGTCAGGTAAAGCCCTAACGTTTCACGTTCCCCTTCTAATACCACCTGCTCCGGCCACGGTGTACAGTTAGCATAAGACTGTTCAATTTGTTCCGGCTCTTCAGCCAGCACGCCAAACATGTCCGCCTGACCCGTTGCCTCGGCTTTCGCATGCTGATCGGCGGCTTTTAGCGCATCGTTGAGCGAATTCATCAGCGCCGCACGATGCGGACCAAGGCGGTCAAACGCCCCGGACATGATTAACTTTTCCAGCACCCGGCGGTTGAGTTTTTTGATGTCCGTGCGCGCACAGAGATCAAACAGCTCGCGGAAGTAACCGCCTTCGTTGCGCGCCTCAATAATAGCTTCAATTGGCCCTTCACCCACGCCTTTTATCGCGCCGATGCCATAGACAATTTCGCCATCATCATTCACGTGAAAATGATAAAGCCCGGAGTTGATATCCGGCGGCAGGATTTTGAGCCCCATACGCCAGCATTCATCCACCAGCCCGACCACTTTCTCGGTGTTATCCATATCGGCGGTCATTACCGCCGCCATAAACTCGGCGGGGTAATGCGCCTTCAGCCATAGCGTCTGGTAAGAGACCAGCGCATAGGCAGCGGAGTGCGATTTGTTAAATCCGTAACCGGCGAATTTCTCCACCAGGTCAAAGATTTTCATCGCCAGTTCGCCGTCGACGCCGCGCTTTTTCGCCCCTTCTTCAAAGGTGCCGCGCTGCTTAGCCATCTCTTCCGGCTTTTTCTTACCCATCGCACGACGCAACATGTCCGCACCGCCAAGGGTATATCCGGACAGCTCCTGGGCAATCTGCATAACCTGTTCCTGATACAGGATAATGCCGTAGGTCGGCTCCAGTACCGGTTTCAGACACTCATGCTGCCATTGTACGTCCGGGTAGGAAATCTCTTCGCGACCATGCTTACGGTCGATAAAGTTATCTACCATCCCCGACTGTAGCGGACCTGGACGGAACAGGGCCACCAGGGCGATCATATCTTCGAAGCAGTCAGGCTGCAGACGTTTGATAAGATCTTTCATGCCGCGGGATTCAAGCTGGAAGACCGCTGTGGTCTCCGAGCGTTGCAGCATGTCGAAGCTTTTCTTGTCATCCAGCGGGATAGCGGCGATATCCAGCGGCGGCTCGCCGTTCTTTTCACGGCGCGCGTTAATCATTTCCAGCGCCCAGTTGATGATGGTGAGCGTACGCAGGCCGAGGAAGTCGAACTTCACAAGGCCGGCATATTCCACGTCGTTCTTATCAAACTGAGTAACCGGGTGCAGCCCCTGTTCA
This sequence comes from Citrobacter sp. RHBSTW-01013, assembly GCF_013781985.1. Classification (NCBI taxonomy): domain Bacteria; kingdom Pseudomonadati; phylum Pseudomonadota; class Gammaproteobacteria; order Enterobacterales; family Enterobacteriaceae; genus Citrobacter; species Citrobacter sp. RHBSTW-01013. Next base: position 4,128,716 of record NZ_CP056185.1, read on the forward strand.
TCGCAGTACAGCGGCGCAAAATCGGTAATTTTGGTCGGCGCGATAACTACACCACCGGCGTGTTTACCGGCGTTACGCGTGACGCCTTCCAGCTTACGCGCCATATCGATCAGCGCTTTAACCTCTTCATCTGCCTCATAGATTTCCGGCAGTTGGGGTTCGGCTTCAAAGGCTTTTGCCAGCGTCATGCCCGGATCGGGCGGCACCAGTTTCGAAATACGGTCCACGAAGCCGTACGGGTGTCCCAGCACGCGCCCCACGTCGCGGATAACCGCTTTGGCCGCCATCGTACCGAAGGTAATAATCTGCGAAACCGCATCACGACCGTACATTTCCGCCACGTGTTCAATTACCCGGTCGCGTTTCTCCATACAGAAGTCAACGTCGAAGTCGGGCATTGAGACACGTTCCGGGTTCAGGAAACGTTCGAACAGCAGGTCAAATTCCAGCGGATCCAGGTCGGTAATTTTCAGCGCATAGGCGACAAGCGAGCCGGCACCGGAACCACGTCCAGGGCCTACCGGTACGCCGTTATCTTTCGACCACTGGATAAATTCCATCACGATCAGGAAGTAGCCAGGGAATCCCATCTGGTTGATAACTTTCAGTTCAACTTCCAGACGCTCGTCATAAGGCGGGCGCTTCTGCGCGCGAACTTCAGGGTCCGGGAACAAAAACGCCAGACGCTCTTCCAGACCTTCGCGCGATTTCGCCACGAGGAAATCCTCGGTGGTCATATCACCGGTCGGGAATTGTGGCAGGAAATACTCACCCAGACGTACCGTCACGTTACAGCGCTTAGCTATCTCAACGGTGTTTTGCAGCGCTTCCGGAATATCGGAAAACAGCTCGCACATCTCATCTTCGCTACGCATGTACTGCTGCGGCGAATAATTACGCGGGCGTTTCGGGTCGTCAAGGGTGAACCCGTCATGGATTGCCACGCGGATTTCATGCGCGTCAAAATCACCGGTTTCAAGGAAACGAACATCGTTGGTCGCCACCACCGGAAGACCACGCCTTTCCGCCAGTTCTACCGCTGCATGCAGATAATTTTCTTCATCTTGCCTACCGGTACGGATAAGCTCGAGGAAATAACAATTTGGAAAATGTTCTTCGTAAAACGCTACGCACTCATCAACCAGCGCGCTATTACCGCGCAGCAGGCTGCGCCCGACGTCGCCCATGCGGCCGCCAGAGAGCAAAATCAAACCTTCTTTTAACTCGGCCAACCAATCCCGGTCGATGACCGGCCCTTCTGCGCCATAACCACGCTGATAGGCTTTCGATATCAACAACGTCAGGTTCTGATAGCCGGTATTGTTTGCGGCCAGCACGGTGAGCTGCGTGAGTTCATCGCCCAGCAGTTCGCTACGGACATGAAAATCTGCGCCAACTATCGGCTTGATACCCGCACCGTGACCCGCTCCGTAAAACTTCACCAGACCACACAGGTTGGTAAAATCGGTGATCGCCAGCGCAGGCATGCCTAACACGGCCGCCTTTTTCACCAGCGGCCCGGTTTTCGCCAGCCCATCGATCATGGAGTAGTCGCTGTGCACCCGCAGGTGGACGAAACGAGGTTCAGACATCTTCAGATTCCTTCGACACAAGAATCAGGACGTGAGTCCCAGTGCGCGTTTGACGGGGCCAAAACTACGGCGATGGTGCTCTGTTGCGCCATGCATTGCCAACTTTTCCAGATGAAAAGCGGTTGGATAGCCTTTGTGCTGTGCAAAGCCATACTGCGGGAACACCGTATCCAGGGCCGCCATTTCAGCATCACGAGTGACTTTTGCCAGTATCGACGCCGCGCTAATCTCCGCCACACGGCTATCACCTTTTACCACCGCCAGCGATGGCACCGGTAATGCCGGGCAACGATTGCCGTCGATCAGTACGTATTCCGGCGCTATATGCAGACCCGCAACCGCACGCTGCATGGCCAGCATAGTGGCATGTAAAATATTCAACTCGTCGATTTCATGTGGTTCAGCACGCCCCAGGCTCCAGCTTAACGCTTTTTCTTTAATCTCATCGAATAGCGCCAGGCGACGTTTTTCCGACAGTTTTTTTGAGTCGTTAAGACCGATAATAGGGCGAGCCGGATCCAGAATGACGGCGGCAGTGACGACCGCGCCGACTAAAGGACCACGTCCAACTTCATCTACACCCGCCACTAAATGCGTATGCGGATATACAAATTCAATCATTGCGCTAACTCCAGGACCGCATCCGCCGCCTGCTCATCAGCGTTGCAACGGATCTGCTGATGCAGTTCACGGAATGTGTCGTGCATCGCATGGCTGGTTTTGCCATTCGCCAGCAACGGCAACAGCGCTTGCGACAGCGCCTGCGGTTCGCACTCTTCCTGCAACAGCTCTTTAACCAGTTCTCTTCCCGCCAGCAGGTTAGGTAGCGAAACGTAATCGGTCTTCACCAGACGCTTTGCCAGCCAAAAGGTGAAAGGTTTCATACGATAGCCAACCACCATCGGGCATTTTGCCAGCATACATTCCAGCGCAGCGGTGCCGGAAGCCAGCAGTGCGGCATCGCTGGCAACCATCGCTTCACGTCCCATCCCATTAAGCAGATGTACGGAAAGCTCCGGTGCAACTTCAGCTTTAATGCGCTCAAACTGCTCGCGACGTTTGGCATTCACCAACGGCACTACCACTTCGAGATCTGGATAATGCTGGCGTAACAACTGCGCCGTTTTCAGAAAATCGGCGCTGAGCATCTCCACTTCTGCGCCACGGCTTCCTGGCAATAGCGCCAGGCAGTGAGCGTCATGGGGAATACCCAGAACATCGCGAGCCGCGTTTTTATCCGGGTCCAACGGCATGGCATCTGCCATGGTATGACCGATAAAGCGGCACGGGACGTTAAATTTGTCATAAAACGCTTTTTCGAAAGGCAGAAAGGCCAGCACCATATTGGTGGATCTGCCTATTTTGAAAACGCGTTTCTGTCGCCAGGCCCACACAGAGGGGCTGACGTAATGAATGGTTTTAATGCCCTGCTTTTTCAAATTCCCTTCGAGGGTAATATTGAAATCAGGCGCATCAATACCGACGAAAACATCCGGCTTTAAGTCGGTAAATCGGCGAGTGAGATCGGCGCGTATTTGCAGTAAACGGCGCAGGCGTCCGAGCACTTCAACAATGCCCATTACCGCCAGCTCTTCCATTTCGTACCAGGCTTCACAGCCTTCGGCCTGCATCAGCGGACCCGCCACGCCAACAAAACGCGCATTGGGAACGCGAGCCTTGAGTGCACGGATTAACCCTGCACCAAGAATATCGCCGGAGGTTTCTCCGGCGACGAGGGCAATCGTTAAAGGACGCTGCTCAGTCATTAACGAATCAGACCACGCGTTGAGCGCTCAAAGAAGTCGCTGAAAGCCTGAACTTCAGGGTACTGTTTCGCCAGTTCCGCGATTTCCGGTTTCACCTCTTCCAGCGTTTTACCACTACGGTACAACGCTTTGTAGGCATTACGAATCGCGGTAATCGCTTCGCGGGTGAACCCACGACGCTTCAGACCTTCGATATTGACGCCAAATGGCGTTGCGTGGTTGCCCTGGGCGATAACGTATGGAGGCACGTCCTGAGCAACGCCAGAACAGCCGCCAACCATCACATGCGCGCCGATGATGCAGAACTGATGCACCGCAGTCATGCCGCCGATGATAACAAAATCATCCAGCGATACATGCCCGGCAAGCGTGGCGTTATTCGCCAGAATACAGCGGTTGCCTACCGTACAATCATGCGCGACGTGCGCATTAATCATCAGTAAGTTATCGCTGCCCACCTTCGTCACTCCACCGCCCTGCACTGTGCCACGATGAATGGTGACGCTTTCGCGGATGCGGTTGCGATCGCCAATTTCCACGCGGGTCGGTTCGCCAGCATATTTCAGATCCTGGTTAACTTCACCGATGGAGGCAAACTGATAGATCTCGTTATCGCGACCAATTTTTGTATGGCCATTCACGACAACGTGAGACTTCAGTACGGTACCCTCACCAATTTCAACATGGGGTCCAACAATACAAAATGGGCCAATGTGAGCGTTAGCGCCAATGCTGGCGCCTTCTTCCACAATGGCAGTTGGGTGAATAAAGGCGGATTTATCAATCACGTATCAGGCCTCCCGGCTACGGGCACACATCATCGTTGCTTCGCACACAACTTTACCGTCGACCAGCGCAACCCCTTTAAAACGGGTCAGGCCGCGGCGCGTTTTCTCGAAAGTCACTTCCATGATCATCTGATCGCCTGGCACGACAGGACGCTTAAAGCGCGCTTCGTCAATACCCGCAAAATAGTACAGTTCACCTGGTTCCAGTTTCCCTACGCTTTTAAACGCGAGGATACCAGTGGCCTGCGCCATTGCTTCCAGAATCAGTACGCCTGGGAAAATAGGTTTACCCGGGAAGTGGCCCTGGAAGAAAGGCTCGTTAACAGATACATTTTTCACTGCGCGCAGAAAGCGACCTTCTTCAAAATCCAGCACGCGGTCAACCAGCAGAAACGGAAAACGGTGCGGCAGAAGTTCTAAAATCTCTTCAATATGCAGAGTATGAGTGTTAGTAGTCAAAATACTCTTCCTGTCAAAATATACTAAAAGGCAATAATAACACGGCCTGTCGCAATCGTATGAATGGGACAGGCCGAAAAGTCAGACATGCAAAAACGGTGCTTTAGTCTTGTTGATTAACCTTGCGCTCAATCGCTTTGAGACGCTTGCTCATATCATCAATATTCATCACCAGTGCAGCTGTTTTACGCCATACCTTATTGGGCTGTAGCGGAATGCCTGAGGAATAGACGCCAGGTTCGGTGATAGGACGCATCACCATACCCATGCCAGTAACCGTGACTTTATCGCATATTTCCATATGCCCATTGATCACGCTGGCGCCGCCAATCATGCAGTAACGGCCAATCTTCAGGCTACCCGCCATAATGACGCCACCGGCTACCGCCGTATTGTCGCCAATCACAACGTTATGCGCAATCTGGCACTGGTTATCAATGATAACACCATTACCGATCACAGTATCGTCCAGCGCACCACGGTCAATGGTGGTACAAGCGCCTATCTCGACGCGATCGCCGATAATCACGCGACCAAGCTGCGGGATCTTCACCCAGTTACCGCGATCGTTCGCGTAACCAAATCCATCAGATCCGACGACAGTGCTGGACTGGATCAGGCAATTCTCACCGATCTGAATGTCGTGGTAAATCGTCACATTCGCCCACAAGCGTGAACCTGCGCCGATTTTAGTATTTTTTCCGACGAAGCAGCCTGCGCCGATAACGACGTTATCGCCCAGTTCTACGCCAGACTCAATGACCGCATTTGCGCCCACAGAAACATTATTACCCAGCTTCGCCGTCGCATCGATCACTGCACTCGGTGCAATGTTTTGTGCGGGCTGCGGCGTGGTATCTAAGATTTGCGCCATACGTGCATAGGTCAGGTAGGGATTCTTCACTACCAGCGCTGCACTCTTAGCAAAAGGAAGATCGTCCTGCGTCATCACAACGGCAGAGGCCTGGCATACGCCTAAGTGTTCACGGTACTTAGGATTCACCATGAACGTGATATTGCCAGTTTGCGCAGATTGCATGGACGCTACGCCGGTGATGACGATATCGCCATCACCGTGTAATTCTGCATCCAACTGCTCTGCTAAATCAGCCAGTCGAATTGAAGGCATTACTTATTTAACCTGTTTCAGTACGTCAGCGGTGATGTCTTTTACATCGCTGCTGTTGTATGCAACGGTGTTTGCGTCAACAACCAGATCGATGCTCTGACTGTTAGCAACAGATTTCACAGCTGTCTGGATACGAGTAACCAGTTTGCCACGTTCTTCGTTGGAACGACGTGCACGATCCTGCTCAAAAGCCTGAGCTTTCTGAGAGAAAGTCTGACGCTGAGCCATGACGTCTTTTTCCAGCTTGGTACGATCGCTACCCGCTTTCATGGATTGCAGACGCTGCATTTTAGATTGCAGATCAGATTCCATACGCTGCAGTTCGCTGGCACGGCCTTTGAACTCGTTTTCCAGCGTAGCAGAAACGCCCGTCTTCTGTGCAACCTGTTGGAACAAGCTACCCATGTTGACGATTGCAATTTTGTCAGCAGCCTGTGCGGACGTTGCCATCGCTAAACCGAGACCTGCAGCTAATAACCACTTTTTCACAATTAACTCCTTACCATCCCATTTGCACCCGAAGGTACAGTTCTTTGCGTGGCCAGGCGATCCCATATAAGATCGCCTAAAGTCATCGCTACACTACCACTACATTCCTTTGCGAAGAACAATTACCAGGTTTTACCAATGTTAAACTGGAACTGTTCCGCTTTGTCTCCATCGTACTTCTTGAACGGCTGGGCGTAGGAGAAAACCAACGGCCCCAATGGGGACATCCATTGTAAAGCGATACCCGCTGACATACGGATATTGTTCGGATCGCTGTAGTCCGGATAACCAGAGTACTTAGCTGAATCCCAGTTCGTATCCCAAACGGTACCCATATCCCAGAAGAATGAGGTACGGACCGAGTTGGCATACTTGTCGCTGATAAACGGCGTCGGGGTAATAAATTCCAGGCTGGCGACAGCCATGGCGTTACCGCCCACCGCATCATCCGATTTACACGGTGAAGTGTTGGTGGCGTCACATTCGTTATCGTAATCGCTATCGTTGTTATAACGATTAGCCGGTAAATAGACAGCCTTTGGACCGATGGTGTTGGACTGGAAACCACGCACGGTGCTGGAACCACCGGCATAGAAGTTCTCGTAGAACGGCATCTCTTTGCTGCCGATGCCGTCACCATAGCCCCACTTAGTGCGACCCAGAACAACCCATTTGTGATCGTCATCGATCGGCACATAGGTAGCGGTATCCAACGTCGCTTTGTAGTATTCGTTGTCAGAACCCGGAATGGTTACTTTACCGTTCAGGTTGACACGCGTACCTTCCGTTGGGAAGTACCCACGGTCCAGCTTGTTATATGTCCACCCATAGTTGAAGGTGAAATCGTCTGATTTAAAGCTATCAGCGTCAGGATCCTTACCCATTGAAACCAGATAACGCTGCATTGCAACCTGTGGATCCATGTTAGACAAGGAGTTATGCACATAACCCACACCCGCACGTAAGGTGTTGTATTCGTTGATCGGGAAGCCGAGCGTTGCGTCAGTACCATAACTTTTGTTGGTATAGTCGGACAGGTCTGCATCATCCGCTTTAAAGTCATTGTAGAAAACGCGACCACCAAGGCTCACCCCATCAACGGTGAAATATGGATTGGTGACAGACAACTCAGTATAGGTCTGATAGTCGTTTTTGGTGCCGTTGATCCCGACTGAATAACCGGTACCTAACCAGTTATCTTGCTGAACGCCAGCCTGGAAGCTCACGCCGCTTTCAGTACCATAACCAACGCCGAAGTTAAAGCTACCGGTGTTACGCTCTTTAACCTTATAGACCACATCAACCTGATCCGGGCTACCCGGTACACGCTGAGTATCGGTATCGACAGTTTCAAAGTAACCCAGACGGTTCAGACGCTCTTTACCCTGATCGACCAGATCGCTACCCAACCAGGCACCTTCCATCTGGCGCATTTCGCGACGCAGAACGGAATCTTTAGAGGTGTCGTTACCTTCAAAACGAATCTTACGCACGTAGAAACGGTTACCTGCATCTACGTTTACGCGTAATTTAACGGTTTTGTCGGCGTCGTTGATTTCAGGTTGCGACTGTACGCGCGGATAGGCATAGCCATAGCGACCCAGAAGCTTCTTGATATCATCTTCCATTTTGGTCACTTTGGTGCCGTTATAGAGTTCGCCTGGCTCGATTTTGGTCAGGGTCTCAATTTCGGCGGAGTGCCCAGCCAGGTTACCGCTCACCTGTACCCCTGAAAGCTTGTATTGATCGCCTTCAGTGATGTTAACGGTAATGTAGATACCTTTTTTATCCGGCGTCAGGCTAACCTGGGTGGAATCGATATTGAAGCGAGCATAACCGCGATCCAGATAGTAGCTGCGCAAGGTTTCAAGATCGCCCGCCAGTTTCTGTTTCTGGTATTTACGATCGCCCACCACGTTCCACCACGGCACTTCATCACGCAGTTGGAAGTGAGAGATCAGTTCGTCGGTCGAGAAAGCATGGTTGCCGACGATATTGATCTGTTGGATCTTCGCCGAAACGCCTTCCTGGAAGACCAGCTTGAGGTCAACGCGGTTACGCGGCAACGGCGTTACCACCGCTTTCACACTGGCGCTGTACTTACCGACGCTATAGTAGAAATCTTCCAGCCCTTTTTCGATATCGGCTAGCGTGGTGCGATCCAGAGACTCGCCAACACGCACACCAGAAGCCTCGAGGTTTTGCTTGAGCATGTCATCTTTCACCGATTTGTTACCGGAGAAAGTGATGCTGGCAATCGTCGGACGTTCTTTTACCTGAACCAGAAGGGTATCACCATCGCGCAGGACGCGGACATCCTCAAAGTTACCGGTGGCGAACAGAGCACGAATGGTATTACTGATGTCTTCATCATTAACCGTGTCGCCTGTGCGCACCGGCATACTGAGGAGAGCCGCACCAACGGCGACTCGCTGTAGGCCTTCGAAATGAATGTCCTTCACTACGAACCCTTCAGCACCGTATACGGTGGCGCTGCTAAACAGCAGCGACGCTATGAGCAACTTTTTCATCGCCATCGTTATTATGCGTTCTTCCTAACACTCTCTTACAACCGAGAGAAATCATTGAAAAGTGCAAGCCCCATTAACAACACCAGCAAGATAGAGCCAATGCGATAACTAAAGTCTTGAACCCGCTCGGATACCGGACCGCCCTTCAGCTTTTCAATCGCCAGGAACAGCAGATGCCCCCCGTCAAGAACGGGCAACGGAAACAGGTTGATTATCCCTAAGTTCACGCTGATAAGCGCAAGGAACATCAGGTAATAAATAACCCCGAATTCCGCTGACATCCCAGCCCCCTGGGCGATAGAAATCGGCCCACTGAGGTTGTTCAGTTTTACATCACCGGTAATCAATTTTCCCAGCATACTGACCGTCAGCTTCATCAACTGCCACGTTTTATCCGAGGCTACGAGGATGGCGCTGAATGGCCCATACTGGCGTACAGTCTTATACTCATCAGGCAGAGGAATAACTTTAGGCACCACGCCCGCAAAACCCTCAGCCTTCCCGTTAACCTGTTTTGAATCTGGGGTTAACGTTAAAGACAAGGAACTTCCTTGTCTTTCAATATCTAGCGCTAACGGCTTATCCGGATTATCGCGCACCAGCGTCACGAACGTCATCCATTGCGTCAGCGGCTGACCATTGACTTTAACGATCCTGTCGCCAGCTTGCAAACCCGCCTTACTTGCAGCGGAGTTTACCTGCACTTCTGACAGCACCGATTCAATCTGCGGACCGCGTGGGCGAATCCCTAAACTGGAAACAGGATCCTCTTTGTCTGGCTCAAATGCCCAATGGCGTAAATCCAGCGTTTTGTCCTGCCGCTGGTTGCTGCCAAACTGCGCCACGCTGAGAGTCGTATGTTCATCGCCAATTTTGGATACCAGTTGTAATCGCACGGCATCCCAATCAGGGGTTTCGATACCATCAACCGCTTTTAGTTCCGTACCCGGCTGAATTTGCGCCTGTGCGGCAATCGAGTTGGGTGTTATTTCACCAACAACCGGACGAACTCCAGGGACACCGATGATAAACACCAGCCAATACGCGAAAATAGCAAAAAGGAAGTTGGCAATCGGACCTGCGGCGATGATGGCTGCGCGTTGTCCAACCGTTTTATTGTTGAAAGCGTAATGGCGCAGCTCCGGTGCGACCGGTTCAGCGCGCTCATCCAGCATTTTGACGTAACCGCCGAGGGGAATCAGGGCGATGACGTATTCCGTACCTGATTTATCGGTACGCCGCCAAAGCGCTTTTCCAAAGCCAATGGAAAAGCGTTCGACGCGGACTCCGCAGCGCCGTGCAACCCAGAAATGACCAAATTCATGCACGGTGATAAGCACACCAAGTGCAACGATGAATGCAGCCAGATTCCAGAGAATACTCAGCATAAGACCATCCGTTAGAGCGTCCTGAATACCAGTAACAACAGGCAGGCAAAGACCGGTACCGCAGCCGTCAGGCTATCAATACGATCCAAAATACCGCCGTGTCCTGGTATTAAGTGACCACTGTCCTTAATACCTGCTTCACGCTTAAACATACTCTCGGTCAGGTCACCCAGCACGGAGGCCAGGGCTGCAACGATAGAGCAAATAAGCAAGGTGACAGGCGCAACCTCAAGATTCGCCCACATGCCATAACCCCATGAGATCACGGCCGCAGTGGCGAGTCCGCCAATAAAACCCTGCCAGGTTTTACCAGGAGAAACCTTCGGCGCCAGCTTGTGTTTGCCAAACAACTTACCAAACATATAGGCACCCGAGTCCGCTCCCCAGACGAGGATCATGACATACAGCAGCCATAACGCGCCACTATAATGATTCTCATCATAGTGCCATGCACGCAGCGCCAGCATTCCCCAAAAGAAAGGGACTATGGTTAACACGCCGAAAATTATGCGTAATGTTTTGGAATTACGCCAGACCGACGCAGAGCCGGGATAAAACAGCACCAGTAACAGCGCCACGACCCACCAGCCCAGCGACGCCCACAGCGATACTTCAACCAGCGGCTGATGAATATTGCGATGGTATTCCGGCAACAAAAATAGCATCAGTGCCAGCAATAGCCCGCACAAAACAGCCAGCCAGACTCGCTGCGTACGCGTGGTAAAACCGCTTAACTGTCCCCATTCCCAGGCGGCCAGCATACAGACGGCCAGCGTAACAATGGCGAACCCCACCGGCGGCAGCAAAAACAGCGCCGCGATGACAACGGGTATTAAAACAAAAGCAGAAATCAGGCGATACTTCAGCAAAAGCGACCCCCATCAGGCTTTTTCATCACCGGGCTCGGTGCCGCCGAAACGACGCTCACGATTAGCAAAGGCATGCAGCGCACCTTCAAAGTCTTGTTCATCGAAATCGGGCCAGAGAACATCCGTAAAGTAAAGTTCGGCATAGGCAATTTGCCACAACAGAAAATTACTAATTCGATGCTCTCCCCCAGTCCTTATCACTAAATCCACAGGAGCCAGTTCATGCATACAAATTTGCTGCCCCAGCATCTCTTCATCGATTTGCTCTGGACGCAGCAGACCATCCTGCACCTGTTGTGCCAGTTGTCTGACTCCCTGGACTATATCCCACCGTCCACCGTAATTCGCTGCAATATTTAGCGTCAACCCGGTATTCTGGGCGGTAATCGCTTCTGATTTGCGAATCCGTTCTTGCAAACGTGAGTTAAATCGACTGATATCCCCGATAATACGCAGACGTACGTTATGGCGGTGCAGGTTTTTCACTTCGCTATCAAGCGCCCACACAAACAGCTCCATTAACGCGCTCACTTCCTGCGCGGGTCGGTTCCAGTTCTCACTGCTAAAGGCATACAGCGTTAACGCATCAATACCGTTATTGGCAGCAAAAGAGACAGCCCGGCGGACGGACTTTGCTCCGGCCTTATGTCCAAAGGCGCGAATCTTCCCTTGCTTTTTCGCCCAGCGGCCATTGCCATCCATGATAATTGCTACATGGCGACAACCATGTGCTGGCAAATTTTCGCTTAATGGTTTAGTTGCAGACAACATAACGCGTTTTTAGTCCCTGAAAGGATTATACGGTACTCAGGAATACTGAAGCCTTTTGCGCTTCATCCTTCAGGCTGCTCCTTCGTTGGCTGTGATCTTCGCCCCAGTCACATACTCTTTGTATGCTCCAGGGGACTCATCCACTTGCCACCTTGATGCAACCTGAATGATTTTGTGCATCCACAAAAAAGCCGTGTCAAACCACGGCTTACCCGACCGAAAAAAAACAAATACCCGCGATCGAGTGGCGCAGACTATATCACTGAAGCCCAACGCTAACAAATAGCGCGATTCTCCGTGGAGGGATTATCATCAGCTTGAGCGTCGCATCACTTCTTTTCTGGCGACTTCCCGCGCGATAGCATCAACCTTCAGCACGTCATCAACGCTCTGTGGTTCCTGCAAATCCATCTTATCCAGTACGGATAAATTCAGGTCAGCAATATCGGTAAATCGGATCTGCTGCGCCAGGAATGCGGCAACGGTAATTTCATTCGCTGCGTTCAAAGCGGTCGTCGCCGCCTGCCCTTGCTCAAACGCGTCCATCGCCAGTTTCAGGCATGGATAACGCTGGTAATCAGGTGCGGAAAACGTCAACGCACTGAGCTTGCAAAAGTCGACAGGCTTAACGCCGGACGTCACTCGTTCTGGCCATGCCATCGTATGAGCAATAGGTGTACGCATATCAGGTTCCCCCAACTGCGCCAGAACGCTACCATCCTGATAACGCACCATCGAATGAATAACCGACTGCGGGTGAATCAGCACTTCCATCTGGCTCGCATTGGCATTAAATAACCAACGCGCTTCAATGTATTCCAGACCTTTATTCATCATGGTGGCTGAATCGACAGAGATTTTTCGTCCCATCGACCAATTCGGATGACGACATGCCTGATCGGGGGTCATAGAAACCAGATCGCGCAATGGCGTTTCACGGAAAGGGCCACCAGACCCGGTAAGCAAAACTGAAATGACGCCATTTTGCTCAAGGTCAGCGTATCCCAGATTGTGTTGGATAGGTTGCGGTAAACTCTGAAAAATCGCGTTATGTTCGCTATCTACCGGCAAAAGCTGTGCTTTGTGGCGTTGCACGTCGTCCATAAACAGACGCCCGCAGGTCACCAGTGACTCTTTATTCGCCAGCAAAATGCTTTTGCCCGCGCGGATTGCCGCCAGCGTCGGTAGCAAGCCCGCCGCGCCGACAATCGCCGCCATAACCTGATCAACATCATCCAGCGCAGCCATATCACAGGCAGCCTGCTGCCCGCTCATAACCTCAGTACGACTGCCCTGCTCCAGCAGAGCTGCTTTTACCAACGCAGCGCTTTTTTCATCGTCCATTACCGCATAGCGAGGAGAAAATTCCAGACATTGCTCAACCATACGGACGACATTTTTACCCGCCACCAACGCAGCAACGCGAAATTTTTCCGGGTTATGGCGTACTACATCCAGCGTACTGCAACCAATGGAACCGGTTGATCCCAGGATGGTTAATTGCTTCATCAGACATCCAGAAGAATTTTACTCGTCATACTTCAAGTTGCATGTACGTTGGCTCTCCTCGTTCACCCCTGTCACGCACGGGTGTACGCTCCCGGGGATGCCCTGCGTCGCCGCCTTCCTGCAACTCGAATTATTTAGAGTATATAGACAGAAAAAAGCAAAACGCCGCCATCCAGCCTTCTCAGGCCTTCTAAGCGGCGTTTTTAGCGTACAGGCGAATCAGAACTGCATCAGTTCCGTTTCTTTCTCTGCCAGCGCCGCATCAACTTTCTTGATAGCTGCGTCAGTCAGTTTCTGTACGTCGTCCTGAGAACGGCGATCGTCATCTTCGCTGATCTCTTTTTCTTTCAACAACGCTTTCACTTTGTCGTTGGCATCACGGCGTACGTTACGTACGGCAACGCGCGCGCCTTCAGCTTCGCCACGCACGATCTTGGTCAGATCTTTACGACGTTCTTCAGTCAGCGGCGGCAGCGGAACGCGGATGTCGGAACCCGCAGAACTTGGATTCAGACCGAGGTCGGAAGCCATAATTGCTTTCTCAACGGCTGGCCCCATAGAACGGTCAAACACGTTGATTTTCAGGGTACGGGAATCTTCAACCGTTACGCTTGCCAGCTGGCGCAGCGGGGTCGGTGTGCCGTAATATTCCACGACAATACCATCCAGCAGGCTAGGAGAAGCACGGCCCGTGCGAATTTTGCTGATTTGGTTTTTGAACGCTTCGACGCATTTGTCCATGCGTACTTCAGCATCTTTTCTGATATCGTTGATCACGTTACGAATCCTTGAAAGCTTGTTTCAGTCAGACCATACCCACCACTCAAGATGTGACAAGTATAGTCTTGATTAATTTTGAGGGACGTATCCCGCGACATTAAAGCGGAATATTACCTGCATTTAGCCGCAACGGGAATTATTCCGTGATTAACGTGCCTTCTTTTTCACCCATAACAACACGGCGCAGCGCACCCGGTTTGTTCATGTTAAAGACACGAATCGGTAATTTGTGGTCACGAGCCAGCGTAAACGCCGCAAGATCCATCACTTTCAGCTCTTTATCCAGTACTTCAGCATAGGTCAACTGTTCGTACATAGTCGCCGTTGGATCTTTAGCCGGGTCAGCCGTAAATACGCCATCGACTTTGGTGGCTTTCAGTACCACATCCGCTTCAATTTCAATACCACGCAGGCAAGCCGCAGAGTCGGTAGTGAAGAACGGATTGCCAGTACCCGCAGACAAAATAACAACGCGGTTGTTACGCAGCAGGCTGATTGCTTCCGCCCAACTGTAGTTATCACACACGCCATTCAGAGGAATTGCGGACATCAAGCGAGCGTTCACATAGGCGCGGTGAAGCGCATCGCGCATCGCCAGACCGTTCATGACGGTGGCTAACATGCCCATGTGGTCGCCCACAACGCGGTTCATCCCTGCTTTCGCCAGACCAGCGCCACGGAACAGGTTACCACCACCAATCACTACGCCAACCTGGATACCCAGCTCAACCAGCTCTTTGATTTCCTGAGCCATACGGTCAAGGATGCTTGCATCAATACCGAAGCCTTCTGAACCTTGCAGAGCTTCGCCACTTAACTTAAGCAGAATACGTTTGTAGACGGGTTTTGCATTGGTAGCCATGTTTCTTTCCTGAGACTGTCAACGAATGAGATGAATTAATTCCGGCGACATTGTATGTCGCTTTTCAGCATGACCACTATAGCGGTTCGCTGAATTTACAAGCCAGACACAAAAAGAAGCCGCCCTCAGGCGGCTCCTTTAAAAATTAAGACTGCTTGGACATCGCAGCAACTTCTGCTGCAAAGTCAGTCTCAACTTTCTCGATACCTTCACCCACTTCAAAGCGGATGAAGCCTGTTACATCAGCGTTGTGCTCTTTCAGCAGCTGACCAACAGATTTGCTCGGATCCATAACGAAAGGCTGACCAGTCAGAGAAACTTCGCCGGTGAATTTCTTCATGCGGCCTTCAACCATTTTCTCTGCGATTTCTTTCGGCTTACCAGACTGCATCGCGATGTCCAGCTGAACCTGGTATTCTTTCTCTACCACTTCAGCAGAAACGTCTTCCGGCTTAACGAATTCTGGTTTGCTTGCAGCAACGTGCATTGCCAGCTGTTTAACCAGCTCTTCGTCAGCGCCAGTTGCAGCAACCAGAACACCGATACGAGCACCGTGCTGGTAGTTACCCAGAACTTCGCCTTCCAGGGAAGCAACGCGACGGATGTTGATGTTCTCACCGATTTTAGCAACCAGAGCAACGCGTTCTTCTTCGAACTGCGCTTTCAGAACTTCAACGTCAGTGATTTTGCCAGCAACGGCAGCGTCCAGTACTTTGTCAGCAAATGCCTGGAAACCAGCATCTTTAGCAACGAAGTCAGTCTGGCAGTTAACTTCCAGAATGAAAGCGATGTTGCCGTCGATTTTGGTTTTGATTACGCCGTCAGCAGCAACGTTGCCTGCTTTTTTCGCCGCTTTGATTGCGCCGGACTTACGCATGTTTTCGATTGCCAGCTCGATGTCGCCATTAGCTTCAGTCAGTGCTTTTTTGCAATCCATCATGCCTGCGCCAGTACGCTCACGCAGCTCTTTTACCAGGGATGCGGTAATTTCAGCCATTCTAAAATCCTCGGAAGATTTGATCTGCCCGGCATGAAACCGCACAGATTTAAAAGTGAAAAAGGGGCCTAAAGGGCCCCTAACCAAACGTGATACTACCTGGTTTATAAGGGGGCTCGAACGAGCGTGCCTTATTATTCAGCTTCTACGAAGCTTTCTTCCGCCTGGGAAGCCAGATCCTGAGAACGGCCTTCACGAACGGTAGTAGCTACAGCGCCCAGGTACAGGGTCACAGCACGGATTGCGTCGTCGTTACCCGGGATAACGAAGTCAACACCGTCCGGATCAGAGTTGGTATCAACGATAGCAAATACTGGGATACCCAGGTTGTTTGCTTCTTTGATAGCAATGTGCTCGTGGTCAGCATCGATTACGAACAGAGCGTCCGGCAGACCGCCCATGTCTTTGATACCGCCCAGGCTGTTTTCCAGTTTCTCAAGCTCACGAGTACGCATCAGCGCTTCTTTCTTGGTCAGCTTTTCGAAAGTACCGTCCTGAGACTGAGTTTCCAGATCTTTCAGACGTTTGATGGACTGACGAACGGTTTTCCAGTTAGTCAGCATGCCGCCCAACCAGCGATGGTTCACGAAGAACTGGTCGCAGTTGTTAGCAGCTTCTTTCACCGCTTCGCTTGCAGCGCGTTTAGTACCAACGAAAAGGATTTTACCTTTACGAGCAGAGATCTTGTTCAGTTCAGCCAGAGCTTCGTTGAACATCGGTACAGTTTTCTCAAGGTTGATGATGTGAACTTTGTTACGCGCACCGAAGATGAACGGCTTCATTTTCGGGTTCCAGTAACGGGTCTGGTGACCGAAGTGAACACCAGCCTTGAGCATGTCGCGCATGGAAACAGTTGCCATGATTAAAACCTCTATATATAAAAGTTGGGGTTAAGCCTCCACGCATCCCATATTACCGACCCCAAAGGGCACCCCGGAATATGTGCCGATACGTGTGTGTTGTTACACAAAGTGAGATTTGTCGCTCCCGTCCATCGTGTGTAGTCTTCAAATGGATCGGAAGTCCGGCGCGCTTTATACCACAAATACGCTACCGACACCAATAATTGTTGGCGGTGCGTGCTGAATGAACGATGAATTTCGTGTTACAGGGAGGCAGCCAATTTTTGCATCTCCGGGAGCCTACATGCAGTAAGCGGCTGGAGTGAGCAAATACAGCCAACACACCTGTGGCACGAAAGGCGAAGTTCAGAATGATTCTCAATTTGGCAGCATGTATGCCGGACTGATACCATTGGCACCACTTAAACAATTATTGCCGATATCATCGGCACTGATGGACAGAATTCATGGCTATCTCAATCAAGACCCCTGAAGAAATCGAAAAAATGCGCGTCGCTGGCCGTCTGGCCGCCGATGTACTGGAAATGATCGAACCGTTTGTTAAGCCAGGCGTCAGCACCGGCGAACTGGATCGTATCTGTAATGACTACATCGTGAATGAGCAGCAGGCCATTTCCGCCTGCCTGGGCTATCACGGTTATCCAAAGTCCGTGTGCATCTCTATTAATGAAGTGGTGTGCCATGGGATCCCGGACGACGCCAAGCTCCTGAAAGACGGCGATATCGTCAACATCGACGTAACCGTGATTAAAGACGAGTTCCACGGTGATACCTCGAAAATGTTCATCGTCGGCAAACCAACCATTCTGGGCGAGCGTTTGTGCCGCATCACACAGGAAAGCCTGTATCTGGCGCTGCGGATGGTAAAACCGGGTATTCGACTGCGCACGCTGGGCGCTGCGATTCAGAAATACGCGGAAGGCGAAGGCTTCTCTGTGGTCCGTGAATATTGCGGTCACGGCATCGGTCGCGGCTTCCATGAAGAGCCGCAGGTTCTGCACTACGATGCAGACGACGGCGGTGTGGTACTGCAGCCGGGCATGACCTTCACCGTAGAGCCCATGCTGAATGCCGGTGATTACCGCATCCGCACCATGAAAGACGGATGGACGGTGAAAACTAAAGATCGGAGCTTGTCTGCTCAGTACGAGCATACTATTGTGGTGACGGAAAAAGGCTGTGAAATTCTGACATTACGCAAGGATGACACCATCCCGGCGATCATCACACACGACGAATAATGTTTTGCCTGATGGCGATGCACCCGCATCTTATCAGGCCTACAAATTGTACTACTTCGTAGGCCGGATAAGGCGTTCACGCCGTCATCCGGCTTTTTTAATGGGTGGCGCATAATGAATACTCTTCCTGAACAACACGCAAATACTGCCCTCCCCACCCTGCCAGGCCAACCGCAGAACCCCGGAACCTGGCCACAGAACGATCTCAACTGCCCCGGCATTAAAGCGCATATCGACACTTTCCAGCACTGGTTAGGTGACGCGTTTGACAGCGGAATTTCCGCAGAACAGCTGATTGAAGCCCGCACCGAGTTTATTGACCAGTTACTGCAACGTCTGTGGATTGAAGCCGGTTTCGGTCAAATTGCCGACCTGGCGCTGGTTGCCGTTGGCGGTTACGGGCGCGGCGAACTGCATCCGCTTTCCGATATTGACCTGCTGATCCTGAGTCGTAAAAAGCTACCAGACGCGCAGGCCGAAAAAGTTGGCGAACTGTTAACGCTGCTATGGGACGTGAGGCTCGAGGTTGGGCACAGCGTGCGCACGCTGGAAGAGTGTCTGCTGGAAGGATTGTCAGATTTAACCGTCGCCACCAACCTGATTGAAACACGCCTGCTGATTGGTGATGTGGCGCTGTTTCTTGAGCTACAAAAGCATATTTTTAGCGAAGGTTTCTGGCCATCCGATAAGTTTTACGCAGCCAAAGTTGAAGAACAGAATCAGCGCCACCAGCGCTATCACGGCACCAGCTACAACCTGGAGCCGGATATCAAAAGTAGCCCCGGCGGCCTGCGCGATATTCATACCCTGCAATGGGTGGCCCGCCGCCATTTTGGCGCCACCTCACTGGATGAAATGGTCGGTTTCGGCTTTTTGACGCAGGCAGAACGTGCCGAGCTGAATGAATGTTTGCATATCCTGTGGCGCATTCGCTTTGCCCTGCATCTGGTCGTTAGTCGTTACGACAACCGTCTGCTGTTTGATCGTCAGCTCAGCGTGGCGCAACGCCTGAACTACGGCGGTGAAGGCAACGAGCCTATCGAGCGGATGATGAAAGACTATTTCCGCGTCACACGACGGGTT
Organism: Citrobacter sp. RHBSTW-01013; assembly: GCF_013781985.1. Taxonomy (NCBI): domain Bacteria; kingdom Pseudomonadati; phylum Pseudomonadota; class Gammaproteobacteria; order Enterobacterales; family Enterobacteriaceae; genus Citrobacter; species Citrobacter sp. RHBSTW-01013. The sequence goes on from NZ_CP056185.1 coordinate 4,147,833, forward strand.
AGCGAACTGAACCACATGCTGTTGCAACTGTTCGACGAGGCGATCCTCGCCCTGCCCGCCGATGAAAAACCACGTCCGATTGATGACGACTTTCAACTGCGCGGCACGTTGATTGATCTGCGCGACGACGACCTGTTTATTCGCAAACCCGAAGCAATATTGCGGATGTTTTACATCATGGTGCGTAATAGCGCGATCAGCGGAATTTACTCCACTACGCTGCGCCATTTACGTCATGCCCGCCGTCATTTAACGCAGCCGCTGTGCTACATCCCGGAGGCGCGTTCGCTGTTTCTCAGTATGTTGCGCCATCCGGGCGCGGTAAGTCGCGGCCTGCTGCCTATGCATCGCCACAGCGTGTTGTGGGCCTATATGCCGCAATGGTCGCATATTGTCGGCCAAATGCAGTTTGACCTGTTTCATGCCTATACGGTGGATGAACACACTATTCGCGTAATGCTCAAGCTGGAAAGTTTTGCTAACGAAGAGACCCGTCAGCGCCATCCGCTGTGCGTGGATCTGTGGCCGCGTCTGCGACAGCCGGAGCTGATTCTGATTGCCGCGCTGTTCCACGATATCGCCAAAGGTCGCGGCGGCGATCACTCGGTTCTCGGCGCCCAGGATGTGCTCAAATTCGCCGAACTGCACGGTCTGAACTCCCGCGAAACGCAACTGATCGTGTGGCTGGTGCGCCAGCATTTGCTGATGTCGGTTACCGCTCAACGCCGCGATATTCAGGATCCCGAAGTCATTAAGCAATTCGCCGAAGAGGTGCAAACGGAACATCGTCTGCGCTTTTTGGTGTGCCTGACCGTCGCAGATATTTGCGCCACCAACGAAACGCTGTGGAATAGCTGGAAGCAAAGCTTGCTGCGCGAGCTGTACTTCGCGACGGAAAAACAGTTACGGCGCGGGATGCAAAACACGCCGGATATGCGTGAGCGCGTACGCCATCATCAGCTTCAGGCGCTGGCGCTACTGCGCATGGACAACATTGATGAAGAAGCGCTACACCATATCTGGTCGCGCTGTCGCGCCAACTATTTCGTTCGTCACAGCCCAAATCAGTTGGCCTGGCATGCGCGTCATCTGCTGCAACACGATCTCAGCAAGCCGCTGATCCTGCTCAGCCCGCAGGCCACGCGAGGCGGGACGGAAATTTTCATCTGGAGCCCTGACCGCCCTTACCTGTTTGCTGCCGTCTGTGCCGAACTGGACAGGCGCAACCTTAGCGTCCACGATGCGCAGATTTTCACCACCCGCGATGGGATGGCGATGGATACGTTCATTGTGCTGGAACCAGACGGTAGCCCGCTGTCGTCAGACCGACACGAAGCGATCCGTTTTGGGCTGGAACAGGCGATCACCCAGCGTAGCTGGCAGCCGCCGCAACCGCGTCGCCAGCCGGCAAAATTACGTCACTTTACCGTCGATACCGAGGTCACTTTTCTGCCGACCCATACCGACCGAAAATCATTTCTTGAGCTTATCGCTCTCGACCAGCCAGGACTGCTGGCGCGGGTCGGGCAGATTTTTGCCGATCTGGGAATTTCGCTGCATGGCGCCCGAATTACAACTATTGGCGAGCGAGTAGAAGATTTATTCATAATCGCCACCGCCGACCGGCGCGCCCTTAATAATGAGCTGCAGCAGGAAGTGCATCAACGGTTGACAGAGGCCCTCAATCCAAACGATAAAGGGTAATGTTTTTATTTATTATGGAAAGAGTTTAACAATGCAGCAGTTACAGAACGTTATTGAGTCCGCTTTCGAGCGCCGTGCCGACATTACTCCGGCAAATGTAGATACCGTAACCCGCGAAGCGGTGAATCAGGTTATTTCTTTACTGGATTCCGGTGCACTGCGCGTCGCAGAAAAGATTGAGGGTCAGTGGGTCACGCATCAGTGGCTGAAAAAGGCGGTCCTGCTCTCTTTCCGTATTAACGATAATCAGGTTATCGAGGGTGCGGAAAGCCGTTACTTCGATAAAGTGCCGATGAAATTCGCCAACTACGACGAAGCGCGCTTCCAGAAAGAAGGTTTCCGCGTGGTTCCGCCTGCGGCAGTGCGTCAGGGCGCGTTTATCGCCCGTAACACCGTGCTGATGCCGTCTTACGTGAACATCGGCGCTTATGTTGATGAAGGTACGATGGTTGATACCTGGGCGACAGTGGGTTCCTGTGCGCAAATCGGTAAGAATGTACACCTGTCCGGTGGCGTTGGTATTGGTGGCGTACTGGAACCGTTGCAGGCTAACCCGACCATCATCGAAGACAACTGCTTCATCGGCGCGCGCTCTGAAGTGGTTGAAGGCGTGATCGTCGAAGAAGGCTCCGTCATCTCTATGGGTGTGTATATCGGCCAGAGCACCCGTATTTACGATCGCGAAACCGGCGAAGTGCATTACGGCCGCGTTCCGGCGGGCTCCGTGGTCGTTTCCGGCAACCTGCCGTCGAAAGATGGCAAATACAGCCTGTACTGCGCGGTGATTGTGAAGAAAGTCGATGCCAAAACGCGTGGCAAAGTGGGAATCAACGAACTGTTACGCACCATCGACTAACAGCGATTTGAAAAAGCGGGCTTAGCCCGCTTTTTTTACATCTGCGAGTGGCATAAACAAGGCTTTTCGTTAATTATTCAATGGTTATAGTGAGCTTAAGGGTACCGCTATGTATGACAATCTGAAAAGTCTGGGCATTACTAATCCTGAAGAGATCGATCGTTACAGCCTGCGGCAAGAAGCCAACAACGATATCCTGAAAATCTATTTCCAGAAGGATAAAGGCGAGTTTTTTGCCAAGAGCGTGAAGTTCAAATATCCCCGTCAGCGTAAAACGGTTGTCGCCGATGGCGTCGGTCAGGGTTACAAAGAAGTGCAGGAGATCAGTCCCAACCTGCGCTACGTGATCGACGAACTGGATCAGATCTGCCAGCGAGATCGCAGCGAAGTCGATCTTAAACGCAAGATCCTCGATGATTTACGTCACCTGGAAAGCGTCGTGACCAACAAGATCAGCGAGATTGAAGCCGATCTGGAAAAACTGACGCGCAAATAAGTCGATTGTTGCCTGATAGCGCTACGCTTATCAGGCAATTAATCAATGCTGCTCATCCAGCTGCAACGCCACATACAGCAGCAGTCGATCGTCAAAATTCCCCAGATCCAGCCCGGTCAGCTCTGAAATACGGTTCAGGCGATACTCAAGCGTATTGCGGTGAATAAACAATGCTTTTGAGGTCGCCAGCGGCTGAACGTTATGTCGAAACCATGCCGATAATGTTCGACGCAGCAAACCGTTGTTATCCATCGCTTTCAGCCTTACCAGCGGGCGCGCCAGCTCATTGGCCTGCCAGCCGCCGCGCAGGCTGTCCAGCAGCACCGGCAGCATCAAGTCCTGATAGAAATAGCTCCGGCTTTCCGGCATCCGCTGCTTGCCGACCATCATGGTGGTGCGCGCCGTACGATACGAACGGGCAATGCTGCCGGGCCCGGTAAAATAGTTGCCCAGCGACACGCGAAAACGCAGTTGTCCATTCTCTTTCATGCGGGCAATCAGTTGCTCAACGCGCTTGCGATGATCTTCAGCGTCCCAGCGGCCAAACTGATTGAGCGCTGGTTTCAGCACCACCATCTCGGTCAGAGAAACAATCGCAATCAGATTATTACGTTCGGGTGTAGTCAACGCGTTCTGCAATTGCTGTAGCTCCGCCATCGCACTATCAACGCCAAGCTGACCGCTGTCGACCTCCACTACCGCCACCACGCGCGGCTGGTTCAAATCAATGCCCAATCGCTGTGCCCATTCCATCAGCGCCGGGGTATTCTCTTCAGCCTGAATCAGGTTCATCACCAGCTCTTCACGCAGACGGCTATCCTGCGCTAACAGATGCATCAGACGCGACTGTTCCAGCATCATTTCGGCGGTCATGCACACCAGTTCGCCATACTTGCGCAGATGTTCCGGCTCGCCGGTAAGACCGATAACGCCAACGATTTCGCCTTCCAGACGCAGCGGTAGGTTTATCCCCTGACGCACTCCATGTAAATGCCGGGCTACCGCATCATCAATATCGACCACCCGACCTTGCGAAAGCACCAGCAGCGCGCCTTCGTGCAATTCACCAATTCGTTCGCGATCGCCGCTGCCAATGATCCGCCCGCGGGCATCCATTACGTTGATATTGGTATCAATGATGCGCATGGTTCGCGCTACGATATCCTGCGCCATTTTGGTATCAAGATGCCAGCCAGCCATAAACCCCTCCTGTGAGCAGAGCTCAAGCATAGGGAAGATAATAAGCGGCGGCATTGTGCAACTGCACAAAGCGAGAGGGAGAAGTATGGAGTTGTGGGAAGTATCACAAAAAGAAACCCCTTCCTGTGCAGGAAGGGGTTTAGGGAGATTACTGCATCAACAGATAGATGGAGCTGTCACCACGCTGAATGTTCAGCGCCAGTACAGCCGGTTTGCTGTCGAGGATTTTGCGCAGTTCGGCGATATTTTTCACCGGCTGCTGGTTCGCACCGATAATCACATCCCCTTTCTTCAGGCCAATCCGTGCAGCCGGAGAATTCGCTTTCACCTCGCTGACCACGACCCCTTTGTCCTGGCCTTTGTTGCTCATATCAGCCCCTTCAATGCCTTTGAAGATAGAGCTGGAATCAACCTGAGTCTGGCTGCTCTGCTGCAGTTCCAGATTCACAGTGACCGGCTTACCGTCACGCAACAGGCCAAGGTTAATTTTGCTGCCTACCGGCATCGTACCCACCTGCGCACGCAGGGCGGCGAAGCTGCTGATCGGTTTACCGTTCAGGGAGGTAATCACATCCCCGGCTTTAATACCTGCTTTCGCTGCGGAAGAGTTCGGCATCACCTGGCTGACAAATGCGCCACGCTGAGCATCAACTTTCATCGCTTTCGCCAGCTCAGAGCTCAGCTCGGTACCCATAATACCCAGCTCACCGCGTTTAACCTGACCAAACTCAACCATCTGTGACGTCAGGTTTTTCACCATGTTGCTCGGGATTGCAAAGCCGATACCGATGTTACCGCCGTCCGGCGCAAGGATCGCGGTGTTAATACCGATCAGCTCACCGTTCAGGTTAACCAGTGCGCCACCGGAGTTACCCCGGTTGATCGCGGCATCCGTCTGAATAAAGTTTTCGTAGTTTTCCGCGTTCAGGCCGCTACGGCCCAGCGCAGAAACAATACCGGAGGTCACGGTCTCACCGAGGCCAAACGGGTTACCAATTGCTACAGTGTAATCACCCACACGCAGCGCGTCGGAATCTGCCAGCTTAATCGCCGTCAGGTTTTTCGGATCCTGAATTTGGATCAGCGCGATATCGGAGCGCGGATCTTTACCCACAATCTTCGCATCAAATTTACGGCCATCGCTCAACTGAACCTTAATCACCGTGGCGTTATCCACCACGTGGTTGTTGGTCACGACATACCCTTTCGCAGCATCAATAATTACGCCGGAACCCAGCGCCATAAATTTCTGCTGCTGGCCGCCGCCGTTGTCAGCGCCCGGCGCGCCGCCCTGGCAGAACGGTGAACTCTGGAACGGTGAACCGTCCTGGCAGAATGGTGAATTATCACCGAAGAACTGCTGGAAATTACGCGGCATACGCGGCGTATTTACCGTCGTGCTCCCCTCGACGTTAATGCTTACCACCGATGGCATCACTTTTTCGAGCATCGGGGCCAGGCTTGGCATCTGTTGGGCGGTCATTGCTGAAGACGACGTCTCAGCCGCTGTGGCAGACAGGGGGGACAACGCCAAACCTAAACTCAGAGCCAGTGCACTCATTGCTAATGTGGTTTTTTTCATGTGTTTCGTTCTCGATTAACAGATAACGCAAAATTGCTGTATACGTCAGAGTCGTTTTATAGCGCTAAGTTCCAGAATTGAGTTTAAGGAAAAAGTAAAATTTTATTGGCCGTCTTTACAAATGAGTATTTATTGTTCTACGGCCATCAAGCGACGATATTCATCCCAGGCATACAGATCGGTCATCCCGCTGATATAATCCTGAATCAGCCGGCAGCGATAATAATATTCCATTACCGAAAACTCAGCGCAACCCGTTGATATTTTACTAACCGCCTCGACATAAGCAAGACGATGGCGAGTAGACAACTTCTGAAATAATCGTGATTCGATAGGAAAACGTTTAACTCTTTCATTGTCGACCAGCTCAGTAAAATCTGACTGGGACATTTTTAATAAAGGCTGATAGATCTCCAGCAACCCGCTGATCACCCGATACCCCTGCAATTCCAACTGCTCAACGTCCGGATGACTAAATACGTGTTTTACCGCCACATTTTTATAGACACCCAGCAACTGACTAAAGCTACTGGCATCTTCTAACAGGGCGTGATTAAAGCTGCCGTCAAAAACCTGCGGTAAATTATCAATAAACCGCTGGGCTGCATACGGCACCAGTTTATTCAGCGTATTGACGCGTAAATACATAAAGAACTGATCTTCCGTGCTCCGGCTTAATGTATTTGAACGTGATTTCTCCCAAGCATTCTCAACAACCTGGCTAAATAGAGAACCTTTTTCGTGATGCCCCCACGCCTCATGCAGATGGTGATAAAGTTGCTCGACGCTAAAGATTCTTTTCTCAACGGCATCTTCCAGGTCGGCCACGCAATAAGAGATATCATCGGCAGCTTCCATTATCCAGGTTAATGGAAAGCGACTGTAGGGCGCTAATGATAATTCTTTACGTAACCGTTCAATATACGGTTCTTCAGAAAGGTAATAGCCCGGTTTCTTCATTAAATAGTCATGCGTCGTAGGCGTACTTCCACGCCACCACGCCGGACGGGTATATTTTAAAATACCGCCAACCTGAGCCCAGGTAAGATTCATACGCATCAAAGTATGCACCAGACGAATCCCCTGGGCATTACCTTCAAAATGGCACAGGTCCTGACGCACCTTACGGCGAATATCATTCAGCGACTCTTCGCCTTCGCGCAAACGTAACGCCGCCACCAGGCAGCGGTCATCGCTGAGGGGCTGACTTTCCGCGTCGGCGGGATACAGCCGCTGGCGGAACCAGTCATTAATCGCCGCTTCACCAAAATGACCAAACGGCGGATTGCCAATGTCATGCATCAGGCACGACATTTCGACAATACTCTCAAACGGTCCCGTCAGTTCATCCAGACCATACTGCTCCAGCAGTTTTAGTTCTTTCAGTCGGCTGAGGATCTCTTTAGCGATATAGCGCCCAACTTGCTGAACTTCCATCGAGTGCGTCAGGCGCGTGCGCACCGCCGCGTTACGCTCCAGCGGAAAAACCTGGGTTTTTTGTTGCAGTCGGCGAATAGCCGGAGAATTGATAATACGTCCACGATCGCTTTCGAAAATACGCAGGATCTCATGCTCCGTCTTCACGCCCTGCGGCGAACGGTAACGACGATGCCAGTTTATTTTTTTTCGGAAATCGATCTGTACCATATCCTCTCCCGCCTGAGAAATGCGCTACCCCTTAAGCGCATGATAGACTATGCCCTCAAATCTGGCTTATCGCGAGTAAATCTATGAAAATCGGCATCATTGGTGCAATGGAAGAAGAAGTTACGCTGCTGCGTGACAAAATCGAAAACCGTCAGACCCTCTCTCTCGGCGGTTGTGAAATTTACACCGGCCAACTGAACGGTACAGAGGTTGCGCTACTGAAATCAGGTATCGGTAAAGTGGCGGCGGCGCTGGGCGCTACGCTGCTGCTTGAACGCTGCAAGCCGGATGCCATCATTAACACTGGTTCCGCGGGCGGCCTGGCCTCTACGCTGAAAGTCGGCGATATTGTGGTTTCTGACGAAGCGCGCTATCACGATGCCGACGTCACCGCCTTTGGCTATGAATTTGGTCAGTTACCGGGCTGCCCGGCTGGTTTTAAAGCCGATCCTGCGCTGATTGCTGCAGCAGAATCCTGCATTGCACAACTCAATTTGAACGCCGTTCGCGGACTTATCGTCAGCGGCGATGCCTTCATTAATGGCTCCGTGGGTCTGGCTAAAATTAAGCATAACTTCCCGCAGGCCATTGCCGTTGAGATGGAAGCGACCGCGATTGCGCACGTTTGCCATAACTTCAATGTGCCGTTTGTCGTGGTTCGCGCCATCTCTGACGTCGCCGATCAGCAGTCCCATCTCAGCTTTGACGAGTTCCTGGTTGTTGCCGCGAAACAGTCAAGCCTGATGGTTGAAACGCTGGTACAGAAACTGGCGCATGGCTAAATTACTCTCCAGGGCGCTGGTCGCCCTGCTATTCACTCTTCCGGCGTTCCTGTACGCCGCACCGCGTGTTGTGACGCTTTCTCCTGCCAATACCGAACTCGCCTTTGCCGCCGGCATTACACCCGTAGGCGTCAGTAGCTACTCAAACTACCCGCCAGCGGCCAAAAATATCGAGGAGGTTTCCACCTGGCAAGGTATGAACCTTGAACGCATTGTGGCGCTTAAACCGGATTTAGTCGTCGCCTGGCGCGGGGGAAATGCTGAGCGGCAGGTGAATCAGCTGACCGCCCTGGGAATTAAGGTCATCTGGGTGGACGCCGTAACCATCGAGCAGGTCGCCGATGCGCTCCGCCAGCTGGCAGCGTGGAGCCCAAAACCTGAGCAGGCAAAACAGGCGGCGCAAACCATGCTTGATGACTATGCTTTACTAAAATCTCGGTATGCCAACAAACCGAAAAAACGCGTGTTTCTCCAGTTTGGCGCAAATCCTCTGTTTACCAGTGGAAAAGGCTCCATTCAGCACGAAGTTCTTGAGGTATGCGGTGGAGAAAACATCTTTGCCGGCAGTCGGGTCCCCTGGCCACAGGTTAGCCGTGAGCAGGTCCTGGCACGAGCGCCCCAGGCTATTGTTGCAACCGGAGGGCCAGGCGAAACTCTGAAAATTGAACAATACTGGGGAAACCAGCTAAAAATACCCATTATTACACTTAATAGTGACTGGTTCGAACGCGCGAGCCCGCGTATTATCCTCGCCGCAAAACAACTCTGTAATGCGCTTTCACAGATAAATTAGCGCCTGCCCCCACCAGGTCTGTTGTGAGGATTTAAGAATGCTCGTCTATTGGCTGGATATTGTCGGCACCGCGGTATTTGCTATCTCTGGCGTCTTACTGGCCGGAAAATTGCGAATGGACCCGTTTGGCGTCCTGGTCCTCGGGGTGGTTACCGCCGTTGGCGGCGGAACGATCCGCGATATGGCGCTGGATCATGGGCCGGTATTTTGGGTTAAGGATCCCACCGATCTGGTGGTGGCAATGATCACCAGCATGCTGACAATCCTGCTGGTACGTCAGCCACGACGTTTACCGAAGTGGATCCTTCCAGTGCTGGATGCCGTTGGCCTGGCTGTGTTCGTGGGGATTGGCGTCAATAAAGCATTTCTCGCAGGGACGGGCCCCCTGGTGGCGATTTGTATGGGGGTGATTACCGGCGTCGGCGGCGGGATCATTCGCGACGTGTTAGCTCGTGAAGTCCCGATGATTCTGCGCACCGAAATCTACGCCACGGCATGTATTATCGGCGGGATCGTGCATGCGACAGCTTTTTATACCTTTAATGTATCGCTGGAAAACGCCAGTATGATGGGGATGATCGTCACCCTGCTGATTAGGCTTGCCGCCATTCGCTGGCATTTGAAATTGCCGACGTTTGCTCTGGATGATAACGGGCGTTGATGTGATGATGCAGAACATGTAGGCCGGATAAGGCGTTTACGCCGCCAACCGGCACATTGCCCGGTGGCGCTACGCTTACCGGGCCTACACCATCAGACCATCGGTATTACAGGCAGCAATCAGATGCTGAAAGAAGAACCACACCCGCAGGTGCTTTTCGCATTGGGGTTAGTCACAACGAAGCGGGAACCTTCCAGACCTTCGGTATAGTCAACCGCGCCGCCCACCAGATATTGCAGGCTCATAGGATCAACCACCAGACCCACACCTTGTTTCTCAATGGTCATATCACCATCGTTCACCTGATCATCAAAGGTGAAACCGTACTGGAAACCGCTGCAACCACCGCCGGTGATATACACGCGTAATTTCAGATTCGGGTTATCTTCGTCAGCGATCAGGCTTTTTACTTTATTGGCTGCTGCTTCAGTAAATTGCAGTGGCAGCGCTACGTCATCACTCATATTTTGCTCCAAACGACATTGGCAATTGGGCAAATTATAACCCAATGGTTAAGGCCATTATCTAATACCCTGGTATTTCGTTCAAGTATTCTCGCCAGCGGCGGTACTCTGGCTTTTTGCTGCCTGCTCCGCTTCCTGTTTTGCCAGCGTGCGGGCAAGGATAGTCGAGTATAGCGGCTTTCCACCCATAAATTGGGCTAATAGTGTTGCGCCAAGACAGGTAATAATCATTGGCAAAATGAGCTGATAGTTATCGGTCATCTCCAGCACCAGTACAATACCGGTTAGCGGTGCACGTACCGAAGCCGCCAGCAAAGCTCCCATTCCGGCAATGGCAAAGGTTCCGGCCTCCAGATGATACTGTGGAAAAGAGGCCGCCGCGGCCATACCGAACGCAGTGCCAAGTAATGTGCCCAACGCCAGCATCGGGGCAAAAATCCCACCGGGCGCGCCGGACGAGAAGCACAGCAGCGTGGTGATCACCCGGGTAATAAATATAAACAGCAGTAAACCGACGCTAAAATTACCCGCCGCGGCGATAGGAATCAGGTTAAACCCGCCGCCTGCCGCTTCCGGTTTAATTAATCCCAGGATCCCGCACAGGCCACCAATCGCGCCACCCATCAGCACCCATTTTTTAATTTCACCGCCGTGGAAGCGCTGGAACATATCCTGGGTACGCAACACCATGGTGTTGAACAACGGCCCGACACAGCCAAAAATAAGCCCCAGCACAAGATACAGCCACAGCGTATTTACCGGCGCATTAGACAGCTTCCCGACTTCAATAATCGGTGCTTCACCGTTGAACACACGAAACACGATGCTCGACATAATAACGCCGGTAAACACGGCTTTGATCGAGACGAGGTTATAGCGAAACTGCGGGCGCATCTCTTCAATAATGAACAGGATCCCCGCCAGAGGCGCATTAAACGCCGCCGACAAACCCGCAGCCGCACCGGTGGCCAGCAGGGTATGTCGCGCTTCAGCGCTGCGCATGCGGAAAATATCCAGCACCATGCGCCCAATGTTACCGCCTATCTGTACGGTCGGCCCTTCTCGCCCGAGCACCATACCGGCTCCCAGCGTGCCCATGCCGCCAATAAATTTTACCGGCAGAACGCGCCACCAGCGCACAGGTCGTAGCTCTTCCAGCGCGCCTTCAATCTCAGGGATCCCCGAGCCTCCCGCTTCCGGCGCAAATTTACGAACCAGAAAATAGCCGACCATCGCCAGCAATGCAGAGAGAATAAACGCCAGCGGCCACAGCAGAATGGCATGGTCCGCAACCTGGGCCAGGGCGCCAATGCGCTGATTTTGCACCCAGGTCACCGCTTTCTCAAATGCCACGCCAACAAGCCCCGTCACGGTACCGACAACGGCGGCCATCAAAAGGATCGCCAGCGGCGTTTTGTCGCGTTCCAGGAGTCGACGGATTTGATCCCTGCGGCGTAAACGCACAATTTGTTGTGCTTCAAAAGAGGGAGAGTCAGTCTTCATCAGATGATCATTAATTGGTAATACAAATACGGAATCGGCATTCTACTCGCACATTTCACGAAAATCCCCTGCAAATCGCATTGTTTCAAATGCGTAAAACTTTCATAACCTTCTCTGAATAACTAGAATAGCGGGCATTTACTTTTTCTACGAACCAGGACCCCATCCATGAGTAAGTCTGAAAATCTCTACAGCGCAGCACGCGAACTTATCCCTGGCGGCGTTAACTCCCCCGTTCGCGCCTTTACTGGCGTGGGTGGTACTCCGCTGTTTATCGAAAAAGCGGACGGCGCGTATCTGTACGATGTCGATGGTAAAGCCTATGTCGATTACGTCGGTTCCTGGGGACCGATGGTACTGGGCCATAACCACCCGGCAATTCGCAATGCGGTGATTGAAGCCGCAGAACGCGGTTTAAGCTTCGGCGCGCCGACCGAGATGGAAGTGAAAATGGCGGAGCTGGTCACTGAACTTGTGCCGACCATGGATATGGTGCGTATGGTGAACTCCGGTACGGAAGCGACGATGAGCGCAATCCGTCTGGCGCGCGGTTTCACCGGTCGCGATAAGATCATCAAATTTGAAGGTTGCTATCACGGTCATGCCGACTGCCTGCTGGTTAAAGCTGGTTCCGGCGCGTTAACGCTGGGTCAGCCAAACTCCCCGGGCGTTCCGGCCGATTTCGCGAAACACACCCTGACCTGCACCTACAACGATCTCTCTTCAGTTCGTGCGGCATTTGAACAGTATCCGCAGGAGATCGCCTGCATTATCGTTGAGCCGGTTGCGGGCAACATGAACTGCATCCCGCCGCTGCCGGAATTCCTGCCGGGCCTGCGTGCCCTGTGTGATGAGTTTGGCGCGCTGTTGATCATCGATGAAGTCATGACCGGTTTCCGCGTGGCGCTGGCCGGTGCGCAGGATTATTACGGCGTCGTTCCGGATCTGACCTGCCTTGGCAAAATCATCGGTGGCGGGATGCCCGTTGGCGCATTCGGCGGTCGCCGTGATGTGATGGACGCGCTGGCGCCAACCGGTCCGGTTTATCAGGCGGGTACGCTTTCAGGTAACCCGATTGCGATGGCGGCAGGCTTTGCTTGTCTGAACGAAGTGGCCCAGCCGGGTATTCATGAAACGCTAAATGAACTGACGACGCGTCTGGCGGAAGGTCTGCTGGAAGCCGCCGCAGAAACAAATATTCCGCTGGTGGTTAACCATGTGGGCGGGATGTTCGGGATTTTCTTCACCGATGCAGAAACCGTGACCTGCTATCAGGATGTGATGGCATGCGACGTTGAACGCTTCAAGCGTTTCTTCCACATGATGCTGGATGAAGGGATTTACCTGGCGCCGTCCGCCTTCGAAGCGGGCTTTATGTCCGTCGCGCACAGTGAAGACGATATCAATAACACCATCGACGCCGCGCGCCGGGTGTTTGCGAAATTGTAAAAGATAACGCCCAGAAATAACGTAGGCCGGGTAAGGCGAAGCCGCCACCCGGCTTTTTTATTGCCGGATGGCGGCTTCGCCTAAATGGAAGAGATTAACCTCAGCGACTCTGCTTACGTAGCAGATAGATAAAGTACGGCGCGCCAATAAATGTCGACAGTAATCCTGCCGGGATCTGATACGGAAACAGCACCATCCTGCCGCACCAGTCAGCAAAGACCAGCAGCACACCTCCCGCCAGCGCCGAAATCAGCATATGCGGCATCGCGCGACGAAAACCCATCATTCGGGCAATATGCGGAGCCATCAGTCCGACAAAACTCAACGGTCCAATGGTCATGGTTGCTGTCGCCGTTAGCCCCGCAGCCAACAGCAGTAACCCCACGCGTGACGGCGTGATCGCCATACCCACCGCACGCGCCGTATCGCCGCCGAGCGGTAAAATCGTCAGCCAACGACGGCACAGCGGCGTCAGCGCCAGCAGGATAACCATCACAATCCCGGTGCGCAGTACCTGTTCGCCCGTCGCGTTATAGGTTGAGCCGGAGATCCAGGTCAGCACGCCCGCCATACGCGGATCGCCGCTGGCCTGCAGCATCATCAACAACATAGTAAACGCCGTACTGAGCGCCATCCCTGCCAGCAGCATACGGTGCGGCGAAAAACCACCGCGCCCGGCGGCAATCATAATGATAAGCAAGGTGACCGCAGCCCCGAGGCTCCCTGCGGGCAGAAGCCAGCCAAAGGCATTTCCGGGGACCAGAAACAGCATTAACACCACGCCAAATGCCGCGCCGGAGCTAATGCCCAGAACTTCCGGGCTAGCCATTGGGTTTCCGGTCAGACGCTGAATAATACAGCCCGCTACCGCCAGCATAACCCCGGCAATCAACGCCGCCAGAATACGTGGCCAGCGCCAGGGCATCAGTTCATCCAGCATCGCGCCGCTGGCCCATGTCCAGCCGTGCGCATCGCGGCCAAACGACAGCGCCACCACCAGAGTCAGCAGCAAAACCACCCCGCCCGCCAGCGCAAACATCAGTACATTCTGACGCTCCGCGGCGATACGGTTGCTGGCATTCATATCCGGTGCGCTCATACTTCTAAGGCGCGGCAACAGCCACAGCAGCAATGGCGCACCAATCAGCGCCGTCACCGAACCGGTGGAGACTTCCATCCATACGCGGGTCAGCCACAGAATGATTTGGTCAGAGAGCCAGAGGATCAACGCACCAATCAGCGGGGCCAGCATCAGACGCGCCAACAGACGCCGCGCGCCGAGCATTTTCGCCAGCAGCGGTGCAAACAGGCCAATAAAGCCGATAATCCCAACCGCGTTAACCAGCAAGGCGCTGATGACAATCGCCAGCGATAAGGCCGCCAGGCGCGCCAGCGACAACGCCAGACCGAGGTTACGCGCCACGCCGTCATCCAGTCCCATCAGCGTCATTGGACGCAACAGCAGCAGAGTCAGCATCACGCCGCCCAGCAGTTGCGGCCACAGTCGCTGTACGCCGCTCCAGTCGGTTTGGGTTAGCGTGCCGCTGCTCCATAAAAACATGCTTTGCAGTTGATCGTGATGGAAGATAACCATCAACTGGTTAATCGCCCCGCAGTACAGGCTGACCACCAGTCCGGCGAGGATTAACGTCACCGGAGAAAGACGTTTGCCCCAGGCGACGCCAAACACCAGCGCCCCAACGACACAAGCACCTGCCAACGCAGCAAATTGCGTGGTGAGCGCACCGGGAATAGCCCACAGCGTCGTGACGGTAATGCCCAACTGCGCACCGGTCGCAACACCTAGCGTGGTTGGCTCCGCCAGTGGGTTACGCAGCACCTGCTGAAACAATACGCCGACCAGTCCCAGCCCGGCACCGACCAACAGCGAAATAGCCAGCCTCGGCAGCAGGCTGTAGTGGAAAACCATCTGTTTAATGGCATCGATATCCGGTGACCAGATAGCCTGTTGCCACTGGTTGCGCGGTAGCGCAACGGAGAAGTTAACCCATGTGAGCCAACAGGCGGCAACAAACAGAACCGTCAGCAGGAGAATGGGGAACAGCGCGATACGTTTACTCACGCTTTGCCTCCCAGCGCATTATCCAGAATGCGGGCAAAATGCATGGCTGATAGCGTTGCGCCATAGAACCAGACGGCCGGCACGCGCTGAAAACGTCCGCTGCGAACAAAGGGCATCGCCTGCCACAACGGCGTAGACATCAGTGCAGCCATCTCTTTATCGTTGCCGTGATCAAAGCACAATACATCGACATCCTGAAAAGCAGCCAGACGGTCAATACTCACGGCAGTGCTGCCCCAAAAGTTTGTCTCTCCCTGCCAGGCGTTGGGGATCCCATATTCGTCCAGCACGTCCTGAAACAGGCTGTTTGGGCCAAACACCAGCATATGCCGCGAATCAAGCAGAGAGGTGAGAAGCACAGGGCGCGCACCGCGTTGAATGAAGCGCGGCTTCAGGCTGGCAATAAAACGATCATACTCAGTCAGATGGCGTTCAGCAGAGTCCTGCAGATTGAACAATTGCGCCATTTCCTGCAGCGATTGTCGCGCAACGACCAGAGGTTTTTTACCGTCGCTGAAGTTAAATCCCCGACCAGGTGCAATACGCGCCAGCTTTTCCGGGGAAGGACCATAGCCTGCCGACCAGAGCAGAAACGAGGGTTTCATTTCGGTCAGCAGTTCGAGATTGGGTTCCGTGCGTAGCCCGACATCAATCACCGAGTCCGGTAGAGGTGGCTCACTGACCCACAGCTTGTAGTTAGGGATATCCGCAATGCCATACGGCGTAATACCCAGCGCCAGCAACAGCTCTACCGGCAGCCATTCCAGCGCCACAATACGCTGCGGATCAATCGCCGCGGCGGACGCCGTATTCATCCGCCACAGCAGCGGCGAGAGCGCCATCGCCGTAAGCAGACGCCGACGGGTAATATGATGTAATTCAATCATTAATAGACAAAACTCACGGGTGCGGCACCGGCCGGATGCGGCAAAATGCCCATCGGGATACCGTAAATCTGTTCCAGAGTTTCACTGCGCATCAGTTCAGCAGGCGTTCCTTGCGCAATCATTTCACCACCGCGCAGCGCAACTAAGTAATCGCAGTAGCGGGCCGCCATGTTGATATCATGCAGCACCGCAATCACCGTTAGCCCACGCTGCTGGCTTAAGCGATGCACCAGCGCCAGCACGTCAACCTGATGAGCGATATCCAGCGCGGAAGTCGGCTCATCAAGCAGCAGACAGCGGCTGTCCTGCGCCACCAGCATGGCAATCCACGCACGCTGGCGTTCTCCGCCGGACAGGCTATCCACCAGGCGGTGCGCCAGCGGTTTTAAGCCGACCAACGAAATAGCTTCTTCTACTTTCTCTCTGTCGGCAACGCCAAAACGTCCCAGCGCCCCGTGCCACGGATAGCGGCCAATCGCCACCAGTTCACGCACCGTCATCCCTTCGGCCTGCGGCAACTGCTGCGGCAGATAGGCGACCTTGCGGGCAAACGCTTTACTGCTCCAGTTCTCCAGCGGCTGTTCGTCGAGCAGGATTTCACCTTCCGACGGCGGCTGATGACGTCCCAGCATTTTCAATAACGTCGATTTTCCGGACCCGTTGTGACCGATAAGGCCGGTCACTTTCCCCACCGGAAAAGTTAATGAGAGAGGATGCAAAAGCGTGCGGCCAGGCACACGAAAGGAGACATTACGCAACGCGAAAGTGGTGTCGGGATGGGATCTGTTTTCCTGCATAGCAGCCAACTTGTAAAACGGGCACGCAAAGCGTGCCCAAAAAGAAATTAGAAACGGAAGGTTGCGGTTGCAACGACCTGACGTTCTGCGCCCCAGAAGCAGCCATAGGTTTGGAAGCAACTAGAAACATATTCACGGTCCAGCAGGTTGGTAACGTTGACAGCAACACTAGAGCCAGCCATACCAAAACGCGCTAAATCGTATTTCACGACGGCATCCATTACAGCAGCACTTCCCACTTTAAAGGTGTTTGCAGGATCGCCATAGCTTGAACCGATAAAACGTCCACCGGTTCCCAGGGTCAGTCCCGACAGAACGCCTTCGTTAAAGGTATAGTCGCCCCAGAGTGATGCCATATTTTCAGGAACTTGTTCTACGTTGTTCCCTTTGAGATTGGTGTCCTTAGTGTACTCCGCATCAGTGTAAGTATATGAAGCAGTCACATTGATATTGGCATTCAAGGCCGCTTTAGCTTCAAATTCAAAGCCCTGAGAACGTACTTCGCCTGACGGAACTTGCAGATTCGAGTTGGTCGGATCGGTTGTCAGCGTATTCGTCTTCGTCAGATGATATGCCGCAGCCGTAATAACCACAGGCAGATCTTTCGGCACATATTTTACACCCGCTTCATACTGTTCACCCTTGGATGGCGCAAAAGCCATGCGTGGAGTGCTGTAGAGATCGAATGCGTTTGGTTCAAATGACTGGCTATAGCTAACGTACGGAGAAATACCATTATCAAACAGGTAGTTTACACCGCCACGCCATGTGAACTGATGATCGTTACGCTCAATATAACCCGCTTGCGGAGTGGTTGAATTCTGACGAATCGTCGTCGCTTGCTGTGACCAGTCATAACGACCACCCAGTGTAAAGACCCACTTATCCCATTCCGCCTGATCCTGGATGTAGATACCGGTTTGTTTGGTTTCGTTCATCTGATAAGGCTCGGTAGAGTCGAAATCAAAATCTTCCAGAGGCTGTGGGTTATAAAGATCCAGAACAGGAGCTGTGCCAAATTTAGCATTGATATCATTACGCATACGCATGAAGTCAACACCTGTCAGCAACGTATGGTCCACCGTTCCTGTCGCGAAATTGCTCTGCAACTGGGTATCAACACTGAAGTTCTGCAAACGTTCATCATCGACAACCGTGCCACGACCAAGATAATGGTCGCGCTGATCGGCCGGAATTGCCTGGCAAGGCGCGTTAAACGCATTTGTTGTACAGATACCCGTACCGTACACGCTCTGCTGCGACGTTTTCATTTCAGCAAAACGTAAATTCTGCCGGACAGTGAAGGTGTCATTAAAGTCGTGTTCAAAGCTGTACCCCACCATTTTCTGATTGCGGGAATAAGTATTATTTGAAGCACCTTCATTAAAATCAGTCGGCAAACGCTTGCCGTTAGGTAGCGGTTCAACCGTACCTTCCTTCGGCAACCAACCGTAGTAACCCGTTTCGGGTTCATTCTGGAAATAAGAAAGGAATGTAAAGTTAGTCTTGTCGTCAGGACGCCATGAGAAGGACGGAGCAACGGTATAACGCTGTGATTCAGAACCTTGCTGCTGCTCATTTGTGGAACGAGCCAGACCGGTTAAACGGTAAGAGAATTCACCGTTATCGTCCAATGCATCACTAAAATCAAATCCTGTCTGGAACAGATTATTTGTTCCCATTTTAAACTGAACTTCTTTTAGCGGCTCGGTGGTTGGACGTTTGCTGACCATCGAAATAATACCGCCAGGGTTACTCTTACCGTACAACACGGAAGTTGGCCCACGCATCAACTCTACACGCTCCAGCATGTAAGGATCGATAACCGCGTCGTTATAGAAGTTCCCTTGTAGCTTCAGACCATCCAGATAGTTGTTCTGGCTTAAACCGACAGAGGTAAAACCACGGATGCTGACAAAATCGTATGTATTTGAAGCACCACGGTTACTGACCACAACCCCTGGGGTATAACCCAGCGCTTCCTTGACGGAACGAGACTGATGGATCTGCATCTCTTCGTTTGTCACTACCGAAACAGACTGTGGCGTCTTTTCGATCGGCGTGTCGGTTTTGGTAGCGGTGGCGGAACGCTTCGCGGCAATTGTCGGCGAAGGCCCCCATGCGCTTTCTTGTGCGGCAGGTGCAGCAGTTACGGTGATGGTTTCTTCTTTCGGGTCAACCGCCGCCTGTGCATAGACAGACATGCCGCTAACCGCTGTGGCTACCACTACTGCGATTTTACGCAGCGATGAACTTGGCTGAGCAGTTTTAAGACGCGCCATTGGTATTTCTCTGATGAAAGTGAATGATAACGTAAACGAGAATTATTATTATAACGGCAGCATAATATTCGAAACTCTGGCGAGATAGCAAGCAATACGCGTCCCTACTAAAACTGAGGGGTTAAGAAATAACCAGATGAAAAGAAAGGGTTAATAAATTAGGCTGGAATGTTATTCGGCCCTGAGAATGGACCAAAGAAGAAAAACCCGCCGAAGCGGGTTTTGAGCAATATCAGTTACTGCCGAACATATCCTTTATCCAGCCAGCGACGCCGTCGCTATCTTTCTTTTCCTGCTGCGCCGGTTGTTGCTGCTGCTGTTGAGGCTGCTGTTGCGGCGTTGACTGATCGAACGGATTCCCGGTCGGCTGTTGCATCATTTCACCCTGCTGACACAGCGAATCAGGATCGGTAGTCCATACCGGAAGCGTACGCATCCCCCCGCTACAAACGAAGTTACCGTCGTAGTCCACGCCCATATCCACCACATCTTCCGGCGGCGTCAGCACCAGCGGTGTTGGCGTCTGGTTGGCAAGATAACGCTGATAAATCGACATCGCACCGCTGGCACCGTACAGCTTGGTTGGCTGGTTGTTATCACGGCCCACCCAGGTGATGGTTACCTGGCTGCCGTCGATCCCGGCAAACCAGGTATCCACGTTGTTGTTAGTGGTCCCGGTTTTCCCTGCCAGATGAAGCCCAGGATATTTCGCGCCAAGCTGGCGGCCCGTACCACGCTGAACCACCTGTTGCATGGTCCACAGCGTCATATACGCCGCCTGCGCCGGAACGGCACGCTCGGCCTGTGGGAAGCTCTGATACAACACCGTACCATCTTCGGCAATCACCGAACGCAGCGCCGACAGCGGCGCGCGGTTCCCGCCGCTGGCGATAGTCTGGAACGCCTGCGCCACTTCGATCGGCGTCAGGTTCAACGCCCCCAGCAGCATGGCTGGAACCGGATTAAGCTGATCTTTCGGCGCGCCCAGCTTCAGCCAGGTATCGGTTACGGCAGGCAGGCCCAGCGCCATCCCCAGATTTACCGTTGGCACGTTCATTGAGCGCGTTAACGCATCCACCAGCATCACTTTTCCGCTTTCGCTATAGCGACGGTCATCGTTCTGCGGCGACCACACCTGGCCGTTAGGCTGACGCAGCGCAATCGGGGCATCGGCAATCCAGGTATTCAGACGGTACAGTTTCGGCTGGCTGAGCGCGGTCAGATAGGTCGCTGGTTTAGCCAAAGAACCAATCGAACGACGTGCCTGCATCGCACGGTTATAACCAGCGAACTGCGGTTCTGCCCCACCGACCATGGCACGCACTTCGCCGCTAAAGCGGTCGACCACCACAATCGCGGTCTCAAGATCGCTCAGCTTACGTTGTTTCTTCAGCACCGGAATACCTTCCACCGCCGCTTTTTCTGCAGCGTCCTGCGCCACGGAATCAAAGGTGGTGAAAATCTTCACGCCGGAGAGGTCTTTAACTTTATCGCCCAGCTTTGCCTGTAGCTCCTGGCGCACCATCTGCATAAAGGCGGGCTGCGGTGAGATCACCCCACCACGCGGCTGTACGCCTAACGGACGCGCGCTCAGCATGTCATACAGATCCTGGTCGATAATCTGCTGCTGTTGTAGTAAACGCAGCACCAGGTTACGACGCTCCAGTGCCAGCTTCGGGTTACGCCACGGGTTATAGATTGACGCTCCTTTAACCATCCCTACCAGCAGCGCCTGCTGGTCGAGGCTCAGCTCTTCCACCGGACGGCCAAAGTAGTAGAGGCTCGCCAGCGGGAAGCCGCGGATCTCATTGTCACCGCTTTGACCGAGATAGACTTCGTTCATGTACAGCTCAAGAATGCGGTCTTTGCTGTAACGCGCATCCATGATCAGCGCCATATATGCTTCGTTGGCTTTACGCCAATAGGAACGTTCGCTGGACAGGAACAGGTTTTTCACCAGTTGCTGGGTCAGCGTACTGGCCCCTTGTACCGTGCGCCCCGCCGTCAGGTTCGCCAGCACCGCGCGGCCAATGGAATAGAGGCTGATACCGTCATGCTCATAGAAGTGACGATCTTCGGTCGCCAGCAGCGTGTCCACCAGCAGATCCGGGAATCCACTGCGCGGGACAAACAGGCGCTGCTCACCGTTAGGCGAAGAGAGCATGGTAATCAGCCGCGGATCGAGACGGAAGAAACCGAACT
The DNA here is from genome assembly GCF_013781985.1 of Citrobacter sp. RHBSTW-01013. NCBI lineage: Bacteria > Pseudomonadati > Pseudomonadota > Gammaproteobacteria > Enterobacterales > Enterobacteriaceae > Citrobacter > Citrobacter sp. RHBSTW-01013. Next base: position 4,169,221 of record NZ_CP056185.1, read on the forward strand.
GGCGGTTGTTATCCATATTCTCGATGGTATCCAGATGGTCGCCATCAAAGGTCAGACGCGCGCGCACCTGCCCTTCTTTACTGTCCGGAAAATCAAACGGACGACGGATCATCTCGATGCTTTTCGCCTGCACGGTGAATTCGCCAGGGCGCGTCATCTTCGTCACCTGACGATACTGCGTAGCCTCCAGCAGTTTCACCATCTCGTTCTTGCCGATCGGCATTTCTGGCTCAAGGTTAACCATACGGCCATATACTGCCGCAGGAAGCTGCCAGACTTTACCATCTATACGGCTGCGGATTTTTTGGTCCAGATAAACGCCGTAAATGGCGATCAGCACCAAAAAAACAATCGACAGTTTTACCAGCAGCCAGAACCAGCCGCGTTTACCACGAGGCTTACGCCCTTTGCCTTTACCCTTACGCGGCATCGGTTCTTCATCCTCATAGTCATCATCATCATAATCGTCGTCATACTCTTCATCTCTGAGTTGACGACGGCTCACCTTTTGTTTCACCGGACGCGAGGGTTTCCCTTTACGTCCAATTGGCTCGCGGTCATTCCCCGCCATGCTTTTTCTCCGCAACATTCAGGCGCAAGGGCCCGATTCTCTGTTCTTCCGTCAGTTAACAGAAGAAGAAATCTCTCAATTTACTGCCGTGTTTATACCGGATGACGGTTTCGCTTTATCCGACCTACAGTTTCATTACGAATACTTCTTTGTTCGCCGCGTTGGCGCGGTATTCGCCGGATCGTCCGGCCAGACATGTTTGGGATAGCGCCCTTTCATCTCTTTTTGCACCTCACGGTACGATCCCTGCCAGAACGCGCTCAAATCGCTCGTTACCTGTAGTGGTCGTTGCGCCGGAGATAGCAGTTCCAGCACCAGCGGCACGCGCCCCTCGGCGATGGTTGGGGTCTTCGCTTCACCAAACATTTCCTGCATCCGAACCGCCAATACCGGAGGGTTATCCTCATGATAGCGAATGGCAATCCGGCTTCCCGTCGGCACAGTGTAATGCGCTGGCAGTTCACTATCCAGACGTTGCAGCATTGACCAATCCAGCAAACCGCGCAACGCCTGACCCACATTTAGCGCTTTTAACGCGCGTAGCGAATGCACACCGCTCATGTGCGGCAGCAGCCAGCTCTCCAGCGTCGCCAGCAGAGAATCCTCATCTACCGCGGGCCAGTTATACTCTGGCAACCAGTTTGCCGCACATTGCAGACGCAGGCGAAATTGCTCGGCTTCCGGCGTCCAGTTGAGCACACTTAGCCCTTTATCGCGAATGCCGTTCAACATCGCCAGGTGTAACTCCTCTTCCGAGGGTTTGGCCAGCGCCTGTACTTTTACCGTTAGCTGGCCAATGCGCGACCGACGCAATGCTTTTAACGTTCCGTGAGTTTCATCCCATTCGATGGTGTCAGATTGTTGTAGCAGTTCAGGGCATGCCTGTATCAGCACCTCGATATCCAGCGGCAGAGCCAGCAGAATACGCGCATCCGGCGAAGCGCTGCCCTGCAGTAACAGCGGCGCAATCAGCCATTCATGGCGTCCGGAGGCGTCATCGGCATCCAGCATTGCCCCCATGCCATTCGCCAGTTGATAGCGCCCTTCCTGCCCGCGCCGACGCGCGATCCGATCGGCAAACGCCCGCGCCAGTAATGAGGGGAGCAGCGCGCTGTCCGGCTGTCCGCTGCGAACGTTAAGCCGTTTCAGTAATTGTTGGCTGCGCTGCTGCCAGGCGGGCTGATTTCGTGAAAACGCTACAGCCAGATCGGTACTGCCACCGCGCGGCGGCTCTTCCAGAATCGCAGCCAGTTTTGCCGCCGTTGCCGCTTCATTGTCATTGTTGGCGCTAACCAGCATAGCCGCTAAACGGGGGTCGTTACCCAACGTCGCCATTTTCTGCCCCCTGGCGCTGAGCCTGTCACCCTCAAGCGCCCCCAGCATCTGCAGCAGCCGTTTTGCCGCCTGCAGGTTGATGGCGGGCGGGGTATCCAGCCAGTTCAGTTGCTCAGGGTCGGTGCATCCCCATTGCAGTAACTCCATCAGCAGTCCGGACAGGTCGCACTGTAAAATCTCCGGTTCTCCCTGTGCCGCCGCTCTTTCCGCCTGCTCTTTGGCAAGCAAATGGAGGCAGATACCGGGTTCCAGACGGCCCGCGCGTCCCGCTCGCTGGGTCATCGAGGCCTGGCTTATGCGTTGGGTAATTAGTCGCGTCAAACCGGTACGCGCGTCATAGCGCGCCACGCGCTCCTGGGCGCTGTCCACCACCAACCGGATGCCTTCGATCGTTAAGCTGGTTTCGGCAATATTGGTCGCCAGCACCACTTTGCGCTTGCCTTGCGGAGCGGGCAAAATCGCCTGACGCTGCTCGGCAAGCGTCAGCGCGCCGTACAGTGGGCACAACAACACATCGCTGCCCACACGCGTTGCCAGTTGCTCCTGCACGCGCAGGATTTCCCCTACACCCGGTAAAAACAGCAGCAGCGACCCGCTTTCATGGCGCAGGAGTTCTGCCGTCGCTACCGCTACCGCTTCAGCAAAACGCAGATGCGCCGCCAACGGCTGATATCGTCGAACAACGGGAAATGCGCGGCCTTCAGAAACGATCGTCGGCGCATCGGGCAACATCTGCTGCAAACGCCCGTTGTCCAAAGTGGCAGACATGATCAACAGTTTCAGATCGTCACGCAGCCCTTGCTGCACATCCAGCAACAGCGCCAGCGCCAGGTCGGCCTGCAAACTCCGCTCGTGAAATTCGTCGAGGATGACCAGCCCAACGCCCGTCAATTCGGGGTCGCGCTGGATCATGCGCGTCAGAACCCCCTCCGTCACCACCTCAAGGCGGGTCAGCGGCCCTACGCAGCTTTGCGCACGCATGCGATACCCCACGGTCTCGCCAGGCTTTTCATTCAGCAATTCCGCCAACCGCTGCGCCACATTGCGTGCTGCCAGACGCCGCGGCTCCAGCAAAATAATCCGTCCCTTGATACCGCGATGTTCAAGGAGTCGCAACGGCAGCCAGGTTGATTTCCCGGCACCGGTCGGCGCCGTCAGCAGAACCTGCGACGAGGCATCAAGGGCGGTAAGTAGTTCAGGCACTACGGCGGCAACGGGCAACGACGTCACAAATGACTCCAGAGGGTTAACATTCTTCGCGCTGCATTGTAGCATCGCGTTAATTCATAACCGAGTATCCATCATGTCTGAGCCAAAAAGGCTGTTCTTTGCGATTGAATTGCCTGGCGAGGTTCGGGAGCAGTTAATCCACTGGCGGGCCGCGCAGTTCCCCCCTGAAGCGGGTCGTCCCGTCGCCGCCGATAATCTGCATCTGACGCTCGCCTTTTTGGGCGACGTCAGCGCTGAGAAGCAGCATGCGTTAACGCAGCTTGCAGGGCGTATTCGCCAGCCGGGTTTTACGCTCAAACTCGACGATGCCGGGCAATGGCTGCGCTCGCGAGTCGTGTGGTTGGGAATGCGTCAGCCGCCGCGCGGGCTGCTGCAGTTGGCGAACATGTTGCGGGCACAAGCCGCACGCAGTGGGTGCCACCAGAGCCCGCAGCCGTTTCACCCGCATATCACGCTGCTGCGTGACGCCGGTCACGCGGTATCTATCCCTCCGCCAGGGTTTGGCTGGTCGTTTCCGGTAACGGAGTTTGGGCTTTACTCCTCCTCATTCATGCGAGGACGCACGCGTTACACGCAGTTGCAACGCTGGACGCTGACTGAATAATCAAAGGAACTGTTCATGCAATTTTCTCCACCTTTACAACCTGCAACGCTCATTCAGCGCTATAAGCGTTTTTTAGCGGATGTGATCACACCGGATGGCACAACGTTAACGCTACACTGCCCCAATACGGGAGCCATGACCGGCTGCGCAACGCCGGGAGATACAGTCTGGTATTCGACATCAGAAAATACCAAACGAAAATATCCACATACCTGGGAATTAACGCAAACCCAATCCGGTGCACTTATTTGTGTTAACACGCTGTGGGCCAATAGATTAACGAAAGAGGCTATTCAGCGTTCGTTAATTTCGGAAGTTTCAGACTACAGCACCTTGAAAAGTGAAGTAAAATACGGCGCCGAAGGGAGCCGCATCGACTTTTTGTTACAGGCGGATTCCCGACCTGACTGCTATATTGAAGTGAAATCAGTCACGTTGGCGGAAAAAGATCAGGGTTATTTTCCCGATGCCATCACTGAACGAGGTCAGAAACATCTTCGGGAATTGATGAGCGTAGCGGCCGAAGGCAAGCGCGCGGTGATATTTTTCGCGGTGTTGCATTCAGCCATTACACGGTTTTCACCCGCGCGCCATATCGATGCAAAATATGCGCAATTATTAGTTGAAGCACAGCTTAAGGGGGTAGAAATTCTGGTTTATAAAGCGGAACTTTCTGCCCATGGTATGACTCTTAAAGAGCCGTTGCCCATTACCTTGTAATGGTGTAAATATTCGGTTAATTAGTATTCTGGGCGCGTGGGCAAATACGCTTTTCCTCACAGGGTTGTCAAGTGTTACGTTTAGATAATTGCTATCCGGAAAAGCATCTGCTATTTATAGCGACCTGATTTTTCCCCCGAACATGGGGATCGATAGTGCGTGTTAAGGAGAAGCAACATGCAAGAAGGGCAAAACCGTAAAACATCGTCCCTGAGTATTCTCGCCATCGCTGGGGTGGAGCCGTACCAGGAGAAACCGGGCGAAGAGTATATGAACGAAGCCCAGCTGTCGCACTTCAGGCGTATTCTTGAGGCATGGCGTAATCAACTTAGGGATGAAGTTGATCGCACCGTATCTCATATGCAAGACGAAGCGGCTAACTTCCCTGATCCGGTGGACCGCGCCGCACAGGAAGAAGAATTCAGCCTTGAGCTGCGTAACCGTGATCGTGAGCGCAAACTGATCAAAAAGATCGAGAAGACGCTGAAGAAAGTAGAAGACGAAGATTTCGGCTACTGCGAATCATGCGGCGTAGAAATTGGTATTCGCCGTCTGGAAGCGCGTCCGACAGCCGATCTGTGCATCGACTGTAAAACGCTGGCAGAAATCCGCGAAAAACAAATGGCAGGTTAATTCCGGTCATTTTTACCACGTTTACTACAGGCGGGAGCTTCTCCCGCCTTATTATTTGTTAGCCCGCAAAATGAGCGATTCACATTATATTGGCCGCTTCGCCCCTTCCCCCTCTGGCGAACTCCATTTTGGTTCACTGATTGCCGCCCTCGGGAGTTACCTGCAGGCCCGTGCTCGTCGCGGAATCTGGCGGGTACGCATTGAAGATATTGACCCCCCTCGTGAAGTTCCCGGTGCTGCAGACACGATTCTGCGTCAGCTGGAACATTACGGACTGCACTGGGATGGCGATATTTTATGGCAATCCCAGCGTCATGACGCCTACCGCGAGGCGCTGGCCTGGCTGCATCAGCAGGATCTGAGCTATTACTGCACCTGTACGCGCGCGCGTATTCAAAGCGTCGGCGGTATTTACGACGGTCATTGCCGTGAGCTACGCCACGGGCCTGAACAGGCGGCGGTCCGCATTAAGCAACGCCATCCGGTGATGCAGTTTACGGACCAACTGCGCGGTGTGATTCAGGCTGATCCGCGGCTTGCAAAGGAAGATTTTATTATTCACCGTCGCGACGGGCTGTTTGCCTATAACCTCGCGGTGGTGGTAGACGACCACTTCCAGGGCGTGACGGAAATTGTGCGCGGTGCCGATCTTATCGAACCGACGGTACGGCAAATTTCGTTGTATCAACAGTTCGGCTGGCAAGCGCCGGACTATATTCATCTGCCGCTGGCGCTCAACGAACAAGGCGCTAAACTTTCAAAACAAAATCATGCACCTGCACTGCCGCAAGGCGATCCACGCCCGGTGATTGTTGCTGCGCTGCGCTTTCTCGGCCAGCACTCCGATATCCCGTGGCAGGAGATGCGCATGGATCAGATTCTCACGTTTGCCATTGAAAACTGGAGTCTGACAGCGGTGCCAGAATCGGCGATCGTAAATCCGCCATTCTCAAATGCATCATGCTGAGCTATGATTAGCCGCTATTTTTACACAGCAACACTTGTTCTGATTGAAGTTTGACACTACCGAGGTGCACTATTTTTACCCGAGTCGCTAATTTTTGCCGCAAGGTGCTAAGCCGCGAGGAGCGCGAGGCCGAGCTCGCCGTCGCCCGTCCACATATGACGGTAATCCCGCGTGAGCAGCACTCTATCTCCCGCAAAGATATCAGTGAAAATGCCCTGAAGGTAATGTACAGGCTCAATAAGGCCGGATACGAGGCATGGCTGGTTGGCGGAGGCGTACGCGATCTTTTGCTGGGCAAAAAGCCGAAAGATTTTGATGTCACGACTAACGCCACGCCAGATCAGGTGCGAAAACTGTTTCGTAACTGTCGTCTGGTTGGTCGCCGTTTCCGTCTGGCCCATGTCATGTTTGGCCCGGAAATTATCGAAGTGGCAACTTTCCGTGGTCATCATGAAGGCAGCGAGTCCGATCGCACAACCTCACAGCGCGGACAAAACGGTATGCTGCTGCGCGACAACATCTTCGGCTCCATCGAAGAAGATGCCCAGCGTCGCGACTTCACGATTAACAGCCTGTATTACAGCGTGGCCGATTTCACCGTGCGTGATTACGTTGGTGGCATGCAGGATCTCGAAGAGGGCATCGTTCGCCTGATCGGTAATCCGGAAACGCGCTACCGCGAAGACCCTGTACGTATGCTGCGGGCCGTGCGCTTTGCCGCCAAGCTCGACATGCGTATCAGCCCGGAAACCGCTGAGCCAATCCCGCGTCTGGCAACACTGCTTAACGATATTCCCCCCGCACGCCTGTTTGAAGAAGCACTCAAACTGTTACAGGCGGGCTATGGGTATGAAACCTATAAAAAACTGCGTGAGTACAGCCTGTTCCAGCCGCTGTTCCCCACCATTACGCGCTATTTCACCGAAGACGGTGACAGCCCAATGGAACGCATCATCGCTCAGGTGCTGAAGAATACCGATAACCGCATCCACAATGATATGCGCGTTAACCCGGCGTTCTTGTTCGCCGCCATGTTCTGGTATCCGTTACTGGAAGCTGCGCAGAAAATTGCCCAGGAAAGCGGTCTGGCTTATTACGATGCTTTCGCACTGGCGATGAACGACGTACTGGATGAAGCCTGCCGCTCGCTGGCGATCCCGAAACGTCTGACCTCGCTGACCCGTGATATCTGGCAGTTGCAGCTACGCATGTCTCGTCGCCAGGGCAAACGCGCCTGGAAGCTGATGGAGCATCCGAAGTTCCGCGCCGCTTACGATCTGCTGGCCCTGCGTGCCGAAGTGGAAAACAACGCTGAGCTGCAGCGTCTGGCGCAGTGGTGGGGAGAATTCCAGGTTTCAGCACCGCCGGAACAAAAAGGCATGCTCAACGAACTCGACGAAGAACCGGAACGCCGTCGTCATCGTCGCCCGCGTAAACGCGCCCCGCGCCGTGAAGGTTCCGCGTGACCATCGCCTATATCGCTCTCGGCAGTAATCTGGCCTCTCCTCTGGAGCAGGTCAATGCTGCCGTAAAAGCGATTGGCGACATTCCCGACAGCCGTATCGTCGCTGTTTCCTCCTTTTACCGCACACCGCCATTAGGCCCACAGGATCAGCCAGATTACCTGAACGCTGCCGTGGCGCTGGAAACCACTCTCGCTCCCGAAGAATTGCTTAATCATACCCAACGCATTGAGCTGCAACAGGGACGCGTACGTAAAGCCGAACGCTGGGGGCCGCGCACTCTGGACCTCGATATTATGCTGTTTGGCGATGAAGTGATTAACACCGAACGTCTGACCGTGCCGCACTACGACATGAAAAACCGTGGTTTTATGCTGTGGCCGCTCGCTGAAATCGCACCTGAGCTTATCTTCCCGGAGGGTATCAGCCTGCATCAGCACCTCACCCATCTTGGTGCCGCAAAACCTGCACACTGGTAAAGTATCCCCTCCCCTTCAGCGTTTACTACTTTAGTGCCAAACGGTTGCTTAAAACAATTGCCCCCCTGAATGTGACTGTTAGAATGCCGATAAATATGACTTTCATCATCAGGAAATGTTATGAAACCCACCACCATTTCACTGCTGCAGAAATGCAAGCAAGAGAAAAAACGCTTCGCAACCATTACCGCCTACGACTACAGCTTCGCTAAGTTATTTGCCGACGAAGGCATTAATGTGATGCTGGTTGGCGACTCGCTGGGCATGACGATTCAGGGGCATGACTCCACGCTACCGGTCACCGTTGAAGATATTGCTTACCACACTCGTGCCGTACGTCGTGGCGCCCCCAACTGTCTGCTGCTCTCCGACCTGCCATTTATGGCTTACGCCACGCCGGAACAAGCATTTGAAAACGCCGCGGTGGTGATGCGGGCGGGCGCCAATATGGTCAAAATTGAAGGCGGCGCCTGGCTGGTGGATACGGTAAAAATGCTCACCGAACGCGCCGTACCGGTTTGCGGTCATCTGGGATTAACACCGCAGTCGGTGAATATTTTCGGCGGCTATAAAATTCAGGGCCGCGGCGACGCCGGGCAGGTATTGCTGGATGACGCGCTGGCCTTAGAAGCCGCTGGCGCTCAGTTGCTGGTGCTGGAGTGCGTGCCGGTTGAGCTGGCGAAGCGCGTCACCGAAGCGCTGTCGATTCCGGTTATCGGTATCGGCGCTGGTAACGTCACCGATGGACAAATCCTCGTCATGCACGATGCCTTTGGTATTACCGGTGGCCACATCCCGAAATTTGCGAAGAATTTCCTCAATGAAGCAGGCGACATGCGCGCCGCAGTGCGGCAGTATATGGCTGAAGTGGAGTCCGGCGTTTATCCGGGCGAAGAACACAGTTTCCACTAATTTTTCAGGCCATATATCGGCCTGAAAAGCGTAGCGCCATCAGGCGGTTCGCTGCATGTTGCCGGATGGCGGCGTAAACGCCTTATCCGGCCTACGGTTCCTCAGGCAACTCAAGGAGTCTTGTCGTGTTAATCATTGAAACCCTGCCGCTGCTGCGCCAGCATATTCGTCGTCTGCGTCAGGAAGGCAAACGCGTCGCTCTGGTTCCCACCATGGGCAACCTGCACGACGGCCATATGAAGCTGGTCGATGAGGCAAAAGCGCGGGCTGATGTGGTGATCGTCAGCATTTTCGTCAACCCGATGCAGTTTGACCGACCGGACGATCTGGTGCGCTATCCGCGCACGCTGCAGGAAGATTGTGAAAAGCTGAACAAGCGTAAAGTCGATTATGTTTTTGCGCCAGCCGTTGAGGAAATCTACCCGCAGGGGCTGGAAGGCCAGACGTTCGTTGAAGTTCCCGGTCTCTCCACCATGCTGGAAGGCGCCAGCCGTCCAGGCCACTTCCGTGGCGTCTCCACTATCGTCAGCAAGCTGTTTAACCTGATCCAGCCTGATATCGCCTGCTTTGGCGAGAAAGATTTCCAGCAGCTCGCACTGATCCGCAAAATGGTGGCGGATCTGGGTTATGACATTGAGATCGTTGGCGTGCCGATTATTCGCGCCAAAGACGGTCTGGCGCTTAGCTCACGTAACGGCTATCTGACCGCAGAGCAGCGAAAAATTGCGCCGGGTCTGCACAAAGTGATGAACGGCATCGCTGAAAAGCTGCTTGCCGGCCATCGTGACCAGGAAGAGATTATTGCCATTGCCGAGCAGGAACTGAATGAAAAAGGCTTCCGTGCCGACGATATTCAGATTCGTGATGCCGACACGCTGCTGGAGCTGACGGAAACCAGTAAACGCGCGGTGATTCTGGCCGCCGCCTGGCTGGGTCAGGCACGTCTGATCGATAATCAAAGCGTTACATTAGCCCAGTAGACAGGGGTTAAAAATCAGGCAATACTGCCTGAGAATTTCTCAAAGCAGGCCAGTAGTGCCTGCTTAGCCAAGGTAAACGACAGGGTATAGAAGTTATGATTCGCACCATGCTGCAAGGCAAGCTCCACCGCGTAAAAGTCACGCAGGCGGACCTGCACTACGAAGGCTCCTGCGCCATCGACCAGGATTTCCTCGATGCCTCTGGTATTCTGGAAAACGAAGCTATTGATATCTGGAACGTGACCAACGGTAAACGTTTCTCAACCTATGCGATTGCGGCTGAACGCGGCTCCAGAATCATCTCGGTGAACGGCGCAGCGGCACACTGTGCTGAAGTCGGCGACATTGTGATTATCGCCAGCTTCGTCACCATGTCTGATGAAGAAGCCCGCACCTGGCGTCCGAAAGTGGCCTATTTTGAAGGCGACAACGAAATGAAGCGCACCGCGAAAGCCATTCCGGTACAGGTTGCCTGACAGCCCTTACCCCTGCGGCTGATTACTTATCAGCCGCGACATCGTCTCCAGCGAATCCGTTCTTAAAATATAAAGTCTTTTCAATAAGAACGGATTATCCCCCGGTTTAACCTTCCCTCTCACCGTGGTGACCGCCATGTGGAATCCCGCGTCGCCTGCCGCTTTTACTGCCGTGGCGTTATAGCCGCCAAACGGGTAAGAAAGATAAAGAACGTGAGGGTTAAACTGGGACAACGCCCGACGCGAACGGGCAAAATCAAACAGAATATTGTGATAGCTGCGACTCAGCAGGATTGGCCGGTGATTCGCATCAACCCGATGTAAAAAATGGGTATGCGACTGGAAGTCGAACACGTCTCTGATCTCATTCAGTTCCGCGATGCTCATAAACTGCAGTGATTTCGGATCCCACTTCTGCGGGTGGCGCTTGATACGTGAGGAGATAATAAACGCCGTTGCCTTCATGCCGTGCTGCTTCAGAATCGGGTAAGCATAACGACTCACCGACTTCAGACCATCATCAAAAGTCAGCACCACCGCCCGCGCCGGGAGATTCATATTGTTGCGAACATAGCCTTCCAGTTGGTACATCGTCAACGTGGTGTAGCCGCGGTCCTGTAGCCAGGCCATCTGGTTGCTGAAGGCGCGTACGGAGGTTGTCGTGGAGGTGTGACGAAAACGGGTATTCTCTTCATCGCGCAGAATATGGTGATAGGTTAACACCGGGATACCGTTGTCTTCCTGCGCATCCAGAGCGCTGATATAGGCCAGTCTGCCGCCAATACGGATCTGGTACCAGGTTTGGTTGAGACGGTCTTTAAGCTTGCTGATAACCGGATAACGCAGATTATCCGCCAGCACGCCAAACGGGGCGCTACCAACATCCGGAGCGTTATAAACCGGCGTATCTTTCCAGGTGATCAGGCTTTGGTTGCTGAGGGGTTTATTGAGATCGCCCAGACCATCGTCGACTTTCTGCCGCCCCTGCACAGGCTCCAGATGCCCCTTATCAATAAACCCGGTACCAAAACCAAAGGTAAATTCGTAATAGTCTGCCGCAATTGGCTCAACGGCGAGGATCTGCCCGGCGCGAATATTTCCTACCGTCACCATCTTGTTGCCAATCTGCGCCCACACGGCGGCCGCTTCGGTGGTTTGCATGTAGCGAGCAGGCAAAGCCGCAGCTATGCTGCCAGAAAACAGGAGCAATAAAACAAGCAGAACGCGCATCACCATATGAGATAACCGAGGCGAGAAACCCCGGCTATTGTAGCAAAAGCGCCATCAATACCAATGATTAATACTCATACAAATCATGCTTCAACACGAAGGGGGGATTTTTCTGTTGTTGATGCCAGAGGCTAGAGACTTCGGGCCCGCCAAGCGCAACGATGCTATCACGAAACGCAGAACTGCTCATCGATTCCCGCGACGAAAGCATTCGCTCAAGCAATGGATAACTGATACCTGAAATCACTTCACACTGGGGATGTTTATGGCTCATTAACGAAGCCACGCGGTAAGGCGCGGCCCCGGCCATATCCGTCAGGAATATCACACCCTCGCCAGAGTCTGTAGCATGCAGGGCATGGCACATCATGCGGCTTAGCATATTCGAGCTAAGCCCACGCCAAAAACTCACCGCCTGGCATTGAACCAACGGGCCGTACTTTTTCTCCAGACGATGCAGCATATCCTGTGCCTTATCATCATGACAGGTAATTACCCAACCTAGCATTGCCTACCTCCTTAGCAGGCAAGTAGTTTATCAGGGTGATAAATCCGTAATGGTGATAAGCATCAAAAGTCTTCCTCTCCTGGGTAAGGAGAGGAAGAAAGACTTAGCTGCGCAGGCCGCGTCCGCGCTGAATCAGGTACCAGCACAGCAAATAAAACGCCGCGATAAACACCACCAGCACGCCAAAGGTGGTGACCAGCGGAACATCGTGGATCCCCAGGAAGCCGTAACGGAAACCGCTAATCATGTAGACAATCGGGTTCAGATGGGACAGTCCCTGCCAGAATGGCGGCAGCAGCGTTAACGAATAGAAAACGCCGCCCAGATAGGTCAGCGGAGTCAGCACGAAGGTTGGGATCAGGCTGATATCGTCAAAGGTTTTAGCGAAAACCGCGTTCAACAGACCGGCCAGCGAAAACAGCACCGCTGTTAACACCAGCGTAAGCGCCACAAAGACCCAGGAATGCACCTGGAACGGCACGAAGAACAGCGAAATCGCTGTTACCAGGATCCCTACGCACAGGCCACGCGCCACGCCGCCGCCAACAAAACCGGCGATGATCACGTGCGTCGGTACCGGAGCGACCAGTAGCTCTTCAATGTTGCGTTGAAACTTGGCGCTGAAGAATGACGATGCCACGTTGGCGTACGAGTTGGTAATTACCGCCATCATAATCAGCCCTGGCACGATAAACTGCATGTAGCTAAAACCATGCATTTCGCCGATACGCGAGCCGATCAGGTTACCAAAGATAATAAAATAGAGCGTCATAGTAATGACGGGAGGAACCAGAGTCTGGACCCAGATACGCATAAAGCGGTGGATCTCTTTCGCCCAGATGCTTTTCAGCGCAACCCAATAAAGCTGCATCATGCGCGATCTCCTTGTTTTTCATGCACCAGAGAAACAAACAGTTCTTCCAGTCGGTTCGCTTTGTTTCGCATACTCAATACCTGAATGCCCTGGGCGCTCAGCTGTGAGAACACGCTGTTTACCCCCTGTTCACGCAGGACTTCCACTTCCAGCGTGGAGGTATCCACCAGCCGGTATTGATAGCCCTCCAGTTTTGGCAGCGGGCTTTTCGGCGCCAGATCGAGAATAAAGGTCTCGGATTTCAGCTTAGAGAGCAGACTCTTCATCGAGGTGTTTTCCACCAGCTCGCCGTGCTGAATAATGCCGATGTTGCGACACAGCATTTCCGCTTCTTCGAGATAGTGAGTGGTCAGAATAATCGTGGTGCCTTTGTCGTTTAAATCCTTTAAAAAACCCCACATTGAACGACGCAGCTCAATGTCGACCCCCGCCGTCGGTTCATCAAGGATGAGTAATTTAGGCTCGTGCATTAGTGCGCGGGCAATCATCAGACGGCGTTTCATCCCGCCGGAGAGCATGCGCGCGCGCTCGTTACGTTTTTCCCATAAATCGAGCTGCTTTAAATATAATTCGCTGCGTTTGACCGCCTCTTTATACTCAACGCCGTAATAACCCGCCTGGTTGACTACGATCTGCTGCACGGTTTCAAACGGGTTAAAGTTAAACTCCTGCGGTACCAGACCAAGCTGGCGTTTCGCATTAACGGTATCTTTTTCAAGATCGTATCCGAAGACGCTCACCCGCCCAGAGGTTTTATTCACCAGCGAGCTGATTATCCCGATGGTGGTGGACTTGCCTGCGCCATTCGGTCCCAAAAGCGCATAAAAATCCCCCGCTTCGACTTGCAAATCTATTCCGCGTAACGCCTGAACGCCACCGGGATAGGTTTTTTTAAGTTGTTGAAGTTCCAGAGCAATGGTCATGGTTTTTTACTTACCTTACATTCTAATGCTTGATATTTGGTTTTAATAAATCAGGAGTTAACCTATATTAGCGCAACGCAATTCAATTGGTTACAGCCTCCATGAAAGACATAGATACACTCATCAGCAACAACGCGCTATGGTCAAAGATGCTGGTAGAAGAGGATCCCGGATTTTTTGAAACGCTGACTCACGCACAAAATCCGCGCTTTTTATGGATTGGATGTTCCGACAGTCGCGTTCCCGCAGAACGTTTAACCGGTCTTGAGCCGGGTGAATTATTTGTTCACCGTAATGTTGCCAATCTGGTTATTCACACCGACCTGAACTGTCTCTCAGTGGTTCAGTATGCGGTGGATGTGCTGGAAGTGGAACATATTATTATTTGCGGCCACTATGGATGTGGTGGCGTACAGGCAGCTATTGAAAATAAAGAACAGGGGCTGATTGATAACTGGTTACTGCATATTCGCGATATCTGGTTTAAACACAGTTCACTGCTGGGCGAAATGCCGCAGGAACGTCGCATTGACACCCTGTGCGAACTGAATGTAATGGAGCAGGTCTACAACTTGGGCCACTCAACCATCATGCGTTCAGCCTGGAAGCGCGGTCAGAAAGTTACCATTCACGGCTGGGCTTACGGTATTCATGATGGCCTGCTGCGCGATCTGGACGTCACCGCCACCAGTCGCGAGACGCTGGAGCAGCGCTATCGCCAGGGGCTGTCTAACCTCAGCCAGAAACATACCAATCACAAGCAGATACCAACAAGCGGCAGCGACGCTTAAGTCGCTTTTCGGCCTGCGGGGAAGTATCGTGCAGGCCGAATAAGCAAAGCGCCATCAGGCGCTCCCGACATTACTCGTCCAGCAGCACCACTTTGCCAACGTACGGCAAATGGCGATAACGCTGGGCATAGTCAATGCCATAGCCGACAACAAACTCATCTGGGATAGAGAATCCGATAAACTCAACCGGAACATCCACTTCACGACGGGTAGGTTTGTCCAGCAGCGTACAAATAGCCAGGGATTTCGGCTCGCGCAGGCTCAGAATCTCACGCACTTTGGACAACGTATTACCGGAGTCGATGATGTCTTCGACAATCAGCACGTCCTTGCCACGAATGTCTTCATCCAGGTCTTTCAGGATTTTAACATCGCGCGTGGTGGACATTCCGCTGCCATAGCTGGAAGCAGTCATGAAATCGACTTCGTGGGAGACATGCACTTCACGGCACAGGTCGGCCATAAACATAAATGAGCCGCGTAACAGACCAACCAGCACCATATCGCTGCCGCTGTCCTTGTAACGTTCGTTAATCTGACGTCCCAGTTCAGCAATACGCGCTTTGATCTCCGCTTCCGGGATCATGACTTCAACAGTATGTTTCATATCTCTAACCATATGATTTAAAAACAAATCACTCAATGCTAACTTTTAATAAGCCAGCATCTAAGCGCAAGGCACGCAGTATACCAGCAAAAGCATTCATACGCGGCATCTGTTGATAAAGTTCATAATGTGACGTTTATCACGCGTTTTAGCTCCTATAATTAACTGCTATTAAAGAAATAACACCTGTGATGGTATTTTTTATGGCAAATAACAACGTACGTTCTCAACAGCTTATCGTGACCCTGAGCGCCCTGTTTGCGGCACTTTGTGGACTATATCTCCTGATTGGTGGAGGCTGGCTGGTCGCCATCGGTGGCTCCTGGTATTACCCGATCGCGGGCCTTGCCATGCTCGGTGTGGCTCTCCTGCTGTGGCGCAGTAACCGATCCGCCCTTTGGCTGTATGCCGCCCTGCTTCTCGCCACCATGATTTGGGGCGTCTGGGAAGTCGGCTTTGATTTCTGGGCGCTGACGCCGCGTAGCGACATCCTGGTCTTCTTTGGTATCTGGCTTATCCTGCCTTTCGTCTGGCATCGCCTGATTATCCCTTCCAGGGGCGCAGTAGCAGCGCTGGTGGTGGCCTTGCTGATTAGCGGCGGTATCCTGACCTGGGCTGGCTTCAACGATCCACAAGAGGTTCACGGCACGCTGAGTGCAGATACCTCTCAGGCCGATGCAATCTCAGCGGTTGCCGACGAGGATTGGCCGGCTTACGGTCGCAATCAGGAAGGTCAGCGCTACTCACCGTTAAAACAAATTAACGCTGGCAACGTTCATCAGTTGAAAGAAGCCTGGGTATTTCGTACCGGGGATTTAAAACAACCCAACGATCCCGGTGAAATCACCAATGAAGTCACGCCAATAAAAGTAGGGGATACTCTTTATCTATGTACCGCCCACCAGCGGCTGTTCGCCCTGGATGCGGCCAGCGGGAAAGAGAAGTGGCATTTCGATCCCCAACTCAATACCAATACCAGCTTCCAGCACGTAACCTGTCGCGGCGTTTCTTATCATGAAGCCAGACCGGATACGGCTTCTGCAGAGGTGATGGCCGACTGTCCGCGCCGCATCCTTTTGCCGGTAAATGATGGTCGACTGTTTGCCTTGAATGCCGAGACCGGCAAGCTGTGCGAAACCTTCGCCAATAAAGGTATTTTGAATCTGCAGACCAATATGCCGGATACCTCACCGGGCCTGTACGAACCAACGTCTCCCCCGATAATCACCGATAAAACTATCGTTATTGCCGGGTCGGTAACCGATAACTACTCAACCCGCGAAACATCCGGGGTGATACGTGGTTTTGACGTCAATAACGGCAAGCTTCTGTGGGCGTTTGATCCCGGTGCCAAGGATCCTAATTTCATCCCGTCAGATGAACATACCTTCACCTTTAACTCACCCAACTCCTGGGCGCCCGCGGCCTACGACGCGAAGCTGGATCTGGTGTATCTGCCCATGGGCGTTACCACGCCGGATATCTGGGGCGGTAACCGCACACCGGAACAGGAACGTTACGCCAGCGCCATTCTGGCGTTAAATGCCACGACCGGGAAATTGGCCTGGAGCTATCAGACCGTTCACCACGATCTGTGGGATATGGACTTACCGGCGCAGCCAACCCTGGCGGATATCAACGTCAATGGAGAGAAAATTCCGGTCATTTATGCCCCGGCAAAAACCGGTAATATCTTTGTGCTCGACCGCCGTAATGGTGAACTGGTGGTGCCTGCCCCGGAAAAACCGGTGCCGCAAGGTGCAGCCAAAGGTGATTATGTCAGCAAAACCCAGCCGTTCTCCGATCTCAGTTTCCGTCCGCAAAAAGATCTCAGTGGTGCGGATATGTGGGGCGCAACCATGTTTGACCAGTTGGTGTGCCGCGTAATGTTCCACCAGCTGCGCTATGAAGGCATTTTTACCCCGCCTTCAGAGCAAGGCACTCTGGTGTTCCCGGGTAACCTCGGCATGTTCGAATGGGGCGGTATTTCCGTTGATCCCAACCGTCAGGTAGCCATTGCCAACCCGATGGCGCTGCCGTTCGTTTCTAAGCTGATCCCACGCGGTCCCGGCAATCCGATGGAGCCGCCGAAAGATGCCAAAGGTACTGGCACGGAGTCAGGTATTCAGCCGCAGTACGGCGTACCGTTCGGCGTAACGCTCAATCCGTTCCTTTCACCATTTGGTCTGCCGTGTAAACAGCCAGCATGGGGCTACATTTCCGCCGTAGATCTGAAAACCAATCAAGTGGTGTGGAAAAAACGCATTGGTACGCCACAGGACAGCATGCCATTCCCAATGCCGGTTCCGGTGCCGTTCAATATGGGGATGCCGATGCTGGGTGGACCTATCTCCACCGCGGGTAACGTGCTGTTTATAGCCGCGACTGCCGATAACTATCTGCGCGCATACAACATGAGCAACGGTGAAAAACTGTGGCAGGGTCGGCTTCCGGCAGGCGGCCAGGCAACGCCGATGACGTATGAAGTTAACGGTAAGCAATATGTGGTGATATCCGCCGGGGGCCACGGCTCATTTGGCACCAAGATGGGCGATTATATTGTGGCATATGCGTTGCCGGACGACGCGAAGTAAAATGGACAACGCCCGCTAATCAGCGGGCGTTTTTTTATTCAAACTTCAGTGACAGTAACGACGCTTTTGCGGCTTCCTGATACTGAGCCACCAGATCTTTGGTCATATTGAAGGAGACCTGCACCGCTTTCTCGTTTTGCGAGGTAATCAGCAGCATATTGAGAATTTCAGTATCCGGCGCTTGAGAACGGAAAGTAATCAGCCACGCTTTATGTCCATCAACCGTGACAGGTTCCGCCTGCGGCTTGAAATTGGTCAGCATCTTCAGCGTCGCATCCTTTGCCATATCCAACTGAGCGGCAGGCAACGCGTTGCGCCCGGCGGTAATACCTAGAGACGCTTTACCGCGTTCGTCACCGTAAATCACCTGAGGACGGTTTTCAGAAGGATATTTGATTTTTGCCATTTCGTCCGGCATTGGCGTGAGCGTCTGCGGAATTTCGAGACTTAAATTCAGTTTTGAAATCTGTTGGCGTTCCATCTTCATCGCAGCCTGTGCCGAAACCGCCAGAAGCATAATAAAAGATGCCGTCAGTACTTTACGCAAAAGGGTCATGAATACCTCGTGATGAGTGAGTAACCTCATCAGTATATGAATGCCTTTACTCGACGATAGAGTAATAATCCGTTTTTGAAATAAACATTTAGCGGATAGCGCCACCGCTATCCGCCGCTGTTTATACGGTAAAACCGAGCATCATCCCGGTGTCTTCATGCTCTAACAAATGGCAGTGCGCCATATAGGCATGTTCCTTTGGCGCGTCGTGGTCAAATTTCACCAGCACCTCGCTCACGCCGCCCTCTACCCGCACCGTATCTTTCCATCCCGCGCGGTGCGCAGCAGGCGCTTTGCCATTTTCAGACAGAATACGGAACTGCGTGCCGTGAATGTGGAACGGATGCAGCATCATGTCGCCCTGCCCGGAAATCACCCAGCGTTCGTGTTGACCTTTCGCCGCGGCAAACATCGGTTTATTCATATCAAACGCCTGACCATTAATCCGGTTGGCATTATGGAAATCGAATGTTCCATGCTTCATGTTGCCCATGTCACCATGCTGCATATTCCCCATCTCACCATGGTTCATATTGCCATGCTTCATGTTCCCGTGGCCCATATTGTCATTATTCATATGGCCCATCATCTTGCCATGATCCATACCCGCCATAGTCTGAGCGCCGTACTTCTTCATCAACATTTGCATGCCCATCATGTCGAGCATTGGGTCCATCGATAATTGCAGTTTGCGCACCGTCAGCCCCTCAAGCGATGGCTGCGCCGGCATGGATGTCAGCGTATCCGGCAACGTGCCGGAAGCGGTAATCAGCAGCGGCTGAACGCGCATCACCGGATGCGGCTTATCAAATGGCGCAATCGCCATGCCCATCTGACCCACAGGCAGAGTGACCAGATCAAACGCTTTACCGTCGCTCACATCCACCAGCACTTCAAAGCGTTCGCCCATCAGCATAGGAAGTTCGGTTACTTTTACTGGCTCCACCAACAGTCCGCCGTCGCTGGCAATAACGTACAAAGGACGATTGTCGCTGGCCGCGATATTCAGTGAGCGTGCGTTACAACCATTTAGCAGACGCAGGCGCAGCCAACCGCGCGGTGCAGCATGCTGAGGATAAATCGCCCCATTGGTCAGCAGCGTATCGCCAAACCAACCGACGGCAGCGGTCATGATGTCCAGTTGATAGTTAACCTGGCCATCAGCAGAGAACTGTTTATCCTGAATAATCACCGGCACATCATCAATGCCCCACTGCTTAGGCAGCAGCAGCTTGCGAATCTCTTCATCTTCAATCAGCACCAGTCCGGCCAGGCCCATCGCCACCTGATGACCAGTCTTCCCATGCTGATGCGGGTGGAACCAGCAAGTTGCCGCGCGCTGATCCGGTGTGAAGGTCACAGAACGTTTCCCACCCGCCGGAATAATACCTTGCGGGCCACCGTCGACTTCACCGGGGATTTCCAGCCCGTGCCAGTGCAACGTCGTCTCTTCGGCAAGCTGGTTATGGATATCCACCGTCACCGATTGCCCTTTGCTCAGCTTGACCGCCGGCCCGAGCAAACTGCCGTTATATCCCCAGGTCGTGGCTGTTTTACCTGCAAAACTCGACTGTCCGGCTTGCACGATCAGCTGCATACGGTTAGAGGCATCTGCGGTTAACAGGTCTGGAATGGGTAATGCGGGACGGTCTGCAGCAAATACGCTCCGGCTCCACAGAGGTAACGCTGACGCGACGCCCAGCGCCACGGAGTACTTTAAAAAGTCACGACGTTGCATAATCACTTCCTTATATTCAGCAGCTTAAGCAGGCTATCTTTTAAGCATAAGCCTTCCCCTTACGGGAAGGTCAAGTAAACGGCTAATAATAAAGGTCGTCGCTTCGCTCGCAGTGTGCTAACGTTTAAATTCCGTGATGCAGTGGTAGAAGCAATGAAGACGTTTTTCAGAACCGTTTTGTTCGGCAGCCTGATGGCCGTATGCGCAAACAGCTACGCGCTTAGTGAGTCCGAAGCCGAAGATATGGCCGATTTAACGGCAGTTTTTGTTTTTCTGAAAAATGACTGTGGATACCAGAATTTGCCAAATGGGCAGATTCGTCGCGCACTGGTCTTTTTTGCCCAGCAAAACCAGTGGGACCTGAGTAATTACGACACCTTCAATATGAAAGCGTTGGGTGAAGACAGCTACCGCGACCTCAGCGGTATAGGCATCCCAACGGCCAAGAAATGCAAAGCGCTGGCACGTGACTCCCTGAGCCTGTTGGCTTACGTAAAATAGCCTCTATCCACTGAAACGTCTATTGAAACAATGACTGGGCATTCCCTGTCATTGTTTACTTTGGATCACCAAGATCACATCATTTTTGAAAACGAAGATTTTGGCTGCTGGATGACGTGGTGCAAATCACCGAGCGCGATGAGTTTATGAATCATGAAATGATGGCCCACGTTCCTGTATTGGCCCATAGCCATGCCAGGAATATGCTGATTATCAGGAGGGGGGACGACGCTATACCGAGTGAAGTACCACGTTCGCGACTTCACCTACGACGTGAACAAGGAAAATATCTTTCATACTAAGATTTTACTGAAAGAAATCTACCTTCAGCACTGCACGTCCCATACTGAACCGAAAGAGTTTAGAGAAGAGGAACCTAATGTCATCACCGGTCTGCTCTGGAGAGAGATACGCGAAATCTACTCCCCCCATAATATACAAGTAATTTTATCTAACTTCACATTCAGACACCGATTTTCAACACAGGTCTTGTGACAAAAATTGTTTATTACCACCGACGACAAATTGTAGTTCTGCACCGCTCTAAAGAAACAGCATTAAATATTAATTCAGGGATATTCTCAAATATTTTACTAGAGTTATCATTCACGATCACTGATTCGTTAAATTGATGTTCAGCTTCAAAATATTTTTTGATATCTACAGATGAATTTGGATAATTTTTAAAAGAAATATTAACAAGTTTTTGTCGGGCCACGCAATAATTACTAATTATTTCTATACTATGTTTTTCAGTTTCACTTATCTTTTCAGAACGCAGATCCTCAGTAATATTTATACAATTATTCAAATCCTCTTCAATACGCTCTTTAATTCTTAAGCCATATTTATAAAACAACCCCCTCATTTTTTCACAGTCGATTAGTTCAGATCGAACAATACTTCCGCTTTCAACACTAGCATCAACACATTGGTTAAAAAATCTAAAATCTATCGGTTGGTCTGGGGCCCCCTCTCGCATGTCTTTCACAATAAACTCTAATCTAGAAAGTCGAACGAACTTAATATTCTCAGGAATTGAATATTTAGCAAACACAGCACCTTCAATTATACACACTGTCATGATCAGAATTATTGAAACCTTGCCTGGTTTTTTAAAAAAATGGGTCTTCCCATCTACACTTAGGGCACCTAAGACGAACCCAGTAACAAAACCACCCAAATGTGCCATGTTATCTACAGGCAGAAATAATCCTAAACATATTACAATAATAACATTGGTGAAAATTTTAGAAAATGGAAGCTCGATCTTGTTACACAATCCAAAAGCTAGCAAATAGCCGGTAATACCAAGAATGGCTCCTGATGCTCCACAACTAACTATCAACTCATATCGATGAACTACAGCACTTAATATCCCTCCAGCGATACCAGATAACATATAGACAGCAATAAAAACTCT
This sequence comes from Citrobacter sp. RHBSTW-01013, assembly GCF_013781985.1. Taxonomy (NCBI): domain Bacteria; kingdom Pseudomonadati; phylum Pseudomonadota; class Gammaproteobacteria; order Enterobacterales; family Enterobacteriaceae; genus Citrobacter; species Citrobacter sp. RHBSTW-01013. The sequence goes on from NZ_CP056185.1 coordinate 4,191,336, forward strand.
ACGTGAAAACATGTTTTCAAACAAAAAACCAATCCCAAGTAGTGCAATCATATTAGAGAAAAAATGAAAAACACTTAAATGCATAAACATGCTACTTAAAAGTCTCCAGTATTCACCTGATAGGGTTAACGGAGACGCATTCCCTCCCCATGCAATGATGAATGAGGATGCTTGATATAAATTAAACGCCCGCGAATCCAAATAAGCCGAAAAAACAAAGAAAACAAAATTAACAAAAACAAGAACCGCAGTAACAGCCCATTTACTATTTTTAAACCCACTTATCTTTAGATAACTCATGATTGATAATCCCTGTTTCTGATTTACTTTCATCCATAAAATTTAGACATCTTGTTAATTCACAAGATGTCTAAATTTAAAACCTCCCAGTTAATTACACAACCCTAAGAAGATCATTTTTGCTTTAAAAATTCACGATAAGCCGCCACGACCTGAAGAAAGTCCTCTACGCCGCAAAGTGAAAAGCTCTCTTCGTCGTAGTAGCTCATCCCCTCTTCCATTTCATCTCCGGAGAATTCCAGCTGATTGGCGCGCACCATCACCTCTTCACCATCCAGCCAGAGCGTGTATTCATGCCCTGCTCGCTGCCAGGAGCGCTCACTGCCCTTCACCGCATGCGCCGCCTGTTCCACTTCATCAAGTAAGGCCAGGTTCTCTTTCACTTCTTCGTTAAACCAGTGCCCCACCACCTCGTGGCCCATGGACATACGCACTTTTACCACTCCGGTAATATCGCGCAGAAATTCGTAATCCATAATGTCTTCCTCTGCTCCCGGCAATGCGCCAATACCGCATTGCACCTTGCTGTAATTATCGCAGCAGCGCGGCAGAAAAAAAGCGTAGCGGGTATAAGGAATAGAAATAAAAATGCCCGGAGAAGCAGACTTCTCCGGGCATTGATGCGTTTTTACACAAATCGCGTTAGCGTATTACACCGCGGTCTGGAAAATCACACCATCGGCTTTCTCAGTATACTGAGACAGCTGGTCGAAGTTCAGATAACGGTAAGTATCCACCGCCGTCTTATCAACCTGCGCCACATAGGTCTGATACTCTTCCGCCGTCGGCAGTTTGCCAATCAGCGCCGCAACCGCCGCCAGCTCCGCAGAAGCCAGGTAGACGTTCGCCCCGGTACCTAAACGGTTCGGGAAGTTACGGGTAGAGGTCGAGACCACCGTTGCGCCGTCAGCCACACGCGCCTGGTTACCCATGCACAGCGAACAGCCTGGGATCTCAATACGCGCACCGCTCTTACCAAACACGCTGTAGTAGCCTTCTTCGGTCAGCTGCGCCGCATCCATACGGGTTGGCGGAGCCACCCACAGACGCGTCGGCAACTGGCCTTTGTGTGCATCCAGCAGTTTACCCGCCGCACGGAAGTGGCCGATGTTGGTCATGCAGGAGCCGATGAAGACTTCATCGATCTTCTCGCCCTGCACGTCAGACAGCAGACGCGCGTCGTCCGGATCGTTCGGTGCACACAGGATTGGCTCTTTGATATCCGCCAGATCGATGTCGATCACCGCCGCGTATTCTGCGTCAGCGTCGGCTTCCAGCAATTGCGGATCCGCCAGCCATTTTTCCATCCCCTGCACACGACGCTCCAGCGTACGGCGATCGCCGTAACCTTCAGCGATCATCCACTTCAGCAGAACGATGTTAGAGTTCAGATACTCAACGATCGGCTCTTTGTTCAGTTTGATGGTACAACCGGCAGCGGAACGTTCAGCGGAGGCATCGGTCAGTTCGAACGCCTGCTCCACTTTCAGATCCGGCAGACCTTCGATTTCGAGGATGCGGCCAGAGAAGATGTTTTTCTTACCTTTCTTCTCAACGGTCAGCAGACCCTGTTTGATCGCGTACAGCGGAATGGCGTGTACCAGATCGCGCAGGGTAATCCCCGGCTGCATTTTGCCTTTGAAACGCACCAGAACGGATTCCGGCATATCCAGCGGCATCACGCCGGTCGCAGCAGCAAACGCCACCAGGCCAGAACCCGCCGGGAAGGAGATGCCAATCGGGAAACGAGTATGGGAGTCACCGCCGGTGCCGACGGTATCCGGCAACAGCATGCGGTTCAGCCAGGAGTGGATTACGCCATCGCCCGGACGCAGCGACACGCCGCCACGGTTCATGATGAAGTCCGGCAGAGTGTGGTGCGTGGTCACGTCAACCGGCTTCGGATACGCGGCAGTGTGACAGAAGGACTGCATCACCAGGTCAGCAGAGAAGCCCAGGCACGCCAGGTCTTTCAGTTCATCACGGGTCATCGGGCCGGTGGTATCCTGAGAACCCACGGAGGTCATCTTCGGTTCGCAGTACGCGCCCGGACGGATACCTTTCACGCCGCAGGCGCGGCCCACCATTTTCTGCGCCAGAGAGAAGCCGCGGCTGCTTTCCGCCACGTCTTTCGCCTGACGGAATACGTCGCTGTGCGGCAGTCCCAGCGCTTCGCGCGCTTTGGTGGTCAGGCCACGACCGATGATCAGCGGAATACGGCCACCAGCGCGCACTTCGTCGATCAGCACATCAGTTTTCAGCTCAAAGCTTGCCAGCAATTCGCCGGTTTCGTGGTTACGCACTTCTCCTTTGAACGGGTAAACGTCAATCACGTCGCCCATGTTCATGTTCGAGACGTCCACTTCGATTGGCAGTGCGCCCGCATCTTCCATGGTATTGAAGAAGATCGGTGCAATTTTGCCGCCGAGACACAGACCGCCGCCGCGCTTGTTCGGTACATGAGGGATATCATCGCCCATGAACCACAGTACGGAGTTGGTTGCAGATTTACGCGAAGAGCCGGTACCAACAACGTCACCCACATAAGCCAGCGGGTAGCCTTTTTTCTGCAGTTCTTCAATCTGTTTGATCGGGCCTACCGCGCCCGGCTGGTCCGGTTCGATACCTTCACGGGCATTTTTCAGCATCGCCAGCGCGTGCAGAGGGATATCCGGGCGAGACCATGCGTCCGGTGCCGGAGAGAGGTCATCGGTGTTGGTTTCACCCGTCACTTTAAACACGGTAACGGTGATTTTTTCAGCCAGAGCTGGACGGTTCAGGAACCATTCGGCATCGGCCCAGGACTGCATTACCTGCTTCGCGTATTCGTTGCCCGCTTTGGCTTTTTCTTCTACATCGTAGAAGTTATCGAACATCAGCAGCGTTGAAGAGAGCGCTTTGGCGGCAATCGGCGCCAGTTTTGCGTCGTCAAGCGCGTCGATCAGCGGATGAATGTTGTAACCACCCTGCATGGTGCCCAGCAGTTCAATGGCTTTTTCTGGAGTCACCAGCGGGGAGGTGGTGTCGCCTTTCGCGACGGCAGCGAGAAAACCCGCTTTAACATAAGCGGCTTCATCTACGCCAGGAGGAACGCGGTTGATCAACAGGTCTAACAGGAATTCTTCTTCGCCCACAGGCGGGGTCTTCAGCAGCTCGACAAGTGCGGCCATTTGGGTTGCGTCTAACGGTTTTGGCACAATCCCCTGGGCAGCACGCTCAGCTACGTGCTTACGGTATTCTTCTAGCACGACGATATCTCCTCGCTCTCATTGTCATAATGCGGCGCTTTTGTAGATGGGCGATTCTCTTCACGCTCCTGTGAGACAGTAGTTAGTAGGGTAAATGCCCGGTACCGCGTAAGGCACAATAACAGGATTTTCATTAAGTGTTAATCCGTTTACAAAAAAGCAACATAAAAAATTGGCTGAATCGTTAAGAATAGTGTAGCGACAAGGCAGGGCGTAATTTAGGCTCCCTAAAAACGATGTGAAACGGTTGATTTTCAAGCGCGACATGCTGAATATTCCAGCGATTTTTCAGCCATCAGATATAATTGTGTAATAAATCTTCACACTCTTTTTCCGGACCTGCCGGGTGAATCCCCAATAAAAGTCAAAACTATCTAACACGGGTGAATAATACTCGCGGCAACAGAACGCCTCACGGCACAGCGCTTGTCTCGTTGGAGTCATTTTATGAAGTTGCCCTTTAAGCCACATCTGCTTGTCCTTCTGTGCAGTGCCGGGCTGTTTGCCGCCTCTGGCGTGATGTTCGTTAAAAGTCGCGCAACGGAGCCAGCAGCTCCAGCCCCCGTCGCACAGCAACCGTCCGCACCGGCTCCAGCTCCCGTAGCGGCCCCTGCCCCGGCCGATCAACCAGCGCCCACCGCAGCCCCTACGTACACATCGGCACAAATCGATCAGTGGGTTGCGCCTATCGCGCTCTATCCGGATTCACTGCTGTCGCAAATTTTGATGGCCTCAACCTACCCGGCGAACGTCATCCAGGCCGCGCAGTGGTCAAAAGACAATCCCAAAATGCAGGGTGATGCCGCCATTCAGGCCGTTGCCAGCCAACCCTGGGATCCCAGCGTAAAATCGCTGGTGGCGTTTCCGCAGTTGATGTCGCTGATGGGTGAAAATCCGCCGTGGGTACAGAGCCTGGGCGATGCATTCCTTGCGCAGCCGAAAGAGGTTATGGATTCCGTTCAACGCCTGCGTGCGCTGGCGCAACAGACCGGAGCATTGCAATCAACACCGCAGCAGACTGTTACCACCGTGGCCAAAGCAGCTCCGGCTAAAACCGTTACCAGCGAGTCAACGACCACAACAGCCACGACCGCTGCTTCAGCAAGCCCAACGGTAATCAAAATTGAATCCGCCGACCCGCAGGTAGTTTACGTTCCCACCTATAACCCAAATACGGTTTACGGTACCTGGCCGAACACCGCCTATCCGCCAACCTATCTACCGCCAACGCCCGGCGAGCAGTTTGGCAACAGCTTCGTTAACGGTTTAGGCTTCAGCCTCGGCGTCGCCACAACTTATGCCATCTTCAGCAATATTGACTGGGATGACGACGATGACTGGGATCACCATCATAACGATGACTGGGATAACCATGGCGGCTATAACCGCAACGGTGATAACAACATCAATATCAACGTAGATAACTTCAATAAAATCAGTGGACAGCGTCTGACGGATGCCAACCGTACCTGGCAGCACAACCCGGCCTATCGCGAAGGGGTGCCGTACCCTAATAGCCAGCTCAATAACCGCTTCCACTCCACTAACACGGCTACGGGCCTAAGCTCAACCCAGCAAAGACCGGTCAACCGTGATAGCCAGCGTCAGGCAGCGTTGAGCCAGATGGAAAAATCAACGGGGAAAACCTTCCCCCAGACGGCGCGTACGGGAACGAAAGACGCCCAGCGTCAGGCATCCAGCCAACAACTAAAGCAAATTTCCCAGCGTAATAACTACCGTGGTTACGATACCAAACCGCAAACGGCAAAACGGGCAAACGCTCAGCAACATGAACATCGCCAGGCCACCACTCAGCGACAAGAGAAACGGGTCACGCAACCAGCGCAGCAACGCAACGTGCAGCAGCGCAATCTTCAACAGCGGACTAGCCAGCCGCGGGCCAATGCGCTGAGCGGCAACGACAGTCGCTCCGCCAGTTGGCAGGCGCAGCAGCAGCGAGGGGCTCAAAGCAGGCAGGTCGCCCGCAACCAGCCATCTCGCCAGCTATCCGGCGACCGTGCTGAACACCGTGAATTCCGTCATCGTTAAGGGAACCGACATGAAAAATAAACTACTCAGTGGAATGGTGTTATTCATGGTTTCGACCACCGCGATGGCACAGCAATCCTTCAGCACACCAGACCAGGCGACCGATGCCCTGGCAACCGCGATAAGCGAGCAGAATGAAAGCGCGATGAACAACCTGCTCGGGGAAAACTGGCGCGAGTTTCTGCCACCGGAAGGCGTCGATCCTGATGCGGTTGATCGCTTCCTGCGCGACTGGAAGGTCCGCCATAATACTGTCATCGACGGCAATAGCGCGCACCTGGTGGTCGGGGACAGCGACTGGCAACTGCCGATCCCGGTTGTTAAAACCGCTTCCGGCTGGCAATTTGATATCAAGGAAGCGGCCGAAGAGATCCTGACCCGTGAGATTGGGCGCAACGAACTTGCCGCTATTGAAGCATTACACGCCTATGTTGATGCTCAGCAAAGCTACTTTGCGATGAACCAAAAATACGCGCAAAAGATTGTCAGTTCTGAAGGGAAAAAAGATGGTCTGTACTGGCCTGTTTCGCCCGGCGAAGCGCCAAGCCCGCTTGGCCCGGCCTTTAGTCCGCAGGAGCCTGGCACGGGCTATCACGGCTATCGTTTCCGTATCCTTCCCGATAAAACCAGCGGCTTTGCGATGGTTGCCTGGCCCGTCAGCTACGATCACACTGGCGTTATGAGTTTTATGATTAACGGTGATGATAAAGTCTATCAGGCCGATCTCGGCGCTGATGCACAGCAGAAAGCCGAGGCGTTAACCGCATATCATCTGGATAAAAACTGGCAGCCCGTAGCGCCCTGAATGCCAGTCAAATAGTGAGTTGACCGGGGCTCCGGCCAACTCACGAGAGATTACAGGATGTTAGCGACGGATTTCGCCAGCTGCGCTTCCAGAACCGGTTTCGCTTCTTCGAACTTCAGGTTCACTTTGTTGGCATTAGACACGACGCGGGTCTGGTATTTTGCGCGATCGCCCTGCGCGCTGCTGGTTTGCAGCTTGATACCGGACGTGCCCTGGCGCAGTGCGGCAACGTTACCAGAACTGGTAGCTTTCAGGCAAAAAAAACGCCTCCGAAGAGGCGTTTTCACAAAAGCGGGAAGATTACTTTTTCTTCGCTTTCGGGTTTGGCAGGTCGGTGATGCTACCTTCGAACACTTCTGCCGCCAGGCCCACAGACTCGTGCAGAGTCGGGTGCGCGTGGATGGTCAGCGCGATGTCTTCAGCATCACAACCCATTTCGATCGCCAGACCGATTTCACCCAGCAGCTCACCGCCGTTGGTACCGACAATCGCACCACCGATAACACGGTGAGATTCTTTGTCGAAAATCAGTTTAGTCATACCGTCTGCGCAGTCGGAAGCGATAGCACGACCAGAAGCAGCCCACGGGAAGGTGGCGGTTTCGTAGCTGATGCCTTTCTCTTTCGCTTCTTTCTCAGTCAGGCCAACCCATGCAACTTCTGGTTCAGTGTATGCGATGGATGGGATAACTTTCGGATCGAAGTAGTGTTTCTTACCGGCGATAACTTCAGCGGCAACGTGACCTTCGTGAACACCTTTGTGCGCCAGCATCGGCTGACCGACGATATCGCCGATAGCAAAGATGTGCGGCACGTTGGTACGCAGCTGTTTGTCAACGCGGATGAAGCCACGGTCATCAACTTCAACGCCAGCTTTGCCCGCGTCGAGGTTTTTGCCGTTCGGTACACGACCGATAGCCACCAGCACTGCATCGTAACGCTGAGCTTCAGCAGGCGCTTTTTTGCCTTCCATGGAAACGTAGATACCGTCTTCTTTCGCTTCAACGGCGGTTACTTTGGTTTCCAGCATCAGGTTGAATTTCTTGCTGATGCGTTTGGTAAAGACTTTAACCACGTCTTTATCGGCAGCCGGGATAACCTGGTCGAACATTTCAACCACGTCGATCTCTGAACCCAGCGCATGGTAAACGGTACCCATTTCCAGACCAATAATACCGCCGCCCATTACCAGCAGGCGCTTAGGAACAGTTTTCAGTTCCAGTGCATCGGTGGAATCCCACACGCGCGGATCTTCATGCGGAATGAATGGCAGTTCGATCGGACGGGAACCCGCCGCGATGATCGCGTTGTCAAAGTTGATCACGGTTTTGCCGTTTTCACCTTCAACTTCCAGGGTGTTTGCCCCGGTAAATTTACCCAGACCGTTAACCACTTTCACTTTACGGCCTTTGGCCATACCCGCCAGACCGCCGGTCAGTTGAGTGATAACTTTTTCTTTCCAGGTACGAATCTTGTCGATATCGGTTTTCGGCTCGCCAAAAACGATACCGTGTTCAGCCAGCGCTTTGGCTTCTTCGATAACTTTTGCTACGTGCAGCAGCGCTTTAGAAGGGATACAGCCGACGTTCAGACAAACACCACCGAGGGTGCTGTAACGTTCTACGATGACGGTCTCCAGACCTAAATCTGCGCAACGGAAGGCAGCAGAGTAACCTGCAGGGCCTGCCCCAAGTACCACGACCTGAGTTTTGATTTCAGTGCTCATCATGACCTCTTAATTTATACCCGTCGTCCACCGGGTCGTTCTATCCGCCCGTATTTTACAAAATTGTTAACAATTTTGAAACAACAAACGGCAACCGATTTGTCTTTCGCACAATAACCTCACTGACTTCATGAGATTACCAGAAAAAAGCCGGCCGTCGGGCCGGCTTTTTCGCTTACATCACCAGGCGGCGAATGTCAGACAGCATGTTGTTGATGATGGTGATAAAGCGCGCACCATCAGCACCGTCGATTACGCGGTGGTCGAAGGAGAGCGAAATCGGCATCATCAGACGCGGCATAAACTCTTTACCGTTCCACACTGGCTCCATAGAGGACTTGGAGACACCGAGGATAGCCACTTCCGGCGCGTTCACAATCGGCGCGAAGTGGGTCGTACCCAGGCCACCGATGCTGGAGATGGTGAAGCAACCGCCCTGCATTTCGCCAGCGGTCAGCTTGCCATCACGCGCTTTCTTGGAGATGGTGGTCAGTTCACGAGACAGCTCGGTAATGCTCTTCTTGTTCACGTCTTTGAAGACCGGAACAACCAGACCATTCGGCGTATCTACCGCGACACCGATGTTGATGTATTTTTTCAGGGTCAGACGCTGACCGTCTTCAGACAGAGAGCTGTTGAAGCGCGGCATCTGTTCCAGAGCGGCGGCAACGGCTTTCATGATGAAGACCACTGGCGTGAATTTCACATCCAGTTTACGTTTTTCAGCTTCGGCGTTCTGCTGTTTACGGAACGCTTCCAGATCGGTGATATCGGTCTTGTCGAAGTGAGTAACGTGCGGGATCATCACCCAGTTACGGCTCAGGTTAGCACCAGAGATTTTCTGGATACGACCCAGTTCCACTTCTTCGATTTCACCAAACTTGCTGAAGTCCACTTTCGGCCAAGGCAGCATGCCCGGAATACCGCCGCCTGCTGCTGCCGGAGCAGCTTCAGCACGCTTGATAGCGTCTTTCACGTAAGCCTGAACGTCTTCACGCAGGATACGACCTTTACGGCCAGAACCTTTCACTTTCGCCAGGTTTACACCGAACTCGCGCGCCAGGCGACGAATCAGCGGTGTTGCATGAACGTAAGCGTCGTTCTCAGCGAACTCAGATTTACCTTCCGCTTTCGCGGCCGGAGCTGCGGCTGGTTTAGCAGCCTGAGCCGGTGCAGCTGCAGAGGCTGGAGCAGCCGCGGCAGCTGGAGCGGCAGCAGGTGCTGCGCCTTCAACTTCGAAGATCATAATCAGAGAACCGGTTTTGACTTTGTCACCGGTGCTGATTTTGATTTCCTTCACGGTGCCCGCGAACGGTGCCGGAACTTCCATCGACGCTTTATCGCCTTCAACGGTAATCAGTGACTGCTCAGCGGCAATTTTATCGCCCACTTTAACCATCACTTCAGTGACTTCAACTTCGTCACCGCCGATATCCGGAACGTTAACCTCTTTCGAGCCAGAAGCTGCCGGAGCCGCCGCTGCTGCTGGAGCTGCCGCCTGAGCCGGTGCTGCAGCAGGCGCTGCGCCTGCAACTTCGAAGACCATAATCAGAGAACCGGTAGACACTTTGTCGCCCGTGTTGATTTTGATCTCTTTAACGGTGCCCGCGAACGGCGCCGGAACTTCCATCGACGCTTTATCGCCTTCAACGGTGATCAGAGACTGTTCAGCCGCAACAGTGTCGCCCACTTTAACCATAACCTCGGTAACTTCGACTTCGTCACCGCCGATGTCCGGTACGTGTACTTCTTTCGCCGCTGCCGCAGCAGGTGCTGCTGCCGGAGCGGCTTCTTTCTTCTCTTCTGCCGGAGCAGGTGCAGCGGCTGCTGCACCATCGGCGGAATCGAAAATCATGATCAGTTTGCCGGTCTCAGTTTTGTCGCCAACAGAGACTTTGATCTCTTTAACGATACCTGCCTGAGGAGACGGAACTTCCATAGAGGCTTTGTCGCCTTCTACGGTGATCAGCGACTGTTCAGCTTCAACTTTGTCGCCTACTTTGACCAGGATCTCGGTGATTTCAACTTCATCAGCCCCGATGTCCGGTACATTGATTTCGATAGCCATTATTCTTTTACCTCTTACGCCAGACGCGGGTTAACTTTATCTGCATCGATGTTGAATTTGATGATTGCGTCAGCAACCACTTTCTTATCGATTTCGCCACGTTTAGCCAGTTCGCCCAGGGCCGCTACAACCACATAAGAAGCATCAACTTCGAAGTGGTGACGCAGGTTTTCACGGCTGTCAGAGCGACCGAAGCCGTCAGTACCCAGTACGCGATAATCATCAGCCGGTACATAAGTACGAACCTGTTCGGCAAACAGTTTCATATAGTCAGTAGATGCCACTGCCGGAGCGTCGTTCATCACCTGAGCGATGTACGGAACGCGCGGAGTTTCCATCGGGTGCAGCATGTTCCAGCGTTCACAATCCTGGCCATCACGCGCCAGTTCAGTGAAGGAGGTTACGCTGTAAACGTCAGAACCTACACCGTAGTCGTTCGCCAGGATCTGTGCTGCTTCACGCACGTGACGCAGGATAGAACCGGAGCCCAGCAGCTGAACTTTACCTTTCTTACCTTCGAGGGTTTCGAGTTTGTAGATACCTTTACGGATACCTTCCTCGGCACCTGCTGGCATTGCCGGCATGTGGTAGTTTTCGTTCAGCGTGGTGATGTAGTAATAAACGTTCTCTTGTTTCTCACCGTACATACGCTCCAGACCATCGTGCATGATGACCGCAACTTCGTACGCGTAAGACGGATCGTAAGAGATACAGTTCGGGATAGTCAGAGACTGAATATGGCTGTGACCATCTTCGTGCTGCAGACCTTCGCCGTTCAGCGTCGTACGACCAGAAGTTCCCCCTACCAGGAAGCCGCGAGCCTGTTGGTCGCCTGCCTGCCAGCACAGGTCACCGATACGCTGGAACCCGAACATGGAGTAGTAGATGTAGAACGGAATCATCGGCAGATCGTTGGTGCTGTAGGAGGTCGCAGCAGCCAGCCAGGATGCGCCAGCACCCAGTTCGTTGATGCCTTCCTGCAGGATCTGACCTTTCTCGTCTTCTTTATAGTAAGCAACCTGCTCACGGTCCTGCGGGGTGTACTGCTGACCGTTCGGGCTGTAGATACCGATCTGACGGAACAGACCTTCCATACCGAAAGTACGCGCTTCGTCAGCGATGATCGGAACCAGACGATCTTTGATCGACTTGTTCTTCAGCATCACGTTCAGGGCACGAACGAAAGCGATAGTGGTGGAGATTTCTTTGTTCTGCTCTTCCAGCAGCGCACCGAAGTCTTCCAGAGCAGGCAGTTCCAGCTTCTCGGTGAAGTTCGGCTGACGAGCAGGCAGATAGCCGTGCAGTTTCTGACGCTGAGCGTGCAGATAAGTGTGCTCTTCAGAACCTTCCGGGAAGGTGATGTAAGACAGGTTTTCAACCTGCTCATCGGTCACAGGAACGTTGAAACGGTCGCGGATATAACGCACGCCGTCCATGTTCATTTTCTTAACCTGGTGAGCGATGTTTTTACCTTCGGCGGTGTCACCCATGCCGTAACCTTTGATGGTATGGGCCAGGATTACAGTTGCTTTGCCTTTGGTTTCCTGCGCTTTCTTCAGTGCAGCGTAGACTTTCTTCGGATCGTGACCACCACGGTTCAGAGCCCAAATCTGCTCGTCAGTCCAGTCAGCAACCAGGGCTGCGGTTTCCGGGTATTTACCGAAGAAGTGCTCACGTACGTATGCGCCATCTTTGGATTTAAAGGTCTGGTAGTCGCCGTCAACGGTTTCGTTCATCAGTTGGATCAGTTTACCGCTGGTATCTTTACGCAGCAGCTCATCCCAACGACCGCCCCACATGACTTTGATAACGTTCCAGCCAGCGCCCGCGAAGATGCCTTCCAGTTCGTTAACAATCTTGCCGTTACCGGTGACCGGACCGTCAAGACGCTGCAGGTTACAGTTGATAACAAAGACCAGGTTGTCCAGTTTCTCACGGGTCGCGATGGTGATAGCACCCTTAGATTCTGGCTCATCCATTTCGCCGTCGCCCAGGAAGGCGTAAACGGTTTGTTTAGAGGTATCTTTCAGGCCACGGTGTTCCAGATATTTCAGGAATTTAGCCTGGTAGATTGCACCGATCGGGCCCAGACCCATAGATACGGTCGGGAATTGCCAGAATTCCGGCATCAGTTTCGGGTGCGGGTAGGAAGACAGGCCTTTGCCATGTACTTCCTGACGGAAGTTGTTCATCTGCTCTTCAGTCAGACGACCTTCCAGGAATGCGCGAGCGTAGATGCCCGGAGAGATGTGGCCCTGGAAGTAAACCAGATCGCCGCCATCCTGCTCGTTGCGTGCACGGAAGAAGTGGTTGAAGCAGACATCATATACCGTTGCGGAGGACTGGAAGGATGCCATGTGGCCACCCAGCTCAAGGTCCTTTTTAGACGCGCGCAGTACGGTCATGATGGCGTTCCAGCGGATAGCAGAACGAATACGACGCTCCAGCTCCAGATTGCCCGGGTATTCCGGTTCATCTTCAACGGCAATAGTGTTTACATAATTGCTGGCCCCAGCACCTGCCGCTACTTTCACGCCGCCTTTGCGAGCTTCTGAAAGCAGTTGGTCGATCAGATACTGAGCACGCTCAACACCTTCTTCACGGATGACCGATTCGATCGCCTGTAGCCAGTCGCGAGTTTCGATCGGATCCACGTCATTTGGGAAACGTTCTGACATGGGGGTATTCCTTATCTATCTAATACGTTGAGTTATCTGGAACCTGTCCCATTACGTTCTCACCAGAGAGCGTAATAAGACAGGTTCTGCGTTTAGTTGCCGCGCCTTTCGATAGCGCTTGATTTACAACATCTTCTGGTTAACGTTCTGCCAGAAAAATCACTAATTCTTTCGTTGCTCCAGACGGCGTAAGGCGCGTTCACGACGGCTTTCCTCACGGCTCCTGTCCAGCAGAATCTCTTCGATAAACGCCAGGTGACGGTGAGACGCTTCACGCGCTTCTTCAGGCTTCCCGGCGATAATTGCTTCAAAGATGCGGGTACGGTGACTGCTCACCAGCGGCAGCATCTCGCGACGCGCATACAGCAATTCGAAGTTTTGCCGAACGTTCTGGGCCAGCATTGGCTCCATACACCTTAGCAAATGGAGCAGCACCACATTATGTGCCGCTTCGGTGACAGCAATTTGATACTGGAGTACCGCGTCAGATTCGCCGTCAAGATCGCCGGACTGTTGAGCAAGCTCGATCGCATGGTGGAGTTCACGGATACGCGTTTTGTCTTCATCCGTGCTGCGCAGTGCAGCGTAATAGGCTGCAATACCTTCCAGCGCATGGCGCGTCTCAAGCAGGTCAAACTGGGATTCAGGATGGTCGGAGAGCAGCTCTACCAGTGGGTCGCTAAAGCTCTGCCACAGGCTGCTCTGAACAAAAGTGCCACCGCCCTGACGACGAAGCAGTAACCCCTTCGCTTCAAGGCGTTGGATCGCCTCGCGTAAGGAGGGGCGGGAGACGTCGAACTGTTTTGCCAGCTCGCGTTCCGGTGGGAGTTTTTCTCCGGGGCGAAGTGTCCCCTCAAGAATTAAAAACTCCAGCTGCTGCTCAATCACATCGGAGAGTTTTGGTTGGCGGATTTTGCTGTAGGCCATGATTTCCTGTCTTAAGCCATTTGCCCGGAGTCAATTGGTCTTACCAATTTCATGTTCTTGACGCTAAAGTAACAAAGTATTCACCTTCTGTCCATACAGGTTTTGATTGAAATCAGTAAAGGAGGCATATTTTAACAACATTACAGAAATAACGTTTCAAACATGTAACTATGCACAAATGTTAAATTTACCCACCACGGGGTAGTTTTAACGGAATTGAAACGAAAAAATATCTCATCTGAACCGATTCACCTGATTATTTATCGACACATTAGCCACAATTAGTGAATAAAAATTCAAAATGGAAATTTTGTGGTAGATAAACTCGCATTTACAAATGGTTTCTTTTTATTCGACTCGTCATCTTGCTCGCATAAAGCAGGTGCATTCGCGCTCGCATATCATTATTCTGATCAAGACAAAAGCATTGAGGCAACATTTTATCTAAAGCATCTGTAAACAAATAAATACAACAAACGGAATTGCAAACTTACACACGCATTGCTGCGTAGTTCAAAAAATAAGTACTCGAAATATGAAGAGTAAAACCACACACGAGGTTTAATGATGGAAAGTCAACAGCATGGCGATCAGCTCAAGCGCGGTCTTAAGAACCGCCATATACAGCTAATCGCGCTGGGTGGCGCGATTGGTACCGGGTTATTCCTCGGTAGCGCATCCGTTATCCAGTCTGCAGGACCGGGTATTATTCTGGGTTACGCAATTGCCGGCTTTATCGCCTTTTTGATTATGCGTCAATTAGGTGAAATGGTAGTTGAAGAGCCGGTTGCAGGCTCCTTTAGCCACTTTGCTTATAAATACTGGGGCGGTTTTGCGGGCTTCTCTTCTGGCTGGAACTATTGGGTACTGTACGTCCTGGTTGCCATGGCTGAACTGACTGCCGTAGGTAAATACATCCAGTTCTGGTATCCGGAGATCCCCACCTGGGTTTCTGCTGCAGCCTTCTTCGTACTGATCAACGCCATCAACCTGACCAACGTGAAAGTGTTTGGGGAAATGGAGTTCTGGTTCGCCATTATCAAAGTCATTGCCGTGGTTGCGATGATTCTGTTCGGCGGCTGGTTGCTGTTTAGCGGCAACGGCGGCCCGCAGGCCAGCGTCAGTAACCTGTGGAGTCAGGGTGGCTTCCTGCCGCACGGCTTCACCGGTCTGGTGATGATGATGGCTATTATTATGTTCTCTTTCGGTGGGCTGGAGCTGGTCGGGATCACCGCAGCAGAAGCCGATAACCCGGAGCAAAGCATTCCCAAAGCAACCAACCAGGTTATCTACCGTATCCTGATTTTCTATGTAGGTTCGCTGGCTGTTCTGCTTTCCCTGATGCCGTGGACGCGCGTCACGGCTGATACCAGCCCGTTTGTCCTTATTTTCCACGAGCTGGGCGACACCTTTGTTGCCAATGCTCTGAACATCGTAGTGCTGACCGCTGCCCTTTCTGTCTATAACAGCTGCGTATACTGCAACAGCCGTATGCTGTTTGGTCTGGCACAGCAGGGCAACGCGCCAAAAGCGCTGATGAACGTCGACAAACGCGGCGTACCGGTGAACACCATTCTGGTCTCCGCGCTGGTTACGGCTCTGTGTGTACTGATCAACTATCTGGCACCGGAATCCGCCTTTGGCCTGCTGATGGCGCTGGTGGTTTCCGCACTGGTGATCAACTGGGCAATGATTAGCCTGGCGCACATGAAGTTCCGCAAAGCCAAACAGCAGCAAGGCGTTACCACCCGTTTCCCGGCGCTGCTCTATCCGCTTGGTAACTGGGTATGTCTGATTTTCATGGCTGCAGTGCTGGTGATTATGCTGATGACGCCGGGCATGGCGATTTCGGTGTACTTAATCCCGGTATGGATAGCCATTCTTGGCATCGGCTATTTGTGCAAACAGAAAACCGCCAAAGTAGCTAAAGCGCATTAATTCTCCCTCCCCCACCTGCATCAGGTGGGGGTTGTTACCTGCCTCACACTTTCCCACTCACGACTGTTTCGTCCATATCACTGGCGTTATCCTGCAACGCAAAAACACCTCTGCCAGACAATAATTATCTCCATATCTTATTAATGGAGTGCAGTTGATGGAAACCAGTAAGCTCACGGTGAAAGAAAAGATCGGCTATGGAATGGGCGACGCCGGATGCAACATCATCTTTGGCGCCATCATGTTGTTTGTTAACTATTTTTACACCGATATTTTTGGCCTGGCACCGGCCCTGGTCGGCGTGTTACTGCTGTCAGTACGCGTTATAGATGCCGTTACCGACCCTATTATGGGCGCAATGGCCGACCGCACCCGCAGCAAATATGGTCGATTTCGTCCATGGCTTTTGTGGATGGCTTTCCCATACGCATTATTTAGCGTACTCATGTTTACCACCCCTGAGTGGACATATAACAGCAAAGTAATCTATGCGTTCGTCACCTACTTCCTGCTCTCTATCACCTATACGGCGATCAACATCCCTTACTGCTCGCTCGGCAGCGTCATCACTAACGATCCAAAGGAACGTGTCGCCTGCCAGTCATATCGCTTTGTGTTGGTAGGAATTGCAACCCTGCTGCTCTCCCTCACCTTACTGCCAATGGCGGACTGGTTTGGCGGGGAAGACAAAGCTAAAGGCTATCAGATGGCGATGGCAGTGCTGGCCTTCATCGGCATGTGTATGTTCCTGTTTTGCTTTGCAACCGTCCGTGAGCGCGTACGTCCTGCCGTCCCGACTAACGACGATTTAAAAGCCGACCTGAAAGACGTATGGAAGAACGATCAGTGGGTAAAAATCCTGCTGTTAACCCTGTGCAACGTCTGTCCGGGCTTTATTCGCATGGCCGCCACCATGTACTACGTAACCTGGGTTATGCAGCAAAGCACGCAGTTCGCAACGCTGTTTATCAGCCTTGGCGTTGTGGGCATGATGATCGGCAGCATGCTGGCGAAGGTGTTAACCGATCGCTGGTGCAAACTGAAAGTCTTCTTCTGGACCAATATCATCCTGGCGATTTTCTCCGGCGCGTTTTACTTCTTCGATCCTAAAGCCACCATGATGATTATGGTGCTTTACTTCCTGCTCAACATTCTGCATCAGATCCCATCCCCACTGCACTGGTCGCTGATGGCGGATGTCGATGATTACGGCGAGTGGAAAACCGGTAAACGTATCACCGGAATCAGCTTCTCCGGCAACCTGTTCTTCTTGAAACTGGGCCTGGCGATTGCCGGAGCGATGGTTGGTTTCCTGCTCTCCTGGTACGGCTACGACGCAGGGGCGAAAGCGCAAAGCGACTCCGCCATTAACGGTATTATGTTGCTGTTTACCATCATACCGGGTGTAGGCTACCTGATTACCGCAGGCGTAGTTCGTCTGCTGAAAGTTGACCGCGAGTTTATGCAACAAATCCAGACAGATTTAGAAAAGCGCCGCGCCAACTACCGTGAACTGAATGAGTACCACGATATAAAAACGACTGAAAACGTAAGGAAAGCCTAATGAATCAGTGGCCAAATCCCTTTATTGAACAGCGTGCCGACCCGTTTATTTTACGTGACGGTAGCCACTACTATTTCATTGCTTCAGTGCCCGAATACGATCGTCTGGAGACCCGCCGGGCGGACTCGCTGGAAGGGTTACGCACCGCTATCCCGGTTGTCGTCTGGCGCAAACCAGAAAACGGCCCCATGAGCCAGCTGATCTGGGCACCTGAGATCCATCGTCTGGCAGGCAAGTGGTACATCTATTTTGCCGCCGCCCACACACAGGCGCTAGACAAGCAGGGGATGTTCCAGCACCGTATGTTTGCGCTCGAATGTGCAGACGCCGATCCGCTGACCGGCCAATGGACAGAGAAAGGGCAGATTAAAACGCAGTTTGATACCTTCGCGCTCGATGCCACCACCTTTAACCATCAGGGAAAACAGTGGTATCTGTGGGCGCAGAAATCCCCCGATATCGCCGGAAACTCCAATATCTATCTCGCCGAACTGGAAAATCCATGGACGATTAAAGGCGAGCCGGTAATGCTCAGTCATCCAGAGTATGACTGGGAATGCCGGGGTTTTTGGGTCAACGAAGGCCCGGCCGTCATGGTTCACGGCGATAAGCTGTTTATCAGCTATTCCGCCAGCGCCACCGATGAGAACTACTGTATGGGATTATTGTGGATTGATCTCAATGCCGATCCGCTCAACCCGCAGAACTGGCACAAATCGCCGCGCCCGGTCTTTACCACCAGCTACGAAAACCGCCAATACGGGCCGGGACACAACAGCTTTACGCAAACGCCGGAAGGAGAAGATGTGCTGGTGTACCACGCGAGAAATTACACTGAAATCGAGGGCGATCCGCTGTACGACCCAAACCGCCACACTCGTCTGAAGCTGGTGCGCTGGAACGAAAACGGGATGCCAGATTTTGGCATCCCACCCGCTGATACGCTTTGAAAGATTGGCCCGCAAGCACAAAGCGACCGGGCCAATTTTTTTCCTCGACGGATAAGCGCAGCGCCATCCACTAATAATGGCTTAAATTAATGTTCCATAAATGGTCAGCACGGCAATGACCACCACCACCACAAACGAGGTCTTCTTCGCCATCGAAACCGCGGCTTTTGGCGTTGCGACTTTATCGGTATGTGGTTCACGCGCTAAAGAAAACTGCGCAAGGCGAGTAAGCACCTGATATTGCGAAGTATGCAGATCCGCCAGCGACGCAAACCAGGCAGGCAACGCCTTCTCGCCGTGCCCCAGCAGCGCATAGACGACACCCGCCAGGCGCACCGGGATCCAGTCCAGCACATGCAGGATCGCATCGATACCTGATTGTAAACGCTGGTGCGGCGTCTGATAGCGCGCCAGCCAGGACTGCCAGGCACGTAGAAAGGCATAACCCACCAGCGTCACCGGTCCCCACGGGCCACCGACAATCAGCCAGAATAACGGCGCCAGATAAAAGCGAAAGTTGTTCCATAACAGCGCGTTCTGCAGTTCACGCAAGAACTCACGCTCATCGCACTCAGGCGGAATCCCATGAATCAAGGTCAGCTCGCTGGCCATCGCTTCACGGGCGTGAGCGTCATCGCGAGCAGCCGCATTCAGATAGGCATGATAATGAAGACGCGTCTTGCCAGCGCCGATGCACAGCAAACCAATTAAGATCCACGCCACCAGCAAAGGCACGTTAAACAGCAGGCCTTGAAGTGCGCGCAGCAGCAGGAACGTCACCCCCATCGCAATAAGGGCCATGCCTACCGTACGCATCATCGAAAAATGCTTCACCCGGCGGAAAAAAGCTTCAACCCGGTGATCAAGCTGCCAGTGCTCACCCAGCTTAAACAGGCGTTCAACAATCAACACCAGTAATGTTGTAAACAGCGTCATGTCATCTCCTTGTGCGACGAGGGGGTGACCAGGGCGCGAAACCTTGCCCAGTCAAAAGAGGGCCCGGGATCGGTCTTACGCTCGGGCGCAATATTGCAATGTCCTGTCATGTTGTTGGCAATGGCCGGATAACGCGTAATCAGGGCATTCGTCACGGCTGCCAGTTGCTGATACTGCGCATCGGTATAAGCCAGCGTATCCGTCCCTTCCAGCTCAATACCAATTGAGAAATCATTACAGCGTTCGCGGCCTTGATAGTTCGACACGCCAGCATGCCAGGCGCGTTTATCAAAGGGGACATACTGCACGATTTCACCGTCACGGCGAATTAAACAATGTGCCGAAACGCGCAAATGGGCGATCCCGGCAAAATAAGGATGGGCATTGGGATCAATCGTGCCCGTAAACAGCGCATCGATCCACGGGCCGCCAAACTCGCCGGGCGGCAGGCTGATATTATGCACCACCAGCAGAGAAGGGTTTTCGTCATCCGGGCGGCAATCGTAATGAGGAGAGGGAACGCGTCGCGCCTCTGCCAGCCAGCCCTCGTCTAACAACATGCAGAATCTCCTTATTGGTGGTGCTCATATCAGGTTCAGGGTAGCATGTTTCCACCTTATGATTCGTTAGCAATTTGGAGTTTTATCATGCCGCCTCGCCGCTATAACCCTGACTACCGACGTGACGCGCTGTTGGAACGCATAAATCTGGATATCCCTGCCGCTGTAGCTCAGGCGCTGCGTGAAGATTTAGGCGGAGAAGTTGATGCCAATAACGATATCACCGCACAGCTTTTACCCGCGGAGATGCGCTCCCACGCCACCGTGATCACCCGCGAAGATGGCGTTTTTTGTGGAAAACGTTGGGTTGAAGAGGTCTTTATTCAACTGGCGGGCGATGATGTCAACATCACCTGGCATGTCGAAGATGGCGACAGCATTAAGACCAATCAGCCGCTATTTGAACTGGACGGCCCTTCCCGCGTGCTGCTAACCGGCGAACGTACCGCGCTTAATTTTGTACAGACGCTTTCGGGTGTGGCGAGCGAGGTGCGTAAATACGTCGACCTGCTGGCGGGAACAAAAACCCAACTGCTGGATACACGTAAAACTCTGCCGGGGCTGCGTACCGCGCTGAAATACGCCGTATTATGCGGCGGCGGCGCGAATCATCGTCTGGGCCTTTCTGACGCTTTCCTGATTAAAGAAAACCACATTATTGCTTCAGGTTCGGTACGTCAGGCCGTTGAAAAAGCCTTCTGGCTGCACCCGGATGTGCCGGTTGAAGTCGAAGTAGAAAGCCTGGATGAACTGGACGACGCGCTGAAAGCAGGGGCCGACATCATCATGCTCGATAACTTCGAAACTGACCAAATGCGGGAAGCGGTAAAACGCACCAACGGCCAGGCGCGTCTGGAAGTGTCGGGTAACGTCACTCATGAAACTCTGCGCGAATTTGCCGAAACTGGCGTGGATTTCATATCTGTTGGCGCGCTGACCAAGCATGTTCGCGCGCTCGATCTCTCTATGCGTTTTCGCTAATTACTGATGGTTTAGCCCGATAGTACTTTCACTTATCGGGCCCATCACGCCGGTTTTTCTATCGGCCGGATAAGCGTTTACGCCGCCATACGGCTGTTTCTTCGAGCCTCTTCGCAAATACGTTGTCTGACTCTGTAATTTCATAAAAATCCTCGGAACCCGCCTTCCCGTTCTGTTTTTTGCCTCTCGCCGTAAACCCGAGCGTTTGCCAAAGTAGCGCCAGCTAACTCAAGGAGCGAACGATGGACAAGCAACGAGGCTTCACACTTATCGAACTCATGGTGGTCATTGGCATTATTGCCATCCTTAGCGCCATCGGTATTCCGGCTTATCAAAACTATCTGCGCAAAGCCGCGTTAACAGACATGCTGCAAACCTTTGTTCCCTATCGCACGGCAGTTGAGCTCTGTGCGCTGGAGCATGGCGGAACAACAACCTGTGATGCCGGAACGAATGGCATCCCTTCTCCAGCCACCACCCGTTATGTCTCCGCCATGAGAGTTGAAAAAGGAGTGGTCAGCCTCAGCGGACAAGAAAGCCTGAACGGGTTAAGCATCACCATGACGCCGGGTTGGGACAATGCCAACGGTATTACTGGCTGGAGCCGTAACTGCGTTATCCAGAATGACAGCGCATTGCAACAGGCCTGTGAAGACGTTTTCCGTTTCGATATCAATTAAGGAAAAGAGATGAATACCACCCAACTTACGGCGCTG
Organism: Citrobacter sp. RHBSTW-01013; assembly: GCF_013781985.1. Taxonomy (NCBI): domain Bacteria; kingdom Pseudomonadati; phylum Pseudomonadota; class Gammaproteobacteria; order Enterobacterales; family Enterobacteriaceae; genus Citrobacter; species Citrobacter sp. RHBSTW-01013. The sequence goes on from NZ_CP056185.1 coordinate 4,212,781, forward strand.
TGCCAACGTCATCAGGGAATATTACTGGATGCAGACAATGAAGTGGTGCACATCGCCGTCGTGGACGCTCCATCCCACGAATTGCTGGACGCACTGCATTTTGCCACCACCCGACGTATCGACATCGTCTGCTGGACGCGTCAACAAATGGAAGGCCACACGCACACGCCACAGAAAATGCTCCCGGCAGTGGTCACGAAAAGCAGCGCCAGCGCAGCAGATTTGCTGAATCAGACGTTTCAATCCGCTCTGGTGCAACGGGCTTCTGATATTCATTTTGAGCCAGCGGAAAATCACTATCGAATCAGATTACGTGTGGATGGCGTACTGCATGCTTTACCGGACGTCACGACCGAGATGGGTATCGCCATCACTGCCAGACTAAAAGTTTTAGGCAGTCTGGATATTGCCGAGCACCGACTTTCGCAAGACGGTCAATTTACCGTTGAGATTTCAGGAGAGCCGGTCTCGTTTCGCATCGCCACCCTGCCCTGTCGCTTTGGCGAAAAAGTGGTGCTACGGCTACTGCATCAGGTCGATCAAGCGCTGGAAATCACCGCGCTGGGAATGCAGGACGCGCAGCTGGCAGCATTTTCACAAGCGTTGCAGCAGCCTCAGGGGCTGATTCTGGTCACCGGACCAACCGGAAGCGGTAAAACGGTCACGCTGTACAGTGCGCTGCAGACCCGAAACACTCCGGACGTTAACCTCTGTAGCGTGGAAGATCCAGTAGAGATCCCGATCGCAGGTCTTAACCAAACACAAATTCATCCACGTGCCGGTCTCACTTTTCAGGGAGTATTGCGCGCGCTGCTGCGCCAGGATCCCGACATTATCATGGTGGGTGAAATCCGTGATGGCGAAACGGCTGAAATAGCCCTTAAAGCCGCACAAACCGGTCATCTGGTTCTATCAACACTGCATACCAATTCCACCACAGAAACACTAATACGCTTGCAGCAAATGGGGGTTGCACGCTGGATGATCGCCTCCGCGCTAACGCTCGTTATTGCGCAGCGGTTGGTGAGAAAATTGTGTCCCCATTGCCGACAATGTCTGGAAACGCCGATCATGCTCCCGGAAGCGATCTGGCCTACGCCACTGCCTCGTTGGCAGGCTCCGGGCTGCCAACATTGCTATCACGGATTTTATGGCCGTACGGCATTGTTTGAAGTTCTCCCCGTTACACCTGCATTGCGCCAGAGCATCGCCAACGGTACGTCCGTAGACGGAGTGGAATCGAATGCTCAGCAACTGGGGATGAGCACGCTTTTCGAAAATGGTTGCAAGGCCGTCGAACAAGGGTTAACAACATTTGAAGAGTTGGTACGCGTACTGGGCATGCCCCATGTCAGCTAAACTGCTTTGGCGCTGGCAAGGTATTAGCAACGAAGGTAATCCACTGGAAGGCGTACTTTGGGCCGATACCCGCCCCTCATTGATGCTTGCACTTGAGCAACGGCATATTACGCCGCTGCGCATTAATCGTATGCGTGTCAAAGCCTCACAATGGAGCCGTGAAAAAAGCGCTGAAACCATACATCAACTGGCGACGTTGCTGAAAGCAGGGCTAACACTCTCGGCAAGTTTAGCTTTGCTGGCTGAACAGCATCCCAGCAGCCAATGGCAAGCGCTACTGCGCACGCTGGCTCACGATATGGAACAGGGTATTTCTCTCTCCACCTCGCTATCTCAGTGGCAACACGTTTTTCCGCCTCTTTATCAGGCAATGATCCGTACCGGAGAGCTTACGGGTAAGCTGGACGACTGCTGCTTTGAACTCGCTCGCCAGCAGAAGAATCAACAGCAACTGGCGGATAAAGTTAAAAAAGCCCTACGCTATCCGATATTCATCATCACGATGGCAGTGATGGTGGTATTCGCGATGCTGCAGTTTGTACTCCCTGAGTTTGCCGCCATTTACCAGACGTTTAACACCCCGCTACCGGCACTCACTCAGTGGATTATTGCCATCGCGCATTTTAGCAGCCAATGGGGATGGCTGGCGGGAGCATTCAGCCTGGTAGCGGTTGCAGCATATCACCTGATGAAGCAGCAGCCATACTGGCTCACTCTGCGCCAGAAATTGCTGCTCGGCTTCCCGGTCATAGGACCGATGGTGAGAGGGCAAAAACTCACACAGATCTTCACTGTTCTGGCGTTAACGCAAAATGCAGGTATTCCTTTTCTGCAAGGTCTTGAGAGCGTCACTGAAACGCTGGCCAACCCTTTCTGGTCGCAACGCTTAGCGCAGGTACATCACGACATCAGCGCCGGAAAACCGGTCTGGTTAGCGCTAAAAAATTGCGGTGAATTCAGCCCATTGTGCATACAGTTGGTCAGAACAGGTGAGGCTTCCGGCTCGCTGGATGTAATGCTGCGTAATCTCGCCTATCACCACGGCGAGAAAACATTGTCTCAGGCAGAGAATCTGGCTGCACTACTCGAGCCTGCGTTGCTGATCATTACGGGGCTGATAATCGGTACACTGGTCGTTGCGATGTATTTGCCGATTTTTCATTTAGGAGATGCGATGAGCGGGGTGGGATAAATTCAAATGCCGGATGGCGCACAGCTTATCCGGCATGTCATAGTACTACCTGTTCTTACAGGCTATTGAAAACGCGGTTTTCTTGTTCCTGTACACGAATAAACGTTGTACGTTTGGTCAGTTCTTTCAGGCGAGATGCACCGACATAGGTACAGGCAGAACGCAGGCCACCAAGGATATCGCGTGCAGTGTTATCAACCGGGCCACGCAGAGGCAACTTAACTGTTTTACCTTCCGCAGCGCGGTATTGTGCAACACCACCGACGTGACGCGTCATGGCTGATTCAGAGCTCATGCCGTAGAACAGCATGAATTTCTCACCGTTCTCTTCAACAATTTTGCCGCCGCTTTCTTCATGACCGGCCAACATACCGCCGAGCATAACGAAGTCCGCGCCACCGCCGAACGCTTTTGCCACGTCACCCGGCATTGTGCAGCCGCCGTCACTGACAATCATGCCGCCCAGACCGTGAGCTGCATCGGCACATTCAATAACCGCAGAAAGCTGTGGGTAGCCAACGCCGGTTTTTACACGTGTGGTACATACAGAACCCGGGCCAATGCCGACTTTAACAATGTCCGCGCCGGAAAGTACCAGCTCTTCACACATTTCTCCAGTAACCACATTGCCCGCACAAATTGTTTTTGTCGGCCATGCTTCACGCGCTTTCGACACAAACTGAACAAAATGCTCTGAGTAGCCATTTGCCACATCAATGCAGATAAAGTTCAGCGCCGGGTTGAGCGCCAGAATCTGTTTGGTTTTTTCGAAATCTGCATCAGAGGTGCCGGTTGAAACCATTACGTGTTTGAGCACATCAGCAGAGCTCTCTGCGATGAAAGCAGCCCAGTCTTCAACAGAATAGTGTTTGTGTACCGCAGTCAGGATGTCGAAGGATGCCAGCGCCGTTGCCATGGCAAACGTCCCGACAGTGTCCATGTTCGCGGCAATAATCGGTACGCCGGACCAGGTCTGACCTGAGTGCTTAAAGGTAAATTGACGTTCCAGCTCAACATCGGAACGGCTTTTGAGAGTAGAACGCTTAGGGCGGATAAGAACGTCTTTGAAACCTAACTTCAGATCTTCTTCGATACGCATGTGCGGATTCCTGGGGTTAATGGCGAAAAATCGAAACTCACAACTCCAGTGACGCTATCATACGCACTAATCAATGCCGCGCAAGACTGCGAAATTCTCTTTTTTTACGCTACAATCCCATAAATTTACCTGGCGAATAGTAGGTTAATCCTGCAGCAACCTCGCCGTCGCACGCTTAACTTTTAACTGTTTGATAATCAAACTTAAACTCCAGGATCTGCATCTATGAGGTATACGGTAGCCTTAACCGGTGGCATTGGCAGTGGTAAAAGTACCGTTGCAAATGCGTTCGCAGACCTCGGAATAAACGTCATTGATGCAGATATTATTGCGCGCCAGGTGGTTGAACCCGGTACCCCAGCCCTTAAGGCGATCGAAGAACATTTTGGTACCGAAGTTATAGCTACCGACGGATCGTTGCAGCGACGCATTTTACGCGAACGCATTTTTTCCAGTCCTGAGGAGAAAAGCTGGCTGAATGCCCTGCTCCATCCGCTTATTCAGCAGGAAACGCAGCGCCAGTTTCAGCAAGCAACCTCCCCTTATCTGTTGTGGGTTGTACCTTTGCTGGTGGAAAATTCGCTGTATAAAAAAGCCAACCGCGTACTCGTGGTGGATGTTACTCCCGAGACACAGCTCAGACGCACTATGCAGCGCGATGACGTCACGCGTGAGCATGTTGAACAAATTCTTGCTGCCCAGGCAACGCGCGAAGCGCGTCTGGCCGTGGCAGACGATGTTATTGATAATAATGGCGCACCGGAGGCCATCGCCTCGGATGTCGCCCGCCTGCACGCGCTCTATCTGCAATGCGCGTTGCAGTTTGTCTCACAGGAAAAACCGTAATGCACACCCAGGTCCTTTTTGAACACCCTCTCAATGAGAAGATGCGTACATGGCTGCGCATAGAGTTTTTAATCCAACAGCTCTCCGTTAATGTACCCATAGCGGACCATGCAGGCGCACTGCATTTTTTCCGCAACATCGGGGACTTACTGGATGTCTTTGAACGCGGCGAAGTCCGTACCGAACTCCTCAAAGAGCTGGAAAGACAACAGCGTAAACTCCAGGCCTGGGTTGAAGTTCCCGGCGTCGATCAAAACAGGATCGACGCATTGCGCCAGCAGTTAAAAAGCGCGGGCAGCATTCTTATTTCGGCTCCGCGTATTGGACAGACGCTGCGCGAAGATCGTCTGATTGGCCTTGTACGTCAGCGTTTAAGCATTCCTGGCGGATGCTGCAGCTTCGATCTGCCGACCCTGCATATTTGGTTACATCTACCGCAGTCGCATCGCGACGCGCAGGTTGAAACCTGGCTTGCAAGTCTGAATCCGCTCAATCAGGCACTGTCGCTGGTGCTGGATTTAATTCGCAACTCTGCGCCATTCCGTAAGCAAACCAGCTTGAATGGTTTTTATCAGGACAACGGCGAAGATGCCGATCTGCTTCGCTTGCAGCTGCCGCTTGATTCGCAGCTTTATCCGCAAATTTCTGGTCATAAGAGCCGCTTTGCTATCCGCTTTATGCCGCTGGATAGCGAGAATGGCCAGGTGCCTGAGCGTCTCGATTTTGATCTGGCGTGCTGTTAAGGAGTCAACATGTCTGAACAAACCATCGTCAACTGCCCAACCTGCGGCAAACCCGTAGTGTGGGGTGAAATCAGCCCGTTTCGCCCATTCTGCAGCAAGCGCTGCCAGTTAATCGATCTGGGTGAGTGGGCCGCAGAAGAGAAACGTATCCCAAGCTCTGGTGATCTGTCGGAAAACGACGACTGGAGTGAAGAGCAGAAGTAATTCAGCTAAAACGTAGGGCGGGCAAAGCGTAGCGACCCCGCCCTAATTTGCCGGATGGTGGGGTTGCCTAATCCGGCCTACGAACACCTTTATCCAGCAATCAGCTTTTCAATTACCGGCGCATTCGCAGGCGGAAAATCTTCTGTATTCAGAGCATCTTGCGCAATCCACTGCGCCGGTTGCCCCTCTTTCCCCCACGGTTCGCCTTCCCAGCTTTCAACCAGCCAGAACCACAGAGTGATATGCCGGTCCGGAAACTGGTACTCCAGCTTTTCGAACAGTGAGCTTTGAGTCGGCGTAATGCCTACTTCTTCCTGTAACTCGCGAATCAGCGCCTGCTCCGGCGTTTCGCCCGCTTCAATTTTCCCGCCGGGGAACTCCAGCTTATTTGCCATGTGGGCATCAGCCGCACGCTGGGTAATAAAAATTTCATGGTGCTGGTTGCGAATAATCCCGACGGCGATCTGTAGTATTTTCATCTTTATCGTCCATAAAAAAGGCGCAGAATTCTGCGCCTTTTCAGTAAGTTATTTTCTTAACTCAGGCGGCCATGGCACTGTTTGTACTTTTTGCCGGAACCGCAAGGACACGGATCGTTACGACCCACTTTACGATCGCCAGTTTGTGCTGCCAGCTCTTCTGCCGCGGCAGAATCGTCACCTTTATGGCTCAACTGCTGCATCTGCGCTAAACGTTCAGCGTCTTCACGACGTTGCTGCTCCATCGCTTCTACTTCTTCAGGCATACGTACCTGAACTTTGCTCAGGGTGCTGATCACTTCGTACTTCAGTGATTCCAGCATTGATGCAAACATAGAGAAGGATTCACGCTTGTATTCCTGCTTCGGATCTTTTTGCGCATAACCACGCAGGTGGATACCCTGACGCAGGTAGTCCATCGCCGCAAGGTGCTCTTTCCACAGAGAATCGAGAGTTTGCAGCATCACGCCTTTTTCGAAGTGACGCATCATCTCCGCGCCCACAACTTCTTCTTTACGCTGATAAACTTCGATGGCGTTTGCCAGAATACGTTCGCGCAGCGTTTCCTCATGCAGCTCAGGCTCTTTATCCAGCCACTCTGAAATAGGCATTTCCAGATCGAAGTCGTTTTTCAGACGTTCCTGCAGACCCGGGATATCCCACATTTCTTCCAGAGACTGCGGCGGAATATAGGCATCAATCGTCGCTTTGAAGACATCCTCACGGATGCTATTAATGGTTTCGCTAACGTCAGTTACGTCCAGCAGTTCGTTACGCTGGGTGTAGATTGCGCGACGCTGGTCATTGGCAACGTCATCATATTCCAGCAGTTGCTTACGAATATCGAAGTTGCGGCTTTCTACTTTACGCTGCGCGTTTGCAATCGCTTTAGTCACCCACGGGTGTTCAATCGCTTCACCAGGCTTCATGCCCAGTTTACGCATCATGCCGGACACGCGGTCAGAAGCAAAAATACGCATCAGCGCATCTTCCATCGACAGATAGAAACGAGAAGACCCCGCATCCCCCTGACGACCAGAACGACCACGCAGCTGGTTATCTATACGACGAGATTCGTGACGCTCGGTACCGATAATATGTAAACCACCTGCTGCTAATACCGCATCATGGCGAACCTGCCACTCGGCTTTGATCTGCGCGATTTGTTCTGGAGTCGGGTCCTCCAGCTCGGCAATTTCCGCCTGCCAGCTACCACCCAGCACGATATCGGTACCACGACCTGCCATGTTTGTCGCGATAGTCACTGCGGACGGATAACCCGCCTGGGCGACGATTGCGGCTTCGTTGGCGTGGAACTTGGCGTTCAGAACGTTGTGTTTGATACCCGCCTTGTTCAGCTCGTTAGAAACCACTTCCGATTTTTCAATAGAGATAGTACCAACCAGCACCGGCTGGCCATTTGCGGTACGCTCTTTAATATCTTCAATGATCGCCTGAATTTTTTCCGCTTCAGTCATGTACACCAGATCCGGTAAATCCTTACGGATCATCGGGCGGTTGGTCGGCACAACAACGGTATCCAGTTTGTAAATGGAGCTGAATTCAAAGGCTTCAGTATCTGCTGTACCGGTCATACCGGCCAGTTTTTCGTACAAACGGAAGTAGTTCTGGAAGGTAATAGATGCCAGCGTCTGGTTCTCGTTTTGGATATCTACGCCTTCTTTGGCTTCAACAGCCTGGTGCAGACCATCGGACCAGCGGCGGCCCTGCATGGTACGACCGGTGTGTTCGTCGACGATGATAACTTCACCGTCTTTCACGATATAGTCAACGTCGCGGGTAAACAGCACGTGCGCACGCAGTGCAGCAGTCACGTGGTGCATCAGCATAATGTTGCCCGGAGAGTACAGCGACTCGCCCTCATCCATAATGCCTTCGTTAACCAACAGCTCTTCAATCAGTACCAGACCACGTTCGGTCAGGTTGACCTGGCGCGCTTTCTCATCAACAGAGAAGTGGCCTTCCCCCTGGAACGTGTCGGAATCGTCCTTCTCCTGACGAATCAGGTGCGGGATGATTTTGTTCACTTTTTTATACATTTCCGAGCTGTCTTCAGCCGGACCGGAAATGATCAGCGGCGTACGCGCTTCATCGATCAGGATGGAGTCGACTTCATCGACCAGCGCATAGTGCAGTTTACGCTGAACGCGCTCTTCCGGGCTAAACGCCATGTTGTCGCGCAGGTAGTCAAAGCCGTATTCGTTGTTGGTACCGTAAGTAATATCGGCATTGTAGGCTTCACGCTTGGCTGGCGCAGGCAGGCCAGACATGTTGATACCCACGGTCATGCCGAGGAATTCAAACAGCGGGCGGTTATTTTCGGCGTCACGCTGAGCCAGGTAGTCGTTCACGGTAACCACGTGTACACCCTTCCCGCTTAATGCGTTCAGGTAGGCAGGCAGCGTTGCGGTCAGGGTTTTACCTTCACCGGTACGCATTTCTGCGATGCAGCGATCGTTAAGCACCATACCACCCAGCAGCTGTACGTCGAAATGACGCATGCCGAACACACGCTTACTCGCTTCGCGGACCACCGCGAACGCTTCCGGGATCAGGCTTTCAACGCTGGCGCCTTTTTCCAGACGGGCGCGGAATTCAGCGGTCTTCGCTTTCAGTTCATCATCGGAGAGTTTTTCCATCTCCGGTTCCATTGCATTGATGACATTGACCACTTTACGCATACGACGCAGCGTACGCTCGTTACGGCTACCGAATACTTTTGTTAATAATTTGATTAGCATAATAAAATCTCAAACGCCCCGCGATGCGGAGTCAAAATTATAAGTTGGAAGGTTCTTTTTTAGCTGAGGCGTTGAGGGCCAGCGCGGATACCCTGCAGCTGGCTGATCCAGACCGGAACGCTAAATGCGGCCTGAGAGGTAAAATGGGCATATGTCACGCGACTCACGGTCGCGGGCGGTCTGCCTTCTTGCGTCAGCATCGCGCTGAGCGTATTCAGTAACGCAAGATGGTGCGCCTGGATTGGCAACGGCTCTTCGGCAACAGGCAGCGCCTGAGGAGCCATAGCAAAAGAAAGATGGCGAATGACCGTACGAATGGCATGCTGATGCCAGTAGTCAACGGTAAAAGTCGGGCGGCGATTGGTCGCCTCCAGCAAAGCAAGCTGGCTAAAGTTAACTTTGGCAGATTGATCGTGATTGCTGGCGGTCGCCTTCGCGGGAGTATTAGGTTCAGCAGCATTACCGAGCGCAGGCAGGCCAAAACTAGCCGCGACCATCCCCAACAGGAGATGCGGCCAGAAGTACCGTCTGCCTAACTGTCGCCAACGCGTCAGTATTCCACTCACGTTATTGCCACCTGATATACCCTGCGTTTGGGGTTACAAATGCAAAACCATTTTTTTGCGCATAAATATTACCATTAAAGCGTACGCTCCACAGCAGTAATGACAGCAAGTCGCGGGTAAATATGCTTAAGAAAGCAGCGATCGAACGGTGTTTTAATCTGTCGGTGGGAAAAAAGTCGCTTCAGATAAGGTGGTTTTGCAATCGAAAGATAAAAAAACGACTGGCTCACCTGGCCGGAGAGAGTGCCAGATTTACCAGTCGAATTTATGCGACAGCGTATGTCGTTATGCCAGTACAGTCGAAGGTGCTTTGAACGCCAACGGCAGTTCTGCATCGTCCTGGAAGGTCACATATTCCCAGGCTTCCTGTTTTGCCAGGACTGCCTGCAATAGTTTGTTATTCAGTGCATGACCGGATTTATACGCGGTGAATGCACCAATAATGTTGTGACCACACATGAACAAGTCACCAATCGCGTCGAGCATTTTGTGACGAACGAATTCGTCTTCAAAACGCAGGCCGTCTTCGTTCAATACGCGATAATCGTCAACAACGATGGCACAATCGAAGCTGCCGCCCAGGCACAGGCCGCGGGACTGCAGATATTCGATATCACGCATGAAGCCGAAAGTACGCGCGCGGCTGATCTGGCGCATGAACGCATCCGCAGAGAAGTTCATCGCGTAGCGCTGCGTGCTGGAGTCGATCGCCGGATGGTTAAAGTCGATGGTGAAATCCAACGTAAAACCATTATACGGCTTAAACTCAGCCCACTTATCGCCATCTTCGACACGAACGGTCTCTTTGATGCGAACAAATTTTTTGGCGCTGCTCAGTTCTTCAATACCTGCATCAAGCAGCAGGTAAACGAACGGAGCGGCACTGCCATCCATAATCGGGATTTCCGGGGCATTAACTTCAATAACGATGTTATCGATACCTAAGCCCGCCAGAGCAGCATTAAGGTGCTCTACGGTTGAAATCCGCACATCATGCTCATTGACCAGACACGTACAGAGCATGGTATCACGCACAGATTTGGCATCGGCCGGGAAATCTACCGGAGGATTCAAGTCGGTGCGACGATAGATGACCCCGGTGTTGGCCGGCGCAGGGCGTAATGTCAGGGTGACTTTTTTGCCGGTATGCAAACCGACGCCAGTCGCCTGAACGATACGTTTAAGAGTCCTTTGTTTGATCATCGTATAATCTCGCCAAATTACCTATCCAACCGAAGTGTACTATACATTCGGTGGGCCAGTTTAGCACAAAGAGCCACAATTCCCAAATTCCAGCTAATTCTTAATCAGCTTGCTTACGCAGGAATGCAGGGATATCCAGATAATCCGGCTCTTTCGTGGTTTGCGGCGTATTGTCGTTAACCACTTTCGCTACCGGTTTCTGCTCTTGCGTCAACGGCGCCATACCGTGCTGCTGGTAACGATCCATTACCGGCTGCTGTACCTGTTTGTTGGTCACCAGAGTGATTTCAGGACGCTTGTCCATACCAATTCCAGTCGCAACAACGGTCACGCGCAGTTCGTCGTTCATATCCGGGTCCAGAGAGGTACCGATAACCACAGTTGCGTTATCCGATGCAAAGGCACGAATCGTGTTACCCACGGTTTCGAACTCATCCAGACGCAGGTCGAAGCCCGCAGTAATGTTAACCAGCACGCCGCGTGCGCCGGACAGATCGATATCTTCCAGCAGCGGAGAAGAGATAGCCATTTCAGCCGCTTCTTCTGCACGGTCTTCACCGCTCGCCACGCCAGAACCCATCATCGCGTAGCCCATTTCGGACATCACGGTGCGCACGTCTGCAAAGTCGACGTTCATCAGGCCTGGACGAGTAATCAGTTCAGCGATACCCTGGACTGCGCCTTTCAGCACGTCGTTCGCTGCGCCAAATGCATCCAGCAGGGAGATACCACGGCCCAGTACTTTCAGCAGCTTGTCGTTCGGGATAGTGATCAGAGAGTCCACGTGTTTGGACAGCTCGGTGATACCCTGCTCCGCGAATGCCATACGCTTCTTGCCTTCAAAGTTGAAAGGCTTAGTCACGACAGCAACGGTCAGAATACCTAAATCTTTTGCGACTTCAGCTACCACTGGCGCTGCACCGGTACCGGTACCGCCGCCCATGCCAGCTGCGATAAACACCATGTCTGCGCCGTCAAGCGCTGCGCGCAGAGCTTCGCGATCTTCGTCTGCCGCATTACGACCGACTTCCGGGTTTGCACCCGCGCCCAGACCTTTGGTGATGCCGCTACCAATCTGAATGGTCTGTCCAACCGCAGTTTTACGCAACGCCTGAGCGTCGGTATTCACCGCGAAGAATTCAACACCTTCGATGCGCTCACGCACCATGTGTTCAACGGCATTACCGCCGCCGCCACCGACGCCGATGACTTTAATCACCGCGTCGTTGGTTAGTTCCATAGGTTCAAACATAGTTTCTCTCTCCGTTTTACACTTCATCCTTCAAGCCGCCTCTTTGTTGGCTGCCTTCACTCACTCCCGTGACATAGTAAACTATGCTCCAGGAGATTCGCTCAGTTGCCGCCGCGATGCAACTTGAATGACTTTGTGTAGTGCCTGTCGCCTGAGACCGTTAATTTGCGTCGGTCTCTTTAAAAATTAAAACTCTTTACGTAACCAGCTATTCAGTCGCTTGATCCACGATCCGACCGAGGCAGTTACGCGCTTTTCTACTTCAGCCTCACCACTTAAATGGGATTCTTTCCCGTAGTGCAGCAGCCCCACCGCCGTTGAATAATACGGCTCCTGGGCATAATCCGTCAGACCGGTAATATTCAGCGGTGCGCCAATACGTACTTGTGTATGGAACACGCGCTGTGCGCAGGCCGCAAGGCCTTCAATTTGCGCAGCGCCGCCGGTTAACACAATCCCCGCCGCCAGATGATGTTTCACACCCTGCTGGCGAAGCTGTTCTTGTAATTGCAAAATTTCTTCGTTGACCAGGTTGAGCAGCTCGGTATAACGCGGCTCAATGACCTCTGCCAGAGTCTGACGTTGCAGGCTACGCGGCGGACGACCACCAACGCTTGGCACTTCAACGCTCTCGTCTTTACCCACGATGGAACCCAGTGCGCAGCCATGACGCACTTTGATGGCTTCAGCATCGCTCGGCGGCGTACCAAAGGCATACGCGATATCGCTGGTCACGACATTCCCTGCATAAGGGATAACTTTAGTGTGGCGCAACGCCCCGCCAGTATAAACGGCGATGTCCATTGTACCACCACCAATATCCACCACGCAGACACCCAGTTCACGTTCATCTTCCGTCAATACGGAATAACTGGCTGCCAACCCGGCAAAAATCAGTTGGTCAACTTTCAGACCACAACGTTCAACGGCTTTGACAATATTCTTCGCCATGTCGTTGTGGCAGGTAATAAGATGGACTTTTGCCTGCATACGCACACCGGAAAGACCGACCGGATTTTTGATACCTTCCTGGTAGTCGATGGCGTATTCCTGCGGGATGACGTGCAGAACACGATGTTCATCGCGAACGCGTACGGATTTTGCCGTATGTACCACGTTTTCCACATCTTCCTGCGTCACTTCCTCTTCGGAAATGGGCACCATACCAATTTCATTCTGACAGCTAATATGTTTACCGGAAAGCGCCAGATACACTGAAGAGATCTGGCAATCTGCCATCAGTTCAGCCTGGTCAATGGCGCGCTGTACGCACTTCACCACTGACTCAAGGTCATTCACCCCGCCTTTATCCATACCTCGCGATGGGCAACTGCCCACGCCAATGATATTGACCATACCGTCGGGCAGAACTTCCCCTACTAAAGCGGCTACCTTCGCGGTGCCAATCTCCAGTCCAACTACCAGTTTTCTGTCCGTCGCCTTGATCATTGTTGTTCTGCCTGTGCCTGATTCTGTTGCTGATTAGATTCCTCAGGAGGCAAGGGAACCCAGCCTACTGCCGCTCCTGAGTCATAACGCAAATCAACGTAGCTAATCCGTTTGCCATCGGTTTGCGCCTGCTGCTGTAAAACCGGGTAGAGTTCCACAAAGCGAGCCAAACGTTTTATCGTATCGCCCCTGCCCAGATTCAGCTTAATATCGTTATTCAGCGTCAACTGCCAGGAACGACGAGCGGTCATTGCCGCTTCCTTCAGGGTGAATCTGTCCTTAGCCAGCACCTGCCCCATATCGCGGAACCCTTGCAGCACTTCACTTGCGCTGCCTTCCGGTCCGTACAACATAGGTAATACCTGCTTATTGGCCCGACCGGTTGGGACACTGAAGGTATTTCCTTCAGCATCCACCATATGTTGGTCATTCCAACGCGCTATTGGCACATATTCAACCAGATGAATCTTCAATTCATCAGGCCATTGCTTTCTGACGCTCGCCTGTTTGATCCAGGGGAGGCGTTCAATCTGACTCTGGATGATGTTCACATCCTGAGTCATAAATGTTCCCGGAGCGCCCAGCGCCAGGATGGACTGACGGATATCATCATTGCGCGTGTAATGCCGTTCACCGGTTAACACCAGTTTTGACAATGGCAGGCGCTGCGCATCTTCCATCCATCCCAACACTACCCAGCCGCTGACAAACACGGTGCACAGCACTGTCAGCAGGAACAGTATTCCTGCAAGACGCGTTCCATTATTGCGGCGTGAGGAGTTTACTTCTTCTTCATCACCGTTTCGCGTGTTCAGCGCAGCCTGCGACATATCAGTCCGCCAACTCCAGAATTCTTACCACCAACTGCGAGAAGCTCAGGCCCGCCTGACGCGCCGCCATCGGCACCAGACTGTGGCTGGTCATACCCGGAGAGGTATTCGCTTCCAGCAGATAAAACTGGCCATCGCTGTCCAGCATGACGTCAATGCGACCCCAACCTTTACAGCCCAATGCAGTCCACGCTTTCAGGACTAATTCCTGTAAAAAGGCTTCTTGTTCGACTTCCAGACCAGCAGGGCAGAAATATTGTGTCTCATCAGAGAGATACTTCGCCTCATAATCATAGAAGGTTCCCGCGGGTTGGATACGTATTGACGGTAAAATTTCTTCGCCAAGTATCGCAACTGTAAATTCCGGGCCACTGAGCCATTTTTCAATCAGTACTTCTTCATCATGCTGAAAAGCCAATGCTAATGCACCCTGCAAAGCATTTTCTTCTTCAACTTTTGACATCCCTACGCTGGAACCCTCACGGCTTGGCTTTACAATCAACGGCAGGCCTAACGCAGAAATTTTTGTAACCGCTTCATCGCTAAGACCTTTTTCGAACTCAGCGCGGGTCAGCGCAACCCATGGGGCGACGGGTAAACCTGCGCCCTGCCACAGCAGCTTGCTGCGCAGTTTGTCCATGGAAATCGCGGAAGCCATGACGCCGCTGCCGGTATACGGCAGGCCAACCAGCTCCAGCATGCCCTGCAATGTGCCATCTTCACCGCCACGACCATGCAGCGCAATAAACACCTTCTGAAACCCCATAGATTTCAGAAGAGTGACATCGACCTCTTTAGGGTCAACCGGATGGGCATCTACACCACCTTCGCGTAACCCTGCCAATACGGCCGCGCCTGAATTCAGCGATACTTCACGCTCAGCGGAGGTTCCCCCGAACAGGACCGCGATTTTATCAGCCATGTTGTTCTTCCTCCGGGTTTTGCGGCTTCAGTTTGATTTCAGCTAAGGAACGCGCGATTTTGCCGATATTTCCAGCGCCCTGCACCAAAATCAGATCGTTGCCGGTTAATACGGGTGCCAGCATTTCTGCCACCTGGGCCGGGTCGGATACCAGAATCGGATCGATCTTACCGCGGCCACGAATCGTACGGCACAACGAACGGCTATCGGCACCCGGAATCGCGGCTTCGCCCGCGGCATACACATCCAGCATCAACAGCGCATCGACCTGGGTCAGCACGTTAGCAAAGTCGTCGTACAGATCGCGTGTACGCGTAAACCGGTGCGGCTGGAACAGCATCACCAGGTTTTTGTCCGGCCATCCCGCGCGCGCGGCTTTAATCGTGGCGTCCACTTCCGTTGGGTGGTGGCCATAGTCATCAACCAGCATCGCGGTCCCGGCTTTACCGTTCACCGGCTCAAGCGGGAATTCGCCGAGGAAGTCAAAACGACGTCCGGTACCCTGGAAACTTTCCAGCGCGCGCAGAATAGCGTCGTCTTCAATACCTTCTTCCGTCGCGACCGCCACTGCTGCTGCCGCGTTCAGTGCATTGTGACGACCCGGCGCGTTTAACGTAACACGTAAATCGGCCATCCCCTGACGCACCAGCGTGAAATGTCCTTGTGGACCAATCTGCTGGTAATCTTCAACGCGCACATCGGCATCATCACTGAAACCATAGGTTGTGGTTTGACGGCCAACTCGCGGTAACAGTTCGCGGATCACCGGATCGTCAACGCACATCACCGCACGGCCATAAAACGGCAAGTTATGCAGGAAATTAATAAACGTCTGCTTTAAATTTTCGAAGTCGCCATGGTAGGTATCCATGTGGTCGGCTTCGATATTGGTGACAATCGCCACCATCGGCTGCAAATGCAGGAACGACGCGTCGCTCTCGTCCGCTTCGGCAATCAAATAACGGCTATGACCCAGGCGCGCATGCACGCCTGCAGCCTTCACCAGACCGCCGTTGACAAAAGTGGGATCCAGACCCGCTTCCGCGTAGATGCTGGAGACCATTGCCGTGGTCGTGGTTTTACCGTGCGTCCCGGCAATAGCAATACCGTGACGAAAACGCATTAACTCCGCCAGCATTTCAGCACGACGAATCACCGGAATACGTGCTTCATGCGCTGCAACAATTTCCGGGTTATCCGCAGAAATAGCGCTGGATACCACCACCACGCTCGCATCGCGCACGTTTTCCGGGCGATGGTTGAAGAAAATCGTGGCCCCCAGATTCGTCAACTGCTGCGTCACAGGATTCGGCGCTAAGTCAGAACCGCTGATCTGATAACCTTCATTGGCCAAAACTTCGGCAATACCGCCCATACCAGCACCACCGATGCCGACAAAGTGAATGTGCCGAACGCGACGCATTTCGGGCACGATGGAACGCAGTTTTGCCAGTTGTTGTGTATTCATTCTTTAGCCATTAACTTCTTAGTTCATGCGATGCAAAAGGCATCACCACAATTACGCCCGGGCAGCCCGGCTCACTTCATTTGCAACGCGCTCTGTGGCATCCGGTATGGATGCGGCGCGCGCACGTTCTGCCATGGTTAATAACGTTTCTCGCGACCACCCGGCAAGGGTGCTGGCGACGGCATCCACAGTAAACTGCGGCTGCTCCAGAATTTTGGCGGCGCCCGCTTTCTCCAGCGGCAGCGCATTCCAATACTGCTGTCTGTCTTTGTGCTGGAACGGCACAAACAGCGCAGGCAAACCTGCGGCGGCAATTTCGCTCACCGTCAGCGCGCCTGAGCGACAAACCACGACATCAGCCCACGCGTAGGCCACTGCCATATCATCAATAAACTCAGTGACCTTGTGCTGCGGTTGTCCCGCGTCGGCATACGCCTGTTCAACGGTCTGCTGCGCACCTTTACCGCTCTGATGCCAGATAGTCACCGCGTCGCCAAGCTTTGCGGCAACCTGCGGCATCGTCTGGTTCAGTACGCGTGCACCCTGAGATCCCCCGACGACCAACACACGAACCGGACCTTCACGCCCGGCCAGACGCGCTTTGGGCAATGGCAGCGCCAGCACGTCAGTGCGCACCGGGTTGCCCACCACTTCCGCATTCGGGAAAGCGCCAGGAAAAGCCTGCATCACCGTAGTGGCAATCTTCGCCAGCCATTTGTTAGTTAATCCCGCAATGCCGTTCTGCTCATGCAGTACAACCGGAATACCTAATGACCAGGCCGCCAGACCGCCAGGGCCAGACACGTAGCCGCCCATACCCAGCACCACATCGGGTTTAAACTGCTTCATGATGGCGCGCGCCTGACGCCAGGCATTAAAAATACGCACAGGTGCGGCAAGCAGCGCATTGACGCCTTTACCACGCAAACCGGAGATACGAATAAAGTCAATTTCAATGCCGTGTTTCGGCACTAAGTCCGCTTCCATACGATCGGCGGTGCCCAGCCAACGAACCTGCCAGCCCTGGGCCATTAAATGGTGCGCGACCGCCAGCCCCGGGAACACATGCCCGCCGGTACCGCCCGCCATCACCATTAACCGCTTCGGTTGACCACTCATCGTGCACCTCGTGTAAACGCCTGGGCTTTTTCCAGACGCGTTTCATAATCAATACGTAACAAAAACATGATGGCCGTCGACATAATCAACAAACTTGAACCACCATAACTGATCAGCGGCAGCGTCAGACCTTTGGTTGGCAGCATACCCGCCGCCGCACCGACGTTTACCAGTGCCTGGAAGCTAAACCAGATCCCGATAGAGCAGGCTAAAAAGCCTGAAAAACGGTGGTCAATTTCCAACGCCTTACGGCCAATCGACATCGCGCGAAAAGCGACGAAGAATACCATTAAAAGTGCCAATACCACACCGATATAACCCAGCTCTTCCCCAATGATGGCGAAGATGAAGTCGGTGTGCGCTTCTGGTAAATACTCCAGTTTTTGGACTGAATTACCTAAGCCCTGCCCCCAAACCTCACCGCGACCAAAGGCCATCAGGGATTGCGTCAGCTGGTAGCCACTGCCGAACGGATCTTCCCATGGGTTCCAGAAGGAGGTTACGCGGCGAATACGATACGGTTCGGCAAGGATCAGCAGCACGACCGCTGAAATCCCCATGCCGATAATGGCAATGAACTGCCACAGTTTCGCTCCGGCGAGAAACAGCATCGCCAGGGTAGTGACAAACAGCACTACCACCGTACCAAGGTCAGGCTGTGCCAGCAGTAAAATAGCCAGCACCAGGATCACGCCCATCGGTTTTAAGAAACCGCGCAGGTTGTTACGCACTTCATCAACTTTACGCACCAGGTAGTTGGCGAGGTAACAGAACAGCGACAGCTTGGTAAATTCCGCAGGCTGAATACGCAGCGGCCCCAGCGCAATCCAGCGCGACGCCCCGTTAACGGAGCTACCCACCACCAGCACAATCAGCAGCATGATGATCGAGGCTATCAGCATCGTCGTACTGTACTTTTGCCAGAACTCCATCGGCAGACGCAGCGTCACCATCGCCAGACAGAAGGCGAGGAAGATGTACAGTGCGTCACGCTTAGCAAACAGGAAAGGATCGCCCGCCAGGCGTTGCCCTACGGGCATCGATGCCGATGTCACCATCACAAAACCGATCGCTGCCAGACCAAAGGTCAACCACAGCAGCATGCGGTCATACATGATCAGGCTGTCCGCGTCTTTATCACGCGAAGCCATCACCCAGCCTTTAAGTGCCGCGAAGACCCACGCCAGGATACCCAGTCCCGGTAAGCGCGGCATTCTCAGACGAGGGAGAGATAAGCGCATCAACCCAACTCCTTCGCCAGGCGGGTAAAGACGTCACCGCGTTGCTCAAAGTTCTTGAACTGGTCAAGGCTGGCGCAGGCGGGCGACAGCAGCACCATATCGCCCGGCTTCACGCGCGGTGCGAGCAGACGCATTGCCTGCTCCATGGTTTCAGTTTGTTCCGTAACGTCAGGTCGCAGAGCGGCAAGCTGCGCGCCATCGCGACCAAAGCAATACAGACGAATGTTGTCGCCGGTCAGGTATCGTTGCAGCGGCGTAAAGTCAGCGGATTTCCCGTCTCCCCCCAGCAACAGGTGCAACGTACCGTCAACGTGCAGGCCATTCAGCGCGGCTTCAGTGCTGCCGACGTTGGTGGCTTTAGAATCGTTAATCCAGCGCACGCCGTTGTGCTCAAGCACAGTCTGGAAACGGTGCGCCAGACCGGTAAACGTGGTGAGCGCTTTCAGGCTCGACGCCCGCGGCAGACCCGCAGCATCCGCCAGCGCCAGCGCAGCCAGGGCGTTGGTATAGTTATGCTGACCGGAAAGCGTCATCTCTTTCACGTTAAGGACTTTTTCACCCTTCACTCGCAGCCAGGTTTCGCCCTGCTGACGGTTCAGGTGATAGTCACCCATGTTGATGCCAAAGCTCACGCAACGCTCATCCGCCCCGCGAACCGGCATGGTCAGCGCATCATCAGCGTTGACCACACACACTTTCGCGTTTTCATAGACGCGCAGTTTGGCCGCACGGTACTGCTGCAAGCCAAACGGATATCTGTCCATATGGTCTTCGGTGACGTTCAAAATGGTAGCGGCTACGGCTTGTAAACTTGAGGTCGTTTCCAGTTGGAAGCTCGACAGTTCCAGAACATACAGCTCACGTTCGTCATCCAGCAGCATCAGCGCGGGCAGGCCAATATTACCGCCGACCCCCACGTTCACACCGGCCGCTTTCGCCATCTCACCTACCAGCGTAGTGACTGTGCTTTTCCCGTTGGAACCGGTGATCGCGACGATCGGTGCCTGTGCTTCGCGACAGAACAGTTCAATGTCGCCGACAATTTCAATTCCCGCATCGGCGGCGGCGCTCAACGAAGGATGCGCCAGGGCAATACCAGGGCTGGCGACAATAAGATCAGCGGCCAGCAGCCAGTCATCATTCAGGCTGCCAACATGACGCTCAACCGCTTCCGGTAATTTGTCCAGGCCCGGCGGCGTCGCGCGGGTATCCATTACGCGCGGCGTCACGCCACGCGCCAGGAAGAAATCCACGCAGGACAGCCCGGTCAAACCCAGACCGATAATGACGACTTTTTTACCCTGGTAATCAGCCATGATTAACGTACCTTCAGCGTTGCCAGGCCAATCAGCACCAGCATCAGCGAAATAATCCAGAAGCGTACAATTACGCGCGGTTCCGGCCAGCCTTTCAGTTCATAGTGATGGTGGATCGGCGCCATACGGAAGATGCGCTGTCCGCGCAGCTTAAAGGAGCCAACCTGCAAAATGACCGACAGTGTTTCTACGACGAATACACCGCCCATGATCACCAGCAGGAACTCCTGACGCAGGAGCACGGCAATAATGCCCAGCGCGCCGCCAAGCGCCAGCGATCCGACGTCGCCCATAAAGACCTGCGCCGGATAGGTGTTAAACCACAAGAAGCCTAAACCCGCGCCAACAATTGCCGTACAAACGATCACCAATTCGCCGGCATGACGTAAATAGGGAATATGCAGATAGTTGGCGAAGTTCATGTTACCGGTCGCCCACGCCACCAACGCAAAACCTGCGGCCACAAACACGGTCGGCATAATCGCCAGACCATCCAGACCATCGGTGAGGTTGACCGCGTTGCCAGTACCCACAATCACGAAGTACGCCAGCAGCACGTAGAACAGCCCCAACTGCGGCATCACGTCTTTAAAGAACGGCACCACCAGCTCAGTGGCCGGGGTATCTTTACCAGCCAGATACAGGGCAAAGGCCACCCCCAGCGCAATCACCGACATCCAGAAGTATTTCCAGCGCGCGATCAGGCCCTTGGTGTCTTTGCGTACCACTTTGCGGTAGTCATCGACAAAACCGATAATGCCGTAACCGACCAATACCACCAGCACGCACCATACGTACGGGTTCGACGGGTATGCCCACAGCAGTACGGAGATAACAATCGCGGTAAGGATCATAATCCCGCCCATGGTCGGCGTACCGCGTTTACTGAAGTGTGATTCCGGACCGTCGTTACGCACGACCTGTCCAAAGGACATTTTTTGCAAGCGGGCGATCATGCGCGGGCCCATCCACAAAGAGATGAACAGCGCGGTCAGCAGGCTGACGATGGCGCGAAACGTCAGATAGGAAAAGACGTTAAAGCCGGAATAATATTTGACCAAATGTTCGGCCAGCCAAACTAACATGTCCCATTCTCCTGTAATGCGCGTACTACCTCTTCCATGGCGGCACTACGTGAACCCTTCACTAAAATCGTCATAATCTGATGTTCTGCAATCAGCGCCTTAAGATGCGCGGTCAACGCGGTTTTATCCGCAAAATGCTCACCCACACCGCTGGCATGGCTAATTGCCTGACTCAGTTTCCCTGTACTCAGCACACGGTCGATACCTGCAGCCTTCGCAGCGTCACCCACCTGCACGTGGCATGCTTCGCTTTCCGCGCCAAGCTCTGCCATATCGCCAACGACCAGCACGCGGTAGCCCGGCATTTCGGACAGCACGTTTACCGCTGCGGTCATTGACCCGACATTTGCGTTATAGGAGTCATCCAGCAGTAGCTGATTTTCTGCCAGTTGAATCGGGAACAGACGCCCCGGTACCGCTTGCAGTTCCTTCAGACCCGCTTTAATCGCTTCGTGCGTCGCGCCTACCGCCATAGAGAGCGCAGCCGCCGCCAGGGCGTTAGCAATGTTGTGACGACCCGGCAGCGGCAGCAGAACATCAATGCTTCCGGTTGGCGTTTGCAGAGAAAACTCTGTGCCGTGTGAAGTCACATGAACGTTGGCCGCCGAAAAGTCGCTGTTGCCCGCATTCGGGGAGAAACGCCAGACTTTGCGATCGCCGATAATGCTCTGCCAGTTCAGCCAGTCGTTGTTGTCGGCATTCATAATGGCGATTCCGTTCGCTGGCAGGCCGGTAAAAATCTCACCTTTTGCCTTCGCAACGCCTGCCAGTGAACCAAAGCCTTCCAGATGCGCGGCTGCCAGGTTGTTCACCAGCGCCGCTTCCGGACGCGTCAGGCCAACGGTCCAGGCGATTTCGCCCTGATGATTAGCGCCAAGCTCAATCACGGCATAGTCGTAATCGTTGTTTAAGCGCAACAGCGTCATCGGTACGCCGATGTCGTTATTCAGGTTGCCCGCGGTATATAAGGTGTTGCCACACTGACTCAGAATGGATGCGGTCATCTCTTTAACGGACGTCTTACCGGAAGAGCCGGTCAGCGCGACAACGCGCGCCGGAACCTGAGCGCGTACCCATGCCGCCAGTTCACCAAACGCCAGACGTGTATCTTTAACAATCAGCTGCGGCAGGTTGGTGTCCAACGGACGGCTGACCAGCAGCGCACCCGCCCCGCTCTCTTGCGCCTTGTCTGCGAAATCGTGGGCATCAAAGCGTTCGCCTTTCAGCGCGACAAACAGGCAGCCCGGCGTAACTTTACGCGTATCAGTTGTCACCGCATCAAGAGTCAGATCGGCTCCTTTCAGTTCGCCGCGGAGGATCTCCGCCAGTTGGCTGAGCGTTACGCTAATCATGCGATGACTCCCAGCAGACGCGCTGCCGTAACGCGGTCAGAATAGTCGAGGCGCTGCGAGCCAACGATCTGGTAGTCTTCGTGACCTTTCCCGGCCACCAGCACCACGTCGTTTTCTTTCGCCTGCATAATGGCGTTTGTCACAGCCTCTGCGCGACCTTCCATCACTTTCGCCTGTCCGGCATCCAGCATACCCGCCAGAATGTCGTTAATAATGGCGCGCGGCTCTTCGGTACGCGGGTTGTCATCGGTCACCACGACAACATCAGCAAACTGCTCGGCAATCGCGCCCATCAACGGACGTTTACCTTTGTCGCGATCGCCGCCGCAGCCAAAGACGCACCACAGTTTGCCAGTACAGTGCAGACGTGCCGCCTGCAGCGCTTTTTCCAGCGCATCTGGCGTATGGGCATAATCAACCACAACGGTGGTTTTACCCGGCGCGCTGAACACTTCCATGCGCCCACAAACTGGCTGTAATTGTGTTGCCGTTTTCAGTAAATCAGCTAACGGATATCCCAACGCCAGCAGCGTTGCCAGCGCCAACAGCAGATTGCTGACGTTAAACGCGCCCATCAGGCGACTTTCAATTTCGCCGTCACCCCATGAGGAGGTAAAACGAATCGTTGCCCCGCTGTCGTGATAATTCACGTCAATCGCCTTTAACCAACGACCATGACAGTTCGGGTTGATGTGATCTTCCATCGATACGGCAACCGCATCCGGAAGTTTGGCCAACCAGCGACGACCGACTTCATCATCCGCATTAACGATGGCCTGGCCGCAATGGTGCGTGGAATACAGCAGCCATTTCGCGGCTTCGTAATGTTCCATGTCGCCGTGGTAATCAAGATGGTCGCGGCTTAAGTTAGTAAATACTGATGCGGCAAACTTCAGCGCCGCCACGCGATGCTGAACCAGACCGTGTGAAGACACTTCCATTGCGCCAACCGTTGCGCCTTGTGCAACCAGCCCTGCCAGCACATGCTGGACATCTACGGCTGAACCGGTGGTATTTTCCGTCGGGATCACTTTGCCCAGCAGGCCATTGCCGACTGTTCCCATCACCGCGCTGGTTTCGCCAAGCAGTTGGCTCCACTGTGCCAGCAATTGGGTGGTGGTGGTTTTACCGTTGGTCCCGGTCACGCCGACCAGTCGCATTTTTTCAGAAGGCTCGTGGTAAAAGCGGCCCGCCAGTGCAGATAAACGTTCGTTAAGCTGACTGAGATAGATAACTGGAACGCCGTGCATTTCACGGATTTCACCGTCAGTAGCTTCATCTTTTGCTTCTGCAATAATGGCAGCCACACCTTGCGCTATCGCCTGCGGGATATACCGACGCCCGTCCGCCTGATGACCCAATACTGCGACAAAGAGATCGCCCGATGCAGCCATACGGCTGTCGAGCGTCATCTCCCGCAGTGCTCGCTCCGGTGCACCCGGCACCCATGGAGCAAGAAGGTCGCGCAAATTACGATCTGCCACCTGTTGCCTCGCCTTGATTATTCACAAATTCATTTTTATCGCCCGTTGTCAGCGCATCCGGCTCGATGTTCATGGTGCGCAGTACGCCGCCCATGATGGCACCAAAGACCGGCGCGGAAACGGCGCCACCGTAGTATTTACCCGCCTGCGGATCGTTGATAACAACAACCAGCGCGAAGCGCGGCTGACTCGCAGGCGCAACACCTGCGGTATAAGCAATGTATTTGTTGATGTAGCGGCCATCCGGCCCTACTTTCTTCGCCGTACCGGTTTTAATGGCGATACGATAGCCTTTAATCGCCGCCTTCACGCCGCCGCCGCCGGGCAGCGCCACGCTTTCCATCATGTGCACCACGGTACGCACGGTTGATTCCGGGAAGATACGCTCGCCCGGAACAGGAGGGTCAACTTTGGTGATCGACAGTGGCCGATAAACGCCATAGCTGCCGATCGTTGCATAGACTCGCGCTAACTGTAACGGCGTTACCATTAGCCCGTAGCCGAAAGAGAAGGTGGCCCTCTCTATGTCAGACCACCGTTGTTTTTGAGGATATAAGCCACTGCGTTCTCCGACCAACCCCAAATTGGTCGCTTTTCCCAGCCCAAAACGTGAGTAAGTGTCTACTAACGCTGAGGACGGCATCGCTAACGCCAGCTTGGAAACACCGACGTTACTCGACTTCTGCAAAACCCCGGTGAGGGTCAATTCGCTATAACGCGCCACGTCTTTAATTTCGTGGCCATTAATTCGGTAAGGGATAGTGTTAAGTACGGTATTTTCGCGAACCACGCCACGCTGCAGCGCCGTCATCACCACCATCGGTTTGACGGTGGACCCCGGTTCAAACACGTCGGTAATCGTACGGTTACGCATCGCATCCTTCGGCGTACCGGTGAGATTGTTCGGGTTGTAGGACGGGCTGTTGGCCATCGCCAGCACTTCACCGGTGTTCACATCCACCAGTACCGCACTGCCTGACTCCGCCTTGTTAAACGCCACGGCGTTATTCAGTTCGCGGTAGACCAGCGCCTGTAAACGCTCATCGATACTTAGCGCAAGATTATGCGCCGCCTGGCTGTCGGTAGAGGAAATATCCTCAATGACGCGGCCATAACGGTCTTTACGTACAATACGTTCGCCCGGTTGCCCGGTGAGCCATTTGTCGAAGCTCTTCTCAACGCCTTCAATCCCCTGGCTGTCGACGTTAGTAAAGCCGATAAGGTGAGCGGTCACTTCTCCGGAAGGATAGTAACGGCGGGATTCTTCGCGCAGGTGAATGCCTGGCAGCTTCAGTTTTTTGATGTAGTCAGCCATGTCAGGGTTTACCTGACGCGCCAGATAGATAAAGCGCCCTTTCGGGTTGGCGTTAATGCGGGAAGCCAGTTGATCGAGCGGGAGATTCAGCGCGGTCGACAGCGCTCTCCAGCGTTCACCAACGCTTACGCCGCCTGCGTCATGCACCTCTTTTGGGTCGGCCCAAATCGCCTTAACCGGAACGCTCACCGCCAGCGGACGACCTGAACGGTCAGTAATCATCCCGCGCGATGTGGACACTTCCTGTACGCGCAGAGAGCGCATGTCGCCCTGACGCACCAGCATGTCCGGCGCGATGATTTGCAGCCAGGCAACGCGCCCCAGCAGAAAACCCAGTGCCAGCAAAATACAGCCGCACAGTAACGCAAAACGCCAACTGATAAAGTTGGCTTGTTCTTCCTGGCGTTTTGGCTTGTGCGTTTTTGCCGCTGCTTTCATGCGTCGCGTTTATCCTTATTTTTGTACTACGATATTTTCTTGTGAGGGATCAACATGCTGCATTTGCAGCTTTTCCGTTGCGATCCGTTCAACACGGCTATGGTCGCCGAGCGCGTTCTCCTCAAGGATCAAGTTGCGCCATTCGATATCCAACGCATCTCGCTCCAGAACCAGCTGCTCACGCTGCGCGGTCAGTAACCGCGTATGGTGTGCTGTTGTCACGACGGTAACCGCCGTCAAAATAATGCAAATGAACAGGCAGAGTGGCAGCTTCCCATACCGCAAAAGATCGTCACCGATCACGCCAGGCAAGGCATGGCGCTCGTTGCTTCCTATCGATCCTTTAACTTTGCTGAGGGCTTCTGTCACTCTGCTGATCATGCGTTCGTCCTCTCTGCAATACGCAGAACTGAACTACGGGCACGAGGATTTTCAGCTACCTCTTCTTCACCCGGCATCATCTTGCCTAGTGCTCTTAACTCACGGCCGCCCAGCTTTTTGATCTGCGCTTCAGTCATCGGTATTCCAGCCGGAACCTGAGGACCACGGCTTTGTTCGCGCATAAAGCGTTTCACAATGCGATCTTCAAGCGAATGGAAACTGATTACCGAAAGGCGACCACCTGGTGCCAGCACGCTGAGCGAGCTTTTTAGCGCCTGCTCTATCTCCTCCAGTTCACTGTTCACCCAAATGCGCACCGCCTGGAAGGTACGGGTCGCGGGATGTTTGAATTTGTCTTTCACCGGCATTGCCGCCGCAATCACTTCCGCCAGCTCTTTAGTGCGGGTCATCGGTTCGATGCGGTTGCGCTCTACGATGGCGCGAGCAATACGTTTGCCGAAGCGCTCTTCGCCAAAGGTTTTAATCACCCAGGCAATATCTGCTTCATCGGCGGTTTGCAGCCATTCGGCCGCTGACTGACCGCGTGTAGGGTCCATACGCATATCTAACGGACCGTCACGCATAAATGAGAATCCGCGCTCAGCATCATCAAGCTGTGGAGAAGAAACCCCAAGATCGAGAAGAATCCCGTCGATCTTACCGGTAAGTCCGCGCTCGGCGACATAATCAGCCAGCGCAGAAAAAGGACCATGGACGATGGAAAAACGGGGATCGGTAATCGTCTTTGCAACGGCAATCGCCTGCGGATCGCGATCGATGGCCAGTAAACGCCCCGCTTCGCCAAGTTGCGAGAGGATCAGACGTGAGTGACCACCGCGACCAAATGTCCCGTCAATGTAGATGCCGTCTGGACGAATATTCAGGCCGTTTACGGCTTCATCCAGCAACACCGTTGTATGTTTATAATTTTCCATCATTTTATAGAGACAAATCCTGCAATCGTTCCGACAGCGCGCCGGTAACAGACTGCTCAGCGTCGATATCTTCCTTGACCTGTTGATACCAGGTCGTTTCATCCCACAGCTCAAACTTATTGAACTGCCCAACCAGCATCACTTCTTTCGTTAGCCCTGCGTGTTGCCGCAGAATGGGCGCTATCAATAATCGGCCAGCGCTATCCATCTGACATTCGCTAGCATGACCCAACAACAGGCGCTGTACGCGACGCTCAACTGGATTCATGCTCGACAGACGCGATAACTTCTGCTCGATAATTTCCCATTCAGGCAGGGGGTACAGCAGCAGGCACGGGTGATGGATGTCAATGGTGCAAACCATTTGACCGGTAGCGCTCTCGAGCAGTTGATCCCGATAACGGGTAGGCACAGATAAGCGCCCTTTACTGTCGAGATTAACTAACGTTGCTCCCCGGAACATGCCAGCCTCACCCCCGATTACCACTTTATCCCACAAATTCCCACTTAAAGGAGTTTACGGAGCGGAGGAAAACCTTGTCAAGCAAGTCACGGCGCTTAGCAGAGCAAAAAACCCATTGTTTACGGCTAATATCAGCGTTGAACAAATTCCGTACAGCAAACGAAGCAAATTAACGCCATGAATATTTGTAAGAAAAAAATCCAACAACTCATGATTGTTTAAAACAACTGAATATCATCAAAAGAAAAATATAAAGTGTCAGTTTGCGACGCGAGCGGCATTTTAGGACAATATGCAGCGAGATAACAGTACCAGTTAATCAGTCTGTACGCCGCACAGGAGCAAGATAAGGGCGAGATTGTCGCAACACACCAGTAAAGTGTTTGTTAATTCGGCAAATCCCTACATGCTTGTAACAAAATAATACAACCGTAACGCATCGTTACGTCTCAATTACCCAAAAATGGATAGTTGCATTTTTAATTCGGCATAATAGAAGAATCAATTTCAGATAATTCTAAAGAATATTCTTAATTATAATGCGGTTATTTCCGAGAACGGGATAATTGATGATGTCAGAGGCTTATCCGCCGACATCATCAATTGAGGCAACTTAGTTACGGCTTAGAATACCGCGACGGTACAGATTACGCCGTATACGCGTTAAACCTGGTTTGGGTTTACGCGGCTCATCCAGGCTTGCCAACACAATCTCCAGCACGCGTTCCGCGACATCCCGATGGCGCTGCGCCACCGCCAGTACCGGGCACTGCAGGAAGTCGAGCAGCTCGTGGTCGCCAAAAGTCGCAATCGCTAAATCAGACGGTAACTGCCCGTCGCGGCGCAGGGTCACATCCATCACCCCCTGCAACAGGGCAAACGACGTGGTAAACAGCGCCTGAGGCATTGGATGCGTTTCCAGCCATTTATCAAATAACTGCGCGGCCGCCTCCCGCTCATAGCTGTTGGCATAGAGAAAATGCACTTCACGCAGATCGTCCTTCCACGCGGTACGGAAACCCTGTTCGCGCAGGAAACTGACGGACAATTCCGGAAGCGCCCCCAGATAGAGCACGGTTTCAGCAGGGAATTTACGTAACTCCTCCGCCAGCATCTGCGCATCATCCTGGTCAGCGCCCACCACGCTGGTGAAATGTTCACGATCCAGCGCGCGATCCAGCGCCACAATCGGGAATGAACTGTTCGCCCAGCGCTGATAAAACGGATGTTCAGGCGGCAAGGAAGTCGAAACGATAATGGCATCAACCTGACGTTGTAAAAGATGCTCAATACAGCGCATTTCGTTATCAGGCTGATCTTCAGAGCAGGCAATCAGTAGTTGATACCCGCGCTGACGCGCCTGGCGCTCCAGATAGTTTGCAATCCGGGTATAGCTCGTGTTTTCGAGATCCGGGATCACCAGCCCGATAGAACGTGTGCGTCCAGCACGCAGCCCGGCCGCCACGGCATTCGGGTGGTAATTATGCTCACGCACCACCGCCATGACTTTTTCAACCGTTTTGTCGCTTACGCGGTATTGCTTTGCTTTGCCGTTAATAACGTAGCTTGCAGTCGTTCGCGAAACGCCGGCCAACCGAGCGATTTCATCCAGTTTCACAATTGCCCCTTGCGTAAAATGTACAAACCATAACCTTTGAGATGGCATGGGTTAAACTTCTTAACATCTAAGCGCAGAATAATGACTGCGGCAACCGCTTTTGTCTCTGGTTACTGCTGATTTCGCAAAAAAAAGCAACCAGTAGCCAATGCATCTCGCGTAGGTCAGGTAAGCGTTAGCGCATAATTTTATCGCCGCGGGAAAGCCCCACCACGCCGGAACGAGCAACTTCCACGATTTTGGCGACTTCCCGTAGCGTTGCCAGAAACGCATCCAGCTTATCACTGGTGCCCGCCAGCTGTACGGTGTAGATCGACGGCGTAACATCGATGATTTGCCCACGGAATATCTCCGTGTTGCGTTTCACCTCTTCCCGGCCATAGCCGCTGGCCTGGATTTTCACCAGCATGATTTCTCGTTCAACGTGGGCGCCCTGCCCCAGTTCGCTGACGCGCAGAACATCCACCAGTTTGTGTAGCTGCTTTTCGATCTGCTCCAGGACTTTCTCATCCCCTACCGTTTGAATCGTCATCCGCGATAAGGTCGGGTCGTCAGTCGGCGCGACGGTCAGGCTTTCAATGTTGTATCCGCGCTGGGCGAAGAGGCCAATCACACGTGACAATGCACCCGACTCGTTTTCCAGCAATACTGATAATATCCGGCGCATAATCAGGTCCTCTCCGTTTTACTTAACCACATTTCGTCCATCCCGCCCCCACGAATCTGCATCGGGTAGACATGCTCACTGCCGTCGACGGTGACATCAACAAACACCAGGCGATGATTACGCACATGTTCC
Source organism: Citrobacter sp. RHBSTW-01013 (assembly GCF_013781985.1). Classification (NCBI taxonomy): domain Bacteria; kingdom Pseudomonadati; phylum Pseudomonadota; class Gammaproteobacteria; order Enterobacterales; family Enterobacteriaceae; genus Citrobacter; species Citrobacter sp. RHBSTW-01013. The sequence goes on from NZ_CP056185.1 coordinate 4,242,701, forward strand.
AGCGCTTCGCCCAGTTTGCTCTCCAGTTCGCCTGGATGATTAATCTGGATACCGATATGCCCATAAGCTTCAGCAAGGCGCACAAAATCAGGTAGCGACTGCATGTAAGACTGGGAGTGACGCCCGGAGTAAATCATGTCCTGCCACTGTTTGACCATGCCGAGATAGCGGTTGTTAAGGTTGAGCACCAGTACCGGTAGCTCATATTGCAGCGCCGTCGACAGTTCCTGGATGTTCATCTGAATGCTGCCATCCCCGGTGACGCACACCACTGTTTCATCCGGCAGCGCCATTTTCACCCCTAACGCCGCGGGTAAACCGAATCCCATGGTGCCGAGGCCGCCTGAGTTAATCCAGCGGCGTGGTTTATCGAACGGATAGTAAAGTGCGGCAAACATTTGATGCTGGCCAACGTCAGAGGTCACGTATGCATCCCCTTTCGTCAGACGCCAGATGGTTTCAATCACCGCCTGCGGTTTAATACTTTCACTTTGCGTGTCGTATTTCAGGCACTGACGAGCGCGCCAGTGTTCGATCTGTTGCCACCAGTCACGGTTATCATCCAGCGGCTGCTGCGATTTCTCCTGCGGCAGCAGTTCAAGCATCTGATCCAGCACCAGGCGAGCATCGCCCACAATCGGAATATCCGCAGTGACGGTTTTTGAAATTGAGGTCGGATCGATGTCAATATGCAGCACGGTCGCATTCGGGCAATATTTTGCCAGATTATTGGTCGTTCGATCGTCAAAACGAACGCCGACGGCAAAGATCACATCAGAATGATGCATGGTCATATTCGCTTCGTAAGTACCATGCATTCCCAACATTCCCAGCGCCTGGCGATGCGTGGCCGGAAACGCGCCTAACCCCATCAGCGAGGAGACAACCGGCAGATTAAGTGCTTCGGCAATTTGCCCCAGTTGTTCGTGACAGGCGGCATTCACCGCGCCACCACCAACATAGACAACCGGTTTCTTCGCCGCCACCAGCGTCTGCAAAGCACGTTTTATCTGTCCTTTGTGCCCGGTCGTTGTCGGGTTATACGAACGCATACTCACCGACTCCGGCCAGCTATAAGGCAGTTTTTTCGCCGGATTCAGAATATCTTTCGGCAAATCCACCACCACCGGCCCCGGACGACCGCTTGCCGCCAGCCAAAAGGCTTTTTTCAGCACCTGCGGGATATCTTCCGTTTGTTTAACCAGAAAACTGTGTTTTACCACCGGGCGGGATATACCCACCATGTCGCACTCCTGGAAGGCATCGTAGCCAATCAGGGAGGTGGCGACCTGGCCAGAGAGGATCACCAGCGGAATGGAATCCATATATGCCGTTGCAATCCCGGTGATCGCATTGGTTGCCCCTGGTCCGGAAGTGACCAAAACGACGCCCACTTCTCCCGTGGCACGCGCCAGGCCATCAGCCATATGTACCGCGGCTTGCTCATGACGGACTAACACATGATCAATACCGCCGACCGTATGCAATGCATCATAAATATCGAGGACGGCCCCCCCGGGATAACCGAATACCTGCTTCACACCCTGATCGATAAGCGATCGGACGACCATCTCGGCTCCAGACAACATCTCCATGGCTTGCCTCACTCTTATAATGAATTACGGTTTAACAACACATTAACCGCTGACGATGACGCATGGCAATTGACTCCGAAGGGGTGGCACTGGAGTAAATAAGAATAAAACGGAGGTAAGAATTGAATAAATGGAGAATTAAACCAGCATAAGCAATTGATATGATAAATAATCGCTTAAAAAGGGGGACTTACAGCAATTAGTCTATTTTTTTACACTTTCGGACATACGTAAAAAGTCGAGTTCAGCACAAAATTTTAGATATAAAGATAAAAGCAGAATAAACCAGATGTATTCCCCGATTTATTCTGCCAGCGGCTACTTCTTACAGACGGAGACCAACAGTTCTTCCATCCATTGATGTCCTTTATCGCGCCCCGCAGCCTCATGCCAGGAAAGATAACATGTGCGGCTGTTCAATTTTAAAGGTAAAGGCAATATCTGCAGTTCTAAAGAATCGGCGAACTCTTCCGCCAACCAACGCGGCGCAATAGAGACCAGGTGCGTTTGCGACACAATATTAAGCACGCTGATTAATGCCATTCCCTGATAAGCCACGCAGGATTGTTTATCCGGTGTGTCATACCACGGCTGGCTGAATGAGGCGAAGCGATCGAGCGAAACCACGGCATGCTGTTCATGATAGAGATTGCTTTCCAGCAATGGGCCACTAATGCGCGGATGTTTTTTGCTTGCCACTAACACCATTTCGTCATTGAATAACGGAACACTGGTAAATTCCGGACGACGGAATTCTTCATAGCTAATAACAAACTCAGTTTCCTGATAACGTAATTGGTGCTCGGTATTTAAATTTAGTGAAGATTTAAAAACGACATTAATGTTCGGCGCGACTTGTTCAACTCGATTATAAATCAACGAAGTAAGAATATTATCCAATGGACTGCATACGCAAAGATTGAATACACGCTCGCTGCTGGTAGGTTCAAAGCCGGAACCAGGCAGTTCATTCTGCACTAATTGCAATGCCTGACGAACGGAGCCAAACAGCTGGAAGGCTCTTGCTGTCGGCTGGATTCCACGGCCATAACGAACAAAAAGCTCATCGTTAAACATGACTTTCAGGCGTGCGACCGCATTACTGACAGCGGGTTGCGACATCCCCAGCGTATGTGCAGCACGCGTAATATTTTGTTCCTGCATCACCGCATCAAAAACAGTTAATAAATTAAGATCAACCATGCGAAGCTGTGGCTTCCCCATCTCTATGAGATTAGATTTATCTATTATTTTTACTTCTGGCATATTTAACTCCACTGTCACTCTAAACTCCCTTTTCCCAGACGGAGTGCAGAAATAATCTCCGTTAATATGATTTACCATGCATATAAAATAAGAAAAAGGAAAAACATTAAAATTAGGAAAACATAAAGGCACAAATCTAAATGTACAAAAGAACACCACAAGCGTAGTGCGGCAGATGTCACTGCGCGATGATTCATATGTTTAAATTTCGAAAACAATATAACCATAAGCGTGGCGAATACACAATCATACGCACAGTGAATACGTATTTAAGTTTTAATTAAACATTTCTATTATTAACACATTAAAAGTTAACATTAATTTATCAATTATTGGGTAACACATTGGTTTCATCCATTCAGAATGACTATAAAAGCTGATAAATCATAAAGATATGAAATCCCAAATGAGGCGTTATCTCTAGTTCTTCGTTACCATAAATGCAAATAAATATGCTTAAATATGTCAAACCGTGAAAAATATGTTCAACGATCAGATGATTAATTTTATATACCCTGAGAAATTCAGCACAATTCGCTTAAGTTTATCAGAAACTTTCCCCCTTAACGGGAGCATTTGCAGGGAATGGGGTTGACATCAGTCTTCATATCCAGTACCACTAAAAGCATATCGCATTCGCCTGGAGCTTGATTGATGACTTACATTGCTCGTTTTATCGGTCTACTACTACTAAACGCATTCTCATTGCGCGGTAGACTGGTGGACGACATTCAGCATTAAGTCAGCTCCAGTTAAGACAAAAAACCCGCGCCGTTGCGCGGGTTTTTTTATGCTCGAAGCAAGGCGCCCTAAAGACCAAGGACCTAAACCATGAGCCAGCAAGTCATTATTTTCGATACCACCTTACGTGACGGTGAACAGGCGTTACAGGCGAGCCTGAGTGTGAAAGAAAAACTGCAGATTGCGCTGGCCCTCGAGCGTATGGGCGTTGACGTGATGGAGGTCGGTTTTCCGGTCTCTTCACCGGGTGACTTTGAGTCCGTACAAACCATCGCTCGTCAGGTTAAGAACAGCCGAGTTTGCGCCTTAGCCCGCTGCGTAGAAAAAGATATCGACGTTGCCGCAGAATCTCTGAAAGTCGCTGAGGCCTTCCGCATTCATACGTTCATCGCCACCTCGCCGATGCATATCGCGACGAAATTGCGCAGCACGTTGGATGAAGTGATCGAGCGAGCAGTCTACATGGTGAAGCGTGCGCGTAATTATACAGATGACGTGGAGTTCTCATGCGAGGATGCTGGCCGTACCCCTATTGCCGATCTGGCCCGCGTGGTCGAAGCCGCGATTAATGCGGGTGCCAAAACTATCAATATCCCCGATACCGTTGGCTACACCATGCCTTTCGAATTCGGAGCAATCATTTCTGGTCTGTATGAACGCGTACCGAATATCGATAAAGCCATCATCTCCGTGCACACCCATGATGATTTAGGTTTGGGCGTTGGCAACGCGTTGGCGGCCGTCCACGCCGGTGCTCGCCAGGTAGAAGGCGCGATGAACGGTATCGGCGAACGCGCCGGTAACTGCTCACTGGAAGAAGTGATCATGGCGATCAAAGTGCGCAAAGATATCCTGAACGTACAGACCCGCATTAATCACCAGGAAATCTGGCGTACCAGTCAGTTAGTCAGCCAAATCTGCAACATGCCCATTCCGGCCAACAAAGCCATTGTCGGTAGCGGCGCCTTTGCCCACTCCTCTGGCATCCATCAGGACGGCGTACTGAAAAATCGTGAAAACTACGAAATCATGACGCCTGAATCCATCGGTCTGAACCAGGTGCAGTTGAACCTGACTTCCCGTTCCGGACGCGCCGCGGTGAAACACCGTATGGATGAGATGGGATATAAAGAGAATGAATACAACCTGGACAACCTGTACGACGCATTCCTGAAGCTGGCGGATAAAAAAGGTCAGGTATTTGATTACGACCTGGAAGCGCTGGCCTTTATTAATAAACAGCAGGAAGAGCCGGAGCATTTCCGTCTGGATTACTTCAGCGTGCAGTCCGGCTCAAATGACATCGCCACCGCCTCCGTCAAGCTGGCCTGCGGTGAAGAAGTCAAAGCCGAAGCGGCGAACGGTAACGGTCCGGTCGATGCCATTTATCAGGCCATCAACCGTGTGACCGAGTACAACATCGAACTGGTGAAATACAGCCTGACCGCCAAAGGGCACGGTAAAGATGCGCTGGGCCAGGTGGATATCGTTGCTAATTATAACGGTCGCCGCTTCCATGGCGTCGGTCTGGCAACAGATATCGTCGAATCGTCCGCGAAAGCGATGGTTCATGTGCTGAACAACATTTGGCGCGCCGAAGAAGTCGAAAAAGAATTGCAACGCAAAGCTCAGAACAACGAGAACAACAAGGAAACCGTGTGATGTCGAAGAATTATCATATTGCTGTTTTGCCGGGCGACGGTATTGGCCCGGAAGTGATGGCGCAAGCCCTGAAGGTACTGGACGCAATCCGCAACCGTTTTAACATGCGCATTACCACCAGCCACTACGACGTGGGGGGTGCCGCTATCGATAACCATGGTCAGCCGCTGCCGCCTGCGACGGTTGAAGGCTGTGAGCAAGCCGACGCCATTCTGTTTGGCTCCGTTGGCGGCCCGAAATGGGAAAATCTGCCACCAAACCAGCAGCCTGAACGCGGCGCGCTGCTGCCGTTGCGTAAACACTTCAAATTATTCAGCAACCTGCGCCCGGCTAAGCTGTACCAGGGTCTGGAAGCATTTTGCCCTCTGCGCGCAGATATTGCCGCGAACGGTTTCGACATCCTGTGCGTGCGCGAACTGACCGGCGGTATCTACTTCGGTCAGCCAAAAGGCCGCGAAGGCAGCGGACAACATGAAAAAGCCTTTGATACCGAGGTTTATCACCGTTTCGAGATCGAGCGTATCGCACGTATCGCGTTTGAATCTGCTCGCCAGCGTCGCTGCAAAGTCACGTCGATTGATAAAGCCAACGTACTGCAAACGTCTATTCTGTGGCGCCAAATCGTCAATGAAATTGCTAATGAATATCCGGACGTTGAGCTGGCGCATATGTACATCGACAACGCGACGATGCAGTTGATCAAAGATCCATCCCAGTTCGACGTGCTGCTGTGCTCCAACCTGTTTGGCGACATTCTGTCTGACGAATGCGCCATGATCACCGGATCAATGGGGATGTTACCGTCCGCCAGCCTGAATGAGCAGGGCTTTGGTCTGTACGAGCCCGCTGGCGGCTCCGCTCCGGATATCGCCGGGAAAAACATTGCTAACCCTATCGCCCAAATCCTTTCGCTGGCGCTGCTGCTGCGCTACAGCCTGGATGCCAATGATGCGGCAACCGCAATTGAGAGCGCCATCAACCGCGCATTAGAAGAAGGCATTCGCACCGGTGACTTAGCCCGTGGCGCTGCCGCAGTCGGTACCGATGAAATGGGTGACATTATTGCCCGTTACGTCGCAGAAGGGGTGTAATCATGGCCAAAACGTTATACGAAAAATTGTTCGATGCGCACGTCGTCTACGAAGCGCAAAACGAAACCCCGCTGTTGTATATCGACAGACATCTGGTGCATGAAGTGACCTCTCCGCAGGCGTTTGATGGCCTGCGTGCGCATGGCCGTCAGGTGCGCCAGCCGTGTAAAACCTTTGCCACCATGGACCATAACGTCTCCACGCAAACCAAAGACATTAACGCTTCCGGCGAAATGGCGCGCATTCAGATGCAGGAATTGATCAAAAACTGCAATGAATTTGGCGTCGAACTGTACGACCTGAACCACCCGTATCAGGGGATCGTTCACGTGATGGGGCCTGAGCAAGGCGTGACGTTGCCGGGTATGACCATCGTTTGCGGCGACTCCCACACCGCCACACACGGCGCGTTTGGCGCGCTGGCCTTTGGTATTGGCACCTCTGAAGTTGAACACGTTCTGGCGACGCAGACCCTGAAACAGGGGCGTGCCAAAACCATGAAGATTGAAGTTAACGGCACGGCAGCACCTGGCATTACCGCCAAAGATATCGTGCTGGCAATTATCGGTAAAACCGGTAGTGCAGGCGGTACCGGGCACGTCGTTGAATTTTGTGGCGAAGCCATCCGTGCGCTGAGCATGGAAGGCCGTATGACCCTGTGCAACATGGCCATTGAAATGGGCGCCAAAGCGGGTCTGGTCGCACCGGATGAAACCACCTTTAACTATGTGCAGGGGCGTTTACACGCACCGAAGGGTGAGGATTTTACCAACGCGGTTGCGTACTGGAAAACGCTGAAAACCGACGACAACGCGACGTTTGATACCGTCGTTACCCTGCAGGCAGAAGAGATCGCACCGCAGGTCACTTGGGGTACGAACCCGGGTCAGGTCATCTCGGTGAACGATAATATTCCCGACCCGGCGTCATTTTCCGATCCCGTTGAGCGCGCATCGGCTGAAAAAGCGCTGGCATATATGGGGCTGAAACCGGGCATTCCGTTAACAGAAGTGGCCATCGATAAAGTGTTTATCGGTTCCTGTACCAACTCGCGTATTGAAGATTTACGCGCTGCGGCCCAAATCGCCAAAGGGCGCAAAGTTGCGCCAGGCGTACAGGCGCTGGTTGTGCCGGGTTCTGGTCCGGTGAAAGCGCAGGCTGAAGCGGAAGGTCTGGACAAGATCTTCATCGAAGCCGGGTTTGAATGGCGTTTACCGGGCTGTTCCATGTGTCTGGCCATGAACAATGACCGCCTGAACCCAGGCGAGCGCTGTGCATCCACCAGCAACCGTAACTTTGAAGGCCGCCAGGGCCGCGGTGGTCGCACGCACTTAGTCAGCCCGGCCATGGCCGCCGCTGCCGCCGTTACCGGTCATTTTGCCGACATTCGCAGCATCAAATAAGGAAACTACCATGGCAGAGAAATTTACCCAACATACCGGCCTGGTTGTCCCACTGGATGCCGCCAACGTGGATACCGACGCGATTATTCCCAAACAGTTTTTGCAGAAGGTTACGCGCACCGGTTTTGGCGCTCATCTGTTTAACGACTGGCGTTTTCTGGATGAAAAAGGGCAACAGCCTAACCCAGAGTTCGTACTGAACTTCCCGGAATATAAAGGCGCGTCAATTCTGCTGGCGCGGGAAAACTTTGGCTGCGGCTCTTCCCGTGAACATGCGCCATGGGCGCTGACCGATTACGGCTTTAAAGTAGTGATCGCGCCAAGCTTCGCTGACATCTTCTACGGCAACAGCTTCAATAACCAACTGCTGCCGGTGACCTTGAGCGACGCGCAGGTAGATGAAATGTTCGCCCTGGTGAAAGCCAATCCGGGCATTAAATTTGAAGTGGATCTGGAAGCGCAGGTGGTGAAAGCGGGCGATAAGTCCTACAGCTTTAAAATCGACGACTTCCGCCGCCACTGCATGCTGAACGGTCTGGACAGCATCGGGCTGACGCTGCAGCATGAAGCAGCCATCACCGAGTACGAAGACAAGCAGCCAGCGTTTATGCGCTAGTCCTTGTGGTGCCGGATAAGCGCAGCGCATCCGGCACTCCAAAAATCAAACGTCCTTTACCCGCCCGGTCATCACCAGCGTGATCACAGAAATCGCCGCAATCACCCAATAGACGGCAAAGTGACCGTAGCTTTGCGCAACAGCCCCCTGAATCACTCCCGCGAGAATGACCCCCGTTGAAATACTGTTGGTAAATAATGTGGTCGCTGACCCCGCACGCCCGGGCATAAGATCCTGAAACCACAGCATTCCTATCCCGGCGATGATACCGATAAATACTGCATTAAACAGTTGCAGCACCAGCAGCGCCGTGCGGCTGTGAAAGAAGATCAAACCAAGATAAAACAGGACGCCAGCCGCGACGGCCGCGATCATCATTCGCCGTTTACCAAAGCGCTTCACATAGTAGCCCGCCAGGATCATCGCCGGAATTTCCAGCCCAGCCGCCGTCCCCATCAGGATACCGGCCAACTTGTCCGGTAACCCCAGCTCAAGGCTTATCCACAGCGGCATATCGATGATGTACATGGTATTGCAGGTCCACATCAGCGTGGAGGCAATAAACAACATGCGCACATTTTTGTCCTGCCAACCGCCGGTCTGTTCCAGCGGTACGTCAACAGGTTGCTCCACCCGCGTGACTGACGGCAGTATCAGCGCAATCAGCACCAGGCTAATGGCGAAAATCCCTGCGGCAATGGAAAACATCGCCGTAAAGCCGTAATTCAGCGCCAGCATGAAGGCCAGTGGCGGTCCAATCACCCAGGCCAGCGAAAGCTGTGCACGCATCACCGAGCTAAACATCACCACTTCACGCGCGGAGTTATCAGCGTATTCCCGCGCCAGCGCAAACAGCTGCGGCATGGCGGTATTCGCCAGCGAGGCCAACAGCACACCGCAGGTGATAAGCGTGAGATAGTGGCGATTAAACGCAAACAGCAGCGCGTTTCCGATTGCCATCAGGCAGCAGAACATGATCAGCTTGCGCCTGTCGCCCTGGCTGTCGGATCGTTTCGCGAGGCCAAGGCTGACAACAATCCCGACAATCGCATTGACGGTATAAAACAGCCCGACCCAAAACGGCTGCGCCCCGACTTCACGGCTCAGGAACAAGCTCAGCGTGGGTGCCTGCAATGCACCTGCTACGCCCATCATAAAAGCGACCAGCATAAATGCCGCGTAAACGCCGTTGAGGCGCCGTCCCATGGTCATAATCCAGAGCATTACAGTTCCTTTTAGCGCAGCAGAAACAAAAAAAGCCAGCAGTGATTATCTGCTGGCGCGGCGATTAACACCAATACTCAGTCACACATGATGTCTGCAATTCCCAATTCAGGAGTCAGGCTGTCACCTCCCACTGCATCAGTTCTTCGAGCATCTTTAAGCGCTGCGGTGCGCTCAGGCAAGCCAACCAGGACGATTTTTCTGTCGCGGTAAAGTATTTCAACCAGAACTGACGCATAGATGACCCCTTCGTTGTCTCATCGCTTCATCGGAATCTATTATTGGCTTAATATAGGGAAAATAAAATTGCTGAGTTTTTCGCAGGAGTTCCCCTTTTATGTCTTCTGGTCGTCTGCAACAACAGTTCATCCGTCTGTGGCAATGCTGTGACGGCAAAACGCAAGACACGACGCTGAACGAGCTGGCGGAGCTGCTGAGTTGTTCGCGCCGCCATATGCGTACCCTGCTCAATACCATGCAAGAACGAGGCTGGTTAACGTGGGAAGCCGAAGTTGGGCGAGGTAAACGCTCGCGCCTGACTTTCCTCTATACCGGGCTGGCACTCCAGCAGCAGCGGGCAGAAGACCTGCTGGAACAGGATCGCATCGATCAACTGGTGCAGTTGGTCGGTGACAAAACGGCCGTACGACAGATGCTGGTTTCTCACCTGGGGCGCAGTTTTCGCCAGGGGCGGCACATCATGCGCGTTCTCTATTATCGTCCCATGCACAACCTGCTTCCCGGTACGGCGCTACGCCGTTCAGAAACTCATATCGCCCGGCAAATCTTCAGCGCCTTAATTCGGGTAAATGAGGAAAATGGGGAACTGGAAGCGGACATCGCCCATCACTGGCAGCAGATTTCACCTTTACACTGGCGATTCTTCCTGCGTCCGGGGATTCATTTTCATCATGGCCGCGAACTGGAAATGGAAGATGTCATCACCTCGCTGATGCGCATTAACGCCCTGCCGCTGTACTCGCACATCACGCAGATCGTTTCTCCCACGGCCTGGACGCTGGATATCCATCTCGCCCAACCCGACCGCTGGCTTCCCTGGCTATTGGGGCAAGTCCCCGCCATGATCCTGCCGCGAGAATGGGAGACGCTCAGCAACTTCTCCAGCCACCCAATTGGCACTGGTCCCTATGCGGTGATGCGCAATACCAATAACCAACTGAAAATTCATGCATTTGATGATTACTTTGGCTACCGGGCGCTGATCGACGAAGTTAACGTTTGGGTTTTACCCGATATCGGTGAAGAGCCTGGCGGTGGGTTGACGCTAAAAGGCCCCACGGAGGATGAAAAGGCGATCGAAAGCCGCCTCGAGGAAGGATGCTACTACCTGCTGTTTGATGCGCGCACCCACCGTGGCGCTAATCAGGAGGTTCGCGATTGGGTTAGCCGCGTTCTTTCGCCAACCCATCTCATCTGCCACGCCGACGAACAGTTCCAGCGACTGTGGTTTCCCGCCTACGGTTTGCTCCCCCGCTGGCACCATGCCAAACCCGGCCATGGTGAAAAACCCGCCGGACTGGAAACGCTGACGATCACCTACTATCGCGATCACATCGAACATCGGATTATCGCGCAGATCATGAAGACGTTGCTGGCAGAGCATCAGGTACAGTTAAATATTCAGGAGATCGACTACGATCAATGGCATGCGGGTGAAATCGTAAGCGATATCTGGCTCAACAGCGCCAATTTTACCCTACCGCTGGATTTCTCGCTGTTCGCCCATTTGTGCGAAGTCCCGTTACTGCAAAACTGTATCTCGCGGGACTGGGAAAACGATGCGGCCCGCTGGCGAACGGGCGAAATGAGCCTGGCGGCATGGTGCCAACAGCTGCTCGCCACAAAGGCCATTGTGCCATTAATCCACCACTGGCTGATCATTCAGGGACAGCGCAGTATGCGCGGGTTACGCATGAATACCCTCGGCTGGTTTGATTTTAAATCAGCGTGGTTTGCACCACCGGATCCTTAGATCCGGCTCTTGATTGCCGCATAGCAACAAAATCATTACACTAACGCCGTTCTCAACGGGGTGCTAAATAAAAACATACACAAAATCATTCATGATGCATCAAGGCGGCAAGCGAGTGAGTCCCCAGGAGCATAGATAACTATGTGACTGGGGTGAGCGACAAATCTGCCGGGAGCAGATTTGAACGCTGCTTGCAGCGGCCCCGAAGGGGCGAGGCCCGGAGATGGGCCGAGTAACGCAGCCAACACAGAGGCAGCGTGAATGATGAAGTGTATGGGCTGAGAGATACCCGTCGAACCTGATCCGGATAATGCCGGCGAAGGGATTTGAGGCTGCAACTCAAGTCCTTTGCCACCCAACTTTATGAGGTGCAAAGTGTTTAAAAAATGTCTTCCGCTTTTACTGCTGTGCGCAGCGCCTGCTTTCGCCAAACCTGTACTGACCGTATATACCTACGACTCGTTCGCAGCTGACTGGGGCCCGGGCCCGACAATAAAAAAAGCCTTTGAAGCTGACTGCAACTGTGAACTGAAACTGGTCGCGCTGGAAGATGGCGTCTCGCTGCTTAACCGCCTGCGCATGGAAGGAAAAAACAGTAAAGCTGACGTCGTACTGGGCCTCGATAACAACCTTCTGGAAGCCGCCACCCAAACCAAACTGTTTGCCAAAAGCGGTGTAGCAAGTGAAGCCGTAAACGTGCCCGGCGGCTGGAAAAACGATACCTTCGTTCCGTTTGATTACGGCTATTTCGCCTTCGTTTATGATAAGAACAAGCTGAAGAATCCGCCCAAAAGCCTGAAAGAACTGGTAGAGAGCGATCAAAAATGGCGCGTCGTTTATCAGGACCCGCGTACCAGCACGCCGGGGCTGGGCCTGCTGCTATGGATGCAGAAAGTCTATGGCGATAAGGCGCCGGAGGCCTGGCGCGCGCTTTCGGCAAAAACCGTCACGGTCACCAAGGGCTGGAGTGAAGCCTACGGCCTGTTCCTGAAAGGCGAAAGCGACCTGGTACTCAGCTATACCACCTCTCCGGCCTATCACATCATCGCCGAGAAAAAAGACAACTACGCCGCAGCCAACTTTAGCGAAGGCCACTATTTGCAGGTAGAAGTCGCCGCCCGTACTGCGGCCAGCAAACAGCCGGAACTGGCCGAGAAATTCCTCAAGTTTATGGTGTCTCCAGCCTTCCAGAATGCGATTCCGACCGGCAACTGGATGTATCCGGTAACCCAGGTCGCCCTGCCTTCTGGATTCGAGCAACTGAATAAGCCAGCCACCGCGCTGGAATTTACGCCGCAGCAGGTTGCGGCTCAACGCCAGGCATGGATTAGCGAATGGCAACGCGCCGTCAGCCGTTAATTCCCGGCTGGCTGGTTCCAGGGCTTACCGCCGCCACGCTGATGGTGGCCGTTGCCCTGGCCGCGTTTCTGGCGCTGTGGTTTAACGCCCCACGGGGGGAGTGGCTCTCACTGTGGCAAGACGACTACCTGTGGCACGTGGTGCGCTTTTCTTTCTGGCAGGCTTTTTTATCCGCAGTGCTGTCGGTCATCCCGGCGATTTTCCTTGCCAGAGCGCTCTATCGCCGCCGTTTTCCAGGACGACTGGCGCTGCTGCGCCTGTGCGCGATGACGTTAATCCTGCCAGTGCTGGTCGCAGTCTTCGGTATTCTTAGCGTGTACGGTCGTCAGGGCTGGCTGGCCTCGATCTGGCATACATTCGGGCTGGAATGGACGTTTTCGCCGTACGGTCTGCAGGGCATTCTGCTGGCGCACGTCTTTTTCAATCTGCCGATGGCCAGTCGTCTGCTGTTGCAGTCGCTGGAGAATATTCCCGGCGAACAGCGACAGTTAGCCGCTCAGTTAGGTCTGCGCGGCTGGCATTTCTTCCGCTTTGTTGAATGGCCGTGGCTGCGTCGGCAAATCCTTCCCGTCGCGGCGCTCATCTTTATGCTCTGTTTCGCCAGCTTCGCCACCGTTTTGTCGCTGGGCGGTGGACCGCAGGCCACAACCATCGAGCTGGCGATTTATCAGGCGCTGAACTTTGATTACGATCCCGCCCGCGCCGCCATGCTGGCGTTGATCCAGATGGTTTGTTGTTTAGCGCTGGTGCTCTTCAGCCAACGTCTGAGCCGCGCCATCGCCCCCGGTACCACGCTGGTTCAGGGCTGGCGCGATCCCGACGATCGTCTGCACAGCCGCCTGGCAGACGCACTGCTGATTATTCTGGCCCTGCTGCTACTGCTGCCGCCGCTGCTGGCGGTAATTGTCGATGGTTTTAACCGCCATATGCTGGATGTTCTTAAGCAACCTGTACTGTGGCACGCGCTGGGAACCTCACTACGAATTGCGCTGGCGGCAGGTGCGTTGTGCGTTGTTCTCACCATGATGCTGTTATGGAGCAGTCGTGAACTGCGTGCCCGACAGCAGGTGCTGGCAGGTCAGATGCTGGAACTTAGCGGCATGTTGATCCTCGCCATGCCGGGCATCGTGCTGGCAACCGGCTTCTTTCTGCTGCTCAATAACACCATTGGACTCCCCGAATCAGCCGACGGCATTGTCATTTTTACCAATGCGCTGATGGCGATCCCTTACGCGCTGAAGGTGCTGGAAAACCCAATGCGGGACGTCACCACCCGCTACAGTATGTTGTGCCAGTCGTTGGGAATTGAGGGGTGGTCGCGTCTGAAAGTGGTTGAACTGCGCGCCCTGAAGCGCCCGCTGGCGCAGGCGATGGCTTTTGCCTGCGTGCTGTCGATTGGCGATTTTGGCGTGGTTGCGCTATTTGGTAATGAGGATTTCCGCACCCTGCCGTTTTATTTATATCAGCAGATTGGCTCTTATCGCAGTCAGGATGGCGCAGTTACGGCGTTATTGCTGCTGATCCTGTGCTTTACGCTGTTTACCGTTATTGAGAAATTGCCGGGTCGAAATGTTAAAACTGATTGATATCACATGGCTTTATCACCATTTGCCGATGCGCTTTACGCTGTCGATCGCACGCGGTGAGCAGGTCGCGATCCTCGGGCCCAGCGGCGCCGGGAAAAGTACGCTGCTGAATCTGATCGCCGGCTTTCTCACGCCTGCCAGCGGTACCATGTTGATTGAAGGTGAAGATCACACCGCCACACCTCCCTCACGTCGCCCCGTTTCGATGCTGTTTCAGGAAAATAACCTGTTCAGCCACCTGAGCGTGCAGCAAAACATCGGCCTGGGCCTTAACCCGGGATTGAAGCTGAATGCATCGCAGCGGGAGAAAATGCATCACATCGCCCAGCAAATGGGGATCGACTCACTGCTGGAGCGCCTCCCCGGTGAGCTTTCCGGCGGTCAGCGACAGCGCGTAGCGCTGGCGCGTTGCCTGGTGCGGGAACAACCCATTTTGCTGCTTGATGAACCGTTCTCTGCGCTCGATCCCGCGCTGCGCCAGGAGATGTTAACGCTGGTTGCCGAGGTCTGTCGCGATAAACAGCTTACGTTGCTGATGGTGTCCCACAGCGTAGAAGATGCGGCGCGAATTGCGTCCCGTTCGATTGTGGTCGCCGACGGGCGCATCGCCTGGCAGGGCAAAACGGATGAGTTATTAAGCGGTCAGGCCAGCGCCTCGACGCTCTTGGGCATCAAAGCCGAGTGATTGATTTCCCAGGCCGGATAAGCGTCAGCGCCATCCGGCAAAAAAATCGTCAGAAACCCACGACTTTACGCAGAATATCAATATACACCGGCATCAGCGGATGGCGCAGTAACGCCACCAGCGCAACCACGCCGATCCCAAGCGTCAACGGCGCCAGATACAGTAAACGGCTGCGGGGGAAATACGCGGTTAAGCGATCGACTGCCGCTTTGCCGCTACGCCACAGTCGCCAGCAAAACCAGCCCCCTACCCATAGCAACAGCGCCGTCGCCAGCAGCAACCATTTGAAATCCCCGCTCTGCATCTCAGAAGGAATATCAATTGCCGCCCCCGCCAGGATCCCTGGCAGGAAGTAGAACGGCGGCCACAGTATGCAACCAATAATATTCGGGACGATAAATTTAGCGACAGGCAGATCCAGCATGCCCGCCACCATTGGCACCAGCGGACGCGTCGGTCCCACAAAACGCCCCACCAGAATGGTAAACATGCTGTGCTGATGCAGCGCGTGCTCGGTTTTATCCAGCAACGCCTTGTTCTTTTTCATGAACGACCAACGGTGCAGCGGCTTTTTAAAGCGCCAGCCCAACCAGAAAGAGATCCAGTCCCCCAACAGGCAACCAATGATGCCCGCAAGCCAGGCATGCCAGAAGTTCAGTTCGCCACTGCCAATCAGCGCCCCCAGCCCCGCCATCATCACGGTACCGGGCAGAATCAGGCCAACCAGCGCCAGTGACTCCAGAAAGGCCACCAGCAGTACGGCGATCAGGGAGTACAGGGCGGACTGAAGAATAAAGTGTTCCAGCAATGCTTGCATAATGTGTCCGTCAGATTTACGAAGCAGGGATTTTGATAACCCGTCTCAACTTCGTCAAGCCATCAATTGTCTGAATAGATTGCGAGTTATGACAACTTTCAGGACACATCATTCACTTTTTATTCACATCCGGCGCGAAACTCGCTCGGACTGGCGCCAGTACATTTTTTGAAAACGCGAGAAAAATAGAGCTGATCGTCAAAGCCAACATTGCGCCCCACCGTAGCAATGGGCATACGAGTGGTACTCAGCAATAGCTTGGCCTGGCTGATACGCTGATCCTCGCGCCAGCTTAATACGCTGATACCCAACTGTTGACGGAACAGATGCGACAAACGGGAAGGCGACAGGCAGACGTGCTGTGCGACGCTGGCAATATCAAAATTACTGTCCGCCAGGTGATCGCTGATGTACTGGCAGGCGTCGCGCACGCGGTTGTCCATGGGGGGATGCAGCGATTCATTAATGGCTTCCATACGTCGGAGCAATAACTGCTCCAGTAAATTAATCGCCAGCAGTTCGGAATAGCGACCTTCTCCCTGCCCGGCGTTGATTATCTGCCCAAACAGTTCGTTAAAATGCGGCTGATGTGCTTCATCCGGACGAAAGAATCCAGTCTGGGCAAAAATGGCCGGCCAGGTCAGCCACTCCTGCCAGTAGGCGCGTGGGCGAAAGTAAACCCACTGGTGATACCACTCACTGGCATCAGGATGGCGTCCGTAGTGGTGAATTTCTCCGGGCGGAAACAGCAAAATATCGCCAGGCCGACAGACAAATTGTTTGCCCTGATTATTGATAACCCCTTCGCCACGGATAGTGAGATTGAGGATATAGCCCTTCATACCCAACGGCCTGTCGATAAAAAAATCCAGGTATCCGTTCGCCTCGATGGGGGTTAATCCGGCCACCAAATGCGCGTTAAACGAATAGCCTGGCAGCAGGGGATCGTTTTGCGTTTCAGCCATAATTTCAATACTCCCTATGTTCTGCTAAGAAACAATTTGTCCATATTACGCCAGACATCATTGCCGTCGCCCCTGCGGGCCGCTGTGTTTGCGGTAATGGACCATCAACCCCGCTTGTGAAAAGCACTTTGTAAAAAATATGTACTGCGCCAACGTTAAAATCGGCTAACAAAAGTGTCTATAACTACGGCAGAAATGTCCACATTGATTATTTGCACGGCGTCACACTTTGTGATGCCACAGCATTTTAGTCCATAAGATTAGCGAATCCTGCCTGACGGTTTTTATCCCTACTAACTACTGTTTATCCATACCCGTATTTTTGGATGGAGTAAGACGATGGCGATTGCAATTGGCCTCGATTTTGGCAGTGATTCAGTACGCGCTTTGGCAGTGGAATGTGCCACCGGAGAAGAAATCGCCACCAGCGTAGAGTGGTACCCACGTTGGCAGGAAGGACAGTATTGCGATGGCCCAAACAACCAGTTTCGCCATCATCCACGCGACTACATTGAATCGATGGAAGCGGCGCTGAAAACCGTGCTGGCCGAACTGAGCGTTAAACAGCGTGCGGAAGTGGTCGGGATTGGCGTTGACAGCACCGGTTCAACCCCGGCCCCCATCGATGCCGACGGCAACGTACTGGCGTTGCGTCCGGAGTTCGCTGAAAACCCAAATGCAATGTTTGTCCTGTGGAAAGATCACACCTCAGTAGAAGAAGCTGAAGAAATTACCCGTCTGTGCCACACACCGGGCAAGATCGATTACTCCCGCTATATCGGCGGTATTTATTCCAGCGAATGGTTCTGGGCCAAAATCCTGCATGTGACCCGTCAGGACCACGCGGTTGCCGAGGCCGCGGTTTCGTGGATTGAACTGTGCGACTGGGTTCCAGCCCTGCTCTCTAATACCGTACGTCCACAGGATATTCGTCGCGGTCGCTGCAGCGCCGGGCATAAATCCCTGTGGCATGAAAGCTGGGGTGGTCTACCGCCAGCCAGTTTCTTTGACGAACTCGACCCCATCCTCAACCGCCATCTGCAATACCCGATGTTTACCGATACCTTCACAGCCGACCTGCCGGTTGGCACCCTGTGCGCCGAGTGGGCGCAGCGTCTGGGACTACCGGAAAGCGTGGTGATTGCAGGCGGCGCTTTTGACTGCCATATGGGCGCGGTCGGCGCGGGCGCACAGCCCAATACGCTGGTGAAAGTCATTGGCACGTCGACCTGCGACATTCTGATTGCTGACAAACACAGCGTCGGCGAGCGCGCGGTGAAAGGCATTTGCGGCCAGGTTGATGGCAGCGTGGTGCCGCATTTTATTGGCCTCGAGGCAGGCCAGTCCGCGTTCGGCGATATCTATGCCTGGTTTAGCCGTGTGCTGAGCTGGCCGCTGGAGCAGCTTGCCACGCAACACCCGGAGCTGAAGACCCAGATTAAAGCCAGCCAAAAACAGCTGCTACCAGCGCTAACCGAAGCCTGGGCGAGAAATCCGTCGCTGGATCACCTGCCGGTGGTGCTCGACTGGTTCAACGGTCGCCGTACGCCCAATGCCAACCAGCGTTTGAAAGGAGTGATTACCGATCTGAATCTGGCAACCGACGCGCCAGCGCTGTTCGGCGGTCTGATTGCCGCCACCGCCTTTGGTGCACGCGCCATCATGGAATGCTTCACCGAACAAGGCATTGCGGTTAACAACGTAATGGCGCTAGGCGGCATCGCCCGTAAAAACCCGGTCATCATGCAAGCCTGCTGTGACGTGCTCAACCGTCCGCTACAGATTGTCGCTTCAGACCAGTGCTGCGCACTCGGTGCGGCTATCTTTGCCGCCGTTGCCGCGAAAGTACACACCGATATCCCAGCCGCTCAGCAACAGATGGCAAGCGCCGTGGAAAACACGCTGCAACCTCGACCAGAGCAGGCTCAACGTTTTGAACAGCTTTACCGCCGCTACCAGCAGTGGGCGGTTAGCGCTGAACAACAATACCTTCCGGCTGCCGCTCCGGCGCAACAAACCCCGGTAGACCAGGCAACCCTGACACATTAAGGACACGACAATGACGATTTTTGATAACTATGAAGTGTGGTTTGTGATTGGTAGCCAGCATCTGTATGGCCCTGAAACCCTGCGTCAGGTAACCCAACATGCCGAGCACGTCGTTAACGCGCTGAATACTGAAGCTAAACTGCCCTGCAAACTGGTTTTAAAACCGCTGGGTACTTCACCTGACGAGATTACCGCTATTTGTCGTGACGCTAACTACGACGATCGCTGCGCAGGTCTGGTGGTCTGGCTGCACACTTTCTCTCCGGCCAAAATGTGGATTAACGGTCTGACTATCCTCAACAAGCCGCTGATGCAATTCCATACCCAGTTCAACGCCGCCCTGCCGTGGGACAGCATTGATATGGACTTTATGAACCTGAACCAGACCGCGCACGGCGGCCGTGAGTTCGGCTTCATCGGCGCACGTATGCGTCAGCAGCACGCCGTGGTCACCGGTCACTGGCAGGACAAACAAGCGCACGAACGCATCGGCTCCTGGATGCGCCAGGCCGTGTCCAAACAGGATACCCGCCATCTGAAAGTCTGCCGTTTTGGCGACAACATGCGTGAAGTCGCGGTCACCGATGGCGATAAAGTCGCTGCGCAGATCAAATTCGGCTTCTCGGTAAATACCTGGGCCGTAGGCGATCTGGTGCAGGTAGTGAACTCCATTAGCGACGGCGAAATCAACGCGCTAATCGATGAGTATGAAGGCACCTACACCATGACGGCGGCAACGCAAGTCCACGGAGAGAAACGTCAAAACGTACTGGAAGCGGCCCGTATTGAACTGGGGATGAAGCGCTTCCTGGAACAGGGCGGATTCCACGCCTTTACCACGACATTTGAAGATTTACACGGCCTGAAACAGCTCCCGGGTCTGGCCGTACAGCGTCTGATGCAGCAAGGCTACGGCTTTGCGGGCGAAGGCGACTGGAAAACCGCCGCTCTGCTTCGCATCATGAAGGTGATGTCAACCGGTCTGCAGGGCGGCACCTCATTTATGGAGGATTACACCTACCACTTCGAGAAAGGCAACGATCTGGTGCTCGGCTCGCACATGCTGGAAGTGTGCCCGTCCATCGCGGTGGAAGATAAACCGATCCTCGACGTTCAGCATCTCGGCATTGGTGGTAAAGACGATCCCGCTCGTCTGATCTTCAACACCAAAACTGGTCCGGCAGTCGTTGCCAGCCTGATCGATCTTGGCGATCGCTATCGCCTGCTGGTTAACTGCATCGACACAGTTCAAACACCGCACTCCCTGCCGAAACTGCCGGTGGCTAACGCATTGTGGAAGGCTCAGCCTGATCTGCCAACCGCATCTGAAGCCTGGATCCTGGCCGGTGGCGCGCACCACACCGTCTTCAGCCACGCGCTGGATCTGAACGATATGCGCCAGTTCGCTGAAATGCACGATATCGAGATCGCCGTGATCGACAACGATACCCGCCTGCCGGCCTTTAAGGACGCGCTGCGCTGGAACGACGTCTATTACGGTTTTAAACGTTAATTATGTTGTTGCCGGATGGCTCTGCGCTTGCCCGCCATCCGGCACAGAGGAATCAACATGTTAGAAGATCTCAAACGTCAGGTGCTGGAAGCCAATCTGGCGTTGCCTAAGCACCACCTGGTCACCTTGACCTGGGGGAACGTGAGTGCCGTCGATCGCGAGCGCGGCGTGTTTGTGATTAAACCATCCGGGGTCGATTACAGCGTTATGACCGCAGAAGATATGGTCGTAGTCAGTATCGCCACCGGTGAGGTTGTAGAAGGTGCGAAGAAACCCTCCTCCGATACCCCAACGCACCGTCTGCTGTATCAGGCATTCCCGACCATTGGCGGCATTGTTCATACCCATTCGCGTCATGCAACCATCTGGGCGCAGGCGGGCCAGTCGATTCCAGCCACGGGTACCACTCATGCGGACTATTTCTACGGATCGATTCCCTGCACACGGAAAATGACCGAGGAAGAAATCAACGGCGAATATGAGTGGGAAACCGGTAACGTGATCGTTGAAACCTTTGAGAAACAAGGCATTGACGCTTCGCAGATGCCTGGCGTGCTGGTTCACTCTCACGGTCCGTTTGCCTGGGGAAAAAACGCCGAAGATGCGGTACACAACGCCATCGTGCTGGAAGAAGTCGCCTATATGGGGATCTTCTGTCGCCAACTCGCGCCGCAATTGCCGGATATGCAGCAAACCCTGTTAGATAAACACTACCTGCGTAAACACGGCGCAAAAGCCTACTACGGCCAGTGAAAACAATCTGAGCGCGCCCGAAATCTCGGTGGCGCGCTCTCTGGTTATTCCTTTATATATTCCGCAAACGCACTTCGATACACACAGTTATTAGCACAAACGTATTTAATCACGTTGTCATAATGTCCCTGCGCCTCTTCACCATCCAGTGAATGAAAGAAAATGTAATCTGTAATCGTTGACTGCCAGCGCTGTCCATTCAACAGATAATTAATCACCGTATCACGATGACCATTTATTCTGTCATGCCCTTGCCAGTGAAAGAAAGCATTCCCACGTTCAATAACCTCAGTACGCCAAATTTGACCTGACCACGTTCTATACTCAATATATTGACTTACTGATTTAATTGTAGGGTTAGATAACTGAGTATTAACAAATAAATAGTGATCATATCCTACCTGTAACGCCTGAGTATAAATATCCATAATAGGCCTCCATAACACTACGCACCCAAGCTATTGATATAAAACACCCGAGCTATCAGATGAATAAAATTATATTCAGCGATAAAAATCAAATTATACAGAGAGATATTCCCGACGAAATCGAACCGAAAATCCGTTTTTATCCAGACAATAGCAAGCCATAAAAATATATTATATTCAATCTGGTAACCCGAGTGTTTGATTAAAATAGTTACACTAACCATGAATAAAAACAAATAAAAAAAATAACCATTTTTCCTGAACCGAGGGATGAGTAACAAAACCGTACGAGCACGATTCCGAAAATGACATAAAAATCCTGAAACGGACTTCCAATTTATGAAACAAATATAATTACAAAAGAATAATAGATACAAATAGCCATGACAGGCCAATAAAATAATTCAAGAAAGAGTTTTCAATTAAGGCATTCATTTATTAAATATCAAACCCTATCCAGTAACACTTTTACTGTGGAGGGCATTTTACTGTTACTGTCACAATAACTGCCCGCAGCTCTCATTTTTAACTGTACAAAATAACAGTACAATCGTGTAAACCAGGCTATAATAATGCCTGGTTTTTTAATGGATACACAGCGTGGCGCAGGCAGGCTTTATTTTAACCCGGCACTGGCGGGATACCCCGCAGGGAACTGAGGTCTCATTCTGGCTGGCTACTGACGACGGGCCGCTACAGGTCACGCTCGCGCCTCAGGAGTCGGTCGCGTTTATTCCTGTCAGTCAGGTTCCTCGCGTAGCGTCATTATTACGCAATGAAAATGGCTATCGTCTGACGCCGCTGCAATTGCAAGACTTCCACCGCCAGCCCGTTTCCGGCCTGTATTGCCGCTCACATCGCCAGCTCATGCGGCTTGAAAAGCTGCTGCGTGAAAACGCAATTACCGTCTACGAGGCCGACGTGCGTCCGCCGGAACGGTATCTGATGGAGCGTTTTATCACCTCACCTGTTTGGGTTGAAGGCGACAGACATAACGGTACGCTGGTTAATGCCCGGTTGAAGCCGAACCCTGACTATCGACCGCCGCTGAAATGGGTCTCGCTGGATATCGAAACCACGCGCCACGGCGAACTCTACTGTATCGGCCTTGAAGGCTGTGGGCAGCGTATTGTCTACATGCTCGGCCCGGCAAACGGCGATGCCTCAGCGCTGGATTTTGAACTTGAATACGTCGCAAGCCGCCCGCAGTTACTGGAAAAGCTCAACGACTGGATTGCCCGTCACGATCCTGATGTGGTAATCGGCTGGAACGTCGTGCAATTCGATTTACGCGTCCTGCAAAAGCATGCTGAACGTTACCGCATTCCCCTGCGTTTTGGCCGTGACAATAGCGAGCTGGAGTGGCGCGAACATGGCTTCAAAAACGGCGTATTCTTCGCGCAGGCTAAAGGTCGCCTGATTATCGACGGCATTGAGGCGCTTAAATCCGCATTCTGGAATTTCTCATCCTTTTCGCTGGAAACGGTGTCACAGGAGCTGCTGGGCGAAGGGAAGTCGATAGATAATCCCTGGGACAGGATGGACGAAATAGATCGCCGGTTTGCCCAGGATAAGCCCGCGCTCGCCACCTACAATCTCAAAGACTGTGAGCTGGTCACGCGTATTTTTCATAAAACCGAGATCATGCCATTTTTGCTGGAACGATCGACGGTAAACGGCCTGCCGGTCGACCGGCATGGCGGTTCCGTTGCCGCCTTCGGCCATCTCTACCTACCGCGAATGCACCGGGCGGGCTATGTGGCACCGAATCTGGGGGAAGTTCCCGCGCACGCCAGCCCTGGTGGCTACGTGATGGACTCGCGCCCGGGTTTGTACGACTCCGTGCTGGTGCTGGATTACAAAAGCCTGTACCCGTCAATTATTCGTACTTTTTTGATCGATCCAGTGGGACTTATCGAAGGGATGGCACAGCCGGATCAGGAACACAGTACCGAGGGGTTCCTTGACGCCTGGTTCTCACGCGAAAAGCACTGTCTGCCGGAAATTGTTACCCAGATCTGGCATGGGCGTGATGAAGCCAAACGCCGCGGCAATAAGCCGCTCTCACAGGCGCTGAAAATCATCATGAACGCGTTTTACGGCGTGCTTGGCACCACCGCCTGCCGCTTTTTTGACCCGAGGCTGGCTTCGTCTATCACCATGCGCGGTCACGCGATCATGCGTCAGACCAAAGCGCTGATTGAGGCTCAGGGTTACGACGTCATCTATGGCGACACCGACTCCACCTTTGTCTGGCTTAAAAAGGCGCACTCGGAAGACGATGCGGCCCGGATTGGTCGGGATCTGGTGAGCTATGTCAACAACTGGTGGGCGCAATCACTGAAGCAGCAAAACCTGACCAGCGCGCTGGAGCTGGAATTTGAAACCCACTTTTGTCGCTTTCTGATGCCGACCATTCGCGGTGCAGATACCGGCAGCAAAAAACGCTACGCCGGAATGATTCAGTCAGTTGCTGAGCAACGCATGGTATTTAAAGGTCTGGAAACGGTACGCACCGACTGGACGCCGCTGGCCCAGCAGTTTCAGCAGGAGCTGTACCTGCGAATTTTTCGTAACGAGCCCTATCAAGAGTTTGTTCGCGAGACTATCGACCGTCTGATGGCGGGTGAACTGGATGAACACCTGGTGTACCGCAAACGCCTGCGCCGCCCGTTGAGCGAATACCAGCGGAATGTTCCGCCGCACGTTCGCGCCGCGCGGCTCGCCGATGAGCAAAACGTCAAACTGGGGCGTCCGCAGCAGTATCAGAATCGTGGCACGATTAAATATGTCTGGACGATAAATGGACCTGAGCCTGTTGATTATCAGCTATCTGCACTTGATTACGAGCATTATCTGACCCGCCAGATCCAGCCGGTTGCCGAGGGAATTCTTCCCTTTATTGACGATAATTTTGCTACACTACTCACAGGACAACTGGGGTTATTTTGACGCGTGACGAAACCGCCGCCATCCAGTACCATAGCGCCCTTTCCATTCCTGGACCCATTTAACACCCCTACCACTGATTTATTAGCCTGGTAGCGGGGTCGTATGCTCTCAATAACGGGGGACTAGCCCGGAAAATGACGAGTATTGCCTGCAATTAAAGATATAGAGCCGAACATATATGCCTTTTACACTTGGTCAACGCTGGATCAGCGATACAGAAAGCGAATTGGGACTTGGTACTGTTGTCGCCATGGATGCGCGAACCGTCACTTTACTTTTCTCATCGACGGGTGAAAACCGTCTGTATGCGCGCAGTGATTCCCCCGTGACCCGCGTGATGTTCAACCCTGGCGACACGATAACGAGCCATGAAGGCTGGCAACTGCATGTCGATGAAGTAAAAGAAGAAAACGGCCTGCTTGCCTATATCGGAACCCGCCTTGATACCGAAGAAACCGGTGTAATGCTGCGTGAAGTGCTGCTCGACAGCAAACTGGTTTTCAGTAAACCCCAGGATCGCCTGTTTGCCGGCCAGATTGACCGTATGGACCGCTTTGCGCTGCGCTATCGCGCACGTAAATTTCAGAGCGAACAGTACCGTATGCCGTGGAGTGGTTTGCGTGGTCAACGTACCAGCCTGATCCCCCACCAGCTCAACATTGCCCATGATGTCGGCCGTCGTCATGCCCCTCGCGTGCTGCTGGCAGACGAAGTGGGTTTAGGTAAAACCATTGAAGCTGGGATGATCCTGCATCAACAGCTGCTGTCAGGCGCCGCGGAGCGCGTGCTGATCATCGTCCCGGAGACGTTACAGCACCAGTGGCTGGTCGAAATGCTGCGTCGTTTCAACCTGCGCTTTGCGCTGTTTGATGATGAGCGTTATGCCGAAGCGCAGCACGATGCCTACAACCCGTTTGAAACCGAACAGTTGGTTATCTGTTCGCTGGACTTTGCCCGTCGCAGTAAACAGCGTCTGGAGCACCTGTGTGATGCCGAGTGGGATCTGCTGATTGTCGATGAAGCCCATCACCTGGTGTGGAGCGAAGACGCGCCCAGCCGTGAATATATGGCCGTTGAGCAGCTGGCAGAGCGCGTACCAGGCATCCTGCTGCTGACCGCAACGCCGGAACAGCTGGGCCTGGAAAGCCACTTTGCGCGCCTGCGCCTACTGGATCCAAGCCGCTTCCACGATTTCGCCCAGTTTGTTGAAGAACAGAAAAATTACCGTCCGGTCGCCGACGCCGTCGCCATGTTACTGGCTGGCAACAAGCTCAGTAACAATGAGCTGAACATGTTAGGTGACATGATTGGCGAACAGGACATTGAGCCGTTATTGCAGGCGGCAAACAGCGACAGCGAAGACGCCCAGAGCGCGCGTCAGGAGCTGGTTTCGATGCTGATGGACCGCCACGGCACCAGCCGCGTGCTGTTCCGAAATACCCGTAACGGTGTGAAAGGCTTCCCTAAACGCGAGCTGCATACCATCAAATTGCCGTTGCCAACCCAATACCAGACGGCCATTAAAGTCTCCGGCATTATGGGCGCGCGTAAGAGTGCGGAAGACCGCGCGCGCGACATGCTCTACCCGGAGCAGATTTATCAGGAATTCGAAGGCGACACCGGCACCTGGTGGAACTTTGACCCGCGCGTGGAATGGCTGATGGGCTACCTGACCAGCCACCGCTCGCAAAAAGTTCTGGTCATCTGTGCGAAAGCCACCACTGCGCTTCAACTGGAGCAGGTTCTGCGCGAGCGCGAAGGTATCCGCGCCGCCGTGTTCCATGAAGGGATGTCGATCATTGAACGTGACCGCGCTGCGGCCTGGTTTAGCGAAGAAGATAGCGGCGCCCAGGTGATGCTGTGCTCTGAAATCGGCTCCGAAGGGCGTAACTTCCAGTTCGCCAGCCATCTGGTGATGTTTGATCTGCCTTTCAATCCGGACCTGCTGGAACAGCGTATTGGCCGTCTGGACCGTATTGGTCAGGTGCATGATATCCAGATCCACGTTCCATACCTGGAAAAAACCGCGCAATCCGTGCTGGTGCGTTGGTACCACGAAGGTCTGGATGCGTTCGAACACACTTGCCCGACCGGACGTACCATCTATGACACGGTATATAACAATCTGATCGGCTACCTGGCTGAGCCAGAAAACACCGATGGCTTTGACGATCTGATCAAAACCTGTCGCGAACAGCATGACGCGCTGAAAGCGCAACTGGAGCAAGGTCGCGATCGCCTGCTGGAGATCCACTCTAACGGCGGCGAAAAAGCGCTGGCGCTGGCTGAGAGTATTGAAGAACAGGACGACGATACCAGCCTGATCGCCTTCGCCATGAACCTGTTTGATATCGTTGGTATTAATCAGGATGACCGTGGCGACAATTTGATCGTGCTGACACCGTCCGATCATATGCTGGTGCCGGATTTCCCTGGGCTGCCGGAAGATGGCTGTACCATTACGTTTGAGCGTGATGTTGCCCTGTCGCGTGAAGACGCGCAGTTTATTACCTGGGAGCATCCGCTGATCCGTAATGGTCTGGATCTGATCCTCTCCGGCGACACCGGAAGCAGCACCATTTCTTTGCTGAAAAACAAAGCATTACCAGTCGGTACTCTGCTGGTTGAACTGGTCTACGTCGTTGAAGCGCAAGCGCCAAAACAGCTGCAGTTAAACCGCTTCCTGCCGCCAACTCCGGTACGCATGCTGCTGGACAAAAACGGCAACAACCTTGCCGCGCAGGTTGAATTCGAAACATTTAACCGTCAGCTCAGCGCCGTTAACCGCCACACCGGCAGTAAACTGGTCAACGCCGTACAGCAGGATGTGCATGCCATTCTGCAACTCGGTGAAGCGCAGGTAGAAAAATCGGCCCGCGCGCTGATCGACGCGGCGCGCAAAGAAGCGGACGAGAAGCTGACGGCTGAACTCTCCCGTCTGGAAGCGCTGCGTGCCGTTAACCCGAACATCCGTGATGACGAACTCAGCGCCATTGAAAGCAATCGTCAGCAGGTGATGGAAAGCCTGGATCAGGCGGGATGGCGTCTGGATGCCCTGCGCCTGATCGTCGTGACGCATCAGTAACGGAGCCTGACATGGGGATGGAAAACTATAATCCGCCGCAGGAACCCTGGCTGGTTATCCTGTATCAGGATGAGCACATTATGGTGGTCAACAAGCCGAGCGGCTTGTTGTCCGTGCCGGGTCGTCTGGATGAACACAAAGACAGCGTGATGACGCGTATTCAGCGCGATTACCCGCAGGCTGAATCCGTACATCGTCTGGATATGGCAACCAGCGGCGTGATTGTAGTGGCGCTAACTAAAGCGGCAGAGCGCGAGCTAAAGCGCCAGTTTCGCGAACGCGAGCCGAAGAAACAGTATGTCGCACGCGTCTGGGGACATCCCGCTCCGGCCGAGGGGCTGGTTGATTTACCGCTGATTTGCGACTGGCCGAATCGGCCAAAGCAGAAAGTGTGTTATGAGACCGGAAAATCGGCGCAGACCGAGTATGAAGTGGTGGAGTTTGCGGAAGATAACACCGCCCGGGTCGTGCTCAAACCCATTACCGGACGCTCCCACCAGTTGCGTGTGCATATGCTGGCATTAGGGCATCCGATTCTGGGCGACCGCTTCTACGCCCCGCCACAGGCCCTGGCGTTAGCGCCGCGCCTGCTGCTGCACGCAGAGATGTTAACTATCACGCATCCCGAATACGGCAACAGTATGACGTTTAAAGTTCCAGCAGATTTTTAAACGCAGGCCCCATTTAGGCCGGGTGCTTCGCTTGCCCGGCCTACATTCATTAACGTAGGCCGGATAAGGCGCTAGCTGCCATCCGGCATAACGATTATTTAAAGCCTTTCTGTTCTTTAATTAGCTCGTAAGCTTTTTGAATTTCCTGCGCTTTTTGCTTCGCCATTTCCATCATTTCTGGCGGCAGACCTTTCGCCACCAGTTTGTCCGGATGGTGCTCGCTCATCAGCTTACGGTATGCGCGCTTAATGGTGGTCGCATCATCGGTCGCTTTCACACCCAGCACATTGCAGGCGTCTTCCAGCGTCGGACCGCGTTGCGCCTGCTGCCAGCCACCGCCGCCGGACTGCTGCTGATATCCGCCGCCAAACTGGGCGCCGCCCTGCATCATGCGCAGAAACTGATCAAATTGGGTACGTGAGATCCCCAACTCTTCAGCAATCACATACAGCACTTCACGCTCGTTCGGATGCAACGACCCATCGGCAAAAGCTGCCTGGATCTGAATCTCCAGAAACATGCGGATCAGATCGAAGCGACCAAAACAGACGCTGCGAAACTGACGCATTTTTTCACGTAATGGGTAATTGTCCGATTTTCCCACCCGGAAGGCATGTTGCGCGGCGGTACGCGAGTCACCGTGCAAATTCATTCGATCCATCAATTGACTGGCGATATGGATATCGGCTTCCGTGACGCGACCTTTGGATTTGGTCAGATGCCCCATCACCTCAAAAGTGGTGGCAAAAAACAGCGCCTGGCGTTCACGCTGGTTGGCAAACCACGCCATTTTGCGCATGCGGGCTTTGTCGAACATGTGGCCAACTAACAGGCCCAGAACCACACCCCAGAAGCCGCCGCCCATCATTAAGGCCACGGCGACACCAATTATCTTTCCCCAATACTGCATAGACTCCCCAAATCTTTCTGCTCTCAGCCAGGATATGTCCCACAATATAAGGTGCTTTTACCGATTTACGGCTGCGGTCAATTGTGGGACATCGCCTATAATTTGCATTATCATACCTGTCATTCTATGCCGTGCCTAACACCACAAACGCTATACCCGTTGGATTTCGAGTTGCAACAAGGCGGCAACGCAGTGACCAATTCGTCTGGAACGAAGATGCAGCTTGAAAGGTGGCGGGATAAAATGGGCAGGATTAATACTAGCGAAGTGAAGATGAGATAAGTTAGGCTGTGACCGTTTGTCACGCGCGACGCTACTGATGATGGAACAATAAATACAACGTATGAAAAAACGTATTCCCACTCTTCTGGCCACCATGATTGCCAGCGCCCTCTATAGCCATCAGGGTCTGGCAGCCGATCTCGCCTCACAGTGTATGCTGGGCGTGCCAAGCTATGACCGTCCTCTGGTACAGGGCGAGACTAATGAATTACCCGTCACCATCACTGCTGACAACGCGAAAGGGAATTACCCGGATGACGCGGTGTTTACCGGCAATGTGGACATCGCACAGGGTAACAGCCGCCTGCAGGCCGACGAAGTGCAGCTTCATCAGAAGCAGGCAGAAGGCCAGCCGGAGCCAGTTCGTACCGTCGATGCGCTGGGCAATGTCCATTATGATGACAATCAGGTTATTCTGAAGGGGCCGAAGGGCTGGTCTAATCTGAATACCAAAGATACCAACATCTGGGAAGGTGATTATCAGATGGTAGGTCGTCAGGGGCGCGGAAAAGCCGATCTGATGAAACAGCGTGGGGAAAACCGCTATACCATTCTGGAAAACGGTAGCTTCACCTCCTGTCTGCCAGGTTCCAATACCTGGAGCGTCGTCGGCAGCGAAGTCATTCACGACCGTGAAGAACAGGTCGCAGAGATCTGGAACGCCCGTTTTAAACTGGGTCCGGTTCCGGTCTTTTACAGTCCTTATTTACAGTTACCCGTCGGCGATAAGCGTCGCTCTGGTTTCCTGATCCCGAACGCAAAATACTCTACCAATAACTATTTTGAGTTCTATC
The DNA here is from genome assembly GCF_013781985.1 of Citrobacter sp. RHBSTW-01013. Lineage (NCBI taxonomy): Bacteria > Pseudomonadati > Pseudomonadota > Gammaproteobacteria > Enterobacterales > Enterobacteriaceae > Citrobacter > Citrobacter sp. RHBSTW-01013. The sequence goes on from NZ_CP056185.1 coordinate 4,273,141, forward strand.
TCCCGTATTATTGGAACATTGCGCCCAATATGGACGCCACCATCACGCCGCATTATATACACCGTCGTGGCGGTATCATGTGGGAGAACGAATTCCGCTACCTCACCCAGGCGGGCGCAGGTCTGATGGAGTTCGACTATCTGAATTCCGATAAAGTGTACGAGGATGAACACCCGAAGGATGACAATTCCCGCCGCTGGCTGTTCTACTGGCAGCACGCCGGTGTAATGGATCAGGTGTGGCGTTTTAACGTCGACTACACCAAGGTCAGCGATTCCAGCTACTTTAACGATTTTGATAATAAATACGGTTCCAGTACTGACGGCTACGCCACGCAAAAATTCAGCGTCGGCTATGCGGTACAAAACTTTGATGCGACAGTTTCGACCAAGCAGTTCCAGGTCTTTGACGATCAGAACAACAGTAGCTATTCCGCTCAGCCGCAGTTAGACGTCAACTACTACCAGAATGATGTGGGTCCGTTTGACACCCGGATTTATGGTCAGGCAGTCCATTTCGTTAATACCAACGACAACATGCCGGAAGCAACGCGTGTTCACCTCGAACCGACCATCAACCTGCCATTGTCGAATAACTGGGGAAGTATCAATACCGAAGCGAAGCTGCTGGCAACGCACTATCAGCAAACTAACCTGGATTGGTACAACAACAACCCGAGTAACGTTAACAAGCTCGATGATTCCGCCAACCGCGTCATGCCGCAGTTTAAAGTTGACGGCAAGATGATCTTCGAGCGCGACATGAACATGTTAGCGCCGGGCTATACCCAAACGCTGGAGCCCCGTGCGCAGTACCTGTATGTACCGTATCGCGACCAAAGTCATATCTATAACTATGACTCGTCCCTGCTGCAATCTGACTACAGCGGCCTGTTCCGCGATCGTACCTATGGCGGTCTGGACCGCATCGCATCTGCCAACCAGGTAACGACCGGGGTCACATCTCGCGTTTATGATGACGCGGCCGTTGAACGTTTTAATATTTCTGTGGGTCAAATCTACTATTTCACCGAGTCTCGCACTGGCGATGACAATATTAAATGGGAGAATGACGACAAAACGGGCTCACTGGTATGGGCTGGCGACACCTACTGGCGCATCTCCGATCGCTGGGGTTTACGCAGTGGGATCCAGTACGACACGCGTCTGGACAGCGTTGCAACCAGCAGCAGCAGTATCGAATACCGCCGCGACGAAAACCGTATGCTGCAGCTGAACTACCGTTATGCCAGCTCTGAATATATCCAGGCAACCCTGCCGTCTTACTACTCTACAGCAGAGCAGTATAAAAACGGGATTTCACAGGTGGGCGCGGTAGCAAGCTTCCCGATCGCCGACCGCTGGTCGATTGTCGGGGCTTACTACTTTGATACCAACGTGAACAAAGAAGCGGATTCCATGCTGGGTCTGCAGTACAACTCCTGCTGTTACGCCATTCGCTTCGGCTACGAACGTAAGCTGAACGGCTGGGATGACACTCAGAAACATGCAGTTTATGACAACACGATCGGCTTTAATATCGAACTACGCGGCCTGAGTTCCAACTACGGTCTCGGCACCAACCAAATGTTGCGTTCTAACATTTTGCCGTATCAAAGCTCTTTATGATCTGATTGATTTACAACGTAATCCGCTTTGCGGTTAATTGAAATGGAAAAAGTATGAAGAACTGGAAAACGCTGCTTCTCGGTATCGCCATGATCGCGAATACCAGTTTCGCTGCCCCGCAGGTAGTCGATAAAGTCGCAGCCGTCGTCAATAACGGCGTCGTTCTGGAAAGCGACGTCGATGGCTTAATGCAGTCAGTAAAACTTAATGCGGGTCAGGCTGGTCAACAATTACCGGACGACGCCACGCTGCGTCATCAGATCCTGGAACGTTTGATCATGGATCAAATCCTCCTGCAGATGGGTCAGAAGATGGGTGTTAAAATCTCTGACGAGCAACTGGATCAGGCGATTGCCAACATCGCCAAGCAAAACAACATGACGCTGGATCAGATGCGCAGCCGTCTGGCACAGGATGGCTTAAGCTATTCGACCTATCGTAGCCAGATCCGCAAAGAGATGACCATCTCTGAAGTGCGTAACAACGAAGTTCGCCGTCGCGTTACTATCCTGCCTCAGGAAGTGGATGCCCTGGCGCAGCAGGTCGGCAACCAAAACGATGCCAGCACCGAGCTGAACCTGAGCCACATTCTGATCCCATTACCGGAAAACCCAACTTCTGACCAGGTTAACGCGGCTGAAAGTCAGGCGCGCTCTGTTGTTGATGAAGCGCGTAACGGTAGCGATTTCGGCAAACTGGCCATCACCTATTCCGCTGACCAGCAGGCGCTGAAAGGCGGCCAGATGGGTTGGGGACGTATTCAGGAGCTGCCGGGCATCTTTGCCCAGGCGCTAAGCACCGCGAAAAAAGGCGATATCATCGGCCCAATTCGTTCTGGTGTCGGCTTCCACATCCTGAAAGTTAACGATATGCGTGGTCAAAGCCAGAGCATCTCCGTGACTGAAGTTCATGCCCGCCATATTCTGCTCAAGCCATCGCCGATCATGACCGATCAACAGGCGCGTCTGAAGCTGGAACAAATCGCAGCTGATATTAAGAGCGGTAAAACAACCTTCGCGGCAGCGGCTAAAGAGTTTTCTCAGGATCCGGGTTCTGCCAACCAGGGCGGCGATCTGGGCTGGGCTGCAGCGGATATTTTCGATCCCGCTTTCCGCGATGCGCTGACCAAACTTCACAAAGGCCAGATGAGTACCCCGGTGCACTCCTCTTTCGGGTGGCATCTGATCGAGCTGCTGGACACGCGTAACGTTGATAAAACTGATGCGGCGCAGAAAGACAGAGCTTATCGTATGCTGATGAACCGTAAATTCTCGGAAGAAGCGGCAACCTGGATGCAGGAACAGCGCGCCAGCGCCTACGTTAAAGTTCTGAGCAACTAATGACTCGTATTCAACGCGTTGTGATCACTCCCGGCGAACCCGCCGGGATTGGCCCGGACCTGGTGGTTCAGCTCGCCCAGCGTGAGTGGCCTGTAGAACTCGTTGTCTGTGCGGATGCCGCACTCCTCAGTGACCGGGCAGCAATGCTCGGTTTACCGCTTTCACTCCTCCCATACTCTCCAGATACCCCAGCCAGACCGCAATCAGCAGGTACGTTGACGCTGTTGCCGATTGCTCTGCGGGCGCCTGTTATCGCGGGTCAGTTGGCGGTAGAGAACGGACAATATGTGGTGGATACGCTGGCTCGCGCCTGCGATGGTTGTCTGCAAGGTGAGTTTGCGGCGCTGATTACCGGTCCGGTACACAAGGGCGTAATCAATGACGCAGGCATCCCGTTTACCGGACATACCGAGTTTTTTGAAGAGCGCTCACAGGCGAAGAAAGTCGTCATGATGCTGGCGACTGAAGCGCTGCGCGTTGCCCTGGCAACCACTCATTTGCCGCTCAGAGCCGTTGCCGACGCCATTACGCCTGCTCTGCTTAACGAAGTGATCGGTATTTTGCATCATGATTTGCGCACCAAGTTTGGCATTGCCGATCCGCATATTCTGGTGTGCGGTCTTAACCCGCATGCCGGTGAAGGTGGTCATATGGGAACGGAAGAGATAGACACCCTCATTCCGGTCCTTGATGAACTGCGTGCGCAGGGGATGAAATTAAACGGCCCGCTGCCCGCAGATACGCTGTTTCAGCCCAAATATCTCGACCATGCGGATGCCGTGCTGGCAATGTACCACGATCAGGGTCTCCCCGTGCTAAAATACCAGGGATTTGGTCGCGGTGTGAATATCACGCTGGGCCTGCCCTTTATTCGCACATCCGTCGATCACGGCACCGCGCTTGAACTTGCGGGTCGTGGGCAAGCAGATGTCGGCAGTTTTATTACGGCGCTTAATCTCGCCATCAAAATGATTGTTAATACCAATGAATAATCGAGTCCATCAGGGCCACTTAGCCCGTAAACGTTTCGGGCAAAACTTCCTCAACGATCAGTTTGTGATCGAAAGTATTGTCTCTGCTATCAACCCGCAGAAAGGTCAGGCTATGGTCGAAATCGGCCCGGGCCTGGCAGCGTTGACCGAACCTGTAGGCGAACGCCTGGACAAGCTCACGGTCATTGAGCTGGACCGCGATCTCGCCGCCCGCCTGCAAACACACCCGTTTTTAGGGCCGAAGCTGACGATTTATCAGCAAGATGCCATGACCATGAACTTCGGCGAACTCGCACAAACGATGGGTCAGCCGCTGCGCGTATTCGGCAACCTGCCGTATAACATCTCCACGCCGCTCATGTTCCATCTTTTTTCCTATACTGATGCCATCGCCGACATGCATTTCATGTTGCAAAAAGAGGTGGTTAACCGTCTGGTTGCAGGGCCAAACAGTAAAGCGTATGGTCGATTAAGCGTCATGGCGCAGTATTACTGCAATGTGATCCCGGTACTTGAAGTGCCGCCATCCGCATTTACGCCTGCGCCTAAAGTCGATTCCGCCGTGGTACGTCTGGTCCCTCACGCGACAATGCCGTACCCCGTTAAAGATGTTCGTGTGCTGAGCCGTATTACCACTGAAGCGTTTAATCAGCGTCGCAAAACTGTACGTAATAGTCTCGGCAACCTGTTTAGCGTTGAAGTACTGACAGAGCTGGGCGTTGATCCGGCGATGCGAGCGGAAAATATCTCTGTCGCGCAATACTGCCGGATGGCTAACTATCTGTCAGAAAACGCGCCATCGAAGGAGAGTTAAACATGATCAATTCGCCCCGAGTGTGCATTCAGGTACAAAGCGTCTACATTGAGGCGCAATCCTCACCTGATGATGAACGTTACGTTTTTGCTTATACCGTGACTATCCGCAATTTGGGGCGAGCGCCTGTGCAGCTGTTGGGGCGTTATTGGTTGATCACCAATGGTCATGGCCGTGAAACCGAAGTTCAGGGCGAAGGCGTGGTGGGCGTTCAGCCCCACATCGAACCTGGCGAAGAGTACCAGTACACCAGCGGTGCGGTGATTGAAACACCGCTGGGCACCATGCAGGGTCATTACGAAATGATCGATGAGCAAGGGATCGCCTTTACCATCGACATTCCCGTGTTCCGACTCGCCGTTCCTACACTCATTCATTAAAACAATAGCTATGGCAACATACCTCATTGGCGACGTTCACGGTTGTTACGATGAACTGGTAGCCTTGCTGCACCAGGTTGACTTTAATCCAGAACAAGACACCTTATGGCTCACCGGCGATCTGGTCGCGCGTGGGCCAGGGTCGTTAGACGTTTTGCGCTACGTTAAATCGCTGGGCGACAGCGTGCGGTTAGTCCTCGGTAATCACGATTTACACCTGCTGGCCGTGTTTGCTGGCATCAGCCGTAATAAACCGAAAGACCGGCTCACGCCGCTGCTTGAGGCACCGGATGCTGACACGCTGCTTAACTGGCTACGTCGCCAGCCGCTGTTGCAGGTTGATGAAGAGAAGAAACTGGTCATGGCGCATGCAGGGATTACCCCACAGTGGGATCTGCAGACGGCGAAGGACTGTGCTCGCGATGTTGAAGCCGTACTGTCGAGCGATTCTTATCCATTCTTTCTTGATGCCATGTACGGCGACATGCCAAATAACTGGACCCCGGAGCTGACGGGGCTGGCGCGCCTGCGTTTTATTACCAACGCGTTTACCCGCATGCGTTACTGCTTCCCCAACGGTCAGTTGGATATGTACAGCAAAGAGTCGCCAGAAGATGCGCCTACCCCGCTGAAGCCGTGGTTTGCCATTCCTGGACCGGTCAGTGAAGCCTATAGCATTGCATTCGGGCACTGGGCATCGCTGGAGGGCAAAGGTACGCCAGAAGGTATTTACGCGTTAGATACGGGGTGTTGCTGGGGCGGGGATCTCACCTGTCTGCGCTGGGAAGACAAACAGTACTTTGTACAGCCATCAAATCGCCATCTGAATCTGGATCCCGGCGAGGCCGTCAACGCCTGATAGCCGTCTGCCGGATGGCGGTGCTTACACCTAATCCGGCAGACGAATGTGCAATCTGTAGGCCTGATTAGCGCAACGCCATCAGGCATCCACATTAACGACGTTCCAAAATCTCGAAGCAGTAGCTGTGGGAGTTTTGCGCGTCAGCATCGTGGAATTCACTGAACACCGATTCCCAGTCATCCGGTTCGTAGTCCGGGAAATGCGTATCCCCTTCAACTTCCGCATCAATGTGTGTCAGATACAGTTTCTGCGCTTTCGGCAGGAACTGCTCATACACACGCCCACCGCCAATAACCATGATTTCAGGTTCATCGCCACAGGCCGCGATCGCTTCCTCAACAGACTTCACCCACTGCACGCGATCGTCGGTGCCAGGCTTGCTGCTGATGACGATATTTTTACGCCCAGGCAACGGTCGCCCGATGGATTCCCACGTGTGGCGTCCCATGACAACCGGCTTGTTTAAGGTATTACGTTTAAACCAGGCGAGATCGGCAGGTAGGTTCCATGGCATGGCATTTTCCATACCGATGACGCGATCTACCGCTAACGCCGCAATCAGACTGATCATTGAATGTTTCCCGGATACAAAAAAATTGTCGCCACTATACGGAAAGCGCAATCTTTCGTCGACTGGCGGAAAGAGGATGAGCATGAAAATTTTCCGTTCTGCTGGCGAACCGACCTATTTAAGGTGGTACGCCAGCATTACAGTAGTTCAAAAACAGCCAATTAGCAGTAAAGTTTGCAGAACATCACATTTTTTACCCTATGCTGACGGTTTCACTTCCGGCTCATCGGCGACGTCGCCCGTATGCTTACCTTCATCCGTACCTTGCCAGCCATGGCGTTGAATTAATGATAAGTGCTGACGATCTTCCGCAATAATTTCACTCAGCATTTCGCTGGTGCGTTTATATACCGCCGCGCGGGACGTTGCGTCATTTTCCCCTTTCACCATCTCCTCAACCATCAGCGTGTTGAAGCGGCGGAATACATCGGCCCGCTCACGCGCTTCATAGCGTCCAAGCCCAAGACCTTCCAGTGCCAAACGTCCGGTCTTCAGCGCGCCCTCAAAGGTTTCACGTTCCGGCATCTCCACGCCAGCCTGGCGCAGGCGGATGTAATGATCCACATCGCGCGCACGGGCAATAATTTGCAGATGCGGGAAATACTGTTTCACCATTTCGGTCAGTTGCAGGCTGGTTTGCGGATCATCAATGGCGTTAATAATAACTTCAGCTTTAGCCGCCCCGGCAGACTCCAGCAGATCCATCCGCGTCGCATCGCCATAGAAAACCTTCATGCCGAATTTACGCAGCGTTTCGATATGGTCCGGGTCATGATCAAGAACCACCATTTTGACCCCGCTCGACAACAACAGACGACCGGTTATCTGACCAAATCGCCCAAACCCGGCGATGATCACCCGAGGTTGTTCCTCGTCGATTTCATCTGCTTCCCGCTCTTCACCGGTCGCCGATTTTTCCAGACGCGTCAGAATTACCAGTAAAATCGGCGTCGCCGCCATCGACAGCGCCACCGCCAGCGTCAGAGATTTCGCCCAATCAGGATCAAGCACGTTTGCCATTTGCGCCGCGCCAAACACCACGAAGGCAAACTCACTGCCCTGCCCTAATAACACGGCAAACCATCTGCGCTGCTTGTTCGGCACCTGTAAGGGTTTCGCTATCAGCCACAGCATGACGGTTTTGATAACCAGGAAACCGACCAACAGAATGATAATGCGCAAGGGATTATCAATCAGCGTACCAAAGTCGATAGACATCCCGACGCCGATGAAAAACAGTCCCAGCAGCAGCCCTTTAAATGGCTCGATATCGCTTTCCAGCGCGTGACGATACTCAGAGCTTGCCAGCAGCACGCCAGCCAGGAACGCCCCCATCGCCATCGACAGTCCAACCTCTTCCAACAGCAGACCGAAGCCAAAAACGAGGAACAGCGCAACGGCACTGAATACTTCCCGCAGGCCAGAACGAGCGACAAAACGCAAGGCCGGACGCGTCACATAACGCCCCAGCAACACCACCAGCACCAGGGCGCTCGCCACCTTAAGGGCGGAGAGCGCAAACGCTCCAAGCGTTGTCGATGCTCCGCTCGCCGCAAGTAATGGGATCATCGCCACCAGAGGAATAGCGGCGATATCCTGGAACAACAGCACGGCAAACGCGCTGCGTCCCATTTGCGAAACCATCAGGTTCCGCTCATTCATCGCCTGCATAGCAATAGCCGTGGAGGAAAGCGCCAGCGTCATGCCGATCAGTTCCGCTACCTGCCAGCGCAGGCCGAGGAACATACAGAACAAACCAATCAGACCGCCGCATACCACCATCTGCAGCGCACCACCACCGAACACCGAGGCCCGCAGTTTCCACAAACGTTGCGGATCCAGCTCCAGACCGATGACAAACAGCATCAACACCACGCCGATCTCGGCAAAATGCAGGATTGATTCAGCGTCGGTCACCATCCTCAGACCCCATGGTCCAATAATGCACCCTGCGATGAGATACCCCAGCACTGATCCTAGCCCCAGTCGCACGGCAATGGGGACAATCAGCGCCGCCGATCCGAGATAAATCAGCGCCTGTATTAGCGTATGGTTATCCATGATGAACCTCCTGCCACTCCAACAGACGCTGTTTGTAATGACGCGCCTGCGCCTGCAGAGTTTCATCATCACAGATAAACGTACAGTGCATCGCAAACGGCGGCAGCCATTTGAGGCCACAGTAGAGCGCCGTTGCCTGTAAGGGCTGGGAAAGCACATCAAATCCGGGATGGGAGCCAATATCAAAGTGGTTTTCGCCGCCGCCGGTCGTCACTGCCCACAGCAGATGTTTACCGTGGAGCGCTGTCCCGCCGTGGCCATATGCCCAACCGTGCGAAAGGACCTTATCCATCCACAGCTTGAGTAAGGGAGGTGTGCTATACCATTGCATAGGATGCTGCCAGATAATCAAATCAGCGCGCGCCAGCGCATCCTGTTCAGCGGCAATATCGATATTGAAGTCGGGGTAGAGCTGGTAGAGCGAGCGGATCTCCACGCCCTCCAGCATCCTTGCCTGTTCAAGCATCCGCTTATTCGCATGCGAGTGCTGCGGATAGGGATGCGCATAAATGATGAGGATCATGATTAGCCTGTTTCACTGCATTATTGTAATAACAGTGAGTTTAGTCAGTTAATCCGCAGGCTAACAGTCAATATTATTGAGTGGTTGAATGGAGAAAACTGAACTAGTTATCCAGTTCGCTCATATCTTTAACCTGATCGCGGTTAATTTGTTCCGTCTTACCCGTTTGCGCATTTTTGTACGACACCAGGCCTGTATCATCATCGACTTGCGGTTTGCCGTCGGTCACGATTGTTTTGCCATCGGTAGTTTTAACCGCCTGGTTCGAGGAGCAACCGGCTACGGTGAACAGTGCTGCTGCGGTAAAAATAGAGGTGATCAGAATATGTTTTTGCATGGTGTTCTCCCTGCTTTTCAGTCGTTTTCAGTGATATACCCGTTAACTGTAGGCTAACTGACTGAGTTGCAGGGAAAATACAGAACACTCCTAATAACCCGCCCTGGTCACGGGTTTACTGCGGATCGTCATTTGGCTGGTTTGCGCCAGCGTCAGACCTCGCGTTTCCGGGGCGAAAGCGATGGACACGAGCAGGCCGATCAGCGAAATGCCCGCCCCCATCAGCATGACATTACTGATCCCGTATTTGGTGATGAACACCGGCAGCGCCCAGGTTGAAACAATGGTGCCGATACGGCTTAAGGACATAATCACCCCGACGGCAGACGCACGAATATCAGTGGGAAACAGTTCGTTAGGGTATAGCCATTGCAGGTTTCCTGGTCCCCCGGAGAAGAATGCGTATACGGCAAACGCCAGCACCACCAGCCACGCGCCCATATCAGGGATTAACCCTAGCACGGCCAGCGCCAGCGTCATCATAATGAAGCTGCCAATTAACAGCGGTCGTCGGCCCGCGCTATTGAGCCAGAACATGGGAGGAATGCATCCCAACATAAAGAACAAGCTGATTACCACATTTCCCAACGCGGCGCTTTTCCCAGCACCAAGCCCCAGCAGCCCCACAATCTGCGGACCAAAGGTATAAATGGCAAACATCGGGATCACCTGACAAGTCCAGATAGCGGCGACAAACAGTACAAACGGGAAATGACGGCGATTAAATAGCTGAAGAAAGCGCGTCTCCTGCGGCGCTTCTTCGTCGAACACCACCGGTTCACCGAACAGTTTGATCATCATCTCCTCACACTCTTTCACCCGACCTTTACGCAGCAGCCAGCGCGGCGATTCAGGAAGATCGAAACGCCCAATCAGGATCAAAATGCAGGGGATCACCGCGCTGCCCAACATCCAGCGCCATCCGCCCTCAACATCATACAACCAGTAACCGACCAGATCGGCACAGGTGGCGCCGACATACCACATGGCGGCGATAAAACCGATGGAGAAAGCGCGTTGGCGGGTATTGGAGAACTCGGTGATCATCGAGGTGGCGATCGGGTAGTCGGCACCAATCACAATGCCGATCAGCACGCGCATTACCAACAACTCAACGGGCGAGGAGACAAACATGGTTGCCGCCGATATCACGCCAATGGCGATAATATCGATAATGAACATTTTGCGCCGCCCGACCTTGTCGGAAATGTAGCCAAACAGCGACGTCCCCACAAACAGACCCGCGAGCGTACCGGCACCCAGCAGACCAATCCATTGTGCATCCAGTTTCAATGCTGGCGTGAGCTGTTCCAATGCCACGCCAATCATCACCAGCACATAACCATCCAGAAACGGCCCACCGCTTCCCCACAGCATTATCCGGCGGTGAATAGAGGTGAATTTGATGTCATCAAAGTTCCTGGGCTGCTGCATGGTTATGTCCTGTTTTATTTTAACTTAATGCCTGATGACGTTACGCTTATCAGGCCTACGCATTGTTCCTGTAGGCCGGATAAGGCGAAGCCGCCATCCGGCACCAGGTTTAGCCGTAGCGGAACTCCACGCCAAACGTCCCACGCGGGTATTCCCATTTTTCTAGCGCTGTATCCAGCCCGAGAATGCGGCACGTTCCGCATTCCAGGCATCCGGCATAATCAAAACGTACGCTACCGTCATCCTGCTTTTTATACAGGCCAGCCGGACAGGCCTTAATCAGCACCTCCAGCGCCTGTTTATCAGGATCGGTTTTGAGAATGATATGCGGACTGTCTTCATCCACATTGAACTTATTGACGCCCAGTTTGACGTCCACGTTGACGGGAGATGTCATAATACGGTCACTCCTTTCAGGCCATCTTTCATCAGGTTGATGAAGCCCACTTTCTTCGCATGGCGTAGGATTTTTTTACGCATTGGCACCGGTGCCGAACCATCCACGGTGAACAGGTCGCGCGCAATACTGACCGCCATTTCCGGATAAGCGGTAAACATGCGTGGGTTATCAAGAAAAGCGGGTAGTTTCTGATACATGCGCATATCGCGCATCGGGCCTTCGTCCAGATGCTGACGGTATTCCTCCAGCGACTGCTTGCTAAAATCGTCGCGCTTCATTGCGGAAAGTACCGTTTTCGCCGCCGCTTCACCTGCGGATATGGCGAGATCCATACCGCGAATGGTAAAGCCGAGGTTCATACACATTCCGGCAGCGTCACCAGCAATCAGTACGCCGTCCCCCACCAGTTCTGGCTGCATGTTGATACCGGCTTCCGGTACGACGTGCGCGGCATATTCCACCAGCTTGCCACCGGCGATCAGCGGGGCAACCGCCGGATGCTGTTTGAAATCTTCCAGCATTTGCGGAACCGATTTTTTCGCATCTTTCAGATGATGAAGGCCGCAGACCAGTCCCAGAGAAAGGGTCGTTTCATTCGTATAGAGAAAGCCACCGCCCATCAACCCATCGGTGGGCGATCCGGCAAACAGACAGGCAGCCCCTTCGTTCCCTTGTAACTGGAAACGATCTTCAATTACCGATTTCGGCAACTCGATCAGCTCTTTTACGCCGACGGCAACATGTGATGCCTCGACGCGCTTTGCCATACCTAGCTTTTCAGCCAACAGAGAATTCACTCCGTCGGCAAGGATCACCACTTTGGCTTCCAGAATATCGCCATCGGCTTCCACGCCCACGACTTTGCCCTCGCGCTGCACAACGTTATCCACGCGGATACCGGTGATGAGCTGAGCGCCCGCCTCTTCGGCCTGTTCCATCAGCCAGGCGTCAAATTTACTGCGTAAGACAGAGTAAGAAACCTGCGACGATTTGGCGTCTTCGCCGTTGCAATAGTCGATGGTCATCGCCCCTTTGTCGGTCATAAAGGCGAGTTTTTCGTGGGTGATGATGCGTTCAATGGGGGCCTGCTCAGCAAAGCCGGGAATGATGTTCTCCAGGCTATGCGCATACATGCGCCCACCGGTGACATTCTTCGCGCCAGCAGAATTGCCGCGCTCGATAACCAGCACCTGTGCGCCCTCCCGAGCCAGCACCAGCGCCGCAACCGAACCCGCCAGACCTGCACCCACGATGATGGCATCAAAGATATCTTCGGACATACGTACTCCTGTCAGCGGCAGGACACCTTCGCATCCTGCCCGAAATGGTTTAACGCGCTAAAGCAGCCGTCAGCGCAGGCAGGATCTTCAGCGCATCGCCAACGATGCCAAAATCCGCATACTGGAAGATCGGCGCATTTTTATCTTTGTTGATGGCGAAAATCGTCTGCGCGCCGTTGGCGCCGACCATATGTTGGATCTGCCCGGAGATCCCCACGGCCAGATACAGTTCAGGCTTGAGCATCAGGTTGGAGATGCCGACGTAGCGTTCGTGTTCCATCCACTTCTCGTTTTCCGCCACCGGACGGGAGCACGCCAGCTCGGCGCCAATCGTCTGGCACAGCGCTTCCGCCAGCGAGATATTTTCTTTGCTGCCGATCCCGCGTCCCACGCTAACCACCAGACGGGCTTTGTCGAGGTCGACGCTGTTGCTCTGACGTGCCTGAGTTGCCGTACGAGTAACGGCTACAGCCGGAGCCTGCCATGACACACTGTGCACCTCGCCGCTGCGGGCGGTATCCGGTTGCTGTGCGTCAAACGTTCCACTGCTGAGCGTTATCACGGCGAACGGTGAAGCGATTGTTTCTGCCCCCATCGCCAGGCCGCCGTAGACCATATGTTTTACCGCCGCTTTTCCATCCTGTACGGCGACTGCACTGGCGTCGTTGGAGACCGCTGCCGACAAGCGAAAACCCAGTTTTGCCGCTAACAGCTTGCCGCGACGCGTATTTGGCAGCAGCACCGCCCCGCCCTCGCTGTGCTGACGAATAGTTTCGGCCATCACATCAGCGTAGTCTTCGACCATACGGTCTTCTGGTTTACCGCTGAGTAACCAGACATCATCTGCGCCTAAATGGCATGCCGTCGCGCAGTCCGCTTCACTCAGCACAAACGTGTTAACTTTTTCACCTAAAGCCTGCGCACCATTCATCAGTTCCGGCAGACGAGAAGGGGTATCGCTGAATACCCAGATACTGGAAAATTTGTTCATAACATCCCCTGATAATTAAATGATTTTGCGAAGATTCTCGACAAACGCGGCAATCTGTTCTTCACCGTCACCTTCAATTACAACGCGCTGACGCTCGCGCTGCTTCGGTGCAGCAACGTGTTGTTCGGAATATGCCTGCGCGCTGTTCAGGCCAATGTCTGCCGGCGACCAGACCTGAACCGGTTTTTTCGCCGCGCCAAGAATGGCTTTCATGGAAGGGATTTGTGGGGTGTTGATGTCCGTTGAGACCGCGATCACCGCCGGAAGCGGAATGCTCAGAGTTTCGACTTCATCTTCCAGTTCACGCTCTACCGTCAGAGTGCTGTCGGTAAGAGAGAGGATTTTACTCACGCCGTTAATCGCCGGAATGTTCAGCGCTTCTCCCACCAGCAGACCAACCTGCTGAGCATAAAGATCGGAAGAACCGTCACCGCAAATAAGCAGATCGAAACCTGCTTTTTGCGCGGCGGCAGCCAGCGCGCTGGCAGTTTGTTGCGGCAGCGCCTGCTCAAATTGATCGTCAATAACAACAATCAGTTCATCTGGGCCACGGGAAAGCACATCTTTTCGCCCTTTTGCATTGGTCAGCGCTTTGCCGCCGACGCTCATGGCCACAACCTGGGCCTCTCCTGACTGTTGTTTCAACTGACAAGCCGCTTCGATCGCATTCAGATCATACTGGCTTATTTTGCCATCCGCTTTGCTGAAATCGAGTGAACCGTCAGCATTATTAATCGCAATATCCTGTTCATCAGGTACGCATTTGTAGCAAGTAATTATCTTCATTGCATCTCCAGAAATCATGAAGGAAACGTATTTATATCGGCAGTGTTAAATACAGATATCACGCTCTTTAATTCGGAAATAAAACCTTAATCACCAATATTGAAAATGTCACACATTGAAATTCGTAACTTTCAATAGTGTTATGCACCTCACCAATATTGAAAGAATCACGTCAAATATGAAAATTTTCAATATTGTCTGCGGGTTCAACAATATTGAACGCCAGTCACTTAAAAAAGTTAAAAAACCACAGAGAACCAATTGATTATAAACAAAAAATATCAAATTTTTGAGCGAATTACTCAGCATAAAAAAGTGTGACGAAGATAACAGAACCACCCGATATGAATACTCATTATGGGTTACTCACTGAGGCGCTCCCAGAGGTTAAAAAGTTATCAACAAATCATTAATAATAAATAAACAAACGATCATGCACGGGCACGCTAAATAAGTTTCGTTTTCACACTGGAATTCACTTATGAAAAATGAAAAGAGAAAATCGGGAATTGAACCGAAGGTTTTTTTTCCGCCATTAATAATAGTTGGGATACTTTGTTGGCTAACTGTAAGAGATCTCGATGCCGCTAACGTCGTTATTAATGCGGTATTCAGTTATGTCACCAATGTCTGGGGCTGGGCATTTGAATGGTATATGGTCGTCATGCTCTTCGGCTGGTTCTGGTTGGTCTTTGGCCCGTATGCCAAAAAGAAATTAGGCGACGAAAAACCAGAGTTTAGTACCACCAGCTGGATTTTTATGATGTTCGCTTCCTGTACATCCGCCGCGGTGCTGTTCTGGGGTTCCATCGAGATCTACTACTACATCTCCACCCCGCCGTTTGCTCTCGCGCCTAACTCTACGGCTGCGAAAGAGCTGGGCCTGGCGTACAGCCTGTTCCACTGGGGACCGTTGCCGTGGGCAACCTACAGTTTCCTTTCTGTGGCTTTCGCCTACTTCTTCTTTGTGCGCAAGATGGACGTCATCCGTCCCAGCTCCACGCTGGTACCGTTAGTGGGCGAGAAGCATGCAAAAGGGCTGTTCGGCACCATCGTCGATAACTTCTATCTGGTGGCGCTGATCTTCGCGATGGGTACCAGCCTCGGTCTGGCCACTCCGCTGGTAACCGAGTGCATGCAGTATCTGTTCGGTATTCCGCATACGCTGCAACTCGACGCAATCATCATTACCTGCTGGATCATATTGAACGCCATTTGCGTGGCCTGCGGCCTGCAAAAAGGGGTCAAGATCGCCAGCGACGTGCGTAGCTATCTGAGCTTCCTGATGCTGGGCTGGGTGTTTATCGTCAGCGGCGCCAGCTTCATCATGAACTACTTCACCGACTCCGTCGGCATGCTGTTGATGTATCTGCCGCGCATGCTGTTCTATACCGATGCCATCGGTAAAGGCGGCTTCCCACAGGGCTGGACCGTCTTCTACTGGGCGTGGTGGGTCATTTACGCCATCCAGATGAGTATCTTCCTGGCCCGTATTTCGCGTGGTCGTACCGTCCGTGAACTGTGCTTCGGGATGGTGCTGGGCCTGACCGCGTCGACCTGGATCCTGTGGACAGTCCTTGGCAGCAACACGCTGCTGCTGATGGATAAAAACGTTCTCAATATCCCGCAGCTGATTGAACAACACGGCGTGGCGCGCGCCATTATCGAAACCTGGGCTGCTCTACCGCTCAGCACCGCCACCATGTGGGGATTCTTCATCCTCTGCTTTATTGCCACCGTGACGCTGATTAACGCCTGCTCTTACACCCTGGCGATGTCCACCTGTCGTGAAGTCCGCGATGGTGAAGAACCGCCGCTGTTAGTGCGTATCGGCTGGTCCGTTCTGGTCGGCATCATCGGTATCGTTCTGTTGGCGCTGGGTGGGCTGAAGCCGATTCAGACCGCGATTATCGCCGGAGGATGTCCGCTGTTCTTCGTCAACATCATGGTGACGCTGTCCTTTATTAAAGACGCCAAAGTGCACTGGAAAGACAAGTAATTCTTATTAACCCAATTGATCAAGAGGCTGAAAGATGGATTTCAACTTAAATGACGAGCAGGAGCTGTTTGTCGCCGGTATTCGTGAACTGATGGCCAGTGAGAACTGGGAAGCTTATTTTGCCGAGTGCGATCGCGACAGCGTCTACCCTGAGCGTTTTGTTAAAGCACTGGCGGATATGGGCATCGATAGCCTGTTGATTCCTGAAGAACACGGTGGACTGGAAGCGGGTTTTGTTACCGTCGCTGCAGTCTGGATGGAACTCGGACGCCTGGGCGCACCAACCTACGTGCTGTACCAGTTACCGGGCGGTTTTAACACGTTCCTGCGTGAAGGGACTCAGGAGCAAATCGATAAAATCATGGCGTTCCAGGGCACCGGTAAGCAGATGTGGAACTCTGCCATCACCGAACCGGGAGCGGGATCGGATGTTGGCAGCCTGAAAACCACTTATACACGTAAAAATGGTAAGGTTTATCTTAATGGCAGTAAGTGCTTTATCACCAGTAGCGCCTATACCCCGTACATCGTGGTTATGGCGAGAGATGGTGCATCGCCGGATAAACCTGTTTACACCGAGTGGTTCGTTGACATGAGCAAAGCGGGTATCAAGGTCAACAAGCTGGAGAAACTCGGTCTGCGCATGGATAGCTGCTGTGAAATCACCTTTGACGACGTTGAACTGGACGAGAAAGACATGTTCGGTCGGGAAGGTAATGGTTTCAACCGCGTGAAAGAAGAGTTCGATCATGAACGTTTCCTCGTCGCGCTGACCAACTACGGTACGGCAATGTGCGCTTTTGAAGACGCCGCGCGCTACGCCAATCAGCGCGTGCAGTTTGGCGAAACGATCGGCCGCTTCCAGCTGATTCAGGAGAAGTTCGCGCATATGGCGATCAAACTGAATTCCATGAAAAACATGCTGCTTGAAGCGGCATGGAAAGCGGATAACGGCACCATTACTTCGGGCGATGCGGCAATGTGCAAATACTTCTGCGCCAACGCTGCGTTTGAAGTGGTCGATACCGCCATGCAGGTGCTGGGCGGTGTAGGTATCGCGGGTAACCATCGCATCACGCGTTTCTGGCGCGATCTGCGCGTTGACCGTGTTTCTGGTGGCTCTGATGAAATGCAGATCCTGACGTTGGGTCGTGCGGTACTCAAGCAATACCGCTAATTCAGCACGATTCGTAGGCCGGATAAGGCGTTTACGCCGCCATCCGGCAACATGCCCGGTGGCGCTGCGCCTACCGGGCCTACAAAAAATGCCAGGAGCAAAATTATGAATCATTTACCAATGCCAACCTTTGGCCCACTTGCCGGGGTACGCGTGGTTTTTTCAGGGATCGAAATTGCCGGCCCGTTCGCCGGACAGATGTTCGCCGAATGGGGTGCTGAGGTTATCTGGATTGAAAACGTCGCATGGGCCGATACCATCCGCGTGCAACCTAACTATCCACAGCTCTCACGCCGCAACCTGCACGCCCTGTCGCTGAATATTTTCAAAGATGAAGGCCGGGAAGCGTTTCTGAAGCTCATGGAAACCACCGATATTTTCATTGAAGCCAGTAAAGGCCCGGCCTTTGCTCGCCGCGGCATTACCGATGACGTGCTGTGGGAACATAACCCAAAACTGGTTATCGCCCACCTTTCCGGCTTCGGCCAGTTTGGTACCGAGGAGTACACCAATCTTCCGGCATATAACACCATCGCGCAGGCGTTCAGCGGCTATTTGATCCAAAACGGTGATGTTGATCAGCCGATGCCGGCCTTCCCGTACACCGCCGATTATTTCTCCGGGATGACTGCGACGACAGCAGCGCTGGCAGCCCTGCACAAAGTACGCGAAACGGGTAAGGGTGAAAGCATTGATATCGCCATGTACGAAGTGATGCTGCGCATGGGTCAGTACTTCATGATGGACTACTTCAACGGTGGCGAAATTTGTCCACGTATGACCAAAGGCAAAGACCCGTATTACGCTGGCTGCGGTCTCTATAAATGCGCCGATGGCTATATCGTCATGGAGCTGGTCGGCATCACGCAAATCAACGAGTGCTTCAAGGATATTGGCCTCGCCCACATTCTTGGCACACCGGAAGTCCCGGAAGGCACCCAGCTTATCCATCGCGTGGAATGCCCTTACGGCCCGCTCGTGGAAGAGAAACTGGACGCCTGGCTGGCAACGCACACCATCGCCGAAGTCCAGGCGCGCTTTGCTGAGCTGAATATCGCCTGCGCGAAGGTACTGACCATTCCTGAACTGGAAGGCAACCCGCAGTACGTTGCCCGTGAATCCATTACTCAGTGGCAAACGATGGACGGCCGCACATGCAAAGGGCCGAACATCATGCCGAAATTTAAAAACAACCCAGGGAAAATCTGGCGTGGCATGCCGTCACACGGCATGGATACCGCCGCCATTCTGAAAAACATTGGTTATAGCGAAGCAGACATAAATGAGCTGGTCGGCAAAGGCCTGGCCAGAGTTGAGGAATAAACGCGACGCGCTGACCCGCTGGTTGGTTAGCGCTCACGCCTGATTTCAGTGGATAAAGCATTATGGATATCGTTGGCGGACAAAACTTACGTCAGATGTGGGACGACCTGGCCGGGGTGTACGGAGATAAAACGGCGTTAATTTTCGAATCCTGCGGAGGAATCGTTCGGCAGTATAGCTATGCCTCGCTCAATGAAGAGATAAACCGCACGGCGAACCTTTTCCATTCCTTAGGGATCCGCAAGGGCGACAAGGTCGCATTGCATCTGGATAACTGTCCGGAATTTATCTTTTGCTGGTTTGGACTGGCAAAAATTGGCGCCATTATGGTGCCGATTAATGCCCGCTTGCTGGGCGAAGAGAGCGCCTGGATCCTACAAAACAGCCAAGTGAGCCTGCTGGTCACCAGTGCCGAGTTTTATCCAATGTACCGCCAGATGCGGCTGGAAAATACCACTCCGCTAAATCATATCTGTCTGATTGGCGAGCAGCTTCCGGTTGACGACGGCGTGAGCCACTTTACCCAACTGCAAGCCCGCCAGTCGACTAATCTGTGCTATACGCCTGCGTTATCCACTGACGATACGGCGGAAATTCTGTTTACCTCAGGCACCACCTCGCGGCCTAAAGGGGTGGTGATTACCCACTACAACCTGCGCTTTGCGGGCTACTACACCTCCTGGCAAATCGCTCTGCGCGATGATGACGTCTATATGACGGTGATGCCCGCTTTTCATATCGACTGTCAGTGTACGGCTGCCATGGCCGCATTCTCCGCAGGCAGCACCTTTGTGCTGGTGGAGAAGTACAGCGCCAGGGCGTTCTGGGATCAGGTGCGTAGATATCAGGCGACGGTCACCGAATGCATCCCGATGATGATCAGAACGCTGATGGTCCAACCCGCAGCCCCAACGGACAGACAGCATCACCTGCGCGAAGTGATGTTCTATCTCAATTTATCCGAACAGGAAAAAGATGCCTTTATCGACCGCTTTGGCGTCAGACTGCTGACCTCCTACGGTATGACCGAAACCATCGTAGGCATTATTGGCGATCGCCCCGGAGACAAACGACGCTGGCCCTCTATTGGTCGCGTGGGTTTTAGCTATGAAGCCGAAATCCGTGACGATCACAACCGTCCCCTGCCCGCCGGAGAAATTGGCGAAATCTGCATTAAAGGCGTGCCGGGAAAAACAATCTTCAAAGAGTACTACGCGCAACCCGACGCTACTGCCAAAGCGCTGGAACCTGAAGGGTGGTTGCATACCGGTGATTCGGGTTACCAGGATGCGGACGGTTTTTTTTATTTCGTCGACAGACGCTGCAACATGATTAAACGCGGTGGGGAAAATGTCTCCTGCGTCGAGCTGGAAAATATTATTTCTGCGCATCCGAAAATTCAGGACATTGTGGTTGTCGGTATTAAGGACTCGATCCGTGATGAAGCCATTAAAGCTTTTATCGTCCTTAATGAGGGTGAAACATTAAGCGAAGCTGAGTTCTTCAGCTTCTGCGAAAACAATATGGCGAAATTCAAGGTTCCTTCTTTTATGGAGATAAGAACCGACCTGCCGCGCAATTGTTCAGGAAAAATAATCAAAAAAAATCTGAAATAACCCTTCCGGTCGGAATTCCTCCGGCCGGGAAACCTAATTATCTGGAGATGAACTATGAGTGAATCATTACATCTGACCCGTAACGGCCCGATCCTGGAAATTACCCTTGACCGGCCTAAAGCCAATGCCATTGACGCTAAAACCAGCTTTGCAATGGGGGAAGCTTTTCTTAATTTTCGTGATGACCCGGAATTACGCGTAGCAATTATCACCGGCGGCGGAGAGAAATTCTTTTCTGCTGGCTGGGACTTAAAAGCGGCGGCCGAAGGTGAAGCGCCAGATGCCGATTTTGGCCCAGGCGGCTTCGCCGGTTTAACCGAAATTTTCGACCTCGATAAGCCGGTCATCGCCGCGGTAAACGGCTACGCGTTTGGCGGCGGTTTTGAGCTGGCGCTGGCGGCGGATTTTATCGTCTGTGCGGAAAATGCCAGCTTCGCGCTGCCGGAAGCAAAACTCGGGATCGTGCCTGACAGCGGCGGCGTACTGCGTTTACCTAAACTGCTGCCACCGGCAATCGTTAACGAAATGGTGATGACCGGCAGACGAATGAGCGCCGAAGAAGCACTGCGCTGGGGCATCGTCAACCGCGTTGTCAGCCAGAGCGAACTGATGGATAGCGCGCGCGAACTGGCGCAGCAGCTGGTAAATAGCGCCCCGCTGGCTATCGCCGCGCTGAAAGAGATTTACCGTGCGACCAGCGAAATGCCGGTGGAAGAAGGCTACCGGTACATCCGCAGCGGTGTGCTGAAGCACTATCCATCAGTGCTGCACTCGGAAGATGCGCTCGAAGGACCACAGGCATTTGCGGAAAAACGCGATCCGGTATGGAAAGGTCGTTAATGTGCCTATGCCGGATAAGGTATTTACGCCGCAATCCGGCAATAAAACCGAGATAAGACAATGAGCTATTACGCCTTTGAGGGCCTGATTCCGGTGGTACATCCGGATGCCTATGTCCATCCCAGCGCTGTGCTGATTGGCGATGTCATTGTGGGGGCCGGGGTTTATATTGGTCCACACGCCTCATTGCGCGGTGACTATGGTCGCCTGATTCTGGAAGCCGGTTCTAACCTGCAGGATGGCTGCATCATGCACGGCTATTGCGACACCGACACTATCGTGCATGAGAATGGACACATCGGCCATGGCGCAATCCTGCACGGCTGCGTGGTGGGCAGAGATGCGCTGATTGGCATGAACAGCGTGATTATGGACGGTGCGGTGATTGGCGAAGAGAGCATTGTCGCTGCCATGAGCTTTGTCAAAGCCGGATTTCAGGGAGAGGCAAGGCAGATGCTGGTTGGTTCACCGGTTCGCGTACTGCGTGAAGTCACGGACCAGGAGCTGCACTGGAAACGGCTGAACACCAAAGAATATCAGGACCTTGCAATCCGCTGCCAAACAGGACTACACGAAACCTTGCCATTAACGCAGGTCGAAAAAAACCGACCGCGCCTGAAAGGCACGACGGACGTAAAGCCAAAATCAGCACGGTAATTTATGCCGGAGAAGCGCTCACGCCGATCCGGCAAATCACCATTATCGACGCATGCTCTTGGAGAGCATCATCTGCCATTTCTGCTCACGGTTAAGCTCTGTTGGGGGAACCGCTGGCAGTCGCGGCGTTTTCGCCACACTCACCTTTTTTTCCTGCAAATTGTGATTCAAGCGTCTGTAGAGATGAGAATCAATACTGATGACTTTCACCAAACGCTGGCACTGGCAGCCGCGGCCTGCAATTTGATTAGGGATCATCTTAACTTCACAAACAATTTCTCCCACTTCCGACAGAATATAAGAGAGCGTATTAATTGCTTTGCAGTGTTCAATATCAAAATGGCGGGAAATTTCCTTTGCTGTGATCCAACGATCTTCAGCCATCATCCAGTCAGCAATTAACAAATAAAGCGGTCTTTCAACATATTTTTCACACATAAGCACACCATTTCACAAATTAAAAATCTGGCTACGGCCTGTCCAAATTAATAAAAACTAAGCCATATTAAAATTGTGGATATAATGGATAGTATGCGACTTGAATGTTGATTAGTGTGAGCAATATCGTGCTTATTACATTGAAAATGTGGTTATGAAAGCGCGGTTGGCCAGGAATGACCTTATGAGAGATAAAAAAAGGGTTTCTTTACAGAAACCCTTTCCCAATTATATTGCAGGCCCGGTTAGCGCAATTATCACCGGGCCTTTTTTTTTATGACTTTTTGATCTGCGCGTGCATTTCCTGAACCGAGGTCACCTTCTCGGTAGCATCGGCATTCAGCGCCATCGCCGTTGCGAAACCACCGTTCAGGGTGGTGTCATAATGCACTTTGTACTGCAGTGCGCTGCGGCGAATCAGCTTGGAGTCTTCAATCGCCTGACGGCCTTCAGTAGTGTTGATGATGTAAGTGTACTCGCCATTCTTGATACGGTCCTGAATGTGCGGACGGCCTTCATGCACCTTGTTCACCAGACGTGGATTGATACCCGCTTCGCCCAGCACAATCGCGGTGCCGTGCGTCGCATCCAACTCGAAACCAAACTTCAGCAGCTTCGCCGCCAGGTCAACCACGCGCTCTTTATCGCCTTCGCGAACGGAGAGCAGCGCACGCCCCTGTTTTTTCATGGTGGAGCTGCTGCCGAGCTGTGCCTTGGCGAACGCTTCCGCGAAGGTACGGCCCACGCCCATCACCTCACCAGTAGAGCGCATTTCTGGCCCTAACAGCGGATCAACGCCCGGGAACTTGTTGAACGGCAGCACCACTTCTTTTACCGAGTAGTACGGCGGGATAACTTCTTTGGTGACGCCCTGCTGTGCCAGCGTTTTCCCGACCATCACGCGCGCTGCAACTTTCGCCAACGGTACGCCCGTTGCCTTGGAGACGAACGGAACGGTACGCGCCGCACGCGGGTTCACTTCAATCAGGTAAACTTCGTTATTCTTCACCGCAAACTGGACGTTCATCAGACCGCGAACCTGCAGTTCGAAGGCCAGTTTCTGCACCTGCTGGCGCATCACATCCTGAATTTCCTGGCTCAGGGTATACGCAGGCAGAGAACATGCGGAGTCACCGGAGTGCACGCCCGCCTGTTCGATGTGCTCCATGATACCGCCAATCAGCACCATTTCGCCGTCGCAGATGGCGTCCACGTCCACTTCAACCGCGTCATCAAGGAAACGGTCCAGCAGTACCGGCGCATCGTTAGAAACGCTGACCGCGGTCTGGAAGTAGCGACGCAGGTCGGCTTCGTCGTAGACGATTTCCATCGCGCGGCCGCCGAGAACGTAGGACGGACGCACCACCAGCGGGTAGCCAATCTCTTTCGCCTTCTCAACCGCCATTTCAATGGCGGTCACGGTGGCGTTAGCCGGTTGTTTCAGCTTCAGACGGTCAACCGCCTGCTGGAAGCGTTCACGGTCTTCCGCACGGTCGATTGCATCCGGGCTGGTGCCGATAACCGGCACGCCTGCCGCTTCCAGCGCGCGCGCCAGCTTCAGCGGAGTCTGGCCGCCGTACTGCACGATAACGCCTTTCGGCTTCTCGATGCGCACGATTTCCAGCACGTCTTCCAGCGTTACCGGCTCGAAGTACAGACGGTCGGAGGTATCGTAGTCGGTAGAAACGGTTTCTGGGTTACAGTTGACCATGATGGTCTCGTAACCGTCTTCGCGCAGCGCCAGCGAGGCGTGTACGCAGCAGTAGTCGAATTCAATGCCCTGACCGATACGGTTTGGACCACCGCCCAGCACCATAATCTTGTCGCGATCCTGAGTTGGATTCGCTTCGCACTCGTCTTCATAAGTGGAGTACATGTAAGCGGTGTCGGTGGCAAATTCTGCCGCGCAGGTATCCACGCGCTTGTAGACCGGGTGCAGGTTATATTGGTCACGCAGCTTGCGGATTTCCGCTTCGCGTACGCCGGCCAGTTTCGCCAGACGCGCATCGGCGAAACCTTTGCGCTTCAGTACGCGCAAGAAGTCAGCGTCGAGGCCGTTGATGCCAAGGTCTGTGACTTTTTCTTCCAGGCGCACCAGTTCTTCAATCTGCACCAGGAACCAGCGGTCGATGTTGGTCAGGTTGAACACGCCATCGACGGACAGGCCAGCACGGAAAGCATCGGCGATGTACCAGATACGCTCGGCGCCCGCGTCTTTCAGCTCGCGGCGGATTTTGGTCAGCGCTTCCGGGTCATCCAGACTTACTTTCGGGTCGAAGCCGGTCGCGCCCACTTCCAGACCGCGCAGCGCTTTTTGCAGAGACTCCTGCTGGGTGCGGCCAATCGCCATCACTTCACCGACAGATTTCATCTGGGTGGTCAGACGGTCGTTAGCGCCAACAAATTTCTCGAAGTTGAAGCGTGGAATTTTCGTCACAACGTAGTCGATGGACGGCTCAAACGAAGCCGGAGTCCGCCCGCCAGTGATGTCGTTCATCAGTTCGTCGAGGGTGTAACCTACCGCCAGCTTGGCTGCGACTTTAGCAATCGGGAAGCCGGTTGCTTTGGACGCCAGCGCCGAGGAGCGGGAGACGCGCGGGTTCATCTCGATAACAATCAGACGGCCGTTTTTCGGGTTTACTGCAAACTGGACGTTAGAACCACCGGTTTCAACGCCGATTTCACGCAGTACCGCCATCGAGGCGTTACGCATGATTTGATATTCTTTGTCGGTCAGCGTCTGGGCTGGCGCAACGGTGATGGAGTCACCGGTATGGATGCCCATCGCGTCGAAGTTTTCGATGGAGCAGACGATGATGCAGTTGTCGTTTTTATCACGTACCACTTCCATCTCGTACTCTTTCCAGCCAATCAGCGATTCATCAATCAGCAGTTCGTTGGTTGGGGAAAGATCCAGACCGCGTTCGCAAATTTCTTCAAACTCTTCGCGGTTGTAGGCGATACCGCCGCCGGTGCCACCCATGGTGAAGGACGGACGGATAATGCACGGGAAGCCGACGTCAGCGGCAACCGCCAGCGCTTCTTCCATGGTGTGAGCGATGCCTGAACGTGCGGTATCGAGACCGATTTTTTTCATCGCGATGTCGAAGCGACGACGGTCTTCCGCTTTATCAATGGCATCCGCCGTCGCGCCAATCATGGTCACGCCGAACTCAGCCAGTACGCCCTGACGTTCCAGCTCCAGCGCACAGTTCAGCGCCGTCTGACCGCCCATGGTTGGCAGCACCGCATCCGGGCGCTCTTTCTCAATGATTTTGCGTACCACTTCCCAGTGAATCGGCTCGATGTAGGTGGCATCGGCCATTTCCGGGTCGGTCATGATGGTCGCCGGGTTGGAGTTCACCAGAATAACGCGGTAACCCTCTTCACGCAGGGCTTTACACGCCTGCGCGCCGGAATAGTCAAACTCACACGCCTGACCGATAACGATCGGACCCGCGCCCAGAATCAGGATACTTTTTATGTCTGTACGTTTTGGCATGGCTCTTTTACTCCTGATTATTTCGCGGACTGACGGTATTGCTCAATTAACTCGATAAAGTGGTCGAACAGCGGCGCAGCGTCGTGTGGACCCGGGCTTGCTTCAGGGTGCCCCTGGAAGCTGAACGCCGGTTTGTCGGTACGATGAATCCCCTGCAGGGTGCCGTCGAACAGCGACTTGTGGGTCACGCGCAGGTTGGCAGGCATGGAGGCCTCCTCGACCGCAAAACCGTGGTTCTGAGCGGTGATCATCACGGTGTTGTTATCAATATCTTTTACCGGATGGTTGCCGCCGTGGTGGCCAAACTTCATCTTAATGGTCTTCGCACCGCTTGCCAGCGCCAGCAGTTGATGGCCGAGGCAGATGCCAAATACCGGAATATCGGTTTCGAGGAATTTCTGAATCGCGGTAATCGCGTAGTCGCACGGCGCCGGATCGCCAGGGCCGTTGGACAGGAAGATACCGTCCGGATTCATCTTCAGCACATCTTCAGCAGAGGTTTTCGCCGGCACAACCGTCAGGCGGCAGCCGCGATCCGCTAACATACGCAGAATGTTACGTTTAGCGCCGAAATCGTAGGCCACTACGTGGAACGGCAGTTCATCGGCAGATTTAGCTTCCGGCAGGTCACCGGCCAGCGTCCAGCTACCTTGCGTCCAGCTATAAGGCTCCGCGGTGGTCACTTCTTTCGCCAGATCCATGCCGTTCAGACCCGGGAAGGCTTTCGCTTTTTCCAGCGCCAGCGCCGCATCCGGGTTATCACCCGCGATAATGCAGCCGTTCTGTGCGCCCTTTTCACGCAGCAAACGCGTCAGCTTACGGGTATCGATATCGGCAATTGCCACAATATTATGGCGTTTGAGGTAAGAAGAGAGGTCTTCGGTATCGCGGAAGTTGCTGGCAATCAGCGGCAGGTCGCGGATGACCAGGCCTTGCGCATGTACTTGAGAAGATTCTGCATCGGCTTCATTGGTGCCGACATTACCGATATGAGGATAAGTAAGAGTGACGATTTGGCGGGAATAGGAAGGATCAGTGAGGATTTCTTGATAACCGGTCATTGAAGTATTGAAAACGACTTCCCCAACCGCCGAACCTGTTGCCCCTATGGCCCGACCGTGAAACTGGGTTCCGTCTTCCAGAACCAATAGCGCTGACTTAATCAAAACACCCTCCAGAGAATATTCACTCACTTTATTTGCATATTAATTCATTAACACCTCATGAATCAATGCAAATTTGCTTACCTATGGATTTCTGGCAAACGGCGGCATTCTAGAGATAGCCCACGTAAAAGTCTACCCAAAAGGGCATTTTTTATTATTATTTTACGCCACTGAGATAAAACACACGATTTAACAGGCAAAAAGATCAGCTAACTTGGGGTGGAAAACGCTTGCGGAAGATAAAGAGTGTAAAAACAGGAAGCGCGATAGATAAAAGTGGACCATTTGGTCAAAATTTACATTGAAATAACAAAATAACCCTGTAAAACATCAACAAATAGGTCATTAAATAAAAAATAAAATTAAAAAGCGAAAAATAAAAGGGCAATAAAATATTGCCCTATGTAATCAAATAGTTATGATTACAATAACCACATCACGAAGGGTAATAAAAGTTATAAACTGCGTAAATCAAGCACATCTTTCATATCAAAAAGACCGTTTGACTTTGATTTCAGCCAAATTGCCGATCGTACTGCGCCATTGGCAAAGGTCATGCGGCTGGAGGCTTTATGCGTGATCTCAATGCGCTCGCCAATATCGGCAAACATCGCGGTATGCTCACCAACGATATCTCCCGCCCGCACCGTGGCAAAACCGATCGTACCGGGTACGCGCTCACCGGTGTAACCTTCACGCGAATAGACGGCACACTCTTTTAAATCTTTATCCAGCGCCCCGGCAATCGCCTCCCCCATCGCCAGCGCAGTGCCTGACGGCGCATCCACTTTATGACGGTGATGGGCTTCAATAATCTCAATATCGGTGTAATCACCCATCACTTTCGCCGCCTTCTCCAGCAGCTTAAGCATGACGTTAACGCCAACGCTAAAGTTCGCGGCGAAAACGATAGCAATGTCCTGCGCAGCATCACAAATAGCCTGTTTGCCCGCGTCATCAAAGCCAGTGGTGCCAATCACCATCCCTTTACCGTGCTGGCGGCAAAACGCCAGATGCGCCAGCGTGCCTTCCGGGCGAGTAAAATCGATGAAAACATCAAAATCATCTTTCACCGCCTCAAGACTACTTTGCACGGTAACGCCCGTTTTACCGGCTCCCGCTAACTCTCCGGCATCGCTTCCCAGCAAAGAAGAACCTTCGCGCTCCAGCGCCGCGCCGAGCTGTACGCCATCCATGCCAAGAGTGGCCTGAATCAACTGACGCCCCATGCGCCCTCCGGCTCCCGCGATGGCAACGCGGATTTGTGCATCATGCATAGCTATTCTCTTTTGTTAATTTTACGTAAATCGTTTTCAGATTAACCAGCACATCGCTGCGCCGCCAGCCGAAAACGTCGATAATTAGAATTTAATGATAAACAGGCAGAGATATCAGTAAAAGGCATGACGATCAGCGAAAACCACATGATTCTCTGACCACCAGCGCAGGTGGCAGAATAATGCGTTTTGGAGGTTCGTCATTTCCCTGAATGCGACTAAAAAGTAACTCCCCAGCCTTGCGACCTATCTCTTTTGCGGCCACCGACACGGTGGTGAGCGCAGGTTGTACCAGCGCCGCTTCAGTGATGTCATCGAACCCCACCAGAGCAAAATCGCGCCCTGGTTCACGCCCCATTTTACGTAATGCCTGCATAACCCCAAGCGCCACAATATCCTGATAACAAACGGCGGCGGTAATTTCCGGGAACCGCATAAGAAGCGACTCTGCCACTTTTGCGCCGTCAATTTGGCTGGCCTGTGTCGCCACTATCCATTGCGGATTCGGCGATATTCCCTGCTCCAGCAACGTGCTGGTGAATCCACCGATACGCTGTGCCCGGCTCCCGGAACTTGGGCTACCACCGATAAACGCAATATTCTTATGCCCCATTTTGACTAAATGGGTGGTGGCCATTTGCGTACCGAGAAAGTTGTCGGTTCCCACAAAATCAAAATCAGGGTCGCTAAGAGGGCGAACCACCATGATGGCGGGAATATTGCGCCTTTTCAGCGCCTCGAAGAAGGAGGTCGGTGTTTCGCGCGCCGCGCAGAGCACCATGCCGCAGGCATTATTGCGCATCAACGAGTCGACAAATTTTTGCTGCCTTTCTCCTGACTCTTCACTGTTTGCCAGAAACAGAAGCAGGTCATGTCGCTCCATCTCATGGCTTAGCCCTGCAGTCATCTCACCGTAAAAAGGGTTAGTGATATCGTGTAACAACAATCCGACCTGATTACTGCTCCGGTTACGCAGGTTGGCGGCGGTTTGATTATAAACGTAGCCGGCATCGTCCAGCGCTTTGAGCACCCTGTCACGTGTGGCCTGAGAAATGCGCCCCCGGTTACGCAACACCATTGAAACGGTTGCCGTGGAGACTCCCGCGCGTTCAGCAACCTGCGCCAGCGTGACTGTAGTCATGACCTCTCCTGTTTATTTCGAAGGTTAATCGAATAACCGAAACATTGCCTTTTTACGTGTGATTCACATCACGCTAACGTGAATTTCACCGCACTGGATTCTGATTATGGCGGGTTAATCGCGTTAACCACACTATGAAAATAAGGTTAATCGATTAATCTTAAATAAGCCAACACGGAGACAGAATATGCGTACAACCTATAATAAATTCCCTGAGGTTAACGTTCAGGGCTATGACAACCACGCCTGGCAGGGTTGGTCGTCAATTCATTCAGTGCTTAACACCAGGGTTTCTACCGCCGCCAAAACCGTATTGATCGTGGATTGCTATCCGGGCGTGCGGCTTGACGAGCTGGAGCAACAGCTTGTTACGACATTAGATACCGCACTGGTGCTGAATATTGAATCCGCCCGCCGCGATGAGCAGGCCCTGCATGATTTACTGGCGCGTAACCTTACCGACGATCGCGTATTCGGCGTTCTCTCCTGTCATCACCTGGATGAATTTTTTGATAGCGACAAACTCAGCCAACTCCGCCAACAGATTGATGCCGTTACCTCAGGGCTGGTTGTCGTGTACGGCTCAGGCGCTGCGCTGGCACACCCTGGTGACGTACTGGTTTATGCCGATCTTCCGCGCTGGGAAATTCAACAGCGTATGCGTCATAACGGGCTGGGTAACTGGGGTGCAGAAAACCAGGATGAAGATATTCTTCGTCGTTACAAACGTGCTTTTTTCATTGAATGGCGGGTATTCGACAAACATAAAACGCCGTTACTCAAACGCGCCGATTATTTGCTCGATACCACGGTAGAAAATAGTCCCGCGATGGTCAGCGGGGACGCGTTACGCGCCGGTCTGCAACAAACCACCGAACAACCGTTTCGCGTTGCCCCTTTCTTTGACCCAGGCGTCTGGGGCGGGCAATGGATGAAACAACGCTTCGATCTCGATCCCTCAGCCCCCAATTACGCGTGGTGTTTTGATTGCGTGCCCGAGGAAAACAGCCTGTTACTGCGTTTTGGCAACGTGCGGATCGAGATCCCCTCTCAGGATCTGGTGCTGACCTGTCCCCGCCCCCTGCTGGGTGAAAAAGTTCACGCGCGCTTTGGCGCGGAATTCCCGATCCGTTTTGACTTCCTCGACACTATTGGCGGCCAGAATTTGAGTTTTCAGGTTCATCCGCTCACGGAGTACATTCAACAGCAGTTTGGTATGCACTATACCCAGGATGAGAGCTATTACATTCTCGAAGCTGAGCCGGACGCCGTGGTATATCTCGGGACCAAAACCGGGATCGCACCGCAGGATATGCTCGACGACCTCCGGGCCGCGGGTCGTGGCGAAAAAACCTTTGATGATGAACGATTCGTTAACCAGATCCCTGCACATAAACACGATCACTTCCTGATCCCCGCCGGAACCGTACACTGCTCGGGTGCAGGAACCATGGTGCTGGAGATCAGCGCAACGCCCTATATCTTCACCTTCAAGCTGTGGGATTGGGGCCGCTTAGGGTTAGACGGCTTACCGCGTCCGGTGCATCTGGATCACGGTCAGCAGGTTATTGACTGGCAGCGCGACACGCAATGGGTGCACGACAACCTCGTCAACCGTATTGAACCCCTTGCTGAAGGAGAGGGTTGGCGGGAAGAAAGAACCGGAATGCACGAACGCGAATTTATCGAAACGCGTCGCCATTGGTTTACGGCACCGCTCACTCACCATACCCATGGCGGCGTCAACGTCCTGAACCTGGTCGAGGGTGCGCAGGCCGTTGTTGAAAGCCCGAGCGGCGCGTTTCCCCCGTTTGTCGTCAACTATGCAGAGACCTTTATCATCCCTGCCGCCGTCGGAGAATATCGTATTTCGCCGTTTGGCAAAGGCATCGGTCAACAGCTCGCCACGATTAAAGCCTGGGTTAGAGGATAAGCGCATGATTAACGTAATTGTTGCCACCCATGGTCCCCTGGCGGACGCGCTTCTCGCCAGCGGTCGTATGGTTTATGGAGAATTACCGCATGTTTACCCCGTCACGCTGAGTGAACAGGCAGGTATCGAAGGGTTTAAAGCGACGTTCTCTCAGGTTCTCACCAGTGCCGGAAAAGACGCTGACGGCGTACTGGTGCTGTGTGACATGCAAAGCGGTACGCCGTGGAATGTCGCCTGCCATCATGCTTTTTCTTCACAAACGGTTCCTCCCGTTGCCGTCGTAGCGGGGGTCAATTTCCCGATGCTGTTACAAAGCGAGGAGATTTGCCATTTAACGGATGTTCACGCCGCAGCCGTCGAGCTGTTGGCGCTGACGATACCCACGCTGATTAAAGCCGCCCCGGTTTTATCCGTTCAGTCCGACGATTTTTAAAGGAAACCACTATGAGTATTTCTTTTGTACGTATCGATGACCGCGTAATCCATGGGCAGCTCGTGACACGTTGGGCCAAAGAGCTGCCCTGTGATGGGATCGTCGCTATAGACGACGCCGTCGCGGCCGACCCTTTGCTCTCTTCGGTGATGAAAGGCGCCGTACAGGACACCAAAGTTTGGTTGTTTGATACGGCCACCGCGATTGAAAAATTGCCAAAAGTCATTGCCAGCGAGAAACGTTATTTCGTCATTGGCAAATCACCCGTCACGCTCAAACGCATTGAAGAAGCAGGTATCAGCCTGAAAAATGACAACGGCAAGATTAATGTAGGTCCGATGAGCGCGCGTGCTGATACCACCACCATCGGCCCGAATCAGTCGGTCAACGGGGATGAAATTGCCGCCTTTGACTGGCTGACGCAACATGGACACCTGGTTGAGTTTCGCCTGGTTCCTGATGCCAGTTGCTACAGCTGGCAGGACGCACGTCAGAAGCTGAAATAAGGAGCGCACGATGATTATCGAAGCTACGTTGATTGGCATACTTTGCTATCTCGGCGCCCTCAGCAGTCCCTGGCTTCTGGGGCTGACCGGCGGCTGGTATCTGATCACCCGCCCGCTGATTTCCGGAATGCTGGTCGGGATAATTCTCGGCGACATTAAAACCGGGATCATGATTGGCGTCGCGGTTCAGGCGGTGTATATCGCGATGGTAACGCCTGGCGGTTCGATGCCGGCCGATCTCAACTTTGTCGCTTACCCCGCAATCGCCTTAGGGATCCTTTCAGGAAAAGGCCCCGAGGTCGCGGTCGCGCTGGCGGCGACCATCGGTATCGCCGGAACCATTTTGTTTAACGCGATGATGGTACTGAACTCTTTCTGGAATCACCGGGCAGATGTGGCGCTGGAACGGGGCGACGAACGCGGTATTTACCTGAACAGCGCCATCTGGCCACAGGTGACAAACTTTGTCCTGCGTTTTGTGCCAACTTTTATTGCGGTTTACTTCGGCGCGCAATACATCAGCGGTTTTATGGACAGCTTGCCGAAAATAGTTCTGTCAACGATGAACGTACTGGGCGGCATTTTACCCGCCGTCGGGATCGCGATTTTGCTGAAGCAGATCATCAAAAACTACACCATGCTGATCTACTTCCTCGTCGGTTTTGTCTGCATCGTATTTTTAAAACTCAACATGGTCGCGCTGGTGATCGTCGGTTCGCTGTTGGCGTTGATCCATTACAACTACAAACCGGAACCGCCGCAGGCCGCGAATGCAAAGTCGGTAGCCGATGATGATGAGGATGAATTCTGATGGAAGAACGTACACTTACGCGTAAAGATCTTCGCCGCTGCTGGCGCGCATGGATGATGCACAACTTGTCATCGATGAGTTTTGAACGTCTGGAATCTTTTGGCTTTTGTTTGAGTATGCTTCCGGTGGCGAAAAAGCTCTATCCCGACGCAGCCCAACGTACTGAAATGCTGCGCCGTCATGCCTCATTCTATAATACGGAACCCCAGATAGGCGCGATCGTAAACGGTATGGTGCTAGGGCTGGAGGAGAAAAAAGCGAACGGTGAGCCGATCGATGGGGAGACCATCAATACCCTGAAGGTTGGCCTGATGGGCCCTATTGCCGGGATCGGCGATTCAATGATCCCTGGCATGCTGATCCCTATCCTGCTCAGCATCGGCATGGCCCTGGCGGCCGGCGGTAACATTCTGGGGCCGCTGTTTTATACCGTTGCCTGGCTGGCCATCATCATTCCCGGTTCGTGGTTCTTGTTCCTGAAAGGCTACAAAATGGGTTCTGGCTCGGTGGAAATGCTGGTGAGCAGCAAGTCAGCCCGTCTGCGTGAAGCGTTATCGCTGCTGGGTGTGTTTGTCATGGGGGGCGTGGCGGCCAGCTACGTTAAACTTGGCACCGGACTGGAGTTTATTACCAAAGATGGGGTGAATATCCATGTTCAACAGATGCTGGACGGTATCTTCCCGCAGTTACTGCTGCTGATTGTGGTGCTTGGTACCTGGTATCTGATGGCCAAGCGCGGTGTGTCACCAGTGAAAGCGATGATTTTACTGTTGATACTGGCCGCCCTCGGCGTCGCCACGGGCCTGTTTGCGGGATAACACACAGAAAACGGTACAACCGGGGCTATGCCCTAATGTCAGTCAGTTAAGCATTATGGAGAACATGTGATTTCGGCTCAGGGTTCCGTTCACCTCAGTGGTATCACTTTTCTGAAGCGCAGATACCCGTGAACGTGCAAGAGAGGCTCACCGCCGCCTCCCTTGCATCCCAGGCTCCCGGCGGGAAAATCGTCGCTACGCGATTCATTCGTCTTATGCCGTCTGCCTGTCGGGCCGGGGCCGGGCCTGCGTCCCTGCAGGCCGCCCCCTCTGCCCGCATCCCTGCGGGCAGACCCGGTTAGCCGTCAACGCCTCATCGATTTTCAGCCGGAACGGGGTCATCGCTGCAACGCACTGACTTCCAGTTAACTCTGTTTTGCTGTTCAGATAAAAAGCGCAGGGGGTCAGGTGTGGGCTGGTCCGGCTGAAAATTGCCGACGTGTTTCCGTAAGGCCGGGAGAACCCGCAGGAATGCGGGTTCAGGGCGCGTTTTGCAGGGACGCTACCTCGCGCCCGGCCCGGTAGCCTGGAGGAATAAACGGAGGGGACCGCGGAGCGGCAATTTTCCCGCCGGGAGCCGGGGTTCAGTACAGATAGTACCCTTAACACGTTCACAGCTCGTATTGTCTTAGAGAAGTGATATCACTAAGGTGAACGTAGCAATACGCCGGAGGCAACAGATTCATTACCTCCGTAGGGCCACTCATCATCGTTAACTGACAAGCATTAGGGCTATGCCCCGGTTTTTTTATGGATGAAAGTTTTGCCATAGCTCGGGGTGCTTGTCCGGGCGTGAGATAAATTGGAAACGCGCCGGGTCCTCGATGAATTGTTGATAAACAGGTGCGGAAGTAATCGAGAATTCCGTATATTGTCTGGGCGTAACGGCCTGCAGTCGTCCAGGGATGTAACGCGGATTATGCTGCCAGATAACGTTGTTGCCCTGCAGCAGCGGATACCATGCCAGTCCTTTATGCGCACGCACGGCGTCGTACTCAAAACCATATTCACGATCGCACCACGCGCCAAAGGTTAACGGTACATCCGGGTCTGCGGATATAGTCGCATGCCCCCAACCGGGTGGTACCAACACTTTCTCACCGGGTCCGGCAATTACAGCAAAACAGCGGCCTGGGTCATCCTCAACATATTCCTGCATATAAATGATCGCTTTTCCCTGCCAGATTTCATAAAGCTCCGGCGGAGACCAGCCGCTGTGCTGACTAATACGATGAATATGTCCCTGACTACGCACCGGCTCTTCTCCCAGCCGTCCCGCCGCATAGGTCACCACGCCAAACAACAGCATCCGCTTTTTCAACTCTTCGCGATCCTGCATTCGCGCCACATCCATCGCTATGGCATACACCTCTTGCGGCCCTTCACAGTGCGGATCGCGCAGCGAGGCGCGAATCTGGTCAAGTTGACGAATCTCCGGCATCGGCCCGGTAACCTCATCCCCATAGCTAAAACCAAGCGGATGATGATGGACCGTCATATCCAGGCCGTAAGAATGCGCTAAGTCACCCATTCTGTACCTCCTTCGCCTGAACCGTCTTATTTTCCTCAAAGACCCTTATTCTGAAGCCGCTGGCGAGCGCTGCATAATCATGACCCGCAATCCCTGGCCATACGGCGAGCGCCGACAGAACCTCTTCCCCGGTGTTGATTAACCGATGCGCGGTAAAGCCGGGGATAATGTGGACAGATCCCGCGAATACTTTTTCCAGCCTCGCGTCGCCCTGCTCAGTTTGCAACAGCAGCAAACCGGTGCCACGCAGACCAAAATAGACTTCCCCCTGTTCGCGGCGCGCATGGAAATGCCCGCGGGTCATAAAATACTCACAGCCGACCCGGCCAGGGTAAAGATGGGTAACGCCGGTGTAGAGTTCACCTTCAGCGGGAGAGGTATCCAGCATCTCGACGTCATACACGACCTGCTCGCCAACCAGCTGTTGACGGGCGTGTTCATCGGCAAAAACGTCTGGAAGATCCTCAATACGGGTGGATTTACGCAATAACAGGCCATCAGCTAAAGCGCCGCTTGCCCACGCCACCTGCGGTGGCTGGATAAAAGAAAGGTTCATATGTGTCTCCGGCCCGAGGAGAACAACGGGATCAGATTAGCAGATTAATCGATTAACCTGCTATCGCTATCTGCATATTGCGGGCCGGATCACAGCCTCAAGGTGCCAGCGTAAGTACCTCTGCCACCCACTGCTGGAACCCCTCAACGTCCAGCCCCAGCGCGACCTGGGCATTTGCCGGATGCCCTAAACGTCCTTCAATGTCCACCACCGTCGTACCCGAGGTATATTCCCCCTGGGTTTCAACCGCCACGAAGCACGGCTGCAGGGTAAACAGTTCCGGGCGCACCAGCCAGGCAATAGCGCACAGGTCGTGCATTCGTAGCCCCGTATTCATACTGCCGCTACGGTAATGGCTAAACAGCGCGTGCAGCATTTTTCCCGTCTGGTTAAGCTGCGGCAACGTCGCCAGGTAGTCAGGGGTGAGCATGGCCTGATTAGTGACATCCAGTCCGCACATCACAATCTCCAGCCCGCTCTGGAAGACTTTTGCGGCGGCCTCGGGATCAATAGCAATATTAAACTCGGCGTTTGGCGTGAAGTTCCCGCGCCCGGCAGAACCGCCCATAATCACCAGACGGTGAATGTTGAATATGCATTCAGGATAATGAGTCAGCAGCAGCGCAATGTTGGTCAGGGGGCCAATTGCCACCAGCGTCACAGGCTGCGGGGCATGCATCAACGCATCGCGAATGGCCTGGAAGGCAGGTTTTGCCATCACCTGGCGGTCGTGTTCGACAAATTCATACCCTTCCATACCTGATTCACCGTGTACGGAAGCGGCATCTCGTAGCGGTCTCACCAGCGGCATCGATGCCCCCTGCGCCAGTGGAATATCCGCATTCCAGAAGTGCAGCAGTTGCAATGCATTACGGGTGGTTTTTTCCACCGACACATTACCTGCTACCGTGGTCATCAGTTGCAGATCCAGCTCAGGGGCAAACAGCGCGGCGGCAATAGCGGCAGCATCATCAATGCCGGGATCGGTATCAAGAATGATCGGTAAGCGCATGGTTTCTCCATAAAAAAATGCCAGACGTTAAGTCTGGCATCTTCTCATAATCGTAACCGGAAAGACTTACTCTACTTCACGAACATCCACACGCAGCTCTTTCGGTACTTCGAAAACGATGTTTTCTTCACGCCCTGCCAGCGGAATAGCTTCCCCACCGCCAAGCTCCTGCAGGCGAGCAATCACGTTTTGAACCAGGATATCAGGCGCCGAGGCACCGGCCGTCACGCCCACGCACCTGGCTTCTTTCACCCACGCTTCCTGGATATCGGTCGCATCGTCAATCAGATACGCCGCTTTCCCCATTCGTTGGGCCAGTTCAGCCAGACGGTTGGAGTTAGAAGAGTTTTTCGAGCCGACCACCAGCACAACATCGGCCTGCTCTGCCAGCGCACGGACCGCTTCCTGGCGGTTGGTCGTGGCATAACAGATATCGTCTTTGCGCGGCCCGACAATTTTCGGGAAACGGCTTCGCAACGCGTCAATAACGTCAGAGGTGTCATCAACGGAGAGAGTGGTCTGCGTCATGAAGGACAATTTACCTTCATTTTTTACATTCAGTTTCAGCACATCTTCAGGTGATTCGACCAGATACATTCCCCCCTGCGGGTTACTGTACTGGCCCATCGTGCCTTCAACTTCCGGATGCCCGGCGTGACCAATTAAAATTGACTCTTCACCGCGACGGCTGGCGCGGGCAACTTCCATATGCACTTTCGTTACCAGCGGGCAGGTCGCATCAAAAACCGTGAGGTCGCGGCCTTTGGCTTCGTTACGCACCGCCTGAGACACACC
This sequence comes from Citrobacter sp. RHBSTW-01013, assembly GCF_013781985.1. Lineage (NCBI taxonomy): Bacteria > Pseudomonadati > Pseudomonadota > Gammaproteobacteria > Enterobacterales > Enterobacteriaceae > Citrobacter > Citrobacter sp. RHBSTW-01013. The sequence continues at coordinate 4,311,071 of NZ_CP056185.1, forward strand.
ATGAGCGGAGAAAATCAGGATCGCGCCATCCGGTACTTCACTGATTTGCTCAATAAAAATAGCGCCGCGCTCGCGCAGGCTATCCACCACATAGCGGTTATGCACCACTTCATGACGGACATAAATCGGTGCGCCGTAAATAGCCAGCGCGTTTTCCACAATGCTGATAGCGCGGTCTACGCCAGCGCAAAAACCGCGCGGGTTGGCCAACAGGATCTGCATTTTACGCCTCCAGTGCCGGTTCGACTTCCAGCACTTCAATATCAAAATGAACGGTATGCCCGGCCAGCGGATGGTTGAAATCAACCGTGATCGAGTCACCGTTGATTTCGCGGATCACACCAGGCATCTCACTGCCGTCCATTGCGGTAAAGAGCATGATAGCGCCAATTTCTGGCTCACCCGCGTCCATAAATTCCCGACGCGAGAAATACTGAATTAAGTCCGGGCTGGACACGCCGAAGGCGGCATCCGGCTCCAGAGCAAAAGTGGTTTTATCACCTTCTTTTAACCCCAGCAGGTGTTGTTCCAGTCCTTCAGACAGAGAACCGTCGCCCAGGCGAAACAGCGCAGGCTTGCCGTTATTGCGGGTTGACTCTGCGGTGGAGCCATCGTCGAGCTTAAGGGTGAAGTGCACCAGCACCGCACTGTTACTCTGTACTGATTTAGACATGCAGGTTGCTCTTTAAAATTGCTGCCGCCTGTTTGCCCGATAGCGCTACGCTTACCGGGCCTACAAGGATCGCAGTATATTGTAGGCCGGATTAGCATAGCGCCATCCGGCATTTTTTTATGCGGCTTTTTTCTCTTTCGACGGTAAGAAGCCTTCGAGGACAATCAATGCCGCACCGATACAGATCGCCGTATCGGCAAGGTTGAATGTCGCGAAATGCCAGTCACCGACGTAAAAGTCAATCATATCAACCACGAAGCCGTGCCACAGGCGGTCGAACAGGTTGCCCAGCGCACCGCCAATGATTAACGCATACGCGATGTTGTTTAGCTTCTGCGTCGCCTTCGAGCGATACATCATCACCATCAGGATAACGCAGATACCAATGGCGATACCGGCAAAGAACCAACGTTGCCAGCCACCGCTGTCGGCTAAGAAGCTAAACGCCGCGCCATAGTTACGCGCGTAGTGCAGATTAAGCGACGGGAACAGCGACACCGTATCCCCCAGAGCAAAGTTCTGGAGGATCAGGTATTTGCTGCCTAAATCGATAATCAGCACGACTACCACCAGCCACAGCCAGCGTAGTCCTGTTGAACAGAGAGGCTTACTCATCAGGCAAACTTACGTTGTTCGCCATCACCGGCGATGTTGCTGACACAGCGTCCGCAGATATCTGCATGTTCCGCCACCTGGCCGACATCGGTAGTGTAATGCCAGCAGCGCGGACATTTCTCACCTTCGGCTTTGCTCAGTACGATTTTCAGACCTTTAAGCAGTTCGCTCTGCTGAGCGTCAGCAGGAGCCGCTGCATAATCCGCAACCGTCGCACCGGAGGTCAGCAGAACAAAGCGCAACTCTTCGCCCAGCGCGGTCAGTTTCGCCGCCAGCTCTGGTTCAGCGTACAGAGTAACCGCCGCTTCCAGCGAACCACCGACTTTCTTATCCGCACGTGCCTGTTCGATGACCTTGTTCACTTCGCCGCGCACTTTCAGCAACTCGTCCCAGTAGGCATCGTTCATCGCTTCGGTTTCGCCTAAGCCAAACAGACCTTCGTACCATTCACCGGTAAAGACGTACTTCTCACGATCGCCCGGCAGGTAACCCCAGATTTCATCGGCGGTGAAGGACATGATCGGCGCCATCCAGCGTACCAGTGCTTCTGCAATATGGAACAGCGCAGTCTGGCAACTACGACGCGCCACACTGTCCGCTTTCGCGGTGTACTGACGGTCTTTGATGATGTCGAGGTAGAACGAACCCATTTCTACGGAGCAGAAGCGCATCAGGCGCTGTACTACTTCGTGGAAGTCATAGGCTTCATAAGCTTTCAGGATCTCTTCCTGCGCAGCTTGCGCACAACCTACCGCCCAGCGATCCAGCACCACCATCTCTTCCGGTTTCACCATATCTTTTACCGGATCGAACCCGTTCAGGTTCGCCAGCAGGAAGCGCGCGGTGTTACGGATACGACGATAGCTGTCGGCAGCACGTTTCAGGATTTCGTCAGAAACGGCCATTTCGCCGGTATAGTCGGTAGAGGCGACCCACAGACGCAGAATATCCGCGCCCAGTTTGTTCATTACGTCCTGCGGGCTTACGGTGTTACCGATAGACTTGGACATTTTACGACCCTGACCATCAACGGTGAAACCGTGGGTCAGTACCTGACGGTATGGCGCTTTGCCCTTCATTGCAGTGGAGATCATCAGAGAAGACATGAACCAGCCGCGGTGCTGGTCAGAACCTTCCAGATACATATCTGCCGCATGGCCTGCAAACTCAGGACGCACGTCCACAACGGATGAGTGGGTTGAACCGGAGTCGAACCACACGTCCAGCGTATCCGGGACTTTGACATACTGGTCAGCTTCATCGCCGAGGATATCTTTCGGATCGAGATCCCACCACGCCTGGATGCCGTCAACTTCAACGCGTTTGGCCACTTCTTCCATCAGTTCGATAGCACGCGGATGCAGCTCTTCGGTGTCTTTGTGAACAAACAGAGACATCGGCACCCCCCACGTACGCTGACGGGAGATACACCAGTCAGGACGGTTGGCAACCATCGATTCAATACGTGCCTGGCCCCAATCCGGGATCCATTGCACGCCTTTGATCTCTTTTAGCGACTGCGCGCGCAGACCTTTCTGATCCATGCTGACGAACCACTGCGGAGTCGCACGGAAGATGATCGGCGATTTGTGGCGCCAGCAGCACGGGTAGCTGTGCTGCATCTTCTCAACGTGCAGCAGAGCGCCTTTATCGCTCAGCAGCGCAACGATTTTGTCGTTGGCTTTAAAGACGTTCACACCGTCCAGATCCGGATAGGTACCCGCCAGATATGCGCCGTCCGGGCCAACCGGGTTAGCGATTTCCAGACCGTATTTCTGGCTAATGACGTAGTCATCCGGACCGTGGCCACCGGCGGTATGGACCGCACCAGTACCCGCATCCAGCGTAACGTGATCGCCAAGAATAGCCGGCACGTCAAAACCCATAAACGGATGGGTAAAGCGCAGCAGTTCCAGCTCGGCGCCTTTTACGGTGCCCAGAATAGTGTATTCAGCCGCACCAATACGCTGCATGACGCTTTCAACCAGATCCTTCGCCAGAATCACAGCCTGCCCGTCAATCTGCACCAGCGCATAGTCAAAATCAGGCGCCAGAGAGATTGCGCGGTTCGCCGGTAACGTCCACGGGGTGGTAGTCCAGATAACCAGTGAGATCGGGCCATTGACGTCAGAAACGCCAAATTTCGCTTTTACCGCGTCCTGATCGGCGGCGTGGAACGCAACGTCGATGGACGGGGAGGTTTTGTCATAATACTCAACTTCCGCTTCCGCCAGCGCGGAACGGCAATCAACGCACCAGTGCACCGGCTTCGCACCTTTGTGCAGGTGACCGTTGCCGATGATTTTACCCAGCGCACGAATGATGTTGGCTTCAGTTTTGAAGTCCATGGTCAGGTACGGATGCGACCAGTCGCCCAGCACGCCAAGACGGATAAAGTCTTTACGCTGACCGTCAACCTGCGTCGCTGCGTATTCACGGCATTTGGCGCGGAACTCAGCGGCGGTGAACTTCTCGCCCGGCTTGCCGTATTCCTGCTCTACTTTCAGCTCGATAGGCAGACCGTGGCAGTCCCAGCCCGGAACGTAAGGCGAGTCGAATCCCGTGAGTCCTTTGGACTTCACGATAATGTCTTTCAGAATCTTGTTAACCGAGTGACCAATATGAATGCTGCCATTCGCATAAGGAGGGCCATCATGCAGAATGAAGGTTTTTTTGCCTTTTTTGGCCGCACGAATGATGCCGTACAGGTCATCATCAGTCCAACGCGCCAGCATTCCCGGTTCACGCTTGGCGAGATCGCCGCGCATCGGGAACCCTGTTTCCGGCAAATTCAGGGTTGATTTATAGTCACTCATCAGATTCTCGGTTCCGTATTTAAAACTCGTATAGGCATTAAGCCGGTTTTGTTAGCCCAAAAAATTCACGGGCAGTCAACTCATCACGCGCAATCTGCGCTTTTAGTTCATCCAGCGAGGCAAATCGCTGTTCGCTGCGTATTTTTTTACGCAGTACTACATCTATATGGCGACCATACAGGTCCATTACAACGTCCAATAGATGCACTTCCAACTGTTGGCGTACGCCTGCTACCGTCGGGCGTGTGCCGATGTTGGCGACGCCGGGGAAAGGTTTGTCACCCAGCCCCATTACTTCAACCGCATAAACCCCTTTCACCGGAGAAACCTGGCGACGAAGCGGTAAGTTTGCCGTCGGAAAACCGATAGTGCGCCCTAACTCGTCACCGTGAACTACGCGTCCTGAGATAGTAAAAGGATGCCCAAGCAGGCTTTCAGCCAGTTGCAGGTTATCTTCCGCCAGCGCCTGACGTACCGCGGTGCTGCTGATGCGCACACCGCCTTCACAGAAGGTTTGGGTGCTGGTGATATCAAAACCATACTCAGCGCCCGCTTCCTGTAATAACAAGAAATCGCCCGCACGGCTAGCGCCAAAGCGGAAATCATCACCAACGGCAAGAAATTGTACACCAAGGCGCTTCACCAGCAGATCGCTGATAAAGGTCTGCGCCGTTAATGCCGCGAAGCGCCTGTCAAAACGCACGCACAGCACGTAATCAACGCCGCACTCCGCCAGATAACGCAGTTTTTCCCGCAGGCGGGTGAGGCGCGCAGGTGACTTGTCCGTCGCAAACAGCTCCAGCGGCTGCGGCTCGAAAATCATCACCATCACCGGTAAATTGCGTTTGCGCCCTTCTTCCCGTAAGCCCTGCAGCAACGCACGATGGCCACGGTGCACGCCGTCGAAATTACCAATAGTCAGCACACACCCATGCGGGGCCTGACTGAGATTATGTATGCCTCGTATCAGCTTCATGTCTGGCTCAAAACAGTGAAAATCGTGAAAGTATACCCTGTACCGCGTTCAACGTTAACCGGCGATTGTTTCTACGAAACAGAAAGAGGATGGTTTTCATCGTTATGAAACAAATTGACGCCCTTCACGGGCGCACCAATGCAATTTTTCTCGTGGAAAGGCTGTATTCACGCCCCGCAAGCTGGTAGAATCCTGCGCCATCACTACGCAACGAGTGCTGCAATTTAAACGGCGCTTATTTGCACAAATCCATTGACAAAAGAAGGCTAAAAGGGCATATTCCTCGGCCTTTGAATTGTCCATATAGAACACATTTGGGAGTTGGACCTTGGCTAATATCAAATCAGCTAAGAAGCGCGCCGTTCAGTCTGAAAAGGCCCGCAAGCACAACGCTAGCCGTCGCTCTATGATGCGTACTTTCATCAAGAAAGTATACGCAGCTATCGAAGCTGGCGACAAAGCTACTGCACTGAAAGCATTTAACGAAATGCAACCGATCGTGGACCGTCAGGCTGCTAAAGGTCTGATCCACAAAAACAAAGCTGCACGTCATAAAGCAAACCTGACTGCACAGATCAACAAACTGGCTTAATCGCCTGCTTGTTGTCGCTTTGTGAAAAAACCCGCGCAAGCGGGTTTTTTTATGCCCGTCGTTTGCAGTCGGATTCGACAGCAACCGTCATTCACTAGGCATTGAGCTGATAATCTCTGTCTGGCCGAAGGTGGATAACCGCACCAAGAGGTATCGGGAGATGCGTGAAAACGGCTGGCCACGGAACAGAATTCCGGTATTTATCCGCGAAGGTGGTCAGTACCGGAATTTATTAAAGCAGTAGAATCCTTCCGGCTGTAGGCAACCACCGCAGCCGGAAGCATTACGACGATCAGGCTGATTGCAGCTTAAATAATGCCGAGTAGTCCGCATTGCAAATACGCTGCACCGCTGGATGCTGGATCATTCTTTCCGCAAATATGGCGTGATACTCCTCCATCACATTCTCTACGCGTCCAATTTCAACAATTGAATCATCGGCATAGAAATTGTGGGAATAAAGCGTAGGCGCAACAAAAATAGCGTTATGCGTTGCGCCGAACGCTTTCATCAGCGCGGCATCATCAAACTCGCCAAGGATTTCAACGTTCAGCCCTTGTGAATTAATCCAGTTCAGCAGCTTACGCCCGAGCATCGAACGGCGCCCTGGGATCAGCAATCGACGCTCTTCGAGGCAGGCCGGAAATGGTTTCTCAGGCAATGGCTGGGTGCACCAAAAGCTCACGCTGCATTCGCCAATCCGCACTGAGAACAACCCTTCCTGCTGCGTAGAATCGATCGGGCAGTCGGAGATAATCATATCCAGTTTATGCTGGCTGAGCTGATCCAGCAGCATCTCGTGCGTTGATTCAAAACAACGCAGATGGATTTGTTCATCTTCAACGACTGCAGCATTCAGCACGCTGCTGACCAGCTGTTTGGACAACGCATCCGCCACGCCGACATCGAACAGTAAATTCGACTCTTTGCGATAGTTCACGATATCCAGCATTTCCTGGCTTAACGTGAACATCTTATCCGCATAACGAAAAACCAATTCGCCTAATTCGCTGGGCTCCAGTCCACGCCCCTTCCGCTTGAACAACTTTCCCTGTAAGCGTTCCTCAAGCGCTTTAATCTGCCCGGTAATGGTCTGCGGTGTCAGATAAAGCGCCTCTGCTGCACCAACCACCGATCCTTCTTTATATACATGCCAAAAGTAGTACAGGTGGTTGTAGTTTATATGAGACATACACTCTCCCTGAAAATTGTCACGAAAGGGTTATCCCGTCAGGCTGCTGCGTTCAACCGGGTGCGTAACCAGCAGTAACCTATTACCGCCGACAGCAAAGAACCGATCAGGATCCCCAGTTTCGCCCAGTTAATCAGCTCAGGATCGACGGTCCCAAACGCCAGGCTGGCGATGAAAATCGACATCGTAAAGCCAATGCCGCACAGAATGCCGACTGCCATAATTTGCTGGAAATTCGTTCCCTCCGGCAATTGCGCCATCCTGAAGCGTAACGCCAGCCAGCAAAAGAGGCTGATACCCAGTGGTTTCCCGATTAACAGGCCAGCAATGATCCCCAGCGGTAACACCGAGGTCAGTCCATCAATGGTGACGCCCTGCAGTGAGACACCCGCGTTAGCGAAGGCAAACAACGGTAGGATCAGGTATGCCACCCACGGGTGCAGAACATGCTCCAGACGCTTCGCCGGTGAACGCCCGTGTTTTTCCTTCAACGGAATGAAGAAACCGACGATCACACCCGCCAGAGTTGCATGCACGCCAGACTTCAGTACGGCCGTCCACAGCACTACGCCAACCAGAATATAAATACCGGTACGTCTTACACCGCACAGATTCAATGCTGCCAGGACAAGGATCGCGCACGCGGCAACGCCCAGCGACAGCAGCGAGAGATCGCTGGTGTAGAACAACGCGATGATCACAATAGCGCCGAGGTCATCGATTATCGCCAGCGCCATCAGGAAGATTTTCAACGCCAGTGGGACACGGCTGCCCAACAGCGCCAGCACGCCTAATGCAAAAGCGATATCTGTTGCCGCCGGGATCGCCCAACCCTCACGGGTGATAGGGTCAGCATAGTTGAATGCCAGATACAGCAGCGCCGGGACAATCATGCCCCCGATAGCGGCAATGATCGGAAACGCCGCCTGGCGCAGACTGGCCAGCGAACCTTGCATTAACTCGCGCTTCACTTCCAAACCGATCAACAGGAAGAACACCGCCATCAACGCGTCATTGATCCACAGCAGCATATTTTTGTTGATCTCAAGCGCGCCAACCCGCAGTTGAACGGGCGTTTCCAGAAAGGCGTGGTACCATCCACTGGTAACCCCGATATTTGCCATCAGCATAGCAACCACGGCAGCGATGATCAGAATGATGCCCCCCGAGGCGTCACTACTAAAAAAACGATGCAGATGTTTCACTTTTATTCTCTCTATTGGGTGAATACTTCGTAAATACTATCTTACACCTTCAGAAAGCTCGTTAAAATTAGATTATTCATGATGAATAGATCGGTTTTTACGAACAAAAAAGCCCGAACAGATGTCGGGCATAGAGCGCAAAACACTGAGACCTAATCAGGCATACAGTCCCATTTTATAAACGCGGAAACTGGTGATGTCATAGCGATAGCCTACGCCATTCACTTCCTCGTTTTTATAGTAACCAGAGGTCATTGTCGCCTCAAAAAGCACCGACTTGGTTACCGGTTCAATTTCTTGCAGAAGCAAATTCCCCAATGCTTCATTTCCTTCCTGCGGGTCAATAATATCGCTATCCCCCGGCTGGCAAGAGATAGCTCGGCCATTTTCGTCAAATGTGCAATCGCCGAAATGCACAACGATGTTGCCATTCTGCAACACCTCTTTGGCGCTTACACAACTACTATAACCGCGAGCTCCCAACTCCTTACCGTATTCAAAAGGGCGCATTACCGTCATTGCGTTCAAATCAACGATAAAGTGTACAACCCGGCTGTAATTATCTGGTGGAAGCAGGCTTTTACTATCAACACGAGAGCGATAGTTACCATTGTCGAATACCATAAATTCGACCATTCCTGGTTCGTCATTAGCCACTTCAGTCACATTGTGTTGTCCCCACGACCAAAAATCACGGTTTGCCGCATCCACATCATCCTGATTGCTGAAGTCATAAAGAGGGACACCATCACTGTCGACCGGAGTCAGAAGGTAAGGCTTATACTCCTCGCTCCAATCTTCATGCGTGGACATAATAAACTGCAGCGATTCAGTCTCGAGGCTGATGCCAAAAACAGCGCTCTGATGACGCCCTGAAGCGATCAGCAAACTATTCGTTTCATTAACATAGCTTTGGTTGATATGCAGCCAGTCCTGAGCGGTCGGATCTTCACCAGGTGCCGTCCCCGTTGGTCTCGCTGTACGTGAGGTATCAAGAATAGCGGCCATGTCGTAATAGGCAATTTCCAGCCCGGTAGATAAATCCACAACTGAGACGCCATCTTCATTAGTCTTCAGTGAATCTGGTCTGCCCGAGGTATATTCGGAAGGCGCGACGATGGTATTACTGTCCCATTGCCAAATTGAGTGGTGGAATTGGTTATCCAGAATATAAAAAGTATACAGCCGTCCCATCATGTCGAACTCATACATCTCAAGGCAGGTGTTTTTAGCTTCTGATGTAGCCAAGAAATGACCGTTATCAATGCGCACCAAATTGAATGACGGGAAGTCCTGTGTCACGTACCAACGCACCACACCATCCTGATCCAGAGCATAGTTATAGCGGTCGAAATGCGTAATGAAATAGCAGCCCGGCACAATCAGGTCGGCGTCAGTCACTGGTTGAGTCACATTGATAACAGGAAACCCTAACTGCACATCTGCAGAATCCGTTGCAGGTAAAGGTTGGGTTGCTATCGTATAAGTGGCGATAACGACTTCATCAACCAAAATAGCCAGTTGGTTATCGACATCTGCCACTAGGCCAAGTACAGGCAGCAGATTCGCCCCCACATTCAACGTAAAATCTTGCACGACTTGTATCGCGCTTTGCGCCAGATCCTGAATTTTCAGCGTTACAGTACGTTCTTCAGCACTCCAAACACCGGCATATGCACTTAAAGGGGCTGTACCATAAGGGTTTAGAACAATGACCGCATTTTCCAACGTATTCTCATCAGTGATCCGAGCCAGACAATCTTGATAAACAGCTGTATGACTGAGAACCATCTCATTATTGCTGTCAATCTCCTGATTAACAGCGGGACGAGGTGTAGGCAACTTAATATCGGGGGAAATAATCTTTTTCATTATGCGTGTCCAATTTATTCATTTCATCGTTCCACAGCGGAACAACAAAATAAATACACTGGGGATGTATCAATCAGGCAATCAAAAAGTATCAATTAATATCAATAAAAACATTCCGTTATCGCATTATATTTTTATTATATTCAAATTTTAAATAATTCAGTACGACCGTAACATTGGCAGGAGACAGGCGGCTAAGCTGAAAGAAAAACGGATGCGTATGCAAAAACTGAATAAATTTAGTGCTGCCCGTTAAGGTAGCGTAGCGTAGCATACTCGTTTTTTTATTTCCTGTGAGGTTACATACGGCTTTAGAGTAACCGCGTGTTGAGAAGGCTCGCCAGACATTATTACGTATTCCGCCACTAAGGAACACTCGATAAGGAAAGTCTTTATCCGGAGGTGAAACCCCCATTTCTCTTACAAATGATATATGACAACGACCTTGCCGCACAGATTGCAGATTAGCCATCATACATCCTCCTAATATAAAACACTCATGATCGATGTCGTGCTGAACATTGAGGGAGTGCTCATCCGTAAGCTCTTTGACCAGCTCAAAATGCCGGTACGCGGGAAGAACCGGTTTTACCAACATCCCGGGATCGTTTTTGTAAAGCGTGGCGGGACCATAGTCGATATCAAATAGGGTATTTCGCCGCATCGTCATGAGTTCTTTGCGTTGGACAAGATGCGCTAACGTCCCAGGCGGCAGACGTTCCTCGTATTCAGAAATGTACTGATATTCGTTTTCGACAGGCTGCGTGGAATAATTAGTTGTCACAGCGATAACCCTGCCACTGCTCTCTTCTGCCGTAACCAGAGCATACAAACTGTTGTCGCCGCCATTAAATTTAACCCGAAAAGCGCACGTACTCATCGCCAGATCAAACGCAGGAAAAACGAACTCTCGTTCAGCCTCATTTACCTTGCGGGATAATTTTTGTAGCGCACGGTTTAGACCCGTGCTGTCTAATGAAAGTGTCGCTCTAATATCAGACAACGAAGCGCCTTCCTGGATAAGTCTGGCAAGGTTTTCCTGACGGATATCTGCCTTATGTTCTCCTGGGGAAACGAACGTTTTGTGGCACTCAAGGCAGTATAGTCGCGCCTCTCTTTGAGCGGAAAATCCATATTTTTTCAGTGATGAACTACCGCAGCCAGGACAAGCTTTAATCAATCCCTTCCAGGCCTGGTTTGCCGACTGACGGAAGAGATTGAGCGAGTACTCAGAAATGATGGGGAACAAAAATCCACATTCTCTACACAGAATCTCCTTCCCTTGGGTTAAATAATCCGGACTATTTAATATACCCATATTTTTACAAGTAGGTGTTTTACAGGCATCAACATTGATTCGAGAAAACATATTCACTCCCTGCGAATATTACTATCACACAAATATTGTTTTTATCTCTGCTGGCGAAATATTATTTTCATAGAGCGTTTTCATCGCCCCCATCGCTAGTGCAGTATGGGAAAAAAACAACTGATAACCAGCACATAAAAAGTTCTGATTCGATACTCCTGAGACTGAGGGGAGAAATCGGTGTTTAGGACATCCCCCATTGCAAGCAAACCGCCACTGACAGGAGTAACATTCTTGCGCCATGGTACGGCTTTTATCATTGCCGAATTGCCGATTTTGCTCACTATTGTTCATCGCACGCACCGTTGTATGCTGAATATTCCCTAGTTTGTACTGCGGATAGACAAAGTGATCGCAGTTATAAACATCACCATTCATTTCCATTGCGAATGCACTGCCGCACGTTGGAGAAAACACGCACACATGCGGAGGTAATCCGCACCAGGCAGCCAGCGTCTGCTCAAATATCTGTATGCCAATATTACCAATATCCTCACGGATCCAGATATCAAAAATAGCATTGAGAAAATGGCCGAATTCAAGTGAGTCAACGGACCACGGCATCATTTTCGTTTGTTTATCACAGGGTGCAGCCAACTCGGCATCGCTGTTGTCACTACGCCTCTCCACTAATGGAATAAACTGCATATACTGGCTACCAATGCTTTTCAGATATTGGTAAACCTGCAGTGGATGAGACATATTAGTGTGGTTAACCACCGTCAGCGTATTAAACTCAACGCCGTGACGTACCAGGCGTTTAATGGCCTGCTCCACTTTCTCATGTGTCGGTTTACCCGAACGAGTAACACGCCATTCATCATGTAGCGCGGCGTCACCGTCAACAGAAATCCCCACCAGAAAATCATTCTTCTTGAAAAACTCAGCCCATTCTTCGTCGATCAAAACGCCATTAGTCTGAAAGGTATTTACTATGGTTCTCCCCTCAGCGTAACGCTGCTGAAGTTCAATCGCCCGCTGGTAAAACGCGCGCCCCATCAGAGTCGGTTCTCCACCTTGCCATGCAAAAATGACGTCATCCACATCCTGTGCGGCAATGTGTTGCTTGATGAATAATTCAAGCATTTCATCTGACATTTTGAAATTTGCTTTTCTGTCTGGATAGAGCTTCTCTTTTTCCAGGTAAAAACAGTATTTGCAGTCCAGATTGCATACTGATCCTGTCGGCTTAACCATTACCTGACAACTTTTCCTTTGCATCACGGAGGTCCATAAATAAAAGAACCCGGCTCAGCATAAAAATACTGAGCCAGGCGGGCATAGCCCTAAGTGGCATACTCTATTTTTTTGTTGTTATCCGATTAACCCCAGGTTACTGGCGTCGGTTTTTCACCTCGGGCTTTCATTAAGGAATCGTTATCAATATCCTTTTTGTACTTCAGGAACTTACCGTACAGCTGTTTTTCGATATCAGGCTGCTTGCCAATCTGATTAAGGGTTTCAAAACGATCTTTTTTCAGGTTGTAGAGGTATTTAGGTTTATTTTCGCGATTGATGATCATTTTCCAGTCACCATCGCGAATAGCCCACTCATCCGTTGGATCATCCTGGAATGGCATATCAATACCAAAAATGAGTGGCTTCTGACGCGCTAACGTTTTCTGTTCCAGTAATGGCACCAGAGACTGCCCATCGTAGGTACGATCTGTTGGCAGTTTAAAATCCATCATATTTGCCAGCGTCGGCATCCAGTCGAGACCATAAACCGGCGTATCCGTTACCATCCCCTGCGGAATATGTTTACCATACTTGATGATTGCCGGAACACGGATGCCGCCTTCCCACAAATTGTCTTTACGACCGCGAAGCCCATCCGTTTCGCCCGCCAGGTTCAGTTCATACACTTTACGAGCCTCGCGTGTGACCGGTCCGTTATCGCTGGTAAAAATGACAATGGTGTTATCTTCTTCACCCATTGCCTTAATCTTGTCCATTACTTTACCGACCTGGGCATCCATATAGCTGATATTGGCGTAATATTCTCCCGTGCCGCGCCACGGTTTATCAGCCCAATCTCCGTAGAACAGATCCGGATGCTGTTTCTGGTAGTCGCTCATGTTTTGTGAATACATATCGAGATACTTTTTCGGCGATGCCAGTGGGCTATGAACTTCTGTGAAGGCGACGTATAAGAAAAACGGCTTATCATCTTTCTTATTGTCCAACCAGTTCACGACTTCAGAGCTTACTAATTCTCCACTGAAGGTCTCCGCTCTACCAATCGGCTTGCCGTTACGCACAAAACCGGTTGGATGTACCATGCCATGACGCGGGCGCTCTGTTGCGGTATCTAAAGTTGAGTCCGTTACGAACCCGGCAGCATTCACCAGGGTGTAATCGAATCCCATATCGTTCGCTTGCGGCTGATCGGTGCGATCTCCTCCGGCATTCAGGTGTAATTTGCCCATTATCGCCGTGTCGTAGCCCTGCTCTTTCAGCAGATTGGCAATCGTCAATTCATTGCGCCCTAATGCGACGTCTTTCCCTTCAGGGATCCATGAGCGTATCCCGGTACGAAACGGCATACGCCCCGTTAATAAACCAGCACGAGAAGGAGAACACAGCGGCGCAGGTGCATAGTAGTCGGTAAATTTCACCCCTTCCTGCGCCAGCTTGTCGATATTAGGTGTTTGGACGATTTGATGGCCATAAGTCGCGAGATCGCCATAGCCTAAATCGTCAGCAAGAATGATGACTAAGTTAGGACGTTTATCCGTAGCAGCCTGCGCGGTTGACGATACGCTTCCGGCACATAAGGCCAGTCCGATCATACTGGCAACAACAGTTCTTTTCATTTCAACTCCTTTGAATTATCACATCACCAATTACGCAATAAACTTGCCAAAAGGCTTAATATTTTCGGTTGATTTCTGGCACTCACTATTACATCAGCATGCAATAAAGAGTGATTGAAAAAAAATAAAGAAACAAATACATTCGCAGACGCTATATTAATAATTAAAGTATCATTTTTATTTATATAAACTTACCAGAAAATTCTATTAAAAAACTGCACAATAACAAGTGACGAAGATCCCAAACACCTCCCTCACCCTCTCTATATCTCGTTAATGTCAGCATATGTTGTTTTCTCGGCACTAAGTTGCTAATAGCGAATAAGTCATACAAAAAGAATATCAAAAGCATCGATAAAAAATATTCGCGTTACTCCGGTAACACGCCTTATATTCAAAAAAACATAAAGTTAGCATAAAAAAAACAACACCTCCCGACACTTTCTCAAATTAATATTCGAACACTGGTATTTTTGCGACACCTATCACTCACAAACAAAACATCAACCAATAGACTTCCTTTTTTTCAAAAGCATTACACTTTATTATTTTCTTTACCTCACGGAGCTGAGCATGAACAAAAAATACATTAATAGTCTACTTGGTGTATGCCTTATCTTAGCCTGTTTTAATGGTCATTCAGCTGAACTAAAACGCGTATATGGGAAAATTAGTCTCGGGTATGGTGACTGGAATAAAGGTTTCGTAAACGTCGATCGTGGTGAAGTGTGGAAAGCGGTGGCTGATTTTGGCGCCGTTTTCGACAGAGGTGAATTTGCTTCATTTTACGAAATGAACGTTCTCAACCATCCAGTCGAAGGACGGAACCACGTTACTCAGTTTCTCGGACATTATCGTCCGATAGAAGGTTCTGATTTTACGTTGATGACCAAACTCTATATGTCGATGGAGAACACGTTTGGTGATGAATTGAATATGATGTATGGGGTCGGCTACCTTGGTCTGGTAGAAAAATCATGGTTCATTAAACCCTATGTGGCTATACACAATTTATCCAACGACTATACGTCAAAAAAATACGGTCAGGCTACTGGCCTTAACGGATATGTACTTGGTTGGGTTGCGGCATATAATTTTGAAATGTTTAACGAAAAATTTGCTGTTTCCAACTGGAATGAAATTGAAATGGATCGTAATGATGCCTATGCAGAGCAACAAGGTGGACATACTGGTCTGAATGGCGCAGTGACTTTCACATGGAAATTTATACCTAGCTGGACTGCATCGGTATCCTATCGTTACTTTAATAATAAATTAGGTTATAAAGATTATGGTGACCGTATGAATTATATGATTGGCTTCGAGTTCTGATTACTATCAAAATAAATAAAAAAGAAATAACCCAGTTTGAAACTCTGCATCCGATATATCAGATGCGGTGAGGTGTAATTGTCAATATATCGAATAAATGGAATATGAATATGAATGTGAAGAATAAATTCTCGCTGTCCCTCTTGTCTTTATGTATTGGTTTATCATCTGCTATAACCTTTACTGCAGATGCCAGAGACATTACCATTTACTACACAAATGATTTGCATGCTCACGTTACACCAGGGATTATTCCTTCTGTGTCGAAGACACGTGAGGTAGGAGGATTTGCTCCTATCTCTAAAATAGTTAAGGATGCCAAAGAAAAAGATAAAGATGTTTTTTTCTTTGATGCAGGTGACTATTTTACTGGCCCTTATATCAGCACCTTAACCAAAGGTGAAGCCATTATCGATATTTTGAATACCATGCCCTATGATGCCGTTTCGGTAGGAAATCATGAGTTTGACCATGGACATGAAAATCTAGTCACACAACTGAGTAAACTTAAATTTCCGGTACTGCTCAACAACGTGTTTTACAGCAATAGTGATAAACCATTAATTAAAACACCTTATACCATCGTCGAAAAAAATGGTTTGAAAATTGGTGTTATTGGGATGCACGGCGTTTCGGCATTTTATGAAGCAATTGCCGCAGGCGTCCGTGAAGGTGTTGACTGCCAGGATCCCGTACCGTATGTGAAAAAACAACTGGAAGAATTGAAAGGGAAAGTTGACCTGACAGTACTGCTCGCGCATGAAGGTGTGCCGGGTCGTCAATCCAGCGGTGGTGATGAAGACGTTGCCCGTGCGCTGAAAGCTGACGTTGAAATGGCTAAAACGCTTGAAGGCTACGGGCTGAACGTACTGATCACCGGCCATGCCCATAAAGGTACCCCAGAACCCATTAAAGTCGGCGATACGTTGGTGGTTTCAACTAATGCCTACACGATTGAGTTAGGCAAGTTAGTCCTCGACTGGAACCCTGAAACCAAAAAAGTGGATAGCTACAATGGTAAGCTAATCACGATGTACGCAGATACCTATAAGCCTGATCCGCAAACACAGGCAAAAATCGATGAGTGGAACAATAAAGTTAAGAAAATTACCGACAGAGTCGTCGCCTACTCACCTGAAATTTTGACCCGTTCTTATGGTGAATCTGCTACTACAGGTAATTTAATTACTGATGCTTTGATGTATAAGGTACCTTACGCCGATGCCTCATTCTATAATGCTGGCGGTATTCGTTCCGAATTACCCAAAGGCAACATTACATATGGTGATGTATTGAGCATGTATCCATTCACCAATGATGTAATGAGTGTGGAGATCAGCGGTAAAGATCTCAGGTCAATTATGTCTCATGCCGCAGATTTGAAAAATGGGACGCTACACGCGTCAAAAACGGTACAGTTTAAATACGACAGCACAAAACCGTTGGGGCAGCGTATTGTTTCGTTTAGTATTAAAGGAAAACCGGTAGAAGACAGTCAATTTTATACTATTGCTCTGGATTCTTTTATCGGGAAAGGCGGTGGTGGATTTAGTTTCACCAATAGTAAAAATGTTAAATACATTAAGGGATTACAAACCGCTCAGGCAATAATCGATTACATGGAGCATGTGAAGAACATTGTTCCTGATCACACAATGCGTGTTGACGATATTAGCAAATGATTTTTTAGTAAGATCATTTAATACATAATGCGGCCACAATCATGGCCGCATTCATTTTTACTTATCAAAATAATGGCAGTTTATAAACTCTGAAAGCAGAAATATCATAACGATAATCATCACCATTTACTTCAGCATTTTTATAATAACCTGACGTTACCGTCGCCTCAAAAAGAAGCTGTTTCGTCTGCTTATTGATCTCTTGTAATACCAACATCCCCAGCGCCTGACTTCCATCTTGCGGATCCACAATATCACTGTATCCCGGTTGGGCAGATAGAGGACGACCATTTTCATCCATGGTGCTTGCACCAAAATGGATGACCAGATTACCATTGCTCAATAAATGCTTGGCACTTACGAAGCTGCTGTAGCCCCTGCTACCAACCTCATCTTTCCCATATTCATACGAGCGTGTTACCGTCATCGTGTTTAGATCTATTCTAAACTGAACTACCCGGCTAAAGTTATCCTTTGGCAACAAGCTCCTTGCATCGTCTCGAGAACGATAATTTCCATTGTCAAAAACTAAAAACTCCAGAATACCGATCTCAGCATTTGGAATCTCTACGATATTATGCTGCCCCCATGTCCAGAAATTACTGTTCGCTAAATCAATTCCATCTTGAGTAGAAAAATCAAACAGCGGATTACCTGACTCATCGACAGGTGTCAGCAAGTATTCCTCAAAGTCGGAGGCCCAGTCTTCATGATCAGCCATAATAAAACGCAGTTGGCCCGAGTCGACATCAACACCGAAGATGGCACTTTGGTGACGCCCTGATGAAACCAGCACATTATTGGTTGTATTAATATAGCTCTGGTTGATATGCAGCCAGTCATCCATCGTAGCCGATTGACCCGGTGCACTTCCTGATGGACGTGGCGAACGAGAATAGTCCATCACTTTTAACATGTCATAATAAGCAACCTCAAGCCCTGAAGTGAGATCGATAATGGAAACACCATCTTTACCTGTTGAGTAATCATCTGGACGTCCATTAGTATATTCCGAGGGGGCAATAGCCAGATTGTTCTCTAATGGCAGAATGGAGTGATGAAACTCATTATCAAGGAGATAGACTGCATATACTCTGCCCATTACGTCAAATTCGTACATATCCAGGCAGTGATTAATTCCTTGTGACGTAGCCAGGAAATGCCCGCTGTCTGTTCGGACAAAATTATAGGAAGGAATTGCCTGAGAGACATACCAACGAACGATGCCATTTTGATCAAAGGCAAGATTATAGCGATCAAAATATGTTGAAAAATAAAGGCCATCTGCAACTAATGAGGAATCGTCAACTGACTTTGTCACAGTGATGACAGGGAAGCCAAGACTGATATCAGCAGAATCCGATGGCGGCAATGCTGATGGGGTAACCGTGTATTGCCCAACAATCTGCGCACCTGAGATTAAGGTAACGACGTTAACCTCCCCGGCAACCAGACCCGAAACTGGAATCAGGTTTGCACCGGTCTGCATGCTGTAGGTCCAGGATACAGCTACCGTTATCCCCTTGCTATCCTGCACATTAATTTTGATATCTTCATTCAATTTCCCCCAAATACCCAGATACAGGCTTAAAGGTGCCGTACTATAAGGATCTAACGTAACTATGGCATTATCATAATCATTAGTTTCCATCACTGCAGAGAGGAGTGTTTGATAGATTGCATTATGCGAAAGCACCGTTGCGTTATCAACATCAATTTTCTGGTTAACTGGCATACGAGGTTCTGGTTGACTAATTTGTAATTTATTAATTTGCATATCTCTATCCTTTCACAAAAAGTTTTCATTTCCAATCGGCTATATAATCCCGATAGCTGGTAAGATAAACAGAACCGTAGTATTCGTACAAATAACTAGTAATAAAATAATCTAAAAAAACATCTTTATGAAGAAACAAAAAATTTATGTGACTATAAAATCATCTATTAATAAGCTATGCCATATATCCCCAAATAAAAGTCTATAAATTGCCATTCAGCCTATGTCAAAAAACTCAATAATGCCTCCCTACCCCCCTAATGGCCAATTAAATAAATAACTCCTATTTAATTTAAAATTAATACAAACTAAAAATATCATAACTTATGTGACACGTATCGTTTTTACATGCAACAGGTATGCATATGTATTGAATAACAGAAAATTTGTATTTAATATTTCTGAACACATTAAACTAACCATGGTATATAAATGACCATTTACATTATTAAAAATAGTTGTATGTATGATAACGCCAGCCATGAATTAAAAAGTAAAGATGGGAAGCGAACAATAAAACTTACTCATATGCGTTCTAAATGTTTAAATTTCATCCTAACTCATGCGCAAGAACTGGTGATAAGGAAAAATCATATTGCGGAAGCATTATGGGAGGACAGGAGTACATTTATAAGCGATGCTAATCTGACTCAACTACTCTATCTGGTCAGAAAAGACCTGAGAATTTTTGGCATTGACAATTTGTTCATTACAATTCCACGTCAAGGAGTACAGATTAATGAAAACATAGAAATAAAATGCTTAAATAGCAAACATCATTTCCTGCAGAAACCGTTTCTGTATTATTATGCAATGATTTTATTTATTACAATAATTCTATATATCACACTAAGATTTTACTTGCTTTAAGTATGGTAATGCCCATGGACGGGCAATACAGCTCACTTAGCAAAAACCTGTGCCAGTTTATCTTTCAACATTTTCAGTACGGGCCCAGCAAAAACCCCTCCCAGCCCTGACAATATGAGTATCATATTTATACCAGCACCTTTATCAAGAGCAATACCAGAGAGTAAAAAACCTGTAAAACATGAAATAATGACTTGTTTTAAACATCCTGCTATATTTTTTTTCTTTCGTCCCCGGGCTTCTCTCATGAGATAGCTAACGACTCCCCCCCAAGCACTCACGATAATAATCGCAAGAATAGTCTCTAGCTCTATAATATACTTTAAGGCAGGTTCTGAACTTATTATCACTGACATAAATTATCCCGATCATTTATAGATGAATATTTAGATTGCAGTATCACTATCCACTCTCTAAGCACAACATAATATTTGCTTTTTTTATATAAAGAAGCATAAACAGGGATTGTTTTAAAAAATAATTCATCAGGCAGTGATAATATTTTAATGTTATACCCTCTGGTATATTTAAAAAATGAAGCCAACTCAAGAGGTACAATGCAGATCATATTTGTTGTTTCTACTATATTGACTACCCCTAACATAGAATCGCTGCGATAACCTATTTTACGTTCTGTTCTATGATCAACGCTATTGGTATAAACCATTACTTCCGGAGAGAACATATCAGATTGATATACCGCATGTGAAAAAGTATAAAAATGGTGTAGTGAGATTTGCTCTAAGATTGATAGTGGATTGTCGTTGCCACAAATACAAACATATTGCCTAAAAACGTCAATAAGATGGACTTCAATATCAAAGTTTTTTGGTGGTGAAAGATTAATTAAAATATCACCCACTCCAGAAAGTAACATTTCAGCCAAAGTATCTTCGCTATTTTTATTTACTGCATAATGATTTATTTCATACTTTTCAATTAATTCATCATTCCTAATAAAATGATGGAGATAATAATTCTCTACAATATCACTCCCTAATAAAGTTATTGCTGGAGGATCGTAGTTATTCTTTGAAAGTGAATATGTAGCGTTGATTACATTCACAACATGGCTATAGGCCTTATGGAGTTCCAATCCTTTTTTCGTAGGCGTCAACCCTTTTCGGGTTCGTTCAAAGAGCTTAAATGAATAAATATTCTGTAATCGACTTAACGCCTGAGAAACAGCAGCTGGTGTTATGGATAATCTCTCGGAAGCTCGAGAAGCGTTTCCGGATTCCACAACGGCATTAAATATCTTAATTAAATTGAAGTCAAAATCATTTTCGCGCACAAGCATTTCACTCACCTTTTCTTCTATTAACTGAGCAAAAAATAGAAGAAAATCTTTATTTTAAAAAATCATTTCTCATCATTTTTCCTGAAGATTTATTCTTGATATCTAACTAATTATTTTTGTATTCGATACAAAAATAAAAAGCCCAGGATTCTTCAATCCAAGGCCTTTTAATTAATAAGACAGCTGTAAATTAGCGCGTCAAATCGTCAAAAAATTTCTTCACACCGTCGAAGAAGCTTTTAGAGCGCGGACTGTTTTGCTCGCCGGTCGGGCCGCCAAAGCTGTCCTGCAGATCTTTCAGCAACTGCTTCTGCTTGTCGTTGAGGCCTACCGGGGTTTCAACCACCACACGGCACAGCAGATCGCCCTGTGCGCCGCCGCGTACTGACTTAACGCCTTTACCACGCATGCGGAACAGTTTGCCGGTCTGCGTTTCGCCCGGGATTTTTAACTTCACGCGACCATCCAGCGTCGGCACTTCAATCTCGCCGCCCAGCGCTGCCATCGCAAAGTTAATCGGCACTTCGCAGTACAGGTTATTGCCTTCACGTTCGAAAATTGGGTGCTGTTTTACCTGCACCTGAACGTACAAATCGCCTGCTGGCGCGCCATGTTCACCGGCTTCACCTTCACCCGCTAAACGAATACGGTCGCCAGTATCAACCCCAGCCGGGATCTTAACGGACAGCGTTTTGCTCTTCTCAACGCGACCATGACCATGGCATTTGTTGCACGGGTCTTTAATCAACGTACCGCGGCCCTGACAGTGTGGACAGGTCTGCTGTACGGCAAAAAAGCCCTGACGCATCTGCACCTGACCAGAACCGTGACAGGTTGGACAGGTCTGGGGTTGCGTGCCCGCCTTCGCACCGCTGCCGTGGCAAACATCACACTCTTCCAGCGTCGGAATACGGATCTCTTTGGTGACGCCACGCACGGCTTCTTCCAGAGTGAGATCCATGTTGTAACGTAAATCAGCACCACGTGAGGCGCGCTGACGACCGCGACCGCCGCCAAAGATATCGCCAAACACGTCACCAAAGATATCGCTGAAGTCGGCCCCGCCGCCAAAACCGCCGCCGCCGCCCATACCGCCTTGCTCAAACGCTGCATGGCCGTACTGATCATAAGCCGCACGTTTTTGCGCATCGGTGAGGATCTCGTACGCTTCTTTGATCTCTTTAAACTTGGCTTCGGCCTCTTTATCACCCTGGTTGCGGTCCGGGTGATATTTCATGGCCAGGCGCTTGTAGGCCTTTTTGATTTCACGCTCTTCCGCTGATTTGGAAACGCCTAAAATCTCGTAATAGTCTTGCTTAGCCATCTCTTTTTATCTGCCCCTAACATGCGTGCACGGGCGGAGAGGAAACCTCTTCGCCCGTGCCAGTAATTACCCGTTCAAAGGGCGATTATTTTTTGTCTTTCACTTCTTCAAACTCAGCGTCGACAACGTCGTCATCTTTCGCGTTGTTTGCAGAAGCATCAGCACCTGCTGCGCCAGCCTGCTGCTGTGCGTGCTGCTGCTGAGCGATTTCCATCAGTTTCTGGGAAACCTGTGCCAGCGCCTGCATTTTCGCTTCGATATCCGCTTTGTCTTCGCCTTTCAGAGAAGTTTCCAGCGCGGTCAGTGCAGACTCGATGGCAGTTTTGTCATCAGCCGGCAGTTTGTCGCCTGCTTCTTCAACCTGCTTGCGAGTGCTGTGCAGCAGATGGTCACCCTGGTTACGGGTCTGAACCAGCTCTTCAAACTTACGGTCAGATTCTGCGTTCGCTTCTGCTTCACGAACCATTTTCTGAATTTCTTCTTCGTTCAGACCAGAAGAAGCCTTGATGGTGATCTTCTGCTCTTTACCGCTATTTTTGTCTTTCGCGGAAACGTGCAGGATACCGTCGGCATCGATGTCAAAAGTAACTTCGATCTGCGGCATACCGCGCGGAGCCGGGCTGATGCCATCCAGGTTAAATTGACCCAGATCTTTGTTATCAGCGGCACGTTTACGTTCACCCTGCAGCACGTGGATGGTTACCGCAGACTGGTTGTCTTCAGCAGTAGAGAACACCTGGCTGTGCTTGGTCGGGATAGTGGTGTTTTTCGCGATCAGTGCAGTCATCACGCCACCCATGGTTTCGATACCCAGAGACAGCGGGGTAACGTCCAGCAGCAGCACGTCTTTCACATCACCGGTCAATACACCACCCTGAACGGCAGCACCGATTGCCACAGCTTCGTCCGGGTTAACGTCTTTACGCGGCTCTTTACCGAAGAACTCAGCTACTTTCTTCTGTACCATCGGCATACGAGTCTGACCACCGACCAGGATAACGTCCTGAACGTCGGAAACAGACAGACCAGCATCCTGCAGAGCAACTTTCAGCGGCTCGATAGAACGGTTAACCAGGTCTTCAACCAGGCTTTCCAGTTTCGCACGGGTCACCTTGATGTTCATATGTTTCGGACCAGTCGCGTCTGCAGTGATGTACGGCAGGTTCACGTCGGTCTGCTGAGCGGAAGACAGTTCGATCTTCGCTTTCTCAGCGGCTTCTTTCAGACGCTGCATCGCCAGCGGGTCGTTACGCAGGTCGATACCCTGATCTTTCTTAAATTCGTCAACCAGGTAGTTGATCATACGGCTATCGAAGTCTTCACCACCCAGGTGGGTATCACCGTTGGTTGCCAGAACTTCGAAGGTTTTTTCACCGTCAACTTCGTCGATTTCGATAATAGAGATATCGAAAGTACCACCACCCAGGTCATAAACCGCGATAGTACGGTTGCCGACTTCTTTATCCAGACCGTAAGCCAGTGCAGCTGCGGTTGGTTCGTTGATGATACGTTTTACTTCCAGACCTGCGATACGGCCGGCGTCTTTGGTTGCCTGACGCTGAGCATCATTAAAATATGCAGGTACGGTGATAACTGCTTCAGTTACCGGTTCACCCAGGTAATCTTCAGCCGTTTTCTTCATTTTTTTCAGCACTTCAGCAGAAATCTGCGGCGGTGCCATTTTCTGACCTTTTACGTCAATCCATGCATCACCGTTGTCAGCACCGATGATTTTGTACGGCATGATGGCTTCATCACGCTGCACTTCTTCGTCCTGGAAGCGGCGGCCAATCAGGCGTTTAATCGCAAACAGGGTGTTTTGCGGGTTTGTCACTGCCTGACGTTTAGCCGGCTGACCAACCAGAGTTTCACCATCCTGGGTATAAGCAATGATAGAAGGCGTGGTGCGATCGCCCTCGGCGTTCTCCAGCACACGTGCAGTAGTGCCATCCATAATCGCTACACAAGAGTTGGTAGTACCCAGGTCGATACCAATAATTTTACCCATCTAAACGTCTCCACTAAAAATTCGGTCATCATGTGGTTGTGAATCTGTAATAAGGGCGAAACGTGCGGTTTCAACTACCCTGAATCGTTTTTTTTCAGACTCACCACTGCGGTTGTCTACAAGATGGGGTCGTAACCCACGTCATCAAGGGGGGCATGAAAAATTTTTTTAGCCTTGTGGCAATAAATTCGCAGAAAAAAGGCAAAAAGAGATAAAAATGAATAGTCGCCAACCAGAATTAATTCATAAAACCAATTAAATCAGGAAAGCCATTCACATGAAAATTGCAATAAAAAGAAAAGATTACGAGCATGAATCGTTTTTATGACGACGGTAATATGGTCTGAAGTCACACACTTTTGCAGCCGTCAAAGAGAAACTCCATGAAATCCGTGTTAACCCTTTCCGCCAGCCTGCTTATGGGCCTTCTGCTGAGCAGCACCGCCGTAACTGGCTAGCGTGATGCCCATCACAGGGAAAATAATTCATTTACCCTTCGTTAGATCATAGACAGTGCCCTCTCCCCTGATTATCATGCCGCGCCCCGAAGACAGCGATCGTTATTCGGGGAAACTATTTCACCATTCAATCAATGATGATTTTGAGGAATTATGGGCAACACTAAGTTGGCTAATCCGGCACCGCTGGGCCTGATGGGCTTTGGCATGACCACCATTCTGCTTAACCTGCACAACGCGGGTTTCTTCGCTCTGGACGTTATTATTCTGGCGATGGGCATTTTCTACGGCGGTATCGCGCAAATTTTTGCCGGACTGCTGGAATATAAAAAAGGCAACACCTTCGGTTTAACCGCCTTTACCTCCTACGGTTCGTTCTGGCTGACGCTGGTTGCGATCCTGCTGATGCCGAAAATGGGCCTGGCGGATGCAACCAATAGTCAGTTCCTGGGCGCTTACCTCGGTCTGTGGGGCGTGTTCACTCTATTCATGTTCTTCGGTACGCTGAAAGCGGCGCGCATGCTGCAGTTCGTGTTCCTGAGCCTGACAGTGCTGTTCGCCCTGCTGGCCGTGGGCAACATTGCGGGTAACGAAGCGATCATTCACGTTGCTGGCTGGGTAGGCTTAGTGTGTGGCGCAAGCGCCATTTACCTGGCGATGGGTGAAGTGCTGAACGAACAGTTTGGCCGTACCATCCTGCCGATTGGTGAAGCGCACTAATCTGATGCTATCCCCCCTGACGGGGGGATATTCCTTACAAGCGCTGTAACTCTGCCTGTACGCTCGAATCGCGATGATAAAGATCCTGTCGCAGCCAAATCCCCAAACCTAGCCCTACCAGCGATAACGCCAGCACATACCAGGCCGGAGCCATTGGCGACACGCTCATTAACATCGTGACGGCGATTGGCGTCAGACCACCAAAAATGGCGTACGACACGTTGTAAGAAAAGGATATTCCGGTAAAGCGGACTTCCGCCGGAAACGCCCGCACCATCACATAAGGCACAGCCCCCACCACGCCAACGCATAACCCCACCAGCCCGTATAACAGGAACAAATGCTGGGGATAGCTGCCGGTCAGGTGATAGAAAAACCAGCTTGAACAGGCCAGCAGCAGGCTGCCGACAATAAAGGTTTTGCTGGCGCCGACCCGGTCGACAATAAACCCGGCCAGCAGACAACCGACGCACAGCATAATGGTAGCGACACTGTTGGCTTGCAACGTTAGCGCCGGCGCAAAGCCATACTGCTTCTGCAACCAGACTGGTGACATCAGGATCACCACCACAATCCCAGCCGATAGCAGCCAGGTCAGCAGCATTGAAATAACCACCGCTTTTTTATGTTTGCTCACCACTGACTTCACCGGTAGCTCTTGCGCCAACGCTTTACGCTGCTGCATTTCGAGAAATATGGGCGTCTCCTGCAGCCAGCGACGCAGGTACATCGCCACCAGCCCAAACACGCCCCCCAGCAGGAAAGGAATACGCCAGCCGTAATCATGCACCGCCTGCTGCGTCAGGCTGGTGTTCACCAGCGTCGCAACCACCGACCCCAGCAAAATTCCCACCGTCAGGCCGGCAGTCAGCGTTCCGCAGGCAATGCCGATGCGACGCTCCGGTACATGCTCCGCCACGAACACCCACGCGCCCGGAACTTCTCCGCCGATGGCAGCGCCTTGCAAAATACGCATCAGAAGTAACAGCAGCGGCGCGAGGATCCCCATTGAGGCGTAGGTAGGCAACAGACCAATCGCCAGCGTCGGTATCGCCATCAGTAAAATGCTCAGGGTGAACATTTTCTTGCGTCCGACCAGATCGCCAAAGTGCGCCATGATGATGCCCCCCAGCGGACGCGCCAGATAGCCGGCGGCAAAAATGCCGAAGGTTTGCACCTGACGTAGCCATTCAGGGATGTCTGCGGGGAAGAAGAGCTCGCCAACAACAGCGGCAAAGAAGACAAAGATAATGAAATCATAAAACTCAAGCGCACCACCAAGGGCAGCAAGCGTAAGGGTTTTATAATCCTGGCGATTCAGCGGTCGAGTGTGTTGTGACATAGCAAACCATGAGTCAGTGAAGTAATTGAATCTGTTCGTTGATATATGTAAAGCAAAAATTACTATATCGTAAACAATTCAATACTCCACTGTCATTGGTACTTATGCCACGATCGGGCTACTTTCAGGTATTTGTTTCGCGTATTGCGCTTTTAGGACGAAAAGATGCTACAACAGTCGGTGCGGTTTCCACATACGGCCCATCCAATAGCTGTATACAATACGGTACACTTGCAAAAATACCCGGCACGATAACCTTACCGTCGGCATCTTTCACGCCTTCCAGCGTCTCTTTGATCGATTTTGGCTGCCCAGGCAGATTCAGGATCAACGCCTGCTTGCGAATCACGCCAACCTGACGGGAAAGAATCGCCGTTGGCACAAAGTGCAGGCTTATCTGGCGCATCTGTTCACCAAAGCCCGGCATCTGACGGTCGGCTACGGCAAGCGTCGCATCAGGTGTTACGTCACGACGGGCCGGACCCGTTCCGCCGGTAGTCAGCACCAGATGACAACTCATTTCGTCTACCAGCTCGCATAAGGTCTGTTCGATGATCGCCTGTTCATCCGGGATCAATCGCGTTTGCAGCTCAAAAGGGGTGGTAAGGGCTGACGCCAGCCACTCTTCAAGGGCCGGGATACCTTTATCCTGGTAAACGCCGCTGGAAGCACGGTCAGAAATGGAAACCAGGCCAATGCGTAAAGTATTCATGATTATTCCGTTTAAACAGTCTCGTTAAACAGAATGATACACTGCGAAGGGAAGGACAGACAGGTTTCAGAAGAGGTAGCGTGACCCATATCAGGGCCACGCACTAATGATTACAGCAGATCGCCGATCATTTTTTCCAGTTTACCCTGGTCTACAGCAAACTTACGGATACCGTCCGCCAGTTTGTCTACAGCCATCGGATCCTGGTTATGCTGCCACAGGAACTCAGCTTCGGTGATGCGTGCAGGGCGCGCTTTCACTTCGCCGGAGAAAGACAGTTTACGTTCGATAGCACCTTCGCTTTCCGCCAGTTCTTTCAGCAGTGCCGGAGCAATCGTCAGACGATCGCAGCCTGCCAGCTCAATGATTTCGCCGATGTTACGGAAGCTCGCACCCATAACTACGGTTTCGTAACCGTGCTGTTTGTAGTACTCGTAGATTTCCGTTACGGAAACCACACCCGGATCTTCTGCCGGTGCATACTCTTTCTTGTCGGTATTGGCTTTGTACCAGTCAAGAATACGGCCAACGAACGGAGAAATCAGATATACGCCAGCTTCTGCACATGCACGTGCCTGCGCGAAGGAGAACAGCAGAGTCAGGTTACAGTTGATGCCTTCTTTTTCCAGCTGCTCAGCGGCACGGATGCCCTGCCAGGTTGAAGCCAGTTTAATCAGGATGCGATCGTTGCTGATGCCAGCATCGTTGTACATTTTGATCAGGCGTTTTGCTTTAGCGATGGACGCGTCGGTGTCGTAGGACAGACGAGCGTCAACTTCAGTGGAGATACGACCTGGGACCAGTTTCAGGATCTCCAGACCGATATTTACTGCCAGCTTGTCGGTCGCGTCGACGACCTGCTGCGCACGGTCGTTGCTCTGCTGCTTAGCCCAGGCTACAGCGTCATCAATCAGCTTGCGGTATTCCGGGATCTGCGCTGCGTTAAGAATGAGAGAAGGGTTAGTTGTGGCATCCTGAGGCTGATACAGCTTCATTGCCGCGATGTCTCCGGTGTCGGCCACTACTGTGGTGAACTGACGAAGGGAGGTCAATTTGTCCGTCATGATAGCGATTCTCTTTAAACAGCTTGTTAGGGGGATGTAACCGATCTTCCCTGATGATAGCACGACGCACTCTCAGCGCAACCGCCTGGATTGTCCGACCAGCCGCTCAGCCCTGATTACGCATCGCTAAGCCTGTGATGCGCAATTAAGGGATATAACGATTGTTATGATAAACTCCCGTAATCAATCACCTTATAAGGTATATACTGGTCGATTATTGGTAGCGCTTACACGGGAATCTTCGCGCTTACCGGCATCAACAAGAGGGATGTTAATGCCTGATTTTTTCTCATTTATTAATGAAATACTCTGGGGATCGGTGATGATCTACCTCCTGCTTGGCGCAGGATGTTGGTTCACCTGGCGTACAGGGTTTATTCAGTTTCGCTATATTCGCCAGTTTGGCAAAAGTCTTAAAAAAAGCATCAGCCCGCAGCCGGGCGGTTTAACTTCCTTTCAGGCTTTATGCACCAGTCTTGCCGCACGTATCGGTAGCGGAAATCTGGCAGGCGTGGCGTTGGCGATTGCCGCCGGCGGCGCGGGAGCCGTGTTCTGGATGTGGGTCTCGGCGATCATTGGTATGGCGACGTCATTTGCCGAGAGCTCTCTTGCCCAACTGTATAAAGAGCGCGACAGCAAGGGACAGTTTCGCGGCGGTCCTGCGTGGTATATGGAGCGTGGGCTGGGCATGCGCTGGATGGGCGTTCTTTTTGCCATTTTTTTACTCATTGCTTATGGTCTGATTTTTAACAGCGTTCAGGCTAATTCGGTCTCTCATGCGCTGACCTTTGCTTTTGATATCCCTCCCCTCTTCACCGGTATCGCACTGGCAATAGTGTCATTATTGGCAATCGTTGGCGGCATTAAAGGCGTTGCCCGCCTGATGCAATGGTTCGTTCCGATGATGGCGCTGTTGTGGGTCGGTTGCAGCATCGTCATCTGTCTGTGGCATTTCGGACAGCTCCCCGGCATTATCATGACCATTATAAAAAGTGCCTTTGGCTGGCAGGAAGCCGCAGCCGGTGCCGCCGGGTATACACTAAGCCAGGCCATTGCCAGCGGCTTTCAACGCGGTATGTTTTCTAATGAGGCCGGAATGGGATCAACTCCGAACGCGGCCGCGTCAGCAGCATCCTGGCCTCCGCATCCTGCGGCACAAGGCATTGTGCAAATGATCGGAGTATTAGTTGATACGCTGATTCTCTGTACGGCCAGCGCGATGATTGTTCTGTTGGCGGGTAATGACGCCAGCTATGTACCGATGGAAGGCATCCAGTTACTTCAGAAAGCGATGGTTTCAGTGACGGGAGAATGGGGTGCCGGATTCGTGGCGTTAATTGTGATTCTGTTTGCCTTTAGCTCTATCGTGGCCAACTACATCTATGCGGAAAACAACCTCGTTTTCCTGAAGCTGGACAATATCCGCGTCATCTGGCTATTACGGATCGCCACCGTTAGCACCGTTATCGGCGGAACGTTAGTCAGCGTTCCGCTGATCTGGCAGTTGGCGGACATCATTATGGCGTGTATGGCCATCACTAACCTGACGGCGATTCTGCTGCTTTCACCGGTTGTGCAGACTATCGCCTGCGACTATCTACGCCAACGCAAACTCGGGGTGCGCCCAGAATTCGATCCGCGCCGTTATCCTGATATCAGACAACAACTTGCGCCCGAAAGCTGGGATGAGACGCCGCGCGGATAGCGCGGCAATCGCAACCATCGATCAATTCTGTCGTTTTTTTTGCTAAAGTCGCAGTAAATTTCCTGCAAGGACTGGATATGCTGATTCTGATTTCACCTGCAAAAACGCTCGACTACCAAAGTCCGCTGGCAACGACACGTCATACATTGCCCGAACTGCTGGATCACTCTCAGCAGCTTATTCACGTGGCGCGCCAACTCTCTGCTCCGCAAATTGGCAAGCTGATGGGAATTAGCGACAAGCTGGCGGATCTGAACGCCACGCGTTTCCATGACTGGCAGCCTGATTTCACGCCGGAAAACGCGCGCCAGGCCATTCTGGCGTTTAAAGGCGACGTGTATACCGGACTGCAGGCTGAAACCTTCAGCGAAGCGGATTTCGACTTCGCTCAGCAACACTTACGGATGTTGTCCGGGCTGTACGGCGTTTTGCGTCCGCTGGATTTGATGCAGCCTTACCGTCTGGAGATGGGTATTCGTCTGGCCAATGCGAAAGGTAAAGATCTCTACCAGTTCTGGGGAGATACCATCACCGATAAACTTAACGAAGCGCTGGAAGCGCAAGGCGACAGCGTAGTGATTAACCTCGCCTCGGATGAGTATTTTAAATCCGTGAAGCCGAAAAAGCTCAATGCGGAGCTTATCAAACCGGTCTTCCTCGACGAGAAGAACGGTAAGTTCAAAGTCATCAGCTTCTATGCCAAAAAAGCGCGCGGCCTGATGAGTCGCTACATTATTGAGAACCGCCTAACGCAGCCAGAACAGCTGACCGCCTTTAACAGCGAAGGCTATTTCTTTGATGAAGAAGCGTCAGGAAATGGCGAACTGGTGTTTAAGCGCCAGGAGCAGTAGTAAAAAGGCCGGATGGCGGCGAACGCCCCATCCGGCCGACAGGTTTTGTAGGCCCGCTAAGCAAAGCGCCAGCGGGCACAACCGTTAACCGCGGGCCATCATCAGCTTGCGCAGTTCAGCAAAATCAGCAGGCAGGTGATGAGAAAGCAGCGGCAGGTCCGCGCGTTCCGCCAGCGCTTTTGGCAGAGCCAGCGTCAGGTCAAGAATCTCTTCAACGCTTTCTTTAAACTTGGCCGGATGCGCAGTGCCGAGGAACAGGCCGTACTCGCCAGGGTTCAGTTGGTCACGCAGCGCATGGTAAGCCACCGCCGCATGCGGTTCTGAGGTGTACCCCATCTCATGCAGCTCACGCATCGTGTCCTGAGTAGTGGCATCGTCAACAACGGCATAACCCAGCTCATTCAGACGCCAGATTTTACGGCGGAACAGTTCTTCCACACGCGGCCAGTTATTTGGCTGGCTGACATCCATCGCATTCGACAACGTCGCCTGAGTCGCTTTCGGCGCCCACTCACCTTGTGCAAGAAAGCGTGGAACCGTATCGTTGACGTTGGTCGCCGCGATAAAACGCTTCACCGGCAAGCCCAGTGATTTTGCCAGCAGCCCGGCAGTCAGATCGCCAAAGTTGCCGCTGGGAACGGAAATAACCAGTTGATTACGCGCCTCTTGCGGCAGTTGAGCCACGGCCTCAAAGTAGTAACAGATTTGCGCCAGCAGACGGCTGATGTTGATTGAGTTAGCCGAATTCAGCCCCAAAGCGACCTTCAGCTCTTCGTCATCAAACGCCTGTTTCACCAGCGCCTGACAGGCATCAAAATCGCCATCAATCGCCACGGTTTCAATATTGCCACCCAGTGTACAGAACAGTTTTTCCTGTAATGGGCTAATCTTGCCGTTCGGATAAAGGATCACCACGCGCACATTTTTCAGACCATAAAAGGCATGTGCGACTGCCGCACCAGTGTCTCCAGAGGTCGCCGTCAGAATGGTGACCGGTTTGTCGCCGCTGATATGCGTCAGCATCTGCGCCATAAAGCGCCCGCCAAAGTCTTTAAATGCAAGCGTTGGGCCGTGGAACAGCTCCAGACAGCCGATATCCGCGGCAACCTGAGCAACCGGCGCCGGGAAGGCAAACGCCGCACGCACGCGCTGTTCCAGAATCTCCTGTGGGATTTCATCACCGATAAATGCGGAAAGGATCTTCGCGCTGCGGCTAACGAAATCCTGGTTCAACATCTCATCGACTTCTGACAGATTGAATTCCGGCAAATCGTGCGGAAAAAACAATCCCTGATTCTTGCCAAGCCCTTGCGTGACGGCCTGTGCAAAGCTGACCTGTTCGTTATGATCTTTCAGATTATACAGTTTCATTGATTATCCCAGTACCCGTGCGCCCGCCGTGTCCAACCGGCAAATATGAACAAAGCCTTCCTGATTTTGCAGATAATTTTTACCCAGCCAGTCTGCTACACGCTGCGCCGTATCCGGCTTGTCGCACAAAGCGAACAGCGTCGGCCCCGAACCGGAGATACCGCTGGCCAGCGCCCCGATTTCCGCTACCGCCTGACGCGCCTGGCTAAAGCCTGGCAACAGGCGGGTACGGTACGGCTCAGCAATGACATCTTTCATCAGCTTCGCGGCAAGCCCTGGCTGACGGGAATAGCAGGCATGGATAAACCCAGCCAGATGCCGCCCGTGGGCGATACAGTCCTGACGGCGATACTGCGCAGGTAAAATCGCCCGCGCTTCTGCCGTCGACACTTTAATTCCCGGATACGCGAGGACCCACAGCCACTCATCAAAGCCTGGCACCTGCTGGCTGATAATGCCGTTTTCTTCGATCATTAACTGCATGCCGCCCAAAAAGCACGGGGCGACGTTATCGTAATGAATACTGCCGGAGATACGCCCTTCCAGCTCACCCATTATCGCCAACAGGCGCGTATCGTTGAGCGGTTTACCGCAATGCTCGTTCATGGCGACCAGCGCCGCCACAACGGAACACGCGCTGGAGCCTAACCCGGAACCAATCGGCATATTTTTTTCCAGCGTCATCGCCACCGGAACGCTTTTACCCAGCTCCTGACAGAATCGCTCCCAGCACTGGTAGACAATATTTTCTCGCGGCTCAGGCGGCAGCTTATTGGCAAAGCGACCGAGGTTGTTGAGGCTGAAATGGTCAGCCGCCTCAACGGATACCACATCGCCTAACAGCGAACCGTCCACCGGGGTTACCGCCGCTCCGAGCACATCAAACCCGACGCTCATATTGGCGCTGGAAGCCGGGGCATAAACTCTCACCATGTCAGACTCCTAACTTCCATGAAAGGGTGCGTAGCAGGTCGGCAAATACGCCCGCCGCCGTCACGTCGTTACCCGCGCCGTATCCGCGCAGAACCAACGGTAGCGGCTGATAATAATGGCTGTAAAACGCCAACGCGTTTTCACCGTTTTTCACTTTGAACAGCGGATCGTTGCCGTCTACTGCCTCTATTTTCACGCGACAGACGCCATCCTCTTCAATATTGCCAACATAGCGTAATACTTTCCCCTCATCACGGGCTTTCGCCACACGCGCGGCAAAGGCGTCATCCAACTGCGGCAATTTCGCCATAAACGCGGGAACATCACCGGAATCATCAAACTCTTTTGGCAGGACCGGCTCAATAACAATGTCAGAAAGCTCCAGCTCACGACCGGTTTCACGGGCCAGGATCAACAGCTTACGCGCCACGTCCGTACCGGATAGATCGTCACGCGGATCGGGTTCGGTATAGCCCAGCTCACGCGCCATGGTGGTGGCCTCGGAGAAGCTCATGCCTTCATCCAGCTTGCCGAAAATAAACGACAGCGAACCAGAAAGAATGCCGGAGAAACGTTGCAGTTCATCGCCCGCGCTGAGCAGATTTTGCAGGTTCTCAATTACCGGCAAGCCCGCGCCTACGTTGGTGTCGTACAGAAATTTACGACGAGACTTCGCCGCAGCAAAACGCAGCTGATGGTAGTAATCCATCGACGACGTGTTGGCCTTTTTATTCGGCGTAACCACATGGAAGCCTTCGCGCAGGAAATCCGCATACTGATCCGCGACCGCCTGACTTGACGTACAGTCGACAATCACCGGATTGAGCAGATGATATTCTTTCACCAGACGAATTAAGCGCCCCAGGTTGAAAGGCTCTTTCGCGCTTTCCAGCTCCGACTGCCAGTTTTCCAGATTCAGACCATGGACGTTGGTCAGCAGGGCCTTCGAGTTCGCCACACCGCACACACGCAGATCGATATGCTTCTTTTTAAGCCAGGTTTGCTGACGTTTAAGCTGCTCCAGCAGCGCACCGCCCACGCCGCCAACGCCAATGACAAATACTTCAATCACCTGATCGGTGTTGAACAGCATCTGATGGGTCACACGCACGCCAGTGGTCGCGTCGTCGTTGTTCACCACTACCGAAATGGAACGCTCAGACGAGCCCTGGGCGATTGCCACGATATTAATGTTCGCGCGAGCCAGCGCGGCAAAAAATTTCGCCGAGATGCCACGCAACGTGCGCATACCATCGCCAACGACCGAGATGATCGCCAGACGCTCAGTCACCGCCAGCGGCTCCAGCAAGCCTTCTTTCAGTTCGAGATAGAATTCATCCTGCATGGCGCGTTGCGCACGCGCGCAGTCGCCCTGCGGGACGCAGAAGCTGATGCTGTATTCAGAAGAGGATTGGGTGATCAGCACCACCGAGATGCCTGCGCGCGACATCACGGCAAAAACACGCGCCGCCATCCCCACCATGCCTTTCATCCCAGGGCCGGAGACGCTAAACATCGCCATGTTATTGAGGTTAGAAATCCCTTTTACCGGCAAATCGTCATCATCACTGCTGGCACCGATAAGCGTGCCGGGCGCTTGTGGATTGCCGGTATTTTTAATCAGGCACGGGATCTGGAACTGGGCAATAGGGGTAATGGTGCGCGGGTGCAGCACTTTAGCGCCGAAGTAAGAAAGCTCCATCGCTTCCTGATAAGACATCGACTTCAGCAGTCGGGCGTCGGGTACCTGGCGCGGATCGCAGGTATATACGCCATCGACATCGGTCCAGATCTCACAACAATCGGCGCGCAAACAGGCGGCCAGTACGGCGGCAGAGTAGTCAGAGCCATTACGCCCCAGCACCACTAACTCTCCTTTCTCATTCCCGGCGGTAAAACCTGCCATCAGAATCATATGGTCCGCAGGAATACGGCTGGCGGCTATGCGGCGCGTAGATTCGGCGATATCAACGGTAGATTCGAGGTAATGACCTACCGCCAGCAATTTCTCTACCGGGTCGATGACCGTCACGTTGTGCCCGCGCGCTTCCAGCAGGCCAGCCATGATGGCGATCGACATTTTTTCACCACGGCAAATAAGCGCAGCATTGATGCTGTCCGGGCACTGACCCAGCAGGCTGATACCGTGCAGGACGTGCTTAATCTGTGCAAACTCTTGTTCAACAAAGGCTTTGAGCGGAGCCTGCGGGAAACCCGGTTGCGCGGCGGCAAGACCCACCAACAGCTCAGAGAAAATGCGTTCGGCGTCGCTGATATTGGCTAAAGCATCCTGACCACCGATGGTCTTCTCAATCATCGCCACCAGATGGTTGGTAATTTTTGCGGGGGCAGAGAGAACGGTCGCGACCTGCCCCTGTCTGGCATTGCTTTCCAGAATATCGGCAACCCGCAGAAAGCGCTCTGCATTTGCCACTGATGTACCGCCGAACTTCAACACTCGCATGGTTTACCTCATTGCCTTTGGTCGAAAAAAAAGCCCGCACTGTTTAGGTGCGGGCTTTTTCTTGTGTTTCCTGTACGCGTCAGCCCGCACCGTTACCTGTGGTAATGGTGATGGTTGTGGTAATAGTGATGCTGATGCGTTTCATGATGTTGTGTGCTCTGTAATTATTTATTATCTGTCCTGTATTCTTTTAGGGTTAAAGTATCTGCTGACCTAAGTCAATAAATTTTTAAATTGGTCACATTCCGAAACTTGTTCACGAGCAACTGCTTGCCCTTTTAGTTTCGACCAATACAGTATGTCACCCCTACTTGAATCCAGAATAAAACACCACACAGTAAAAACAGTTCGATACTTTATTTCGCGATGCTTTTTTCTATATCATGTAAAAAACGGTGCAACATTGCCGTATCTCGCTGCCCTAACAGACCCATTCGCTGTTGCAGCCAGTCCGTCAACTTGATGTCGTCAGAAACGTTCAGCGTGGCTAATAAACGCAAAACGCGCGCGCGCAATGCCTGTAGCTGAAGCTCATCCGTCACCTCAATGTTTTTGACGGGTTGTTGTATTAAACCTGCTAATTGATAGCAATACACCATCACCGCCTGCCCCAAATTGAGTGAAGGATAGTCAGCCACCATAGGTACACCGGTGAGTACATCCGCCAGGGCCAATTCTTCGTTGGTCAGCCCTGAATCTTCACGACCAAAAACCAGCGCGGCATGATCCATCCACGTTGATTTTTCCTGCAGCAGAGGAACCAGTTCGACCGGCGTAGCGTAGTAATGGAACTTCGCCCGACTACGCGCAGTGGTCGCGACGGTAAAATCTACGTCGTACAGCGCCTCCGCCAACGTTGAAAAAACGCTAATATTATCAATAATATCGCCAGAACCATGCGCGACCCATCGCGTGGCGGGTTCCAGGTGGGCTTCGCTGTCAACGATGCGTAATTGGGTGAACCCCATGGTCTTCATAGCGCGGGCAGCCGCACCTATATTTTCCGCTCTGGCGGGGGCAACCAGAATAATTGTTAAACGCATTTCGATACTCTTTTTGGCCAGTCTGCAAGGAAAAATGTGACGTGCTTCAACATATTACGCAGTGCGAATTTACATATTTTTAACAGAAATCACTGAAAAAGCATTTCGCATCCATTAAAAAATGCTAAACTATTTCCCGGGTGTACTATTGCTTTTTATGTTAACAAAAGTTGCATATCCCTCTGTTTATCCATGATAATTTAATTTAAAATGGATCGCACTGGTTGGATTCATTACATTTATTAATTTGCTCGTGCAACTAGTTGTAATATTGCAATTTTGTGATGAAAGCAAACATTTGGATACGTTGATTTCATCAAACTGTTAACGTGCTACAATTGAACTTGATATATGTCAACGAAGCGTAGTTTTATTGGGTGTCCGGCATGTCTTAGCCTGTTATGTTGCTGTTAAAATGGTTAGGATGACAGCCGTTTTTGACACTGTCGGGTCCAGAGGGAAACTACCCACGACCAAGCTAATGATGTTGTTGACGTTGATGGAAAGTGCATCAAGAACGCAATTACGTACTTTAGTCATGTTACGCCGATCATGTTAATTTACGGCATGCATCAGGCAGGTCAGGGACTTTTGTACTTCCTGTTTCGATTTAGTTGGCAATTTAGGTAGCAAACATGCAGACCCCGCACATTCTTATCGTTGAAGACGAGTTAGTAACACGCAACACGTTGAAAAGCATTTTCGAAGCAGAAGGCTATGATGTATTCGAAGCGACAGATGGCGCGGAAATGCATCAGATTCTCTCTGAATATGATATCAACCTTGTGATTATGGATATCAATCTGCCTGGGAAAAATGGCCTGCTGTTAGCGCGCGAACTTCGCGAACAAGCTAACGTTGCGCTGATGTTCCTGACGGGCCGTGATAACGAAGTCGATAAAATTCTCGGCCTCGAAATCGGCGCAGACGATTACATCACCAAGCCGTTTAACCCGCGCGAACTGACTATCCGTGCTCGTAACCTGCTGTCCCGTACCATGAACCTGGGTACTGTCAGCGAAGAACGCCGTAGCGTCGAAAGCTACAAGTTCAATGGCTGGGAGCTGGACATCAACAGCCGCTCTCTGATTGGTCCTGACGGTGAGCAGTATAAACTGCCACGCAGCGAATTCCGCGCCATGCTTCACTTCTGTGAGAATCCGGGCAAAATCCAGTCTCGCGCAGAACTGCTGAAAAAAATGACCGGTCGCGAACTGAAGCCGCATGACCGTACCGTTGACGTGACGATCCGCCGCATTCGTAAGCATTTCGAATCAACGCCGGATACGCCAGAAATCATCGCCACCATTCACGGTGAAGGCTACCGTTTCTGCGGCGACCTGCAGGATTAATTCAATCCTCACTGGTATAAAAACGGCGCTTTATGCGCCGTTTTTCATTTCCCCTACTGCCCTATTTCCACAAGCGAAATTCGTCGCTCTGCGCAGGCTGAAGCTCTGGAAGTTCTGTAGATTTTGGCTTTGCTTTTGGCTGTGCCAGCGAGTGCCAGTCAAGATGACGCGTCAGGAACATGACCCCACAAAGCGCGAACAACAGCACACCGGTTCCCAGCAGTAAAGAGCTATCCTGTGAACGTAGCAGCACCCACATCACACCATCCAGCCCCAGCAGCGCCACGGTGAACAAAATACTGTTCCGCCAGCCCTGCAAAATCGCCTGCAGATACACACCGTTCATCAACGCCCCCACCAGACTTGCCGTTATCCACGCCGCCGTAAAACCGATGTGTTCCGACAGTGCCAGCAGCAGCAGATAAAACATTACCAGCGATAGCCCCACCAGCAGATACTGCATCGGGTGCAGGCGCAGATTGGTCATACTTTCAAGGACGAAGAAAGACATAAAGGTCAGCACAATCAGCAGGATGGCATACTTTGTTGCCCTGTCCGTTAACTGGTACTGATCTGCTGGCGTGGCGACGGCGACGCTAAACGCTGGCATGCCCAGCCAACCAATCTTTTCGTCGTTAAAGCGCTCGCCGAGGTTGTTCGCAAACCAGCTGCTTTGCCACTGAGCCTTGAATCCTGATTCGCTAATTTCGCGCTTAGCCGGGAGGAAGTCCCCAAGAAAGTTGGGATGCGGCCAGTTGCTGGTTAAGGTCATTTCACTGTTACGTCCAACCGGAACGACGGAGAAATCGCCGGTTCCGCTCAAATTAAGCGACAACGCTATGCTCAGATTTTGCTCAACCCAGCTCGCATCGGGTAGCGGAATGTGGATCCCCTGCGCACGTCCATCCAGCCCCGTCCCAGGCTCAACGGCCAGCGACGCTCCATTGACCTGCGGCGCTTTTACCACCCCAATCCCGCGCGCGTCCCCCACGCCAACCACAATAAACGGTTTGCCAATGCTGATATTAGGATGATTTAAATCACTTAACCGTTCGGCGTTAAACTCAGCCTTCACCGAAACATCATTGTGCCAGACCTGGCCCTCATAAATACCGATTTTACGCGCTTCAACGTTCTGATTCCCCTCAACTACCAACGACTCCGGCAGCCAGAAATGGATATAGCTACGCTTACGCTGGATTTCTTTGCCATCCTCCAGTGATGTGTAAAGTTCCGTTAGCGGAATGGCTATCAACGGTCCTACCATCTTTTGCGGCCCGCTGGTGCTCTGCCGGATAGCATCTTCGACTTCATCGCGGTAATCCGATCGCTCCACGATGATCTGCCTGACCATCGTCAGCGGAATTAACAGCAGCAGTATTGCGCCACCTAAGGTGACTATTTTCCAAAACAGGGGTGATTTAAACATAGCGTTCTCCTTTGCAATATCAGCAAGGTAGAACAGCTATGTGCGGAGAATTTGAAGTTATGTGAAGTGACCGTGAAGCGTAAACGAGGCCAGTGCGCCGCCTTGTGGTCGGTTGCACAATGTCACCGTCCCCTCGTGCAGTCGCGCAACCTCACTGACAAACGCCAGCCCTAAACCGCTGCTCTTATGCCCATTTTCACGGGGCAGCGAATAGAAACGCTCAAAAATACGCGGCAACGCGAAGTCGGGGATCCCGCTGCCGCTGTCGATTATCTGCAATGTGACCAGTTCTTCCTGCTGATGCGCGCTCAGCGTAATCGTCCCGTCCTGTGGCGTGAAGTCGATAGCGTTGTCGAGCAAATTCCCCACTGCCTGCTCCAGTAACGCAGGATCGGCGGCGACGCTAAGCGATGAAGGCATAATGGTAAGCGTGATGTTTTTTGCCGCCAGTTGCACGCTGCGTGCCTCTTTGAGCTGAGCAAACAGCGCATCTACCGCCACTGGCGTCAACGTAATGTCCTGTCGATTCTCCAGTCGCGCCTGGCATAACAGGGTTTCGACCAGCGCCTGCATGCGCGCATTTTGCGTCAGAATATTATCGGTAAAGCGCGCAACCACGTTCGGCGGCGGACCTTCGCGCAAAATCTCAGCCGCGCCGCGAATGGCCGCCAGCGGACTTTTCAGTTCATGCGTTAACGCATAAACATACTGCTCAATGTAGTTCTTGCCCTCCAGCTTCAGTCGCATACTTTCCAGCGCCTGCGCCAGTTTACGTAGCTCGCTGCTGCCTAAATCAGGCAGTGGGACGGGGCGATTCTCGGTAACGGAGTCGGCATAGCGCGCCAGCCGGGCGATGGAGCGGTTTATCCACCATACCATCCCGATGCCAATCACTAAGGCAATGCCCAGCAATACGGCGCTGGCCCACAGCATCCGCCGTTCACTGCGTTTAATCACCGGCGCCATCGCCGCGTTCGGTTTACCGACGCTAAGCACTCCGATAATACGTCCGCCGTCTACGATCGGCGCGGCCACGTACATCACTGAACTTTCCGGATCGTTCGGGTTTTGCGGCGTACTGCGGGCGCCATATTGCCCACGCAGGGTTAACCACACGTCGTTCCAGCGAGAATAGTCCTGACCGACAGCCTGGTTTGCGGAATCAAACAACACCTTACCCTGCGCGTCCGTCATGTAGACATGGTATTCATTACGGACTTTGTTAATGCCGCTGATATTGGCGCTGAATGGGCGGTTATGCAGTTGCGAAAATGCCTGCGCCAGCTTGCCGTTGGCGGGAGAGTCAGAGAGCAAGTCATCGCGCGCCAGCGCAGCCAGCAGCGTGGCGGTATCAATCAAAGTGCCTTCGGTTGCCCGGCGGACGCCTGGTTTAATTTCCTGTACAAAGATCGACAAAACGAACCAGGCGGCGACGGCAACAATCAGAAAATAGCCGAGCAACAAACGCATGCCAATGCGCATCAGACGCTCCTCAGGCTATATCCCATACCGCGATGCGTATTGATGGGGGAAAGCTCAGGGTTGATAGCCCGCAGCTTGGCGCGCAGCGTTTTAATATGGGTATCGACCGTTCTGTCAAAGGTGTCCTGCGCATCGGCCCAGACTAAATCCATCAACTGCTGGCGTGAGTAAATGCGCCCCGGCGACAATAGCAACGTTTTCAGCAACAGAAATTCATAGCGCGTCAGGTTTAACGGCTTGCCGAACCAGGTAATCTGCGCGGCCAGCTCATTAAGCTCAAAATCGCCGCAGCGCGTCGTCGATGAAGGAGCTGAGAATTTCTGCACCCGCCGCAGCAGCGTACGCACGCGGGCGCACACCTCACGCGGTGAGAAAGGCTTGGCAACATAGTCATCCGCACCAATTTCCAGCCCCAGTAGGCGATCCACCTCATCGCTACGCGCGGTCAGAAACAGGATCGGCAACGCTGGATGCCGCTCCAGCAGGCGTCGACACAGTTCAAAACCGCTGATATCCGGTAGTCCGACATCCAGAACGATTGCATCAGGACAACGCTGGCGAGATTTCTCCAGCGCAGGTAACCCGCGTTCAAACGCTTCCACGCTAAAACCTTCCTGCTGCAGCATGTAGATGAGCGTATCGGCAATGCCCTGCTCATCCTCAACCAACCAGATCAACGGTTGTTGCATTTTGCTTCCTTGTTATTCCCGCCACGGCATGATGGGCACCGCGCTGATGGCATTTTTGGGCGATCCATCGACCACTTTATCTGAATAGGCCAGATAGGCCAGTGCATTA
Organism: Citrobacter sp. RHBSTW-01013; assembly: GCF_013781985.1. Classification (NCBI taxonomy): domain Bacteria; kingdom Pseudomonadati; phylum Pseudomonadota; class Gammaproteobacteria; order Enterobacterales; family Enterobacteriaceae; genus Citrobacter; species Citrobacter sp. RHBSTW-01013. The sequence continues at coordinate 4,353,214 of NZ_CP056185.1, forward strand.
CGTTTCGCGTCGTAAAAACGCACGACCTGTAAGGATTTAAACACCAGCGAGGTACGTTTTTTAAATACCACTTCGCCCTGCGCTTTGCCGTTCTTAATTCTGTCGCTCAGTTCTACCGGCCCCACCTGCTGACAGGAAATGGCGGCATCGGAGGTATCTTCCGCCAGCCCCAGCCCACCTTTGATGCCGCCGGTCTTCGCCCGGCTCACGTAGCAGGTCACGTTGGTAACATCAGGATCGTCAAACGCTTCGACCACAATTTTATGATCCGGCCCAAACATTTTGAACACCGTATCGACAGATCCAATCTGCTCCGCATGGGCGACCTGCGCCAGCATCAGCAGAATTGAGGAAATGATTAAGCTCTTATATTTCATATTGTTACCATTTTTAAAAGTTACTCTGTGTAATTATTCGACATTCTAAGATAAAACGTATACAGATCACAGGATTACAATAATCACGCTTTCGAATGATCGAAAAAAGCATTTATGAGCAAAAAAAACACTGAATGCTAAAACAGCAAAAAATGCTATTATCCTCATACCTGACGTCAGGTACTCGTTGTTGAAAGGATGAGGATATTTTATGGATCAGGCTGGCATTATTCGCGACCTATTAATCTGGCTGGAAGGTCATCTGGATCAGCCTTTGTCGCTTGACAATGTGGCGGCAAAAGCAGGCTATTCCAAGTGGCACCTGCAGAGAATGTTTAAGGACGTGACGGGCCATGCTATTGGCGCCTATATCCGCGCCCGTCGTTTATCGAAATCCGCAGTGGCGCTGCGCCTGACTGCACGCCCAATTCTGGATATTGCGCTGCAATATCGCTTTGACTCTCAACAAACCTTTACCCGCGCGTTCAAGAAACAGTTTTCCCTGACGCCTGCGCTGTATCGCCGTTCGCCGGAATGGAGCGCGTTTGGTATTCGCCCGCCTATGCGACTGGGTGAATTTGCCATGCCTGCGCACGAGTTTGTCACGCTGGAAGATACGCAACTGCTTGGCACCACGCAAAGCTATTCCTGCTCGCTGGAGCAGATTTCAGATTTCCGTCATGAAATGCGAATTCAGTTCTGGCGCGACTTCCTTAGCCAGGCTCCTGCGATCCCACCGGTGCTGTACGGGCTGAACGAAACGCGTCCGAGCATTGAAAAAGATGATGAGCAGGAAGTGTTTTACACCACAGCACTGACGCCGGAACAGGCCAATGGTTATGTGCCGTCGGCACAGCCTATCCTGCTACAGGGCGGCGAGTATGTGATGTTTACCTATGAAGGGCTGGGGACCGGTGTACAGGAGTTTATCCTGACGGTTTACGGCACATGCATGCCAATGCTGAACCTGACGCGCCGTAAAGGGCAGGATATCGAGCGATACTACCCGGCAGAAGATGCCAAAGCGGGAGATCGCCCGATCAACCTGCGCTGCGAATTCCTGATACCGATTCGCCGCTAGCGCTGCAGTTCGTCTAACGCAGGGGCGTCCAGATGTGAGATGTCCCCTGCCGTTTCAACTACCCATCCCGGCGCAAGCCACAAACTTTCCTGGTAATCGACGCGAGAAATAGAACAGTTGCGCAAACGCAGGCGACGTTCAGCCCATGCCGGTAATCCCAGAATCGTACTCACCAGGCAACCCAGTGCAATACCGTGACTGACCAGCAGCGGACGACTCCCCGGCGGCAGTTCCAGACAGGATGCCAGCGCCGCGTGGACGCGATCGCTCAGTTCCTGCATCGATTCCCCTTCAGGAATACGCCCCTCCACCGTACCGTTCACCAACTGGCGACGCCAGCCCTCTTCTTCCGACGTCAGCGTATCGATATGGCGTTGCTCCAGCACGCCCATATTCAGCTCGCGCAAACGTGAGTCATAGGTGATATCACAGCCACAGGCCTGGGCGATGATTTCTGCGGTGCGTCGTGTACGACCTAAATCGCTACTGATGACATGCGTAATACCAAACGTGCGGGCGCGTTCGCCCACCTGCATGGCTTGCTGTTCACCTTTAGCGGTCAGTGGGCTGTCTGACTGGCCTTGAATACGTCGCTCGGCGTTCCACTGCGTTTCGCCATGGCGAACAAGGTATACCTGTAACATGCTTTTTTTCCGTTATACTGCGATGCGATGAATTTTCAAACTGAGCTTAATTATGCACAAGGTTATCTCTGCGACCACCAATCCTGCCAAAATTCAGGCAATTCTGCGGGCATTTGAAGAGATTTTCGGGGAAGGATCCTGCCATATTGAACCCGTCGCCGTCGAGAGTGGCGTGCCGGAACAACCTTTCGGAAACCAGGAAACGCGCACTGGCGCACGAAATCGCGTTGATAATGCGCGCCGTCTGCACCCGCAGGCTGATTTCTGGGTCGCTATTGAAGCGGGAATTGACGACGATGCGACCTTCAGTTGGGTGGTGATTGATAATGGCGTCCAGCGCGGCGAAGCCCGTTCAGCCACGCTGCCATTGCCTGCTGTCATTCTCGACAGAGTCCGTCAAGGCGAAGCGCTCGGTCCGGTGATGTCGGACTACACGGGTATTGATGAGATTGGCCGTAAAGAGGGCGCAATCGGCGTCTTTACCGCGGGCAAGCTGACGCGCTCAAGCGTATACCACCAGGCGGTGATTCTGGCGCTCAGCCCGTTTCATAACGCAGTGTATTTATAGCGTTGTGCCGGATGGCGGCTTCGCCTTATCCGGCCACAACCGCGCCACATCCTTAGGCCTGATAAGCGAAGTGCCATCAGGCATTTTTTAGCAGCACCTGCTCCAGCCAATGACGCAGATCCACCGGTGCAGATTTGAGGCTGTTCGACCCCCGTGTAATGGTGGCGATCCCCGCCCCGAGCTCGTTTTTAAGCTCGCGCTGACTCATCTCGCCGCGCAGCAGCTCTTCAATGATACGCACGCGCGTGCCCAACGCTTCGCGCTCATCCGGCGTTAACATCAAATTGAGCAGGGGCAGGTGTAAGTCTTGTTCATAGGCGTGTTTAAGCAGCTCGACAAAACGTAACCACTCCTGGTGACGCTGTTCTGCCATCTCTGCCGAATAGGGTGATTGCTGAGTCATAAGTTATCGCCATCGTTGCGGGGGAAGCGTGCTTGCCTCCCCCTTTTGTACTCTTTAACGAGTACGATAGCATAACACAACCGACACGATCAGTAACGACGTTGCCATTCTGCGTCGCTCATCAACTCCGGTTTGTCACCGAGGAAATAGCGATAGTACGCATCGTAAGCCAGCACGTTCTTCACGTAGCCACGCGTCTCAGAGAATGGAATGCTTTCGACAAACGCGACAGCATCGATACGACCCGCGCTATTGCCAAGCCAGGTGCGAACGCGCCCCGGTCCGGCGTTATAGGCCGCCGACGCGAAAATGCGGTTATTACCGAATTGCTGATAGACATACTGTAAATAGCTGGTACCAATGTTGATGTTGGTATCAGGATCCAGTAGTTGGCTCGGGCTGCTGTAACCTGGAATCGAGAACATTTTCACCGTATGCGTCGCCGTGCCCGGCATAATCTGCATCAGCCCGCTGGCACCAACCGGCGATTTTACTTTCGGGTTCCAGGCGCTTTCCTGACGCGCTATCGCCATCGCATAGCTTGGCGGAATATCCTTGCCGCTGGTGTAGCGTGTAAACAGATCCTTGTAGGCCAGTGGGAAACGCTCTTCCAGATGATCCCACAGCTTACCGGCGATCGTCGCTTGTACGCTCAGATCCCACCAGTGATTGTTGAACGCGTAACGCGCCAGCTGAGCCTGCTCAGACTTCGTGCGACTGGTGACCAGATTCGCCCATTCACTGCGCGCGGTATTGTCCAGGTTCCAGTACATTAGCTCGCGCACACGTGCCATTTCCGGTCCCTGAGTCAGCGCAGAGTCAACGTTTGCCGGGGCTTTATCCACTTTCAGCTCGTACTCTTCACCCAGACGCTGTGCCGCCACCATCGGATAGAAACCGCGCTGCTGCATGAGCTGGTGCAGGATCTCTTTGGCTTCCGCCTCGCGCCCGCGCTCAAGCAGCAGATCCGCCTGCCAGTAACGCCACTCATCTTTCTCTTTTGCTTCCATTGGCAGACGCGCCAGCCAGGTATTCAGACCACGACGATCGCCGGTTCCCAGCGCCATGCGCACACGGCGTTCCACAAGCGAGGTGGAATTCGAGCGCATAATGGCGTCATCGCGCCATTTGGCCTGCTCATCGGTAACGTCATTGCCCATCAGACGCCAGGCGACGATGTCGCGCAACTCCTGGGTTTGCTCGTCATTCAGCTGTTGCGCCTGCGCCAGAGACGGGATCATCAGGCGGGCGTTTTCCGCATCCTGACGTGCCACGCTGGAAAAAGCCACCGCCGCCATCTGTCGGGTGAAATCCGTCGCGCCAGTGGTGCGTGCAAAGGTCATCACCGAATTCGGATCGTTGGCCAGCGCGATGATCGCCGAAGCGATAGTTTGGTATTGCGCGGGCATTTGTCCAGCCAACGCCGTGACCAGACCGGTATTCCCGGCTTTCATCGCCAGACGAATACGCTCCAGATACGCCAGCGGATCCTGAGTTCCTGAGGCGCGCCATACGCCGAATAATTTGTCACAGGCGTTGGGCTGGCTTTTCCCGCTCAACCACAGTTCTTTCGCGCCCTGCCAGGCCTCTTCGGTTTGCCCGGTACTCCATTTCGCAAAGTAATAGTTGCATTGCGCTTCCGTGGTACCCGGTTTTTCTGGGCTGAACGCCAGTAGTCCACGCCAGTCCTCCCGTCGCGCCAGTTCATTCACGAAACGTGATTGCAGAGTACGCGCGGGGGGCAGCGTCGGGTTGGCGCGCACAAAATTGGTAACGGTAATGGTGGGCTGATTCATCAGATCGTCAGTAATCTGACGATATTCCAGATAAGGATACAGAGGATAATTCTTCAGGCCGGGCATCATCTGCTCTACGACATCCATCTGTCGGTTATCCCAGGCCTGTTTAATTTGCGCATAGCGACTGCGCTGCTCATCCAGGGAATCGGCTCGCGCCACTTGACTGACCGTCAGCAGACATACGCTGGCCGCCAGCAGGCGCCAGGTAAATTGATTGGCTTTGTCCACAAGCTCTTCCTCTTCTCATGTTACGTCTGTGCAGCATCATGCCGCTTAATTAGTTCATGCTAACCAGACATTGCAGAATGCGCCACGTCACGGACACTTTTTTACTTTTGTTGCGAGTGAGATCTGCTGGCTGGGATTGGGCAATGAAAAAGGCTACACTTCGCCTTTGATAACTATTTACCAATAATTAGCCCTAAATAATTCAAGTTGCAGCAAGGCGGCGAGGGAGTAAATCCCCTGAGCGTACAAAGTGCGTGACTGGGGGGAACGACAAATCTGTCAGGAACAGATTTGAACGCTGCGGAGCAGCGGCCCGCAAGGGCGAGGCTCATGGATGAGCCGAGTAACTCACAGCCAACGCATCTGTAGCTTGAAGTATGACGGGATAAATAAAGAGGCGAGTCCAACGTGGCCCAATTTGTTTATACCATGCATCGTGTCGGCAAAGTCGTTCCGCCGAAACGTCATATTCTTAAAAACATCTCACTGAGCTTCTTCCCTGGCGCCAAAATCGGTGTTCTTGGTCTGAACGGCGCGGGTAAATCGACCCTGCTGCGCATCATGGCCGGCATTGATACCGATATCGAAGGTGAAGCTCGCCCACAGCCTGGCATTAAAATCGGTTACCTGCCGCAGGAACCGAAACTGAACCCGGAACATACCGTTCGTGAATCCGTGGAAGAAGCGGTTGCCGAAGTGGTTAACGCGCTGAAAGGTCTGGATGAAGTGTACGCAAAGTACGCCGAGCCGGACGCCGACTTCGATAAACTCGCTGCGCAACAGGGCAAGTTTGAAGAGATCATTCAGGCGCACGACGGCCATAACCTGAACGTGCAGCTTGAGCGTGCCGCTGACGCCCTGCGTCTGCCGGACTGGGACGCTAAAATTGAGAACCTCTCCGGTGGTGAACGCCGCCGCGTCGCGCTGTGCCGCCTGCTGCTGGAAAAACCAGACATGCTGCTGCTCGACGAACCGACTAACCACCTGGACGCCGAATCCGTTGCGTGGCTGGAACGCTTCCTGCACGACTTCGAAGGCACCGTGGTGGCGATTACCCACGACCGTTACTTCCTCGACAACGTTGCGGGCTGGATTCTGGAACTTGACCGCGGCGAAGGTATTCCATGGGAAGGCAACTACTCCTCCTGGCTGGAGCAGAAAGATCAGCGTCTGGCGCAGGAAGCGTCTCAGGAAGCGGCTCGCCGTAAATCCATTGAGAAAGAGCTGGAGTGGGTGCGTCAGGGCGCTAAAGGCCGTCAGTCTAAGGGTAAAGCCCGTCTGGCACGCTTTGAAGAGCTGAACAACACCGAATACCAGAAGCGTAACGAAACCAACGAACTGTTTATCCCACCTGGAGCACGTCTGGGTGATAAAGTCGTTGAAGTAACCAATCTGCGTAAATCCTACGGTGATCGCGTTCTGATTGACGACCTGAGCTTCTCCGTACCGAAAGGCGCCATCGTCGGCATCATCGGTCCGAACGGTGCGGGTAAATCTACCCTGTTCCGTATGATGTCCGGCCAGGAACAGCCAGACAGCGGCACCATCACGCTGGGTGAAACCGTCAAGCTGGCTTCCGTTGACCAGTTCCGTGACGCCATGGACAACAGCAAAACCGTGTGGGAAGAAGTTTCCGGCGGGCTGGATATCATGAAGATCGGCAACACCGAGATGCCAAGCCGCGCCTACGTAGGCCGCTTCAACTTTAAAGGTGTTGATCAGGGTAAACGCGTAGGCGAACTCTCCGGCGGTGAGCGCGGTCGTCTGCACCTGGCGAAGCTGCTGCAGGTTGGCGGCAACATGCTGCTGCTTGATGAACCAACCAACGACCTGGATATCGAAACCCTGCGCGCGCTGGAAAACGCCCTGCTGGAGTTCCCGGGCTGTGCGATGGTCATCTCGCACGACCGTTGGTTCCTCGACCGTATCGCGACCCACATTCTGGATTACCAGGATGAAGGTAAAGTTGAGTTCTTCGAAGGTAACTTTACCGAATACGAAGAGTACAAGAAACGCACGCTGGGCGCAGATGCGCTGGAGCCGAAGCGTATTAAGTACAAGCGTATTTCGAAGTAATTACCGTTAAGCGCCGGATGGCGGCGTTACGCCTCATCCGGCCTACGAGGTTAGTGCGACTTGTAGGCCGGATAAGCGCAACGCCATCCGGCATTTACGCTATCTCTGCTCGCCCATCAACTCTTTCACCAACTCCACGCAGCGCAGAAATCGACCGTCATAGTCGGGCTCCTGAACGTGCACAAAATTGATATTGTTTTCCTGCAGCATCTCGACCAGCAGCGACTGAAACGCTTTTCTGTCAACCGAACTGCCGAGACTGCGTAAGCCATCCGCCACCCATGGAGTATTGTTCTCCAGCAGGATCACCAGGTCAAAGCGATACTCGTCAATCAGGGCCTGCACAAACGGGTGTTCACGCCCTTCATACTTTTTGCAGAAGGCCTGAGTGGTAACGAAATCGGTGTCGATAAACGCCACTTTATTGGCATACTTGACAGCAAAATCAATGTATTGGGCTTGTCCCAGGGCGATTTTATCGTAGTCGGAATACTGCAACGCCATCTCATCACCACCCAAATGGGAGAAGACGTAATCACGCCCATATTCCCACGCACTGGTAGTGTTAAAGATATTGGCGAGCTTGTTCACCAGCGTCGATTTTCCGCTCGACTCTCCGCCGAGGATCGCCACAGTGCGCACGAAAAACGGCTTCACTTCTGTAGGAATATACTCCCAGTAGCGAAATGGGTTCTCACGGATTTGCCCGCCGCTGATGTTCATAAACGTTCGTTTGGGATCCACCAGCACGGTTTCGATCCCCAGATGTTCCAGATACTGCGGGGCATCTGACTCTTCAGAGGTGTAAATCCAGTTAGGCTGGATCCCTTTCTCCTGCATAAACGTTTTAATCCCATTGCTCCACACATCCCAACCGTGTGGATACGGCTCCATACCCTCTTCGTTGAAGGCATGAATACGGATATTTTTCTGATACTTAAAGGTTTGCAGCAGCCAGCGTAGACGATCGGGCACCGTGGGCTGTTGCGACATAGCGCTGTCTTCAAACAGGCTGCGATCGCGCGTGTCGTCATACCCCATGATGATATGCAGTTCATCGACCTGACTACACGCGCGCTGGATAAGATAGATATGGCCGGTATGCAGCGGATAAAACTTACCGAATACCACACCGATATTCTTCTGCTGGCGCGGAAACTCCAGCCCGAGAAACCGGTGCAACGCCTCCAGCTTTTGCGCGCTGGGGCTTTTAATTTTGGCATTCAGCAGTTGACTTAAATATCCCTTGGTCATGCCACTGGCATCTGCCACCTGTTGCAGGGTACAGCCCTTTTGCTTAATGGCAGTTTTCAGATAATCAAATGACACAAGAGCCTCCTGCTGTAAAAATAAACGTAATACCCAATACCGCCGGAAAGACGACGGGTATTTTATTATAGGTCGTCAAACACGCTTAAAGCATCCGTAAGCTTCTTAACGCCAAATACCTGCATCCCTTCCGGCACTTTTTTCGGCACGTTGGCGGCAGGAACAATCGCCCGACGAAAGCCGTGCTTCGCCGCTTCCGAAATACGCTCCTGGCCGCTGGGTACCGGACGGATTTCGCCCGCCAGTCCCACTTCGCCAAAGACCACTAAGTCCTGCGGCAGCGGTCGGTCGCGCAGGCTGGAAACCATTGCCAGTAGCAGTGCCAGATCGGCGCTGGTTTCGGTAACCTTCACGCCGCCAACCACGTTGACGAACACGTCCTGATCCGCCATCTGCAAGCCGCCGTGACGATGCAGCACGGCCAGCAGAATCGCCAGACGGTTCTGCTCCAGACCAACCGCCACACGACGCGGATTCGCCATCATCGAATGGTCGACCAGCGCCTGAATCTCCACCAGCAACGGGCGCGTGCCTTCCCAGACCACCATCACCGAACTGCCGGAGGTGACTTCATCGCCACGGCTTAAGAAGATGGCGGAAGGGTTGCTAACTTCACGCAGCCCCTGTTCGGTCATGGCAAAGACGCCCAGCTCATTCACCGCGCCAAAGCGGTTTTTATGGCTACGCAGAGTACGGAAACGAGAATCGGCGTCGCCGTCGAGCAGCACCGAGCAGTCAATACAGTGCTCCAGCACCTTTGGACCGGCCAGCGAGCCGTCTTTGGTGACGTGGCCGACCATGACAATCGCCACGCCGCGCGTTTTGGCAAAGCGGGTCAGGTAAGCCGCGGTTTCACGTACCTGTGCCACGCTGCCCGGCGAAGACTGAATGTCCGCCATGTGCATCACCTGAATGGAGTCGATAACCATCAGCCTCGGCTGTTCTTCTTCGGCAATCAGGCAAATTTGTTCGATACTGGTTTCCGACAGCATGTTCAGATTCGCCGTCGGCAGACCGAGTCGATGCGCGCGCATCGCCACCTGTTGCAAAGACTCTTCGCCGGTGACGTACAGGGTTTTCATCTGCTCAGCGAGCTTGCACAGCGTTTGCAGCAGCAGCGTTGATTTCCCTGCGCCGGGGTTACCGCCAATCAGGATGGCGCTGCCGGGCACCACACCGCCGCCCAGCACGCGGTCAAACTCTTTAAATCCGGTGGAAAAACGCGGCAACTCTTCAAGGCTGATATCAGACAGCTTCTGCACTTTTGCGATGCCCGCATTCCCGGCATAGCCGCTGAGCCGCTCGTTACGCGCCACCGTTGGTGACGCGGCAAGGCGTACCTCGGTAATGGTGTTCCAGGCCTGACAGGCGCTGCATTGCCCTTGCCAGCGCGGGTAATCGGCCCCGCATTCGTTACAAACAAAGGCGCGTTTTGGAGCTTTGGCCACGTTTTACCTCTTTCGTTAGCGCGTTTACCGGACAGCGTGGGCGCTTATCCGGCCTACGGTCACTTTGCCATCAGGCAATTAAATCATTTCTGGTTCATGCTACCAGAGAGAATGCAGAACACGCCCATCAGGTCAGCGTGACGGATCGTAATCTCCGTCTTTTCATTCACTTTGGGTTTGGCATGATACGCTATACCCAGTCCAGCCGTTTTGATCATCGGCAGATCGTTGGCGCCATCGCCGATCGCCACCGTCTGCGCCATCGGGATCTCATACTCCTGCGCCAGGCGGGTCAGGGTGTTGGCTTTGTACTGCGCATCGACGATATCGCCGATCACGTTGCCGGTGAATTTACCGTCCATGATCTCCAGCTCGTTTGCCACAGCCGCCGTCAGACGTAGTTTGTTACGCAGATAATCGGCAAAGAAGGTAAAACCGCCGGAGGCAATTGCCACTTTCCAGCCGAGCGTTTCCAGTTTTAACACCAGCTGAGTCAGGCCAGGCATCAGTGGTAGCGTTTCGCGCACCTGGTGCAAAATATTGGCATCAGCGCCCTTCAACGTCGCCACGCGGCTGCGCAAGCTGGTGGTAAAGTCCAGCTCGCCGCGCATCGCGCGTTCGGTGACTTCCGCAACCATTTCGCCGGTTCCCGCCAGTTTGGCAATTTCATCGATACACTCGATCTGGATAGCCGTTGAATCCATGTCCATCACCAGCAAACCCGGCGTGCGCAAATGCGGAATTTTACCCAGTGGCGCAACATCCAGTTTGGCATCATGCGCCAGTTTTGCCGCACGCGGCGTTAACGAGCCCGCCAGACGAATCACCTGATAATCCTCAACGCACCACGCCGCCACGATCACCATCGCTGCACCCAGTTTGCTCTGGTATTGCGTTAACCGTTGTTTATCCAGCCCACGACCGTACAGCAGCCAGCCACTGCGGCCCGCGTGGTAATCCAGCGGCATGACTTCATCACCGCTTAAAGAGAGAGGCAGACCTGGCCACAGAGAAACATCTTCAGGTAGATCGCACCAGGTAATGTTAGGCATTAAAGCTCCTGTAAAATCGTTCGGGTCGGAATCATCAGGGGAAAATAACGCATGAGGCTACCCTGTAACCAGCGCTTCTGGCAACATTAAGTCTCAAATTTTCAGCAGGTGGAATATGGCTCGCACAAAACTGAAATTCCGACTTCATCGTGCAGTGATTGTATTGTCCTGCCTTGCGCTGCTCGTTGCTCTGATGCAGGGCGCGTCCTGGTTTAGTCAAAGCCACCAACAGCAGCGTAATCCGCAGCTCGAAGAGCTGGCGCGCACGCTGGCTCGCCAGGTCTCCTTGAACGTCGCCCCGCTGATGCGTACCGAAACGCCGGATGAAAAGCGCATTAAAGCAGTACTCTCGCAGCTCACGGAAAGTAGCCGTATTCTGGATGCGGGGGTCTACGATGAACAGGGAGACCTGATTACACGCACCGGTGAGAGCGTCAATGTTCGTGACCGACTGGCGTTGGACGGTAAAAAAGCCGGGGGCTATTTTAACCAGCAGATTGTCGAGCCCATTCAGGGAAGAAATGGTCCACTGGGCTATCTACGCCTGACGCTGGATACCCACACGCTCGCCACCGAAGCCAAGCAGGTGGATAACACCACCAACATCTTACGCCTAATGCTGCTTCTGTCACTGGCAATTGGCGTGGTGCTCACCCGTACCTTATTGCAAGGCAAGCGCACCCGCTGGCAGCAATCCCCTTTCCTGCTGACCGCCAACAAACCGGTACAGGAAGAAGACAACGAGAAGAAAGAGTAATAACAGAAAGGAAATCGACCATGACGACACTACGCCTGCTTATCTCAGACTCTTACGATCCGTGGTTTAACCTCGCGGTCGAAGAGTGCATTTTTCGCCAGATGCCCGCCACGCAGCGCGTCCTGTTCTTGTGGCGTAACGCCGATACGGTGGTGATTGGCCGGGCGCAAAACCCGTGGAAAGAGTGTAATACCCGCCGTATGGAGGAAGACAACGTGCGGCTCGCCCGTCGCAGCAGCGGCGGCGGCGCGGTGTTCCATGACTTAGGCAATACCTGCTTTACCTTTATGGCCGGTAAACCGGAGTACGACAAAACCATCTCTACCGCTATTGTCCTCCATGCCCTGAACGCGCTGGGCGTAGACGCCGACGCCTCCGGGCGTAACGATCTGGTCGTGAAAACGCCAGACGGCGATCGCAAAGTTTCCGGCTCTGCTTATCGGGAAACGAAAGACCGCGGATTCCACCACGGCACGCTGTTGTTGAACGCCGATCTCAGCCGCCTGGCAAACTATCTCAATCCGGATAAAAAGAAACTCGCCGCCAAAGGCATCACCTCGGTTCGCTCACGCGTAGCGAATCTAACGGAGCTGTTGCCGGGCATCACCCATCAACAGGTCTGTCAGGCTATCACGGAAGCCTTTTTTGCCCACTACGGCGAACGTGTCGAAGCGGAAATTATCTCGCCGGACAAAACCCCGGATCTGCCGAACTTTGCCGAAACCTTTGCCCGTCAGAGCAGTTGGGAGTGGAATTTTGGTCAGGCGCCTGCGTTCTCGCACCTTCTGGACGAGCGTTTCACCTGGGGCGGCGTTGAGCTGCATTTCGACGTGGAAAAAGGTCATATCACCCGTACGCAGGTCTTTACCGACAGCCTCAATCCCGCGCCGTTAGAAGCGCTGGCGGGTCGTCTGCAGGGGTGTTTGTACCGTGCGGATATGCTGCAACAGGAGTGCGAAGCGCTGCTGGTTGATTTCCCACAGCAGGAGAAAGAGTTACGCGAGCTGTCAGCGTGGATTGCCAGTGCAGTGAGCTAAACGCTGGCCTGAAAATGCCGGATGGCGGTCCGGCATACATCGATTGTAGCCCGGTAAGCGCAGCGCTACCGGGCATCACAACACTTACTCTTTATCGCCCAGCAGAACGGATTCCAGTGCGATTTTGATCATGTCGTTGAAGGTCGTCTGACGTTCAGCGGCAGTGGTCTGCTCGTGAGTACGGATATGGTCGGACACGGTGCAGATGGTCAGCGCTTTCGCACCAAACTCAGCCGCAACGCCGTAGATACCCGCCGCTTCCATTTCCACGCCCAGCACGCCGTATTTTTCCATTACGTCGAACATTTCGCCGTCCGGAGAGTAGAACAGGTCAGCGGAGAACAGGTTGCCCACGCGCGCGTCTACGCCCAGCGCTTTTGCCGCATCAACTGCATTACGCACCATGTCGAAGTCAGCGATAGCTGCGAAGTCATGATCTTTAAAACGGATACGGTTTACTTTGGAGTCGGTGCAGGCGCCCATACCGATAACCACGTCACGCAGTTTAACGTCCATACGCACAGCGCCGCAGGAACCTACGCGAATGATTTTCTTCACGCCAAAATCGGTGATCAGCTCTTTGGTGTAGATAGAGCAGGACGGGATACCCATCCCGTGACCCATAACGGAGATCTTACGGCCTTTGTAAGTACCGGTGAAACCTAACATGCCGCGAACGTTGTTCACTTCACGAACATCTTCGAGGAAAGTTTCAGCAATATGCTTTGCGCGCAGCGGGTCGCCCGGCATCAATACGACGTCAGCGAAATCACCCATTTCTGCATTAATATGTGGAGTTGCCATCTTCAGTTCCCTTTTGATTTATTGTTTTTGTCGAGGGAGGGGTAGCAATGCCTTACCCAACCGACAAAACGAATTCAAATACCCTAAGGATTTCGCGTTGTAGGAAGGCGACGAATTCGGAACCCCCGGGAGCATAGATTACCTATGTGACCGGGGCGAGCGAATGAAGTCAACGCATCTACAGCGCGAAAGACAACGGGTATCACAGCATGTTTTTACCGTAGTCCATCGGCGATGTACCAAAGTAGCTCGCCAGCGTCTGGCCAATATCCGCGAAAGTTTCACGGTGACCTAAAGAGCCTGGTTTCACTTTCGGGCCGTAAACCAGCACCGGAATGTGCTCACGGGTGTGGTCAGTGCCGGTCCAGCTCGGGTCACAGCCGTGGTCAGCGGTCAGGATCAGAATGTCATCTTCACCCACCAGTTCCATCAGTTCAGGCAAACGGCGGTCGAACAGTTCCAGACCTGCAGCGTAACCAGCGATATCGCGACGATGTCCCCAGGAAGAGTCGAAATCAACGAAGTTAGTGAAGACGATGGTCTTATCACCCGCTTCTTTCATCTCTTTGATGGTGGCGTCGAACAGCGCGTCCAGGCCGGTAGCTTTCACTTTTTTGGTGATGCCACAGTTAGCGTAGATATCCGCGATTTTACCGACGGAAACCACGTGACCGTCTTTCTCGTCGACCAGTTTCTGCAGCACGGTCGGTGCTGGCGGCTCAACGGCCAGATCGTGACGGTTACCGGTACGCTGGAAATTACCCGCTTTATCACCGATAAACGGACGCGCGATAACACGACCGATGTTGTAACCACCTTCGGTCAGTTCTTCACGAGCGATTTCACACAGTTCGTAGAGTTTATCCAGGCCAAAAGTCTCTTCGTGACAGGCAATCTGGAACACGGAGTCTGCAGAAGTATAGAAAATCGGCTTGCCGGTTTTCATATGCTCTTCACCCAGTTGATCCAGGATCACGGTACCGGAAGAGTGGCAGTTGCCGAGGTAGCCCGGCAGGTTGGCACGTTTGACCAGTTTATCCAGCAGTTCCTGCGGGAAGCTGTTGTCATGATCGGAGAAATAACCCCAGTCAAACAGAACCGGAACACCCGCGATTTCCCAGTGGCCAGACGGCGTGTCTTTCCCGGAAGAGAGTTCATGCGCCCAGGCGTAGGCACCAATCACTTCCGCATTACCGTCCATACCAGCAGCAATTTTACCGGTAGAACCTTCGTGAGCTTTCACCAGGCCCAGACGGGTCAGGTTAGGCAGATTCAGTGGACCTTTGCGACCCTTGTCAGCTTCGCCTTTCGCACAGGCTTCTGCAATGTGTCCCATAGTGTCTGAGCCTACGTCGCCAAAGCGATCCGCATCTTCAGTCGCACCAATACCAAAGGAGTCCAGCACCATAATAAATGCACGTTTCATCTTGTTCTCCAACATCTGCGCCGCAAAAAAGCGATCAGATCAGTATACAGTTATTCGGTAATACGACGATAGACTGTCGGTGTAATTTCTGGCGCTTTATCGTCAAGGCTAATTGCCGCTTTGACCGCTTTCGCCGCTTCCTGCCAGCTGGCTTCGTCTTTAGCGTGGATCACCGCCAGCGGACGCTGTCCGTCTACGCTGTCGCCCAGACGCGCCATGTCGCTAAAGCCAACGCTGTAATCAATGGTGTCCGAAGCCTGACGACGACCGCCGCCCATGGAAACAACCGCCATTCCCAGCGCACGGGTATCCATAGCGCTGACAAAACCTTCGGTATCAGCATATACCGCTTTGCTGAGCATTGCCGTCGGCAGGTACTTCGCATAATTTTCGACGAAATCGGTCGGGCCTTTCTGCGCCGCAACCATGCGACCAAAAATCTCTGCCGCTTTGCCGTTATCCAGCACCGCCTGCAATTTCGCACGGGCTTCGGCATCGTCTTTCGCCAGATTGCCGGAGATCAGCATTTCCACGCACAGCGCCATCGTGACGTCTAACAGACGTGGATTGCGGTATTCACCTGTCAGGAACTGCACCGCTTCGCGGACTTCTACCGCGTTACCTGCGCTGGATGCCAGTACCTGGTTCATATCGGTTAACAGCGCGGTGGTACGTACACCCGCTCCGTTCGCCACGCCGACAATCGCTTCGGCAAGCGCTTCAGAAAGCTCATAGGTCGGCATAAAGGCGCCGCTGCCTACTTTCACATCCATCACCAGCGCATCCAGTCCTTCCGCCAGCTTTTTCGCCAGGATAGAGCCGGTAATCAGCGGGATGGAATCCACCGTCGCGGTAATATCGCGGGTGGCATAAAAACGTTTGTCCGCCGGTGCGAGCGAGCTGGTTTGCCCAATAATCGCCACACCCACGTCTTTAATAATTTCACGGAAACGCGCGTCGTCCGGGAAGATGTCAAACCCTGGGATGGCTTCCAGTTTATCGAGCGTACCGCCGGTATGACCCAGACCACGTCCGGAGATCATCGGAATATAGCCGCCACATGCAGCGACCATCGGGCCTAACATCAGTGATGTTACGTCACCCACGCCGCCGGTAGAGTGTTTATCCACAATCGGGCCGTTCAGCTGCAGGCTTTTCCAGTCCAGCACGGTTCCTGAATCACGCATTGCCATGGTCAGCGAAACACGCTCAGGCATTGTCATATCGTGGAAGAAAATGGTCATCGCCAGGGCGGCGATTTGCCCTTCAGAGATGGTGTTGTCGCGAATCCCATTGATAAAGAAACGAATCTCTTCATCGCTCAGCGCATGACCATCACGTTTTTTACGAATAATTTCTTGTGCGAGAAACATGGTAACCCCCGATAAATCAGGTTAAATGCAGCGGAAAACCCACTGCAATGAATGATTACTCTAAACAATTCGAGTCGCAGGAAGCGGCAAGGAAGCTCATCCCCAGGCGCTTACTACAGTAAGTGACTGGGGTGAGGGAGTGCAGCTAACACACCTGCGGCTTGCAGTATGACGAGTAATTAGTAGCTGCTTGCGCTCTTACCGTCGCCGTGACCCAGCGCTTTCAGCAGGCTCGCCAGCAGGCTGGATGCGCCAAAACGATAGTGACGGGAATCGGCCCAGTCAGCGCCAAACAGTTCGTCGGCAATCGCCAGGAACTGCTGTGCATCTTCTGCGGTACGCACGCCGCCTGCCGGTTTGAAACCTACAGTTTTAGAAACGCCCATGTCGCGGATCACTTCCATCATGATGCGTGCGCTTTCCGGCGTCGCATTTACCGGCACTTTACCGGTAGAGGTTTTGATGAAATCAGCACCCGCTTTGATGGAGATTTCAGATGCTTTACGGATAAGACTCTCTTCTTTCAGCTCACCGGTTTCGATGATCACTTTCAGCAGCACGTTTGCCGCCGCACACGCATCTTTACATGCTTTAACCAGATCAAAACCAACCTGCTCGTTACCGGCGATCAGGGCACGGTAAGGGAACACCACGTCAACTTCATCCGCGCCGTAGGCAATCGCCGCGCGGGTTTCAGCCAGCGCAATCTCGATGTCGTCGTTGCCGTGCGGGAAGTTGGTCACGGTTGCAATACGGATGTCCGGAGTACCTTGCTCTTTCAGCGTCTTACGCGCGATAGGGATGAAACGCGGATAGATGCAAATAGCGGCAGTGTTGCCTACCGGGGTCTTCGCCTGATGACACAGCGCGATCACTTTTTCATTGGTGTCGTCGTCATTCAGGGTGGTCAGGTCCATCAGTTTCAGTGCACGCAGGCTGCTTGCTGTTAAATCGGTCATAACATTCTCCAACGGCATCGCCGTATAAAATTTCACCTTGCGAGTTTGTTAGTATTCTAACATCCGCTCGCTATTACACTTCGATATACATCACAGTTAATGAAAACCACATACAGATTTGCATTACTCTAATGAGATCTACTTCAAATAAATCACCTTTCAGGAAGGGATGCGGTGGCATCAGGCGCATCCGGATCAAAGGTTGTGGCGGCGTTGCTTTCTACAATGGCGTTACACCTTCGGGATAAAAAGGAATCAACGATGCCCACTTCAAGCGAACTCGCGCTGCAACAGCGTTGCCAACAAATCGTGACCAGTCCGGTGCTCAGCCCTGAGCAGAAACGCCACTTCCTGGCGCTGGAGGCTGAAAACGCGCTGCCTTACCCGCAACTACCTGCTGAGGCTCGCCAGGCGCTGGATGACGGAGTGATCTGCGATATGTATGAAGGTCATGCCCCGTTCAAACCGCGCTATGTTTTACCCGACTACGCGCGTTTTCTGGCTAACGGTTCCTCATGGCTGGAACTGGAAGGAGCCAGGGATCTTGATGACGCGTTATCCTTACTCACCATCCTGTATCACCACGTTCCGTCAGTCACCTCGATGCCGGTCTATCTCGGCCAGCTCGACGTTCTGCTGCAACCATATGTTAGAATTCTAACACAAGATGAGATCGATATTCGAATAAAACGTTTCTGGCGTTATCTCGACAGAACCCTGCCAGACGCATTTATGCATGCCAATATCGGCCCCGCAGATACGCCTGTCACCCGTGCAATTTTACGCGCAGACGCAGAGTTAAAGCAGGTTTCGCCTAATCTGACGTTCATTTATGATCCGCAAATTACACCTGACGACCTGCTGCTCAACGTGGCGAAAAATATCTGCGAATGCAGTAAGCCGCACATTTCCAACGGCCCCGAAAATGATAAAATTTTCACAAAAGGTCAGTATGGCGTCGTCAGCTGTTACAACTCGTTGCCGCTCGCCGGGGGTGGAAGCACGCTGGTCAGGCTCAATCTGAAAGCCATCGCAGAGCGCAGCACCTCTGTCGATGACTTCTTTACGCGCACCCTACCGCACTATTGCCAGCAGCAAATCGCCATCATTGATTCACGATGTGAATTCCTCTATGAAAAATCACATTTCTTTGAGAATAGCTTCCTGGTGCAGGAAGGGTTGATTGATCCCGAACGTTTTGTCCCTATGTTCGGCATGTATGGCCTGGCGGAGGCGGTGAATCTGCTGTGCGATAAGGCGGGGCAGAATGCTCGCTACGGAAAAGATGAGGTCGCCAATCAGCTCGGCTATCGCATCAGCGCCCAACTGGCGGAGTTTGTAGAAAGTACCCCGGTGAAATTTGGCTGGAAGCAGCGCGCAATGCTGCACGCACAGTCAGGGATCAGTTCTGACATCGGCACCACGCCGGGCGCGCGTCTGCCCTACGGCGATGAGCCGGATCCGATCACTCACCTGCAAACCGTCGCGCCGCATCATGCGTATTATCACGCTGGGATCAGCGACATTCTCACGCTGGATGAAACCATCAAGCGCAATCCTCAGGCGTTGGTGCAATTGTGCCTCGGGGCGTTTAAAGCTGGGATGCGTGAGTTTACCGCCAACGTGAGTGGTAACGATCTGGTCCGCGTCACCGGCTATATGGTACGCCTGTCGGATCTGGAAAAATATCGCGCCGAAGGTTCACGCACCAACACCACTTGGCTGGGCGAAGAAGCCGCGCGCAATACCCGCATTCTGGAACGACAACCTCGCGTGATTAGCCATGAACAGCAGATGCGCTTCAGTAAGTAAGATCATTCCTTTCTCCTGCGTCGACGGGCCGGGCAGTCGCCTGGCTCTGTTTCTGCAAGGATGTAACCTGCGCTGTAAAAATTGCCACAATCCGTGGACGATGGGACGCTGCAACGACTGCGGGGAATGTGTCCTGCATTGCCCGCATGAGGCGCTGAGCCTGAGTGCGGGGAAAGTGAGATGGCAATCCGACGTATGTCAGCAGTGCGATACCTGCCTGCACATGTGCCCACAGCAGGCCACGCCGATGGCGCAAACCCTGAGCGTTGATGAAGTGCTGCAGCATATTCGCAAGGCGGTGCTGTTTATTGAAGGAATTACGGTCAGCGGCGGCGAAGCGACCACCCAGTTGCCGTTTATCGTGGCGCTGTTTAACGCAATCAAAACCGATCCGCAGCTGCAACACCTGACCTGTATGGTAGACAGCAACGGCATGCTGAGCGAAACCGGCTGGCAAAAACTGCTGCCGGTATGCGACGGCGTAATGCTCGATTTAAAAGCCTGGGATAGCGCGTGTCATCGACAGTTGACTGGCCGCGATAACGCGCTGATTAAACAAAGCATTACCTTTTTGTCCGGGCAGGGAAAACTTGCGGAACTGCGCCTGCTGGTTATTCCTGGCCACGTGGATTATCTACAGCATATCGATGCACTGGCGGCGTTTATCAAACGTTCAGGTGATGTACCGGTGCGGCTAAATGCCTTTCATGCGCACGGGGTGTACGGCGAAGCGAAGGACTGGCCGAGCGCCACGCCTGAGGATGTGGAGCAACTGGCGCAAAGATTGCGCGAGCGCGGGGTGGATAATTTGATCTTCCCGGCGCTGTACCTGTGATTGCCGGATGCGACGCATCCGTCGTCCGGCAATTAAAAATCAAATAACGCCGTCGTATTGCGATATAGCGCATCAGCGATAACATCCGCAGGTTCCGGGCGCAGCTCGCAGAGGACATCAAAGACTCTGACCACCTGCTCCGGGCGATTCGGCTGTCCCTGAAATCCGTTGAGCGGCATATCCGGCGCGTCAGTTTCCAGCAGCAGTGAGTCCAGCGGCAGTTGCGCCATTACCTCGCGGGTTTTACTGGCGCGCGGATAGGTAATGGTGCCGCCCACGCCAATTTTGTAGCCCAGTTGCACAAAACGTTCGGCCTGCTGCACGCTCCCGGAAAATCCATGCACCACGCCGGTTCGCGGTAAAGCATGGCGTTTCAGGTGCATCGCCAGCTTGTCATGAGTGCGCCGCGAATGCAGGATCACCGGCAGTTCGTAACGCTTCGCCAGCTTAAGCTGCGCTTCCAGCAGCCGCTCTTGCTTATCGAATTGCGGATCGTCCCGATAAAGATCCAGCCCAATCTCACCTACCGCCACCAGCTTTTGCGGACGCTTATCCAGCGCCTGCTGCAACTGCTCCAGGCAGTCATCGCTATGTTGTTCAATAACAATGGGGTGCAGCCCCAGGGCGGCAAACAATGGAGGGTAATTTTCCGCTAACGCCAGTACACGGGAAAAATTTGCCGCCTGGGTGGCCGGAACGATAATGCTTTGCACGCCGACGTCAGTCGCGCCCTGAATACTGGCAGATTCATCGCCCGTAAATGGCGGAAAATCAAAGTGACAATGCGTATCAATAAAACGATAACTCACGCCAAATCCTCATTATTAAACGTCGTGTCGTTAGCCTGAGGCGCATTGGTCACCACGGGGGCGTGAGCGTCGTTAGCCACCGGCGCAGGTGGAACCACGACCGGTCCCGGCACCACAATCTTCGGCGTCTGACGAGGCAGCGGCGCATTTTTCGCCAGCAGCTTACCGACGGTTGCCAGGAAGTAACGACCACACAGGCGTCCGGTCTTGTAATCTTCCCGCAGCGCCGGAATACGGCTTCCTAATGCCATGCTATGGAGCGGTTTGGGCGGGTAGATCTCAAAGATACGCAGCTTGCCCGGCGGTTTCTCAATAAAACTCTGAATCGCGCGATAGCTGGCTTCATGGTGCTGGACCAGATTCAGCAGCGGTTGCAGGCTGCTTTCGCCCAGCCAGCGTTCCATACGCTTGAACCACTGCGGGGTGTAATACATTTGCGAAGGCACGGTGCGGATAACCACCAGCGTTTTTGCCCCCTGCTTCGCCGCTTCCTGCACGGGAATGGCGTCGCTGACTCCCCCATCGAGATAATTCACACCATCCAGCGCAACCCCTGCGCGGTAGAACCCGGGAATCGCGCTGGAGGCACGAATAAGATCGAGCCAGTTTTGCCGGTTCGGCGAAAAATAGCCAGGCGTGTAGTCATCGCCCCGACAGGCGCACATATAAAACGATTTCCCTGCGGCAAACAGGCGCTCGGCGTTATCCATCGCCAGCGGCATCTGGGATGCGGTCGAATCCACTAGCCAATCGAGATCGATTAAATTTCCCCCACGCACAAAGCGCACCGGGTCAAAAAATTCACGTCGGGTAGTGTAACGCATGATAACTTTACGACCGTAACCCGGCTGGTTACAAAGATAGGCTGAAAGGTTTTGCGCGCCAGCGGAGGTCCCGTAGAAGAGATCAAAAGGATTGAACTGCGCGCGCATGAATTCATCCAGTACGCCAGCGGTGAAGATGCCTCTTTGTCCGCCGCCCTCACACACCAGCGCCATGCTGCCTGGTTGAAACGGACGTAACGATAACGGCGCAATATTGCCGAGCGTGACGGGTATTCTCTGCCCCACCTCTGCCTTCCTGTTGTTTTTGTAATAGAACAACAAAGTAACGCAAATTGCCTGATGCTAAAACCGTAAAAGCCAGTCCGGTGGACTGGCTTAGTAGCAAGTTATCTTTACGGTTAATCCCCAAAATAATTCGAGTCACAAGAAGGCGGCAAGGGCGTGAATCCCGATCTGCTTACTCTGGTAAGTGATACGGGCGAGCACGCGTAGCCAGCGCGCCTTTAACTTGAAGAATAAAGGGGATGTCGCTAGGGCCGTTTACGACCTGTAAACAGGCTGACCAGAAACAGAATGATCCCCACCACAAAAACAATTTTCGCTGCGCCAGCAGCGGTACCCGCCAGTCCACCAAAACCCAGTGCAGCGGCAATTAACGCGATAACCAGAAATATGATGCCCCATCGAAACATGCGCTTCTCCTTTACCATAGTTAATGTCACCGCTTGATATGAGCACTCAGGCTGCCCATCGGCGATATTTTCAGTGTGGTGCACAACACGCCTCCCGACAAACGTCGGGAGGACGAATTAAGTCTAATTAGTGAGTTTTAAGATCGTTTTTGACGCTTTTCACGCCATCAATCGCTTTGGCGATGCTCTCAGCGCGATCGCTTTGAGCCTGTGATTCAACGGTTCCTGAAAGCTGTACCACGCCATCGGTGGTTTCAACTTTCACTTTGCGGGAAGGGACAATATCATCGGCCAGCAGCTTGGCTTTTACCTCACTGGTGATTGCCGTATCGCCCGCATAGCCTTTTACAGAAGTGTCTTTGCTATCACGTACGTGCAGTTTGTCGCTAACGGAGGTCACACCCTCAACGCCTTTGGCGACTTTAACTGCCTCTTCGGCCTGTGCCTGGCTTTCAACAAACCCGCTTAGCGTCACCACCTTCTGGTCGGTTTTAACGGAAATGTCGGTGCTCTTAATGCTATCGTGATCCACCAGCGCGGCTTTTACTTTCGCAGTGATGGTGCTGTCATCCATGAAATTACCGACTTTGTTCATGGAGCTATCGACTTTCTGCCCCGCACTTTCGACGCCGGATTGCGTTTTATCCGTCGTGGAGTTTTCTGCATAAGCAGAACCCGTTGCAACAGCGGAGGTCAGCATCACGGCCAGCAGCGTTTTAGAAATCTTAAGTCCTGTCATTGTCATCGATGTATTCCTGTATGTTTGCTAAAAGCTGCGCTCTGCCGTAAACGGCTTGAGCCAGCAACTAATCTTGTAAGTGGAATAAATATCAGCAATAGAAGCTGCAACAGGCAGCCTAAAAAGCATTTAACGCCGACATTTATGTCATCACATTGTTAAATATAGTTCAGGATTTCGTGATCGCAGTCCAGATTGACTAAAAAACGTGCAAACAAAAGAAAAACGCGAGGTTTTAAGAACATTCCGCAAGGGATTTAAAAGACAGGAAAAGTTGTAGGGCACGGCGGATACCGTGCCCTGAAGGTCGATTAGTGTTCGCGCGTTTTGCGGAACTGAACGTCAGGGTAACGTTCCTGGGTGAGATTCAGGTTAACCATGGTCGGCGCGATATAAGTGAGGTTATCGCCGCCATCCAGCGCCAGCTGAATTTCGTTTTTACGCTTGAATTCTTCGAATTTCTTCACGTCAGAACACTCTACCCAGCGTGCTGTCGCTACGTTGACCGACTCATAAATCGCTTCAACGTTGTATTCGCTCTTCAGGCGTGAAACCACCACGTCGAACTGCAGCACACCAACAGCGCCCACGATCAGATCGTTATTAGCGATCGGACGGAAAACCTGCACTGCGCCCTCTTCGGACAGCTGAACCAGCCCTTTCAGCAGCTGTTTCTGCTTCAACGGATCCTTCAGACGAATACGACGGAACAGCTCCGGCGCGAAGTTCGGAATACCGGTGAACTTCATCATTTCGCCTTGGGTAAAGGTATCGCCAATCTGGATAGTGCCGTGGTTGTGCAGACCCAGAATATCGCCCGGATACGCTTCTTCCACGTGAGAACGGTCACCGGCCATAAAAGTCAGCGCATCGGAGATAACCACGTCTTTACCAATGCGCACCTGGCGCATTTTCATCCCTTTCTCGTACTTGCCGGACACCACGCGCATAAACGCCACGCGGTCACGGTGTTTCGGGTCCATGTTGGCCTGAATTTTAAACACGAAGCCGGTGAACTTCTCTTCTGAGGCTTCAACGACACGGGTGTCGGTTTTACGCGGCATCGGCGCAGGCGCCCACTCCACTAAGCCATCCAGCATATGATCAACGCCGAAGTTACCGAGCGCGGTACCGAAGAATACCGGGGTGATTTCGCCCGCGAGGAACAGCTCATGGTCGAACTCGTTAGACGCGCCCTGCACCAGCTCCAGCTCGTCGCGCAGCTGCTGCGCCAGGTCTTCCCCCACGGCGGCATCGAGTTCAGGGTTGTTCAGACCTTTAACAATGCGCACTTCCTGAATGGTGTGGCCTTTACCCGTCTGGTACAGGTAAGTTTCGTCTTTATATAGGTGATAGACGCCTTTGAACAACTTACCGCAGCCAATCGGCCAGGTGATCGGCGCACAGCCGATTTTCAGTTCATTCTCGACTTCATCCAGCAGCTCCATCGGATCGCGGATGTCACGGTCGAGTTTGTTCATAAAGGTCAGGATCGGGGTATCACGCAGACGGGTAACTTCCATCAGCTTACGGGTCCGGTCTTCAACACCTTTTGCGGCGTCGATGACCATCAGGCAGCAGTCCACCGCCGTCAGAGTACGGTATGTATCTTCAGAGAAGTCTTCGTGCCCTGGGGTGTCCAGCAGGTTTACCAGGCAGTCATGATATGGAAACTGCATCACAGAGGTGGTAATGGAGATACCACGCTGCTTTTCCATTTCCATCCAGTCAGATTTCGCATGCTGGCTGGAGCCACGGCCTTTTACCGTACCGGCGGTCTGAATCGCCTGTCCGAATAACAGTACCTTTTCAGTAATTGTCGTTTTACCGGCATCCGGGTGAGAAATAATGGCAAAAGTGCGGCGTTTGGCCACCTCTTGCAAATAAGGAGACAACGTCATAGTCAAATCTTCTTAGGTAAGCACGGCAACAGGCCGTGCAAGTTGAATACGAAAAATTGCGGCTATTTTACCCATCAACGGGGGGGAGGCAATCAGTGTTTACACAGGAGCCGCTCCAGTTCACTTAATGACGCTACGGTCCAGGTCGGCTGAATGCCCGCTGGCTGCTCGCGGTGGTGCGTATTTAGCCAGCAGGTGGATAGCCCGGCGTTAATGCCGCCAAGAATATCGGACTCTGCGGTGTCGCCCACCATCAGTACGCGAGAACGCTCAGGATTGCCCGCCTGCTCCAGCGCATGGTCAAAAATACGGGGATCGGGTTTTGCCACGCCAACCTGCTCAGAAATCACCAGCAGGTCGAAATAGTCGCGCAGCCCCGTCCGCTCAAGGCGGATTTGCTGCAACGCCGTAAAGCCGTTAGTAATAATACCGATTTTTGTTTTATCACGAATCGCATTGAGCAGAGAAACCGCCCCTGGCAACGGCGAGCAGATCTCCGCCATCGCATTGATAAAGGCGTCATTAAGCTGGCCTGGCTCAACCTTCAGGCGCTCAGCCCAGCTCTGAAAACGAGCGTGCTGGAGTTGTAATGAGGTTATCGCACCGTTTTGATAATCCACCCACAGCGGTTTATTTACGGCCTGGTAGTCCTGAAAATCTTCAGCGGTAAAGGTAATGCTATAGTCGAGAAACATCCGCTGTAAGCCGGTAAACGAGTCAAACGTAAACAGCGTTTCGTCGGCATCAAAGAAAATCCAGTCCCACTTCTTCATCATTACACCTTGTCTTACATGCTGATTGGCAATGCCATTATAATGGCGTCTTCATGACCATCGGCCGTCGGATAGTAATTGCGCCGGATCGTCGCCTCGTTAAAGCCCAGGCTTTCGTACAGCGCGATAGCGGCAGCATTTGAGGCGCGTACTTCAAGCCACAGTGTCAAAATGCCACGCTTTTCCAGCTCATCGATCAGGTATTCCAGTAGCTCACGCCCCAGGCCCCGGCGCTGAAAGTCAGGATCGACGGCAATATTGAACAGCGTAGCTTCATCCAGCACGACCTGTGTAATCGCAAAGGCGGCCATTACGTCGTCAACCCTCAACTGAAAATTGAGGTAGCGATCGCCCTGGTTGCTGGCAAATGTTTTTTCACTCCACGGAAAAGCGTGAGCGCGTTTTTCAATCTGAAATGCTGCAGGTAAATCAGTCGGTTCGAGGGAAGAAATCGTGTTCATATGCGCAGATTTGTTGCCATAACGCGGCGCGGGCCGCGGGGTTTTCCCGTAATTCATTAAAGGCAGGACTCTCGACCTGAGCGCCCTCCAGCAGCAGCGGCTCTTCGGTTCCCAGCCGCCAGCTATTACAGCGACTGCCCTGCGGCAGCATGGCGACACGGTCAGGCGTCAGTTGTAAAACCTGATCCGGGCTGACGGTTAATGCGCGTAAAATATCGCTCATCAACGGTTCGGTTAGTGCGGGTAATTGTGCAGCAACCATCACCAAACGGACGTGCGCAGGAATTGAAATCGCGATCTCGCCCTGCAGTGCGCCGGGACGACGCAATGACCACTGCGTAATGCCCAGTTGCTGTAACTGCCAGTCTCGTCGGGATGTCATAGCGAAACACTCCTGTCTATCAGGGGCGCAAATATAGCAAATTTGTCGAATCCGTGCCATCAAACAACTATAATCCCCCGCTGTACAATTTAAGGAGCACTCCATGTCTGCTTTTACCCCGGCAAGTGAAGTCTTGCTGCGCCACAGTGATGATTTCGAACAAAGCCGTATTCTGTTTGCCGGTGATTTGCAGGATGACCTGCCTGCCCATTTTGAATGCGCCGCCAGCCGTGCGCACACTCAGCAGCTTCACCACTGGCAGGTGCTTAACCGCCAGATGGGCGACAACGTTCGCTTTAGCCTCGTCGCCCAGACCGATGACGTTGCCGATAGCGATACGCTGATCTACTACTGGCCGAAGAATAAGCCGGAAGCCCAGTTCCAGTTGATGAACATTCTGTCACTGTTACCGGTGGGCACCGATATTTTTGTTGTTGGTGAGAACCGCAGCGGCGTACGTAGCGCAGAGCAGATGCTGGCCGAATACGCACCGCTGAACAAAGTCGACAGCGCGCGTCGCTGTGGCCTGTACCATGGTCGTCTGGAAAAACAGCCGGTCTTTGATGCAGAAAAATACTGGGATGAATACCAGACCGAAAATCTGACCATCAAAACGCTGCCGGGCGTATTCAGCCGTGACGGCCTGGATGTTGGCAGCCAACTGCTGCTCTCCACGCTGACGCCGCACACCAAAGGCAAAGTTCTGGATGTCGGCTGCGGTGCAGGTGTACTCTCCGTCGCCTTAGCCAGCCACTCGCCAAAAGTGCGCTTAACCCTGTGCGATGTTAGTGCCGCCGCCGTTGAAGCCAGCCGCGCAACGCTTGCTGCCAACGGTATTGAAGGAGACGTAATCGCCAGTAACGTCTTTTCTGACGTGACGGGTCGCTTTGATATGATCATCTCCAACCCACCTTTCCACGATGGAATGCAGACCAGCCTCGATGCCGCGCAAACGCTGATTCGCGGTGCAGTGCGCCACCTCAACAGCGGCGGTGAACTGCGTATCGTGGCGAACGCCTTCCTGCCTTATCCGAAGGTACTGGATGAAGTGTTTGGCTTCCACGAAGTTATCGCGCAGACCGGTCGCTTCAAGGTCTATCGCACCATCATGACGCGTCAGGCGAAGAAGTAGAACGGTCATCCCATGCCGGATAAGGTGCCTGCACCGCCATCCGGCAGGGTTTGCGAAATGCGGGGTGGCACTTCGTTTACACGGCCTGCGTTTAGCGCCCATTTTTACATCAATTAAGCGCGTCCAGGGCAATTAACTATTGACGAAAAGTTGAAAACCACTAGAATGCGCCTCCGTGGTAACGATACTTTTTTGAGTGTCGATGGTATGCGAAGGTGGCGGAATTGGTAGACGCGCTAGCTTCAGGTGTTAGTGTCCTTTCGGACGTGGGGGTTCAAGTCCCCCCCCTCGCACCATAATCCACGTTGATATTGCTCGCACTGGGCGAAGGTGGCGGAATTGGTAGACGCGCTAGCTTCAGGTGTTAGTGTCCTTAGGATGTGGGGGTTCGAGTCCCCCCCCTCGCACCAACGAGGCGATATCAAAAAATAAGATGACTGTGCGAAGGTGGCGGAATTGGTAGACGCGCTAGCTTCAGGTGTTAGTGTCCTTAGGATGTGGGGGTTCGAGTCCCCCCCCTCGCACCAATTATCTTATTTCCCTCTCGATTTTCTTCCCTGTTTTGTTCATCCCTGATTCCCGTTCATCATCACCAGAACAATGCCGCCGATCAGCGCCGCACATGAAGGCAACAGGACAAAATGCCGCAAACGCTTGTGGTACAGCATGAGTGAAGTCAACAGTAATCCTAATACAATCATCGCCTTCCATACGTAGACCGACAGGTCGCTAAATGCCATCCCGGCAATCAGTATTCCCGGCAGCAGAACACCCCATCCACTGCCCAGCGTACGTTGCAACATGGTACCACCTATGACATTGATAATGATAACCAATATCATATGATAAATTTTCTCATTTGTCAGCTGGGAGGCACTATCAATTATATGAGTTTTACTTAACGATTGATGACATGAATAATTTAAGGTGATAAATTGCTCGCCGGTTAGCTTTTCAACTAAAAACAATAAAAACCTCTGCGAATGATACCCCGTTCGTTATTTGTTTTATTTACCAACACACCTTCGTACATTGCAGATAACTAACAATATTTACCTATGACAGTACAATCCTGGCGAGCTCTGCGCACCAAAAAATACCAACTCTCTTTACGATTGTTTCTGCTGCTCAACGCAGTCTCCGCACTGTTTACGCTTTTTTTTCCCCTGTTTGCCGTCAAAGCGTTGTCAGTACCGGCGTTGCTGATTCTCGTGATGAGTACATTGTTGCTGGCATGGCATAGGAAATATGTGGATAAAAGAATTAATCTTCCTTTTATTTCAATCGTTTTTGGTTTGCTATGGGCATTACATATTTTCCTGAAATATAACGCACTGGGTCATAATGATTATTATTTTCTATTAATCGCGCTTCTCAGCGTGCTGTTTATTGGATCTATCGCTTTTGCCAATAATATCATCGCGTTTACGCTTCACTCATTGCCTTCCGTCGCCGTCTGTTTATGGCTGAATGGCAGCGAGCATGGTTTGCGAATTTTCTATTTTATGGCGCTGCCCATGGCCGGGATAGCCATCCAGCATGTGATACAAAAGCGCTACGATGGCTTCGCCCAGCAGCTGATGTACAAACTGCTGGAAGAACGGGAGACCCTGAACGGGCTCAGCATGCTCGACCCGCTAACCGGTTTGTACAATCGCCGGGGGCTGCAACACCGACTCGATACGCTGTTGGCCTTGAGCAACGCGAAGCACTACGTCTTGCTGCTGGATATCGACCATTTCAAAGCCTATAACGATCACTACGGTCATATGATGGGAGATCAGGCGCTGATCCGCGTCTCTGCCGCGATTCGTGACTCCGTGCGCTCCCGGGACGTGGTGGCGCGCTTTGGTGGGGAAGAGTTTATGGTTTTGCTGACCGCGGTCGATCCCCAGCAGGCCCAGGCTGCCGCCGAACGTATTCGCCAGAAGGTGTACGACCTTAAAATTCCTCACATGTTTAACGAGAGCGTGGCAACCAACGTAACCGTGAGTATTGGTATTGCGCCTCTGGTCGAGCAGGATATTGATGCCGCTGTTGCCCGAGCGGATAAAGCCCTTTATGAGGCCAAGAGCCTTGGGCGCAACAGTACGCTGGTCAGCGATGACCTGCGGGTAAACTGCCCTTCTGCCTGAGCTATCTGTGCGGTGGCGCCCGGGATGGCGACAAAGATCTTGCCATCGCTCAATGTCAATTATAGGATTAGCAATCATTATCATTAAGATTAACATCCTTATATCGACATGGCTTATCGTTCCGCACCGATCGTTGAAGATGTCATCTGGCGTAGCCCTCTGCCTGCAAAGATACCCTCGCTGGCTGCTGCCGTACGCGCAACGATAGCCAACACCCGTGAGCACCTGCTGGACTTCATTCGTCTTGACGAAACGCCCGTGCCAGGTGCGATGACGCTACATGAATGGACGCAATCAACGACGCTAAGTTCATTGCTGGCTGTCTATTCAGACCATATTTATCGCAATCAGCCCACGCTGCCACGCGAAAATAAGCCGCTGATTTCTCTCTGGGCGCAGTGGTATATCGGCCTGATGATGCCTCCGCTCATGGTGGCCCTGCTGACGCAAAAAGAGGCCATCGACGTCTCTCCTGAACACATGCACGTAGAATTCCACGAAACAGGCCGTGCTGCCTGCTTCTGGATCGACGTGCATCAGGATCACCAGGTCACGGCCCAGTCTCCTCAGCAACGCATGGAAACACTGATTCTCTCGGCGCTGACGCCGGTTGTGCAGGCGCTGGAAGCGACAGGCGAGATCAATGCGAAGCTTATCTGGAGCAACACCGGATATTTAATTCACTGGTATTTAACGGAAATGAAGCCGTTATTAGGTGAAGAACTGCTGACCACTCTGCGCCAGACCTGCTTTTTTGAGAAGCAACTCTCCTGCGGTCAGGATAATCCCCTGTGGCGTACCGTTGTTCTGCGCGAGGGACTGTTAGTGCGCAGAACCTGCTGCCAGCGCTATCGCCTGCCCGATGTCCAGCAATGCGGTGACTGCACGCTGAAGTAAGCGAGGAGCCGTAGCCCCTCGCCCGTCAGTTATGCAACCTGCTGATTTTCTTCTTCTATACGCTGTGCTTCTTCTTTTTCCTGCGCTAATAGCTGCTTTTCGTAAACCTTAAAGAATGGGAAGTAGATGACGGCAGACACCAGTGCCAGCAGGACAACCAGAATGGCCGCACGATAATCCCAGCCTAACGCCCATGCCGCGCCAACCGGTGCCGGGGCCGTCCAGGGAACCACTGAAATCACCCGCCCAATTAAATCCAGCTTCATCGCCGCCCAGGCCAGCACTGCGTTCACCATAGGGGCCAGCAGGAAGGGAATAAAGAACACTGGGTTCATGACAATCGGCGTACCGAAAATCACCGGTTCGTTAATATTAAAAATGCTCGGGACAACGCTCAAACGCCCGATCGATCGCAGATGGGCCGAGCGGCTACGCAGATAGCAAATCACCAGCCCCATCGTCGCGCCGGAACCTCCAACCACAATAAAGAACGTCCAGAACGCTTCCATAAAGATATGCGGTAAAGGCGCGCCCTGCGCCAGCGCCGACTGGTTCATCCCGAGATTGGTGAGCCAGAACATTTGCAGCATTCCCGACACAATTGCCGCGCCATGAATACCCGCAAACCACAGCAGATGGCCGATCAGCACCGCCAGCAGTATCGCTGGCAGAGAATCCGCTGCAGACACCAGTGGTTTAAAGATGGCCATGATGGCCTGCGGGATCAGCATGTCAAACTGCGACTGAATCACCAGACTCAGCGGGTACAGCGTCAGCACCACCACCAGCACAGGGATCAGCAGATCGAAGGAGTTTTTGATCATCGGCGGCACCTGATCGGGTAAACGAATGCCGATGTTGTGCGCCTTCAGGAAGCGCATCATTTCAACGCAGTAAATAGCCACCAGGATGGCAGTGAAAATCCCCGTACCGCCCAGGCTATCAACCGGCATAGTGCCTTTGGTTTTCGGTGCAGCAATCAGCAAAAAAGCCATGATCGATAGCATCGCGCACATGAAGGGATCTAGCTGATGCGACTTCACATAGTGCTTGCCCAGGTTATAAGCGATAGCCGCACATATGTAGACTGACATGATCCCCATCGTCATATCAAAC
Source organism: Citrobacter sp. RHBSTW-01013 (assembly GCF_013781985.1). Taxonomy (NCBI): domain Bacteria; kingdom Pseudomonadati; phylum Pseudomonadota; class Gammaproteobacteria; order Enterobacterales; family Enterobacteriaceae; genus Citrobacter; species Citrobacter sp. RHBSTW-01013. The sequence goes on from NZ_CP056185.1 coordinate 4,385,044, forward strand.
GGTGTGAGGATTTGGCCTTCAAACTGTTTCGCCATATCCAGCCACGCACGTGCAAACCCCCAGGTGGTATCCGGCGAAAAAGGTGGATAGGCGAAAACCAGCAGAAACGAGCCTACGATCATAAAGGGCATCGCCGAAATAAACCCATCACGGATAGCCATCACATGACGTTGTGAAGAGATGCGCCCGGCAACAGGGCTGACGTAATTTTCAACGAAGCGGAAAATCACATTAAACACAGCATGATTAGTAGACATAGCCGTTCTCCAGTTGTGCAAAACCCTGCAACCGTGCTGGTATCAACACCACCACGTAAAGCCCATTACTACTTTTCGCAACCGTGCCGGGAGGAACGCCAGCGCTACTGCATTTTGAGTTCAGTTTCATAGATGGCTCTTATTATGTGATACAGAGGAAGTGACAACTTCAGTATTAATCGCCATTTGAGCATTCTGCAACCGGTTACTGTAACCGGTTTCTTTGATTGTGAAGACGATCGAAAAACTGCCAATGTTGCCATGTTGTTACATTAAAATATTTACAGCGAGCTTGCCCCTATGACAAATTACGCCATGCGGTTTTCTGCTGGATGGAGCTGCCTGTAGGCGATTTGGAGAGAAGAATGAGTTTGCAATCTGTACGCCAATTTTTAGCGCAATATGCACCAGATATTGAGATTATCGAATTAGATCAGAGCACAGCTACCGTCGATCTGGCAGCGAAAGCCCATAACGTCGAACCTGGCCAGATCGCGAAAACGCTTTCGCTGAAGGTCAAGAACGACATTATTCTGGTCGTCGCCAAAGGTGATGCCCGACTGGATAACAAAAAGCTAAAGAGCACTTTCGGTGCCAAAGCCCGTATGTTGAGTAGCGATGAAGTAGTGAACGCGACGGGCCATCCCGTTGGCGGCGTTTGCCCTTTCGGACTGGAAACGCCGATTTCGGTGTACTGCGATGTTTCGTTGAAGCATTACGCTGAAGTGCTTCCCGCCGCAGGCGCCATCCACAGCGCCGTTCGTATCACGCCAGAAAGGATGGCTGAGCTGACTTCCGCCACCTGGGTGGATGTGTGTCAGGGATGATTCACGTTCCGTGCCGATAACGAAACCCGGCACGAAACGATCTAACATTACCCGTTAAGAAGCCGCCTGTAGAAAAGGTGCAGGTTCACCTGCACGCAGGTACAGCAGGATATCTGCAGCATCCAGCAGTCCGGCATCTGAGCTCACGCCCAGCTTGGACATCACATTAAATTTATGTGCCCGAATGGTTTTAATATTCCTCTCTAACTGAGCAGCGATCTGCGGCATTGAATAGCCATTCGACATAAAGCGCAGTATTTCTCGTTCTGTTGGACTGAGCATACGGCTTTGATTGATATACCAATGGTTTTTAAAACCTTCGGTTCCCCGGTTGGGACCGTTCAATACTGTAAATAACGCGTCCTGTAGTACCGTTAATGAAGAAGATTTGCTCACAACGCCATCTAACGGCAAAGGTGACAAAGAGCCGATTAATCGTGCTTCAGCGTCATCATCAGCAATCACCACCCGGCGAATACGCGGAAAATTTACCGCCAGTTCCGTCAGATAAGCTAACCCGGCCCTGCGATCGGTTCTGATTGCCGAGAGGGAGAAAATAACCGCCGAAAACGACGTTTTTAACATCACCTGACTAAATGCAGGCTGGCTCGAAAAGATATGAAGTTCGTATTGGTTATCCGGCATGGTATTAAACAGGCTCTTAATACCGACGCTACTCATCGCGCACTTCTCTACCAGCGCAACGTTTCTTTTGATGCTTCGGCTTTCCATTCCGTGGTTTCTCCATAAACTGAAGGTAAATTCAATTCTCGCGATCCTTGAGAACTGTTTATCCAGGCGTACATTTCTGCATTGCTATGTATCGACAAGCGGCGCATAGCACTGTTCTTTTGGGCGCTAATCGTTTTATTGCTTTTCTTCAGCAATGTCGCAATCTGATTAATTCCCCAACCTTTTCCCAGGAGTCTCAGCACTTTCCTCTCCGAGAGGGTAAGTACAATTGAGCGGGCGCTATGGTCTGCTAATTCTGGCATCACGGGCGGAGAGAGCAGCGACTTGCTAATTCTCTCGGCACGGCTATTTCCTGCGTGAATAACATTCACCAAACTTTCAATCGTCTCGGCATCAGATAACAGCGAACTGACAGGACACATCAGCAATTCAATGGCCAGCGGATAAAAAACACGAGAAACGAGAAATACCCAGTGAATATCGCGGTATTGAGATAATAAAGAATAATACTGTTCGCAGACTGAACGTGGATGATTACAGTCTCCGGATAAATCAGCAATCACCAAATCGGCACAACGCAGCTGCAGCAACGTCAATTCTTCGACGGAGCGGCAGTAGGTAAGTTCATAATCAGCGAACTGCCCCTGCATTACACCTTTAAGTCCGGTTTGTACGATCGGTAATTTACTAATAATAATTGCGTTTTTGCAGCGTCCTGGCAACATATCTCCTCCACACTCACCAGTCCGTATTCGCACTTATTAAAAATCCCCTGATAAATTAAAAGTATTAATTAACAGGAAACCCTAAACAATAGACGAGGTGAATTGTTTATCCTTGGCTTTTATTTATAAACAAAGTTATACCGCTACAATCCCAGTAGCATCAAACTATTGAACCATCATGCCAATAATTACTCATGAATACACTCTTTGTACAATTAAAAGAACTACAATAGATCGTTAGCGTTGCTTACGTATTTTCCATCCTGATAAATAACACTACATTTTCATAAGCGCTGTCTTTATTGATAAGCAAGTGAGGTGTGCAAACGCATCAGACGTACGATCTGCATCTTTTTTCGACGCAAAGCTTGATCTTAGCCAGAGCCAACAGGATCATGCTTCATGATAAAAAGAAGACATCCGCCACGCAAAGAGATCCTTTTCAGTCAGAGCGAGTCATGCAAACAGAGCAGTCGTCACAGCGAACGGTTACACGGTTATGTATTCAATGCGGTCTTTTTTTACTTCAGCATGGGGCAGAAAGTGCGCTGGTTGACGAGCTATCCACCCGCCTCGGGCTAGCGCTTGGCATGGATAGCGTAGAAAGCGCTATCTCCTCTAACGCCATCGTCCTGACCACCATTAAAGACGGGCAGTGCCTGACTTCAACGCGAAAAAATCAGGATCGCGGAATTAACATGCACGTCGTGACGGAGGTGCAGCACATCGTTATTCTGGCGGAACACAAACTGCTGGATGTTAAAGGCGTTGAGAAACGCTTTAGCCAGATTAAGCCGCTGCGCTATCCAAGATGGTTGGTCGCCTTTATGGTCGGCTTGTCCTGCGCCTGCTTTTGTAAACTCAATAATGGCGGATGGGATGGCGCGGTGATCACCTTTTTCGCCAGTATGGTGGCAATGTATATTCGCCAGATTCTGGCGTCCCGGCATTTGCACCCGCAAATCAACTTCTGCATTACTGCGTTTGTGGCAACCTCGATTTCTGGTCTGCTGCTGACGTTGCCGACGTTTAACCACACTCCAACCATCGCCATGGCCGCCAGCGTGCTGCTGTTGGTTCCGGGTTTTCCGTTGATCAACTCCGTCGCGGATATGTTTAAGGGACACATTAATACTGGGCTCGCTCGCTGGGCTATTGCCAGTCTGCTGACGCTGGCGACCTGCATTGGCGTAGTCATGTCGATGACCTTATGGGGGCTGCGCGGATGGGCGTGATCGATTTCATTTTGGCGCTAATGCAGGACATGATCCTGTCGGCAATCCCGGCGCTTGGCTTTGCCATGGTATTTAACGTACCACATCGGGCGCTCCCCTGGTGCGCGTTACTCGGCGCACTCGGCCACGGTTCACGAATGGTGATGATGAGCGCAGGATTTAATATCGAATGGTCAACCTTTATGGCGTCGCTACTGGTGGGCTGCATTGGGATCCAGTGGTCACGCTGGTATCTGGCGCATCCGAAAGTCTTCACCGTTGCGGCAGTAATCCCCATGTTCCCTGGGATCTCTGCCTATACCGCCATGATCTCGGCGGTAAAAATCGGCCATTTTGGTTACAGCGAAGCGCTGATGATCACGCTGTTGACCAATTTCCTGAAAGCCTCATCGATTGTCGGAGCGCTCTCCATCGGGCTATCCGTACCGGGATTATGGCTGTATCGCAAACGCCCGCGCGTTTAGCGGCACGCTTTGTTAGCTCCTCACAGAGAGGGGAATCGCCCCCTCTTCTGCTGCTCTCCTTCTTCTCTGTGTTACTATAAAAGCAGTCCCCTTCTCGGTTGTTGTTCAGTATTGAGAAACATTATGCCCAGCAAAATTTTGACGCCGGACGTCACTAGCATTGACGCCTTACTACACGATCACCACACGGTGCTGGCCAGGTCTGCGGGCGGCGCCGTAGCCGTATTCGCCAATAACGCGCCAGCATTTTACGCGGTGACGCCTGCACGACTGGCCGAGTTGTTGGCGCTTGAAGAGAAGCTGTCACGCCCGGGAAGCGATGTGACGCTGGATGCACAATTTTATGAAGAGCCGCAAACCGCTCCTGTTGTCGTGCCAATGGGGAAATTTGCGATGTACGCTGACTGGCAGCCCGATGCCGACTTTCAGCGCCAGGCCGCTCTGTGGGGCGTGGCGTTAAGAGAACCGGTCACCGCCGAGGAACTGGCCTCATTTGTCGCCTACTGGCAGGCCGAAGGCAAAGTCTTTCACCATATTCAGTGGCAGCAAAAACTGGCACGCAGCATCCAGATTGGCCGGGCCAGCAATGGCGGAATGCCGAAGCGCGATGTGAACAGTGTCAGCGAGCCTGACAACCATATTCCACCGGGTTTTAGAGGATAACGATGAAAAACGTTGGCGACCTGATGAAACGTCTGCAAAAAATGATGCCGGCTAATGTCGAGCCAGCCTTTAAAACGGGCGAGGAGCTGCTGGCATGGCAAAAAGAGCAAGGTGAAATTCGCGCCGCAGCGCTGGCCCGTGAAAACCGAGCCATGAAAATGCAGCGCACATTCAACCGTTCCGGTATTCGTCCACTGCATCAGAACTGTTCGTTCGATAACTATCGGGTGGAATGCGAAGGTCAGATGAACGCCCTGAGCAAAGCTCGCCAGTACGTTGAAGAGTTTGACGGCAACATCGCCAGCTTTATTTTCTCTGGCAAGCCCGGCACCGGCAAAAACCATCTGGCCGCTGCTATCTGCAACGAACTGCTGCTGCGCGGCAAGTCGGTGCTGATTATCACCGTTGCGGACATTATGTCAGCCATGAAAGATACCTTCAGCAACCGTGAAACCAGCGAAGAACAGCTGCTGAACGATCTCAGCAATGTCGATTTGCTGGTGATCGACGAAATCGGCGTGCAGACCGAATCCCGCTATGAAAAGGTGATCATCAACCAGATCGTCGATCGTCGCTCGTCCTCTAAACGGCCAACCGGTATGCTGACCAACCTGACCATGGATGAAATGAATAAACTTCTCGGCGAACGGGTCATGGATCGTATGCGCTTAGGCAATAGCTTATGGGTAAACTTCAACTGGGAAAGCTACCGTAGTCGGGTAACCGGTAAAGAGTATTAACGTATTAGGACCACTCCTAAGACTGCCGGCGCTATACTGCGCTGAAAAGGCATAACACGAGTTGCATATAATGATGAAAACAACCAAACGTCTGCTGTGCTGTGCGCTTGCCGCCAGCACGCTCATCTCGACCAGCGTTTTCGCCGCCTCCTGGCAGGATTCGCTCTCCAGCGCGGCCAGCGAACTGAGCAAACAAAGCTCCGGCTCGCAGGGCGGCTCGTCGCTCTCTTCCCTGACCAGTCTACTGAATGGCAGCAATCAGTCGCTGACCTCCAGCAGCATGAATAACGCCGCCGGGATCCTGGAATATTGCGCGAAACAGAAACTGGCCTCGGTCACCGACACGCAGAACGTCAAAAACCAGGTGCTGGATAAACTGGGCCTCAGTGCTCCGGAGCAGAAACAAGACACCAACTATATGGACGGCATTCAGGGGCTGCTCAACGCCAAAGATGGTCAACAACTGGACCTGAACACAATTGGCAACAGCTCGCTGGCGAAGCAGGTAAAAACCAAGGCCTGCGATCTGGTGTTAAAACAGGGTATGAACTTCATTTCCTGACGCACGACATGCCGCGTATATCCTGCGCGGCATCAACCTGCTCCCCATAAAATTCACACGTCAAATAATCAGTAAATCCCCGCAAAAAACACGCATATCTAAACCAATTCTGAATAACAACGTAATTTAATGTCACTACAATTGCAGCAATGCAACATCGCTATTACATTGTGCTTTCCCAAAATCATTAGCCTGCCTGGCGTTTGCCCGGTTAACTGAGGATCGATCGTTGTCAGAACTCATCTCCATCACTCTGTTTCTCGCTTCAGTGCTGATTTACGCCTGGAAAGCGGGTCGCAATACCTGGTGGTTTGCTGCCACGTTAACGGTGCTGGGGATTTTTATTGTCTTGAATATCACGCTGTATGCCAGTGACTATTTCACCGGCGACGGTATCAATGACGCGGTTCTGTACACGCTGACCAACAGCCTGACCGGCGCGGGAATTGGAAAATATATCTTACCTGGTGTCGGGATTGCGCTGGTCCTGACGACCGTTTTTGTCGCTCTCGGCTGGATTCTGCGCCGCCGTCGCCATCATCCGCATCATGTGGGTTACAGTCTGCTGGCCCTGCTGCTGGCGCTGGCCTCCGTAGATGCCAGCCCGGCGTTTCACCAGATAACCGAACTGGTAAAGTCGCAGTCGCGCGATGGCGATCCGGATTTCCCAACCTATTATAAAGAGCCGTCAAAAACGATTCCCAACCCGAAGCTGAATCTGGTTTATATCTATGGAGAAAGCCTCGAGCGCACCTATTTTAACAACGACGCGTTCCCGGATCTGACCCCGGAACTCGGTGCGTTGAAAAACGAAGGTCTGGATTTCAGCAATACCATGCAACTGCCGGGTACCGATTACACCATCGCTGGCATGGTCGCCTCCCAGTGCGGTATTCCGCTGTTTGCGCCGTTTGAAGGCAACGCCTCGGCGTCGGTCTCCAGCTTCTTCCCCAACAATATCTGTCTGGGTGATATCCTGAAAAACTCCGGCTATCAAAACTACTTTGTGCAGGGAGCCAACCTGCGCTTTGCCGGCAAAGACGTGTTCCTGAAATCTCACGGTTTTGATCATCTCTACGGTGCGGAAGAGTTAAAAAGCGTGGTTGCGGACCCGGCCTATCGCAACGACTGGGGCTTCTACGACGATACCGTGCTGGATGAAGCATGGAAAAAATTCGAAGAGCTTTCGCGTTCGGGCCAGCGCTTTTCACTGTTTACGCTGACTGTGGATACCCATCATCCAGATGGATTTATCTCACGTAGCTGCAACCGTAAACGTTATGACATCGACGGGAAGGCCAACCAATCCTTCAGCGCGGTCAGCTGCAGCCAGGAAAACATTGCCGAATTTATCAATAAGATTAAAGCCTCACCGTGGTTCAAAGATACCGTTATCGTGGTTTCTTCCGATCATCTGGCGATGAACAACACCGCATGGAAGTATCTGAACAAGCAGGATCGCAACAACCTGTTCTTCGTGCTGCGCGGCGACCAGCCACAGCAGGACACGCTGGCGGTGAAGCGTAACACGATGGATAACGGGGCAACGGTACTGGATATTCTCGGTGGCGATAACTTTATCGGTCTTGGCCGCAGCAGTTTGTCGAGCGAATCCGTGTCTGAAGTGTTCCTGAACATCAAAGAAAAAATGCTGGCGTGGAAGCCCGATATCATCCGCCTGTGGAATTTCCCGAAAGAGATGAAAGAGTTCACCGTCGACCAGGACAAAAACATGATCTCTTTCTCCGGCAGCCATTTCCGCCTGCCGTTGTTGCTGCGCGTATCGGACAAACGCGTCGAGCCGCTGCCGGAAAGCGAATACTCGGCCCCGCTGCGCTTCCAACTGGCAGATTTCGCGCCGCGAGATAACTTTGTCTGGGTTGATCGCTGCTACAAAATGGCGCAGCTATGGGCCCCGGAGTTGGCGCTCTCCACCGACTGGTGCGTATCGCAAGGCCAGTTAGGCGGACAGCAAATCGTGCAGCACGTCGACAAAGCCAAATGGAAAAGTAAAACCGTGTTTAAAGACACGGTGATCGACATGGAGCGCTACAAAGGTAACGTTGATACGCTGAAAATTGTCGATAACGACATTCGCTACAAAGCCGACAGCTTCGTCTTCAACGTGGCGGGCGCGCCGGAAGAGGTTAAACAGTTTAGCGGCATATCACGCCCCGAATCCTGGGGGCGCTGGTCCAATGCGCAGCTCAGCAAAGAGGTGACCATCGAGTACAAGGCCCCGCTGCCGAAGAAATTCGATCTGGTCATCACCGCGAAAGCCTTCGGCGACAATGCCAATCGTCCTATTCCCGTGCGCGTTGGCCACGAGGAACAGACGCTGGTGTTAGGCCATGATGTCACTACCACTACCTTGCATTTTGATAACCCGGCAGATGCCGATACGCTGGTGATTGTCCCACCCGATCCGGTCGCCACCAACGAGGGCAATATTCTCGGCCACTCGCCGCGTAAGCTGGGGATCGGGATGGTTGAAATCAAAGTGGTCGCTCAGGGCTCGTAACATGAAATGGCTGATGGCGCTTCGCTTATCAGTCTTACAGCTAGCCGCATTTATTGTCTGAAAAAAAAACAGCGCCCAACACCACACCGGGCGCTGCATGGCAACCTTATTCCAGACTTTTCACTGCCTGGCGCATACCCTGCACCAGAATCATTTCCAGGTTTGCCGTCACCTGCCCGGCAAGCCCGGGCAGCAACGTCAAATCTTCACCCCAGTGCGCCGCATCGCCGAGCACAGTATCCACCAGTTCACGCAGCGTTAAATCTTTGCCAACTCGCGGCCACAGACTGGCATACAGGCTAACCCACTGCTCATCATCCTGTATCGGATAGCGTTCTCCCTCCCGCTCTGCGCGATAAAACGCCAGCAGCGCCGCGAGGGCGAACGTTAACCGCACGGGCCAGCGCCCATTTTGCTGGCCCGCCAGCAGTTGCGGCAAAATTCGGGTACGGAATTTGGTCATCCCGTTAAGCGCAATGGAAAGCAACTGGTGACGAATGTAGGGATTTTGAAAACGCCCGCTCACCGCGTCGGCAAATTCACGCAGTTCATCCGCCGGGAGATCCAATACCGGTATAATTTCCTCGCTAATCGCCCGCTCGATAAAGTGACGGACATCGGCATCCTGCATCGCTTCGCCGACGGTCTCCAGACCACACAACCAGGCCACCGGCACCAACGCCGTATGCGCGCCATTGAGAATGGCGACCTTACGCTCTTTGTACGGTTTGATATCGCTCACTACCCGAATGTTCAGCGGGCACTGCGCCAGCTTCAGCTCCTCGGCCAGCCACTGCGGCCCCTGAATCACAAACAGGTAAAAATGCTCCGCGGTATCGAGAAACGCATCGTGATAGCCAAGCGTAGCTTCCAGCGCGGCGGCTTCTTCTCGCGGGTAGCCGGTGACAATGCGGTCGACCAGCGTGGAACAGAAGGTGTTTGCCGTCGCCACCCAGTCGGCAAACGCCGGGGGAAGCTGCCACTCCTGCGCATACTGCAGTACCAGCGTTTTGAGCGCCTCACCGTTATAGTCGATAAGCTCGCACGGGATAATGACCCAGCCCTTATCCACTGCACCCTCAAAATGATTAAAACGCTCCAGCAGCAGACGCGTCAGTTTAGCCGGAAAGCTTACCGGTGGCGCATCATCGACCCGGTCTGCCGCGTGATAGCTAATTCCGGCTTCGGTGGTATTCGAAAACACAAAGCGAATATCCGCATTGTGGGCCAGCGCCAGATACGCCGCGAAGTCCTGATACGGATTGATTTCGTTATTCACCGAACGGATCAGCCGCGCCTCGCTCACCGCTTCGCCCTGCGCGTTTAGCCCGCGAATAAGCGTGGTGTACAACCCATCCTGGGTATTCAGCGACGGTGGAAAATCGCTATTGATCGGGCGAACGATGGTCACGCCAGCGTTCAGAAAGGTTTGCTCGTTGAGGATATCCAGTTGCCAGTCGATAAACGCTCGCAGGAAATTCCCTTCACCAAACTGGATCACGCGCGTTGGGTAACTGGCACCCGGAAAATCACGTCGATTCAATGTCTTCATCGCATTTCCCCTCTCAGAACGTGATCACGCCTTTAATCAGCTCACGGTTGTTAATCACATCCCGTTCGTAGATTTCTGCCAGTGTGGCAAACGCGTAACGGTGCGTGAGCATCATGTCGGCGGTCAGTTTGCCTTCCGACATCAGGCGGCCCACTTTGGCGAAATCTTCCGGTGTGGCGTTGCGACTGCCCATCATGGTGGTCTCTTTCTTGTGGAACTCCGGATCGGAGAACTGCAAATCGCCTTTGAATAGCCCAACGAAAACAATGCTGCCGCCATGGCGAATCAAATTCACCGTGTTGTTCATCGCATGCTGATTGCCCGTGGCATCAATGACCTTTTGCGCCAGCGAACCACCAAACTGGTCACGCAACTGCGCATCAAAATCTTCAGCAGACGGATCAATAACCGGGAGCCCCAACCGGGAAACCACATGCTCCCGGCGAGCCGGACTGGTATCGGCGACCACCACCTGTGCGCCATCGGCTTTGGCAATCGCCGCCGCGCCCAGACCAATCGGACCGGCACCGACCACCAGCACCTGCTCACCCGGAGCCACTGCCGCCCGGCGTACCGCATGCGCGCTAATGGCATAAGGCTCAATCAGCGCCGCCGCCTGCGGATCAATTCCCTGCGCATCCAACAGGTTGGTGACCGGTACGGACAGGTATTCGCTGAAGCCGCCATCCTGATGCACGCCAATCACCGAAATCTTCTCGCAGCAGTTAGTGCGCCCGCTCAGACAGGCCGGACACTGCTGGCAGGCCACGTAAGGAATAACCGCCACCTGCTGACCATTTTTCAGATTCTGTATATTTTTGCCCAGCCCGACAATTTCCCCACATATTTCATGACCCAGTACACGTGGATAGCTGAAAAATGGCTGATTGCCACCCCAGGCATGAATATCGGTACCGCAAATCCCGACTGATTTAATTTTTATTAATGCTTCACCCTCACCCGGAATAGGTATTTCACGCTCTTTCCAGACTAATTTTTTAGGTTCCTGGCAAATCAACGTATTCATCGTAGACATGATTCTGCTCTCCTGTTTTTTTGTTGCCTCAGATATCAACGAAAATAAAAAAGCCGGAGAAAGCAGAAACACAATCTGTGAATCCCAGCGCATAAAAATGTTTTAAATCGGGTTTTAATACGCAAAAAGGAGAAGCCATGAGCCGTTCACAGAACTTACGCCACAATGTGATTAACCAGATAATCGATGATATGGCGCGTGGTCATATCCCTTCCCCCCTCCCGTCGCAAAGCGCGCTGGCGGAGATGTACAACATCAGCCGCACCACCGTGCGCCATATGCTGAGCCACTTAGGCGAGTGCGGCGTGCTGACCCAGGTCGGCAGCCACTATGTCATCGTACGTAAACCCGACCATGACGACGGTTTTGCCTGTACCACCGCCTCCATGACTGAGCAAAACCGGATTTTTGAGCAGGCTTTTTTCACCATGATCAACCAGCGTCAGCTACGCGCAGGCGAGAGTTTCTCCGAACTACAGCTTGCCAGAGCTGCAGGGGTCAGCCCGGTGGTGGTGAGAGAATATCTTTTAAAATTCGAACGTTACAATCTGATCAAAAACGAAAAACGCGGCCATTGGAGCATGAAGCAGTTCGATCAGGCCTATGCGGAACAGCTGTTTGAACTCAGAGAGATGCTGGAAACCCATTCCCTGCAGCATTTTCTCAATCTGCCCGACGATGACCCGCGCTGGCTGCAGGCTAAAACACTGCTTGAGCGCCACCGGGTCCTGCGCGACAGCATCGGCAGCAGCTTTCGTATGTTCTCGCAGTTAGACCGTGAGTTTCATGCTTTACTGCTCTCCGCAGCAGATAATATATTTTTTAATCAATCACTTGAAATCATCTCCGTGATTTTCCACTTTCATTATCAGTGGGATGAAAGCGACCTCAAGCAGCGCAATATCATTGCCATTGATGAGCATATGACCATCCTCAGCGCACTGATTTGCCGCAGCGACCTGGATGCCACCCTGGCGCTCTGTAACCATTTGAATTCAGCCAAACAATCGATGATTCGCTCCATCAACCAAAGCCATAGCGCCGCTCATTAAGTACCGATAAAAAACAGCAAACCATTACCGGGAGCACGATTTTATAAAAATAAAAACGCCGGAAAAATACCGCTTGCCTATGCTCACGCTAAGTCGACTGCATTAAAAACTTTTGTGAGCGGTGATGAGCAAATTGATTCATCACTGGTATTTTTTCAATACTGCACAGCCCGGCTGTGTGAAAATAAATTATTGAGGTTCAGGAGTCCGGCGTGGAAAAAAATAATATTACCCTCGACCCGAGTTCTTCGTTTGGCACGTCGTCATCTGCGGATATTAACGTTCCGCCTGAGGGCATGGTGCAACGCAGTAGCCGAATAAAACGTATTCAGACCACAGCAATGATTTTATTATTTTTTGCTGCGGTGATTAATTATCTCGACCGCAGTTCACTGTCGGTCGCCAACTTAACGATTCGTGAAGAACTGGGGCTGAGCGCCACGCAAATCGGCGTACTGCTGTCAGTGTTTTCTCTCGCTTACGGTATTGCACAGCTGCCCTGCGGCCCGCTGCTGGATCGCAAAGGTCCGCGCATTATGCTGGGGCTGGGGATGTTCTTCTGGTCGCTGTTTCAGGCGATGTCTGGCATGGTTCACAGCTTCACTCAGTTTGTTCTCGTGCGTATCGGGATGGGGATCGGCGAAGCGCCCATGAACCCGTGCGGCGTAAAGGTCATCAACGACTGGTTTAACATCAAAGAGCGCGGTCGCCCAATGGGGTTATTCAACGCCGCTTCCACCATCGGTGTTGCCATTAGCCCGCCGATTCTGGCTGCCATGATGCTGGTGATGGGCTGGCGTTGGATGTTTATTACCATCGGCGTGCTGGGTATTTTCCTCGCCATCGGCTGGTACATGTTGTATCGCAACCGCGAGCAGATTGCGCTGAGCGCTACTGAACAAGCGTATCTGAACGCCGGTAGCGTCAATGCCCGCCGCGATCCGCTGAGCTTTGCCGAATGGCGCAGCCTGTTCCGCAACCGCACTATGTGGGGCATGATGCTGGGCTTTAGCGGCATCAACTACACCGCGTGGTTATATCTGGCGTGGCTGCCAGGCTACCTGCAAACCTCCTACAACCTGGATTTAAAAAGCACCGGATTAATGGCGGCGATCCCATTCTTGTTTGGCGCAGCCGGCATGTTAATTAACGGTTTTGTCACCGACTGGCTGGTGAAAGGCGGTATGGCACCGATTAAGAGCCGTAAGATTTGTATTATCGCCGGGATGTTCTGTTCTGCGGCCTTCACTTTCATCGTACCGCAGGCCACAACGTCGATGGCCGCCGTCTTACTGATCGGTATGGCGCTGTTCTGTATCCACTTCGCCGGCACCTCGTGCTGGGGCCTGATCCACGTAGCCGTCGCCTCACGCATGACCGCCTCCGTGGGCAGTATCCAGAACTTTGCCAGCTTTATCTGCGCGTCGTTTGCACCAATCGTCACCGGATTTATTGTTGATACCACCAACTCTTTCCGTCTGGCGCTAATCATTTGTGGCTGCGTCACCATGGTGGGAGCCCTCGCCTACATCTTCCTGGTGCGCCAACCCATCAGCGATCCGCGTAAAGATTAATCCTCATGATGCCCGATAGCACCGCGCTTATCGGGCATGTTATGCTCGACAAATGAACATCACCTTACGCTCCACCACTCTGGCAGAAACTGCCGCTCTTCCCGCCATCGAACGATCTGCGGGGCAACGTTTTTTACTCATCCCCGAACTGGCGTGGATTGCTGACGACCAGACTATATCGGCTGACCAGCATCGGGCATTTGTCGCTGCTGGCATGAGCTGGCTGGCGCAGGTCGACGAGCATCCGGTCGGTTTTTTAGTTGCCGAAACGCTGGGGTCATCGCTGTTTATTGCTGAACTTTCACTGCATCTGGAGTGGCAGGGAAAAGGTATTGGTCGCAGATTGATTGGCTATGTTGCCGAACAGGCGCGCGAGAAAGGTTATACATCGCTCACGCTGACCACCTTTCGCGATGTGCCGTGGAATGCGCCATTGTACTCACGATTGGGGTTTGAAATGCTGGCTGACGAGACGCTTCCTGCACTGCTGCGCCAGAAAAGAGAAGACGAAGCGGCGCACGGGCAGACGTACGAACTACGCTGCGCCATGCGCCTGATGCTGCGTTAATTGCCCACGGGCGGCTACGCCTTATCGGGCATTACCAACTTAGAACGTTTCCCAGTTATCCCCGGCATCCGTTACCGCAGCTTTACGCGGCTGGACCGTTGAAACTGGTTTAGCAGCAGCAACGTCACGCGCGCGCTGTTGGTCATGCTGAATACGGAACACGGCAACGGCCTGGGTCAGACGGCTGGCCTGCTCTTCCAGCGCCGCAGCGGCGGCGGCGGATTCTTCCACCAGCGAGGCGTTCTGCTGTGTCACACGATCCATCTCAGCAACGGCCAGACCAACCTGGTCGATACCGCGGCTCTGTTCATCAGAAGCAGAGGCGATTTCACCCATGATATCGGTCACGCGGGTTACCGCATTGACGATCTCATCCATGGTTTCACCAGCGCTTTCTACCAGCGTTGAACCCACATCCACACGGCTGACCGAGTCTTCAATCAGGCTCTTGATCTCGCGCGCGGCCTGCGCACTACGCTGGGCCAGGTTACGAACTTCACCCGCAACCACCGCAAAACCACGGCCCTGCTCGCCCGCACGCGCGGCTTCTACCGCGGCGTTGAGCGCCAGAATGTTGGTCTGGAAGGCAATGCCGTCGATGACGCTGATAATGTCGGCGATTTTCTGCGAACTGGAAGCGATGTCGCGCATGGTTTGCACCACGTTATCCACCACTTTGCCGCCTTTCTGCGCGGTTTCAGAAGCGCTCAGGGCCAGATGGCTGGCCTGACGCGCGTTTTCGGCGTTCTGCTTTACGGTCGCCGTCAGCTGTTCCATGCTGGCTGCGGTTTCTTCCAGAGATGCAGCCTGCTGCTCGGTACGCGAGGAGAGATCGTTGTTGCCCATCGCAATCTCGCTGGCCCCGCTGTAAATCGCGTTGGCACCGTTACGCACATCACCCACGGTGTTCATCAGCTCACCCTGCATATGACGCAGACTTTCCGCCAGTTGGCCAATCTCGTTGGAACCTTCCACCTCAATACGCTTCACCAGGTCGCCGCTGGCGATATGACGAATGCTGTCGATCAGACGGTTCATTGGGGAGATAAGAGTCAGTTTGATGCCGAACCAGACCGCAATAATTGCCGCCAGTACGGTAATCAGCACGCAGACCAGTACCCACATCGCCTGGCTGTAAGAGCTGTTGTTATCTGCTACCGCAATGTCATACAGGTGATCGTTCTGCTGCATGTAGTTGATGTATGTCTTCTCAAAACCATCCTGATAGCTCTGCGTGGGTTGATCAAAGAACGCATTGATCTTCCCGTCACCCAGTAACTGGATCAGCTCCGCCAGCGCGCCGTGATAGATGTCATAGGTGCGGTTGATCTCCTGGAACGCGGCTTCGCTTTGACGCGGATCGCGCGGGAGCGACTCGTAAATCGCCCAGTTTTTTTCCGTCAGTTTCAGCGCCGTGCTGGCTACCTGCATCAGCTCAGCAACGGTCGCACCGCTGCCGATATTGTTCTGATCCATCATGTAGCGAATACCCGCCCGGTTCAGGGTATTACGCGTTTGCAGCAGCTCAACCCAGGTGGCGTTCAGCGCAGACTGTTGCTGGCGAATGGTTTGCAGAACGGTAAAGTTCTCTTTGTCATTCTTAAGTGAGTTAAAAAACAAGCCGCCGGAGGCGAGCTGTAAAAGGCCAAATAGCGCCAATACCAGCAGTAAGCTGGTAACAATCTTCATTCGTTTTAACATGTTTTCTCTTTCCGCTAGACAGATACTCTGGTTTTCGGCCTGGAAAGAGAAAACTTTATGGTGTCAGCAATTGCCACAGAATTATCGTTTTCACATTAAATCTCGTTCCCTATGACAAATTACGCAAAAAATTTGTCGTTCCGTTGCACCTTAGGTGTAGGATTCCCGTTTTTTAAGGAAAGGATGCTTCTATGTTGAATCGCGATTTTGATCACCTATCCACTCTCGCACACCACTTTTTTGAACGTGAAGATGTTCGTCAAAAGCTCAATATCATCGATCAGTACAACATCTCCGGTTGGGAAGTGTGGATGCAGATAGAATTTGCCAATCTGTTGGCTTCGACGGGTCATGAATGGTGGCGTGAACAGACCCTCGCTTGCGATCTGCGGAAAAATCCACAGCGTTTGTCTGTGCGTGCAGATTTCTTATTGCGGAAAAAAGGCTGGACGCAGGACAGCTACATTGCGCTTGAGCTCAAGCAGAACCAGGATCCGACAAGCTGCGTCAGAAATATGATTGCGGATTTGGTTAAAAGCGCAAAAATCAAACGTTCGGAATTAGAGCTACGTAGCTTCTGGACGTTAGGAGTAACGCCCCGCATAGACAAAGAGCGCCTCGATGAACTGATTGACTATTATCTGGATGAAAAATATTACCTGACTAAATCACGTAAGAAACATGTGTTGCTTAAAGACATCGAACAAACGCCTTACTGTTATATCGTAATCTAAGTACCTCAGTGAGCTGTTTCGTCAGTTAGAAAACACGGCATGTAGATGGGCAAACGCTATAATGCCGTGATCTCAATCACATAAATTCCCCCACTCCCCCCCATTGCTTACCGCTCACTGACACTTGGGACCGCTTAAGCTGACATACAACCGCTCACTTATTTACCTTACTTTACGCGCGTATTTCTCTGGCAAGATCCCCCCAACATAGCAGTCAATTTACCTCCTCAAACACAAGATCAAACCCACGCGGCTTCGGCCAATTATTAATTAGATACCAGGTTTTACTATGGATACGAAAAAGATATTCAAGCACATACCCTGGGTGATTCTCGGAATCATCGGTGCATTCTGCCTCTCGGTAGTGGCATTACGTCGGGGTGAGCACATCAGTGCCCTGTGGATCGTGGTCGCCTCAGTTTCTGTTTATCTGGTGGCCTATCGTTACTACAGTCTGTACATCGCCCAAAAGGTGATGAAACTTGACCCGACGCGTGCCACGCCGGCGGTCATCAACAATGACGGTCTGAACTACGTTCCAACCAACCGTAACGTATTGTTTGGCCACCACTTTGCCGCTATCGCAGGTGCAGGTCCGCTGGTTGGGCCGGTACTGGCCGCGCAGATGGGCTATCTGCCCGGTACGCTGTGGCTGCTGGCGGGTGTCGTGCTGGCCGGTGCGGTGCAGGACTTCATGGTGCTGTTTATCTCTTCACGCCGTAACGGCGCATCGCTGGGTGAGATGATCAAAGAAGAGATGGGCCCGATCCCGGGAACCATTGCGCTGTTCGGCTGCTTCTTAATCATGATCATCATCCTTGCGGTACTGGCGCTGATCGTGGTGAAAGCGCTGGCTGAAAGCCCGTGGGGGGTGTTCACCGTCTGCTCAACCGTACCTATCGCGCTATTCATGGGGATCTACATGCGATTCCTGCGACCGGGTCGTGTGGGCGAAGTGTCGGTGATTGGTATTGTGCTGCTGGTTGCGTCTATCTACTTCGGCGGCGTGATTGCTCACGACCCGTACTGGGGCCCGGCGCTGACCTTTAAAGACACCACCATTACCTTTACCCTGATCGGCTACGCGTTTATCTCTGCGCTGCTGCCGGTATGGCTGATCCTCGCGCCGCGCGACTATCTGGCTACCTTCCTGAAAATCGGCGTTATCGTCGGTCTGGCGGTGGGGATTGTTATCCTCAACCCGGAACTGAAAATGCCGGCGATGACTCAGTACGTTGATGGTACTGGTCCGCTGTGGAAAGGCGCTCTGTTCCCGTTCCTGTTCATCACCATCGCGTGTGGTGCGGTATCTGGCTTCCACGCGCTGATCGCTTCTGGTACCACACCGAAGCTGCTGGCCTGTGAAACCGACGCGCGCTTTATCGGTTACGGCGCCATGCTGATGGAATCCTTCGTGGCGATTATGGCGCTGGTTGCCGCGTCCATCATCGAACCGGGTCTGTACTTCGCAATGAACACCCCGCCAGCAGGCCTTGGCATCACCATGCCGAACCTGCATGAAATGAGCGGCGAGAACGCCCCGCTGATTATGGCGCAGTTGAAAGACGTAACCGCACATGCGGCGGCGACCGTCAGCTCCTGGGGCTTCGTCATTTCGCCTGAGCAGATCCTGCAGACCGCGAAAGACATCGGTGAACCGTCCGTTCTGAACCGCGCAGGTGGCGCGCCGACGCTGGCCGTTGGTATCGCTCACGTGTTCCACAAAGTGCTACCGATGGCTGATATGGGCTTCTGGTACCACTTCGGTATTCTGTTTGAAGCACTGTTCATCCTGACCGCGCTGGATGCCGGTACCCGTTCTGGCCGCTTTATGCTGCAGGATTTACTGGGTAACTTCGTTCCGTTCCTGAAGAAAACCGACTCTCTGGTTGCGGGCATCATCGGTACTGCGGGCTGCGTAGGCCTGTGGGGTTACCTGCTGTATCAAGGTGTTGTTGACCCGCTGGGCGGCGTTAAGAGCCTGTGGCCGCTGTTCGGTATCTCTAACCAGATGCTGGCTGCCGTGGCACTGGTTCTGGGCACCGTGGTACTGGTTAAAATGCAGCGCACCAAATACATCTGGGTTACCGTTGTTCCGGCTGTATGGCTGCTTATCTGCACCACCTGGGCGCTGGGTCTGAAACTGTTCAGCACCAACCCGCAGATGGAAGGCTTCTTCTTCATGGCGAATCAGTACAAAGAGAAGATTGCTAACGGCGGCGAACTGACCGCTCAGCAGATTGCCAACATGAACCACATCGTTGTCAACAACTACACCAACGCAGGCCTGAGTATTCTGTTCCTGGTGGTGGTGTACAGCATCATTTTCTACGGGTTCCGTACCTGGCAGAAAGCCCGCGCCATCAACGGTCGCTCTGATAAAGAGACGCCGTATGTACCGGTGCCGGAAGGCGGCGTGAAGACCTCTTCACATCACTAACCGTATTCAGCCCCGCTTCGGCGGGGCTTTTCGCTTATCAGGATTGTTTATGTTTGGTACTTTAGGTCAGGCAAAAAAATACCTCGGTCAGGCGGCAAAGATGCTGATTGGCATTCCGGACTACGACAACTACGTCGAGCACATGAAGACCAACCATCCCGATAAGCCGTACATGACCTACGAAGAATTCTTCCGCGAGCGCCAGGAAGCCCGCTACGGTAGCGGCGGAAGCAGTTGCTGTTAGAAGGAGAAATGAATGACCCCGATTGCAGTTACCCTACTCACCGGTTTTCTTGGCGCGGGTAAAACCACCCTGTTGCGCCATATTCTCAACGAGCAGCACGGCTATAAGATTGCCGTTATCGAAAACGAATTCGGCGAAGTCTCGGTGGACGATCAGCTGATTGGCGACCGCGCCACGCAGATCAAAACCCTGACCAACGGCTGCATTTGCTGTACCCGCTCCAGTGAGCTGGAAGACGCACTGTTAGATCTGCTCGACAACCTCGATAAAGGCGCCATCCATTTCGACCGTTTGGTGATCGAGTGCACCGGCATGGCTGACCCCGGCCCGATTATCCAGACCTTTTTCTCCCATGAAGTGATTTGCGAACGCTACCTGTTGGACGGTGTGATTGCGCTGGTTGACGCGGTACATGCCGACGATCAGATGAACCAGTTCACCATCGCCCAGTCGCAGGTGGGCTACGCTGACCGCATTCTACTGACCAAAACCGACGTGGCGGGTGAAAGCGAGAAACTGCGTGAGCGCCTGGCGCGCATCAACGCCCGCGCCCCGGTGTATACCGTCACGCATGGTGATATCGACCTCTCCCTGCTGTTCGATACCAACGGTTTCATGCTCGAGGAGAACGTGGTCAGCGCCAAACCACGCTTCCACTTTATCGCCGACAAGCAAAATGATATCTCCTCGATCGTCGTCGAGCTGGATTACCCGGTAAACATCAGTGACGTGTCGCGGGTAATGGAAAATCTGCTGCTGGAATCCGCCGAGAAGCTGCTGCGCTACAAAGGCATGCTGTGGATTGAAGGCGAGCCAAACCGCCTGCTGTTCCAGGGCGTTCAGCGTCTGTACAGTGCCGACTGGGATCGCCCGTGGGGCGACGAACAACCGCACAGCCTGCTGGTGTTTATCGGCATTAACCTGCCGGAAGACGAGATCAGAGCGGCGTTTGCGGGCTTGAAGAAGTAACCCTCATTCTGGATTGCCCGATGGCGCACAGCTTTCGGGCCTACAATTCCCCACCATGTCTCAAAACCTATGCCCACAGGCCGGACAAGGTGCAGCCGCCATCCGGCATATATTCCCAACCGTTTGTCGCACTCTTACCGACGGAGAACGCTATTTTTTCTCCCCCCTCATAAAACATTCATTAGGATGATCATTGATGCCCAAAAATCACCGAAAATTATAAAAACCCTTTATAAATGATCAACTTACGAATTTCTGGTAAAAAGGAGACTATCTAACCATTGAAAAAAAAGCCTCACAGCAGAGGCCAGGATTGTATTTATGACATCAGGAAGTTTTTCCCAGACGGCCGCCTTTCTCTGGTCGGTAGCAGACCTGCTGCGCGGCGATTTCAAACAGTCACAATATGGCCGCATCATTCTCCCTTTCACTCTTCTGCGCCGCCTGGAGTGCGTACTCGAAAGCAGCAAACCATCCGTGCTGGCTCAGGTCGAAAAAATCCAGTCAATGAACCTGCCGGAAGAAGCACAAGAGAAAATGATCCTGCGAGCGGCGGACAATCTGACATTCTTCAACACCTCACCGATGGACCTCAGCAAAATGGGGCAAAACGGTATCAAGGCCAACCTGGAGAAATATGTTCAATCGTTCTCCACGGATGCCCGCGAGATCTTCGATCACTTCAAGTTCAGCGAGTTTGTCGGGCAACTGGAAGACGCGAATCTACTGTATAAAGTGGTACAAAAATTCGCGGCCACCGATCTGAGCCCTGAAGCGATTTCCAACCATGAAATGGGCTTTGTGTTTGAAGAGTTGATCCGTCGCTTTGCTGAAAGCTCAAATGAGACAGCGGGAGAACACTTTACCCCCCGCGATATCGTGCGCCTGACCACCTCACTGGTGTTTATGGAAGACGATGATGCGTTAACCAAAGACGGTATTATCCGCACGATTTACGACCCGACCGCCGGTACTGGCGGGTTTCTCTCATCGGGTATGGAATACTTGCACGAACTGAACCCGAATGCGGTCATGCGTGCCTTCGGACAGGAGTTAAACCCGGAGTCTTACGCCATCTGTAAAGCCGATATGCTGATCAAAGGTCAGGATGTCAGCCGCATTAAGCTCGGCAACACCCTCTCTAACGATCAGCTTCCGGCCGATCGGTTTGATTACATGCTTTCTAATCCGCCGTTCGGCGTGGACTGGAAAAAGATTGAAGGGGAGATCAACGACGAGCATCTACAGAAAGGCTTTAGCGGTCGTTTCGGCCCCGGCCTGCCGCGCGTTTCCGACGGTTCACTGCTGTTCCTGCTGCACCTGATCGGCAAAATGCGCGATGTGCAAAACGGCGGTGGACGCATCGGCATTATCCTCAACGGCTCGCCGCTGTTTACCGGCGGCGCAGGCAGCGGTGAGAGCGAGATCCGACGCTACATCCTTGAAGCCGACCTGCTGGAAGGGATTATCGCCCTGCCAACGGACATGTTCTACAACACCGGCATCGCCACCTATATATGGATTTTATCCAACAAAAAGATCGCAGAACGTAAGGGCAAGGTTCAGTTGATTGACGGCAGCAACCTGTGCGGCAAGATGCGCAAATCGCTGGGGTCGAAGCGTCATCAAATGGGCGATGAGGATATCCGGCTGATTACCCGCACCTTCGGGGATATTGAGTCAGTTAGTGCGACCACGCTGGACGTATTGGGTCTGGAAAAAGCACCAGAGCAAAAATCCAGCCGCGGTCGCCAGTCTGCTACCGCGAAAAGCGAAGCGCCAAAAACTTTCGCCAGCAAAATCTTCAACAACACCGATTTTGGTTACCGCCGGTTAACCATTGAGCGCCCGCTACGCCTGTCGGCACAGGTTACCGATGAGGCCATTGCTACTTTGCGCTTCGCGCCGAAGCCGTTTAACGCGCCGATGGAACGCCTGTACGAAGTATTTGCCTCGCAGTGGCGGGATGAGAATTATGGCGATTTCACCACACTGGCAACCGAAGCCCGCGCCATTATCAAAGCCGAGTTTGCCGAGCTGAAAGAGAAGCAAATCAAAGACCTGTTCGACAGCAAACTGTGGCAATTCCAGCGAGAGTTAATGGAAAAAGCGCGGCGTATTCAGGCAGCGGTAGGCGCTCAGGCGGGGGGAAAAGAGGTCATCAGCAACGACTTTAACCAGTTCCAGCTGACGCTGAAGGGCGCGCTCAACACTGCAGGCGTGAAGCTCGATGCCAAAGAGAGCAAGCAGCTTATCGACGCCATCACCCGCAAAAATCCGAATGCCGAACCGGTGGTGAAAAAGGTGCTGAAAGAGGCCGCTCAGCCGCTGTACGGCGCGTTTGAGTACCAAGGGAAAGTTGTTGAGTTTGAGCAGGATGGCGACCTGCGCGATAACGAGAATGTGCCGCTGAATCCGACTATTTCCACCAGCGAGCTAATCGAGAGCTACTTCAAAGCGGAAGTCCTGCCGCACGTGGCGGATGCGTGGATCAACGCCGATAAGCGTGATGCGAAAGACGGCGATATCGGGATTATCGGTTATGAAATTCCGTTTAACCGTCATTTTTATATTTATCAGCCGCCGCGCCCGCTGGAGGAGATTGATGCGGATCTGGATGCGGTCAGCGCTGAGATTATGCAACTGCTGCGGGAGGTACATTCCTGATGGCTAAATATAAGGCGTATCCGCAGTATAAGGATTCTGGGGTTGAGTGGTTGGGGGAAATTCCTTTATCATGGGATATGTGGAAATTATCACATGCATATGAGGTCATCGGTTCTGGAACTACTCCAACGTCAAACAATGAGTCTTGGTTTCAAGGTAATATACTTTGGGTAACTACGGGAGAACTTCGGGAAACGGTAATTTATAACACATCGAAAAATATATCATTACAAACCCTGCAATCGTTTCCAGCCCTAAAAGTTCACCCTGTCGGTTCTATTATAATTGCGATGTATGGGGCAACAATAGGAAGATTAGGTATTCTTGGTGTAGATGCAACAACTAACCAAGCATGTTGTGCAATGACAAAATCAAATGTAATAAACAACAAATATTTATATTACTGGTTACAAACATTTAGAATGGAAATTATTAACCTATCCTCTGGAGGCGGTCAACCAAATATAAATCAAGAAAAAGTTGCATCATTAAAAATCTCATCCCCATCTATAAAAGATCAGATTTTAATAGCAGCATTTCTGGATCACGAAACCACAAAAATCGATAACCTTATCGAGAAACAACAACAGCTTATTGAACTGCTAAAAGAAAAACGTCAGGCAGTAATTAGCAATGCGGTGACCAAAGGGCTAAATCCTGATGTACCGATGAAAGATTCTGGTGTTGAGTGGGTGGGAGAAATGCCTTCCTACTGGAGAATTAGCAAGCTTCGATACATGTTTAACTTCGGTAAAGGATTAACAATTACCAAAGAAAATCTCCAGGACGAGGGGATTCCTTGCATTAGCTATGGCGAAGTTCATTCGAAGTATGGTTTTGAAGTATCCCCTAAACTTCATTCATTGAAATGTGTCGATGAAAAATACCTGAAAGATAATTCTGGTTCATTGCTTTCGAAAGGAGATATTATCTTTGCCGACACATCAGAGGATATTGATGGTTCGGGGAATTTTTCTCAATTAATCACTGATGATATTGTTTTTGCTGGTTATCACACGATTATCGCTAAACCATTTAATAGAAAGAACTGGAGATTTTATGCCTATCTTTTAGATTGCAAGGAATTACGCACTCAAGTCAGACACGCGGTTAAAGGCGTTAAGGTATTCAGTATTACGCAAGCTATTTTACGTGGCCTTTCTATTTGGCTACCAACCGATGATGAACAGAAAAATATTGCTAAATTTCTCGATCACGAAACCACAAAAATCGATAACCTTATCGAGAAACAGCAACAAATTATTCAACTCCTCCAGGAACGCCGTACCGCTCTGATCTCCGCCGCCGTCACCGGAAAAATCGACGTGCGCAACTGGGTTGCGCCGGGCGAACAAGCCAAAGCAGAATCACCCGCGGAGGCCTTTGCATGAGCAACGACATCGCCAAAGAGGTCAATCTGCAAAACGATATCATCGCGCAGATGGTGGCAAAAGGCTGGATTATCGGCAAAGGTGACGGCTACGATCGCGAACGGGCGCTGTACGTACAGGACACATTACAATTCGTGCAAACCACCCAGCCGCAGGAATGGGAGAAATTCGCCCGCGTCTATCCCAACGATACCGGGCGCCATTTCCTCGACGCACTGGTTACGCAGCTTAAAAAAGCCGACAGTAACGCTACGGATATCCAGTCGCGCAGCTGGGGCACGCTGGGCGTATTACGCCACGGTCTGAAAATCCGCAACGCCCGCTTTTCCCTGTGCCAGTTTAAACCGGAACATAATCTTAACCCGGAAACCCTGGCACGTTATCGGCAGAATATCTGCCGCATCGTACCGGAGCTGGTGTACAGCCCCTATGCCTCCAACTGCGCCTTTGCGGAAACCGGCCTGAAAGCCAAAAAGTGGCGCATCGATCTGGTGCTGTTTATCAACGGCCTGCCGGTCGCCACGCTGGAGCTGAAATCCGAATTTAAACAGACGGTGCAAAGCGCGATTGTGCAGTACAAAAAGACCCGTCTGGCGAAAGATCCGGCCACCAACAAACCCGAACCGCTGCTGACCTTTAAGCGCGGGGCGCTGGTCCATTTCGCGGTCAGCCAGTACGACGTCTTTATGACCACCCGGCTCGCGGGGGACAGCACCTTCTTCCTGCCCTTTAACAAAGGCACCAAAGAGGGCGGTGCGGGCAACAATATTCCCGAAGATACCACCCGCTATGCCACGGACTACCTGTGGAATGAAGTCCTGCTGCCGGAAAACTTATTAAAAATCCTTGCCAGCTTCGTGCATTTGCAGATTGAAGAAAAAGAGGACTGGAACGGGCTGAAATCGAAGAAAGAGAGCCTGATTTTCCCGCGCTATCACCAGTGGGACGTGGTCAACAAGCTGCTGGAAGCCGCAACGCTGGAAGGAACCGGCTACAAATACCTGATACAGCATAGCGCCGGTTCCGGTAAATCGAATTCCATTGCCTGGACCGCCCATCAGCTTTCCCGTCTGTACGACGTGAACGGAGAAAAACAGTTCCACTCCGTGATCGTAGTGACGGACCGCACGGTACTGGACGACCAGCTTCAGGACACCATCTGGCAGTTCGAACACGCTGACGGCGTGGTCGGACGCATCAATAATAAAGAAGGCGATGGTTCTAAATCGGAAAAGCTGGCCAGCGCGCTGGAAAACTCGCAGCCGATTATTATCGTCACCATCCAGACCTTCCCGTTCGTCCTGAAAACCATCGAAAACAGCGTCAGCCTGAAACAGCGTAAATACGCGGTGATCGCCGATGAAGCGCACTCCTCACAGAGCGGTACCACCGCCCGTCAGCTAAAAGAAGTGCTGATGACCGAAGAGATGGATGACGACGTGGTGCTGTCGCCAGAAGATATTCTGGATGTCACCATCGCCGCGCGTCAGGGCAGCAGTAATCTGAACTACTACGCCTTTACCGCCACGCCGAAGGCCAAAACCCTCGAACTGTTTGGCCGCCGCCCGCATCCGGAACAACCTGCTTCAAAAACCAATAAACCGGCTGCCTTCCACGTCTACTCCATGCGCCAGGCGATCGAAGAAGGCTTTATCCTGGACGTGCTGAAAAACTATACCAACTACAAAGTGGCGTATCAGCTACTGCAAAAGCTGGAAGATAAAGACCGCGAAGTCGACAGCAATCGGGCCAAGGTCAGGCTGAGCCAGTGGGTCACGCTGCACGATTACAACGTCTCGCAGAAGGTGAAAGTGATCGTCGAGCACTTTCGCAAACACGTTATGCACCTGCTTGGCGGTCAGGCGAAAGCGATGGTAGTCACCAGCTCGCGTAAAGCCGCCGTTCGCTACAAGCTAGCCTTTGATAAATACATTAGCGAGAATAATTACCCGAAAATCAGCGCGATGGTGGCATTTTCCGGGGAGGTGGAATTCCAGGAAGGCGACCAGAATAGCCTCGCGCTGTTAAATCAGAAATTTACCGAGATGAATATGAACCCTGGTCTGAAAGGCCGGGACATGCGCAAAGCCTTCGACAGCGACGATTATCAGGTCATGCTGGTTGCCAATAAGTTTCAGACCGGTTTTGACCAGCCTAAGCTGTGCGCCATGTATGTCGATAAAGCCCTCGGCGGCGTTGAGTGTGTACAGACGCTGTCACGCCTGAACCGCACCTATCCGGGCAAAGCGGAGTCAGGCACCTTCGTGCTCGATTTTTATAACGAGCCGGACGAGATCCTCTGCGCGTTCCAGCCTTATTACCAGACGGCGGAACTGACCGACGTCAGCGATCCGCAGCAGGTGTTCGATTTGTTTGAAAAACTGCGTGCCACGCAGATTTTCCAGTGGAATGAAGTGGAGCAATTCTGCATAGCATTCTTCAGCAAAAATAAATCCAACGCGGCAATCAGCAATATTTGCAAACCGGCGGTCGAACGCTGGAAAAAGCGCTACGCCCTGGCAATCGATGCTTACCTGATGGCAAAAGGGATGTTTGAGCGCACCAAAAAAACAAGCGATACGGTATTAATTACCAATGCGGAAAATAGCTTTAACGCCTGCAAGCAGGAAAAAGATCGTCTGGAGATTTTCAAGAAAGATCTTGGCAGTTTTGTTCGCTTCTACGAGTTTATGTCGCAGATCGTCGAGTACGATGACAAAGATCTGGAGAAACTAAGCCTGTTTGCCCGCCATCTGCGCCCGCTGTTGCATGAGCAACATCTGGAAGAGGACGAGATTGATCTCAGTAACGTGGAGATGAGCCACTATCGCTTATCAAAGATCCACGAACAACATCTGAAACTACAAGAAGATGATGCGAAATATACACTTGATCCCAGTAACGACGTGGGTACGGCAAAACCAAAAGACAAGAAAGAGGAATTTCTGTCGCATATTTTATCGCGAATGAATGAACTGTTTATCACCGACCATCTGACGGATAAAGATATGCTCAGCAGCGCAATGACCGTGTTTAATAAAATCACTGAGAATGAAACGGTGATGAAACAAATCAGGAATAACAGTCCCGAGCAGGCAATATTAGGCGGTTTTTTCAAGGCGGTAGACGACGCGGTGATGGACAGTGACGAAGCGCGACAAGAATTTATGCTGCAGTATTTATCGAACCCGCAGTGCGCTAAGGGCTTTGCCCGCCTGATGTTTGATATGGCGACGGGGCATTTCGCATTGCCTGCTTAAGGTTTTGATTATTGCCGGATGCTTATCCGGCCCGATTTATATTTCTTATCAATAGTGACTTATGCGAGTCGTTATCCGGATTACACGCATGTTCCGGCAATTATTATGAAAGGCCAGTGGCTGGAGGCAGCCGGTTTCGCCACCGGCTGCAAATTCGATGTCAGAGTGATGCCCGGCTGCATTGTGCTGACGGCCAAGCTGCCGGAACCGGAAGAACCGGCGTTACTGCAGTCGCTGCGTCGGGTGTGCAAGCTGTCCGCGCGTAAGCAACAGCAGGTGCAGGAGTTTGTCGACGTGATTTCGGCGAAGCCTGTCAGGCAGAAATAACCGCCCGGATACCAGACGGCGCTCATGAGTATAAGCGCCGTGTATTGATTGCATTACAGCTCTGGGTAACATCATTTTATCCGGAGCCGTTTACTCAAGACCCTAAGCGATAATCCCAATCATCATAGTGGACTATATTCCCATCATGATAGTGCCAGGTAATCTTCTTGTAACGGAGCTGAGCAAGTTCAAGATGGGTCTGTTTTTCGTAATAAGGATCTTTAACATCGTGCATCAGTGAAAAAAGCGTAACGACTTTCACATTTTCCAGGGTTATCGTAAAATAGACCTCTTCCTGACCAGCATAATTTATTCGATAGAGGTCAATAACAGCTTTCCTTAATGTTTCTCCGGTACTTAATGATTTGTACAAAAGCACACTAGAAGCATCAATTTCCTTTTCAATTAAAAATGGACGATGTTGGCGTTTATTCAACACCCTCCCATTATGCAAATCAGAGTTGTAGCTCACATTATGATACAGACCTAAAATCTCGATCTGATTTTCACGGTCTTTTACCATTACACTACCTTTGATAATATTTCCAGCATCATCGATTAATGACATATACCCGGGGATAGCCATTTATAAATCCTTGTTAAATGGAATAGAATTCTCAACACTATTGATCATAACCGCAATACACCGCTTCCCTTCTGTCGTTTTGACCTTATACATTTCCCTGATGGAATTAACAAATAGCTTATTCATTTCTTCTTCTGACTCAGGGTAAGAGGTAAATGCGCATATCTGCTCAATATTCAGCAATGGTCTGTTATCGTTGAGGATAGCCAGAACACCGACTGGGTTATGTGGAATGGCTTCAGAGACCGCCCCCTGTAAATCTTCCGCCGTACTGGCATCCACTCCGAATTCAAGAGCACTTGCTACCGTTAACCAGTCATTATTACCTTTGCTAATTTCAGGAATAATATGGTTCCACCATTCTGACTCACTGTCATCATAAAGTTCGTGTACAACGGTATTTGCTCCTTTTTCATTTATCATCTGCAGAAGCTGTGCTGCAGTATGCACTGCAGCACAGGGAGCACCCGAAAGAATAAATAGAAAGGAGATAAAAATAAATTTCATTATCTTACCACCAAAATTGTGTCACCCGAATCGTAAATGGTTTGGCGCTTATCTTGTCCATTCATAATGATACATCCTGCAGATGCCGTTCCCGGTGGCTGCCCTTTTTTATCACCATGAATTTCGAAATGATCTCTGCCAAAAGTATTTGTCCCTGCAATAGGTTCGAGGATAATAGCGGAGGGACTTTTATGATTATTCCATCCAGCAATAAAATAAACGCCTCGTGGAATGGGGCCCTTGTTACGTATGTGTTCACAGTTCGGTTTATCCTTTGATTCACCAGCACCACTGTAGCAATAAGCAATTAATTTACCGTTATGGCTCAGTATACCTGTCGATACTTTATATTCCCATGTCATATGATTTACATCCTTTAAAATATAATAATTATGCTTATCATATTTAATTGTAAAATTAAATATGTTCATAAAGTCACAATTATTAAAATTCAAAATATTTATAATTCATACATCTTTATTTCTCGAACAAATAACTCGTATTCTGAATAATTAGATAACGGGGAAGCAGCAGGCAATCTGAAAACACCCGGTGGCACGACGCTTACCGGGTCTACAAATTCTGCGTCTCATAGGCCGGATAAGGCGCAGCCGCCATCCGGCATTCACTCCCCACTCACTCGGTAATCACAAACCGCGTCGCGGTAAAGCAGTTCAAAACCCGGTGTACCAGAAATACCATCGTTAGCGTTGCCACCAGCGCGACGGTAACAGAGGTGATGCGGTATAAATCGCTGAACACCAGATCGCTGTCCGGATGCAGGTTCTGGCCGAACATAATCCCGATGGTGGTGATACTGGCAAAACCCACCCCCGCGCCGACTTTTTCCATTACGTGCAGGCGGGCGCTGAACGCCAGCCCGAGGCCGATCAGCGGCATCATCAGCAGCATATGGTTGCTGAAATCATAGATAAGCAGTTGCACCAACAGAATATACAGGCAGGCCAGCACCACGCCGACCACGCGCCAGAGCGAGCTCAACACCGCGCCGCGATAGTGCATAGGAAACAGGATCAAAATGCCCGCCATCAGTGCCGACAGCGAATCGCTCAAATCACAGATCTGGAAGATAACAAAAATCATCGTCGCCACCGTACCGGAAAGCAGCGACTCGTGGCGCACCCGGGTGGCATCTTTCTCGATGCGCGGCGGTAGCTGGCGGGGTTCCACGTCCGGGATCAGATAATGCAGCAGCGCACTCAGCGCCACCGCCATGATGCAGGCTTCCATATTGGAGAACATCAACGTGTGCCAGTTGGTGGTGGGATAGCTCATAAAGTTGAGCATCGTGCTCTGGCACACCACGCCCATCGAACCAAGCAGAAACAGCGGTCCTTTGCTCATCAAGCGAAAACGCATCACATACAGGCCAAACACCACCAGCGTCATAATCAGCGGCCACTGTGAGAGATAGCCGACGATTAGCACCATTTCGACACAGTTCACCGCCGCGCTGAACACGAACTGTTTTGCCACATGGCGGTTGAACACCGGCACCAGCGACAGCAGCATCAGCGGATAAACCACAAAAAATACGCCGTACTGTACGTTGTAGAAGGTCGAGATACTCAGTGCTATCGTCCCGGCAACGGAGATACGCAAGGTCTGGCGAAAATCATTGGCGGTGTAGACAATGTTCCCGTGCGGCGTAAAGACGTGGGCCAGAGTGTTAATAGACATAATGCAGCCAGCTGACGAGGTGGATCTGCGCCCCGGCAAAGGTACGGGCGAACATCCCCTCGCTGTTATACAGCTGCACCGTGGCGCGCGCCCCGGTCGGTAACGGCGTGTCGAGCGGTTCATTCAGTGCTACGTGAATGCGCATACGCTGGGCATCGCGCACCCAGCGGGTGGACTGTTCCGGTTGCGACAGCAGACCGTTAACCTGTTCCTGACCCGCCAGAATACCGGCATCGCTGCTGGTGACGCGGGCAGAGAAAACTTTGCCCGGCAAGGCGTCGAACACCACGGCGGCATCGGTATCTACCCGAGTGTGGCACAGGCTTTTCTCGCGAAAGTCGGCCACGATATCGGTCTGATGGCTGACCAGCGCCAGCAGCGGTGTGGCCGCGGTAGCGTAAAGTCCGGGACTAAGCTGAAGGTTACTCACCGTACCGTCGGTCTGTGCATACACTTTGCTCCAGCTGACGTTCAGCTGTGCCTCTTCCAGCGCATTACGGTATTTTTGCAGCGTCACGTTACGCTTGTCATCGCGCTCGCCGCGCTGGATCAGCAGGTTCTGAATGCTGGCATTCAGCGCCGCCACCGACTGCTCGCTGGTTTGCCAGGCGGTACGCACCTTGTCAAGATCGGATTGCGACACGTTCTGCATGGTGGCCAGGCGCTGATAGCGGTCAAAGGTGGTCTTATCGTTACGGGCGCTGAATTGCGCGGTACGCAGGTTGGCGCGCGCGGAGGCTATCTGCGCATCCAACTGTTGATTGCTCAACTTCGCCTGCTCAAGGGCGATTTGCGCAGCCTCGACCTTATTGATAAACGGCGTCGGATCCAGTTCGTACAGCAAATCGCCCTTCTTCACCAGGCTATTATTGTGTACATGCACCTGCGAGACGTAACCGGATACGCGTGAGGAAACGGGCGTTACCACGCGCATCACCGTGGAGTCCGGCGTCAGCGGGATCCAGATATCGGCAACGATAAACCAGGCGAATATTACCAGGAAAGCGGCAATACTCACCCTTACCCAACGGGCAAATTTTTGTTCTGGGGTCATCATAGTTTTTAGTGTTGATTGTCTTCTTCGCGGATTCTCCGCAAATTGCAGGCGAGTTGATTTAAGGTCGCGCTGAATGAGGCAAGCTCCGCTTCAGGAATGGTGCAGGTGACGCGATGTTGATATGTCTCAATCACCCGGTTAAGTTCTTCAAGCCTTGAGCGGCCTTGCGCGGTCAGCGTTAGCAGACGGATGCGTTTGTCATAAGGCGATGTGGAACGCAGCAGATAGCCCTGCTTTTCCAGCTGCGAAAGGGTGCGCATCAGCGGCGGCAGTTCAATGCCCTGCATTTGTGCCAGTTCACTGACCGAGACGTTGTCTCCCAGTTGATACAGTTGCATCAGTACCGTCCAGCTTGACTGCGTCAGGCCAGTATCAGTGATGGCAGCATCAATAATGGCCCGCCACTGACGTACCACCATAGCCATGCGCATCCCCATCGGACGGCGGGCAAACAGTTCATCTTCCGTCATCTTACTTTCCCCTCATCGCTGAGAAGAAAATAATTCTTATCAGGGTAAGTATCAAGAAACAGACTATCCAGAAGCATGAATTGATAAATATTGTGAATATAAAAGAGGCTGGGGCGATAACCCCCCAGCTTCTGTCGATGGAAGAAAATCACTCCACCTGATCGCGTCGCAGCCCGACGTCCCGCAGCCGCTCATTACTCATCTGTTGCAATACGCGCCGCGTTTGCGCCCGTAACCGCCACCCCTTATATGCCCGCCAGATCAGAACAAACCCAATAAATGGCTGCTTTGCTTTATTCTCATGAAATTCCATACCTTGCCTCCCCGCCTTGTCTGAGGTTTTATCTTCACGGATTTGGCCCTAAGCAATACAGACTCACAAAGTACTTTTATTTAACATACAGATTGGTTAAAAAGAGTTCTGCATCGCTTTTTTCACGCCAATCTGTACTGGTTTTTTAATCTGTATGGTACCCATGAGGGATACAGCATGACGCGTTATCAACATCTGGCCAATCTGCTGGCCGAACGCATTGAGCAGGGGTTGTATCGCCATGGCGAAAAACTGCCCTCGGTACGTAACCTGAGTCAGGAGCACGGGGTCAGTATCAGCACCGTCCAGCAGGCGTATCAGATGCTGGAACAGCGACAGCTGATCACCCCGCAGCCGCGTTCCGGTTATTTTGTCGCGCCGCAAAAAGCGCTGCCGCCCGTACCGCCGATGTCACGCCCGGTGCAGCGTCCGGTCGAGATAACGCAGTGGGATCTGGTGCTGGATATGCTAAAAGGGCATAGCGATAAATCTGTGATCCCCTTCAGCAGCGGCGCGCCAGATGTCAGTCAACCGAGCCTGAAACCGCTCTGGCGCGAGCTCAGCCGCGTAGTGCAGCATAATCTGAAGGCGGTGCTGGGGTACGACAAGCTTCCCGGCAGCCAGGATCTGCGCCAGCAGATCGCCCGTCTGATGCTGGACAGCGGTTCAGTCCTCAACGCCGATGATATTGTGATAACCAACGGGAGCCAGAGCGGAATGTCGCTGGCGCTGCTGGCGGTTTGTCAGCCAGGGGACATTGTCGCCGTTGAATCCCCCACCTACTACGGCACAATGCAGCTACTGCGCGGCCTGGGGATCAAGGTGATTGAGATCCCAACCGATCCGGATACCGGGATCAGCATTGAAGCGCTGGAGCTGGCGCTGGATCAGTGGCCGATCAAAGGCGTGCTGCTGGTTCCCAACTGCAACAACCCTCTCGGGTTCATTATGCCGGATGCGCGTAAGCGGGCGGTGCTCGCCCTCGCCCAGCGTCACGACATCGTCATTTTTGAAGATGATGTGTATGGCGAACTGGCCACAGAGTATCCGCGCCCGCGTACGATCCACTCCTGGGACAGTGACGGCCGGGTAATACTCTGCAGTTCGTTTACCAAATCCGTAGCCCCAGGACTGCGCGTGGGTTGGGTGGTTCCCGGTCGCTATTACAACAAACTGCTACACATGAAGTACGCCGTCATTGGTACTAACGTTCCCGCTACGCAGCTGGCAGCAGCCTCCTTTGTGCGCGAAGGTCATTACCATCGGCATATCCGGCGTATGCGCCAGATTTATCAGCGTAATATGGAGATCTACACCTGCTGGGTACGGGAATATTTTCCCTGTGGGATCTGCGTCACCCGACCGAAAGGCGGCTTTATGCTGTGGGTCGAGCTGCCGCTCCAGGTCGATATGGTCTGCGTCGCTAAGCAGCTCTGTCGCCTGAAAATCCAGGTCGCACCGGGATCGCTGTTCTCCGCATCCGGAAAGTATCGCAACTGCGTACGCATCAACTGCGCGTTACCGCCAAACGAGAAGCATCAGGAAGTGATGCAAAAGCTCGGCGAGGCGGTAAAGATGGCGATAGAGTAAACCGGACCGCCCGGTGGTTCCGGGCAGGCGATTATGCGATTTAAGTCATATCTAATGACTTAAACCCTGAATATCTTCTGCGGAAAGCCGGGTAATTTTTTGTACCGTGCAGATATCAATACCGTCTGCCAGCATGGTGTGGGCAATACGGAGCGCCTCATCACGTCGCCCTTCTATAAGCCCTTCTTGTCGTCCTTCCTGTAACCCTTCCAGCCTGCCTTTTTGTAGCCCTGCCTCATGCAATCTGTCGGCGATCGTCATCAAGTGCTCCTTATGCTGCGGTGAACGTTCGGCAACCTCACGAATAAACTCACTGAATCGAGGTGCATCGCCAGTTCGTAAAATATAATTAAACAGCGTCTTTATCTGGCTGTCATTAGTCAGTCCGGTAAGTAGCAGGGAAACAATTTTCTCGACCAGCCCCATAAGTTCGCGCAGCGAAGCGGGAAGATGTATTTGTAGAAAATCCCGAGCTGTCTCAGGGTGGCGCAAAAACGTTTTAAAGACCGCATCATGCGGGGTGGAAGTCGGTGCTTTGTTCATGGCGATCCATCACCTGGAAATAAGATGCCGTGACTGTAGCGCTGGTAAACCACACCCTCACCTGTAACTTTCTCTCTTTGCGAGACGATTTCCGGGATAAAAACGCCCCTTTGTAACGTCTGCATTTGTCTGGAACGCATCACGCAGAATCACGACCTCAATGCACATTCCCGCTTTTTCACCGCAGGGCCTGTGCTATAACAAGTCATCACTTTCATGGAGGACACGATGTGACGCATACCCGAGATATTCCACAATCGTTCTGGCGTGATGAGCAACTGCCGTGGCTGGAGCTGCGCAGCACCTGGCGCAGCCAGCAGGCCTATAAGCGCCATCACCACTCTCAGCTCTCGATTGGGGCAATTCTCGAGGGAGGAACCTGCTGCCTGTGCGATGACAAGGAATACCATCTGAAGGTGGGCGATCTCATTGTGATCCCACCACTGACACCTCACAGCTGTAATCCCGTCAACGGGCAATTTCGCAGCTATCACATGCTTTATCTTGATACCCGGTGGTGTCTTGCCCATCTGCCTGCGCTGAACAGCAATCAACGGCTTTGCACGCGCACTCCTGTTATCCGCGATCCGCAATTATTCCAGTGCTACATGCACCTTGTGGCGCTCATGCCGCAACGGCAAACGACGCAGATAACTGATGCTGCACAAGCATTGCTGCGCTCGCTGCCATTGCAGTCGGTAACACCTGAAAACCTAAGCGTCACCAGCCAGTATCTGCGCAAGCGGTTGCAGTCCAGTCTGCTCTCCCCACCCTCGCTGGATGAGCTGGCAGATGAGTGTCACATGCGTAAAGAGACGCTGATTCGGACCTTTAAGCAGGATACCGGGCTGACGCCGGGAAATTATCTGAACATCATGCGGATTGACTATGCCCGTCAGCGGCTACGGGCCGGGGACGAGATTGTCGATGTCGGCTACCAGAGCGGGTTTGCCGACCAGAGCCATTTCCATCGCACCTTTGTTCGCTACACAGCAGCCACACCGCGCCAGTACGCATTGGGA
Source organism: Citrobacter sp. RHBSTW-01013 (assembly GCF_013781985.1). NCBI lineage: Bacteria > Pseudomonadati > Pseudomonadota > Gammaproteobacteria > Enterobacterales > Enterobacteriaceae > Citrobacter > Citrobacter sp. RHBSTW-01013. Next base: position 4,421,035 of record NZ_CP056185.1, read on the forward strand.
CGATCAATATCAGACAATAATTAGCGTTGCGTCAGGCGTACGCTGATCTCTGATTCATTTTCTGAGGTCGCTATGTCGCCGCTTGCTGAACTTTTTCCGTCTGCTTTTCCCGCGCTGGCGCTGGCGCATTTTGTTGCACTACTCAGCCCAGGGCCGGACTTCTTTTTACTGGTCGGTTACGCCGTACGTTACCGGATGCGCGGCAGCGCCGGACTGTGCGTGGGGATCGCCATTGGCAACGGGCTGTATATTCTGCTGGCGATTATTGGTTGGGGGATTCTGCGCCAGCTTCCCCTGCTGTTTACGGTTATTGAGCTGCTGGGCGCGCTCTATTTATTATGGATTGGCAGCCTGCTTATACGCAGCCGCCCGCAAACCCTGACCGGAGCAGACGCCCAGTCTACCTGTCCAGGATTTGGTAAACAGCTGCTGCTGGGATTAGGTTCATCGCTGCTCAACCCAAAAAATGCGCTGTTCTATCTGGCGCTGATGACCGCCCTGCTCGGCCCGTCGGTGACGCTGCTGCAACAAACCATGAGCGGGATCTGGATGACCAGCGTGGTGTTGTTCTGGGATCTGCTGATCGTGATGTTCATCGGCTTACCGCAGATCCAGCGACGGTTAACCAGAAGGATATTGTGGATCGAGCGTATCGCCGGCGGCGTATTGATCATCTTCGGCAGTGCGATCGCGCTGCGGTTTCTGCAGAGCGTCACTTTCTGATAAGCGTGACGATTTTCTGCAAATAAAGCGGATAAACTCGTTTAATTAATATCCAATCCGCATTACACTTTGGGTGGCTATTATCCATTCAACCAATTCTTCCCGAGGTGCGATGTGCTGATTGTTACCTGTAATCGTTACGTTTTCTGACTCGAGTCTGAAAACGTTTCTCCTGTTTGCGCCTCGCGCAGGCAGCGTTTTTGATTACATGAAATTCAGTACATTTGCAGTCTGCTTTTTTCTGTCATCGGTCTGACGTCTCAAAGACGGTATTGAATTTCGCTATTCCCGTTGAGGGTTTTCTCCCGAAAAGGAGCTGTTTTATGCAACGGATTCTCGCGTTTTTCTCCCAACGCACCACGACGCTATTTTTTCCTGTCGCGTTGATTTTATATGACTTCGCCGCTTATCTGTCGACGGACCTGATCCAGCCAGGCATCATCAATGTGGTGCGTGATTTCAACGCCGACGTCAGCCTGGCCCCCGCTGCGGTGAGCCTCTATCTGGCTGGCGGCATGGCGCTGCAATGGCTGCTGGGACCGCTCTCCGACCGGATTGGCCGTCGACCGGTGCTGATTGCGGGGGCGTTAATCTTTACGCTCGCCTGCGCTGCCACGCTATTGACCACCTCAATGACGCAATTTCTGGTCGCCCGATTTGTACAGGGCACCAGCATCTGCTTTATCGCTACCGTTGGCTATGTCACGGTGCAGGAGGCGTTTGGGCAAACGAAGGCCATTAAGTTAATGGCGATAATCACCTCCATTGTGCTGGTTGCGCCAGTTATCGGCCCGCTCTCCGGCGCAGCGCTGATGCACTTTGTACACTGGAAGGTCCTGTTCGCCATTATCGCCGCCATGGGGCTTATCGCCCTGATAGGGCTAGCGTTAGCAATGCCGGAAACCGTTAAGCGCGGCGCGGTGCCGTTCAGTGCACGCGGCGTACTGCGTGATTTCCGCGACGTTTTCCGTAACCGGGTGTTCTTGTTTGGCGCAGCCACGCTGTCGCTAAGCTATATCCCGATGATGAGCTGGGTGGCGGTCTCGCCGGTGATCCTGATCGACGCTGGCGGTATGAGCACATCAGAGTTCGCCTGGGCGCAGGCACCGGTGTTTGGCGCGGTGATCGTCGCCAATATGGTGGTTGTTCGTTTTGTGAAGGATCCAACCCAGCCACGCTTTATCTGGCGGGCGGCCCCCATTCAACTGAGCGGACTGGCGGTGCTGATTGTCGGCAATTTGCTGTGGCCGCACGTCTGGCTGTGGTCGGTGCTGGGAACCAGCCTGTATGCGTTTGGCATTGGTATGATCTTTCCGACGCTGTTCCGCTTTACGCTGTTTTCCAACAACTTACCGAAGGGTACGGTCTCGGCGTCGCTGAATATGGTCATCCTGACGGTGATGGCGGTTTCTGTCGAAATCGGACGTTGGCTGTGGTTTAACGGCGGCAGGATTTCGTTTCATCTGCTGGCGGTTGCGGCGGGTATTGCTGTCGTCTTTACCCTGGCAGGCTTACTGAAGCGGGTTCGCCAGCATGAAACAACAACGTTAGCCACTGAAAACTAACCTGCCGGATGGCACTGACGCTTATCCGGCCTATGTCGTAGTGATAGGCCGGATAGGGCGCTTGCGCCGCATCCGGCAACCATCACATTATCTTAAGCAATGCGCGCAAACCCTGCTTCCAGATCGGCAATCAGGTCGCCAATATCCTCAAGGCCAATATGCACCCTGACCAGTGTGCCGCTGAAATCTACCTCTCCGGCTGGGCGAATGCTGTTCAGCTCTTCTGGCTGATTCGCCAGAATAAGCGACTCAAATCCGCCCCACGAATAGGCCATATGGAACAGCGAGAAGTTATCGAGGAAATTCGCCATCTGCTCGTCGGTCAGTCTCTTTTTCAGCACAAACGAGAACAGGCCTGAGCTTCCGGCAAAGTCACGCTGAAAATACTCGTGCCCCGGGCATTCCGGTAATGCCGGATGATTCACCCGCGCCACTTCCGGCCTTGCCGACAGCCAGCGGGCAATATGGATACTGCTCTCCTGATGCTGCTTAAGACGTACCGCCAGGGTGCGCAATCCACGGCTGCCGTTGTAGGCCGTATCAGCATCCAGAGTTTGTCCCATCAAATAGGAGTTCTCGCGCAGACGATCCCAACAACGCGCGTTGGACACCGCCGTGCCCAGCATGCCGTCCGAATGACCGATGGTGTACTTCGTTCCCGCCTGAATGGAAATATCCACGCCATATTCCAGCGCTTTGAACAGCACACCCGCCGCCCAGGTGTTGTCGATCATAATGACAATCTCCGGATTAACCGCGCGGATAGCTTTCACCATCCCCGGTACATCCTGGACTTCCATGGTGATCGAACTTGGCGATTCGAGGAATACAACTTTCGTTTCCGGACGCAGAAGATCAACGATACCAGCACCAATCAACGGATCGTAATACGTTGTTTCCACATTGAATTTACTCAGGATCTTATTGCAAAAATCCTGGGTTGGCTCGTAGGCCGCGCCCGTCATCAAAATATGATCGCCACCCTGAACAAACGCAAGAATCGCATTGGTCACCGCCGCAGCGCCGCACGGGTAAAGCGCGCAGCCAACGCCGCCTTCCAGTTCGCTCATTGCCTTCTGGAAGGCAAAGTGGGTGTAGGTTCCGCGACGACCGTAAAACAGCTCGCCATTTGCGCGATTGGCGGTGGCGAATTTTTTGTCTTTCACGGTATCAAACACCAGCGAAGAGGCGCGCTGGATAACCGGATTCACCGCTCCCTGGGTGTAGCGTTTGTCGCGACCCGCAACAACCAATTGCGTCTCAAGCTTCATTGCGTCTTTCATAACATCTCCTGTTCTTAATCCGTGTGAAACCTATACCACCGCAGCAGTAGAGTTTATTTCAGTGTTGGTCTGCTTTTTTCCAGCGAACCGTTCAACAATCTGCGCCGCATTCAAATCATGGATAACGTTAATCAGTGTGGCAGGCGCATCGGTAATCGTGCCCAGCACTACCAACATCGGGATCGCTTCCATTGGCAGGCCCAGCGTAGTGACGATAAAGATTTCACCGAGGAATGCCCCGCCCGGTACGCCGCCGACGATAATGGCGGAGAGCACCGCAATCAGCATGGTCAGGAAGAAGGTCTCGGTGGTGAACTCCATGCCCAGCACGGAATAGATAAAGACAATTTTCAGCGCGGCAATCATCGCCACGCCACCTTTGTTCAGGTTAACCAGTAGCGGAATGGAGACATCAACGATTTCCGGGTTAATCCCCATCGCCTTACCGGCACGCAGCGTTACCGGGAGAGTCCCCAGCGAAGAGCAGGTTCCCAGCGCAGTCGCAGACGGTTCAATCGCATTACGCCAGAAGGCTTTGACCGCCGGAATACCGCCGCCAATATACGAATAGAGAATCGAGCCAAAAACAAAGTAGACCAGCGTGGCCACCATGAACAGGCCGATGGCGCGAGCAAAGGTCAGCAGCAGTGCAGAGTCCTGACTGGCCATAGTGGCAGCGAAATAGCAGCCCAGGCCAATCGGTGCGACCTTCATAATGATCGAGACGATCTTCATGATCACGGTATTGGCATCTTCCAGCAGCGACGCAATGCGCTTACCGGCCTGATCCGATTGACCAATCGCCACACCAGCAATAATCGCCATCACAATCAGCGCCAGAATATTGGACTTAGAAAACAGTCCGATAAAGTCGCTGGTCGTGATCATGCTGACAAAATCCATCTTACCGCTGCCCGCCTGCACCGACTGCGAAAGATCGATAGTGACGCCCTGCGCCGGGTTATACCATAGCGCCAGCGCGACGATCCCGGCGGCCGGAATAAAGGCCATTGCGATCGAAACAATAAAGATAATCGCCATAATGCGCCCCAGCCTTTTCAGGTCGGTCATGCTGGCGATCGAAGACATGACGCTGATCCCCACCAGCGGCACAATAATCATAAATAGCAGATTTAAGAATATCTGGCCGATTGGCTGGAGTTTACTTGCAAACGAGGGGGCATAAATACCTAATAAGCCGCCAATCACCAGAGCAACTAATAAAATAATCGACGATCTGTAGGGTTCGAGTCGTGACCACATAATCGGTAACCTTTAGAATAATATTTAATGAGATTAAATTCACAATGTGATGAGTTTCCGTTTCGCCTCCTTTTATTTTGTGACGTAACTCACCTAAGTTGTTATTTTTTCATTTTGCCAGCAAGTTGTTTCCTGTGATTCAATAGTTGCATGTTTAAAACGCGAATGTAACGGCCTATTCGTACCGTTTTTGCAAATCACTTGTGAATAAAAGGAAACTATGAGTACGCCGATTTCACTCAAGCATCTGGAGTTTTTCATTAAAATCGTCGACTGCGGAGGATTGTCAGAAGCCGCGGCGCAGCTCAACGTCTCGCCATCTGCGGTCAGCAAAAGCCTGGCGGCAATGGAAGATACGTTAGGCACGACATTAATTAAACGTACCACCCGCAGTATTACCCTGACCGATGCCGGGCAATATCTCTTTAACCGCGCCAATAAGCTTTTGAAAGAATTCGATGAAACGCTGAATACCACCTCCGGTTATTACCACAGCCCGCAGGGTGAATTACGCATAACCTGCTCAATTGCGTTTGGTTATTCCCGGCTGGTGAACCTGGTGGATAAATATCGTTCCCAGTTCCCAGATGTGAATCTGTATATCGATCTCAACGATAACTTCGTGAATCTGAACGAAACGGATTTCGACATCGCCCTGCGAATCTCCACCGCACCACCGCAGAACTACGCAATGCGCAAGCTGGTGCCTGTCCGCTGGGCGTACTGCGCCTCACCCGGCTACCTTGCCAAAAAAGGCATGCCCCAGCGTCGTAGCGATCTGGTCAATCATGATTGCCTGGTTTATCCAGGTCTCACGCCGGTGCTGAAGGTGGCGGATGAACAGGATCGTCTGCATCAGTTAAAACTGCATATGCCTATCCAGGCCAACAGCAGTCTGGTATTGCTGAAATCGGTGTTAGAAGATCAGGGAGTGGCGTATTTGCCCACCTATCTGATTGGCGATCATATTCAAAAAGAAGAGATAACGCCGCTGATGCTCGACGGCACCATCACCTGCGAAACCCACGCCCTGTATGCGCTCTATTTTCCCAGTAAGTACAGCAATCCGAAGGTGCGATCGTTTATCGATTTTCTGGTGGCGGAACTCGGCCCCTTACCCGCCTGGGACAACTGGATCCCGGAGTAAGCTTTGCTCGTCTGAAAATGGGAGGCGCTCCACATTTTTTGCGCGATCCCCCCGTCTGGCTCTATCCTTAAGCCTATGAATAAAATTGCTGAACTCAAACGCGCCAAGCGACTGGCGCTCTCATTGCTGCTGATTGCCGCCGCTACCTTCGTCATCACGCTGTTTCTGCCGCCTAACTTCTGGGTGCTCGGGATCAAAGCGATCGCCGAAGCGGCGATGGTCGGCGCGCTGGCGGACTGGTTCGCCGTGGTGGCGCTTTTTCGTCGGGTACCAATCCCGTTCATCTCGCAACATACGGCGATTATCCCGCGCAATAAGGATCGGATCGGGGAGAACCTTGGTCAGTTTGTGCAGGAAAAATTTCTCGACACCCAGTCCCTGATCGCCCTGATCCGCCGCCATGAACCGGCGTTGTTGATCGGTAACTGGTTCAGCCAGCCGGAAAACGCCCAGCGAATTGGCCAGCATCTGCTGCAGATCATGAGCGGTTTTCTCGAACTCACCGACGACGCCCGCATTCAGCGGCTGATCAAGCGGGCGGTGCACAAAGCCATCGACAAGGTCGATCTCTCCGGTACCAGCGCGCTGATGCTGGAAAGCATGACCAAAAACAATCGCCATCAGGTGTTGCTCGACACATTGATCGCCCAACTTATCGCCCTGCTCCAGCGCGACAGCTCGCGGGCGTTTATCGCCCGACAGATCGTGCACTGGCTGGAGACCGAGCATCCGCTGAAAGCGAAGATCCTGCCGACTGAATGGCTGGGCGAGCACAGCGCCGAACTGGTGTCTGATGCCGTTAATTCCTTACTGGATGACATCAGCCACGATCGGGCGCATCAGATCCGCCACGCCTTCGATCGCGCCACGTTTAAGCTAATCGATAAGCTCAAACACGATCCGGAGATGGCCGTGCGGGCCGAAAGCATGAAAAACTATCTGAAGGAAGACGAAGCCTTCAACCGTTATCTTGGCGAACTGTGGGCAGACCTGCGCCAGTGGGTGAAAACCGACATTAACGCTGACGATTCGCGCGTGAAGCAGCGCATCGCCAGCGCCGGACAGTGGTTCGGCGAAACACTGGTTGCCGACAGCGCCCTGCGCGCCTCACTGAATGGGCATCTGGAGCAGGCCGCGTATAAAGTTGCGCCGGAGTTCGCCACCTTCCTGACGCGCCACATCAGCGACACGGTGAAAAGCTGGGATGCGCGCGATATGTCGCAGCAAATTGAGCTAAACATCGGCAAAGATTTACAGTTTATCCGCATCAACGGCACGCTGGTCGGCGGTTCTATTGGGCTGGTGTTATATCTGTTGTCGCAAATTCCTTCCCTGCTGACGCTGGCGAATTTTTAAGGAGAAAGTAAAATCCCTGTTTTTACTTTACTTTTCATTATCATTTGCACATGTAATATAACAATTATCAAACTAACAGCGTGAAATGAGAGTCCGTATGTCCCAGGGAAGCCCCGATTCAAATCGTCATGCCATCAGCGTCGCGCTCTTTGGCATGCTGGTCTTAACGCTGGGCATGGGAATTGGACGCTTTCTGTATACGCCGATGCTCCCGGTACTGCTGTCGGAAGGTCAGTTTACGTTTGACCAGCTCTCCTGGATTGCCAGCGCCAACTACGCCGGATATCTGGCGGGAAGCCTGCTCTTCTCCTTCGGGCTCTTCCATCTTCCCTCACGTTTACGCCCGATGTTGTTAACTTCTGCGCTCGCTACCGCAGGGTTGATTCTGGCAATGGCAAGCGTTAAGCAGCCCACGCTGGTGATGCTGATCCGTTTTCTGGCAGGCGTCGCCAGTGCCGGTATGATGATTTTTGGTTCGATGATCGTCCTGCATCATACCCGGCATCCCTTCGTGATCGCCGCATTGTTCTCCGGCGTTGGCGCAGGCATTTTGCTGGGCAATGAATATGTCATCAGCGGTCTGCATTTTGCGCTGTCATCACACACGCTCTGGCTGGGGGCAGCGGCAGCCTCCGCGCTGTTCTTTGTGCTACTCGTTATGCTCCTGCCATCTCGCGACCATGCGCTTCCCGCCGCCACACCGGTAAAAACAGAGCATCAGCCTATGTCCTGGTGGCTGCTGGCGCTACTGTATGGGTTGGCCGGATTTGGCTACATCATTGTCGCTACATACCTGCCACTGATGGCGAAAAGTGCCGGGTCGCCGCTGCTGACGGCCCATCTCTGGTCGTTGGTCGGCATATCGATTATTCCGGGTTGTTTCGCCTGGCTGTGGGCAGCCCGACGCTGGGGGGTGTTGCAATGCCTGACGGCGAATTTACTGATCCAAAGCGCCTGCGTGGTCATGACGCTCGCCAGCGACTCCTTGCCGCTGCTGGTGATAAGCAGCGTGGGTTTTGGCGCAACGTTTATGGGGACCACTTCGCTGGTCATGCCGCTCGCCCGTCAACTTAGCGTACCGCGCAATATTAATCTGCTGGGCCTGGTCACCCTGACTTACGGTATTGGGCAAATACTCGGGCCGCTCTTAACCAGCCTGCTAGGAAGCGGCGCTCAAGCGATCGTTAATGCCACGCTATGCGGTGCCGTCGCCTTGTTTATTGCGGCACTGATTAGCCTCACACAATTATACAAACAGCGTTTCGCCTCCCCCAAAAGGGTATAATCGACAACCTTATAAACAGGTATCTTAGGATTAGTCCGCAATCAAATGTCAACATTTAATAAACCACAAATAATCAGCAATTACCCGCCAGACAATTTATAATTCCCGGCTGTTCATTTATAAACTCAATTTAAAATGCGTAAAAATGGACATATTAACTCAGCATCAACACTATCTTCGGGAAAAGTACATGTCATGGTTTAAAAAAATACTACTGGGGTTAATTATTTTGCTAGGTTTAATTGGCACGCTAAAGGATTACAAAGACTTTGGCCTGTTTGGCGCGTTAGGATTGTTTTTTATATTCCTGTTAACAACAACATTTTTATGGCAATGGGCCTCTGGCAGGTTACCAGAGATAACCCAGCTTCAGGCCGTATTTATTTTACTGGCCAGCGCGGTAGCCTCAATTTTTGTTATCAATATGGCAATTGCCGGAAATTTGCATGTGGATTTAATGGAGGTCATGTACGTTACCATTACGCATAATCCACTTTTTTACCTGATTCTCTGCGTGGTCGCATGGGTAAAAGTGGGCATCTGGCAATGGTTGTTTAGCGGTGTTCAGGTGAAAGAGAGTCAGCCAGTTTAAACACGGCAGAGCTAAAAAAGGCGTCTTAACTAAGACGCCTTTTGCATATCAGAACAAAAACTTAGAACTGATAGGTCAGACCCGCAACAACCTTGTTGTCGTCGTCTTTGCCGTCGAGCAGGTTAATTTTGTAACCCACATCAGCCACGATGTTTTTGTTGAAGTAGTAATCCGTGCCCAACGCAACGTATTCGGTCAGGTCATTATTGTTGTTGTCACGCGCGTGAACGTAACCCACGTTCGGACGCAGACCAAAATCAAACACATACGCAGCCATTGCTTCAAAGTGCTCAGCTTTATCCGCCTTCTGAATCAGGTTGTGGGACTCGCCGTACATGGTCGCGACGTAGATGGCATTAGCATCATATTTCAGACCCGCGCCCCAGAACTCTGCGTTTTCGCCATCCCATTTACCGTCTTTATTGCCTTTCTTTTGGGCTGCTGTGATTGAACTATTTGTGTAGGTCGCAATAGCAGACACGCCGGAATCCGCAATGTTGTCATAGCCCAGGGAGAAGCCGTAGCCGTTACCGTGCTGCTTAGTCAAATTAGGTTTTGTCGGGTCTTCCGAGTTGGCATCACCTTTACCCTGGTATTGCGCACCAATGTTCAGACCATCAACGGCTCCAAAGAGATTTTTGGTGCGGAGTGTTGCAACGCCAGAAGTACGTGAAGTAAGGAAGCGGTCAGCATCTTCAAAGGAGTCGCCGCCGAACTCTGAAAGAGTGTCAGTGTAAGCTCCCACGTCGTAAGCGATACCGTAGTTACGACCGTAGTCAAAGCTAACGTCATGGCCATAATCCAGGCCAGCAAACGCCAGACGTGTATTGACGCCATTCTGAGAACCTTCTGCTTTAGAGGCATCAAACTGACTTTCAAATTGGCCATAACCGGTCAGTTGATCGTTGATTTGTGTCTCACCGCGAAAACCCAGACGCGCGTATGTACCGTCGGCATCGGTGCCGCCAGTCCAGGAATGGACCGCTTTTACTTTGCCGTACAGATCCAGTTTGTTGCCATCTTTATTATAAATTTCCGCTGCATGAACGGAGGTTACCCCTAATACCATTACAGCTAATACCACTGCTGACTTTTTCATGTTATTACTCACTTTTAATTGTGAATTTTGCTATCAACTTTGTTATGAAGGCAGAATACCCGCATAAAAAAGCCCCCTATGGAAAAGGGGAAAACCTCTAACACACCAATGAAGGTAATAATAAAGTGGCAAGACACATATCATTTTGGGTTAAATAAAACCCGAACAGAGAGTAATTACTTGGATTCTTCGTTTACGCTCTCATTAACAGAGCGATATAACATTATTGCTTCGGCAATAATATCTTGTTTACTTTTACGGGTTTCAAATGCCAGCGTACGAACATATTCCCACAGAGAGGTATCGACACGGGCACTTAAAAGAACCATATCTTTTGAACGGGTACCCCTGGCCTTTCTAATATCGGGGTAATCTCGAGAGGGCATTATCATCTCCTGAACGCAAACACGCTTATGGCGATGAAATATGCAGTCAGTGTAAAAACATGTCAACGGCAAAATACAGTGACAATAGTAATGAAACTGTTAATAACGGACAAAAAACTGGAACAGCATTTCAAATGAAAGATAACTTGATTATAGAATAATGTGTAATTTTAACTTTACATATATTCACTTTTATTCATTTGATTAAAAAAGCCAGAACTATTGACAATAAACATGATCTCAAATCAAAACATCATTACAGCCAATAAGTTACGTGCCGTTATTAATGTCTACATTTCCGTGAAGCGCCTGTTTTTATGCACTGTTATTCCAGGCGGCCTCGCTCTGACCACCGCGTAAATCAGTTTGATTCTCACTTAACACAGGCCCATTTTGTCTAAAAATAAGCACGGAAAGGTAAAAATAAGGTAAACGATGCATTTTTTCGCATGCAAAAATAAGTTGTTTTTAATTGATATAAATCAATTTTCACCGCGTAACGACGGCGGAAAAATCATCATCTGAGGTGATGGAAACCTTTTTTTACGTGACGTTCATGACGAGAAAAAAGCGTTGTTATGCAATAAGCTTTTGTGCTGAAAAGTGTCGCGCGGGCTGCAACAGCCCGCATGGGAGAGGAAGGAAAATCAGGCGTTAACTTTATCCAGCGGCCAAGAATCAAACAGATAACCATCAAAGTCGATGTCATCAACATTTGAAAACTCCAGCAGGCGCTGTTTGACGTTTTCCAGATGCTGCCACATTGCCAGCTTGGCTGCGCGGGCATCCTTTTTGATTAATGCCGCCAGAATCTGTTTGTGGTCCCCCATCCACTCTTTACGGTAATGGGTATCGTCGAGGTGGCTATGGAGCTGGATCCACATCGGGTTGTTTTCACGCCACTGCCATGACTGGCGAAACAGCTCCACCAGCATGCTGTTATGCGTGGCTTCGGCTATGGCGAGATGGAACTGCATGTCGCCGCTTTCAGAACCGTTCGCTTCGCTGGAGGCCAGCTCCCGCTCTTCCAGCTGTAACGCCTGGCGCATTTTAACGATATCTTCACGCGTAGCCTGCAGCGCGGCGAATTCGGCGATATTGCTTTCCAACAGCTGTCGCGCCTGCAGCAGCTCAAACGGACCCGCGTCATTGCAATGATTGACATCCGTACTGTCGATGGTCTGCGCATCTGCATTGTCGAGTACGTAGATCCCGGCGCCGCGACGCACGTCCACCAGACCTTTAATTTCCAGCATAATTAACGCTTCGCGAACCACCGTGCGAGTGACGTTGAGCATCTCAGCAATTTCACGTTCCGGCGGCAAACGCTCCCCGGGCTGGTACGGCGTCTGGACAATCAGATCGCGGATCATTGCACCCACTTCCTGGTAGGGTCTTTGTTGAGAAGTGTTCGATTTCATCGTGTTATGTCCGTCAGATGCGTCAATTCAGATCCGTAGGCCGGATAAGGCACATGCGCTGCCAACCGGCACCTGTGCCATTGGCTGATGGCGACGCTGACGCATCTTATCAAGCCTACAAAAAACGTTTTTTCGCCTGAACTATAGCATTTGCGGGAAGCCAAAAACAGAAAACGGGTCAACCAAATCAGCATTTTGATTGACCCGTCATACTTCGGGGATTATGCGTCAGCGCCTAACGCCGCAACGCACTCGCGTGCACCGTGTTCACACAGCTGTTGATACGTCGCGATAATTGTCTCCACAAAATCAGCGTTTTCCGCCAGATCATGGCCAAAAATGCCGCTCAGCCCCAGCAGCGCCGTCACGCGTTCGGCCCCCTGGAACTGTTGGTTAATGCGCTGGAACTCAGCCAGCAAGGGGTCGACAACATCAATGGCCTGCCCCTGTTCATCCACGCCACGGGTGTAGCGCATCCAGCCCGCCACGCCCAGCGCCAGGTGACGCCAGTCGCTGGCGTTTTGCAGATGCAGACGCACCGGATCCAGCAGGCGCTGCGGCAATTTCTGGCTGCCGTCCATCGCAATCTGCCAGGTGCGGTGACGCAGTGATGGGTTGCTGAAACGCTCGATGAGCAGCGTCGCATAGGCGTTAAGATCGGTGCCTTCCGGCATCGACAGCGTCGGCGCTTGCTCCTGCATCATCAGCGCGAACGCCGCTTTGCGGTACGCCGGATTTGTCATGGTATCAGCGATAGTTTCATAGCCGCCGAGATAGCCCAAATACGCGAGGAAAGAGTGGCTGCCGTTGAGCATACGCAATTTCATCATTTCAAACGGCACCACATCGGCAACGAACTGCGCACCAACGTTGTCCCAGTCAGGGCGACCGTTGACAAAGTTATCTTCGATAACCCACTGACGGAACGGCTCACAGGCGATAGCACACGGATCGTACACGCCCAACTGGTCGGCAATCTCTTGCAACGTTTCTGGCGTCGCCGCCGGAACAATGCGGTCGACCATGGTGCACGGGAAAGTGGCGTTAGCCTCAATCCACTGCGCCAGCTGCGGGTCGCGCGCCTGCGCCAGACCCAGCACCGCGACTTTCGCCACATGACCATTTTCACGCACGTTATCGCAAGACATCACGGTAAAGGCCGCAAGCCCTTGCTCACGACGCAGATGCAGCGCCTGTACGATGTAACCAATCGCCGATTTCGGCGTGCCTGGATTCGCCAGATCGTGTTTAATCAGCGGGTTATTGAGATCTAACTGTCCGCTGGCAGCATCGGTGCAGTAGCCTTTTTCCGTGACCGTCAGCGAGACAATTGCCGTCTGCGGGCGCGCCATAGCCTGTAAAATACCATCACAGCCGTCAAGCTCCGGGTGCAACGCTTCTTTCATCGAGCCAATCACTTTCAGCACGGTGTTGTCCGCGCCTTTTTCCGCCACGGTATACAGCAGTTGCTGTTTGCGCAGGTTTTCAATCAGCACGCGGTCGTTACCCGGCATCAGGTTAACTTCACAGATCCCCCAGTCACTGTCGGTGGTTTCCAACAGATGATGGGTGTACAGCGCCTGGTGCGCGCGGTGAAATGCGCCGCATCCCAGGTGAACAATACGGGATTGCAGGCGCGAGCTGTCCCATGCAGGGCGAGCAACCGGCAGGTTGCTATTGGCAATTGTCGTTGTCATCGTGAACTCCAGAACCCGTTGAATGACCAACGGAAGAGAAAAGAAAAAGCCGGCCAGACAGGTGACCGGCAACTCGCTTTAGCGGCTAAAGAAAGCGCGCTGGATAGCCATCTCAACGCCACGCACTTCCGCCAGCCCTTTCAGGCGACCAATCGCGGAGTAGCCTGGGTTGGTTTTCTTTTTCAGATCGTCAAGCATCTGATGGCCGTGGTCCGGACGCATTGGGATCAGGTCCTCTTTACCCTCGGCTTTACGGCGCTGCTCTTCCTCAACGATCGCTTTCACGACTTCGTACATATCGACGTCGCCGTTAAGATGCGCCGCTTCATGGAAGGTTTTCGGGTTATCTTCACGCAGCGTGGAGCGCAGATGGGTGAAGTAAATGCGTGGGCCAAACTGTTTGATCATGTCGACCAGATCGTTGTCCGCCCGGACGCCGTAGGAGCCGGTGCACATGGTAAAACCGTTCGCCATGCTGTTGACCGTATCGACCATCCATTGCATATCTTCCACGGTGGAAACAATGCGCGGCAGGCCGAGGATTGGGCGCGGCGGATCGTCCGGGTGTACCGCCATCCGCACGCCTGCTTCTTCCGCTACAGGAATAATTGCTTTCAGGAAGACGGCAAAGTTCTCGCGCAGTGCGGCTTTATCGATATCTTTATAACGCGCAAGATGCTGGCGGAACTGGTCAAGCGTATAGCCCTCTTCCGCGCCTGGCAGACCGGCGATGATATTGCGGGTCAGACGCGCTTTGTCTTCATCGTTCATGGTGGCGAAGCGTTCATTCGCCTGAGCAATCTCTTCGGCGGTGTAATCCGCTTCCGCGCCCGAACGTTTGAGGATGTGCAGCTCAAAGGCGGCGAATTCAATCTGGTCAAAACGCAGCGCTTTGGAGCCGTCCGGCAGGACGTATTCCAGGTCGGTACGGGTCCAGTCGAGAACCGGCATGAAGTTGTAGCACACGGTACGAATGCCGCACTGGGCCAGGTTACGCAGGCTTTGCTGGTAGTTGGCGATCCACTGCTGATAGTTACCAGAACGGGTTTTAATGTCTTCGTGGATCGGTACGCTTTCGACGACCGACCAGACCAGGCCCGCCTGCTCAATAATGGCTTTGCGTTTTAGGATCTCATCAACCGTCCACACTTCCCCGTTCGGGATATGGTGCAAGGCGGTGACCACGCCCGTGGCACCCGCCTGACGTACATCCGCTAAGGTGACCGGATCGTTAGGACCATACCAGCGCCATGTCTGTTCCATCTTTTATTCCTCATTTACGTTATGGACTCGACGATATGGCACATAAATTCCTCCTTTTGGTATGACATGTCAACCTGAAGGAATTAATTGGTTAACCAAATCACGATTTTTGCTGATTAGATCGCCATTTTGCGGCCAGGAAGCGCAGTAAAGATGTAAACATGTAACGCAATGTGACATTCATCGCATCAATGGTTAACCAATACGGATAACATCTCAACCAAAGTCATAATAGTTCAACCAATAAAGGTAGACGTTATATGCATGTTCTCAATATTCTGTGGGTCGTATTCGGCATCGGTCTGATGCTGGTGCTCAATCTAAGATTCAAAATAAACTCGATGGTCGCCCTGCTGCTGGCGGCGCTCTCGGTCGGCATGCTGGCGGGTATGGACTTAATGGCGCTGCTGCACACCATGAAATCCGGCTTTGGCAGCACGCTGGGTGAGTTGGCGATTATCGTGGTATTCGGGGCAGTCATCGGTAAGCTGATGGTCGATTCCGGAGCGGCGCATCAGATTGCTCATACGCTGCTGGCGCGACTCGGGCTGCGCTATGTGCAGCTGTCGGTGATCATTATTGGTCTGATTTTTGGCCTGGCGATGTTCTATGAAGTGGCGTTTATTATGCTGGCGCCACTGGTGATCGTCATAGCCGCAGAAGCGAAGATCCCGTTCCTCAAGCTGGCGATTCCTGCCGTTGCCGCCGCCACCACCGCCCACTCGCTGTTCCCGCCGCAGCCAGGCCCGGTCGCGCTGGTTAACGCCTACGGCGCTGACATGGGTATGGTCTACATCTACGGTATTCTGGTGACTATTCCGAGCGTGATCTGCGCCGGGATTATCCTGCCGAAGTTCCTCGGCAACCTCGATCGCCCGACGCCGTCATTCATGAAGGCCGACGTACCGGTTGACCAGAACAATCTACCGTCTTTCGGCGTCTCTATTCTGGTTCCGCTGATCCCGGCGATCATCATGATCTCCACCACCATCGCCAACATCTGGCTGGTGAAAGGAACGCAGGCGTGGGAAGTGGTCAACTTCTTAGGCTCCTCGCCAATTGCGATGTTTATCGCCATGATTGTCGCCTTCGTGCTGTTTGGTACCGCGCGTGGTCACGACATGCAGTGGGTGATGAACGCCTTTGAAAACGCGGTGAAAAGCATCGCCATGGTGATCCTGATCATCGGCGCGGGCGGCGTACTGAAGCAGACCATTATCGATACCGGCATCGGCGATACCATCGGCATGCTGATGTCGCACGGCAATATTTCTCCATACATCATGGCGTGGTTGATAACCGTGCTTATTCGTCTGGCAACCGGTCAGGGCGTGGTCTCAGCCATGACGGCAGCGGGGATTATCAGCGCAGCCATTCTCGACCCGGCAACCGGTCAACTGGTGGGCGTCGATCCGGCGTTGCTGGTACTGGCGACGGCAGCTGGCTCCAACACCCTGACCCATATCAACGATGCCTCGTTCTGGCTGTTCAAAGGCTACTTTGACCTGTCGGTGAAGGATACGCTGAAAACCTGGGGTCTGCTGGAGCTGGTGAACTCCGTGGTTGGTCTGATTATCGTGTTGATCATCAGCATGATTGCATAACGTCGATACCGCTCTGGCCCACAGCGCCAGAGCGGTTCTTTCTCCTGCCCTAACAATCCTCAATAATCAGATACACCGCCTTCACCGGGCCATGCACCCCAACCACCTTGATAAGCTCAATATCCGCCGTCGAGCTGGGTCCACTGATAATGTTAATGCACGATGGCATACGCTCACCGGCCTGCGCTTTCTGATGCAGTTTTTCTGCCAGTTGCGCCACTCGCGGCAGGATGGTGCTTTTACGCAGCACGAAAATCGAGGACTCCGGCAACAGGCTCAAAGAACGCCCGCGCTCCGGCGCGGAAAACAGCACCACGCCGCCGGACTCGGTCAGGCCATACTCGGCATACACCACGCCGACTTTCGCCTGCTCGGCCTCGGTAATATTTTTGCTGCCTCGCGCCGGATCCCAGACCACGGCGTTGCATTCCTGCTGCAAGCGTTCGGTGATGCCCAGCGCCACCAGTCGGCTGTCGCCGCTCAGCACTACTGGCTGACCCAATTCTTCACACAGACGTAGCGCTGCTTCTGCGGCCTGGTCCTCGCGAGTCAGTTCACAGCGGGCCAGCATCACTTCGCTGGCGAACTGGATAAACGCATCGCAGCGCTGCTGCGGGCTAAGTTCGGTCAGGCGCTCGTTGGCATAATTGTTAACCGGCGCGGCATCCGCTTGCGGTTCGAAACGCGGCGGGCGACCCAGCGCCTGGGCGATGGTGTTTAAAAACGCGGTACGGTTATCCATTCTTTTTCTCCTGCGCCTGATGTTTCTTAAACCAGCTGCGGAAGCTCTCGCCGTCAGCATCAGGCAGATCGCGCGCCTCCATCCAGTCACCAATCGCGCCAACCTTGAGCGGGGTTTTCCCGCCATTGATAAACCAGCTTGCCGCATGCGCGCCCGCCATCATTCCGACTTTCCACAGCCCCGGATGGCTATTGGCATAAGCGAACATTTTGATCGCCCGTCGCTCGGCTTTCGGGGTAATGCCCTCCTCGGCCATCACCCGGCGATGACGCAGGATCAGTTTTGACAGCGGAATACGCACCGGGCAGACACTGTCGCAGGCCGTACATAAGGAACAGGCGTACGGCAGGTCTTTAAAATCTTTATAGCCGCCGAGCAGCGGAGAAATCACCGCGCCGATAGGTCCAGGATAGATAGAGCCATAGCCGTGTCCGCCGATGTGGCGGTACGCCGGACAGGTGTTCATACAGGCTCCGCAGCGGATGCAGCGCAGCACATCGCGAAACTCAGAGCCCAGCACCTGAGAGCGACCGTTATCGACAATCACCAGATGGAACTCTTCCGGTCCGTCCACGTTATCCGCCTCACGCGGGCCGGTCAGCCAGGTGTTATAGCCCGTCAGACGAGCGCCCACGGCGCTGCGCGCCAGCATGGTGATCAGCACATCCACATCGGCAAAGGTCGGCGCGATACGCTCCATGCCCATCACCGCAATGTGCGTTTTCGGCAGCGTGGTGCACATGCGCGCGTTGCCTTCGTTGGTCACCAGGCATACTGAACCGGTTTCCGCCACGGCAAAGTTACAGCCGGTAATACCGATTTCGGCACTCAGGAAATCCTCGCGGATCTTCTGGCGAATGAACAAGGTCATAGCTTCCGGGGTTTCCGGGCCGTCATACCCCAGACGCTCGTTCAGCACGCGGCGGATCTGATAGCGATCTTTATGAATAGCCGGGACCACGACGTGCGAAGGTGGATCCTGATCCAATTGCAGGATGTATTCCCCGAGATCGGTTTCGATCACCTGAATTCCCGCATCCTGCAGGACATGGTTGACGCCGATCTCCTCGGTCACCATCGACTTGGACTTCACCACCTTCTTCGCGTTTTTGCTGCGCGCGACCTGCAGAATGTAGGCGGTGGCCTCTTCTTTGGTTTTGGCGAAATAGACGTGACCGCCGTTTTGCGTCACTTTCTCGGAGAGTTGATACAGGTAAGCGTCGAGGTTGCTCAGCACGTGATCGCGGATCTGGCTGGCACGATCGCGCCAGTCTTCCCAGTGGCCTAACTCATCGACCATTTTTTGTCGATTTGCGCCAATACGTTCCTGCGCATTGGCCACGGCTTTGCGCATGATCGGATCTTCTATCTGCTGACGAATGCGCAGTTTAAATTCTACATCGCTGGTTTTTATCGACATCTCTTTCCCCTCAGCGGCTCATCAGCACTTCAGCAATATGCATCACTTTGACCGGCTGGCCTTCCCGTTGCAGTCGACCGCCAATGTTCAGCAGGCAACTGACGTCTGCGCCAATCAAATATTCCGGCTGCGCATCCATCAAATGTAAGACTTTCTCTTTCACCATCTCGCCGGATATCTCGGCCATTTTGACAGAGAACGTCCCGCCAAAGCCGCAGCAGGTATCCTGATCGGCAAACGTCAGCAGCTCCAGTCCGCGCACGTTTTTCAGCAGCGTGAGCGGCTCTTCCTTCACCCCCAGCTTTCGAGTCAGGCTACAAGAGGGATGATATACAGCGCGGCCCTGCAGGCTGGCGCCGACGTCCACCACGCCCAGCTTGTTGACGATAAAGGAGGTGAGATCCTGCATACGCGCGGCAACCTTTTCGGCACGCAGCGCCCATTCCGGTTCATCGGCCAGATACGTCGGATAGCTTTTTACCGCGTAGGTACAGGAGCCTGCTGGCGAGATAATCGGATCGTCGTTATCTTCCAGGGCGGCGATCAGGTTTTTCATCCCAGGGATCGCCTCTTTGATGTAACCGCTGTTGATGGCTGGCTGACCGCAACACCCTTGCTTCTCGGGGAAATTAACGCGACAACCCAGTTTTTCCAGCAGCAATACGGAGTCTCGTGCCATCCGTGATTTCAGTGCGTCACCAATGCAGGTAACAAAGAAATTTACATTCACAATAACTACTCCATTGCTTCATTTCTGTTTATTGCGCTTGATATCGCGATATCAAGCAAAGGTTCAGCCGTATTTCACGCCCAGTTTTTCTGTTTGCTGTTTTTACTAATACCTGGGTTCATGGTGATGCTCGGGTCGTTTTCCTTTGATGCCAACTCTCCGCTTCTTAAGTCAGGACAGTCGCATATGTCAGTATTTTCATTTGTATGACAAAACCAAATAATCCCCTAATCAACCCCCATATGCAACAACCAGGTTTATTTCTTTCGGTCTCGCTCACATTTTTATATTTAAAACCACAGCGTTATGAACACCTTAATAACAGTTTCAGGTGCTTACTATTCTCATCACCAGCATTATTAAAAAGGTTACCATATAACTATTTATAGGTATTCAACTTACTCTTAAGTATATTTACCTGGCATTGGATTTTAATTAAAAGATTACAATAGTTACAAAACTACAAATCATAATTACTTTATTCACTGAAGCGATTCAGTTTACATACTTTATTAACCCAGCAATGTAGCCTCCCCACCATAAATATAAATCAGGTTTAATGAACCAATCAGGAATAGCAATGAACGAATATTTTATGTTTGCCCTGGCACTCTCTCCTTTACTACTGATGGTATTTTTAATATTGAAATTGAAAATGCCCATCCATTATTCCGTGTTGATCTCTTTGGTATTCACTGCCGCGCTGTCGGCCATATTCTGGGAAATGCCCGTACAGAATCTGAAAGCCGCGATAGGCTATGGCGCACTGAAGGGTTTATGGCCGATTGTGATTGTGATCCTCGGCGCCATCTTCAGTTATAACGTCATGCAGGCGACCAAGGCGCTGGATATTCTGCGCGATATTCTCGCCAGCATTAGCGAAGATAAGCGTATTCAGGTGCTACTGATTTCATGGTGCTTCGGCGGATTCCTTGAAGCCGCGGCAGGTTATGGCACGGCGGTCGCTATTCCGATCGGCATTCTTATTGCGCTGGGATTCAACCCGCTGAAGGCGGCGATCGCTTCTCTCGTGGCGAATACCGTTCCCACCGCGTTCGGCGCGGTCGGGATCCCGGTTTCTATTCTGGCGGAACAGGTTAATCTGTCGGTGTATACCTTAGGCGGAACCATTATTCTGCAGCTCGCGCTGTTTAATATCCTGCTGCCGTTTGTCATTGTCTGCATTATTGGCGGCGGCCTGAAAGCCATTCGTGGCGTATTTCTGATCACGCTGATTTGCGGCATCACCACGCTGGTTCCGCAATATTTTGTCGCCATTCATCTTGGCGCGGAATTGCCCGCCTTTGCCGGTAGCCTGGTCAGCCTGTTTGCCGTGGCGATGGTCAGCCGCCTGCGCAAAGGGAAAACCGATCCCGAGTGGCGCATTGAGGTCAGCCATACCCGCGAAACCACGCCGCGCTCGGCAAAAGTGTTGTTCCGCGTAGGCTCTATCTATCTGTTTATTTTTGTTTTTATCCTGCTGTGCTCACCGCTGTTCCCGACGATCAAAGGCGCGGCGTCCCAACTGGCCTCGGTGCTGCATTTCACGCTCGCCGACGGCAACACGCTGGCGCTGAAAGTTGAATGGGTGACCACGCCGGGGATGCTGATCATCTTTGCGACCCTTATCGGCGGTTTTATTCAGGGAGCGTCCGCACGCGGGATGCTGGAAGTGTTTATCAAAACCATTTTCCAGCTTAAAAATTCCATTGTGGCGATTATGGCGATTGTCGCGCTGGCCACGGTGATGGATCTCAGCGGGATTATCTCCACGCTGGCCCAGTCGATTGTCGATCTGACCGGCAGTTCCTACGTCTTCCTCGCCCCAGTGATTGGCGCGCTGGGCACGTTTGTTACCGGCAGCGATACCAACTCAAATATTTTGTTCGGCAAACTGCAAACCATTGCCGCCAGTAAACTGCATATCGATCCCAACTGGCTCGCGGCGGCGAATACTTCTGGTGCAACGGGGGGGAAAATGATTTCGCCGCAGAGTATCGCCATTGCGGTTTCAGCCACCAAAATGGACGGACAGGCCAACCAGATAATGTCTGGCACCATGAAATACTGCTGCGCCTACATTGTGATCCTCGGCCTGAAAGTCGGTCTCTTTTATTACTGGTTTATGGCGTAATCCATTGTCAACCCCGTCAAATTGACGGCAACCGTATTTGACGACGCGGTGACCAAAAAGGTTTACACCGCTTCAGGATCGAAACGAAGCGACTGGCTTTACGATTTGTCGGCGCTGACTAAAATAGCGCCGATGTTTCAAATCGAGGATTGTTGTTATGTTGTTCTGGAAAAAGATGGTGAAGAAGTTCGACGCCTTTTCCGCGTTGATCCCACCACGCTACTTCCGCGTGTAATGCCTGGCGCTAATGCCTGATGGCGCTTCGCTTATCGGGCCTACGTTTCACGCTCATTTGTAGGCCGGATAAGGCGCAAGCGCCGCATCCGGCAGCAGAGAAAAATGTTCTCCCCTTTCACTTACGCAGCCCGCACGCTCTTAACACCCTGACCCACAGACGAAGCCATGCAAAACGGTAGATCAGCGGATGCTGAAATCGTAGCAGTGTCAGAAACATAGAGCCTCCTTGCGGCGCTACAGCACCGTTGCCTGATAGCGAATTTGCGGCTCCATTATCTGGTGACGCGCGTCTATCAGCCGCAGTTCATACGAGTCGTGTTCTTTCGTCAGCCGCATCACCGCGTCGACGACACTGGTGGTCCGCTCCAGCGCCTGCTTGTCCTCATAACCGTTGAGCAGTGAGGCCAGCATCACGCTGCAAATCAGATCCCCAACGCCCACCGGCATTTTGGCAAAGGTATACAGCGGCCGGGCGATGTGTAATGTCTGTTCCGCCGTCACCAGCAGCATTTCAAACGCCTGTTTGTCGCGCGAGCAGTCGCCGAGATGTTTCACCAGCACCTTCTTCACGCCCCACGCCACCAGTTGCTGCGCCGCTGCCACCACCTCGTCAAAACTACGTAGTTGTCTGCCCGTCAGCACGCCCAGCTCATAGAGATTCGGCCCCATCACATCAGCCAGTTGAATGGCGTCATCGACAAAAAAGGACTCCACGCCCTGCGCGACGATGCAGCCTTTTTGCGGGTCGCCCATCACCGGATCGCAAAAATAGAGCGCCTGGGGATTACGCTGGCGAATGGTGGTGACCGCGAGCTTCACCTCTTCGCAATGGCGTTTGTCCCCGAGATACCCGGACAGCACGGCATCGCATTGCGCCAGTTTTTGCAGGTCATCCAGCCCGCTGATGATGGCGCTCAGCTCACCGTGCGGCATCGCCATGCCCTGCCACATCCCGTACTGGGTGTGGTTGGAAAACTGTACGGTGTAAAACGGCCAGACATCGATCCCCGAGAGCTGCATCGGCAACACGGCGGCTTTATTTCCGGCATAGCCATAAACGACTGACGACTGAACAGACAACACGTTTTTCATTTTGACTCCGTCTAGCGAAACGTTGGCAGCAGACCAAATACGTCCAGAACAACCGTCAGATAGACAACCGCCCCACAGACAATGACCAGATTGAGCACGGTGTTATTACACGGCGCGGTATAGCTGGCGGTCGGAAAACGTTTCCGCGCCGCTTTCACCAGGAACGGCGGCAGGATCACGCTCCAGATGGTAAAGGCCAGACCGGCGTAACCAATGGCGTGGACAAACCCGTTCGGGAAGAAGAAGCACACGGCGGCTGGCGGGAAGTAGGTCACCAGCGCGGTTTTCAGGCGACCCATGCCGTCATCCGGGAAGTGAAACAGGTCGGCGATGTAATCGAACAGGCCAAGCGTCGCCGCCAGCAGGGAACTGGCTACCGCAAAGTTGCCGAAGAAGGTCAGGATCAGATCCATATAACGGCTGGTGAATAGCCCGCTGATGGCCTCGACAAACACGTCGATATTGCCGCCTTTGGCGATAATTGGCGGGAACGAGGAACGACTGATGTTGCCCATCGTGACACCCAGCCAGAAGATATACAGCAGCAGGGCAAACAGCGTGCCGATGATAATCGAACGCGTAATATTTGAGATCCCGCTCGTGCCATACAGCTTCACCAGGCTCGGCACGTTACCGTGAAAACCAAAGGAGATAATGCAGAACGGCAGCGTCATCAGGATATACGGCAGGTACTGCGAATTGGGCAGCGCCACCGCCACGCTGTCGACGAGTTTCGCCACTTCGATATGACCCACCAGGCCAGAGAAGGTGGCAAAGAACGCGATAAACTTACCGATGATCAACACGGTAGTAATACGTCCAACCAACAAGGAGCTGTACCAGGCAATCGCCCCGACCAGCATACTGACGATCACCACCGAGATATTCGCCGGAAAGCGCACGCCGCTGTATTTGAACACGGTTTGCGCCATCACCGCCGACGAACCAGAGATATAGGCATAGGTCAGAATATACAGCACAAAACCGAAAGCGATACCGACCACAATATTCCACTTTCGACCTAATAAATCCTGAGTAAAGGTATTAAAACTGGCACCGGCGCCATAATGCAGATTAACTTCGACCAGCATCAGACCGGTTAATAACATCATGATGGCGATAAACAGAAGAATAACTGACGCACCGGGGAACCATACGCCAGCCATCGCAATCGGCAGGGAAAACATCCCTCCACCCACTACGGTCGCGATAACCAACATGGTTCCGCTAATCAGTCCGGGGGTACTACTCTGTCGCTCAATGGCATTAATATCCATGATAAATGTTCCTGTAGACTATTCGTTATAATTACAGCTGTCATTTGTACATCATGCGGATAATAAAAATGTCGGAGTCAGGGTTTACTTTTGTAGTTATGTCACGGTAACGGGCACCGCAAAGGCTTCCTGTTCATGGAAAAGAAATACAAAAAAGCCCCATCCTGAGATGGGGCCATAATTATTTTTTAGATATAGTCAAAGCGTGCAGTAAAGAAACGGAGCTGCTTCGGCTCGTAAATAAACTTCAGCCCGCGAATATCTTCTTTGTGCTGGTAAAGTTTAATAATACCGTCAGCCACTACATCCATATGCGCGTAAGTATAAACGCGGCGTGGAATAGTCAGACGCACGGTTTCCAGTTTCGGCCTGTGGTGTTCACCGGTCACGTTATTACGGCCCGCAGAGATAATTCCGCGCTCCATACTACGTACGCCGGTTTCCACATAGATACTGGCAGCCAGGCTTTGCGCCGGGAACTCGTCCTGCGTCAGATGCTCGCAGAAGCGACGCGCATCAAGGAATACCGCGTGACCGCCCACCGGTTCAACAATCGGTACACCCGCGGCTTTCAGCTTGTCGCCCAGATAGCGAACCTGCTTCACGCGGTGCTCGATGTACTCATACTGCATGGCTTCGCGCAGACCAATCGCCATAGCTTCCATGTCGCGTCCGGCCAGGCCGCCGTAGGATGGCATACCTTCGTAGACAACGACTAACTCTTTGGCAGAAGAGAACATTTCGTCATCGTTCATGCACAGGAAGCCGCCGATGTTCACCAGACAATCTTTTTTACCACTCATGGTACAACCGTCGGCGTAGCTGAACATCTCATGCACGATCTCTGCGATGCTCTTGTTCTCAAAGCCCTGCTCTTGCTCTTTGATAAAGTAGGCGTTTTCTACGCAGCGGGTAGCGTCGTAGAACACTTTAATGCCGTGTGCTGCAGTCAGTTCACGCACCGCGCGCATGTTAGCCATGGAGACCGGCTGCCCGCCTGCGAGGTTAACCGTGACTGCCAGGCAAATATAGGCAATATTCTCGGCGCCTTTTTCATCAATCAGTTTTTGTAATTTTTTAAGATCGATATCACCTTTAAAAGCAATATTCAGACCGGCATCGTGCGCTTCGTCACGAACGATATCGACAAACACCGCACCATTTTTTTCCTGGTGATAACGGGTGGTAGTGAAATACATATTCCCGGCAACATATTGCCCCGGTTTAATTGCCAGCTGCGATAACAGGTTTTCTGCGCCGCGCCCCTGGTGAGTAGGAACAATATGTTTAAAGCCAAACAGTTCCTGCACGGTTCTTTCCAGATGATAGAAGTTTTCGCTGCCCGCGTAGGCTTCATCACCCATCATCATTCCGGCCCAATGCTTGTCACTCATTGCGTTGGTGCCACTGTCTGTCAGCAGGTCAATATAAATATCTTTCGAATTTAACAGGAAAGTATTGTATCCCGCTTCCTGCATTTTCTTAAGGCGTTCATCACGCGGGATCATAGATACAGTTTCAACGCTTTTAATACGGAAGGGTTCTGCCGGATAATTCATTTTGTTTCTCCAGTAACAGTGGTCATGTACGTATTAATGTGAAGTAAAGCATACCTGGTTCATCAATAAAGTCTGATGAAATATAACTATTCGCCTCCTGAGTCAGGGGGAGAAATAATGTGGAGGCACTATGCAAGATTTAATTGATTATGGAAATAGCCTGGTCAACATTAATCACTGGCAATAATTTAAAAAGCTGTAAATGTAGGTGATGCAAATCACACGTCGTTTTTTTACCCGTTCATATTCAACAAGTTTTTTTTTGCGTGTTGATTTGCCATTTGCGATGGTGCCCCCGTGGAGAGGGGAAATACTGAAAACTTAACTTTCCAGGCTGTGCTCATACTGTATTGCTGAATGAGTACACCCCATTTTGTGAGAGTCGGATCACTTCACGGGTTTATATTTGTGATTCACATCACTAAAAGTGTAAAGCAAAGTGTACAAAACGGCGTTGTTTCAGAGTTTGCTATTTGCTTCAGTGAGTTAGATCGCATTTTTGGCCTGATACAGATGGGCGTTATTTTCTGGAAATGACAGGTATCAGGAGGATGGGACAGGAATGAATTTATACGGTGAATAATACTATGTTTATTGGGATAGAGAGGATTTCTATTTATTCCGAAAGCGTGCTAATCGCGCTTATTTCATGTTATTTACATCTGGACTTCCCGCCAATTACTGGGGTAATTTACAGGGGTTTTATTAGCGCGATGCGAAGGTGTTGGCGCACCTCCGCATCGCTAATCACAGTAACTATTTCACGAGAATAGCCATCATGACTGATACGCATTGTATTGCAGTTTCATTTGATCCAGAAGTGTACGTCGCAGATAACCGTTGCCTGAAGGTGGGTTATGCGAGCGGTTATCCTGATTACAGCCGTTTGCCGGTGAAGTATGTCCAGTTTCCGTCCATCGTGATGAAGGGCCAGTGGCTTAAAGCCGCCGGATTCGACACCGGCACCCGCGTCGATGTGCGCGTCATGCAAGGCTGCATTGTGTTAACCGCCCGCACGCCCGAACCCGAAGAGTCAGAACTGATGAAATCCCTGCGCGCCGTGGAAAAGCTCTCCGCGCGTAAGCAAAAGCAGGTGCTGGAGTTTATCGGGGTGATTGCGGGGAAAGGGTCGAAGGGGTAACGGTCTTGCTAAAGGCGCCTGTGGGCGCCTTTATTAGGATGTATTGCGTCATCTTTGTTATGCCGTAGTACGTTCGTTCCAGGCGTCGGTATATTGAATATTGCCATCTACAATACACCAGGTGATTTTTTCATAGCGCAGTTGTACGCTTTCCAAATGTCCGGTTCCCGTTACCGTACGTGTGTCATGCACGATTGGTGTCACTGATACAACTTTTACACCTTCAAGCAGGGTATTAAAGTATTCCACTTCCTGGCCTGCGTCGTTTATGTGATAGAACTTAAGTTCCGCACTTTGAAGTGTCTGACCTGTCGCAACTGCTTTGTAAAGGTATGGGCTGGAGGAATCGATCTCTTTGTCAAAAAGAAATGGGCCATGTTGGCGTGTGCCGGTTAGCTTTCCAGTGGCACCATCGGTTGGAATGCTAAGGTTATGTGTTAAACCACGTAACTCAATACTGCCTTCACGTCCCCGGACATCCGAGCCTCCACGAATCATCGCGCCACCATCGTCTTTTAAAAATAAATGAACGGGTACAGCCATTTTCAACACTCCTTGTAATCAATCATATAACCAGCGGCCTGCTCTGGCTGATTCTGCGAACATACGCACAGTAAGCAGTTTTGACACTTGTTTGATGGGTTCGTTGGTAAACCATTTTCTATAGACCGATTCTCTTTCCCACGGGTAATAGGCATCGAAATCAATCACAGAAACATCAACGTTATATTTCTCTCCAAAATCATCAATGGCATACGGTAATTCATCCCATTCAGCGTAACCTTGCAGCGGCGTATCAAGTTCAATCGGGATAGGCTTGAAAGTAAACGTTACCGCGAGAGATAACTCCCCCCGAAAAAATTCTAATACCTCATTATCCGTCACCATACGCGATCTTCCTCTCTGGCAATGGTGTTGTAGGTATTCACCGTTTTATAAACAATTTGGGCGACATCATTTGCGAGTAATACCCAACCAATCACAGGAATTGTTCGTCCAACGAATGCCCCCAGATTGTTAGTCATCATTGGTTTTAAATATTTGATACTGGCATTGGTGATGGTAGGAAGCCTGACGGACAATGTTACGTTAAGAAACTCACGAGAATATTTGGAGGCAATTGATGTGCCTTGTGTTGCCCCATATGGCTTACCCCGTGTTTTCAACAATGGTAGCCCAAGAATGATACATGACATTTCTACCACATCTTTAATTCCCCCAAATTGTTCATCAATTTTGTCGAGAAAAATCCAGAAAAATAGCTCACCTGCAGAAATGTTACAGACCCCTTTATAAAAGTATGTTCCGTTGAGTTCCTCTACTGTGTCCACTAGAGATCCTTCGATATGCAATAATTTGCATGCTTATCGTACTCCTGCGTACCCTGGTGGGGGAACGGTAACTGCCGTGGCGTATGTGTTTTTCAGAAAACATAAAAGTGATGTCGTTGATGTCAGACAACATGCCACGCATAGTGCTTTATCAAATTGATACCAATAAGTGACGTCGATAGCGCATCAACCCGTCTTTGCTTGATCAGGTGATATTTTGCGAGCATCATCGCAATTATTTACCTGATAATGAAATCAATGACTTCCAGTAAAACCCTGCAGCAGGCAATTGCCGACATCACCATCTGGCGTAAAGGCGAGCAGCGTGCGCCGCACAAACCTTTGCTGCTGCTTCATGTGCTGGCGGGTTATCAGCAGGGTCACGGTCGCCTGTTTGACTACGGTTCGGAAGTTCGCGACCCATTGCATAGCCTGCTGGAACGATTTGGACCACAGCGCGCGCAGTACCGCCCGGATATGCCCTTCTGGCGCTTACAGGGCGATGGGTTCTGGGAGCTACAAAACGCCGAGCAGTGCTCAACATCCGGCAGCAGTAAACAGCCCCCTGCCGGAGAACTGGTGACGCATAACGTTGCCGGAGGCTTTGATGAACAACATTTTGCCCTGCTGAAAAAGAACAAGAACCTCATCAACACCCTGGCACAGCAAATCCTCGAGGCGCACTTCACCGAAAGCATTCAGGAAGAAATCGCGGATGAACTGGGGTTTGATATCCTGCAAATCCGCAAACAGCGGGACCCGTTGTTCCGCCAGCAGGTTCTGCGTGCTTATAACTATGAATGCGCCATTTGTGGCTTCAATATGCGCCACGACAGCACTTCAGTTGCGCTTGAAGCGGCCCATATCAAATGGAAACAGCATGGTGGCCCGTGCGAGATTTCAAACGGCCTGGCGCTGTGTGCAATCCACCATAAAGCCTTTGATAAAGGTTCGATTGGGCTGGATGAGAGTATGCGGGTTCAGGTGTCACCCGCAGTGAATGGCAGCGGCATGGTGGGCAGACTGTTCTGGGATTTCGACGGTAAATCGATAGCGCTGCCAATGATGCGCGAGAATTATCCAAAAGAAGGGTTTGTAGAGTGGCACAGGAAGGAGGTGTTTAGAGGGTGAGGGTGAGTGCGAAGGCCGCACCGCGATTTTCAGCATAACAACATGAAATCAATGGATTTATAAAAATACGCAGTTGCTTTGTATACTCACATGTATACTCAGCACCATTTCTTAAGAAATCAATTCATTCAATACTACTCATCATCGTCTTCCACTGGTTCCAGTACGTCAAGCGCAACTCGCACCATCGCAATAGAACCTATACGGATAAAAGCATCCTCCCCATCCTCATCAGTTATCATGTAGCGATCTGCTGTTTCAGGCTCACAATCCAGCATTTCAAAGAACGCGTTCAACTGACCGATATCCCCCGCCTCCTCATTTTGCGGCGCATCAGACTCAACACTCAGCGGTATCACTGGCCCACCGTTGACCAGAGTGATATGAACATTGAAATAATCGTCCTCGTAGTCATCCTCTTCATCAACGATTGTTGGTAAACCATCAGCCAGAAACTGATGAAATACCACTTCACGTATATTTAATGCGTAGCGATGCTGCTCGGAATTAAAAACAAAGAAACGTTCTATATTAGGGGCGGTCTGTTCCTGAAAATAATAATAGAATCGCCGCTTATCCGCAGAAGATATAGGCAATAGCAGGTAATCCTGCTGCCCCTGTAGCCAAAGTTTTACGGTCCAGAGGTTGCAGTCCATTTCGATGCCACTGGTCGCAATATTTTCCAGCTCCTCATCGCTACAACTATACTGACTGCGCACTTTTTTCAGTGTGTTTTCGCCACCAGGAAAGACGGCATTTAGCGGTTTATCCAGCGCTGAACATATTGCCTGCGCAAGCCCCAGTCGGGCTGCAACCTTTCCACTTTCGATACGCTGAATTTGCTGCTGGCTGGTTCCGACCATAAATGCCAGTTCGCGTTGGGTGATAGATAGCTGGGTACGAAGCTGTTTGATGTTGTTCTGTAACATGGCATCCATCCTTCAGAAGGAGACAGAAAGTACCATTAAAACACATAAATGAGTAAAGACACAAAATCGTGTTTTTACTCAGTAATCAGCGCTCGTGAACGAAAAGAAAATCTCTTCAGCGTTCTTCTTTTGTATGCCAGAGATCCACGATATAGATATCATTGTCACGAAGTTCGTAGTGAACCTCGTAATCATCAAATAACACTTTTCGGACTTCCCGAGGTTCATACCGAGGCTGCTGTACGCCAATTGCCGGATGCGCTGCAAGGCCAGCGCATCCAGTAATCAGGCGATCCAAAACGTCATCGGCGTGCTGGCGGCTATACTGAAGGGCAAAACGGTAGATACGCTCCAAGTCATCCTGAGCTTTAAGCGTCCAGTAAATTTCCATTTATCAAGCTTTCTTTAAACGGTTAGCGAAATCCACCATGTTCGAATGACTCACCACACGACCAGCATCCACATCGGCAAGACCGGCCTGGATACTCTGATGACGCCGTTCTCTTTCGGCCAGCATACTGGTCAACGCTTCCTTAATAATCCAGCTCTTAGAACGATCTAACTCAATTGCCAGATTTTCAACAGCAGCAGCCAACTCCACTGGTATCTGTGCGCTGATGGTTTGTTTAGTAAGCGAACCCATAGGGATTATCTCCTTTAATAACATTTAATAACTCCTATTAAGATTAGCATAGAGGTGCCTATAAAAACATCACATCTCATTTTGCAGGCAACATCCCCGGAAAGTGCTTTGCCACAATGTCATTCATCTTTTCCACCAGATCCAGCCGTTTGAACGTGATATGCCCGCTCCCCTTCTGAAAGTAGCGAATGATGAACAAATCATCTTCGAAAACCTGCTGATGCGGGTTATCGCGCACAAAATCCATAAACCGGATGGAGACATCATGCCGGTTATCGGGAATGGTTTTGCCATCCAGCAGATACAGCATCCGCTCCAGATCGGCGAGCTGATCGCGCCGCCAGCCCCAGTTTAGGCTGTAGCCCCATCGGTCATGTTTCACCAGATTGTTAACGATGATCTTCTTGCCGAAGTAGCAAGGGTTATTGGTTTTATAGTCCCAGCTCAACCCTTTAAACACATTGATAATGCCGCGCTCAAAAACGTCCTGCTTGTTATGGTGCAACTGCTCAAAGGTACTCAGGATATTGGCTTCGCTGATGGCCGGAAGATCGCCCTCCTCCAGGTTCTTCGCCCACTGACTACGGGCTTCAGCGTCCATCAAGGTTAACATCCCGGATTTCAGCATCAGATCGCGCCAGATGCTGCGATCGATATTGCGGGCGATAACTGGCAGAGCTTTGTCAGTTGCCTGCATCAACCAGCAGTCAAAAGCCCGCCCCTGTCGCATCGCCCAGTGCTCCGCCGTGTTGCCGCCAATACCGGATGTCAGTCGGGAAATCTCATCAAGCTGGTGGATCACGGCTTCAATCTGTTGCAGCGCAGCATTCCGCCCGGTGACGATCCGTTCAATATTTGTCGAGCAGATAAGTTCGTTATGGTTAGTTAACACTTCAGCTTCTGTTTGCATAATTTTTCGTCCGTATAAAAGCAAACGCGCCCGCCGGGAATGGCAGGCGCATTATGCAGGGAGTTAACAGGGATGAAAGATCGGGAATGGAATACGGGAAGGCCGCTCGCAAGATTCAGTGCGCCGCCAGATGACGGCGACCTCGCAACAGGCCCGTTGCCTGTCGCGCCCGCAGAATATCAACAGCCCTAAGGTAAGGTGATGCGTCCTGCCAACCGAATCCTTTGCGATCGATACGAACCAGTTCGTATTTCTCCACAATAAAATTCACGGCATTAGCCAGCGTGATACCGGCGTCAATGTGTTCCTGAATCACTTTCTCTTCGCTAAACGGCGTGTCGTTGAGCGTGAGGCCATAATGCTTAGCCAGCAAATGCGTCAGCATTTTCTGCCAGATTTCGACAGGCGACGGCTGTGATGGTGTCGCCCGGTATGGGTGGTTGTATTGGGTTTGCATAATGAAATTCCGTTGGTAAACAGATATTGAGGGAGGATGCCGGTCAGCTTTTAACGATGGTTGGGTAAAGCGAAAGATAAACGTAACCAAACGATCCGCACGTATCGGCTTCACAGGTTATGCCACGAATTTCAGTCGTAAAACGTCTGGCCTCGCGCGGATTGAGTGCGCCAGTGCGTAAAGCAGCCTCCATCTGTTTAATAAACATCGGAAATACGATATTCAGCGTCTTTAGTTGCGCCGGGGTAAATTCACCGTAAATACCCGCCCGGTCAGCCAGATAGTGCAGGTGATTACCCTCCTGAACTAACCGCGCGCCAAATGACGGGAAGACATCTTTCCGTAGTCCCCATACCGGTGTGGATGTAGTTTTATTTATTTTCATTTTTAGCTTTCCTTAAAGATGATTAATTCAGGGTCACGCAGCGCAGGAGTGCATACGGTCCGTATTGGTCCTGACGACGTTCGGCAAAGACGGCCAGTACGCCGCTGATCTCGGGTACGTGACGACCGGTGTAATGACAGACGCTGCCGGTCCAGCGGTAATGACCAGTACAGTAAGAGGCCAGCCGCGCGCCGGGCGTCTGCCGGTAAATCGTCATCGCCTGGCGTTTACTGACGATGTTCATAGCCAGCCTCTCTCAGCAAACGAAACAATTTCCCGGTGGCCGACGATGAAGTGATCGAGTGTCCGTACCTCAACCAGCAGCAGCGTATTTTGCAAATTACTGGTGATAAGCCGGTCCGCTTTGCTGGGCTCTGCCGTGCCGGAAGGATGGTTATGCGCGAGGATCACCGCAGCGGCGTTATGGCGCAGCGCTGCTTTCACGATTTCACGGGGATGCACTTCGGTATGGTTGATAGTTCCAGTGAACAGGGTTTCACAGGCCAGTAGCTGGTGCTGGTTATCCAGAAACAGAACTATAAATTCCTCCCGCTCCAGTGCGGCCATTTTCAGCCGCAGCCAGTCACGGGTTTCCTCTGCCGAGAGGAACGATACACCGGGCTGGCGCAGGTGCTGTTCCAGTATCGACAGTGCCTGATGGATGATGCGCTGAGCGCCAGGGGTCAGACTGATTGCCGCAGAGGGTATTACATCGGGCTGGATGGCAACCAGCGATAGTGCTGTGTTCATAAGGGGTTTCCTCAGTCAATCAGCCGCATGATGCCGCTGCATTCAGGATGGGCCAGCGCGTAATCGCGCAGGCGGTAGTAGTGCTCACTGATAGCCTGACAACTGGTGCGGCAGGCATGGTGACTCCAGGCCATCAGGCACACCGCGATACCGGTGGCTTCGGTGCTGAGCTCAGCGTCATTGCCGTTGTGTTCGTTAAACAACGTGTAGCTCTCTTGCTCCGGCGGAGTCAGGAACGCGCCGCCATTCGACAGTATGTGAAAATCCCAGATGCCGCCCTGATAGTCGGTGCTCCAGAGGTCAAGCCAGGAAAACACCTGAGGCTCCAGAAAGACCCACTGGCGGACGCGCCCAAAGCGACGACCCCAGAAGGCGATTCGTTCTTCGTCGGGAACAAGGCTGGCCGTGATGATGGTGCGGTCAGGTTGCATCTGGCGTACCGGTGTTTTTGCTTCAGGTGTAGTGGTGTGTTGCATGATAAAATCTCTCTGCAAATTAATGAGTTGGATAGATAAAGTGAAAAAGGATGTGGTGCTGTCGGGTATCAACTCAGCGCCTGCTGGAGTTCTTCGGCCATCACCCATAACGCCCGGTTGAGCTTCAGGTCGCCATCGATGCCTTTCACGGCACGGGTGTGACTGCGTTTCCCCTGAGCTGAACGGCCCGACAGACCGCCTTTTATCAGCGACTCCTGGATGCGGTTATAGACCGTCCACAGGTCGCCGGATTCGTCCTGCCAGC
Source organism: Citrobacter sp. RHBSTW-01013 (assembly GCF_013781985.1). Lineage (NCBI taxonomy): Bacteria > Pseudomonadati > Pseudomonadota > Gammaproteobacteria > Enterobacterales > Enterobacteriaceae > Citrobacter > Citrobacter sp. RHBSTW-01013. The sequence goes on from NZ_CP056185.1 coordinate 4,455,328, forward strand.
GGCGGGGGGCCAGAATTTGCGCTTCAGTTACCGGCTGGTGGTCTTCACCAAAGCGGTAAGTCAGCGCGGCCTTTGCAAAAGCCTGTTGTGCGGGAGGTGGAAGTTGCAGCGACTGCATGGCCTCGCGTTTTTCCTCCACGCGGTCAAACACGCCGAGCACCTCGTAAGCGCCTTTGATAACCTTCTCCACCACGTCTCCCCGATGCGGCACGCGGATTTCACCCAATGACTGACCGCAGACGAGCGAATTGGTACAGACGCTTCTGAAGTACCCCGGCAGCATCTGGTACGAACTGGAACCATCGTGGCTGTTGAGCAAAATAATCTCCGGCACCTGCACACCGGTGATTTGCCCGGCACGACGCAGACGCAGCAGATGTTTGGTGTGTTCACGTTTGCCGGGGTCCCTGACTCTGGACTGGCAGGCAAAGAAGGGCTGAAACCCTTCGCGTTGCAGGTTCTCCAGCAGTGTGATGGTGGGGATGTAAGCATATCTGTCACTGCGGGATTCGTGGCGGTCTTCACTGAACACGCTGGGAACCACCTGCATCAGTTCCTCATGGGTTAATGGACGGTCACGGCGTATCTGGTTTATCCACCCGAATCGGCTGGCTAATCGCATGGTTTGTTCCTCAGTAGTGGGGTAACGGTATAAAAAAGACCATGCTCCTGGCGGGAACATGGTCTGATGGTGTGGTTGTGGGCAGGTTATGCCCGCTGTGGCTGAATGTCGGTGGACTACGTCTGCGCTTCTGCCAGCTGGTCACTGGTTTCTTCCAGTGCGCTGACTGCTGCATCCAGTGCAGCAATGGCCGTCTGCATCGCATCGCCGCGCTCGCCATTCTGTAAGCCTTCCGGCAGGTTGTTAAAGGCATCCTCTTCCTCCTCAAGCACAGCCTGCACGTCGTCCTTCAGTTCAGTGACTTGTTGCGCCAGCAGAGCCAGGCGTTTACGGCGTTCGTTGTTCACGCGGACTCCTTACGAATGCCGTAGTCAGCGATAAAGCGGTTCAGCCCCTGACCGGCTCCGGCAGCAAAGTTCCAGTCCCGCCAGATAAGGCTTCCGTCAGTATCACGAACGACCAGACGAAAGTGGGTCTGCTGATCATCTTCGATGGCAACATTCTGATAGCAGTCGGCAATTGCATTTGCTTCGGCACGGATAAATGGCCCGTCGGGTAGTAATGCTGGTTCGGTCATTGCAATCTCCTCAGAGAGCAAACAGAAATAAAGAAGCCCAGTCGCCGTAACGACTGGGCTGTGAAAAAACAGAGATGATGTTGTGTAGAGCGATAAATCAGCGGCTTAGTCAGTATCCTTATAAAACTGACCGTCCATACGGCTCTGAAATGCCATCGGCCAGCAGACGTAGGGAAGTGTGAGCTCAACCTGCTGCTGGCTCTGAATGCTCTGGTAAGTACAGACTTGTTGATTCAGCTGTGCGCTTTTTCTGCTACTAATAAACCGGTAGGTAATATAATCGGTATAGCTCCCGGCCTGACTGGTGACGGGCAGGCATAATGCTCCGGCGACAAGTAATAATCCTGACAGGGCTTTCAGATTGAGTTTCTGGCGTTGCATATTTTACAGCTCCTTATTGGCAATATTGATGATGAATTAATGGCATTGATGTATCACGTAGCTCAGTTCGTCACGATGAGAAATGTTTTCAGTCGTGTGTTATGAATTTTTCATTAGGGAGAGAAAGGGCGATAAATGACCGGGATGTAGTGTTTGAAAAAAATTCATTAGTGTAAGGAATGGCACAACCAAAAGAAACGCACGCAACAAATGCAAAGAGAATGTTTTTACACATTCTCTTTGATGTTCAATGAAGTAATATATATTTAAAATTTATTTAATTTCACCGGAGGAGGTTTTTTGTCTGTTGTATTCCTCAGAAATAAGATGATTAATGAAATAATCCTGATTGAAACCCGTGTGTTTTACCATGCTATCCAACTTTTCATTGTTTTCATGAGATATATAGAATTTTTTGTTGATGTTTTTTCTACCCTTTTTATCTCTTGTTTTTTGCGATGATAATGCGCTGCCTATTTTCTTTCTAAATAACTCCTTCTTCTCCGGAGTATCAAGAATTGCATCATAGAAACCCGTTAGGCATATTTTTTTATCTTCATTTGTGATGGGCAAAAAATACCTGGTGATATTATAAGGCGGTTTCTCAGCATAGTCCCATCGATACGTTATTTCCCTCTCATTATCCTTTGCAAAAGGATCTGGCATATTTACATATTTTTGCCACTCGCCTCTTAAATCATCAAGGATTTTTTTCTTCCTCACCCCACTGCAATCCAATTCATCAAAGTATTTTATCAGCGCATCAAATCGTCCACGATGATCGGGAAATACTTCATTACGTCGGGTGTTGCAACCAATTTTAATATACCATGCCCATAGACAAATTCTTTTATCATTTATCAACCCAAAGTCAGTTAACGGCAACAATTCATCCTTACAGGCCGCCTCCATTTCCTCTATGAACTGATCTATCCGCCGCTTATTTCCCCGATAATAATCGTTGAGTTCATCATCAATCCATTGGCATATTTCACTCGTATTTCCGGATTTATTATCCCAGTCAAATTCATCGCGAACGCTTATTCCTGAACGTCTTCTGCTTTCCATGTAACGGACATAAAACTGGCACTTTCTAATGTTAGTTTCAGAAACATATTTTTCATAACTCATCAACAAATACCTCATTACATAAACAATCACGCCGTGATTTTACCGTCATTCTGCATGATTTTATGGTGTTTTTGTCGCAAATTTATCAAAAATTAACCGAAAATGCGCCGTGACGATTTTAAAGGTCTAAAGAGTGAATGGTGATCGACGTTGATCTTCAGTGAATGAATTTTTAGTTTTATCGACCAGACTATGCTCTGTCACCCTGGTTGGATATAGCCGTCAGTGCTAGCCAGTCACAGCCCAGGAAGCAGTGATTCGTGATATGTGCCATCATGCTGAAATAAGGTTATTACTGTTATTATACAGCGACAGTATATCTGACCGGATACAACGTACATCGTTATCAATACCCTATCTAATATTACTAACCAGAGTCAACTAAAAACTTACGTCCCTCTCTCATGTTCATGATGCAACATAATGAGGAACGCATGATGAAATCAATCCCAGTTACAAACGCTAATCACCCAACATCCCCTCATCTGGAAAGCTGCCTGCACCGGCATGTAGATAACCTCTTCAACAAATTCTCCAAACTAATTCTGCTCAGAATCGATTTTGCCTATCTGAGTTACTCGCCTGAGTTTACTCAGCAGGATGTTCATGGCCTGTGTGCTGATATGGTTCAACTGGAGAACGCATTAAACAATATCCACGGTATCGCGGGTTATCTCTGGGTCGCTGAATATGGGGATAATCACCGACACCATGTACATAGTGCAATATTCATTAATGCTCAGTTACGCAATAAAGCCTGGCCGGTCTTTCAGGAGATTGCTGAGTGCTGGCAGCGTATTACCGATGCAGAGGGTTATGCTCATCGATGTACGCCACAGCGCCATTATAAAGTCAGAGGGGAAGAAGTAACTGAATACAATGACGATGAGGGGATAAACTCTATGAAATACATTCTCAGCTATCTGGCGAAGACTGAGCAAAAACCTGATGGAATAAATATCCGGTTTAGCACTATTCCAGATAGAACCCGCAGGGGAAGGCCAAGAACCCATCTCTGGAAGTGATTTATTACGGCGGCTGTTTTTGTCATGAGCAGTACCACATTCATTCTCATCCATCCCGGTACTGCTCTCCTGTTTACCGGAGAGAACATCATGACCAGCTTGCCAAATACATTATTAAGCGATCAATTAGTCGATATGAAATTCATCACTACATTTACCGGCTTGACGGATAAGTGGTTTTATAAACTTATCCAGGACGGGGGATTTCCAAAGCCGATTAAATTAGGCCGGTCTTCACGCTGGCTGAAAAGTGAAGTGGAAAACTGGCTGCAACAGCAGATAGAAAAATCCCGTGGATAAGGGGGTAATATCCATGAACGATATGATCCAACTATCCGCACTGCAACGGCATTATCAGCGGCTCTTAAACAAGTGTGTTGCCCGCGATGATGCAACGGGCCGTTTGCTATCCCGTCATCGTGACCTGCTCAGAGTTGTACCTGCTGATATATCCGGGATTGGTATCATGCTGGTTCCGACGTTCTTACTCCCGACATCACCAGCGGATTGTGGCGAACGGTTAGTACCTCGCTCTGCCATTCGCTTTACGTCTGAGACGCCCTGGAGCAGTATTCTGACCAGTGAGGTGCATAGATTGGGGCTACGGGATTACACGGCGGCATATAGCCATTTGTCGCCGTATCAACGCGAGGCCCAGGCGCTGGTGGTCTTCAGTGCATTACTCACTAACCACCCGCATTCTCCTGAGCCAGATATCAACGACTTGCAGCGCACCAACCCGGAACATCACCAGCTGGTGGACGAATATCTGTTCTTTGCCTTCTACGACCAGTGGTGCGACATTCCAAAACCAGTGTAAGGCGATTATGATGGTTAGCTGTGTTTTGCTGGCCGCATCGTCATCGCGATTCAAAGCACCGGAAGCGCCTCCCAGTCAAACACATGCCCGGTCGTATCCATCACGTCGGCGTGGCCGCTGTGATGTTGCAGGTAATCGCGTATCGACTCCGGCTGTTCCCCCTGCCGGGTGATCCCCATCCATTCTTCCATTAGCCGGTTGTTGTTTACCGTAGACCAGAGCGGCTGTTGGTTACCAGTTATCGAATCCTGAGTGGCTACCTGTGGGCTGAACCAGAAGAACATCGGCACCTGAATAGCCTCGTGCGGCGGGTGAGTCCCTGCGTGGTGATACATCACATCTCCCACGGGATCGCGCACCAGTGCGTGATCGGAGAAATAGAGCACGGAGGCGTGTTTATCCTGCAAAAGCCGGAAGACCTGACCCATCAGCGCATCAGTGAAATGCACCGAATTGTCATAGCAGCCATCCGGGTTATTCGCGTCCGGGAAAACAGCAGCGTTATGCGGATAGCGGTCGCAGGCGTTTTCATGGCTACCGTAAAGATGCAGCACAATCAGCTTTTTCCCCGGATGCGTCAGCGCATCACGTAAGAGCGGCACCAGTGCATCATCATAGCCCTGATCCACCCATTGCTGGTGGTGAGCCAGTGAAGCGATGGCGGTAATAATATTGTTGTGCGCACCGCCGGTCCCCTGACGACTGAACCACCAGGTATCAAAGCCTGCCTGATTTGCCACGCTGATAATATTATCCCGGTAATGCTGAAAATCATGGTGTGAAGGCGTATCGCCAGTCAGCGCCAGCGGCACTGCCATAATCGTGACGGGCGCACCGCTGGCTGCATGGCGAAACAGCAGCAGATGGTTACGCTGTGCCTCCAGTTCGGGTGTCGTCTCTCGTCCATATCCGTAAATATGCATATTCGCAGTACGCTCCGACTCACCAATAATCAGCACGTAGGTATCAATGCCGGTATCGCGGGTGGTCGGTGCGTACTGTGGTGGATTCGCGGTGACGGAGGTAATGATCTGACTGTCCTGCCAGACCTGTAAAAATACATTGGCATTGCTCACTGGCGTGGCAGCCAGCACCCGCTGTAACGGGCTCTGAAGATTATTGCTGCGCAACTGATGGATCACGGCCTGAATACTGAACCCGGCCAGCAGCAGAAAAAGCAGTAAAACCGGGGTCTGACGAAAACGGTTTGTCAGGTGGGGTGTTCTGATGACGCTCAGTAGCAGAATTGCCAGCGCTATAATAAACAGTATCACGTAGCGGAAATAAAGCCCCAGCATGGACAGCGATTCATCCACGTTGGAATCCAGAACGCTCTGTGCAAATCCATAGCTGAATGCCGAATGAAAGCTGAGCCAGGCCCAGCCGGTCAGGGTGATATCCAGTGCAATCAGCGCCAGCACAGGCAACGCAATACCGTAGCGCCAGCGCTTACTGACGAGCTGAGAGAGACTCAACATTATCAGAACAAAGACCAGCGCCCGGTCAAAAACAACATGGACTGGTGCTATCAGAATATTGGCGAGAACCACCAATAGCGTGGCGATAATTAACGTGGACCAGCGGGAAATACAGGCGACAGAAACAGGCCGTAGCCGGATTTTAGACATAGCTTACCCTACCCGTAATTACAGGTTATTTTTCAGCAGAATGCTGCGGTTAGAAGGCTGGCGCTGCCAGCGCCGCTATTGAGGAGAACGCAATGCGGCCTTCATTCATGAGCCCCTGTTGGCGGGGAATGTAGGCATGTATCCCGATATCTTCGTTTAGCACCACGAGTTATGAATATAACCATGCCGGAGATATGGATTATGCGGAACGGATGCTGGCAGATGTTCACGAGAAAGTCAGATCGTTTTCACAGATCAATTTTTCGATATTGATCGTTTTCACCGATCAGGCGTGAATTCCGGGGATATTTCTCTGAATATTTTTAAGTTCAATCAATAAATGACCAATTTTCTATCGCTGAGTTATGACGCTGGTATCAGTAAGTTAGTCTGAATTATGGTGATGACATAACCAGCCATTAGGCTGGCGTACAGTGCGGTGATTTTCAGTGGGTGAGTAGAGGTATATAAACGATTAGCACAACAGCATTCTGGCCGGTGAGATACTGTGATTAGGGTTAACGGGTGATACGGTAGTATATACCGGTTCGGGGCATCATTGGCTGGCAGACGAATTCTCCGGTAAAAACAGAACCAGCATCAGAGTGAATTTAATAAACTCTGATGCTGTTCGTTCGGCGATATTGCGAGCAGTTTACATTTTTAGATTAAAGGTATTAGTCGCACTGTCTTTAGATACGTTATAACCTTTAGAAAAATAGTGCGTCTGAATATCCTGCGCCATAGCATCGGCCCCAATATTGCTGTTAACACATTGGGCTGTATATGTCTGCTGCCCATCAATAACCATGGTGTAAGACCCGTTTTGACGACCATCTTTCAGATTGTAGCCGGATTCAAGTATTGCATAACCAACCTTGTTGCCATCATTGAATTTGAACCACAGCTCGGATTCGACATACGGCAAAGCACCCGAATGCATGGTCAGGTTATATACCGTTAACAATCTATTGCCATCGAGCTGATCGTCATTCGGATATTCCCATGACTGATGGGTTTGATCATTAACGTAGCCATACCAGACCACGCCATTTTGAGCGTAAGCAGTAACCTGCTGATGGTCATCAAGGTCGCACAGAAATACCTGATGCATATCGCCAGCGTGCGCCGTTGCAGTCGCCAGGATAGCCGCTGCGATAACAGCTTGAATGGTTTTGGTTGTTACCATGAATATCCTCCTTAATTAGTTGTAATTGTTATACCATAGGCAATGTCATCGGTTTGGTTAATTCTGGCATTCCACGCTTGCCGATAATATTTCTGCCTATGCTTTATTGCTCCATGATGTACTTCGTTCACATCCAATTTAGTGGTGGAAAAATCGGTTCTTAATTAAATACTCAGCAGAGCCACTCTGCGGTTTTTTTATTAATTAAAACATAGCCGGACGCTACATAAAAAATGTGCTGTATGCAGATATCTGGATTATCAGAAAGATGGAAGATGCACTTTCTCACCATCCTTGTAGCTAATGTAATCCATCGTGAACCCTGGCTTCAGTTGCTCCGACTTAATGAGGTAACGCAGCTCCCACGCAAAATAGACATCGTTCTTACACATCATCCTGCTGACTAATTTATTGTCATCGTAATACTCAATCATTCCGCGTCCAGTTTTCCAGTTCGGATTATCATTAGTATGAAGCTGGTGAATAGCAGTAGTATCCAGCGTGACTTTCATCTCCCCCTTTTTACTGTCACCGCCCCCCATGAATGAAACGGAAATACGGTCGCGGTACCCGTAACGCTCATCATTTCCGTAACGCGCGTCGATGTGGAGCAATTTATTATCCGGTTTTTCCGGGTACCGAAAGTTCCAGGTGGTTCCTTTATCTTTGTTATGAATGTCTACGTTGTACTGGAGGAAACCATTCCGATTGGTCATTCGGAAATAGTCGCCATTGTCTAACTGGCATTCAAAAATTTCGTATTGTCGGTTAAGTGCATCAGTGACATCGGTATAAGCGCTGGCGTTAGTTGCCACCAATGCGATTGCTGAAAGTACGTATTTAAACATAACAGAGTTCCTTGAAAAACGGCAGCAGGCCTTGGTTACGTTCTCCGACCTGCAATTAGGGAATAAAAAACGTTCCCGAAAAACCTGTCGGTAAAAAAGATGGTGTGACTGGCAATCTATGCAACCCTGAAGGATAACGGTTGCGGAGTAATAAGTTGCTTTATTATCGGGCAGAGAACGCTGGTGAGGCAACAGGTTTCTTAGTGCTGGTTACTACTAAATAGCTGCGTCTAATACCGCTACACCTGCCAGTTACTGACATATGGCTGGTTGCGTGCGAGCAACGCATTTCAGGCCCGATTCGGTGCGGTCAGGCAGAGGAAACGGCCCCAAAGCCTTGCCCTGCAAGCGCCAGACGAAAGCGGAGCACTATTCCGCGCAGCTATTTAGCCAACTGAAACAAACGCAAATAGTATCGTGTTGCATCACAGGAACCGCTTCCCATAAGAGTCTTGTCTCTCTGCTTCTCTGGAGGGCCTTCAACTGTATCGACTATGCCACACCGTGATTTAGAGGTTTATACTCTAGCTATCAAATGTTAACATACAAGTATGGCAAGTATATTCGTCGAAGATCTCACCATCCAGACTGCCGCCTGCCGTTGCTCCCAGCGCGACCCCGCTCCCCATACCCACCAGAAATCCAATCACACCACCGGCAATTGTCCCGACACCCGGTATGATTGAGCCTGCCGCCGCACCGAGCGCTGCACCTTCAGTGCCACCAGATATACCCGCAACGCCACCAGCGATCGCTCCAATGCCACCTCCAATTTTTCTACCGACATTTCGTTTCTGTGTGTTGGTTGAACCGCAATGTGGACAAATCATTTTTATCTCCTGAGGCAATTAAAATAAAACCCGCTTGAAGGTGATTCACAGCGAGCCGTAAGATGTTGTCATGGAGATAATATCTATCTTAAAATAGTTTAGTCATAAAATTACCTTAATTGATTTTTTATATTCAGTATAAATTTTATATTTGAAAATATAGAATAACTACAATTTAGAAATTATATCCCAACATTACTGAAATATTCTTACATTCGGAATAAACAATAATGCTGGGCCAATATCAAGGAGATGGTGAACGGTAAAGAACCGTCTTCAGATAATCATCCGTTGCGGTAAACTCCGGTGCTTGTCCACTCAAAGCCTGCGTCAGAGGGATAATTTTTGTCCTGACCCCCATTCCCCTGAAATCAACGTAACCATAGTCGCGCAAGACTTCCATGATAATCGTATTACGCGGCGAGCGCTGGCCTGCCACCATCTTCTCAACCGACATAGAGTTATTCAGCGCACCGGGGCTAATAACCTCGAATCGGTTATTATATAAGCCGATTTCAATCTCAACAAAGCGTGTCCAGTCACGATGCGCCAGGGCATTTACAACGGTTTCACGAACAGCTTCTAACGGATAATACCAAGTGGTTTCCCGACGCAAGTTCGTATCAGGTTGAGAGGCCTCAGAAGTAATAAATGGCATGATGGTTGACATCAAACGCTCAATTAATCCTCCATCGATCAACGCTCTCCCAGCCTCTTCGGTATCAAAACGTCCCACCATTGGGCCATCCAGAATATCATCCAACAACGGCTGATATTCTTTGTCTTCACTGGCAAAGGCAAAGACACGGATACCCGATTGACGTAAATACTGGCGTGGATATTTACCAAAAAGAACTAACCCGGCAATCGTACAGCAAACATTTTCACCCGCTTGCGTCAGAAAGCTCAACCCCAGCAACCGTTGTTGCCATTGTTCCGGTGTCTCCGGAATATCTGGGTCATGCAAAATATCGCGCAGATAATTCAATAAGCGGGCTTCATCCAGGCAGGTAATATCTGTTCTCGGAACGGGCATCACCTCGGTATGTAACATACCGCCAATTTCGAACAAACGCATTTGCTGCTCGCGAGTCGCCAATCTGGACGTGGACCCCACGCGAATGAAGATTTCTTCCCTCCCCTGATGGCGCACGACATAAGGTTTAGAAATTCCTTGAGGAAAGCTCACGATAGCCACCGTAAGAGAATCATCCATTCGGACTTCTTCATAGAACGGCAAAAGCATTGGGTGAATTTTATCCTGCATTACATTCATCACCCACTCTTCCAGGTTCTGACGATGAATACCAGAAATGGTGCCATCATCCTCAACACCTAGCAGGACGCATCCTCCCTGGAAGTTAGCCATGGCAACAACTTCTTTCGCCAGTTGCTCCGGGCGGATATCATCACGCTTAAACTCCACTCCGGAGCTTTCTCCGTTGGCAATGATCTCCAGTAACTCGCTTTTAAGCATGGCTGACTCTCGCTTTTCTGTTATTTAAACCCATATTTTTCCCGGCGTTGATTAAAGGCACTTTGACCACCTTCGAGAATATTCGCCGCCAGGCGTTGGATCTCCGGCAAATCAATAGCCCCCTGCTGCTCAGGAAGAATACGACCTTTACCCTCTTCCACGCTCAATACACCAATCCACTCAGCATCACCGAACACCGGTATGTTAGCGTTATGCGTGGCAAATAAAAACTGCCGGGAGAGCTTCGCCTTGCGCAGCTCTGTCACTATACGCTCTGCAATAAATGCGTTATCCAGGTTATCTTCTGGCTGATCGAGGATCAGTGGGTCTTGATTTTCCAACAACAATAAATGCAAGACAGCAGTACACTGTTGCCCGGTAGAGAGTTCATCAATATGACGCCAGAGAACACCGCCACCGTCATGCATGACATTCAGCTCAATTTGCATCGTATCCGGTAGTGATAATGCTTCCAGTTCCAGAAGCTGTTTTTCGCTCAAACGTAGCAAAGCCTGGGCGACGGTTGGTGTGATTCCCCACCCGGCATTATGTAAGGCCTGTTCACCAAGACGGATATTCTCAACCAGATTTTCCGGTGTAAAATCATGCTCCAGAACCCAGGCAAGCCGCCGTGGACCAACCCCTTCCAGATTACATTGCTCCAGAAAATGCAACAGAGGTTGACGATCGCCTTCTGGCTGCAAATTGAGCCGCACTTTTTCATCTAGTTTTCTGTTCAGGCGTTTGACTGATTTCGCCAACGCAGCGGAACGTTGAGAACGAGCCTGGATAAGCTCCAGAAGTAATCTTTTTCGCTGCTGGTATAGCTCATCAAGTTGTTTCTGCCGGTTCTCCAGAGCCGTTGCTTTAGGACGAATAGAAGCAATCTGGCGTAACAACGTTTGATAATCTGCACCTATCTGTCGCCCGCTTTTTCCCTGGCTGGCCGGGATATCTTTAAAGGCCTTTTCAAGTTGAGCTTCTTCTGCACCGATTAAACTTGATAGCTCGCTTTGTAAAGGAGTAAGTTCTGCTGATGAACGCTGAACAACCTCATCCAGTTGCTGAACCAGTACCGCCGTCTGCTCCTGCACCCGCTGGAGCACATCACGCTGTTGGAGAAGAAGAGACTGATGCGGCAGAACATTTATCACCGCATCGCTGAGATAAGCAAGATCGGGGAGGCTATCTTTTAACGTCAGAAGAGCATCTTGCACTCTGGACAATTCTTCCTGATGGCGTGAGCTAAGCTGCTTTTCTTTTTCCAGCAAGGGAACGATTTTGAGTTTTTCATCCAGACCAAGTTGTTTAAATTGTTCTGCCTGCTCCAGTAATTTCGGCAGCCGTGCAACTTCAAGTTCCGCCTCCGCCTTTTGCTCCAGAGCACTAAGGATAGTTAGGCGGCTATCTCCGAGACGAGCCAACGCTTTGTTGATAATCACATCAAACTGGTTGTGATCACCTTCCAAAAACCTCTCCACTAAATGATTGCGACTCTGCGCATCACGGGTCATTTCGTAAATTTCGTTCTGCCCGTACAACTCCAGCCCAGGAAGTAAATCATCCGGAGAATAAGGCGAAACATTACCTTCACTGTCCGTTACGATGGATTGTCCACCAAATTTGCGGCTAATGGTAAATGCACGCCCCTGCATTGCAGCAGAGCGGACATTCAGTTGGACCAACGCACCATTCCCCAAGTTACTCTTAATAATTGCGCTGTGCTGCTTTTGTGCCGAATCGCCAAAAGGCTGCTTACCAAGAGCGAAACGAATAGCCTCCAGCAAAGTCGATTTACCTGTCCCACGACCGCCAATAACAGCATTAAGGTGGTCGGAAAAAGTAATATCGGTCTCATCCAGATATCCACCAATAAAACGGATATTTTCAATTGCCGAAGCATAGCTATGCGGCTTATCTGCATTCAGACGTACCCGTGATTCAGGATCTAAAAATGCCTGTTTAAATGAGCTAAAACATGGCCTGGTCATTTTTATCAAGCAAGATGCTCCTGCCGTTTTAATTTCTTCAGGCTGAGCAACATCTGCTGCGTTGATAATGGCAATAGGCCGCTCACGACGATAATCAGGAAGTTTGTTCAGGATGGCTTTCCGGTAAAAATCATCCTCAACCCCTTTTAAGTCATCAACCGTTCCAGGAATCTGCGCCGCCAACAATGCACTTTCTTTCCATATATGGTTCATACGGCATTTCAGTACACCATTATCATTGGTGCTATGCGCTGCAAAAATAAATCCGTCCAGATCATCTACTTTTTCAATGATCTGCACAGCACTGAGCTTTGATGGGGAAATACAGTCTTCGGGATCTTCATATCCCAAATTACTCAAATAACGTTCCAGCTCTTGCACTGTCCGATTTTCATCAAACAAACAAACGAAGTGAATTTTCTCGCTGGAGCAAATCTCAAAACCAGGAAAAACGACAATACCATGTTCATTAAAGAGCTGACGAAGTCTGTCCACCGCATCCACAGCACCATGATCAGCAATACCAACAACCTGAACCCCAGCCTCAAGACAGGCCTCCAGAAGCTGCTGGTTGTAGACCTCTTCGCTGAGTGATTCTTTCCCGCGATACTTGTTATAGCCCGCAGGGTTTACCTGCAAAGCGCACTTAAAAAACTCAGCTTTAGTCCAGTTCACAGACATCGTCAGGCTCCTTATCTTTCTGGCGGTTCACTACTCGTAGCAAATAATACGCTTAAAAACCCTGCATACCGTTGATAAATGTATCAATCACACCACGCACGCGCTCATATACTCGCGCCCGAACGCTTTTGCGCTCCAGAATCTTAGGCGTCCAGGCCAGGGTTTCAGCCACCTCATCTTCACGCGGCATCACGTCGGTAAACAAATAGTTACTCTTCAAACAATGCGACGATCGTGCCATGTGGTGATCTTCCCCATGCACTTCAGGGAGGAAAGGTGCTTCTCAAGCTCATTACGCAGTGCTTCATCTACATGAGAGTAAGAAAAAAACAAGAGTTGTCATAATGGTAAGTTGCTCCAGAGCCGTAACCGTCATTATGGCTATTTTACCTCTGAAACGGAAAAAATCACGGTGGTCGATAGCAAAGGCAAAATGTGTTTTGTCATAAGGCCATATGTCTCAATTTCGCGTATCATAACGGAGTTTTTAAACCCTGACCGTGGAGCCATTATGACCGCCAAAGAATATCTGGGTGACATCATTGGTGGCAGCCTGATGTTGCGTGAGAGCAGAGTCATCGCGGAGCTGCTGATATCCTCACCAAATGATGATCAATGGCATAATGCTATTGTAAATGACAATGTGCTGCAGAAGACCTCAGTGCACAGTGTTAAACGCATGGCTTCAACCCTGCGTAAAAGAATTCAACCGATGGGTGAGGCATTCTGGAGTGAGCTACTAAAGGCCCCTGATGATGCAGCCAGACAAATGTTGCTAATGGCGACCATGTGCCAATCCCCAGTGCTGACCGATTTCATGGCAACGACACTGTCTGATGCCCGACAGATGTTTCGTGAATCATTGCGCAGCGAAGACTGGCAGGAATTTATTCTATCCCGCCAGCGTGCCATTGTCGGCTTGGATCAATATTCCGAAAGCTCAATCCAGAAAATGGGCAACAATGTATTTAAAATCCTCGCAGATAGCGGGTATCTGGAATCAGGCCGCAGTAAAAAGCTGAAAAATGTCTTCCTACTACCCCAGATAAGAGAGTGGGCAAACAGTCTCGACTGCCAAAAAGTCTACGATGTGATGGAGACAGTCAGATGAGAGCGAAACTGGACAGTAAGCCGCAATTGTCAGCTCGTCTGGAACAAATCGAAGACCGGCTTAAAAGTGAAGGCTTCCTGAAGAACCAAGAGCTCGGTGGTGAGATCGGTTTTTATATCTTTGATTACCCACCTCAATTTGAACTTACCGTACGGGAGTATCTGAGATTGACTCTGCCTCGCCTAGCTCGGCAGGGGCTGAATTTCGCTCATCTCAATCTGTTCGAAGAGGTACTGGCAATTTTGCAAGAGCGTAAATTGTTAGATAAAGCTTTTGATCTGGAACGCAAAAAAGGTACCGATGAGCTAGCCAAAGCACTTAAAGGACCTCTTGAACAAGGTCGAATTGCTAAGCATCTGATAGATAAAGTGCTTCCGGCCTCGCCTCAATTTGTATTGTTATCAGGTCTTGGCCAATGCTGGCCATTGCTACGTGGTCATAGTTTGCTTAATGCATTACATGCCCATATGGGGGCAATACCATTGGTATTGTTTTATCCGGGCAGTTACAACGGCCTCGAACTTTATCCTTTTGATCTGGACAGCGCAGAAGTGGCAACAGCCAACTACTACCGAGCTTTCCAACTGGTGCCTCACGCATCTAAGTACTGAAATTTAAACTGCTGCCGTAGCTTGTTTTTTGAGAGAATTCAAACCACTAACTTGGCCGCGAAAGAGTCATCACGTTATAGCGAGCAGAAGCGTCTCGCTGTATGATAGAGACGGAATTTTTAATGCAGATAAGAGAGCTGTTTACCAAACAACTGGATCGCCCAATCAATGGTGTGGTGAAAGCCGAGCAGTTGGATGAGCAAATCATCTGGACTGAGCTTGACGAGTATGTGGTGACCCGTGAACTTGACCGCCACCTTCGTCACTTTTTTGAGACCTACCTGCCTGGTGTCAGCCATCCAGATGATCCTAGTGTGGCGGGTAAAATTGGGATTTGGGTATCGGGTTATTTCGGTTCCGGTAAATCTCACTTTATAAAGATCCTCTCTTACCTGCTCGGTAACAAGAAAGCTGTTAACAATGGCCAAACAAAAGCTGCCATCGAGTTTTTCAAAGAGAAAATCAGCGATCCCCTTCTTTACGGTGATATCCACGCTGCAGTTAACCGCAATACTGAAGTAATTCTCTTTAATATCGACAGCCGCGCAGATACTGAAGACAAAGAAGATGCCATTCTCAAAGTTTTCTTGCGCGTCTTCAATGAGCGCCTGGGATATTGCGCTGACCATCCTCATATCGCACATCTGGAACGTGAGTTAGATTCCCGTGGCCAATACGAGCCATTCAAAGCAAAATTTGCTGAACTCACGGGCTCAAGCTGGGAAGAACAGCGTGATGCCTATGGTTTCTGTCGTGATGAAATGGCAAAAGCCTGGGCCTATGCTACCGGCCAGTCAGATGCCTCATCGGTGCTGAGTATGGAAAATCTCGAATCCATGTTTACTCTCGACATTGCCAACTTCTGTAAATGGGTGCGGGAGTATCTCGATCGTAGCGATCCATCTGGTGACAGTAAACGCATGGTCTTTCTGGTAGATGAGGTCGGACAGTTTATCGGCAACAACACCCAGATGATGCTCAAACTGCAGACGATAACAGAAAATATCGGTACCGCTTGTGGAGGCAGAGCTTGGGTAATCGTCACTTCACAAGAAGATATCGATGCCGTACTAGGAGATCTTAGCGCTAAAAAAGGCCAGGACTTCTCCAAGATCCAAGGGCGTTTTCACACAAGGATTTCCCTCTCCTCGTCCAATACCAATGAGGTAATACAGAAACGTCTGCTCGAAAAAAGTGAAGACGCTAAAAACTGCCTGGCAGAATTGTTCAGTCAAAAAGGCGACATTCTTCGCAACCAGTTGACCTTTGATACCAGCACTACAGCTGAGCTTGCTAACTACAGTGATAATGTTGAGTTTGTTGATCACTACCCTTTTATTCCCTATCAGTATCTGCTGGTACAAAAGGTCTTCGAAGCAATCCGCAAAGTGGGGGCTACCGGTAAACATCTCTCCCGTGGTGAACGTTCTCTGCTGGATGCATTCCAGAATGCCGCACGCCAGCAGATGAACAAAGATATCGGTGTATTGGTGCCTTTCCATGCCTTTTATCCGGCAATCGAATCTTTCCTCGATACCAACGTTAAACGCATCTTCGAACAAGCGGCTGAGAAAGCAAGCCTCGATCCTTACGACATTAATATTCTTAAATCGCTGTTTTTAATCCGCTATGTCGATCTGATCAAATCCACCATTGATAATCTGGTCACACTCTCTATTGAAGAAATAGATACCGATAAAGTGGCACTGAAAAGCCGAATCGAAGCCAGTCTACAGCGTCTTGAAAACCAGCTATTGATTGTCAGAAATGGCGATGAATACGTATTCCTGACTAACGAAGAAAAAGAAGTCGAGCAGGAGATCAAACACACTCAGGTTGAAGCAACTGAAGAGAACCGGCAACTGGCCCGGTTGGTGTTTGAAGAGGTAATGGGCAATCGCCGTCAGTATCGCTATCCGGTAAACAAGCAGGATTACCCTCTGACTCGCTTTTGTAACGGTCACTCTATAGACGGCAGCCAACAAACAGATCTGGTGCTCAAAGTCATTTCCCCACTGGATGCCAATTTTGACAGTTATAACGAACAATCCTACAAGGCACTGAGCCAAGAAGGGAATGGTTGTATTCTGGTACGCCTGTCGAGTGAGAAGCGGATCTGGGCTGAATTTGATACTTGGTTGAAAACCGAGAAGTTCCTGGCAGGGATACGAGGTAAACGACCTGAGCAAGAGAAATTGCTGGCAGAAAAAGCACTCGAAAACACCCAGCGTCGCAGCCGTCTGAAATTACTATTCGATGATCTGGTGAAACAAGCACAGATATTCGCACTAGGTAATGAGCTGCAAAGTAAATCGGCTAGTGTCAGCAATATGCTTGATGAAGCTTGTGCCTACGTAATCGAAAACTCATTCCAAAAGCTCTCTTTACTACAAAGCTGTGGTAACAACCCGGTGCAAGAGCTGAAGTCGGTGATCATGGCCGATGACATGGCACAGCTAAATATAAATCTCGGTGAACAAGACCCCAATGCTGCTGCAAAAAAGGAGATTGAACTCTTTTTAAATGTCGCAGATGAAAAAAATCAGCCGGTCTACCTTAAAGAATTGTTAGAGCGATTCAGTGCTCGTCCCTTCGGCTGGAACCGTGACGAAGTAATGCTACAGGTGACTCATCTGGTCTTGCTTGGTAAGGCTGCGCTATCTACACCGAATGGTGATTTGCCCCTCAAACGCAGCTACGAACATTTTACCTCGGTACGTAGCCACAGCACACTGCGTATTCGTCGAGTACGTCAGCATACAGAACAGCAAGTAGCTAAAGCGGCTAAACTGGCGAAAGATATTTTTAATAAACCCTTCGAGAGCAGCGAAAAAGAGCTGGCGAATAAGCTTCTTGACGTACTAGGCGAGTGGCAGCGATTAATTAAAGAATTTGATTTTAAAGCTAAAGATGGGAATTGCCCTGGCAAAAGCACCCTGCTTACCGGCAGTCGATTGATCGCCAGCCTGCTTGAGCTGGGCAACAACAGTTATGCCCTAATCGATGGACTCTGCCAGCAGAGCAACGAATGGCAGGATTTTGCCGAAGATTTTGAAGAAGTCGAGGAGTTTTTCACTCGTCAGTTTGATATCTGGCAACAGTTGCGTCGAGCCCTCAACGATCAATTCAAATCCAATCGCCATGCACTGGAGCAAAACCCAGAAGCGGCTAAAGCATTATCTGCACTGCAGGCTATCTACGATGATAAATCCCCGTATAGCAAACTGCGCCAGGTGGGATCGTTAATTGATCAACTCATCGCCATTAACCTGCAACTGGTAGAACAGAAACGTGCCGCGGCTTTGGAAGCGATCAATGCAACCCAGCAAGGTGTTGCACCGCTGGTTACTGACTTACCAGCTGAGTTACAAAACCAGGCAATGCGTCCCTTTAATCTGTTAAAAGAACGGGTCAGTAACAGCTTATCCTTACATGAGATTGTTAGCCTGCAACAAGAGGCTGATGATGAAGAAGATAAGGTCTTAGAACTGATCAACCGCTACAGCGCCGAACTTCAAGCTCGTCTGGAAGCGGAGCAAGCCGCAGCACGGAAAAAAGCGGCTGAACCGCCTAATAGCGATGCGGGTACTTTGCGAGAACCGGATCCATCAGGCTCGCCAACTACTATTGCGAATAACTCTGCTGCGACAGTGGTTAGCCACAAACCAATACCTAAACCTATCGAACTGGTTTCACCCGCAGAATTACTCGGTGCCAGCCATATCTTTATAGAAACGGAGCAGGATATCGACACCTATCTCGCGACACTTCGCAGCCGTTTACAACAGGCAATAGGTCAGGGTAAAAGAGTGCGGATCAAATAGTGTTGCGCCCAAAAGCAAGGATGTAAAACGCTCGGCCCCTTTTCTCATCAAAAGGGGCGTAAAGAGTGCTTCGAACACAACCATACGGGAAGAGATAAAACATGTACCAAACCGGTGGCACCATCGAAACGCTGCTGAACAAAGTTGAACAGCATGAATATATTTTGCCTGCAATCCAGAGAGAATTTGTCTGGCGGCCAGATCAAATCTGCCAGCTGTTTGACTCTCTACTACAAGGCTACCCGTTTGGTACCTTCCTGTTTTGGAAAATTAAAACTGAGAATCTGCGTCAGTATCAATTTTATGATTTTATGCGTGACTACCACCAGCGTGATCAAGTCCACTGTAAAAAACTAGATATCATCGGTGAAAATGATCGCATCGCGGTTCTAGATGGCCAGCAGCGAATGACAGCACTAAACATCGGGTTACGCGGTTCCTATAGTTGGAAAACTCAGGGTAAATGGTGGTCCAGTGCAGACGCCTTTATCGAACGTCGCCTCTATCTCAATCTTTTTGAATGCACAGACCCTGACAGCGGAACTCGTTATGAGTTCGAGTTCTTGAATGAGGATGAGGCAAGCCACAACGATGAACAACACCATTGGTTTTTAGTCTCCCGTATTCTCGGTATGAATGCCTATGACGTAATGATGTCAGTCATGGAAATGAAAATGCCAGATGAACGCAAACCAGCAGCAGGTAAAGTGATTTCCCGTTTTCATGACATCATTCACAATAAACCTTTGATCAGTTACTACCTGGAAGAAGGTCAGGAGCTATCCAAGGTTCTCAATATCTTTATCCGTATGAATAGTGGCGGAACAACACTCTCCTATTCAGATCTACTGCTCTCCATCGCCGTAACGCAATGGAGCACGCTGGATGCGCGTGATGAGATTCACAAGCTAGTAGATGAAATGAACCAAATAGGTAATGGTTTTTCCTTTAGCAAGGACCTGGTGCTCAAAGCAGGTCTGATGCTGAGTGATATCGGCAGCGTTGGGTTTAAAGTCGAGAACTTTAGCAAAGAGAACATGCGCAAGCTGGAAGATAATTGGGAATGCATCCGTAAAGCTTTACTTCTTGCAGTCAATTTACTCAGCAGTTTCGGCTTCAACAGTTACAATCTGGGAGCAGACAGTGCCCTACTCCCCATAGCCTATTACCTCTACCATCGAGATCTGGATAACCGCTACCTATCCCGTAGCGAGTATGCTGCTGATAGGCAGGGGATCAGAGGTTGGCTAATTCGCTCTATCCTTAAACAATCCGGTATTTGGGGAAGTGGTCTTGATACGCTTCTGGCTAGCTTGCGAAGCAAGATCAAGGAACATGGTCAGCAAGAGTTTCCTTTGATAGAAATATCGATTGCAATGACAGAACGTGGCAAGAGCTTACGCTTTGATGAAGAAGAGCTACAGTCGTTGGTTGAACTCGACTATGGTAACCGTCGAACTTTTGCCTTGCTATCTCTGCTCTTTCCGGGACATGACTTCTCCCATCACTTCCATGTTGATCACATATTCCCTAGAGCCCGCTTTACCAAAAGCCAACTGAAAAAGATAGGGATGACCGATGAAACACAGATTGAAGAGTGGATGATCATGGCTAACCGGCTACCTAACCTACAGTTGTTAGAAGGGGGCCAGAACAATGAAAAACGTGAGAAGTTACCGCATGAATGGTACGAAGTGATGTGGCCGGAGCCAGCTGCCCGTGCCAATCATCTTCACTTACAGGCAATCGACTCACTTCCAGAGACTTTGGCTGGATTTGAGGCGTTCTATCATAAGCGTCGTGAAATATTATTGGCGCGTTTACGTCACCTTCTTAGTGAACCTCTTACGGCATAATTTCTTTTTCAGGTGAGTTACAACTCATCCAACATTGTATTCTGAATGGTGGGATACCGCCCGGATAAACTAATTTGTGAGCCTTAATGAACACTGCCAATTTAAAAAAAATAGCCCCTCGGGCTCGTACAGCATTTATCACAGCGATCAAAGCACGCGCTGCTGAATTTGGAATCACTGCCAAGGGCCATATTGAGCCGGTAATTAGCGGTGAAGTTTTGCAAGTTGCTGGATTTACCCATCCAGCCAGTTGTGCCTCTGCCCTTAAGCGCCTGCAACAACAGCTTGCAAACGATAGCTATGAGACTTTAATAGAGCATGTCGCATACACTTGGTTTAACCGCTTCTGTGCCATCCGCTTTATGGAGCTGAAAAGCGAAGAGGGATATTTAGAACACGGTGTACGTCTGCTATCACACCCTTCTCAGCCACAGGGTTTTGAAGTGTTGGATCGCGCCCCTGAGGTGATCGATTCCCTGATAACAGAAGGTGTGGCTTTGGATAAGCCCGCTCTGTTGGACTTGTTACTGGCAGGTAATGAGCAGGAGACTCTCTTCCGTGAGCTACTTCTCGGCCAATGTCACCGACTGCATCAGGCAATGCCATTTTTGTTTGAAGCCATTGATGATGAAACAGAACTCCTGTTGCCTACAGGCCTTACCCGCACTGATGCCTTCTGGCGCGAACTGGTAGATGAGATCCCAGAACTTGACTGGCAGCAAGTAGAGGTTATCGGCTGGCTTTACCAATTTTACATTAGTGAGAAAAAAGAGCAGGTCATTGGTAAGGTGGTCAAATCCGCAGATATTCCTGCCGCTACTCAGCTGTTCACGCCTAACTGGATAGTACAATATCTGGTGCAAAACTCGGTGGGACGTTACTGGCTGCAAACCTATCCTGAGTCCACACTCAAAAGCACGATGCCCTACTATATCGACCAAGGCGAGCAGGCTTCCGAGGTAGTGGCACAACTGGCTGAACTTACAACCGCCAGCATCGAACCTGAATCAATACGCGTACTCGATCCAGCCTGTGGGTCCGGCCATATTCTGGTGGAAGCCTATAATGTGCTCTATCGAATTTATGAAGAACGCGGTTATCGGAGCCGCGAGATCCCAGTGCTAATACTTAAGAATAACCTCTTTGGACTCGATATCGACGACCGCGCTGCACAGCTGGCGGGTTTTGCTTTGCTAATGCGTGCCCGTCAGGATGATCGTCGTCTGTTTTCTCGTAACAATGGTTGTGATATAGACCTGAATATTTACGCCCTACAGGAAAGTCGACACCTCAACATTCAGAAACTTTGGCAAGCACTTAATCTCAATGCTGATGCGCAGCATGGCCAGACTCAAGATCTACTTACAGTAGCCCAAGCTACAGATGACCCCCGTCTGACGCTTCTAAAAGACCTGCATCAGCGTTTTCTTAATGCCAAAACACTGGGTTCCTTAATTAGTATATCTACTGAACAAGCCTCAGCTATTGAGGAGCTCTATTCCACGATTCAGGAACTCAGCAAAAATGGCGATAATATGCAACGACCTGAATCTAAAAAACTATTACCGCTGCTAGCACAAGCTCGCCTACTAGCTAAACGCTATGATGCGGTGATTGCAAATCCACCGTACATGGGCAGTAAGGGGATGAATGCGGATCTGAAAGAGTTCGCTAAGAAGCAGTTCCCTAATAGCAAGTCAGACCTGTTTGCCATTTTTATCGAACGAAATCTGGATTTAACCAAAGAGTCAGGTGTGGTAGCGATGATCACCATGCAAAGCTGGATGTTCCTTTCTTCATACGAGTCATTGCGTACCCGAATTTTGAATCAACACACTATCCTGAGTATGACCCATCTTGGGGCAAGAGGATTTGATAGTATTGGTGGAGAAGTCGTCTCAACTACTGCATTCGTATTAGGAAATTTTCACCTTTCAAGCTATCAGGGCACTTATCTCCGTTTAGTGGATGGAAACTCTGAAGCAGAAAAAGCAGCCATGTTTAAAGCAGCTATTGCTTAAAGAAATAGGGCTTAAGCAGATAATGTCAAACTCTAACCTCCACAAATTGACTCGCGCCGAGTTAGCCGACATCTATGAAAAATTGGTGCTCTATTACGAGCAGCACCAGGGGCTAACATCTGAACTGTTATCAACCCAGGTTAAAGGATATCGCAAGTTAAAGAGTGGACTTAGTCTACAAATCCAGCCTTTCTCGACTGAAAAAGAGCTGGCGACATCAACCCTACCTACTGCAGATAACAAGCAAAATCTGATCTGGTTCCATAACGCGAAGAGTAACATTTTAAAGAGTATTTTTTACCATCTGCGAAATGCAGCTGCTCATGCCGATATTGAACGAGTTGCAGGAAATCCAATCTGGTATCACATTGAACATCGTTATAAAGGCCAGCTAAAACTCTTCTGTCAAATGAAAAAGACTGACTTCTGGTGCTTTGTTGATACAGCTAAAAATCTGAAAAAAAAAGCAGTAGCAAAACGAAAATAGGGAAAGGAGACACGATATGGGTTTTACATTAGAAGATTTAGGGCTCGCTTATCGTAAGGCTAAAGTAGACCTCTATTACTCGACAACTCCGTCGCTATTTGCCATTGCTGACTACGAGGATAAGCTGCAGGTTAACCTCACTGATTTGCAAGAACGAATCAATGGAGAAGATCAAGATTGGATACACAACCCAGATTTTCTAGGGGGTTGGTCTCTGGTCCCAAAAGCCATTAAAACGGAGAAAACAGATGACAGCACAGGACTAATTTTCGCGTCACCTGATGATGAATGGCAGAAGATAATAGAAGCTGGAAAAGAAATCACAGCAGAATTTCGTTTGATGGCCTGCTGCAGTTTGGACTTCCATGTCCTTTCAGCTCTTTGGATGCTCAAGGTGGGTTCGCTTTTTGATAAAAAACTCAGTAGCAATGTTTATGGCAGCCGATTACGCCGTAATCGCCATGGTCAAATTAACGAACTAGCACTGGGATCATTTACTCCTTACCTCAAACCTTTTCGCGACTGGCGTGATGGCGGCATTAACGCTATGCGTTCAGCACTGCAAGATAAAAAAGAGGTCTTAGCTCTTACAGCTGATGTGAGCAGTTTTTTCCATGAACTAAATCCCGGTTTTATGCAAGATCCGGCCTTTATAAAACTGATCGGCGTCGAATTGGATCAGAGTCAGACGAGAGTGCACCAATTGTTTATTACTGCACTGGAAGCCTGGGCAAAACTAACACCACTCGGAAAAGGCTTACCCGTTGGTTTGCCAGCCTCTGCTGTTGTTGCCAATGCAGCACTCTTTAAGCTCGATCAGTTTATCGAACAGCAGGTTGTTCCACTCTACTATGGTCGCTATGTGGATGACATCCTGTTAGTGATGGAAAATACCAGTAAGATAAAAAATACGTATCAGTTCTGGGATTGGATCTTCAATCGGGATGGGGGCAAAGAGTTATTTAAGTGGGAACATATGGATAACCCAAAAGAACAGGCTGATCTTGACCCTCCATCTCCGAACAGCTTTTGTATCTTAAGTTAACGATGTCCGCTGCCGCCGGTATTCCCTCGGGGAGTGATATCCCAGCGCGCTGTGCGGGTGGTTTTCATTGTAATGCGTGAACGCTACTGCAAGGTTTCGCAGTGCTGTTCTCACATCCGGTTTTGGCATGAACGCGATATAGTCTTCTTTCATCGTTTTCACGAACCGTTCGGCCATGCCATTACTCTGCGGGCTGCTCACCGCTGTTGTGCAGGGCTCCAGATTCAGCTCTCTCGCGAACCTCCGCGTTTCATACGCGGTATACGCTGAACCGTTATCCGTCAGCCACTGCACCGCTGTGTCGGGCAACCTGTCGCCGAAGCGCTTTTCCACCGACCTCAGCATCACATCCTGCACGGTCGAACTGTCATAGCCTCCCGTGCTTGCTGCCCAGTCTATGGCCTCACGGTCGCAGCAGTCCAGCGCGAACGTTACCCGCAGTTTTTCGCCGTTGTCGCAGCCGAACTCGAAGCCATCTGAACACCAGCGCATATCGCTTTCTGCCACCGCTATCTTGCCCTTATGTTCACGCTTCGGTCGCTCTGGTTTGTGATGCAACAACAACAGGTTATGCTCGCTCATTATCCTGTAAAGCCGTTTGGCATTCACAGGTGGCTGTCCCTCTGTGCGACGTTGCTTGCGCAGGATGCCCCACACGCGTCGATAACCATAACTCGGCATATCGCTGATAATGTTGAGGATAGCCGACAGTATTTCTGCGTCTGCTTCTTCATTACGCCGGTTACAGCGCCTGTCCTGCCAGTCGGCAGAACGGTTAATCCGCAGTGACAGTTGCGCACGCGACACGCCCATGGTCCGGCTGACCATGGCTATTCCCCGTCCTTTGGCAACAAGGGCGCGTGCGCTATCCATTTTCGCGACTGACCGTACTCCACGGCTTCTTTCAGGATCTCAACTTCCATCGTTTTCTTGCCCAGAAGGCGCTGAAGCTCCCGGACCTGCTTCAGAGCAGCAGTAAGCTCAGAAGCAGGAACGACTTCCTCTCCAGCCGCAACGGCGGTGAGGCTGCCTTCCTGATATTGCTTCTTCCACTTAAACAGCAGGCTGGGCTGGATACCATGCAGGCGGGCGACATGGGAGACATTCATACCCGGCTCCATCGTCTGCTGGATAATGGCGATCTTCTCCTGAGGAGTTTTACGTTTACGGACTTCTTGCCCTAACAGGATCCCGGTCATCTCAAAATTGGCGTTAGTGTTAGACATATATTCAAGCCTATCTCTTATCTGGAGATACAGCTACTGTCCGGTGTTTCAGGGGGCTACATCACCCAAAAGAACAGGCTATCCTTTTCAAGCCTGATTACCTTGAAACATGTTCCAGCCGTATCGTGTTTACAAACAACAAAAATAAATTATTCGTTCTGTCTGGCGCGGCTGGTATTGCTTTGGTCAATGCTATCTCTGAGCAGATTAATCAACGTGCAAGCGAATGGCGCTCTTTACCAAACCTTCCTGATTCAGCCGAATCAGTGGCAACCGATCTGCTTAAAGCAACCAGTCATATTGGTGAACAAGCCGATAATCTGCGTAAAACTGATGCTTTAACCCTGCATCGAGCTAGCTTCGCTCTCAATCTGCGTGACTATGAAGCTTACGAGCGCGACCTTCCGCCTGATGCCTGGAAAGAACACCGCCATGCTTTTTTTGATGCGGTAACAGGTCATTTGCTTACGCCGATAAAATTCTTCGAACTGGCTCAATACCTGCCACGTATCATTCGAATGGCAGTCGCTTGTGAAGATTTTAGCTATCTTGATAAAATGATTAAGGCTCTTAATAAGCTAACGGAAAAGGTCAAAGATCATTGCACTATATCGATTAAGGCTCTGCAGTCTTCCTTGCAATATCAACAACATGATTGGTGGAACACACTTTACGATGCTGTTGCTGAAAGCATTATTTCGTCTTTTCCACACAAGCTATGTGGTGAAGGAAAGGTTGCCTGGGAGGAATTCCGTAATACCTTACAGTTTAAAAAGCACTTAGAGTCTAGTCTGTTTAAACTTCTCGGCAGCAATGTCTTACAGGGAGCTCATGCTCGGCTATTCAGTTACGATCTAGCGCATATTCCACTTCGCTTCATCGGCCTGCCCAAAGAGATTGTGAGCCAGCGAGGCATCATTGCACGTAATAAATTAATCACCTCAGATGCACATGAGTTACTTCCTTGCAATATAACGGAAGGTATCCGTATTCTCGTGGATTGGCTCAAATTTAAAAGAGGGATCCCGGCAGGTCTAAATTTCGCTACTCGCCCTTTTAGCCTCAATGAGTTGTATTTGATAGCACCAGATCCGTTTAATTCGCTTCACTGCGCTAAGCTGAGCCAGGTGATGCAGGCTTTACGTGGTTTTGAGCTGACCAAGCACAAAATGCCGCATTGGAATAACGGTAAGAAAATACTTCAGATCCCTGATGGCGAACCTAAGTCCAAGCATACAATCGCGGTATCTAGCTGGGAAACTAGTGGGTCGAGTTTTGTCGCAGCGGTGATGAACAAACCCGATCCTGATAGTCGTCGCCGTTATCAGCGACTCAGTCGTCTAATCAATGAACTGATCTCCAGACCTGATAATAGTGGATATCTCATTTTACCGGAGCTGGCTTTACCACCGCAGTGGTTTATTCGCATAGCCCACAAACTTAAGGGGCGTGGTATTTCATTTATCAGTGGTGTGGAATATCTGCATGCTCCGAAAAAGCGCGTACGTAATCAGGTATGGGCCTCGCTGAGTCATGATGGTCTGGGCTTCCCATCTCTGATGCTCTACCGACAAGATAAGCAGCGACCTGCATTACATGAAGAACAGGAACTCTTCCGCCTTGCAGGTCTTGAATTAAGCCCTGCCACACAATGGACACAACCCCCGATTGTGCAACATGGAGATTTTCGTTTTGCATTGATGATCTGCAGCGAATTGACCAATATTCGTTATCGGGCAGATCTGCGCGGTAAAATCGATGCGTTATTTGTACCAGAATGGAACCCTGATACCGACACGTTTAATGCATTGGTAGAATCCGCTGCACTTGATATCCATGCCTACATCATCCAGTGTAATAATCGCCTTTATGGCGATAGCCGTATTCGTGCACCTTACAAAGAACGCTACCAACGCGACTTAATGCGCGTGAAAGGTGGGAATCACGATTACTGCATCACCGGTGAAATTGATGTAACGACCTTACGCCAATTCCAGTCCAACCACCGTTCACCAGGAAAACCCTTTAAGCCCGTTCCGGATGGATTTGCTCAGGATATGGCACATAACAGAAAAGAATTGCCAAAAGGAGACTCATAATGGTCCAGCAAGAAAATAACAACATGGACAAACACTTTTATCGAGCTTCAGCCAAGGATTTTGAAAAAATTCCGGGAAGCCCAATTGCATATTGGGTTAACGACATGGTTATTTCCAGCTTCAAATTTGAAAAGCTACGTGAAGTTGCTGATGCAAAACAAGGCATGGCCACCTCTGATAATGGCCGCTTCTTACGTTTCTGGCATGAAGTAAGCGCGGATAAATCATGTTTTGACTGCAAAAGTGCCGAAGAATCTGAAAGCAGACCTGAGAAATGGTACGCCTACAATAAAGGTGGAGAGTTTCGTCGTTGGTTTGGAAATAACGAATATTTGGTTAACTGGGAAAAAAATGGAGTAGAACTTAAAGAGTTTGTTGAAGAAATTAACAAGCTTAGACCTGGAGGACGCCTAAAAATCAAGAATACTATTTTCGTGAGAACATAACTTATTCATCGTTAAGCTCTGGCTTATTCTCTGCAAGATATAATCCTACAGGCTTTCTTTTCGATACCAAGGGATCTTGTATATTTCCTATATCTGTAGATAAACATGGGCTACTTGGTCTGTTGAATAGCAAGGTTGCTCAAACTTTTCTGAATATTCTTTGTCCGACACTTGACTACAGTTCAATAGGGATAAATGCGATACCGGTTAAATTACCAGAAAAAAAATTCTTGACCGAGACCCTCATTGAACTGTCAAAAAGTGATTGGGACTCTAATGAGCTTTCTTGGGCATTCAATAGATTACCTCTACTCCCACCAGTTTTCAGTGAGTTATTGTTGGATAACTGCTACCAAAAACTGCGTACATCTATGCACAATAAATCTCAGGAAATGCAACGCCTCGAAGAGGAGAATAACAGTCTTTTTATCGACACCTATGGCTTGCAAAATGAGCTGACGCCTGACGTACCACTAAGTGAAATAACCCTCACCTGTAACCCGCATTATCGCTATGGCGGTAATCTGACCGACAAAGAGCGAGAAGACAGACTGCAATCGGATACCGTCGTAGAACTGATTTCCTATTCGCTCGGCTGTATGATGGGGCGCTATTCACTAGATCGTGAGGGACTGGTTTATGCCCATGCCGGTAACAAAGGTTTTAAAACACTAGTTGAAGGAGGTGCTTATATCAGTTTCCCGGCTGATAGCGATGGTATTCTACCTCTGGCCTCAGAGACTTGGTTTGAGGATGATATTGCTGTTCGTTTTGTAGAGTTTATCCGCACTGTATGGGGGAATATTCATCTGGAAGAGAACTTGCAATTTATTGCCGATAGCCTGTGCTTAGCTGCGATCAAGCCAGTGAAAAAAGGAGGAGAAACCTCACGCGAGACGATTCGCCGCTATCTCTCGACCCAATTCTTTAAAGATCACTTGAAGACCTACAAAAAACGCCCGATCTACTGGCTATTCAGTTCAGGTAAAGAGAAAGCCTTTGAATGCTTGGTCTATTTACATCGCTACAATGAAACAACTCTCCCGCGCATGCGCACTGAGTATGTCACGCCCCTGCTCGGCCAAATGGATAGCCGTATTGAGCGCCTGCGCCTGCAGCAGAATGAAGCAGAAACAGCCGAAGCCAAACTCGTCGGTAAAGAGATCGATAGCCTGACCAAACAGCTTACCGAGCTGCGTTCTTTTGGCGACCAACTCAAACACTATGCTGATATGAAGATCCAGCTCGATCTCGACGATGGTGTTAAGATCAATTACGGCAAGTTCGGTACTTTATTAGCTGAAGTGAAAGCTATTACTGGTGATAAAGCCGAGTAAGTTCAAAAAGATAAAGCGGAGACACTAGTGTCTCCGCTTTATAACTTTGTTCTCACTGTCCCCTTGTACAAATCAGTTAGATTAGCTATCGAATCTTTAGCATGTGGGATTCGGTCACTCATCAACGTTCAGAGTTGGTATAATCATCTTCAACATTACACACTACCGCCGATTCACAGCCATGGTGCTGATGGCTTAATTATTCCGAGACGTACTGATGGATATCACTCAGCTTCAAACCGGGCTTAACAACAAATTCACCGCAGATAGGATTGTTTTCTGGCACGACCCAGAACAGAGCTTTACTGCACAGCTAACAGAACTCGCCATACTGTGGAACGGGTTGCCAGTAATAGTGCTCAATATGGCAGAGCAGTCACAGCTTCAGACGCGCAAACGCATTGAAATCGATGAACCCACGCAGGGGTTCCTTCTCTACTGGCCCAGTTCAGAACCATCACCAGCTAAAGACTGGTTGCTCGATATACGTCGTTATAGCACCACGTTTTATGCTGATGCAGCCTCAATTCTGCTTAATGACCTCGGTCTCGCCAATATGGCGCTGCGCGACCACATCGCGTCACGTAAAAGCTTTTTCGCCAACAAGGAGCGTACTGCAGCCTTTAAACGTCGCCTGGACGGCCGTGGCGGCATAGAAGATCCGCTATCACTTGATATGAAAATGATAAGTGTCGTGCTGACCTGTCATGCTCAGATTGCCGAAATAATGAAAAGCATTGGCGATCGGTTACTTGAGAATGCTGAAACCGCTCTTTTTCCGCTAGAACAGCATGGATTGCTGCCTGCATTTTGGCATTTAATGAACCGTGAATATGGATACCACATAGCTGAAGGGACAGAACCGTCACTACGCGAACTGATTCGTAAGTTACTGGTGAGTGAATGCTACGAACAGCTTGATGCTAAAGAGCGCCCTGTCTGGCTACAGTCACAACTATTAGCCACTCCCACCGGACGTGCGAATGCTATGGCTCTACTATCTGGTTGGCGTGATTCTAACCAGTACAGCAGCAATTTTGCCGACATCTCTGCACAGGTAGCGGATCAGCTCGAACTTGCTTCACGCCTGACAGCGCAAGATATCTGGCTCTGGGGAGAAGTCGAAGGCTTTGAAGCAGTCGAACAAGGTTTGATCCGTGAGCTGATATCTGGATTAAACAACGGTGACTTGAAACTGAATCGAGTAGAGTTTGCCCAACTAATCTCTCGTCGTCGACATGGATTCTGGGCCAGAACTATACCTAAATATGCATATATTTACCAGGCGCTGCAACAAGCTGAATTGTTGCTAGAACTACGCCGTTCGAAACCGGATGGTTTTCATTACACTTCAGCGCAAGAAATGTATCTTGCCTATGAAGCTGAATTGTTCCAGTTTGATGCAGCCTATCGCCTATTTAATGAAGCACTATTGCATCTGCAAGGGCAGTCGGTAGAAGTGCTGGCAGTACTGGCCAGTAAAATCGAAGATCTGTATGTGAACTGGTATCTATACCAACTGGGACTGACATGGGATGGGTTGCTAGATAAAGAGCAGTTGCTTGATAACTGGCAACTTGGTCTCCCTTCTCAGCATCGCTTCTATGATACAGTCATCAAACAACGCCTTACCCAAAGCGGCGTCAAGCGCCAGTTTGTTATTATCAGTGATGCCTTGCGCTATGAAGTTGCTCATGAGCTCCAGGGACAGATAAATGAAGCCAAGCGCTTCTCTGCACAGCTCAAGAGCCAGCTCGGGGTACTACCTAGCTACACGCAACTTGGCATGGCCGCCTTACTCCCTCATCAGCAACTTGACTATGCCGCTACCAACTCAACAGTATTAGTAGATGGACAGAACAGCGCGGGTTTAGAAAATCGCAGCACTATTCTAAGTAAGGTAGGTGGTATAGCGATTTCGGCCAAAAGTCTGCTGAGCTGGACCCGGGCAGAAGCTAACGAGGCGGTTGGTGACGCAAAGGTAATCTACGTCTATCACGATGTCATCGATGCTCAGAGTGAATCTCAGAAAAGTGAGCTCAAGACATTCATTCATGCCCGCCAGGCTATAGACGAACTGAATGGACTCATCAACAAAATTATCAATGGGTTTGGCGTTACTCGCGTAGTTATCACAGCCGATCATGGATTCTTATTCCAACAGGCCTCAGTTGAAAACGGGGTAAAATCGTCTCTGAAATACGAACCATCTGGAACTCTGGAAGCTTCAAAACGCTATCTCCTTGGTCGCAATTTACCAACAAACGAAGATGTCTGGCATGGGCAATTGCGTAATATTGTTGATGGTAACTCTGATGTGGAATTCTGGCTTCCGAAAGGAGTGAGCCGTTTCCATTTTGTTGGTGGAGCCCGCTTCGTCCATGGTGGTGCAATGTTGCAAGAGGTCTGTGTTCCAATACTTGAAGTACAAGAGCTGCGTGGCAAGAAACAAACTCTGCATGAAAAAACCAAAGTCGACATAGTTCCGGCATACCAACCCATTAAGCTGGTAAATGTTATCGATAAAATCCGCTTCCTGCAGACCGATGCCGTCGATGAACGTCATAAATCAAGAATGGTTCGTATCTCGGTGTTAGATAGTTCAGAACAAACCGTGTCAGCTATTGAGAAGCTACTCTTTGAAGCGACCTCAAGTAATCTGGATCAGCGCCAGCAAGACGTGCGTTTAAAACTGACCGGTGCTCAATTTGACCGCAAGGCGCAGTATCAATTGCTGCTCGTTGATGATGAGGATGGTATTGAAATGGCACGCTATCCAGTCACTATTGATTTGGCAATCCAGGATGAATTCGGTTTTTAATGGCTCGCAAAATAGCGATCCTGTGGATGTGATAAGTAAATTCTAATGTTGGGTGCCAGCTAATCAGTACCCGGGAGCAATACCAGATGCCACATGATGAGATAAATCCTACTGAAGGTGAGTTTGTAGGAAAGGAAACCGCACAAGAGCCAGCGGTGAATGTCACACATATCACGAACAATGTAGTGATCCAGCAGATGGACGTTTACACGGAGAAGCTTGCCCAGCCGAGCGGAACTACTGTTGATGAGGCTTCTATGCTCAGCATTGACGATGAGTTATCTCAGCATGCCAGCATGGATCTTGATGCCCGTCTAAATCGTTACTTTAAGGGTAAAGTTGTCCGTAAGGATTTGACCAAACAGCTAAAAGAAGGGGCTAATGTCCCTGTCTATGTACTGGAATATCTGCTCGGTATGTACTGTGCTTCAGACGATGATGAAGTGGTACGCGAAGGTCTTGAAAACGTCAAAAAAATCCTCGCTGAGAACTATGTTCGCCCGGATGAGGCTGAGAAAGTAAAATCTCTGATTCGTGAGCGTGGTAGCTTTAAAGTGATCGATAAGATCGGAGTAAAGCTCAACCAGAAGAAAGATGTCTACGAGGCTCAGCTTTCGAACCTCGGTATCAAAGATGCCGTGATCCCCGCCAACATTGTTAAAGCTAACGAGAAGCTGCTCACCGGGGGGATCTGGTGTATCGTTACTCTTAACTATTTTTATGAAGAAGGGCAAAGAATTTCGCCCTTCTCAATTTTCAACCTTAAGCCGATCCAGATGCCCTCCATGGATATGGAAGAACTTTTTGCCGCCCGGGCTAATTTCTCAACAGACCAATGGCTGGATACCCTGATCCGCTCTATTGGCATGGAGCCAACCAATCTGAAGCAACGGGTGAAATGGCATCTGTTAACGCGGATGATCCCCTTTGTTGAGAACAACTATAACGTCTGCGAACTCGGCCCACGTGGTACCGGTAAAAGCCACGTCTATAAAGAGTGCTCGCCTAATTCATTACTAGTCTCAGGTGGCCAGACGACGGTCGCCAATCTGTTTTACAACATGAGTTCCCGGCAGGTTGGGCTGGTAGGCATGTGGGATGTAGTAGCTTTTGACGAAGTGGCTGGTATTACCTTCAAGGATAAAGATGGTGTCCAGATCATGAAGGATTACATGGCATCGGGCTCTTTTTCCCGTGGCCGTGATTCTATCGAAGCCAAAGCATCCATGGTATTTGTCGGCAACATAAACCAAAGCGTAGAAACGTTAGTCAAAACCAGTCACCTGCTGGCACCTTTCCCGGAAGCGATGATCGATACAGCCTTCTTTGACCGTTTCCATGCCTATATCCCAGGCTGGGATATCCCTAAGATGCGGCCTGAATTTTTTACCAATAACTACGGTCTGATCACCGACTATCTGGCCGAATATATGCGAGAAATGCGCAAGCGTAGTTTCTCTGATGCTATCGACCGCTTCTTTAAACTCGGGAACAACCTCAACCAACGCGATGTAATCGCAGTACGCCGCACGGTCTCAGGTTTGCTCAAATTACTGTATCCTCATGGTGTGTTTGGTAAAGAGGAGGTACGTCCTTGTCTCACCTACGCATTAGAGTTACGTCGTAGAATCAAAGAGCAGTTGAAAAAACTAGGCGGCATGGAGTTTTTCGATGTTCATTTCAGCTATCTCGACAACGAAACTCTGGAAGAGTTTTTCGTCAATGTACCTGAGCAAGGCGGGAGCCAGTTGATCCCCGAAGGTCTGAGTAAACCGGGAGTTGTGCACATGGTTACCAAGGGTGTCACAGGCCAACTGGGCCTGTATCGCTTCGAGACTCAGATGACCCCCGGTAATGGTAAACACACGACATCTGGCCTAGGCTCCAATACACCAGCAAAAGAAGCAATCCGTATAGGTTTTGATTATTTCAAAGGCAACCTAAATCGCATCAGTGCTACCGCCAAATTTTCCGAGCATGAATACCATCTACATGCCGTTGAGTTACATAACTCAGGCCCTAGTACCAAAACCAGCCTTGCCGCCTTGGTAGCCTTCTGTTCCATTTTGATGGGCAAGCCAGTGCAAGAACAGATGGTCGTGCTCGGAGATATGACACTTGGTGGTGTGGTGAATCCGGTCGAAGATCTGGCTGGTAGTTTGCAACTGGCAATGGATAGTGGGGGCAAACGTGTGCTGCTGCCGATGGCATCAGCTTCTGATATCCCAACTGTGCCTGCTGAAATTTTCTCCAAATTCCAAATCAGTTTCTATGCAGATCCGGTGGATGCTGTGTATAAAGCATTGGGCGTTCATTGATATAAATGCACCACATCCAAATCTATTATGAGTGGATGTTATTCAAATAATGTTCCCGGAATAAACCACTGACCAGCTCCACTAAATAGCTGCGCCTAATACCGCTACACTTTTGCCTGACCATGTTTTCCTCCGGGGAATGGGCTGGCGGTTTCCATAAAATGGCGGACCTTTTTCAGTAACTGCCACATTGAGCGGCACTGATGATTACGGGTTATCGTGTCATGAAGTGCCTGCCATAGCCGTTCCACATGATTCACCCACGGCGAGTAAACCGGCTGGTAAATTACCCTGAACTTGGGATTTGCTTTCAACCAGCGCTGTGTTTCGCGGCTTTTATGGATAATGTAGTTATCAACGATCAGCGTGATTGTTTTCGCCCGCCGGTAAGTGGCTTTCAGGTGCTTCAGCAGAGCGATAAACAGCGCTGAACTTTTGCTGTTGCCGCCCACGTAGCTGACTTTACCCGTGCCACTGTGCAGTGCGCCGGCCAGATAGTATTTTTCGTTCTGCCCCGGCGTCACTACCCGTTTCTGCTGTCCGCGCAACTGCCAGTCCGCACCGATTTTAGGATTAAGGTGGATATCCACTTCATCTTCATAAAATACCGGATGCTCTGCGCTGCATTCATCCAGCGCTTTGTGGATTACCGCCATCTTTTCATCTTTATGTGGGTCACGGATACGCAGAGTTGGCGCGGCCCTGCGCCATACAAGCCCCGCAGATGGCAACCAGCGGCGAACGGTTCCTGCATGTAACTGGCAACCGGTTATCTCATTGATTTTTATTGCCAGTAATTCGGTGCTCCAGCGTGAACGTTGATAACCAAAATCGCCGGGAGAATGCTTTATCAGCTCACGTAACAGGGTGCAGATATGTTCAAAAGGCCAGCGTCGGGAGCGCCCTGCGGGTAAGGATTTCAGGCCTTCAATACCTGAGTGCGTAAACCAGTTAATCCAGCGACCAACGGATGAACGGGCACAACAGAGAGTTCTGGCAACATCGCTGACCCGTTCACCCCGATGAAGCATCAGCATGGCCGTGAGTCTGCGGGCATGATTTTTATCGCGCGTTTTATGAATAGCTTTCTGCATCAGGCGTCGTTCGCCACGGGGTATTGGTGCTATGATCGGCATCGCTCAGTCCGGTTGGTGGTTTTGGTTGGTTTGGCGATTGATCAGATCGCACAATCCGGGCTGAGTTCCCTTTCAGTGATCTACTATTCCGCGCAGCTATTTAGGGGCTGGTCAGTCAATTTTAATTTAAATACGCCCTGACAAATATTTCACTCACCATTCCCTTGGTTGATCTTCGCATAGTCAAACGGCGTAATCCCTTTCTCCCGGTTCGCATCTAGGAAATCCGCCCACCATTGCAGCATCAGTTTGCGTTCGTCGATAAACTCCGCCTTATGGATATACGCTGCCCGCACTGAGTTACGTTCCATATGGCTCATCTGCCGTTCTACCGCATCCTTCGACCATAGCCCTGACTCAATCAATGAGCTACAGGCCATCGTGCGGAAGCCGTGACCACAAACCTCAACCTTGGTGTCATAGCCCATCACCCGCAATGCACTGTTCACCGTGTTTTCACTCATGGGTTTACGTGGATCGTGATCGCCAATGAAAATCAGTTCATGCTTGCCACAGAACTGCTTTATCTGTTTCAGGATCTCCTGCGCCTGCTTAGACAAAGGCACCAGATGCGGTGTATGCATCTTTGAGCCGCGATGAGAATGCTTAACGCCAGGTATGGGTTCTCTCTCAGGAGGGATCGTCCACATCGAGGTTTCAAAATCTATCTCCGACCAGCGTGCAAAACGCAGTTCACTGGAACGAATAAAGATAAGCAGGGTGAGTTCGGTTGCCCAACGGGTTAATGGTCTTCCGGTATAGCCATCTATTTTCTGAAGCAGTTCTGGAATACGCTTTAAGGCCAGCGCAGGACGATGCTTTCGATTGCCAGAAGCAACCGCTCCTGCCATCTCCTGAGCCGGATTGTAATCAATTAAACCGCTTTGTACTGCATAACGCATGATGGCCGTAGTACGTTGTTGGAGACGGGAAGCCACTTCAAGACGTCCAGACGTCTCTACGGCCTTAATGGGAAGTAACAAATCGCGGGTGCTCAATTCAGCAATATTGCGCGTCCCAATCGCCGGAAAAACATTATCCTCCAGACTCTTTTTCACACGCTCAGCGTGGTCTTCCGACCATTTCTGGTTGGTCGCGAGCCAATCTCGGGCAACCTTCTCGAAAGTAATAATCTCTTTCGCCTGTTCTTCTTTCACTGCACGTTTATGTTCGCGTGGATCGATACCAGCAGCTACCAGCTTCCTGGCCTCCTCCCTTTTCTTCCTGGCATCCGCAAGTGAAACTTCGGGATAAACGCCAAACGCCATCACATGCTGTTTGCCACCAAAGCGAAAACGAAATCGCCAATATTTGGAGCCATTCGCATGCACCAGTAAAAACAGGCCATCACCATCAGATAGTGGGTTTGCATTATCTTCAGGTTTTGCCGAACGGACTTTAGTATCAGTCAGAGCCATGATGGTTCTCCTTCCATGTACCGCCGTGAGTATACAAACATTATCGAATCAGCATATATACTCAGTTATATACTCACAAGCGACTTGATGTGGGTTGACCCAGGTTGACTTCATCTGAAGGGAAAATCGCGGAAAGCCTTATATGGCGCGGATTTCAGGCATAAAAAAAGACCTCAGTTGAGGTCTATTTACATACTTTTGGTGCCGAAGGCCGGACTCGAACCGGCACGTATTTCTACGGTTGATTTTGAATCAACTGCGTCTACCGATTTCGCCACTCCGGCACGGAAGGGATGCGGAAAACGTTGTGGATTATACCTGTCATGCGCCACCATGCAAGCACCAGCGTGTGCCTGACTCGCTAAGTGTTGAAAATTTCAGCATTCCCTTTCTCACCTGTAACCATCGTCACAGTTTGCCCCCTTATTAATCCCCCCTTCTGCGAAGCGTCCCGTTTCCCCATGCTCTACACTTCCAGTTCAACACCACACTGAGGGAAACACGATGTCGATGATAAAAAGCTACGCCGCAAAAGCGGCGGGCAGCGAACTCGAACTCTATGAATATGATGCGGGCGAGCTTAAGCCGGAAGATGTCGAAGTCCAGGTCGATTACTGCGGTATCTGCCATTCCGATTTGTCGATGATCGACAACGAATGGGGGTTCTCTCAGTATCCACTGGTTGCCGGGCATGAGGTGATTGGTCGCGTGGCGGCGCTCGGCAGCGCGGCGCAAGATAAAGGTCTGAAGGTTGGTCAGCGAGTCGGCATTGGCTGGACGGCGCGCAGCTGCGGGCATTGCGACGCCTGTATCAGCGGCAATCAGATTAACTGCCTGGAAGGTTCCGTTCCCACTATTCTCAATCGCGGTGGCTTTGCCGAGAAGCTGCGGGCCGACTGGCAATGGGTGATCCCGCTGCCGGAAAGCATCGATCTGGCGGCGGCGGGTCCCTTGCTGTGCGGTGGTATCACGGTGTTCAAACCGCTGCTGATGCACCATATCACCGCCACCAGCCGCGTTGGGGTGATCGGCATCGGCGGCCTGGGGCATATCGCCATTAAGCTGTTACACGCGATGGGGTGCGAAGTGACCGCGTTCAGCTCCAATCCGGCGAAAGAGCAGGAAGTGCTGGCGATGGGGGCGGATAAGGTGGTTAACAGCCGCGATCCGGATGCGCTAAAAGCGCTGGCGGGCCAGTTCGATCTCATTATTAACACGGTTAACGTCGATCTCGACTGGCAGCCTTATTTTGAAGCACTGGCCTACGGCGGTAACTTCCATACCGTCGGCGCGGTGCTGAAGCCGCTGCCGGTGCCAGCGTTCACCTTAATTGCCGGCGATCGCAGCATCTCCGGTTCAGCAACCGGTACGCCGTTCGAACTGCGCAAGCTGATGAAGTTTGCCGGGCGTAGCAAGGTGTCGCCCACCACCGAACTGTACCCGATGTCGCGAATTAACGACGCTATCCAGCACGTGCGTGACGGCAAAGCCCGCTACCGCGTGGTGCTGAAAGCCGACTTCTGATGCAAGGCTCAGTCCCGCAAGGGGCTGGGCTTATTGCCCGTTACGAAACGCGAGCACCGCCTGGCGGCACTGTTCCGTCACATGCTCAATGTCATGGTTCACGTCGATGCGGGCAATATCACGTTCGTCCTCCTGCGGGCACTCCAGCGCATCGAACTGGCTTTTTAGTAATCCCACCGGCATAAAATGCCCTGCCCGACGCTGCATGCGCGCCAGAATGGTCTCGTAATCGCCGTCCAGCCACAAAAAATGCACATTCGGACTGCCCTGCCGCAATATATCGCGATACTGTTTTTTTAATGACGAGCAGACAATAAACCCGGTCTCATTCTTTTTATATAAACTGTATGAAGCGTCATTTAATCGCGCTAGCCACGGTAGTCGGTCTTCATCGGTTAATGGAATACCTTCAGACATTTTATCAATATTTTTGGCCGGATGGAGATCGTCACCATCAATGAATTTAGCCGATAATAGCGCAGCAATTTTGCTGCCAATTAAAGATTTACCGCTACCCGAAACGCCCATCAAAATATAACTTTCCCCGGCCATTGAAAAACTCCAGATTCATATTCCATGGCGCGATACTACGCCTTCCACATTGCAGAATTCACCTTTTTTCGGCGTGGCTGAGCAGATTTACAAGGCGCATCACGTTATGCGTAACATTGTAGTGTAACAATTTTCCAGCGTGATCTTTATCACAAATAATAACAATCAAAACCGTTTAAATGCTGCCGAGGTTACTACCTGACCAGTGAGGCATTTATGCAAGTCAAAACCCAATCCTGCGTTGTCGCGGGTAAGAAAACTGTTGCCATTACCGACCAAAATATTGAATGGAATAATAAAGGAACGCTGGTAAAAATTACCCGCGGCGGAATTTGTGGTTCCGACTTACATTATTATCAGGAAGGAAAAGTCGGTAATTTTACCGTTAAAGCACCGATGATTTTAGGCCATGAAGTTATTGGTAAAGTGGTGCACAGCGACTCAAAAGAATTACATGAAGGTCAGTCGGTGGCTATTAATCCGTCGAAGCCCTGTGGCCACTGTAAATACTGTCTGCAGCACGAAGAAAACCAGTGCACGGAAATGCGCTTTTTTGGCAGCGCCATGTATTTTCCCCACGTTGACGGCGGCTTTACCCGATTTAAAACCGTCGATACCGCGCAGTGCATCCCCTACCCCCAGCACGCCGATGAAAAAGTCATGGCCTTTGCCGAACCGCTGGCAGTCGCGATCCACGCCGCGCATGAAGCAGGAGACCTGCAGGGCAAGCGCGTGTTTATCTCCGGCGTGGGGCCTATCGGCTGCCTGATCGTCAGCGCGGTGAAAACGCTCGGCGCAGCAGAAATTGTCTGTGCTGATATCAGCCCGCGCTCGCTGTCGCTGGCCCAGCAGATGGGTGCTGACACGCTGATTAACCCGCAGCAGGACTCGCTCGATGAGTGGAAAAAAGAAAAAGGCTACTTCGACATCAGCTTCGAAGTCTCTGGTCATCCGTCCTCAATCACCACCTGCCTGGAAGTCACCCGCGCGAAAGGCGTGATGGTGCAGGTCGGCATGGGCGGTGCGGTGCCGGACTTCCCGATGATGATGCTGATCGGCAAAGAGATCGCGCTCAAAGGCTCGTTCCGCTTTACCACCGAGTTCAACACTGCGGTGTCGTGGCTGGCGAATAACGTTATCGATCCGCTGCCATTACTCAGCGCCGAATATCCGTTTACCGAGCTTGAACAGGCGCTGATCTTTGCCGGGGATAAAACCCAGGCAGCGAAAGTCCAGCTCGTTTTTGCTGAAACAAAATAAGGAAGAACATAATGAACGATCTTTTTTCACTGGATGGCAAAAATATTCTGATCACCGGTTCGGCCCAGGGTATTGGTTATTTACTGGCGACCGGGCTGGGTAAATATGGCGCGCAGATTATCGTCAATGATATTACGCCGGAGCGCGCGGAGGCTGCCGTCGCCAAACTGCAACAGGAAGGGATCCGCGCCGTTGCCGCGCCCTTCAATGTTACGCAGAAACAGGACATTGATGCCGCCATCGACCATATCGAAAAAGACATTGGCCCAATCGATGTGCTGGTGAATAACGCCGGTATTCAGCGCCGCCATCCGTTTACCGAGTTCCCGGAGCAGGAATGGAACGATGTGATTGCCGTTAACCAGACGGCGGTGTTCCTGGTCTCGCAGGCAGTAACGCGTCGGATGGTGGAACGTCAGGCCGGGAAGGTCATCAACATCTGCTCCATGCAGAGCGAACTGGGCCGCGACACCATCACGCCGTATGCCGCCTCGAAAGGCGCGGTGAAAATGCTCACCCGCGGTATGTGCGTTGAGCTGGCGCGCCACAATATCCAGGTCAACGGTATCGCACCGGGCTACTTCAAAACCGAGATGACCAAAGCGCTGGTCGAGGATGAAGCCTTCACCGCCTGGCTGTGCAAACGTACGCCAGCCGCGCGCTGGGGCGATCCGCAGGAGCTGATTGGCGCAGCGGTCTTCCTCTCTTCCAAAGCATCCGATTTTGTTAACGGGCACCTGTTGTTTGTCGATGGCGGCATGCTGGTCGCCGTCTGATACAACACAACGCAACATCACGCAGCGCCCAGGCGCTGCATTTTTGGCCACCCCTAAATAATTCGAGTTGCAGGACGGCGGCAAGTGAATGAACCCGATGAGCTAACTTGAGTAAGTGATTCGGGTGAGTGAGCGTAGCCAACACACCTGCAACTTGAAGTATGACGGGGATATAAGAGAAACGATTATGCCATTAATAATAATTGCGGCAGGCGTCGCGCTGCTCCTGGTCCTGATGATTGGTTTTAAAGTTAACGGCTTTATTGCTCTGGTCCTGGTGGCGGCGGTCGTCGGTTTTGCCGAAGGGATGGATGCCCAGGCCGTTTTGCACTCAATACAAAATGGGATCGGCGGGACGCTCGGCGGTCTGGCGATGATCCTTGGCTTCGGTGCAATGCTCGGTAAGCTGATTTCCGATACCGGCGCGGCTCAGCGCATCGCCACCACGCTGATTGGCACGTTTGGTAAGAAACGCGTGCAGTGGGCGCTGGTGATCACCGGTCTGGTGGTGGGTCTGGCGATGTTTTTCGAAGTCGGCTTTGTTCTGCTGCTGCCGCTGGTGTTTACGGTGGTGGCCTCTTCCGGCCTGCCGCTGCTGTATGTTGGCGTCCCGATGGTAGCTGCGCTGTCCGTGACCCACTGTTTTCTGCCGCCGCATCCGGGGCCGACCGCGATTGCCACCATTTTCGAGGCTAATCTCGGCACCACCCTGCTGTACGGCTTTATTATTACTATCCCGACGGTGATTGTTGCCGGGCC
Organism: Citrobacter sp. RHBSTW-01013; assembly: GCF_013781985.1. NCBI lineage: Bacteria > Pseudomonadati > Pseudomonadota > Gammaproteobacteria > Enterobacterales > Enterobacteriaceae > Citrobacter > Citrobacter sp. RHBSTW-01013. Next base: position 4,497,155 of record NZ_CP056185.1, read on the forward strand.
GCTGTTTTCTAAGCTGCTGACCCGCTTTGAGAAAGCGCCGCCGGAAGGGTTATTCAACCCGCATCTGTTCACCGAAGAAGAGATGCCGTCGTTCTGGAACAGTATCTTTGCCGCAGTAATCCCGGTCATACTGATGGCGGTCGCCGCAGTGTGCGAAATCACGCTGCCGAAAACCAACAGCGTACGGGTGTTCTTTGAGTTTATCGGTAACCCTGCGGTCGCGTTGTTTATCGCTATCGTGCTCGCCATTTTTACCCTTGGTCGGCGTAACGGACGTACGATCGAGCAAATTATGGATATCATTGGCGACTCTATCGGTGCGATTGCGATGATTGTGTTTATCATCGCCGGGGGCGGCGCGTTTAAGCAGGTTCTGGTCGACAGCGGCGTGGGGCAATATATCTCGCACCTGATGACCGGCACGTCGCTTTCTCCGTTGCTGATGTGCTGGACGGTCGCCGCCTTGCTGCGTATCGCGCTCGGTTCAGCCACCGTGGCGGCGATCACCACCGCAGGCGTGGTGCTGCCGATTATCAACGTCACTCATGCCGACCCGGCGCTGATGGTGCTGGCTACCGGCGCGGGCAGCGTGATTGCCTCCCACGTTAACGATCCGGGATTCTGGCTGTTTAAAGGCTATTTTAATCTCAGCGTCGGGGAAACGTTGCGTACCTGGACGGTAATGGAGACGCTGATTTCCATTATGGGGCTGCTGGGGGTTCTGGCGCTGAACGCCATTCTGCATTAAGACAGTCATCACCGGGGAGCACAGATCCGCGCTCCCCGGCACTGGAGAGAAAATGAGGAACCACAGAATTTCTTTGCAAGACATCGCCACGCTGGCGGGCGTGACCAAAATGACGGTGAGCCGCTACATTCGCTCGCCAAAAAAGGTCGCAAAGGAAACCGGTGAACGCATCGCGCAGATTATGGAGGAGATTAATTACATCCCCAACCGCGCGCCCGCGATGCTGCTGAATGCGCAAAGCTATACGCTTGGCGTGCTGATCCCCTCGTTTCAAAACCAGCTGTTCGCTGACATTCTGGCCGGCATTGAGTCGGTCACCTCGGACCATAACTATCAGACGCTGATCGCCAACTACAATTACGACCGGGAATCCGAGGAAGAGTCGGTGATCAATCTGCTGTCATACAATATCGACGGCATTATCCTGTCCGAGAAATACCACACCCTGCGCACGGTTAAGTTTCTGCGTTCAGCCAACATTCCGGTGGTGGAGCTGATGGATATTCAGGGCGATCGTCTGGACATGGAAGTAGGCTTCGATAACCGTCAGGCGGCATTTGATATGGTCAGCACCATGCTGGATAAACGCCAGCGGCGCAAAATCCTCTATCTCGGTTCGAAAGACGACGTCCGCGATGAACAGCGCTATCGCGGCTATTGCGATGCCATGACGCGCCGGGGTCTGGTGCCGCTGCGCGTCAATCCGCGTTCTATTTCGTCCATCCATCTCGGCACCCAGATGATGCGGGACGCGCTCGCCGCGCATCCGGATTTAGACGGCGTTTTTTGCACCAACGACGATATTGCGATGGGCGCGCTGCTGCTGTGCCGCGAGCGCGATCTGGCCGTTCCGGAACAGATCTCGATTGCCGGTTTCCACGGGCTGGAAATGGGCAGGCAGATGATCCCAAGCCTCGCCAGCGTGATCACCCCGCGTTTTGACATTGGCCGCATGGCAGCGCAGATGTTGCTGAGCAAAATCAAGAACAACGACCATAACCACAACACCGTGGATTTGGGGTACCAGATTTATCACGGCAATACGCTTTAAGTCATTTTCTCTGGCCATCGCATACTCTCTTTGATGGACATTGCCTATACTCCAGGCAAGATAAATGGAGGAAATCTCAATGAGCACACCCCTGCTAATTGCCCGCACGCCGGACACCGAACTGTTTTTACTGCCAGGCATGGCCAACCGTCACGGACTGATTACCGGCGCGACCGGGACCGGTAAAACCGTCACGCTACAGAAGCTGGCCGAATCGCTGTCTGAAATTGGCGTACCGGTATTTATGGCCGATGTGAAAGGCGACTTAACCGGCGTGGCCGAGGAAGGGCAGGCCTCTGAAAAGCTGCTCGCCCGCCTGAAAAATATCGGCATTACCGACTGGCAACCGCATGCTAATCCGGTCACGGTGTGGGATATCTTCGGCGAAAAAGGTCACCCCGTGCGGGCCACGGTATCTGACCTCGGCCCGCTGCTGCTGGCCCGTTTGCTGAACCTCAACGACGTGCAGTCCGGCGTGCTGGATATTATCTTCCGCATTGCTGATGACCAGGGTCTGCTGCTGCTCGATTTCAAAGACCTGCGAGCCATTACCCAGTACATCGGCGATAACGCCAAATCCTTCCAGAATCAGTATGGCAATATCAGCAGCGCCTCGGTCGGGGCAATTCAGCGTGGACTGCTGTCGCTGGAGCAACAGGGGGCGGCGCACTTCTTTGGCGAACCGATGCTGGACATCAAAGACTGGATGCGAACTGACGCCAGCGGCAAAGGGATGATCAACATCCTCAGCGCAGAGAAGCTCTACCAGATGCCCAAACTGTACGCCGCCAGCCTGCTGTGGATGCTCTCCGAACTGTACGAACAGCTGCCGGAAGCAGGCGATCTGGAGAAGCCAAAACTGGTGTTCTTCTTCGATGAAGCTCACCTGCTGTTCAACGACGCCCCGCAGGTGCTGCTGGATAAAATCGAACAGGTGATCCGCCTGATCCGCTCGAAAGGGGTCGGCGTGTGGTTCGTCTCGCAAAACCCGTCAGATATTCCAGACAACGTGCTCGGTCAGTTGGGGAACCGCGTGCAGCACGCCCTGCGCGCGTTTACACCGAAGGATCAGAAAGCGGTGAAAACCGCCGCGCAAACCATGCGCGCCAACCCGGCATTTGATACCGAAAAAGCCATTCAGGAACTGGGAACCGGCGAGGCGCTGGTGTCGTTTCTGGACGCCAAAGGCAGCCCGTCGGTGGTTGAACGAGCAATGGTGATTGCGCCGTGCTCGCGGATGGGACCGGTGACGGATGACGAGCGTAACGGGCTGATTAATCACTCCTCGCTGTACGGTAAATATGAAGAACAGGTCGACCGCGAGTCCGCCTATGAGCGTTTACAGCATGGAGTGCAGGCCAGCACCGAGCAGCAAAATACGCCTCCCGCCAACGGTAAAGCGATCGGTGTGGACGGCGGTATTCTCGGTGGATTGAAGGATATTCTGTTTGGCAGCACCGGACCGCGCGGCGGCAAGCGCGATGGCGTGGTACAGAGCGTGGCGAAAAGCGCAGCGCGGCAGGTCACCAATCAGATAATCCGCGGCATGTTGGGGAGTTTAATGGGCGGGAGAAAACGCTAGCAGGAAGGCGCCCCTCCCGCACAGCGGGAGGGGCGAATATCAGGACTTACGCAGCATCAGCCACAGGCTTATCAGGAAGAAGCTGGCGCTTGGCAGCAACGCGCCGATAATCGGCGGAATGCCGTATACCAGCGTCAGCGGGCCAAAGATTTGGTCCAGCACATAGAACACAAAGCCGAAGCTAATCCCTGTCACCACGCGCACGCCCATCGGGACGCTACGCAGCGGACCAAAGATAAACGACAGCGCCATCAGCATCATTACCGCCACAGACAGCGGCTGGAAGACTTTGCTCCACATATTGAGCTGGTAGCGTCCGGCGTCCTGGCCGCTCGACTTCAGGTACTTCACGTAGTTATGCAGACCACTAATCGAGAGCGCATCAGGATCCAACGCCACAACGCCGAGCTTGTCGGGTGTAAGGTTGGTTTTCCAGGTGCCGCTCACCGTCTGCGAGCCGGTGATTTGCTTCGGATCGGTCAGGTTGGATTCATCCACCTGCGACAAACGCCAGACCTTCTGCTCCGGGTCAAACGTCGCGCTTGCGGCATAGCGGACGGACTGCAAACGGCGCTTGTCGTTAAAGGAGTAGATGCTAATTCCGCCTAACTCGGCGTCACCTTTCACCCGCTCAATGTAGACAAAGCTGTCGCCATCTTTCGCCCACAAACCTTGCTGGGTCGAGAGCAGCGAGCCGCCGTACATCTGCTGCGCGCGGTAGTTACGCGCCATCTGTTCGCCCTGCGGCGCCACCCATTCGCCGATGGCCATCGTCAGCAACACCAGCGGAATCGCGGTTTTCATCACCGATAACGCCACCTGCATACGGGTAAAGCCAGAAGCCTGCATGACCACCAGTTCACTGCGCTGCGCCAGCATGCCCAGCCCCAGCAAAGCACCCAGCAGCGCCGCCATCGGGAAGAAGATCTGGATATCTTTCGGCGCGCTGAGCAGGGTATACAGCCCGGCGCCCATCGCATCGTAGCTCCCCTGCCCGGCTTTTTTCAGCTGGTCGACAAACTTGATGATCCCGGAGAGCGACACCAGCATGAACAACGTCATCATGATGGTGGTGAAAATGGTTTTACCGATATAGCGGTCAAGTACACCAAAAGGCTGCATTATACCGCTCCTTTACGCATAAAACGGGCACGTAAGCGGCGCATCGGCACCGTATCCCAGAGGTTAAGCACAATCGCCAGCGCCAGATACGCCAGGTTAACCGTCCACATCCAGAACACCGGATCCAGCTTACCTTTGCCGCCGTTCGACTTCAGCGATGTCTGAACCAGGAAGAACAGCAAATAGAGCAGCATTGCTGGCAGCATGGACAGTACGCGACCCTGACGCGGGTTAACCACGCTCAGCGGTACAACCATCAGCGCCATCATAAATACGGTGAATACTAACGTGATACGCCAGGTCAGCTCCGCACGGGCGCGATCGGTGTCGGTCGTCCATAGCGTACGCATGGTCATCTGGTCGGTATCGTTTGGATCCAGCGCCACGGCCTGATGACCGATAATCGCCTGATAATTCTGGAAGTCGGTAATGCGGAAATCGCGCAGCAGCGCGGTCCCTTCAAAACGCGTCCCCTGGTTCAGCGTCACGACCTGGGAGCCATCGCGCAATTGGGTAAGATGACCGGAGTCCGCTACCACCACCGAAGGACGGGCGTTACCTTTCGGGCGGATTTGCGCGAGGAACACATCGTTGAAGTTACTGCCGTCAACGCTTTCGATAAACAGCACCGAGCCGCCGTTAGTCGCCTGCTGGAATTGCCCCTGAGCAAGCGCCGCCATACCGGGGTTCGCTTTCGCCTCCGCCAGGACTTCGTCCTGATGTCTGGAGGACCACGGTCCGGCCCACATCACGTTGACCGCCGCAATAATACTGGTAAACAGCGCCAGCACCATCGCCGCTTTCACTAAGACAGCCTTGCTCAGCCCGCAGGCGTGCATGACCGTAATTTCACTTTCGGTATACAGTTTGCCCAGCGTCATCAACAGCCCGAGGAACAGGCTTAATGGCAAGATAAGTTGCGCCATTTCTGGCACGCCCAGCCCCAGCAGCGAGAGCACCAGATTCGCCGGGATATCACCGTCAACCGCCGCACCAAGGATCCTGACTAACTTTTGACAAAAGAAGATCAAAAGCAGGATGAATAGGATCGCAAGTTGGCTTTTGAGCGTTTCCCGAACCAGATATCTTATGATTATCACTTTAAATACGCCCGTAAAAACCCGTCTTTTGCCGGAATTTAGCTTGTTTCATGGCTTAAACGTCATTTATTCTCTTGAGTCGTCGAAATCGTCGCTAAGATCATTATACTCAACGGATCCACCTCTCAGAAATTGTTCTGACGTGCCAATGCCGTAATAACGTTAAGATTAACACGAAGTCACCGCAACAGCGGGTATGAGTTACGAAAGCTTGCAATTCTATCCGTAGCCACCGCCGTTGTCTTTAAGATTCAGGAGCGTAGTGCATGGAGTTCAGTGTAAAAAGCGGTAGCCCGGAGAAACAGCGGAGTGCGTGCATCGTCGTGGGTGTCTTTGAACCACGCCGTCTCTCTCCGATTGCAGAGCAGCTCGACAAGATCAGCGACGGGTACATCAGCGCACTGCTGCGTCGTGGCGAACTGGAAGGCAAACCAGGTCAAACCCTGTTGCTGCACCATGTTCCTAACGTTCTGTCTGAGCGAATTCTCCTCATTGGTTGTGGCAAAGAGCGCGAGCTTGATGAGCGCCAGTACAAGCAGGTCATTCAGAAAACCATCAATACGCTGAATGATACTGGCTCAATGGAAGCCGTCTGCTTCCTGACTGAGCTGCACGTCAAAGGGCGCAATAACTACTGGAAAGTGCGTCAGGCCGTTGAGACGGCACAGGAAACGCTGTACAGCTTTGATCAACTGAAGACCAACAAAAGCGAGCCGCGTCGTCCGCTGCGTAAAATGGTCTTCAACGTACCGACCCGCCGGGAACTGACCAGCGGTGAGCGTGCGATCCAGCACGGTCTGGCGATCGCCGCCGGCATTAAAGCGGCAAAAGATCTCGGCAACATGCCGCCGAACATCTGTAACGCCGCCTACCTTGCCTCTCAGGCGCGCCAACTGGCAGACAGCTACAGCAAAAATGTTGTAACCCGCGTGATCGGCGAGCAGCAGATGAAAGAGCTGGGCATGCACTCTTATCTGGCCGTCGGTCACGGCTCGCAGAATGAGTCGCTGATGTCGGTCATCGAGTACAAAGGCAATCCATCCGAAGACGCGCGTCCGATCGTGCTGGTCGGTAAAGGGTTAACCTTTGACTCCGGCGGTATCTCCATCAAACCTGCCGAAGGCATGGATGAGATGAAATACGACATGTGCGGCGCGGCAGCGGTATATGGCGTGATGCGCATGGTGGCCGAGCTTCAGCTGCCAATCAATGTCGTCGGCGTGCTGGCAGGCTGCGAAAACATGCCGGGTGGCCGTGCGTATCGTCCAGGCGACGTGCTGACCACCATGTCTGGTCAGACCGTTGAAGTTCTCAATACCGATGCCGAAGGCCGTCTGGTCCTGTGCGACGTATTAACCTACGTCGAGCGCTTTGAGCCAGAAGCCGTGATTGACGTCGCAACCCTGACCGGCGCGTGCGTGATTGCGCTGGGCCATCACATCACCGGACTGATGTCGAACCACAACCCGCTGGCGCATGAGCTGATCGGTGCGTCCGAACAGGCTGGCGACCGCGCGTGGCGTTTGCCGCTGGGCGATGAATACCAGGAGCAGCTAGAGTCCAACTTTGCGGATATGGCGAACATCGGCGGACGTCCTGGCGGCGCCATTACCGCGGGCTGCTTCCTGTCACGCTTTACCCGTAAGTACAACTGGGCGCACCTCGATATCGCCGGTACCGCATGGCGCTCAGGGAAAGCCAAAGGCGCAACCGGTCGTCCGGTGGCGCTGCTGTCGCAGTTCCTGCTCAATCGCGCCGGTTTTAACGGCGAAGAGTAAGGCGGTAAGCACAAGCAATAAGACCCGTAGGCCGGATAAGCGCAACGCCATCCGGCCTACGGTTGTGCATCATGGCAACGCATTTAAATTCACCAGAAGAAGCCCCATATATGAGAAACGCAACTTTCTATCTTCTGGACAATGACACGCAACACGATGGCTTAAGCGCCGTCGAGCAGTTGGTGTGTGAAATTGCCGCAGAACGTTGGCGTGCTGGCAAGCGCGTGCTGATCGCCTGCGAAAACGAAAAGCAGGCTCTTCGACTGGATGAAGCCCTGTGGGCAAGACCGGCAGAAAGCTTTGTTCCGCATAATCTGGCAGGTGAAGGCCCCAGAGGCGGCGCACCGGTAGAGATTGCCTGGCCGGAGAAACGCAACAGCAGCCCGCGCGACCTGCTTATCAGTTTGCGCGTTGGCTTTGCAGATTTTGCCACCGCTTTCACAGAAGTGATAGACTTCGTTCCTTACGAAGATTCTTTGAAACAATCGGCACGCGATCGCTACAAAGCTTACCGCGTGGCTGGTTTTAACCTGAATACGGCAACCTGGAAATAATGGAAAAGACATACAACCCACAAGATATCGAACAGCCGCTTTACGAGCACTGGGAAAAGCAGGGCTATTTCAAACCTAACGGCGATGAAAGCAAAGAGTCCTTCTGCATCATGATCCCGCCGCCGAACGTCACCGGCAGTTTGCATATGGGTCATGCTTTCCAGCAAACCATCATGGATACCATGATCCGCTACCAGCGCATGCAGGGTAAAAACACCCTGTGGCAGGCCGGTACCGATCACGCGGGTATCGCAACCCAGATGGTGGTTGAGCGTAAGATTGCCGCTGAAGAAGGTAAAACCCGCCACGACTACGGTCGCGAAGCGTTTATCGACAAAATCTGGCAGTGGAAAGCGGAATCCGGCGGCACCATCACCCGCCAGATGCGCCGTCTCGGCAACTCCGTTGACTGGGAGCGCGAGCGCTTCACTATGGACGAAGGTCTTTCCAATGCCGTGAAAGAAGTCTTCGTTCGCCTGTACAAAGAAGACCTGATTTACCGTGGCAAGCGCCTGGTGAACTGGGACCCGAAACTGCGCACCGCAATTTCCGACCTGGAAGTGGAAAACCGCGAGTCGAAAGGCTCAATGTGGCACATCCGCTATCCGCTGGCCGACGGCGCGAAAACCGCTGATGGTAAAGATTACCTGGTCGTCGCCACCACCCGTCCGGAAACCGTACTGGGCGATACCGGCGTGGCCGTCAACCCGGAAGATCCGCGTTATAAAGATCTGATTGGCAAATTTGTTGTTCTGCCGCTGGTTAACCGCCGCATTCCCATTGTCGGCGATGAACACGCTGATATGGAAAAAGGCACCGGCTGCGTGAAGATCACCCCGGCGCACGACTTTAACGACTACGAAGTCGGGAAACGTCACGGCCTGCCGATGATCAATATTCTGACCTTTGACGGCGACATCCGTGAAACCGCGGAAGTGTACGACACCAAAGGCGAAGAGTCCGACGTTTACTCCAATGAAATCCCGGCTGAGTTCCAGAAGCTGGAGCGCTTTGCCGCGCGTAAAGCGGTGGTTGCCGCTGTTGATGCGCTGGGCCTGCTGGAAGAAATTAAACCGCACGACCTGACCGTACCTTACGGCGACCGTGGCGGCGTGGTTATTGAACCGATGCTGACCGATCAGTGGTACGTCCGTGCCGACGTGCTGGCGAAACCGGCGGTTGAAGCGGTTGAGAACGGCGACATTCAGTTCGTACCGAAGCAGTACGAAAACATGTACTTCTCCTGGATGCGCGATATTCAGGACTGGTGTATTTCCCGTCAGCTGTGGTGGGGTCACCGTATCCCGGCATGGTATGACAACGACGGCAACGTCTACGTTGGCCGTACCGAAGACGAAGTACGTCAGGAAAACAACCTCGGTGCCGACGTTCAGCTTCGCCAGGACGAAGACGTTCTCGATACCTGGTTCTCCTCCGCACTGTGGACCTTCTCTACCCTGGGCTGGCCGGAAAACACCGACGCGCTGCGTCAGTTCCACCCAACCAGCGTGATGGTTTCCGGTTTCGACATCATCTTCTTCTGGATTGCCCGCATGATCATGATGACCATGCACTTCATCAAAGATGAAAACGGCAAGCCGCAGGTGCCGTTTAAGACCGTCTACATGACCGGTCTGATCCGCGACGACGAAGGCCAGAAGATGTCCAAATCCAAGGGCAACGTCATTGACCCGCTGGATATGGTCGACGGTATCTCCCTGGCAGAACTGCTGGAGAAACGTACCGGCAACATGATGCAGCCGCAGCTGGCCGAGAAGATTGCCAAGCGTACCGAGAAGCAGTTCCCGGACGGCATCGAGCCGCACGGCACCGACGCACTGCGCTTCACCCTGGCGGCGCTGGCCTCTACCGGTCGCGACATCAACTGGGATATGAAGCGTCTGGAAGGTTACCGTAACTTCTGTAACAAGTTGTGGAACGCCAGCCGCTTTGTGCTAATGAATACCGAAGACCAGGATTGCGGCTTCAACGGCGGCGAAATGACCCTGTCGCTGGCGGATCGCTGGATCCTTGCTGAATTCAACCAGACCATCAAAGCGTACCGCGAAGCGCTGGACAACTTCCGCTTCGACATCGCCGCGGGCATTCTGTACGAATTTACCTGGAACCAGTTCTGCGACTGGTATCTGGAGCTGACCAAGCCGGTAATGAACGGCGGTTCCGAGTCTGAACTGCGCGGCACCCGCAATACGCTGGTCACCGTTCTGGAAGGTCTGCTGCGCCTGGCGCATCCGATCATCCCGTTCATCACCGAGACCATCTGGCAGCGCGTGAAGGTGATTTCCGGTATTACCGCCGACACCATCATGCTGCAGCCGTTCCCGGAATATAACGCCGCACAGGTTGATGAAGCCGCACTGGCTGATACCGAATGGCTGAAGCAGGCGATCGTTGCCGTACGTAACATCCGTGCGGAAATGAACATCGCCCCAGGTAAACCGCTCGAACTGCTGCTGCGCGGTTGCAGCGCTGATGCGATGCGCCGTGTGAACGATAACCGCAGCTTCCTGCTGAACCTGGCGCGTCTGGAAAGCATCACCGTGCTGCCAGCCGATGACAAAGGTCCGGTCTCCGTGACCAAAATCATCGACGGCGCCGAGCTGCTGATCCCGATGGCTGGCCTCATCAATAAAGAAGATGAGCTGGCGCGTCTGGCGAAAGAAGTGGCGAAAATCGAAGGTGAGATTGCCCGTATCGAAGGCAAACTTTCCAACGAAGGTTTCGTTGCTCGCGCACCGGAAGCGGTTATCGCCAAAGAGCGTGAGAAGCTGGACGGTTATGCGGAAGCGAAAGCGAAGCTGATTGAGCAGCAGGCGGTCATCGCCGCGCTGTAATTGCCGTTACGTTATACACGTATTAAAGGCCGGAGCATGCTCCGGCCTTGTTGTATCAGATGAACGGGAAGTAGGTCATCACACCACGTGATACCCACATCGCCGGACCTGTTTCCAACGCCTCTGTATGGTCAGTCAGTTCCAGCGCATCCAAATCCCCTTGTACATGGGAGTTACTGGCCAGCCAACTGACCAGCCACATTTTCATCCACGGATAAGCTAGCCCAAACGTGATGCCTGAAATAAACAACACCAGTACAAAACGCCAGATCAGGCCATGTGCAGTGACGGAAGAATGAAAGCGGACTTTGCCCTCGGCCAGCGCCAGGTTATTCATGAACAGATTACGTAGCGTGGTGTATAAATAGCTTCCAACCACAATAATTCCGGCGAAATAGAGAAAATAGCTCGCCATTATTCTGCTCTGATTCTCCCGGATAAATTCGTCGTCGGCCACGCCTAACACAGCCAACATCACCATTTGCAGAAAAATAGGGGCAATTAGCCAGACAATCACAACAACAAATGGCAGCAGTACCAGCACGGCTTTAATACACCCCACTATGCTTGCTTTCATATTGACGTTAATAGTAAAGCGGTGAATACCAAAATTACCGCCATTACCCACTAACTGCATCCATTTTGCATAGGTAATACCGTAGGTGATACCCATGCCCACAATTCCCACCAACGCGATAAATGCTATTCTGATAAGCATTCCAGTACTGCCCTCAATCCAGTCGGTGGCAAGTATCAGAAGATAAATCACTCCCCAGTTCACCACAGCAAGCACCACTGGCACAACCAGTAAAAAAAGCCATGCATGTAATTGTGAGCAGTCAAAACCAAAACGCACACCGTTAAGCGACGTCATCATCGCCTGATACTGCAGGCTTTTTATGGTCATTAATGGAAGGACAGCTACCAGTAAACCAATCAAAGTAAAACCAACGAGAGGGCTGCCGTTAGCAATAGAACTCATGCTGGCACCATAAACCACCATAATCGACAAGAAGCTTACGAATATCGTGCCACCTGTCGCCTTATAGGTAAAGGGTTGGCCATTGAGAGTCATATTCTCGTAAATATAACGCCGACATTTCACTATCGCCCACGGTGTATAAATACCCAGAGTAATACAACACAGCAAAAAATTGACAATGCAAATAATAAAGTACTGCCATCCTTTACCGATAAAAATAAATGTGTGTCGTTGATTTTCCCGACCACCAACAAAATCATTCATGAACAATATCCCTAATATAAATTCCATTAAGATAAAAAATAAAAACCAGTGTTTATTTACTGGTTCGTTTACAATACTATTTTTAATTAGCCAATGTGTTTTAATTTTTTCTGATTCAGGAACGTCTTGCACCCGACAGAAGAGAGTGGTATTAAATAAATATATAAGTGTATTTTTAGAATTGAGCCATATTATGAATGTTGTGCTACCCACCACGCTTATGCTGCGCCGAATCACCGCAGCAGATAATGCCGCTATCGCTGCGGTGATCCGCAAAGTTTCCGCTGAATACGGGCTTACTGCCGATAAGGGCTATACCGTTGCCGACCCTAATCTGGATGAACTATTCCAGGTTTACAGCCAGCCGGGCGCGGCCTACTGGGTGGTTGAGCAAAACGGTGAAGTCGTGGGCGGCGGCGGCGTTGCGCCGTTAGGATGTAGCGAACCGGACATTTGCGAACTGCAAAAGATGTACTTCCTGTCGAGCGCACGCGGTCAGGGGCTGGCGAAAAAGCTGGCGCTGATGGCCCTCGAACATGCCCGTGAGCAGGGTTTCAAACAGTGCTATCTGGAGACCACGGCGTTTCTGACCGAGGCAATCCGCCTGTATGAACATTTAGGGTTTGAGCATATCAGCGAAGCGCTGGGCTGTACCGGGCACGTGGATTGCGAAGTGCGGATGTTAAAACCCCTCTGACTTCAGCCGGAGGGGCAATGGTTGTGTTACTGCATTTCGGCGGAGAGCATCAGCCGAATGACGCCAGCCGCGCGAGCGGTTGGCAGCGTCAGCACCTGTGACCATAAATCCTGCACCATTTCACAAGCGACTTTCTCTTTGCCCACACCTTTACTCGGATCAGCCATAATCTGGATATCCGGTCCAAAGCGCTGTACCAATCCCGGGCTGATGGATTGCAGATCCTGAAGCGCCAGCTGTTTCTCTTGCGCCGTAACCGTATGTTTGTTCGGGCCATAAGCCGCGTGCATCATACTCATGTCGCTGGCCATACGACGATTCATCAGCTCCCGCGGAATAATACGCACCGGGTTAATCCCGCCTTTCACCGCCGGGAACAGAAAGCGAAAACACTCGTCATCGCCCACTTTTGCCACCGCAGCAATCTGCTCGAGGTTAATTTTCATATACTCAATCACATTGGCATCGGGTGCCTGCTGCAAACGCGCCATCTGTACCTGCAGGATTTGCGGCTGAATAGCGTCGATAATCTGTTGCTCGCTTTTCCCAGCTTCTTTCAGTTGCGTTGCCTGGTTGAGGATATTCTGCCATAACGCGGGCTCTTGCTCTTTAAGTACCTGATAAACAGGCATTGCCAGCATCGCATTTTCAAATTTCTGCGCGTCCGTCAGCCCATAATCAGGGCTTTCGCGCGGGATCAGGTAGTGCACATCAAACAGATTCCACGCGACAATCGCTACCACAAAAACCACCGCGCCGGAGATCTTTCCCAGCCAGCCTTTTTTGCGAAACATGCCAACGACGATAGCAATCACCGCCCCGATATAACCCGCCAACAATACGTGTGCCCAGTTCATTAACCATCCTTATGCAAAACAGTCTCTGTTGCGGGGATATATTTCCCCTTCGTGTGTTTTGATTATTACGGCAGCAGCGAGCGATTTCCAGCCACCAGATTTTGCTAATGGAAACAGGAAAGGTAAAACCGCGCGACGATTAGCGCCGCGCGTCAGAGAAGAGAGTCAGGCTGGCACGCCGCTGTGGAAGCGGAATTCATCGTCGGGAGAAGTAATCAATGCGGCTTCTACTTCGCCAAAGAACCGCACCCGACTACTGATATCGTCGGCAGAAACCTGCTGTGCCAGCGCCAGATAGTCCTGATAGTGCCGCGCCTCGGATCGCAGCAGCGAAAGATAAAATGCCTGTAAATCGTCATCCAAATACGGCGCCAGCGCGGCGAACCGTTCACAAGAACGCGCCTCAATGTAAGCCCCGCAAATCAGTTTGTCGATTAGCGTTAATGGCTCGTGGGTTCGCACCTCTTTAAGCATGCCTTTGGCATAACGGCTGGCGGTAATTTTGACGTAGGGAATGTTGCGGCTCATCATCGCCTCACGCACCTGCCAGAAGTGGTGCAGCTCTTCTTTGATCAGCAAAACCATGCTGTCGATCAGCTTGCGCCCCCACGGGTCGTCAGTTTGCGGCATTACGCTTTTGCTTATCTGTTTATTCAGCGCGATAAAATCCGGTTCATCCCCTTCTCTGAAAGCATACGCTTCATAGGGTTTCAGCCAGTCCAGTAGCGCCTGCGATCCCTGTTTATCTGCAACATACTTACGCACCAGCAGCATGGCCGTTTGCGCCGCTTTTAGCTCGCAGACGAGATGATCCGTCAGTAACAGAGGGAGATTCGCCGGGGCTCGCGCTTTATCAAGCCAGGCCTGGGGCGTTTTACAGTGCAGGAAGTTGTGGATCGGGGAGAGTATTTGCAGGTAATCCATACGTTATCCTTGGCCTACGGCAGCAGATGCTACCGTAGGTCAGCAGATGACTTAGTGACGCACGCCGTCATCATCTTCGTCGACGAGGTCTTCATCGTCGCCGTCTTCACCTTCTTCGCCGTTCGGGTCTTCAAAATAGGTGCCCCAACCGTCGTATTCCACATCAAATTTTTCAGCCAGGTTCATCAGTTGCTCAACCTGAGCGTCGATCAACTCGGCATTCAGAGCACATTCGCTCAGGATGTCACAGCAAATAACCGTGTCGCCCTCTTCCACCTCCAGCTCTTCCGGCTCGGTCACTTCATAACCCAGCTTGAAGGCTTCTACTGCCGCTTTTTCCAGGGTCTCAAAGTCGTCCGCGGAAAGGTGATGCTCGATGGTGTACAGCGCGTCTGGATCGCTGCCATCTTCGAGTAACTCTTCAATAATCAAGCGCGTTTCTTCACGCTGTTCTTCCAGTAGTTCCGGGTTTGCCATGGCTCATTCCTCATAATGTCCTGCCGATACTCTTATTGTCACATACCGCTGTCATTGCCTCCACCTTTCCAGGAAAGATTTGTTAAACAAGGTTGCAAATGAATAAACATCCATATAAATTGAATTTTAATTCAATAAATGGCCTAAGCCATGTGAGGGAACTATGTCTGCGTTTTATCAGAAACATTTTTTGAAACTGCTTGATTTCACCTCTGCTGAACTCACGTCACTGCTCCAGCTCGCCGCGCAGCTCAAAACGGATAAGAAAAACGGTACCGAGGTCGCTAAACTCACCGGTAAAAACATCGCGCTCATCTTCGAAAAAGACTCAACCCGCACCCGTTGCTCTTTCGAAGTTGCCGCATACGATCAGGGCGCGCGCGTGACGTATCTCGGGCCGAGCGGCAGCCAGATTGGTCATAAAGAGTCGATCAAAGACACCGCCCGCGTACTCGGTCGTATGTACGACGGTATTCAGTATCGGGGCCACGGTCAGGAAATTGTCGAGACGCTGGCGGAATATGCCGGAGTTCCGGTTTGGAACGGATTAACCAACGAATTTCACCCTACCCAACTGCTGGCGGATTTACTCACGATGCAGGAACACCTGCCGGGTAAAGCGTTTAATGAGATGGTGCTGGTCTACACCGGCGATGCCCGCAACAATATGGGCAATTCCATGCTGGAAGCCGCTGCGTTAACCGGACTGGATCTGCGTCTGGTCGCGCCCCAGGCCTGCTGGCCGGAGGAAAGCCTCGTTGCGGAGTGTAAAGCGCTGGCACAGAAAAACGGCGGCAATATAACGCTAACCGAAGATGTCGCCACGGGCGTGAAAGGCGCGGACTTCATCTATACCGACGTCTGGGTATCGATGGGCGAAGCGAAAGAGAAATGGGCCGAACGTATTGCGCAGTTGCGTAAGTACCAGGTTAATAGCGCGATGATGGCGTTGACCGGCAATCCGCAGGTGAAATTCCTGCACTGCCTGCCCGCGTTCCATGACGATCAAACCACGCTTGGCAAACAAATGGCGCAGGAATATGGTCTGCACGGCGGCATGGAAGTGACCGACGAGGTCTTTGAGTCACCCGCCAGTATCGTATTTGATCAGGCGGAAAACCGAATGCACACCATCAAAGCGGTGATGGTCGCGACGCTTTCCAAATCATAGCATTGCGTGATTGAATTGCCGGATGGCGATGCTGACGCACCCTATCCGGCCTACCATCGTACTTCCGTAGGCCGGGTAAGTCGCACCCGGCAAACCGGTTTATGCTACCCGCATTTTCACCACGGCTTTGCGTACCAGCGCCGGAGCGCCGACCGCGCACAGCGGTTTATGCACTTCACCCGGATAAAAGACGACGAAGTCACCTTCGTTCAGCACCACCGTTTTCTCCTGTTCGCCTTCCGGCAGGAAGGCAATATCTTTATCCGCCAGCCAGTCAGTTTCCGGTGCGCCCGCAGGCTGCGTGCTGAAAGTCATGCCTTCCTGACCTTTGAGCAGGATCTGAATATCCAGATAGCGAGCGTGATATTCGGCGCGGCGCTGCGCAAACGGCTCCGTCATATCTTCAGCAATCAGATAGAACAGACGTTCGCCATCGATGTCGTGTTTACCCTTTTCCGTCGCATCCGTCACGTGCGCTTTAATGTGCTCAATCGCCTGACGCAGCTCTTCCGGCAGCCAGGCATCCAGGTTGTGAATATTGCCGACAATCATTTCAAACCCCTTAATTAAAACATCGTTTCATTTTAGTTGTTATACGAAAAAACGGTCTGCCATACCACTGCTATTTGCCGATATTTTGCGTCAACGCATGTTTATCGCTGATGATGTTAAATAATTGCTAATAGCCAGCAACAGGTTATGCATAAACTCTGCATAACTTTCGTCTCATACTTTTCAACTCCTTCACTAACTCACTGTTATAGAAAACTTTGTTAGAAAAACCAGCCATCGATCACATTTTACGTCTCCTTCGTTATCTTTCTTCATCGCCATATTTATTTTGAAATAAACCTTACAGCACAAATAATAAAATAATAGATTCGCATAAAAATTCATTAAATATAGAAAAACACATAAAAATCAACGCGCTATTTAATTTATTAAATATTTAGATATGTACATAAAATTAACACAGTTAAATAACAAGACATCTTCCTGCGTAGTAATTCAATTATTCATGTTTTTATTTTTTAAATTCTCAGAGCCATCTCATAAATTAAACAACAAATGCCAAACATCGACCTGACTGTGAAATGAATCACGTTTCTCTATCAGATAAGATCTAAATATAGATTCTGAAATCAGCTGAAAAATCATGACTGCAATAAACATTATTTGCAGGCACCTCCTCTTTATTTTTTAAAATTGTATTAAAGGAATAATGATGGAAAAGCATTATGTCGGGTCTGAAATCGGTCAATTACGTAGCGTAATGCTACATCGCCCTAACCTCAGCCTAAAAAGGCTGACGCCGTCAAATTGCCAGGAACTGCTTTTTGATGATGTTCTTTCGGTAGAACGTGCAGGAGAAGAGCATGACATTTTCGCCAACACGTTACGTCAACAGGGAATTGAGGTTCTGTTACTCACTGATTTATTGACACAAACTCTGGACATCCCCGATGCCAAAAGCTGGCTACTGGATACACAAATTTCTGATTATCGCCTTGGCCCCGCTTTCGCCACGGATATTCGCGCCTGGCTTGCAGATATGCAGCACCGGGAGCTCGCCCGACATTTAAGCGGTGGGCTGACATACGGAGAAATTCCTGCCTCAATCAAAAATATGGTGGTCGATACTCACGATATTAATGACTTTATTATGAAGCCATTACCAAACCACTTATTTACCCGCGACACCTCATGCTGGATATATAACGGCGTATCCATTAATCCGATGGCAAAAACTGCACGTCAACGAGAAACTAATAACTTGCGGGCGATTTACCGTTGGCATCCACAATTTGCCGATGGTGAGTTTATTAAATATTTCGGCGATGAAAATATTAATTACGACCACGCCACATTAGAAGGTGGAGATGTACTGGTCATTGGTCGCGGCGCAGTTCTCATCGGTATGTCGGAACGTACCACGCCGCAGGGCATTGAGTTCCTTGCCCAGTCGCTATTTAAGCATCGCCAGGCAGAACGCGTCATCGCAGTCGAACTGCCGAAACATCGCTCCTGTATGCACCTTGATACCGTCATGACCCACATCGAT
This sequence comes from Citrobacter sp. RHBSTW-01013, assembly GCF_013781985.1. NCBI lineage: Bacteria > Pseudomonadati > Pseudomonadota > Gammaproteobacteria > Enterobacterales > Enterobacteriaceae > Citrobacter > Citrobacter sp. RHBSTW-01013. The sequence continues at coordinate 4,515,379 of NZ_CP056185.1, forward strand.
ATCGATACCTTCTCCGTCTACCCGGAAGTGGTGCGCCCGGATGTCCAGTGCTGGACCCTGACACCAGACGGGCGTGGCGGCCTGAAACGCACCCAGGAAAGTACGCTGGTACATGCCCTCGAAAAAGCACTTGGCCTCGACCAGATCAATCTGATCACCACCGGTGGCGACGCCTTCGAAGCTGAACGCGAACAGTGGAATGACGCGAACAATGTTCTGACGCTGCGCCCCGGGGTTGTGGTGGGCTATGAACGCAACATCTGGACCAACGAGAAATACGACAAAGCTGGCATCACTGTTTTACCCATTCCTGGCGACGAACTGGGACGTGGGCGCGGCGGTGCGCGCTGCATGAGTTGCCCACTGGAACGCGACGGTATTTAAGGAGACGTTATGGAAAACAAACCTACCCTGGTTGTGGCGCTGGGCGGCAATGCACTACTCAAACGTGGCGAACCACTGGAAGCCGACATCCAACGCAAGAATATTGAGCTGGCGGCAAGAACTCTCGCTCAACTCACGCAGCAGTGGCGCGTAATTCTGGTACACGGCAATGGCCCGCAGGTTGGACTTTTGGCGTTACAAAACAGTGCTTATGCCAACGTCACCCCCTATCCGCTCGATATTCTCGGCGCAGAAAGTCAGGGAATGATTGGCTATATGCTGCAACAGGCCCTGAAAAACCAGCTCCCACAGCGTGAAATTAGTGTCCTGCTGACTCAGGTTGAAGTCGATGCCCACGATCCGGCCTTCAGTAATCCCACCAAATATATCGGGCCGATTTATGACGAACCCCAGGCCCATGCATTACAGGCGGAAAAAGGCTGGGTTTTCAAAGCCGATGGTAAAGCGTTCCGCCGTGTTGTGCCCTCTCCACAACCCAAACGTATCGTGGAAAGTGACGCCATTCGCACACTGATCGCCCGCGATCATCTGGTTATCTGCAACGGCGGTGGCGGCGTACCGGTGGTGGAAAAAGCCGATGGCTACCACGGTATTGAAGCGGTGATCGACAAAGATCTCTCCGCCGCCCTGCTCGCCAAACAAATCCACGCCGATGCGCTGCTGATCCTGACCGATGCCGATGCGGTGTATCTCGACTGGGGCAAACCTACCCAGCGCCCGCTGGCCCAGGTTACGCCGGAACGGCTCGGCGAAATGCAATTCGACGCCGGTTCAATGGGCCCCAAAGTCACCGCCTGCGCGGAATTTGTCTCTCACTGTCACGGGATTGCTGGCATCGGCTCGTTGGCTGACGGTTCGGCCATTCTCGCCGGTGACAAAGGCACGCTAATTCGGCGCGAAGCCACTGATGTTAACGCTTAAGGCTTTTTTTGCTGGGTAAAGCGAAGCCTTATCCAGCCTACATAAGGATATTTTCATGACTGTTAACCTGAAAAATCGCAATTTTCTCAAATTGCTGGACTACACCCCAACGGAAATCCAGTACCTGATCGATCTGGCTATCGAGTTAAAAACGGCGAAAAAAGCCGGGCGCGAAAGGCAAACGCTGGTCGGTAAAAATATCGCGCTAATCTTCGAAAAAACGTCAACTCGCACCCGCTGCGCCTTTGAAGTCGGCGCTTTCGATCAGGGCGCACAGGTGACCTACCTTGGCCCAAGCGGCTCGCAGATTGGTCATAAAGAGTCGATGAAAGATACCGCCCGCGTGTTAGGTCGCATGTATGACGGTATTGAATACCGTGGCTACGGCCAGGAGATCGTGGAAGAACTGGGGCAGTTCGCTGGTGTGCCGGTCTGGAACGGGCTGACGAATGAATTCCACCCTACGCAGATCCTCGCGGATCTGATGACCATGCTGGAACACGCCCCGGGTAAAACCTTACCCGAACTGAGCTTCGCTTACCTCGGTGACGCCCGCAATAACATGGGCAATTCGCTGATGGTCGGCGCGGCGAAAATGGGGATGGATATTCGTCTGGTCGCACCGAAATCCTTCTGGCCGGACGAGGCGCTGGTTGCCGAATGCCGTGAAATCGCCAGCGTGACGGGCGCGCGCATTACGCTCACAGAGGATGTTGAGGAAGGCGTTTACGACGTGGACTTTCTCTACACCGATGTCTGGGTTTCGATGGGGGAACCCAAAGAAGCGTGGGCAGAACGCGTCAGCCTGATGACGCCTTATCAAATTAACCAGCAGGTCATCGATGCAACCGGCAATCCCAATGTGAAATTCATGCACTGCCTGCCCGCCTTCCATAACGAGCACACCAAAGTGGGCCGTGAAATCGAAGCGGCTTACGGCCTGAAAGGGCTTGAAGTCACGGAGGAGGTATTTGAGTCAGCGCATTCCATCGTCTTCGACGAAGCAGAAAACCGGATGCATACCATTAAAGCGGTCATGGTAGCGACACTCGGCGACTAACCCCAGCGGGCATGTGTCGCCTGGCGGCATATGCCCAAGCTATCCGGAGAACATCATGGGCAAATTCAAATTTCCCAGCGCGTATACCATCCTGTTTATTCTCATTGCGCTCGTCGCCGTTATGACCTGGATTGTCCCTGCCGGGAAATACCAGATGGCGATGAATGCCACCCTGGGCAAAGAAGTGCCGGTTGCCGGTACCTATGCCCCAACAGAGGCGCATCCACAAGGTTTAACGGCTGTACTGCTGGCTCCGATTGACGGGCTTTATAACCACGAAACCTACACCGCAGGCGCGATTGATGTGGCGTTGTTTGTCCTGATTATTGGCGGGTTTCTCGGCGTGGTAAACAAAACGGGCGCCATCGACGCAGGAATCGAACGCGTGACGGTCAGGCTGAACGGCAAAGAAGAGTGGATGATCCCCATCCTGATGGGACTTTTCGCCGCCGGAGGCACGATTTACGGCATGGCGGAAGAATCACTTCCTTTCTACACCTTATTGGTTCCGGTCATGATGGCTGCGCGCTTTGATCCACTGGTTGCTGCTGCAACCGTTTTGCTTGGCGCAGGCATCGGCACCCTCGGTTCAACAATCAACCCTTTCGCAACGGTTATCGCCGCTAACGCCGCCGGGATCCCCTTCACCCAGGGAATGCTGATGCGCATTCTGCTGCTGGTCGTCGGCTATGTAATCTGTGTGGTATGGGTCATGCGCTATGCACGGAAAGTTCGCAGCCATCCTGAGCTTTCCATCGTGGCCGATAAAATGGAGGAAAACCGTGCCCATTTTCTCGGTAGTCGCGCCAATACCAATCTTGAATTCACGGCTACGCGTAAGTGGATCCTGCTGATATTCGCCGCCGCCTTTGCAGTGATGATTTATGGCGTCGCGGTGCTCGGCTGGTGGATGGCTGAAATATCTGGGGTTTTTCTGGCATCTGCGATTATCGTCGGCGTAATTGCCCGCATGAGTGAAGAAGCATTCACCAGTACCTTCATTGACGGGGCACGGGATCTGCTCGGCGTGGCGCTGATTATCGGCATTGCGCGCGGTATCGTCGTGGTGATGGACAACGGCATGATCACCCACACCATTTTGCACAGCGCCGAAAATTTAGTCTCCGGTCTGTCCACCACCATTTTCATCAATGTGACTTACTGGCTGGAAGTCTTGCTCTCCTTCCTGGTCCCTTCCTCGTCTGGCCTGGCGGTGCTCACGATGCCCATTATGGCCCCGCTGGCTGACTTCGCCCATGTGCAAAGGGATCTGGTCGTCACCGCGTATCAATCCGCTTCCGGCATTGTGAATCTGATTACCCCCACCTCAGCGGTTGTGATGGGTGGGTTGGCCATCGCTCGTGTTCCTTATGTGCGCTACCTGAAATGGGTCGCACCACTGCTGCTAATTCTGACGGTGCTGAACATGGTTGTTCTGAGTATCGGCGCGATGCTGTAGTCCTGTTGGCCGTCGGATCCCGACGGCTTTTTTGAGCGCGCTCTCGTTTTTCTGCACAACCGCCCGTTTGAGCCGTTATTGATACTGCAAATGTGGTGAATTTCGCCATCGCATTGATACAAATGATAAATTTAGGGTGTTTTTATGAAGGAATTCGATGATTACTCGACCAAAGAGCAGAAACAGTTGGCGATTTGTCAGCGCCTGATAAGCGAAAAAAGCTACCTGTCTCAGGAAGCGCTTCGCCGCGATCTACAACACCATGGTTTCACCGGGATTAGCCAGTCAACGGTATCTCGTCTGCTGAAACTGCTCGGTGCTATAAAAATAAGAAATACAAAAGGGCAAAAAATTTATTCTGTAAATCCGCAATCACGACCCGCGCCTGATGCTGCCCGATCGATTGCTGAAATGGTGGTCAGCGTGGAACACAATAGCGAGTTTATCCTCATCCACACGGCGGCTGGCTATGGTCGCGCCGTAGCCAGAATCCTCGATTATCACGCGTTGCCAGAAATTCTCGGCGTCATTGCCGGTAGCAGTATTGTCTGGGTCGCGCCGCGGGTGGTACAGCGAACGGGCCTGGTCCACAAGCAGATTAATTATCTATTCAAAATGAATTAAAATTCATAAGAACCGTTTGCGATGAATAAATAGTGCATTTTTCGCTTGATCCCATAACGGAGCTGAGTATAATCGCGGACAATTTGCCGGGAGGATGTATGGTTCAGTGTGTACGACATTTTGTCTTACCGCGTCTGAAAAAGGACGCTGGCCTGCCGTTTTTCTTTCCGTTGATCACCCATTCCGAGCCCCTCAATTGAGGGGCTTTTTTTTTGCCCAGGCGTCAGGAGATAAACATGGCTAACCCGCTCTATCAAAAACACATCATTTCCATAAACGACCTCAGCCGCGATGACCTTAATCTGGTCCTCGCGACGGCGGCGAAATTAAAAGCTAACCCGCAGCCAGAGCTGTTAAAACATAAGGTCATCGCCAGTTGCTTCTTTGAAGCGTCAACCCGCACCCGTTTATCTTTTGAAACCTCCATGCACCGTCTGGGCGCCAGCGTGGTGGGTTTCTCTGACAGCAGCAACACGTCGCTTGGCAAAAAAGGCGAAACTCTGGCCGACACCATTTCCGTCATTAGCACCTATGTCGACGCCATCGTGATGCGTCATCCGCAGGAAGGTGCCGCGCGTCTGGCAACAGAGTTCTCCGGTAACGTGCCGGTACTGAACGCCGGCGACGGTTCCAACCAGCATCCCACCCAAACGCTGCTGGATCTGTTTACCATTCAGGAAACGCAGGGTCGCCTGGACAATCTGCAAATCGCCATGGTGGGTGACCTGAAATATGGCCGCACCGTCCACTCCCTGACCCAGGCGCTGGCAAAGTTCGAAGGTAACCGCTTCTACTTCATCGCCCCGGACGCGCTGGCCATGCCGCAATACATTCTGGATATGCTGAATGAAAAAGGTATCGCCTGGAGCCTGCATGGCACTATCGAAGAGGTAATGGCGGAGGTCGATATCCTCTACATGACCCGCGTACAAAAAGAGCGTCTGGACCCGTCCGAATACGCCAATGTGAAAGCACAGTTTGTTCTGCGTGCCAGCGATCTGAACGGTGCCAGAGCGAACATGAAGGTGCTGCATCCGCTGCCGCGCATCGATGAAATCACCACCGACGTCGACAAGACGCCGCACGCCTGGTATTTCCAGCAGGCTGGCAACGGCATCTTCGCCCGCCAGGCGTTACTGGCACTGGTACTGAATAGCGAACTGGCACTGTAAGGGAGAAAAAGAGATGACACACGATAACAAACTGCAGGTTGAAGCCATCAAACGTGGCACCGTAATTGACCACATTCCCGCACAGGTTGGTTTTAAGCTGCTGACGTTGTTCAAACTGACTGAAACCGACCAGCGTATCACCATCGGGCTGAACCTGCCGTCTGGCGAGATGGGCCGTAAAGACCTGATTAAAATCGAAAATACGTTCCTGACCGACGAGCAGGTAAACCAGCTCTCCCTGTACGCTCCGCAGGCAACGGTAAACCGCATTGACGATTATGACGTGGTGGGTAAATCACGTCCGAGCTTGCCTGAACGTATCGATAACGTGCTGGTTTGCCCGAACAGTAACTGCATCAGCCATGCTGAACCAGTATCGTCCAGTTTTTCAGTGAAAAAGCGCGCTGACGACATCGCACTCAAATGCAAATACTGTGAAAAAGAGTTTTCGCATTATGTGGTGCTGGCCAACTAATTGGTGTTGGTAATGATTTCCCGGCTCCCTATAATGGCCGGGAACATTCTATTACCGCTGTAATTCAGGAGAAATCATGAGCAAGACTATCGCGACGGAAAATGCACCAGCAGCAATCGGCCCATACGTTCAGGGCGTTGACCTGGGTAGCATGGTAATCACTTCCGGTCAGATCCCGGTCGATCCGAAAACCGGTGCCGTATCGGAAGACGTGTCCGCTCAGGCGCGTCAGTCGCTGGAAAACGTACAAGCTATCGTTGAAGCAGCAGGCCTGAAAGTGGGCGACATCGTAAAAACTACCGTCTTCGTTAAAGACCTGAACGATTTCGCAACCGTAAACGCGACCTACGAAGCGTTCTTCACCGAGCACAACGCCACTTTCCCGGCGCGTTCTTGCGTGGAAGTTGCCCGTCTGCCGAAAGACGTGAAAATCGAGATTGAAGCGATCGCCGTTCGTCGCTAAGCGTAAAAAAAACCGCCGGAAATCACTCCGGCGGTTCTGTTTTTACTCACTCAGGCTGTTATCAGAAATTGTGTTTAATATTCAGCATAAAGCCCTTGTCGCTGATGTTGTCCTCTTTCCAGTGGAAAGCGTCCACCCCGGCGCTGGTGTTACCGGCGTTATACTTCACACCCACCTGTGCCATGCTGTTGATGCTGCCACCTTTCTGACCGTCGTCAACGTTGAAGCTCTGACCTGCCGCACCCTGCAGGGACGCTTTTTTGCCAGTGCTGACGTAGCTCAGGTTCGGGCCGCCTTCCAGCGTCGCCGTTGCTGCCCAGCCATCCTTACCGGCATAGCTCAGCTTCATACCCACCACTGAATCAACCGCCGTTTCCGTGCTGCTGTTCATGTTCAGGTTAAAGTCGCCAGCACCGCGCTCCTGATAACCGTCTTCCATGGTGTGACGCAGTTTCAGACCGGCATACGGCACAACATCCAGCCCTTCGCTGACGGCGAAGGTTTTACGACCCTCGGTACGCAGCTCCAGGTACTGCTGACGGCTGTCCGCCAGCGCCTGTTTGTTGACATCACCGTAGTTAATGCCGCGTTTGCTGTCGAGCTGATGTACGTCGTAACGCAGGGCGTTGTTCCAGGAGAGACCTTCCTCACCGAGCGGCATGGCGTGCTCCAGACCCAGGAACTGGCTGTAACCGCCGGTGATACCGTCGCTGCCGGAAGAGACATTACCTTTACCGTCCAGACGGGCAATACCGTACTCCATGGTCAACGACTGATTATCGCCAAAGCCCAGTTTCTGACGCAGTGCCATCATGTCGTACTGCGTGTCTTTACCCAGTTCGGCACGCTGGTCGCCTTTCGCCACCAGGTTAAACGACAGACCGTTACCCAGTTCCGGCGCAGCATCCGCCAGCATATCGAAGCGGTTGCTGAGTCTGCGGGCGTCGCGGGAGACGTTCACAGCCTTGTTGCCGCTGATTTGCTTCATCGCCTTCGTCACGTCGGCAGAGGTCTTCAGGTTCAGACTGCTGAACAGCTCGTTGTTGGTGTAGGAGGCATCCAGCGCGCCGGCAACACCGCTGACGCTGCTGTCGGTCACCACGTCGGTGTAGGCGTTTTTGGTCATGGTGACGTCCACGTTGCCGTTCGCGTCTTTCTGACCCTGCGCGCTCCACACCACGCTTTCAGAGGTGATGTTTTCCAAGCCTTCCACATCAGCCCCGGTAAAGACGTTGTCGAAGGTCTGAGTCGTGGCAGCCGTACCTGCGGTGAAGCCGGTATCCACGCTGACAGAATCCAGTGCCAGGGCGTTATTACCCGCATTAAACGTACCGGCAGAGCCGCTGGCGCGGGTACCCAACACATAACCACTCACACGCTGAACAGAAGCGGGGGCAGAATTGCTGTCAGTTGGCGCAGAACCCATATGCGTATCATCTGACGACATTGCGCCGCCGTTCAGATTAATGGTGCCGCTGTTATGGATAGTGCCTGTGCCGTCGTTGTAAAACGCCTGACCGTTGTCGGCATTAATATTGATGGTGCCATCGTTGTACGCAACACCGCTCTTATACACTGCCATGCCGACCAGTGGTTTAGTCGCATCATAGAACTCGTTTTTTTCGAGATTAATGGTGCCCAGGTTTATCACCTGATTGGTTGCGCCATACGCCACCATACCAGCACCAGCGTTATTAATGGTAATTGTGGCGCCCTGGTGGTTAGTTGCCGTAGCGTTGTTTTTAGGTCCACTATAGGTGTCGGTTCCCACAGCCATACCCACGCTAAAATCCCTTGCGGAAGAAGAGGCAACGTTAGCCGCCAGTTCGGTTGTATCATCGGCGCTTTTCCACATAGCATCCGTGGTGATTTTCCCGAAGTTATCCAGGTTAGCGTTGTCATAGGCCGCCATTGCGCTCCCACGCCCGTATACCTCAATTTCTCCTGTGGCGTTGTTTAGAGCACGAGAACCCACCCCACTGGCCACCATCATATTCTGAGATATGACGCTGTTATTTATCGAAGGCGCACTTGCCATAGTCATAGAGAACATACTAAAGATACTATCCTGATTAAGGATTTTACCGGTAATACGACCATTGTTAGTGACAACGCCTCCCTTCATTGCATACATTGCCCGAAGAGGAATGGTGGTTCCTGGGCGTGCGGCGCTGGTTCTGTTAACTTCTATTGTCTTATCATTGACGGCTGAGGACCCTGCCCCCTCGACATATACCAGCGAACTGTCGCTAACAGTAATCTCCCCTTTGTTGGTAAAGGCGGCCCCCGAAGACACCGCAATTAACCCCCCCAATCCTGTTGTATCTTCCATCGAGTACCAGTCAATAAGGGCATCATTCGACGTAAAGGTCGCCCCGTCCGTCAGTTCCATATATGCGCCATTAGATAACTGGAACAGATGGGAGAATCCTGTACCGAATTCACCCTCCATACGGGAATCACCGCTTATATACACAGACGAATGTCCATCAACGCTAATCACAGATGTTCCGGAAGAACCTTCGGCAGGGCCTTTTCGTTGATTAGCTATCGCGTCTCCGGCAGCGGCGTCAGCTAACTTGTCGCTCTCCCCGGTCAGCGTTACCCCCTTCAGCAAATCAACCCGGTTATTATCTCCAGTCATCACCAGACCCTGAATTTTTTCCTGACTTCCGGCGTTGCCCCCCCACTTATGTCCGGCCACTTCAGTATCAACAATCACCTGCAAATGCCCGTCCAGCACCACGGTATTATCACTGCCGCTGACTTTAAGCCCGGTTGATGGCGTAAAGAAATTATCTGCTGCCAGCGGGGAGGTCTGATCTTTATCCACCACCATATTACCGGTCAGCGTCACCGTGTTGGCTTCGCCGGAAACGTTGACCCCGGTCGCCTGCTGGCCGGTGATGCTCATCGAGTCAGACACCAGATTAATGGTGTTTGATTTACCCGTCACATTCAGACCCGTGGAGAAATCACCCACCACCATTTTACCGTTCTGGTTAATGATGTTGCTGTTACCGGCAACATCCACCCCGATGCTCGGTTTGGTACTGTCGGTACTGCCTACCGTCATTTCCCCTTCGTTGTTCAGGGTGTTGCCGTCGCCGCTGACTTTTGTTCCCGTCGCGCCATCAATAGCCTTGCTGGCACCATTGTTATTAATGGTGTTGTTATTACCCGCGACATCAGTACCTGCAGAGCCTGCGCCCTCCGCGGTGGTACTGCCTTTGTTGTCGATCGTGTTGCCGTTACCGTCCACGTCCGTGCCGGTCGCGCCGTTGGAGGCGCTGGTATCACCTTCGTTATTGATTTTGTTGCCGTCGCCGGTTACATCGGTACCCGTTGAGCCCGCGCCGTCCGCAGTGGTTTTGCCCTTGTTATCGATGGTGTTGTTGTTACCGTCAACGTCCGTGCCGGTACCACCATTGGTTGCGCTGGTGTCACCTTCGTTAATGATTTTGTTACCGTCACCGTCAGCTTTGGTGCCGGTAGAGCCTGCGCCATCGGCGGTGTTGTTACCCTTGTTGTCGATGGTGTTGCCGTCACCAGTGACATCAGTGCCGGTACCACCATTGGTGGCACTGCTCTCACCGCCGTTATTGATGGTGTTGCCGTCGCCGTCAGTTTTGGTGCCGGTAGAGCCTTCACCGTCCGCGGTGTTTTTGCCGTTATTGTTGATGGTGTTGTCATCGCCGGTAACGTCGGTGCCCGTACCGCCGTTGGTGCCGCCGTTGTCGCCACCGTTATTGATGGTGTTGCCGTTACCGTCTACATCAGTACCGGTAGAGCCTGCGCCATCGGCGGTGTTGTTACCCTTGTTGTCGATGGTGTTGCCGTTACCATTCACGTCCGTGCCGGTACCACCATTGGTGGCACTGCTCTCACCGCCGTTATTGATGGTGTTGCCGTCGCCGTCAGTTTTGGTACCGGTAGAGCCTTCGCCGTCCGCGGTGTTTTTGCCGTTATTGTTGATGGTGTTGTCATCGCCGGTCACGTCAGTGCCCGTACCACCATTGGTGCCGCTGTTGTCGCCACCGTTATTGATGGTGTTGCCGTTACCGTCTACATCAGTACCGGTAGAGCCTGCGCCATCGGCGGTGTTATTACCCTTGTTGTCGATGGTGTTGCCGTTACCATTCACGTCCGTGCCGGTACCACCATTGGTGGCACTGCTCTCACCGCCGTTATTAATGGTGTTGCCGTCGCCGTCAGTTTTGGTACCGGTAGAGCCTTCGCCGTCCGCAGTGTTTTTGCCGCCGTTATCAACTGTGTTGCCGTTGCCGTCCACGTCTGTGCCGGTGCCGCCGTTGGTGGCGCTGTTATCACCCGTGTTGTTGATGTCGTTGCCGTCTCCGGTCACGTCGGTACCGGTGGAGCCTTCACCGTCGGCAGTGTTTTTGCCGCCGTTGTTGATGGTGTTGTCGTTACCGTCCACGTCGGTGCCGGTACCACCATTGGTGCCGCTGTTATCACCCGTGTTGTTGATGGTGTTGCCGTCGCCGTTAACATCGGTACCAGTGGAGCCAGCACCGTCGGCGGTGTTGTTGCCACCGTTATCAACTGTGTTGCCGTTGCCGTCCACGTTGGTGCCGGTACCGCCGCCAGTAGCGCCGGTATCGCCATTCACATTAACATCGTTATCATCACCGTTGATAATCGTCCCGGTATCACCCGGGCTGCCTGCGGTAGAGCCGCCATCAACTGTTTTCTGCTGCCCGTCACCGTTGATAACCGTGGTGCCCGGCCCCGCAAGGGTAAGCTCTCCTGCGCGGTTGTACGACCAGAACAGGTTGTTACTGCCGTACGTTCCCTGCATCACCAGCGCATTGCCCGCCACGTTCAGGCTGGTCACAGTCAGGGTTTTGCCGTCCGGTGCGGTCAGCAGGTAGCCGTCGCCCTGCTTCGTAATGGCGAAGGTGGTATTGGTATAAGTGACGCCATTCACCACCAGAGAGGCAAAGGTCAGGGTTTTCGCGCCCCGGTCAAGGGTAACGCCATTGTCATAAACGAAGGTGGAGGTATCAGGTGTAACGGGGCCCACTGGATCGACAGGGTCGACAGGGTCCACCGGATCAACAGGCACCCCGGAGGACGAATGGCCGCCGCCGCCTCCGCCGCTCGCCGCGATACCCACCGTGGCCGCCAGCGCGGCGATACCGCCCGTCACCCACGCCCAGTTCTGATCTAAAAAGCTTTCCGTGGCTTTCTGGCACTCCGGCGACAGTTTAGCCAGCTCAGCCTGAGAAAGGCTGCTGATATTTTCGGGACACTGCTTTTTTTTGTCTTCGTTGTTGTTAAGATCGGCGGCAAATGTATTACCGCTTAATGCCAGGGCAATACAAAATGAAATAGCTTTCCTTTGCATAATGTTACTCTCTCTGATGTGAGCGAAATGATATAGATAAAACGACATAGCGACGAAACATGCCGCCGCAGATTCTCCGAACCTGTGCAACAGCGGCACCATATAAATAAATTTATATAGAAGCGAGTATATCCAAAGACATATTTCATAACAACGAATCATCGCCATGAATATATATCTCAACGCATTGTTTTTATTGGAATTGATAAAAATAAGAATAAAGGAATCATTAAAAAAAACATAAAATACAACATGTTGCAATCATAGATTTTTATGTAAATTTTTTAATTCTCGATATTTTACGGAATGAATGGAGGGGGAGTGCTAAGGCATATCTTATAAATTATAATTTTTAATATATGAATATTAAAAAACAATATTCTACGTGAATTTATTCACTTATCATTCACATTTATCGAATTAATTATCTTTTAACAGAAATAATAATACGCATGAATTTTCTGCGGCACGAATCATCGGGCGATTCCGATACTCCTCCTGCGCCAGGTTACAGCTGCGTTGGCTTTTTAAGGGGCCAACGCAGCCGATATCTTGTGCTTACTGCCAGCCGTAGCGGCGGCTATAAAAACCTTTCACGAGCTGGGTTAACGTCATGTAGCCCGCCAGAATCGCAATCAGCCACGGGAAGTAGCTCAGCGGCAGCGCCTGCAATTGCAGATAGTTGGCCAGCGGCGAGAACGGTAATGCAATGCCTACCACCATGACCACCAGCGTCATCAGCATCAGCGGCCATGCGGCGCGGCTTTGGATGAACGGCACGCGGCGGGTACGGATCATATGCACAATCAGCGTTTGCGACAGCAGGCCTACCACGAACCAGCCAGACTGGAACAACGTCTGATGTTCTGGCGTATTCGCATGGAAGACGAACCACATCAGGCAAAATGTCAGAATGTCGAAGATCGAGCTGATCGGTCCAAAGAAGATCATAAAGCGCCCCAACTCGCTGGGATTCCAGCGCTGCGGCTTTTTGATCTGCTCTTCGTCGACGTTATCAAATGGAATCGCCACCTGGGATACATCGTACAGCAGGTTCTGAATCAGTAAGTGCAGCGGCAACATCGGCAGGAACGGTAAGAAGGCGCTCGCCACCAGCACGCTAAACACATTACCGAAGTTAGAACTGGCCGTCATTTTGATATACTTCAGCATGTTAGAAAAAGTACGGCGTCCTTCGATCACCCCTTCTTCCAGCACCATCAGACTCTTTTCCAGCAGGATGATATCAGCCGCTTCACGCGCAATATCAACCGCGCCGTCAACGGAGATACCAATGTCCGCCGCGCGCAGCGCCGGGGCATCGTTAATACCATCCCCCATAAAGCCAACCACATGACCTTCGCGCTTGAGCAGCGTGACAATGCGCTCTTTGTGCATCGGTGTCAGACGAGCAAACAGCGTGGTGCGCTGGGCCAGCGTTGCCAGCTCATCGTCGCTTAACCCTTCAATGCTGCTGCCGATAACCACATCGCCCGCATCCAGCCCCACTTCATGACACACTTTCGCCGCCACCAGCTCGCTATCGCCAGTCAGGATTTTCACCGTAATACCGCTGGCTTTCAGCGCTTTGAGCGCTGGCGCGGTGGTCTCTTTCGGCGGATCGAGGAACGCAATATAGCCTTCGAGGATCAGATCTGATTCATCAATACGCTGGTAATCGCCCTCACGCGCTGGCAGGTACTTCGTCGCCACCGCCACCACGCGCAGCCCCTGGCGGTTCAGCGTATCCGTGACGCGCTTCACCCGACGCAGCATGTTGTCATCTAACGGGACAACCTCACCGCTGTAGCGCACCTGGGTGCAGACGCTGAGGATCTCCTGCAGCGCGCCTTTGCACACCAGCTGATGCACATCGGTTTCTTCAGCGACCACCACCGACATGCGGCGGCGTTCGAAGTCAAACGGGATCTCATCAATTTTCTGCCAGCGGGTAGAGAGCTGGCGGGCTGATTCTTCGTCCACGCCTTCCAGCACTGCCGTATCCAGCAGAGTCTTCAGCCCGGTCTGGTAATGACTGTTCAACCACGCAGAATGCAGGACGTGCTCACTGGGTTTACCAGATATATCTGTATGATTCTCAAGTACAATTTTGTCTTGTGTCAGGGTGCCCGTTTTATCGGTACACAGGATATCCATCGCGCCAAAGTTCTGAATGGCGTCGAGGTGTTTGACGATGACCTTTTGTTTTGACAGCTTCACCGCCCCGCGCGCCAGCGTCGAGGTGACGATCATCGGCAACATTTCCGGGGTCAGCCCCACCGCGACAGACAGGGCAAACAGCGCCGCTTCCCACCAGTCGCCTTTGGTATAGCCGTTGATGATGAGCACAATCGGCGCCATCACCAGCATAAAACGGATCAGCAGCATGCTGACGCGGCTGATCCCTTTCTGGAAAGCATTCTGCTCGCTTTCCTGCTCGCTGACGCGGCCCGCCAGTTGCCCGAACCAGGTATTGGCTCCGGTCTCAATCACGATGGCCTGCGCCGTGCCGCTCACCACGTTGGTGCCCATAAAGCACAGGGTATCGCATTCGAGCGGGTTGCTTTGCTGCGGGTCGCGGCTGGTTGCGACTTTCTCCACCGGCAGCGATTCACCGGTCAGCGAAGCCTGGGCCACGAACAGGTCACGAGCCTGCACCACACGCAGATCGGCCGGGATCATATCCCCTGCCGCCAGCTTAATGATATCGCCGGGAACTAACTGGTCGATCGGCAGTTCAACCCAGCCGTTCTCTCCTTTCTCGTTGATAACGCGCAGCACCGTAGCGGTGTTACTGACCATCGCTTTCAGCGCATCTGCCGCTTTGGTGGAACGCGCCTCCTGCACAAAATTCAGTAACGTAGAGATGACGACCATCAGAGCAATGACGCCAGCGGCAAACAGATCTTCGGTGGCATAGGAAATCGCACCGAGGATGGTCAACAAAATATTAAACGGGTTGCGGTAGCAGACCCACAGATGCACCCACCACGGCGACGGCTTCTGCGCCGGCAGTTGGTTCTCACCATGTAATTCGCGAGCGTTTTCCACTTCTGCGGCGTTTAATCCTTCCGGGTGCGCGCCAAACGTTTTCCACAGCGCGGCTTCGTCCATCAGCGCCATTTTCAGACAATGTTCGCTCAGCGATGGTGGGATCGGCGTGCTGGCAACGGTCTGGGCATTAGGCAACGGATCGCGATGCACCAGACGATGTGGTAAATGGCGGTTTAGCCGGGCAAATAGCTGGCGAGTAATATTTTTGAACATAGGCAGTCCCTCTGCGCCAGTCTCAACAGGCGCAGTAAATCCTTCAGGCGTGGCAAAGCCTTACCTGATGGCAATATTAAAATCACAACAGGGACGTCAGAACGTCACTGTCTTACTGCTCCGGTAAGACAGTGAAAGACAGGCTTACCGGAAAGGGGTGTTTCTCCATCTCGGGAGAGGGGTGGGATCGGGATCCATATAGCCTCCGGTAAGTGAATGATTTACGCTGCGGATTATACGCAGAAAACCATAAGGTTTGTGGCAATTATGGCAGTATGATAAACCATGGAAACTAAACCAAACGTATACCAGACTTTGCCCATTGCGCTGCGCTTGAGTAAAGTTATTCTCTATTTGGCATAACTTCACACGCAACACGGGAAAACAGGATGCAAAACCGGCTGACAATTAAAGACATCGCCCGCTTAAGCGGTGTGGGAAAATCAACCGTTTCCCGTGTGCTTAACAATGAAAGCGGCGTGAGCGAACGCACCCGCGAACGCGTTGAAGCGGTGATGAATCAGCACGGTTTTTCCCCTTCCCGCTCCGCACGCGCCATGCGCGGACAAAGTGACAAGGTGGTGGCGATCATCGTCACGCGTCTGGACTCGCTTTCGGAAAATCTCGCCGTGCAAACCATGCTGCCCGCCTTTTATGAGCAGGGTTACGACCCGATCATGATGGAAAGCCAGTTCTCGCCCGAACTGGTTGAAGAGCATCTCGGCATGCTCAGACGCCGCAATATTGACGGCGTGGTGCTGTTTGGTTTTACCGGCATAAGTGAATCCATGCTCGCCTCCTGGCAGGATTCGCTGGTGCTGCTGGCAAGAGATGCCAAAGGCTTTGCCTCCGTCTGCTATGACGATGAAGGCGCCATTCGCACCCTGATGCAGCGTTTATACGATCGCGAGCATCGCCATATCAGCTTTCTTGGCGTTCCCCATAGCGACGTGACCACCGGTAAGCGCCGCCATGAAGCCTACCTGGCGTTCTGTAAGAAACACAAACTGCATCCTGTAGCCGCGCTACCGGGTCTTGCCATGAAGCAGGGTTATGAGCAGGCCGCCAACGTCATCACCCCGGAAACCACTGCCTTAGTCTGCGCGACGGATACCCTCGCCCTTGGTGTCAGCAAATATCTGCAAGAGCAGCGAATTGAGAATCTACAGCTGGCGAGCGTGGGCAGTACGCCGCTGATGAAATTCCTCCATCCGGAAATTATCACCGTCGATCCAGGATATGCCGAAGCCGGACGACAAGCGGCCTCGCAGCTGATCGAGCAGATCAACGGCCGTAGCGAACTACGACAAATCGTTATTCCTTCCACCCTCTCCTGATCGCTTTCTGAGCGTTAATTTGTGATCTTCGCTACGTTTCGGGAACGTTCCCATTTTTAAAAAATCATCGACGATATACTCTGGCGGCAGGTCAACAATAGGGCTTAATAATGAGCAAAATTAAACAAGCAGACATCGACCGGCTGATTGAGCTGGTAGGCGGGCGCGACAATATCGCCACGGTAAGTCACTGCATTACTCGCCTGCGTTTTGTGCTGAATCAGCCTGCGAATGCCAGGCCAAAAGAGATCGAACAATTGCCGATGGTCAAAGGCTGCTTCACCAACGCCGGGCAGTTTCAGGTGGTGATTGGTACCGAAGTGGGCGATTACTACAAAGCGCTGCTGGCGACAACCGGCCAGGCCAGCGCCGACAAAGAGCAGGCGAAAAAAGCCGCGCGGCAGAATATGAAATGGCACGAACAGCTGATTTCTCATTTTGCGGAGATCTTCTTCCCGCTGCTGCCAGCGCTGATTAGCGGCGGCTTGATCTTGGGTTTCCGTAATGTGATTGGCGATCTGCCCATGAGCAACGGGCAGACGCTGGCGCAGATGCACCCTTCGCTGAAAACCCTTTACGACTTCCTGTGGCTAATTGGCGAAGCGATCTTCTTCTATCTGCCGGTCGGGATCTGCTGGTCAGCAGTGAAGAAAATGGGCGGTACGCCGATCCTCGGTATTGTGCTGGGCGTGACCCTGGTTTCACCGCAGCTAATGAACGCCTATCTACTCGGTCAACAGGTACCGGAAGTGTGGAACTTCGGCCTGTTCAGCATTGAGAAAGTGGGCTATCAGGCACAGGTTATTCCGGCACTGCTGGCCGGTCTGGCGCTCGGGTTTATTGAAACACGCATGAAACGCATCGTCCCGGATTATCTGTATCTGGTGATCGTCCCGGTGTGCTCGTTGATCCTCGCGGTATTCCTCGCGCACGCCTTTATTGGTCCGTTTGGCCGCATGATCGGCGACGGTGTCGCGTTTGCGGTCCGTCACCTGCTGACCGGCAGCTTTGCCCCGATTGGCGCGGCGCTGTTCGGCTTCCTGTATGCCCCGCTGGTGATAACCGGCGTGCATCAGACCACGCTGGCTATCGACATGCAGATGATTCAGAGCATGGGCGGTACGCCGGTATGGCCGCTGATCGCACTGTCGAATATCGCTCAGGCCTCTGCGGTAGTCGGGATCATCATCTCCAGTCGCAAACACAATGAACGTGAAATCTCCGTTCCTGCCGCGATCTCCGCCTATCTCGGGGTCACTGAACCGGCCATGTACGGGATCAACCTGAAATACCGCTTCCCGATGCTGTGCGCGATGATCGGTTCCGGTCTCGCCGGACTGCTGTGCGGCCTGAACGGTGTGCTGGCGAACGGAATTGGCGTCGGCGGTTTGCCAGGCATCCTCTCCATCCAGCCGACTTACTGGCAGGTATTTGGCATGGCAATGGTCATTGCGATTGTTATCCCCATGGTACTGACCTCATTCGTTTATCAGCGTAAACACCGTATGGGCACACTACAAATTGTCTAACTTTTCTTCGGGGCGCAGTTGCGCCCCATCGTATTTCCAGGAAACAACCATGAATATTCCCCACTGGTGGCAAAACGGCGTCATCTATCAGGTTTACCCCAAGAGTTTTCAGGACACCACCGGTAGCGGCACCGGCGATTTACGCGGCGTGACGCAGCGCCTCGGCTATCTGCAAACGCTGGGGGTTGATGCCATCTGGCTAACGCCGTTCTATATTTCGCCGCAGGTTGATAACGGCTACGACGTCGCGGATTACATGTCTGTCGATCCGGCCTACGGAACGCTTGCAGACTTTGACGAACTGGTGGCGCAGGCGAAAGCGCGCGGCATCCGTATTATTCTCGATATGGTGTTTAACCACACTTCAACCCAGCACCCCTGGTTTCGCGAGGCGCTGGATAAAGACAGCCCGTATCGTCAGTTTTACCTCTGGCGCGACGGCACGCCAGACAGTCTCCCGAATAACTGGCGCTCCAAATTTGGCGGCAGCGCCTGGGGCTGGCACGCCGAAAGCGAGCAGTACTATCTGCACCTCTTTGCTCCGGAGCAGGCAGACCTGAACTGGGAGAACCCGGCGGTCCGCGCCGAGCTAAAAAAAGTGTGCGAGTTCTGGGCCGATCGCGGCGTGGACGGGCTGCGTCTCGACGTGGTGAATCTTATCTCTAAAAATCAGGACTTCCCGAGCGATCCCGACGGCGATGGGCGGCGTTTTTATACCGACGGCCCGCGCGCGCATGCATTTTTACGTGAAATGAATCGCGACGTCTTCACGCCCCGCGGCCTGATGACGGTCGGCGAAATGTCTTCCACCACGCTGGAAAACTGCCAGCAGTACGCCGCACTCGATGGCAGCGAACTGTCGATGACCTTCAACTTCCACCACCTGAAAGTGGATTACCCCAACGGTGAGAAGTGGACGTTAGCCAAACCCGACTATGTGGCGCTCAAAACCCTGTTCCGCCACTGGCAGCAAGGCATGCACAATCAGTCCTGGAACGCGCTGTTCTGGTGTAACCACGACCAGCCACGCATCGTGTCGCGTTTTGGCGATGAAGGTAAATACCGCGTTCCGGCCGCAAAAATGCTGGCGATGGTGCTGCACGGTATGCAGGGCACGCCCTACATCTACCAGGGTGAAGAGATCGGCATGACCAATCCGCACTTCCGCCAGATTACCGATTATCGCGATGTGGAAAGCCATAACATGTTTGCCGCCCTGAACGGCCAGGGGCGCGATGCGCAAGAGCTGCTGGCGATCCTCGCCAGTAAATCGCGCGATAACAGCCGCACGCCGATGCAGTGGGATGCCAGCAAACACGCGGGCTTCACCCAGGGTGAACCGTGGATCAATCTGTGCGACAACGCAGCGGATATCAACGTGGCGGCAGCGCTGCGCGATACCGACTCGGTGTTCTATACCTATCAGAAGCTGATCGCATTGCGTAAAGCAGAGCCGGTTATCACCTGGGGCGACTATCAGGATCTGCTACCGGACAGCCCGCATCTGTGGTGCTATCAACGTGAATGGCAAGGACAGCGGCTGCTGGTCATTGCTAATCTGAGCGATACCTTCCAGAGCTGGCAGCCGACCCAGACCGACGGCAACTGGCAGGTGCTGATGCACAACTATGCCGAGGTCGCCAGCCAACCCGCAGACATGACGCTGCGTCCTTTTGAAGCCGTCTGGTGGTTGCAAAAATAGCTTGCAATTATGTTCAGGCCCGGTACGCATAACGCTGCCGGGCTTTGATGCCTACGCTCAGCTTACCTTTCTGTTTTTGTTGAATAATTAATCAGAATTTTCTGCCCACAATTTACAATCGGCTGTAGTGCCCGTCATCTGTACGCTCCGATTTTTACTTTGCGCTACATCAAATAAATCGTAAACATCCTTGATGCAAATCACTACATATAGAACTTAAAATGCACGCCGACCCAATATGTTGTATTAATCGACTACAATTGCTACAACTACAGTGCACCGCTTCACGGTGGAATTGTGGATAAAGTGGGTCAGGATTGCGGGAAGTCATTGGCAATAGAGATGAATAAAGCCCTGATGGCTTCCCCAACCTCTGTGGATAACCTGTTCTTATAAATATGGAGTGATCATGACACCGCATGTGATGAAACGAGATGGCTGTAAAGTGCCGTTTAAATCAGAGCGCATCAAAGAAGCCATTCTGCGTGCAGCTAAAGCAGCGGGAGTCGATGACGCAGATTACTGTGCCACCGTCGCAGAAGTCGTTAGTAGCCAGATGAATGAGCGCAGCAAGGTCGATATCAACGAGATCCAGACAGCGGTAGAAAACCAGCTAATGTCTGGCCCGTACAAACAACTCGCCCGTGCGTACATCGAATATCGCCACGACCGTGATATCCAGCGTGAAAAACGTGGCCGTCTGAACCAGGAAATTCGTGGTCTGGTTGAGCAAACCAACTCTGCTCTGCTGAATGAAAATGCCAACAAAGACAGCAAAGTGATCCCGACCCAGCGCGACCTGCTGGCCGGTATCGTTGCCAAACACTATGCGCGTCAGCACCTACTGCCGCGTGATGTCGTCCAGGCGCACGAGCGTGGTGATATTCACTATCACGATCTCGACTACTCTCCGTTCTTCCCAATGTTTAACTGCATGCTGATCGACCTGAAAGGCATGCTGACGCAGGGCTTTAAGATGGGTAACGCGGAGATTGAACCGCCAAAATCCATCTCTACCGCGACCGCCGTCACCGCGCAAATTATCGCGCAGGTCGCCAGCCATATTTATGGCGGCACCACCATTAACCGTATTGATGAAGTTCTCGCGCCGTTCGTTACCGAGAGCTTTAATAAACATCGTAAAACCGCTGAAGAGTGGCAGATCCCGGACGCCGACGGTTATGCCCATTCCCGTACCGAGAAAGAGTGCTACGACGCATTCCAGTCTCTCGAGTATGAAGTGAACACCCTGCATACCGCCAACGGTCAGACGCCGTTCGTGACCTTTGGTTTTGGCTTGGGAACCAGCTGGGAATCGCGTTTGATCCAGCAGTCCATTCTGCGTAACCGTATTGCCGGCTTGGGTAAAAACCGTAAAACCGCAGTGTTCCCGAAACTGGTGTTCGCGATTCGTGACGGTCTGAACCACAAGTTTGGCGATCCGAACTACGACATCAAGCAGCTGGCACTAGAGTGCGCGAGCAAGCGTATGTATCCGGACATCCTGAACTACGATCAGGTGGTCAAAGTGACCGGCTCGTTCAAAACGCCAATGGGCTGTCGCAGCTTCCTCGGCGTGTGGGAAAACGAGAACGGCGAACAGATTCACGACGGGCGTAACAACCTCGGCGTTATCAGCCTCAACCTGCCGCGTATCGCGCTGGAAGCGCATGGCGATGAAGCCACCTTCTGGAAGCTTCTCGACGATCGTCTGGTGCTGGCGCGTAAAGCGCTGATGACCCGCATTGCGCGCCTGGAAGGCGTGAAGGCCCGCGTGGCGCCAATTCTGTATATGGAAGGGGCCTGCGGCGTGCGTCTGAAAGCGGACGATGATGTGTCAGAAATCTTTAAAAATGGTCGTGCATCCATCTCTCTGGGCTACATCGGTATTCACGAAACCATCAATGCGCTGTTTGGCGACAAGCATGTGTATGACAGCGAGCAGCTGCGCGCCAAAGGTATCGCCATTGTGGAACGCCTGCGTCAGGCGGTCGATCAGTGGAAAGACGAAACTGGCTACGGCTTTAGCCTGTACAGCACGCCAAGTGAAAACCTGTGCGACCGTTTCTGCCGTCTGGATACCGCCGAATTTGGCGTGGTCCCGGGCGTGACCGACAAAGGCTACTACACCAACAGCTTCCATCTCGATGTGGAGAAGAAGGTTAACCCGTACGACAAGATCGATTTCGAAGCGCCGTACCCGCCGCTGGCAAGCGGGGGCTTCATTTGCTACGGCGAATACCCGAATATTCAGCACAACCTGAAAGCGCTGGAAGACGTCTGGGATTACAGCTATCAGCACGTGCCCTATTACGGGACCAACACGCCAATCGATGAATGCTACGAGTGCGGCTTTACTGGTGAGTTTGAGTGCACCAGCAAAGGCTTTACCTGCCCGAAATGTGGTAACCACGACGCCGCGCGCGTATCGGTCACCCGCCGCGTCTGCGGTTACTTAGGCAGCCCGGACGCACGTCCGTTTAACGCCGGTAAGCAGGAAGAAGTGAAGCGCCGCGTTAAGCATTTAGGGAACGGGCAGATCGGTTAATTTAGACGATTTTATTGCCCGGCGATGCGACGCTTTTCGGGCCATTATTTCCGCAACGCAATTCACGTCATAGCAAGGCAGCAAATGAGTAAGTCCCGGGGAGCTTACATAAGTAAGTGACTCGGGCGCACGAACGCAGCTATGGCGCGAATTGATAAACGGATGAGAAGCGAAAATGAATTACCATCAGTATTACCCTGTCGACATCGTTAACGGTCCCGGCACTCGCTGTACCCTGTTTGTTTCAGGATGCGTGCATGAATGCCCCGGTTGCTATAACAAAAGCACCTGGCGGTTGAACTCTGGCCAGCCGTTTAGCAAAGAGATGGAAGACAAGATCATTGCCGATCTGAACGACACGCGTATTCACCGTCAGGGGATCTCGCTCTCCGGCGGCGATCCGCTGCATCCACAAAACGTGCCGGATATTCTGCAACTGGTGCAGCGCATTCGCGCTGAGTGTCCGGGAAAAGACATCTGGGTGTGGACCGGCTACAAGCTCGATGAACTCGATGCCGCGCAAATGCAGGTTGTCGATCTCATCAACGTGCTGGTCGATGGCAAATACGTGCAGGATCTTAAAGACCCGGCGCTAATCTGGCGCGGCAGCAGTAATCAGGTTGTACATCATTTGCGTTAATTTCCAGCAGTAGAGGTTCTGTTTTCCACCCCTCAAAAACGGCTCACACACTCCATTGCAACTGTTTTGAACTCGCTGAAATTCCGGCATGCGCAGAGTCGCGTCATCGCGCGCTCGCGCAGGAAGGTGACGAAAATATCGTAGATCGCCATCGCTTCTTCGTATTCGC
The DNA here is from genome assembly GCF_013781985.1 of Citrobacter sp. RHBSTW-01013. NCBI lineage: Bacteria > Pseudomonadati > Pseudomonadota > Gammaproteobacteria > Enterobacterales > Enterobacteriaceae > Citrobacter > Citrobacter sp. RHBSTW-01013. The sequence goes on from NZ_CP056185.1 coordinate 4,538,518, forward strand.
TTTTGCTGATGGCGAGCAGGAAGATCACATGCGCCGTTTCATCCCCCCAGGCGATACCCTGCGGGGCGAGGATGGTGTAGACCACCGTTTTCTTTGCCAGCAGACCGAGGGCGTGCGGCAGGGCAATGCTGTCACCCAGCATGGTGCTGACGATGGCCTCACGTTCAACCACCGAATCAAGAAACTCCGCATCGACAAAGCCTTCATCCTGCAACTGGCGACATAAAACGTTGAACAACGTTTGTTGATCCATAGGCTCGTCGATCACACGAAAATGGGCGGCATCGAAGAATTTGTTCAACATCCACGGACGGGTTCTGTCGACCAGCACCAGTTTGCCCATTTGCTCCAGTTGATAATCGGTAGGGAACGGTGCAATCATCACCACAGGCTTATCTTTTTCACCAATCCGCGCGGTAGAGATGACGAAATCTTCGCTGATGCTTTCCCGCTGTTCGTAGTCGCGTAGCGTCACGGTATCGACGATTTCTATCTGCGGATACTTACGCGCCAGCACCGCCTCAATCATCCGCACCATCGCATTTCCAGCATCGCATACCAGCAGAACTTTCGGCTGCCTCTGGTAACCGATGTTGTAACTACGCTCCAGCCCGACGCCAATATGCAGCACAAGGAAGCCAATCTCATTTTCACTGATGGTGTACGGCGTATATTTTCCCCATCCCGAGACGGCGGCCAGCGTCATGTCCCACGCCATCGGGTAGTGCTGTTTAATATTTTCCAGTAGCGGATTGGGGATCATTATCTGGTAACGCACCCGGGTGATCATCGTCTTAATATGCGTCAGCAGATCAGCATGTAACTGTTTGTCATTCAACAGGTTGTAGTTGTACTGGCTGTTGATAAAACGCAGGATGTAATTGACCAGCGCTTCGTCATCATCCGCATTGATGGCGCTGGGGGCGATCTCTTGTACCTGGCGGGCGGCGATATGCACCTGCAGCCAGTTCTCTTCGGAAACGGTAAGCGGTTTATCCGCCAGTCGGTGCAATACCGCTGCGATTTCCCGCGTGGCCAGGCACACCGATTGCTCGGCTTCTTCTGCGGCAAACTCCGGGAGGGGATACCCTTCGCTAATCCGCCGTACCGCCACCGCGCAGTACAACCGCAAAAACAGCTCACCCTCATCGGTCAGGCGAATGTGAAAACGGGCAAAAATATCCTGCAAAACAGGTTGTAGCTGTTCAGGGATCCCGGCATTTAGTGCCTCTTGCGTCACTAGCGGGTGCTGTGGATCCTGCTGTGCCAGCGTCCATAGCAGATCGGTCAAACAGGCGCGGATCGCCATCTCGCTGCCAAACAGTTTCATACCGTGACGGGGGCGCGTTTCCAACGTCAGATGATAACGTTGCAGATGCTCGCGCACCTCAGCCATATCGTTTTGCAGCGTCGCGCGGCTGATAAACCATTCATCAGCCAAATCCTCCAGCTTCAGCGAAAAGGCCGACGTCAGAAAACGAACCACCAGCCAGTGCACCCGCTCCTGGCTGGTGCGAGGGATGCGCAGCAACGCGTCTGGTCGCTGCGTTTGCAGGGCATGATAACGTGCCGGGTCGTCAATTTTGAGTTGATAACCGTTACCCCGGCTGAGGACAAACTGCGCGCCGTACTGGGTGAGCAGCGCGTTTAGCGCAGTGATATCCGCCCGTACGGTGCGTGTGGAAACCGACAACCGCTGCGCCAGCTCGTCCTGTGGAAGCGCTTCGTTTTGCAGCATGCCAAACAGCTGCGCTAAACGTTGGTTGGGGAATCGCACGTCAGTTTCCTCATCAGTCAGTTAGCCTACGCAGGCCCGGGTCATCGCCATCAGCTGGCGCACGTCGTCCGGTCGGGTGTTACCACTCACCTTATCAATAATCGAACTATAGATGTGAGGAATGATTTTGCTCACTCCGGCATCCAGGGCGATCTGCAAAATTTCAGTGAAATTATCCAGATCGATACCGCCAGTTGGCTCCAGCCAGAAGTCATGGCGGGCGCAGGCCTGGGCAACTGCAATGTATTCCTCACGGCACTTCAGGCCGCCCATTGGGAAGTATTTAATCGAGCTCCCCCCCATGTCTTTGAGCAACGCAATCGCGGTTTCTACCGGCACAATGCCGTCCGGCGTCTGGCTGCTCAGCGGACCGGTGGAGATTTTCACCCTGCCCGGTGTGCCAGTTGGCGAGACCAGACCGTTGACCACCGTCTCCTGCTGACCCAGCAGCGCGCGACTGGTCGCCACGCCGGTAAAGACCTGATTAACATGCTGTGGCTGCACCTGACGGGAGATTTCACTGACCATCGCCGACTGGTTTGGATCGCCCGCCCCCAGCCCCACGGAGAGGGCATTGTCGATAAGCGCTGCGTATTCACGCATATCCGCAACCGCGCTTGCGACATCCGGGTAATTTTTTGACAACACACCGACCAGTACGTGTCCTTCCGCCGCCGCGTAAATATCCCGGGCATTTTCTTTGGAGCCCGCCAGCACGTTCAGGCAGACGCGGTCGCGATAAAAGTTAGGGGTCAGTTTCATGCTTTTTTCTCCTGCGAAATCACTTCACTAATTCGACGGGCCACAATCTCCAGTTGCGCGCGATCCACGCTGCGCACATCGGCTTCGATAATGCCTTCGTTAGCTTTGTAACCACGGAAGTAAATCGCGTACTCTCCCTGCTTGAGCGCGTCGACCAGTTCACCTGTGGCGATGCCGGTTGCCGCTTCGTCAAACTTAATTTCCGTGCGCGCGATGTCGCGCCCTGCGCTGTCCCACACCACGCGGGCGCTTACGCCGTGAAGCTGGTTTAACGCATTAATGAACGGCGTCATTTTCTCGACCATCTCCGCGCCGCTCTCTTTCTGCGCGTTCAGATACAGTTCGATGGCGCAGGTCAGGCCAAGAATCCCCTCTTTGCCCACCTTCATCGCCCGACCAATCCCCGCGGTCTGGCGCTTCACCCACTCAACGTATTGGGTTTTGCCAATCACCAGGCCGCTGGTTGGCCCTTCAATCGCCTTCGCACCGCTATAAATCACCAGATCCGCACCAACCCGGTAGTAGCACTGCAAATCCTCTTCCGCCGCCGCATCCACGATTAGCGGCAGATTATGCGTACGCGCCACCACCGCAGCCTGTTCCACGCTGAGCATACTTTTCTGGACGCAGTGGTGAGATTTGATATACAGAATGGCCGCCGTGCGTGGCGTAATGGCCGCCGCCAGCTGAGCGGCGGAACATTCGTTGGCATAACCCGCTTCCACGAGCTTGCCGCCGCCGAGCGCCACCATGGTGCCAACCGGAGCGCCAAAGTTGACGTTGTGGCCTCTGGGCAGCACGATTTCGTTGTTCTCGATCGGCGCGACGTGCAGGTTCTCCAGCAGCCAGTCGCTGTCCTTAACCAGCACTCCAGCCACTGACAGGGCGATTCCGGCCGAAGCGCAGGAGACGACGGTTGCCCCTTCCACCTCCAGCAATTTCGCGATGTAGTCACCGGTCTTATTGACCAGGTCTTTCATCTCAAAATATTGATTCATCCCCGCCATTGCGGCCTGAACCACTTCTGGTCGTGGCGTAGAAACGCCGAGCGCCGTCATGCGGCCTGAGGTGTTAATCACCTGTTTTAAATTGTATTTCTCAAAAATCGAAGGCATGTTCCGCGCTCCCTTGTTCGGTCATATAGCCCTTGCCCGCACGTATTGCGGCAAGCGGCACCAGCAGTTGTTCAGCCTGCAGGCTGTCGTTTTCTGCATCTACCAGCACGGTTGGCTGGCGCTTAAGCGTAAAGAGGGTTAAATCGGCATCCAGACCAACCTGCAGTCGCCCTTTCTGTTTCAGGCGCAGACCATCGGCGGCATTGGCAGTAACGCACTCAATGACCTGCGGTAGCGACATCCCAATGGCGAGAAATTTCGACATCACATTCGCCAGGGAATACACCGGGCCGCTGATACGGTTGCGACAATAAATATCGGAGCTGATGGTGTGCGGCAAAATGCCCAGACCAATAGCGCGTTTTGCCACCGCAAAGCTCAGGCTGGCGGTGCCATGCCCAACGTCCAGACGCACACCGCGTGAAATCGCCCGCGTCACTGACGCTCGCAGCTCGCCTTGCGGCGTCAGAATGCGATTCGGCTTACCGTTGTAGCAGTGGGTAATGATGTCGCCCGCGGTCAGGCGTTCGGCGATCTCATCCAGATTCGGCGGATTGTTGCCGATGTGCACCATCAGCGGCAGGTCACCGTTCTGCGCTTGCATCGTTTTGGCGCGCTCCAGCGGCGTAATGCCGTTTTCACCGACCACGCTGCTGCTCATGCGCGCCTTCAGGCCGACGATAAAATCAGGATGGCGCTTCACCGCCTGTCGAACCGCATCGGCGTCAATGTTGGCCATATTAGCCAGCTCGTTCTGGGCGATAAGCCCAACGCGGGAAATATTCAGCAGCGCATACACTTCGGTGGTCGCTTCCCGGGTCAGGGTATAAAAATCATCGATATCATCCGCCCCGGTACTACCCGCATCCACCACCGTGGTAACGCCGGTAGCTATACCGACGCTGTCCGGCTGGTCGTGATAAATCGGGGATTTCGGGTAGCAGTGAACGTGGGAATCAATCCAACCTGCGCTGACGTAGTACTCGCCGCCCAGTTTGATGGTTTTCAGCGCCGGGCCATCAACGTCGCCCAACGCCGCAATTTTGCCGTCTTTGAGCGCAATATCGCTCACCGTATCGTCAACGAGGCGCGCACGGCGCAGGAGTAAATCAAACATCGCTCTCTCCTTTGCCGGATGGCGGCGCAACCGCCTCATCCGGCCTACAAATCAACAGTTAGCTAATGGCAATCGGGAAGATGGACCCGAGGATCATCGCCCCAAGGATCGCCCCGCCGGTGATCGGTTTCTGCCACAGGTAAAACAGCAGCGCGCCCGCCAGTGAACCGATGCCGATAGGGATAGACGCCGTCATCGCGCTGAGGATAATCAATGGTCCGAGGAAGCGGCCGGAGGCGTTACCGGCCCCCATCATGACATCCGCGCCGTAGGTCGAGTCGCTCTGATTGATGGTGAACTTACGCGCCAGAATAATGATGTAGCCAATCGCCAGACCAATCACCAGACCGGTAACCAGCGACGCTGCGAAGTTGGCAACCGGGAAGATAATACCTGCGCCCAGCAGCAGCGCCGGAACACCTAACCCGACCCCGGTCTGAATCGCCCCGCCAATATCCAGAATCCCCACCAGCGAACCTTCAATGATGCGGGCAAACAGGAAGCTTGCACCAAATGCCGCCACCGCCCCGTAGGAGCCGGTGTCCATTCCCGCCTTCAGCATCGCCACAAAAGCGACTTCGTTAAATGCGCCAATACCGTACAGGTAGTACATGTGCGTTCCGGCAAATACGCCAGAGGAGAGCAGGCCAACGAAGATCGGGAACGACCAGTCAGCGAACCAAAAACCTTTATTCTGTTCCATGATGGCCTCCGTTATTTACCGCTGAGCGAGTTGTGGATAAGTTCGAGCCAGTTAGGCACGGTCAGATGGAAGGATTCGATCATCTTCATGTCGAAGCCGCGGAAGAAGCCGCTCAGGACAAACAGCGCGACGATAGCCACCATCATCACTTTAGTGACGTGGTTCCAGCCGCTCTCTTCCACGCCTTTACCGATCAGAATGCCAAGGACCAGACCCGGAACGGCGTTGCCCATAATCAGCTGCGCCGCGCCGCCAAAGACGGTGGCCCAAAAGCCTGATTTTTTACCGGCATCGATCGCCGCCAGCCAGAAGATCACCGGCATCACGGTGTTAACCAGCAGGTTAGCCGCAGGCACCAGCACCTTGACGGCTGTAACCTGCAACGCTTCCGGTACGGATGACGCCGTGAGGTTCAGGAAGGTCACGACGATCATCCCGATAACGCCGCAGGCAATCGCCATGCGCTTGGGATCGTGCAGCGTTTCACCGACGTTGCGGTTTTTAACCATCAGCGCAGCAGCGCCCCAGTTGGGGATGATGCGATGGTCGACGTCCTGAGTGAACGCCCCCGCCGCAACAGAGGAAGCCCAGGCGTTAAAGAAGAAGCCCAGGCCGAACGAGAAGTGAGAAGCCGGATCCCCTTCGCAGGAATTCAGTTCTCCCAGAGTACGAAACGCGCCCATCCCTTGAGTGGTAGGCGCATGAAACATGCGTGCAGCCCCAGCGCCGACACCGACGCCAACCAGGCCGCCGATGATGAGCGATTTTATTAATATTATCAGGAACATAATTATGCCTTTTAATAAAGAATCAGCGTTGCGTAACGAAATCCACCTTGTCGAGATTGATGGCAGTCACGTTGACGGTCACGTCCAGCTCCACGCTGAAGGTGCGTCTTTCCCGGCGCAAAAAGAGGAATAAAAATGCCTCTTTGCGCACCGATTCACGCGCTTGAACAACCTGCACATCCTGTGGCTCAATACGCAGTAAGATATGCGGCGACGCTTTCATCACCGCAGCCTGAACGTGGTTCAGAGCATCGGCAAAGGCGCGCGCTTTGGCCTCGCCCTTGCCAGTGACTCTCACCGTGGTGGTGAATTGTTCTTTCATGCTTAAGCGCCGTGTTTCTTTTGCCACGCCTGTACCAGGCGCTCACCGAGTTCTTCTTTGTCCATAAAACCGAACCCCAGCACGTTGCAACCTTCGTTGATGGCAGTGACCCCTTCATCAACCGAGCGCATGCCGTATTTCGCCTTGTAGCCGTATTTGGTCTGTGCGGTAATCGCACCCGCGCCGCCACTGCCGCAAAACGAGATACCAAAGGTGGCGTTTTCCGCTTTCATCACGTCACCCAGCTTCATATCTGCCGCAACGCCCGGCACCACAACCGCACGGCCGCCCGCTTTCTCAACGCCTGCCGCCACTTTCTGGCCTTTACCCAGACGATCGCCAATCACTACGGTAATCTGTTCCATCTTTTGCTCCTTAAAGGTTGTCTTTCGCGACTTCGAAGTGCACCGACAGCAGCCAGGCCTCTTCCTCAGGAAGATTGCCAAACTCAGCGACCACGTCACGGGCAAGCGCCATTGATTCGGCAGAAATTTCATCAAACAAGCTGGCATCGACTTCTGGTAAGGGTTCACCCGTTACCGAGCGGTGCGCCATGGCGCGAACATGCGACGTCAGCATCTGTTCCTGTACAGCGTTGGGAATAATGTGGCGTTCACGCAGCAAGGCATACACCTGCGCCAGCATGCGGTCGGCCAGTTCCACCGATTCCCCCATGTCATTCATTACAGCTCCGTTATTCACTCGTCTTACCCCCTAGTGGCTCTGAGGGTAACTTAGCGGCGGGGGTTAAAAGTTTGTAGCGAGTTGTTTTCCACTTCGAAGTGGAAAGGGGCGCAGCGATAGTGATCTGTGCCGCAAAAAGGGCCGGGACCACGATTAATCACTGGAAGAATGTGATTGAGATCGCAAGAGTGAGCAGCAAAATGGAAGGAAATGCGAACAATGAATGGACGATAAAAATGAAAAAATGTGATGGGGATAGCGTTTACTTATGGGATGCAGGGGCGCAGCGTCTTATCCGGCCTACGGTTATGCAGGCCGGATAGAGTAGATTAGCGGAACTTCTTGTGGTTTTCGTTGCGCGTTTTTTTCAGGTCTTCCGCAACGGCTTTCGCCTCTTTGACTTTACCTTCGTTCGCCAGTTTAAGCGCGCCGTCAATCTGACCGATCAGCGTGTCAAAGCCGTGGCGGAAATCTTTCATCTCCGCACTGTCCGGGGATTTGCTCTCCAGCTTCGGCGGCGTTCCCTTTTGAGCATCCAGCGCGGCTGCACGCATTTTGGTCAACGCGTCTTTCAGTTCAGTCGCATTGTCCGTTTTTTCGACGATCTTCAGGTTGTCGTTGAGGATCCCCATGTCATCTTCGAGATCGGCTGCAAACGCAGAAGAACCAAGAACCAGCGTTGAAGCCGCGACGATCGCTAACAGGTGTTTACGCATTGCTCACTTCCTTTTTTATTATTAAAAAAATTAACGCCTTAACGAGTATCATTGCCCGGCGATTTTCATCTCCGGTAACAATACCGAACCACACTGAATATTACTGCGCGTTTCAATATCGTTGCCTACGGTCACAATATTGCGCCACATCTCTTTTAAGTTACCGGCGATGGTAATTTCACTCACCGGATACTGAATTTCGCCGTTTTCGACCCAAAAACCCGCCGCGCCGCGCGAGTAATCGCCGGTAATGCCGCTAACGCCCTGCCCCATCAGCTCGGTAACCACAAGACCTGTGCCCATCTCTTTGAGCAACTGCTCGAAGCTTAGACCCTGTCCCGGAATTCGCCAGTTGTGGATCCCGCCCGCATGACCGGTGCTCTTCAGTCCCAGCTTACGTGCGGAATAGTTGGTCAGCAGCCATTGGGTCAGCACACCGTCTTTAATAATGTCACGGCGTTCGGTCCGAACGCCTTCGCTATCGAACGGCGACGACGCCAGCCCTTTCAGCAGGTGCGGATGTTCTTCAATAGTCAGCCATTCCGGCAGAATTTGTTTGCCCAGCGAGTCGAGCAGGAAGGTGGATTTACGGTACACCGAACCACCGGCAATCGCGCCGACCAGATGTCCGAACAGCCCAGTCGCCACTTCGTTGGCAAAAATCACCGGCGCTTTCATGGTGGAAAGTTTACGCGGAGAGAGGCGAGATAAGGTGCGGCGAGCACAGTCTGCCCCCACCCATTCCGGCGTTTGCAGATCGCCCATCGCCCGGCCAATGGTGTAGGCGTAATCACGCTCCATATCGCCATTTTCTTCCGCGATGACGCAGCTGGAAAGAGAGTGACGCGTAGAGCAGTAGCCCTGCAGCATCCCGTGACTGTTACCAAACACTTTGATGCCGTAGTGGCTGTTAAAACTGCCGCCTTCGGTATTGGTGATACGCTTATCGGCCTGCAGCGCCGCCTGTTCAGCGCGGGCTGCCAGTTCGATAGCTTCGTCAGGGGAAACTTCCGCCGGGTGGAACAGATCCAAATCGGGCGCATCAAAGGCCAGCAGTTCTTTATCTGCCACGCCCGCGCACGGGTCCGGTGAGGTGTAACGTGCAATATCCAGCGCGGCCTGCACGGTACGTGCAATCGCCTGCGGGCTTAAATCGGTGGACGATGCGCTGCCCTTACGGTTTTGGTGATAAACCGTAATCCCCAGCGCGCCATCGCTATTGAATTCTACGTTCTCCACTTCACCATAACGGGTGCTGACGCTAATACCCGTGGTCTTGCTCACAGCGACTTCCGCGCCATCCGACTTACCTGACGCTAATTCCAGTGCCGTCGAGACCGCTTCTTCCAGAATCTTACGCTGCGCTTCAACTTGTGAGATTACTTTCATCGCAAATGCCATAATGTAGAGAGAGTTTCTCTGAAGTCTAACAGAGAACCGTTTTTCAGTGCGCATCTTAACTGGTAACATTAGCCTCTTTTTTTAAGGAGCCTGACATGACTAAGCAGCCCGAAGACTGGCTCGACGACGTTCCCGGTGATGACATCGAAGACGAAGACGATGAAATTATCTGGGTTAGTAAAAGTGAAATAAAACGTGACGCCGAGGAGTTAAAACACCTGGGTGTGGAACTGGTAAAACTGGGGAAAAACGCGCTGGATAAAATCCCGCTCGACGCGGATTTACGTGCCGCGATTGAGTTGGCCCAGCGTATTAAGATGGAAGGTCGCCGCCGCCAGCTGCAGCTGATTGGCAAAATGTTGCGCCAGCGCGATGTTGATCCTATCCGTCAGGCGCTGGACAAGCTGAAAAACCGTCACAACCAACAGGTTGTACTGTTTCACAAGCTTGAGCAACTGCGCGATCGCCTGATCGCCGAAGGTGATGATGCGGTAGCGGAAGTGCTGAACTTGTGGCCAAACGCCGATCGCCAGCAGCTTCGTTCTCTGGTTCGCAATGCGAAGAAAGAGCAAGAAGGCAACAAGCCGCCGAAATCAGCACGTCAGATTTTCCAGTATCTGCGTGAACTGGCGGAAAACGAAATCTAACCTCTTCGTCTGCAGAAAGTGCCGGATGATGTAAATACTTCATCCGGCCTGGATTCTGTGCTCTTACTGCTGGGGCTGCATTTCGCCCATAGCGTTCTCTGACTGACTCTCTTCATGCAGATACTGCTTATCTAAAATCTTCACGAACGGTGTATAAATCGCGGTGGCGATAACCAGATTCACGGCCTGTAAAACAATGCCTGAAATCCCGGTGGTGAGGAAACCAGAAATAAAGATCGGCGTTGTCCAGGGAATGGAGATACCAGAGGTGGGGGGAACCCAGCCGAATGCGATAACCACATAAGTAACCGTACACAGCACCATTGGGGTAATGATAAACGGGATAAGCATCAGCGGATTAAGCACGATTGGCAAACCAAAAATAACCGGCTCATTAATGTTAAAAATTGCCGCCGGTGCCGCCAGCCGTGAGAGCTGCTTTAATCGCGTACTTTTGGCAACCATAAAGATGCTAATCAACAGTGCCCCGGTAAAACCCGTACCGCCGGCAATCAAATAGACATCCCTGAACTGCTGAGTAATGATGTTGGTCGCTACCAGCCCGGCCTGAGTTTGCGCCAGGTTCTGCGCACTGAGCGTTTGCCAGATAGGCCCCATTACGGATGTCATGATAGAGTCGCCATGGATCCCAAAGAACCAGAAGAAACTGATCATCATCTCAGCAATCAGTTGCGATAAGAGGGAATTCCCCAGATACAGCAACGGCTGTTGCAGCATGACGCTGATAAATTTCCCCGGCGTACCAAAAGGCGTGTTCTCAAACAGCACCTTGACGATAATACAGAACAGTAGCACTAAGAAGATAGGTACCAGCGATTTAAACGACCTGGCAATCTCTGGCGGGACACTCGCAGGCATCTTGATGGTAAAAGCTCTGTTTTCCAGAAACTGAACCACCTTGATGGTGACCACAGTGACGATAATCCCTAAGAACATCGATTCAGAGCTAAAGTCGAGCAGCGCGTAAGCATCGGCGACGATTTCTCCCGATCCTGTCGTAATATGACCAGGCGACATTAAGAAGAAGATCGCCACTGGTAAAATAGCGGAACTTTGGCTGAGATTAAGCTTTTCAACTAACTCCTTTGAGAAGGTGATAATCACCAGCAGCGTCATTAATCCGTAGCTGGCGTTAATCCCGTAATTGAGCTTATCCAGCACGCCTTCCCCTAACAGCGAACTCATAAACTCGTGATAGCCGTTAACAGGAAAGTTGGTTAACAATACGAAAAATGAACCGACAATCAAAAAGGGAATCAGGGCAATAAACGCATTTTTTAGTGCGGTCAGGTAGATGTTTGACGAGATTTTCTCGGCCAGTGGCAACATCTTTTGTTCGAGTAGAGAGGTTATGCTCATGCCCGCTTACCCTATAAGGTTTTTTGTCACGTAATAATTAACCTGCGGGAACTGCTTGATATAGATGGCAGGAACCTGAGTGTGGTGCGCATCGCCGTTAACAATCTCCTGATAAATATCTTTTTTCGCATCGTGGTTAATGATAACAATCACCTTTCCAGCCTTGATGATTTTATTCAGCCCGACGGTAATACCCTCGGTGAGGGTGACATCTCCGGAGAAGTATTTATGGCTGGCGACGTTAATTGTTACGTCATCCAGTTGAGTTTGTAGATAATCCTCATCAAACGGCACGCCCGGCTCGTTTAAGCCGATATGCCCGTTCATTCCCACGCCCAGAATTACATAGTCAAACTCTTCACCGTTGAGCGCGGTTTGGTAATGGGCAATATTTTGTGCCGTAGAGGCAAACGGATTGAAATGGACTAACCGCACCGGATAGGCACATTTGTGCACAAAGTCCTGATTAATCATGTTCAGGCAGCTGCCATCTGATTCGCTGGGCACGTTGACCCACTCATCCAGCGCAAAGAAGGTAAGGCGTTCGGCAAACGGTGTCGCTGCCAGTGCTTCGTAAATCCAGTGAGGCGTGCTACCGGAGGGGATCAGCACGCGAGAATGTGGTTTGAGCGCGGATAGCTCACTAACGACCTGTTCAGCCAGCGCGGCATTGGTATCAAACGTTGTACATTTCATCCGTTTCTTCTCGCTATTAAAGTGATTCAATCTTTTTGGCGAATAAAGGAAGATACTTTTTATTGGCCAGCAGCATCTCTTTGACTAACGCCACACCCGAAGTATCGCTTGAGCATAATGGGTTGAAAATAAAGCCTGAAATAAGCGCTTGATAATCGCCGGTGGCGGCGGCTTTGACGATCAGCGCTTCATAGTCTTTCATCATGGAAACAATCCCTTTCGCAGGAGATGGGATCTCGCCAGTACATATCGGAATCGGGCCATTACGGGTAAGCACACAGTTCACTTCAACTACCGCCTCTTCCGGTAAATTAGTGATAGCACCGCCGTTACGAACGTTGACGGTTTGAATGCTCTTATCGTCGAGGTAAATAGCGCGAATAACGTTCAGCGCGGCGGTGGAATAAAGCGCACCGCCGCGGGCTTCCAGCTCTTTAGGCTTATCCTGAAGCGTAACGTCGCTGTATTTTTTAAACAGTTCGGCTTCGATATTTTTGACGATCTCACCCCGTGATTGCTCGGCTGCTTCCTGCTCGGCCAGCATTTCAGTCGTCTTGAGGTAGTATTTTAAATAGGAAGAGGGGATCAGATTGGTGGCGGCCAGCAGCTCTTTATTAAACTGCTCATTGCTGATGTTTTTAAAGCTCAGTGCATCGACGTCGGCGGCGTTGATTATCTCAATGGTTTCACGGGTACGGTCGACGCCGTTATGCAGAATTTTGGTAATAAAGTTCATATGGTTGGAGCCTTTGAACTCGACGTATAAATCCTCTACGTTGGCATTCAGCAGCCCGGCCACCTGATGGGTCATATTGACAGGACCATTGCACAGGCCGATGACCCGATTGTTGTGGCTGTATTTGAGTACCGCTTCTGTCACCATGGAAGCTGGATTGGTGAAGTTAATCAGCCAGGCGTTTGGACAAATCGCCTTCATTTCATTCGCTATTTCAATGATGACCGGAATGGTGCGCAGAGCTTTGAACATCCCGCCCGCGCCGTTGGTTTCCTGGCCAATAAAACCGTATGACTTCGGCAGTTTTTCATCAACGATTCGGGCATCGATTCCACCGACGCGCAGTTGAGTCACCACGAAGTCGGCACCCAGCAGCGCTGTTTTGCGGTCAAAAGTTTGGATGACATCAATTGGTAAATTTGCTTTGGCAAGCATTCTTTTGGTGAGTTCGAAAATGATGTTCATTTTCTCTTTACCCATTTCAACGTCGACAAAAGCGATGTGAGAGATGGGAAGCTGGTGGTAGTTTTTAATTACCCCTTCAATCAGTTCTGGCGTATAGCTGCTACCCGCGCCAATCACCACGAGTTTTAGTTTTTTCATTAGTCTTCTACTTTTGAATTAAATTTCAACGACACTTTTCTGACATTGGATAAATGGAAAAGCATAATATCTACGATGGCTATCTGGATCGGATAGCTTATATTTTCGAAAGCAGTATCTTTAATAATGGCGTTTTTGTAGATCAAGACTGCATCGGCCTTAAGCGCCAGCGTAGAGTTTTCCCGGCTGGTAATCGCGGCCACCTTGATGCCGTTTTTTCTGGCATTAAAAATTATCTCTTCCAGCATTTCTGACTCACCGCTGTTGGAAACAATCAGCATACAATCGTTAGCGGTCAGAAAGCGGCTGCGGACATTACAGTTGGTGTAGTCTGTTTCATTGAGGATATTAAAGCCCAGCACCATCAGATTATAGCTAACATAGTTCGCCACGCTATCTGATGTACCGTATCCCCAGGTGATAATCGTATTGCAGTCGGACAAAAAATCACAAAAGACTTTGACTTTATTCTCAGACACTCTGGCTAAAGCATCCTGCATTTCTTGTATATATTCGCTAACAAACGCGTTATGGTGCTGCGAGTTTTGCGATCTGGAGAATACGTCCCGAATGTTGACCTTAAACTCCTGGAAATTATTAAAGCCTAATTTCTTTACCAACTTAGAAATAGATGGCGCGGTAGTATAAACGCGATCTGCCAGTTCATGAATTTTCATTTTATAAACATCAGCAGGGTTCTCCTGACAGAATTTATAAACTCGCAGTTCATTATTGGTTAAATTTTTTCGCATGGAGCGCACCTTTTATTATGTGGCACTTACGCCACATTGGCTCTCGAGGGGATATTAGCAAGGGAAAAGCGGAAATAGATTTTATGATTTAGAAATTAATTTCTGCGATCTGAGTTATAAATTTCCATATAGAGGCTTCCCATTCCGTTGAGAAGTATGGCGTAACCAGAAGGCCGGATGGCAACGGAGATCGTGCTCCTGAGAAAGTGCCGGATAACGGTGTAAACACCTTATCCGGCCCACAACGGATCGTAAGCCCGGTAAGCGTAGCGCCACCGGGCATTTTTTTACTCTTCTTCTGCCTGGGCTTTCTTCGCCAGGCCATCCAGCAGTTTTTGATGGATGCCACCAAACCCGCCGTTACTCATCACCAGGATGTGATCGCCAGGCTGTGCAGTTTTTACCACCATATCTGCCAGCGCATCCACATCGCCGCTCCAGTGCGCAGGCTGAACGCAGGCTTCAGCGACTTCTGCTACCTGCCACGGAATATGCGGGGGTTGCAGCAGGAACACTTCGTCCGCACGCCCTAGCGACGGCGCCAGGTCATCTTTGCACAGGCCCATTTTCATGGTGTTCGAGCGTGGTTCCAGCACCGCGATGATGCGCGCCGTGCCACCCACTTTACCGCGCAGCGCCGCAAGCGTTGCCAGAATGGCCGTTGGGTGATGGGCGAAATCGTCATACACCGTCACGCCATTGGCTTCGCCGCGCAGCTCAAGACGACGACGGGCGTTGATAAACGAGCCCAGCGCATTGGCTGCATCCGCAGGCACGACGCCAACATGGCGCGCGGCAGCAATCGCCATCAGACCGTTGTGCATGTTGTGCTCGCCTACCAGGCCCCACTTCACCACGCCAACATTTTCACCGTCCAGCCACACTTCCCATTCGGATGCATCAGTGGTCAGCTTTTTCGCCTGCCAGTGACCTTGTTCACCAACCAGCTCTTGTTCGCTCCAGCAGCCCATCGCCATCGTCTGTTTCAGATTGATGTCGTTTTCCGGGTAGATAATGCGTCCCTGGCCCGGCACGATACGCACCAAGTGGTGGAACTGTTTCTGGATCGCTTTCAGATCGTCAAAAATATCCGCGTGATCGAACTCAAGGTTGTTGAGGATCAGCGTACGCGGGCAGTAATGTACGAATTTAGAACGCTTATCGAAGAAGGCGCAATCGTACTCATCCGCTTCAATAACGAAGAAGTCGCTCTCACCCAGGCGCGCGGAAACCTCAAAGTTACCCGGTACGCCGCCGATCACAAAGCCAGGCTTATAGCCGCAGGCTTCGAGGATCCAGGTCGCCATTCCGGCGGTGGTGGTTTTGCCGTGCGTCCCCGCAACCGCCAGTACCCAACGATCGCGCAGTACAAAGTCATGCAGCCACTGCGGGCCGGACATGTACGGAATGTTCTTTTCCAGCACTGCTTCCACACACGGATTACCCCGGGTCATGGCATTGCCAATGATCACCAGGTCCGGCTGCGGATCGAGCTGGCTGGCATCGTAACCCTGAATCAGATCAATGCCTTGCTTCTCAAGTAAGGTACTCATCGGCGGATACACATTGGCGTCCGAACCGGTTACTTCATGACCGAGTGAGCGCGCCAGCATCGCCAGACCGCCCATAAAAGTGCCACAAATTCCCAAAATATGAATGCGCATACGTCACTATCCTTTTTTAATCTGGGGGCCATTTTACGCACATGTCCGGCAAGTGAGAAACGCATTTCAGGATATTCCGTAGTTTGCTGGCGCGATTCACCTAAGCGCGGCAATGGAAATATTTGTTAATATTGTTGCGGTCGCTTTACTCCACATAAATTGCAGGGAAAGTGTTATGAAAACGTTAGGTGAATTTATTGTCGAAAAGCAGCACGAGTTTTCTCATGCTACCGGTGAACTCACTGCTTTGTTGTCGGCAATAAAGCTGGGCGCCAAGATCATCCACCGCGATATCAACAAGGCCGGTCTGGTCGATATCCTGGGTGCCAGCGGTGCTGAGAACGTGCAGGGAGAGGTTCAGCAAAAACTCGATCTGTTCGCGAACGAAAAACTGAAAGCTGCACTGAAGGCGCGCGACATTGTGGCGGGCATTGCCTCGGAAGAAGAAGATGAAATCGTCGTCTTTGAAGGCTGTGAACACGCAAAATATGTTGTGCTGATGGATCCTCTGGATGGCTCATCCAACATCGATGTTAACGTCTCTGTCGGTACGATTTTCTCTATTTATCGCCGCGTAACCCCAGTCGGCACGCCGGTCACGGAAGAGGATTTCCTGCAACCAGGCAACAAGCAGGTTGCTGCGGGCTACGTTGTTTATGGTTCTTCCACCATGCTGGTGTATACCACCGGCTGTGGCGTACACGCCTTCACCTACGATCCTTCTCTGGGCGTATTCTGCCTTAGCCAGGAACGTATGCGCTTCCCGGCGAAAGGCAGCACGTACTCCATTAACGAAGGCAACTATATTAAATTCCCGAACGGCGTGAAGAAGTACATTAAATTCTGCCAGGAAGAAGATAAGTCAACTCAGCGCCCGTACACCTCGCGCTACATTGGCTCTCTGGTTGCGGATTTCCATCGTAATCTGCTCAAAGGCGGGATCTACCTGTACCCAAGCACCGCCAGCCACCCGCAAGGGAAGCTGCGTCTGCTGTACGAATGCAATCCGATGGCCTTCCTGGCCGAGCAGGCGGGCGGCAAAGCGAGCGATGGTAAAGATCGCATTCTGGATATCACCCCGGAAAGCCTGCACCAGCGTCGCTCCTTCTTCGTAGGTAACGACCATATGGTTGAAGATGTAGAACGCTTTATCCGCGAATTCCCGGACGCGTAATACGCTTTGCCGGATGAGACGTGTTAACGCCATCATCCGGCAAATTTATCCCCTACGCCGTTTGTACTTTAAACGCCGCCATTGCTTCGAGCAGCGCATGTGACTGCTCTTCCAGCGAGCGGGTAGCCGCTGAAGATTGCTGTACCAGCGCCGCATTTTGCTGCGCCGTTTCATCCATCTGAATCACCGCGATATTCACCTGCTCAATACCGCGACTCTGTTCCTGCGACGCGCTGGCAATTTCACGCATCAGTTTGGTCATGCGCATCACTTCATTGGCAATCTCATCCATGGTTTCGCCCGCCTGCTGCGCCAGCTCGCTGCCTTCTCCCACATGGGTGTGTGAATCGCTGATTAACGTGCGGATCTCTTTTGCCGCCTCGGCGCTGCGGCTGGCCAGATTAAGCACTTCACCCGCAACGACCGCAAAGCCCCGCCCTTGCTCACCGGCACGTGCCGCTTCAACAGAAGCATTGAGCGCAAGGATATTAGTCTGGAAAGCAATACCGTCGATTACGCTGAGGATGTCGGCGATTCGGCTGGAACTGCCGGAAATATCGCGCATTTTCTCAATCACATAGCACACCATCTCACTGCCGCGATCGGCGGTATCCGACACCGATTTTGCCAACTGGTGTGCCTGTTCCGCGTTCTGCGCATTCTGTTTCACGGTTGCCGTGAGTTCTTCCATACTGGCGGCGGTCTGCTCCAGCGAAGTGGCTGTCGATTCAGTACGTTGCGCCAGATGCTGGTTCCCGGCCGTCAGCTCACGGCTACCAATATCAATTTGTAAACTAGCATCACGGACACGCTGTACCGAGTCGCCCAGCGCATGGCGCATTTCATCCATTGCCGCGTTCAGACGGTTGAATTCGGCGCTGGCCGACAGCGAGGTAACCGGCGACAAATCCCCCGTCGCCAGACGTTCCAGTTGCTCAACCATATTATCCAGCGGCTTGAGAAACTTATTTCGCAGCATGAACCAAATCACCGCCAGCAATGCGAGGGCAGCCAACATCGAGGCGCTCATAATACCGTGGTAAATCAAAGAAGTAATGATACGGGTAGAGGCATACAGCCCCATACCGCCGGTCAGCAACAGAAGGAACGTCAGCAGAGACAATAACACCAACAAACTTGATCGAATTGAAAGGGATTTTGGCATCGTTATATTTCCGGTTGTAGGGTTAAAACAGACCTGTACAGAACCTATCGACTACAACCGGAAAAAGTTTAGGTATTTAAATGTTTTGTGAAAAATCAGGATGTTACTTTGGTGTTGCCGCCGTCCCCACTCGGGTTACTGGCGAGCTTTGACGATTTTCCCAAAGTACCGTCAGACCGCGCTGTAAGGCAATAAAAATAAACAATAAAATGCCAATCGCGATCTTCGTCCACCAGGAACTTAATGTGCCATCAAAATTAATGTAGGTCTGGATCAACCCCTGAATGGCGACACCAAACAACGTTCCTAACACCGTACCGACCCCACCGCTCAACAGGGTTCCGCCAATCACGACTGAGGCAATCGCATCCAGCTCAACGCCGACGCCCGCCAGCGCATAACCCGCCTGGGTGTAAATTGAAAAGACAATGCCAGCAAGCGTCGCAAGCCCGGTCGACAGCATATAGATACGGATGGTCGTGCTGCGGGTTGAGATCCCCATCAGGTTGGCAGAGGTGGCGTTGCCGCCAATCGCGTAAACCTGATTACCAAAGCGCGTACGGTGCGCCAGGAATATGCCAATGACGACTACCGCCAGCATCAGCAATCCCATTGCACTCAGGCGACCGCCGCCGGGAATTTTCCATGCCAGGCTTGAGAGCATGTCATAAACCGGATGGTTAATTGGGATCGACTCTTCAGACACCAGATAGCTGACGCCGCGCAGGAAGAACATTCCCGCCAGGGTAATAATGAATGCCGGGATCTTCAGCGCATCAATCAGTAACCCCATAAACGCGCCAAACGCGCAGCCCATCAGCAGAATCAGGGGAAACGCCAGCAGCGGAGATATACCCCAGTAGCCAATGGCCTTCGCCAGAAATACGCCGGTAAACGCGATCACCGAGCCAACGGAAAGGTCGATCCCACCAGAGAGAATCACGAAGGTCATGCCCACGGCGATGATGCCCAGAAAAGCATTATCGGTCAGGATATTGCAGATAACTCTGGTTGAAGCAAAAGCCGGAAACTGTGTCAGGCAGTAGAGGTAACCCAGCACAAACACGCCGAGGGTGATCATCAGCGGTAAATTACGTTTTATCATGACCACGCACTCCTTTTATCAGGCTGATAAAGCGTTGTGATTGCACGATCAGCACACACAACACCACCACGGCTTTGACCACTTGATTTAGTTCTGGCGGGAAGCCCGACAGTAAAATCCCGGTGTTCATGCCCTGAATAATCAATGCCCCGACCACCGACAGCAGCAGATTAAAGCGCCCGCCCATCAGCGAGCCGCCGCCGATGACTACCGCCAGGATGGCATCCAGTTCCAGCCACAATCCGGCGTTATTGGCATCTGCCCCGCGGATATCCGCCGTGACGATAATGCCGGCGATAGCCGCACACAGACCGCTCAGCACATAGGTGAGCATCACGATAATGCGCGTGTTCACCCCGGCGTTTTTTGCCGCACGAATGTTGATGCCTACCGCTTCAATAAACATCCCCAGCGCCGTTTTACGCGTCAGTAGCCAGAACACCACCAGCGTTAGCAGTGCAATGATCACTGGCGTGGGGAACAGTAAGAGCGAGCCGCTGCCAAACCACGACAGTTCGGGCGAATTGAAGGTGACGATCTGCCCGGAGGTGATAAGCTGCGCCACTCCGCGTCCGGCCACCATCAGGATTAGCGTGGCAACGAACGGTTGGATCTTGAGGATTGCCACCAGAATCCCGTTCCATAACCCTGCCAGAATGCCGGAGCCTAAGGCGGCAAGCAGCACCACCGGCAAACTGTGCCCAGCCACCGTCATCGCCGCGGTGGTGGCACCGGCAATGGCCATGACAGCGCCCACGGAAAGGTCGATGCCGCCGGTGGCAATCACCAGCGTCATGCCAATCGCTAACAGCGCCACGGGGGCGGCACGGTTGAGAATATCAATCGGGCTACCGAACAGCCGACCATCTTGCAAAATCACCTGATAAAAGTGCGGCGCGACCAGGCTATCCACCAGCAGCACCAGCAGTAGCGCCACCAGTTGTGGCATGCCCTTTGGCCAGCGGAATCGCCGTTGCGGCGGAGTGGATTGAGGGAGAGATTGAGGCATCACCATAGTCTCCTTAGGCCGCAATGGCGTTCATGATCGCCGGCACGGACAATTCAGCCAGCGGGATCTCGGCCACCTGTTTGCGATCGCGCATAATAATGACCCGATCGGCATAGCCCACTAACTCTTCCAGTTCGGATGAAATCACCAGCAGCGCCAGACCATCCGCGCACAGCGTTTCGATCAGGCGGATGATCTCGGCATGCGCGCCGACGTCGATCCCACGCGTGGGTTCATCGAGGATCAGGAACTGCGGTTTGGTCAGTAACCAGCGCGAGAGCAATACTTTTTGCTGATTGCCGCCGGAGAGGAATTCGATCGGCTGTTCAGCGTTGGGGGTGCGAATTCCGAGCTGGCGGATAAAACGCTCGGCAATCTCATTTCGTTCTTTCCGCGGAATAGGCCGCAGCCAGCCACGCTGCGCCTGTAATGCCAGAATGATGTTTTCCCGCACCGAGGCGGCGGCGATAATACCATCCGTTTTGCGATCTTCCGGACAGAAGCCGATCCCCAGACACGAAGCCTGATGCGGCGATCGCAAGGTCTGCGCTTTGCCTTTGATCAGCGCACTGCCGCTGTCGGCGGGTTTAATACCGAAGATCACTTCCGCCGTTTCCGTTCGCCCGGATCCCAGCAGTCCAGCGAGACCGACGATCTCACCAGGGCGCACCTGTAAATCAAACGGCGCGATGGTGCCTTTCTTGCCAAAGTCGCTAAAGGCCGCCACTGGTTTATCACTCAGCAGCGTACGGCCCGCACGCTGTAGCGCATGGGTATCCAGTTCGCGACCCAGCATCATTTTGACCAGTTCGATCTGTGGCAGTTCGCGGGTTTCACGGCAGCCAACGAAGCCGCCGTTACGCAGAACGGTAATGCGATCGCTGACCTGATAGACCTGATCGAGGAAATGGGTAACGAAGATCAGACTGACGCCCCGATCGCGCAGATGCCGCATCAGGCCGAACAGCATTTCTACCTCCTGGGTATCAAGACTGGCGGTGGGCTCATCGAGGATCAGCACTTTCGCGGAGAGATCGATCGCCCGACAGATGGCGACGATCTGCTGCATCGCCACGGAAAAGCGGTTCAGCGGCTCGCGCACGTCGAGGGAAAAACCGTATGACGCCATCAACTCCGTCGCGCGTTTTTCCATCTGCTTGCGCAGCAGCAGGCCAAAACGCCGCGGTTCACGGCCAATAAACAAGTTATCCGCTACCGACATATTGGGCAGCAGGTTCACTTCCTGATACACGGTACCGATCCCCAACTGCTGGGCATGGGCAGTATTTTTGGGGGAGATAGGCTGGCCTTCGAGCCAGATCGTGCCGCGATCTGCATGGTAAACACCGGTCAGCGCTTTGATTAGCGTCGATTTACCGGCTCCGTTTTCTCCCAGCAGCGCCATAATCTCACCGCGACGCAAGCTGAAATCCACGTTATCCAGCGCTTTGACGCCGGGAAAGAATTTGCTTAATCCTTCGGTGCGGAGGATTTCCTGATGGGGGTCGGTGGTCATGGCATTCCTCCGGTACGAAATCACGGCCTTTTCGTAGGCCTGATAAGCGCAACGCCATCAGGCCTACGGAAGACCGGCAGCAAAACTAGTAGCCCATGTTTTTCTTCTTCTCTAACTCTTCTTTCGCCGTATCCGGCAGATAGAGGATCGACTTGGTAATGGTCAGCTTCTCAGGCATCGTGCCGTCTTTTTTGAATTTCTCCAGCGCGTCGAATGCCGGGCCTGCCATATTCGGCGTCAGCTCGACGCTGGCGTTGGCTTCACCATCAATCATTGCTTTGTAGATATCCGGTACGCCGTCGATGGAACCGGTCAGAATATCTTTGCCGGGTTTCAGGCCCGCTTCTTTAATCGCCTGGATTGCCCCGATCACCATGTCATCGTTATGGGCGTAAACCATGCAGATGTTCTTGCCATTGTTTTCCGCTTTGATAAAGCTCTCCATCACTTCTTTCCCTTTACTGCGGGTGAAGTCGCCGGACTGTGAGCGGATAATCTTAATGTTTGGTGCGCTGGCGATGGCTTCAGCAAACCCTTTTTTACGATCGATGGCCACGCTGGCCCCGACGGTCCCTTGCAGCTCAACGACGTTACACGGCTTGCCGTTCACTTGTTTAATCAACCAGTCGCCGATCAATTTACCTTCCAGCACGTTGTCGGCGGTGACCGTGGTCATATAGAGAGATTTGTCTTTTACATCGATGGAACGATCGAGCAAAAAGACCGGAATGTCGGCATCTTTAGCTTCTTTTAAAACCGGTTCCCAACCCGTTGCCACGACCGGCGCAATAAAGATGGCGTCAACGCCCTGCGCAACAAATGAGCGAACTGCTTTAATCTGGTTTTCCTGCTTTTGCTGGCCGTCAGCGATTTTCAGCGTAATACCACGCTTTTCAGCCTCGCTTTTCGCAACGTTGGTTTCTGCGGCGCGCCAGCCGGATTCAGAGCCAACTTGCGAAAATCCTACGGTTAAAGGGGCTGCCATTGCCATAGACGACATGGCTGCCGAAACTGCTGTGACTAAAAGTAAGCGCTTCCACATAAGTGCGTCCTCGTAGGGTGATTATTGTTGGTTAATAAACCGTCGCGAAAAAACTATAGACAATTGAGCATGTAACGAATTGCGTTACATCACACTTCAAAAAAGTAAATAAAACGTTAATCACAACTTTGTAATCGCTTTCATCCCGCTATGAAAAATGCGGCTGAAGATATGGATTTTTCTGTCACGAGAGAGGGGCAAAAAGAAGAAAATGAGCGCAGAGAAAGCGAAAACAAGCGGAGACATTCAGCGCGAGTTGGCTATAATACCCGCCACTTGTTTGCCATAGCTTATTTAAAGGAAACAGACATGAGCTTACTCAACGTCCCTGCCGGTAAAGACCTGCCGGAAGATATCTACGTTGTTATCGAGATCCCTGCCAATGCAGATCCGATCAAATACGAAGTTGACAAAGAGAGCGGCGCCCTGTTCGTTGACCGCTTCATGTCCACCGCGATGTTCTATCCGTGCAACTACGGTTACATCAACCACACCCTGTCTCTGGACGGTGACCCGGTAGACGTTCTTGTCCCGACTCCGTACCCGCTGGAGCCAGGTTCAGTGATCCGCTGCCGTCCGGTTGGCGTGCTGAAAATGACTGACGAATCCGGTGAAGATGCGAAACTGGTTGCGGTTCCGCACACTAAGCTGAGCAAAGAATACGATCACATCAAAGATGTGACCGACCTGCCGGAACTGCTGAAAGCACAGATCACCCACTTCTTCGAACACTACAAAGATCTCGAAGCGGGCAAATGGGTGAAAGTTGACGGTTGGGACAACGCTGAAGCCGCTAAAGCTGAAATCGTTGCTTCTTTCGAGCGCGCGAAGAAGTAAGTTCGCGTTAGCTTAAAACCCTGAACGCCAGTCTCTGGTTAGTAAGGGTTTTTAAATTTCTACGTTCTACCACCTCTCCCCTTCGCTGTTTTCTTTTTGACCTACCAGAATGGGTAGTCACATTTCATTTATCTTAATTGCGAATGATATTAGATCTCATTATCATTCTCAGCATGTAAATAAATGTGAATAAAAGTCAATGAACCTCCACAATGTGAAGCCCCTGAAACGCTATTCCTGCGTGGCACTCGCCACAGCGCTGTTATTTACCAGCCTGTCCAGCGTGGCGCAGACGCTACTTGAGAAAGATTTTCTGACTCGCGATGTCGGTAACGGCGTGTATGAGCTGGCGGTTGATAGCCAGCAGAATGCGCTTTTTGTCGCCTCGTCGCCGTCGTTTGATAAAGATAAAACCAGCGGGCTTATCTACAAACTCGATCTGGAGAAACTCACGACGACTGAAGTCATCGACACCAGTCGTCGTGCCTTTGCCACCGCGCTGGATGAAGAAAACCAGGTGCTGTATGTCGGCAACACGCTGGAAGGTTCAGTAACGCTAGTCGATACCCGTAGCGGTAAAGAGCTGGCGATACTGCAACTGAGCGAAGCCAAAAACCCGAAAGATATTGTTCATACGCGTGAAATGGTGCTCGATAAACAGCACCACCGTCTGTACGTTTCCGGCGTGGCTGAAAAGGGCATAGTCTGGGTGGTGGACACACAAAAGCGCGAGAAAATCGCCACCCTCGAGAACATGGGCCAGTACCCGACCGGCATGGCCGTGGATGCAAATAAGAACCGCCTGTATGTTGTGAATGGCCGAAACGAACTTATTACGCTGGATACCACCAACCATCAAATTATTAATCGCTTTACCATTGAGCCAGATAAAAAACATTTTTTCCTGAATATTGCCCTGGATGCAAAAAATAACCGCGCATTCCTGACCGATCCGGATTTAGCGGATGTACTGGTTGTTGATATTAATACCGGTAAGGTTATTGCACCAATTAAGGTTATTAACTCGCTGGCGGTGATATATAACGAAAAACGCCAGGAAGTTTATATCACCCACCGTAATGCTAAACGCATCAGCATTGTGAACAGCAAGACCCACCAGGTAAAACAAAGCATTGAAACCAATGCATTACCTAACAGTCTGGCGCTCTCGGCTGATGCTAACACCTTGTACGTCAGCGTCAAACAGTCGGAAAAAATGACAGGTGTGAAGCCCGACTACGTGCTGAAAATCGATCTCTCTAAATATTAATAATTAAAAAACTATCTGCACCTTGCAGCTTTTTTGAGCTGCAAGGTGATGTTTTTATTTTTTACTTTTCAGGTGTCTATATTATGAAAATGCGTCAACTTATTACGCTGACAGGGATCGTTGCATTCTCAGGCGGTGTTATTTTCCCCACCCAGGCAGAAGAACTCACCGAGACCTCACGCACTAGCGAAGATGAAATGGTGATCACCGCATCCGGATTCTCGCAGCAAAAACGCGAAGCGCCGGCCACTATTTCAGTTATTGATCGTAACACGCTGGATATTCAGCCGGACCGTAGCATCGGTGAAGCCATTAAAAACCTTCCCGGCGTCTCGGTCACCAACAGCAGCGGCATGAACGCCGGCAGCATTATGATCCGCGGCATGGACCCGTCCTATACCGCTTTTATGGTCAACAGCGTCAAACAAAATACCGGTGAATCTCGCCCTTACGGACATGATATTGGTACTGAAGCCAACTTCTTACCGCCAATGGAGGCCATTGAGCGTATCGAAGTTATCCGTGGGCCGATGTCCTCGCTGTACGGCTCAGACGCCATCGGCGGTGTGGTTAACGTCATTACCAAAAAACCGTACGGCGCAAAAGAGTGGACCACGGCAATTGCTGCCAATACCTGGCTGCAGGAACACCAGTATTTAGGTAATACCAGCCAGATGAATTTGTTTACCATGGGGCCGATTGTGCCCGATGTTCTCGGCCTTAGCGTGGCGGCCGACTGGCTTGACCGTCGCGATGACGATCGCAATAACTATTTTGGCAAACACAATCGTAAATCCGTTGATATGACATTGGGCCTGGCCGCCAGCGAGAATAACCTGTTCGATCTCAACGTGGTCACCGGTGAGCAGGAAAAAAACCGTACCCAGAAACGCGGTGCGCCGTGGTCATGGCTGTTCGATCGTAACGCCGCCACCCTGACGCATACCGGCTGGTATGCAGACGACACCATCGCGACGACCAACTACATAAACTATGAAAAAGGCCGTTCGAAGTACGTTTATGACGGACAGTCCCCGCAGTATGTGCAGATGGAGAACTACGTCGCCAATTCGCAAACCACTTTCACGCTCGACACCCATAAACTGACTGTTGGGGCGAATTTCACGCGCGAAGAGCTGAATGACCGCTTTGATGTGGCCAACAAAACGCTGCCCGGATCTGACCCGGTGACCAAAATCAGCCGTAACGGTTGGGCATTGTTTGCTGAAGACGGCTGGAGCATTGGCGATTTCATCCTAACCACGTCAGCGAGGATGGACCAGGATGACAATTTTGGCACACATATTACGCCGAAAATGTACGGTAACTGGGCCTTTAGCAATGACTGGGCGCTGAAAGGCGGCGTTTCCGCAGGCTATAAAAAACCGGAGCTGCGCGCGACGTCCAGCAACTTCGTAACCCCTTACGGCTCAACCGTACCTTATCCCTTCCTCACCGTTGGTAACGACGACCTGAAACCTGAACAAAGCGTTAACTCTGAACTGGGCCTCTACTGGACGGGAGATGCGCTATCGCTCGACAGCACCGTCTTCTATACGCAGTTCAAAGACAAAATTGCTGAACAAACTATTTGTGAAACCACGTCGACGAACCAGTGCTCCGTCAACGGCTACAACGCGGATTCCGTCAGTAAATACTTCAACGTCAGCGAGGCGGATGTATACGGTATAGAACTGAATGCCGACTGGCAGATTACCGCCGATGTAAAAGCCAACGCTAACTACACCTGGAACCACAGCGAACAAAAAAGCGGCGTTAACAAAGGCTACGCGCTAAACGATTATCCGCGCCATATGGCGAATCTGTCGCTGAACTGGGCGGCAACGCAAAGCCTGGACGTATGGAGTACGGTGAATTATCGCAGCAGTAACCGCAACAGCGGCAATAACTATAAATATGATGACTACACGATGGTGGACGTAGGCGTACGTTATCAGCTCAATAAGCACACGCAACTGATGGCTGGGGTCTACAACGTGCTGGATGAGGATCCGAAACTGACAACCGCGTGGAACGAATCCGCACAGGTGGAAGGACGCCGCTATAACCTCGGCGCACGCGTGGAGTTTTAAATCCAGAATAAAACAACGCCACCCAAGGGTGGCGTGTTCATATCAGTACTGGTCTCGGTCTAACCAGTTACCGCTTTCAATCAGCGTTAAGCCATCAACCGGACGTTGGTACACGTACATCCATGCACTTCCGTACGGCGTTTGAATTAACTGGCGTGCGTATTCACCGCCGCGGGTACGCAGAGCGTCAAGCTCTGCCAGCGTGGCGTTATCAATACGATAAACTTCCCCGTGTACTGTTCCCTCTCCTGGAACGGCGCCTGGATAGTGGCCCAGGCTATACAACTGGTAGTTGTCGATACTGAAATTTCCCAGCAACAGGGCATTGGTCATCCAGTGGCTGTTGCCTTGTTTGGTTCGTAAACTGCCGTAGACAAATATTCGCATTGCTAAAACTCGAACTGATAGAGCAAATCAAGTGCCTGATCTACGCCAGACACTGCTTCCAGATATAGCTTAGGCATCAGACGATAACGTAGCGTGAGTGTCGCTAAGGAGTCAAATATACCCACACCATATTTCACCTGCAGACCTGGCAGTACGTATCCGCTGACAACCACCTGAGATGAATCACCCACCCCTTGTGTGTCCAGTGCCAGATTGCTTACGCCAAATGTCTCCCCGATTTTACCCACAACCTGACCACTTTGTGCAACCCCCAGACCAATAAGCATTGAAGTCATTGCCGCGCTGTCGCTCTGTTCGCTATCCAGTCCTTGTCCGCGTAGCAGGTAGGAAAGCGCCATTTGCTGCGACATGGCCGGGTCGGAGAAGATTTCCGCCTTCGGCTCATCGGCGGTGCCCGTGACGCGAACCCCGGCGATCACGTCGTCTTCGGTGGCTTCCGGGTTACGAATTGCTTCGATGTTGAGTAACGGCTGATCCGGCGGGCCGGAGAACAACAGCTCGCCCTTACGCACAATCAGATCCTGACCATAGGCATGGAAACGCCCGCTCGGAATATTAATTTGTCCGTTCAGCCCCAGCCCCTGCTTATCCTGCACCACTTTCAGATCGCCCGTCAGACGCGCTTTCAGACCAAAGGCGTCAATACGCACGTTGTTACCGACGTGGATGTTCAGGTTGCTGTTGATCGGAATACCTGCTGTCTGCGGTTTCTCCGGTTGCAGATTGTTGTTAAGCATGACCATATCGCTGGAAACCCCTACCGCGCTCTCCGGCAGGTCGTGTACCACGATACGCGCCCACGGCACATCCACGTTGCCATCAAGGGTAAACAGGCTCGGCGTGGCTTCAAAGACCACGTCCGGCGATACGTCCAGGCGGACCATCGGCGGCACGGTAATACGAACCCTGCTGCCTTTAGCCGCAACGCGCGCCCGCCAGTTGTCTATCTGACTCCAGTCGGCATCGCCGCTCAGGTTAATTTCGCCCTGCTGCGTACGCACCACGCCCGCCAGCGTTGAGCGTGTTCCGGTGAAGTTAACGGCTAACTGGCTTGGCTGCATGTCAAACGGCATAAAGTTGCCGTCGATATCCAGACCGCTCAGCTGCAGCTGTCCGAGCAGCTGCGGGCTTTGCACATCACCGCCCAGACGTAGGTTGGCGTTGATCACCCCAGCCGCTTTTTCACCGCGCGAGAAAATGGGGTTCACCATCGCCAGATTGAAGTTGCGGATGTTGACGTTGCCACCGAGACTGCGGCGTCCTTGCGGATCCGTTACCTGCACCTGGCCGTCAAACTGCCCGTTGTTGGTCAGGCGAATCAGCCAGCCCAGCTCGGCACGGTTATTGTGCAGGTCGGCGGTCAGATTCAGCGTTTCAAACGCCACAGGGAGCGGCGCATCGTTCACGCTTTGCGTGACCTTCACGTTACGTCCGCTCAGCGTAACCTGCCCCTGCGGCAGCCCCTCTTTGGTGGTGTCCCAGCTCACATCAGCTTTGCCAGTGAAAACGCCGCTGGCCTGGGTTGTATCCGGCATAAACGGTTTTAGCATCGCCAGGTCAAAGCGGTTAAGGTTCACCACCGCGCGTCCTTGTGCACCAGCATCAATGGTTTGCGGTACGCACAGTTCCGCATTTGGGTTGTTCCAGCAGTGCGGCCCAATGCTGATTTTCTGTTCCTGATTGCGATAATCCAGCGCGACAGGGCGGTTAAGGGACCACGGACCTACCGGCGTCTGGAAGCGGGTATCGCTTAACGCACCTTTCCAGCGCTGCTCTTTGCGATCAAAGCTACCTGCCAGGGAGAGCTGCCCGGAGACCGGTTCCCCCTGAATGCGCAGCTGCAGCTCATGCTGCTTTTCGCTACCTTTGGCATTGAGCGTCACCAAGCCAATATTCACGTCAGGCTGTACAATCCGCTCTACGCGAACGTTGAGATTACCAGCGATTTGCTCTGCCGATTTCACGTCGCCTTCGACGCGCACCTGAGCGACGGACAGCTCCTGCCAGCGCAGACCCCGGGCGGTGATATCCGCCAGCAGCTGTGGCGCTTCAACCGTACCGCGAACTTTTACCAGCCCTTTCGCCGTACCGCCCAGTCCCGGCAGCGCGTTATCCAGGCTCGGGGCATCAATCGTCGCGTCGAGATTGAGGTCTTTGACCCCCAGTTCCCCTTTAACATCCGCGCTGTTGCGTCCCAGTTCCAGATGCAGGCCCGGGATCGTCCACTGCAGGTAGCTGTTACCCTTCAGCGAACCGTGCACATTTACCTTGTTCTGCTTCACGTTGCCGGTCAGCTTCAGCTCGGGCACCTCCATCTGCCAGCTTCCGCCGTACAGACTGCCGCGAGTTTTCACCAGGCCATTCAGTTTTGATGGCCACTCCGGGATCGCTTTCGCCGTGTTGATGCCATCCAGCGTTAGCTCCCCGCGCCAGCTGATCGCCTGCTGCCAGTCCACCAGCGCTTTCAGCTCAGTTTTCCCTTCCAGCGCCGCAACGCTGAGTTTGTCGAGATTGATCTGCTGTTCGTTGCCTTTGGCGTCCAGCGTGATGGTAGCCGGAGGAATATCCTGCCCTTTCACAGCGGTACGCATCGACAGCGTATAGTCGGTCATCTTACCGGTCAGTTTGAGCTTGATGTCATCAGCCTGGAACTGCTTGTCGCCGGTAAACGGCCAGTAAACCTGCTTACTCACCACCTCAAGGTTGAGCGGCAATCCGGCTTCCGCCAGACGCGCCTGCGCCCGCAGGTCCATATCCACCGGACCAGACAGATTTACGCCGACTTCCAGCTGTTCACGCAGCGCGCCGCCAACCTTCAGCTTCACCTTTTCGCCTTTTAACGGATCGACGTTGAGCGTGCTGTTTAACGTAATATCGACTGGCCACGTGTCGGTCAGTTGCGCCGTGCCGCTGGCTTTTACCGTCCCCTGATTCGAGTCGATATCCAATGCATCGAGTTTCATGTTGCCGTCAATGCTGCTCACTTTCAGCAGCATGTTATGTACCGTTAAATCCGTATCCCCGGTCACGCGCAGCTGCTCGCCGCGAAACGCTTCAATGTTGAGATTGAGCGGCAGATGGACATCGGTCATTTCCGGCAGCACCGGCTTTGAGAACAGATCTTTTAGCGTTTCGCCGAGCGGTTTTTCATCCGGTTGCGGATTTTGAATCTTTGGTTCGACAACCTCTTCCTGCGCCACTTCCGCCACTTTAGGCAGGGCAATCAGCAGCCCCTGTAATGACGTTGGCTTCAGGGTTAGCGTTTTTTCTTGCCAGTTCAGGCCGGAGGTAAATTCCAGCACCGAAACCGTGGTGTCATCGATTTTGATATTGATGTTGTTCAGCGCCACGCGCGAAAGCGTGATTGGGTAAGGTGTGGAAAGGTTAAGCGGACCGCTCTCTTCCTCTTCAACCGGCGCTGATGGCGGCATCTTTTTGCTGTCGATCGCCACGTTGATATTTTTCAGCGACAGATCGTTGACGCACAGGCTGCTGTCCCACAGGCAGTTAAGCCCCACGGCCAGATGCACTTCGCCAGCATTCACCGCCACGCCAGGTTGGTCATAACGAATATTTTTGAGCGATAAATCCCGCCAGCCGCCGGTGACCTGACCAATCTCCAGCCCCGGAACCCAACGATTCGCCGCTTTGAAGATCAGATGCAGGCCCGAAGTGGTGCCGACGAGGAACGCCACCGTGCCTAACAACAGCAGGATAAAAATCAGCACGCCGAGGCTTATCTTCTTCCATAAACTCATAATTCAGGCCCCAGACCGATGTAAAACTGTAAACCATGTTCATCTTTGTCGCCCACAGGGACAGCAAAGTCGAGCTTGATGGGTCCCACTGGCGATTGCCAGCGTACACCGACCCCGGCACCGGTTTTGAAATCGCTTCTGCGGATATCGCTGACCGCTTCGCCGCTATCGACAAACATCGCGCCCCACCATTTTCCGGTCACGTTGTACTGATATTCCAGCGAGCCGGTCGCCAGCTTCGAGGCCCCTTTCAGCTTGCCGTCGCTGCCTTCAGGCGAAATAGATTTGTATTTGTAGCCGCGAATGCTGCGATCGCCCCCGGCGAAGAAACGCAGATCCGGCGGTACTTTGTCGAAGTCCCCGGTTTCGATCCAGCCGAGGTTGCCGCGCATCACAAAGCGATGACGATCGTACAGCGTGCGGATCCAGACGTTTTGCGCCTGGAAGACGGAGAAATCAACGTCTGAACCCCAGGCCGTGTTGGAGTAATCGATAGAATAACGTTGGGAGTCGCCCCAGACTGGCATCAGACCGCCGCGCGAGCGCGTCCGGCTGATCATCACGCCCGGATAGAGCAGCATGGTGGTGTTAGTGACGTTACCCTGGGTAAAGTGGTCGAGGCTCCAGCGCAGGTTAATCGCGCGCTGCCAGCCGCTGGAGAGATCCCAGTAGCGGGAAACCGCAAGCGTAGTGGAGTCCTGCTCGGTATCGTTTAAATCGGTACGCTTAAAGCCCCCCTGCACCAGGTAATACTGCTCCAGCGGGTTCTTTAATAGCGGCATTTTATAACTGAAATCAAGAACCTGCTCTGGCGCAGAGATGCTGGCGCTGGTGGTCAGGCTGTGGCCATAGGAGTTCATCCACGGCTTTTTCCACGAGGTCTTCACCCGTGGACCGACGTCAGTTGAGTAACCGACCCCGGTTTCGATGGTGTTTTCAGTTCGCGGCGACACCACGCCTTTCAGCGGCAGCACTTTGGTTTCACGGGCTTTATCAAATTCCGGTGCGACGACCACGGAATTAAACCATCCGGTCGCCGACAGACGACGGTTCAGTTCGCCCAGATCTTTCGACTCGTACTCTTCACCCTCTTTAAAGGGTACCAAATTTTGCAGGTACTCATCGCGAATTTGCGAGCCTTCAAAAGTGACATGCCCAAAGCGATAGCGTTCACCGCTGTTGTAATCGATATCCCAGAATGCCTGGCGGCGTTCGAGCGCTATCCCAAGCTGGCTTTTATTAAATTCACTGTCGAAATAGCCTTTGCGCAGCGCCACGCTGGTGAGTGACTTTTTGAAGTTATCATAGTCCCCCTGATTCAGCACGGTGCCGATTGCCGGTCGCGTTTTCAGCAGATCCAGGTAATCTTTATCCGTACGTGCGCCACCGCGCAGAATCACTTCGGTGCCGCCAATCAGCACCGGCTCACCAGGGGTCACTTTGGCAATCAGCACCTGGCGTCCTTTCGCCGGCGGCGGACGCAGCTCAAAATCAATGGTGGGCTCAAAGTAGCCCAGCGCTTTTAGCCCTTCGCGGATGGCATCATCAACGCGCGCACGAAAGCGTCGGTCTGGAGTGACTTCATCACTTTGAATCGTGGATAGCTGCGCACGGACGTTTTTCTCCAGCGGTCCTGATAATCCCTCGACCTGTAAGCGAACATTCGCTGCGGCGGCGGAGCCACTTAAGCACAGTAATCCCACCCAACATAACTGACGGATATGTGGCACATTTTCTCCTGAATATCCTTTTTTCCCACCCCTGGAAAAAAATACTATGCCGTTCCTCGGCTTAACAAAAAATCAACAATAAGAGTTGAAAAACAGACGACAACCCAAATATTTCTTATGTTTAACTCTAGACGTATTCACGCCGTTTATTGTGGGCAAAGACGCGTCTCGTTACAACCTTAACCCAAATGACTGATTTCGGGAGAACGGCCATGAGTTTATTTGATAGAAAGCATCTTGTTACTCAAGCAGATGCCCTACCTGGACGCAACACCCCGATGCCAGTGGCAACGCTGCATGCGGTTAACCAACATTCGATGACCAACGTGCCCGACGGTATGGAGATAGCCTTTTTCGCCATGGGATGTTTCTGGGGCGTTGAACGTTTATTCTGGTCATTACCCGGGGTATACAGCACAGCGGCCGGATATACCGGCGGCTACACCCCTAACCCAACCTATCGGGAAGTGTGTTCCGGCGATACCGGACACGCCGAAGCGGTGCGCGTCGTCTATGACCCGCATGTTATCAGCTACGAGCAACTGCTGCAGGTGTTCTGGGAAAATCACGACCCGGCGCAGGGCATGCGTCAGGGGAACGACCAGGGGACGCAGTATCGCTCCGCCATTTACCCGTTAACGCCGGAGCAAACCGTCGCGGCACAGGCAAGCCTTGAGCGTTTTCAGGCAGCAATGACCGCCGCTGGCGACGAGCGCACTATTACAACGGAAATCACTACCGCAACCCCGTTCTACTATGCCGAGGACGACCACCAGCAGTATCTGCATAAAAATCCTTATGGGTACTGTGGCATTGGCGGGATTGGCGTTTGTCTGCCGCCAGAAGGATAATCGCCACCCTCTGGCGGCTTTACAGTACCTTACGCTATACTAGCTCCTGAAATTGCCGGTCCACTCCCTTCGGACCGGTTTTCAATGTGTATTTCACACGGATTTATCAATTTATCCCTTCCGAGGATCTGGCCTTAACGGTCGGATAAGATATGTTAAACAGTATTTTAGTCATTCTCTGCCTGATCGCCGTGAGTGCGTTTTTCTCGATATCCGAGATCTCGCTTGCTGCATCACGCAAAATAAAACTTAAACTGCTTGCCGATGAAGGCAACGTAAACGCACAACGTGTTTTGAAGATGCAGGAAAACCCCGGCATGTTTTTTACCGTTGTGCAAATTGGCCTTAACGCGGTCGCAATTCTCGGTGGTATTGTCGGTGATGCGGCATTCTCCCCGGCGTTTTACAGCCTTTTCTCGAAGTACTTCACGCCAGAGCTGTCCGAACAGTTAAGCTTTATTCTGTCGTTCTCGCTGGTTACTGGCCTGTTCATCCTGTTCGCGGATTTAACTCCGAAACGCATCGGTATGATTGCGCCAGAAGCTGTGGCTTTGCGTATCATCAACCCGATGCGCTTCTGCCTGCTCGTCTTCCGCCCGCTGGTGTGGTTCTTTAACGGTCTGGCAAATAACATCTTCCGTCTGTTTAAGATCCCGATGGTGCGTAAAGACGACATCACCTCGGACGATATTTACGCCGTGGTCGAAGCGGGTGCGTTGGCGGGGGTTCTGCGTAAGCAGGAACATGAGCTGATTGAAAATGTGTTCGAACTGGAATCCCGTACCGTACCGTCTTCCATGACCTCGCGCGAGAATATTATCTGGTTCGATCTCCACGAAGATGAGCAAAGCCTGAAGAACAAGGTGGCGGAACACCCACACTCCAAATTCCTGGTGTGTAACGAAGATATCGACCACATCATTGGCTATGTCGATTCAAAGGATCTCCTCAACCGCGTACTGGCGAACCAAAGCATGGCGCTGAACAGTGGCGTACAGATCCGCAATACGCTGATTGTGCCGGATACGCTGACGCTCTCTGAAGCGCTGGAAAGCTTCAAAACCGCAGGCGAAGACTTTGCCGTCATCATGAACGAGTACGCGCTGGTGGTGGGGATTATCACGCTCAACGACGTTATGACTACGCTGATGGGCGATTTAGTCGGTCAGGGTCTGGAAGAGCAGATCGTGGCGCGCGATGAAAACTCATGGTTAGTCGATGGCGGTACGCCGATTGATGACGTTATGCGCGTCCTGGATATCGATGAGTTCCCGCAGTCCGGCAACTATGAAACCATCGGCGGCTTTATGATGTTCATGCTGCGTAAAATCCCGAAACGCACCGACTCGGTGAAGTATTCAGGCTACAAATTTGAAGTGGTGGATATCGATAACTACAAGATCGATCAGCTGCTGGTGACGCGTCTGGACAGTAAACCTACCGTACTGGTACCGAAACTGCCAGATGCAAAAGAAGAGGCAAAGGCGTCTTAACGTCCTGCAGAAACATCAACGGCTCCCATTCAGGAGCCGTTTTTTTAACTACCGCATAGCACTTTGATCAAGCCATCTCAGTTTGCAGACGCAAGACCTGACGGTTAACTTCGGACATCACGGAAAAATGCAGTTTGTCCTTCACTTTTGGGATAAGAATCTTACCCTTATCAAATTCAAAAGCGCCTACATCCTTGATATATAACCGTCCACGAAACAGGATCTTCACGTACTTCGCCACCTGCAGCGGGTTGTATCGTTGGAAAATTTTCATTGTTGTCTCCTGCTGAGCATTACGCCTTTGCGGTACCACAATCGGTCCGACAATCCTCAGGCGCAAATTTTAATGCCCTATGACTATAGACTATCTCGCTCATGTTTCCAGCGTGTATAAGTTTATTTACCTTCAGGTTACAAATATTCAGAATTATCTTTTCAACGCTTCGCTGTCTTCAGTATAAGCCTTCATTTTTCGCAGGATTTGTGCGCCCGTCCGCAAACTGGCATCGCGCTTGCGGGAAAAAGCATCAATCGCACATATGATTAAATTCCAGACCCAAGTGGTCGGATCACCTGCAAAATAAAGTAAAGAAGGAAAACCTATGACCTTACAAAAACTGCTGGCGCTGTCGTGCCTGCTGCTGCCGATGATTGCCTGTGCGCATTCGTTTGAGACTAACCAGCGCGTGCCGCCGGTGGGGATCGCCGATCGTGGCGAACTGATTCTCGAGAACGATAAGTTTAGCTACAAAAGCTGGAATAGCGCGCAGCTGCCAGGGAAAGTGCGAATTGTGCAACACATTGCCGGACGCACCTCCGCCAAAGAGAAAAATGCTACGCTGATCGAGGCAATCAAGGCGGCCAACCTGCCGCACGACAAATACCAGACCACCACGATCGTCAACACCGATGACGCTATTCCTGGCTCCGGTATGTTTGTGCGCAGCAGTCTGGAGAGCAATAAGAAGCTCTACCCGTGGTCACAATTTATTGTCGACAGTAATGGCATTGCGCGTAAAGCCTGGCAACTGGATGAAGAGAGCTCCGCTATCGCCGTACTTGATAAGGACGGACGCGTTCAGTGGGCAAAAGATGGTGCGTTGACGCAGGAAGAGGTGCAGCAGGTTATTGCCCTGCTGCACAAATTACTCAGTAAATAGCGACGCGGAAGCCGGGGTTGAGGAATGATTCACGTGGGGTGTAATCCAGAGATTTCCCCTGCCAGTCGTGAACGTGCGCCCCGGCTGCGGCAGCAACGGCGTGGCCAGCGGCAGTGTCCCATACGTTAGTTGGCCCAAAACGTGGGTACAGTTGTGCCTGCCCTTCCGCCACCAGGCAGAACTTCAGCGATGAGCCAATCGACGTGGTCTGGTGCTCACCCAACTGTTGCAGATACTCTTTTAACTCATTGTCAGCATGCGAACGGCTAATCACCACCAACGGCGGACGCGCGTCACGAACATGGATTTGTTTGCGCACGCCGCACTCTTCTTTCCACGCTTTACCTTCTGCCGCGCTGTACATCACTTTCATCACCGGCGCGTAAACCACGCCCAGTACCGGCTTTCCTTGCTCGATAAGCGC
Organism: Citrobacter sp. RHBSTW-01013; assembly: GCF_013781985.1. Lineage (NCBI taxonomy): Bacteria > Pseudomonadati > Pseudomonadota > Gammaproteobacteria > Enterobacterales > Enterobacteriaceae > Citrobacter > Citrobacter sp. RHBSTW-01013. The sequence continues at coordinate 4,575,416 of NZ_CP056185.1, forward strand.
AATATTGACGGTGAATTCACCGTTACGCTTAATGAACTCTTTGGTACCGTCCAGCGGGTCTACCAGCCAGTAGCGCTGCCAGTGCTGGCGAACATCCCAGCCAGGAGGCGCTTCTTCAGACAGGACCGGAATATCCGGCGTCAGCGCCAGTAATCCTTCGAGGATCACCGTATGCGCGGCGATATCCGCCGCCGTGACCGGAGAATCGTCCTGCTTGCTGGTAATCTCCATCGGTTTGATTCCATCGTAGACCTGCATAATGGCATCGCCCGCATTCCGTGCAAGCTGGCATACATGTTCTAACATTCTCCACCTCGTTTCTGTCGTGGTGTTAACTCGTTGTTTTACTTATACCCGATCGCCAAAGGATCCGCCAACTGTGATAGCGTCTGCGGTTTTAAACGCTATATTCATGTCATGATTCACAGTTCTGTAAGCAAGAAGATTTATATACATTTTCTTTTGTGGCTTAGATCTTAAAAGGATGCCCCTGATGATTAAGTTTAGTGCAACGTTTCTGGCCACGCTGATTGCAGCCAGCGTCAATGCCGCGACCGTCGATCTGCGCATAATGGAAACCACTGATTTACATAGCAATATGATGGATTTCGATTATTACAAAGATACGCCGACTGAAAAATTTGGCCTGGTTCGTACGGCAAGCCTGATCAACGCAGCACGTGGTGAAGTCAAAAACAGCGTGCTGGTTGATAACGGTGATCTGATTCAGGGCAGCCCGCTCGGGGATTATATGGCGGCCAAGGGGCTGAAAGCGGGCGAAACGCATCCGGTATATAAGGCACTGAATACGCTGGATTACGCCATGGGTAACCTTGGCAACCATGAATTTAACTACGGTCTTGAGTATCTGCACAACGCGCTAGCCGGGGCGAAGTTCCCTTACGTTAACGCCAATATCATCGACGTTAAGACCAAAAAGCCGCTGTTTACTCCTTATCTGATCAAAGAGACTGAGGTTGTCGATCAGGAAGGAAACAAGCAGACGCTGAAAATTGGCTATATCGGTTTTGTGCCGCCGCAGATCATGACCTGGGATAAAGCCAACCTCAGCGGCAAAGTGACCGTGAATGACATTACGGAAACCGCACGTAAATACGTGCCAGAAATGCGAGCCAAAGGTGCCGATGTCGTGGTGGTGGTTGCTCACTCCGGGCTTTCTGCCGACCCATACCAGGCGATGGCGGAAAACTCCGTTTACTACCTCAGTGAAGTTCCGGGCGTGGATGCCATTATGTTTGGTCACGCTCACGCCGTTTTCCCGGGGAAAGACTTTGCCAACATCAAAGGCGCAGATATCACAACAGGTACGCTCAATGGCGTTCCTGCGGTGATGCCGGGCATGTGGGGCGATCACCTGGGCGTGGTGGATTTAGTGCTGAATAACGACAGCGGTAAATGGCAGGTTACGCAGGGGAAAGCGCAGGCGCGCCCGATTTATGACGCCGCGGACAAAAAATCACTGGCTGGCGAAGACCAAAAAATCGTTGAGATCCTAAAAGCCGATCACGATGCCACGCGTGAATTTGTCAGCAAGCCAATCGGTAAATCTGCCGACAACATGTACAGCTATCTGGCGCTGGTTCAGGACGACCCGACCGTGCAGGTGGTGAATAATGCGCAGAAAGCCTATGTGGAACATTTTATCCAGGGCGATCCGGACCTGGCGAAACTACCGGTACTTTCCGCCGCTGCGCCGTTTAAAGTCGGTGGACGCAAGAACGATCCGGCCAGCTTTGTCGAAGTCGAAAAAGGTCAGCTTACCTTCCGTAACGCCGCTGATTTGTATCTCTATCCCAATACCCTGGTCGTGGTGAAAGCCAGCGGTAAAGAGGTGAAAGAGTGGCTGGAATGTTCTGCCGGGCAGTTTAATCAGATTGATATCCACAGCAGCAAACCACAGTCGTTAATTAACTGGGATGGCTTCCGTACCTATAACTTCGACGTGATTGACGGCGTGAATTATCAGATTGATGTTTCACAACCCGCTCGCTATGACGGTGAATGCCAGACGATTAACCCGCAAGCGGAGCGTATTAAAAATCTGACCTTTAACGGCAAACCGATCGATCCGAACGCAACCTTCCTCGTCGCGACCAACAACTACCGCGCCTACGGCGGTAAGTTTGCCGGGACCGGCGACAGCCACATCGCGTTTGCATCACCAGATGAAAACCGCTCGGTGCTGGCAGCATGGATAGGTTCCCAGACAAAGAGCGCAGGCGAAATTCATCCAGCGGCAGATAACAACTGGCGCCTGGCGCCGATTCACAGCGAGACACAACTGGATATTCGCTTTGAAACATCACCGTCTGATAAAGCCGCTGCGTTTATCAAAGAGAAAGGCCAGTATCCACTGAAGAAAGTCGCTACCGATGACATCGGCTTCGCCATTTATCAGTTGGATTTGAGTAAGTAAGACCACGCCGGGTGGCACTGCGCCATCCGGCAAGCCCGACCGGGTCGTTTACGTTGATGCTGGGACGTCTTCGTTCTTAACGGTATGATTTGCCAAAACCTGCGGCAAATTCACCTCTATCCAGTCCGCCAGCGCTGCGACTTTTTCGCTCACCTGCTCACCCAACGGTGTCAGGCTATACTCCACATGCGGCGGTACCACCGGATATGACACCCGATTGATAAACCCGTCCTGTTCTAACGCCTGCAGGGATTGCGCCAGCATTTTTTCACTGACGCCGCCCATCTTACGGCGCAAATCGCTGAAACGGTGCGTACCGTCGCGCAGCGCCACCAGAATCAATACACCCCAGCGGCTGGTGACGTGTTTTAACACCTCGCGGGAGGGACACTGCTCGGCAAACAAATTGCCATCACGTAATTGCTGGGAGAGCGTCAAAGCTGTCATTTTCATACTAACCTTTTTGTACGTACTTACCAAAAGTAAGTTTAGGTGTTAATGTGATTAAACACAAGACCAATACCAAAGGAGTTATCCTATGATCGCGATTACTGGTGCCACTGGCCAACTGGGCCAACACGTTATTGAAACGCTACTGAAAACCGTTCCTGCCAGCCAGATTGTGGCTATTGTGCGTAATCCTGCTAAAGCGACGGCGCTTAGCCAGCAGGGCATTACCGTTCGTCAGGCGGATTACAGTGATGAAGCTGCCTTTACCACGGCCTTACAGGGGATAGACAAGTTACTGCTAATCTCCTCCAGCGAAGTGGGACAACGTGCCCCGCAGCATCGCAACGTGATTAACGCGGCGAAAGCGGCCCACGTGAAATTTATCGCCTACACCAGCCTGCTGCACGCCGATCGCTCCCCGCTGGGGCTGGCTGATGAGCATGTCGCAACCGAGAAGATGCTGGCTGAATCCGGTATCGCGTACGCGCTGCTGCGTAACGGTTGGTACACCGAAAACTATCTCGCCAGCGCACCAGCCGCGCTGGAACACGGCGTGTTTATTGGGGCGGCGGGAGAAGGCAAAATCGCCTCGGCGACCCGTGCCGACTATGCCGCTGCCGCCGCGCGCGTCATCAGTGAAGACGGTCATGCCGGTAAAATCTATGAACTGGCGGGCGACGAAGGCTGGACCCTGAGCCAGCTGGCGGCCGAACTGGCAAAACAGAGCGGTAAAAAAGTGGTGTATCAAAACCTGAACGAAGCTGATTTTGCCGCCGCGCTGAAAGGTGTTGGTCTGCCTGCCGGACTGGCGGACATGCTGGCTGACTCAGACGTTGGTGCCTCTAAAGGTGGCCTCTTCGACGACAGCCATACGCTGAGCAAACTGATTGGTCGTCCAACCACGTCGCTGGCAGACAGCGTCAAAGGCATCGTGTAAGTGTTAAAAATTAGTTAATTGTGGTGGCATCCCCGCGCATCCTCTCTGATAATGACATGATGATGCGTGGGGAGAGAATACGTGCAAGGTGTACCTGAGCAGTTTATTGATGAGAAAGACAGCGCCCGCTTTCGCCATCTGGCACAGGTGCCGGGCGTTGAGCTGTATCATGCGCACATCTCGCGTTACGCCTTTGAACCCCACACCCATGAAGCGTTTGGTATTGGCGCGATAGAAGCCGGAGCCGAACGTTTTCGCTATCGCGGCACGCAGTACGTGGCCCCCGCCCATTCCGTCGTCACCATGAATCCCGATGAGCTACATACCGGCGAAGCGGAAACCGCCGACGGCTGGCGCTATCGGATGATCTATCTTGAGCCCGATCTTCTGGAAGAAGTCACCGGGATCCGCCACTGGTGGTTTCATGACGTAACGCGTCACGATCCGCTACGCTCGCGCCAGATCTGCTCGCTGATTCATGGCCTGTGGAACACTGAGGATCCGCTGGCGCAAAAAGGGCTATTACTCGATCTGATCGACACGTTCCAGCCGCTGGCCCGCCATGCGCCGGTATTACCGGAGGGAGCGCATCGCTTTGAACGGGTACGCGAGTATTTGCACGATAATTATATGCACCCGGTCACGCTCGACGAACTGGCGCGGGTTGCAGCGCTGAGCCCCTGGCATTTTCAGCGCCAGTTTAAATCTCATTTCCACGTCACGCCGCACCAGATGCTGATGGCGATCCGCCTGTGGCGAGCCAAGGGTTTTCTCACTCACGGAATGCCCGCCGCGGAGGTCGCTGCCGCAACCGGCCTCACCGACCAGTCGCATCTCACCCGCGCGTTTACCCATCGCTACGGTATTACGCCGGTACGTTATCAGAAACAAGTCGTCCGGCGTTGAACAGCAATCTCATACAATACGGCTGCATTTTTCCTGCCTACACTCGACTTATTGTTAAGCGATGTGGATGTCAAAAATGATTAGCGGCGTGTTGTATGCCCTGCTGGCTGGGCTGATGTGGGGATTAATTTTTGTTGGGCCGCTGATCGTACCGGAATACCCGGCGGTATTGCAGTCGATGGGACGCTATCTGGCGCTGGGGCTAATAGCGTTGCCGATTGCCTGGCTGGGACGTGTGCGCTTGCGTCAGTTGACGCATAAAGACTGGGTCACTGCGCTGGCGCTAACGATGATGGGTAATCTGATTTATTACGTTTGCCTGGCAAGCGCCATCCAGCGCACTGGCGCGCCGGTTTCAACGATGATTATTGGTACATTGCCGGTTGTGATCCCGGTCTTCGCTAACCTGCTCTACAGCCAGCGCGACGGCAAATTATCATGGTGGCGTCTGTCGCCTGCGCTGGTGCTGATTGGTATCGGTCTGCTGTGCGTGAATATCTCGGAGCTGAATCAAGGCTTACCCGACTTTAGCGGCTGGCGTTATGGTTCTGGAATCGCGCTGGCGCTGATCTCGGTAGTGTGTTGGGCGTGGTATGCGCTGCGTAATGCCCGCTGGCTGCGCGAGAATCCAGATAAGCACCCGATGATGTGGGCGACGGCCCAGGCACTGGTAACGTTGCCTGTTTCTCTGCTCGGTTATATTGCAGCCTGCCTGTGGCTGAACGGACAAACGCCGGACTTTGCCCTGCCCTTCGGCCCACGTCCGGGCGTGTTTATCGGCCTGATGATAGCGATTGCGGTATTGTGTTCGTGGGTTGGCGCACTGTGCTGGAACGTCGCCAGCCAAAAATTGCCGACGGTGATCCTCGGCCCGCTGATTGTCTTCGAAACGCTGGCTGGCCTGGTGTACACCTTTATCCTGCGCCAGGAATTCCCGCCGCTGCTGACGGTAAGCGGCATTGCGCTGCTGATTGTTGGGGTGGTGATAGCCGTCAGAGCCAAACCACAGAAACCAAGCGTCGTCGTGGTTCCACAATCATAATGGCCCAGACGGCGCTGCGCTAATCCGACCTACAAGATATTATTTTGTAGGCCGGAGTAGACGTTAAACTTTAAACACCGCTACGGTCTGATTCAGTCGTGCTGCCTGCTCTTCGAGCGCGGCGGCGGCGGAAGCGGACTCCTCCACCAGCGAGGCGTTTTGCTGCGTCACGCGATCCATCTCGGCAACCGCCTGACCTACCTGATCGATACCCCGGCTCTGTTCATCAGAGGCCGAAGCTATCTCGCCCATGATGTCGGTCACACGGGTCACGGCGCTCACAATTTCCGCCATCGTTTCACCCGCTTCATGCACCAGCGCCGTACCGGCATTCACCCGATTCCCCGAGTCATCAATCAGTGCCTTAATCTCTTTCGCCGCCTGAGCGCTACGCTGTGCCAGTGTACGGACCTCGCCAGCGACCACGGCAAACCCGCGCCCCTGCTCGCCCGCACGCGCCGCTTCTACTGCCGCGTTCAGCGCCAGAATATTGGTCTGGAAGGCAATGCCGTCGATAACATTGGTAATTTGCGCGATTTTGCTGGAACTGGTGGCAATTTCATCCATCGTACGCACTACGCCATCAACCACGGTTCCGCCTTTCTGCGCCGTCTGTGAGGCATTTTTTGCCAGACTGGTCGCCTGACGCGCGTTATCCGCGTTCTGCTTCACGGTAGCGGTGAGTTGTTCCATGCTGGCAGCAGTCTCTTCCAGAGAGGCGGCCTGCTGCTCGGTACGTGAAGAGAGATCGTTACTGCCGGCGGCAATTTCACCTGCGCCGGTATAGATGGTGTCAGCCCCGTCACGCACCACGCTGACTGTGTTCGCCAGCGCCTGCTGCATGTCGCGAACGTTGACTGCCAGCAGCGCCATCTCATTGCTGCCATCTGCGTTGATGCTGTGCGTCAAATCACCCGCAGCAATGTGGCGAATATGCCCCATCACTTCGTGGAGAGGCTTGAGCAGCACTCGCTGCATCGCCAGCCAGCTGGCGATAATCACGGTGACGACAATCAGCATCACGGCAGACAGCAGCCAGATTATCTTCTGGTAATCACTCTCATTGTCCTGCACCCCGGCAGTGGCCAGCGCCGTTTGCGCGCTACGCCATTCCCGATAGACTTCCTGCATGGCCGTTTGCTTTTGCTCGGCATTCTGCTTGAACATCTCTTCCAGCTTACCTTCAGCCAGCAGCGCGTTCATTTTAGCCAGCGTCGCAGAATAGATGCCGTACTGCTCTTCCAGTCGATCGGCCAGATGTTCATCAAGCCCCGGCGTTTCCGGCAGGGCGTAGTATTTATCGTAATGCTCTTTCGATTCGGCCAACAGGCGATTTGCCGTGTTCACCAGTTCCTTCAACTGACCGCCGTTAATCTCGCTGGCCATCGTTCCCTGTAAACGCAACATGCCCCGGTTGAGCGTGACGCGAGCCTGGTTCAGGCTAATCCACGCATCGGTAAACTCGGCCACGTTCTGGCTGGAAAGCTGAGAGACGTTAAAGTTTTGCTTATCGTTATTGAGCGCGCCAATAAAGACGCCCGCGGAGATGAGCTGCATCGCGCCCAGGGCGAGTAACACGGTGATAAGTAAGGTTATCACTTTGATTCGTTTAAACATCTGTAGCCTTTTATTATGCAGGTATTGTCTGAGGTCTAACTATCGGCAGCGGCGTGCGCTTATTTAATCCTGTCGCGCGGCTTTTTTCGCCGCCCCTCTCCTTTCTAATAAGATTCAGCACCTTAACGAAACAAGAAATTTTCGAGACATTCCTCACAAAAAACCCCACCACGAAAGCAATACCGTTCAGTTAACTCCTCTGTATCAGAAATCATCAGCCTGTATTGGCGGAGGTGATGAACATGCTATCTCAGAGAAAGGGTTCCGTTCACCTCATGTTCATCGTTTCTCTGAAACACGATTCCTGTGAACGTGTTAAGGGTACTATCGCTGTACCCTTAACAATCCCGGCTCCCGGCGGGAAAATTGCCGCTCCGCGGTCCCCTCCGTTTATTCCTCCAGGCTACCGGGCCGGGCGCGAGGTAGCGTCCCTGCAAAACGCGCCCTGAACCCGCATCCCTGCGGGTTCTCCCGGCCTTCCGGAAACACGTCGGCAATTTTCAGCCGGACCAGCCCACACCTGACCACCTGCGTTTTTTATCTGAACAGCAAAACAGAGTTAACTGGAAGTCAGTGCGTTGCAGCGATGACCCCGGTCCGGCTGAAAATCGATGAGGCGTTGACGGCTGACCGGGTCTGCCCGCAGGGATGCGGGCAGAGGGGACGGCCTGCAGGGACGCAGGCCCGGCCCCGACCCGACAGGCAGACGGCATAAGACGAATGAATCGCGCAGCGACGATTTTCCCGCCGGGAGCCTGGGATGCAAGGGAGGCGGCGGTGAGCCTCTCTTGCACGTTCACGGGTATCTGAGCTTCAGAGAATTGATATCGCTGAGGTGAACGGAACCCTGAGCCGGAATCACATGTTCTCCATACATGCTTAACTGAACGGCATTGCACCACGAAAGGGTTATATCCTTCGCCATAAGTTGCATTTAAAATGCATCTTATATTATTGAGAATGAGGTAACGGCAATGTCTTATCGCGATCAACCTTTAGGTGAACTGGCGCTCTCTATTCCTCGCGCTTCGGCCCTGTTTCGTAAATACGATATGGATTACTGCTGCGGCGGTAAGCAAACGCTGGCACGCGCTGCTGCGCGTAAAGAGCTGGATTTAGACGTTATTGAGGCACAGCTCGCGCAGTTGGCTGAACAGCCGCTGGAGAAAGACTGGCGTACCGTGGCACTGGCTGAAATCATCGATCATATCATCGTGCGTTATCACGACAGACACCGCGAACAGCTGCCGGAACTGATTCTGCAGGCCACGAAAGTTGAACGCGTTCACGCAGATAAACCGAACGTACCACGCGGTCTGGCGAAAAACCTGACCATGCTGCATGAAGAGCTGTCCAGCCATATGATGAAAGAAGAGCAGATCCTGTTCCCGATGATCAAACAGGGCATGGGTAGCCAGGCGATGGGACCAATCAGCGTGATGGAAAGCGAACATGACGATGCCGGTGAACTGGTCGAAGTGATCAAACACATCACCCATAACGTGACGCCGCCGCCAGAAGCCTGCACCACCTGGAAAGCCATGTATAACGGCATTAACGAGATGATCGACGACTTGATGGAACACATCAGTCTGGAAAATAATGTGTTGTTCCCGCGAGCTCTCGCCGGGGAGTAAAGATATCGCCGGATAGCGCAAACGCGTATCCGGCCTACGGAATTCAGGCCCGGTAAGCATCGCGCTACCGGGCACTAAAATTAACGCATACCTGCCATACGTTTCTTACCGATAAACAACCAACCCAGACCCAGCGCGATGAACCACAGCGGCGTCACGATCAGCGCCTGGCGGGTATCATCTTCCAGCGTCAGCAGTACCAGTACGAAGACGAAGAACGCCATACATACCCAGCACATCAGCTTGCCTAGCGGCATCTTGTAGATTGATTTTTCATGCAGGTGCGGACGCTGCTTGCGGTACACCAGGTACGAGCAAAGAATGATGGTCCAGACGAACATGAACAGAATCGCCGACACGGTGGTGATCATGGTGAACGCGCCAATCACGCTCGGGTTCACGTAAAGCATCACCACGCCGCCCAGCAGACAGATACAGGAGAAGGTTAAACCTTTCGCCGGAACTGCGCGTTTAGACAGTTTGGCAAACGCTTTAGGCGCTACGCCTTCCTGTGCCAGGCCGAACAGCATACGGCTGGTAGAGAACACGCCACTGTTTGCGGAAGAGGCAGCTGAAGTCAGCACCACAAAGTTGATCAGGCTCGCCGCGGCAGGCAGCCCGACCAGCACAAACAGTTCAACGAATGGGCTCTTGGTTGGCACTACCGAGCTCCACGGTGTTACAGACATAATCACGATCAGCGCAAAAACGTAGAACATGATGATACGGATCGGAATCGAGTTAATGGCGCGCGGCAGAGATTTCTCCGGGTCCTTGGTTTCTGCAGCGGTCGTTCCCACCAGCTCAATACCCACAAACGCGAACACGGCTATCTGGAAGCCAGCAAAGAAGCCGCTCAGACCTTTCGGGAACCAGCCACCGTCATTCCACAGATGCGTGAACGATGCCTGAACGCCGGTTGGCGACTGGAAGTGCGTCAACACCATCACCAGACCAACGACAATCAGGCCGATGATGGCGACGATTTTGATCATCGCAAACCAGAACTCCATCTCACCGAACATTTTTACAGTGGCAAGGTTGAGGCTCAGCAGCAGCACGATCACCGCCAGCGAGGCGACCCAGTCTGAAAGTTCGGGGAACCAGAATTGCGCATACGCCGTAATGGCGACAACGTCTGCCATCCCGGTAACAACCCAGCAGAACCAGTAAGTCCAGCCGGTAAAATACCCGGCCCATGGCCCGAGCAGGTCAGAGGCGAAATCACTAAAAGATTTGTACTCCAGATTCGAGAGCAGCAATTCACCCATTGCACGCATCACGAAAAACAGCATAAAACCGATAATCATATACACAAAGATGATCGACGGTCCGGCGAGGCTAATGGTTTTACCTGAGCCCATAAACAGGCCGGTACCAATAGCACCACCAATGGCAATAAGTTGAATATGACGGTTTGTGAGATTGCGCCGTAGCGACTGTTCAGACGAAGCCTCTTCAGCGGCGTCGACTTTTACCTGATCTACCATGTTTTTTCTTCCTGTACCTGTCTGTGTTGTTCAGGCTCTACGGCCTTTAGTGTGTCTATGATACGACGTTCCTGATTATCAGGACTCATCGATATTAGGTAAGAATTGGCGGGATGAATACTAAGATTTAGATATAATGTTAATTTAATGTTTAAAATGAGTGTCATATCACTCTGATAGCGCGAATCAGCTCACAAAAATACACGCTAACGAGGCATTTACAAAATAAAATATCGACAACCACGTAACTATAGCTTTTCACGCTATTTTTTTGTTCCCCCCGGCCTCGGAGGGAACAGAAGTCACTGCTTACAGAATCTCAAGCAGCTCAACGTCGAACACCAGCGTGCTGAACGGAGGAATGGACGCACCAGCGCCACGCTCGCCGTAAGCCAGTTCCTGAGGAATAGTCAGTTCCCATTTGGAACCTACCGGCATCAGGGTCAGCGCTTCAATCCAGCCAGGGATCACGCCGTTAACCGGGAATTCAGCCGGTTCGCCGCGTGCGACAGAGCTGTCAAACACGGTACCGTCGATCAGTTTACCGGTGTAATGCACGCGAACGCGGTCAGTACGCGCTGGAATAGCACCTTCGCCCTGAGTCAGAACACGGAACTGCAAACCGGATTCAGTGCTGTTCACACCCTCTTTCTCACGGTTTTCTTCCAGATATTTGACGCCATCAGCCGCCATAGCCTGGAAACGCTCGCGACGTACTGCATCAGCGCGTTCGTGGATTTCACGCAGTGCGCGATGCACAACATCAACCGGCACTGCCGGGTGCTTACCTTCCAGCGCGTCAGCGATACCCGCTACCAGCGCTTCAGGCAACAGTCCTTCCAGTCCGGATTCACTCAGCTGTTGTCCTACCTGCAAACCAATGCCGTAGCTTGCTTGCGCTTCGATAGTGTCAAAAGTCGGGTTAGCCATCATATTTCCTTTCATCGGATGTAAAGTAGCGGGCAGCATATCAGCCATGCCGCATCCGGTAAAACTTTGTCTCGGGAACAGATGACAAATCGCGAGGAAACATAAACAATAGGAATACCCCGCGTTGACGTCACGAAAGCGGGTAATATGACGAACATCATAGCATTAGCCATCTATACTCTATGATCGAGGAACGAGACGCGGAGCAGGAGGAAAGCCATGCCCGGGCGCTTTGAATTAAAACCAACCCTGGCGAAAATCTGGCATGCACCGGACAATTTTCGCATTATGGATCCGCTACCGCCTATGCACCGACGCGGCATTATAATTGCTGCTATCGTGCTGGTGATAGGCTTCCTGCTGCCCTCCAGTGACACCAGCGATGCCCCTGTGGTTACGCGTACTGCCCAGCTGGATTTGCAGTCACAATCGCAGCCGCCGACCGAAGCTCAACTGCAGGCACAGTTGGTCGCCCCGCAAAACGATCCGGGCCAGGTCGCTCCGCTTGCGCCTGAGCCAATCCAGGAAGGAGAACCAGACGCGCAGCCGCAGGCTCAGCAATCTCAGCCGCAGGCGCAACCTTTCCAACAGGATAGTGGAATTGAGCAGCAGTGGCGCTCCTATCGCGTAGACTCGGGCAAAACGCTGGCGCAGGTATTCCGTGACCATAACCTCCCGCCAACCGATGTATACGCAATGGCGCAGGTTGAAGGTGCCGGAAAACCGCTGAGCAACCTGAAAGACGGACAGATGGTACAAATCAGGCAGAATGCCAACGGCGTGGTAACGGGATTAACCATTGATACCGGTAATGGTCAGCAGGTACTGTTTACTCGACAACCTAACGGCAGTTTTATTCGCGCCCGTTAACCGGCACACCTGTAGACCTGATAAACACAGCGCATCAGACATCAAGGTGAAGCGTCAGCGCTTCACCTTGTTCACCCACCAGATCCCGGAACAGACTAGCACCAGCGCCAACGCATATTTCCATTCGAGAATGTTTTCGCCGAGGAATATCGCCGACAGAACCGCCCCCGAAACCGGGATCAGGAAGTTAAACGGCGCAATCATCCCCACGCGGTTATGCTTGAGCAGAATACTCCACAACGCAAAAGCGACCGAAGAGAGTAACGTCAGGTAGCCCAGAATCGCCACTGAAGACGCGCCGTGTACGGTCAGCGTGCCACCAAAAGCGTAGCCGCCGATAACCAGCGCCAGACCGCCGACACCCAACTGATATCCTGTCATTACCGTCGGGTCTACCGTCTGAGAAATGCGTTTACCGTATAACGTGGCGGCAGAAAGAATAAAGGCCGCCATCACCACTGAACCGTCCCCTAACAGGCTGAAGTTAAAATCCAGTCCGCTGCTAAAGTTCACCACCATTACGCCAGTAAAGCCCAGGATACAGCCCAGCACTTTGTTGTAGCTCAGCTTGTCGTTCTGATAGATAAAATGGGCCAGCAGCACGCTGAAGAAGGTGCCGGTCGCGTTCATGATCGACCCTTTCACCCCCGTCGTGAACGCCAGGCCAATATAGAAGAAGATGTATTGCAGCGAGGTTTGCGTCAGTCCCAACAGCGTGAGCTGACCGTACTGACGCGGGCTTAACCGGCCAATCGGTTTACGCTGCGCCACCGCCAGCAATAGACGCAATAATCCAGCAAACAGGAAGCGATAGCCGGCAAAGACAATTTTTGAAGGAATGTCATCCGTGGCAATCTGGAAGATCTCATATCCGCTTTTGATCGCCGGATAGGCGCTCCCCCACAGCAGACAGCAGAACGCTGCGCTCAGGTAGACAACATTTTTACGCGCAAACAGAGGTTGGTGCGTTGGTTCCATTCCATCACCACTTTGAAATAATGTTTTATTTTTATGATTATCCCGAAAAGGATAAAGAATAGCCAGAGCGAAAAGCGGAGGGAACAGAAAAGCAAAACGCCGACACAAGGCCGGCGCTTTTACGCGGTAATCAGAATAAAAACTTATTCTGCAACTACGTTTACAGTCAGCTTAGCAAACACTTCGCTGTGAACCTGGAAGCTCACTTCGTGCTCACCAGTGGTACGCAGAACGCCGTTCGGCAGACGAACTTCGCTCTTAGCTACTTCAACGCCAGCTGCAGTTACAGCGTCAGCGATGTCGCGAGTACCGATGGAACCGAACAGTTTACCTTCGTCGCCAGCTTTAGACGCGATGGTTACGGTTTCCAGTGCATTGATTTTCTCAGCACGAGCTTCAGCAGCGGACAGAACGTCAGCCAGTTTAGCTTCCAGCTCAGCGCGACGCGCTTCGAAAAATTCAACGTTTTTCTTGGTAGCAGGAACAGCTTTACCCTGTGGTACCAGGAAGTTACGAGCATAGCCCGCTTTAACGTTAACCTGATCACCCAGGCTACCCAGGTTTGCTACTTTATCAAGCAGAATAACTTGCATTACCTTATCCTCTCAAAGTCGTATTAATGGACCGTGACCGATTACTGATGACGATCAGTGTACGGCAGCAGGGACAGGTAGCGAGCGCGTTTGATAGCGCGAGCCAGCTGACGCTGGTATTTTGCACGGGTACCGGTGATACGGCTTGGGACAATCTTACCGCTTTCGGTGATGTAGTTTTTCAGCGTAGCGATATCTTTATAGTCGATCTCTTGAACGCCTTCCGCGGTGAAACGGCAGAACTTGCGACGACGGAAATAACGTGCCATATGGCTAGTCTCCAGAATCTATCAATTCAATCTGCTCGGCATGCAGAACCATTTTGCTCAGGCCGTTCTTTGCCTTGTGGCAAGAGATGAACCCCTGAACGGTCACTGCGCTACCGACCGTTATACTGTGAGTAATGGCCTGGTTTTCGTGTCCGCTAATAATAACGGGCATTTGGCACCACGCCTGCCGGTGAAACCCGGCTTCCTCCTGCACAGAACGATGCTCAAGCACGAACTGGCAATGAGGAATTCCTGATGGACTGACCTTTCGAAGGGGAGCCCTGCACACGGTGCCGGACAACGCCAGACGGTTGGTCATCAGAAATTACTCTTCAGAATCCCCAGCTTCAGCATCATCTGCGGTTTCGTTAGCGAAATCATCGCGACGTTCACGACGCTCGTCTTTCGCTTTAACCATCGGAGATGCTTCGGTAACAGCGTGTTTAGTACGCATAACCATGCTGCGGATAACGGCATCGTTGAAGCGGAAGGTAGTTTCCAGCTCATCGATCACTTCCTGCGGCGCTTCAACGTTCAGCAGAACGTAGTGAGCTTTGTGCAGTTTGTTGATCGGGTAAGCCAGCTGACGGCGGCCCCAGTCTTCCAGACGGTGGATCGTGCCTTCTGCACCAGTGATGGCAGCAGTGTAGCGTTCGATCATACCCGGAACCTGTTCGCTCTGGTCAGGATGGACCATAAAAACGATTTCGTAATGACGCATCGAATTGCTCCTTACGGATTATTCAGCCTCCTGTCTGGGTCAGCCGAGGCCCGGGGAGGCAAGGAACGTGTTAAAGGTCGGCTGAAAAATTGACGCGTCATAATACTGGCGCCTGCCACTAAACTCAAGGTAATTGTACGATTATTTATCATGTCGCCATTAATACATATCCAGCAGCATTTTGACGCTGATGCAAATGGAGACAATGACAATCATGGGTCGGATAACTTTCTTGCCGCGCGTTAGTACGACCGTCGCGCCAAGACGTGCGCCGAGGGACTGCCCGGCAAACATCACCAGCCCCAGTGACCAGATCATTTTACCGCCAAAAATGAAGAACAATATCGAGGCGATGTTGGACGCCAGGTTAATAAAATTCGAGTGAATTTGCGCCTTATCAATGCTGTATCCCCACAGCAGGATATAGCTGAGGGTATAAAAGGAGCCAGCCCCGGCACCGAGAAAGCCGTCATAAAAACCAATGCATCCCCCGCCGATCAACGAGAAGAGAAACAGGGATACCTGCTGCTTTCTTTTCGGTTCGCTGAGATTTGGCGCAAAAATAAAGTAGATAGCGACCGCGATAATCAGGATCGGGAGCAGTTTCTTCAGCAGTTCCGGTTCAATGAACTGGATAAGCGTCGTTCCCATCGCAGAACCGATAAAGGCAGATAAAAACACATACTTGTGCTCCTGCACATTGATATGCCCCCGGCGTAAAAAATAAATCCCGGAGGTCAGCGAGCTGCCCAGCGCCTGAATTTTATTGGTTGCCAGCGTATTCGCCGGGGGTAAACCAGAAATTAACAGTGCGCCAATCGAGAGAAAACCACCGCCGCCCGACACCACGTTAATAAAGCCTGCCACCAGCGCGACCATAAACATAATCACAAAGTAGCTGAAATCCATGAATGAAGTATCCATAAGTTTTTGCCTTATTATCATAAAGTTATATTAATTATCCGGCTCACTATAAACGGCGTACTCACCCGATTAAATTGACTATTTGGTAAGTGCTTATGCGCGAAAGACAGGTATTTTTCACCGCAGCGGTACACACCAGCGGCCTGTTAATAAAAGAAAAGATGGCTATGCGGTAATTTTTTGAACAACTGCATCAGAAATGGTCGCTATCGACTGCGCCGGTAGCGGTTAAAATTACATCAGAAGCTAATCACTCACAGGAGAGAGGCAACCAGAGACCGCAGTCGAGGAGGTACATATGCGAGCCCGTGTTTTGACCCTTCTGGCTATGCTTTTGCTTAGTGCAAATGCAACGGCAGCCATCAAAATTGACAATCATCAGGCCAGGAATATGGATGATGTGCAGAGCTTAGGCGTCATTTACATAAATCATAACTTCGCCACTGAAAGTGAAGCCACTCAGGCCCTGAATGAAGAGACCGATGCGCAAGGCGCAACCTACTACCACGTGATCCTCACCAGGGAACCCGGTAGTAACGGAAATATGCACGCCAGTGCAGATATTTACCGCTAGCACCAGAAATAACCAACGAGAACATTGCCGCAGTTTAATTTGCCCCCTTCACAGGGGGCTTTTTTTGCAAAAAAGTCCCGAAGCCAGATCGATAACATCCCCTGAATGATTGGGCTCCAGGACTTAGTCGTTACTTCTGTCCGTAATAGGCGTTTGGACCGTGCTTACGCATGAAATGCTTATTCATCAGATAACTGTCGATGGGGCTAAGCGCCGGATTAATGCCACGCGCAATCCATGCCATTTTTGCCACTTCCTCCATCACCACGGCGTTATGTACCGCATCGTGAGCATCCTTGCCCCAGGCAAACGGGCCATGCTGGTACACCACTACGCCAGGCGTATGCAAAGGTTCCACCTCCCCCAGCGTTTCGACAATCACCTTACCGGTATTTAGCTCATACTCGCCCTGAACTTCAGCTTCAGTTAACGCCCTGGTGCAGGGAATATCGCCAAAGAAGTAATCCGCATGCGTCGTGCCGAACGAGGGAATTGCCAGACCCGCCTGCGCCCATGCCGTCGCGTGGGTTGAGTGGGTGTGCACCACGCCGCCGAGAGAAGAATAGCGGCGATACAGCACCAGATGGGTGGCGGTATCAGAAGAAGGACGATAGCGCCCTTCCACTACGTTGCCGACCAGATCCACAACCACCATGTCATCTACCTGCATCGTTTGGTAGTCGACGCCGCTAGGCTTAATCACCACCAGCCCGCGCTCGCGGTCAATGGCGCTGACGTTCCCCCAGGTGAACGTCACCAGCCCGTAGCGCGGCAAATCCATATTGGCCTCAAAAACCTGCTGTTTAAGTTTTTGCATTACACCGCCTCCACCAGACCTGCGCTGGCCATTCGCGCCTTCACCCAGTCGCGCGCCTTCGCGACTTCACGTGCCGGGTCGTCCGACGTTTCACTCCACATCTCAATCAGGTATGGTCCGCAGTACCCACTCTGTTTGAGCGTCGCAAAACAACGTTCGAACTCAACAACCCCTTCACCAAACGGCACATTTTTGAATACACCGGGTTTGGTATCCTTCACGTGTACGGCAACGATATGACCCATCCCAGCCTGCAGCTCCATCTGCACGTCGTTATCCCACGCCGACAAATTGCCAATATCGGGATACAGCTGGAACCACGGATTGTTGAGATAGTGGGCATAACCCAGTGCCTTGCTGATCGAATTCATCAGCGGATAATCCATGATTTCCATCGCCAGCGTCACCTGCGCGCGGCTCGCCATCTCCACGCTCTCTTTCAGCCCATCGCGAAACCGACGACGCGTTTCGTTATTGGCCTGCTGGTAATAGACGTCGTAACCCGCCAGTTGAATAACGCGAATACCGATATCCTGCGCAAACTGAATGGCTTTACGCATGATCTCCAGCCCCTGTTCGCGCACCGCATCATCTTCACTGCCAAGCGGGAAACGACGATGAGCGCTCAGGCACATGGACGGTACGCGTATCCCTGTCTCAGCGATAGCGGCCACCAGCGCCAGTCGCTGCTCGCGGCGCCAGTCAAGACGCGCCAGGCGATCGTCGGTTTCATCAACCGATATTTCAACAAAATCAAAGCCCAGTTCCTTCGCCAGCTGCAAGCGTTCCAGCCAGCACTCCCCGCCGGGGAGCGCTTTTTCATAGATACCGAGCGGGACCTGTTTCGACAACATAGTCGCTCCTTATCCCCACAGTTGGGCGATGGAACGTTTGAACTGACGCGCAGCGTCTACCGGAGAGGCGGCATCGCGAATACTACGTCCGGCAATAAAGACGTGGATAGGGATCCCCTGGAACAGCGGCAGATCCTCCAGCGCCAGGCCACCGGTGACGGTGACCTTAAAGCCCATATCAGAAAGGCGTTTGATGGCGCTGATATCTGCCTCTCCCCACGCCACACCCGCCGCCTGCGCGTCACGGCTGCGGTGATATACTACTTGCCCAATGCCCGCGTCACGCCACTCCTGCGCCTGCTCCCAGGTCCAGTAACCAGTCAGTTCAATCTGCACGTCGCCGTTAAATTCTTTCGCCACCTCCAGCGCCCCCCTGGTGGTGTTGATATCCGCGCAGCAGATGACGGTAACCCAGTCAGCATTGGCTTCGAAACACATGCGCGAGAGGATTTTACCCGCGTCGGCGATTTTGGCGTCCGCCAGCACAATTTTATGCGGATAAAGCGCCTTCAGATCGCGTACGGCACGCACCCCCTCTGCCACGCAAAGAATCGTGCCAACCTCAATGATATCGACCTCTTCGGCAATCAGACGCGTCGTTTCATAGGCGGAAGACATTGATTGGTTATCCAGCGCAACCTGCAACATAGGTAATGACATTTTGGTATCCTTTTAAACAGCCGCCGCAGTGGCGTTATCAATTAAATCCAGCACTTCCTGCGCGGTACGGCAGGCACGTAAACGGTCGAAATTGGCTTCGTCGTCAAAGAGATTCACGATCTGCATGATGCCGACTTCCTGATGTGTGTTGGCGTCTACTGCCGCCATGGTGATCAGGATGTCGACCGGGTCGTTATCTTCGTGGTTAAACACCAGCGGTGTTTTCAGCGTCACCAGCGCAAAACCGGTTTTCTTAACCCCTTCCTCCGGACGGCCGTGCGGCATCGCCAGGCCGGGCGCAATCACGAAATACGGGCCGAACTGTTCGACTCCGTCGAGGATGGCCTGGTAGTAGCGTGGTTCAACCACATCAGCCTTAACCAGCAGATCCACGCTCAGCTTTACCGCTTCCTGCCAGGAACTGGCCTCGGCCTGTAAAAGGATGGCGTTATTGTCTGCCAGCGAATCACGTAATTTCATAGGCCGCCTCCTTACTTCACGTCCTGAGGGAAATGCGCGTTGATCACTTCCAGCAGTTTTGGTCCAAAATCGGCGGGAGACAGCATGTTGCGTACGCCAACAACATATTTATTGCCCGATACGGTAATCTCACCGGCGATATGGGTAGAAGCGATGATGATATCCGCGCCGCTCAGTTCACTTTTGTATTCACCTACTGCGCAACTGTTTACCGTATGGTCAATATTTGACTGGGTTAAAAACTGATCCACCTTCATCTTCATGATCATGGAACTCCCCTGCCCATTGCCACATACAGCCAAAATACGTACGGTCATAATCGGAACTCCTTATTAAGCAGAGTGTTCTGCCAGTTGTTTTTCTGCGTCTTCCTCAGCGCGCAAGGTGCGTCCTGCGAAAAACATATAAGCCAGTGCAATCAGAATAATGACGGCCATAAACACGATGCCGATGGAGGCAAAGCCCTGCATCATCGGCGGCGCCAGAATTGACCAGTCCGCCATGCCCATCCAGGCGCTCATCCCGGTGAGCTTCACCGCCCAGACGCAGCCGAAGATTTCGATCATCCCCATCACCAGGCAAATCTTGAGCGCCGCGCGCCAGCCGCCAAAGTGGTTAGCAAACACGCCGATAGTCGCGTTCGAGAAGAACATCGGAATAAAGCCAGGGATAATCAGAATAGAAGAGCCGCAACCCACCAGGATGCCCACCGCAATCAGTTGGCCGATGGTGCCCCACATAAAGCCCCAGACCACCGCGTTGGGCGCAAAGCTATAAATCGCCGCGCAGTCGATAGCCAGCACTGCACCCGGGATCAGACGTTGAGAGATACCGTTGAACGCTTCTGAAAGCTCAGCCACGAACATACGTACGCCCTGAGTGATGATGAAAATAGCGACGGCAAACGAAAAACCGGTCTGCAGGATATAGACCGTCCAGTGGGTTTTACCCGCCATCGCCTGAACCACATCAATACCGAAAGAGAGCAGGATCGCGCCGAAGAAGAGGGTCATAACAATCGCGGTAGAAACGATGTTGTCATGGAAGATATTCAGCCAGCCCGGCAGCTTCAGATCTTCAACACTCTCCTCTTTCTTACCCAGATAAGGCGCGACTTTGTAGGCAATCCATGAAGCGAACTGCTGCTGGTGACCGATGGAGAAACCGCAGCCGTCGGTCACTTCCTGCGTCGGCTTGTACATCATATTGGAGGTAATACCCCAGTAGAGCGACACCAGCACCGCGGTGCAGATGATGGTGGTCCACATCGGGTAACCGAAGATGTAGAGAGAGACGGCAATCAGGCCCGCCTGCTGGAACATAATGTGGCCGGTCAGCATGATGGTGCGAATGCCGGTAATACGCCGTAGCAGTACGTAACAAATATTCAGCGCCAGCGCCAACAGCACAGCATAACCCACCCAACTATAGGCATCGCCCATACGTTCGATGGTTGCCATCATGGAGGCATAGGTATCGGAAATCGCACCATTGATACCGTAAACTTCGGACATCTTCGCCACCACCGGTTTAAACGTGCTGGTCAGAATGCCCGATCCCGCTTGCAGCAACATAAAACCGATAATCGTTTTGATCGTGCCTTTGATAATAACGCTGACGCTTTTACGCAGCAGGATGTAACCAAGACAGGTCACAATACCCAACAGCAAGGGCGCGTTGGTCATAACCTGATTAAAAAAGACGGTAAAGATGTTGTAGAGGATCTCCATAACGATCTCCAGTAGACGAAGTTGCTGAACATTCATTACAGATGCCCAGGATGTTGTGCCCTCACTCTAGTTTTCAAAAATAATCACAACAAGATTGAATTTGATTAAATGTGATGCAGTACGCAAATAATTCACACACTTGCAGAGTGGCTTTACTTCTAATTCATCATTTCCAAAATAAACTCTATTAAAACAATAAAATACAAAACAAACACTCAAGTAAACCATCCTGTCACGCTGTGATTTGCTCACATTTCCCCGCTGAACACCAAAAATCAATGCATTGCCTTCTTGAAAAAATGATGTCAATATCAATCAAAACAAATCATAAATTGACTTAATCTGAATAAATATGAAGGTAAATGCGATGAGTAAAGTAAAAAGCATCACGCGTGAATCATGGATCCTGAGCACATTCCCGGAGTGGGGAAGTTGGCTGAATGAAGAGATCGAACAGGAGCAGGTCGCCCCGGGCACATTCGCTATGTGGTGGCTTGGCTGTACCGGCATCTGGCTGAAGTCGGAAGGCGGGACGAACATTTGCGTCGATTTCTGGTGCGGGACGGGTAAACAGAGTCACGGTAACCCGCTAATGAAAACCGGCCACCAGATGCAACGCATGGCTGGGGTGAAGAAACTGCAGCCAAACCTGCGCACCACGCCGTTTGTTCTTGATCCGTTTGCAATTCGACAGATCGATGCGGTGCTGGCGACACACGATCATAACGATCACATCGACGTGAATGTCGCGGCCGCCGTCATGCAAAACTGCGCCGATGACGTGCCATTTATCGGGCCGCAAACCTGTGTGGATCTGTGGATCGGTTGGGGTGTGCCAAAAGAGCGCTGCATCGTGGTAAAACCAGGTGATGTGGTGAAAGTGAAAGATATTGAAATTCATGCGCTTGACGCGTTTGATCGTACGGCATTAATCACGCTACCTGCCGATCAAAAAGCGGCAGGTGTGCTGCCGGATGGTATGGATGCACGTGCGGTAAACTACCTGTTCAAAACACCGGGCGGTACGCTGTACCACAGCGGAGACTCGCACTACTCTAACTACTACGCAAAGCATGGCAACGAGCACCAGATCGACGTAGCGCTCGGCTCCTACGGTGAGAATCCGCGCGGGATTACGGACAAAATGACCAGCTCCGACATGCTGCGCATGGCGGAAGCGTTGAATACGAAAGTGGTGATCCCTTTCCATCATGACATCTGGTCAAACTTCCAGGCCGACCCTCAGGAGATCCGCGTACTGTGGGAGATGAAAAAAGATCGACTGAAGTATGGCTTTAAGCCGTTTATCTGGCAGGTGGGCGGTAAGTTCACCTGGCCGCTGGACAAAGACAACTTTGAATATCACTATCCGCGCGGCTTTGATGACTGCTTCACGATTGAACCGGATCTGCCGTTTAAATCCTTCTTGTGACCCCTACAAAATGCCGGGCTATTCCGGCATTTTTTCCCATTTACTTTAGTATTTCCAGGCTATTTCAAATATCATCTTTTCAAATCAATTTGTATCGGAATAGCTCATGACTGAAGCACAAAGACATCAAATATTGCTGGATATGCTGGCGCAGTTGGGCTTTGTTACCGTTGAGAACGTGATTGAGCGTCTGGGGATTTCACCAGCCACAGCACGCCGGGACATCAATAAACTCGACGAAAGCGGCAAACTCAAGAAAGTCCGCAATGGCGCAGAAGCCATTACTCAGCAACGTCCGCGCTGGACACCTATGAATCTGCATCAGGCGCAGAACCACGATGAAAAAGTTCGCATTGCCAAGGCCGCATCCCAGCTTGTAAATGCAGGTGAAAGCGTGGTGATCAACTGTGGATCAACCGCCTTCCTGCTTGGTCGTGAAATGTGCGGCAAGCCAGTGCAGATCATCACCAATTATCTGCCGCTGGCGAACTATCTGATCGACCAGGAGCATGACAGCGTGATCATCATGGGAGGGCAATACAACAAAAGCCAGTCCATCACGCTTAGTCCGCAAGGCAGCGAAAATAGCCTGTATGCCGGACACTGGATGTTTACCAGCGGTAAAGGGTTGACCGCGGACGGACTGTATAAAACCGATATGCTAACCGCGATGGCTGAGCAGAAGATGCTTAACGTAGTGGGTAAACTGGTGGTGCTGGTCGATAGCAGTAAGGTCGGTGAACGCGCGGGGATGCTGTTCAGTCGCGCCGATCAAATCGATATGCTCATTACCGGCAAAAATGCTAACCCTGAGATTCTGCAACAACTTGAAGCTCAGGGCGTAAGCATCGTGCGCGTTTAAAGGTGCTGGCGAAAAAACGTTACCGTCGCAGCCAGCGCCTCTGGCGTGATGCGGTGGCGCACGCCCGCTTCCCACAGGCAGGTTAAATTGTTATCCAGCCCTGCCTGAATCAGGGCCTGTTGTAAGCGGAAGGTTTCAACCGCGGGCACCACATCGTCCTCCTGTCCATGCCACAACAGCAACGGTCTGTCGGCCAGGCGTTGTAGCTGATGCGTAACGTCCCATTCGGCGAGCGGTGCGATAACGGCATCGAACTCCGCCTGCTGCTCTGGCGTCTGGACTCGTAAAGGGGGAAAAAGCGTCTGTGCAAGACGGGTAAAATAGCCCGAACCCATCAGGCTGGCTACACATTTAACCTCGGGATGGCGGGTCATAATGCCCAACGCCGTCATGCCTCCCATCGACGCCCCCGCAACAGCAAGTCTTTCATCTGATAGCCAATTTTCCGCCACCAGCGCCGCACGTAACGTCGTAAACTCCTGCATGTTTTGCTGCAATATATGCCAGAAGCGGAACATTCGCTCCTGAGCATCACCGTTGAAGCGGGCACCATGGTCGGGCGCATCTGGCATGACAACCCGGAATCCGGCCTGAGCCAGAGCAACGGCAAAATAGCTATAGACCAGACTTGAAGATGTAAACCCGTGATAAAAAATAATGCAAGGGAGTGAACACTCGCGTTTGCCAGCCGGAACGGCGTGCAAGACAGGGATACCAGCCAACTGTCGTGTTTCAATTTCGATCATTTGTCGCCTCTTTTTTTCTGGTATGCCATGCAGCAATACTTAACGCAAGCGAATGTGTTCGGGAATGATTCATAATGTTGAGAACTGGGTTACGCTTTCGCAACATTTTCATTCGAAAATCGCGTGAGAGATAACACTTCGGGAACATTCCCCTAAAGGGAAATTGATAAGGCACTACACTATGGCTATCAGGAAACGAGATAGAGTTATGCGTCGGTTTGCCTCTTTATTGCTGGTGATGCTTTTAAGCGCCTGTAGCGTGCTACAGGGAACGCCGCAACCCGCACCGCCCGTTGCCGACCACCCGCAGGAGATCCGCCGTGACCAGAGTAATGGGTTACAGCGAATAGGAACGGTCAGCGCGCTGGTAAGAGGCTCTCCG
Organism: Citrobacter sp. RHBSTW-01013; assembly: GCF_013781985.1. NCBI lineage: Bacteria > Pseudomonadati > Pseudomonadota > Gammaproteobacteria > Enterobacterales > Enterobacteriaceae > Citrobacter > Citrobacter sp. RHBSTW-01013. The sequence goes on from NZ_CP056185.1 coordinate 4,599,754, forward strand.
GATGATGCGCTGGCAGAGATCCGTGACAAAGCCGTCGCGGCTAAAGCTGATTACTACGTGGTTTTATTAGTGGATGAAACCATCGTGACAGGCCAATGGTATTCACAGGCTATTTTGTATCGTAAATAACATTGGGTTGGAATTTAGTCAGCTTTACATTGCTTTGCGCCGCTATGCGTTTACCTGTGCACAATAAACCAACAGCAGGAAGCTTGAGGTTTATTATCGCGATGGAATGCCCTGCCGTGTGTAGGGGTACGAATAATGGAGCTGACGATGAAACAATCACTTGCCTTATCCTCACTGCTGCTTTCTGCCGGACTGGTAGGTACTACGGCGCAGTCTGCCGAGTTCGCCAGTGCTGACTGCGTTACAGGCCTGAACGAAATTGGCCTGATATCTGTCAGTAACATTGCAGGGAATCCGCAGGATGTAGAACGAGTAGTCGCGTTAAAAGCGGATGAACAGGGTGCCTCATGGTATCGGATCATTCAGATGTACGAAGACCAGCAGCCCGACAACTGGCGCGTACAGGCCATACTCTATGCTTAACAGATTGCCGGATGGCGTAAACTTATCCGGCCTACATTGAATGTAGGCATGATAAGGCGCACCAGCGTCGCCATCAGGCATATTATTACCGTAATCCCCCCGTTGCCCGCAGGAGCAAGTCGTTCAGCACCTGCTCGGACAATCGTAGTCCACCACGCGTATCGAGCATCATTTGACACCAGGCCTGCGCCACTGGCGGAGAGGCATAGCGCAACATCTGCGCCCCGCAACCGAGCAGGAAAAGCTGTTGTGTAATCTCCCGTCCCAACTCCTCGCTGGGTTTACGTAAACGCTGCTGTAGTTGACGTACCCTTCGATCGTAATGTCGGTCTTGCCCTTTTACCTCAGCAAAGGCTTCGCTGAGCATATCGTATATGCTGGGTTGTTTTGTCAGCACCCGCAATACATTGAGGCACATAATGTTGCCAGAGCCCTCCCAGATACTGTTTACCGGCATCTCACGATACAGGCGCGGCAATTCACTCTCCTCGCAGTAGCCAATCCCGCCGAGCACTTCCATCGCCTCTGCAACAAACGGCATACCGGCCTTGCAAACAGAGAATTTCGCTGCTGGTGTGAACAACCTGGCCCACAGAGATTCTTTGGCATCAACGCGACGGTCCCAGGCCCGCGCCAGTCGGAACAGTAACGCCGTCTGACCTTCCAGTTGGAGCGCCATCCGACCTAATACCTGGCGCATCATCGGTTGTTCGATCAATGGCTTGCCAAAAACCTGTCGCTGATGCGCATGGTAAATCGCGACGGAAAAAGCACGTCGCATCATGCCATGACTGCCGAGCGCACAGTCAAAACGCGTCATCCCGCCCATTTTCAGGATATGACGTATACCTTCCCCTTCTTCACCCAATAGCCAGCCAATCGCATCATGGAATTCAACCTCGCAGCTGGCGTTGGAGCGATTGCCTAACTTATCTTTCAGCCGCTCCAGACGGATAGCATTACGCTGCCCGTCGGGTAAAAATCGCGGTACAAAAAAGCAGGATAAACCTCCCTTTGCCTGAGCCAGCACCAGATGGGCATCGCTTTGCGGCACGGAGAAAAACCACTTATGTCCCACCAGCCGATACAAGCCGTCTGTAAGACGTTCTGCCTGAGTGGTATTGCTCAGCACATCTGACCCCCCCTGCTTCTCGGTCATTCCCATGCCGATCAATAACCCACGCTTTTGCCCTCCTGGCAGTAAATGCGAGTCATAACGGTCGCTTAGCAGCGGCGTAAACCAGTCGTGAAAGGGGGCAGGTAACATCTGAAGTAACAACGGCGTGGCGGCAAAAGTCATGGTAACCGGACACAACGTGCCCGCTTCCACCTGCGCATGCAGCATGAAACGGGCCGCCCGGGCAACAAATGTTCCCTGCCTCGCGTCTTCTTCCCAGGCCAGATTATGTACGCGATTGGCGCACAATCCCTGCATCAGCAAATGCCAGGCAGGATGAAAACGCACATCATCCAGCCGCTGACCCTGCGAGTCGTAGCGCAACAACTCGGGTGGAAAAGCATTGGCCAGACGGCCAAGCTCGAGCGACTCGGCAGTCCCTAGTTGCTGACCAATACTGGCGAGAAGATCGCTGTCCCAGCCAGCGCCTTCACGGATAACCGCTTCACACAGCGCGCCATCGGACAGATATAAGTTGCTGTTATTGAGCGGTACAGGTTGGTTAAAAACGGTATGCGTTTGCCAGTGCATTGTGTCTCCCTCCGTCAATGGCCGTCACCTTAAGTATGGTCAGACAGAGGGGAGCACGCATGGGACAACGGTCACAAAAAAGCCATCCCGAAGGATGGCTTGAGAGAAGAGAGAAATGAGGGAGATAGTTTAGCCGCGCTGGCGTACAGCCTCAAACAGGCAGATGCCCGTCGCAACTGAAACATTCAGCGACGAAACGCTCCCAGCCATCGGGATGCTGATCAGTTCGTCACAGTGTTCGCGGGTCAAACGACGCATACCTTCACCCTCTGCGCCCATCACCAGCGCCAGACGTCCGGTCATTTTGCTCTGGTAGAGAGTATGGTCAGCTTCACCTGCGGTTCCGACGATCCAGATATTCTCTTCCTGCAGCATACGCATAGTGCGCGCCAGGTTGGTCACACGGATCAGCGGTACGCTTTCTGCCGCGCCGCAAGCCACTTTTTTCGCCGTTGCATTCAACTGCGCAGAACGATCCTTCGGTACGATAACAGCATGGACGCCAGCAGCATCGGCGCTACGCAGGCATGCCCCCAGGTTATGCGGATCGGTAACACCATCGAGGATCAAAAAGAACGGCTGATCGAGCGTAGCAATCAGATCCGGCAGATCGTTTTCCTGATACTGACGACCCGGCTTCACGCGAGCAATAATTCCCTGATGTACCGCACCCTCGCTTTTCTCATCCAGGAACTGGCGGTTAGCCAGCTGAATGACAACACCCTGTGCTTCCAGTGCGTGGATCAGCGGCAGCAGGCGTTTATCTTCACGACCTTTGAGAATAAAGACGTCCTGGAAGCGCTCAGGCGCACGTTCCAGCAGAGCCTGCACCGCATGGATGCCGTAAATCATTTCACTCATGAATGTACTCGTTAATAGTTTATGCGTAACGCGGGCAACGCGAGGTTGCCCGACTTACTGTTTATGGCTGTTATTGCGCGACTTTCTTTTTCGTCGCGCGTTTAGCTTTGGTGGCGGCAGCGATTTTAAGCGTTTTTGCCGATGGTTTTTTCGCTTTTTTATCGCCTTTCTTCTCAGCCGTTTTTTTATCCGCCTGAGGTTTGGCTCTGCCTTTCTTCTCGCCGCGGAAAGCGCTATCCGGCTCGAAATTCACTTTTTTGCCCATCTGACGACGCTTACCGGTATTTTTACCCGCATCGCCTTTTTTCGCTCTTTCACGCGCGGTTTTACCTTCATTGCGTGGTGCACGTTCGCTGGAGATCAAACTGAAGTCAATTTTACGCTCGTCCATGTTGACCGCTTCCACGCGAACTTCCACGCGATCGCCCAGGCGATACATTTGACCGCTGGATTCCCCCGTCAGACGCTGCCCAACCTGGTCAAAACGATAGTAGTCGTTATCCAGGGAGGAGACATGCACCAGACCGTCGATAAACAGCTCATCAAGACGGACGAAGAAACCAAACCCGGTAACGCTGGCGATCACGCCTTTGAAGACATTACCTACCTGATCCAGCATGAAGTCGCACTTCAGCCAGTCAGAGACGTCGCGTGTGGCTTCGTCAGCACGGCGCTCGGCCATCGAACAGTGTTGACCCAGCTGCAGCATCTCTTCCATCGAATAATGGTAGCCACCCGTTTCCGTGGTGTTGCCTTTATGGCCCTGCTCCTGCGCCAGCAGATACTTAATCGCCCGGTGCAAGGAGAGATCCGGGTAACGACGGATCGGCGAGGTGAAGTGTGCATAAGATTGCAACGCAAGGCCAAAGTGACCGCGGTTTTCCGGATCGTAAATCGCCTGCTTCATTGAACGCAGCAGCATAGTTTGCAGCATTTCTGCGTCAGGACGGTCAGCAATCGACTCCAGCAGTTCAGCGTAATCACGCGGCTCGGGTTTATTACCGCCGGGCAGCTCCAGCCCCAGCTCCGCCAACACCGAACGGAACGAATTAATCGCTTCGGTCGTCGGCTTATCGTGAATACGGAACAGTGCCGGCTCTTTGGCTTTCTCAACGAATCGCGCCGCTGAGATGTTCGCCATGATCATGCACTCTTCAATCAGTTTGTGCGCGTCATTACGCTGCGTCTGCTCAATACGCTCAATACGGCGTTCAGCATTGAAGATAAACTTCGCTTCTTCACTTTCAAACGAGATACCGCCACGCTCTTCACGCGCTTTATCCAGCACTTTGTAGAGGTTATGCAGCTCTTCAATGTGTTTAACCAACGGCGCGTACTGCTCACGCAGTTCCTGATCGCCCTGCAGCATGTGCCAGACCTTGGTGTAGGTCAGACGCGCATGGGAGCTCATAACCGCTTCGTAGAATTTAAAGCCTGTTAAGCGGCCTTTCGACGAAATGGTCATTTCACAGACCATACACAGCCTGTCCACCTGCGGGTTGAGCGAACACAATCCGTTAGACAGCACTTCCGGTAGCATCGGAACAACCTGCGATGGGAAGTAGACGGATGTGCCACGGCTGCGCGCTTCCTGGTCCAGCGGAGTCGGCGGGCGAACGTAATAGCTTACGTCAGCAATCGCCACCCATAAACGCCAGCCGCCGCCGCGTTTCTTCTCGCAGTAAACCGCATCGTCGAAGTCACGCGCATCTTCGCCATCGATAGTGACCAGCGGCAGGGAGCGCAGATCGACACGTCCGGCTTTCGCTTCCTCCGGCACTTCTTCTTTCAGGCCAGCGACCTGTTTTTCGACCGCCTGAGGCCAGATATACGGGATTTCATGAGTACGCAGCGCCATATCAACGGCCATGCTGGTTCCCATGTTGTCGCCCAGGACTTCAACAATTTTACCCACCGCTTTAGTGCGACGCGTCGGACGCTGGGTCAGCTCAACCACGACCACAAAGCCCATACGAGCACCCATCACCTCTTCCGGCGGGATCAGGATATCAAAGCTCAGGCGGCTGTCGTCAGGGACGACAAACCCAACGCCAGCGTCGGTGAAGTAGCGACCGACAATCTGGCTGGTTTTCGGCACCAGTACGCGCACAATACGCGCTTCGCGACGACCTTTACGGTCCGCGCCCAGCGGCTGTGCCAACACCTGATCGCCATGAATACAGGTTTTCATCTGCTCGCTGGACAGGTACAGGTCATCTTTGCGGCCTTCAACGCGCAGAAAGCCGTAGCCATCACGGTGGCCAATAACGGTACCTTTCAGCAGGTCAAGACGCTCCGGCAGCGCATAGCACTGACGACGAGTGAAGACCAGTTGCCCGTCACGTTCCATGGCGCGCAGGCGGCGACGCAGCGCTTCTTGCTGCTCTTCACCTTCAATGTTGAGTTCAGCGGCCAGCTCATCGCGGTTGGCCGGTTTTTCACGTTTAGTTAAATGTTCGAGGATAAATTCCCGGCTCGGGATAGGATTCGCGTATTTTTCTGCTTCGCGTTCCTGGAAAGGATCTTGTGACATCGAGGTTCCTCCATTGTCAGCTCTGATGAAGATTTTCGTCACTCCACCAGCAATAATTTATAAAGCGGTTGATTCTCTTCAACCAAATCAGCAAGTGTGTAGTTGTCCAGTTCCGTGAGAAAACTTTGCACTGCCTTAGAAAGCGCCTGTTTAAGTCGACAGGCTGGGGTAATGTGGCAAAACTCGCTGCTACAATTGACCAACGATAGTGGTTCCAGCTCGCGAACCACATCACCAATACCAATATCCTTAGCTGCTTTACCCAGGCGGATACCGCCATTTTTTCCTCGAATAGCAGTAACGAAGCCCGCACGGCTAAGTTGATTGATTATTTTGACCATATGATTACGGGACACGCCGTAGACTTCTGTCACCTCAGAAATACTGGTCATACGTCCTTCGGGAAGTGACGCCATGTAGATTAGCGCACGTAATCCGTAATCGGTGAAACTTGTTAACTGCACATCAACCTCAGGAAAAGGGATAAAACGGATAAACCTGGTGGTATTAATTACATTGATGATAAACCAGCCACCAGCCAGGTCGCTAATTTATTTCAGTTCAGGAAGGAAAAAAGCGAGGAACTTACGTGATTTTAAGCCGGATTATGATGCAAAGCGCCTCATCCGGCCAAAGATAGTGCAAGCGCAGCGCCATTCGACGCCACGCTATAACCAGAATTATGCGTCGAACGGGTCGCGCAGGATCATGGTTTCAGTACGGTCTGGGCCAGTTGAGATAATATCAATCGGCACACCGGTCAGTTCTTCAATACGCTTGATGTAGTTCAGTGCTGCCTGCGGCAGACCGCTACGTTCCTTCACCCCGAAGGTGGATTCAGACCAGCCCGGCATGGTTTCGTAGATCGGCTCGATACCTTTCCAGTCGTCTGCAGCCAGCGGGGTAGTCGTTACTTCACGGCCATCCGGCATACGATAAGCGACACAGATTTTCACCTCTTTCAAACCGTCCAGTACGTCCAGTTTGGTCAGGCAGAAGCCAGACAGGGAGTTAATCTGTACTGCACGGCGTACCGCAACGGAGTCCAGCCAACCGGTGCGACGACGACGACCGGTGGTCGCGCCATACTCGTTACCTTGTTTGCACAGGAACTCGCCAACGTCATCAAACAGCTCGGTCGGGAACGGACCCGCGCCTACGCGTGTAGAGTAAGCTTTGATAATACCCAGAACGTAATCCACATAACGTGGACCCAGGCCGGAGCCGGTAGCCACGCCACCTGCGGTGGTGTTGGAAGACGTTACGTACGGATAGGTACCGTGGTCGATATCCAGCAGGGTACCCTGTGCGCCTTCGAACATGACGAAATCGCCGCGCTTACGCGCCTGGTCCAGCAGATCGGAAACATCAACAACCATAGAGGTCAGGATGTCGGCAATCGCCATCACATCATCCAGCACTTTCTGGTAGTCAACTGCTTCAACTTTATAGAAATTCACCAGCTGGAAGTTGTGATATTCCATCACTTCTTTCAGTTTTTCAGCGAAGGTTGCTTTATCAAACAGATCGCCAACGCGCAGACCGCGACGAGCTACTTTGTCTTCATAAGCCGGACCGATGCCACGACCGGTAGTACCGATCGCTTTCTCGCCACGCGCTTTCTCACGAGCATTATCCAACGCAACGTGATAATCAAGGATCAGCGGACAAGCTTCAGACAACAGCAGTCGCTCGCGAACCGGGATGCCACGATCTTCCAGTCCTTTCATTTCTTTCATCAGCGCGGACGGAGACAGTACAACACCGTTACCGATGATGCTGATGACATTCTCGCGAAGAATACCTGATGGAATAAGATGGAGGACGGTTTTTTCACCGTTGATTACGAGAGTATGGCCTGCGTTGTGACCACCCTGGTAGCGCACAACATATTTAGCCCGTTCAGTCAGAAGATCGACGATCTTCCCTTTACCTTCGTCACCCCATTGGGTGCCCAGTACGACGACGTTGTTACCCATTTTTCAAAATCACCGTTTGCTTAAAAATGGATTCTACCACCGCTTTTTCAGATATACAGCACTTTTTGCATGCGAAAATCCGCAAAATAGGCTACTTATTGATCAGCCAATCGTTTTCCTCAACATGTAGTAGACCACAACGCCCGCAACCACAAGACCTCCACCAAAACGACGCAAAGTATTTTCGGGAAGTTGCGCCATTGCGGAAATCATTTTCTTCCACGCGCGGGGATAAAGCATAGGGCCCAGGCCTTCCAGCACCAAAACCAGCGCGAGCGCCAGCAAAATTGTTGAATTCATCCATCGTCCTTTTATAAAAAGAAAACCACCGCATCCCTGGGGATGCCGGTGGTTTTGCTGGTTTAAAACCGCTGGAACTTTATTAGCGTGTCGTAGTGCTCGGTGTCTTCATGTAGCGGAAGAAATCGCTGTCCGGGCTCATGACCATCACGTCCTGGTTGCCTTCGAAGCTCTTCTCGTAAGCACGCAGGCTACGGATGAAGGCGTAGAAGTCAGGATCCTGGCTGAACGCATCGGCAAACAGTTTAGCGGCTTCTGCATCGCCTTCACCGCGCATGATGCGGCCCTGACGCTCAGATTCTGCCAGCGTTTTAGTCACTTCATAATCCGCCGTGGCACGCAGTTTTTCCGCTTCTTCCTGACCTTGTGAACGATGGCGACGCGCTACCGCTTCACGCTCAGCGCGCATACGGTTGTAGATAGCCTCAGACACTTCAGCAGGCAGGTTGATTTGCTTGATACGCACGTCAACCACTTCGATGCCCAATGCCGCCATACTGTTCGGGTTGATGACCGGTACTTTACCGTTTGTTTCAGCCTGAACACGCTCAGCAGCTTCGGCAATCGCGCTATCTGCCGCCGGAGTCGCGACTTCATCTTCCGTGCCAGCAGAACCGGAGTTCAGCGCATCACGAACTTCCAGCGTCAGACGACCGCGGGAATCGGTAACGATGTCTTTCACGTCCAGACGACCAATTTCAGAACGCAGACGGTCAGAGAACTTACGTTTCAGCAGGACTTCTGCCTGAGAAACATCGCCACCGCCCGTTGCCAGGTAGTAACGGCTAAAGTCACTGATGCGCCACTTAATGTAGGAGTCAACGATCAGGTCTTTCTTCTCTTTGGTAACAAAGCGATCGGCCTGGTTGTCCATGGTCTGAATACGCGCATCCAGCATCTTCACAGATTCAATAAACGGAATCTTGAAGTGCAGGCCTGGTGCAACAACCAGCGGCTTGTTTTCATCGTCACGCAGAACTTTACCAAAGCGCAGAGTAATCCCGCGCTCGCCTTCTTTGACCACAAAGACAGACATGAACAGAACTACCAGAACGATGATGATAATCGCAATAACTGACTTACGCATCGTTATTCCCCCTGACGCTGGTAGTCGTTACGCTGCGCGTTCGCGCGGCGTTGGTCCATAATATCGCCCTGACTGGTGGACGAGGTATTGCTTGCTCCAGTGCCGGACGTCGTTGCTGGCGGCAGACGCAGCAGGTTTGAACTGCTGTCACTCTTTGCTGCTGGCGCACTACCGCCTTTCAGCATTTGATCCAGCGGCAGAACCATCAGATTGCTGCCCTTATCGTTAACCAGGACTTTGCGGGTATTGCTCAGCACTTTTTCCATGGTTTCGATATACAGACGCTCGCGAGTAATTTGCGGTGCGGCTTTATATTCCGGCAGAATTTTTGCGAAACGAGCCACTTCACCCTGTGCTTCCAGGATGGTTCGCGTTTTGTAAGCACGCGCTTCTTCCAGAATACGCTGCGCCTGACCGTTAGCACGTGGCTGAACTTCGTTGGTGTACGCTTCTGCTTCACGGATGTACTGCTGCTCGTTTTCACGTGCTGCAATGGCATCGTCAAACGCGGCTTTTACTTCTTCCGGCGGACGTGCTGCCTGGAAGTTGACGTCCAGCAGGGTGATACCCATGTTGTACGGACGGATCGTTTCTTCCAGTTCACGCTGGGTATCGCTACGAATAACGGTACGCCCTTCGGTCAGGATACGGTCCATGGTGTATTTACCGATAACCCCACGCAGGGCGCTGTCGGTTGCCTGACGCAGACTGTCATCCGCGCTGGTTACGCTAAACAGGTAACGCTGCGGATCGGTCACGCGGTACTGCACGTTCATTTCAACGCGTACGACGTTTTCGTCAGAGGTCAGCATCACGCCGGATGCGGCAAGTTCACGCACGGCTTCCACGTTGACCGGGGTCACTTCGTCGACAAAGGTCGGTTTCCAGTTCAGACCCGGTTCAACCAAATGGCTGAATTTACCGAAGCGTGTCACCACGCCGCGTTCCGCTTCTTTAATGGTGTAGAAACCGCTGGCCGCCCAGATAATGACGATAGCTGCCGCTGCGATAGTAAAGACTCGACCACCCAATTGCGGACGCGGGCCTTGCGATGAGCTACCGCCGCCAGAACCAGCACCTTTACCGCCACCCAGACCACCGAGTTTTTTACTCAGTTTGCGGAAGATATCATCCAGATCGGGAGGTCCCTGATCGCGACCACCTTTGTTTCCATTTCCCTCAGGGTTGCCGCCAGGTTTGCTGCTTCCCCACGGGTCGCGGTCTTGTCCGTTATTACCGGGCTGATTCCACGCCATTTTTGTGCTCCATATTTGTTATGCGATGCTATACCTGCGTATTTTGCGCTGCCGATGCGTTGGCTACGCCCCTTAATCTCAGTCACATAGTTAACTATGCCCCTGAAGATTTCAGGACTTGCCACCTTCATGCTGCACAAAACCCACAAGGTATAGAGGCGAAAAAATCTTCAGGCCATATCCGTCAGGTCAGACAATATAGTCTTCCAGTGCCGGTTCTTGTTTACAGAGGCGACGCCAGTCTACGATCGGCATACGAACCTGCAGACCCACGCTGCCGTCCTCCTCCATCCACTCTCTTTCTATTGCCTGAAGTTGGTAAAACCGGCTTCTCAGACGCCCTTCCTGCGGCGGCAAACGCAACGTATGCTGCGCCACCTCACCGGAAAGTCGCTCAGTCAAAGCCTGAAAAAGCTGTGGTATACCTATTCCCGTTTGCGCTGAAACCCAAACGCGAATGGGTTTATTCTCTTCATCTCTGTCGATACGTGGTTCAAAATCATCCAGCATATCGATTTTATTCATCACCAGCAGAGTCGGGATCTCATGCGCATCGATCTCTTCGAGCACCGTGTCGACGGCCTCGATGTTTTCCTGCACACGAAAATCTGCAGCATCAATAACATGCAGCAGCAATGTCGCCTGACGCGTTTCCTGCAGGGTGGCTTTAAACGCCGCCACCAGGTCGTGCGGCAAATGACGGATAAACCCTACGGTATCCGCCAGCACGGTTTCACCGACGTCCGCTACGTCTATACGGCGCAGCGTTGGGTCCAGGGTCGCAAACAGCTGATCCGCTGCGTAAACCCGGGCTTCGGTGATCTGGTTGAACAGGGTGGATTTTCCGGCGTTGGTATATCCCACCAGTGATACGGTTGGGACATCCGCTTTCTTGCGCGACTGTCGCCCCTGCTCACGTTGCTTTTCAACTTTTTCCAGGCGCGACTGTATTTGCAAAATGCGATTACGCAGCAAACGACGGTCGGTTTCGAGCTGGGTTTCACCCGGACCGCGCAAACCAATCCCGCCCTTTTGCCTTTCAAGGTGGGTCCAGCCACGGACCAGACGAGTAGCCATATGGCGCAACTGCGCCAGCTCAACCTGCAACTTACCCTCATGGGTGCGCGCACGCTGGGCAAAAATATCTAAAATAAGACCTGTCCTGTCGATAACAAGACACTGGCACAACTGTTCCAGGTTACGTTCCTGGGCGGGGCTTAGAGCATGATCAAAAATCACCACCGCAGCGCCAGTCGCTTTTACGGCTTCCGCAATTTCGATTGCCTTACCTTCACCAACAAAATACTTCGGGTGCGGTGCTTTACGGCTCCCGGTAATCACCTGCATTGCTTCGACACCGGCGGAAGAAACCAGAGATTCAAACTCCTGGAGGTCTTCCATATCTTTGTCTTGCGAAAAATAGATGTGTACCAGTACCGCCTGCTCACCGGCATCATAACGGTCAAACAAGCGTCAACCCCTTAATATATATCAACGGGGAACGCAGGATCGCTGGCTCCCCGTGTGTAAAACAGCTAACAACCTTATTCGGTTTCTTCGCTGTCCTGTTGCGCAGATGAACCTTGCGCGTTGCTACCGTGATGGTAGTTGCTGCCAGTACCGCCGGTGGCATTATTGCTGTGATGAGAAACCGGGCGAGACGGGACAACAGTAGAAATCGCGTGCTTATAAACCATCTGGCTGACCGTGTTTTTCAACAGGATCACGAACTGATCAAAAGACTCGATTTGACCTTGCAGCTTAATACCATTCACCAAATAAATAGAAACTGGAACACGTTCCCGACGCAGTGCGTTCAGGAACGGATCTTGTAAAGATTGCCCCTTAGCCATTCTCTCTTTTCCTTATATGCTTATTTGTACTTTGAACCTTTCGATTCTGAAAAATTGCGCACGATACGTTTCAATTGTACACATTCAGTTCGCGATAGCACCAACAACCTGTAATACTTCGTTTCGCGCCTGGTCAGGCTTTTCACTGTCAAGCCAGTGCACCCCTTCCCAACCACGCAACCAGGTTACCTGTCGCTTCGCCAACTGCCTCGTGGCGCAAACACCTCTATAAACCATTTCATCGTATGAAATTTCGCCTTCAATGTATGACCACATCTGGCGATACCCTACACAACGAATGGAAGGCAAATCCGTATGCAAATCTCCACGGGCAAATAGCGCCCGGACTTCTGCTTCAAAACCTGAAGCCAACATCTGATGAAAACGCTGCTCAATTCGCTGATGGAGCAGTTCACGGCTCGCCGGGGCGATAGCAAACTGATGCACCTGATACGGCAAAGCATCTCCTGACGTTTGCGTCAGCTCCGTTAAAGTTTTACCCGAAATGAAAAAAACTTCCAGTGCCCGGGAAAGTCTTTGCGGATCATTTGGATGAATACGCGCCGCAGCCACCGGATCTATTTCCTGAAGCTGTCGGTGTAACGCGTCCCACCCATGCTCTGCCGCCTGCTGCTCAATTCTGGCCCTGACTTTCGGATCTGCCGACGGTAACGGCGACAGCCCTTCAAGCAAGGCTTTGAAATATAACATTGTGCCGCCCACCAGCAGCGGAATATGCCCCGCGGCGGTGATATCGGCCATCTCGGCTAACGCATCGCGGCGAAAATCCGCAGCAGAGTACGCCTGGGACGGATCGCGGATATCCAGCAACCGGTGCGGCGCGGCCTGTAATTCATCTGCATCAGGCTTCGCTGTACCGATATCCATCCCCTTGTAAATAAGGGCGGAATCAACGCTTATCAACTCTACAGGCAAAACTTTACGCAATTCAATTGCCAGTGCCGTTTTACCGGAGGCCGTCGGCCCCATCAAAAAAATCGCCTTTGGCAGGCTCGCCTTACGGGTATCACTCATGTTTCAGGGCATTCATTACCGAATGTAAATCAACAGGTTGTAACAAACCACCCGGCGGCGCCTTCACGAGTTGTGGGCAAAGCCGCTCAACATCCGCTAACAGCGTAATCGCCTGAGCCATGCTCCACTGCGGATGCTCGCTAATCAGATTACGTGCAATCCACTGTGCAATATTGCCCGGTTCGAATTCGGACTGCTGCGCCAGGTAGCCTATCAGTTCAGGAATCAAGATTTGTAAATTTTGTTGGCGTAAGGGTAAAGGCACCGCCCGGATGGTCACATGCTGCGCATCCAGTTGAAATTCAATACCCAACTCAGCCAGTTGGCTCTGCCCTTTTTGCAGCGCCGCTTTTTCATCAGCGGTCACTTTTAGACGTAAAGGGATCAGTAACGGCTGAGCGCATACGACGCCCTGGTCCGGCGTTAACTGCGCCTGACGTAGCCAACGTTCCGCCACCGGCAATGCCAGCAACCGAATATGACCATCGCATTCGAGTAATGCGCAGTCCGTACCGACAATGGTTAGCACCCGCCCAAAGCCCTGGCTGTTGCCGGTCAGAGGTGCTGATGGCATTTCAGAAACCGGCGTTTTACGCGGCGGAACCGGCGTCTGTAGTAGTTGCTGATAAATCTCACCCTGCTGCTTTTGATATCCAGGCTGGGCATGAGGCCAACTGGCCCCCGTCTGACGGCCACCACTACTGCCAGCGCCAGCAGATGCTGAGTAACGCGGTGTCGCAGGTTCACGCGCCGGGGCCGGTTCGGCAAAATGGTTACGCCCGGCCGCGACGCGGTTTTCTGGGATGTGCCTTGGCGCGGGCTCGTCGTCATCAGCCAACGGCAGCGGCGTTTCAAGCTGCTGTTGCAGGACGCTCAACACGCCCTGGTAAATAAAATCATGCACCAGGCGGGACTGATGAAAACGGACCTCATGTTTGGCGGGATGTACGTTAACATCCACCTGATGCGGGTCGATTTCCAGATACAACACAAAAGCGGGCTGCTGATCGGCTCCCAGCTTATCTTCACAGGCCTGACGAATAGCATGGTTGATCAACCGATCTCGCATCATCCGGCCATTCACATAGCAGTACTGGATTTCCGCCAGCGCCGCCGTTGTGTGGTTCGGATCGGCCACCCAGCCGCGCAGCGTTAAATCGCCATGCTGCCATTCAATCGCCAGCGCATGTTCCAGAAACGGCGTGCCGCAAATCGCGCCCAGTCGGCGCTCCTGCTGCCCATCCGCGGCCACTGCCCGGTACTGACGCACCACTTTGCCGTTGTGCGACAAATTAATCGTCACATCAAAACGTGCCAGCGCAATACGGCGGATTATTTCGTCGATATGATTAAATTCCGTTTTCTCGGTGCGCATAAACTTGCGCCGCGCCGGGGTGTTGTAGAACAGATCTAACACCTCCAGCGTGGTTCCCACCGGATGCGCAGCGGGTTTAACCGTCACATCCATGTCGCGCCCTTCGGCATAGGCTTGCCAGGCTTCAGGTTGTTCTTGCGTACGCGACGTCAGGGTTAAACGAGAAACGGAGCTGATACTGGCCAGCGCTTCGCCGCGAAACCCGAGGCTCACGATGGCTTCGAGATCGTCAAGCGAGGAAATTTTACTGGTGGCATGACGTGCCAGCGCCAGCGCCAGCTCGTCTTTTTTAATCCCGCAGCCGTTGTCACGAATACGGATAAGCTTCGCGCCGCCGCGCTCAATATCAATATCAATGCGCGTCGCACCGGCATCGATACTGTTTTCCACCAGCTCCTTCACCACTGACGCAGGCCGTTCTACCACCTCGCCTGCGGCAATCTGGTTCGCCAGCTGTGGCGGTAGAACCTGAATCGGCATGGCTAATCCTTAATTTGTTAACGTGTTACCAGGCGATACCGCACTGGCGGTTTGCGCCTGTGTGCCCTGAGGCCCGGTTTGCATCGGGTGCGCCTGGAAATAGTTACGCAATCCTTTGTAAATTGCCTCGGCCAACTGCTGCTGGTAGTCATCACTCGCCAACAGACGCTCTTCGCTGTTGTTACTGATAAAGCCGGTTTCAACCAGCACTGACGGGATATCAGGCGAACGTAATACCCCAAGGCTGGCGTGTTCCGGACGACGCTTATGCATCGAGCCAATACGTTCTAACTGGCCGATCATGCTGGTCGCTACATCATACCCAACGCGTTGCGAATGACCGAACTGCAGATCCAACACGGCCTGGCTGAGATAAGGATCGGACTGGCTGTTTGCCAGCACATCGCCCGCCCCACCCAACAGTTCCGATTGCTTTTCGTGCTGTTCCAGCCAGCCGGCCATTTCACTGTTTGCCCGACGGTTTGACAGTACCCAGACGGAAGCACCAGTGGCATCCCGGTTTGGCGCAGCATCCGCATGAATAGAGACCAGGAAGTTGGCGTTTTGTTTACGCGCAACGTCTGAACGCCCCATCACCGAGATAAAGTAATCGCCATCACGGGTGAGTACGCCTTTAAACATCGGGTCATCATTGAGCAAACTGCGCAGTTTGCGCGCCACGGCAATCGTGACGTTTTTCTCACGTGTGCCACCGGGACCAATAGCGCCAGGATCCTGCCCGCCGTGTCCGGCATCAATGGCGATAACTACTTTTTCGCCGTTACTGGTACTGGCGCGCGCCGCAGGTCGTGTGGAGGTATTACTGTTGGTTACCATCGTGGTGCGATCGTTTTCCGCTTTAAACGGATTACGCGCAGGCTCGGCAGGGCGCGGGGCGATAACCGGCGCTTCAACACGCTTCGCAACCACTGGAGGTGGTGGAGGCGGCGGTGGCGCATCAGCTTTGATGGTAAACACGACGGTATAATTGCCGCCGTTCTGGCGTTTTACGGCTTCGGCTTTGCCGTTCTCGGTTAAATCCACCACCAGGCGCAGAGACTGCGCATCTTTTGGCGTGCCGGAACGGATAGATTTCACCAGATTATTGCCGCTAAACAGCAGCGGTAACCCCTGAATCACACCGGTTTGTTTAATATCCAACGCGACGGTTCGTTTCCCGTCCTGCGAAACTGCGTATTCAGGATCGCCAATAAAGCTCAGCGTAATCCGCGCTTGTTGATCGCCATTGGACACCTGAAGATCGGAGAGGCTGGCGGCCCCTGCCTGCGCGCACAGCAGGACCAGTGTTGCCATCAGCCAGTTTCTGATGCGATAAATCATCCCGCCACCCTTAAGGTTAATCGGCTAAACGCGCCAGCAATAAATCACCCGATGAGGAGACTGCGCTTATGCGCGCCTCTCGACCTTGCGCCTGATATTCAATGTGTATTTCGACGTCCGGGTCTGGCAGTACACCTTTACCTTGTTGCGGCCATTCCACCAGGCAGATGGCGTCATTGGCAAAATAATCGCGGATCCCCATAAACTCCAGCTCCTCTGGGTCCGCAAGTCGGTACAGATCGAAGTGATATACCATCAAATTATCGAGCGAATAGGGTTCAACCAGCGTATAGGTGGGGCTTTTTACATTTCCTTTGTGACCTAACGCCTGCAGGAATCCCCGGCTGAAAGTGGTTTTACCCGCCCCCAGGTCGCCGTACAAATAAATTACCGTCGCGCCATCACAGGCTTTGGCTACCCGCAGTCCCAGGTCTAAAGTCGCCTGCTCATCAGGTAGTGGAATTACTCGATTCATCATGATAAACGTCAATCACATCAGGGTTAACAATACGCTGTAGCGTGGTAAAGAGATCTGTTGCCAGCATGCCGCGCGTACCAAAACGCGCCGCCAGCACATCCGCCGCCGCACCGTGCGCGACACATCCCGCACATGCCGCATCATACGGGGTAAGCTTCTGTCCGAGCAATGCGCCAATAATACCGGAAAGCACATCACCCATTCCGCCGCTGGCCATTCCAGCATTGCCGGTATCAATAATACCCAATTCGGCCTGTTCGGCAGCAACAACCGTACCCGCGCCTTTCAGCACGACTACGCCTCCGTACCGTTTTACCAGACGTTGTGCACAAAGTAAGCGATCGTCTTCAATTTCTGCAATGGAACAGCCCAGAAGTCGCGCGGCTTCGCCAGGATGCGGCGTGATCACGCGATTGTGACGTTTATCGGGGTTGATTGCCAGCAGGTTCAGCGCATCCGCATCCCAGAGCATCGGTTTGCGAAAATTCTCTACCTTTTGCAGCGCTTTTTTACCCCACTCCTGCTGACCAAGCCCTGGTCCTATCACCACAACATCCGCCCACGCCAGGCTCTCTTCCAGAGTCTGCGGCGTCAGCGCATCGACCATCAGTTCCGGTCTGGCAGTCAGAATAGGCGCAATATTTTCACTTCGGGTCAGCACTTTGACCAACCCGGCTCCTGCACGCAGCGCCGCTTCACCGGCCATGCGTATTGCGCCAGCCGTGCCGTGGTCACCACCGATGATCACCAGCCGACCGTGGGAGCCTTTGTGCGAGGTGGGTCGACGCGGCGTTAACCAGTTTACAAGCTGTTGAGCATCAAACCGTTGCAGCGGCGCGTTCTGCCCCGCCAGCCAGTCGTCCAGTCCGAGTGCGTTAACATGCAGGCGTCCGGTGACATCGCGCGCTTTACCGGTTAGCAGACCAGGCTTTAACGCAATAAAGGTCACGGTGTGCGCAGCATTGATAACCGCGCCCGGCGCCGCGCCCGTCTGCGCCAGCAAGCCGGATGGAATGTCTATCGCCACGACAGGGGCAGGATGGTGATTGGCACGTTCGATCAATGCCGAGAGAGGCTCACGCGGCGCGTGTTTTAAGCCCGTGCCTGACAGCGCATCAATAATGATGTCCACGCGATCTGGCCAATTGATATCCGCAGCATGAATGACGCCACCGGCGTTAAGCCAGGCGTCGCGCGCCTGCTGTGCTTCCTCAGGGAGCGCTTTATCACTCTCCTGCGCCAGCAACGTAATATCAAGCCCCTGAGCTTTGGCAAGCCTTGCCACCACGTAACCATCACCACCGTTGTTGCCATGACCACATAGCACCAGCCAGTGCTGAGCGTTTGGATATGTCTCGCGGGTGACCTGAAACGCCGCCTCTCCCGCCCGTTGCATCAGCTCGTACAACGTCAGTCCTAAACTGTCTGCCGCCTCTCGCTCCATCCGCCTGATGTCATCGGCGTGCCAAATGGAGTGTGGTATACTTGCGGGGTTTTTCTTCATTGTATGGTCCGTCATGTCAGAGCCCCTCGATCTCAATCAGTTAGCGCAAAATATTAAACAGTGGGGGCTGGAGCTTGGCTTTCAGCAGGTCGGTATTGCCGATACCGACCTCAGCGAAGCGGAGCCCAAACTGCAGGCCTGGCTGGATAAACACTATCACGGCGAGATGGACTGGATGGCCCGTCACGGCATGATGCGCGCCCGACCTCACGAATTATTACCCGGTACGTTACGTGTCATCAGCGTACGTATGAACTATCTTCCTGCCAATGCGGCCTTTGCCAGCACGTTGAAAAACCCCTCTCTGGGTTACGTCAGCCGTTACGCGCTTGGGCGCGACTACCATAAACTGCTGCGTAACCGCTTAAAAAAGCTGGGAGAGAGAATTCAACAGCACTGCGTTTCGCTGAATTTTAGACCTTTTGTCGATTCTGCGCCCATTCTTGAGCGTCCATTAGCGGAAAAAGCCGGGCTTGGCTGGACAGGTAAGCACTCACTTATCCTCAATCGCGAAGCTGGTTCATTTTTCTTCCTCGGGGAATTACTGATCGATTTGCCCCTGCCGGTCGACAACCCAGTAGAAGAAGGATGCGGGAAATGCGTCGCCTGTATGACCATCTGTCCCACCGGGGCCATCGTTGAACCCTACACGGTAGATGCGCGCCGCTGTATCTCTTATCTCACTATCGAACTGGAAGGCCCGATCCCGGAAGAATTTCGTCCTCTGTTGGGGAATCGAATTTACGGCTGCGATGATTGCCAACTCATTTGCCCGTGGAACCGTTACTCTCAGTTGACGACAGAGGATGACTTCAACCCACGCAAACAGCTTCATGCTCCGGAGTTAATAGAGCTGTTTAGCTGGAGCGAAGCGTGGTTTTTAAAAGTCACGGAGGGGTCTGCTATTCGTCGTATTGGTCACCTGCGCTGGCTGCGAAATATCGCCGTTGCGCTGGGTAATGCCCCATGGGATGAAGCCGTTATTCACGCGCTGGAAAGTCGCCGAGGTGAGCACCCACTTCTCGACGAACACATAGAGTGGGCGGTTGCTCAGCAAATCGAGAAGCGAAATGCCTGCGTAGTTGAAGTGCAGTTACCGAAGAAACAACGTTTGGTCAGGGTCATTGAAAAGGGTCTGCCGCGTGACGCTTAAGTCATCCACAGCTTGTGTATAAAAATAAAAACACATTGATATTCAAGAGGGAAAAAATCGTCAAGTGATCGCATTAACAATTTGAAATGATAATTAATTCAATATTTTCAAAGAGTTAAAATGATACTATTCACCCGACTAAGTTTTTTGCATTCCAGGAATAATACCCGAACCTGTGGATAAGTCTGTTTACAAGAGTATGTCAATGACGAAACAAAACGTCCCCAACGTATTTATTCGCTGTGGATATTTTTATTGGGGTAAGAATTTGGAGCGGGAAACGAGACTCGAACTCGCGACCCCGACCTTGGCAAGGTCGTGCTCTACCAACTGAGCTATTCCCGCTTGGGTGTGTCTGTGCTTTGTAGACATAAGCACTTTCAAATTTTGGAGCGGGAAACGAGACTCGAACTCGCGACCCCGACCTTGGCAAGGTCGTGCTCTACCAACTGAGCTATTCCCGCTTAATCTTCGTCTTTCGAACCACTACTGCGTTGGCTGCCTTCATTCGCCTAAGTCACTTACTTCGGTAAGCTTCTAAGGACTCATTCAGTTGCCGCCTTGTCGCAATTCGAAATTCTGCGATTGGTGGTCTGTGCTTTACAAGCACTTTCAAATTTTGGAGCGGGAAACGAGACTCGAACTCGCGACCCCGACCTTGGCAAGGTCGTGCTCTACCAACTGAGCTATTCCCGCAAATTTGTACTGCTTTTGCTGCTGCCGTAACGTGTAATTCTCTGTCGTTACGGGAGGCGCATTATACGAGAAATCCGTTTAGCTGCAACCCCCCTAAAAGCGATTTTTTTGTTTTTCTGTTTAAGTGCTGAATTTATCGGCAAGTCGTCTAATTTAGCGACAATCCAGCCTCAGTGCAAGCTCACAGGAACGATATTCGTAGGCCGGGTAAGCCACAGCGCCGCCCGGCAATCCACAAAATCAAAGCTTAATAAAATGTTCGCGATAGTAAGCAAGCTCAGCAACAGATTCACGAATATCGTCCATCGCCTGATGCGTTCCCTGCTTGGTGAAGCCAGCAAGAATTTCCGGCTTCCAACGACGCGCCAGTTCTTTCAGCGTACTGACGTCAAGATAGCGATAATGGAAATATGCCTCCAGCTCCGGCATGTATTTAAACAGGAAACGACGATCCTGACCGATGCTGTTGCCGCAGATAGGTGATTTCCCTTCTGGAACCCACTCTTTCAAAAAAGCCAGCGTAGCCAGTTCAGCTTCACGATCCCCCATGGTGCTCGCCTTCACGCGATCCACTAGCCCACTACCGGTATGCGTACGTACGTTCCAGTCATCCATTAATGCCAGCTGTTCGTCGGACTGGTGCACCGCAATTGTCGGTCCTTCAGCCAGAATATTCAGGTTGGCATCCGTCACCAGCGTGGCTATCTCAATTATGCGATCGCGCTCGGGATCCAGACCTGTCATCTCCAGATCGATCCAAATCAGGTTGTTTTCATTGGCACTCATGCTATTTTCCACCCTTCAGCGTCACATTCAGTGTGACTATATTCATCTAAAATTGCGTGTATCATAAATGTTTTGCCCATTATGGGCGACCAGGAGTCAGTCCGATTGAGTAAGAATAAACTCTCCAAAGGCCAACAGCGCCGTGTGAACGCCAATCACCAGCGTCGTCTGAAAACGTCCACGGAGAAGCCAGACTACGACGACAACCTGTTTGGCGAAACCGCTGAAGGCATCGTTATCAGCCGTTTTGGCATGCATGCCGACGTGGAATCTGCTGACGGTGAGATTCACCGCTGCAACATCCGCCGTACAATTCGCTCGCTGGTGACCGGCGATCGCGTTGTCTGGCGCCCGGGAAAAGCAGCAGCAGAAGGCGTGAATGTCAAAGGCATCGTTGAGGCGGTACACGAGCGTACCTCGGTACTGACACGCCCCGACTTTTACGACGGGGTAAAACCCATTGCCGCCAACATCAACCAGATCGTTATTGTCTCAGCCATCTTACCCGAGCTGTCACTCAATATTATCGACCGGTATCTGGTAGCCTGTGAAACGCTACACGTTGAACCAATTATCGTATTGAATAAGATCGATCTGCTGGATGACGAAGGCATGGCCTTTGTTAACGAACAGATGGATATTTATCGCCACATTGGCTATCGCGTGTTGATGGTATCAAGCCGCACGAAAGACGGCCTGAAACCGCTTGAAGAAGCATTAACCGATCGCATCAGCATTTTTGCCGGTCAGTCGGGCGTTGGTAAATCTAGCCTGCTCAATAATCTTCTCGGTCTGCAGGAAGAGATCCTGACCAACGATGTCTCCGACAACTCCGGCCTTGGACAGCACACCACCACTGCCTCTCGCCTGTATCATTTCCCGCACGGTGGCGACGTTATCGACTCCCCTGGCGTACGTGAGTTCGGGTTGTGGCATCTGGAGCCGGAACAAATCACACATGGTTTTGTCGAATTCCATGACTACCTGGGCCACTGCAAATACCGCGACTGCAAGCATGATACCGATCCAGGCTGCGCTATCCGTGAGGCCGTAGAAAAAGGGGCAATAGCCGAAACTCGGTTTGAAAATTATCACCGCATCCTGGAAAGCATGGCGCAGGTAAAAACACGTAAAAACTTTTCTGATACAGACAACTGACAACTAAGCTAAGCATCGCTAGAATCGTCCCCCTTTTTTCAGGATCCGGCCCGTATGCCGGATCGGGAACAAATTATGGCCTGGAGGCTACCTTGTTAAACTCATTTAAGCTTTCGCTACAATACATTCTGCCGAAACTATGGCTCACTCGCCTGGCGGGTTGGGGTGCGAGCAAACGAGCAGGATGGCTGACTAAACTGGTTATCGATCTGTTCGTGAAATATTACAAGGTCGATATGAAAGAGGCGCAAAAGCCGGACACCGCCAGCTATCGCACCTTTAACGACTTCTTTGTTCGCCCACTGCGCGACGACGTTCGCCCGATTAACACCGATCCAAACGTACTGGTCATGCCTGCTGACGGCGTGATTAACCAGTTAGGAAACATCGAAGAAGACAAACTACTGCAGGCCAAAGGGCACAGCTATACCCTTGAAGCACTGCTGGCCGGCAACTACCAGATGGCGGACAAATTCCGCAACGGTACGTTTGTGACCACTTACTTATCTCCACGCGATTACCACCGTGTACATATGCCGTGTAACGGTATCCTGCGTGAAATGATGTACGTGCCAGGCGATCTCTTCTCTGTAAATATCCTGACTGCGCAAAACGTTCCAAACCTGTTTGCACGCAACGAACGCGTAATCTGTCTGTTTGATACCGAATTTGGCCCGATGGTGCAGATTCTGGTCGGCGCGACCATCGTCGGCAGTATTGAAACCGCATGGGCTGGCACCATTACCCCACCGCGTGAAGGCGTCATCAAACGCTGGACCTGGCCGGAAGGCGAAAGCGAAGGGTCGGTAGCGCTGCTGAAAGGTCAGGAAATGGGCCGCTTTAAGCTCGGTTCCACCGTTATCAACCTGTTCGCGCCTGGCAAAGTTAACCTGGTTGAGCAGTTGCAGGACCTTTCAGTGACCAAAATCGGCCAGCCAATGGCCATCTCGACCGAGACATTCGTGACGCCAGAGGCAGAACCTGCCCCGCTTGCGAAAGAAGAGATCGAAGCAGAACACGACGCCAGCCCGCTGGTTGACGACAAAAAAGACGAAAGTTAAACATAGGAATCGCTGCTGTGCGCCTGATTATCACTTTTCTGATGGCCTGGTGCCTCAGCCTGGGGGCGTACGCTGCGACGGCCCCCGATGCCAAACAACTCACCCAGGAACTGGAGCAGGCAAAAGCGGCGAAACCTGCTCAGCCAGAAACCGTCGAGGCGCTCCAGTCCGCGCTGAATGCCCTCGAGGAGCGTAAAGGTTCTCTCGAGCGTGCCCAGCAATATCAGCAGGTTATTGATAACTTCCCCAAGCTGTCCGCAACATTACGCGCGCAGCTTAGCAACCTGCGCGACGAACCGCGCAATGTGCCAACCGGACTCACCACCGATGCGTTAAACCAGGAGATCCTCCAGGTCAGCAGCCAACTGTTGGAAAAGAGTCGTCAGGCCCAGCAGGAGCAGGATCGCGCCCGGGAAATCGCCGACTCGTTAAGCCAGCTTCCTCAACAGCAAACCGATGCCCGCCGCCAGCTAAATGAGCTTGAGCGACGTATTGGTACCGCCAACTCTAATCCCGCGCAGAATCAGGCGATGCAGGCTGAATCCGCCAAACTCAAAGCCCTGGTCGATGAACTGGAGCTGGCGCAGCTTTCCGCTAATAACCGCCAGGAGCTGGCGCGTATGCGCTCAGAGCTGGCGGAAAAACAGAGCCAGCAGCTCGATACTTACCTGCAGGCTTTGCGCAACCAGCTCAACAGTCAACGTCAGCGTGAGGCAGAGCGAGCGCTGGAAAGCACCGAACTGTTGGCGGAAAACAGCGCGGGACTGCCGGAAGGTATTGTCGACCAGTTCAAGGTTAACCGCGAACTGTCTCAGGCATTAAACCAGCAGGCGCAACGTATGGACCTGGTAGCCTCGCAACAGCGTCAAGCCGCCAGCCAAACGCTGCAGGTGCGCCAGGCATTGAATACGCTGCGAGAGCAGTCTCAGTGGCTTGGGGTCTCAAATATGCTGGGAGAAGCGCTGCGCGCGCAGGTATCCCGTTTACCGGAAATGCCCAAGCCTCAGCAGTTGGATACTGAAATGGCGCAGCTTCGCGTGCACCGTATGCGCTATGAGGATCTCCTCAACAAACAGCCGCAGTTGCGTCAGACTCATCAGGCCGATGGACAACCGCTGACCGCTGAACAGAGCAGCATTCTCAACGCCCAGTTACGCACCCAACGTGAGCTGCTGAACTCTTTGTTACAGGGCGGCGATACGCTGATCCTTGAGCTGACCAAGCTCAAAGTCTCTAATAGCCAACTGGAAGATGCGCTAAAAGAGGTCAACGAAGCAACGCACCGTTATCTGTTCTGGACCTCGGACGTTAGCCCCATCTCCCTCTCCTGGCCTGTCGACATCGTCCAGGATCTGCGGCGTCTGATCTCATTAGATACGTTTAATCAGTTGGGCAAAGCCAGCATCATGATGCTGACCAGCAAAGAAACGCTGCTGCCGCTTTTCGCGGCATTGGTGCTGGTTGGCTTTAGCCTCTCTTCGCGCAAACACTTCACCCGTTTTCTGGAGCGTTCATCTGCCCGGGTCGGGAAAGTCACCCAGGACCACTTCTGGCTGACGATACGCACGGTGTTCTGGTCGATACTCGTCGCTTCTCCGTTGCCGGTGCTGTGGGCAACGCTCGGTTACGGATTGCAGGAAGCCTGGCCTTATCCATTAGCTGTCGCTATCGGCGATGGCGTTACCGCCACGGTGCCCATGCTGTGGGCAGTAATGATTTGCGCCACCTTTGCGCGCCCCAACGGTCTGTTCATTGCCCACTTTGGCTGGCCGCGTAACCGCGTCGCGAAAGCCATGCACTATTACCTGATGAGTATCGGGCTGATTGTGCCGCTGATCATGGCGGTGATTATGTTTGATAATCTCAATGACCGGGAATTCTCCGCCTCACTGGGGCGTCTGTGCTTTATTCTGATTTGCGGTGCGCTGGCGGTCGTAACCCTGAGCCTGAAACGCGCCGGGATACCGCTGTACCTCGATAAAGAAGGCAACAGCGAAAACATGGTCAACAGCATGCTGTGGAATATGCTGATGGGCGCACCGCTGATTGCCATTCTCGCTGCGGCAGTGGGCTATCTCGCCACGTCGCAAGCTTTATTGGCGCGTCTGGAAACGTCCGTAGCTATCTGGTTCTTGTTACTGGTGGTGTATCACGTTATCCGCCGCTGGATGCTGATCCAGCGCCGCCGGCTGGCGTTTGACCGCGCCAAGCATCGACGTGCCGAAATGCTGGCGCAGCGCGCACGGGGTGAAGAAGAACCAGCGCATTCCACCAGCCTTGAAGGCACGATTGATGTTGATGAAAGCGAAGTGGATCTGGATGCTATCAGCGCGCAATCACTGCGCCTGGTGCGCTCTATCCTGATGCTTATCGCCCTGCTCTCGGTCATTGTGCTGTGGTCAGAAATTCATTCCGCTTTCGGCTTCCTGGAAAATATCTCGTTGTGGGATGTCACCTCCACGGTGCAGGGTGTGGAAAGTTTAGAGCCGATAACGCTGGGTGCAGTGCTTATCGCAATCCTGGTGTTTATCATCACTACCCAATTAGTGCGCAACCTGCCCGCGCTGCTGGAGCTGGCGCTGCTGCAACATCTCGATTTAACCCCCGGCACCGGTTACGCCATCACCACCATCACCAAGTACCTGCTGATGCTGATTGGCGGTCTGGTTGGCTTCTCAATGATTGGTATTGAGTGGTCCAAACTGCAATGGCTGGTAGCGGCTCTCGGTGTCGGTCTGGGCTTTGGTTTGCAGGAGATCTTCGCCAACTTTATTTCCGGCCTGATTATCCTCTTTGAAAAACCAATCCGCATTGGCGACACAGTGACGATTCGCGATCTTACCGGTAGCGTGACGAAAATTAATACCCGCGCCACGACCATCAGCGACTGGGACCGCAAAGAGATCATCGTGCCCAACAAAGCCTTTATCACCGAGCAGTTTATCAACTGGTCGTTATCGGATTCGGTCACCCGTGTGGTATTAACCATCCCGGCACCGTCGGAGGCTAACAGCGAGGAGGTTACGCAGATCCTGCTTACTGCCGCACAACGCTGCTCGCTGGTTATCGATAACCCGGCGCCAGAAGTCTTCCTGGTTGACCTGCAGCAAGGGATTCAAATCTTCGAACTGCGTATTTATGCCGCTGAGATGGGGCATCGCATGCCGCTGCGCCACGAAATCCACCAGCTGATTCTGGCTGGCTTCCGCGAGCACGGTATCGATATGCCGTTCCCACCGTTCCAGATGCGTCTGGAGAGCCTCGGCGGTAAGCAAACGGGAAGAACCTTAAGTTCTGCGGGCAGAAGCAGTCGCCCGGCGGGGAGTTTGTAAACAACAATGATGCCGGATGGCAGCTTCGCCGAATCCGGCCTACGAAGAATCATTTTTGTAGACCGGATTCAGCAGGAAGTTTACTCCACCGCCCACTCAGGCTCGTTGGCCGTGCGGCGGCTGTAGTTCTGATAAATCGCCATTGCCAACAGCGAGAAGAAGATCGGGCCTCCGGTCATCCACAATGCGCTGTTCCAGTCCCCAGCTTCAATCACCGGCTGGATGATGGTGAACACATTGGCAAACGTCACCACCAGCACAACCACCGATGTGGCCAGTAACGTCGCCGCTCGGGTTTTAAAGACAACAAACGGTCTTTCCAGGCCCGTACGGGCTTTAAAGAACGGAAACGCCAGCGCGAGGAACAGATACGGTAGCGTCATCGAGACGTTCGCCATCAGCGTCAGTTTGTTATAGAACGCTGAAGCCGTATCGCCGCCAAACGAAACCAGCAGGATAAACAGGCTCACCAGCAGGCACTGCAACCACATTGCCGTCGTCGGCATCCCCACGGCATTCAGTTTGGTCATCGGCGCTGGCCACAGCGCCTTCGGCGTTCCCTGAATAATCGCTTTCAGTGGCGAATAGCTGAGCGTGAAAAAAGCGCCGGTATAAGCGAGAAACATAGAAAGCCCGGTGATACGCGCGAACCACACCCCCGTCGCCATCGCGGTTTCAGGAGAAAGATGCAGCGCGTTACCTAACGTCATCCCGAGGCTTTTCATCAGGATATACGTTATATTGCCGAGGTTGACCGAGCTATTGCTTAATACTTGCTGCCAGTTGGTGCTAACGCCCCATAAAAATATAGCCAGTGAATAACCTACAGAAATGACAATCGCGGCAAAGACAATGCCTTTCGCAAAGTTCTTTTCTGGCTTTTCTGTTTTATCAACTAATCCCCCCACGGCTTCTATTCCGCCGTATGCAAAAATGGCAAACACAACAAATGACAACATGGCCAGACCGGACTGATATCCCGGATTAGGTGAGGAGATGAAATTAATATCCTGCGCAAAGTGACCACCAGTTAATAACAAAATAGCGACACTCACTAACAACAGAACTAAATTAAGACACATTACGGCAATTCCGCCTACAGCCGTAATACGAGCAATCTTATTAATACCCCGGGAGGCCACGCAGGTTACCAGAATCATCCAACCGACGGCGAGCACCCCGACGACCTGCGTAGGCTCAAGCCCCGCAAAACGCCAGTGCTGCGTCATGTCTGCGCCAAATAAGAAGGTTGAAAAAGGTACCCAGACTTTTGCTGCGGTGCTTACCATCCATATTACATAGGAAGAAAACCACATAAACGTGCCGATAAACGCATAGCGTGGCCCAACGCTATTATTCATCCACGAATAGATTCCGCCCTCTTCTTTCCGATAGGCAGCCCCCATTTCCGCCATCATTAAAGCAAATGGGATAAAGAATAATAATGCAGAAAATATATACCACGGAATCGCGCTATACCCCATTAAATAGAATGCGGAGGGGCTATTCGCAAAACCGAAAACAGACGTAAATATCATGAGGATGAGACCTATTAGGCTCATCTTTTTTATTGTTTGGGTCATTAAACCATCCCTTACTCTGGCAAGCGTTTAACAAACGCCACTCACCGGTTGGCACTGCCCTCTTTTCAGAGTTCAGCGATAGAAAAATCAACACAGAATTGATACCTGAACGATATCAAATATCCAGGAGTAAATTGTGGCTATTAGAGGGTAAATGAAAAAATATGCTACAAAGTGGCTATTTCACCGCCACTTTGTATTGAAGGAGAGTACGTTACGCGCGATCGACGGTAAATGCGATAACCTCGGCCAGGCTCTCTGCGCCCAGCGCCAGCATCACCAGACGGTCAACGCCCAGCGCCACGCCAGAGCAATCCGGCATACCCACTTTTAACGCTTCAAGCAGGTTGGTGTCGATAGGTTGCTGCGGCAAGCCACGTGCGGCACGTTTGCGGTTATCCTGCTCAAACCGCTGCTGCTGTTCGCGCGCGTCGGTCAATTCATGGAAACCATTCGCCAGCTCAATACCTTTGTAGTAAACCTCGAAACGTTCAGCCACGCGGTGATCTTCGGTACTGATTTGCGCCAGTGATGCCTGGCTGGCCGGGAAATGATACACAAACGTCGGTTTGTCTTTGCCAATATGCGGCTCAACGCCCACCGTAAACAGCAACTGCAGTAAGGTGTCCCGGTCTTCTTCGGTATCGGCGATATTACTGAGATCCAATTTCGCCGCCACTTCCCGCAGTTGGGTTTTATCTGCAGACAGCGGGTCTATCTCCAGATGGCGCTGGAAGGCTTGCTGGTAAGAGAGACTTTCCGCAGGTGAGCAGTCCAGCACCTGCTGGAGCAAATCATCCACTTCATTCATCAGGCGATACATATCGTAGTGCGGACGATACCACTCGAGCATGGTGAATTCAGGGTTATGATGACGCCCCATCTCTTCATTACGGAAGCTGCGGCACAGTTGATACACCGGGCCGCATCCTGCCACCAGCAGGCGCTTCATATGGTATTCCGGGCTGGTCATTAAATAGAGATTCATTCCCTGGGAGTGTCCAGGGCCGACGAAACGCGTTTCGAACGGGAACAGATGGATGTCCGTTACCGTTGCCTGACTCATACAAGGGGTCTCAACCTCAAGCACGCCACGATCGGCAAAAAAGCGGCGAATCTCCGCTATAATTGCTGCACGTTTTAACAGATTGGGGATGGACGCGCTCGGCTGCCAGGTTGCCGTTTCGCTCATGGTTGTTTCTCCGATTTAAGACAAGGGCACGAAGTCTACTCGTATCGCGTTAACGAGACAAATTTCGCGCGCCAATAATCCACACTGGCAATTGGATAAAAAAAGCGACATGGGGTGGTTTAGTAATTAAATTAATCAAATTCAATGATAATTCCCCCCTTTGACACGCTAAAAAAATCGAACACGTCAAATTTCCCGCACATCCCTGAGACTATACTATTGTACCTATAAAGGAGCAGTGGAAACGCGTTCATAACCTGTTTGAAGCCGATGAAGCATCTGATTTCAGGCAGGAATGAAATAACAACAATCTGGAGGAATGTCGTGCAAACCTTTCAAGCCGATCTTGCCATTATAGGCGCCGGTGGCGCGGGATTACGTGCTGCAATTGCTGCCGCACAAGCAAATCCCAACGCTAAAATCGCACTGATCTCAAAAGTGTACCCAATGCGCAGCCATACCGTTGCTGCCGAAGGCGGCTCTGCTGCTGTCGCGCAGGATCATGACAGCTTTGACTACCATTTTCACGATACGGTAGCAGGCGGAGACTGGCTGTGTGAGCAGGATGTCGTGGATTACTTTGTCCACCACTGCCCAACTGAAATGACGCAACTGGAACAATGGGGCTGCCCATGGAGCCGCCGTGAAGACGGTAGCGTCAACGTACGTCGCTTCGGCGGTATGAAAATCGAGCGTACCTGGTTTGCCGCGGATAAAACCGGCTTCCACATGTTGCATACGCTGTTCCAAACATCTTTGCAGTTCCCGCAGATTCAGCGCTTTGACGAACACTTCGTTCTGGATATCCTGGTTGATGATGGCCATGCTCGCGGCCTGGTTGCCATGAACATGATGGAAGGCACGCTGATGCAGATCCGTGCTAATGCTGTTGTGATGGCAACGGGCGGCGCAGGTCGTGTTTACCGTTACAACACCAACGGCGGCATCGTAACTGGCGACGGTATGGGCATGGCGCTGAGCCACGGCGTTCCGCTGCGTGATATGGAATTCGTTCAGTATCATCCGACGGGTCTGCCAGGCTCTGGTATCCTGATGACCGAAGGCTGCCGTGGTGAAGGCGGTATCCTGGTCAACAAAAACGGCTACCGTTATCTGCAAGATTACGGCATGGGTCCGGAAACCCCGCTGGGCGAACCGAAAAACAAATACATGGAACTCGGTCCGCGCGACAAAGTTTCTCAGGCTTTCTGGCACGAATGGCGTAAAGGCAACACCATTTCCACCCCGCGTGGCGATGTGGTTCACCTCGACCTCCGTCACCTCGGCGAGAAAAAACTGCTCGAACGTTTACCGTTCATCTGTGAACTGGCGAAAGCCTACGTGGGTGTCGATCCGGTTAAAGAGCCGATCCCGGTACGTCCTACCGCGCACTACACCATGGGCGGTATCGAAACCGATCAGCACTGTGAAACCCGCATTAAAGGTCTGTTCGCTGTGGGCGAATGTTCCTCTGTTGGTCTGCATGGCGCTAACCGTCTGGGTTCTAACTCCCTGGCGGAACTGGTGGTCTTCGGTCGTATGGCCGGTGAACAGGCTGCAGAACGTGCTGCAACGGCTGGCGCTGCAAACAGTGCCGCGCTCGATGCGCAGGTTGCTGGCGTTGAAAAACGTCTGAAAGATCTGGTTAACCAGGAAGGTAACGAAAACTGGTCTAAGATCCGTGACGAAATGGGCCTGTCCATGGAAGAAGGTTGCGGTATCTACCGTACACCGGAACTCATGCAGAAAACCGTTGATAAACTGGCGGAGCTGCAGGAACGCTTCAAGCGCGTACGTATCACTGATACCTCCAGCGTCTTCAACACCGACCTGCTGTACACCATCGAACTGGGTCACGGTCTGAACGTTGCTGAATGTATGGCGCACTCTGCTCTGGCGCGTAAAGAATCCCGCGGCGCGCATCAGCGTCTGGATGAAGGCTGCACCGAGCGTGACGATGTGAACTTCCTCAAACACACCCTCGCCTTCCGCGATGCTGACGGCACGACTCGCCTGGAATACAGCGACGTGAAAATCACCACTCTGCCACCGGCTAAACGTGTTTACGGTGGCGAAGCGGAAGCAGCCGATAAGAAGGAGAAGGCGAATGGCTGAGATGAAAAACCTGAAAGTTGAGGTGGTGCGCTATAACCCGGAAACCGATACCGCGCCGCACAGTGCTTTCTACGAAGTTCCTTATGATGAAACCACGTCACTGCTGGATGCGTTGGGCTACATCAAGGATAACCTGGCACCGGACCTGAGCTACCGCTGGTCCTGCCGTATGGCGATCTGCGGCTCCTGCGGCATGATGGTCAACAATGTACCTAAACTGGCGTGCAAAACCTTCCTGCGTGATTACACCAACGGCATGAAGGTTGAAGCGCTGGGCAACTTCCCGATTGAGCGCGATCTGGTCGTCGACATGACGCACTTTATCGAAAGCCTGGAAGCGATCAAACCGTACATCATCGGTAACCCGCGTACACCGGATCAGGGTCCAAACACCCAGACTCCGGCGCAGATGGCGAAGTATCATCAGTTCTCCGGTTGCATCAACTGTGGTCTGTGCTACGCCGCGTGCCCGCAGTTCGGCCTGAACCCAGAGTTCATTGGACCGGCTGCGATTACGCTGGCGCATCGTTACAACGAAGATAGCCGCGACCACGGTAAGAAGGAGCGTATGGCTCAGTTGAACAGCCCGAACGGCGTCTGGTCCTGTACTTTTGTGGGCTACTGCTCCGAAGTCTGCCCGAAACACGTCGATCCGGCTGCGGCCATTCAGCAGGGTAAAGTTGAAAGTTCAAAAGACTTTCTTATCGCTACCCTGAAACCACGCTAAGGAGTGCACGATGACGACTAAACGCAAACCCTATGTGCGACCAATGACGTCCACCTGGTGGAAAAAGCTGCCATTTTATCGTTTTTACATGCTGCGCGAAGGCACGGCGGTTCCGGCAGTCTGGTTCAGCATTGAACTGATTATCGGCCTGTTTGCACTCAAGCATGGTGCAGAGTCCTGGATGGGCTTTGTCGCCTTTTTGCAAAACCCGGTGGTGGTGATCCTGAATATTATCGCCCTGGCAGCAGCGCTGCTGCATACCAAAACCTGGTTTGAGCTGGCGCCAAAAGCTGCCAACATCATTGTAAAAGACGAAAAAATGGGGCCAGAGCCGATCATCAAAGGTCTCTGGGCAGTTACTGTGGTTGCGACAGTAGTAATACTGTTTGTTGCCCTGTTCTGGTAAGGAGTCCGGAATGATTAATCCAAATCCAAAACGCTCTGACGAACCCGTATTCTGGGGCCTGTTTGGTGCAGGCGGTATGTGGAGCGCAATCATTGCGCCGGTGATGATCCTGCTGGTCGGCATTATGCTGCCGCTGGGCTTTGTTCCTGATGCTTTCAGCTATGAACGCGTACTGGCATTCGCTCAGAGCTTCATCGGACGTGCGTTTCTGTTCCTGATGATCGTTCTGCCGCTGTGGTGCGGTTTACACCGTATGCACCACGCGATGCATGACCTGAAAATCCACGTGCCTGCGGGCAAATGGGTATTCTACGGACTGGCAGCTATCCTGACCGTTGTAACGGCTATTGGGATCCTGACCATCTAATCGCATGCGTTAATTATCAGGCCCGCCAATGGCGGGCCTTTTTATTAGTGCAGCATCCCGGTCAACCAGCGGGAAAACTCACGCATCGCGGACGTCTCCGGACGAGATTGTAAACGCGTTATCCAGTAACTCCCCAGATCAATCTGCGTTAAAAAAGGCTGCACGATACGTTCACTACTGAGCAAATGCGTGAACATTCTTACCGGTGCAATTGCCACACCAATCCCCGCCTGCGCGGCTTCCAGCATTGAGACGGACGAGTCAAACACCACCACGTTGTGCGTCGGTGACGGAGGCGCTTCTCCGGCGGCCTGCATCCAAAGCGTCCATTCATCACGCCGATACGATCGTAATAACGGAAATTTCAGGATGTCCACAGGTGCTTTAATCTGCGAGGCCAATGTCGGTGAACACAGCGGAGACATCAGCGCGGTACACAAATATTGCGCATCGGTATCGTGCCAGGCTCCTCCTCCGTAGCGAATAGTATAATCCAGCCCTTCGGCGGCGGGATCTACACGGTTATTGTGGGTGGAAATATGCAAATCAATATGCGGATAGTGGCGCTTAAAGTCGCTCAACAGAGGGAAAAGACAGCCGACCGCAAAGGTCCCCACCACGCCAATTTTTAGTTTTTCCTGAGTCTGTTTAGTGGCAAAACGATCCAGCATCCCCGCCATACGATCGAAAGAGTCATTAAGTACAGGTAACAGACTTTCCCCTTCAGTCGTCAACATTAACCCTCGAGAACCACGCACAAAAAGCTGACAATTCAGCTGTTGCTCCAGCGCTTTCACATGCTGGCTTATTGCAGAATGCGTCACGTTGAGCTCAATCGCAGCGCGGGTAAAGCTGAGATGTCTGGCCGCTGCTTCAAAAGCCCGCAGCGAGTTAAGGGGGATATAGCTACGCGTCATTAT
Organism: Citrobacter sp. RHBSTW-01013; assembly: GCF_013781985.1. Lineage (NCBI taxonomy): Bacteria > Pseudomonadati > Pseudomonadota > Gammaproteobacteria > Enterobacterales > Enterobacteriaceae > Citrobacter > Citrobacter sp. RHBSTW-01013. The sequence goes on from NZ_CP056185.1 coordinate 4,633,592, forward strand.
CTGGCCTGTTAGAAAAACTTATATCTGCTGCTAAATTTAACCGTTTGTCAACACGGTGCAAATCAAACACACTGATTACGTCTGACGGGCCCGGACACCCTTTCGCTTTTAATTACGGAACTGATTTCATGATGAAAAAATCGATATGCTGCGCGCTGCTGCTGACAGCTTCGTTCTCCACGTTTGCCGCCGCAAAAACAGAACAACAAATTGCCGATATCGTTAACCGCACCATCACACCGCTGATGCAGGAGCAGGCTATTCCGGGTATGGCCGTTGCGATTATCTATCAGGGGAAACCTTATTACTTTACCTGGGGTAAAGCCGATATCGCCAATAACCGTCCAGTCACTCAACAAACGCTGTTTGAACTCGGATCGGTCAGTAAAACGTTCAACGGCGTGCTGGGCGGCGATGCTATCGCCCGCGGCGAAATTAAGCTCAGCGATCCGGTCACGCATTACTGGCCTGAACTGACTGGTAAGCAGTGGCAGGGTATCAGCCTGCTGCACTTAGCCACCTACACGGCAGGCGGCCTGCCGCTTCAGGTTCCGGACGACGTTACGGATAAAGCCGCGTTACTACGCTTTTATCAAAACTGGCAGCCGCAATGGGCCCCAGGCGCTAAACGTCTTTATGCTAACTCCAGCATTGGTCTGTTTGGCGCCCTGGCGGTGAACCCCTCAGGCATGAGCTACGAAGAGGCGATGACCAAACGCGTCCTGCGCCCCTTAAAACTGGCGCATACCTGGATTACGGTTCCGCAGAGCGAACAAAAAGATTATGCCTGGGGTTATCGCGAAGGAAAGCCAGTGCATGTATCCCCTGGGCAACTTGATGCCGAAGCCTACGGGGTGAAATCGAGCGTTATCGATATGACCCGTTGGGTTCAGGCCAACATGGACGCCAGCCAGGTTCAGGAGAAAACGCTCCAGCAGGGCATCGAGCTTGCGCAGTCACGTTACTGGCGTATTGGCGATATGTACCAGGGCCTGGGCTGGGAGATGCTGAACTGGCCGGTGAAGGCCGACTCGATAATTAGCGGTAGCGACAGCAAAGTGGCACTGGCAGCGCTTCCTGCCGTTGAGGTAAACCCGCCCGCGCCTGCCGTGAAAGCCTCATGGGTGCATAAAACGGGCTCCACTGGCGGATTCGGCAGCTATGTTGCTTTCGTTCCAGAAAAAAACCTTGGCATCGTGATGCTGGCAAACAAGAGCTACCCAAACCCTGTTCGCGTCGAGGCCGCCTGGCGCATTCTTGAAAAACTGCAGTAACGGACAAGGAGGCCCTGGATATAGGGCTTCCTTTCTTTCTCTTTTTTTCCTGCTGTCATCTACACTTAACAAAAATCCAGCAAGGAAAATCCCATGCGCATTCTGCCCGTCGTTGCTGCAGTTACGGCTGCATTTCTGGTTGTCGCTTGCAGCACCCCAACACCCCCGAAAGGTGTTACCGTAGTAAATAACTTTGATGCCACACGCTATCTGGGCACCTGGTATGAAATTGCGCGTTTCGACCATCGATTCGAGCGCGGACTGGAAAAAGTGACTGCTACCTACAGCCTGCGCGACGACGGCGGTATCAATGTTATTAACAAGGGCTATAACCCGGACAGAGGAATGTGGCAGAAAACGGAGGGGAAAGCCTACTTCACTGGCGACCCAAACCGCGCTGCGCTCAAGGTCTCGTTTTTTGGCCCCTTCTATGGCGGGTATAACGTGATTGCCCTCGACAGGGAATATCGTCACGCGCTGGTTTGCGGGCCGGATCGCGACTACCTGTGGATCCTTTCACGGACCCCTACTATTTCAGATGAAATGAAACAGCAAATGCTGGCCATCGCGACCCGGGAAGGGTTTGAGGTGAATAAGCTGATTTGGGTAAAACAGCCTGGCGCTTAGTGGGTGCTCAGCTTGAGGCCAATAATACCGGCCACAATCAGCCCGAGGCTCAGTAACCGCGCCGGGCTGGCAGATTCACCCAGCAGCAGAATCCCTGTAATGGCCGCCCCGACTGCGCCGATACCGGTCCATACGGCATAGGCGGTTCCTACAGGCAACGTACGCATTGCCCAGGAGAGCATGGCGATACTGACGATCATTGCCACAATAGTGATAATGCTTGGCGTCAAACGCGTAAACCCGTGGGTATATTTCAGGCCAATCGCCCAGACAACTTCGAGCAGACCTGCAATTAATAAAACGATCCAGGACATATCAGGCTCCAGAACAATGGGGCCGTCCCCGGTGAAAGAAGCGTTTGCAGGTCGTCCTGCAAAGCTGATGTGTGAAATGGCATTTTTGCCCGAGAGAAAATGAATTTCAACCTTTTTATTCGCTGCCCGCTAAAAGCAAGAATTAAGCATAATTAACGGCGTAATTCCCGCATTTAGCACTCATCGGAGTTCTCTATGATGAAGGGCTTTCTGAATCCGGAAAGTCGATTGCCTCTCTTCTGAATGCGAAAAAGTTATGCTTAAAATTTTAGTGATTGACCGGTGCCACTTTACCCGCACAGGGATTGAGGCCTTGCTTAATCATTCTGGCAGGTTCAGCTCCTCATTTCTTGTGTCAGGGATCAATAATCTCCTGTTAGCAAAAGAGCATATTTTGCAGTGGAAGCCGCATCTGGTGATCGCGGATTTATACAGTTTTATTAGCGAGACGCATACCAGTCCGCCAATTAAACCCTTTTTCATGAGCTGCGGCGTCATCCCGCTGATTTTACTGCAATCAGTTGAAAGACAGCACACCTCAATTGCTTCCTCTCAATCCGTCGCCTATTCGGTCTTAACCAAGCACACCACGCTGAACGCGCTCTCACACACGATTCAGGAGGCGCTACAGCTTCGCCCCACATTAGAAATAGCCGAAAACGCGACTCCGCTGCTTACGCCGCAGGAGGAGAAAGTATTGTCGATGTGGATGGATGGTGTGAGTAACAATGCGATAGCCGCCGCACTCAGCATTCATGGCAAGACGGTCTACACCTATAAACGGAATATCCGCATGAAACTGCACATGGGGAACCGCTTCTCACCATTTCTCTCACTCCCAGGGAAGGGTAATTAACGGTACGACGTGACGTCGTACCGTTCATGATTATTGTTGAGCTTTTGTCGCTGCACCAGAGATTGCGCTACCGCCCTCAGAGATATCCTGCCCAACACCTTTCGTGGTATTGCACGCAGTCAACACTGAAGAAAGAACCAACACAGAAAAGATCGCAGCAATTGTCTTTTTAACCATAACGTCTTCCTTTTCTAGCCAATATTGTTTGTGTATAGCTCATTAATAATAGACAAGATCCGCATGTGTGATGGATAAACAACCGTTTTTAAGACTATGAGAGAGTGTTAGCTGGCGGCGTGAGAGATTGAATTGCCAAGATGTTTGATGTCTTCACCGAAGCCGCGCGCGGTATTACAACCCGCCAGGAGAGTGCTGGTGAAAAGGATGAGCATTACAAGACCGAGAAGACGTTTCATCATTCCTGCCCTGGAAAAAGTATGGCGCAGCAACCTGCGCCATAAGATCAAATAGATATCTTATTTTACGCGAGAAACGTATTCGCCGGAGCGAGTATCCACTTTGATCACTTCACCGATCTGTACGAACAGCGGAACTTTAACGACTGCGCCAGTAGACAGAGTAGCCGGTTTGCCGCCAGTACCAGCGGTATCGCCTTTCAGACCTGGGTCAGTTTCAACGACTTCCAGCTCAACGAAGTTTGGCGGAGTCACGGAGATCGGCTGACCGTTCCACAGGGTCACGATGCATTCAGCCTGGTCCAGCAGCCATTTAGCGTTATCGCCTACCGCTTTCTCGTCTGCAGCCAGCTGTTCGAAAGTGGTGTTATTCATAAAGTGCCAGAACTCACCGTCGCTATACAGGAAGGTCAGGTTCATGTCGGCTACGTCTGCGCCTTCAGCGGAATCGGTAGACTTGAAGGTTTTCTCTACGCGAGTACCGGTCAGCAGGCGACGCAGCTTAACGCGCGCAAATGCCTGGCCCTTACCTGGTTTAACGAATTCGCTGGCTTCAACCGCATAAGGTTCGCCGTCCAACATGATTTTAAGACCAGCACGAAAATCGTTGCTATAGTACGTTGCCATAAGGCCCTCTGAAAATTGTTAACTGGTAGCTAAGCCACAAAATGGCGCATATTGTAACCCTAAATACCCCATCCAGAGAAGATTGGTTATCGCAACTTGCCGATGTTGTGACCAATCCTGATGAACTTCTGCATCTTTTGAATATAGACGCAGATGAAAAACTGTTGGCCGGACGCGACGCGAGACGACTTTTCGCCCTGCGCGTACCTCGCGCCTTTATTGCTCGTATGGAAAAAGGCAATCCGGACGATCCGCTTTTGCGTCAGGTACTTACTTCCCAGGAAGAGTTTGTTGCTGCACCTGGCTACTCGACCGATCCGCTGGAAGAACAGCACAGCGTGGTCCCCGGTTTGCTGCATAAATATCGCAATCGGGCGCTGTTGTTGGTTAAAGGCGGTTGCGCGGTAAATTGTCGCTATTGCTTCCGCCGACACTTCCCGTATGTCGAAAACCAGGGCAATAAGCGCAACTGGCAGGTCGCCCTGGACTACATTAGCGCGCATCCTGAGCTGGATGAGATTATCTTCTCCGGTGGTGATCCGCTAATGGCCAAAGACCATGAACTGGACTGGTTACTCACGCAACTGGAAGCCATCCCGCACATTAAGCGTCTGCGCATTCACAGCCGTTTGCCGATTGTGATCCCTGCGCGCATTACTGAAGGACTGGCCCAGCGCTTTGCGCGTTCCTCCCTGCAGATTCTGCTGGTCAACCACATTAACCACGCCAATGAGGTCGATGAGGCGTTTCACCAGGCGATGGTCCGACTGCGTACCGCTGGCGTCACGCTACTCAACCAAAGCGTTTTGCTGCGTGGCGTGAACGATAACGCACAAACGCTGGCGAACCTGAGCAACACTCTGTTTGATGCGGGGGTGATGCCCTATTACCTGCACGTACTGGACAAAGTGCAAGGTGCCGCCCACTTTATGGTCAGCGACGATGAGGCACGTCACATTATGCGTGAACTGCTGACGTTGGTTTCCGGCTATATGGTCCCCAAACTGGCGCGAGAAATTGGCGGAGAGCCAAGTAAAACGCCGTTGGATCTGCAACTACGCCAACAATAACCATTATTGAGTGTCCGATTTCGGACACTCACCACGATTACTTATTATTTAAATCCTCACAAGTGGAGCCACGCTTTTAATCTGTGCTATTTTAATTAGCGCTATAAAATCATTAATTCATAATTTGTATTAGTAGAACCAAATTCAGAATATTAATAAATATATGGTTAGGGAGAACCTTTTATGGCTATAAGTATTAAGGGCATTAATACCGGTGTTATTCGTCAAAATAATGAATTTATTGCTTTAGCATTAAAGATAAAAGAACCAAGGAATAAAACGTCGTTATTTTTTCTTTCTCCGCTTGGGCTAAGAGATCTGCTTATCGCCCTGGAAAGCAGGCTATCCGTCAAACATCAGCTTAGCGAAGAAGAGCATGCGCAATATGAGAAGGAATGCGATAAAGTCAGCAAAAAGATGCACGGAAATATTCCTTTGATTCAGGAAGATGAGCTAAAAAATGCCGACATTAATCGTCGCATAAATTCGCTGATGTTAGTGGATGACAAAGGCGAAAACTTAACATTTTCTCTGACACTGCATGATGGACAAACGTGTGAATTACTGGTTAATGAACTACAGATTGGGGTGCTGATCCATGCTGTTATTCATGCAATAAATAATGCTGGCATGCGGGAATTAGCGCTACGAATTACATCGCTGCTGGATTTCCTGCCGCTGTACGATGTTGATTGCCGGGCAAACGACAATCTGGAATACGACTCTTATACGCACCCCGAATGGAAACAAAGCCTGTTTAATCATTATCTGGCGATTATTTACCGCTATACGGATGATCAAGGAAAAGCCCAGTTCTGTGGTTCGGTAGTAAAAACTCGCGCCCCTTCCGGCAGCAAAGAGGCCGAAGCCATTACTCGCCGTCTTCTCGATTTCAGCCCACGGCTGAAAAAGCTTGCTGGTGTACCGTGCCAGGTGTTTGTCAGAACGTTGACGGGTGATAAGGCGCAAAAGCTCAATCAGGATCAGTGCCTGCGCGCGCTGCATCATTTACGCGCTCAGTCTGCGCATAACGCTCAAAATACCTGATGTTTCTGCGCTTATCAGGCCGACGAATTTGTATCGTAGGCCTGATAAGACATTTAGCGTCGCCATCAGGCATCAACAGCATTTATCAATTTGGGCACTTATAAACCTGTCCGGTCATTTCACTGGCAGTAGGAACAAAGCTGGACAGCATTCCCTGTGATGGGCTGCTGACGCCATAAATCACGTTACCACCCATTGCCGCGGCCTGGTTACGCAGATCGTTTGCTGCGCCACGCATAGAGCCACCCTCTTCGCCGTGCTGGCCAGAAAGCCAGTTGCTTTGCGTACCGGTTGCAGTGCCAATCAGTTGACACTCTGCGCCAGGCTTCTCTTCGACGAAGCGTACGCTTTGCCCGGCTGAACTCAGTTCGTTGCTGGAGCTACAACCCGCCATCAGTAGCGCGGCACCAACGATCCCTGCTAAATATTTCACGTGCATGTCATTCCCCATAATCAATGAGCTGGACGTTATGTCCGTAGCTGAATCATATACTAAAAAGATGACCAAAAGAAAAACCCCCGGACATTTCTGCCCGAGGGTTTCTCATTTTTCGCGAGATACGTATTTAATCAAATAATTCAAGTTGCAGGCAGGCGGCAGGTTCATGAATCCCCAGATGCTTACATGAGTAAGTGACTGGGGTGAACGAACGCAGCCAATGAACCTGCGGCTTGAAGTATGAAGATTAAATTACATCATGCCGCCCATTCCACCCATGCCGCCCATACCACCAGCAGCACCTAAGTCAGGCGCATCGCCTTTCGGCAGGTCAGTAACCATGCACTCGGTGGTGATCATCAGACCCGCAACAGAAGCCGCGTACTGCAGAGCTGAACGCGTTACTTTGGTTGGATCCAGGATACCCATGTCGATCATGTTACCGTATTCTTCAGTTGCAGCGTTGTAACCGTAGTTACCGTCACCCGCTTTCACGGTGTTAGCCACTACAGACGGCTCTTCGCCGCAGTTCAGTACGATTTGACGCAGCGGAGATTCCATTGCGCGCAGCGCAACTTTGATACCTACGTTCTGGTCTTCGTTCTGACCTTTCAGACCGGCAATTTTAGACGCTACGCGAATCAGCGCAACACCACCACCAGCAACCACGCCTTCTTCTACCGCAGCACGGGTCGCGTGCAGGGCATCTTCAACGCGGGCTTTCTTCTCTTTCATTTCAACTTCAGTCGCAGCACCAACTTTGATAACCGCAACGCCGCCTGCCAGTTTCGCTACGCGCTCCTGCAGTTTTTCACGGTCGTAGTCGGAAGTTGCTTCTTCGATCTGCTGACGAATCTGAGTCACGCGACCCTGGATTGCAGCTTCATCACCCACGCCATCAATGATGGTGGTGGTGTCTTTGTTGATAACAACGCGTTTCGCCTGACCCAGATCTTCCAGAGTTGCTTTTTCCAGCTCCATACCGATCTCTTCAGAGATAACGGTACCACCGGTCAGGGTAGCGATATCCTGCAGCATCGCTTTACGACGGTCGCCGAAGCCAGGCGCTTTAACCGCCGCGACTTTCACGATACCGCGCATGGTGTTAACAACCAGAGTTGCCAGCGCTTCGCCTTCAACATCTTCAGCGATGATCAGCAGTGGTTTACCCGCTTTTGCTACTGCTTCCAGCACCGGCAGCATTTCGCGGATGTTGGAGATTTTCTTGTCAGCCAGCAGGATGAACGGGCTTTCCAGTTCTACTGCGCCAGTTTCCGGCTTGTTGATGAAGTAAGGAGACAGGTAACCACGGTCGAACTGCATACCTTCAACCACGTCCAGTTCGTCCTGCAGACCGGTACCGTCTTCAACGGTGATCACGCCTTCTTTACCGACTTTGTCCATCGCTTCAGCGATCAGTTTACCTACGGTTTCGTCGGAGTTAGCGGAGATAGTACCAACCTGAGCAATCGCTTTAGAGTCAGAGCATGGTACGGACAGTGCTTTCAGTTCTTCAACGGCAGCAGCGACAGCTTTGTCGATACCACGTTTCAGATCCATCGGGTTCATGCCCGCAGCAACGGCTTTCAGACCTTCAGTGATGATGGACTGCGCCAGTACGGTTGCGGTGGTGGTACCGTCGCCTGCAGCGTCGTTCGCTTTAGAGGCAACTTCTTTCACCATCTGCGCCCCCATGTTTTCGAACTTGTCTTCCAGTTCGATTTCACGGGCTACGGAAACACCATCTTTAGTGATGGTCGGTGCACCGAAAGATTTATCCAGAACTACGTTACGGCCTTTTGGACCGAGGGTAACTTTCACTGCATCTGCCAGTACGTTTACGCCGCGCAGCATTTTCACACGAGCGTCGTTACCGAATTTTACGTCTTTAGCTGCCATTTTCTCTTTCCCTTAAATTCGTATGTTCAGTGTCGTTCGCGGATTAGGCTTCAACAATTGCCAGGATGTCACTTTCAGACATGATCAACACTTCTTCATTGTCGATCTTCTCAGATTTAACACCGTAGCCATCGTTGAAAATAACGATATCGCCGACTTTTACGTCCAGCGGCTGTACGGTACCGTTGTCCAGGATGCGGCCCTTACCGACAGCGATGATTTCGCCACGAGTTGATTTACCTGCTGCAGAACCGGTCAGTACGATGCCGCCAGCAGATTTAGATTCAACTTCTTTACGTTTGACGATCACACGATCATGTAACGGACGAATACTCATTGATAGCTCTCCTTTGAGAAAGTCTTTATCAGTTATGGGTGACGCCGGCCCGTGAACGGTTTCCCGGCTAGTGACCAGAGAAATGGGGATGGGGCTTTGTACCTTCAAGGGGGCAAGCGAAAAAAAATTTATATCAGCAGAAAATTCCGTCAAAACGCCGACGCGCATCACATTTTATAACGATTTCAGTCACGTCGTCATAAGCAAATACGATTGTGATACCATCAAAAATCTGCGCTGTAGCCCGGTCAATGGGCATAACCGGATAACAACTTATGAGCGGACTGAAACAAGAGCTGGGACTGGCTCAGGGCATTGGCCTGTTGTCGACATCATTGCTAGGTACAGGCGTTTTCGCCGTCCCTGCGCTAGCCGCGCTGGTGGCTGGCAACAACAGCCTGTGGGCCTGGCCGGTGCTGATTGTTTTAGTCTTTCCCGTGGCGATTGTCTTTGCCGTACTGGGTCGTCATTTTCCCAGCGCGGGTGGCGTGGCGCATTTTGTTGGTATGGCCTTTGGCCCACGCCTGGAGCGCGTCACCGGATGGCTATTTTTGTCGGTGATTCCCGTCGGCTTGCCTGCGGCATTACATATCGCCGCCGGATTTGGTCAAGCGATGTTTGGCTGGCATGACGAACAGCTTCTGTTGGCAGAGCTCGGTACGCTGGCATTGGTTTGGTATATCGGCTCCCACGGTGCCAGTTCTAGCGCTAATCTGCAAACGGTCATTGCCGGATTGATTGTTGCCCTCATTGTCGCCATCTGGTGGGCGGGCGATGTGAAACCTGGCGAAATCCCCTTCCCTGCGATAACCGAGATTGAGCTCCCCGGACTGTTCGCCGCGCTGTCGGTGATGTTCTGGTGTTTTGTTGGCCTTGAAGCGTTTGCCCATCTGGCATCTGAATTCAAAAACCCGGAGCGGGATTTCCCGCGCGCGCTGATGATCGGCCTGCTGCTTGCGGGCTCTGTTTATTGGGCATGCACCGTCGTCGTGCTTCATTTTGGCGCCTACGGTGAGCAAATGGCGGCGGCGGCCTCACTGCCAGAGATCGTCGTGCAGTTATTTGGCGTACAGGCACTGTGGGTCGCCTGCATCATTGGTTATCTGGCCTGTTTTGCCAGTCTCAACATTTATATTCAAAGCTTCGCCCGGCTGGTCTGGTCGCAAGCGCAATATAAGCCGGAAAGTCATCTGGCGCGTCTGTCTCCCCGTCACCTTCCGCGCAATGCGCTAAACGCCGTATTGGGCTGCTGCGTGATCAGTACGTTGTGCATCTATATGCTGAAAATCAATCTCGATGCGTTAATCGTCTATGCTAACGGCATCTTTATTATGATTTATTTGCTGTGCATGCTGGCGGGATGTCGATTACTGAAAGGGCATTATCGCATGCTGGCGGTCATTGGCGGTCTACTGTGTCTGCTGCTGTTGGCAATGGTTGGCTGGAAGAGCCTGTATGCACTGATTATGTTGGCAGGGCTGTGGCTGTTTTTACCCCGCAGGCCGGATAAGGCGACGTTGACGCCGTCATCCGGCAGATAAGCATTTTGCCGGATGGTGCTCACGCTTATCCGGCCCGCATACTGATGCTTAATCCCGAGGATCGTCTTTATGATCAATACGGTTGCGATCGTCGTCTTTGCGCTGAAATTCGCCATCAAAGGTCTCACCGCCACCGGTTCCGGCGCTGAAACCACCGCCCGGCATACGCGAAAAACGCAAATGCGGCAGCAGTTTCATCGTCAGATGTTTTTGCACCGGGGGTAATAAAAGAAGAAGACCGAGGAAATCGGTGAAAAAACCGGGCAGTACCAACAGCAGACCAGCAATGATCAGCGACACGCTCTTGATCATTTCTGCAGCAGGACTTTCACCAGCCGCCATTTTTTGTTGCATCAGTAAAAAGTTTTTAAATCCCTGGTTACGAACCAGAGACATACCGATAACCGACGTAAAAATAACCAAAATCAGCGTCATCAGGACACCCAGGACATGGGCAACCTGAATAAAAATAGATATCTCTATGTAAACATAGAGAAAAATGGCAAGTAATGGTATCCAGCGCAAAGGGTTCTCCTGTCAATAACAGTCGTTTTTTTCAACGCCTGCCCGATGAATTATGTGACTCGCATCAATTAGATGTTGAGGTGGTTAGCAAAATTTCAAGTCGCTTGTACACTTATTTTTAGTATTAATCCTAAAGGGGTGATCCATTTCACAGAATAATAAATAAGGGGTAAATTCCACGCTTTAAGTGATCCAGATTACGGTAGAAATCCTGAACCAGCATATGATCTCGAGTATCAGACCGATGCAGGGGATAATCGTCGGTCGAGAAACAATCGAAATCACATATATCCTGTGTGTTTAGTCAAATCATTGGCAGCTTGAAAAAGAAGGTTCACATGTTAAACAACATTCGTATCGAAGAAGACTTGTTGGGTACCAGGGAAGTTCCAGCGGACGCCTACTACGGTGTTCACACTCTGAGAGCGATTGAAAACTTCTACATTAGCAACAACAAAATCAGCGACATTCCTGAATTTGTTCGCGGTATGGTAATGGTTAAAAAGGCAGCGGCAATGGCCAACAAAGAGCTGCAAACCATTCCTAAGAGTGTGGCAAATGCCATCATCGCGGCGTGTGACGAAGTCCTGAATAACGGAAAATGCATGGATCAATTCCCGGTAGATGTTTACCAGGGTGGTGCGGGTACCTCCGTCAACATGAACACCAACGAAGTGCTGGCCAATATCGGTCTGGAACTGATGGGTCACCAGAAAGGTGAATATCAGTACCTGAACCCGAACGACCACGTTAACAAATGTCAGTCTACCAACGACGCTTACCCAACTGGCTTCCGTATCGCGGTATACGCATCCATCATCAAACTGATCGATGCCCTGAACCAGCTGCGTGAAGGCTTCGAACAAAAAGCTGTTGAATTCCAGGACATCCTGAAAATGGGCCGTACCCAGCTGCAGGATGCTGTACCGATGACCCTCGGTCAGGAATTCCATGCTTTCAGCGTACTGTTGAAAGAAGAAGTGAAAAACATTAGTCGTACCGCTGAGCTGCTGCTGGAAGTTAACCTCGGTGCAACTGCAATCGGTACGGGTCTGAACACGCCGAAAGAATACTCCCCGCTGGCAGTACAGAAACTGGCTGAAGTCACTGGCTTCGCCTGTGTTCCGGCAGAAGACCTGATTGAAGCAACTTCTGACTGCGGCGCATACGTTATGGTTCACGGCGCACTGAAACGTCTGGCTGTTAAGATGTCCAAAATCTGTAACGACCTGCGTTTGCTCTCCTCTGGCCCACGTGCTGGTCTGAACGAGATCAACCTGCCGGAACTGCAGGCTGGTTCTTCTATCATGCCAGCAAAAGTGAACCCAGTTGTTCCAGAAGTCGTAAACCAGGTTTGCTTTAAAGTCATCGGTAACGATATCACCGTTACTATGGCATCTGAAGCTGGTCAGCTGCAGTTGAACGTAATGGAGCCGGTCATTGGCCAGGCAATGTTTGAATCCATTCACATTCTGAGCAATGCTTGCTACAACCTGCTGGAAAAATGCGTTAGTGGTATCACTGCTAACAAAGAAGTCTGTGAAGCGTTTGTATTCAACTCCATCGGCATCGTTACTTACCTCAACCCGTTCATCGGTCACCACAACGGCGACATCGTCGGTAAAATTTGTGCCGAAACCGGTAAGAGCGTACGTGAAGTTGTCCTGGAACGCGGTCTGTTGACCGAGTCTGAACTGGACGATATCTTCTCTGCACAGAACCTGATGCACCCTGCTTATAAAGCAAAACGTTATACTGATGAAAGCGAACAGTAATCGTGTAGGGTAGTACCGGAGAAGGCACGTCATGATGACGTGCCTTTTTTCTTACTCGAAGTTACTTAAAAACAACAATTTAATATCAACTTGTTAAACAACAAGGAAGGCTAATATGATAGTTTTAGAACTTATCATCGTTTTGCTGGCAATCTTTTTAGGTGCCAGACTTGGGGGTATCGGTATTGGATTTGCAGGTGGGCTGGGTGTTCTGGTTCTTGCCGCTATTGGCGTAAAACCAGGTAATATTCCGTTCGATGTTATTTCCATTATCATGGCGGTTATCGCTGCCATCTCTGCCATGCAGATTGCCGGTGGTCTGGACTATCTGGTTCATCAAACTGAAAAACTGCTGCGTAAAAACCCGAAATACATCACGATCCTTGCACCAATCGTGACCTATTTCCTGACTATCTTTGCCGGTACCGGCAACATCTCTCTGGCAACTCTGCCGGTTATCGCTGAAGTCGCGAAGGAACAAGGTATCAAACCTTGCCGTCCGCTCTCTACCGCAGTGGTTTCTGCACAGATTGCGATTACGGCGTCGCCAATCTCCGCAGCCGTGGTTTACATGTCTTCCGTAATGGAAGGTCATGGCATCAGCTACATTCACCTGCTGTCCGTGGTCATTCCGTCCACTCTGCTGGCCGTTCTGGTGATGTCCTTCCTGGTAACGATGCTGTTCAACTCCAAACTGTCTGACGATCCGATTTATCGTAAGCGTCTGGAAGAAGGTTTGGTTGAACTGCGTGGTGAAAGACAAGTTGAAATCAAAGCTGGCGCGAAAACCTCCGTTTGGTTGTTCCTGCTGGGCGTGATTTGCGTAGTTGTATACGCCATCATCAACAGCCCAAGCCTCGGCCTGGTCGCTAAACCGCTGATGAACACCACCAACGCAATCCTGATCATCATGCTGAGCGTCGCGACGCTGACTACGATCGTCTGCCGCGTTGAAACTGACTCCATCCTGAACTCCAGCACCTTTAAAGCGGGTATGAGCGCCTGTATTTGTATCCTGGGTGTTGCATGGCTGGGTGATACCTTCGTATCTCACAACATTGACTGGATCAAAGATACTGCAGGTAGCGTAATTCAGGGTCATCCGTGGTTGCTGGCTGTCATCTTCTTCTTTGCTTCTGCGCTGCTGTACTCTCAGGCTGCAACCGCTAAAGCACTGATGCCGATGGCTCTGGCTCTGAACGTTTCCCCACTGACTGCTGTTGCGTCTTTCGCCGCTGTTTCTGGCCTGTTCATTCTGCCAACCTACCCAACTCTGGTTGCGGCGGTGCAGATGGATGACACCGGTACAACCCGCATCGGTAAATTCGTCTTTAACCATCCGTTCTTCATCCCAGGTACTCTGGGCGTGCTTTTGGCTGTCTGCTTCGGCTTCTTGCTGGGCAGCTTCATGCTGTAAGACTTTACTGCAGGGTGCCTTCGCGCCCTGCAGTTCCTCCTCCTCATCATCCCGCTTTAACTAACATCCTTCCCTCGTCCGTTGTATAGTGACCACTCTTTAGCTGGTTACTCAGTTCTTTCGAGGTGTTTATGCTTGATGTAAAGAGTCAGGATATTTCCATCCCCGATACCGTTGTGGTGCTCTGTACCGCCCCGGATGAAGCAACCGCCCAGGATCTGGCCGCCAAAGTGCTGGCGGAAAAGCTGGCTGCCTGCGTGACGCTGCTGCCTGGCGCGACCTCCCTCTATTATTGGGAAGGTAAACTGGAGCAGGAATATGAAGTCCAGATGATTTTAAAAACCACCGTCACACACCAGCAAGCCCTTCTCGACTGCCTGAAGTCACATCATCCATACCAAACGCCTGAACTTCTGGTTTTACCCGTCACTCACGGAGACTTTGATTACCGCTCATGGCTCAACGCATCCTTACGCTGATCCTGCTGCTGTGCAGCACATCTACCTTTGCCGGATTATTTGACGCGCCTGGCCGCTCGCAGTTTGTTCCTGCCGATCGGGCGTTTGTTTTTGATTTTCAGCAAAACCAACACGCTCTGAACCTCTCATGGCAGGTTAAAGATGGCTACTATCTGTATCGCAAACAGATAAGCATTACGCCATCTCAGGCCGATATCGCCGAGGTAAAACTACCGCCAGGCGTCTGGCATGAAGATGAGTTTTATGGCAAAAGTGAGATTTACCGTAAACAATTGACTATCCCGGTCACGGTCAATCAGGCTAAATCTGGCGCAACATTAACGGTCACATACCAGGGCTGTGCCGACGCCGGTTTTTGCTATCCGCCTGAAACTAAAACGGTGCCATTAAGTGAAGTGTCTGCCGATACCAGGGCGACACCTGCGCCAGTGCCTGCCACCGATGCTTTGCAAGAGAGACCACAACCCGCAACCCAGCTTCCCTTTTCCGCGCTGTGGGCATTGCTAATCGGAATTGGCATCGCGTTTACACCTTGCGTATTGCCGATGTATCCTCTGATTTCCGGTATCGTGCTGGGCGGCAAGCAACGCTTATCAACCGGACGTGCGCTGCTGCTGACGTTTATCTACGTCCAGGGAATGGCGCTCACTTATACCGCGCTGGGTCTGGTTGTTGCGGCCGCCGGATTGCAGTTCCAGGCTGCGCTACAGCATCCTTACGTCCTGATTGGCCTTGCCGTCGTCTTTACGCTGCTGGCCCTTTCGATGTTTGGCTTGTTCACGCTGCAACTCCCTTCATCGCTGCAAACACGCCTTACATTGATGAGTAACCGTCAGCAAGGCGGTTCCCCCGGTAGCGTCTTTGCGATGGGGGCGATTGCCGGCCTCATCTGTTCTCCTTGTACAACGGCCCCGCTAAGCGCGATTTTGCTGTATATCGCTCAGAGCGGGAACATGTGGCTGGGAGGCGGCACGCTGTATCTGTACGCGCTGGGGATGGGATTACCTCTGATGCTAATTACCGTATTCGGTAATCGTCTGTTGCCTAAAAGCGGCCCATGGATGGAACATGTCAAAACCGCTTTTGGCTTTGTCATTCTGGCGCTCCCCGTCTTCTTACTCGAACGCATCATTGGCGACGACTGGGGCGTTCGCCTGTGGTCGCTGTTGGGCGTCGCATTCTTTAGCTGGGCATTTATCACCAGCCTGCAGGCAAAGCACGCCTGGATGCGCATCGTGCAGATTATCCTGTTAGCTGCAGCGCTGGTAACCGTTCGGCCATTGCAGGACTGGGCGTTCGGCGTGCCGCATGCTCAAACCCAGACACACCTTAACTTCACGCCTGTGGCTTCAGTGGATGCGCTAAATCAGGCGCTGGCACAAGCTAAAGGCAAGCCCGTGATGTTGGATCTGTATGCTGACTGGTGCGTGGCCTGCAAGGAGTTTGAGAAGTATACGTTTAGCAATCAGCAGGTTCAGCAAGCGCTAGGCGACACGGTGCTTTTGCAGGCGGATGTGACTGCAAATAATGCCCAGGATGTCGCTCTGCTAAAACATTTACAGGTTTTAGGTTTGCCGACTATTTTGTTCTTTGACGCCGAGGGGAAAGAGCATCCGGAGGCTCGGGTAACCGGCTTTATGGATGCCGCGACCTTCAGCGCACATTTGCGCGATCGCCAACCGTGAGCGACACTTGCAACAGGAAATACGGAGGAGAATACCGTGCAACGTGAAGATGTCCTGGGAGAAGCCCTGAAATTACTTGAGGTTCAAGGGATAGCCAATACCACACTGGAAATGGTGGCCGATCGTATCGATTATCCTCTTGATGAACTACAACGCTTTTGGCCCGACAAAGAGGCCATTCTGTACGATGCGTTACGTTACCTCAGCCAGCGGGTGGATATCTGGCGGCGTCAACTTTTGCTGGATGACACCCTGAGCGCTGAACAGAAATTACTGGCACGCTACACCGCGCTGTCCGAATGCGTGAGCAATAATCGCTACCCAGGCTGCCTGTTTATCGCCGCCTGTACGTTTTACCCCGATCCCGGGCATCCGATCCATCAGTTAGCCGATCAGCAAAAAAAGGCAGCACATGACTTCACCCATGAGCTGCTGACGACGCTGGAAGTTGACGACCCTGCAATGGTTGCCAAACAGATGGAACTGGTGCTGGAAGGCTGTCTGAGCCGCATGCTGGTGAATCGTAGCCATGCTGATGTCGAAACGGCACACCGCCTGGCTGAAGATATCCTGCGCTTTGCTCAGTGCCGTATGGGCGGTGCGCTGACCTAAGCAAGCATGCCCGCCAGGCCGAAATGAGTAAACACAGCGCCATCAGTCTCTAAAACGCACCATCGCCACGGTGGTGCGAAATACTCTGTTAAACGCCCGCCCAACTCATCGCCCGACACACCAGCGGGTCCTGCTGCAGCAATTGCACCGTTTGTTACTGGAAACGTCGGAAAGGTTTGTGCACAACTTGCGGTAGTGTGCGGGAGTAATACAGGCCGCGTAACGTTTTCGTCAGCCTTTGCTCATATAGAAGGTCAGATAGGTAAATTGCCTGGAAGTTTTGTGCAAACTTCAGGCATAATCGCACAGATTGCCGCAATATTAAGCGGTTGAACATCTTTTCCCGAAATTTGATTGACTGGCAGACGTGAATACGGTTTAATGCGCCCCGTTGCCCGGATAGCTCAGTCGGTAGAGCAGGGGATTGAAAATCCCCGTGTCCTTGGTTCGATTCCGAGTCCGGGCACCACTATTTAAAGAACCCGCCCTAGAGGCGGGTTTTTGCTTTTATAGTTTCTGATACTTTCCAACCGATGATCTCTCAATATCTTTACTGCTCTACCCCTCACAAAATCCATACGTAAGATTAGTCGTGCCTGTTAACAAGCTGACATCTGGGTTCTATAAGAAGATGGGGTTTAACGTGATGGGATGTACAGAGGTCCGCGATCCTGAGCGACAGTACCTGTTACTCAATCCCGTGCACGGATAGCAGGCAATGTGCTGCTGGGAGAGCCTGGTGTGCTGCGCTTCTCAGGCCTGCACACCGGTTACAACAGTATGGGCTGGATAAAACGGTACGCTGCATCCGGCAGTTTTCACTCCCTGCAGACGCAAAAAAGCCCATCCGGCAGGATGGGCTTCTTCACTTGTTTGATGCCTGGCAGTTCCCTACTCTCGCATGGGGAGACCCCACACTACCATCGGCTCTACGGCGTTTCACTTCTGAGTTCGGCATGGGGTCAGGTGGGACCACCGCGCTACAGCCGCCAGGCAAATTCTGTTTATCAACACACCTCTCGGGTCTGTCGATGTAATCTGTAATCAAGCTGAATTTCGATGTCTCTTTCGCCAAAACATCTTCGGCGTTGTAAGGTTAAGCCTCACGGTTCATTAGTATCGGTTAGCTCAACGTATCGCTACGCTTACACACCCGACCTATCAACGTCGTCGTCTTCAACGTTCCTTCAGGACCCTTAAAGGGTCAGGGAGAACTCATCTCGGGGCAAGTTTCGTGCTTAGATGCTTTCAGCACTTATCTCTTCCGCATTTAGCTACCGGGCAATGCCATTGGCATGACAACCCGAACACCAGTGATGCGTCCACTCCGGTCCTCTCGTACTAGGAGCAGCCCCCCTCAATTCTCCAGCGCCCACGGCAGATAGGGACCGAACTGTCTCACGACGTTCTAAACCCAGCTCGCGTACCACTTTAAATGGCGAACAGCCATACCCTTGGGACCTACTTCAGCCCCAGGATGTGATGAGCCGACATCGAGGTGCCAAACACCGCCGTCGATATGAACTCTTGGGCGGTATCAGCCTGTTATCCCCGGAGTACCTTTTATCCGTTGAGCGATGGCCCTTCCATTCAGAACCACCGGATCACTAAGACCTGCTTTCGCACCTGCTCGAGCCGTCACTCTCGCAGTCAAGCTAGCTTATGCCTTTGCACTAACCTCCTGATGTCCGACCAGGATTAGCTAACCTTCGTGCTCCTCCGTTACTCTTTAGGAGGAGACCGCCCCAGTCAAACTACCCACCAGACACTGTCCGCAACCCGGATTACGGGTCTACGTTAGAACACCAGCCATTAAAGGGTGGTATTTCAAGGTTGGCTCCATGCAGACTGGCGTCCACACTTCAAAGCCTCCCACCTATCCTACACATCAAGGACCAGTGTTCAGTGTCAAGCTATAGTAAAGGTTCACGGGGTCTTTCCGTCTTGCCGCGGGTACACTGCATCTTCACAGCGAGTTCAATTTCACTGAGTCTCGGGTGGAGACAGCCTGGCCATCATTACGCCATTCGTGCAGGTCGGAACTTACCCGACAAGGAATTTCGCTACCTTAGGACCGTTATAGTTACGGCCGCCGTTTACCGGGGCTTCGATCAAGAGCTTCTCCTTACGGATAACCCCATCAATTAACCTTCCGGCACCGGGCAGGCGTCACACCGTATACGTCCACTTTCGTGTTTGCACAGTGCTGTGTTTTTAATAAACAGTTGCAGCCAGCTGGTATCTTCGACTGATTTCAGCTCCATGAGTAAATCACTTCACCTACATATCAGCGTGCCTTCTCCCGAAGTTACGGCACCATTTTGCCTAGTTCCTTCACCCGAGTTCTCTCAAGCGCCTTGGTATTCTCTACCTGACCACCTGTGTCGGTTTGGGGTACGATTTCGTGTTACCTGATGCTTAGAGGCTTTTCCTGGAAGCAGGGCATTTGTTACTTCAGCACCGTAGTGCCTCGTCATCACACCTCAGCGTTAACAAGACTCCGGATTTACCTGGAATCTCCGCCTACATGCTTAAACCGGGACAACCGTCGCCCGGCTAACATAGCCTTCTCCGTCCCCCCCTCGCAGTAACACCAAGTACAGGAATATTAACCTGTTTCCCATCGACTACGCCTTTCGGCCTCGCCTTAGGGGTCGACTCACCCTGCCCCGATTAACGTTGGACAGGAACCCTTGGTCTTCCGGCGTGCGGGTTTTTCACCCGCATTATCGTTACTTATGTCAGCATTCGCACTTCTGATACCTCCAGCATGCCTCACAGCACACCTTCAACGGCTTACAGAACGCTCCCCTACCCAACAACACATAGTGTCGCTGCCGCAGCTTCGGTGCATGGTTTAGCCCCGTTACATCTTCCGCGCAGGCCGACTCGACCAGTGAGCTATTACGCTTTCTTTAAATGATGGCTGCTTCTAAGCCAACATCCTGGCTGTCTGTGCCTTCCCACATCGTTTCCCACTTAACCATGACTTTGGGACCTTAGCTGGCGGTCTGGGTTGTTTCCCTCTTCACGACGGACGTTAGCACCCGCCGTGTGTCTCCCGTGATAACATTCTTCGGTATTCGCAGTTTGCATCGGGTTGGTAAGTCGGGATGACCCCCTAGCCGAAACAGTGCTCTACCCCCGAAGATGAATTCACGAGGCGCTACCTAAATAGCTTTCGGGGAGAACCAGCTATCTCCCGGTTTGATTGGCCTTTCACCCCCAGCCACAAGTCATCCGCTAATTTTTCAACATTAGTCGGTTCGGTCCTCCAGTTAGTGTTACCCAACCTTCAACCTGCCCATGGCTAGATCACCGGGTTTCGGGTCTATACCCTGCAACTTAACGCCCAGTTAAGACTCGGTTTCCCTTCGGCTCCCCTATTCGGTTAACCTTGCTACAGAATATAAGTCGCTGACCCATTATACAAAAGGTACGCAGTCACCCCATAAAGAGGCTCCCACTGCTTGTACGTACACGGTTTCAGGTTCTTTTTCACTCCCCTCGCCGGGGTTCTTTTCGCCTTTCCCTCACGGTACTGGTTCACTATCGGTCAGTCAGGAGTATTTAGCCTTGGAGGATGGTCCCCCCATATTCAGACAGGATACCACGTGTCCCGCCCTACTCTTCGAGTTCACAACACATGCACTTTTGTGTACGGGGCTGTCACCCTGTATCGCCGGACTTTCCAGACCGTTCCACTACCACACATGCTGATTCAGACTCTGGGCTGCTCCCCGTTCGCTCGCCGCTACTGGGGGAATCTCGGTTGATTTCTTTTCCTCGGGGTACTTAGATGTTTCAGTTCCCCCGGTTCGCTTCATTACGCTATGTATTCACGTAATGATAGTGTGACGAATCACACTGGGTTTCCCCATTCGGAAATCGCCGGTTATAACGGTTCATATCACCTTACCGACGCTTATCGCAGATTAGCACGTCCTTCATCGCCTCTGACTGCCAGGGCATCCACCGTGTACGCTTAGTCGCTTAACCTCACAACCCGAAGATGTTTCGTAAAACACTTCAGTGTTGCGAAAATTTGAGAGACTCGAACACACCGCTTTTCATTTCTTGTTTACGGAGAAATGAAACAGTGTGTCGTTTCAATTTTCAGCTTGATCCAGATTTTTAAAGAGCAAAACTTCTTAATGCACTCGAAAGTACATTCAGAAGTTCATCATTCATCAGACAATCTGTGTGAGCACTACAAAGAACGTTTCTTTAAGGTAAGGAGGTGATCCAACCGCAGGTTCCCCTACGGTTACCTTGTTACGACTTCACCCCAGTCATGAATCACAAAGTGGTAAGCGCCCTCCCGAAGGTTAAGCTACCTACTTCTTTTGCAACCCACTCCCATGGTGTGACGGGCGGTGTGTACAAGGCCCGGGAACGTATTCACCGTGGCATTCTGATCCACGATTACTAGCGATTCCGACTTCATGGAGTCGAGTTGCAGACTCCAATCCGGACTACGACATACTTTATGAGGTCCGCTTGCTCTCGCGAGGTCGCTTCTCTTTGTATATGCCATTGTAGCACGTGTGTAGCCCTACTCGTAAGGGCCATGATGACTTGACGTCATCCCCACCTTCCTCCAGTTTATCACTGGCAGTCTCCTTTGAGTTCCCGGCCGAACCGCTGGCAACAAAGGATAAGGGTTGCGCTCGTTGCGGGACTTAACCCAACATTTCACAACACGAGCTGACGACAGCCATGCAGCACCTGTCTCACGGTTCCCGAAGGCACCAAGGCATCTCTGCCAAGTTCCGTGGATGTCAAGAGTAGGTAAGGTTCTTCGCGTTGCATCGAATTAAACCACATGCTCCACCGCTTGTGCGGGCCCCCGTCAATTCATTTGAGTTTTAACCTTGCGGCCGTACTCCCCAGGCGGTCGACTTAACGCGTTAGCTCCGGAAGCCACGCCTCAAGGGCACAACCTCCAAGTCGACATCGTTTACGGCGTGGACTACCAGGGTATCTAATCCTGTTTGCTCCCCACGCTTTCGCACCTGAGCGTCAGTCTTTGTCCAGGGGGCCGCCTTCGCCACCGGTATTCCTCCAGATCTCTACGCATTTCACCGCTACACCTGGAATTCTACCCCCCTCTACAAGACTCTAGCCTGCCAGTTTCGGATGCAGTTCCCAGGTTGAGCCCGGGGATTTCACATCCGACTTGACAGACCGCCTGCGTGCGCTTTACGCCCAGTAATTCCGATTAACGCTTGCACCCTCCGTATTACCGCGGCTGCTGGCACGGAGTTAGCCGGTGCTTCTTCTGCGAGTAACGTCAATTGCTGCGGTTATTAACCACAACACCTTCCTCCTCGCTGAAAGTACTTTACAACCCGAAGGCCTTCTTCATACACGCGGCATGGCTGCATCAGGCTTGCGCCCATTGTGCAATATTCCCCACTGCTGCCTCCCGTAGGAGTCTGGACCGTGTCTCAGTTCCAGTGTGGCTGGTCATCCTCTCAGACCAGCTAGGGATCGTCGCCTAGGTGAGCCGTTACCCCACCTACTAGCTAATCCCATCTGGGCACATCCGATGGCAAGAGGCCCGAAGGTCCCCCTCTTTGGTCTTGCGACGTTATGCGGTATTAGCTACCGTTTCCAGTAGTTATCCCCCTCCATCGGGCAGTTTCCCAGACATTACTCACCCGTCCGCCACTCGTCACCCAAGGAGCAAGCTCCTCTGTGCTACCGTTCGACTTGCATGTGTTAGGCCTGCCGCCAGCGTTCAATCTGAGCCATGATCAAACTCTTCAATTTAAGTTTGATGCTCGTGAATTAAACTTCGTAATGAATTACGTGTTCACTCAGAGACTTGGTATTCATTTTTCGTCTTGCGACGTTAAGAATCCGTATCTTCGAGTGCCCACACAGATTGTCTGATAAATTGTTAAAGAGCAGTTGCGACGCGCTTTAGCGCTCTGTCGCGAGGTGGCGTATATTACGCTTTCCTCTTTCAGAGTCAACCTCATTTTCAGGTTTTTCTCTTCAACCGAACCGGCTGTTTGTGTGAAGTGATTCACATCCGCCGTGTCGATGGAGGCGCATTATAGGGAGTTTCCTGCGGCCCGCAACCCTTAAATTGCAGAAAAATGACTGACCGCTGCATTCCACAGCAAAACCCCGCCTTATACCCATTTACACACAGAGTTATCCACAATCGTAAGCAAAATAGCGGTCAGCCTCCCTGAAAGAAGAGAAAACAGATAAGGAAATCTCTATATAAAAAGAGACTCGCTCTACGCTATATATAGAAGAAAAGCACAGGCAGCCCATGCCCCATCATCCCTACCACCTTTGAATTACGCATCCCATCAGGCGATAATACCCATACAAACCGTGATTCCAGGACCGTGATGAGACACTCTCTGCAACGTACTGCTATACGCAAACGCCCAATGAAGCTCGGCACTACCGTGATCCTCATGGTCAGTGCGGTACTCTTCTCCGTGCTGCTTGTCGTTCATCTGATTTATTTCTCGCAAATCAGCAACATGACGCGCGATGCATTAGCGGGTAAAGCGCTTGCGGTCGCACGAACGCTGGCAAACTCCCCGGAGATCCGCCAGGGGCTAATGAAAAAGCCCGAGGAAAGCGGTATTCAGGCGATTGCCCAGGCGGTGAATAAGAGCAACGATTTTTTGTTCATCGTCGTCACCGATATGCAAAGCATTCGTTACTCCCATCCCGAAGCGCAGCGAATCGGTCAGCCGTTTAAAGGCGATGACATTTTGCTGGCCCTGCAAGGGAAAGAGAATGTCGCCATTAATCGCGGATTTCTGGCGCAAGCCCTGCGCGTATTTACCCCTATTTATGACGAGCATCACCGGCAGATAGGTGTCGTGTCGATCGGCCTTGAGCTAAGCAGGGTGACTGAGCAGATCAATAACAGCCGTGGCAGCATCTTTTGGTCCATCTTATTTGGCGTGCTGGTTGGGCTGCTTGGCACATGGGTATTTGTCAAAGTCCTCAAGCGTATTCTGTTTGGTCTGGAGCCTTATGAAATCTCCAATCTGTTCGAACAACGCCAGGCGATGCTGCACTCTATAAAGGAAGGCGTCATTGCCGTTGACGAGTGCGGTGAAGTGACGCTGATAAACCAGGCGGCACAAGAATTGCTGGATTACCACAAATCGCAAGACGATGCCCAGCTCTCCACGCTCAGCCACGCATGGTCAAAAGTGGTCGATTTTTCACAGGTACTGCATGACGGAACGCCGCGTCGCGATGAAGAGATCATGGTGAAGGATCGGCTACTCTTAATTAACACGGTTCCGGTACTCAGCAACGGTAAAATCATCGGGGCCATTTCAACATTCAGAGATAAGACTGAAGTCCGAAAATTAATGCAACGACTGGACGGCATGGTCAACTATGCCGACGCACTTCGTGAACGATCCCACGAATTCATGAATAAATTGCACGTGATTCTGGGATTATTGCATCTGAAAAGTTATAAGCAGCTTGAAAATTACATCCTGAAGACCGCCAACAGTTATCAGGAAGAGATTGGCTCACTGTTAGGAAAAATAAAATCCCCGGTGATCGCAGGATTTTTACTCAGTAAGATTAATCGCACATCTGATTTAGGCCATAGCCTGGTGATCAGCAATGAAAGCCAGTTACCGGAAAACAGCAACGAAGATCAGGTGGCTGTGCTGATTACCGTTCTGGGGAATTTGATTGAAAACGCCCTGGAGGCGCTAGGTCAAGAACCTGGTGGCGAGATCAGCGTATCCTTACATTATCGACACGGCTGGTTGCATTGCGAAGTGAATGACGATGGTCCGGGGATTGCCCCCGAACATATTGAACACATCTTTGAGAAGGGCGTTTCGTCAAAAGGAACCGAACGGGGCGTTGGTTTAGCGCTTGTTAAACAACAGGTTGAAAACGTTGGCGGCAATATTTCCGTCGAGTCTGAACCTGGGATCTTCACCCAATTTTTTGTACAGTTACCGTGGAATGGTGAGAGGGCCAGCAGATGATCAATGTCTTAATTGTCGATGACGATGCAATGGTAGCGGAATTAAACCGCCGTTATGTCGCGCAACTCTCCGGTTTTCATTGCTGCGGCACAGCCTCCACGCTGGAGAAAGCAAAAGAGATAATCTTTCATAGCGGCAATCATATCGATTTGATTTTGCTTGATATTTATATGCAAAAAGAGAACGGTCTGGATCTGTTGCCCGTATTGCACAGTGAAGGTTGCAAGTGTGATGTCATTGTCATCTCTTCCGCCGCTGACGCGACCACCATCAAAGACTCTCTCCACTATGGTGTCGTTGACTACCTGATCAAACCGTTCCAGGCGTCCCGTTTTGAAGAGGCGCTAACCGGCTGGCTACAAAAGAAAACCGAGATGGAAAAGCATCAGTACTATGAACAGTCTGAGCTTGACCAGTTGATTCACGGCAGTTCCTCCAATGAACAGGAAGCGCGGCGCTTACCTAAAGGATTAACGCCACAAACGTTACGCACGCTGTGCCAGTGGATTGATGAGCATCAGGATCAGGAATTCTCCACCGATGAACTGGCCAACGAGGTCAATATCTCGCGCGTTTCTTGCCGTAAATATCTTATCTGGCTCGTCAATTGTCACATCCTATTTACCAGCATCCATTATGGCGTAACCGGTAGACCGGTTTATCGTTACCGCGTTCAGGCTGAACATTACTCATTACTAAAACAATATTGCCAATAAAAACAATTTGGGATTATTTGTTATTTGAAAGTAACAATTATTAAAATAATGAAAAATCCCTTCTTTTCTGAATCATGCTGCAGAATTATAAATTTGCGTTAGATCAAATATATTTGTATCCAGCATGTTAAATGTATTATTTTAATATTGATTAACGTCACACTGTTTTTAATTTCAAAATCGCTAACAAAAGTTAATTAAGTATTATCTAGCTCGCAGAGTGTGTATTTTTACCCATAAAGGATTAGTCTGAAATTAACCAGACATACAAAATCTAGACTGGTAGCAATGGAGACCATGCTACGTACCATGGACACCGTACATTTTTGTGAGCAAATAAAAGTATCCGCACGCCAACCTCATCACATTATGAAATGGCGTGAGTGTGATCACACAAATAACCTACTCACCCATTCTGTCGGTGGTTCACGTAATAGCGGAAAACGCAAAACAGATAAATTACAGCGTCAACCGCAGCTCTCCATGTCCAGCTCTGCTTCCCATCGCCTGAGGATTCTCTCCTCTGATCAAAGCCACAGAAAAAAGCTAAATATCGCCATAACGTTAAAAAAACATTCTAGCAAGACATTTGAACATTAATCGCAAATACGGACATATCGAATACTGACCATTTTTTGATGCCTATTCCGGCAAAAAAGAATGTGGCACAGATCCATTTTTCAAAAAATTGACTGGTTTTTTCGCGAGGGTAAATAAAATGTTATTTAGTATACAACTTCTTATAATATTAATATGTTTGTTTTATGGTGCCAGAAAGGGCGGTATCGCGCTGGGTTTATTAGGCGGTATCGGCCTGGTCATTCTGGTTTTCGTTTTCCATCTCCAGCCGGGTAAACCACCTGTAGATGTAATGCTGGTTATTATTGCCGTGGTGGCCGCATCGGCAACCTTGCAAGCCTCCGGCGGCCTTGACGTTATGCTGCAAATCGCTGAAAAGCTGCTGCGCCGTAACCCAAAATACGTTTCCATCGTCGCCCCCTTCGTTACCTGCACCCTGACGATTCTCTGCGGTACAGGCCACGTGGTCTACACCATCCTGCCAATCATTTATGACGTTGCTATTAAGAACAATATTCGCCCGGAACGTCCGATGGCGGCGAGTTCTATCGGTGCGCAGATGGGGATTATCGCCAGCCCGGTGTCCGTGGCCGTTGTATCACTGGTCGCAATGCTGGGTAACGTAACGTTTGAAGGCAAGCATCTTGAATTCCTCGACCTGCTCAGCATCACTATCCCGTCTACCCTGTTGGGTATCCTGGCGATCGGTATCTTCAGTTGGTTCCGCGGTAAAGATCTGGATAAAGATGAAGAGTTCCAGAAGTTTATTTCCGTTCCTGAAAACCACAACTACGTTTATGGCGATACCGCCACACTGTTAGACAAAAAGCTGCCGAAAAGCAACTGGCTGGCCATGTGGATCTTCCTTGCCGCTATCGCCGTTGTTGCCGTGCTCGGCGCGTTCTCTGAGCTGCGCCCTACCTTCAGCGGCAAACCGCTGTCAATGGTACTGGTTATCCAGATGTTCATGCTGCTGACCGGTGCGCTGATTATTATCCTGACGAAGACCAATCCCGCTTCAATATCTAAAAACGAAGTCTTCCGTTCCGGTATGATCGCGATTGTGGCGGTGTACGGTATTGCCTGGATGGCCGAAACAATGTTCGGCGCGCACATGACGGAAATCGAAGGTGTGCTGGGCAATATGGTGAAAGAGTATCCGTGGGCCTATGCAATTGTTCTGCTGTTGGTTTCCAAATTTGTAAACTCCCAGGCTGCGGCGCTGGCGGCGATTGTTCCGGTCGCACTGGCAATTGGGGTTGATCCAGCGTACATCGTTGCTTCCGCTCCGGCATGTTACGGTTACTACATTCTGCCGACTTACCCGAGCGATCTGGCGGCTATTCAGTTTGACCGTTCCGGCACCACCCACATTGGCCGTTTCGTTATCAACCACAGCTTCATTCTACCTGGGTTGATCGGCGTGAGCGTATCCTGTGTCTTTGGTTGGATCTTCGCTGCAATGTACGGTTTCCTGTAATTACAGTGCGCGTGCCGTCCGCTTTGGAACGGCACGCCACCGTCAAGACACAGAGAATTTTAAAATTCCTGAGAAAAATGAAAAGGCTGGAAGCAAATGTCAAAAGTTGAATTCACTTATCAGGCGGCTTTCCCACTGGGGGAAGACAAAACTGAGTACTACCTGCTGACCTCCGATCACGTCAGCGTCGGCGAGTTTGAAGGCGAAACAATCCTGAAAGTAGCCCCTGAAGCACTTACGCTACTGGCCCAACAAGCCTTCCACGATGCCTCCTTCATGCTCCGCCCTGAACACCAACAGCAAGTCGCCTCAATTCTCCATG
This sequence comes from Citrobacter sp. RHBSTW-01013, assembly GCF_013781985.1. Classification (NCBI taxonomy): domain Bacteria; kingdom Pseudomonadati; phylum Pseudomonadota; class Gammaproteobacteria; order Enterobacterales; family Enterobacteriaceae; genus Citrobacter; species Citrobacter sp. RHBSTW-01013. The sequence continues at coordinate 4,661,632 of NZ_CP056185.1, forward strand.
ATCCCGAAGCCAGCGAAAACGATAAATACGTAGCGCTGCAGTTCCTGAGAAACTCCGAAATCGCGGCTAAAGGCGTATTGCCAACCTGCCAGGACACCGGTACGGCAATTATCATGGGTAAAAAAGGTCAGCGCGTCTGGACCGGTGGCGGCGACGAACCGGCACTCTCCAAGGGCGTATTTAATACCTATATTGAAGATAACCTGCGCTACTCGCAAAACGCGGCGCTGGATATGTACAAAGAAGTGAATACCGGCACCAACCTGCCCGCACAAATCGACCTGTACAGCGTGGATGGTGACGAATACAAATTCCTGTGCGTGGCCAAAGGCGGCGGTTCAGCGAACAAAACCTATCTGTATCAGGAAACCAAAGCGCTGCTCACGCCCGGCAAACTGAAAAACTTCCTGGTTGAGAAAATGCGCACGCTGGGTACCGCAGCATGCCCGCCGTACCACATTGCATTCGTCATTGGCGGCACGTCAGCGGAAAGCAACCTGAAAACGGTGAAGCTGGCCAGCACACACTACTATGACGCACTGCCGACTGAAGGTAATGCGCACGGCCAGGCGTTCCGCGATCTGCAACTGGAACAGGAACTACTGGAAGAAGCGCAGAAACTCGGCCTCGGCGCCCAGTTTGGCGGGAAATACTTCGCGCACGATATCCGCGTGATCCGCCTGCCTCGCCACGGCGCATCCTGCCCGGTTGGTATGGGTGTGTCTTGCTCCGCAGACCGTAACATCAAGGCCAAGATTAACCGCGAAGGGATCTGGATCGAAAAACTGGAACATAACCCAGCCCAGTACATTCCGGAGTCGCTGCGCCAGGCAGGCGAAGGTGAAGTGGTTAAAGTTGACCTTAACCGCCCAATGAAAGAGATCCTCGCTCAGCTCTCTCAGTATCCGGTTTCTACCCGTCTGTCGCTGAGCGGCACCATCATTGTCGGTCGCGATATTGCCCACGCGAAGCTAAAAGAACGTATTGAGTCCGGCGAAGGTCTGCCGCAGTACGTGAAAGATCACCCTATCTACTACGCGGGCCCGGCCAAAACACCTGCAGGTTATCCGTCCGGCTCTTTAGGGCCAACCACTGCGGGTCGTATGGACTCCTATGTTGACCTGCTACAGTCTCACGGCGGCAGCATGATCATGCTGGCAAAAGGTAACCGTAGCCAGCAGGTGACAGACGCCTGCCACAAATACGGCGGCTTCTATTTAGGCAGCATTGGTGGCCCGGCAGCGGTACTTGCGCAGCAGAGTATTAAACATCTGGAATGCGTGGAATACCCGGAGCTGGGTATGGAAGCTATCTGGAAAATCGAAGTCGAAGATTTCCCGGCTTTCATTCTGGTCGATGACAAAGGCAACGATTTCTTCCAGCAAATCGTCAGCAAACAATGCGCTAACTGCGCGAAGTAACCCATTCGGCCCGGCACTGGACTGACAACAGATTTTTGGCGTCAGTCCAGTGATCCCCCCGGGCCAACTTTATCCCCCCATTTACTGGCGTTGAATTTTTGCCGCTCACAGGGAATAGTAACCTTTTCCATTACTTGTGAATTCGCCATGCTCCGCACACTGAACTCCACAATCTTGCACTCTGGCGCGCTGCTCCTGGCGCTAATACTTATCTACACCGGTATCTCAGCCACGGAGAAAATCACCTGGCTGATGGAAGTTACGCCGGTCATTATTGTCGTCCCACTGTTGCTGGCGACCGTGAAGCGCTACCCGTTGACGCCATTGCTCTACACGCTCATTTTCTTGCACGCCATCATTCTGATGGTCGGCGGTATGTATACCTACGCTAAAGTCCCTGTCGGTTTTCAGGTTCAGGAGTGGCTGGATCTCAGTCGTAACCCCTATGACAAGCTGGGTCACTTCTTCCAGGGTCTGGTGCCCGCCCTGACGGCAAGAGAGATTTTAGTGCGCGGTAATATAGTTCGTGGCCGCAAAATGCTGGCATTTTTGGTCTGCTGCGTGGCGCTGGCGATTAGCGCGATGTATGAGCTGATCGAATGGTGGGCAGCGCTGGCGATGGGTCAGGGAGCGGATGATTTTCTCGGGACGCAGGGCGACCCGTGGGATACCCAGTCGGATATGTTCTGCGCCCTGCTCGGTGCGCTAACCACGGTGCTCGTGTTGGCGGGCTGGCATAACAGACAGTTAAAAACTGCCGGATAGCGCTGACGCTTATCCGGCAATCTGCCCTACCCATTGCGAGACTTGATAACCAGAATCGGCAAGGCGAACAGGAGTGTCAGAAAGTTCGCCATGCTGACGGCAGTATCTTCAATCAATAATCCATAAATCAGCCACAACACCAGCCCACACACAAACATTACATACATTAAACCGGAGATACCCTGCGTGTTGCGGGTGGTAATGACCTTAATCGCTTGCGGTAAGAATGAGAGCGTCGTCAGGCTAGCCGCCAAATACCCAATCCACGAATGCCATTCCATAGCTACGCCTTCACATCACCTGGGGTGACTATCGCAATAGCCGGGATATCCGGTTGCTCATGGTGCTGCGGCACCTTACGGTACTTATCCAACAAATGAATCTGGACCCTGCGCAGCGTGTCGCCGTTCAGTCGGTAAAAGCGGAAGTAAAGGACTAAGGTCACCACAAAAAAGAGTGCTGGTAGCGCGATCATAATGAATTGCATACCAACAATGGTTTCTGCAGACTGCGCGACATTCGGCGCGTAATTAATCACCCCAAGTATCACTGCGATAAAGAAAGCGGCAAACGCTGACCCTCCTTTTACCACCATCGTCTGCACTGAATAAGCGATACTTTCACAACGTACATTCAGTTTGTATTCGCCGTAATCAACGGTATCCGCCACCATAATGACCTGCAACACCCAGAAAAGTGCTGAACCAATATTCAGTAAAATACCAGCAATAACAATGAGTAAGATATTATGGAAACCGGCTAACGCCATCACCAGCAGCACGATACAGCTGAGCACCGGCAGCACTGATGCCCCAGCCCACAAGATCCGTCGTGACAACGCTTTTACCAATCGAGGAAAGAAAATCAGCGTCAGCAGGTTTGCCGCTCCTGCGTAAGACATGTAGTACGGGAAGAGGCTTGCATCGCCAATCACATAAGTAAAATAGTAAATGGCAAAGCCAGCAATGATATTGGCGGCAATATTGTAAGCCAGCGCCATGCCTAGCAGGCAGGATAACTGGTCGTTTTTATAGATGAGCCCAACGATCGCTTTCAGCCCAAGACGACTGCTGTCCGCCGTTGCCTCACTATCTGACGAATAAACCTCATGCACATTACGCAGCGCAACAACGGTAGAAACGATAAAGAATGCAATCAGCACCAGCGTAAACATCTGGAAACCAAAGCCGCGATCGGCCCCGCCAACATAGCTCACAAAGGGCAGCGTCACACCCGCGGTGACAAACCCAGCCAGGCTTGCGAAGAAACGAGGGAACGGCACCAGTTGTTCACGCTCGCGTTTATCCAGCGTAATAGTTGGTACCAGCGACCAGAATGGAATATCCATAATGGTGTAGGTCATTCCCCATAATATATACGTCACGCAGACAAATACGACTTGCGCAGTGCCCTCAAACAAATGTGCGCTAAAAAGTAAAAATAGCACCAATGAGTTCGCCAGCGTACCGAGTAAGATCCAGGGTTTAAATTTTCCCCACCGCGACCGGGTGGCGTTCACAATCCAGCCCATGATGGGATCGTTTACCGCATCCCAGATCCTTGCCGCCAGGAACAACGTTCCGACCAGCCCCACCGATAATCCCACCACGTCGGTGTAGTAATACATCAGGTACATGTACACAATACCGATGGCGAAATCCTTACCAAACGCTCCAAATCCGTAACTGAGTTTTGTTTTCAGAGAGATGCTCATAGGGTATCGGATCGCCGTTACCAGCGCCCGCCTTCTGTTAGAGGAAACGTCAGAGGTTAAACGCCGGATGCTCTGCCCGGCGTAATGGTGTGTTAACGGTGTAACCAGGCCGGCAGCCAGTCGCCATGAGACGCGATCAGATCGTCCACCAGCGCATAAATCTCCTCAATCCCCAATACCGCAGCGGTATGCGGATCCATCATCGCCGCGTGATAAACGCGATCGCGATTTTCCGTCAGAATGGCTTCCGTTAGCAGGGTCTGAACATTGATATTGGTTTGCATCATGGCCGCCAAATGTGACGGGAGAGTACCCACCTTCGTTGGCTGGATACCATTCGCATCGACCAGGCAAGCCACCTCCACGCAACAGCCTTGCGGCAGGTTATCGATCAGATGGTCATTGCGAACGTTGCCATACACCACGCTCGGTTCACCGGTCCAGATAGCGTTCATGATAGTGCTGGCATATTCACGTGACGGTTTAATCTCGATCCGCGCCGCCGTTTTGTACTCTTCCAGCTCTTTGTTCCAGTTCGCCAGCTGTTCCACACAGCGTTTTGGATACTCATCCAGTGGAACATTATAGCGCTCAATCAGATCCTCACGCCCTGGTTTGATAAACCACGGCGTATATTCCGCGAAATGCTCCGACGACTCAGTGACGAAATAGCCCAGCTTTTTGAACATTTCATAGCGCACAATGTTCTGACAACGGGTATTACCGTGAAGATTCGGTTTCGGCGCCTGACCAGACTCATAGGCCGCCAGCAGCTCCGGATAGAGATTCACATAAGCACCGTCAGCCGTTTTACGCTCAAGTTCCAGATAAAACGCCATATGGTTGATCCCGGCGCAGCGATAGCGCAAAGAGGCCGGGTCGATGTTCAAATCGCGGGCCAGCTCCTCCGCTGTCCCTTGCACCGAGTGACACAATCCAACCTGCTTAATATGCGGATAGCGCGCATACATTGCCCAGGTGTTCATCGCCATCGGGTTAACGTAGTTAAGCATGGTGGCCTGCGGGCAGACTTCGGTCATATCCTCACAAATCTGCCATAAATGCGGGATAGTGCGCAGCGCGCGCATAATGCCGCCTGGCCCCAACGTATCGGCAATCGTCTGCTCCAGACCATGACGTTTACACACCGCAAAATCGGTAACGGTACAAGGTTCATAGCCACCAATCTGGAAAGCGACCACCACAAAATCAGCATCCTGCAATGCCGCTTTTTGATCGGTATAGCAGGTGATACGCCCGGACGCGCCCGCTGAGTCCATCAACTTACGCACCACAATGTGTGACTCTTCCAGCCGAGTAGGATTGACGTCCATCAAGGCGATATGCGCAGATTTCAGCGCATCGCGATGAAAGACGTCCCCGAGGATATTTTTGACGAAAATCGTGGAACCGGCGCCGATAAAGGTAATTTTGGGTGCAGACATCATGACTCTCCAGAACATTAGTGAACACAGTCATGGTGGCACAGCGCATTGATGAAAACTTCCGACTTCCCTGGCGAGCATTCCCATAAACTCAGATCGCCTCTTTGCCCCATACTGGATCTGAGTTTATGGGACAAAATTGCACAAAAAGCAGAGTATGCGGCCCCAAAATCTCGCTATGCTCAATGATATCGGTCCAATTTGTGTCCTGATTCTCAGCCTTAATGCGCAGCAAATGACATGATTCTGATAATTCAGGAAATGGAGTAACCATGAGTACATTACCGACATCGCCTCTTCCCCCCGATCCGCACATGTGTAGCAGCGATGAAGAGCAAACCCGCAGCCCATTGTCGCTGTACTCAGAATATCAACGGATGGATATTGAGCTGCGCTCACCGCATGCTATGCCTGCCAGTCACTGGCATGGGCAGGTGGAGATTAATGTGCCGTTTGATGGCGACGTTGAGTACCTCATCAACAACGAAGTGGTGCAGATAAAACAGGGACACATTACGCTTTTCTGGGCCTGTACGCCGCATCAGCTCACGCGTCCGGGCAGCTGCCAAAGCATGGCTATCTTCAATTTACCGATGCACCTTTTCCTTTCCTGGCCGCTGGATCGCGAACTGATCAACCACGTTACCCATGGCATGGTCATCAAATCGCTGGCGTCGCAGCAGCTAAGCACCTTTGAAGTTCAACGCTGGCAACAGGAGCTGAGCAACCCGAACGAGCAAATTCGCCAGCTCGCCATTGATGAAATTGGTCTGATGCTCAAGCGGTTTAGCCTTTCCGGCTGGCAGCCAATCCTGGTCAATAAAACTTCGCGGACGCACAAAAACAGCGTTTCGCGGCACGCCCAGTTTTACGTAAGCCAGATGCTGAGTTTTATTGCCGATAACTACGATCAGGTGCTCACTATCAACGACGTCGCGGAACACGTGAAGCTCAACGCCAACTACGCGATGGGGATTTTCCAGCGCGTGATGCAACTCACCATGAAGCAGTACATCACCGCAATGCGGATCAATCACGTCCGCGCATTGCTTAGCGATACCGATAAAACCATTCTTGACGTCGCGTTGACCGCGGGATTCCGATCCAGCAGCCGTTTTTATGACACCTTCAGCAAGTTTGTCGGCATGTCGCCGCAGCAGTACCGCAAACTGAGCCAACAGCGCCGGCAAACAATGGCTGGCTGAGCAGCCCAGAAACCACCGGCGTTACTCCAGCCTACGATCCCTATCGTTCGCCGATATCAGTATCAGCCAAAAAAATATTCCCCCTGTCGATAAACAGCGGTGAAAAATCGCCAATAAGCAAACATAACTATTTGTTTAAAAACAAATTAAACACAAATCAGACTATTTATCACCCGCTTTACAGCCCATTTTGTCAGGATAATACTTGCCTGCGTCACATTCATACGGTGTGTCTGCAATCCATAAATTGCAACCTTTCCACAACCGGGTAAAAGATGATGAAAGTATTAATTGTTGAAAGTGAGTTTCTGCATCAGGACACCTGGGTCGGTAGCGCTGTCGAACGTCTGGCTGATGCATTAAGCCGCCAAAATGTTACCGTCATTAAGTCCACCTCATTCGACGATGGTTACGCAATCCTCGCCGCTAATGAAGCCATTGATTGCCTGATGTTCAGCTATCAAATGGAACAACAAGACGAGCACCTGAACGTCAGGCAATTGATCGGCAAGCTCCACGAGCGCCAGCAAAACGTTCCCGTTTTCCTGCTGGGCGATCGCGAAAAAGCCACCGCATCGCTGGATCGCGACCTGCTGGAGCTTGTCGATGAATTCGCCTGGATTATGGAAGATACCGCAGACTTTATCGCCGGACGTGCCGTTGCGGCGATGACCCGTTACCGCCAGCAACTTCTGCCGCCACTGTTCAGCGCGCTGATGAAATACGGCGACATCCATGAATACTCCTGGGCAGCGCCTGGTCACCAGGGCGGTGTCGGATTTACCAAAACGCCGGCGGGTCGTTTTTACCATGATTACTACGGTGAAAACTTATTCCGAAGCGACATGGGTATTGAACGCGCATCGCTCGGCTCACTGCTGGATCATACCGGCGCATTTGGCGAGAGCGAAAAATATGCCGCCCGCGTGTTTGGCGCTGACCGATCCTGGTCCGTAGTGGTCGGGACTTCCGGCTCTAACCGCACCATCATGCAGGCTTGTATGACCGACAACGACGTCGTGGTGCTGGATCGTAACTGCCACAAATCTATCGAGCAGGGGTTGATCCTCACCGGCGCAAAACCGGTGTACATGGTGCCAAGTCGCAACCGGTACGGCATTATCGGCCCTATCTACCCGCAAGAAATGCAACCTGAAACATTGCAGAAAAAAATCAGCGAAAGCCCGCTGACCAAGGGCAAGGCCGGGCAAAAACCGTCTTACAGCGTTGTGACCAACTGTACTTATGACGGTGTTTGCTACAACGCCAAAGAGGCCCAGGACCTGCTCGCGCAAACCAGCGATCGCATCCACTTCGATGAGGCCTGGTACGGCTATGCTCGCTTTAACCCAATTTATGCCGATCACTACGCTATGCGTGGCGCGCCGGGCGATCATAACGGTCCTACCGTTTTTGCGACCCACTCGACCCACAAACTGCTGAACGCGCTCTCTCAGGCGTCTTACATTCACGTCCGTGAAGGTCGTGGGGCCGTGAACTTCTCCCGCTTTAACCAGGCGTACATGATGCACGCCACCACCTCTCCGCTGTATGCCATCTGCGCATCAAACGACGTGGCTGTCTCCATGATGGACGGCAACAGCGGTCTGTCGCTCACTCAGGAAGTGATCGACGAAGCGGTCGATTTCCGTCAGGCCATGGCGCGTTTGTACAAAGAATTTTCCGCCGAAGGCGACTGGTTCTTCAAACCGTGGAACAAAGAAGTGGTAACTGACCCGCAAACCGGCAAAACCTATGACTTTGCCGATGCGCCAACTCAACTCCTGACCACTGACCAGAACTGCTGGGTGATGCGTCCGGGTGAATCCTGGCACGGGTTTAAAGACCTGCCGGATAACTGGAGCATGCTGGACCCAATCAAAGTCAGTATTCTGGCGCCGGGGATGGGCGATGATGGCGAACTGGAAGAGAGCGGCGTACCGGCAGCGCTGGTCACCGCCTGGCTTGGCCGCCACGGTATCGTGCCGACCCGTACCACAGATTTCCAGATTATGTTCCTGTTCTCAATGGGGATTACCCGTGGGAAATGGGGCACGCTGATCAATACCCTGTGCTCATTCAAACACCATTACGATGCCAATACACCGCTGACGCAGGTGATGCCAGAACTGGTTGAGGAACATCCTGACACTTACGCCAACATGGGCATTCACGATCTGGGCGACACCATGTTTGCCTGGCTGAAAGAGAACAACCCTGGCAGCCGACTCAACGCGGCCTACTCCGGCCTGCCTGTTGCTGAAATCACCCCGCGTGAAGCCTATAACGCGATAGTCAGCGATAACGTTGAGATGGTGGCCATTGAAAATCTGCCGGGTCGTATAGCTGCGAATTCCGTGATTCCTTACCCACCGGGAATTCCAATGCTGCTGTCCGGGGAAAACTTTGGCGACGCCAATAGCCCGCAGATTAGTTATCTACGTTCGTTGCAGTCCTGGGACCACCACTTCCCTGGATTTGAACATGAAACCGAAGGAACGGAAATTATTGACGGTGTATATCACGTCATGTGCGTGAAAGCATAATGTCACTTTATAGATAGTCCGATTTTTAAGGTAGACATGTCATGCTTGAGTAATTCCTGAGTATTGCTGCAAAACAATAACATTGTCATACCTTTTTGCGCGGGACCACCCCGCGCTTTTTTTATACGCAAATATCACGTTTCCACTTGCGTAAAAAAAAGTGTACATAAGAAAATTCCCACCAAACATTGTAATTAATTTCAGAGACGTTATTTTAATGCGGTCCTGGATTCATCATACAATTTCAATTTAGCCGATATGGTTCATCTGATGGTGAGCTACGGTGTTTTATGTTCATATTCCTGGAGTTTGGGTATGAGGGTTTGCAGCAGAGCAGCTTGTGTTGTTGTATTAACGGAGAAGGATGTTTGGTTAAGGATTAACGGTAAAGAAGCCATCAGCTTAAAAGCTAATCATATGGCGCTGGTAGCATGCGATAATAATATTATCGATTTCTCATCACTTAATAACGCACTGGTCGTACATATCAGCCGTGATATCATTAAAGACTATCTACGTTTTTTAAATAAAGACCTTTCACAGATCCCACTCTGGCAACGCAGTGCCAACCCAGTGATGACCGCCGTCTGTCTGACGCCGGATGTCTTCCGGGTGGCTGCCCAATATAGCGTAATGGACACAATGGACGAAGGTGAAAGTGTGCGCACGCGCTCGCTACTGTTCACGGTGTTATCACGCTTTCTCGGCAGCAAAAAGTTTATTTCTCTGCTCATGCATATACTACGCAGTCGTATCAGCGACAGCGTTTATCACATTATTGAGAGCGATATACATAAAGACTGGAATTTAAGCATGGTTGCCAGTTGCTTATGCCTGAGCCCCAGTTTGTTAAAGAAAAAGCTCAAAAGTGAAAATACAAGTTACAGCCAAATAATTACCACGTGTCGCATGCGTTATGCCGTCAATCAATTATTGATGGATGGCAAAAACATTTCCCAGGTCTCTCAACTGTGCGGATATAACAGTACCTCGTACTTTATATCCGTATTCAAAGAGTTCTATGGGATGACGCCTCTGCATTATGTCAGTCAACATAGGGAGCCATCCGCTGCCTGATTTTTAATCAGTTAGCGATAAGCCATAATAATATCAGCATTAGCGATACCCCCAGTCCGCCATCATAAAATAGTCTTCTGAAGAGGTATGATAAGACGTCATTTATCCTTATCAGGAGTTACTAAATATGTCGACGGATGCTGATGCTCACAAAGTGGGCTTAATCCCCGTCACCCTTATGGTGTCGGGGAATATTATGGGTTCCGGTGTATTCCTGCTACCCGCAAACCTTGCGTCAACTGGCGGGATTGCAATCTACGGATGGTTGGTCACTATTATCGGTGCTTTGGCGCTGTCGATGGTGTACGCGAAAATGTCGTCCTTAGACTCCAGTCCCGGTGGTTCTTACGCTTATGCCCGCCGCTGTTTCGGTCCTTTTTTGGGCTACCAGACCAACGTCCTGTACTGGCTGGCTTGCTGGATTGGTAACATCGCCATGGTGGTTATTGGCGTCGGTTACCTGAGCTACTTCTTCCCCATCTTAAAAGATCCGCTGGTCCTGACGCTGACCTGCGTCGTGGTACTGTGGATCTTCGTATTGCTGAACATTGTCGGACCGAAAATGATCACCCGTGTACAGGCCGTCGCAACGGTACTGGCGCTGGTGCCAATTGTCGGTATTGCCGTCTTCGGCTGGTTCTGGTTCCGGGGTGAAACCTATATGGCGGCATGGAACGTCAGCGGTATGAACACCTTCGGTGCGATTCAAAGCACTCTGAACGTAACCTTGTGGTCATTTATCGGCGTGGAAAGCGCCTCCGTCGCGGCAGGTGTGGTTAAAAATCCCAAACGTAACGTGCCTATCGCCACCATGGGCGGCGTGCTGATTGCCGCCGTTTGCTATGTGCTCTCCACCACGGCGATTATGGGTATGATCCCTAACGCGGCGCTGCGTGTTTCAGCCTCCCCGTTCGGTGATGCCGCACGCATGGCGCTGGGTGACACCGCTGGGGCGATTGTCTCCTTCTGCGCCGCGGCCGGGTGCCTTGGTTCCTTGGGCGGCTGGACGCTGCTTGCCGGGCAAACCGCCAAAGCGGCAGCCGATGACGGCCTGTTCCCACCGATTTTTGCCCGTGTTAACAAAGCCGGTACGCCGGTAGCCGGGTTAATTATCGTCGGCGTTCTGATGACCATCTTCCAGTTCAGCAGCATGTCGCCAAACGCTGCGAAAGAGTTTGGTCTGGTCTCTTCGGTTTCCGTTATCTTCACGCTGGTGCCGTATCTGTACACCTGCGCCGCGCTGCTGCTGCTCGGCCATGGTCACTTTGGTAAAGCGCGTCCGATGTACTTACTAGTGACCTTTATCGCTTTTGTTTACTGCATTTGGGCGGTTGTCGGTTCCGGTGCCAAAGAGGTGATGTGGTCATTCGTCACACTGATGATCATCACCGCGCTGTATGCACTGAACTACAATCGGATCCATAAAAACCCATATCCATTGGATGCCCCGGTAAACAATAACTAACGCAAACAGTCGTCGTTGCCCGATGGTGTAAGGCCATCGGGCCAACGCCGCCCCCCGCGATTCCTGAAATCAACATTAAGAACTTAAGGTTGGCTTAATTTTACTTTGAGAGGATTTGTAGCACTTAGTCGATGGAACCCCCCTTAATGTTAAAGCACCTGTTTAAAAGACCCACTCTTGGGCTAATCAGCTGGCTTCTCCTGATCTCATTTTATCTTGCGACTTTCCTGAACATTGCGTTCTATAAACAAGTGCTGCAAGAACTGCCCCTGGATTCCGTGCGTAACGTGCTGGTGTTTTTGTCGATGCCGGTCGTCGCTTTCAGCGTCATGAACATTGTGCTGACGCTGGCCTCATTCCTGTGGCTTAATCGCCTGGTGGCCTGCGTTTTCATTCTGGTTGGCGCATCGGCCCAATATTTCATCATGACCTACGGCATCATCATTGACCGCTCGATGATCGCCAATATGATGGACACCACACCCGCCGAAACCTTTGCTTTACTGACGCCGCAAATGCTCATCACGCTCGGAGTGAGCGGCATTCTCGCCGCGCTCATTGCCTGCTGGATAAGAATCAAACCGATCGCCCCGGCCATGCGCAGCGTACTGTTCCGTGGCGCGAATATTCTGATCTCCGCGCTGCTGATCGTGCTGGTCGCCGCGTTCTTCTACAAAGATTACGCCTCACTGTTTCGCAACAATAAAGAACTGGTGAAATCCCTCAGCCCATCCAACAGCATTGTGGCGACCTCTTCCTGGTATTCACACCAGAGGCTGGCCCACCTGCCGCTGGTACGCATTGGTGAAGACGCCCATCGCAATCCGTTGATGGTGAAAGAAAAGCGTAAGAACCTGACGATTGTGGTGCTCGGCGAGACCTCACGCGGCGATAACTTCTCGCTGTCAGGCTATTCGCGCCAGACCAACCCGCTGCTGGAAAAAGATGATGTGGTCTATTTCCCCCGCACCACATCCTGCGGAACGGCAACGGCAGTATCTGTCCCCTGCATGTTCTCGGGTATGCCACGCGCGCACTACGATGAAGAACTGGCGCAGCATCAGGAAGGCGTGCTCGACATTATTCAGCGGGCGGGAATTAACGTTCTGTGGAACGACAACGACGGCGGCTGCAAAGGGGCATGCGACCGGGTACCGCACCAGAATATGACTAAGCTGAACCTGCCAGGGCAGTGTATTGACGGGGAATGCTACGATGACGTGCTGTTCCACGGGCTGGAAGAGTACATTAATAACCTGCAAGGCGACGGCGTGATTGTGCTGCACACCATCGGCAGCCACGGTCCGACCTATTACAACCGCTATCCTGCGCAGTTCAAGAAATTTACGCCAACCTGTGACACCAACGAAATCCAGACTTGTTCACAGCAACAGTTGGTCAATACCTATGACAACACCATTCTTTACGTCGACTATATTGTTGATAAAGCAATCAATATACTGAAAGAGCATCAGGATAATTTCACCACCAGCCTGGTCTACCTTTCCGATCACGGTGAATCCTTAGGGGAAAATGGCATCTATTTACACGGCCTGCCATATTCGATTGCGCCAGATACGCAAAAACATGTGCCGATGCTGCTGTGGCTCTCAGAAGATTATCAGCAACGCTATCAAGTCTCTCAGACATGTTTGCAAAAACGGGCAGGCTCAGAGGACTTCTCACAGGATAATCTCTTCTCAACCCTGCTGGGATTAACAGGCGTGCAAACTCAGAAATATCAGGCGGCAGATGATATTCTGCAACCCTGCCGGGGAGGCTAAACGAATGAAAATTCTGATTGTTGAAGACGATACGTTGTTATTACAGGGACTGATACTCGCCGCGCAAACAGAAGGCTATGCCTGCGACGGCGTATCAACGGCCCGTGCCGCGGAGCAGTGTCTGGAGACCGGCCATTACAGTCTGGTGGTTCTGGACCTGGGCTTACCGGATGAAGACGGCCTGCACTTCCTGAACCGCATCAGACAGAAAAAATACACCGTGCCGGTGCTTATCCTCACCGCCCGCGATACGGTGAAAGACCGGGTCAGCGGGCTGGACGTTGGCGCCGATGACTATCTGGTCAAACCGTTCGCACTGGAAGAACTGCATGCCCGCATCCGGGCGCTGCTGCGTCGTCATAACAATCAGGGTGAAAGTGAACTCATTGTCAGTAACCTGACGCTGAATATCGGTCGTCGCCAGGTGTGGATGGATGGACAAGAAGTTATCTTAACGCCGAAAGAATACGCACTCCTGTCGCGCCTGATGCTTAAAGCGGGCAGCCCGGTACACCGGGAGATCCTGTATAACGACATCTACAGCTGGGATAACGAACCGTCGACCAATACGCTGGAAGTGCACATTCACAACCTGCGGGACAAAGTGGGTAAATCACGTATCCGCACAGTCAGGGGATTTGGCTATATGCTGGTTGCCACTGAGGAAAGCTAAGTGAAGCTACTGCAATATCTAAAAAAACCGCTCCCGCTGCGTCATCGCCTGATGCTGACCATCGGTCTTATTCTGCTGGTCTTCCAGTTGATTAGCACCTTCTGGCTGTGGCACGAAAGCACCGAACAAATACAGCTATTTGAGCAGGCGTTACGCGAAAATCGTAACAACGATCGCCACATCCTGCATGAAATCCGCGAGGCCATCGCCAGTCTGATCGTCCCCGGTATTTTTATGGTCAGCCTGACGCTGCTGATTTGCTACCAGGCAGTGCGGCGTATTACTCGCCCGCTGGCGGATCTGCAAAAAGAGTTAGAAACGCGGGCAGCCGATAACCTTGCTCCGATTGAAGTTCACAGTTCAACCGTTGAGATCCAGGCGGTCGTCTCAGCGCTCAACGAGCTGGTGACACGGCTGACGAGCACCATTGAAAACGAACGCTTATTTACCGCCGATGTCGCCCACGAACTGCGCACCCCGTTGTCAGGCGTTCGCCTGCATCTGGAATTACTGTCCAAAACCCATAAGGTCGACGTTTCACCGTTAATTGCCCGCCTTGACCAAATGATGGACAGCGTGTCGCAACTGCTGCAACTCGCCCGCGTTGGACAGTCGTTCTCGGCCGGGAGCTACCAGCACGTCAAACTGCTGGAGGACGTGATTTTGCCCTCCTACGATGAACTCAGCACCATGCTGGACCAGCGTCAGCAGACGCTGCTCCTACCGCAAAGCACGGCGGACGTTGTCGTACGTGGCGATGCGACGCTATTACGAATGCTGCTGCGAAATCTGGTGGAGAACGCGCATCGTTACAGCCCGGAAGGCACCCATATTACGATTAGCCTGAATACAGAGCATGATGCCGTTATCGCCGTCGAAGATGAAGGCCCAGGCATTGATGAGAGTAAATGCGGGGAGCTGAGTAAAGCGTTTGTGCGTATGGACAGCCGTTTTGGCGGGATTGGGCTGGGGCTGAGCATTGTCAGTCGTATCACCCAGTTACATCACGGGCATTTCTATTTGCAAAATCGTCAGGGAACCACCGGCACTCGCGCTTGGGTGGAATTAGCGAAAGGTCAGTAAGAACTCACCCAAACGTACAAAAAGCTGCTGACGATCAGCACGCTGCACACGGTGGTCAAACTTTCATAAATGCGGTTTTTCATGACACTCTCCTCCGATACTCTGGAGGAGAGTTTGCCTGACACAGATTAAGCCAACCTTAAGTGGATATGATAAATCACATGATTACTCATCAATCCGCGGATGCTGCTGCACCAGGCGCGTACGCTTAAGCTGCAGCTCAGCAATTTCCTGATCGATATCTTCGATTTTATGCTCAATATTATCGTAGTGCTCGCCGAGGAGCTCTTTCGCTTCATGAATATCCGAAGCGGCAGGCGTAGCCCCCTTCAGCGGCTGATTAGCCGTCTCTTTCATGGTCACGCCGGTAATTAAACCTATCACCGCAATCACCATCAGATAATAAGCAGGCATCATCAGATTCTGCGAGCTTTCCACCAGCCATGC
The DNA here is from genome assembly GCF_013781985.1 of Citrobacter sp. RHBSTW-01013. Lineage (NCBI taxonomy): Bacteria > Pseudomonadati > Pseudomonadota > Gammaproteobacteria > Enterobacterales > Enterobacteriaceae > Citrobacter > Citrobacter sp. RHBSTW-01013. Next base: position 4,677,257 of record NZ_CP056185.1, read on the forward strand.
GGCCAACGTCGGTGTCAGACCGGCGACCAATACCGAGATATTAAACGCTGCGGCCAGGGCACTGTAGCGAATATGCGTCGGGAACATCGCTGGTAACGTTGACGCCATCACCCCGGTAAAGCAGTTGAGGATCACCGCCAGCATCAGCAACCCGGCGAAAATCAGGCCGATGACGTTACTGTTAATCAGAATAAATGCCGGAATAGCCAGCACAAACAGCGCAATACTGCCCATAATCACAAACGGACGGCGTCCGAAGCGGTCGCTGAGCAGACCCATCACCGGCTGCACAAACAGCATACCAATCATGATGGCGATAATAATCAGCACGCCGTGGTCTTCAGAGTAATGCAGGTTATGCGACAGGTAGCTCGGCATATAGGTGAGCAGCATGTAGTAGGTGACGTTGGTGGCAATCACCAGACCAATACATGCCAGCAGGCTGCGCCAGTGCCTGGTCGCAATCTCTTTAAACGACACCTTCGGACCGTCCTGCAGTCCCTGACGATCGCCCTGCTCCAGTTTATCCACGTGCTGCTGGAACGCAGGAGTCTCTTCCAGTGCATGACGCAGGTACAGACCAATAAGCCCTAACGGTAGCGCCAGGAAGAACGGAATACGCCAGCCCCACTCAAGGAAGTTTTCTTCGCCGACGATAGTTGAGATCAGGACTACCACGCCCGCACCCAGCACAAACCCGGCAATCGAGCCGAAGTCCAGCCAGCTGCCCATAAATCCGCGCTTACGGTCTGGCGAGTACTCTGCGACAAAAATCGACGCCCCGGTATACTCTCCGCCGACCGAGAACCCCTGCGCCATTTTACACAGCAACAGCAGAATCGGCGCCCAGATACCAATCGAGGCATACGAGGGAATGAGACCGATACAGAAGGTACTTATCGACATAATCACAATGGTGATAGCGAGGATCTTCTGACGACCGTATTTATCGCCAAGCATACCGAAGAACAATCCGCCAAGCGGTCGAATCAGAAAGGGAACAGAGAAGGTGGCAAGTGCAGCAACCATCTGTACGCTGGGGTCAGCCCCCGGGAAGAACACTTTACCTAATGCGTAAGCAACAAACCCATAAACACCAAAATCAAACCACTCCATCGCATTACCTAACGACGCCGCAGTAATGGCTTTTCGCAGTTTACCGTCATCAATGATGGTAACGTCGCGCAGCGTAATTGGTTTTATTTTTTTCCTTTTTAGCATACTCGTCCTCATAGACTTAGCCCTGTCACGCTACAGATCGAGTCCCTCAACGCCCCTGCGTCAAGGTCATCACCGAGCGGGGAATGCACAGACGCATTCCCTGTAACAAGCGTAGCAGGTTTACTTACACTGACGAGAAACGAGCAGTACAACCGAACCTGTTGACGCCTGATTGGGCGGTTAATGACCTCTTTACCCTAACAGTGTTTAAATTTGTGATCAACTTCACATATAGATTTCCATTTCGTCAACATGCGTAAATCAGGTCATTCTTAGTCAACTTTTTTACATGTAATGCTTGCGATTTTCTGGCAATTAAATACAAGAATAAATCACTTTGTTGCACCAACAATCACAACAGTCACTATTATTCTGCTAGGCAAAACCCCCCCTAATCTCTTCACAAAAAGATCACAGCTTTTTTAATAATCAGAGCACTCAGGAACTTTTGCTCGGAATATGTGATGAAGATAACTAAAACATCGTTTTATTTTGATTGAATCAATGTTCCCATGAATGCAAACTAATTCCAGACGCAATATCCCTGGGAGCAGCAACACGCTCAACGTATGCCGCGTTAGATTTTATAAAACAAAGAGATAGCTGTTTTCTTTGTTAAGAAACATCAGTAACCACTTGAATTTATTAATTTTTATTTCCTTGCGCGTGTATTGCCTGCGACAAGAGATGAGGACGCTTATGAAAATTAAAGCTACGATTGAACGCATCCCTGGCGGAATGATGTTGATTCCTCTGTTATTAGGCGCAGTGTTAAATACGTTAGCTCCGGATACCGGCGCGTATTTCGGTTCGTTTACCAAAGGAATGATCAGCGGAACGGTGCCGATTCTGGCAGTGTGGTTTTTTTGTATCGGTGCATCTATTGATTTACGAGCAACCGGCACGGTATTACGCAAATCCGGCACACTGGTATTAACTAAAATAGCCGTGGCATGGGTAGTGGCAATGATTGCTGCTTCATTTATTCCTGATACCGGTATTCAAACTGGGTTCTTTGCCGGTCTTTCGGTACTGGCAATTGTTTCAGCGATGGACATGACCAACGGCGGTTTGTACGCCAGCCTGATGAACCAGTACGGAACCAAAGAAGAGTCTGGCGCATTTGTGTTGATGTCTCTGGAATCCGGTCCGTTAATGACCATGGTGATCCTCGGCTCCGCGGGTCTGGCTTCCTTCGAACCACACCATTTTGTCGGCGCGGTATTACCGTTCCTGATTGGTTTTGCGTTGGGTAACCTGGATCACGATCTGCGTTCCTTCTTCAGCAAAGCCACGCCGGTGCTGATCCCGTTCTTCGGCTTCGCGCTGGGCAACACGATTAACCTGAGCGTCATCGTTGATACGGGTCTGCTGGGCATCCTGCTGGGCGTCGCGGTTATCGTCATCACCGGTATTCCGCTGATTATTGCTGACCGCGTTATTGGTGGCGGGAACGGTACGGCAGGCGTAGCAGCCTCTTCTGCAGCAGGTGCTGCAGTGGCAAACCCGGTGATTATCGCCCAGATTAACCCGGCATTTGAACCGGTTGCCGCATCCGCTACGGCGCTGGTTGCCGCCAGCGTGATAGTCACCGCGATTCTGGTGCCGATTATCACCGCGCTGTATGCCAAACGTTTTAATAAAAACCCGGTCGTCAATGAGACGGCGGCTACCCCGGCAGACTCCCTGCACCACTAAACCTGCCTTTATCCCACTCACCGTTCCTGCTCAATTGATGAGCGGGGACGGTGCAAAAATCTCCTCAACCATCGCATCAACCAGCCGCTTCGCCGAACACAATCTCGGCATGCCCAACGCCACATTTTGCCAACGCTGCGTCACCGACCAGCTCACCGGATGACGCTGCGCATCGCACCAGTCCCCGAGCCAGCTCAACATATCGTTGTGCTCACCCGAGCCGCCAACCACCGGCGTGCTGAGCCAATGATGATAGTAATGACGCGTGGCGGGGGCCGCATTCACGCTGTCTGCCAGCGCCTGAGCAGCCATCGTTCGCAGGTTGTCTTTTAGCATTGACACCACATCGGCATTTGCTAACCGGCAGGCGTCACCAAAGGCTCCCCAACGCAGCTCCTCTAACGCCACAAAACAGCGTCCAGGTAACGACCAGCCGTCATACGCGCCAGCCCGCCAGCGGGTAAAAATTTGCTCGCTATGTTCGCCCGCTTGCACCGTCAGGCCGCGTTGCGTTACTGCCTTCTCTTTATAAGCGCCGCGCTGGGTAAACCAGTCAGCGAGTGAATTTATCTGCTGCAGAAGACCGGGCGTGGAGAGTCCACGCGGGTCTTCGGTTTGTTGTAAAAACATCAACCCTTCGGCGATCCGTACCAGCGCCAGATGGCCCGGATCGATCATGCCCGCCAGTTTTTCCACCAGTTTTAGACGCATCACCAGATGCTCGCTGGACACGCCTGCCAACACCCATGCTCGCAGTTGCGTCTGGGATAGCACCTCCTGCGTCAGACGCGCACGCAGCCGCTGCTGTTGTTGCAGAAAACCGCCGGAACGTTTGGTTTCATCTCCCTGAACCAGATCGACCATAAACTTCGGGTAGACACACTCCAGCGTCCGCCCGGGGCCTTCCAGTAACACGTTAGTCATGTGTGCTCGGTTGCAAAAAGGGTATTGATATCGTCGCGCAGCAAGCGGGAATCTTCATAAAGCCATGCCGCAGTCGTAATGCGATGCTGCAGTTGTTCGTTCAAGGCATTCACCGCAGATTCATTTTGCTGGCGCAGGGTCAAACTCTCACGCAGGCTCGCCTGTAATTGCGTCAAACACAGTGAAAAATCAGCAAAAAACGTGGCCATGCCTGCCGTAACGGAAATATCGACCTGCGCAGCTAAAGCTTTACGAATTTGTTGGCAAAACTGGGTGACATAGTGCACAAGGTTCTTATGCAGTGCACCCATATCAATGAGATAACGCGTTTTTGTTTCGACGTACTCATTCCATCCCCAGTTGGGCTGATTCAACCAGCGAGAGAAGGTATCACGCACCACACCGCCAGTTGACGGCGCATTTTCCGCCGGAATATCCTGCTCAATGGCCTCGTTGAACAACTGGCGGGTGTTGAAGTTAAACATCGCCGCATGAAACGCCGGAAAACGGATCCGCGCACGAAAACCAGCGTGGTTCAGCTCCTCTTTCACCCGCTGCTCAATGGGGCGCATGGCGTCATTTAGCGCCCGGGACAGCGTCGACTCAAGCTGTTCAAAGCGCAGAGCTAAATCCCGGCTAATGCTTTCCTGCGCTGCCAGCAAGACAACTTCACAGGACGAGCGCATTTTATCCAGCACGATTTTCGCCTGCCCTTCATCGTGCAACACCAGCATTTCTCCGGCCATTTCTGCCGAGGAAACGCCAGCCCCCTGGCCATGTTGTGACATCATCAGGACGTTTTCTTTGATAAAGAACGTGTTGATGCCGCACAGAATCTCAGTCTGTTGCTCATTGAGATAGGCCGCGGCAGCCTCCAGCGCCAGCTCGACCTCATGACTGACTTCATCACTCACCCGCCCCTGACTCACTTCTAACTGCTGCATATCCTCTTCAATATGCGTGATGTTCAGCCGCAGTTTTTCATAGGCAACCGTTAACCCATGGGCGCGAAACTCCAGATATTCGTGCGCGCTTTGCGCATAGTTCAATAACTTATGCGACGCTGAGCGTAGCGCATACAGCGAAGCATTGGCGTAAGCGGCATGAATCACTTTCTGGATCGGCTGCTCAAACAGCGAATCCTCCCACAACAGATCGGCTGCATGGCGGATGTGCTCCGTATCCTCAAGATCGTTGGTGCACCAGCGTCGGCCAAGCGCCGCTTCGGCAAAATCCTGTACCCAACGTTGCACCTGGTGATCCGGCAGCCGCCCGCGAGCCATCAGCTCATGACGCGCCCTGTTCGCCAGATACCCCCACATCGAAGAAACCGGATAGATTCGCTCCGGGGCAATCCCACCTTGCATCAGCGTGCCGGAAATTAATGCCCGCACCTGCTCTTCATCGTCACTGTTGCGGTCTTTCTGATCGAATTTGTTCACCAGCGCATACAGCGGCACTGACTTGCCGACCGCCATGATCGCGTGGCGCACTTCTTCATCGGAAATCGATTTCAGTTGGGTGTAATCCATCACCACCAGTACCGCAGAAGCCCGCGCCAACTGTTCATTCAGCATCTTTTGTAGATGCGGTTGCCCGGCCTCATTCGGCCCCGGCGTATCCAGCAGGGTTAATTGCCCAGGATAGCTCGCCTGACCGGCCAAATGGACAAATTCGACCTCGATAACCGGAATATGCTCAATCGCGGCATAGGCGGCAAAAGGAAAATCCACTTCCAGTGCTTTTGACAAACGCACCAGGTCATTCAGACTTTTAAGGCAATGGAAAATAGGCTGTGCGCCAAGATAATACCGCTCAAATGCCACGCCGTTTTCAATATGCTGCAGCAGGACATTCATATCCTTATCAATTTCCAGGGTCTGCGTAAGACGCTGGCGATCGCACTCGCGTACGCGCTGCTGTAAAACCTTCATTAAGGCATCGATAGGCGTGACATGTGAAAAATGCAACACCGGCTCTTTCTGCCCCGGCGTATGGCGAATTAGCGTTGGTAGCGCCGTCATGGGACGATTACGATTAGGTAAAACTTCGGTCCCCACAATCGCGTTAATCGTCGTCGATTTTCCCGCTTTCATGGTACCGACAATCGCCAGCACCATTTCCAGACGCGTAATCTTACGCAGTTCATTATTGAGCGTTGCCTGCTGGACATCCATGCCACGCGCGCTGAAATGCAGAGGCTGAACCACCTGTCTGCTATGCTCTCCTTGTTTTAGCGCGACATCATCCAACGACGTCATAGGCAATTTTTGCAATTGCCTGAGATGTTCAAGCGAGAGCATCAGCAAGCGTTCCGCTTCCTGACTTAATTCATATATTGTCTGTGTGTGCATGGAAAATTCTTCCTTAACGCAAATAGCATTACTTTTATTTAGCCCAATCGTTTTATTTATAGATTTTTTGGCTTTTATAATTACGTGTAGAAATAATTAAAATCAAAACAACCAACTGATATTATTAAAATAAATTTGGCGTATAACCGCTGGCCGGATGCCTCTCACTTATGTAATAAGTAAGAAAGATAAACAGCGTAGTTCAGTTTTAAAAAATACCCGCGTAATCCCCCTACTAAAATTAAGGGGGTCAATGATATTCAATCACAATGGCTTAGGCATCCGTAAGCAACGTTACCTATGAATATCAGATATTTCGCCTCACCTTATCTTAAATACCTAAGCGTAGCAATTTCCCTTAAAAAATATTCCACCATACTTTCATTGAGGTAAAAGCAAAGGGTCTTTACAGCAGATCATTTTGCATAATCACGCAGTAGTCCCGACAAAAGCAGGGATTTTATGTATAATTGCGGCCTTTTTCGGCAATCTGCCATTTTTGGGCGCATTTGCCCCTGCTGACTTTTGAGGAAATCCACATGTCATTACCACACTGCCCACAATGCAACTCCGAATACACTTACGAAGATAACGGCATGTTCATCTGCCCGGAATGCGCTCACGAATGGAACGATGCTGAACCGGCTCAGGACAGCGACGAACTGATCGTTAAAGATGCCAACGGCAACCTGCTGGCTGACGGCGACAGCGTTACCGTAGTGAAAGACCTGAAGGTAAAAGGTAGCTCTTCCATGTTGAAGATCGGGACCAAAGTGAAGAACATCCGTCTGGTTGAAGGCGACCACAACATCGATTGCAAAATCGATGGCTTTGGCCCAATGAAGCTGAAATCTGAGTTTGTGAAAAAGAACTGATGCAAATTGCCTGATGGCGCTACGTCAATCAGGCCGACGCCAGCTCATCTGCCAGGCGGGAAGCTCATACTTCCCGCCTGGCTTATTTTTGCAGACGATAACTACACTTAACTGGTTTCTTTTACCTGAGGTAAAGATTATGCCGTTAAGTCCCTATATCTCCTTCGCAGGTAACTGCGCTGATGCTATCGCCTACTACCAAAAAACATTAGGCGCTGAGCTACTCTACAAAATCAACTTCGGTGAAATGCCCAAACCGGCGCAGAACAGCGAAGAGGGTTGCCCTTCAGGCATGAAATTCCCCGATACCGCCATTGCCCACGCCAACCTGCGCGTTGCGGGCAGCGACATCATGATGAGCGATAGCGCCCCCGACGGAAATGCCCACTACTCTGGCTTTACGCTGGTACTCGACACGCAAAACGTCGACGAAGGCAAACGCTGGTTTGATAACCTGGCAGCAAACGGAAAAATCGAAATGGACTGGCAGGAAACCTTCTGGGCTCATGGTTTCGGTAAAGTGAGCGATCGGTATGGCGTGCCGTGGATGATCAACGTCGTCAAACAGCAGCAACCTACAGAGTAATCCAACGGGAGGCCAGCCCTCCCGTACTGTCATCAAAAATCGCTCAAATCTTCATCACCAAGTAACCATCCCTTAACGAAAACGTCACATTGATCCGCCACGATGGGGCCACTTTTTAAGGGAGGCCGCATCATGCAAACGATTATTCGCGTCGAAAAACTCTCCAAGTCCTTCAATCAACATCAAGCGCTCAATGCGGTTGATCTGAACATCTGTTCCGGTGAGATGGTGGCTCTGCTTGGGCCGTCTGGCTCCGGCAAATCCACCCTTTTACGTCATTTAAGCGGTTTGATCGTCGGTGATAAATCCCCTGGTAGCCACGTCGAACTGCTGGGTCGCACCGTTCAACATGAAGGCCGCCTGGCGCGCGATATCCGCAAAAGCCGCGCCCACACCGGCTACATCTTCCAGCAGTTCAATCTGGTTAACCGCCTGACGGTACTGGAAAACGTCCTTATTGGCGCACTCGGCAGCACGCCGTTTTGGCGCACCTGTTTTAGCTGGTTTAGCCAGGAACAGAAACAGCGTGCATTACAGGCGCTGACCCGCGTTGGCATGGCGCACTTTGCATACCAGCGCGTTTCCACGCTTTCGGGCGGGCAACAGCAGCGCGTGGCGATTGCCCGCGCGCTGATGCAGCAAGCCAAAGTGATCCTTGCCGACGAGCCGATAGCCTCGCTGGACCCGGAATCCGCACGCATCGTGATGGACACCCTACGCGACATTAACCAGACCGACGGCATCACCGTGGTCGTCACGCTGCATCAGGTGGATTACGCCCTGCGCTACTGCGAACGCATTGTCGCGCTTCGTCAGGGCAACGTCTTCTTTGATGGCAGCAGCCAGCATTTTGATAACGATCGTTTTGACCATCTCTACCGCAGCATGAACCGCGTCGAACAGAACGCGCAGGCTGCATAGTTCTAAAAAACCAGGCGTTATTGGCGCAGCCAGGCTGGCAAGTGAAATAGCCTGGAACAAAGACTAATTAAGGAAACAACATGAGCTATAAGACCGTTGCCGCGCTGGCCTTTACCAGCATGTTCAGCATCAGCACCTTGTTCAGCCCGGCGCAGGCCGAAGAGCAAGAAAAAGCGCTGAACTTTGGCATTATTTCGACCGAATCACAGCAAAACCTGAAGCCACAGTGGGAACCATTCCTGAAGGACATGGAAAAATCGTTGGGCGTGAAAGTGAACGCCTTCTTCGCTCCGGACTACGCCGGGATCATTCAGGGAATGCGTTTTAACAAAGTTGATATCGCCTGGTACGGCAACCTCTCGGCAATGGAAGCAGTGGATCGCGCTAACGGACAAGTGTTTGCCCAAACCGTCGCTGCCGACGGCTCCCCGGGATACTGGAGCGTGTTGATCGTTAACAAAGACAGTCCGATCAACAACCTGAACGATCTGATCGCCAAACGTAAGGATCTGACATTCGGCAACGGCGATCCCAACTCAACGTCAGGCTTCCTCGTCCCCGGTTACTACGTCTTCGCCAAAAACAACATCTCCGCCAGCGACTTCAAACGCACCGTTAACGCCGGACACGAAACCAACGCGCTGGCCGTCGCCAACAAACAGGTCGATGTCGCCACCAACAACACCGAAAACCTCGACAAGCTGAAAACCTCCGCGCCGGAAAAATTGAAAGAGCTGAAGGTTATCTGGAAGTCACCGCTGATCCCGGGCGATCCGATCGTCTGGCGCAAAAACCTCTCCGAAACCACCAAGGACAAGGTGTACGACTTCTTTATGAATTACGGCAAAACGCCGGAACAAAAAACCGTCCTGGAACGCCTGGGATGGGCACCGTTCCGTGCCTCCAGCGACCTGCAACTGGTACCGATTCGCCAACTGGCACTGTTTAAAGAGATGCAGGGCGTGAAGGGCAACAAAGGGTTGAACGAGGAAGAGAAAACCAGCAAAACCTCGGCGCTGAAAGCGCAGCTCGACGACCTTGACCGTTTGACCGCCGCCCTGGGCGCCATGACCAGCGTGACTAAAGCGGTGCAGTAAACCTGATGCCCGGTGGCGTTTCGCTTACCGGGCAGACGATGTTCTGTAGGCCGGATAAGGCGCAAGCGCTGCCATCCGGCGATAAACCTACGCACGGAGCTAAACATGCAAACCATCACCGTCGCCCCGCCCAAACGTAGCTGGTTCTCACTGCTGAGCTGGGCCATTCTTCTCGCCGTGCTGGTGGTCTCGTGGAAAGGTGCCGAAATGGCTCCGCTCACGCTGATCCAGGATTCCGGCAATATGGCGACCTTCGCCGCCGACTTCTTTCCGCCAGACTTCAGTCAGTGGCAGGACTATCTCGGTGAAATGGCCGTCACCCTGCAAATTGCCGTCTGGGGTACCGCCCTCGCCGTTGTGCTGTCGATTCCCTTTGGCCTGATGTGCGCCGATAACCTCGTACCGTGGTGGATTTACCAGCCGATGCGTCGCCTGATGGACGCCTGCCGCGCCATCAATGAAATGGTCTTCGCCATGCTGTTCGTGGTCGCCGTGGGTTTAGGTCCGTTCGCCGGGGTAATGGCGCTGTTTATCCACACCACCGGGGTGCTCTCCAAGCTGCTTTCCGAAGCGGTAGAAGCCATTGAGCCGGGTCCAGTAGAAGGCATTCGCGCCACCGGGGCCAACAAAATTGAAGAGATTCTGTACGGCGTTCTGCCACAGGTTATGCCGCTGCTTATCTCCTACTCGCTGTATCGTTTTGAATCCAACGTCCGCTCGGCCACGGTGGTCGGAATGGTGGGTGCGGGCGGTATTGGCGTGACTTTATGGGAGGCGATTCGCGGCTTTCAGTTCCAGCAAACCTGCGCCCTGATGGTGTTAATCATCGTCACCGTCAGCCTGCTGGATTTCCTTTCCCAGCGTTTGCGTAAGCACTTTATCTGATTAGCGAGGCATTGATTGCTATGCACTTGTCTACACATCCGACCAGTTATCCAACGCGTTATCAGGAAATTGCCGCGAGACTTGAGCAGGAGCTTCGTCATCATTATCGCTGCGGTGACTATCTGCCCGCCGAGCATCAGCTTGCCGCGCGCTACGAGGTAAACCGCCACACCCTGCGCCGCGCTATTGACCAGTTGGTTGAGCGTGGTTGGGTCCAGCGTCGCCAGGGCGTTGGTGTACTGGTGCTGATGCGCCCATTCGATTACCCGCTTAATGCCCAGGCGCGCTTTAGCCAGAACCTGCTGGACCAGGGTAGCCACCCCACCAGCGAAAAACTGCTGGCGGTGCTGCGCCCGGCCTCCAGCCACATTGCCGATGCGCTCAGCATTAACGAGGGCGATAACGTGATTCATCTGCGCACCCTGCGCCGGGTAAACGGTATCGCACTGTGCCAGATCGACCACTATTTTTCCGACCTCACGCTATGGCCGCTGCTGCAGGGCTTTAACAACGGCTCACTGCACGACTACCTGCGCGAACAGTCCGGTCTGACGCTCCTGCGCACACAAACGCGCATCAGCGCCCGCCGCGCACAGGCTAAAGAGAGCAAAGTGCTGGAAATCCCCAATATGGCGCCGCTGCTGTGCGTGCGCACCCTGAACCACCGTGAAGGCGAAGAACACGCGGCGGAATACTCCGTCAGCCTGACCCGCGCCGACATGATCGAATTCACTATGGAGCACTGAATGCATTTCGATACCGCCACCCGCCAGCGCTGGATGCGCGCGCTGGCTTACAGCAATGCCGATGCCCTGAACGCCCGCATCCACGCGCTCAAACTGACGCCAGACTATGAACTTATCCGCGCACCGGAAAGCGGACTGATGCAGCTCCAGGCTCGCATGGGCGGCACCGGCAACCGCTTCTTTGCCGGTGATACCACGCTTACCCGCGCAGTGGTACGCCTGAAGAACGGCACGCTGGGCTACAGCTACCTGCTGGGACGCAACAAACAACACGCCGAGCAGTGCGCGGTCATTGACGCGCTGCTGCAGGAACAAACGCATTTCCAGAGCCTAATGGAAACCTTAATTGCCCCGCTGGAAGCGGAACGCGATGCGCTGATTAGCGCACGCCGTGCCGAAGTCAACGCCAGCCGGGTCGACTTCTTCACGCTGGTACGCGGAGATAACGCATGACCTTACAAACCGCTTTTAATTTACCCGTTCAGGATGCTCAGCAGAGCTTTCGTCGCCTGCTGAAGGCCATGAGTGAGCCGGGCGTGATCGTCGCCCTGCATCAACTGAAACACGGCTGGCAGCCACTGGGCCTGGCAACCACCAGCGTGCTACTGACCCTGGTCGACGGCGACACGCCGGTATGGCTTGCGCCGTCGATGGATAACGATATCGCCCGGCAGAATCTGCGTTTTCACACCAACGCGCCGCTGGTGGATCAGCCGCAGTTGGCGGCCTTTGCCGTCGCCGACGAACGCATCAGCAGCGAACAGCTTAACGCCCTCTCCGCCGGTTCCGCCGTCGCGCCAGAAACCAGCGCCACGCTGATTGTGCAGGTCTCTGGCTTAAGCGGTGGACGCATGCTGCGTCTGACCGGCGCCGGTATCGCTGAAGAGCGCATGATCGCGCCACAGCTACCGGAATGCCTGATTCACGAACTCACCGAACGCCCGCATCCGTTCCCGCTGGGGGTCGACCTGATCCTCACCTGCGGCGAACGCCTGCTGGCTATTCCGCGAACTACCCATGTGGAGGTGTGCTGATGTATGTCGCCGTCAAAGGGGGCGAAAAGGCGATAGCCAACGCCCACGCCCTGCAGGAAAACCGACGCCGGGGCGAAGAGACCATTGCTGAACTGAGCGTGGCGCAAATCGAACAACAGATGAACCTGGCCGTCGACCGGGTGATGACCGAAGGCGGCATCGCCGACCGCGAACTGGCCGCGCTGGCGCTGAAGCAGGCCAGCGGCGATAACGTCGAAGCCATCTTTTTGCTCCGCGCCTACCGCACTACGCTGGCAAAGGTGGCGGTCAGCGAACCGGTTAACAGTGCAGAAATGCGCCTTGAGCGCCGAATCTCTGCGGTCTACAAGGATATTCCCGGCGGGCAGTTGTTAGGTCCCACTTATGACTACACCCATCGCCTGCTGGATTTTACCCTGCTGGCCAATGGCGAAACGCCACCCCTGCGCAGCGCAGACGACGCGCAGGACGCCTCTCCGCACGTCTTTTCCCTGCTGGCCAACCAGGGACTGGCAAAGCGTGAAGAGGATAATGGCGCCACGCCCGACGACATCACCCGCACGCCACCGGTTTACCCCTGTTCAAGAGCCTCACGTCTGCAACAGCTGATGCGCGGCGATGAGGGATATCTGCTGGCGCTGGCCTACTCCACCCAACGCGGCTACGGGCGTAATCACCCGTTTGCCGCCGAAATTCGCAGCGGCTATGTGGCACTGGAAACCGTACCGGAAGAGCTGGGATTTGCGGTGAACGTCGGTGAATTGCTGATGACCGAATGTGAAATGGTCAACGGTTTTGTCGCGCCAGAAAACGAATCCCCCCATTTTACCCGTGGCTACGGGCTGGTGTTCGGCATGAGCGAACGTAAAGCGATGGCGATGGCGCTGGTGGACCGCGCCCTACAGGCAGCCGAATACGATGAAGCGGTCACGGGACCGGCGCAGGACGAAGAGTTCGTGCTGGCGCATGCGGATAACGTCGAGGCGGCGGGTTTTGTTTCGCACCTCAAACTTCCCCATTACGTCGATTTCCAGGCCGAGCTGGAACTGCTCAAACGCCTGCAACAGGAGGCCACCCGTGACCACTAACCTCTCCGGCTACAACTTTGCGTATCTTGATGAGCAGACCAAACGCATGATTCGCCGCGCGATTCTGAAAGCGGTGGCGATCCCCGGTTACCAGGTGCCGTTTGGCGGACGTGAAATGCCGATGCCCTACGGTTGGGGAACCGGCGGTATTCAGCTCACCGCCAGCGTGATTAGCGAGCCGGACGTGCTGAAGGTAATTGACCAGGGCGCGGATGACACCACTAACGCCGTGTCGATTCGCAACTTCTTTAAACGCGTGACCGGGGTGAACACCACCGAGCGCACGGAAGACGCGACGCTGATCCAGACCCGCCACCGCATCCCGGAAACGCCGCTGGTGGAAGACCAGATCATTATCTTCCAGGTCCCGATCCCCGAGCCGTTGCGCTTTATCGAGCCGCGCGAAACGGAAACCCGCACCATGCACGCGCTGGAAGAGTACGGCATCATGCAGGTGAAACTGTATGAAGATATCGCCCGCTTCGGCCATATCGCCACCACTTACGCCTATCCGGTGAAGGTTAACGACCGCTACGTCATGGATCCGTCGCCAATTCCAAAATTCGACAATCCGAAGATGGACATGATGCCGGCCCTGCAACTGTTTGGCGCAGGCCGCGAAAAACGCATCTATGCCGTTCCACCTTATACCCGCGTGGAAAGCCTCGATTTCGACGATCACCCGTTTACCGTGCAGAGCTGGGATGAGCCTTGCGCCATCTGTGGCTCAACCCACAGCTATCTCGATGAAGTGGTGCTCGATGACACCGGCAAACGCATGTTTGTCTGCTCCGACACCGACTACTGCCGCCAACAGAGTGAGGCCCTCAGCAAATGACGCAACCGCTGCTTTCAGTCAACAACCTGACCCATCTCTACGCGCCGGGCAAGGGCTTCAGCGATGTCTCTTTTGACCTGTGGCCTGGTGAAGTGCTGGGTATCGTCGGCGAGTCCGGTTCCGGCAAAACCACGCTGCTGAAATCGATCTCTTCACGGCTGACGCCGCAGAGCGGTGAGATTTTGTATCAGAACCGTTCGCTGTACGGCATGAACGAGGCCGACCGTCGCCGTCTGCTGCGCACCGAATGGGGCGTGGTGCATCAGCATCCGCTGGATGGCCTGCGCCGTCAGGTCTCCGCTGGCGGCAATATCGGCGAACGCCTGATGGCCACTGGGGCGCGCCACTACGGCGATATTCGTGCCACCGCGCAGCGTTGGCTGGAAGAAGTGGAGATCCCGGCCTCGCGTATCGACGACCTGCCAACCACCTTTTCCGGCGGCATGCAGCAGCGCCTGCAGATCGCCCGCAATCTCGTCACCCATCCCAAACTGGTGTTTATGGACGAGCCCACCGGCGGTCTGGACGTTTCCGTACAGGCCAAACTGCTGGACCTGCTGCGCGGTCTTGTGGTGGAACTGGATCTGGCAGTGGTTATTGTCACCCACGATCTGGGCGTAGCGCGCCTGCTGGCCGACCGTTTGCTGGTGATGAAGCAGGGTCAGGTGGTGGAAAGTGGGTTAACCGACCGCGTACTCGACGATCCGCATCATCCGTATACCCAGTTGCTGGTGTCATCAGTTTTGCAAAACTGATTTTGTCTTGCCGGGTGGCGCTTCGCGACCCGGCCTACGGATCGGCATCGGTTGTAGGCCTGATAAGCGAAGCGCCATCAGGCAATCGAACGCAAAAATGCTTAAAGAGGCTAAAAATGAACGCGATCCGCGTTGAAAACGTCAGTAAAACCTTTGTACTGCATCAGCAAAACGGCGTGCGTCTGCCGGTGCTGCAAGACGCCACTCTGGAAGTTAAAAACGGCGAATGCGTGGTGCTGCACGGTCACTCTGGCAGCGGCAAATCCACGTTGCTGCGTTCGCTGTACGCCAACTACCTGCCGGATGAAGGACACATCCACATCCGCCACAGCGACGAATGGGTCGATCTGGTGCAGGCTCCGGCGCGTAAAGTGCTGGAAGTTCGCCGTTCAACCATCGGCTGGGTCAGCCAGTTCTTGCGCGTGATCCCAAGGATTTCTGCGCTGGATGTGGTGATGCAGCCGCTGCTGGATCTCGGCGTGTCACGCGAGGAGTGCGCAGCCAAAGCGGCTAACCTGCTTACCCGCCTGAACGTGCCGGAGCGGCTGTGGCATCTGGCGCCGTCGACGTTTTCCGGGGGCGAACAGCAGCGCGTCAATATCGCCCGAGGGTTTATCGTCGATTACCCGATTCTACTCCTCGATGAGCCCACCGCCTCGCTGGACGCCAAAAACAGCGCCGCCGTCGTCGCATTGATTGAAGAAGCGAAAGCCCGCGGCGCGGCAATTGTCGGCATTTTTCACGATCAAACCGTGCGCGACCGCGTCGCGGATCGCCTGCACCTGATGGGAACAACAGCATGATTATCAATAATGTAAAGCTGGTGCTGGAAGATGAAGTGGTGCAAGGATCGCTGGAAATTGAGGGCGGAACGATCCGCGCCTTTGCCGAAAGTCAGAGCCAACTGGCCCAAGCGATGGACGGAGAAGGCGGCTGGCTGCTGCCAGGGCTTATCGAGCTGCATACAGACAATCTCGACAAGTTTTTCACCCCGCGCCCGAAGGTAGACTGGCCCGCCCACTCGGCGATGAGCAGCCACGACGCGTTGATGGTCGCCAGCGGCATTACCACCGTGCTGGACGCGGTGGCGATTGGCGATGTGCGCGACGGCGGTGACCGTCTGGAAAATCTGGAGAAGATGATCAACGCGGTGGAAGAGACGCAAAAGCGCGGGGTCAATCGCGCCGAGCACCGCCTGCATTTGCGCTGCGAGCTGCCGCATCACACCACCCTACCGCTGTTTGAAAAACTGGTCAGTCGTGAGCCGGTGACGCTGGTATCGCTGATGGACCACTCCCCCGGCCAGCGTCAGTTTGCCAATCGCGAGAAGTACCGCGAGTACTATCAGGGCAAGTATTCACTTACCGACGAGCAAATGGCCCGCTACGAAGAAGAACAGTTAGCTCTGGCTGCACGTTGGTCGCAACCCAACCGCACGGCGATTGCTCAGATGTGTCGTGAGCGCCAGATAGCGCTGGCGAGCCATGACGATGCCACCTGCGATCATGTGCTGGAATCGCATCAACTTGGCAGCGTGATCGCCGAATTTCCTACTACCTTTGCCGCCGCAGAGGCCTCGCGCCAGCATGGTATGAACGTACTGATGGGCGCGCCCAACATCGTGCGCGGCGGTTCTCACTCCGGCAACGTGGCGGCGCATAAGCTGGCTGAGCTGGGGCTGCTGGATATTCTCTCCTCCGACTACTACCCCGCCAGCCTGCTCGATGCGGCATTCCGCGTGGCGGACGATGATGCCAACCGCTTTACGCTGCCGCAGGCCATTCGTCTGGTGACCCGCAATCCGGCGCGGGCATTAAATCTCGACGATCGTGGCGTTGTAGCCGAAGGTAAACGCGCGGATCTGGTGCTGGCGCATCGCAAAGGCGATCACATCCATATCGACCACGTCTGGCGTCAGGGCAAAAGGGTATTCTGACTATGGGGAAACTGATCTGGCTGATGGGGCCGTCTGGCTCCGGTAAGGACAGTCTACTGGCAGAACTTCGCCAGCAGGAACCTGCGCAACTGCTGGTGGCGCACCGTTACATCACCCGCGCCGCCAACGCAGGGAATGAAAACCATATTGCCCTCAGCGAACCAGAGTTTTTTACCCGCGCCGGGCAGAACCTGCTGGCGCTGAGCTGGCACGCCAACGGCTTCTATTACGGCGTCGGCGTAGAGATTGACCTCTGGCTGCACGCCGGTTTTGATGTGGTGGTCAACGGCTCGCGCGCGCATCTGCCCCTGGCGCAGGCCCGTTACGGCGCTTCTTTACTTCCCATTTGCTTACAGGTTTCCCCGGCCATTTTACGCCAGCGCCTGCAGGCACGTGGACGGGAGAGCGAAACGGAAATCGCTGCCCGCCTTGAACGCGCGGCACGCTACACGCCGTATGACTGCCACGTCCTGAACAATGATGGAAGTTTGCTACAGTCTGTCGATACACTGCTCACACTGATGGGACGCAAGGAGAAGAAACATGTCTGTCTGTGAATTACGCCGCGCCACGCTATACGATACCGATGCGGTTTACGCGCTTATCTGTGAGTTGAAACAGGGCCAATTCGACCTGCAGGCCTTTAGCGCCGGCTACGCCGCAAATCTGCAAGATCCCAATATGCACTACCAGCTGGCGCTGCTCGACGGACAGGTCGTCGGCTTGATCGGTCTGCACCTGCAGTTTCATCTGCACCACGCCAACTGGATTGGCGAGATCCAGGAACTGGTGGTGATGCCACAGGCACGAGGACTAAAAGTGGGTAGTCAGTTACTGACCTGGGCCGAAGCCACCGCGCGCGAAGCGGGCGCAGAAATAACCGAGCTTTCTACCAGTACCCAACGCCTTGACGCGCACCGCTTTTACCAGCGCGAAGGCTATACCATGAGCCATTTTCGCTTCACCAAACCGTTGTAGGGGGGAGCCATGAGTCTGACCATTACGCTGACGGGAACCGGCGGCGCGCAACTGGTGCCGGCATTTGGATGTGACTGTGCGGCCTGCCAACGAGCACGCTTACAGGCGCAATACCGTCGACGCCCTTGTAGCGGGGTGGTCAAATTTAACAATGCGCTGACGCTGCTGGACGCGGGGATCCCGCATCTGATGGACGACTGGCCAGCAGGCAGCTTCCAGCAGTTTCTGCTCACCCACTACCATATGGATCACGTGCAGGGGCTGTTTCCGCTGCGCTGGGGCGTGGGGGCGACTATCCCGGTGTACGGTCCGCCGGATGAACAGGGATGCGACGATCTGTTTAAGCACCCTGGCATCCTCGATTTTAGCCATACCGTCGCGCCATTCGTGGTGTTTAACCTGCAAGGGTTGCAGGTGACGCCACTCCCGCTCAACCACTCAAAGCTGACGTTTGGCTATCTGCTGGAGACCGCGCACAGCCGCGTGGCGTGGCTCTCCGATACCGCCGGACTTCCCGACAAGACGCTGAAGTTTCTCCACAATAACCAGCCTCAGGTGATTATCATCGACTGCAGCCACGCCCCGCGCGCACAACCGCCGCGTAATCACAGCGATGTAAATACCGTTATCGCCTTGAACGCGGTTATCCGCTGCCCACGGGTGATCCTGACGCATATCAGTCATCAGTTTGATTTGTGGATGATGGAGAATCCGCTACCGACAGGGCTCGAAGCCGGGTATGACGGAATGGAAATTGTGCTGAGGTAGGTTTACATCGCACTTAAAGGCTTGTTAACAGGTCTCTGCCCCCTATAACCTTGCCAGCGAAAGATTGCGCTAACGATCGTAATCTTCTTCCATTCTGCGCTCTTCGTCTTCTAACTGACGCCGTTCCTGATCGAGCTGGCGCTGGCGGTCATCCAGTTGGCGGCGTCGGTCTTCAAACTGGCGGCGGCGATTATCATACTGCCTGCGACGATCGTCACTCATCTGTCGCTGCCAGCTTTCATCACGAGAGTCGTCATAATCCCGCCCGCTGTCCGGTTTGTAGGCGTCGTTAATTGCCTGCTGAATATTGCCGATGGCGTCATCGATAATATCCGCCTGCGCCGATACGGTGGTCATCATCAGCAGAGTGAAAAGTAAGAATGTCGCGGAGCGTTGCATAAAACCAGCCTCATCAAGAAACTCGCCCCACGGTAATCAAAACGTATTTGCGCGGGTAGCGGAGGAATCTCAATTACGCGAATGCCGCAGCGCCTGCGCCAGTTCTCCCCGAGTGAAGGGCTTACGCAATAACGCCACATCTGGCAGCGCCGGATTATGCGCCGGACGTAAATCCTGGCCGCTAATCAGCAGGATGTTCAGTTGTGGATAATGTGCCAGCGCATGATTAATCACATCCACACCGCTTAAACCGCCGGGCAGCATTAAGTCGCTGATAAAAATATCAATCTCGGATGAAGCCGCCAGCATATGCATAGCCTGTTCGCCGTTGGCGGCCTCTAACGTCAGGTAGCCCAGCAGGTGTAATTGCTCACATAACGTCTGGCGCACATCGGCTTCATCTTCGAGAACCAGCACCAGTTTTTCACCGCGAGTCGGGGTGTGCTGTGCGATTGTCTCCACCGGTGTCTGCACCGGCACAACCGCGCGAGGAAGCTGCAATCTGACCGTCGTTCCCTGCCCAGGGGCGCTTTCAATCTCCACGCGGCCACCGGACTGGCGCACAAAACCGTAGACCATAGACAGCCCCAGCCCGCTGCCGCTGCCGGTCTGTTTGGTGGTGAAAAACGGCTCGAAGACCTGAGCTTTCACCTCCTGCGACATCCCGCTTCCCTGGTCGGCAACTTCCAGCATCACCATATCCTGCTTACGCCCATCGCTGCGCGTGACCCGCTGATTCCAGGTACGGATTTTAATCGTGCCCGCCTGCCCGTCCATGGCGTCACGGGCATTCATCACCAGATTGATAATGGCGTTCTCCAGTTGGCTGACATCAATCCACGCGGGCCAGGCGGGAGACTGGGCTTCAATCTCCAGCGTCAACGTAGCCGGAAGAGAGTGGCGCATCAGTTCGCCCAAATTTTCCAGCAGCGTTTTCAGCTCCACCGCATGGGGATGCAACGACTGTTTGCGCGAAAAGGCCAGCAGCCGCTGGGTAAGGAGCGCCCCGCGCTCGGCGGCTTTTAGCGCCCGATTGACCCGTGGCGCATCGGGGGAGTCTGGGTTCACCAGATCCAGGCTGCCAATAATGACTGCCAGCAGGTTATTGAAATCGTGCGCTAATCCGCCTGTCAGTTGCCCTACCGCCTTCAGTTTCTGACTGTGCAACAGCGCTTCCTCCAGCCCCTGGCGCTCGGTGCGGTCGATTTCCATCTGGCTGGTTTTTTCTTTTAGCAGTCGGGTGGTGTGCTCCAGCGATGCCGTATTACGGGCGAAGACGCTAAAGGCGCGGGCCAGCTCGCCCAGCTCATCGCGCCGCTGCAGGGCAGGGACGCTAACGTCCGATTCACCGTGCGCCAGCCGGGTCATCGCCCGCGAAATGGCCGTCAGGTTAGAGCCGAGGTTACGGTAGATATACCAGCCGGCAAAACCGGTGATCACCACCGCCAACAGCGCAAACACCAAAATAAACAACGCGCCGGATTGCAGTTCCTGATGGCTTTGCGCCACCCGCTGTTCGGAGATCAGCGCCACCTGCGAAGCATACCGGTTGATATCGCTGTTGAGGATCGCCACCAGCGCTTTGATATGAAACATATACCAGTTGATCGCCAAATCGCTCTGCTCAAGCGCAGAAGAGAGCGGCTCCAGCTTATGCAACTCCTGGTTGAAGTCGGTGAGGATGTTGGTAATCAGCGGATTGCTATTTTGCACAGGCAGCGCGGGCATCACGCCGTCCAGTTGTTTCACCACCGAACGCGGCGTGGGTGTTTCAATGGCGGCAACAATTAAGCGGTCTATCTGCCCCAGCAGCACGTCATCCTGCGCGCCGGTCAGCTTTTGCAGATGACGTAAATAACTTTGATTCTGATACAGCGAACTGAGCAGGGCGTTACGTTCCAGATGTCGCCGTTGCCCGCGCTGCAGCATACCTTCCACGCTGCTTTGTAGCTCCTGGCTGCGCTGGATAATACGCTCGACCAGCGCCGGCTCCTGCTGCGCCAACGGCGCGGTGGCCAACTGTTCCAGCGAATGCTTCAGCGCCCGTTGCGTCTCCTGCAGCCGCTCCGCTTCACCTTTGTATTCCAGCGCGCCGACCACCTGCGACAGCCGCACCGCCGCCGTCGCCACGTTCGCCGTATCCCGGGCCAGGTTCATGCTGCCGGTCATGTCGTCAACGGTTTGCTGCTGCACCTGTTCCTGGATTTGACTGGCATGCTGAAACCCCAGCACCGCCACACCGCTTACCATCAGCGTGACCGTCACCACCAGCAGATTGAAGAACAGCAATCGTCCGCGCGCACTGGCGAAAAAGTGACGTCCTGGTTGCGGCATATCACGCTCCGTGAAGAAAAATCGCAATATGACAAATATGAACGGCTTCTGACATTTTGCATTTACATTCCTGTGATGGACTGCTGATATCGGCCACCCCACAGGAGATCCGCTATGAGCAGGACACCGGTTCTGGAGATGCGCAACATTGCCAAAGCGTTTGGTAAATTTTATGCGCTGAAAGGGGTCGATTTAACGGTCTGGCCGGGTGAGATTCATGCCCTGATGGGTGAGAACGGCGCGGGGAAAAGCACCCTGATGAAGATCCTTGCGGGCGCGTATACGGCCACCAGCGGTGAGATCCTGATCGACGGTCAGCCGTTTCACATTCGCGGGCCAAAAGACGCGCTCAGCGCAGGCATCACGCTGATTTACCAGGAGATGCAGCTCGCGCCGAACCTGACGGTGGCGGAAAATATCTTTCTTGGCAGCGAGCTGTCGCGCGGCGGTCTGGTCCAGCGTAAAGAGATGGTGATGCAGTCGCAAAAAGTCATCGACCGACTCGGCGCCCAGTTTAAGGCCAGCGATCGCGTGATGACGTTGACCATCGCCGAACAGCAGCAGGTGGAAATCGCCCGCGCCCTGCACCGTAACAGCCGCATTCTGGTGATGGATGAACCCACTGCCGCCCTCTCCTCACGTGAAACCCACCGCTTGTTTGAACTGATCATGCGCCTGCGCGATGAGGGGATGGCGATTATCTACATTAGCCACCGCATGGCGGAGGTGTATGAACTCTCGGACCGCGTCAGCGTCCTGCGCGACGGGCAATATGTAGGCAGCCTGACCCGCGACAAACTCAACGCCTCTGAGCTGGTGCGCATGATGGTGGGCCGACCGTTAAGCGATTTGTTCAACAAAGAGCGCGATATTCCCTTAGGTAAAGCGCGCCTCAACGTCCACCACCTGACCGACGGCCATAAAGTCCAGCCGTGCAGTTTGCTGGTGCGCTCCGGGGAGATCGTCGGCCTTGCCGGGTTAGTCGGCGCCGGGCGTTCTGAACTGGCTCAACTGATTTTTGGCGTACGTAAAGCCATCGGCGGCATGATTGAAGTAGACGGTGAACCGGTGGTGATCCACTCCCCTCGCGAGGCGATTGACCACGGCATTGGCTTTCTGACGGAAAACCGCAAAGAGCAGGGATTGTTTTTAGAGCTGGCGGCAGCAGAGAACATCACCATGGCGACGCTGGAACGTGACGCCAACTGGGGCATGCTCGATCGCAAAAAGGCGCAGGCTATTTCCGATGACGCCATCCAATTGCTCAACATCCGCGTTCCGCACGCCCAGGTACGCGCGGGCGGGCTGTCCGGCGGTAATCAGCAAAAGCTGCTGATTTCTCGCTGGGTCGCGATCGGCCCACGCATTTTGATCCTCGATGAACCCACTCGCGGCGTGGACGTTGGCGCCAAAAGCGAGATATACCGGATCATGAACGACATGGCGCGCAAAGGCGTGGCGATCCTGATGATCTCCAGCGAATTGCCGGAAGTTGTCGGTATGAGCGATCGCGTGTACGTCATGCGGGAAGGCAGCATTGCCGGTGAGCTGAACGGGCAAAGTATTACCCAGGAAAATATTATGACGCTGGCAACCGGCGTGAACGACTCCCATCATCAGGCGGTGTCCCATGAATAATCCAACCACTCCCCAGCAGGTGGCGAAATCCGCCTCCGCGAAAAAATTGCTGATGAGCGATCTGATGCAAACGGTCGGCATCTTGCCGATTCTCATCCTGATAGTGGCGGTATTTGGCTTTATCGCGCCAAACTTTTTTACCGAAAGCAACCTGTTGAATATAACCCGCCAGGCGTCGATCAACATCGTGCTGGCGGCAGGCATGACCTTCATTATTTTGACCGGCGGGATCGACCTCTCGGTTGGCTCGATTCTCGGCACCACCGCCGTCGCGGCTATGGTCGTTTCGCTGATCCCTGAATTTGCCATGCTGTCGATTCCGGCGGCGCTGATGCTCGGTCTGGTGCTGGGGTTGTTTAACGGCGCGCTGGTTGCTTTTGCCGGACTGCCACCGTTTATCGTCACGCTTGGAACGTATACGGCGCTGCGCGGCGCGGCCTATCTGCTGGCCGACGGCACGACGGTGATCAATTCCAATATCAGCTTTGAGTGGATCGGTAACAACTATCTTGGTCCGGTTCCGTGGCTAGTGGTCATTGCGCTGGCGGTGGTGGTGATGTGCTGGTTCATTCTTAGGCGCACCACACTCGGCGTTCATATTTATGCGGTCGGCGGCAATATGCAGGCCGCTCGTTTAACCGGTATCAAAGTGTGGCTGGTGCTGCTGTTCGTCTACGGCATGAGCGGTGTGCTCTCAGGTCTTGGCGGGGTGATGAGCGCCTCGCGGCTATACAGCGCCAACGGCAACTTAGGCATGGGTTACGAGCTGGACGCCATCGCGGCGGTGATCCTCGGCGGTACCAGCTTTGTTGGGGGGATCGGTACCATCACCGGCACGCTAGTAGGGGCGTTGATTATCGCCACGCTCAATAACGGCATGACGCTGATGGGCGTCTCCTATTTCTGGCAACTGGTGATCAAAGGGGCGGTGATCATCATAGCGGTACTGATCGACAAATACCGTACCCGACACCATCAAAGTGCATAACAACAACATCTTACTTCGAGGAATACAGCATGAGATTGAAGCCCTTAGTCACCGCGCTCTGTGCTGGCGCACTGCTTGTTGCAGCTCCGTTTGTGCAGGCAAAAGAACTGAAATCGATCGGCGTTACGGTGGGCGATCTGGCCAACCCGTTCTTCGTGCAGATCACCAAAGGCGCGGAGCTGGAAGCACGCAAACTGGCGGGTGATAGCGTTAAAGTGACGCTGGTTTCCAGCGGCTACGATCTGGGACAACAGGTGTCGCAAATCGACAACTTTATTGCCGCCAAGGTCGACATGATTATCCTTAACGCCGCCGACTCCAAAGGCATCGGCCCAGCGGTAAAACGCGCGAAAGACGCAGGGATTGTAGTGGTTGCCGTTGACGTAGCGGCGGAAGGCGCAGATGCGACCATTACCTCCGATAACACCCAGGCGGGTGAAATGGCCTGTAAATACATTACCGACCGTCTGAAAGGGAAAGGCAACGTCGTCATTATCAACGGGCCGCCGGTTTCCGCCGTCCAGAACCGCGTGGAAGGCTGCCAGACCGAGTTTAAACGTCACCCGGATATCAAAGTGCTGTCGTATAACCAAAACGCCAAAGGCAGTCGCGAAGGCGGACTAGAGATCATGACCGCGCTGCTGGCGGCGAATCCGAAGATCGACGGCGTATTCGCCATTAACGATCCTACGGCGATCGGTGCCGATCTGGCAGCAAAACAGGCACAACGTAGCGAATTCTTTATTGTCGGCGTAGACGGATCGCCAGACGCTGAAGAAGCGTTGAAGCGGGAAAACTCACTATTTGTGGCGACGCCTGCACAAGATCCGCAGGTGATGGCTGCCAAAGCGGTCGAAATCGGCTATGACATATTGCAGGGGAAACCCGCCCCGAAAGAGCCCGTACTGATCCCGGTGACGATGATCGATAAAAACAACGTCGGCAGCTATAAGGGTTGGACGGTGAAATAACCCGCCACAACAACGCCGGATGGCGGCAAAAATGCCTTATCTGACCTACAAGATCGGTATGATTTTGTAGGCCGGATAAGCGCAGCGCCATCCGGCATGATATTAAGGAGGATTCTGCCGATGAAACGTTCCGCTATCAACGAGATACTGGGCCACACGCGCCAGTTTTTCTCTCTGCACGACGTGCATCTCCCCCCTTTTGCCAGTTTCCCGCCGACCCAATGGCGCAAGCTTGATCCCGCCGCCTGGAGAGAAGTTTTCGACCTTAAGCTCGGTTGGGATGTCACCGCGTTTGGCGGCAACAATTTCGCCGCGCAAGGGTTAACGCTGTTTACCCTGCGTAATGGCTCGCCGAAAGAAATGCCTTACGAGAAATGCTACGCCGAGAAAATCATGCATGTTCGCGATGCGCAGGTCACGCCGATGCATTTTCACTGGCGTAAACGCGAAGACATTATCAATCGCGGCGGCGGTAATTTAATTGTGGAACTGTGGAATGCGGGGATCCGAGAACAAACGGAGGACAGCGACGTGAGCGTGGTGATTGACGGCTGTCGGCAAACCCATGCGGCAGGCAGTCAACTGCGCCTGACGCCGGGTGAAAGCATCTGCCTGCCACCGGGCCTGTATCACAGCTTCTGGGCGGAAGAAGGTTTTGGCGACGTGCTGGTCGGCGAGGTTTCTTCTGTTAATGACGACGACCACGATAACCACTTTCTGCAACCGATCGCCCGCTATAACGACATTGAAGAAGACGAACCGGCGCAGCTGGTGCTGTGTAATGAGTATCGCCTGTTCCGCTAACCAAGGAGCGCATTATGCCGTTGATATCTCTCGCCGATGGCCTTGCCCATGCCCGCGAGCACCGCTATGCCTTAGGGGCGTTTAACGTTCTGGACTCACACTTCCTGCGCGCGCTGTTTGCCGCGGCAAAGCAGGAACGTTCGCCGTTTATCATCAACATCGCCGAGGTGCATTTTAAATATATCTCGTTGGATTCTCTGGTCGAAGCGGTCAAGTTCGAAGCCGCGCGGCATGACATTCCGGTAGTGCTGAACCTTGACCACGGCCTGCACTTTGAGTCGGTGGTTAGGGCACTGCGCTTAGGTTTCAGTTCAGTGATGTTTGATGGCTCCACGCTGGAGTATGAAGAAAATATTCGTCAAACCCGCGAAGTGGTGAAGATGTGTCACGCCGTCGGCGTATCGGTGGAAGCCGAACTGGGCGCGGTGGGAGGCGATGAGGGCGGCGCGTTGTATGGTCATGCCGACGAGTCGCTATTTACCGACCCGATGATGGCGCGTGATTTCGTCGACAGAACCGGGATTGACGCACTGGCGGTCGCCATTGGTAATGCACACGGCAAATATAAAGGCGAACCGGTGCTCGACTTTCCGCGTCTGGACGCCCTTCGCCAGCAGGCGGCGATCCCGCTGGTACTGCACGGCGGTTCCGGCATCAGCAACGACGATTTCAAGCGCGCAATTGAACTCGGCATTCACAAAATTAATTTCTATACCGGCATGTCGCAGGCGGCGCTGTCGGCAGTAGAGACAAGAATAGCGAATCGTCAGCCCCTGTACGACGAATTTGCCGAACTGCTGCTCGCCATTGAAGAGGCCATTACCGATACCGTTTCAGAACAGATGCGTATTTTTGGCAGCGCGGGACGGGTCTGATGGAACGCAGAGGCGTTATCGCCGCAGGCAACATGCTGGTCGATCATGTGCATCAAATTGTGCAGTGGCCGGAACGCGGCTGGCTGGCGGAAATCATCCGTAGCGAACGCGCCACGGGCGGTGCGCCGCTGAACGTACTGCTGACGCTGGCGAAAATGCACACCGGACTGCCGCTGCAGGCGGTGGGGTTAATCGGTCAGGATAGCGACGGCGACTACATCATGGCGATGCTGGAGCAGTATCATGTTAATCGCCAACATGTGCAGCGCACGACTTTCGCCCCCACGTCGATGTCACAGGTGATGACCGATCCCAGCGGTCAGCGCACCTTTTTCCACTCGCCCGGCGCCAACCGGCTGCTGGATCTGCCCGCTTTTGAGCAACTGGATACCTCGATGAAAATCTTCCATCTTGGCTATCTGCTGCTGCTCGACAGTCTGGACATGCCGGATGAGGAGTACGGCACGCGTAGCGCACGGCTGCTGGCGCAAATGCGCGACAACGGCTTTGAAACATCACTGGATCTGGTTTCACGCAAGGGCGACCCGCGCTATCAGCCGTTAGTGATGCCAGCTCTGCGCCATCTCGACTATCTGGTAATTAACGAGCTGGAAGCCGGGGAATTCAGCGGGCTGGAGATCCGCCAGCCCAACGGGGAGCTGCATATTGCGCACATCGCCACCGCTGCGCGCGAACTGTTGAATGCGGGCGTACGCCAGCGGGTGGTTATCCACTGTCCGGAAGGCGCCTGGGGTGAAGCGCCGGATCTGCCGGGCGTCTGGATCCCGTCACAGTATCTGGCGCCGGAGGAGATCGTTGGCAGCGTCGGGGCGGGAGATGCGTTTTGCGCCGGATTTTTGTATGGCTGTCATGAACGCTGGTCGCTGACGGACAGCGTCAGGCTGGCACACGCCTGCGCACGGGCCAGTTTGCTGTGCGCCAACGCGATAGACGGCGCGAAAACGTTGGCAGAGTTAAAAGCCGATATAGCATCCTTGTAAGCCGGATAAGACGTTTACGCCGCCTTATCATGATGCTGAACGTCGGCGGCAAACACATAGCCCAGCCCGCGCAGGGTTTTGATCAGCATCGGCTGATGCGGGTTGTGCTCTATTTTTCGCCGTAACCGCATGATTAGCACGTCAATGGTGCGGTCAAACACCTCAACGCTGTCGCTGCGCGTCAGTTCCAGCAACTGTTCTCGGCTAAGTACCCGGCGGGCGTTTTGGGCCAGCGCCAGCAGCAGGCTGTATTCCCCCTGCGTCAACTCCACCTTCAGTTGCTGAGGATTATGTAACTGGCAACCGGCGGTATCGAGATGCCAACCGTTAAAAGAAAGTCCCGTGGTTTGCGGGCTGCCACTTTCTGCCGTTAACACGCCGACGCGTCTGAGTACCGCCTTTACCCGCGCCACCAGCACCCGCGCATTGAACGGTTTACCGATGTAGTCGTCAGCGCCCATTTCCAACCCGACAACCACATCCGACTCGCTGCCAAGCCCGGTCAGCATCACCACCGGTAATCCGGGTCTGATCTTTTGCACCTGCTGCAGCACCATCAGACCGTTAATATCAGGCAACATCATGTCCAGCAATACCAGAGCGATTTCCGGCTGAGTCTCAATGCAGCGCAGCGCCTCCTGCCCGGTGTGACATGCGGTCACTGCAAAGACATGTTCGCTCAGCACATCCTGTAAAAGCGTGCAGACAGCGATGTCATCATCCACAACCAGTATGGCTGGCTTCATTGTTTTTCCCCATTTATGGCCAACTTAAATGAGTGTGATTGATTCTGCACAGAGTGACAGCGATAAGGCACAAGGATGTGTGGGAAACATAACCTCGGTCACACTGCCGGGCCGTCACGTATTGGAGATTCGTCACGTCAAATATGACGACAGCCTGTTTTTCGTCAGGGTTTTGCGCAAAATTCGCCCGTAATATCGACTAATGCCCCTGATAAAAACATGGCATAAAAGATGCATAACTCAAGCGACAAGCGCGTATGCGTGATTTGATTAACTGGAGCGAGACCGATGAAAAAAGTCGTCACGGTTTGCCCATATTGCGCATCAGGTTGCAAAATCAACCTGGTGGTCGATAACGGCAAAATCGTCCGGGCTGAAGCGGCGCAGGGGAAAACCAACCAGGGTACCTTGTGTCTGAAGGGCTACTATGGCTGGGATTTTATCAATGATACCCAGATCCTGACCCCTCGTCTGAAAACCCCAATGATCCGTCGCCAGCGTGGCGGCAAACTGGAATCCGTTTCCTGGGATGAAGCGCTTGATTACGTCGCCACTCGTCTGAGCGCCATCAAAGCGAAGTATGGCCCGGACGCTATTCAGACGACCGGTTCATCTCGCGGTACGGGTAACGAAACCAACTATGTAATGCAAAAATTCGCGCGCGCCGTTATTGGTACCAATAACGTTGACTGCTGCGCTCGCGTCTGACACGGCCCTTCGGTTGCAGGTCTGCACCAATCGGTCGGTAACGGCGCAATGAGTAATGCTATCAATGAAATTGATAACACAGATTTAGTGTTCATCTTCGGGTACAACCCGGCGGATTCCCACCCGATCGTGGCGAATCACGTGATTAACGCTAAACGTAACGGGGCGAAAATTATCGTCTGCGATCCGCGCAAAATTGAAACCGCGCGTATTGCCGATATGCACATCGCGTTGAAAAACGGCTCGAACATCGCGCTGCTCAACGCCATGGGTCATGTCATCATCGAAGAAAAACTGTACGACCAGGCGTTCGTCGCCTCCCGTACAGAAGGATTCGAAGAGTACAGCAAGATTGTCGAAGGCTACACGCCGGAGTCCGTCGAAGATGTCACTGGCGTTAGCGCACAGGATATTCGTCAGGCTGCTCGTATGTACGCCACGGCAAAAAGCGCGGCCATCCTGTGGGGCATGGGTGTTACCCAGTTCTATCAGGGTGTGGAAACCGTGCGTTCACTGACCAGCCTCGCAATGCTGACCGGCAACCTCGGTAAGCCAAGCGTGGGCGTTAACCCGGTTCGTGGCCAGAACAACGTTCAGGGCGCATGCGACATGGGCGCGCTACCGGATACCTATCCGGGCTATCAGTATGTGAAAGATCCGGCTAACCGCGAGAAGTTCGCTAAAGCCTGGGGCGTGGAAAGTCTGCCTGCACATACCGGCTATCGCATCAGTGAACTGCCGCACCGTGCGGCGCATGGCGAAGTCCGCGCGGCGTACATTATGGGTGAAGATCCATTACAGACTGATGCTGAACTCTCCGCAGTGCGCAAAGGCTTTGAGGATCTGGAACTGGTCATCGTGCAGGATATCTTCATGACCAAAACTGCCGCTGCCGCAGACGTTATTTTACCGTCTACGTCATGGGGCGAGCATGAAGGCGTCTTCTCCGCGGCTGACCGTGGCTTCCAGCGCTTCTTTAAAGCCGTTGAGCCGAAGTGGGATCTGAAAACGGACTGGCAGATTATCAGTGAAATCGCCACCCGTATGGGCTACCCGATGCACTACAACAACACCCAGGAAATCTGGGATGAGTTGCGTCATCTGTGCCCGGATTTCTACGGTGCCACTTACGAGAAAATGGGCGAACTGGGCTATATCCAGTGGCCTTGCCGCGACACCTCAGAAACCGACCAGGGTACGTCTTATCTCTTCAAAGAGAAGTTCGATACCCCGAACGGTCTGGCGCAGTTCTTTACCTGCGACTGGGTAGCGCCAATCGACAAACTCACTGAGGAGTACCCGATGGTGCTGTCCACGGTGCGTGAAGTCGGCCACTACTCTTGCCGTTCGATGACCGGTAACTGTGCGGCGCTGGCCGCGCTGGCGGATGAGCCGGGCTATGCCCAGATCAACACCGCCGACGCAGAACGCCTGGGCATCCAGGATGAAGAGCTGGTGTGGGTTAACTCGCGTAAAGGCCGGGTCATTACCCGTGCAGCAGTCAGCGATCGTCCAAACAAAGGCGCGATTTACATGACCTACCAGTGGTGGATTGGCGCATGTAATGAGCTGGTAACCGAGAACTTAAGCCCGATTACCAAAACGCCGGAGTACAAGTACTGTGCCGTTAACGTTGAACGCATTGCCGATCAGCGCGCTGCCGAGCAGTATGTCATTGATGAGTACACCAAGCTGAAAGCCAGCCTGCGCGAAAGCGCGATGGGTTAGTCCGTTTACGTAACTGTTCTGCAACAGCCTCCGCCCGGAGGCTGTTTTTTTATCCATACGATCTCTTTATACTGTTCATTCCGTACCCTAAATAAAACTCAAAATGAAACAACTCATTGCATTGATGTTCTTTATGACATTCTTTGCCCATGCCAGTGATACTGAGCCAGGAAGCCAGTATTTGCAGGCCGCTGAGGCAGGGGATCGTCGCGCACAGTACTTTCTTGCCGATACCTGGTTCAGTTCGGGCGATTTGAGCAAAGCCGAGTATTGGGCGCAAAAAGCCGCCGACAACGGCGATGCCGACGCCTGTGCGCTACTGGCGCAAATCAAAATTACGAATCCGGTCAGTCTGGATTACCCCCAGGCTAAAACGCTGGCGGAAAAAGCAGCCAAAGCAGGCAGTAAAGCGGGAGAACTTACCCTGGCGCGGATTCTGGTCAACACCCAGGCTGGACGTACCGATTACCCTAAAGCCATTACCTTGCTGCAAAACGCCTCCGAAGACCTGGAAAATGACTCCGCCGTCGACGCGCAAATGCTGCTCGGCCTGATTTACGCCAACGGTGTGGGCATTCCCGCTGACGATGAGAAAGCGACGTGGTATTTCAAACGAAGCTCAGCCATTTCACGCACCGGTTATTCCGAATACTGGGCAGGGATGATGTTCTTAAACGGTGAACAGGGTTTTATCGTGAAGAATAAACAGAAGGCGCTGCACTGGCTGAATCTGAGCTGTATGGAAGGATTCGATACCGGCTGCGAAGAATTTGATAAGTTAACAAACGGGTAATGATTTGCATTGCCGGATGGCGCTACGCTTATCCGGCAAGCTGTCATGAATTACTGATTAGCGGTCTTATCAAATCTACCCAGCACGTCGCGCTCATAGGCCAGCGCTTTCTTGCGGTCAAATTTGTGTTCCCACTTGGCGATAACCAGTACCGCCAGCGCATTACCCACCACGTTCAGCGCGGTACGCGCCATGTCGAGGATACGGTCAACACCGGCGATAAACGCCAGGCCTTCCAGTGGGATCCCCACGCTGCCCAGCGTAGCCAGCAGCACCACGAATGATACGCCCGGCACACCCGCAATCCCTTTTGAGGTCACCATCAGCGTCAGCACCAGCACGATTTCCTGCCACAGCGACAGGTCGATACCATACAGCTGCGCGATAAAGATAGCGGCGATACTCTGGTACAGAGTTGAACCATCAAGGTTGAATGAGTAGCCGGTCGGCACCACAAAGCTGGTGATTGAAGCTGGCGCGCCATAGGCTTCCATCTTCTCAATAATACGCGGCAGTACGCTCTCGGAGCTGGCGGTAGAGTAGGCCAGAATCAGCTCGTCTTTCAGAATGCGGATCAGGATCCAGATGCTCAGACCGCAGATGCGCGCCACGATCCCCAGCACCACCAGCGCGAAGAACAGAATGGCGAAATGCACCAACAGCACCAGCTTCGCCAGCGGCCACAAGGAGGCAAAACCGAAGTTCGCGACGGTAACGGCAATCAGCGCGAAAACGCCGACTGGCGCGTAGCGCATAACCATGTGAGTGACTTTAAACATGGTTTCGGAAATAGAGCGAAATACGGTAACCAACGGCTCGCGGTGAGTTGCCGGCAGGGAAGACAGACCTAAACCGAACAGCACCGAGAAGAAGATAATCGGCAGCATATCGCCTTTTGCCATCGATGCGACGATGTTGGTTGGCACCAGTGACAAAATTGTCCCCATCAGGCCATGCGCGTGGCTCTGTACTTCTGCGGTCGTGCTTTGATATTTCGAAATATCCACGGTCGCCAGTTGCGACATATCCACCCCGGTGCCTGGCTGGAACACATTCGCCAGCGTGATACCCAGGATAATCGCCACGGTGGTGATCACTTCGAAATAGAGAATAGTTTTGGCGCCAATACGGCCCAGCTGTTTTGCATCACCGACCCCGGCGATACCGACAACCAGCGTAGAGATAACAATGGGCACCACAATCATTTTGATCAGATGGATAAAGATATCGCCCGCCGGTGACAGCAGGTTTACAACCAGCCATTCACGGCTGTCACTATGGTAATGCAGGTAACTCCCCAGCAGAATGCCCAGCACCATAGCGATCAGAATCTGCCATGCCAGGCTGACTTTCAAATTTTTCATAACAACGGACTTCCTCGATGGAGCGCTATTCCACATGCGGTGTGTGGTAATAGTACATACTGAAAGGGTATGAATTGTGTTGCGTTCGTTTATGGAGTTTTTTAACGCTTATTATCATTATCATTTGCGTACTGTCTCGCGCAACCCTCCAGGAACAGAGCCTTCAGCTGAATTTATGCATAAAAATGCAATTTTATCGGGGTATTGATGAATAACTTTTTGTTATAAAAGAATTTTAATATGTTCAAAAATGAAGAAGTCATGGCGTGAGTTTTTTTGCTCATTTGTTCGTTCGCCTGTTTTTTAAACAGGCCAAATGATACAAATCACAAAAGAAACAAATTTATTTTTGCCGATTCTGCAACAGCTTCGCCATATTAATAGAGTCAATGAGCTGTGCCCGGTTCACCCTCGGCGAGTTTAAATCCATAACTTTTTGCCACACTGAAATGGCCTGGGCGTAGTCTGCCTGCATAAACGCATCTGAGGCTAACAGCATCAGCGCAGTGACCTCTGTCGGGTCCAGCGCCAGAGCCTTATCAATCATCTCGCGAGTGGGCGGTGTCATATGCTGCCCGGCCTGGTAATACAATACCGTTGCCAGCGCTGAATAGATCTCAGCATTTTCACCCCCTACACGTAGCGCCTGCTCGTAGGCCAGCAGCGCATTATGATACGCGTTTTGCCAAAGATAGTACTCACCAAGTTGCGCCCATTTCACACCGTCCTGTGGATTAGCACGAATTTGCGATTGCAGCAAAAGCAGCTGTTTTTCCTGAACATTTTCATCGGTGAACGCATGTAATGGGTCCGCCAGCCGCGTCTGTTCCTGACGCACCGCCTGCCATTTGGGTGTCAACAGGTAACCTCCGATGCAGGCCACAACCATCAGCACCGTCGCAGCGGTCAGCCACTTCACGGGGAGTGGGCGTAACGGCGCAGGGGAATGGGTGGACTGGCTCATTGCACATCCTCCTCTACGCGCTGACGCCTTCTCACCCGCCAGACCACCACGCCCACCAGCAATAACAACAGGCACGGCAACGCCCACAGCAGCAGCGTTTGCTCATTCAACGGCGGGTTGTAGCGCACAAAATCACCGTAGCGATCGGTCATCCACGTCGTTATCTCGGCTTCACTTTTCCCTTCCGCCACCATGCTATAAACCTGGTGGCGCATACTGACCGCTACCGGCGCATTGGATTCCAGCAAGTTTTGGTTTTGACACTGTGGACAGCGCAGTTGGCTGGCAATAGACAACGCTTTTTCCTGTTGTTGCGGGTTGGCAAAAGTCCATGTGTCCACAACCTGGGCATGTGTCGCGAAGGCGATGAAAAACAAAATGATAGCTAACAGTAAACATGTTCTGCCGGATGGCGCTGCGCTTATCCGACCTACCGTTTTCACACCCCGTTCGCCGCCATCTGGCAACGCGTTGATTAGTTTATGCATCGCGCTTTCTCCCTCGCCATCCGCTCAGCAGCGCACCAAAGACCATTAACAGTCCCCCGCCCCAAATCCAGCGCACGCCGGTCTGTACGTACAAGCGCATGGCATAACGGTCCGGTCCGGTTTTTTCGCCGATTACCGCATACCAGTCATGTATCAGATTCCAGCGGATCCCCGGCTCCATCATCTGTTGACGGCGCGCGGCATAGAAGCGTCTTTCAGGCTGCAGGCTGCCAATGCGTTTCTCATTTTGCCACAGCGTGATCTGCGCTTTTTCACTGGTGTAGTTACCTTTTGCTTCCAGGTCGAGACGCTCAAAACGAAAAATATAGCCCGCCAGTTCCACCTGCTGCCCGGGGCTGAGATTCAGGCTTATCTCCTGACGACTACCGCTGGAAAAGACGATCCCAGCCGCAAACACCAGCACCCCGGCATGCGCCAGCAGTGCCGGAAGCTGGCAACGCACAGACACTTTGCGGCTTCTGATTGTCGCCAACACGATAACCAGCAGCATCAGCAGGCCAAAGGGCAGCGTAGCACGGTTAAAGTACGGTGCGCCCACGGAGAGCCGCCCCCAGCCGAACAACCCGTAAATCATCGGGTAAAGGGTGCCAATCAGCACAATCAGCAGCACCGCGCAAAAAAGTAATAGCGCGACCAGAATCAGCATCTCGCGCGACCAGCCGCCAAAACGCGCATTCTGGCGGACTTGCTGTCCCCGCCAGGCGTAAAGCCCGAGCGATGCCAGGCTCAATACGGTAAACAGCGCAAACAGCGGCGTGGCGCGGACGTTATCCAGCGCAAAAGCGTGCACGGAAACGAGAATGCCGGAACGCACAATCAGCGTCCCCAGCAGCGATAAAATCAGCGTGACGATCGCCAGCAGCAGCGACCAGTGGCGGAAGATCCCACGTTGGCGCGTGATGAACAGACTATGCAGCAGCGCACTGGCGGATAGCCAGGGTAATAAGGAGGCATTTTCTACCGGGTCCCAGAACCACCAGCCGCCCCAGCCCAGCTCGCAGTAGGCCCACCAGGAGCCGAGGATAATCCCCAGCGTCAGCGCACACCAGCCAGGCAGCGCCCAGCGCCAGCACACCCCGGCGCTCTGCGCATTAAAGTCACCGCGCAGCAGCGAGGCCAGCGCCACACCTGCCGCCACCATCAAGCCACCGTAACCCAGGTACAGCAGCGGCGGATGGAGGATTAACCCGAGATGTTGCAGCATCGGGTTAAGGTCGCGCCCTTCAATGGCTGGCGGGAAGATACGCACGAACGGATCGGACCATACCACCACAAACAGCAGCAGCAGGGCCGTTATCAGTGCGAGGACGCTGAGCGTTAACGGAAACAGCAGGTCGGAATCACGCCGATAGCGCAAGGCGAACAGCGCGCTCCAGCCGGAAAGAAACAGCACCCACAGCAGCAGCGATCCTTCATGCCCACCCCACACCGCCGCCAGTTTTAATCCCCACGGCAGCAGGCTGTAGCTATGCTGAGCAACGTAGACCACCGAAAAGTCGCTGGTCAGAAAGCAGAATATCAGAATGGCAAAGGCCAGCAGCAGCAGCGAAAATTGCGTCCACATGCCCACGCTTGCCAGGCGCATTACGCCTTGCCAGCGCTGGCGGACACCCACCAACACGGCAAGCGGGGTCAACACGTTGACCCCGAGGCTTAACAACAGTGCCAGAAAACCGGCTTCAGGAAGGAGAACGTCCAGATATCACCTTACGCAACGGTTAGCTGACCCGCATAGAGAATAAAAAAGCGCAGCAGCAGTACGCCGGTCAGGCTGGCGCCGCACACTGCCAGCACGCCATGAAACGTCGAACTGCGGTTGGCCCAAGGTTTTAGCAGCATCGGCAGTATCAGCCCAAGCCCGGCCACGCCCAGCCAGAACCACCAGGTCCAGAATCCGCCGCCCAGTGCCGCCGCCAGCGCGCGCATTTTGCCGTCATCGCCCAGCGCCAGACCGACGAAAAACGCCGCCAGCAGGAAGATCTCCAGCCATACCACCGGGACTTCCATGCGATGCACAAAGTGCGCTTCGGTACTGTGCGGATTGCTACGATGACGTAACGCCATGGCGATCAGCGCCACCGCCGCGCCGGAGGAGATCCCGGAGAACAGAAACAGCACCGGCAGGATCGGGTTATTCAGGAACGGGTAGGATTTCAGCGCCGACAGCAGAAAACCGGTGTACGCCCCGAGCAGGACCGCCAGCACCAGCATTAACGTCTCCAGCGCGCGATGAAACGGCGCAATCAACGTCAGCATTTTCTGTACGATCCCTAATCGCGGCAGCCAGCTCTGTTGCAGAGCAATCACCTCTTTTTCAAAGATTTTTGCCAGCCACAGCACCAGCACCACCATGTACAACTGGAACAACATGACTCCCATCGACATCACCGAAGTGAAGCTGTAGTGGAACATCAGTTTCCAGAAGGTCCATGGACGCGTCAGGTGGAACACCAGAATCAGCAGACCGAAGATAATCGCCCCCGGCCCTAACACCAGCGTAGTGCGTAGCAGCGTGCTGTCAGAACCGCCCGCCTCCGGATGGAAACGACGCAGCAGAATCGCCAGCGTGACCAGTCCGGCGGAGATGCCAATCAGGAACAGATAGATGGCAATGGGCC
Source organism: Citrobacter sp. RHBSTW-01013 (assembly GCF_013781985.1). Classification (NCBI taxonomy): domain Bacteria; kingdom Pseudomonadati; phylum Pseudomonadota; class Gammaproteobacteria; order Enterobacterales; family Enterobacteriaceae; genus Citrobacter; species Citrobacter sp. RHBSTW-01013. The sequence continues at coordinate 4,714,380 of NZ_CP056185.1, forward strand.
AGTCCCACACCAGTGATTCAAAATGAAATGCAGAAGCGGATGTCATTGGCTCACCTCCCCAAATTTAAAGGGAACGCGGTAGACCTTCGGTTTTGTGCCCAACGCCAGCTTGTAACGGTAGGTGGTTTTCTGCAGCAACAAGCGGGAGATATCGCTGTTGGGATCGTCCAGATTACCAAACGTCAGCGCCTTCGTCGGACACGACTCAACGCAGGCGGGCTGCTTGCCCGCTTTCAGATTGGTTTTCCGACAGAAATCGCATTTATCCGCCGTTTTGCTAACCGGATGGATAAAGCGCACGCGATAAGGACACGCGGCGATACAGTACTGGCAGCCAACGCAAAGGTCCGGGTTCACATCCACAATACCGCTGGCGGCATCGCGATACGATGCCCCCGTCGGGCAGACGTCAACGCAGGGGGCATGGTCGCAATGCTGGCACGAATGACGGAAAAAGCGATACTTCACATCAGGAAACGTCCCCTGCGGCTCGCTGCGAATAATCGTCAGACGCGATACCCCTTCCGGCACGTTGTTTACTTCCCGACAAGCATCCATGCAAGCCGTACAGCCGATGCATAGTGACTCATCATGTACCATACCGTAACGTACGCCGTTGATGTTCAGCGTCTTCGCCACAACGCGTCCCGCCGTCCCGCTCACTGCCACCAGCGCGCCGACGCGGGTGATAAACTGGCGACGAGAGCAACTCATGGATGCTCCTTAAGCAACGGAACCGACGCCGGGTTAAAGTTCGGATTGTTACGCTGATCGCTGTGGCAATCGACGCAAATCTTGATCCGTCCTTTATCACTTAGCGTCTGCATCGTGTCTTGCTTCGGATGCAGTGAGTGACAGCTGGCACACGCCACTTTGGTTACGTGAACATCGTGTGGCCAGAACGCCTTTTGTAGCTGCTCAGGCAGGTGGCAGGACATACAGACGCTGTTCTGCTGTTCAACGTTGTACATCGGCTCATTAAAGCGCATCACATCCTTCACCCCTTCACGGTGGTTCGGTGACGGCTGGCCGTGACAGTTGGTGCAGGTGACCGGCAGTTTATTATTCGGGTTGATGACTTCTGCATGCTTACCATGCATGCCTTCGGTATCTGGCTTGTGACAATCCAGACAGGCGGCATCCGGATTACGCTGTTGGGTAACCGTCCAGCGTTGATCCGACTCCTGCGGCGTTGGCGTGGCAGTGATTCCACTCAGGCTCCAGAACAAGCCTGACGCCAGCACCCCAGCAGTTAATAACGAACGTAATACGCTCATATTCACTCCGTTGAGTTATCCGCCCCTGACGGGGCGAAATGGGGTTATTGGCTTAACAGACCGTTTTTACGCGCCTGATCTTCCCACTGCGGAATCACCGTTTTGATGAAGTCCTGCTTCTCAGCATTGATTTGCTGCATGTTCAGACCAATCGCCGCCTGGGCTTTCTCTTTGGTAGAGATATCCGGTAACGGGATTTCATGGGTGATGCCTTTAGTCGCCAGCAGACGGACCAGTTTGGTACGCGCATCGGCGGCTTTATCCATGGCGCTACCCAGCATCCGCAGACCCTCTTCCGGAGCGTGCATGTGAATACCGTGTGAGGCGATAGACAGGTCCCAGCGCCATTGTGCGTGACGGATATCTTCCAGAATCGGCTTCATTTCCGCTTCAGTCGCACCCGCATCCCATGCAGCTTTCGCTTCGAAGTGCGCATGAACCAGCTGATCTTCGACCTTGATTTTCAGGTCATGAATAGCCTGTTTACGCTCGGCGACCACTTTTTGCAGGGACGCTTTATCCTGGGTGTGGCAGTTCGCACAGGTCTGAGCAAAGTTATCGAACGGGTTACCAATTTTATGGTCGGTGTAGATCTTGCCTTCCGCGTTTTGCACTTTCGGCATGTGACAGTCGATACAGGTCACGTTGTTCTTGCCGTGAATGCCCGCGCTCCAGGTTTCATATTCCGGGTGCTGCGCTTTCAGCATCGGCGTTTTCGACAGGGAGTTGGTCCAGTCAGAGAAGGCGATGGTGTCGTAGTATTTCTCCATGTTCTCGACTTTCATGCCCTCGTCCCACGGGAACTTAACGGCTTTGTTTTTACCGTCGAAGTAGTATTCCACGTGGCACTGACCGCAGACCATGGATTGCTGATCAAAGCGACCGGCTTTCTCAAACGGTTTGCCGATTGCTTCCATCGCGCGTTCTGCATAAGGACGCGACAGCGTCAGCTCTGGCTTGCCTTTGGCGAAGTCTGGTGACGCAGTGTTATGGCAATCTGCACAGCCGAGATTGTTAACAATTTCCGGACCGCCGCGCGCCCATTTACCATGGAAGTAGCCATCTTCACCGTCTTTCTGGATCAGACGTGCTACGTCCGGGCTTTTACAGCTCCAGCAGGCCATCGGCAGCGGGCCGTCTTCAGCCGTTTTTGGTGCGCCGGTACGTAAGGTTTCACGTACATCGGTCACGGCATAAGCGTGTCCACGCGGTTTGTTGTAATCGCGCGAGAATGGATATCCCGCCCACAGGATCACCAGACGCGGATCTTCTGCCAGCGCATCTTCACGGGCTGATTGCTCAGACGTGGCTTTCCAGGAGAGATATTGATCGGGATGCTGAGGAGCGAAGGTTTCATTCTTCGCTTCAACGGTGACGGTTTTTGCGGGTACAGGAGTTTGTTCAGCGTGAACAGCAGAAATAAATAATAAAGGTAATAACAGGCTGAAGAAACGGCGTACGCGTGATTTTATCCTTGCCATAGGGGTCTCATCCAGATGACGCCATTATCTGCAATGGCGGTTCTTTTATTGTTTTCCATAACAGCAACCACACGAATACTATCTGTAATGGCTCAATAGTAATGTCCGCCTGTGGCTCAATTCAGATGTCCGCGCTATGGTAAGCTTCACTGGTCCGTTTAAACTACCGGGAGGCATATCATGAGCGCAGAAAGCTCAGGAGTGTTTACTTTGAAAGAGATCAACCGGATCAAGATTATACAGGACGTCATTGAACGTCGCATCACAACGCGCCGTGCGGCCGAGCACCTCGGTATCAGCGACAGGCAATGCCGCAGACTTCTTGCCCGTTACCGTGAAGGCGGACCGCTTGGTATGGCCAGCAGACGATGTGGCATGCGTGGTAACCGCCAGTTGCCACCCGGGCTCGCAGATCAGGCTCTGGAACTGATCAAGACGCGTTATGCTGATTTCGGTCCGACTCTGGCGCGTGAAAAGCTCGAAGAACTCCACGGACTGTTTCTTGGCAAAGAAACTGTCCGGCGCATCATGGTGCGGGCTGGCTTATGGGTTCCCCGTAAACAACGTGCCGCAAGGATCCCTCAACCACGGTACCGGCGTCCGTGTACTGGTGAGCTGATACAAATAGATGGCTGTGATCACGACTGGTTTGAAGGCCGTGGCCCGGCCTGCACCGCGCTGGTCTATGTTGATGATGCAACCAGCAAACTGATGGAACTGTTGTTTGTTAAATCGGAGTCCACGTTTTCTTACTTCGAAGCCACGCGGCGCTATATCGATAAGCATGGTAAACCGCTGGCACTGTACAGCGATAAAGCCGGTGTTTTTCGTGTTAACAATAAACACGCCACAGGCGGAGACGGGCATACTCAGTTTGGGCGAGCCATGCATGAACTGAACATCCAGACTATCTGTGCAGAAACCAGTCCCGCCAAAGGGCGTGTAGAACGAGCTCACCTCACTTTACAGGATCGTCTGGTCAAAGAGCTGCGGTTACAGGGCATTTGTTCAATGGAGGCTGCAAATGACTTCGCTGAGGCCTATATGGCTGACTATAACCGCCGTTTTGGCAAAGTACCGCGACATGATTTTGACGTACACCGTGCTGTAGAACATGATGAGGACCTGGGGCTTATTTTCACTGTTCGTGAAAAACGTAAAGTCTCAAAATCGTTGACGATACAATATGATAAAATGTTGTACCTGATTGAAGACAGCGAACTGAGTCGCCGTGCAATAGGTAAATATATCGATGTGTATCACTATCCTGATGGCAGAAAAGAGCTGCGCCTGAACGGTACGCTACTTCCCTACTCTACCTACGACCGACTGTCAGAAATCGACCAGGGCGCGATTGTCGATAACAAGCGTCTTGGCCGAACCCTGGAGTTTATCAGTCTGGTGCAGAGCAAGCGGGATAACACGCGCTCTCAGTCAATTCCCGCTGGAGATGGCCCTTCCCGACGACGGCCAAAGCAGGAAGGGAAGAAATCCCAGCGCTCACTGGATAATGATGACATGCTCGAAGCACTCAAACAGCTTCAGTCACGTTCAGAGGACATTTTTGGTAAAAGAGCCCGCTGATGGTACTCACTGGCCGGACAGTGGTTGCTCACCAGTTGATATTGTCCGGCCAGACCCATGATGTATTATTCATTTCGTTCAGCATCTTTATGTCCTGCTTTTCACGGGCATACTTACCCCATAATGAATGAAAAGAACGAACAATACTGATTAACTGCTTTTTTCTTTGCTCCGGAGATAGGCTGATAAAATAGCAGCACCTGCTGTCAATATTATCCTCAATGAAATTAAAATCAGAGTCTGATGCATATTTTACTGTTAGCATAATATCATTCGACGTTGTTCTCTCAGACTCTGTTAATGCTGATTCTATCAGGTATTCAAAGGCATACATGACAGACAGCTGGTTTTTGTCTGTCTGAATATAACCCATTGAGTTTCTGAGTATTGAGGACTGTACCAGGACCAGAGGCCATAAAAGCTCAACACCATAAAGCTTATATGTATCATGTTGATCATACTGATGTTGCTCAACACGACGATTACCTTCCCGTGCTTTACGAATATCATAGGCAAGGGATAACATAAATCCGTCTTTAACTTTAATCAGTGGGCTTTCATCCACGATGTAATGAATGAGTTCATGTAATTCATTCAGGGCTTCTGAATCTCCCCACAGTATAAAACCTGCATTGTTCGGCGTTAACTCGTATCGAAGCATGGGCTCAATCATCCTGTTGTTTCAGTCGGAGGAAAGTCTATCAGTAAAGAGAATGAGAGATCAAAGTGGTCATTTTAATTGAGCTGGATAACGGACATTTCAATTGAGCCTTGACACTATCATGACATTGCTCCACCCTATTTGTAACAAGAAACCACACTGAAAATGTTGTCTTTAATCAATTGTAAGTGTATGTAAAATACCACTTTAGAGTTATAACCCCCCTCTAACTCCTCACTCTTTTGTCTAATTCAGAGATAGATCACCTTTTCAATAATCCTTTAGATAACTACATGTTATCGCGAGATTTAATCAATTTTTGCTAGTTCCCTTCAAAATTAAGTTTGCCGCTAATTTGCACAATTCGTTTATTGCGTGATCTGCCGCGCAAATACTAAACAAAACTCTCAAAGCCCCTACATTTAACGTTTATGAGACATATTATTAACATCCTACAAGGAGAACAAAAGCCATGAGCCAAATACATAAACACGCTATTCCCGCAAACATTGCGGATCGTTGCCTGATAAACCCGGAGCAGTACGAAGAGAAATACCAGCAATCCGTTAACGAACCCGACACATTTTGGGGCGAGCAGGGAAAGATACTTGATTGGATCAAGCCGTACAGCCAGGTGAAGAACACCTCCTTCGCACCGGGCAACGTGTCGATTAAATGGTACGAAGACGGCACCCTGAACCTGGCCGCAAACTGCCTTGACCGTCATTTACAGGCAAATGGCGATCGCACCGCCATCATCTGGGAAGGCGATGACGCCACCCAAAGCAAAAACATTACTTATCGCGAACTGCATCGCGATGTTTGCCGTTTCGCCAATACGCTACTGGATTTAGGCATTAAAAAAGGCGACGTAGTGGCCATTTATATGCCGATGGTGCCGGAAGCGGCGGTTGCTATGCTGGCTTGCGCCCGCATTGGCGCGGTGCATTCGGTCATCTTCGGTGGTTTCTCACCAGAGGCCGTCGCCGGACGTATCATCGACTCCAATTCACGTCTGGTGATCACCGCCGACGAAGGCGTGCGCGCCGGCCGCGCCATCCCGCTGAAAAAGAACGTCGATGATGCGCTGAAAAACCCGAACGTGAAAACCGTGGAACATGTGGTCGTCCTCAAACGTACCGGTGGAAAAACGGAATGGCAGGAAGGCCGTGACCTGTGGTGGTCCGATCTTATCGAGAAAGCCAGCCCGGAACATCAGCCAGAAGAAATGAACGCGGAAGATCCGCTGTTTATCCTCTATACCTCCGGTTCAACCGGCAAGCCAAAAGGCGTACTGCATACCACCGGCGGATATCTGGTCTATGCCGCAACCACCTTTAAGTACGTGTTTGACTACCATCAGGGCGATATTTATTGGTGTACTGCTGACGTGGGTTGGGTAACCGGGCACAGCTACCTGCTGTATGGTCCGCTGGCCTGCGGCGCAACCACGCTGATGTTCGAAGGCGTGCCAAACTGGCCAACCCCGGCGCGTATGTCGCAGGTTGTGGACAAGCACCAGGTCAATATTCTGTATACCGCGCCGACCGCCATCCGCGCCCTGATGGCAGAAGGTGATAAAGCGATTGAAGGCACTGACCGCTCCTCGCTGCGTATCCTGGGTTCCGTTGGCGAGCCGATTAACCCGGAAGCATGGGAGTGGTACTGGAAGAAGATCGGCAACGAAAAATGCCCGGTCGTCGATACCTGGTGGCAGACCGAAACCGGTGGATTCATGATCACCCCGCTGCCGGGCGCCACCGAGCTGAAAGCGGGTTCCGCAACCCGTCCGTTCTTTGGCGTACAGCCTGCGATTGTCGATAACGAGGGTAATCCGCTGGAAGGCGCGACCGAAGGCAACCTGGTGATTACCGACTCGTGGCCGGGCCAGGCGAGAACGCTGTTTGGCGATCACGAACGCTTTGAGCAGACCTACTTTTCTACCTTCAAGAATATGTACTTCAGCGGCGACGGCGCGCGTCGTGACGAAGATGGCTATTACTGGATCACCGGTCGTGTGGACGATGTGCTGAACGTCTCTGGCCACCGTCTGGGAACGGCAGAAATCGAATCGGCGCTGGTGTCACATCCGAAGATTGCCGAGGCCGCGGTGGTGGGTATTCCGCATAATATTAAAGGCCAGGCGATCTACGCCTACGTCACGCTGAATCACGGCGAAGAGCCGTCACCGGAGCTGTACGCCGAGGTGCGCAACTGGGTACGTAAAGAAATTGGTCCGCTGGCAACGCCAGACGTGCTGCACTGGACCGACTCACTGCCGAAAACCCGCTCCGGCAAAATCATGCGCCGTATTCTGCGTAAAATCGCGGCGGGCGATACCAGCAATCTGGGCGATACCTCGACCCTCGCCGATCCTGGCGTGGTAGAGAAACTGCTCGAAGAGAAGCAGGCCATCGCGATGCCATCATAACCATAACCGTGAAATGCCCGATGGTGCGCGGCTTATCGGGCCTACAAATCCTACCCCTACCCCTCCCCTGACCGGGAGGGAAAATATAATAACCCACCCCAAAGGATTTCGCGTTGCAGGAAGGCGGCAAGCGAGCGCATCCCCAGGAGCATAGTTCACTATGTGACTGAGGTGGGCGAGTGCGGCCAACACACTTGCAACGTGAAAGACGAAGGGGGCCTCTGGAGAACTCTGTGATGAATGACTCTATTTATCAGCGGATAGAAGACAGTGCGCGTTTCAGGGAGTTAGTTGAAAAAAGGCAACGGTTTGCCACCATTCTGTCCATCATCATGCTGGCAGTTTACATCAGCTTTATTTTACTGATTGCCTTTGCGCCTGGCTGGCTGGGTACGCCGCTACACGCGGGAACCAGCGTCACCCGGGGTATTCCGATTGGGGTCGGTGTGATCCTCATCTCCTTCATCCTGACCGGGATCTATATCTGGCGGGCAAACGGTGAATTCGACCGCCTGAACAATGCGGTTCTGCACGAGGTTAAAGCATCATGAAGAGAGTCCTGACGGCGCTTGCCGCCACGCTGCCCTTCGCCGCAAACGCGGCGGATGCTATTAGCGGTGCAGTCCAACGCCAGCCAACCAACTGGCAGGCGATTGTCATGTTCCTGATTTTCGTCATCTTTACGCTCGGTATTACTTACTGGGCGTCTAAGCGCGTACGTTCGCGTAATGACTACTACACCGCCGGCGGTAACATCACTGGTTTCCAGAACGGGCTGGCGATTGCGGGCGACTATATGTCGGCGGCATCGTTTCTCGGGATTTCCGCGCTGGTGTTTACCTCCGGTTATGACGGGCTGATCTATTCACTCGGCTTCCTGGTCGGCTGGCCAATTATCCTGTTCCTGATTGCTGAGCGTCTGCGTAACCTGGGTCGTTACACCTTTGCAGATGTTGCTTCTTATCGTCTGAAGCAAGGACCAATCCGTATTCTGTCGGCCTGTGGTTCTCTGGTGGTGGTCGCGCTGTATCTGATCGCCCAGATGGTCGGCGCAGGTAAGCTGATTGAGCTGCTGTTTGGTCTGAACTATCACATCGCCGTCGTACTGGTTGGCGTGCTGATGATGATGTACGTCCTGTTTGGCGGCATGCTGGCGACCACCTGGGTACAGATCATCAAAGCCGTTCTGCTGCTGTTCGGCGCCAGCTTTATGGCCTTTATGGTGATGAAGCACGTCGGCTTTAGCTTCAACAACCTGTTCACCGAAGCAATGGCGGTACACCCGAAAGGTTCAGCCATTATGAGCCCGGGCGGACTGGTAAAAGATCCGATCTCCGCCCTGTCGTTAGGTCTCGGCCTAATGTTTGGTACGGCAGGCTTGCCGCACATCCTGATGCGCTTCTTTACGGTCAGCGATGCCCGCGAAGCGCGTAAGAGCGTGTTCTATGCCACCGGTTTTATGGGTTATTTCTACATCCTGACCTTTATCATCGGCTTTGGTGCGATCATGCTGGTGGGCGCTAATCCGGCGTATAAAGACGCTGCTGGCGCGCTGATCGGCGGTAACAACATGGCGGCGGTTCACCTGGCAAATGCGGTGGGCGGCAACCTATTCCTGGGCTTCATCTCAGCCGTGGCGTTTGCCACCATCCTGGCAGTGGTTGCAGGCCTGACGCTGGCGGGCGCATCGGCCGTTTCTCACGACCTGTACGCCAACGTGTTCCGTAAAGGCGCAACCGAACGTGAAGAGCTGAAGGTGTCGAAAATCACCGTACTGGTGCTGGGCGTGATTGCCATCCTGCTCGGCGTGCTGTTTGAGAACCAGAATATCGCCTTCATGGTAGGTCTGGCGTTTGCTATCGCAGCCAGCTGCAACTTCCCGATCATTCTGCTCTCCATGTACTGGTCAAGACTGACCACGCGTGGCGCGATGTTGGGCGGCTGGTTAGGTCTGCTGACGGCGGTGGTGCTGATGGTGCTTGGCCCGACGATTTGGGTCCAGATCCTTGGTCACGAAAAAGCCATTTTCCCGTATGAATATCCGGCGCTGTTCTCCATCAGCGTAGCGTTCCTCGGGATCTGGTTCTTCTCTGCTACCGATAACTCAGAAGAAGGTAATCGCGAACGCGAGCAGTTCCGTGCTCAGTTCATCCGTTCCCAGACCGGGTACGGCGTAGAACAAGGTCGCGCGCACTAACCACACCTACTCATCCCCGGTCTGAACGACCGGGGCATTTTTTCAGAACATCACCATCGCGACCAGCGGCGCCACCAGCACCATCACCACGCCGGAAAGCATCATCACCAGGCTGGCGACCACGCCCTCCTGCTGGCCGAGCTCATAAGAGCGCGCCGTGCCCGCACCATGCGAGGCTGCGCCAAATCCTGCGCCTTTCGCCATCCCTTCCCGAATAGAAAGCCGTAAAAACAGTACATCGCCAACCGCCATACCGAATACACCGGTCACTACCACGAACAATGCCACCAGGTCTGGTTGCCCGCCCAACGGCTCTGCTGCCGCCAGCGCAAATGGCGTGGTGACGGAGCGCACCGCCAGGCTACGCTGGATTTCATCAGGCAACATAAACAGACGCGCCAGCCACACGGAACTGGTAACGGCCACCAGCGTTGCCGTTACCACGCCCGCCGTCAGTGACATCCAGTGTCGCTTAATCACGGCAAGGTTGTCATAGACCGGAACGGCAAAAGCGATGGTCGCAGGGCCTAACAGCCACAGCAGCCAGTGCGATTCACCAATATAGTTTTGCCAGGAGATATGCCCAAAGACCAGCATCAGGACCAGCAGCGCAGGAGTGAACACTAACGGCATCAGCGGTAATTTACGAAAACGGCGATACAGCCGCTTGTTGGCAAAATAGATGCCCAGCGTAATCACCAGACACAGCACGCTTAGCTGGAAATTACTCACGGTTTAGCCTGCTCATTTCATAGCGATACACTTTATCCACGACCCACGCCGTTGCGCCAAGCACCATCAACGTACTTAGCGCAATGACGGCAAATATGCGCCAACCATCGACCAACAACAGCTGCGTATAGTTGACGACAGCCACCACCGCCGGAACAAAAAACAGCAACATTTCAGCCAGTAACCAGCGAGCGCCTGCACGAATCCAGTTCAGCGGGATAACCCGGCAGACAATCAGCGCCAACATCAGCACCATCCCAACCAGGTTGGCAGGAAGCGGCAGATGCAGCCAGGAGACAAGATATTGAGCAAATACAAATAGACCTGCGTACAACAGAACCTGAACGGGGATCTGGAGTCGATGAATAACGGCAGGCGTCACGCGGCTTATCGCCACAGCCATGAGGGTATGTCCTTAAAAAGTAGAGAGCGCCAGTATAGAGAGCCCCCGTCCAGGACTGAAATGAATTAAACTCATTGCAGGCATAGTCTTAAGGAATAATCATGGATATCAGAACGCTGCGCTATTTTGTTGAGGTGGTTCGTCAGCAGAGCTTTACCCGCGCAGCGGAGAAGCTTTTTGTCACCCAGCCCACCATCAGCAAGATGTTGAAGAACCTTGAAGACGAGCTTAACTGCACGCTGTTAATCCGCGACGGTCGGCGACTGCTGTTAACCGACACCGGACAGGTTGTTTTCGAACGCGGCCTGGCGATCCTCGCCGAGTTTCGCCAGCTCGAAGCAGAACTCAGCGACATTAATCACCTCAACAAGGGAGTGCTGCGCCTCGGCATTCCGCCCATGGTCGGTATGTTGATGGCCGGGCCTATCAGCCTGTTTCGCCAGCGCTATCCCGGCGTCGAGCTGAAGGTATCTGAATTTGGAGGCTTAACCGTCCAGCAGGCGGTGATGAATGGCGAGCTGGATGTCGCGATGACCGCGCTGCCGGTTGAAGAAGAGAGCGGCCTGGCGACCTTACCGCTTTTTAGCCATCCGCTCTGCGTGCTGGTCCCCCGCTCCGGTCAGTGGACAACGTGTGAATCCATTTCCCCCGAGGCGTTAGCGGAGCATCCCCTGCTTATCTATAACGAAGATTTCGCGTTGAGCCGTCAGTTGCTTGAGCTGTTTAACCAGCACAACGTCAAACCCCGCATCGCGGTACGCAGTGGGCAGTGGGATTTTCTGGCGGCGATGGTGCAAGCCGGAGTCGGGATCGCCATTTTACCGGAGCCGATTTGCCAGCGCTTGGATAAGCAGACGCTGCGCTGGATCCCTTTGGAGAGTGATTTACGCTGGCAGTTGGGCATGATTTGGCGCGAAGGTGTGTATCTGTCGCACAGCGCCCAGGCGTGGCTCAAATGCTGTGAAGGGTTCTGGCTAACGCAAGAGTCGTAACATGCCGGATGCGGCTTAACGCTTATCAGACCTACAATTGGATTCCGTAGGCCTGATAAGCGTAGCGCCATCAGGCACAACCGTTTATTCGTTCTCGATCAACAGCGCTTCCAGCAAATCCAGATCGTGCAGCAGTTTTTGCAGCGTCTCATTGCTGATTTCCCGCGTGGCGCGCAGGTGATAAAGTTCCGCGCGCTCGGAGCGCAGGGCCGCCAGACGGAAACGCCGCTCGAGGTTTTCTTCCTGCATCGAGCTTTCTACGTCGTTGCGTCCGTCGGCGCGTCGACGCAGGTTACCGATGACGCGTGAACTCACCTCGGTGAGCAACTGATTGTCGATGTTCTCTTCGGTATCTGCGGCCAGACGCTCCTCCATTTTCTGGATGGCGACAATCGCCACTTCCGCCGTGGCAGCGCGGGCAATTCGTTCCTCTTTCTGCTGCTGCGAGTGGTCTGCCACTTCCAGGTGTTGCAGCAGAAGCGGCAGCATCACCACGCCAACAAACAGCGAGAACAGAATCACGCCCGCGGCAAGGAAGATCAGCTCATATCGCGCCGGGAAGCCGCTACCATCCGGTAACAGCAACGGAATAGAGAGCACACCGGCAAGAGTAATGGCCCCACGCACGCCCGCAAAGGAGGCGATCATGATTTCACGCGTCGTCCAGGAACCAAACTCCATCGGCTTTTTCTTCAGAAAGCGCAGGCTAAACTTCTTCATCGTCCACAGCCAGCCAAAACGTACCAGCATCAGCGCCACGTAAATCAGCACTATATCGGTAAACAGCATCCAGATTTCAACATTCGGATCGGCTTCTGCCGCCGCCAAAGAAGACTCCAGAATCCCCGGCAACTGCAGTCCTAACAGCAAGAAAACCATGCCGTTAAACACAAACTCCAGCATCGCCCAGGTGCTGTTAGCACGTAAACGCATCGCCAGCGGCGCCCGGCGCATTACCCCGGAACGGGTAATCGTCATCCCGGCTGCGACCGCCGCGAGGATGCCGGAAACACCGATGTGTTCCGCAATCAGGTAAGACGCAAACGGCAGCAGGAACAGCAGAACGATTTGCGTTGCCGGTTCATCACCCCCCCAACGGCTGAGAAAACGCAGGGAGCGCCCGTACAGCCAACTGACGACAAAACCGGCCAGGATACCGCCAATCGCTACCTTGAAGAATTCAAGCGTTGCGCCACCAACCGTAAACACCATCGTGCCCATCGCCACGGCGACGGCAAATTTCAGTGATACCAGACCGGAGGCGTCGTTCATCAACGCTTCGCCCTGCAGGATACCCATGATTTTCTTCGGTATGCGTCCCTCGCCCACTATGCCGGAAAGGGCCACGGCATCGGTTGGCGACAGGACAGCGGCCAGCGCAAAGGCTGGGATGAGAGGGATCCCCGGCACCAGCCAGTAAATCATAAAGCCAATCCCGACCACCGTGACCAGAACCAGCGCCAGCGCAAGGCCGAAGATCTCTCGCCCGTGCTCCAGAAACTCACGGGTTGGCGTCTTCCAGCCATCGGCGAAAAGCAGCGGCGGGATGAACAGAACCAGAAAAAGCTCAGGATCGAATTCCACATGCAAACCAAACGTCGGCCACGCCAGCAAGGCGCCGATGGCGATCTGCATAAGGGGTAAAGGGAGTTGGAATGGCAATACGCGAGTAAAAACCCCCGACAGCGAGACCACAAGGGTCATGATGAGTATGGTGAAAAAGATTTCCATGCGTTCCCTGTTTGCGATGTTTCTTATGATCAGTGATGAGAGGCGTCGTGCCTCAATTCTATCTACTTGAGAGTAACGCAAAAGACAACGAGAGTGTTGTGAAAATAAAAACGGGCGGCCAAAGCCACCCGTTTTCAGAATCTTCATCAAATGAGGATTAGATAGCCCAACCACCAGCGTAGAAGGCCACCAGCGCGATGGCGATGACCACTGTGCCGATGTTCAGTTTGCGCCATTCGCCAGAGACGATACGGCCAATCACCAGGGTAGCAAAGCCAATCATAATGCCGGTCACGATGTTACAGGTCAGCACGATAAATACGGCCGTTACCAGCCCCGCCATAGCGTCGACAAAGTCAGCAAAGTCGATTTTCGCTACGTTGCTCAACATCAGCAGGCCCACATACATCAGCGCAGGTGCCGTTGCATATACTGGTACAAGATAAGAGAGCGGAGAGAGGAACAGGATCAGCAGGAATAGTACGCCAACGGTGATCGCCGTCAGGCCGGTTTTGCCGCCTGCCGCCGTACCCGCTGCGGATTCAATATAAACCGCCGCCGGTGCAGCGCCCACCAGGCCAGAGAACACGCTGCTCAGGGAGTCGGTGGTCAGCGCTTTGCCGCCGTCAATAATCTGTCCGTCTTTATCCAGCAGATTCGCCTGTCCGGCTACCGCACGGATGGTTCCGGTCGCATCGAAGACAGCGGTCATGACCAGCGCCAGCACGCTCGGCAGTACGATCGGGTTTAGTGCGCCCATAATATCCAGGCTACCGATCAGCGAGTTGCCGTTTTCGTCGCTCAGAGACGGCATGGCAAAAATACCGGAGAAATGTACGGCCGGGTCGAAAATCAAACCCACTACGGAAATACCGATAATAGTCAGCAGGATACCGCCAGGTACTTTCAGTTTTTCGAGGCCAATAATCACCGCCAGACCTACCAGCGACATAATCACCGGGAAGGTATCGAAATCGCCCAGCGCAACCGGCAGGCCGTCCAGCGGGTTTTTAATAACCAGACCCACGCCGTTTGCCGCAATCAGCAGCAGGAACAGGCCGATACCAATCCCCGTACCGTGCGCAACACCCTGCGGTAGATTGCGCAGGATCCAGCTACGAATACCAGTCGCGGAAATGATGGTAAACAGGACACCCATCAGGAACACCGCACCCAGCGCAACAGGCACACTGATATGTTGTCCCAGTACCAGGCTGAATGCGGTAAACGCCGTCAAAGAAATGGCGCAGCCAATCGCCAGCGGCAGGTTTGCCCACAGGCCCATCACAATAGAACCGACGCCCGCGACCAGACAGGTTGCCACAAATACAGCGGCAGGCGGGAATCCGGCTTTACCCAGCATCCCCGGAACCACGATAACGGAGTAGACCATGGCCAGGAACGTCGTTAATCCGGCAACGACTTCCTGACGAACGGTACTGCCGCGGAGCGAAATTTTAAACCAGGCGTCGAGTGAACCGCCGGTACGCGCTGAAGGCGTAGACATAGAAAACATCCCCTGAGAGTTTATTTTTTCGTCATTATGCGTGCTGGACAATCCACTGCCTGCTAAACGTTTTCTCCATGTGCCAGGTTTGCGTCAATAGGGGTGTCGCAAAAAAGCAAACGTTTAGCTCCGCGCATAAAAAACGGGTGGTAAAAAAAAGCAAACGATTATCCAGCGATCATACGCTGGTTTTCAACTGAACTTTGCCGCTTTTTACTCATTTCTCCTTATAACGCGCAATAAATAATCAGTCGATGCGCAAACGTTATCGTCAATGCGCAGTCTGGCAACAAATTTTGCGGAGTTATTACAACATCGGTGTGCCTTTTTCACGCAAACTTGCGCAAGAAAACCGGTGAAGATGCGGAAAATTTTTTGGCTAAAAAATCACCATTTCACTGGTAAATGGAGAGAGGTGGCTTACAATTACATTATCAACACAGACCGGAACCTCACCTAATGTGCTCGACTGAGGGGTGTTGATGTCGGGGGAAACCCTCCCGTGAACCAGCGGGATAGAGTGAAAGACAAAGACCGGAACCAAACTAAAGCGCCCTCTGTGGCGCTTTAGTTTTATATCCGTCCATCCATCAGATATTTCACATCAATCATCTTCCAGCAGACGCGCCCCGGTCCCCTTCTCGCCAAGCTGATCGCCTGGGTTACGCAACGGGCAATCGCTGCGCGACAAACAACCGCAACCAATACACCCATCCAGTTCATCGCGTAGCGCCACTAAAGTATGAATGCGTCGATCCAGCTCTTCACGCCATTGCGAAGAGAGCTGCTTCCACTCTTTAGCACTGAGCGAATGTCCTTCAGGTAATACGCCGAGCGCGTCACCGATCGTTGCCAACGGGATCCCGATGCGTTGAGCAATCTTGATAATCGCCACATAACGCAACACATCACGTCTGTATCGGCGCTGATTGCCGCTGTTGCGCATACTGCTGATTAACCCTTTGCTTTCATAGAAATGCAGGGTTGATACCGCTACGCCGCTACGCTTTGCGACTTCACCTGGCGTGAGCAGCGCTTTTATTCGGGGTAATTTCTTTTCCATAAATCGCTTTACCTCAAGTTAACTTGAGGAATTATACTCGCCCACAGACAAAACGACGAATCGAATACTGAAAAAGAGGCAGCCCTATGTCCCATCAGCAGATTATTCAGACCCTTATTGAATGGATTGACGACCATATCGATCAGCCGCTGAACATTGAGGCGGTGGCGAAAAAATCAGGTTACTCGAAGTGGTATTTACAGAGAATGTTCCGCACGGTGATGCGCCAGACGTTGGGTGACTATATCCGCCAGCGTCGACTCCTGCTGGCTGCTGTTGAACTGCGGACGACCGAGCGACCTATTTTCGATATCGCGATGGATCTTGGTTATGTATCACAACAAACCTTCTCACGCGTGTTTCGCCGCGAGTTTGATCGTACCCCTAGCGATTACCGCCACCGCCTGTAAGATTATTGCCCGCTCTGCGTCAGTATGGCGGGCGACCGTTGTATCCAGTGCATGAACTCCTGTGGCGGCAGCGCCTTCGCAAAATACCAGCCCTGACAATACTGTACGCCACGTTCGCGCAGCCACTCGATTTGCTCAACCGTCTCTACCCCTTCCGCAATCATCTTCAGGTGTAAGCTTTGCGCCATTTCGATGATATGTTCGGCAATCAGGTGACTGGTGCTGTTGGTGGACAACGTACTAATAAATGATTTGTCGATCTTCAGGATATCGATATTCAACGCGGATAAATTGTGTAGATTGGAATATCCCGTCCCAAAATCATCAAACGCCACTTCATAACCCGCCTGACGAAACGCCTGGATTACCGCGGTCATTTTATCTACATCAATAAACCCGCGTTCCGTCACCTCGACTTTAATTTGCTGGGCCGCCACAGAGTACTCACGGTTTTTGTCGGTAATCAGGGCAATAAGTCGGGATGAATGAAAGTCAGAAGCAGAGAGGTTTATCGAGATATAAAGCTGAGGATGCGCCGAAAGAAAATATCCTAAATCGTTGAATACCTCTTCAATCACGTAATCCGTGATCCGCTCAATCATTCCCTCTTTTTCAGCCAGCGGAATAAACTCGGTTGGGCTCATTACTTCACCATCACAGCCCGGCCAGCGCAGCAGAGCCTCAGCCCCTACGCACTGGCCGTTTTCGATATCAATGATCGGCTGGTAGTGCAGACACAGTTGACGTTTTTTGATTGCGCGTTTTAACAAGCGGCGGGGAGATAAGTATTCCTGACGCGTGCGCCACCACATTAACAGCATCAGGATGCTGCAGATAATCCCGAAAGGAATCGTTAAGGCAGCCTCATGATAGAAAATCGAATGTATGCGTTTATCCGAAGTCGACACAATAATCGCAATCGGGCGTTTTTCTGAATGCACTTTGGTGTAGAAGCGATCGTCCAACTGGAAGGTTGAGGCTTCACCGTGCACCAACGGCAATAACTGCGCAATAGGCGCCCCTTCGCTGGCAGAGAAAAAAGTACCCGTTACCGTGTCATACACGCCCCAAGACAGGTCCGGGTCATCTGACATAACTTCGCTGTAAGATAATGGGTTGATGACGACAACGTAGTTTCCACGTTGCATATACGTCATTCTGTAGCCAGCGAAAAAGGGGGTATCGCGATAGTAATAAATGGAGATGTCCGGCGTACGTTTATAGTCGGCGGTCGGCATAATATAGGCGACTGGCGGCGCCATCGACGTAGAGCACAAAAAATGATCGCCCTGCGCATAAATTAACTCGCTGATATATAAACGACCACGAATAATATCTAGCATATTTTTCTGATGTGCCGGGGTACACATCTTACCTTGATACAACAGGGCCATATCTCGCGCTAAATCGGCTTGTTGGATCACCAATTCAGTTTTATTTAACACCAGTTGCGCAAAAGAGCGAAGTTGATTACGGGTTTCGGACATTGCCCGGATTTGAGCAAACCATAACGCCAGCACCACGGGGAGCAATACCACCATGAATGTTCCGAGGAACTTCAGTATCTTGCGTCGCGCACTGTGATTCATGTCAGCCCTGTTTCCCTGTTTCGTATATGCCAGAACCCATTAAGGCAAGATGCTATAAACACCGACTGATTAAGTTGCATGAATCTATCAGTATTAGCAACAGACTTCTCTATGTAAAAGTCTGATAATAGTTGATGATGATATTATTTTTCCGTAAGACAAACTTAAAGTTATGCTTATTTCATAACGTTATTATCCTCAAGGAGTAATTTTTTATAAGCACTATCCTGGCTTTATTTAAGAAATTCATTAGATTTTTTTAACGATGAATTTAGGATAAATAAAACAGGTAACAAAAATGCATCTTTAAGATTGATTATTTAGTATCATTGCTTCCTCAAATATAACCACATGTTTAACATGGTTATCATCCTGCAAAAAATACGCCCAACACTGGTGAACAAACGATCATATGTGATATAGTTCACAAAAATCATGTAACAGAAACGATGTTTCATTCATGTTATTGCCCGTCGATAGCCAGAGTACTACACCCTCGGTGAACACCCCCGCGCTGTCCTGGGCATCCAGACTTTCTGAGGACGTTTTTCATGGCAACGATAACAACTGGCGTGGTTCTTCTGCGGTGGCAATTACTCAGTGCAGTGCTGATGTTTTTAGCCAGTACGCTCAATATCCGTTTTCGTAAATCAGATTATATTGGCCTGGCCGTCATTAGCAGCGGTTTAGGGCTGGTTTTTGCCTGCTGGTTTGCGACCGGATTACTCGGCATAACCCTGGTGGATATGTCCGCAATCTGGAAGAACATTGAAACCGTAATGGTTGAAGTGATGAGCCATACACCGCCAGACTGGCCGATGGTGTTGAACTGATAACAGAATTGCATATGGCTACCCCAGTTCTGAGGTAGCCATAATTTTCAGCGAAAAGCAGAAGGATTAGAACGGTTAAGTTTACCTAATACCTTGTCTATTAACACTCAATAGACAGTTGGGCCTTAGCAAACGCTTAGATAGGTTAGAAACTGAACACTTGTTTCCTAAACCGCGAACTTTTCTAGGCTCAACTGTAATGAATTTTGTAAGGTATTAATTTCATATACTTGTCAAACTTTACAGTTTAACTACCTTCGCCAATTCTGCCCGAATGCAAGAACTACTTGCATGCAACTTACCAGTTAAGGCTAGTTGACGACGGCTAGCAAGCTAAATTTAATCGTATGTCACCAAGCAACAAATGCGGGCCAAAGTAAAGTGAGTTACGTCACTTTGCACCTTGTGCTACCGTACACAAAGCCTCAATATCTTCAGCAGAAAGTTTATGATGTTTAAGTTGCTTATGAACGATTTGCGAGTCGGCATACCCACCATTACTCGCCAACGAGATTGAATATGCTTGTATCGCATTGCGCATCCTATTGAGTCCTTGTTCGTTAACTATTCGGATGTCGGAATGGGGCGATGCCGCGTGTTCAAATATGGTTTTAGGATGCACCAAGATGGGAGTCCTTGTACAAGTGTGACCGTACTTTTCATCAAACCAGACGATGGACCCATTTAACTGGTTCGTGTCATGTTTGGAGATTCTTTCTGCCAGAACAGCTCCGCTCTTGCACTCAATCACGAAATACCTCGAGTTGCCAAGAGCCCAAAGATTATCTGGTCCTCTGCCCACTAGGTCTTCTGGCCTCTCGGATCCGAAACCGAGAAAAATGCCTAATTCCTTAATGGCAGCCTCAAACCGCTTCGACCCTTCCTCTCCCCATTGTAGATCGTCTAACAACCCGTTGACCCATATGATGAGATCGTTTCCTTCGAGAAAACGCGTCATGAACTGAACGGCTGCGGCCGCTTGTCCGCTAGCGGGTGCGCTGAGACGGTGATAAGTCGTTCCTGCCAAGGGTTTAAGAAGTCGATAGTTATCGCTGAGCGCGGCCAGTTGCAGTTCCTGCGCCTGTGAAGGGTCAGTGAAATTCGTATACGCCGCTAACTGCTGCTTCAGATAGCCTTTGATCTGACGCTCGCTTGCTGCATTCACCGCTGTCTGAGCCTTATTCTTAGCAATGTCATATCGCGACACACGGGCCGCATCGAAGGCCTCCCGCAACAGGACCTGATTATCGTCAATCCGTCCCCCTTCGACAGGTGGCGCATTCACAACCGCATTACGGCCAGCCTGTACCCAGTTGTCATCTTGGGTCAGGCATAGGCCCATAATACCCTGCAGCTTCTCAAGCGATTGTCCACGCAACTGCTCCGCCACACTTTTACCGAGCTCAATCTGAGCACAAGTGGCTGAAGAAAACATCGTTTCAGCTTCGGGTTGATGGAGTCGTTGCGTCAACCTGCCACCAAGCAATAGTACGACACAATGATCGTCACTTGAACGTACACCACGACCCATTCCCTGTTCAATTCTCTGAACTTGGCGCACAAGTTGGCGTTTGGTTCCGTCTAGCAGCAACATTTCACGCCTTTCACCGAGTCCGTAAACCTCCGGCAAGCCATCAATGACGAGCAACTCACAAGCCTTTCCTGGCAAATCGATACCGTCGTATTTATTAATTAGTACGGTTAGGCCTACAAAACCGTCCTTGAGACGCTGTATTCCAGCCTGAATGTTATCTTTGTTAAGTATCTGATAAGCAGAATCTTTCCAGAATTTCGCGCGTTCTTTAGAGGGTACGATAACTACTACGTTCAGATCCTTTGCGATATCTGACACAAGTTCGCGGATCTCCTCCATTTTGAAGTCCGGATTGATCTCCTGTGGGGCAAGAATCATTCGGTCTCCAATATCTCCGCCCCCTTTAGGTCGGATCGGCTTAACTACCTCGTCCGCCAATGCCCCAAAGTGACTCACGAGGATCGTGTCGTCAGCTAAGGTGGCCGTCATATAGATTCTTCGCTGAGCAGTTGCGAAGGATGGAATGCGGTCGATCGGAATGAAATGCGGCGCGATTTCTAGTTTACCGCCGCCGAAAAGGCAGGTGCAGAGCGGGATACAATCGCGCAACAAGGGCCAACTCCATTCCAACTCTGCAGAATTCCGTTGTGCATGAAGCAACGCGATTACTTCCTTTTGTTTAGACTGCCAAGCCCAGTATGGCACTTCCATTACAATGCTAGGATCTAGAGCCTGCACGTCGAGCAGCCCAGTAGGGGACTGTTTATCCAAGTCGTTCTCAAAAAGGTTCAGAAGGTCGTCGTACACCGGTGTGCCAACATCTGCCTTTATCGAGAACTGGTCGTGGACCACGCTAAGACATGCATGTGCATCATCGACAACAACACAGCCTATCGGGATCTTTTTCTGTCCGACCCCAAAAACCGATCTTGCATTGAATAGCTTCCACACATTGGCAACAAGGATGGCACGTCCAGCAAGGAAATCTGGATCCTTCTCATCGTCTGTTGCGGGAATGCCGAGCGCCTTAGCCTCATCTAGTACCTGATTGACAAGGAAACTATCGGGCGTAATGTATACTGCGGGCTTGACGTTTTCGTTGAGGGAGCTCTGCAAGCACAGCAGGCCCACCACAGTCTTACCACCGCCGGTATTCATCTTCAGCGTCAAATCTTTGGCCTGCCTCCGTGCATACCAAACGTCAAGTACGTCCGCCTGTTCATCCAATGGCCGCTTGAAACGAGCGTCTCGCTTAAGCGTCGTAAAGATTTTTCTCGGGTCAGTTTGTTTTGCACCGATACCAGCGTTCAGCTTGTCAAAGTCTAGGCTCATGTAACAATCTCAAGTTAGGATTGGGCTATGTAAGTCCCCAATATTTCTATAATGTATTACAATGACCATGCAACGAGATAGTCATTGCCCCAATTAGAACTTTAAGGCACTCCGTTTCTAGATTCATTGAACCACTACAAATTTTATTAAAACGCTACAAGATAATTCCTCCTAGAGCTAGGAGAAAATTGGGGGCTATCAATCCATAGATTGACTTGCACCACAGCTGACGACATGGAGTCTAGATGACAGAATTTATGACAATACACACTTTTATCTGCTAGATAGTGATATAATATTCCATCCTATTGATATATACCGAGGTATACGTGAAAAATCAGGTTGATATCGAACTCCAGAGATTGATAAGGGCGCGGTATGACGCCGCGTTAGAAAATTGGAGTGAATGGAAATGGTTAGAAATCGGGCATGGCGTCGTCATCATATATCTCGATTAAAATTTAAGAGAAAAACATATCGAACTGCGGTGGCTAAAACAGCAAAAGTTGTAGGGAAAATTTACTGCACTCCTTGTTCTTGTTATTTATGTGGTAATCAAAGAACTCATCACGGATTGAACATTCAAGAGCTACGAGCCTTGCTGCGTTTCACTGATTGACTTATAAAAAATTAATCTATTAGATAATAAAAAAGGCTCCAACCTCAGGAGCCTAAATTGCTAAAGAGCTAATTAAAAACATTATCTTTTACTACATCAAAGAATATTTTCCCGTGACATATAACCAACAACAGATCCTTTTTCCACCAAAAACTCTAATATTACTAAAACCTCTTCCCTCAACTGTTTTGTTCGTCTAATTCGCTCACGCTCAGTGTTAATATACCGTCTAACCAAACATTCTAAATAATAAACTGTATCATTCTCCAATTTCTTTTCACATAACTCTTTATTAGCCGACAATATCCCTGAAAGCCAGGTTATACCTTGATTAAGATAGCAACCAGCAATATTATTCAAAGATTTAGCAAGAGAGTATAAAGTTGAAGGGCAATGACCCATAGTTTTAGAAACATCGGAAAAGAATTGACTGTTGCTATCTTTAAATGTGTGCCAACCATTAGAATTTTCTTTCCAAGAAGTTTCAGCAAAAAGATAACTTTTTAGAATTTTATCAACATACCAATACCTATCTCCATCTTTGCACAAAGTAACCACCTTATCAAAAAACAAATCCCAAACCTGCCAAAATTTGGCATAAGTATTTAATTGATCTTCGGCAAGAATAAATTCTTTAAATAATTCTGCAATAGGTTCAGAACCATTGAAACCATCAAGAAAGGGTTTTAAATAATCAGGGAGTTCACTCGCAGATGTATGAAGTGTAAAATAGGCAAATCTTTCTAAGAATGAGTGCCGTACAGCGCAATCTACTCTATCCTCCCGATCACTCGATAATAGGCTTGTAGAAAAATGTTTAACAATCAATGATACCAATTGCTTATGCTCAATATTAACAGTATTAATTGGGATCAAATGAAAAGCAGTATTCAAAATATGTAGTTCAACCTTTTCCATATCTCCTAAATGATCTATAGAAATTTTATTACCAATGACATTTGATATGCATTGTCCATAATCATTTAAGAACCTCTCATTGAGATTCGTTTTTTTGATATCATAGTCGCCCTGTCGATACCTTTCATGAATAATTTCCCTTCCGAGAGCCACATGCTTTGGCTTTAAAATCAAAAAACCAAACAATAAAGACTGCATGTCATCAAAATAGTCTTTCCATAATTTATGAATCACCATACTAGGAAATACGGAGTAACGTCCCCCTAACATTCCAGTAGGATAATCATTAAACAACGTTAATAGTAATATTATTTTGATAGTATCCCTTTCCATTGGGTAATTATGGTAAACTACAGATAAAGCTGAAATTGCAGAGGTTGTCCCATCAAGAGCCTGATAATTATAACCGTCCGACAAAGGCAACTTTGAATACGCTAAAACAATATCTTTACAGTATTCTCTTTCTTCATATGCTAGCTCGTTAAAATGCTCTAATAGCAATATAGAACAAACATCCGCTGGTATATTACTATTTAAAAGGCGGAAATCGTCATCACTGTTTTCATTAAGCTTACACATTATTTCCTTAGTCTCTTGTAAAACAACCTGCGGTTTATTCTCATACATTTCATACAGCTTGTGACGTTCATCCTTATCTCTTTTATAGCTTACCCATAGCTTCAGCGTCATATACTTCATATGTTCGGAATTTTTCTTGATTGCTTCATCACTATACTGTTTTAGCTTAGGGTCGATCTCAGGATTGAATAATATCTCAATCCCTTCATCTTTCTCCTTAGTAGTTATCTTCATCTTCCGCCGATCCATTCTCGCTAAGCAAAGCCTCCACGTTTTATCGACTTCTGTTTCTTGTGATTCATCAGGAAACTGGCTATAGTATTTATCGAAAATATCCCAAAGTACTTGTTGTCTTTCCTTAACAACTTCCTCCGTTATATTTTCACTTCTGAATATTTGATAATGCAAAGCTAGATTTTCAAGATAATTATTTCTGTGGACATCATCACAAGCCTTAATCCTATCTTCTTCGTGTAAAGTGTTTTTGTAATTTGCACCGCCAAAGCTATTCCTCAGTGAGATTAATGAACTTTTATGTGTTTTGTCTAGAATCATTCGATTCATATCAAAATGGAAGAAAGCCTTTGTTTGGAATAGCACTTTAGCTACATTGAATGACTTCTCAGGAAATGCAAGTACAATACTCGTAACTACCGCGGAGATAGAAGCTGACTTGGAATTTCTCAGCAAATAGAGAAGCCAACTTTCCAGTACTTTTGAGTCTGCATTTTTAAATTTCTCAAGGAAAAACTTCTCCAAAGCCATATGAATTGATGAGAGTAAGTAGGCAGAGACCTGTGTGCCTCGATATGAACACCATAGACGATTGCATATATATTGCTTTATTAACTTCCCGTCTTCGATAAAAACTTCAACTTCTTCAACTTCGTTTTTAGCAAAGCGGAAGTGTGCAAAACATACCGTTGTCTTGTTCGTAAAATCAAGAATGAAATCTATTGTTTTTTTGAACTGTAATTGTAGCAACCAATATATAGGAGTCTGATATGGACTTTCTGGATAATAGTCATGATGAGACCTAAATAGACCGAACTCATCTTCAATATCCATACGGTGATAACGTTCGCCTTTTTCTTTAAGTGGCCGATACCAGAACAGATCTGCCAATTGTAGAACATATTCCGGGAGAGATGCCCAAACCGGATGTGAATCTAAGTCTGTAAGGATTAAAGTCATAAGATCGAAATATGGGGTACCGTGCTCGTTCCACCTATTTTTAAGAACCTTAACTAAAACCTCTTCTATTTCAGGTTTAATCATGGCCGCCCCATGAAGAATCGCATGCAAAATATTTTTCTCATTACCCCTTCCGGATAAATAGACATCCTCCTCTACAGTCCATTGATAATATTTTAGGGCTATCAAACTAGATAATCGAGTCGTTTCACCCACTTTGTTCTTTTGATTCCACTCTTGAATCACCGGAAGTATAAAATTAATATTTCTGACGCCGATTTCATCTAAATTTTCATGGATTAATTTGATCACACTATGCCAACCAGTTCCCTTTGGCTTGGTAAGAACATATTTAATGGAAAGCAGATCAGAATTACTAACCCCTAACTGTCTCAGGAGATCGTAATCAACATCCTTGCAAGCAAGCCTAAGTAAGAAAGTTAGTCTTTTTAAAAGATTCTGGTCATTACCAAGTAAATATCGTTTAAAGAAATTAAAAAACATATCTGAGTTGTCGGAAAGAAGGACAGCTATCCATAACTCATCTTTCCAAAATTTTGATATTCCTTCCCCACAGACTATTTCGGCGATAAAAGGCTTTAATGTCTGGTCATCTAAAAGCAATCGTTCAGATATCCAATTCCGGAAACTACGGCGAACAGGAAGTGATTCTCCTATTTTTTCGAAGAACTCATTATTGTTCGCTTTACGGATATAATCGACGGAAATTTTCTTTTCTAATGCCCATTCCTCGTATATATCATGTGTAATGAAGTAACCAGCAGCTTCATAGCCGATAACTCCGTCTTTAACTAACGCATCTAAAATTTTTGTATCACATGCCGGGGAGACAAAAAATTGGCCCTCGCTAGCCCGCTGAAAAGCAGTCGCTAAGAAACACTGCTCTCGAGAAGGTTTATTTTTAACAATAATCTTATTCCAAAGCTTTTCTTTGAAGCTCACATAATCGATACTTTCATCGGTATAGAACCTCAGATATTCACTTAGATAAAATGGATTTTTGATTAGCTCTAATAATCGAACATCTTGAGGAAGGCTAAATCCATTATTATCAGATAACTCTATTAGCTCGCTGCGTTCAAGGTTCTTTATTACTAAGTTCTCAGGAGTTATCTTATAAATATCTATGAAAGCATAGTTCAGATCTGACAAGTAGTTGTTACGGGTTGTGAAAACAATCTGCCATTTATCCTTTATTAAAACAGTTAGGAATTCTTTAAAAGGATCGATATTGGTCAGTTCTAAAAGCTTTTCAGCAGAATCTACGACTATGACTTTACGTAATTCGTCTTGATGAGCATTAGAGAAATCGTCTAAGCCATGCGCACCGAATAGCTCATTAATGCTGTCCTTTTTAAATTCGCTAGCCTTAAAGACATAGAAAGGAGTGCATTGTTTTTCTGCTTCATAAATTTTTTTGATAACTGCTGTTTTTCCAACTCCACCCTCTCCGCTGACGATGACAATTTTTTTCTGAACTAGATTCTCATATAGAATTTCTATGCAATGTCGTCTGTCAATTTCAATACTTCTGTCTTTGAAATCTATATTGGTTTGAATTTCATATAAAACATTTTCTGTGTGCTTGCGCTTTTCTTCTAATAAATCAAAGATGCTTTCATTGAGGGAGAAAAAATGTTTTGCAATCTTTTCATTCTCAACTATTACAAACGGTGATTCAAAAAAACTAGCAACTCTCCATACTATTTCGATACCCGACTCATATGCTTTCTGATCAACTTCAATTTTTATTTTTGGATCGTTACTATTTCCGATATTTTCCAGATAATTATCAGCACTCTTCTCGTCTTCAGGTTCATGGGACTTTCTCCCCTGCCCCCACTCTTGATTGGTATAGAAAATGATCTTACTTAATCCTGGATAAGCCTTTTTGCTTTTCCCAATCATTTCTATAAGATCAGCTTTGTTATCCGACAATTTTGTGTCATAGAATTTAGCTTGCCAACCGATAAGTTCATTATCTTTGGTTATCGGATTAGTTTCGATACCAGATTGATTCTTATATCTAAATATACCTGCGGGTATTTTGAACTCTTGACAGAACAACAAGTAGCAAAACCACTCAAAATTATCTTGAGGATTCTCATTAAATTTAGCTTTAAAATTATCCCAGTTTGGTTTGACCATTTAATTATTCTCCTAGTTTTTTGTAAATAACTGCCCCTATACAGAGAAATGCACCCTCGATATCGTACTCAGCAACTATCTTCTTTCTCCATCAGATCGCTCACGGTCAATTTTTGTCAGCTGCGTATTAAGTTGATGTTCTGTCATTCCATGTTTGTATGCATTGTATTGCCAGATCACAAACTGTTGTTTGTACCTCCGGTTCTCTTCCTTAAGCTCTTCGATTTCGCTTTCAAGATTCACAATCCTAGCGGCTGCAATGTTCAAACTAGCTGGACGCGGATTTTTGGGGCCACGGCCTTTAAGCGCCCCTTTCTTTGTTTGATAGGCAGTCACTATTGCCTCATGTGCATTAAGGGACTGTCTCGACGGCAACTTTCCGACCAATGGTTCTGCCGCCTCACAGATTGCTGACCAGGACAGTTTTGGTTCCTGCCATCCTCGAATTAGATTCACGATGGCGTTAATGTCTCTATTGTTCAGATGCTTAGCCAAGGCCACCTCCTAACAAAGTTGTCAAATCATCTAACATCACAGCTTCTTCACTTTCTTTGCCTTTTTGCTCGATGGCCTCAATAGACGTCTTTGCGACAACACGGCGAAGCTGGCTGAAATCATTGCCCCGGAGCTTAATCTGGGCACCATTTTCAATGCCTGGATTCTCTAAAATAGCGACTAGCTCACGAAGCCGGGTGACAGTTTTCTTGTGGTATTGATACCAGCGATCAGCCCCCATCTCGCAGCTTTCTACCGCTGCATCAGCAATACAAAGCATTTGTTCTAACGTCACCAAACGTTTCTTAATTCGATCCAATATTTCTGTATCCTCGCCTTTGATACAAACCTGCTCGGTACAATTGATGCAATCTCGGAACTTCTCGCAAGGACCGATGGTGTAATCATGTACGCAGTAGCCATACTCCGTCACATGGACTGCGGCATGCTCTAAGGTACTGAACTCCAGCATAGTCATAGGAAAGTGCTTCGCCACCTCGCCTGCCGGCCCAAATAGAGCTTTTGAGGAATCGAGGCGTTCAGCCATGCCAACCAGCTCATATTCAGTCATGTGGTTGTAAGTTCGATTTTGTTTCACATCTGCCCGCCCCGACCACTTGGCAATTTCCAGGTTTGACAGACCGCCGCGCTGGGCAATGGTATTGAGTAGATGTCGAGCCTGGTGGGAGGTCAGTTTTACCGGTTCTCCGTTTACAGCATGGTAACAATGGCGATCAAAGATACTGGTGTGTTTTCCTTTCAAAGCAAGACGAGGAGTTAGATCGCTGTTGAAGAAATTATTGGTTGGCTTATGCAATTCTACTGGTAGGCATCCTCTGTTACCGTGGAACTGATTTGCATTCAGCGCAAACAAGGCATTGCTGTACTTAATTCCCTTGTCTTTATCAAACCACGGGAAGTCATCAGGCAAACGCGCCAACGTATGCTCCCACAAGCTTTTTAGTGTATGAACACCATCTTTATGGGCCAACCCTCGATTATAAAGAGAAGAACGGCATTGTTTTTTGGATTCAGAGACAAGACCGAGAGCCATACATGACTGCTCTATCGTCAAAGGCTCATCATCGGCGACATCAGGGCAGTTAGCATGGCGGTAAAATCTATTCGGATGTGACTCAATCCACTTAGCTAGTTGCCGAGCATTCTCAGTTAACATTTTAATTCTGGCTACGGCTGTTTTAGCGACGCTGACCATTACTGTGGGTATCCATTTGATGTCTCCCTCATAGCCTTTACCGGCAAAGAAACGCCAACCATAGCGTTCTATACCATCGCGGTCCGTTTCGAACACCTCACAATCCGCAGGAAGTGCTAACACCTCAGAAATGCGTGAAGGAGCTGACATCAGCATGGCAAATACCGATGTTGTAAATATGTCTCTTCCGTCTATTGGATCATTGGCAAAAATTTCCGCAAGCGCATTGAGAGCGATATCACTCGGTAGTTTCTCTTCCCTATTTTTATTCGCCTCTCTACCTGTTTTGTTCTTGTCGTCTGCACGCTTAATGGGGTTGACCCAATTTTGCACAGCACATGATACAAGCTGGTTTTCGACGACAAACTTAGCCAGCCGCTCAATCTCTCGACCACAATGATATGCTGAGCCATCGGAGTAGTGCTGCCTTGCCAACTCGGCTGCTTCATCCAGTACTGAAATCGAAAGGCCATTAATATTTGCATTCCCATTGACTTGAAGTAAAGCCGCCTCGACTGTACGGAAAGCCTTACTTTCATTCTTTGCTCCCGTGGGATGATGCCCCTGCTGGTAACGGAAATAAGCTTTGGCAAAATCAATGAAAGCAGGGTCTTGTACCTCTCCCTGTATAGGTTTTCGCGTAGTCATGCCTAACTTGGCAAATACAATTATGTTTGGCCAAACAGGTGCCCCCCAATTTAAATCGGAGCCGAATACAGTCAATTGATCTCGGCACTTGGATATGAATACTCGAAGGTTTTCAGCTGCTGTCAGCGTAGCCTTTGGCTTAAACTGGAAAATCTCAGCCATTGGCGATTGCTCCCTGTGGACGAAGCTCTTCACGACGTTTTGCACAACGCATGATCACATCTGCCACCGCGATAATGCTGCGATCAAGTACGGCAGCAATCTGGATGTCGCCGGTTATCTCTTTCACCCGTTCACGTTCGTTGAGCAGCCCCTGATAGACATCGTCATGGGGGCCATCCAGCCAAGGCTGGAAATGCATGCAGGTGTAGCAAGGAATAGGAACATTGGCACCACAAAAGCCATACTCCCCACAATTACCAACACTATGGCCCATATCGGTCCTAATACGACTGGCAGGGTCGTTACCTCGATACGCGCCCCTCTCGGAATCGACAAGTACCCCGACAAAAGCCTGGGCGTATGGTGCCAATTGGAAACCAACCGCCTCATCAAGCCTTTTCACATGCTCGGGAATGTTTTTGATGTAAACTCCGGCGTTTTGGGTATCCGTATGGTCAAGCAGTTCCGCAATAACCAACTCGCCAAAGCCTTCCCTAGCTGCTCTTGTGCCCGTGGTATAGCGAAAACGACGAGCATTGATATGTAATAGCTCACCGGTGCGTTCCGACCGGATATCCGATTTTTCTATGATGTACTGAAGTGTGTTGGTTATCTTTGCTGCGGGAATGTGGAGTTTGTCAGTAGCAAGTAGCTGGCGGAATTCATAAAGAGATTGGACGACATCTAACACATCAAGATCTGGAAACAGAGGGATTTGCTGTCGGTCACCTTCCTGCAATTCAAACCTTAGATGATTCTCAATCAGTGAAATCGCATTCCTTGCCTGAGCGCTCAGAATTGCCCATAGTTCCAGTGATATCGCAAAAGGTTTGAAATTTTTACGAAAAGAGCTGTTGCACTGCTTGGCTCGCGGCACATTCAAAACATAGAATGGCTCACCTTTTTCATTTTCACCGCAAAGCACATCGACCGCATGAAGCATCGAGATCTGAATGGGCCGTCGTCCTGTATGACTGATGCTAAGTGCCATCGCCAACTCAGCTATGGTAATTAAGCTCTTTTCATAAGCCCGAACAGCCCCCTCGTTAAACGCTGTCAGCTCATTATCTGTCAGTGGCCCTTCATGAGGATCCTGACGCTTAACCGCATCCCCCTTACGATTACCCTTTAGCCTCCAGCCATACAGCAAACGGATCACATCTTTGCTGATACCGGGATAACCCAGCTGGTGCCAAGTTCGAAGAAAGCCACGTATAGTTGCCAGATACCATTCTGTTGCAGGCGTCAACATTGAACGATAATTAACCAATGTCGTATCAGTGATTGCTTCCGCTTCAGTCTCACGCAGCATGTGCTGAAACCGCATAGTAATGTTCATAGTATGAGAAGCGGAAAGACTAGAAGCATAAAATGCTAGTGTACGCAGGCAGCCATCAAGTACCTCGCCTGACAAGTGTTGGTGAATATCTGCAAGAGTAACAGTTGTATTTTTATCCAAAACCCACGATGGATCATACAACTGAAAGAAGTAGCCATTGGCCTTGGCACGGATTTGATCTGATGATGCTCCAGGTACAGCTCTATTCGTCATCATTCTTCATGTCCTCTGGTAAACGGGTACCGCTGCCTTCTTGCAATACCAGAGCGGCCTCAAAACCCTTTTGCCGAATGAAACGTTTGTTGTAAATAGCTGCGGTTCCTGAGCCATCCCTCCAGCCCATTAAATACGAACGAAGCTGTTCTTGGCGTTCCTCGCTGACTTTCTCATCCATTGCATCCATTCTTTCTGAAAACTTGCGATTCCAGGTATGACGGAGCGAATGCCCGGTCGCTGCATACAATTGCGGCGAGACAGTCCTGACCACGGAAAAAATTTTGTGATATCCCGCCTTCGAAATAGGATTACCCACAGTTGGTCCAGACTTGTATGTGATGTAGCCCCCTGAAACACCGGACAGTAGCTGTATCTCCAGATAAGAGATAGGCTTGAATATATGTCTAACACTAACGCCAATTTTGAGATGACCGGGATCCTGTTAGGGCAAGAAGTCCGTAAACGTAAAACTCCTCAGGAGAAGATCGCCATTATCCAGCAGACGATGGAGCCGGGTATGAATGTCTCCCATGTCGCCCGCCTGCATGGTATCCAGCCCAGCCTGCTGTTTAAGTGGAAGAAGCAATATCAGGAAGGCAGCCTCACCGCCGTTGCGGCTGGAGAGGAAGTCGTTCCTGCTTCTGAGCTTACTGCTGCTCTGAAGCAGGTCCGGGAGCTTCAGCGCCTTCTGGGCAAGAAAACGATGGAAGTTGAGATCCTGAAAGAAGCCGTGGAGTACGGTCAGTCGCGAAAATGGATAGCGCACGCGCCCTTGTTGCCAAAGGACGGGGAATAGCCATGGTCAGCCGGACCATGGGCGTGTCG
Source organism: Citrobacter sp. RHBSTW-01013 (assembly GCF_013781985.1). Classification (NCBI taxonomy): domain Bacteria; kingdom Pseudomonadati; phylum Pseudomonadota; class Gammaproteobacteria; order Enterobacterales; family Enterobacteriaceae; genus Citrobacter; species Citrobacter sp. RHBSTW-01013. Next base: position 4,746,517 of record NZ_CP056185.1, read on the forward strand.
CGTGCGCAACTGTCACTGCGGATTAACCGTTCTGCCGACTGGCAGGACAGGCGCTGTAACCGGCGTAATGAAGAAGCAGACGCAGAAATACTGTCGGCTATCCTCAACATTATCAGCGATATGCCGAGTTATGGTTATCGACGCGTGTGGGGCATCCTGCGCAAGCAACGTCGCACAGAGGGACAGCCACCTGTGAATGCCAAACGGCTTTACAGGATAATGAGCGAGCATAACCTGTTGTTGTTGCATCACAAACCAGAGCGACCGAAGCGTGAACATAAGGGCAAGATAGCGGTGGCAGAAAGCGATATGCGCTGGTGTTCAGATGGCTTCGAGTTCGGCTGCGACAACGGCGAAAAACTGCGGGTAACGTTCGCGCTGGACTGCTGCGACCGTGAGGCCATAGACTGGGCAGCAAGCACGGGAGGCTATGACAGTTCGACCGTGCAGGATGTGATGCTGAGGTCGGTGGAAAAGCGCTTCGGCGACAGGTTGCCCGACACAGCGGTGCAGTGGCTGACGGATAACGGTTCAGCGTATACCGCGTATGAAACGCGGAGGTTCGCGAGAGAGCTGAATCTGGAGCCCTGCACAACAGCGGTGAGCAGCCCGCAGAGTAATGGCATGGCCGAACGGTTCGTGAAAACGATGAAAGAAGACTATATCGCGTTCATGCCAAAACCGGATGTGAGAACAGCACTGCGAAACCTTGCAGTAGCGTTCACGCATTACAATGAAAACCACCCGCACAGCGCGCTGGGATATCACTCCCCGAGGGAATACCGGCGGCAGCGGACATCGTTAACTTAAGATACAAAAGCTGTTCGGAGATGGAGGGTCAAGATCAGTCCAGACTTGTATGTCACAAACAAGTAATCATTTTTCTTAGCATTTCGGATTTTACGCCGATCATGAATGATATAACTATGCAGTTCTAGAACTAAAGATTCAGACAACGGTAAGAGTCGTTCTCTGGTTTTGGCATTAGGCTCATTGGTTCTAGAGTCAGCCCGCTCATCTGCTCGCCTAACAATACGGATCCTGTTAGTACTAAAATCAACATCCTGTATTCTGATATTCAATAATTCACCACCCCGAATACCAAGATAAAACAGAAGCAAGATCATCAGCCGATTTCGGCGCTGCACTTCAATTGAAAAAGGATTTAATTTGGATCCAGGAAGGATAACTTCAAATAGTGAATCCAATTGAATATCACTCAGTGACCTATCTTGTAGCTCACTGCTTCTGCGCTGTTTAGAAGGCCTGCGCTTCTTTATCTGTTGCGCCATAGCGTCGATCTGTTGGACCACTTCCAGTTCTGCCGTCTTTAAAATATGCATCGCATACCAGTGTAAATAGTTGGCACACGTTGTCAGCCTAGAATGCTGTGTTCCGTTATCAACAATATCGGACTCCGGCTCATCAAGCCAAAGGGTAGAGGATGTATTTAATGACTTCTTTGCTTGCTTACGCTGAGCAAAATCTCGCAGGTCGTCCAGCTCATGTGGTTTTAAGAAATTTTTGGTCAAAAAACGCTGTTCAAGGTCAATTCCACGAATATCTAAAAAGCGGAGCAAAACAATTAGGTTGCTAGCCGCCGCTGACATCGTTGAAAAAGCATCCCCCCTATTGCGGAGTTGTGTTGTTAAATAAAGAGTAGGGTAATACACGGGAAGGCCAGAAGAGCGATTCATCACTATGCAGTAGCGCTCGCCACTGTCCATAACAAATGTTTTAAGCCCGTAGTGATTCTTCATGCACCTACACCTCATAAATTTTACACAATTGCAAGGTCCATAATATCCTAAGAGAGGGTCAATAAAAAATTGACGGTTTTGATATGTCGAATACAAAAAAGCCCCTGTATTAACAGAGGCTTGATAGAAAATTCATGACTAAATGTTCTTAGGTAAATCCTAGAACGGAATATCGTCGTCGAAATCCATCGGCGGCTCATTAGACGGCGCAGCCGGAGCCGACTGCTGCTGCGGGCGAGACTGCGCGCCGCCGCTGAACTGATTGCCACCTTGCGGCTGCTGAGGCTGACCCCAACCACCCTGCTGCTGGCCGCCACCTGCCGGAGCACCACCACCCTGACGACCGCCCAGCATTTGCATGGTGCCGCCAACGTTAACCACAACTTCAGTGGTGTACTTTTCTACGCCGGATTGATCGGTCCATTTGCGGGTACGCAGCTGACCTTCGATATAGACCTGGGAACCTTTACGCAGATATTCGCTGGCAACTTCCGCCAGTTTGCCGAACAGCACCACACGGTGCCATTCAGTCTGCTCTTTCATTTCGCCGGTCGCTTTATCACGCCAGGATTCGGAAGTAGCCAGCGTAATGTTGGCAACTGCGCCACCATTCGGCATATAGCGTACTTCCGGGTCCTGGCCCAGATTACCGACGAGAATCACCTTGTTTACGCCTCTGCTGGCCATGATCGTGTCTCCTGAAAAACGTTACTGAATAAGTGTAAGCGCGGGATTGTAGCATTTCCAATAGCGCTTTTACTACGTTGCGAGATCGATTCCAGTAAACAACCCCAGACAGACATTGTTGCACAGGCATCTGCGTTTTGCATTCCAATACTGTATATCCATTCAGGTCAGGTTGTGTCATAATTAACCGTTTGTGATCGCCGGTAGCACCATGCAGCCAGGCAAAAAAGCGTTTAATCCGGGAAAGATGAATGGATAAGATCGAAGTTCGGGGCGCCCGCACCCATAATCTCAAAAACATCAACCTCGTCATCCCGCGCGACAAGCTGATTGTCGTCACCGGGCTTTCGGGCTCAGGCAAATCTTCGCTCGCTTTCGACACCTTGTATGCCGAAGGGCAGCGTCGTTACGTTGAATCCCTTTCCGCGTACGCGCGTCAGTTTCTGTCGCTGATGGAAAAGCCGGATGTCGACCACATTGAGGGGCTGTCTCCCGCCATCTCAATTGAACAAAAATCGACATCCCACAACCCGCGATCCACGGTAGGTACGATTACCGAAATTCACGACTATCTGCGCCTGTTGTTTGCCCGCGTTGGCGAACCGCGCTGCCCGGATCACGACGTTCCCCTGGCGGCCCAGACCGTTAGCCAGATGGTGGACAACGTTCTGTCGCAGCCGGAAGGCAAACGTCTGATGCTGCTGGCGCCGGTGATTAAAGAGCGTAAAGGCGAGCATACTAAAACGCTGGAAAACCTGGCAGGCCAGGGCTATATCCGCGCCCGTATCGACGGTGAAGTGTGCGACCTTTCCGATCCGCCCAAGCTTGAACTGCAAAAGAAACACACTATTGAAGTGGTGATTGACCGCTTTAAAGTACGCGACGATCTCACCCAGCGACTGGCAGAATCCTTTGAAACCGCGCTGGAACTGTCCGGTGGTACGGCGGTGGTCGCCGATATGGACGATCCGAAAGCGGAAGAGTTGCTGTTCTCCGCCAACTTCGCCTGCCCGATCTGCGGCTACAGCATGCGCGAGCTGGAACCACGCCTGTTCTCGTTCAATAACCCAGCGGGTGCATGCCCGACCTGTGACGGTCTCGGCGTGCAGCAGTATTTCGATCCTGACCGGGTGATCCAAAATCCGGAACTGTCGCTGGCCGGTGGTGCTATCCGCGGCTGGGATCGCCGTAACTTCTATTACTTCCAGATGCTTAAGTCACTGGCAGAACACTATAAATTCGACGTCGAAGCCCCATGGGCCAGCCTGAACCCTGCCGTGCATAAAGTGGTGCTGTACGGTTCCGGCAAAGAGAATATCGAATTTAAATACATGAACGATCGCGGCGATACGTCCGTACGCCGCCATCCGTTCGAAGGCGTATTGCACAATATGGAGCGCCGTTATAAAGAGACGGAATCCAGCGCGGTACGTGAAGAATTAGCCAAGTTCATTAGCAACCGACCTTGCGCCAGCTGTGAGGGGACGCGTTTACGCCGGGAAGCCCGCCACGTATTTGTCGAAAATACGCCGCTGCCCGCGATTTCCGACATGAGCATCGGTCACGCCATGGATTTCTTCAACAACCTGAAGCTTGCGGGTCAGCGAGCGAAGATTGCAGAGAAAATTCTCAAAGAGATTGGCGATCGTCTGAAGTTCCTGGTCAACGTCGGCCTCAACTATCTGACGCTGTCGCGTTCAGCAGAAACGCTCTCCGGCGGCGAAGCCCAGCGTATTCGTCTGGCAAGCCAGATCGGCGCAGGTTTGGTCGGCGTAATGTACGTATTGGATGAACCGTCTATCGGTCTGCATCAGCGCGATAACGAGCGTCTGTTGGGTACGCTTATCCACCTGCGTAATCTGGGCAATACCGTCATTGTGGTTGAGCACGATGAAGACGCGATTCGCGCCGCTGACCACGTTATCGACATCGGCCCCGGTGCGGGCGTTCACGGCGGCCAGGTGGTTGCCGAAGGTACGCTAAAAGATATCATGGCCGTGCCTGAGTCGCTGACCGGCCAGTACATGAGCGGTAAGCGCAAGATTGAAGTGCCGAAACAGCGCGTGGCGGCAGACCCGGAAAAAGTGTTGAAGCTGACCGGCGCGCGCGGTAACAACCTGAAAGATGTCACCCTGACGCTGCCGGTTGGTTTATTTACCTGCATTACCGGTGTTTCCGGTTCGGGTAAATCGACGCTAATTAACGACACGCTGTTCCCGATTGCACAGACGGCGCTGAACGGTGCCACGCTGGCTGAACCCGCGCCATATCGTGATGTTCAGGGCCTGGAACATTTCGACAAAGTGATCGACATTGACCAAAGCCCGATTGGCCGTACGCCGCGCTCTAACCCGGCAACCTACACCGGTGTGTTTACGCCAGTGCGCGAACTGTTTGCCGGCGTACCGGAGTCGCGTGCGCGCGGTTATACTCCGGGTCGTTTCAGCTTTAACGTCCGCGGCGGACGCTGTGAAGCTTGTCAGGGCGACGGCGTGATCAAAGTCGAAATGCACTTCTTACCGGATATCTACGTGCCGTGCGATCAGTGTAAAGGCAAGCGCTATAACCGCGAAACACTGGAGATTAAGTACAAGGGCAAGACTATCCACGAAGTGCTGGATATGACGATTGAAGAAGCGCGTGAGTTCTTCGATGCCGTTCCGGCGCTGGCGCGTAAGCTGCAAACGCTGATGGACGTGGGTCTGACGTACATTCGACTGGGTCAGTCCGCCACCACGCTCTCGGGCGGTGAAGCGCAGCGCGTGAAGCTGGCGCGTGAACTGTCCAAACGCGGTACCGGTCAAACGCTGTATATTCTCGATGAACCGACCACCGGTCTGCATTTTGCGGATATTCAGCAACTGCTGGACGTGCTGCATCAACTCCGGGATCAGGGCAACACCATCGTAGTGATTGAGCACAATCTGGACGTGATAAAAACCGCTGACTGGATTGTCGATCTCGGTCCGGAAGGCGGCAGCGGCGGCGGGGAAATTCTGGTTTCAGGCACACCAGAAACGGTCGCTGAGTGTGAAGCCTCACACACGGCCCGTTTCCTCAAACCACTGTTGTAATCATGCCGATGGCGCTACGCTTATCAGGCCTACAAAATATGCATAATTGCTTGTAGGCCTGATAAGGCGATGGCGCCTCATTGCGGAAAACAGATCAGGACTGCGCCAGTATCCGGCGTTTATCTTCCGGCAGCGTGTTTACGGCCTGCTGATAAGAGGCGTCTACCAGGTAGTAGATTTGCGAATCCGGCAGCGAGCCGTCCAGATACACCGTACTCCAGTGCGCCTTATTGAGATGCCGGCTTGGCCGTACATCGCTATGCTGCTGACGTAACAACTCTGCCAGTTCCGGGCTGGTTTTCAGTGACACCGCCGGGCGTTCTTCCACCTCTTTTACCATGGCAAAAAGCACATCTTCGACTTTGATTTGTGTGGCCTTCCAGTCACTGTGTACGCTCTGCTCGGCGCCCATTTTTGCCATGCAGTATTGCAGCAACTCCGAATTTGTCATCTTAATTCCCCTTACCAGCATATTGCCTAATGAGAACATCTTTTATTCAGTGTGCAGCAAGTCCGCAAAAGGTAAAAGCAGGTAACGCAAATTTGTTTAAAAAAACAACAACCGCAAGCAACGTCCTCAATACTCCGAGTTGACGATCACCTCTTCACCAAACGCGCCGGCCTGTGGCAACGGTTTATAAGTGGAGTTAGAAGCGCGTAAAATACGAATGCCGCGAATACCCACGTCTCGGGCGGCGGTAATGTCATTATCAGAGTCGCCGTAGAACATGCGGATATTTTTATCCTGCAGCCACTGCGTTTTCGTATTCTGGCCCGGCTTATCACCGGCAAAAATGACCGGGTTCATATTGCCGGCCGGGATGTGAAAGTTATCGGACAGCGTTTTCGACACCGTTTCGGTCTTCGTCTGGCTACGCCCGGTTACGAAAAAGATGCTGTCGCCGCGACGCACGTGCATATCAATCAACTGACGCGCCACTTCTTTCGGAATGCTGAATTCGTCCCAGCCATTGTTCATTTTTTCCCAGAAGGCCGGATTTTTCAGGTAATCCTCACTGTCCGGAGAATACGTTTTTTTTCCGCGCCAGAAGCCTGGGCTGGAAAAGAGGACGGTGTCATCGATATCAAACCCGACGGCCATCGGCGGGCGTCCGGTCAGGCTGTTTTCAATTTGTGCCACGGAGACCCAGTGAATGGGTGCCTGCTCAGCGAGTTTTGCAACGTTGGTGCCTGGATTAAGCTGAGAGGGAGAGGAAACTAACGCCTGGGCCGGCTGATTTAGCGTGAACAATAAACAAACGGCACTCAGTGCCAACGTAAACTTGCGCATATTTTTCCCTAAGTAGTCAGTTAGTTATCATTTTTTTATTAACAACTGGTCAAAAAACTATCTGACCTTACCCCTTAGGGGGAGGGAAAGGAAGGATTTTCTCTGGTTTTGTCCTGGAAAAAGAGCATGATCACATTGGAAAACAGGCCAATAGCACGCTGAAAGAAAGTAGGCCGGATAAGGTGATTACACCGCCATCCGGCAATACAATGCCTGATGGCGCGACGCTTATCAGGCCTAAAAACCCGGTTACATGACAGCGGCAAATGCCTTCGCCACGCGTTGCACGTTACCGTGATTTAACCCGGCCACGCACATACGACCACTGGCTATCAGGTACACACCGAACTCATCGCGCAGGCGATCGACCTGAGCAGCGCTTAGCCCGGTATAGCTGAACATCCCGCGCTGTTGCAGCAGGTAATCAAAGTTACGACCAGGGATCTCCGCATTCAATACGTTAACCAGCGCCTGGCGCATCGCCAGAATACGGGTACGCATCTCTTCGACTTCCGCCAGCCAGCTGGCTTTCAGCGCGTCATCACCCAACACTGCGGCCACGACCTGCGCACCAAAGTTTGGCGGGCTGGAATAGTTACGACGCACCGTCGCTTTTAGCTGCCCCAGAACGCGGCTGGCGGCATCAGCGTCTTCACCGACCACTGAAAGTCCGCCGACACGTTCGCCGTACAAAGAGAAAATCTTCGAGAATGAGTTGCTGACCAGTGCAGGTAATCCGGCGCTGGCAATGGCGCGGATCGCATAGGCATCGTCTTCCATTCCACCGCCGAAACCCTGGTAAGCAATATCCAGGAACGGGATCAGATCGCGAGCTTTCAGGATCTCAATGACACCATCCCATTGCGCGGGGGTTAAATCCGCACCCGTCGGGTTATGGCAGCACGGATGCAGCAGTACGATGCTGCGCGCCGGTAAGGTGTTCAGCGTGGCCAGCAGGTCGTTGAAACGCACGCCATTGGTGGTGTCGTCATACCAGGGGTAAGTACTTACTTCGAACCCAGCACCTTCAAAAATTGCGATGTGGTTTTCCCAGGTCGGATCGCTGACCCACACGCCAGAATCAGGGAAATAGCGTTTCAGGAAGTCTGCGCCAACCTTTAGCGCACCGGAGCCGCCCAGCGTCTGAATCGTTGCGACGCGCTGCTGCTGGAGAACCGGATGCTCTGCGCCAAACAGCAGCGGCGCAATAGTATGGCGATAAGTGTTCAGACCTTCCATCGGCAGATACAGCGAAGCGCCATGCGGTTTGGCATTCAGTCGGGCTTCCGCTTCTGCCACCGCTTTAAGCTGAGGAATAATGCCGTCTTCGTTGTAGTACAGACCGATGCTGAGGTTCACTTTATCGCTACGTGAATCTTCTTTGAAACGCTCCATGAGCGATAAAATCGGGTCGCCGGCGTAGGCGTCAACTTTTTGAAACACGTGTGGTTCTCCAGGTTTACAGGCAGGGGTTAAGAACACAATAAACCGGAAGCGGGAGAAGATCGAGAGGATGTTGAGAGGAATATTGCCGGATGGCGGCGTAACCGCCTTATCCGGCACATCATGAACTTAATCGATATACTTCATTGCCACCCTTGAGGTCAGGCGCGTGATAAGTTCGTAAGCACTTACTTTCGTCATTTCAGCAATGCGTTCAACGGGCAGGCCTTCACCCCACAGGATAACCGAATCGCCGGCTTTGTCCTGCGCCTCGGGACCTAAATCGACGCAAATCATATCCATCGCGACGCGACCGACGATCGGCACTTCACGGCCATTGACCAGTACCGGTGTCCCAGACGGCGCTGCGCGCGGATAACCATCACCATAGCCCATCGCCACCACGCCAAGACGCGTGTCGCGCTCGCTCAGCCAGGTTCCACCATAGCCAACCGGCTCGCCCGCTTTGTGTTCACGCACCGCAATCAGGCTGGAAGTGAGCGACATCACCGGCTGGCAGCCAAAATCGGCACCGATAGAGTGGTTTTCCAACGGCGATACGCCATACAGAATCAAACCCGGACGCGCCCAGTCGAAGTGAGACTGCGGCCACAGCAGAATACCACCCGACGCGGCGATCGAACGCTGACCCGGTTTACCTGCGCAAAAGCTATTGAAGATATCGAGCTGCTTTTCGGTCGCGCCGCACTCAGGCTCGTCCGCGCGCGCAAAGTGGCTGACGATATTGACCGGCTGGCGCACGTTTTCACATTGCGTCAAGCGCTGATAAAACGCCTCGGCCTGCTCCGGACGCACGCCCAGCCGGTGCATTCCTGTGTCGAGCTTCATCCAGACGGTGACCGGTTCAGCCAGTACCGCGGCTTCCAGAGCTTCAAGCTGCTCTTGGTTGTGGACGGCAGTATGCAGACGCTGCGCGGAGATAGTCGGCAGATCGGAAGCATCAAAAAATCCTTCCAGCAGCAGGATGGGCTGCGTGATCCCTCCCGCTCGCAACCGCAGGGCTTCTTCAAGACGAGCGACACCAAAAGCGTCCGCATCGGGGAGCGTTCGCGCGGTCTCTAACAGACCATGGCCGTAAGCGTTCGCTTTCACGACCGCAACCAGTTTACTGGCTGGAGCCAGTTCACGCAGACGTTGCAGGTTGTGTCGCAGAGCGCGGCGGTTAATGACTACAGTTGCCGCTTGCATTTGTATTCCTTGATAAGTATTTGCTTGAGTAACCTGATTCAGTGTTGTTATTCGTCGTCGTACTGCGGGCCAGCATAGTTATCGAAGCGCGACCACTGACCGTTAAACGTCAGGCGCACCGTACCGATCGGGCCGTTACGCTGTTTACCGATAATGATCTCGGCGATGCCTTTCAAGTCGCTGTTTTCGTGATAAACCTCATCACGATAGATAAACATGATTAAGTCGGCATCCTGCTCGATGGAGCCGGACTCACGCAGATCCGAGTTGACCGGACGCTTATCGGCGCGTTGTTCCAGAGAGCGGTTAAGCTGCGACAGCGCCACCACCGGCACATGCAGTTCTTTCGCTAACGCTTTCAGCGAGCGGGAAATTTCAGCAATTTCCAGCGTACGGTTGTCGGAGAGCGACGGCACGCGCATCAGCTGCAGGTAGTCGATCATGATAAGTCCGATACCACCGTGTTCGCGGGCGATTCGACGGGCACGTGAGCGCACTTCCGTTGGCGTCAGGCCGGAGGAGTCATCAATATAGATGTTTCGTTTCTCCAGCAAAATACCCATTGTTCCGGAAATTCGCGCCCAGTCTTCATCATCCAGTTGACCGGTACGGATTTTGGTTTGGTCTACACGTGAGAGTGAGGCCAGGGAACGCATCATGATCTGTTCTGAGGGCATTTCAAGACTAAAGATAAGAACCGGCTTATCTTGCAGCATCGCCGCATTTTCGACGAGGTTCATTGCAAATGTCGTTTTACCCATCGACGGACGCGCGGCGACGATAATTAAGTCTGACGGCTGCAAACCAGCAGTCTTTTTATTAAGGTCGTCATAACCGGTGTTGACCCCGGTGACACCATCGTGTGGCTGCTGGAACAGCTGTTCGATACGCGCGACGGTAGCGTCGAGCACATCGGTAATATTTTTCGGACCTTCGTCTTTATTGGCGCGACTTTCAGCAATTTTAAAGACGCGGGATTCCGCGAGGTCCAGCAGATCTTCACTGGAACGGCCTTGCGGATCAAACCCGGCTTCTGCGATCTCGTTCGCCACCGAAATCATGTCACGAACAACGGCACGTTCGCGGACAATATCCGCATAAGCACTAATGTTCGCTGCACTTGGCGTATTTTTAGATAACTCAGCCAGGTAAGCAAAACCGCCGACGCTGTCCAGTTGCCCCTGAACTTCCAGCGATTCTGCAAGCGTGATCAGATCGATGGGTTTTCCCATCTCCTGCAGGCGATGCATTTCGGTGAAGATGTGCCGGTGCGGTCGGGTATAAAAATCTTCCGCCACCACACGCTCAGCCACATCGTCCCAGCGCTCGTTATCCAGCATTAAACCGCCCAACACCGACTGTTCCGCTTCAATCGAGTGCGGCGGTACTTTCAGCCCGGCGACCTGGGGATCGCGCTCACGAGCATCAGTCTGTTGTTTGTTGAAGGGTTTATTTCCTGCCATAGTGAATGGAGTTACCGAGATAATGATTGGGTCGAAAGATTACCACATTTCTTTTGGAGGAAGCATGGCAACACGTATTGAATTTCACAAGCATGGTGGCCCTGATGTACTCAAGGCTGTGGAGTTTACGCCTGTAGACCCGGCGGAAAATGAAATCCAGGTCGAGAACAAAGCGATTGGGATCAACTATATCGACACCTATATCCGCAGTGGTCTTTATCCACCGCCTTCTCTGCCCAGCGGTCTGGGTACCGAAGCCGCAGGCGTGGTCAGTAAAGTCGGTAGCAAAGTGACGCACATTAAAGCCGGCGATCGCGTGGTTTACGCTCAGTCTCCCTTGGGCGCCTACAGCTCAGTGCATAACGTCCCGGCTGATAAAACCGCTATTTTGCCCAACGCTATCTCGTTTGAACAAGCTGCAGCCTCATTTCTTAAAGGGCTCACCGTTTTTTATCTGTTGCGTAAGACCTATGAAATTCAGCCCGATGAACCATTTTTATTCCATGCGGCAGCAGGCGGCGTCGGTATGATTGCCTGCCAGTGGGCAAAAGCATTGGGTGCAAAGCTGATTGGCACTGTCGGTAATGCGCAAAAAGCGCAAATTGCGCTGCAGGCCGGCGCATGGCAGGTCATTAACTATCGTGAAGAGAGCATTGTAGAACGTGTAAAAGAGATCACTGGCGGTAAAAAAGTGCGGGTGGTGTATGACTCGGTGGGGAAAGATACCTGGGAAGCCTCACTGGATTGCCTGCAGCGCCGGGGGCTCATGGTCAGCTTTGGTAATGCTTCCGGACCGGTGACTGGCGTTAACTTAGGCATTCTGAATCAGAAAGGTTCGCTGTACGTGACTCGCCCTTCACTCCAGGGTTACATCACCAACCACCATGAATTAACCGAAGCCAGCAATGAGCTTTTCTCGCTGATTGCCAGCGGAGTGATCAAAGTGGATGTCGCACCGGGCCAGACGTTCGCACTGCACGACGCGCAGCGTGCTCATGAAGTGCTGGAAAGCCGGGCCACACAGGGGTCGAGTTTGCTGATCCCGTAACGCCCTCATTTCCGTTAAATAATTCAAGCCGCCAACAAACCTGCGGTTTGAATTATGAAGGGGGAAGAAAGAATTAGGGCTTCCCGTAGGAAGCCCTTTCTTTTTTTAGTTCGGCTGTATGTAGGGTACAGCTCGATGAATTCGTTAACCTGGCAATAGTGACAGATTTGATAATCAATTCCTATTTGCTTCTAAAGGCAATGTTGCAGGTTGTGACACACCGCTCAATACCTTAGTAAAATCGGCGGTTATTGCGCTGATACTGTGGGACTTTTGGCGCTTTTATCGCCTTGATAACCCACACCACGGCAACGGCCAATAACAGCCAGGGCAACAGTTTAATCATCAACGCAAATAGTCCGCCCAAAAACATCACCACAGTGGCTACCACCAATGCGGCCAGCACTCCCAGCAAAGATACGCCGGTGACCATCAGCATGATAAAAAATCCAATCACAAAAAGTAGTTCCAGCATGGCTCTCTCCCGAAATGAAATACTCTCCACAGCTTTACAAGAAACATGCCAAAATTAATATATTGATTTATAAAGCAAACGCCCCGCGACGAAGCGCAGGGCGTGGTGAAATTCACTAACTTTTGGCGAAAACTTAACGTTTGTCTGCCACCAGCTTCAGCGCATGTTCCAGAACCTCAATATCTGCCCCGGCTTTATGCGCATTTTCGCTCAGATAGCGACGCCACTGCCGTGCCCCTGGAATCCCCTGAAACAGTCCCAGCATATGGCGCGTGACATGCCCCAAATAGGTTCCTTTACTCAGTTCACGCTCAATATACGGATACATCGCACGCACTACGGCGACCGGATCGGCATCTTCGCTGGTGACAGCAAAAATCTCGCGGTCAACGGACGCCAGAATGCCTGGGTTTTGATAAGCTTCGCGCCCCACCATCACGCCATCCATATGTTGCAGATGGATTTTCGCTTCTTCCAGCGATTTTATGCCACCGTTGATCGACATTGTCAGATGCGGAAAATCGCGCTTTAGCTGATAAACACGGTCATAATCCAGCGGTGGGATTTCGCGGTTTTCTTTCGGGCTTAGCCCAGACAGCCAGGCCTTACGGGCGTGGATGATAAACATCTCACATTCACCATTACCGGAGACCGTGTTGATGAAATCGCACAGGAATTCGTAGCTGTCCTGGTCATCAATACCGATACGGGTTTTCACCGTTACCGGAATCGATACCACATCGCGCATCGCTTTGACGCAATCAGCGACCAGTTGCGCATTCCCCATCAGACAGGCACCAAACATTCCATTCTGTACACGATCGGAAGGGCAACCCACGTTGAGGTTAATTTCGTCATAGCCCCGTTGTTCAGCAAGCTTTGCGCACTGCGCCAGCGCAGCCGGATCGCTCCCGCCCAGTTGCAAAGCGACCGGATGTTCTTCTTCGCTATACGCCAGATAATCGCCTTTACCATGAATGATCGCGCCGGTGGTTACCATCTCCGTGTAGAGCAGCGTCTGGCTGGACAGTAAGCGCAAAAAGTAGCGGCAATGTCTGTCCGTCCAGTCGAGCATAGGAGCAACACTAAACCGACCATTCCAGTGATTGTCAGTATTTTCAGGCATTGCGCTGGTTTGGCTGGTTTTTATCATTTCAAGATTACCGTGCATTTTTTGACATTTAAGTATATTTTTCTCTCATCAGGTCCCCACTCAGGCCCCCACGCTTATGGGAACCTGAAATAACGAGACAGAGTAATGGCATACTATAACATAGAGAAACGATTAAAATCTGATGGCACTCCACGCTACCGCTGTACCGTGCTCATTAAGGAAAAAGGCGTTATCACATTCAGAGAAAGTAAAACCTTCCCAAAACAGGCGCATGCTAAAACATGGGGATCCCAGAGGGTTATGGAACTGGATCTTTATGGTCTCCCGTCATCTGATGATGCTACCGGAATAACAGTCCGTGATTTGTTGCAAAAATACATCAATGATCCAAACGCTGGTGGCAAAGCGGGGCGAACAAAAAGCTATGTTCTTAATATGCTCGTTGACTGCGACATTGCAGCTATCCCCCTGTTGTCATTAACCGCAAATGACGTAATAGAGCACTGTCGATTGCGAAATAATGCAGGAGCCGGGCCAGCGACCGTAAGCCATGACGTCAGCTATCTTGGAAGCGTGCTTGATTGTGCAAAGCCAGTGTATGGCATTAACTATACTAGCAATCCGGCAAAAGAGGCACGCCCTCACCTCCTAAAATTGGGGTTAATTGGAAAATCAAATCGACGTAGTCGTCGACCAGCATCTGAAGAACTAGACATGCTGATTGAAGGCCTGAAGCAACGTTCTCAAAGGCGGGGATCAAAAATCCCATTCGTCGATATTCTGATGTTTTCTGTTTTATCATGCATGCGCATTGGCGAGGTTTGCCGTCTGCGATGGGATGATATCGATGAAAAACAAAAATCAGTGCTGGTGAGAGACAGGAAGGATCCACGTAAAAAAGAAGGGAACCACATGAATGTCGCTTTACTCGGAGAAGCCTGGGATATTGTCCAGCGCCAGCCGCGTAAGTCAGAGCTAATATTCCCTTATATAAGCAGTTCCGTAACGGCAGGATTCCAAAGGGTAAGAAGTGCTCTTGGAATTGAGGATCTAAGATATCATGACCTTAGAAGGGAAGGCGCCAGCAGACTTTTTGAAGCTGGATTCAGTATAGAGGAAGTGGCTCAAGTTACTGGCCACAGGTCGCTGAATGTACTGTGGCAAGTTTACACAGAGCTATTCCCTAAATCACTTCATGTAAGGCTTGAACAATTGCAAAAGTCCAGAAAAAATGACTAAACGAAAGCCCGTATAAACGGGCTTTTTTTTCATTACATAACTGGGCAATCGTCGAACTCTCCATTCCTGGCATCATTAATGATGTACGTGATCACCCCGAATATAGCGGGTGCAGAACTGTAACCGCCATCATCTACTGGCAGCGCCTCCTTTCTCCCGTTCTCCAGATTAACGAGGTGGGGTTGAGGATGTGTCCGATATCGCTTGATCCTAAATTCTCCGTCTATCGCGCAGATCAGCAGCGAGCCATCACAGGGAGAAAGTGACGCATCAACAACCAGTAGCGCCCCCTGGATTATCCCTTCCCTGAAATGTGAACGCGATGCCCGCATAAAATAAGTCGCTGCTGGCTGGCTGATTAGCTGCTGATCTAGGGAGATTCGTGTTTCAACATAATCTGCCGCAGGTGAAGGAAAGCCCATGTTTACGCCCTCTCTTGAATACCGGATAAAAACACAGTATAAATACTGTATATCCATCCAGTAAAGGAGCAATAAGCAATGTTCGTGGAACTCGTTTATGACAAAAGGAATTTTGATGGTCTGCCCGGTGCAAAAGATATCATTCTGGGCGAGTTAACCAAGAGGGTTAACCGGATCTTCCCCGATGCTGATGTTCGGGTAAAACCGATGATGACACTGCCGGCGATCAACACTGACGCCAGCAAGCATGAGAAGGAACGGATTAGTGCAGTAGTTCAGGAAATGTTTGAAGAGGCTGAGTTCTGGCTTATTTCTGAGTAATATGAAGCGAGGCGCGCACTCTAATCATGTTATGAATCGACCCGTAGCCTGAACTTTCCAGACAATGGCTACGGTTTTTTAACGATTCGTCAGGCACACTAGTCCTGTTTTTCAGGTGGTATATTGCTTACTTTTTCAACGTGTCAAGTTCTGCTTTCAACTCGTGTACTGCCCCGATCAAGTCAGACACCAGGGCCAGATACGACACGTTAAGGATAGGGTTTTCCGGGTCCTCACCTCCCGCCTCAAACACATATAGTGGGTCCACTTCCTGGAGCTGCTGGGCTATAACCCCGCGGTCTCGTCGGCCATCCCCTCGCCATGTGAACTCGTAAGGCTCTATCCGGCTGACACGGTCCAGGGCACCTGTTTGTGCCGCAGTTACTTCTTTTTTCAGGCGTCGATCCGAACCTGACGGAAATATCGCCCCATTTGAGGTATTGATTCCTCCGGAACCATTCGCAAAAAGCCAGTGCTTTGTATAGCCATACCCGTCAGAGCAGGTCAACATTGGGCCTGCTGAGTCTGCCGTCCCTGCAGAACCAATGTAACCACCGAACGCCATGTTTAATGTGAACTGGCCTCCCGTACCTCCTGTTTTCTGTATGGTTGCCATCCCCGCAGGCGCAAATACCCGGCTCCCGGAGTAGATATGCTTTATATTAAAGGGCGCGGCTTTGATTGCCGGTATGGCTTCCGTAATAACCGTCGTTGGTGCGGAAATATCGCCTTTCATACTAATGGCGAATGTCGCGGTATTTACTGATGCTATGCACTGAGAGAAGTCGGATAAATTACCGAGTGCAGCTGCTGTGTCATGGGCCTGCTGCGCACTGGTAGCCGCCTCTCCCGCTTTTGTGGTTGCGGTCGATGCACTGGTGGCTGCCTCTCCGGCTTTCGTGGTTGCAGTTGAAGCACTGGTAGCCGCCTCTCCCGCTTTCGTGGTTGCAGTCGATGCTGCTGTTGAAGCTGTTGATGCGCTTGCCGCTGCGGCCGTTTTATCGACAGCAACTTGTCCCGCATCAGCTGATATCTGGTCAGCCAGGGACTGCAGGTGGTCGGGGTCTATTTCTTTAAGCAGGTCGGTTATCTTTTTCCAGCTTGGTCCGGAAAACTGAGAGCCGTCAGGCAGCATCACAGTAATATCACCACCGGTGCTGAACACCATTTGCCAGTTCTGCTTGTCGTAATTAAGCCCACGAAGCGCCTCAGTTGTCTGCGCAACCAGCGCAGCGGTCACCTGGTTCTGGGTGGCTCGTGGAACAGCATTCCACGCAGAGGATGCTTGTGACGGGCCGGGATACTTGCTGATCAGGGTGATTTGAGTGTCACTGTCGATCGTCTTTACTGGCAGTGTGTAAGTAATACCGCCGACCGTAACAACAATAAAGTCACCAACCACCAGTTCAGTTGTAAATGCGGTGCCGCTGCCTGTAATAACATCAGAGTTATTCGTCAGGGTTAATGTTCCTGCTGACATAGATTTTCCTCAGTACATGTTCGGAATAATGAGAATGGGCATGTTGATATTTCTGTTCCGGCTCATATCCCACGAACCGGAGTTGTGGTTAGCAAAGACTTTGTTGTAGGCTGACCTGACATTACCACCGGACATCACGACCCCCTTCGTCCGTATATTTCCGTAACCACCATCCATACGGACCTGCACGCCGGTATAAACTATCTGGCAGAACCCGCCGCCAATATTCTGGAAAGCATCGGTGATCTGGATTTGTCGGTCATACACAAAGGGGCGTTTCAGCGTGGAGAACGTGACCTGACCTGCCGCGTTGGTCATCGTAATACCGTCTCCGCCGACTGGTGCGGTCTGGTTGAATATCACCAGGTCTATCGTCGCCGTTCCGGCCACGTCGTCCCGCCCTGTGTAGGAAATATCGCGAACGATGATACTGGTGCCATCAAACCCCACCGACACATTCGGGTTATCCCATTTGCCGAAAGGAATACCGCTGACCGGAAGCGCAGCGCTGCCGCTAACCGTAATGCGCCCGGAATAAGCGCAGGTCATCAGCGCAGCCTGATTGGATATAGCGGTGAAGTCAGTCGAGTTTGAAACCAGTAAACCTTCGTTATAAGTCGCCGCAGGTAGCAGCTCCATAACGTAGCCTGACCAGTCAGGGACAATGCTTTTCCCACCGATTGTCTCAGCCCCGATAATCACCCCTGAATCACCGTTTCGGGTGACGCTGCTCATTATGGCCACATCAAATTCAGCAAAGGAATAGATGTAAATGGGATTGGTTGGCACCACGATAGCCTGTGAACCGGGAACAAGCGGTGTATTGACCGGGTACTGCATGAACTGGGATGACCAGCCCGAGAACGATGTACAAAAACTGGGGGCGCGAAGCCCCGCAGTAATTGCCATCACCGGACGGCCGTCGTTGTAATCAATCAGAATACCTTCCGGCATTATGACCACCTCCCGACGACAACTTTGCCGCCACCAGGCAAATTAACAGTCAGCCCATTTCCGTTGATGACGACAGTGTTATTGATGCCGTTAAATGCAAAATTACCGTTGTTGGCATAAATTGAACCACGGACAGTGACATCATTGAATGTCGCATAGCCTGATTTGTTGATATGCCAACCAACATTACCGGTACCATCCCAGGTGTTAGACTGAATGTAATTACCAATTTTTGTATTGATAATAGTGCCATCCTGGATGAAGCCAGAACTGATAAACACCTGACCATTAACAACAGCAAAGGGTGAATACTGCGTATCACCGCTGCCACTCATCAGGACGAACTGGTTGGCGTTAAATCCGACGCGAGTGACCACCGGCTTACCCGCTTCCGCCAGCACCGCAATTGATATACCGGCACTGTAAAAAATATCGTTGATGCGCACTCCGGCTTTCAGGGTATGAATGGCCGTAGCACTTGTAGCATCAACGGTGGCGGTGAGCTTATCCTCAAGCGAGGCGGTTACATCTTTAATCTGCGCCTGTACCTGAGTGGACATTTCCGCCATCGCCTTATCCACACTGGCGACCGTCGTTTTAATTACCAGAATATCCGCGCGCACCTCGCCGTACTGCGCCCACTGGTGTTCCGCGGTTGCATGGTTGGCCAGCGCATTCTGCAATGCGGCTTCGAGGTTGGTATCAATATCGCCTGTCAGGCGGTCACCGTCGGCAGACGTCAGGAAGTCATCAGCAATATCGCCCAGGTAGTCGTCAGCATTCGCGTTGGATACACCACGAACCCAGTCGGTCCAGCCTGATTCATTACCCGTTCGGTCAACCAGCTGCGCGCGGTACCAGAACTCCTGTCCCGCCTTCAGTCCCAGTTGGGTGTATTCGGCAGACGGATAAGGCACATCCGACAGTAAAAGAGGATTGGAGAAATCACTGTTCGCGGTGTACTGAATTTCCGTTTTCAGCGTATCCCCGGTATTAGCCGGGAATCCCCAGTTCAGGCGAATCCCCCAGTTGATCGGCGTTGTCGCAAAGCCGACAGGTTTCGGTGGATTTCCCACTTTGCCCGTCAGCGTTTTCTCTTCGGAGTAGCCCCAGCCAGAGGATATTTCAGAGGCATTAATGGCGCGCGCACGCACGAGGTAGCGCCCTGCATAAATACCCGATACATCAAATGAGGTGGTGGAGCTGCGCGGCACGTTTACCCAGTTACCATCATTGCGGCGCCACTGTGCCTCGTAGGCGATAGCATTCTGCGCCTGGTCCCAGCTCACACGCATGGTTTCGACGCTGATATTCTGCTGCACCACTGAAAACGAGCTGATCACAATGTTAGCCGGCGGCGACTGGTTACCCGGCGGGATCACACTCACCGGCCGCTGGTCAATGATGGCTCCGGTATCGATACGGGCATATTTATCCGGGTCGTGCCATGCGCCGGTAATCGAGAAGGTACCATCATTGTTATCGGAGACACTGACAACACGATATTGCTGGGCGTAGAGTTCATCTGACTCAACCACCCATACAGCTTCGGCATGTGGCGTCTCACTGTATGCCGTGGTGACTGTGACTGATTCCCCGTTAACCGCCTGAATAGTTCTGCTCTGTGACGCACCGGAGGGAAGATTGAGAATAAGGCGATCGCCTGCTGATGCATCAGCTACGCGGTCAAGTTTAATCACGCGACCGTTAACAGCACTGATGCGGCCGCCCATAACTTTGCCGGACAGAAGCTCGTCTGACACGGCGATGATATAGCCCGGCTGCGGAATGTTTCCGTCCAGGCCAACATCAAACGAAACAACGCGATCCTTGTTGTTGGTGAGAATACCCCAGCGCCCCTTTCGGTTCGCTTCTGACTGCCGGGTGCAGCCGATGGCTGTCATTTCCAGCTGATTAAATCCGTACCGGGCCACCAGAGGCTGCTCAAACACCGGCTCCATCGCATCCGCATAGGCATTACCCGGATCAGACCAGGAAACCAGTGCCGTGGTATACCGCGTTTTTGTCGTGCTGCTGGAATAGGTAAAGCGTCCGTCGATAACGTTAGCGCGGGTGTAAGCGTAATCCACATCTCTTGGCATATCAGCAAGCGCAACAATCTGATCACCGCCCCAGTACGTCATACCCCGAAATATAGCCGCAAAGTCACGCAACACAGTGTAAGCGTCATTCCTGTCCTGAACATAGACGTTACAGGTATAGCGTGGTTCGGTCCCGTTTCCACCCTTTCCGTCCGGTACCGGCTGATCGCAATACTGCGATACCTGGTACAACGTCCATTTATCGATGTTGGCTGCAGTCAGGCGATTACCCAGACCAAAGCGATCGGTAATAACCAGATCGTAAAATATCCACGCCGGGTTATCTGTCCAGGCCCACTTAAACGCGCCCTGCCATGTACCACTATAAGTCCGCGTATCGGGGTCATAGTTATCAGGCACTCGGATCACCCGGCCACGTGGTTCACAGGATATCTGTGGAATCGAACCATTGAACTGACTTGAGTCGAATTCGATGTACAGCAGCGCGGTGTTCGGATAGCGCAGCTTGGCATCAATCACCTCCGTGAAGCTTTGCAGCGTCATCGTGTCGCCGATCTTGGCGCTGTTTGCGTCAGCGGTAATTTTACGCAGCCGGATTGTCCAGGTGCTGCCAGCCTGCGGTAAATCAATACGGTGGCTGCGCTCATAACCAGACGTCGTTTTGCCGGTTACGCTGGTATTAAGAACGGTTTGCCAGGTCCCACCATCAGTTTGCAGGTCTATTGCATAATTGATGGAATACCCTACCAGATCGCCGTTGTCCTCCTGCCTAAACAGTGAAGGCCATTTCAGTCGCAGGCGAACGGCTGATAGTTGGGTGTTGGTGAAGGTACGCGTCCAGGCTGTTGCGCTTGATACTTCTGTTCCAACGTTGATTTCGTTTTCGGTACCGGGAATGCCCTGAATGTAATTTTGTGCCTGAGTTCCCGCGCGAAATTCCCACGTCACGCCGCTAAAGTTTTGGGAGCCATCTGTGTTTTCCAGCGCCGTACCGTCCAGGTAGATATTTTTTCCGGTTAATTGCCCTGCAAATTCCCCTTCCCCAAGCGCAACGAGGATTTTGGCCTTCGCTACAGATTGCAGATCATCAGGCTGTTCGGTAGGGGTTCGTGAACTGGAACTGCCGCCCTTGCGGCCTTTAATCGGGGTTGCTGTAGCCATATTGCGCCCATAAAAAAAGCCACCATAAGGTAGCCTGAAAGGAAGATTATTTTGTTATTGCTGGTCTTCGACGTATATACCAGCAGAGATGATCGCCCCACCAATACGCCTGCGTCCGTATAGAAGCGGAACTGGATTACCCTGAGCGGCAGTGTTAGTTACACCACCGAATGCATACGAAGCCCGATTTTCGGCATCCTGTTTACTGGCAAGACCTGACGGTTGAGGTGAGAGCATTTGAACAACACCACCAAGCATCATTGCAGCGCCTAGTTTTGCAGCGCCATAGCCTACTGCTGATAAAGTTCCGCCCGATAAATATCCGACTGCAACACCAACGACAACAAGGACAGCCCCTAAAACTGTTTGAAGTAGGCCAGCCTTTTTACTGCCAATTACAACAGGGATAATTCTTATCACCTCTCCTGTAACTGGAAAACATAAATCATCTTTTCCAATATTTCTTTTACCTTTAAATACAGCATACGTTAGACCACGATTTTTACTCGTATTTAAATATTGCTCAAATCCACAAATTGTTTTTGATAATGCATTGATAGCCTCTGCTGTTGTACGTATTAGTCTGTCATGGGCTCTACCAAATGTTTTACCTAACGCGCCACCTAGTTCAATCCTAGTCATTATTTCTTGCATATTTACCCCATAAAAAAGGCCACTCTCAAGTGGCCTTTTTAATTAATTAAAATCACATACAGGATTTTGCTGCATTTGCCCAGTGGTCATTCCATCCTCTAGCAACAGCGTAAACTTTAACATCACTGCCACTATTTGAAGACTTATCAATATTAACAATAGACAAAGCGCCAAAGATATCATCTGATGCAGTTATTTTATACCCTGATGCAGTCGGTATACTTGTACTAGATGCACGTAATTCAAGCCATTTTGGAGCAATACATCTGTTAACCGTATCAATGTCTTTATCGGTGTGCATTTCAAATATTGGTTTCTGCGCTTCGAGAGACCCGGTACTACAGGCGGTTAGAAGAGTGCAAAAAATTAAAGAAAGTAGCTTTTTCAAAATTAACCTCATGCATTACAGATTATCACTTTTTTTAGCCTGTTCTGACTCTGGTCTATACGTAACAGTAACAAAATTAGATATACCGTCAATAATAGTATGGCTAAGATTTACATTCATACCAGAAACATTCCAAACTATCTCTTTATATGGCTCTTTATAAATAGGGGTGCCATATTTTTGTGTCAAAAGTGAATCAACAGATTGAAATAACCCTTTATTGATATTTACAAATTTATTATCGATAGACTGCACTATAACCTGTACAAGCTTACTTTCCTTAAATTGATATACAACTTTGAAATTCCCACCACCGATTTCAACCTTATCAACTCCAACAAGTCCTAATGTTTCATAGTATTCCAATGGGGGAGTGATTTTATGAACCTTACCATTTTCAGCACCAATTACCTCTTCTGGGCTCATCCCCCAAGAAGTGTTTCCATACCCTTTGACGCTATCATATGCCATTGATAATGACGAAAAAAATAATAAAGCCAGTGCAAGTAGATGGTTTTTCATGTCTTTCCCTTGTTAACATGCAACGAGGTAATTAAACCATCTTGAATGAATAGAAGACAACATCAAACATTCATAAATCAATGCGCTATACAGCTTTTTAACTTGCGAAATCACGATACCTTAGAATCTTCATTGTTCTTTCTTGCCAGTAGCCGCCGTATGGCACACGTTGGCTGAGGTGCCCATACAGATGATGCAACAGCATGTTACCTTCCAGTAAAATTCCCGCGTGATTCCACTTCTTGGACTGGACCTGCATGATCACCATATCACCTGGCTGCGGTACGCCACTGAATTCACGGAATCCGCACTCATACCAGCAATCGTGGTAGAAGTTTTCGGGGTAACTATCCTCCCACCAGGGATAATCCACGCGGTAATCCGTCAGCTCAATGCCATACGTTTGCCGGAAATAACTCATCACCAGCCCCCAGCAATCGAAATGGCCGAGAACGAACGGACGTTCCAGCAGCGGTAACTCGCCGCGCGGCTGAATGGTGCGTAAATCCCCTTCCGGCCAGCTGACGATATGCCAGGGAAGCAGTGTAGCGTCACACTGTGCCTTATCCAGTTCGCTCGCCTGCGTCGTGGCATCCGGGTGGCTGTGGACAATGGCAATCACTGTTCCCCAGTCTTCGGCAGCGGCGTAATCCTCCGGTGACAGGTGGAAATGCTCTGTCGGATCGGTTGCCAGATTACGGCAGGGAATGTACCGCTGCACCCTGCTTTTTTGCACCACCACGCCGCAGCATTCGCGCGGATATTCAGCAGCAGCATGCGCCATAATGGCATCGATAATTTTCTGACGCATATCAGCTCCTGATCAGGGATGTGCCAGGGAAACCACCGAACGGCAACTCGTTCCCCTCGCCATGCCTCAACTTGCACGCAGTGAGCGTACCGGGGCATTCATCGAGTGACGGATCGTTAACCGGGTTGTTGTGCTTGTCGAAATAACGCGTTCCGGCATAGTCACATCCATCACCTGAGCGGTATTTGTTACGGATACACCAGGTACAAAGCGAATGTAGCTGGCGCGTCGGGATCATCAGCCCCTGCAGGTCCATTGGACTGGATAACGTAAACGCCACCACCTCATTGGTTTCAGTGCTCTTGGCGTCAATGTAAAACACCTTCAGCTTTTCCTGCTGCGGATCCGCTAACGGGTTGCCCTCCGGATAGTTTTTCGCATCCAGATACTGCGCCAGCGTGTCATGAATCGTGACCTTTGCCTGCAGCAGGTCATCATAAGCAAGACACAGCGCCGTAATGGAACTGTCCAGGTTAGCGACCGACAGCGTCGGCTGCGCGCTGGTCCCGTCGGTCGCCGTCTCAATACCCTCGATCTGGCAGGGCCAGGCTTTATATTCCTGCCCCTGCCACCAGATCGATTTCGCCGGTAGCTTATTTTCATCTCCACCAGCAGCGGCAACTTCATCGGGAGTGTGGGCAATGTTGTGGGCGTGGAAGCGGAGAACGTCGGAAACACCAAATGCGGTACCATCGACATCAAAAAGCCGGACAACATTGCCCGGCTCAAGTTTCTGATAATCACTGTTTAAGCTCATGGCGCAAACGCCTGTTCAAAGGTGGCTGATACGGTTTCCACCGTTTTACTTTTGGTGACGCGCTGCAGGCTGTCTGCCTCAACACGCCACAGCACAAGATCACCGCCTGGCGGGGTAAACGAAAATGATTTCGTCTTATGGCGCCGCAGAAAAGCATAGATATCCTTGACGGTTCCCGGTTCGCCGGTAAATGAAAACTCATAGCTGAGCGTTTCATCATTCATCCCGGCACCTGATACTTGCTTATAGCCATCACCAAACTGTGCCGTGCGGACGGTATCCTTACTTTTCAGGGTCGGCTGGCTGGATGCTTTAATCCGCCACGCAAAATGCTCGATCGCCATTGCTTACCTCTGTTTTGTTGCATTCCAGATAATGCCTCCGGGCCGGACCTCTCTGGTGATACCTTCCCTGATGGAACTGTTGATCACCTGCTGATAGGCTTTCCCCAGCGCATCACCGTTTCCTTTCTGCTGACCGGAATCCCCCTGGCCTGTTGTAACCGAAACCGGTGCATACACGCTGACACCAAAAGGAGAAGCAACGCCAGCGCCACTCCCCCCGACCAGGCCACCAGTCGCATAACCGCGCATCATGCGATAAAGGTTGCCGACACCGATTCGGTTAGTGGCTTCCTGCGTAAAGACAAACTCGCCACGGTGCACCACACCTGCTGGCTCATACTTGCCGCCGGATCCGGTATAACCACCGCCAGCAAAACCCAGCGCTGACGTGGCAGAACTGACCAGGCCGGTCATGGCCTGCTTCATCAGGATCTGCGTCAGCATCGACAACGTGGAACGGGTGAAATCTGCCCAGTTTGCTTTCCCTGTCGTCAGCATATCGGCCATATTCTGGCTGATACCATCGAATGTGGCTGAAGCAGCAGACTTCATCGAGCCATAGGCATCAGCTGCTGAATCGGCATAGTCAGCCCACGCTGATTTCGCCCCGGCCTGCCAGTTGCCGCGGAGCTCGTCCTGTGCGGCATAATATTTCTTCAGTGCATCCAGTTCGTTCTGATAACCCTGATCGGTGTCCGTACCGCCGGCATTCATCCAGCCCTGCCGCAGCTGTGCCTCTTCGTTTTGCCGCTGCGCGCCGCGACTGCTCATGCTGCCCCCGGCCACAAGCGCCCGGGTTTTCTCCCCAATCTGGGTAACGTACTTCTGCGAGCTGTCCTGCAGGCGGTTTAACCGTTCCTGGGCAACAATCTGATCGCCCAACCGGGCATTCACTTCGGCCCGCGCCAGTACCTCGTCTTTGTTCGCCAGCACCGATTTTTCATCGGCGGTCAGCGCGCGCTTTTTGGCGGCCTCTTCCAGCACCGAAAAGCGGGATTGTTGTTTCCACAATTCCTGCCGCTGCTGGCTGATGGTATCCGTGATGCTCTTGTGCTCCTGCAGAGTGCGTAACTGCGCCTCCAGCTCCAGCGTCTGCGCGCTGGCAGTATCGACACTTTTTACACCTGCAGGTGTTTTTACCGCTGAAGGGGCTTTGGGTTTCTTCAGCGAGTCGTCGTATTCTTTTTTCGCAGCTTCCAGATTGATGTTGTAGTCAGCCTGGAGGATCCGTCCGTCTTTAAGCGCCTTGTTCAGTTCATTCTGACGGGCCGTGTACTTCTCCAGCGCAGTCTGCGTCTTTGCATAATTCGACTGCGCCTGCGCGGCATACTTCTGGCGGTCAGATTCAATCACCGCCTCGCGGGCTGCGTTATCCTCAGTTGCCTTTGCCACACCGGCCTGCTGCTGCGCCATTTCCAGTGCAAGGCGGGCAGATTCCCGATCGTTCCAGTAGCTGGCGCGCGCATCATCATTGACATAACCATCACCTTTACGCAGATTCCAGATTTCATCCGCCCGCTTAAAGGCCGCTTCCGCTTTGGCAACCATCTCCTGCGCGGTGTCAGGCCGCCCGATATCGAGCGCCGCATCCCACATCGATTTAAAAGCGCGCTTCAGGCTGTCGGCAGCAGTCTCAATCGACCCCATATTGTCGCGCAGGCTCTTTGTCTGCTCGCGGAAACCGTTCGTCGCCGCATCATTAGCTGCCTGCAGCGCCCCGGCTTCATCCCCGGCACGCTGCAGCTGCGCCACATAAGCAATCTGTTCCGCGGTAACGTTGTGGAACTGTTGCGCCATGGCAATCAGACCAGAGGTCGGATCGTTCGTCAGTTTACCGAATGCCGCCGCCACCTTATCGACCGGCACACCCGACGCATCGGTAAATTTCGCTACAGCCTGACTCATCTCATCGAACCGGGCACCGGCACGCACTCCGGCGTTGACCAGCTCCGTCAGCGCGCTGCTGGTCTGGTTAAACGTGAGTCCCGCCTGCTCGCCGGATTTCGCCAGCACCAGCATGCGGTTTGAGGTCAGCCCGGCAGTGTTACCGGACAGGACCAGCGTTTTGTTGAAATCAGACAGCGTGGACGAGCCCTGATACCAGGCGTAAACCACCGCGCCAGTGGCGGCAGCCAGCGCGCCAACACCTACCATCACCGGCGATATGGTGCCCAGCAGCGCCCGAAAGGTCGGAATAATACCGCCGAAGGAGTCTTTCACCTGACCGCCCTGCTGCAGCAGGATAAGCCACGGACTCTGCCCACCGGCCAGCTGGGTGGCGATATCCGTAAACTGCGCAGGCAGCATACGCATCGCCGCGTTGTACTGGCCGACTGAAATTCCGGCCTTCTTCGCGGCGCTCTCCTGGCGGGTAAATGACTGCTGCACCTTCAGCGCCGAGTCATTCGCTGCGTCACCCGTCTGCTTAAACTGCCTTTTTACGTACTCCATCTGCTCGTTGAACTTTGACGAATTAACGTCAAGGTTAACGACCAGGTCACCCACTGCCGTCTGGGCCATAGCGAACACCTCCTGAAATGCCCTCGGCCTTTGCCATCAGCACAGCATCACCGGGTTCATCGTCGGCAATATCCTCCGCAGAAGGTGAAAGCAGGCTGAAGCTGGCAGGGGTTGATGTGGTTTTGGGGTCAAGCGCGGTAATGACGATATGCATCAGCGAGGAAAAATGCGCATCCAGTTGCACATCATTAAAAAAATTGTCCTGGTAGAACGTTCGCCAGTCGGCGTATTCCGTTGACGACATACCAGCAAGCATGGCGCGCCAGTCCGGGCGGCGAAATTCACGCGCCAGTTTCAGGACGAATGTCAGCTCACTGGCGAGGACTTTTCCAGACTGACTGGCTCAGTTACAGCTACATCCTCCGGATCATTCGCTTCCTGCAGCGGCACCATGCCGGACAGCAGCTTCACGCTGTACTCTGCAGCGGAAACAATCTCCAGCGGCCAGGTCATCAGCACCTCATTCTGGATCTGTTCAACGTCTTCTTTCGGCGTTTTGTGCGTCCCTTTCAGGGGATGTCCATGCCATAAAGACATGGCCACCAGCAGTGCGCCGGATTTAATCGTCATATCCATCGCCGACTGCATGTCGGCATCGGTGATACTTTCCAGCGCCTTCAGGTGCTCAAGATGCTCAATACGCTGCAGTGCCGACAGCTCGTAGAGCGTGACTGTATTACCGTTACGTTCGAACGGTTCACTTTTTAAAAACATGGGTTACTCCAGAAAGCGGGGCCACAGCCCCGGAAGTCAGGAAACGGTGACTTTACAGGTCGCGACAAAAAGCCCGTCGTTGGTCATCACGATAATATCGGCGGTTCCGGCAGCAATGCCGGTTACCGTCAGCACCGTACCGGCGACAGTCACCGTGGCTTTACCTGCATCCGTGGTGGTGGCCCGGAAAGATTGATCGTTTGCGCTGGCTGGCGCCACGGTGACAGTCAGCGTGGTGGTGGCAGCAACTGCAACGGTGGCGGTCGATTTATCCAGGCTGACGCCGGTTACGGCAATCGCTGCAGCAGCGCTGTCTTCAGCAAGGCCTGGCTTGCCGTTGTTGCTGATTTTGACAGAACGGGTAATGGTGTCTTTTGCCGTCACCGTTTTACCCAGGCTGCTTACCCAGCCACGGAACACATCGATGGCGCCATTCGGGTATTTGATTTTGTACGCCAGCACGGTACCGTCATCAAACCAGCGAACCAGATCCTGCTGCCCGCTCTCGGCAGGTTTCCAGGCCAGCGTAAAACTGGCCTCCCCCGCCGATTTCTGGCCCTGTGAAGTGGACGTCCAGTCAGCATCCGCATCATCCAGATAGGTGTCGTCGTTTGATTCGGCAGTCAGTTCACCGGGCTGCAGGTCTTTAATCTTTGCCAGGCGCGTCCAGTCAACATCCGATAATGGGTTGGCGAAGGGGTTACCCGATCCGGAATAAATCCAGAGCGTTGTGGTGGCACCCTTTACCGGCGCCAGTGGGTTTGGTGTAGTCATTACGTCCTCACATTTCGTAGGTAATGGAATATTTCATATCAGCCGAACTCCACAGCCCAAGATCATCATCGCGCTGGTAGTCATACCCCTGCTGCACCATGTTATTGATCAGCAGGGAAAGTCCTGGCACATTGCCAAGCACCGGATAAATACGTGACTCCATCCAGTCATCGAGCTCGGAATCGGGTACCTGCGCTGGTAAAAAGATTTCGATATGCAGCGTGGCCTGCCAGATATCAGCATCCAGTTCTTCGCCGGTATACCCGGCATCCGTCAGGAAGACAGCGACCGCCGGAAAATCCCCCTCCTCCAGTACCGCTGGACGTCCGTCAAAATAGAGCGCGTCTTTACCAATATGGCTCTCCAGCGCATCAATAATGGCCTTTCTAATATCAGTGTGTTTCATCGTTTCAGAATCAGCCTGAGTTGGTTTTTAAGGGATGCCCGAAGTTCTTTGGGCATATCCGATTCCATGAGCTTCGGCAGCTCATCTTTAAATGCGGTCGTCAGTGGCGCTGCCAGTGGAATGCTGACCACATCGATCGGATAGCGGGGTCTGGATGTCCTTCGCATCACATGCCAGCGGCCATTTCCCAGTTGTTGAATAAAGGCCCCGGGAAAACGAAAAGGGCCAATACGCAGCACACTATTGGCCCCTTTTTTGTCCCGTTTTCTGCGGGATAACCGTACGCTGGCGGTACCGAGCTTTATCGCGGGCAGGTTGCCCCGATTCACGCGGATCATTGCCATCGGTTTTTTCGCCGTGGCGCGTTTTATCCTCGCGCGTTGTTTTACCAGCTTGCGTGGCACCCGCGTATCTTTCGAGACAACGGCAACGCTTCGGCTGACTGCCCGGGTGGCGACACGGTTAACAGCCTGCGCTGAGGCACGCGGAACTGCCGTATTGCTGATGCTGTTCAGGTTTGCTATAGCCTGTTCAAGCCCTTTTAAAGACATAGTTTCCCCTTAACGGCGCCGGGTCGCTGCGGGAGGAGAACCCGTACCAAGCCAGATATGGCAGGAGCCACAGTCATCAGGACCAATACGATCAACCCAGAAAGGCTTTCCGTTAATATCCAGCGTGTCCAGCCGCGCCAGCTGCCCAATCGTTGCTGATTTCACAAACAGCGACGGGCTGGTCCCCTCGACACGGATGCCGGGTGTGGCGTAACCGATATTTTCCGGATCATCGAAAACACCACTCAACGTGACGCCAGAAAGCGCACCGGACGTTACCGTTGCAGAAGTCCCCATAACCTGCCGAATAGTGTCATCGGCCTGTGTTATTGCAGCATCAAAAAGGTTATCGAAATCAGCCACACAGCCCCCTGCTAGTGCTCGCGGACCAGTCCGAGTGCAACCAGGCTGTCCGCATCCGCTTGTGTCACGCGGATCACGGTCCCTGCCTCCACAATAGATACCCGTTCATCGCGGGTCGCGTGCAGCGCCTCAATGTGCAGCGTGGCCAGCGTTTCGACGGCCATCAGCGCGTCATCTGTTCTGCCGCTTAACACAGTGTCCACTGGCGGCACGGGTTCTACGGCGCCGATGGACGCGCTACCATCACTCACGCCACCATTTTCAACACTATCGGTATCCGTGCCGTCATTCAGTTCTTCCTCCAGCTCTGCAATGCGCATAGAAAGCTCCTGAATAGTGCCACTGGTATTCACTTCCCGACCAAGCTGCGCGCCAAGCTCATTAAGTCGTGCAATCAACTTTTCTTTTTCAGTCATAATAACAACTCCGGAACAGGGCCCCGCAGGGCCACAGAATAGACATCAGGCGAGTTTGACTGACACAAACGCATCCGGGTCAGCCAGCAGCATCAGCGGTGCAGACTGGATCATGGTGAACTCACGCGCCGGATCGCCTGTCTGTACCCAGTTTTTCGGATAACGCGTGGAAGCGTTAATGCCTTCACGCTGGGCATCCACATCCTGAATGCAGCCGTAGGTGCGCAAGCCGCGGGCCTGGGTATTACCCAGCACCATGCTCAAATCCGGCAGGTAGTTCTTTTTGGTGTCGTCTTCAATGTATTGCCCGGAATAGACGACAATGGCCACATCACCATACATTCCCTTATAAGAGACCGCTTCACCCAGATCCTTCAGCGCCGTTTCCAGTTCAGAGTTAGAACCCCGGCGGGTGTCGAGCTTCTCTTTTACCGCTTTGAATGAACGGAACAACGCCCAGCCCTTCGGATCAAAGACGATGATATTGACCACGCCGCTGGCGTTCAGCGCATAGGTCTCAATATCGTCAGTGGGGTCATAGGTTTCTTTGTCGCGGGTGCTCCATGCCGCAGCGCCTGCCTGGATGATGTTGTTTCCGGCACTGCGTCCCATATCCACCTCAACCGGTTCAAACGCTTCGCCGGTCATGGTGTATTTTCCGTTGAGAACAGCAGCCACCGCCTGTTTCTCTTCCACCTGGGCAATCGCCAGCTCCTCATCCTTCATGTTCTGCAGGATAATACGACGGCGGCGGTAGGCCGGGTCAGCCAGATTTTGCGGGTCTTCATCCGGCAGGCGACGCAGCGTCATCTGCGGGTTTACCTCGTGCTTGGGCTTGACGTAACCCGGCGTAAACTCTGACGTTGCGCCGCCGCGGGAGCGGATAACCTTGCCGGAAATAACAGGCGAGACGTACAGCGCCATGTTGACCATGCCCGGAATTTGCGACAGATACACCTTCTCGGTGCTGAAAGGGTAGCTTTCACGGAAGAAGATACGCAGGAAAAGCGGATCGAACTTGAATTTCTTCTCATTGACCGCCAGCAGTTGGGCCGTTGTGTAAATTGACATAGATGTTTCCCGTAAAAAAAGCCGCGATGGCGGCTTCTGTGGATGATGGTTAGTGTTAAATTGGATGTCAGACGATACTGATGGCTGTACCTGCGAATGCGTTGCGTTTGATGTGTTCATCCGTCACCGCATCCGGCCAGAGCACATCTTCAATACGGAAAGAGCCGGACTTATAGAATGCCAGCTCGGTGCTGCTCTGGTCGGCAGACACTGCCAGAACACCACAGGCGGCCCCCGCATGCTGACCATCCCAGACGGTCAGCTTGCCGGAAGTGGCATCCAGCATCAGGGGCGTCATCGCCGGTACTGCTTTCGTCAGTTCACCAGGTGCATAACCGGTATGCGCCGGGTCACTGTTCCCCAGGGGCTGTTTGTGCGTAAATTGTTCAGTATTAGACATATTGGCCTCTTAAACAGGAGTATTTAACAGATCGTCACCCGCTTCGGCAGATGCGCTACCTGCCGTTACGGTGCCGGGTGCGGTTTCCATCAGACGATCCAGCGCGGTATCCGTACGTGCCTGAGCACTCTGAGGAGCCGCGGCAAGGATGCGCTGGGCACTTTCCACCGTCATCCCCGGCGTTTCTGCCAGCGCGCGCGCCTGTGATTCACGCCCTTTCGCCTCCTCACAGTTCAGGATCCCCATAATGCGACCGTTTTCGGCTGCGACCGCCGCTACCACCTGGCTGCTGATATCAACAGTTGCGCACGCGGCAGGGTCAGTAACGACCACAGCAGGCGCGTCAACGGTGGTCACGGTCTGGTCAGCAGATGCTGCTGGTTGAGTGGTATCTGCGGATGCAGTAGTACCTTTCATGCTTCCTCCTCGGGAAATCATCGTTCGTTTATTAATTGCATCGCGCATAACGTTCAGCGCATCCATGTTGTTGACCAGCTGCTCCGCCAGGCCGTTGTCTACTGATTCCTGGCCTGAAAACACAGCGGCTTCAGTATCAAGAACGGCCTGAACCGACATGCCGGTATAACCCGCCACCTTTTCAGCGAACATCTGCCGGGTAGCGTCGATACGTGTCTGAAAATCTGCACGCACCTCTTTCGGTAATTTCTCGTAAGGGTTTCCATCCACCTTGTGATCGCCGCTGTAAATCAGCGTGACCTCAACGCCGCTGGTTTTTAGGGCGGCGCTGTAATTGCTGTGGGCCATCATGACCCCGATGGATCCCGTTCTGGCCGTCTGCGTCACAAGCCGACGCGATGCCGCACTGGCAATCAGCTGGCCAGCGCTGCAGTTCATATCGTTGGCTAACGCCCAGATGGGTTTGATATCCCGCATGCGGGCGATGATGTCCGCACAGTCAAAGGCACCCGCCACCATTCCACCTGGCGTATCCATATCCAGAAGAATGCCGTTTACACCCGGATCGCTGATTGCCTGCTGGAGGCGGGCGATGATGCCGTTGTATCCCGTCATCCCCGAATACGGCTGGAGTGAGCGGGTTTTACTGACCAGCGTCCCGGAAACAGGCAGCACCGCGATACCATCAGTGACCTGGTAGCTTCGCGCCGGCCTTGGCCCCATTTCCTCATCATCACCAAAGAGTGCCAGCGGTTCAGCCATCTGCTCTGCGCCAAGCGTAACGCCCGACACGGTGTCGGTCAGACGGGTGATACCTAACTGACCAGCGAGTGCGCAAAAGAAAACCCGCGCATAGGCGGGTTCAAGTAAAAGCGGCTCATTGAAAGCCATACTGGCAATGTGTGGGAGATTACGCAGCTCTGGCGTCATCGGTCCCCTCCTCATTCGATTTTTTCAGTCCAGACTCAAAGGCCGAAGCCGCCCACGCTGGCGGTTTAAGTCCCGCAGCGCGGCGCTCCATCGTTTCGCGAACCTGCTGGGCAAAGATTTCCTGATAGTCTTCCCCGCGTTTAGCGCATTCCTTCTCATAGGTGCTCAGCCCCGCCTCAATGAGCATGACGGCCTCCTGCACCTCCTTCAGACCGTCAATGGCCATTCGCCCAGAGCCGATCCAGTCAGCATTTCCCCAGGCGCTTCTCGCTTCCTGAAAACTGAACCGGGCTTTAGACGGTAATGTCACCACCCGGCGAACAATGGCTTCTTCCAGCCAGCATAAAAACATCTGACAGGCCTGGCGGGAGGCAACAAATTTGCGGCGCCCCATAAAGTACGCCCAGGACTCGTTAGCACTGGCGCGGGCGGTGGAATAACTCATCTGCGAATAGTTGCGAGAGAGTTGCTCATACGACACACCCAGACCTGCAGCAATGTAGCGCAGCAGAGATTGTTCAAACGTCGAATAGCCGTTATCAGTATCCTGCGCTGACTGAAGATTCAGGGAGTCGCCCGGCATCAGGTGCGGCACCTTCGCGCCTCCGAGACGAACCGGCGCCGCTGTATAGTACGAGGCCATCTCCCCCAGCCAGCCAGTCATCTTGCTTTGCTGCTCTTTACTGTCTGAGCCGAGAATAAAGTCCATCGCGGTTTGCGTATCCAGCTCACTTTCAATCGTGGCGGCATACATCGCTTTGACAATCGCACTCTGGAGCTGCGTATTCTGCAGTGTATCGAGCATTTTCATTTGCTCCATGACGCTGTAAAACACGTTGGCACCGCGTGTCTGCCCATCCTCCAGGGGTTCAAATACGTGGATAAAGGACGGCCGCCCGCCGGGCAGTTCACGCGGGATGTAGGTCCACTTCTGTGCCATCCACCCCGGATAGCCATCCTCGCTGACGTAATATCCCAGCGCGGCGCCACTGTCATTTGTTCTGACACCTGCCCGACAGTTTCGCGTGTCTCCTGCGTTATTGGGGTTGCTGATGCGTTTTGGGCTCACCATTTTGAACTGTGTGCGGAAAAGACGCGTGGAATCACTGTCCCAGGTGGCCTGTGCACATAACTCACCGTTAAACGCATGCATGGATACACCTTCACGGATCATCATGGTGAATGTACGCTTACGTTCCGCATCAATGCAGCAGCAATCATCCTCCGCAAATTCTTTCCAGGCCGCCTCAACTTCACGGGAGAACGCCCGAGCCTCTTCCTCTCCAATGCCAAGAAAACGCCAGCTGGGCCGATAACTGAGCCGGAAAAACGACCCTACAATGTGGTCCTGATGGAGCTGTACCGCGTTTGCCGCATAGCCGTTATTGCGGACCAGATCGTCAGCGCGCGCGTTACCACGGGAAAAATTAGGCAATAACGCAGCATCTGCGCTTTCACTCGGTGGATTCCAGGCGCGGAGCTGACCGCCAAAGCCACCAGCACCGCCATGATATCCGGCATAATCCCGCAGAGCGGTTTTACCGTCCGGTCCTAACAAAGCAGGTGTTTTCATGCGTAAAATCCTGCCGGTCCCCGGCGTCGTGGAGTAGTGCCGACCTGTGACTCAAGTTCGGCAATGTATTTTTTCAGGTCACTGACGGAGGTCGCGGTAAACTCAACCCGCCGGCCGTCTTTTTGCACGGTTGCCACCCGCTTTCCCATCATGAGATCGTGCAACGCAGCGCGGGCGGCATCCAGATCAGTCTGTGTCGCCATTATTCATCTCCAGATAATGCCCTGGCATAATCAGCCAGGGTTTTGTTATTGGTCCGGTTCCCCTCTTCCTCCAGCAGGCTCGCGAGCAGTGAATCAAGATTCAGTTGCCATCGCGAAATACTGATCCGCAGGGCAGCCAGCGCGTACACGAAGCAGTCCAGCGCCTCATTTCGTCGCTTTTTGCTGTCCCAGACGATTTTCTTACGCCCGTCCACCCATTTTTCAACCTGTTCCTCAGCAGTAAGCTGCTGTGCCTCAGCCAGATCGTAAACTTCGGGGTTATTGGGGAAATGCACGGCACCGGCAAGAGGATCACTCCCTTCCGGCTGAAGTGTGAAGCGGTTATAAATCTGCTCCTTTGCGGTATCAGTCCCCACTTCCGTCAGATAAACGCCGTTCTTGTTGCGTTTGCGCGGCATATTCGCCACAGGCTTGCCGTAAACGGAAGCCCCTTTAATTGGGATCACGCGAAACAGACCATGCTTTTTTGAGCGATTGTAGACAATGGTGGGGTCAATACCGCCGATATCCCAGCAGATACGGGATACCGACATTTCCACGCCATTCTTTCGGAGATAGGTTTTGTTAATCGCCTCGTCCACCCTGACGAGGGTCGCTTCATCATCATGACGGCCCATAATGATCTGCCGGTCAATCAGCCAGCTTTCCTCACCGGGCCCCCATCCCCAGACGCGCATTTCATATCGATCCAGTTGGGAGTCGATCCCGGCTGTCAGATAAGCAACACGCTCCGGTACGGATGCCCCGAAGAGCTCTTTGCGTTCGGCCATGAGCTCCGCGTCAGGCCGTTCACCAATTTTAGGCTCCCATGTTTCGCCCAGAGTGGTGTTCACGAAGGTTTTACGCTTTCCGGTATCCCCTTTCGTTTTTAGCCAGTCTTTAACGATCTGTACCCAGGTGGTAAACGGGCTGTATGCCGTCCAGATGTGAAACGTCACGCTGTCTGGCGGGTCGATTTCGGTGCCTGTTGATGAAAACCAGGATAAACCGTCGCGCGTCCAGATCCCGGTGGTGTCGCAGATGTAACGAGCTTCAGTGAAATCCAGCTCCTGCTGCTTAATGACGCAGGCATTATGTTCACACAGGTAAAAGACGCTGGAGGGTTCACCCGGTGTCCATTTCAGCCCGAACGGGGTCTCTTTGTCGCCGAATTTAAGGTACTGCTCTTCACCACAGTGCGGACAGGCAACATGAAAACGCATGAAATGCCCGGACTCGCTGGCAGCACGCTCAATCTGGCAGGTCCCCTTTGTTTTTGGCGTTGAGCCGCGAATAGATTTGGGCCAGACAGACCCCTCAATACGTTTATCACCCAGGAACGTCGGGGAACCCTCTTTCTCAATATCTTCATCGAATGCCGCCAGTTCATCGTAACCGGCGACATCGACCGATTTCTCACGATAGTTTTTCGCCGCTTTACCCCCCAGACACCAGAACCCGCGCCCGTTGGAGAAGCGTTTCATACTGAGTGTATTGTCCCGGTGCTTTTTGCCATACCAGGGGGCCAGCGCCAGAAGTGACGGAATATCGCGGATCGTTGGTTCAACATGCGACTTCATGAAGTTTTCGGCGTCACCATCAGTGGGTAGCCAGATAAGGGAATTTCGCTGCTTGTGCTGTATAAAATACGCATAAACACCCAGCAACATTTTTGAATAGCCAACACGGGCAGACTTAACAACGTTAACTTCACGAATGTAGTCGTTACCCATCGCATTCATGATCGCGCGCTGAAACGGCAACGTTTCCCAGCGCCCTTCCTGATAGGCCGACTCTTTGGGGAGATAGTAATTATCGTCTGCCCATTCAACCGCCGTTTGCGGCTCAGGTCGGTACAGCGAAAGTAGCCCTGCGCGCGCAGAGTGCTGCAGCCCCTTAACCTGACTGTTCGATATATTCACTCAGCAACCCCGGTATTATTTCATCCAGCGCAGCTGCTTTGTTCATGGCCTTAATGATGTCCTTCTTCAGGAAATCAATATGTCGGTTTTCCAGCTCCGGGAAGCGCCGCTGAACCGACAGAGGAACTCCATCAAGAATGCTGGCTACTTCTCCGGCCATCCGCGACAGCACGAACGTGCAGAATGCGGTTTCCACCACCTCAGCGGAATCTTTTGCATTTTTTAGTTCCTGGGCGTCTGCCTGCGCCCGGGTAAGGCGGTGACGCTCATAGTCAATCGTACCTGGCTGGAGGTCGGATTCCGATGCAAGACGAAGGTCTTCCACCTCCTTCCGTAATTTCTCATTCTCAATCGCCGCGTCGCGTGCGGAATACCACTCGATAGCCGCGGAAGATTCATAGAGGACCTCATTACCTTTTCCGCCGCCACGTGCTACAGGCATTCCCTGATCCTGCCAGTTCTGAATGGTTCGCACGCTGACCCCAAATATTTCAGAAAGACTCTTTTTGTTGACCTCCATAGCTCACTCCATACACAAAAACAGAGAAAGGAAACGCTCTCTGGTTATTTAGCCGTTTTTAAGGCTTATCGTTTCCTTTCTTTTCAGGGGGTGTTTGCAGTTAAAACAATGAATTAGCGAGAAGAAGAACAGAAACGGCAAATGCCTGAAAATTTTCATAAATAGCGAGAATCTGCGAGGTCGCCGCCCCGTAACAGGCCGGATCGCCGGAAAGGACCCGCAAACGATATTAATTATCATTTGCATATCATCATCGACGGCACTGCTGCCAGATAACGCCACCGGGGAAACATTCCATCATAATGGCCTTGCGGACATGGGAAGTTAATTCATCCATTGCTTTCTTGTCTGCTGCCATTTGCTTTGCGACATCCAGCGCCGCACATTCAGCAGCATTTTTCAGCGAGTTACCAAGCACCGCTTCGAGATTGGTATCGACGCCAGAGTTAACTTCGAATTTGTCGGCGCTGATGGTTACCTGGTTCTGTGCCGGTTCATCACTGCGAGCACCAAAATTGATGTTGTAGATATTGGTCACCGGCTGAGGCTTTTCTAATTCGGCAGCGCGGATAGAACCACCAGCGATATTGGCTTCCTTGATGAATACCTCACCGTTCTTCACAACAAATGGTGAGGTATCAATCTCAACGCCAAGCGTCATCGAAGTGCAATATTGCTGCTTACCAAAACGCGTATTGACCAGATGTTCAACGGCAAATTTCTGACCTTCTGACGTCAGAAAGGTAAAGTGATTTTCTTTCTGGTATTCGGTTGCTGTGTGTCTGGTTTCAGCAAAACCAAGCTCGCGCAATTCGGCTGTGCCAGATTTAGAAGGCAGATCACCAGACAGCAACGCGCCACGGAAAAACAGCGCATAAAGCACTTCATTAGCAGCGCCAGATAGCGTAATGATTTTGTTACTCATGGTATTTTTCCTTTTACATGTGGATGTGTGATACGCATAAAAAAGCCTCGCAATTGCGAGGCCTGGGGTTATTTGTATCGCGACCCACTACCTGTGAATGACAAACAGAGATTTACATTTAGGGCAAAGTAACGCCTGTTGTTGGCGTACTTTCGTGGTCGAGTGTGTGGATTTATGTCCACATATCGGACACGTGACAGTCATATTGGCTACAAGCCCAACACGCTGCATTGCGTAATCGAAGAATGACATGATGGCTGACCTTTTAATGAATGTGGTTTATCATACCGCATTCCGTTCAATTATTAACCAATTACTGTCGTCCAACTAGCAAATGTGGATGCATAATGTACTCATGCTCAATAGCCAGTACATGCTTATTTTCTTTCATCTGGCGACTGCTGATTGCGAAGCTCATTGTTGGTTATTTGACTCTCTCACCGAGTCATGAATCCGCTCACACGTCATTCCAGCGCGGTAGCTTTCGTCAGCTCGTCCAGCATAATATCGAGCTTCTTCTGCAAGGCGTCCGAGCATGTCGGCGAGCAATCCTGCGTCGGCTCCGGCTGTTTTGCTTCTGACGGCAGCGGCAAGATCTGCGGTGTGCTTTGCGGCGTCCAGGCGGGCGGCAAGCTTTGTTGCTTCGGTACGCAACTGGCTAACAGTGGCAGACAGGCCAGCAGCAGTGGCAGCAGATTTTGCGGCTTGTGCTTGTGCATCTTTTACAGCCTCATCACGGGCAATAATTCGCCCTTGTTCAATCATGCGGGCGGCAGTCTGCGCGTTCGCGGTTTGCGACGATTCCACACCGTCACGCTCTGCCCACTTCTTTTCCCAACCGCGGCTGCTCCATACACTACCGGCGATGAATGCAACGGCCACCAGCAACGAAATAGCAATGAACTGATAGCGCAGGTTCACTGGTCTATCCCCCAGCACGTCAGCGCGCTTTCCTGATCCCGCCGTTCTACCTGTCCGTAGCAACCATTCTTCTGCCCTTTGGTCAGGCGACAATCGCGGCCACCGTCTTTTATCCACCAGCGGATCGCTTCACAGGCTCCTTTACGGTCGCCAGCATTGATGCGCTTATAGAACGTAGACGGGAAACATTTTCCGGGGCCGATGTTGTATGGACAGAAAGACGCGATCCCGGCTTTCTGTGGTTCGGTCAGTGGTACCTTGATATTTCGCTCAACCCACGCCAGCGCTTTGTCGCGTTCTATGGCGTTTACCTGGGCGCATTTCTCAGAAGACAGCTTCATGCCCTGAACTACTGGCTTACCATCAACCATCGTGGCGCCACGGCAAATGGTCCAGAGTCCACCACCGTCGCGGTATGCCGTAAGGCTATTACCCTCTTTCTCATTAAGAAACTGATCGAGAATAACGGGCGCGGAAGCCCCGGCAAGAATCAAACCAACGACCGCTGCGCTCAGTTTATTCTTCAGCTTTGGTGACATTGCCATTAAGCCGGTCCTCCCTTTCCTTTTTTCGGTAATACCAGTTCACTGCACAGGTGATTACCGTGCATGCGATACCGACAATAATTGCCCAGTCGCTCAGGCTTAACCCTGCAATTCTGTCGGCCAACATCCAGGACACCTCTTTTGCTGTTTTAGCTGTTTCGGCGTATGCCTTCGCTGATACACCGCAGCCGGTAAGCGTGGTTCCTGTTCCATATGAAAGTCTGCTGTAAATGGTGCTCATTCTGGTCATAGCCTCACCTCCGATAGTTCGGATGGCGCTGTGTGTGATTGAAGGGGATCAGGCAACCGGGCTCTTATGTTCAAGTAAAAATTAAGGATGATTCCCGGTGCCTGAAGATGGTGATCACCACAGCAACGGGGAAGCGTGGTGATCGTTATGATTTTTTCAGTTTTTCCACCTCTTCGGTGGTCTGTATAAACCTGTCTTCCTCCAGTTCTACGCCGATCGCCCGACGGCCAAGTTCTATTGCTGCTTTCACAGTTGAACCAGAGCCCATAAAGAAATCGGCAACAATATCCCCCGGCCTGCTGCTGGCGCTAATGAGCTGTTTCAGCATATCGGCAGGTTTTTCGCATGGATGTTTGCCTGGATAAAACTGAACAGGCTTATGCGTCCATACGTCGGTATACGGAACAAGAGCGGAAACAGAGAAGCAGCGCCGGAGGGTTTTGTATTCCTCCAGCAATTCTGAATACTTGCGGTTTAATGACTGATAGGTAGCTACCAGCTGGTGGTGAGGATGTTCAAGCTTCTGCTGAATGTGCTTATCGATAGCGATCCGCGTGAACAGTTCCTGCAATTTTCTATAGTCCACTTCATTTGGTAGTTGCCATTGGCTTGCACCAAACCAGTGTGACGCCATGTTTTTCTTTCCGGTTGCCTCAGCTATTTCTTTCGAGCTGACACCCAGTGATTCACGGGCATTACGGAAGTAATCAATCAGCGGCGTCATAATGTGCTGCTTTAGCTCTGTGCTTTTCCTTTCGTAAACATCCTCTTTACCTGTGTACGGCCCAAGATAGTGCTCAGCAAACAAAATCCGTTCCGTAGATGGAAAGTACGCGCGCAGGCTTTCTTTGTTACATCCATTCCAGCGGCCCGATGGTTTTGCCCAAATGATGTGATTCAAAACGTTGAACCGGGCACGCATCATAATCTCTATGTCTGAGGCCAGTCGGTGACCGCAAAACAGGTAGATGCTGCCAGCAGGTTTAAGAACGCGAGCATACTCAGCCAGGCAGCTATCAAGCCAGCGTAAGTAGTCCTCGTCCCCCTTCCATTGGTTGTCCCAGCCGTTGGGCTTCACTTTGAAGT
Source organism: Citrobacter sp. RHBSTW-01013 (assembly GCF_013781985.1). Classification (NCBI taxonomy): domain Bacteria; kingdom Pseudomonadati; phylum Pseudomonadota; class Gammaproteobacteria; order Enterobacterales; family Enterobacteriaceae; genus Citrobacter; species Citrobacter sp. RHBSTW-01013. The sequence continues at coordinate 4,787,704 of NZ_CP056185.1, forward strand.
ACGGAGGATCCGTAACTATAAGATCAATAGAGTTATCCGGGAGGGTGGCGACGTAATGCAGGCTATCAGCGTTGATTAACTCAGCACTGTTTATTTTTACAGTATTTTTCATAGATCAGTAAGCGTAACTCTGATAGGCTCACGTTGCTTTTGCGCTAAAGCAGTGGGCCTTGGTTAGCTTGTGACCTGAAAGCATGAGCTGATGGCTGGCCGGGTGCGCTAACACCCACCAGCCGCCCATTTCCACAGCAGAAAGCCCCCATTACTGGAGGCGTTTATAACATCCAAACTGGTAATCAGATAACCCCGCCATCACCAGCTGTGTGAGTATGAGCTGACAACGTTCGCGGCTGAGGTGGGTATTCTGTGCAATCTCCCCAGTCGTTGCTGGTTTATCGCTTAATTCATTGAAAACAGCCTTTGCCGTTTCTGTCATATCTTCCTGATTTAGCATGTCTTTTACCTAAAATTAGTTGCGTGACATACAAATAACTCTGGTTGGTGATACCAGCAAGAGAAGAATTCCATTCTGCGACCGCCAGCGCCTTTATGCGCCGTGCATGGCTGATTTGCCATAAAAAAACCCGCTCATCGGCGGGTTTATATAACTTTGGCAACATATCAAATATGCTTTAAATATGGCTTATTTTGTTGCATTTTGCAAGCGCGTTTGAAGGAGATAGTGAAATTTACTTCACATTTCTGCCACTTTGAGGGCTTCTTCTTCCTCATAGTATTCAAGAGCCATGGCCAACGCTGATTCATCAAGCTGCATAAAAGCGGCCTTTAACCCAGCCCAGTGCCCTGAATAGACACGCAACCATGTCGAACGGTCAACGCTAACCATGCGGGCCAGTGCCGCACCAGCGTAGTCTTTATAGGTTTCATTGTTTCGGGTTGCGGCAATTTCCTGCCCTGCCAGCCATACCAGGCCTATCAGTTTCTTTACTACGCGCTCCTGAAGCGAGTTTTCACCCAGGCATTTCTGATAAGTCTTCCAGACGTATTCACACATCATCACCTGGTGCTTATAGCTAAGGTCAAAACCGTAGCAGTACCGCAACCAGGCCTGCTGGTATCCACTAAGCGCGGACACTGCCCTACGCCACGGCGCGGACTCAAATTCCGCATCTTTTATCGGCGGCATTGGCCTGCGGCGGCTGCGTGTTTCCAGCACATACAGTGGCGCGGAAAGCGAGTTAACAAAGCGTGGCCCCTTCTCTCCTTCGAGTTCGACGAGATGAATTCCACGGCGCGGGGTGGCATTTTTGTCTGCTGGTGGGTGTTCACTGAAAGCCTCAAGCTGCCCTTTTGTTCCCCCAGAGAGGTCAGGTAGCGCGCGGCGCAATTCTATTCTTACAAAATTCAGGTCTTGTTGATTCATGCTTCTTTGCGCTCCATACACTTAAGCTTTCGCAATTACGCCGATCGCCAGCGCCCGATCAATAAAACGCAGTAGCAGCTCAAGCTGCGTACCATGCTTCTGCTCGAATGCCGGTACATCGGCGTGTAACTCGTCGTGGCACTCTCTGCACAGAGGGATCACGAAGAGGTCATGGGCTTTTGTTGCTGTCCCCCCCATACCGTGCCCTACGATATGGTGCGGATCATCTGCTGGCCGTCGGCAACACTCACAGGGTTGTGTTTTAACCCAGCGGGTGTACGTCTCATTTATCCAGCGGCGACGTTTTGGCCTGAGCATGAAAGACTCTGGCGACTCCGGATCAACAGAGAGCGTGAGGATCTTCTTCGCCTTCTCCTGCACGAGTCTGGTTGCTGACGAGGAAGGCACTATGTCGCTTTCCCTCATGACAGAACGGATCTTCTCATCCGGAAGGCGCAGCCCTTTGTGCGCAACGCTTTCCGGAATAACATCAGCCAGGTCGTTTCTGACCATCCACCAGCACAGTTCCGGAAGCGTCAGGATATGCGACTCGGGAAAACCAGAATCACGCCGAATGACTTCCAGAATCCAGGATACCAGGTTTCCGGCCGCTATACCTGCAAGCTGTTCGGTATGCTGCCCCGACAAAGTGTGATCGCAATGCCAGCACAGGCGAATGCTTCCTGGTGGGTGCCGCATTGTTGTGAAGTTCTTGTCGTGCCACGTTGAATGTGGCCACTGGCATTCAAACCGAGAACTCAGCCATTGCTCAAGGGAAGAAATCCCGCCGGCACGCTGAATAACCCGTTCATTCTCGAATACCTGCCGCATTACAGGATCATCAGCCAGCGGCTGAATGGCTGCGGGAACAGCCCCTGTACTGAATGACGCCATTTCTTCTGGTTCAGGTTCGAGAAGAACGCGACCGCGCATGAAGAGGTGCATCAGTTCCGCGCCGGGACGAAATAACACAATCCCCATGCGATGGGCGACTTCAGGAGTTAACAAAGCCCTCACGCCGCCTGCCCCCCCGCAATATGTTCAGCCCACAAACCACCAATCCAGCGTACTCCCTTGGCAGTGAAACGCGTCTGGCTGAATGCGTGATTGGATGTGCTCGATGTTCCGGTCTTAACTTCAAATCTTCCCGCGGAAATGTGCTGCGCCATGGGGGTAAGTGTGCCGCCGAGGCGATACAGGATATTGCGTTCGATAAGGAACAGACGAAACTCAGTTTCTTTTGCGTTGAGCAATTTGGCTACCTGCCGGAATGACATGGAGCCTTTTGCAGAGCAATAACGATCAACAAACTCCACTTTTGGCGCCGCGGCTGCCAGTTGGATGGTCAGTTGCTCTTTCTGCTCGGCTAAATCAGCAGCCAGGCGAAGCGCTTCCGGCAATGAGCGGGGAACACTGACACTCTGCCCTTCTTCCAGTTCCTGCCAGCGATCGACGACCGCGGCGGTAAATTCAGGTGATAATCTGGCAACAATCACCAGAGAGTCGCGTTTGTTAAAACGATACTCCTGGTACACATTACCGTTATGCTCAAAATCGAACTGCGCCAACGGCGCGGTTAAAATTCCCGCAGCAACAAGACGCTCAGCCGAGCGTTTCACGTCACTGTGTTTACTCTGAACCAGATCCGCAATATCACGGCTGGACATTGTTACTACACCATTCACGATTAACTGGCTCATACTTTTCTCCATATCAGGCGGCTGCACCCGCCGGTTCATATCTGCTGATCGTTATCTCTACCCGACCTTTCGGCACAACGGGTCCCCATTCCACCAGCATGCGCTTAATCTGGCTGTCGTCTTCCCAGACACCCGCATGCGTCAGCGCGTCAAACAGGGCTTTGTTGTAATTATCGATATCCCGGCGGCGCGCATCCGGCGGGTACAGAGTGATTTCTACCGCTGCTAATTCAGTCGAAGGCTTCGGGAGACGTCGTAATTGCTCAATGATCGCCACGCAGGCAGCGCTCTGGTATTTACGGCCATCAGCGCTAATGAGGTGACGACCGGCCAGCGGCCCCTTATTAGGGGCGCGCCAGTACGTGTTCACGCTTGGAGGGAACGGGAGCACAAGTTTCATGCCACCTCCTGCTGTTGCACTGCACACAGTTCCGGAAGATTTGCCTCCACCAGCGCCCTGGCGAATGGTGGTGGTACCGCATTACCGCAGCGGGCTACCTGCTTATCTTTTGCATAGCGATTTCCACGGTAGTCCTGATCAATAACGTAACCATCCGGGAAGCCCTGCGCTTTGTAGAGTTCATGCGGCTGCAACATGCGCATTCCGATATCAACGATCTGGTATTTAACCCCATCGATCGTTACCAGCCATTCATCGTCACTTTCCCCGCAATACGTCTCGAGAAATGTGCGCACCTCACCCACGTGTTGGCCACCAGCGGTGATTGTTGGCATAGGCACATCAAGGCGTTGCCCGTCGCGGCATGTTCCACGCAGTTTCACCAGATGAGAGGCAACAACCGCATGATGATCGACAGTGGTCACTGAGTGCGCGGGTTCATCCATACTGACACCCGGCCCCGTATAGTTACCGCCGTAGTGTTTCGCCAGGAACGCGCCCACCAATTGTGATTTACCGCCACCACCAGCTGTAATTGTGGCGCTCGGCTCGTCTGCCCGGTGGCCGACGCTGGCCCCAAACTGGCGGGCTATCACTGGCGCAACAAGACAGGCGCGGGATTGCTTCAGAATGGTATGAGCAGGTTTATCCAGCGGGCGCGGTTTCGCCTGGTATTCACTACCACCGTTACCCGCCAGGAATGGCGTCAGTGCAGCCTCAACAATCCCGAGTGCATGCCCGTTCCCACCTGGACGTTTTGATGTGCCAGCGGTTACCGTCGGGACGGGTTCGGTAACGGGCTGCCCGGTTGCGCCAGTACGGAACTTTGTCAGGTGTGGGACGGCAATCGCGTAGCCATGGGTTTTCGTAATGGTCTGCAAAGGCTCGCCCAGCGCCTGACCACGGAAACAGTCGTATTTCCCTTTGGTCGTCGTGTGGTTGCACTTAACGATGAACGGCGACGCGCTCTCGATCACAAACCGCTGGATACCACGAGCGATGCGTTTGAGCGTATTTTCAGCCAATGGTTTTTTGCGGTCGAAGATGGACAGGGCCGGAACATTCCAGTCGATACATTCCGCAGCGGTACGCCATGGCATCAGCCTGCCGCTCTGCACCTCCAGAGACTTAGGATCCCCATGGGTAACAGCAGGCCACTGAATAGGGAAACCATCGCAGCGCATAACCATGAAGAAACGTTTGCGGATCGTCGGTGCTCCGTAATCACACGCACGCAGTTCGCGATAATCAACATCATATCCAAGCCCATCCACCAGCTGTTGCGCCTGCTCGCTACCTCTTTCAATAGACAGAAACTCACAAACCTCTGACAGTGCCGGGTGGTCAGCAGGAATACCAGTGGACAGCATGCCGACAAATGCATTGAATGTTTCTCCAGTGCGGGCAGGGTCTGGGCGACTATTTCCAGGGTAAACCGGGCCAATAAAATCCGCCATAAGGGCTTCCGGCAAATCAGGTTTAGGCGGGATGTCAATTAACGGTCCCCACGTTTTGAACTCTTCCACGTTCTCCAGCATCATCACGCGCGGTCGCTTAGCCAGTGCCCAACGCAGAACAATCCAGGCCAGACCGCGTATCTCTTTTTTGACAGGCTTTGCGCCTTTGGCCTTTGAGAAATGTCGGCAGTCCGGGCTAAACCATGCCAGGCCAACAGGATTACCGCCGGTGGCGGCTACCGGATCCACGTCAAATACGGATTCACAGTAATGCAGTGTGTCAGGGTGGTTCGTCTTGTGCATCGCAATGGCGTTTTCGTCGTGGTTGATCGCAATATCCACGCTGCGCCCGATCGCCAGTTCAATACCCGTTGATGCGCCACCGCCACCAGCAAAGTTATCAACGATAATTTCACGCATTGATGGCCCCCTGCATGCTGCTGACCAGTCCACCAGCAGTAGTAATGATTTCGCTGGTTGGCATACGCTCAAGCCACAGCTGGTTAATGTTCGCTTTCAGCTTGTTCTGCTGCGATGCGTCCAGAGAATCCGCCCCCTCAACCTGGTTGAACACCAGACCAACCTCAAGCGGCCAGATACGCGAATCCACATCAGGTAATACTGCTGGCACTACAATGGGTTCTTCTTGCTCTGGCACCGTGGTGGCTGGTGGCTGAACCTTTCCCGCGGCAAATTCGACCAGTGACATAAACGCCTTCCCTTTTTCCTCCAGATCGGTACGGCTGATGTAGCTGAAACGCTCGCCGCGCCAGGTCTTGTCGAACAAAGCGATTGCACCAGCAAAGAAAGCACCTGTGGGTTTCTGCTTATCGTCGGCAGGAACAAACCACACAGGGAGATCGAAGCCAATACGACCGCGAATAAACATGATGTGATCGGCGTCTTCCGGCCACCATGTTTCACTTGTCGCCGCTTTAATGAGGAACACGTAACGCCCACCCTTTTCACGCATCTCCATTGTGTGATCCATGATGTGGGTCATGCCGGTGATCGCCTGCTTCTCGTGGTACTGAGAGCGGCTATAGGGTGGATTACCGAATGCGGCCCCGCCGATTGATTCCAGCATTTCCGCCCAATCTTGTACCAGCGCGTTATCTTCGGCGGTGTACCACACAGGGCACTTAGCGTTATCGTCATCAGCAAAGAGATCCAGCGTCAGCGGGCCGAACATCGCATTAATGCCCCAAAAAAGCAGGTCCGGTGTCCGCCACTGATCGCCAACTTCTTTCAATTCGTGGGCTGGTTGGCTACGTAGTGCCACCAGCGCCTGGCAATATTTGTTTAACGTCATCCTCTGAACCCCTCTGGAATCGTTGTTTCAACCGGACCAAAAGCCATCACATCGCGCTTTTTCGCTCCCCAGTCAGCACGTTTAGGCCGTCCCTTCTGCTCCCAGCGGGTAGCGCTTTGCAGATAGCTCTCGAATTTCTTCGGGCCGAACAGCGTTTCCGGGCGCATGTACTGGTACTGCTCGTCGTTCTCGTGCCAGTGCTCATGCTTCAGGTCGATAACAAGTTGCAGGTCTGCAACGCTGTATCCCTCACGCAGTCGGGCACGGATGTTCTCCAGGGATGTTTTTGATTTCTGATACCGGGATCCGCTGGTCTGGTTCAAATGGGTCAGAACCAGAATCGCCTGGTCAGTAATCACGACTTCAGGGTCTGGTTGCGCCGCAACCGGACAAGAGGGTTTTGAAGTTACTTGTGGATCTTGTTTTGATTTTACTGACGGATCCCCGCCAGATTCTGACGGGTCAAAACCGCCGTTTTTGACGGATTTCGACGGGTCAGTTTTTGAGGCGTCAAATTTTGATGCGTCAGATTTTGACGTGTCAGAATCTGACAGTTGAGAAAATGCGGCAGCCTGAAGTTTCGCCACATTCAGGCGGTACACGTTCGACGCATTACGGTTACCATTACGGCGCTGTGTACGCGTGAGCCAGCCATCTTTTTCAAGCTTTGCGATTGCCGTTCTGATCGTGCTCGGCCCTGCGCCAAGCTGGCGAGCAATAGTTTCAATGGACGGCCAGCACACGCCCTCATCGCTGCTGAAATCAGCGAGGCGTGCCATGATCGCGACACTAGACAATTTCATGCCCGACGCCGCGCAACCATCCCATACGTAGCCGGTTAATTTAGTGCTCATGATCGTCCGTTATCTCCCTGAACTTTTGCCTGAAATGCTCAAGTGGGCTGAAGCATTCGTGCGGGTAGCCATCACGCAGATAGATAACGCGCTGTGTTTCTGGCTCCCAGCGGATAACACGGACTGGCACTCCGCGGTGGTCTTTGAACCTTCGGTTAAGTTCGCGCACAGGCGTTTTGCCCTCCGGTTGTAGACCCCCACAATTGAAACCGCCCTACTGTGGTTACACGGAACCCAGCGGTTTGATAATCTGCGTTCATACCGAAACAACGGAGTACCCGAAACCGGGATCATCCTGAGTTGCGGTAGACGGTTAAAAGCCGTTAAACTGCTCATGCGGATTATTTCTCCATACTCGAAGAGTTGTTCGCCAAGGCGCCCGGAGCTGCACACTCGCGGGCGTCACTCTTTTCAGCGACACAAAAAACTCGATAAAGCAGCGTGACGTGCTCCTGAAACTTCGCGATCACCTGATAGCTGTTCTCTTCAATCTGAGCGCGCTCATCTGCGTCAATAACCCCATCAGCAGTAGCTTTACGCACAAAGTTAGAATGACGGCCAATCCATTCAATGGACTCCATCAGGCGCTGGTTGATATCGGCGTTATCCAGATCATCGACATCTGCCAGCGGAACAAATACGCCCTGAGAATGGCGCGCAACGGCATCAGCGATATGGGTTGAACCACCAGCACGTTGTAAAACCATTGCCCAGCCCAGCGGGAAAATCTGGTCGCCGTCAACACGAAGACGGTTAAACAATGCGTTCTCTGTCACGCCCAACCATTCCGCGGCCTCGGCATACCCACCAGGCAGATCGGTAATCGTCTTTTTAATCGCGGCCACCAGCCAGGCTGGCTGACGTTCGACTTTCCAAATAGGTTCGTTACCCACGGTTAACCCCTTAATTCTGTGGTTATAAAAATCAGCTCGTCTGCTACTGTTTAGGGTAAATGTCAGGACGAAGATCAGACTTGCTGATAATCCCAGCAGTTGTTTCCTCCAGCTTTTTAGCCAAGGAAAAACCTGCCTTTTTGTAGCCATTGAAAACTAAACGCAGGTAGCCAGGCGTGGAACCTACGCTTCCGGCTAATTCGCCTTGCTGCTCTTTAGTTAAAGAGTCCCAATACTCTTTCATAATATGTACCTCCTGTGTACATATTACACGAAAGAAATGAACCTACAAGGTACTTGTACCATAGAGGTACACATTGTTTAATTTGCTGATGAAAACTATCCAGGAAATCAGGCGATTAAACGCCCGAAAATTGAGAGATGGTGTTGGGGGTAATAGCTACTTCGCTAACATGATCGATCGTGAACCTACACAAACCAGCCGGTTTATGGGTGAAGGTGCCACCAAAGGTATTGGTGACGCTATGGCAAGGCATATCGAAAAATGTTTTGACTTGCCTCAAGGTTGGCTAGATACCGAACATCAAACTACCAACATTGCTAAATCACCCGACGTTTCAGACGTTAATAGATCAATTACGATGGTCCCGGTTATATCCTGGGTGCAAGCCGGAGCATGGACGGATGCTGGTTATGCAGAGGTAGATTTGAGTAGTGTAGAAACATATCCTTGTCCCGTTCCGTGCGGGCCAATGACTTATATCTTACGCGTCATTGGTGATTCAATGATCGATGAGTATCGCCCTGGCGATATGATTTTTGTAGATCCAGAGGTTGCAGCTTCTCATGGCGATGATGTTATTGCTTTAATGCATGATTCTGGCGAAACGACGTTTAAACGATTAATAGAAGATAGTGGCGAAAAGTTTCTTAAAGCTTTAAACGCTAACTGGCCAGAGCCATATATTAGGATCAATGGTAATTGCTCGATTATTGGCACCGTTGTTTTCTCAGGAAAACCACGACGGCACAGGCATAAGCCTTAACCCATCATCACAAACCTGCTTCGGCAGGTTTTTTTATCCTTGACAATGTACCCTCAAGGTACATAATGTACCTATACGAAACAGCGAACAGGCAGGACGCCCACGAAGTAGCCGCCGGTGGCGTATGAATAACCGGATGATTCGCACATGGCAGGAGATTGGATATGGATGACAGTTTTGAAAATCAACGAGATGCCTGGCTTGTGGTGATTGAAGCAGCAAAAACTGCATTAAGCCAAGTTGAAAGTAGTAACTACAGAACAGTTAAACAAATGGCATTGGGTTCTATTATCTATGCCTTTGAAATGCTGGACTTTGATTTTGAAGCCACGAGCCTTCCGTCAGAACAGCATGAAAAGATGAATAGAGAAGCCGCCGCAGCCTATATCGGCGTAGAGGCGCAAACATTAGCTAATTGGGCTAGCACAGGAAAGGTTCGTATACCTTTTTTAAAAATCGGCAGAAAGGTTACTTATCTAAAAAGTGATTTGGACGTCTATCTTGCCTCATCGAAGGCAAGTACCACAAGGTAGTTTAGGTACCTACCACCGCGCCTGATGTGGTTAAAAGCAGGCCAAAGCAATAACAAGTAACTCCCTGTTCTGGCGGCCCGGTGTTTTCCCACTTGTCCGGTAACCGCCAGCCTTTTTCAGGGCACAACAGAAAAGGGCATCACCGGGCGACGGGCTCATAACCCAATCCACCCGGGCAAAAAGAAAGCGGTCTCTGCAAGCCGCCGACCAATGCAGGTGCCCTTCTCTGTTGTGTATGGAGAAAGTTCGGCGGTTGCAGCCGCCTTAACGAGGGTAAAACCATGAGTAATGACCGCATGACCGTAGTGCCAGATTTTCTTGGCGAACTGGATGCCGGCGTGTTCATGAACAAAATCGCGGCAGCACTTAATACCACCGCGCTTGGCGTTCTGAACAATGGCAACAAAGGCAAAGTAGTCCTCACCTTTGATTTTGAGCGTATGGGTAATTCCGTTGAAGAGAAGCGCGTGAAGATCAAGCACAAGCTGAACTACAGCACCCCGACACCGCGTGGTAAAGCCTCCGAAGAGGACACAACCGAAACCCCTATGTGGGTTAACAAAGGCGGGAAGCTCACCATCCTACAGGAAGACCAGGGCAACTTGTTTACCCTCGGCGGGGATCCGGACGGAAAGTTACGCGCGGCGAAATAAGCCGCGCTTGATAGCCCATAGTTTCAGTTTTTCTACATCTATCTTTAAGGAATTTTTATGTCTCAGTTAGACAGCGGTACCTTCAAGCAGGTCAAAGACCTGGTTCTTTCCGGTTATCACCTGAATGACATTCATGGCCTGGCTTGCCCGACCGCATTACTTCCAGAAGGGACTGGCGTTGAAAGCCTCGAGCGCTTTTCTCTGGAACGTTTCCGCTTTCGCGGCGCAATGACCACAACCAGTATTGACGACTTCGCACGTTATTCTAAAGGTTACGCCAGCGACAGTGAGCCAGCTCGTTGCTTCATTGACGCTGACAACATGACCGCCCGTTCAGTGTTCAACATCGGCACCCTGGATAATCCCGGCCACGCCGATAACGTTGCTTCCATCACCCTGAAGAAAACCGCCCCGTTCCGCGCGTTACTGCAGATCGATGGTCAACGTCTGAAGCAAAAGCAAATCGCTGAATGGCTGGAGGACTGGAGCGATTACTTGCTGGCGTTTGATACTGATGGCAATGCGATGCAGATTTCCCAGGCAGCTCAGGCTGTGCGTCGTATCACTATTCAGCAAGCAACACAGCAGGACCATGAAACTGGTGATTTCGCTGGTAAAAAATCGCTGATGCAAAGCGTTGAAGCAAGCAGCAAAGACGTAATGCCTGTGGCGTTCGAGTTCAAATGTGTGCCGTATGAAGGTCTGGGTGAACGCCGCTTTAGCTTGCGTAACAGCCTGCTGACCAGCGATGAACCCTGCTTTGTTCTGCGCATTGTCCAACTTGAAGCCCAGGAAGAAGCGATCGCCAACGAATTCCGCGATTTGCTGATCAGCAAGTTCGAAGGTGAATCAGTGGAAACTTTCATCGGTAACTTTAAAGCCTAATTGCTCTGCATTAAATCCCCGGCGCCGCGGGGATTTATTGAAGCGTAATTCCATTAAATATCGCCACCCGGCGAGGGATTCGTGCAACCAAAATCTGCGCGGTGCAGCGCGCCAATATGGAGAAAACCATGAGTTACATTCAGACATTATCCGGCAAACACTTTAATTACCTCGATATCCAACAGGACGATATCGTGATCGAAGATATCGCTACCGCGTTGTCTCATATCTGCCGCTTTGCAGGGCATCTTCCTGAGTTTTACAGCGTCGGCCAGCATAGCGTTTTAACCAGCCACCTCGTTCCGCAGGAGTTTGCATTAGAAGCCCTGCTTCATGATGCCGCCGAAGCCTACCTACAGGACATCCCCTCACCGCTTAAGCGCCTGTTGCCTGATTACCAGGTGATCGAAGCTCGCGTAGACGCAGCTATTCGCCAGAAATTTGGCCTACCGATGGGGCAACACCCAACCGTGAAATATGCCGATCTGGTGATGCTTGCCAGCGAACGCCGCGATTTTGAGATTGACGAAGGTTCCGTGTGGCCTTGCCTCGAGGGAGTTGTCCCAACGGATCTATTCATCATCAACCCAGTTCGTCCAGGCCAGTCATATGGCATGTTCATTAATCGCTTCAATGAATTGATGGAGCAGCGCCAATGCGCCGCATGAAGGTAAAAGAACTCGTTGCGGAGGCTTTTGCCTCCATTGCTGAACTGCCACCAAAGCATGCACCGCTTATGCGCGAAGTCGCCACCAGACTGGACGCTACGTTCGCAGCATTAAAAGAGTCTCTGGTGCAACTGGAACAGGAACGTAAAGGTAAAACGCCATGACCGTATTTGAATATCTCCAGGCTCACCCCAACGCCACCAGCGCTGAAATAGCTAAGGGTTTAAACAAAAAGACAGCTTCGATCGCTGGCGCATTATCGCAACTCTATGGCACCGGCCGGATCGTGAAGTCTGGTGTTCGCAAGGGCATTCCAACATACCGTGTTAACGATATGCCGTTTGGATGCAGTAACAGCCTAACCATGATGTTTAACCAGCTGTTGAATAGAGCAAGACAGGGAACTGCACAATGAGCAAATCACTTGAAGTGCTAATTGCCAAAATCAAAAAGCAGATTGAAAGCTATGACTCCGTAATTTTGAAGGAAAGTGAAGCCATGGCACTTATCACAGAACTGGAGGCAAAATCCGCGCCAGAATCGTTCAGTGTCATCGGCAAAAACATTTTATCGCAGGATAACCGTATTACATCCGACCCGATGTTTTGCGTTTACCAAAAGCGCGAAATCGTTGTTGATGCTGATTACGACTATGACCGCATCGTTTGGATTGATGAAGATGGTAACGAAGCTAATGAGCGCCAACGAATGCGCCTTGAATTGCTCCATGAAAACTTCCGTGAACCACCTGAAAAATGGCGCAGAGTTGCACTGAAAGAAATTGATGATTTCGTTACCTGCTGTTTCACCGAACAGGGATGCAAAGACTACCTGGCATGTAATGGCCACAACCTACGACTGCCATTCATCTACGTCAAAAGCGGATTTAGGAATGCTGAGTTTATCAACGTTCGTAACTGGCTCGCTGGCATTGGCGTGAAGGGGGAGTGAGATGATTCACTATCACGGCGGACCAATAACGCCGGATACGTGCGCCATGAAAGCGTGGAAAGGACGCCATGCGTTTATCAGTTTCGCGCACTCCGGGCAAATTAACCTCGCGGCTGAATACTGCCAGTCATTCGCGCTGGACAACGGTGCATTCACTGCGTGGAAAGCAGCTGGCAAAAACAAAATCGACTGGAGCGATTACTACGAGTTTGTGGCCCGCTGGAAAAATCATCCTGGCTTTGATTTCGCCATCATCCCGGATGTTATCGACGGCGGCGAGGAAGAGAACGAAGCGCTTCTTGATGAGTGGCCGCATGGGGAGTTTTTCGGCGTTCCTGTCTGGCACATGAATGAAAGCGACGAGCGTTTTATCAGGCTCTGCAATGAGTATCCCCGCGTTGCAATCGGTTCATGTGGTGACTATGACGTTAAGCGTCCCAACCTTGCTGTAGCCAGAATGAAAGACCTGATTCGTCATGTTGTTGATGCTCACAGCCAGCCTGTCACGAAGTTGCACGGTTTGCGCATGTTAAACCCGCTGATATTCACAAAGTTACCGTTAGCCAGCGCTGATAGTACAAATGTCGCCCGTAACATCGGCATCGATAAAGCATGGTCTGGTGCTTACGCGCCAGCTTCAAAAGAAACCCGCGCCGCGTTAATGGTAGAGCGCATTGAATCGCATAACAGCCCCGGCTCTCTCGCGTACTGCGAGCAGCGTGACCGGTTCGACATGCAACTGCAATTAGCAGTTTAAGGACTAACCCATGACAACTAACAACCACCCGGCGAACGGTCCTGTATCACTCGATCGTCTGCATCAGATACGCGAAATACTCAGCAAAGCAGCAGCACAAAGCGACGGCGGTAATCTCGGCTACGCAATGGCTGATGCTGTGAAGGTGATTGATGGGGCTATTGCAGCGTTTGGCGCTGAGCCTGTGGCGTGGAAGGCAGGAAGCCGAGCGTTTGTCACCAGAGTCGTTGCAGAGATGTATGCCTGTGAGATTATGGCTGAAATACAGCCACTCTACATCACACCGCCAGCGCCGGTAGTTCCGGAGAATTACGTAACAGCAGAACACCGTCGCGTTATTGAAATGCTGCTCAATGTTTGCGGGGCCGCATTCGAACTCGCAGATGATAGCTGTCAGCAAGAGGTTGATGGCGAAGAGTGCCACGTTGTTCCAGACGACGCATTTCAGAAGCTAAGTGATGCGCTGGACGAAATCGAAAACACTCTCCCGACAGAAGATGTCGACAGGCCAGACGTATTTCTTGCCTGGTCGGCAATGCCAAGGGCAGCGCTGAAATCTATTCTCCAGGCTGGCAACTCTCCGGTAATCGGTATTGACCTAGCATCTGAACCTGATCGATCGGTCGAGGTTCGCTACCTTGCGCCTCCAGGCTACGTGATTGTGCCGATTGTTCCGACCGAGGACATGATTATTAACGGCTTCGAATCGGTTCCAGATCCGCACTTCAGCGATGAAAAAGAGTGGGAGGAATACGAAGCATTGAGTGGATGCCGACAGGCAGCGCGCCGGGCTGAGTTGTGCTGGGCAGCAATGATTAAAGCAGCACCGCAGCAGGAGAATGTATAACGTGAACAATTTAATGATCGACCTTGAGTCCATGGGCAAAAAACCGAATGCCCCTATTGTCTCCATTGGTGCCGTATTCTTCGATCCGCAAAGCGGTGATCTTGGTCAGGAGTTTTACACCGCCGTTAATCTTGAAAGCGCTATGGAGCAGGGAGCGGTGCCGGATGGTGACACTATTTTGTGGTGGTTAAGACAAAGCTCAGAAGCACGATCAGCAATCTGTGTTGATGATGCGATGCCGATATCATCTGCCCTATCTGAACTGAGCCATTTCATTAATCGGCATTCTGATAACCCTAAATATTTAAAAGTTTGGGGCAATGGAGCTACTTTCGACAACGTTATATTGCGCGGCGCATATGAGCGTGCCGGCCAGGTTTGCCCGTGGCAATTTTGGAATGATCACGACGTCAGAACCGTCGTCACATTAGGTAGAGTTGTGGGTTTCGATCCAAAGCGAGATATGCCATTCGATGGGGTTGCACATAACGCACTGGCCGATGCGCGACATCAAGCAAAATACGTGTCCGCGATCTGGCAGAAGTTGATTCCGGCCACCAGCAGCGACCTGTAATTTCCCCTGGGTGCAGCCAGGTTGTATGGAGAACGTCTATGAATACTTTGTTTTTACTTATGGCTGAGTTCAACACGCCTAACATCGAGCTGTCAGCGGTATGCCAAAAGTATTTCGGTATGAGCCCTAACACAGCAGAAGCGAAAGCAAATGCCTGTCAGTTGCCTATTCCGACTTATCGTGTAGGAACATCACAGAAGGCGAAGCGCTGTATCAACATTCAGGATCTTGCTGAGTATATAGACCAGCGGCGTGAAGAAGGCAGAATTGAATGGGAAAGGGTCAGAACGAACAAACAGAAAAATAGTTGAGTTCCGCACCGATAAAAAAAGAAAAACCCGCCAGATGGCGGGCTTTCAAAAAGCACCAGCTATGATCATGCTGCCTTGCGACGACGAAGCTTACCCTGCTGCTCTTTACCAGAGACAATAGCGTGCGTGAACGCGTTAGGAGCAGCCTTCATCAGAACTTCAACAGCAGCACCCATACCTGCGAATGCTTTCATTGTGTCGAACTTAACCTGTGGCTTGGTTGCTTTTTGATCTTTCATAGAAAACTCCCGAGACGATAAGGGCGTCTCTAACCTCTTAGTTAAAGCTAGCTTGTCCAGCCAACTTGTGCCAATCGGTTCCTCCGATTGGTGACATCGTTTTCAGTAGTGCGAATACATAACGACTGTCCCAGATGTACCTTTAAGGTAATCCGGATGGATATCCTACAATCTGTAGACACTCGGCGTCTACATCTATTGTGCGAATTTAAGAAATGTCTCTTGCAGATTATCTGTGGCTGTAGACATTACGTAGCCACACTTTTCCATACAAAAACCGAACGACTCATAAAATGGCCGCAATTCAGGAACTGGTTCAATGATTTGAACAACCTCACACTCGACAGCCTTACAAAAAACAAAGGCACTCATTAGTGTGAGCAAAACCATTCGCCCTTTTAGTGGGTGTGATTCATCTTCCCTTGAGAACCTTTCAACAATATGGATGCGAAAGATTTTATCTTCAACCCCGTAAACACAAATTGCCGCCCCTGAAGGAATCCCCTGCACTACTCCTTGCTGAACAAGTTTGATGCAAAATTCATACTTGTCATCAGAATTACCATAGGCACCGAGCATATAGTCCCACTCAAGCTCGCCATAACCACCACAGAGGATCTTGTAATCTTCATCACTGATCGGGCCAACTGCGAGAGGCAACCCCACATGGTCAATAACTAACTGAATGTTGTTACGAACAGATTGACCTATCTCGTCTAAAGTGAGCATTAGAGCCTCTCAAGCGGAACGGCGAAAGACCCCATTATACCTATTCCCGCCATGCAATGCCTGGTAAGAGTTGCGTATTAAATTAAAAACATCGGGTCCCCAATAGGCCCCCATAAAACACACAACACCGCTATTTCTCTGTATAATCCGTCCTATCGAGCATCGGCGCGATAGAAAAACGATGAGCGGGAAAAGCGGTAGACTGAGATTCAGGCAGCATGGCGAATATTCAAGCATCCGGTTAAAAAAGGGGCGCTACTATAGCATAGACCGTTACGATAGTGAGCCACATCCTCGCAGTTCCCCCTCCCTGCTCCCCGACAAGCGCTATTTACGCCCCGGTTTTCCGTCGTGAGATCCAAAAAACTGCGGCGGATGGTCGACCCAACGATCCTCACGCGTGGCGGCATAAACCGGATTAAGCGGATAATAAATACGATTGTATTTTTTGTTCGCCTCACCCACGACCAGCAGACGTACCTCTTCACTGGTGTTATTGATAAAGGTGTGACACACGCCGGTGCCCGCCGGGAAACCGACGCTGTTGCCCGGTTCCAGCTTCCATAAATAACCGTTAATCCAGGCCTCAGGATATCCTTCCAGCACATAGATAAACTCTTCCTCATCGCTTTCAGCGTGCGGATACGAGGTGCGTCGGCCCGGCGGCAGGCGCTCATGATGAATGCCGAGTCGCCCTAACCCCAGCTTGCGGGCAAGCGGCGCACCTATGGAAAACAGCTCATCGCTGTCGGGATAGGTGGAGTCATCAGCCCCCTCAACTTCACGCCAGTGACGAATACAATCGGGTCTTTTCATGATTATTTTCCAGTATTGCGATGGCTCAGGTATAGCACACCGTGGTGGATCTCGGTGTTTTAAACAGAACATGTTAAAGTAAGGGATTAACCTTGCACGCAAATCGAGGCGCCAAATGGACAAAACCACCACGCAGGAGTTATTGGCTCAAGCTGAAAAACTCTGTGCGCAACGCAACGTACGGCTTACGCCACAACGCCTCGAAGTGCTGCGCCTGATGAGCCTGCAGGAAGGCGCAATCAGCGCTTACGACCTACTTGACCTGTTGCGAGAAACCGAGCCGCAGGCCAAGCCGCCGACCGTGTATCGTGCGCTCGATTTTCTGCTGGAACAAGGGTTTGTGCACAAGGTGGAATCCACCAACAGCTATGTGCTTTGCCATCTGTTCGATCAGCCAACTCACAGTTCCGCAATGTTCATTTGCGACCGCTGTGGTGTGGTAAAAGAAGAGTGCGCGGAAGGCGTGGAAGACATCATGCATACGCTGGCAGCAAAAATGGGTTTTGCCCTGCGACATAACGTTATTGAAGCCCATGGACTGTGCCCGGCCTGTGTGGAGGTTGAGTCATGTCGTCACCCTGGCGAATGCCAGCATGACCATACGATTCAGGTGAAGAAGAAAGTTGGGCGTTAAGCGGGTGGGAGAGCGTACATCCTTGTACTCTCAGGAGGGAAGGGTTAATTACCAGCGGTAATCATTACGTTTTTCCCAATCGGTCACTTCTTTCTCCGCCTGATCTTTCGCGTAACCGTAACGCTCCTGGACTTTACCGACCAGTTGGTCACGTTTACCTTCAATGACCGTCATATCATCATCGGTCAGTTTGCCCCATTGCTCTTTCACTTTACCTTTAAACTGCTTCCAGTTACCGCCGACTTCGTCTTTATTCATCATCAAGTCCTCATCGTTAGGTTGTGAATAGCGAGAGTGCCATGTCCAGACACATGCTGTTTTTGCTGGACGTGAGAATAAGTGTAGTCAGGGATTCTGGGTTTTATTTATTATTCGGAATTTTTAACCATCCGCTCAGGCAAACCAGGTTCCATTACGCCAGTGACGCCGCCAGATAAAGGCCAGGGAAAGCCCACGCAACGCGAGAAAAACGGTTAACGCCAGCCACAAACCATGATTTCCCAGCAACGGTAAAGCCAGTAGCGTTAATGCGAACCCTGCTGCGGCAACGGCCATACTGTTGCGCATTTCTGCAGCTCGTGTCGCTCCAATAAACATACCGTCGAGCAGATAACACCACACTCCCACCAGCGGCAAAACCACCTGCCAGAAAAGATAGCGATCGGCCAAAAGTTGGATTTGCGGCAGCGAGGTCAGCAGCGCAACAATCTGCTCGCCAAACAGGGCATAAACCAGCGAAAACAGAATAGCCACAATACCGGACTGTCGACAGGCCGCCCGCCAGACATCAAGCAACTGGCTGCCATCCCTCGCCCCATAGGCCTGACCCGAATGCGCTTCCACAGCATAGGCAAATCCATCCAGCGCGTAGGCGGTAAACGTCAGCAGAGTCATCAGAACGGCGTTAACCGCGATGATGTCGCCTCCCAAACGCGCGCCCAGAACCGTAATGGCCCCAAAGCAGAGCTGTAACAGCAGCGAACGCAGCATGATGTCGCGGTTGAGCGCCAGCAAACGACGGAAGTTGCCACGCCACGCCAGCTTCAACATTGCCAGCGAAATTCCACGCATATGCAGGACTTTGCGTACCATCATCAGGCCAATCAGCAGCGTGGCATATTCGGCAATCACCGTCGCTAACGCCGCTCCCTGCACGTTCATATGCAGGCCCATTACCAGCCATAAATCGAGCACAATGTTGAGAATATTGCCGACAATCAACAGGATAACTGGCGCGCGCGCATACTGAACGCCAAGCAACCAGCCGAGCAGCACCAGATTCGCCAGCGATGCGGGTGCGCTTAACCAGCGGATTTCCAGGAAACGTCGGGCCTGCTCCAGTACCGCCTCACTTCCGCCGACAATGTGCAGAGCCAGCTCGATAATCGGCGTCCGAAACAGTGCGATAAGCAGCCCCGCCCCCAGCGCCAGCAATAGCGGCTGCACCAACGCGCGCGCCAGCGCCTGCGGATTTTTCGCGCCAAATGCCTGCGCGGTAAGGCCGGTGGTACTCATGCGCAAAAAAAGTAGCAGCATAAAGAGAAAGCTGGTCGCCGTGGCGCCAACAGCAACGCCGCCAAGATAGACCGGACTGTCCAGATGACCAATCACCGCGGTATCCACCAGTCCCAACAGGGGAACGGTGATATTGGAGAAGATCATCGGTAAGGCGAGGTGCCAGAGTGCTTTATCAGAAGAGGTAAAGAAAGGCATACAGGAGAGCCTGAGAAGAAGTTAGATGTACTGAAAAAAGATGCTGTGTAGGCCCGGTAAGCGTAGCGCCACCGGGCAAGTTGCCGGATAACGATGTAAACGTCTTATCCGGCCTACAGGGAATCAACAGAAAATTACAGCCATTCACCGTTACGAATGACGCCTACCGCCAACCCTTCAATAGTGAAGTTTTGCTCGCGTAGGTCGACAACAATAGGTTTAAATTCGCTGTTTTCAGGCAGGAGTTCAACCTTGTTGCCCTGCTTTTTCAGGCGCTTGACGGTGACTTCGTCGTCGATACGGGCAACAACGACCTGACCGTTACGCACATCCTGAGTTTTATGCACAGCCAGTAAATCACCGTCCATAATACCGATGTCTTTCATCGACATACCGCTAACGCGCAGCAGAAAATCGGCGTTCGGTTTGAACAGTGAAGGATCGACCTGATAATGGCCTTCGATGTGCTGCTGCGCCAGCAGTGGCTCGCCTGCCGCTACGCGTCCGACAAGCGGTAACCCTTCTTCTTCTTCCTGCAGTAGTCGAATACCGCGCGATGCGCCGGATACAATTTCAAGGACGCCTTTACGCGCAAGCGCTTTCAGGTGTTCTTCAGCGGCGTTTGGGGAACGGAACCCCAAACGCTGCGCGATCTCCGCACGCGTCGGTGGCATACCTGTCTGGCTGATGTGATCCCTAATGAGATCAAACACCTCTTGCTGCCTGGCCGTTAACGCTTTCATTCCGCCCCCTGGGTGTATATACAGTTATGCTGTGAGTATATACAGCTAAAGGTGATTTTGGAACCGCAAACTGCACAAAAAACAGGAGATTTATGCAGTTGTGGAATCTTTATCGCAAATGCGACCACAACAGGATGCCCCAGGTGATCAGAGCGACAAAAATAGACAGCAATACCGCTGCCGAGCCCATATCTTTCGCCCGACCGGAAAGTTCGTGATACTCAGAGCCAATACGGTCAACCACCGCCTCAATCGCACTGTTGAGGATTTCAACGATCATCACCAGCATCACGGAACCAATCAACAGCACGCGGGTAATGGCGTCAACGTCCAGCCAGCAGGCGATGGCTACGCCCAACAGTACGGCAACGCTTTCCTGGCGGAATGCCGCCTCATTGATCCATGCGGCGCGAAAACCTTTCCAGGAATAGCCTGCAGCTTTGATAATTCGGGTGAATCCAGTGGTATTATTGGCCATCAAAAAGAACCTTTTTACATTATTAGCGTCAATGTCATTGTAACGTTACCCCGTTTGTTTCAGGGTGTGGCAAAGCAGCGCGAAGTATGACCGGATACACCAGAAATTCACTAAACTTTCTGATATCCTTGCAGCGCATTTGCATTATTAACCAGAGGCTTTACATCGTTTATGTCCGGCTGGCCACGAATTTACTACAAATTACTGAATTTACCATTAAGCGTCCTGGTAAAAAGCAAGTCTATTCCGGCAGAACCTGCCCCGGAATTGGGGCTCGATACTTCGCGTCCCATTATGTACGTCCTACCGTACAATTCAAAAGCAGACTTGCTGACGCTGCGTGCCCAATGTCTGGTGCACGATCTCCCGGATCCCCTGGAACCGCTGGAGATAGACGGAACTCTGCTGCCGCGCTACGTGTTTATTCACGGCGGCCCGCGCGTGTTCACCTATTACACGCCGAAAGAAGAGTCCATTAAGCTGTTCCATAACTATCTCGACTTGCATCGCAGCAATCCAGACCTGGATGTGCAAATGGTGCCGGTTTCGGTGATGTTTGGCCGCGCGCCTGGGCGTGAAAAAGGCGAGGTCAATCCGCCGCTGCGCATGCTGAACGGCGTACAGAAATTCTTTGCTGTGTCCTGGCTGGGTCGCGACAGTTTTGTCCGCTTCTCCCCGTCGGTCTCCCTGCGTCGCATGGCGGACGAACACGGTACGGATAAAATCATCGCTCAGAAGCTGGCTCGCGTGGCGCGCATGCACTTTGCTCGTCAGCGTCTGGCCGCAGTCGGCCCGCGCCTCCCTGCCCGCCAGGACCTGTTCAATAAACTGCTGGCCTCAAAAGCTATCGCTCGCGCGGTAGAAGATGAAGCGCGCAGTAAAAAAATCTCCCACGAAAAAGCGCAGCAAAATGCCATTGCGCTGATGGAAGAGATTGCCGCTAACTTCTCATACGAGATGATTCGTCTGACAGACCGTATTCTGGGCTTTACCTGGAACCGTCTGTATCAGGGGATTAACGTTCACAATGCGGAGCGTGTACGTCAGTTGGCGCACGATGGGCACGAAATCGTCTATGTTCCGTGCCACCGCAGCCATATGGACTATATGCTGCTGTCGTACGTTCTGTACCACCAGGGGCTGGTTCCGCCGCACATCGCTGCCGGTATCAACCTGAACTTCTGGCCAGCAGGTCCGATTTTCCGTCGTCTGGGCGCGTTCTTTATTCGTCGTACCTTCAAGGGCAACAAGCTCTATTCCACCGTTTTCCGCGAATACCTGGGCGAGTTGTTCAGCCGCGGCTACTCGGTTGAATACTTTGTCGAAGGAGGCCGTTCACGTACCGGGCGTCTGCTCGACCCGAAAACCGGCACGCTGTCGATGACCATTCAGGCGATGCTGCGCGGCGGTACGCGTCCGATTACCCTCGTACCCATCTACATCGGCTACGAGCACGTAATGGAAGTGGGCACGTACGCGAAAGAGCTGCGTGGCGCGACGAAAGAGAAAGAGAGTTTGCCGCAAATGCTGCGTGGCTTGAGCAAGCTGCGTAATCTGGGTCAGGGGTATGTCAACTTTGGCGAACCGATGCCATTGATGACTTACCTCAACCAGCATGTACCGGAGTGGCGTGAATCGATCGATCCTATCGAGTCCATCCGCCCAGCCTGGCTGACGCCGACGGTGAATAGCATTGCCGCCGATCTGATGGTACGCATTAACAATGCAGGCGCGGCCAATGCCATGAACCTGTGCTGTACCGCGCTGTTGGCCTCCCGCCAGCGCTCTCTGACCCGTGAGCAACTGACTGAACAGCTCGACTGCTATCTGAGTCTGCTGCGCAACGTGCCGTATGCGGCAGATTGTACGGTTCCTGCGCAGAGCGCCAGTGAATTGATCGACCACGCCTTACAGATGAATAAGTTTGAGGTCGAGAAAGACACCATCGGTGACATCATCATTCTGCCGCGCGAGCAGGCGGTATTGATGACGTATTACCGCAACAACATTGCGCATATGCTGGTTCTGCCTTCGTTAATGGCAGCCATTGTGACTCAGCATCGTCGTATTTCTCGCGCCGCGCTACAGCAGCATATTGATGCGCTGTACCCGATGCTGAAAGCAGAGCTGTTCTTACGTTGGGAGCGTGATGAACTCGCCGGAGTGATTGACGAACTGGCCAGCGAAATGCAGCGCCAGGGACTCATCACCCTGAACGATGACGAACTGCATATCAATCCGGCCCGCTCCCGTACGCTACAGCTGTTGGCGGCGGGTGCTCGCGAGACGTTGCAACGCTACGCCATTACCTTCTGGCTGCTGAGCGCGAACCCGTCTATCAACCGTGGCACGCTGGAGAAAGAGAGCCGCACCGTGGCGCAACGCCTCTCCGTACTGCACGGCATTAACGCGCCGGAATTCTTCGATAAAGCCGTGTTCAGCTCTCTGGTGCTGACGCTGCGTGACGAGGGATTCATCAGCGATACCGGAGATGCCGAACCGGAAGAGACGATGAAGATCTATCAGATGTTGGCCGAACTGGTCACGTCAGATGTGCGTCTGACCATCGAGAGCGCCACACAGGGCGAGTAAGCATAAAAAAACCGGTCGAAATGAAATGACCGGTTTTTTATTTTGCAGGCTAAGCCAAACTCAAAAATGCCAGTAGCTCATCGCCAGCCCTAAGAACAGCACCAGACCGACGTAGTTATTGTTCATAAACGCTTTAAAACAGGCATCACGCTCGCGATTGACGATCAGTTTCTGCTGATATACAAACAGCGCGCCGGCCACCAGCAGAGACCAGTAATAACCCAGTCCCAGCCCATTTAGCCAACCCACCAGCGCCATCAGCACCAGTACGCCCACCTGCAGGATACCAATGATCAGCTTGTCGTTTTGACCGAACAGAATCGCGGTCGATTTAATGCCGATCTTCAGGTCATCATCGCGGTCAACCATCGCATACTGCGTGTCGTAGGCCACCGCCCAGAGAATATTGGCGAGGAACATCAGCCAGCAGCTCAGCGGTACGGACTCGCTCACGGCGGCGAACGCCATCGGGATCGACCAGCCAAACGCCGCCCCCAGCACCACCTGCGGCAGGTGCGTATAGCGTTTCATGAACGGGTAAACCCACGCCAGCGCTAACGCCGCAACGGACAACAAAATGGTCATCGTGTTGAGCGTCAAAACCAGCAGGAAGGCCAGCAGTACCAATACGACGAACAGCGTTCGGGCCTCTTTTTCAGTGACGGCCCCGCTTGGCAGCGGTCGATTTGCGGTGCGTTTAACGTGTCCGTCAAATTTCCTGTCGGCATAATCATTCACCACGCAGCCGGCGGCGCGCATTAACCAAACGCCAGCGACAAAAACCGCCAGGATCCACAATTGTGGCATGCCTGGGGTTGCCACCCACAATGCCCACAGCGTAGGCCAGAGCAGCAGTAAGGCACCGATTGGCTTATCCGTACGCATCAAGCGGTGAAATGCCAGCAGCTTATTCTGCGTCAGACTCCACTCCATCTTTATCTTCCTCTCAGTACAACGGCGATGCAGGTAGAAAAAGCTCGGTAAGCATCAGCGGCTTACCGCTCAGCCGCAGGCGGGAACGGCGCCCCCACAGCGCTGCATCGCGGCCAATCTCAATAAAATCTCGGGTCAATGTCGATGATGTAAACAGGTAACGTCCGAGCGGGGTTTTCCCCAGATTTTGTAAGGCCAGCTCAGGGCCGCACAAGGTTGATTCAGGCACCACGGTCCGCCCGGCAAGCCAGGGTTCACCATCCGCGCATAACAGGATCTCACGTAACCAATAACGGGACTCTTTAGGCAGCAGCGGCAGCTCTTCAGGCACCTCATTTTGCCCAACGAATGCTTCGCGAATCAACGTTACGGTGACCTGTTTTCCCTGCTGCTCAAAACGTTTAGTCATGGAATCTTCCAGTAACAACCAGTCGAGCAGTTGGGCGTCCAGCGCCGGGATCGCATCAAAATAACGCAGCGCACGCAGTTGCGTTAACGCAGGGTGTGGCATGCCTTACTCTCCGATTTATAACTTGAAGGCATTGTATCGCAGAAAATGCATTACGGGGTGAGCAAACACAATTAAGTGATCGCCAGAGCAACATAAGTGTAACAATTAGCACCGAAGGATAAAAAAAGGTGCGCCAGGAGACGCACCAGTTGTTGCAAAATCAACAATGCGGGGCGATGTTTACCCCTTGCCTTTTACACTGCTGATAAAGGTGGATCGGGCAGATTTGGATCCCAGACGCTCAGCTTCATCAAGCAGCTTCAGCGCTTTATCGACATCGCCTTTCGCAACAGCATCCTTAATGCCCTGGTTAAAATAACTTTCCGTGTCGTTCAGCATCGGCTCACTTTTCTTCACCGGTTGTGGCGCTGGAGCCGCAACGGCTGCTGCCGGAGCCGCATAGGTCACAGCTGGCGCGGCGGTATTGCCCACCGTGACAGGACCAGGGCCGGATGAGCCAAACAGCGGCCCGACCAGAACACTGGAGGAGGAGCTGGTTTTGACTTTCAGTTTCAGTAAACCGTCGGTGGTATGACGGGCGATCGGGTCTGGAATATCCGGAATAGCGTTACCTACGCCCTTGGCATAGGCTTTTGCCGGGTCAAGCAGGGTTGTGGTCTGCTGGAGATCTTTATCAGTGGTAAAGACCAAAACATAGAGTTTTTGCTGACCCAGCGCTGGCGTCAGACGCATTACCCCTTCCAGACGATCGGCACTCATCACTCCGGGCTCCTGGTAGGTAAAATAGCTGCTGGGGAAGAACGCAGATGGCGTCATGTTTTGGTCAAGAATTAATACGTTTGGCGCAAATACGCTGGTTTGTTTATTCACTTCACTGGACAGCGTCAGAGTGAGCTCGCCAATATTCGCCGGGACGCTATACGCAGCGACCGGGCCAGTAATACCGGCGACATCCAGACGCTGACCCGCTGTCGCAAGCGGCGAAGACTGGGTTTTGGATTGATCAACAGGCGTCCAGGTTAACTGCTGCAGCGCCGCAGTGGGAATAGATGGGGCCGCGGTGGTGTTCTGCGGAACAATATTCACATCGGCCAGGCTGATGCCAGGTGCGCTGGCAAATAACCCTGCAGATAAACAAAGGGCAACGAGACTTTTCTTCATTTTCATTGTTATCACCTCAGATAGCATGGGTTCAGCGGTGGCCAGGCAATAGCGCGCTAAACCGTAATCAAGAGGGGCTTGCGCCCCTCTTTCGGTCTTTACGTCAGGTTAGTGCTGAATTACCACCAGATTTCCATCTGGGCACCGAAGGACCACTCATCGCTGTCGCCACGGCTGGTTGTGCTGAGGCCAGAGTTCGTTGCCGCTGCGAATTTGGTTACGTCGTTACCATTTTTGATGTAACCCCACTCTTCATCCCATTTTGCATAGGTTGCGAAGACGCGGATTGCCGGACGAGACCAGATGCTGTCACCCGCCTGCCATTGTTGGGCCAGGGTGATTTTATACTGGCTGTTGCGATCGCTGGTCTGCTGAGATTTGACGTTGTCGTAACCGACTTCCAGCAGGGTGCTCATGATTGGCGTCCATTTATACATCGGGCGAATACCAACGGTGTACCATTCGGTCCCCAGGTCGTTATCCATGTCGAGGTTCTGGTACATACCGACGTACATCAGGTCCCACTTATCGCCCAGGGAGATTGCACCGTGGTCCAGCACGCGGAACAGGCTACCGTTGTTATTCACAACGTTGTTGGCATAGTTGGTTTTAACGCCAGTAACGGGATCTTCAATGGTCGTAGTGGAAGAACCATAAGAACCCTGGTTCAGGCCTTTGCCCTGGGTGGTCATGGAATCTGTGGCGTACTGAACGACAAACTTGTTGTAGCCCTTCAGCATGCTCTGGGTATGTTCAGCGGTGAACATCCAACCATCTTTAGATGCGCCGTCCGCCAGCCTGTAATCGTCGGTGGTATTCGCGCGGCCATAGTCAACGCCCAGTTCCAACATCCCATCCGGGTTAGTTGCCAACTGCGCTAAACGAACGTCAAATACATCGTTCGCGGTGTCTTTGGTACGATCATAGATATTCTGGCTGCTGAAAGCGTATGAACCACCCGCTTCCTGTGAACGGCTCGCTGCCAAAGACAGTTTACCGAAGCCCAGATCGATGTTTTCAATACCGGCGCCAGGACCTGAAATATCCCAGTAGTAGAAGTCGATCATGTGTACGTCATGACGCTGGTAGAAGCGCTTACCGGCCCAGATAGTGGAGCCTGGCAGCCATTCGATCAGGTTTTTACCCTGCACGTTTGCTTCACGGAATGCCGGGTCTGTGCCTTCCCAGTCATTCTGCTGTGCGACGGAGTGTCAAGGCTCAATTGAAATGTCCGTTATCCAGCTCAATTAAAATGACCACTTTGATCTCTCATTCTCTTTACTGATAGACTTTCCTCCGACTGAAACAACAGGATGATTGAGCCCATGCTTCGATACGAGTTAACGCCGAACAATGCAGGTTTTATACTGTGGGGAGATTCAGAAGCCCTGAATGAATTACATGAACTCATTCATTACATCGTGGATGAAAGCCCACTGATTAAAGTTAAAGACGGATTTATGTTATCCCTTGCCTATGATATTCGTAAAGCACGGGAAGGTAATCGTCGTGTTGAGCAACATCAGTATGATCAACATGATACATATAAGCTTTATGGTGTTGAGCTTTTATGGCCTCTGGTCCTGGTACAGTCCTCAATACTCAGAAACTCAATGGGTTATATTCAGACAGACAAAAACCAGCTGTCTGTCATGTATGCCTTTGAATACCTGATAGAATCAGCATTAACAGAGTCTGAGAGAACAACGTCGAATGATATTATGCTAACAGTAAAATATGCATCAGACTCTGATTTTAATTTCATTGAGGATAATATTGACAGCAGGTGCTGCTATTTTATCAGCCTATCTCCGGAGCAAAGAAAAAAGCAGTTAATCAGTATTGTTCGTTCTTTTCATTCATTATGGGGTAAGTATGCCCGTGAAAAGCAGGACATAAAGATGCTGAACGAAATGAATAATACATCATGGGTCTGGCCGGACAATATCAACTGGTGAGCAACCACTGTCCGGCCAGTGAGTACCATCAGCGGGCTCTTTTACCAAAAATGTCCTCTGAACGTGACTGAAGCTGTTTGAGTGCTTCGAGCATGTCATCATTATCCAGTGAGCGCTGGGATTTCTTCCCTTCCTGCTTTGGCCGTCGTCGGGAAGGGCCATCTCCAGCGGGAATTGACTGAGAGCGCGTGTTATCCCGCTTGCTCTGCACCAGACTGATAAACTCCAGGGTTCGGCCAAGACGCTTGTTATCGACAATCGCGCCCTGGTCGATTTCTGACAGTCGGTCGTAGGTAGAGTAGGGAAGTAGCGTACCGTTCAGGCGCAGCTCTTTTCTGCCATCAGGATAGTGATACACATCGATATATTTACCTATTGCACGGCGACTCAGTTCGCTGTCTTCAATCAGGTACAACATTTTATCATATTGTATCGTCAACGATTTTGAGACTTTACGTTTTTCACGAACAGTGAAAATAAGCCCCAGGTCCTCATCATGTTCTACAGCACGGTGTACGTCAAAATCATGTCGCGGTACTTTGCCAAAACGGCGGTTATAGTCAGCCATATAGGCCTCAGCGAAGTCATTTGCAGCCTCCATTGAACAAATGCCCTGTAACCGCAGCTCTTTGACCAGACGATCCTGTAAAGTGAGGTGAGCTCGTTCTACACGCCCTTTGGCGGGACTGGTTTCTGCACAGATAGTCTGGATGTTCAGTTCATGCATGGCTCGCCCAAACTGAGTATGCCCGTCTCCGCCTGTGGCGTGTTTATTGTTAACACGAAAAACACCGGCTTTATCGCTGTACAGTGCCAGCGGTTTACCATGCTTATCGATATAGCGCCGCGTGGCTTCGAAGTAAGAAAACGTGGACTCCGATTTAACAAACAACAGTTCCATCAGTTTGCTGGTTGCATCATCAACATAGACCAGCGCGGTGCAGGCCGGGCCACGGCCTTCAAACCAGTCGTGATCACAGCCATCTATTTGTATCAGCTCACCAGTACACGGACGCCGGTACCGTGGTTGAGGGATCCTTGCGGCACGTTGTTTACGGGGAACCCATAAGCCAGCCCGCACCATGATGCGCCGGACAGTTTCTTTGCCAAGAAACAGTCCGTGGAGTTCTTCGAGCTTTTCACGCGCCAGAGTCGGACCGAAATCAGCATAACGCGTCTTGATCAGTTCCAGAGCCTGATCTGCGAGCCCGGGTGGCAACTGGCGGTTACCACGCATGCCACATCGTCTGCTGGCCATACCAAGCGGTCCGCCTTCACGGTAACGGGCAAGAAGTCTGCGGCATTGCCTGTCGCTGATACCGAGGTGCTCGGCCGCACGGCGCGTTGTGATGCGACGTTCAATGACGTCCTGTATAATCTTGATCCGGTTGATCTCTTTCAAAGTAAACACTCCTGAGCTTTCTGCGCTCATGATATGCCTCCCGGTAGTTTAAACGGACCAGTGAAGCTTACCATAGCGCGGACATCTGAATTGAGCCACAGGCGGACATTACTATTGAGCCATTACACGGAGTAAGCAACGTTGGTGTCGAAGTAGAAGCTCTTATCGCCTTCTTTCCACACTTCCTGACCTAATTTGATTTCCGCATAGGTTTCACATTCGTTACCGAGACGGTATTTACTTTGTGCACCGGTTGCCTGGAAACACTGTTGTTCACCGCCACTCCCTGTCCAGCCAATACCGGAACGAGCGTAACCGTGGAAATCTACAGCCATTGCCTGAACAGACATAATGCCTGCTGCTACAGCAACCGCCAGAGGGAGTTTGCGCAGAGTAATCATCGTTCTATCTCCTGAGATCATTGCTTTTCTTTAAACGCGTCCCCCTTCGGGCTGCCTCTTTGTTGGCTGCGTTCTTTCACCCCAGTCGCGTACTCTTTGTACACTCCCGGGGATTCATTTACTTGCCGCCTCGATGTAGCTTCGAATGGCTTTGCGTTTCGTTTTTTATGGGGACCTTAAACGCCCGGCTCTTGATGCAACCGACGACATGCAGTGCCATCCTCACGGAACAGATGGCAACGCTCTGGCGGCAGGCCGATGGCGAATGTGGCACCCTCTTCTACCAACACCACGTCGTTCTGGCGGTAAACCAGGTTTTGACGGATGGCGGGGATCTGGATATGAATTTGAGTTTCGTGACCAAGCTGCTCGACCACCTGCACTTCACCTTCGAGGGTGACATCGGCGATATCGCTGGGCAGCAGATGTTCCGGGCGGATACCTAAAGACATGTTGGCACCAACCTGTACCGCATGGCTGTCCACTGGTAGCCATATTTGCTGGCGGTTGGGCAGTTCAACCTGCACCTGATCGATGGCCGTCCCGGTGACTTTCACCGGCAGGAAGTTCATCTTCGGCGAACCAATAAAGCCCGCCACAAAGCGGTCAGCCGGATAGTGGTATAGCTCCAGCGGTTTGCCGACCTGCGCCACGCGACCAGCATCCAGCACCACAATTTTGTCGGCCAGCGTCATCGCTTCGACCTGATCGTGGGTGACGTAAATCATCGTGCGGCCAAGACGTTTATGCAGACGGGAGATTTCAATACGCATTTGCACACGCAGAGCGGCGTCGAGGTTCGACAGCGGTTCATCCAGCAGGAATACGCGCGGCTCGGCGACCAGCGTTCGGCCAATCGCCACACGCTGACGTTGCCCGCCGGAAAGCGCTTTCGGTTTACGCTCCAGCAGGTGCGCAAGTTGCAGAACTTCCGCGACCTGATTCACGCGCTGATTCATCACCTCTTTTTTTGCGCCAGCCAGTTTGAGGCCAAACGACATGTTTTCTGCGACGGATAAATGGGGATACAACGCGTAGGACTGAAAGACCATGCCCACGCCGCGTTCGGCGGGGGGAATGTCGTTCATCCGGGTCTCCCCGATAAACAGGTCGCCACTGGTGATGGTTTCAAGTCCGGCGATCATACGCAGCAAGGTCGACTTACCGCAGCCTGACGGTCCGACAAACACCACGAATTCCCCTTCGTGAATGTCGAGATTGATATCTTTCGATACCACCACGTCACCCCAGGCTTTCGTTACATTTCGCAGCTGTACGCTCGCCATGCCCTTCTCCCTTCGTTACAACCTGTCATCGACAGCAACATTCATGATGGGCTGACTATGCGTGATCCCTTGACTGCGTGAATCCTCCACCCCCGGCTTTTTTATGGGGGAGGAGGCGGGAGGATGAGAGAACAGCGTCTGAGACCCGGGCCGTACGCCGCGGAGGAATTTCGTGATGCAGCCTGCAAAAATCAGTGGGTTTTTATGTGCGCCAGTACGCAATACTCACATTTATGTAACACAGATCACATAAAGAGCGGGTGGGGCGTAGGGGTAAGGAGGATGGAAAGAGGTTGTCGTATAAAGAAACTAGTAACCGTTAAGCCACCTCTGCAAAATCACCAAACAGGATGGGAACTATGAAAATCAAAACTGGCGCACGCATCCTCGCATTGTCTGCATTAACGACGATGATGTTTTCCGCCTCGGCTCTCGCCAAGATTGAAGAAGGTAAGCTGGTTATCTGGATTAACGGCGACAAAGGCTATAACGGCCTCGCTGAAGTGGGCAAAAAATTCGAGAAAGACACTGGTATCAAAGTCACCATTGAGCACCCGGACAAACTGGAAGAGAAGTTCCCACAGGTTGCCGCGACTGGCGATGGCCCGGACATCATCTTCTGGGCACATGACCGTTTTGGCGGCTACGCTCAGTCTGGCCTGTTGGCTGAAATCACCCCAGATAAAGCGTTCCAGGACAAACTCTATCCGTTCACCTGGGATGCCGTACGCTATAACGGCAAACTGATTGCCTACCCGATCGCGGTTGAAGCGCTGTCGCTGATTTACAACAAAGACCTCGTTCCTAACCCGCCAAAAACCTGGGAAGAAATTCCTGCGCTGGATAAAGAACTGAAGGCGAAAGGGAAATCCGCGCTGATGTTCAACCTGCAAGAACCGTACTTCACCTGGCCGCTGATTGCCGCCGACGGCGGTTACGCGTTCAAGTTTGAAAACGGCAAGTACGACGTGAAAGACGTGGGCGTGGACAACGCGGGCGCAAAAGCGGGTCTGACCTTCCTAGTTGATCTGATCAAGAACAAACACATGAACGCGGATACCGATTACTCCATCGCCGAAGCGGCCTTTAACAAAGGTGACACCGCGATGACCATCAACGGTCCGTGGGCGTGGTCCAACATCGATAAGAGCAAGGTGAATTACGGCGTTGCCCTGCTGCCAACCTTCAAGGGTAAACCGTCCAAACCGTTCGTGGGCGTTCTGAGCGCAGGTATCAACGCTGCCAGCCCGAACAAAGAACTGGCAAAAGAGTTCCTCGAAAACTACCTGCTGACCGATCAGGGTCTGGATGAAGTGAATAAGGACAAACCGCTGGGCGCGGTTGCACTGAAATCCTTCCAGGATCAGTTAGCGAAAGACCCGCGTATCGCGGCCACCATGGATAACGCCCAGAAAGGCGAGATCATGCCGAACATCCCGCAGATGTCCGCATTCTGGTATGCCGTTCGTACCGCAGTGATCAACGCTGCCAGCGGCCGTCAGACCGTCGATGCCGCGCTGAAAGATGCACAAGGTCGTATCTCCAAGTAATACGGTTTCCCTTATTTCTTAGGGAATCAGGTTTATTGAATACGTTGTTACGCGAAATCATTCGCGCTACATCGAGGCGGCAAGGAGGCAAATCCCCAGGAGCTTACATAAGTAAGTGACTGGGGTGAGCTTCCGCAGCCAACAAAGAGGTAGTGCGAAGGATAAAGCGTAAAGAGGATTGATCCCCATGGATGTCATTAAAAAGAAACACTGGTGGCAAAGCGACCGGCTGAAATGGTCAGTGATGGGTCTGCTTGGGCTGCTGGTCGGTTACCTTGTTGTTTTGATGTATGCTCAGGGGGAGTACCTGTTTGCCATCATGACGCTGATTTTAAGCTCTGCTGGCCTGTATATTTTTGCTAACCGTAAAGCCTACGCCTGGCGCTATGTTTACCCAGGCGTTGCCGGGATGGGGCTGTTTGTCCTGTTTCCGCTAATTTGTACTATCGCAATTGCCTTTACCAACTACAGCAGCACCAACCAACTGACCTTTGAACGTGCTCAGGAAGTCCTGATGGACCGTTCTTATCAGGCGGGGAAAACCTACAACTTCGGCCTGTATCCGGCGGGTACGGAGTGGCAACTGGCCCTCACCGACGGTGAAACTGGCAAGAATTATCTCTCCGACGCCTTTAAATTTGGCGGCGAACAGAAACTGCAGTTGAAAGAAGCCGAGGCGCTGCCAGCGGGCGAACGTGCGACGCTGCGAATCATCACGCAAAATCGCCAGGCGTTAACCCAACTCACCGCCATCCTGCCAGATGAAAGCAAAGTGATTATGAGTTCACTGCGCCAGTTTTCCGGCACGCAGCCACTCTATACGCTCGCTGATGACGGCACGCTTACCAACAGCCAAAGCGGCGTAAAATACCGCGCCAACAACGATATTGGTTATTATCAGGCAATTAACGCTGACGGTAGCTGGGGTAACGAAAAAATCAGCCCAGGCTATACCGTTGCCATCGGTTGGGACAACTTCGCCCGCGTATTTACCGACGAAGGCATTCAGAAACCGTTCTTCGCCATCTTTGTCTGGACGGTGGTCTTCTCCGTTCTGACCGTGATCCTCACCGTGGCCGTGGGGATGGTACTGGCCTGTCTCGTACAGTGGGAGTCTCTCAAAGGCAAAGCGATTTACCGTGTCCTGCTGATTCTGCCGTATGCCGTACCGTCGTTTATTTCGATTCTGATTTTCAAAGGGCTGTTCAACCAGAGCTTCGGTGAAATCAACATGATGCTGAGCGCGCTGTTTGGCATCAAACCGGCCTGGTTCAGCGACCCAACCACCGCGCGTTCGATGATTATTATCGTCAACACCTGGCTTGGTTACCCGTACATGATGATCCTGTGCATGGGTCTGCTTAAAGCGATCCCTGACGACCTGTATGAAGCGTCGGCGATGGATGGTGCAGGTCCGTTCCAGAACTTCTTTAAGATTACGTTGCCGCTGCTGATTAAGCCGCTGACGCCGCTGATGATCGCCAGTTTCGCCTTTAACTTTAACAACTTCGTGCTGATTCAACTGTTGACCAACGGTGGTCCAGACCGTCTTGGTACCACCACGCCAGCAGGCTATACCGACCTGCTCGTGAGCTACACCTACCGTATCGCCTTCGAAGGCGGCGGTGGTCAGGACTTCGGTCTGGCGGCGGCGATTGCCACGCTGATCTTCCTGCTGGTCGGTGCGCTGGCCATCGTGAACCTGAAAGCCACGCGTATGAAGTTTGATTAAGGGAGACAACGAACATGGCTATGGTACAACCCAAATCTCAGAAACTGCGTCTCTTAACAACGCACTTGCTGCTGCTGATTTTCATTGCAGCGATCATGTTCCCGCTGCTGATGGTTATCGCTATCTCGCTGCGTGAAGGTAACTTTGCCACCGGCAGCCTGATCCCGGAAAACATCTCCTGGGAACACTGGAAACTGGCGCTGGGCTTTAGCGTTGAGCATGCGGATGGCCGCGTGACGCCGCCGCCGTTCCCGGTGCTGTTATGGCTGTGGAACTCGGTAAAAGTAGCCACCATTACCGCGATCGGTATCGTGACGCTTTCCACCACCTGCGCTTACGCCTTTGCCCGTATGCGCTTCCCGGGCAAAGCAACCCTGCTGAAAGGGATGCTGATATTCCAGATGTTCCCGGCGGTGCTGTCTCTGGTCGCGTTGTATGCTTTGTTTGACCGCCTGGGCCAGTACATTCCGTTTATTGGTCTGAACACTCACGGTGGCGTGATCTTCGCCTATCTCGGCGGTATTGCGCTGCATGTGTGGACGATTAAGGGCTATTTCGAAACCATCGACGGTTCGCTGGAAGAAGCGGCCGCGCTGGATGGCGCAACGCCATGGCAGGCATTCCGCCTGGTGTTGCTACCGCTTTCCGTTCCGATTCTGGCGGTCGTGTTTATTCTGTCTTTCATTGCCGCGATTACCGAAGTACCGGTCGCATCACTGCTGCTGCGTGATGTGAACAGCTATACCCTTGCGGTAGGTATGCAGCAGTACCTCAATCCACAGAACTATTTGTGGGGCGACTTTGCCGCCGCAGCTGTACTTTCAGCCATTCCGATCACTCTGGTGTTCCTGCTGGCACAGCGCTGGCTGGTCAACGGACTGACGGCGGGTGGTGTGAAAGGTTAAGTTTTACCGAAGTAACTGCCCGGCAACGGGCAATGCCACTGTAACCCTCAACTTATGTTATCCCAACCTGTGACTGTTATTCGGCGCTCTCCGGAGCGCCCTTTTTTTATGTTATTTTGCATTACGCTTACGATTATTTCCTTTCGTGCCCCCATCACTGCAATTCAATTTTTCGCCTGAAACTCGACAAATTAAACAGAATTAGTTTGGCGCAGGCGTTATCGCCATCGGCGTGATCAACCTTAGCTTTACCGTATTGGCGATCATGACGGTGGATAAATTTGAAGAACTGTGGGAACCCGCGGCGGAGAAAACCCAGCCGGCCTCTGCGCAGTAATTTTTACCCAAAACACGCCGCAGCCCAATTGCGGCGTGTTGTCTTTTACTCTCGCTTCAGCCGTTTGGAATTACACAGCCACAGGGTGATCACCAGCAGCAGGATCGCCGCAGAATAGATCAGCACATCCATCGGCGCTTTATGATCGACAATGATCAGCCGCACAATCGCAGTGATCCCGATATAGACAAAGTAGCGCAGCGGAAAGTGAAAACCTGACTGAAAGTACTTCACAATCAGCGCGATAAATTCAAAGTAGAGAAAGTAAACCACCAGCCCTTCCACCAGTTCATACTTGCTGGTTTGTTCCGGCGCGAACAGCACATCCGCCAGATGCAGCGTTTCTTTCCCGAGGAATACGACCAGGATCAGGCCCAGACTCAGCAACCCCAGATTCAACACGGTCTGTAAAATAGTGGAGATAAACTCCACGCGCGGACGAGATAGCGACGTCATAACAGCACCTCTTACTCAGTGGCAAGGTTCCTGTATAACGCAAAAATGTGACAGAGATCTACATTTTTTGTTTATATTTTGTGCAAGAAAGGTCAGCAGGGAATGATGTATGTCACGACACATTTCACAGGATGAATTATGCAGCTCAGACAATCCGCTGTTCGCAACGTTACCTGCGGTGAGAACGTGGTGATCTATGAACCCGCAAATATCTACGACTGCACATTGGGTGACAACGTTTTTGTCGGACCATTTGTTGAAATCCAGGGTAATACGCAGATTGGCGCAGACAGCAAAATTCAGTCGCACACCTTCATCTGCGAATATGTCACCCTCGGCGCTCGCTGTTTTATCGGTCACGGCGTGATGTTCGCCAACGATATGTTTCGCGAAGGAAAACCCAATGCCGACCGCAACAGTTGGGGACGTATTACGATTGGCGACGATGTCTCGATCGGCAGCGGAGCGACCATTCTGGCGGTCACTATCTGTGATGGCGTGGTCGTCGGCGCGGGAAGCGTGGTGACCAAATCGATCACCGAGAAAGGCGTGTATGCGGGAAATCCGGCAAAATTATTACGTCGTTTATAGAGCCGGATAAGCGCAAGTCCCATCCGGCCATCTATCAGCGGAAGTTTTCACTCCTGTCGCTGGTCATGTCGTACAGACCAAACTTACGTCCAAGCTGCTGGCCGCCATCGCGTGTTAACGGCGTCCAGCCAATCGCCGCACGGCTGCGGGTTGGGCCTGACGAGAACAGATCCAGCGGCACAGAAACGTACACCCCTTTGGTAAAATCACCCTCTCCGTACTCATCCGGCGAGGCGTCGGTGATGGTCGCATAACCACCCACCACTACGCCGCTGTCAAAGCGTTTCGCCACTTCCAGCGTTCCTCCCTTATCCCCCGCCAGATACTGCCCCACGCTGGCTTTCACCAGTACATCCTGGGCGAACGAAGGATTCCAGTAAGCCGTCAAATGCCCGGTCTTCACGCTGTAGTCGGTGAACTTCATCATGTCCTGCGCGCTACGCCAGTCACGCTGTTTCACGTAGTTGGCGTCAACACCAAACGCCCAGTTGCTGTCCAGCGGGCGATACAGCACTTCTGCCCCCGCTCCGCCGTACATAGTTTCCAGATAGCCCCCGTAAACCTGTCCGTAGAACCCATTTCCGAGTGACTGGAAGTAGTTGGCCTGCAGGTTATTCACGTAGACATCGTTTTGCACATACTCACGCACATGGGTACGCACGCGTGGTAAATGCGAATCCTGCGGCGGGTTGGTGTAGTTAAACTTGTCATAGTTATTGGCGAGGTTGGCGAACAAACTCCCGGTGGTCAGCAGATGATCGGTAACCCACAAATCCGCCGTTCCCATCACGCCCAACTGATACATATAGAAGTTTTCCGGGCCGCCCACCGACTGATTTAGCACCGGATCGATATGGAAATTGAAGCGTGACTTATCAATATACCAGCCCTGCTCGGTCGTTTTCGGTACCACGGGCTCGACGCGTTTTTGTGCCAGTTGAGTTTCATGGCCCAACGGCTCGCCTTCCAGATGGCGCTTGAGGCTGGAAACCTCCGTTTCGGTCGTCACCTGCGGCAAGTTAAGGCGGTTTTCCGTAATGCGGATCGTGCGGATCCCATCGGGAAGATCGTTCATCACGATCCGGTTAGCACGTTCGATCCCTTCGCGCGAATCACGGTATTTCACCTGTTCACCCGTCACATACAGCGTATCGCCCTGCACCTGAATTTTAGGATCCGCCAGCCCGGCATTATATTTCAGCAGCGTTAACTGATTCGCCACCACCGAATGTTGCAGGATGGCATCCTGCGGCTGTGGTTGATATTTCGGGCGGGTATTGTCGTTATAGTTTGGTCGCAGATCGTTAAAGTTAGTCCGCAGCGTGACCCCAAACATCAAGGTGTTCCCGCGCTCATAGCTGAGGTTAACGTCGGCCCAATCGGTGACGCGATAAATAGCGCCGACGTTAAACTTGCTCTTCTGATCCAACTTGCCGGCAAAATCCTGCTGGTAATTATTACCTTCATACTCCAGTTTCAGGCGCAGCGGCTGCCAGGGAGTCTGATACTCTACGCCGCCAAACAGCGACGCCGGGCCGTGGAACATCTGGCTACCGTCAATAGAACCGGCCTGCTTGTAGCTGTTATCGCGATGGCAGAATTTATCACTGTATGAGCAAAACGGATTGCTAACGTTGCCGCTGGTCCCGAGATATCCCCAGCCAAGGCCGAGAGAGAAATCAAACGGGCCCCAGGCTTTGTTCGCCACCACATACTCCGCATCAAACAGGCCGGTACCACCGATATCCCGCGCGCCAACCGCCACCTGCGGCATCCAGTAGCTCTCTTCCCACAGGCGAAGTTTGAGATCAAAAGCCTTATCTTTATAAGTCTGATCGCCAGAAAACGACTCCACGCCGCTGTATTTTTTGGTACGCACATCGGTATAGCGCAGGGTGGTTTCCAGCCAGGGGAAGAGTTGTACCGACGCAGAGTAGTAACGGTATTGATCGTTATCGCGGTAGTTAAGGCTCATTTCGCCTTCACGCGCCATGCGTGCGGTTGGGGTTTGCAGCAGTCCCACGCCGCCAAAATCGGACTGGGAAGGTCCAATGGGCGCGGGCCAGGTTTCACCGTGGCAGGCAATGCTTACGCCCAGCGCCAGTAAGCTGAGCAGATAAGTTTTTCTCATTATTCGGGTATCCGCTGGGTCAGGGTGCGAAGAATGTCGGCATTGATTTCATCCGGGGTGCTGCGCCAGACAGCATCAGAGAGCCCGACAAAAATGATGCTGCCGGGCATCGGCTCAACGTGACGTTTGTTCCAGTAGGCGACCGGGATTTTTTGCGTGCGTCCGTCGGGATAGATGACCCAGGCGTAGCTACGATCTGCGCCGCTGAGCCGACGTTGCTCATCGAGATAGCTGGCGATATCGCGCCCGGGTATAAACGGTTGTTTACCCGGATGACTTAGCAGGCCAAACAGCGTTATATCCGTTGGCTGCGGTCCGACCCACAGCGTGTAATTGCCCTGCAACGGCGGGTTGCCTCGCTCACTGACGCGCACAACATCCGGGTCGAGATTAATCTTCTGTCTGCCGGTCACTTTCAGCGCCTGAATTTGTTGGCGTAATGCGTTGATAGCCGCGGCATCGTCACCACTTTCTTCAGCGCTGAGCATCGCCAGACGAGCCAGTAATGCCTGCTGCTGACGCTCTGCTTCCGTCGTTGCCCGCTCTTCGCTGATAACCGCTCCTGGCCACCAGCTATTACTCAACCGCGGCTGCCCAACCAGGTCGAGCAGATGTTCGGCCCCGGTCAGCGTCTTTGGCTCTTCGCTGGCGGAGGTAAAGACCTTAACGCTACCCGCAGCAAAAACTGACGCTGCGCTCAGGCTCAATAGCAGCGCCACAACGGCTCGTTTCATCATGATTTTGCCGCCTTAATCAGCGTGGTTTTCACCGGGAAGTAACGTGCGCCAAGATACTGTTCCGATTGGCGAATCTGCCCTTCGCTGTCGATCCAGTAGCGGTTATGCCAGCGCGTTTGATCGGTGGTGACTTCTTCGTCAAGGATTCGTACTGGCGTATCTTCGCTACCAACCTTAATGGTGTCAGTGCCATCCCATTCGAAAACCGAGCGGGCGGTGGCATAGCGCACCTGCTGATGTTCGGTCCAGCCCATCGTGCGGGTCCACGTTGCCCCATCGACTATCTGGTTTGGTTTGATGAGCGGATCTGCCGCGAGATTATTCACCTCGATCAGGTTATCCCCGCCGAGATGCGTTTTCACCATGCGCCCAGACTGCGTGACGAGAATGGCCCGATCCTGAGTCACCCATTTCTGCTGTCCGTTTTCCGCGAACGCGAGTACCACAAACAGTTGTGGGCCGCCGTTGAGCTGCATGTACTGGCTGGCGTAGGGCATGTTTTTGATTTCATCGTCCGTCATCTGTACGCCGGGAGTACCAAACACGCTATCCCATAGCGAATGACCCAGCCCTTCGGTGGTGGCTGAGCACGCCTGTAATAACAGGCAAACCATTATCAGCGCTGGTCGCTTCACGACATTTCTCCGCAGCGGCAAAATAACCACACCGAAGTGTGGTTAGAATTAAACGTACCGGTATTACTGGGTACTGGTAGTTGTGGTGGTTGTGGTTCCGGTGTTAGAACTATCGCCGCCACCGGTTGCCGCAAGGGCAACCCCCACCGCAGAACTTACGGTGCTCACGCTGGTTGCGGAGGAACTTCCTGCCGAAACCGACGCGGCAGCCGACCCTGCAGCCTCACCCACCTGAACGGGGGCGGCATAGACAGAAGTCGCCGCAAGCGCAGATATAGCCCAAAGGCCATACAGAACTTTTTTCATCACAAATTCCCTTCATTGTATGAATGGAGATTTACCCAAAAGAATTTCGGGCGAGATCGAGTATACACAAGCCAAAGTGTGCAAATTACGCCAGGCGGGAATTTAGGATAATTAGATAGCAAGAAATAAAATGATTAACGGCAGATAATTAAATCAATACAATCATAAAGTTAAAATATAAAAACAAAAACACAACATCCGGTAATTCTGAAAAAACCAGAAACACGATAACGTTGAATGAATTATTTTAGGATTAAGCTCAATAAAGGTGTAAAGCAAAAACGTAGATATTCGGGAGCCAGATTATAAAAAAAGCCGATATTAATATCGGCTTTTTTATAAGTAATCTGCAAATTCATTCGAATTGCAACAAGGCGGCAAGATCGTTAATCCCCGGGAGCATAGATAGCTATGTTACCGGGGTTAACGAACGCAGCCAACAGCGCTGCAGCTCGAAGGAAGAAGCAGATTAACGCCAGGACTTATAACGGTTAATCAAACCGTTAGTTGAGCAATCATGGCTGGTGATTTCTTTATCATCATTCAGCTCTGGCAGAATGCGATTCGCCAGCTGTTTGCCCAGCTCAACGCCCCACTGGTCAAAGGTGAAGATATTCAGGATCGCGCCCTGAGTGAAGATTTTGTGCTCATACAGCGCAATCAGCGCACCCAGGCTGAACGGTGTGATTTCGCGCAGCAGGATGGAGTTAGTTGGACGGTTACCTTCGAACACTTTGAACGGCACAACGTGGTCAAGCGTTGCCGGATCTTTACCCTGGTCGCGGTATTCCTGCTCAACCACTTCACGAGATTTACCAAAAGCCAGCGCTTCGGTCTGAGCGAAGAAGTTAGACAGCAGTTTCGGATGGTGATCCGACAGCGGGTTGTGGGTGATTGCCGGAGCGATGAAATCGCACGGAACCATTTTGGTACCCTGGTGAATCAGCTGGTAGAACGCATGCTGACCGTTAGTACCCGGCTCACCCCAGATGATTGGGCCTGTCTGGTAATCCACCGCATTGCCGTTACGGTCAACGTATTTACCGTTGGATTCCATATTGCCCTGCTGGAAGTAGGCCGCGAAACGGTGCATATACTGGTCGTACGGCAGAATCGCTTCGGTTTCAGCACCGAAGAAGTTGTTGTACCAGATACCGATCAGCGCCAATAGCACCGGCAGGTTTTTCTCCGCCGGAGTGGTGGAGAAGTGTTTGTCCATGGCGTGCGCGCCAGAAAGCAGCTCAACAAAGTTGTCGAAGCCCACAGAAAGGATGATGGACAGACCGATTGCAGACCACAGGGAGTAACGACCGCCAACCCAGTCCCAGAACTCGAACATATTGGCGGTATCAATACCGAACTCGCCAACCGCTTTACCGTTAGTGGAGAGCGCTGCGAAGTGCTTGGCAACGTGCTTGTTGTCGCCAGCGGTCGCCAGGAACCAGTCGCGCGCGCTGTGGGCG
Source organism: Citrobacter sp. RHBSTW-01013 (assembly GCF_013781985.1). Taxonomy (NCBI): domain Bacteria; kingdom Pseudomonadati; phylum Pseudomonadota; class Gammaproteobacteria; order Enterobacterales; family Enterobacteriaceae; genus Citrobacter; species Citrobacter sp. RHBSTW-01013. The sequence goes on from NZ_CP056185.1 coordinate 4,829,290, forward strand.
TTAGTCATGGTTTCCTGAGTGGTGAAGGTTTTGGAAGCGACCAGGAACAGCGTAGTCTCCGGATTCACTTTCTTCAGCACTTCGGCAATGTGCGTACCATCGACGTTAGACACAAAATGCATGTTCAGGTGATTTTTGTACGGGCGCAGCGCTTCGGTCACCATGAACGGGCCGAGGTCTGAACCGCCGATACCGATGTTCACGACATCAGTAATGGCTTTACCGGTATAGCCTTTCCAGCTTCCGGAGATAATCGCTTCAGAGAAGGATTTCATCTTCTCCAGCACCGCATTCACTTCCGGCATCACATCTTTGCCGTCAACGATGATTGGAGTGTTGCTACGGTTGCGCAGCGCCACGTGCAGCACGGCACGGTCTTCAGTGCGGTTAATTTTCTCACCGGAGAACATGGACTTGATGGCGCCTGCCAAATCGGTCTCTTTCGCCAGATCCTGCAGTTTAGCCAGCGTCTCTTCAGTGATGCGGTTTTTGGAGAAATCCACCAGCATCAGATCGTCAAACGTCGCGGAAAATTTAGCGAAACGATCGCTATCTTTCGCGAACAGATCCGCGATAGTAACGTCTTTCATCTCTTCAAAGTGTTTTTGTAGTGCCTGCCAGGCTGAGGTCTGCGTTGGATTGATGTTTTTCATTAGCAATACTCTTCTGATTTTGAGAATTGTGACTGAGATCGATTGTAACGCCAGTCACAGAAAAGTGTGATTGTTTTAATGCCATCGCCCTTGTATCCATCGAACCAGGGTAAAAAGTATAGATGTTATAAGCGCTGTTACTGAACGGAAACGCAGCATGAAAAATCCGCATAATCCCAGCGTTGACAGTGCAAGCTACACATTTTATTTATAAATACGGTATTTGCATTTGCGCCTGCACCGGTTTTCGTTCTGCCTTATGTGCCATGGTCGCTCTATTCATTCCCTGACACGAGGTAGTTATGACTGATGTAGTTGTCTCCAAGTTTGGCGGTACCAGCGTGGCGGATTTTGATGCCATGAATCGCAGCGCTGATGTGGTGCTTTCTGATGCTAACGTCCGTGTAGTGGTACTTTCCGCTTCCGCTGGAATTACCAACCTGCTGGTCGCACTGGCTGAAGGGCTGGAGCCAACCGAGCGCTTCGAAAAACTCGACGCCATTCGTCAAATTCAGTTCAATATTCTGGAACGCCTGCGTTATCCAAACGTAATTCGTGAAGAGATTGAACGTCTGCTGGAAAACATCACCACGCTGGCAGAAGCGGCGTCACTGGCGACCTCAACCGCCCTGACCGACGAACTGGTCAGCCACGGTGAACTGATGTCTACCCTGTTGTTCGTCGAAATCCTGCGTGAACGCAACGTACAAGCGCAGTGGTTTGACGTGCGTAAAGTGATGCGCACCAACGATCGTTTTGGTCGCGCAGAACCCGACGTCGCGGCGCTGGCTGAACTGGCAACGCTTCAGTTGGCCCCGCGTCTGAGCGAAGGTCTGGTAATCACTCAGGGTTTTATCGGCAGCGAAGGCAAAGGCCGCACCACCACGTTGGGGCGCGGCGGTAGCGATTATACAGCCGCCCTGCTGGCCGAAGCGCTGCACGCAACGCGCGTCGATATCTGGACCGATGTTCCAGGCATTTACACTACCGATCCGCGCGTTGTTCCTGCAGCGCAGCGTATTGATGAAATCGCCTTTGAAGAGGCCGCGGAAATGGCGACCTTTGGCGCGAAAGTGCTGCACCCGGCAACCCTGTTGCCGGCCGTACGTAGCGATATCCCGGTATTTGTTGGCTCCAGCAAGGATCCAAAAGCAGGCGGTACGCTGGTCTGCAATAAAACCGCGAATCCACCGCTGTTCCGTGCGCTGGCGCTACGCCGTAAGCAGACGCTGCTGACGCTGCATAGCCTGAATATGCTGCACTCTCGCGGCTTTTTAGCAGAAGTGTTCGGCATCCTTGCACGCCACAATATCTCGGTAGATTTAATTACCACATCTGAAGTCAGCGTAGCGCTGACGCTGGATACCACCGGCTCAACCTCCACCGGCGATACGCTGTTAACGCAGTCTCTGCTGATGGAACTGTCTGCCCTGTGCCGGGTTGAAGTCGAAGAAGGCCTGGCGCTGGTGGCGTTGATTGGCAACGACCTGTCCAAAGCCTGCGGCGTGGGTAAAGAGGTATTTGGTGTACTGGAGCCGTTCAACATCCGCATGATTTGCTACGGCGCGTCCAGCCATAACCTGTGCTTCCTGGTGCCCGGTAGAGAAGCCGAACAGGTGGTACAGAAGCTACATCATAATTTGTTTGAATAATATTTCATCACGCGATAAACAATAACTATAGCCGGGCTCGAACCCGGCTTTTTTATAACAACACAACACATTTCAATCGCAAGGAAGATAACATGCTCGCTACTCTCACGCGGCTGTTCCCGTTATGGGCGCTGCTGCTCTCTGTTATTGCGTATTACACCCCCTCCACCTTTACGCCTGTCGGGCCATTCGTGCCGTCGTTGCTGATGCTGATCATGTTCGGCATGGGCGTTCACCTGAAGGTGGACGACTTTAAACGCGTACTTTCACGCCCCGCACCGGTCGCGGCGGGTATTTTCCTGCACTATCTGGTGATGCCGCTCGCCGCATGGATTTTGGCGCTGGCATTTAATATGCCGCCGGAACTGTCGGCAGGGATGGTGCTGGTCGGTAGCGTCGCCAGCGGAACCGCATCGAACGTCATGATCTATCTGGCAAAAGGTGATGTGGCGCTCTCCGTGACTATTTCATCGGTTTCAACGCTGGTCGGCGTTGTCGCCACGCCGCTGCTGACACGGCTGTATGTCGACGCGCATATCCAGGTGGATGTGATGGGTATGCTGCTGAGTATTCTGCAGATCGTGGTCATTCCGATTGCTTTGGGACTGGTCATTCACCATCTGTTCCCACGCGTCGTAAAAGCCGTGGAACCGTATCTGCCGGCGTTTTCTATGGTGTGCATCCTGGCGATCATCAGCGCCGTCGTGGCGGGTTCCGCCTCGCACATTGCGTCTGTCGGCTTTGTGGTGATTATCGCCGTGATCCTGCATAACACCATTGGCTTGCTCGGCGGCTACTGGGGCGGAAAACTGTTTGGTTTCGACGAGTCAACCTGTCGTACGTTGGCTATTGAAGTGGGCATGCAGAATTCAGGGCTTGCCGCTGCGCTGGGCAAAATCTACTTTGGCCCGCTTGCGGCGCTGCCCGGCGCGTTGTTCTCGGTCTGGCATAACCTTTCCGGTTCGCTGCTGGCAGGTTACTGGTCCGGTAAACCGATTGAAGAAAAAGAACGCCGCTAATTGGCGGCGGCAGGCCGGATAGCGGCTAACACCTTATCCGGCCTACCCAGCCTCTGCACTTTGCCGTACACTGCGGATATCGGCTAACAGAGGGCACCCTTATGGCACTCCCCCGCATTACCCAAAAAGAGATGACCGAGCGCGAACAGCGTGAACTGAAAACGCTGCTCGACCGCGCGCGCATTGCGCATGGTCGACTGCTGACCAACGCTGAGACCAACAGCATCAAGAAAGAGTACATCGATAAACTGATGGCCTTGCGCGAAGCAGAAGCTAAAAAAGCCCGCCAGTTGAAGAAAAAGCAGGCTTATAAACCGGATGCGGAAGCATCATTTTCCTGGTCAGCGAATACGCCAACGCGCGGCAGACGTTAACGCCCTTTCTTCTTACGCCCCGGCGAGGTAAAACGCTTCCCGTTTGCCGCCGGGCGCGATTTCTCTTTCTCTGCCGATTTTTCGATTTTCACCACCGGGCGCTTAATGCCTGCGGTTTTTGGCTTCGCTTTCGCCTTCGGTTTGGCTTCTGAGGACGAGTTCTCAATCAGCTTGAACAGGTCGATCAGTTCGTCATCCGTCAGGTCGCGCCATTCACCCAGCGGCAGGCCGGACAGACCAACGTTCATGATACGTGTACGCTCAAGCTTAGTAACTTCATAGCCAAAGTGCTCGCACATACGACGGATCTGGCGGTTCAGCCCCTGAATCAGCGTGATGCGAAACACAAACGGCGCTTCTTTCTTGACCTTACATTTCTTGGTAACGGTGCCAAGGATTGGCACACCGGCACTCATCCCACGGATAAAGTCATCAGTGACCGGCTTATCTACCGTCACCAGATACTCTTTTTCGTGATCGTTACCGGCACGCAGGATTTTATTCACCAGATCGCCGTGGTTGGTCAGAAAGATAAGTCCCTGGGAATCTTTGTCCAGACGACCGATTGGGAACACGCGCTTGCTGTGGTTAACGAAATCAACAATGTTGTCGCGTTCGCTGTCTTCAGTGGTGCTGACAATCCCTACCGGCTTGTTCAGCGCGATAAAAACCAGATCTTCCGCTTCACGCGGCTCAATCAACCGACCATTCACTTTTACGACGTCGCCAAGCATCACCTGATCGCCAATGGTGGCGCGTTTACCATTCAGGAAGACATTCCCTTGTTCGATAAAGCGATCCGCCTCGCGGCGCGAGCAGATTCCGCTTTCACTGATGTATTTATTTAATCGGATGGATGAGTCGGGCAGCATAATTTCTCCTTTGACAGCGAAATATACCCTACCTTGCGGGGGATAAAAAAGCAGAGCGTGAAAATGTGCTATCGCATCTGATTACGTAATGCCTGCGGGCTGATACCAAATCGTTTTTGAAAGTGGTAACGCAAAGAGTTTGCGCTGCCGAACCCGGTTTGCTGCGCGATCTGCTCAATACTGATATGGGATGTATTGAGCGCCTGCTGCGCACGGTTTAGCCGTTCATTCATCAGCCAACGTGCGGGAGTAAGCCCCGTTGACTCCTGAAATCGCCGCATCAACGTTCGGGGACTCATACCGACCTGGCTGGCCAGAGCGTCAAGGGTATGCTTCTGCGCGATATTGTTATGTAACCAGTCAAGCAAAAGACCAAAACGCTGGCTTTCCCGACTGCGGGCAACAGGACGCAGTTGCTGCTGAGTCTGGCTGCCATCCCTGTGGGGCTGCAGCACCAGGCGACGGGCCACGTTATTGGCAATCTCAAGTCCAAAATCAGTGCGCACCACATGCAAACATAAATCAATCCCTGCCGCACTACCTGCCGAAGTGAGCACGTCGTGGTCACCGACATACAGGACATCTTCCACGACGTTGATGGCGGGAAAGCGTCGCTGGAGTTCACTGACGTAACGCCAGTGCGTCGTCGCCTTACGGTCATCCAGCAAACCTGCCGCAGCCAGAACAAATACACCAGAACAGATAGAGATGACTCGACAACCGCGTTGATGTGCTTCACGAAGCGCATCGCATAATGCTTCCGGGACCGGTGAGCTCACGTCACGCCAGCCAGGAATGACAATAGTGTCTGCTTCCTGCAGCAATTCATATCCACCGTCCACCACGATACGAACCCCGCCAGTTGCCCTTAATTCACCTTGATCAACCGAAGCCACGGCAAAACGATACCAGCGCTCTCCCAGTTCAGGTCGCGGAAGCCCAAAAACTTCCACTGCGACGCCAAACTCGAAAGTACATAGCCCGTCATAAGCGAGTGCAACGACCAACGGGCGAGAAGATGTTGTCATGATCCTGGCGGAATCTGTCATGGTCAGAGGGTGTTTCGAGGTTAATTTTTTGATGAGATAAGAGGTAACACAACAGCTGATTTCACCACAAGAGAAAACAACAATATGAGTACCGTAACTGATATTCCAGCCGCTTCATCTGCACAAGCTATCGCCCATTTCCAGCAACGTCTGAATATGGAGACGGATTGTTCTGACGTTCATTCCGCGATGGCTGCTGACGACAAAGATTTTGTGCTTTTACATGTAGTGGGGAGTGCAGAGAGTTTTTCCCGTTGTCATATCCCTGGCGCGATTCATCTTCCCCATCGACAGATAAATACGGAATCCTTGAAAAAATGGCCACAGGACACACTGTTTGTCGTCTATTGCGCTGGCCCACACTGTAACGGGGCCGATCGCGCGGCGCTGAAGTTGGCGCAGCTAGGTCGACCGGTGAAAATAATGATTGGTGGTATTAAGGGCTGGGAGGACGAAGGCCTGGCGTTTGCCACTACGCAAAAGGACGCTGTTTCAATAGATTGATCGTTGTTAAGTCCGAACGGGCTTTTCCAACAGGAGGTTGTGGTTAACCCGTTCGACTTTTCCCCCCTTCCAACATCGTGAGCCATATCAGTAAGGCGTTACGCTGATAGTGGTAGCATTAGCGCGGTTTGTAATTTTCTGATTACATGGAGAAATGATGGAACTGCTTTTATTGAGTAACTCGACGCTGCCGGGCAAAGGCTGGATGGAACATGCGCTACCGCTGATTGCTGAGCAGTTGAATGGTCGCCGTACGGCGGTGTTTATTCCGTTCGCTGGCGTGACGCAAACCTGGGATGAATACACGGCGAAAACGGCAGCCATCTTTGCGCCAATGGGCGTCAACGTTACTGGCATTCATACCGTTGCCGATCCGATCGCTGCCATTGAAAACGCAGAGCTGGTGATTGTCGGCGGGGGTAACACCTTCCAGTTACTGAAAGAGAGCCGCGAGCGCGGACTGCTGGCGCCGATTGTGGATGTCGTCAAACGCGGTGCGCTGTACATCGGCTGGAGCGCAGGTTCTAACCTCGCCTGCCAGACCATCCGCACCACCAACGACATGCCGATTGTCGATCCAAAAGGTTTTGATGCCCTGGGTCTGTTCCCGCTGCAGATTAACCCACATTTCACCAATGCGCTTCCGGAAGGCCACAAAGGCGAAACGCGTGAACAGCGTATTCGCGAGCTTCTGGTTGTGGCACCAGAGCTGACGGTAATTGGTTTGCCGGAAGGAAACTGGATTAAGGTGAGTAACGGCCAGGCGGTTCTTGGCGGTCCGAACACTACTTACGTCTTTAAAGCGGGTGAAGACGCGGTTGCCCTCGAAGCAGGTCACTGCTTCTAACCGACGTTGCCGGATAACGGCATAAATGCCTTATCCGGCCAACCGGTCCACCTCACTCAATAATCGTCGCGCTCATCGTCCTCATCCGGCTGTTCCAGCACGCTATAGGCCACGGAACAAAACAGCGAGTTCAGACGCTGCATATCGCCCAGCAGCGCCAGGTGCAAGGAGCTGGTCTCGATGCTCTGCACGTTCTGCTGATGCAGACGGTCAACGTGCGCATGCGAATACCGACGGTTGAGAATACGGAAACGGTGCTTGCTACGGCGCAGACGACGGGCGCTGGTCACGTCACCTGAGAAGAACACCGACATCGCCAGCTGCAGATTGCTGAGCAGCTGATCGAAGAGCGCATCCAGCTCTTTCAATCCTTCCACGGAGAATGCGCGACGAGCAGCCAGCGACTTATCCGCTATCTCACTGCCCATACGTTCGACAATATCGGAAGCCTGCTCGAGGTTAAGCGACATTTCGATAATCTCCGCCCAACGGCGTGATTCCTCTTCCGCCAGTTCATCCTTTGGCATCCGCGCCAGATAGAGCTTGATTGCCGTGTATAGCACGTTAATGTCGTCCGCCATCCTGCGCAGCTCTTTCTCTTCACGCGGCTCGCCGTGCATCACCTTCTTCAGCCCGTCCATCATCTGCTCCATCGCGTCGCCGATGCGCAGAGCTTCACGAGCGGCATTGGCCAGGGCCAGCGTCGGCGTATCCAGCGCACTGACGTCCAGATGCTTGGGCTTCAGATGCGCATCCAGCTCCGGCTCATCGCGGATGATGCGCTTACAAAAACGCGCCATCGGTTCTGCAAACGGCACCATCGCCACGCAGCGCACCAGGTTGTAGAAGACATGGAAGTAAATAACCAGTTCAGATTTCGGCAGCGGCAGTTCATCCATCAGATTTGCCAACGGATGAACAAACGGCAGGATAATCAGGCTTCCCACCAGCTTAAACAGCAGGCTACCGAGCGCCACACGGCGGGCGGCGGCGTTAGCGGCGCTGTTATTAAGCATCGCCAGCAGGCCAGAGCCGAGGTTGGCGCCAATCACCAGACACAACGCCACCGGGAACGAGATAATTCCTGCCGCGGTCAGCGTTGCCGTCAGCAGCACCGCCGCAAGGCTGGAGTAACTGATAATCGCGAACATAGCGCCAATCAGCGCATCCAGCATGATATCGCCGGTGAGCGAGGCGAAAATAACCTGTACGCCGTTAGCCTGGGTGATCGGTGTTACCGCCTGCACAATCAGTTCCAGCGCCAGTAAAATCAACCCCAGTCCAATACCAACCCGCCCCAGTTGCCCCACACGGGACTGCTTACGTCCGAGAAAGAAGATCACGCCGATAAAAATCAGCAGTGGCGACAGCCAGGAGAGATCGAAGGTCAGGATACGCGCCATCAGCGCGGTCCCGACGTCGGCGCCGAGTACAATCACCAGCGCAGGGGTGAGCGCGACGAGGTCCTGCGCGACAAACGAGGTCACCAGCATGGTGGTGGCGTTGCTGCTTTGTACCAGCGCCGTCACGCCGATACCCGCACAAAAGGCGAGCGGCTTCTTTTCAACACTACGGCTGAGTACGGTACGCAAACGGGCGCCGAAGACGCGCATCACGCCGGTGCGCACAATATGCGTACCCCAAACCAGCATAGAGACAGCAGAAAGCAGGTGTAACAGAGTTAGCACGGAATCAGGTTCTCCTTATCGTTATATGTTCCTGAGGTTCATAGCGATGACATAACACCTGATGACGCCACGCTTATCAGGCCTACAAAAATATGCCAGTAGCCGGATAAGGTGTTTACGCCGCCATCCGGCAAGCAGTACCGATGAACGTTCTTTCAGTATAAGGGTTTAAACGTAATAAAGAGACAAGGCACTCATTGAGTGCCTTGTTTGTTGTAAATAAAGATGACAGTTTTGTGAATCAGTCAGCGTCATAACCCAGATTAGGCGCTAACCAACGTTCGACTTCCGCCACGCTCATGCCTTTACGGAAGGCGTAATCTTCAACCTGATCGCGCTGGATTTGCGCCACGGCGTAGTACTTGCTGTCTGGATGACTGAAATACCAGCCGGAAACCGACGCACCTGGCCACATCGCGAAGGATTCGGTGAGCTTCATCCCGGTGTGCGCTTCTACATCCAGCAGTTCCCAGATGGTGGCCTTTTCGGTGTGTTCCGGGCAAGCCGGATAGCCCGGTGCCGGGCGAATTCCCTGGTAGTTTTCGCGGATCAGTTCCTCGTTACTGAGGTTCTCATTCGCCGCATAGCCCCAGTAGACTTTACGCACGCGCTCGTGCAGATATTCCGCGAACGCTTCCGCCAGGCGGTCGGCGATCGCTTTCACCATGATCTTGTTGTAGTCGTCATGCTGGGCTTCGAAGGCGTCCGCCAGTGCATCTTCCTCCAGACCGCCGGTAACTGCGAAAGCACCGATGTAATCCGCTTTGCCGCTCAGTTTCGGCGCAACAAAGTCAGACAGGCAGTAGTTGGCGAAACCGACTTTTTCCGTCTGCTGGCGCAGGTGATGACTGACGTTGATGACGTGCGTACGCGTCTCGTCACGGTAAATCTCGATGTCGTCCCCCACGCGGTTAGCCGGGAACAAGCCCACCACGCCGCGCGGATTCAGGGTTTTCTCAGCGCTGAGTTTATCCAACATGTCATTGGCGTCTTTGAACAGACGTTTCGCCTCTTCTCCCACCACCTCATCTTCGAGGATACGCGGGTATTTCCCGGCCAGCGACCAGGTCATAAAGAACGGCGTCCAGTCGATGTAGTTGCGCAGCGTTTCGATGCTGGCTTCAACACTCTGTACGCCGAGGCGGTGCGCCACCGGCGGCGTATAGTTTTCCCAGTCGAAGGCCAGATCGTTGTCGCGGGCAGCCTGTAACGTTACTGGTGGGGTCCGCGGTTTCTTACGCGCATGCTGGATACGCACGGTTTCGTACTCTTTACGCGTACGGGCGACAAAGTCATCGCGCTGAGTGTCAGAGAGGAGTGCGGCGACTACGCCAACGGTACGCGAGGCGTTCTGCACATAAACCGTCGGACCACTGTAGTTCTGCTCTATTTTCACCGCCGTGTGCGCTTTTGAGGTGGTCGCGCCGCCAATCAGCAACGGAATAGTGAACCCCTGACGCTCCATCTCTTTCGCCACGTTGACCATTTCGTCCAGCGACGGGGTAATCAGCCCGGAAAGACCAATCAGATCGGCATTCACTTCACGTGCCGTTCTGAGGATTTTCTCCGCTGGCACCATCACGCCAAGATCGACGATTTCGTAGTTGTTACATTGCAGCACCACACCAACGATGTTTTTGCCGATATCGTGCACATCGCCCTTCACGGTCGCAATGACCATCTTACCGTTGCTGGAGCCTTTCTCTTTGCTGGCCTCAATGTACGGTTCGAGGTAGGCTACCGCCTGCTTCATCACGCGGGCGGATTTCACCACCTGCGGCAGGAACATTTTTCCCTCGCCAAACAGATCGCCAACCACGTTCATCCCGTCCATCAGCGGCCCTTCAATCACCTCGATCGGACGCGCGGCCTGCTGGCGAGCTTCTTCAGTATCCTGCTCAATAAATTCGGTAATGCCTTTCACCAGCGAATATTCGAGGCGCTTTTTCACGTCCCAACTGCGCCATTCCGCCATCTGGGCATTGGCAGTGTCATCAGTTTTGTTACCGCGATATTTCTCAGCCAGCTCCAGCAGACGCTCGGTGCCATCGTCACGACGGTTGAGGATCACATCTTCAACCGCATCGCGCAGCTCGGCGGGCAGGTCGTCGTAGATCGCCAGTTGTCCGGCGTTGACGATCCCCATGTCCATGCCGTTGCGAATGGCGTAGTAAAGGAATACCGCGTGAATGGCTTCACGAACCGGGTCGTTACCACGGAAGGAGAATGACACGTTGGAGACGCCGCCGGAGATCAGCGCGTGCGGTAGTTCGCGTTTGATGTCCTCACAGGCGCCGATAAAGTCCTGGGCGTAGTTGTTGTGCTCATCAATCCCGGTCGCGACCGCAAAGATGTTCGGGTCGAAGATGATGTCTTCCGGCGGGAAGCCTACCTCTTCGGTAAGAATTTTGTACGCCCGCCGGCAAATCTCAATTTTACGCGCTCGGGTGTCGGCCTGCCCCTGCTCGTCAAAGGCCATCACCACCACTGCGGCACCGTAGCGTCGCAGCAACTTCGCGTGGTGGATAAAGGTCTCAACCCCCTCTTTCATCGAGATGGAGTTAACGATGCCTTTACCCTGAATGCACTTCAGCCCTTTTTCGATGACGTCCCATTTTGAGGAGTCGATCATAATCGGCACGCGGGCGATATCCGGCTCACCGGCGATAAGGTTTAGAAAACGCACCATCGCCGCTTCGGCGTCGAGCATCCCCTCATCCATGTTGATATCGATAATCTGTGCGCCGCTTTCCACCTGCTGACGGGCGACATCCAGCGCTTCGTTGTATTTCTCTTCTTTGATCAGTCGCTTAAATTTCGCCGAACCGGTGACGTTGGTACGCTCGCCGACGTTCACAAACAGGCTATCGTCGCCAATATTCAACGGTTCAAGGCCAGACAGACGGCAGGCTACCGGGATTTCCGGCAAGCGGCGCGGCGGCAAGCCTTCCACTGCGCGGCTCATCGCGGCGATGTGTTCCGGCGTGGTGCCGCAGCAGCCGCCGACCACGTTGAGGAAGCCCGCTTGCGCCCACTCGCGTATTTGCGCCGCCATGGTGTCGGCATCGAGATCGTATTCGCCAAAGGCGTTCGGCAACCCGGCGTTCGGGTGCGCGGTAACGTAGCATTCGGCAATGCGCGACAGCTCCTGCACGTACTGGCGCAACTCGTCCGGGCCTAAGGCGCAGTTCAGACCGAAGGTCAGCGCATCGGCGTGGCGCAGTGAGTTATAGAACGCTTCGGTTGTCTGACCGGAGAGCGTACGCCCGGAAGCATCGGTGATGGTGCCGGAGAGCATAATCGGCAACTCAACGCCCAGCGCTTCGAACTCGGTTTTAACCGCGAAAATAGCGGCTTTGGCGTTCAGGGTATCGAAGACGGTTTCAATCAGGATCAGGTCGCTGCCACCTTCCACCAGCGCTTTGGTGGATTCACGGTAGGCGGCCACCAGCTGATCAAAGGTAATATTGCGGTAAGCCGGGTCGTTGACGTCAGGCGAGATAGACGCCGTACGGTTGGTTGGGCCGAGCACGCCCGCGACATAACGCGGTTTTTCCGGTGTGCGTGCCGTCCATTCGTCTGCCGCTGCGCGCGCCAGTTTGGCTGCCGCAAAGTTGATTTCCGCCGACAGGGATTCCATCTGGTAATCCGCCATGGCGATAGTCGTGGAGTTAAAGGTGTTGGTTTCGATGATATCCGCGCCCGCCTCAAAATAGGCGTTATGGATGGCGGCGATCACCTCAGGTTTGCTGAGCACCAACAGGTCGTTGTTGCCTTTCAGATCGCACGGCCAGTCGGCAAAGCGTTCGCCGCGGAAATCCTCTTCGCTCAGACGATATCCCTGGATCATGGTGCCCATACCGCCGTCCAGCACCAGAATACGTTCATTTAACTGCTGACGTAATTGTTCAACTTTGCTGCTCACACTCGCTCCCGACAACGCTCAACCAGACCGAAAAAAACTCAACAGACCATACTGGCACAAACCTGAGAGGTGGAAAAGAGAACAACGGTCAACATGAGACATGTTCAGCTTCACTCATCCGATCAGTACAGGAATTCTTGCATTATAATTGAATAAAACGAAAATGATTTCCACGATACAGAAAAGGAGTCCGCCATGGTTGCCACAATCCCCGCGAAACGCGGTAGAAAACCCGCCGCTGCTACCACGCCTGCAACCGGGCAGGTTCAGTCTCTGACCCGCGGCCTGAAGCTACTGGAGTGGATTGCGGAATCCAACGGCAGCGTGGCGCTAACCGAACTGGCACAGCAGGCCGGCTTGCCAAACTCCACGACTCACCGTTTGTTGACCACCATGCAGCAGCAAGGATTTGTCCGTCAGGTGGGTGAATTAGGCCACTGGGCCGTGGGTGCGCATGCGTTTATCGTCGGCAGCAGCTTTTTGCAAAGCCGTAATTTGCTGGCGATTGTCCACCCGATCCTGCGCAAGCTGATGGAAGACTCCGGTGAGACGGTAAACCTTGCCGTGCTGGATCAAAGCGACCATCAGGCCATTATTATCGACCAGGTGCAGTGTACCCAACTGATGCGCATGTCCGCGCCTATCGGCGGCAAACTGCCGATGCACGCCTCCGGTGCGGGTAAGGCGTTTTTATCCCAACTGAGTGAAGAACAGGTGACTGGCCTGCTGCACCGTAAAGGGCTGCACGCATACACCCACGCCACGCTGGTGTCGCCGGTGCATCTGAAAGAGGATTTAGCCCAAACGCGCAAGCGCGGCTACTCCTTTGATGATGAGGAGCATGCGCTGGGTCTGCGCTGCGTGGCGTCGTGCATTTATGATGAACACCGCGAGCCGTTTGCCGCTATTTCCATCTCCGGGCCCATTTCGCGCATTACCGACGATCGAGTGACCGAGTTTGGTGCCATGGCGATCAAAGCGGCGAAAGAAGTCACGCTGGCATACGGCGGATTTCGTTAAGAAAGGGTTGCCGGGCATCAAGCCGCAAATCTGATGCAAAACCGCTGTTTGCGCCGGTAGGCGTAAACATCTTCCACGTGTCCTTCACGGATCCGCGTTTGCAGACCTCTCCAGTAGTCGGCACTGAACAGGTCAGCATGCATCTCTTCAAATAGCGGCCCGATACGCGGGTCAGCGCATAGCCAGTGACGAAACTCTTCCGGGAAGACATCCCCCGGCGATACGCTATACCACGGTTCAGCGCTCATCTCATCTTCCGGGTAACGCGGCGGCGGGATATGACGGAAATTCACCTCCGTCATGTAGCAAATTTCATCGTAGTCGTAGAACACCACGCGCCCGTGGCGAGTCACGCCGAAGTTCTTAAACAGCATATCGCCGGGGAAAATATTGGCGGCGGCCAGCTGACGAATGGCATTGCCGTACTCTTCAATAGCATCGCGCAGTTGCTGGCCTTCGACCTGCTCCAGCCAGATATTCAGCGGCACCATCCGTCGTTCGATATACAAATGGCGAATGACAATCTGCTCGCCGAGATCGGTAATTTTTTCCGGGGCTTCCTGTAGCAACAGCGCCATCAGCGACGGATCGATTTGCCGTTTATCCAGCACAAAGTTCTCGAACTCCTGAGTATCAGCCATCCGCCCGACACGATCGTGCTCCTTGACCAGTTGATAACAGGCGCGGACGTGGGCGGCCGACATCTCTTTTTGCGGCGCAAATTTGTCTTTGATGACTTTAAAGACGCGGTCGAAGCCTGGCAGGGTAAATACCAGCATCACCATGCCGCGGATCCCCGGCGCTTCGATAAATTGCTCATCGCAATGGGCAAGATAGAGCAGATATTCGCGGTAACTTTCGGTCTTCGCGTGTTTCTGACAGCCGATCGCCATATACAATTCAGCGGTGGTTTTACCGGGCAGGATCTCGCGCAGCCACTCCACTAACGCGGCGGGCAGTGGGGCGTAAACCATAAAATACGAGCGGGCGAAGCCAAACACGATACTGGCTTCCGCCGTCGTGGTCAGGCAGGTATCGACAAACAGTTCACCCTCGTCAGTACGGTGAATTGGCAGTAAAAACGGCAGCGTCCCGGAAGGGGTATTCAACTTACCGACCAGCCAGGCGGCCTTGTTGCGATAAAACAGTTCGTTCGCCACCTGCAAATGACTGCGCTGCAACACATCCGCCCCCAGCGTTTCGGTCAGGTGTTCGATGATGTAGTGGATATCCCGATGTCTGTTCTGCCACGGCAGACGCAAGGGCAGATCGCTGAGGACGCGCGTAAGCAGCCACTCCCAGCCGGTATCGGGAAAAAAGTCTTTCGCCAACGGGCGTGGGATCGTGCGAAAACGGCGCTCTGGCTGAGAGCTGAAAATAAACAGTCGCTCGGGAGTCAGCGAGCGGTGGTCAAATAACCGGCAATAGACGGAGTTAAAGAAACTCTCCGCAATCTCGAAGCGCGGGTAATCTGGCAATAGCCGGGTGTAATGCTCTTTCACGCGAAGTAAAAAATCCGCGTCGGTACTTTTGCCGTCAGTAATGCAGCGCAGTTGCTCCACCACCAGACCCACATGATGATCGTAAAGGTGGATACGGCTTTTCATCGCCTGCTGAACCGCGTGCCAGTCGGCATGTTCAAAACGCTGCTGCGCGCCGGATGTCACTTCCAGAAAACGCCCGTACTGGGCGTCGAAACCTTGCAAAATCGTCTGAGCAATCAGTAATTCCAGGCCACGCGTCATCAATTTCTCCCATCCGGCACAATGTCATGCCGGATGGCGCGTTCGCTTATCCGGCCTACATCCCTTCGTAGGCCCGGTAAGCGCAGCGCCACCGGGCATTGATCAAAACTGCGATTCTTCAGTCGAGCCGGTCAGCGCGGTCACTGAAGAAGTGCCACCCTGAATGATGGTGGTTACTTTGTCGAAGTAGCCTGTCCCTACTTCCTGCTGATGGGACACGAAGGTGTAACCATCTTTAGCCGCCGCAAATTCCGGCTGCTGAACCTTCTCAACGTAGTGGCGCATGCCTTCACCCTGCGCATAGGAATGCGCGAGGTCGAACATGTTGAACCACATGCTGTGAATACCCGCCAGCGTAATGAACTGGTATTTGTAACCCATATCGGACAGCTGTTGCTGGAAGCTGGCAATGGTTTTGTCATCCAGGTTTTTCTGCCAGTTAAACGATGGCGAACAGTTGTAGGCCAGCAGTTTGCCTGGGAATTTCGCATGAATAGCATCGGCAAAGCGCTTCGCCAGTTCGAGGTCCGGCGTGGAGGTTTCACACCACACCAGATCCGCATACGGTGCGTAAGCCAGACCACGGCTGATCGCCTGCTCAATGCCCGCATGCGTACGGTAGAACCCTTCGCTGGTACGTTCGCCAGTGATGAACTCGCTATCGTATGGGTCGCAATCAGACGTAATCAGATCGGCTGCGTCAGCATCGGTACGCGCAATCACCAGCGTCGGAACACCCATAACGTCTGCAGCCAGACGGGCTGCCACCAGTTTCTGGATAGCTTCCTGAGTCGGCACCAGGACTTTGCCGCCCATGTGACCACATTTTTTCACCGATGCGAGCTGATCTTCGAAGTGAACGGCCGCTGCACCAGCCTCAATCATCGATTTCATCAGTTCAAACGCGTTCAGTACCCCGCCAAAACCCGCTTCCGCATCGGCAACGATCGGCAGGAAGTAATCCACATAGCGCGGATCGTTCGGCTCAATACCGGTTGACCATTGGATCTGATCGGCACGACGGAATGTGTTGTTGATCCTGTCCACCACCGCCGGAACGGAGTTCGCTGGATACAACGATTGATCCGGATACATGCTGGACGCCAGGTTGGCATCTGCCGCCACCTGCCAGCCTGAAAGGTAGACCGCTTCAATACCAGCTTTCGCTTGCTGCAGCGCCTGACCACCAGTCAGCGCACCGAGGCTGTTGATATAACCTTTCTTCGATTCGCCGTGTAGCAGACGCCACATTTTCGCCGCGCCAAGCTGCGCCAGCGTGCATTCCGGGTTGACCGAGCCACGTAATTTCACCACTTCCTCCGCGCTATAGGGGCGGGTGATGCCTTCCCAGCGCGGTTGAGTCCATTCTTTCTGTAATTCTTCGATTTGTTGAGTACGGGTTTTCATGTGCAGATGCTCCATTAGGATAAATTGTGGGTAAATTAGGCCAACAGGCGGTAGCCCGGTAACGTCAGGAAGTCAATTAACTCGTCGGAAGTGGTGATTTGCTCCATCAGGCGCGCGGCATCGTCAAAACGCCCGCTGCTGTAGCGGTGTTCGCCCAGTTCGTCCTGAATCACCAACATCTCTTCGGCCAGCATCTGGCGGAACAACGGTTTGGTAACCGGTTTGCCGTTGCTGAGCGTTTTCTGGTGGTGGATCCACTGCCAGATGGAAGTACGAGAGATTTCGGCGGTGGCCGCATCTTCCATCAGACCATAAATCGGTACGCAGCCATTACCGGAGATCCACGCTTCGATGTACTGCACCGCGACACGAATGTTGGCACGCATACCTTCTTCAGTACGCTCACCTTCACAGGGTGCCAGCAATTGTTCTGCGGTAATCGGCGCATCTTCTTCACGGGTCACGAACAGCTGATTTTTGTTTTCACCGAGTACGTCGTTGAACACCGCCATTGCGGTATCTGCCAGTCCTGGATGGGCAATCCATGTGCCGTCATGACCGTTATTGGCTTCCAGCGCTTTGTCCGCTTTTACCTTGGTCAGAACCTGGTTGTTACGTTCCGCATCTTTGCTGGGAATGAACGCGGCCATGCCGCCCATCGCGAACGCGCCGCGTTTATGACAGGTTTTAATCAGCAGACGCGAATACGCACTGAGGAATGGCTTATCCATCGTCACCACCTGACGGTCCGGCAACACGCGATCCGGGTGGTTCTTCAGGGTTTTGATATAACTGAAAATATAGTCCCAGCGACCGCAGTTCAGGCCCACAATGTGGTCACGCAGCGCGTGCAGAATTTCGTCCATCTGGAAAACGGCTGGCAGCGTTTCAATCAGCAGGGTCGCTTTAATTGTGCCGCGCGGCAGATTAAAGCGATCCTCTGCATAGCTGAACACTTCACTCCACCATGCCGCTTCTTGCCAGGCCTGCGTTTTGGGTAGATAGAAATAAGGGCCACTGCCTTTTGCCAGCAACGTTTTGTGGTTGTGGAAGAAATAGAGGGCGAAGTCGAACAGGCTGCCCGGGATCGATTCGCCACGCCAGGTGACGTGTTTTTCCGGCAGGTGCAGACCGCGAACGCGGCACACTAACAGGGCCGGATTGGGTTTGAGTTGATAAATTTTACCGGCTTCGTTGGTGTAGCTAATGGTGCCATTGACTGCATCGCGCAAGTTGATCTGCCCGTCGATAACTTTGTTCCACTCAGGAGCCAGCGAATCTTCAAAATCAGCCATAAAGACTTTGATGTTCGCGTTCAGCGCGTTGATAACCATCTTGCGCTCAACCGGTCCGGTAATCTCTACACGGCGATCCAGTAAATCATCAGGAATACCACGAATTTTCCAGTTACCTTCGCGAATGGAAGCTGTTTCCGAAATAAAGTCAGGCAACTTACCGTCATCAATATCCTGCTGCTGCTGGATACGTGCAGCCAGAAGTTTATTCCGCTTTGGCGTAAATCTTGTCACCAGCTCGGTCAGAAACTCCACCGCTTCAGCGGTCAGAATCTGCTGTTCCTGTTCGCCACGCGGCCTGGTGAAGATCAGTTCATCGGTTGTCGTTGCCTGTTGATTCATTGCGTAGTTCCTCGTCATTGATCCAAACACATCCCCAATGCGAACGAAGGATCGTTGTGCGGTTTTCGTTCAGCACAACTAAGACTACTCATTTAAATTTCAAAATCAAAAACAATTTCCATTTTTAATTTAATTATCAATTAACTTATTGATAACAATATAAATAAAATTTAATTACACATTGAGGTGCGTTTCGGAAATAAAAAAGGCACCCGAAGGTGCCTGATTCAACATGCTGAAACGCTTAAGGATCGTCTGTTACAGAAGATTAATCCAGCGTTGGATTCATGTGACGCAGATCATATGGCGTGATCTGGTAAACGTAATAGTTGAGCCAGTTGGTAAACAACAGATTGCCGTGGCTACGCCAGGTTGCCCGCGGTTTATTTTGCGGGTCATCTTTTGGGAAGTAGTTATAGGGCACTTCCGGCGTTAAGCCCGCTTCGACGTCACGAAAATATTCACTGCCGAGTGTATGGGCGTCATATTCAGGATGGCCCGTTACGAAGGCGATACGTTTATCTTTGCTGGCAAACAGGTAGGCATCTCCCTCTTCTGTTTCGGCAAAAATCTCGAGATCGGTGTAGTCCCTGATAAGGGCAGCAGGAAAATCGGCATAGCGCGAATGCGGAGCCAGGAACGCATCATCAAATCCACGCGTCAGCAGCGCATGAGGATGAAGAATATGGTGCTCATAGACGCCTGAGAGTTTATCCGTACGGGTTTGCTTGGGAATTCCGTACAGGATATTCAATGCGGCTTGCACCGCCCAACAGACAAAGAGCGTCGATGTAACATGATCTTTCGCCCATTCAAGCACTTGTTTAATCTGCGGCCAGTAAGCCACGTCATTAAATTCAACCAGACCCAACGGCGCGCCGGTCACGATCAGTCCATCAAAGTTCTGATCGCAGATATCCTCGAAATTACAGTAAAAGTTATTCAGATGCTCCGTAGGGGTGTTGCGTGACTCGCGGGCATCAATGCGCAATAGCTGAACATCTACCTGCAACGGTGAATTAGAGAGTAAACGCAGGAACTGGTTTTCCGTTTCAATCTTCTTGGGCATCAGGTTGAGGATGAGCACCTTCAGTGGACGAATTTCCTGACCGGAAGCGCGAGATGACGTCATCACAAAGACGTTTTCCTCACGCAAGAAATTGACGGCGGGTAGCTCGTCCTGCACGCGAATTGGCATAACCTGATAACCTCACTACATACGTTTAAACGTTTAGACATCCAGATAGCTGAAGATACCCAGGAATCATGCGAATGTCGAGCCTGCATCCTCAAGTTGAGAAAGTTTCACGGCTCCTTGCTGTAGATTAGTGCAGTAAAGAAAAAAGGAGAATGCTATTCGTCGTTCGCGCAACAGGCAATGTGCTGCCGGGAGAGCCAGGTGTGCTGCGCTTCTCAGGCCTGAACACCGGTTACAACAGTATGGGCTGGATAAAATGGTACGCTGCATCCGGCAGTTCTCACTCCCTGCAGACGCAAAAAAGCCCATCCGGCAGGATGGGCTTCTTCACTTGTTTGATGCCTGGCAGTTTATGGCGGGCGTCCTGCCCGCCACCCTCCGGGCCGTTGCTGCGCAACGTTCAAATCCGCTCCCGGCGGATTTGTCCTCCTCAGGAGAGCACTCACCGACAGACCACAGATAAAACAAAAGGCCCGGTCTTTCGACCGGGCCTTTTGCTTTTATTTGATGCCTGGCAGTTCCCTACTCTCGCATGGGGAGACCCCACACTACCATCGGCGCTACGGCGTTTCACTTCTGAGTTCGGCATGGGGTCAGGTGGGACCACCGCGCTACAGCCGCCAGGCAAATTCTGTTTATCAACACACCTCTCGGGTCTGTCGATGTAATCTGTAATCAAGCTGAATTTCGATGTCTCTTTCGCCAAAACATCTTCGGCGTTGTAAGGTTAAGCCTCACGGTTCATTAGTATCGGTTAGCTCAACGTATCGCTACGCTTACACACCCGACCTATCAACGTCGTCGTCTTCAACGTTCCTTCAGGACCCTTAAAGGGTCAGGGAGAACTCATCTCGGGGCAAGTTTCGTGCTTAGATGCTTTCAGCACTTATCTCTTCCGCATTTAGCTACCGGGCAATGCCATTGGCATGACAACCCGAACACCAGTGATGCGTCCACTCCGGTCCTCTCGTACTAGGAGCAGCCCCCCTCAATTCTCCAGCGCCCACGGCAGATAGGGACCGAACTGTCTCACGACGTTCTAAACCCAGCTCGCGTACCACTTTAAATGGCGAACAGCCATACCCTTGGGACCTACTTCAGCCCCAGGATGTGATGAGCCGACATCGAGGTGCCAAACACCGCCGTCGATATGAACTCTTGGGCGGTATCAGCCTGTTATCCCCGGAGTACCTTTTATCCGTTGAGCGATGGCCCTTCCATTCAGAACCACCGGATCACTAAGACCTGCTTTCGCACCTGCTCGAGCCGTCACTCTCGCAGTCAAGCTAGCTTATGCCTTTGCACTAACCTCCTGATGTCCGACCAGGATTAGCTAACCTTCGTGCTCCTCCGTTACTCTTTAGGAGGAGACCGCCCCAGTCAAACTACCCACCAGACACTGTCCGCAACCCGGATTACGGGTCTACGTTAGAACACCAGCCATTAAAGGGTGGTATTTCAAGGTTGGCTCCATGCAGACTGGCGTCCACACTTCAAAGCCTCCCACCTATCCTACACATCAAGGACCAGTGTTCAGTGTCAAGCTATAGTAAAGGTTCACGGGGTCTTTCCGTCTTGCCGCGGGTACACTGCATCTTCACAGCGAGTTCAATTTCACTGAGTCTCGGGTGGAGACAGCCTGGCCATCATTACGCCATTCGTGCAGGTCGGAACTTACCCGACAAGGAATTTCGCTACCTTAGGACCGTTATAGTTACGGCCGCCGTTTACCGGGGCTTCGATCAAGAGCTTCTCCTTACGGATAACCCCATCAATTAACCTTCCGGCACCGGGCAGGCGTCACACCGTATACGTCCACTTTCGTGTTTGCACAGTGCTGTGTTTTTAATAAACAGTTGCAGCCAGCTGGTATCTTCGACTGATTTCAGCTCCATGAGTAAATCACTTCACCTACATATCAGCGTGCCTTCTCCCGAAGTTACGGCACCATTTTGCCTAGTTCCTTCACCCGAGTTCTCTCAAGCGCCTTGGTATTCTCTACCTGACCACCTGTGTCGGTTTGGGGTACGATTTCGTGTTACCTGATGCTTAGAGGCTTTTCCTGGAAGCAGGGCATTTGTTACTTCAGCACCGTAGTGCCTCGTCATCACACCTCAGCGTTAACAAGACTCCGGATTTACCTGGAATCTCCGCCTACATGCTTAAACCGGGACAACCGTCGCCCGGCTAACATAGCCTTCTCCGTCCCCCCCTCGCAGTAACACCAAGTACAGGAATATTAACCTGTTTCCCATCGACTACGCCTTTCGGCCTCGCCTTAGGGGTCGACTCACCCTGCCCCGATTAACGTTGGACAGGAACCCTTGGTCTTCCGGCGTGCGGGTTTTTCACCCGCATTATCGTTACTTATGTCAGCATTCGCACTTCTGATACCTCCAGCATGCCTCACAGCACACCTTCAACGGCTTACAGAACGCTCCCCTACCCAACAACACATAGTGTCGCTGCCGCAGCTTCGGTGCATGGTTTAGCCCCGTTACATCTTCCGCGCAGGCCGACTCGACCAGTGAGCTATTACGCTTTCTTTAAATGATGGCTGCTTCTAAGCCAACATCCTGGCTGTCTGTGCCTTCCCACATCGTTTCCCACTTAACCATGACTTTGGGACCTTAGCTGGCGGTCTGGGTTGTTTCCCTCTTCACGACGGACGTTAGCACCCGCCGTGTGTCTCCCGTGATAACATTCTTCGGTATTCGCAGTTTGCATCGGGTTGGTAAGTCGGGATGACCCCCTAGCCGAAACAGTGCTCTACCCCCGAAGATGAATTCACGAGGCGCTACCTAAATAGCTTTCGGGGAGAACCAGCTATCTCCCGGTTTGATTGGCCTTTCACCCCCAGCCACAAGTCATCCGCTAATTTTTCAACATTAGTCGGTTCGGTCCTCCAGTTAGTGTTACCCAACCTTCAACCTGCCCATGGCTAGATCACCGGGTTTCGGGTCTATACCCTGCAACTTAACGCCCAGTTAAGACTCGGTTTCCCTTCGGCTCCCCTATTCGGTTAACCTTGCTACAGAATATAAGTCGCTGACCCATTATACAAAAGGTACGCAGTCACCCCATAAAGAGGCTCCCACTGCTTGTACGTACACGGTTTCAGGTTCTTTTTCACTCCCCTCGCCGGGGTTCTTTTCGCCTTTCCCTCACGGTACTGGTTCACTATCGGTCAGTCAGGAGTATTTAGCCTTGGAGGATGGTCCCCCCATATTCAGACAGGATACCACGTGTCCCGCCCTACTCTTCGAGTTCACAACACATGCACTTTTGTGTACGGGGCTGTCACCCTGTATCGCCGGACTTTCCAGACCGTTCCACTACCACACATGCTGATTCAGACTCTGGGCTGCTCCCCGTTCGCTCGCCGCTACTGGGGGAATCTCGGTTGATTTCTTTTCCTCGGGGTACTTAGATGTTTCAGTTCCCCCGGTTCGCTTCATTACGCTATGTATTCACGTAATGATAGTGTGACGAATCACACTGGGTTTCCCCATTCGGAAATCGCCGGTTATAACGGTTCATATCACCTTACCGACGCTTATCGCAGATTAGCACGTCCTTCATCGCCTCTGACTGCCAGGGCATCCACCGTGTACGCTTAGTCGCTTAACCTCACAACCCGAAGATGTTTCGTAAAACATTTCAGTGTTGCGAAAATTTGAGAGACTCGAACACACCGCTTTTCATTTCTTGTTTACGGAGAAATGAAACAGTGTGTCGTTTCAATTTTCAGCTTGATCCAGATTTTTAAAGAGCAAATATCTCAAACGAGACTCGAAAGTCTGTTTTGAGATACTTCGGTCGGCGACTTTCACTCACACATACCAGCAAGTGGCGTCCCCTAGGGGATTCGAACCCCTGTTACCGCCGTGAAAGGGCGGTGTCCTGGGCCTCTAGACGAAGGGGACACTGAAGTCTCAATCGCAAGACGCCTTGCTATTTACTTTTCATCAGACAATCTGTGTGAGCACTACAAAGAACGTTTCTTTAAGGTAAGGAGGTGATCCAACCGCAGGTTCCCCTACGGTTACCTTGTTACGACTTCACCCCAGTCATGAATCACAAAGTGGTAAGCGCCCTCCCGAAGGTTAAGCTACCTACTTCTTTTGCAACCCACTCCCATGGTGTGACGGGCGGTGTGTACAAGGCCCGGGAACGTATTCACCGTGGCATTCTGATCCACGATTACTAGCGATTCCGACTTCATGGAGTCGAGTTGCAGACTCCAATCCGGACTACGACATACTTTATGAGGTCCGCTTGCTCTCGCGAGGTCGCTTCTCTTTGTATATGCCATTGTAGCACGTGTGTAGCCCTACTCGTAAGGGCCATGATGACTTGACGTCATCCCCACCTTCCTCCAGTTTATCACTGGCAGTCTCCTTTGAGTTCCCGGCCGAACCGCTGGCAACAAAGGATAAGGGTTGCGCTCGTTGCGGGACTTAACCCAACATTTCACAACACGAGCTGACGACAGCCATGCAGCACCTGTCTCAGAGTTCCCGAAGGCACCAAAGCATCTCTGCTAAGTTCTCTGGATGTCAAGAGTAGGTAAGGTTCTTCGCGTTGCATCGAATTAAACCACATGCTCCACCGCTTGTGCGGGCCCCCGTCAATTCATTTGAGTTTTAACCTTGCGGCCGTACTCCCCAGGCGGTCGACTTAACGCGTTAGCTCCGGAAGCCACGCCTCAAGGGCACAACCTCCAAGTCGACATCGTTTACGGCGTGGACTACCAGGGTATCTAATCCTGTTTGCTCCCCACGCTTTCGCACCTGAGCGTCAGTCTTTGTCCAGGGGGCCGCCTTCGCCACCGGTATTCCTCCAGATCTCTACGCATTTCACCGCTACACCTGGAATTCTACCCCCCTCTACAAGACTCTAGCCTGCCAGTTTCGGATGCAGTTCCCAGGTTGAGCCCGGGGATTTCACATCCGACTTGACAGACCGCCTGCGTGCGCTTTACGCCCAGTAATTCCGATTAACGCTTGCACCCTCCGTATTACCGCGGCTGCTGGCACGGAGTTAGCCGGTGCTTCTTCTGCGAGTAACGTCAATTGCTGCGGTTATTAACCACAACACCTTCCTCCTCGCTGAAAGTACTTTACAACCCGAAGGCCTTCTTCATACACGCGGCATGGCTGCATCAGGCTTGCGCCCATTGTGCAATATTCCCCACTGCTGCCTCCCGTAGGAGTCTGGACCGTGTCTCAGTTCCAGTGTGGCTGGTCATCCTCTCAGACCAGCTAGGGATCGTCGCCTAGGTGAGCCGTTACCCCACCTACTAGCTAATCCCATCTGGGCACATCCGATGGCAAGAGGCCCGAAGGTCCCCCTCTTTGGTCTTGCGACGTTATGCGGTATTAGCTACCGTTTCCAGTAGTTATCCCCCTCCATCGGGCAGTTTCCCAGACATTACTCACCCGTCCGCCACTCGTCACCCAAGGAGCAAGCTCCTCTGTGCTACCGTTCGACTTGCATGTGTTAGGCCTGCCGCCAGCGTTCAATCTGAGCCATGATCAAACTCTTCAATTTAAGTTTGATGCTCGTGAATTAAACTTCGTAATGAATTACGTGTTCACTCAGAGACTTGGTATTCATTTTTCGTCTTGCGACGTTAAGAATCCGTATCTTCGAGTGCCCACACAGATTGTCTGATAAATTGTTAAAGAGCGGTTGCGACGCGCTTTAGCGCTCTGTCGCGAGGTGGCGTATATTACGCTTTCCTCTTTCAGAGTCAACCCTCATTTTCAGGTTTTTCTCTTCAACCGAACCGGCTGTTTGTGTGAAGTGATTCACATCCGCCGTGTCGATGGAGGCGCATTATAGGGAGTTTCCCGCGGCCCGCAACCCTTAAATTGCAGAAAAATGACTGACCGCTGCATTCCACAGCAAAACCCCGCCTTATACCCATTTACACACAGAGTTATCCACAAACCACGCGACCGTTTGTGCACTTCTCTGTTTATATGAGCATCCTTCAACGGAAAAAGAAGAGGTCAAAATCGAAAATTAAAAATTCGCGAGCGTTGCGCAAACGTTTTCGTTACAATGCCCCCGCACAACAAGGATGCCCCGTAAGGGGCGTTAGCTGAGTTTTTAGCCAAGAATTCACCTAACGCTCTCTGTAATAGTCAAATCCAGGGGATTTACCATGCAACAACGTCGTCCAGTCCGCCGCGCTCTGCTCAGTGTTTCTGACAAGGCCGGTATCATCGAATTCGCTCAGGCACTTTCCGCACGCGGTGTGGAGCTGCTGTCTACAGGTGGCACTGCGCGCCTGTTGGCTGAGAAAGGCCTGCCAGTGACCGAAGTTTCCGATTACACCGGCTTCCCGGAAATGATGGATGGACGCGTAAAGACCCTGCATCCGAAAGTCCATGGCGGCATTCTTGGTCGTCGCGGTCAGGACGACGGGATTATGGAACAGCACGGCATCGCACCTATCGACATGGTGGTTGTTAACCTGTACCCGTTCGCCGAGACCGTTGCCCGTGAAGGCTGCTCGCTGGAAGATGCGGTAGAAAACATTGATATCGGCGGCCCGACGATGGTGCGTTCCGCTGCCAAGAACCATAAAGATGTGGCTATCGTTGTGAAGAGCAGCGACTACGTCGCCATTATTAAAGAGATGGATGCCAACGACGGTTCTCTGACCCTCGACACGCGTTTCGATCTCGCGATTAAAGCCTTTGAACACACCGCCGCTTACGACAGCATGATTGCCAACTACTTCGGTAGCATGGTTCCGGCCTACCACGGCGAAAGCAAAGAAGCCGCCGGTCGCTTTCCACGTACACTGAACCTGAACTTCATTAAGAAGCAGGATATGCGCTACGGCGAGAACAGCCACCAACAGGCTGCCTTCTATATAGAAGAGAATGTTAAAGAAGCGTCCGTTGCCACCGCGCAGCAGGTACAGGGCAAAGCACTTTCCTACAACAACATCGCCGATACCGATGCGGCGCTGGAGTGCGTAAAAGAATTCAACGAGCCAGCCTGTGTGATCGTCAAACACGCTAACCCGTGCGGCGTGGCAGTCAGTACCTCTATTCTCGATGCTTACGACCGCGCCTATAAAACCGACCCGACCTCCGCGTTCGGCGGCATCATCGCCTTCAACCGCGAACTGGATGCCGAAACTGCTCAAGCCATCATTTCCCGTCAGTTCGTGGAAGTGATCATCGCGCCATCCGCAACCGAAGACGCACTGAAAATCACCGCCGCCAAACAGAACGTCCGCGTGCTGACCTGCGGTCAGTGGGCACAACGTGTGCCGGGCCTGGACTTCAAACGCGTTAACGGCGGTCTGCTGGTTCAGGATCGTGACCTGGGTATGGTGAGCGAAGGTGAACTGCGCGTAGTTTCCAAACGTCAGCCGACCGAACAGGAACTGCGCGATGCGCTGTTCTGCTGGAAAGTAGCTAAATTTGTAAAATCCAACGCCATTGTTTACGCCAAAGAGAACATGACTATCGGCATAGGAGCAGGCCAGATGAGCCGCGTATATTCCGCAAAAATCGCCGGAATTAAAGCCGCCGACGAAGGTCTGGAAGTTCAAGGTTCCTCTATGGCATCCGACGCCTTCTTCCCGTTCCGCGATGGGATTGATGCCGCCGCCGCCGCTGGTGTGACCTGCGTGATCCAGCCGGGCGGTTCTATCCGTGATGATGAAGTCATTGCTGCCGCCGACGAGCACGGCATAGCGATGGTGTTCACCGACATGCGCCACTTCCGCCATTAATCCACGGAGCAGACGATGAAAGTATTAGTGATTGGCAACGGCGGGCGCGAACACGCGCTGGCCTGGAAAGCGGCGCAGTCGCCAAAAGTCGAAACGGTATTTGTTGCACCAGGCAACGCGGGCACCGCGCTGGAACCTGCGCTGCAAAACGTGGCAATCGGCGTGACCGATATTCCGGCGCTGCTGAGCTTTGCCCAGAATGAGAAGATCGATCTGACCATCGTTGGCCCAGAAGCGCCTCTGGTAATTGGCGTGGTCGATGCGTTTCGCGCCGCCGGTCTGAAAATCTTCGGCCCAACCGAAGGTGCAGCGCAGTTGGAAGGCTCCAAAGCCTTCACCAAAGATTTCCTTGCCCGTCATAACATTCCAACGGCGGAGTATCAGAACTTCACCGAGATTGAGCCTGCGCTGGCCTATCTGCGTGAGAAAGGCGCGCCGATCGTTATCAAGGCCGACGGCCTGGCCGCCGGTAAAGGCGTTATCGTCGCGATGACGCTGGAGGAAGCCGAAGCCGCTGTTCATGACATGCTGGCAGGTAACGCTTTTGGCGATGCGGGCCACCGTATCGTGATCGAAGAGTTCCTCGACGGTGAAGAAGCGAGCTTTATCGTGATGGTTGACGGCGAGCACGTGCTGCCAATGGCCACCAGCCAGGACCACAAACGCGTGGGCAACGGCGATACCGGTCCGAATACCGGCGGTATGGGCGCTTACTCACCTGCACCGGTGGTGACTGATAACGTTCATCAGCGCACCATGGAACGCATCATCTGGCCAACCGTAAAAGGCATGGCGGCGGAAGGGAACACTTACACCGGTTTCCTGTACGCGGGTCTGATGATCGACAAACAGGGCAACCCGAAGGTTATCGAGTTCAACTGCCGCTTCGGCGATCCGGAAACCCAGCCGATTATGCTGCGTATGAAATCGGATCTGGTGGAGCTGTGCCTTGCCGCCTGTGACGGCAAGCTGGATGAGAAAACCTCTGAGTGGGACGAACGCGCCTCTTTGGGCGTAGTGATTGCCGCGGGCGGTTATCCGGGCAACTACAATACTGGCGATGAGATCCACGGCCTGCCGCTGGAAGAAGTCGCTGACGGTAAAGTGTTCCACGCGGGCACCAAACTGTCTGCTGACGATCGCGTGCTGACCAACGGCGGTCGCGTCCTGTGCGCCACCGCGCTGGGCAACACCGTTGCCGAGGCGCAGCAGCGTGCCTACGCCCTGATGACCGACATCCGTTGGGACGGCAGCTTCAGCCGTAACGACATCGGCTGGCGCGCCATCGAACGTGAGCAAAACTAACGGCTGAGCTTAGCCAGCAGCGTTTTGCGCGTAATACCTAACTGACGGGCGGCTTCGGTTTTATTGCCGCCCGTTTTTTCCAGCGCCGCCAGAATCACTTCTTTTTCGACATCCACCAGCGGTTGGATCTCGCCACTGTATTCCGTTTTTATCGGTGTCGCGGCAATCGCCATCGGCAGCTCGCGTTCGGAAATATATTCCCCCGTTAGCAGCACCACCGAACGCTCAATCGCATTTTCCAGCTCACGGATATTGCCCGGCCAGTCATAGTGGATCAGCAGATCCATCGCCTGCGGAGTAAAGCCTTTCACCGCTTTTCGATTACGTGTGGCAAAACGCTGGAGAAAATGTTCGGCCAGCAGCGGAATATCTTCCCGACGCTGGCACAGCGCAGGCATTTCAATAGTGATGACGTTCAGGCGATAGTAGAGATCCTGACGAAAGCGCCCGGCGTTCACTTCCTCCGCCAGATCGCGATGTGTGGCGGCGATCAGCCGGACATCAACCGCAATAGTCTGGTTGCTGCCAACCCGTTGCACTTCCCGCTCCTGGATAGCCCGCAGCAGACGCACCTGCATTAGCGGTGAGATATCGCCAATTTCATCAAGAAATAACGTGCCGCCTTCGGCTTCCACAAAGCGCCCTTCCCGCCGCTTATCCGCGCCGGTAAACGCGCCTTTCTCATGACCAAAAAGTTCGGATTCCAGCAGCGATTCATTAAGCGACGCACAGTTCAGCGTCACCAGCGGTTTATCACAGCGGGCACTGCTGGCATGCAGCGCCCGGGCCACGAGCTCTTTCCCCGTACCAGAGTCTCCGTGAATGAGCACCGTTGCATCCGAGGGCGCAACCATCGCGATTTCATTGATCAACTGCCGCATCGCCGGACTGCTGCCAATCATGCCAAACTGCGCAGCCGACCCTGACGGCAGTTCAGCGCCCGTTTCCCGCGTATGCGCCAGCGCCTTTTCCAGCGTCTCCTGCAGGCGATCAAAATCCAGCGGCTTGATTAAGTAGTCCAGCGCACCGGTTTTCAGTGCCTCAACGGCGGTCTCCACGCTGGAGAACGCCGTCATGATCAATACCGGAATCGCCGAATTCAGCGCTTTAATCTCTTTCAGCGTTGCGATGCCGTCCATCTCCGCCATACGCACATCGCACAGCACTAAATCAAATACGCGTTCACGCACCTGTTCCAGTGCCGCTTGCCCGCTATAGGCCAGCGCGACCTCATAACCCCAGCCGCGCAGCAGCGCCTGTAAAATGGTGCAGTGGCTGATATCGTCATCTACCACCAGAATATTGATTTTTCCGCGCGTCATCCTTGTTAATCCTGTTGTTTCGCGTTGGTCGGCAGCCAGAGGGTAAAGGTTGCGCCTTTGCCCTCAACACTTGCCACATGAATGGTACCACCGTGCTGTTCAATTATGTTCTGCACTACCGCCAGCCCAAGGCCGGTTCCATCCGCTTTAGTCGTGAAGTAAGGCGTAAAAATGGCCTCCAGCTGTTCCGCTGCAATCCCTTTCCCGCTATCAATAACCACGATTTTAACGCGATCGCCGCTGCTTTCACTCGCTTCAACCGTAATCGTGCCCTGACGACCAATCGCATGAATGGCGTTCAGATACAGATTCAACAGAACCTGAGTCAGTCGGTCGGGATCGGCCTGAATAGCGGGCAGCGTGGAACTGGCCGAAAAACGTAGCTGGATTTCCCGGCTTGCCGCATCCTGACTCACCAGGTTTAATGAGTGGGTGATGACCTCATTGAGATCCACCTGTTGCAGCGTCAGATGCGCAGGTTTCACCAGCTCCAGCAGCTCACTCACCACCCGATTTAAACGGTCCGCCTCTTTCGCCATCACCTGCGCCAGCTCATGCGACTCACCACCAACCGGAGTTCGTTCGGCAAAATATTTCGCTAAACCTTTGATCGATGAAAGCGGGTTTCGAATCTCATGCGCGACCCCGGCCGCCAGATGCCCGAGCGCCATCAGTTTTTCTTTACGCTTCATCGCATCCTGCAGTTCTTTGTACGAGCGCTGATAGCGTTGATACCAGAAGAACGTCAGCACAGTGGCCAGCAGCACGGCCGCCAGCGCAGACAGGACGATCAGGGTGTTACGCCACTCTCTTGCCTGAGTCGCAGCCAGATCGCTGGCATCAAAAGCGATAAATATGGTTTGTGCGGGGGGGATAAGCTGTCCGTCATTGCTGGCACAGCGCGCCATGCCATGACGTCCTGGACCATACATCGGCTGAAACTGACGATAAATTTCCAGGACCGGTGTTTTTTCACCGTCCCCCGTAGGCATGTCAATATTCCGCCAGCTTTCTTGTTCCCCGGGGCTTAGTTGCCGCAGGACATCCGGTGAATAGAGCGTTTTACCGACCATCGCGGAATTGCTGTGCGTAATAATAACGCCATGATCGTCAACGACGGCAAACCATAGCACGCCTGGTTGTACGGCCATTTCCTCCAGCAGCGTCTGCTGTTGAGCATGATGCATGCGCATCCCCATACCTACGCGCGTACCAGACTCCAGAGCGCGGATGAGCACGCTGCCTTTTTCCAGTAGCGTTTGCCGCGCGGCGCCGCTTTCCCGCCCATAGTCCCGAATGGTCATAATCGAAAACCAACCGACCAAAATCAGGATTGCCGCCAGCAAGAGTCGGCTCAACCACTTGGCCGCCGTGTCCTTATAAAGACGCATACGCTCTCCCTTTATCCCACCTGTTCCTTTCATCGTTGCAGGTATACAGCAGAAATCATGCCATTTTTTCTCAGTGATAACCCTGCCCTCAGACACAAACCGCTGAAAGTAGCGGGTAAAAATGACCCGCCTGCGCGTTCTGGCGAGTCATTTTTACTCGTCGCCCTGTGAAGGCCACGACTACAACGCCCGCGGGAGCGGGATTGCCGCTTTGGCACGGAAGATGCAATAGGAAATGTAATCTAACCAACAGGAGAACGACCCATGAAACGGAACAACAAACTGGCGCTGATTGCACTCTCTCTTATCGCGTTGGGCTCTACCCCGGCGCTGGCGCAGAATCACTGGGGATATGGTGATGGAATGCAGCAACGAGGCGGTACGCCAATGACCACTGAGCAGCAGGCTACCGCGCAGAAAATCTATGACGATTACTACTCGCAGACCAACGCCTTGCGCCAACAGCTGACCTCTAAACGTTATGAGTACAACGCGTTGCTAACAGCCAGCTCGCCGGACACTGCAAAAATTAATGCCGTGGCAAAAGAGATGGAGGCGTTGAATCAGTCACTGGATGAGCAGCGCGTTAAACGCGATGTCGCAATGGCCCAGGCAGGCGTACCTCGCGGAGCGGGAATGGGCTACGGCGGGTGCGGCGGTGGCGGTAACCATCGCGGCGGCCATATGGGAATGGGCCACTGGTAAACGGTTTTTGCCGGATGACGGCTTCACCTTATCTGGCCCGATGTCCTGGCATCAGGTTTTCAGAAGGTTTTGGCAGTAGGCTGCCAGTGACAAAAATCTTCATTAGCGACCAGCAGTAGCTGCGACCCTTCGGGCGCTTCCAGCCATGCCACACTCACTTCTACAGATGAATGGCTCTGGCGGCGCTCAATGTGGTTTATCGCCCACGATTCCAGATCGGGCTTCAGTGTTTCACCTTCACAGGTCGTGACTGTGTTATTCGCATGCCAGCGCCCCTGACGCAATATCACCCGTCCCTGACGCAACGCATCGCTGGTCTGGCGGATTTGATCGGCACGATAGCGGTAAAGCGCAATTTGATCGCTGGAAAGCTGCTGCTTTTGCCCATCGACTTCACGCTGCATGAAACTCAGTTCGCCCCGGTCATCGAAGCGTATACGGACATGTTCCGGTGGTTTACTGTAAGTGTTGAGTTCTATCAGCGAGAGCGAATCACCCTGCCAGCGGTATTCACTGGTGGTGGTATCGCCTTTACGCCACGGACTAAATACCGAGAGCAAGTGAACATCGTCGCTGGAATCTTTACGCCAAATGCGTACCGCCCCCTGATCGCCAACATAGCCGCTGGCCGTGAACGGAGGAAGCTCAGAGTGGCGACTACAGGCAGACAGTAACAGCACACCTGAAAGCCAAAGCGAATGACGCCAGATGGACAAAAGGGGCGAAACCGCCCCTTCGATAAAACTGTTCACTGCCACGCGAATTACTTAACCGCGTCTTTCAGTGCTTTACCAGAAACAAATGCCGGTACGTTAGCTGCGGCAATTTTGATTTCTTTACCGGTCTGCGGGTTGCGGCCAGTGCGCTCAGCACGGTGGTTCACTTTGAAGGTACCGAAACCAACCAGTTGTACAGCATCGCCTTCTTTCAGAGACTCAGTAATAGCAGCCAGAGTGGATTCCAGAGCAGCTTTAGCCTGTGTTTTAGACAGTTCTGCTTTGTCTGCAATTACATCAATCAGTTGAGTCTTGTTCATAAGTTATCCTTACAATGTGTTTATCGCTTGCTAAGCATCGAGTGCGACGGAAATGCCAGAAAAGCACTCTCCTGCATACACGCACCGATAGCCACTTTTTTTCGCCCCCCAAATGTAGACCAGACCGGGGGCGGATGGGAAGCCTTCAGGCACGACAAATCAGGCGTTAAATCACGTTTTATGGTGTCATTGCTGAAAATTTATACCAATATTGCTCTCGCCAGCCTCGCGCAGGTCTGCACGAAGCCCTTTTATCAGCTCAATATCGCGTTCTTCACAGTCGGCTAAAAGTCGGAAAATTTCCCACTGAATATCCCATTCTTGCTCAACGGCCGGGTTCTCTTTGAGCTCTTCATCGGTCATTTCGCGACCAGCCTGGGTCATTTCCAACATCGCCACCGTCGTAATCGAAGCCTTACTAACCTCAATTGCATGTTCCAGCGTTTCACCGCTAAGACGCGAATGCATCAGTTCGCTTAATGCCACACAGGCATCAATCGCCGGATAAACGCCGTACAGATCGTAATCGTCTGCTGAAGGAATAGCCTCTTCAAATTTTTCCAACTGGCTATCGAAATTGATTTTCGCGTCTTTAACCGTCAGCGCTTCCCAAATCAAATCCAGAATTCGGCGGTAAATTTGTCCATCGCCAAATTCGGTTTGCTTACAGAACATGGCGTAGTTGGGGTACATGCGTTCGCACAGACAGGCCATAAACGTGACGTGCTGCCAGCTTTCCAGCTTCTCCAGACGCAGGTGAATCGGATTTTGTAACATGATGAGTTCTCAAATACGGAAATTAGCGGCAGTTTACCCGATATGGGGCGTTTTTGCTGCAAGCCGCGTAAAAGCAGGGCGTTCGGATGCCACCGCATCTGCCCAGCGTGTTGGTTCCGGCAGACGATAGCCGTTCATACAGCGTTGTACCCACGCTAACGCGCTGTCCTGGCTCACGCGATGGCCCGTAGAGATAAACAGCGGGTTACAGCGTGCTTTGCTGCGCCAAACCCATGCCAGCTGTTCACCTTTATCCAACAACGGCGCTAACGCTCCGGGTTCGGCGGCGAGCGGCTCAAACTTGCCGCACAACCGTTTTTTCGCCACGCCAATCGTCGGGACATCCACCAGCAGGCCAAAATGGCTGGCCACGCCCAGACGGCGAGGGTGAGAGATCCCGTGACCGTCAACGAACAGCAGATCAGGCTTGTGCGAAAGCTGCTGCCAGGCGGCCATCAGCGCGGGTGTTTCGCGAAAGGAGAGAAAGCCAGGAATGTAGGGCATGGTGGTGGCGATTCGCGCCACCTTGTATTCAACCAGTTCCAGCGAGGGGTACTTCAGTAAGACCACCGCGGCTCGCGTCACTTCGCCCCCCTGCTCGAACCCAACATCCGCCCCGCCGATCAGATCCGGCGGATCGCTCCTCAGGCGATCCTCGCGGATCACTGAAGAGGCCAGTTCAAGCTGCTGTGCGCGTAATGACGCAAGATCCATAATGACTCCTTAGCGGTGGTACTGTTCAGACAACCGATGTACCGCCTCCACAAAGACACCCGCATGCTCTGGCGGGACATCCTGATGAATGCCGTGGCCCAGGTTAAAGACATGGCCTTCACCCTTACCAAAACCGGCCAGAATCGTCGCCACCTCTTCTTCGATGCGGGCTGGCGGCGCATACAGCATGGACGGATCCATATTGCCCTGCAGTGCCACTTTATGACCTACACGACGACGCGCATCGGCAATGTCAGTGGTCCAGTCCAGACCTAACGCATCACAGCCGGTTTCCGCCATCGCTTCCAACCACTGACCACCGCCTTTGGTGAACAGCGTCACCGGTACGCGACGACCTTCGTTCTCGCGCATCAGGCCGTCGACGATTTTGTGCATGTAGTACAGGGAGAACTGCTGATAGTCGCGACCGGTCAGCACACCGCCCCAGGTGTCGAAAATCATTACCGACTGCGCGCCCGCTTTGATCTGCGCGTTCAGGTACAGAGTGACGCTCTTCGCCAGCTTATCAAGCAGCAGATGCAGCGCCTTTGGATCGGCGTACATCATCTTTTTAATCACGGTGAAGGCCTTACTACTGCCGCCTTCGACCATATAGGTCGCCAGTGTCCACGGGCTACCGGAGAAGCCGATCAGCGGCACTTCGCCTTTCAGTTCACGGCGGATAGTGCGCACCGCATTCATCACATAACCCAGTCCATCTTCCGGGTCCGGGATCGGCAGTTTGTCGACGTCAGCCTTGCTGACGATCGGTGAGGTAAAGCGTGGGCCCTCTCCGGCTTCAAAATACAGCCCAAGTCCCATCGCATCGGGAATCGTCAGGATATCCGAAAAGAGGATCGCCGCATCAAGCTTATAGCGACGCAGCGGCTGCAGCGTGACTTCGCAGGCCAGCTCGGCATTTTTGCACAGCGCCATAAAATCGCCCGCTTCGGCGCGCGTGGCTTTATATTCCGGTAGATAGCGGCCCGCCTGGCGCATCATCCATACCGGAGTGACATCAACGGGTTGGCGCAGCAGCGCACGCAGATAACGATCGTTCTTCAGTTCGGTCATTTTTCCATTCCTTGAGCTATTTCACGCCAGTGTAACATGTGTGTCACTCATACTCTGCCCGGCAGAGGGCGGCAGTATCTTCAATCAATCGACGCGCGACGGTGCCCGGCGGGGGCAGGAGCGGTAAATCGTCGTAGCGATACCAGTTCGCTTCCAGCAGTTCCTTCGGGTCAATAACAATTTCGCCGCTATCATACTCCGCCATAAATGCGGTCATCAAAGACTGTGGGAACGGCCACGGCTGAGAAGTGACGTAGCGCAGGTTTTTTACCTTAATGCCGCTCTCTTCCATGACTTCGCGCGCCACCGCCTGCTCGAGGGTCTCGCCCACTTCGACAAAACCCGCCAGCACGGTATGCACGCCGTTACGATGGCGAACATGTTGGGCAAGCAGGATAGCGTCGTCACGGCGAATAGCGACGATAATGCAGGGGGCAATTTGCGGGTAGTAGCGTTCTCGACAGTGGCTACACAGCATCGCCCATTCCGTTTTACTCGGGTGCATGGGATGACCGCAGTAACCGCAGAATTTATGTGAGCGGTAGAACTCGGCCAGTTGTACACCGCGTCCGGCCAGTTGAAACAGGCCAACATCCTGGTCAATGACCTGGCGCACAGACCCCATATCGTGCCGACGCTGCTGCTGCACCAGCCAGACCGTCTCCCCTTCCCATTCGCCTATAGGAAGTGCGCGCTGCCCGGTCAGATCAAAACTTGCTGCGTCGCCGTAAGGTAGTTCGCCATGAGGCAACCATAACTTTTGCTCATGACTGACAATCCACCAGCCGCTATCTAATTTTTCAATTATACGATCCATATCTCTTGCGCAACCTTTGCTTCACAGGCATGTTGTTTACATTATTTTTACATTTACGGGTGAGCCGTTCCTAAACACCATCTTGCGGAGTCAATCATGCTAAACCAGCTGGAAAGCCTGACGGAGCACGTCGGAGGAAGTAACAAACTGGTTGATCGCTGGCTACATGTACGTAAGCACCTGCTCGTGGCTTACTACAATCTGGTTGGCATTAAGCCAGGCAAAGAATCGTACATGCGGCTCAATGAAAAGGCGCTGGATGATTTTTGCCAGAGCCTGGTCGATTACCTTTCCACCGGACACTTCAGTATTTATGAACGTATTCTCCATAAATTGGAAGGGAACGGGCAGCTTTTAAAAGCCACAAAAATTTGGCCGCTCCTGGAAGCCAATACGCAACTGATCATGGACTACTATGATTCCAGTCTGGAGACCGCCATTGATCACGATAACTTCCTTGAATTTCAACAGGCCTTATCGGATATCGGCGAGGCGCTGGAAGCCCGGTTCGTGCTGGAAGATAAGCTGATCATGCTGGTTTTTGATGCGATGCACGAGAGTGGCATGATCAAACGTCCTGCTTGAGATTTGCGACATTAACGCGTAATTTACATTCATTACCTCTTTTTGAGGTTACTTCTTGTCGGAGTGCTTATTTTCCACAGCAGCATGAGTGGAAAAGGCTGAGACCGTTAATTCGGGATCCGCGGAACCTGATCAGGTTAAAACCTGCGAAGGGAACAAGAGTCAATCTACAACCGTATCGCCCTTTGGCGTTCGTCTCTCTTGCTTCATCCGTCGTCTGACAAGCCATATCCTTACTTTTATTTGGAATGAGCTATGTCTGCCACTACTAAACCATCACGCCGCGAACAACGCGCCCAAGCCCAACACTTTATCGACACGCTGGAAGGTACCGCCTTTCCTAACTCAAAACGTATCTACATCACCGGTTCGCAGGCGGATATTCGCATCCCGATGCGCGAAATCCAGCTAAGTCCTACGCTGATTGGTGGTACGAAAGACAACCCGCAGTTTGAAGAGAACGAAGCCGTGCCGGTGTACGACACCTCCGGGCCGTACGGCGATCCTGATGTGGCGATTAACGTTCAGCAGGGTCTGGCAAAACTGCGCCAGCCATGGATTGCGGCGCGTAACGATAGCGAAGAATTAGACGACCGTAGCTCCGCTTATACCAAAGAACGTCTGGCCGACGATGGCCTGGACGAGCTGCGTTTCAGCGGCCTGCTGACGCCAAAACGCGCCAAAGCCGGCAAGCGCGTTACCCAGTTGCACTATGCCCGTCAGGGGATGGTTACCCCGGAGATGGAATTTATCGCCATCCGTGAAAACATGGGCCGCGAGCGCATTCGTAGTGAAGTGCTGCGCCATCAGCATCCAGGGATGAACTTTGGCGCTCGCCTGCCGGAAAACATCACCCCGGAATTCGTGCGTGATGAAGTCGCTGCGGGCCGCGCGATTATTCCTGCCAACATCAACCACCCGGAATCCGAGCCGATGATCATCGGCCGCAACTTCCTGGTGAAGGTGAACGCCAACATCGGTAACTCGGCGGTAACCTCCTCCATTGAAGAAGAGGTGGAGAAGCTGGTGTGGTCGACCCGCTGGGGCGCAGATACGGTGATGGACCTCTCCACCGGCCGCTATATTCACGAAACCCGCGAGTGGATCCTGCGTAACAGCCCGGTGCCGATCGGTACCGTACCGATCTACCAGGCGCTGGAGAAGGTTAACGGGATCGCTGAAGATCTCACCTGGGAAGCCTTCCGCGACACGCTGCTCGAACAAGCCGAACAGGGCGTCGACTACTTCACCATTCACGCGGGCGTACTGCTGCGCTACGTGCCGATGACCGCCAAACGCCTGACAGGTATTGTCTCGCGCGGCGGTTCGATCATGGCGAAATGGTGTCTCTCTCATCACAAAGAGAACTTCCTGTTTGAACATTTCCGCGAGATTTGCGAAATCTGTGCCGCCTATGACGTTTCGCTCTCTCTCGGCGACGGCCTGCGTCCAGGCTCGATTCAGGATGCCAACGACGAGGCGCAGTTCTCCGAGCTGCATACGCTGGGCGAACTGACCAAAATCGCCTGGGAATACGACGTGCAGGTGATGATTGAAGGCCCGGGTCATGTGCCGATGCATATGATCCAGCGCAATATGACCGAAGAGCTGGAGCACTGCCATGAAGCGCCGTTCTACACCTTAGGGCCGTTGACGACAGATATCGCGCCGGGCTATGACCACTTCACCTCCGGCATTGGTGCGGCGATGATCGGCTGGTTTGGCTGTGCGATGCTGTGCTACGTCACGCCAAAAGAGCACCTTGGCCTGCCGAACAAAGAAGACGTGAAGCAAGGGCTGATTACCTACAAGATTGCCGCCCACGCCGCTGATTTAGCCAAAGGCCATCCGGGTGCGCAGATCCGCGATAACGCCATGTCGAAAGCGCGCTTCGAATTCCGCTGGGAAGACCAGTTTAACCTCGCACTCGACCCATTCACCGCCCGCGCCTATCACGATGAAACCCTGCCACAGGAGTCCGGCAAGGTTGCCCACTTCTGCTCCATGTGCGGGCCGAAGTTCTGCTCGATGAAAATCAGCCAGGAGGTCCGCGACTACGCCGCCGCACAAACCATTGAAATCGGAATGGCGGATATGTCGGAGAACTTCCGCGCCAAAGGCGGCGAAATCTACCTCAAAAAAGAGGAGGCGTGATGTACCAGCCTGATTTCCCGACCGTGCCGTTCCGCCTCGGGCTTTACCCGGTGGTAGACAGCGTTGAATGGATTGAATGCTTGCTGCAGGCAGGTGTGCGCACGATCCAACTGCGCATTAAAGATAAACGTAATGAAGAGGTCGAAGCCGACGTCATTGCCGCCATTGAGTTGGGGCGTCGCTATGATGCTCGCCTGTTTATCAACGATTACTGGAGTCTGGCAATTAAGCACAACGCGTACGGCGTGCATCTGGGCCAGGAAGACCTCGAAACCACCGACCTGAAGGCGATTCAGGCGGCGGGGCTACGCCTGGGTGTTTCCACTCACGATGATATGGAGATAGACGTAGCGCTGGCTGCTAAGCCTTCTTATATCGCGTTGGGTCATGTCTTCCCGACGCAAACCAAGCAGATGCCGTCGGCCCCGCAGGGTCTCACGCAGCTGGCAAGCCATAGTAAACGACTGGCGGATTACCCCACTGTCGCTATCGGCGGCATCAGCCTTGAGCGCGCCCCAGCGGTGCTGGCGACCGGCGTTGGCAGCATTGCCGTGGTCAGCGCCATAACCCACGCCGCAGACTGGCAAGCAGCCACGGCGCAGCTATTGGACATTGCGGGAGCCGGCGATGAATGACCGCGATTTTATGCGCTACAGCCGCCAGATCCTGCTCGGCGACATTGCCATTGAGGGCCAACAAAAGCTGCTCGATAGCCATGTGCTGATCGTCGGTTTAGGTGGGCTCGGCTCGCCTGCGGCACTGTATCTGGCGGGAGCGGGCGTCGGCACGCTGACGTTGGCGGACGATGATGACGTTCATCTGAGCAACCTGCAGCGGCAAATATTGTTCACCACCGATGATATCGCCCGCCCGAAAGCACAGGCGGCAAAGCGACATCTGGCACGCCTTAATCCAGACAGCGAGCTGGTCGTCCTTGAGCAGCGGCTGACCGGTGAGGCGCTCCGGCATGCGGTAGCGCGTGCCGACGTGGTGCTCGACTGTACCGACAACATGGCGACGCGCCAGGAAATTAACGCCGCCTGCGTGATGCTCAACACTCCGCTCATCACCGCCAGCGCTGTGGGCTTTGGCGGCCAGCTAATGGTACTGACGCCACCGTGGGAACAAGGCTGTTACCGTTGCCTGTGGCCGGATGATGTAGAGCCGGAACGCAACTGCCGCACCGCCGGCATCGTCGGCCCGGTTGTGGGCGTGATGGGCACCTTGCAGGCGCTGGAGGCGATTAAATTACTCAGCGGCATTGAAACTCCCAATGGAGAGCTACGCCTGTTCGACGGTAAAACCAGCCAGTGGCGCAGCCTCGCGCTGCGTCGTGCCAGCGGCTGCCCGGTCTGCGGAGGACAACATGCAGATTCAGTTCAATGATGAGCCGATGCAGTGCGCCGAGGGACAAACCGTCAGCGGGCTGCTCACTGCGCTAAATCAACTTAAACCGGGAGCGGCGCTGGCGCTCAATCAGCAGATCCTGCCGCGCGAGCAGTGGGAGCAGCAAATCGTGCAGGAAGGCGACCAGATCCTGCTTTTTCAGGTTATTGCAGGGGGTTGATATGTTACGTATTGCCGACAAAACGTTTGATTCACATCTGTTCACCGGCACCGGAAAATTTGCTTCGTCGCAGCTGATGGTCGAGGCGATTCGCGCCTCCGGCAGCCAACTGGTGACGCTGGCGATGAAGCGCGTGGATTTGCGCCAGCACAACGATGCCATTCTGGCCCCACTTATCGACGCGGGGGTGACGCTACTGCCTAACACCTCTGGGGCGAAAACCGCGGAAGAGGCTATTTTCGC
This sequence comes from Citrobacter sp. RHBSTW-01013, assembly GCF_013781985.1. Classification (NCBI taxonomy): domain Bacteria; kingdom Pseudomonadati; phylum Pseudomonadota; class Gammaproteobacteria; order Enterobacterales; family Enterobacteriaceae; genus Citrobacter; species Citrobacter sp. RHBSTW-01013. The sequence goes on from NZ_CP056185.1 coordinate 4,870,332, forward strand.
CGCCCAGTTGGCACGTGAAGCGCTGGGCACAAACTGGCTAAAATTAGAAATCCACCCGGACGCCCGCTGGCTATTGCCGGATCCGATTGAAACGTTAAAAGCCGCGGAAGCATTGGTGAAACAGGGCTTTGTGGTGCTGCCCTACTGCGGCGCGGATCCGGTGCTGTGTAAGCGGCTGGAAGAGGTCGGCTGCGCGGCGGTAATGCCGCTCGGCGCGCCCATCGGTTCTAATCAGGGACTGGAAACGAAAGCGATGCTGGAGATTATTATCCAACAGGCAACCGTACCGGTGGTGGTTGATGCGGGTATCGGCGTCCCCAGCCACGCCACACAGGCGCTGGAAATGGGTGCCGACGCAGTGCTGGTCAACACGGCAATCGCCGTGGCCGACTGCCCGGTCACGATGGCTACCGCCTTCCGTCTGGCGGTTGAAGCGGGCCTTCTGGCGCGCCAGGCGGTACCAGGAAGCAAAAGTTCGCAGGCAAGCGCCACCAGCCCGTTAACCGGATTCCTGGAGGCCTTCGTATGAAAACGTTCAGCGACCGCTGGCGCCAGCTTGACTGGGATGACATCCGCCTGCGTATCAACGGTAAAACCGCCGCTGACGTGGAGCACGCCCTCAACGCTTCACAGCTTAGTCGCGACGATCTGATGGCGTTGCTCTCCCCTGCCGCCGCCGACTTTCTGGAGCCGTTGGCACAGCGAGCGCAGCGCCTGACCCGGCAGCGCTTCGGCAACACGGTCAGCTTTTATGTTCCGCTGTATCTCTCGAATCTTTGCGCCAACGACTGCACCTACTGCGGCTTTTCCATGAGCAACCGTATCAAACGCAAAACGCTGGACGAAGATGAGATAAAACGAGAGTGTACCGCTATCCGTGAGCTGGGTTTTGAGCATCTGTTGTTGGTCACCGGTGAACATCAGGCAAAAGTCGGAATGGATTACTTTCGTCGCCATTTGCCCACCATTCGCCGCCAGTTTGCCTCATTGCAGATGGAAGTTCAGCCGCTGTCAGAGGCTGAATATGCGGAGCTGAAGACGCTGGGACTGGATGGCGTGATGGTGTATCAGGAGAGCTATCATGAGGCGATTTACGCTCGCCACCATCTGAAGGGGAAAAAGCAGGATTTCTTCTGGCGACTGGAAACGCCGGACAGGCTGGGCCGCGCAGGGATCGACAAAATCGGTCTTGGCGCGTTGATTGGTTTGTCCGACAGCTGGCGGGTCGATTGCTATATGGTGGCTGAACATCTGCTGTGGATGCAGCAGCATTACTGGCAGAGCCGCTACTCCATCTCCTTCCCTCGCCTGCGCCCATGCACCGGTGGCGTTGAACCCGCATCGATCATGGACGAGCGACAGTTGGTCCAAACCATTTGCGCGTTTCGTTTACTGGCGCCAGAAATTGAGCTGTCGCTCTCCACCCGCGAATCACCATGGTTCCGTGATCATGTGATCCCGCTGGCGATCAACAACGTCAGCGCCTTCTCAAAAACACAGCCCGGCGGTTATGCCGATAACCATCCTGAACTGGAACAGTTCTCCCCACACGACGCCCGTCGCCCAGAAGCCGTTGCTGAAGCACTAATGGCGCAGGGGTTACAGCCCGTGTGGAAGGACTGGGACAGCTATCTGGGACGCGCTTCGCAGATGCCGTAAGTCCGGAGCAATCGCATAAAACGAAAAAACCCGCTTTCGCGGGTTTTTCTTCACTGTCACTTAACTGCTCAGGCTCTGGCCTTCATCGCTATCGTAAGCATTAGTGAAATTATCGGCGATTACAGCGCGACAACGTTAACAGCAGACGGGCCTTTAGCGCCATTCTCCACAGAGAACTCCACTTTTTGACCTTCGTCTAATGTTTTAAAATCGTTACTCTGGATAGCAGAGAAATGCACAAACACGTCCTTGCTACCGTCCTGAGGAGTGATAAAGCCGAAGCCTTTCTCAGAGTTAAACCATTTTACTAAACCAGTCATTTTGTTAGACATAGATACTTCCTTTCATATTTTGAGCCGCTTAAGCAGCGAAGATGGCCTGTTTTGCAGAAATTAACTTATGGGGCACTTAGGGAGGAGGCTCATGAAGAAGAGTATCTGAGGATAACGCTTGAACTGAGAACTGCTTTACTAAAACTGCTTTCATAAGGTCTGTGTATCAAACCGATGTCGCTATAGTAGACTTACTTCTAATCAATAAGCAAGCATTAATTTATTTAATAATCGATTAGCGCCGAAATGTTACACCATCGCGGTTGAGCATTTCAGGTAACAACTTGATCTAAAATGAACAAAAGCCCTGACCATTGCAGTCAGGGCTTTAAGTTACTACACACTTCAAATTTAACATTAATAAACTTAACGATTTAATACTGCTGATGGTACTACTTTAAAATGTACACGTTTACTACAGATAATATTGGATATTGATACTAACTAAAACCGTCCTCTATTTACCGTTAAACACATTCCACCCGCTTGATAATAGAACTCAAGGCTGGTGACCTAAACAAGTACACTTCCCCTCGCGACATATACTCTTTGATGCGTTGCCTTATTTCCCTTGCGATAACCAGAAAACAGAAACCGCAAACATTTACTATTAAATCATGGCGTTACATCGTCGCGTTTTACTAACTATTTGCGATTAGATATATCAACTACGTGGCCTGAAAGCATTGTCGAGGTGAATAAATAGCGTTTTCAGCATCGACTATCCCATACAAAAATACTTCGTGGCCTTTATCGCAACCCCCAATCAAGCTCTACTAACACTTACTACGTTAACAGCAAACTACAATTTCTCCGCTGTTAAGTATTAACATACGGGTTTAAAAAACGCTGTCAATACTGTTTTTTATAACATGTCTTTATTAACAGTGATTATATATTCCTGCATATGATAAATGGGTCAACAATCGCCAAATCAGGGCCAGATCGTAGGGTTGAGCCTCTTTTTGTAACCGGTTTCAGAAAAAGTGACTTTCTTTGTGATGCCTTGCACACAATCGTTGCAAAGCAGTTGTTGCTGCGGCTGGCTCGCGATAATTATCAACCCACACATGTTGATCGAGACTGCTTATGAAAAACATCGTTTTATGCTGTGCCGCCGGAATGTCCACCAGCATGCTGGTGCAAAAGATGAAAGATGCCGCCCAGAAAAAAGGAGTCGACGTCACTATCAAAGCGGTCCCGGTGGCTGAGTTTGAAGAGAATATCGCCACTGCGGATATCGTATTGCTCGGCCCACAGGTTAAGTATGAACAGGCCAAGCTGCAGGCGCTCGCCAACCCGCTAGGAAAAAAAGTCGCCGTTATCGATATGATGGATTACGGCATGATGAAAGGCGATGCGGTACTGGACAAAGCGCTGAAACTATTGGAGTGATGGCATGGAAGAGTTAGAAACGATCATCATGGAATTATTGGTAAACGCCGGAGCTGCGCGCAGTCAAGCCCTGACGGCGTTGCAACTGGCGCGTAAAGGTGATTTCGCCGGGGCAGAACACGCGATGATGGAATCTCGCGAGTATGTTAAACAAGCGCATAAAATCCAGACCCAACTGATCGGAATTGACGAAGGTACCGGCAAACTACCGGTTAATCTCATCACCGTCCATTCCCAGGACCACCTGATGAATGCCATGGTGATTCAGGATCTGGCAGGCGATATGATTGAACTGTATCGACGCTTGCCACCAGTAAACTGATCGGATGGCGTAAGCCGTAGGCCTCATAAGCCTGGCGTCATCATGCCGGATGGCAGCTGATGCCTTATCCGATCAACATAATACATCTTAAATCCATCGACATAAAAAAACCCGCCGAAGCGGGTTTTTTATTAGTGTCAGCAACGATTAATCGTTGTCAGAACCGCCCAGGCCTGCGTTCAGCAGTTCTGCCAGGCTGGCAGACGCATCTTCAGCAGTCACCTGCGGAGCAGCTGGCAGTTCGCCCGCTGCGCGGCGGCGCATACGATCCTGGTGGTACGCATAACCGGTACCCGCCGGGATCAGACGACCCACGATAACGTTCTCTTTCAGACCGCGCAGTTCATCACGCTTACCTGCAACAGCGGCTTCGGTCAGGACACGCGTGGTTTCCTGGAACGATGCTGCAGAGATGAAGGACTCGGTTGCCAGAGACGCTTTGGTGATACCCAGCAGATCGCGGGAGAATGTTGCACCCACTTTGCCGTTCGCTTCCAGATCGCGGTTAGCAATCTTGACGCGGGAGTATTCAACCTGCTCGCCTTCCAGGAAGTCGGAGCTACCAGCGCTTTCGATGGTGGCTTTACGCAGCATCTGACGAACGATAACTTCGATGTGCTTATCGTTAATCTTAACGCCCTGCAGACGGTATACGTCCTGAACTTCGTTAACGATATAACGAGTTACAGCATGCACACCACGCAGACGCAGGATGTCGTGCGGCGCTTCCGGACCGTCGGAAACAACGTCACCACGTTCTACACGTTCACCTTCGAACACGTTGAGCTGACGCCATTTCGGAATCATCTCTTCGTACGGCTCGCTACCGTCTACCGGGGTGATAACCAGACGACGTTTACCTTTGGTTTCTTTACCGAAGGAAATGATGCCGCTGATTTCAGCCAGGATTGCCGGCTCTTTCGGACGACGTGCTTCGAACAGGTCCGCAACGCGCGGCAGACCACCGGTAATATCCTTGGTACCGCCGGATTCCTGCGGAACACGCGCCAGGGTGTCACCAGAACTGATCTGTACGCCATCTTCCAGCTGAACAATCGCTTTACCCGGCAGGAAGTACTGAGCAGGCATATCGGTGCCTGGGATCAGAACGTCGTTGCCCTGAGCATCAACAATTTTCAGTGCCGGACGCAGGTCTTTACCACCCGCAGTACGTTCTGCAGAATCCAGAACCACCAGAGAAGACAGACCGGTCAGCTCGTCGGTCTGACGAGTAATGGTCTGGCCGTCGATCATGTCAGTGAAGCGGACGAAACCACTCACTTCGGTGATAACCGGCATGGTGTGCGGATCCCAGTTCGCTACGGTTTCGCCGCCAGCAACCTGTTCGCCATCACCTTTCGCCATAACGGAGCCGTAAGGCACTTTATAGCTTTCTTTGGTACGGCCGAATTCGTCGATCAGTTTCAGTTCGGTGTTACGTGAGGTGATAACCAGTTTACCGCTGGAGTTAACAACCGACTTCGCATTGCTCAGACGGATGCTACCTTTGTTTTTCACCTGGATGCTGGATTCAGCAGCCGCACGAGATGCCGCACCACCGATGTGGAACGTACGCATCGTCAGCTGTGTACCCGGTTCACCGATGGACTGCGCCGCGATAACGCCGATTGCTTCACCTTTATTGATGATGTGGCCACGCGCCAGGTCACGACCATAGCAGTGCGCACATACACCAAAGTCGGTGTCACAGGATACAACGGAACGGACTTTGACGGAGTCAACGGAGTTCTCTTCCAGCAGGTCACACCACTGTTCGTGCAGCAGCGTGTTGCGTGGAACCAGAATATCCGCCGTACCCGGCTTCAGAACGTCTTCAGCAGTCACACGACCCAGAACGCGATCGCGCAGCGGTTCTTTAACGTCACCACCCTCGATAACCGGGGTCATGGTGATGCCTTCCAGCGTGCCGCAATCGTCTTCAGTAACAACCAAGTCCTGCGCAACGTCAACCAGACGACGAGTCAGATAACCGGAGTTCGCTGTTTTCAGTGCGGTATCCGCCAGACCTTTACGAGCACCGTGAGTAGAGATGAAGTACTGGAGTACGTTCAGACCTTCACGGAAGTTCGCGGTGATTGGCGTTTCGATGATGGAGCCATCTGGCTTAGCCATCAGACCACGCATACCAGCCAGCTGACGAATCTGTGCTGCAGAACCACGCGCACCGGAGTCGGCCATCATGTAGATGCTGTTGAAGGAAACCTGCTGCTCTTCTACGCCGTCACGGTTAATCACGGTTTCGGTTTGCAGGTTATCCATCATCGCTTTGGATACACGATCGTTCGCCGCAGCCCAGATATCGATAACTTTGTTATAACGTTCGCCCGCGGTTACCAGACCAGACTGGAACTGCTCCTGGATCTCAGCAACTTCAGCTTCCGCTTCAGAGATGATCTCGTGTTTCTTCTCTGGGATGACCATGTCATCAATACCAACAGATGCACCTGAACGCGCTGCATAAGCAAAGCCGGTGTACATTGTCTGGTCAGCGAAGATAACGGTCGGCTTCAGGCCCAGAATGCGGTAACAGGTGTTCAGCATTTTGGAGATTGCTTTCTTGCCCAGCGCCTGGTTGACGATGGAGAAAGGCAGACCTTTCGGTACGATCATCCACAGAATGGCGCGACCAACGGTCGTGTCTTTCAGGCTGGTGTGCGCAACGAATTCGCCGTTTTCATCTTTTTCGTATTCAGTGATACGCACTTTAACGCGCGCATGCAGAGAGGCCAGACCTGCGCGATAGATACGCTCAGCTTCTTTCGGGCCAGTCAGCACCATGCCTTCGCCTTTGGCGTTAACACAGTCACGGGTCATGTAGTACAGACCCAATACAACGTCCTGAGACGGAACGATGATAGGTTCGCCGTTCGCCGGAGACAGGATGTTGTTGGTAGACATCATCAGCGCACGCGCTTCCAGCTGGGCTTCCAGCGTCAGCGGTACGTGAACAGCCATCTGGTCACCATCGAAGTCGGCGTTATATGCCGCACAAACCAGCGGGTGCAGCTGGATAGCTTTACCTTCGATCAGTACCGGTTCAAATGCCTGGATACCCAGACGGTGCAGGGTTGGTGCACGGTTCAGCAGTACCGGGTGTTCGCGGATAACTTCGTCCAGGATATCCCAAACGACAGCTTCTTCACGCTCAACCATTTTCTTAGCGGCTTTGATGGTAGTGGCCAGGCCACGCAGTTCCAGCTTGCCGTAAATAAACGGTTTGAACAGTTCCAGTGCCATTTTCTTCGGCAGACCGCACTGATGCAGACGCAGGTATGGACCTACGGTGATTACAGAACGACCGGAGTAGTCAACACGCTTACCGAGCAGGTTCTGACGGAAACGACCCTGTTTACCTTTGATCATATCGGCCAAAGATTTCAGAGGACGTTTGTTAGAACCGGTGATCGCACGACCACGACGACCGTTATCCAGCAGGGCGTCAACCGCTTCCTGCAGCATACGTTTTTCGTTACGTACGATGATGTCCGGCGCAGCCAGATCCAGCAGACGTTTCAAACGGTTGTTACGGTTGATCACGCGACGGTACAGATCGTTCAGATCTGATGTTGCGAAACGACCACCATCCAGCGGAACCAGCGGACGCAGATCTGGCGGCAGAACCGGCAGAACGGTCAGGATCATCCACTCTGGCTTGTTGCCAGACTGTACGAATGCTTCCAGCAGTTTGATACGTTTGGTCAGCTTCTTACGCTTGGTTTCGGAGTTGGTTTCGTTCAGCTCTTCGCGCAGAGTTTCGCACTCTTGCTCCAGATCCATGCTCTTCAGCAGGGCCTGGATTGCTTCCGCACCCATCTTCGCGTCGAATTCGTCACCGAACTCTTCCAGCGCGTCCAGATACTGCTCTTCAGTCAGGATCTGTTGACGTTCCAGGTTAGTCATACCGCCTTCGATAACCACATAAGATTCGAAGTACAGTACGCGTTCGATATCGCGCAGCGGCATATCGAGCAGCAGACCGATACGGGACGGCAGAGATTTCAGGAACCAGATGTGAGCGGTCGGAGACGCCAGCTCGATGTGGCCCATACGCTCACGGCGTACTTTAGTCTGGGTCACTTCAACGCCGCACTTCTCACAGATCACACCGCGGTGTTTCAGGCGCTTGTACTTACCGCACAGGCACTCATAGTCTTTTACCGGCCCAAAGATACGGGCGCAGAAAAGGCCGTCACGTTCAGGTTTGAACGTACGGTAGTTGATGGTTTCCGGCTTCTTAACTTCACCGAAAGACCATGAACGGATCATGTCTGGCGAGGCCAGAGCAATTTTGATCGCATCAAACTCTTCGGTTTTAGTCTGCGCTTTCAGAAACTTTAATAAATCTTTCACGGATTTGCTCCCGTCGGAGTTAGCACAATCTGGCGCTGGCTGTTACGCCAGCACCAGTGACCTGTTTGATCGAGAGTTACTCGTCTTCCAGCTCGATGTTGATACCCAGCGAACGAATCTCTTTCAACAGTACGTTGAAGGATTCCGGCATGCCTGGTTCCATCTGATGGTTGCCGTCCACGATGTTTTTATACATCTTAGTACGACCGTTCACGTCATCAGACTTAACGGTGAGCATTTCCTGCAGGGTGTATGCCGCGCCGTATGCTTCAAGCGCCCACACTTCCATCTCCCCGAAGCGCTGACCACCGAACTGAGCCTTACCACCCAGCGGCTGCTGAGTAACCAGGCTGTAAGAACCGGTAGAACGCGCATGCATCTTGTCATCAACCAGGTGGTTCAGTTTCAGCATGTACATGTAGCCAACGGTAACCTGGCGCTCGAACTGCTCACCGGTACGACCGTCGAACAGTGTGATCTGACCGGAAGTCGGCAGGCCACCCAGCTGTAACAGTTCCTTGATTTCAGACTCTTTCGCACCGTCGAACACCGGCGTTGCGATCGGCATACCTTTTTTCAGGTTTTCAGCCAGACGCAGAACTTCTTCATCGCTGAAGGTATTCAGGTCAACTTTCTGACGAACATCTGAACCCAGATCGTAAGCACGCTGGATGAATTCGCGCAGTTTCGCGACTTCCTGCTGCTGTTTCAGCATGGCGTTGATCTTATCGCCAATACCTTTCGCAGCCATACCCAGGTGGGTTTCAAGGATCTGACCGATGTTCATACGCGATGGTACGCCCAGCGGGTTCAACACGATATCTACCGGCGTACCGTTAGCATCGTGTGGCATATCTTCGATCGGGTTGATCTTAGAGATTACACCCTTGTTACCGTGACGACCTGCCATCTTATCACCAGGCTGGATCCGACGTTTAACCGCCAGATAAACCTTAACAATCTTCAGCACGCCCGGTGCCAGATCGTCGCCCTGAGTGATTTTACGGCGTTTCGCTTCGAGTTTTTTCTCGAACTCGTGTTTCAGTTCGTCGTACTGCTCAGCCAGTTGTTCCAGCTGATTTTGTTTCTCTTCGTCGGTCAGGCCGAGTTCTAACCAGCGATCGCGCGGCAGTTTGTCGAGCTTCTCAGCTTCAACACCACCGGAAACCAGCACAGCGTAGATACGGCTGAACAGGCCAGCTTCGAGGATTTGCAGTTCTTCAGACAGGTCTTTTTTCGCCTGCTTCAGCTGCATCTCTTCGATTTCCAGCGCACGTTTGTCTTTTTCTACGCCATCGCGAGTAAAGACCTGAACGTCGATAATCGTACCGGAAACACCGTTTGGCACGCGCAGAGAAGAATCTTTAACGTCAGACGCTTTCTCACCGAAGATCGCACGCAGCAGCTTCTCTTCTGGCGTCAGCTGGGTTTCACCTTTCGGCGTTACCTTACCAACCAGAATATCGCCACCGGTTACTTCCGCGCCGATATAAACGATACCGGATTCATCCAGTTTGGAGAGCGCAGCTTCACCCACGTTCGGGATGTCAGCGGTGATCTCTTCCGGCCCCAGCTTGGTGTCACGGGACACACATGCCAGTTCCTGAATGTGGATGGTGGTGAAACGGTCTTCCTGGACAACACGCTCAGATACGAGGATGGAGTCTTCGAAGTTGTAACCATTCCATGGCATGAATGCCACGCGCATGTTCTGACCGAGCGCCAGTTCACCGAGATCGGTGGACGGACCGTCTGCCAGCACATCACCACGTTCAACCGGCTCGCCCAGAGATACGCAAGGCATCTGGTTGATACAGGTGTTCTGGTTAGAACGGGTGTATTTGGTCAGGTTATAAATGTCGATACCTGCTTCGCCCGGGTACATCTCGTCTTCGTTAACTTTGATAACGATACGGGAAGCATCCACGTACTGGACGGTACCGCCACGTTTAGCAACTGCGGTAACACCGGAGTCGACGGCAACAGCACGTTCCATACCGGTACCAACCAGCGGCTTATCAGCACGCAGAGTCGGAACCGCCTGACGTTGCATGTTCGCACCCATCAATGCACGGTTGGCGTCATCGTGTTCCAGGAACGGGATCAGGGACGCACCGACGGATACCACCTGCTGGGTGGATACGTCCATGTAGTCAACCTGGTCACGGCTGAACAAGCTGGATTCGCCTTTGCTACGGCAGGTAACCAGATCTTCTACAAAGTGGCCTTCGTCATCCAGGTTGGAGTTCGCCTGAGCGATAACATAGTTGCCTTCTTCGATAGCTGACAGGTAATGAATTTCGTCAGTTACAACACCGTCGGTCACTTTACGGTACGGAGTCTCGAGGAAGCCGTATTCGTTAGTCTGTGCGTACACAGACAAGGAGTTGATCAGACCGATGTTCGGACCTTCAGGCGTTTCGATTGGACATACGCGACCGTAGTGAGTCGGGTGTACGTCTCGAACTTCGAAGCCTGCGCGTTCACGGGTCAAACCGCCTGGGCCGAGTGCAGAGATACGACGTTTGTGCGTAATCTCAGACAGCGGGTTGTTCTGGTCCATAAACTGAGACAGCTGGCTGGAACCAAAGAACTCTTTCACTGCTGCAGAAATCGGCTTAGCGTTGATCATATCCTGAGGCATCAGGGTATCCAGATCGCCCAGAGACAGACGCTCTTTCACCGCACGCTCAACACGTACCAGGCCAACGCGGAACTGGTTTTCCGCCATTTCGCCTACGGAACGGATACGACGGTTACCGAGGTGGTCGATATCATCGACTTCGCCTTTACCGTTACGGATATCGATGAGCTTCTTCATCACTTCGATGATGTCATCTTTGCTCAGGATACCGGAACCTTCGATTTCGTCGCGCAGCAGAGAACGGTTGAACTTCATACGACCAACCGCAGACAGGTCATAGCGGTCTTCGGAGAAGAACAGGTTCTCGAACAGGCTTTCAGCAGCTTCACGCGTCGGCGGCTCACCAGGGCGCATCATGCGGTAGATTTCTACCAGCGCGCTCAGACGATCGTTGGTTGGGTCGACACGTACAGTTTCAGAAATGTACGGACCGTGGTCCAGATCGTTGGTGAACAGCGTTTCGATACGCTTGTGGCCAGACTGGCTCAGCTTAGCCAGCAGATCCAGACTCAGCTCCATGTTAGCTGCGCAGATCAGCTCGCCAGTAGATTCGTCAACGTAGTCTTTAGCCGCAACTTTACCAGCAATGTATTCAACCGGAACTTCGATATGTTTGATATCGTCTTTTTCCAGTTGGCGAATGTGGCGCGCAGTGATGCGACGGCCTTTTTCGACGTAGACTTTGCCGTTAGCTTCGATGTCAAAGGAGGCGGTTTCACCACGCAGGCGTTCCGGCACCAGTTCCATCTGCAGCTTGTTGTCACGAATTTCGAAAACAACTTTCTCAAAGAACAGGTCAAGGATCTGCTCAGTGGTGTAGTTCAGTGCACGCAGAATAATGGTCGCAGGCAGTTTACGGCGACGGTCAATACGTACGAACAGGTTGTCCTTCGGATCGAATTCGAAGTCCAGCCAGGAACCACGGTAAGGGATAATACGCGCGTTATACAGCACTTTACCCGAAGAGTGGGTTTTACCTTTGTCGGAGTCAAAAAAGACGCCAGGACTACGGTGCAGCTGAGAAACGATAACACGCTCAGTACCGTTGATAACAAAGGTACCGTTGTCTGTCATGAGCGGAATTTCGCCCATGTAGACTTCTTGTTCTTTAATGTCTTTTACGGTGCCTTCCGGCGCTTCGCGCTCGTAGATCACCAGGCGCAGTTTTACGCGCAGCGGTGCGGAATAGGTCACGCCACGGATCTGACATTCCTGAACGTCAAACACCGGTTCGCCAAGGCGGTAGCTGACGTATTGCAGCTCGGAATTACCGCTGTAGCTCTGAATCGGGAAAACGGAACGGAAAGCTGCTTCCAGACCATACTGCCCTTCAGGATCTTGCTCGATGAACTTCTGAAACGAGTCAAGCTGGATAGAAAGGAGATAAGGTATGTCCAACACTTGCGGACGTTTACCAAAATCCTTACGAATACGTTTTTTCTCGGTATAGGAGTAAACCATTAGGGTTCCTCAGCTCGCTGACAAGTCGACCCATCTGTCCGACGAAGGGACAGTTTGTGCAACACTATTTTGTTGACCGGAAAATCGAATACTTTCCGCAATGCCTGTTGCTATCACGCTTAAACCATTTCATTGCGATTTACACAGAACTGACGTTCTGTCGCAGTATATTAAGACGTCGATAGAAACAAGCATTGAAAGGCACAGCAGTAGTCAAACAGTGTGAAATGCTACTGGCGCCTTACAGCGCAAAAAGGCTGGTGACTAAAAAGTCACCAGCCATCAGCCTAATTTCTTAGGCTGCAACCAGAAAAGTTGGCTTATTTAACTTCAACTTCAGCGCCAGCTTCTTCCAGAGATTTTTTCAGTGCTTCTGCGTCGTCTTTGCTCACGCCTTCTTTCAGCGCAGCCGGTGCAGATTCTACCAGGTCTTTAGCTTCTTTCAGACCCAGGCCAGTTGCGCCACGTACTGCTTTGATAACAGCAACTTTGTTAGCGCCAGCAGCTTTCAGAATTACGTCGAATTCAGTTTTTTCTTCAGCAGCTTCAGCCGGGCCAGCAGCTACAGCTACAGCAGCAGCAGCAGAAACACCGAATTTTTCTTCCATTGCAGAAATCAGTTCTACAACGTCCATTACGGACATAGCGGATACTGCTTCAATGATTTGATCTTTAGTGATAGACATTTAAATTGTTCCTGAAAATCAGAATAAGTTTATACGTAAGCAGATGCTTTACAAAGATAACTGCGATTAAGCAGCTTCTTTCGCATCGCGTACAGCAGCCAGAGTACGAACCAGTTTGCCAGCCGAAGCTTCTTTCATGGTTGCCATCAGGCGTGCAATTGCTTCTTCGTAGGTCGGCAGAGTTGCCAGGCGATCGATATTCGATGCCGTAATCAACTCACCTTCAAAGGCTGCGGCTTTGACCTCAAATTTTGCATTCGCTTTCGCGAACTCTTTGAACAGACGAGCAGCAGCGCCCGGGTGTTCCATAGAGTATGCAATCAGGGTCGGACCAACAAACGTGTCTTTCAGGCACTCGAACTGAGTACCTTCAACGACGCGGCGCAGCAGGGTGTTACGAACAACACGCATGTATACGCCAGCTTCACGACCTGCTTTACGCAGTTCAGTCATTTTATCTACAGTTACGCCACGGGAATCCGCAACTACTGCAGACAGCGCGCCTTTGGCTACTTCGCTGACTTCAGCAACAATCGCTTGTTTGTCTTGAAGATTTAAAGCCATTAGCTTTGCTCCTGGATGTTTGCCGGAACTCATGTTCCGGAACTCACTTCACTCCCCCCAACGGAGAGAGCGTCTAAATACGGTGAGCAGAAACAAGCCAGAGTATCAGAAATAATCTTAGCGTTCTGTCACCGTCTACGCAGGGCATTAAGTTTCTTACGAAACACCTGCGGTCTTCGACGGAGGCCTGGATTAGGCCAGGCTCCAACGAACAAATCTTTTCTATCTGTCGTTATTCAATCTGTAGCGGCGTTGACTGCCTTGCCACAGCCTGAATATCTCGGATATACGTCTGCAATTAGCAGAATACGTGGGGGTAAGATTGTAGACAAAATCACCGCCCACGTAAAGGCGAAGATTAGTTCGCCACAGTCGCAGTCAGACCGGACTGATCAACGGCAACGCCAGCACCCATGGTGGTGGAGATGCTAACTTTCTTGATGTACACGCCTTTTGCCTGAGTCGGCTTTGCTTTTTTCAGCGCAACCAGCAGAGCTTCCAGGTTTTCTTTCAGTTTGTCAGCGTCAAAATCCACTTTACCGATGGTGGTGTGAATGATGCCGTTTTTGTCGTTACGGTAACGAACCTGACCAGCTTTAGCATTCTTAACAGCTTCAGCAACGTTAGGAGTTACAGTACCAACTTTCGGGTTTGGCATCAGGCCGCGCGGACCCAGAACCTGACCCAGCTGGCCAACAACGCGCATTGCATCCGGGGAAGCAATAACAACGTCAAAGTTCATTTCGCCTTTCTTGATCTGTTCAGCCAGATCTTCCATACCTACCAGCTCAGCGCCTGCAGCTTTAGCAGCTTCAGCGTTTGCACCCTGGGTAAATACGGCTACGCGAACGGAACGGCCAGTACCGTGCGGCAGTACAGTTGCACCACGTACGTTCTGGTCAGATTTACGAGCATCGATGCCGAGGTTAACAGCAACGTCCACGCTTTCTACGAATTTAGCAGTGGCCAGCTCTTTCAGCAGAGCGATAGCTTCGTTGATGTCATACTGCTTAGTAGCATCAACTTTGTCACGGATCACGGACATGCGCTTGGTCAGTTTAGCCATTTCTTAGTCCTCCACTACCAGGCCCATGGAACGTGCAGTACCTTCAATGGAGCGAGTCATCGCTTCAATGTCGGAACCAGTCATGTCGGCAGCTTTGGTCTGCGCGATTTCCTGCAGCTGAGCGCGGGAAATTTTACCCACTTTGTCTTTGTTCGGCTTGCCGGAACCAGACTTGATACCAGCCGCTTTCTTCAGCAGAACTGCTGCCGGAGGCGTTTTGGTAACGAAAGTGAAAGAACGGTCAGCGTAAACGGTGATAACAACCGGGATTGGCAGACCTTTTTCCATGGAATCAGTTTTAGCGTTGAACGCTTTGCAGAATTCCATGATGTTCACGCCTTGTTGACCCAGTGCAGGACCTACCGGCGGACTCGGGTTAGCCATACCAGCTGCAACCTGCAGCTTGACATAGGCTTGGACTTTCTTAGCCATTCTAAATTCCTCTAGTTGGGTTATAACGCCTCAAGGAGGCTCCCCGTGATTAAATTCGTTTTACGGATAGGATCCATAAAAACAAAAGGCGCGAAATTGTATTCCAATCTCGCGCCTTGTGCAACGATTAAATCGTCGCTTTTTTGATCGGGGTGTTAGGCTTTTTCAACCTGAGCGAAGTCCAGTTCAACAGGAGTCGCACGACCGAAGATAGATACGGAAACTTTCAGACGAGACTTCTCGTAGTCCACTTCTTCAACCACGCCGTTAAAGTCAGCGAACGGACCGTCGCTAACGCGAACCATTTCACCTGGCTCAAACATCGTTTTCGGACGCGGCTTGTCGCCAACCTGCTGCAGACGGTTCATGATCGCATCAACTTCTTTGTCGCTGATCGGAGCCGGACGGTCAGATGTACCGCCGATAAAGCCCATCACACGCGGTACGCTGCGCACCAAGTGCCAGCTTGCGTCATTCATCACCATCTGGACCAATACATAGCCCGGGAAGAATTTACGTTCGCTCTTGCGACGCTGACCACCACGGATTTCGACCACTTCTTCGGTCGGCACCATGACTTCGCCAAACAGCTCTTCCATATTTTGTAACTTGATATATTCGCGCAGCGATGTAGCTACGCGGCCTTCAAAACCGGAAAACGCCTGAACGACGTACCAGCGCTTTTTAGGGGCTTCAGACATCTTAGAACCTCAGGCCAGTGATAAAGGATACCAGGCGAACCAGAATACCATCCAGTCCCCACAGGATCAGTGACATTACTGCGGTAACCGCAGCCACAATTAATGTGGTGTGCAATGTTTCCTGGCGAGTTGGCCAAATGACCTTACGGACTTCGGTTCTCGCTTCACGGGCAAAAGCAACGGTCGCTTTACCTTTTGTTGTCAACAGCGCGACACCACCCGCTGCGGCAATCAGAATCACTACGGCCAGCGCACGCAGCGGCAGCATCATGTCACGATAGAGGTAGTTGCCAACGATAGCTACAAGCAGCAATACAGCGACAACAACCCACTTCATCGCTTCCAGGCCGCGCCCGCTTCCTTGAGCTTCGGTATTCGCACTCATAAACCAACCTGTCAGAAGTATTCTACAAACATTTTCACCCCGCGTAAGCGAGGCGATCCAAACCGAAATGCTCTGGTGCGTTTCGGACTAAACGCCCTCTTCAGAGCCTGTCTCAGCAATGATTATGACAAATAAAATCACTGATGAGCCAGGTTCTGGTGTGAAAGCGTGCAAAAAGGGCATCAAATGATGCCCTTTTATTGCGCATTGCGTCAAATGTTATTCGGCAATTAGCTCATTACTTTGGCAACAACGCCCGCACCAACAGTACGGCCGCCTTCACGGATTGCGAAACGCAGACCGTCGTCCATCGCGATTGGGTGGATCAGGGTAACAACCATTTTGATGTTGTCGCCCGGCATTACCATCTCAACGCCTTCCGGCAGTTCGATGGTACCAGTCACGTCAGTAGTACGGAAGTAGAACTGCGGACGGTAGCCTTTGAAGAACGGAGTATGACGGCCGCCTTCGTCTTTGGACAGAATGTACACTTCAGATTCGAACTTGGTGTGCGGCTTGATAGAGCCCGGCTTAGCCAGTACCTGACCACGTTCGATTTCTTCACGTTTGATACCACGCAGCAGAACACCAACGTTCTCACCAGCACGGCCTTCGTCCAGCAGTTTGCGGAACATTTCAACGCCAGTACAGGTAGACTTAGCAGTCTCTTTGATACCAACGATTTCAACTTCTTCACCAACTTTGATGATACCGCGCTCTACACGACCGGTAACAACGGTACCACGACCGGAGATGGAGAATACGTCTTCGATAGGCAGCAGGAACGGCTTGTCAATCGCACGCTCTGGTTCCGGGATGTAAGAATCCAGGAAGCCAGCCAGTTCGATGATTTTCGCTTCCCACTCTGCTTCGCCTTCCAGCGCTTTCAGAGCAGAACCACGAACGATCGGAGTGTCGTCGCCCGGGAAATCGTACTGAGACAGAAGTTCACGAACTTCCATTTCTACCAGTTCCAGCAGCTCTTCGTCATCAACCATGTCGCATTTGTTCAGGAACACGATGATGTACGGAACGCCTACCTGACGACCCAGCAGGATGTGCTCACGAGTCTGCGGCATCGGGCCGTCAGTCGCAGCAACAACCAGGATCGCGCCGTCCATCTGCGCAGCACCGGTGATCATGTTTTTAACATAGTCGGCGTGGCCCGGGCAGTCTACGTGTGCGTAGTGGCGAGTCGGGGTGTCATATTCAACGTGAGAAGTGTTGATGGTGATACCACGAGCTTTTTCTTCCGGCGCGTTATCGATCTGGTCGAATGCACGAGCAGCACCGCCGTAGGTTTTAGCCAGTACGGTAGTGATTGCAGCGGTCAGCGTTGTTTTACCATGGTCAACGTGGCCGATAGTACCGACGTTAACGTGCGGTTTTGTACGTTCAAATTTTTCTTTAGACATCGATTGTCCCTCTAAGACACGGATAAATCGGTGATATCACCACATCAACCAGGCCATATGCCTGAGCTGTTGAATGCTTTTAAAAGTAAACAGAGAGAAACGGGAAGGAGAAGTGAAGTGGTGCTGATACCCAGAGTCGAACTGGGGACCTCACCCTTACCAAGGGTGCGCTCTACCAACTGAGCCATATCAGCACGTCTGGAGCGGGCAGCGGGAATCGAACCCGCATCATCAGCTTGGAAGGCTGAGGTAATAGCCATTATACGATGCCCGCATCCTGAAACTCGGCTACCCAGTTCTTTCTGTAATAAAAAAGAGATTTCTCTCTTTTTTATTCGAGCTGATTAATTTTTTAACCAACTCAGGCGGCGATAACGCTGCCAGAAAGTGGTGGTGGGGGAAGGATTCGAACCTTCGAAGTCTGTGACGGCAGATTTACAGTCTGCTCCCTTTGGCCGCTCGGGAACCCCACCGGACTTGATGGTGCCGACTACCGGAATCGAACTGGTGACCTACTGATTACAAGTCAGTTGCTCTACCTACTGAGCTAAGTCGGCATCAAGTAGCGCGCATTTTATGGAGACATGCGCACTCATGCAACTAAAAAATTGCATAAAATGTTCTATCGCTCACATTTTGCGCTATACGACCGATAAATAATCTATTTCTTCTTCGAATTGAACAAATTTCCAACGTCAGCCGCGCTCCCAGAAGGCATTTTGCTCCAGCATGCCGTTATCAATAGAGAGAAAGTGCATCTTTATACATCTGGAATAGCCGTCACATTGCGTTTCAGGGGACGATTTTTTCTTATTATTCCCTCCCATCTGGTGTTACCCTCCTGCCCATTGTCCAAATTAACTGAAATGTGCGTGCCATTGCGTACCGGGGATGATTTCGTTTTTTACCGCAGACCTGATATAGCAATGACAGCCAGACCATGCGTATGAGTATAAAAGAGCAAGCGTTAACGTCGCCTTACCTACAGTTTGATCGCAACCAGTGGGCTGCGCTTCGTGATTCCGTGCCGATGACTCTGACCGAGGAAGAGATTGCTCGTCTGAAAGGCATTAACGAAGACTTATCGCTGGAAGAAGTTGCTGAGATTTATTTACCATTATCGCGTTTGCTAAATTTTTACATCAGTTCGAACCTGCGGCGTCAGGCTGTGCTGGAGCAATTTTTAGGCACCAACGGCGAGCGTATTCCTTATATTATTAGCATTGCTGGCAGCGTCGCCGTCGGCAAAAGTACGACTGCACGTGTGTTGCAAGCGTTACTGAGTCGCTGGCCCGAGCATCGTAAGGTTGAGCTGATCACTACTGACGGTTTTCTTCATCCTAACCAGGTGTTGAAAGATCGTGGGCTCATGAAGAAGAAAGGCTTTCCTCAGTCCTATGATATGCACCGTCTGGTTAAATTCGTTTCCGATTTAAAGTCTGGCGTCCCCAACGTTACAGCACCGGTCTATTCTCATCTGATCTATGATGTGATCCCTGATGGCGACAAAACCGTTGCCCAGCCCGACATATTAATCCTCGAAGGGCTCAATGTATTACAAAGCGGGATGGACTATCCTCACGATCCACATCATGTATTTGTTTCTGACTTTGTCGACTTTTCTATTTATGTTGATGCGCCAGAAGAATTACTCCAGACGTGGTATATCAACCGCTTCCTGAAATTCCGCGAAGGGGCATTTACCAACCCAGACTCTTATTTCCATAACTATGCGAAATTGTCGGAAGACGAGGCAATCAACACGGCTACATCGCTATGGAAAGAAATCAACTGGTTGAATTTAAAACAGAATATTTTACCAACGCGTGAGCGAGCCAGCTTAATCATGACGAAAAGCGCCAATCATGCCGTTGAGCAAGTCAGATTACGAAAATAAAAAATAAAGGGGAGCCATAGCTCCCCTTCTTATTATTCAGCGCTTCTAAGCGATATTTCCCCACCCATCCAGGGTTTTATCACGCCATTTTGTTCGAGTAGTAATGCACCTTGCGCATCTATTCCACGAGATACGCCAAATATTTCTTTATCACCAATAATGAGTTTAACGGGACGGTCGATAAAGTTATCCAGCGCCCTCCAGCGGGACAAATACGGCGCCAGGCCCTCATGCTCAAACAGTACCAGGGCAGCGCGCAGCTCGCGGATCAGTCGGGCAGCCAGAGTATTGCGGTCAATGGTAATACCCGCCTCCTGCAGATTAATCCAGCCTTGATTAACCACATTCTCCTCAACACGACGCATGGACATGTTTATACCCGCCCCAATAACAATCTGTGCGGCATCGCCCGTTTTTCCGGTGAGTTCAACCAGGATCCCTGCCAGTTTACGGTCGAGCAAATAGAGGTCGTTCGGCCATTTAACACGTACTTTATCCGCGCCCAGATCGCGTAAAACCTCAGCCATGACAATACCAATCACCAGGCTCAGGCCAATCGCGGCTGCCGGTCCTTGTTCCAGTCGCCAGAACATTGAAAGGTACAGATTGGCGCCAAAGGGAGAGAACCATTTACGTCCACGACGACCACGACCGGCCTGCTGATACTCAGCGACGCAGGCGTCCCCTGACTCCAGTTGACCAATTCGATCCATCAGGTACTGATTGGTTGAGTCGATAACCGGCAGGACCGTTATATTCCCGCCATCCAGCTGAGAATAAATAAGTGATGAATCTAATAGCTGGATAGGTTCAGGTAAGCTGTATCCTTTACCAGGGACAGTAAATACATCAACACCCCAGTCACGTAGCGTCTGGACATGTTTATTGATTGCCGCACGGCTCATTCCCAGCTTTTCACCGAGTTGCTCACCAGAGTGAAATTCGCCATCGGCTAATAATGAAATAAGCGTCAGGGGGACGGTATTATCCTTCATGCAACGATCTCCACGGCATTCACTTCACCCAGTGGGCCAATAAACCGGACTTCCGGTTCAAGCCAGACATTGAATTTCTCACCGACTTTTTGGCGTACGTGATGCGCCAGTTGCACCACATCCTGACTCGTAGCATGGCCTGCATTGATCAGCACCAGTGCCTGCTGCTGATGTACCGCTGCGCCACCAATGCGCATGCCTTTTAGCTGACATTGATCGATAAGCCAGCCAGCAGCCAGTTTCACAGAGCCATCAGCCTGCGGGTAATGAGGTGCAGTCGGGAATTTCACCAAGAGCTCCTGCGCAATGTCCGCGGTGACAACCGGGTTTTTAAAGAAACTCCCCGCATTCCCGTTTACTTTTGGATCGGGCAGTTTTGTGGTGCGCATATGGCAAACAGAATCAAAAACCTGCCGAGGCGTTACCGTGGCAGGATCAAGACGCGTCAGGTCACCGTATGTGAGAACGGGTTGCCACTGTTTAGGTAAGCGCAGACCAACAGCTACAATCGCAAAACGATCCTGATACTCATGTTTGAAGATACTGTCACGGTAACCAAATCGGCATTCTGCGGCGCTAACGCGCAGATGTTTGCCGGTCGAAAGCTCTACGCAGTCCACGTATTCACAGACGCGCCGCAGTTCTACGCCATAGGCACCAATATTCTGGATCGGCGATGAACCCACGCAGCCGGGGATCAGCGCCAGATTTTCCAGTCCGGGCATGCTTTGCTGCAGCGTATGCTCTACCAGATGATGCCAGTTTTCACCCGCGCCTACGTGCAAATGCCACGCATCAGGTTGTTCTGTAATCGCTATTCCCTTGATACGGTTGACGATCACCGTTCCATGGAAGGCATCAAGAAACAGGACGTTACTCCCTTCACCCAGGATTAGCACTGGATGATGTGATGCATTGGCTGATTGCCAGGCATTTAGTAGTTGTTGCTCATTTTCGGCACAGACAAGCACATTAGCTTGTTGATCGATACCGAAGGTGTTCCAGGCTTTAAGGGAGTGATTCATAGACGCTTTCCTGATGCAAAATCGCGCTTAGTTTACCGTATATGCTGCAGGATGGCTTGTGTTATGGAAGCTTAGGATGTTGCTTTGCAACCGATGAGGCTGCAATCACAGGCAGAATAAGGTTTACAGGCGCCGTATCCGGTAATAACAGACGCTGACCGGATAAGGCGGGGGGTCACATCCGGCAGTTCTCATTCCCTGCAGACGCAAAAAAGCCCATCCGGCAGGATGGGCTTCTTCACTTATTTGATGCCTGGCAGTTCCCTACTCTCGCATGGGGAGACCCCACACTACCATCGGCGCTACGGCGTTTCACTTCTGAGTTCGGCATGGGGTCAGGTGGGACCACCGCGCTACAGCCGCCAGGCAAATTCTGTCTATCAACACACCTCTCGGTCTGTCGATGTAATCTGTATCAAACTGAAAATGATGTCTCTTTCGCCAAAACATCTTCGGCGTTGTAAGGTTAAGCCTCACGGTTCATTAGTATCGGTTAGCTCAACGTATCGCTACGCTTACACACCCGACCTATCAACGTCGTCGTCTTCAACGTTCCTTCAGGACCCTTAAAGGGTCAGGGAGAACTCATCTCGGGGCAAGTTTCGTGCTTAGATGCTTTCAGCACTTATCTCTTCCGCATTTAGCTACCGGGCAATGCCATTGGCATGACAACCCGAACACCAGTGATGCGTCCACTCCGGTCCTCTCGTACTAGGAGCAGCCCCCCTCAATTCTCCAGCGCCCACGGCAGATAGGGACCGAACTGTCTCACGACGTTCTAAACCCAGCTCGCGTACCACTTTAAATGGCGAACAGCCATACCCTTGGGACCTACTTCAGCCCCAGGATGTGATGAGCCGACATCGAGGTGCCAAACACCGCCGTCGATATGAACTCTTGGGCGGTATCAGCCTGTTATCCCCGGAGTACCTTTTATCCGTTGAGCGATGGCCCTTCCATTCAGAACCACCGGATCACTAAGACCTGCTTTCGCACCTGCTCGAGCCGTCACTCTCGCAGTCAAGCTAGCTTATGCCTTTGCACTAACCTCCTGATGTCCGACCAGGATTAGCTAACCTTCGTGCTCCTCCGTTACTCTTTAGGAGGAGACCGCCCCAGTCAAACTACCCACCAGACACTGTCCGCAACCCGGATTACGGGTCTACGTTAGAACACCAGCCATTAAAGGGTGGTATTTCAAGGTTGGCTCCATGCAGACTGGCGTCCACACTTCAAAGCCTCCCACCTATCCTACACATCAAGGACCAGTGTTCAGTGTCAAGCTATAGTAAAGGTTCACGGGGTCTTTCCGTCTTGCCGCGGGTACACTGCATCTTCACAGCGAGTTCAATTTCACTGAGTCTCGGGTGGAGACAGCCTGGCCATCATTACGCCATTCGTGCAGGTCGGAACTTACCCGACAAGGAATTTCGCTACCTTAGGACCGTTATAGTTACGGCCGCCGTTTACCGGGGCTTCGATCAAGAGCTTCTCCTTACGGATAACCCCATCAATTAACCTTCCGGCACCGGGCAGGCGTCACACCGTATACGTCCACTTTCGTGTTTGCACAGTGCTGTGTTTTTAATAAACAGTTGCAGCCAGCTGGTATCTTCGACTGATTTCAGCTCCATGAGTAAATCACTTCACCTACATATCAGCGTGCCTTCTCCCGAAGTTACGGCACCATTTTGCCTAGTTCCTTCACCCGAGTTCTCTCAAGCGCCTTGGTATTCTCTACCTGACCACCTGTGTCGGTTTGGGGTACGATTTCGTGTTACCTGATGCTTAGAGGCTTTTCCTGGAAGCAGGGCATTTGTTACTTCAGCACCGTAGTGCCTCGTCATCACACCTCAGCGTTAACAAGACTCCGGATTTACCTGGAATCTCCGCCTACATGCTTAAACCGGGACAACCGTCGCCCGGCTAACATAGCCTTCTCCGTCCCCCCCTCGCAGTAACACCAAGTACAGGAATATTAACCTGTTTCCCATCGACTACGCCTTTCGGCCTCGCCTTAGGGGTCGACTCACCCTGCCCCGATTAACGTTGGACAGGAACCCTTGGTCTTCCGGCGTGCGGGTTTTTCACCCGCATTATCGTTACTTATGTCAGCATTCGCACTTCTGATACCTCCAGCATGCCTCACAGCACACCTTCAACGGCTTACAGAACGCTCCCCTACCCAACAACACATAGTGTCGCTGCCGCAGCTTCGGTGCATGGTTTAGCCCCGTTACATCTTCCGCGCAGGCCGACTCGACCAGTGAGCTATTACGCTTTCTTTAAATGATGGCTGCTTCTAAGCCAACATCCTGGCTGTCTGTGCCTTCCCACATCGTTTCCCACTTAACCATGACTTTGGGACCTTAGCTGGCGGTCTGGGTTGTTTCCCTCTTCACGACGGACGTTAGCACCCGCCGTGTGTCTCCCGTGATAACATTCTTCGGTATTCGCAGTTTGCATCGGGTTGGTAAGTCGGGATGACCCCCTAGCCGAAACAGTGCTCTACCCCCGAAGATGAATTCACGAGGCGCTACCTAAATAGCTTTCGGGGAGAACCAGCTATCTCCCGGTTTGATTGGCCTTTCACCCCCAGCCACAAGTCATCCGCTAATTTTTCAACATTAGTCGGTTCGGTCCTCCAGTTAGTGTTACCCAACCTTCAACCTGCCCATGGCTAGATCACCGGGTTTCGGGTCTATACCCTGCAACTTAACGCCCAGTTAAGACTCGGTTTCCCTTCGGCTCCCCTATTCGGTTAACCTTGCTACAGAATATAAGTCGCTGACCCATTATACAAAAGGTACGCAGTCACCCCATAAAGAGGCTCCCACTGCTTGTACGTACACGGTTTCAGGTTCTTTTTCACTCCCCTCGCCGGGGTTCTTTTCGCCTTTCCCTCACGGTACTGGTTCACTATCGGTCAGTCAGGAGTATTTAGCCTTGGAGGATGGTCCCCCCATATTCAGACAGGATACCACGTGTCCCGCCCTACTCTTCGAGTTCACAACACATGCACTTTTGTGTACGGGACTATCACCCTGTATCGCCGGACTTTCCAGACCGTTCCACTACCACACATGCTGATTCAGACTCTGGGCTGCTCCCCGTTCGCTCGCCGCTACTGGGGGAATCTCGGTTGATTTCTTTTCCTCGGGGTACTTAGATGTTTCAGTTCCCCCGGTTCGCTTCATTACGCTATGTATTCACGTAATGATAGTGTGACGAATCACACTGGGTTTCCCCATTCGGAAATCGCCGGTTATAACGGTTCATATCACCTTACCGACGCTTATCGCAGATTAGCACGTCCTTCATCGCCTCTGACTGCCAGGGCATCCACCGTGTACGCTTAGTCGCTTAACCTCACAACCCGAAGATGTTTCGTAAAACACTTCAGTGTTGCGAAAATTTGAGAGACTCGGACACACCGCTTTTCATTTCTTGTTTACGGAGAAATGAAACAGTGTGTCGTTTCAATTTTCAGCTTGATCCAGATTTTTAAAGAGCAAAACTTCGCAGTGAACCTTTTCAGGTACACTCTGAAGTTTTCTTGTTTTTTTGCAGTAAAGGATGGTGGAGCTATGCGGGATCGAACCGCAGACCTCCTGCGTGCAAGGCAGGCGCTCTCCCAGCTGAGCTATAACCCCATCGTAAATGCTAATCTCTGTACCCTAATTCGTTTCCGGGCAAGGCGCGGTGGTGCGAAGCATACTGAAGTATGCGAGCATCGCCGTAACACAGCACGGAGGCGAATTTGGTAGGCCTGAGTGGACTTGAACCACCGACCTCACCCTTATCAGGGGTGCGCTCTAACCACCTGAGCTACAAGCCTGCAGAGATTTTCTTACTGCTAATTTTCATCAGACAATCTGTGTGAGCACTACAAAGAACGTTTCTTTAAGGTAAGGAGGTGATCCAACCGCAGGTTCCCCTACGGTTACCTTGTTACGACTTCACCCCAGTCATGAATCACAAAGTGGTAAGCGCCCTCCCGAAGGTTAAGCTACCTACTTCTTTTGCAACCCACTCCCATGGTGTGACGGGCGGTGTGTACAAGGCCCGGGAACGTATTCACCGTGGCATTCTGATCCACGATTACTAGCGATTCCGACTTCATGGAGTCGAGTTGCAGACTCCAATCCGGACTACGACATACTTTATGAGGTCCGCTTGCTCTCGCGAGGTCGCTTCTCTTTGTATATGCCATTGTAGCACGTGTGTAGCCCTACTCGTAAGGGCCATGATGACTTGACGTCATCCCCACCTTCCTCCAGTTTATCACTGGCAGTCTCCTTTGAGTTCCCGGCCGAACCGCTGGCAACAAAGGATAAGGGTTGCGCTCGTTGCGGGACTTAACCCAACATTTCACAACACGAGCTGACGACAGCCATGCAGCACCTGTCTCAGAGTTCCCGAAGGCACCAAAGCATCTCTGCTAAGTTCTCTGGATGTCAAGAGTAGGTAAGGTTCTTCGCGTTGCATCGAATTAAACCACATGCTCCACCGCTTGTGCGGGCCCCCGTCAATTCATTTGAGTTTTAACCTTGCGGCCGTACTCCCCAGGCGGTCGACTTAACGCGTTAGCTCCGGAAGCCACGCCTCAAGGGCACAACCTCCAAGTCGACATCGTTTACGGCGTGGACTACCAGGGTATCTAATCCTGTTTGCTCCCCACGCTTTCGCACCTGAGCGTCAGTCTTTGTCCAGGGGGCCGCCTTCGCCACCGGTATTCCTCCAGATCTCTACGCATTTCACCGCTACACCTGGAATTCTACCCCCCTCTACAAGACTCTAGCCTGCCAGTTTCGGATGCAGTTCCCAGGTTGAGCCCGGGGATTTCACATCCGACTTGACAGACCGCCTGCGTGCGCTTTACGCCCAGTAATTCCGATTAACGCTTGCACCCTCCGTATTACCGCGGCTGCTGGCACGGAGTTAGCCGGTGCTTCTTCTGCGAGTAACGTCAATTGCTGCGGTTATTAACCACAACACCTTCCTCCTCGCTGAAAGTACTTTACAACCCGAAGGCCTTCTTCATACACGCGGCATGGCTGCATCAGGCTTGCGCCCATTGTGCAATATTCCCCACTGCTGCCTCCCGTAGGAGTCTGGACCGTGTCTCAGTTCCAGTGTGGCTGGTCATCCTCTCAGACCAGCTAGGGATCGTCGCCTAGGTGAGCCGTTACCCCACCTACTAGCTAATCCCATCTGGGCACATCCGATGGCAAGAGGCCCGAAGGTCCCCCTCTTTGGTCTTGCGACGTTATGCGGTATTAGCTACCGTTTCCAGTAGTTATCCCCCTCCATCGGGCAGTTTCCCAGACATTACTCACCCGTCCGCCACTCGTCACCCAAGGAGCAAGCTCCTCTGTGCTACCGTTCGACTTGCATGTGTTAGGCCTGCCGCCAGCGTTCAATCTGAGCCATGATCAAACTCTTCAATTTAAGTTTGATGCTCGTGAATTAAACTTCGTAATGAATTACGTGTTCACTCAGAGACTTGGTATTCATTTTTCGTCTTGCGACGTTAAGAATCCGTATCTTCGAGTGCCCACACAGATTGTCTGATAAATTGTTAAAGAGCAGTTGCGACGCGCTTTAGCGCTCTGTCGCGAGGTCCCGTATATTACGTTTTCCTCATTCAGAGTCAAGCATTTATTTTTGCTTTTCTCTGCGAGATCCTCAGTGGAACCCCGCTGACCCGGCGGTTTGTAATCCGTTGTTCCGTGTCAGTGGAGGCGCATTATAGGGAGTTATTTCAGGCTGACAAGGGGAAATTTAAAATAATCTTCCGAGTGCCTATTTTTCCACCAAAACAGCCTAAACAGCCAGTTTTTCGAGCGTCTTAAAGCCATAACGCTGCAGCACGGGCAATAATTGTTCGGCTTCTGCCGTCATTGCCATGCAGAATGCGACATTCTCATCAGTTGATTTCGCGTCTGGCGCTTCATGTTCTAATAACCAGGCCGTACGACGCGCAATCGCGGCACCAGAATCCACCAGCCGCGTCCCCTCGGGCAGGACCTGTAAAAGTTCTTCCCGTAATAGAGGGAAATGGGTGCATCCGAGCACCACTGTGTCAGGTGGTTCCGACATCCGCAGCCAAGGGCGCAGGACACGACGCAGTTCTTCCAGAGAAATGGTTTCACCGTGCAGCTTCGCTTCCGCCAGTTCCACCAGCTCAGCGGAACCCAGCATCGCTATCTGACATTCGTTAGCAAACCGTGCAATCAACTCATGGGTATATGAACGCTTCACCGTTGCACGCGTAGCCAGCAGTCCCACCACACCATTCGCCGTGAGTCGCGCCGCCGGTTTAATAGCAGGCACCACGCCCACAACCGGAAAGGCAAATTTCTCACGTAATGCAGGGAGAGATACCGTGCTTGCTGTATTACATGCGATGACCGCAAGAGAGAGGGGATAGCGCTGCTGGACCGCAGTCACAATCTCAACAACACGTTCGACGATAAACTCCTCGCTCTTCTCTCCATAAGGAAAGGCGACGTTGTCGAAAGCGTATATATAGTGGAGATCCGGCAGAAGACGCCGGATCTCGTCATAGACCGACAACCCACCGACGCCGGAATCAAACACCAGCACGGTGGGACGCGGATCAGAAAGTGTAGCTGCCAGACAAGGTGTATTCCCGTCCTGCAGTTGCGTAGCCATAAACTGTCTCGTAATCTTTATCGAACAGGTTGGCGATTTTACCACGAACTGTCAGCTGTGAGGTGATTGGATATGACACGCCAAGATCCCACAGGCTAACCCCACCCATTTTTACCGGCTGGTAGGTTACGTAGTCAGTGTCATAACGCGTTCCCAGGTAATGATACGTCAGGCCCCAGTCAAAATCATAAACCTGCCAGTCGAGCTGGTACTTCACCTGGTTTTTAGAACGCCGTGCGAGCGGCTTGTCCGTAATCGCATTGCGCGAATCGACATAATCGTAGCTCAGCGTATGTGCCAACGGCCCGGTATCAAAGTTTGCGGTCGCTTCCACACCTTTAATACGAACTTTACCTTCGTTAAAGTATTTCTCGGTATGCGGGTCGTAATCGATCATGTCGTCAATATCATTACGATATCCGGATACACGCCAGTTCACGCCCGCCGTTAAGCCTTCAAACGCCCCTTCCCATTGCTTACTTTGTTCAGGATCCAGGTTCGAATTGCCGTAATAACCATGCAACTGTCCGAGATTAGGCGCTTTGTAAGATGTACCGTAGGACGCAATAAAGCGATAGCCTTCAATAAACTCCCATCCGGCGCTGGTCTGCCATGTGCCATGACGGCCAAACTCGGAGTTATCATCACTGCGCGCCGCACCTTCAAAGGTAAAGTCGCCCAGTTGCTGCAACCCGGTCAGGTAGAGACCCGTATTACGCTGATCGTAACCGTCCGTGACATACCCGGTGCCAGGCGTCGTGGTTTGCTTTTGCCAGTCAACGCCTGCGCCTACGTTACCGTGACCAAGCACCATACTGTTGGACCACTGAACATTATATTGCTTCATATCATCCAGTGTGGCCGAGGAGTCATAGCGGCCATAATCCGGATCATAGTTGTAATCTTTACTATGGCTATAGCTGGAAACCAGTTGTGACTGGATAAGCTCGCCATTAAAGCGCAGCCCGGCATCCCAGCTTTGGCTATAGAGCTGACGGGTATCCACTAACGGCGTCCCAGGATAATAATACGCGTCATAATCTGTTCGGTTATCATAGCCGTAGCCGCGAACAAACCCGCTCCATGTATCGGAAAAGTTATGTTCCAGCGCGCCATACAGCGTCTTACTTAAGAAACCGTCTTTGTCGGGCTGAGCCTGAGAGCCAGTGCTACCGTATGCGACAACATCAAAACCTTTGGTATAGGCATAATCGCCCATTAATGTGACGCGCGTATTTTCGCCAAGCTGTTGTTGGGTTGAGACATCATAATTCTGATACCCATTGCTCCCCACACCGGCAGTGAGTTCCGTCCCCGGCTTTTCACGCGTGGTAATGATATTCACCACACCGCCAATCGCATCAGAACCATAAACCGCCGAACGCGGCCCACGAATGTATTCGATACGTTGCACTAACGAGACTGGGAACTGGCTAAGATCGGCTGCGCCGCTAACCCCTGCCAGGTTCAGACGCACGCCGTCAATCAACACCAGCACATGGCTGGCGTTGGTGCCGCGAATAGAAATAGACGAATTTTGTCCCATACCACCGTATTGGGCGATATCCACGCCCGGCAGGCGACGAAGCACATCATTGACGGAAGTGGATTGCCAGCGATCGATATCCTGACGCGTAACAACGGTGATAGGGGCAAGTACAGCGCTACGAGGCTGCTGAAAACGGTTGGCAGTGACGACGAGAGTATCTGGGCTAGTGTCCTGCGCCCAACCAGAAAATGCCGTGACGGAGAGCGCCGTCAGCAGCGAAGCTTTTTTAATCATTGTAAAGCATCCACAATATAAGAAGGATGCCGCAGGTCCCACCGATAGTACGCGATGATGAAAACCAGATGCGACGTTAGCCGGCAGGTCTTCGGGCTTGGAGGCAACTTAAAGAGATGATGACTTCCCACGGCAAGCCGCAGTGTCTGCACCAAGTGCGATCATCTCCTACCTTCCTTACCGCTGCGCGTCAGCTCCAGATTCACACTGGATTCCCTTTTAACTCACAGGACCGGAAAACGGATGCTACAGTTTGTTACAACCTGGTGTCCAGACCGTGCATCACAATATCGGAAATCATCAATGACTGGACATCTGTTGAGCAATCCCTACAATCCCCGCGTACTTTTATTTTTCAGGACGCATCATGACCCCCGAACACCTTCCGACAGAACAGTACGACGCCCAGTTAGCTGAAAAAGTAGTGCGTCTGCAGAGCTTAATGACGCCATTTTATGCACAGGCTCCGGAAGTGTTTCGCTCGCCGGTCAGCCACTACCGTATGCGCGCGGAATTTCGTCTGTGGCATGACGGGGATGATCTGTACCACATCATGTTTGACAGCCAGACCAAAAGCCGTATCCGCGTCGACAGTTTCCCGGCGGCCAGCGAGCTTATCAACACGCTGATGGCGGCAATGATCGACGGCGTTCGCAACAACCACGTCCTGCGCCACAAACTGTTCCAGATTGATTACCTCACTACCCTGAGCGATCAGGCGGTGATATCGATGCTGTACCATAAAAAGCTGGATGATGAATGGCGTCAGGAAGCTGAAGCGCTGCGGGATGCGTTACGGGCGCAAAACCTGAACGTGCATCTGATTGGCCGGGCAACCAAAACCAAAATCGAGCTGGACCAGGATTACATTGACGAACGCTTGCCGGTTGCGGGTAAAGAGATTATCTACCGCCAGGTTGAGAACAGCTTCACCCAGCCGAATGCCGCCATGAATATTCAGATGCTGGAATGGGCGATTGATGTCACCAGGGGATCAAAAGGCGACCTGCTTGAGCTGTACTGCGGCAATGGCAATTTCTCGTTAGCCCTCGCACAAAACTTCAACCGCGTGCTGGCCACTGAAATCGCTAAGCCGTCCGTGGCTGCTGCGCAATACAACATTGCGGCTAACCATATTGATAACGTACAAATTATCCGCATGGCGGCCGAAGAGTTTACTCAGGCGATGAACGGGGTTCGTGAGTTCAACCGTTTGCAGGGAATCGATCTGAAGAGTTACCAGTGTGAAACCATTTTCGTTGATCCACCGCGCAGCGGTCTGGACAGCGAAACAAAGAAAATGGTGCAGGCGTACCCGCGAATTCTGTACATCTCCTGTAACCCAGAGACATTGTGTAAGAACCTGGAAACGTTAAGCCAGACGCACAATGTTTCACGCCTGGCTCTGTTCGATCAGTTCCCGTATACGCACCATATGGAGTGCGGAGTATTACTGACCGCCAAGTAAATGATGTCCTGGCCGGGGGCGCTTCGCTTGCCCGGCCTACAAATATTACTCCACGATTTCCTGTCTACGGTTACGCACTTTAAAGCCGATCCAGAACACCAGAATCACCGACAGAACCGCTGGGAAGAAGTTTGAGCCAATATCCGGATATTCAGCGCGCACCACAGTGCTGTACAACAGAACGCCGAGAATAAAACAGGCGGCGGCCAGGCCCGGTAACCCCACAGGCATGGTGCGGTTTTGATAGCGTTGATGCAGACAATAAACCGTCAGCACCAGCGAAATAATTGGGAATACTGAGAATGGCACAATGGAGCTAAACAGCGCCGCAAATGTGCCATTGATCGATAAGCCAGCAACCAGCGCCAGCAGCAGCGTACCTTTATCTTGACCTGACTGTTTCATTGCTCGTCCTTCTCGTTACTCGGAGTGATGCGTCATCTTCTCTTGTTCACGGCGATACCAATAAAATGCGCCCTTCGCGATCATGCGCAGTTGCAATACCAGCCGTTCTTCCAGCTGTCGACGCTGCTCGGCGCCAACATCCAGTGCTTCTGCCCCGGCGCTGAACACAATGGTGACCATGGCTTCGGCCTGCGCTTCAGTAAACGCACGAGGCATATGGTTTTCGAGTTCGAGATAGTCCGCAAGTTCCGCAATGAAGTGCTGAATTTCACGAGCAACCGCTGCGCGAAACGCTGCGGAGGTTCCCGAACGCTCGCGCAATAATAAACGGAAGGCGTTGGGATTGTTGCCGATGAACTCCATAAATGTTGAGACCGAGGTGCGGATCACACTCCCGCCCTTCGCGATACGCTGACGCGCCTGACGCATCAACTGACGCAGCATCAAACCACTCTCATCCACCATCGTCAGGCCGAGTTCATCCACATCGCGGAAATGGCGATAAAACGAGGTTGGCGCAATGCCCGCTTCACGAGCGACTTCGCGTAAACTGAGGCTGGCAAAACTACGCTCAGCGCTGAGTTGACTAAATGCGGCTTCTACCAGCGAACGCCGGGTTTTTTCTTTTTGTTGCGCTCTAACGCCCATCACGATGTCTGAATCCTTCCACATACCTTGCTGGCACTATACCAGAGATTAGGCGGTTGGCATGGCTTTGTGAATGATTGTTTACGCGCAGTTTGTGCTTCGGGTTCGCAAAAAAGCACAACGATAATTGGGTTATCCCGACAACGATGTTACTATTCTGTTGCTTTTATGTATAAGAACAGGTAAGCCTGACCATGTCACATTCCTACGATTACGATGCAATAGTAATAGGTTCCGGTCCCGGCGGCGAAGGCGCTGCAATGGGTCTGGTTAAGCAAGGAGCGCGCGTCGCGGTGATTGAGCGCTATCATAACGTCGGCGGAGGCTGTACCCACTGGGGGACCATCCCGTCGAAAGCCCTCCGCCACGCCGTCAGCCGTATTATTGAATTCAATCAGAACCCACTTTACAGCGACCACTCCCGACTCCTTCGTTCTTCTTTCGCCGATATTCTCAACCACGCTGATAACGTTATTAATCAGCAAACGCGTATGCGGCAAGGATTTTACGAGCGCAACCACTGTGAAATTTTGCAGGGAAATGCCCGTTTTGTTGATGAACACACACTCGCCCTTGAATGCCACGACGGCACGGTGGAAACGCTGACCGCGGATAAGTTCATCATCGCCTGTGGTTCACGCCCCTATCATCCGGTGGATGTCGACTTTTCCCATCCCCGGGTTTATGACAGCGACTCTATCCTGAGCCTGCACCATGAACCCCGCCATGTTTTGATTTATGGCGCGGGAGTAATTGGCTGCGAATATGCGTCGATCTTCCGTGGAATGGACGTCAAAGTCGATTTAATCAACACCCGCGATCGTCTGCTTGCGTTCCTCGATCAAGAGATGTCCGACTCGCTCTCTTACCACTTCTGGAACAGCGGTGTGGTCATTCGCCACAACGAAGAGTACGAGAAGATTGAAGGTTGCGATGACGGCGTCATCATGCATCTGAAATCCGGTAAGAAACTGAAAGCCGACTGCCTGTTGTACGCCAATGGCCGTACCGGGAATACCGATTCGCTGGCGCTGGAAAATATTGGGCTGAAAACCGACAGCCGCGGACAGTTGAAGGTCAACAGCATGTACCAGACGGCGCTGCCGCACGTGTATGCCGTAGGAGATGTGATCGGCTATCCGAGTCTGGCATCGGCGGCCTACGATCAGGGACGCATTGCCGCCCAGGCATTAGTAAAAGGCGAAGCTACCGCGCATCTGATCGAAGATATCCCGACCGGGATTTATACCATTCCGGAAATCAGCTCCGTCGGGAAAACCGAGCAGCAGCTTACGGCCATGAAAGTTCCATACGAGGTTGGCCGCGCCCAGTTTAAACATCTGGCACGTGCGCAAATCGTGGGTATGAGTGTCGGAACGCTGAAGATCCTGTTCCATCGCGAAACGAAAGAGATTCTGGGGATCCACTGCTTTGGGGAACGCGCGGCCGAAATTATTCACATCGGTCAGGCGATAATGGAGCAAAAAGGTGGTGGTAACACCATCGAATACTTCGTTAACACCACCTTTAACTACCCAACCATGGCGGAAGCCTATCGGGTAGCAGCGCTAAATGGCTTAAACCGCCTGTTTTAACGCACTGTCGAAATGGCCATCCATTGACCCACGGATGGCCTCTGCCAGCTGTTCATAACGGCTGCGCAGCGGCGAACCTGGACGATACACCAG
The DNA here is from genome assembly GCF_013781985.1 of Citrobacter sp. RHBSTW-01013. Taxonomy (NCBI): domain Bacteria; kingdom Pseudomonadati; phylum Pseudomonadota; class Gammaproteobacteria; order Enterobacterales; family Enterobacteriaceae; genus Citrobacter; species Citrobacter sp. RHBSTW-01013. The sequence continues at coordinate 4,904,352 of NZ_CP056185.1, forward strand.
GCCAATCGTACGGCGCGGTTCAGGCTTGATGCAGGGCAGATAGACAACGCCATCACGCTTACGCTCCGGCGGCACGGCCAGCGCAGGCAGTAAGGTAATACCGCTGCCTGCCGCCACCATGTTACGCAGCGTTTCCAGACTGGTCGCCCGGAAATGAGTATCCTCATCAGCACCCGCTTCAAAGCAGAAGCCCATCGCCTGATCGCGCAGGCAGTGGCCATCCTCTAGCATCAGCAGTTTCTCACCCGCCAGATCGGACATCGGCACACAGTCGCGGTTTGCCCATGGGTGATCTTCATAGATCGCCAGCAGCATAGGCTCATCAAATAACGGTACTTCGATGAACGCCTCACTCTCTTTCACCAGCGCCAGAATGACGCAGTCGAGCTTACCGCTATCCAGTTGCGCCAACAGCTGATGCGTCTGCGCCTCATGGAGATACATTTCCAGTTTTGGGAAGGTCTGGTGCAACATAGGAATAATATGCGGCAGCAGGTATGGCCCCACCGTTGGGATCAAACCAATATGCAGCGGTCCAGACATTGTCTCGCCTTGTTGGCTTGCCATCTCCTTGAGCACTTTGACCTCGCGCAGCACGGTGCGCGCCTGATCCACCAGCAGTAAACCTGCCTGAGTGAACAGCACTTTGCGACTCGTACGCTCCAGCAGCATGACGCCAAGCTCATCTTCCAGCTTGCGGATCTGTCCGCTCAGCGTTGGCTGACTAACGTGACAGGAGTCTGCCGCTCGTCGGAAGTGACGATGTTCGGCTAGCGCCACCAGGTATTCAAGATCACGAATATTCATTATTCATCCTCCATCGCCACGATAGTTCGTAGCGATAGGTAGAATAGCAACGAACGATTATCCCTATCAAGCTTTCTGTTTAATAATGCACCACAGAAACGGAACGGTACCCCTTTAACCCTTGAAGCTACTGTCCGTTTTGAGAGTTTCTCTCATACTCGAAATAACTAAAGCCAACGTGAACTTTTGCGGACCTTGAGTCCGCATTTTTTTTGCGCCCGGCGCGAACACATTCAAAAAAATATATACAAAATATAAATTACATATTCTCATCCGATTATTTAAATTAAAACCATATTAAATTAAAATAATCAAAAACATTTTGTATCATTTATATATTTGACGCCCTGTCAGGTTCATAAATAATAACCGCGCGATATTCAATATATGGCAAATCGCAAGAACACTCGTTTCTTCGCCACTCTAATTACTTAGAGTACATTCACCCATATTTTTCTAATATTTATCGAATGGAATCTTTTATGAAACTCAATACTATTTCGCGATATTTTCTCGCGGCAGGCCTGATGTCGTGCGCCGCAAACGCATTCGCTCTGGAAGCCTGGAGCGGTCAGGCAGGTGGAAACACCATTGAAGTTATTTTTGACAGTAAAGTTTATAGTAACCGCTGGTATGTAAATGCCGATAATTGCCCACAGGGCGCGTCCGCTGAAAACTGGGATAATCCGTGGGGTTATGTGCGCGATGCCACAAAAGCGGAAATAGACCAATACGGCAACCCAACGACCTGTGATGCGGGCAGCGCCACGCCGGTCGCCCACGACGCCTTCAGCGCCGAAAAAGATTATGCCGAAGATGATATTGTCGTTTATAAGGATGTGACATATGAAGCGGCAATCCCTGTTCCGGCTTATTCCTTTACCCCAGGTGCCGACAATCCGTGGAAACTCTATACGCCAGTCCCCGACTGGCGTTCCAGCCAGGTTTACAACAAAGGGGATGAGGTCAAAGTTGACGGCCAGTCTTATGAAGCACTGTACTATACCGTTGGTGAAAACCCTTCTATTGCAGGTAACCAGAACCCGACCAGCACCAATGGCCGTCCGTGGAAACCATTAGGCCCAACGGTCGAATTCACCCAAGAACAATTTAATAATGCCCCACAGATCAACTCCATTGCGCTTTACGAAGCTGGCAAACTGGCGGTGTACAAAGGGATACCTTATGTCGCTCAGACGAAAGTCAAAGGCGTTATGCCGTATGATAAAAACCCATGGGCGATTTATACCAACTGGACTGGCACCAAAGAGCGCGTAGGGACGCCGAAGAATCCATGGCCTGCCCACGTTTATGCACCATACGTCGACTTTAGCCTGAACAGCATTCCGGATCTGGCGAAACTGGCGAAAGAGCAAAACATTACCCACTTCACCATGGCGTTTGTCGTCGCGAAAAGTGGCGAGCAGTGCATCCCAACCTGGGGTACGGCCTATAATCTGCAGGATTACTCACAGTACAGCAAAATAAAAGCGCTGCGTGAAGCTGGTGGCGATGTGATGGTTTCCATTGGCGGAGCGAATAACTCCCCGCTGGCGGCTGCCTGTAAGAATGTGAAAGATCTGCAAAAACTCTACTACGACATTGTTGATAACCTGAACCTGAACGTGCTGGATTTTGACATCGAAGGCACATGGGTGGCCGATCAGGATTCCATCGATCGCCGCAACCAGGCAGTAAAAGAGGTTCAGGCTCAGTGGAAAGAGGAAGGTCGCAAAGTCGGTATCTGGTACACCCTGCCGATTCTGCCGACCGGTCTGACGGCTGAAGGTCTGTATGTGCTGGAAAATGCGCGCCATGTCGGCGTTGAGCTGGCTGGTATTAACGTAATGACCATGGACTACGGTAATGCCGTCTGCCAGTCAGACGGTACCGAAGGGCAGAACATCCACGGTAAATGCGCCACGTCCGCCATCGACAACATGTTCACCCAGTTGAAAAAAATCTGGCCAGAGAAATCTGACAAAGAGATCAACGCCATGATGGGCACCACCCCGATGATCGGTTACAACGATGTACAGGGCGAAGTGTTCTATCTGTCCGATGCGAAACTGGTGATGGACGACGCGAAAAAACGCAACCTCGGCATGATTGGCGCGTGGTCGATGACGCGCGATCAGCCGGGCGTGGCGAAGCAGGTCAGCCCGGAACACAGCGGCATGACCGCACAGCAGGCACCGATGTACGCATACAGCCAGGTATTTGCGCCGTTTACGCATGACAATTCCGCAGATGAAGCGTCTACCGATCTTGCCGGTGATGTGAAAGCGGTTTATATCGATGTTTTTGATGGTCAGCAGCGCATCAATGTAAATTTCGATACCAGCAAGCTGAGCGGCAGTAACAGTTACTCGGTAGATGTGGATGGTAAATATGCCTTCTCTACCTCTGGCAACAGTGTCTACTACAGCTACCGTTCTAACTACGGTACGCAAAGCACGGTACGGACCGGTGGCATGTCCTACATGTTAGCGCCAGGAAAAGTGATCACCGTTAAACGTACCAATCCGAATCCTGAAGTCCTGGCACAGCTCACTGTGACGAGGGATATGCAGGAAGGTAACAATCCGGTCAAGGATGCCGGTGAAGTGAAATCGTTGACGGTTAAAAAAATCAACGGCGTACCGAATGTGGTTGTTGATTTTGACGCCAAAGCGCTGGGCTGGAAAGCAGCGAACGGTTCTGCGTGGGTCGTGAAAGTGATGGGCGACGCGAAAAACGGTAACTACATCTTCAGTTGTGACAACGGTAAATGCTATTACAGCTCTGTCAAAGCAGCAGGAGATATCACCACGGTAACGTCTGATGAAAGAGACATCTCCGAAGGTGAAACCATTGTCGTTGAACGTGTTACACCGAATCCGGCAACCGTCGCCAAACTGGTTGTTACGAAAGATATGCTGAAATAATCCTTTTCGCATAAAGTCAGAACCCCGTCTGCTCACAGCGACGGGGTTCTTTTTTTTTACACCAGCCGCGCCTTCGCGTAGTCGATCGCCTGCGCCACCTGCTGTGGCGACACGCCGCCTTTCGCCGCACGTTTATCCAGGCACGATTGCAACGAGAGGATCGGATAAACGTCATCGCCAATCACCTGACTGAACTTTTGTAAGTCGGCAAGCGACAGCGCTTCCAGCGGTTTGCCCTGACGAATCGCCTCGACCACCGTCTCACCCACAATATGGTGTGCTTCGCGGAACGGGACGCCTTTTGCTACCAGATAATCCGCCAACTCGGTGGCGTTAGCATAACCCTGCTGCGCCGCTTCCTGACAACGCGGACGTTTCACCTGAATGCCATCCAGTACCAGCGCAGCCATATGCAGACAGTCCAGCCAGGTGTCGAGCGCATCGAACAGCCCTTCTTTGTCTTCCTGCATATCTTTGTTGTACGCCAACGGGAGACCTTTTAAGGTCATCATCATGCCGGTCAGCGCACCCTGCACGCGACCGCATTTGCCACGGATCAGCTCCAGCGCATCCGGGTTTTTCTTCTGCGGCATCAGAGATGAACCCGAAGTTACACGATCGGACAGCTCGACAAAGCCCGCTTCGCCGGTATTAAAGAAAATCAGGTCTTCAGCAAAACGCGACAGGTGCACCATGCCGATAGAGGCGTTGGAGAGTAACTCCAACACGTGGTCACGGTCAGAAACACTGTCCAGACTGTTACGCGTCGCCGAGGCAAAGCCCAGCCAACCGGCCAGCTGCTCGCGATCGATTTCATACGCCGTACCCGCCAGCGCGCCGCAGCCCAGTGGACTGACGTCCAGACGCTTGAGCGAATCCTGCAGACGGCTCTCGTCACGCGCCAACATTTCGACATAGGCCAGACACCAATGAGCAAACGTCACCGGCTGCGCACGTTGCAGGTGGGTGTAACCCGGCATGACGGCGTCCTGGTTATTCTCTGCCGTCACCACCAGCGCACTTTGCAGCTGACGGTTGGCCGACAGTAATTCAATAACCGTGTCTTTACACCACAGTTTAAGATCGGTCGCGACCTGGTCATTACGGCTACGTCCGGTATGCAGTTTTTTACCAAGCTGGCCGACTTTATCAATCAGCTTACCTTCCACCCAGCTATGAATATCTTCGGCATCGCTTTGCAGGATCTGCTGCGGATTAACGCGAACCTCTTCCAGCAGAGTGTTCAGCGCCTCTTCCAATTGCAGTTGTTCATCGGCAGTCAGTACGCCGACCGTTACCAGCGCTTTAGACCAGGCCACAGAGCCGACAATATCCTGTTCTGCCAGGCGGTAGTCAAAACGCAACGAGTCGTTGAACTGTTTGAACCGCTGATCTGCTGCCTGTGTAAAACGCCCACCCCAAAGTGCCATAACTTGCTTCCTTAATATCTTGAATTTCAACGCCGGATGGCGCTTAGCTTATCCGGCGTACAGGTTCGGTTCACGTAGGCCCGATAAGGCGTAACCGCCATCGGGTACAAAATAGTTTACGCTAAAATCCGCGTGCCAATTGGCATGCCGTTAAACAGCGCCGGAAGTTGCTCGGCATGACGCCAGGAGGCAATATCCACAGGGCGACCCAGCGTGCGCGCGGCATCCAGCGCCGCATTGACCTTCACGATCATGCCGTCAGTAATAATACCTTGTTCAATCAGTTGTTCCGCTTTCGCGGCGGTCATTTCGGCAATACGCTGGCCTTTACCATCCAGAATACCGCTTACGTCAGAGAGCAGGATCAGATCCGCACCCAGCGTTGCCGCCAGCGCCGTTGCCGCCTGATCGGCATTAACGTTCATCAGCAGTCCGTCTTCAGTAACGCCAATGGAGCTAACTACCGGCAGAAAACCGCCTTCCAGCAGTGTGTTAATCAGCTTAGGCGAACCCGGCTGCGCCAGTCCAACATGACCCAGCGCTTTATCGAGCGGCGTCACTTTTACGCTATCGCCATCACCAAGATACAGACCCACGGATGCGATGTGGTGCTTTTTCGCCCAGGCCAGTAAGGTTTTATTCGCTGTTCCCGCCAGGGCACCGGTAATAATGTCAATTTGATCGGCTGGCGTGACGCGCAGACCATTTTTCTTTTTCACCGGCAGGTTCAGCTGCTTCATAAGATCGTCAACCACGCAGCCGCCACCGTGCACAATGACCAGCGGTCGCTGGTGCGACTCACGATAATTCACCAGTGCGGTAAACAGACGCTCCAGCGCCTCTTCGCTATCCAGTAAAACGCCGCCCAGCTTGATAATTAATGGATTCATCGTTGCACCCTTAAATAAGAGACTGCGTTTCAGCAAAGCCAAAACGAATATTTGCGCACTGCATCGCCTGTGCCGCCGCGCCTTTCAATAAGTTGTCTTCAGTTGCCACCACGATCAGGTGCTCACCCTGTACGGCAAACCCGATATCACAGAACGGTAAGCCAACCACGTTCTTCAGCGCCGGAACGCCTTTGTCATACAGACGCACCAGTGGCTTATCGCCATACGCCTGTTGCAACGTTTGAGCCACCTGCGCATGGGTTACGCCCGCTTGCAAACGGCAGGTGATGGTTTCCAGAATTCCGCGCGGGAAGTTGCCCAGATGCGGGGTGAAGATCACCTCCGCACCAAGGTGAGTAGCGATTTCCGGCTGATGGCGATGGGTAAACACGCCATACGGCTGCAGGCTCACCTCACAAAAGCTGTTGGAAATAGCCGCCTTACGTCCCGCGCCGCTCACGCCGCTGGTGGCGTTAATTACGGGCCACTGGCTGAGATCCAGCAGCCCGGCATCAATCAGTGGTTTCAGCGACAGCTGCGCCGCCGTCGGGTAGCAACCCGGCACGGCAATCAAATTCGCGTCTTTCAGTTGGTCTGCGCTCCACTCCGCCAGTCCATAAACCGCCTGCTCCAGCAGGTCGGGATGCTGATGGGTAAAGCCGTAATATTTTTCATAGAACGCGCCGTCGTTTACGCGAAACGCGCCCGAGAGGTCAAACACCACGCATCCGGCCTGCAAAAACTGCGGGGCCAGGTCATGGCTCACCTCATGCGCCGTTGCGAGGAACACAACGTCCACCCCTGCGCTAAACTCGCTGATATCTGACATTGGCTGTAACGGTAAATCGACAATGCCTTTCAACTGCGGATGCAAATCGGAGATTAATTTTCCTGCATCATTGCTTTGCGCTGAGACGGTCAAAGCGGTTATGGTCATATCAGGATGGCGATTTACATAGGTCACAAGCTCTGCGCCGGCATAGCCACTGGCGCCCACAATCAGCGTATTCAACATCGGGGCTGCTCACCTTCTTAGATTCTGTTGCCAGATATAAGCCTTTATCACCTCACCTTACACTTGGTGGGTTTTATTACGCTCAACGTTAATGTATTTTTATTCACAAATACTGCATGAATATTGATACTATCATGACCCGAGGTGTGTCAACAATGAAAAACAATTTACCGCCATTTATCGAGATATACCGCGCTCTGATTGCCATGCCGTCGATTAGCGCCACCGAAGAAGCGCTCGACCAAAGTAATGCAGGTTTAATCACTCTGCTGGCGGGCTGGTTCAAAGATTTGGGCTTTAATGTGGAGGTCCAGCCGGTTCCCGACACGCGCAATAAATTCAATATGCTGGCAAGCATTGGACAGGGAGCCGGTGGTTTGTTGTTGGCGGGCCATACCGATACCGTCCCCTTTGACGACGGACGCTGGACGCGCGATCCGTTCACCCTGACCGAGCATGACAATAAGCTCTACGGTTTGGGTACGGCAGATATGAAAGGCTTCTTCGCCTTTATCCTCGACGCGCTGCGTGACGTCGACGTCACTCAACTGAAAAAGCCCCTGTACATTCTGGCCACTGCCGATGAAGAGACCAGCATGGCGGGAGCGCGTTATTTCTCTGAAACCACCGCTTTACGCCCGGACTGCGCGATCATTGGCGAACCCACTTCTTTGCAACCTGTCCGCGCGCACAAAGGTCATATCTCTAATGCGATTCGCATTTTGGGACAATCGGGTCACTCGAGCGATCCGGCTCGTGGCGTGAATGCCATTGAATTGATGCATGATGTCATCGGCCATATCATGAATCTGCGCGATGATCTGAAAGAGCGCTATCACCATGATGCTTTTACCGTCCCGTATCCGACATTAAATTTGGGTCACATCCACGGCGGTGACGCCGCCAACCGAATCTGCGCCTGCTGCGAGCTGCATATGGATATTCGCCCACTGCCCGGCATGACGCTTAACGATCTCAATGGCTTACTTAACGACGCGCTGGCCCCGGTCAGCGAGCGCTGGCCGGGTCGCCTGACGGTGTCGGAGCTGCATCCGCCAATTCCAGGCTATGAGTGCCCGCCGGATCATCAACTGGTACAAGTGGTTGAGAAACTGCTGGGCGCACAGACTGAAGTGGTGAACTACTGCACCGAAGCGCCGTTTATCCAGACGCTTTGCCCGACGCTGGTGTTAGGGCCTGGCTCCATTAATCAGGCGCATCAGCCGGATGAGTATCTGGAAACTCGTTTTATTAAGCCAACCCGCGAATTGATCACCCAGGTTGTGCATCATTTCTGCTGGCATTAACCGCTTATCGCCTCGCCAACCCTTTAGTGGTAAGCGAGGCGATTTATTAACATTTCCATAAGCAAAGCTTATTTGATTCGATGTGAATTAAATAACGTAAATTCCCGCCATTTTTTCGTTTGCTGAACCGATTTCGCAGCAATTGACGTCACGACTTTTACGTGGCTTTATAAAAGACGGCTAACATACAAAGTCCGAGAGATTTCGTGTCACAGCAAGGCGGCAAGCGAGCTCATACAAGGAGCTTACATAAGTAAGTGACCAGATGGGCAAGCGCAGCCAACGCCGATGTCACGCGAAAGATACAGGACGCATAAATTAAAGATGGGGTGTCTGGGTTAATATGAACGAACAATATTCCGCGTTGCGTAGTAATGTCAGTATGCTCGGCAAAGTGCTGGGGGAGACCATCAAGGATGCGCTGGGAGAGAACATTCTTGACCGCGTAGAAACAATCCGTAAGTTGTCCAAATCATCCCGCGCCGGCAATGAAGTCAATCGCCAGGAGCTGCTCACTACGCTGCAAAACCTGTCTAACGACGAGCTGCTGCCGGTTGCCCGCGCGTTTAGCCAGTTTCTGAACCTGGCCAACACCGCCGAGCAGTACCACAGCATTTCGCCAAAAGGCGAAGCAGCCAGCAACCCGGAAGTGATTGCTCGCACTCTGCGTAAACTGAAAGAGCAGCCCAACCTCGATGAAGCCACCATCAAAAAAGCCGTCGAATCTCTCTCCCTGGAGCTGGTTCTCACCGCCCACCCAACCGAGATCACCCGCCGTACGCTGATCCATAAAATGGGTGAAGTGAACGCCTGTCTCAAGCAACTTGATAACAAAGACCTCGTCGATTACGAGCGCCATCAGCTGATGCGCCGTCTGCGCCAGTTGATTGCCCAGTCCTGGCATACGGATGAAATCCGCAAGCTGCGCCCAAGCCCGGTTGATGAAGCCAAATGGGGCTTCGCGGTGGTTGAAAATAGCCTGTGGGAAGGCGTACCAAATTATCTGCGCGAGCTGAACGAACAACTGGAAGAGCATCTGGGCTATAAGCTGCCCGTTGATTTTGTCCCGGTTCGCTTTACCTCCTGGATGGGCGGCGACCGCGATGGCAACCCGAACGTAACGGCGGATATCACCCGTCACGTGCTGCTACTCAGCCGCTGGAAAGCGACCGATCTGTTCCTGAAAGACATTCAGTTTCTGATTTCTGAGCTGTCGATGGTGGATGCTACACCGGAACTGTTGGCGCTGGTGGGCGAAGAAGGCGCAGCAGAACCTTACCGTTATCTGATGAAAACCCTGCGTTCACGTCTGATGGCAACCCAGGCCTGGCTGGAAGCCCGTCTGAAAGGCGAGAAATTACCGAAACCTGCGGGACTTCTCACCCAAAACGAACAGCTCTGGGACCCGCTATATGCGTGCTATCAGTCTCTGCAGGCCTGTGGCATGGGCATTATCGCCAATGGCGAATTGCTCGATACCCTACGCCGCGTGAAATGTTTCGGCGTACCGCTGGTACGTATTGATATTCGTCAGGAAAGCACCCGTCACACTGAAGCCCTTGGCGAACTGACCCGTTATCTGGGCATTGGCGACTACGAAAACTGGTCGGAAGCGGATAAACAGGCTTTCCTGATCCGCGAGCTGAACTCCAAGCGTCCGCTGCTCCCACGTAACTGGGAGCCGAGCAACGACACCCGCGAAGTGCTCGACACCTGCCGGGTCATTGCCGAAGCCCCATATGGCTCCATTGCCGCCTATGTTATCTCAATGGCGAAAACGCCATCGGATGTACTGGCCGTACATCTGCTACTGAAAGAAGCCGGTATCGGTTTTGCTATGCCGGTTGCCCCGCTGTTTGAAACGCTGGACGACCTCAACAACGCCGATGACGTCATGTCCCAGCTCCTGAACATTGACTGGTACCGTGGCTTTATTCAGGGCAAACAGATGGTCATGATTGGCTACTCTGACTCCGCAAAAGATGCAGGCGTGATGGCGGCCTCCTGGGCGCAATATCAGGCGCAGGACGCGTTGATCAAAACCTGCGAAAAAGCCGGTATCGAACTGACGCTGTTCCATGGTCGCGGTGGCTCCATTGGTCGCGGTGGCGCGCCTGCTCATGCGGCGCTGCTCTCTCAACCACCCGGCAGCCTGAAAGGCGGTCTGCGCGTGACAGAACAAGGGGAGATGATCCGCTTTAAGTACGGCCTGCCGGAAGTGACCATCAGCAGCCTGTCGCTGTATACCGCAGCAATTCTGGAAGCCAACCTGTTACCGCCGCCAGAGCCGAAAGATAACTGGCGTCATATCATGGATGAGCTTTCCGATATTTCCTGTGAGCTCTATCGTGGATATGTGCGTGAAAACAAAGACTTCGTCCCCTACTTCCGCTCCGCAACGCCAGAGCAGGAACTGGGTAAATTACCGCTCGGTTCACGTCCGGCAAAACGTCGCCCAACCGGCGGGGTAGAGTCTCTGCGCGCCATTCCGTGGATCTTTGCCTGGACGCAGAACCGCCTGATGCTCCCGGCGTGGCTGGGTGCAGGCACCGCACTGCAAAAAGTGGTTGAAGACGGTAAGCAAAGCGAACTCGAAGCAATGTGCCGCGACTGGCCATTCTTCTCCACACGTCTTGGCATGCTGGAAATGGTTTTCGCCAAAGCAGACCTGTGGCTGGCAGAATACTACGATCAGCGCCTGGTCAAAAAAGAACTGTGGCCGCTGGGTGAAGAGCTGCGTCAGCGCCTGGAAGCCGATATCGATGTCGTGCTGGCGATTGCCAACGACTCACATTTGATGGCCGACCTGCCGTGGATTGCCGAGTCCATTCAGTTAAGAAATATTTATACTGACCCGCTGAATGTCTTACAGGCTGAGCTGTTACACCGCTCACGCCTGGCGGAAGAGCAAGGCAATGCACCGGATCCGCGCGTTGAACAAGCGCTGATGGTGACAATCGCTGGTGTCGCAGCCGGCATGCGTAATACAGGCTAACGTCCCCCCTCGTCGCCTTCGTGCTATTGTACGAAGGCGACAACAAAAACTGCTGTCATAACCGCTTCTTTTTCAATATATTCCCGCCTGAATATATTCACATTGTGAATATATCAACAGCAAAACACGATCCTAAGATCGTGATGCTTAAGTTCCTCTTAATATTAAGTCGCTACTCTTGGCGCTACGATTAAAGACAGGCTCACATTATGCAATCCTTACAACTCCAGTCTAAACCTAAATTTAGCTGGAAAGCCCTGGGTTGGGCGCTCCTCTATTTTTGGTTTTTTTCCACTTTACTCCAGGTCGTTATTTGTTTAACCGGATATAGCGGAACTAATGGATTACGCGACTCCTTGCTATTCAGTTCGCTGTGGTTGATCCCGGTATTTTTATTTCCAAACCGTATCCGTATTATTGCTGCCGTCATTGGCATGGTGCTATGGGCGGCCTCGCTGGCTGCTCTGAGCTATTACGTCATCTACGGACAAGAGTTCTCGCAAAGCGTTCTGTATGTGATGTTTGAAACCAATGCGAACGAAGCCAGCGAATATCTCAGCCAGTATTTCAGCCTAAAAATTGTTCTTATCGCCCTGGCCTATACGGCTATCGCTATTCTGCTGTGGACGCGTCTGCGCCCTGTTCATATTCCATCGCCCTGGCGCTATCTGGTGTCGTTTGCGTTGTTATACGGTTTGATTCTGCATCCGATAGCCGTTAACACTTTCATCAAACACAAGCCGTTTGAAAAAACGGTAAATGGTCTCGCCTCACGTATGGAGCCCGCCGCACCGTGGCAATTCATCTCCGGGTATTATCAGTACCGTCAGCAGTTGACCTCACTCAATAGCCTGCTGAATGAGAACAATGCCCTGCCGCCGCTGGCTAACTTCAAAGATAACTCCGGCGATGCCCCACGTACGCTGGTGCTGGTCATTGGCGAGTCAACGCAGCGTGGTCGCATGAGCCTGTATGGTTACCCGCGCGAAACGACGCCAGAACTGGATGCATTGCATAAATCCGATCCTAACTTCACCGTATTCAATAATGTCGTGACCTCACGTCCGTACACCATTGAAATCCTGCAACAGGCGCTGACCTTCGCCAATGAGAAGAATCCGGACCTGTACCTGACTCAACCGTCTCTGATGAATATGATGAAACAGGCAGGTTATAAAACCTTCTGGATCACCAATCAGCAGACGATGACGGCTCGCAACACCATGCTGACCGTGTTCTCTAAGCAGACGGATAAGCAGTTCTATATGAATCAGCAGCGTACGCAAAGTGCGCGCGAATATGACAGCAATGTGCTGGCGCCATTTAAAGAAGTACTGGCCGACCCGGCACCGAAAAAGTTCATCATCGTGCACCTGCTGGGTACGCATATTAAGTACAAATTCCGCTATCCGGATGGTCAGGGTAAATTCGATAACAATGTCGACCATGTTCCCCCCGGCCTGGATGATGATGAGCTGGAAGCATACAACGATTACGACAGCGCGAATGTCTACAATGACCATATCATTGCCAGTCTGATCAAAGACTATAAAGCGACCGATCCGAACGGCTTCCTGCTCTACTTCTCCGATCACGGGGAGGAGGTATACGATACGCCACCGCATAAAACGCAGGGTCGTAATGAAGACAACCCGACGCGCCATATGTATACGGTACCGTTCCTGCTGTGGACCTCTGAAAAATGGCAGGCTGCACACCCGCGTGACTTCTCACAGGATGTGAATCGTAAATACAGCAGCTCAGAGCTTATCCACACCTGGTCTGATTTAGCGGGATTCACCTACGACGGTTTCGATCCGACCCGATCCATTACCAGCCCGCAGTTCAAAGAGACGACCCGCTGGATTGGCAATCCGTACAAAAAGAATGCCCTGATTGATTACGATAGCCTGCCGTACGGCGATCAAATCGGTAATCAGTAATACTCGTATCGGCCACTCTTAAAGAGTGGCCTTTTTTTATGATGGCGGTTACTGTTTCCCCTGTCTGCTGCCTGCAAGGGATTAACATGTATCACGACGTCAGCCATCTTCTCTCCCGCCTGATTAACGGCCCCACGCCGCTGCGACAGGTTTATTTTGCCAGCAGCAGTAGTTCAACGCCGGAGCTGGCGTATCAGGTCGATTTTCCCCGGCTGGAAATTGTGCTGGAAGGTGAGTTCACCGATAACGGAGTTGCTGGCGCATCCGCGACGTTACTGCCTTGCGATGTGCTATTCGTTCCGGCTGGCGGCTGGAACTTTCCGCAGTGGCTCACACCGGTCACCACGCTCAGCATTCTGTTCGGCAAACAGCAACTTGGTTTCAGCATCGTCCAGTGGGACGGCAAGCAATATCAAAATCTTACCCGCCAGCACGTCGCGCGGCGTGGGCCACGAATTGGCTCTTTCCTGCTGCAAACGCTCAATGAAATGCAGATGCAACCGCAGGAGCAACAAACCGCCAGGCTAATCGTTGCGAGCTTACTGAGCCACTGCCGCGATCTGCTGGGCAGCCAGATCCAGACCGCATCACGCAGTCAGGCGCTTTTCGAAGCCATTCGCGACTATATTGATGAACGCTACGCTTCGCCGCTCACCCGGGAATCCGTCGCGCAGGCGTTTTACATCTCACCCAATTACCTCTCCCACCTGTTTCAAAAAACGGGCGCTATCGGGTTTAACGAATACCTGAATCACACGCGACTGGAACACGCGAAAACGCTGCTGAAGGGTTATGAGCTGAAGATCAAAGAAGTGGCGCACACCTGTGGGTTTGTTGACAGCAACTATTTCTGCCGCCTGTTTCGCAAAAATACCGAACGTTCGCCGTCAGAATATCGTCGGCAATACCACAGCCAGCTGACGGAGATAAAAGCTAATCCAAAGTAAGATGTGTGTGCTGTGGTGCAGAAAGCAGCTTTCGCACAGCGCTCATCACCCGCTGCGGCTCACGCAGAAATGCGCTAATGCCCGACTGGACGTATCGGCTCTGCGTAAATCGCTCTGCTCCTGCCAGTTCAATATCGGTAATGAGCAACACCGCATCAGCGCGGTTAATATCTTCTTCCGTCAGGCGATTTTCGGTACCCAACGCGCCCTGAGTTTCAATCTTGATGCTCCATTTCTCCTGCTGGCAGAGTTTCTCCAGCCGTTCAGCAGCCATATAAGTATGGGCAACGCCGCTTACGCACGCGGTGACAGCAACCAGATATCGTACAGGTGCGATGGCCATACTATCCTCCTACTGTTACCTGAAATCCGGCGCATTCTGCCATCTTACGTATAAAACCTATCTCTTGCGCCGACGGGACGGGCACTTCTTTCATCGACCAGGGTAATCCGAGCAGGTTGTATTTCGGTTCGCCATATTGATGAAACGGTAGCAGGTGTACCTGCTTTATGCCCAATGATGACAACAGCGTCAACGCCTGCTGCGTGTTCTCTACATTCATCGTAAAGCCCGGAATCAGCGGCAGGCGAGGAATGACATTGACCCCTTCAGCGACCATTAGTCGTAAATTCGCCAGCACGCGCGGCAGGTTCATATTAATGGTCTCACGCGCCAAATGGACATCCATAATTTTGAGGTCAAACAGCACCTCATCGCACTCTCTTGCCAGCGATAACAAACGACTGGCTGGCGCATCGCCAGCCGTTTCAATCGCACAGCGAACATCCCAGCGCCGGAGACGTTGCAGGAATCGTACGGCAAAGGGCGCTTGCATCAGCACTTCACCACCGGAAAGCGTCACCCCCCCGCCAGAGGTGCGAAAGAAAATATCATCTTTCATCACTTCACGTTCCAGCTCGTCCAGCGAGATATCACGACCTATACGTTCAAACGCACCGGAGGGACACTCATCAGCATCACGTAGACAGGGTGTACAGTGCAGGCATTTACTCTCCCGCCGTACTGTTTCAATACGTGGGGAGAGAGATTCAGGGTTGGCGCACCACGGGCAGGTATGCGGACAACCTTTAAAAAAGACTACCGTACGAATACCCTGTCCATCATTCAGTGAGTAACGCTGAATATTGAATATACGCGCGACGTCCTCGCCACGTGGGTCAATAACCTCACAGCTGATGCGCGGTGCGGCGAATGATGTCATCCTGGATCTCCTTCGACAGCTCGACAAAGAAGGCGCTGTAACCCGCCACGCGCACCACCAGCCCGGCGAAATCTTGTGGGCGCAGCTGCGCTTCTCGCAATGTGTCGGCATTCACCACATTAAACTGGATGTGCTGGAGCTTGAGCTGGGTAAATGCCCGCAGAAAATCCGCCAGCTTGCGTAAACCAGCCTCACCTTCCAGTGTGGCTGGCGTAAACTTCACGTTCAGCAAAGTCCCATTGGAAAGCAATGTGTTATCCAGCTTGCTGACCGATTTCAATACCGCCGTCGGCCCTTGCATATCCTGCCCCAGCATCGGCGACAGCCCTCCGTCCGCCAACTGTTCCCCGGCGAAGCGACCATCTGGTGTCGCTCCGACGACCGAACCCAGCGGCACGTGCGCAGAGACAGTATATGAACCCGGTGTAAATTGCCCGCCGCGTGGATTCTGGTATTTCTCTACATCTTTGCAGTAATGACGCAGCAGTTCGGCGCTGATGTTATCTACATCATCAATATCGTTGCCGTATTTTTCGAAGCGGTTAATCAGCCTGGCGCGAATTTTCTCGCCTTCCGGGGTAGCAAAGTTGTCTTTTAGCACCGACAAAAGTTCGTCAAAAGTTAAGCGCTGTTGTTCAAATACCAGTCCATTGAGCGCATGCAGCGAATCGCTCAGGTTCGCAATGCCGATTCCCTGTACGCCGGAGAAGTTATAACGCGCGCCGCCGTCGGTAATATCACACCCTTTATCCAGACAATCGCTAATAAACGAGGAGAGCAGCGGCACCGGCGCCCAGTCGCGATGACCGATATCGCAGATATTACTGCCTTCGACCATCAACGTAATGTAGTGGCTGATTTTGGCGCGAATATGCTTCAACAGGTCTTCGTACGTCAGCGCGCGATTGCCTTCGTTCTCATGCAGGCAGATTTCCATTACTTTCAGCAGATTAAACATGGCGATGTCGTGCAAACCGTATGTTCTGCCAGGAATAGACAGCTCGACACAGCCGACTACCGCGTAATCTCGCGCATCTTCCAGCGAGACGCCACGGTTAAGAAATGCGGGCACCACCACTTCATCATTAAAGATTTGCGGGATGCCGGTCCCGAGGCGAATGGTCTGTGCCGTTTTCATCAGGAACGGCGTATCGATCAACGCGTTCGTGCGCACACCGAGATTTGGTTGCGGCAGTTGTACGCTCTGATAAGCATCAAGGCAGAGAAACGACAGTACGTTTACCGCACTACGACCATTCTCCGTTAATCCCCCAAGCAGTGCGGTGTAACCCGTTGGGAAGCCAGCGAAATAGCGCGCGCTGCTGGTGGATCGCAGCAGTACAATGTCATTGCATTTCACCCATAGCGATTCGAGGATTTCTTTTAAGAATGCAGGATCTTCCCCCTGCGTCAGCGAGGTTTGATAAAACGGCAGCATATACTGGTCGAAGCGTCCGAGTGAGAGCGAACTGGCGTTGGACTCATATTGCAAAATAATGTTCATGTACCAGAATAGCTGACATGCTTGCCAGAAGGTTTGCGGCTTATGCTGGGCGTTATGGCGGGAGTTTTCCGCAATCGTCAGCAATTCCTGACGTCGCTGAGCATCCGGGCAGTTTTCCGCCATTTGTTCCGCCAGCAGGGCGTAACGCAGAATGTGGCTTTGCGAAGCCTCAAGCAGCAGCAGCGCAGCCTGATAAAAGTGGTTATCCGGCTGCTGCAGACAATGCGCCCGCATCTGCGCTACCAGTTCGCCAAGCCCGAGATTCAACAGGCGTGGATAATCAATAATGATATGCCCCTGACCTTTATCCGTCTGGTTAACGCTAAAAATCTGCGTACGGACAGCGGCTTTTACCTCATCGGTCATCTGACCGTTGATGAAATCTTTCATCGACCGCTTTTCCCAGTACGGATACAGCACATCGCGATAGAGATGTTTATCCTCTTCGCTGATGTCAAAACGGTCCTGCGGACGGGTTGGAAACTGCTCCAGCTCGTTGAGCAGCCAGTAAGGATCCATTTCCGGTGACATTATGCCCGCCCGCGGTTTAACGGTGCGGTTCCCGGCTATCAGTTCCTCATCACGAATCGATATTTCAACGTGCTCAAGAATATATGCGGTGGCTTTCGCCCGCCGCAGAATAACCGGCTCTCCCTCCGTCTGCTGGTGGCTGGCGGTATATAGCAGCGCACGCTCAAGCGAAATTTCGCGGTTATTCTGAAACAGAGCGTTTTTTAAACGTTGGATACGGTTAGTCATGAGGAACTCCTGTAGAAAAACTGATGCCAGATGGCGCTGTGCTTATCTGGCCTACGTATCAGTAGGCCGGATAAGTCGCCCCCCCTCCGGCAAACAAACCGTTATGCGGTTTGCGCAAGGTGTGCGCCAATCTTGTTCATGATGGCGTCGGCACGTTTCACTGCATCGCTGATGTTGACACGAACGATAGTTTTGCCCGCAAAACGCTCTTCAAACTTAATACCAATGTCTTTGGTCAGAATCACCATGTCGGCTTCTGCCACATCCGCCGCGGTCAGTTCGTTTTCCAGACCGATCGACCCCTGAGTCTCAACCTTTACTTCCCACCCCTTGGCTTTAGCGGCGCTTTCCAGCGCTTCGGCGGCCATATAGGTGTGGGCAACGCCAGAAGGACATGCAGTTACTGCGATAATCTTGGTCATGACTCATTCCTCACTTAATTCATTTCAAAATCTAAATCCAGGTCGTCTTCTTTCTGGTCGACCTGAGACACTTTTTTCCGCGCCAGACTTTTCAGTACGTTAACGCACACTGCGGTCACTACAGCCCCCACAGCAACCGCCGCGATATAACCCAATTTTCCTTCCACGACCGGCAGAACAATCAGCCCGCCCCAGCCGGCATAACACTGCGCACCAAACAGCGCGGCGGTTACCGTGCCGCAGGCGGAACCCACCATAATGGATGGGATAACGCGCAGCGGATCGGCGGCAGCAAAAGGAATTGCGCCTTCCGTTACGCCAACGCAGCCCATCACCAGCGCGGCTTTACCGGCTTCACGTTCTTCAGAAGAGAAATTCTTACGACCAATCAGCGTCGCCAAACCTAAGCCCAGCGGCGGCACGCAGATCCCTACCGCGGCGATTGCCACCACGGTATAAACACCCTGCGCCACGCAAATCAGCATGAAGGCGTAGGCAACTTTGTTAATCGGCCCACCCATATCGAAGGCCAACATCAGTCCCATAATTACCGCCAGCAGCACGATGCTGCCCTGCTGCATACCCTGCAGCCACTCGGTCAGGCTAGTGGTTAACGCGCCAACGGGTTCTCCCAAGCCCCACATCATGATGCCTGCGGTGATAAAGGTGCCGACAATAGGAATAACGAAGATAGGCATTACCGATCGCAACACCTTATGTACGGGGATCTTCTTCAGATAATGGACGACGATACCGCCAATAATCCCGGCAATTAGCGCGCCGAAAAAACCTGCGCCGAAGCTGTTTCCCACCCATGCGCCAATCGCACAAGGGGCGAGAGCAGAACGTTCAGCAATGGAATAACCAATGTAAGCGGCAAGGAATGGCACCATCAACGTCAGCCCTGCGACGCCAATATCAAACAGTTTCTTGAGATTAGGATCGGTCGCCGCATCCGGTACCGCGCCCTTGCCATACAACATGACGGAGACCGCCAGCAAAATTCCACCCGCGACTACGAAGGGGATCATATGCGAAACACCCGTCATCAGATGCTGACGGGTATTTTTCAGGATTTGTACCAACTCTTTCATAAGTCGCTCCCAGGCTGCTAAAGCCCATATCCATAAACTTGTTGCGGAAAACAATAGGCAATCCGATGCGGCGCAAACAGTGGATAAAAAGGCCATTTGCTGGACTTTTGTAATGTCAGCGCAAAAATGCGATCCGCCTCATAACTTGTAGTTTCTCGGAATTTATAGAGGACATGCTGACTTGTGAGGGATATCTCACTTTGATGGTTACATTACATTTATCCAGTTTTTGGCAGATTTGTCAGATGGCAGGCTCAGGCGTTGCCCTTTTATCCTGTAGCGAGAAATCGTTATGGGAGATGAGGCTATGGCCCTGATTGTGGAATTTACCTGTGAGCTGCCCAATGGCGTACATGCGCGCCCGGCAAGTCACATAGAAACGCAGTGCAACACCTTTACTTCGCACATTGAGTGGCACAACCTGCGTACCGAACGTAGGGGTAACGCCAAGAGCGCATTGGCGCTGATTGGCACCGATACTCTGGCAGGTGATAGCTGCCAGTTGCTGATTTCCGGTGCTGATGAACAGGCAGCCCACCAGCATTTAACCCAATGGTTACGTAATGAATTTCCACACTGCGATGCACCGCTAGCGGAAGCCAAAAGCAACGAGCTGGAGCCACTTCCTGCATCCCTCACCAATCTAAACCCACAGTTTTTTCGCGCTCGCACCGTCTGCAGCGGCAGTGCGGGAGGCGTTCTGAGTCTGCTCTCTTCGCTGGATCTCAACGCCCTTAACAATCTTCCATCCGCTAAAGATATTGAAACCGAGCAGGCGGCACTGGATAACGGCTTAACGCTGCTGATGAAGAATATTGCGTTTCGGTTACTCGACAGCGACGGCGCAACCAGTGCGATTCTGGAAGCACACCGCTCGCTGGCAAGCGACCTCTCACTGCGTCAGCACCTGCTCGCTGGAGTATCTCGCGGGTTAAGCTGCGCCCAGGCGATTGTCGAAAGTGCCGGACATTTTTGTGATGAATTCGCCCGCTCCAGCAGCAGTTATTTACAGGAACGTGCGCTGGATGTGCGCGATGTCTGCTTCCAGCTTCTGCAGCAAATTTATGGAGAGCAGCGTTTCCCTGCGCCGGGAAAACTAACCCAGCCTACGGTCTGTATGGCGGACGAGCTCACACCGAGCCAGTTCCTCGAACTGGACAAAACATTGCTGAAAGGCTTGCTGTTAAAAAGCGGCGGTACCACTTCACACACGGTGATTCTCGCCCGGTCATTCAACATTCCTACGCTGGTTGGCGTGGATATTGAATCCTTGATGCCATGGCTGCAGCAAACGGTTTATATCGATGGTAACGCAGGAGCGGTCATTGTTGCCCCTGATGAATCCGTCGTACGTTACTACCAGCAGGAAGCCCGTATCCAGGATGCCATTCGAGAACAACAACGTATCTGGCTGACCCAGGAGGCGCGCACGGGTGATGGCATCCGCATGGAAGTCGCCGCCAACATCGCCCATTCCGTGGAAGCGCAAGCAGCCTTTGGCAACGGTGCGGAAGCGGTTGGCCTGTTCCGCACGGAAATGCTGTATATGGACCGTACCTGCGCCCCGGATGAGAACGAGCTATACAACATTTTCTGCCAGGCGCTGGAGCCCGCACAGGGACGCAGCATCATTGTGCGCACCATGGATATCGGCGGTGATAAACCCGTTGATTACCTGAATATTCCTGCCGAAGCCAACCCGTTCCTCGGTTATCGCGCGGTGCGTATCTATGAAGAATACGCCGCTTTGTTTACCACACAACTGCGATCGATCCTGCGCGCATCAGCGCACGGTAGCCTGAAAATCATGATCCCAATGATCTCCTCTATGGAAGAGATCCTGTGGGTCAAAGAGAAGCTGGCCGAAGCTAAACAGCAACTGCGTACTGAACACATCCCGTTTGATGAGAAGATCCCGCTCGGTATCATGCTGGAGGTTCCGTCGGTGATGTTCATCATCGATCAATGCTGCGAAGAAATTGATTTCTTTAGTATTGGCAGTAATGACCTGACGCAATACCTGCTGGCGGTCGACCGCGACAACGCCAAAGTTACCCGCCATTACAACAGCCTGAATCCAGCCTTCTTGCGCGCACTGGATTACGCCGTACAGGCGGTACATCGTCAGGGGAAATGGATTGGCCTGTGCGGCGAACTTGGCGCTAAAGGTTCAGTACTACCGCTGCTTGTGGGACTGGGTCTGGACGAGATCAGCATGAGCGCTCCCTCCATTCCCGCCGCCAAAGCGCGGATGGCGCAACTTGACAGCCGCGCCTGCCGTCAGTTGCTGAATCAAGCAATGGCGTGTCGAACGTCGCTGGAGGTCGAACATCTGCTGGCCCAGTTCCGCATGACCCAACAGGATACCCCTCTGGTTACCGCCGAGTGCATCACGCTGGATAGCGACTGGCGTAGTAAAGAGGAGGTCATCAAAGGGATGACCGACAACCTCCTGCTGGCAGGTCGTTGCCGCTATCCGCGTAAACTGGAAGCCGATCTGTGGGCGCGCGAAGCGGTCTTCTCTACCGGATTAGGTTTTAGCTTCGCCATTCCGCACAGCAAATCAGAACATATTGAGCAGTCCACTATCAGCGTAGCGCGCCTGCAAGCGCCGGTACGTTGGGGTGATGATGATGCGCAATTCATTATTATGCTGACGCTCAACAAACACGCCGCTGGCGACCAGCATATGCGTATTTTCTCGCGTCTGGCACGACGCATTATGCATGAAGAATTCCGTAACGCGCTGGTTAACGCCGCCTCTGCCGACGCTATCGCCAGCCTGCTGCAACATGAACTTGAACTTTAAAGAGGGTGTTTTTGTATGGAACTTTACCTTGATACCGCCAACGTCGCGGAAGTCGAACGTCTGGCACGCATCTTCCCTATCGCGGGTGTCACCACCAACCCAAGCATTGTGGCAGCAAACAAAGAATCCATCTGGGATGTGCTGCCGCGCCTGCAAAACGCCATTGGCGAAGAAGGCATTCTGTTTGCCCAAACCATGAGCCGCGACGCACAAGGCATGGTGGAGGAAGCCAAACGCCTGAACAACGCGGTCCCCGGTCTGGTGGTAAAAATCCCGGTGACATCCGAAGGTCTGGCCGCGATCAAGATGCTGAAAAAAGAGGGCATCACCACGCTGGGAACCGCCGTGTACAGTGCCTCTCAGGGATTACTGGCAGCGCTGGCGGGAGCGAAATATATCGCGCCTTACGTTAACCGTATTGACGCGCAGGGCGGCGACGGAATTCGCACGGTACAAGAACTGCAAACGTTACTGGAACTGCATGCGCCAAACAGCATGGTACTGGCAGCCAGCTTTAAAACCCCTCGTCAGGCGCTGGATTGCTTACTGGCAGGATGCGAAGCAATCACCCTGCCATTAGACGTAGCGCAACAAATGCTCAATACCCCTGCGGTAGAGTCAGCAATAGAGAAGTTTGAACATGACTGGAACAATACATTTGGTCACATCAACCTGTGAGGGAAATAAAGTATGGATCGCATTATTCAATCACCTGGTAAGTACATCCAGGGTGCCGATGTTATTACCCGTCTTGGCAACTACCTCAAACCACTGGCAGAGCGCTGGCTGGTCGTTGGGGACAAGTTTGTCTTAGGCTTTGCCCAGGGCGCACTGGAAAAAAGCTTCCAGGATGCCGGACTGCCGCTGGAGATTGCACCGTTTGGCGGCGAGTGTTCACAAAACGAAATCGACCGTCTGCGCGGCGTGGCAGAAAAAGCGCAATGTGGCGCAGTACTTGGTATTGGCGGCGGTAAAACGCTGGATACCGCCAAAGCGCTGGCGCACTTTATGGGCGTGCCTGTCGCCATTGCGCCAACCATCGCCTCTACCGATGCACCGTGCAGCGCGCTGTCCGTTATTTACACCGATGCCGGTGAATTCGATCGCTATTTGCTGCTGCCCAATAACCCGGACAGGGTCATTGTTGATACCAAAATTGTCGCGGGCGCACCGGCGCGTCTGTTAGCCGCGGGCATCGGCGATGCGTTGGCGACCTGGTTCGAAGCGCGCGCCTGTTCACGCAGCGGCGCAACCACCATGGCGGGCGGTCAGTGCACTCAGGCGGCGCTGGCGCTGGCTGAGCTGTGCTTTAATACGCTGATAGAAGAAGGTGAAAAAGCTATGCTGGCTGCCGAGCAGCACGTGGTAACGCCTGCGCTGGAGCGCGTTATTGAAGCCAACACCTATCTGAGCGGCGTCGGTTTTGAAAGCGGCGGTCTGGCAGCGGCGCACGCCATCCATAACGGCCTGACGGCAATCCCGGATGCGCATCACTATTACCACGGCGAGAAAGTGGCTTTCGGCACGCTGACGCAACTGGTACTGGAAAACGCGCCGATCGATGAAATTGAAACTGTTGCCGCGCTGTGTCATTCCGTTGGCCTGCCGATTACCCTGGCGCAACTGGACATCAAACAGGATATTCCGGCGAAAATGCGCATTGTGGCTGAAGCTGCCTGTGCCGAAGGCGAAACCATCCACAACATGCCTGGCGGCGCAACGCCGGACCAGGTGTATGCCGCCCTGCTGGTGGCTGACCAGTACGGTCAACGTTACCTGCAAGAGTGGGAATAACCGACCAATAAAAATCCCCGCAATTGCGGGGATTTTTTTGTTCATACTATGCCGGACCCGCGCAAGCGACATCCGGCATGGTCTGTTACAGCAGATCGAAACGATCCAGGTTCATCACTTTCACCCATGCGGCAACGAAATCTCTCACGAACTTCTCGTGAGCATCGCTGCAGGCATAAACTTCAGCCACTGCGCGTAGTACAGAGTTAGAACCAAACACCAGATCGGCGCGAGTTGCGGTGTATTTTACTTCGCCGCTCGAACGGTCACGACCTTCAAACAGCTCTTGTGACTCATCAACCGCCTTCCACTCATGACGCATATCCAGCAGATTGACGAAGAAGTCAGTGCTGAGTACGCCAGGGCGATCGGTAAAGACGCCGTGCTGGCTACCATCAAAGTTGGTGCCCAGTACGCGCATACCGCCCACCAGCACGGTCATTTCCGGTGCGGTTAGCGTCAACTGCTGCGCTTTGTCGATCAGCAGCGACTCGGTGGTCGACACGTCAGGACGAGCGCGGTAGTTACGGAAACCATCGGCAATCGGCTCAAGCAGTTCAAACATCTCAATATCCGTTTGATCCTGACGCGCATCCACACGACCCGGCGCAAAAGGTACCTTGATGCTGACACCCGCAGCGCTAGCCGCCTGCTCGATACCGACAACACCGGCCAGCACGATAATATCGGCCAACGAGGCAGTATGGGCAGACTTATAAATACCTTCCAGCACAGGCAGAACGCGTGCCGCAGTGGCATTCACATCCCAGCCGCGTTGTGGGTCCAGCGCCAGACGCGCACCGTTAGCGCCGCCACGTTTATCCCCGCCACGGAAAGTCGATGCCGAAGCCCACGCTACCGATACCAGTTCGCCCACGGACAGTCCGGAAGCAGCGATGGTCGCCTTCAGCTTCAGGATATCTTCTTCGCTTGGGTTGAAGAACGCATGCGGCAGCGGGTCTTGCCAGATCAGATCTTCTTTTGGCACTTCCGGGCCAATGTAACGCGATTTTGGCCCCATATCGCGGTGCGTCAGTTTAAACCACGCACGGGCAAACGCTTCGTTGAACGCTTGCGGATCGTTCAGGAAACGGCGAGAGATCTTTTCGAACTCAGGATCGAAACGCAGCGTCAGGTCGGTAACCAGCATCGTCGGCTTGCGTTTTTTCGACGGATCAAACGGATCGGGAATAATTTCTGGCGCGTCAACCGCTTCAAACTGAATCGCGCCTGCCGGACTGCGAGTCTGCACCCACTCATATTTGAACAGGTTCTCGAAGAAATAGTTGCTCCATTGAGTAGGCGTCTGCGTCCACACCACTTCCAGACCAGAAGTAATTGCATCCGCGCCCGCGCCACTACCGTAGCTGCTGGCCCAACCCAGGCCCTGCGCTTCAATCGGTGCGGATTCTGGATCGGCGCCAACGTGCGATGCCGCTGCTGCGCCGTGGGTTTTGCCCAACGTATGACCGCCGCCAATTAGCGCCACGGTTTCTTCGTCGTTCATCCCCATGTTACCGAAGGTCGCGCGAATAGCCGCTGCCGCAGAAAGCGGTTCGCCGCTATGGTCCGGCCCTTCCGGGTTCACATAAATAAGGCCCATTTCGGTGGCGCCCAGCGGCGCTTTTGCCAGCTCTTCCGGGTGACGGTGAGTCAGCCAGGCTTTTTCATCACCCCAGTTTACGTCGAGATCCGGTTCCCAGACATCTTCACGACCGGCACCAAAGCCAAAGGTACGGAAACCTGAGTTTTCCAGCGCCACGTTACCCGCGAGGATAAACAGGTCGGCCCAGGAAATTTTCTGACCATATTTCTGCTTGATTGGCCACAGCAGACGACGTGCTTTATCAAGGCTGACGTTGTCCGGCCAGGAGTTCAGTGGTGCAAAACGCTGCTGTCCGCGACCCGCTCCACCGCGTCCATCGATAGAGCGATAGGTTCCCGCGCCGTGCCATGCCATGCGGATAAACAATCCGGCATAGGTTCCCCAGTCAGCGGGCCACCACGGTTGAGATTCGGACAGAAGGGCTCTGAGATCCCCTTTCAGGGCAGAATAGTCGAGTTTACTAAACTCTTTGCGGTAGTCGAAGTCCTCACCCAGCGGGTTCGAACGGTTGGAATGTTGGTTTAAAAGATCAACGCGGAGTTGATTTGGCCACCAGTCGCGGTTATTCGTTCCTGCTCCCGCGCTCTGATCGTGACCGCCTTGATGAAAAGGACACTTACCGGCAGTTGATGCGTTTTGGCTATCGTCGGACATGCTCATCTATATGCTCCCTTTACAGTGTTCTGACTACGATATACACCACCAGAGATAAGATATAGTCGAAATAACCCACAGATTCGATAGCTAATTCCTTTTATATTTTAAGTTACAGAGATGTAGATCAAAATGATCAACAAAAAGCCCTCCGTAGAGGGCTGGGGCATCTGTTTAGTTAGGTCTTACACCCAGTGTGTGACAAATAGCGTAGCTCATCTCGGCACGGTTGAGGGTATAGAAGTGAAAATCCTTCACCCCTTCGCGACTGAGAATTTTCACCATATCCATGGCGATATTTGCGCCCACCAGCTTGCGGGTTTCCGCGTCATCATCAAGACCATCAAACATGGTCGACATCCACGCAGGAATGCGGACGTTGGTCATGTCAGCAAATTTTTTCGCCTGCTTAAAGTTAGATACCGGCAGGATGCCCGGAATAATTTCCACATCGATTCCCGCAGACACACAGCGATCGCGAAAGCGCAGATAGCTTTCTACATCGAAGAAAAACTGGGTGATCGCGCGGTTTGCACCGGCATCAACCTTACGCTTCAGGTTCAGCAAATCGGCCTGAGCGCTTTTCGCTTCCGGGTGCACTTCCGGGTAAGCCGCAACGGAGATATCGAAGTCTGCAACGTCTTTCAGCAGAGTCACCAGGTCGGAAGCATACATATCCGGTTTACCGCTTCCCGGCGGCAGATCACCGCGCAGGGCAACAATATGACGAATACCGTTATGCCAGTAGTCCTGAGCAATGGTACGCAGCTCATCACGGGTCGCATCAATGCATGTCAGGTGCGGGACCGCTTCAAGACCTGTGCGATCCTTAATGCCTTTAATAATGCTGTGCGTACGGTCGCGCTCACCAGAGTTTGCACCGTAAGTAACTGAAACAAACTTCGGCTTCAGGCTGCTCAGGCGATCGATGGAGTTCCACAGGGTTTGCTCCATTTCACTGGTGCGCGGCGGGAAAAACTCAAACGAAACGTTAATCTGACCCTGCACTTCTGCCAGGCTCTGATTCAGGGCTTCCCGCTGGTTGGCGTGAAAAAAGCTCATACCTTACCTCATCAATCTTTTGTCGTTATATGTTGTGTTGTGAACTGCTATACGTTTAGACGTCTAGATGTAAAAATGACGGAAAAGCATGCTGGCGTCAACACAAAAATCATCGTTAAAGGTGAGGAATACTCAGCCAACGTGAAAAAAATTCACATCAGCTTGAAATGGTGAGGGATTGCGTCACGACCGTCTGTAGCCACTCTACTTTTGTTACGTTCTCAGGCAACGTCGCTAACCCCATGCTAAGCCGCAATTCTGTATCAGTAAGCGGAAGGAAGATCACGCCCTGACGCTGGATAGCGGAAAAGGAGGCCGGAACCAGGCTCAGACCGTCACCCTGCGCGATCCGTGCCAGCAACACGTCATGTTCCATCGGCTCCTCAATAAGGGCAGGAGAGTAACCGGCACGACGAAAAATGTGTCGAGTGTAATCAAAAAAAGCAGGGTTACGTTCACGTTTGAACCAGAACAGCGGTCGGTGGTTCAGCGACGTTAACGGCAGCACTAAACGGCCTGTTCGCTGCAAAAGAGGTGTTTGCCTCCCACAGAGGTTAAAACAAAGGCCAGCGGAATATCTGCTGGCCTGACCTCACTACGGTTTCACATCTTCCACACGCATGCCTTTGAGTTGTTCATCCGTCAGCGTATTTCCCGCTTTGAAATAATCCACGACCGCATTAGAGACATAGTAACCGCCGGATGTGTTACGCGCTTTACCTTCAGTAAATGTCGTGAAACCATCACCGCCGTCAGCCAGGAAGCTATTGGTGGCAATGTGATAAACCGTGGCATCCTCAATGGGTTTGCCGTTTAACGTCAATACGCTAACCCGCAGATCAACCGGTTTACTGCTGTCATACTTCATCTCCAGTCCTTTGGACACCTGCAATACACCGTTGCTTAAACCCGCGCCGTGCTCCATCAGGCTACGTAACTGCTTCCCGGTGAGATCCATGGTTGCCAGCTCATTCGGGAACGGGAAGGTGCTAATGACTGCGCCCATGGTGATGACTCCAGCAGGGATTTCATTCCGGATGCCGCCCGAGTTAGTGAGCGCTAACTGGGTATCTTTACCCGCCGCAACCAGCAACGCATCTGCCGCCAGATTTCCCAGCGAAGAAGATTCACCGTAAGCACGCGTCAGCTCAACCGGCGCGTTGGCAACCGTCTGCTGCACCACTTTATCGAGCTTTTTATTCCAGCCATCAATGACCTGTTTCGTCTGCGGGTCTGGCTGCCACTCATCAGCAAAAATGGTTTTCAGCTCGAAGTTCTTCACGGTAAATTGATGCGGTTTTTGCTGGTAATCCAGCACCAGTTTACCCACATCAATGCCGCCGCTGTCGGTAGACAGAATCAGGGTGTTACCTACTTTAATCGGCTCCGGCGTGCCCACATGCGCATGACCGGTGATCAGGATGTCCAACCCCTGCACCTGGCCTGCGGTCTGGATGTCTTTATCCAGCGCACGGCGTACATCGGTGCCCCCCAGACTGGACTGACGCGCTGGCGTGCCTTCATGGATCAGCGCCACGGTGAGATCGACTTTGCCTTTCAGCTCATCGATATAGCGTTGCAACCACTTCACTTCATCCCGCGCCTCGATCCCGACACGTGTCGCAGCGGAAACCGTATCATCAAAAGCAAACACGCCGTGCAGGCCAATCACGCCTATCTTTACGCCATCTTTTTCAATAATGGTGTAAGGCTTATCCCAGAACATTTTGCTGCTGTTTTGGTAAAAGATGTTGCCCTGCACGATCGGAAACTTTGCCTGGCTCAGCTGCAGCAGCGTATTGTCCCAACCGTGATCGAATTCATGATTACCCATGGTGACAGCGTCAAAATTCATGGTGTTCATGATATCGATAATCGCCTTCCCCTTGGTCAGGCTGCTGATATATGGCCCGGTGAAATAGTCGCCAGCATCCAAAAACCAGGTGGCGCTATTTTTCGCTTTCTCCTGCTTCACCATCGCCGAGATATTGGCCCAACCGCCAATATCTCGTGTGCCATTGGCAATCCATGGCACTTTATAAGGTTCGACATGGGCATGGAGATCGTTGGTATAAATAATCGTGACATCTTTGGCACTCGCCCAGAGCGGTAAAGATACCAGAACACCGACAGCAAGCATTTTTAGCTTCATAACCAATCCCTTTCAGTCATATAAAGATTCGCTACGTTACGTTCTGAAAGGTTTTTTTATGTGAGAAAACTCACATCCATCGGTGATAGTTGCAGGCCAAAATCAACGACCATTAAAAATCGTTGGTAACAGGATGACGTCACTGTTCACTATCAATTGCTGCAAATCCTTTGGCTGCAAAAATCTGGGGCTGGCGAGTTCAGCTGATTACAGCTGGCCAGAATATCGGCTGGGTTATGCCGCACTGCATTGTCGGGCATGCGGCAGCCTTCCACCGCTGTTTGATGAGGAACAGTTCCGTTGCTGGTTGTCGGCATATTTAGCGGATTTTGCCGCTAATCGTGGTCAGTTTTGCCCATGTTGCTACCAACGAGAAATCATCCGCTATGGGCATAATCCCCAGGGCAGCCAGCGCGTCCAGTGCCGAAACTGCAAAAAAGTGTGGACACCAAAGCAGGCGCCTCCCACCAGCATCGTTTTGCCAGAACAAATAGCGACGATTCCCTTGCTCATCCCTTTTCAGGGCGTTAGTGCAGGCCAGCAACTCTATGTATTACTCTCTTTTGACGCTATTCGCGGCAATGTTCTGCATATTTCCAGCAACTTCACGCCGCACACTGCCGGCATATCATTGCTTTACCGCTGGCGTGGCAGTGCTGAGCCAACAGTCATTCACGACGATATCATTGAGCGAGTGAGTCAGCGGGAAACCCAGTTTTTACGCCGCAGCCAGTTTGATGAAATCCAGTACGGCAGCGCCATACTCAAACGGAACGCCAGCGGCGCGATTTTACGCCCGGTCATTACTGCCCATGGGCATTTCCGCCTGCTGAGCCATCTGTGGCCAGAGGTAAAAACCCATATTATTGCCCACGAATGCTTCCTGCGCGGCGCAGCGATAACCGCATGGGCGGAACAGTTTCGCCATCATCGCGCCTCGCTGTGGTTTATTGATGAAGAAATGAATAGCGATAAGCGCACGCTGCCCTGGCAATTGCTGGGTAAAACGTATCAGGGATGGTGGCGAAATCAGTGGCAAATCTGGCAACGAGGCGATATGCGTAAAATGGTGTGTTTGTTAACGCAGGGGCGGGTTGAAGAAAGCGCGTCAATAACCCTGGCGGCAAGCCATCGTTTTCTCGCCTGGTTGCGGCAACAGACGGAATTTGAGCAAAGTACCCGTTACTCTGCCCATTCGGTGTTTCAGGCGATAAGATCGCTGGCAGATAAATACAACGCCCTCATTGAGGGCGATGTTTACACATGTTATCCGGCAACAAAAACTACAGCAGTTGCGCCAAACGGTTGATGTCTGACTGAATCGCCCCGGCGGTCACATCGCGGCCCGCCCCCGGTCCGCGAATGACCAGCGGGTTATCACGATACCAACGGCTTTCAATGGCGAAGACGTTATCGCACGGCAGTAGTGCCGCCAGCGGGTGCTCAGGGCGTACCGCTTCAACGCCAACGCGTGCCTTACCGTTAGCGTCAAAACGCGCCACATAGCGTAGCACCAGTCCCATTTCACGTGCCGCTTCCAGGCGTTGCACCATCTGCTCGTTCAGCTCATCGCCATTTTCAAAGAAATGGTCAATAGAACCTGCTTCACAGTGCGCAGGCACCAGCGACTCTACGCGCACCTGGTCCGGTTCGATGTCGTAACCCGCTTCACGCGCCAGAATCACCAGCTTGCGCATCACATCTTTGCCGGAAAGATCCACGCGCGGATCAGGTTCAGTCAGACCCTGCTGCCACGCCTGATCCACCAGATCGGTGAACGGGACCGTGCCATCAAATTGCAGGAACAACCACGACAACGTGCCGGAGAAGATCCCGCTGATCGACAGAATAGTATCTCCGCTATCAATCAGATCGCGCACGGTATGGTTGATCGGCAAACCTGCGCCGACGGTGGCGTTATACAGCCAGTGGCGACCGGTTTTTTCAAAGGCGTCATGAATCTGGCGGTAATTATTACTGCTGCTCGCCCCCGCCAGCTTGTTGGCGCTGATAACGTGGAAGCCATGACTGGCGAAATCCAGATACTGCTCCGCCAACTGCTCGCTGGCAGTGACGTCCAGCACCACTAAATCATCATACGGGTGGGCGCGCATCCACAGGAACAATGACTCTTCATCCTGTTCTAGCGCCTCGTCATCGAAGAAGGCCAACGCGCGGCTGGCATCCAGCCCTTCGTAATTCAGCAGACTACGGCGACTATCAACCACTCCTGCCAGCACGAACTCTAATCCGGTACGCGCCGAGAGCGTGCTCTGCTCGCGGGCAAACAGCTCCAGCCAGCGCGACCCAATGTTGCCTTTGCCGAACAGCACCAGACCAATGCGTTTTTCCGCGCGGAAGATTGACTGGTGCAGACCCTGAATCAGGCTCTCCGTTGGCCCGGTACGCAAGACGGCGACCAGGCTAATGCCCTCTTCCGACTGCCAGGTGAATTCGACCGGCTGACCTTTCAGCTGTTGCCAAAAGCGATGGCAGTGCAGCGGGTTACGGGTGACGCCCGCCCCAACCATCGCCACCAGCGCCAGCCCCTGGCGCAGACGCAGTTCGCCCGGCAGGCCAGCTTCATCCAGAATTTTCAGTGCGCCATCAGCGACTTCGGAGGTATAGCAAAATTGCAGCAACTGGCGGTCAGGATGCACACCCACTGCCAGCGGACGCACCTGGGTGCGTTTTAAAATCTGATCAATCTCTTTATAGGCCAGTTTAAAGTCCTGGCCAGTGGGAACCTGAAACTCAATCAGGCAAACGTCGTCATGGCTGGTCACAATACGTGCCCCGGTACCGGAAGCCAGCACGCGTTCAATACGCGTCGATCCCTGCTCCGGCGTATAGCTACAACGCAACTGGAGATCGATATCGCTGCCGGAAACCGGCTGGAGGGTGCGGGCATGAAGAACCGGAGCCGCCAGACGCGCCAGCTCGCTGGCTTCATCCAGACGCAGCAGCGGCAGCAGACAGGCATCTTTTACTTTACGCGGATCCGCGCTGTAAACCCCGGCCACATCGCTCCAGATGGTTACGCGGGAAACCCCCGCCAACGCGCCAACCTGCGTCGCCGAGTAGTCGGAGCCGTTACGCCCCAGCAGTACCGTCTCACCGGCGTTGCTGCGGCTAATGAAACCGGTAACGACCAGGCGTTTGCCCGGATGCTGCGCCAGCAGTTGTTGCAGCAATGGGTAAGAAAGACCTTCATCCACCTGCGGCTGAGCGCCGCGCTCGGCACGTAAAAAATCGCGCGCATCCAGCCAGGCTGACTCCAGCCCCTGTTGGTTAAGGACGGCAGACATCAAACGCGCCGACCACACCTCGCCATGCCCGACGACTTCAGCATAGACGGCATCATTCACGCCGCTGTCGAGTAACCCGGCCAGACGCTCCAGATCGTGAATAAACGCGCCGATCAGCCCATCCGCCACCTCAGGAGGTAACAAACCGCTGATAAGCTCACTCTGATAGCGACGTAACGCCTGTTGAACCTGATGCGCAGACAGACGATCGGTCTGGCTTAATTTTAGCCAGCTAATCAACTGGTTAGTGGTACTGCCTGCGGCTGAAACAACCATCATGTCATCAGGCTGCGAGTACTCCGCCATAATGCCTGCGACACGCAGATAACATTTCACATCAGCCAGACTACTACCACCAAATTTGTGCAGTTGACGACCCTTCGTCCCTGCCTGCGCAATCACACTCATGTTTACCCCTTGTTTGCAGCCCGGAAGCCATTTTCCAGGTCGGCAATTAAATCTTCGCCATCTTCAATACCGGTGGAGATACGCAACAGCGTTTCCGAAATTCCGGCAGCAGCACGCGCTTCTGGCGCCATTCCCGCGTGTGTCATGGTTGCGGCATGGGAGATCAGACTTTCAACGCCCCCTAACGATTCCGCCAGCGTAAACAATGACAACCCGCCGAGGAAGCGACGCAGCGTTTGCTCATCGCCATCCAGCTCAAAACTCAACATCGCGCCAAACCCTTTTTGCTGACGCGCGGCAATCTCATGGCCCTGATTATCCGGCAATGACGGGTGATACAATTTTTTCACCAGCGGCTGAGTTTGCAGATAATCCACAATCGCCTGAGCATTACGTTGCGCCACCTCCATACGAGGTGACAGAGTACGCAGGCCGCGCAACAGCAGATAACTATCAAACGCGCCGCCGGTCACACCAATATTATTCGCCCACCATGCCAGTTCAGTGACCATTTCCGGATCTTTTGCTATCACCACACCAGCCACTACGTCGGAGTGACCGTTTAAATATTTCGTGCATGAATGCAACACCAGATCGGCGCCTAATGCCAGTGGATTTTGCAGTGCCGGGCTTAAAAAAGTGTTGTCCACCACGCTGACCGCACCAGCCTCGCGCGCCAGCTGGCAGATTTTCGCGATATCCACCACGCGCAACAGCGGGTTGCTTGGGCTTTCTACCAGCACCAGCTTCGGTTTTTCCGCCAGTGCCGCCTGCAACGCCTGCTCATCTCCTTGATCGACAAACAGTACGCGATAACAGCCACGCTTTGCCAGGCTGTCAAACAGACGATAGCTCCCGCCGTAGCAGTCGTGTGGTGCGACCAGCAGATCGCCAGGCTTGAGGAATACCGTGGTCACCAGATGAATCGCCGACATGCCGGTATTGGTCAGTACAGCCCCCGCCCCACCTTCCAGTTCCGCCAGCGCACGCTGAACGACATCACGCGTTGGGTTACCGCGGCGCGAATAGTCATGGGCGCGAGGCTCATTAAAACCGGTAAAGTTATAGGTGCTGGAGAGGTGGATCGGCGGGACAACGCAACCGTACTGTTCGTCGTCATTTAACCCGCTACGCACTGCGATGGTGGCCTGTTTACGCGTCATATTGAGGAGATCCTGGCTGAGTCGGTGAAAAGTCAGACACCAGAGTAATCATAGTTACGATAGCCGTCAATACATCTGGACATCTAAACTTCTTTGCGTATAGATTGAGCAAACCGGAAATAGCCGTTAAAATTATATGCATTAGCGTACATCTGCGTCGGCTTACTTCGTGTCAGGGCCACGCCACTACGATAAACTACGCGCAATTATGGTCCGGGCTCAGGTTCTGGCCTCAATATTAATGACAAAGAGGATTAGGTATCTCATGGCTGAATGGAGCGGCGAATATATCAGCCCATACGCTGAGCACGGTAAGAAGAGTGAGCAAGTCAAAAAAATTACGGTTTCCATTCCTCTGAAGGTGTTAAAAATCCTTACCGATGAACGCACGCGTCGTCAGGTTAACAACCTGCGTCACGCCACCAACAGCGAACTGCTGTGTGAAGCGTTTCTGCATGCTTTTACCGGGCAACCATTACCCAACGATGACGACCTGCGTAAAGAGCGCAGCGATGAAATCCCGGAAGAAGCAAAGGTAATCATGCGTGAACTGGGTATCAACCCGGAAACGTGGGAATACTGATTTTTCAAGACAGAT
The DNA here is from genome assembly GCF_013781985.1 of Citrobacter sp. RHBSTW-01013. Taxonomy (NCBI): domain Bacteria; kingdom Pseudomonadati; phylum Pseudomonadota; class Gammaproteobacteria; order Enterobacterales; family Enterobacteriaceae; genus Citrobacter; species Citrobacter sp. RHBSTW-01013. The sequence continues at coordinate 4,939,169 of NZ_CP056185.1, forward strand.
GAGAAAAGGCGGGATTACTCCCGCCGCTTCTCACTACGTTACTTACTGATACCATTAAGCTTATTCAATGTTTCTTCCATTTTGAGCGTCTCTTTACGGTTCAATGGATAGAAATAAATCAGAATGACCGCTGCCAAGAACAGGCATAAAGCCGGTAACAGATTTGCCATCGTATAGATGTTTTCCTGCACAATGCTGGTTTGCACAGCGCCACCCGTTGACGAAGATTGATAACCAATGATGGCCAGCATAAAGCCGCCAATAGCCCCAGCGCACGCCTGGCCAACCTTGCGGGCGAAGAAGTTCACGCCATAAACGGTCCCATCCTCACGATCGCCAGTGACATACTGGTGATAATCACACACATCGGTCATAAACGCCCAAATCATCAGGTTGAATAACCCGGCTCCCAGCGTCGCCAGGAACAGGAAAACCAAATAAACCTTCGCGTCGGTAATGTGGGTGAAGTACATAATCACATACATGGCTACCGCAAAGAGCAGCGCGCCTACGCTGGCTTCTTTCTTACCAAAACGCTTCGTGAGCCAGGATGCTGAGGGTGCCAGCAAAACCAGAGAGCCAAAGGTGAAGAGCAATGCAACGGACATGGCCTCTTTGTTATGGAAATAGTCATTAAACAGGTAAGTCATGTTGGTACCAGACAACCCCTGATTAATCACAATCAGCAGATCCACAACCACTAAAACAATCAGCGCTTTATTGCGTATCAACCCCTTCAGCAGCACAGAAACCGGCATGCTCTCTTTTCTTTCCACCCGCACGCGTTCCGTCGTTAACTGACAGGTCAACGTTAAAAAGATAAACCCCAGCACAGAACAACCAATGGCAATCCAGAAGAAATGCTGCCCAGAGATCACCTGGCTTCCGTCCACCAGAGTGGTGTACATCAGGATCGGAATAAAAAAGCCGGTTGTCCCGCCACCGATGGCGGACCCAACGCTGCGCCAGGTTGACAGCGATACGCGATCTTCCGGATTCGAGCTAATCGCCGCAGACATGGCGCCATACGGAATACTCACTGTCGATAACAGCGAACCGTAAATAAAATAGGAACAGCAGATGTAGATAATTTTCGCCGTATAAGAAAAATCATGCACAAACGGCAGGAACAGAACGACCGCAATGATGCAAAACGGGTACTTCATGCGGCGCACCCAGGGGTTAAATCGTCCATGAACCGTCAGTTTAGAGGTATCACATAAGCGCCCTACGCCAACGTCGACAAACGCATCAAAGAGTTTGGTCACAAAATAGAGTGAACCAACAATAACACCGGAAATACCGAGTACGTTGGTGTAATAAATCATTAAAAAACTATTTACCAGTCCAAGAATAAAACAGGTTCCGAGGTCACCACATAAATAACCGAATTTATCTCTTAATCCGAAAGGCCTGACGGCAATATTTTGACTGCTTCCGATCATTGTTCCATCATTAGACATGATGTTAACTCCTTAGACACATTATTCACGCAAACTATGCGTATACCGATGCTCAGCGTAATAAATCGATACGAAGTGTATTAACGGTCAGAAGTTATAACCGAGACCAACGCGATAGCGGGTCTGACGATCGTCTGTGGTTGTGGTGTTATACCCCGAGGAAACGTTACCTACCTCAACAAATGGAACCCATGAGCCTATTTTATACGCCACACGGAAGTTATATTCGTAATCGTCTTTTCGGTTGTTATATAAATCTTCGCTATCGGCAATTTTATAAATACCGTTCAGCTCAAACATCCAGTCATTGATGTTGTAACCGAGCCATGCTTCCGGACGATAGACCATGCGATCATCCTTGCCGTCAGTGTTTCTGCGCATGTACTCCTGACGATAGCGGAACGCGGTCCACCAATGGTCATTGATGTTATACTGCACACGAATATAAGGCTTATAAATCGCGATGTTATCGCCCGTTTCGATCGCAATACCCGGCTGCCAGATAAGGTCCTTCCAGGTGAACTGGTAGCTTGCCGTATACTCGTTGCCATTACTTTCCATATTATTCCACGCATCATTAGATTGCGTATTTTCGGAACGTGAAATGGCCTCGACTGCGACACCAAAACCAGTAGCAAAACGATGCGACATATAAACACGGTCGTAATTACGACCATCATCATAATATTCATGTCGATAATCAACATAACCCGCTTGCGCGGCCGCAGAGAATAATGAAATCAGTAATAACGCGGATTTAAATTTCATGACCATCCCTCTTCACACTAAATCTAGGAAATTGCCCATCTCGCTCCGTCCATAAATGAAGAAACGATGAAGGAATAAGAATAATTTTATATTTCCACGAAAGTGTATTTTAGAAAGAAGGAAGAAACCTTTGGTATTTTGCCAAAGATTGGCATAAGTGGCAAAAACAAGAAGATAAAAACGATGCAGATCACCAGTTGAAACATTTTGTCGTAAAAATAAAAACGCTGTTTTATTTATTAAATAAAAGACATCATTCAATACATCAATACGAATTTCAGTCTGCAGGCGCAGATACAAAAAAAGCGCCATAAGGCGCTTTTTTCTGACAGCTGAAACTTACTTGCTGCCTGGGATGCTGAAACGCTTGTTGAAGCGATCAACACGGCCACCGGTAGCAACATCACGCTGCTTGCCAGTATAGAACGGGTGGCACTGACCGCACACGTCCAGGTTCAGATCGTGACCGACGGTAGAGCGGATTTTCATGACGTTACCGCAAGAGCAGTTTGCAGTAATTTCTTCGTATTTCGGGTGAATATCTTTTTTCATGGGAAAACCTCGGTTTAAGGCCGCGTCGCTCTTCCAGCCCTAACGCCAGACACCACGCGATGTTAATTATTCCCCGTCACCTTTCACGCTGCATCAACAGCCTGAAACTCTCGGGTAATGGTCATTGTTTGACGCAATCAATTTGCATCAAAGGCGGCGAATCATACAGAAATTAACCTGCTCATGCAAACTGATCCGCATTCTACCCTTCACTAATGTGTATACTAACCCGCCAGATTTCAAGTCAGGATGATTCAATGCCCGTTGCGCACGTTGCCTTACCCGTTCCGCTACCTCGCACCTTTGACTACCTTCTGCCAGAAGGCATGAGCGCCAAAGCTGGGTGTCGTGTACGCGTGCCCTTTGGCAAGCAACAGGAGCGCGTGGGCATCGTTCTATCCGTCAGCGAGCACAGCGAACTGCCGCTGAGCGAATTGAAAGCCGTTCTCGAAGTGCTGGACAGCGAGCCGGTTTATTCGACCTCCGTCTGGCGTCTGCTGCTGTGGGCGGCTGACTATTATCACCATCCTATCGGCGACGTACTGTTTCACGCCCTACCGATTCTGCTGCGCCAGGGACGCCCGGCGACAAACGCGCCCATATGGTACTGGTTTGCCACTGAAGAAGGTCAGGTTATTGATCTCAACAGCCTGAAGCGCTCTCCCAAGCAGCAGCAGGCGCTGGCTGCGCTACGCCAGGGAAAAATCTGGCGCGACCAGGTGGCTGAGCTCGAATTTAATGACGCCGCATTACAGGCGCTGCGGAAAAAAGGGCTGTGCGATCTGGCGAGCGAAACACCAGGCTTTAGCGACTGGCGTACCCACTACGCGGTTTCAGGTGAGCGTCTTCGACTGAACACCGAGCAAGCCACCGCCGTCGGAGCAATTCACAGCGCCGCGGACAGTTTTAGCGCCTGGCTATTAGCGGGCGTGACGGGCTCAGGCAAAACAGAGGTCTATCTAAGCGTACTGGAAAATGTCCTGGCCCAGGGCAAACAGGCGCTGGTGATGGTGCCGGAGATTGGCCTGACGCCGCAAACTATTGCCCGTTTTCGCGAACGCTTCAATGCGCCGGTCGAAGTCCTGCACTCCGGTTTGAACGACAGCGAACGTCTTTCGGCCTGGCTGAAAGCAAAAAATGGCGAAGCGGCGATTGTTATCGGCACGCGCTCGTCGCTGTTTACACCGTTTAAAAATCTCGGCGTGATTGTCATCGACGAAGAGCACGACAGCTCTTATAAACAGCAGGAAGGCTGGCGCTATCATGCGCGCGATCTCGCGGTTTATCGCGCCCACAGCGAGCAGATCCCGATTATTCTCGGCTCAGCCACTCCGGCTCTGGAAACGCTGTGCAACGTGCGACAGAAAAAATATCGCATGCTGCGCCTGACGCGCCGTGCCGGAAATGCGCGCCCCGCCACTCAGCACGTGCTGGATCTCAAAGGTCAGCAGGTGCAGGCCGGACTTGCCCCTGCGCTTATCACCCGTATGCGTCAGCACCTGCAGGCGGATAACCAGGTGATTCTGTTTTTGAACCGCCGGGGCTTTGCTCCTGCGCTGCTGTGCCATGACTGCGGCTGGATTGCCGAATGTCCGCGCTGCGATCACTACTACACGCTGCATCAGGCACAGCACCATTTACGCTGCCACCACTGCGACAGCCAGCGCCCAATACCACGTCAGTGCCCTTCCTGCGGCTCAACGCATATGGTTCCGGTTGGACTCGGCACCGAACAGCTTGAGCAGGCTCTGACCCCTTTTTTCCCCGGCGTGCCAATCTCACGCATCGATCGCGACACCACCAGCCGTAAAGGGTCGCTGGAGCAGCATCTGGCGGAAGTACATCGCGGCGGCGCACGAATTCTGATCGGCACGCAAATGCTGGCCAAAGGCCACCACTTCCCGGACGTCACCCTGGTGGCGCTTCTGGACGTTGACGGCGCACTATTTTCTGCAGATTTCCGGTCGGCAGAACGCTTCGCCCAGCTTTACACGCAGGTCTCCGGGCGAGCAGGACGCGCCGGGAAACAGGGCGAAGTGGTGCTACAAACGCACCATCCTGAACATCCGCTGCTGCAAACTTTGCTGTACAAAGGTTATGACGCGTTTGCCGAGCAGGCGCTGGCCGAGCGACAAACGCTCCAGCTTCCACCGTGGACCAGCCATGTGATCGTGCGGGCAGAAGATCATAACAACCAGCATGCGCCTATGTTCTTACAACAGTTGCGAAATCTGATCCAGGCCAGTCCGCTTGCAGATGACAAACTGTGGGTGCTCGGCCCAGTTCCCGCCCTGGCCCCCAAGCGCGGCGGTCGCTATCGCTGGCAAATTTTGTTGCAACATCCGTCGCGAATTCGCCTGCAGCATATCGTCAGCGGCACACTGGCGCTGATCAATACGTTACCCGATGCACGTAAGGTTAAATGGGTGCTGGATGTCGATCCCATCGAGGGATAATCCCTCACGATGCGAGGCGGATCGTAAAATTAAAGATCCATCACACTTTTTATGAAAATTCTGTAACCGCTTCCATTAACTATCTGATAAAAATGTTTCAGATGAAGGCTATTCAAGGACGAGTCTGTGCCAGCAGCTCTCTGGCGAGGAGAAAGAGTGAAACCGAATAAGCAGGTTGCCGCCGCTACGATGAAAGATGTTGCTCTGAAGGCGAAAGTCTCAACGGCAACCGTATCCCGCGCATTAATGAACCCGGACAAAGTCTCGCAGTCAACCCGTAACAAGGTTGAACAGGCAGCGCTGGAAGTGGGATATTTACCCCAATCAATGGGACGCAACGTTAAGCGTAATGAATCACGTACCATTCTGGTGATTGTGCCGGATATCTGCGATCCGTTTTTTAGCGAAGTGATTCGCGGCATAGAAGTGACCGCCGCTGAGCAGGGATATCTGGTGCTTATCGGCGACTGCGCCCACCAGAATCAGCAGGAAAAGACCTTCCTCAACCTCATTATCACCAAGCAGATCGATGGCATGGTGCTGCTCAGTTCGCGCCTGCCGTTTGATGCCAGCGTGGAAGAGCAGCGCAACTTGCCGCCGATGGTCATGTCCAACGAGTTCGCGCCAGAGCTGGAACTCCCCACCGTGCACATTGATAATCTCACTGCCGCCTTCAACGCGATGAACTATCTGCTGGAACTGGGGCATAAACGCATTGGCTGTATCGCCGGACCAGAGGATATGCCGCTGTGCCATTACCGTCTGCAAGGTTACGTTCAGGCATTGCGTCGCAGTGGAATTACGGTCGATCCGCATTTCATCGCGCGTGGTGACTTTACCTATGAAGCGGGAGCCAATGCGCTTAAGCAACTCCTTGAGCTTCCACAGCCACCTACTGCGGTCTTTTGCCACAGCGATGTCATGGCGCTGGGGGCACTCTCTTACGCCAAACGTCAGGGTCTGAAGGTACCTGACGATTTATCCATCATTGGCTTTGATAATATTTCGCTCACGGAATTTTGTGATCCACCCCTGACAACCGTCGCACAGCCGCGTTTCGATATCGGACGTGAAGCTATGCTGTTACTGCTCGATCAATTACAAGGTCAGAACGTCAGCAGTGGCTCACGTTTACTGGACTGCGAGCTTATTATTCGGGGCACTACCCGGGCACTGACGTAAAGTAAAGTGCTTTCGGACTCCCCTGTCTGGTCAAAGGCCCGCCGCTTAAGTAACATGGCGGGCTGACGAACGAATAAATACAGCGAAACGATAGTGGCACAACGAGATTATGTACGTCGCGGCCAACCGGCACCTTCGCGGCGCAAGAAGAGCACATCACGGAAAAAACAACGCAATACGCCTGCGGTATCGCCCGCTATGGTTGCTATTGCTGCAGCCGTACTCGTGACCTTTATCGGTGGTCTGTACTTCATTACGCATCACAAGAAAGAAGAGTCCGAAACGCTGCAAAACCAGAAAGTCACCGGTAATGGCATCCCGCCAAAACCGGAAGAGCGCTGGCGATACATCAAAGAGCTGGAAAGCCGTCAGCCTGGCGTACGTGCGCCTACCGAACCGTCTGCAGGCGGCGAGGTACTGAACGCCGATCAGCTTACCAATGAGCAGCGCCAGTTGTTGGCGCAAATGCAGGCCGATATGCGCCAACAGCCAACGCAGCTCAACGAAGTACCGTGGAACGAACAAACTGCGGAACAACGCCAGCAAACGCTGCAGCGTCAACGTCAGGTGCAACAGCAGCAGTGGAATAACACCCAACAGCAGGCTCAACAGCCGCGCCAACGGGTAACGGAACAGCCGTACCAGCAGCAGCAAACGCGTACTGCGCAAACCGCACCGGTACAGCAGCCGAAGGCGCAGCCAAAACCTGCGGCCCAACAGCCGTATCAGGATCTACTGCAAACACCTGCGCATACCACCGCCGCTCAGCCGAAAACGCAGCCGGCCGCGCCGATAACAAATGAAACGCAGCCGCCAAAACAGACGGCGGAGAAAAAAGATGAACGCCGCTGGATGGTACAGTGCGGCTCATTTAAAGGCGCTGAGCAGGCAGAAACCGTGCGCGCGCAGTTGGCTTTTGAAGGCTTCAACTCACGTATTACCACCAATAACGGCTGGAATCGCGTGGTCATTGGTCCGGTCAAAGGCAAAGAGAATGCCGACAACACCATCAGCCGCCTGAAAGTGGCTGGTCACACAAACTGCATTCGACTCGCCACTGGGGGTTGAAACCCCCAAAATCCCCCCCATCTATACTTGCATTACGCCCCGCATACTGCGCGGGGCCTGTGTTTTGCATTTGTAACCAAGGGGTCTGCTCGTGACAACAATAGTAAGCGTACGCCGTAACGGCCATGTGGTAATCGCCGGTGATGGTCAGGCCACACTGGGTAACACCGTAATGAAAGGCAACGTGAAGAAAGTCCGCCGTCTGTACAACGACAAAGTCATCGCGGGCTTTGCGGGCGGTACTGCGGATGCATTCACGCTGTTTGAACTGTTTGAACGCAAGCTGGAAATGCACCAGGGTCACCTGGTGAAAGCTGCCGTTGAACTGGCAAAAGACTGGCGTACTGACCGTATGCTGCGCAAACTCGAAGCGCTGCTGGCCGTTGCGGATGAAACTGCATCACTCATCATCACCGGTAACGGCGACGTCATCCAGCCAGAAAACGATCTGATTGCCATCGGCTCCGGCGGTCCCTACGCCCAGGCTGCTGCACGCGCTCTGCTGGAAAACACCGAGCTTGGCGCACGCGAGATTGCTGAGAAAGCGTTGGATATTGCAGGGGATATCTGCATTTATACCAACCACTTCCATACCATCGAAGAATTGAACTCCAAAGCGTAAGGATCCCCCATGTCTGAAATGACCCCACGCGAAATTGTCAGCGAACTGAACAAACACATCATCGGCCAGGATAACGCTAAGCGTTCCGTGGCGATTGCCCTGCGTAACCGCTGGCGCCGCATGCAGCTCAACGAAGAGCTACGCCATGAAGTTACGCCGAAAAACATTCTGATGATTGGCCCAACCGGCGTCGGTAAAACCGAAATCGCCCGTCGTCTGGCAAAACTGGCCAACGCGCCGTTCATCAAAGTTGAAGCAACAAAATTCACCGAAGTCGGCTATGTTGGTAAAGAAGTTGACTCTATCATCCGCGATCTGACCGATGCTGCCATCAAAATGGTCCGCGTTCAGGCCATCGAGAAAAACCGCTTCCGTGCCGAAGAGATGGCGGAAGAGCGCATTCTCGACGTGCTGATCCCACCGGCTAAAAATAACTGGGGACAGTCAGAGCAGCCGCAGGAACCTTCTGCAGCGCGTCAGGCGTTCCGTAAAAAACTGCGTGAAGGCCAGCTGGATGATAAAGAGATCGAAATCGATCTCGCGGCCGCACCGATGGGCGTTGAAATCATGGCGCCTCCGGGAATGGAAGAGATGACCAGCCAGCTACAGTCCATGTTCCAGAACCTGGGCGGTCAGAAGCAAAAACCGCGTAAGCTGAAAATCAAAGACGCGATGAAGCTGCTGATTGAAGAAGAAGCGGCCAAACTGGTGAATCCGGAAGAGCTGAAACAGGAAGCTATCGACGCCGTTGAGCAACACGGAATCGTGTTTATCGACGAAATCGACAAAATCTGTAAGCGCGGCGAATCCTCCGGCCCGGACGTGTCCCGTGAAGGCGTACAGCGCGACCTGCTGCCGCTGGTTGAAGGCTGCACGGTCTCCACTAAACACGGTATGGTGAAAACAGACCACATTCTGTTTATCGCCTCTGGCGCATTCCAGGTAGCGAAACCGTCTGACCTGATCCCGGAACTTCAGGGTCGTCTGCCGATTCGTGTCGAGCTGCAGGCGCTGACCACCAGCGATTTTGAGCGTATCCTTACCGAACCGAATGCCTCCATCACCGTCCAGTACAAAGCGCTGATGGCGACCGAAGGTGTGGACATCAACTTCACCGAATCGGGCATTAAACGCATTGCCGAAGCGGCCTGGCAGGTCAATGAAACCACCGAAAACATCGGTGCACGTCGTCTGCATACCGTTCTCGAGCGTCTGATGGAAGATATTTCCTATGATGCGAGCGATTTAAACGGCCAAAGCATCACAATTGATGCCGAATATGTGAGCAAACATCTGGATGCGCTGGTCGCAGATGAAGATCTGAGCCGTTTTATCCTATAATCGCGTTCAATGCATTTTCATCACTGTTGATGGGGCTGATAAAGCCCCATTTTTATTGGCGCTAAATATGACTGAACAACAAAAAATTAGCCGCTCACAAGCCTGGCTGGAAAGTTTACGACCTAAGACCTTACCGCTCGCCTTCGCGGCGATCATCGTCGGTACGGCATTAGCATGGTGGCAAGGATACTTCGATCCGCTGGTTGCTCTGTTGGCATTGATTACGGCAGGACTGCTGCAAATTCTGTCCAACCTCGCTAACGACTATGGCGATGCGGTCAAAGGCAGCGACAAGCCCGACCGCATTGGACCGCTGCGCGGTATGCAAAAAGGGGTTATCACCCAACAGCAGATGAAGCGTGCGCTGATCGTCACCGTGGTGTTGATTTGTCTGTCAGGTCTGGCCCTGGTTGCTGTGGCCTGCCACACGCTGGCGGATTTTGTCGGTTTCCTGGTACTTGGTGGCCTGTCGATTATCGCGGCGATCACCTACACCGTGGGTAATCGCCCTTACGGATATATCGGTCTGGGCGATATTTCCGTGCTGGTATTCTTTGGCTGGCTTAGCGTGATGGGAAGCTGGTATCTGCAGGCGCATACGCTGATTCCGGCGCTGATTCTGCCTGCCACCGCCTGTGGCCTGCTGGCAACTGCCGTGCTCAACGTCAACAACCTGCGCGATATCAACAGCGACAGAGAGAACGGCAAGAACACGCTGGTAGTACGTTTAGGTGCCGTCAATGCCCGCCGCTACCATGCCTGCCTGCTGATGGGTACGCTGGTCTGCCTGGCGCTGTTTAACCTGTTTTCGCTACAAAGTCTGTGGGGATGGCTGTTTATCCTTGCCGCTCCGCTGCTTTTCAAACAGGCGCGTTACGTGATGCGCGAAATAGATCCTGCGGCAATGCGTCCGATGCTGGAACGCACCGTAAAAGCGGCGCTATTAACTAACTTGCTGTTTGTCGTTGGAATTTTCTTAAGTCAGTGGTCTCTTTAACTGACAAATATCAATTAACAATTGATGATTTTGCCAACAGTACACATAGCGCGATATACTAAAAATTCTCGCAGCAACTGAACGTTAAGCCTATGAAATACGATACATCCGAGCTTTGTGACATCTATCAGGAAGATGTCAACGTCGTGGAACCGCTGTTCTCTAACTTTGGAGGACGGTCGTCGTTTGGCGGACAAATCATCACGGTAAAATGTTTCGAGGACAACGGGTTGCTGTACGATCTGCTCGAACAAAATGGCCGTGGTCGCATTCTGCTGGTCGATGGCGGCGGTTCTGTCCGTCGTGCGCTGGTCGATGCCGAACTGGCACGACTGGCCGTACAGAATGAATGGGAAGGTCTGGTCATCTACGGCTCGGTCCGCCAGGTAGACGATCTGGAAGAACTGGATATCGGCATTCAGGCGATTGCCGCAATTCCGGTAGGTGCTTCAGGAGAAGGTATTGGGGAAAGCGATGTGCGCGTCAACTTTGGCGGCGTGACATTCTTCTCCGGCGACCACCTGTACGCCGACAACACCGGGATAATCCTCTCCGAAGACCCGCTCGATATCGAGTAAGTGAAAAAGGCCATCAGCAAGTTTGGTGGCCTTTTATTTTCTTCATTCATCCGATTTGTAGTGAATGACCTTAACATCATAATTCCCAGCTCTTGCTTCAACAACGACACTCATCATCTCGCGACTTGCAGGATAAGATTCAACGTATGCGTTTAATTTTTCTTCTGCTCTGTGAATATCATTCTTAGGTATCCCCGTAAAAACTATTTCACTGCGTTGAAGATGGCTACCCTCATCTGTATGGCTTACAAAAAACCAGTCGCTGGATACCCTTGGAACCTGTTTAATCAATTTCGGCGTTAATAACTGATAAATTAATAAATCATGCTGCGTATAACATTTTTTTGTAAAGACACTCACCATGAAATAACAATAAAGCAGCGCAAAAAAAAGCATAGATGCAATAATAACACCTAATCGTCGAAACGTCATATACGGCGTTCCCGAACATAATTTGGACTCACAACTGGTTTTATTACATCCATAAATAAGTGTAAGGCCAAAAATCCTGTAAGGGTTCGAAACGATGTGACGTACTCAAGAATATAGACAAAGCAATACCTTGCAGAATTCGCTCCTGCAATCCTCGTCGCACCATGAATCTACGATATATACCAGTATTAATATTTAGACCGTGAATGCTTTTAGACATACTTTGATGGTAATTTACTTCGTAATATTCACTATCACCACCACGAGGTCTTGTCATTTCAAACCATAATTTTTCAGCGCCTGCCGGATTAGCGTGGCCTAGATCAATCCACCCTAGATTATCTGTATAGATAAGACCATATCTAATATCTCTGGTGATAAATCGATCCGAATTATCAATAATATCGTTTCTTTTTGTCATATCGTATTCTTTGAAATTTGAGAATTACGATATCCTAAAGTCTACATAGTAAAAAGGCATCCATTATGGATGCCTTTTTAAAGAAATCAGAATTAGACTTCTTCCATACGCCCCAACAGGGCATGCAGACGATCCTGCCAGCCGTTCTGCTGTTCTTTCAGGTTGTTGTTCTCACGCTCCAGCTCTTCACGCTGCTGCTGTGCAGACTGAACTTCCTGCGACAGTGAGTTGTTCTTTTCTTTCAGCTCTTCGATTTCCATCTGCAACAGCGTGATGGTATCAATCGCCTGCTGTACTTTTGCTTCCAGTTTCTCAAACACTTCTAATGACATCGTCATACCTCTCCTGAATTGCAAGGCGTTGATGGATAAAAATCCTCGTCCCGATAACCGGCGACGCCTTAATAAAAACGAGCGCACTCTACTTAACACCGATTGTATGAAGCCGCGTCATCCCTGTCCAGCGGCATCCCGCGCAGATTGCGGTTTGCAACACTTTTCGTCTTTCTCCTGGTGACATTACTATCATAACTCTTAAGTGTTAACGAATTGATCATTGAAATGATTCAGCTCACACTATTTTTGTATAACAAATACCGCGAAATGGCGCGATAACGCTCATTTTGTTGATGGAGTACACACATTTCAATTTCGATATTTCTCGTTTTTGAGCGTTAACGATAAATTAACAGTGTGCCTACCGGCTCCGGGGATGTCAGTGACCTTCTCGCATACAATAAACATTAAACTCTCTTCAGGATCCGATTATGAGTCAAACATCAACCTTAAAAGGCCAGTGCATTGCTGAATTCCTCGGTACCGGGTTGTTGATTTTCTTCGGTGTGGGATGTGTCGCTGCACTCAAAGTTGCTGGGGCTACTTTTGGTCAGTGGGAAATCAGTATCATCTGGGGTCTGGGGGTAGCGATGGCTATCTATCTGACCGCAGGCGTTTCTGGTGCACACCTGAATCCAGCAGTAACCATCGCACTCTGGCTGTTCGCCTGTTTTGATAAACGCAAAGTTGCTCCTTTTATTATTTCGCAAATTGCCGGCGCCTTTTGCGCAGCGGCACTGGTTTACGGGCTTTATTACAATCTTTTCATCGATTTCGAACAAACTAACCATATCGTGCGCGGCAGTACCGAGAGTCTGGGTCTGGCAGGTACTTTCTCGACCTATCCGAACCCGCATATCAATTTTGTGCAGGCCTTCGCGGTTGAAATGGTCATTACCGCTATTCTAATGGGGCTGATTCTGGCTCTGACCGACGATGGTAACGGTGTACCTCGTGGTCCGCTGGCACCACTGCTGATCGGCTTGTTGATTGCCGTTATTGGTGCTTCCATGGGTCCGCTGACAGGTTTTGCGATGAACCCGGCACGTGACTTCGGACCGAAACTCTTCGCCTGGATGGCCGGATGGGGTGAGATTGCCTTCACGGGTGGTCGTGATATCCCTTACTTCCTGGTCCCGGTGTTTGGCCCGATTACCGGCGCGATTTTAGGCGCATGGGCATATCGCAAACTGATTGGTCGCCATTTACCGTGCGATGTCTGCGCGATTGAAGAGAAAGACGTTGCGACCAACACTCAACAAAAAGCTTCGCAGTAATGTGACTACGGGACAAATAATCATGACTGAAAAAAAATATATCGTTGCGCTCGACCAGGGCACCACCAGCTCCCGCGCGGTCGTAATGGACCACGATGCGAATATCGTTAGCGTTTCACAGCGCGAATTCGAGCAAATCTACCCGAAAGCAGGTTGGGTAGAACATGACCCAATGGAAATTTGGGCGACCCAAAGCTCCACGCTGGTAGAAGTTCTGGCGAAAGCCGATATCAGTTCCGATGAAATTGCAGCGATCGGTATTACCAACCAGCGTGAAACCACCATCGTCTGGGAGCGTGAGACCGGTAAACCTATCTATAACGCAATTGTGTGGCAGTGTCGTCGTACCGCGGATATCTGCGAAAAGCTCAAGCGCGACGGGATGGAAGAGTACATCCGTAATAACACGGGTCTGGTAATTGACCCGTACTTTTCCGGCACTAAAGTGAAGTGGATCCTCGACCACGTGGAAGGCTCACGTGAGCGCGCTCGTCGCGGCGAACTGCTGTTCGGTACGGTAGACACCTGGCTTATCTGGAAAATGACGCAGGGACGCGTACACGTAACGGATTACACCAACGCCTCTCGTACCATGCTGTTCAACATCCACTCCCTGGACTGGGATGACACGATGCTGGATGCGCTGGATATTCCGCGTGCAATGCTGCCAGAAGTGCGTCGTTCTTCTGAAGTGTACGGCCAGACCAACATCGGTGGTAAAGGCGGCATTCGTATTCCTATCTCCGGTATTGCCGGTGACCAGCAGGCCGCTCTGTTTGGCCAGCTGTGCGTGAAGGAAGGGATGGCGAAAAACACTTACGGTACCGGCTGCTTCATGCTGATGAACACTGGCGAGAAAGCCGTTAAGTCCGAAAATGGACTACTGACCACCATCGCCTGTGGACCGACCGGGGAAGTGAACTACGCGCTGGAAGGTGCGGTATTTATGGCTGGCGCATCCATCAAGTGGCTGCGCGATGAAATGAAACTCATCAGCGATGCATTCGACTCTGAATATTTCGCCACCAAAGTGAAAGATACCAACGGCGTGTACGTCGTTCCGGCATTTACAGGCCTTGGCGCACCGTACTGGGACCCGTATGCACGCGGAGCCATCTTCGGCCTGACCCGTGGCGTAAACTCCAACCACATCATCCGCGCAACGCTTGAGTCTATCGCTTACCAGACCCGTGACGTACTGGAAGCGATGCAGGCTGACTCCGGTATTCGCCTGCACGCCCTGCGCGTCGATGGCGGTGCGGTCGCCAACAACTTCCTGATGCAGTTCCAGTCCGATATTCTCGGCACGCGCGTTGAGCGCCCTGAAGTCCGCGAAGTCACCGCATTGGGTGCGGCTTACCTTGCCGGTCTGGCAGTAGGTTTCTGGCAGAATCTGGATGAACTGCAGGAGAAAGCGGTCATCGAGCGTGAATTCCGCCCTGGCATCGAAACCACCGAGCGTAATTTCCGTTACAGCGGCTGGAAAAAAGCGGTCAAACGCGCCATGGCGTGGGAAGATCACGACGAGTAATTCGTCATTGCCGGATGGCGACGTTACCTTGTCCGGCAATATCTTCGTGCGGGGGCAACCCCGCACACACATCAATAATCTAGTCCCCTCCCCTGTGCTACACTTCGCGTCATTCCTTTCAGCTACGAGTTTGCAATGAGACGAGAACTTGCCATTGAATTTTCACGCGTGACCGAAGCGGCCGCGCTGGCTGGCTATAAATGGCTGGGCCGCGGCGATAAAAATACCGCTGATGGCGCGGCGGTGAACGCCATGCGTATTATGCTCAACCAGGTCAACATCGACGGCACCATCGTGATTGGCGAGGGTGAGATTGATGAAGCTCCGATGCTGTTTATCGGCGAGAAAGTCGGAACCGGCCACGGTGATGCGGTCGACATCGCCGTCGATCCTATCGAAGGCACGCGTATGACGGCAATGGGCCAGGCGAATGCGCTGGCGGTGCTGGCTGTAGGCGATAAAGGCTGTTTCCTGAACGCGCCAGACATGTACATGGAAAAGCTGATTGTCGGCCCTGGCGCAAAAGGGTCCATCGACCTGAACCTGTCACTGGAAACCAACCTACGAAACATTGCAGCCGCGCTGAACAAACCACTGAGTGACCTGACCGTCACCATCCTGGCAAAACCACGCCATGACGAGGTTATTGCAGAGATGGCGAAACTGGGCGTGCGCGTCTTCGCCATTCCTGACGGCGACGTTGCGGCCTCGATTCTGACCTGTATGCCTGACAGCGAAGTTGACGTGCTGTACGGTATTGGCGGCGCTCCGGAAGGCGTGGTTTCCGCGGCCGTCATCCGCGCGCTGGACGGCGACATGCAGGGCCGCCTGCTGGCGCGCCATGACGTCAAAGGCGACAGCGAAGAGAACCGTCGTATTGGCGAACAGGAACTGGCCCGCTGCACCGCGATGGGCATTGAAGCGGGCAAAGCGCTGCGTCTGGATGAAATGGCGCGCAGCGACAACGTCATTTTCTCCGCTACCGGCATCACCAAAGGCGATCTGCTGGAAGGGATTAGCCGTAAAGGCAATATCGCAACCACCGAAACGCTGTTGATCCGCGGCAAATCACGCACGATCCGCCGCATTCAGTCGATTCACTACCTCGATCGCAAAGATCCCGATGTGCAGGCGCACATCCTGTAATTGATTTGATCAATAGAGCCTTCCAGCCCATCCGGGCTGGAAATCTTTCGTCCAACGAACGAAGATAAGGCAATCAAAGCAGACAGGAGAAAACCATGGCAGATTGGGTAACAGGCAAAGTCACAAAGGTGCAGAACTGGACCGATGCCCTGTTTAGTTTGACCGTGCGAGCTCCGGTTCTTCCTTTCACTGCAGGTCAGTTCACCAAGCTTGGCCTTGAGATCGACGGTGAGCGCGTCCAGCGCGCCTATTCCTACGTGAATGCGCCCGATAACCCCGACTTAGAATTTTATCTGGTGACGGTTCCCGACGGCAAACTCAGCCCTCAACTGGCGGCGCTAAAGCCTGGCGATGAAGTTCAGGTGGTGAGTGAGGCCGCTGGATTCTTCGTGCTGGATGAAGTCCCTGATTGCGAAACGCTATGGATGCTGGCAACCGGCACGGCTATCGGCCCGTATTTGTCGATTCTGCAACTAGGCAAAGATCTGGGGCGCTTTAAAAATCTGGTGCTGGTCCACGCCGCACGCTATGCCGCCGATTTGAGCTACCTGCCATTGATGCAGGCGCTGGAAAAGCGCTACGAAGGTAAATTACGCATCCAGACGGTTGTTAGCCGTGAGACAGCCGTAGATTCGCTGACCGGGCGTGTACCGGCGCTGATTGAAAGCGGTGAACTGGAAAAGGCGGTAGGGCTGCCAATGGATAAAGAAACCAGCCATGTGATGTTGTGCGGAAATCCACAAATGGTACGCGACACGCAGCAACTGCTGAAAGAGACCCGGCAGATGACCAAACACCTGCGCCGTCGACCGGGCCATATGACTGCTGAACACTACTGGTGAGGGTTGCCGGGAGGCGCTTGCGCTTCTCCGGTCGACAACTACTGGCGCTCGGCTTTGTACTTTACGTCCTGCGTATCCTTACCATATTTATTTTCGTCCTGGGTGCCAACGAACGCGCCCAGATCGATAAGCATACCGACCAGAATGAGCGTCGGAACAAAGCGACCAACCGCCCATTGCCAGACGCCGGGTAACATCGTCCAATTTCCGGCCAGCAGCATCCACGCCAAAATCATCAGCAGCGCCCACGCTCCAGAACGTCCCCGATCGTGCAGGCGTTTTACCGTCACTGCCGCCGTCGGCCATAGCAGACAAACCAGACAAAATGCCGCAGTCTGAATATCGAGTAATTGCTTGCTCGCCAGCGAGAACAGAACCAGCATTCCGACGATCCACAGACCTATCCAAATCCAGAAATCACGGCGCCCGATGCGCCCTTTAAATGAGAATAACCACTGCTGTATGGTCATGTAAGTTCCTTTATTATTACCTTCCAGAACAGTTTACCCTTTTGACAAGCCCGACAGTTACCGTTTTAATCGTGAGCAGTCATAACGAAAGGTACGATTGATGAAGCAAGGATTTACACTGTTTTTATTATTGTTTTCAGTCTTCACCGCGAGCGTTGCGGCACGGGCGGAAGAGCCATCGACGGCAACCACGGCCCCCTATTTACTGGCGGGTGCGCCGACCTTTGACCTGTCGATTAGCCAGTTTCGCGAAAACTTTAATACGCAGAATCCGAAGCTTATCCTGAATGAGTTCCGCGCCATCGACAGCAGCCGCGATCGGGCAAACCTCACCCGCGCGGCCAGTAAAATCAATGAAAACCTGTATGCGTCCTCCGCCCTTGAGCGCGGCACGCTAAAAATCAAAAGTATGCAGATAACCTGGTTGCCGATTCAGGGACCAGAACAAAAGGCGGCCAAAGCGAAAGCGCTGGAATACATGACCGCCGTCATTCGTACCGTCGCCCCGCTACTGACGAAAGAGCAGAGCCAGAAAAAGCTGCAAAAACTGCTCGCTGCCGGCAAAGGTAAACACTATTACGCCGAAACAGAAGGCGCAATTCGCTATGTTGTGGCAGATAACGGTGAAAAAGGGCTGACCTTCGCTGTTGAACCGATTAAGCTGGCACTATCAGAAAGTCTTGAGAAGGCGAATTGATGACAAAAAGCAAAGCCTTTCCGCAGACGAATCTCTATACTGTTTCACAGACCATGCTGCCCTGACGGGCGGCCATATTCCTTAATTCGCTGACAAGCGTGGAGAAATGAAATGCGACATCCTTTAGTGATGGGTAACTGGAAACTGAACGGCAGCCGCCACATGGTAAACGAACTGGTTGCTAATCTGCGTAAAGAACTGGCTGGCGTTGCTGGCTGTGCAGTAGCAATCGCTCCGCCGGAAATGTATATCGACCTGGCGAAACACGCCGCTGCCGGTAGCCACATTATCCTGGGCGCGCAGAACGTTGACCTGAACCTGTCTGGCGCATTTACCGGTGAAACAAGTGCTGAAATGCTGAAAGATATCGGCGCGCAGTACATCATTATCGGTCACTCTGAGCGTCGTACTTACCACAAAGAGTCTGACGAGCTGATCGCTAAAAAATTCGCCGTGCTGAAAGAACAAGGTCTGACTCCGGTTCTGTGCATCGGTGAAACCGAAGCAGAAAACGAAGCGGGCAAAACTGAAGAAGTCTGTGCACGTCAGATCGACGCCGTTCTGAAAACTCAGGGCGCGGCAGCATTCGAAGGCGTCGTTATCGCTTACGAACCAGTATGGGCTATCGGTACCGGTAAATCTGCAACTCCTGCTCAGGCTCAGGCTGTTCACAAATTCATTCGTGACCACATTGCTAAAGCTGACGCGAAAATCGCTGAACAAGTTATCATCCAGTACGGCGGTTCCGTAAACGCAGCTAACGCAGCAGAACTGTTCGCTCAGCCGGATATCGATGGCGCGCTGGTTGGCGGTGCTTCTCTGAAAGCAGATGCCTTCGCGGTCATCGTTAAAGCAGCAGAAGCGGCTAAACAGGCGTAATGCTGTTGAGGCGGGTAGCGCTTCGCTGACCCGTCCTCCAAGACTGTAGGCCCGGTAAGCGTTAGCGCTACCGGGCTTTTTTTTACAACTTACCCAACACGCTAAACCACAGATAATCCAGCGGCAGAAGAAGCAGATATGTTGCCGTCGCCAGCGCGATACACAGCAGCATCCCCGCCCTCGCAGGCACTTTCCCAAGCGCCATCGCCACCACAATCGGCGAAGCCTGATACGGCAGTAGCGGTGTGGAATACCCCAATACCTGAATCATAATTACCGACAGCAGCGGGAACCCAGTCGCATCGGCAAAACTTTGCGCCAGAGTGGTATACAGCGCCGGAACGCCGTTCGCCGTCATAATAAAATTGAGTGCGGTGGTAATGCCGGTCAGCGCGAGAAAGCTGGTAAATGGTTTTTCCGCATCCAGCGGCATCACCTGTAACAGCGCCTCGCCCACTGCATTGCCAATGCCGGTCTGGGTAACGGTAATTGCCAACCCCAGAATCCCCGCCACGTAAATGCAGGTCCTGATATTTACCCCGGAGGAAAACTCGTCGCCATTGATAAAGCCAACCCGTGGTAGCAGCGTGATAACCGCTGCCGCCAACCCGGTCCACGCAGGCCCTATACCGTGCCAGCTTTCACTTACCCACAGCAGCAGCACCACTGCTAACATCCAGGCCAGACGTTTTTCATCCCGGCTCATTGGTTCCGCTGGCGTGAGATCGCGCGGTGCGTGGGGCTTGCCAGGGAACAGCCAGCAGATAAGCATGATGAGCACCGCGCCTTTCAGCCAACCCAGAACCGGCGTATGCAGCAGCAAATAGGGAAGATAATTGAGGTGGATGCCGTAAGAGCCTTCCGCCGCGCCGCTCATTACCAGATTTGGCACGTTAGCGGGTAAAATGGTCGCGGAAAGCTGGAACGTCCCAAACCCGACGGCCAGCGCCAGACCATACCAGGCGCGCGTACCCTCGTTAATTCCGGCACGCTTCGCCATTGCGGCAACAATCGGCATCAGCAGCGCAATACGCCCCATATTGGACGGCATCACAAACGCCAGCGCGTAACTGAGCAGCACCACGCTCGCTACCATTAACGGCCAGGAATCGGTCAATCGCGATGACAGCGCTCTCGCCGCCCTGTCCGCCAGCCCCGTTTTGCGAATCGCGATACCCAGCACAAAACCACTAAAGACCAGCCAGAATGCCGAAGACGCAAATCCGCCAAAGATCACATCCGCAGGTGCGATTTTGGCGACCATTGCTACGGCAAAGAACAGCAGCGCCGTTATAAACTCCGGCAGTAGTGACGTCGCCCAGAGCAGGATGGTAATGCCAACCACCAGAGAAGGGATAAACAGAGGGTGTGTAAGCCAGAGCGACATGCCTGTCTCCTGTTGTTTTTTTCAACAAGAATACGGGGACAGACATGCGGAGTAAATGCCAGATTAGGTGGGGTTAACGCAGAATATCACATTGATGATCCTGAATTTCCTCAGCGGAGGCGAGATTGAGCGACAACAGATTGCGCTGGGTCGCCAGCAGGACAAAGGACTCATCGCTCTGACGCACCATCGCCAGCGCATAGCTGCCCATGTGCTCACGCGCATCCGGCACCTCTTCTGCCAGCATCATAAACGGGCTGCGTTGCGCCAGTTCATTTTCCGTGACGCGACGCGCCAGATATTCATGACCGCGCAGCCCATCCGGTAATGGCAGCCAACGAGTGCTGATTTTCGCCAGATTGTCATCCAGCTGTTTTCTGACATCGGTTCGCAGGCAGGAGATATGAATATGCAGATGATTTTGCGTACGCCCGTTACGCGAGTTAATGGTCAGCGATACCGCTTTGTCAGGGATTTCCTGACCGTATTTTTGGCTCATAAAGCTGCGCGCCTGCCAGGCCAGCCAGAAAAAGTTCGGCGTCCCTGATTTCAGCAGCAACGGGCTTTCCGTTCCGTTGATACGCCAGGTCGGCATCAACAGGTATTGCAGTGGGCCGTTACGATCTTTGAACACCACATATCCGGCATCCGGTTTCACTTCGGCGCACGGCGCGGGATCCTGCTGCTGCAACTGGTGCGGCAGGCATTGCTGAAGAACGATCTGGCGTAATGCGTCCGGGTTACCGGTGAATTTCCAGTACCCGATACCTGCAGCAGCGGCGACTACAATCACCGCCAGTAAAAGATAGCCTGCTTTTTTCATTACGCGTTCCCTGTATCTCATTGAAGGGCAAGAGTAACGCAAAACCATGACAAATAAAAAACCCGGTCGCGTTATGCCACCGGGTCGGTAAATCACAGACTTATTTAGCGCTTGCTGATCTGGTCAAACGTACCACCGTTAGAGAAGTGCTCTTTCTGCGCTTTCGTCCAGCCGCCAAACTCTTCGTCGATGGTGAACAGTTTCAGCTTCGGAAATGCATTTTCGTATTTCTTCGCAACGTCTGCATCACGCGGACGATAGTAGTTTTTCGCTGCAATTTCCTGACCTTCCGGAGAATAGAGATATTTCAGGTAGGCTTCCGCCACCGTTTTGGTGTCTTTCTTTTCCACGACTTTGTCGACCACGGAAACGGTCGGTTCCGCGAGGATAGATTCACTCGGCGTCACTATCTCGAATTTGTCTTTGCCCAGCTCGTTTGTCGCCAGCAGGGCTTCGTTTTCCCAGGCGATCAGCACATCACCGATACCGCGTTCAACGAAGGTATTGGTTGAGCCACGAGCACCGGAGTCCAGCACTTCAACATTCTTATACAGGGCCTTCACGAAGTCTTGTGCCTTGGCCTGATCGTTGTTGTTGTGGTGCAAGGCGTAGCCCCATGCCGCCAGATAGTTCCAGCGTGCGCCGCCTGAGCTTTTCGGGTTTGGTGTAATGACCGACACGCCTGGTTTGATCAGATCGTTCCAGTCATGAATTTGCTTGGGGTTGCCTTTGCGGACCAGGAAAACGATGGTGGAGGTGTATGGCGCGGAGTTATCCGGCAGACGCTTAATCCAGTTTTTATCGATACGACCACGTTCAGCAATGGCATCCACGTCGTAAGCCAGCGCCAGCGTCACGACATCGGCTTCAATGCCGTTAATGACGGAGGTCGCTTGTTTACCCGAACCGCCGTGCGACTGGCGAATCACGACGTTGTCGCCCGTTTCCTGCTTCCAGTGCGCGCTGAAGGCCTTATTGTACTGCTCGTACAGTTCACGCGTTGGATCGTACGATACGTTAAGTAACTGAATATCCTTTGCCATAACGCTGGTCGATGCCAGCAATAATGTTAACCCTACGCCCCATTTGTTCATCGCCCAGCTCTCTTATGTGGTGTTGTGATGAGCAAAGCGTGCCAGAAAGGTATCCAAACATTAAAGAATAAAAAAAGATTTGCTATAACTTGGGGGAATAAATGCGGGGAATTGTGCCGAATGGTGGTTAGCGGCTCATCAGGCCTACAAGTCTTTACAACCTGTAGGCCTGATGCGCTTAGCGCCATCAGGCGCGGAAAAAACAATCAGTACAGTTTTTTCGCGCAGTCCAGCCAGTCACCTTTGAACGGACGCTTCATGTTTTCAATCGCGTCGATGATGTCGTGGTGAACCAGTTGCTCGTTCTGAATACCTACACAGCGACCGCCGTGACCTGCCAACAGCAGTTCAATGGCATATGCGCCCATACGGGACGCCAGGATACGGTCGTAAGGCACCGGAGAACCACCACGCTGGATGTGACCCAGTACGGTTGAGCGCGTTTCACGACCCGTTTCTTTCTCGATGTAATGCGCCAGTTCGTCAACGTCACACATGTGCTCAGTGATCGCCACAATCGCGTGTTTTTTACCTTTCGCGATGCCTGCTTTGATTTCAGCAACCAGATCGTCACGGCTGAATTCCACTTCCGGAACCACCACGAACTCACAGCCACCAGCAATGGCAGCCGCCAGAGTCAGATCGCCACAGTAGCGGCCCATCACTTCAACGATGGAAATACGCTGGTGAGAAGAAGAGGTATCACGCAGACGGTCAATCGCTTCGACTACGGTACCCAGAGCGGTGAAATAACCGATGGTGTAGTCGGTGCCTTTGATATCGTTGTCGATAGTGCCCGGCAGACCGATGCATGGGAAGCCCATTTCAGTCAGGCGTTTTGCCCCCATGTATGAACCGTCACCACCGATAACAACCAGTGCGTCAATGCCACGCTTTTTCAGGTTTTCGATAGCCACGGCACGCACGTTTTCGTCGCGGAATTCCGGGAAGCGGGCAGAACCGAGGAATGTGCCGCCACGGTTGATCATGTCGGACACGCTGTAGCGGTCAAGTTGAACCATACGGTCTTCATACAAACCCAGGTAGCCATCATGGATCCCCATGACTTCCAGCCCTTCCGTCAACGCTGCACGTACAACACCACGGATTGCTGCGTTCATGCCCGGCGCATCACCGCCGCTTGTCAACACACCGATTTTCTTAATCATGACTACCTCTGAACTTTGGAATGCAAAATGAAATCTGCTGCCGGAAGTCGATTCCGCATATCGAAACGATCCAACGAATATGCAGATAGTATAACAATCACTTCCTGCTGAATTGATTCAGGTCAGGCCAAATGGTGGTAATTTATACACAAAATGCTGGCCCGGTTCACTTTTTTTACAACGAATTATAAAAGCTCAAACATCTTGCCTTCCTTGGGTACGACCGAACAGGGATCCTGATGAATGATGACATCCGATCCCGGGAAACGCCGTAAAATTGCCTGCTCTACCTGTTCAGCCACTAAATGCGCCTGAACGAGCGGCAGATTATCTTCCATTTCCAAATGAATCTGAATAAAGCGGGTCGGCCCTGACTGCCGCGTGCGAAGATCGTGAGCGCCGCTGACTCCAGGCCATGACGTCACAATATCAATAATTTCCTGACGTTCTTCATCGGGTAAAGCGCGATCCAGCAAAGACTGTACCGCCTCATAACCCATGCGTAATGCACTATATAAAATATAGATGCCAATCCCGAGCGCAAACAAGGCATCTGCGCGATGCCAGCCGTACCATGCCAGCCCAAGCGCCACGAGAATTGCACCGTTCATCATAACATCAGACTGATAATGAAGCATATCCGCCCTAACGGCCTGACTTTGCGTGCGCTTCACCACCCAGCGCTGAAACGAGACCAGAATGATTGTACACACTAACGCAATGATGGTGACAACCACCCCGACGCCAGGATCTTTCATTGGCGTGGGTTGGATGAGATGCTGAATCCCGGTCAGGAATAAAAACAGCGCCGAACCGGAAATAAACATGCTTTGCGCCAGCGCCGCCAGCGATTCCGCTTTTCCGTGTCCGAACGTATGTTCATCATCGGCCGGTTGCAAAGAATAGCGCACCACCAACAGGTTGGTTAACGACGCGGCGATGTCCACCAAAGAATCCACCAGCGCTGCCAGAATACTGACCGATCCGGTGTACCACCACGCAAAAATTTTGCTCAAAAGTAACAGCGATGCCATCACGGTCGCCGCGATTGCCGCCCGGCTAACCAGCCGCCCATAGGTTTGATTCATAAACACTCCTGCCAGGATATGCCGCTAGTATAACGGATGAAGTAAAACAGTCAGGCAATAACCGAGTGACAAATTTTGGGCAAAAAAAACCCCCACATCATGTGGGGGAAGACAGGGATGGTGAAGATATTCCGCATGTAACAAACTGGAATAAAAGGATTTATTCTAATCTTCGTCTACATTTTGACTACACTTCGACAAAGAAGCAGCCAGGCACACCGTGCTTGGCTGTTTCGTTTTTGAGCACCATCGACAATAATACCCGCCTCAATACGGAGGGTACCCAATGGAAAAAATCATCACCATCATTGCAGCGATAGCCGGTATCGCTTTCTGGATCGGGCTTATAAATCCGAAATGGGTTTTTATGCCAAATCGAAAAAAATCATCACTCGTTTACCTTGCTATATGCCTGATTACTGCCGCTGCCGGGGCGAATCTTTACCCTACCCAAAAAACAGCCACACCAGTAAGCAATGCAGAAGCAGACGCCAGCAGCACCACCAAATCCCCAGAAATGCCACAGCAGCCAACTAATTCTGTTGCCGCTGATGTTGGCGTTATTGATTTTTCTGAGGTAACAAAGACTCTCCCTGCGCACCTGGCTAAAGAGCTTGGAAATTTGAATCTTTCCATTATCCCGGTAATGCAGGATAAAACGCTTGTTGTCGCATTCAATTTCGACAACATAGAAGAGTTGCAAGCAAGGAGCGCCGTTCAAACGGTTTGTTATACCTACTTCAATACAGGCAAGAAACAGCGAGCGTGGAAGGCTGGAGTAGTGGAAAAAGTCTTCATCACTAACGATATCCTAACCAAAGGCTTTGTATTCAACGGTGGTGATAAAAGTTGTGATGAATGGGCGAAAAAAGCTGGTGATGAGGGAGATAAATTCTTAAATGAGAAGCTTCAAAAAAGCAGATTTGTAGCCATAAACAATAAATAATTTCACTGAATGAGCGCCCATAAAGGGCGCTCTCACTTCGCTATAACACCAAACTTAACTGATCTTCGCCGTGATGGCTTCGCGGGAAAACGTCTTGAGGAACCACCGCGCCGGGGACTGGTTGAGTCTGGTTTAATGATTCGTCTATTTGCGTCATGCTGGTAAAGCAGTAGCCGCACAACATGTTTTGACACTGGTGATAACTGCGTCGCACTAAATCACTCAACTCTACACTGGTACGAGTTTTCGCAACTGCACGGCAGCGAGGACAGCGCATCGCCATACGCGGGCCTCCTCTGGGCTGGTTAATATCACGTCAAGTATAACGCTTAACCCGTTGATTCGTCACCCGCCTCAGCCGTCCATTCATCAATCTTAACTTCCAGCTCCAGCGAGGTGGTAAAGCCGCCGCTGCCGATATCATGCACACATCGGGTAATAGTCCAGTAACCATTATCAATCGTGGACTTAAAGCCCGATACGCTCGCCGGTTGTTCCGGGTACAAATCCGCCCGGCCCCGCGCCAGCGTGATGGAGAATGATGCCGCGCCACGCTGTAATTGGCTCCACTTCGCCGCTGCTGCCCGCTTCGCCGCCTTCTCAGTTTTATACGTCTTGCGGATCACGAATACGTTACCTTCCGCGCCTGCCATGTAATCCCCTTCCTTGCTGCTTGAGGCGGGTTCTTTAGGCTTCTTCTGCTGGGTTGTTCTGCGGCGTCTGCGGGTATTTGTCTGTACTGTGGTGGCGGGCTTCTTACCGAAATTCAGATCCAGCCAGTAAGCGGTAACGCCGGTATAAGCGTCACGATCGGCAATGCTAAAACTGTGCTTGTCTCCGCTGGCCCGTACAATGCTGATCGCCGGTAAAGGTTTACCGCTTTGGGTTAAGCCCTGCCCCGGCGTGATGAACAGCAACATGCCATTTTTGACGGTGGCAACCGCACCCAGCATATCCGCCATTCTGGTGAGAAAACTGATATCTGATTCACTGGTCTGGTCTGCGTGATCGATCTCAATCTTCGCCAGTTCCTCACTCACCCCGGCGCGCAGGTCGTACCGGCTGGCAATACTGGCAACCACATCGCCAACGGTAATATCGTGCCAGGAGTATTCACGCTTCACGTTGAACGTGTCGCGAAAGTCTGCACTGCGGGCGCTGATGGTGAGCTGATCAGGCGGGCCACGGTGCGCAACCTCATCAACGGTGTACAGCCCTTTAAATACCAACGGATCATTATCCCAGCCCAACGAAACGGAAATCTTCGCGCCACGCGATGGCATAACGATCTGTCCGTCTGAATCATCCAGCGTGAGATCAAGCGTATCCGCTTCAAATCCCCGGTTGTCCGTCAGCGACAACGAGATCAAACGGTCATCCAGCGCGGTGAGCTGCTTGCCCTCAATCTGAATACTGAACGCCGGGCGGGGCGAATAACGCGCATCATCATTCAACATCTTATTGGTACCCTCATTGGTGAGGGTACCATCGTCGCCACGCGCGCGCGTACAGACAACGCGGGGCTGTTGTTGCGGTCTGCTGACAACGCCCACCTCTCGCACCGGCTGGCAATTGTCGCAATGATAAGTGGCAATCATTGACCTGGCGAGGCAACTACATGGCCACAAATTCCCATCACGGTGTAACCGTCACGGAAACCACCGATCTGAGCACGATGATCACCGATATTGATTCGGCGGTTATCGGCGTCGTTTGTATCGCTGACGATGCAGACGAAGACGCTTTCCCGCTGGATACCCCTGTACTCATTACCCGCGTGGCTAACATGCTGGGCAAAGCAGGCAAAACCGGCACCCTGTTCACCACCCTGAAAGCCATTTCAGACCAGACCAGCCCACAGACTATTGTGATCCGCGTGGCTGATGCGTCAAAAATCGTACCCCCTGAAGGTGGCACGGCTCCGACGCAGGATCAGCTGGTCATTGGCGGTACTGATCCAGAAACGGGGCTTTTCACCGGCATGTATGCGCTGCTATCTGCGGAGATGCGTGTTGGCGTCCGCCCGCGTGTGCTTGCCGTTCCCGGCCTTGATACTCAGCCAGTGGCGGCGCAGCTCGGTGTAATGGCTGAGAAGCTGCGCGCCTTTGCTTATGTGTCTGCAAATGGCTGCAACACCATCGCAGAGGCGAAGGAATACCGGGAGCAGTTTGCCCAGCGTGAAATGATGGTGATCTGGCCTAACTTCATTTGCTACGACACCAACGCGGGAGCAAACGCCACCGTGCCGGTGGGTGCTCATGCGGTAGGGATGCGCGCCAAAATCGACGCAACGCAGGGCTGGCACAAAACCATTTCCAACGTGCCGGTGAATAACGTGCTGGGGATGGATCGCGATATCTATTTCACCTTACAGGGCACCGACACCGACGCGGACGAGCTGAACGCGGCAGGCGTCACCACCCTGATCAAACAGGATGGCTATCGCATCTGGGGATCGCGCACCTGCGACGAAGAAACCTACATCTTTGAGAGCTACACCCGTACCGCTCAGATTGTGGCGGATACCGTGGCAGAAGCGCATTTCTCCTACGTTGATAAGCCGCTCACCCCGTCACTGGTGAAAGATATCGTTGACGGTATCAACCGCAAGCTGACGTCCTATGTGACGGCGGGCAAGCTGCTGGGTGCGCGCTGCTGGTATGACCCTGAACCGAATACCAGCGAAACGCTGCGCAACGGGCAGCTCACCATCAAATACAACTACACGCCTGTCCCTCCGCTGGAAAATCTCAGCCTGGTGCAGGAGTTCACTGATGAATACTTCGCTACGTTTTCCAGCGCAGTGAATAACTAACCGGGGGCGCGTATGGCTCTGCCTAAAAAACTTAAATACTTCAACATGTTCTTTGACGGGGATAACTACTTCGGCATGGTGCCGGAAATCACCCCGGCGAAGTTAACCCGCAAGACAGAGGATTATCAGGCCGGTGGTATGCCTGGTTCTGTCGCGGTCGATCTCGGCTTTGATGCCGGGGCGCTGGATATGGATATCACCCTTGGCGGCATGGATGCGGGGCTGCTGAAAAAATGGGGCATCGCCACCGCCGATGGTATGCAAACGCGCTATGCGGGGTCGTACCAAGATGATTCAACCGGCGAAGCGGTACCCGTTGAAATCCAGACGCGCGGACGCTTCACGGAGATGGATCCGGGCACGTCCAAAACCGGGGATGATACTTCGCATAAGTACACCCTGAAAAATACCTATTACAAGCTGACCATCAACGGCGAAGAAATCATTGAAGTTGATGTGCTCAATATGATCTACAAAGTTGGCGGCGTTGACATGATGGAAAAACACCGCGCCAACATTGGCTTATAAGGAATTAACGCACCATGACAAAAGTAACCGGTAAAGAAGTTGTCACGCTCAATGCGCCTATCGTTCGCGGCAAGACGGCAATCAGCGAAATCACGATCACACCAGTCTTGAAGCAGGCCGGATCGCTGCGTGGCTTAAAAGTCTATGACGTTCTGACGTCGAATTATGATGCGCTGGTTGTTCTGCTGCCGCGCGTCACCGCCCCGGCGCTGACCGCTGACGAAATCGCCCGCATGGATACGTGGGACTTCTGCCAGCTCGCCAACGCGGTGGTTGATTTTTTGCAGCCACCTTCGGATCAGAGCGGGACGGATACGGGCAGCGCGTCATCCGATGCCCCTGCGAACGCATAGAAAATTTAATGGCGGATATCGCCGTCATTTTCCACTGGCGACCAGCGGAGATGGACGCCATGACGGTAGAGGAACTTCTGTTATGGCGTGATCAAGCCGCTGCGCGCAGTGGCGGAGATCAATAAATGGCAGACCGCAAATTAAATATTCAGGTGGCTTTCAGCGCCCTGAATAATATGTCTCAACCTGTCAACGCGGCGCGCCAGAGTGCCGCCGCGCTGGCCTCTCAGATTAAGCAGACGCAGAGCAGCATCAAAGGGCTTGAGCGTCAGGCTACCAGCTTTGACCGGCTGACCAACGCCAACAAAAAAACCACCGATCAACTGGCGCAGGCAAAGACGCAGGCGCGTGAAATGGCGGCGGCTTTCGGCCCACTTAAACAGCGCAGTGCTGAGCAAGTTACCGCCCTCAACCAGCAGCGGGCAGCGATTCGCAACCTGACAGCCCAGCAAAAAACGGAACAGGCCCAGCTCAACCAGTTGCGCGCCAGCTTCTACAGCGAAGGGATTGCGATCAGCAGTACCAGCCGGGCAACGGAACAAATCAGCCAGCGCACCGCACAATACAACCGCCAACTTACTGAGCAACAGCGGCGGCTTGAGTCTGTCACTCAGGCACAGGCCCGCTATGCCCGCGCCAAAGAAACTGGCGAGAAGCTGCAAAGCGCTGGTATGAAGACCGCAGCGACCGGCGCGGCGGTTCTTGCTCCCGTCGCTGCTGCCATAAAGAGTTACAGCAGCCTGGAAGATGCCATGAAGGGCGTATCCAAACAGGTTAATGGCTTGAGGGATAGCAGCGGCAACCGCACCGCCCAATATGATGAGATGGAAAAGGCCATCAAAGACGCCGCCGAAAAGTTACCTATGCAGAATGGCGCTATTGATTACGCCGCTCTGGTAGAGGGTGGCGCACGTATGGGAGTAGCAAACAGCGATGACCCATGGCAGAAGCAGAAAAAAGATCTGCTTACGTTTGCCAATACAGCCGCTATGGCCTCAAAGGCGTTTGAGCTACCCGCCGATCAGCTATCGGAAAGCCTGGGCAAAATTGCGGGGCTGTATAAGATCCCCATTCAGGACATTGGCAAGCTGGGCGACGTTATCAACTATCTGGACGATAACGCCACGTCAAAAGGCTCTGACATTATCGACGTGTTGCAGCGCGTGGGCGGTGCTGCCGATCAGCTCGGCTATCAGAATGCTGCTGCATTAGGTTCAACGTTCTTAACTCTTGGTGAACAGTCAGAAACAGCAGGCACCGCTGTTAAAGCAATGGTGCGCGAGCTGGGCAATGCGATGGTGCAGCCCGATCGCTTTATGGAAGGTCTTGACGCGCTGGGGCTGAACGCTGAGAGGGTACAGAAGAACATGGCGAAGGACGCCATGGGCACCATTATGGCAGTGATGGAAGCCACCAAAAAGCTGGAGCCAGATAAGCAACTGAACGTACTTACTCAGCTCTTTGGTGATGAATATGCAATGGCAGTATCCAAAGTTGCCAACAATCTGCCGGAACTACGCAGGCAGCTCGAATTAACTCACGGTACCGCATCGAAAGGCTCAATGAAGCGTGAATCAGATATTGACCTTGATTCTCTTACTTCACGCTGGTTGATCACAAAAACTATTCTTTCCAACAACTTCACCGCATTAGGAAAATCAATGCGTGAACCAATGATGGAAATCATGGGTTCGGTGAGCAAAGTCTTGATTTCTATTCGTGGCTGGGTTGAAGCCAACCCGGCACTGGTTGCCGCCATCATGAAGACCGTCGCCGCGATTGGGGCCATTCTCACGGTGCTGGGTTCGCTTATGCTGGCGCTGGGCGCAATACTCGGCCCGATGGCGCTTGTACGGCTGAGCTTTACAACGCTGGCAGGTGAAGGCGGGATCGCTAAGCTGCTGACCAGCATCACCCGGCTGGGCGGCGCATTTCAGTGGCTGGCTGGTTCGCCTATGCAGGCGCTACTTACTGCCGGTCGTGCGGTCTTTGGCCCCCTGATCACGCTGCTGGCGGGTATCTCTGCCCCAGTCTGGGGTCTGATTGCCCTGTTTGCTGGCGTCGCTATTGCG
The DNA here is from genome assembly GCF_013781985.1 of Citrobacter sp. RHBSTW-01013. Classification (NCBI taxonomy): domain Bacteria; kingdom Pseudomonadati; phylum Pseudomonadota; class Gammaproteobacteria; order Enterobacterales; family Enterobacteriaceae; genus Citrobacter; species Citrobacter sp. RHBSTW-01013. Next base: position 4,970,501 of record NZ_CP056185.1, read on the forward strand.
ATCATCCAGTTCTGGCAACCTATCAAGGCGTTTTTCAGCGGGTTCTTCACCGGTCTGATGCAGGGGCTACAGCCGATCTTTTCTATCGTTTCCGCAGTATTCTCACCGCTGGTACCGATATTTGACGCCATCATCTCCGCGCTCAGTACGGTATGGGACTGGTTTACAAAGCTGTTTGAGCCGATCCAATTCTCCACTGAGGCGCTTAAATCCTGTACCAGCGCCGGGGAGTCCTTCGGCAAGATTGTGGGTGAGGCCATCTCACTGGTGCTATGGCCCGTTGAACAACTCTGGAAAGGTCTGGATCTGGTGCTGGAAAAGCTGGGCTTGATCCCCGATCAGGCAGAGCGGGCCAAAAAAGCCGTTGAGCAGGTGAACACGCAGAAGAAACTTACCGGGCTGGCGGATACGCTTGCCGGGGATCTGAAAGCCGTCACCGCGCAATCGAAGAAGGAGGAGGAGAAGAAGGAGCAAAAGCGGAAAACGGAACAGAGCCAGCAGCAACAGGCGCTTGCCAATAACCTGAAAGGCCCGGCGAACCTCGCACCGAAGATCAGCGGTAGCCTGGATAAAATTGCCAGCAACACGGCAGAGAAGAAAGACGGCCCCGGTGAAATCGTATTCAAAAATAAACAGCCGTACATTCCTATCCGTGGCGGGTATGCCGAACCGGTGCAGCAGGTTCAGCGGCAGGTGCCATCACTCACCGCATGGATGCAGCAGCAGGCTGGGGCGCTGGTTTCCTCAGTGCTGCCGTACAGCGTTCAGCAACCTGCCACCCGTTCACCAGTGTCGGCGGTTCCGTCTGCGGCTTCCGTCGCGGCGCTAATGCCTGGCGGCGACGTGTTTAACTTTGAAATTAATATCAACGACGCGGGCCAGATGGATGAGCAAAAACTTGTCCAGCGTATCCGCGAAGAGTTCACCGTTGCCCAGCAGCAGGCCGCACGGCGCAAACGCTCGCAACTGACCGACCACGAATAAGGGGCAAAGTCATGATGATGATATTGGGCATGTTTCCGTTTGCACTGCAAACGACGCCCTACCAGACGTCGAACCAGTCGAATACATGGCGACACGTCAAAAACGATCGCGTGGGGAAATCCCCGCGCTATCAGTACATAGGCCCGGATGAAGAGCCGTTCACGCTCTCCGGCACGTTGTACCCGGAAATCAGCGGGGGTGATGTGTCACTCACTACGCTAAAAACAATGGCGTTCACCGGCAGAGCGTGGCCCCTGATTGAAGGCACTGGCGCAATTTACGGCATGTACGTGATCGAAGGGTTAACCCAGAATCGCACGGAGTTCTTTCAGGACGGTAAAGCGCGGAAAATTGAGTTTACGCTCAGCCTGAAAAGGGTCAGTGAGGATATCAGGGAGAAGCTGGCAGAGATCACCAATGATGATGTGCTGTCTATGGTGAAAGCTGGGGTAAATTTCTAACTTTATTTTTTATGGCCAACACGTTCATTGTTGGCAGTGTGGTACCGAAATCATCGGGCACCGTCATTTTTAATCGTGCTGCAGCACGGTCATTTATGGCGGTGCTCGATATCCGTTTACGCTTCCGGCTTCTCAGGCCAGTTAATATCTGGCGCGCCTGACGTGTCTACCGCCTGCACTGCTTTGATGTAGTTCATCCAGGCTATCAGGCTGGCTTTATCTTCATCGCTGATAATGCCTAGCTGTAACTCAGTTTGCCAAAAGCTGATTGTTGCCTGAGCCTCCGCCAGTAGCGCCGCTTTCTGCTGTTCTGCTGCTTCCACGTCTGCCGTGCGCTGCGCTTCCGTATCCGTCACCCATTCGCTACCGTTCCACGTATCGTATGGCGTGGCAGGTGCCAGCGTGGTGGTATTTTCCGGGTAATCGCCCAGCGATGTGATGGCTACAGGCTCCCCTGTTTCCGTACTAAAAACATCCTCACCGCGATGATCAATAATGTATTCCCATCCTGATAATTCTGCCGTCCTGCAAATTGCGTAGCCTGCCTTCTCTTCGCCCGGCTCATCAGTACATGAAGCAGCAGGAATACCCACGCCAACAGCCAGATACTCCACCGTTGAAAACAGATGTTCACGTGTCACACTATCGTAATTAAAAACAGTGATATCACCTGCCTTTGTAGCAATATTTTCTTTGTTTAAAACTGCCTGCGCCATTATGCAGCCCTCACTATGTAGTTAAATGCGATATTCCGGGGGCGCGCAGCCACCAAAGCTGATGATGGATACGGGGTGTTTTTAACCATCCCTGTAACAGCAGCGTACTGGTATGTCATACCAGCAACAGAGAGTGAAACCACATCCCCATTCATGACACTCGGCGAAGTAACTGCCGGGGTAAAAACTGGCGCATCATCTGTAGATACTGGATCGAAAGCCACATATGTACCCGCCTGCATGGTAAGAAGACTTCGGCTACCATCAACCCCGCGCCCGTCATCCCAGCCGCGCAGAAACTCACCACGAAGATCCGGCAAACTGCCAGAAGGGTATATCACCGCCAGTTTCGGATATTTTACTTTATCGAATGCTGCGCCGTTGCACTTGAGCCACCCGGTTGGCGGAGTCGCCGCAGGCCATGGGAGAGGGAAACCAGCGGGGATATATTTATCAATATCCGCCTCAAGCAGATATTGCTGATGCGGGTCACTGGCTGCAATATGTGCCGCCAGTTGCTGATCAACGTAGGCTTTAACCTGGATTATCTGGTCATCAACATACTGGCGGGTTGCCAGCACCACAGATGGATCAATCTTAAGCGTTACCGCCTGGGTGCTACTGACGATCAGAATGACGCGAATCACCTGCACCCGCCCGCTACCTTCCTGCAATAACGGCTTATAAGTTTCCGCACAGTTGGCAATAGCAATCAAATCACCAGCACTGTCATACAAACCAATCTCACGGATCCACCATCCGCCCACGTCCTCCGGGATCACCTGCTCAGCAATAATTTGGTTGGTGTTTACCGGGTCAATGGTCAGCGTATTGAGCGGCGCGCGTCGCAGCTCGTGCACAAGCGCGGTTTGCGCAGGGTTTGGCGTCGGCAGTGCGTCGTTGCCATCCCCTACCGCCATCTGAGTAATTTCAACCTGTTGACCCAATGCCGTGGCGTTCGCCAGCTTCGCGGCCCCGACATTGGTTAGCAGGGCATAATATTTAGTTGCCACTTGGTGAGATCTCCACGGTATCGATCAAATGAATTGCACTACCCACATACTCCGCACCGCCAACTGAAATGGTTTCGGGGAAATAGGGGTACACGGTCAGCGTGTCGCCCAGATAGGCAGACGCGCCAACATATACGGGGCCAGCAGTCTGTAAGTGCAGGCTCATGCCCAGCATGTGACGGCTACACGGCTTAACATCAGCAATCAGCCGCTCAAGCTCCTGATAGGTTTCTTCGCTGATGCCTTCATCTTCAACGCCAATATCCAGCGTAAACGTGCCGGGGTCGGTGTTGATGTTCCACCACTCGTTAACCCTGATGAAGTAGCCGAACGGCTCCACAACGCGGCGCATTGCCCCGGTAGTGCCTTTGTAGCGGTGCAGGTAATACGCATCAGCTATGGCCTTGCGCTTCGTTGTCTGGGGCCAGTTCTCATCCCACCGATCAACGGAGAAGGCCCACGCCAGATAGGGCAACAGGTCAACCGGGCAGGTGTACGGATCCCAGAGCTGGCGCAGCGGTACCCGCACTTCCCCCAGAGAAGCGCAGACGCGGGCGGCAACACGTTCAAGGCGCGTCGAGCTGGGAGGCGCAAGGGTTTTACTCATCGTACCCCCCAACAGTTATGGTGTATCCGGTGCAGTTTGACGCCTGAGTATCATCAAGCACCATATCCGCCACCGGCTGCGCCAACTCCACCCGCTGAACTCCTTCAACGTGCAGCGCGGCATAAATGGCAGACAGCCGGATATCGCGCCCCAGACGACGCTGATCGGCTATGTACGCCTGTAACTTCTGCTCGGATGCCTGGCGGATGGGTTCCGACTCCGGCCCCGGATAGATATACAGCGTGGCATCAATCTCATATGGCACGATCTCCGCCGCCTGCACGGTCACGCGATCGGCAACCGGGCGCACCTCTTCACCATTCAGCGCGCTGGCAACAATATCTATCAACTCCTGGCTGGCTGTGCCGTCACCCTCGCGGGAAAGCACAGAGATGGTGACGCAGGCAGGTGTTGGGCTTACGGCAGACACATCAGCAACGCGCCCATCAGCAGACAGGCCGAAAAATTCATATGCCGCCGTAGGCCCGGCGACGCTCAACCCCTCAAACGCCTGCGGAGTACGGACGCGCAGATCGGCATCCGACTCCATCACCGCAGGAACAGGCGGTACAACGCTGTCATCTTCCGGTGTGATGGTCAGGCGCTCCACGTTAAAGTTTGCCGCCAGCTGATCCAGATCACTGCCCACGGAGTACGCCACCATTACCGCGCGCGCCGCTTCGTTCACGCGCTGGCGTAGCAACAATTCGCGATAACAGTTTTCTTCCAGCAGCATGGTGATCGGCTCAGATTCCAGCGAGAGAGTGCGCCTGATAACGTCCTGCTCATCTTCCGGGTAAAGGGCGATAAACGCCTCTTTACGTTCATTGAACAGCGTTTCAAAGTCCAGCGGCTCCACCACTACCGGAGGCGGTAATTGTGAAAGGTCAATTGTTCCGCTCATGCCCGCACCTGCCTGCCGATCGTTACGTCCGTGGTAAAGGGTGATTGGGTATCGGTACGACTGGCTTTGATGGTGGCAACCATCTGCCCCGCTCCGGTTTCCGTCAGCACAATATTGGTCAGCGAGATACGCGGCTCCCAGAGGAAAAGCGCGCTGTATATCGCGGACATAATGCGAAGGCGCGTTACAGCGTTACCAGGCTGATCAATCAGGTTAGTGAGCTGCGAGCCGTAGGCGCGGCGCATAACGCGAGAGCCAACCGGCGTTAGCAAAATGTCATTGATGGATTGAGAAATGTGCTCGTTATCGGTGAGCGCTTCGCCGGTTTCAGCGTTCATCCCGCTATATCTTGCGCTGGTCATTGCGGGCCGTCCGTCTGGCTTCCGCCACGTTCTACGCCGCCATGTTCGTGGGTATGCACCACAACGCCATTTGATGTAATGCTGCCGCCGCTATGCTCAACATTGCCGGTCATCTTGCCACCCTGTTTCATCTCGAATGTGGAGCACGAGAGCTTTTTAGTGCAGATCACTTCCGGCGTATCAAGGGTGATGGAGGTTGTTGCGGTACAGGTCATCTTAGGGGCAGTCGCGGCGATAGAGTCAGAAGCCTCTACGGTTGCGCTCTTAATACCAGTAGCAGCGAGCGCGCCGGTTGCCGGGTCATACAAAACCTTCGCCCCGTCAGGGTGCAAAGTAACATTTGATGTTTCACCGTTATCCGGTGGCTTCACACTATCGCTGTACAAGCTGCCCATGATGACGGCATTTTCCAAATCGCCGCATGGGGCAAAAAGTAACACCTGCTCGCCCGGTGATGGTGCCCACCATGTAACAGCCGTTCCAGCGCGCAATGCCGCCCAGCGAATCCAGTCCGTTGTATTCTCTCCCGTTGAGACTCGCGCAACTGGCGGCTCAGCAGCAAGATCAACATCCGTCACCGTACCAATACGGACAAGGTTACAGATCAGGCGATAGAGTTCATTTAGGTTCATAAGCTGGCTTGCGTTATTAAATTTACAGCCAGTTTCATGATCCACGCGCGCGCAAGCAACGCGCTGGCGTTGTCAGGGGTTGGTAACAATGGATAGCGGTACCGGCAGACACTGCCAGCTATAACAGTGGCGGGAAAAAACATCGAGCACCGTCACTTTTAACAGTGCTGCAGGAAGGAGTCAGGGTTGCAGAAAACTGACGATAGTATCTGCCAGCCAGTCAAGATCGCTTTCCGTAAAGCCCAGCAGTTCACGCGCCGGGTAACGGGTACGGGCACCGGGTGCCACGGTATCAACCTCACCATACTGGTGAACGCTGGCGATCTCTGCGGTATGCCCGGAGTAACCCACCACGGCGGCGCTGGCGGTACCGTATGCTTTGAGAAAGCGAGCGGTGCGCAGGCGGCGGAACATCTTTTCTTTACGGGTTGTGGTGCGCTTGGACTGGTTCAGATGGATCTCAATATAGCGCTCAATATCGCGCTTATAGAACGTGCGCAACGCCCCTTTCTCAACATCGTAGCCGGTGATGGCGCGCTGTTCGCCGCGTCCGGTAGTGCGCCAGTTGCTCAGCTCGCGCACTTCATCTTTCCACAGGAATTTAACCCCGCCCTGAGTGCGCAAAATCTTACGGCGGCGCGGCGTGTAGCTCTCTCCGCTGGGGTTTTTCTGGCTATTGATGCGCTGTTGCTGGCGCTTGCGCAGACCAATAGCCACCTCGCGCGTGAGCTTACGGCGCTGGCCCGGTGCGAGTTGCGCCGCCACGGTTGCCAGATAATCATCAAGGGCATGGAACAGCGGATCAGCGTTCATTTAGTCCGTCCACGTCTCGCCGCTTACCGTATCTTCAAAGACCAGTGACCAGGCACCCAGCTCCGGCCCCGGCATAGGATCAGCGCGATGATGAATAACCGGCTTGCCATCTTCAACTTTGACAACAACCGCCTCACTGGCCTGGATTTTGATGAGCACGTCCATGGTGGAATTGCTCAGGATATCCGCTTCAAAGGTGATACCATCGCGGGCGCGGTCAGGGTTGAATAGCAACTCAGGCTGATACAGGCGCGCCCATGCCAGAATGGGCAGGCTGAGGGAATCCAGCGGCTCAGGGTAATCCATCGCCAGCACCTCAATAGTGTACTCGTATTCAAACGAGGCAGAGCGCTGCCCGGTGCTCACCATGCGCCCCTTCTGGACATACACCGCCAGATTATCAGGGTTGTCACGCAACCACGGCACCGCGTGGCTGATGTGTTTACGCAGTAGATCGGGTTTTAACATCGCTATTTCTCCACCGCCTTGCCCCCTGTCAGCGCATCATAAGCCGCTTCACAGGTCAGCCCTCGGATCCTTGCCTGATCAGCAATTGCCGCCAGTTCTCCCGCTCGTTGGTCAGCGCGGCGGAACAGCTCGGCAAGCAGCTCGCTGCCGGTGGTGCCTGTCGCGCTTTCGCTGGCAGTTGCGGCACAGCGGGCGCGTTCACTTGCTGCCAGTCTGGCGGCGAGTTTTGCGGCTTCGTCATGCAGCCCGTCAGAAACAGCGCGGGCATGGTCAGCATCAGCAGCGGCCTGAGCAATCTGCCCCTCAGCCCTTTTCTCAATCGCATCTATTTCACCCTGTCGGCGCTGTTCTTCGGCTCTGGCTTCTGCCTGCCGCTTTGCCAGCGCGGTAGCATCGTCAGCATCCCGCTGTTTCCATTTCAGTGCCCAGGCTGTATTAGCCTTGCTGGCACCAAACCACGAACCAGAAAGGAAGGCAGCACCCAGAACTAACGCGACCAGAAGGCCGCGCCAGTGTTGCCTGAGCCAGTTAAGAATCATGCAGGATAAGCCGCATAAGGTAGCTGGAAGTGCGGGCCATCTTTCAGGGTTTTCCAGTCGCCACCCCATTCAACGGGGATATTTAGCTCTTTTCCCGCCTGTTTGAAGGCTTCGGAAATCTGCTGATAATATTTCCAGTCCCATGAACCTGCCGGAGTCGGATACGCAAACACATCAACCGCATGGCCTGAAATATGCCTGCTGTTCATCGTCTGGCTTTTCCCCTCAGCAACAAGCTGTTTTTGCCGCTCTACAGTGCGAAGCCCTTCGGTGATACCAAAATCAACGGCAGAAAGTTGAAGGGCGCGGCGGACGACTTTCACAAGGTCAGCGTTAACACCTTTCAGGTTATTTTCACTTCTCTGACTGAATTTAAATTCACTCATTTCCTTTCGCTCCCCCGATACGGGTTTCAATAAAGCCGGTCACTTTGTTGCGTACCTTGTCAGCCCCCATAAAACCTATGGATGCACCCACGAAGGTAACGGCATTAGACGGCAAGCCCAGATATTCCAGCGAACCGGCAACCGCCAGCGTAACGATCCCGCAGACCAGTGAACCGGTGGCGGTTTTCAGCATTGACTGACCGTCATACAGACTCATAAGCGCCGAAATGCTCAGCGCAGCGCCTGCCGCGTAAAGCGTCGGCAGATAAGTAGCAATCCATTTCATTGTTTGTTCCAGCATCCCCGTAGGTACGTCGCTCATGGCAACCTCTCAATCCCATAGCTGCACGGTTTCCCGCTGGGTGGGTGGTGGTAATTCTGGAAGATAAACAACCTGCCCGGCACTCAGCAGCGGGCCGCTGTCGCACAGCCCCGGATTGGCTTCATGCACGGCTTCGGTTACTCCCGCCGTCCTGCCGTAATACCTCCAGCAGAGTTCATCAACGGTGTCATCCTGCTGCGCCTGCACGTTCATTAGCACAGCTCCGCAAGGCCGCGATCTTCATTCTGGATATCGCGAATAGACCAGCGAACATCACGCCAAAGCGTATCTATCTGGGTGCTGAGCGCCTGCGCGTGGTCATCCCCTTTACTGGTGGTATCAATATCGCGATACCCCTCAATCAGCAGGGCTTTGGTCAGTGACCAGACGGCATTTTTATAGCGCCAGACCTTCACCGATTTGCCATTCACCGGATCGGCGGGGATCTCCGCCAGAGTCAGATAACCGGCATCAACCTGAACCTGACGCCACAGAAAAAGCTGATCATTGACGTGGGCCACTGCCTCAATGGTGCGGGACATAAGGCGATCGGTCGTTACCTGCCCATCAAGGCGCATCGCGCGGCGCAAATCAGCCAGCATGATGACAGGCCAGAAAGTCAGGCTCTCAACCTTTGCGCCGCCATCGTCCGGCGCGGGATCTGATGGCGGTCTTACCGGTTCAGTGGCGACCAGGCTCATACAGGACTCTCCATAAGGCAGGCGGTGGACGGTGTGACGCAGTAGAGGCCGGGCCTTATTACGTCACACCGTGCCGCCTGGTGCGCGGGGGCACATTCGTTATGACTTCGCGGTTTTGCGCGTCGTCTTGTTCTTTGCTGCCGGTTTTGCCTGGCTGTTTTTCTGGTTCCTGCCTGCGGTAGTGCGCGGCGCTTTCTCCGGCGCTGCTTTCGCGGCCTCTGGCTTCGCTTCCGGCTGTACCGGTGGCGCATCGCCCTCACCTTCTCCGCCGTTGGCGGCGGTCAGCTTTTTGATATTGCGATCAAGCAGTTCGATATCACGCGCCACGCCAATTTTTGCGTTGAGCCTGATAGCTTCCTGCAAATGCGAGCGGGCAAGCTGCTGGGACTCAACGTCCTGATTAAGGCGCACGGTGTACCCCATGACCTTAAACAGCTTGGCCCTTACCTGATCGGGCATATCTTCATGGGTGGTGATGCCGTTCAGTGCGTTGAGGTTGTCAATGCTCACGCTTGCCTTTGCCGGGTTCGCTTTGAAGGCGGCAAGGATGGGATCGCAAATTTCTTCAACCAGTACCGTGGCGGTGGTGCGCTTGTACTGGTCAGGCATCGGGATTTTATGGCGCAGCACGTACTGACCTATCCGCAGCGCCTGCGCAATATCACCGGCATCCGCTGCCCAGATCATCACAGTGGTGATCACTTCATCCGCCTGGCCCGTATCCGCTGCCAGTACGCCATCAATCCACGGCTGGTAATCCGGCAGGCGCTCGCTTTTCAGCTTCGCCTTACCGGCATTCGACTGGATGCGGCTGAGGTCGGCTTTATCCATGCGCAGGCGAAAAAGTATCTGCTCGTATGCAGTTCTTTCGGCGGTGGTTGTCCCGCGATTACTGCGGCGCTCAGCCATCACCCGATCAAAATGTTTTTGTGCTGGTGTTAACATTTATGCCCCCTGAGCAGGCCAGCGCACTGCTGGCCTGCGGCGTCTTATGGTGCTGGTGCTGGCTCGGCGGCGGTGATGCCTTCAATCAGACAGCCATAGCCGTAGTCTTCAATGACGTAGGCATCATTCGAAGAGCTGTACGTTGAGACGCGGTTATACTCCGGCTCTTCAACGATGCGGCGACGGTGCCCGCCTTCCTGCCAGTAGATGGACAGGTTTTCCCAGGAGGTAATGAACATGCTGCCATCAGGGAAGAATGGCGCGATAAATGACGGCAGGTTGCCGATCGTTTTGCGCGATGCAATCAACTGCCCGGCAAGTGCTTCGGAGTTAGGGTTATTGGTGCTTACAGCGTTGATGATCGGGAAGGAACGGTTAACCGTCAGATTACGCCCGGTAATCACCACCAGATCAGGCGAATCCTTGTACCACTCATCCATAAGCGAGTTGACCGCATCAAATACGATGGAGTCATAGTTACCGTAATCACCTTTCGCGATCACCTGGTTGGTGTCGTCACGGCTGGTCACGGTGACATCTTTCATCACGCGCTGGGCCGCGTTAGTGCGGTACTGCTGGAGCCAGCCGATACCACAATCCTGTAACAGCGGGTTGGCGGCGCGGTCTGATTTCTCCGCGTAGCTGGTACCGTTGAAGCCGATCATGATGCGATCGAGAGCAATACGCTTGATGATCTGATTGCTGAGGCGCTGCTGAAAGTCCGGGAATTTTGCCCAGGCATCAAGCTGCGTGTACGGCGTAAAGGTATCGGCGTTCACCTTGTTACAGGTGTATTTATTCGAATCCAGCGCCGCCACAGAGGTAGGCTGACGGCGATCCGTGGTGGAATTGTTGGTACTGGATACCGGGCCACTCACGCCCAGGCCGATTTTTTCACCAGTCTGATCGTTGACGCCGTAAATGTTAATTTTTTTCAGCATCTCAGACGACTGCTGGATCTTATCCTCAAGCGTCTGCTCAACGCTTGGATCAATGCTGTACGCCTTGGTGACGTGGGCAGCGCTGATATGGTTGAGTTCAGCCTGTCGCTGAATGTACTTATCAAACAAATCGCGGGTTGTATTACGCATCTTATTTTCCTTTCCTGAGCCTGACGCACTGAGCCTTATCAGCAATCAGCCAGATGTTGAGTTGATTGACCATCGCCGCCAGTGGCAGGCGGGCGCTGGTTGTACTGCTCGGCGTCCTGGCCTTTCAGTTTCTCTTCCAGCGCTTTGAAGTCCTTACGCAGGCTTTCCAGCTCGGTGGCGTCAGCCTTACCTTTCACCGCAGCAGAAAGCTGGGTTGTACTGTCCAGCAGCTTGCCCTGGCTCTCGGCAATCGCCTCGATAGCCTCACGGTTTTCACCGTTTTGCTGGCTAAACTGCTGCTGCGTACCGCCCAACAGCGCCTTAATACGGGCAAAGAAGTTTTTGCCTTCATCCTGCGGCGGCTGTTCATCTTCAAATTCCATCGTGGATTCAACGGCAGCGGTGAAGAAACAAGCCTGATCGTGCTTACGGGAGGCCAGCGGGTTAACGGTGTTTTTGGCACAAAACTCCATCATTTCCGTGCCCAGGCTGGCAGGGCTATCGGTGCAGGCCAGCCCCATCAAATAGGCTTCGCCGGTATCAGCAAAAGAGGGATGCACTTCAATGCTGTGATAAATCTTCTGGCGGCTCTTTTTCAGGGCAACCAGATCATCAGTGGCATCAACCTGCACATACAGGCCCATTTTGCCTTTCAGCGGCTCCTCGGTGATCTCCTCTGCCTTGACGGCAATAACATCGCCATAAGCACGGAAATCACTGTTTGGTGAGTAGCCCCGGAGGTGCTCCAGATTGACGCGGGCACCGTATACGGTTGGGTTAAAGCGTTGAGCCATCTGCACAATGTGCTGACGCTCCAGCGTCCGACCGTCACAGGTGGCACCCTCGACAGCAACGCGAAATGGTTTTGACTTTGGCATGTCGAAATCCCGAATGAGTGAGTGATATTAACCAGTGCCCCTATCATTCCCGCCGCAGCCGAAACGCGCAAAGCGTTGCCGTTGTTGCCGTTTTCCGACAATGACAACCCAAAGCGACGCGCGCGCGGGCGCGGTACTCTGCCAGCATGAAACAGACTTCCCACGATGAGCCACGGATTGCCGCTAAGGTCATGTACTGGCAGGCATACAGCATCACGCAGATCGCAAAATCGATCGGCGTGAGCACCAACACCCTGTATTCATGGCGTCGCCGCGATAAGTGGGACGAGTCCACCGCGCTGGAGCGCGTACAGGATCGGATGCAGGTGCGGCTGTTACGCCTGACGGAAAAGCCAGACCTGACAGCGCATGACTTCAAAACCATTGACCTGTTAACCCGTCAACTGGTGCGGATGGAGCGCGAAGAACACCGCAGCGAAGAGAAGGGGCGCGAGAAGAAGCCGAAAAATCACTTTACGGAAGAGCAAATCGGGGATCTGCGCGCGCTGGTGCTTGATTCGCTCTACGAGCATCAAAAACGATGGTACAAGCAGCGCGAACGCCGCAACCGCTTTATCCTCAAATCGCGCCAGATTGGTGCCACCTGGTACTTTGCCCGCGAAGCGCTGTTACGGGCACTGGAAACCGGCAACAACCAAATCTTTTTATCAGCCAGCCGTGCCCAGGCGTTCCAGTTCAAGAAGTTCATCCAGCTACTGGCTGCACAGGTTGGCGTTGAGCTGAAAGGCGGCGACGCCATCACCCTGAGCAATGGCGCAACGTTCTACTTTCTCGGCACCTCAGCAGCAACAGCGCAGAGCTACACCGGGGATCTGTATCTGGATGAAGCATTCTGGATCAACAATTTCCTTGAGCTGCGCAGAGTCGCCGCAGGTATGGCAACCCATGAAGGGCTGCGCCGTACCTACTTTTCTACGCCATCCACAGAGGAGCATGAGGCTTACGCCTTCTGGACTGGCGACCTGTTCAACAAGACAAGGCCCAGAGGTGAACGGGTAGAAATAGACGTCAGCCATAAAGCGCTGAAAAACGGCAAGTTGGGCGGTGATGAGATCTGGCGGCAGATTGTCACCATTGAAGACGCGGTAAAACTCGGCTTCAACCTAGTGAAAATTGAAACCATCAAGATGGAAAACTCCCCGGAGGAATACGACAACCTCTATCGTTGCCGCTTCGTGACTGCGGGAGAGCGCGCCTTTAACTACAACGCCATGATCGGCTGCTGCGTTGACGGCTTCAACGATGATGTATGGCCCGACTGGAACCCATTCGCACCCAAACCGATAGGCGATCGCGGTGTATGGGTAGGCTATGACCCCAACGGGGGAAGCGGTAACGGTGACTCTGCCGGGCTGGTCGTCATAGTTCCGCCAGCAGTATCGGGCGGCAAGTTCCGCATCATTGAACGCATCCAGCTTCGCGGGATGGAGTTTGAAGAACAGGCAAAGGTCATTCAGGGGCTGACGGAGCGTTACAACGTCCAGCACATCGCGATTGATGCCACCGGCATTGGTGATGCCGTCTGGCAACTGGTAATCAAGTTCTTCCCGCTGGCGGTGAAATACCAGTATTCCGCCCCACTCAAGCGCGCCATGGTGCTGAAAGCGCTTATGTTGATCCGTGCCGGTCGTCTGGAAGTGGATGCGGGAATGCTGGATCTCGTCCAGTCATTTATGACGGTTCGCAAGGTGCAGAAAGGCGGGGTAATGACCTACGTTTCCGACCGCAAACGCGGCAGCAATCACGGCGATCTCGCCTGGGCATCAATGACAGCTTTGTATAACGAGCCGATCGGCAGCGAAAGCGGCGGCGGTAGTGACAGTTTTGTAGAGGAGTTTTAAACGTGAGCCGCAAAAAGCAAAAGTTTCAGGCCAGACCGCAGCCGGGTGCCAGCGAACAAACCGCAGGCATTGAGTCATTCAGCTTTGGCGACCCGGTAGCTATCACCGATCGCAGCATGTTGCTGGATTGCATGGAGTGCGCTGATAACGGCGTATATTTTGAACCACCGATCAGCCCCTACGGCATCGCCCGGATGTTTGACTCAACGGCCTATCATCAGTCGCCGCTGGTCTTTAAGCGTAATGTGATCACATCCTGCTACATCCCTCACCCGCTGCTGAGCAGGCAGGAAATGAGCGCGTGGGTGCTGGATTATCTGGTATTCGGCAACAACTACATGGAGGTACGCCGTAACATGCTGGGCGAGCCTATTGCGTTAAAACACGCCCAGGCCAAATATACCCGACGCGGCAGCGACCTGAAAAAAGATCAATACTGGTTTATCACCCGCCGTGATGCGGACTACCCATTCAAGCCGGGCAGCATCTGCCAGATAAAAAACCCCAGCATCCACCAGGAGATCTACGGCGCACCTGAATACATGGCCTCGTTACAAAGCGCCATGCTCAACAGTGAAGCGACCATGTTCCGCCGCAACTACTACATCAACGGCAGTCATGCCGGGGTAATCGTCTACCTGACCGACCCGATCGCCAACAACAAAGATGTCGAGAGCCTGAAAAAGTCATTGAAGGATGCGCGCGGCGGCGGCGCGTTTAAAAACCTGTTCGTATACGCAGCGGGCGGGAAGAAAGACGGCTTGCAAATCCTGCCATTCAGCCAGATAGCGGCAAAGGATGAGTTTACCGGCATCAAGGACGCAACGCGGGATGATATGCTTGCCGCGCACCGCGTTCCGCCTCAACTGATGGGGGTGATGCCAGGCAACGCCGGGGGGTTTGGTGACGTGGAGAAAGCCGCCCGCGTCTTCTCCATCAACGAGCTGACGCCGATACAAGAAAGCCTGAAAGAGCTGAATGACTGGCTGGGCTTTGAGGTGATCCGCTTTAACCCTTACGCCCTCGCAACCCCATCAACAGCCGCCTGACCATTCAAAAAGATTGATGCCCCACCCTGCCAGAAGGTGGACGCAGCCAGCCCGAAGGCCAAACGCCATACAAGCCCCTCAGCGCCACGCTGGCAGGGGCTTTTCTTTTCCATCCCCTCACCCGACCACAACGCAACCGCATCAAAACAGGGCCGCACAGACGCGAAAAACGGTATGAACAGGTATACCCTCCTTACCCCCTCAGCGCGCGATGGTTCCCCCGCCTCGCCCGCACATAAAACCCCCGTCTTTTTGTGCAAACTTGCAGATCACGGCAGGCCGCGCCACATCTGGGCTTGTCTGGCAAAAGTACCATCAAAAAAATTGTGCAAACTTGCGCGTAATTTTGCACCAAAAACGCGCACTTTCTGAAAGCGAGTGTTTAACCGGCGTCAACCTCATTGAGCGCCGCCATAATTGCCAGCCTCTCAGCAGGCGGCAACGCCGCATATTTCGCGCGCCAGCGCTCAACTTTGCGCTTAATGCGGCTGCGATCGTTGTAATCTTTACCAGCAAAAGCATGGGAATACGCCCGCCCCTCGCCGTAGTTCATCCAGATTTTCTCTGTTCTTACCCCGCCGCGCGTCATGGCCTGAAATTCCATGCTGCGCCAGCCCGCTAACGTTTCGTCATAAAGCTGCGACGGGTAGCCAGACAAGATCACGCTGACATTTTCGGGCAGGCTCATGAGGCAGGCTAACAGACGCTCATGATCGGCAACGGTATATTCATGACGGTAGCGGGCGCGACTGGTGCGAGTTTCCGGCAGATAAGGCGGATCACAATAGACCAACACCCGCCCCAGCCTGGCAAATGCTGGCACACCAGTGATCGCACCGTTCTGTTTCAGGCTTTCCAGAAAATAGACTGCATCACCGTGGAAAAAATCAAGGCGCGGCGGGTTGATGCCCCGGTCTTTCCAGCGCTGTAACGTCTTTATGCGCGCGGTAACATCCAGATCCGCGCCATAGTTCCGTAACGCTGGCGGTTTATGGAACATCACCGCCCCGCTGCCCAGGTGGGTTTCAATGTAAGTATCATGCGGCGGCATCTCGGCAATGATTTTTTGATATACGCCACTACCGCCTTTGCTCCCTAAATAACTCATCCGTAAAGCCTCGCGTTCAACCTGCAGCACTGCTAAAAATGACGGTGCTCGATGCGTATGGCCGACACTGCCAAATCTAACAGTGCGGTACCCAATGAGCGCCACTTAGTGGCGCTAGCGGACTCTTTGCCGCCCGCGCCCGCAGAATCGCTATTCCCCGCGCAACAAGTTGCGCAAGTCATACCGATTGTCATTTCCTGATTTTTACCCTGTCGTAATATTCGATCAGTTGAAGCGCAACAGCAGCCACTTGCACAGCCTCCGCGCGCGCAGTTCCCGCATGGCTTCCGCCAAACTCATCATGCAGAAAAGCCTGGTTAAGCTCCCCTACCTCTTCACCTAATATCGCCCCCCAAATAAATGGGTGCTGATTGCGATCGGCACCCCACTGGTGATCTTGCTTTTCCATCTCATCCAAAACAGATACAAGCGCTAAAGTTGACTCATGCCTACTACCTGAAAACTCTTCAATATTCCTACGTCCCTGCAACTCTCTCAGCCATCCGGCAAGCTGTGCGTGCTGTTCAGAACATGAACCAGACAGTTGAGACGCAAGCTGGTCAGCGTGCGCGATTGCGCTATCCAGCGTCATTTGCTGATCTGATAATTTGCAATTCATCATGCTTCTCCTTTCGATTGTGCTTTTTTCCAGCGGCTGATCAGCTCACTGGCTTTGTGGTTTGCCATGGTTTTACGCCACGGCTTATCGGTACCGGCGATAATCAACTCACCTGTAACCGGATGCGCGCGATACACGGTATCGAGTACCGTCACTTCATTACCGCGTGCCAGTTGCATGGCCTGCGGCTTGCTGATCTGTACTTTCTTAACCTGCGCCCATGACTGAACCAGCCCAGCCAGACCAGCAATTGCCGGTGATAAAACTTGCTCTTGCTGCCTGATCGCATGGGCGGCTTTGAGGTAACTTTCTGCCCGCTGGGTGTCATATTCGGAACAGTCTCCGCTGGTAATGCTGCGCGCCAGCTCCTCAAACTCATCAGCAGGCGATTTCTGCCGCTTCGGTTTGTGGTTATGAAGACTTTCACGTACCTGTTTTCGCTGTTCCTGGGTCAACTGACCGATCTCAAACTGTTCCGGCCCTTCCCGCTCAGCTGGCACTGTCATTAATGACGGTGATCCGGGCGGTGAATCTGTTCGTTTTTTGACCTCGGTACAGTTATTGACACGAGTCCTAGAGGGCGCGGACGCGCCCCGAAGGTCAAAATCAAAGTCAACGGCCTGCCCGGAGTCGTCTAAAACTTCCGGTTTCTTACGCACAATGCGGTAGGTATGCAGGCGGGTTTCAATTGGTGGGATGTGAACGGCAGGCATCACCAGACCTTTGATAAGATCCAGATACTCTCCGTAATCATTCGGCTCGTCTTTCTGCTGGTACCAGATGCGCAACGGCAGATCGCGGCGGGCAACGAGTGCCCCGCCCTGCAATTGGGTGTATTGCTGCCAGTCGCCAGCATCCGCAGCACGGTGCAACTCAGCAAATAACGGGTTTATCTTATCGGCCTGTTCCTGATTGCGGAACCGGCGCAGCTCACGCCAGACAGATACCGGCGCACCGCCCAAAAACTGAAATTGACGGATGCCCCAGCACGATGCCCAGGCGGTAGCATGTTTTGATGTTTCTTTCAGCGGCCTGCCGCTCTCGTCATCGGTTTCACCGTCGAGCGCGTAGCCGTCAATATTCTTACTGATGTACTTCACCACGTAGCCGGTGGCGCTGCCGATTTCATGATCGATCGGCTTCATATCAAAGCGCGGTTGGTTGCCGTGCTTACCCTGCAACTCTTCCGCATCCTCGCGGGTGGCATAGTCTTCCATCACTTCCAGCAGTTCTGCGGAATGTTCCGGCAGGGTGAACAGCAGACCGTGCCAGTGCGGCGTACCATCGTGGTGAGACTCAGCCACCCGCAAACCAAAGACCGGAATTTCACGACGGGCCAGCTCGGCACGAATCTTTTGCCATACCCGGTTAAGATAGCGCTGCGTTGCTCTTGGGCTGGCACCGTTCCATTTGGCATTTCGATGGCCGAATACGGTATAGGCGTGGTATTTGGATGGTGCTGTCAGAGTAAAAAACTGGCCTGCATAGCCGCTTTCGGTGGCAACTTTCTCAAAACCACCAATGCGGGTCATGAGTTCAACGCGGCGCAATGCCGGGTTAGAAATGCTCTTATCGATCTGCTCAATAAGTGAAATACGCTCTTTGGTGTCCTGGTCTTCCAGTTCAAGACGGGCCATGATCGCGCGGCTGCGTTTGCGTCTGGCATCCCACTCATCAACATGGTGCTTACTGCAATACGGCGCAGCGCCCCGCTTCACGTCACCAAAGGCAATGTGCAGGTGCTCGCGCCAGCGCGCAGCGTACTTTTTCAGGTTACGGTGCCAATAGCGATCATCCAGCATCTTGCTGATGCCGGTAGTAGCTTCATCAATAAACAGCGCGCCCCGGCAATACTTTTCCCAGCTTGGAGGCGTCAGGAAGAAAAGCCGCGCGAGGATAGCCGCTTCGGTGTAAAGGTATTCGGCATATTTGCGATCACTCTGCGTCTCTACCGTTTCGTGAACTTCGCTCAGCACAGACCGCATATAGATAGCAATATCCTGCGCCAGCAGCTCAACATCTTCCGGCGTGAAGTCCGGCAGGCGGTTAAAGCGCTCAACCAATCCGTGAAGAGTGTTAAACGTGTGGTAAAGCGGGTTTACCCCTTTGAATGCTGTATCAGCCTGAGATTTAGCCTCATCGGTCATCGCAATAGCGTATTGCTCATTAACCATGTTGATGGGTGGCAGATCCCTGCGGATGATATCGCGCAGCGCCAGACGGGCGATGTGTCTGCCCTTCATGGTGTGAATGCTGTCAATGCGGGAAGCCAGACGCAGACGAATAAAGCGGGGTAGCGGCGCAAGGGTAACTTTCACCCACGCCAAAAACTCCTGTTCTTGACCCAGCTCGACTAGATCAACAACGGGAGTCTTATCAACACAAATGGCTGCTTTCGGCTTCTGCCATTCGTAAGCGTACCGGGTTGCGTCTGGTGTGCTACCCGGATACGGAGGGGGCGGCGTTGGAGCGCCGCGCCCACTTGCTGCGGTGGTCATCGTGCGCCCATGTACCGATCAATCATCTGGTGCTGAATATCCAGCTCCAACTTTTCAGCAAGCGCGTACTCTGCCTTTGCCCCAGCAGATTGCTGCCAACCGTCCAGCATGAAGATGCCATCAGCGCAACGGAGCATGGCAAGGCAGATATCCATATACTCCGCTTGCTCTAAGCCATCCGGCAGGATCGCAGGGTTAAGGGCAACGTTTCCGCGCCGTGCAATGTGCGCGGCAGCACGGTGAAACGCCGGGCGATTAAAGCCAGGCAATCCGCTCATTGGGCCAGCGATATAGATCTTTGACATTACAGAGCCTCCATTTCTGGATCTGCTGGTAATGTCAAATGAGGCACCCGCACCAGTTCCGCAGTACCTTCAACGGCTGAAATAGCAAATAGGCCGATCACTCTCTTTTGTTCGGCTGTCATTTTTAACGCTACTGTTTCACCGCCGTAATTGAAGAAAACAGCAACATTTTGGATTGATGATAAAACCGCGCTCTTATTCTGTTTCATGCTCATTTGCCCTTCGTTTTTTCAAGTGCTGCATCGAACTTCTCGGCGTCCATCCAAACGATGAACGCCGTTCTTTTCATCTCTCCGAATGCGTCAGAAGGGGTTATTTCGTTGGTCAAAAAGCTGACTTTGGCACCGCCTTTTCTCTCCATCGCTACGCCCGTAAGGCATTGGTGAAGTGGTTGAACGGTCACATTTTCCAGACCAACCGCCTCTAAAAATTCAATTAAGCTCGCCATCAGAAACCCCCTTGCTCATCAAAAGCGCCCGCTGCAACCATCTCGTTGTAAGTGGCATCACCACAGCACGGCCCGCAGTCCGGGCAGTTGCCTCCGCCCGCGCGCCCGCACCCTTCGCATACCTTGAGAACGCCGATCACCTCTTTGGCCTTCTGGCGGTTGCTGGCGTCAGTACTAACAGAGCGCTGCACGTCGATTTCATGCAGGCGGAAACGGTGGTAAATCTCGCGGGTGGTTTCGGTGTCACTGTTGGAAATGACAACCGGCGCGCCATATTTGCGGTTCACTTCCAGCAGCTCCGCCGCTAACTGGCGGTGGTGCTTCTCGGTGAATGGCTCGGTGTGGTATTGGGTGAAATTGGCGGTTTCGCTGGCTGGCAGGTACGGCGGATCGCAGTAGATGGCTTCATCCGTTCCAACCATCACTTTGAGGGTATTTTGAAACGAGCTGCACAGGAAAATAGCTTTGGTGTCGTTGGCCTTCTCAGCAAACTGGCGGATCTCCGCTTCGGGGAAGTAAGGCGCGGTTTTGTGCTGACCAAACGGCACGTTATAACCGCCGCTCTGGTTGTAACGCACCACGCCGTTGTAGCCGTGGCGGTTGAGGTAGAGAAACAGAGCCGCGCGGGCTACATCAAGCAAGCCTTTTGTACCGTTGAAAATGCGGCGGTTCTGTAAATATTCCTCTTTGGAATTGCCGGTAGCAAAGAGCGGGCGGGCAAGATCAATCACCAACTCAGGATTGCTTTTTACCTCACGATAAAGGCGGATCAGATCCGGGTTGATATCCGCAAGGATATAGCGGCGATAATCGGTATTGAGGAACACGGAAGCGCCGCCAACAAAAGGCTCAACGAGGCAACCAGCCTTTGGTAAATGCGGCAGTAATTCAGGCATCACGCGGCTTTTGCCACCGGGCCATTTGAGTAGTGATCGAATCATCTTGCTTTCTCCTGGGTGCAGGAAGCCCGGCGCGGTGATGCGCCTGACTACTGGTTAATCATTCAGTGGTTAATTGACTGCGCCATCAGGCGCGGGTGGTGGTGATTCGCGTAACGCCAGCATTTCAAGGCGGGGCGCAGCATGATCGGGAAACTCCCACGGCAACGCCGCAGCCAGCTCGGCAAGGCGCTTAATGCCCAACATCAAGCTCACTTTGTCCTGAGAGCTGAACTGTTCGAAAGGCATAGTGAGATGGGAGTGAGTCAGCGACGGCAGGTCTTTAAACCGCTGGGCGGCTTCGTTTGCCAGCAGGATGATCGCCTTTTTCTGAGTCTCGCCCAGGCGGTTGAAACGGCTCGCCGTGTCATTGGTGCGGGAAACTGAAATGCTCGACTGCAAACGGGCGCGCTGTTCAAGGAACATCTGACGCCCGGATACTGGTTTTTCTTGCCCGATACTCATAACCCTATCCCCCATCACTGCCGCTTATCAGGCGCGCCACTCGGAAGTAACGCCCCGGATAAGCACCGGTTTCCCGGTGCCTCTCTTACTCGTCGCCCTGCTGCTCTTTGGCTGGCTTAATTGCAGGCCATACCAGAACAACGAGCGCCCCCACGAAGAACAGATCGCCTACTGCTGAGAGCAGATAACTGGTGAAGTCCACCGCTACCACCATGAAAGCCAGCAGCAGAACCAGCGCGGGCCGCAACATGCTCAGCATCTGGCTCATCAGATGTAATCCTCAACGCGCAGGCCCAGACGACGCCCAACCTCTTCCAGTACCTTTTGTTCTTCCGGCTCGATCTCGCCGTCAGATTCGGCAATGGTCAGCATGTTGACGAAGACTTCCTCCGCTTCTTTCGGGTCGTTTTTGATATCTTCGATTTCACGCAGGATGTTCATGCGACCAACGCGAAAACCTGCCTCAAGCTGTTCAGTGAAACGGGTGATCAGTGCGGTGATTTCGTTGCCGTAATGGCTCAGGCGGGGATTGGAGCGCAGCAGCTGATCGAGCTTTGCGGTTTCCTCTTTCTCAATTTCACCATAAGCAGCAGCAACCAGCAGACAGCCACCAACAATGGCCTCCATCAAATCGCGATTTTCAACTTTCTTTAATTCAACTTTTACAGCAGCGGTTTTTTTCTTGAACATGCCAAACATAATTAACCCCTTTTTTGGGTGAGTGAATGCGCCATCACTTAATAAAGTGACGACAGGTAGAAAAAGTTTTATCTATTACTTAATTACTAAAGCAGTTTTCTAAATAACCTTGCTAATACACCAAATAAGCCTTTGTTTATCTTTTTCGTATAAACAAAAGGCTTACTCATACCTTTAATAAAGCGCACCTTATTCGGTTCCGGTTTAAAGAAACGCCCATCCGGGCATTCAATCCAACCGCGTGTATTGCGGTAGTGCTTAACTTGGCAACCGTGCCTTAACAGGCTAGCGAGTGATGGCCCTTGGTCTGCGTTCATTAGTGTGATACCCCGTCACGAATAGCATCAACGGTTTTCATTGCTTCCGCTAATGCAAAGTCTCGCCCAAAATAATTACCATTATTTAAAATGCTATATGCCGTTTTCATAGTAATGGCATTGCGCGGGCATTTATGAATGGTGAAGCCACGATAAATATAACTATGGCGGCTTAATTGTATTAACTTGCCCGTCATCTCATCGACTCCTTACAGACCAATCCACAGCAGCCAGGCATCACGTTGCTCTTTTGGGCGGTTGAAAAATGCTTCACGCATGGCGCGGTTAAATTCTGGGATGAAGATCCAATTTTCAGATCGACCATTCAGGGCTTCCGGGTTCTTCATCGGAACCACTGGCAACTTACCATCTCGCACCATATCACCCACTGCGCTGGCTGATTTACCGATCATTTCGGCAAATTTCGGAGTTGGCACCGCGTCCACAGGGTGGCGCAATTCAATGTAGCCCTCTGGGTATTTGTCTTTCATGTGTAATAATCCTCTTCGATGTTCAGCCGCTTATAGCTGACTGTAGCCGCCTTAGGCGGTGTCTTAAATGGATTACATGTAATCCCAACATTGAGGAGTTTAGATCACTTATGATCCAAAAAACAAGCATCGGTGAAAAAATCATGCTTATGAGAAAAGCCGAAGGACTATCCCGTAGAGAAATGTCTGAGATAACAGGCATTTCAGCTAACAACCTGAAAAACTACGAAGCTATAGGGAGGCAAATACCCGGCGACTACTTAGCATTGATTCTCGAAAATCCGCGATTTGAGAAATACACCCTATGGCTCATGACCGATAAAACCGCACCAGCAGCGGGGCAGGTTTCCCCGGCTCTCTCCCCTGATGGGCAAGGCAAAACAACATCGCGCCAATCAAGGCCGAAGGCTGGTTAAAAATCTGGTTTTTCTTTGCGCTAGAACACACGGCGCAAAACGACAATCGCACTACTGGAGGGCTTCGCTATGTCGATTAAGAAGCTCGAAGGTGGTCAATACGAAGTAGACGTGTACCCGCGCGGGCGTAACGGAAAACGCATCCGTAGGCGGTTTGATAAGAAACAAGAAGCTGTACTTTTTGAGCGTTATGTATTGGTCAACGCCGACAAAAAAGAATGGCTTGGCGCGAGCGTAGATCGCCGCACCTTAAGCGAATTGTTAGAAGCCTGGTGGTTGCTATACGGGCAGACGTTGGAAAATGGCGAAATTGAGAAACGGCACCTGAACAAAACGATCAGGGCGTTGGGAGATCCGGCCGTTAACCGGTTAAGCAAACGCACGATAGCGCAGCACCGAAGCCAACGGCTGGAGGACGGGATCAGCGCAGCCACGATTAATCGTGATATCTATCGGCTTTCCGGCATGTTCAGCGCGTTGATCAAGATGGAAGAGTTCAGGAAGGAAAACCCTTGCAAGGGTCTGGAACCGCTGAAAGAAACACCGCCCGCCATGACCTATCTAACGAAGTCAGAGATCGGCAGGCTGCTGGAAACTTTGACCGGTGACGATCGGCGCGTAGCTCTGGTATGTCTCAGCACTGGCGCACGATGGGGAGAGGGCAGCACGCTGCGAGGTGAACAGGTTAACCACGGGCGCGTGACCTTCCTTAAGACCAAAAATGGGAAAAATAGAACGGTTCCGATATCGGAAGCGCTGGAGGAAGAGATCAAGACCAGCGACACGGGGCCGCTGTTCAAAGTTGACTATGAAAACTTCTGCGAACGGCTCAGAAAGGTAAAGCCCGATCTACCACGTGGTCAGGCCACGCATGTGCTTCGGCACACGTTCGCAAGCTGGTTCATGATGAACGGGGGGAACATTATTGCGTTACAGCAGATTCTGGGGCACGCAAGCATACAGCAGACGATGGTTTATGCTCACCTTGCCCCCGATTATCTCAAGCACGCAGTAACGTTAAACCCGCTGGGTGGAGGGCTGGCGATTTGACTACACGTTGTCTACGCCCATAAACACTATAACCCGTTGTAGCCGCTTCTGGCGGTTACACGGTGACTTGATTTAAAAGGGATTTTTTCTAAGTACCTGATAAAAAAAACCCCCTCATCATGAGGGGGAAGACAGGGATGGTGTCTATGGCAAGGAAAACAGGGTTACTACTGGGAACGTGAGTTGCTACTACTCAATAAATTCAACGATGAGCTTTTTTTCCAGTGCGCTACGTCGCGCAGTTGCTCCATTCGTTGTTCATGTCTCTCATTTAAAACCGCTTGCTGCTCGGGCGTTAACAGGCGATACATCTGGTTGCGAACCTTGGCTATTTCAACCTGGCGGGCAACCTGTTCTTGCGCCATTCTTTCTGCCTGAGCGCGCACAGCGCGTTCATCAAATTTCTCTGCGGTGACAAGGCGATGCATTGTCTCCATTTCGCTAACATTAACAGGAGGCTGTTCGTGTCTTGCCTGCTGCATTAAATCTCGCATCTGTTGACGTTGATGTTCGGTTAAACTGATACCGTCGAACATGTGGCTCTGAACGCTGCGTTGCGCGGAGCCTTCACCCAGGTGCCAGTGATCGCCTGTGACGACTTCAGCTGCATGGCTTAAAGTACTCAGTGCCAGCGTTGAGGCCATGACGGCAGCGGTAACTTTGCCCATCACTTGCTCCCAAAATCTTTTCTGTCGCGATTCAACGAGAGACAGTTTACGATTCGGGCTGCAAACATGCGTCAGGGGGTGTAAAACAACGTAAAGTCATAGATTAGCGACGCCTGATGACGTAATTTCTGCCTCGGAGGTACGTAAACAATGAATAAAATCCTGTTAGTTGATGATGACCGAGAGCTGACTTCCCTGTTAAAGGAGTTGCTCGAAATGGAAGGTTTCGATGTGCTGGTTGCCTATGATGGGGAACAGGCGCTTGAGCTTCTGGATGACAGCATCGATTTACTTTTGCTCGACGTCATGATGCCGAAGAAAAATGGCATTGATACGCTGAAAGCACTTCGTCAGACACACCAGACACCCGTAATCATGCTGACCGCTCGCGGCAGCGAATTGGATCGCGTACTTGGCCTTGAGCTGGGCGCGGACGACTATTTACCCAAACCGTTTAACGACCGTGAACTGGTCGCGCGCATCCGCGCTATTTTGCGTCGCTCACACTGGAGCGAACAGCAGCAGAACAGCGACAACGGTTCGCCGACTCTGGAAGTGGATGCGTTAAGCCTTAATCCGGGTCGCCAGGAAGCCAGCTTTGACGGGCAAACCCTGGAGTTAACCGGCACCGAATTCACCCTGCTCTATTTGCTGGCACAGCATCTCGGTCAGGTGGTTTCGCGTGAACACCTGAGCCAGGAAGTGCTGGGCAAACGCCTGACGCCTTTTGATCGCGCGATCGACATGCATATCTCGAACCTGCGTCGTAAGCTGCCAGAACGTAAAGACGGACACCCGTGGTTTAAAACCCTGCGCGGTCGCGGCTACCTGATGGTCTCCGCTTCATGATAGGGAGCTTAACCGCACGCATCTTTGCCATCTTCTGGTTGACGCTGGCACTGGTGTTGATGTTGGTACTGATGTTACCCAAGCTTGATTCACGCCAGATGACCGAGCTACTGGACAGCGAGCAGCGCCAGGGGTTGATGATTGAGCAACACGTTGAAGCTGAACTGGCGAACGATCCACCCAACGATTTAATGTGGTGGCGTCGCTTGTTTCGGGCGATAGACAAGTGGGCACCGCCAGGACAGCGGTTATTGCTTGTTACGACGGAAGGACGCGTGATCGGCGCAGAACGCAACGAAATGCAGATCATTCGTAACTTTATTGGTCAGGCCGATAACGCCGACCATCCGCAAAAGAAAAAATACGGTCGCGTTGAGATGGTCGGGCCTTTCTCCGTCAGAGACGGCGAAGATAACTACCAGCTGTATCTCATTCGACCTGCCAGCAGCTCACAATCTGACTTTATCAATCTGTTGTTCGACCGACCGCTGTTGTTGCTGATTGTCACCATGTTAGTCAGCTCTCCGCTATTGCTCTGGCTTGCCTGGAGTCTGGCGAAACCGGCGCGTAAGTTGAAAAACGCGGCGGATGAAGTGGCCCAGGGCAACCTGCGTCAGCATCCGGAACTGGAAGCCGGTCCGCAGGAATTTCTGGCGGCAGGCGCCAGCTTTAACCAGATGGTGACGGCGCTGGAGCGAATGATGACCTCGCAGCAACGCCTGCTGTCGGACATCTCTCACGAGTTGAGAACGCCGTTGACGCGTCTGCAGTTGGGCACCGCGCTGCTGCGCCGTCGTAGCGGTGAAAGCAAAGAGCTGGAGCGTATTGAAACAGAAGCACATCGGCTGGACAGCATGATCAACGACCTGCTGGTGATGTCACGTAATCAGCAGAAAAACGCGCTGGTCAGTGAAACGGTGAAAGCCAATCAGCTGTGGGGCGAAGTGCTGGATAACGCCGCCTTTGAAGCCGAGCAGATGGGTAAATCACTCACGGTGAATTTCCCGCCGGGCCCGTGGCCGCTGTACGGCAACCCAAATGCGCTGGAAAGCGCGCTGGAAAACATTGTGCGCAACGCCCTGCGTTATTCACACACGCAGATTGAAGTTGGCTTCGCGGTGGATATCGATGGGATTACCATCACCGTCGACGACGATGGCCCGGGCGTTAGCCCTGAAGACCGAGAACAGATTTTCCGTCCGTTCTATCGTACCGATGAGGCGCGCGATCGCGAGTCTGGCGGAACAGGTCTGGGTCTGGCGATTGTTGAAACCGCAATCCAACAGCATCGTGGCTGGGTGAAAGCCGAAGACAGCCCGCTGGGTGGTTTACGGCTGGTAATTTGGTTGCCGCTGTATAAACGCGCTTAACAGGCTTCCCCGGTAACGTCGTACCGGGGAAGTTCTCACATTATGCTGCCACAGTCGCAGCCGCTAGCTTTTGCTTTTTAATCCGCTTCACCAGAATGGTCGAACAGATAAAGCCCATTAAGCTGAACGCAATCATCACGCTAAAGACATAGTTATAGCCCGTGATGCCGCTATTGGTATCCAGTAAATAGCCGTATAACGTATACGCAAACATGGCGGGCATATAACCGATGATACAGCCAAATGCCATCGCCGAACCGGCATATTCACGCGGGGTACCAATCTCATCCATTGGCGCAAAGAAAATGGCGCGCTGTGAGAAAATAATCGCCCCAAATCCTAGCGTCGCCGCCATACCGATATACACATTCATCGTTTGATGTGGCAACAGCATAAAAACAACCATAGCAGCAGCAGAGATCAGAAACGTCCACTTCAGGTAAACCGTAGGTGATTTAGCAACCTTATCCGCCAGCAGCCCACCAATCGGCCCTCCCACCATTTTCAATGCATACTGGTTGATGATGCCGTACGCGCCGACGAGCGCTACCGGCAGCATGTAGATATCTTTTAAGAATGGGATGAAGTAAGTCAGGCCACAGTACGCGGCGTAAACGAAGAAAATCCCTAAAGAAGCCAGCCAGACGTTAGGGCAGGACAACACATGTTTGATACCCTTTAAGACTTCCATGTTGGCACTGGTTTTCTCGCCGCCTTTCACTTTGTCATCATCGACAATAAAGTAAGTGAGAACGCCCGCAGCCAGCGTAATTAGCGTATAAAACAGCAGTCCAGCCTGCATCCCCGCTTTACCTTCACCAAACTGGACGAAAACAAACAGAGCGCCAGAAGCGACGATAACATCCACCACGCCACGTCCGGCTTCTAAAAAGCCAAACATACGCCCTTGTTCTTCTTGCGTACCTAGCAGACGCACAGCTTTCAATAACACCGGCCAATAAACCACATCGGCAAAGAACGCCATTGCGGCAAAGCAAATAAGATAACCGGTAAATGACGGTAGCGTCGCCAAATATAAACCGCATAGCCCAACGCCGATCAGACCAAATGGTAATAATATTTTCTTGGAATAACGGTCTGCGATATAGAGCGACAGAAAAAGCCCGGTTGTCTGAACAATCGTATAAACAGTAAAACTTAAACCAATTTGCGTATTAGTTAAACCCCAGTCACTTTGCATTGGCACATAGAAAACGTCTTTCATACTTGAAAGTTTGAATATTGTGCCGCCGCCTAAAATTAAAAAACAGAGCCTTGCCCATTTGTTCATGAACATAATTAAACCCTCATTGCTTGTTGAGAGAAATATTTAAATTAAATCATGCAGTTAATAAATTAAGAGAGTTATTTTCATAACCCTTTTCGCATTTAATAATATTTAAAGAAGTTTATTTATTACTTGTAAACTTGTCGCATAAATCACGGATATACTTTATTTGAGCAAGAGCATGTTCTTTTTCCTGCGCCAGTCGCGCATCAATCATGTTACTGTCGGGCAGCGGCGTATAGCTTGCATCGCGCCATGGGATCCAGGGATTATCACCTTCATCATCAAAACGAAATGCCGGAGCATAATATTCAACTTCCTCTTCCAGACCAAAAGCATTTACTTGCGGTTTATCCTCACCTAAAAGTAATAATGCCTTAAGCATCTCTTCCATTGGTAAGTCACCGTATCCTGAACGACAAGCCTCATGCCCCCAGCCTTTACCTTCTTTAATAATTTTTGCGTCTTTGATATGCACCTGAGTGATTAGAGGGGACATGACTTCTAACGCAGAAAGCGGCTGCTCATTGGCGTTAATCATGTTGCCAAAATCAAACAGAATAGAGAGATTCTTCATTCCACTATTATTAACCAGCGTCACCAGTTCATGGCCTTGCAGATCTTCATGCTGTTCGATAGTAAAGCTTAGTCCGCAATCGTCATACTGAGACAACCACGCAATATCATTGGCAATCTTTGCCATGACATCGTTGAGATGTCCTTCATAGCGCGGGTAGAAACGTACTGAAGTTGCGCCAGTTGTCACAGCAATACGGATCGCATCCGTCAATGTCGCCTTGTCCGATGCGCTCGTTTCAATATGTACATCGAGGTTATATTTTTTGGCCTTTTCTTTAAAATCGTGCAACTGCCGATCGTTTAGTTTCTGCAGCGATTGGGACTCACCATCCTCAACATGTATTTTCACTCCCTTTAATTGTTGCTGATGCGCAATATCCAGAAGATCGCCCGGAAGGACTCTCTCATAGCGCATATTCAGATGAAAGGCATAAGCATGTAGGTACAGTGGTATATTTCTCGCACGTTCAGCGAGAAGTTCTTGGTTGCATTTTCCCATTATTTTTCTCATTCATCACGAATAACAAGTTCCACAGATTCAAGTCGCCAGTATTCAAAATCAACCTGAACCACTTTTTTATCTCGGGTAGCCCGATGTTTTTCTACTAAAATTCCATAAGTATTAGGCGCAACGCCCAACTCTTTGCAGGCCACTTCTGGCATATTGACCGGTTTAAAAATCATTTCTTTGATATTTAAAGCATGACCAAACGCATCTTCCCAGACGCTGGCAAAAGACTGATTGCCCAATTTGTTAATGAATCCTGGCGCAACATCAGCATCAATATAAGACTCATGGTAAAACACTTTATGTGAATCAAGACCACACCAACCGGTAACTAAATAGCGATCACCGGAGGAGAGAAAAACATCATCAACATGGTGCGGAACCGTCGCAATCGTTTCTTTGGTTAAATAACCCCAAAAAGGCTTGCGCCCCTGAGCACAGGCTTCAGCATTAAAGCTGGAAAGTGATTTGGGATTATAAATAAATCGCTTCGATGAAATAAACCAACCACTGCGGTTCTTTCGGAAGATACGCGCATCGATCTCAAGCTCAATCAGAACCTGACGTAAGGTCATGCGCTTCGCATCCAGCAACTCACATAACTCTCTCTCCGAAGGCAATTTAGAGCCCGCTGGCAAATTATTCTCGTTTAACCA
Source organism: Citrobacter sp. RHBSTW-01013 (assembly GCF_013781985.1). Classification (NCBI taxonomy): domain Bacteria; kingdom Pseudomonadati; phylum Pseudomonadota; class Gammaproteobacteria; order Enterobacterales; family Enterobacteriaceae; genus Citrobacter; species Citrobacter sp. RHBSTW-01013. The sequence continues at coordinate 5,000,506 of NZ_CP056185.1, forward strand.
GCTTTCAAAGCGCTCTCTAAGCACATCAACATTGTTTTTCTTTTTCATCTTACTCATCTGGTTTAAACCAATTTAAAGCTAAGATATTTGAGTGCAGGAAATACTCAAGTTTTTTTTCAACGCAGAGTTTCTTTTTGTGGGCCAGGTATCAAGAATGAACTGAAAACATGGCGTGACAGGCAGGTTTTTTAACCCGCCTTAGTATGCAGAGATAAGAACCACGAGAGAGGCAAATCAGGTGTTACCACCTGATTTAATTGCATGGCCAGAATGGCTTTATTTTCCCCACAAACGGCAGGAATTGTCTTCGATCTTGCCGCTTAAACGACGCTTTTGCATCGTTCTGGTCCAGCTTTTCGATAACCCGGCAGCCGAGAGTAAACGGTGATATTGTGAGTCATCAAACGGCATATGCCAGGCAATGGCAATCGCCTCCCGCACGCTGACGTCGCTGACGCGTGAAGCCAGGAGCAACGGCGCGTCCGCCGATACCTGGCCTGGAGCGATGACGCTGCACAACCAGCCCGTCTTGCCTGCATCCTGCATCTGGCTAGCCATATCGCTGATGCCAAAATGGAAATTCAGCTTAAAGCACGGCGAGCGCGGCTGCGTGACCTGAATCAGCGCATCTCCCCACTGGAAAATGTCGCCAATAAATACATTCTCTTCCGTTAGCCCCTGAGTAGAGAGATTCTCGCCAAACGCGGGCGCGACAAAGCGCTCTGCCTGCTCCGGAAACTCTTGTCTCCAGTGCTGATAGTGTTCACGCGGATAGTGGCACAGCGCGCGATCCGGCCCACCGTGAATTTTCGTTTCCGCCTGTTCATCACCCGTCAGCCCCAGTTCGGTCAGCATCAGCTCGCCGTCAACCTGGACCTTAGCAATCGCGCTGGGACGGCTTCCCGTGTAGTCCCGAACCTTGCCTGTAAAAACATCGACCGGATATCGCATCTGTTCCCTCTCCCGATAAATTTCCCCCATTACACCACATTTATTTTACCCCAGTCGCTCAAAATGAGAGCACGGTTCACATGAAACTTAGGGACACATGCTATCAATGTAATCTGGTTTTGAAACATCATTTCAAATAAGGAGTCAACAACGTGACTGGTCAATCGCAATTTGCTGGCGTCTGGTGTCCTTCCATTACGCCAATGGATAATGACGGCAAGATCGATCTTAACGGTCTAAGCCAGCATCTCAAACGCCTTACCGAGGCCAAAATCGACGTGATTTTGCTGATGGGTAGCATCGGGGAATTTGCCTCCTTTACGCTCGAAGAAAAGCTGCTACTGATCCGCGAGGCCCGCGCTATGAGCTCGCTGAAGATGGTCGCCAACGTCTCATCCACCTGCCAGAATGATGTGCTGTTGATGGCGCAGGAAGCGTATCGCGCCGATTACGACGCCGTGATGATCCTGCCGCCTTACTACTATGGGCAAACGGCAAAACAGCTGCTGAGCTACTTCCGTCAGTTGGGGCAGAAGCTCAGCGGTAAATGGTTTGCCTATAACTTTCCGGCGCGCACTGGCTGCGATTTAACGCCTGAACTGGTTGCCACCCTCGCCGCCGAGTTCCCCAACTTCGCAGGCATTAAAGATACCGTCGACTGCCAGTCCCATACTCGCAGTATGATCCAGACCACCCGCGCCGTACGGGAGGATTTTGCCGTGTTGTCCGGCTATGACGAATACTACATTCCTAACCTGCTGGCAGGCGGCGCGGGGGTGGTTTCAGGATTAAACAACGTCATGCCTGAACTGTTTGTCAGCGCACGGGAAGCATTTAAACAGGGCGACCTGGCAGCACTTCGCGACATTCAGGACCAGATTGGCACCTACATGTCCATCTACGCCATCGGCGAAGATTTCGTCACCACCATCAAAACCGTAGTATCGCGTAAGTTTGGCTATTGCACCGGCGTGTCACGAAATGCCGGCGGAGAGTTGAACGAGGGTGAGTGTCGGACCATCGATGAGGTATTTGTCGTCAAAGCGTAAATCGTTAAGCCGGATGGAACAGACCATCCGGCAAAAGAGACTTACTTCACGGCGCTACGAATATCAATTTCCGCCGCCCTGGCTTTAACTCTTTTCGACCAGATGGAAGTGATAATCGGCACCAGAATGGAGGTCACAATCACCGACGTGGCGACAAGGGAAGTTGCTGCCGGCGCCATCGGTTTAAATGCCGGAACCATTTCAGCAATCAGCACTGGCGTAGCGACCGCCGCACCAGCTGAGCTGGAGGCCGCAATCCCCGCTGTGCCATCGCCGCCGCCAATCAGTTTATCGGCGATAATCAATGGAATACCGGTAATAATAATTACCGCCACGCCCAGCAAAATACCCAGTACACCGGTCTGCGCAATCACGCTCAAATCAATGGTGTTACCAAGTGCGAAGGCAAAGAAAGGAATCAATGTCTGCACCGCTTTGCTGAAGAACTCCCGCAGCTCAGGGTCCAGATTCCCCAGCGCAAAGCCAATCAGGAACGGTAATACGGCCCCCACAAACACGTGTGGTTCAAACGAAGCGATCCCGGCGGTTCCCAGAATCACCATAGTCATCAGCGGGCCAGACTCCAGCGACATCAGGACAAACGCCCCGGCCTCTTCTTTGGTGCCGTACTGCTGCATAATCGAGGCATACAGCCCGCCGTTGGTCATATCCATGGCGGCCACCAGCGCCAGCGTAGACAACCCGGCGAAGAAACCAACTTCTACACCATGTTCCGGCAGAATACGTGAAGCAATCGCCGCGACCACCCACGCTACCAGGATCTTGGTTATGACCAGCGTGCCTGATTTACGTAGCACGGTACCGGTGGCGCTTAGCTTGATCGACGCCCCCATACAAAAGAACCAGACCGCCAGAATAGGCACCGTACCGGTGATCATACCGTTGGTAAAGGAGCCGAAGTATTTCCCGGCGCCGGGGGAAAAGGTGTGACACAACGCGCCCAAAAAAAGCGGCACCAGCATCATGCCGCCTGGGATTTTCTCTATCGTTCGTTTGATCTGCATTTCCATCACCTGTAGACATAAAAATGGGGCAATTTTTATGGGCGATTGCATCTTGCTTATGAGATGCGCCCGTCTTGATGAAACGAAGATAGACATTCATAGAGACTATAAAAGTGATCCCACTCGCATAATAAAACCTTGTTTCAATTTAAGTGGATCATTGTTTTATATTGATTTTGATCACAAAAAAACCCCTACAAGCATCGCTTGCAGGGGCTTACTAAAGCGTAGAACTTATTTTTTCGCTGCGAAACGCGCGGCAGCTTCGTCCCAGTTCACCACGTTCCAGAACTCTTTGATGTAGTCCGGGCGGCGGTTCTGGAATTTCAGGTAGTAAGCGTGTTCCCAAACGTCCAGGCCCACGATCGGGAAGCCGGAAGCGCCAGAGATAGCTTCACCCATCAGCGGGGAATCCTGGTTAGCAGTGGAAACAACAGCCAGTTTGTCACCTTTCAGAACCAGCCACGCCCAGCCGGAACCAAAACGGGTTGCCGCAGCTTTTTCAAATTCAGCTTTGAAGTTGTCCACGGAGCCGAAGTCACGTTCGATAGCCGCTTTCAGGTCGCCCTGCAGCGTAGTACCGGTTTTCAGACCTTTCCAGAACAGGCTGTGGTTAGCGTGGCCGCCCGCGTTGTTACGCAGTACGGTTTTCTTGTCTGCTGGCAGTTGATCCAGTTTGGTGATCAGCTCTTCAACAGGCAGGCTCGCGAATTCAGGCAAGCTTTCCAGCGCAGCGTTAGCGTTGTTTACGTAAGCCTGGTGGTGTTTGGTATGGTGGATTTCCATCGTCTGCTTATCGAAGTGCGGTTCAAGGGCATCATAAGCGTACGGCAGGGATGGCAGTGTATAACTCATAATCATCTCCAGTATTGTCGGGCGGCCAGTGTTAACGCCGCGTAAGCAGTTGGGTCATTATAGTTAATTAAATGATATTGAAAATGATTATCAATGCCGTACTTTTTACATGGCTATTATGAGGTAAAAGTGTGAGCATCACTGGGAAAATCAGGCTGATCTTGCCAATCTGAGTAGAAAATAGGCAGCGACATGAAGGACATGGGAGATAAAGCACGACATAGTCTGAAAATTATCTCACAAGGAAATATTGCTATGTCTGTCAACATCGCCCTTTTTGGTATCGGCCTCGACACATACTGGCCCCAGTTTACAGGCCTGGAGTCACGTCTTCAGGGCTATCTGCAATCAATTGATGAGCGCCTGACGGCGCAACAAGCCAGCGTGATTAATGGCGGCCTGATTGATAACGTCGATAAAGCCGATGCCCTTATCAGACGGTTGCAGAAACAGCCGGTCGATGCTGTCTGTCTTTACATCAGCACCTACGCGCTCAGCTCAACGGTGCTACCGCTTGTGCAGAGTATCAATAAACCGGTCATTATTCTGGCCCTACAGCCAGAGCCAGGGCTGCCTTATTCAACAATCCGTCAAATTCCCGATCGGGGAGGTCGTACTGGAGAGTGGCTGGCGCACTGTCAGGCCTGCAGCGCCCCCGAACTGGCAAACGTGTTTAACCGTGCGAATATCCGCTTTCAGTTGATTGTTGGCGCATTACAGGGCGATGAGTATGTCTGGCAACAAACGGCGCAGTGGCTACAGGCACTTAACGCTCGTCAAATGCTGGCAAATTGTCAGGTCGGCGTCCTCGGGCACTATTATGACGGCATGGTAGACGTTTACAGCAATATGACGAACTTGTCCGCCAAAATGGGCGTACGCTTTAAGCCATTGGAAATGTGTGAGTTGGCGGAATATCGCGAGCAGGTCAGCGAGGCAGACCTCAACGCCAAACGACAGGAAATGCACCGTGTACTTCAGTTGGATGCGGCATGCGAACCTGCAGAGCTCAACCGCGCACTCACCACTGCCTGCGCCATGGATAAACTAATTGCCCAGAATAAACTCGGTGCACTAGCCTATTACTATGAAGGCCGTAACGGCAACGCTTACGAGAACATCATCACCTCAATCATTCTCGGCAACACGCTGCTTACCCACCGTGGTATTCCCGTAGCGGGAGAATATGAAATCAAAAATGTGCTGGCGATGAAAATTCAGCAACTTCTGGGGGCTGGCGGTTCATTCTCAGAACCATATGGCATTGAATTTAATGATGATGCTGTTTTGTGGGGACATGACGGTCCGGCACACCCGCTGATGGCGGATGGTCCGGTGAGTCTGGTGCCGCTGCCGGTTTATCATGGTAAACCCGGTAAAGGTGTATCTATCCAGATGACCGTAAAATCAGGTCCGGTGACCTTTCTTTCGGTAATTGAAGATGCCGAAAACGGGGTGCGTTTACAGTATGCCGAAGGTGAAGCTGTACCAGGTGAAGTCCTGGATATAGGCAACACCAATAGCCGCTATCGCTTCCCGTTATCAGCTCGCGAGTTCACCACGCAATGGTGTATGGGCGGCCCAGCTCATCATTGCAGCATTGGCCTGGGACACCATGGCGAGGCACTGGAAAAACTCGCCTGGCTACTGGGTATTCAGGCAGTAAGAATTTGCTAATCCTCTATATTTCCGCCCTTCTCAAAAAAGAGGGGCGGGGCCGCATTTGTGATCAATATCCCTTTCATCCCCTGAATTTTGCCAGCATTACTGATCACACGGCAGCATGCTGAAGGTTAATCTATTGCTCACTCTTTAGACTTTTGAACATCAAAACGGGTGATTTTCATCCTGCCAAATCGATAATTCAAAAGGAAACAGAATGGGTAACGCAATTACGATGGGGATAATATGGCATCTAATCGGTGCCGCTAGTGCCGCTTGTTTCTATGCCCCTTTTAAAAAGGTACAACACTGGTCCTGGGAAACCATGTGGTCTATAGGTGGTTTTGTTTCATGGCTAATCCTTCCCTGGCTCGTCAGCGCGATCCTTCTGCCGGACTTCTGGGCCTATTACAGTTCATTCAGTGCGTCCACCCTGCTGCCGGTATTTTTATTCGGTGCCATGTGGGGGATTGGTAATATCAACTATGGCCTGACTATGCGCTATCTCGGTATGTCGATGGGGATCGGGATCGCTATCGGCATTACGCTAATTGTTGGTACCTTAATGACGCCAATCATTGCCGGTAAATTTGACGTGCTCATTGGCACACCAGGCGGACGTATGACCCTGCTCGGAGTGCTGGTCGCCCTGATCGGAGTGGCGATTGTCACCCGCGCCGGACAGTTAAAAGAGCGCAAGATGGGCATCAAGGCCGAAGAGTTCAATCTGAAAAAAGGTCTGATACTGGCGGTAATGTGCGGCTTTTTCTCCGCGGGGATGTCCTTTGCCATGGATGCGGCTAAACCAATGCACGAAGCCGCTGCAACACTCGGTATCGATCCGCTGTATGTCGCCCTGCCAAGCTACGTAGTCATCATGGGCGGTGGTGCGGTGATCAATCTGGGATACTGCTTCATTCGTCTGGCAAAAATGAAAAACCTGTCAGTAAAGGCCGATTTCTCTTTAGCAAAACCGCTGATTATCAGCAATATCCTGTTTTCTGCGCTTGCTGGCCTGATGTGGTATCTCCAGTTCTTCTTTTACGCCTGGGGCCATGCCAAAATTCCAGCACAGTATGACTACATGAGCTGGATGCTGCACATGAGCTTCTACGTCCTGTGCGGCGGTATCGTGGGCCTGATCATGAAAGAGTGGAGCAATGCAGGGAGACGTCCGGTCAGCGTGCTAAGTCTTGGCTGCGTAGTGATCATTGTCGCGGCAAACATTGTTGGTCTGGGAATGGCCAGCTAACGACACAACCCCCGACGACGATGACGCCACTGCGCTGGCGTCATCCCAACTTTACGGTTAAATACCACCGAAAATCAGTTTCCGTTGTACTACCTTAAATTAACCAAATAATGATGGCGTTACTCACAAAATACCTCCGTTCGAGCGTATAGCTTAAATCCGTTCAGCAATAAAAACAGATACCCGATAACCGGCACCCAAAAGCTCAAACGCAGGCCAATAGCATCAATAACCATCCCCTGGATAAAGGGCAGCACCCCGCCGCCAATGCCCGCCATAATCAAGCAAGCAGAAATAGATGCCGCATAGCGATCAAGTCCGGAGAGCGTGCGAGAGAAAATAATGGGATACATCACCGAGTTCATGAGTCCCGTCGCCAGCAGGCAATAGCCGCCAAAACGGTTAGCGAAAACTATCGCGGCAACAGTTAGTAGTACCGCTCCCGAAGAACACAGGCAAAACAACAACTGAGGTCGGCAACAGTGAGCCAGCAAGCCATACAAAAACCGCCCCGCCAATGCACCGCCCCAGTACAACGCGATAAAGGAGGTCGCTTGTGCAAGCGAAAACCCGCCCAAAGACGGGTCGTGAAGATAGCTGAGAGCCGTAGTACCCATGCTGACTTCCACGCCAACGTAAACAAGAATGCCACTCACCCCAGTACGAAACTGCGCATAGCGCCTGAGCGCACGAATCGCAGAAAAAATATTCTCGTGCGCGTCACGAAAATCAGCAATTGAAAAACGGTATAACGCAACCAGCAGTATGCCTCCCACCAGCATCAAACCGAGATACATCCCTGGAACTGAAATGACAGAGCCAGCCAGAACAACCGCCAGGACGACAGGCGCCAGCGCCGCCCCGAGGGAGTTGATGGACGACGCCAGACTGAGGCGTCCAGCCGCACTTTGCGCCTCGCCAAGCCGATTAACATAAGGGTTTGCGACCACCTGCATCGCCGCAACCCCCATCGCCACAATGAAAATCCCCACCAGGCAACCGGCAAATGACGCCAGCCAGAGCGATACGGCAATCACCACCGAACCACTTGCGGCAAGTATCAACGCCAGTAAGAGTGCGCTGCGATACCCTAAACGCGCCATCCAGCCTGAACACGGTAAACAAATCACAAACGGTGCGAGATAAAACGCCACATTTACCAACATCGAGTCTCGCCATGAAAGCGAAAAAACTTGCCGGAAAAAGGGAATCGTGGCGCTATTAATTGCCGTCAGGACGCCCCAGTAAAAAAAGACAGCCGACAGCATAATGAACGCCCGGCGAGGATTCTGTACCATGATTTATCCCGCCATTTCCTGTGCCAGATGCACGGCGACATCCTGCGGCGACATGCTGCCAAGCAACTGCTCACGGAACTCCACATGCATCAACTTACGCGCCAGACGGGAGAAGATTTTCATATGATCGCCCTTCTCCTGCTCGCTCACCGTCAGCATGATAACCAGCGAGACATCCACCTCGTCGCTCCACGCCAGCGGCTCACTCAAACGTATCACCGACACGCTACTGTGCGCGACCGCCGCCGATTTGCAGTGCGGAAGCGCAATTGCAAATCCTAATGCGGTAGAAAAAATCGCCTCACGCTGCCAAATAGCCTCTTCAACGGCTGAGCCGGAAAAGACCCGCTGTTCGACCTCCAGATTATCGATTAGCACCTTAATCGCCTCCGCTTTACGGGTAATCACCCGATCGAGCAGGATCAGGGCGGGATCAAACACGGGTTTTGCTTGCGCCGCCACCTGTCGCGAAAGTAGTACCGCCACGTCCTGACCACTTTCGCAAGCTAATGCCCGTTCCAGCATCTGCTCGCTGTGCGCGAGGGTTAAGGTCATTAAGCGCGCCTTTGCTGGCGCAATACGGCTTGAGGACATGCTGATCTGTCGTAAACCAACGCCCAACAGTAGCGCCAGCGCCGACGGGTCGCCGCCCATCTCGCCGCACAGGCTGATCTCAATACCGGCCCGCTGCGCGCGCGCCGTCATCTCCTTCAGTAACTGTAAAAACGCGGGGTCAAAATAATTGTAGAGATGTCGAACCTGCGCGTTGCCCCGGTCGCAGGCCAGGAAGTATTGCGTCAGGTCGTTGCTGCCAATCGAAACAAAGTCGATATACGCAGCGGCTTTCTCCAGCAGATAAAGCACTGATGGCACTTCCGCCATAATACCCAGCGACCACTGCCCAACCGCCGCCCCCTCGGCCAGCAGTTGCGCCGCTGTTTGCTGGAACTGTTCACGCAGCCACTTCACCTCAGCAAGCGTAGTCACCATCGGCGCCATAATGTGCAACGGTCCGGCGGCGCTGGCACGCAGTAGCGCACGTATCTGAGGACGGAAAATCGACATAAATTCGGGATACAGGCGGATGCCGCGCCAGCCAAGAAACGGGTTTTCCTCCGGCGGCATCGCCAGATAGTCACAGGGTTTATCACCACCAATATCCAGCGTACGGATCACCACTTTACGCCCCCGCGCCTGTTCCAGCACGTGACGATAGGCCTGGTACTGCTCCTCCTCGTCAGGCGGCGCGGCTCGTTCGCAGAACAGCATTTCAGTGCGGAACAGACCAATCCCCTCCGCCCCGGCGGCAAATGCCGTTTCCACTTCCGCAGCCAGCGCGATATTCGCCAGCACCGTCACCCGTTCGCCCTCTTGCGTCGCCCCAGGGCGTTGAATAAGCGGCTGTAAACGCGCCTCAAGGCGCTGACGTTTGTCCTCTTCCAGTTGATACCACCGCAGAGCCTGCTCATCCGGCGACACCACCACCACCCCGTGGCGAGTGTCGAGCAGCAGCGCTTCACCACCGCGAATACGCCCCGCTTCCGCCGCCTCTACGCTCAGCAGCGGAACCCCAAACGATCGCGCCAGAATGACGGTATGTGATGTTTCCCCGCCCGCGCCCATCACCACCCCTTTCAGATGCGGACCGCGCAGCGCCAGAAACTGGCCTGGCGTTATGGGAACCGGACTGATAACGATGGTGTCTTGCGACAATGCTGTTTGCGGCATCATTGGCTGCGCGGTGAGATGCGCCGCCAGACGCAGGCCCAAATCCTGTAAATCCAGCACCCGCTGTTGTAGGTAGACGCTGCGACTTTCGCGCAGCGGCGCGCTCAGTTCATCCAGCGCCAGCGCCAGTGCTGCCAGCGCATTGCGCGCTGTACGGTCGGTAAGTAGCGAGGTTTCGAAGAGCGCGTCGTCCAGCAGTTTGACATGAGCCTGTAGCACCGACGCGGCTTCTCCCTGCGTATGCGGTAATGCGTCGTGCAGCTCGCGGCGTACTTGCTCAAGTGCCGCCGTCAGCGCGGCTCGCTGTACAGCCGGCGCCGCCACCGCCTCTTGTTCTGCCAATTGATACAGATCCGGCACGCCCAGATGCATTGCCACCCCTTGCGCCAGCCCAGCGCTCACGCCGTTACCGCGCACCCACTCCGCACGGGTCTGCGCCAGAAAAACCGGCAGAGGTTGTTCCACCCGTTCCGGCGTCCGGGCAACGGGTTCATCACACGCGGCAAACTCTTGCCTCACAAACTGAGTCAGCGCCTGATGCGCGGCAGATTCATCCTCGCCCTCAATCACCAGTTCACACGGGTCCTGATACAAAATATCGGTCCCAATCATCGCCAACACGCTACGGGCATCGGCCTGACGCTGGTTACGCAGATTGCCTATTTGAACGCGAGCCTGAAATGCGCTGACGCGCTGCTCTAACGCACTGGCGGGGCGGGCATGTAGACCATTAGGCAACGGGCAGGTAAAACGAATGTTTAACACAATATTATCCTCTGGCTGCGGGCGTAATACGCCATGAGATCGGCGTGCAGGCCGGTATCGTTTCATGCGATGAGTTCAGCGATTTTTCCGCCAGCGTAACTTCGCGCACTGTCGCATCAGCAACCGGCGTTGAGCTGTTCTGCGGCTGCGAGCCGGGGTTCCAGCCGCGTAAAATCAGCGCATCTTCACGTTGCGCTTTTTTCAAGGTGCTGAAATGGAGTGGTGTCTCCCAGTGCAGCAGGCTGTAGGCTGTCGGGAATGTCAGCGCGTGTGGATTAGTTTTAAAACGCGCCCAGCCGGAATCCAGCCAGCCAACTGGCGATGTGCGCCAGGCTTCGACTTCACGCCAGAAGTTCGGGCTTTCACCATCGCACAACGGGATGAGCGCGAAGCGGGCGCTAAATTCGCCTGGGATCTGTGAGTCTGGGGAAGGCAACGCCATACCGGATGCGCGTCCCGGACGCCACGGCATACCGGCACGTCCCAGCCAACCCACGCTACGTAGTAGCGTAATGGCGATAACCGATGGGCGTTCTGCGGGAATTTCATATTCTCGCAGCCCATCCGTCACCACACTGATGCCCTGCTTGCCATCATGCATCATTACCAGACTTTGCATTGGCCACAGCGATGCCGGGGCTTCACCCCAATTTTCCTGCTGCCAGACATCCAGCGTGGCCGGTCGGTTGGCGCGACGAATCAGACCAAACGGTTGATCGGCAAAATGGACATCGGTAAAGACATCAGCAGGAATTTCCACCTGTAAACGATGATCGTGCAAGGTGTTGTTGACGCTAACCTGGAGGTCCAGCGTCGGGCGCTGGTGATCCAGCATGACCACCATGCTGACATCCAGTCGTGCATTACAACGGTGCTCCTGCCTGTCGGCCAGCGTGTGCGGTGCTGCGATAGACCAGCTTAGCGACAACGTGTCCACCAGCGCGCCGCGCTGCCAGTCGGCGTGAAGCAGCGCCCCTGCGCCGGTAACGCGCCAGTCATCCTCTGGTGGAGAATAGTTATAGGTGTCACCGGCATCGCCGCCGTCCACCAGTTGAATAAGGTTCTCCCAGCGCTTACCGCTGCGCTTATCGACCAGAACGACCTGTTCACCTTCCAGCGTCAGGCGTAACCACGGGTTCTCCAGCGCCTCTTCTGTCGAGGACGGCACAGCAAATCCGGGGGCGCACTCATCTTGCAGATACAGGGTGGTATAGCCGCAGGCGGGGAGCGATGCGACCTCCAGTAAAATATCGCACCGCCGATAGAAGACGGGATCGGGACTATTGGACAGCTCCTGAACAATGACGGACATATCTTGCGATGTCTCACGCATAATCTGCCAGCGGCAGGGTTGTCCCTGCTCGTCAACAATGCGGAACGCCTCACCGGGTAGGTAGAGCGTCAGCGCCACCAGGCCATCGCGCACCGACGGCAGCGCGTTAAAGACGATGATTTTTTTACCCTGTTGCTGCGTCGTAATGCCGTTTGCCAACATCTGCATATTCAGCTCGTACAGGCGCTCGGCTTTTTCCTGACCCGAGAGCAAACGCGCCTTCACCATTGCATTCACGCGATCGGCGTTACACCCACCGATACTATCGTGAGCGTGGGATTTCATCGCCTCGCGCCATATTGTCTCAATAGCTCGCTGCGGATAGGGCAACCCCAGCGTCCAGGCCACACTCAGCAACGGTTCTAGCTGACGGCTGACGAAGTTCTCCAGCCGGACGTTGGCCTGTTTAATATCCATGCGGGTAGAAAAAATACCGCGATGGACACGCATATATTTCGGGCTTAGCAGTTCGCCCTCAAAGATCGCCAGCGGCGTATCCGCCAGCGCGGCAAAGTAACGGCTAAAGTCGCTGCGAATAAAGCGGTACGCCGTTTGTTCCTGATTCAGCGTGTCGAGCATTGCCGGAACGCCGTACTCAAACGGTGACTGATCGTTACCGTTCGGCAGTAGTAGCTGCGTACTGCGGCTAAATGCCGCCTGCTTTTCCATAACCGCAGAGAGGCGCGGCCAGGCCTGGTTGGCATCCGTCGGCAACCACTTAGCGCACCCATAACCCTGCGGTAATACCGCCGTCGTCACCACGCTGCCCCCCTGGCTTCGCCAGCGGAACTCGGTAAACGGCGTGTCGTACTCGCTCCAGCCGCGCCAGATAACCGCGTGGTCGATGGCAAACTGATTAAGGAACATGGGCAACTGCGCGCTCTGGCCAAAGGAGTCCGGTACATAACCGACCGCCATTCTCGGCCCTATCTCGTCACAGTCTGCCTGCCCCAGCAGCAGATTGCGGGTGATGGACTCAGCGCCAACCACCAAAAAATCGGTCTGTGTATACCAGGGACCGATTAACAAACGTCCGGCTTTCACCAGCGCCTGCACGCGTTCGCGGTTTTCTGGTGCCAGTTGGAAATAATCCTCCAGCACTACCGTTTGGCCATCAAGCATAAATGGACCTAATGATTCATCCGCTTCAAGATGTTGAATAAGATCCGCCATAAAATAATAAAGCAGAGCCTGGGAATCATTCTCCGTAAAATACCATTCACGATCCCAGTGCGTGTGCTGAATTAAATGAACCGTTTTCATTTCGTTTATTCCTGTTTTAAGGCGTAGGTAACCCGCATGGATATTTACCCGCGCTAAATATAGGGAAATATTAATTCACTAGTACGTCTAACGGCTGGCTTTAAATTTCGGCACCACCGTCTCTTTTCTCACCTCAGGCGTGGCTGTCGGGCCACGGAATATCAACAGTGAGCCGCAGGCGATAATCGCCGAGCCGCAGACAATCGAGAGCACATAAATCGGCCATTTTTCTACCGCCAGCCAGCCGTAAAAACCGGAGATCGGCGCATGGTTTACCGCCCCTAATCCTACCGCCATCGCCGCCCCCACCGCCGAGCCAATCACGTTGACGACAATAATTCTTGGATTTGACAGCGCAAACGGAATGGCGCCTTCAGAAACACCAATCAGCCCCATCAACGTAGAGGCTTTACCCGCCTCACGCAGGGATTCCGGGAAGCGTGACGACCACAGCAGCGTAGCGACACCCAGACCAATTGGCGGCACGATAATCGCCACCTGCGCGGCGGTGTTTGGGTCATAAATACCGGAGGCCAGTAACGCCATTGCCGTCGTCACCGCCGCCTTGTTAATCGGGCCGCCGAGATCAAACCCAACCATGCCGCCAATGACCGCCGCCAGCAGCACTTTGTTCGTGCCGGACATGGATAACAGCCAGCTTTCCATGCCGTGATTCAACGCCGCCAGCGGCGTACCGATCACAAATGCCATCACCACGCAGGTCAGCAGCGTACCGCCGACTGGCAGAATGAAAATAGGCACAGCAGAGGAGAGCGCCTTCGGCAATTTGATGTAGCGGTTCAGGGCGCGAACGATATAGCCCGCGACAAAACCGGCCGCCAGCGCGCCGAGAAAACCCGTTCCCAGGTTACTCGCCAGCAGTCCGCCAATCATCCCCGGCGCAAGACCCGGTTTGTTCGCCAGCGCAAAGCTGATATAGCCGGCCACCACCGGCAACATCAGGGACAGCGCCAGCCCGCCGAAACCATCAAATTTGTGCAGCAACTGCACCACCATGCCGGCCTGCTCGTAGCTGGCATCCCAGATGTTATCAATACCGTAGAGAGAAGCGCCGATACGGGCGATCCCCATTAGCACCGCTCCAGCAATGACAAACGGCAGCATCCATGAAACGCCGGTCATAATGGCGTTCTTGACTTCTATCCCGGTAGACGGTTTGTCTCCCCCCTGAAACTTAGCCATTTGCAACCTCCTGCTCTACTGCTTCAAACACCGCATCGCCAAATTTGATGGGATCAGAGACGCTGCATTCGAGCTTCACCATGCCATCGAAACGCTCTTTCCCGCTAATCGCAACGTCGGCAGCAATGATGACCGCGTCAGCGCGCGCCAGATCCTCTGGCGTAATTTCATTCTCAGCGCCAATGCTCCCCTGCGTTTCCACTTTAACTTCATGCCCACGGTTTTTCCCCGTGATTTCAAGCGATTCTGCAGCCATGTAGGTATGAGCAACGCCGGTCGGACAAGCTGCAACACAAACAATGTACATAATGATTCCTCGTAGATTCAGGCAATAAAAAAAGCACAATGGCGAAAGTGCGCATTGTGCTTTGTGTAGGACTAACAAATTGATAAACTTGGCTTTCACCGTCAGCGCCGCTGGCATGGCGGCAAACTAACAGTTGGTGCAGGCTGGAGTTACGGAAACTGAAGGCCAGCTCATCACGTTTGCGACGGCACAGCAGCGCCTGCGGGAAATGCAGGCCAAAACGAGCAGGACGATGACAGCGTTGACGTACGCTCGCGCCGATAGCTTCGCTGGCGCAGTCCCACAGGCTGGACCATTCGCGCGCCATTTGCATATCCATACACTCCTGCTCGGCGATATCATTTTCAGCCAGATCGTTAACGGAATTAAACCAGCAAAAATAATCAAGCATACGTTTAATTTTGCGATCGCAAGATAGCAAAATTAAAAGCAGACTTTTGATGATTATAGAGTTGGTCAACACAAACGTTACTCCGATAAATAAGTTTGCTGAGAATAAAACAAAAATAAAAGAGCAACTGTGATTTATTGCACAGAGCATTCACTCATTATGTCTAATTTAGTCTGAATATGTATCCAAACGCCACTGCAATATATAAACCACATTTATATATTATGGTGTCACCCGACTACGATGGCGCCATTGCCCTGGCGTCATCCCGACTTCGCGGTTAAATACCACCGAAAAATAGTTACTGTCTTCAAAACCGCACTGCATAGCAACTTCACCAATCAGCTTTTCAGTATGCGATAACAGATACTGAGCATGGCAAATGCGCAGTTGCCGCAGGTAATGGTTGATCGTCATCCCGGTCTGGCTACGGAACTGCTGGCGCAAAACGCGTTCGCTGCACCGTTCACGCTCGCAAAACGTATCCAGTTCGAACGCATGCTCATGGCTACCGGCTAACGCGGTGATCAGTTTATCCAGCAGCGTTTCACTTGACGTCGCCGGGAGCGTATCCGTGGCATAACGATGACGTTTAAGGTGAGTTACCAGTTGACCAAACAGCAGCTCAGCCATGGTAAAGGCCTGCGCATCGCGCTGATTACTTTCATGCTCAAGCTGGCTTATCACCTGTCTGGCCTGGGTCATGCCAACGCTGCCGAGTCGCCAGTGCGGCTGCCTTGGCGTACCGTCAAATCCGGGGATCGCCCCTTGCCAGTCAACATTCAGCGTTAACCGCTCCGGGCAGTAGATGATATTTTGCAACACAAGGTCGTTAACGGAGGTGTAGGAGTGTTTATCTTCGGCGCGAATGTAAAACAGATCGCCACGGGTTATCCGGTACGGACGATCGTTAAGGACATGCAGACCATTGCCGCGCCAGACCAGAACCAGCTCGCAAAACTCGTGGGTATGCTCAGCAAAGACATCCTGCGGATAACGATCGGCCACGGCGACAGCCTGCTGCTCATGCGCAAAAAAGTCTGATTTCAAAAGAACCAGATGATTCGCCATCACATCACCTCAACCTGTACGCTTGCCGGATGCGCTGCGCTTATCCGGCATGAAAGGGTATGATTATCAGCAAACGGACGGTAAAAAACGTTGATAGCTTTCGCGTTACTGAAGGCTGCTTCCCGCTATAAGGTCACGCCCCTGACGAATATCGCGTGGCGACCACTCGAACTCACGGCGAAAAAGCGTCGAAAAGTGGTTACTGTCACCGAAACCGCAGAGATAAGCGATATCAGTCACGCTGTCATCACTGTGGCGGAGCAGATGTCGGGCTTTAATCAGTCGCAGACGGTTAAGGTAGCGCTGCGGCGTCAATCCTGTTTGCTGTTTAAGCTGGCGATGCAGAGTGCGTAAAGAGAGCGAAAACTTCTCGGCCAGCGCCTCCCAACACACCTCTTCGGCAAAGTTATCCTCCAGCCATGCCATCAAAAGGTTAAGCCGCGCATCGTTATCGGTCGCCGCTTCCATCAGGCTGCTTTTACGTAGCAGTACCAGCAACTGCATAAACAAGATCTCGCGATTTGCCGCCGTGGGCGTATCCATCTCCTCGCCGAGCGTCTCCATCTGCCCCACCAGGTGACGAACCTGCTGCAGTACGCCCTGGTTTACGCGCCAGTGGGAGGGATACTGCCCATTTTGTTCCTGAGGCAAAAGCTGATTCAGCCCGGCCAGAAATTGAAACGCATCCGGAGAGCGATACAACACATTGGTCAGACACAGATTGTCAGTATGTTCATATAAATGCCTGTCATGATCGCGGACGAAACACACCGTACCACCGCTGATGGTGTAAGGCTGTCCGTTGAACACATGGATCCCCGTTCCATGTTCGACCACCACAATTTCATGAAAATCATGATGATGTTCAGGAAACGCGGGCTGAGGAAGCCGCGGTTCAATAGCCACAGGCGCTTTACCTGTCGGAAAAAAATCCACGCAATGCAGTACGGTCATGACGGCTCCCCCTGATTAACGAATATGGCTGAATAGTAATTAAGGGTTCCTACCCTCACCTTAATTTTTTGACGCCAAAGTGCGTAAACACGGTTAATTCTTCAAGAAATGGCGGGAAAGATCGGGAAATGCGGAAGGCGTCACATCCGCCAAAATCCGCGCGATTAGTGGAAACTGTGAACAACATCACGTTCACCTTTGCCATGTTGCCAGCCGCTAATTGGGGCTGTCACTGTCAAGAAGGTACGCTTTATTCGGGGTTCTTAGACTGAGTGCAATAAAACTCAGAAGGACCTCGCCATGACTTTTCGCCATTGTGTCGCTGTCGATCTCGGCGCATCCAGTGGGCGCGTAATGCTCGCACGTTACGACAGTAATCACCGCACCCTGACGCTGCGTGAAATCCACCGCTTCGTTAACTGTCTGCAAAAAACGGACGGTTTTGACACCTGGGACATCGACAGCCTGGAAAACGACATTCGCCTTGGACTGAAAAAAGTCTGTGATGAAGGCATTCGGATAGACAGCATTGGCATTGATACCTGGGGCGTGGATTACGTATTGATCGATAACGCCGGACAACGTGTTGGTCTGCCGGTCTCTTACCGTGACAACCGCACGACCGGCATTATGTCACAGGCGATGGCGCAGCCAGGTAAAGGTGAAATATACCGCCGTAGCGGCATTCAGTTTCTGCCGTTTAACACCCTGTATCAGCTGCGTGCGCTGGTTGAACAGCAGCCAGAACTGCTTGCGCAGGTGGCACATGCCCTGCTGATCCCCGACTACTTCAGCTTTCGCCTGACCGGCAAATTGAACTGGGAATACACCAACGCCACCACCACCCAGTTAGTCAATATCAACACCGACGACTGGGATGACACGCTGCTGGCGTGGACCGGGGCAGACAAAGCCTGGTTTGGTCGCCCGACGCATCCGGGGAACGTCATTGGTCACTGGATTTGCCCGCAGAAAAACCAAATTCCGGTTGTGGCCGTCGCCAGTCACGACACCGCCAGCGCGGTCATCGCTTCACCGCTGGCCGATAAAAATAGTGCGTATCTCTCTTCCGGTACCTGGTCGCTGATGGGCTTTGAGAGCAGAACGCCGTATACCAACGATGCGGCGCTGGCGGCGAACATCACCAACGAAGGGGGCGCGGAAGGGCGCTACCGCGTACTGAAAAACATCATGGGACTGTGGCTGCTCCAGCGCGTTTTAAAAGAGCGCCAGATTACCGACCTGCCAACGCTTATTGCCCAAACGCAAGCGCTGCCGGCCTGCCAATTCCTGATAAACCCGAACGACGATCGCTTTATCAACCCCGACGATATGAGCGCGGAAATTCAGGCGGCCTGTCGTGAATCGGGTCAACCCGTTCCCCAGCAAAACGCCGAACTGGCGCGCTGTATCTTCGACAGCCTGGCATTGCTATACGCTGACATTCTGCAAGAACTGGCACAGCTGCGTGGTGCAGCATTTAGCCAACTGCACATCGTTGGCGGCGGCTGCCAGAACGCCCTACTGAACCAGCTGTGCGCGGATGCCTGCGGCATTCGCGTGATGTCCGGGCCGATTGAGGCCTCCACGCTCGGCAATATTGGCATCCAGTTGATGACGCTGGACGAGCTTAACAACGTTGATGATTTCCGTCAGGTGGTGCGTGCCAACTACGACCTGACCACCTTCATTCCAAATCCTGAAAGTGAAATTGCCCGCTACCAGGCGCAGTTTCCATCACTACGACAGACAAAGGAGCTTTGCGCATGACCACTCAACTTGAACAAGCCTGGGAACTGGCAAAACTGCGTTTCGCCGCGGTAGGCATTGATGTCGAGGCGGCCTTACGCCAGCTCGATCGTCTGCCGGTCTCCATGCACTGCTGGCAGGGCGATGATGTCGCCGGTTTCGAGAATCCGGAGGGCTCGCTCACAGGCGGTATTCAGGCTACCGGCAACTATCCGGGCAAAGCGCGTAACGCCACCGAACTACGCGCCGATCTGGAGCAGGCGCTGAGCCTGATCCCGGGTCCAAAACGTCTGAATTTGCACGCGATCTATCTGGAGTCCGATACGCCGGTTGCCCGTGACCAAATCAAACCTGAACATTTTAAAAACTGGGTCGAGTGGGCGAAAGCAAACCAGTTAGGGCTGGATTTCAACCCATCCTGCTTCTCTCACCCGCTGAGCGCCGACGGCTTCACGCTGGCCCACGCCGATGACACCATTCGCCAGTTTTGGATTGACCACTGCAAAGCCAGCCGTCGCGTCTCAGCGTATTTTGGCGAGCAGTTGGGTACGCCGTCGGTGATGAATATCTGGATCCCGGATGGCATGAAAGACATCACCGTTGACCGGTTAGCGCCGCGCCAACGTCTGCTTGAAGCACTGGATGAAGTGATCAGCGAAAAACTCGACCCGGCGCACCATATCGACGCCGTCGAGAGCAAGCTGTTTGGCATCGGCGCCGAAAGCTACACCGTGGGCTCCAACGAGTTCTATATGGGTTACGCCACCAGCCGTCAGACCGCGCTGTGCCTGGATGCGGGTCACTTCCATCCGACTGAAGTGATTTCCGACAAAATCTCCGCCGCCATGCTGTACGTACCGCGTCTGCTGCTGCACGTCAGCCGTCCGGTGCGCTGGGACAGCGATCACGTGGTGCTGCTGGATGACGAAACGCAGGCGATTGCCAGCGAGATCGTCCGCCACAACCTGTTCGACCGCGTACACATCGGCCTCGACTTCTTCGACGCCTCTATTAACCGCATCGCCGCGTGGGTTATCGGCACCCGCAATATGAAAAAAGCCCTGCTGCGCGCGCTGTTAGAACCGACCGAGCAACTGCGTCAGCTTGAAGCCAGCGGCGACTATACCGCTCGTCTGGCCCTGCTGGAAGAGCAAAAATCGCTGCCGTGGCAGGCCGTCTGGGAGATGTATTGCCAGCGTCACGACACGCCAGCAGGAAGCCAGTGGCTGGACAGCGTGCGCGCCTATGAGAAAGAGATTTTGAGCAAACGTAGCTAACCGTGACACCAGGCTTACAGGCCGGATAAGACGCCCCACGTCGCTATCCGGCAATGAATGAAACACGATTGCCGGATGGATCTTCACTTATCCGGCCTACGTAAGACCCGATAACGATCGGGCAATCAACAGGATCACCGAATATGCAAAACATGACTAATTCCTGGTTCGTCCAGGGGATGATCAAAGCCACTTCCGACGCGTGGCTGAAAGGCTGGGACGAACGTAACGGCGGCAATCTGACGCTGCGTCTGGATGAGGCTGATATTGCGCCATTTAGCGCCGATTTCCACGAAAAACCGCGCTATATCGCGCTAAGTCAGCCAATGCCTTTGCTGGCGAACACGCCGTTTATCGTCACCGGTTCCGGTAAATTTTTCCGTAACGTTCAGCTCGATCCCGCGGCAAATTTGGGCGTGGTGAAAGTAGACAGCGACGGCGCGGGCTACCACATCCTTTGGGGCCTGACCCACGAAGCGGTGCCAACCTCCGAGTTGCCGGCTCACTTCCTCTCCCATTGCGAGCGTATTAAAGCGACGAACGGCAAAGACCGCGTGATCATGCACTGCCATGCTACCAACCTGATCGCCCTGACCTACGTGCTGGAAAACAACACCCCGCTGATTACCCGCAAACTGTGGGAAGGCAGCACCGAGTGTCTGGTGGTGTTCCCGGATGGCGTCGGCATTCTGCCGTGGATGG
Organism: Citrobacter sp. RHBSTW-01013; assembly: GCF_013781985.1. NCBI lineage: Bacteria > Pseudomonadati > Pseudomonadota > Gammaproteobacteria > Enterobacterales > Enterobacteriaceae > Citrobacter > Citrobacter sp. RHBSTW-01013. Next base: position 5,021,341 of record NZ_CP056185.1, read on the forward strand.
TGCCGGGTACGGATGAAATCGGCCAGGCAACCGCCGAGGAAATGCAGAAACACTCGCTGGTACTGTGGCCGTTCCACGGCGTGTTCGGCAGCGGCCCCTCCCTCGACGAAGCATTTGGCTTGATAGATACCGCAGAAAAATCCGCCGAAGTTTTAGTCAAAATCTATTCGATGGGCGGTATGAAGCAGACCATCACGCGTGAAGAGCTGGTAGCACTGGCTAAACGCTTTGGCGTGACTCCGCTGGCAAGCGCCGTAGAGCTGTACTGATACCTGCCAACTCAACGCCGGATGCGGCTTCGCTTTATCCGGCCTACATGACGATGCACGTTTCACCGTCGGCCCGATAAGCGTAATGCCATCGGGCACCAGGGATTTTTTTAAGGAGAATAGTGATGAGCTTTATGTTGGCACTGCCAAAAATTAGCCTGCATGGCGCCGGCGCGATTGCCGATATGGTGAATCTCGTGGCGAATAAACAATGGGGCAAAGCGCTGATCGTCACCGATGGTCAACTGGTGAAGCTGGGCCTGCTGGATAGCCTGTTTGCCGCACTGGATGCACATCAAATGTCTTACCACCTGTTTGATGAGGTGTTCCCGAATCCGACAGAAGAGCTGGTACAGAAAGGTTTTACGGCATATCAGGGGGCAGAATGTGATTACATTATCGCCTTCGGCGGCGGCAGCCCGATCGATACCGCCAAAGCGGTGAAGATCCTGACCGCCAACCCTGGCCCTTCTACCGCTTACTCCGGCGTGGGCAAAGTGAAAAATGCGGGCGTGCCGCTGGTTGCCATCAATACCACTGCTGGTACAGCAGCAGAGATGACCAGCAACGCGGTCATTATCGACTCTGCCCGCAAGGTCAAAGAGGTGATCATCGACCCGAACATCATCCCGGATATCGCCGTGGATGACGCCAGCGTGATGCTGGAAATCCCAGCCTCCGTTACCGCCGCAACCGGCATGGACGCCCTGACTCACGCGGTGGAAGCCTATGTTTCCGTTGGCGCGCATCCGCTCACCGACGCCAACGCCCTGGAAGCAATTCGCCTGATCAACCTGTGGCTACCGAAAGCGGTCGACGATGGTCATAACCTCGAGGCCCGTGAGCAAATGGCGTTTGGTCAGTATCTGGCGGGTATGGCATTCAACAGCGCAGGTCTGGGTCTGGTGCATGCGCTGGCACACCAGCCAGGCGCGACCCATAATCTGCCGCACGGCGTCTGCAACGCCATCCTGCTGCCGATCATCGAAAACTTTAACCGCCCGAACGCCGTGGCGCGTTTTGCCCGAGTGGCGCAGGCGATGGGAGTGGACACCCGCGGGATGAGCGACGAAGCGGCAAGCATGGAGGCCATCACCGCGATTCGTGCCCTGAGCAAGCGTGTAGGTATTCCGGCTGGCTTTAGTTCCCTTGGCGTGACGAAAGAGGATATTGAAGGCTGGCTGGATAAAGCGTTGGCCGATCCGTGCGCGCCGTGTAACCCACGCACCGCCAGCCGCGACGAGGTCCGCGAGCTGTATCTGGAGGCGTTATGATCCGCAAGGCCTTTGTGATGCAGGTGAATGCCGACGCGCACGTTGAGTATCAACGTCGGCACAATCCCATCTGGCCAGAACTGGAAGCGGTGCTGAAAGAGCACGGTGCCCATCACTACGCGATTTATCTCGATCAGGAACGCAACCTGCTGTTCGCCACCGTCGAGATTGAGTCAGAAGATCGCTGGAACGCCGTTGCCAGCACCGATGTTTGCCAGCGTTGGTGGAAGCATATGCGTGATGTAATGCCGGCAAACCCGGACAACAGCCCGGTCAGCGCTGAGCTAAAAGAAGTGTTTTATCTGCCTTAACCGCTCTGTTTCCTCCCCTGACGGGGGAGGAAACCTTTTTCTCCCGTCAGCAGCATTGCGTTCGTTTTGTCATCCACGCCTTTTCCTCACAACCCAGCACCTGCTCAGGCATACCGATGCTGAAAGTCTCCGGCGTCACCAAACTGGAAGACGGGACTGCATTTAACTACTCGTGTAGCTACAACCGCGCCGACAAGTTCAAAATCAAAAATAACTGGGTGGGAAAATAAAAGCCTGATGACCAGGCTCTAAGAAAAAGCGCCTGAATCCAGGCGCCTGAGAACGGAAAATCAGAAGAAGTATTTGAAGCGGAGACGCGCGCCGTAACGGTCGTCGTCGTCGGTATAATTCTCCGGATTGCTGTTATCGCTGTTAATCATCGAATAATAAGCGCCGAGATAAATATTAAAGTTCTGCATATCCATCACGTTCGGAATTAAATAAGACGCGTGAATGGTATGAATATCGTAAGTGCCCTCATTGTAGAACCAGTCATTATCATCGTGATCGATCAGACCGTTAAATTCGTCGATCTTGTTATGAGCATAGATATAGCCCAGTTCAAAGCGCTTCCACAGAGCGTTGGCCGCCGCCGTAAAATCTTTTTCGTTATCCGCATCGAGATAAGCGGTGTTCAGGTTAAACACCAGGCCATTTTCCGGATCGGCTTTCAGACCGTTCCAGGTCATCGTCATACCGTAACCGGTACGATCGGACTGATCGACAAAGTTGCCCTGAGCATCGGTATATCCATAGGCGTTATTGATAACGTTCGATTCCATGGCCGCAGAAATCGTCAGCGCATCCACCGGTGTCCAGGCGACGACCGGGCGCAGATAAGCCACGTTTTTCTCCTGCGACATTTCACGACCATGATAGCGGCTATCCTGATAAAGCGAGGTACCATCTTCCAGCAGGGTATTTAACTCGAAATACCAGTTATCGAGCTGTTTGCTCATCAGGAAGCTGCCGCCGGAATCTGAACGGCCACGACCTTCTTTCATCATGTAGATATAGCCGCTACCGTCATCATACAAATCGTTGGCGGTATGCCCTGAATGCTCAACAAAGGTATCCTGATTCAGCGGGAACATATCGTAAGCTTCGAAACGACCGACTTTTACTTTCCAGTCATTTTCCTGACCGAAGAAGAAAGCGGCGTCATCAAGATTGACCGAACCCGTCATGTCAGCCAGCGGTTGCGCTGAGAAACCGGCGAAATAGCCGTTATCCAGCTTACGCATACCGTCAAAGCCCAGCAGGATGCGTCCGTTCAGATCCCAGCGTTCATTGGTTGGGTCGCCCACATTCGAATTGGTTGCCGCCAGCACGCCTTTGTTGCTTTCCGCATCCATGTTGAATTCCACGTCGCCGTAGATTTTCAGATCGCCATAGCCGGAGAGCACCAGGTTAGGGGTGGTGGCGTTCTTTTTGGTCTCTTGTGCGGGCGTAGTGCCGTTGACTGGCGTATTCCCCTGAGCAACTTTAATTTCCTGGATCTCCGCAGCCTGCTGTACCTGCAATTGCTGCACCTGATTTTCCGCTTTTGCCGCGCGGTTTTCCGCAGCTTCCAGCCGAGCCTCCAGTTGTTCGAGCCGCTGTTCCAGAGTCATTTTTTGCGTTTTAGCAAAGCCATTATTTGCCACTAATAATAGACCTATTGCTAAAGCTAACGTCGATTTCTTCATTATTTGCTTTCCTTGAAATAAAGATCGTCCAACGTCTTCCGACCGGAAGACGCGCAACATGCAAATCCAAAAAATATTTTTATAGGTAATACGATACCGATGACTGAAATAAATTCAGAACATTAAAACGTGGCACCAGTGCAGGCTAATATTTATTATCATACTGATTTTATTATGTGTAACGTAGATATAATTAAGAATGTGAGGGATATAACAATAGTGCTGACATTAACGAAAAATAATAAAAACAATTTTATATGAATAACAATAAAATATAATTAAAAATAATAAAAGCGCGAACGATAATCGCCGCGCCTTTATTTAATAAGCGTTCAATTAACTCTGCTCAGAAACCAGAATCGCCTGAGTGTCAGGCTCCAGTGCTTTAAAGATATGTGCTTGATCGGCAGGGTAACAAATATAATCGCCCTCACCTAACTCCTCCGGCGCTTCCGTCAATCCCACCATCGCCTTACCCTGCGTTACGATAATATGTTCAACCGATCCCGGTGGATGCGGTTGTGAAATACGATCCGCGCCCGGCTGCGTCAGCAGCAGATAGATATCCCGCCGCGCACCCGGTGGGCAGGCGGCCAGTAAAATGGCCTGATAGTGGGCCTGCTCAGCCACGACTTTTGTACCTTCGCCACGGCGAATCACCTGCGTTTTTTGCTCCTGCGGTTCCAGCAAGCGCGCAAAGGGAATATCTAACGCCACACACAGCGACCAGAGCGTTTCCAGGCTAGGATTTCCATTGCCCGCTTCCAATTGCGAGAGTGTCGATTTTGCAATCCCCGCGCGACGGGCAATCTCCGCCAGCGACAAACCAGTGCGCTGACGTTCACGCACCAGACTTTTCGCGATCATACTGATGGGCTGGGTCATTCACGACTCCATGTTTTTTATATCGAACGAATTGTTCGACTTGTAAAGCCAATTGGTCGCGTTCATTATAATGGAAACTCGTTCGATATGGCTAAAACGGTATGAAACATTATTTTTCCAGTCTCAAAGGCGACACGATAAAAGCAATATTTTTAGTCTGTCTGGCCGTCGGTGTAGTCGGCATGTCATACGGCTCGCTGGCGATGGCGTACGGCTTCCCGCTGTGGGTACCGTTTGTACTCTCTATTACTGTGCTGGCGGGCGCGTCCGAGTTTATGTTTATCGGCATTATCGCCAGCGGTGGTAATCCACTGGCGGCTGCGGCTGCCGGTTTACTGGTTAACGCCCGACACGTGCCGTTCGGCGTCACCGTGCGCGATCTGGTAGGCACCCGGGCTGCCAGTTTCCTCGGCTGTCATATTATGAACGACGAAAGCGTGGTCTTTGGCCTGTCGCAAAAAACGCCTGAGCAACGTAAAGCCGCCTACTGGCTGTGCGGTCTGGGCGTCGCAATTTTCTGGCCTGTTGGCACCCTGATCGGCGCAGGCGTCGGCAAACTGCTCCCTGCCCCGGAAACCATCGGTCTGGATGCCGTCTTCCCTGCCATTCTGCTGGCTCTGGTCGTCCCGGCATTCAAAAACCGCACTACGCTGATTCGTGCCTGTAGCGGCGCCACGTTGTCGCTTGCCGCCATTCCCTTTGCGCCGGTCGGTTTACCGGTTTTGCTCTCACTCTTTGGCTTACTGACGAGGAAAAAATAATGGGCAACATGACGCTGTTTATCGTCGCTATCGCCATGTTATCTGTGGGAACGTATTTAATGCGTTTAGGGGGAGCCAAGCTTGGAAGCCGTTTAGCGTTCTCAGAACGCTCGCAGGCGCTGCTTTCCGACGCCGCAACGGTATTACTGTTCTCCGTTGCGCTGGCGACCACCTTTTACGAAGGCGAACACTTTGCCGGGATGGCGCGCGTACTCGGCGTGGCTTTTGCGGTATTTCTCGCCTGGCGTAAGATGCCGCTGATCGTGGTGATCGTTGCCGCCGCAGTGGTAACCGCGCTGTTACGAATGGTGGGCATACACTAAGAATATAATTACCCTGGCGAAATATTCATCAGGGTAATCACCTGTAGCGTTATGTGTTTTACCCCACAAAACCAGGCGCTAACTCTGCCTCAAATTGTCACTTCTCGCTGACATATTGCTGCTCATCTCTTCACCATCTCACCGTTAAAATCAAATCAAACAGTTTTTAACGGAGTCCCATCATGACAGCCCTTACAGCTAACTGCATTGACCTGAATATTCAGGGGAATAGCGTTTATGCCATCCTCAAGCAACTGGCGAATATGGCGCTTCAAAATGGCTACGTCTCTGACCGAAGCGCCTTCCTGCAAACGCTGCTGATACGCGAAAAGCTGCATTCCACCGGCTTTGGTTCGGGCATTGCCGTCCCACACGGTAAAAGCGCCTGTATCACACGCCCCTTCGTCTTGTTCGCGCGCAAATCAGAAAAAGTGGACTGGAAAGCCAGCGACGGCGAGGACGTTAACTGCTGGATTTGCCTCGGCGTGCCACAAACGGGCGAGGACGATCAGGTCAAAATTATCGGCACCCTGTGCCGCAAAATTATCCATCAAGATTTCATCAACCAACTGAAGCAAGGCGACACCGACCAGGTACTCGCCCTGCTCAATCAGACCTTAACCTCATAAGGAAGCGGCTATGGAGTCATCCTTGCGTTTAGTGGCGATTACCAACTGTCCGGCGGGTATCGCCCACACTTATATGGTGGCAGAAGCGCTGGAGCAAAAAGCGCGCTCGCTCGGCCATACGATTAAAGTCGAAACCCAGGGCTCAAGCGGCGTCGAAAACCGACTGACCAGTGAAGAAATTGCCGCTGCCGATTACGTTATTCTGGCTACAGGTCGCGGCCTGAGCGGCGAAGACCGGGCGCGTTTCGCCGGGAAAAAAGTCTATGAAATAGCCATTTCCCAGGCGCTGAAAAATATCGACCTGATTTTTACGCAGTTACCGACTCATTCACAACTTTTTGCCACTGATAGCAGTGTGAAGCTGGGAAAACAGGAGGTCCAGCACGGTAGCGTGATGAGCCACCTGATGGCTGGCGTTTCCGCCGCGCTGCCGTTTGTTATTGGCGGCGGTATTCTGGTCGCCATCGCTAATATGCTGGTGCAGTTCGGTTTGCCCTATGCCGATATGTCGAAAGGTGCGCCGTCGTTCACCTGGGTTGTTGAATCCATCGGCTATCTGGGCTTCACCTTTATGATCCCCATTATGGGGGCATACATCGCGTGGTCGATTGCCGATAAGCCCGCTTTTGCCCCGGCGTTTCTGGTGTGTTACCTGGCGAACGATAAAGGCCTACTCGGCACCCAGTCCGGCGCGGGGTTTCTCGGCGCGGTCGTACTCGGGCTGGCAATTGGCTACTTTGTGCTTTGGTTTCGCAAGGTTCGGCTCGGCAAAGCGTTGCAGCCGCTGCTCGGCTCCATGCTGATCCCGTTTGTCACTTTGCTGGTGTTTGGCGTCCTGACTTATTACGTCATCGGCCCGGTGATGTCCGACATCATGGGGGGTCTGCTGCACTTCCTGAACACCATTCCGCCATCAATGAAAATGGGCGCAGCCTTCCTCGTTGGCGCAATGCTGGCATTTGATATGGGCGGGCCAATCAATAAAACAGCCTGGTTCTTCTGCTTCTCACTGCTGGAAAAACATATCTATGACTGGTACGCCATCGTCGGCGTGGTGGCGCTGATGCCGCCCGTCGCGGCAGGTATCGCTACCTATTTAGCGCCGAAACTGTTTACCCAGCAGGAGAAGGCCGCCGCCAGCAGTGCGATTGTGGTGGGTGCCACCGTCGCCACCGAACCGGCAATCCCCTATGCGCTGGCCGCGCCGCTGCCGATGATTACCGCCAATACGCTCTCCGGTGGTATTACCGGCATGCTGGTCATCGCCTTTGGAATCAAACGTCTCGCGCCGGGTTTAGGTATCTTTGATCCGCTGATTGGCCTGATGTCTCCGGTGGGGTCATTTTACCTGGTGCTGGCTATCGGTCTGGCGCTGAACATTTCGTTAATTATCATCCTGAAAGGATTGTGGCTGAAACGTAAAGCCGCACAGCAGGAGCTTGCCCATGAACATTGAGTTACTTCAGCAGTTATGCGAAGCCAGCGCCGTCAGCGGTGATGAGCACGAAGTTCGCACTTTTCTCATTAATGCGCTGGATTCCAGCGTCGATGAAATCACTTTTGACGGCCTCGGCAGCTTTGTCGCACGCAAGGGCAACCGTGGGCCGAAGGTTGCCATCGTTGGTCACATGGATGAAGTGGGCTTTATGGTCACGCATATCGACGAAAGCGGCTTTTTGCGCTTCACCACCATTGGCGGTTGGTGGAGCCAGTCGATGCTGAACCACCGGGTCGCCATCCGTACCCGCAAGGGCGTTAAAATCCCTGGCATAATCGGCTCCGTAGCACCGCACGCCTTAACGGAAAAACAGAAACAGCAACCTCTGACATTTGACGAAATGTTCATCGATATTGGCGCCAACAGCCGCGAAGACGTAGAAAAACGCGGAATTGCGATCGGTGATTTCGTTAGCCCGGAAGCCAATTTCGCTCGCTGGGGCGAAGATAAGATCGTCGGCAAAGCGCTGGATAATCGCGTCGGCTGCGCCCTGATGGCCGAGCTTTTACAAACCGTGGATAACCCTGAAATTACCCTGTACGGCGTGGGCAGCGTGGAAGAAGAAGTGGGTCTACGCGGGGCGCAAACCTCAGCGGAGCATATCAAGCCCGATGTGGTGATCGTGCTGGATACTGCGGTTGCGGGCGATGTGCCCGGAATCGACAGCATTAAATACCCACTCAAGCTTGGCGAGGGTCCAGGGCTGATGCTGTTCGATAAGCGCTATTTCCCTAATCAGCAGTTGGTTGCCACATTAAAAGCGTGTGCAGAAAACAGCGGTGCGTCATTGCAGTTTTGCACCATGAAAACCGGGGCGACGGACGGTGGACGCTATAACGTTATGGGCGGCGGTCGTCCGGTGGCGGCGCTATGCCTGCCGACTCGCTATCTCCACGCCAACAGCGGCATGATTTCCGCATCGGATTACGACGCGCTGTTTACGCTGGTGCACGAACTGCTCACCTCGCTGTCGACCGAAAAGGTCCGCGCGTTTACTGACTTTCGCCGGGAGAGTTAATGCTTTCGGAACGCCAGTTAAAATTGGTGGATCTTCTTGAACAGCAGCCGTGTTTGCTGGGCGACCTGGCGCGGCAAACTGGCGTTTCAGGCAGAACCATCCTGCGCGATATTGACTACCTCAATTTTACCCTCAGCGGTAAGGCCCGCATTCAGCCCGGTGGCAGTGCGGGCTATCAGTTGGAAATTGTCGACAGACGCGGTTATTTTCAGCTTCTGCAACGCCATGATAATGATGACCGGTTGCTGGCCTTTCTTCTGCTCAATACCTTTACACCGCGTGTACAGCTGGCTTCGGCGCTCAATTTACCTGAAACCTGGGTGGCCGATCGTCTCCCACGGTTGAAGCAGCGCTATGAGCGCGCCTTTTGTATTGCCAGCCGCCCGGGCGTCGGTCATTTCATTGATGAACCAGAAGAAAAGCGCATTATCCTGTTGGCGAATCTGCTTAAAAAAGATCCCCTCTTAATTCCACTGCCGGGTATTACCCGAGACAACATCGACAGGCTCAATGCAGCATGTGAAAAACTTAATGAATTCCCGCTCATCTCGGGAGAGTACCTGGCAAGTCTGGTGCTGGCCGTCTATGCCCTGCGTAACCAGCTCTCCGGATCATGGCCGGAGTGTCGGTATGTTTCACTGAAAAATGCGGTGGAACAAGGAGGAGTCTACCTGGGCGAGAACGCCTTCAGAACACTGATCGGCCTTCTGGAAATCAGACAACGGCAGGCAATGACAATCTCTGCAGATGCGGTGACCTTGTTGTTAAAAAGCGTTCCCGGCATCGCTGCGTTGCACGTTATCGATACCCAACTGGTTGATAATATTACCGGCCACCTGCTGAGATGCGTCTCTGCCCCGGTTTGGGTACCGGAACATCGCCAGAGCAGTATGCACAACCTGAAGTCGACCTGGCCTGCCGCCTTCGATTTGAGTCTGCGTTTTATTGCCCTGTTGCGTGAAAAACTGGATATCCCACTGTTCGATAGCGACCTCATCGGGCTTTACTTCGCCTGCGCACTGGAGCGCCATCAAAACGAGCGCCAGCCGGTCATTTTGTTATCCGACCAGAATGCTATCGCCACCATCAACCAACAGGCCATTGAGCGAGATGTTCTGAATTGTCGGGTGATCATTGCGCGACATACGAGTGAAGTCAGCGCCATCAGTGAAGAAATCACCCCACTGTTAATCATCAACAATAGTCACTATTTACTTGATGAATCTATAAAAAATACCTTAACCATCAAGAATATCATCACCTCTGCGGGTACCGAGCAGATTAAACACTTCCTCGCGACGGCCTTTATCCGCCAGCAGCCCGAACGTTTCTTTTTACAGCCGGGCAGCTTCCATTACGCCAATATGAAGGCCGAAAGCTGGCAGAGTATCATCGGCCGGATCTGCGGCCAGCTTGTGGCACAGAGCCATATCACCGAGGACGAAGCGCTGCGCATTTGCGCCCGGGAGCATGAAGGTGAAAACCTGATCGTGAATCGCCTGGCGATTCCTCATTGCTGGAGCGAACAGGAGCGCCGCTTTCGTGGTTTCTTTATTACCCTCGCACACCCTATTCTGGTGAATAACGAACCGGTCAGCCATGTCCTGATCGCCTGTGCCGCCGCCGAGGCGCGGCATGAGCTAAAAATCTTCAGTTATTTATCCAGCGTGCTGAGCAGCCATCCGGCAGAAACTATTGCGGGATTGAAAGACTATAACGCGTTTATCGCATTGCTCAGGCAGTGAATGCCGGAAATGAAAAAAGCGCCTCAAGGGCGCTCTTTCGACAGTACTGAGGTATCTTATTTCAGCAGTTCAGCGGTCATGTGCACGCGGTTGCCGGTGTATGCCTGAGTGATTTTATAATCGCTGGCACCTGCACGTTCAGCCTGAGCGGCAATTTTTGCTTCAGCGCTTTCCAGTGTAGAACCGGTTGCGGTAACTGTCTGAGCAGCGAAAGAACCGAAAGAAGTAGCCAGAGCGATAACTGCGACAAAAGTTTTGATGCTTTTCATGATATAAACCCTTTAACTTAGTTGTTTGATTCAGGCACCGTGCCTTGATGTGATAAATAATAGCCATCTCATCGCACAACTAAAAGCGGAAGGATTTGCCAGTCTTATTCAAATTAATTGAATACTAGTTACTCAGTTATCAGACGCTTGGGATGTGTATAAATCGTCGCCCGGCCCGGTTTGCAAAAACCCACCAGCGTCAGGTTACAGCGTTCGGCAACTTCCACAGCGAGCGTTGTCGCCGCAGAAACAGCAAACAGGATTTCCACGCCGCACATTGCCGACTTCTGCACCATCTCGTAGCTGGCGCGGCTGGAGACTAATACCGCGCCCTGCTGCCAGGTTTCCCCTTCGATCGCACGTCGTCCCAGCAGTTTATCCAGCGCAACATGACGTCCAACATCTTCATGCCCGCCCGCCAGATGACCTGACGGCTGTACCCAGGCAGCCGCGTGCGTGCAGCCTGTCAGTTGCCCAACAGGCTGGAAATCAGGGAGATGCCTTAAGGCGTTATCAAGATGCGCCAGATTGAATGTCTGGGTAAACGGCAGCGGCTGGACCGGTTTGCCAATATCATTAAGTTGCTCCACGCCACAAACACCGCAGCCAGTCCGACCGGCCAGTGCGCGACGACGCTCTTTCAGCCCCATAAAGCGCCGACTGGACAGCTCAACCTGCACTTCTAATCCGTTGCAGGAAGGCACCACGTCCATCCCGTAAATATCTTGCGAGGACTCAATAATGCCTTCAGAAAGTGAAAAACCCATCGCAAAGTGCTCAAGATCTTTCGGTGATGCCATCATCACCACGTGTGAAATCCCGTTGTATACCAGCGCCACAGGCACTTCTTCAGCTACCTCATCTGGCTGAGGATGTTGCAAGTCCTCGCGCTTCCAGAGGGTCAACTGACGAGATCCTGTCGGAGATGTCACATTCTTGATGTTTTCTTGAATAATCTTATTCACTTTCTTTTAACCGTATTGGAACACGCATACCAACATTGTGGTATTCTTTACAAACCCCTCCTGGACGGAGGGAAATTCACCCAATTCTGGACCTTTGCGGTCCCGTCCGCAAAGAAAAATAACAACCACTTCCCTCGCGTTCGCGTTATAGGAAAACGAAGGGAACGTGACAATGTCGAAACAAGGAGCGAACCATGCAGGTCAGCAGAAGGCAGTTCTTTAAGATCTGCGCTGGCGGTATGGCAGGCACCACGGCAGCGGCACTGGGCTTTGCACCCGGCGTAGCGCTAGCGGAAACACGGCAATATAAATTGCTGCGCACCCGCGAAACCCGTAACACCTGCACTTACTGTTCCGTTGGCTGTGGACTGTTAATGTACAGTCTCGGTGACGGAGCAAAAAACGCCAAAGCATCCATCTTCCATATCGAAGGGGACCCGGATCACCCGGTGAACCGTGGCGCACTGTGCCCGAAAGGGGCAGGACTTGTGGACTTCATCCACTCTGAAAGCCGCCTGAAATTCCCGGAATACCGCGCACCTGGCTCTGATAAGTGGCAACAGATTAGCTGGGATGAGGCATTTGACCGCATCGCTAAGCTGATGAAAGAAGACCGCGACGCTAACTACGTTGCACAAAACGCCGAAGGCGTAACCGTTAACCGCTGGCTTTCCACCGGGATGCTGTGTGCTTCCGCTTCCAGTAACGAAACCGGCTATTTAACACAAAAATTCTCCCGCGCGCTTGGTATGCTCGCGGTCGACAACCAGGCACGCGTCTGACACGGACCAACGGTAGCAAGTCTTGCTCCAACATTTGGTCGCGGTGCGATGACCAACCACTGGGTCGACATTAAAAACGCCAACCTCGTTGTGGTGATGGGCGGTAACGCCGCTGAAGCTCACCCGGTCGGGTTCCGCTGGGCGATGGAAGCCAAAATTCACAACGGCGCGAAGCTGATTGTTATCGATCCGCGCTTTACGCGAACCGCGGCAGTGGCTGATTTCTATGCTCCGATTCGTTCCGGTACTGACATTGCTTTCCTGTCAGGCGTTTTGCTGTACCTGCTGAACAACGAAAAATTCAACCGCGAATACACTGAAGCCTATACCAACGCAAGCCTGATCGTGCGTGAGGATTACGGTTTCGAAGATGGCCTGTTTACCGGCTACGACGCGGACAAACGCAAGTATGACAAAACCAGTTGGAACTACGAACTGGATGAAAAAGGCTTCGCCAAACGCGATGTCACCCTGCAACATCCGCACTGCGTATGGAACCTGCTGAAACAGCACGTCTCCCGCTACACGCCGGACGTCGTAGAAAATATCTGCGGTACGCCAAAGGCCGACTTCCTGAAGGTCTGTGAGTACATCGCAGAAACAAGCCGCCCAGATAAAACCGCGTCGTTCCTGTACGCACTGGGCTGGACGCAACACTCCGTTGGTGCGCAGAACATCCGTACCATGGCGATGATCCAGTTGCTGCTGGGCAATATGGGGATGGCAGGCGGCGGCGTTAACGCCCTGCGCGGACACTCTAACATTCAGGGTCTGACCGACTTAGGTCTGCTGTCACAAAGCCTGCCGGGCTATATGACGCTGCCAAGCGAGAAGCAAACTGACCTGCAAACTTACCTTGCCGCCAACACGCCAAAACCGTTGCTGGAAGGCCAGGTGAACTACTGGGGCAACTACCCGAAATTCTTCGTTTCGATGATGAAAGCCTTCTTTGGCGATAAAGCGACAGCGGAAAACAGCTGGGGCTTCGACTGGCTGCCGAAGTGGGATAAAGGGTACGACGTCCTGCAGTACTTCGAGATGATGAACCAAGGCAAAGTGAATGGCTATATCTGCCAGGGCTTTAACCCGGTCGCATCATTCCCGAATAAAAACAAGGTGGTGGCTTCGCTATCCAAACTGAAGTTCCTGGTCACCATCGACCCGCTCAATACAGAGACCTCCACCTTCTGGCAGAACCACGGTGAGTCGAACGATGTTGACCCGTCGAAAATCCAGACCGAAGTCTTCCGTCTGCCGTCCACCTGCTTCGCCGAAGAGAACGGTTCTATCGTCAACTCCGGTCGCTGGCTGCAGTGGCACTGGAAAGGTGCGGATGCCCCAGGGATTGCCGTTACCGATGGTGAAATCCTCGCCGGTATCTTCCTGCGTCTGCGCAAGATGTATGCCGAACAGGGTGGCGCGAACCCGGAACAGGTGCTGAGCATGACCTGGAACTACTCCACACCACACGAACCGGCTTCGGAAGAAGTGGCGATGGAGAGCAACGGTAAAGCCCTGGCCGACATTATCGACCCGGCCACCGGTGCCGTTATCGTCAAGAAAGGCCAACAGCTTAGCTCATTCGCCCAACTGCGTGACGACGGTACCACCTCCAGCGGCTGCTGGATTTTTGCCGGTAGCTGGACGCCGGAAGGCAACCAGATGGCACGTCGCGATAACGCCGATCCGTCAGGCCTTGGCAATACGCTGGGCTGGGCATGGGCGTGGCCGCTCAACCGCCGCATTCTGTATAACCGCGCCTCCGCAGACCCGCAGGGGAATCCGTGGGATCCAAAACGTCAGATCCTGAAATGGGACGGGGCGAAATGGAGCGGGATGGATATTCCAGACTACAGTGCCGCCGCGCCGGGCAGCAACGTTGGGCCGTTCATCATGCAGCCGGAAGGGATGGGACGCCTGTTTGCTATCGATAAGATGGCAGAAGGTCCGTTCCCGGAACACTACGAGCCGTTTGAAACGCCGCTGGGGACTAACCCGCTGCACCCGAACGTTATCTCTAACCCTGCCGCACGTATCTTTAAAGGTGACGCGGAAGCACTGGGTAAAGCGGATAAGTTCCCGTACGTCGGTACGACCTACCGTCTGACCGAGCACTTCCACTACTGGACTAAGCATGCGCTGCTTAACGCTATCGCCCAGCCGGAGCAGTTTGTGGAAATTGGCGAGAAGCTGGCGAGTAAGCTCGGTATCTCTCATGGCGATACCGTCAAAGTCTCCTCTAACCGTGGCTACATTAAAGCCAAAGCGGTAGTGACTAAACGTATTCGCACGTTGAAGGCCAACGGTCAGGATATCGACACTATCGGTATTCCGATTCACTGGGGCTACGAAGGTGTGGCGAAAAAAGGCTTTATCGCTAACACGTTAACGCCATTCGTCGGTGATGCGAACACGCAGACGCCGGAATTTAAGTCCTTCCTCGTGAACGTGGAAAAGGTGTAACGGAGACGACCTATGGCTTATCAATCGCAAGACATCATTCGTCGTTCCGCCACTAACGGTTTCACCCCCGCGCCTCAGGCGCGGGACCATCAGGAAGAGGTGGCGAAGCTTATCGACGTCACCACCTGTATCGGCTGTAAAGCGTGTCAGGTGGCGTGTTCAGAATGGAACGACATCCGTGACGAAGTGGGCAACAACGTTGGGGTGTACGACAACCCGGCTGATTTGACCGCTAAATCCTGGACGGTAATGCGCTTCTCGGAAGTGGAACAAAACGACAAACTGGAGTGGCTAATCCGCAAGGATGGCTGTATGCACTGCGCCGATCCGGGCTGCCTGAAGGCGTGTCCGGCCGAAGGAGCAATCATTCAGTATGCCAACGGTATCGTCGACTTCCAGTCCGAGCAGTGCATCGGCTGTGGCTACTGTATCGCGGGCTGCCCGTTCGACGTGCCGCGCCTCAACCCGGAAGACAACCGCGTTTACAAATGTACGCTGTGCGTTGACCGTGTAGTGGTCGGACAAGAACCAGCCTGCGTGAAAACGTGTCCAACCGGCGCTATTCATTTCGGCACTAAAGAGTCGATGAAAACGCTGGCCGGTGAGCGCGTGGCGGAGCTGAAAACGCGTGGTTACGAAAACGCGGGTCTGTACGATCCGGCAGGCGTTGGCGGTACGCACGTGATGTACGTATTGCACCATGCGGACAAGCCGAATCTGTACCACGGTCTGCCGGAGAACCCGGAAATCAGCGCCACCGTGAAGTTCTGGAAAGGCATCTGGAAACCTCTCGCAGCCGTCGGCTTTGCAGCGACATTTGCGGCCAGTATCTTCCACTACGTCGGCGTAGGCCCGAACCGTGCGGAAGAGGAAGAAGACAATCTGCATGAAGAAAAAGACGAGGTGCGCAAATGAAACGACGTGACACCATCGTGCGCTACACGGCGCCGGAACGCATCAACCACTGGATCACCGCCTTCTGCTTCATTCTGGCGGCAGTGAGCGGGATGGGTTTTCTCTTCCCGTCTTTTAACTGGCTGATGCACATCATGGGCACGCCGCAACTGGCGCGAATTGTGCACCCGTTTGTCGGCGTGATCATGTTTGCCTCGTTTATCATCATGTTTTTCCGTTACTGGCACCACAATCTAATCAATCGGGATGATATCTTTTGGGCGAAGAATATTCGTAAGATTGTCGTCAACGAGGAAGTAGGTGACACGGGACGTTATAACTTCGGCCAGAAATGCGTATTCTGGGCGGCGATTATCTTCCTGGTCCTGTTGCTGGTGAGCGGAGTGGTCATCTGGCGTCCGTATTTTGCGCCTGCTTTCTCAATCCCGGTGATCCGATTCGCGTTAATGCTGCATTCATTTGCCGCAGTAGCGTTAATTGTGGTTATCATGGTGCACATTTACGCCGCCCTTTGGGTGAAAGGCACCATTACCGCGATGGTGGAAGGATGGGTTACCAGCTCATGGGCGAAGAAACATCACCCGCGCTGGTACCGTGAAGTCCGCCAGAAACAGGAAAAGTCATCTGAATGAGTATTCGCATAATCCCGCAAGATGAGCTGGAGAAGAGCGAGAAACGCACGGCGGATATGATTCCGCCGTTATTATTCCCCAGACTCAAAAATTTGTATAACCGCCGCGCTGAACGTCTGCGCGAGCTGGCCGAAAACAACCCGCTGGGTGATTACCTGCGTTTTGCCGCGCTAATCGCTCACGCGCAGGAAGTGGTGTTGTACGACCATCCGCTGCAGATGGATCTGAGCGCTCGCATCAAAGAAGCGAACGATCAGGGCAAACCGCCACTGGATATCCACGTTCTGCCACGCGACAAGCACTGGCAAAAACTGCTGCAATCGCTAATTGCTGAGCTGAAGCCGGAAATGAGCGGCCCTGCGCTGGCCGTGATCGAGAATCTGGAAAAAGCCTCGGAGCAGGAGCTGGAACTGATGGCCAGCGCGCTGTTTGCCTCCGATTTCGCCTCCGTCAGCAGCGACAAAGCACCGTTCATTTGGGCTGCCCTGTCGCTCTACTGGGCGCAGATGGCGAGCCTGATCCCCGGCAAAGCCCGTGCGGAATACGGCGAACAGCGTCAGTACTGCCCGGTGTGTGGTTCAATGCCGGTCTCCAGCATGGTGCAAATCGGTACCACTCAGGGGCTGCGCTATTTGCACTGCAACCTGTGCGAAACTGAGTGGCACGTGGTGCGCGTGAAGTGCAGCAACTGCGAGCAGAGCCGTGATTTGAACTACTGGTCGCTGGATAACGAACAGGCGGCAATTAAAGCTGAAAGCTGCGGCGATTGCGGGACTTACCTGAAGATTCTCTATCAGGAAAAAGACCCGAAAGTCGAGGCCGTAGCCGACGATCTCGCTTCACTGATGCTGGACGCACACATGGAGCAAGAGGGCTTTGCCCGCAGCTCCATCAACCCGTTCCTGTTCCCGGGTGAAGGGGAGTAAGTTCTTCGCACTACCGGGCGGCGCAGGTCGCCCGGGTTATAACGTATACGGTGTGACCACGCCGGATATGCCTGCAAAATCCCTGGTATTACGCGTAACCAGTGTAAGACGATGAATCTGCGCAGTGGCCAAAATGATGGCATCCGGCAATTTCATCCCATATTCCTGCCTGATACTCACGCTTCGTTCAGCAATATCCTGTGAAACACCGATCACATTAAAAGCGCCTAGCGCAACGCGTGTGCGAGATTCCTGATGATATTTTTTTGCGCCCACCATCAACTCCATCCATGTAATGAGGCTGATTGCGTTCTGCGGCGGCCATGTTTCTATCGCTAGTTTTGCTTCACTTCGCCCGCTAAACAGGTCGATGAGGATGTTGGTATCAAAAAGGGCAGATCCTGTGACCATTACCATTCCTCACGGAGTTTACGCTGATAATCAACGCCATCTTCCTCACAACCTTGCCATAGCCCAAGAGCACGTGAAATTGTCGTTTCAGCTTGATCCTGCCTCTCAAGATACTGTTCAACAGCCTCCCGCAAAAGCTCAGCCCGCGGCAGATTACGCTGCACCTTGAGATCATCAAGACGTTTGATCACTTCGTCTGATAAATCGAGTAAAATTCTGCCCATATCCATCCCAGCCATCATACTCACATATACCTCCAGTATATCATTGGCGATTAATTTCCACACAACATACACCCGAGAAAAGCGAGAAAATAGCCTTCACGCGAACGATTTTTACTTTTGCGAGCCGCTTTCCAGAATCGTACACCCCGCCACTTTTCCCATTTTCATTCGTGGTTATCCAGGTTATAAAACTGTATATCCATACAGATAAGGAAAATAATAAATGGCACTGGAAAGCGGGATTGCACAGCTGGTTGAGGCATTTATCGCGGCGGGACGCCCTTCTTCGCGCGAGCAAAATATTGATGACCGGAGAGCAGGCTACATTGCCAGCACGGTACTGGCAGGAGAAACTGAAACCCGCGTACAGGTTGAAGATATTGAACTCGATGCAATGACATTTCGCGTTGTTTCGCCGCGGGACGCCACGGGAAATCTCCCCTGCGTTATCTATTATCACGGTGGCTGCTTTGTCAGTGGTGGATTCGCGACGCATGATAACCAGCTAAGGCAGCTCGCCTGGTACAGCGGCTGTCGAGTCATTGCGGTGCAGTATCGCCTTGCGCCAGAGCATACTTTCCCGGCTGCACATAACGACGCTGAAACGGGAGCCAATATTATCTGGAAGTATGCCCAGAAACTGGGTGTCGACCGCGGCAGAATTACGCTTGCTGGCGACAGCGCGGGCGGGCATCTGGCGCTGGTCACTGCACTGCGCCTGAAAGCTGCCAATCAATGGCAACCTGCGCAGCTTATGCTGATTTACCCGATGCTGGACGCAACCGCCAGGTTTGAGAGCTACGACCGAAATGGGCAGGATTACATTATCACGCGTGACACGTTGCTTTCGGGCTACGAGATGTATTTGCCGCAAACCGACCTGCGGCATCCCGAAGCCAGCCCAGTCTGGCGTGAAGACTTCAACGGTCTGCCGCCCACGCACATCATTACAGCCGAATTCGACCCACTGCGCGATGAGGGTGAGGCCCTGTATCAACGGATCCTGGAGCAGGGCGTGGAGTGTACCTGCCAACGCTATCTTGGCGTTATCCACGGATTTTTCCAGCTGGCAGGAGTGAGCCAGGCGGCACGAAATGTTATGCGAGATGTGGCCTGGCGGCTTGGCCGTTAGGGTTGTTTATGTTTTCGTCCACGGGTGCTATCTTGTGTGAATAGATAACACAAAGGACAAACTTATGCCCAGAACTACCAGCATTACAATTGGCGAGCATCTCGATCGTTTTATTAACGAAATGATTGAAAGTGGGCGCTATGGCTCCACCAGCGAAGTTGTTCGTTCGGCATTGCGTTTGCTGGAGGAACAAGAATTGCGAAATAATGCATTACGCGACGCGCTGGAGGATGGGATACACAGTGGCACAAGCGACCTGACTCTACAGGAGGTCGCGCTCAGGAAGAAGCGCAGTCTGAATGTATAAACTCTCTAATCGGGCAGTCGAAGACTTTGAATCTATCTATGAATACACCTGGAGAAAATTCGGTTATCAACATGCAGATAAATACACGACTGAGATAGAGCAGCTTTTTTTACTATTAGAGAAAAACCCTTTGATGGGTCGCAACAGCTCTGAAATTAAGGAAGGTACCCGTCAATACAACCACCGCCAACATGCAATTTTTTATCAAAATGCGGATTATGGCATTTTCATAATCCGCATTTTACATCAGCAAATGAACCCAATATTGCATTTTAACTAGAGAAACTACTCTTCCTCATTCCCGCCCTCTTCATATGCGCCAAACGGTTTCGCGGGTAGCACAATGTAGGTACCTTCAAACACGACGCCCGGCGTGTCATCGCCAAACACCCCGACCTGCATCTGAACGCGCGCCTTGCGGCCTCTTGCCAGACGGTCCAGGTCACCGCTCAGCGAGCCCAGATCGGCAATAGCGGTAGGTTTCCCGGTAATTGGCCTGCTATATCGGATATGCGCGTCGGCGAGGATTATCGTCCCCCCCAGATGACGCTCGCGCAGCATCAGCCAGATAAGCCCCCAGCCCGTTAACGTCGCCAGTGAAAACAGGCTTCCGGCAAACAGCGTATGGTGCGGGTTCTGATTGCCTGTCTCTGGCATCGTCGTAATAAATTTCTGCCCGGTGTACTGCTGAATGCGCACGCCCATTTTCTCACTCAATGGAATATGTTCGTACCAGGCTTGCTGTAGCTGTCCGCACCAGTCCCCGCGATGGAGAATGTCGTCCAGCGTTGCGATGGGCTTAATCATCAAAAAATGGCGCACCGGCGTGGTTTGCGGCGTGGTAATTTCGCCCTGACTCACAAACCCCAGTTTGGCGAAAAATTCAACCGCATCTTCACGGGCGCTACAGGTTACGCGCTTTACCCCTTCCTGACGCGCCACAGACTCCAGGGTCATCGCCATCAGCGTGCCCAACCCTTTCTCCTGCACTGAGGGGTCAACGGCCATAAAGCGTATGGAGGCTTCGTTATCCGCATTGATATACAGACGCCCGACCGCGACCAGATTTCCCTCTTCGTCCATCACCATCTGGTGATGCGCCATCGCGTCCCAGGCATCCCGTTCGGAGCCTTTGGGCTGGTGCAACGGTTTACGCAACATCTCCCAGCGAAACTGGTAGTAACGCTCCAACTCTTCTTCTGTTTGCGGTACTCGAAGGTGATACATAGTCGTATTCTCTCTTGTTGCCCGCGGCCACACCGGTAGCTGGTTCATACTTGTAACCAGAACGTCACGGGGCCATCATTAACCAGTGAAACCTGCATATCCGCAGCGAATCGACCGGTTTGCGTATTCATTTCCTGTTGGCGGCAACGCTCAACAAAGTATTCATACAGCGCTTCTGCCCGCTCGGGCGCAGCGCCTTTCGAAAACCCCGGGCGCATGCCACGTTCGGTATCTGCCGCCAGCGTGAACTGTGAAACCACCAGCACACTACCACCTGATTGCTGCACGTTGAGGTTCATTTTTCCTTCGGCATCGCTAAAGATTCGATAGCCGAGTACGCGCTCACACAGACGGTTCGCTTTCTGTTCGTCATCATCCCTTTCGACACCTAACAGGACTAAAAGTCCTGGGCCAATTTCACCCGTCACCTCGCCCTCCACGGTGACGCTGGCACGGGTTACGCGCTGAATTAATGCAATCATGGTTGATCTGCTTCTTCTTGTTCTGCGGCTTGTTTAAGTTTGCGGTATTCCCCGAGAGTGACAGTTATTTCCGCGCCTAGCAAGACGATACACCACGTCCAGTATACCCAGACAAATAAAATGGGGATCACCGCCAGGACACCGTAAATGAGCTGATACGACGGGAACATCGTGATGTAGAGCGCAAATCCTTTCTTTCCGGCCTCGAACAACACGGCGGCCACAAAGGCGCCAATAACCGCATCACGATTGGGCACACGCGTAGTCGGTACAATGCTGTAAAGCAGCCAGAACGAGAGCCAGGAAAGCACCAGAGGGAAAATACGCAAGACGTCATCAATCACCGAGTTGAGATCGCTGGCCCAGCGCAATGACAACAAATAAGAGCTGATCGCCAGACTGGCCCCCGCCAGCAGCGGCCCCAGCGTTAAGATCATCCAGTAGACGGCGAAAGAGTAAACTTTGGGACGAGTGCGCTTACTGCGCCAGATAGTATTCAGAGCATTATCAATGGCATACATCAGCAATAACGCCGTGACAATCAGCCCACATGCCCCAACGGCCGTCATTTTGTTCGAGTTGGCGACAAACTGTTCGATATAACGCTGGATGACGTCTCCCGTCGCCGGGATAAAGTTTGCAAAAATAAAATGACGTAGCTGGGCACTGACGTCGGAAAACATCGGAAATGCGGCGAAAAGAGCAAACACAACGGCGATAAGCGGCACTAATGAGAGCAGTGAAACGTAGGCAAGATTCCCTGCCAGCGTCGTCATGTTGTCCTCATCAATCCGCTGCCATAGTAGCTTCAGCCAGGCCCGTACAGGACGCGTATGATGCCTGGCTTGTTGCTGAACATTTTTTAGCATAACAACTTCGCGAAATAGTCAGGAATGGTCGTTTTATCGACGACCTGGATACTGGTAATCCCTAACCGGTTAGCTCCTTCAATATTATCGGCGTTGTCGTCAAAAAAGACCGCATCGTCCGCAGAAAAACCTTCAGACTGCAGGACATGCTGGTAAATCCGCGCTTCCGGTTTTCGCATGCCCAGATCCTGGGAAAGATAAATATGGTCAGCAGCCTGACGAATTTCAGGATATTCATCCGGCCAAAATGTTGTGTGCAGACGGTTAGTATTCGACAAAACGACCACCCGATGCCCCTGCTCACGCAGTTTATGCATGATGTCGATGACTTCAGGGCGCAATGCCACAAAAACGGCCTGCCAGCCGTGAGAGAACTGCTCGTAACTTAGCGGCAGTGCCATGTCATGACATAGCGCCTCGGCAAAGGCTTCATCCGTTATTTCACCTCGCTCATGCTGGTGAAAAGCCTCCCCCATGGTGAAACTTTGCTTCAGCGAGGCCAGCGGTACACGGCTCAGATCGCTCCATGTGCCCAACACGCGGTTGAAGTCGATATCGACAATCACATTACCTAAATCAAAGATATAGAGCATGCCCTTCTCCTTATTCGCCGTGGATGAATAACTGTAGCGGGAAAGGAGAAGTTTGACTATGTGAGAGTGATGGCTTCGAACTTATCGAGCCATCATCTGAGGAATTACACGGCCAAAGCATCATCTTGTGAAGGACTCACCTGCACAATTTCAACCTGTTGTGACTGGAGTAAATTATGCAATGCGGGACCTGGGTATTCATCGGTAAACAGCGCGGTCACCTGAGAGACGTTACCAATTTCTACCGCGGCAGAAGCCGTATATTTCGTATGATCTGCTGCCAGCAGAATGTGTCTTGAGTGCGACATCATCGTTTTCACCACGCTGGCTTCATTGACATCAAACTCCAGCAGCGCGCCATCACTTTCGATCGCGCCAACGCTGGTTACCAGGTAATCGGCCCGAAAATCAGCGACAAATGCCGAGGCAGAAGGACCAATGATGCCACTGTTGTGCGGGCGTAACGTTCCCCCCGGCACCATGACTTCAAAACGTGGATTGTTATAAAGAATGTGCGCCACGCGCAGACTGTTGGTGATAATGCGCAAATGATTATGGTTTAACAGCGAGCGGGCCACCTGCTCAACGGTGGTGCCAATGGTAATAAACACCGTTGACCCATCGGGAATGTAGTCCGCCACCGCTTCCGCGATGGCTTTTTTCTCCTCCGTCCAGGAGACTTCACGCTGCTCAAACGCCGTATTCACCACGCTGGAGGCTCTGCCCGCGCCACCATGATGACGCGTAATTAATCCCTGCTCGCTGAGTTTACGAATATCACGACGCACGGTCTGCGTGGACACGTCCAGCAGGCTGGCCAGCTCGTCGATATTCATATAACCGCGCTCGCTAATCAGCATAAGCAGTTGATCGTGTCGCGGGTTACCGGTCAGTTCGGTAAGACTCATGAAATTTCCTCGAAAAACCATTGCCCTGGCATTTTATACAAAAAGTGACAGAAAAGATCGGGTTTGATCACAGTCAGGGATTCCGGCCCTTCCTCCCGGACGCGTACATTTTAGCGCAGCAACTCCGCTGGCGAACCTGACGGCCTCTTCCGGGAGGTCGCCGCCGGCCAGGCTAAACGCGAGCGCACCGTGGAAAACATCCCCCGCCCCCGTTGTGTCAACAACGTCGACTTTAAATCCAGATTGATGCTGCAACGTATTATTTTTTATCCAGTCGCAGCCTGCACTGCCCCGCGTTACATACACGTGACCATTTGTGAGCGTTTGTGCTTGTTTCAGTCCGGCTTCAGGATCGTTTATCCCGGTTAAACGCGCCAGACCGGGTTCAGAAAACGCAGCATGATCGCTTAATGCCACCAACTCGCGGATATCTTGTGGCGTTACGTCACCATCCAGTACCGTCATCACTCCCGCCCGACGTGCCAATGTGAACGCCTGCCTGGCCCCTTCGTGCCAGCGAACATCCGCCAACACCACATCCCACTGGGTAAAATCGATCTCATTGAGCCAGTCAGCATCATGCAGTAAATCCGGGCTGGGATAGTTAACGATAATCCGTTCCCCTTGCGCATCAACCATAATTGCCGATTGTGAAGACTTCGCCCCCGCGTAGCGCCGGGAATAGCGGGTATTTACCCCCAGGGACTCCAGCTCCGCCAGCAAGCTATTTCCGGTGTCGTCATCGCCCACACGGCCAATAAAGTCCACCTGCGCGCCCAGCTTCGCTGCAGCCACTGCGGCCGTTGCAGCAGGCCCGCCGCCCACTTCCGTATAACGCTTCGCCACATACTTACCTCCTTCAGTCGGTAAACCTTCCACGTAATAGATGCGATCCATCACGGCAATACCTACACAAGCAATACGAATCATGGTCGTTCCTTAGGCGTTTCAAGATGGGATCATTTTAATTTCACAAAATGTTTAAAAAGTGACGGCTGTCAATTTTTTGACCATAAATTACAAATACGATCAAAAACAGACAGAAACAAACGACCTTAAATGACAAAAAATGACATCCACGTCTCAGGAGAACGTTATGGCAGTTATAGCATTTATCGGATTAGGTCAGATGGGTTCACCCATGGCGAGCAACTTGCTGAAGCAGGGTCATCAACTCAGCGTCTTTGACGTTAACCCGGATGCCGTTCAGCGCCTGGTGGAAAAAGGAGCACAGCCTGCCAGTAGCCCGGCTCAGGCAGCAAAAGGTGCAGAATTTGTCATCACCATGCTGCCAAACGGCGATCTGGTGCGCAGCGTATTGTTCGGCGAGCAGGGTATTTGCGAAAGCCTCTCCCTGCAGGCGTTAGTAATTGATATGTCGACTATTCACCCACTGCAAACCGATAAACTCATCGCCGATATGCGTGCCAAAGGCTTCGATATGATGGATTGCCCGGTTGGACGCACCTCCGATCACGCCATAGCGGGAACGCTGTTGCTGCTGGCAGGTGGAACGGCACAGCAGGTAGAACGCGCCACACCGGTTCTGATGGCGATGGGTAATGAATTGATCAATGCAGGTGGTCCCGGCATGGGGATCCGCGTGAAGCTCATCAACAACTACATGAGTATCGCGCTAAACGCCCTCTCTGCCGAAGCCGCCGTGTTGTGCGAGGCACTTGGTCTCTCCTTCGATGTGGCTTTGCAAGTCATGAGCGGCACCCCCGCCGGAAAAGGCCACTTTACTACCTCCTGGCCGAACAAAGTGCTGAAAGGCGATCTTTCCCCGGCTTTCATGATCGATTTAGCTCACAAGGATCTTGGCATCGCCCTGGACGTTGCCAACCAATTGCACGTGCCGATGCCGCTCGGCGCCGCTTCCCGCGAAGTCTATAACCAGGCACGCGCCGCTGGCCGTGGCCGGGAAGACTGGACCGCAATACTCGAGCAGGTTCGGACATCTGCCGGACTGAATTCCCAACTTTGATAAGTAAAAGGACTGAACAATGACCAAGTACACCCTGAAAGATATCACCCGAGCTTCCGGCGGGTTTGCCATGCTGGCGGTCGATCAGCGCGAAGCCATGCGCTTAATGTTTGCCGCCGCGGGTGCAAAATCCCCGGTCAATGACAGCGTGCTGACCGATTTCAAAGTCAATGCGGCGAAGATCCTTTCCCCCTATGCCTCCGCCATTCTGGTCGATCAGCAGTTCTGCTACCGCCAGGTTGTAGAGCAAAACGCGGTCGCCAAAAACTGCGCCATGATTGTGGCCGCTGATGAGTTCATTCCGGGTAACGGTATTCCGGTCGATAGCGTGGTGATTGATAAAAAAATCGACCCGCAGACCGTGAAGCAAGATGGTGCCAAGGCCCTCAAACTGCTGGTGCTGTGGCGTAGCGATGAAGATGCCCAACAACGTCTTGATATGGTGGGAGAATTCAATGAACTATGCCATTCCAATGGTCTGCTGAGCATCATCGAGCCGGTTGTTCGCCCACCACGTCGTGGCGATAAGTTCGATCGTGAACAAGCCATTATCGATGCCGCGAAAGAACTGGGTGATAGCGGTGCCGATCTCTACAAGGTCGAAATGCCTCTGTACGGCAAAGGAACCCAACAAGAGCTGCTTAGCGCCTCTCAGCGCCTGAATGAAAACATCAACATGCCGTGGGTCATTCTCTCCTCCGGTGTGGATGAAAAACTGTTCCCACGCGCGGTCAGCGTAGCAATGACCGCTGGCGCATCCGGCTTCCTGGCCGGACGTGCGGTCTGGTCATCCGTGGTTGGCCTGCCGGATACCGAACTGATGCTGCGTGATGTTTCCGCACCTAAGTTGCAGCGTCTGGGCGATATCGTCGATGAAATGATGGCCCGGCGCTAAGAGGATCTCAGAATGAAATGGTTTAACACCCTAAGCCACAACCGCTGGCTGGAGCAGGAAACAGACCGCATCTTTAACTTTGGTAAGAACGCTGCGGTACCTACCGGATTTGGCTGGCTGGGAAACAGTGGTCAGGTCAGAGCAGATATGGGGACACATCTGTGGATCACCGCCCGCATGCTGCACGTCTACTCCGTTGCCGCGTCAATGGGACGGCCTGGCGCATACCAACTCGTCGATCACGGCATTAAAGCGCTGAACGGTGCGCTACGCGACACACGCTACGGCGGTTGGTACGCCTGCGTGAATGACGAAGGCGTGATGGACGCCTCCAAGCAGGGTTATCAGCATTTCTTCGTCTTGCTCGGCGCGGCAAGCGCGGTCACAACCGGTCATCCACAGGCCAGACAATTGTTGGATGATGCCATCGAGGTGATTGAAAAGTACTTCTGGAGCGAAGACGAGCAGATGTGCCTGGAGTCCTGGGACGAAGCCTTCAGCCAGACGGAAGATTACCGTGGCGGTAATGCCAACATGCACGCGGTCGAGGCTTTCCTGATCGTTTATGACGTTACCCATGACCGTAAATGGCTCGATCGCGCACTGCGAATTGCTTCGGTGATTATTCACGACGTGGCCCGCAGCGGGGAGTATCGCGTCAACGAGCACTTCGATTCACAGTGGAACCCAATTTGTGATTACAACAAGGATAACCCTGCTCACCGTTTCCGCGCATACGGCGGCACGCCGGGCCACTGGATCGAATGGGGCCGTCTGATGCTGCATCTGCATGCCGCGTTGGAAGCCCGCTTCGAAACGCCTCCCGCCTGGCTGCTGGAAGATGCCAAAGGCTTGTTCCACGCCACCATCCGTGATGCCTGGGCACCGGACGGTGCGGATGGTTTTGTCTATTCGGTGGACTGGGACGGTAAACCAATCGTTCGCGAAAGAGTGCGTTGGCCGATAGTCGAAGCCATGGGTACCGCCTATGCCTTGTATACCCTCACCGGCGACAGCCAGTACGAAGCCTGGTACCAGAAGTGGTGGGATTACTGCATCACCTATCTGATGGACTACGAGACCGGTTCATGGTGGCAGGAGTTGGACACCGACAACAAAGTGACCACCAAAGTCTGGGACGGTAAGCAGGACATTTATCACCTGCTGCACTGCCTGGTAATCCCGCGTCTACCGCTGGCTCCGGGCCTTGCTCCGGCGGTTGCTGCCGGTCTTCTGGATATCAACGCCAAATAAGTCACAAGGATAGCAGCCATGCATAGTGGTGGAAAAACCATTCATCTTCAGGCCGGACACTACGAGGCGAAAATCGTCACGGTTGGCGCTGGGCTGGCAGAATTGATGCATCGTGGACGTCACATCGTTATTCCACATAAGCCGGAAGAGATGCCGCAGGCGCATTTAGGAAAAGTGTTAGTCCCATGGCCAAACCGCGTTGCAGACGGCTGCTATCAACATAACGGCAAGACCTTCCAGCTTGCCGTTAACGACCCTGTTTCGCATACCGCCATTCATGGGCTGTTGGCCTGGCGAGACTGGCAGATTAACCAGCAGTCGGCATCGGAAGTGTCGCTGATGATTTTTCTGCCGCCCTCTTATGGTTATCCCTTTGCGCTGGTTTCAGAGGTGATTTACCGACTCGGGGCAGACTGTGGATTGCACGTGTTTATTCGTACACAGAATGTGGGAGATGAAATCGCACCGTATGGCGCGGGAGCACATCCTTACTTGACCTGCAATCTACACCCCATCGATGGCTGTGAATTAACGCTTCCGGCGAGTGAAGAAACATGTGGTGAACGGGATTTCACCACGCCGCGACTCATTGCGCAGACCACTATCGATCATACGTTCAGGACGTTGCCACCTGATGCAGAGTGGGAAGTCAGGATAACCAGTCAATCGCAAAACATGTCCACCTTTTTACGCAGCCACCAGCCCTGGCTGCAGATATATACCGGCGAGAAATTAGCAAGGCGCGGCCTGGCAGTTGAACCGATGACCTGCCCGCCAGACGCCTTTAACTCCGGAATTAGCCTGATTCATCTCGCGCCCGGAGAAGCGCATCAGATGCATTTTTTAATCGGCAGTGAATAACAGTTTTCCGACAAATTACCGAATTACCCTATTTTTACGGAGACGATAATGAATTCGCTACAACAACGGTCAACCGCTTTAGAACTAACGACGTTACAGAATGGCTTTACGCTGACATACCACCAGCGCCTGATTTTACGTCACAGCACAGAAACCCCCTGCCTGTGGATCGGCGCTGGCGTTGCCGATATTGATATGTTCCGCGGCAACTTCAGCATTAAAGACAAGCTCAATGAGAAGATTGCCCTGACCGACGCCACGGTCAGCGAGTCGCCTGACGGCTGGCAGGTGCATTTCAGTCGCGGTAACACCATCAACGCCACGCTGCACATCTCCACCGATGAACAGGGTCGCCTGAAGCTGGATCTGCACAACGATGACCTCAGCCATAACCGCATCTGGCTGCGTCTGGCTGCCAACCCGGACGATCATATTTACGGCTGCGGTGAACAGTTCTCTTATTTCGACTTACGCGGTAAACCGTTCCCACTGTGGACCAGCGAACAGGGCGTGGGCCGTAACAAAAATAGCTATGTCACCTGGCAGGCAGACTGCAAAGAAAATGCCGGTGGTGACTACTACTGGACCTTTTTCCCGCAGCCGACCTTCGTCAGCACGCAGAAGTACTACTGCCACGTTGATAACAGCTGCTATATGAATTTCGACTTCAGCGCACCGGAGTATCACGAACTGGCATTGTGGGAGGACAAAACCACTCTACGATTTGAATGCGCTGACACCTACATCTCTTTACTGGAAAAACTAACCGCGCTGTTAGGACGCCAGCCGGAGCTGCCGGACTGGATCTACGATGGCGTCACGCTCGGTATTCAAGGCGGTACTGAGGTTTGCCAGAACAAACTGGACACCATGCGTAACGCAGGCGTGAAAGTAAACGGCATCTGGGCGCAGGACTGGTCCGGGATCCGCATGACCTCCTTTGGCAAACGCGTGATGTGGAACTGGAAGTGGAACAGCGACAACTATCCTCAGTTGGATAGCCGTATTAAGCAGTGGAAAGAAGAAGGCGTGCAATTCCTCTCCTACATCAACCCGTACGTCGCCAGCGATAAAGATCTCTGCGCTGAAGCGGCTGCGCACGGTTATCTGGCGAAACATTCCTCTGGCGCTGACTATCTGGTTGAGTTTGGCGAGTTTTATGGCGGCGTGGTGGACCTGACCAACCCTGAAGCCTACGCCTGGTTCAAAGAAGTCATCAAAAAGAACATGATTGAGCTGGGATGCGGCGGTTGGATGGCCGACTTTGGCGAATACCTGCCAACCGACACTTACCTGCACAATGGCATTAGCGCTGAAATTATGCATAACGCCTGGCCTGCGCTGTGGGCGAAATGTAACTACGAAGCGTTACAGGAGACTGGCAAGCTCGGCGAGATCCTGTTCTTTATGCGTGCGGGTTACACCGGCAGCCAGAAATACTCCACCATGATGTGGGCAGGCGATCAGAACGTTGACTGGAGCCTTGACGACGGTCTGGCTTCCGTCGTTCCTGCAGCGCTGTCACTGGCGATGAGCGGTCATGGTCTGCACCACAGCGATATCGGCGGCTACACCACCCTATTTGAAATGAAACGCAGCAAAGAGCTGCTGCTGCGCTGGTGTGACTTTAGCGCCTTCACGCCGATGATGCGCACCCACGAAGGTAACCGCCCTGGCGATAACTGGCAGTTTGATGGTGATGCTGAAACCATCGCCCACTTTGCTCGTATGACCACCGTCTTTACCACCCTTAAACCGTACCTGAAACAGGCAGTCGCACAAAACAGCGCTACCGGTCTGCCGGTGATGCGTCCGCTATTCCTACATTACGAAGACGATGCGCGGACCTACACCCTGAAATATCAGTACCTACTGGGACAGGATGTGCTGGTTGCGCCGGTTCACGAACAAGGCCAGCAAAACTGGACTCTGTATCTGCCGGAGGATAGCTGGGTCAACATCTGGACCGGGGAAACTTACCAGGGCGGTGAAATTACCGTGGATGCGCCTATTGGCAAGCCTCCGGTGTTTTATCGCGCGAAGAGTGAATGGGCGTCACTGTTTGCCACTTTACGCAACATCTAATGCGGCTCGCCCGCGGGGAAACTCGCGGGCATATGGAGAATAATAATGAGTCAGACTTCCTCTAATCCGGCAACCCTACGCTTGCCGTTCAAAGAAAAACTCGCCTATGGGATGGGTGATTTAGGCTCCAATATCCTGCTGGATATTGGTACGCTCTATTTACTCAAGTTTTATACCGATGTCCTTGGTTTACCAGGAACTTATGGCGGTATCATTTTCCTCATCGCCAAGTTTTTTACCGCGTTTACCGATATGGGCACTGGGATTATGCTTGATTCCCGCCGCAAAATCGGCCCGAAGGGAAAATTCCGTCCGTTCGTTCTTTATGCCGCATTTCCGGTTACCTTGCTGGCGATTGCAAACTTTGTCGGTACTCCGTTTGAAGTAACCGGTAAAACGGTCATGGCAACGGTGCTGTTTATGCTGTACGGATTGTTTTTCAGCATGATGAACTGCTCTTATGGTGCGATGGTTCCCGCGATTACGAAAAATCCTGACGAACGCGCGTCGCTTGCCGCCTGGCGGCAAGGTGGCGCAACCCTTGGTCTGTTGCTGTGTACCGTCGGCTTTGTTCCCGTAATGAACCTGATCGAAGGCAACTCGCAGCTGGGTTATATCTTCGCCGCCACGTTGTTTTCTCTGTTTGGCCTGCTGTTTATGTGGCTCTGCTATGCCGGGGTAAAAGAACGCTACGTGGAAGTGAAACCCGTTGATGCCGCGCAAAAACCGGGATTGCTGCAATCCTTTCGCGCCATCGCCGGTAACCGCCCGCTGTTTATTCTGTGCATTGCCAACCTTTGCACGCTTGGCGCGTTTAACGTCAAGCTGGCAATACAGGTCTACTACACCCAGTACGTTCTTAATGACCCGATCCTCCTTTCCTGGATGGGCTTTTTTAGCATGGGTTGTATCTTCATCGGCGTCTTCCTAATGCCTGGCATGGTCAGACGTTTCGGCAAGAAAAAAGTCTACATCGGCGGTTTGCTGATTTGGGTGGCGGGCGATCTGCTTAATTACTTCTTTGGCGGCGGCTCCGTCAGTTTTGTCGCGTTCTCTTGTCTGGCGTTCTTCGGCTCGGCATTCGTCAACAGCCTGAACTGGGCGCTGGTCTCCGATACCGTGGAATATGGCGAATGGCGTACCGGCGTACGCTCTGAAGGTACGGTATACACCGGTTTCACCTTCTTCCGTAAAGTGTCACAAGCGCTGGCAGGATTCTTCCCGGGCTGGATGCTGACACAAATCGGCTACGTCCCCAATGTGGTGCAATCTGCAAGTACGGTCGAAGGATTGCGTCAGTTGATCTTTATTTATCCTTGCGCCTTGGCGGTGATCACCATTGTAGCTATGGGCTGTTTCTACAACCTTAACGAGAAGATGTATGTCCGCATCGTTGAAGAGATAGAAGCGCGTAAACAACCCGTTTGATAATAATAATGAATAGCGCTCTACGGGGCGCTATTGAGGAGCGATTATGTCTTTTCATGATCCGCTAACGCTAAAACTGAGCCTGCGTGAAAAATTCGCCTACGGAGTGGGTGACTTCGGCTCAAATTTGATGCTGTGTATCGGTACGCTGTATCTGCTTAAATTTTATACCGATGAACTAGGGATGCCGGCGTATTACGGTGGGATTATCTTTTTGGTGGCGAAGTTCTTCACCGCTTTCACTGATATGTTGACCGGTGTGTTGCTGGACTCAAGGCGTAATATTGGCGCAAAAGGGAAATTCAGGCCCTTTATTTTGTATGCATCATTTCCTGTCGCTGTCGTTGCCAGCGCGCAGTTTTTAGCGACAGATTTTACGCTAACGGTGAAAACCGGACTGGCGACAGTGTTGTTTATGCTGTTCGGGCTGTTCTATAGCCTGATGAACTGCTCCTACGGCGCGATGGTGCCCGCGATCACGAAAAACCCGCATGAACGAGCTCAGCTCGCCGCCTGGCGTCAGGGCGGCGCTACCGTAGGCCTGTTACTGTGTACTGTTGGCTTTATGCCTATTCAGGCGCTATTTGTTAGTTCACCTTCGCTGGGTTATCTGATTGCCGCACTGATCTTCTCCGTCTGCGGACTGTTCAGTATGTGGTGGTGCTTTAGCGGTGTGAAGGAACGCTATATCGAAATCGTGCCGGATCACCATAAGCCCAGCATTCTCAAGTCGTTCTGCGCCATTTTCCGTAACCCTCCACTGCTGGTGCTGTGTGTCGCCAATCTGTGCACGTTGGCGGCATTCAACATCAAGCTGGCGATCCAGGTGTATTACACCCAGTACGTGCTCAACGATATTCATCTGCTGTCGTGGATGGGTTTCTTCAGCATGGGATGCATTCTGGTTGGGGTACTGCTGGTTCCCACAGCTGTAAAACGCTTCGGTAAAAAGCAGGTTTACCTCGGTGGCCTGGCGCTATGGGCTATCGGTGATGTGCTGAACTTTTTCTGGGGCAGTACGTCATTTTTATTCGTCACGTTCTCTTGCATGGCCTTCTTCGGAACCGCTTTTGTTAACAGTCTAAACTGGGCACTGGTTCCGGATACGGTCGATTATGGCGAATGGAAAACGGGGATCCGTGCGGAAGGTTCGGTGTATACGGGTTATACCTTTTCTCGCAAAATTTCTGCTGCGCTCGCAGGCTTCCTGCCGGGCATCATGCTGACGCAAATCGGTTATATCCCCAACATAGTCCAGCGCGATGCCACACTGCTTGGTTTACGTCAGCTTATTTTCCTCTGGCCTTGCGGACTTGCAATTATTGCAGCACTCACGATGGGCTGGTGATGCTGCCAACTTACTGATTTAGTGTATGATGGTGTTTTTGAGGTGCTCCAGTGGCTTCTGTTTCTATCAGCTGTCCCTCCTGTTCAGCTACTGACGGGGTGGTGCGTAACGGCAAAAGCACCGCCGGACATCAGCGCTATCTCTGCTCTCACTGCCGTAAAACATGGCAACTGCAGTTCACTTACACCGCTTCTCAACCCGGTACGCACCAGAAAATCATTGATATGGCCATGAATGGCGTTGGATGCCGGGCAACTGCCCGCATTATGGGCGTTGGCCTCAACACGATTTTACGTCACTTAAAAAACTCAGGCCGCAGTCGGTAACCTCGCGCATACAGCCGGGCAGTGACGTCATCGTCTGCGCGGAAATGGACGAACAGTGGGGCTATGTCGGGGCTAAATCGCGCCAGCGCTGGCTGTTTTACGCGTATGACAGGCTCCGGAAGACGGTTGTTGCGCACGTATTCGGTGAACGCACTATGGCGACGCTGGGGCGTCTTATGAGCCTGCTGTCACCCTTTGACGTGGTGATATGGATGACGGATGGCTGGCCGCTGTATGAATCCCGCCTGAAGGGAAAGCTGCACGTAATCAGCAAGCGATATACGCAGCGAATTGAGCGGCATAACCTGAATCTGAGGCAGCACCTGGCACGGCTGGGACGGAAGTCGCTGTCGTTCTCAAAATCGGTGGAGCTGCATGACAAAGTCATCGGGCATTATCTGAACATAAAACACTATCAATAAGTTGGAGTCATTACCGAACACTGGTTACCCTACCTTGAATTACGCTGGTTAGATCGCAATGTTGAACCCTATCATCGCGAACAAAACCAGATTCGTGTTGGGGCAAAGTATTTCTTCTAATTCTCCTGATGATAAAAAAAGCCGCTGAAATCAGCGGCTTTTTTATGCTTACCTGAGAAAGAGCGTTAATTACTCTTCTTTCGCGCCACGCATTGCACGGCGACGATCGTTTTCAGTCAGGTGACGCTTACGGATACGGATAGAGGTTGGGGTAACTTCTACCAGTTCGTCGTCATCGATGAATTCCAGAGCCTGCTCCAGAGTCATCTTAACCGGCGGAACCAGAACCGTTGCTTCGTCAGTACCGGACGCACGCATGTTGGTCAGTTTCTTACCGGTCAGGCAGTTTACAGTCAGGTCGTTAGAGCGGCTGTGAATACCGATGATCTGGCCTTCGTAAACTTCAGCACCGTGACCCAGGAACAGCTTACCGCGGTCCTGCAGGCTGAACAGTGCGAACGCAACTGCTTTACCCTGGCCATTGGAGATCAGTACGCCGTTCTGACGCTGACCCACATCACCCGCACGAACATCGTCGTAGTGGCTGAAGGTGGAGTACAGCAGACCGGTACCGGAAGTCATGGTCATGAATTCTGAACGGAAGCCGATCAGACCACGGCTTGGGATCACGTAGTCAAGACGTACGCGGCCTTTGCCATCTGGATTCATGTTTTTCAGGTCGCCTTTACGCTCACCCAGAGCCTGCATGACAGAACCCTGATGCTGCTCTTCTACGTCCAGCGTTACGTTTTCGAACGGCTCTTGTTTACGGCCGTCGATTTCGCGGAAGATTACTTTCGGACGGGAAACCGCCATTTCGAAACCTTCACGACGCATGTTCTCGATCAGAACAGACAGGTGCAGCTCACCACGACCAGATACACGGAACGCATCCGCATCTTCGGTTTCTTCGACGCGCAGCGCAACGTTGTGCACCAGCTCTTTGTTCAGGCGGTCAAGGATCTGACGAGAGGTAACATATTTACCTTCTTTACCACAGAACGGGGAGGTGTTTACGCAGAAGAACATGGTTACGGTCGGTTCATCAACGGACAGAGCCGGCAGCGCTTCGACGTTCTGCGGATCGCAGATGGTGTCGGAGATGTTCAGTTCGCCCAGACCGGTGATCGCGATGATATCGCCCGCTTCGGCAATATCACTCTCGATACGTTCCAGACCCAGATGGGTCAGAACTTTACCGACTTTACCGTTACGGGTTTTGCCTTCGCTATCAATGATAGTGATCTGCTGGTTCGGTTTAACTTTACCGCGTTTGATACGGCCGATGCCGATTACGCCAACGTAGTTGTTGTAGTCCAGCTGAGAGATTTGCATCTGCAGCGGGCCATCAAGGTCTACGCTTGGAGCCGGAACACGATCAACGATGGTCTGATACAGCGGAGTCATGTCTTCAGCCATATCTTCGTGATCCAGACCTGCGATACCGTTCAGCGCGGAAGCGTAAACGATCGGGAAGTCCAGCTGCTCGTCGGTAGCGTCGAGGTTAACGAACAGGTCAAATACCTGATCAACAACCCAGTCAGGACGCGCGCCAGGGCGGTCAACTTTGTTGATAACAACAATTGGCTTCAGGCCATGGGCAAAGGCTTTTTTGGTCACGAAGCGCGTCTGCGGCATCGGACCATCCATTGCATCCACCACCAGCAGCACGGAGTCGACCATGGACATTACACGTTCAACTTCACCACCGAAGTCGGCGTGCCCTGGGGTATCAACGATGTTGATACGGTAGTCATTCCATTTGATAGCGGTGTTTTTAGCGAGGATGGTAATCCCACGCTCTTTCTCCAAATCGTTGGAGTCCATCACGCGCTCTTGGGTTTCAGCACGTGCATCGAACGTACCGGATTGTTGGAGCAGCTTGTCTACCAGGGTCGTTTTACCATGGTCTACGTGCGCGATGATGGCGATGTTACGCAAATTTTCGATCACAACTTTGCCTCAGGCATTTTAGAAATAGCGCGTTATTGTACACGGATTAATCGCAGTACAAAACAGGATCACAAACATCCTCCGCAAACAAGTATTGCAGAGTTTCTTTGTGATCACATTCACGGAGCGTTAAAAGGGGTAATCTGACATGCTTTGCACCAATATGGTGCTTAATGTTCACATTAAAGCACTATAATGGTGCAATACAACCTTCATGGTGCAGCCCCTTTGCACGATAGTGCGCATGATAACGCCTTTTAGGGGCAATTTAAAAGTTGGCACAGATTTCGCTTTATATTTTTTACGGCGACACGGCCAATTTTTTGCAGAATTGAAGACTTCGTTACCACGACGACCATGACCAATCCGGGAGAGTAAGTATGTCCGCTGAACACGTTTTGACGATGCTGAACGAACACGAAGTGAAGTTTGTTGATTTACGCTTCACTGATACCAAAGGTAAAGAACAGCACGTCACTATTCCTGCTCATCAGGTAAATGCCGAATTCTTTGAAGAAGGCAAAATGTTTGACGGCTCCTCAATCGGTGGCTGGAAAGGCATTAACGAATCAGACATGGTTCTGATGCCAGATGCGTCTACTGCACTCATCGACCCGTTCTATGAAGAGTCCACCCTGATCATCCGTTGCGATATCCTGGAACCAGGTACGCTGCAGGGCTACGACCGCGACCCGCGCTCCATCGCTAAACGCGCTGAAGAGTATCTGCGTTCTACCGGCATCGCAGACACCGTTCTGTTCGGGCCTGAGCCAGAGTTCTTCCTGTTTGACGACATCCGTTTCGGCGCGTCCATTTCCGGTTCCCACGTGGCTATCGATGACATCGAAGGCGCATGGAACTCCTCCACCAAATACGAAGGTGGTAACAAAGGTCACCGTCCTGGCGTGAAAGGCGGTTACTTCCCAGTTCCTCCGGTAGATTCTTCTCAGGACATCCGTTCTACCATGTGTCTGATCATGGAAGAAATGGGCCTGGTTGTTGAAGCGCATCACCACGAAGTGGCGACCGCAGGTCAGAACGAAATCGCGACCCGCTTTAACACCATGACCAAAAAAGCGGACGAAATTCAGATCTACAAATATGTGGTTCACAACGTCGCTCACCGTTTCGGTAAAACCGCGACCTTTATGCCAAAACCTATGTTTGGCGATAACGGTTCCGGTATGCACTGCCACATGTCTCTGTCCAAGAACGGCGTAAACCTGTTCTCTGGCGACAAATATGCGGGTCTGTCTGAGCAGGCGCTGTTCTACATCGGCGGCGTTATCAAACACGCTAAAGCGATCAACGCCCTGGCTAACCCAACCACCAACTCTTACAAGCGTCTGGTCCCAGGCTACGAAGCGCCGGTAATGCTGGCTTACTCTGCCCGTAACCGTTCTGCTTCTATCCGTATTCCGGTAGTGGCTTCTCCGAAAGCGCGTCGTATCGAAGTGCGTTTCCCGGACCCGGCTGCTAACCCGTACCTGTGCTTCGCAGCACTGCTGATGGCGGGTCTTGACGGTATTAAGAACAAGATCCACCCGGGCGAAGCCATGGATAAAAACCTGTACGACCTGCCGCCGGAAGAAGCGAAAGAGATCCCACAGGTTGCTGGTTCTCTGGAAGAAGCACTGAAAGAACTGGATCTGGACCGCGAGTTCCTGACTGCAGGCGGCGTGTTCACCAATGAAGCGATCGATGCGTACATTACGCTGCGTCGCGAAGAAGATGACCGCGTGCGTATGACTCCGCACCCGGTAGAGTTTGAGCTGTACTACAGCGTTTAATTAGTACCAATACTCCGTAGATTTCTTGTTGCGACCCACGCGGCTGTAGCAAGAAAAATATAGAGTCTTTAAGTTGCCGTGGAACTTTTAGCCCATCCCAGGATGGGCTTTTTTCTCCACTAACAACCTGCTTCCTCGCGCTTTTTTGATGTAAAAAGCTATAATGCACTAAATTGGTGCAACACTTTTCAGGAGACTGCTGAATGGCAACCGGCACGCTGCCCGATGCTGGGCAGATCCTCAATTCTTTAATCAACAGCATCTTACTCGTCGACGATGAGCTGGCGGTACATTACGCCAACCCGGCGGCACAACAGTTGCTCGCCCAAAGCTCCCGCAAACTGTTTGGTACCCCACTTCCCGATCTGTTGAGTTATTTCTCCTTAAACATCGGGCTGATGCGAGAGAGCCTGGAAGCAGGCCAGGGCTTTACGGATAACGAAGTGACGCTGGTGATAGATAGCCACTCACACATCCTCTCTGTGACCGCTCAGAGGCTGCCTGATGGCCTTATCCTGCTGGAGATGGCGCCAATGGATAACCAGCGCCGTCTGAGCCAGGAACAGCTCCAGCACGCCCAGCAGATTGCTGCCCGCGATCTGGTGCGCGGCCTGGCGCACGAAATTAAAAACCCGCTGGGTGGATTACGCGGCGCGGCGCAACTGCTCAGTAAAGCGCTTCCGGACCCGGCGCTGACCGAATATACCAAAGTCATTATTGAGCAGGCCGACCGCCTGCGTAATCTGGTCGACCGTTTACTGGGACCGCAACAGCCGGGAATGCACGTCACAGAAAGTATTCACAAAGTGGCGGAGCGCGTGGTGGCGCTGGTCTCGATGGAGCTGCCGGAAAACATCACGCTGATTCGTGATTACGACCCGAGTCTGCCTGAATTACTGCACGACCCGGACCAGATCGAGCAGGTTTTGCTGAACATCGTGCGCAATGCTTTGCAGGCGCTGGGACCGGAAGGCGGCGAGATTATTCTGCGTACCCGCACCGCGTTTCAGCTCACGCTGCACGGTATGCGTTATCGTCTGGCGGCGCGGATTGATGTTGAGGATAACGGTCCGGGAATTCCCTCGCATTTGCAGGACACGCTGTTCTACCCAATGGTCAGCGGTCGCGAAGGCGGTACCGGCCTTGGATTATCCATCGCCCGTAATTTGATTGATCAACATTCCGGCAAAATTGAATTTACCAGTTGGCCGGGTCATACCGAGTTCTCGGTTTACCTGCCT
Organism: Citrobacter sp. RHBSTW-01013; assembly: GCF_013781985.1. Classification (NCBI taxonomy): domain Bacteria; kingdom Pseudomonadati; phylum Pseudomonadota; class Gammaproteobacteria; order Enterobacterales; family Enterobacteriaceae; genus Citrobacter; species Citrobacter sp. RHBSTW-01013. The sequence continues at coordinate 5,060,497 of NZ_CP056185.1, forward strand.
ATCAGGAAATAAAGGTGACGTTTATGCAACGAGGAATAGTCTGGGTAGTTGATGACGATAGTTCCATCCGTTGGGTGCTTGAACGTGCGCTCGCAGGGGCAGGACTAAGCTGCACTACATTTGAGAGTGGTAAAGAGGTACTGGACGCGCTGGCCAGCAAAACGCCGGACGTACTGCTGTCGGATATCCGCATGCCGGGCATGGACGGCCTGACGCTGTTAAAACAGATCAAACAGCGGCATCCGATGCTTCCGGTCATCATAATGACTGCACACTCCGATCTGGATGCTGCCGTCAGCGCCTACCAGCAAGGGGCGTTTGATTATCTGCCCAAACCTTTTGATATTGATGAAGCCGTGGCGCTGGTCGAACGCGCCATCAGCCATTATCAGGAACAGCAGCAGCCGCGTAATGTTCAGATCAACGGCCCAACAACCGACATCATCGGCGAAGCACCGGCAATGCAAGACGTCTTTCGCATTATTGGTCGCCTGTCCCGTTCTTCAATCAGCGTATTGATTAACGGAGAGTCCGGGACCGGTAAAGAGCTGGTCGCCCATGCGTTGCACCGTCATAGCCCGCGCGTCAAAGCACCGTTTATCGCGCTGAACATGGCTGCTATTCCGAAAGATTTGATCGAGTCAGAGCTGTTTGGCCATGAAAAAGGGGCGTTTACCGGGGCGAATACGATTCGTCAGGGGCGCTTTGAACAGGCAGACGGCGGCACGCTGTTCCTCGATGAAATTGGCGATATGCCGCTGGACGTGCAGACGCGTTTATTGCGCGTATTAGCCGATGGACAGTTTTACCGCGTTGGCGGTTATGCGCCTGTGAAGGTGGACGTACGTATTATCGCCGCCACGCACCAGAACCTGGAACTGCGGGTGCAGGAAGGCAAATTCCGTGAGGACTTATTCCATCGCCTGAACGTCATCCGGGTACATCTGCCGCCACTGCGCGAACGTCGGGAAGATATCCCACGCCTGGCGCGTCATTTCCTGCAGGAGGCCGCCCGCGAACTGGGAGTAGAAGCCAAGCAATTACACACTGAAACCGAGGCGGCGCTCACCCGTCTGTCATGGCCGGGAAACGTGCGTCAGCTTGAGAATACCTGTCGCTGGTTAACCGTAATGGCCGCCGGACAGGAAGTACTCATTCAGGACTTACCGACCGAACTGTTTGAAACCACCGTGCCTGACGCACCGTCCCATATGCAGCCAGACAGCTGGGCAACCCTGTTGGCACAGTGGGCGGATCGGGCATTACGTTCCGGTCATCAAAACCTGCTTTCAGAGGCTCAACCGGAGATGGAGCGCACGCTGTTGACCACCGCGCTACGCCATACCCAGGGGCATAAACAGGAAGCGGCACGGCTGCTCGGTTGGGGCCGTAATACCTTGACGCGAAAGTTAAAAGAACTCGGAATGGAGTGACGATCGGTCACTGTGTAAAGATTGATAATTGAGCGCAAATTGCTGCTATTTTGCGCTTTACTGTTCCGATGAGTTAAGTATGATCGTGCCCGGCAAACGGGGGGAAGTCATCATGCTGGAATCAATGATAAATCTGCTATCGAGCGGTGCGGTTGAAAGCCATACGCCACAAACTGCGGTTGCCGCCGTGCTGTGTGCGGCGCTGGTTGGGCTGTTCAGCTAGCGGGTTTGTCGGGTGGCGCTTCGCTTACCCGACCTACGTATTGAGATTTCGTAGGCCCGGTAAGCGAAGCGCCACCGGGCAACCCGGCTAAATAACGCGCGAGAACTGCTGCAAACGCGCTTTTTGGCGCAGATATGCATCGAAGCACATGCAAATATTACGAATCAGCAGACGCCCCTTCGGCGTAACCTGAATCCCCTTCTCATCCACATCCACCAGCCCATCTTTCGCCAGCGGTGCCAGCAGCTTCAGGTCTTCGGCAAAATAGTCAGCGAAGTTCAGATCCCATTGTTGTTCCACGGCGGCATAGTCGAGGCGGAAATTGCAGATCAGGAGCTTAATAACATCCCGACGAATGCAGTCGTCGCGGGTCAGGGCAATTCCGCGCCACAGCGCATTCCCCTGCTCGTCTACCTGCTGGTAATAGTGCTTCAGCTCTTTCTGATTCTGCGCGTAGTTGTCGCCAATCATACTGATGGCCGATACGCCCATCCCCAGCAGATCGGTATCCCCCTGGGTGGTATAGCCCTGGAAATTGCGATGCAAAACGCCCTCGCGTTGAGCAATGGCCAGTTCGTCATCCGGGCGGGCAAAGTGATCCATGCCAATGAACTGATAGCCAGTTTCGGTCAGTGAAGAGATGGTCTCCTGCAGGATATCCAGCTTCTGCTGCGCGCTGGGCAGGTCGGCATCTTTAATCTTGCGCTGGGCAGCAAACAGCGTCGGCAGGTGCGCGTAGTTAAAGACGCTCAGACGGTCTGGATTCAGCTCAGCCACGCGTTTCAGGGTAAAGGCGAAGCTCTCTGGCGTCTGTTTTGGCAGGCCATAAATCAGATCGATATTCGTTGAGGTAAAGCCAATCTCCCGCGCATGATTCAGCAGCGCAAAGATAAACTCCTCATCCTGCTCACGGTTCACCAGGCGCTGGACTTCTTTGTTGAAGTCCTGCACTCCCATGCTCAAACGGTTAAAACCTTCAGCGCGTAAATGATCAAGGACATCCAGCTCGATTTCACGCGGATCCACTTCGATCGAGATTTCGGCGTCGTCGTTAAAGTTGAAATTGCCACGCAGCAGTGACATCAAACGGCTGATTTGCGCTTTATTCAGATACGTTGGCGTGCCGCCGCCCCAGTGCAGCTGGCTGACATGGCGTCCGGCGAACAGCGGTGCGCGATGGATAATTTCTTGTTCCAGGGCATCGAGATATTGATCTGCTTTATGCTGCTGGCGAGTCACAATCTTGTTGCAGCCACAGAAGTAGCACAGTTTGTGGCAGAACGGGATGTGAACGTACAGCGAGAGCGGACGCTCAGGATAACGCGCCACGGCCTTTAGAAATGCTTCTGTGCCGTAGTCTTCAGAAAACTCCAGCGCGGTCGGGTACGAGGTATATCGTGGCCCGGAATAATTATATTTCTGGATCAGGGCCAGGTCCCAGTCTATTAACTGCTCTGACATGCTCACTCCTTCCGATGGCGTCTCTGGCGGGTACGGCGTACCGGCTTAACCCCAGTGCGGGTGATAAGCCGGTTGCGCAGCCACTTCTGTCGCCGCGACAACCGCTGTAGTTTAACGAATAACCACACCAGATAACATATAACCGGAAGGGTTATAAGCAGGACGGGAAGACCCACGGTGTAAAACCGTTAGTTGCCGCCTTTCAGCAGACGCATCATGTCTTCCTGCTTTTCTTCCTCTTCCTCTTCTTCCTCGTCATCGTAAGAAAGACCCAGCTTTTGCATCAGCTCATCGATGCGGTCCAGCTTGGCATCAACCCAGGTCTGATCTTCCGCACTCAGGGTTTCTCCTGCTTCAAGACGCTCCAGCAGCGCATCCAGGCGCTCATCCGTTTCCAGTAAATCCAACTCAGCCTGTGGTGAAAGCATAGGTTTCTCACTCTTCGGTTTGTGCTGTTTGGTGACTTTTTCGGTCACGCCCAATGGAATGGGGTTTTTGCTGCCAATACGAGGATCTTTTTGCTTATTTTGGTTTCCGCCACCAGATGCGCCTTCGCTACCGGACGCACGGCTACCCGCCGCATGACCACGGTGTTTTTTCTGGCGCTTACGGTCGCGAGCTTCCTGATTAATTTCTTCGCGTGTTTTACGACGCGCTTTTGCAGGACCTTTACCGCGTGGTGTAGAAGTTGGTTTCATCATGATTCGTCTTTGGCTGTTTTATTCAGTATATAATTGCGCCGGAATCTAGCAGAAATAAAGAAAAAAGGCGACAGAGTAATCTGTCGCCTTTTTTCCTGACTCTCAACCCTTACGGGCTCTACAATCCTTGTTGGCTATCAACACACCCTGTTTTTCCCTTAGCCTGAAACATTCCGTGTTGTTTCCATTTCCTTTTACTAACGTCTCCAGACGTTTGTCTCCCTGACAATCCTGTGTCTTCGCCTCCTGGCGCTCCTGACCCTCATCCTGAGTCGACTATCCTGTCAGCTTCCTCGCTATGGGCGCTACTTTACCGCTTTGGTTTAAACGTACAAGTAACCTGGGTAACAATTTCGGACTTTAAGAATAGTGCCTTACCTTAACTATATGATTTATTTTAGTTACGTCATTTTTTACTCTGTCATCTCGTATAGAAACTATCGGCAATGTCTCACAAAGTGCGAGGTTTTTACTTACATAGCCTACGCGTCGAAAAACCAGCCTTTTGCTGGGGTTCAGGTATAATCGCTGCAAAGCCCTGATTGATGGAGAGGACTGCTTTGACTAACTTGAATTATCAACAGACGCACTTTGTGATGAGTGCGCCTGATATTCGCCACTTACCTTCCGATACCGGTATCGAAGTGGCTTTTGCTGGCCGTTCCAACGCAGGCAAATCCAGTGCGCTAAATACCCTGACGAATCAAAAGAGTCTGGCGCGTACATCTAAAACGCCGGGTCGTACTCAGCTCATCAACTTGTTTGAAGTCGTTGACGGCAAACGCCTGGTCGATTTGCCAGGATACGGTTATGCCGAAGTTCCGGAAGAGATGAAGCGCAAATGGCAGCGCGCGCTGGCTGAATATCTGGAAAAACGTCAGAGCCTGCAAGGTCTGGTGGTATTGATGGATATTCGTCACCCGCTAAAAGACCTCGACCAGCAGATGATCCTGTGGGCGGTTGAGAGCAACGTTCAGGTTCTGGTACTGCTGACTAAAGCAGACAAGCTGGCCAGCGGTGCGCGCAAAGCCCAGTTGAATATGGTACGTGAAGCCGTACTGGCATTTAACGGTGATGTACAGGTAGAAGCATTTTCATCACTGAAAAAACTGGGCGTGGACAAACTTCGGCAGAAGCTGGATAGCTGGTTTAGTGAACTGGCGCCGATTGAAGAGATGCACGACGGGGAATAACCCACCGATATGCCGGATAGCGCCGCTGCGCGTCTTATCCGGCCTACAGCCTGTGCGAAACTTTTCTTTCGCACAATAAAAAACGCCCCAGTCATTACTGACTGGGGCGGCTAAAATATTCAGCCAAATCCGATTACGTGAAGTAAAAGGTCTGAAAGATAGAACATCTTACCTCTGTACCCTACGTGAATAACTTTACTCTTTTTTGAGCAGCTCAGAAAGCACTTTTTGTAATTTTTTTTCATTCCTTACATAGGGAATTCTAATGGACATCACAAAAAGTTCTATCTTATGTTGCTTAGTTACGAAAAAGGGGCGTTATTCAGTAAACCCTTAGTGCGCCTGATCCCAGTTTTCGCCACTACCGACTTCCACCAGCAACGGCACATCAATCTGGGTCTCGTTTTCCATCAGTTGATGGATCTTTTTAGAGACGCTTTCGAGGTCATCTTTATGCACTTCAAACACCAGTTCATCGTGTACCTGCATGATCATGCGCACACGTGGTTGCTCGGTTTGCAGCCACCCGTCCACCGCAATCATGGCTCGTTTGATAATGTCTGCGGCAGTACCCTGCATCGGGGCGTTAATTGCCGCGCGCTCTGCACCAGCGCGACGAGCGCCATTACTGGATTTAATATCCGGTAAATAGAGACGACGCCCTTCCAGCGTTTCGACATAACCTTGCTCTTTTGCCTGTGCACGGGTGCGTTCCATATATTCCAGCACGCCAGGGTAGCGTTCGAAGTAGAGGTCCATGTACTTCTGTGCTTCTTTACGCGGAATATTCAACTGGCGCGCCAAACCAAAGGCACTCATCCCGTAGATCAAACCGAAGTTGATGGCTTTCGCGCTGCGGCGTTGTTCACCAGTCACGGAATCCAGCGGTAAGCCAAAGACTTCCGCAGCCGTTGCGCGGTGAATATCTTTCCCTTCGGCAAATGCGGTAAGCAGACCTTTATCACGCGAGAGATGCGCCATGATACGCAGCTCAATCTGTGAGTAGTCTGCGGAGACAATCACGTAGTCTTCTGGCGCAATAAACGCCTGACGAATACGACGACCTTCGTCATTACGTACCGGGATGTTCTGCAGGTTTGGATCCGTAGATGATAAGCGCCCGGTAGCGGTCACCGCCTGGTGATAGGAGGTGTGAACGCGCCCGGTTTTCTTGTTAATCATCAACGGAAGCTTATCCGTATAGGTCGACTTCAGTTTTGCTAAGCCGCGATATTCCAGGATCACTTTCGGCAATGGGTAATCAAGCGCGAGCTCTTCCAGTACCTCTTCCGACGTTGATGGCGCGCCGCCAGGGGTTTTCTTCAGCGGCTTAATACCCTGCTTTTCAAACAGGATAGTTTGCAGTTGCTTGGTGGAAGAGAGGTTAAACGCTTCTCCGGCGATCTCGTGCGCTTTTTGCTCCAGCTCGTTCAAACGCAGCGTCAGCTCTTCTGAATGTTTGTGCAGAACAGCCGGATCGATTTTCACACCATTGCGCTCAACGCGAGACAAAACAGGAACCAGCGGCATATCGATATTTTCAAAGACGTTCAGCGGTCCTTTATGCTGCTGCAATTCTGGCCACATTTTGAGATGGAGCTGTAGCGTAACGTCGGCATCTTCCGCAGCATAACGTCCGGCTTCTTCCAGCGCTATCTGGTTAAAGGTCAGCTGGTTTTTGCCCTTTCCGGCGATCTCTTCAAAGGTGATGGTTTTATGTTTCAGCCAGCGGTCCGACAGGCTGTCCATATCGTGTCGGCCAGCGACGCTGTTAAGAATGTAGGATTCGAGCATGGTGTCATAGGTGATGCCACGCAGTTCAATGCCATAGTTCGCCAGGATACCGCGATCGTACTTCAGGTTTTGCCCGACTTTATGCGCGTTCTCATCTTCCAGCAGCGGCTTCAGCAATGCCAGCGCGCGGTCGCGAGCGATCTGATCGGGGGCGTCCAGGTAATCGTGGGCAACAGGAACATATGCAGCCACACCCGGTTCAATGGCAAAAGACAGGCCAACCAGATTCGCGGAGATGTTGTCCAGGCTGTCAGTTTCTGTATCGAAGGCAAAGACAGGCGCTTTTTTCAGCTTCGCAATCCACTCTTCCAGCGTCGCTTCATCCAGAATTGTCACATAGTTATCATACGAGAGAACCGTGGCCGGCCCCTCAGGCGTTTCATCGACGGCGATAGTTTCCTGTGGTTTTGCCGCCGGCTTCGTTCCTTTCGCCTGTAGCCATTTACCCGCTTCAACGTCAGTAACCCAACGCTTGAATTCGTACTGTTTAAACAGGCCAAGTAGTTCATCCGCTGCCGGCTGACGTACTTCCAACTGCTCGCAGGTCAACTCCAGTTCAACATCCGTTTTGATGGTAGCTAATTGATAAGAGAGGTACGCTACCTCTTTATTCTGCTCAAGTTTGCCCGCCATAGTTTTCGCACCACGGAAAGTCAGCCCCGCGATTTTGTCTGATTCAGCATAGAGGGTATCCAGCCCCCCCAACCCCTGCAGCAGAGCCTGCGCGGTTTTTTCACCTACGCCAGGAACGCCTGGGATGTTATCTGAGGAATCCCCCATCAGCGCCAGGAAATCGATGATCAGTTCTGGTGGAACACCATATTTATTCGCCACTTCATCCGGGCCGAGGATCGTATTGGTCATAGTGTTGATCAGGGTGATATTCGGTGTCACCAACTGAGCCATATCTTTATCACCGGTACTAATCAACACCGGACGACCCGCCTTCTCTGCTTCCCGCGCCAGCGTACCGATCACATCGTCTGCTTCCACGCCCGAAACGGCCAGCAGTGGCAACCCCATCGCTTTTACCATCGCATGCAGAGGCTCAATCTGCGCACGCAGATCGTCCGGCATGGGTGGGCGGTGTGACTTGTAGTGTTCGAATAACTCATCACGGAAGGTTTTACCCTTAGCGTCGAATACCACCGCAGCATGGGTCGGCTGATATTGCAGAATCAAGCTACGCAGCATGTTGAGGACACCATACATCGCGCCAGTAGGTTCTCCTGCACTGTTAGTCAGCGGCGGGAACGCATGGTATGCGCGATACAGGTAAGAGGAGCCATCTACAAGGATAAGTGGGTTTTCTGGGATCTGAACCATAATGTCCGTGCCTGTTTATCAGATTATGGGTAAAGGATGCCACAGACAGGATGAAAACATGAGTTTTTCGCCGCATTTGTCGAAAAACTTTTGTAGATCTTCTGCTTTGCTCGCAAAGAAGACTGTGGATAACTTTGTGAATAAATAATTTTCAGCTCTTTAAATATAGCAATAAAATTAACACATCATTTTATTTATACATATATTTCAGACGCTTAAATAAATGCGTAGCATTTTATTCCATTTATACAGCTTATATCCTGATGTGGATAGATATTCCCTTTTTTTCTATTCAGGGAAGATCCATCATTTGGTTCGTTTTCTGATAAAATCAGCCCCTTGCGCCTCTTTAGCGCACTATCTATGGCTAACCTTTTGAATAATTTAATTATGACGAGAATACTCGCTGCGATAACGCTGTTGCTGAGTATCGTATTGACCATATTGGTCACGATTTTTTGTTCTGTGCCGATCATCCTTGCCGGAGTTGTAAAACTCCTTTTGCCCGTTCCCGTTGTCTGGCGCAAGGTTTCTGTCTTCTGTAATTTCATGATGTACTGCTGGTGTGAAGGTCTGGCGCTACTGCTACACCTCAATCCGCGACTGAAGTGGGATGTCGAGGGACTGGAAGGTCTTAGCAAGAAAAACTGGTATCTGCTCATTTGTAACCATTACAGCTGGGCTGACATCGTTGTGCTTTGCGTTCTGTTCCGTAAGCACATCCCCATGAATAAATATTTCCTCAAGCAACAACTGGCCTGGGTGCCCTTTATTGGCCTGGCCTGCTGGGCGCTGGATATGCCGTTTATGAAACGCTATTCGCGAGGCTACCTGCTCCGTCATCCAGAACGGCGCGGTAAAGATGTCGAAACAACGCGTCGTTCCTGCGAGAAGTTTCGCGTACACCCGACAACTATTGTGAATTTTGTCGAAGGTTCACGTTTTACCAAAGAGAAATGTGAGCAAACCCGCTCTCCTTATCAAAACTTGCTCCCTCCAAAGGCGGCCGGTATTGCGATGGCATTGAACGTACTGGGGTCACAGTTCGATAAAATGTTGAACGTCACGTTGTGCTATCCGGAAAATAGCAGCCGACCGTTCTACGATATGCTGAGCGGTAAGCTAACGCGTATTGTCGTGCGGGTAAATCTGGAGTCAATTCATGAAGAATTGCACGGTGATTACGTGAACGATAAGGGATTCAAGCGTCGGTTTCAGCTATGGCTTAATACGCTGTGGAGTGAGAAAGACGCGCAGCTCGACGCGATTAAAGCTTCAAATGAAAAAGCCGGTCAGCACAAGTGACCGGCTTTTGCTTTTACTTCTGACCAACCAGATACTTCACGGTATCCGCATACTGTTGTACAAAGATATCCATGCTGCTGGTATCCATGCCCTGCGGATTTACCTGATATTTGCCATTCACGAACATTGCCGGAACGCCCTGCAGCTGTAAATCAGCCGCCGCTTTTTCCTGCTGCGCCACGAGTGATTTCACCACGAAGCTGTTCCATGCCGCATCATAGTCTTCACCTTTAATACCCGCGTCGACAAACACTTTACGGATATCAGCTACAGACTGAACGGTCTGGGTTTTCTGAACACCTTCAAACAACGGAACGGTTACTTGATCTTCAACGCCCAGCGCCATAGCAACGGCCCAAGCTTGCGTCAGATCTTTGCCCAACGGCCCCAGAAACTCGACGTGGTACTTAGTCATCTTGGTGCCTTCCGGCAGTTTTTTCTTCACGTTATCAGAGACGTGAAGAACTTCTTCAAACTGATAGCAGTGCGGGCAGTAGAAGGAGAAGAACTCCAACACTTGCGGTTCACCCGCAACAGGCTTTTCCAGAGTGATGTATTGTTTGCCATCCTGGAACTGCGCTGCAGATGCGCTAAAAGCTAAAACCATACCAGCCAGCGCCAGCCATAATTTTTTCATGTTCAAATTTCTCCGATTAATACATTGGCGTTAATTGTAAGGGGGGCTCTTGCAGAATTTTTGCCTGCTCAATAAAGGTCGCGGTCTGACGATGCCAGTAATCTTCCCCGGTTAACCACGGGAAGTTTTTTGGAAACGCAGGGTCAGCCCAACGTCGAATTAGCCAGGCAAGATAATAAACTAAACGCATAGCGCGTAAAGGTTCTATCAGTCCGATTTCAGAGGTGTCGAACTCACTAAACTCTTCATAAGCCTCGATAATGGTTTCAAGCTGCATGCGTTGTTCAGCTTTATCGCCATTGAGGAGCATCCATAAATCCTGAACAGCCGGGCCATTGCGGGCATCATCTAAATCGACAAACATCGGACCATCGCGCCACAGAATATTACCGGCATGACAATCACCGTGCAGACGTAACGTGGTAAAACGTGCATGCCAGCGTTCGGTAACGACCGCGATAAGCGCATCCGTTGCCTTCAGGAAAGCCGCTTTTTGCCCTGATGGGATCAACTGTGCGTGTTCAAAAAGCTTACGCGGCTCAGTCAGGTATTCTTCAAGGCCAATCGTCGGGCGAAAGGCAAAAGTACGCTTGCATCCGGTCTGATGCATACGCCCCAGATAGCGCCCCACCGCCTCCATCTGATCGATATTGTCGGCCTCAAACTGCCGCCCGCCGACGCTGGGGAAGATCGCATAATGGAAACCCTGATGGCTTAACAGCGTTTGGCCGCTTAGTACCAGCGGTGCAGCTACCGGGACTTCATCGCTTACCAGTTCCAGAGCAAACTGGTGCTCTTCCTGGATCTGCTCGACAGACCAACGTTCAGGGCGATAAAACTTAACGACAAAGCGTCGACGGTCTTCGTCCTGGAATTGATAGACACGGTTTTCATAGCTGTTAAGCGGGGTAAGCCCGGAGTCCACCCGGATCCCCTGCTCAAACAGTGCATCCATGATGGTATCCGGGTGTAGCGTCTGGAAATTAAAAGCGTTGTCGTTCATCCCATCATCCGGAAAATACTACGAATGATTCAGGATATCATTTCGCAGTGCTTTCGGTGGTGGCGATTACAAGCTTTTACTCTTTAATTACGCCACGTGCGCGGAGTAGTGCGGTTTTAAAATCTTCTTCATAATCTTTCTGAATACCTGGGATAACGGCGTCTTTCGCCGAGTCACGCATTTTCAGGTGATAGATCAGAATGTCATCAGTTAAATCTGCCAGTTCGCCGTCAAAACCTGACTCTTGCGCCAGTTTCTGTAAAAATTGCATCAGGTTAAGATCGGGTTCCTTCTGCCAGGCCGGCTGGAGGAGTTCAATAACTTCATTCAGACGTTTACATTTCATGGTTGTGCTCCTTAGGCTCAATACAGATACGTTAGCAGGGTCAATCCCACATTAAAAGAGGCGATATCAGTGATTCTGGATAGTGCAATAACAGGGGTTGTGCTGGCAGGCGGTAAGGCCAGACGGATGGGCGGAACCGATAAAGGTCTGCTTGAGCTGGATGGTAAACCTCTTTGGCGGCATGTGGCCGATACCCTCGCTTTACAGGTCGAAACCGTGGTGGTTAATGCCAATCGCCACCGGGATATTTACCAACAAAGCGGCCTGAAAGTTATCCCTGATTCATTGGCCGATTTCCCTGGCCCACTGGCCGGGATGCTATCGGTATTCCTGCGGCAAGCGGGGGAGTGGTTTCTGTTCTGCCCGTGCGATATGCCCTATATTCCTCACGATCTGGTCAAACGTTTGAAGGAACAGCGCAAAGCTGCACCGGTTGTCTGGGTGCATGATGGGGAAAGAGATCATCCGACCATTGCGCTAATGCACCGCACCATGCAACCCTTGCTACAAGATTATCTTCAGTCCGGTGAAAGACGCGTTATGGTCTTTATGCGCCAGGCTGGCGGTCATGCTGTCGATTTCAGCGATCATAAAGATGCGTTCGTGAACGTGAACACCCCTGAAGAACTTGCAAAATGGCAGGACAAATCATGATCCCATTACTCGCTATAGCAGCATGGAGCGGAACGGGAAAAACTACGCTGCTTAAAAAATTGATCCCGGAGCTACGTGCCAGAGGCATTCGTCCCGGATTGATTAAGCATACTCATCACAATATGGATGTTGATAAGCCCGGCAAAGATAGCTTTGAACTACGCAAAGCCGGTGCAGCGCAAACCCTGGTCGCCAGCCAGCAGCGCTGGGCATTAATGGTAGAGACCCCGGAAGAGCCCGAACTGGATTTAGCGTACCTGGCAAGCAGGATGGATGCTTCTACACTGGATATGGTGTTGGTTGAGGGCTTTAAGCATGAACCTGTTGCTAAGATCGTTCTTTTTCGCGACGGTTGCGGGCACAGTCCAGAGGACCTGGTGATAGACAACTATGTTATCGCGGTTGCCAGTGATATTCCGCTTGCGGTGGATGTTCCATTTTTAGATATCAACGATATACAGCAAGTTGCCGATTTTGTTACGCAATGGATAAGAAGATAGCTGCTGTGTCGTGATACGCTTTTGTAGCCCGGATCAGGCGGGAGGTCACCTCCGGCAGTTCTCACTCCCTGCAGACGCAAAAAAGCCCATCCGGCAGGATGGGCTTCTTCACTTATTTGATGCCTGGCAGTTTATGGCGGGCGTCCTGCCCGCCACCCTCCGGGCCGTTGCTGCGCAACGTTCAAATCCGCTCCCGGCGGATTTGTCCTCCTCAGGAGAGCACTCACCGACAGACCACAGATAAAACAAAAGGCCCGGTCTTTCGACCGGGCCTTTTGCTTTTATTTGATGCCTGGCAGTTCCCTACTCTCGCATGGGGAGACCCCACACTACCATCGGCGCTACGGCGTTTCACTTCTGAGTTCGGCATGGGGTCAGGTGGGACCACCGCGCTACAGCCGCCAGGCAAATTCTGTTTATCAACACACCTCTCGGGCCTGTCGATGTAATCTGTAATCAAGCTGAATTTCGATGTCTCATCCGCCAAAACATCTTCGGCGTTGTAAGGTTAAGCCTCACGGTTCATTAGTATCGGTTAGCTCAACGTATCGCTACGCTTACACACCCGACCTATCAACGTCGTCGTCTTCAACGTTCCTTCAGGACCCTTAAAGGGTCAGGGAGAACTCATCTCGGGGCAAGTTTCGTGCTTAGATGCTTTCAGCACTTATCTCTTCCGCATTTAGCTACCGGGCAATGCCATTGGCATGACAACCCGAACACCAGTGATGCGTCCACTCCGGTCCTCTCGTACTAGGAGCAGCCCCCCTCAATTCTCCAGCGCCCACGGCAGATAGGGACCGAACTGTCTCACGACGTTCTAAACCCAGCTCGCGTACCACTTTAAATGGCGAACAGCCATACCCTTGGGACCTACTTCAGCCCCAGGATGTGATGAGCCGACATCGAGGTGCCAAACACCGCCGTCGATATGAACTCTTGGGCGGTATCAGCCTGTTATCCCCGGAGTACCTTTTATCCGTTGAGCGATGGCCCTTCCATTCAGAACCACCGGATCACTAAGACCTGCTTTCGCACCTGCTCGAGCCGTCACTCTCGCAGTCAAGCTAGCTTATGCCTTTGCACTAACCTCCTGATGTCCGACCAGGATTAGCTAACCTTCGTGCTCCTCCGTTACTCTTTAGGAGGAGACCGCCCCAGTCAAACTACCCACCAGACACTGTCCGCAACCCGGATTACGGGTCTACGTTAGAACACCAGCCATTAAAGGGTGGTATTTCAAGGTTGGCTCCATGCAGACTGGCGTCCACACTTCAAAGCCTCCCACCTATCCTACACATCAAGGACCAGTGTTCAGTGTCAAGCTATAGTAAAGGTTCACGGGGTCTTTCCGTCTTGCCGCGGGTACACTGCATCTTCACAGCGAGTTCAATTTCACTGAGTCTCGGGTGGAGACAGCCTGGCCATCATTACGCCATTCGTGCAGGTCGGAACTTACCCGACAAGGAATTTCGCTACCTTAGGACCGTTATAGTTACGGCCGCCGTTTACCGGGGCTTCGATCAAGAGCTTCTCCTTACGGATAACCCCATCAATTAACCTTCCGGCACCGGGCAGGCGTCACACCGTATACGTCCACTTTCGTGTTTGCACAGTGCTGTGTTTTTAATAAACAGTTGCAGCCAGCTGGTATCTTCGACTGATTTCAGCTCCATGAGTAAATCACTTCACCTACATATCAGCGTGCCTTCTCCCGAAGTTACGGCACCATTTTGCCTAGTTCCTTCACCCGAGTTCTCTCAAGCGCCTTGGTATTCTCTACCTGACCACCTGTGTCGGTTTGGGGTACGATTTCGTGTTACCTGATGCTTAGAGGCTTTTCCTGGAAGCAGGGCATTTGTTACTTCAGCACCGTAGTGCCTCGTCATCACACCTCAGCGTTAACAAGACTCCGGATTTACCTGGAATCTCCGCCTACATGCTTAAACCGGGACAACCGTCGCCCGGCTAACATAGCCTTCTCCGTCCCCCCCTCGCAGTAACACCAAGTACAGGAATATTAACCTGTTTCCCATCGACTACGCCTTTCGGCCTCGCCTTAGGGGTCGACTCACCCTGCCCCGATTAACGTTGGACAGGAACCCTTGGTCTTCCGGCGTGCGGGTTTTTCACCCGCATTATCGTTACTTATGTCAGCATTCGCACTTCTGATACCTCCAGCATGCCTCACAGCACACCTTCAACGGCTTACAGAACGCTCCCCTACCCAACAACACATAGTGTCGCTGCCGCAGCTTCGGTGCATGGTTTAGCCCCGTTACATCTTCCGCGCAGGCCGACTCGACCAGTGAGCTATTACGCTTTCTTTAAATGATGGCTGCTTCTAAGCCAACATCCTGGCTGTCTGTGCCTTCCCACATCGTTTCCCACTTAACCATGACTTTGGGACCTTAGCTGGCGGTCTGGGTTGTTTCCCTCTTCACGACGGACGTTAGCACCCGCCGTGTGTCTCCCGTGATAACATTCTTCGGTATTCGCAGTTTGCATCGGGTTGGTAAGTCGGGATGACCCCCTAGCCGAAACAGTGCTCTACCCCCGAAGATGAATTCACGAGGCGCTACCTAAATAGCTTTCGGGGAGAACCAGCTATCTCCCGGTTTGATTGGCCTTTCACCCCCAGCCACAAGTCATCCGCTAATTTTTCAACATTAGTCGGTTCGGTCCTCCAGTTAGTGTTACCCAACCTTCAACCTGCCCATGGCTAGATCACCGGGTTTCGGGTCTATACCCTGCAACTTAACGCCCAGTTAAGACTCGGTTTCCCTTCGGCTCCCCTATTCGGTTAACCTTGCTACAGAATATAAGTCGCTGACCCATTATACAAAAGGTACGCAGTCACCCCATAAAGAGGCTCCCACTGCTTGTACGTACACGGTTTCAGGTTCTTTTTCACTCCCCTCGCCGGGGTTCTTTTCGCCTTTCCCTCACGGTACTGGTTCACTATCGGTCAGTCAGGAGTATTTAGCCTTGGAGGATGGTCCCCCCATATTCAGACAGGATACCACGTGTCCCGCCCTACTCTTCGAGTTCACAACACATGCACTTTTGTGTACGGGGCTGTCACCCTGTATCGCCGGACTTTCCAGACCGTTCCACTACCACACATGCTGATTCAGACTCTGGGCTGCTCCCCGTTCGCTCGCCGCTACTGGGGGAATCTCGGTTGATTTCTTTTCCTCGGGGTACTTAGATGTTTCAGTTCCCCCGGTTCGCTTCATTACGCTATGTATTCACGTAATGATAGTGTGACGAATCACACTGGGTTTCCCCATTCGGAAATCGCCGGTTATAACGGTTCATATCACCTTACCGACGCTTATCGCAGATTAGCACGTCCTTCATCGCCTCTGACTGCCAGGGCATCCACCGTGTACGCTTAGTCGCTTAACCTCACAACCCGAAGATGTTTCGTAAAACATTTCAGTGTTGCGAAAATTTGAGAGACTCGGACACACCGCTTTTCATTTCTTGTTTACGGAGAAATGAAACAGTGTGTCGTTTCAATTTTCAGCTTGATCCAGATTTTTAAAGAGCAAAACTTCGCAGTGAACCTTTTCAGGTACACTCTGAAGTTTTCTTGTGTTTTTGCAGTAAGGAATGGTGGAGCTATGCGGGATCGAACCGCAGACCTCCTGCGTGCAAAGCAGGCGCTCTCCCAGCTGAGCTATAGCCCCATCGTAGTTAAATCTCGTTTAACCTTAATTTCTGTTGAGGCAAGGCGTGGTGACGCGAAGCATACTGAAGTATGTGAGCGTCGCCGCAACGCAGCATCAGCAGAAATTTGGTAGGCCTGAGTGGACTTGAACCACCGACCTCACCCTTATCAGGGGTGCGCTCTAACCACCTGAGCTACAAGCCTGCAGAGATTTTCTTACTGCTAATTTTCATCAGACAATCTGTGTGAGCACTACAAAGGTCGGTTCTTTAAGGTAAGGAGGTGATCCAACCGCAGGTTCCCCTACGGTTACCTTGTTACGACTTCACCCCAGTCATGAATCACAAAGTGGTAAGCGCCCTCCCGAAGGTTAAGCTACCTACTTCTTTTGCAACCCACTCCCATGGTGTGACGGGCGGTGTGTACAAGGCCCGGGAACGTATTCACCGTGGCATTCTGATCCACGATTACTAGCGATTCCGACTTCATGGAGTCGAGTTGCAGACTCCAATCCGGACTACGACATACTTTATGAGGTCCGCTTGCTCTCGCGAGGTCGCTTCTCTTTGTATATGCCATTGTAGCACGTGTGTAGCCCTACTCGTAAGGGCCATGATGACTTGACGTCATCCCCACCTTCCTCCAGTTTATCACTGGCAGTCTCCTTTGAGTTCCCGGCCGAACCGCTGGCAACAAAGGATAAGGGTTGCGCTCGTTGCGGGACTTAACCCAACATTTCACAACACGAGCTGACGACAGCCATGCAGCACCTGTCTCAGAGTTCCCGAAGGCACCAAAGCATCTCTGCTAAGTTCTCTGGATGTCAAGAGTAGGTAAGGTTCTTCGCGTTGCATCGAATTAAACCACATGCTCCACCGCTTGTGCGGGCCCCCGTCAATTCATTTGAGTTTTAACCTTGCGGCCGTACTCCCCAGGCGGTCGACTTAACGCGTTAGCTCCGGAAGCCACGCCTCAAGGGCACAACCTCCAAGTCGACATCGTTTACGGCGTGGACTACCAGGGTATCTAATCCTGTTTGCTCCCCACGCTTTCGCACCTGAGCGTCAGTCTTTGTCCAGGGGGCCGCCTTCGCCACCGGTATTCCTCCAGATCTCTACGCATTTCACCGCTACACCTGGAATTCTACCCCCCTCTACAAGACTCTAGCCTGCCAGTTTCGGATGCAGTTCCCAGGTTGAGCCCGGGGATTTCACATCCGACTTGACAGACCGCCTGCGTGCGCTTTACGCCCAGTAATTCCGATTAACGCTTGCACCCTCCGTATTACCGCGGCTGCTGGCACGGAGTTAGCCGGTGCTTCTTCTGCGAGTAACGTCAATTGCTGCGGTTATTAACCACAACACCTTCCTCCTCGCTGAAAGTACTTTACAACCCGAAGGCCTTCTTCATACACGCGGCATGGCTGCATCAGGCTTGCGCCCATTGTGCAATATTCCCCACTGCTGCCTCCCGTAGGAGTCTGGACCGTGTCTCAGTTCCAGTGTGGCTGGTCATCCTCTCAGACCAGCTAGGGATCGTCGCCTAGGTGAGCCGTTACCCCACCTACTAGCTAATCCCATCTGGGCACATCCGATGGCAAGAGGCCCGAAGGTCCCCCTCTTTGGTCTTGCGACGTTATGCGGTATTAGCTACCGTTTCCAGTAGTTATCCCCCTCCATCGGGCAGTTTCCCAGACATTACTCACCCGTCCGCCACTCGTCACCCAAGGAGCAAGCTCCTCTGTGCTACCGTTCGACTTGCATGTGTTAGGCCTGCCGCCAGCGTTCAATCTGAGCCATGATCAAACTCTTCAATTTAAGTTTGATGCTCGTGAATTAAACTTCGTAATGAATTACGTGTTCACTCAGAGACTTGGTATTCATTTTTCGTCTTGCGACGTTAAGAATCCGTATCTTCGAGTGCCCACACAGATTGTCTGATAAATTGTTAAAGAGCAGTGCCGCTTCGCTTTTTCTCAGCGGCGCGGGGTGTGCATATTACGCCATCCCGCTGGAGAGTCAAGCGTTTATTTTCGCTTTTCTCCGCTGACCCGGCAGCTTGTAATCCGTTGTTCCGTGTCAGTGGAGGCGCATTATAGGGAGTTATTTCAGGCTGACAAGGGGAAATTTAAAATAATCTTCCGAGTGCGTATTTTTTATTCTTTGCGCTTATTTTGACAACGTTTTGTGGGTTAATTGGGCGATTTCCCGCGCGAAATCCGCGACCTGTTCCCAATCGGTATACACCACTTCTTTATTGGTATCTGTTTCACCGCCTGACATCTTCATTATCAGTTGAATCATAACGCGGTCATACCAGCGATAGCGGGGATACAGCAAAGCGCCAGCAATAACCGCACTGCGATCAGGCCGCCACGGCGAACTCATCAGGAACTTACGCGCATAGCTGTTAGTTTGCGGCGTGCGTTTCTCCGGTTTACGGGCAACCAGGTTTACGGAGTAGAAGGCACTCGGCATCGCGTTCAGCCGCATGGCATGCTTTTTCACAAACTCCTGAAAAGCTGCATGGTAATGACCATAGCGAATCGAGGCGCCAATCACCACGCTGTCATAATTTTGCCAGTCAGGCTCCGCGGTACGATGCAAATTAACGACATCCGCCCAAACGCCCAGCTCTTTGAGTTCAGAAGCCAGATACTCGGCGATTTCACGCGTTTGTCCATCCCGGGAAGAAAAAAGAATCAGTGTTTTCACGTGTTACTCCATTATTCACGCCAGAAAGTAGGGGTAAAGAGTACCAGCAGGGTAAAGACCTCCAGACGACCAAACAGCATATTGGCAATCAGGATCCACTTCGCCACGGGGTTCATACTGGCAAAGTTGTCGGCGACAACCCCCAGCCCAGGCCCCAGGTTATTCAGCGTCGCCACAACAGAGGCAAACGCGGAGAAGTCATCAACACCGGTCGCAATAATCGCCAGCATACTGATAATAAAGACCAGCGCATAGGCAGAGAAGAATCCCCACACAGCTTCAAGGATTCGCTCCGGCAAAGCACGGTTACCCAGCTTGATACTGTAAACCGCATTCGGGTGGACCAGTCGTTTCAATTCGCGGTTACCCTGCTTAAACAGCAACAGGATTCGAATCACCTTCAAGCCACCGCCCGTCGACCCGGCACAGCCGCCAATAAAAGCAGAACATAGCAACAGCACCGGCAGGAACAGCGGCCAGCGGGCAATACTGTCCGTAGTAAATCCGGCGGTCGTCGCCATCGATACCACCTGAAAAAAAGCCTGGTTGATGGTCGTGAGTGCCGAACCGTAGGTATTGTGTATCCACAGCACCAGCGTACAGACAGCCACCAGCGTCAGCTGCACCCCAATGAACATGCGGAATTCTGGATCGCGCCAGTAGACCTTCAGGCTGCGACCGCTGAGTAAAGAGAAGTGCAGACCATAGTTACAACCGGAGATCAGCAAGAAGATAGCAATAATGGTGTTAATCGTGGGACTGTCGAAATACCCCACGCTGGCATCGTGTGTGGAAAAGCCGCCGATGGCTATCGTAGCAAAGCTGTGCCCAATAGCGTCAAACGCGGGCATCCCGGCAAACCATAGCGCCAGCGCACACGCCACCGTCAGTAATACATAGATAAGCCACAGCGTTTTCGCCGTTTCGGCAATACGCGGACGCATTTTGTTATCTTTCAGCGGGCCCGGCATTTCTGCCCGGTAGAGCTGCATCCCACCGACGCCAAGAATAGGCAGAATAGCCACCGCCAGCACGATGATCCCCATCCCGCCGAACCATTGCAGCATCTGTCGATAAAAGAGGATAGCGTGTGGCAATGAATCCAGCCCCACCAGCGTTGTCGCCCCCGTGGTGGTTAATCCGGAGAAGGATTCAAAAAAAGCGTCGGTTATCGTGAGGTTAGGGCTTTCCGCAAAAATGAACGGTAGCGCACCCACGCTACCCAGCACGGTCCAGAACAAAACGACAATCAGAAACCCTTCGCGCGATTTCAGCTCGCCCTTCTCTTTACGGTTTGGCCACCACAGCATGGAGCCGATCGCCAGAGCAACGAAGAAAGTTTGGGTAAACGCACGCCCTGCCCCATCGCGGTAGATGAGCGCTACCAGTCCGGGGATAATCATTGTCCCCGAGAATAAGATGACCAGTAGTCCAACGATTCGGGTGATGGCGCGAAAATGCATCTCTGCCGCTTCCTTAGTTCTTTAAAATGAGGTGGGGATTATTCTTCAATCGCTAACAATTGCAATGAACCACGACTAAAATCCGCCAGTTTTGCCGAAAATTCATCCACTTTGGCATAAGGAAGCGCCACCCTGAGCCGAACAAAAGCCTGGTAATCACTGGCAACAACTTTACCGTCAAACTGCCCCAGCAAAGCTTCAATGCCTGCCAGCTGACCGTACTCACACTGCAAAGTATATTCGGTTAATGGCGTCTTGCGCTGCGTCGTTAACTGACGCAACGCCTGATTCACGCCGCCACCGTAGGCTTTCACTAGCCCCCCCGTACCCAGAAGGATACCGCCGTAGTAGCGCACCACCACCGCGGTAATCTCACCGATGCCACTCCCCATCAGCTGCGCGAGCATCGGTTTGCCTGCCGTACCAGCCGGTTCGCCATCGTCTGAAAATCCCAGCTGCTGAGAGTCATTGGGCGCGCCCGCCACCCACGCCACACAATGGTGGCGGGCGTCCGGGTGTTCCATTTTGACTGACTCAACAAACGCTTTCGCCGCTTCTACGCCGTCCGTATGGGCGAGCAGCGTAATGAAGCGGCTTTTTTTGATCTCTTCAACGACGCTTACCGGCGCCGCAGGGATTAACCAACTGTCCATTACGCCAGTTTTAAATCCCGTGTCATGTTTTCGATATTGTTCTCGTGGACCACCACGTTATCTTCAATACGAATACCGCCGAACGGTTTCAGGGCTTCAATTTTCTGCCAGTTGAAGTGTTTGCTGAACTGCCCTTCACGCCACGGCGCCAGCAGCGATTCAATGAAGTAGATGCCCGGTTCGATGGTCAGGACCATGCCCGGTTGCAGCACGCGGGTGCAACGCAGGTAAGGATACTTCGACGGCGCGGCCAGATGCGTACCGCTGTCATCCTGCATAAAGCCAGCGACATCGTGTACCTGCAGGCCCAGCGGGTGACCAATGCCATGCGGCATAAACGGCCCGGTAAGATCGTTTTCCACCATCGCCTCTTCACTCATATCGGTGATGATTTGATGCTTACGCAGCAGCTTCGCGATGCGCTGATGGAACTGAATGTGATAATCCACGTAGCTGGTACCCGCTTTCATAGTGGCAATCAGCGCCAGTTGCTCGTCATTCACATCCTTCACCAGATGCGCATAGTCGTTGTCGCTTTTCGCCGACCACGTACGCGTCAGGTCTGCTGCATAGCCGTTGTATTCCGCACCGGCGTCCAGCAGGAAACTGCGGATTTCAGACGGAGCCTGATGATCCAGCCTGGTGTAATGCAGAACCGAAGCATGCTCGTTAAGCGCCACGATGTTGCTGTACGGCACGTCGGTGTCGCGATGACCGGTAGCAGTCAGGTAAGCGAGGTTGATGTCAAACTCGCTCATCCCGGAACGGAACGCTTCTTCCGCGGCACGGTGTCCATTCACCGCCATTTTCTGTGCTTCGCGCATACAGGCCAGTTCGTAATCTGTTTTGTAAGCACGATAATAATGCAGGTAGTCGATAACCCCTTTCGGGTTGATATTGCTGGCCGCGATGTCTAGCTGCAGCGCGCGTTCCGGAACCGGACCGATGTAACCGATATTGCCGCGAGCAGCAGGCAGTTGGCTACCGATACCATCAGCTTTTGGCAGCGCGATGATCTCAATTTCTTCCGTCCAGAAGGAGGTCGGCAGCGGCTCAACGTTGTGCCAGTAATCGACCGGCAGGTAGAACCACAATTTCGGCTTATTCACGCCATCCACTAGCAACCAGCAGTTAGGAACCTGCGTTACAGGCACCCAGGCTTTGAATTGCGGATTGACCTTAAACGGATAGGGATGATCGTCGAGAAAGACGTTAACAAGTTCTCCTGAGTGAATAAGTAACGCATCCAGCTTGAAGCGCTCCAGCGCGTCGCGCGTCCGTTCTTGTAGGGTAACGATATGATTTTTATAGAGTGCGGCCAGTGATTCCATTTTCTATCCTTCTGTTTTTTTGACCTCAAGTGTCCGCATCTTAGCACATCGTTTTGCGAGTGCGTGATTTCTGCCGAGCGTGATCAAATCGTCATTTCTTTAATCATTCATTTGCATTTTATTAACATAAAACACACACTTCGATTCATCTGGTATGACCAGATCACCTTGCGGATTCAGGAGACTGACATGCTTTACAAAGGCGACACCCTGTACCTCGACTGGCTGGAAGATGGCATCGCCGAACTGGTGTTCGATGCCCCAGGCTCAGTCAATAAACTCGACACGGCCACCGTTGCCAGCCTGGGCCATGCGCTTGACGTGCTGGAAAAACAACCGAATTTAAAAGGGCTGCTGCTGCGTTCTAACAAAGCAGCCTTTATTGTTGGTGCCGACATCACCGAATTCCTTTCACTGTTCCTCGTGCCTGAAGAGCAGTTGAGCCAGTGGCTGCATTTTGCCAACAGCGTGTTTAATCGCCTGGAAGATCTGCCTGTTCCGACTCTCTCAGCGGTTAACGGCTATGCGCTGGGCGGCGGCTGTGAGTGTGTCCTGGCGACCGATTATCGTCTGGCTACGCCGGACCTGCGCATCGGCCTGCCGGAAACCAAGCTGGGCATTATGCCAGGCTTTGGCGGCTCCGTGCGTATGCCACGTATGCTGGGTGCGGACAGCGCGCTGGAAATTATTGCTGCGGGTAAAGATGTGGGTGCTGAGCAGGCGCTAAAAATCGGTCTGGTCGATGGCGTAGTGAAGCAAGACAAACTGCTTGATGGCGCGATCGCGGTATTACGTCAGGCGATTAACGGCGACCTCGACTGGAAAGCCAAACGTCAGCCGAAGCTGGAGCCGTTGAAACTCAGTAAAATTGAAGCGGCTATGAGCTTTACCATCGCCAAAGGTATGGTGGCGCAGACGGCAGGTAAGCATTATCCCGCACCGATTACCGCGGTAAAAACCATTGAAGCAGCGGCCCGTTTTGGTCGTGAAGAAGCGCTGAATCTGGAAAATAAAAGCTTTGTTCCACTGGCGCACACCAATGAAGCCCGCGCACTGGTTGGAATTTTCCTTAACGATCAGTTCGTGAAAGCCAAAGCCAAAAAGCTCACCAAAAATGTTGAAGCGCCAAAGCAAGCGGCTGTGCTGGGCGCAGGCATTATGGGCGGCGGCATCGCTTACCAGTCGGCCTGGAAAGGCGTGCCGGTTGTCATGAAAGATATCAACGACAAATCATTAACGCTGGGTATGACCGAAGCGGCCAAGCTACTGAACAAACAGCTTGAGCGCGGCAAAATTGACGGTCTGAAAATGGCGGGCGTTATTTCCACCATTCATCCCACCCTCGACTATAGCGGTTTCGAACGCGTGGACGTGGTAGTTGAAGCGGTCGTAGAAAACCCAAAAGTGAAAAAAGCGGTACTGGCGGAAACCGAAGATCAGGTTCGCCCGGACACCGTACTGGCTTCGAATACTTCCACCATCCCAATCAACGAACTGGCCAGCGCGCTTAAGCGTCCGGAAAACTTCTGTGGGATGCACTTCTTTAACCCGGTGCACCGTATGCCGCTGGTTGAGATCATTCGCGGCGAGAAAAGCTCGGATGAAACCATCGCTAAGGTTGTCGCCTGGGCAAGCCAGATGGGCAAAACGCCGATTGTGGTTAATGACTGCCCTGGTTTCTTCGTTAACCGCGTGCTGTTCCCCTATTTTGCCGGTTTCAGTCAGTTACTGCGCGACGGGGCGGATTTCCGCAAAGTCGACAAAGTGATGGAAAAACAGTTTGGTTGGCCGATGGGCCCGGCTTATCTGCTGGACGTGGTAGGTATTGATACCGCGCACCACGCGCAGGCGGTGATGTCCGCAGGCTTCCCTCAGCGTATGCAGAAAGATTATCGCGATGCGATAGACGCCCTGTTTGATGCTAACCGTTTCGGGCAGAAAAACGGTCTCGGATTCTGGCGTTATAAAGAAGACAACAAGGGCAAGCCGAAGAAAGAAGAAGATGCCACCGTTGACGATCTGCTGGCAGAGGTCAGCCAGCCGAAACGCGACTTCAGCGATGAAGAGATTATCGCCCGCATGATGATCCCTATGGTCAACGAAGTAGTGCGTTGCCTGGAAGAAGGCATTATCGCCAGCCCGGCAGAAGCCGATATGGCGCTGGTATACGGTCTGGGCTTCCCTCCGTTCCACGGCGGTGCGTTCCGCTGGCTGGATACGCTCGGCAGCGCGAAGTATCTCGATATGGCTCAGCAGTATCAGCACCTTGGTCCGCTGTATGAAGTTCCGGTCGGTCTGCGTGATAAAGCGCGCCATAACGAACCGTATTATCCCCAGGTTGAGCCAGCCCGCCCGGTTGGCAGCCTGAAAACGGCTTAAGGAGTCACAATGGAACAGGTTGTAATTGTTGATGCGATCCGTACCCCGATGGGCCGTTCGAAAGGGGGCGCGTTTCGGAACGTGCGGGCAGAAGATCTCTCTGCACATTTAATGCGTAGCCTGCTGGCGCGTAATCCGGCGCTGGAGCCAACCGCGCTTGATGACATTTACTGGGGCTGTGTGCAACAAACGCTGGAGCAGGGTTTCAATATCGCCCGTAATGCCGCGCTGTTGGCGGAAGTTCCGCACTCCGTTCCGGCCGTCACGGTCAATCGCCTGTGCGGTTCGTCCATGCAGGCGCTGCACGATGCGGCACGCATGATCATGACTGGTGATGCTCAGGCGTGCCTGATTGGCGGCGTTGAGCATATGGGCCATGTGCCAATGAGCCACGGCGTTGATTTCCACCCGGGTATGAGCCGCAACGTGGCGAAAGCCGCAGGGATGATGGGCCTGACCGCGGAAATGCTCTCCCGCATGCACGGCATCAGCCGTGAAATGCAGGACGCTTTCGCCGCACGTTCACACGCTCGCGCCTGGGCTGCAACACAGTCTGGCGCTTTTAAAAACGAAATCATCCCGACCGGCGGTCATGATGCCGACGGCGTGCTGAAGCAGTTTAACTACGATGAGGTTATCCGTCCGGAAACGACCGTTGAAGCGCTCTCCACCCTGCGCCCGGCGTTCGATCCGGTGAACGGAACGGTGACTGCCGGTACCTCCTCTGCGCTCTCCGACGGCGCAGCGGCGATGCTGGTAATGAGCGAAAGCCGCGCCCGTCAGTTGGGTCTGACGCCGCGTGCCCGTATTCGTTCGATGGCTGTTGTCGGCTGCGATCCGTCAATCATGGGTTACGGCCCGGTTCCGGCCTCAAAGCTGGCGCTGAAAAAAGCGGGGCTCTCCACCAGCGACATCGGTTTGTTTGAGATGAACGAAGCCTTTGCCGCTCAGATCCTGCCGTGTATTAAAGATCTGGGGCTGATGGAGCAGATCGATGAGAAGATCAACCTCAATGGTGGGGCGATCGCCTTGGGTCACCCGCTAGGCTGTTCTGGGGCGCGTATCAGCACCACCCTGCTCAACCTGATGGAACGCAAAGACGTGCAGTTTGGTCTGGCGACGATGTGTATCGGGTTAGGTCAGGGTATCGCAACGGTATTTGAGCGAGTTTAATCAAAGCATGCCGGGGGCGCTTCGCTTGCCCGGCCTACGAAATGTTATCTCAAAGCCATTGGTGCCAGAACAAGGCGGCAAGCGAATGAATCCCGATGAGCTTACGTATAGTAAGTGATTCGGGTGAATGAGCGAAGCCAACACAGTTATGGTGCCAATGGCGAAGAGAGAAAGTTTAGTTGCCGTTCTTCCCGCCTGTCAGGGGCGGGTTTTTTATTTCCCTGAACTAGCACGCACCACTAACTGCACCGGCAGCAGCAGATTCTCTTCCTGATTTTCTTCCAGCAGTAAACGCAGCGCTTCACGCCCCAGCTGTTTTTTATCAACCGCAACGGTAGTCAGCAGCGGATGTGACCAGGACGCAGCATCGATATCATCAAATCCCACCAGCGCAAGATCTTCCGGGATACGTATACCCTGCTGCGCACACACCTGCTGAACAACCATCGCTGCCGCGTCGTTATAGGCAAAAATGGCATCGGGCGGCTCTGGCAGTCTGAGTAGCTCATTAACCGCATCCACCAGAGATTGCTCGGTATCCAGCAGCGGCGGCGCAACGACATCGTACTCTGGCGGCATTAGCAAACGGGCTTCATACAATGCCTGACGGTAGCCCTTTTCACGCTGACGGATGCTGTAGTGCGCGAGCGTACTGGCAAGAAAAGCAATGCGGCTGCGGCCTTGTGCAATCAGATGTTGCGTAGCCAGATAGCCGCCCAGAGTATTGTCAGGATTCACGCAAGGCAGTCCTGGCGCCCAGAGATCCACCAGCACCAGCGGCAATTTCATCTGTTGTAGCAGCCCAAGCAACTCAGGTTCAAAAAATCCCGCGCAGATCAGCGCATCAGGCTGGTGCAGCATCACCTGCTCACTCACTGCATCGCCTGGACCTATAGAGAGAAAGCTTAGCGCAACCCCCTTTTCGCGACACAGATCTTCTATCCCCAGCAGCAGTTGAGAGTAAAACGGTAAAGCCCGGCTGATATTGTGCTGGCGATGCAGTAAAAACAGGACACGTTTGATTTTGTCTGCGCGCAGGCGTGAAAAATCATAACCCTGCTGCTGCGCCACTGAAATAATGCGCTGTCGGGTCTCTTCCCGCAGCCCCGGTTGCCCTTTTAGCGCGCGGGAAACAGCGCCAACCGAGACGCCACAAGCGTCGGCAATGTCTCTGATACGTACAGGTTTCGTCATTTCACTCTCATGGATTTACTGTGGCTTGTTGTGCCCCCAGCCAGGCTGCGCCGCGTACGCCGCTGCTGTCGCCGTGGCGGGCCTGAACGATCGGTGTGCGGCACTGTTTACCAAACACGTACTGCGCCACTCGCGCCTGTAAGCCTGAGTACAGTAAATCGATATTGGATACCCCGCCCCCCAGCACGATAACATCGGGATCGAGCATATTTACCACACTCGCCAACGCGCGAGCCAGTTGATCGCAATAGCGTTCCCATAACAAACAGGCGTCTGCATCACCCGATGCTACCCGTTGCATAATTTGTGGCACACCCATATGTTGCGCGGTGTGATTCATATACTGGCGCTCCAGGCCACTACCCGAAATAAAGCTCTCAATACAGTTCAACTGTCCGCAATAGCATGTCACTTCAGCCCCGTCCTGAGATCCGTGGTAGCGCGGCAATGCATTATGCCCCCACTCTCCGGCACAGGCGTTAGGGCCGGAGATCAACCGGTTCTCAATGCACAGACCACCGCCGCATCCGGTGCCGAGGATCACGCCAAATACCACGCTATGCCCACGCCCACTACCGTCCATCGCTTCTGACAGGGTAAAGCAGTTGGCATCATTGGTAACGGGCACTGGCATTCCTAATGCACGCTCGAGATCTTGCGCAAAGGCCTGCTGATTCAGCACCAGAATGTTGGAATTCTTAATCAAACCTTCGCTATCCACCGCACCTGGCACCCCGACGCCAACCGATAAAGGCTGATTAATGGCCTGCATAGCCCTGGCTATCATCTCCGTCACGGCCTGGAAAAAATCACCGTAACGCTGCTTTGGTGTCGCACATCGTTCGCGGTAAACAATTTCACCCGCGTTATCAATCACCACCGCTTCGATTTTAGTCCCGCCGATATCCAGTCCGAGCCTCATGGTTTTTCCTCGTTTGCGTCTCACAATGTGATGCGGTTTAGCTTGCCTATTTTGTTTACTAAACACATGGATAGCTGTCACAAAAACTCAATTTATGTTTGAGTGACGGACATATTATGTTTACTAAAAAATAATTATGATGAGAAAGAGAGGCAATGACGCCGGGCCTGCGCCCTGCCAGTTGGAAGACAGATGATTGATGGATGCGCCGGAAGGGCTCCGGCGCACAGCGCTTAAATGAACGCGAAAGCGTCGCCAAACAGGCGATCTTCACGCGCACTGCGTTCATTACAGAACAGATCGCGCGCGATTTTGGCCATTTCAAAACGACCGGCAATGTAGATATCGTGCTCAGCCAGGGTACCGTAATCCTGCAATACCGCCGTTAACACGGTTCCCGTACGACCACGCCAGCCGTCTTCTGGCTGTTCCACCACTGGCTCAACGCGCAGATTCGGGTGATTAACAGACAACGCTTCCAGTTCGGAGAGATCGTAGAGATGCTTCTCTTCACGCCCACCCCAGTAAATGGTGATATCGCGGTTTGGATTACGCGCCAGCGCAGTAAGCAGAATGGAACGCACGTAAGAGAACCCTGTACCACCGGCAATCAGGATCAGCGGGCGCTCGTCTTCATCACGCAGCCAGGCTTCGCCATGCGGAATGTCGACCTTGATTTCCCGGTCTTTCAGAATGCGGTCCATCACAGCCATGGCATAAAGATTTAGCTCAGAGGCGCCAACGTGCAGCTCAATGAATCCTTGCTCGTCCGGCGTGGATGCCATGGAGAACGGACGCTTATCCCTTTCGTCCATCACGACCATTAAATACTGGCCAGCACGAAAGGAAAACGCCGCGTCTGGCACTAAACGAACGCGATATACGGTATCAGTGATAGCTTCTACCGAGGTCACTTTACAGCTTAAGGTTGTCATGCGCTCTCTCTGTCGGATCAATAGGCAAAATGATCGCGCCTCAGGCGCTTTTGCCGTCATTAAAGATGGCCAGTTCATCCCAAATTGCGTCAATACGCGCAGTTACTTCAGGATCTTTTTTAATCGGGCGTCCCCATTCGCGTTGGGTTTCGCCCGGCCATTTATTTGTGGCATCCAGCCCCATTTTTGAACCCAGGCCGGAAACCGGCGAGGCAAAGTCCAGGTAATCAATTGGCGTATTCTCTACCAGTACCGTATCCCGAGCCGGGTCCATACGGGTAGTAATTGCCCAAATCACATCATTCCAGTTGCGTGCATTAACATCATCATCGCAGACAATAACAAATTTGGTGTACATAAACTGGCGCAAAAACGACCAAACACCCATCATGACGCGTTTGGCATGACCAGCGTACTGTTTTTTCATCGTCACCACGGCCAGACGATATGAACAGCCTTCCGGAGGCAGGTAAAAATCGACGATTTCCGGGAACTGCTTTTGCAGAATAGGAACGAAAACTTCGTTCAGCGCCACGCCAAGCACCGCGGGCTCATCAGGCGGACGTCCGGTATAAGTAGAGTGATAAATCGCCTCTTCACGCTGGGTAATGTGCGTGACGGTAAAGACCGGAAAGCTATCTACTTCGTTGTAGTAGCCGGTATGATCGCCATACGGTCCTTCCGGGGCCAGCTCACCCGGTTCGATATACCCTTCCAGCACGATTTCAGCACTGGCGGGCACTTCCAGATCGTTGGAAATACATTTGACCACTTCGGTCTTGGTGCCACGTAACAGCCCGGCAAATGCGTACTCGGATAATGTATCAGGGACGGGCGTCACGGCCCCCAGAATGGTCGCAGGATCTGCCCCCAACGCCACCGAAACCGGGAAGCGCTCGCCTGGATGCGCCGCACACCACTCCTGGTAATCGAGTGCGCCGCCGCGGTGGGACAGCCAGCGCATAATGAGCTTGTTTTTGCCAATCAGCTGCTGGCGATAAATACCCAGATTCTGCCGCTCTTTATGTGGGCCACGCGTTACGGTTAGCCCCCAGGTAATCAGCGGTGCGGCATCTTCCGGCCAACAGGTCATAATCGGAATACGGTTTAAATCGACGTCATCACCGGAGTAGATTTTTTGCTGACAAGGCGCACCGCGCAACCGCTTAGTCGGCATGTTCAGCACCTGCTTAAACTGCGGCAGCTTATCAAACAGATCGCGGAATCCTTTCGGTGGCTCCGGCTCTTTCAAAAACGCCAACAGTTTACCGACTTCCCGTAGTGCCGAGACATCTTCCTGCCCCATCCCCATCGCAACACGCTTCGGTGTGCCGAACAGGTTACACAGCACCGGCATGGAATAGCCTTTAGGATTCTCAAACAGTAACGCAGGCCCGCCAGCACGCAGAGTGCGATCGGCAATTTCAGTAATTTCCAGGTGGGGATCCACCTCAAGCGAAATGCGTTTGAGCTCGCCCTGCTGTTCAAGCAGCGTCAGGAAGTCGCGTAAATCGTGATATTTCATGGCGTCCATTGTGGCCTCTTCGTAAGCGCTTCATTATACGGCGTTCATCATTGTGATGCTGTATTTTTGTTAAATTAGCGTGAACTCTGGCGATACATATAAGCCCTGGGAGTATATACCCGTTGGGTTTCAGCCTGCTTTGAGGCGGGTATAATTAACTTAACTCATGGCTTTTGCTATGCTAGCGCTCAGAACAAGCGAATAAGAGTTATTATGCAATCCTGGTATTTACTGTACTGCAAACGTGGGCAACTTCAGCGAGCCCAGGAACACCTGGAAAGACAGGCGGTGAACTGCCTGACGCCTATGATCACCCTGGAAAAAATGGTGCGTGGTAAACGTACCACAGTCAGTGAACCACTATTCCCTAATTACATGTTTGTCGAGTTCGACCCGGAAGTGATCCACACCACCACGATCAACGCCACGCGTGGTGTCAGCCATTTCGTTCGCTTTGGAGCGACGCCTGCG
Source organism: Citrobacter sp. RHBSTW-01013 (assembly GCF_013781985.1). Taxonomy (NCBI): domain Bacteria; kingdom Pseudomonadati; phylum Pseudomonadota; class Gammaproteobacteria; order Enterobacterales; family Enterobacteriaceae; genus Citrobacter; species Citrobacter sp. RHBSTW-01013. The sequence goes on from NZ_CP056185.1 coordinate 5,091,509, forward strand.
ACCGTCCCATCCCCCGTAATTCACCAGCTTTCTATCTACAAGCCTGAAGGTATTGTTGACCCGCAAACCCCTCAGCCAGGGGACAGCGTGATTATTACTGAAGGGGCGTTTGAGGGACTGAAAGCGATCTTCACCGAACCGGATGGCGAAGCGCGTTCCATGCTGCTGCTTAACCTCTTGAATAAAGAGATTAAGCAGAGCGTTAAAAATACCGGTTTTCGAAAAATATAAGTCGTTTAGAAGGTCACTTCGAACAGCGTTCTGACGTTGGCATCAATGGTTGCTGACAGCCATTGAGGATCTTCCCCACGCCAGTGAGCAATTCGCTCAAGAATATGCGGCAGGTGCGCCGGTTCATTGCGACGTGACGTCGGTTTAGGCGTTAAGTCGCGGGGGAGCAGGTAAGGTGCATCGGTTTCTATCAGCAGTCTTTCCACCGGAATAAACGGCAGCAGATCCCGCAGTTCCATCCCCCGGCGTTCATCACAGACCCACCCGGTGATACCGATATAAAGCCCTCGGTCCACGCAGTCCTGCATCTCCTGGCGCGAACCGGTGAAACAGTGCAGCACCGCGCCTGGGAGGCTGTCCAGCCACGGCTCCAGCAACGTCAGAAAACGCTCATGCGCATCCCGACAATGCATGAAAATCGGCATCTGCAGTTCAGCAGCAATGCGCAGTTGCGCTTCAAAAGCACGTTCCTGCTCCTGCGGCGTGGAGAAATTGCGATTGAAATCCAGACCGCACTCACCAATAGCGACTACCTTCGACTGGTTTGCCAGCGCGATGATCTCGTCTTCCGTTGAGGATTGCCATTGGCTGCTGTCATGCGGGTGCACGCCAGCCGTGGACCAGCACTGCCGATAATGCTGCGCCAGCTTTAACGCCTGCTGGCTTTCGTGAAGGTTTGTTCCGGTCAGAAGCATACCGTTTACGCCCGCAGCAAAGGCGCGCGCCACGACCTCATCCCGGTCTTTCGCAAATTGTGAACTGGTTAAATTAACGCCAATATCAAACATGCTTCCTCCCATATGACAACCGCCCTGACGGGCGGTTGAATTTATTCTTCAGTTTTCTCGGTGGCTTCGGCTTCTTTTGCTTCTTCAGCCTCGTTGTCCTCATCCCGCGTACGTCGCTTACCGACATAGAAACGAGAGAAGAAAACACCCACCTCGAACAGGCAGTACATCGGTATCGCCAACAACGTTTGCGAGAAGACATCTGGCGGAGTCAGTAGCATCCCGACGACAAAAGCACCCACCACAACATAAGGACGTTTTTTGCGTAAATCATCTGGCGTCGTAATGCCCATCCAGCATAGCAGCACGATGGCGACAGGCACCTCAAAAGAGACACCGAAAGCCATAAATAGCGCCATTACAAAGCTGAGATAGCTGGCAATATCCGTTGATACTTGCACGCCTTGCGGAGCCGTGTTGGCCAGAAAACCAAACGCCAACGGGAAGACAACAAAATAGGCGAATGCCATGCCGATGTAGAACAACAACGAACTGGAGACCAGCAGCGGAACAACCAGACGGCGTTCATGTTTATACAACGCTGGCGCAATAAATGCCCACACCTGGTAGAGGATCACTGGCGCTGACAGGATCAGCGATACCATGAAGGTCAACTTGATTGGGGTAAAGAACGGCGAAGCCACATCGGTGGCGATCATCGTTGCACCCTGCGGCATCTGTTTAATCAACGGCGCCGCGACCATATGGTAAATGTCGTTGGCAAAGTAAACCAACGCCAGAAAGATCACGATTACCGCAATGATGCAGTTCAGGAGTCGCTTACGCAGCTCAATAAGATGCGTGATGAGCGGTTGGGTATCTTCTACAGCCATGTTTACGGTTTATCACTCGACGAGGGGGAGGATTCGGCAACAGGTGCGACAGCTTTCTTTTCTGCATCCATTAACGTAGCGGAAGTGTTTTCCGTTGGCTCTGGCGTTTTAGCACCCGTGGATTCCGGTTTTTGCTCCGGCGAACTGGCCTGGTTTTCAGCGGCAGCAGGGGTGACCCCTTCTCGCTGCGCTTCAGCTTCTTTCACCACCGGATTATGGATAGTGTGCGCTTCATCGCTCTCTTTCTCAGGATCGTGCACACTGTAAGAACGCTTCATCGACTCTGCCGCTTCACGCAACTCATCCATTGAGGCTTTCAACTCCGGGGTCAGATTTGTCAGGCTCGCTTTCTCTACTTTCTTCAGGCTGTCCTGAAACTCCTGAAGCTTAAGCTCCTGGGTCAGTTCATTCTGAACAGTAGTTGCCAGGGAACGCAAAGCACGAACCCAGCCAGCAACCGTTTTTACCGCTACAGGTAAACGTTGCGGCCCCAGGACGATGAGGCCGATCACGAACACCAATAACAGTTCGCTAAAACCGATATCAAACACGGATTATACCTGCTCTTTATCTTGGCTTTTGGCGTCTTCTTTTTTCACTTCGCCCTGCTTATCGGTAATGGATTTAGCAGTAAAATCAGCGTCCTGGCTGTTTTTATCTTGCTTTGGCTCATCATCACCCATTGCTTTTTTGAAGCCTTTAATCGACGCGCCAAGATCGGAACCGATGGAGCCGAGTTTCTTGGTGCCAAATAGCAGTACAACGATGACGGCAATGATCAACAACTGCCAAATACTGATACCACCCATACATGTTCCTCTGTCATAGATGATGAATTAATAAGGCCGTAGTATACGTTACACGACCTGCCTAGGGCGATGAAAAATTCAGCGCATTTTGCGCCAGCCGATCAACCAGGCTAAGACACCGCCGGCCATTAACCAGCCCGGCATAAGCCCCCACTCAGGACGGCTTACCAGCAGGAATGTTCCACTGAGCAACAATGTTGCACCAATGCCCAATAAATAACGGGATTGTCCCTGACGTACATGATTCGCGTGAAGCTCGCGGGCAATCTTATCAACACTGTGCTGTAAATATTTGCCCTGGCGCAAACTGTCATACACCAGTTCAGGTATTTCTGGCATTTTTTCGACCCAGAACGGTGCTTTTTCTTTAAATGCCCTAACAAGCGCCGGAATACCGACCTGATCTTTGATCCAGGATTCGAGGAAAGGCTTGGCCGTTTTCCACAAATCTAACTGCGGGTAGAGCTGACGTCCGACACCTTCAACGTACAGCAGCGTCTTCTGTAGCAATACCAGTTGAGGCTGAACTTCCATATTGAATCGGCGCGCTGTGTTGAACAGATTTAACAGCACATGACCAAAGGAAATCTCCGCCAGCGGTTTTTCGAAAATCGGCTCGCACACAGTACGAATGGCAAATTCAAACTCTTCTACGTTGGTATCCGGCGGAACCCAGCCAGAATCCACATGCAGTTCAGCAACTTTGCGGTAGTCGCGGTTAAAAAACGCGATGAAGTTTTCAGCCAGATAACGCTTATCTTCTTTGTTTAAAGAACCCACAATCCCACAATCAATACCAATGTATTTCGGGTTTTCGGGATGCTCATAACTCACGAAAATGTTCCCAGGGTGCATATCCGCATGGAAAAAGCTGTCGCGGAATACCTGAGTAAAGAAGACCTGAACACCGCGTTCAGCCAGCAGCTTCATATTGGTGCCGTTCTTCTCAAGCGAGGTGACATCTGAAACGGGAATACCGTAAATGCGCTCCATCACCATCATGTTCTGACTGCAATAGTCAGAGTACACTTCCGGGATGTACAGCATTGGGCTGTCTTCAAAATTACGTCGCAGCTGAATCGCGTTCGCCGACTCGCGCAGCAGATTCAGCTCATCAATCAACGTTTTTTCATATTCACGGACCACTTCTGTTGGTCGCAGGCGGCGGCCGTCTGGCATCAGGCGAGGTACCCAGCGAGCAAGGCGGTAGATCAGTTTCAAATCCGCTTTAATTACCGGCAGTATGTCCGGGCGGATAACTTTGATCACCACCTCTTTCCCATTCGATTTCAGTCGCGCGGTGTGAACCTGAGCAATAGACGCAGATGCCAGCGGCGTGATCTCAAAATCATCAAACCATTCTTCGACGGGCAGCCCCCCCATCGCCTCTTCGATTTGTTCTTTCGCTCTTTGCCCATCGAATGGGGCTACCCGATCCTGCAATAACGCTAGCTGATCGGCGATGTGCGGAGGGAAAAGATCACGACGGGTAGAGAGCATTTGCCCGAACTTGATCCACACCGGGCCGAGCTCCTGTAAAGCCAGTCTCAGCCGTTCTCCCAGCGGTTTGTCTTTATGTCGGTTGGGCATCCAGAACAGCGTGTAACGCCACAGCCGGAGCGGCAGCGTGATACGCATTTTGGGGATGAGTTCATCAAGACCGTAGCTTAAAAAAGTGCGAATGATGAAATAAAGGCGCCGTACTTCACCTGGCGTCATTTGGCCTCCAGTTTTTCCAGCCGTTTGGCCAGAGATTCGACCGCACGCTCAACGGCTGCCGTTTCTTCTGCAAACCATGCAACCTCAAGCGGACCAGGAGCCATACGCCACTCTTCGGTGATCGCTTCGGCAACATAGCGCTGCTGGCGTTGAATGTTGTGGCACAGGAACTTCGCTCCACCACGCAAAACTTTGCTGACCCCTTCCGCGACGATATCGCCGGTATAAGGTGCTAACAGTTCTGCGGGATCAAACTCCGCCAGATCGGCCAACGCGACAAAGTTCTGTACCACCTGGATATCGCCCTGAACCTCCAGCTCACCACTGCGGATAAGCGTGGTGAGTTGCTGCCGGTCGCGTAATTTCGGTAACACGCTGGCATGTGTGATTACGGTGCAATCGGCTTCGCCTTCCCATGCCCCCAGCACATCGACCTGGCGCTCACTAAACACCAGCACTAACGGTGTTGAAAATCCTTTTAGCTCAACACGCAGCACTTTGCCCTGTAAACGCGTTCTGGCTGACTTGAGCGCAGGAGAACGATACAGAAAGGTGTTAAGCAAATTTTCAACGCCGGCGGTCACTAAGGGTTTTAAAGGCATCCCCAATCTCCTGTCAGAACTTGTAACCACGATGCAGCGCAACGACACCTGCCGTCAGGTTGTAGTAATCAACGCTTTCGAACCCGGCATCTTGCATCATTGCTTTTAAGGTGTCCTGATCGGGATGCATGCGGATGGACTCCGCCAAATAGCGATAACTGTCTGCATCGCTTGCCACCATAGAACCAATGCGCGGCAAAACGTGGAAAGAGTATGCGTCGTAGGCTTTACTCAGCGGTTCGATAATCGGCTTGGAGAACTCCAGCACCAGTAGACGTCCGCCCGGCTTCAACACGCGATACATAGATCGTAATGCTTTGTCTTTATCCGTTACGTTGCGCAGACCGAAAGAGATGGTGATGCAGTCAAACGTGTTGTCTGGGAAAGGTAATGCTTCCGCATTCGCCTGAACGTACTCAACGTTACCCACGACGCCGATATTACGCAGCTTTTCGCGACCCATTTTGAGCATTGAGTCGTTGATATCCGCCAGCACAACTTTGCCAGTTTCGCCAACCATGCGAGAGAATTTCGCCGTCAGATCGCCCGTACCGCCCGCCAAATCGAGAACGGTTTGCCCGCGGCGCACGCCACTGCAGTCAATGGTGAAGCGCTTCCACAAACGATGAATGCCAAATGACATTAAGTCATTCATAACGTCATATTTAGACGCCACAGAATGAAAAACGTGGGCCACCATGTCAGCTTTCTGCTCTTTAGCGACGGTCTGAAAGCCAAAGTGCGTCGTTTCTTGTGAATTATCCACCATCTCAGTGCCTGCTCATCCAAAAAATGTTCAAGAAGTGTAACAGATTGGGCCAATTTGCCCTACCCTTCTGCCCGGTTCAACTACCCCAAACGGACTAGTTTGATTGCTGGTTTACCGCTTCATCATCAGGGTAAGGTTCATCCTGCTGCGTCTCAGGGACCGAGCGCAAGCGGTACTCTTCATCCTGCGTAGTGGCTTGTTCAGCCAGTTCAGGATTAATCTCGCGCTTAATTTCCACGCCTAAACTGCGAAACGCTTCTGCCTGTGACAGGACGTTTCCACGGCCTGAAGAGAGTTTTTTCATCGCCTGTCGGTAGTTATCCTGGGCTTTATCCAGGCTTTGGCCAATTGCCGACATATCATCCACAAACAACCGCATCTTGTCATAAAGTTTGCTGGCCCGATCGGCAATCTGTTGCGCATTACGACTCTGATGCTCGTAGCGCCACAAGTTGGCAATCGTGCGCAATGCCACCAACAACGTGGTAGGGCTAACCAGCATAATGTTATTTTTAAGGGCTTCGGTAATCAGTTCAGGCTGTCTATCGAGCGCCAGTAAAAAAGCAGGCTCAACGGGGATAAACATCAGCACATAGTCAAGTGTGCGCAGCCCAGGAAGCTGCTGATAGTCTTTGCGCCCCAGCAGACGGATATGGTTTCGTACCGAGGCGATGTGCTCCTGCAACGCGCTCTCGCGGGTGTATTCATCTTCAGCATTAAAATAGCGTTCATAGGCGACCAGCGTCATTTTCGCGTCGATCACCACATCTTTGCCCTGCGGTAACCGGACGATAACATCTGGCTGCATCCGCGAACGGGCATCGTTCTCAATGCTGACCTGGGTTTCGTATTCATAGCCTTCGCGCAGACCGGAAGCCTCAAGCACCCGGGTGAGTACGACCTCGCCCCAGTTGCCCTGCGTTTTGTTATCGCCTTTTAATGCCCGCGTCAGGTTTACCGCTTCCTGCGCCATCTGCGCGTTCAGTTGCTGCAGATTACGAATTTCGTGCGCCAGAGTATGGCGTTCTTGCGCCTCTTTACCAAAGCTATCCTGAACCTGGCGTCGAAAACCGTCCAGTTGTTCGCGAAGCGGTGTAAGCAGGCTGTTCAGGCTTTGGCGATTTTGCTCGTCTACACGACGGTTGCTGTGCTCGAAAATACGGTTCGCCAGATTTTCAAACTGTTCGCTTAGACGCTGTTCGCTGTTGATCATCTGGCGGATTTTATCTTCCGCGTGCTGCTGCGTCGCTTCCAGTCGGGTAGTGACTTCTCGAAGATCGGCTTCCAGAGAGGTGTTGATGCTGTGCAGGCTGCGCAATTCGTTATTGAGTAATTCGCACTCATCGCGCCAGTGGGCTTCCTGTGAGAGCTGCTGGCGGGCGGCGCTTAGCGCAATATCCAGTTCGCGTCGTTCTTCGATGAGGTCGGCACGGATCCGATCGGCATGCGCTTTTGTTGCCAGCCACCCCACCAGCAGCCCTGCGGCTAACGCCAGCACGGCACTCATCATAATTGAAATATCCACAACGCCCCCTTACAGCAACGACTTACCCGCACAAAATAGAATTGTGCTGTATAAACGTCCAGTTTAAAAGGAATTTCCTGCGAGGTACTACGCAAAATAAAAAGGCCGAACGCGTCGGCCTTTTTGAATAGACGGGAGAATTACAGTAAACGACGCGCAGCTTCCACCACGATTTTCACCGCGTGGCTTTCTGTTTGTTTCATCGTTTCCGCATTAGGGATCTCTTGCTGAGTACGGTTCACGATAACCCCCGCGACCATACCAGCACGCAGACCCTGGCTTGCGCACATGGTGAGCAGCGTAGCAGATTCCATTTCGTAGTTCATGACGCCCATAGACTGCCACTCTTCCATTGAGCCTTTGAAACGGCTCACTACGCGACCAGAGAAGGTGTCATAACGCTCCTGGCCCGGATAGAAGGTATCAGAAGACGCGGTAACGCCTACATGGGTGGTGGCGCCGATAGATTTCGCCGCTTCCACCAGCGCGGTGGTGCACTCGAAGTCCGCGACAGCCGGGAATTCCATTGGCGCGAAGTGCAGGCTTGCACCGTCCAGACGGACAGATGCTGTGGTGACCAGTACATCACCTACGTTGATATGTGGCTGAATGGCGCCAGTCGTACCGATACGCAGGAAGGTACGAATGCCCAGCTGTGCCAGTTCTTCTACGGCAATAGAGGTTGACGGACCGCCGATACCGGTAGAGCAAACGATCACGGCTTTACCATCCAGCTCAGCACGCCAGGTAGTGAACTCGCGATGAGATGCCAGCTTAACCGGCTTATCCATCAGCGCGGCGATCTTTTCCACACGCTCCGGGTCGCCAGGGACGATAGCGAGCTGAGCCCCTTGTAAATCGTTCTTAGTGAGGCCGAGATGAAAAACATCAGACTTAGACATAAAAACTCCTCTGTGAATCGGTTTTGTCAGAAGAAGCAAAAACACACTTTACCGAAGGCATGAACATATTTTCGTGACAGTCATCACTATGATGTAAATCAATTGCATTTCATTACCATAAAATAGTGATTTGAATCACATAAATGATGCGATGTAAGGAAGCCCTGCACAAAAGATAGACCGTTTAAGGCAATGTGGTTCGTTGCATGTGTCTATAGTTAACAATGCGCTTTTTGGCTGAATATTTAAGGGTACGGAGAATACCATGACAACACGACAATCTGGCTTTGCACCTGCTGTATCTCCACCGACGTCTACCACGGTTCACACTCCGGATAACGCCATTATCGCCGGTGTAACGTCCATACCTTCACAAGGCGATGATATGCCAGCGTATCACGCACGACCAAAACAGTCCGATGGCCCGCTACCAGTGGTCATTGTCGTGCAGGAGATTTTTGGCATTCATGAACACATTCGTGACGTTTGCCGCCGTCTGGCTCTGGAAGGGTATCTGGCTATCGCACCAGAGCTCTATTTTCGTGAAGGCGATCCCAATGACTTTGCTGATATCCCCACGTTGCTCAGCAGCCTTGTCGCCAAAGTGCCTGACTCTCAGGTATTGGCCGATCTGGATCACGTCGCCAGTTGGGCTTCTCGTAACGGAGGAGATGCCCACCAGTTGATGATCACCGGATTTTGCTGGGGTGGACGCATCACCTGGCTGTATGCAGCTCATAATCCGCAGTTAAAAGCGGCGGTAGCGTGGTATGGCAAACTGGTGGGCGATAAAACCCTCAACTCACCGAAACATCCTGTTGATATCGCGACCGATCTTAACGCCCCCGTTCTGGGACTTTATGGCGGCCAGGACACCAGTATTCCGCAAGATACCGTTGAAACAATGCGTCAGGCGCTGCGTGCCGCCAATGCAAAAGCGGAAATCGTGGTCTATCCCGATGCCGGACATGCGTTTAACGCCGATTATCGTCCGAGCTATCACGAAGAGTCCGCAAAAGATGGCTGGCTGAGAATGCTGGAGTGGTTCACACAATACGGCGGGAAGAAATAAACGTTAATTGCCCGGCGGCGACTACACCTTACCGGGCCTACAACTCTTGCTATTTCCTGTAAGCCGGGTAAGCGCTTGCGCTTCCCGGCCACCGGCTCTGAATTACGCCTGACGCAGGTTCTGCGCGGCTTTGACCATGTTCGCCAGCGCGGCGCGGGTTTCCGGCCAACCGCGCGTTTTCAGGCCGCAGTCCGGGTTCACCCACAGACGCTCGGCCGGAATACGCTGCTCGGCTTTCTTCAGCAGGGCTTCAATCCACTCCACGCTCGGGACGTTCGGCGAGTGAATATCGTATACGCCCGGCCCGATTTCGTTCGGATAGTCGAACTCTTCAAACGACTCCAGCAACTCCATATCAGAGCGTGAAGTCTCAATGGTGATCACGTCCGCGTCCAGCGCCGCAATGGAGTCCATGATGTCGTTGAACTCGCAGTAACACATGTGGGTGTGGATCTGGGTTTCATCCTTCGCCACCGCCGCGTTAATGCGGAAGGCTTCCACGCCCCACTCCAGATACGCCGCCCAGTCGCTGCGGCGCAGCGGCAGACCTTCGCGCAGTGCCGGTTCGTCAATCTGGATGATGCCAATACCCGCCGCTTCCAGATCCGCTACCTCATCACGCAGCGCCAGCGCAATCTGCTTAGCGATGGTTTCACGCGTCACGTCTTCACGCGGGAATGACCAGCAGAGAATGGTCACCGGACCGGTCAACATGCCTTTTACCGGTTTGTCGGTCAGCGACTGGGCATACTTTGCCCACTCCACGGTGATCGCTTCCGGGCGGCTGACATCGCCAATAACCACCGGTGGTTTCACGCAGCGAGAGCCGTAGCTCTGCACCCAACCATTCTGGGTAAAGACGAATCCGTCCAGGTGCTCGCCAAAATATTCCACCATGTCGTTACGTTCGGCTTCACCGTGCACCAGCACGTCGAGCCCCAGACGTTCCTGTTCAACAATCGCCTGTTTGATATGTTCCGCGATACCGGTGCGGTAGTTACCGGCATCCAGGTTGCCCTTTTTGAAGTCCAGACGCAGGCCGCGAATTTCCGTGGTTTGCGGGAATGAGCCGATAGTGGTGGTCGGCCATGCCGGCAGATTAAAGCGGGCACGCTGCGCTTCGGCGCGAACCGGGTAAGCGTTGGCACGTTGGCTGTCCTGGGCGGTGATCGCCGCCAGACGTTTTTCCACTGCGGCGTTGTGTACGCGGGTAGAGTGACGACGAGCCTGGATCGGTGCGCTCCACGCCACAATTGCCGCCGTATCACCGCTGTTCAACGCATCACGCAGCAGCGCCAGCTCGCCGCATTTTTGTAGGGCGAAGGCAAACCAGCTCTTCACTTCTGCATCAAGGCGGGTTTCCACGCTGAGATCGATTGGGCTGTGCAGCAAGGAGCAGGAAGAAGCTACCCACAGGTCACGTTTCCCGACGATATCTTTAATTTGCGCGTATTTTTCGCTGAGATCGGCACGCCAGACGTTGCGACCGTTCACCAGCCCCGCTGACAGCAACCAGTCGGCAGGCAGACGCTTGTGCAGCTCGGCCACATCATCTTTACCGTGCACGAAGTCAACGTGCAGCCCCTGCACCGGCAGCGCGGTAATGGTATCCAGGTTTGGCGTTACGCCTTCGAAGTAGGTGGTCAGTAGCAGCTTCACCTGACCCGTCAGCGCGTCATACGCCAGTTTGAAGGCGTTCAGCCAAACCTGAGGCAGCTCCAGCACCAGAGCCGGTTCATCAATCTGCACCCACTCAATACCGCGTTTCGCCAGCTCAGCCAGCACCTGCTGGTAAACCGGCAGAATATCGTTCAACAGACTCAGGCGGTCAAACTGTTCGCCCTTCACTTTCCCCAGCCACAGGTAAGTTACCGGTCCCAGCAGCACAGGTTTCACCTTGTGACCGAGCGCCAACGCTTCATCCACTTCATCCAGCAGTTGGGTCCAGGTCAGTTTGAACTGCTGACCTTTGGTGAACTCTGGCACCATGTAGTGATAGTTGGTGTTAAACCATTTGGTCATTTCTGCTGCCGCCGCGGGCTCTCCAGTTGGTGCGCGGCCACGGCCAATGCGGAATAAGGTATCGATATCGACCGAGCCGTCTTTATTTTGATGACGAGCCGGAACGTTGCCGAGCAGCAGGCTGGTGGTCAGCACGTGATCGTACCAGGCAAAATCGCCCACCGGCAGCAGGTCAACGCCCGCCTGCTTCTGCTGATCCCAGTGACGGGCACGCAGCTCGCGGCCAACGGTTAGCAAATCTTCACGGGAAGAATTTCCCGCCCAGTAGCTTTCTTGCGCTTTTTTCAGCTCGCGACGCAGGCCAACGCGAGGGAAACCGAGGGTGTGATTAAGTATTGTCATTTTTCTTCCTCTAATTATATGTAAATCCTATTGATTTTTAATTTAGGGAAGGTGGCAAGTTTATTCATCCCAGGAGCTTACTGAAGTAAGTGACCGGGGTGGAAAAATACAGCCAACGCACCATAAATTTAAAAGACGAAGGATTTTAGCCATCCAGATGTTTACACATCCATAATTGACAGTTACTGTATATTCCTCAAGCGCAATTTGTTCATGCCGAAGTGAAGGACTTTCATGATCGAGATTAAACACCTGAAAACGCTCCAGGCGTTGCGGAATAGTGGTTCGCTGGCGGCCGCAGCGGCGACGTTGCATCAGACCCAATCCGCCCTCTCTCACCAGTTCAGCGATCTGGAACAGCGCCTTGGCTTTCGACTTTTTATCCGTAAAAGCCAGCCTCTGCGCTTTACGCCGCAAGGCGAAATTTTGCTGCAGTTAGCAAATCAGGTGTTGCCGCAAATTGGTCGTGCGCTGCAGGCCTGCAACGAACCGCAGCAAACCCGGCTGCGGATCGCTATTGAATGCCATAGCTGTATTCAATGGCTGACGCCCGCGCTGGAGAATTTTCGTGCCAACTGGCCGCAGGTGGAGATGGACTTTAAATCCGGCGTGACGTTCGATCCGCAACCAGCGCTACAGCAGGATGAGCTGGATCTGGTGCTGACATCCGACATTCTGCCGCGTAGCGGACTGCACTACTCGCCGATGTTCGATTTTGAAGTCCGCCTGGTACTGGCGCCGGACCATCCGCTGGCCAGCAAGACGCAGATCACGCCGGAGGATTTAGCCAGTGAGACGCTGCTTATTTACCCGGTGCAACGGAGTCGACTGGATGTCTGGCGGCATTTCTTGCAGCCTGCGGGCGTTAGTCCGTCGCTGAAGAGCGTGGATAACACCCTGCTGCTGATTCAGATGGTTGCAGCCAGAATGGGTATTGCAGCTTTACCACACTGGGTGGTGGAGAGTTTTGAACGCCAGGGCCTGGTGGTGACCAAAACCCTGGGTGATGGATTGTGGAGCCGGCTGTACGCCGCCGTGCGCGATGGCGAGCAGCGACAGCCGGTCACGGAAGCGTTTATTCGCTCAGCGCGGAATCACGCCTGCGATCACCTGCCGTTTGTACGGAGTGCGGAACGACCCACTTTCGATGTACCCACAGTGAAGCCACTATCACAGCCGCACCAATGATGAAGCTTGGCCAGTGAGGCTGTTGATGCCAGATAGCCAGGTTAACCAGCAGCCCGGCCGGCACATGCATATTGTTCATGATGCCCAGCGTCCCCGCATCCACCTGGGTCGCGCCGTAGTTCCACATAAAGTAACCAATGCCGGACGCTGCCACGCCAAGAAAGACCAGAATTCCCCACTGTAGCGTGGTTGCAGGCATTTTCTGCGCATTCCCCAGCATGAACCAGGCCACGACCGCCACCATAAAGGCCCCCATGTAAAACCAGGCAAAGGCGTTGTGCTGCGGCATTGGCCGCGTTTCCATCAGACGCTTGTAGCCCACCATGCCAATGGCAAAGCTGATATTGGACAACTGCACCAGCAGCAGGCCGGTCCAGAAGTGGCTGGTCACCTGATCGTAACGAATGATCCCCGCACCAACCACCGCCAGCAACGCACTGAAGGCGTAGCTCCAGCGCAGACGACGTCCGCTCATCAGGTCATAAATCAGCGTAATGTAGAGCGGCGTCAGCACGGTAAAGAGCAGCAGTTCTGAAACCGTCAGGTACAGATAGGCGTGAAAACTCAGCATATACATAATGCCAAGCTGCATGGCGCCCACCAGCATATACAGCGCGATGGTTTTTACGCTATGCCCACGGGTACGTAAAAACGGCAGGAACACCAGCGCCGCCAGCCCAACGCGCACCAGCACCGCAAAATAGCTATCGACATGACCGGCAAGGTACTCGCCAAACAGGCTAAAGGAAAAGGCCCACAGAATTGTGGTAATGATGAGTAACGCCACAATGGATGTCTCTTAACAAAAGGTACGCCCATTGTAGCGAAGTTTTAAGTTGACATCTGGTCAACTAACGAACAATAACATTACTGCAAAAACAGCTCACGCAGATAATGCGGCACGGCATCGTCGGCATTAAGACCAATGACTTCCAGTTCCGGATGCAGATCCTTCAGGCGCTGGTGAGCATTGCCCATAATGCAGCCTTTACCTGCCATGGAAAGCATTTCCGCATCGTTCATTCCGTCGCCAAAAGCGATGCAATCTTTCAGGCTGTAGCCCATCGCTTTCGCTACCGCTTCAAGCGCATGACCTTTCGATACGCCGCCAGCCATGACTTCCAGGCAGGTAAGCGTAGAGAAACTGACGTTCACGCGGTCGCCCCAGCGGGCGTTAATCGCCTGCTCCAGCGGCAGCAGCCTTTCGTGAGAATCGGTGGTGAAAAACACCTTACTCACACCTTCCGGCTCCAGTAGCGCAGGTTCAAACAGTGAATAGTTAAACACTGCTTCTTTGAAGAAGCGCATTTCGTCCGGGCGATGGCGGTTCATAAACCACTCATCATCACGATAAACGTTGGTCACGATGTCCGGGTTTGCATTCACCACGCCAAACAGGTCGCTGGCAATGTCGCGATCCAGGTTATGCGAAAACACCAGATTCCCGTCAGAATCATGCACCCGCGCGCCGTTGGACGTGATCATGTAGGTTTTAATGCCGAGGTTATCGCGAATTTGCCCCACATCAACATGATGACGGCCAGTCGCAAACACGAAGTTAACGCCACGAGCGGTCAATAACTTCAGCGTCTCTTTGGCATAAGGGGACAGAGTATGGTCGGGAGAAAGCAGCGTACCGTCTAAATCAGACGCAACAACCTGATACATAAGAAAATTCAACCTCTAGGCAAAGCGGGTTCCGCTGGATGAGTTATGCTTGTCGAAAAATTCGACAATAGCGTTAAGCGCGACTGAGCGCATTGCGTCCTTTTCAAAAAGGATCTCATGGTACGCGCCTTTGATGACCAGCGGCTGCCCCCCTTCTACGGGATGGCCCGCTGCGGCGCGGAGTTCACAAAAACGATCGTGCATGCGGTTATCTACCACACGCTCTTCTTCGGCCTGAATCAGCAGCGTCGGCGTCGCGTCGTCTCCTGCTCCAGCCAGAACCTGTTCGCCTGCCAGAATACCTTCACGTACCCAGTGGTAGGTGGGGCCGCCAACGCGCAGCCGTGGCTCATCCGCATAGAAGCGTAGATTGCGCCGATAGCGCTGTCGACTATGGGTTAACGCATTCATACCGAATGGCAGCGCCCGCCAGCGCCCGGTACCCATCGCATAACCTTCGCGGATCCGCGGATGCCCTTCAGCCCAGTCCAGAATGTGGCGTACCATCCAGTCGGGAAAGCGCATCACAATACCAAACATCGGCGCGCAAAGCGCGATGGCATCACACTGATTCGGGTGGCGCTGCAAGAATAACGTGGCTATCGCACCGCCCATTGAATGCGCCAGTATATAGCGCTTTCTCCACGGACCGGGTAGCACTTCCTGCTGCCAGAAGGCGGTTAAATCGTCGACATAGTCATTAAAGTTATCGACATGACCGCGATGCGGGTCCGAAAGCATACGCCCGGAACGCCCCTGGCCACGGTGATCGATAATGAGGACGTCAAAACCAGAATGAAACAGGTCATACGCCAGTTCAGCGTATTTCACGTAGCTTTCAATGCGTCCAGGACAGACGACGATGACGCGATCGTTTTTTTCTGCGTGAAAACGCACAAAATGGACGGGGATATCATCCACGCCCGTAAATTCCGCTTCTTCCCGCTGACGCCAGAAATCTGTCAGTGGCCCCATGGAAAAAGCAGCAAACGCGTTTTCTCTTGTTTCCCAGTCTTTTTGCTGCTGAAACATCGGGTATCCAGCCTCGCTGACCAAGTAAAATCGTTTTTTTCGCCGTCGCTGACACAACCTAACGGCAGTAGCGTATTGTGGCATAAAAATAGACAATCCGGGAGTTTCTCATGACCTTTGAATGGTGGTTCGCCTACCTGTTGACCTCTATTATTTTGAGCTTGTCTCCAGGCTCTGGCGCAATCAACACCATGACCACCGCCATCAGTCACGGTTATCGCGGCGCCAGCGCGTCGATCGCTGGTTTACAGACCGGGCTTGGCATTCATATCGTTCTGGTTGGTGTAGGACTGGGAACGCTATTTTCACGTTCGGTGATCGCATTTGAGGTGCTGAAGTGGGCAGGGGCGGCCTATCTGATTTGGCTGGGTATTCAGCAATGGCGGGCGGCGGGTGCTATCGATCTGAACACCATGGCGAATACGCAATCGCGCAGCCGCCTGTTCAAACGCGCAGTCTTTGTTAATCTGACCAACCCCAAGAGCATTGTTTTCCTTGCCGCCCTGTTCCCGCAGTTTATCCTGCCGCAGGAACCGCAGTTAATGCAGTATGTGGTGCTTGGCGTCACGACCATCGTGGTCGATATCATTGTGATGATCGGTTACGCGACGCTGGCCACGCGCATTGCTGGCTGGATTAAAGGGCCAAAGCAAATGAAAGCGTTAAACAAAGTGTTTGGCTCGCTGTTTATGCTGATAGGCGCCTTGTTAGCCTCGGCACGGCATGCCTGATGAAGGCGCCGGAGGCGCTTGCGCTTATCCGGCCCGGAAGGAACTTAACGCGAAATAATCAGGTGGATACCGAAGCCCGCAAACAGCGCACCGGCAAAACCATCAATCCACTTCGCCAGACGCTGATAGCCACGACGCATTTTCGGCAGTGCAAACAGGCTGGCGACTACGGTAAACCACGCCAGCGTTTCCACGATGATCAGGGCAAAGATCCCCCAGCGTGCGCCCGTTCCCACGTTATCGCCAACGAACAATGAGAACACGGAGCCAAAATAGATAATGGCTTTAGGGTTCGCCAGGTTGGTCAGCAGCCCCTTCAAAAAGCTGCGTCCGCTCTGTGCCAGCTCAACTTGCGGAGTGGGAGTCGCAACATCCTGTTTTTTAAATGCACCACGTAGCATCTGATAACCCATCCAGCACAGATACAGCCCCCCGCCCACCATAATAATGGTGTGCAGCCAGGCCATTTTTTCGATAATCAGATGTAGGCCGAGCAGCGCTACGCCAGCCCAGACCATGACGCCACAGGTAATACCCAGCACGCCCATCATGGCTTCTTTGCGCGAACGGCTAACCGCTGTTTGAGAAACAAAGAAAAAGTCGGGACCAGGGCTCATCAGCGCAACGATATGCACCAACGCAACGGTGAAAAATAGCGTTAACATAAAAATGACTCGCGGGGGAAATAGTTCAGTGAGTCACCATCCTGGCACTTTTTTGCCTGGCTGACTACTCTTCGTCGTCACCATCAACGTGCGCGCGAATAAGCGCCATAAACTCTTTGCCAAAACGCTCAAGTTTACGCATCCCCACGCCATTAACGCTCAGCATTTCGCTCGGTGAAACTGGCATCTGCTCAGCCATTTCAATCAGCGTGGCATCGTTGAACACTACATACGGCGGGATATTTTCTTCATCAGCAATGGCTTTACGCAGCTTCCGCAATTTGGCGAACAGTTTGCGATCGTAATTGCCACCGAAGGATTTCTGCATCGCTCGCGGTTTCAGCGCCACAATACGCGGTACCGCAAGCTGTAGCGCAACATCACCACGCAGTACCGGACGCGCGGCTTCGGTTAGCTGTAACGCGGAGTGATGAGCAATATTCTGCGTCACCAGCCCAAGATGAATAAGCTGGCGGATAACGCTTACCCAATGTTCGTGGCTTTGCTCACGACCAATGCCATAGACAGGCAGCTTGTCATGGGCCAGCTCGCGAATTCGCTGGTTATTCGCTCCGCGCAGAACCTCCACGACATAACCCATACCAAAGCGTTGATTAACACGGTAGATAGTCGACAGCGCTTTGCGCGCATCCATGAGTCCGTCGTACTGTTTTGGCGGGTCGAGACAGATGTCGCAGTTACCACACGGCTCCTGACGCCCCTCGCCAAAATAGTTCAACAGCACCAGACGACGACAGGTTTGCGCCTCGGCAAACGCCCCCATCGCATTGAGCTTATGCCGTTCGATATCCAGCAGTTGCCCGGCGGGTTTCTCTTCGAGGCAACGGCGCAGCCATGCCATATCAGCCGGATCGTAAAACAGCATTGCTTCCGCAGCCAGGCCGTCACGCCCGGCGCGGCCGGTTTCCTGGTAATAGGACTCGATGTTGCGCGGAATATCGAAATGCACCACGAAGCGTACGTTGGGTTTGTTGATTCCCATGCCAAACGCCACGGTCGCTACGACGATTTGCAGGTCATCACGCTGGAATTTCTCCTGCACTTCTGCACGTACAGCGTTTTCCAGCCCGGCATGATAAGCCCCGGCGCTAATGCCTCGGCTTTGCAGACGCGCGGCGGTGTCTTCTACTTTAGCGCGACTGTTACAGTAGATAATACCGGACTTACCGCGCTGCTCTTGCACGTAGCGCATCAGTTGATCGAGCGGCTTAAACTTCTCCATCAACATGTAGCGAATATTCGGGCGATCAAAGCTGCTGATCTGAATTAACGGGTCGTTGAGCCCCAGCAGACGCACAATATCCAGCCGGGTTGTCTCGTCCGCGGTCGCGGTCAGCGCGACAAACGGCAGAGTTGGGAAACGCTGACGCAACTGCCCCAGCGCGGCGTATTCCGGGCGGAAATCATGCCCCCACTGCGAAATACAGTGCGCTTCATCAACCGCCAGCAGCACCGGGTTCCAGTGCGCCAGATTTTCAAGGAAGTTATCCAGCATCAGGCGTTCGGGCGCAATGTACAGTAAGCGAATCTGCCCGCTACGACAGCCTGCCATCACCTCAAGCTGCTGCTCACGACTTTGGCTGGAGTTCAGACACGCGGCCGCCACGCCGTTGGCAAGCAGTTGATCGACCTGATCTTTCATCAGAGAAATCAGCGGAGAAACAACAACGGTGAGCCCGTTAAGCAATAATGCGGGAATTTGATAGCACAGGGATTTTCCGCCACCGGTCGGCATAACGACCAGGCAGTCGCGACCAGCGATCACGGTATCAATGATTTCTTCCTGACCAGGGCGAAACTGTTGGTAGCCAAAGGTTTCCTGCAAAACCTGTTTAGCGCCCATTTCCAGATTCAACACTTCCGCCTGCGCCACATTAACCCCATTAGCCTGAAATAAAAACAGGCGCTATTTTCAGCGCCTGAGAGAGAAACTGCAATGATTAAAATACTCTCAATACCTGTCAGAAGATATCGTTAAGCATTACACCCACGCCAACACGGGTCTGATTGAAGTTGTAGTCAATCAGTGATTCGCCGTAGCCGCTGTAGACCTGGGTATAAAGACGCACATGCTTGGTAATGGGATAACTGGCCCCCAGCTCTGCGCCGCCGTAGCCGGTATTCCAGTTGTACTGGCCTTTCACACTGATCACCGCGTCACCCAGGTGATAACCCATTTTCAACTGATAGTAGCCCATATATTTGGTGATATCAGGGTTATCATCAGTGCTGCCGATAACGTACCACGGCTTAACTTCCACCAGCCAGTTACCGTTTTCAGCCATCAGCCGGGTGTAAAGGCGGTTCCAGCTACGTGAGGTGGGGTCGGATCGACCATTGGAGTCATGGTTATAGCCCATTTCAACATCGCGGAGCGTCCAACCGGCAAAGCGATAGTCGGTGGCGAAACCGAGGAACAATTGCGGTTCATAGTTGGTTTCGCGAAACGGCGCAGACTCTTCACTGTTCGAAAGCTGCCACCAGGACTTCTGGGTATAGGAACCGCCGAGTACCGAGTTCGGGCCTAATATTCCGCGCCAGAGCGGAAACGCCAGGCTTAGCTGAAACTTAACCTCATCTTTGCGCGCATTTTCTGACCAGCTATAGCTGCTGATCGCCTCTTTGTTCATGTCGCTGGTATTGGTGTAGATGAGATAGTTGGTCTCATAAGGATAAAGCGTGAAAGGGTTGTCATGCTCCTGCAGCATGTTGGCGATGATACTGCCGCGAACCGCCGGTGCATCATGAATCTCTTTCACTGTCGCTTCCTGCGCATACGCGGTCAACGGCAGCATGACTGCTGGTAGTAACCATCCCAGAATCGCCCGCATCGGTAATGTTCTCCTGAACCAAAATATTGATGAATTGTATAATTATCTGGCAAGTATTCTACATACTTAGCGAGTTCCTCGTTAGTTATCCCGTCCTAAAGTAGAAAACAACAAATAATAAGCATAATATCAACATTTCATTAACCATTGAGATGTAGGGATCGTATGTCTGCCGTACTTACTGCTGAGGAAGCGCTGAAGTTAGTGGGTGAAATGTTTGTCTATCACATGCCGTTTAACCGGGCGCTGGGTCTGGAGCTTGAACGCTATGAGAAAGAATTTGCGCAATTAGCCTTTAATAATCAACCGATGATGGTCGGCAACTGGGCGCAAAGCATTCTGCATGGCGGCGTGATCGCGTCGGCGCTGGACGTTGCCGCCGGGCTGGTGTGCGTTGGCAGTACGCTGACCCGCCATGAGACGATCAGCGAGGACGAACTGCGTCAGCGAATGTCACGTATGGGAACAATCGATTTGCGCGTTGATTACCTGCGCCCGGGGAGAGGAAATCGCTTTACCGCTACCAGCAGCCTGCTGCGGGCGGGGAATAAAGTCGCCGTTGCGCGCGTGGAACTGCATAACGAAGAACAGCTTTATATTGCCAGCGCAACCGCCACTTATATGGTGGGGTAAGTGCCCAAAAAAAGGTAAACTGCTGTTACATTTCTGAAATGAGTTTTCCCGATGGATGCTAAACAAACGCGGCAGGGCGTGTTACTCGCTCTTGCTGCTTATTTTATTTGGGGTATCGCTCCTGCCTACTTCAAGCTGATTTACTATGTCCCGGCGGATGAGATCCTGACGCACCGCGTCATCTGGTCATTTTTCTTTATGGTGGTACTGATGAGCATCAGCCGCCAGTGGTCGGGCATCAAAACGCTGCTACAAACGCCAAAGAAGATCTTCCTGCTGGCGCTCTCTGCAGTGCTCATCGGTGGAAACTGGCTACTGTTCATTTGGGCGGTCAATAATCATCATATGCTGGAAGCCAGCCTGGGCTATTTTATTAACCCGCTGGTGAATATTGTGCTGGGAATGCTTTTCCTCGGCGAGCGCTTTCGTCGCATGCAGTGGCTGGCGGTACTGTTAGCCGCCTGCGGCGTACTGGTACAGCTGTGGACCTTCGGATCGCTGCCAATCATCGCGTTGGGCCTGGCGTTCAGCTTTGCTTTCTATGGTCTGGTACGCAAGAAGATTGCCGTCGAAGCACAAACCGGCATGCTGATCGAAACCCTGTGGCTTTTACCTGTTGCGGCTATCTATCTGTTTGGCATCGCGGACAGCCCAACCAGCCATATGGGTCAAAACCCCATGTCACTCAATCTGCTGCTGATTGCTGCAGGTGTCGTGACCACCATTCCGCTGCTGTGCTTTACCGGCGCGGCGACCCGCCTGCGTCTGTCCACGCTGGGTTTCTTCCAGTATATCGGACCCACGCTAATGTTCCTGCTGGCCGTCACTTTCTACGGTGAAGTTCCGGGAGCGGATAAAATGGTCACGTTTGCGTTTATCTGGGTGGCGCTGGCAGTTTTCGTGATGGATGCGATTTATACGCAACGACGGGTACGTCGGAGCTGAAGAAGTGCCGGATAAGGCGTAACCGCCATCCGGCACAGCCATTACAGCCAGTTCTTGCGCTTAAAGTACAGATACGGTGCCAGACCCGCGAGCATCATAAAGACAATCGCCCCTGGGTAACCGAAGCTCCAGTGCAGTTCCGGCATGAACTCAAAGTTCATCCCGTAGCTGGAAGCCACCAGCGTCGGCGGCAGGAACACCACAGAGACCACCGAGAAGATCTTGATGATGCGGTTCTGCTCGATATTGATAAAGCCCATCGCCGCCTGCATCAGGAAGTTAACTTTCTGGAACAGTGATTCGTTGTGCGGCAGCAGGGATTCGATATCGCGCAGAATCTCGCGCGCCTGTTCCAGCTGACTCCCCGGCAAACGCGCTTTACGCACCAGGAAGTTCAGTGCGCGCTGGGTATCCATCAGACACAGGCGGACCTTCCAGCCAATATCTTCCAGTTCCGCCAGCGTCGAAAGCGCTTCGTCATATTCATCGCCCTGACGCCCTTCCATGATCACACGGCTGAGTTTTTCCAGGTCGCTGTAGATATTTTCGATCTCATCCGCCAACTGTTCAATTTTAGTTTCGAACAGGTCGAGCAGCAGCTCGTAAGCGTTGCCATCCACCATCGCCTGATTACGCGCACGCATGCGGTACAGACGGAATGCCGGCAGCTCGCGCTCGCGCAGAGTAAACAGGCGACCTTCGCGAATGGTAAATGCGACGGTTGAGTTACCCGCGTGATCGTCGGCATCTTCATAGAAGAAGAAGGAGTGAATGTGCAGACCGTCTTCGTCTTCAAAAAAACGCGCAGATGCTTCGATGTCTTCCAGTTCAGGGCGCGTAGCCAGATTCTGGCCCAAGTCCTTTTGCACACGGTTTCGTTCTTCGTCATCCGGCTCGACTAAATCGACCCAAACCGAACTGGCCAGGTGCTCGATCTCGTCTGCCTCAAGGCGAGTTAAACGATTGTTTTCCAGTTGAAATGCGCTCAGCATGACCGGGACTCCCAATGCAAAAAATTATCGGACAGTTCGGAGGGCACACAGAAACAAATTGGGTTTCAGACCATTAAACAGCCTGACTCAGCGCGACGGGAAAAAACAGAAGGTCGCTGACAACCGCGAAGGCTATCAGCAAAAAGGGATAGCCTTAGGAGTTGATCCTGGATGACAGGATAATGAGCCAGTATCTACTGGGTGTGTCCAAGGCGAATGTCCTCTTAGCGTAATCGTGCGCGCATGTTACGCCAGCAAAATTTTGACGTCAACACGCAACAGATGGCGAAAAAGTAATAATTTCCCCTTATACAAAAAGGTTAGCAGAGGGGAATTATTTATCTATGATTTCAGAATATTAACCGACAGATAGCGGGATGGCGGCTTCGCCTTGTCCGGCCTGGAAATCAAAATGTTACCCGGTCTGTAGGCCGGATAAGACGCGCCAGCGTCGCCATCCGGCAAAGCCAAACCGATCAAACCGTTTCCAGTCTGGCGTAGGCTGCCACCAGCCATTTGATCCCTTGCCCCTGGAACGCGACCTGCAAACGACTATGCTCACCGCTTCCTTCCAGATTGACGATGGTGCCCTCACCAAACTTAGCGTGGCGCACGCGCTGGCCGAGCTTGTAGCCGGTATCATTTTCCGCCATTGGCGTGCCCATCCGCTGATGGCTCACCGGACGGCTAACCGTGGCGCGCAGGCGAACCTCTTCAACGCACGCTTCCGGCAGTTCGCCGATAAAGCGCGACGGACGGTGGTAAACCTCTTTGCCGTACAGACGACGCGTTTCGGCGTAGGTCAGCGTCAGCTTTTGCATCGCGCGGGTCACGCCTACGTAAGCCAGGCGGCGCTCTTCTTCGAGGCGCCCACCTTCGTCCAGCGACATCTGGCTGGGGAACATGCCTTCTTCCATACCCACGATAAATACCTGCGGGAACTCCAGACCTTTCGCCGAGTGCAGCGTCATCAATTGTACCGCATCCTGCCAGGTATCCGCCTGCCCTTCGCCTGCTTCCAGCGCGGCGTGTGACAGGAACGCCTGTAGCGGCATTAAGTCTTCGTCTTCTTCGTTGTAGCTGAACTGGCGCGTTGCCGTCACCAGTTCGTCTAAGTTTTCGATACGCGTCTGACCCTTCTCGCCTTTTTCCTGCTCGTACATCATGCGCAGGCCGGAGTCTTTAATCACCCGGTCAGTCTGCACGTGCAGCGGCATATCGGCGGTCTCCTGCGCCAGCGCATCGATCAGCTCCATAAAACGCTGTAAGGCGCTGGCGGCGCGACCCGCGAGGGCTTTTTCCTGCAACAGCTCACGACAGGCCTGCCACAACGTAAGCTGGCGGTCACGGGAGGTCTGACGCACGACATCTAATGTACGATCGCCAATCCCGCGGGTTGGCGTATTCACCACACGTTCAAATGCGGCGTCGTCATTGCGGTTAGCGATCAGGCGCAGGTAGGAGAGCGCATCTTTGATTTCCTGGCGTTCGAAGAAGCGCATCCCACCATAGATACGGTACGGCATGCTGGCTTGTAACAACGCCTCTTCCAGCACGCGCGACTGGGCGTTGCTGCGATACAGAATGGCGCACTGTTCCAGCGCACCGCCGTTGTCCTGCCAGGTTTTGATACGATTGACCACAAAACGCGCTTCATCGAGTTCGTTGAACGCGCAGTACAGTGAAATTGGTTCGCCGTCGACGCCATCGGTCCACAGCTTTTTCCCCAAACGCCCGTTGTTGTTTTCAATCAGGGCGTTGGCCGCGCTGAGGATGTTGTTGGTCGAGCGGTAGTTCTGCTCCAGGCGAATGGTTTCTGCGCCCGGGAAATCCGTGAGGAAGCGCTGGATGTTTTCCACTTGCGCCCCGCGCCAGCCGTAGATCGACTGGTCATCATCGCCAACGATCATCACTTTGCCGGTATCGCCCGCCAGCAGGCGGATCCAGGCGTACTGAATGTTGTTGGTATCCTGGAATTCGTCCACCAGGATATTGGTAAAGCGTTCGCGGTAGTGCTGCAGGATATGCGGCTTGTTGAGCCACAGTTCATGGGCGCGCAGCAACAGCTCGGCGAAATCCACCAGCCCCGCGCGGTCACACGCTTCCTGATAGGCCTGATACACCTTTTGCCAGGTTTGCTCAACCGGGTTGCCATAGCTCTGCAGATGGTGCGGGCGCAGCCCTTCGTCTTTCTGGCTATTGATAAACCACATCGCCTGACGCGGTGGCCACTGTTTCTCATCAAGATTCATCGCCTTGATCAAACGCTTGAGCAAACGCAATTGGTCTTCGCTGTCGAGGATCTGGAAATCCTGCGGCAGGTTCGCATCCATATGGTGCGCGCGCAGCAGGCGGTGCGCCAGACCGTGGAATGTACCCACCCACATACCGCCCTGGCTGGTTCCCATGATCTGGCCAATACGGTGGCGCATTTCCGCCGCTGCTTTGTTGGTAAAGGTCACCGCCATAATGGAGTATGGCGAGTTGTTCTCTACCGTCAGTAACCAGGCGATACGGTGCACCAGCACGCGAGTTTTACCACTCCCCGCGCCGGCCAAAACCAGCATGTTGCTGCGTGGCGCGGCCACCGCTTCACGCTGTTTATCATTAAGGCTGTCGAGCAGGTAAGAAACGTCCATTGGCACCGCCGCGTAAAAGTAGGTAAGGCGGATAAGCGTAGCGCCATCCGCCAAAAAGCTGGGTATATATACAGAGTTCTGCTGGTGATTATATCAGCGAGGTCAGAGATGCCAACTGTGAAATTTCGATATGCGGCAGCAAACGGCTGTCTGCGGTTTGCATCAGGTCGGCATTTTCCGGTTTGATCCAGCAGGCCTGCATACCGCAACGGATGGCCCCCGCCACGTCTGTCGTCAGGTCATCGCCCACATGCAGAATCTCACCCACGGGCATTTTCAGTTTATCCGCCGCCAGCGCATACATGTCGCTGAACGGTTTTGATCGCCCGTCGGGACCGGCGCGCAGCACAAACTCAAAGTAATCGCCCAGGCCGAACAGTTCTGGCTGTGCGTTACCGTTGGTGATCGCCACCAGCGGCCATTTGCGGGCCAGCACCTTCAGCGTGTCATGCGTCGCCTGCGGGACGTCAATGCGGCTACGCCATTTGGCGAAATTCATCATCGCCGCATTCGCCCCCATTCTGGCTTCTGCTTCTGACAATCCCGCCTCCAGCATAGCGCGCTCTACGGCGCGGTGACGCCATTGGGTAACGTCGTGGTAGATTTCCGGCTCGGCGTCGCGAACGGCCTGACGTAAGCGCTGTAGGTCGCTATTTTGCAGCGAATTCAACGCCGGATGGTAATTCTGTACAAACGCGAGCGCTTCCTGCTCGGTGCGTGTGATAACGGGACGGTTATCGTAAAGGGTGTCATCAAGGTCAAAGGTGAGCGCAGAAATGCGCCCCAAAGGCCGGTAAAAACGCATTATTTCCCCCGTTTGGCGCGTGGATGCGCCGCATCGTACACTGAAGCCAGGTGTTGAAAATCAAGATGGGTATAGATTTGGGTAGTGGAGAGATTAGCATGCCCCAATAACTCCTGTACCCCGCGCAGATCGCCGCTCGACTCCAGCATATGCGTCGCAAAAGAGTGGCGCAATTTGTGGGGATGTACGTGGCTGTTCAGCCCCTGTTTGATCCCCCATTCCGCAAAGCGTTTTTGTACATTACGCGCAGAAATGCGTTTGCCCAGTTTTGACAGGAATAACGCATCGTCATCGCAGCCAAATAGCCCCCGCAGGTCCAGCCAGTGCTCAATCCACGCCACTGCATTGCGGCCAATTGGCAGGCGACGTTCTTTACTGCCCTTCCCCATCACCCATACTTCGCCGGTGTCGAGATCGAGATGTTTAATATCCAGCCCAACCAGTTCAGACAAACGCAGCCCTGCGCCGTACATCACTTCTAACATTGCCCGATCGCGCACGGCGAGGGGATCGTTGAGGTCGATATCCAGCAGACGATTAACGTCGTCGACATCGATATTTTTAGGTAGATGACGCGGTGCTTTCGGCGCGGAAACACTTTTTGCGGGATTGGCTTTCAGCTCGCCCTGATTAACCAGCCAGTCAAAGAAACTGCGCAATGCGGAGAGACGCAGCGCCAGGCTCGCCGGCCCCAGCCCTTTACGACGGCTGCGCACGGCAAAACTGCGTACCATCGAAGCGTCACATTGTTGCCAGCTTTGCAGACCGGTCTCTCCGGCTAACGCAATGATGGCATCAAGCTGACGCTGATAATTCAGCAATGTGATCGGGCTAAGCTGGCGCTCAACGCCCAGATAGCGTAAAAAGCGCGCCACATCCTGAGAAAGGGGTGAGTCGGTCATACGCGTTCAATCCAGCGCTCCAGCAGCTCCGGCAACATCAGCGAGATTTCCTGCAGTAATTGCGTACCTTGCCCCTGCTGGTAATGATTAACGTCGCGACTGCTGAACAGCATCACGCCCAGGGATCCATCTTGCCCCAACATCGACATCGCCACCGAGCCTATTGCTTTCGCTTCGGGCATCATGACCAGAAGTTCCGGGCCATTGAGCGGTCCAAGATAGTGCAGTGACTGGCCCAGACGCTGAATACGCAGCGGTTCAAAAGCCTGACGGCTTAATGCCAGATGAGTGAATTTTGATGGTGCACCAAGTCGCCAGCGATCCGGGAACAGACGAACCGTCGCCCCAGCCAGCCCTAACTCACGCGCCCAGCGATGAAATCGCATCAGCATGTCGTCAAGACTGCTGGCCGATACCAGACGGGCTTGCAGATTTAACAGACGATAGAACAGGCTTTCATTGGCGTTGGCTTGTTCCATCAACAACGCCATATTCTCTTCCAGCACGTTAATATGATTACGTGCCCGCGCCATATGCCATTCCACTAAAGAGACCGTGCCCCGCACCGGGTGCGGAACACGCATCGCTTCAACTGCCTGGGCATTACGGATAAAAAACTCAGGATTACGTTGCAGGTAATCGACGACCGCCCGGTCGTCCAGCTCCATGAGCGTTTCCTGTAGTTCTTCCCCTGGTTGCTTCATAAGTGAATAAATCCGTCGTAGACATGTGCCGCCGGGCCAGTCATATACAGCGGATGACCCGGACCTTTCCAGGCGATATCAAGTCGACCGCCCGGTAATTCCACCCTCACTTCTTCTGCCAGCAGGCCCTGCTGGATACCAACCGCAACAGCGGCGCACGCACCGCTGCCGCAGGCCTGCGTTTCACCCGCGCCGCGCTCATAGACGCGCAGCCGGATATGCTCGCGCTTTACCACTTGCATAAATCCGATATTGGCACGTTCAGGAAAGCGTTCGTGACTTTCCAGAACCGGCCCCAACGTTTCTACCGTGGCCGTATCAACATCATCAACCTGAATTACGCAGTGCGGGTTCCCCATTGAAACCACGCCGCACAATACTGTCTGTTCAGCCACGCGCATAATATAGGTCTTCTCTGCTTTGTTGGCGCGAAACGGAACCTGCGCGGGTTCAAAATTGGGTTCACCCATATTCACCCGTACCAGCTCGTCGTCGGTTACGGTTAATACCATACGACCATTAGCGGTACTGACGCGAATATCACGCTTATTGGTCAGCCCTTTCAGGCGAACAAAGCGGGCAAAACAGCGGGCGCCATTGCCACACTGTGACACTTCACTACCGTCGGCATTAAAAATACGGTAGTGGAAATCCAGCTCCGGATCATACGGAGGTTCAACCACCAACAGTTGATCAAATCCAACGCCGAGATGCCTGTCGGACAAGCGGCGGATCAGCTCTGGTGAGAAAAAGACATTCTGCGTTACCGCGTCGACGACCATAAAATCGTTGCCAAGGCCATGCATTTTAGAGAATTGCATCATTCACTCCGTTCACGCGGGTACAGAAATATACATCTATTCCTGCCGTCAGTAATTCACCTGAGAAGGCCCGTCACTAATCCCACGATCGTTTTTCTCTGGCGTGGTGGATTGTGATTGCGGCTGAACGCTCTTGGTCGGAGGCGGCGCGGTTTTATCTGCTGGCGGGAAATAGAGCGGACCTTTTAGCCCACAGCCCGTCAGGCTGAACAGAGTAAAAATGACAGCGAGTGGCTTTAACACGTTTTTCATTATCGATTGCCTGTAAAGTTCATGCTTTCTGTTTTCTATCATCGCAGGAGAAGGCGTAAAAGCAAGAGTTAGCCTGTAATCTGCAACGCGTTTTGTTTCAGGTTATACTGCCGTCATCACGAAAAACAGGATAAGAAAATGAACGACAGTGAATTTCATCGCCTTGCTGACACCCTGTGGATGACCATTGAAGAGCGTCTGGATGACTGGGACGGCGACAGCGATATCGATTGTGAGATCAACGGCGGCGTGCTGACCATCAGCTTCGAAAACGGCAGCAAAATTATTATTAACCGTCAGGAGCCGCTGCATCAGGTGTGGCTGGCGACCAAACAGGGCGGCTACCACTTTGACCTGAAAGGCGACGAGTGGATCTGCGATCGTAGCGGCGAAACGTTCTGGGATCTGCTAGAACAGGCGGCGACACAGCAGGCGGGTGAAGAGGTGAGCTTCCGTTAAGTTTTATTGCCGGATACGCTTCGCTTATCCGGCATCATGCTCACGAGAAATACTGCTGCAACAGCGGAGTGTCGTTTTCCTGACTGACGGGCGGCACGGCGCTAATCGGCTGGGTACGGAACGGGATCACCTGCGCGCGCCCGTCGGTTTTCACAATCTGATAGAACTGCGGCAGGTTAAAGTTGATGAAGCTGGAGCCGTAGGTAAAGCGATCGTGCGACGACGAGTAGAAACGGCTGACATCGCGTACCAGCTCCTCTTTGCTACCTTCGCAGTGGTGATACACCTCAGCCCGATTACTCTCATCCAGAATGTAGATATTAAAGCCCTGCTCATCACCCGTTTCTTCGAAAAAGAACTGAATGATCCCTTCGCTGGCAAAACCGTCAACCACTGACGGGAGTTTCACATGATTGGTCTCAACCTGAACGGAAAGCCCGTGCAGTTTGTTATGTGAAATCGCGCCATAAAATTCAATCGCGTTTTCCAGCTTCTGTACCGAGACGTTCAGGCGCTCGAAGAACAGACCCCACGTCTGACCAGAAACGCGCAGCGCTTTGAAGCGTCCGGTTTCCTGACGGGTGCTGGAGAGGCGCAACTCGATGCACTCAGACACCAGTTGCTGCACGCGGGTGCGAATTAAACCGCGCAGATGCTGGCTATAGCAGAAAACCTCGACGCTATCCGGCGGCGCGGCATCCTGGTGCATTTTGCCCAGAATCGTTTTTAACGCTTCAATCATCGCCTGCTCACCGTTGAAGTGCAGCGTACGCACTTCATTCCACGAGTTGCGGTACAGCAGGTCGACGCTACCCACCAGGCAATTTTGTTCTTCACCAAAGCTGAAGACGTCCAGCTTACGGAAATCAAAATGTACCACCTGATTGCGAAATGCTGCCGTCGGGTCATATTCAAGGTTAACGATAATCGCCAGGTGGCGAATCTCGCACGGGCTATAGAGCGCCTTCGGCGTTGGCGCTGGCAGTCGCAGTGGGAAGTGGTGCGACACGTCGGCGACCATTTCTTGCAGCTTCGGCAAATCAACAATGCCGTTGCCCTTAATAAATAAATGCGTACGCGAGGTCAGCAGGCCGTTGAACCAGGCCCACGCCACCAGTTTATTGAGGTAGCGGTTATATTCCAGCGGCTGATGGCTGATGATCGAGTCCATGTTAGGCGCGCGGTTATAGAGATACCAACCCGAACGGTTGGCACGGCCCGGCGGCACATGGATAAAGGTCAGATTCGGTTCCGAGAGATCCGGAGATATCTGCGGGTTCACCAGCGTTACTTTACCTGGTAATGCTTCAAACGCGGCATACAGCTTACGGGTCAGCACGCCGATATCCTGCGGGCTGGCGCTCACGCTGAGGTTATTTCGGCGGGCAAAACGGATCAGGTTACGATAGCTCTGCATCATCGCATCGAGCAGTTCGTTATGCGCTTCGCGTACCTGGTCAATCTTCCAGTTAGCGCGGTTATCCAGCATGGTCAGACGGGCGTCATCCCAGCCCCACTCTTTCACTAACTGACTTAATACTTCACGACGCCAGCCCACGCAGGCGCGCTCGCGGCTCAGTTTCTCACACACTTTTAAGTAGAAACATCGACGCACTAAATCCAGACGAGTCGGGTCTTCGATCGCCGTGAGGTACTCGGTAACGCGCTCCAGCATCATGCAGTAAGGGTCTAGACCAAAAGAGACGATCTCGCCATCGTGCAGGCGCTGTTTAATATCTTTCGCCAACAGGCGTGGATTGGGGTATTCCCAGGAATAAGCTTCCAGCAGCAGCGTTTTCAATACCGCTTTGTACGGGGAGTCGATACTCTTGTACAGCTGCCAGAGGCTGGCGCCAAAGTACTCTTCGGCGGAGAGCGAACTGAGTCCGCCGAGATCCAGCCATTCGTTTGGCGTTAACACCCCCTGTGCGTAAAGCGTCATGACGTAATCGTCGTAATGCTCTTCTTCGTCGCCCGGCACCATATTCCACAGAATACGTTTACCCGCGAGACGCACAGCGGTGCGATAGAATTCATCAAGCAACAGGATATGCTGCGTCGAGCCACAGTCTTCACCACCCAAACTGCCGCTTTCATTGTGGCGGAAACGGTTTTCATCAATCAGGAAGAAGCTGACTTCCACGCCCAGCGAGGCGGCCCAGCTTTCCAGCAGGCTACATTTACGCTGCAGCAGCTGGCGCTCTTCGCTATCCAGCCAGGATTGATGGCAGACCCAAATATCAAGGTCAGAGGAACAGCTTTGCCCTACCGAAGAGGTGCTGCCCATTGAGTAAACGCCGGTGATAGGCAGTTCGCCCTTGGGAGGATCCTGCGGTGACATACCGCGGTACAGTTCCAGTTCGTTCAGGTAGTGGCGTTGGGTTTCATCAGGCGTGTAAAGGCATATGCCTTTGGGAACGTTACCATCAAGGTAACCCGGCATCAGCGGATGGTGGTAGTGCAATAATGTCGGCAGCAGACTGTATACCT
The DNA here is from genome assembly GCF_013781985.1 of Citrobacter sp. RHBSTW-01013. Lineage (NCBI taxonomy): Bacteria > Pseudomonadati > Pseudomonadota > Gammaproteobacteria > Enterobacterales > Enterobacteriaceae > Citrobacter > Citrobacter sp. RHBSTW-01013. The sequence goes on from NZ_CP056185.1 coordinate 5,122,901, forward strand.
GCTGGAAGGCAGGTCCCATGGCAGCAAGCGCGCGATCCACACGCAGTTGATTTATGGCATCCAGTCTCTGTTTCAGAGTCTCAATATAGAGGTACAAGACGTATCGCCTGATGTTGCTATCCGTCATGTTGTCGATTGCTGCGGCACAAGCGCTCACAATAATCGTCATCAATTCGGATAAACCGTATGTCAAAAATAACCGTTACCTGTTTTTTCGCCCATATTTTTTTATGCTGTACAGCCGAAAAAATGGTCTAAAACGTGATCAATTTAACACCTTGCTCATTGACCGTAAAGAAAGATGCGCTACATACAAGTGTAGCACCGTTCGTTACGTGTAAATTCCTTCATACGGTCGGGAGGTTTCTCGTCATTATTCACTGCCAGTGATGATGCAGCGCCTTTTCCTCTCACTCACGTTTGAGCGTAACGCTGACATCCCTTTGATAAGGATGTTAGGATGGTCAATGATTGATAATGACGGTAACAAGCATGTTAGACAATGTTTTGAGAATTGCCACACGCCAAAGCCCCCTTGCGCTCTGGCAGGCACATTATGTCAAAGACGCCTTAATGGCAAACCACCCCGGTCTGATCGTGGAACTGGTTCCGATGGTAACCCGTGGCGATGTGATCCTTGATACCCCGCTGGCGAAAGTCGGGGGGAAAGGGTTGTTTGTTAAAGAGCTGGAAGTCGCGCTGCTGGAAAAACGCGCCGATATCGCCGTGCATTCCATGAAGGATGTGCCGGTTGAATTCCCTGACGGTCTTGGACTGGTCACCATTTGCGAGCGAGAAGATCCGCGTGATGCTTTCGTCTCAAATAAGTACAACACGCTGGATGAACTACCGGCAGGCAGCATCGTCGGGACATCCAGTTTGCGTCGCCAGTGCCAGTTGGCAAAGCGTCGCCCGGATCTCGTCATCCGTTCGCTGCGCGGTAACGTAGGTACGCGTCTGAGCAAACTGGATAACGGCGATTATGACGCCATTATTCTGGCGGTCGCCGGATTAAAACGTTTAGGTCTTGAGTCGCGAGTCCGCACCGCTCTGCCGCCGGAAGTCTCCCTACCCGCTGTCGGGCAAGGCGCAGTTGGCATAGAATGTCGACTGGATGATATGCGCACTCAGGCGCTGTTAGCGCCGCTCAACCATGAAGAGACGGCGCTGCGCGTCAAAGCCGAACGCGCCATGAATACCCGCCTGGAAGGGGGATGTCAGGTCCCTATCGGCAGTTATGCAGAACTCATTAACGGTGAGATTTGGCTGCGGGCGCTGGTCGGCGCGCCTGACGGTTCGCAGATGGTATGCGGAGAACGTCGCGGCGCCGCGCAGGAAGCTGAACAGATGGGCATCTCTCTGGCTGAAGAGCTGCTGGAGAACGGTGCGCGCACCATTCTGGCTGAAGTTTACAACGGAGAAGCCCCCGCATGAGTATTCTGGTCACCCGCCCGTCTCCCGCAGGGGAAGAGTTAGTGAGCCGTCTGCGCACACTGGGGCAGGTGGCCTGGAGCTTTCCGCTCATCGAGTTTTCGCCCGGTCGGGAACTGGCAACGCTGGCTTCCCGACTATCGGCGCTGACGGAAAACGATCTGGTCTTCGCCCTCTCGCAGCACGCCGTCACCTTTGCAGATGCCGAGCTTCAGCAACAAGGGAAAAGCTGGCCCTCCCTTCCGCGTTATTTTGCCATTGGTCGCACAACGGCGCTGGCGCTGCATACCGTTAGCGGTTTCAATATTCACTACCCTCTGGATCGGGAAATTAGCGAAGTCTTGCTACAATTACCTGAATTACAAAATATTGCGGGAAAACGCGCGCTTATATTACGCGGCAATGGTGGCCGTGAGCTGATAGGTGAAACCCTGACAGCACGCGGAGCTGATGTCGATTTTTGTGAATGTTATCAACGCAGTGCAAAATATTACGATGGTGCAGAAGAAGCGATGCGCTGGCAATCTCGTGGTGTGACCACGGTGGTTGTCACCAGCGGAGAGATGCTACAACAGCTCTGGTCGCTCATTCCGCAGTGGTATCGTGAGCACTGGTTACTACGCTGTCGGCTGCTGGTCGTCAGTGAGCGTCTGGCGCACCTCGCCCGGGAACTGGGCTGGCAAGATATTAAGGTCGCTGATAACGCCGACAACGATGCGCTACTACGCGCATTACAATAACTCTCATAATGGGATGCCATAATGACGGAACAAGAAAAATCCTCCGCCGTGGTTGAAGAGACCAGGGAGGCCGTGGAAACCACGTCACAGCCAGTCAATACTGAAAAAAAGAGTAAGAACAGCACGGCGCTGATTCTGAGCGCTGTGGCGATTGCTATTGCGCTGGCTGCAGGCGTTGGGCTGTACGGTTGGGGGAAACAGCAGGCAACAACGCAGACAGCAACCAGCGATGCGCTGGCGAACCAGCTTACGGCGTTGCAAAAAGCGCAAGAAAGCCAAAAAGCTGAGCTGGAAGGCATTATTAAGCAGCAGGCAACGCAGCTGGATGAAGCCGCTCGCCAGCAGGCCGCGCTGGTCAAACAGCTTGACGAAGTCCAGCAAAAAGTCGCCACTATCTCCGGCAGCGATGCCGGGACATGGCTGCTGGCGCAGGCTGATTTTCTGGTGAAACTGGCCGGTCGCAAATTATGGAGCGATCAGGACGTTACTACCGCCGCGGCGCTGCTGAAAAGCGCTGACGCCAGCCTGGCGGATATGAATGACCCAAGCCTGATTACCGCCCGTCGCGCGATTACCGACGATATCGCGAGCCTCTCTGCGGTGACTCAGGTCGACTATGACGGCATTATCCTGAAAGTGAATCAGCTCTCTAACCAGATTGATAATCTGCGTCTGGCCGACAACGACACCGACGATTCGCCGATGGATTCCGACAGCAGCGAGCTTTCCAGCTCGATCAGCGAATGGCGCGTCAATCTGCAAAAAAGCTGGCAGAACTTTATGGACAGCTTTATCACCGTTCGCCGTCGTGATGAAACCTCCGTCCCGCTGCTGGCACCGAACCAGGACGTTTACTTACGTGAAAATATCCGTTCTCGCCTGTTAGTGGCCGCCCAGGCCGTGCCGCGTCATCAGGAGGAAACATATCGCCAGGCGCTGGAAAACGTCTCCACCTGGGTGCGCGCCTACTACGACACCGACGATGCAGCCACCAAAGCTTTCCTTGAAGAGGTAGACCAACTGAGCCAACAAAGCATCAGCATGGACGTACCGGAAACGCTGCAGAGCCAGGCGCTTCTCGACAAGCTCATGCAGACCCGCGTACGTAATTTACTGGCACAGCCTGCCACAGCGCCGGTTGCAGCAACTCCTGCGCCTTCAGCTGAAACTCCGGCAACTGCGCCGCAAGGAGAATAATGATGCTAAAAGTATTATTGCTCTTTGTGCTGTTGATCGCCGGGATCGTTGTCGGTCCAATGATTGCCGGCCATCAGGGCTACGTACTGATCCAGACGGATAATTACAATATCGAAACCAGCGTGACGGGTCTGGTGATCATTCTGATCGTCGCAATGGTCGTCCTGTTTGCGATTGAATGGCTGCTGCGCCGAATTTTCCGCACTGGCGCGCATACCCGCGGATGGTTTGTCGGTCGGAAGCGTCGTCGCGCCCGTAAGCAGACGGAGCAGGCGCTGCTCAAGCTGGCAGAAGGCGATTATCAGCAGGTTGAAAAGCTGATGTCGAAAAACGCCGATCATGCAGAACAGCCGGTAGTGAATTACCTGCTGGCGGCAGAAGCTGCTCAACAGCGCGGTGACGAAGCTCGTGCCAACCAACACCTTGAGCGTGCTGCCGAACTGGCCGGAAATGATACGATCCCGGTAGAAATCACTCGCGTTCGCCTGCAGCTGGCACGTAATGAAAATCACGCCGCACGCCACAGCGTAGATAAACTGCTGGAAGTGACGCCACGTCATCCGGAAGTGCTGCGTCTGGCTGAACAGGCCTACATTCGTACCGGTGCATGGAGTTCGTTACTGGATATCATTCCATCCATGGCAAAAGCGCACGTGGGTGATGACGAGCACCGCGCGATGCTGGAACAGCAGGCATGGGTTGGTCTGATGGATCAGGTTCGCGCCGATCAGGGCAGCGAGGGGCTACGTGCATGGTGGAAAAACCAGAACCGTAAAACCCGTCACCAGGTTGCCCTGCAGGTGGCAATGGCTGAACATCTGATTGAGTGTGACGATCACGATACGGCGCAGCAGGTCATCATTGATGGTCTTAAACGCCAGTATGACGACCGCCTGGTGCTGCCGATCCCGCGTCTGAAAACCAACAACCCGGAACAGATAGAAAAAGTGTTGCGCCAGCAGATTAAAGCCGTCGGCGATCGCCCATTACTGTGGAGCACGCTGGGCCAGTCGCTAATGAAGCACGGCGAATGGCAGGAAGCCACGTTCGCCTTCCGTGCCGCTCTCAAACAGCGTCCAGATGCCTATGACTACGCCTGGCTTGCTGACGCGCTGGACAGACTGCATCAGCCGGAAGAAGCCGCCACTATGCGTCGTGATGGCCTGATGTTGACGCTGCAGAACAACAATCCCCCGCAGTAATTCCCTCTTGCCCGGTGACGTTTCGCTTACCGGGCCTACCGTTATTTCATATACACCAAATCATTCGAGATGCTTCGAGGCGACTTGAAGGATGAGGTGTATATGCATAAAAAAACGCCCGCTCTTTTGGAGCAGGCGTTAAACAGGTCTGTATGACAACATAAATGGGTGCTTCACTCAACGTTATGTCCATGGTGTTTGATGAGGCCAGAGCGACATCTGTCTGTGGACGATAAGCACCGTAAACGGCTCTGCATCATTCCTGAGTTTATGAGGCCAGATGGCGAACATAAGAGATGGAATGAGCATCTACCCGTATATTATTGCACAAGGCATGCCACGATTGCACTGCAAAAACAATGGAACCGGACTTTTTAAGACATCAGGAAATTCGGGGAAATAAAGGCTGAGAAGGGAAAATCAGAAAACAAAAAACCCCGCCGAAGCGGGGTTCAAAATTGGTCGGCGAGAGAGGATTCGAACCTCCGACCCACTGGTCCCAAACCAGTTGCGCTACCAAGCTGCGCTACTCGCCGCTTTACTGCTTTTTGAATTTTTAGTTCAATTCTTTAAGTCGTGGTGCGAGGGGGGGGACTCGAACCCCCACATCCTAAGGACACTAACACCTGAAGCTAGCGCGTCTACCAATTCCGCCACCTTCGCATTTCACAACTTTAAATTAATGGGGTGGCTAATGGGATTCGAACCCACGACAACTGGAATCACAATCCAGGGCTCTACCAACTGAGCTATAGCCACCACTGCAAATCTTTTACGCGGTATTAAAACCACCGCAGCTCCGGCACCTTACTAAATGGTGCGCCCGACAGGATTCGAACCTGAGACCTCTGCCTCCGGAGGGCAGCGCTCTATCCAGCTGAGCTACGGGCGCTTAGCGCCGTTGCGGGGCTGGATATTACGGAGGTCTCGGTCTGCTGTCTAGTGCTTTTTTAAAATAAATTATCGTTTGGTCATGGTTTGTGCGTTTTGTCGCTTATTCCTGCAATTTTTGGGCTGTGCCATGACGATTCAGGCCAAAAACCTTATAAATGAGCGTCACGGCCAGTAAGAAGATAATGCCAACAAACAGCGACATTCGGGTATCTTCATTAAAGTACATGCCGATTAATACGCAAATCAGGAACGCCATCGTCAAATAGTTCGCCCACGGGAACAGAATCGAGCGGAAAGGATGACTGGCGATCGCCGCTTTATGCGCCTGACGGAAACGTATCTGGCTTATCAGAATCACAAACCACGGCACCATCCCCGGCAGCACGCTGGCGCTATAGACATAAACGAACACACGCTGCGGGTTGGGAATGATGTAGTTCAGGCACGAACCAACCAGCAGGATCGCGATAGAAATAGCCACGCCGGCAACCGGCACTCCCTGGCGCGAAACTTTTCCAACGGCGGCAGGTAGCTGGCGATTCTTTGCCAGCGCGTAAAGCATACGCCCACAGCTGTACATCCCACTGTTACAGCCCGACAGCGCCGCCGTCAGGACCACAAAGTTAATAATCCCTGCCGCGGCGGTAATACCAATCTTGGCAAAGGTCAAAACAAACGGGCTACCGTTACTGCCAATCTCATTCCACGGGAAAATAGTGACGATAACAAAAATCGCACCGACGTAGAAAATCAGAATACGCCACAGCACTTTCCCTACTGCACTACGCAGCGTGACCTGCGGATTCTTCGCTTCACCCGCAGTAATGCCGATCAGCTCCACACCCTGGTAAGAAGCCACGACAATACACAATGCCGTCAGGAAGCCCTTCCAACCACCAGCAAAGAAGCCGCCATGCTCAGTCAGGTTGCCAAAGCCGATCGCCTGACCGCCATTGCCAAAACCGAAGAAAATCACCCCTAATCCAATGACGATCATCACAATGATGGTGGTCACTTTAATCATGGCAAACCAGAACTCAATTTCACCATACAGGCGAACCGCGGCGAGATTTGCCAACGCAACCAGTCCGACAGCAATCAGTGCGGGTATCCATTGTGCCATTTCCGGGAACCAGAACTGGACGTACACCCCGATGGCGGTAATCTCTGATATCCCCACCGCCATCCACATAAACCAGTATGACCAGGCGGTGAGATAACCAAAGAAGGGGCTCATGTAACGATGGGCGTAAACAGCAAATGAACCGGCAACCGGCTCGAGGAATAACATCTCCCCCATAGAACGCATAATGAAAAAGACGAACAGCCCGGCGACGATGTATGCCAGCAGAACCGAAGGTCCCGCCCATTTCAGGGTACTGGCGGCCCCCATAAATAGCCCGACGCCAATAGTCCCCCCAAGGGCAATTAATTCGATGTGACGAGCCTCCAGCCCACGCTGTAGCTCAGGTTTGTTCTCGGCCATAAATCCTCTTGTTGTGTTTGCATACTGTCCGGTATTACCGGTTCTCGTTATGGGTACATCTTGTTATGCCATAACAGGCCATACGGCACCGACCGCTTAACGGTTGGCGTCAAAAACACCACGGCACTGCAATGATTGTTGCGAATGGTTTCCTAAAATCGCTTAAATGGCAATTAAAGCATTCAAAAAATAAATAGATTGTGCGAGAAAGCAGCGATTATGTTGTGAATAAGTAGCGTAATTAGCAGATCACGCTACTTATCAGAGGCGAGAGGGCGTCAGAGGTTGCCGGTATAGTGCCAGCGGAGATAGCGTAATAAGCGAAGTTGACGAGTGATACGGCTTGGCTGCGACAATAAGCGATACAGCCACTCCAGCCCCAGACTCTGCCAGATTCGCGGCGCACGCTTAACGTGACCGGTAAAGACGTCGTAGGTACCACCGACGCCCATATACAGCGCTTCAGGGTGAATCTTCCGGCAGTCACGCATAAAGATCTCTTGTTTCGGCGAGCCCATCGCCACCGTCACAATCTGCGCACCGCTGTCGTGGATACGTTCAAACAACGCCTGACGCTGGTCCGGGGTAAAATAACCGTCCTGACTGCCTACAATGTTCACGCGCCACTGGGCACGCAGTTTAGCTTCCGTTTGCGCCAGAACTTCAGGCTTGCCACCAATCAGGAAGACAGGCGTTCCTTCCTGCCCAGCTCGCGCCATAAGCGCTTCCCAAAGATCAGCCCCTGCCACGCGTGAAACCTGCGCCTGCGGGAATTTTTTGCGCACTGAGCGCACCACGCTAATCCCATCCGCATATTTGAACTCAGCGGCGTTGATCAGATCCCGCACTTCAGGGTTATCTTCTGCCGTCAGCATCTTCTCAGCGTTGATTGCCACCAGCGTTCCTGACCTGAGATGTCCCTCGGCAAACAGGTAATTTAGCGCATGCTGCATATCGCGCCAGCCAATCAATTGTAGCCCGCGCAGCGAGTAGAGTGGCGCAGTTGTGTTATCTGTCATTACGATCCTTCAATCTGTGTCCGGGGCAGCGATTTGATTCGTTTGTGGATGAGTCCCGCACTATCGAATAGCCAAAACAGCAGTTTTGCCACCAGCAGACACACGCCGAAAATCACGAGGAAAAAGACCACTCGCGAGACAAACGAATCCAGCCCTTCACGTGCCAACACGATCATATTGAAAATAGCGCCAAAACAGAAACTGTGCAGAATCGCCGCCTTGTAGCGATTGGTTTCGCGGTTGCCTAACTCATACAGCCAGTCAAACCACTTGATGATGAGTCCAACGACAATCGCGCCTAACGGGATAAACAGCGCCCCGCCCATCACCACCAGTGAACCAATTAACGTCGGCGAAATCGCCAGACCTGAGTGGTTGTTCAACACTTCCCAGGTAAAGTAGTTCGCTGAGTTGAGGACAATACTCGGCCGCCCAGGCCACAGCCAGGAAGGGATAAAGACGTAGAAGTCACGGACAATCGGCGCCAGCCCCTGAAACTCAATATTGTGGTAATTTTGCAGCAACAGCGCCAGATTCTCCCACGGCGAGAAGGTGTCCCGCGTGAGGTACAGGAAAGTATAGAACGCCTCGTCGCCGCTAACGTTCATCCCATAGCGCTTTAGCGCCAGCCAGAACATCCCGACGATACCCAGCACGCCCGCGGCGGCCAGCATCCACAGCGAAATCCAGCCGCGAATGATGCCGATAAACAAGAAGATGGCAAACGCAATGATGATATTGGCGCGTGTCCCGCCAACAATCATATAGGTCAGCAAACCAAACGCGACGGTACTCACCAGGAAGAATAACCACGCTTTGCTGTCCTGACGCAGGAAATAGACCACCAGCATTGCCGGAATGAAGAAGTAGAAGAAACGCTTCAGAGCGACGCCAGAGACTTCACTGGAAAAAATTTGGCTGTAGGATTGCAGCCTGAACAGCAGGAATCCGTTGTGCATAAAGAAGACGCCCACGCTCACCAATGCAATCGCCATCAGGATAACCCAGGTCAAATGCGCTTCAACGCGATTGATGGTAAATAGCGGCCTGCGTGGCTTATCCTCGACTCGCTTGCGAAGGCGTGTTTTATACGTCACGTAGTAGACGGCATAGAAACAGGCGGCAGACAGCAAGGCCTGCAGCAGGATCTCCGGCGGAGCAACTGCCACATCAAAACGGAACACCAGTATGCTGGTCAACGGGAACCCGAAGAAGAACGTCAGCAAAAACAGCAGTGAGAAGAAAACATTGAAGTTAAAACGCACACGGCGGAATTCAAACCAGGTCAGCGTGGCGATAAACAAGGTGGAGAGCAGCCATACCACCAGCAAACCGCTAAATTGCATCAGGCTCATACGGTTTCTCCTGAAGCAATGCGCAGCGCGTTGTGCCACGGCTGCAGATAATTCGGGCTAAAGAAGGTGATTGTATTTTTATCTACCGATGCCAACTGGCGCTGCGCTTCGCGTACGACGCCTTCATTGAGCTCATCAGTGGTAAATAACACCGGGAGATTCTGTTCCACCATATCCTGCCAGAAGGGATTTTCACGGTTGAGCACGCACGGGATACCGGCCTGAATCAGTAAACACAGGGTACCGATCCCCTGCTGACGGGCAAAAATAAAGTAACCCAAATCACACTGACGTAATAATGTCAGATAGGCATCAAATTCCAGCTTTTCACTTAAAATTTGCAGATTCTCAGCGCTAAACAATGCCAGGCCGGCCTGACGAACCTCGTCGATATAAGCCGCATTATCGGCGGGGTACCCCATCGGTACAATCACATTCACCGTGTCGCCGAACTGCTGATGGACGGCGCGTAGCGCGGCAATATGCTCATTGCTGCGATCGCCAGAGTTGCCAACCAGCACCGTCATCTTGCCGCTGCGCTGACACGCGTTGCTCATATTATTGAGCGAGGGATCCATCCGCGTTGGGAAATAGAGCAACTCGCCACGCACGCGCGGATGCTGTTCGGCGAAATAGCTCAAATCACCCCGCGTGGCAAATACGCAGCCCACGCGGTTCTGCGCCATACGGCGAATGGGGTAAAACAGGCGAAATTTCAGTCCACTGGAGACTTCATATAAATCCGCGCCCCAGATATGCCAGTAAAACTGCTCCGGTTTAATTCCCCCGCTCAGCAGCGCTAACCACAGGCTGGTGTTGAACTGACCGTGGAAGAAAAAACGCTGTTGGCGATCCGCTTTTGCTTTCGCGATAACCGCTTCAGCCAGCGCCTTTTTCCCACCATAGAAGCTTAGCGATAACGCCGGGCAGTTCTCACTGAATCCGGCATCCTGACCTGCAACCATAAACGTGCGTGCGTGCTCGCTCGTCGCGGCCAGCGAGTCGTTGAAAAACCGCAGCACGGTTTGGTTATGGTGAGGGATATCCGATCCCAGAACGTGAATCAGTACAGTCATACCCGCCTACGCCAGAGTAAAAACACGCCACAACAAAGAGAGAAATAGACAATGTACGTTGCCATGTAAGCCTGCGCCGCGCCCAGCGCACCATGTGCAGGGATCAGCCAATGTGCAAACGCCGTCAATAACATGAACTGGCTAATTTCTGCCAAGATATAAAACCGCAGCGACGCTTTCGCGATCACCAGATAACCGAAAACATAGGCGCCGACTTTCAGCACATCACCGACCAGTTGCCAGGCGAACAGGTCGCGCATGGCGGTGAATTTAGCGGAGAAAAGCAGCCAGATAGCAAAATCGCGCAGTAGCCAGACGGTAAAGCTTGCGGCAGCAACCGCCGGCAGCACGAATTTCAACGACTTGATCACTTCGCGTGTAATGTCGCGCTTTTCAGTCAAACGCGACAACGTCGGCAGCAAGTAAACGCTGAATGAGGCGGTGATAAATTGCAGATAAGCATCGGAGATACTGCTCACCCCCTGCCAGATCCCCACATCATCCCAGCTGTACTGCGCCGCCAACAGGTTTCGCATCATCACATATGCCACTGGCAGCGTTACGGAGGTAATCAGCGCCATCAGCGTAAACTTGCTTAACTGCCCTGCCAGACCGTTATCCCACGAGGGTTTCAGGTAATGCAGGGGGATAGTCCCACGCTTAATCAGCATTATAGCGGCAGGGATAACGACCAGCGCAGGTACCAGCGCCAGGCCCAGCAAGGCGCCTTCATACCCTCCCAGGCGATAACAGCCATAATAAGCCGCTACGCCCACCAGGCTCCCCACAATCAACGACAGCGCGTTACCCGCCGCATCGCGGAAGCCCTTCATCAGCGCCAGCAGCAGGTTCGCCCAGGCAATGCCCATCTGCACCAGCGCAACCAGTCGAACCAGCCCCTGATAATGAGTATGACCAAATAATCCCTGACTGATAGGTGCGGCCGCCAGCAAAAAAATCACCGCCATCAGCGTAGAGAATCCCAGCACCATCGCGGAAGATGTACCGACCACCTTACGGAGCCGGGCCGGATCGTCATGATGCTGCGCAACGTATTTCGTGACGCCATTGAAAATGCCGGCCCCCGCCAACACGCCAAGCACGGTGACCATCTGGCGGAAGTTACCCGCCTGCCCCACGCCTGCCGGTCCAAACGACACCGCCAGCAACTTCACAACCAGCAAACCTGCACCAATTTTTACCAGCGTACTGGCCGCCGTCCATAAGGACGCTTTTGCAAGCGACATATCAGGCGAAGTAGTTGAGTAAGGTCGTAATGACTGTTCGCTGGTTCACCGGCGACAGATTGTAGAACAGCGGTAAACGCAGCAGGCGTTCGCTCTCTTTGGTGGTGTAACGATCAACACCGGCAAACACGCCGAATTTATCGCCAGCCGGGCAATCATGCAGCGGGATATAGTGGAACACCGCCATAATTTCAGCTTCTTTCAGGAAGTTAATCAACGCCGTGCGATCGTCGATATCACGCAGTTTGATGTAAAACATATGGGCATTCTGTACGCAACCCTCCGGTATCGAAGGCAGCTCAATACGTCCGGCACGCGCCAGCGGTTCCAGGGCATCGTAATACTTTTGCCACAGCGCCAGACGCTGCTGGTTAATACGATCAGCCGCTTCCAACTGCGCCCACAGATAAGCCGCCTGCAGATCGGACATCAAATAGCTGGAACCGATATCACGCCAGGTATACTTATCTACCTGGCCGCGGAAAAACTGACTACGGTTAGTCCCTTTTTCACGGATGATTTCTGCACGCTCGACTAATTTTTTATCATTAATCAGCGTCGCTCCACCTTCCCCGCCTGCGGTATAGTTTTTGGTCTCATGGAAGCTAAAGCAGCCGATGTGACCTATCGTACCCAGCGCACGCCCCTTGTAGGTCGACATGACGCCCTGGGCGGCATCTTCCACCACATACAGGTTATGTTTAGTGGCCAGCCCCATGATGGTATCCATTTCGCAGGCCACGCCCGCGTAATGTACCGGCACAATAGCGCGGGTTTTATCGGTGATCGCCGCTTCAATCAGCGTTTCGTCAATGTTCATGGTATCCGGGCGGATATCAACAAAGACGATTTTCGCGCCGCGCAACACGAAGGCATTGGCCGTAGAGACAAACGTGTAGCTCGGCATAATGACTTCATCGCCAGGCTGGATGTCCAGCAACAATGCCGCCATCTCAAGCGATGCGGTGCAGGAAGGCGTCAGCAGCACTTTCTCGCTGCCAAAATGCTGCTCCAGCCACTGCTGACAGCGACGGGTAAAGCCACCGTCACCACACAGTTTGCCGCTATTCATCGCAGACTGCATGTAATCGAGTTCAGTTCCCACCACCGGCGGTGCATTAAATGGAATCATCGTGTCACCTGTATAACCAATACGCGGTGCTTTCCACATTCGCACCACTGTGTATATAACGTTTAAGCGCGGCGGTGTTACCCATTTGGGTCGCCACGCGCAATGTTGTTTTACCGCGGGCCTGTGCCCAACAAAGCGCGGCCTGCATCAGTTCTGCACCCGCACCACGCCCGGCCAGCAGGCCAATTCTCGCCTCGGTCGCATTCAGTTCACGCAGCGAGACATAGCCACGAATCTCACCAGTCGGTTTACGAAAAATGAGGCATTGATGATCAAACGTCCCCAGCACCGCGTTTTCAATCCACTGTGCGTAGAAACGCGCGCTGGCATCTTCGGCATACCATGGGACGCGAAAACGGCTTTGCGCAAATGCCTGTCCTGCCAGATGGCGTAATACCGGGATATCCGTAGTTTGCGCAACCTGCGCACCGGGGTCGCCGCTGGCACACGTTACCGGCAGTACAAAATCGACTTCACCTTCTACCAGTGAGAACCCCAAATGCTGCAGAGCATCTAATTCATGGCTATTTGCGGCAAGTATTTTTGCTTGTACACGCGACCAGGGCAGCAACGCATCCGCGGTTAGAACCGGCGCGCGTTGGTCAAAACGGACAATGGCGCTATTCACGCCAAAGAACGTATTTTCCCAGCTAAGCGGCTCAATACTGGCGCGGACGAGCACGGAGCAGCTCCAGCAGGTATTGACCATAACCCGTTTTGGCCAGTGAACTGGCGGCACGCTTCACGCCTTCGTCATCCAGCCAGCCGTTACGCCAGGCGATTTCTTCCAGACAGGCTATTTTAAAGCCCTGGCGTTTCTCCACCGTCTGCACAAAAGTGCTCGCTTCGATCAAACTGTCATGCGTACCGGTATCCAGCCAGGCAAAGCCACGCCCAAGCAATTCAACCGTCAGATGTCCGTCATCAAGATACATCTGGTTGATAGACGTAATCTCCAGCTCCCCACGCTCAGAAGGTTTCACGCGTTTCGCGTATTCCACCACTTTGCTGTCATAAAAATAGAGCCCTGTCACCGCCCAATTAGATTTCGGCGCTTTCGGCTTCTCTTCCAGAGAGACTGCGCGAAAATTGTCATCAAACTCAACAACACCAAAACGTTCAGGGTCCATGACCTGATAGCCAAACACCGTCGCGCCTTGCGTTCTGGCGGCCACATGACGCAGTTTTGGACTGAATCCTTGACCAAAGAAGATGTTGTCCCCTAACACCAGGCACGATGGTTCACCGTTAAGAAACGTTTCACCGATAATAAAAGCCTGCGCTAATCCATCCGGGCTCGGTTGCTCAGCATAGTGCAGTTCAATGCCAAACTCAGATCCATCGCCCAGCAAACGCTGGAAATAGCCTTTATCTTCCGGAGTGGTGATAATCAGGATTTCGCGAATTCCCGCCAGCATCAGTACCGATAGCGGGTAGTAAATCATCGGCTTATCGTAAATGGGCAATAGTTGCTTCGATACGCCCCGCGTAATGGGGTACAGGCGAGTACCTGAGCCACCCGCCAGAATGATACCTTTCATGCGTTGCCTCCTCCGCAAAACCAGGCTGTTAGCCCTTCAGACCTAAACGTTCGCCCTGGTAACTGCCGTCCTGCACGGGTTTCCACCATGCCTGATTATCCAGATACCACTGCACGGTTTTGCGCATTCCACTTTCAAACGTTTCCTGCGGCATCCACCCGAGTTCACGCGCAATTTTTGAAGCGTCAATGGCGTAACGTAAATCATGGCCTGGGCGATCGTCCACAAAAGCGATCAAGTCGCGGTACTGCGCGATGCCCTGCGGTTTATGCGGAGCCAGCTCTTCCAACAGGCTGCAAACCGTTTCGACAACATCCAGGTTTTTACGCTCGTTATGGCCACCAATATTATAGGTTTCCCCAACCGCGCCCGTCGTCGCCACGCAATAGAGCGCCCTGGCGTGATCTTCTACATACAACCAGTCACGGATCTGTTGACCATTGCCATATACCGGCAACGGTTTGCCCGCCAGTGCGTTGAGGATCATCAGCGGAATCAGTTTTTCCGGGAAATGGTACGGACCATAGTTATTGGAACAGTTGGTAATCAGCGTTGGCAGACCGTAGGTACGCAGCCAGGCGCGAACCAGATGATCGCTGCTGGCTTTCGACGCGGAATAAGGGCTGCTCGGCGCATATGGCGTGGTTTCGGTGAAGAAATCATCTGTGGAATGGAGATCGCCATACACCTCGTCAGTCGAGATATGGTGGAAACGAAACGCCAATTTTTCCTCACTGGCTAATGTACTCCAGTAAGCGCGCGCTGCTTCCAACAGCGTGTAGGTTCCCACAATGTTGGTTTCGATAAAGGCGGCCGGACCATCAATTGAACGATCGACATGGCTTTCTGCAGCCAGATGCATCACGCAGTCCGGCTGATATTGTTGAAACACCCTGTCGAGCGATGCCCGATCGCAAATATCCACTTTCTCAAAGGCAAAACGGGAATTCTGCGCAACCGGCTCCAGCGACATCAGGTTTCCGGCGTAGGTCAGCTTATCGACCACAACCACCGCATCCTCGGTATCATGAATGATATGTCGCACAACCGCCGAGCCGATAAATCCCGCTCCACCAGTAACCAGAATTCGTTTCATTAGCGCCAGACCCCTTTGGTATCAACGGTGTACTGCTGTTGAACCGCATCGCCTTTGATGGCTTTAAATTCATTATGGTCAACCAACATGACCAACACATCAGCACGTGCCAGAGCATCGTCCAGCGTCGCCAGTTGGCAAAGACCATCCAGTTTTTTCGGCAGTTGATGGATGTTCGGTTCCACCACCAGCATTTCGCCTTTGTGCCATTGCGCAATATTCTGCGCAATTCCCATCGCCGGGCTTTCACGCAAATCGTCAATATTGGGTTTGAATGCCAGACCAAAACAGGCAATTTTCACTTCGCTAGCCCGTTTGTTGGTATCCGCCAGACAGTCGGCTACGGCAGCCTTCACCCGATCGACCACCCAATGCGGTTTACCATCGTTTACCTCACGTGCAGTACGGATCAATTTCGCCTGCTGCGGGTTCTGCGCCACGATAAACCACGGATCGACCGCGATACAGTGTCCACCTACGCCAGGGCCGGGCTGCAAAATATTCACGCGTGGATGGCGGTTTGCCAGGCGAATCAGTTCCCAGACGTTGATCCCCTGATCGGCGCAAATCAGCGACAGTTCATTGGCGAAGGCGATATTGACATCGCGAAAGCTATTTTCCGTCAGCTTACACATTTCTGCGGTGCGGGCGTTGGTTACCACACATTCGCCTTCGAGAAAGATGTTGTACAACTCGCTGGCGCGCGCGGAACAGACGGAGGTCATTCCTCCAATCACCCGATCGTTTTTAATCAGTTCGACCATTACCTGACCCGGCAGTACGCGCTCTGGGCAATAAGCAATGTTAACGTCCGCCTGTTCACCGACCTGCTGCGGGAAAGTCAGGTCAGCCCGCATTTCTGCAAGCCATGCGGCCATCTGTTCAGTTGCCCCGACAGGTGAAGTGGATTCCAGAATCACCAATGCGCCTTTTTTCAAAACTGGCGCAATAGATTTCGCCGCGGCTTCTACGTAGACCATATCGGGTTCATGATCTCCCTTGAACGGGGTAGGCACTGCAATCAGATACGCATCAGCATCTACGGGTGTCGCGCTAGCACGTAAAAACCCATTTTCGACCGCCGTTTTCACCACCGCACCCAGATCGGGCTCAACGATGTGAATTTCACCGCGATTAATGGTATCCACCGCATGTTGATTTATATCTACGCCAATTACGTGTTTTTGACGGGAAGCAAAGGCAGCCGCCGTTGGCAGTCCGATATAACCCAGCCCAATGACAGAAATGGTCGTAAAACTCATAGCGATATCCGATTATTTTTTAATGCATCTAAAATGCGGTCACATGCCAGCCCGTCTCCATACGGATTATGGGCGCGGCTCATGATCTGATATTCATTGTCGTCATGCAGCAAACGCGTGACTTCTTCAACAATCCGCTGTGGGTCTGTACCTACCAGACGTACAGTCCCTGCGGTAATAGCTTCCGGGCGCTCCGTTGTTTCACGCATCACCAGCACAGGTTTCCCCAGAGACGGCGCTTCTTCCTGAATCCCGCCGGAATCAGTAAGGATCAGCCAGGCGTGATTCATCAGCCATACGAATGGCAGGTAGTCCTGCGGTTCAATCAACACCACGTTTTCAACGTGACCCAGGATGCGGTTGACCGGCTCACTGACGTTAGGGTTCAGGTGTACCGGATAGACAATCTGCACATTTTGGTTAGACGCGGCTATTTCCGCCAGGGCATGACAGATTTGCTCAAAACCGCGACCGAAGCTTTCCCGACGATGACCGGTCACCAGGATCATCTTTTTATCAGCATCCAGGAAAGGATAACGTTCGGCCAGATCCGCACGCAGCGTCTCATTTCCCAGTACGCGATCCCGAACCCAGATCAACGCGTCAATAACCGTATTACCCGTAACGAAAATACGATCATCAGGGATAGCTTCTCGTAACAGATTTTGGCGCGAGTTTTCTGTTGGGGCAAAATGATACATTGCCAGACGCCCGGTCAGCGTACGATTAGCCTCTTCCGGCCATGGTGAATAGAGATCGCCTGTACGTAAACCAGCCTCTACATGCCCCACCGGGATGCGCTGATAGAAAGCGGCCAGACTGGTAGCAATCGTGGTTGTGGTATCACCATGAACCAACACCACATCGGGTTTGAATTCAGCCAAAATAGGCTTTAACCCTTCCAGGATGCGGCAGGTTATTTCTGTTAGTCCCTGACCTGGCTGCATAATATTGAGATCGTAGTCAGGTACAATGGAAAAAAGATTCAACACCTGATCGAGCATCTCCCGATGCTGCGCCGTAACGCAAACTTTCGCCTCAAAATCAGGATCTTTTTCCAGCGCATGAACCAGAGGAGCCATCTTAATGGCCTCCGGTCGCGTACCAAATACAGTCAGTACTTTCACATCGATTCTCTTCGGATTGGCAGTGAGGGCCCAGCCCCTCACTGCAACGGCATTGCTAAATCGTACGGCGACGGGTTAACGCGACACCAGCACCGATCAGAGCCCCAACGATACCCCACATAATCATCAGGAAGGCGCGACGAGGGCTGTCACGTTTTACCGGCTCTTCCGGCGTTCTCAAATAACGATAGGTCTGAAAACGCGGATCTAAAGTTGGTCCAACGTTCAGGGTGTTCAGCATTGCCCTGTTCTGGAAATAGTCCAGATCGAACTCCGGACCAATTGACTGCAGATTCTCGAGTCGCGCCTGCAACATAGGACGTCCGAGTAAGAACAATTCTGAATCCGGCAATTCATCAGCTGGAACATCTGTGGAAGTACGCGAAATATTATGCTGCTCAGCAATTTTAAGCGCTTGTTCAATGCTGTGGACGCGGCGAGAGAAAATGGATTTTGCCACTTCTTCCTGACGTTTGACCTGCGCTTTCATCTGCACAGTGCGTGCGGCCCATGCGCCTTTTAACTCATCATTCAGATGACGTGCCGCGCGTTGGCTGGCAAACGCGACGTACTGGCGCAGCAAATTGTTGGCATCAGGAGCCGTCTCGGCAATCAACTTCACGCTGTCATTGGTATTACGTAGCGCATCGCCAGGTAAAAACTGAATGTTATTGATCAGTTCATCCAGCATCGCCGCATCGGCTTTGCTATTACCGACCATACGCTGCTTATAGTAATCAGTCTGCTGCCAGAATTCTCGGCGTGTATCCCAGGAGGCAAGCTGCATAATGAATTCTTTATAAGCCTCATCCATTACTGACGGTTGGTCCGTGGACGCAAGACTGGCCTTAATATCCAGGTTGCGTAAAAACTGTTGTTGAGAGTAAAAGCCACCCAACATATTGACCGTTGGCCTGTCAGTAATCGCCGTGGCGCTCCACTCCTGACGCGCAAAAAACGTATAGGCGAGGGCCGCTATCGCGAAGGCGAGAGCCATACCGACGATCCACACCTTCCCTGACCACAAGGTACGAAACAACCCACGGATATCCAGTTCATTTTCAGCGCTCACGGCGTCTTCCCCCGGTAATGGTTGTCTCATCGCATCCTCAATTTACTTGGTTAAGTTTGGTTTGCCTTCACGAATTCTTCGCAATCTGCGCTTCACTCGCTTGATAAATCTCGCTACCTTCCAGGCACGCTTGATACAGTAACCGTAGAGGCCAAAGGCCAGTAAAAAAAGCAACAACATGGCCCATTCAGGGACTAAGCGAAAATATTCAGCCAACACGCCGATAGACGCCAGTACCGCCGCAGCCAGCGTAATCAGAACAAATGCTTGTCGGGAAGTAAACCCTGCCCGCATCACCAAATGATGTATGTGTTGACGATCCGCGGAGAAAGGGCTCATGCCTTTTCGCAAACGTCGGTACATGATTGCCACCATATCCATCAATGGAATGGCAATAATCCACAGTGCAGTTACCGGGCTAATGGGGTGAGTTTTGCCCTGCGTAGTCTCCAGCAGGATCCAAATAATGGTGAAGCCAATCAGTGTACTGCCCGCGTCACCCATAAAAACTTTATAGCGACGTCCAAGGATGCCCAGATTTAGCAGGATATAAGGCAGAATGGCGGCGATCATGGCAAAACACCAGATAGCCAGACTCGTCTGACCATCAAACCACAAAATGAATCCCATCGCCGCAAATGAAACGCTGGACAACCCACCTAGCAGACCATCAATCCCATCCACCATATTGAAGGCATTTATTGCCGCCCAGACGGCAAACAGCGTGAGTAAATAGCCGAACGGACCGAGCACCATCTCCCAGGGGCCAAAAATATACCCAAGGCTAAGAAGATAGAGTTTGCCAACCGACATCATAATAATGCCGATCGCGGCCTGGATAATCGCACGGATTTTTACACTGATATCAAAGCGATCGTCTAACGCGCCGACCAAAACTAATACACCAGCACAGGCCAGAAAGAGAGAAGCATGCGGGATGTAGTAGTCAGCAATGGCAAACGTAAAACATACACCTGCGTAAGCCGAAATCCCTCCAACCAACGGAATCAATCCCTGATGCCGTTTACGGAAGTTGGGTTTATCCACTAAACCAATCTTTTTTGCGACCTTGCGGGCAAAGAAAAGAAACAGTGTTGTGAATAAGAAAATACTGATGAGATCAGTGCTTACTGTCAGTAAATTCACAATGCATGCTCTCAGAGAATATTAATAGCAGAAGTATAACCACGAAGACCTATATTCAGAAGGGAAACCCGACTTCATACCCAATGGTTTTGTATAATTATCAACCACAAGAAACAGATTACGAATCTTTTTCTACTTGTT
Organism: Citrobacter sp. RHBSTW-01013; assembly: GCF_013781985.1. Taxonomy (NCBI): domain Bacteria; kingdom Pseudomonadati; phylum Pseudomonadota; class Gammaproteobacteria; order Enterobacterales; family Enterobacteriaceae; genus Citrobacter; species Citrobacter sp. RHBSTW-01013. Next base: position 5,143,065 of record NZ_CP056185.1, read on the forward strand.
GGTACTTCATACCGTATTATCGTTATTGTGTCGTTAAGATTACAGCCACAAAAGCAAAACGCCACGTAAAAACGTGGCGTTTTCGGATGAGACCTGAATTACGAACGCTTCATCATATCGAAGAAGTCGTCGTTAGTCTTGGTCATCGCCAGCTTGTTAATGAGGAATTCCATGGCATCAATTTCACCCATCGGATGGATGATTTTGCGCAGGATCCACATTTTCTGCAGCTCTTCCTGAGTGGTGAGCAGCTCTTCTTTACGGGTACCGGAACGGTTGTAGTCGATAGCCGGGAAGACGCGTTTTTCAGCAATCTTACGAGAGAGATGCAGTTCCATGTTGCCGGTACCTTTAAACTCTTCGTAGATAACTTCATCCATTTTAGAGCCGGTATCGATCAGGGCAGTCGCGATGATGGTCAGGCTACCGCCCTCTTCCACGTTACGCGCCGCACCGAAGAAACGCTTCGGACGATGCAAGGCGTTGGCATCAACACCACCGGTCAGAACTTTACCGGAAGCCGGAACCACGGTGTTGTAAGCACGCGCCAGACGGGTGATGGAATCGAGCAGAATGATAACGTCTTTCTTGTGTTCAACCAGACGTTTCGCCTTCTCGATAACCATTTCCGCAACCTGAACGTGGCGGGAGGCTGGTTCGTCAAAGGTAGACGCAACCACTTCACCTTTTACCAGACGCTGCATCTCGGTAACTTCTTCCGGACGTTCGTCAATCAGCAGCACCATCAGCACGCAGTCCGGATGGTTGTAAGCAATGCTCTGCGCGATGTTCTGCAGCAGCATGGTTTTACCTGCTTTCGGCGGAGCAACAATCAGACCACGTTGGCCACGACCGATCGGTGATGCCAGATCCAGTACACGCGCCGTTAAGTCTTCAGTAGAACCGTTACCACGTTCCATACGCAGACGAGAGTTTGCGTGCAGCGGTGTTAAGTTCTCAAAGAGGATTTTGTTACGGGCGTTTTCTGGTTTGTCGTAGTTAACTTCGTTAACTTTCAACAGCGCAAAGTAGCGTTCACCTTCTTTCGGCGGGCGAATCTTACCAGAGATGGTATCACCAGTGCGGAGGTTGAAACGGCGGATTTGGCTGGGAGAAACGTAGATGTCATCAGGACCGGCGAGGTAGGAGCTGTCTGCAGAGCGGAGGAAACCAAATCCATCCTGCAATATCTCCAGCACACCGTCACCAAAGATATCTTCGCCACTCTTTGCGTGCTGCTTCAGGATGGCAAAAATAATGTCCTGCTTGCGCATACGAGCCAGGTTTTCAAGGCCCATATTTTCGCCGAGAGTGATCAGCTCAGAAACCGGCGTATTCTTTAATTCGGTAAGATTCATAATGGTGTGAGTTCTTAAACTTGGGGTAAATCTCGAACTTAATGTTGTGAATGGTATGGCAGGGTCATCCATGCCTGTTTACGGCCATCAACTCATGTCTGTTCGCTGTCTGGTCACAGGAAAGTACGCAGAACTGAAACGACAAGACGGATTGAGTGACAAGCCAGGAATCTGTCCACTTCTCGCGCGAGAAACAACGGGAAGTATTGGATATAACTAGATTCAAACTTAATAAGGTATGTTTAATACGAAGTCAACACTAACTTAGCACGACTCAAGTCGGGCGTCCAGTCATCCGAATCATTTCGAAGTATGGTCGCCCGATCATGAGACTTCCTTACGCTAAATTAGCGTCGAGGAATTCTTTCAACTGACCTTTGGATAGCGCGCCGACTTTAGTCGCCGCAACTTCGCCGTTTTTAAACAGCAGCAGGGTCGGGATGCCACGGATACCATACTTCGGCGCGGTGCCTGGGTTTTGGTCAATGTTCAGTTTAGCAACCGTCAATTTGCCCTGATATTCGTCAGCGATTTCATCCAGAATTGGAGCGATCATTTTGCACGGACCGCACCACTCTGCCCAGAAATCAACGAGGATAGCTCCGTCCGCTTTGAGTACATCCGTGTCAAAACTGTCGTCAGTCAGGTGAATAATTTTATCGCTCATATTAACTCCACAGGAATAAGCCTGGTGCGTTGGTGTACTCTTAATCAACGACGTGTTGATGTAGCATTAACCAACTAAAGGTTGACTTTATTTCACCGGATACGCTTTCGTAAAGCAATAGTAAGCTGATATTCTACCACACTATGAGCAAAACACATTTAACAGAACAGAAGTTTTCCGACTTCGCCCTGCACCCAAAGGTGATAGAAGCCCTTGAAAATAAAGGCTTTCATAACTGCACGCCCATTCAGGCCCTCGCGCTGCCGCTAACGCTGGCAGGTCGTGATGTTGCAGGGCAGGCGCAAACCGGTACCGGAAAAACGATGGCGTTCCTGACGTCAACGTTTCATTATCTTCTCTCTCATCCCGCGATTGCCGATCGCAAGGTGAACCAACCGCGTGCGTTAATTATGGCGCCAACGCGTGAGTTAGCCGTGCAGATCCACGCTGACGCCGAGCCGCTGGCACAGACCACCGGTTTGAAATTAGGCCTGGCTTATGGCGGCGACGGTTATGACAAACAGCTGAAAGTGCTGGAAAGCGGCGTCGATATTCTTATCGGCACGACCGGTCGTCTCATCGACTATGCAAAACAGAACCACATTAACCTGGGCGCGATTCAGGTCGTGGTGCTGGATGAAGCCGATCGTATGTACGATCTGGGCTTTATCAAAGATATCCGTTGGCTGTTCCGTCGTATGCCGCCAACCACCCAACGTCTGAACATGCTGTTTTCTGCTACCCTCTCTTACCGCGTTCGCGAACTGGCGTTCGAACAGATGAATAACGCCGAGTACGTTGAAGTCGAACCGGAACAGAAGACAGGTCACCGTATTAAAGAAGAGCTCTTCTATCCTTCCAACGAAGAGAAAATGCGTTTGCTGCAAACGCTGATTGAAGAAGAGTGGCCAGATCGCGCCATCGTCTTTGCTAACACCAAGCATCGTTGTGAAGATATCTGGGGTAGTCTTGCCGCTGACGGTCATCGCGTCGGTCTGCTGACCGGTGACGTGGCGCAGAAAAAACGTCTGCGTATCCTTGATGAGTTCACCCGTGGCGATCTCGACATTCTCGTTGCGACGGATGTCGCCGCGCGTGGTCTGCATATCCCAGCCGTAACGCACGTATTTAACTATGACCTGCCGGATGACTGTGAAGATTACGTTCACCGTATCGGTCGTACCGGTCGCGCCGGAGCAAGCGGTCACTCTATCAGCCTGGCGTGTGAAGAATATGCGCTGAATTTACCAGCAATCGAGACCTATATCGGTCACTCGATCCCGGTCAGCAAGTACAACCCGGATGCACTGATGACCGATCTGCCGAAGCCGTTACGCTTAACGCGTCCGCGCACAGGCAATGGCCCACGCCGTACCGGTGGTGCTCCGCGTAATCGTCGTCGTTCAGGTTAACGTTAGATATGCTCACAACCACTTCGCTGTACGCCGCAATTGATTTAGGCTCGAATAGTTTTCATATGCTGGTTGTACGCGAGGTGGCGGGAAGCATTCAGACGCTCACGCGTATTAAACGCAAGGTGCGTCTGGCCGCTGGTCTCAACAGCGACAACGTTCTTTCCGCTGAAGCTATGGAGCGCGGCTGGCAATGCCTGCGCCTGTTTGCTGAACGTCTGCAGGATATCCCTCAGCCGCAAATCCGCGTGGTCGCCACGGCAACATTACGCATCGCGGTAAACGCCGATGAGTTTATCGCCAAAGCGCAAGAGATCCTCGGCTGTCCTGTCCAGGTCATCAGCGGCGAAGAAGAAGCGCGGCTGATTTATCAAGGTGTTGCCCACACCACCGGCGGCGCCGATCAGCGTCTGGTCGTTGATATTGGCGGAGCCAGCACTGAACTGGTTACCGGCTCCGGCGCGCAAACCACCTCTCTGTTCAGCCTGTCAATGGGCTGCGTCACCTGGCTCGAAAGGTATTTCACCAATCGTAATCTGGCACAGGAAAACTTTGACGAAGCAGAGAAAGCGGCTCGCGAAGTTCTGCGCCCAGTCGCCGACAAACTGCGTTTTCATGGCTGGAAAGTTTGCGTTGGTGCCTCTGGCACCGTCCAGGCGTTACAGGAAATCATGATGGCGCAAGGCATGGATGAGCGCATTACGTTGGCCAAGCTTCAGCAGCTTAAACAGCGCGCCATTCATTGTGGTCGTCTGGAAGAGCTGGAAATAGAAGGGTTAACGCTGGAACGCGCACTGGTTTTTCCCAGCGGACTGGCCATTCTGATCGCCATTTTCACCGAACTGAATATTCAATGCATGACTCTGGCCGGCGGCGCACTACGCGAAGGTCTGGTCTACGGCATGCTGCACTTGCCGGTTGATCAGGACATTCGCAGCCGTACGCTGCGTAATATTCAGCGTCGATTTATGGTCGACACCGATCAGGCGAATCGCGTCACGCAATTGGCTGTACATTTACTCGAACAGGTGAAAGATGAGTGGCATCTTGAAGCCATTAGTCGTGAACTGCTGCAAAGTGCCTGTCAGTTGCATGAAATAGGACTGAGCGTAGAGTATAAGCAGGCGCCGCTGCATGCCGCCTGGCTGGTACGTAATCTCGATCTCCCGGGCTTTACTCCCGCGCAGAAAAAACTGTTAGCCACGCTGTTGCTCAACCAAACTAATCCGGTCGATCTCTCTTCACTCCACCAGCAAAACGCTGTGCCACCACGCATCGCGGAGCACCTTTGCCGTTTGCTACGCCTGGCGATCATTTTCGCCGCTCGCCGTCGCGACGATTTAGTGCCACATATCACCCTGCAAGCTCAGGATGAGAATCTGACGTTAACGCTACCGGAAGGCTGGCTGGAACATCATCCATTAGGTACAGAGTTAATCGATCAGGAAATACAGTGGCAAAGCTATGTCCACTGGCCGCTGGAAGTGCATTAGATGCTGGCTGCCGGATAGCGCTTACACTTATCCGGCCTACAAAATACTTATTTCTCTTTGGCTTTCGCCATCATTGCCCGAATATTAGCAATGCTGGCCTGCCCTTTTTGCATCCGCTCCTCGGCACTCACCACTTTACGCTCCTGTTCCCAGATAACGTCATCCTGTGGTAGTTCCAACAGGAAACGGCTCGGTTCCGGTCGTACCAGTTCACCGTACTGACGGCGCTCTTTACACAGCGTGAAGATAAGTTCTTTCTGCGCACGTGTAATCCCGACGTAAGCCAGACGACGCTCTTCGTCGATGTTGTCTTCATCGATGCTGCTCTGGTGCGGCAAAAATCCTTCTTCCATTCCCACCATAAATACGTACGGGAACTCCAGTCCTTTTGAAGCATGCAGCGTCATTAACTGCACCTGATCCAACTCTTCTTCGCTCTCTCCGCGCTCCATCATGTCGCGCAGGGTAAAGCGGGTAACGACCTGAGTCAGGGTCATTGGCTCTTCCAGCTCACTACCTTCCAGCATCTCCGTCATCCAGCTGAACAGCGTGTTGACGTTTTTCATACGCATTTCGGCCGCTTTCGGGCTCGGCGAGGTTTCATACAGCCAGGATTCGTAATCAATGCCGTGGATCAGATCGCGCACGGCGGCAACCGGCTCGCGCTCCGCCAGACGTTGAATTTCACCCAGCCAGTGCGTAAAGCGGGTCAGAGAATCATATCCGCGCCCGGTTAGCGTCTGGCTAAGTCCCATATCAAAGCTGGCGGTAAACAGGCTTTTATTACGCGTCATCGCCCATTCCCCCAGCTTTTGCAGCGTGGCCGGACCGATTTCACGCTTAGGGGTGTTTACGATGCGCAAAAATGCACTGTCATCATCCGGGTTGCTGAGCACGCGCAGATAGGCCAGCAGATCTTTAATCTCCGGACGTGAGAAGAACGACGTCCCGCCGGAAATTTTGTATGGGATGCGGTTTTGCATCAGAAACTTTTCGAACACTCGCGACTGATGATTACCGCGGTACAGGATGGCGTAGTCTTTATACTGCGTCTTGTTCACAAAGTGATGGGCAATCAGTTCCCCGGTCACGCGTTCCGCTTCGTGCTCTTCATTATTCGCACTCAACACCTTCAGCTCAGCGCCGTAGCCCAGCTCAGAAAAGAGCCGTTTTTCAAAGACGTGTGGGTTGTTAGCAATAAGGATGTTCGCCGCCTTCAGGATACGCCCTGATGAACGATAGTTTTGCTCCAGCTTCACCACCTGCAGCGCCGGAAAATCTTTGCTTAACAGCACCAGGTTCTGCGGACGTGCACCGCGCCAGGAGTAGATCGACTGATCGTCATCACCCACGACGGTAAAGCGCGCGCGTTTCCCCACCAGCAACTTCACCAACTCGTACTGGCTGGTGTTGGTATCCTGATATTCATCCACCAGCAGGTAGCGGATTCGATTTTGCCAACGCTCACGTACTTCTTCATTGCGCTGCAACAGCAGCGTGGGGAGCAGGATCAGATCGTCAAAATCGAGGACGTTACACGCCTTCATATGCGCGTCATACAGACCATAGCAGTGGGCAAAAATACGATCGCGTTCACCCTTTGCACTGGCTGCCGCCTGCGCTGGGGTCATCAGATCGTTTTTCCAGTTGGAGATCGTTGAAATCAACTGTTGAAGGATAAGCTTATCGTCTTCAATTAGCCCTTCGGTCAATTCCTTAAGCAGGGCCACCTGGTCAGTATCATCAAACAACGAGAAGTTCGACTTCATCCCTAGCGCGGCGTATTCACGCTTAATGACATCCAGTCCCAGAGTGTGGAAAGTAGAGATCATCAACCCGCGCGCTTCTTTACGACCCAACGTTTGCGCCACACGCTCTTTCATCTCGCGCGCAGCCTTATTGGTAAAGGTTACTGCCGCAATATGTCGTGCCTGATAGCCACATTCACGGATCAGATGTGCGATTTTGTTAGTGATAACACGCGTCTTACCGGAACCCGCTCCCGCCAGCACCAGGCAAGGTCCGGTGACGAATTCGACGGCTTGTTGTTGTCCGGGGTTCAAACGCATAGAGGATTGCTCAATCTGTAAACACGGGGATGTGGATTGTAGCAGAAAGTGACGCCAGGGGGATCGGTCATAGCCCATCGCCGAAGACCATGGATTACATGCTACTATTGCGCCCTGATTTATCACTCAACTCAGAGCACAAACCATGGCAAAAACAGCATCAGCAGTGCATATCCTTGTTAAAGAAGAGAAACTGGCTCTCGATCTTCTGGAACAAATCAAAAATGGCGCCGATTTTGGTAAACTGGCGAAGAAACACTCTATCTGCCCGTCGGGCAAACGCGGCGGCGATTTAGGCGAATTCCGTCAGGGCCAGATGGTTCCGGCGTTTGATAAAGTGGTGTTCTCCTGCCCGGTGCTGGAGCCAACCGGCCCACTGCACACTCAGTTCGGTTACCACATCATTAAAGTGCTGTACCGTAACTAATAGAAAGCCCGGTGTGTTAAAACACCGGGCTTTTTTTTGCCAAATTGCAGCCTCTTAGCCAGCTACAGCAATGCGTTTCATATCAGTCATATAGCCACGCAATTTCTGGCCCACTTTCTCGATAGCATGGCTGCGAATAGCATCGTTTACGTCGCGCAGCTGCGCGTTGTCTACCGCACCTTCGGCAATCGCTTTGCCCAGATCCCCGGTTTGCAGGGTGGTCATGAACTCTTTCAGCAGCGGTACGCATGCGTAAGAGAACAGGTAGTTACCGTATTCTGCGGTATCGGAAATGACAACGTTCATTTCGTACAGGCGCTTACGGGCGATGGTGTTCGCGATCAGCGGCAGTTCGTGCAGTGATTCGTAGTAAGCAGACTCTTCGATGATGCCGGAATCCACCATGGTTTCAAACGCCAGCTCAACGCCAGCCTTCACCATCGCGATCATCAGCACGCCTTTATCGAAGTACTCCTGCTCGCCAATTTTACCTTCAAACTGCGGCGCGGTTTCGAACGCGGTTTTGCCGGTCTCTTCACGCCAGGTCAGCAGTTTCTTATCGTCGTTGGCCCAGTCAGCCATCATGCCTGAAGAGAATTCGCCGGAGATGATGTCATCCATGTGTTTCTGGAACAGCGGCGCCATGATCTCTTTCAGCTGTTCGGACAGCGCATAAGCACGCAGTTTCGCTGGGTTAGACAGACGATCCATCATCAGGGTGATACCGCCCTGCTTCAGCGCTTCGGTGATGGTTTCCCAGCCGAACTGAATCAGTTTTTCGGCGTAAGCCGGGTCAGTACCTTCTTCCACCAGCTTGTCGAAGCACAGCAGAGAGCCTGCCTGCAGCATACCGCACAGAATTGTCTGCTCGCCCATCAGGTCAGATTTCACTTCCGCAACGAAGGACGATTCCAGCACGCCTGCACGGTGACCGCCAGTGGCCGCAGCCCATGCTTTGGCAATCGCCATGCCTTCGCCTTTCGGATCGTTTTCCGGGTGAACGGCGATCAGGGTTGGAACACCAAAACCACGTTTGTACTCTTCACGCACTTCGGTACCCGGACACTTCGGCGCAACCATCACCACAGTGATATCTTTACGGATCTGCTCGCCCACTTCGACGATGTTGAAACCGTGAGAGTAGCCCAGCGCCGCGCCGTCTTTCATCAGCGGCTGTACGGAACGTACAACGTCGGAGTGCTGTTTGTCCGGCGTCAGGTTAACCACCAGATCCGCCTGCGGGATCAGCTCTTCGTAGGTACCTACTTTGAAGCCATTTTCGGTCGCTTTGCGCCAGGAAGCTCGCTTCTCAGCAATCGCTTCTTTACGCAGGGCGTAGGAGATATCCAGACCGGAGTCGCGCATGTTCAGGCCTTGGTTAAGCCCCTGAGCACCGCACCCGACGATGACCACTTTTTTACCCTGAAGGTAGCTTGCGCCATCGGCGAATTCGTCGCGACCCATAAAGCGACATTTGCCCAGCTGCGCCAGCTGCTGACGCAGGTTCAGTGTATTAAAGTAGTTAGCCATGGTGATACCTCGTGATGTTGTACTGTCTTATTGTTCGGTTCGCGTTTCAGCGAGAATGAACCCACATTACAACAGGAAATTTATTGCGGAAATTGATATATTCACAACATCACATTGCAATATCTGCAACGTAGAAAATCGGAGGCTCGTCCGTGGATTTACGCGATCTGAAAATGTTCCTGCATCTGGCGGAAAGCCGCCACTTTGGCCGCAGTGCGCGGGCGATGCACGTCAGCCCCTCCACACTCTCACGCCAGATCCAACGGCTGGAAGAAGATCTCGGCCAGGCGCTGTTTGTGCGCGATAACCGTACGGTCACGCTGACCGAAGCAGGCGAAGAGCTGCGAGTGTTTGCCCAGCAGACGCTGTTGCAGTATCAACAATTGCGCCACACCCTCGATCAACAGGGACCGTCGCTGTCGGGCGAGCTGCATATCTTCTGCTCGGTTACCGCCGCCTACAGCCACCTGCCGCCAATTCTCGACCGCTTTCGCGCCGAGCACCCCTCGGTTGAAATTAAGCTCACCACCGGCGATGCCGCTGATGCGATGGACAAAGTGGTCACCGGAGAGGCCGATCTGGCAATAGCGGGTAAGCCAGAGACGCTGCCCGGTGCTGTGGCATTCTCGATGCTGGAGAATTTAACGGTAGTGTTGATCGCACCAGCATTGCCTTGCCCGGTACGGAATCAGGTTTCGGTCGATAAACCAGACTGGTCGACGGTGCCGTTTATCATGGCCGACCAGGGGCCGGTACGCCGCCGCATCGAACTGTGGTTCCGCCGTCACAAAATCAGCAACCCATCGATTTACGCCACGGTCGGGGGGCACGAAGCGATGGTCTCGATGGTGGCGCTGGGTTGCGGCGTGGCTCTGCTGCCGGAAGTGGTGCTGGAAAACAGCCCGGAGCCGGTACGGAATCGCGTGATGATTTTAGAACGCAGCGACGAAAAAACGCCGTTCGAGCTGGGCGTCTGCGCGCCGAAAAAACGGCTGCATGAGCCGCTCATAGACGCGTTCTGGAAGATTGTTCTGGAGCGTAAATCCGCCGAGTAGCGCCAGCGTCAGGCCTAAAATCAGTGGTAGATTCAGTATTGGCACTCCTTTTCTGTATAATGTCCCGTGCCATAATAGATGTGGGGGGCTTGTTAACCATCACGTTTAGCAAGCCAGAACAGACGGTGTCATTGCGCACTTGACAGCGAAAATACAAACTTAATTAGCCATCATTATGATAATCAAACCAAAAATTCGTGGATTCATCTGTACAACGACCCATCCGACTGGCTGCAAAGTCAATGTGGAAAAACAGATCGATTATGTGAAGAAAAACGGGAAAATCGCTAACGGCCCTTCCCGCGTGCTGGTCATCGGTGCTTCCACCGGTTACGGCCTTGCTTCCAGAATTTCCGCCGCGTTTGGCAGCGGAGCCGCCACTATCGGCGTATTTTTCGAAAAACCAGGCACGGAAACCAAGCCAGGTTCCGCGGGCTGGTATAACTCTGCAGCCTTCGATGAGGCCGCAAAACGTGAAGGTCTGTATTCCAAAAGCATCAACGGCGACGCGTTCTCCGACGAGTGTCGCGACGAAGTTATCAAACTGATCAAAGAAGACCTGGGTCAGATTGACCTGGTGGTTTACTCACTGGCATCTCCGGTACGTAAAATGCCGAAAACCGGTGAAATCGTCCGTTCTGCGCTGAAGCCAATCGGTGAGGTTTATACCTCTAAAGCGATCGATACCAACAAAGATCAGATCATAACCGCCAGCATTGAGCCGGCAACCGAAGAAGAAGTTCAGAACACCGTCACCGTTATGGGCGGCGAAGACTGGGAACTGTGGATGGGCGCGCTGAGCGAAGCAGGCGTGCTGGCTGACGGCGTGAAAACCGTTGCCTACTCCTACATCGGTACCGACCTGACCTGGCCAATCTACTGGCACGGCGCGCTGGGCAAAGCAAAAGAAGATCTCGACCGCGCGGCAGGCGCGCTGCGTAATCAACTGGCTCCGCTGAACGGTTCCGCTAACGTTGCTGTACTGAAATCCGTTATCACGCAGGCTTCTTCTGCTATTCCGGTGATGCCGCTGTACATCTCCATGGTCTTCAAGCTGATGAAAGAACAAGGCATTCATGAAGGCTGCATCGAGCAGATCAACCGTCTGATGACCACCAGCCTGTACGGCGATAAAGTGGTGCTTGATGACAACCAGCGTATCCGTATGGATGACTGGGAACTGCGTGAAGACATTCAGCAGGCATGCCGCGATCTGTGGCCGCTGATCACCACCGAAAACCTGGCGCAAAAAACGGACTATGCAGGATATAAGCAGGAATTCCTGAATCTGTTCGGTTTTGGTCTCGACGAAGTGGATTACGATGCGGATGTAAACACCGAAGTCGAATTCGAAGTCATCACGCTGTAATCTGCTGATACAGTTGCAAAAAGGGTTCATGTCTTTACATGAACCCTTTTTTAATGGCTGCCGCTAACCCGCCAGGAAGAACCTGAACGCCGGGTTATGCGTTTCATCATGACAGTCATAACCCAGTTCGTTCAGTCGCGTTTCGAAATCAGGTTCGTGCTCACCCAACTCAAACGCCGCCAGTACGCGACCATAATCGGTTCCGTGACTACGATAGTGGAACAACGAAATATTCCAGTGCGTCCCCAGGGTATGCAGGAATTTGAGCAACGCCCCCGGAGATTCCGGGAATTCGAAGCTGTACAGCCGCTCCTGCAAGGGTTTCGACGGGCGCCCACCGACCATGTAGCGCACGTGCAGCTTCGCCATTTCGTCGTCGGACAAATCCACCACGCTGTAGCCGCCCTCGTTAAGCAACTGGAGGATTTCCTTACGCTCTTCCAGCCCACGGCTCAGACGGACGCCAACAAAAATACAGGCGTCTTTCGCATCAGCAAATCGGTAGTTAAACTCGGTAACCGAGCGTCCTCCCAACAGCTGGCAAAACTTCAGGAAGCTGCCCTTTTCTTCCGGAATAGTTACTGCCAGCAACGCTTCGCGCTGTTCGCCCAGCTCGCAACGTTCGGAAACATAACGTAGGCCATGGAAGTTAACGTTAGCGCCGGAAAGGATATGCGCCAGACGTTCGCCGCGAATGTTGTGCTGGGCAATGTACTTTTTCATCCCCGCCAGCGCCAGCGCACCGGAAGGTTCCGCCACCGCGCGCACATCCTCGAACAGATCTTTCATTGCCGCGCAGATAGCGTCGCTATCGACAGTGATGATGTCGTCGAGATACTCCTGGCACAAACGGAAGGTTTCGTCGCCGATACGTTTCACCGCCACGCCTTCAGCAAAGAGGCCAACACGTGGAAGATCGACCGGTTGACCGGCATCCAGCGCCGCTTTCAGGCAGGCTGAGTCTTCAGCTTCAACGGCAATCACTTTGATCTGCGGCATCAGTTGTTTGATCAGCACCGCCACGCCTGCCGCTAATCCGCCACCGCCCACCGGCACGAATACACGATCAAGGTGGGCATCCTGCTGCAATAACTCCAGTGCCAGTGTGCCCTGCCCGGCAATCACCATCGGATGGTCGAACGGAGGAACCCAGGTAAAACCCTGCTGCTGCGACAGCTCAATCGCTTTGGCTTTGGCTTCATCAAAATTCGCGCCGTGTAACAGTACTTCACCACCGAAACCGCGAACGGCATCGACTTTGATATCAGCGGTAGCCGTAGGCATGACAATCAGCGCCTTCACACCTAATCGCGCAGAAGAGAAAGCTACGCCCTGAGCATGATTACCTGCCGATGCGGTGATTACCCCATGCGCTTTTTGCTCTTCGGTCAGACCGGCCATCATGGCATAGGCACCGCGCAGCTTGAAGCTGTGAACGGGTTGACGGTCTTCGCGCTTCACCAGAATCACGTTATCGAGGCGCGAAGAGAGTTTTTCCATTTTTTGTAGCGGTGTGACCTGCGCCGCTTCGTATACCGGCGCACGCAGCACTGCTCTGAGATACTCGGCGCCTTCTGGAGCGCCGGAGAGGGGTTGAGAATCCGCCATGGTCATTATCCCCCTAGTTTCGACTTATCGCGCACCGCACCTTTGTCGGCGCTGGTTGCCAGGCTGGCGTAAGCGCGCAGCGCAAAGGAGACCTGACGCTGACGATCTTTTGGCGTCCAGGCTTTGTCACCACGAGCTTCTTGCGCTTCACGGCGCGCAGCGATTTCCGCATCGCTCAGTTGCAGTTGAATGCCACGATTCGGGATATCGATAGCAATCATGTCGCCATCTTCGATAATTGCGATATTACCGCCGCTGGCCGCTTCAGGAGAAACGTGACCAATGGAAAGCCCCGAAGTACCGCCAGAGAAACGACCGTCGGTAATCAGCGCGCAGGCCTTACCGAGACCCATCGATTTCAGGAAGGTGGTTGGGTAGAGCATTTCCTGCATGCCTGGCCCGCCCTTCGGCCCTTCGTAGCGAATCACCACCACGTCGCCGGCAACCACTTTACCGCCGAGGATAGCTTCAACCGCATCGTCCTGGCTTTCATACACTTTTGCCGGGCCGGTGAATTTCAGGATGCTGTCATCCACACCAGCGGTTTTTACGATACAGCCGTTTTCCGCGAAGTTACCGTACAGGACTGCCAGGCCGCCGTCTTTGCTGTAAGCATGTTCCAACGAGCGAATGCAACCTTCTGCGCGGTCATCATCCAGGGTGTCCCAACGACAATCCTGCGAGAACGCCTGTGTGGTACGGATGCCAGCCGGACCTGCGCGGAACATTTTTTTCACCGCGTCGTCTTTGGTCAGCATAACGTCATAACTATCGAGCGTTTGAGGCAGAGTCAGTCCCAGCACGTTTTTCACGTCGCGGTTCAGTAGACCGGCGCGATCCAGCTCGCCTAAAATGCCCAGTACGCCGCCCGCGCGGTGCACGTCTTCCATATGGTATTTCTGCGTACTCGGCGCAACTTTACACAGCTGCGGGACTTTGCGGGACAACTTATCAATATCACTCATGGTGAAGTCGATTTCCGCTTCCTGCGCGGCCGCCAGCAGGTGCAGAACGGTGTTGGTGGAACCGCCCATCGCAATATCCAGCGTCATGGCGTTCTCAAACGCCGCCTTGTTGGCAATGTTGCGCGGCAGGGCTGAAGCGTCATCCTGCTCGTAGTAGCGTTTGGTCAGCTCGACTATGCGTTTACCTGCGTTGAGGAACAGCTCTTTACGGTCGGCGTGAGTCGCCAACAGCGAACCGTTACCCGGCTGCGACAGACCCAACGCTTCGGTCAGGCAGTTCATCGAGTTGGCGGTGAACATCCCGGAGCACGAGCCGCAGGTCGGACAGGCCGAACGTTCAACCTGCTCGCTCTGCGAGTCGGAGACTTTCGGGTCTGCGCCCTGAATCATCGCATCAACCAGATCAAGCTTGATGATTTGGTCAGAGAGCTTGGTTTTCCCGGCTTCCATTGGGCCGCCGGAAACAAAGATCACCGGAATATTCAGCCGCAGAGAGGCCATTAACATCCCGGGGGTGATTTTATCGCAGTTAGAGATGCAGACCATCGCATCGGCGCAGTGGGCGTTAACCATATATTCCACTGAATCGGCGATCAGCTCACGCGACGGCAGTGAATAAAGCATGCCGCCATGACCCATGGCGATACCATCATCCACGGCAATGGTGTTGAACTCTTTCGCCACACCGCCTGAGGCTTCGATTTGTTCGGCAACCAGCTTACCGAGATCGCGCAGGTGGACGTGGCCCGGCACAAACTGGGTAAAGGAGTTCACCACAGCGATAATCGGTTTACCGAAGTCATCATCGGTCATCCCGGTGGCGCGCCACAGTGCGCGGGCACCCGCCATATTGCGGCCGTGGGTGGTGGTAGCAGAACGATACTTAGGCATGCTTGATTAACTCCCGTCTGTCTTTCCCCTGCATATTTCACGCCGCAACTGAGGGCTGCCTCGCTCCCCCCAGTCACCTACTAAAGTAAGCTCCTGGGGCTCGCTGCGTTGCCGTCTTCCTGCAACGTGAACTATTTTGGGGTAATATTAATTTTGTTATTGATTTACTGAATCCAACCAGCCGTATTTATCTTCCGTTTCACCGGTGAAGAGGCCAAAGAAAGCCTGCTGGATGCGTTTGGTGACCGGACCGCAGCGGCCTTCGCCCACCTGAATACCATCGACGCTACGTACTGGGGTGATTTCGGCCGCGGTACCGGACATGAACACTTCGTCGGCCAGGTACAGCGATTCACGAGACAGCACCTGCTCACGCACTTCGATATCGAGATCTTTCGCCAGCTTAATGATCGCGTCACGGGTGATACCCGGCAGCGCGGAAGAGGTAAACGGCGGGGTAAACAGAATGCCGTCTTTTACTTCAAACAGGTTTTCGCCCGCGCCTTCGGAGATGTAGCCATTCACATCCAGCGCAATGCCTTCCTGGTAGCCATGACGACGCGCTTCACTACCCACCAGCAGCGAAGACAGATAGTTACCACCTGCTTTAGCAGCGGTAGGAATCGTGTTCGGCGCAACGCGGTTCCAGGAAGAAACCATCGCGTCGATCCCCTGCTCCAGCGCTTCAGCACCGAGGTAAGCCCCCCATGGGAACGCGGCGATTATCACATCAGTGGTATATCCCGCAGGCGGGTTAACGCCCATCCCTACGTCGCCAACAAACACCAGCGGACGGATATAGGCGCTGGTCAGGTTGTTTTTACGAATCACCTCACGGCAAGCTTCCATCAGCTCATCAACGCTCTGAGAAACGGGAAAACGATAGATCTTGGCTGAATCACGCAGACGCTGCATATGTTCGCGATGACGGAACACTACCGGCCCTTTGTGAGAATCGTAGCAACGGATCCCTTCAAATACAGAAGTACCGTAGTGCAGCGCGTGGGACATCACGTGGACCTTCGCGTCTTCCCAACGAATCATCTCGCCATTAGACCAAATGTAATCAGCTTTTTTCGTCGTCATTTTTCTTCCTTTTGCGCTCAGGCGCGGATTTGTTGTGATGTGGTTGTGCTCTGGCAGATAGCAACATGTGCAACATCTACCAGTTTACTTAACTGACTAAACAGTAAGTCGACCGACCGGGGGCTGGCAACGGTCAATTCGATATTTATATTCTGCGCATCGCTGGCGGCTTCCATATTCATGGAGCACACCTGAAAACCACGATGGCGTACCACGCGTAAAACACGTTCTAACGTTTCCGGATTGAAACGAGCCTCAACGGCGACCTGATGTTGCATCATGATAATTTCTCCAGCATTTCTGAGTTACTGGCGCCAGGTGGCACCAGAGGCCAGACATTCTCAAGTTCGTCGATTGAGACATGAAGCAAGTATGGCCCCTCGCTATTCAGCATGGTGTCGAGTGCCGCTTCAACCTGGTCTTTACGGGTGATGTGTTGACCAGGAATGCCGAAGGCTCTGGCCAACATGAGGAAATCGGGGTTATCGGTAAGGGTGGTTTCGCTATAACGTTCCTGGAAAAACAGCTGCTGCCATTGTCGCACCATGCCTAACCGCTGGTTGTCGAGTAAAACTATCTTCAGCGGCAACTGCTTGCGTTTTACGGTGCCCAATTCCTGTACATTCATCATGAAGGAACCGTCACCGGAGATACAGATTACCGTATCATTCGGGCGAGCAACCTGCGCGCCAACCGCTGCTGGCAGGCCAAAGCCCATCGTCCCCAGACCGCTCGACGTGATGAAGTTTTCAGGGCGAGTGTAGGTCATATGCTGTGCCGACCACATCTGATGCTGGCCAACATCCGTTGTCACTACGCTATCCGCAGGTTTGCGATCGGATAACTGCTTTAACAACAGTGGCGCATAGATAGCTTCCCCCGGATGGTCGTAGCGCCAGGTATGTTCTGCGCGCAGTTCAGCGCTGTGCTGACGCCATTCGTCAATCTTCATCAATTGCTGTAATGCTGGCAGAAGAGAATTTAAATCCCCCTGCAGCGCCACGTGTGCCTGGCGCAGTTTGTTCATTTCCGCTGGGTCGATATCCATGTGGATTACGCTGGCGTTCGGTGCAAAGGTATTCAGCTTGCCAGTCACCCGGTCATCAAAACGTGCGCCAACCGCAATCAGTAAATCGCACTCTTGCACCGCGAAATTCGCGGCTTTAGTACCGTGCATTCCCAACATGCCCAAATAGTACGGGTAGTCAGCATCTACTGCGCCCAGACCTTTCAGCGTGCAGGCGACCGGCATTTGGGTTACCGCGATAAATTCACGCAGGGCCGGGACCGCCTGCGCCATACCTACGCCACCACCTACGTACAGGATGGGTTTTTGTGCCTGCGCCAGCATATTACGTGCCTGCTCAACGTCAGCGTGCGGAAACGTCTCTACGTTTTCGACGGTCGTAAAATATGGCTCCAGCGTACCGCTGGCTAATTGAATGTCTTTCGGGATATCAACCAGAACTGGACCCGGACGACCGGAATTCGCCACGGCGAAAGCCTCAGCCATGATACGCGGCAGTTCTTCGAGTGACTGTACCAGGAAGCTGTGTTTGGTGCAGGACAGAGACATCCCCAGCACGTCCACTTCCTGGAACGCATCCGTTCCGATGAAAGGTGATGCCACCTGACCGGTGATCGCCACCACTGGAACAGAATCTAACAGCGCATCGGCAAGGCCCGTGATCAGGTTGGTTGCGCCAGGGCCGGAGGTAGCGATACAAACGCCGGTTTTACCGGTCGCACGGGCATAGCCAATCGCCGCCATTGCCGCACCCTGCTCGTGTCGGCACAACAGGTGCTCTACGCCGCCGTCATACAACGCATCGTAAACCGGCATAATTGCGCCACCAGGATAACCAAAGACGGTTTGAACCCCTTGTGCACGCAACGCATGTACCACCCACTGTGCCCCATTCATAGTTACATCCCCGCCGTAAATCTTGAGGAACAGAATTTTATGCTACCGTTCACTTTCTGCTCCTCGTGTATGTTTTTAAGGTCAAAAAAAACCCCCGGACCTTTCGGTGCGGGGGTCTTAGTTCGTTAAGGCTTGTTTTCTAAGCCTTTCCTCGTCCAAGTGCAGCCCCGCACGGTGGGATAATAATCACCACCACGCTAATCACGACCAGGCTAATCACTCGTAGAAGGGCTGTCATTTTTGTATTTTCTTGCATCTTGTTCGAAGGAATACCTAAAGAGTTACCATAGAATTTGCAAATGACACAAGATATTTTTTTATTCGTTTTTCTGACGTCGTTAACGGTTTAGATAAATACCGTTGTTTTTTATACAAAAAAATCAAAAATGAAAATATTTCACGCTTCAGGCGATCCTCGGTAACCCGATCCCCAATACAAACACCATTCAAAAGCATTTGCGGGCGTCATTCCAGGCTTAATGCAAGCAATTATACGTTGCGCAAAAATACGGGAATCAGCATCTAAAAACCGTAATTATGTGAAATCTTGCCGCGATGTATTGCGACATAATACTTTTATCAGGAGGAATTATGTCACTATCGATTGTTCACACACGCGCCGCGCTAGGCGTGAATGCGCCAGCCATTACCATCGAGGTACATATCAGCAACGGCCTGCCTGGTTTAACCATGGTGGGGCTGCCCGAAACGACGGTGAAAGAGGCTCGCGATCGGGTACGCAGTGCGATTATTAATAGCGGTTATGAATTCCCGGCAAAGAAGATAACTATAAACCTCGCTCCGGCCGATCTCCCGAAAGAAGGGGGGCGATATGATTTACCTATCGCTGTTGCGCTTCTGGCCGCTTCTGAGCAGCTTACACCCAACAATCTCGACACCTACGAGCTGGTAGGTGAATTAGCGCTTACAGGCGCGCTACGCGGCGTTCCCGGCGCGATATCAAGCGCAACCGAGGCCATTCGTGCAGGCAGGCGAATTATTGTCGCAAAAGAGAATGCCGCTGAAGTTGGACTGATACACGGCGAAGGGTGCCTGATCGCCGATCACCTGCAGACCGTATGCGCATTTCTCGAAGGTAAGCATGATTTAGACAGGCCATCATCCGCAGATTTTACGCCTAACGCATTAGCTGATGATCTGAGCGATGTTATCGGCCAGGAACAGGGTAAACGCGGGCTGGAGCTTACCGCAGCAGGCGGCCACAATCTCTTGCTCATCGGCCCGCCGGGTACGGGAAAGACTATGCTAGCCAGTCGACTCAGAGGGCTACTCCCTCCACTTAGCAACGATGAAGCGCTGGAAAGTGCCGCGATACTCAGTCTGATCCATTCCGACACGATACAAAAACAGTGGAAGCAGCGCCCTTTTCGCTCGCCACATCACAGTGCTTCATTAACCGCCATGGTCGGTGGAGGCTCTATTCCTGCGCCAGGAGAGATCTCTTTGGCGCACAACGGCATACTGTTTCTGGATGAACTACCCGAGTTTGAGCGGCGCACGCTGGATGCACTGCGCGAACCCATCGAGTCCGGGCAGATCCATCTATCCCGCACCAGAGCAAAAATAACCTATCCCGCACGCTTTCAACTCATAGCTGCGATGAATCCAAGCCCGACGGGCCATTATCAGGGGAACCATAACCGCTGTACCCCAGAACAGACGCTGCGCTACCTAAATCGATTGTCAGGTCCATTTCTTGACCGCTTCGACCTCTCCCTCGAAATTCCCTTACCGCCGCCCGGTATACTCAGCCAGAACGCGATGAAAGGGGAAAATAGCGCAACGGTGAAGCAACGTGTTATGGCAGCGCGAGAGCGTCAGTATCAGCGGCAAAATAAGTTAAACGCACATCTGGACAGTCAGGATATCCATAAATACTGCCTACTGCGTAGCGACGATGCACAGTGGCTTGAAGAAACGCTCGCGCATCTCGGATTGTCTATCCGCGCCTGGCTGCGCCTGATTAAGGTCGCTCGAACGATTGCGGATATCGAACAATGTGATCACATCTCTCGCCAGCATTTACAGGAGGCCGTTGGGTACCGAGCGATAGACAGGTTACTCATTCATCTGCAGAAATTACTGACATAAAAAAAGGGCTTTCGCCCTTTTTTTATTAATCATCAGATTCGGTGTAGTCTTCTGCGCCTTCCACCTGAGGTTTCCCACCCGATAAGGTGTGGAAACGTTTTGGACGCTTAATACGCGTCATGTATTTAGACCACACACGTTCAGCTTCGGTAACCGGCTCACGTTCACCACGGCATACCGCAACAAACAGTTTTTCTTCTTCAGTTACCGGCTCACGCTTGCCCAGATCCAGCTCGTTGAAAGCATAACCGTGACGCTCAAGCAGTTGTGCTTCTTTAATGGTGAAATCACCATGACGGGAGAATCCGCGGGGATAATATTTATTATCGAAATATCGATTAGTCGTCGTAAAGCTTTCCGCCATCCTGCACGCTCCTAATTCTTTGGCCGAGCTATTTATGGCGCGGAGTATTAGTTACGCTTGACAGAGCGTCAAACAAAAGATTTAAATCATAACGACAAATAATTTTATGGAGCGAGTTGTGGATACGGAATTGTTAAAAACTTTCCTGGAAGTTAGCCGGACACGCCACTTTGGCAGGGCTGCTGAAGCGCTCTACCTGACCCAATCAGCGGTTAGTTTCCGGATCAGACAACTGGAAAATCAATTGGGTGTAAACCTGTTCACCCGACACAGAAACAATATCCGTTTAACCGCTGCAGGTGAAAAATTATTGCCTTACGCCGAAACGTTGATGAATACGTGGCAGGCAGCACGTAAGGAAGTCGCGAATACCTCGCGGCATAACGAGTTTTCTATCGGTGCCAGCGCATCTCTCTGGGAGTGCATGCTTAATGACTGGTTGAAGCGTTTGTATCAATCTCAGGAGCCACAATCCAGCCTGCAGTTTGAAGCGAGGATCGCTCAACGCCAATCGTTAGTAAAACAGCTTCATGAACGACAGCTTGATCTACTGATTACTACCGAAACACCCAAAATGGACGAATTTAGCAGCCAACTGTTGGGATATTTCACGCTGGCGCTCTATTGCAGCTCTCCTTCGCAAACCAAAGATGAGCTGAATTATTTACGCCTGGAATGGGGACCCGATTTTCAACAACACGAAGCGGGACTAATAGCGGGAGATGAAGTGCCGGTACTCACCACCAGTTCGGCAGAATTGGCCAGGCAGCAACTTTCAGTGATTAAGGGCTTTAGCTGGCTTCCCGTCAACTGGGCCAAAACCAAAAGCGATCTCCATACGGTTACCGACAGTACAACGCTTTCACGTCCTTTATATGCAGTTTGGCTGCAAAACAGCGATAAAAATGGACTAATTTGCGATCTGCTGAGAACAGATATTCTGGAAAATTAAAGAAAATATAGGCAAGGATGCCGGGAGTAAAACAGCAGGAAGGCATAATTCAAATTGCAGGTAAAAAAAATCCTTAGCAAAAATGCTAAGGATTGTTTCTGGCAGGGGCGGAGAGACTCGAACTCGCGACACCCGGTTTTGGAGACCGGTGCTCTACCAACTGAGCTACGCCCCTAAATTTTCTTATCATTAAGCCTGCTTGGTAGCAGGCTTAATTTTCTAATAAGTGGCGGAACGGACGGGACTCGAACCCGCGACCCCCTGCGTGACAGGCAGGTATTCTAACCAACTGAACTACCGCTCCACCGAATTTCTTTGTCACTACCCGGATTATTCATCCCGGTTTACTGCAATTTGATGCCTGGCAGTTCCCTACTCTCGCATGGGGAGACCCCACACTACCATCGGCGCTACGGCGTTTCACTTCTGAGTTCGGCATGGGGTCAGGTGGGACCACCGCGCTACAGCCGCCAGGCAAATTCTGTTTATCAACACGCTTTTCGCATGTCGATGTAATCTGTAATCAAGCTGAATATCGTGTCTCTTCGCCAAAACATCTTCGGCGTTGTAAGGTTAAGCCTCACGGTTCATTAGTATCGGTTAGCTCAACGTATCGCTACGCTTACACACCCGACCTATCAACGTCGTCGTCTTCAACGTTCCTTCAGGACCCTTAAAGGGTCAGGGAGAACTCATCTCGGGGCAAGTTTCGTGCTTAGATGCTTTCAGCACTTATCTCTTCCGCATTTAGCTACCGGGCAATGCCATTGGCATGACAACCCGAACACCAGTGATGCGTCCACTCCGGTCCTCTCGTACTAGGAGCAGCCCCCCTCAATTCTCCAGCGCCCACGGCAGATAGGGACCGAACTGTCTCACGACGTTCTAAACCCAGCTCGCGTACCACTTTAAATGGCGAACAGCCATACCCTTGGGACCTACTTCAGCCCCAGGATGTGATGAGCCGACATCGAGGTGCCAAACACCGCCGTCGATATGAACTCTTGGGCGGTATCAGCCTGTTATCCCCGGAGTACCTTTTATCCGTTGAGCGATGGCCCTTCCATTCAGAACCACCGGATCACTAAGACCTGCTTTCGCACCTGCTCGAGCCGTCACTCTCGCAGTCAAGCTAGCTTATGCCTTTGCACTAACCTCCTGATGTCCGACCAGGATTAGCTAACCTTCGTGCTCCTCCGTTACTCTTTAGGAGGAGACCGCCCCAGTCAAACTACCCACCAGACACTGTCCGCAACCCGGATTACGGGTCTACGTTAGAACACCAGCCATTAAAGGGTGGTATTTCAAGGTTGGCTCCATGCAGACTGGCGTCCACACTTCAAAGCCTCCCACCTATCCTACACATCAAGGACCAGTGTTCAGTGTCAAGCTATAGTAAAGGTTCACGGGGTCTTTCCGTCTTGCCGCGGGTACACTGCATCTTCACAGCGAGTTCAATTTCACTGAGTCTCGGGTGGAGACAGCCTGGCCATCATTACGCCATTCGTGCAGGTCGGAACTTACCCGACAAGGAATTTCGCTACCTTAGGACCGTTATAGTTACGGCCGCCGTTTACCGGGGCTTCGATCAAGAGCTTCTCCTTACGGATAACCCCATCAATTAACCTTCCGGCACCGGGCAGGCGTCACACCGTATACGTCCACTTTCGTGTTTGCACAGTGCTGTGTTTTTAATAAACAGTTGCAGCCAGCTGGTATCTTCGACTGATTTCAGCTCCATGAGTAAATCACTTCACCTACATATCAGCGTGCCTTCTCCCGAAGTTACGGCACCATTTTGCCTAGTTCCTTCACCCGAGTTCTCTCAAGCGCCTTGGTATTCTCTACCTGACCACCTGTGTCGGTTTGGGGTACGATTTCGTGTTACCTGATGCTTAGAGGCTTTTCCTGGAAGCAGGGCATTTGTTACTTCAGCACCGTAGTGCCTCGTCATCACACCTCAGCGTTAACAAGACTCCGGATTTACCTGGAATCTCCGCCTACATGCTTAAACCGGGACAACCGTCGCCCGGCTAACATAGCCTTCTCCGTCCCCCCCTCGCAGTAACACCAAGTACAGGAATATTAACCTGTTTCCCATCGACTACGCCTTTCGGCCTCGCCTTAGGGGTCGACTCACCCTGCCCCGATTAACGTTGGACAGGAACCCTTGGTCTTCCGGCGTGCGGGTTTTTCACCCGCATTATCGTTACTTATGTCAGCATTCGCACTTCTGATACCTCCAGCATGCCTCACAGCACACCTTCAACGGCTTACAGAACGCTCCCCTACCCAACAACACATAGTGTCGCTGCCGCAGCTTCGGTGCATGGTTTAGCCCCGTTACATCTTCCGCGCAGGCCGACTCGACCAGTGAGCTATTACGCTTTCTTTAAATGATGGCTGCTTCTAAGCCAACATCCTGGCTGTCTGTGCCTTCCCACATCGTTTCCCACTTAACCATGACTTTGGGACCTTAGCTGGCGGTCTGGGTTGTTTCCCTCTTCACGACGGACGTTAGCACCCGCCGTGTGTCTCCCGTGATAACATTCTTCGGTATTCGCAGTTTGCATCGGGTTGGTAAGTCGGGATGACCCCCTAGCCGAAACAGTGCTCTACCCCCGAAGATGAATTCACGAGGCGCTACCTAAATAGCTTTCGGGGAGAACCAGCTATCTCCCGGTTTGATTGGCCTTTCACCCCCAGCCACAAGTCATCCGCTAATTTTTCAACATTAGTCGGTTCGGTCCTCCAGTTAGTGTTACCCAACCTTCAACCTGCCCATGGCTAGATCACCGGGTTTCGGGTCTATACCCTGCAACTTAACGCCCAGTTAAGACTCGGTTTCCCTTCGGCTCCCCTATTCGGTTAACCTTGCTACAGAATATAAGTCGCTGACCCATTATACAAAAGGTACGCAGTCACCCCATAAAGAGGCTCCCACTGCTTGTACGTACACGGTTTCAGGTTCTTTTTCACTCCCCTCGCCGGGGTTCTTTTCGCCTTTCCCTCACGGTACTGGTTCACTATCGGTCAGTCAGGAGTATTTAGCCTTGGAGGATGGTCCCCCCATATTCAGACAGGATACCACGTGTCCCGCCCTACTCTTCGAGTTCACAACACATGCACTTTTGTGTACGGGGCTGTCACCCTGTATCGCCGGACTTTCCAGACCGTTCCACTACCACACATGCTGATTCAGACTCTGGGCTGCTCCCCGTTCGCTCGCCGCTACTGGGGGAATCTCGGTTGATTTCTTTTCCTCGGGGTACTTAGATGTTTCAGTTCCCCCGGTTCGCTTCATTACGCTATGTATTCACGTAATGATAGTGTGACGAATCACACTGGGTTTCCCCATTCGGAAATCGCCGGTTATAACGGTTCATATCACCTTACCGACGCTTATCGCAGATTAGCACGTCCTTCATCGCCTCTGACTGCCAGGGCATCCACCGTGTACGCTTAGTCGCTTAACCTCACAACCCGAAGATGTTTCGTAAAACACTTCAGTGTTGCGAAAATTTGAGAGACTCGAACACACCGCTTTTCATTTCTTGTTTACGGAGAAATGAAACAGTGTGTCGTTTCAATTTTCAGCTTGATCCAGATTTTTAAAGAGCAAATATCTCAAACGAGACTCGAAAGTCTGTTTTGAGATACTTCGGTCGGCGACTTTCACTCACACATACCAGCAAGTGGCGTCCCCTAGGGGATTCGAACCCCTGTTACCGCCGTGAAAGGGCGGTGTCCTGGGCCTCTAGACGAAGGGGACACTGAAGTCTCAATCGCAAGACGCCTTGCTATTTACTTTTCATCAGACAATCTGTGTGAGCACTACAAAGGTCGGTTCTTTAAGGTAAGGAGGTGATCCAACCGCAGGTTCCCCTACGGTTACCTTGTTACGACTTCACCCCAGTCATGAATCACAAAGTGGTAAGCGCCCTCCCGAAGGTTAAGCTACCTACTTCTTTTGCAACCCACTCCCATGGTGTGACGGGCGGTGTGTACAAGGCCCGGGAACGTATTCACCGTGGCATTCTGATCCACGATTACTAGCGATTCCGACTTCATGGAGTCGAGTTGCAGACTCCAATCCGGACTACGACATACTTTATGAGGTCCGCTTGCTCTCGCGAGGTCGCTTCTCTTTGTATATGCCATTGTAGCACGTGTGTAGCCCTACTCGTAAGGGCCATGATGACTTGACGTCATCCCCACCTTCCTCCAGTTTATCACTGGCAGTCTCCTTTGAGTTCCCGGCCGAACCGCTGGCAACAAAGGATAAGGGTTGCGCTCGTTGCGGGACTTAACCCAACATTTCACAACACGAGCTGACGACAGCCATGCAGCACCTGTCTCAGAGTTCCCGAAGGCACCAAAGCATCTCTGCTAAGTTCTCTGGATGTCAAGAGTAGGTAAGGTTCTTCGCGTTGCATCGAATTAAACCACATGCTCCACCGCTTGTGCGGGCCCCCGTCAATTCATTTGAGTTTTAACCTTGCGGCCGTACTCCCCAGGCGGTCGACTTAACGCGTTAGCTCCGGAAGCCACGCCTCAAGGGCACAACCTCCAAGTCGACATCGTTTACGGCGTGGACTACCAGGGTATCTAATCCTGTTTGCTCCCCACGCTTTCGCACCTGAGCGTCAGTCTTTGTCCAGGGGGCCGCCTTCGCCACCGGTATTCCTCCAGATCTCTACGCATTTCACCGCTACACCTGGAATTCTACCCCCCTCTACAAGACTCTAGCCTGCCAGTTTCGGATGCAGTTCCCAGGTTGAGCCCGGGGATTTCACATCCGACTTGACAGACCGCCTGCGTGCGCTTTACGCCCAGTAATTCCGATTAACGCTTGCACCCTCCGTATTACCGCGGCTGCTGGCACGGAGTTAGCCGGTGCTTCTTCTGCGAGTAACGTCAATTGCTGCGGTTATTAACCACAACACCTTCCTCCTCGCTGAAAGTACTTTACAACCCGAAGGCCTTCTTCATACACGCGGCATGGCTGCATCAGGCTTGCGCCCATTGTGCAATATTCCCCACTGCTGCCTCCCGTAGGAGTCTGGACCGTGTCTCAGTTCCAGTGTGGCTGGTCATCCTCTCAGACCAGCTAGGGATCGTCGCCTAGGTGAGCCGTTACCCCACCTACTAGCTAATCCCATCTGGGCACATCCGATGGCAAGAGGCCCGAAGGTCCCCCTCTTTGGTCTTGCGACGTTATGCGGTATTAGCTACCGTTTCCAGTAGTTATCCCCCTCCATCGGGCAGTTTCCCAGACATTACTCACCCGTCCGCCACTCGTCACCCAAGGAGCAAGCTCCTCTGTGCTACCGTTCGACTTGCATGTGTTAGGCCTGCCGCCAGCGTTCAATCTGAGCCATGATCAAACTCTTCAATTTAAGTTTGATGCTCGTGAATTAAACTTCGTAATGAATTACGTGTTCACTCAGAGACTTGGTATTCATTTTTCGTCTTGCGACGTTAAGAATCCGTATCTTCGAGTGCCCACACAGATTGTCTGATAAATTGTTAAAGAGCAGTGCCGCTTCGCTTTTTCTCAGCGGCGCGGGGTGTGCATATTACGCCATCCCGCTGGAGAGTCAAGCGTTTATTTTCGCTTTTCTCCGCTGACCCGGCGGTTTGTAATCCGTTGTTCCGTGTCAGTGGAGGCGCATTATAGGGAGTTATTTCAGGCTGACAAGGGGAAATTTAAAATAACTTTCCGAGTGCGTGTTTTTTCAGCAAAACCACCATTAACATGCCATAAAATAAGCAAATTGCCGTTTTTGCAGCCGCAATAACACTTCCAGGTGGCATACTAATGAATAGGAAATAAAGTAAGGAAAACCATTCATGCCGTTAAATGCCCAACAGCTAGCCGCACAGAAAAACCTGTCCTACGTTCTGGCCGAAAAGCTGGCTCAGCGAATATTAAAAGGTGAATACGCACCGGGCGCTATATTGCCTGGCGAAATAGAGCTGGGCGATCAGTTTGGCGTGAGTCGTACCGCGGTAAGAGAAGCGGTAAAGACGTTAACGGCAAAAGGTATGGTATTACCGCGCCCGCGTATTGGTACACGCGTCATGCCGCAGGCAAACTGGAACTTCCTCGACCAGGAGCTGCTCACCTGGTGGATGACAGAAGATAATTTCTCTCAGGTCATTAAACATTTTCTGGTGATGCGTATCAGCCTGGAGCCTCAGGCGTGTTTACTGGCGGCGACTATAGGTACGGCAGAACAGAAAGCGCATCTCAACACGCTGATGGAAGAAATGGTCGAGCTGAAAAGAAACTTCAGACGCGAGCGTTGGATTGAGGTTGATATCGCCTGGCATGAACACATCTATGAAATGAGTGCGAACCCGTTCCTTATCTCCTTCGCGTCACTCTTCCATTCCGTTTACCAGACCTACTTTACCTCTATTACCTATAACGACGTGGTCAAGCTGGATTTACACCAGGCCATTGTCGACGCAATAGATGAGAGCGATGGCGATCGCGCCTTCGCTGCCTGTCAGGCATTGCTGATAGCACCGAACGTGCTACCGGATAAATAATATGTCAGAAAAGAAATCACGCAGTATGGCCGGGCTACCGTGGATAGCAGCCATGGCCTTTTTTATGCAGGCACTAGACGCCACGATCCTCAATACCGCCTTACCCGCAATAGCACACAGCCTTAACCGCTCTCCGCTCGCCATGCAGTCGGCCATTATCAGCTACACCCTGACGGTCGCGATGCTGATCCCGGTGAGTGGATGGCTGGCAGACAGGTTCGGTACCCGGCGCGTCTTTATGATAGCTGTTAGCCTGTTTACGCTGGGTTCGCTGGCCTGTGCGCTGTCCAGCTCCCTAAGCGAACTGGTGATTTTCCGCGTCATTCAGGGCATTGGCGGCGCCATGATGATGCCCGTTGCCCGTCTGGCATTATTACGTGCTTACCCCCGCAGCGAACTGCTTCCCGTGCTTAACTTCGTAACCATGCCTGGACTTGTGGGGCCGATTTTAGGTCCGGTATTGGGCGGTGTACTGGTCACGTGGGCCAGTTGGCACTGGATCTTCCTGATTAATATTCCAATTGGGGTTGCCGGTATCTTCTATGCCCGCAAATATATGCCGAACTTCACCACGCCGCGCCGCGGTTTTGATATGACCGGTTTCTTTCTGTTTGGTTTGAGCCTGGTGTTGTTTTCCAGCGGGGTAGAGCTGTTCGGTGAGAAGCTTGTCGAGACCTGGATAGCGCTCAGCATTATTCTTGCCAGCATTCTGTTACTGCTCGCCTACATTCGCCACGCGCGTCGTCACCCAACGCCGCTTATATCGCTTCCTATATTTAAGACCCGAACTTTTTCCGTCGGGATCGCCGGAAACCTTGCCACTCGTCTGGGTACAGGGTGCGTGCCCTTCTTAATGCCGCTGATGTTGCAGGTAGGCTTTGGATACCCGGCGCTGATAGCCGGTTGCATGATGGCGCCAACGGCGCTGGGATCAATACTGGCGAAATCAATGGTGACGCAGGTGCTGCGCCGGCTCGGCTACAGAACCACACTGGTGGGTGTTACGGTATTTATCGGCCTGATGATTGCGCAGTTCGCATTGCAATCTCCCGCCATGCCGGTCTGGATGTTGATCCTGCCGTTGTTCATTTTGGGTATGGCGATGTCCACCCAGTTTACCTCCATGAATACCATCACTCTGGCAGACCTGACCGATGAAAACGCCAGCAGCGGCAACAGTGTGCTGGCCGTTACTCAGCAGTTATCAATCAGTTTAGGGGTCGCCATCAGCGCTGCCGTTCTGCGTATCTATGAAGGTATGGAAGGTACCAATACGGTCGAGCAGTTCCACTACACCTTTATGACGATGGGCGCTATCACGGTAGTGTCTGCGCTGATGTTCATGCTGCTAAAAGCAAAAGATGGACGTAATCTGATTAAAGAGCGACATAATCCTAAACCGACCCCCGCTCCATCAAAACAGGAGTAAGTTGCAGGCGCTGTTGCTGTAATGCGGGCTGCGCCATCCGGTGGATTAATACATCGATGGCTAGTTCGCCCAGTTCATCTTTTGGTTGATGGATGGTCGTCAGCGGCGGCGTCATATAGCGCGCCAGCTCGATATCATCATAACCCACCACCGCCATATCCTGCGGAATGCGCAATCCCGATTGGTACAGAGCCTGATACGCGCCAACCGCCATGGCATCATTCCCGGTAAAAACGGCCTGCGGTCGCTGTTTATGCGACAGCAACGTTTGCATAGCTTCAAAGCCGCCGCCGAACTCAAAGTCACCGGTAATCTCGTAACCTTCCGGGACCGGCAACCCCGCCCGCTTCATTGCCGCCCGATATCCTTCCAGACGTAAACGCGCCGGAGTTTTATCCAGCGGCCCGGTGATGCAGGCAATGCGCGTATAACCTTTTTCGATAAGATGTTGAGTGGCTAAATCCCCGCCCAACAGGGAGTTATCCTGGATCAGATCGCTTTCACCATCAAAAGGCGACCAGTCCATCATGACGGTCGGTATAGAAGGATAGCGTTGCATGATCTCCCTGGAAGGTTGATGTGTTTCCGTGCAGAGCAGCAGCAAGCCGTCCACCCGTTTTTGCATTAACGTTTCCAGATTACGGTTCATGCGCTGTTCATCACCTTCGGTATTGCACAGCACCAGGCTGTAACCGCGTTCAAAACAACTACGTTCAACGCCGCGCACCAGCTCAGAATAAAAGGGATTAGTACTGGCAGTGATTAACATGCCAATAGTGTGGGTCTGGTTTAA
The DNA here is from genome assembly GCF_013781985.1 of Citrobacter sp. RHBSTW-01013. Lineage (NCBI taxonomy): Bacteria > Pseudomonadati > Pseudomonadota > Gammaproteobacteria > Enterobacterales > Enterobacteriaceae > Citrobacter > Citrobacter sp. RHBSTW-01013. The sequence goes on from NZ_CP056185.1 coordinate 5,173,127, forward strand.
CTTGAGACTACGCGCCAGCGCTGAGGGCGCGTAGTTAAGCTCTTTAATCGCCGCTTCAACTTTGTCAGTGACAGACTCACTGACAAAGCGATCTTTATTAATGACGTGAGAAACCGTCGACGTGGAAACCCCCGCCAGGCGGGCGACGTCCTTCATTGTAGCCAAGCGTTACCTCTGTTGACTTAAAAACGCTTCTATTTCTTCGCGCCATGGAACGGAAGGCTGTGCGCCCTTACGGGTGACCGCAATCGCCGCAGCAGCATGTGCAAATCGGATCGCTTCAGGCAGCGGAGTCTCTTCCAGTAACGCTGTAATTAACGCGCCGTTAAAGGTATCCCCAGCGGCGATGGTATCAACGGCGTCCACTTTAAACCCAGGCACACGCTGACCTTCACCATTTACGCTGGCCCACACACCGCGACTGCCTAAGGTAATCAGTACAGTATGGATCCCCTTCGCGTGCAATGCATGCGCAGCTTTGGCCGCGTCTTCATCGTTTTCAACCCGGATCCCCGTGAGCTTTTCAGCCTCGGTTTCATTCGGGGTAATAATATCCACCAGCGCCAGCAGTTCGTCAGAAAGTTCACGTGCCGGGGCCGGGTTAAGGGCTACCGTAGTCTTATTTTGATGTGCAATCTTTGCCGCAGCCAGTACGCTTTCGATCGGCGACTCTAACTGCATCAGTAAGGCGGACGCCTGGGCAATACGCTCATGCTGAGCTTCCACCAGCGCAGGCGAAAGTGCCGCGTTCGCACCAGCATGAATGCCGATGACGTTCTCACCTTCACCATTCACAAAAATCAACGCCACACCGGTCGATTCCCCCGAAATTACGCTAATCGGCGCAATATCGATATTATCTTTAGCTAACTGTTTACGAACACTTTCGCCAATATCATCATCACCCGTACAGGCAATAAATGCGATATTCGCGCCACTACGCCCCGCAGCAACAGCCTGATTCGCGCCTTTACCACCAAATGCGACCTGATAATGGTTACCGGTTACGGTTTCACCAGGTGTCGGGAAAGAGTTAAGGTTGAGGATGTGATCGGCATTGATACTGCCAAGAACAACGAGGTTGCCTGCGGTTTTCATATTTGGTGTTCCAAGTCAAAGTGCGCCACCGGATTAGGGTGGCGCGTGCCCTGCTTTTCTTTTTACGCTTTCATCCCCAAAACCCGATACGGGGATGGCGTCTTTATGTCTCCATCAGGCCGCGAGCGACCTGAATCGGTATTACTGCTTGATGACCAGCTTCAGGTCAACCGGATATTTAGCCTGAACCTTCTCGCCTTTCAGGACTTTATCCGCAGTCTCAACGCCTTTCGCGCCGATCTGATCCGGCAACTGAGCAATGGTCGCAGCCAGTTTGCCATCATTTACTGCTTTTTCGCCATCTGGAGTACCGTCAAATCCAACCACCATCACATCAGATTTACCCGCAGTTTGCAGTGCGCGCAGCGCACCCAACGCCATTTCATCGTTCTGGGCAAATACGGCCTGCACGTCAGGATGCGCGGTAAGCAGGTTCTGCATGACGTTCAGACCTTTGGTGCGGTCGAAGTCGGCCGGCTGGCTGGCCAGTACGTTAAATTTGTGTGCCGCAACAGCCTGCTGGAAACCTTCGCCACGCTCACGCGCCGCTGAAGTACCGGCAATACCCTGCAGTTCGATAACTTTCGCGCCTTCACCCGCTTTCTTCGCGATGTAATCGCCCGCAATCTTGCCGCCCAGCACGTTATCAGATGCAATATGGCTTACCACTTCGCCTTTGGACGCAACGCGGTCCAGGGTGATGACCGGAATTTTCGCCTGGTTAGCCATCTTCACAGCGTTACCAACAGCATCGGAGTCTGTCGGGTTAATCAGCAGAATTTTAGTTCCACGAACCGTTAAATCCTGAACGTTAGCCAGCTCTTTCGCCGGGTTGTTCTGTGAGTCCAGAATCACCAGGTTGTAGCCCAGCTTATCGGCCTCTTTTTGCGCCCCATCCTTCAAAGAAACAAAGAACGGGTTGTTGAGGGTGGAGACCACCAGCGCAATGGTATCTTTCGCCATCGCATTCGCGCTCACGGTGGCGCTCAGCGCAACAGCAGAAATCAGGGTAGCCAGTTTTTTCATGTTCATATTTAAGATGTCCTGTAATCGTTGTTACTGCTTTTTGTTGTCTACCAGTACCGCCAGCAAAATCACCACCGCTTTGACGATCATCTGGTAATAGGAGGATACACCTAACAAATTCAAACCATTATTGAGGAAACCAAGAATCAATGCGCCGATCAGCGTCCCAACAATACGTCCTTTACCGCCCGCCAGGCTGGTACCACCTAACACCACCGCGGCGATAGCATCCAGCTCATAGCCAGTACCTGCCGTCGGTTGCGCAGAGGAGAGGCGCGCTACTTCAATGATGCCCGCCAGCGATGCCAGCAGACCACACAGGGAGTAAACGATAATTTTGATTTTACTTACGCTGATACCGGACAGGCGCGTTGCCGCTTCGTTACCGCCCAGCGCATAGATATAACGACCCAGACGAGTGTGGTGCAGCATGTACCACGCCGCGAGGAAGACAATCCCCATAATCCACACAGGCGTAGGGACGCCTAACGGACGACCAATACCAAACCAGCCAAACAGATCGGCATTGTCAGTAAACCCGGTATTAACCGGACTGCCGTTGGTGTATACCATGGTCACACCACGCAGCAGCAGCATCATCACCAGGGTCGCGATAAACGCCTGTACCCGGCCTTTCGCGACAATCACCCCGGTTACCGCGCCAATAGCAGCACCGAGCGCCAGGGCCGCAGCGACAGCCACCAGCGCATTGACTTCAATCCCTACAATGGAAGCCGCAACCGCACCGGTAAGCGCCAGCAAAGAACCGACAGACAGATCGATCCCCGACGTCAGGATAACCAGCGTCATGCCAACGGCCATGATGGCGTTCACCGACGTTTGCTGGAGGATGTTGAACAGGTTATTAACGGTAAAAAAGTTAGGGCTCATGGTGGAAACAATCGCGATCAGCACTAACAGAGCGATGAGCGACTTTTGCTCCAGAAGCCATGCTTTAGTGAAATAACGGCGACCAGAAACAGCCTGGGTAGTCATCTTTTTTACTCCTGATTCACGCGATTAAGCTTGCCCACAGCGGCAGCCATTAATACTTCCTGAGTGGCCTGCTCGCGAGTGAACTCACCGCCGAGATGCCCTTCATGCATAACGATAATTCGATCGCTCATGCCCAATACTTCTGGCATCTCAGAGGAGACCAGAATGATGCTCAGCCCATCGGCCTTAAACTGGTTGATAAGCTGATAGATTTCTTTTTTAGCCCCAACGTCAACGCCGCGCGTTGGTTCATCGAGGATCAGGACTTTTGGTCGGGTCATCAGACCGCGCGCAATCGCCACTTTCTGCTGATTACCGCCAGAAAGCAGACCGATAGCCTGTTCCATCGATGGCGTTTTAACATTGAACAGACGAATAAAATCACCTACCGCCTGCTGCTCGTCTTTATGTTTAAGGCTTCCACCAGCGCGACTGAAATAACGCAGCGCGGTTAGTGACATGTTCTCTTTCACAGACATGCCCAGCACTAAACCATCGCGTTTACGGTCTTCAGAAATATAGACGATGCCGTTAGCCAACCCATCCTGCGGCGAACGGGTGACCACTTCATGGCCATCAAGCGTGACGTAACCGCTGATGCGCGGCAATGCGCCGTACAACACTTTCATCAGCTCGGTACGTCCGGCACCCATCAGCCCCGATACGCCAAGGATCTCGCCTTTACGTAGCGTGAATGAAACATCGTTTACGCCAGGGCCGCACAGGTTATCGACCTTCAGGCGAATATCACCCGGCGCTTTTTCCAGGCGCGGGTATTGATCTTCCAGCTTACGTCCCACCATCATTTCAATCAGCGAGTCTTCGGTCAGCGAGGCGACTTCACGCTCGGCAATAAACTGCCCGTCGCGAAAAACGGTCACGTCGTCACAAATCTCGAAGATCTCTTTCATGCGGTGAGAAATATAGACAATGCCGCGTCCCTGGGATTTAAGTTCGCGAATGACGCGGAACAGGGATTCTGTTTCGGTATCGGTGAGCGCATCCGTCGGCTCATCCATAATGATGACCTTCGATTCAAAGCTCAGCACTTTGGCAATTTCAACCATCTGCTGATCGCCAATCGACAGTTCACCGACCAGTCTGTCGCTTTTAAAGCGCAGATTCAGTTTGGCAAGCAGCAGATCGGCTTCGGCGTACATCTTCTTCCAGTCAATTTTGCCAAAGCGATTAACGAACTCACGGCCAAGAAAAATGTTCTCGGCGATAGTGAGTTGCGGGATCAAATTCAGCTCCTGGTGGATGATACCGATTCCGGCTTCCTGGGAGGATTTAGGGCCGTTAAAGGTGGTCTCTTTTCCCAACCACAATAAAGAACCGGCATCACGGGTATAGATCCCGGTCAACACTTTCATCATGGTGGATTTGCCCGCGCCGTTTTCGCCCACCAGCGCCATTACGCGGCCTGGGTAGACATTCAGCGCGGCGCCGGATAGCGCTTTTACGCCCGGGAACGCTTTATCGATCCCTTTGAGTTGCAGTAATGCGTTCATGATGGCCTCAGAACGTGACGCCAGCACAGAGAATGATATTCGCATACGGAGAACACTCTCCGCTGCGAATTACCGCCTGACTGTCTGCGGTTTGTTTTTTGAATTGTTCATGCGTGGTGTAACGAATTTCTATGGTGTTTCCCTGGTGTTGTTGCAGTTGCTCAATGTGGCTGAGCAACGTTTCGTGGAGTTGCGGATTATGTTGTTTAATTTCCGTCGCGAGAATGGCCGCCTCGACCTGCATTTCACGTGTCACCACATCCAGTACCTGCATAAAAGAAGGTACACCCTGGGTTAATGCCATATCGATACGCGTTGTGCTATTCGGGATGGGTAAACCTGCATCACACACCACCAGCGTATCGGTATGCCCCAGACGGGAGATCACCGATGAAATTTCAGAGTTGAGTACCGTGCCTTTCTTCATTTTCTTTCCCCACTAGCGAAACGTTTCGCTGAAGATAAGTGTAGAGCGAAGAGTGGACATAAAACCACCGCGAAGTTACGAAAATGTGATCGCCATCGAAACGTTTCGCAAGGATTATCATTCGATGAAATGAAAACTGGGAGGGACAAAACAAAACGCCCCCTTTCGCGATGAAAGAGGGCGTCGATGAGATTAAATCTCGACCTGAGTACCGAGCTCAATAACCCGGTTCGGTGGGATTTCAAACTGGTCCGGGGCGCGCAGCGCATTGCGTTGTAGTAGCAGATACAGCTTGCCGCGCAGACGCAGATACCATGGTCGTTTTCCAACAATCAACGACTCGTGCGACATGAAGAACGAGGTTTCCATCATCCGACAGCTTAAGCCTTCCAGACCGCAGCGATGGAACACTTCTTCAACGTTCGGCGTTTCGCGCCAACCGTAGCTGGCCACCACGCGCCAGAAGGTGGGCGATAACTGCTCAATCTGCACCCTACGCACATTGTGAACATATGGCGCATCTTCCGTGCGCAGCGTCAGCAGAATAACGCGTTCATGCAGAACCTTGTTATGTTTGAGGTTATGCAGTAGCGCAAACGGGATGACGTTCAATGCACGAGACATGTACACCGCCGTTCCCGGCACGCGTACCGGTGGTGATTTCTCCAGAGAGGCAATCATCGCCTCCAGAGAATTGCCGTGCTCATGCATGCGACGCAGCAGACGGAAACGCTCGCTTTTCCAGGTAGTCATGATGGTGAACATCACCAGACCCAGCGTCAGAGGCAGCCAACCGCCGGAAATCAGTTTATCGAGGTTCGCGGAGAACAGCGGAACATCGACGCACAAGAACGCCACCAGGATCAGGAAGACGAAGTATTTATTCCAGTGCCAGTTTTTGCGCGCCACGGTGGTCGACAGAATTGAGGTCAGCACCATCGTCCCCGTCACCGCAATCCCGTACGCCGCAGCCAGATTGCTGGAGTGTTCAAAGCTCACAATCACAATAACCACTGCAAAATAGAGCATCCAGTTAACGAAAGGAATGTAGATCTGGCCCGACTCCATTTCCGAGGTATGGATGATACGCATCGGCGATAAATACCCCAGACGCACGGCCTGACGCGTCAGTGAGAAGACGCCGGAGATAACCGCCTGTGAAGCGATAACCGTTGCCAGCGCGGCGAGGATCAGGAGCGGTATCAACGCCCAGTCCGGTGCCAGCAGGAAGAACGGGTTTTTAATCGCTTCAGGATGCTTTAACAGCAACGCCCCCTGACCAAAATAGTTCAGTACCAGCGAAGGCAATACCACGGAGAACCATGCCAGGCGAATCGGCAACTTACCAAAGTGGCCCATATCCGCATACAGCGCTTCAACACCGGTAATCGACAACACCACCGCACCCAGCGCAATAAAGGACAACGTTTTGAATTCGAGGAAGAAATGCACCGCCCAATATGGATTGAGCGCCTGCAGCACTTCCGGATTGCCAATAATACTGCGCACGCCTAACACCGCCAGCGTCAGGAACCACAACAGCATAATCGGCGCAAACAGTTTACCGACCATGCCGGTACCGTGTTTTTGAATCAAAAACAGCAGGGTCAGTACGATTATCGAGAGCGGAACAATCCAGGTATCCAGTTGCGGGGCAATGATCTCCAGACCTTCAATCGCCGACATCACCGAGATAGCAGGCGTTATCACCACTTCTCCATAGAAGAAGCTGCCGCCAATCAACCCCATAATCACCAGCATGGAGGTTGTTCGTGCTGAAGTATTACGCCCGGCCAATGACATCAGCGTCAGGATCCCGCCTTCTCCGGCGTTATCCGCGCGCATGACAAACGTCAGGTATTTAATGGAGACAACAAAGATCAGCAGCCAGAAAATCAGCGAGAGAAAGCCAAATACGGCGTCACGTTCAACGCCAAAACCAAACTGGCCGGACAAACATTCACGAAGCGTATAAAGTGGGCTGGTACCAATATCACCGTAGACAACCCCAATGGCCGCAAGGGTAATCGCAGACAATGATTGTTTATTATCAGTGCTCATAGACTCGTCTTTCGTTTATACACATCATCTTTCAAGCCACCTCCGCGTGGGCTGCATTCGTTATTCCCCCCATCCCAGAAGAAAACTCCATTGCCGCCTTGGTGCAGCTTGATTGATTTGGTGTATATATAAGAAATGTGTGCGTCGTCCCTTGGCCCACAAAAAGGCGCACAGTATGCACGATTAATCGCAAAATCGTACCCCTAAATGAGACCAGATTAATCTGGCTCAAAGAAAAATAAGCGCACCTTCAGTCTATTACTGCACTGGTGTGAAGCATCTATACTCGCTGTTTATGCAGTACATTTGGCGAAAGGACGCCACTTCATTATGGCTCACCCACATTTATTAGCGGAAAGAATTTCCCGTCTGAGCAATGCGCTGGAAAAGGGACTTTATGAACGTAGCCACGCCATTCGTCTGTGTCTGCTGGCTGCACTTAGCGGCGAGAGCGTTTTCTTATTAGGTCCTCCCGGGATCGCGAAAAGCTTAATTGCCCGCAGACTGAAATTTGCCTTTCAAAATGCTCGCGCCTTCGAATATCTGATGACGCGCTTCTCTACGCCGGAAGAGGTTTTCGGCCCGCTGTCCATTCAGGCGTTAAAAGACGAAGGTCGCTATGAACGCTTAACGGCAGGCTATCTGCCTGAAGCTGAAATCGTCTTTCTCGATGAAATCTGGAAGGCGGGACCGGCGATTCTTAACACCCTGCTGACTGCCATCAACGAACGCCACTTCCGCAACGGCGCGCATGAAGAGAAAATCCCGATGCGCCTGCTGGTGGCAGCCTCCAACGAACTGCCTGAAGCAGACAGCAGCCTGGAAGCGCTGTACGACCGTATGCTGATTCGTCTGTGGCTGGATAAAGTCCAGGACAAGGCCAACTTCCGCTCGATGCTGTTAAGTCAGCAGGATGAAAGCGACAATCCGGTCCCGGTATCGTTACAGGTAACGGATGAAGAGTATTACCAGTGGCAAAAGGACATTGGCGCCATCACGCTTCCCGATCGCGTGTTTGAGCTTATTTTCATGCTGCGCCAGCAGTTGGACACGCTACCGAATGCCCCCTACGTGTCCGATCGTCGCTGGAAAAAAGCCATTCGCTTGCTCCAGGCCAGCGCCTTCTTTAGCGGACGTGATGCGGTAGTTCCCATCGACCTGATCCTGCTGAAAGATTGCCTGTGGTACGACGCACAAAGCCTGAATCTAATGCAGCAGCAGCTGGAAATATTGATGACCGGACACGCATGGCAACAGCAAGCCATGCTGACCCGTCTGGGCAGTATTGTGCAGCGCCGCATTCAGCTCCAGCAGCAGCAAAGCGATAAAACAGCATTCACCGTGATCCGTCAGGGCGGCATGTTCAGCCGTCGTCCTCATTATGATTTACCGCCGGAAGCCACGTCTTCCGTCGTGACATTATTACTGCAAAAGCCCTTAAAGCTGCATGATATGGAAGTTATCCATATTGCTTTCGAACGTAGTGCGCTGGAACTGTGGTTAACCAAAGGTGGTGAGATCCGCGGAAAATTAAACGGCATCGGTTTTGCCCAGACGCTGAACATGGAAGTGGATAGCGCGCAGCACCTGGTTGTACGCGACGTCAGCTTACAAGGCTCTCGCCTGGCATTGCCCGGTACATCACAAGAGAGTATGCCCGCTGAAATAAAACAGGAGCTTGAAGCGCTCGATAACGAGTGGCATCAGCAGCACAGCGCATTTAGCGAGCAGCAAAAATGTCTGTTTATTCATAGCGACTGGTTAGGCCGCATTGAGGCCAGTCTGCAGGATGTCGGGGCACAAATCCGCCAGGCGCAACAATGCTGACCCTTGATACACTCAACATCATGCTGGCAGTCAGTGAAGAAGCGATGATCGAAGAGATGATCGTCGCCCTACTGGCTTCTCCGAAGATGGTGGTATTTTTTAACAAATTCCCTCGCCTTAAAAAAGCGATCACTGACGATATTCCCCGCTGGCGTGAATCTTTGCGTAGCCGCCTCAAAGATACCCATGTACCGCCGGAGTTAGCGGAAGAAGTCATATGCTATCAACAAAGCCAGCTCCTCTCTCATGCGCAGTTTATCGTCCAGCTACCGCAAATATTGTCGCTATTGCACCACCTCCATTCGCCATGGGCCGGACAAGCGCAGCAGTTGGTCAATGACAACAGCGCGTTTACGCCTGCCCTACATACGCTTTTTCTCCAGCGCTGGCGCCTGAGCCTGGTGGTGCAAACCACAACGCTGAATCAGCAACTGCTGGAAGAAGAGCGCGAGCATTTGCTCAGTGAAGTACAGGAACGGATGACCCTTAGCGGGCAACTGGAACCTGTACTGGCAGAAAATGACAACGCCGCAGGCCGGTTGTGGGATATGAGCGCAGGTCAAATCAAGCGCGGTGATTATCAGTTGATGGTGAAATATGGCGAATTCCTGACGCAACAACCTGAACTCCAGCGTCTGGCTGAGCAGTTAGGCCGTTCCAGAGAAGCGAAATCCGTACCGCGAAAAGATGCGCCAATGGAAACTTTCCGTACCCTGGTGCGCGAACCGGCAACCGTCCCGGAGCAAGTAGATGGCATCCAGCAAAGCGACGATATCCTGCGCCTGCTGCCGCCGGAACTGGCCACGCTGGGCATTACCGAACTGGAATACGAGTTCTACCGACGACTGGTGGAAAAGCAGCTGTTGACCTATCGCCTGCACGGCGAAGCATGGCGTGAGAAAGTCACGGAACGCCCCGTGGTGCATCAGGATTTTGACGAGCAACCGCGCGGACCTTTTATCGTCTGCGTTGATACTTCGGGATCGATGGGCGGCTTTAATGAGCAGTGTGCGAAAGCCTTTTGCCTGGCGCTAATGCGCGTCGCCCTTGCCGATAACCGACGCTGTTTCATCATGCTGTTTTCAACAGAAGTAGTGCGCTACGAGCTATCCGGCCCGGAGGGCATCGAACAGGCGATCCGTTTTTTAAGTCAGCGCTTTCGCGGCGGTACCGATATTGCCAGCTGTTTTCGCGCCATTACTGAGCGCATGCAGGGTCGGGAATGGTTTGATGCTGATGCGGTGGTGATCTCAGATTTTATCGCTCAGCGATTACCCGATGAGGTTGTCAGCAAAGTGGGGGAATTACAGCGGGTGCACCAGCACCGTTTTCACGCGGTGGCGATGTCAGCACATGGTAAACCCGGCATCATGCGCATTTTCGATCATATCTGGCGCTTTGATACCGGGATGCGAAGCCGCCTGCTCAGACGCTGGCGGCGTTAATTCTTACAACAGAGAGGCGACGCTTTCACGTACCTGTGCCGGCCATACGCCACACTGAACCTGACCAATGTGTGGTAATTGCAGCAACAGCATGGTCAGACGCGACTGCCCAATTCCTCCACCAATCGTCTGTGGCATTTCACCGCGCAGCAGCGCCTGGTGCCATTCCAGACTCAGACGATCTTCATCTCCGGTCAGAGACAGCTGATGTTTCAGAGCGTCAGCATCCACACGGATCCCCATAGAAGACAGCTCAAACGCATCCTCCAGTACCGGGTTCCAGACCAAAATATCACCGTTCAGACCGGCGTGACCCAGCTCGGACGCTGAACTCAAGTCATCATAATCCGGCGCACGTACATCATGGCGGTGACCGTCGCTGAGCTTGCCGCCGATCCCCACCAGGAATACCGCGCCCAGCTCTTTAGCGATCGCACGTTCACGACCTTTTGCGTCAAGACCAGGATAACGAGATAACAGTTCCTGGCTATGAACAAAGTGGATCTGCTCTGGCAGGAACGGTGCCAGACCAAACTCTTTGCTCACCGCAGCTTCGGTAGCCTTAATTCCCGCCCAGATAGCCTCTACCGTGCTTTTCAGAGTGGAGAATTGACGCTCGCCATCGCCCATCACGCGCTCCCAGTCCCACTGGTCAACATACACTGAGTGCAGTGGGGAAAGGCGATCTTCATCGGGACGCAGGGCCTTCATATGCGTGTACAGCCCTTCGCCTGCGCTAAAGTCGTGTTGTCCTAATGTTTGACGCTTCCACTTCGCCAGTGAATGAACCACTTCGAATTGAGCGTCTGGCAATGCTTTAACCTTCACCTGCACCGCTTTTTCACAGCCCGACAAGTTATCTTGCGTGCCATCTCCTACGCGGCTGAGGATCGGAGCCTGAACTTCGATCAGACCTAAACGCTCTTCCAGCTGACGAGAAAAATGAGATTTTACGAAGCTAATTTGACGTTGTTTGGCAATGTAAGCGGTTTTCATTATGTGTACTCCTGTGTCCTGTTGCCTATGATTAAGCAACAGAATGTAGGTAATATTCAATAATCAACAAACAAAAAGCCGTCTTCGATTTTGATTCGTTAAAATTAACGTCTAAAATAGAGGGAATCATTAATCTACATAAGAAAAACCTATGGAAAATTATCAGATCGACAATCTGGACCGCGGCATTCTTGACGCCCTGATGGAAAATGCCCGAACGGCCTATGCCGAATTGGCCAAACAGTTCGGCGTGAGCCCGGGGACAATTCACGTTCGCGTAGAGAAGATGAAGCAGGCCGGGATTATTACCGGCGCGCGGATTGATGTTAGTCCAAAACAGTTAGGCTATGACGTCGGCTGCTTTATCGGCATCATCCTGAAAAGTGCGAAAGACTATCCGTCAGCGTTGGCCAGACTGGAAAGCCTCGATGAGGTGACCGAAGCGTATTACACCACCGGGCACTACAGCATCTTTATAAAGGTGATGTGCAAGTCGATCGACGCGTTACAGCAGGTACTTATCAACAAGATCCAAACAATTGACGAAATTCAGTCCACGGAGACCCTGATCGTCCTGCAAAACCCGATCATGCGCACCATCAAGCCATGATCGCTTTTTTTAATCCCCTATTTTTCCACAGGTAGATCCCAGCTCGCTCACAGCGTACAATACGCCCTCTTTATAAAGGTGGGCGATCATGGCAGAAATCACTCTTATCAGCGGCAGCACGCTTGGCAGTGCGGAATATGTAGCAGAGCATCTGGCTGAAAAACTGGACGACGCGGGTTTTTCCAGCGAAATACTGCATGGGCCAATGCTTGAAGAGGTCCCGACTGATGGGATCTGGCTGATTATTAGCTCCACGCACGGTGCGGGAGACATTCCTGACAACCTGCAGCCTTTATATGATGCCTTATGCGAGCAAAAACCGGACCTTTCACAAGTGCACTTTGGTGCAATCGGGATCGGCAGTCGTGAATATGACACCTTTTGCGGCGCAATCGACAAGCTGGAAGCCGAACTGAAAGCCTGCGGGGCAAAACAGATCGGCGAAACGCTCAGGATCAACGTACTGGAACATGAAATTCCGGAAGATCCGGCTGAAATTTGGCTGGGATCCTGGCATCCATTGCTCAGAGATTTGTAAAGATCGTACTTTTTTATGTGGATAACTCTGGTTAAAAGCTTGGATCAACCGGTAGTTATCCCAAGAACAACCGTTGTTCAGTTTTTGAGTTGTGTATAACCCTTCATTCTGCTCCCAGCTTATACGGGCCAGGATCACCGATCATTCACAGCTAATGATCCTCAACAACCTGTTGATCTTATTCAAAGGATCGCCCTTATCCACAGAAAGTTGCGATCCTAATAAGAGATCACAATAAAACAGATCTCTAAATAAAAAGATCTTCTTTTTAATACCCAGGATCCCAGGGCTTTCTCGATCGACTAAAGTTGAGTAGAATCCACGGCCCGGGCTTCAATCCACTTTCACACCGCGTTATGCGAGGCAATTACCATGTTTTATCAGGATCCTTTTGACGTCATCATCATTGGCGGGGGTCATGCAGGCACCGAGGCCGCAATGGCCGCGGCGCGAATGGGTCAACAGACTCTGCTTTTGACACACAATATCGACACTCTGGGACAGATGAGCTGCAACCCGGCGATCGGCGGTATTGGGAAGGGACACCTGGTAAAAGAAGTGGATGCGCTTGGTGGGTTGATGGCAAAAGCGATCGACCATGCAGGTATCCAGTTTAGGATACTAAACGCCAGCAAAGGGCCAGCCGTTCGTGCTACCCGAGCTCAGGCCGACCGTGTGCTCTATCGCCAGGCTGTACGCACCGCACTCGAGAATCAACCCAATCTGATGATCTTCCAACAGGCAGTTGAAGATCTGATTGTTGAAAACGATCGTGTTGTGGGTGCAGTGACCCAAATGGGACTGAAGTTCCGTGCCAAAGCGGTTGTATTAACCGTAGGGACTTTTCTTGACGGCAAAATTCATATTGGTCTGGACAACTACAGCGGCGGCCGTGCTGGCGATCCGCCGTCTATCCCGCTGTCACGCCGTCTGCGTGAACTGCCTTTGCGCGTCAGCCGCCTGAAAACCGGTACGCCGCCGCGTATCGATGCACGCACTATTGATTTCAGCGTGCTCGGCCAGCAAAACAGCGATAACCCGATGCCGGTCTTCTCATTCCTGGGCGATGCTTCTCAACATCCGCGTCAGATGCCGTGTTACATCACGCATACCAATGAGAGAACCCATGACGTGATCCGCAATAACCTCGATCGTAGCCCAATGTACGCTGGCGTGATCGAAGGTATCGGTCCGCGCTACTGCCCGTCGATCGAAGACAAAGTGATGCGCTTTGCCGATCGTAATCAGCATCAGATCTTCCTCGAGCCGGAAGGACTGACGTCTAACGAAATTTATCCGAATGGTATCTCCACCAGCTTGCCGTTCGATGTGCAGATGCAAATTGTCCGCTCCATGCAGGGAATGGAAAATGCCAGAATCGTCCGTCCTGGCTACGCGATTGAGTATGATTTCTTCGATCCGCGCGACCTGAAACCCACTCTGGAAAGCAAATTCATCCAGGGTCTGTTCTTTGCGGGCCAGATTAACGGTACTACCGGTTACGAAGAAGCTGCCGCGCAAGGGATGCTGGCGGGTCTGAACGCCGCACGCTTGTCTGCTGAGAAAGACGGCTGGGCGCCGCGTCGCGATCAGGCTTATCTTGGTGTACTGGTGGACGATCTGTGTACGCTTGGCACCAAAGAACCGTACCGCATGTTCACCTCACGCGCAGAATATCGTTTGATGCTGCGCGAAGATAACGCCGACCTGCGTCTGACCGAAATTGGTCGCGAACTGGGTCTGGTGGACGACGAGCGCTGGGCTCGTTTCAACGAGAAGCTGGAGCGTATCGAACAGGAACGTCAGCGTCTCAAATCAACCTGGGTAAATCCGTTAGCGGAATCTGCAGCAGAAGTGAATGCTCACCTGGCTACGCCTTTGTCACGTGAAGCCAGCGGTGAAGATCTCCTGCGTCGCCCGGATATGACCTATGCTCAGTTGACCTCTTTATCTGCGTTCGCACCTGCGCTCGACGATGCTCAGGCCGCGGAACAGGTTGAGATTCAGGTGAAATACGAAGGGTATATCGCCCGTCAGCAGGAAGAGATCGAAAGACAACAGCGTAATGAGAACACCCTGTTGCCTGCAACGCTGGATTATCGTCAGGTCTCAGGCTTGTCGAATGAAGTTATCGCCAAGCTGAACGATCACAAACCGGTATCAATCGGCCAGGCATCGCGTATTTCTGGCGTTACGCCTGCCGCCATCTCCATTCTGCTGGTATGGCTGAAGAAACAAGGTATGCTGCGCCGCAGCGCTTGATAACACTATTTTGGCGGCGGGCGCTTCGCCTGCCCGCCCTACAAATTTGTAGTCCCGATAAGCTATAGCGCATCGGGAAATTGATTATGAACAGGTAACGACCGTGCTCAACAAACTCTCTCGTCTGCTGGCTGATGCTGGTATTTCTCTTACCGATCACCAGAAAAATCAGCTGATTGCGTATGTCGATATGCTGCACAAATGGAACAAAGCGTACAACTTGACGTCGGTACGGGATCCCAACGAAATGCTGGTGCGCCATATTCTGGACAGTATTGTCGTCGCGCCGTATCTGAAGGGGGAGCGTTTTATTGACGTGGGTACGGGACCGGGCCTGCCGGGTATTCCTCTCTCTATCGTGCGCCCTGAAGCGCATTTCACACTGCTGGATAGTCTGGGAAAACGCGTCCGTTTCTTGCGTCAGGTGCAGCATGAGCTTGCGCTTACTAACATCACTCCTGTGCAAAGTCGCGTTGAAGAATTCCCTTCAGAGCCGCCGTTCGATGGGGTCATTAGCCGTGCGTTCGCGTCACTTACTGATATGGTGAGTTGGTGCCATCATTTGCCTGGACTGGATGGGCGTTTTTATGCGCTAAAAGGGCAGTTGCCTGAAGATGAAATTGCTTCGTTGCCTGCAGAATTCAGCGTCGAGTCGGTCGAAAAATTACGCGTTCCGCAACTGGATGGTGAACGTCATCTGGTGGTTATTAAGCCAAACAAAATTTAATTTTTATCAAAAAAAATAGAAAAAAAACGGCTATTCAGGTGTTAAAAGTCATAAGGAATAGTGTGGTTAAATGTCGTTACAATTCACTAGCGCCTTACGGTTTTGCATCATAACTATAACGTACCGTTTTTTGTTAAAAGCGAAACAAGTCAGCTGTGAAAATATCAGTCTGCTAAAAATAGAACGTAAGAACCACCCGTTGTGTTAATTTTTTATTATAAATGTCAATGCGTGGTTTTTTTGTTGTTAGCTGTTGTTTTTGAAATAGTGGCTATTTTTACGCTTAAATATCAAAAAGATGAAAAGGCATCATTTGCCACGTAAATAAATTATGCGAAGGTGAATATGTTCAATATGTGATCTGGTGCACGCTTTGCCGCCAGTATTTACGCGGCATTTGCAGTTTTGCATGATCGTTCACAGTTTGCTTAAAAGTGATAAATGTGGGGTAGCGAAAAATATTTAAACATTTATTCACTTTTTAGCTACTTATTGTTTGAAATCACGAAGGCGCACCGTATAATTTGACCGCTTTTTGATGCTTGACTCTAAGCCATAAAGAACGTTTTATACGACACGCGGCATACCTCGAAGGGAGCAGGAGTAAAAACGTGATGTCTATGTCGCTCTTGAGTCGAAACGTTGCTCGTAAGCTTTTGCTCGCACAGTTTCTGGCGGTAATAGCAAGTGGATTGCTGTTTAGCCTCAAAGACCCTTTCTGGGGCATCTCCGCATTGTGCGGTGGATTGGCAGTGTTACTGCCTAATGTGTTGTTTATGATATTTGCCTGGCGTCACCAGGCGCATACACCAGCTAAAGGCCGAGTAGCCTGGACGTTCGCCTTCGGCGAAGCCTTCAAGGTGTTAGCTATGCTGGTTTTGCTGGTGGTGGCGTTGGCTGTTTTGAAAGCGGTATTCATGCCGCTGATCGTTACGTGGGTTTTGGTGCTGGTGGTTCAGATACTGGCGCCGGCTGTAATTAACAACAAAGGGTAAAGGCATCATGGCTTCAGAAAATATGACGCCGCAGGATTACATAGGACACCATCTGAATAACCTTCAGTTGGACCTACGTACATTCTCGCTGGTGGATCCGCACAACCCCCCAGCCACCTTCTGGACGCTCAATATTGACTCCATTTTCTTCTCGGTGGTTCTGGGTCTGTTGTTCCTGCTTATGTTCCGTAGCGTAGCTAAAAAGGCGACCAGCGGCGTACCAGGTAAATTTCAGACCGCGATTGAGCTGGTAATCGGCTTTGTGCATGGTAGCGTGAAAGACATGTACCATGGCAAAAGCAAGCTGATTGCTCCGCTGGCCCTGACGATTTTCGTCTGGGTATTCCTGATGAACTTGATGGATTTGCTGCCTATCGACCTGCTTCCGTACATCGGTGAGCATATCTTTGGCCTGCCGGCTCTGCGTGTAGTTCCGTCTGCTGACGTGAACATCACCCTGTCGATGGCGCTGGGCGTATTTATCCTCATTCTGTTCTACAGCATCAAAATGAAAGGCATCGGCGGCTTCGCGAAAGAGTTGACGCTGCAGCCGTTCAATCACTGGGCGTTCATCCCTGTCAACTTAATCCTTGAAGGGGTAAGCCTGCTGTCCAAACCAATTTCTCTTGGTCTGCGACTGTTCGGCAACATGTATGCCGGTGAGCTGATTTTCATTCTGATTGCTGGTCTGTTGCCGTGGTGGTCACAGTGGATCCTGAATGTGCCATGGGCCATTTTCCACATACTGATTATCACGCTGCAAGCCTTCATATTTATGGTTCTGACGATTGTCTATCTGTCGATGGCATCTGAAGAGCATTAATTTACCAACACTACTACGTTTTAACTGAAACAAACTGGAGACTGTCATGGAAAACCTGAATATGGATCTGCTGTACATTGCTGCCGCTGTGATGATGGGTCTGGCGGCAATCGGTGCTGCGATCGGTATCGGCATCCTCGGGGGTAAATTCCTGGAAGGCGCAGCGCGTCAACCGGATCTGATTCCTCTGCTGCGTACTCAGTTCTTTATCGTTATGGGTCTGGTGGATGCAATCCCAATGATCGCTGTAGGTCTGGGTCTGTACGTGATGTTTGCTGTCGCGTAGTAAGCGTTGCTTGAATTAAGAGCAATATCAGAACGTTAACTAGATAGAGGCATTGTGCTGTGAATCTTAACGCAACAATCCTCGGCCAGGCCATCGCGTTTGTCCTGTTCGTTCTGTTCTGCATGAAGTACGTATGGCCGCCTTTAATGGCTGCCATCGAAAAACGTCAAAAAGAAATTGCTGACGGCCTTGCTTCTGCAGAACGAGCACATAAGGATCTTGACCTTGCAAAGGCCAGCGCGACCGACCAGCTGAAAAAAGCGAAGGCGGAAGCTCAGGTAATCATCGAGCAGGCGAACAAACGCCGTGCTCAGATCCTGGACGAAGCTAAAACTGAAGCAGAGCAGGAACGTACTAAAATCGTGGCACAGGCGCAGGCGGAAATTGACGCCGAGCGTAAACGTGCTCGCGAAGAACTGCGTAAGCAAGTTGCTATCCTGGCTGTTGCTGGCGCCGAGAAGATCATCGAACGTTCCGTGGATGAAGCTGCTAATAGCGACATCGTGGACAAACTTGTCGCTGAACTGTAAGGAGGGAGGGGCTGATGTCTGAATTTATTACGGTAGCTCGCCCCTACGCCAAAGCAGCTTTTGACTTTGCCGTTGAGCACCAAAGCGTTGACCGTTGGCAGGATATGCTGACGTTTGCCGCTGAGGTGACGAAAAACGAACAAATGGCAGAGCTTCTCTCTGGCGCGCTGGCGCCGGAAACGCTCGCTGAGTCGTTTATCGCCGTGTGCGGTGAGCAGCTGGACGAAAGCGGCCAAAACCTGATTAGGGTAATGGCTGAAAATAACCGTCTGAATGCGCTCCCGGATGTTCTTGAGCAGTTTATTCATCTGCGTGCAGCCAGTGAGGCTATTTCTGAGGTAGAAGTCACTTCTGCCAATGCACTGAGTGATGAACAGCTTACGAAGATTAGTGCAGCGATGGAAAAACGTCTGTCACGCAAAGTTAAGCTGAATTGCAAAATCGATAAGTCTGTAATGGCAGGCGTAATCATCCGAGCGGGTGATATGGTCATTGATGGCAGCGTACGCGGCCGTCTTGAGCGCCTTGCAGACGTCTTGCAGTCTTAAGGGGACTGGAGCATGCAACTGAATTCCACCGAAATCAGCGAACTGATCAAGCAGCGCATTGCTCAGTTCAATGTTGTGAGCGAAGCTCACAACGAAGGTACTATTGTTTCTGTAAGTGACGGTGTTATCCGCATTCACGGCCTGGCCGATTGTATGCAGGGTGAGATGATTTCCCTGCCGGGTAACCGTTACGCTATCGCACTGAACCTGGAGCGCGACTCCGTAGGTGCCGTTGTGATGGGTCCATACGCTGACCTCGCCGAAGGCATGAAGGTTAAGTGTACGGGTCGTATTCTGGAAGTTCCGGTTGGCCGTGGCCTGCTGGGTCGTGTGGTGAACACTCTGGGTTCCCCAATTGACGGTAAAGGTCCGGTTGATAACGATGGCTTCTCGCCAATCGAAGTTATCGCACCAGGCGTAATCGAACGTCAGTCCGTCGACCAGCCAGTACAGACAGGTTATAAATCTGTTGATGCCATGATCCCAATCGGTCGTGGCCAGCGTGAGCTGATCATCGGTGACCGTCAGACAGGTAAAACCGCGATGGCAATCGACGCCATCATCAACCAGCGTGATTCCGGTATCAAATGTGTGTACGTGGCTATCGGCCAGAAAGCGTCCACCATTTCTAACGTGGTTCGTAAACTGGAAGAACACGGCGCACTGTCCAACACCATCGTTGTTGTGGCGACCGCGTCTGAATCTGCTGCTCTGCAATACCTGGCGCCATATGCCGGTTGCGCAATGGGCGAATACTTCCGTGACCGCGGTGAAGACGCGCTGATCGTTTACGATGACCTGTCTAAACAGGCTGTTGCTTACCGTCAGGTTTCCCTGCTGCTCCGTCGTCCACCTGGACGTGAAGCATTCCCGGGCGACGTATTTTACCTCCACTCCCGTCTGCTGGAGCGCGCATCCCGCGTAAACGCGGAATACGTTGAGAAGTTCACCAATGGTGAAGTTAAAGGTAAAACCGGCTCCCTGACCGCTCTGCCGATTATCGAAACCCAGGCGGGTGACGTTTCTGCGTTCGTTCCGACCAACGTAATTTCCATTACAGATGGTCAGATCTTCCTGGAAACCAACCTGTTCAACTCCGGTATTCGTCCGGCAGTTAACCCGGGTATCTCCGTATCTCGTGTAGGTGGCGCAGCGCAGACCAAGATCATCAAGAAACTGTCCGGTGGTATTCGTACCGCACTGGCGCAGTATCGTGAACTGGCAGCGTTTTCTCAGTTCGCTTCCGACCTGGATGAAGCTACTCGTAAGCAGCTGAGCCACGGTCAGAAAGTAACTGAACTGCTGAAGCAGAAACAGTATGCCCCAATGTCTGTAGCACAGCAGGGTGTGGTGCTGTTTGCGGCTGAACGCGGTTACCTCGAAGATGTGGAACTGGCGAAAATCGGTAGCTTTGAAGCCGCTCTGCTGGCTTACGTTGACCGTGACCACGCTCCGCTGATGCAAGAGATCAACCAGTCCGGTGGCTATAACGATGAAATCGAAGGCAAGCTGAAAGCTATCCTCGATTCCTTCAAGGCAACCCAGTCCTGGTAACGTCTGGCGGTCTGCTTTAGGGCGGACCGCAAGGCATTGAGGAGAAGCTCATGGCCGGCGCAAAAGAGATACGTAGTAAGATCGCAAGCGTCCAGAACACGCAGAAGATCACTAAAGCGATGGAGATGGTCGCCGCTTCCAAAATGCGTAAATCGCAGGATCGCATGGCGGCCAGCCGTCCTTATGCAGAGACCATGCGCAAAGTGATTGGTCACCTTGCGAATGGTAATCTGGAATATAAGCACCCTTACCTGGAAGAACGCGACGTTAAGCGCGTGGGCTACCTGGTGGTGTCGACCGACCGTGGTCTGTGCGGTGGCTTGAACATTAACCTGTTCAAAAAGCTGCTGGCGGATATGAAAGCATGGTCCGATAAAGGCGTTCAGTGCGATATCGCAATGATCGGCTCTAAGGGCGTGTCTTTCTTTAACTCCGTTGGCGGTAATGTGATTGCTCAGGTAACCGGCATGGGGGATAACCCTTCCCTGTCCGAACTGATCGGTCCGGTTAAAGTGATGCTGCAGGCCTACGATGAAGGTCGTCTGGACAGACTGTACGTTGTCAGCAACAAATTTATTAACACCATGTCTCAGACGCCAACCATCACCCAACTGCTGCCTCTGCCGGCATCAGATGATGATGAATTGAAGCGTAAATCCTGGGATTACCTGTATGAGCCAGACCCGAAAGCGCTGCTGGATACCCTGCTGCGTCGTTATGTCGAGTCTCAGGTTTATCAGGGCGTGGTAGAAAACCTGGCCAGCGAGCAGGCCGCACGTATGGTGGCGATGAAAGCCGCGACCGACAATGGCGGCAGCCTGATTAAAGAGCTGCAGTTGGTATACAACAAAGCTCGTCAGGCCAGCATTACTCAGGAACTCACCGAAATCGTCGGTGGTGCATCCGCGGTATAACCAGGTTAATTCGTAGAGGATTCAAGATGGCTACTGGAAAAATTGTCCAGGTAATCGGCGCCGTGGTTGACGTCGAATTCCCTCAGGATGCCGTACCGCGCGTGTACGATGCTCTTGAGGTTATGAATGGTAAAGAGAGCCTGGTGCTGGAAGTTCAGCAGCAGCTCGGCGGCGGTATCGTACGTACCATCGCCATGGGTTCTTCCGACGGTCTGCGTCGTGGTCTGGAAGTCAAAGATCTCGAGCACCCGATCGAAGTCCCGGTAGGTAAAGCAACTCTGGGTCGTATCATGAACGTCCTGGGTCACCCGATCGACATGAAAGGCGATATCGGTGAAGAAGAGCGTTGGGCTATCCACCGCGCGGCACCTTCCTATGAAGAGCTGTCCAGCTCTCAGGAACTGCTGGAAACCGGCATCAAAGTTATCGACCTGATGTGTCCGTTCGCTAAGGGCGGTAAAGTTGGTCTGTTCGGTGGTGCGGGTGTAGGTAAAACCGTAAACATGATGGAGCTGATCCGTAACATCGCGATCGAACACTCCGGTTACTCCGTGTTTGCGGGCGTGGGTGAACGTACTCGTGAGGGTAACGACTTCTACCACGAAATGACTGACTCCAACGTTCTGGACAAAGTATCCCTGGTATATGGCCAGATGAACGAGCCGCCGGGAAACCGTCTGCGCGTTGCTCTGACCGGTCTGACCATGGCAGAGAAGTTCCGTGACGAAGGTCGTGACGTTCTGCTGTTCGTTGATAACATCTATCGTTACACCCTGGCCGGTACAGAAGTATCCGCACTGCTGGGTCGTATGCCATCAGCGGTAGGCTACCAGCCGACCCTGGCGGAAGAGATGGGTGTTCTTCAGGAACGTATAACCTCTACCAAAACCGGTTCTATCACCTCCGTTCAGGCGGTATACGTACCTGCGGATGACTTGACTGACCCATCCCCAGCAACCACCTTTGCTCACTTAGATGCAACCGTGGTACTGAGCCGTCAGATCGCCTCTCTGGGTATCTACCCGGCAGTTGACCCGCTGGACTCCACCAGCCGTCAGCTGGATCCGCTGGTTGTTGGTCAGGAACACTACGACACCGCGCGTGGCGTACAGTCTCTGCTGCAGCGTTATCAGGAACTGAAAGACATCATCGCCATCCTGGGTATGGATGAACTGTCTGAAGAAGACAAACTGGTGGTAGCACGCGCACGTAAAATTCAGCGCTTCCTGTCCCAGCCGTTCTTCGTTGCGGAAGTATTCACCGGTTCTCCGGGTAAATACGTATCCCTGAAAGACACCATCCGTGGCTTTAAAGGCATCATGGAAGGCGAATACGACCACCTGCCAGAGCAGGCGTTCTACATGGTTGGTTCTATCGACGAAGCCGTGGAAAAAGCCAAAAAACTTTAACGCCTTAATCGGAGGGTGATATGGCAATGACTTACCACCTGGATGTCGTCAGCGCAGAGCAGCAAATGTTCTCTGGTCTGGTCGAAAAAATCCAGGTAACGGGTAGTGAAGGTGAACTGGGTATTTTCCCGGGTCACGCACCGCTGCTCACCGCCATTAAGCCTGGTATGATCCGCATCGTTAAACAGTTCGGTCATGAAGAGTTTATCTATCTGTCCGGCGGCATTCTCGAAGTGCAGCCTGGCAGCGTGACCGTTCTGGCTGATACCGCGATTCGCGGACAGGATCTCGATGAAGCGAGAGCCCTGGAAGCGAAGCGTAAGGCTGAAGAGCACATTAAGAGCTCTCATGGTGACGTGGATTACGCTCAGGCATCTGCGGAACTGGCCAAAGCGATCGCGAAACTGCGCGTTATCGAGTTGACCAAAAAAGCGATGTAACACCGGCTTGAAAAGCACAAAAGCCAGTCTGGTTGCCAGGCTGGCTTTTTTTATGGTTTTGTTTCAGTGAAAGTGGAACTAAAAAGCTGTTTTATATTTTTGTGACTTGTGTCACAAAAATATTGATCGGTTAAAAAATGAGGCGTAGACTCTTTTTTGTGTGATGTGTGTCACATAATTAACTCAGATAAAAACAGGATACCAACATGAAACTGATTAACAAAATCATCGCCCTTTTCAGCAGTATGGAAGTTTAGTCTTCCCGACCTGCTCTGTGGCGCGATGCTTCATACGGTTATCAGCACGCGCCATCTGTTATTAAATCCCACTCTTCCGCTTGATCGTTTGTCCTCTTCCCTTTTAAAACAGTATTTTTCTGCTTCTCGCTGATCACATTAATAATATTGTACTTTTCTTTTGTAACTCTTTATTCATGCAGTAAAAAAATAGCAAAAACATTAACCTAAGGCTTTAATAAGAGCAGACTCCTGGTTTTGGGAGACAAAAGACGCCGAAATAGACGAAAATAGAGTGTTATCAGAGGGGAAATTTTCCCGATTGAACGTTTTATTTTCGGTCAATTTCACGATGAAAAAAATGTAGTATTTTCAATGTGAAACGGTATAAATTCGTTCTCAAATTACAGTCAGGACGTGTATGTTGAATAATGCTATGAGCGTCGTGATCCTTGCCGCAGGCAAAGGCACGCGTATGTATTCCGATCTCCCTAAAGTGCTGCATACCCTCGCAGGAAAGCCGATGGTTCAGCATGTCATTGATGCCGCTAATGAATTAGGTGCGACTCACGTACATCTGGTCTACGGGCACGGTGGTGATTTGCTTAAGCAGACGCTGAAAGATGGCAATCTAAACTGGATTCTGCAGGCAGAGCAGTTGGGGACCGGCCATGCAATGCAGCAGGCAGCGCCATTCTTTGGTGATGACGAAGACATTTTAATGCTCTATGGCGATGTGCCGCTGATCTCTACCGATACCTTACGTAGCCTGCGTGATGCTAAACCGCAGGGCGGCATCGGCCTGTTAACGGTAAAACTGGATGATCCATCCGGCTATGGGCGTATTACGCGTGAGAACGGTAACGTCACCGGTATCGTCGAGCATAAAGATGCAACTGACGAGCAGCGCCAAATCCAGGAAATCAACACCGGTATTCTGATTGCCAATGGCGCTGATATGAAGCGCTGGCTGTCCAAACTCACCAATAACAATGCGCAGGGTGAATACTACATCACCGATATCATTGCTATGGCGTATCAGGAAGGACGCGAAATTGCTGCGGTACATCCGGCACGTATTAGCGAAACGGAAGGGGTGAATAACCGTCTTCAGTTATCCCGTCTGGAGCGTGTTTATCAGTCTGAGCAAGCAGAGAAACTGTTGCTGGCGGGCGTGATGCTGCGCGATCCTGCACGTTTTGATCTTCGCGGTACGCTTATTCACGGGCGCGATGTTGAAATTGATACTAACGTTATCATTGAAGGTAACGTAACCGTTGGTGATCGCGTCAAGATTGGTGCTGGCTGTATCATCAAAAACAGCGTGATTGGTGAAGGTTGTGAGCTTAGCCCATACAGTGTGGTGGAAGATGCCCATCTGGAAGCCGCTTGCACCATCGGCCCATTCGCGCGTCTGCGCCCGGGTGCTGAGCTGCAGGAAGGCGCGCACGTGGGTAACTTCGTCGAAATGAAAAAAGCGCGTCTGGGTAAAGGTTCTAAAGCTGGTCATCTGACCTATCTGGGCGATGCGGAAATTGGCGATAATGTGAATATCGGCGCGGGTACGATTACCTGCAACTACGATGGTGCCAATAAGTTTAAAACCATTATTGGTGATGATGTGTTTGTGGGTTCTGATACTCAGTTGGTGGCGCCTGTCACCGTGGGTAAAGGTGCCACCATCGCTGCTGGCACTACCGTAACGCGTAATGTCGCCGATAACGAACTGGTATTAAGCCGTGTACCTCAGGTCCATAAACAGGGCTGGCAGCGTCCGGTGAAGAAGAAGTAAGTGATTTTTGCCGGATGGCGGCCTACGTGCGGTGACGTTCTGTAGGCCTGATAAGCGTAAGCGCCATCAGGCAGACAAGAGATGAGGGGATAACATAATCCTCCGCTCAACAAGCAGTACCATAAAAATAACCCCACTCTCTACAAGGCTCGGGGCGCCCGGAAAGGGCAAATACAGGTCAGCGACAACGACAGGCAAATGCCTAAATTCGGAATCAAAAAATATGTGTGGAATTGTTGGCGCTATCGCGCAGCGTGATGTAGCTGAAATCCTTCTCGAAGGTTTACGTCGTCTGGAATATCGTGGTTATGACTCTGCTGGTCTGGCCGTTGTCGATGCTGAAGGCAACATGACCCGTCTGCGTCGTCTGGGTAAAGTGCAGATGCTGACTGCTGCTGCGGAAGAACATCCGCTGCATGGTGGTACAGGTATCGCTCATACCCGTTGGGCGACACACGGTGAACCTTCAGAAGCGAACGCGCATCCCCATGTTTCTGAACACATTGTTGTTGTGCATAACGGCATCATTGAAAACCATGAACCTCTGCGTGAACTACTGAAAACCCGTGGTTACACCTTTGTTTCTGAAACCGACACCGAAGTGATTGCTCACCTGGTGCATTGGGAACTGGAACAGGGTGGTACGCTGCGTGAAGCCGTACTGCGTACTATTCCACAGTTGCGCGGTGCCTATGGCACGGTGATCATGGATACCCGTAACCCGGAAACGCTGCTGGCGGCCCGTTCAGGTAGCCCGCTGGTGATTGGTCTGGGGATGGGGGAAAACTTTATTGCCTCCGATCAGTTGGCGTTGCTGCCGGTAACCCGTCGCTTTATCTTCCTGGAAGAAGGTGACATCGCAGAAGTGACCCGTCGTTCAGTCTCTATTTTTGACAAGTCTGGCGCACAAGTGAAGCGTCAGGATATCGAATCGAATCTGCAGTATGACGCGGGCGAAAAAGGTATTTATCGCCACTACATGCAGAAAGAGATCTACGAACAGCCGAACGCAATTAAAAATACGCTGACCGGGCGCATTAGTCACGGTGAAGTGGATTTAAGCGAGCTGGGTTCACGTGCCAACGAGTTGCTGTCTCAGGTTGAGCATATCCAGATTATCGCCTGCGGTACGTCCTACAACTCCGGTATGGTGTCCCGCTACTGGTTTGAATCGCTGGCTGGTATTCCTTGTGATGTCGAAATCGCTTCCGAGTTCCGCTATCGCAAATCCGCCGTGCGTCGTAACAGCCTGATGATTACCCTTTCCCAGTCCGGTGAAACGGCGGATACCCTGGCAGGTCTGCGCTTATCTAAAGAGCTGGGCTATCTGGGCTCGCTGGCTATTTGTAACGTACCGGGATCTTCTCTGGTGCGCGAATCCGACCTGGCTATGATGACCAATGCCGGTACCGAAATCGGTGTGGCCTCGACGAAAGCATTTACTACCCAACTGACCGTTCTGCTGATGCTGGTGGCGAAACTGTCTCGTCTGAAAGGCCTGGATGCGTCTATCGAGCAGGAGATCGTTCACGGTCTGCAGGCGCTGCCGAGCCGTATTGAGCAGATGCTGTCTCAGGACAAACGCATTGCCGCTCTGGCGGAAGGTTTCTCAGACAAACACCATGCGCTGTTCCTGGGCCGTGGCGATCAGTACCCGATTGCGCTGGAAGGCGCGCTGAAGCTGAAAGAGATCTCTTATATTCACGCTGAAGCTTATGCTGCAGGCGAACTGAAACACGGTCCGCTGGCGCTGATTGATGCCGATATGCCGGTTATCGTAGTTGCACCGAACAACGAACTGTTGGAAAAACTGAAATCCAACATTGAAGAAGTTCGCGCCCGTGGCGGTCAGTTGTACGTCTTTGCGGACCAGGATGCTGGCTTTACCAGCAGCGAAAACATGCACATCATTGAGATGCCGCATGTGGAAGAGGTGATTGCACCGATCTTCTACACCGTTCCGCTGCAGTTGCTGGCGTATCACGTGGCGCTGATTAAAGGCACCGACGTGGACCAGCCGCGTAACCTGGCAAAGTCGGTTACCGTAGAGTAATCCGCACTTAACTGAACTGAAAATGCCCTGCTGCAAGTGGACTGCACCCCAAAAGTTGGACACCCAACTGACTAAGGTGCAGTTTTTTATGGCAAAGCCAAAATATTCCCTCGAAACCAGATTAGCTGTAGTTAATCATTACCTTGCCGGACTCGATGGCACACATCGTACCGCTGAACGTTTTGGTGTTGAAAGAACATCGGTGCGACGCTGGGTAAGAGCCTGGCAACTTCACGGTATTGATGGTATTACCTGGAAAAATGACCGCCATTCACCGTCGTTCCGGATTGCTGTAGTCCGGACTGTACTCGCTGAAGAACTTTCCATGCGCGAGGCCGCCGCACGGTTTAATATCTCAACCGAAACCGTTGTCCGGCACTGGGTTAATGTTTACCAGGATGCTGGTGAGAAAGGACTTCTGAGGATAAAACAGGGCCGGAGCAAGGACATGAAAAAACCTAAAAAATCATCTCCACTTACCGATGCTGCACTGGAAACGTTATCGCCCGAAGAACTACGGGCTGAACTCCGTTACCTGCGTGCAGAGAATGCCTACCTAAAAAAGCTGAAGGCCTTAGTTCAAAGCGAGAAAAACGGCAAAAAGCCGCAATAATCAGTGAGCTAAGGCTGGAGTATGCGCTCAGTGATCTTCTGCGTGCCGCGGGTATGTCCCGCAGCACGTGGTATCACAATATGAACGCGCTAAAGCGCATGGACAGGCATGCCGGACTGAAAGATAAAATAAGAGAGATTTACCACTATCACAAAGGACGTTATGGCTACCGCAGGATCACGCTCTCGCTGAAAAAACAGGGGCTGCTGGTGAACCATAAAACAGTGCAACGACTGATGGCAGAGCTGTCGCTCCGGTCCCTGATAAGGGTGAAGAAATATCGTTCCTGGAAAGGCGAAACTGGCAGGGCAGCGCCCAATATACTGAACCGGAACTTCGGCGCGTCAAAAGCCAACGAAAAATGGGTTACAGATGTTACTGAGTTCTCGGTACAGGGTAAAAAGCTGTACCTGTCACCGGTTCTTGACCTGTTTAACCGGGAGATTATCTCCTACAGCCTGTCGGAAAGGCCGGTGATGGAGATGGTTAATACGATGCTGCACGATGCGTTCCTGAAGCTCAGCCCGGAAGATAGCACGCTGCTGCACTCGGATCAGGGCTGGCAATATCGAATGGAAGGTTATCAGGCCAGGTTAAAGGCGAAGGGCATGACGCAGAGTATGTCGCGTAAAGGGAACTGTCTGGACAATGCGGTGATGGAGAACTTCTTCGGGACGCTGAAATCGGAATGTTTTTATCTGAGTCAGTTCAGCAGTGTCAGCGAACTAAGGAAGGCGATAGAGAGCTATATCCATTACTACAACAACGAACGAATAAGCCTGAAATTAAAAGGCCTGAGTCCGGTAGAATACCGAACCCAGGCTCTGAAAGCCGCTTAACATGAACTGTCCAACTTTATGGGGTCAGTCCACAAGCGGGGCATTTTTTTAGCTTGTTCTGTTTTTAATCAATTATCCCGCCTGTTTTATGTGACAAACCGTCATCTTCAACTACTGTTTTCAGTGTCATAAAAAGAAAATTTCAGCGAAATGTTATTGTCATGATGGTAATTAACATACTGTTTTAAATGTATTTTTAGATAAAAAACTTCCCGAGTTTTTCATTGTCATAAAACTGTCATATTTCGTACATTTAACTGTCACCTGTTTGTCCTATTTTGCTCACAGTAGCAACTCAAACAACGATTTACGAAAACCGTGCAGGAGACATTATGAAAGTTATGCGTACCACTGTCGCAACTGTTGTCGCCGCGACCTTATCCATGAGCGCGTTTTCTGCGTTTGCAGCAGCGAGCCTGACAGGTGCAGGTGCAACCTTCCCTGCGCCAGTGTATGCCAAATGGGCAGATACCTATCAGAAAGAGACTGGTAGCAAAGTAAACTACCAGGGTATCGGCTCCTCCGGTGGTGTAAAACAAATTACGGCCAATACCGTTGATTTCGGCGCCTCTGACGCACCGTTGTCTGACGAGAAACTGGCGCAAGAAGGCCTGTTCCAGTTCCCGACTGTTATCGGTGGTGTGGTGCTGGCGGTGAACATCCCAGGCCTGAAATCCGGCGAACTGGTGCTGGACGGTAAAACGCTGGGCGACATCTACCTCGGTAAAATTAAGAAGTGGGATGATGAAGCCATCACCAAACTGAACCCGGGTCTGAAGCTGCCTTCTCAGAATATCGCCGTTGTGCGTCGTGCTGACGGTTCCGGTACTTCCTTCGTTTTCACCAGCTACCTGGCGAAAGTGAACGAAGAGTGGAAATCTAAAATTGGTTCCGGCTCTACCGTTAACTGGCCGACCGGTCTGGGCGGTAAAGGTAACGACGGTATCGCTGCGTTCGTACAGCGTCTGCCGGGTTCTATCGGCTACGTTGAGTACGCTTACGCTAAGCAGAACAACCTGGCGTACACCAAGCTGGTCTCTGCTGATGGCAAACCGGTAAGTCCGACCGAAGAAAACTTTGCCAACGCTGCAAAAGGCGCTGACTGGAGCAAAACCTTCGCTCAGGATCTGACTAACCAGAAAGGTGACGATGCGTGGCCGATCACTTCCACCACCTTCATCCTGGTGCATAAAGAGCAGAAGAAACCTGAGCAGGGCGCTGAAGTGCTGAAGTTCTTCGATTGGGCGTACAAAAATGGCGGCAAACAGGCTAATGACCTGGATTACGCCAGCCTGCCGGACAGCGTGGTTGAGCAGATTCGTGCTGCATGGAAGACCAACGTGAAGGACAGCAGCGGTAAAGCGCTGTACTAAATACCCGTCATACTTCGAGCCGCAGCTGTGTTGGCTGTGCTTGTTCACCCCAGTCACATAGTGAATCTATGCTCCTGGGTATTCACAAGCTTGCCGCCTTGCTGCAACTCGAATTATTTAGGGTATGGCATTACGTTAGCCGGGAAGCACGATAAAATGCGTGCTTCTTGGCCCAAACTTAAAGAGTGATTTATGGCTGCAACCAAGCCTGCTTTGAACCCACCGGGTAAAAAAGGTGACATGATATTCAGCGCGCTGGTAAAACTGGCTGCGCTGATTGTGCTATTGATGTTGGGTGGCATTATTGTCTCTCTGGTTATCTCCTCCTGGCCAAGCATTCAGAAATTTGGCTTCTCCTTTCTGTGGACTAAAGAATGGGATGCGCCAAACGATATCTACGGTGCATTAGTACCGATTTACGGTACGCTGGTCACCTCGCTTATCGCACTGCTGATCGCCGTTCCGGTGAGTTTTGGCATAGCCTTATTCCTGACTGAACTTGCTCCTGGCTGGCTGCGTCGCCCGCTGGGTATCGCTATTGAATTGCTGGCGGCAATTCCGAGTATCGTGTATGGCATGTGGGGCCTGTTTATCTTTGCCCCGCTGTTTGCGACTTACTTCCAGGAGCCGGTCGGGAACATCCTTTCCAACATTCCGTTTGTTGGCGCGCTGTTTGCGGGTCCGGCATTTGGTATCGGTATTCTGGCCGCTGGCGTGATCCTCGCCATCATGATCATCCCGTACATTGCGGCGGTTATGCGCGATGTGTTCGAACAAACGCCGGTGCTGATGAAAGAGTCAGCCTACGGCATCGGTTGTACTACTTGGGAAGTTATCTGGCGCATCGTCCTGCCGTTCACCAAAAACGGTGTGATCGGCGGCGTGATGCTCGGTTTGGGCCGCGCGCTGGGTGAAACCATGGCGGTGACGTTCATCATCGGTAACACCTACCAGCTCGATAGTGCCTCGCTGTACATGCCGGGCAACAGTATTACGTCTGCGCTGGCGAATGAATTTGCCGAAGCGGAATCAGGACTGCACGTTGCCGCGTTGATGGAACTGGGCCTGATTCTGTTTGTGATTACCTTCATCGTGCTGGCGGCGTCTAAGTTCATGATCATGCGCCTTGCGAAGAACGAGGGGGCACGCTAATGGCTACGCTTGAAATGCAAAACACCGCTGCGCTTGCGGAATCCCGCCGTAAAATGCAGGCGCGTCGTCGTCTGAAGAACCGCATCGCGCTGACGCTCTCTATGGCGACCATGGCATTCGGTCTGTTCTGGCTTATCTGGATCCTGATGTCCACGATCACCCGCGGTATTGACGGTATGTCACTGGCGCTGTTCACCGAAATGACACCTCCGCCGAATACGGCTGGTGGTGGTCTGGCGAATGCCCTGGCCGGTAGCGGACTGTTAATTCTGTGGGCGACCGTGTTTGGTACACCGCTTGGTATTATGGCGGGCATCTACCTGGCAGAGTACGGACGTAAGTCCTGGCTGGCTGAGGTGATCCGCTTTATCAACGACATCCTGCTTTCTGCGCCATCAATCGTGGTCGGTCTGTTCGTTTACACCATCGTGGTAGCAAAAATGGAGCACTTCTCCGGCTGGGCGGGCGTTATCGCGCTGGCGCTGCTGCAGGTGCCCATTGTTATTCGTACCACGGAGAACATGCTCAAGCTGGTACCGGATAGCCTGCGTGAAGCCGCCTATGCGCTGGGTACGCCGAAATGGAAGATGATTTCTGCGATCACCCTGAAGGCCTCTGTCTCAGGCATCATTACAGGCGTTTTACTGGCTATTGCACGTATCGCAGGTGAAACGGCTCCGCTGCTGTTTACGTCGCTCTCCAATCAGTTCTGGAGCACCGACATGATGCAGCCTATCGCCAACCTGCCGGTCACTATCTTTAAGTTTGCGATGAGCCCGTTTGCTGAGTGGCAGCAACTGGCCTGGGCCGGGGTACTGATTATTACCCTGTGCGTACTGCTGCTGAACATTCTGGCGCGCGTCATTTTCGCGAAGAAGAAACACGGTTAAGACGAAGTGCCGGATGGCGGCGTAAACGCCTTATCCGGCCTACGATTGAAGACATTTGTAGGCCTGAAAGCTGCGCGCCATCAGGCATGATGAGGAAAAGATAGAAATGAGTATGGTTGATACTGCCCCAGGTAAGATTCAGGTTCGTGATTTGAACTTCTACTATGGCAAGTTCCATGCCCTGAAGAACATCAACCTGGATATTGCCAAAAACCAGGTAACGGCGTTTATCGGGCCGTCAGGCTGTGGTAAATCGACGTTGCTGCGTACGTTCAATAAAATGTTTGAACTGTACCCGGAACAGCGTGCGGAAGGCGAAATCCTGCTGGATGGCGACAATATTCTCACCAACACTCAGGATATCGCTCTGCTGCGTGCCAAAGTGGGCATGGTATTCCAGAAGCCGACGCCGTTCCCGATGTCCATCTACGACAACATCGCTTTTGGCGTGCGTCTGTTTGAGAAACTCTCTCGTGCGGATATGGACGAGCGTGTGCAGTGGGCATTGACCAAGGCCGCGCTGTGGAACGAAACCAAAGATAAATTACACCAGAGTGGGTACTCTCTCTCCGGTGGCCAGCAGCAGCGTCTGTGTATTGCGCGTGGGATCGCCATTCGCCCGGAAGTGCTTCTGCTTGATGAGCCGTGTTCAGCGCTCGACCCTATTTCTACCGGGCGTATCGAAGAGCTGATCACTGAGCTGAAAGAGGATTACACCGTCGTTATCGTTACCCACAACATGCAGCAGGCTGCGCGTTGTTCCGATCACACGGCATTTATGTACCTGGGCGAGTTGATTGAGTTCAGTAACACGGACGATCTGTTCACCAAGCCCGCGAAGAAACAAACTGAAGACTACATCACCGGTCGTTACGGCTGATTCAGGAGCTTGTTGTGGATAATCTTAACCTTAATAAACATATTTCCGGCCAGTTCAATGCAGAGCTGGAAAGCATCCGTACCCAGGTGATGACCATGGGCGGCATGGTCGAGCAGCAGCTTTCTGATGCGATTACCGCCATGCACAATCAGGACAGTGAGCTGGCGAAGCGCGTCATTGAGGGCGATAAGAACGTCAATATGATGGAAGTGGCGATCGACGAGGCCTGCGTGCGTATCATTGCCAAGCGTCAGCCGACCGCCAGTGACTTGCGTCTGGTGATGGCGATTATCAAAACGATCGCTGAGCTGGAACGTATTGGCGACGTTGCGGATAAAATTTGCCGCACCGCGCTGGAGAAATTTTCTCAACAGCATCAGCCGCTGCTGGTAAGCCTGGAATCACTGGGGCGCCACACCGTACAAATGCTGCATGACGTGCTGGATGCGTTTGCGCGTATGGATCTTGACGAAGCGGTACGTATTTATCGCGAAGATAAGAAAGTCGACCAGGAGTATGAAGGTATCGTGCGTCAGCTGATGACCTACATGATGGAAGACCCGCGTACCATTCCAAGCGTGCTGACCGCGCTGTTCTGCGCGCGCTCCATCGAGCGTATCGGTGACCGTTGCCAGAATATCTGCGAATACATCTTCTACTTCGTGAAGGGACAAGACTTCCGTCACGTGGGCGGTGATGAGCTGGATAAGCTGCTGGCGGGCAAAGATCCGAAAGAGTGATATTTGTGGCGGGTGGCGCTAACGCTTACCCGCTCTACGAGACATGCAGGCCGGATCAGCGTTAGCGCCATCCGGCCTTTCAGTTATCGCGTAATATTCCAACCCCGCGCCTTCCACAACGCTGGTAACTGCGCCAGATCGGTAAACGTCGTCACTTTTGGATGATCGATTGGTTTGTTATGCGGATCGGCGCAGAAGTAAAACACTTCCATCCCTGCAGCAATCCCCGCCTGCGCACCTGCGCTGGAGTCATCAACCAGAATGCAGTTCTCAACGTTAACGTCCATCGCTTTCGCCGCATGGAACATCAGGGCCGGATCGGGTTTCCAGCGTTGAATATCGTAGCCGCTGAACAGCAAATCAGGGAAATGGTGCAACATGCCCAGCTTACCCAGAGAGTGCTGCATTTTGCTGACCGGACCGTTAGATACCACGCACATAGGGACGGTCATGCTGTCCAGCAGCGCATTGGCTCCGGCAATCACCTCCAGTTCCGTATCGAACAGACGTGCGACCTCTGCGCGGTAAACCGGTTCTAATTCGGCTTTTGCCAGTTCGACACCGTGCTCTTCGTTGATAATGTCGATGATCTCGTACAGCTTTACCCCCTTGAAGCGTTTAAAAGTTTCTTCAAGATCGAGCGTAATGCCGAACGCCTGGAACATGCTGACATACGCGCGAGAACAAATCACTTCACTGTCGACAAGGGTACCGTCACAGTCAAAAAATACGGCTTCTATCTGGGACATGTCATTTCCGTTTTAACAAGTTTAACGTTTTCGTAATGCATTATTGGGCGACGCAATCGTTGCCGTATAAGCAAAATCAATGAAAAAAGTTGCTCATAACCCAACCCTATTGTCGCATTTTGGTATAGGATAGCGACGAATTTTCCCTCCTTGTTCGGAAATTGATAATGAGTCAACAACACACAACCCAGGCTTCTGGCCAGGGGATGCTGGAACGCGTGTTCAAACTGCGCGAACATGGCACGACGGCACGGACCGAAGTGATCGCCGGTTTAACCACCTTCCTGACGATGGTGTATATCGTTTTTGTTAACCCGCAAATTCTTGGCGTGGCTGGCATGGATACCAGCGCCGTCTTTGTAACCACCTGCCTGATTGCTGCATTTGGTAGCATCCTGATGGGCCTGTTTGCCAACCTGCCGGTCGCACTTGCGCCTGCTATGGGTCTGAATGCGTTCTTCGCCTTCGTGGTCGTTGGCGCGATGGGCCTGTCATGGCAGATCGGTATGGGCGCAATCTTCTGGGGCGCGGTAGGTCTGCTGCTACTGACGATTTTCCGCGTACGTTACTGGATGATTGCCAACATCCCGGTTAGCTTGCGCGTGGGGATCACCAGCGGTATTGGTCTGTTCATCGGCATGATGGGGCTGAAAAACGCTGGTGTTATCGTCGCCAACCAAGACACCCTGGTGTCTATTGGCAACCTGACGTCCCACAGCGTACTGCTCGGTATTCTGGGCTTCTTTATCATCGCGATTCTGGCTTCACGTAACATCCATGCGGCGGTACTGATCTCTATCATTGTGACCACGCTGCTGGGTTGGATGCTGGGCGATGTCCATTACAACGGGATCGTCTCCGCGCCGCCGAGCGTAATGTCCGTTATCGGGCATGTTGATCTGGCTGGTTCGTTTAACATTGGTCTTGCGGGCGTAATTTTCTCGTTCATGCTGGTCAACCTGTTCGACTCCTCCGGTACGCTAATTGGCGTCACGGATAAAGCCGGTCTGGCGGATGCGAAGGGTAAGTTTCCGCGTATGAAGCAGGCGCTGTATGTGGATAGCGTGTCATCGGTTGCTGGTGCGTTTATCGGTACTTCTTCCGTTACCGCGTATATCGAGTCTTCTTCCGGGGTTTCTGTCGGTGGACGTACTGGCCTGACCGCGGTAGTTGTCGGCCTGCTGTTCCTGTTGGTTATCTTCCTGTCGCCGCTGGCGGGAATGGTACCGGGATATGCGGCCGCTGGTGCGCTGATTTACGTTGGCGTCCTGATGACATCAAGCCTGTCACGCGTGAAGTGGGATGACCTGACTGAAGCCGTTCCGGCGTTTATTACCGCCGTGATGATGCCGTTTAGCTTCTCGATTACCGAAGGTATTGCGCTGGGCTTTATTTCCTACTGTGTGATGAAAATCGGTACCGGACGTTTCCGCGATCTCAGCCCATGCGTCATCGTTGTCGCACTGCTGTTTGTGTTGAAGATTGTGTTTATCGACGCGCATTAATTGCCGCTGAGACGGTGCTGCGCGAGGCGTGTAGACCTGATAAGCGCAGCGCCATCAGGTAAACTTGATAACCGGATACGGCCCGCCAGGCATTGCAGCCAGCGGGCTTTTTCTTTTAGGCTTTCACACGCTGGATGTAGTCGCCAAATGCGGTCAACTGGCCGGTTAGATGGTCCAACGTACTTTGGTCGATCACTTCACCTGTCTGCGGGTCCACTTTGTTCTGAATCACGCCGCCCATAAATTCCGGCTTGTTCATTACCATGGCGTCGAGGAACACCAGGATCTGACGCAGATGGTACTGGCAGCGCGCGCCGCCAATGGCGCCCATGGAGCTGGTCTGGATCAGCACCGGCTTACCCGATAATGGCTGATCCGGCAGGCGGGACAGCCAGTCGATGGCGTTCTTCAGTCCGCCAGGCACGGAATAGTTATATTCCGGTGTCACGATGACGACACCGTCAGCCTTCCTGATTTGCTCTGCCAGCGCTTCTACGCTTGCCGGAAAACCTTCTTCCTGCTGGAGGTCGGCATCGTACAGTGGGATATCACCAATTGATGGCAACGCGTTGACTTCCATTCCTGCTGGAGCAATCTTGGGCAGCGTACGGGCAACCATTCCATTAAACGAACCTTTGCGTAGACTTCCCAGTAACGTAACAACATTCAATGTTTCTGACATGGTGACTCCTGTTTCATCATAAAGGTTAAATCAAAGCGTATGGCTCTTCGCTGCGCATAATTGAGAGAACCGGATCAGACGACCCGTAGGCTCATTGGCGCGGGTCTGGATATCAGGCAAACTTTTCCATTCCTGTTTACCATCAAACTCCCAAACCTTGAGTTTTTCAATGGTTGGCGTAACCGCAACCGACCACACCAGAACATCTTCCGCATCGCAAATGGCTTCAACCTGCGCAACATGGGCACATTTCAGACGTCCTGCGCCGGGTAAAAGCTGGAGTTCGTGCGGATCATCATTGCTTACATCGCCGGTGAGTTTGAGTACGCTCTGGCGCAACGTAATGAGCTGCGCGCGTGCTTCGTTGGGGTCGTTTTGGTTATTGATCCACAGATTTTCGTTGCTGGAGAAGCACCATGTTTCCGTTGAATGCGGATGGTGAAAGCTGCGGGTAGCTCGCTGCAGTTCCATATCCAGCCCGCACGTTCCTTCAGTTGTTAGCGCAACGCCAACGATATTCCCGGCATAGGAAATCGAAAATCCCGGCATGTTCTTATCGCGAAAAACGGGCTTACCTTTGGCCTGAGTAACAATCTCGGGCAGCGTACTGGTGCCGTAAAGCATAAACATCAGTTCAGCGAGTAAACTTCGGGAAGCCAGGAAACGTGTTCGGCGATGAGCGGGGAGATCTCTTGCTTCGATATGACATGGAGAAGGGAGGCGAGCTGAAACCAGGTGTCCCTCCGTAAGAATCCCTCTGGCAAAATGTGTCGCCATTTTTCGCTCCGTGATTAATGGTCCGTGATAATTACCAGAGTAACATTTACGCGGCATCCAGGCAGGCTTTGCTGCCCAAAAAGTAAGCTGAAATAGAATACATTACGCGATATTTACATTTCTGTTGCCAGAATAGTCGATTTAGCAACAAAGTGGCGGTGCAACGTCAGGACATGTCGCGATAAAGCGCCTTGATGGTGTCTTTCAACCAGACGATCTTAGGATTATGGCTGTTACGTTTATGCCAAAGAAGGGTGAACGGTACGCGCATTTTTTCCAGCTGCGCGGCATCAAAAGGCATAGGGCGCGCCACGAGCGGAAGCTGGTGGAGTTGGTTATAACGCTGGCAATAAACCGGAGCTGTGGCTATCAGCGCGTGATCCGGCTGGGCGGCCATAAACAGCGACTGCTCAAAACCGGGCAGACATAACGCAATATTGCGCGCGCGCCCCATCTCTTGCAGGACTTCATCCAGCGCCCAGGTATCGCTTTGCTCCCAGCTAATGCTGATGTGCGGATAGCGCAGAAATGTGTCCAGATTCCACTCTTCCTGCAATGCCGGATGATCTTCACGTAGCCAGACGCAGGGGAGATCGGAAAACAGCACTTCATGGTCGATCGACAACGGCAGCAAACTCAACAGTTCACGCGAACGCGGATGGCTTTCCCGGCCAGTAAAGCCGATATCCACTTCGCCGCGAATAATTGCATCCAGCGAATCATAGTCCCAGTTGCGTATTTTGATCGTCGCCTGGGGATAACGCTGATAGATCTGTCGGGAGAGCGCGTTGAACATGATCATCACCAGCGGCGTTTCGGCCACCAGATCAAACTTCAGCCCGCGCGGCGCTTCATGGTGTGGCTTATCCAGCAACTGGTTGCTCATCTGCATCCACTCTGCCAGATTCTGTTCCATGCTGACCATCAGCGGTGTTGGCGTTAGCCCCTGCGGGGTGTTTACAAACAGTGGATCGTCAAACCAGGCCCGCAGTTTCGACAGCGACTTGCTGACCGCCGACGGCGTGACGTTCATCCGTTTGGCAGTTTTGGTAACACTGCGTTCCTGCATCAACAGCTGCAGGCAGAGCAATAAATTAAGATCGAGACTGCTGAGGGATTTCTTCATGAGTTGGCGTGGACCGGTTAGGTGCAACTGTGATAATCAGCATGATACTCACTATGCTACAGCCAATCAGAATCCCGATCAGCATATTCAGCGCATCAAGACCGAGCACCGCCGCCAGCCATATCCACAGCGAGGAACCGCAAACCTGCGCAATACCTAACGCCGAGCTGGCAACGCCCGCACGCAGCGAGAAAGGTCCCAGCGCCTGGCTCATCGCGACACCGAAGCCGACCGAGAACCCGGCACAGATTAAGGTCAGCCCAAACAGCGTCACCATGTGCGTACTGGCAAGGGTTAACACCACACCGGCAGACAGAAACAGCACTTGTGAGGTCAGCATCAGAACGCGAGGTTTAAACACGCTCAGGGCGAATGGCGTAGAGAACGAGACCGCCATACTGATGCCTGCGGTCATGGCCATCGTGGTGGCGTACTCACCACGGTCAAAGCCCATCACTTCCATCAACAGCACCGGCGAAGTATTCACGAAGGTCAGGATCACCGACACGCTGAGAGTGGTGATGGCCAGGCGGCTTAAGAAAAAACGGTTCACCAGCGATTCAGATAGGTGGTTCTTCTCTGCAGATGCCGGGAGCGTCGCTGGGCGCGATTCTCGCAAGATAAACACTGACAGCAAGCAAACGGCCACACCCATACCGATCATCGTGTAGAACAGGCTCTGCCACGGGTATTTGAGCATAATCAGATGCCCCATCACCGGTGCCAGTACCGGCACGATACAGGTGATACCGTTCAACAGCGACAGTACCTTCGCCCGGCGGCGATCGTCGAGCGTATCGCGCAGGATGGCGAAAGCCACCACATAGCAGCAGCCTGCGCCTACGCCCTGAATAAAGCGGCCTGTGAGAAACGGCGTACCGCTTTCGGCGAATGAACACAGCGCAGAGGCGAAAATAAAGATGAGGGCGCCGACAATAGCGACGGGTTTGCGTCCTGACTGGTCAGCAATTTTCCCGGCAAACAGCATCGCCGTCGCCATTCCCGCCAGATAAACCGAAAACGCGATATGCAGTTGCGCCTCGCTGGCCTGTAAATCGGCAGCAATACGGGGCAGCCCCACCAGATACATATCAATACCCGCGGGATAAAGTAACACCAGGGCGAAACTGCAGATTAGAAAGCGTGTCATAGCGACCTCATGAGGAATGTGGCGCTAAGCATACGGGCAGAGAGTCAACTGCACGAGTTGCCATTTGGACAACAGTGATTTCCATATGGGAAATTACTTGTAGCCGGATAGCCGCTTTGCTTTATCCGACTTACGGGTACTGTAGGCCCGGTAGGCATCGCGCCACCGGGCAACACAACGTTATTTGCCAATACAGAAGCTGGAGAAAATCCTTCCCAGCAGATCGTCGGAGGTAAATTCCCCGGTGATCTCACTGAGGTTCTGCTGCGCCAGACGTAGTTCCTCTGCCAGCAATTCTCCGGCCCATGCTCCGAGCAGTTGGGCTTTACCCTGCTCGAGATGCTCCGCCGCTTCTGCCAGCGCCTGCAGGTGACGACGGCGCGCCAGGAAGCCGCCTTCCATATTGGTTTCAAAGCCCATGCTCTGTTTGAGATGGTTACGCAGCACGTCAACGCCTTC
Source organism: Citrobacter sp. RHBSTW-01013 (assembly GCF_013781985.1). Classification (NCBI taxonomy): domain Bacteria; kingdom Pseudomonadati; phylum Pseudomonadota; class Gammaproteobacteria; order Enterobacterales; family Enterobacteriaceae; genus Citrobacter; species Citrobacter sp. RHBSTW-01013. The sequence continues at coordinate 5,213,166 of NZ_CP056185.1, forward strand.
ACCGGTACGCGCAGAGAGGCGAACCAGTGAGTGGCCATTTACTTCGCTAAGGCCCAGCGTCTCACCGGTAATATCCGCTTTGTTACGCACCACGGTAATCGGCAGTTTGGCTGGCAGACGGGCAATAAAGTCTGGCCAGATGTCAGCCGGGTCCACGGCGTCGGTGGTGGTGCCATCAACCATAAACAGAACGCGGTCGGCCTGTTCAATTTCCTGCCACGCGCGTTCGATACCAATGCGTTCAACTTCATCGCTGGCATCGCGCAGACCGGCAGTGTCGATGATGTGCAGCGGCATACCGTCGATATGAATATGCTCACGCAGTACGTCGCGAGTCGTACCCGCAATGTCGGTCACAATGGCCGCCTCACGACCTGCCAGCGCGTTCAGTAGGCTTGATTTCCCGGCATTTGGGCGACCGGCAATGACCACCTTCATCCCTTCGCGCAGCAGGCTGCCCTGACGCGCTTCGGCACGAACAGCATCGAGATCGCTGATAACGTTGTTGAGCTGCGCTTCAATCTTACCATCAGACAGGAAGTCGATTTCTTCATCCGGAAAGTCGATCGCCGCTTCCACGTAGATGCGCAGGTGAGTGAGCGCTTCCACAAGATGATTTACCCGTGCAGAAAATGCGCCCTGCAACGAGTTCAGCGCCGAGCGAGCGGCTTGCTCTGAGCTGGCATCGATCAGGTCGGCAATTGCCTCTGCCTGGGCCAGATCAAGCTTATCATTGAGAAACGCACGCTCGGAGAATTCACCCGGTCTGGCAATGCGCAGCCCGGGAATGGTCAGAATACGTTTGAGCAGCAGATCGAGAATCACCGGACCGCCATGGCCCTGAAGCTCTAAAACATCTTCACCGGTAAAGGAGTTCGGACCGGGGAACCACAGGGCAATTCCCTGATCCAGCGTGCTGCCATCCGCGTCTTTAAACGGCAGATAGTCGGCATAGCGCGGTTTTGGTAGTTTCCCCAGTACGGTTTCTGCAACCTCGCGCGCCTTCAGGCCGGAGATGCGCAGGATACCCACGCCACCACGTCCCGGTGGGGTGGCCTGAGCGACGATGGTGTCGTTATGGTTCATGATAGCTCTCTTGTAAATGTAAAAAAGGCGGTCTAATGACCGCCTTCTCTGGCATTAACTTTACCGTGAATACTCGAAATAATTCAAGTTGCAAGAAGGCGGCAAGCAAATGCAGCCAACGCACCTGCGACTAATATCAGGAGTTTTTCTTCTCGCGGCTATGCAGGCCACGTTTCTCCAGACCACGGTAAATCAGCTGCTGCTGAATAATGGTTACCAGGTTGCTGACGATATAGTACAGCACCAGACCTGATGGGAACCACAGGAAGAACACGGTGAAGATGACCGGCATAAAGGTCATGATCTTCTGCTGCATCGGGTCGGTCACGGTGGTCGGAGACATCTTCTGAATGAAGAACATCGTCACGCCCATCAGGATCGGCAGGATGTAGTACGGGTCCTGTGCAGACAGGTCATGGATCCACAGAGCGAACGGCGCATGACGCAGTTCAATGGAGCCCATCAGCATGTAGTACAACGCCAGGAAGATTGGCATCTGGATGATCAGCGGGAAGCAGCCGCCCAGCGGGTTAACCTTCTCAGCTTTGTACAGGGCCATCATTTCCTGGCTCTGACGCTGTTTGTCATCGCCCAGACGCTCACGCATAGCCTGAATCTTCGGCTGCAGCATACGCATCTTCGCCATGGAGGTGTACTGCGCTTTGGTCAGCGGGTACATGATGCCACGAACGATAAAGGTGATAACGATGATGGAGAAGCCCCAGTTACCCAGGAAGCTATGGATCCACTTCAGCAGTTTGAACAGCGGCTGAGAGATGAACCACAACCAGCCGTAATCCACGGTCAGATCCAGGTGCGGTGCAACTGCCGCCATTTTATCCTGAATTTCCGGGCCGACCCACAGGGTGCTGGTCATCGCGCCAGTCTGGCCAGGCTGAACCAGTACCGGCTGTGATTTATAGCCGATAGCGGCAATGCCGTTACCCAGGTTAGCGGTATAGAAGTTGTTGGTGCCGTCGTTACGCGGAACCCATGCCGTTGCGAAATACTGTTGCAGCATTGCGACCCAGCCGTCTTTAGCATTGACGTTCAGGTTTTCGTTTTCAGCAATGGTGTCGAATTTGTATTTCTCATACTTCTCATCTGGCGTGGAGTACGCCGCGCCACGGAAGGTGTGCAGCGCAAAGTTGCTGCTACCGGTGTCGCGATGAGATGGCAGATTGATGGATTGCTTCAGCTGACCAAAGGTGGAGACTTCCAGCGGTTTTTCGCCGGCGTTCTGCACGCTGTAGTTAACGTTGACAGCATATTCACCGCGCTTGAGTACAAACGTTTTAGTGAATGTGTTACCCGCTGCGTCAGTATAGGTCATCGGGATCTGCAGTTCGTTCTGACCGTCAGCCAGTACAAACGCGTCTTTTTCGACGTTGTACAGCGGACGCGGGCCGTTAGCCGGGTTATCCGGGCCGTCACGACCTGTCAGGCCACTCTGTGCCTGGTAGATGAACTGTGGCGTGGTTTCCAGTAACTGGAACGGTTCGGTAGAACCGAGTTCTTTCGGGTAAGCTGGCAGTGAAGCCTGTTCCACATCACCACCACGGGTGTTGATGGTCAGATCAAGCACGTCAGTTTTAACCGTAATCAGTTTCCCCTGGCCACTGGCCGGTACGCCCTGGTCTGCGGCGCTACCCGCTGCGGTGGTCGTTGTCTGCGTGGTCTGTTGGGCCTGAGGTTGCGGGTTTTTATCCTGCTCCCAGGCTTGCCAGATCATGAAAGACACGAACAGCAAAGCGATGACTAAAAGATTGCGTTGCGAATCCATCGTTAGTGTTCTCTGGTATCAAATGGTCCGGGCGGGACGGGATCGTCACCACCAGGGTGTAAAGGGTGGCATTTTAATACGCGTTTCACCGTCAACCAACTGCCTTTTATCACTCCAAACCTGCGCAATGCCTCAATTCCGTAGCTCGAGCAGGTTGGAGTGAAACGGCAATGCGGCCCAAGCAGCGGACTGATCAGGCGTTGATAGACCCGAATAAGGGCTATCAGGACCCGCGAGCCAGGCGACAATGGCGACGCCATAATTTTTCCAACGCTTCCGAGAGAGCACGGTTATCGAGGTCAGCAACCCCTTTTTTCGCCACCACCACGAAATCCATTGCTGGAAGTTCGTGCTGACGTAAACGAAAGCTTTCACGTGTCAGACGTTTAATCCGATTGCGTTCATGCGCGCGTTTAACGTTTTTCTTGGCGACGGTAAGACCGATACGGGGATGCCCCAGCGAATTCAGGCGGCCGAGGATGGTGATTTGCGGCGTGCCAGCCCGTTGTGGCTGCTGGAAGACGAATGTGAAATGAGTGGGAGTTAACAAACGTAACTCCCTGGGAAATGCGAGCTTAACCACTCAGGGGCTAGCTTTTATTACTTAGAAACGGTCAGACGAGAACGGCCTTTAGCACGACGACGTGCCAGAACCTGACGACCATTTTTATTAGCCATACGAGCACGGAAGCCGTGAGAACGGTTGCGCTTCAGTACAGACGGTTGAAAAGTGCGTTTCATGGCGATTTCTACCTAAACTTGAATAAATTCACTGACTTTTGCGTATACCCGAACGAATTTCGAACGACTTACGCCACAGTGTGGGTGATTAAAGAGGCCGGATTGTAATAATTGTACACTCCGGAGTCAATTCTCTTTCCTTATTTCCCGCTTTTTTCCGCATGGTTTCGCGTATAAAACAGGCAGCGTTGACGCCGTAAGGCGACCGTTACTCGCTGGGGGTAAGAATTATACGGGCTGGCGGATAAAGCGCAAGGATCGCTCGGGATCTTTATTAGATCGTTTAAGCAGTAAAGCATCTTTACTCATTAATTTTTTCAATATGCGCGCTAAAACCTGCAGCACTTCTCCAGGATCGTTTACACTTAGCCGATTCTGGATCATCCTGTGGATAAATCGGGAAGAATCTGTGAGAAACAGAAGATCTCTTTCTCAGTTTACGCTATGATCCGCGGTCCTGATCGTTTCAATGGATCCTGATCGGGTAAAAATTGCAGATAGCAATTCGCACGTCACCCTTTGCATAGGGTCTTGTCGATGTGCGTCAACAATCATGAATGTTTCAGCCTTTGTCATTTATCGACTTTTGTTCGAGTGGAGTCCGCC